>OZ253564.1:0-5055038 GCA_965262915.1 Candidatus Spongiisociaceae bacterium | reverse complement strand
TACTCCCCGGCCGGGCGGAGGGCGTACCGCCGACCTGCCTCGGTCAGCACGTCCCACATTACGCCGGCTCCCTCTGGGGACACCCACAACTCGTAACCCACCTCGCCTGTGAACCCCTGCCGGCTGACGTCCACCCTGGCGCCACCGATATACGTCTCCCTCATCCGCGAGAACCTCAGATCGGACCAATCCTGGCCGGTGGCAGCCTCCAGTACCTTGGTCGACAGGGGTCCTTGCAGGGCGAGGATGCCGATCGAGGCGCTGATATCGTCGATCTCCACGTCGAACTCCCCGGCGTTCATCTCGAACCATTGTTTCTGAGGCCCGGCCACGAAAACGTATTCATGCTCGCCGAAGCGGAAGACAAGGCCATCGGCAACCATCCTGCCCGCCTCGTTGCACCACGGTGAGTAGAGGATCTGGCCGACTTCCTGACCGACGGCGTTGCGGGTGAGTATCCGATCCGCCAGCAGAGGCGCATCCGGGCCGGAGATGCGGGTCTTGGAGAGAGGGGACATCTCGTTCAGAGTGGCTGCTGTCCGCATCGCCGCCAGTTCTTCATTGAAATCGGTGTATACGTCCGGCACGATGTACGGCGGCCATGGGAACCACGACGATGTCTCGACCGCCGCTGAACTACGGCTGTGGAACGGTGTCCCAACGAATCCTTCGACGCCCAAGTCTTCCAACATCGTTCTGCTCCTCCTCTGATCGGGCGAGTTTACAACCGAAGGTGCGCGGTACTCAGAACGGGGGCGCGTATGCGGTGGCGGCGGGGATAGCGGTTGCGACGGTTTCCGGGTCGCGGCGATGACCAGGGGGTTTGTGAACGAGAGGCATCCGCGGACGACGACACGGCGACTCGATCTTCTCCTACCGGTGTGTCCTCCTGGGGGAGCGCTGAGCTCCCCACCACAGGCCCACCGCACGATTGCAAGCTGCCCGATCGCGAGCGGCATGCCGGCAATACCCGTCATCGTTCGCATTCTCCCAAGGCTTTTCGCGATATATTGCCTGCGTCGAACAGTCGCCGGTCTTCGACGGTGGCCGCGCCGGTTCACCGCCGGCCCTCAGGTCACTGCCGGATTGCGGAGGCGGATTGTCAAGCGCGGGCTCGGGATGGGGAGGCGTCGAGATGGATTACGAGTTCATCCTGTTCAACCAGGACGATGTGGTGGTAACGATAACTCTCAATCGTCCTGACGCGATGAATGCGCTGTCGCACCAGCTCGAGCGAGAGCTCCATCAGGCGCTTGACGAGGCCGATGCCGATCCTGCCGTGAGGGTGATCGTCTTGACCGGAGCAGGACGTGCCTTCTCTGCGGGATACGACTTCGATGATGACGTCCTCGAGGACGACGCCACCGCCGGAGCCGTATTGCGCAGGTGGCTCGACATCAACCGGAGAAGTACAGAAGGCTTCATGCACGTCATGGAACTGTCGACACCGGTTATCGCCGCGGTCAATGGCTGGTGCCTGGGGGGAGGATTCTGGTACGCGCTGTGCTCGGATATCACCATAGCCTCCGAGGAGGCTACATTCGGCCAGCCGGAGGTTCGGGGGATATCGAGTTCTTCGATCCTGTTCGCGGTGTTGGCGGGCTGGAAGAACGCTCACCGCTACACGCTCACCGGCGATCACTTCGATGCCCCGGAGGCACTTCGTATAGGAGTTGTGAACGAGGTGGTGCCGCACGACGAGTTGCTGGATCGTACCTACGCTCTCGCCCGAAGGATCGCTATGGTGCCGGCGGACTCGGTCCGCCTCAACAAGGCGATCACGACCTATGGTTTGGAGGCAATGGGACTTCGGAACGCGCACAACGTGATGGCGTTCCTCGCAACCATTGCGCATGCATCCGGTGATTCGCCCGAGGTCCGGCACCTCGGCGAGGCATATCGCCAGGGCGGCATCCGGGCGTTTCTCGCCGCGCGCGATGGTCCGTTCCAGCCCGAACCCGGCGGGCCACGGTCTCGTAGGGACGCGTGATGGGATCTTCGGGATGAGCCGATCGTCTGGCTACAGGACAACTCGCCGTGCTCTGCCTGCCGGCGGTGCCTCTCGCTGCGTACCGCTGCCTCGACGTTCTGCTGCGGATAGGTGTTGCTCGGCGGCCCTGGCGAGGAACTCTGCTGTCGCCCCATGCCACAGCGTCATTTCACCGACAGACCACTAGAGTTCGTCGAGCACATGCGATCCCGGGGCAGACCGGGATTCAAGCCGGCATCGGTCGATGTCGAGGCGTCGCGATCGAAGGGCATGGAATGATCACCAGCTTCAACCACTCGGGCATCGTGGTACGGGATGTCGATGAGATGCTGCGGTTCTACACCGAGGACTTGGGCCTGGTGGTCTTGGAGCGTTATGACATGGACGCGGGACCCGATGGTGATCACGCCGGGATCCCGGGGGCGAAGCGTGTCGAGATATTTCTGGGTCTCGGCGACGACGGCCATATACTTGAGCTCATCCAGTATTTCGAGCCTCTCTCGAGCGATGGCCATGTGGCCCTCAACAAACTGGGCGCCACGCACGTCTGCTTCCTCGTCGACGATCTACGCAAGGCCCATGAGACGCTCACCGCTAAGGGTGTCTCGTTTGTGACGGATCCGATCTTTGCAAAGACACCGGATGGTGGCGATTGGGGGGTTGTCTACTTCCAGGATCCGGAAGGAAACTGGCTCGAGTTCATAGAGGTCTAGGAGGGCACCGAACCTACGAACGCTCCTGGATCTATGCGACCAAGACAGGATCGAGCCCGGCCGGCTGTAGAATGTATCGCGATCCGCACACCGGGAGAAGGAGACCAGATGGTCACGATCGATTGCCATCTCCATCTGACAGAGACGCCCAGCCAAGTCCCGGACTGGTGGATGACGGAGATATATCGCCCCTACGGAGGTGTTTTCGGATCGACTGATGGCGCCTGGATGGTCGACTTGCTGAACCGGTCCGGCGTCGATGTCGGGCTGGTCCAGGGTGGTGACATCCGCCGTACCACCTGGCATCCGGACTTTCCAGAAGAGCATGATGTGTTCGTTCCGAACGATTACACCGCCGAGCAAGTCGGACTGTTCCCGGATCGTCTAAAGGGAGTCGCATGTATCGACCCGATCCGGGATATCCCCGCCGCGCTAGAGGAACTCGACCGCTGCGTTCAAGAACTGGACTTCCGAGTACTTAAGCTCGTAGCGTCGTACCAGCACTACTCGCCCAACGATCGCAGGCTTGATCCGATTTACGAGCGATGCATCGAACTGGACATCCCTGTACATATATTCACCGGCTGGACTCCAACCATAACTGCGAAGCTGCAGCATGCAGACCCGGTCCTCATCGACGAGGTTGGGCGCCGTTACCGCGATCTCAAAGTGATTGTGGCGCTCGGTGTGCCATGGCTCCACCAGTGCATCCTCATGGTTGCCAAACATCCCAACTTCTACGCTGACATGTATCACTTCTCAGAGATGGGCCCCGGGCCGCTCTATGAGGCATTGGAGAGATTCCGGTCGCTATCTGCGCTCCACCGCGTACTCTACGGATCGAACAATAGCGATAAGGTGCGTATGGGTCGGGAGGAATCGACTCTTCCGGATGTATACCGAAGTGTCAACGAGATCGCCTCGGAGCGAGGCGCTGATCCGTTCTCGGATGATGACTTGGCTCGGATCTTGGGCGGATCGGCGGCCCGCCTGTACAAGATCGACGGCTAGCCGGAAGATTGCCCGAGGTTCCTCCTAACTGATCCAGATGGCGGCATCGACTGCTACAGGAGTGCCATCCTCCTGCAATAGAAGGGGGTTGATGTCTATCGCCTCGATCTCCTCGTGTTCGAGACCGATGCGCCCGAGGGCAAGCAAGGTCTTGGACAACACGGATCGGTCGGCTGCTGCCATACCACGGATCGGGCCCAGGATTGCTGCACCTCGTATCTCGTCCATCATCGCCATTGCATCTCGTTGCTCGACCGGAGCGATTCGGAAACTGACATCATCGAGGGCTTCGGTGAGGATTCCGCCCAGCCCGAACATCACACACGGACCGAATTGAGGATCTCGGATCATCCCGGCGACGAGTTCACGCACTCCGTGAACCTGCTCCTGAACCAAGACGCCGTCCAACACTCCACCGGTTGCGGTCTGGATGGCCCTAAAGGCAGATGTGACATCGCTGCTCGTACTGAGGTTCAGCTTGACAATCCCGGCCTCCGACTTGTGGGTCAAGCCGGCACCACATCCTTTCAACACTACGGGATAGCCGATTTCGGCGGCAGCATCGACGGCCTCCCGCGATGTGGTGGTGAGTTCCGCCACTGCCATGGGGATGCCGTACTCCTCCAGCACCTTTCTGCTCTCGTCCTCCGACAGTGACCCCGGCTTGCCTGCTCCACTCGAGAGGCCGTTCACGATCGCCATCACGGAGCCTCCCGCGCGGCGAGGCTTGAATAATCGGCCAGCCGAGCCAAGGTTCGAGACGCGGAATCCATATCCGGGTATAGGGGGATGTCTCCGCCGAGGAGCACCTCGCGCATCTCTCGGATAGCTTCGTCGTATTCGAGGCCGGAACGGTACGACCGCCACGTTGCGACGATCGGTTTGCCGTTCATGTACTTGCGAGCCGACTCCGCGAGGAAGGTCGACAGGGCCGCGATGCGATCGGGTCCCGCGTCGTACATCCAGTCGATGTGGAAGTAGACAACGACCATGTCGATGGAGGGTTCGCTGGTGAGGACATCGAGCACGGTCGGCATGAGGGATGGGTTGGTCATGACGTCGTGTGCGTCAATCGGATTCGTGATGATGTTGCCGGCCGCAGGAATGGATCTCCGCAGCTCGGTTCGGCATTCTGCGGAGAGTGGCGGGAGTTCGAGACCGGCTTGGTTGCATGCCTCGGCTGCCGCCACGCTGCTGCCGCCCCCGGTGCCGAGGACGGCGACTCGGCGGCCTGCCGGTCTGGGGAGCCGTTGCAGAGCGTGGATGGTATGCGCCATATCCTCGACCGATCCGACCCGAGTGGCGCCGCTTTGTGCGAAGAAGCCCTTCCAGATGCGGTCATTGCCGGCCAGCGACCCGGTGTGGGAGGCTGCCGTCCGGCGAGCCGCCTGGCTGGAGCCTGGCTTGACCATGACGACAGGCTTGCTCGGAGTGGTACGGGCGACAACCTCCAGCAGGCGGCGCCCGTCGGCGACTCCCTCCAGATACACGCCGATGGCGTCTGTTTCGGCATCCTCCGACAGGTACTCGATGAGATCAGGGGCATCGACCGTCAGTCCGGTGCCATAGTTGACGACGACGCTGAAGGAGAGGCCGATCTGCGAGCCGTATCCGATAATCGCGTCGGCAAAGCCTCCACTCTGAGTGAGAATGCCTACGGATCCGGTGGCCTTGGGTGCCCCGGCCCAGGTGACCAGCCTGTGCTTGGGCGAGAAGATACCCATGCTGTTCGGACCGATCACCCGTAGACCCCCGTCCATTGCGATCTTGGTGATCTCCTCTTGCAGAGTCCTGCCCCGCTCCTCGCCCGTTTCGCCGAACCCGGCCGAGAAGATGTGAACGTTGCGATTCCCTGTGGAGACGCAGTCGCGGAGAATCCATGGCACCGCCGGGGCCGCGAGGCCGATTATCACGAGGTCGACCTGCTCGGGAAGGTCGAGGAGGCTGGCGTAGGCCTTGTAGCCACGGATAACGTCGGCCTTCGGGTTGATCGGGTAGAGGCGGCCGCGGTAGCCGTACTCGACCAGTTGTCCGAACATGTCAACCCAACTCCGGCCGGGCTTGTCACGGGATGCGCCGACGAACGCGATCGATTCGGGCCGCAGCATTGCATCGAGTCCGTCCGAGCGATACATCTCGGTGACTATCGGCGAACCGGACGCCGCAGTGGCGAACTACCGCGCCTGTTGCGCTCGTGGGCACTCTGTGCGGAAGCCGGATCCATCGGGCATCTACTCCGAGAACGGAGACGACGACAGGTCTGACTGCAGGGCATAGATCGAGCCCGGCCACGGACGAGCCGGGTGGGGCAGCCTTACCCGAATGCTCGTCATTCGGGGCTCTGTGACGGGTGCGCCTCGCAACAAGCAGGCGTTGTACTCGTCCCAAGTGCTCCAGGTGTCCCAATCCGCGAGTCCGAACAGCGGCCATGCGTCTGCGGCTGCGAGCTCGAGGAACATCATGCGCCGCGGCCGATCAGAGGTGTTAGGCGCGGATCCGTGCAACATGCGAATGTGATGGATCGAAATACCGCCGGCCGCGATCTCGATCTGTACCGAATCCTCGGAATCGAATTGCTTGCGGCCGACCGCACCGATGAAGAAGCCGTCCTGGTGGTGGTCATAGATCGGCTGCCGGTGGGATCCGGGTATCACGAGCAAGGCACCATTCTCCGTCGTCATGTCGTCGATGGCGATACCGACCGCGAGAAGGTCATCATTGGTGTGCGGCATGAAGGCCCAGTCCTGATGCCATTCGACGACGCTGCCGAATCTTGCCGACTTCATGTTCAGCTTCTCGCCCGTGAATCGGATCGACGGGCCGATCAGCTGCGCGACGATATCCAGAATGGCGTCGTGATGAAGCATCGACATGTAGATGTCGTGGCGAAGCGACGGGCGTTTGATGCGGCGTACCCGCGGATCCTCGATCGTGTGGCCGGGTTCGAGATCGAATACCTCATCGCTACTGGTCGAGTAGCGAGCTACCTCAACCAGGTCATCGGTTACACGCCGCAACTCTCCGATTTCGTACGGCGATAGGACATCTGCTACGGCGAGATAGCCAAACTTGTTGTAGAAGTCGATCTGATCTTGAGACAACATGTTCTACTCCTAGGACCGAGTTGCCGCAACATAGCCGTCTCGCGGCCAGTTCCGGGGTAGGCTTTGCCGTCAGGTGCCCAGCTTGTAGAGACGAGCGGCGTTTCCACCCATGATCCCGGCCAGTTCTTCGTCCGAGAACAGCTCGGACCCCCGCTGACCCGCTACGTCGTTGACTCGTTGATACAGTTCCGGTGCGGCTACGAAGTCTCTGTCAACACGCACTTTGTCGCTGTTGTCCGAGCCGTACATAACGCGATCGACGGCCACGTACGACTTGAGCATGGCAAGTGCATCATGGAGAGGCTCGGGTGTCCCGCCGGCGAAGTAACAGAGATCGGCGTGGAAGTTGGGATGCTTCGCGACCATCAATATCCCTTTGTCCACCCACGGCCAATTGATGTACACGATCACTTTCAGATCACGGAAGCGTCGTCCGACATCATCGAGCAGGAACGGATCGGCCAGATCCAATGATGCGTTGATGATCGGCGTCCACCCGGTGAAGAAGTGCACGGGGATGTCCAGTTCTATAGCCTTCTCGTAGATCGGGTCGAGGCGACGGTCGTTCGGGGAATACAGCTGGTAGCTCGGAAGGAGTTTGAGCGCCCGGAAGTCCAATTCCTTCACACACCGCTCCAGTTCCTCAAGTGCCCAGGGAACGCTGCGCATCGGGTCGATACTGGCAACTCCCTTCAGTCGATCCGGGTAGAGCGAAACTTGTCGGGCGGTGTAGTCGTTCGGCACGTACACCTCGTACTCGTCGGGGTGGTCGGGGTGACTGGTCGTGCGACGGATGTCGCTTCCCTGGACCATCCCGATGTCGATTCCCGACGCATCGAGCAGATTGACCATCCACTCACCGTCGGTGGAGCCGTACTCGCTGCCGTACGGCCGGTACATTTCCTTCATCCACCAGTGGGGAACCTGCTCCGGCACCTCGGTGAGGTGGAGATGGCAATCTACCGTGACCATGGACTCTCCTGGGTGTCATCGGCGGTACGGCGGGGTACCCAGGAGAGTACAATCCAAGTTCGGCTAGACGAAATCAAATGCGAGACGGTCGTGAGGGCGTCGCGCATCGTGCTGCGACCAGCGCGGCTCGGGCTGGATGCACTCGTAATGTGGGCAGGTGGAGGCGCGAGGAGAGGTGTCGTGTCGCAGTCGAACGAAGTAGTTGTACGACGGTCCGGATCGACCTTGCGGGTAGTCGAGCCATGATCCACTGATGTCTTCGAGCACGGATACAGAAGCTTCCCGAGCCTCCATGGTGTTCCTCGGCATGGTCGGTGTCGTGCTCATGATGGGCGTCTGGGAGTTGGTGGGCCGGCTCGAGTTGGTCGGACGGAACTGGCCGCCGCTTTCGGTGGTGGTCCGGTCCTTTCTCGAGAACCTTCCCATCTTCGGGCGAGCGACGCGGGCTACCACCGTCGATGCGGGTAAGGGGTTTGTTGCCGGGATAGTGCTCGGGCTGGTGCTTGCTGTGCTGGGTTTGCTTGCACCGTCGCTGAACCGCGGTATCGGCAGGATGGCAGCGCTGGTCAACTCCATACCGTGGATCGCGCTCGGTCCGCTTCTCGTCATGGTCGTATCACAGGACGCGGTGCCGTTCGCGTTCGCGCTGCTGGCTGTGTTCTTCTCCAGCTTCATCGCTGTCAGCTCGGGGTTCTACCTCGCGTCGCAGTCTCACCATGACCTTCTCACCAGTCTGGGATCATCACGCTGGGCAAGATTCCGGCGGTTGCAGTTGCCGGTGGCCGTTCCATCGCTGATCTACGCAGCCAAACTCGGTGCGCCGGCGGCGATGTTCGGAGTGGTCTTCGGCGAGTGGTTCGGTTCGTCGCGTCCGGGGCTCGGCGCCCTGATCGTCACCTCGATGCGCAGCCTGCGTGCAGATCGCCTGTGGGCGGCCGCAACTATCACCTCGTTGATCGCGATCGCCTTGTTCACATCCTTCGCCGCCCTGGAGAAGGCGGCACAGGACCGCTTCCGCTGATGCCACACGCCGATGAAGGGTCAGCCAAGGTGGAGAGTCCGTCTGCGGAGGCGAGCCTCCGAGCGGCTCCCCCGGAGTCCCTACTGTCAATCGGTCTCTCATGGGCGCGACGCCTCCTCGTCGCCATATGGCCCTATGTCCTCGTGGTTGCTGTCTGGCAGGCCTGGGTGACCCTTGGTGAAGTGCACAGGCTCGTGATTCCGGCTCCGACCGCCGTGGCCCTGGACATCTGGTCGGCGCCGGCCGAATACTGGTCGTTCGGTTGGCGGACCGTCATAGAGTCCGCAGCCGGTCTGGTGATCGGAACCGCCATCGGTGTAGCCGCCGCCGTCGCCGTGTGGTTGTCCCGCGTACTCCGGGGCCTTCTCACGACGTCGATGATCCTGTTCTACTCCGCTCCCATCGTCGCCACCATCCCGATAATGGCTCGGGTTCTGGGTTACTCACCAATGACGGTTCTGGCCGTAGCGGCCATGGTGTCGATGTTCCCGACGTTCGTCCTCGTGACTTCTGGTTTGCGAGCCGTGCCGCCGGGCTCGCTCGATGTCTTCCGCAGTCTCGGTGCGCCGCGCAAGGCGCTGCTTCGGAACCTCGCCGTACCGGCCGCAGTGCCGAACTTTCTCGTAGCATTCCGACTCAACGCGGCAGTCTCGTTCGTTGCGGCCGTCATCGGTGAGTACTTGACCGGTGTCCGGGGCCTGGGCTGGCTGTTCGCGCTCTCGTTCAGTCGGTTCGATGTCGACCGCGCCTGGGGCGCGGCGATCGTCATCGTCGCTCTGTCCATCCTTT
This sequence comes from Candidatus Spongiisociaceae bacterium, assembly GCA_965262915.1. Lineage (GTDB taxonomy): Bacteria > Actinomycetota > Acidimicrobiia > Spongiisociales > Spongiisociaceae > JAPPFW01. The sequence goes on along the minus strand of OZ253564.1, from coordinate 5,045,438 downwards.
CCTACGCAGTCGCCAGCCGGGTTGAGGAGCGGGGTCTCGAGCGCTGGACTTGACCGAGTGCCGGGCTTGCATCCATAGGTACCTCACCCGGTGACAACCCTCGCCGAGACGGGATTGCCTTACCGGGGACGTGTCGGCGTCGTTTCCGGGGATTTCAGCGCACCTTCGTCTGGGATATGATTGATCCCGTCCGTGTTTGAATGTGCGGGTTCGACGACCTTGAGGAGGGACGGATGATGACCCATCGGAATCTGGTCAGGTGGCTGGCGGTGCTTGCGCTCCTGGCGCTCGCGGCTTCCGCCTGCGGAGACGGCGACACTGCCGACACGCCGACCACACAGGCAACGTCCGCGCCGACGGCTGCGACGACCACGACGGCGGCGCCGGCCGAGACGACCGGGACCACAGCCGCGGCCCCGACGACGACTGCCGAGATGACCGAGACCACAGCCGCGGCGACGACCACGACTGCCGCACCTGCCGAACCCACCGAGATCCGATTGAGGCTGAGCTGGATAGCCGATCCTGGTTTCATGGGACTCTACGAGGCGGTTGAGCACGGCTTCTTCGACGAGGAGAACCTCATCGTCTCGATCGAGCACGGTGGTCCCAACGTGCCCAATTCCGCGCAAGTGGTCGCGGGAGGAGCTGCCGATATCGGGATCACGGATCCGTTCTCGCTCGCGCTGGCCATGTCCGAGGGTGCCGACTACGTGGTGTTCGGCGTCAGGATGCAATCCGACCCGACGGGTATAGGCTCGCTCTGCGACGACCCGATCAACTCGCCCGCCGACATCGCCGGAAAGAAGATTGCAGGTGGCACTACTGACGGATTCCTGATCGACGCGCTGCTCGTCGCCAACGGGCTGGAGCCCGGGACGTACGAGTTGGTTCCGGCTGGCTGGGACATGTCGCCCGTAGTCGATGGAACGGTCGATGGCATGCTGATCTGGGTGAACAGCCATCCGCTCCCGTTGAATGCTCAAGGGATCTGTAACGTCAGTTGGACGTTCAGCGAGATGGGTTTGCCCGCCTACCAGGACCTCTTCTTCACGACGAGGGAGTTCCTGGATAACAACCGCGAGGCCGTCGTGGGGTTCCTTCGCGCCAACATCAGAGGCTGGGAGACTGCCTTCAATGATCCTGCCCACGCAATAGACCTCGTCATGAACACGTGGGGCGGAGTCGATCTCGGCTTGGTCCCCGAGGACCAATTCCCGATCCACGAGGCACAGATCCCCTTGATGACCAGCCTTCTTACCGAAGAAAAGGGTCTGTTCTGGTTCGATCTCGACCAGATCCAGAACATTCAGAACGGCTATGTACAAACGGCAACCGGGCTTGAATCGATTCCCGACGCTGCGACGGTATACGACATCTCAATTCTCGAGTCTGCGTATGCAGGCTGCGGACCCTCACTGCTGGAGTGCTAGATGTAGTCCTTCGGCTGGCTTGAGTGCTGCCTCCTCTCTATGAGGAGGCAGCCTCCCCGCCGATTGCATACCGTCGCCGGCTGCTGAGTTCTACCGTCCAAGCTTGTAGAGCTTGTTGGCGGTGCCGCCCATGATGGCATTTAGCTCTTCGTCAGTGATTTCGGCAGTACCCCGCCGTGCAGCGACATCGTTCACGGCAGCGTATAGTTCAGGGACTGTCGCAGTGTTTTTCCCGATCCGGACTTTGTCGTTGCCGTCCGATCCGTAAAGCGCCCTGTTTATGGCACCGAAGTCCTTGAGTTTCAGTAGTACGTCGTATAACTGCTCCGGGCTACCACCGCCGAACCACGCCAGATCCATATAGAAGTTGGGATGACGTGCGGCAACCGCGATTCCTTCGTCAACCCACGGAAACGCCAGATAGAAAACAACCTTCAGATCTCGGATCTCCCTCCCCACATCATCGAGCAGGATAGGATTCGAATACTTGAGCGGCGCGTTGATGATCGGTGTCCATCCGGTGAAGAGATCTACCGGAATATCGAGTTCGACGCACTTTTCATAGAAGGGGTACACCCGCCGGTCGTTGATGGCATGGTCGTGGTATGCGGTCTTGAGTGCCAAGGCGACGAACCCGTGCTCGGTCACGAAATGTTCGGTTTCGGCGAGGGCCTTTCGCGGATCGCGTAACGGATCTAATGTCACCTGACCGCGTAGCCGATCCGGGCTCTTGGCGACCTCCTCGGCGACCCACTCGTTCGGAATGTACACGTTGTTGTCGCCGGGATGATCAGGGTGTGAGGTGGTGCGACGGATGTCTCCGCCTTGCACGATTGCGATGTCGATTCCGGCTTCGTCGATCATGTCGACGATGTCCTTGCCATACCGGGAAACTCCCTCGCCCCCGTAGGGAAGGTACATCTCGTCCATCCACCACTTCGAAACCTGGCTCGGCGTCAGTCCGATGTACTGGTGGCAGTCGACGGTAACCATTGGGGTGCTCCTGATCGTTCCGGGTCCGGGCTCTTCCCGGTGGGGATGGCTCGGCACTGTAGCGGCAATCGAGCGGCGGTCATTACGTGTCGCCTATCGTCGATCCTCGCCTCGGCGAGAGGCTTTCTCCGTGTACGGCTGGGAGAGGGGTGAAAACCCCCATGTCGGCCCGTCGGCCGGTGACAGAATGCCTGGTCACGACGACGGGCCAACCACCACCCGTTTTCAGCATTCTCCTAGTGTCCCGAATCTCAAGTTCGTTGTGGTGAATACAGCTTCATCGGACTGCCGACGGCCCCGACCGGACCCCGGTCCTCCCTCTCCAGGTAACCGGCTGCCACGAAAGGGTTGATCCTGTCACATCCACGTTGTATATGTTTGATAGCCGTATACACCACCGGTTCGCTTCCGACGTCAAGCGGACCGGGGCAGGGATCACAATGCTTCGCGCCGACCCTCCCGGGGGATGAGGGGAGCGCGGTCGGGGACCGATGGAGGTGGCGGCGGGGGCGGGCCCACGGAAGTGGTCCGTTCGGGCGTTTTTCGGCGTTCTCGTTATTGGGAATCGGGCGGGTGGGTTGCTCAGCCCGCTTCCGGGTATCTGTAACGATTTTCTGATTCAGGACACTAGGTTTGCCCGCCGAGTTTGTCCCCACCGTCAACGCGGATCTCGCATCCGGTGACGAAACCCGCCAGGTCAGATGCACAGAACAAGGCAACCCGCGCTACGTCGTCGGGGACGCCGGCGCGGCCGAGTGGCAGATCCCGGCTCATCTCCTCGGCCAGGTCGTCGAGGCTCCAGCCGCCCAGGGCAGCTGACTCCTCCATTCCTTGAGTGAGGATCACCGTCGGTGCAAGCGATACGACCCGGATACCATGCGATCCAAGTTCCGCTCCCATGCGCCTGGTCAGAGCTACGACGCCCAGCTTCGAAGCGACGTAGTGTGGAGCGCCTTCGCGGACGTACCCGGGTGCTGTCGAGATGTTGATGATGACGCCGCCCCGCTGCCGGGCGATCATTCGAGTTGCTGCCTCTCGGGCACCGATGTAGGTGCCTCGCAGATTGACATCCAGAACGCGATTCCACTGATCGTCGTCGACATCGAGCAGAGCCTCATCCGGGTAGATACCTGCGTTGTTCACCCATATGTCGATCCCGCCCAGCTCGGCGACTGCGAGATCCGCCAGGGCGACTACCGATTGTCGATCGGTGACATCTACGTGGGCCGCGACCGCCAGGTCACTCGTCAGGCTCTTGACTGCCTCCGAGGCACGTTCTCGGTCCAGATCCGCGATTAGCACATGGGCTCTGGCCTCGACGAACCGTCGAGCGATTGCATAACCGATACCCTGACCTGCACCGGTGATCACCGCCGTTCTTCCGTCCAGCGATATCAACTGGTCGATTGTTCGATTGCTCAGGTCCGCGACGGCCATGTCCAGCTTCTCGGTCCTTCCGTTGAGCCGACACCCGAACGGCCGGATGTGGCTCTCCGGCTATGCGCTGACATTGAAGAGTCTCGCAGCCGTACCGCCCATGATGGCGGCCATTTCCTGATCGGTAATCGTGGTCCCCCGGCTATGGGCAATCCGGCGGGCGTCGCGATACAGGTCCCGGGCGTCGGTGTTGTCCGATCCATACACGACGCGGTCGATGGCGCCGAGTTCCTTGAGCTTGCAGAATGCCCCGGCCAGTACATCCGGTCCCCAGGCGGTCCAACCCGCCATCTCCGCATAGAAATTCGGATGCTTGGCTACGACGGCGATGCCTTCATCCACCCACGGATATCCCAGGTGCGCGACGATCACCTTGAGATCCCGGTACCGGCGTCCTACCTCATCCAACTGGATCGGGTCTTGAAACTCCATGGCCGAATTGATGGTGGTGGTCCATCCCATGTGGATCATCACCGGCAGGTCCAACTCGAGGCACTTCTCGTAGATCGGGTCCAGTTGCGGGTCTTTCGGAGAGTAGTGGTGGTAGGTGGGGACGAGTTTGAGGAGCCGGAAGTCCAGTTCCTTGACGCACCTCTCCAACTCGAGTACCGCCGCCGGGATGTCTCGGAGGGGATCCATTGCCGCGACTCCGTATAGCCGGCCCTCATACAGGGCAACTTGGCCGGCAACGTAGTCGTTCGGAACGAGGACGCGGCGATCGTGTGGGTGATCAGGGTGGTAGGTCGTGCGTCGGATGTCTCCACCTTGAATCATCCCGACGTCGAATCCGGTGGCGTCCAGATGCTCGACGATCGCAGAACCATCGACGGAACCGACTCCTCCTCCCCAGGGTGCGTACATCTCTCGTATCCACCACTCAGGGGCGTGCTCCGGTACTTCTGTAACGTGCAGGTGACAATCGATCGTTATCATTTGGCTAGCCTCCCAACCCGTACAGATACGCTGCAGTACCGCCCATGATGGCGGCCATTTCTTCGTCGGTAAACGGCTCAGCTCCTCTCTCCTCAGCGACTCGGTTCACGCTGCAATAGACATCCGGCACGGTGGCTTCTTCACGGCCGACTCGTACCTTGTCGCTGTTATTCGATCCGTACAGCACCCGATCGAGGGCAGATAGGGAACGAAAGCGGTCCAGTATCTCGAACAACGGCTCAGGCCCCAACTCGGCAAAGTGGTACATGTCGGCGTGGAAGTTCGGATGCTTGGCCACTAGCAGGAGGCACTGATCGATCCACGGGTCGGCGAACGCAACAATTACTTTGAGATCTCGGAAGCGACGCCCTACTTCGTCCAGTAGTACGGGATCGGCATGTTCCAGCTTCGCAGTGAGTATCGGGGTCCACCCGGTGAAGAAGTGCGCAGGTATGCCCAACTCGATACACTTCTCATAGATAGGATCCAGCCCCCGGTCGTTCGGCGAGAAGTGGAGGTACGATCCCAGCAGTTTCAGTGCACGGAAATCCAACTCGTGGACGCACCGATCGAGTTCTTCCAACGCCGCTTGTACATCTCGTATCGGGTCGATGACCGCCACTCCTCTTAGTCTGTCCGGGAAGAGGGCCACCTGCTCTGCCGTGTAGTCGTTCGGGACGAACACGTCGTGCTCGGTCGGATAATCCGGATGGTACGTTATGCGCCGCATGTCTCCGCCTTGGACCAATCCGACATCGACGCCCGAACGATCCAATAGGTCGACGATCCATTTCCCGTCATACGTGTCTGCAGCCCCACCCCCATATGGTCGATACATCTCTGTTATCCACCATTCCGGTATCTGGCTCGGCGTCACGCCGAGATGTAGATGACAATCGACGCTGATCATCGAGGCCTCCCGAAGTGCGATGAGTCGGTCCGCCAACCATTGTACAGACGCACCGTGGCGACGCCGCCGCCCTGCGTTGCGGTCGGGGGCGGCATAGTCCTTGCTTCAACGAGAGGCGCGGCGTGAAGCGAGTTGTGGGCAGGCGGGATCGTCTGTTTAGGAGAATGCGCGGGTAGCTGCTCACCTGGGGAAGTACCTCTTACATCGGTTGATGAAGGGTGTTGGATTATTCTTCGTCGGCGACGTCATAGGAGGTCATGGGACGATGCGGTTGTCGGGTTCGAGGGTTGTCATAACAGGAGCTGCACGCGGGATCGGTCGCACGGTAGCGGAGCGGTTCGTCGATGCAGGCGCCAGAGTCCATATATGCGACATCGATGCGGAGGCTTTGGCAGCAGCCCGGGAGGAAGCGCCCGATATCTCCGCTACCTTGGCCGATGTCGGATCGGAAGAGGACGTCGGGAGGTTGTTCGACGATGCGGTGGAGAGACTCGGAGGGCTTGATGCCCTTGTCAACAACGCCGGGCCGAGCGGTCCTACGATCCCGGTCGACGAACTTTCGTTCGAGGATTGGCGGGCATGTCTGAGTGGGAACCTCGATGGCGCCTTTCTCAGCACGCGGGCAGCGGTGCCACTTCTCAAGAGGGAGGGTTCAGGAAGCATCGTCAACATGTCATCTGTCTCGGGACTGTACGGCTCTCCGCTACGAAGCCCGTACGCGGCCGCCAAATGGGGGGTGCTCGGGCTGACGAAGACCTGGGCATCCGAACTCGGGCCATACGGGATCCGGGTGAATGCAGTGTGTCCGGGAGGCGTGGCGGGTCCCCGGCTCGACCGGGTGATGCACGATCTGGCCGACCAACGGGGTGTTCCTTTCGAGGAGGTGTCCGACGAATGGAAGAGGCAGGCTTCGCTTCGAACCTTCATCGAGCCTGATGAGATCGCGAACCTTGTGCTGTTCCTGTGCTCCCCGCTGAGTGCGGGCATCACGGGGGCGGTGATTCCCATAGACGGCCACTTGGAGACCCTCGTCGGCTAGCCAAACGATATGCACGGCTATGGTGAAGGTGATGCGACCTGTGCCGGATGAAGTACAGCGGATTACCGTGGTGGGCGCCGGGACGATGGGACATTCGATTGCCCAAGTCTTTGCACAAGCCGGAATCGATGTGGATCTCGTTGATCTCGACGAAGCCGCCCTCACCCGTGTTCCCAAGTTGGTGGAGTCCAACCTGGGAATACTGGTCGATGCAGGCCGTCTCGACTCCACCGAGATCCCTGCCGTCCTGGGACGGCTGCATCCGACTACATCGCTGGCGGAAGCCGCGGCAAGAGCTGAATTCGCGATGGAGGCGGTGAACGAAAGGATCTCCACCAAGCAGGCTGTCGTCGATGTATTCGAGGATGCTGCCGCCCCCGATGTGGTGTTGGCGAGCAACACCTCCGCATTGGACATATTCGCTCAGGTGGCGGCCTCCAAACCCGAGCGGTTCGTTTGTGCCCATTGGATCATGCCCCCGTACATAATCCCGCTCGTGGAGGTCGCCGGCGGACCCGACTCATCGAGCGAAGCGCTCGAGTGGACGGCCGGCCTACTTCGTCGAGTGGGCAAGCGGCCGCTCGTGATGAAGCGGTTCGCGATTGGCTTTATCGCCAACAAGATCATGATGGCGATGGGCGCTGCGGCGGAGGAATTGATAGATGACGGTGCCGCGACGATCGAGGACATCGATTTCGTCATGAAGACCAGTGTGGGCGTGCGGCTCGGGCTCGTCGGGCTATTCCAAAGTCTCGACTTCAATGGACTCGACCTGATAGCCGAAGGAACGACGGAGATGGGGCTTGCAGTCCCGCCCTACCTCAAGGATGTAGTCGATCGAGGCTTCTACGGGCCAAAGACGGGCCGAGGCTTCTACGACTATGGCGGCCGGTCGGAGCGCGAAGTACTCCGGAAGCGGGATCTGGCCTACTTGGCTGTACTCGACGCCCTGGAGGCACAAGACGCATTTTCGCCGATGTAACACCGCGACGTGCTGTGAAAAGGAACCCGAGTGTTTAGGCGATTTCAACGTTGTAGGCGAGGGTGGTAGTAGGGTCCGGCTGAGGGAGTTGACTACAAACGGTCGAGCGGCCGTTGGTTACAAGCGTCCTGCGCCGTGCTCGGGATACACTTCCTGGTAGAGGGTTCCACGTTCGTATGGGTAGGCTTCCAATATCGATTCGTCGATCGTGATTCCCAACCCGGGGCCGGTCGGGACCGCCATGTGCCCGTTCTCGACACGATCCATGCCGAAGATAGGATCAACGAGCAAATCGTCGCGTAACGGCTGATACGGATCCGGGTCGTACTCGAGCAGCTCCGGCTCGATGGCGGCAGCCAGGTGAAGACCTGCCGCTACGCCTACAGCAGTCAGGCCTCCGACGTGAGGGACCACGGCTAGATCGTGTGCCTTCGCCAACGCTGCCACCTCCATGCATGCGAGTATTCCCCCGCAAACCGTCGGATCGGGCTGGAGAATATCTGCTGCTCGATGATGTATCACATCTCGAAATCCGGCAAGAGAGAAAACTCGCTCACCAACCGCGATTCGTATCGGAGAAGCGGCCCGAAGCTCGGCGAGTCCCCCGAGCATATATTGAGGGATGGGTTCCTCGTAGAAGTTCACATTGTAAGGTTCCATGTTTTGGGCCAAGCGAATCGCCTCACGGAGTGTGTATGTCCAGTAGCCATCGGCCATAAGCTTGCAGTCATCGCCTATGACTTGCCTCGTCCGGGCAATGAGTTCGAGATCTCGGTCGGGATCGTTTCCCAGTCGTACCTTGATGCCTTTGATGCCGGCATCGAGAATGTCATCGAAGTATGTCTCGTGCCAGCCGAGGTCTACGTCGAAGGAGGTTGTGCCGGTAGCGTACAGAGGAAGACTGTCCAATCCGGCACCGAGTATTGCTGCAATCGAGACATCGTGCTCCTTTCCGAAGATGTCCCATAGAGCGATCTCGATGGCCCCGATTACCTGTGCCGATACCCCGTCCCATCCGAGATACCCGTCGAGCCATAGATGCATCTCAGCAAGCCGTGCCCTGATTGCCAATGGGTTCTTACCGAGCAGCATGTCGGCTAGCACATCATCAACGATGGTCTGCACGACCGTCGGATACGAATGGCCATAGGAGGAGCTTGCTTCTCCCCATCCAACATGGCCGGCGTCAGTATCGATCTTCACGAGAGCGAAGCTACGGTACATCTCCGGATCGACCTTCGTATAGCCAAGAGATATAGCCGTGATCCTGGTTATCTTCATACGACCGCGGCCGATACACGAGGCGAGAGCGTCATTGTTGTATCTCGGCTTCGAACTTGCCTACGAGGGTGGGTGGTGGAAGCCCGTCAGGGGCAGTCTCCAGATACCCGGTGACGCTGATGATCGTGTCCCTGAACCAGATATCGAAAGGATGATCGGATGCGGTCATCTTCTCGAGAATGTGCTGCGGTTCGACCCCATCGATACTGACGATCGCAATGTCCATGTCGGGAAACCGTTGCTCCCAGACTACCTCGCGCGAAACGCCCATCCTCTTGTGGTGGTCGGCCCAGTCTTCATATCGGGGTCCTGTGACCTCCCGCATCATTTGGCGCCACGCCTCCAGTTTCCCGGGAAGGATCGGCGCCACGATCAAGAACTCGGTCGTGCCCGCCAATGGGTTCTCCTCTCGTCTTGGCGGTTCGGAGTCTATCAAGCCGGTGGTCGGCGATCCGAGGTTGTGCTATGTACCGGGCAGTCGGGTAGCTCTCGTTGGAGGGTGGTCCAAGACGGTGGGGAGCAACGGCCCGTCTTCCTCTGAACAGGCATTATGTCATCGGTCGACGGGCCGTGAGGGGTTTTGCACCACCCTCCTAGAGTGAGGTCTACGAGGAGGACTTATGGCGTCCCTACCGGCCCGAGTACTGTGCCGTCCGGACCTCTTCGAATGGTTGGACGTGACCGCGCGGCGGCGCAGACAGTCGAAAAGTCGCCGTGGGGTATGTCGGATCAGAAAGGTAGCAAACGTGTCCCGGATGTACGCCCCCGACCCGGTCAGCGGACCCCGTTACGACGCAGAGTTGCCGTGACCCGACAGGTGCCCCCGCCCAACACCGTCTACGTCCGGGTCGAAGCGACCGCCTCGCCCGACCGGTGGCCGCAAGGCATCGGGGTGGTGGTGCCTTTCGACTTCGCTCTCGATGACGAACTCTGGGCCTACCTGCCGGACGGTGTCCGCCTCCATGTGACCCGAACGCCTGCCCGGGAGGGCCTCATCGACGCCGACCTGGTGGCACAGGTCAGCGATGAGGTTGTGGTCCGGGAGGCCGCCGCTTCCATAGCGGTCGCCCGCCCGTCCGTGACGGTGTACGGATGTACCACGGGCAGCTACATGAGGGGTATGGAAGGAGAGCTTTCGCTCAGGGAGACGATCTCGAAGGCAACCGGCTCCGAGGCCGTTACCACCAGCGGTGCCCTGCTGGAGGCAAGCGAGGCGGTCGGCGCCTCTAGCCTGGCGGTCGCCACCCCCCATGATCGGAACCTGGCGAAAGGGCTGGTGTCCTTTCTCGAGGAGGCGGGGTTGGAGGTGCCGTCGGTTGCGTATCTGGCAGTCGGCCAGGACATCTCGGAGGTCTCCGCCGCCACCATCCGGGTGCTGGCCCGGCGGGCCGACACGGCCGATGCCGACGCCCTGTTTCTCAGCTGCACCAACCTCCCCACCCTGCTGCTGATCTCCGAACTGGAACGAGAGCTGGGGAAGCCGGTTCTTGCCGCCAACCAGGTCACCATGTGGGCGGCCCTCCGGAGGCTCGACCGGACCAACCCGGCCATCCAGCAGGCGTTGTTCCGGGTCGGGGTCCCCGCCGGAGCGTAGGAGGGTGCCGAAAAACCCCGTACAAAGGGGTTCGCTCGGTAGCCGACAACTCTCAGACCAAATGGTTTGCCACCAGCGAACCCAGCAAGATTCGCTTTTCAGCACCCCCCTAGTGCCCTGATTCGGGGATCCGTTGCGGATATTCGGAATGAACCGTGCTTCCCACCCGCCCGGCAGGCCCGAGGTGACCGAGAACGCGAAAAACACCCGACCGGACCCCTACCGGCGGGCCCTCCCCCAACCGCCACCTCCTCGGCTCCGACCGCGTTTCTCCCTCCCCGAGAGGTACGGCTTTGACAACATGATCCCTGCCTCGGTCCGGTCGGTACCGGAAACGGACCGGTGGTGTTTACGGTTACTTACCAGTATGCAACGGGGGTGTGACACGCTCAACCCTCTTGTGACCGGCACGGTCGGGCCGGCGGGGGTTCTGTGAGCGGGCCGGCGTGTCTCTCATGCGCCGATGCGGGTCCGCAACACAGCGAAACCAGAGACTCGGGACACCAGGGGAGGGCCGGGGGATCTCGGCGGGTCACACCGCCATTTCGAGGGCCGGTATCTCATCGAAGGCGGCCCCAAGGATGCGTGCGCAGTCGTCCCGGTTCATCGGCCGGGGGTTCAGGTCGAGTTCTATACCGATGTGCCCGTATATGTGGTCGGTGAGCTCGTCCAGATGCCGGGACCGCACGCCGATGTCCTTGAGGGTAGGTAGATTGAGTTCACCGAGAAGGCTGTTGGTGAACCCGACGAACTGATCGATGGCTGCCTGCTCATCCTCCGCCGGATCGTCGATGAAGAGCGCTGCCAGCGCGGCCAGGCGAGCAGCGGATACATTCCGATTGAACTGGAGGATGTAGGGGAGGAACATCCCCACCGAGACCCCGTGCGGGATGGCGTACCGGGGTCCGACGATCTCGGCGAAGAAGTGCTCGCCGATGCATTCGGCGTTGTTCATGGCCAGCCCCATCATCAGGCTTCCGTACGCCATCGCCGATCGGGCCGCCATGTCGCTCCCGTCCCGGTAGACGTCGAGGAGGTTGCCCCCGAGCAGCCGGACCGCTTCACGGGCCAGCACGTCGGTGACGGGGTGCCGGAGTGGCGACAGGAAGGGCCCGATCGCCTGGGCGAGCGCGTCGATCCCGGTGTGGGCGGTGGTACCCGGAGGGACCGAGGCGGTGAGGTCCGGATCGACCACCGCCAAGTCCGGGACCATGTGGGGCGATCCCACGAATCGCTTGGTGGAGGTGGCCTCATGGGTGAAAAGGGCGGCGTAGCCGGTCTCCGATCCGGTTCCGGACGTGGTGGCGATGGCGGCGAGGGGGATGGTGGCCGGTGCCGGAACCATGCCGATCCCCTCGTAGTCCTCGATCCGGCCCCCGAACTGGTGAAGGACCCGGGCGCTCTTGGCCGAGTCCATGGTGGCGCCTCCCCCGATGGCGACGACCCCCGCCGGGTCGAGGCGGCCGGTGTGCTCCCCGAGAGCATTCACCGCCGACGCCGTGGGCTCCTCGGGCTTGCGTGCATAGACCTCGACGCGCATACCCGTTCCGGCGAGAGCGTCGATGACCGGCCCGGCGATTCCCACTTCGAGCAGTATCTCGTCGGTCACGACCAGTACCGCCCGATCACGCGCCCCGCCGACTAGCTGACCGAAGGGCTCAGCGAACCGGGTCGCCGCGCCCCTGCCGTACAGGATCTGGCTGGGGCTCGCGAAACGAAACACCGTGTCCGGCGCTACGAATGTTTCTTCAAGCCCTTGTCGCACGATCCAACCCTCCTAACAAGGCGCTAGTGTACCGTCCTTACGGCCAGGGACCTCTGCCGGCCGAGGGCGCAGGCCCGGGCCAACGCGCCGATCTGTTGTGCATCACGTCTGAGACACTATTCCCATGGGCGAAGTCACAATCCGGGAACCCCGAGATCATGGGCGCGCGGTCATTGATCGCGTACAAGCCGGAGAAGGCCACACGGTGACCCGGTCCGGCCGACCGGTGGCGGAGCTTCGCCCCTTGCCCCGTAGAGGACCGAGCCCGGCAACGCTGCTGTCACGCTGGCGCGACCTGGCTCACGTCGACCCGGATGCCGTCCGGCACGAAATCGGCCAAGTCATCGACCCGTCCCTATGACCTCGATCAGCGGTGCTCCGGCATCCCGGCAATCTTCGGGATCTTTGCCGTTCACGGGGCTGCCCTGAGAAGTCCGATGGTTGGTCCACCAGCGACACGGATCTGCGGTTGTGCCAGTGGTGCGACAATCGAGCCATGTCGGCGGGTAACCTCGGCGCGGGTGACGCGAACAGAGCTTACGTTGACCCGGCCCGGTCTTCGACGGCACCGCCCATCCGGTTGAGGTCTATGCAAGGACATGAAGCGCGCGATGGGTCTCAACCTCGGCGTGGTTGCAATCGGGGGCGCGGTGTACTTCACTGTATTCCCGCCGTACGAGTACGACGCGGCCGGTAACACCATCGCCGCGGCAGCAACCACTTGGCGGGTGATCGAATGGCTCCGGGCGGTCGGGTTCGTCCTGATCCTGGTAACCGCGGTTCGGGAGCAGCACGAAAACGGTGACGAGGCCACCGCTGACCCCGCCGGTCGCCGGGGTCGAACGTGTTGTTGTGTGGGACGGTCCTGCTGGTGCTGGTCTTCGTGACCAACTGGTTCGGGGCGGTGTGGGGAGAGTATCCCGATCTGACCGGCTCGACCGTCTGGCCATACATCGAGATCATGCTGTCGGCCGTCTTCTCGGTGCATGCGGTCCGCCTTTGGCGCGCTGCCGGCGGGCCCGGATCTCCGGGCCGCAACGGGTAGGCTCGTGACCGGTAAGCGGTTGCTCGGGTTCGCGCATAGGTTTCGGGAGGTGGGCTGATGATCCAGACCGGTGACGGCCCGGATGGTCTGACATGACCACGCGCAAGCCTGCCATGTTCGACGATCTGGCCGCCGCGGTCGATGAGTTGCGACCGGCCATGCGGGCTGACTTGGAGGAACTGGTCAGGGTTGACTCGGTGAGCGCGGCAGGGTTCGATGCGTCCTCGGTCCGCCGCTGCGCCGTGACGTCCGCCGCCCAGTTGGAAGCCGCAGGGCTTCACGCCGTGCGCCTCCTAGAAGTCGAGAACGCCCATCCGGCGGTGTACGGGGAGATCCCGCCTCCGATCGACGGAGCGCCCACCGTTCTCCTCTATGCCCACTACGACGTCCAGCCGGCCGGGCCCGAGGAACTGTGGAGCACACCGCCCTTCGAGCCGGTCGAGGCAGAGGGCCGGCTATATGGCAGGGGCACCGCCGATGACAAGTCCGGGATAGCCATCCACACCGGGACGGTGCTGGCCTACGAGGGTCGCCCCCCGGTCGGGGTCAAGGTCTTTCTCGAGGGCGAGGAGGAAATCGGATCCCTCCACCTCGAAGGCTTCCTCGCCGCCTACCGTGACCTGCTGGCCGCGGACGCCATCGTGGTTGCCGACGCCGGCAACTGGAACGTCGGGGTGCCGGCTCTCACCACCTCCCTCCGAGGCCTGATCGACTGCGTCATCGAGGTGCGTACCCTCGAATCCGGAGTCCATTCGGGTATGTGGGGTGGCGTGTTCCCCGATGCCCTGTCGGTGCTGGTACACGCCCTGGCCGCGCTGCACGACGATCGGGGCAGGGTGGCGGTGCCCGGTCTCGTACGAGGAGGGCGGCCTCCCGTTGAACTGAGCGAGAACTCGGCCCGTGAACAGGCGGGCGCTCTGGCGGGAGTGGCGACGATAGGGGACGGGTCGATCACCGAGCGTCTATGGCTCGGTCCCGCCGTCTCGATTCTGGCCATCGATGCTCCCCCGGTGGCCGAATCGATCAACCAACTGGTGCCGGTTGCCCGGGCCAAGGTATCGCTCCGCCTAGCCCCGGGGGATGACCCGGAGCGAGCGATGAGGACCCTCCTCGCCCATCTGGAAGGTGCGGTGCCGTGGGGCGCCTCGGTCGACGTGAAGCCCGGAGCCTCCGCGCATCCCGTGTCACTCGACACCACGGGGCCCGCCTACGACGCCTTCCGGGCAGGTTTCCGGCGGGCCTACGGGCGCGATCCGGTTGACAAAGGGATCGGGGGATCCATTCCGTTCGTGCAGGCGTTCTCCGACGCTTACCCCCACGCCGATCTGTTACTCACCGGTGCCTCCGACCCGGCCAGCCACATCCACGGACCCGACGAGAGCCTCGACTTGGGAGAGCTTGAACGCAGCACCCTGGCCGAGGCGGTGGCGCTGCGGGTCATGGCCGGCTGACCGGTTCGGGATCCTTCACACGCCTCCCCGGAATCCGAGTTGGCGCCAAGCCTCGAACAGGACGATGGCTACCGAGTTCGCCAGGTTGAGGCTTCGACGATCGGGAAGCATCGGTATCCGGAGAACGTCGGTCAGCGCCCTATGGGTCAGCAGCCGATCACCGAGGCCCACGCTTTCCGGACCGAACAGGAAGGCATCTCCCGCCCGGAAGATGCATTCGGTGTGCCAACCGGTTCCCGCACCCGAGAGCGCGAAGAGCCGATCAGGCCGGCCCGCCTCCAGATAAGCGTCGAAGTCGGCGTGCTCCCTGACATCCGCGAACTCCCGGTAGTCGAGTCCCGCTCTCCGGAGCCGGGCGTCGTCCATCGAGAATCCCAGGGGATGGATCAAGTGGAGGGCGGCCCCGGTGTTGGCGCACATCCGGATGATGTTGCCGGTGTTGGGAGGGATCTCCGGGCGGTAGAGAACCACTTGGAACATGGGAGGCCACCCTCCTAGAAGAGTCGGAGATTGTTGGACGGGATGCCGCGCAACTCCTCGTAGTCGATCTCTACGCAGCGGATCCCCCGGGCACCCGCCAGCACCTTCGCCTGCGGGGCGATGGCCACTGCGGCCAGGATCCCGCGCAACGGGTGCAGACGGGAATCGTTGTTGAGGCGGTCCAGATAGCGGGTGAGTTGTTCCACCCCGTCCATCTCACCCCTCCGTTTTATCTCCACAGCCACGGTGTCCCCGTCGGGTGACCGGCACAACAGGTCCACCGGTCCGATGTCGGTGGGGTACTCGCGCCGGACCAGTTCGAGGCCTTCCTCGAGAACCTGCGGTTTGGCGGCCAGCAGCTCCTGCAGGTGGGATTCCACACCGTCCTTCTCGAGACCGGGATCGACACCCAACTCAAACCGCGCATCCGAGATCACCTCCTCGATACGTATGTCGAGTTCCTCCCCTTTCGGGTTGGTTACCAACCAGCGGGCATCCTCCTCGACCAGTGTGTTGGGAGCGTTCATCCAGTTGAGCGGTTTGTAGGCTCCGCCGTCGGCATGGATAGCCACGCAGCCGTCCGCTTTCACCATGATCAGACGGGTGGCAGCCGGGAGATGCGCGGTGAGACGACCTCGATAGTCCACAGAACAACGGGCGATCACCAAGCGCATCGTGAGGGGGCAGGATAACCGCCATGCCCGAGGGCCGGAACCCACCGGTCAAGCCGTGGCTCGGGTTCGACGTCCATTCGCCGACTCTGAAGCTGAGACCGACCCGATTGCCGGAGAGGGCGATACGAGACCGTATTCGCCTAGTAACGGCAGTTGACTATCGTCAGATTCGGGGGTATCCCCTCCTGCCTCAGGGCGGATCAGGGTATCGGAAGGGTGATCCCCTATGGACTCGCCATCTGAAATGATGGACAGTAGGTCCGTTGCCGGTAGCAGCTCGTGGGAGATGGGCGGGCTGACGCAATGAACTCTCCCGAAAGGATTTCCTTATGAACCACGCCGCGGCCCGGGCCGAACGCGTCACCAAGGTGTACGGATGGGGCGACACCAGGGTCACGGCCCTCGATGAGCTGTCGGTGTCCTTCGATCGAGGTCGGTACACCGCGGTCATGGGGCCGTCCGGTTCCGGCAAGTCGACGCTGATGCACTGCATGGCGGGACTGGACGATGTGACCGAGGGCACCGTCTATGTCGGGGACCAGGATCTCTCGACCATGAGCGACAAGGAACTCACCAAGCTCAGGCGAGAGCGTATCGGTTTCGTATTCCAGGCCTTCAACCTGGTCCCTACCCTGACCGCTCGGGAGAACATCACCCTTCCCCTCGATCTGGCCGGCCGGAAGGCGGACACCGACTGGTTCACCGAGGTGGTCGAGACCCTCGGGATGTCCGACCGGCTCGGCCACCGTCCCAGCGAACTGTCGGGGGGACAGCAGCAGCGCGTGGCGGCGGCCCGGGCGATGGTGTCCCGGCCCGACATCATCTTCGCCGATGAGCCGACCGGCAATCTCGACTCGACGGCCAGTGCCGAACTGCTCGAGTTCCTGCAGGATGCGGTGCGGAAACACGGCCAGACGATCGTCATGGTGACCCACGATGCGGTAGCGGCCAGCTACGCCGACCGGATCGTGTTCCTGGCCGATGGACGGGTGGTGGACACCATGGTCGATCCCACCTCCGACAGGGTCCTCGACCGCATCAAGAAACTGGAGCGCTGATGCTCCGCGTGTCCCTCAAGGGTGTGTGGGCCCACAAGATCCGCCTGCTCCTCACCGCCCTGGCGATCATCCTCGGCGTCGGGCTGATCAGCGGGGTCTACGTGTTCACCGACACCATCGGCAAGGCCTTCGACGCGATCTTCGCCGACGCCTATGCGGGGATCGACATCGCGGTCGGCACCGAGTCCGACTTCGCCCTCGGTGAGGGGACCTACCTCGACGAGTCCGACTTCGCGTTGATCGACGATCTCGAGGGGGTCGAGCAGGCCTTTCCCTACATACAGGGTATGGGTGTCACGATCCTGGACTCTGAGGGCGAGTTGCTGAGCGGCGGTCCAGGACCGCCCACTTTCGTCAACAACCTCACAGAGCCCACCGGGACCACGACCTACGACGACACGGGTGGCTTCACCATCTCCGAAGGCGCCTACCCCGCAGGAAGGGACCAGGTGGCCCTGGACCGCGGTACGGCCGAGTTGGGCGGTTTCGAGATCGGGGACAGGGTCACGGTGATCTCGGATCTGGTCGGTCGCCTCGAGTTGACCTTGGCGGGGATCGCCGTGTTCGGCGAGGACAGCAGCCTCGGGGGGACCAAATGGGTCTTCTTCGACCTGCCCACGGCCCAGGCGGTCCTGCAGCGCCCCGGCAAGCTGTCCGGAGGTTCCGTGCAGGTCACACCGGGAGCCACGGTGGACGAGGTGATTCCCCGTATCGAGGCCGTATTGCCCGACAATGCCACCGTGGTGTCGGGCCAGGACGCGGCCGAGGAGGAGGCTGCGGAGATCCAGTCCGCTCTCTCCTTCTTCAGCGTCTTCCTATCGGTGTTCGGATGGGTGGCCCTGTTCGTCGGTTCCTTCCTCATCTACAACACCTTCCGGATCGTGGTGACCCAGCGGACCAGGGAGTTGGCGTTGCTGAGGGCTCTGGGGGCCGGGGCCCGCCAGGTCCGGGGCATAGTCCTCCTCGAGGCCCTGATCATCGGAGCGATAGGCGCCCTCCTCGGTGTTGGTTTCGGGGTGATGATCGCCTTCGGCCTGCAGCAGATACTTCCGGCGGTGGGGATCGAGCTGCCGACCACCACGTTATCGATCAAGCCCCGCACCGTGATCGTCGGCTTGGCGGCGGGCGTGGTGATCACCCTGATCGCCGCCCTGGTTCCGGCCCGGCGCGCTTCGAAGGTCTCGGTGATGGCCGCTCTCAGGGAGGATGCCGCCGGTCCGGCTCGGGCAGGATTCCTGAGGCGCACCCTGGCGGGCGGGCTGATCCTGGCCCTGGGGCTGGCGGCTCTCTTCTTCGGCCTGAACGGAGACACCGGCTCGGGGCCGAGTCCGATCGTCTACGTCGGAGTGGGAACCGGCGTGATCTTCATCGCCATGTTCGTGCTCAGCCCGCTGGCGGCCCGGCCCATAACCAACCTCTTAGGAATGGTTCTGGAGCGGCTGCTGGGTACTTCCGGCAAGCTCGCCCGGCGGAACGCCATGCGGAGCCCCCGCCGGACGGCGGCTACCGCCGCTGCGGTGATGATCAGCATCACGCTTGTTGCGCTGGCCTCCACCCTCACCGGCTCGATACGAGGGACGATCGACGACGTGCTCGCCAACGATGTCGATGCGGAGGTGATCGTACGGCGCGCCGGGCAGATCTCCGTCCAGACTCAGGGTTTCACATCGGAGATTGCGGAGCGGGTGAGACAACTCGACGAGGTGGACGACCTGACCCGGATCCATGCAGGCTGGGGGAGGATCGTCTCCGAAACCGAGATCGCACACGGTGAGACCGAGGTCAACATCCTGGAGACCTTCATCACCGGCGCCGAGGCCAACCTCGCCGACTTCATACCCCCCGATGACTTCCAGGGAACACTCAGTCCGGGGTCCGGAGAGCTCATCGTGGAGGCGGCGATCGCGGAGGACAACGGGTTCGCGTTGGGCGACACCCTCGTCCTCGAGTTCGAGCAGTCCGGTGAGCGTCCCTTCACCCTGGTGGGCATCGTCGAAGGGCGTGCATGGGCCGGGATCATCGCCATCCCCGCGGCTGACTGGATAGAGGTTTACGGCATAGACCAGCACTCCCAGGTCGATGTGAAGGCGGCGGAAGGCGTCACCGCGGACGAACTCAAGGCTGCCATCGAGCCGCTGCTGGCGGACTTCCCCAACCTGACGGTTCAGACCTTCGATGATCTGCAGAGCGAGGCCGAGGGCCAGCTGAACGGGTTGCTCAACTTCATCCTGGCCCTGCTGGCCCTGGCCGTCGTGATCGGGATGCTGGGGGTCACCAACACCATGGCCCTCTCGGTGTTCGAACGCACCCGCGAGATCGGCCTCCTGCGGGCGGTGGGCCTGGACCGCAGGACCACCAGATGGATGGTTCGGTCCGAGGCGTCCATCGTCTCGGTGTTCGGCGCCCTCATGGGGATCGGCTTGGGGATCTTCTTCGGCTGGGCGCTGATAAGGGCGCTGGCGGACCTCGGGTTATCGACCTTCGTAGTCCCCTGGCTGCCAAGTTCGGTGTCGGTCTCCGGCGTTCTCGGAAGCCTGGTGTTCTGGCTGGTGGCCACCGGCATCCTGGGGATCCTCTTCGCCGTCTTCCCCGCCCGGCGCGCCGCCAAGCTCAACGTCATCGAGGCAATAGCACACTTTTAGGCCAGGTGCCAGGTGCCGGGTCTCAGGTGTCAGGTCTCAGGTGCTAGGTGTCAGTGGTGGCTGGTGGGACTGAGGGGTTCTCGGTGTCTTTGAGTTGTGTCGTCACTTGTCGGTCCTGGCACCTAATGGGGTCCACCACTTCTGACACCCGGCACCTGGCACCCGGCACCTGACGACTGTCACCTAGCACCTGAGACCTGTCACCTGGCACCTGGCACCTGTCGCTTGGTAGGCAACTGAAGGATGTAGACGACCAAGCCGACCGCGAGCCCGATCAGCAGCACTCGGACCAGCGTACTGTCTATTGCGAATGCCACCGTGATTGTGAAGGTCGCCGCGATGGCGACGATGGCGGCCAGCTTGAGCCGCATCGTGAATCCCCGTCCGGCGCGCCAATCTCGCACGATGGAACCGAAGATGCGGTGGTTCGTCAACCAGTGATCGAAGCGCACCGACGAGATCGAGAAGAGGAAAGCGGCCAGCAGCACCGGGCCTGTGGTCGGAACCAGCGGAAGGAACGCTCCCACGAACCCGATCCCCACGAAGAGCAGGCCGAGTCCCATCAACACGATACGCAGCGCTCTGCTCTTGACCAGTCCAGCCATGCCGGGGACGCTAACCAGGGAAGGTCCCAACAGATAGTCGGAAACCGTGCGACCCGGCCAGGATACCGGTACCGGGTTGCTAGTCTCGCTACGCCGTGACATCCGAGAAGAAGAATTGGATCGCTTCCGATAGGTTCATACCCAAGACGTTCGTCCGCCCGGCCCTGCGCCTGACTCAGACGTCGGCCGCCTCGGGGATCGTCCTGGTAGGTGCTGCGGTGGTCGCCATGCTCTGGGCGAACCTCCCGACATTCGGTAGCTCGTACCAGGACTTCTGGCTCAACTCCCATCTGGACCTGTCTCTCGGGCCGATCCACTTGTACGAAGACTTCAAACACCTGGTCAACGACGGGTTGATGGCGATCTTCTTTCTGGTGGTGGGACTGGAGATCAAGCGGGAACTGGTCCTGGGAGAGCTGCGCGACCCGCGCAAGGCTGCTCTGCCGGTGGTGGCCGCTCTTGGAGGCATGCTCCTGCCGGCGCTCATCTACGTGGCCTTCAATGCCGGCGACGCAGCGTCCCTGCGGGGATGGGGAGTTCCGATGGCGACCGATATCGCGTTCTCGCTCGGTGTGCTGGCGCTGGTCGGCTCCCGGGCGCCGGTCGGCGTTCGGTTGTTCCTGCTGGCGGTGGCCATCGCGGACGACATCGGCGCCATCATCGTCATCGCCCTCTTCTACACGTCGGATCTCAACTTCGGATACCTCGCTGTCGGGATAGCAGCATTGGTCGTGATAGCGGTGGCGACGAAGGTCAACATCCGCTCACACATCTTCTACGTGCCGATGGCGATCATCGCTTGGTTCGGGTTCCTCGAATCAGGAGTCCACGCCACCATCGCTGGTGTCATTCTCGGGTTCATAACCCCCTCCCGTCCTCTCTACGAGGCCCGGGAATTCGACCGTGCCGCCCGGCGCATCGTCGAGATCTACCCGACCACCTCCCCCGAGCCACGCTTCCGGGAAAAGGTCGAGTACGAGGCCCGGCTGCTCTCCGACGTGGCCAGGGAGTCGATCGCGCCGGTGTCCCGTATCCAGCATCTCCTCAACGACTGGAGCGCCTTCGTCATCGTTCCGATATTCGCCCTGGCCAATGCGGGAATCTCTCTTGCCGGGATAGACCTGATCGACTCGGTCACCTCGAGGGTCGCGCTCGGCGTGGCGCTCGGCTTGGTGGTCGGTAAGACGGTGGGCGTGACGGGTTTTGCCTGGCTGGTGGTCAAGCTGGGTTGGGGCCGCCTGCCCTCAGGGGTCGGCTGGCGGCACATGACGGGCACCGGAATGCTGGCGGGGGTGGGCTTCACCGTGGCTCTGTTCATCGCCGAGTTGGCGTACACGGACCAGGCGACCATCGACCTGGCCAAGATCGGCATCTTCTTGGGCTCGATCATCGCCGGGATCCTCGGTTACCTGGTTCTCCGATCAGTTCCGGAGACCAGTGAGCCATCGGTGGCAGGGGACGGGGCCGCCCACTGAGGATGGCCCGTTGGGATGCCGTCGTTGTCGGGTCCGGACCCAACGGCCTGGCGGCGGCGGTGGCAGTCGCGGAGCAGGGATTCCGCGTTGTGGTGCTCGAGGCGAGTGAGACCATCGGCGGGGGCACTCGTACCGAGGAGTTGACCCTCCCGGGATTCCGCCACGACATCTGCTCGGCCTTCCACCCGCTCGGCATAGCCTCGCCCTTCTTCGGTCGTCTCCCGATGCAGCGCCTCGGTGTCCGGTGGATCCTTCCCGAGGTCCAGGTCGCACATCCGTTCGAAGATGGCAGCGCGGCCGCGCTGTGGAGGTCGCTCGACTCCACCTGCGACCGTCTCGGGCGGGACGGTGACCGATGGCGGCAATCCGTTGGGACTATCGTCGAAAACTGGACCGCCGTGGCTCCTGCCGTGCTGGAACCGGTCACCGCAAGGCCCTTCCCGCCCCTGCGGCTGGCGTCCTGGGCGCTCCCGGCTGCCTTGTTCGCCGGGCGGTTCCGCGCCCAGCCCACCAAGGCGCTGTTCGCTGGTCTGGCCGCTCACGGGATGCGCCGCTTGGACGCCCCGGCGACGGCCGCGGTCGGGATCGTGCTCGGCGCTTTGGCCCATGTAGGCGGTTGGCCGCTCGTGGAGGGAGGGTCCTCCGCGATCACCACCGCGCTTGCCGACCATCTGGGGTCCCTCGGCGGGGAGGTGCGCCTGGATCACCGGGTCCGGGGCCCGGGGGACCTGCCAGCGAGCCGCGTGGTCCTGTTCGATACCCATCCTTCCGGCCTGCTCGAAATCTATGGTGAGCGGGTTGTCCCGGCATCGACCAGACGCCGGTTCGCCCGGTACCGGCAGGGCGCGGCCGCCTACAAGATCGACTACGCGCTGGACGCTCCGGTCCCTTGGACCGCCCGGGAGTGTGCCCGGGCCGGAGTGGTCCACCTGGGCGGCACCTACTCGGAGGTGGTGGCTACCGGCAGGGCCGTGGAGGCGGGCGCGGTGCCGGATCGACCGTTCGTGCTCGTCGGCCAGCAGAGCCTCTTCGATCCGACGCGAGCCCCGGCCGGCAAGCACACCCTGTGGACGTACACTCATGTCCCGGCGGGCTTCGAGGGGTCGGTGAAGGACCGGGTGGAGGCCCAGATCGAGCGCTTCGCACCCGGGTTCCGAGATATCGTGCTGGCCTCCCATGTAACAACGCCGCACGCACTGGAGGCCTACAACCCGAACTACAGGGGCGGGGATATCGCTACCGGTGCCCAGACCCTCCGACGGCTGCTCGGACGTCCCGGCCCGCTCGGGAACCCTTACCGGACGGGCCTTCCGGGCGTGTACCTTTGCTCGGCGGCCACCCCACCCGGTCCCGGCGTCCACGGCATGTGCGGCGCCAATGCAGCCGCCGCTTCCGTACGGGAATACCTGGCATCCGGGTGATCTGAAGTCAACGGGCCGCCGACGGGTTCCGGTCCAGGCTAGGAGCGGGGGAACCGACGCCGATCACGCCCGCGGCCCGCCACCGGGATCGGTGCGGGCTCGGTTTCCGCCTATCCGCTCCTGACCGGTACTCGGGCGGACAGGTGGGCAGCCAGATGGTCGACCAGGTCACCAGCGTCGTCCTCGGCGCCGTGGATGAAGCTCGACTTGCGCCGGCGGAGGAAGTTCAATCCGATCCTGTACATCCCGGGCGAGTCCGTGATGATCCCTCCGTCGTGGCGGAGGCGGCCCTTGTGGTCGAGCACCGGAACGTGCAGCCACGAGTAGTCCGGCCGGTAGCCGGTGGCCCAGACGACGGTCTTGATCGTTCCGTTCGCCAGATCGAGACCCAAGGGTGGCGACTTCTCGACACGGGTCCGATCGAAGCGATGGGGAGGGTCGAATCCGGCGTCCAAGCCGTTCTCGGTGACCCACTCGTCGATGGTGGTGAGAAGCCGACCCATCTTGAGGTCGGAACGGTTGCACTTGTTGTGGAGGGATCCCGATAGCTGGGCCTTCCCGTTCCGGATCCCGGCCAGCCGGCCCACCATGTGCACACCTCGGTCGGTCAGGGCGTTAAGGTCGAGCGTCAGCCGCTCCGGTGTCCCGACCAGCTGCGGGGAGGGAACGGTGCGGGCCCTCAGGATGTCGTCCACCTCGTCGTAGCGCTCGTCGGAGAGGCCGGTGACATCCATCCAGTAGCGGATGTCCTTCCCGCGGTAGACCCGGGGCATGCGTACATGCTCGCCCACCGATACCGTCACCGGACGCCCGGAACGGTGGATCTCGTCGGCGAGCTGCACACCGGTGGCCGAGACTCCCACCACCAGCACGCCGCCCTCCCGAAGATCCGACGGGCGGCGGTAGTTGAGCGGGGTCACCGAATCGACCGAGGTCGGAAGGGCCGCGGCGATGGGAGGCACCTTGGGCAGATTGAACCCGCCGGTTGCCAGCACCACCGATCGACACGACCAAACTCCGCGATCCGTCACCACCTCGTAGCCGTCGCCGTCCTTCCGTACGGAGGTGACCGTGGTGAGGGTATGCAGAGGTGGGTCCACCACCCGTGCGTAGCGGTCCATGAAATCCACAACCTCCGTCATGGTCATGAAACCGTCGGGATCGTCCCCATCGTATGCGAAGCCGGGCAAAGTGGTCTGCCAGTTGGGCGTGAGCAGACGGAGCGAGTCCCATCGCTCCGTCCGCCACGTGTTGGCTACTTCCCCCCGCTCGAGGACCACGTGATCGATGGAACGCTCGGAGAGTAGGTAGCTGGTCGCCAGGCCGGTATGCCCGGCGCCGATTACGACAGTGGTAGTACGCACCGCTCTATCTCGCTTGTCAGCTGACCGAGACCGTCACGTTCGTGGGGTTGGTCATGATGTCGAACACCGCCGAAATCTTCTGCGACTGGGCGACCAGCGCTTCGAGATCCGACTCGCTGGTGTCGTCGGCATCGATCTCGTAGTTCACGCGTACGTCGTTGAACCCGTTTCTGACCTCGGGATCCGCTCCGAGGATGCCTCCGATGTTCATGTCGGCTTCCAGAGTTGCCTTTACCGAACGCAGCCTGATCTCACGGTTCTCGGCCACCGCAGCCACACCGGCGGTCAGGCAGCTAGCCAAACCGGCGAGCACGATCTCGACGGGAGTGGCGGCGTTGTCCCCGGCGTTGAACTCCAGAGGATGGTCTGCTTCGAACTCGTAAGTTCCCTTGTGGTCGCGCTCTTCACCCAGACCGAAATAGCCACCGATCGTCGTCTTGCTGTGCGTTCCGTGGACCCACTCGTTCGAGGCCCTCCATGTGTACTCGCCCGCGGCCGGCGTGTCTCCGACCACTCCCCGGGCGAACAGCAGGTGCGCCGTGTCGACTCCGTTGATCTCACCTTTGCTCATGGGTTGTCTCTCCTTTGATGTCTGGTTGTGGTTGGGATCGTCTGATCTGGTCTGATCCCCGTTCGTCCCGCTCTCGCTCCCCAAGGGGGCAGTTTGCTTGCCGGTCGGAGGGGATCGGACGCCGCACCCCGAAAGGTGCCGGTGCCTCCCGGGTGGTGGCGTTCGCTACGGGCGGTTAGCGGAACCGCCCGGGTGGAGCACCCGGGAGCCGGGACAGGACATGTCCCCGTGCAGAGAGTCGGGTGGTAGGTGCCGGGCGTACATATGGCAGTTCTCCTATCGCTTCTCACGCGCTCCTCGAGCGCCGCGAGCGGGAATCCGCCTCGGCAGACTCATCGATCAGGCATTGGCACCGCTCTTGACGGTTGCCGCGGCTTCGCAGGGCCTGTCCCTCCACCGCTCTGGATGAGCGCGTTGTGTAAACGGAAGTAGAGCAGAAAAACCGGCCTACGTCAAGGTATCCAGGTGAGCTTCCCGCGTCTCGCCCTTGGGCGCGGTCGAGTCGATCGGTCTACTCCGCCCAGCGGTGCGGTTGGAGGATTCCCCGGAAGCCGAGCCGTCCGCAGAGGGCCTCGAATCGGGAGCGGTGGGCGCCTTTCCATTCGAGGCCCTCGAGCGACTCGTCCAGCGGCACGTCACGGCGCAGGGTGGTGAGCGTCCGGTAAAGGAGGGCCTCCGTCCGGGCTGCCTCGAGATTGGCCGACAGGCGCGCCGCACCCCGCACCGCCACGTCCCAGCTACCGGGCGACCGGGGTATGCGCTCGATCCGGACATACCGGGCCAGGACCGTCGAGGTCGACTTGGCGCCCCACCCGGCGATTCCCGGTATGCCGTCCGCGCTGTCCCCCACCAGGGCGAGGTAGTCGGGGATGGCCGTGGGCAGAACCCCGAACTTCTCGACCACGCCTGCCTCGTCATACTGCTTGCGGGCGCGCCGGTTGTATGTCACGACGCGGTCACCGATCACACACTGCATAAGGTCCTTGTCAGGGCTGAGGATCACCACCTTGTCCACCTCGTCGACCCACCGGAGGGCGGCGGCGGCCAGGGCGTCGTCCGCCTCGAACTCATGCATCGCCCACACCGTTACGCCGATGGTCTCGAGTGCTTCTTCGGCCGGCCTGAACTGGGCCATTAAGTCCGGCGGAGTGCCTTGCCCCGTCTTGTAGCCGTCGAACAGATCGTTGCGGAACGATTCGACGACCGCGTCGGTCGCCGCCGCCAGATGGGTGACGCCGTCCTGCCTGAGCAGCCGCAGCGTCGTCTCGATGATGCCGTACACGGCGCCCACCTCCGTTCCGTCGGGAGCCTTCCGCTTGGGATAGCCGAAGTAGGCGCGGAAGAGCTCGTAGGTGGCGTCGAGCAGGTGGAGGTTCACCTCAACGATGTTAGAGGGTGCGCGGACATGTGCTCACCTGGGGAGACACGGGCTGCGACAGTTGAAGAGGCGACTGCGATGACCTGGGGGTCCAGGAGAATACTGAGAAAACCCGCGGCGGCCCGACGGTCGATGACAAAGTGCCACGTCAGCGGACGACGGGCCAACCATTTGCCCGTTTTTCGGCATTCTCCCAGGACCGGCAGCCGCATCGGAATGACTACAGGGGCGAGCGCGCTCCGCCTATCCGCTGCTCACCGGTGGGGAGTTCGCAGGTAGTATCGAGCAAGTGGAGAATCACATGGCCGACGACGGGGACGACAGCAGGTCCGAAGGTTCTTGGGGGCGGGTAGCGTCCGGCTTTACGGAACTGGGCGATCGGCTGCGCTCGGGGTTCGACGATCTCGAGGACCGGGACAGCGCCACGAGAGAGGAGATCCGCCGAGCCTGGGCGGGCTTCGCGACCGCCGCACAAGGCCTGGGCCAAGCGTTGGTGGTCTGTCTACAAAACGACTTGCCGTGCTCTGCTTGCCATCGACGCCTCTCGCTGCGTTCCGCCTCCTCGACGTACCGCTGCGGGTACGCCTTCGTCGGTGGGCCTTGGGGGGCACGCCGCTGCCGACGCATACCACGCCGCCGTTTCACAGACAGACCACGGGTCACGACCGTCAACGACCCCGAGATACGCACCGGGGCCAACCACGCCTTCGGGTCCCTGATCGATGCGGTGGGCACAACGGTGCGTGACACTGCCGGGAGCGCCTCGGCCCGGGCCCGGCGGATGTGGGGGACGGAGGATGAGCAATGACGCTGGAAGCGCCCGAGGTCGTCACCATCTCCAGACGGGGCTTGTCCCCCGTGTGGCGGTTCCACTCCCCGGCCGGATCCCTCGCCCGGGCTATCCCGGCTCGCCGGCGGACGGCACGCGTGGATCTGCCCGACGGGAGTACCTGGATGATCATTCCGGACGGCGCCGACGGGCTCCGGGTCCTGGACGGCGATCGCCTCCTGGTCTCGGCGGAGCGCCTCGATCCGTGGGGGCGACGATGGGAGCTGTCCGGCATCCGCTTCTCATACGAGCTGACCAACCGGTCGGGATTCAAGGGGCGCTGGACACTGGGACAACCCGGCGCGGCGATCGCCGAGCTTCGCATGTGGACCACCAGGAGGATGCATCTCCACTCTCACTTCCCGATCCCGCTGGAGCCTCTGGTGCTGGCGTGGTACGTCATCATCCGGATGACCTTCGCCCTCTCGTCGGTGGGATCGACGGTCCGTAGCACCCCCCGGCCCGGCCCGAGACCCACGGGGTCGAGCGGGTGAGCCGCCCGATCGTCTCGTGCGCCTGGTTGGCCGGGAGCCTCGACGACCCCGGTATCCGGGTGGTGGACACCCGGTGGTATATCGAGGAGCCCGGAGGGGGTCACCGCCGGTACGAGAAAGGCCACATCCCCGGCGCCGTGTTCCTCGATCTGGATCACGATCTGTCCGCAACCACCGGACCCGGTCGGCATCCGCTTCCCAGACGAGCCGCTTTCGGCGCCATGCTGGGCCGGCACAGGATCGGCAACCGGCATCATGTGGTGGTGTACGACCAAGGCTCCGGCGCTATCGCAGCCCGCCTGTGGTGGATGCTGCGCAGCGTCGGGCACCACCGGGTCAGCGTGGTGGACGGCGGTTACCACGAATGGGCAGCCTCCGGTGGCCCCACCACGACGGCAGTTCCACACCTGCCCGGCACCACGTTCGAAGCCGGGTGCGGCTGCACCTCCACCATCGATCGCCTCTCCCTGCGATCCCGGCTGGGATCCGTCCAGGTGATCGACGCCCGCCCTCCGGAGCGCTACCGCGGGGAAATCGAGCCGATCGATGCGGCGGCGGGGCACATTCCGACCTCGATTTCGGCCCCCACCGGCGGCAACCTGGGATCGGACGGTCTGTTCAAGTCGCCGAAGCAGCTGGCAGCCCGCTTCACCGATCTGGGAATCGATACCTCGATGCCCATCGTCAGCTCGTGTGGGAGCGGAGTCACCGCATGCCACAACATCCTGGCCCTGCACCTGGCCGGGTTCCCGGAAGCGATACTCTACCCGGGCTCATGGTCCGACTGGTCGTCGGCCGGATTTCCCGTAGCTACCGGTCCCCGACCCGGACCTCCCCTCGGATAACGAACAGTACGGGGAGGCCGGCTCTCACTCCGACCTCCAACGAGCGCCCCGAAGTCGGGGGGTGCTACCCAATAGGAAAGTCCCATCGCCCTCGCTGGTACCGACGGATGCCCGGCGGCTGATCCGACAACACCCCTGACCACGAGCGACGGTCCAGGTCGTCGAAGATCCGAGGGGCGCAGACTTCGCGGAGGTCGCCTGCGGTTGGGAAGGGTGGAGGCGCAGGAGCCACTATGGGCGGGCTTGGAAGGTTTGGGGGTAGGCCGCTGACCTGGGTAGAAGTCGTCTGTCATGGTCAATCGGTTGGCGATGGGGCCAGGGGTTCTCCTGGCCGTAACCGGCTGGGAGAACCCGGCCGGTTACGGTCGGTATTCCTGCGCGCGCCCGCTCAACGTCGGTTGGTCGCCTTGGTGGATACGCGCCTGTTGCGCCTGTTGGACGGTGACCGTTTGTTACTGCTCGGTCGGTGCCGGGACGGCCTCCTGTTGGCCGGGCGTCCTGACGTGCGGCGTGGACGCCGGGGGTTCATGGGGCGTCCGTTCGAACCGGCGCCCATCCTGCTGGGTCCGGGACGGCGTGTCTTGGGGCCGGGCGTTGGGATGGCGGTGAGGTCCACGTTGGTGATGGGCTGCCGCAAGCCGAGGCGGCGTGTCATATGTCGGAGTTCTTTGACTTGATCGGGCGGGACGAGCGAGATCACGATGCCGCCCTTGCCGGCTCGGGCGGTACGGCCTGATCGGTGGAGGTAGGCCTTGTGGTCGGCGGGAAGGTCGAAGTGGATGATGGCCTGGACGTCTTCGACATGGATGCCTCGTGCGACGACGTCGGTCGCGACCAACGCTCGCACCCTTCCGGTGGCGAAGTCATTCAGTGCTCTGGTGCGCTGGTTCTGGTTCCGTCTACCGTGGATTGCGGCTGTGGAGATGCCCCGTCGAGCGAGTTGCTTGGCCACCCGATCACAGCCATGCCGAGTCCGGCAAAAGACGATCGTGGATCCTGCCGCGTCGATGGCCCTGGCACTGACCCCGATCCGGTCGCTCCTGGTCACGTGCCAGAACAAATGGTCAGCAGCGATGACATCGGGAGTGGTGGCGCCTACTTCGTGCCGCACCGGATCGCGCTGGTAGTCGTTGGTGAGTGACCTGACCGCGCCGTCGAGTGTGGCGGAGAACAGCATCGTCTGCCGTCTCCTGGTTGTTTGGTCGAGGAGGCGTCGGACCGCGGGTATGAACCCCATGTCGGCCATACGGTCGGCCTCGTCGATTACGACCCGTTCCACCGCAGAGAGGTGGACAGCGCCTTGACGGATCAGGTCTTCGAGGCGACCGGGGCACGCCACCAGTATGTCAACGCCACGACGGAAGGAGCTGAACTGGGGGCCGTATCCGACGCCTCCGTAGACGACCGCGACCCGTGTTTTCCCCGAGAAGGAGCGAAGCTCGGTTGTGATCTGCTCGGCGAGCTCGCGGGTCGGGGCCAGCACCAGCGCCTTGGGCTTGTGTGGTTCGGCATGTCCGGCATTCACTACGAGCGGAATCCCGAAGGCGAGCGTCTTGCCCGATCCGGTGGGAGCGCGACCGCAAACGTCGCGTCCCCTCATCGCGTCGGCGATCGCGGCCGCTTGGATCTCGAATGGTTGGGTTATGCCACGCCGAGCGAGGGCGTGGCCTATGGACTTGGGGACGCCCAGTTGGGCGAATGTGGGGGTCATTGGTCTCCTTGCCGCTTCACGCGGACGACTCACGGGGTTCGGTGGCGCCTCAAAGGGGTGATGAGGTCGGGCCATCTTTCGGGTTTGGTCCACGATGACTGGAAAAACCAAGACCCGTCTGCGAACCCACCAACCGACCTACCGGCCGGATTGCACCCGAGGATACCACAGGTTCTCGTGCGATCCTCCGGGCGGCGACCGTCAACGTAGAGAGCGGCCGCGTGTCGCGGCCGCTCCCACTCGTTTCGCCGAGCCTGTTCGGTCAGACGCGTCTGACGTTCTGGGCTTCATCGCCCTTACGGCCTTGCCCGATGTCGAATTCGACCGTCTGACCCGCGTCGAGGGACCTGTAGACCTCTCCAACGATGTTGGAGTAGTGAACGAACACATCGGCGCCTCCGTCACGGGAGATGAAGCCGAAGCCCCTATCACTATTGAAAAACTTGACCGTTCCTTGCATTAATTCTCTCTCTGTTCAAGCCGGACCTGGTGCCTGGCTCACACGTAACCCTAGCCCGTTTTTCAGCCGGTCCGACCGGTTCTCCGATCCACCGCCGCCGGGCACCGACCTGTGAGAAGCCGGACAACCCCACGTCATCGGGAAGTTCCATCGCACCCGCTCGTTTCGCCGAGCCTGTTCGGTCAGACGCGTCTGACGTTCTGGGCTTCATCGCCCTTACGGCCTTGCCCGATGTCGAATTCGACCGTCTGACCCGCGTCGAGGGACCTGTAGACCTCTCCAACGATGTTGGAGTAGTGAACGAACACATCGGCGCCTCCGTCACGGGAGATGAAGCCGAAGCCCCTATCACTATTGAAAAACTTGACCGTTCCTTGCATTAATTCTCTCTCTGTTCAAGCCGGACCTGGTGCCTGGCTCACACGTAACCCTAGCCCGTTTCCAGCCGGTCCGACCGGTTCCCCGCTCCACCGCTGACGGGAGCGGGGTGACCGCCTGCCACAACATCCCGGCATACGCCTGGCCGGCCGGCCGGAGGTGACGCTGTCAACGGTATGGCGGTTGTCACTCGCAATACCGGCGGCTTCGGGCGCTTCGAAGGGCTTGAGGTGCTCAACCCGTGGAACCGGTTGTGATGACGAACCGTGCTGAGTCGGGCTCCGATGGCTTTGGGTCGGCGCGGACGGATGGTCCCCCGCGCCTCACTTGATTGTTACACCTGCCTGGCGTAGTTCGTCTATAGCCTTCTCGCCGTCATCGGGCGATAGGTTCACAGCGGCGGTGGCGCCCAGCAGGACGGTGGTCTCGAAACCTTCCCGTGCAGAGTCGAGGGCGGTGTCTTTCACGCAGTAGTCGAGGGCGAGCCCGACCACGACCACCCGCTTGCAGGCGACATCACGGATCATCGACGCCAGGGGAGTGGGAATCGTCTCTCCGGAAACGGGGTCCCTCATGGTGAACCCGGAGTATCCGTCCTCGCCGTTGGCGCCCTTGTGGACGCTCGGCCCCTCGACCCGCAGATCGGGATGGAAGTCGGCCCCGGCCGATCCCCCCACGCAGTGAACGGGCCAGATGCCGCCGTCGACGGCGAAGTGGGGCGTACGCTCGGGGTGCCAGTCCTGCGTGTAGAAGATGCTCGCCCCCGCCGCCACAGCCCCGTCGATCTCCCGGTTCACAGCGGGGACCACCTCGGTGTCCCCACCCTGCACGTACAGGCTCCCGGACGGATCGGCGAAGTCGTTCTGGACATCCACCACTACCAGAGCCGTTTGGTTGTCGTATCCCTTCATGGTCCGATGAGGTTAACCGGACGGGTCCGAAGCCGGACGCCGGGGGCCCGCCCGGCTCGGAAGACATCCAGCCGATCGGCCGTGCACTACCGCCTGACCTATTGCCGGTCGGCTTCCTGATAGGTCGCCATCACGGCTTCGAGAAACCCGGGCGTTATCTCGTGTATGGTATTTCCCTGCGCGAGCTTCAGCGGCGCGATCGTTGCTTCAACGGCATCGATCGAGTCAGGAGCATGTCGCTCGAACACGGAGCGCCACACCGAGATGTAGGGTTTCTGCTTGTCGTTCCAGATGGTCACCAGGCCGGCCTTGTCCGGCATGATTCTCGGCAGCAAGGTGTATCGCTCGGCTACTCCCTTGTACGTGAAGAGGCGTACGCCGGGAAGTTTGGCAACGCGCTCTGCCCACTGGATCAAATCGTCGAACATGGCCCGGATCTCGCCCGTGGTCTCCGCAATCGAGGCTCGAAACGCGCCGGTACCATCGGACAAGGTGCCCTTGGAACCGGATGACCGTGCCCCGCCGGAGGACAGGACGGGCATAGCCGCGTCGAGGTCAGGCGACACACGTTGGGGTAGGGCGATCCTTGCGTTGTTCACCTCATAGAACATTCAGAGTTATCAGGTCGATCGTGAGGGCCTGAAGAGTCAAGGCGTCCAGGTAGGCGACGACCCTCTCCAATTCGGCCGAAACCTCGTCCAGCACGAGCACCAGCCGGAAACTGCCCCGATCCAAGTACTCCTGCAACGAGGCCACGAAGGAATCGGAGTCCACTGCACCTTCCTGGTCCTGGCCCTGCACCGCCTCGAGGATGGACCCGTACCCAGCCCTCACGAGAGAGCTGCGCAGGGGACCGCGTTCCAGGCCTTCCACGTCGAAGCCTCGAAGAAAGGCGGCATAGGCGAGTACCTGCGCCACGATCTCCCGGCGCGCCTCTCGATTGCGGGAGAGCTTCACCTCGATGATCGTGGGGCGTCCCAAGGACTCCACCGCCAGAATATCCGCGCATCCGGGGCCCAGCGGCACCTCCGAGCCGAAGACCCGCAGGCGGGACGAGCCGGCCAGAGGCAGGAGTTGCGGGTAATCGGCAATGAGGCGATGCAGGGTGGCTTCATCGTCGTACGGCCGGGGGGAGCCCAACTTCCAGCCATCGCCCGTGTCCGTCCATATGCCGGTCATGCGATCACCCCATGTGGCACCCCGGGAGGGTCGCTATACACCAATATACATATGCGTACCCGTGGACATATGCGCACCCGTTGAGGTTCCGGACCTGTACCGGGGGGCGGTTCAACCGGGGGCGGGTCGTCCCGCGTCGTCGATCCTCGGAGGGTTGGCAGATGGTATTCTCCGATCTATCGATTCCGTGGGCGGAACGATGATTCGGCTTCCGTCACGGGAGGTAGCTCGGGTAACGTTGGGGTGTGCTCACCGAGGGCATCCTTTTCACGGACCATTACCAGCTCACGATGGCGCAGCTCTACCACCGGTACGGGCTGGACGAACGACGAGCCCAGTTCGACTACCTGTTCCGCTCGTACCCCGATTACGGGAGCCACCAGGCCGGCTACTGCATCACGGCCGGGCTGGGACCCTTGCTGGGCTGGATCGATCGGACCTGGTTCGGAAGGGAGGAGCGGTCGGCCCTCCGAGACATCAGGACCAGCACCGGGGATCGGCTGTTCGGAGACCCGTTCATCGAGTGGCTTACCCGATCGGACGGCTTCGCGGACGCCTCCATCTGGGCGGTGCCCGAGGGCAGGGTGGTCCATCCCAACACCCCGGTCCTCACCGTCGAGGCGCCGCTGGCGGTCGCCCAGCTGCTGGAAACCCCCCTCCTCAACCGGCTCAACTACGCCACCCTGATCGCCACCAAGACCTCGCGGGTGGTGGAAGCGGCCGGGGGCGCCGCGGTGATGGAGTTCGGTATGCGCCGGGCGCCGGGAGCGGCCGCCACCGTGGCGACCCGCTCTTCCCTGATCGGCGGAGCGGTCGGGTCCTCGAACTTCGCTGCCTCCCACCAGTTGGGGTTCCCGTCCAAGGGGACGCACGCCCATTCGATGGTGCAGGTCTTCATGGCGGACTCCGGAAGCGAGCTGGACGCCTTCCGCGCCTACGCCGATGTCTATCCCGACGACTGCCTGCTGCTGGTCGACACCATCGACACCCTCGGGTCGGGCATTCCCAACGCCATCACCGTGTTCGAGGAACTGCGCCGCCGGGGACACCGGCCGGTGGGGGTCCGGCTCGATTCCGGCGACCTGGCGCATCTGGCCATCCGTTCCGCGGCCCTGCTGGACAAGGCCGGCTTCGCCGACGTGTCGATTGTCCTGTCCTCGGAACTGGACGAGTTGACCATCTGGCAGATCCGCAACCAGATCGCCGAGGAGGCCGCCCGCTACGGCGTCGAGGCCGGCCGGCTGCTCGACCGGCTGGTGTACGGGGTGGGGACCCGGCTGGCCACATCCCACGGCTACCCGAGCCTCAGCGGGGTGTTCAAGCTGGTGGCGATCGAGGCCTCCGACGGCGAGTGGGCTCCGGCGATCAAGATCTCGGAGAGCCCGGCCAAGGTCCCGGACCCGGGGCGCAAGCGCCTATGGAGGGTCTACGACAGCCGAGGTACCGCCACTGCCGACATGGTCACCCTCAACGACCACCACCCGGACGATCGCCCCATCCGCCTGGTGCACCCCAGCCATCCGGATGTGACGAGAACCCTCACCCACTTCCAGGTCTCCGAAGTGGAGTCCCTCCGGGTGAAGGTACTGGACCGCGGAGGAAGGATACGCGACGGTGTCGGGGATATCGAGGCCGCCCGGGCGCGGCGAGCCGCCGATCTGGCCAGGCTCGATCCCGGGGTGCGGCGGCTGGTCAATCCCCACACCTACCACGTGTCGCTCAGCCCCGAACTTTCCGACCTGAAACAGGACCTGATCGCCGGTTTCAAAGGCTGAGCCGGGTCGGCGGTTTCGGACCGTCGGCGAGGCCGGTCCCACCGTCCGGCCAGACGGTCGTAGGCCGCGAACATGGCCGCCGGGTCGGTCTCCACGACGAAGACGCAGATGCCCGCCCGGCTATGCCCCCCGGCCAGCGCCGCGGGTAGCTTTTCGGGACGCACCCGCTCGGCCGGCACGCCGAATCCGGCCGCCACGGCGACTAGATCCTGGCTGTGGGGGGTGACGAACAGTTCCCGTCCCTTGGCGTAGGCCTTCTCGTCACCCGCCTCGCGGAGGGATCGCAGGTAGGGGAGAGCTTCGAAGATGGCGCCTCCTCCGTTGTCCAGTACGACTATCGAGAGATCCACCTCAAGTCTCCGGGCCGCGGCCAGCGAACCGACGTCGTGGAGGAAGGCGAGGTCGCCTACCAGGGCGGTCACCCGCCTTCCGAGCGCCAGGGCAGCGCCGGTTGCCGAGGCGATGGTTCCGTCGATCCCGCACGCGCCCCGATTGCCGAGCACCAGCGCGCCGCATCCCGGCTCCATCATCGCGTCCACGTGCCGCACCGGCATGCTGGAGGCAGTCCACACCACCGGCTCGGACTCGAGCACCGCAGCCGTGACAGCCAGTTCGGTATCGGCGTGCTGGGAGCGCTCGACCGCGCGACGGCGGCGTACGCGCTCCTCGGCTGCACGCCACGAAGCCGACCATCCGGGTCCGAGGGGACGGGGTGACACCACTTCGAGGAGCGGGCCTATAGGATCGCGCAGGACCAGTTCCGGTCCGGGAACTGACCATCGGAAGTCCGGGTCCAGCACGGCAACGGGAACATCGAGTGACTCCAGCCAGCCCTGGGTGGTCGATCCGGTCGGGGTGGGTCCGATCCGCACCACTGCGTCCGGCCGGTGGGCCGCAACGAAGGATGTATCCCGCAGCAGGAGGTCTCCCGTCGTGAGGAGGTTCTGGTGTTCGAGGACCCTTAACCCGGACATCCCGTCGGCGAGGATGGGCCAGGCCGATGCTGAACCGAGCCCGGCGATAGCCTCCCGCTCGGCCGGGTCAGTGCTGCGCGGTCCCACCACGATCACCCCGCGCCCGGACCTCCCGATGAAGTTGCTCAACGCCTCGACCGAGGCTGCGCCCGCGCCACCGGTCGGTCGCGGTACTGACCCGGTTACCGGTAGGTCGACCTGCAGTTCGCGGAGGGTGGGCGGCTCGAGGGGTTTGGCGAAGGGGACGTTGACGTGGACGGGGCCCGCATTGGGGGGCTCGGCGGCCCGGATTGCCCGGATCGCTTCCTGCAGCACCTGGCGCGGGTTGCATTCGTGGGCGACGGGTAGGTTGACAGCCGCCCGGATATGGGAGCCGTAGAGTCCTACCTGATCGATGGTCTGGGGAGCGTCCCTGTCGAGAAACCCGGGTGGCCGATCGGCGGTCAGCACCACGAGTGGCACGCGGGCCCGGTCGGCTTCAACGACGGCCGGCAGGTAGTTGGCTGCGGCCGAGCCGGATGTGCAGATCAGCGCCGCCGGCCTACCGGAAGCCTTGGCCATTCCCAGCGCCACGAAACCGGCTGACCGCTCGTCGAGCACTACGTGCGAGGGTGGTCCCTCGCTCGCCGCGGCGACGACCAGAGGGGTGGATCGGGAACCGGGTGAGATCACGACGCTTTCCACCCCTCCCGAGCGGAGGGAAGCGAGCAGAGTGTCGGCGGTTGCATACGTACGCCAGCGGTGGTCCTGCATCCCGAACAACGACGGTAGGATCGCGCCCAGCTTGAGGTCGGTCTCCTTCAGTTCCCGCTCGGGCGAGGAGGTTCCCACGATGCCGGAGCCGGCGAAGAGCCGGGTGCGCTCCCCTTCGATCAGGCAGGAACGTATGGCGACATGGAACTCACCGTTGCCGGCCAGATCGCAGTAGCCGATCGGTCCGGCGTACCAGCCTCGGTCGAGTGGCTCTTGCTCTTCGATCCACTCCACGGCGCGATCCCTTGGCAGGCCGGCCACGGCAGGGGTTGGGTGCAGGGCTCCCACCACGTCCAAGACGTTGGTCCCGACCGGGGCGATGGCGGTGACCCGAGTGGCCAGATGCTGGATACCGGCTAGTTTCATCACCTCGGTAGGTGCAGGAGGCGCAACGACGAAGCCCTCTTCATCCAGCCGGCGCAAGACCTCGGAGTGCACGTATTCGTGTTCCTCCAGTTCCTTGGGATCGTTACGGAGGCGGTCGGCGAGCAGGTCGTCGTCGGCACGGCTGCTGCCCCGGGGAGCGGTGCCGGCCAGGGCGAGCGTGGATACGCCGACGCCGTCGACCCGGGCCAGAAGTTCGGGCGTTGCTCCGCAGAAGACCGAGCCCCCCTCGCGGCCGAAGGCGAAGACAGCGCAGGTGTGGTGGATCTGGCGGAGCGCGGCCAGAAACGGGCCGAGATCGGGACGATGGTCCAACTCGACCTGCCGAGCCAGGACGACCTTCCTGAGGGTTCCGCTACGAACCTGGCGGATCGCTACGGCCGCCACGTCCAGGAAAGCGGGGTCGGTGAGGTCGACGCTGCCGGCTTCAGGACGGTCGAACACCTTTGGAGTGATTCGTGGAATGTGGTTGGTACGGGCCTTCTCGATTCGTTCGATCAGCGCGTCCGCTCGGGTTTCAGGATCATCCGCGTCCGTTATCTCGGTCGCTGCCACCCACACACTGCCCCGGTCGCGCTGGATGAGGGCCAATTCGGGCAAGGCAAGGCAGCCGGCCGGGAACCCTGGCCAACCGCCCTCCGGATGGAACGAGAAGCCGCCCACCAGCATCGGCGTCCGTTCTGCTCCGTCCAGGGACACTTGGTGGGTCCGGGTAACCAGGTCGCGCAGGGCCGCCGAGGCGCTTCTGAATCTGTTGGTCTCCCGCCCCGGAACTATCCGGTGCGCTTCGCCGAGTGCTGCAAAGGAGAAACCACGGTCCGGCATCTCCCAGTATGCGAATGGCGGGTCGCTTCCCAAGGCTACGGCTAAGGGGTCGGCACCATCCGCTCGGGCGGCCACGGTGACCACAGATGGCCTACCTGAAACCGCCGCCCTTGCAGCTGCCTGGGCGATCCGTTTCTCCAGATGGCTCCTGTCGCTCATCGCCATTCGGTGGAGATGACGAGTTGTTGCTTCCCGGCGTTCTCGAGGGCTGCGACCAGCGCCACGTCGTCGGATCCTTCGAGTCGTTCTTTCACTCGGCTTGCGACGGTGTGATGGAAGTGCTGAGCGACAAGCCTGGTCACGTGGGTTACCAATGTCAGGAACAACCCGGCGAGGGCATCGGGGCTGTCCGACTGGCCGGATCGTACATGTTCCTTGAACAGGTCGATCGCCTCGTCGACCACGCTCTCCACCCCGGTTGCATGGCGGGTAGCCAGAGCGGCAAGCCGGTCGAGCGGGAAACCGGCTTCCAGCAGTGACAGTCCGGCGGCCAGCATCGGTGCCACATCGGGTGAGAAACGCTCGTCGCCACCCCCGCCCAGCGGTTCGATGAGGCCGGTCGAGACCGCAATGTCCACCAATGGCGGTGCCAGTCCGGATCGCTCGGCCAGTTCGGCTCTGGTCAATCCGACAACCGTTCCGGCTAGCGAGACAAGTAGCGGGTGTCCGGACTCGTCCAGGAGCCGCTTGATCTGCGCGAGCGTGAATCCGTCATCCGCCAGCGCCCGGATGGTCCGCAGCCGGGTGAGGTGTGCAGGTCCGTAGACGACCGCGCGGCCATCGCGATCCGTAGGGGGCAACAGCCCCATCCCCTGGTAGTAGCGGATGGTATCGACGCCTATACCCGCCTCAGTGGCCAATTCCTCGACCCGGTATGTGAGAGGCCCATCTGTCACAGCCCCCACTCTAGGAGTAACTACTCAGAAGTTAGGAGTCTCGGCGGTCTGGGTGCTTCTCAACCGGAGGACTTGACGAACAGGCCTATTCCCCTAATAATGAAACGCTACCGTATCGTTTCTATATGAGGGGTCACGCTATGACCAGTTCAAGCTCTCCCGGGTCGGCCGTGTATCGGAGGAGGTGGTGGACTCTTGGTGTCCTGTCGATGAGCTTGCTGATCATCGGCCTGGACAACACCATCCTCAACGTAGCGATCCCCACCCTTCAGCAGGAATTCAGCGCCACTTCCACGTCGCTTCAGTGGATGATCGACGCATATATTCTTGTGTTCGCCGGTCTGTTGCTGACGATGGGTTCGCTCGGTGACCGATTCGGGCGCAGGCGAGCTCTCCAGGTCGGGCTGGTGGTGTTCGGCCTGTCGAGTTTGTTCGCGGCGTACGCGGGATCGAGCGCACAGCTCATCGCCGCGCGAGCTCTGATGGGGATCGGAGGGGCGCTCATAATGCCGTCCACCCTGTCGATCCTCACCAACGTGTTTCCCAGGGAGGAGCGCGGGAGAGCGATCGGGATATGGGCCGGGGTCGCCGGATTGGGCATCGGTCTCGGCCCCGTCACCGGGGGTCTTCTTCTCGAGCACTTCTGGTGGGGTTCCGTGTTCTGGGTCAACATTCCGATCATCGGGCTTGCCCTCGCGGCCGGACTCGTTCTCGTCCCCGAGAGTCGGGACCCGAACTCAGCACCGTTGGACATTCCGGGCGCTGTCCTGTCGATAACGGCCGTAACGACCCTGGTGTACTCGATCATCGAGGCGCCCGTCCGAGGGTGGGCCGACGGGCTGGTCATTGCCGGTCTCGTGGGTGGGGCGCTGCTCGTTGCGGCTTTCGGGTATTGGGAGATCAGGACTGAACACCCGATGCTCAACCTGTCGTTCTTCAAGAACCCACGGTTCTCCGCCGGAGCGGGCGGAATCTCCATCGGGTTCTTCGCCTTGTTCGGCATTATCTTCGGGATGACGCAGTTCCTCCAGTTCGTCCAGGGATACACGCCCTTGGAGGCCGGCGTGAGAATGGTGCCGATGGCCTTGGGCATGGCGTCCGGAGCCGGTACAAGCCATCGATTGGTCGGGAAGCTGGGTACCAACAAAGTAGTGGCGCTGGGCCTAGGGGTTCTGACGGTAGTGCTCGTTACCATCACCTTCTGGGATCCCGGTACCGACTACTGGATCGTCGGCCTGACCTTCTTCTTCATGGCGTTCAGTATGGGCACCGTGATGGCGCCATCCACCGATTCGGTGATGGGAGCCGTTCCGGAAGCCAACGCCGGCATAGCCTCGGCGATGAACGACGTCACCCGGATGGTGGCGGGGGCCTTCGGCGTGGCTGTGATCGGGTCTGTCATCAACACGGCCTACAGCGGTAGGATGGATGAGGCAGTGGCCGGGTTGCCGCCCGAGGCGGCGAGTGCCGCTGGTGACTCGGTAGGTGCAGCATCCAAGATCGCATCCACGATACCGGCCGAGGCCGGTATCCGGTTGGCGGATGCGGCAAAGGCAGCTTTCACGGATGCACTCGGTCTGGCGGTGCTGGTGAGCGCCGGTGTGGCGCTGACCGGAGCGGTGCTCATCGCCAAGTTCATGCCGCCGCACCACCTTCCTGAGCGCGAGGACGCGGAATCCTGAAGTGAAGACACAACCTCCAACCCTCGAGGGGCTCTAGCAGAAGCGACCCGATGACAGGATCCACCGAGACTACGAGACCGAGAGACCTCAAGCGCGGTCGCCCTCGCGACCCTGAGGTCGACGTTGCCATCCTGCAAGCCACTCTGAAGCTACTCATGGACCGGGGATATGCCGGTATGTCGATCGAGCGGGTGGCGTCCGAGGCCGGAGTCGGAAAGACCACCATCTACAGGCGCTACTCGTCCAAGGAAGAGCTGGTGGCCGCCGCCGTGGGCACGCTGAGGGACGATCTGGGCCAGCTCCCGGACACGGGTGACATACGCACCGACATCGTTGAGATGATCCTGCAGAACCAGCATGCCCTCGAGAACGGTCCGGGCATCGCCATGATCGGTGCTCTACTCGTTGAGGAGCGCCGCAGCCCTGAACTCTTGGAGCTATTCCGCGAACGGCTGATACACCCCCGCAGGGACGAGGCGGTCATGGTGCTTCAACGTGGCGTGGAGCGGGGAGAGATACGGCCGGATGCCGACTTGGAGATCGCCGTCCAGGCGATGGTGGGGGCGATGTTCATGAGACGCATTCTGGGTGCTCCCGAGTCAAGGGAGCGCATAGAACACACAGTCGACACCGTCTGGAACGGGCTGGCTCCCAGCTAGCCAAGTCGCTGGGGCAGCACCTTCGGACAGGGCCCGGAGCTAGTCCCTGCCGAAGCCCAGGGCATCTTCTGCCCGGTCCAGAACCTGACCGCCTTCCAGAACCGGAGCGAACAGGTCGCCGTAGCGGGAGATCCGGTCCCACACGGTGGCGATGGTGAAATCCCCGGGAGTGACCTGATCCAGTTCCTCCCAGCGGATCGGGGTCGACACCGGCGCTCCGGGTCGGGGGCGCACCGAATAGACCGAGGCGATCGTGGCGCCCGCCCGGTTCTGTCCCGAGTCGATAAAGACCTTCCCCCTCCGGTTGGGGATGTGGCGGTCCATGGTCACGTCTGCGGGATTGGCCGATGCCATGAGACGACCCACCTGTTCGACGACGCGACGCACCCTCCCGTATCCGTGTACCGGGTCGAGGGGGACGTAGACATGGATCCCGCTGGCACCCGAGGTCTTCGGATAGCCGCGCAGTCCCAGACGATCCAGTGCCACCCCGAGCAGCTTGGCCACCGACACGACCTGCTCCCAGCTCGCGCCTTCCGCAGGATCGAGATCGAAAACGGCGAAGTCCTCGCTGTCGAGATGCTGGAGCCGCGACAGCCAAGGGTGGATTTCGATGCAGCCCATGTTGGCCAGCCACATCAGTGATTCCACGTTCAGGGCGGTCACGAAGTCGATAATCCCGCCCCTGGCTGCCGACTCGAGGGGGGCGAGCTGCATCCAGTCGGGCTGATGACCTGGAGCCTGTTTCTCGTAGAAGAACCCCCCTTCCGAGCCGTCCGGGAATCGGGCCATCACTATTGCTCGGTCCGCCAAATGCGGGAGGAGAAGTGGAGCCACCGACGCGTAGTACGAGATCAGGTCTCCCTTCGTGTACCCGTCGGGGAAGAACTGTTTGTCGAGGTTGGAGAGGCGCAGAGGCCGCTCGTAGCCCGTCAAGGGATACCCGTCGGCCATCTCCCTGGCCCTGGGAACCACCGGGAACTCGACCGCTCCGCTCGCCACCTCCCGGCCATCCGGCCCGCCGGGCGCCGGGGCGGCGAGCGCGTCGAGGATTCCGGTGTGAATGGCATCGTGCGAGCGGGTGTCGCGGGACTCCGAGATTACCGTCATGC
Organism: Candidatus Spongiisociaceae bacterium; assembly: GCA_965262915.1. Classification (GTDB taxonomy): domain Bacteria; phylum Actinomycetota; class Acidimicrobiia; order Spongiisociales; family Spongiisociaceae; genus JAPPFW01. The sequence goes on along the minus strand of OZ253564.1, from coordinate 5,003,040 downwards.
GCATTCCGGCTGCCCGGACCGCCTCCATGAGGGGTTCCACCCGTAGCGTTCCGTCTCCGTACCGAATATGCCGGATCTCACCCATCTCGCCGTACAGGACGTCGCTGAACTGGGTATGGAGGGGGTCGATCTTCCAGCCGGGGAAGTTCTCGCGCAGGAATCCGAGCACCGCCGCGAAGGCCTCGGCAGATTCCAGACCGCCCCGGCTGATGGCGTGGACATGAGCCCAGTCGACCACCGGGCGCACGAAAGGGAACTCGGCGGCCAGCAGGGCGATATCCCCCAGGCTGCCCATGTGGGAGAGGCGCCCGGTCGTCTCCAGGCCGAGGCCCACTCCCAGGCCCGACACCTTGGCGCCGATCCAATCCAGGTGTTCCCGGATGCGGTCGAGCAGGACGCCGGGCTCCTCCCCCCGCCGCGCACCCAGGTGGGCGACCACGATCCGGGCGTCGAGTTCGGCTCCCAGCTTGACGGTGTGCTCGAGGGCCGCCCGGCACTGCTTAGCCCGGTCTTCGTCAGCCACGGTGAGAACTGCGAAGTAGGGGGCGTGGACCGACAGCCGAATCCTCCTCTCGGCCGCCAGATGTCCGAAGCGGGCGCACCGCCTCTCCTTCCAGGGAAACCCCCGTGTGAAGGCCAACTCGAACGCCTGATGGCCCCTTTCCACCAAGTCGTCCAGGAACGCATCGTCCGTCACGCCCACCGGAGGAAGTCCAGAGTACCCGTAGCCGATCACCCGCCGAGCCTATCGCCCCGGAGCCAATCCGTTGCCCACCCGGCGGCTACCCTGGTAATCGGGCCCGTAGCTCAGTCGGGAGAGCAGCGGACTTTTAATCCGAAGGTCGCGGGTTCGATCCCCGCCGGGCCCACACTGTTGCTGATGGTCGCTCGTTGTTTCAGAACTGTTCATAATCCCAGGTCAAAGGCAGTTTCCTTCCTCCACCCGCCAGCATACGGCATAGTCCTCAGCCCAGCATCAATGAAAAACTCGTACGAGAACTCGCATGCGGCGGCTATCTGGCCGACGCGACCAACGTGCTGTTCATCGGACCGCCCGGTGTCGGAAAAACCATGCTGGCGGTCATCCTGGGCCGGGCCGCGGTCGACGGCGGCCACCGGGTCTACTACACAACCGCCGCTGACCTAGACGGTTAGTTCCAAGGGGTGGCTAGCAGCGCGCTGCCGCAAAGCCGCCCTCGAAGGCAGATGGGCAGCCACCATGCGGTTCTTCTCCGGCCCCGCCGTGCTCATAATCGACGAACTCGGCTGCCTACCAATGCCATCACGATACGCGGCTGCTCTGTTCCAGGTCATCTCCCGCCGCTACCAGCAAGGATCGGTCATCCTGACCACCAACCGCAACGTCGCGTCCTGGGGAGACATCTTCTCCGACACCACCATCGCCGCTGCCATGTGGACCGGCTCCTCCACCGAAGCGTCGCGTTCACCATCACAGGCGACAACTACCGGCTCCGCTCCTACCAAGCCCAGGCCCGCAAACACCGACCGAAAGGAGATCGCCACTAGACTCAGCAGACTCCCCCCAACAAGGTAAAGGGGAATTTCGATGATCGACTCTGAGGAATTTCAGCGATCGCCATCAGTTCGTATGCAGGTCGAAGATGCGACCCACAGGCTTCGGTGGGGGCGTTTCGCTGCGAAGGGTTGTCCAGATGCGAGGCGGTCGAAATCGTCGAAGGCGTCGCCAGTAGATATGACGAGTATGTCGGGTGTTTGGCGGACTCCGGGCACTCAAGGGAAGCCTTTCCTGAGGGGCGGGGGAGTCTCCCCTCTGTGGGTGACGTGAAACCCGTTGACCCCTCGCTGTGATGACCGTCGACGGCCTGCTGGTGACCGCGATCCTCGTTGGGATTGTGGTGCTGTTCGTCTCCGAGAAGTACCGCTTGGACATAGTGGCCATGCTGGGCCTCGGGGTGTTGCTGGCGCTCGGCTTGGTAACTCTCGAGGATGGGTTCTCTGGGTTCAGCAACCCGGCCACGCTGACAGTCGCTGCCATGTTCGTACTCAGCGCCGGGCTGCAGAAAACGGGGGCCACCGCGGTGGTAGGCCGGATGATGGTTCGCTACAGCCGGAACCATTTCGCCGCGCTGGTCGTGATCATGGTGGCGGTGACGGTGATGTCGGCCTTCGTGAACAACACAGCCGCAGTGGCGGTGTTCATACCACTGGTGACGATCCTGGCCACCAGACGGAAGATAGCCGCGTCCAAACTTCTGATCCCTCTCTCCTACGCCTCCCAGTTCGGAGGGGTATGCACGCTCATAGGCACCTCCACCAACCTGTTGGTGAGTTCCATCTCCGCCGAGGCGGGCTACGGGGAATTCAGCATGTTCGAGTTCAGCCGGATGGGTCTGATCCTGTTCGCTGCCGGAGTGGCCTATTTCCTGATCTTCGGCCGCTGGTTGCTGCCTGACCGCCAGCCTCATGAACTAGCGACTAGCTACCACCTCGGCGAATATGTGACCGAACTGAGAATACGCCACAAGTCCCCCTTGGTGGGGAAATCGGTGCTGGAGAGCAGACTGGGCGAGGACCACGATATAAGGGTGCTGGGGGTGCTCAACGCAGGGGAGGAGGGATGGGCGCCCCTCAGGAGAGTTCTCCAACCAGACGACGTGCTTCTGGTGCATGGCTCGCTGCCTGACCTGATGCGGCTCCGGGGAACTATGGGTCTGCGGATAGATGCCGATTTCAAGCTCCGAGACGAAACGCTGCAGAGTGAGGATTTGCGTCTGGTGGAGGCCCTGGTGGCTCCTGGTTCCGACCTGATCGGGCACACTCTGAAGGAAGTGGATTTCCGCAACCGCTACAAGGCGCTAGTGCTGGCCATGCAGCGCCGGGGCAAGACTATCAACGACCGGCTCGGTTCGGTCAGGCTCGGGCTGGGCGACGCTCTGCTGATACAGGCGCACGGAACGCAGATACGGGAGCTACGGCGGGATGCCGACTTTATCGTTCTCGGGGAGGTGCCCGGCGGCACCCTGCGCCACAAAGCGCCTCTGGCTATCGGGATACTCCTGGCGGTCGTGGGCCTGGCCGCTTTCGATGTCGTCCCGATTCCGGTAACCGCGGTACTCGGTTGCGTGGCCCTGGTGATGACCCGGATACTGGAACCGGAGGACATATACCGCTCCATCAATTGGCAGGTCATATTCCTCTTGGCCGGAGTGCTTCCCCTGGGTATCGCCATGCATACCAGCGGGGCCGCGGGCTTCCTCGCTTCTCAGGTGGTGTCGCTGGTGGGCGACATGGGTCCGGTGGCCGTGCTGGCGGCTATCTACCTACTGGCGGCCATCATGACCGAAACCATGAGCAACGCCGCGGCTGCGGTGCTGCTGGCGCCTATAGCCATTTCCACCGCGGGTCACCTCGGAGTGGACCCCAAACCATTCCTGATGGCCATCACCTTCGCGGCCTCAACTGGGTTCTCCACGCCGGTGGGATATCAGACCAACACCATGATCTACAACCCGGGGGGATACCGATACGTCGACTTCCTGCGGGCCGGGGTGCCCCTCAACATCCTGTTCTGCATCCTGTCCACCATCTTCATTCCCCGGCTATGGGCCTTTTGAGCGGAGGGTGGTCGTTGGCGGTGCGTTCGCTGTGGCTGGTGCCCTCCGCCCACCCCCGTATCGCAGGTCGTGCTATGTCTTGATTTGGTCGGACAGCGGCGGAGCTTGTTCGCTACCTACGAAAAGAACATTGATTGGACCGACCGAGAACAGGTGGGCAGAGCGGTGAGGGTATTCGAGTGTCGGTGAGGGTATTCGAAGACATGCTCATCTGGGGACGAGACAATACATCCGAGGGCTGTTGGCGACTTTCGGTAGAATGAACCATCGAGATTGCCCCCGGGGCGCGGTTGCCGTCAACCACCTCACGAACCAGCCCTCAAAACTGTGTGCGTGTTTCTATTAGAGGTCTGAACCGTACCGGCTTTGCCGGAGAGTGTTTTATTTGAGTCCAGCTAGCTGGACTCGGTTCTGTTGGCGATGGTAGTTGGACTCCTTCTCTGCTGGTGGGATGTGCCCTATGGGTTCGAGGAGCCGCCGGTGGTTGAACCAGTCCACATACTCGAGTGTGGCGTACTCGACCTGGTCGAGGTTGCGCCACGGTCCCCTCTGTCGGATGAGTTCTGTCTTGTAGAGGCTGCGCGGAATTGTGGGGTGGGTGGGTTGAAATCCTTGGAATGGGGTTGAGGCCTCGCTGGAATCGGTGAATAGCCAAAACGCCGAATCCAGGGAGAGGCCTCGATGTCTGATGTTATGCAAGTACGGCTGCACCTGTCGGGTGTTCGCGTGATGAGAGTGGGGGTCGACTCTGTTGAGCGTCTTGAGGTTGAAGTCGAATCGGCCCGGGAGTGGTCGAGGTGCCGCCATTGTGGGTTCCGCTGCTACAGGGTGTGGGACCGAAGGGTAAAGAGGGTTCGGGATTTGGAGGTGAGTGGACGCCGCACAACGTTGGTGTGACGTCGCCGCCGGTTCGAATGTGGAAACTGTGGGGAGCGTCACCTTGAGGACCATGCCGAGTTCCAAGCCGGGTTGACCCGCCGTTTCGCCCGTCGTCTAGTCGCCGACGCAACGGTGATGTCGATTCGGGCGGTGGGCCGCCATCATGGGGTGGGATGGCATCGGATCATGGGGTTGGTGAGAGCTCACTCGGAGCGGGTGGCGCAGCGTCGCCGGGCCCGGCCGTGTCGTGTGCTGTTGGTCGACGAAACATCGATCCGGCGCCGGCATCGGTATGTGACCGTGGTGGCCTGTGGTGACAGCGGCAAGGTCCTGGCGATGATCCCAGGTCGCACGAAAGGGTCTTTGGCCAGGTTCTTCAGAGACCAAGGAGCCTGGTGGTGCCGCCAGGTGGAGATAGTCGTCTCCGACGGGTCCCGCTCCTACCAGGCAGCCATCGCACAGTATCTGCCCGATGCTCGCCATGTGCTCGACCGGTTCCACGTCGTCCGCTGGTTCACCCAAGGCCTCACCCTGGTACGACGAGAGATACAACGCCGGGACCCCCAGCTGCGTCCCCCAACGTTCGAGCCGGACCTGTTCCGAGCCCGCTTTACCCTCTTACGCCGAGCCGATCACCTCACCGAAGCCCACCAGAAGTATCTCGACCGGCTCTTCGACGCTCATCCACGTCCTGCGAACCGCGTGGGACGCTCTCCAAGAGCTCTACCAACTGTATGAAGCCGACAACCCGGATCAAGCTAACCAGGCGCTCGGACGGTTCGCCGACCTCTACGCCACCGGACAGATACCCCAATACCACCAAGTTGTGGACACCATCATCGCCTGGGGAGAACAAATCCTGGCCTACCACACCAGCAGACGAGCCACTAACGGACCCATCGAAGGAACCAACAACCTCCTCCAAGTCCTACGCCGCGTCGCCCACGGGTTCACCAACTACGACAACTACGCCGCCCGAGGAATCCTCGTAACACTCATAATGGTCGGGTCTTCGGCGGGGGCGGGTCTGACTCACCTCGTAACTGGCCTTTGGTGCCTTTGTCATGATCTGTCGACCTGGCCCCCGCTGGGACTCCTGAACCGGGGAGCGGGGTGACCTAATAGGAGCTTCGACTTTTGCGCCTTGAGTGTTCTGTCCGCCGCTCTACCCGGCTCAGGGGACTTGGAATTGTAGTCAGCCAGCGAAAGGGTGAGCACATGACAGACCAAGATAGAGCCGAGGAGCCGGTTGTGGTCGGTGGGGTGGACACACACCGGGATACCCATGTTGGGGCGGTGGTTGATACCGCAGGTCGCCTGCTGGGATCCGCCCAGTTCCGAGCCGATCCCGCCGGCTATGCGCAACTGGTGGCCTGGATGGAGTCGCAGGGTCGGATCAGCCGGGTCGGGGTGGAAGGGACCGGCAGCTACGGCGCCGGTCTCTCCCGTCATCTCCTCGGGGCCGGCATAGACGTGGTGGAGGTGAACCGTCCCAACCGGCAACTACGTCGCCAGCGGGGCAAAGACGACAACGTCGACGCCGAGGCAGCCGCTCGTGCTGCTCTCAGTGGTGAAGCAACCGCGGTTCCCAAGTCCGGGGATGGGCCGGTCGAGTGGATACGGATGCTGACAGTAGTTCGGCGCTCGGCGGTCAAGGCCCGAACCCAGGCCGCCAACCAGTTCCATTCTCTGTTGGTTGGTGCCCCAGAGCCGCTAAAAGCCCAGCTAAGCGATATGAAACTCAAAGCACAGGTCCGGGTCTGCGCCCGGTTCCGACCCAGCGGAGAGTCCTCTGTCAGCTACGCCAAGCTGGCTCTCCGTCGTCTAGCCCGCCGTTACCAGACACTCAACGCCGAGATCGCAGAACACGACACCGAGATCAAACGCCTCTGCGCCAGGGCCAACCCGGCGTTGTTGGCCACCAAAGGTATCGGACCCAACACAGCTGCCACGCTGCTAGTCGCCGCCGGCGACAACCCCAAGCGGATGAAATCGGAACGATCCTTTGCTGCGCTGTGTGGCACCAGCCCCGTCCAAGCGTCGTCTGGCCGAACAGTTCGGCACCGTCTCAACCGGGGCGGCAACCGGCAAGCCAACAGCGCACTCTGGCGGATAGCCACCACCCGGATGCGCACCGACGCCGCCACCAAAGACTACGTCACCCGACGCCAGGCGGAGGGCAAGAAACGAACCGAGATCATCCGATGCCTGAAACGGCACATCGCCCGCGAGATCTACCGGATCCTCACCACCCCGCCACCAACCCCGAACTGCGCGAAACTACGCAGCGAACGCCGACAAGCCGGTATAACCGTCACCGAGGCCGCCCGAGCTATCCGAACCCACCCCAGCCGCATCTCAGCACTCGAGCTAGGCCGAGACCACAACCACCAGCTCGCTACCCGATACCAACACTGGCTCACCCAACAACCGATTTGCACAATATAGGAGCATCATGACCCCCACACCGACAACAGAAACGCCCTACCCCACGAAACCGCGCAGGGTCGATGATTAGGACACCCAAAGCTCGGAAATCAGAGACATTACGCGTCGCGATCGCCAGATTATTGGCGCGAGCTATTCCGGCGATAAGTACATGACCCAGGTCGATGGAGTATCCGGACCGGCGTGCATATGCCCGGAGGCGGGCGGCCCACTCTGTGCCGGTCCTGTCCAATGACAGGATGCGGTCCGCATATGCCGAGACGATGCCCGATATCATGGCTGTAAGCCGATCGCGCCGGTGTCCGGCTGGAAGCAGATGCAGGCCGTACTCCAGCTCATGTATCATGATCGATGACAACCACAAGTCGTCATGAGTAGCCAGGAACTCGATCACCTGCTAGTCTGGCGTGTCTTTCGTCAGTTTGGACACCACAGAGGTGTCCAAGAGAAACCTCGTCAACGGGGCTCGCTGTCGGTGAAGGGGATCTCTCGCGCCGATCGCCTATCACCAGGGATCTCGAGGTTTACACCTCGGGGGACGTTCTCGATGAGCCACTGACCGAGGGGTTTGAGAGGCGCCGTTTGCTCGTACCATGCTGCGGCAGGTACGACGGCGAAGCGTCGGCGGATACCGATGTGCTGGGGTCCTTCTGTTTCGGAAAGGCGCAGGATTTCGGAAAGATGCGCCTTGGCCTCGGCCACGGTCCACAGGCGATCGGGTTTTGAATCAAGTACCGTTACCTACCCCTAGGGGGTTGCACTGGTCCACTATAGATCATGTGTTAGCGTGCTCTTGTCGGCTACAGTGACGACAAGTAGTAGCTGACTTCTTCCTGTCACGTCTCAACGCACAATCGTTGTGAACCAGATCTCAGGCGCCTAATGCGTCGCCGGGTGCCCGCCGGTCATTCTGCTTAGCCGGAGTCCGGTGGTATCCCGGTTGACTAGTGGCCGACAACGGCACCGTTACCGAGGGACATTATAGGGGACAAAACCCTGTGTATAATTAGTCTGACAGCTCTATTACCCCTTACTATGTGGGGAGGGTCTCGAAAATCGACTGCCGGTATCAGGAGACACATCCTTGGTTGTCGTTCGGCTTCGACATTGCGGGGTTCGGCCCGCAGGAGTGGGTGTCGTTCGGCAGGTCGTAGGCCGGATGCGCTCGTCTCGCGGGGACGCCCCTCGTTCCGGCAGTGGCCGACCGGTTGCACAGGACGTACTTGAGCAAGGGCGCGCATGCGACCACCGCCATCGAGGGCAACACGCTCACCGAGGACGAGGTATCCAGGATGCTGGACGGTCCCCTCGGTCTCCCGCCCTCGCGTCGCTACCTGGAACAAGAGGTACGCAACGTGCTCGACGCCTACGAGATCATCGGTGATCGGGTCCGAACCGGCAAGGATCTCACGCTGACCCCTGAGATCATCTGCAGCTACAACGAACTGGTTCTGCGCGATGTGGAGTGGGACGACCGGATCCGGCCAGGCCGTATCCGTAAGTACGAGGTCACGGTCGGCCGGTACCGGGGACCACCCGCCCAAGACTGCGCCCACCTGCTCAATCGACGGTACGACTGGCTTGCCTGCTCCGACTTCGAGGCTAGGGAGGACCATCCGCTCGCCTTCACCCGGGTGTTGACGCAGGGGCTACTGGCCCACCTCTACATCGCATGGATCCATCCCTTCGGCAACGGCAACGGCAACGGCAACGGCAACGGCAACGGGAACGGGCGTACGGCGAGACTGGTGGAGTTCCACCTTCTTGCCGGATCGGGAATGGTGCCCACTCCCGCGGTCCACCTGTTGTCCAACTACTACAACCAGACCCGCGGGCCGCTACTACCAGGTACTGGATCGGTTGAGCCAGATACGGCCGTGGTCGCCGGTCGAGTTCATCGCCTATGAACTCGATGGGTTCGTGGACGGTCTCGGGGAGCAGTCGGATTGGATCAAGGCCCAACATCTAGGAGCCTGCCGATTATTGGGGTGTCGGGGTGGGGGTGTTGGCCTGTTGGGGGGCGTGTTTTGGTGTGGTGGGGTCGGTTGGGGGGGGTTTGGGACGGGTATTTGTGGGTTCGGTGGCCGGGTTCTTTGGGGGTGGCGTCCCGGCTTTGGGGTTCTAGGCGGGGTTGAGCACCCAGCCGGTGGTTGTGTGGGCGAGTCCGAGGTTGATGAGGCGTCGTAGGTTGATGGCTGCGGTTGGGGTGGTGAGCCATTGCTGGTTGGGGATGATTCCTCGGTAGGGAACACGTCTGGCTCTGCGGCGGGCGAGCCAGGCGATGGTCCGTTCCACGGACGGCCGCAAGTTGAGGTTGACCCGCTTTCGTGGACACTCTAAGACTTGGGATTGTTCCCAGATAGGAGTGTTCAGAAGAATGCCGAAGACAAGAGCGCCGTACCCGGCTGAGTTCCGGGCGGAGATGGTCCGCCTGGTCAGGGCGGGTCGGACGCCTGGTGAACTGAGCCGGGAGTTCGAACCGTCTGACCAGACGATCCGCAATTGGGTGAACCAAGCCGATGTTGACGAGGGCCGCCGCGAAGGGCTAACGACTGCCGAACGCGAGGAGCTGCGCCGGCTGCGGCGGGAGAACCGGATCCTCCGTGAGGAGAAGGAGATCCTGGCAAAAGCAGCGGCCTGGTTCGCCGAGGAGACCGGATCGACCCCCAGGCGGCGTTTGGGTTCGTGAAAGCCAACCAGGCCTCCCATTCCGTGCGGCGCATGTGCAGCCTCCTGGGTGTGCTCGGCCAGCGGCTACTACGCATGGCTGAGGCGTCCTCCGTCCGCCCGGGAGCAGGCTGATCGGGCACTGCGGGACCAGATTGTGGACATCCACAGCCGATCTCGGGGCACCTATGGGGCTCCCCGCATCCACGCAGAGCTAGCAGCCGAAGGGGTGGCTGTGGGTCGCAAGCGGGTAGCCCGGCTCATGCGCCAAGCCCGCATCCAGGGGGTTCACCGCCGCCGTAAAGTGGCCACTACCAGGCAGAATCCCGAACGTCTGGCAGCACCGGATCTGGTACGCAGAGAGTTCACCGCTACTGGACCAAACCACCTTTGGGTTGCGGACATCACGTATATACCGACCAAGGCGGGGTTTCTGTACCTGGCTGCTGTGATCGATGTCTGGTCCCGGCGGGTAGTGGGCTGGTCCATGCGCAATGACCTGACCACACCGTTGGTCACCGACGCTTTGGACATGGCCCTCGCACAGCGCAAACCCGACCGGGTGATCCACCACTCTGATAGGGGTTCCCAAACCAGGTTCAAGGGGGCGTTCCGGGCCCGCTGCGAGCAGGCCGGCGTCGCGGTGTCGATGGGACGCCGAGGCGACGCCTACGACAACGCAGTAGCCGAGTCGTTCTTCGCCACCCTCGAGACCGAACTCCTGGACCGGACCAGCTCCGCCACCCGGAACCAGGCCCGCTCCGCCGTCTTCGACTACATCGAAGGCTTCTACAACCCCCACCGGCGGCACTCAGCCATCGGATACCACTCACCCGTAGACTACGAAAGGAGCCCACAACCACCCTGTGGATAACAAATCGCGAAGTGTCCAAAAAAGCGGGGCAACTCCAAGTTCCGGTAGGTGTTGCGGGTTTTGTCTTTGGCCCATCGTGCTTTGTTCGCCGCCCGACGGTCGTGGTGTTGGTCGACTGCGATGGTCCGTCCACGCTCCGAGGTGGTGCATCGTGCCCGCAGGGGGCAGCCGTTGCACCGCTTCGCGAACGGGGCGGTACCACCGGGGCGTATACGGACGGTGTGCCCGGCGGGACACGTCACCGTCCGGGCTCCGGTGTCGATACAGAAGTCGTCGCGGTGGAACCCGTCCTCGATGTGGGGTTTGCGTACGATGGGTTTCACCACCGGGGTGTGACCAAGATCGTCGAACGTTTCGAGCGCCGCACCGGACGCGTACGCCGAATCCGCAACGATTTCGGCACCCGGGGGTTCTTCGGCAACGAGATCCCCGATACTGTCGGCGTCTGGGGTGTTGGCAGCTGTTAGGACCGCGGCGGTGACCAGCCCGGTTACGGGTTCGGTAGCCACATGGGCCTTGTACCCGTCCCGTTTACGGGTCCGGGTCTTGTGACCATGCCTGGCTTCGGCATCCACCGTCGATATGGTCCGGTCCTTGGCCACACGCCGCGCTATCCGCCATCGGCCTTCCCTATCCGGGTCCGGTTCCACATCCTGGCCCGTCACCACTCCCAACAGACCTATCGCGTCGGCCTGGTCGGGATCCAACTTGACGTTGTTGACTGCTTCGATCACCGCTAGACCGTCGGTGACCAAACCATCCACCAGCTCGGAGCGGCTGTCGGGATCAGACCAGTCGCAGGACGGTTTGGTCTTCGACTCGTAATCATGGGCCACCAGCACCAGGTCGGCCGCTTCGGGAATCAGACGGCGGCAACGCCTTATCTGCGATGAGATCATCGTCACCGTGTCCTGGGTAACAACCGCGTCGTGCAGGATGGTCGAGTCCAGCGCCCGGCGACCCTTGTTCGCCAACACCCCACAGGCGGAAACCACCTCGCGCACCGCGTCGAAGATACGCTCAGGTCGGTCACTGGCCCGCAGCCTTGCACGCCACAGCGTCAGCACCGTCGGGTGGAACCCCCCATCAGTCAGCGACAGACCCGCTGCTGCTTTCCACGCTATATCACGACGCAGCCGCTGGACCGCTTCCCGGTCCGAGAGGCACTCCAACGCCTGGAGGACCATCACCGTCGCTACCACCGACCCCGGTGTTGAAGGACGGCCCCGTCCACTACCGAACAAATCGGAGAACATCTCGGCGGGAAACAAGCGCCGGCGGTGTTCAGCCAAAAACTGGTACACCGAATCCTCCGGAACCAGCTCCCCGCACAGTTCCATCGCGTCCAGAAACTCACGATCACCACGTTCACTACCCTGCATACCACTACAATAATCCTAACAAACCCAAAACGCGAACCCACCAACAAACAGGACCGATTAAATCAGCAGTCTCCTAGCGCTGGCCTGGCAGAGTTACGTCGACGAGGCGATGCGCCGCCACGACACGGCCGCCGGGCGCAGGCAACGCCAGTTGGTGCTTTCTCTATCGCCGTCCGATCCCACGCCGCGCTCGGAGATCACCTTGCTCACCCCGCATCTGGCGGCGGCCTATGCCGGAAAGACCTCCAAGACCGTGACCCGTGACATAAGCCGGCTCATCGCCTTGGGCCTCATCGAGCGCACCCCCCAAGGTATCCGCCCACTGGTTGAGAAGATGGAAGCCTTCATGGCGAGCAGTGGCGGCGTCATCAGGTAATGAGGGCTCCTCACAACCAGATCCGCCCAGATGCGCTCCGTGAGCAACGGATCAACCCCGAGGATCACGGGACCAGCGTGCGGATCGTCTCCGAGATGATGAGGTTCCCGTTGCTCACCAGCGGATCCGTGGTCAGCCCGAACCCGGTCAGGCCTTGGTCCGTTTCCTACCGGAATGGACCGGCCCCACTACTACCATCACGCTGGGTGACTTCGTCAGGGTGATAGCGAGGCGGTTGAATGCTACGCTCAGCACGCTCAATATGATCGGGCAACCGGCTTATGACTTCATTATCGCGTGGAAAACCGATGAGGGCACGGCCACCGCCCATTCCGATTTTGAGTACGTGGATTGGGCCACACAGAGCAACAACGACTTGGAAGCGGCGTATGCGCTTCCGCGGGCTGAAGTTTGACTCGGACACTTCCGGCGCAGCGACAGTATTCGCCACCGTGAGGTCCGGCGCCGCCCGTCGCAACCAGGAGATCTGACAATGCGCGCCCTAATCAGAGTAATCTTGATCATCGCTCTTATCCTGTCAATTTCTGCCTGCCAGGGAGCCGCCGGGCCCGCTGGGGGGCAGGGGCCTCCCGGGCCGCAGGGCTCCTCAGGCGCACCCGGACCAGCCGGACCTCCAGCGCCCGCGGGCGCACCCGCCCTCGTGGATGAGGCCACCGTCGCGTCTCTCATTGAGCAGATACAGGAGCAGTTGGACACGGGTTATGCCACGGCGACCGTACCTCCCAAGTCGACGCCCGCCGACTACACCAAGTTCCTAGTAAGAGACGCCATCAGCAGATACGAATCGGAAGGACTAGATGCCACCGTCGCCTACTACAACACCAAGGAGAGTGTTGACGGCCAGTGGTACGTCTTCATGAGCGATGAGAACCAGACCATCGTCGCTCATGCCCCCGACCCTGACCTGGTGGGCAAGCACATCTCCCAGGCTTTGGGACCCAACTCCTACCCCACCGGGTCCGCCGTCGCCGCCTCCGCCGACCAGGACGGCGCCTGGTTCGACTACACCTATGCCAATCCCGCCTCTGGCGTTGTGGAGACCAAGCACTCCTGGATGGTGATCCACGACGGCATTACCTTCGGCTCCGGCTGGTACGAACGCGGCCCCGGCAAGTCCGACGCCCCCGCCTACACCAAGGCCTTCGTGCAGCAGGCCATGAACCTCTACGTCGCCCTCGGCCTGGAGGAGACCGTCGCCTACTACAACACGAAGGAGAGTGTTGACGGCCAGTGGTACGTCTTCATGAGCGATGAGAACCAGACCATCGTCGCTCATGCCCCCGACCCTGACCTGGTGGGCAAGCACATCTCCCAGGCTTTGGGACCCAACTCCTACCCCACCGGGTCCGCCGTCGCCGCCTCCGCCGACCAGGACGGCGCCTGGTTCGACTACACCTATGCCAATCCCGCCTCTGGCGTTGTGGAGACCAAGCACTCCTGGATGGTGATCCACGACGGCATTACCTTCGGCTCCGGCTGGTACGAACGCGGCCCCGGCAAGTCCGACGCCCCCGCCTACACCAAGGCCTTCGTGCAGCAGGCCATGAACCTCTACGTCGCCCTCGGCCTGGAGGAGACCGTCGCCTACTACAACACCAAGGAGAGTGTTGACGGCCAGTGGTACGTCTTCATGAGCGATGAGAACCAGACCATCGTCGCTCATGCCCCCGACCCTGACCTGGTGGGCAAGCACATCTCCCAGGCTTTGGGACCCAACTCCTACCCCACCGGGTCCGCCGTCGCCGCCTCCGCCGACCAGGACGGCGCCTGGTTCGACTACACCTATGCCAATCCCGCCTCTGGCGTTGTGGAGACCAAGCACTCCTGGATGGTGATCCACGACGGCATTACCTTCGGCTCCGGCTGGTACGAACGCGGCCCCGGCAAGTCCGACGCCCCCGCCTACACCAAGGCCTTCGTGCAGCAGGCCATGAACCTCTACGTCGCCCTCGGCCTGGAGGAGACCGTCGCCTACTACAACACCAAGGAGAGTGTTGACGGCCAGTGGTACGTCTTCATCATCGACCCAGACGGCTACACGATAGCCCACCATAACCCGCAGTTTCGAGGGCGTGATCCCAGCCTCCGTGTGGACGCCACGGGGTATTTCTATGGCGACGACTTACGGAGCGCCACTGAGGCGGGTCATTGGGTGGACTATTTGTTGCTCAACCCGGAATCGGGCGAGAACCGTCAGAAGCACACTTGGATTGTGCGGCATGACGGACTGCTATTTGGGTCGGGCTGGTATGAGTAGTAGCAACCCGCCTCGAAACTAGGTAGCGTTCTACGATCCGGCCTTCATATTGAGACGGCCCACCGAAAAGTTCGCAATTCAGTCCCTTTAGGCCCACGAAACTTGACAAAATCAAGAACCTTCACGCTGAGGTTCCGGTTGGTGGTGTAGGCGCGATGGATACCCAGAGCGTCTCATGCGACAACCCAGCCCTCCGATAGGACCTCGGCTTGCTCAAGAACGGTGATTGTGGCCTTCTCCTGCTTGTCGGGCGGGTAGCCGTGCCTGCGCAGGATGCGCTTGACCAGCGCCCGGAGCTTGGCGCGGACGTTCTCCCGAAGCGTCCAGTCGATAGTGACGTTGTTCCGCACGGTGTCGACCAGCTCGCGAGCGATGGCGCGGAGGGTCTCGTCGCCCAGCACCTGCACCGCGCTGTCGTTGGTCTCCAGCGCATCGTAGAAGGCCAATTCGTCCTCGGAGAGACCAAGTTCCTCGCCACGGCCGTTGGCCTCTCGCATCTCCTTTGCAAGCTGTATCAACTCCTCAATGACCTGCGCCGCCTCTATCGCTCGGTTCTGGTAGCGGCGCAGGGTCTGCTCAAGCATCTCGGCGAAGGACCGCGCCTGCACCACGTTCTTGCGACGGCGGATATGCAACTCCCCCTTGAGCAGCTTTTGCAACAGCTCCACTGCGAGGTTGCGCTGAGGCAAGCCCTGTACTTCGGCCAGGAACTCGTCGGAGAGCACCGAGATGTCCGGCTTGCCGAGTCCCGCGGCGGCGAAGATGTCCAACACGCCTTCGGAGGCCACCGCCCGTGAGATGATCTGCCGCACGGCCAGGTCCAGATCCTCCTCGGGGCGCGCCTCTCCCGTTGCCCGCTTCGACAGGGCCGCCCTCACCGCCTAGGAGCCTGCCGATTATCGGGGCCGGCGAGGTGGCTGTGTTGGTGTGTTGGGGTGGTGGTGTTGGGTGGGTTGATGGCGGTGTTGGCGGTGGCGGGGTTGGTTGGGGGCGGCGTCCCGGTTTTTGGGGTTCTAGGCGGGGTTGGTGGCCCAGCCGGTGGTGGTGTGGGTGAGTCCGAGGTTGATGAGGCGTCGTAGGTTGATGGCTGCTGTTCTGGTGGTGAGCCATTGCTGGTTGGGGATGATTCCTCGGTATGGGACGCGTCTGGCTTTGCCGCGGGTGAGCCAGGCGATGGTCCGCTCGACGGACGGCCGCAAGTTCCGGTAGGTGTTGCGGGTTTCGTCTTTGGCCCACCTTGTTTTGTTCGCGGCTCGTAGGTCGTGGTGTTTGTCGACTGTGATGGTGCGTCCCGTCTTCGAGGTGGTGCATCGTGCCCGCAGGGGGCAGCCGTTGCACCGCTTCGCGAACGGGGCGGTACCACCGGGGCGTAGGCGGGCGGTGTGCCCGGCGGGGCAGGTGACTGTGCGGGCTCCGGTGTCGATATCGAAATCGTCGCGGTGGAACCCGTCTTTGATGTGGGGTTTGCGTACGATGGGTTTGGTCACCGGGGTGTGACCAAGATCGTCGAACGTTTCGAGCGCCGATCCGGACGCGTACGCCGAATCCGCGACGATTTCGGCGCCCGGGGGTTGGTCGGCAACGAGATCCGCGATGCTGTCGGCGTCGGTGGTGTTGGCAGCGGTCAGAACCGCGGCGGTGACCAGTCCGGTTTCGGGTTCGGTAGCCACATGGGCCTTGTACCCGTCCCGTTTGCTGGTCCGGGTCTTGTGACCGTGCCGGGACTCGGTATCCACCGTTGAGATTGTCCGGTCCTTCGCCACACGCCGGGCTATCCGCCATCGGCCTTCCCGGTCGGGGTCCGGTTCCACATCCTGGCCCGTAACCACTCCCAACAGACCTACCGCGTCGGCTTGGTCGGGGTCCAGCTTTATGTCCTCGACTGTGTCGATCACCGCTAGACCGTCGCCTACCAGGCCGTCCACCAACTCCGAGCGGCTGTCGGGATCAGACCAGTCGCAGGACGGTTTCGTCTTCGATTCGTAGTCATGGGCTACCAGCACCAGGTCGGCTGCCTGCGGTATCAGACGGCGGCAACGCCTTATCTGCGATGAGATCATCGTTACCGTGTCTTGGGTAGCAACCGCGTCGTCCAAAATGGTCGAGTCCAGGGCCCGACGGTCCTTGTTAGCCAACACCCCGCAACTATCCATAACTTGGCGCACCGCGTCGAAGATACGCTCAGGACGGTCACTCGCACGCAACCTGGCTCGCCACAAGGTCAGCACCGTCGGGTGGAACCCCCCATGGGTCAACGACAGACCAGCCGCGGCTTTCCACGCTATGTCACGGCGTAGCCGCTGGATCGCTTCCCGGTCAGAGAGGCACTCCAACGCCTGGAGAACCATCACCGCCCCAATCACCGGACCCGGTATCGACGGGCGGCCCCGCGGGCCGAACAAATCGGAGAACATCTCATCTGGGAACAGGCGGCGGCGGTTCTCGGCCAAGAACCGGTACACAGACCCTTCCGGAACCAGATGCCACAGATCCATTGTGTCCAGAAACTCACGGTCGAAGCTTTCATGTCCTAACATAGCCCCTACAATACTACCAACAAACACAAAACGCGAACCGGCCAGGTCCCGACAAGGCGACTAAATCAGCAGTCTCCTAGAAGAAGCCCACGTCGTCTCGGATGCGAAAGGTCTCCGGGTGCGGCACGGCCAGCGCGAAGGCTTGCGACAGTTCCCTCACGGCATTCAGGCAGCGTTCCTTGCCGTCTTCCTGAGCCAGGACGTGCTCCTGGGCGGCTGGCAGCAATCCCAACCGCTCCTGTGCATTGCCCGCCGTCCACTTGGACCGATCGAAACCGTGAAATAACGCAGGGCCGTCTTGTACAGACCGATTACCGACTCGGCGAGGGCGTTGTCGTACGAATCGCCCACAGAGCCGACCGAGGGTCGGATACCGACTTCGGTGAGCCGACTCGTGTAGCGGATGGACAGGTACTGGGCGGATTCAATTGGTGGTCGCAACACTTGGTGATGAAGGAGGTTCATGGTGAGTGTTGTGAAGCGTCGGGAGGCGGTTCGTGTGATGCGGGGTCAGTTGTGGTCGCCTGGTCGGCCGTCGAAAGCGCGGCGTGAGGATCGGGTCCGGTTCTGGGAAGCGATCGCTGGGGGTGTCTCGAGCGAGGACGCTGCTGCCGGGGCGGGGGTGTCACCGGCGGTTGGGTCTAGATGGTTCCGCCAGGCTGGTGGGATGCCGCCGATCTCTCTGGGTTCGGTGTCGGGCCGTTATCTGTCGTTTACCGAACGGGAAGAGATCGCTATCTTCTGTGCGCAGGGTGTGGGGGTGCGGGAGATCGGTCGTCGCCTTGGTCGTTGCGCGTCGACGATTTCGCGGGAGTTGGGGCGCAACGCCGCAACTCGTAGTCGTGGTGTGGTTTATCGGGCAACGACAGCTCAGTGGCACGCGGAGCGGCGTGCCAGCCGCCCGAAGGTCGCGAAGCTGGCCGCCAACGACGAGCTTCGTGAGTATGTGGTGGATCGTTTGGGTGGTCAGATCGCCCGCCCGGATGGTGAGCTGGTGCCAGGGCCCCAGGTGCGCTGGGCGGGTCGCCGTCACGGAAGGCGAGCTGATCGGCGGTGGGCAACGTCGTGGAGTCCTGAGCAGATCTCGAGGCGGCTCCGGATCGATTTCCCTGATAATGAGTCCATGAGGATCTCTCACGAGGCGATCTACCAGGCGGCCTATGTGCAAGGCCGAGGCGCGCTAAAACGGGAGCTTGTGGCGTGTCTGCGAACCGGGCGAGCTTTGCGGGTCCCGCGGGCACGGACCCGGCAGCGGCGCCGCACCTTCGTCAGCCCCGAGATCATGATCAGCCAACGCCCCGCCGAGGCCGACGACCGGGCAGTGCCAGGACACTGGGAAGGTGACCTGATCCTGGGACTTCGGAGTTCCGCGATCGGGACGCTGGTTGAGCGCACCACCCGGTTCACGATGCTGTTGCATCTCCCACCCATGCCAGGCCACGGAAAACAGCAACGGGTCCACAACGGGCCCCCTCTCGCCGGCCATGGCGCCCAAGCCGTACGAGACGCTATCGCTGCGTCGATCATCACCCTGCCCCAACAGCTCCGGAAGTCGTTGACCTGGGACCAAGGAGTCGAAATGGCTCAGCATGCTCAACTCCGCACAGAGGCCAACCTCGACATCTACTTCTGCGACCCGCAGAGTCCATGGCAGCGTGGAACCAACGAGAACACCAACGGTCTGCTCCGCCAATACTTCCCCAAAGGCACCGACCTCCACAGACACTCACGCAACGACCTCGACGCTGTCGCTGCAGCACTCAACAGCCGACCCCGCAAAACCCTCGGCTGGAGGACTCCAGCCGAGGCCCTCAACGAATACCTACACTCCCTCAAACAAGGCAGTGTTGCAACGACCCCTTGAACCTGGGCTGGGTTGGCGGCATCGGAATGATGAACCAGCCGGGTGTCGGGATCGGCTGTGTCCGGTCGGCGGGCCCAGAGTGCTTGCTCCAGGGCGTCGAGAGCTAGATCGGTACGCAACGAGTTCGACACCCGCCAGCCCACGATGAACCGCGAATACGCGTCGATCACGAACGCAACGTAGACGAACCCCGACCAGGTAGGAACATACGTCAGGTCGGCAACCCACAGACGGTCCGGACCCTCCGCTGCAAACCGACGGTCGACCAGATCGGCGGGTCTGGCAGCATCCTCGTCCGGGATGGTTGTGCGCTTGGTTTCGCCTCTGACCACGCCTTTCAGGCCTTCTTGCCGCATTAGCCGTTCCACGGTGCAGCGAGCCACCGCTACGCCTTCACGCTGTAGCTGGCGCCAGACCTTGCGGGCGCCGTACACCCCGAAGTTCGACCCGATGCTCTGACACCATCCGAACAGCACGCTCCCGCACCTCCGGTGAATACATAATCGGTCTTCCCATACTCCATTATTTCCCAACTAATAGAGTCTCCGGGAAACCCGGGGCGATTCACCCCGCCGGCTGCGGCGGATCCGGGGGCGGCCCCCTCAACCCAGCCGTCGACACGCCGTCCTGGGAGGTGTCGGTGTCGGTGGCCGGTTCGGGCGCCGGTTCCGCCGTTGGTGGTGCGGCGGAGGGTTGGTCGGGATCGTCACCTGCGGCCACAGTGGACTTCGTTACGCGGTCCTGGGAGGTGTCGGTGTCGGTGGCCGGTTCGGGCGCCGGTTCCGCCGTTGGTGGTGCGGCGGAGGGTTGGTCGGGATCGTCACCTGCGGCCACAGTGGACTTCGTTACGCGGTCCTGGGAGGTGTCGGTGTCGGTGGCTGGTTCGGGCGCTGGCTTCGGAGCGGCGGAGGGTTGGTCGGGATCGTCGTTTGCGGCCGATGTGGACTTCGGTGCGGTGGAAGCGGGCGTGGTTACAGGTTCGGCTGTCGGGGTTGCTGTGGTGGTCGGCTGTGGGTCGGCGCCGGTTGCTCGCTCCGGTTCCTGTGCGGCTACCACCGCCGTGGTTCCCGATGGGGCGGCAGGACCCCGGCGTGGACCCGTCACGGTCTCCACAAGCCGCCAGGGTCGCTGCCAGTATGGCCACCAGAACAAGCGACCGGGTCGCCCTGCCGGGGACTGCCCTCGCGAGCGGGAGGGTGCCGTCGGCGTCCACCTCCGGAGGCTTGACAGCGTGCTCATCGCGTCCCGCTTGCCACGATACTCCTACCAGCGGAACCGGCTCCGGTCTCTTCAAATCCATTCCCGGAATCGGGCCTCCCGACTACGCCGCATTCTCATTGGGCCGAGGTCTATGGCAGCGTCTCTGATCGGCTCGAGACACCTGTTGTCAGCTTACCAATCGAGAGATTGTTTGTGTGCACTATGCGTCTATAGATAGACATATGCTCCTTGGTCTATCGGATAATATAAGTATGCCTTATCCGATGTATGGCTGTCGCTAATCCTCCGGAGCAGCTACCACGGATGGTCGGGAGTGCCGCCAGAAACGATTGGTATCAGTGCCAGGAAGAGATTTTCTGTCGAATCAAGGGGATGCGTATCCATGCCCAATAGACAAGTTATTCTATGTCTATCCGATAGAGAAACCAACCCCACATTTGGGTGGGTGACTGTCCTAGAGTTCGATGGAACAGCTAACCCGGCACATCCGTCTTGAGTGAACAAGAACATCCTCTTCACCTGTGGGCGGTTCACGACGTTCCGTGTGGCATAATCGAGTTCTCCATATCCCGCCCCGACGTTACGAGACGTGATGCGTTTGCCCCCGCTTGACAGCCTGCGTTTCTTTGAGGCAGCGGCGCGCCATCAGAGCTTCGCTCGCGCCGCGGCCGAGTTAGGCGTGACCGCCGCGGCTGTCGCCCACCGTATCCGGACCCTCGAGGAGCGTCTCGACGTGCGTCTTTTCGAGCGTTGCCGCAGAGGTGTGCGCCTCAACCGCCGCGGCCGCGCCTACCTGAAGGAGGTGCAGCGTATCCTCGCCGAGGTCCATGGCGCCTCCGAACGGCTACGCCGCCGTCCGAGCCGCATCCGGATCGTGTCGGTGGAGGCCGTGGCCGAGAAGTGGCTGCTGCCGAGGCTGCCTGCCCTCGAGGCGGCCCATCCCGGTATGGCGATCGAGTTGGAGACCGACCATCGCGGTGTCGACCCCGAGCGCCGCGACTTCGACGTCTGGATCGCCTACACCGGTGAGACGGCGGCGCCGCGGCCGATCAGCCGACGCGAGGACACCCTGATCGAGGAGACCCTCTACGAGGAGAACCTGATCGTCGTGTGCAGTCCAGCCCTGCTAGCGGCACGCGGTCCGCCCCGCAGCCCGGCCGATCTTCACGACTGGCCCCTGCTCTATGATCTTGGATGGGACAACGACTGGGCGTACTGGTCGGCCTGCCAGAACCAGCCCGCACCGGACCTCGTCCAGGCCTCGGGCTTCCGCCTGTACAGCATGGTCATCGAAGCCGCCTCCCACGGGCTAGGGGCTGTGATCGGTCGTCCCGTGCTGATCGCCCGCGAACTCGAACGCGGGACGCTGGTCCCCGTCCTCGACCACCAAGCCGACACCCCCGAACGCTGCTGCCTCATCACCACCGCGGCCTCCCGGCAAAGACCCGAAGTCCAAGCACTCCGCCACTGGATCCTCCAACAAGCCCAAACCAACACGGGGCCCACCAACTAACCGGCCCCTCCACTTCGGAACGGCCCTTTAGCCTGAATCCACCGATGGGGAGCGCGCAGCGGACATGGAGATATGGTGGAAATGCCTCCTGATCTGCGGCGATAGCTATTGGTAAGGATGGTTCGGTCCTGGGAAGAGGAGCAACTTCCTGTGAGTGGTGGATCCCGGAGACCGCCCTGGTCAGGACTGGTCTTCGGAACATGAATCGATGGATTCAGGCTTAGGAGGGTGCTGCAAAACGGTGGGGAGCAACGGCCCGTTGTGGTGTCCAGGTCGAAGAGGTCGGCGTCGGGCCCGCCGAGGGTGTAGCTGCCCGTCCCGCCGGTGTTCTCTGCGCTTACCCGCAGGCCGGGCAGGGTAAAGGACGCTGAGCGTGGCATCGTCGGAGAGCGCCGTCGTCCCCATGCGCGTAGCTGACCAGAGGCCTGCGCCGACACTGCTGACCGCCCGAACCTCCATGTCGTACTCCGTACCGATCTCCAAGCCTGTCACCGTGTCTCCCGAACCCCCGACCTCCACGCCGCGAGGTGCACGGTCCAGTTGGCATCGCTCCTGTCCGCAGCGTCGCTGCGGATATGCCGCACGTCGTAGGCGGTGATCGGCTCGGTGCCTGCACTCGCCGGAGCGCCCCACCCCAACGTGAGCCCCCGGGAAATCCCGGCGACCGAGCCGATCACAGGAGCGTCCGGCACCGCACGGGGTGTTCCCACCTCGGTGGCGGACCATGGACCGGCGCCCGCACTGTTGACCGCCCGTATCTGCACGTCGTACCCGACGCCCGTTTCCAGTCCCCTCAACTCGTATTCGTATTGGCCCGAGGTCCACCAGCGGAACCGGCTCCGGTCTCTTCGAATCCATCCCCGGAATCGGGCCTCTCGACGTTTTCCTATTCGCTGAGCGGACGGCTATGGCAGAACCCCTGACTAGCTAACCAAAACCTGTCGTAAGCCTATTAATGGCGAAGATATGTGTGTGGAGCTATATGTGCATCTACAGGCTTATAGTTTCTTGGTGCTATCCGATAACTCAGGTATGCCTTATCAGGCTCTTCGGAAATGAGGGGGGAGTAGGGGGTCGGCTAGGTGGTGCCGTAATCGACCAGAAGTGATGGGGGGTCCTCCATAATCGGATGGTTGGTAACAGACATCCGAGGCAGGAGGACCCCTGTGGAGTGTGATCCTACGCGCATGTGCGAGAAGTTGGTAGGCCTGGGCGAGGTTGATCTGGTCGGGATCAACGACTTGGGCGAGGGTGCACCGTTGGAGGTGGTGATCGGGTCCCGCAAGGCCCGGCCGGTGTGTGAGGCATGTGGCGGGTCGGTGTGGTCGAAAGGCTATCGGAGTGTGGTGTTAGTGGATTTACCGGCGTTCGGACGGCCTGTGCGGCTGCGGTGGAGGAAACGGCGCTGGACGTGTCCGAACTCGGGGTGTGCGATCAGGTCGTTCATCGAACAAGACCCCAAGATTGGTCCCGAACGGGCGTTGTTGACATCGAGAGCGGCTCGGTGGGTGACCGTCCAGGTGGGTGGGCGGGGCCGCCCGGTCGACGAGGTCGCCTCGGAGTTGGGTTGTGGGTGGCATACGGTGAACAACGAGGTCGTCCGTTGGGGCGATGCCCTGTTGGGGGCCGACACCGATCGGATAGGCGAGGTCGGAGCTGTGGGTATCGACAAGAAGCGTTGTTGGGGCGGAAAGGCCGGTGGCGCACCAAGGTTTGGTGCACTTCTGTCGTCGATGTGGGAGGCCGCCACCTGATCGACATAGTCGGTGGTAGAACGGCTGATAGCGCGGTGTCGTGGTTCCGATCCCAGCCCCCCGAGTGGCTCGACGGGATCCGCTGGGCGGTGCCGGGTCATGTCAGGGCCTTATCGGAAGGCGTACGACCGGGTGTTGCCGAACGCTGTGCAGGTAGCGGACCCCTTCCACGTCATCCGCTTGGCCAACCAGCGACTCGACGACCTACGACGAAGGGTCCAAAACGAAACCCTCGGGCATCGAGGCCGCAAGGATGACCCGCTGTATCGGATACGGCGGCTCCTCACCGCCGCTTCCGAGAGGATCAGCGACCGCGGTCAAACACGGCTGCGTGGTCTCCTCGACGCTGGTGACCCCCACAGCGAAGTGCGCACCGCCTGGCACGCGAAGGAAACGGTACGGGGCATCTACGGGGTCGACAGTCCCGCCCTTGCTCTCCGATACACCGTCGGGCTCGCGGACGACCTCCAGGACGAATCCTGCCCACCCGAGATCAACAAGTTGGGTCGCACCATCGCCCGCTGGACCCCCCAGATCACCAACTGGCACATCTCGAAGGTAACCAACGGACCCACCGAAGCCCTCAACAACCTCATCAAGAGGATCAAACGGATCGCGTTCGGGTTACCCAACTTCGCGAACTACCGAATCCGGGCCCTTCTCTACGCGGGGAAACCCAACTGGGACCTATTGGCCACCGTCACTCCCCACTGAAATCCACTCATAATTAGAAGGTTCCTGGGCTAGGGCGGGTCTGACCCAACTGAAATCTGGCTTTGTGCCTTTTCATCGATCTGTCGGCCTGTTCCCAGCTTGGGGGTGTAACCCCCTGACCCGGGGCGGATGTGACCTTATAGGAGCTTTGATCTTCCTCCACCGTGAGTGGCCTGTCCACCGCTTGCCGGGTCCGGGGATCGGAAATGATTCTATCCCGCAGAGGAGGAAGGTGTCATGGGAGAAGATGGTCGGGTTGTGTTCGGTGGGGTTGATACCCATCGTGATACCCATGTTGCGGCGGTGGTTGATGGCGCCGGTCGGGTGCTGGGAACGGCACCGTTCGGGGCTGATCCGGTCGGATATGAGCAGATGACCAGGTGGTTCGGAACCCACGGGCACCTGCTCCGGGTAGGAGTGGAGGGCACCGGCAGCTACGGCGCCGGCCTAGCCCGCTATCTGATGGCGGCGGGCATCGAGGTGGTAGAAGTGAACCGGCCGAACCGGCAGCTACGCCGCCAGCGGGGCGGCAAGACCGACAGCGTCGACGCCGAGGCGGCAGCTCGGGCAGCGGCCTCGGGGCAAGCTACCGCAGTTCCCAAATCTGGTGACGGCCCCGTTGAGTGCATACGGATGTTGTTGGTGGCCCGCCGCTCGGCTACCAAGGCCCGCACCCAGGCCGCTAACCAGATACATTCTGTGGCCGTTACCGCACCTGAACAGGTAAAACGCCAGCTCAGAGGCCTCAAGCTCAAGGCCCGGGTTCGGGTCTGTGCCCGCTGGCGTCCCGGTGAAGCACAGACCACTGCGGCGTACGCGAAGATGGCTCTACGCCACCTCGCCCGCCGATACCAAGCCCTCGACACAGAAATCGCAGAACTCAAGATCGAGATCCGTCGCCTCTGCGCCGAGGCGAACCCGGCTCTGTTAGCCGCCAAAGGTGTGGGCCCTGACACCGCAGCCGCCCTGCTAGTCGCAGCCGGCGACAACCCCGGACGGATGAAATCAGAACGGTCCTTCGCGGCGCTGTGCGGCGCCAGCCCCGTCCAGGCATCATCGGGACAGACCATCCGGCATCGTCTCAACCGGGGAGGTAACCGCCAAGCCAACAACGCGCTCTGGCCGATGCGCTACCACCCGGATACGCCACGACGCAGCCACCAACCAATACGTGGCACGGCGCCAGGGGGAAGCAAAGAACCGAAAAGAGATCATCCGCTGCCTCAAGCGGCACATCGCCCCACAGATCTACCGACTGCTGACCAACCCGCCACCAACCCCGAACTGCGCCCGGCTCCGCCGCCGACGTCAACACGCCAACATCACCGTCACCCAGGCCGCCCAACAGCTCGGAACCCACCCCAGCCGCATCTCCGCACTCGAACGCGGCCGAGACCACAACCACCAACTCGCCAGCCAATACCAGACCTGGCTCCTAACCCACGAACCGGCCCCATCACCGACTTGACAACCATAGGAGCATCGAAGAGCCCCTTATCAGATGTGTGGCTGTCGCTAAGTCCTCTTAGAGCAGTTACCACGGATGGTCGGGAGTACCACCAGAAACGAATGGTATCGGCGCCAAGAAGAGGTTCTCTGTCGAATCGAGGGTATGTGTATCCATGGCAAGTAGACAAGTTTTTCCATGTCTATCCAATAGAGAAACCAACCCCTTTTTTGGGTGGGTGACTGTCCTCCGGGCTCCGGGGCGTCACCGCAATAGAACGCAACGCCGATGGGGGGTCCGGAAGTTTTCGACTAGCTCCCGAGCCAACCGGACCCACCCACGTTCGTGCGGTCTCCTCTTGTCAGCGACGGTGTGTTCCACCACGCGGAGTGTCTTCCAATGCACAAAAATGATGCTTGATCCGGCACGGTTCAGTCACACCTGATACCTTCTTCACGGGCTATGCCAAGGCCATGCTGTGCGGCGATCAATGCCAATACGGAAACCTATACCACCCAACGCGACCAGTGGCGGTTGTTGTATTACAGGTTCACTGTCTTTCTCTTTTGGTGTGATCCGTGGCCATATTTCGTGACCGCGCCCTACATGCTGTCAAATGGCTCGTTCTCCTGCTTCGATGACTTGGGGGGTGTCCTCTTTTGAGATAGCGGCGGCTACCGAGTCGACATGCACGAATGCTTCATCAAGGAACCGCACTTTATGTTGGAGGGTATGGCGCACATGTTCTCCAACGGTGTGGCCATCTCCTACCGAAAGGCTCGAGTCGACGCCGATCGAGATGTCAGCCCGTAGACGATGGCCCATCCACCTCACCTGGCAAGAATTGACACCGAGCACTCCGTCGACGGAGAGGGTGACACTTTCAATCTCGTCGACCAAGTCCGGCTGGACTGCGTCCATGAGCCGCCCGTAGATGTCACGCGCCGCCGACCACATGACGCGTAGGATCACGATACCGACGACGATCCCCGCGATCGGGTCGGCATGCTCAAAGCCCAGCCAAACACCCACCGCACTGGCTGCCACGGCCAGCGATGTGAATCCATCGGCGCGAGCGTGACGCCCGTCGGCCACCAAAGCAGCCGATCCGATCTGTCTGCCAATGCGAATGCGATATAGGGCCACCAGTTCGTTGCCGGCAAAACCCACTATTCCAGCGGCGAAGAGCACGCCGAGATACTCGAGTTCCCGTGGATTGAAAAGCCGATTGATGGACTCCCAGAGAACCACGATGGCAGAAATGAAGATCATCAACACCACAAAGAGCCCGGCGAGGTCCTCCGCTCGACGGTAGCCGTAGGTGTAGCGACGGGTGGCTGCCCTCCTCCCCAGCCGGAAGGCGACGAACAGTGGCACGGCGGTGAGTGCGTCGGAGAAATTGTGAATGGTATCAGCGATCAGCGACACCGAGCCTGTAAGCAAGACAATCCCCGCCTGGATCAGAGCGGTCACCATCAACACGGAGAACGAGATAACCAGCGCCTTGATCCCCCGAGAGCTGCTTTCGAGATCGCTGTCGATTGACTCCGCGGGGTCATGGGAGTGCATTCCGAACAACTCGCTCAATCCATGCTTGATCCCGGACCAGAACGAAGAACCGTGGTCGTGGTCGTGGGGGTGGTCGTGGGGCTGGCCCGATGCCGTCTCTTTCACTTTGACCCCCGTTTTGCTTGCGGACGGTATTGCACTAGCACTATAATCATACATAGTACAATTGCCAACAGTAGCGATAAATTCTCTTTGGCGATACCGCAGGTTTCGAATGACGATGAGCATGCCTGCCACACCATCCTCTTGCCAACCGTGGGGTGGTCATCCGCTTTTCCCCGCCAGGATCCAACGCCGTGCCCACCTGGGCTGGACGACCAGGACGCGACCGGGAAACCTGGTTGTCGGCAACCCTCAAGCCGGAGGTTCGATGACCGCCGCCAAACCATTTGCCCCCGAGTTGCTGGAGCGGATAAGGACCGGTTGTACTACCCGGACCAGGATCCGATATCCGGTAGTCGGGTGTTCCTTGATGGAGCAGCAGGTTCACAGCGTCTCAAACAGGCTGTGAACACTTTGGAGGAGATGAGCCGGTGGCCCGACGCTATCGGGCGTCCCAGCCCCGCCTCCATACAGGCAAACACCTCGATAGGACAGGGAATCGCAGCGGTCCGCGACTTCCTGGGTGCCGGCGATCGGGTGGTCATGCCGGCCATGAGCGCGGTACATGCCATCTTCCGAGTCGTCGGAGCAGCGTTGGCCGCGGGAAACGGGAGCAATATCGTGACCAGTGATCTTGATCACCCGGCAGCATACGATGCAGCGCGATTCTTCGGCCGTCAGCACGGGAAGCAGATTCGGGTGGCGCCGCTGAACCCCGTCACCGGCAGGGTGGCCGCTTCGAGCGTGCTGGATCTGGTCGATGGGGGCACCGATACGATAGTTACCACCCACGCGTCCAATGACACGGGTGCGATGGTGGATGTGGCTGAGATCGCCGCCGGAGCGCGGATTCGAAGCCCCGATGTGATCACCATTGTCGGCGGCGTCCAGTACGCCGCTCACTACCCGGTCGACTCCCTCCGTCTAGGCGTTGACGCCTACATATTCGCGCCATACAAGGTGTTCGGGATCAAGGGCATCGGCTTCGGCGTCCTTTCAGACCGCTTGGCGGCTCTCCCGCACTGGAAACTGGAGGGGGCGCCACCCGACGCGTGGAAACTGGGCTCCATGGAGGACGCAACCTTCGCCGCCTGGGCCGAAGTAGTGGAGTACCTGGAGTGGCTGGGTGGCGAGTTAGGTGATCCGGCCGATCGCCGCCAAGCAGTGCTGATCGCCATGCAGGCCACCGCACAGCATGACGCCTTCCTCCTGGAGCGATTCTGGCGCGGCTCGGATACCACACCGGGACTGACGCAGATCCCGGGGGTACGCACCCACGGATCCTCCGACGGCCCCAAAGTTCGTATCTGCATCCTCATGTTCAGCTTCGATGAAGCCGATGCGAACACCGCGGTTGGTATGTACCCACAGGCCGGAATCGGGGTGCGGGCTCGGAACATGGATGTCTATTCGGGGCGCGTCCTCAAAGCTCTCGGCTGTGGTCCTGTAATACGCATCTCTACCTGTCACTACATCACCCCGGCCGAAGTGGACACCTTCCTCGAGACGACCGGCGTCATCGCGGCGAGTGGGGAGCGGTCTCCTTCATCTGCCCGACCGGCCCTGTGACGATCACCGGAAGAGTTGGAAGCGCCCTTTGAAGGGACAGTTTGCAACCGGAAGGAACCAAACAGATCTTTCCCCGTCGTCACTGCCGGGCCGTACCGCAGGACGCAGCGCCGAGGATCGCCCCGAGTGATCGACTTCGTTGTGATCGGCGGCGGGATTGCCGGGATGTCGGTTGCGGCGCACCTCGCTCCCCACGGGTCGGTCATCCTATTGGAGATGGAGCCTGTCCTCAGCTACCACGCTACGGGACGCTCCGCGGCAATGTTCCGTCTCAACTACCAAGACCCGGGTTCCAGAGCACTGGGCAGGGCTAGCCGACGCTTCCTGGAGAACCCACCGCCGAGCGCCACAGACGCGCCGCTTCTGACCGATCGGGGATTGCTGTGGGTGGCGGACCAGCACCAGATGCCCGGTTTGGAGGAGATCGGGAGGAGAGGGGGAGGTGCCTCGGCAACCGGAACAGTGTTTCTTTCAGGTGAAGAAGTGATGGATATGGTGCCGGTGATGAGGCAAGACCGAATAGTCGGTGGCCTGTATGAGCCGACCGCTCGTGACCTCGACGTGGCCGCCCTCCACCAGGCTTTCTTGCGAGTCGCCCCCCGACATGGAGCCGAGATCCGAACCAAGGCGGCGGTTACAGCCATCGATCGGACAATGACAGGTTGGATTGTCACGGGCGGTGGGCCGCGGATAGGGTGTCGGGCGGTCATCAACGCAGCGGGTGCATGGGGAGATCATGGCGGGAGTGGCGCCGATCGGCCTCAAGTCATTTCGCCGGACGGTGTTCATGGTCCCGGGTAAGTCGGACTACGCAGACTGGCCGATGGTGGTGGACGCCGACCGGCGCTTCTACTTCAAACCCGACGGCGTACAGTTGCTGTGCTCCGTTGCCGAGGAGGAGTTCTCCCAGCCCACGGACCCTAGGCCGCGAACCGAGGACGTGGCCCTTGCCATCGACCGCATTAACCAGGCAACAACGCTCCGAATACGCTCGGTCAACTCCGAATGGACCGGCCTTCGCACTTTCGCTCCCGATCGAGAGATGGCGGTCGGCGAGGATCCGGCCGCGCCGGGCTTCTTCTGGCTGGTCGGCCAAGGGGGTGTCGGCATCCGCACCTCGCCCGCATATGGGGCTCTACTGGTCAGCCAGGTGTTGGGCGTGGGGTTGCCCGACGACCTGCTGGAAGCCGACGTTGACCCGACCATCATCCATCCGGCCCGCTTTCGCGGCTGAACAGAATGGAGGCTCGAGCAGGCAACCGATCCGCAGATGCGGGCAAGAGATTGACCCCCTTGATACCGAAGCTGCCAGTGGTTGGCAAAGTCGATGATGTTGTTGATGACAACAAGTTGCAACAGGTGCCATATGCACGTGCTACAATCCACCAGGCGCATGTCCACCGATGTCGTTCTGACTGAAGACCTGTTAATCGAGAAAATCCGGGAGGCTGGATTGCGGTTGACTCTTCCCAGAAGAGCCGTAGTCCGTGCCCTGGTAACGAGTGATGAGCCTTTCATCAGCGCCCGGATGATCATTGATCATGTATTGAAAAGCACCGGCCGCATAGAAGCGTCCACGGTTTACCGGGTCCTTGACGACCTCGCCCGTATCGGACTGGTCCATCACATTCCGCTGAAGAACGGGCAATCCGGAAAGTGGCACGTCACCTTGGAACACGACCACGAACACCTGGTGTGTGAATTCTGCGGCAAGACAATCGAGATACCTCACTCGGAGTTTTCCTCTCTTTACGAACTCCTCCATCACAAGTACGGTTTCCAAACCAACCCCCACCACTTCGCGTTCCTGGGGTTCTGCGATGGCTGCGGGCCCCAGGACGACCACCCCCATCCACATGGATCCAGGTAAGGGGATCGTATCTCTGGCTTGACGCCGGACACTCTCTCGACACCATTCACAATGGTGATGATCGATACCTTCGAGGCCAACACCATCGCTATGCACCGGAGGCTGGGAGAGAGCAGGATCAGCCTTCGTCCACACATCAAGGTGCATCGCGTCCCGGCGCTCGGTCGGATGCAAGTTTCGGCAGGCGCGGCGGGTATCGCCTGCCAGACCCTTGACGAAGTAGAGACGATGGTCGCGGCAGGGTTCAGGGAGATCCTGCTTACCAACTCGCTGGTGGACAGCAAGAAGCTAAGTCGGTTCATGGAGCTTCAGGCCCGTACGGCATTGGCTATTACCGCAGAGTCGGACGAAGCTATCGAAAAATTATCCCGGGTTGCCGTAATCTTTGGCCGGAAGGCTCCTGTGTATGTCGAGTGCGATATCGGCGGCGCTCGCACAGGATTTGCCGACCCGAGCCGCGGCGCTCGCCAAAGCGGTCGCCCAATCGCCGGTCCTCGAGTTTGCCGGGCTTGCCGCTTACCTGGGTGGCAATCCGGAGTGTTCCGATATCGACCGAAGCGAAGCTCTTCTGGCAGAGGTCGTATCCCGACTGGCCCGCGCTGGAATCGATGTCCCTTCGGTGAGCGTCGGAGGAACAGTGTTCGCGATGCGAGCCTGGCCGGATTGTCCGCCGAAGACGGTCACGGAAGCTCGGCCCGGCAACTACTCGTTCTACGACGCCACCAAAGTCGAATATGGACTGGTGACCTATGAGAACTGTGCATTACGGGTGGTTAGCACCGTAATCAGCCGACCGAACGCCAATCGAGTTGTCCTCGACGTTGGATGGCGGATACTTTCCAACAACGAGATTCCCGGCCGGTCCACTTACGAGCACATCCTGGAGTATCCCGAAGCTCGAATCACCCGCCTCTACACGGAGCACGCAGTGGTCGAACTCCCGGACGCACCTGCACGCCCTTGCATTGGAGACTTGGTTACGATCGTTCCGAACTCCTGCGACGGGCTTCTGGCGTCGGTCAACACGCTGTATGGCATCCGGGGCGGTCAAATCGAAGGGAATTGGCGCCTATGGGAGCAGGCCGTTCTGAAGTGACATCGCCTCACGCCACCACCAGCGGGACGTCTTGGTGATTCACGGATAGATCATGCCTTGGCAAGCGGCCATCCCCCCGAGTCGCCGGACACCCTCAAGGGCAAGTTGGTCGATCAGGATAGGGCTCGAAGCCCGGCAGTGACAGCCATGGCTGTCAGCACTACGACGATGAGCGGTGCCTTGAGCCACACAGCCACAGCCCCGGCGGCTACTCCTGAGAGCCGCGCGTCGATTACCAGTTCGCCGGCCTCCTCGACGGTCATGACCAGGATAAGGGCCGTGAACAACGAGGCCGGTACAAGCGCCACAACCGGGCCTAGCCTGCGCTCGATAGTGCTGCCCAGCGTTGTGACGCCCAAGGCCTTCAAGGCGTAGGAGCCGACCACGAGCACGATCAGCAACAGCCAGCTCACGGCGCGGCCCCCGCCTCGTTTCCAGGACCCGGTAGCCGCTGTCGGCGGGCTCGAACGTAAAGCGCAGGCAGCAAAGCGAGTACCGACAGCAGGATCGGGATTCCGGGCGCGGTGAACGGCACCGCACCCAACGCGATAGCTGCTGCCGCCGCTGCTGCCGTTCGTCCAGCCACCGTGCGCAGATGGGCAGGGAGCAGCGCGACGAAGATGGCAGGGAATGCAGCGTCGAGTCCCCATGTCTCGGGTGTACCCAGGACAGAGCCGGCCACCGCTCCAACGACCGAGCCCAGATTCCAGCACAGCCAAAGACTGATGCTCGCCAACCGGAAGGCGCCGGCGGCGGCCCGGCGGCCGGTCTGAGCAGCGGCCATAGCGGTGGTCTCGTCGACCACGAAGTGGGCTGCGCCCAGCCGGGCCAGTGTCGAGACCGGCAAAGCACGGCGCACCACCGGACCGTAGAGGGTGTTGCGGGCAGCCAGCAGCAGGGCCGCACCTACCGCTGCACCGCCCGTCCCTCCGTCGTTGATGACGCCGACCGCCGCGAACTGTGATGCGCCGGTGAACATCAGTGCAGACATGGCTACAACCCGTGGCAGGTCGAGGCCGGCTGCGTCTGCGAACACCCCGAACGTGGTCCCGGTCACCCCGACAGCGACGCCCATGATGATGCAGTCGCGCCGATAGGTACCGGGTCCCTTTTTCGGGACCGGCCCGCCGGCCGTCACAGGTGCCGACGCAACTCGTACATCACCAAGCCCAACTCGTCGGCGCAATGATCGAAAACCGGTTGACCGCTTGGGCCGGGATGGACCACCTCCTCGCAGGGCTCAGAGTCCAGCAAGGCGAACCGGGCACGTCAAGCAATCCGATCTCATCGAGCGCACCCTCTAACTGTGATGGCTCGTATTCGGTTCCGGTTGGTATCAGAGCCAACCCTTCCAGGAGAAAAACACCACC
This sequence comes from Candidatus Spongiisociaceae bacterium, assembly GCA_965262915.1. Taxonomy (GTDB): domain Bacteria; phylum Actinomycetota; class Acidimicrobiia; order Spongiisociales; family Spongiisociaceae; genus JAPPFW01. The sequence continues at coordinate 4,969,914 of OZ253564.1, read as the reverse complement.
AACGACATCAGCTCATTCGATATCCGGTATCCGGGTGTTCCTGGGTGAGCGACGGCTTCCGGGGGATTGCTCCAGGTTCTACCTAGAGGGTGTGCGGATAGGTGGTCACCTGGGGAAACAGTGACCGCGACGGTTGACGAGTCCACGGCCCTGACCAGGGGTTCTCCGGCGGGGAAACCGGGTTGGGTCTACGGATAGGAGCAGTCGTGTCCGCCTATCCGCACACCCTCTTAAGCCCAAGTGGTGACGATCACCGCCATGACGACGTGTCCGATGATGCCGATGCCACCGTTGGCGATTACCAGCTTCTTCGATCTGCCTTCGTAGGTAGCGTTGATCCACGCTTGCGAAGCTACGAAGACGATACCGGTCGAGAGGCCCAGGACGAGTCCGTCGGAGAACGATGAGGCGCCGGTCCCCCGGGCGATCATGGCGAGGACGACCGCCATGATGAAGTAGGCGACCAGCGTACCTACGAAGATCCACGGGTTGGGTCCGTCGCCGGATGGCTCGACACCGGCTGCCTCCATCCACCTCCGACCCATCACAGGTGGCTGGTACCAGATTGCCGCCAAGGCGAAGAATGCGATAGCCGCCACGATGATCGCCAACCAGTTCAGTCCGCTGAGCGTGAGCACAATCCTCCGATCGCTTGCTGCCACCCACCCTACTGACACTACCGCCAACCGCAGCGCCACCCCCCGGCGAGCTGGGGACGGTCGGTCGCGGCCGGCTTTACATCTGGTTTCGGTAGCGGTTGCCGGGGCCCAAGTTGGTCGCGGCCGGGATCGACGCTGATCGGCACAACCGGCCGATGGCGCCGGACAGCCCAGGAGGTGCTGGCTGTGTGGCGGTGCTAGGTGACGCGACATGGTCCGACGTGACCGGAGCGCACTGCCCGAAAGCCGTATTACCTTGTGCGATGGGATTAATATTGATGCTTACCATATCATTAAGATTTCCATTAATATCGTGCTTGGCACTAATGTTGTTGCAGACGCTATGCCGTTATCCTGCTGACGCTATGCCGTTATCGTGCTATTGTCAATGGCGCTGACGAGCTATTGTCCGGCAGTCTCGGAGGTTGCGGATAATCTTATCGGGGCGCGACTACCTGTCGTCTACCGGAGACCATGCCCATGTGGCTATGTGTCCGAATGATGCACCTTAGACGACGCGCGAAACCGGGCGACAACAACTCGTTGCTAATAGCGAGACAAAGGCAATATCGTTGGAGCATGCGGGAACCGAATACAAGAAAGAACTGATCGAGCAGGTCATTGAGTTGACCGAGCACCTGAACGGCAAACTGCACGGCGGCCCCTTGGAGCAGTGGAAAGGGCTGGGCTTGACCTTCCCCCAGGTTAGGACCCTGGCCATGCTGCTATGTCTGGGGCCGATGCGGATGAGCAACATTGCCGGCTACTTGGGGAGTACCCTCTCGGCCACCACCGGCGTCGTAGACCGCTTGGTGGATAAGGGGTTCGTGGAGCGACTCTCGGATCCAGACGACCGTAGAGTGGTCAAATGCGACTCGACTGCCCTGGGGCAGGAGACCATGGAACGTTTTTGGGGCATCGGTCGGGAGCGAATCCTGCAGATAGCAGAGTTGCTGGATACGGAACAGCTTGAAGACGTGATCAGGACTTTCACGATGCTCAGCGACGTCACACAGACCGTCTTTGCAAAGCCCGAGTCGGTCCCACCGCCCGTGTAACAGGAAGGTCAGCGGACAGGCATCCGGGCCGGGCGCGGCACCCGTGTCGTCTGGCATCGTCCCGGTACCCGGTCTGCCGATAACCGGTGTCAATACCGATATAGCATCCTCTGTTGCTATTCGTGATCCTGGCCTAGGCGTGGATTGATATGGCGAATCTCCATCCTCCCTCCATCCTCTGCGGACCGTCTCCCTGTCCGAAATATGCCGACACGCACCGCGGGAATACCTCTTGCATCGACTGATCCCCACCGGCGGACGGCGGGGAGGAATCCGGTACCCCTGGACGCGGAGACCCGATACCGCTTCCCACCATCTCCGGCCAGTCCCACCCTCAAACTTTCAACAAACCATTCCATCCTCATACTCCGGTCACATTCTTGGAATATATACACTGGATATTGATACTTACTACAATAGACTGTCCCGATTTGAATCTCTTGAACTAAGTTGACCCATCTATAGCATGGGTATACGCTAGTTCTAATTGTTTCATATCGAAGATCTATTATAAACCACGTGTTACAGCTGTTTCCTCCCACCACATCGGCGGTCTGCATCATTCCTGCGGATCCCAGCCGAGCACTCGGCTCCACCCGTTGGGAAGTGTCGGCACCCGACCTCTGTGAACGGAAAAGGTGGGACATGCCCCCGAGTTCGCCACAACCGCGGCCGCCGGTTTACCGGCGGGTCCCGCCCCCGCCACCACCACCTGGCTCGGAACGTGTTCAGCCTTGCTCCTAGAAGTGGTGGACCCCCATTAGGAGAGTGCCGAGACCTCCCCGTTCGCCCGACGGTCGATGACAAAATGCCATGTCAGCGGACGATGGGCCAACCGTTTACCCGTTTTTCAGCATTCTCCTGGAGGTGTACGGCGAGCCGGGAGCGGCCCGGGGTGTCGGGCACTCTGCTAGGAATCGGCTCACAGTAGGATTGGAGAGGCGGAACGGGAGAGGCGGGATGGATCGGGACGAGGTCGGCAGGATACTCGACGCTGTCGAGGCGAGGTTGGCCGGTGATCCCGCCGCCGGGCTCGCGGGATCCGGTTTCTGGGCGGCGGTGGAGGCCGTCAAGCGGGCTCCGGGGTTGGTGGAGGAGTCGGGCGGGCGGATCGCCGCCATCGACCGTGAGGCGTTCGAGCGGTGGGCGCTGCTCACCATCCCGGTCGGGTTGGGCACCGCGGCGGCGGTCCTCGGCACGGCGGTAGGACTGGTTCTGGTGGGTCTCGCCTACTACACCGAGGAGCCGTGGAACGGCGTACTGCTCCTGGCGGGGATGGGCGCCGTCCTCGTGGCCACCCACGGGCTGGCGCACCTGGCGGTGGGCCGGCTGGCCGGGATCCGCTTCACCCATTGGTTCGTCGGCACGCTGCGCCGCCCCCAGCCGGGCGTGAAGACCGACTACGCCACGTACCTTGCCGCCGACCCGAGGAGGAGAGCCTGGATGCATGCCTCGGGGGCCATCGTGAGCAAACTCGTTCCTTTCGCCCTCGTCCCGGCGGCCTTGGCCGCAGGAGTACCCCTGTGGGCCACTCTCCTGGTGGTGGCGGTGGGCGTGGGGTCGATCGTCACCGATGTCCTCTGGTCCACCAAGGTGTCGGACTGGAAGAAGTTCCGCCGGGAGATGGCCGTCGCCGGTACGTAGCCCGGCACCGGAGTGGCCCTCCTTACCACGCAGGGGGTTGTGGCACCTCTCCCCGGGCTCCCTGCTGGGTCCGGGCCGCCTCGGTGGCCAGCCATCCGGTGGCGCCGGTCCACTGGTCGTCCTCCGGTCCCGCCAGCCGGAAGCCGATCGGTCTGGCCCGGTACATCTCGATGAGCGGTTCCCACAGGTCGCGGTTCGCCACCGGCTTGCCCTTCGAGTTCGCCCAGTCCCGCCTGAGCCAGGCTTCCCACCAGCGGTTCCGGAAGCAGTTCACCACGTAGGTCGAGTCGCTCACGACCTCCAAGGCGCCTTCGAGTTCCCGCACCGCGTCGAGGGCGGCCGTCAACTCCATGCGGCGGGTGGTGGTGCGCTCCTCGGCTCCGCTCCGGTAACGCCGTCCCGGCACCATCCAGGCCCATCCGCCCGGGCCCGAGTGGCCCGGGGTGTCCCCGTCGGTGTACACCACGGTGTGTCCGGGTGGGAGGTCCTCCTCGGGGGGTTTGGAATGCGGCCGTTCCGGACGACCTTGCTGGTGGGAACCGTCCCGCCGGGCGGATGCGATCGGCTCTGCAGGCGGAGGGCCTTCTCCATCGGTCCCTCGCTGGGTCAGCGACGCCTCCACCGCCAGCCGATCGGCGGCGTCGTTCCACTTGTTGCCCGCGTGTCCCTTCACCCACCGGAAGGTGATCGATCGGGCGCGGTATATCTCCACCAGCGGTTCCCACAGGTCGCGGTTCGCCACGGGCTGCTTCTTGGAGTTCACCCAGCCTCGGCTGAGCCAGCCCTCCCACCAGCGCTGCCGGAAGCAGTTCACCACGTAGGTCGAATCGCTGACGATTTCCAGAGCACCCTCGACGGTTCTCACCGCGTCTAGCGCGGCCGCCAGTTCCATACGCTGGTTCGTGGTGTGCCGCTCCGCCCCACTCCGGTAGCGCCCGCCCGGGATCACCCAGGCCCATCCGCCCGGGCCGGGATTGCCGGAACAGGCTCCGTCGGTATAGATAACGGTACGGGAGGACGGCCGATCACCGGCACGAGGGTCCGGGGAGTGGGATCGGTTACTCTGGTTTGGCTTGGCGCTCCGCGTCGGCACCCATCCCTCCTCCGATAGCTGTCCTGGCGCGATGACCATGATGGCATCGACCTGCTCGATACCGGGTGCTCACTCCATCCTCGTGGCCGTGACCGCGAAAGAATTCGGAGCCGGGTTCTGGTATGAGCTTCCGGGCGGGTAGCGTCGGTCGAGTTAAGGAAAGAAAGGTAAGGAAGGTATGGACCTCAACGGAGCTGTGGCGGTTGTGACCGGCGGAGCATCGGGACTCGGGGCGGCCGCCGCCCGAAAGTTGGCCGGTGCCGGCATGAAAGCGGCGATCCTCGACATCAACGACGATCTGGGTGAGGCGGTTGCCGACGAACTGGGGGGCGTCTTCGCCCACTGTGACGTGACCAGGGAGGACGATGTGGTGGCCGGGGTGGACGCGGCCGCGCAGTTGGGCGAGATACGGGTGGTTGTGAACTGCGCGGGGATCGGGCCGCCGTGCCGGACTCTCGCCCGGGACGGGACCCCGCATTCCCTGGCCCTGTTCCGCAAGGTGATCGAGATCAACCTGGTGGGGACCTTCAACACGATCCGCGTCGCGGCGTCCGCGATGATGGGGAACCAGCCTGACGAGAACAACGATAGGGGCGCCATCATCAACACGTCCTCGGTGGCCGCCTACGACGGCCAGATCGGCCAGGCCGCATACTCGGCCTCCAAGGGCGGGATCGTGGGCATGACGCTGCCGATCGCCCGCGACCTCTCGGTTCTCGGCATCCGGGTCAGCACCGTCGCCCCCGGGATCATCGACACCCCCTTGCTGGCCGGTCTGCCCGAGCCCGCCAAGGCGTCGCTCGGCATGCAGGTCCTCCATCCCAAGCGTCTGGGCCGACCCGACGAGTACGCTGATATAGTATTGTTCCTCGTTACTCACGCGTACATGAACGGGGAGACGATCCGCATGGACGGCGGCATCAGGATGGGACCCAAGTAGCCTCGGCTCCCGGACCGAGAGCGCCGAGAGTACCGACCGGCTAGCTGCAGAATCGGATTCGCTTCCTGAGCGCAACAACCGGAACGAGTAAGGACTTCGGCTTGTTGATATCCCAGGTGGGCCGCCCGGCCGGCATTGGACCGATGGTCGGTTGAGTCGCTATTTGGCATCGATTGGCCACGGAGGTCGTCATGGACAGAGTGTTCCTCTACTGGGACAACTCCAACATCTTCATCAGCGCGCAGCATGTTGCGGTTGAGAGGGAAGGCGCAGCTGCCCGATACCGGGTTCGTATCGACTTCCGGAACCTGCTCGAGTTGGCACGCGCGGGACGACAGATCGAACACGCGGTGGCGGTAGGTTCCATTCCGCCGGAGTTGCGGCACGTCTGGAACCGGCTGGAGGGCGAGGGTGTCTCCGTTCATCTATTGGAACGCGGCACGACGCATGGGCGAGAACAGGGCGTGGACCAGACTTTGTCAAATGCGATGCTGCGCGACGGGTACGACTACAACGGAGATCCCGGTATTGCGGTCCTGCTCACCGGCGACGGTGCGGGCTTCGATGGCGGTGTTGGTTTTCATGCTGACCTGGAGCGTATGCACAGTCGAGGCTGGGACATCGAGGTCATATCCTGGCGTCACAGTTGCAACACCCGGATGAGGCAGTGGGCGGAGCGAAACGGTCGGTTCATCGCGCTGGACGACTTCTACGAGAGCGTGACCTTCCTGGGGCCGCCTGCGCCGGGTCAACCGATTGGCGGTCCCCGGTATCAGGTTCCCGTCGATCTGAGCAAGCGTATGTGACGCCGTAGGGGGCTGCCCGGGTGGTGGATAAAACCGTCGTGCCTATCCCGACCCGACTGCCCGTTCGGAGGTTCCCCTCTCCCAGGCCTCGTGAAGCCGTCCATACGCGCCTCCCTCGGCGATCAACCGCCGGTGGGGGCCGTCCTGGACCACCCGGCCCGCATCGAACACGAGCACCCGGTCTGCAACTTCGGCCGTGGACAGCCGGTGGGCGATGGTGACCACGGTGCGTCCGGCGGTGAGCTCGCCCAGTGCCCTGGAGATACGCACCTCGGTGGCCGGGTCCACCGCGGATGTGGCCTCGTCCAGAACCAGCAGGTCGGGATCGGCAATCGCCGCCCTCACCAGGGTGACCAGTTGACGCTCGCCGACCGAGAGGGCCGATCCCCGCTCTCCCACTTGCGTGTCGAGTCCCTGTCCCAGCTCTGCCAGCCAGCCGTGCAGTCCGAGCCGAGCGAAGGCCTTCTCAACCTCGGCCATGGTGGCGTGGGGTTTGCCCATCCGGACGTTGTCGAGTATCGAGCCGCGGAACAGCATGCCATCCTGGGGCACCATGACCACCCGGTCCCGCAGGGATCCGAACCGGACCCGCGAGACATCCACGTTTCCCAGCACCACTCGCCCCGACGTGGGGTCCATGAGCCGCGTGGCCAGTTTGGCGAAAGTGGTCTTGCCGGACCCGGTTTCCCCGACCACCGCAACATGGGTACGCGGATCGAGTTGCACGGTGACTCTTCCGATCGCCATCACCCCGGTGGCTTCGCGGGCCCTCTCACCCGATAACGGGTAGCGGAAAGACACGTTCTCGAACCGGACCCCGAACGAACCGCGGGGGAGGTCCACTCCGGTCTCTCCCGGATCGGCTACGTCGGGGGGTATGTCCAGAACGTCGAGAACCCTTCGCCATCCGGCCACCGCGGACTGGGCTTCGTTGACAGCTTCGCCGAAGAGCTGGATGGGCAATATGAACAGCTGTACCAGGAATAGGAAAGCGACCACGGTGCCGATCGACGTGTCGTCTCCGACGGTCAGCGCGGCGCCCACAACCAGTACGGCGGCGGTGACGGCTGATGTGAGGACCTCGCTGACGCCGGAGAAACCGGACGAGATGCCGCCGGCCCGGGAGGCAGACGACCGGTGGTCCTCGATGGCCCGGCTCAGATCGGCCCGCACTCGCTCCTCGATCCCGTAAGCCCGGATCACCGGAGCGCCGACCACCACCTCGGCCAGGGCGCCGAGCAACTTCCCCACCTTCTCCCTGACGATCAGGTAGGCGTCGGCCAGCCTGGACTGAAACCAGCGGATTACGAAGAGGATCACCGGTAGGACAGCCATAACGGTGAGGAACAGCTGCCACGAGTACACGGCCATCACCACCATGGAGAGGAGGGCTTGGCCGGCATTGACGATGATCATCAGACCCGCCCACTGCATGAAGCGGCTGATCTGGTCCACGTCGGAGGTCACTCTGGATACCAGGACGCCCCGCTGCTCCGAAGCCTGGTGGAGCATCGACAGGTCGTGGATGTGGCGGAAGGCCCTGATCCGGAGGCCGGACAGCGCCGCCTCCGACACGCGGGCCAGGCGAAGGTGCATCAGCCCCGTTGCCACCGCGGTGATCAGCACGGCCAGTACCGACAACCCGATCATTCGCCCCACGAAACCCATGTCGACACTGGTTCCGGTCAGGCCCCCGTCCAGGACTTGTTGAATAGCCACCGGGATGATTACCCGACCCGCCGTGGCAAGCAGGGCGAGTACCAGGCTGACGCCTATGCCCCGGCGGAGTTCGGGCGACAGCCTCAGGCCCCGCTTGACGGTCTCCCACGCCCCGACATCGGACCGGTCCAGGCTCACTCCGGCGTGCCTTGACACCGTCATTGCCCGTCCACCTCGTAGGCGTCGATGAGAGCCGCATAGGCGGGGAGTGTCTCGTACAGCTCGTCGTGGGCTCCCCGACCGGTGATGCGGCCCTCCTCTATGAAGATGACCTCGTCGGCCGGCATGATCGAGGCTCGGCGGTAGGCCACCATGATCACGGTGGTATCCAGAGTCGTCAGGCCGTCGAAGATGGCCCTCTCGACCGCCGGATCCACTGCGGAAGTGGCATCGTCCAGCACCAGAAGCCGGGGTCGGCGGACCAGCGCCCGCGCCAGCGCGACCCGCTGCCGCTGACCTCCGGACAGGTTGGCGCCTCGCTCCCCGAGCACGGTCGAGTAACCCTCGGGCAACTCGGTTATGAACTCGTGAGCTTGAGCCAGCCGGGTGGCGGTCAGGATCTCGTCCTCTGCGTAGCCGCCGCCAAGGGTGATGTTTTCCCGAACCGTGGTATTGAACAGGAAGGGCTCCTGGAATACCAGGTCTACGGAACTCCCCATGACAGGCCGGGACAGATCGGGAAGGGGGGTTCCGTCGAGTCGGATGGAGCCGGAGTCGGGATCGAACAGGCGAACCAGCAGCTGGGCCACGGTCGACTTGCCCGACCCGGTAGGGCCCACGAGGGCCACCGTATGGCCCGGCGGGGTCTTGAAGGAGATCGACTCGACACCTCGCCGGTCGTCGTCGGTTGGGTCATGGCCTTCGAGTGGCGGGGATTCGGGCCGGCTGTGCTCACCGTCGAGGTCGGCGAGTGATGCTTCCGGATGGAGGTAGGAAGCATTCCGGGCTTCCGCCTCCACGGCGCCGCGTCCCGGAACGTGTTGCGGGCCGTAGGCCACCGTCCCTCGCTCGGACAGAACCGCCTCTATACGGTTAAGACCTACCACTGCGGTGGGAAGCTGCCCGAGCAACCAGGCGAACACCCTCATGGGCAGGGCGATGAGGCGGAAGAGGTATGCGAAGGTGACCAGGGTTCCGGCGGTCATCACACCTTGGTCGACCCGCCACGCGCCTACCCCCACCACCGCCAGCACACCGATGGTGGGCAGGGCTTCCATTATCGGGTCGAAGACGGCCCTGAGCTTGCCCAGTTCCACCATGCTGTAGCGAAGGTTGTCCGACAGGGCGCCGAACCGGCTGGCCTCGGTTTCCTCCCGGCCCAGGGTCTTCACCACCAGCGCCGCATCGAACGATTCGTGGGCTACCTCTGCCACCTCTGCCCTGATCCGCTGAGCGGCGGCGGCGGCGATCCGCATCTTCCGCTGGTAGAAGAGGTTGTTGACCATGATGGCCGGCATGATCGAGAATCCGACCAGCGCCAGAAACGGATCGGTCACCACCATAAGCACCGACATGATGGCCAGCATCACCACCACCCCGAAGGCCATGGGTAGGGGAGCGGCGATCTGGGAGGCCGCTTCCACGTCGGCGTTGACGTTGGACAGGAGCTGACCGGTCGGGTGCCGGCGGTGCCATTCGATCGGTAGATCGAGGTAGTGGTCGGTGACATCGACCCGGTCCCGCTGCTCCAGCCGGTATTGCGCCCGGTAGGCCCCGTAGCGGCGCAGGCTGATCCCGATTCCTTTGGCCACGCCCACCCCCACCACCACGAGGGTAAGCGCTACCAGGGACGCGGTCGTGAGTTCCCCTCGCTGGGCGGAGGGAAGCAAGACCGAGTCGGTGGCCCAGCCGATCACATAGGAGGAGACGATCGTGGCCACCGCGTAAAGGCTGGTGGCGGCCAGTCCGACGCCGAACTCCCGGGGCGCCCGGCGGAGCTGACGGAGGATGAGCTCGGCGCCACGGCCCAGGATCCGGTGCTCGGGCTGGCGCGCCTCGTCGAGAATCGCGTTGCTGGTCATCAATGGGCAAGGGTACGGCGTTGCCGGAGTTCCGGGAACTCGGGAGCGGTTCGCGGCTGCCGGCTCAACGTGGTGGACTCGCCTCGAGGGTCCCGGTGTGGGCGACGATCGGGGGTTACCGGTCGCTCGTCCCGACGGGGACTGGCGGGGCGGGACCGGCCAGGGTCGCGACCTGCACCTCCACGCCGCCCAGCCCGTCGATCCTCTGGTCCATTCTGTCGAACCTGTGGTTCATCTCATTCCGCAATTCGACGATGGCGACGTCGATCATGTAGCTCAAGACAACTTAGCCTTGTCGATTAAGGTGAGTAGAGGGATACGATAGATAGTAAGGTATATTTATATCGATGTTGGGTAACGACTGCGGATTCGGTCATCCGGTGGCGAACTCGTCCCTGCCGTGAGCCATCGCCACTGCGGCATGCAGGGCCATCCCCGCCACCATCGACTCCTCGTGGAACACCACCCGGTTGGAGTGGTTTCCCGGAGCCTTCCCGGGAACCTGGCCCGGTAGGCATGCGCCGAGGTAGGACATCATTCCCGGAACCTCTCTGAGCACGTAGGCCCAGTCCTCACCTCCCATCGACGGATTCTTGAGCGGCCGGACCAGGTCATCTCCCAGCGTCCGCTTGGCGATCGTATCCACGAAGGCCGTGTAGGAAGGATCGTTGACGGTCACCGGGTAACCGATATCGATCTGTACGTCGGCTTCCACGCCGTGGGCCGCGGCCACGTTGCTCGCCACCCGCCGGAGGATGGCATGCAGTTCTTCCCGGGTGTCATCGGACAGCGCCCGGACCGTTCCCACCAGACGGGCGGTCTCGGGGATCACGTTGTGGGTGGTGCCTGCCTCGATCATGGCGAACGTGATCACGCCCGGGTGGAAGACGTTGATGCGGCGGGTCAGCGCGATCTGGACCGCCAGCACGATCTCGGCCGCCACCGGAATGGGATCGTGGCACAGGTAGGGGGCCGATGCATGGCCGCCCTTCCCCCTCACCGTTATATGAACTTCGTCGGCTGCCGCCATCTGGGGTCCCGGACGGTGCTGGATGGTGCCGGAGGCGAACCAGGTGGTCACATGCATGGCGAAGGCGCCGGTGGGCCTTTCCTCGGTGGTGTCGAGCAGGCCTTCCTCGAGCATGAGCCGGGCGCCGAAGAATCCCTCCTCGCCGGGCTGGAACATGAAGATCACCGTGCCTGCCAGTTCTTGCTTCATGGATGACAGGATCCGGGCCGCTCCGACCAGCATCGCCGTGTGCAGGTCGTGACCGCAGGCATGCATGAACCCGGGATGCTCGCTGGCGAAGGGGAGGCCGGTGTCCTCCTGAACCGGCAGGGCGTCCATATCGCCGCGCAGGACGATGGTCGGCCCCGGCCGGTCACCCCGAAGCACCGCCGCCACCCCGGAGGTGCTCTCGTGCAGGTTGATCCCCAGCGGTAAGCCATCCAGCGCGTCGAGGACGACCGTCCGGGTCGTCGGAAGGTGGTTGCCGCGCTCGGGAAAACGATGGAGCCGGCGGCGTAGGTCCACCGTTTCGGGGAAGATCGCTCGGGCTGCGGCAAGCAAGTCGCTCATGGCCGACCGATGCTACACCGAGGACGCCGGTCCTCCCGGCCCCGATGGGCGCCGGAACCCGGTCGACGGTGAACGTGTGGCAACCGGATCACACCGGTGGCGCCTCGGAGCCGCCGTCCTTGGTGCCCTGCTCAGCGGCCACCTGCGGCGGAATCGTCCCCGTCCAGCCAATCCCGGACCATCCAACGCAGGGTGGGTAGCGGCACGGTGCCGCTACCGAGGACCGTTCCGTGGAAGCTCTTGATGTCGAACGCCTTGCCCGACCGGGCCTCGGCTTCGGCGCGCAGGGACTCGATCTCCAGGCGTCCCAGCATGTAGGAGAGCGCCTGGCCGGGAGAGGCGATGTACCGGTCGACCTCTTCGGTGATCTCATGGATGGACATGGGAGAGTGGTCGGCCAGGTACCTGATGGCTTCGGTCCTCGTCCAACCCAAGGCGTGGATACCGGTGTCCACCACCAGCCGCCCGGCCCGCAACGAGTCGGCGGTGAGCATACCGACCCGTTCCCAGTCGTCCTCGTACAGGCCCATCTCGTCGGAGAGGCGCTCGCTGTAGAGGCCCCACCCCTCGCCGAAGGCCGGCAGGTAGACGTGCCTGTGAAGGTCGTGGATACCGGTGTTCTCGATGGCCAGAGCGATCTGGAGGTGGTGTCCCGGGATGCCCTCGTGGTAGGCGACCGCCGGAATCTGGAAGGTGGCCCAGGCGGTCGGGTCGGCGACGTTGAAGAAGAAACGCCCCGGGCGTACCCCGTCGGCGGTGGGCGGGTAGTAGTAGGCCATGGCTCCCACATCGATCGGGTCGGCTAGGCAGGGCGCCCGGGGCAGGGGGTCGAACCAACCCCCCATTGCAGCGGTGGCCTTCTCCAGGCAGCGGAACGCGTCTGCCACCAGGTCATCGGAGCGATCGTATTTGAGTCCCGGATCATCGCGCAGTCGAGTGTAGATCTCAGGCATTTCGTAGGTACCGAGCAGCGGTCCCGCGATGCGCCGGTACTCGTCCTCCAACAAGCCAACCCTGCCGAGGCCCAGTTGGTGGATCGCTTCCGGCTCGAGGTCGAGCGTCGTGTGACCCTTGACCATGTCGGCATACACCGCATCGCCCCCGGGCAGGTGGCACAATCCTGCCTGGTCCGAGGGGCGTGCCGAAGGGAGCGTCACATCGTGGAGTGCCCCTGCGAAGCGAGACAGGCTCGGACGCACATGAGCCTCGATCGCCTCCACCAGGTCCCCTCGCCACCGGATCGCCTCGGCCTCGCCCAGCCGGGCCGGAGCGGCCTGCGTGGTGATCGGGTCGTCCACCGGAGGCCGGGAGAGCGTCTGGTCCAGCTTGCCGATTGTCTGGCCCACATGCAGGGCAAGGGGGACTATCCGGGTCACGGCGCCCTCTTCGAGCCGATCCACCAACTGGTCGATCATCGCCGGGAAGCGGCGCAGCTTCTCCAGATACCGACGACCGTGGTCGGCGGTGACGAGAGGCTGGAGGTGGATCGCCGGCAGCAGGGCGCTCAGCAGCCCGGACTGGCGGCTGGCTGCTTGGAGGTGCGGCCACCAGACGCCGACCGTCGCGCCCATGAACGCGGCTGCTGCGACGGTCTCCCGCAGGATCCGGTCGGAGGCCGTGTCCGCGGTCGAGTCGGCGGCGCGGGCAGCGAACCGGAAGCAGGCCTCCCTGGCGGCCTGTATTCCCTCGGCCGAGAGATCGTCCCATTGCTCGATCCGACTCAGTTCGCCCCGGGCCAGGTTGGAGAAGTGACGGTGGTCGAGCAGGAACTCCCAGTACTCGTCGGCCAGTTCCCGAGAAGTCGTGGTCACTGACCGAACGAGTCCTGGTGAAGGATGTTCTCGAGCGGTTTGCGGCCCCCGAACCTCGCCGGGCGGGCGGTCGGAGCCGGATATCCGAGTGCGATTGCGTAGCGGCAACGCCACCCTGGTGGGAGGCCGAGCACGCGGGCCGCGTCTTCGTGCCGGTGCATGGTGATGGGGCAGGTGGCCATACCGAGAGCGTCCGCGGCCAGCATGATGTTCTGCGCCATGCGCCCGGTGTCGAACTCGTAGGTTTCCGGCTCCTCCACAAGAGCCAGGGCGACGGGGGCGGCCACCAGGGGTTTCGTGAAATTGCCGCATGCGGCCAGCCGCTCGACTCGTTCCCGGTCCTGTATCACCACCACCGACCAGTTCTGGCGGTTCTTGGAACTGCCGGTCCAGCGGGCCGCCTGCAGTACCCGGTTGAGGTCGTCGGGGTCTACGGAACGGTTCTGGTATTGGCGGATGGCCCTCAGGCGTAGGATTCGTTCGTAGGTTACGCTCATGCTCATGAGACTACAGCTCCCAGGACCGGACGCAATCCGCGGGTGGGGACCATCTCGCCGGGCGTGCGGTCGGTCTGCAACGGCGTGAACACCCCTGAGCCGCCAACACGATCCGGGTCCGATCCGAAGGGGTCGTTTCCTCCCGGTGCGCGGATCATCTTATGGGCGGGGATCGCGGTCGGCGTGCTGGTGGCGGTCGCGGTCGCTTTCACGTTCATCCGCAGTCCACAGCTCGATCCGGCCACACCGGAAGGCGTGGTTCAGCGCTACCTGCAGGCGGTGATCGAAGGCAGGCGTGCCGAGGCCCGCTCCTACCTGTCGGACCGGTTGCAGCGAGAGTGCGACTCCAGGTTTCCCCGGCACCTCTCGCACGATGCCTACCGGATCGAGTGGATGGAGACCGTTGTTGACGGGTCGGGAGCCGAGGTCGAGGTGCTGGTGGCCGAGCACCGGGGGATCTTCGACTCGTACCACGAGTTCGACGCGTTCTTCAGCCTGCAGTTGTCCGGGGCCGAATGGCGCATCACGGACCAGGAGTGGCCATGGTACGGCTGTTCCGAGCCCATGCTGGACCGTGAAGGAAATCCCTGATGGAGGTGGTGGTGATACTTGCTCTGATTCTGGAGGTATTGGTTGCCATAGCTCTAGCTGTGGCCGTGGTGACCTTCCTGTCCCGTAGGTCGGGCGGGGACACCGGGGGTGCTCTGAGGCGTTGCTTCCGGTACGGGATGCTGCTGGTGCTCATGGTGCTGGTGGGGACCGGGCTGACCGGACTACTTGCCTTGGCCGATCCCGAGGTGATCGGGGGGTCGGGATACACGGCCTTCATGCTGGCCTGCGTGATCGTCTGTGGGCCCGGCCTCGTACTGGTGTCTCGTTGGGTGAGGCGAGCCCTCGACCGTTCGGGCGGGGTGGATCCGGGTTGGGAGATCTACCTGGTGGTGGCGGAACTGATCAGCCTTGGTGCCGCCGGTACCGGTGCATACCTCTGGGGCGTAGGCCTGACGGAAGGCAGGTTCCGGATCACGCCGGCCGCGGTGATGGTGGTGTGGGGAATCGTCTGGTTCTCGCATCATGTTCTGGCCGGTTGGCGGGACCGCGCGGGTTACCTGCGTTACGGCGTGCTGCTGGGTTCCCTCATTGGGCTGGCCACCGGGGCCACTTTCGGAGTTCTGTTCCTCGAGGGAGTCCTCGGCAGGCTCTATGACCTCTTGGTGGGCGCCACCGTGGTCGAGGGCAGGGCAGAACTGATCCTGACCGCGCTGGTCGGGTTGGTGGTATGGGGGGTCGTCTGGCTCCGCTACTGGTGGTTCCTCGCGATTCGCACCGAAAGGACCCCGTTGTGGCGTGCCTACGTGTTGCTCCCCGGAGTGGTCGGCGGCCTGCTCACGGCCCTCACCGGCGTGTGGAGCCTCCTCTACCGGATCCTCGACTGGTTCGTCGGGGATTCCACGGATCCTGCCCGGCTGCACTTCGAGGAACTGCCGCTCGCCCTGGCGCTGATGGCGGTCGGCGGTCTCTTGTGGCGTTACCACCACGCTGCTCTCCGCGCGGCGGGACCGGCCCGCCGATCGGAGGTCGACCGGGTCCACGAGTACACGGTCACGGGTGTCGGGCTCATCGCTACGGTCGGTGGCCTCGGAGCTGTGATCGCGGCCTCCATCGGCGCCCTCGTGCCTGCCGACCTCGTCAGGTCTTCCGATCGATCGGGCCTCGTGGCGGCCGTGGCCATGCTCCTGGTCGGTTTCCCCGTGTGGTGGCGGTACTGGACAGCGACCCAGCGCTGGCGGCGGGCGGATCCGGATTCCGAGCTTGGTTCGCCCACGAGGCGGATCTACCTGATATGCGTGTTCGGAGCAGGTGGCGTGTTGGCCCTGGGAAGCCTGTTCTTCCTGGCCTACCGGATCCTGGAGGCTGTACTGGAGGGGGATGTGGGCTCCACGACGATCTACGCAATCCGTTGGCCGCTGGCTCTGGTGTTGACCGTGGGCATAGCAGCCGCATACCACTGGGCGATCCGGCGGGCCGACCTGGCAGACATGCCCCCGAAACCACCTGGAAGGACCGTCCTCTCGGTTGTGCTGGTCGGGTCTGAAGGCGGCGAGGTCGCCAGGGCGGTCGAGGAACAGACGGGCGTCAAAGCCCGGGTCTGGGACCGGCCCGACGCGGACGCGGCCCTCTCGGCCGAGGCGGTGATAGAGGCCATCGAGTTAGCCGAGCACGAGCGCCTGCTGATCGTGGCCCGCACTGATGGTCCCGAGGTGATTCCCTACACCGAGTGACGAGCGTTCCGAACGCTCGTTAACCTCGTGAGCCATGTGTCGCAGCATCCGAACCCTCCACAACTTCGAGCCCCCGGCGACGGACGAGGAGGTCCACGCTGCCGCCCTGCAGTACGTTCGCAAGATCATGGGCGCCTCCCGCCCATCGGGAGCCAACCGGGCAGCCTTCGACCGGGCGGTGGAGCAGATTGCGGCGGATACCCGGATGCTGGTGGACGCTCTGGTCACAGCGGCCCCACCCAAGAACCGCGAGGTAGAAGCAGCCAAGGCCCGAGCCAGGGCCGCTCGCCGCCGGGCGGGCTCCCCATGAGGAATCCGTAAGGGTCGATAACCGGCCGACGACAGTTTCCGTCCCGGCCCGGCCAACCGCGATACTTCCTGCGCCTGTCGGGCCGGTCTCCCGCCTTCCGCCGTTCTCGGCCGGAAACGCCGGGGTTGGAAGGCACACAGCAAGCACACGCTTGTCGAGAGTGGCCATCCGGGGTTCTGCCTGTTCATGCCCAAGTTCCGGACCGCCCGTTCCCACCGACCACTTACTCAACTGAGTATGGCTATACCATATACTCATGTATGGGTAGTATGGCACTCGTGAAGACAACGCTGAACATCCATGACGAACTGCTGAGACGCGCCAAGCTCCACGCAAGAGCAACGGGCAGGCCACTACGAGCTGTTGTTGAGGATGGACTGCGTCTCGTACTCTCGGCACCCTCCCCTGGCCCGTCCTTCGAACTTCCCGACCTGAGAGTCGGTGATCCTCAGGCAGCGGACCCATTGGAAAGCTATTCGTGGCCGGAGCTTCGGGAGTTGATCTACGGCGATGCCGGACCCCGATGATCGCCGTAGATACCAATGTGCTCGTCTACGCCCATCGCAGGGAGGCACGCCTCGGCGCGAGAGCTTACGAGGTTCTGGTGTCCCTAGCCGAAGGTGATCGGCCCTGGGCGATCCCATGGCCGTGCTGTTTCGAGTTCCTGAGCGTGGTGACTAACCGCCGGATCTGGAAGGACAGTGCCAGTACCCCTACGCAGGCCTGGAAGCAGTTTCATGCGTGGACAGCGTCGCCGTCGAATCGCATGATCGGCGAGACGGATGACTTCGTCCCCATCCTTCGCCGATTCGTGGACCGCCCGCGGATTGTCGGTGGCGTCGTTCACGATGCTCGGATCGCGGCCATCTGCGTGGCCCACGGAGTTGAGGAGCTATTCACCCGGGACCGCGACTTCTCCATGTTCCCGGAACTGAGGACCCGCGATCCGTTCCTGGGAAGCTAGGAGCCAGCCGGGAGAGGCCCCGTTGCCCGACGGCGGCAGTCAAGGGGGTTCGGTTGTCAGACTGCGGCGGCACCGCTTCATGACGCCGCTGGGTTGATAGGGTCGACGTGACCGGAGGGTTCAACCTGTCAACAATATGAGGCTGCGCGCACGTTCTCACGTGCCTCCGTCGTCCGGCACCCGGCGGAAACGGCTGCGTATGTGCCGGGAGGTTCGTCTGCCTGCCCCAGCTGTTGGCTCCCCAGCATGTGATCGATCCGTCGGTGCGTGTGGGTGGTTCCATTAGCCCTCTGGCCGAGCGATGAAGGTGGCCACTCTGGGAGCGGGTTACCGGCCTCTCCGGACAGAACTTTCAGTGGTTACGGGGCCATCTGGATTGCCAGTGCGGACGGAACGGAATTGGACAGAATAACGACTGAGGCCAGCGGATATGAAGCTGTAGCTTGGTCCCCTGACAGTAAACATCTGGCCTTCACTGTGGAGGGGCAGGACGAATCCAAGAGAGTCGTCATATACAACCTGGACGATGGAACTACACAGGAACTCACCAAAGGCAGCTATCCCATCTGGTCTCCTGATGGACGCCGTATCGCCTTTATTCGTGACCTAGACATGGACTATCGCGAGAGCCTGTTCATCATCGATGTAGACGGTGAAAACTTGCGCCGGCTCAGACGATGATGCGGATAGCTCCTGTGCTGAGTGGCATCCGGATAGTAGCCGTATAGCTTTCTCCAGCGGTCGTGAAGGCGAGATCCACGTCATTGACGTGGACAGCGGTGTATTGAACCAGGTCACTGAAACCCACTACAAGGACTGGTGTCCGATCTGGTCACCTGCCGCCGGTTGACGGAATACCTCAGGCACCGTCGCGTCGCGGAGATCCCGAAGTGTTCGTACCGACTGTTGGGGGGAGTGGTATCCGGCTAGCGTCGCCGACGAAGGCGACGAGTCTGGAACGCTGACTGCAGCAGCGTGCTGTCGAAGTAACCCGACGGGACATGGCCGGATACCGCGAAGTGGTACAGGGCTGTCTGGTAGATGCCGGTTAGGGCGGCCATGACCACCATGACGATGATTCCCCAGAGCACGCCCAAGCCGATCGCGACTCCGCCCACCCCGGTGCCGGCCGACGCGATCCCGGCGGCCACCAGAGCGATCGACGGGAGGATCAGAAGGAACCCGACGATACCGAGGCCGATATGGCCCGCGAGGTTCTCGCCCCAGGTATTCCGAACCAGTGAACCCGACTTCTTGAGTGCTTTGCCCGTGCCTATGCCCTCGACCACGATTATGGGCAGTACGAGGAAAGTGACCACCGTCCAGGCCATCCCGACCACGGCGATCACGATCTTGCCAACCAATCCGACCCGTTCCTCGATCGCTCTCAGGATCACCGACACGACAGCTGACAGCAGCGCCCACGGGAGGATCTTCCCCGCACGGCGGGCCGCTCCCCTGATAGCGCTACCGATCGTCGGGTCACCACCCTCCAAGCGTTCGTTCGCCGCGCTTATCAGGGCCGCGTTGAAGAAGATCGTGATATAAGCCAGAACGAAGTACATCAGAAGCAGGAGCCCGATGGTCGCTCCCCCTATGTCGGCGAAACCCGCAAAGATGATCGGGAGGATGAACGAGGCGGCGACTATCAGCGAAGCGATCCCGGAGATCACCGGCAGGAGCACCAGTTCCTTGTCCGCCTTGAGTACCGCCCAGGACGACCGGGCCAGTGCGAGTGAGTTTCCTATCCGTGACATAACCGCAAGGCTAGCCTGCGGTTCGGGCTATCCCTCGGATCACGCACAGATCGGCGCCCGTCTCCCACGGGAACCATCTCTGGGGTGAACACCTTTGGAGGGTGCGCGGGTAGGCGGACCGTAACCGCCCCTGTCAATGGACCTACCCGGTTCCAACTCGAAGAACCCCTGGTCATCGGTGTGTACGCGTCAACGGTCGTACTCGCTGTTTCCCCAGGGTGAGCACCTATCCGCGCACCCTCTCAGGCGCAGGAACGGTATCTCGGTGGTCTGCTTCCTCCGTCTCATGGCGGCGACTGTTGCGGGATCGGCGTTAGAGGGCTAGCGGATAGGCGGAGCGCGCTCGCCCGTGTAGTCATTCCGAGGCGGCTGCTGGTCGGGAAACCCCAGGTCATCGCGGGCGGTTCTTGAAATGTCGTAGCTCGTGTCTCCCCACGTGAGCACCTATCCGCTACCCTTCTTAGTAGCCGGAGGCCGATATCCTTCCGCCGTGAAGAAGCAACGGAGGCGGCATGTGTTTCGACCACGATTCCGAACCTCCGGTCCCAGAGGGTGACCGGAAAGCCACCGGGCGGGATCTCAGGCTCACCGCGCGGGACGGCAACGCGTTCGCAGCGTTCGAGGCAACGGGACCGACCCCGTCGGAGACCGCGGTGGTGGTGCTCCCCGACGTGCGCGGTCTCTACCGTTTCTACACGGATCTGGCGCTTCGCTTCGCCCAGGCCGGGTACGACGCCATCGCCATCGACTACTTCGGGCGCACCGCCGGAATAGGGGACCGTCCCAACGACTGGGACTTCTGGCCACACGTCCACGGCACGACCTTTGCGGGGATACGTGACGACGTGACCGCTGCCGTCTCACGCCTGCGGGCCGCGGACCCAGACCGTCCGGTGTTCACAGTCGGGTTCTGCTTCGGCGGCTCCAATTCCTGGCACCAGGCCGCCAACGGCCTCGGTCTGGCGGGCGCCGTCGGCTTCTACGGCAAGCCCCGCCGACCCGAGGAGACCGGCGGCGCCATCGACCGGGTGGCGGGCATGGCCTGTCCGATCCTGGCCCTGATGGGTGGGGACGACCCGAGCATCCCCCTCGACCAGGTGGAGGAGTTCAGAGCGGCGCTCCACCAAGCCGGGATCCCCCATGAGGTGGTCGTCTATCCCGGGGCTCCGCACTCCTTCTTCGACCGTCACCACGAGGACTTCGCCGCCGACTCGGCCGATGCCTGGCGACGGGTTGTAGAGTTCTTCGAAGCCAACAAGACCCGCCGCCCGGTCCGGGCCGGATAGCCCGGCGGGAAACAGGGGAGGCGGATGGCGATGCCGGCTGCGATCGAGACCGCGGGTCTCACCAAGTACTACGGGCAAACACCGGGCATCGTCGATCTCGATCTCGCGGTCGATGTCGGCGAGGTGTTCGGTTTCATCGGGCCCAACGGGGCCGGCAAGACCACCACCATCCGCCTGCTGCTCAATCTCCTCCACCCCACGAGAGGCTCGGGATCCATTTTCGGGATGGACATCGTGAGCCACTCCCTGCCCATTCGGCGCCGGGTCGGGTACGTACCGGGCGACCTGGCCCTGTACCCGTCGATGACCGGGCGGGAGTTCCTGCTCTACTTCAGCAGGTTGCGGGGTATCGACACCGCTGCCGCCACCGCCCGTCTCGCCGAGCGCTTCGACTTGGATCTCGACCGGCGGATCAAGGAGTACTCGAAGGGCAACCGCCAGAAGGTGGGTCTCGTGAACGCCTTCATGCACGAACCGGAGCTGCTGATCCTCGACGAACCCACCGGCGGCCTCGACCCGCTCATGCAGCAGGAGTTCGCGGAGTTGCTGGCCGAGGTCGGCCGGGAAGGCCGCACGGTCTTCCTGTCCTCCCATTACCTGCCCGAAGTGGAGCGGATGGCGGATCGCGTCGGGATCGTCCGTCAAGGCCGTCTCATCGCAGTTGACACCCTCGGAGGGTTCAGGTCGAGGATCCAGTCCAACCTGTCGATCGAGTTCGGGTCCCCGGTCGACCCGACGACCTTCACATCGATCGATGGCGTAACCGTGATCGACACGCACAAGGGCGGCGCCCTCCTGCGCCTCAGCGTGGCGGGATCGCAGGACGCGGTGATAAAGGCGGCCGCGGCGTGGGACGTGAGGAGCGTCACCTCCGAAGAGGCCGACCTCGACGACGTTTTCCTCTCTTACTACGGCCCGGACACCGACCCGACCGAGGCGGGTTGAGCGCATGAACACCGCCATCCTCACCAAGAGCCTCCGCGACCGCCGCCGGGCCTTGATCGGGAACAGCGCCGGCCTGGTGGCGCTGATCGCCTGGTTGGGGGTGGTGTTCCCGATCTTGCGGGACTCCGACGCCTTCACCGACCTGATCGAGAGACTCCCTCCGGATGCGCTGTCCGTCTTCGGATTCGACCCCGCTACTTTCCTCACCGCCGCCGGATTCCTCTCCACCGAGCTCTACTCGCTGTTCGCACCCCTTCTGATACTCATCTTCGTCATCAGCGCGGTCATTACCGAGACCGTGGCCGAGGAACGGGACGGCCTCATGGACATGCTGCTCTCGGTTCCTGTCTCGCGCAGCCGCGCCCTTCTGGAGAAGGCCGGGGGAGTGGCCCTGGCGACCCTGGTGCTGGTCGGTGTCATGACCTCGGCCCTCCTGGTCGTCAACCCGGTCTTCGGGATGGACCTGCCGGTGGTCGGGGTGCTGGCCGCCGGCCTCTCCCTATGGTTGCTCGGGGTCGTGTTCGGGGCGGTGACCCTGCTGGCCGGCGCCTTCACGGGCCGGGCGGCGGTGGCGGGTGGGATGGCGGGCTTCCTGGCGTTCCTGGCCTGGTTCATCCACGGTTTCTCCGGCCTCTACTCGTGGTTGGAGGGTCCGAGCGCGGCCAGCCCGTTCTCCTGGTACCTGGAGCCGAACCCTCTGATCGAAGGGTTGGGCGCCGGCCACCTGTGGCCGGCCATAACGACCGCGGTCCTCGTAACGGTGGCCACCCTGCTGTTCCGCAAGCGGGACATCGCCACCGAGCGCGCCGTGCTCCCGGACACCACTGTCACCCGCCGGTCCCCCTCGCGGGTCCGCCGCCCCCGGGCGGCCTGGCTGCTAGCCGGGTTGTTCCGCAAGACCCTCTGGGACCGTCGCCGGTCCCTGTGGGCGTGGGGAGGGGGACTGGGACTCCTGACGCTCGCCATGTTCTCCGCCTGGCCGGCCCTCTCTGAGGACGCCGAGGCGCTGGCGGCTCTCATCACCTCCCTTCCCCGCGAGGTGTTCGCCATGTTCGGCATGACCGACCCGGAGGCCATCGTCACCCCGGCCGGGTTCATATCCTCCCGGACCTACCAGACCATCGGTCCGATCCTCATGATCATGTTCGCCGTCAGGGGAGTCTCGATGGTCCTGGTGAAGGAGGAGAAGGCCGGGGTTCTCGACCTGGTGCTCGCCAACCCCTCCACACGCAGGAAGGTGATCGCAACCAAAGCCGGGGGGATAGCGTTCTCCACCGGCTTGGTGGTCCTGATCCCGACCATCGTGGCGGTGCTGGGGGACGCCGCATGGGAGACCGACCTGGGCGCCGCGAGGATCTTGGCCGCCGGCGCCGGGCTCGGCCTTCTCGGCCTGTTCTTCGGTGGGCTGGCGATGATGATCTGGGCGCTGGCGGGATCTTCACTCCCGGCCATACGGATCACGGCGATAGTTGCTCTGGCCACGTTCTTCCTCAACGGCCTCGGCTCCCTCACCGATGCCCTCGCACCGCTTCGGATGATCTCCCCCTTCTACTGGTATTTCGGAGATACCCCGCCGCTCGCCAAGGGCTTCGAACCCACGTACTTCCTTCTCCTGGCCGGTACGCTCGCCGCGGGATGGGTGGCGGTCCATGGCTTGCGGCGCAGAGACATTGCCACGTGAACCGATCTGAAGGCGGTACGTTCGGGTCGGCACCCTCTGCTCGCCAACGACGCCCCTCGCTCCGTTCCTCCTCCTCGATGTGCGCTGCCGGTACGCTTTCGTCGGCGGGTCTTGCGAGGAACGCCGCTGCCGGCGCATACCACGCCGCCATTTCACAGACAGATCACTAGCCATCCGTGGGTATGTCTCGGACTTGGGAGATTAGGTCGAGGCCCCTAGCTCGTCTTGGCATGGCGAACCGCTACCAACTCGACTATCCGACCGGCGGACTCCGGTTGTTCTATTGTTGTTTATGATGCGTTCATGTATCGTAGGTTGAGGTTTGGCGGTGCCTGAGGCGACTGGACAGCGTGAGGCACGCCTCGTGCCATGCTGAGGGGAGTAGAGACATGGAAGCCATCATCGCCGCACTGATCGGTTTCGCAGCCGTGTTGCTGGCCACCGTCCTGTCCTGGATACGCTCGGACATCAAGTCGGATGTCAGCGAGGTTAAGTCGGATGTGGCCGAGGTTAAGTTGGATGTCGCCGGGCTTAAGTCGGATGTGGCCGAGGTCCAGTTGGATGTCGCCGGGCTTAAGTCGGATGTCGCCGAGGTCAAGTCGGATATCTCGGGGCTCAAGTCGGATGTCAGCGGTGTCCGGGGGGATGTCAGCGAGGTCCAGTTGGATATTGCCGGGCTTAAGTCGGATGTTACCGAGGTCCGGACGGAGATCGCTGCCAACGCCGCGGCGTCCGACAAAGAGTTCAGGAAGGTCCACGAGACCCTCGCCCGTGTCGTTGGGTTGCTGCGCGGCCAGGGCGAGCGGATCGCGCGGCTGGAAGGCCGCGAGGAAGCCCGCAAAGAATCTCTTACCGACGTCCCGGTCTGACGCCGACAGACCATCAGCGGCTGCGCTCGAGCCTTTCCCGTACCTCGCCCGGCACGTGGGGCGAGGTCGGCGCCGCGAGCGGGGTGATGGCGATCAGTCCTGCTCGGTTCGCCCCGACATCGGTACCTTCCAGTGAGACCGCACCGAACTGCTCCCGGTAGCGGAAGGCGAAGCTACCGTCGGGGCGCTGGTGGTGGATCCGCCCATAGGTAACCCGGGCGGGAGGCACGATCCGGCGAGGTGTGGAGGAGTCGGCCTCCCACGGAACGTTCACGGTGACCACGTCGCCGGGCATCTCGACACCAAGGAGGTCGCCGAGGATCTCCGTACACAGTTCGGCCAGACGAACCCACACCGGAACGGCCTCCTCCGTGCGCATGTACCGGTACCACTCGGCCCACCTGCCCCGGATCCCGGCCGAGAATGCCACGGCCGGGATGCCCAGTTCCCAGCCCTCGAAGGCCGCTCCCACCGTTCCCGACGAGATGATGTAGCCGGCCCCGTGGTTGTAGCCGAGGTTGATCCCCGACACGACCAGGTCCGGCGGGATGTCGAAGTAGGAGGCCGCCACCTGGACAGCATCGGCAGGAGTGCCCGACACCGTCACCACCCTGGCGCCCCCCCGTTCCACCTCGGCCACCTCGATGGCGTCGAACCGGGTGAGGGCCTTGCCGATCCAGCTCCGCTCGCTGGCCGGAACCACGGTACGCACCTCGCCCATCTCCTCGAGAGCAGCCCTGAACGGCGTGAGGGCCGGGCTGTCGACACCATCGTCGTTGGTCAGCAGTATCCAGGACACGCGCCGGAAGGGTAGCGACCTGCCAGGGTGTTCCCGCTATCTGGGGCGGGCACGTAGCATACGAGCATGGAACCGGTACCGACGGCCGCGGTCACGGTGAGCGACGGCGTAACCCACGGGACGAGAGAAGATCTGTCCGGAGACGTGCTCGTCCGACGCCTAGCGGAGATGCGCTTCGAGGTGGACCGGCACGTGGTGGCGGATGAGCAGCGGCTCATCAGGGGTCTGCTGGCCGATCTGGCCCGCCACAGGAGGCTGATCATCACCACGGGGGGGACCGGTTTCGGGCCCCGGGACGTGACGCCCGAGGCCACCACGGCTCTCATCGACCGCCCGGCTCCCGGTCTTGCCGAGCTGGTCAGGGCGGAGGGTCTGCGACACACACCGATGGCGGCGTTGTCTCGCGGTGTGGCCGGGGTGATCGGCTCGTGCTTGGTGGTCAACCTGCCGGGCAGCCCCAAAGCCGTGAAGGAAGGTCTCGATGCGCTCGAACCCCTCCTACCCCACATCCTCCAGTTGCTGGCCGGCGACACCGAGCACCGCTAGCGGTCCTGCCGGTCGGGATCGGGTTCAGGCGGTTACGCGGTGGGGGTGGGTGTAGAGGTTGAACCCGCCCGGGCGGACGAACCCGGCCACCGTCAGGCCCAGCTCGTCGGCCAGGTCCACGGCCAGCGAGGAGGCCGCCGACACGCCCGCCAGGATGCTCAGCCCGGCCACGGCCGCCTTCTGTACCAACTCGAAGGACACCCGTCCCGAGACCGTGATGATCATCTCGTCCAAGGGCCATCCGCGGACGGAGAGAAACCCCACCAGCTTGTCCATGGCGTTGTGCCGGCCCACGTCCTCCCGCAGGCCCACCAACTCCCCGTCCGGCGTGAAGGCTGCCGCGGCGTGCAGTCCGCCGGTCGCCTCGAAGCCGGCCTGGGCGGCGCGCATGGCCTCCATCAACTCCACCAGCAGGTCCGCGGGAACGGTCGGGCCGGACGGAAGCGGTGGCGAGGTCACCCGTATCGCATCGATCGACGCCTTGCCGCACACCCCGCACGACGAGGTGGAATACAGGTTCCGGCGAAACTGCTCCGGATCGATCTCCAGACCGTCGGCCAGAACCAGCTCGTACCGTCCCTCCCCGTCCCTGCCCGGCAGGGTCCGGACCTCCGCCAGTTCGCCCGGACGCAGGACGATACCTTCTGTGAGGGCGAACCCGCGGGCCAGTTCCTCGTCATGGCCGGGGGTGCGCATCAGGACGGCGATAGGCACCCTTCCCATCCGGAACTCGACCGGCTCCTCGGTCGGCAGGAGGTCGACGTGCTCCGCACGCCCCTCGGCGCTGATCCGCACGACGGGCCGAGATGAACTGGCGAACATGTGATCTCCCATTTCGGGCGCTCTTGATCGGGCTGCTGACGTAGCTCTTCCGGTGATTATGGCGCGGCTTGCAACGCCTGGGGCAGGACCCGGGAGGGTAGTCGGGTGTAGTTGCCCTGCTGGTGGACCTACCCAACTACCTGGGCAAGGAGGATCCCGACGATTACCAGATCGGTGACGAGGTGGGTGACGACCGGTACCGCCAGACCCCGGGAGCGGCGGCGCAACACGCCCAGCACCAAGCCATAGAGGAAGGCAAGGCCGATACCGGCAACGCCCCGGGGGAAGCCCGTTTGAAAGTGCAGCGTTGCGAAAGCGGCCGCCTGCAATCCAAGGGACGTGGACCCTGAGCCGACAACCCTCTCGAGAGCGTCCTGCACGACCCCTCGATAAACCGCCTCTTCGAGTACCGCATTGACTACGGCGAACGCGACGCCGGACGGTAGAAGGATCCAGATCGGCCAGTCCGGCACCATTTCGGCGAGATCAGCCAACTCCGCCTGCCTCCCCGCGTACCAGAACCACACGACCAACCCCGAAATCAGGCCGAACCCGGTGCCTAGGGTTATGAGCCGAGGATCACGTGACCCGGCGACGCGCCAGCGCACAGCCTCGCGCAGCCATAGCGTTCGGGATATGACCACCCCGTAGACAACGAACGCAAGGGCGAATGTCACCTGCTGCGGGCCCACGCCGACCAACCCGAATACGAGAACCGCAACCAACAGCACGCCCATGGAACCCGCTGCAGACATCCGCTGCTGTATAGCGATGGTTGCGAGTGCGGCCGCAGCGATCCCACCGGTGAGCAGGATTCCACCTGGGGGCACGATCGGCATCACGGTCGTGAGGGCGACGAGCATCAGGACGACAGTCGTCTCGCTCCTGAGACCTGCTTGAGTCGGCACATCGCAATGTCTAGCAGGCATACCGAAGCCCCGCAGACCCCGTTAACCGCGCCCGGCAGGTAGGGCAAGCGGGCAGGTCCGGCGTGGGAGACCGCAGATGACCAAAGGTCGCGGACGAGATTGTCCAGTGTCCGGGATTGCCTCACGGTTGCGCATATGGGCCGGACCTCGCGCCGCGGCAGGCCGCGGCGCGGATGACGATATCCTGGCTGTCGATTCCGAGACCACGAGATTGAAATGCCACTGGACCGCTTGAAAGACATACTCGCCCGCCATGTCACCGGCCTTGAGGAGCAGGGGACCGCCAAAGGAAGCGAGGTCGTGGTTCGCGGAGTCCTCCCTCCCGAAGGGGAACGGGGCCCTCGTTTTCTCCTCGAGGGCGAGGAGGACCGGGCTTTCATCCGGATGAACGCCAACTCCTACCTCGGGCTGGGGATGCATCCGACGGTGATCCGGGCCGAGGAGGCCACCGCGCAGGCGATGGGAACCGGCCCGGGCGCGGTTCGCTTCATAATCGGAACCCATACACCGCACGTCGAGTTGGAGGCCACGCTGGCCGCCTTCCACGGAAGGGAGGAGGGGATGATCTTCTCCTCGGCCTACGCCGCGGTGGTAGGCACCCTGGTCTCCCTCATCGATCCGACCACGACGGTCATCTCCGACGAGCTCAACCACAACTCCATCATCAACGCGATCCGCCTGGCCCGGCCCCTGAGCAAGTCCGTGTACCCCCATCTGGACATGGCGGCACTGGACCGTCAACTCGAGGAGGCACGGGGCCGGGCGCGCCGAGCGGTGGTCGTCACCGACGGGATCTTCTCGATGCGCGGCGACCATGCTCCCCTCGACGAGGTCATGCAGATCGCCCGCCGACACGACGGCGGCTTTCCCGAGAACGTCGTGGTGGTCGTGGACGACTCCCACGGCGTCGGTGCCTTCGGTCCCACCGGCAGGGGGACGGAGGAGTACACGGGTAGCGCGCCTGCGGATGTGCTGATCGGCACCCTCGGCAAGGCCCTCGCGGTGAACGGGGGATACGTCGTGTCCGCCGGCCCGGTGATCCGCTTCCTCCGGGAGACATCCCCGTTCTACATCTACTCCAACCCGATCACCGCCGCCGAGGCGAGCGCCGCCCTGGCAGCCCTCCGGATCCTGGATGGTCCGGAAGGCCGAGAACTCCTCGTCCGCCTCCAAGCCCTCACCCGCCGGCTCGAGTCCGGGCTCGTGTCACTCGGTTACGAGATCATCCCCGGAGACCACCCCATCGTGCCCCTGATGCTGCGCGACACCGACGAGACCCGCCGCCTGGTATCGGTCCTGTTCGAGGGCGGGGTCCTCGCAACCGGCCTCGCCTACCCCGTCGTGCCCAGAGGCGACGAGGAGATCCGCCTCCAGGTCAACGCCGACCACACCGCCGCCGACATCGACCACGTCCTGTCCGTCCTCGCTGTTTCCAGCCGACTCCGGTGAAATTCGATCGCGCTCAACCCTGGCGGTTCATTCCGGGGAATACGCGCGACGCGTTCCCAGAATGTGCTCCTATTGCTCACCGTTTTTCTGAGTCGTAATAGGGCTAGCTGTCGTCGCGAGTTCTCGTTCGAGCGCGGGTAGACCCCGAGTATTAGCCCGGAATCAGCCAGGTCAGCGGCTCTATACCGTTGCCAACGTGTTCCGCGGCCCCGACCCGTGAGCTTTACGAGTCCCCGATTCCTGAGAGAGATGAGGCAGGATTGCAGTCGCAGGTAGTCGGGCTGCGGCACCAAAGCGAAGTGGATTTCCCCTAGCGCCAAGGTATGGCCCGACCGTTCAAGCGGATCGAGGATGGCCGCTGCCGTTCTGTCTGATCACCTCCGTCTCGTTGAGAGCCGGCCAGCGACAGGCAGCGTCCCTCGTAGAAGGGTTAGGCCCCAACCGTTACCGGGTCCCAGCGACCAAACCGACCCTGAGAGGGTGCGCGGATAGGTGCTCACCTGGGGAACAGTGACCGCGACGGTTGACGAGTCCACGGCCCTGACCAGGGGTTCTCCGGCGGGGAAACCGGGTTGGGTCTACGGATAGGAGCAGTCGCGTCCGCCTATCCGCGCACCCTCTGAGTATCAGGAACCGGATACTTGGGTCCAGGCCAAGGCACGGGCGAGTTCATCGAGAGCCCGCCGGCCTTTGTCGATGCGATCGGCCAATAGGACCAGGAAGTGGATCGTTCCCTCGTAACGAGTCAGAGTAACCTGACCGCCCGCGTCTCGAAGCCTTGCCGCGTATTCCTCCCCCTCGCTCCTGAGCACGTCGTACTCGGCCGTGATGATGGTCGCCGGGGGCAGGTCGGAGAAGTCGCCTGCCCGGAGAGGAGCGGCCCGCGGATCGGAGACATCTTCTGGATCCTCCAGGTAGTGACGCCAGAACCACCGCATCAGTTGCGTTGTCGGTCGAAAGGAATCACCGCACTCGAGGTACGAGGGGGTGGAGAAATCGCGGTCCATGACCGGACAGACCATGAGTTGGTGGCGAATCGGGGGGCCGGTCCGGTCTCGCGCCATGAGGCAAACAGCAGCCGCGAGGGTTCCACCTGCACTGTCACCGCCGACGGCCAGTACTCCGCCGTCGAGTCCTATCGACCAACCGTTTGCCGCGACCCACGAAGCCGCCGCGTAGCAGTCCTCGGGAGCCGCCGGGAACTTCGATTCGGGCGCGAGGCGATAGTCGACGGAGACGACCTTGCATCCGGCCCGGGCCGCTATTCGGCGGCACGTTCCGTCTTCCATGTCGAGGTCGCCGAGTACCCAGCCTCCTCCGTGAAACCAGAGCAGCGTGGGCTTGGGATCGTCCCCGTGAGGGTCGTAGACCCGGAGGTCCAACTCACCGCCGGGACCGGGGATCGAGACATCGGTGACCGAGGACATCGCGGGACCGGGCTCAAGGACCAGCATCTCGTTCTTGCGGGCTTGGGCGGGCGTCAACTCATGGAGCGGTGTCCTCTCCATCTTGGCCATGTAATCGAGAACGGCCTGTGATTGGCGATCGACCGGCATGTTTACCTTCCTACGTGGCCGCACTCATAGCCGTGGAGCTTCCGCAGCCGCATTCGCACCTGCGAGTCGACCGAAGGCGATGCACTCGGCCAGGTTCCCGCCACCCTGATAGAGGAAACCGTAGATCGATCCCAGCTCCCCGGCGCTGTACAGCCGGGGTATCGGCTTTCCGTCGGGATCGAGCACACGGGCGCGTTGATCTCGACGAGGTCCCCCGAGGGTGTTGCCGCTGCCGGGCCATTGGATGATCTCGTAGAAGGGCGGCGTGTCGATGGGGGTCAATGTCGAAGGGTTGCGGCCGTGTTCGGGATCGTTTCCCTCCCGGCAGTAGCGATTCCAATTCTCGATCGTCTCCTCGAGGGCCGCAGACGGAACACCTATCAGCTCTGCAAGCCCGCCAACCGTGTCGGCCGTGCGGATCCATCCCCTGTCGATCTCAGCGCTGTTGTCCGAACTCCATTCGTAGAGTTTGATGGGCCCGTAGGGCCCCGACGGATTGGCGACTGGCCCCTCGAGCCTCGTGCGCTCGTCGAAGATCATATGTGAGGGGATTCTTGGGAATTCCGCACGATCAGTATCGAAATAACTCATCTCCCAGTAGAACGAATACGGTTTGTAGATCTCCTGGGCAAATCGCCTCCCGTACCGATCCACGATCACAACGCCGTAGCTGGGCGGGTAGGAGCCTAGGGGGCTGCCGTCTCGAAACTCCGTCGCTAGGAAGGCGGTTCGCAGCCATGGGGTGATCCAGAACGAGTGCCGCTCACCGGGCCACGTCGCCACGGCCATTCCGGAGATGTTGTTCATATGCCACAAATCGGCTCCGACCGACTGCGCCAGTCGTACCCCGTCCCCTGTGTTGGCGGGATTACCGTAGAACCGGCTCGGCCAGACCCGCAGGTAGGTTGCCTTCATCCGTTCGTTGAACTCGAAGCCGCCTGTTGTGAGTACCACTCCACGGCGAGCATTCACCTCCAGCTCGGATCCGTCGGCGTCGGCCAGCACGCCCGTGATGGCCCGCGAGCGGGGATCCTGGAGCAGCCCGACGGCAGCAGTCCCGTACCGGATTTCAACGCCCGCGGCACCGACGTTGGCGTCGAGGTGCCCAAAGAGCCCGAAACCCCCTCCCTTGTTCTGAACGCGACGGGTCGAAGCCGCCCCGGGGAGTTCGGGGTACTGCCCGCCTCCCAGACCGAAGGGGCCGTCTTCATGGCCCTCGAAATAATCGAGATCCCCCTCCAGCGAACATAGCCACGATTCGTTCTCGGAGATCATGGCGGCCCACACGCGCAGCATCTCGTCGGGGACGTCGGAGACCCCGTACGCTTCCGTCAGCGCCTTTTGATATTCGAACGCCGCATCCGGATCGGTAGGGCTGAGAACGATTCCGGAGGCGAACCTGCTGTTCGGCGTGTGCCTGACCTCCACGATGTTTCCGTCGGCATCGGTCGCATCCTCTGGCATCTTCTCGAGCACTACCACCTCGGCGCTCGCTTCCCGGGCGGTGATCGCCGTCGCAGCACCTGCGGCCCCGTAGCCGACGACCACGACGTCCGCCTCGATTCTCGAAACGCCCGGGCCCATAGTTGCGTGCGCCATCAGACCTCCTCCCCTTCAAGCTATCGTTAGTGTTCGTCGAAAACCCTTTGATATTCCGCGATACGCCGGGTCACCACTTCGCGTTCGGCCGGTGTCGGATTGCGCGGGTCGCGAGCTTTCGGCAACCGCCCAAGGCGCAACATCGCTGCGGACAGCAGCATCCGCGCCTTGTTCGCATCCAGGTTGTTCCCGAGGATCGTGTGATCACTCCACAATCTCGGCACGAGGCCGCCTGGATCGGCCCGCCCCACTCGCACGACCGGCATGCCGCTGAACGTACCTACCTCCAGTGCGGCAGCCTGACTCCCGCTCCCCATCGCATATGGGCTGTCGCCCTCGAGCACGAAGCCCTGGAAGTGGGGACCGTCGCCGTTCGCCTGCTCCTCGACCGAAGCTGTGATCCTCGCCATGATGCCGACCTCGAGGTCCGGATCCAGGATCTCCGACTCGTCCATGAACGCTCCGTACTTGACGATGGTCACTCGAGGCGCCGCCTGCCCCAGCAGCGATCCGGATCGATCCTTGATCTTGATGCCGGCCTCGCCGGGCCCATCGGCGTATTCCTGAAATGCCACGGTCTGAGGAAGCCGGTCGAGTGTCACGGCGGACTGCGTGGTGTGGCGGTAGGCGGGCCGGTACCACAGGGTGACCGGGGGACCGACGGTGCCGAGAATCCCTCCGTGTCCGCCCGTCGCCTTGTAGCCACCGGGCCGGTCGTCGCCCTTCTTGAAGTCGCGCGCGGCGAAGATCCGCTCGTCCTGGATCCCCACGGCGCCGATGCCTCGGCCAACCCCCGAGATCAGGTAATCGACTGCATCGACGATATTGCGATCACCGTCGTTCGACACTTGCCCGTGGGGCCGCTGTGCGGCGTCCGTCCATGTCATCGGCGTCTCGATGGGTGCCGCCGTGGGGTTGGAACTTGCTCTCCACAAACCGGACGTGGTGACATCGCTGGTGCTGGTGACGCCTTGGGCCACGACGGATGATGCACTGCGCCGGGTCTTTAGCGGCCTCAGGAACGAAGCCGCCACCGGTTCCATCAGGCGGCTCGAGCGGCGAGTAGCCGATCTGGTGTTCTCGGATTCGTTTCTTCGAGCGAAAGCGGGGCTCGCCCCGGAGATCGACGAGATGCTGTCGTCGCCCTCCTACCCATCCCGACGAGCGATCGTCGCTCATTTCGAAGCAGCGATCGCCCACGATGTTCGGAATCGGCTGGACAAGGTACGATGCGATGCGCTCGTCATTGCAGGCGAAGACGACACGTTCATTCCTCCGTCCTACGCTCGCGAGATCCATGGCAGGATCGCAGGCTGTCGGTTCTCGATGCTCGTGGGGGAGGGCTCGAGCCACGGTCTGACCGTAGAACGACCGACCGAAGTGATCCGAACCACGAGAGACTTCCTGAGAAGCCTGTAGGAGAATGCTGAACAATGACGATTGCTGACGGTCCGCCGTTCGACGACCCGGTATTCTGTCATCGACCAACGGACCGCGGATGGATTGCTCAGCACTCTCCTGGGTCTGGAGAGTTCTTTGCTATCGCGTTGTAGATAGCGGTGCGAGCCGGGGCCAGGGGCGAATACTCTCGAACGCCGCGGCGGCTCGAAGGACCGTCTCATCGTCCCGCCACCTCCCCACGATCTGCAGCCCAACCGGAAGTCCTTGTGAATCGAAGCCACACGGCACCGTAGCGGCGGGCTGTCCCGTGATGTTGAAAGGATACGTGAACGGCGTCCAACTGAGATACTCTGTCTCTTTGCCGGCAACCGATCCCGGCTGGTCGGCGCCGGCCTCGAAAGCCGCCAGCGGAAGTGTCGGCGTCACCAGGAGATCGAACGGCTCCATGAACGCGAGAACGTCGGACGCGAATCGTGACAGATCTATGTGTGCCCTGCCGACGTCTTGAGCGCCGAGAGCGCGCCCTCTCTCTATGACGGCCAAGCGGCCGGGGTCGATCAGTTCCCTGACCTCATCAAGGTCGTCACGATGGGCGCCGGCGTGGGCAGCGGCCCAGATCGATTCCAACGCGTCGTAGGGATCTCCGAAGTCGGGTTGTGCCTCTACCACATCACAGCCGAGTTCTTCGAACGCGGCGACGGCGCGTGAGGTTATCTCGACAACCTCGGTCTCGACGGGAGCATGGCCGAGATCGACGCTCCAGGCCACCCTGCTAGCAGCCAGACCTTCCGTGGACGAGGATTCTGCCGGGATACGTTGGTCGATCGAGAAGCGGTCCCGAGGGTCCCCACCCGACATCACCGAGAGCAGGAGGCGGGCGTCGGCCACAGTTCGGCTCAGAGCGCCCGTGTGGGCCAATGTACCGACCGGGCTGGCCGGGTGGTAGGGCACGGACGCCGAATGACGGCTTCATGCCGAACACGCCGCAAAACGCTGCGGGGATCCTGACTGATCCAGCCCCATCCGTCCCGTGGGCGACCGGCCCCATGCCGGCGGCAACTGCAGCGGCCGATCCGCCACTCGACCCTCCGGATGTCCGCGACAGTCCCCACGGATTACGCGTCGGGCCGATCAGCCGATTGCCGGCCTCTCCCTTCCAGCCGAACTCGGAGGTGTTCGTCTTTCCGAGGATGATGGCCCCGGCCGCCCGAAGGCGCTCCACGACGACCGAATCTGTACCAGGAACCCAGTCCTTCGAGAGTAGGGACCCGAACGTCGTGCGCAAACCGCGGGTAGGGGTGAGGTCCTTGATGGAGATCGGAATCCCCAGCAAGGGACGAGGGGGTCCTTCGTTTGCTTCCAGCGCGTCCTCGACACGAAGGGCATCAGCTCTGGCATCATCCCGGGCTAGCGTAACGAAGGCATTGAGCGACGGATTGAGCGTATCGATCCGCTCGAAGATGGCGTCGACGACCTCCACGGGAGAGACAATGCGACGGGTGTATGCATCAAGGAGTTCGAGTGCGGATTTGCCACAAACGTCGACATCCATGGGCAGACTCTATTCGACCGACACCAAGGCTCACGAGGCCGGCGTAGAGAAGATGGAACGCACCCGCTGTAGGGCCTGTTCGAATATCCAAGGAAGGACGCCCGTTCGCCGGTGACACGGGTCGCGATCGTCGGATATGGAGCGATAGGGCGGATCGTCGTCTCGGAGTTGGCCCGATCCGACGAAGTCTCGATCGTTGCCGTGGCAGTGAAGTCCGGGACGGAAGCTCGTATGCGACAAGAGTTGCCGCCCGGCCTCGACGTGGTGTCGTCGCCCGGCGACCTCGCGCAGACAGGCCCCGACATCGTGGCGGAGTGCGCCGGACACGGCGCGGTTCGATCCTATGGGCGGCCACTGCTCGCCCAGGGCATCGAGTTTCTGGTCATCTCGACCGGTGTTCTCGCCGACGATGCCGAGCGCCGTGGTCTGAACGAGGCGGCCCGTCGAGGTCGCGCCAAGCTCATCCTGCCTGCCGGAGCGATCGCAGGAATCGACGGACTTACCGCACTGCGTCAGGGAGGCCTCGACCATCGACGAAGCCACCGCATGCGTGGCAGGGTACACCGGCCGAAAGCCTGGTTGATCTCGCCCTTCTTCGGAAGCGGACCGTGCTGTTTCGCGGCTCGGCTCGCAAGGCTGCGCTCCTCTATCCACGTAACGCCAATATCGCAGCCACTGTCGCGCTCGCCGGGAAGGGCTTCGACGAAACCGAAGTGCACCTTGTAGCCGACCCGGATCGAACCGACAATGCCGGCTTGCTTGAAGCCTCGGGCCCGGCTGGCAGCATACGGGTCGAGGCAGTAGGCCCGGCGGCAGCTGAGAACGCCAAGATATCGGTAGTGACAGCTCACAGCGTTATCTACGCAGTCCTATCTCGGTCTGCAACCATGGTGATCTGACGGCTCCCCTGCAACGCGAATGCGATCGCGGCGGGGCGAGGGCCGAATCTGGTCGCGTGGGTCAGCGGCCGGAGGCCTTCATCTCGTCAACGGCGACCGCACCGTCGACCACGACCGGATCGTCATCGAGGTACAGCGTGCAACCGTGCATCGGAATATCTAGGTGACACTCCGAACTATTCGTCCCGCCGAACTCGGTGTTCGGGCCCGTAGAGATCAGCACGTTGCCGTAAAACGATCTGGCTTCCATGCCCTGGCTTCGGGGCTCGGTGAGCAGTGCGGACCAACGGGCTCGCTCGTTCAGACCCCACCCCACGTGGGCGATGGCATAGGCGTCGTCATCGGAGAACCCCTCGATGTAATCGCGCATCAGATCCGCGTCGATGCCCCCGCTGATGTCGACGATTCTCCCCTCTTCGACCCGCATGTCGACCGGTGTCTGGAGATAGCGTCTGAACTCACACACGATGTCTCCCGGGGTCAGCACGATGCGTCCATTGACCCCTCCCTCGTCAGGAGCGGTTGCTACGAAACCCGACGGCCAGTGATCCCAGCGGCCCGGTTGATCGCTGTAGCCGTACTCGGTCAGGATCGACATCGTCCCGACGTCGTAGGTCACTTCCGTGCCTTCGGGGTTGGTGAGTCGGATCGAAGCAGCTTCACCCATCACGCGTGCCCCGGCCTCCACCCGACGACGGAGATCCTTTGACGGGAACAGCCGAGTCAGGATGGGTATGGACTCCATGGCAAGCACCATCCGGGTACCGGACTCCAGTATCTCCTCCTGCTCGGGAGAGAACAGCAGCCCGATGAGGTCGATCACCAGATCGGCCTCCTTGAGAGATTGGATAGCGGCCCTGTTGCCGGCCAGCGGCGTTGTACCGTATGTGCCCGTGTCCATCCCCCCCGGTCGCCGGGGCGAGACGCGAACCTCATAGGCGAATGCTCCCAGCGCCTCGGCTGCGGCGAACATCGCAGCTGCGTGAACTTCACGGCTCCCAGCAGTGAGTATCGCCACCGAATCGTCTTCGCGGATCCCACAAAGTTCGAGTTCCCGCGCGCATACAGCGTCGAATCCCAGAGCCATGGTTCCCTCTCTTCGCGAGTCGTCCACACCGAATCTAGCCAGTTGTCCATGATGGGTGGCAGCTGCACAGCCGCGGGAACCGCACCGAGGGCTGCCAGTATTGAGCCTCAGTACCAGAGAGTTGGCGGACTTGAGGCCCCTGGTCTTGGCAGAGGGTCCCCTACCCCCCCGATTGGTCCATGCCGCCGCGCGGGAAGGGTGGGATCGGTGGTTACGTTCAGCATCTCGAATATGGACAGGGTTGCCAGGGCCAGGTGTCCCTGCCTGTTGGGCACCGGATGCTATGGTGTTCAGCGCGGCGACCGTGGCCGGATCATGGGACGAGACCGAATTCTCGGGCGGTGCGAGACGGCGCGGCGTATGGCATGTTCGTCTCGTTGGGCACGGTGGTCGGGGCGCGGGGATACTTCAAGTCGCTGGGAAGCTGCCGAAGAAAGGACTCCGCGTGACCCAAGGCCTGCCGCCCCTTCAGGATGTTTTCCGCGACATCATGTCCAACTTCGCAGCCTCCGTTACCGTGGTAACCGGCCACACCCAGGGGTGGCATCATGGCCTTACCGTTTCGGCATTCACATCGGTCTCGCTCGATCCCCCTCTTGTACTGATCTGCATCGACCATGCATCCCAGAGCATCAAGGCGTTGCGAGCCGCCGAGGGGTTCACTGTCAACATGCTTCGGGAGGGAACGGGTCAGGTGGCGCTGAGATTCGCCTCGAAGGCTACCGACAAGTTCTCGGGCTTGGCGGTGAGGCCCCCGACATATGAAGGAGCGGGACTGTGCCTCCCGGAGCAATCGTACGCAAGCTTGGAGTGCCGCAAGGTTGAGTTTGTCGAGGCCGGTGATCACACCATCTTCATCGGGCACGCCGAGCACGCCGTCCGCTACGACCCCGCCCGACCCCTCCTCTACTGGCAGAGGGACTTCCGTCGAATCCGGGTTGACTAGCAGCGTCGGATCCCCGCCTAACGATTCGCGGCGCTTCCGTTGTAAGCGGACCTGATCTACACCCCCACTCCGGAGCGCGGTATCTATGGGGCGCCCCGCATACACGCCGAGTTGAGTTTCGAGGGCATTCGGGTAGGCGGGAGAAGAAGGCCTATTAGGTAGCCGCGATTGGTCCCGGGCGCGTACCGACGGATCAGGTCCAAAGGTAGACGTATCTGGTATGCAGCAGTTGCGTCCACATGATCGCTGTCTCGCAGAACGATCACGTGGATGGCAGAAGCGACCGTTGGGACCACAGAACAGGCTCAACCCCCGCTGATGGCGATCACCCGGGGCGTTCCGGAAGGCTGCCACCTCGTTTGGCCGCCAGCTACGGGCTGCGTCCCAGCAGCTACTGGAGATATTGGCGGAATCTCTACTAACAGCGGAACGAAACCCCGAACACGCTGGGGGAGCGGTTACCGTCCCTTCCGGTGAACCCTGCCTGTTATCTCTACTAAGGAAGGTCCTGGGATGGCTGAGGTTGTTCTTCTCCCGGATCGGGTGCCGTCTCTGGGCCGCGCTGTCGAACAGTTCCTCGCCGCCAAACCGCTGTCCCCAAACGCCCGACGCAGCTACGCGTACTGTCTGGGGGCAGTCGTGTCGGACCTCGGTGCCGGTTCTGCTCTGGCCGATGCCACTCCCGAACGGCTGCGAGGGGTCCTCGAGCAGCGATGGGGGAACGCGGCGGCGGCGACGTGGAACAGTCGTCTGGCGGCGGTGGGGTCGTTCCGCCGTTGGGTACAGGCGCAGGGTTGGGTAACCGAGGATCCGCTGGCGGGGATAGAACGCCGCCCGCAGGTACGGGACGACACCGCACCGGTCCGCTACGAACAGCTGCACACCCTCTGGACCCGAGCGGATATCCACGTTCGGGAAAAGACGCTGTGGAGGATGCTGTACGAAACCGCCGCCCGGGCGAACGAGATACTGGCCCTCAACATTGAGGACCTCGACTTGGGGGCTAGGAGGGCTGTGGTGAGGGGCAAAGGCGGCCACCGCCAAGAAGTGGTGTGGGCTTCGGGAACCGCCCGCCTCCTGCCCCGATATTTGGGTGGCCGGCAGCGGGGACCGGTGTTCGTCACCCACCGCCGACCCAACCAGGCACCGGCCCTTTCTGATGTGTGTCCTGACACGGGGCGGGGACGCCTGTCGTATCAGCAGGCCTGGAAGCTGTTCCGCAACGCGTCGGGCTGGACGCTGCACCAGCTGCGCCACTCCGCCCTCACCCATCTAGGCGAGAGGGGAGTAGGTGCACCGCTGCTGAAAGCCAAAAGCCGCCACCGCAGCCTGCGCAGCCTCGACCGGTACGTACGGCCGGGTATAGAAGCGGTAGCCGCCTTGACCGCCGAGCACGACCCGGGCCGTCGCTACCCGGAGTAAGGAGACCACCGCCTTCAGTTCAGGAAGCCCACCTGGTGGACTAGCTTCATTTACTACCGAGTTATGAGCGGGTATGATATAGTTCTGTTCGTACCAGCCGTCGAGCAGAAGAAGAGGGAGGGGGATCCTATCACTAGCAGCGGGCCGACGTTTGAGGACGTATGTGCTGGGATGGGGCTTGAGGACCCGGAGGGGTTTCTGCATGACCTGCAGCACATCCTCGACGACGTGTACCGGGCCAACGGTGAGCGCTACGACGAGGCAATAGGCGACGATCGGACCCTCCATGGTCTAAGCATCTGGCGGCACTCGTGGTGGCGAATCGAGGAACGACTATCTGGGCGCCACCCGGATGTCACCGTTGCGCGTCCGGGGAATTCCCTTACGATCACCACAGCGGGGGGACTGGAGATCAAGGTTTACCGTGGCGGGTCAGACCCTTCGTTCAAGCTCGAGGGTTACGACCCGGGGTCCGGGTCGATCACGAAACGACGGAATGTAGCAAGAAACAAGTTTCAACAGTTGTCTCTGTTCGACCGAGACCGGATCGGTCTCGGCGAGCATGCCGCACGGTTGGGTCTTCCCGTGTGGTACATCGTTCACTACGGCGGTCCGTTGGAAGGCCTCCTCGGAATGTGGGTCGGAGCCCCTAGGGGTCGTACCTCAGGTTCGCGGTATTTCTTCACGCTTCGCCTCCCTGACTTCTGCGCGGAGAGAGGATGCGGCGAAGACGGTGACGCCCTAGGCGGTGTCTCGGTGGCGCCAAGCCCCGGTGGCCCGTCCGGCCCGTCCTACGATCAGATATCCGAACCCAGGATCTTGATTGAGCCCTCTCAGGAATGCGGAATAGAAGAGCTGTAGCCTTTGACCGGGACCGTCTTCGGATGGCCCGCGAAGCCAAAGGCTGGACCAGGAGGCAGCTGGCCGTCGCGGCGGAGGTGACACCCGCGGCGGTATCGCAGTACGAGAACGGAACCTATCAACCCACCCGTGGTGTGATAGCCAGGATCGCGATAGCGTTGGGCATGCCACGCGAGTTCTTCGTGCCGGGACGGCCGACGGCAGCTGCCAGCAGCAGCGTGGTGCACTTCCGGAGCCTTCGTTCGACTCCTGTACGAGACCGCCGCCGAGCGCTCACACATGCGGTCTTCGCTTGGGAACTCACCAACCTCTTGGAGAGCTATCTATCCATCCCACCAGTAGCCTTCCCGAGGGCTGTGCTACCGGAACGGGCGTCAAGGGACGACATGGAGAACCTCGCTGGCGAGTGCCGGCGGCTTCTGAACCTAGGGTCGGCTCCAATAGGCAACATGACCCGACACCTGGAAAGCCTCGGCGCGGTGGTAGTCAGGTTACCGGTCGGGTGCGAGAAGGTCGACGCGTTCTCCTGTGTGCTCGAAGACCGCCCCATTGTCGTGTTGAACTCCGACAAAGGCGACAAGGCCCGTTCCCGCCACGACGCGGCCCACGAATTCGGTCATCTGGTAGCACACGACGACACGGAGCCGGGAAGCCAGATCGTCGAGCAGCAAGCCCACGCCTTCGCGTCTGCCTTCCTCCTACCAGCC
Source organism: Candidatus Spongiisociaceae bacterium (assembly GCA_965262915.1). Taxonomy (GTDB): domain Bacteria; phylum Actinomycetota; class Acidimicrobiia; order Spongiisociales; family Spongiisociaceae; genus JAPPFW01. Next base: position 4,929,418 of record OZ253564.1, on the reverse strand, counting down.
GACGAGGTAGCCCCATATCTGGCATCACCGCTCGACTGGAACATGCTGTTCAGACTAAAACGGCATTGGGGGGTTTCTCTACAGTCGCTGATCGTGCGAGCAAAAAACCTGGGCACCATATCCGAACACAGCTACCGGCGGGCGTTCATCAAGCTCAGCACAGCCAAGAACGCTGACGGAACCACATGGCGAATCAACGAACCCGGAACCCTCGGCCCCCCCGAACAGCCCATCCTCCTCCGCCGATGCGTAGAACAAGCCGAAAGCCTCGGGATCCCTCGAGACGACCTCGCCAACACGCTCTGCCTCCCACGTACCCTGATAGACCACCTCGTAGGAGAGCAAGAACCCGCCGTGCGTCTCAGCATTGCCCCCGCCCAGCCAGCCTCATCACTGCCGCCTGCCGATCCTCCCGATCAACCCGGAGGCTACGAACTCAGCAGGTACACCCCCACTCCGCGGTAGGGCCAGTGGCCACCTGGTGCAGCCCGGGTATATACAAATCCAAGCAGTCTGTGTATATGACAGTGCAGGTTCGGTGTGGACAGGAGGCCTCAAGGCCTCGAGAGCGGGCGACGGACCCCAGGGTTCGGAACACCGTGACTTCCCTTCGGTACCCACCTGATCGGGGAGGCAACCACGTGTTCCCTGGTTTACGTGTTGGTCGTGGGGGTTGGCAGCCATCCTTGTGGGGCTGTGAGGGCGATCCCGCCGTTGGTGGTGACGGTTGCTGGTAGGTGGCTTGTTCGGATGTTGCGGTTGAAGATCCTGAACGTGACGCCGGCGACCCGGCGGAGTTCGTGGGAGTAGCGTTTCGGTGGGAACGCGACTAGCACCCGCTTGTGGGGGTACCGTTTTCGGATCGTCTCGACCGGTGTGGCGAGGTCGCTGTCACCGGAGATGACTATGGCTGTGTCGAAGCGGTCGTCGTAGGTGTCTTCGAGCATCCGTACCGCTATGTTCACGTCGGTCTTTTTCTCTTCGCTTTTGGTCCAGGTGTGTCCGCAGCTGTGGCAGGTGACGCGTTTGGATAAGAAGTGGCCGAAGTCGATCTCGATGCCTCCCCGGGTTGTGAGAGCATCGATGTAGCGGGCCTGGCGGCGGGCCTTGGCCGGGTCACCTTTCACCCGGGTCGTGAAATACCTGGTCAGGACCAGGTGCTGGCCGGGTTTCAGAAGCGACCTGCCGAGCTTGGGGAGGTCGAGCCACCGTGAGGAACGCAGACCTGCTTCCAGCAGACCGTGGTACAGGTTGTAGCCGTCGATGTAGGTGATCACCCGTTGTTGGCTCATCGTCAGGAGAGAAGGTACTTGACAATCGGGTGGTCGGCGTCGGATAATCGGGGGGTACCCCGCCGGGGTGAGTAGCCCCGGCCCGACGGCCCCAGCCGCCTGGCTGGGGCTGTTTCTGTGTGGGGCCCCTTCGCCGCCGGCAAATCAGCGACCCCCGGCCCTTGCAAAACCGGAGGGGTGCCCAACTGTTTAAGTATGTCGACCACCACCCTTGTGTCCGGTTCCGGGGTTAGCGCCGAGCGGGTATGCCGCGTCCTCGAGGACCGCTGGGGTGACGCATCGTCGGCGATGTGGAACAACCGTCTCACCGGCGTTCGGGGTGTTCTGCCGCACCGGGGGTTGGGGCTCTGCTTTAGGCGAGTGTGGGTCGGTGGTGACTGGCATCGTCGTCGCTGTGAGCGATGGGAGCGTCGCTGGTGACTGTGCCGGCGAGGAGGCACATGAACTGGTCCTCGTCGATGATCTGGATGTGGTTGCCTGTAGCGGCTAGGGCGAGGGCCTTGCGGTGTTTGGTGCTCAGCCCTGATTCCCCGACCTTGCGGAAGGTCGGTGGCTCCTGCGACGAGATAGTCGGTGCGCTTGCTCACAGATCCGATCGGGGCGGCTCCTGCGTCGACTGTTGCTTGAAACGCTTCTCGCCGCGGCATGCACTCCAGCGTGCCGGTGAACACGATCTTTTTCGCGAACAGCGGCCCGTTGGGGTCAGGTTGGGCACGGGGGGTGAAGTCTTTGGCGCTGAAGGACCCCGACGACGAGGCTGTCGCGTTGGAGAACGGCCTGTAGTCGCTCAGGTGGTTGTTCACCCCTGTTGGCAGCGGACTACCCCTCCGTAGCGAGGCTCAGGGGGTGGTGGGGGAGTTAGGCAGACTGGGCGTGTTGTGGCAGCCAGCGTCGTGGCTCCTGCGTCGGGGTCTTCGCCGGTGTTGGTTGATGGTCCCGGGTTGGGGCGGTTCGGACAGGGTTTAGGATGCATGTTTGGCGAGTCTGGTTTGGGGTTGGGATGCGTTTCCGTTTGTTGTGGGTGGCTGTGGCCGCGTTGGCTGCTGTTGGGGCTGCTGCTGTGGTGGTGGGAGCAGAATCGGATAGTTTTGACGACGATGGGGGCGTTCACGAACCGTCGATTAACAGGCTGTCGGAGGCGGGGGTTCTTGACGGTACCGAATGCGGCGAACGGCGGGTCTGTCCTGGGGATCCGCTTCTGCGTTGGGTTATGGCGGTGTGGGTCACCCGAGCCCTCAACCAGGCACCGGAAGGTTCCGAAGTCGAGACACGGTTCGCCGATGTGGACCCCGCTGTTTGGTGGGTGAGTTATGTCGAACGTCTTGCTGACCTGGGTGTGACTTCGGGGTGTAAGACCGGTCCTTTGCGTTACTGCCCGGATCAGTCTGTTACCCGCGCGCAGATGGCGACGTTTTTGGTGCGGGCCCTCGACCTCGAAGCCGCGCCGGCGGCTGGTTTTGCCGATACCGGGGGCAACACACATGAGGAGAATATTGATGCTCTAGCAGCGGCTGGTGTGACTTCGGGGTGTAAGACCGGTCCTTTGCGTTACTGCCCGGATCAGTCTGTTACCCGCGCGCAGATGGCGACGTTTTTGGTGCGGGCCCTCGACCTCGAGGCGCCGGTGGCTGACGGGGGTTTGGTGGTTTTGTTGGACGGGTTGTCTGTGGTGGTGGAACAGCCCGACGGTTACGACCGGGACCTGTTCCGTCATTGGATCGACGCGGATGGGGACGGCTGCGACACCCGCCGCGAAGTGTTGATCGCCGAGGCTGTGACCGCACCGACGGTTGGTGGGGGTTGTGTCCTGTCGGGTGGGGTGTGGGTGAGTCGCTACGACGCTTTGACCGAGACGGGCAGCGGACGCGGTTTCGATATCGATCATCTAGTCCCGCTCAAAGAAGCGTGGGAGTCCGGGGCCCACAGCTGGGACTCTCAGGACAGGGAACGGTTCGCTAACGATCTTGGTTACGAGCATTCCCTTGTTGGGGTGTCTGCTGGGTCGAACCGTTCGAAGGGTGCGCAGGATCCCACAACTTGGCTGCCACCCGAAGTGTCGCAGCGTTGTTGGTATGCGGCGGCGTGGATCCATGTCAAGGTACGGTGGGAACTCAGTGTGGACACAGCCGAGGCTGACACCCTGAGGGGCATCATCTCGGACTGTCCCGACGATGCTGCCGATGCGGCACTGCCGGCACCGGCAGTGACGACTACGACCGCCACCAGCACCCCCGAACAGGGATGCCACCCTGATTACAGTCCGTGCATCCCCTACCTGGAAGGCGACGCGCTCAACTGTGGTGACCTGACCACCGCGCAGAAACCGGTAACCGTACTCGTGGCCGGTGTGGACCCCTACCGCTTGGACCGTGACGGAGACGGCCAAGGCTGCACCAGCTGAAACAGACCGACCCGCCCAACCCCCGATGATTTCTGGCCGGTCCGGGTGAACCGTACAAACCGGAGCGGTTAAGCCTCCCTGGGTCGTGGCAGGGTTCTCCCAGCCCGTAGACCGGCTTCTAGCCGTTTGTGTTGTGTTGGTTAGCGTTCTGACAGCTGGTTGTGGGGTGTTTCCGCCCGAAACCCTCGAGGGGGGAGAGCCGCCATGGCGTGCTGGGGGAACCGGTTACCTGGCTGTTCACCGCCGGTGGCAGCGGTCTACCCCTCCGCAGGCGGGTAATCAACTCAGGAGCCAGTCGAGGGCATAGCCAGCAGCCACGATCGGGACAACCGTCCACCACCAGCCACCGGACCAGCCAACGCAGCCGACGCAGGCGAGGCCCACGTGGCGTTCGCAAGACGATCAAGAGCCTTCCATTCGCTCAGGCGACACCACACCCACATCCCTTTCGGTGGATCCAGGCTTAGAGGATGCGCGGATAGCTCCTTGCCTGGGGGAGCCGTCCGCCGGCGGCGTGGACCCACCCCCACCAGCAGATCGCCGGCCAGGGGCCATCGCTCCCCACACCACGAAGCGAACGCCTGCACCGCCACCCGCCGAGTGTTCCACGCCGCCGGCGTGTGGTCGGCCCACAACTCCTCGAACACAGCCGCTACCCGGTCGGCGTCGAGGTCGGTGACAGGACGATCACTACCCACCGTTTCGACGAGAGGACCGAGAGCCTGACGGTAAGTACGACAAGTCGCCGAAGCCAGATCACGGCCGGCGAAGAACGCCTCCACCGCCCACCCACAGACGGCACATGACACACCGGATGAACCGGTGACACCGGACCCGGACCCACAGGTGGGGAGAAACGAACAACACGGCACGGTAAATGCCCGGCCTCTACAACCCCAAGAATGGGAGAACCCCCGACCTTGCAGAGGTCCGGGGGCTCCCATGGGTGTGGGTTGCTAAGGATACCAGAAACCCAACCGCCGACACCCGGCCCTGTCCCAGCGACCGTGCCCGACAGCCCGAACATGCGGTATTGCACATGTCCGTCCCATACCTGCAATAACCAGGCAGGTATGGGATGTTGTGGGGTTCGGTGTGGGTTGAGGGATCCTGATCGGGGGACGGGTTAAGGACCCGGGGGCTAGATGATGCCAGCGCTGGGGCTAGGAATCCACACCCGAGATCGTCGACCGCTAGGTGTCGTCCGTCCCAGACCCCGCCCCACGCTGCCGCCGGTCGAGGGCTTCCACGACGGCTTCTGCGACCGCGGCGGCGAAGCGGCGTCTGCCTCGCTCCGACCATGCCCGCCGTATCATCGGACCTACGATGATCCCCCCCAAAGCGATCCCACCGACGGTGAGGACCGTGGGAAGATCAGCATTGATAACAAGACCGCTGGTGTCCACCGCGGAGAAGGTAGCACCAGTCGGGCGGCTACACCCCAGCGTGTCCGCCGCTCCACCAACCCGGAGCTGCCGCTGCTGTCAGGCCCTGTCGAACTGGTCGTCGGTGAGCCGGGCGACGGCTTCGGGACCGGGCCGGGTGTAAACCCCCAGAGTGTGCAGATCCCGGTGGCGGCTCTTAGCCTGAATCCACCGGTAGATATTCTGTGGTTGGGGGTGGATAGACGCGGAAAGTGCCTCTGATCTGGGACAATAGCCATACGAAACATGGTGATTGGCTCGGAGTCTGGAGGCGCTTCCTGTGAGTGGAGTATTGCAGAATATCGACCGGTATGGGGCGGTTTTCGATGATGAGGGGCTGGTGGCCGACGCTGGGTTGTTGGCGGCCGGGACGTTGATGGACCGTTTGGGTTTGGAAGGTTTGGTGGATCGGACGGTGCGGTTGGGCGGCCGGGTGGGTGGCGCGCATCCGGGTCGTAAGGTGTGCACGTTGGTAGCTGCGATGCTGGTGGGCGCCTCCCATATTGACCATGTGGATCGGCTCCGGGCGGGTTCCACCGACCGGGTGTTGCCCCATGCGGTGATGGCCCCGTCCACTGTGGGAACCTTCCTGCGTTCGTTCACCTGGGGTCATGTACGCCAGTTGGAGAAGGTGGTGACCGTAGCGCTGGGCCGTGCGTGGGGGGCGGGCGCCGGTCCCGGTAAGGGAGCGGTGACCCTCGATGTGGACTCGACGATCTGTGAGGTGTCTGCCAAGACCAAACAAGGGGCCGCCTATGGCTACACCAAAGAGTTGGGTTATCACCCGCTGTTGGCGTTCCGAGCCGATACGGGGGAAGTGGTCGGCGCCCGTCTGCGGGAAGGAGCATCGCAGAGGGGTGTGGTCCATTTCGTTGGGGAGACAGTGCGGCGTGTGCGACGGGCCGGGGCCAGGGGCCCGGTGAGCGTGCGGGCCGATTCGGGGTTCTGGTCCTATACCCTCTTGGCCGCCCTCGACCGCCTCGGGGTGGGCTGGTCGATCACCTGCCCGCTGAATGCCAAGATTAGGACACTGATCAGCAATATCGACAAAGACGCGTGGACCCCCATTGCCTATCCCGAAGGCGGGCTGGCACAAGTGGGGGAAACAGTCCTGGAGATGACCAACCCCAAGAAACGGTCGCAGAAACGCCGGGTTCGCCTGGTAGTGCGCCGCACCCGCCTGCTCGGTTCCCAAGCCGAGCTGTGGCCCGACTGGCGATACCACGCGTTCGTCACCAACCTGGACCTGCCCGCGGCAGAAGCCGACCGGCGCCACCAACCCGGGGCCGGACAAGACGACACCGGCCACCAACCCCGCCGCGGAGAACAAGACACCGAAGTGGCCGAACTGCCGGTGGTAGAGATCGGTGACAACCCTGGGGAAGCGCACAGCCCGCTGCCCGCGGTCGAAATCGACCGGTACCACCGCCGCCACGCCACATGCGAACTCGCCATCCGCGACCTCAAAGACTCCGGGGGTCTCGCCCACCTACCCTCCGGCGTCTTCGCAGCTAACGCCGCCTGGCTGATCTGCGCCGCCCTAGCCCATAACCTCTACCGGCAGATAGCCCTCCTCGGGGGTACGCAGCCGCCCGGGCGGCTGGTCTGTGGACGTACCATCCGTACCCGACTGTTCGGACTCCCTGGACGCCTCGTCAACCACGGCGGACGCCGCCTCCTGCGTCTACCCGCCCGATGGCCCTGGGCCGGCGCCTACCTAACCACCCTCACTAACCTCCGGGCGCTGCCACAGCTCTGCTGACCCGGCCCGACGGACCCGCCGCAACCATAACCAACCACCCAAACCCCGACCACACACGCCCGAAACCATCCCAACCAGCCTCCAACACTACCTAACCCACCAAACCACACCCACCACACCCCCGAAACCCCCCGAATCCAACCAGCCCCAACCCCTCAACCCCCCACCAACCGCACCCCGGACCACCCCCCGGGGAGGCCGTCGGTGGATTCAGGCTAAGAGCCGCCACCGGGATCTGCGCACTCTCGGGGTTTACACCCGGCCCGGTCCCGAAGCCGTCGCCCGGCTCACCGACGACCAGTTCGACAGGGCCTGAGCGCAGCCGCGGCTCCGGGTTGGTGGAGCGGCGGACACGCTGGGGTGTGGCTCCCCGACTGGTGCTACCTTCTCCGCGGTGGACACCAGCGGTCTTGTTATCAATGCTGATCTTCCCACGGTCCTCACCGTCGGTGGGATCGCTTTGGGGGGGATCATCGTAGGTCCGATGATACGGCGGGCATGGTCGGAGCGAGGCAGACGCCGCTTCGCCGCCGCGGTCGCAGAAGCCGTCGTGGAAGCCCTCGACCGGCGGCAGCGTGGGGCGGGGTCTGGGACGGACGACACCTAGCGGTCGACGATCTCGGGTGTGGAGGTTCCTAGCCCCAGCGCTGGCATCATCTAGCCCCCGGGTCCTTAACCCGTCCCCCGATCGGGATCCCTCAACCCACACCGAACCCCACAACATCCCATACCTGCCTGGTTATTGCAGGTATGGGACGGATATGTGCAATACCGCATGTTCGGGCCGTCGGTCACGGTTGTTGACGGTCGCTGGGTGTCGGCGGTTAGGTTTCTGGTATCCTTAACATCCCAGCACCCATGGGAGCCCCCGGACCTCTGCAAGGTCGGGGGTTCTCCCATTCTTGGGGTCGTAGAAGCCGGGCATTTACCGGGCTGTCTCATTACCGGTGGGGGATACTCGGGGCTATGGGTCGTGCCTATTCGGCCGACACTCCGGAGGGTGGAGCTTCGGCGGTGATGCTGCAGGCCAAGAGCCGCCACCGGGGATCTGCGCACCCTCGGCGTTTACACCCGGCCCGGTCCCGAAGCCGTCGCTCGGCTTACCGACGACCAGTTCGACAGGGGCTGACCCGCCCCAGCGCGTGGGCGGCTGTCTGCCGGTACCCCGGCGGTCTAGTATCGGAAACCCCCCGACGAGGTACCCCCGATGGCCCAGCCGACAGCGGACCCGGTCGCTTCACCCGCCGGTGAGGACGACCAGGCCGCGCTCGCCGCTCTCGTGATCGCAGCGGCCAACCAGATCTCGTACGAGTTCGGTTGGCTCGGCCCGGACCAGCAATGACCAGCAAAGGCGGAATGGCGACATGACTTACACGATCCTCGGATGTGACTTTGCGACGGGCCGTGTCGGCGTCGGCATTGCCACCCACTCGATCGCCGCCGGCGGGTACTGTCAGGTGGTCCGGTCTGGGGTCGGCGCGATCGCCAGCCAGGCGTACGCCGATCCCAGGTTGCTCCCCGTGGCAACCGGCATGCTGGAGCGCGGTCTCTCTCCTGGGGAAGTCGTCACTGGGTTGGCCGACGTTGATCCCGACTACGCCTTTCGCCAGACGGCAGTGCTGACCCCGGACGGGGTCGCCGCTGCGCACACCGGGGACAGGACAGGCTACTGGTCCGGCCACGTCATCGGCGACGGCTACATCGCCACGGGGAACGCCCTCGAGGGTGAAGGGGTGGTCGAAGCGATGGCCGATGCGTTCGAGTCGGCGGCGGGTAATCCTGTGGAGGATCGCTTGGTGGCCGGCCTGGAGGCCGGTCGCGATGCCGGAGGCCAGGGCGGGGACTTCTACGAGCGCTCGGCCACGCTGGTGGTGGCCGAGACGGATACGTTTCCCGACATCGATTTGCGCATCGACTTCCACGCGTCCGACGCCGTCGGCGAGCTTCGCTCCCTGCTCCATGTCTACCGGCCGTACCTGCACATTTACAACCACGTCCGCACCAAGGAGCCTCGACAAGCCGTCGGGATGACCTACGAAGAGTGGAATCCGCTTCCCCCGGAAGGTTGAGATGCGCTACCGAAAGCTCGGGTGTACCGGGCTGGAAGTGTCGGAAGTCGGCATCGGGACGTGGGGCATCGGTGGGCTGGCTTGGGGCGAGCGAGACGACGAGGGGTCCAAGCAAGCCCTCCATCACGCTTTGGACTTGGGCGTCAACTTCATCGACACGGCGTACGGATACGGCGAAGGCCGGTCGGAGGAGTTGATAGGCGAGGTCCTCGTAAGCCGACCGGATGTCACACCCATTGTCGCTACCAAGGTCCCGCTCGAGACACGTGTGTGGCCCGCTACCGACGACATGGCGGTCGAGGACTGCTATTCACCGGGGTGGATTCGATCGTGCACCGAGGAGAGCCTGCGCCGTCTCGGCACCGACCACATCGATCTCCAGCAATTCCACTTCTGGGCCGACTCCTGGACCGACCAGGGCCAGTGGGCGGACGCGGTGTCGGCGCTCAAGAATGGGGGCAAGATCCGGTTCTTCGGGGTGTCCACTAACGATCATGAGCCCGATTCGGTGCTGCGCCTGTTGGAATCGGGACTGGTGGACACCGTGCAGGTGATCTACAACCTCTTCGACCAGTCGGCACACGAGCGCCTGCTGCCCCGATGCGAGGAACTCGACATCGGCGTGATCGCCCGTTCTCCATTCGACGAGGGCGGCCTCACTGGTGCCCTCCGCTCCGACACCGTGTTTGCGGCCGGTGACTGGCGCCGCGGCTACTTCAAAGGCGGCCGCCTGGCCGAGACGGTAGCCCGGGCCGGAGCAGTAGCGGAGACCCTCGCCGAGCACGCCTCGAGCCTCGCCGAAGGCGCACTGCGCTTCTGTCTCAGCGAGGACGCGGTGTCCACCGTTATCCCGGGGATGCGCTCGCTGGCTCATGTGGGCCAGAATTGCGCCGTCTCAGACGGGCGGCTGTTGGTGTCTGAGGTGCTCGAGAAGTTGCGGGACCACTCGTGGCCTCGCAACTTCTACGCCGATGCGTGGTGAGGGGAAGACCGATGTTTGACATCGTTGTGAGCGGCGGCTTCGTCGTGGACGGAACGGGAGCTCCCGGCCGCAACGCCGACATCGGTGTGAACGGCGACCGGATCGCCGCAATCGGGAATCTGCGGAGTGGGGAGGCGTCGCTCACGCTCGACGCCGCCGAAATGGTGGTCGCTCCCGGCTTCGTCGACATCCACAGCCACTCGGACTTCACGCTGCTCGTCGACCCCAGGGCCCAGAGCCAGATCTACCAGGGGGTGACCACCGAGTTGGTCGGCAACTGCGGCCACGGCTGCGGGCCCTTCGTGGGCGACATCGAGCGCTTCAAGGGCAACATCTACGGGTACTAGGATCTGCTCAAGATCGACTGGGGGAGCCTCGGCGACTACCTGGATCTTCTCGACGAGTTCCGCCCCGTGGTGAACGTTGCCACCCTGGTTCCCAACGGCAACCTCCGGATCGCTGCAGTCGATGATGTGGCCCGACCGGCAATGGCCTCCGAGACCCGCGACATGGCGAGGCTGCTCGAAGCCGCCCTGGACGCCGGCGCTTTCGGGCTGTCTACCGGCCTGGAGTACCTGCCTGAGCACCATGCATCCGAAGAGGAGATCATCGAGTTGTGCCGCATCGTCGCAGCACGCGGCGGGCTCTACGCCACCCATGAGAGGGAGCGCGACTTGCTTGCGATCGAGGCCGTCGAAGAGGGCATCAGGGCCTCGATGGCATCGGGCGTCAGGCTGCAGCTCTCGCATCTGATCCCCCACCGCGGCGCTCCCGACGGCGCCCTGGAGGCCATGATCGGGCTCGCCGAGGCCGCGGTCGCCGACGGGCTCGACGTGCAGTTCGATGCACACACACGGCTCCACGGCATCACCAACCTCAGCGCCTCCCTGCCGCAGTGGGCGCTCGAAGGCGGACCGGCCGACCTCGCGGCCCGATTGCGTGATCCGGCGGCGAGACGCCGCCTCAAGCGCTATGAGAGCATCATCTCGTCGTTCGGGCTGGGGGGCTGGGATCGCGTCTTCTTGTTCGCCAGCGACGGGTCGCCGGAGGGGGTCGGAAGGTCGCTGGCCGACCTGACTCCGCCAGGAGGCGACGTGTTCGACACGATCTACGACCTTCTCCTCGCCGAAGGCGACGATCCCCACCCGGCTCTGGTCATCGTCCACAGCTACGAGGAGGACATGCTGACCGAGATCTTCCGCCATCCTCTATGCACGACGGAGTCGGATGCCACCGCGCTGTGCATCGACGGGCCGCTCGCCGAAACGACCTTCCTCGGCGCATACACCTGGGCCTCGTGGTTCTTCCGCCACATGGTGCGCGAGGCGTCGCACCTGTCCCTCGAGGAGGCCGTTCACAAGCTCACGGCGCAGCCGGCGGGCCGCGTAGGGCTGGCCGACCGCGGTGAGCTACGTGAGGGTCATAGGGCCGACATCGCGGTGTTCGACGGCGACCGGTTCGCCGAGCGTGGTTCCCTCGAAGATCCCAACCGGCTGGCGGTAGGGGTCGAGCACCTCATCGTGAACGGCGGTCCGACGATCGTGTCTGGCGCCGAGACCGGAGCCCGCCACGGCGCGGTGCTCAGGGCCTGAGCCCTTTACCCGGCGGCCGCCTCGACCTCGTCGACCCCTCCACCGGGCAGCACGAGCGAGTGCTCGCGGTTCCACGAGGCGACGACGTCCTGGCCGACGTGGAGGGACGACGCCACCTCGTCGGACAGCTTCTGGCTCGACAAACGGCCCAACGACGGCGTCGAGAGGTGGAAGTGGGTGACCGCACCGAGATAGATGATCTCCTCGATGCGCCCGTAGACGCGTGACCCCTCGCCGGGTGACGCCGAGTCCGCTGGTTCGAGCATGATGCGCTCCGGCCTGACCGCCAAGCAGGTGGGACGGATGGCGGGGGTGGAGCTTGCTGTCTCGCCGATGCAGCATCACTATTTGGTTACCGAGACGATCCCCGAGATCGCGGCGCTCGACTTCGAGGTGCCGATGATGATCGACTTGGAGGGGTATACCTATATGCGTCAGGAGCTCCAGGGGGTGTTGGTCGGGGTCTATGAGCGCGATTACCGGCATTGGAACATGGATGGTGCGCCGTGGGATTACGGCCTGGAGTTGATCCCACCGGACGTGGATCGGATCTCGAGTGAGCTGTCGTTTGCGATGTCCCGCTACCCGGTCCTCGAGCACACCGGTATCAGCCGCTGGGTGAACGGGGCGTTCACGTTCTCACCGGACGGCAACCCGCTGGTGGGTCCGGTGCCTGGGTTGCGCAACTACTGGTCGGCGTGTGCGGTGATGGCCGGTTTCCTCCAGGGTGGCGGCGTGGGCAAGTCGATGGCGGAGTGGATGATCGAGGGGGAGCCGGAGGAGGACATCTTTGCGATGGACGTGGCCGGTTTCGGGTCCTTCGCCCAGAACCGTGAGTACATCCGCCAGATGACCGGGCAGTTCTATTCGCGTCGGTTTGTGATCACCTACCCGAACGAGCAGTTGTGGGCGGGCCGGCCGCTGCGGATGGCCCCGGCGTACGATGCGATGACCGCGGCGGGGGCGCAGTGGGGGTGCTCGTATGGTCTCGAGGTCTCGATCTACTTCGCCCCCGAGGGCTTCGTGGAGGTGCCGACGTTGCGCCGCTCCAACGCGTTTGACATCGTCGGCGAAGAGTGCCGCCAGGTGCGTTCCGGTGTGGGGATCCTCGATATTGCCGGGTTCTCCCGGTACGAGGTCACCGGTCCCGACGCCGCGGCGTGGCTCGATCGGCTCTTTGCCAGCGCGTTGCCCGCACCGGGGCGGATCAAGCTTGCCCCGATGTTGGGCCACGACGGCCGGCTCAAAGGAGACTTGACGTTGTTCAACTGGGGGGATGGCACGTGGTGGATCGTGGGCTCGTATTACCTGCGGGCCTGGCACATGCGCTGGTTCAACGACCACCTCAGCGGCGGGGTGACGGTGCGTGACATCTCCGATGCAGTCGTTGGCTTTTCGCTTTCGGGGCCGAGTTCTCGTGAGCTGTTGCAACGGGTCACGTCGGATGACGTCTCGGCGGAGGGGATGCGTTTCATGAGGTGTCGTGAGCTCGACGTCGGCATGATCCGCGCCCGGGTGGGTCGGATCTCGGTCACCGGAGAGCTCGGATACGAGATCCACTGCTCGGCCGCCGAGCACATCGCCCTGCGCCGCCTCCTTCTCGAGGCCGCCGACGGTCTCGATGCGATCGAGTACGGCTACAACGCGCTGCTCTCGCTCCGGATCGAGAAGAGCTTCGGCGTCTGGTCGACCGAGTTCCGCCAGGAGTACACCCCGGCCATGACCGGAATGGACCGATGGATCGACTGGTCCAAGGACGACTTCATCGGCTCCGGGGCGGCCCGCAAGGAGCGGGACAACGACAGCGCCACAAGGAGGCTGGTCACCCTCGAAGTGGAAGCCACCGATGCGGACGCCACCGGGTACGAGCCAGTGTGGAACGGCGACCGAAGGGTCGGCTACATCACCTCGGGCGACTACGGCCATACCACCGGCAAGAGCCTCGCCATGGCCCTCATCGACCGGGAACACACCGCAGAAGGAACCGAACTCACAACCCACATCGTCGGGGTCCAACGCCGTGTGCGGGTAATCGCCCCCTCACCCTACGACCCGAACGGCACGGCGATGCGAACCGGCGGCCCAGCCGGCCTGGTCGGTGGGGCAGAGCCATGACACCGGAATCAGCGAAGCAATACAGCGAGGCAGCGGCACTAGGTCAACGTCGCGGGCCACGCGTCGATAGGCTTGGTGCCATCCGCGCTTGCATAGGTTGTTAACGCTGCGCTGTAGCTGCAGGGCCGACGACCTAAGCCTGGACGAAAGGAGCTGGGTGAGAATCCTAAAGCAATTCCCGCACGAGGTACGGGTTCTCAAGGATGTATGGATACCGCTGTCTGACGGGATTCGCGTGAGTGCGACGATTTGGCTACCGACCAGTGCTGCCACGGTTCCGGTTCCTGCCATCTTGGAATACCTTCCGTATCGGAAGGATGACTGGACGATTGAGATGGACTCGATCCGTCACCCCTACCTTGCCGGCCATGGCTACGCAGCAGTACGCGTAGACATGAGAGGGAGCGGTAATTCCGACGGCATTCTCGAGGACGAATACCTCCCCCAGGAACAGGCGGATGCCACAGAAGTAATCGATTAGCTCGCGAAGCAACCTTGGTGCTCGGGCAGTGTCGGGATGTTCGGCATCTCCTGGGGTGGTTTCAACAGTCTCCAGGTAGCAGCGTTGAGACCTCCCGCGCTAAAGGCCATCATCAGTGTGTGTTCGACAGATGATCGTTACGCCGACGACGTCCATTACATGGGCGGTTGCGTCCTCGCATCGGACATGTTGTGGTGGTCCACAAGCATGCTTGCCTTCAATGCTCGACCGCCAGATCCTCGTGTCGTAAGAGATCGATGGCGACAGATGTGGAGGCGGCGGCTAGAAGAGAATCAGCCGTGGACCACACATTGGCTCTCGCACCAGTGGCGTGACGATTACTGGAAGTAAGGCTCCGTCTGCGAGGATTATCGAGCTATCGACTGTCCCGTTTACATGGTGGGTGGCTGGGCGGACCCTTATCACAGCTCGATACTGCGCGTCCTCGAGAATTATCCGGGACCTAGAAAGGGCCTGATCGGACCTTGGATGCATCGGTTCCCGGAGGAAGGTGTTCCGGGACCTGCCATTGGGTTCTTGCAGGAGGCGCTGCGATGGTGGGACTACTGGCTCAAAGGGATGGAGACGGGGATAATGGCGGAGCCGATGCTTCAGCTTTGGCTTCAAGAGTCGTTTGAGCCAACGCCTTCCGAGGGCGAATGGTACGCATGGGACCCCGACGGGCGCGACGGCCCCCAGCGTGCTGGGCGGTGGGTAAGCGAGACGAGTTGGCCGCCCGCGACGGCGAGGTCGCAGCGTTTCTACTTTGATCGTGATCGTCTTGACGTCGGTCGGGGAGCGCCGATGGACGTCGGGTTTGGTGGCACCTTGCTCTGTGGACAGGACGCCGGAGCGTGGTGTGCCTACAGGAATCTGGCAGACCTTCCACCCGACCAGCGCCTAGAAGACGGAGCATCGCTCTGCTTTACAACCGGACCTCTAGGGGAACGACTCGAGATTGTTGGGTTTCCAGTCGTCCGGCTACGCCTCGCGGCCGACCAACCCAACGCATTGGTAATGGCCCGGCTTTGCAGCGTATCGGATACCGGAGCTTCGACCCTGATCACGCGTGGTGCGCTTAACCTCACACACCGGCATGGATATCACGTGCCCGCCCCACTGGTTTCGGATGAGTTCACGACTGTGGAGATAGCTCTGAACGCGATTGGGTATGCGGTTCCACCCGGTCACCGACTGCGCTTGGCAATATCGCCGACGTATTGGCCATGGCTTTGGCCGTCGCCGAAGATGGCCACTTTGACGGTGAAGACGAAGGATTGCCATCTCGACGTACCGCTCAGGTCGTGGAACAACCGTGAGGAAATCGTTGCTTTTCTGGAAGCGGAGTGGGCCGAACCGGTCGCTACGCAGGTGTTGCGGAGAGGACCGCAAGGCCGAGAAACGTGTCGGGACGTCGGCAGAGGCTTGGTGACGACGGTGTACGTGGAGGATTTCGACAAGAAGAGACTTCATGCAGGTGGACTGGAGTTTGGTGGCATCCAAAGAAACACGTTCAGTATCGCCACTTATGATCCGTTGTCCGCGCAGGCCCAGACAGAATGGGAAATCGAGATCGGGCGAAACGAGTGGCAAACGCGGCTCGAGGTCAACGGCAGAATGTGGTCTAGTTCAGAGCGGTTCTTCGTATCGAACAGTGCAATAGCTTACGAAACTGGGCGACCCGTATTCGAGCGGTCATGGAACCATGAATTCGCCAGGCAGCTGGTGTAGTCAGAATCCGATTCGGTGTTGTCCGCGCTTGCGGCACGGCCTCAGACGGCGAGGATTCGTTTCGGGTTTTCGATGAGCATGTCGTCGATCTGGTCTTGGGTGACACCGGCGTCGAGGAGTTGGGGAACGATCTCGGTGAGAACATACGCGTAGCCTTTGCCGCCGTAGGCGACCCAGTGCGTTTTCAAACACCGATCCTGGGCGAGCATAATTTGCCGGCTGTAGCCGTCGGCGCAGAGGCGGGCCAGCGTTTCGACGCGTTCGTGGTCCGAGACCCAGTGGTCGCCTCCGAAAAGGAGGTGCGCGTCGTTCCACGATGTGTCTCCGAAGAGGTCGTAGTCGATGGAGACGCCCCGGTCCATCACGGACTCGTGGTACTCGTAGTCGGGGCAGCTGCCGTCCATGTGGCTGATGTAGACCTTGTCGAGGTTGGCGCCTTCCGCCTCGAGGATGTCGATGTATTGGTGGGCCTCTTTTTTGAACACCATGGGATGCACGGTCAAGGGAACGCCGGTTCGTGCTTGGGCGCGGCCTCCGGCGCGGAGCACTTTCTCTTCTAGGGGGTGGAGCGGCTCGGTCATGCCGAGCTCGCCGATCACCCCGGCGCGCACATCGGTGCCTTCGATACCCACCTCGATGTGTTTGACCAGCATCTCCGCCAGCTCGTCCACACTGGCCTCGGCGTGGCTTGGCGGGTGGGCAGGTGAGATATACCAGCCGGTGGAGGCGACGATGTTGACTCCGGTGGCTTCGCTGGCGACGACGAGGTCATCGGGGTGCCAGCCGGGGATCCGGCCGCTGACATCGACAAAGCTCTTCCCCCCGGCATCCCTGTACAACAACAGCTCCCGGATCGCAACATCGCGCTCGGTCATCCGCAGGTTGTCCTTCGAGAGATACGGGCGGGCGGCCAAGTCGTCGGAACTCTCCGGGGTCACCGGGGCCGCTGCCAGAGTGTGGATCTCGGGAGGATCGCTTGCGGAAGGCTCGTTCCAGAACAGATGCGACGTGTCGAGCAGCAGGTGCTCGTGGCTCAATGTGATGCCGAGGTCATCCGGTGAAATATCGCCGAGGACGGTACGCACGGTGGCCATGAGCTACCAGCTTCCCTCAGTTCTGCTGATCCTTATCGGAGCCGCCGAGTTGGAGGAGGCGGGCTGCGTTGTTGCCGAGGTAGGCGTCGATGTCGTCGCCGGTGAGGTCGGGGAGGCCGGGAGCGATGTTGAGCTCCTTGGCGAGGCGGGGGAAGGACTTGATGTAAGGGACGTCTTCGCGGCAGTCGTAGTTGTCGGTGCCCCAGAGACACTTGTCGAGGACCTTGAAGTGTTTGGCGTACTTCAAGAACCGCACGTTGGTCTCCAACGGTTGGAGGAACCCCCACCAGCCGGTCCCGGCGTACATGTTGCGGTTCTTTAGCATCATCATCACGACTTCTTCGTAGTAGTTGAATCCGGCGTGGACCACGATCAGCTTCAAGTCGGGGAACCGAACCGAAACCTCGTCCAGATGCAGGGGATGCTGCTGGCTCAACAACCCGTATCCGGCCCACCCGGTGTGGACCTGGATGATCATCCCAAGCTCCTCGGCCTTCTCGTAGATGGGCATGATCCGCTCGTCGTTGAGGTCCATGTCGTAGTCAGGCGCCGGTGTGATCTTCATGCCGATGAGACCCATATCTGTGATCTCTTCCATCTCCCGCAGCGCGGGGAGGCCGCCGAGGAGGTCGACGCTGCCCATGCCGATCAGCCGATCGGGGAACTTGGCCACCTCACCCGCCACGAACTCGGACGGCACGTGGGCGTTCAGATGAGGCATCTTGATCGCGTGACTAATAGCTATGTCGACGCCTGCTTCGTCCATACGGGCGACCATCTCTTCGCCGCTCATACCCTGGTTCAGGCCCGTCTTCTCACCGATCTCGGTCCAACCAGCAGCGATCATCGCGTCGTCCATCATGGTCAGGTCGCCCCAACTCTCCGGCTCCGACAGCCAGACGTGAGTGTCAATAATCATGGGATGCTCCCCATTCAAGCGTTTGCGCGTGCTCTGCCCGGATCGCGAGCGCCGATGCCGAGCCGCGTTCAGGATACCTAGCTCGCATGGGCGGCACGTAGCGGGCAGGCCCTGCGAGTGATCACGGAGCCGAAAGTGCAAGTGGTGGCCACCGGCCTGGACGTCAAGGGTGAGAGACGTCAGGGTTGAGACTTGAGACTCCTCCATCCCGGATCCAACACTCCGGGCGGGGACACGGGTGTCTGACCTCGCTGTGGCAGTGTGTCACGCCAGGGTCGGAAACTGTCGGAGGGCCGATAGACGTCGCCGTCATCTCCAAGGGTGACGGACTCGTCTGGATCAAACGCAAACACTACTTCGACCCGTCGCTGAACTTCCGCTACTTCGAGCGAAACCGGTTAGGGTGATCAGCGTGGTCAGGAAGGATGTCATGGAGACACCACCCGTAGTCATCGACAATGATTACATCACTCGTCTGATCAAGAAGATGAACGATGCGTTGCTCCCCCACAACCCTGAGGACGGACCGGAGTACCGCGGCGGCGACGACCCGCGGGAGTTCGGTCGCAGGTACGCAGAATGGGCCACGGAGAAAGCTCGCCAGGAGCGAAAGGCCAGGTCAGCCTAGCGACGGGGCATCCACGTTGCCCTGGCCGGGTGGAGGTTCGGGCACCGTGTCATCGGGTCTGGTGAGCAGAGCGGCGGTTGGTAGCCGGCCCAGCCGGACCAGGGCGGTACGCACCCTGGAAGCCTCTTCGGTGGAGTTGATCGACCGCCATTGACGGATCGGCAACTGCCGGCGACCCGTAGCTCCGGCGGTGCCAGATGAGGGTATGGATGTGACCGGAGTGCGACACATACCGCAGGCAGGGCCCCGACTTCCTCGACGACCAGTCGGTCTCGTCCTCGCGCTGGGCAAGGGGAAGATGCCCATCGTGCTCGACGTCAAACGGGCCGAAGGCCGGGAGATCATGGTGGATCTGCTGCGAACCGCCGACGTGTTCGTTCACAACTCCAAGCCCGGCACCGTAGAGCGCCTGGGGCTCGGAAAGGAGGACATCCGGGATATCTCGGCGAGGATCGTATCGCGGCGCTATCGGGTCATGGCCGAGAAGGACCGAGGGGCAACGACGGAGGCTACGACGTTGTCATGCAGGGCGAGTTGGGCCTCATGGCGGCGACCGGTCGCCTGGACTGTCCCCCGGTCAGAGCCGGTTATGCGGCTGTCGACGTCCACTCGGGGGCCAACCTCACACCCGGTATATCCGCAGCCCTCCGTCAGCACGACATGACAGGGATCGCCCGGCGGTCGAGACATCGTTGTACGAGGTGGCGGCATCGATGGGGGTGATCCTGGCGGAGCGTTATCTTGCTACCGGCCGCTCCGTGAAGACGGCCACCCGGTGGTCGGTCCGGGTCCTCCCCGTTCCTGAGAGCACAGACGATGCGCCCCGCCGGTGAGAGCAGCGATGGGTGACGAAGGCTTTGGAGCTCATCCCGAGCCGGTGGAAGCCGGTCCGATCAGGGACCGCGGTCTGCCAACGTCCCCCAACGGTGCTTCCTCCTTCCACATCTGGTGGGATGTACCCGATGTTCCTCTCGCCTCCGTGTCGGTGGTGCTGGAGGTGGTGACACCACCGGAGGTGAGTCGCTTGGCGTTCTTCGCCATCCAGGCTTCCTTCTGGTCGGGAGCAGGCCACGAGGGTGGCGCTCACGCCGGGATCCAGTGGAATCCCCGCCATCCCGGGAACGGGGCGGTGAACTGGGGCGGATACGACCGGAGCGGGTCCGTCCTCTCCGGCACGCCATCGCACCTGCTGTCCACTCCCCATGATCCGAACACCAGGGACTTCGCCTGGGCACCCCGAGCGAGGTATCGCCTCACCATCGGACCGCGGCTGCCGGGTGTCAGGGATTGGGCCCACTGGCCGGCCAGGATCGAAGGTCTGGACACCGGAGAGGACGTAGTGGTGAGGGAACTGATCTGCGACGGTGACCACCTGCGCGCCCCGGTGGTGTGGTCCGAGCTGTTCACCAGGTGCGACGACCCGCCCATCGAAGTACGGTGGAGCGAGCCGAGCGCGGTCAGCCTGGACGGCGCCGTCCTCCGGGTGGACAAAGGCCGAGTGACTTATCAGGCCTACCGAGCCGGCGGGTGTACCAACACCACCGTTGAGACCGACGAGATCGGCGTCGTGCAGCGGTCCGGTTGCGAGCGCCGGGTGCCCCACGAAGCCATGGTCAGATGGAGGATATGACAGCCACCCCGACCATCGTGATGGCGATCGGCGGCAGCGACTCGGGCGCCGGCGCCGGTGTACAGGCCGATCTCAAGACGCTCTCGGCCCATGGCGTCTTCGCCACCACCGTGATTACCACGGTCACTGCCCAGAACACCAGAGGTGTGAAGGCAGCCGAACCCATGGCGATCGGACTGATTGCAGCCCAGATGAAGGCCTTGCTGGCAGACCTCCCCCCGGATGCCGTCAAGACCGGTCTGCTCGGTTCGGTGGAGGTCGTCCGGCTTGTCGCCGACCACGCCCGTAGGCTCCCGAACCTGGTGGTGGATCCGGTCCTGGTAGACCGGAACGGGAATGTCCTGGTCGACGAGGCGACGATCGACGCCTACCGGGAGGAGCTGATACCCGCCGCGACCCTGGCCACTCCCAACCATCGCGAGGCCGCCCTGCTTGCTGGGCGGCCGGTCCGCAGCGAGATCCAGCAGCAATCTGTGGCTCGGGACCTGGCCCGTTCCACCGGGACCCCGATCCTGGTCACCGGAGGCCGCATCGAAGGGCAGCGACCGGTCGACGTCCTCTCGAACGGGATCGAGACCCACTCGCTCCCGGGCCGCTGGGTGCGGTCCCGCAACGTGCATGGAACCGGCGATGCCCTGTCGGCATCCATAGCGGCTCGCTTGGCCGGGGGTGCGGGCATCCTGGTAGCGGTCGGCGAGGCCAAAGCCTGGGTAGCCCGGGCGATCGCGGGCGGAGCCGGATGGCGGCTGGGCCGGGGCGAAGGGCCGATCGACCACTTCGGCTGGGCCTGAGCCCGTACCAACGGCCGGTTGCCGGTTGATTGCTTCAAGCGTGTTGGTCGGGAGGGGTGAGCACGACTCGAACGGGGCGGAGATCGCCGCCGACCCGCACCGGGCATCACCCGGCAGGCGGAGGTCATCACGGACCGAGGCTGCTCCTCTCGACGCAGATGATCATCGCGAGAGAGCCAACCGGACGAAGTCCGGAACACGGACCGGACGGCCCGCACGGTCGGTCATTGCCGCCCGTATCTGGGCGGTGAAGAGCACTCTTCCGTCCCGCTCGATCCGCTGGTGCCAGTCGTGACCGGCCCGGCGGATTGCCACTACCTCGGTTGCCACGTCGAGCCGGTCTCCGGCCACGGCCGGTGCGATGAACTTGGCAACGAGGTCGACCAAGAGGATGCGGAACCCGCGCTCGTCCAGTTCGGACATGCCGATCCCTCGTCGATCCATCGCCTCGATGCGGGCGGTTTCGCAATAAGCCAGGTAGACGGTGTGGTTGAGGTGGTTGTAGGGGTCGAGTTCGTAGAAACGGACATCGATGGTCGAGCGGTGGTAGAGCACAGTGATCCTCCGGTGGTGCCAAATTAGCCGGATCGAGGCCGACAACTACCGGTCGGACAGCTGGTTGGCAGCCGACTCTGGGGCTCCGGCCCCTGGCTACGCTGAGTTCATGCATGCATGGATTCTCAACGACACCAGGGGGCCGTCCTCCTATACCTTGGCGGAAGTCGGCACGCCGGAGCCCGGTCCGGACGAGGTGAGGGTGAAGCTGGTCATGTCGGCCCTCAACCGCCTGGACCTGTGGATGTCAATGGGGCTGCCCGCGCCCAAGGACTTTCCCCACGTAGCCGGCGGCGACGGCGCAGGCTTAGTCGACGCGCTGGGCGAAGGGGTGGAAGGTCTGGCGGAGGGCGACGAGGTGGTAGTCAACCCCAGCATCGGTTTCGCCCCTACCACCAACCACATTCCCTTCAGCGGCAAGCTCGGGGTGCTGGGCGAGCATTCCTGGGGAACGATGGGGGAGTACGTGGTCGTCCCGGCCTCCAACGTAACGCCCAAGGCGCCTCACCTCGACTGGGAGCAGGCAGCGGCCTACGGGCTGGCATACGGGACCGCCTACCGCATGCTCCGGCGGGCCCGCCTCTCGGCCGGTGACCTGCTGCTGGTCGTGGGGGTCGGGGGAGGGGTCAGTTCCGCCGGCCTGCTCATAGGCCTGCTCATGGGCGCCGAGGTCTACGTCACCTCGCGTAGCCCGGCCAAGATCGCCCGCGCCATCGAGTTGGGCGCCGTGGGAGGCTTCGGATCGACCGCCCAGTTCTCCAAGGAGTTGCGGGCGGCGGCCCGCCGCCAGGCCGATGTGGTCTTTGAGAACGTGGGGCCGGTAACCTGGAACCAGTCGATGCGGTCCCTCAAACCCGGTGGGCGGGTGGTCACGTGCGGCTCGACGAGCGGCACCAAGGTGGAGGTCAGCATGCCGCCGCTGTTCTTCCGCCACCAGGAGATCATCGGCTCCACTATGTTCGACCACGATGACTTCGCGCGGGTCAGCACCTGGGTGGCGAACGGCGCTCTCCCAGTGTTGGTGGACAGCGTGTACGAGTTCGAGGATCTACCTGCCGCCCTGGCCCGCATGAAGGCCGGTGACCAGCAAGGAAAGCTCGTTGTCAGAAGGAGGGCGGCATGACCGGGAAGCCCGGGATCGGATGGGTCGGAACCGGGGTGATGGGCGCGGCCATGTGCGGGCACGTTCTCGACACCGGATACCCGGTGACCGTGACCACCCGTACCAAGTCGAAGGCCCAAGGGCTCATCGACCGCGGAGCGGTCTGGGCGGACACCCCCGCCGAGGTCGCGGCCGCCTCCGATATCTCCTGTGCGATAGTCGGTTTCCCCGACGATGTCCGGGAGGTGTTTCTCGGCTCTTCGGGTCTAGCGGCCGGCGCCTCCCCCGGGGATGTCCTGGTGGACATGACGACTTCCGAGCCGGCTCTGGCTATCGAGATCGCCGAGAAGGCCGGCGAGGCGGGTGTGGCAGCCATCGACGCCCCGGTGAGTGGGGGAGACATCGGTGCCCGTAACGGCACCCTATCGATAATGATTGGTGGAGACGAGGGGGCGGTGGAACGGGTCCGTCCGATCTTCGAGACGATGGGAAAGACCATCGTCCGCCAAGGCGGACCGGGAGCCGGCCAACACACGAAGGCTGTGAACCAGATCCTGATCGCCACCTTGATGATCGGGGTATCGGAGGCGCTTCTGTACGGCCAGCAGGCCGGCCTCGACCTCGACACGGTGATGGAGTCGGTGAGCGGAGGCGCTGCCGGGTCGTGGTCCTTGACCAACTACGGTCCGAGGATTCTCTCGGGCGACTTCGAGCCGGGTTTCTTCGTTGACCACTTCGTCAAGGACATGGGGATCGCGCTGCGCGAGGCCGCGGCGATGAAGCTG
This sequence comes from Candidatus Spongiisociaceae bacterium, assembly GCA_965262915.1. GTDB lineage: Bacteria > Actinomycetota > Acidimicrobiia > Spongiisociales > Spongiisociaceae > JAPPFW01. The sequence goes on along the minus strand of OZ253564.1, from coordinate 4,906,065 downwards.
CCGGTGCCCGGCCTGGCGATGGCCCACGAACTGTACGTGTCGCTCCAGGCCCAGGGGCTCGGGAGGAAGGGCACCCAGTCGCTGATTCTGGCTCTGGCGCGTCTGGGCGCTCTGGAGTGGGACCCGCCCCTCGCCGCCGATTGACCTTCGCCAGTCCGTAACACAACCGAAACCCGTGTCAGATCGCGAAAAACGCGGCCACCCACCCCTCTGCCGGGCCCACCCCACCACCGCCGTTCCTGATATCGGAGCGCGTTCTGTCCCGGTTGCTACGGGCGACCTGGTTCCGACATTCGTGATTCCTCGGGCGGTCGAATGTCGCCCGTTCGAGCCCGCTCGGATGTTTGGTATCCCCCATGATGCAGTACGCCTGTGACAGGGTCAACCGCCTCACGCAGCGAAGTTCTTGCGATCCGGCCGTCCGCCTGCCCGCCTGCCCGCCTGCCCGCCTGCCCGCCTGCCTTGCCGGAAGGCCCTGGGACTCAGGAGCGGTAGCATTCTTTCCGCATGTCGCCGATCCCGATAGAGGCCGCAGGGCAGTTGGACGTTCCAAACATCCTCGCTTCCCGTTATGCCTCGACACCCGTGCGCTCCCTTTGGTCCCCGGAAGGCCGGGTTGTCATGGAGCGGCAACTATGGATGGTGGTGCTAGAGGCCCAGATCGAACTTGGGGTGCCGGTACCCGGCGGGGTGCTGGAGGCGTACCGGGCCGTCATCCGAGTGGTCGATCTCGAATCGATCCGCGCCCGGGAGGAGGTGACCCGGCACGACGTCAAGGCCCGCATCGACGAGTTCTGCGCGCTGGCGGGCCACGAACACATACACAGGGGCCTCACGTCCCGTGATGTGACCGAGAACGTGGAGCAGATGATCATCCGACGGTCCCTGGAGGTCATCCGGGATAAGACGGTGGCGGTTCTGGCCCGGCTTGCCGACCGGGCACTGGAGTATCGAGACACGCTCGTGGTCGGGCGTACCCACAACGTTGCCGCCCAGCCCACCACTTTGGGTAAACGATTCGCGACCGCCGCCGGCGAGCTCCTCCCGGCCTACCGCCGCTTGGCGCAGTCCCTCTCCGACTATCCGCTCAGAGGTCTCAAGGGTCCGGTCGGAACGCAGCAGGATCTGCTCGACCTCTTCGACGGGGACGGGGAGAAGGCCGAGAAGCTCGAACTGATGGTGGTCGAGGCACTCGGGTTCGGTGATGTGATGACCTCTGTCGGACAGGTTTACCCCCGGTCCCTCGATCTGGAAGTCGTGAGCATTCTGGTTCAGCTGGCGGCCGGACCCTCGAGCCTGGCCACCACGCTGCGTCTCATGGCAGGCGGCGACCTGGTCACCGAGGGGTTCCGATCCGGACAGGTCGGTTCGTCGGCCATGCCCCACAAGATGAACATGCGGACCTGCGAGCGGATCAACGGGCTGGCGGTGATACTGAGCGGGTACCTCACCATGGCGAATGGTCTGGCCGGCCGTCAGTGGAACGAGGGGGATGTCAGCGACTCGGTGGTGCGGAGGGTGATGATGCCGGATTCGTTCTTCGCCTGCGACGGCCTGCTCGAGTCGACGCTGCATGTTCTCGACGACTTCGGGGCCTTCTCGGGCAGGATCGAGGCCGAGTTGAACACCGAGCTTCCGTTCCTCACCACTACGCGGGTCCTCACGGCCGCGGTGAAGGCGGGCATGGGGCGCGAGCAGGCCCACCGGGTGATCCGGGCCCATACGTCGAGATCTGCAGAAGCCCGCCGCTCGGGTGGTGAGTACGATCTCTGGTCGGCTCTCGGTGACGATGCCGAGTTCCCGCTCAGTACGGGCGGAGTCCGCGCTGCCGCCGAGTCCGGGGTGCTGAGCGGCCGGGCGGGCGCCCAAGTGGATGCCATCGCCGCGGAGATCGCTCAGGTGGTCGAACAGCACCCGGAAGCCGCGACCTACCGACCCGAACCCCTCCTCTGATCCTTCTCCGTTTGATACCGACGGGTGGGTAAGCACATTCGGAGGCAGCGGGCGTTGGGCCGCTTGGTCCCTATCCGCCACCCGTCGGGTTTGTCGTGTCCCCGCTGTTGATTCTGCTGGACCTTCATCGAGCGTTGGCGTCGGACTCCGTGAAGGGCGACCATAGGGGCGGTAGACTGCCGGGCGATGGGGAAGATGGTGGTGATCAAGCATTCCCACGAGTCCTTGGGCAGGCTCGCCGAGCGTTTGGAGCACTGCGGGGTGGAGTGGGAGGAGATCACGGTGATCGATGGAGAGCCGTTGCCGCAGGCGGATGAGATAGAGGCTCTGGTGACGATGGGCGGCACTATGGGCGCTTACGAGACCGAGGAGCATCCCTACCTCGTCGACGAGATGGAACTGGTGCGCGAGTTGGTGGAGCGGGACATCCCCGTGCTGGGGATCTGTCTCGGATCCCAACTGCTGGCGGCCGCTCTCGGAGGTCGGGCCTACCTGGCTGACCGCCCGGAGGTGGGAGCAGTTCCCGTCGAACTCACCGACGCCGGACGTCGCCACCCGGTGGTATCCAACGTGGCCGGCCGGCGGGTGTTCGAAATGCACCAGGACACGTTCGACCCGCCTCCCGCAAGCGTGCTGCTGGCCAGTTCCGACCGGTTCCCTCAGGCCTTTGCGTCGGGGTCGGCGCTTGCAATCCAGTTTCATCCCGAAGCGCATAATTCCGAGGCCAACAAGTGGGCCAATCACGGCGCCCGCGAGATGGTGGAGAGGGCCGGAAGCAGCCCCGAGGAGTTCGCCGCAGGCATGGCTCACGCCGAACAGGAGTTGGCCGATGGGGCCTATCGGTTGTTCGACGCCTGGATCGACGGTCTGACCTGATGGAGCGTCTCGACTCCTCGGTCGGAGTGCGGAATCCCTGCATAGTTTCCCCGGACGGTTAGTTTCGTGTCTCGTGCATGAGTGGTCGAGCCGATGTGAGGGTGGTCCGGCGCCGTGGCGGGTGAGCCGGTTCTCCCGGGAGACTCCCGGTCCATCGCTTCCGGGGGCAGGTTGCCTGCATGGTCGGGTCATCCCGTCCCGGTCGACACGAGCACTTGCCGATGTCGTGGCCGGGGGGCCATCCAGCCGTATCGGGTGGCCTCGCAGGACAGCCCGGGGAAGCTGTTGTCGAATGGGGACTGACCACATTGGGTAAGCACGCCGCACGCAGGTGGTCGCCTCGCAGCATCCGGCGGCTGATATGGATCGGGGTTCTCGGGGTAGTGGCCGTAGTGCTGACCCTGGTGATCCTTGTCTTCCAGTCCTTCAAGGACGCGGAGCCACATGATCCGGGCCAGGCCAGGAACGAGCTGGAAGAACGGACTCCCGAGGAGGTGCGCGAGAGCCGAGAGAGGATCGAGGAGTTGGAGGAAACGCTCGGTCCCGGACCCGGGCAGCCGCCGGAAGACGAACTGTCCCGAGTGGTTTACTCGACTGAGCCTGAAGAGGAGGACGACCCACCGATCCAAGAACCCGAGGAGATATCGGTTTCTCCGGAGGTAGAGGCCGAGGATCCCATCGAGATTCCCAACGCCTCCAGCCCTCCACTACCCGACGGGATGTTCAACGCAGTCGTGCTTGTAGGCGCCGACGCGAGCGGCTACCTGGCCGACAGCATCATCCTGGCATTGTTTCCCGAAGGTGGCTCGGCGCCTGCCCTGGTCTCGATCCCTCGCGATCTCTACCTGTACAACTTCTGCTCCGACGATTACCGGCGGGTCAACGCCAACCTGGGCGGATGCACCGGGTGGGCCAACGGACCGGAACTCCTGTCCCTGGCCATCGAGAAGTTCACCGGTGTAGAAGTCGACCACTACGTGCGGATCAACTTCGAGGGCTTCGTCGAGTTGGTGGACGGGTTGGGCGGGGTCCAGATATGTTTCGAGTACCCCACCTATGACGAGAAAGCCGGCTTGGACATTCCCGAACCTTCGTGCCGGACGGACGGGGCTACCGCGCTGGCATATGCCCGATCCCGCAATGCCACCCAGCTGGTGGAGGGGGAGTGGCGCCAGGCATGGTCGTCGGATTTCAGCCGTCAGCAACACCAGCGCGAGTTGCTGCTCAAACTTGCCGGGCAGCTCCGGAGTTCGTCTCTCGCTACTCTGGTTTCCTCTCTCCAGAACCTTTCCCATACGTTCCGACTCGACAGCGGTTGGTCGATCGCGCAGGCTGTCGAGTGGGTCTGGCGCTACCGGGCTATCGACCCGTCCCAGGTAACCCAGCTGCGGATTCCGGTCGAGGACTACCGGACTTCCGAAGGCGCCCAGGTGCTGTTGCCCGCGGAGACATTCAACGAAGTGCTGTCCGGCTGGTGGGGACCGGCCAAGCGCTAGCCCCGGGCAGACACCTGCGGATTCCCGGCCGATCTCTGCATCAATTGCAAGTCCGTGCCGACCTTACGCCGGGTTCAGGAATCGATGACGACCGACCCGAACATACAGACGCCGGTGATGGTGACCTGCTCTCCGTCAGTGCTGCTTACCGACTGGGGGCGTTTGTCCTCCACACCCCCCAGGAAGCAGGTGGTCTGCGCGTCGACTGCCCAGTTGTCGGGTAGCCGGAGTTCGGCGCTGCCGAAGAGAACCGTCAGATCGATCGTCGCTCCTCCGTCGGCGAGAGATGCAGGGCGCAGGTCTATGCGGGCCGTCCCGAACACGGCGGTGGCCGCGCCACCCGAGAAACTCTGGCTCGTTACCCGCTGCACGCCTGAGCCGAATACGTAGGTAGCTCCGAGGTGATCGGAGCCACCTACGGCGGTCGAATCTCGACGCCGGGCGCGTCCATGGCGAGTCTTCCTGTTGCCGAGAAGGATCTGGACCCCGATGACCAGCAGGAGCACCGGCCAGAACCGCCCGACATCCCGCATGTGGAACGTCACTACGTCCAAGGCGTCGAGCAGGAACACCACCCCCAATAGAGTGATCGCGCCGCCTAGCCACCCGGGCGAGCCGCGCCGCACCAGGTTCGTCATGCCGACGGCGATCAGGATGATGGGCCAGAGGGTCTGGCGGGGAAAATGCCAATCGGTCAGATTGTCCAGTAGAAACACTGCCCCGAGTATCACGAGCACCAGTCCGATCCAGACTCGGGCTCTGCGGCCGGATCCCATCAACTCACCTCCACTGCGTCAGTGTCACTGGAATCGTAGCGACCGCTGCCATAGCGACTAGCTCCGTACGCCGGCGGGCCAGAGCCATGCAGCGCCGAGCACCCCGCCCGAGTCACCGTGATGGTTCTTGGCCAGGCGGGTGGCCACGCCGTCGGAAAAGATCCACTCCCCCCAGAGCGTAGGGACAGTTTCGTACAGTTCGTCGACATTGGACAGCCCTCCGCCCAGGACCACGATGTCGGGGTCGAGGATGTTGATGACGGCCGCCAGAGCCCGGGCCAGCCGGGTGACATACCGGTCGAGGATCGCCCGCGCCCACCGATCCTCTCCCACCCGACCCATAACCTGCTCGGCGGAGAGTTCGATCCCGCTCTCCCGGCGGTATTCGGCCGCGGCGGCCGGACCCGATAGGTACAACTCGATGCACCCGCGCCGCCCGCAGTAACAGTCACAGGATGCGGCCAGTCCGGGAAAGGGGTTGTGGCCCCATTCGCCCGTGATCCGGTTCGGTCCCACCCGCACCTCCCTGTCGATCACCAGACCAGCGCCCACCCCGGTTCCGATGATCACCCCGAATACGGTTCGGACATCCTGCCCGGCACCGCTGACGGCTTCGGACAGGGCAAAACAATCGGCATCGTTGGCAAGACGGATCCGGCGAACCAGCGCGGTCTCCAAGTCTCGATCCAGCGGCCTGCCGTTGAGCGCCACCGAGTTGGAGTTACGCATCAGCCCGGTGAAGGGGGAGATCGAACCGGGTGTACCGATTCCCACCGTACAGGTCGCACCCACATCCGTCTCGAGTTCGTCTATCAGGCGGACCACGGCGCGCACGGTTCCCGCATAGTCGCCGGTGGGGGTGGGGACCCGTCGCCGTACCACTACAGCATCCCCGTCGTCGAGAACCACCCCTTCGATCTTGGTACCGCCGAGGTCCACGCCTATACGCATGGGTTCACCGTAACCGTACGCCTACGACCGCCCTTCCGACCTGAATCGATGCGCTCGCGGTCGACGGTATGCCTCGGGTGCAGTGGGTAGCCGTGGCGTCCCATACCCATCGAAGGCTGCCTATTTCGTCTTCCGCCCGGGTCGGCGCCGTCCCGAGAACCAGGTGTGGACGGCCAGAACCAGGAAGGCGATCATCGCCGACACTTGGAGCCAGTCACCCCAGCTTGTGTAGAGGGTGGGACCTGCGGAGCGGGCCGGGATGGTCCCGCTCACCGTCGCGGTCTCGAAGAGGTCCGTCAGCCCCTCGACCCGGCCGTCGGCACGGACGAAGGCCGAACGGCCTGTCACTGCGGCGTGGACGATGTCCACCCCGAGTTCGGCAGCCCGCACCCGACTGATGGCGATGAACTGATCGCTCGCCGCGCTCTCCCCGAAGGAGGCCTCGTTGGTGGCCAGCACGACGAAGGCCGCGCCCGACCCGACCGCCTGCCGCTCGTAGCGTGCATAGGCCCCTTCGTAGCTGATCACAGTCCCGAAGGGCACTCCCTCCAGATCGAACAAGGCCTGTTCGTCGCCACGAATCATGTCGCGGGGTACCCGATCCAGGGCGGGTACCCGTTCGAACACGGGACGGATCGGTATGTACTCCCCGAACGGCACCGGGTGCCGCTTGTGGTATTTGCCCACGATGGTCCCGTCCGGTCCGAACACCATGTTCACGTTCTGGAAGTGGTCCGGCCCCGCATCGAGGTCCCCCCCGACGAGGATCATGGCGTCGAGCCTGACCGCCTCGTCCCCGATCGCGGCGGTGACCGCCGGGTCCCGCAGCGGGTCGGCGCGCCCTCCGGTCGAACTCTCCGGCCACACGATGAGGTCCGCTCCCGGGGGCAGGCTCCGGGTGAGCGCCAGGTGGCTCTCGTAGATCAGTCGGCGCTCGTCGGGGCAGCGGGTCCCCGGGCACGGTGAGTTGCCCTGCACGATGGTGACCGCCCTCGGCTGCCCCTCGGGGACGGCCGGCCACATGTTGCCGGCCAGCCCGAGCAGGCACAGCACCGCCACCCCTCCGGCCAGCGCCTTCCAGCACAGCCGTCGCAGGACCACCATCACCGTTATAGCGGCCATCCCCATCAGGACGACGCCCCAACCCGTGGCCCCGAACCACTGGGCGGTGGGGCGCAGCGGGGTGGCGCCCACCGTCACGCCGATCGATCCCCACGGGAACCCCCCGAACGGCCATCGCACCCGCAGGAACTCGGCCAGGCCGGACGACCCCGCCGCCGCCAGGACGAAGATCCAGGGCGGAGCATCCCGGTAGCGGTAGGCACCGACCGCCACGATCAGCAGGGCCACGGCCTGCACCATCGCCAACGGGTAGTAGGCGATCAGCTCCACCTCGGTCAGCCACCACAGGATCACGCCGAAGTAGGCCAGCCCGTACAGGTACCCGGACCACAGCGCCACCCGCCGAGTGGGCGCGGTCGCCACCAGCCACAACAGGACCACCAAGCCCGACCAGGAGAGCGCGGTCCACTCGAACGGCGGGTACCCGAGGGCCAGCAGGACCCCGGCCCCCACCGAGGAGACCAGACGGAGAACCGATTTCATCGAAGCCACCGGCGGGATTGTACGTGCGGGGCGGTCGGCGGCTGGGCATCTCAATACCCGACACCCGACGGTTCGCCTCTTAGGATAGGAATCCCAGCATACGTGAGGCCGGATGGAGGGCCGACCCGGGTTGGCACCCGAGACAACCCAGCCCGCATCCGACCACCGAACCCAGGACCCCCCATGAACTTCCCCGACCCCGACAGCCACCCGCGTAGCGACCGTGAAGTGGCGATCGCCGCCGCCCGAGCAGGGGCCGGCGTGATCCGGGAGGCGTTCGGTCGCGCGATCGTCCCCGAGCTCAAGGGCGCCGTGAATCCCGTCACGGAGGTGGACCGGGCGGCCGAGGAGGCGGTATTGGATGTCCTCGCCTCGCTCCGGCCCGAAGACGGCGTGCTGGCCGAGGAGCGGGGAGGCCGGACAGAGCCGGTGGGGCGGCGATGGATCGTCGATCCGCTCGACGGGACAGTGAACTTCGTCCACGCCATCCCCCAGGTGGCGGTGTCCGTTGGACTGTGGGATGGCGCGGTCCCCTTGGCCGGGGCGGTGATCGACGTGATGCGGGGCGAGGTCTTCAGCGCCGCCAAGGGGGAGGGCACCCATCTGGACGATCGACCCGTCAGGGTCTCGTCGCGTACGAATCTGGCCGAGTGCGTGGTGGGGACCGGTTTTCCCTACGACCGGGACATCCACGGGCTCGCCTACACCGCGGCCATGGGGCAGGTGATGCTGCGGGTGCGAGACGTGCGTCGCCTCGGGTCCGCGGCCCTCGACTTTGCCTGGGTGGCCTGCGGCAGACTCGATGGGTTCTGGGAGTACGGCCTGCTGCCCTGGGACGTGGCCGCCGGGCTCCTGCTGGTCGACGAGGCGGGCGGGTTGTCCGCCGACCTCGTGACGCGTCCGGCGACGGTGACCTCAACCGACTTCATCCTCGCAACCCCAGGGATCGCGGAGCAGTTCATCAACCTGATCCGGTCGCTTGCTCCCCGTCATGTTCGGGCCGCTGGTTGAGCGGCGTCCGCCGCAACGAGAGGGCCCGGCAGTGACCCGGGAAGCGATCGACGCCTTCTGGGAGGCGTGGCCCCAGCTGCGGTCCCCCCTCGAAGAGGAGATGGAGGCCGGTCACTACGGGGAGGGCACCGAGGAACTCACCGAACTGACCAAGGCCATCGACCCGTACCTCGAATGGGACCTGATGGCGGGGCGCTCGGGCCTTTACGCCCTCTGCCTGAGCGCGGCGGCCGACCCGGCACTGCGTCCCCTGACCGAGAAGTGGCTCCGGGCCGGACCGGCCGCTGACACCACCTGGGAGTACCACGCGGCCCGGATCGCGGTGGAGCCCGCCCCGCGCTTCATCGGGACGATCGGTATCCATCCCCGCGACCTGACCGTGGTCGTCGAGCCCGATCCCTCCACCGAGGAACTGAACCTGACTCTCGGACATCCCGATTTCGCCCGGATGGACGAGACCCTCCAGCTCCAGAGTGCCTTCCGGCTGCTCGACGACCTGCTGGGGGAGGATGGCATGGAGATGTGGATCGGGTCGGTGGACGTTGTGCCCCACCCGCTTCCATGGGGAATGCCCTTCCTCGATATGGCCGGGGAGGTGGACCGGCAGGCCGCCGCCGCCACAGGCCAGCAGTGGCAGATGTTGCACGAGGAAGACCCGGACCTCGGTGATTGCGACCTGTTCATCAACCGGGCCCTGAAACGCCTCCATTTCCTGGACATGGAGTTCGTCCTCACCGTCAGCATCGAGATCTCCGGGTCCGAGGACCGGCTGGTCCGTGGGGTGGAGGAGGATCTTGCCGTGAGGCTCGGCGCCGACGGGGTGATCTTCGCCCACCGGATATTCGACACCTTCACGGTCATATACGCCTACGCCGGCCCCGACGGGGTGGAGGCCGTGTCAGGGTTGGCCGATCGCTGGCGTCCGGCGGTGTACGAGGTGGTGGCTGAGCCCGACCCGGGGTGGGACATCTACGAAGAGATACGATGACGGCCGGTGGTCCGTCGGGTCACAGCCGCTGGTTGATGGCCTCCGGCGCCTCCTCGACCCGGGCTGCAGGTACGCCTTCGTCGGCGGGCCTTGCGAGGAAGGCCGCTGCCGGCGCATGCCACGGCGCAATTCCACGGACAGGCCACTAGATTGCGCGGGATGTTGTTCGATTACTCCTCCGTTACGGCCGAGTCGGTATCCGACGTGGTCGAGACAGCCATTTCCCGCAGTGGGTTGCTGATCGACGGACTCCTCGCCGAACAAGGCCCCAGGACCTTCGACAACACCCTGCGTCCTTGCGAGGAGGTGCGCCGCATCGGTGCCATCGCGTACGGGCGAGGCCCGTTCCTGGGAGAGGTCTCGACCGATGAAGCGACCCGCAACTCCGCCCGCCAGGCCCAGGAACGCCTCCAGAAGTGGGCCCTCGATCTGATCTCCCGCCGGGACGTGTACGAGGCCGTCAGGGCCTACGCGGCCACCGGAGAGGCCGCCGGCCTGGTCGGAGAATGTGCCCGGGCGCTGGAGCATGCCATGCGGGACTTCCGGATGGCCGGCCATGAACTGGAAGGGGAGATGCGGGCCCGGGTCCGGGAACTCCGGACCCGCCTGGTCGGGCTGCAAGTCGCCTTCTCCGCCAACCTGGCCGAGTACGTCGACTACCTCGAGGTGACGGACGACGATCTTGAAGGCCTGCCCCACTCCTACGTTGCCCGCCTGGCCACCGGCTCGACGGAGGGCGCCCACCGGATCACGATGGCCTACCCGGACTTCGTCCCGTTCATGGAGAACTCCCCCCGCCGTGACCTGCGGGAGGTCCTGGCGTTCAAGTTCGGTAACCGGGCGCGGGAGGAGAACACCCCGGTGCTGGAGGAGGCTCTGCGCATCCGGGCGGAGATAGCGTCTGCCTTCGGGGTGCCGTCCTGGGCGCACCACAGCATGCAGACCAAGATGGCGAAGCGACCGGAGGCGGTGGCCGACTTCTACGCATCCATGCTGGGACCCCTCGGCGAGGCCGGTCACGATGAGGTGGCCGCGATGGGTGGCCTGCTCGTATCGGAGGGTCACGAACTGCCGGTCCGGCCATGGGACCGCGCCTACTGCCATACCGAGCAGATGAAGCGGGACTACGGGATCGACCCGATCGCGGTGGCCGCCTACTTCCCCCTCGACCGGGTGCTGGCCGGCATGTTCGACATCACCCAGAGGGTGTTCGGCCTCACCTACGAACCTGTCGACATCCCCGTCTGGCACGAGGACGTGTTCGCCTACCGCATGACCGACTCGGCCTCCGGCGACCTGGTTGCCCATTTCTACATGGACCTGCACCCGAGGGAGGGCAAGTTCAGCCACGCCGCGGCCTTCCCGCTGGTTCCGAGCGGGGTCGACCTCGAGGGAAGGTCGCACCGCCCTGTCAGCGCCATCGTGGCCAACCTGACCCGACCGACCGACGGGCAGCCGGCGCTGCTCCTCCACGACGAGGTCGTGACGCTCTTCCACGAGTTCGGCCACATCCTGCACTCATCGGTGTCACAGGCCGACCTCTCCCGCTTCAGCGGCGCCAAGACAGAGTGGGACTTCGTCGAGGCGCCGTCCCAGATAATGGAGAACTGGTGCTGGATCCCCGAAGTGCTCCAAACCTTCGCCCGCCACCATGCCACCGGTGAGCCGATCCCCGAAGAACTGGTCACCCGCCTGGCCGAGGCCAGAGATCTGAACATGGCTCTCTTCAACCTCCGCCAGATGGTGCTCGGACAGATAGACATGGATCTCCACACCACCCTGGAGCCGGTCGATCATCACGCGATGCTGCGCCGGCGAGCCGGGATCGGCCTTCTCAGCCACCACGAGGGCACCTACATGCTCGCCTCGTTCGGCCACCTGCTCGGTGGCTACGACGCCGGCTACTACGGATACCTGTGGGCGGAGGTGTTCGGCCAGGACATGTTCAGCCGCTTCGCCGAGGAGGGCGTCCTCTCTCCCGAGGTGGGAATGGAGTACCGGCGCAAGGTACTGGAGCCCGGTGGTACCAGGGATGCCTACCAGCTACTGAGGGACTTCTTGGGGCGGGAACCCCGCAAGGATGCCTTCCTCAAGAAACTGGGCATCGCCGGCTGAGCGATCACCGCTCGGAAGGCCGGCCTCCCGGCCACCGGCGCCTACCTCCTCAAACCTTTGTGAGGACGTGGCCGCGTACCCTGGGGAAGTTCACGGGAGCGTGTGCGTTGCAGTACTCCCGGCGATTGTAGATGGAAATCTTCGTGGAGCAACCGCGCTTCATGCATACCCGTCCTGCCGCGTACGAGCGCGACGGGCGGTTGCGTCCGCGCAGGTGAGCGCCCCCGAGTGTGTCAGCCACGAGTACTCCTTTCCGGTTACTAACCTGTATAACGCTGTGCACCCCGGTCTTGTTCCGGGACAGATACATTCGGCGACACAAAACAATGCCCGGTGGTCTTGCCGGCAGCGACAGGGCACTAGTTTGGCAGGCAGACCATCGGTTCATGTGACCGGACGAGCCGGTAGGCTTGATTCTGGCACGGGAATGGCAGGAGATTCGACATGCAAGAACCTAACCAAGGGACCCATGATATGGCCACGCGGGATGTGGTCTTCAGGGTCGGAGGGATGAGTTGTGGTTCTTGTGTGGCGCGCGTCGAGCAGGTCCTGGCCGGCCAGGAAGGCGTTGACGGGGCGGTGGTCGATCTCGCTTCGAGCCAGGCGCGGGTCACACTTACCTCCGCTGCCTCCACCGACACCATCGTCGAGGCGGTCACCAAAGTCGGCTACACCATTTCCCTCCTCTCCTAATAGGAGGGTGCCCCCAAAAAAGGGCGACATGGTTGGCCCGACGGCCGTTGACGTGGAAGTCTGTCATCAACCGCCGGGCGGGCGGCTAGCCTGCCGGTTGGGCGCCTCTTGGAGCGTGGAAGAGACAGCGACCGAGGAGAATGGGTGGCATGCGCGGCTACGTCGATTCGCTTGAAGGGCAGATCCATTACTGGTCCGAAGGAGCAGGCGAAGCCGTGCTGCTCCTTCACCAGTCTCCTACCGCTGCCGCCGAGTATTCCAAGGTCATGCCGATCCTCGCCCGACACTACCGGGTAGTCGCCTGGGACATGCCGGGGCGGGGTACCAGCTACGACCCGGCTCGGGAATACGAGATCGAGGACTTTGCTCGCGCCATGTTGGTGTTGCTCGATGAACTCGAAATCGGCCGGACCAGCTTGGTGGGACACCACGACGGCGCCATCATGGCGGTCGAAGTGGCCGCAATGGATCCCGGCCGCGTCGAGCGGGTCGTGCTCAACGGCTGTGCCGCGTGGCCGGAGCGTTTCGAAGCCCGGCGGGTTGCCGCCCGAGCAAGAGCGGCGGCGATGCCCAAACCGGAGGGCCCCGTAGATGGGCGGCAGATCATGATCGACACCTGGGACGGGTACTCGGCCTGGTCGGTGCCGGACGCCAGGCTCGAACAGGTCTTCCCGACGGTCCTGCTGGCGTTGGCGAGCAAGAACCGGCCACAGTTCCCCGATTTGGTTCCCCGCTACTTGCCTCGTATCCAGGACCGCATGCGCTTGCTCGGGGACGCGGTGTTGCTAACGGCAGGACGGCACGACCAGTACTACGTGGAGGAACTGGAGGCCACCGGAAAGTTGTTTCCTGCCTGGGAGACCAGCGTCGAAGAGGGCTATGGCAACTTCCCGGGAGCGGAGGACCCGGAGGCTTTCGCAGCTATGGTGCTCGACTTCCTTGGGCGGACCTGACGGCGGCACCCCGTACCGCCGGTTGCCAAGCAGTTCGCTCACATCGCCCGCTGACGTTCTCCCTCCAGGGACAGGTTCCTTTCCGCCCATCGCATCCGTGAGCGCTCGGCGAATCCTTGCCCGACGCCGGGCGCGGACAGGACCCGGCCGGCCTGTTCCTCGACCAGACGGGCCACGGCTCCGACATCGAGGTTGACCGGCTCTCCGTCGCGAAGCTGCTCGACTCCGCCGACGTAAACGTGGCGAACCGCAGCCCGGTCATGTGAGTAGACGAGGTTCGAGGTCACGGTGGCGCGCGGGGTGAGAGCCGGCCGGTCGATGTCGATGCAGATCACATCGGCCTGTTTGCCCGGTTCCAGCGACCCGATGCGGTCCTCCATGTGCAGCGCCCGGGCACCTCCGATGGTCAACAACTCGAGTCCCAACTCCGCCGAGGCGTAGGTACGGTCGGCCAGCCGCGTCTTCTGCAACAGCACCGCCATCTTCGCGGTCTCCCAGAGGTCCTGACCGTTGTTGCTGGTCGCCCCGTCGGTTCCCAACCCAACGCGGACACCGGCCGCCACCCACTCCGCGAGCATCGGGATCCGGCCCCCGGCCCAGATGTTGGCCACCGGGCAGTGTGCCACCCCGGTTCCGTACCGGGCGAGCAGGCCGTTCTCCTCGTTGGTGATGTAGTTGGCATGAGCGAGCACGGTTCTGGGGCCGAGCACCCCGAGGCTTTCGAGGAACTCCACGGTCGTCATCCCGTAACGACGCACGGACTCATCCATCTCGTCCCTGGCCGCGCCCACGTGCATGAACAGGGGCACGCCACGCGCGACGGAGTAGGCATGTAGCGTCCGGATCATCTCCGGTGTGCATCTCATCGGCGAGAGGACCTCGGGGGCAACGGTTGCCAGGGTCGAACCGAACCGGCGCTCCAGAGCCTCGAGGCGAGTGACGGCCTTTGAAGGCGCCTCGCGGAACTCCTGCGGTACCGTTTGCGAGTCGACTGTCTCGTCCCGCGCTATCCATGACGGCCAGCGAGAAGACAGCGCGCAGCCCGGCATCGTGGATTGCCCTGAGCACCCCCGCAGGTCGGTCCACGTGCCCGAACTCGCCGGCCTGGGTGGTGGTTGATCCCACCGCAGAGCTGCTCGACGAGAGAGCTCAGGGCGCCGGCATACGAGGCGTCCCCATCGAGAGCTCGGAGAGCCGCGAACATCCGCGTCCCGTAGTCCTCCCTCGAGCCCTCATCGAACGTACCCCTCACGACGTGATTCGAGATGTGGTTGTGGGCGTTGATCAGGCCAGGCATGACCAGGTGCCGTTTGTTCATCGACCGGATCGCGGTCCCGGCAGGAAGGGTGGTCGGAGCGGGCATTGCGCCCACCTCCTGGATACTGTCGTTTCGAATCCAGACGTACCCGTTGCTGTAGGCCGTACGGGCCGGATCCATGGTGAGCACTACCGCATCGGTCAGCAGGATGTCGCTGATCCTCTTGTTGTCCTCGATCGTCGACTCATGTGGCGAGGTCGGCCAGCGCCAGGTATTCCGCGCGGGTATCGGGATTGGACCATGACGGCGCGAGCAACGGGATGTCGACCCCGGCCCCCCTGAACTCCTCCAAGGCTCGAAGTGGACAGCCTGAACGTCGAGTTCGTTACCGGAACCCGCACAGTCCGGGCTGTCTCCGATATATCACTTAGCCTGAGAGCAGGTGAGACGGTTGCACTGATCGGGGAGTCGGGAAGCGGTAAGACAGTTACCGCGCTGGCCCTCATGGGCATCGTCCCCTCACCACCGGGAGTGGTCACGTGCAATGGCATACGTTTCCGCGACCGGGATCTGCAGGAACTCACGGCCCGAGAGCGGCGCCGGGTGCGGGGCGAGAAAATCGCGATGATCTTCCAGGACCCGCTCACCTCCCTGAACCCGGTGTTCACGGTCGCGCACCAGATCGGGGAGATGTTCAGGGCCCACCGGGGCTTGGCGCGACGCGCAGCCCGCCGGCGCGCGATCGAGTTGATGGACCGGGTGGGCATTCCCGATCCACACCGCCGGGCCGACCACTATCCCCATCAGTTCTCAGGAGGGATGCGACAACGGGTCATGATCGCGATGGCCCTCGCCCTCGAACCCAGCGTGCTCATCGCCGACGAGCCGACCACTGCACTCGATGTCACGGTCCAGGCTCAGATCATGGAGTTGTTGGCCGGGCTGCAGGCTGAGAACCATATGGGACTGATCCTGATCACTCACGATCTCGGCGTGGTCGCGTGGGTCGCCGACCGCGTCCATCTGATGTATGCGGGCCGGACGGTGGAGAGCGGTCCGGCGAGCGATTTCTACGCCGCACCCGCACATCCCTACGCCCAGGGCCTCCTCGAGTCGGTTCCCCGGCTCAGCGGTCCGCATCTCCGCCTCGAACCGATCCGGGGCTCGCCGCCGAGCCTCACCGAGGTTGTGCCCGGGTGCGCGTTCAACCCCAGGTGTCCCTACACGACGGAGCGGTGCCGGACCGAGATGCCCCGACTGCGGCCGATCGAGGGCTACGCGGGGCGGGTCGCCTGCCATCGGGCGGAGGAGATCCGTGGCTGACCCGTTGCTCGTCACCCGTGATCTCGCCAAGTACTTCACGATGACCAAGGGTGCGGTGTTCGAGCGTCGAGTCGGCGCGGTGAAGGCCGTAGACGGTGTGAGCATCGTGGTGAACCCCGGCGAAACGCATGGCTTGGTCGGTGAGTCGGGTTGTGGGAAGTCCACGACGGGACGCCTGATCCTGCGTCTCCTGGAGCCGACCAGGGGCAGGGTGTCGTTCCGCGGAGTCGATGTCCATCGTTGCGATCGCAGGACGCTGCGGATGTTGCGACGCGATATGCAGATCGTCTTCCAAGATCCCTACGCCGCTCTGAATCCTCGCAAGAAAGTCCGCTCGATCCTCACCGAGCCCTGGCGCGTGCACCGAATGTACGATCGACCCGAACGGTTGCGCCGAGCGCAGGAGTTGCTCGAGACGGTTGGTCTGAGCCCGGAGCACCTGGACCTCTACCCGCACGAGTTCTCCGGCGGTCAGCGGCAACGTATAGGAATCGCCCGGGCTCTCGCGCTGGAACCGAAGCTGGTAGTCGCCGATGAACCCGTTTCGGCGCTCGACGTGTCGATCCAGGCACAGATCATCAACCTGCTCCAGGACATCCAGACCCGACTTGGAGTCGCCTACCTCTTCATCGCTCACGATCTGGCCGTGGTGCGGCAGATCGCCCATGTCGTATCGGTGATGTATCTGGGGAAGATCGTCGAGACCGGAGACCGGGACGAGATCTACCGGAATCCCCGCCATCCTTACACGCAGGCCCTGTTGTCGGCCGTACCGGAGCCGGATCCGGTGGTAAGCGAGAACGCCGCCGGATCGTCCTCACGGGCGACGTCCCGAGCCCTGAGAGAGCACCCTCGGGATGCAGCTTCCGTACCCGCTGCTGGAAGGCGCAGGCAATCTGTGCAATCGAGCCGCCGGAACTCGTGGACCGGGACAACAGCCATCCGGTGGCCTGCCACTTCCCCGAACCCGTTGAGGTGATCGCGAGGGACATGTCTCTTCTTTCCCGGTCCCGGTAGCCGGGGCCAACGCCTCGGCGCAGCGATGCCGGAAGGTTGCCGAGGCCTGTAGAATTCCGGTTCCGGTGGCACGTCGCCACCGTTTCGCGGAGCCCGGAGATGGCTATGGAAACGATGATTCCCCAGACGCTCGGAGATGGCGACACACGGGACGTTGTATTCAAGGTCAGCGGTATGACCTGTGGATCGTGCGTGGCGCGTATCGAGCAGGTACTCGCCGACCAGGATGGAGTGAGCCGCGCGGTGGTCGATCTCTCGTCCAACCAGGCGCGGGTCACGCTTACACCGGCAGGCTCCCAGGAGCGGGTCGCGCAGGCCGTCGGCGCGATCGGTTACACGATGACCGCGCTGCGTCCGGACGCGCCGCCCAGGGATGTCGAGGCCGACGACGCGGAGGAGCGGAAAGCCGGGTTGCAGCGCTTCGTGCTGGCGGCGGTACTGGCCTTGCCGACCATTGTGATCGGTATGGCAGGCTCCACCGCGGAGTGGAGTGCCTGGACCCAGGCGGCGCTGTCGA
Source organism: Candidatus Spongiisociaceae bacterium (assembly GCA_965262915.1). Classification (GTDB taxonomy): domain Bacteria; phylum Actinomycetota; class Acidimicrobiia; order Spongiisociales; family Spongiisociaceae; genus JAPPFW01. Next base: position 4,888,533 of record OZ253564.1, on the reverse strand, counting down.
CCGTCGTGGTGCTGTGGGCGGGGCGCAGCTTCCACCGCGTGGCTTGGAAGCGGCTCCGTCACGGCGGGGTCAGCATGGACACCCTCATCAGCCTGGGCACGCTGGCTTCCTGGCTCTACTCCCTGTGGGCTCTCCTGGCCGGGGAGCCGCTCTTCTTCGAGACCGCCGCCGCCATCGTGATGTTCGTGCTGCTCGGTCGCTACCTGGAAGCCCGGGCCAAGGGAAGGGCGTCGCAGGCGGTCTCTCGGCTTCTCGAGCTCAGGGGTCGCGATGCGAGGGTGCTGCGCGACGGCGCCTGGAGCACCGTGCCCATCGAGGAGATAGCGGTGGGCGATCATGTCGAGGTGGTCCCGGGTGGCCGGGTTCCGGTCGACGGAACCGTGATCGAAGGGGAGGGCGCGGTCGACGAGTCGATGCTGACCGGCGAGCCGGTGCCGGCGGCGCGAGGGGTGGGCGACCGGGTGGTGGGGGGCACCGTCAACCAGACCGGGCGGCTGGTTGTGGAGGTGACCGAGGTCGGGGACGACACCGTCCTGGCCGAGGTGGTGCGTATCGTCGAGGCCGCCCGGGCTTCCAAGGCTCCGATCCAGCGCTTGGCCGACCGGGTCTCGAGAGTGTTCGTCCCGGTGGTGGTGATCGTGGCCACCGCCGCTCTGGCGGGATGGCTGATCGCTACCGGCGACGTGGCCGTCGCCCTCCGAAACGCGGTCGCCGTGCTGATCATCGCCTGCCCGTGCGCGCTGGGCCTGGCAACCCCCACCGCCATCGCGGTGGGAGCCGGAAGGGGCGCGGAACTGGGTGTGGTGTTCCGCTCGGCCGAGGTCTTCGAGCGGATGGAGAAGCTCCGACGGGTGGCGTTGGACAAGACAGGCACCCTGACGACGGGCCGGATGACCCTGACCCATGTCGAGTCCGACGCCCCTGGGTTCCTGGCTCGGGTGGCGGCCGTGGAAGGAGGGACCGGCCACCCGCTCGGGGAGGCCGTGGAACGGGGGGCGCGCCGCCGTGGTGTGACTCCCGCGGCCGCAACCGGGATCACTCTCTTTCCCGGGATGGGCGCCGAAGGCACGGTGGAGGGGAGGCCGGTCACGGTGGGCACTCCCGAACTCATGGAGCGCCGGGGGATCGGGATGGGCTCCCGGTGGGAGCGGGAACTGGAACAGGCCCGGCGACGGGGATCTACCGCCTTCGTCGGTGGGTGGGAAGGCACGGTGCAGGGGGTGGTGGCGGTCACCGACACGGCCCGGCCGACCGCCGCCGCGGCGGTGGCGGCGCTGGCCCGGCGCGACCTGCACCCCACCATGCTCACCGGCGACCACGAGAACTCGGCGCGGGCGGTGGCGGAGGAACTGGGGATCACCGAGGTGCACGCCCGCCTCCTCCCCCAGGACAAAGCGGCCCTCATCGCCTCCTGGCAGGAGCAAGGACACCCGACCGCCTTCGTCGGTGACGGGGTGAACGACGCCCCGGCGCTGGCCACCGCCTCGGTGGGGATGGGTACGGGTACCGGCAGCGATCTGGCCATCGAGACCGCCGACGTGACGCTGATGTCCGGCAACCCGACCCTGGCCGTGACGGCCATCGACCTCGCCCGCCGCACCCTTAGGGGAATCCGCCAGAACCTCTGGTGGGCGTTCGCCTACAACGTGGCCGCCATCCCGCTTGCCGTGGCCGGGCTGCTCGACCCGATGGTGGCGTCGGCGGCGATGGCGCTGTCGAGCGTCTCGGTGGTGACCAACAGCCTGCGCATCAGGAGATGGACGCCCGAGCGAGCCTCCTGATGGGTCGCTACCTACCCGGATGCACAGGTAGACAGCTACTCTGAAGGCCGTGCCTACCGACATCGAGTGGGTCGAGGAACCAACCTTGCGCGACCCGGTGGCGGTTCTGGCCTTCGAGGGCTGGAATGACGCCGCCGACGCCGCCTCGAGGGTGCTCTACTACCTCATGGAGCAGCACGGTGAGATACCCATCGCGCAACTCGACCTCGAGCCCTACATCAACTACCAGGTGACCCGGCCCCTGGTCTCCATCGACCGGACCGTGAGGCAGATCCACTGGCCGGCGACGGGGTTCTTCGGGTTACCACTTCCCGACCATGTCCATGATCTCGTTCTGGTGATCGGAGAAGAACCGCATCATCGCTGGCGCCGGTTCTGCGCCGATGTGACAGCGGTCCTCCGCCGTCTCGACGTCCGCCGGGCGGTAGCCCTGGGGGCTTTCGTTGGCCAGATACCGCACACGCTCCCGGTTCCGATCTTCGGCAGTTCGGACGATCCCGACTTCGCGCTGCGGTTGGGTATTCACCCCTCCACCTACGAGGGGCCGACCGGGATCACAGGGGTCATAACGACCAAGCTGGCCGAAGAGGGGATCGAGGCATCCGGGATTTGGGCCGGATTACCCCATTATCTGGCCGGTAATCCGAGCCCGACCGGCACCCGGGCCCTCCTTTTTGCCCTGGGTGACGTACTCGGTTGGCGCTTCGATGTCGGCGAACTCGACGAGGAGGTGGCTGGTTACGAGGCCCAGGTCCGGGAGGCGGTGGCCGAATCGGCGGAGTTGGTCGCCTACGTCGAACGGCTGGAGAGGGAGAGCGAGAGCCGGGTGATCTCGAAGGGGGATAGTCGCCGGATGGTCGAGGACATCGAGCGGTTCCTACGCAACCCGAATTGAGGGCCGGCGAGTAACAGCGTGCGGGGGTGACCCCGGCCTCTGCCGCCCGGGTCCCGCAGCGGTTGCTGAGATTCGCAGCCACAACCGGGCACTCGACCGAACGGGCGAAGTCCGGCCGCGAGCGGAGGATCGGCGATGGAGACCACCCTTCCCGCCTAGCCGCTCGGCCCCGGGTTGCACCAGCAGACCGCGAAAAACGCCGCCGCCCACCCCTCCATCGGGCCCGCCCCCACTGCCACCTTGCCAGGGCTCGGAGTACGTTCGGCCCGCCCGGAAGGGGGCTCTCCGGTTCCGAGATTCTTGATCCCTCGGGCGGTCGAATGACGTCCGGTTCGAGACCGACCAGGTGTTTGGTACGTCCATAGTGCAACATACCTGTGAAAGGATCAACCCCCTCGTGTGGCTCAGTTTTCGCGAGCGGTTCTCTCGACTTCCGTCAGTAATTCTCTTGATCCTTCTGCGGCTCGTGGGCTCTGTCATGCAATGGCCACCGGCCACTCTTTTTGTCGGTGGAGAGGGTCGAGGTCATGTTTCGCGCTTGCGGCCCGCCCCGTTACCGGCAAGAATCGGCCCTCCGGCTGACCAAGGATGTGCATGGGCTCGTTGATCAAGAAACGCCGCAAGAAAATGAGCAAGCACAAGTACCGCAAAAGGATCAAGGCAAACCGGCACAAAAAAAAGAGCTAGGCGCGCCCGTTAGCGGGCGCCGAAGGTGTCGGGTGCCAGGACCATCACCCTGCCTCCCGAGTCGATACAGGATTCGAGGGCGGAGACAACCGACGGTACGTGATCTTCATGTACGAGGCACAGCACCGAAGGACCTGCTCCCGAAAGGCAGGCATGGAGCGCCCCCACTTCCAGGGCGGTCGCCATCAGTTTTGCCACGCAGGGGTTGTGGGCGCTGCGCGGGGCTTCGTGGATCTCGTCACCCCGGGCCAACTCCAGCATCCGGCCCGACCCGGTGCGCAGACCCTCCAGCAGGGCGGCGACCCGGCCGATCGTGCGTACGGTGGTTCCGACCGGAACCGAAGCCGGGATCATCTTCCTCGAGTCGCTGGTCTTCAACTCGAAGGAGGGCACGGCCAGGACCGGAACCAACTCCGATGACATCGAAGGATGGATCACCGAGCCCTGCACCACCGCCACCAGCCCCCCGTAGACGGCCGCGGCGGCATTGTCGGGATGGCCCTCCAGTTCTTTGACACATTGGAACAGGTCGTCCTGGCCGGGGTCGTGTCCGTTGGCCCGCAGGGCGGCCAGGGTCCCGGCGGCGAAGGCCGCCGCGCTCGATCCCATTCCACGGCAGAGGGGGATCTGGTTGGAGACCTCGACCTGCAGCGACCGGGAACTGACCCGCCGGGCGGCCCTGAGGATGGCGTCGTCCTCCGAGTTGCCCAGGTAGGGCTCGGGACCGGAGTGCCGTATCGACCAGGATGCGGCCGGTCGGGCACGGACCCGGCACCGCAGGTCCAGCGCCAGGGCGAGCGTGTCGAAGCCGGGCCCCAGGTTGGCCGACGACGCCGGGGCAGAGGCGCTGCTCATTTGCCGGCCCTCGTCTCGATGAAGATGTTCTTGGCGGCCGGAATCGCGCTCCGGATGTCGTTTTCCATGTCTTCGATGGTCTGGTGGACCTCCTGGCCCGACAGACCGTCCGCCAGTTCTACATCCAGGTTCACAAGGATCTCCTCGGGTCCCATGTGCATGGTAAGCAACCTGCCCACCCGTTCGGCGTTGCCATGGGCGAGAACCGTGGCGCGGATAGTGGCGCGTTCCCGGCGTCCGGCGGCCTCACCCACGAGAAGGCCCTTGGTCTCGAAAGCGAGGAAGATGGCCACCACGGCCAGCAGAACGCCGATCGCGATGGACGCCATGGCATCCCACCGGGAATCGCCGGTCAGGTGGGAGGCGATCACGCCGGCCATGGCGACCACCAGCCCACCTACCGCAGCGCAGTCCTCGAAGAGGATGACGAGCAGAGCGGCGTCCTTGGACTCGCGCACCGAGCGCCATATCGAGCGGGACCCGCGCGACCGGTTGAACTCGCGGATCGCCACGACGAACGAGAAGGCCTCGAACACGAGCGCTCCGGCCAGCACCACCACCGAGAGGAGGAAGCTCTGCACCGGGTGGGGATCACGGAGGGCGCTGACACCGTGCTGCACGGAGAACACCGAGCCCCCGACGAAGAGCATGACCGCCACCATGAAGCTCCAGAAGTAGACCTCCTTACCCCGCCCGAACGGGTGGAGCGAGCCGCCCCGGCGCCGGGAGGCCGCCATGCCCCATAGCAGCATTCCCTGGTTTCCGGAGTCGGCCACCGAGTGGATACCTTCGGCCAGCATGGCCGCCGATCCGGTTATCACGGCGGCTGCGAACTTGGCTATCGCTATGGCTGAGTTGGCGGTCAGCGCAGCGATTACGGCTAGGCGTGATCCTTGGGAAGCCATGCCCGCAGTGTACGAGGATCAGCGACCTTCGGCGCAGATAGCGCGGTGGCTGGGTGAGAGTCGAGCGATATTCGGGCGGTCAGCCGCTCAAGGCTAAGATGCCTGGTCGGTGAGCAACGATCCGGCAGCAGCGGTCGTTTCTCAGCATTATCCCACGGTAGGTCGGCATGGCGGACATTCTCGGATTGGACAGCCTGCTCGCACAGTTGATGGCCGCTATGGGCCTGGCGATGGTCTTCGGTAACGGATTCGCGATGTGGAAGCACTCTCGGGGAGAGGGTCCCAAGGGTTTCCGGGGCGTGTACCGGCCGGGCAGAGCCCGCTTCCTGCTGGTGGTCGGCCTCGTCATCAGCGTCTGGGGGATCGTCGGCCTCGTCCGGTGAACCACGCGCGGGCCTCGCCGAGCGGGATGCGGGGTTCGGTGCCCGCCGCTACCATCGTGATCCGCCGGCGGGTGTAGTTCAGTGGTAGAACATCAGCTTCCCAAGCTGAGAACGGGGGTTCAATTCCCCTCACCCGCTCCCCTTCCCCCGACGGACCAGCCGCGGCCGTCCCGTGTTCCACCGCCCGACTATCGGGAGCGCGTAGGTGATTCTTTCGGACCGGGACATCAAGACGGCAATCGAGGCCGGGCGGATCGGGATCGATCCCTACGTCGAGGCCCAGGTCCAGCCTTCGTCGGTGGACCTGCGGGTGGACCGGGTGTTCAGGGTCTTCGAGAACCACCTGTACCCGTTCATCGACCCGAAGACCTACCAGCCCGACCTCACCAAGGAGATGGCGGTGGAGCCCGACGGGAGGTTCATCCTGCATCCGGGCGAGTTCGTGCTCGGCTCGACCTACGAACGTATAAAGCTCGCCGACGATGTTGTCGCACGCCTGGAAGGCAAGTCCAGCCTGGGGCGGATCGGGCTCCTGATCCATTCCACGGCCGGGTTCGTGGATCCCGGATTCGACGGATACCTGACCCTGGAGCTGGCCAACGTCGCCAACCTTCCGATCGCCATCTATCCGGGAATGCTGATCGGCCAGGTCAGCTTCTACCAACTGTCCAGTCCCGCCGAGCATCCCTACGGGTCGCTGGGGGCCGGTTCCAAGTACCAGGGCCAGCGCGGTCCCACCGCTTCCCGGATCCACGAGAACTTCCGCTAGCTAGGAGCACCCTCCCTAGCCCAGTCCGGGCAGTGGTGGCGTCGGGGACAACCGGTATGGAGTGTCGGAGCCCCTCGGTGGCCGGGCCGGGCGGATCTTGTGGTGCTTCCCTGAGCAGAGGTGTGCGCACGAAGTGTCGTTCGACCGGCGGTTCGGGGTCTTCGCCAGACATCAGGTGCAAAGAGTCGGCCTCCGCACGGCCATCAGGTTTGCGCTCGTTAGTCGAGGTTCCCGCGGCCTTGCCGAGCCCGGGCAAGGGCTTGGCGCATGTCGACTTCGGGTAGGGGTCCGCTGCGTACGGCCTCGTCGACCGGATGCCCTTCGTGAAGGATCTGGCGGAGCCTCTCGGCCACCTGCTCCATCTTGCGCTGCTCCGCCTCGATGCCGGCCGGAGCGAGCAACTCGCCGTGGCCGGGGACGACGATGGGCCGGAGGGTCCGGAGGGCGGCGGTGAGGGTGGCGGGCCAGTCGAAGGGGTAGGAGTCGCCCATATTGGGCGGGGCGCCCTGCTCCACCAGATCGCCCACGAAAGTGACCTCTCCGCAGTGGATCAGGATGTCGGCGTCGGTGTGACCCCTCCCGTGGTAGGCCGCCTCCACCTTCCTGCCGCCGACATCGATCGAAGTGAGGGCCTCGAAGGTGTTGCCGGGCGGGACGATCTGCACCCGCTCGATTTCGTCGAAGCGCGCCTCGGGCATCCACTTGCGGGCGTCCCTGCGGTGCTGATCGGGGTTGTCCCGCAGCGCCCTCCGGCACGACCGGTGTCCCCAGATTGCGGCCTGGGGGAATGTCGCGTTACCGAAGACGTGGTCCCAGTGCCAGTGGGTGTTGACGATCCACCGTACCGGTCTGGGGGTGAGGGTACGGAGTTCCCCGGCCAGCTCGGCGGCCGCCTCATGGCTCTCGCGGGTATCGATCAGCAGGACGCCGTCCTCCCCGATCACCACCCCGATGTTCAACCGGAGAAACGGGAACAGGCGCCGGAACACACCTTCGGACAATTCCTCGAACATCGCGCTTGAGCATACGTCCCGTCCGGCTCTCCGGGTGCGGACCCGGCCCGGCCATCCGGGGATTCCGGGTCGGGGAGGCGGAAGTACCGTGCCGAGCGGCTCTCTCTGAGGCATGATTAGGGCGGTATGCCAACCAACGTTACGCCCGAGTACAAGAAGGCGGAGGCCGACTACAAGGTGGCCCGGGAACCGCGGGACCGCTTGGTGGCGCTGCGCGGGATGCTGCGCACTATCCCCAAGCACAAGGGCACCGAGCACCTGCAGGCCGGTATCAAGACCAAGATGAAGGAACTGGCCGAGGAGTTGGCGGCCCCCAGAAAGGCAGGGTCGCGCGGGGGTCCGATCTTCACGATCCGCCCTGAAGGTGCGGGACAGGTGGCGCTCCTAGGGCCTCCCAACAGTGGCAAGTCCTCCCTTCACGACGCACTGACCGGATCGGGAGCCACCGTCGGCGCCTATCCCTTCACCACCCAGTTCCCGCAGCCGGGGATGGTTCCGGTGGGCGATGTCGGTATCCAGCTGGTGGACCTTCCTCCGGTGGCCGAGGAGCACCCGATGCCGTGGATCGGCAACGCCCTCCAGCCGGCCGACGGGGCGCTGCTGGTGGTCGATCTCTCCCAGGCGGAATGCGTCACGGCCGTCGACGAACTGGTACGGCTGCTGGCCGAGCGCCGGGTATTCCTGATCCGGGAATGGCCGAGAGGAGCGGAGGAGGCGTCGGATCCGGACGACCCCTTCGCCAAGCTCCTCCCGACCGCGGTGGTAGCTGCCAAGGCGGACCTCGTCGAGGCAGTGGAGGAAGAGGCCGAAGTGCTTCTCGAGCTCCTCGACCTGGAACTCCCGGTTCTCCGGGCCTCGGTGACGGCGGGGGAGATCGACCACCTGGGTGTCTGGCTCTTCGACGCGCTCGGAGTGGTGCGGGTGTATACGAAGTCCGCCGCCAAGAAGCCGGACGACCGCCCCTATACCATCCGGCGCGGCCAGACGCTTCTCGATGTGGCCGCTCTGATCCACAAGGATTTTGCCCGGGATCTCAAGTTCGCCCGTCTGATCCGACCGGGTCAACCCGATCGGCGCATAGGACGAGCCTTCCCGCTGCGTGACGGAGATCGCATCGAGATCCACGCCTGAGCCCGTGTGGGGCGGCAGCACCCTACGACCGTGTCGGGGGCATCGTTTTCGTGTAGCCGTGGGGAAGGTTGTCGAAGCGGGTGTACTTGTCGGCGAAGGTGGTCTTGACCACCCCGGTGGGGCCGGCTCGCTGCTTGGCGATGATGATGTCGGCCATACCCCGCTCAGGTGATTCCGGGTTGTAGTACTCGTCGCGGTAGATCATGAGGACCACGTCGGCGTCCTGCTCGATGGCTCCCGACTCGCGCAGGTCGCCCAGCTGGGGTCGCTTGTCGGCGCGGGATTCCAGCGCCCTGTTGAGCTGGGAGACCGCGATCACCGGCACATTCAGCTCCCTGGCCAGAGACTTGAGGTTGAGGCTGATCTCGGCTATCTCCTGCTGGCGGTTCTCACGGCTGCGCCCGTGCATCAACTGCATGTAGTCCACGACCACCAGCTTCAGCCCGGCCTTGCGCTTGAGGCGGCGGCACTTGGCCCTGATATCGGTGACCGTCCGCGATCCGTCGTCGCCGTGCAGAGGTACCTTGTACAGGCGGGCGGTCGCCTCGACGAGGGCCCCCCATATACGAGCCGAATCGCCTCCCCCGAGACCGGACCGCAGCTTCATCGAGTCCACCCTCGCCTGGGATCCCAGCCAGCGGTAGGCGATCTCCATCGGGGACATCTCCATGCTGAAGAACGCCACCGGTCCGTTTTCGATGGCCACATGGCTGGCGATGTTCATCGCCAGGGCGCTCTTGCCCATCCCCGGACGCCCGGCCACCACCACCAGGGTGGCCGGCTGCAGGCCTCCCAGCTTATCGTCCAGGTCGACCAGGCCCGTCGGGAGGCCGGTGACCTGCAACCCTTCGCTCTCCACCTGCTCGAGCCTCTCCAGCACCTTCGACAGCAGGCCCCCCAGCACCTCCAAGCCTTCACCCACCCGCTTCTCGGCCACCGCCAGCATTGCCTGCTCGGCCTGGTCGAGCACGACGTCGACCTCCACATCCAGGTCCATTGCCAGCTCGGCGATCTTGTTGCTGGCCCTGAGCATCCTCCTGCGAAGCGAGTGTTCCTCGACCACCCGGGCGTAGTAGTCCACGTTGGCGGCGCTGGGAACCGCATCCCAGAACCCGACCACGAAACCGGTTCCGCCCGCCTTATCCAGTTCGCCTCCCCGGTGCAACCGGTCGACCACGGTCACCGTGTCGATGGGCTGGTTCTCCTCGTAGAGACGCTGCATCGCCGTGAAGATCGTGCGGTGGGCGGGAATGTAGAAGTCCTCGGTCGCCAACCGGTCGAAGACATCGTCGGCCGTCGGCGGGGATCGCAATACGGCACCGATCACCGACTCTTCCGCCTCGGCGCTGTGGGGGGGTGCCATCTGGCGCCTCGCGATGGTCGGACCCGCCGCTCGCTCGGCCAGCGTCATCGCCGCTCCTCCATGGCAGGGTTCCCCTGTCTGCCCTTCCTCATCCGCTGCCCCTCCTGAGCCATTCGTCCTGGATCAAGAGTGCCACGAGGGTGTGACACTCTCGGTCGTGCGATCCTGCCGTGCCGTCCTATGTTGGTCCGCGCAGGCGGGAACGCTGTTACTTTCGGTGGGGAAGTCACCTGGGGAAGTGGGAAGTGACTGGCTGGGGAAGCTCGTAGCGAGTCGACCGGAAGCAGTCTCCGCCGCTATCGCCCGAGCAGGCACCAGCCTAAGCGGTTCTGACCACCGCCGGGGGCCGGTTGGGGGAGCTTAATTTGACGTTCTGCCGAAGCTGCTACCGGAGACCGGGTTCCCGGTGCGTGTAGGGAAGGCGCCGAACAACGACGTGTACCGGGGTCCGTCGCCGACCGGCCCGAGGTTACGCTACCGATCGGGAGCCCGCCGCCGGCGGTTTCTCAGCACTCTCCTAGGCCGGTATCACGTCGAGGGTCAGACGGACCTCGACCTCCCGGTCCAGGGTGATCTTCACCTCGTGGAAGCCGATGGTCTTGATCGATTCCGGAAGAGTGATCATCTTCCGCTCCAGCTTGACGCCGGAAAGGCTGCGGACCGCATCGATGACTTCGGTTATGCCTATCGAGCCGAACAACCTGCCCTCGTCGGTCACTTGGGCGGCGATGACGATCCGGGTCTCCGAGAGCTGGAGGCGCAGGTTGTCGGCGGCATCGAGCTCCCGCCGCCGGGCCGCTTCCGTCGCCCGGCGGGCTTCCACGATCTGATTGACGGCGCCCCGGGTCGCCTTGACCGCCAGCCTCTGCGGTAGCAGGTAGTTGCGCCCGTACCCCGTCGTCACTTCGACGACATCACCCTTGGTGCCCAGGCCCGCGACCTTGGAGGTGAGGATGAGCTTCATCGATGGCTACCCGCGTACGGCAGCAGCGCCAGCTCGCGAGCGTTCTTGATAGCGGTGGCCACCCGGCGCTGGTACTGGGCGCATGCACCGGTCACCCGGCGGGAGCGGATCTTTCCACGGTCCGAGATGAAGCGGCGCAAGGTAGCCAGGTCCTTGTAGTCGACGTAAGGAACCCGGGTGTTGTCGCACTTCATCTGGCTGCAGCCGGGGCAGGCTCGCTTACGGATCGTCTTCGGGGCTCGGGAGCGCCGCCTACGCCGGGTGGGGGTTCTTCGTGCCATGTTCCTCGACTCCTTCTAGAAGGGGGCCTCGTCCGGCCCGTAGGTCTCGCGCGCCACCGGACCCGGTGGCTGGGCTGCCGGTCGGCTGCTCGCACCCCAGTTGTCGCCGCCCCGCCTGGGTGTTCGGGTCACCGATGCGGTGGCCCAGCGGAGGCTGGGGCCTATCTCGTCGATGGTGATCTCGATCACCGAGCGGCGCTCGCCCTCCTGCGTTTCCCAGGAACGCTGCTGGAGGCGGCCGTTGACCAGCACCCGGGATCCCTTCCGCAAAGACTCCGACACGTTCTCGGCCATCTCCCGCCAGCAGGTTGCGGTGAAGAAGCTGGCCTCTTCCTTCCACTCGTTGGTGTTCCGGTCCATCCACCGCCGGTTGACCGCCAGGCGGAGCTTGGCCATTGCCAACCCGGATGGAGTGAACCGCAGCTCAGGATCCTCCACCAGATTGCCGACCACCGTCACTGTGTTGTCTGGCATAGGTTTTCCTATCTCTCGTACTCGTCTTGCTTCGCTCGTGTCATGTCACTATGCCCTCCGGGTGTGACAGCCGTTACTTCCCGCGCCTGTCCTTGCTGCGGGCGGCGCGCGCCGGCCGGACTTCGGGCCGGATGATCTTGTGCCGCATCACCGGGTCGGATAGTGACAGCGCCCTGTCCAGGGCCGTGACATGGTGTGGTTCCCCTTCGAAGGTCAACACCGTGTAGTAGCCCTCGGTGGCCTTGTCGATCTCGTAGGCCAAGCGGCGCTTGCCCCAGAAGTCGATATCCGAGACCGAAGCCCCCACCTCGGTGAGGAACCTCTTGAGGATCTGTGACTGCCTTCGGGCGTCGGCTTCGGCCATCTCGGGCCGGTGGATGGTCATCAACTCGTACGTGCGCATCGGGGCGCATCACCTCCTTCGGACATCCCGACCGAAGCACCTCGGTCCGGGAAGGCACCCTCCGCGGGTGCAGGATCGTTTTGGTGGGAGCCACATGCATGACATGATGCACGAGTGGCGTTCCTGATTCTAGGGGTGTGTGAGGCGATTACACCAACGGGCGGCCCCCGCCGGACGGCGATACCCGCCTGAGAGCCGGAGCCGGGCGATCGGCAGAGGGTCGTGCACCAAGTGGTCTGTCTGCAAGAACAACCTGCCGTGTCCTGCTTGGCGCATGCCCCGCCGCCATTTCACAGACAGACCACGGGCGCCGACCGCTAGTCGTGTGGTCCACATCCGCAGTTGCCCTGCCTGGGCCGGCGGACGACTCGTCACGGTACCGGAGCGGAGGGCGATAGCATGCCGACTGTGATCCGGGAGTTGTCGTCCATGCCCTCAGCCAACTGGTTGAGGGCCGTGCTGTATTCGGCTGCTGCGGCCGTCCTGATAGCCGTGCCCTCCGACCTCATCGACACGCCCATCTTCGGACGGCCGGTCGAGACGCGGTGGATCGACTACGTGATCCTGGTCGTCACCGCGGCGCTGATCGGGCTGATCCTCGCCATCCGGCCGCCGGCCTCCGACTCGGCCGGGATGGCTCGGGACCGCGATCGGGACGACCGGCGAACCATCTGGGGCGGGTTCACCTCGTTCCTCGCCGTGGGGTGCCCTGTCTGCAACCAGGCCGTCGTGGCCCTGGTGGGCACCTCCGGCGCCCTGGCATGGTGGGCGCCTGTACAACCCGTCGTCGGCCTGGCGGCCATCGGGTTGCTGCTGTACACGCTGCGCGGGCGCCTCCGAACCTACCGGCTGGCTGCATGTCCCGTCCCGTCGTAACCCTGGTCCGAGAGGATCGGCCGCCGATCCACAACAAGATGATCCATGACCAGACGGTGTACAGCGAGACGCAGTACACCCTCCGCCGGTGCCGAACCTGAGGGCCCGAAGCGGGTATCCGTCCCGACCTACGCAGAAGGCGTGCGCCCGAGATCGCGATGCTCGCCTCCCCTGAGCGGCTACCCCTAGCCGTGTACGGCACCCTGCGGACGGGGTTCGGCAACCACGCGCTGCTCGCCGGCCGGATCGATCGCAAGGCTCCCGGTGTGGTCGACGGTTACGAGTTGGCGGTCGACCGGATCCCGTTCGCCCGCCGCGCCCCCGGCTCAGCGCTGGTCGTCGAAGTCATGTGGCCCACGGCCTCCCACTACGACCGGGTGCTGGCCGATGTCGACCATCTCGAGGGATACAGTTCCGAGGGTGAACACCGGGACAACCTGTATGTGCGCATCTCGGTGGCAGTCACCACCGACCAGGGCTACAACGTCGGTGCATGGCTCTACGAGATCGGCCCACTGGCCCGGTCGTTCCTCTCACTCGATCTTCCCGCCATCCCGACCGGGGACTATGCCGATGCGGAGCCGTGAGAATGACCGGGTGACCACGTTCGCGTAGCGCCCTCCTACGGACCGGCGCCGATCCGGACCTCGAAGATCTCCGGCCAGAGCTTGCCGGTCAGATAGAACACCCGGCGGTCCGGGTCGTAGGCGATCCCGTTCAGGACGTCGATCCCGTCGCTGGACGACAGCTCACCCCGGAGAGGCGACGCGTCGACTCGGGCCACGACCCGGCCCGAGTCGGAGGCGATCACCACGATGTGGTCCGAGAGCCACACGTTCGCGTACACCAGATCCCCCACGCACTCGAGTTCGTTGAGCCGATCCACCGGCTCACCGTCCAGCAGCACGTCCACCCCGCCTATAACCCCGAACGTCTCCAGATGACGGAAGGTGAGCCTCGACGAGCCGTTGCTCATCACGAACCGGTCCGCAAAGGCGCACAGCCCCCAGCCTTCTCCCTCGTAGGCGTAGCTTCCGAGCAACTCCAGCGTTCCGGCGTCCCAGATGAAGGCGGTCTCCTCCTTCCAGGTCAGCTGGACGACCCGGTCTCCCACCACCTCCAGGCCCTCGCCGAAGTACCCGTCACCCAGCGCCACGTAGGAGACGACCTTCCCGGTGGCCGGCTCGACGATCCGGACCGTCGAGCGGCCGTACAGACCGGTGCTCTCGTAGAACCGGCCGGCGCGCACCACCAGGCCTTGGGTGAACGCACCGGAGTCGTGGGGCAGGGTCGCAAGGACCCTTATCGCCGGAAGCGCCCGTGTGCCGGGGTTCGGCGAGCCGCCCGCGGTGGCGGCGGTCTCGGTGACCTCGGTGGTTCCTTCGGCATCCGCAGGTCTCGTGGAGGTGGTGCCGGGGCCGGCGGCCGGGTGGGTTTGGGGGACCGACGTGGCAGTGGATCCGGTTTCCGTCGCGGCGACTGCTGTGATCTCGGTAGTTTCTTCGGCCTGCACGGGATTCGTGCTGGTGGCGGATCCGGTTTCGGCTACGGCGGCGGAGGTGGGCTCGGTCGGTGGCGGCGGTCCGGTGGCGGGCGCCGCCTCCTGCACCGCCGGCGCCGTCACCGTCGGCAGGGCCGGTTCCGTCCCCGAGGGTCCGGAGCATGCCGAGCACAGGACCGCGGCGAGGATCGTGGCGCGCAATACGGTTGCGGTACCCCTACGGCCCGGCGCACCGGAGCGGGCCGTCCCGATGAAGCGAGCCGGCAGCGGGATCATGAGGCGCCCAAGGTGATCATCCCGACCGATACCAGCGCGACCACCAGCCCCATGACCTGCCGCCGGGAGGGCCGTTGCCGCCACACGACGGCCGCCATGAGCACCGTGAAGGCCGGGTACTGGGAGACGAGCACGGTCCCGGTGGCCACCGACCCGTACTCGACCGCGAACAGCAAGGAGACCAGGTGCAGCCCCGAGAGCACGGCTGCTCCCAGCGCGATCCCCAGTGCGGCGCCCCTCGGCATCACAGGACCGCGCACCAGGGGGGCGGTGACCAGGAGCAGCAGACCGGCCGTGGTGGCCAGCACGACTAGGACGGTCGGATCGCCGCTGTGGCCACCGGTTGCTCCTATCAACACGTAGAACAGCCCGAACGACGCCCCCGCTCCCAGACCGGTGCCCAGCCCTCGCAGGGAGAGCTTCCCCACCTCATCGGCCCCTCCCGCGACCAGGAAAATGGCGGGCACGGCGAGCGCAACGCCCATCCATGCGGTAGCCGGGAGTACGACGCCGATCACCGCGTCGTACAGGGCGGCGGTCACCGATGCCAGGACCCCCGAGGTGGC
Source organism: Candidatus Spongiisociaceae bacterium (assembly GCA_965262915.1). Classification (GTDB taxonomy): domain Bacteria; phylum Actinomycetota; class Acidimicrobiia; order Spongiisociales; family Spongiisociaceae; genus JAPPFW01. The sequence continues at coordinate 4,873,410 of OZ253564.1, read as the reverse complement.
CGCCACGATGGCCACGTCACCTCGGGCGATCCCGCTGTAGAGAAACACCCCTCCGATCGCTCCCACCACCCCGGCTACCAATCCGGGACCTACCGCGTCGCTATCCAGACCCCCCTTGAGCAGGAAGGCCAGCACCACGAGCAGCGGAATCTGGCCCAACCAGGTGACCGCCGCCGCCCCCCAGGCCGTGGACCGCCTGCTGGCCACACCGCCCAGGAAGTCCCCGACCCCCGCCGCGACCGCGCCCAGCACGCCGAAGGCAACGCCGATCAGCGTGATTGTGGCGGTCACGAAGGGCCTGTCTGTGAGATGGTGGTGTGGCATGCGCCGGCCGCGGCGTTCCTCGCAAGGCCCACGGACGAAGGGGTGCAGGGAGCGTACGTCGAGGAGACGGAACGCAGCGAGGAGCCTCGATGGCTGCCAGGACAGGGCGAACTGTTCTGCAGGCAGACCACTAGGCCTCCACCTTCACCACCGATTCGTGGTGGGGTCCGGTGACCACCCGGCGGTATCCTGCCAGGGTCCGATCGCACTCCGGGTCACCGGTGTCGACCCGGAGGGGGCCACCCAGGGATACCAGCTTGTCCGGTGTGGCAAGGATCACGATGTTGTCCGGGCCGACCCCGCGGATCACCACCGGGCTGATCTGCTGGTTCCCGCGCCCCAGCACGTAACCCTGCCCGCCGACCGCCCCCACGACGATCTTGCAGCGGTAGGCGCTCACTAACTCGACCAACTGCGACTCGGTCATGTCGCGGCCCACCAGCCGCCCCCGGTAGACAGCATCCACCCCCAGCAGAGTCTTGCCGAGCCCGAGGACGTCGGTGATCGCCTGCACCGTGGTGCCCGGACCGAGGATGTAGCAGGTGTGGCGGTCCATCTCGTCGACCACGCGCCGGGCGATGCCCGACGCGCCGGCCCCCCGCCGGGAAGGGCTCTTGGGTCCTTGCACCAGTCGGGGTTGATCGGGAACCCTCAGGTACCCGTGGAGCTCGGCGGAGAGCCGCCCGGCCCGGACCAGGTCCTCGTCGATGTCCATGACCTCACCCGGCCGCGTCCCGGTCCGCCCTTCTAGGAAGGCGCTTATGACCTCCGCCGCCCGCCGTGGGGTGACGGCGAACACGCTCGAGTGCATCTTGACCCCGGCCGGGACCCCGATGACCGCCAGATCGGTTCCGACCGCCTCCAGCACGTCCCGGGCGGTGCCGTCGCCCCCCACGAAGGCGAGAAGGTCGACGCGGGCCTCCCCGAGATCGCGCGCCGCCCGGATGGTGTCGGCGGCGGTGGTGACGCCCTCGGTGATCGACCCGATCACCGAATACCCCACCCCGGCCGCTTCCGCCTCGTGCGCCCCCATCTCCGCCGGGTAGGTGATCACATCCACCCCGCCGGCCGTGCCCAGGGCCCGTAACGTCTGGACGGCCCGGGCGGGGGAGGAGGGTTCGCCACCCAGCCGGCGAGCACGGTCCAGGGTCTCGGCGCCGTCGGAACCCTTGAGCCCTACCGGACCGCCGATCCCGGCCCAAGGATTGACTATCAGCCCGAGCCGGCCCGGCCGACCCATGGTCAGGACCCGGCCGTCCCGTACCGCGCCAGCCGGTCCCTGTCCAGCTCCACCCCCAGCCCGGGCCGGTCGGGGAGCCGGATCGCACCGTCATGCAGTTCGAAGGGCGTGACCACCACGTCGCCGGCTATCAGCTGCGGGCCCACCAGCTCGCTCGCGTACGTGACGTTGGGGGTGGAGACAGCCACGTGGGCGCCGCAGGCGGTTCCGGGTCCCATCTCGATCATGCTGCCGATCAGGCAATCCATTCCGGCCCCCTCGGCGATGGCCGCCATGCGCTTGGCCTTGAGGATCCCGCCGCACTTCGCCACCTTTATGTTCACCAGGTCCCCGGTGCCGAGTTCGGCGGCCAGCATCACGTCGGCCGGGATCTCGACGCTCTCGTCGACCAGCAGCGGGATCGAGATCATCTCCCGTAGCCGGGCCATCTGCCGGTAGTGGTGACGAGGGATGGGCTGGGAGAAGAGCTCAACCCCGAGTTCCTCCAGCCGGCGGGCGATCCGTAGGGACGTCTTGAGGTCGTAGCTCTCCTCGGCATCGACCCGGACCGTCGCCGAGTCCCCGACCGTCCCGGTGACCGCCGCCACCATCGCCACGTCCGTGGAGGGATCGAACCCGATCTTCACCTTCAGGTGCCGGAAGCCGGCATCGACCCGGCGGGCGGCCTGGGCGCCCATCGCCGCGGGCGGGCCGTTGTCGAGCAGGGCGATGACCGGCACCGTATCGCGGACCTTCCCGCCCAGGAGCCGGTACAACGGCACTCCGAGTGCCTTGCCCATGATGTCCCAGAGGGCCATCTCGACGGCCCCCTTGGAGAAGTGGTGGGCGTCGACCACCGTGTCGAAGACCATGTTGATCCGCTCCACATCGAACGGATCGACCCCCACGACCATCGGCGCCAGGTAGTTCGCGACGGTGGCCACCACGTCCTCCTGGGTCTCGGGTGCGTAGTAGAGGAACGGGGAGGCCTCCCCGACCCCGGTGATCCCCTCGTCCGTGTGCACCTCCACGATCACGTGGTCCTTGGTGCGGGCTACCCCCCGCCATACCTCGAACGGTTTGACGAAAGGGATGCTCACCGGCCAGACATCCACCGAGATGATCTTCATGGGGTGGCCTCCATCAAGAACCGTATCGCTTCTTCCAGGCCCTCCAGGTGGTCACAACCCGGTCGGGATCGATCAGCGGCGCCTCGTCCATCCCGCTGATCGAGCTGCGGTGGGGTCCCGATCTGACCCGCTCGGGGTCCGTATAGGCCTCCTTGGCGACCTTGGCCACTATGGCCGCGTACTCGTCGAGGTCCTGCTTCGAGTAGGATTCCGCCGGCTCGGCTGTGAAGGGCTCGGCGATCAGCCACGGCTCGTGGCTCGTGAAATAGCTGTTGACGCCGTAGTCGATCATCCGGTTCTTGATGTCGTTGGTGCTGACGCCGGTCTCCTCGTGGAGCCTTTCCCAGCTGTAGCGCACCTCCTGCAGCCGGTATGCGGCCGTGTCCCGGTAGGGGACGGTGATACCCGGTATCTCGTCGAGCTTCCTGGCCAGGTAGTTGTTGTTGAGCACCGCGGTCTCAGCGACGGTGCGGAGTCCCTCGGCGCCGTGGGCCATGATCCACGCGTAGGCGCGGACCGCGATGCCCACGTTGCCCAGGAAACCCTTGACCTTGCCGATCGAATCGGGGCGGTCGTAGTCGAGTCGGTAGCCGCCCTTGCCCGTCCGGGAGACGATCGGGACCGGCAGGTAGCGGGCGAAATCCTCGCGTACCCCGACCGCCCCGAGGGCCGGCCCCTCCGAGTTGTGCGGGGTGGAGAAGGTCTTGTGCAGGTTGAAGTGGCACAGGTCGAACCCGAGTTCCCTGGCTCTGGTGATGCCGAGGATGCCGTTGGCGTTGGCCTGGTCGATGGCGCACACCCCGCCGACCGCGTGGACCGCCTCGGTGTAGTCCCGGATACGGGGGTTGAAGATGCCGGTGTCCTCGGGGTTGGTCACCATCAGTCCGGCGGTCCGCTCCGACAGGGCCGCCTCGAGGGCCTCGAAGTCGGGGTAGCCGCGGTTGTCGGGGTACAGGGTGATGATCTTGTACCCGGCCGCGGCCGAGGCGGCGGCGTCGGCCGGATGGGAGAACACCGTCGTGATGATCTCGTCGCGCCGGTCGCCCTCCCCGTTGCGGTCGTGGTGGGCGCGCATGATCGAGGCGTTGGTGAAGATGGCGGCTGCCCCGCCGCCCGGTTGGAGGCTGAAGGCGTCCATGCCCGAGATCTCGCACAGTTGCCGTTCCAGCCGGTGGAGGATTCCGAGCAGCCCCTGGATGGTCTCGGGTGGCTGGCCGGGATGCACCTGGCTGACGTTCGGATGGTTGCCCACCACGTCGTTGATGACCGGGTTGTACTTCATCGTGCAGGTGCCGAGGCCCACGTCGATGTTGACGGCCGCCCCGAGGGTCTCCTGGGAGAGCCGCAGGTAGTGGCGCAGCACCTGGGGCTGGGAGAGTTCGGGAAGGGCGGGAGGTCGGGCGCGGCGTAGGTCAGGCGGAATCGAGGCGAGTACGTCTCCCACCTCGTCCCTGATGGAGGGCTCCACTGCGGGGGGTATAACGCCTCGCTCCCCGGGCGTGCCCGATTCCATGATCAGGGGCTCGAGCCAGCGGGCGGCGTGGAAGCCGTCCCGCACCAAGCCGCCGTCACCGCTCACGAGGTGATCTCTCCCAAGGCGGCCACCAGGCGGTCGATGTGTTCGAGGGGGGTCACCTCGGTCACGCAATAGAGGGCGCTTCGGCCCAGGTCGGGGAAATCTCCCGACAGGTCCTGCCCTCCGAGGATCCGGTAGTCCAGCAGGGACCGGTTGATCTCGGCCACCGTGCGGCCGGTTCCGGTGAAGTCGACCACGAACTCCTTGAAAGGCGTGGCGGTCGGGCCCGCACCGATACCCGGTAACCCTTCCAGCCGGGCCCTGGCGTAGTGGGCCTTCTGCATGATCGCCTCGCCCACCTCCCGGATACCGGCCGGCCCCAGGAGCGACAGGTAGACGGCGGCCGTGATGGCCCAGAGGCCGCTGGTGGTCCCTGTGAAATCCTCCGACAGCCCTCTCTTGATGAAGGACGTTCGTTCGAAGGTGGCCCACCCGAAGCCCCACACACCTTCCCTGTCCGTGGTGGTGATTGTCTCGAGCAGCGTCGGGTACTCGGAGGCGAAGCGCGGGTCGTCGGCGCCGGCGATGAAGCCGCAGGTGGCGCCGCCCGCCTGCATGTGAACCCCGAGAGGCTGGATATCGCCCACGATGAGGTCGGCGCCGTAGGACGTCGGAGGCGCCATGACGCCCAGCGAGATCGGGTCGACACCCACCACGCACAGCGCCCCCGCCCGGTGCGCCGCTTCCACGATCTGGCGAGCCCGGCCTTCCATCGAGCCGAGGAAGGTGGGGTTCTCGAAGTACACCGCGGCGGTCGAGGGCGACAGTTCGTCCTCGAGTCCGTCCAGGTCCATCTCGCCGCTCGACGGGTCGAAAGCGACGGTTCGGATGGCATCGAGACCGGCCCGGCAGTAGTTGCCCATGTGGGACAGGCGCTCGGGGTTCAGGTTCCGGGGAACGATCACCTCGCCCCTTCCGGTCAGCCGGGCCGCCATCAGCAGCGCGCTCGACGCTGCCGTCATCCAGTCGTAGGTGGGCAGCGACACGAAATCCGCCTCCAGTAGCTCGCCGAGGAGGCTCTGCCACTCGAACCAGGCCTGGTGCTTGCCGTGATCCGAGTAGGCCTCCCCGGCATAGGCGGTGACGAACTCCCTCCGGTTGTTGATCTCGTCACAGACCACCGGCACGAAGTGCTTCCAGCACCCTCCCCCGAGGAAGCTCGCATAGTCCTGTGTGCTCACCACGTCCCCGAGCAACCCCAGCACGTGCTCCTTCAGGTCGTGCTCGGAGAGGATGGCCTCGGGCAGGTCGAGCGGACGATCCAGCCTCAGCTCGGCCGGGATGGCCGCGTGAAGATCCGAAACGTCGGCGATGCCCAGGTAGTCGAGCATGGTCCGCCGTACCTCCGGCACCGAATTGGGTATGTACGGATGGGCCCGCCTTCCCGCCTCCGGCATCCGGACCCCTTCAACGGCGGTCATGAGAGGGGACGATACTATCCCCCCTTCCCCTCTCCTCCCATGGCTCTCGCCCCGGACCGCCGGCTGGGTAACTCCAACGGGCTAGTGCCGCGACACACCGTCCCCACGGCGGGCGGCGCCCGGGATCCCGGGGTCGACCCGGCTGAGCGACGACGTGGAGGTTGGGCTGCAACGTAAGGGTGATGGGCGCCGGGAGTCCTCGGAAGAGGTCGAGCCCCTCCCCGGCCGAAGTGCCCGCGATCGGATGAGTTCCGGATCAAGTGAGGTGCGTCCGATGTTTGGAAAGGGTCACCCTGGTGAATCGAACATCTTAGAACGCATTTCGAAGCAGGTGGATGACGCGGTGAGGGCTCTGGCCGAAGACCCGGGGAGTCGAGGTAGAGGTGGTCACCAGCACTGGCGGGCCGCCCGCGATCGAATCCGACGACGACGTTGCCGCCCCGGTCGAGACCATGATCGAGACCGCCGTGAAGTATCCGGCGGATGCCTACGTGGTGGCATGCTTCTCCGACCCCGGGACAAGCGAAGATGAGGTCAACCCTCGAAACGCCCGTGTTCGGACTAGGCCCTGTTGACGTTATCCGATGCTCGCGTTTTTTGGTAGATTACGATATAATCTATGTATGACGATTATACAAGAACAATACGACCGTATCGTTCATCTATTCCCGACACAGCGCGGCAAGATATCAAACCTCGACATGCTCAACGCGTTCCTCTACGTGGCGGAACACGGCTGCAAAATGGCGGGGACGCCCACCCGGTTCGGTAAGTGGTACACCATCTATAAGCGGATGAACCGCTGGGCCCGAAACGGAGTCCTAGTGTCCTGATTCCTTAGTTTCTTTGCCATATGCTGCTAGAATATGCAGGTCAGTAGCAGTCAGTAGTGGGAGCAGCGTATGGAGAAGCAGCGGGGTCGTAAAGCAGTGGTTATCGAGCTGGATGAAGAGGAACGCCAGACGCTCGAGCGGTGGATACGGCGGCGTAGCACCGCACAAGGGTTAGCGATGCGGTCTCGTATCGTGCTGGGAGCGGCCGAAGGCCGCACCAATGTGGACATCGCAGCGGAGGTGGGCTGCAGCGGGGTTACGGTCTCGAAGTGGCGGAACCGTTTCGCCCGGCGCCGTCTCGACGGCCTCTACGACAATCCCCGCCCCGGGCCGCCCCGCCGCATCGACGACGCCAAGGTAGAAGAAGTGGTGGTCAAGACGCTGGAGGAAACACCGAGAGACGCGACGCACTGGTCGACCCGGTCCATGGCGAGGGCCGTCGGCCTGTCCCAGTCGTCGATCCTAAGAATATGGCGGGCGTTCGGTCTCAAGCCGCACCGGACCGAGCATTTCAAGATATCTCCCGACCCCCAGTTCGTGGAAAAGGTCCGCGACCTGGCGGGTTTGTACCTGAACCCGCCCGACGCGGCGGTGGTGCTGTGTGTGGACCACAAATCCCAGATACAGGCCCTCGACCGCACCGCGCCGATCCTGCCCCTGTTGCCCGGAACCCCCCAGCGGCGCACCCACGACTACCGCCGGTACGGCACCACCAACCTCCACGCCGCGCTCGACACGGCCACCGGCCGGGTCATCACCTCCATGACACGACGCAACCGCACCCAAGAATTCCAGACGTTCCTAAACCTCATCAACCGCGAAGTCCCACCAGAACTCGACGTCCATGTCGTGTTGGACAACGCGTCGCCCCACAAAACAGAGCCCATAGGGCGCTGGCTGCAACGCCATCCACGGTTCACGTTCCATTTCACACCCACCTACGCGTCGTGGATGAACCTCGTCGAGCGATGGTTCTCCGAACTCACCACCAAACAGATACGCCGAGGCACCCACCGATCCGTAGCCGAACTCACCGACGCCATCAACCAATGGACCCAACACTGGAACCAAAACCCCAAACCCTTCATCTGGCACAAAACCGCCGACCAAATCTTCGACAACCTCACCAACTATCTACAACGAATCCCCGAATCAGGACACTAGGAGACTGCTGATTTAATCGGTCCTGCTGGGTGTTGGTGGGTTCGCGTTTTGGGTTTGTTGGGATTATTGTAGTGGTATGCAGGGTAGTGAACGTGGTGATCGTGAGTTTCTGGACGCTATGGAACTGTGCGGGGAGTTGGTTCCGGAGGGTTCGGTGTACCGGTTTTTGGCTGAGCACCGCCGGCGGCTGTTTCCCGCCGAGATGTTCGCCGATTTGTTCGGTAGTGGGCGGGGACGTCCGTCGATACCGGGGTCGGTGATAGCAACGGTGATGGTCCTCCAAGCGTTGGAGTGCCTGTCGGATCGGGAAGCGGTACAGCGGCTGCGGTGTGATATCCGTTGGAAGGCAGCGGTGGGTTTGTCGCTGACCGATGGGGGGTTCCACCCGACGGTGCTGACGCTGTGGCGTGCAAGGCTTCGGAACAGTGACCGTCCTGAGCGTATCTTCGACGCAGTGCGCCAAGTGGTCGCCGCCTGTGGGGTGTTGGCGAACAGGGGTCGCCGGGCGCTGGACTCGACCATCCTGCACGACGCGGTTGCTACCCAGGACACGGTAACGATGATCTCGTCGCAGATAAGGCGTTGCCGTCGTCTGATACCCGAAGCCGCCGATCTGGTGTTGGTGCCTCATGATTACGAGTCGAAGACCAAACCGTCCTGCGACTGGTCCGACCCCGAGAGCCGGTCCGAGCTGGTGGATGGTTTGGTCACCGACGGTCTAGCCCTGATCGAAGCCGTCGAGGGTGTGAAGTTGAATCCCGAGCAGTCCGACGCCCTGGGTCTGTTGGGAGTGGTTGCGGGCCAGGATGTGGAACCGGACCCCCACCGGGAAGGCCGATGGCGGATAGCTCGGCGTGTCGCCAAGGATCGGACCATATCGACAGTAGATCCCCAGGCGCGGCACGGTCACAAGACCCGGACCCGTAAACGGGACGGGTACAAGGCCCATGTCGCCGCCGAACCAGAAACCGGACTGGTCACCGCGGTGGCGCTCACCGCTGCCAACACCCCAAACGCCGACAGTATCAAGGATCTCGTTGCCGAAGAACCCCCGGGTGCCGAAATCGTCGCGGATTCGGCGTACGCGTCCGGTGCGGCTCTCGAAACCTTCGACGGTCTCAAACACACCCCGGTGGTGAAACCAATCGTACGCAAACCCCACATCGAAGACGGATTCCACCGCGACGACTTCGATATCGACACCAAAAGACGGACAGTGACCTGTCCCGCCGGGCACACCGCCCGCCTACGTCCCGGAGGTACCGCCCCCTTCGCGAAGTGGTGTAACGGCTGCCCCCTGCGGGCACGATGCACCACCTCGGAGAAGGGACGAACCATCACAGTCGACCAGTACCACGACCACCGCGCCGCGAACAAGGCCCGCTGGGCCAAAGAAGAAACCCGCAACACCTACCGGACCTACCGGCCGCCCGTCGAGCGGACCATCGCCTGGCTCACCCGCCACAAAGCCAGACGCGTTCCCTACCGAGGAATCATCCCCAACCAGCAATGGCTCACCACCCCAACAGCAGCCATCAACCTACGACGCCTCATCAACCTCGGACTCGCCCACACCCCCACCGGCTGGGCACTCAACCCCACCTAAACCACCAAACCCGCACCCCCAACCCCAAAACCCGGCCACCACCCCCCAACCAACAACCTCCCACCAACCAACACCCGCCAACAGCACATCCCAGGGGCAACAAGCAGCACCCCTTCAGGTCGATTGCTCAGCACCCTCCTAGACCGGATACTGAAGGGGTTAGCCCAAGAAGGGACCATAAACCTCAACACCGAAGCCGTCGGGATCGACTCCACAATCGTCAAGGTCCATCCCTACGGTACCGGCACCCACAAAAAGGGGGTCCACAGTCCATCGGGAAGTCCCGGGGCGGGTGGACCACCAAGATTCACACGGTCGCCGCCCACGACCGGACAGCGATAACCCTGTCGCTGTCGCCGGGTCAAGCCCACGACGCCCCGACCGGGCTGCGAACTGCTCGCAGGCGTCGGTCCCCAGCCCCAGAAGCGGTTCTTGGTGATGGACCGTGCCCATGAGGGCAACCAGACACGACAACTCGCGCTCGAACTCGGCTACACACCGGTAGTTCCCCCCAAAAGCAACCGCAAAACACCGTGGGACCACAACCGACAGATGTACAAGAGACGCAACCAGGTAGAGCGACTGTTCCGCCGGCTGAAACGATACCGCCGTATCTTCTCCCGCTACGACAAACTCGACCTGATCTACATCGGGTTCATCACCCTCGTGCTGATAACCGAAGCCCTACGCAGTGTCAACAGGCCCTAGTTGAGCTCGAACCACGTTGGCTGGTGGTCCGACCCGACCGCGTCGTCGTCGATCCACGCAGATTCGACCCCTGATGCCAGGCCCGGCGTCACGAATCCGTAGTCGAGCTTCAAGCCGACCTCGAACCCCTGGCTCTCGTCGTACCAGGTGATTCCCTCCTCGACAGGGTTGCCGGCCGCGGTCCACGTGTCCACCAGCCGGTCACCTGCGAGAGTACGGCCGTAGTAGTAGTCAGCCTCGCCGACGATGAGCGGGTACTCGGCCGACGTTGGAGTCAGGTTGAAGTCGCCCATCGCCACGAACTCAGCGGGCGCTGGGCTCTCGGCGATACCCAGCCATTCGATGCCGGTGACCGACACCCCGTCAAAGGGAACTCGAAACAGAAGCGGCAGCAGGTACTCGATCGCGGTTCGCCGTTGCCGGGGGTTGACCGCATCGAGATGGAGCGAGTAGCACCGAAGAGGCCCGGATGGGGCGTCGATGACTGCTTCAAGCGCGCCGAGTTGAGCTCCGTGGGCATTGATGACCCTGACTCTCGGCAACAGCAGATTCCGGCACGACAGGATCGGCCAGCGGGAAAGGACCACGTTGCCGAACTGAAGTCGACGATGCTCGAGTGGCCTACTGGCAGTTCTCGAGCTCGCGTCGAGATCGACGTTGGCTCCGTACACCCAGTGATGCTGAGTGAGCAACTCGCCCAGCCGGGCTGGTTGATCTTTGTCAGGAACCGCGTCGACGTTGCGCACGACTTCCTGCAGTGCGATCACGTCGGCGCCACGTACCGCGTCGGCGATTCTCCTGAGGTCGAAGCGGCCGTCCTTTCCCTGTGAGAAGCGGATGTTGTATGATACGAACTTCATCAGAGCGCCGTCGGAGGAGCCGGCAGGGTCGCGTCGGCTAGTTGATGGCCCATTGGCTAGGGACGACGCGCTGAACTCACTGTCGCGCCCCCCCGCTGATCGGACGACGGGGCTTACCGACTATCGACGAGCCTTCCTGATCGGCTAGATGGCACGCAGCCCAATGGTTGGGGATGATCTCACGGAGTTCGGGCACCTCAGCACGGCAGCGGTCGACAACCAACGGGCAGCGGGTCGAGAACACGCACCCGGGCGGTGGGGCCGCGGGACTCGGAACCTCTCCGACGAGAGGGATGCGGGTCCGGCCGGACTCGATCATGGGATCTGGAACGGGAACCGCCGACAACAAGGCCTGCGTGTACGGGTGGAGCGTCGCCTCGAACAGAGACTCAGTCTCGGCGAGCTCGACGATGTGTCCGAGATACATCACCGCGACTCGGTCGGAGATGTGCTCCACCATCGAGAGGTCGTGGGCCACGAACAGGTAGGCGATTCCGAACTCGTCCTGAAGATCGGCCAAGAGGTTGATCGCCTGCGCTTGGATCGACACATCGAGCGCAGAGATGGGCTCGTCGCAGACGATCAGGTCGGGGCTGAGGGCGAGAGCCCGGGCGATGTTGATGCGCTGGCGCTGACCCCCGGAGAACTCGTGGGGGTAGCGGGTGCGGTGAGCGGCCCGGAGGCCCACCAGGTCGAGAAGCTCGAGCACCCGGTCGAGGATCTGTTGCGGTGTCATCTCGGTGTGGACCCTCATCGGCTCGCCGATGATGCGGCCTACCGTGTGACGGGGATTCAGCGACGCGTACGAGTCTTGGAAGATCATCTGCATACGCGGTCGGAGCTTGCGCAGCTCCTTCTCGCCGAGGGTCGTGAGCTCGAGGTCGCCTAGCCAGACCTGGCCGGAAGAAGGGCGATGGAGCTGCAGCACAGCCCGCCCGGTGGTGGACTTGCCGCACCCGCTCTCGCCGACCAGCCCGAGCGTCTCGCCCGCGAAGATCTCGAAGCTCAAACCATCGACCGCCTTGATCGGCATGTTGATCGACTTGCCCGGGAAGTACTTCGTCATGTTCACGACCCGGAGCACCGGCTCAGCAGGACTGCCTGCCGCGGCCACCGGCTCCGACCCGGCGACGGGCTCGACCGGCTCAGTGGAAGCGAGCTCAGTCATGTCGGGGCGCCCCCGCCTCGACGTCGTAGAAACACGCGACGTGTCGGCCGCGGGTCGGCTCGAACAGCGGCGGCACCTCGCTTATGCAGCGGTCGAACACATGGGGGCAGCGAGCCGCGAACGGGCAATGGGTTGGCTCGTCGATGAGATCGGGCGGCAGGCCGGGGATGCTGATCAACCGGTCGGCCCGGTTGCCCATCTTGGGCAGAGCGGCTAGGAGCCCGATTGTGTACGGGTGCAGCGGCCGCTGGTATAGGCTGGCCACATCGGAGATCTCTACGAGCCGGCCGGCGTACATGACTGCTACTCGGTCGGCCAGGCCAGCGACGACGCCGAGGTCGTGCGTGATCCAGATCAGGGCCAGCCCGAGTTCCTCGCGCAAGTCGTGCATAAGCTCCGCGATTTGGGCCTGTATCGTCACGTCGAGCGCCGTCGTCGGCTCATCGGCAATCACCAGCTGGGGGTCGCAGGCCACTGCAACAGCGATCATGACGCGCTGTCGCATGCCTCCGGAGAACTCGTGAGGGTAGGCGTCGGCGCGTCCCGCGGCGTCGGGTATCCCGACCCTCTCCAGCAGCTTGATGGCGCGCTTGCGAGCCTGCCGCCTCGATAGACCGAGATGGGTGCGGATCACGTCGATGAGCTGGGTGGAGATTCGCACTGTTGGATTGAGGGAGCTCATGGGATCCTGGGAAACGAACCCGATCTCGGCCCCTCGAACCCGTCGCAGCCGGCGCTGGGACTCCTCAAGGAGGTTGATCGTTCCGTCCGCGGTTTCGAACGTCGCGGTGCCGTTGGATATCCGTGCCGGTGGCTCGGCGAGCAGCCGCAGCAGGGCGAGCATCGTGACAGACTTCCCGCTTCCGCTTTCGCCCACGATGGCCAGCGTCTCACCCTTGGCGACGGAGAGCGTCACTCCGTTGACCGCATGCACGGTTCCTTCCGGGATGTCGAACCGGACCTCAAGGTTCTTCACGTCGAGAAGTTTCGTCGTGTTCACTGTTTCACTCGTTGAGATCGGGGGTCGAGCGCGTCGCGCAACCAATCGCCGAGCATGTTGAGCCCGAGCCCGGCAAGCAGAATGGCAAAGCCCGGTGCGAGCGATATCCACGGACGGATCGCGAGTACGCCTCGACCGGCGTTGATCATGTTGCCCCAGCTCGGCGTGCTGGGCGGCACGGACAGACCGAGGAATCCGAGGCCGGCCTCATAGAGGATCATGGCCGACATCTCGAACGTGGCCAGCGTGGCCAGCGGGCCGACAAGGTTGGGCAGTAGATGCAGCCGCAGGATCTGGCCCTCCGGTACGCCGACGTTCCTCGCTGCCTCGATGAACATGCTCTCCCGGAGCTTCAAGACCTCACCCCGCGTCACTCGGGCGAACACCGGAATCGAAGTGAAACCGAAGATGAGGATCACGTTGATCAGGCTTCGCCCGACGACGGCGGCGAAGAAAACCACGAACAACAGGTAGGGCAGCGACAGGATCAGGTTGATGAAGCCGACGATGACGGCGTCGATCTTGCCGCCTCGGTACCCGGCGATAAGACCGATCGCCATCCCCAGCGTGATGGCGATTCCAACGCCACCGAGAGCCACACCAAGCGAGACGCGGGTTGCGAAGATGATGCGGCTGAGAATGTCACGTCCGAGTGTGTCGGTGCCGACCAGGTAGTCGGTGGAGCCGTCATAGGTCCAGAACGGCGGGATATTGGCGTCACTCAGAGTCTGTTGGAGAGGATCATGGGGGGCGATCCACGGAGCGAACACCGCGAGGATGAGCAACATGACGAAGACGAAGGCCCCGAACGTGCCGCCCTTGGACCGGCGAAGCAGCCTCAGGGCATTACGAATCCGGGCGCGGAATCGTAGGTCCTTCTCAATATCGACTTGATGGCCGGTTTCGATCTCGCCGGTAGGAGAATCAGCGCCTGCCCGAGCGCTGTGATCAGTCATGTGATCCCCTCTCCGAATGGCTTCGGCATCGTCGCCGACGCATCGTCCGCAGTTCGTTTGCGCCGAGTCTGTCCCAGCTTGCCCATTCTGATTCGCGGGTCGGCGACTGTGTACAGCAGGTCAGCAAGAAGTGAGAATAATATGACGATGAGCGCGCCGAAGAAAGCTATTCCCTGCACAAGCTGGAAGTCGCGGTTGCCTACCGCCTCGGCCAACAACCCTCCCGCTCCCGGCCAAGCAAAAACAGCTTCGATATACAGCGATCCACCCAGCAGCGCCCCGATCTGCAGGCTCATTACGCTGATGAGCGGGATGAGAGCGTTGCGCAGGATGTAGCGTCTGTAGATGACCAGCGCTCGGAGGCCCTTGCTGCGAGCGATGCGGACGTACTCCTCGTTGACGATCTCGAGCACTGACGATCTCGTGAACCGCAGAAGCTGAGCCATCGGAAACAAGCCGAGCGCGACCGCCGGCAAGATGATCGACTTGTTAGGTATGGTGAAAAACCATATCGATATCGTGCCGCGCCCGAACGACGGCAACCACCCGAGTCCAACGGCGAACACCACAATGAAGACCAACGCCAGCCAGAAATTCGGAATCGTCTGGCCCAGCAGACTGAGACCGCGCGCCGCACCATCCCAGCGGCCGCCCGCCTTGACACCCGCGAGGATTCCGAGCGGTACTCCGACCGCTACCGCGAAGGCCATCGCCGCGAGGCCGAGCTCGATCGTCGCCGGCATCCGGTCGAAGACCACTTCTCGTACCGGGACCTTGTAGCGAAGCGACCTACCGAAGTCGAGGCGGGCCGCGTCCACCACGAAGTCGACAAACTGCTCAGCAACGGTCTTGTCCAGGCCGTATGCCTGCCGTGCCGCCTCTCTTTGCTCCGGGGTTGCCTCCCGGGGAACTAGCAGGTTGGTCGGGTCCCCTGACGCTCGCAGCATCAAGAAGACGATCACCATCACGCCGAGCACCAGCAGCAGTGACTGGCCTATGCGCCCGACTAGGTACCTCACCTCGCCACCGAACTCTCTCCCTCTGCTCGGCCCCTTTTCATCTTAGCCTGGATCCACCGAGCCGTCATCGTAAACCAGCCCTGGCCTGGTCATCTCCGTGATATTCCAATCACAGGCTGTTTCCTCCTCATCCGGGCCCGAAGCCGCCTTAGCTATGGCTATCGTCGCAGATCAGGAGCGCTTTCTATACGTATCCACCCTCCCGAAGATGTACCCCCGCCAGTGGATTCAGGCTTGATCGGTGGGGCCGAGGCGCAGCGCCCCGGCCCCACCAATGGATGACTAACTCAGTAACCCGCGTCGATCAGCTGGCCACCGCCAAGTCCCAAAGCCAGTACTCCTCGGCCGAGCGCGGCTTGTAGTTGGCGACCCGATCGCTCCTTGCTTCGAACGAGGACGGCACGTAGAGATAGATGAACGGTGGTTCGTCGTACATCTGCTGCTGCAATTTCTGGTACAGATCCGCACGGGCGTTGTCGTCGGGGGTCGCGAGTATCTCAAGGAGGAGGCTGTCAACCACCGGGTCGGACCATGCTGAATAGCTCGCAGCTTGGCCGCCCATGGCCCCTTGCAGGCGGTCCCAGCCCTCGGGATTGGCGTTCGACCAGCTATCACCGAACAGCGGCGGCAACTGCTTGTTCGCCTCCAGATCCCAGTACGCCCCGGACTCCATGAGATCGAGCGACGCGTTCACTCCTACCTCGCCGAGCTGGGCCGCGACGGCTTCGCACACCTGCTCGAAGTTGGTGTAGGCAGCTGACGGGCAGGCGAATCCGATGTCGAACCCCTCGGTGTACCCGGCTTCGGCCAACAGCTCCCGCGCCCGATCAGGGTCGTAGGAGTAGGGCGTCAGCGCATGGTTGTAACCGAAGTCGGCGGCCGTCATCAGCCCGGTGGCTCGGACGCCGTTGCCGTTGAACAGAGCGTCGATGATGCCTTCGACGTCGACCGCATGGTTGAGGGCTTGGCGCACTCTGGGATCTTCGGTTGGTTGACCCACACCGGAGGTGAGGTTGTTGAACGCGATGTAGTAGACCCGGTTGGTCGGATACTCGATGATGTTGACTCCGTCTACGCCCTCCAGCGATGCGGCTTCGTCGGGGCTGAGGCGGCTCACGATGTCGACCTCGCCCGTCTGGATCGCTGCGGCCCTGGTGGAGGACTCGGTGATCGGCCGGAAGATGATCCGGTCGAGCTTGGGGTAGCCTTTGCGCCAGTAGTTCGGGTTCCGGTCCAACACGATGCGGTCGCCCTGGACCCACTCGGTCAGCATGAACGGACCGGTGCCGATCGGCTCTTGGCCGAAGCCCTCCAGCCCGACCTCGGCGTAGTACTTGGGAGGAACGAAGAACCATATGGCGCCGGTGAGGCCGAGGAACAGTGCGTTGGGATTCGGTGCGACTAGCTCGACGGTGTATTCGTCGATCTTGTTCACCTCGGACGCTCGTTCGTAGTAGTTGAAGTAAGCGTTCTCCGGCTGCTTTTGCACTTCCCACGAGAACACCACGGCGTCCGCGTTGAACGGCTCGCCGTTGTGGAACACTACGTCCTCGCGCAGCTTGAACGTGTACGTGCGACCGTCGTCGGACACTGTCCACGACTCGGCGAGGGCCGGTTCGAACTCCAGGTCGTCGTTGATCCACACCAGCGGGTCGAATATCTGGTTGGACACGTTGCCCGCGTTTCGCTCGGCTGCGTTCGCACCGTCGAGCGCGTTGGGCTGCGTTGTGAGCGCGATTATCAGCTCGCCGCCCGGGACTGCGGGCTCCTCGGTTGCGGGTGCCTCGGTTGTGGGCTCCTCGGTTGTGGGCTCCTCGGTTGTGGGCTCCTCGGTTGTGGGCTCCTCGGCTGTGGGTGCCTCGGTTGCGGGTGCCTCGGCTGTGGGTGCCTCGGCTGTGGGTGCCTCGGCTGTGGGTGCCTCGGTTGCGGGTGCCTCGGTTGCGGGTGCCTCGGTTGCGGGCACCTCGGTTGCGGGCTCATCTGCGCCGCCACAAGCCGCCGCGATCAGAGCGAAGACGCCCACAAGCAAACACAATGTCCTCAATCTGGATATACGGAAATATGTCATGTTTTCGCCTCCTGGTTGTTGCTCCCCCATTTGGCTAGTCCTTGAAAGTCCGAGGTTGGGGGTTGGATAGACGTGGAAAGTGTCTCTGATCTGGGACAATAGCCATTGGCAACAGCGGCTTCGGCCCGGAGTCAGGAGGCACTTCCTGTGAGTGGAGTATCGCAGAGTATTGATCGGTTGGGGGTGGTTTTCTGGAGTTCCCCCATGTGCTGGACACTTGGTTTAGGCGGCCGTGATGCTAGTAGTTGTCCTCCCATTCGTTTGGTGGCTGTTGCCCGATCGTGGAGTGGAGCCGGCGGGGGTTGTACCAGGCTTGGATCCAGTACCGGATCGATAGGCGGGCGTGGTGGCGGCTCTGGTAGTCGGCTCGGTTGACGAGTTCCTTCTTAAGGGTGCCGAGAAACGAATTCGGCGGCGGCGTTGTCCCAGCACACCCCTGTCCGTCCCACCGACTGTGCGATGCCATATGCCCGGCAGAGCCGAGCGGTGGCCCTCGAGGTGTGTGGGCTGCCCCGGTCGCTGTGGAACACTACCCCCCGCATCTGGCCGCCCCGGGTTCCGATCGCTTCGCGCAGCGCGTCAGCGACGAGCGAGGCCTTGAGGTGTGGTGCCACAGAGACACCAACAACTCGGCGGGACGCCAGGTCCAGGACGAACGCCACATACAGGAACCCTTGACGGGTCCGGATGTAGGTTATGTCGCCCACCCAGGCTTCATCCGGTGCCGAAGTGGTGAACTCACCCCTGAGTAGATCAGGGATCCGATGAGCGGTGTCCGCTGTGGTGGTGACACGCCGCTTGCGGGGAACGAAACCTGCCATGCGGTGGCACTTCATCAGCCGCACCCTCCCGCTTGTGATTCACCACCCGGCCACGCCGACGCAACTCGGCGCACACCCGAGGCGAACCATAGGTCCCATCCGAGTCCGCCCAGACGGCCCGGATCTCGTCCACCAGAGCGGCCTCTGCCATCTGGACAGGACCAGACCGGGGTCGCTGCTTGTAGGCGTAATACGCAGACGGTGACACCCCCACCACCGAACACACCATCCTCACCGGGAAGCCTTCGGCCCTCTGAGCATCGACAAAGCGACACAACATCACCCCTTCGACTCCCGCACCCACAACGCCACAGCTCGTCTTTTCGAGCTCACGCCCCCGTCCGCAGCCCAGCGTTCTCCCGCACCCGGCTCCCGCAGCCGCTCCCGCTCCCCAGACCTAAGCCCCTCCCGCTCACCCCGGTTGATCCCATCCTGACGAACCCAGTCACCGCAACGTCGAGTCATAAATACCCAACTCGTTGGCGACCTGCCGTATCGGCCTGCCCCAGCTGCGAACAATCTCCACCGCATCCACGTTTGAACTCATCGGAGAACTTCCGTCTCGGTCGATTCGCTCCCAACAGGACTCCTTCCCCACGCGCTGCGTCCATTCTCGGACATCAAACGCGCTCTTTGTGGAAGTGTCCGGCCACCGGGGGGAACTCCACTTCTCCCGCTACGACAAACTCGACGTGATCTACATCGGGTTCATCACCTTCGTGCTGATAACCGAAGCCCTACGCAGTGTCAACAGGCCCCAGGTGAATCGGCGGCGCCGGTCGCGATGTTACGCGGGCGCAGTGTCGGGGTCATCCACAGCCTCGACGCGTCGCTGCCCGCCACGACCGTCACTGGGATCGGAGTTGCAGCGAGAGTCCTCGGGGATGCGGCCGCCGGGGCGGCGTGTGCTCGATCCAGAGGGCGAGGAAGCCTACGGGGACGTTCTCGAGGCCGGTCAGGAACTCGCGAAATCGGGAGCGGACGTCGTCGTGGTGGGATGCACCGGCATGACCCGTCTCCGTGCCCGGCTCCAGGGTGAACCGGGGCTCCCCGTGGTGGAGCTGTGCCAGGTCGCCATTATCTTTGCAGCATCAGCCCTTCGGGATGCGTACACCGAGAGGGACCGACCCCTTGATCGACTCAACGCCGACATCGGGCCTCGTGACGATTGCTGTGACGCCCCTGGACGAGGACTGGAACACCGATCTGCCTTCGATCCCTACCTTGATGGATTTGTGTGTTGCGTCCGATCGAGCGGCGTCGCGCTGCCCGGCGTGATGGGTGAAGCCAACCGGATGACCGAGGTGGAACCGACCCGTGGTCGAGAGCGCCATCGCCACCGTCGACGGGAGGGTTCCGGTCATCGTAGGGGTATCGGAGGGCATCTGAGCATGCCGGGGAGAGCCGACGGAGGCCGACTGCGTTCCGTTAGGAGAAGGCGGAACAGTGACGATTGCTCAAGGCCTGCCGTCGGCTGACCGGGCATTTCAGAGTTGATCGGCAGCCGCAGGTGGATCGTTCAGCACCTAATGTCCTGATTCGGGAAGCCGTTCCGGATACTCGGAATGAACCGTCCGTACCACCCGGCGGGCCGGAGGCGACCGAGAACGCGAAAATCCCCGGATCGGACCCCTGCCGGCGGGCCCTCCCCCAACCGCCACCTCCTCGGCTCCGACCGCGTTCCTCCCTCCCCGAGAGGGTCGGCTTTGACAACATGATCCCTGCCCCGGTCCGGTCGGTACCGGAAACGGACCGGCGGTGTTTACGGTTGCCTACCAGTGTGCAACAGGACTGTGACACGGTCAACCCCCTTGTGCCGGCGCGGTCGGTCCGGCGAGGGTTCTGTGGGCGCTTCAGCTGCCCATCGTGCGCCGCGGGTTCTGAACACAGCGAACCAAGAAATTCGGGACACCGGGAGGGTGCTCGGCAACGGGTGAATGATGGGCCCGTCGTCCGCTGACGTGGCATCCTGTCATCGACCGCCGGGTCAACCGGTGGTTTGGACCATTCCCCTAGAACATATACCCGCCGGCCGAAGCGATCGACACCTCGATGTCGCGGATCGCCCGTGACATGGCCTGGCCGATCAGGTCCAGCTTGCGCACCTGCCGGATCCGGGCCGATGCCTGGTCCAGTTCCCGCCTGGACAGCATCTGCTTGAAGATGCCGCATGCGTCGGCTAGGCAGATGAGCACGACATCGCGGGGGTCGGGGAGTTCGTCGCTGAACAGCACGCCCATGATCCGCAGCTTCACCTCACGCTCGGCCGTGCCGTCGATGGCCGGGTAGCGCCTGGACCGGAACACCCACAGGAAGTGGTTCTCGTGCTGCTCCAGGATGCCGCGCTCGACCAGCCGGGCGAGTGCACACTCCCGTATCTCGTCGGAGTTCTGGGCGACGCGCTCCACCCAGTACTGGGCGTTGTTCTGCTCGGTCGTGGCGATCTCGGCCAGGGTCGGGTCGAGCAGGCCGTCGCCGACGGGCGTGGGGTCGATCAGGATCAGATGTTCGAGATCGGTATCGATGCGGTTCTCCATCGCCAGGTCCATCAGGACGCCGCCTGCGATGGCGCGGTCCAGGGACAGCCTGGACACGTGTACGAACCTCCCGTCGTCATCACGGAGCAGGAGCAGGACGATTTCCTCGACGAATCTCAGCATGGTTTGTCACCCCCGGTAAAGTGCTGCCTCGGTTCCGCCGCCTGGTCGGTAACCCGACCGGGCGGTGCTCGGCAAGCCGGAATCCCCGCCAGTCTAATTGACCATCCTTCCCAGTCCGATGCGTTCGGCCGACCCTGCCTGGTATACACAACACCGTGATCTCGAATCTCTTCGACCTGCAGGGTGAGCGAGCCCTGATCACCGGGGCCGGCAGCGGTCTCGGCCGGGCTATAGCCGACGCGCTGGCCGGGCACGGTGCTCGCGTGGCGATCCTGGACCGGGATCCCTCGGCGGCCGTCGACGCCACCGCCAGGATCGAGCGGGCCGGCGGCACAGCCGTCGCGCTGGTGGCTGACGTATCGGATCGGGGGGTGGCCGAGAACTCGGTGGGTCGGGTGGTCGAAGCCTGGGGAGGCCTCGACATACTCGTCAACAACGCCGGGATAGGAGAGCTGGGCCCCGCCGAGGGCATCGCTCCCGAGCGTTTCCGCCGGATCTACGAGGTGGACGTGTTCGGGCCGTTCGCCTTCTCCCAGGCCGCCTTCCGTCCTATGTCGATCCAGCGGCGAGGTTGCATCATCAACATGGCCAGCATCGCGGGACTCCAAGCGCTCTACCCGGATCGCGATGCCGCCTACCACTCGGCCAAGGCGGCCCTCGTCATGCTCACCCGATCACTGGCCGTCGAGTGGGCGGAATACGGGATACGGGTCAACGCCATCGCCCCCGGCTTCATGCTCACCCCGCCGGTGGTCGCGCAGCAGGCCGAACCCGAGGTGTGGGACTACCACATGGCCAGAATCCCCCTGGGCAGACCCGGCCGGCCGGAGGACATCCAGGGTGCCGCCGTGTACCTGGCCTCCCCGGCCGCCGCCTACGTGACCGGTTCCCTGCTGGTGGTCGACGGCGGCTACACCAGCATGTGAGACACGCATCCACCGCGATCACCCGGCGGGGTCGGGTCCTCCGCGGAACCGACTCACCCCACCCCCGCTCCGTTCGGTTCCCGCCACCGCCGATGGAGATCCGGCGTCGGCCGGACATCTGGTCTGTGTCGTTCTCATGTGGTGTGGGACGAGGAGCCTGAGCGGTGGATTGAGGCTGATAACCATAGGTGTGACTGGATCATCCTATGACTGAGAATGAGGTGCTACGAAGGTCGGCTAACGTTGGATGCCGTGAACCGGGGGAGGTAGCAGCTGGACTTCGAGTTTTCCGCGCGGGTGGAGAGGCTCCAGGAGGCGCTCACGGAGTACATGGACGAGTGGGTCTACCCGGCGGAGGCTATCTACGCCGAGCAGATGGCGGTGGCCGGCGACCCGCACCACCACCCGCAGATAATGGAGGACCTGAAGGCCGAGGCCCGGACGAGAGGGCTCTGGAACCTGTTCCTTCCCGACCCTGCTCTGGGAGCCGGGCTGTCGGTCCTCGAGTACGCGCCGCTGGCGGAGATAACCGGTCGTAGTCCCGTCCTGGCGCCGGAGGCCCTCAACTGCTCGGCGCCCGACACGGGCAACATGGAGACTCTCCACCTGTTCGGCACCGAGGAGCAGAAACGCCGCTGGCTCGACCCGCTGCTGGACGGTTCGATCCGCTCGTGCATCTCGATGACCGAGCCCGATGTGGCCTCGTCGGACCCCCGCAACATCAGGACGCAGATCCGCCAGGAAGGAGACCACTTCGTCATTCGCGGTCGCAAGTGGTTCTCGACGGGGGCGGCGAGCCCCAGGTGCCGGGTGGCCCTGGTCATGGGCGTCAGCGATCCGGACGGTCACCCCTACCGCCGCCAGAGCATCGTGGCGGTGCCGCTGGACACACCGGGTGTGCAGGTCGAAGGGGATTCCTCGATCTTCGGTTACCACGAGCGGGGAGGGCACGCCACCATCCACTTCGACGGGGTGAGGGTGCCCGTCTCGAACCTGATCGGGGAGCGGGGAGCGGGCTTCGCGATCGCCCAGGCCCGGCTGGGTCCGGGGAGGATCCATCACTGCATGCGGGCGATCGGCATGGCGGAACGGGCCTTCGACTTGATGTGTTCCCGGGCCAAGGCCAGGGAGACTTTCGGATCGGCTCTGTCCGACCACGGAGTGGTACAGGACTGGATCGCCGACTCGCGCATCCTGATCGAGCAGGCCCGCCTGCTGGTGCTCAAGACCGCCTGGCTGATCGATACCGTTGGAGTCCGGTCGGCCCGGATCGAGATCTCGGCCATCAAGGTGGCGGTCCCGAGGATGGCGAAGCTGGTACTCGACCGGGCCATCCAGTTGTTCGGCGCCGCCGGGGTGTCGGGAGACTTCCCGCTGGCGCACATGTACGCGCAGGTGCGGGCCCTGCAGATCGTCGACGGACCGGACGAGGTACACATCCGGTCGGTCGCTCGGCGCGAGTTGGCCCGTTACCAACCCGGCCTGGTTCCACCCCCCTACCCGGGCTGAAACCCGATAGTCGTTAACCTGTTGTTCACCTTCTAACTGTGCCGGCACAGGAATGATTCTCATCTGAATAGCGTTGTACTAGGTATGGATGAACAATCACTTGTTGTAAGCGAACCGGCCCTCGAGCCTGCCGTCGGCGACGAGATCTCGTGGCGTGACCGGGCTGCCTGCCGGGGCCTCGACCCTGAGGTGTTCTTCCCCGACCCGGGGAACTGCATAGGTGTCGAGAGGGCCAAGCAAGTCTGCGCTCCCTGTCCAGTCGCCTGGGAGTGCCTGTCGTACGCGATCGAGAGCAACCAGACCGAAGGGATCTGGGGCGGCACCACCCGGGGCGAGCGCCGCAGGCTCCGACGGATCTTTCTCAGGCAGCTCCGCGAGACCGGATGATCCCGGCCTGACGCCGGCCGTCCCGGACGAGTGTGGATCCTCGATGCGGTTGGAGCGTATCGAGGCGGGCCGGACCGAATCTGACACCGCTCGGTAAGGGTCGGGGTCGGGAAGCCGGGTAGCGTGACCGGCACATGGATCAGTTCCTGGTTCTTCTCTCCGACCATGCCCTGAACCTGGGCCTGAGCCTGCTCTTCCTCGTCATCATCTTCACCCTCAGGTACTTGGTGCTCCGTACGGTCGTGACCCGGATCGAGACCTACGCGGTCGACCCCGAGCAGGCCGGCGAGGTGGGCCACCCGGAGGCGACCGCCAGCCGGAACTTCAGCCTCTACCGGAATCTGTCGCCCCAGGTGTACGTCAAGGCCATCGACTCCGGGGTGATGGTTACGGGCCGCCTGCTCGTGGAGGCTCGTCACCTCGAAGATCTGGCAGGATCTCCTCCCTGAACTTGCCGAGGCGCCACGGGTCGAGCCGGCATACCCGACCACACGCTTCTTCCGAGCCGACCGGGAAGGCTCCGGATCCGGTGGCGACGGTGTCGAGCCGTCCCGGGCCGGATGATGCACCTCCTACCCCACCCGGCGGACTCGAACCCGGTCCGCCGGGTGGTAATCGGCGCCGAAGGCGGTAGTGGTCTGTCTGTGAAATGGCGGCGTGGTATGCGCCGGCAGCGGTGTTCCTCGCAAGGCCCGCCGACGAAGGCATACCCGACGAGACGGAACGCAGCGAGGGGCGTCGATGGCAAGCAGAGCACGGCAGGTTGTCTTGCAGGCAGACCACTAGGTTGGGGGGATGACCGAACGTATCTACTCGACCGATGCCTACGCATCCCGGATGACCGCCGAGGTCGTAGGGACCGATACCGACGACGGGCGGGTGCTGCTCGACCGGACGGTGTTCTATCCGGGTGGCGGTGGCCAGCCGATCGACCGGGGAGCGCTGTGGGTGGGGGAGGACCGGCTGGAGGTCGCGAGGGTCACCCAGGACTCCGACGGGGTGTGGCACTGGCTGGAAGGAGGCCTGCCCGGTGTCGGCACCCGGGTGGAGGGCCGGATCGACTGGGAGCGGCGTTACCTGCTGATGCGGACCCACACATCCATGCACGCGCTGTGCGGCGTGGTCTGGGAATGGTTCCGCAGCCCCGTCACCGGCGGGAACATGGAGCCGGGCCGCGGCCGCCTGGACTTCGAGATGCCCGACTGGAACCCGGAGAACCGCACACCGCTGGAGGAGGCGTTGAACGCCGCTATCGCCCGCCACCACCCTATCGAGGTGTACTTCCTACCCAGGGAGGAGGCCGATCGGGATCCGAGCCTGATCCGTACCAAGGTCAACCTGATCCCACCGTCCGTGCGCCGGATCCGGGTCATCGACATAGTGGGCCTGGACCGTCAGGCCGACGGCGGCACCCACGTGGGGTCGACCGCCGAGGTCGGCGGGGTGAAGATCACCAAGATCCAGTCGAAGGGCCGGGGTTTCAGGCGGATCCGCCTCGCCCTCGACGACACGGGCGGTTAGCTCGGTCGGGGCCGGGCCCTCATCCGATCCGTTAGCGTGCTCCCGACGGCAGGAGGGCTCATGGGCGTCAAGGAGGATCTGGCGGCGAAGGTCGGCGAGGTTACCGGGGTGGGCGAATGGCACACCGTGACCCAGGCGGCCATCGACATGTTCGCGGACGCCACCTGCGACCACCAGTGGATCCATGTCGATGGAGAGCGGGCCGCTCGGGGTCCGTTCGGCACCACTATCGCCCACGGCTTCATGACCCTGGCGCTGATACCCGGCATCGGTCCGCTCCTGGAGACACCGGGGGTGAAGATGACCATCAACTACGGCCTCGACCGGGTTCGCTTCGTCTCCCCGGTGCCCGCCGGGTCGAGGGTGCGGGTGGTCTCGGAGCTGTCGGAGGTGTCGGAGACGCCGAAGGGTCTAAAGCTCAAGGAGAGGGTCACGGTCGAATTGGAAGGCAGTGACAGGCCCGCCTGCGTGGCCGAGACGGTGGTCCTGCTGGTCCTGTGAGTCACCCTGCGACAGGGCAGGCGCGGATGGGCGGATGACATTTGCGGCCGGCTCCTGGAACCCGCTACGACCGAGTGGAACTCGGGACGACGGGGGAGGCCCGCAGGGGAGCCGGGAATTCGGGGTTTCGCGATCTCGGTGTTCGGGCCGGGACGGCCCTGGGGCCGCGGGCCGCGGGCGCAGGTCAGTCGAGCGGGAGATCCCGGTGTGTGTAGGACCTCTTGCCGGGTCCGTAGTCGCCCACCACGTGGCCGTTGCCGCTCAGCAGCCACTTGGTGGTGAACAGACCCTCCGCTCCCATCGGCCCGCGCGCGTGGACGCGCCCGGTGGCGATGCCCACCTCCGCGCCCAGCCCGTAGCGGAATCCGTCGGCGAACCGCGTGCTTGCGTTCCAGAACACGGAAGAGGCGTCCACGGTATCGAGGAAGTGCCGAGCGTTTCGGGGATCCTCGGTCACGATCGTGTCGGTGTGAGCGGATCCGTACGAGTGGATGTGTTCTATGGCGGATTCGAGTCCGTCGACCACCCGGGCGGCAATGGTCAAGTCCCCGAACTCTTGGCCGTAGTCGGACTCCGAGGCGGCGACGACGCCTGACGCCATCGCCTGCACGGCTTTGTCTCCCCGAACCTCTACTCCGGCTTCCAGCAGTGCTTCTACCACGGCGGATCCGGCCGGGAAGTCACGGTGGAGCAGTAGGGTCTCCGCGGCGTTGCACACCGCCACGTAGTTGGTCTTGGCGTCGACGGTCACCCTGACCGCCATGCCGGGATCGGCGGCGGCATCCACGTACACGTGGCAGATACCGTCGGCGTGGCCCAGTACCGGGATCCGCGAGGCGGACTTGATCGAGCGCACCAGCTGCGCCGAGCCCCGGGGGATCACCAGGTCGATGTACTCGTCCATCGCCAGCAGGTCGGTCACCGCCTCCCGGCCTTCCACGTTCTGCACCACGTCGGGGTGGGCGCCCGCCTCGGCCACCGCCTCGCGGAGCAGGTCGGTGAGGGCCCGGTTGGAGTGCAGGGCCTCCGATCCACCCTTCATCAGCACCGCATTGCCGGTGCGCAGGGCGAGGGAGCCGATCTGTATCACCGCGTCGGGGCGGCTCTCGAAGACGATGAGCAGGACTCCGATCGGGACCCGCACCTGCTCCAGCACCAGTCCGTCGTCGAGTTCACGCCGGAGCAGCGGCTTCCCCACCGGGTCGGGGTTGTCGATGAGGACCCGCACGCCCTCGCGCAGGGTTTCCAGCTTGGAGGACGACAGCGCCAGCCGTTTGAGGATCGGTCCCGGAAGATCCCCGGCCCCGGGCGCTTCGAGGTCGAGCTTGTTGGCGGCAACCAGGTCGGACTCCCGCTCGCGAAGCAGACGCTCCAGATGCCGCAGCACCTCGGTCCGGGTCTCGGTGCCCGCCGCCGCCAGCCTCCGCTGGGCGACACGACTCGCCACTCCCCGCTGCAATGCCATGGAAGCTTGTGACATATCGGTGCCGTATTGTAATGACTCTCCCGCCTGCCGGTCGTCGTCGACGCCGGAGTCGACCGGCGGCGCCGTCTGCGAACCCCCGGGGGGGACGTCCGGGCAGACACGAACCCTAACTATCCTGGGAACCACGACGCATCAACGGGGCGGACACACGGGCTTTCCCGTCCCTTGGAAGGAGTCGCGGCGATGGGTACCGCTTCATGACCCCCGCTTCGGCCGGGTCCCTGACCGTGAGAACGGATTGGGCCATCCCCAAGGTGGGGCATCCGGATGTCGACATGCTGGAGCGCCAGGGCCGGGCCGTCAGCAACGGGCAGACGCCCCTGCCTTACACGGGACTTCCCCGGGATTGGGTCCGCCAGGCGATCGACGTTGCGTTGATGTTCGACCCCGACAAGGTCTACCTGTTCGGATCGACCGTAAGGGGAGAGGACACCTTCCGATCTGACATCGACCTTCTCGTGGCCTTCGACGGGATGCCGGTAGAGATCTGGGATCGGTGGGAGAGGGAGATCAGATACGTGGCACGGTTTTTCTGCCCCTACCCCGTGAATGTGTTTGTTACCGATGTCGAGGACCTCACGCGTATGCGGTATCTGGTGGTCAGCCCCTGCATGTGGGCTCAGGAAGAAGGGCGCTTGGTGTTCGACAAGCACTCCAATGGCACCCTGTGAGCAAGCTCCCGAACAGTATCGCGAAGTAGCGGAGGAATGGCTACGGCGTGCTGCCCGGAGGCACACTACCGACGTGAGGGCTCTGACTGAGATAGGGGACACCGCATCCTGGGATGGGCGGAGGGCGTAATCGATACCTGAGTAGTCCACCTCGAACGGTGGGCGAGTTGGGAGGGCGCTGGAAAACGGTGACAACGGTTGAAACGTCGTCGCCTGATGCGGCTTTGTTATCGATCGTCGAGCCATTGGGGGTATCCCAGCGCCCTCGTAGAGGGAAGTCCACGCACGGGGGTGTCAAACAGGACTTGCTTCGATTAGCGAAAGCCCCACTCCCGCTCCCATACCCTCGCGATCCGCTTCCGGACCAGAGCAATCGCCCTCAGCCGAGTGGTGGGTAGCGGGTGCGTGGGCCGGCCTCGGCCCAGTCCATGTGGTTGCGGATGTATTCGTTGGCGGCGTCGCGTACGGGCGTGTAGTCCCATGAGATACGTTCGCCTGTCTCCATCGCAGCTTGCAGGAGACGACGGGTGCGCTGGGAGACCAGGACCCGCTCGCGGATGGCAGTGCTGTCCCAGCGCCGGGCCACCTCGTCCGCGAAGCCGGCGGCCAGGTCGGCGTGGTCGGGGTGGCCGGCCAGGTTGGTTTCCTCCAGCGGGTCGGCCACCACGTTGTACAGCAGGGGTGGATCGGCGTCGCAATGTATGTACTTGAAGGAGCCGCGCCTGATCATGAACATCGGATGGCTGAGCATCTCGCCGGTGTACTCGACGGTGGCCAGATCCACGGGGTCAGCGCCTCCGGTGGCTGATTCCCAGAGGCTGCGACCGGCGGGCGGCACGGGCGCTTCGGGCCGCGGGTCTCCATCGGTGGCGATGTCGACCAGGGTGGGGAGCAGATCCAGGAGGGAGCAGGCATTGGGGACGGTGCGGTCGGCGATCCCCG
This sequence comes from Candidatus Spongiisociaceae bacterium, assembly GCA_965262915.1. Lineage (GTDB taxonomy): Bacteria > Actinomycetota > Acidimicrobiia > Spongiisociales > Spongiisociaceae > JAPPFW01. Next base: position 4,844,934 of record OZ253564.1, on the reverse strand, counting down.
GCCCCGCCATGATCAGCGGAACACGCGCAGATCGCTCGTAGCAGGACATCTTGAACCAGGCCCCCCGGTCGCCCAGCATGTCGCCGTGGTCGCTGGTGACGATGACCACCGTACTGTCGAGTTGCCCGGTCTCCTCCAGTGCCCGCACGAGGGCGCCCAGCCACGAGTCGAAGTAGCTCGTGTTGGCGTAGTAGGCGTGCCGGGCGTTGCGGCACTGGGCCTCGGTGTAGCCGATGGTGTCGGCCTCGATCCCGCGGCGGATGCGGACGGTGTGGGGGTCGAGCGATTCGAGCGGGGGAACGTCGGGGAGGTCGATGTGGTCGTGGTCGTAGAGGTTCCACCACTCGGGGCGGGCCACGTAGGGGTCGTGGGGATGGATGAAGGACGCCGCCAGGAAGAAGGGCCGCCGGTCGGGGTCCCGGGCCAGGTGGTAGAGGTGTCGCACGGCGGCGAAGCCGACCTCCTCGTCGTAGTCGATCTGGTAGGTGGCCAGCGCCTGGCCGGCCTCCGAGAGGCTGTCCATGTTGTGGTACCACTTGTCGATACGCTCCTCGGGGGCGTCCCAGTTGGGGGTCCAGGCGAAATCGGCCGGGTAGATGTCGGTGGTGAGGCGCTCGTCGAAGCCGTGGAGTTGGTCGGGTCCCACGAAGTGCATCTTCCCGGAGAGCGTGGTGCGGTACCCGGCCAGGCGGAGGTAGTGGGCCAGGGTCGGCACCGATGCGGGCAGCTCGGCGGCGTTGTCCCAGGCGCCGATCGCCGACGCCGGTTGGCCGGTCAGCATCGAGAACCGGGACGGGGCGCACAGCGGGGAGGGGCAGTAGGCGGCGTCGAAGCGGGCTCCCCGCTCCACGAGAGCATCCATGGCCGGCGTGCGTACCAGCGGGTGGCCGTATGCGCCGGTGAAGTGCGGAGCCAACTGGTCTGCCATCACGAAGAGGATGTTGGGTTGTATCACGGAATCGGCCAAGCGACTACCTCCATCCCGCATCGGTGGGTTTCCTCGTTTGCCACACCTTATGTTCTATACGTCGGCGAGTGTAGGAGGACTGCCGATCCCGCCCGGGGATTGCCCTCGATCGTCATCAGTCGGATCACGGACACCAAACCCGACGACACCGTCGGGTGGCAGCAGGTGGGCCCGACAATCGGAGCGAAGGCCGAGGGGCCGATTTCGCTAGGCGCCACACCGGGTGCGGCCGAGTGAGTTGGGCAGACCAGCGCGACCCGGAGCGGTACCGAACCTCAACGCGGCCTCGATGTAGCGGTCCCGATACCCGTTCCTGCGGCCGTGCACGCCGACATGATCGACCCCTGGATGCCGCTGTTCCTCTTCGCCGTCCTGTTCGGGCTGTCCATGGACTACCACGTCTTCCTGTTGAGCCGGATACGCGAACGCTACGACGAGACCAGAACACCGAGGCGGTGGCCTACGGGCTGCGTTCGACCGCCGGGATTATTAGCGGCGGCGACCCTCATCGTGGTCGTGGTTTTCGGTGCGTTCGCGACCGGGCGGACCATCGTCAACCAGCTCATGGGCTTCGGTCTGGCGGTGGCCGTGCTCCTGGACGCCACCCTGGTGCGGTCGATCCTGGTTCCGGCCAGCATGGAGGTGATGGCGATCACTGAAGGCCGGGGCCGGAGCCCCGGCAACACCACCACCCGTCGGTACGATATGGCTACCCGGCGGCTCCGCTCAATGAAGGCCGGGGCCGGAGCCCCGGCAACACCTGTCCGGCGTGGTCGTTGGAGCGGGATAGGGCCGTGCCTCGATTCAGTGATGGTCCGGCAGGCCTAGATCAGCTTGGGGGTAGAAACCCGCCTTGGCTGCGGTACGTTCCCCAGGATGTGGCAAGATTCGGGATACTCATGACGACATCGGTAGCGATCACCGAGCACGCCCGCGGGGAGGAGACCGATGGGTGAGGAGTTCGAGTCACTCGCGGGACGGCTGCTAGTGGCGGTGCCGGGGATGCTGGATCCGAACTTTGCCCGGACGGTGGTGCTCATGGTCGAGCACTCGCCGGAGGGAGCGGTGGGCGTGGTGCTCAACCGGCCTACGCAGGCTGATCTGCTGGAACATCTTCCGGCGTGGTGGTCGGCTGCGGTCAACCCCCGTGTGGTGTTCGTCGGCGGTCCGGTCGGGGAAGGAGGGGGGATCGGTCTGGCCAGGGGGGCCGGTTCGGCGCCGTTGGAGGGGTGGCCGGAGGTTCTGGGGATCCGGGCGGTCGATCTCGAAGTCGAGCCCGGGGCGGACTCCGGTCTCGAAGCGCGGGTGTTCACCGGATACAGCGGGTGGGGTCCGGGCCAGCTCGAGTCGGAGTTGTCCGCCAATGGCTGGTTCGTAGTCGATGGCGTGGCTGACGACGTATTTACCGAGGCCCCCGAGCAGTTGTGGGAAGAGGTTCTGCGGCGGGCCGGGGGTCGCTATGCCTGGTTCGCCACGTACCCCGCCGATCCGAGGATGAACTAGGAGTTCCATCTGTCTTGGACGAGACGAGGTGGTGGCTCGGGGAGTGGTCGGAAGCCTCACGAGTGGCCGGTTTCGGCCTTTGCCGGGTCGATGTGTAGTGGGTTTCAGAGCATTGATAGTTGGCTTGCGATGTTTGGGGGTTGTACATGTCACAGGGACGTGATAGAACTACACTATGAGAACCGAATAGTTGTTCGTATAACCTGGCAATGTGGGGACGGGGATATCCAACGGCTCCGCACAACACATCGGTTCGGTCGACGCGCCGGATGATCGAATCGCGGCCCTCCTGAGCGAGTTCGAGAGTATCGAGATCACAGCGATGTCCCGTCGCCGAGCCGACCACACACTCGACCTGCTGGGACGCTTCCATACTTGCGTGGCGTCGAAGATGTGCGACGTCACCCGGACAATGTCGGATACGGGCTCCGACTCCGATCCGGCCGAGATCTTGCGCACCAGAGCACGTCTCCCGCGGCGGGAATCCAAACGGATCGTGAAGGTAGCCCGACAGCTGTCCGACATGCCCAAGGTGAGGGAGAAGTTCGCCGACGGCGATATCACCCTGGACCAAGCCACCGCCCTAGCCAAGGCCGCGGAGAAGGTGGGGCCCGACATGGTCGAGGCCGATCCAGACCTGCTGGAGTCCGCTGACCGGCTGCTACCGGACCCCTTCGAGCGGCATGCTAGGAGGTGGTCGGAGCGCAAGCTGATCGAACAAGGTGTGAGTCCACTCGAGCGGCAGCGGCGGGCCCGGGAAGCGAAACTGTGGGTGGAGGATGGAACCGGGCTCGGCGTACTGATGGCGAAGCTGCCGCAGCCCCAGTTCACCCATCTGAGGCAGGCCCTCGACCATCACTACATGGAACTTCTCCGCCGCGACGGAGCCGAGAGTCGGGATCGAGACCGGGTCCGCAGCCCGAAACAACGCCTAGCCGACGCGGTACTCGAACTGGTCTGCAACCGGGACGCCTACACGGGGGAGTTCATCGAAGAACTTCCCGGTGTGAAAGCCAAGGCCTCTACCCAGGTGATTCTCGTTGCACCGGTAGGCGTGGTGGACGGTACCAATCCCCGGGATCATGTCGAGATGATCGGGGCCGGTCCGGTTCCCCGCCGGATCCTCGAGACGCTGACGCCGGACACGGAGTTGGTGGGGATGATCTTCGACCGGGCCGGCCGTCCCCTCTGGTTGGGCCGCCGCCAGCGCCTCGCGAATGCCGCCCAACGCCTCGCGGTGGCCGTACGGGACGGCGGATGCTTCGAGTGCGGCGCTCCGATGCACCGATGCGAGCTTCACCACATCCGAGAGTGGCACCGAGACGGTGGCCGGACCGATGTCGAAAACCTGGTCGCCGTCTGTCGCAAACACCACAAGTGGCTCGAAACCGAGAGCCTCGTAGTCATCCGTACCGCCAACGGGTACGAGGCCCGATCCCGAGACGGACCTACCCGCTGACCGATGCGGGCGCGACAAGCCCTCGCTCGCTGGTCGAGGGTGCAGATGGCCGGCATGGCTTGATACCCGTCGGAGCCTTCCTCTCCTGTCGACGCGAAACCTGATCGGGCTGGTGGCGGTGGGCGGTTCGGTCAGGTGCCGGGACGGCCGGGACGTGTCTTGGGTGGTGGGGTCCGACCTCGGGTCTAGCCCGCTCCGAGCCGGGCCGTGGTCTGGCCATCCCGGCGGCCGCTTGGTCTGTGTCCAAGAAAACCCGGTCGCCGTGGGAACCAAGCCCCGCTCCCCGAACGTCTATGTGATAAGAGCGGTACTGGGCCGCTCTGCGAAGAGTCGTTTCGAGGGAGGTAGAAACATGCACTCGCAAAGGACAGGGGGATTGAAGATCGTGGACCGGGCAGCTTCTGTGTGGGCGAGGAGGCGAACCTTCGCCTGTGTCGCCCTCGGGTGGTTGCTGGTGTTGGGTGTGGCCGCCTGCGCTGGGGGAGACGACGAGCCGGCGGTTACGACCGCGGCGATGGCGCCCGCGACGATGGCGCCCCAAACGACGGAGGCGTACTTCGAGACCGAGTCAGACGAGAGGTCGTATGTGGAACAGACCACGGCTACCACGGCTCATGCAGCTCCGGTGGCCACGGCGGCTCCCACGACTGACGCGATGGCGTACGAGGAACAGGCTATGGCGGAGGAGCCGAGCGACTCCTACGCTCCGGCCACCACCGCTGGGGCGACCACCACCATCGGTGTCTACAGGGCCTCGGAGGCACCGCCTTCGGCCACGACGTTCAAGGACTACCAGCGATCGAGGTTCGTGTCGGCGTCCAGGGACAGGATATCTACCTTCAGCCTGGATACCGATCGCACCTCGTTCCAACTGGCGCTCAACTGGGCTCGGCAGGGATACGAGGTGGATCCGGATTCGGTGAGAGCCGAGGAGTGGATCAACGCATTCGACTACGGATACGAGCACCCGGCCCACCTCGACAACTTCAGGATCGTCACTGATCTCGTCCGGCATCCCCTGGACGACCGCAAGCACCTGGCGCGTATCGGGTTCCAGGCGCCGGACTTCAGGGATGACCGGCCTCTCAACGTGACGCTGGTGCTCGATGCGTCCGGTTCGATGCGGGAGAATAACCGGGTCGCGATCGCCCGCGAGGCGGCGGAGAGCATCAGGCAGGGCCTGCGGAGCCGGGATCGCATCGCTGTGGTCCACTTCACCGACGAGGTCATAGGCCGTTACACGGTCGAGCACCGGACGCCGGATGATCGGGACGTGAGGAACTCGATCGGGCAGCTCGCTCCCCACGGCAGCACCAACGTGCAGGCCGGCCTGGACCAGGGGGTGTGGCTCGCCGACCGGATCCGTTGGGAACGCCCCGATGCGTACAACTACATCATCCTGATGTCCGACGGGGTGGCCAATGTGGACGCCACCGATCCGTTCGCGATCCTGGAATCGGCCTATGACGCCGACAGCGGCAACCCGCTGCGCCTGATCACCATCGGGGTCGGAATAAGCAACTACAACGACTACCTGCTCGAACAGCTCGCCCAGCACGGGAACGGCTGGTACCGGTACTTGAGCAGTCCCGCAGAGGCACAGGCCACGTTCAGCCGTGACAGCTGGCTCGCTCTGTCGGTTCCGTTCGCGGACCAGACCCGTGCGCAGGTGACCTGGAACGACCGGGTGGTGGAGTCGTGGCGGATGATCGGGTACGAGAATCGGGTCACCTCCGACGAGTCGTTCGTCGAGGACCGCAAGGAGTTCGCCGAGATACCGGTCGGTGCGGCCACCACGGTCTTCTACGAACTGGAACTGACCGATCAGGCATGGAGGAATCCCCGCCAGACCGTCGATCTGGCCGATGTGGAGCTCAGGTGGGTGACGCCGCTCAGCGGCATGTCCAACCGGCAGTCGACCACGATGCGGTCCCGCCTGGACGCGGACTTCGGATCCGCCGACGCCCTGGTGCAGTTCAGCGCGGTGGTGGCCCTGTCGTCCGACCGGTACAGCAGCCTGCCATACGTCGAGCCAGACACGGCAGGCGTAGGAACGCAGTTGTGGGAGTTGTCGGATCGGTTGCAACCGTTGGGCAGGTACCTGGGCGGGCTGGACTCGTTCAACGACTTCGCCTTCGTCCTGGACCACCTGATGGGCTCTGTTCCGGCCGAGGCATCGGACCGGAGCGGCTACAGCCGCTAGCCGTCCTCGGCCCGTAGGTGGGTCGACGCCCCCGGTGGCAAGACCCGGGGGCCGTTCCCGAGGGGATGGCGAGATGCCCGGACCCGGCGCCGCCAGGGTCCGGGCATCTCCTCGCGCCCAGCGGGACTGATCGCCGGGTGCCGTTCTCCGAAGTGCGGACGCCTGAAGCCGGTTCGGGGAAATGTCCCGTCACCGCCTGCCGACCCCGAGACCGAGAGGGCACACTTACGGGGCCCGTGACTCGAAGGAGAAGTGCCGGATGGGCGCCCGGCATGCCGGGCGCGGTTCGGCATGGGAAGCCCCGGGCCGCGTGTGCGGTAGGGTCGAGCATCTCCTAGGGTATTGCCCATGCGACCCGTAGACACTGATCGACTGAAGGCCTACGTCCTCAAAGTGTGGAAATACAAGCAGGGCGAGGTGGTGAGTCTGATGGTCCACCTCGGCGACCGGCTCGGTCTGTACGAGGCCATGGCCGGGGGGGACGAACTCACTTCCGACGCACTGGCGGAACGTACCGGGCTGGCCGAGCGCTGGGTGCGTGAGTGGCTGCTCGGCCAGGCCGCAGCCGGCCTGGTGATCCGTGCGCCCGACGGCACCTACTCCCTCGAGCCGGAGGGGGAGCACGTACTGGTCGACGACACCGCCCTGGCTTACGCGACCGGCGCCTTCATCGGGGGCTTTCCCCCGGAGCAACTCGACGAGATAGCCGAATCGTTCCGCACCGGCCGGGGGGTCACCTACCACCGGATGGGGGATCGGGTGGCGCGCCAGATCGACCGGATGAACAGGACCTGGGTAGGCACCTACCTGGTCTCCACCGTGCTGCCCGGCGTCGACGGGTTGGTCGAGAAGCTCGAGGCCGGCATCGAGGTGGCGGATGTCGGTTGTGGAGGGGCCATCTCGGTGGAGGCCATGGCGCGACGCTTTCCCAACAGCACCTTCACGGGATACGAGCCGTCGGGTCCGGCCTCGGCCAGTGCCAACGCACGGTTGGCCGGCGTGGCCAACGCCTCCATCCTCCAGGCGGGTGGCGAGGAACTGCCCGCCGACGCCCGATTCGACCTGATCATCACGCTGGACTGCATGCACGATGTCCCCTTCCCCGACCGGGTCGCGACCGCCATACGGCGGGCCCTCAAAGAGGACGGCACCTGGCTGATCAAGGACATGAAGTGCTCGGAGGTATTCGAGAAGAACCTCAAGAACCCGATGCTGGCCCTCCAGTACGGCTACAGCATGTCGGCCTGCCTGTCGTCCGGCGCATCGGCCGAGGGCGGGGCCGCTCTCGGTACCCTCGGCCTTCCTCCCGTGGTGGCGGAACGCATCGCCCGGGATGCCGGGTTCACGTGGTTCCGGGAGATCCGCTTCAAGGACGATCCGATGCACCTCTACTACGAAGTGCGCCCGTGACCCGAGTGTACCGCCGCCCGGCCCCACCCGCCCCCGCGCCGGGGCAGGATGCCGTCTCCCGGCCCCACTAGGCCGGCACACCATGGTCGTAGATCTCGCCGGGTTCATCACCGATATGAAATCCCACGCCGTCGAGCATGGATTCCACGTGCATGCCGAGCGCCACTTCATCGAGTCCTACTCGCTGGGGCAGGCATGGGAGGTCGATCTCCATCCCGAGGAGGCATGCGAGGGTCCGCTGGAGATGCTGATGGTGCTCGAAGTGGATCCCAGGGTGATCCTGGCCTTCGAGGACCAGGTGGCGGGGCATCTGGAGATGGAGCAGGAGCAGGACCAGCGGCTCCAGCTACCCCTGTTCTTCAAGTGGGCGCTGCCGCCCCTGCCCAAGCCCCCGGATCTGCTGATCCTCGCCACCGAGTTGGCCGGCGTGTCGGGCACCACCCTCCCGGTGGAGGTGTCGGCCACCGACACCTACATGTCGGTCACCGACCCGTCGTCCCGCAGCCTCTCGCTGGTGGGTCACCTGGACCTGTCGCTGCGGGAGATGTCCATGCGGGAACTGAAGATCTGCGATGTCCTCGAGTGCGCCCACGGCGTGAGCATGTGGCTGCTGGAGCAGGCCAGAGTCTGGCTGGACGGCTGAAGCAAGGCGGTGTCGTAGTCGATCTGGCCGCATGAGCCGGGTGTGGGAGCCTGGTGCGGGCATCGGCGCTGGCGGGGAGCGGTGAACCATCGCCGCCGGCCCAGCCCGGCGCCGACGTCAATTGACCTGGCGGCGCACGCTCCCGGTCAGCGACCGTCTCGGAGCTCCGTGAGCCTGCCAACCGGAAGGGTTGTCACCGAACGCCGGCCGGCGGTGCAGCCCTTGGACGGCCGTGGCCGGACCGGGACGCCACCGGCACCCGGTCACCGACCGTTGCTTGCCTACGCTCGTGCCATCTCGCCCAGAGGACCAGCATCGAGGGGAGCACCAGCACGGCGGTGAGCATGGCCAGCAGGATCGTGTAGGCGGTGACGAAGCCGAACTGGCGGAACGGGATCGTGGTGGACGTGACCAGGATGCCGAACCCGGCCACGGTGGTCAGAGCGGAGCCGGCCAGCGCGCCGCCGGTGTGGCTGAGGGTGGACTCCATCGCCGTTGCCAGGTCGGGATGGCGGCGCCGGTCCTCGAGGAACCGGTGGGTGATGTGGATCATGTACGGGATGCCTATGCCGATCGCCAGGGCGGAGATGGTGGCAGTGACCGGACCGAAGGCGATACCGAACGCCGCCATGAGCCCGAACGACCACAGGACCACCAGCACGACGGGAAAGGTGGTGATCACTCCCAGCATCGGGCGCCGGTGCTCGTACCAGAAGTTCGCCACGAGCAGCACCAGAGCCGCGGCCAGGGTCAGGATCAGGGACGAGACCTGGGAGTTGCGCAGGGTGGTCACCACCACGTCCTGGATGATCCCGTCCGAGGTCGCCACCGCGGTGAGCCCGGCGTCGGTCACGGCCGCGAAATCGTCGATCAGCCCCATCCGGAGGCGTCCGGCGCCGGACTCCCCGGCCTGGGTGGTGTAGTCGAACAGGGCGGCGTCGTAGCCGGCGTCGCTCCGGTGGATAACCTGCCTCATGGCTTCCGGGGCCGCTTCCCAGGCCGCGTCGTAGAGGGAGGCCACATCGGCGTTCGGGGGGACCATGAGGGTGGCCGGATCTCCCCCCGCTATTCGGAGGGCCTCGGCGACCTCCGGTGAGTGGGCGGGCGAGCGGGGCGCGGACAGCTGATCGATGACCGACACCGGGGAGGTGCCGCTGGGCCGGTTGCCGAACCTGAGCACGTCGGGCGTGTCCGCTACCCGGCCGTTGGACATCACCATGGCGTTCCAGGCCGCGGCGGTAGCCACGTCCCCTTCGACCAGTATCTGGGTGTTCTCGCCGAAACCGCCTCCGAAGTCCTCGATCAGACCCTCGAAGGTGGCGCGTAGCGGAGAGGTGACGGGTATGAAATCGAGGAAGGAGAATCTGGTCTCCAGCTGCGTCCATCCCCAGACGCCCACCCCGCCCAGGACTATGGACGCCACCACGGCGACGCCGGCCGCCTTCCTGGCGATGCCCGATGTCTTCCCGATGATCGTGCCCAGGGCCCGGGTGCCTCCTGTCTGGACCTGATCGGACTCAGCGGTGGCCCGTCTCATCCCCCGACGGCCGAGGATGAGGCGCACCGCCGGGATGAAGGTGAGTTTCAGCACGAAGGAGGCGACGATACCGATGGCGGCCAGCACCCCGAACTCGCGCAGGGCCGGGATGTCGTTCAATACGTTGGTCAGGAACCCGACCGCGGTGGTGATGGTGGCCAGGACGAGTGCCACCCCCACCGTGCGGATCGCCCCCCGTACCGAGTCGTCGACCGTGGCCCCGCTCGAGATCTCCTCGCGGAACCGGGAGTTCACATGGATCGAGTAGTCCACCCCGAGTCCGATGAGCAGGATCGGCAGTATCTGGGCCATCGGGCTCATGTCCTTGAACAGCAGGTACCCGATGCCGTTCATCCAGGAGATGGCGAAGAAGATGGCGATCAGGGTGAGGACGGTGTCGGCGGTGGTGCGCCGCAGGCCTCGGTCGACGAAGGTCCAGGAGAGGAACAGCACGAGCATCAGGGTGCCGGCCACCGCGAAGAGCGCGTTGCTGTCCCAGTTCTTCATCGAGTCGGGGAAGATGCTGTCCAGGATGATGGCGAGGGTGGGGAGTACCACCGCCACGATGGCCGCTGCCACCACCACGATTCCCACCCGCATCACCACTACCCCAGCCCTCCGCCGGGGGCGGATGAGGAACACGAGGGCGAGTACCAGGGCGATGATCAGGCCGGCCGTGCCGAACAGCCTCCCGACCTCGCTCTGGAACTCGTCGTTGCCCGAGAACAGCAGCTCGAACGAGAAGGGCTGGGCGGAGAAGCCGCCAGGCAGGGATGTGGCCAGGATCTCGTCGGCTGCCAGGGCGCTGGCCTCCTGGAAGCGCTCGTAGTCGGCTCCCGGCTCACCCCCGCGGGTGAAGACGATCATCAGGCCCTTGTCGGCGAAAGGCGCCTCTAGATCGGCGCCGTCGGCGACCATCAGCTGCACGAATCCGGCCGGGCCCGGGGGCATCTCAGCCATCCCGTCCCGGAAGGCCCGGTGGACGTCCGCGTCGGAGCCCGGCGGCGGGGTGCCCCGGGAGGTCGCCATCTGCACGGGGGCCAGGAAGCTGACTACGGGATCGGGCCTGTCCTCCACCAGCCGGTCGGCCAGGGCGCCGTTCCTGATGGTCTCGGTGAGCGCCTCGACGGCGGCCAGGCCGTCCCGGCTGAATACGTTGCCGTCCTCGGCGGTGAGGATCACCTGCATGACGCTGGTCGTGGACTCCTCGCCGAAGAGGTCCGAGATCCGGGCGGCGGCGGCCAGCTCCGGAGCATTCGGGGCGAAGGCCTCGTTGTTCTCCTCCTGCGGGGAGAAGTTCCGTGACAGTCCCCCGAAGGCGAGGGAGATGGCCACGGTCAGGGCGATGACTACCCAGGGCCATCTCCGGACCGCGGTCGCGAGGGCGTTGACCAACGACTTCATGGCGCTCCTTTTGCAGCCGGATCCCGGCGCCCAGGCGCCGTCCGGTGGGGGGGAACTGTTCGAGATGCCAGCCTATGTAGCTGCCGTTCTTAGGCGTAATCGGCCCCGGCGCGGCGACTTCAGACCGTGACCAGAACCCGGTCGAGATCGGCGATGAAGCGGCGGTTCTCCTCGGGCGTTCCTATCGAGACCCGGGTCCACTCGTCGGTCCCCGGACGGATGATCGTTCCCACCTCCAGAAGAGCCTTGATGATGGACGGGGCGCGGGGTCCCAGGCGGGTCCACACGAAGTTGGCCTGAGTCGGGACGAACTCGATGCCCCTCTCCGTGAAGGCGTCTTCGACGTGGGTGACGCCCTGCCGGTTCATCTCGAAACGCTCCGCCACCCGTTCGGGGAAGCGGAGGGCCGCGGTGGCCGCGGTCTGTGCGAGAGAATTGACGACGAACGGGATCTGGGCCTTGCGGAGGGAGCCGAGGGTATCGGGGCGGCCGATCATGTACCCGATCCGGAGGCCGGCCAGCCCGTACATCTTGGAGAAGGTGCGGGCCACGACCACGTTGGGCCGATCGAGGGCCAGGCGGATGGCGGTCGGGTGGTCCTCCTCCGCCACGTACTCCCCGTATGCCTCATCCACCACCACCAGTGTGTCCTCGGGAACCAGGTCGACGAACTCCCGGATCTCAGACTGCGGCAGGTACGTACCGGTGGGGTTGTTCGGGTTGCACAGGTAGACCAGGGTGGTGTCGGTGCGGATGGCCTTGCCTATCGCCTCGAGGTCGATGGCGTGTGCCTCGTCGACGGGCGCCGTGATCCCCTCCGCATAGGCGAGCGCGGTGTTGATCTGGTACATCGCGAAGGACGGCCACGGGTAGACGAAGCTGCGTCCCCGTCCTCCCAGCGCCCGGGCGGTGGTGGTCAGCAGCTCCGCGCTGCCGGCTCCGAACCAGATGCACTTGGCGGGAACGCCGGTGGCCTCCGACAACGCCTCCGTCAGTCCTACCACGCCCCCGTCCGGGTACCGGTTGATGCCTGCCGCAGCTGCCGCGATGACCTCCTGGACCTCGGGGAACGGGGGCAGGGGATTCTCGTTGGAACCCAGCTTGACGATGTCTCGAACCCCGTACCGGCGGGTGAGTTCCTCGATACCCATGCCGCCCTGGTAGGGGGTGAGGGATTCGATCTCGGGACGGACGCGGACCATCCGCTCACGTTAACAGCGCGCCGGATCGAGGTTTCGGGGTTGCCGAAGAGGTGAATGACGGAGTGGGGGAATGGCCATCGGAGTGCCGTCAGGCCGGAATCCGCCTGCCGGCAACACGGTCGTCCGGCCCGCTTTACAATGCAGGCCAGTCGTCGGAAGGGGAGTCTCGGTGTTACAGATCCTGGATCCTTCGGGTCGTCTCGTGGGAGAGCCGCCGGATCTGGAGGACAAGGACCTGGTCGAGATGTACCGGTTGATGGCGCTGGGCCGCCAGTTCGACCGGCGAGCCATGAACCTCCAGCGCCAGGGTCGTCTCGGAACCTTCCCCCCGGGGGAGGGTCAGGAAGCCACCCAGATCGGTTCCGCCTACGCCATCGGTCCTCAGGACTGGGTCTATCCCAGCTACCGCGAGCACGCGGTCCAGCTGGCCAGGGGCCTGCCCCCGTCGGTGATGCTCTCTTACTTCCGGGGCCTGCCCAATCGTGACTGGGACGTTCACCGCTACCGGATGAACATCCACACCATCCCCATCGCCACCCAACTCCCCCACGCCGTCGGGCATGCCTACGCCGCCCGGCTGGCCGGGGAGAACCTCACAACCGTGGTCTACTTCGGGGACGGGGCCACCTCCGAGAGCGACTTCCACTCCTCCATGAACTTCGCCGGCCTCTGGAAGACCCCGACCGTGTTCCTGTGCTCCAACAACGGTTGGGCCATCTCGATGCCGGTCCGGAAGCAGACCGCGGCGAGTTCGCTGGCGGACAAGGCGGTCGGGTACGGGATGCCCGGCGTGCAGGTGGACGGTATGGACGCCCTCGCCGTGTACACGGTCACCAGGGATGCGATCGAACGGGCCCGGGGCGGGGGCGGGCCTACCCTGATCGAAGCCATGACCTACCGGTACGGTCCCCATGCCACCGCCGACGATCCGAGCCTGTACAGGACGGAGGAGGAGGTCAGAGCCTGGCGGGACAGGGATCCTCTCATCCGGTTCAAACGCTTCCTGGTCGACCAAGGTCTGTGGTCCGATGAGATAGACGATCAGGTCAAGGCCGAATCGGTGAAGTTCGACGAGGCTCTGGCGGACCTCGAAGCGCGGGAGGAGCCACCGCGGGAGGAGGCCGTCCGCCACGCGTATGCCCGGATACCGCGGGATCTGGCGCGCCAGCTCGGAACCGTGATGAGGCGGGAGGGAGGTAGACCGTCGGCGGTGACCCCCGACGAGTTGTGGACGATCGGCTACGACCCTCCCCTCCGCGGTCCCACCGGCCGCTGGACGATGGCCGAGGCGATAAACGCGGCCCTCTTCGAGATCCTGGACCGCTACGACGAAGCTCTCATGATGGGGCAGGATGTCGGGATGACCGGTGGCGTCTTCCGGATCACCGAAGGTCTTCTCGACCGTTACGGCCCCGATCGGATCATCGACACCCCGCTGTGCGAGACCGGAATAGCGGGCACGGCGGTGGGCATGGCCATCGGGGGCGCTCGCCCGGTTGTCGAGATCCAGTTCGACGGCTTCGTGTACCCGGCTTTCGACCAGATCGTGAGCCACATGGCGCGCTTTCGCTTCCGTACCAGGAGCAACGTGTCGTTGCCGATCGTGGTGCGCTGGCCCAACGGTGGGGGAATCGCTCCGCACGAGTTCCACGCCGACAGCCCCGAAGCCTATTTCGTCCATACCCCGGGTCTGACGGTGGTGATCCCGTCCACCGCGGTGGACGCGAAGGGCCTGCTCACCGCAGCCGCGGAGAGTCCCGACCCCGTCCTGTTCCTCGAGCCGAAGGTGCTCTACAGGGCCGGGCGGGAGGACGTGCCCACGGGCTACTACACGCTTCCGATCGGCCGGGCCCGCATCCGCCGACCGGGCTCCGACGTGACGGTGGTCACCTACGGCGGCATGGTGCGCGTCGCTCTGGAGGCGGCGGAGAACCTGGCCCGGGACGGGGTGGAGTGCGAGGTGATCGATCTGAGGACGCTGAAGCCCTGGGACAGGGAGACGGTTCTCGACTCGGTCGGCAAGACCGGACGGTTGGTGCTGGTCCAGGAGCCGCCCCGCACCGCCGGCATGGCCGCCGAGGTGGCGGCGACCGTGGCGGAGGAGGCCCTGTACGACCTGGAGGCGCCCATCGTGCGGGTTGCCGGGTTCGATGCACCCTGGCCCCAGTTCGGGGTCGAGCACCATGCCATCATCACCCCGCAGCGAGTCATGTCCGCTGTGAAGGAGACTTTCGGGTAAGAGGGTGCGCGGATAGGCGGACCGTAACCGCCCCTGTCGATAGACCTAACCGGCTCCCGCTCGAAGAACCCCTGGTCGTCGCTGTGTACTCATCAACGGTCGTACTCGGTGTTTCCCCAGGTGAGCACCTATCCGCGCACCCTCGAAAGCCGACCTCGTGGTGTCAGGCTAGCTCCGCTGTGGCGAACACCACGTGGAACGGGACGCAGTAGATCACCATGGTGACTTGTTCCGGGATCGCGTAGCCGGCCGGTATTTCGTAGTTCTGGGAGCCGATGTTCCCCTTGAGGGAGCCCAGGTCTATGTATCCGGCTTCCTGCAAGTCGGCGCGCCCTTCCAGACCGTGTACCGGCGTGAGGAGAACATGGAGGTCGGGTCCGTTGGTCACCTGGATGTCCTCCAGCCGGAGGAGGTGCGAACCGTCCTCCAGGCGGTAGAGGGTCACCTGCCCGGAACCCATGTGGAAGGAGTCACCGTCCATGATTGCGCCGGTGACAAGAGCCACCGGACCGGCGGACTCGGGCTCCACCGGTTGTTCCTCCGGGGCTTCGGGGACCGTCGTCGACGTATCGGTCTGGTCGGTTCCTTCGGTGCTTGCCTCGGCGGTAGCTCCGGTGGTATTGGTCGGCTTGGTGGATGCCGTGGTCGTGGCGGTTGCGTTACTCGTGGTGGTCATCGCCGATTCGGGTTCCGGCATGTCCTCGTACGCCGGTATGTTCGTGGCCTCGGCCTCCACCATCTTCTGCTCGACGTCCTCGGCGGTCATGTCTTCGGGGATAACGGCCATAGCTGCCCTGGGGAAGGGCTCGTCAACCACTTGATCGATGAACAGGGGTGAGCCCAGCCACCAGGCCAGGGCAAGCGCCGGGATGGCCAACACCACCGCACCGATCTGTACGGACCTTCGCTTGTAGAACCGGGGACGGTCGCTCAACATGGCCTCCTCGCTCCTCTCGGTGGCCGGTGGCCGGTGGCCCGGTGACCAGCGTCCGATTGAGTTTGTCGCTTCACAACCGACCCTAATCAGTGGGCGTGACTAGTGGTCACGGGGGCGGAATGGGGAACGATCGGCAGCCGGTGACGTGCGGCGTCGGCGGTTGGCGGACCACCGGCCACCGGTGGGCGCGTGTACCCTCACTCCGATGCAGGACAAGATCGTGGCCGTCTACGGTTCGTCGCAGTCGGTTCCCGGTGGCGGGGTCTACGAGTCGGCGGTCGAGTTGGGCCGCCTCTTGGCGGAGGCCGGATTCGCGGTTGTCAACGGTGGTTATTCGGGGTTGATGGAAGCTGTGTCGGCCGGGGCGGCCGGGGCCGGCGGCCGGGCGATCGGCGTGACCGCCCCGCCCCTGTTCCCGGGCAGGCCGGGCGGTAACCGGTTCCTGACCGAGGAGGTCCCGACCGAGAGCCTCATTGACCGGATCAAGGTGATGTCGCAGATGGCGTGCGCCGTCGTCGTGTTGCCCGGGAGCATCGGGACGCTGACCGAGTTGGCTGTGGCCTGGAACGATGCCTTTCTCTCCGCTCGGCGAGGGGAGGACCCCGTTCCGATCATCGCCTTCCGGGGTGCTTGGGGGAGCATCGTCGATCGAGTCACCCGGGACTTGCGGACCACCCCCGGGCTGGTCTCCATGGTGGAAACGCCCTCCGAAGCGGTCGAACTGCTCCGTTTCCGAGTGACGAACCCGTAGTGCCGTTCGGCAGGGTGCGAGCTGCGGGTGCTCCTGGAGCGGTTGACAGGATGCCGGATTCTCTAGTTTGCCGGATGGGCCAGATCACCAACCCAATGATCGATCCCCCACCATGACCGATCACCGTGTCGAGTCTGCCGCCGGTGGCGTGGTCTGGCGCGATCGTGGGCGGGGGGTCGAAGTGCTTCTCGTACACCGGCCCAAATACGGGGATTGGACCTTTCCCAAGGGCAAGCTAGAGCGAGGCGAGAGCCTGGTGGAGTGTGCCCGGCGAGAAGTGCTGGAAGAGAGCGGCGTGCGTGCGGGCATCGGCCGCTACCTGGGGCACGTCTCCTATTTCAAGCGGATCAGCATTCCCAAGGAGGTGCACTACTGGGCGATGCGTGCCGAAAGTGTCGCCTTCGAACCGTGCGCCGAGGTGGATCGGATTCGGTGGGTGGCGGAGGCATCGCTGGCCGATCGGGTCTCGTACGTCACCGAGCGGAGGTTGGTGGCCTGCCTGGAGAACGGGTGGAGGGGTCCGGCGGACCGTATCCTGCTCACCCGGCATGCCCGGGCCGGTGCGAGGGGCGGATGGCGGGGCGACGACTCGGCCCGGCCCCTGTCGGAGCGGGGGAGGTCCCAGGCGGAGGCGATCGTCAGGCAACTGGAGGGTTTCAACATCGACACCATCCTCACCAGCCACGCCATCCGATGCAGGGAGACCGTCGGACCGCTGGCCGAGGCCCGGCGTCTGGTGCCCGAGATCACCGGAGGGCTGTGGGAAGAGGCCGGCGTCGACGAGGTCCGTGCGCTGGTGGAGGACCGGCCCGCCGGGACCAGTCTGTTCTGCTCCCATCGCCCGATCTTGCAGGCGGCCATGCGCACGTTGATACGAGACAGGGCGGATCTCCCCCTGGCGAAAGGTAGTACGTGGGTCTTCGATTTCAGGGCCGGCGATCTGGCCACTGCCAACTACCTGGCGGCACCCGGTTGACGGCCCGGCCCGGGTCGTGCTCGCCCGGCGGTCCCCGCCAATGGGGGGGCCGGTCCGTCTAACTCACCGGTTCGCCTATTCTGAGGGCATTATCATGCTGGAGTTTCGGTACCGGGGGTTCCTCATGCGCCGGTCCTGGGTGATCGCCGCCGTGATGCTCGCAATCGTGGCTGCCTCCTGCGGGGGGTCCGAGAGCGAGGAAACCGATCTGCCCGCGGTCCCCGTTCCGGAGTCCACGGGTGGGGAGGCCCTCACCACGACCACCGCTGCGCCGCCTTCGCAACCGGCAAGCAGGCCGGTAGCCACCACAGAAGATCCGCCGAGCATCACCGCGGTGGCCACGACGATCACGACCACAACGGTCGCCCATCGTGATCCCGCCGAGCAACTGGACCCGCTGGTGAAGCAGGTAACGGAAGCCTGGCCTACCGACTGGGCGATGAGCTCCATCGACCTCGGGGAGCTCCTGTTGGGTATCCAGATGATGGATCCCCGTGACGCCATACCGCCGATCGACCACCCGGTGTTCGAGCCGGTGGCGGCCGCGTCCGGATGGCTCGAAGCCCGTGTTCCGGGTGCGCTGGTTCTGCTGGGCGGGGAGGCCCGGTTCTACCCGTTGAGCATCCTGCACCGCCATGAGATAGTCAACGACGAGATCGGGGGGATCCCGGTCGCGGTCACCTACTGCCCCTTGTGCAACACGGCGTTAGCGTTCGACCGCAGGGTGGACGGCAGGGTGCTTCGCTTCGGTGTGTCGGGCCTGCTCCGCAACTCGGACCTGGTCATGTGGGACGACGTTTCCGTTTCCCTGTGGCAGCAGGTGACCGGGGAGGCCATTGTCGGGAGCGCCACCGGCACGGTGTTGGCTCCTGTACCCACCGCCATCGTGGCCTTCGGCGAGTTCGCCGCCTCCTATCCCGACGGGGTCTCCCTCTCCCGCGCGAGCGGGGCCCCCATCCCGTACGGCTCCAACCCTTACGTGGGCTACTCGACGCGGTCGGCGCCCTACCCGTTCTACACCGGGGAGATCGATCCCCGATACCGTGCGCTGGAGCGGGTGGTGGGTGTCACCGAGGGCGGGGCGGCCACCGCCTACCCCTTCCCGGCGATCTCCGAGGTCGGGGCGGTCAACGACTCGGTGGGTGGGGTCAAGGTAGCCGTGTTCTGGGGCGGTGACACCGCCGACGCGCTCGACGCCCGGCAGGTGAGCGAGGGGAGGTCGATCGGGACCGGTGTGGCATACGTGCGCGAGGTGGACGGCCGGGAACTCACCTTCACCAGGGAAGGGGACCTGTTCCGCGATAACGAGACCTCGTCGGAGTGGACCCTCATGGGCGAGGCGGTCAGCGGCCCGCTGGCGGGGACCCGCCTCCGGATCGCCGTCCACCGCAACGAGTTCTGGTTCGTATGGGGCGCGTTCTATCCCGAAGGTGACGTTTACGAAGTATGACCGGCGCGCCTGACCGGTCGAGGAAGCACCGCGTGTTGCCTTCTCCCCGATCTCGGATCGTGCTTCAGTTGATGACCTCCGCGATCCCGACGATCCCGCCCACGACCGCCACGATACCCACACCCTGTATCCACAGCGCTCGGTACATGTCAGCCCGGAGCCCGGCCAGTTCCGTCTTGAGCATATAGCCCGTCACCAGCGGGTTCGTGGCATTGTCGACTATCTCTACGACACTCTCGGCGGTCTGCTCCTCCATCCCCGCGGAGCGTAGCTTCCGAACGGCGGCATGTGTGTCGAAGGTCGGCACGGTCACAGGATCTCCTTTCGTTGCACCTTAAGGATTTGTTGTACCTCAAGGATGCCGACGGTCTATTCCGCTCATGAATCACCCCCCGACGACACATCGGTGAAGGCGGGATACGGCTTGGTCGTCGATTGTTGCCTGTCCGGGATCGTCGCCGTCCGAGCCGAAGGCGAGCTCCGTACACGACACGGCGCTCCCCGACGCGTTTCAATCCTCACCCGCCCTGGAGTGCTGTGCGACGGCCGTTCCCGGACTACCAAGATGCACTCAAGATGCACTACTTGCTCGGCGGTGTCAACCCCTTTGTTCGCAACCCCGATCAGATGCTGACCGACCGCTGCGGAGCGGTGCCTGTCAGATCAGGTCCTGTTCGCGTATCCCGAAGGAGGGGTGGCGGAGCCGGCAGAGGGCGAGCTTCTCGAGTTGGCGGATGCGCTCGCGGGTCAGGTTGAACTCCTCCCCGATCTCCTCCAGCGTTCGCGGTACGCCGTCGAGGAAGCCGTACCGCAGGGCGAGGATCCGTCCCTCCCGGTGGGGGAGACGATCGATGGAGCGTCGCAGGCACTCGGACACGTCCAGTTCCTCGGTGATGCGGACCGGGTCGGCGGCGTCCTGGTCCTCGATGAAGTCCCCGAGCTGGGCGCCGTCCTCGCCGACCGGCTTCTCGAGAGAAGCCGCATCCGAGACGCTCAGCGCCAGTTCCACCTTGTCGAGGGTGACGCCCGCCTCCTCGGCGATCTCGGCCGGCTTCGGGTCCCTGCCCAGCTCGGCCTTCAGGCTGGCCTGGGCCGCCCGGACTGCGGCCAGCGTGTCGTGGAGGTGGACCGGGATGCGCACGGTCCGGGATTTGTCGGCGATGGCGCGGGTGATGGCCTGGCGGATCCACCAGGTGGCGTAGGTCGAGAACTTGAAACCCTTCCGCCAGTCGAACTTCTCGACGGCCCTGATCAGCCCGAGGTTCCCCTCCTGGATCAGGTCGAGGAAGTCGATCCCGGAGGTGTTGGCGTACCTTCGGGCGTTGGCGACCACAAGGCGCAGGTTGGCGGTGAGGAAGGTGTCCTTGGCTTCGCGACCCTTGTTCCTCCGGCGCTCAAGGATGAACCGCTCCTTGAAGTCATCGATGCCGCCCTCTTCCAAGCGGGCCGCTGCTTCCTGCCCGGACTCGATCTTCTGGGCGAGCTCCACTTCCTGCTCGGCGGTGAGCAGGTCGTATTCCCCGATGGCGGCGAGATACTGGCTGACCAGATCGGTGGTCAGCCGGCCTCGCTCGTCGGTGAGCTTGCTGCGATTCCGCTCACGTTCCCGCCGGGTTCGAGCTTCTGCCGCCGATATGGCCTTCTTCCGAACGGCCTTCTTCCGAACGGGCTTCTTCCGAACGGCCTTCTTCCGAATGGGCTTCTTCCGAGTCCGGTTGGCAACCACCATGCGGGGTTCCTCCACGTATTGCGTGCCGATGTTGCCTAGGCCACCGTTCCCGTGGCCGTTTCGGATGCCCGCCGTCCCCTTCCGGATACCGAGGGGCACTCTCCTCTAGTACTGCCGGAAACCACAGTCGTATCTTGATCGGGCAGTCGCACGTCATCACGCGTACCCCGACCGGCCTGTCACACAGGGCCTCCCGGTAATCGAACTCTACCCGTCTTCCCGAGCGCAAAGCCCGGGGAGACGGTGCTGACGACGATCACCCTGCCGACATGTCTAATCTAACTATGCCAGACTCAGGTCTCTTTGCTAAACCCCCTTTTCTCAAGTTTTGTTCCCGGATTTCTAGGAAGGTGCTGAGAGCCGGTCCCGATCCGGATATGGCCTCAGTGGGCCCATCTACGTATCATTGCCCGGTCGAACGCGAGGAACCCATCCGCCCTACGCCAGCCCTGCCATGCCACTTCTGAGAGACCTCGGCCTGCGGGGCCTCTCGCCCTACCTCCGCCAACACCGGGACAACCCGGTCGACTGGTACCCGTGGGGCGAGGAGGCATTCGCCGCGGCCACACGGTCCGATCGGCCCATCCTGCTCTCCGTCGGGTACTCGACCTGTCACTGGTGCCATGTGATGGAGCGGGAGTCGTTTCACGACCAGGAGACCGCCGCGTTCATGAACCGCCACTTCGTCTCGGTGAAGGTCGACCGTGAGGAACGGCCCGACGTGGACTCGATCTACATGGATGCGGTCAACACGATGACGGGGCGGGGAGGGTGGCCGATGACGGTGTTCCTCACTCCGGAGGGAAGGCCCTTCTTCGCCGGTACCTACTTCCCCGATGTGGACCGCCACGGCATGCCGAGCTTCCGGCGGGTGCTGGAGGCGATCCGCCATGCGTGGCAGAACCGCCGGGCGGATGTCCAAACCCAGGCGGGGGAGCTGACCCGCGCCATCGGGGTGCCGCTGCCCCCCGCCGACGACCTTCCTGACCCCGGACGGGTGGCCCAGGCCTACCAAGCGCTAGGGCAGCACTTCGACCCGCAGTACGGAGGTCTCGGCGGGGCGCCCAAGTTCCCCCAGGCGCCGGTCCTCGAGTTCCTCACTCGCGTCGCCGGGCAGCCCTGGGCGCCTGATGCGGGCACCATGCTCACCACGACCCTCACCCGGATGGCTCACGGCGGGATCAGGGATCACCTGGGAGGGGGGTTCGCCCGCTACTCCGTCGACCGGATCTGGCTGGTGCCCCACTTCGAGAAGATGCTCTACGACAACGCCGACCTGGCCCGGCTGTATCTCCGGGCCGGACAGCTGACCGGTGACCCGCTCTACCACCGCGTGGCGATCGAGACCCTCGATTACATCATGGGGGACCTATCGCACCCCGGGGGCGGGTTCTTCGCCGCCGAGGACGCCGACTCGGAGGGGGTGGAGGGCAAGTTCTACGTCTTCGACGACGCCGAGTTCCACGAGGTGGTGGGACCGGACGACGGCCCGGCGGCGGCTGCCTACTTCGGTGTGACACCCGGCGGGAACTTCGAGGGCGCCAACGTGTTTCACGAAGCCCTTCCGGTCGAGGTGGTGGGTGAGCGCTTCGGGATGTCGGCCGAGGAGGCCGCCGCGGCCATCGGGAGGGCCAAGGCCCGACTCCTGGTACGGCGGGAAGCGAGGATCCGGCCCGGTCTGGACGACAAGATCATCACGGTGTGGAACGGCCTCGCGCTACGGGCGCTGGCCGTGGCCGGTTCGGTGCTGGGCGACGGCCGTTACCTCGACGCGGCCCGGGCCAACGCCGGGTTCGTGTTGGGGGAGATGCGCCGCCCGGACGGGCGCCTGGCCCGCACCTGGAGTAACGGGTTGTCGCCGGTGGCCGGCTTTCTCGAGGACCACGCCTCCTATGCGCTCGGGCTCATCGAGCTGTACCAGGCCACCGGGGAGGCGGAGTGGTTCGAGGAAGCCCGAGACCTCGTCGACCTGCTCGAGAGCCACTTCGGCGGTCCCGAGGGAGTGGTGTTCGCCAGCTCCGCCGATGCCTCCCACCTCGTCGTGCGTCCCCCCGACCAGCAGGACAATCCGAGCGCCTCGGGAGCATCGCTCGCCGCCGAGTGCTACCTGGCAATCGGCCACCTGACCGGGGACTACTCCTACCACGATCGGTACGAGCAGATCGTCCGGTCCGCGGACCGGCTGGTGGCGGCCGCTCCCAGCGCGGCCGGGCACCTGCTGGCCGTCCTGGCGACCTCCCAGATGGGCTACCGGGAGGTGGCGCTCACAGGTCCCGCCTCACTGGAGTGGGCGGGGATGCTCGCTTCGACCTACCGACCGAACATCGTCGTGGCGCCATCGCCCGGGCCGGACAGCAGGGTTCCGCTCCTGGCGGACCGGCACAGGGAGGGGCAGACCCTGGCCTACGTCTGCGAGCGAGGCGTCTGCCAGACTCCCGCAGCTTCCTACGACGAGATGATGGCCCTGCTGTGAACCCCTGTCCGGTCGCTGGCACCCGGCACCACAATCTCCGCCCGTGATACGCGACAGTGCCCTCGAGGCGGTAGGAGGTACGCCCCTGGTCCGTCTCTCGCGCCTCCACGTTCCCGGGAATCTGGTCGCCAAGGTCGACTTCATGAACCCGGCGGGATCCGTCAAGGAGCGCATTGCGGTGAACATGATCGAGCGGGCCGAGCAGATGGGTCTGCTGAGCGACGGCGGGACGATCGTGGAGCCCACCTCGGGCAATACCGGTGCGGGCCTCGCCATGGTGGGGGCGGTGCGGGGGTACCGGGTGATCTGCACGGTTCCGGACAAGGTTGCGCCCGAGAAGATCGACCTCCTCAGGGCCTACGGAGCGGAGGTCATAGTCACTCCCACCGAACTCCTTCCCGAGGACGAGGACTCCTACTACGGCGTGGCCCGGCGCCTGACCGCCGAGATCGAGGGGGCCTACAATCCCGATCAGTACTCGAACCGTTTCAATCCCGAAGCACACTACCTGACCACCGGCCCGGAGATCTGGGAGCAGACCGGGGGTGAGATCGACGTTTTCGTGGCCGGGGTGGGGACGGGCGGCACGATAACGGGCGTGGGCCGGTACCTGCGAGAGAGGAAGCCGGCGGTGGAGTTGGTGGGGGCCGATCCCGAAGGGTCGATCTACTCGGCTGCCTGCGAGGACGAGATCCACCAGTACAGGGTGGAGGGCGTGGGGGAGGACTTCTGGCCCGAGACCCTCGACCGGGAGGTGGTCGACCGCTACGTCATGGTCGACGACCGGCAGTCTTTCGACATGGCGCGCCGCGTGGCTCGTTCGGAAGGGCTTCTGGTGGGGGGTTCGGGAGGGATGGCCGTCCACGCCGCCGCTGAGGTGGCCGCCGAGGACACCGGGAAGCTGGTCGTGGTGCTGCTGCCGGATTCGGGGCGCGGCTACCTGTCGAAGATCTGGAACGAGGAGTGGCTGGCCGAGCACGGCTTGGGATAGGGGCCGAGAGCCGGCCGGCGGTGGGGTCCATTACATACCTGTACGGGCACCAAGGCAGGCACACGGGTCGGGGGCCCCACTAACGGGGCCCCCGACGACACTCGATATGGATAGCTGCCGACCCGTACTTCATCGGTGGGTTTCTGTTCCCCTCACCGATGCCGCATGAGGACCAACATGCGGACGGGAAGACTCGGTGGTCCGAGTCGGAGTCGCCACCTGCCCGAAAACCCGCTCCGTCCGGGAGGGGTTTTCGGAAGCGACCCGTGACCGCTAGCGCTCGGCCACCTCCAGAGTCCTACATGAACTGTCTAACAAGCCGGACCACCTCCTTTCTCTGGTAGGTGTGACTCTAGCCGTGTTTCGGGACAGGTTCGTAACTCCTCCAGCTACAGTGCCCCGCTCAGCGCCTCCCACAGGTCGGCGATGGCCGAGCCGAGCCCGCCGAGGGACCAGCGGAGGATCAGAACCAGGGCTGCCACTCCGGCAGCGGTGAACACTAGGCGCAGCCGGTAGGTGATGAGCTGGTCGCGGTCCTCCACGTATGACGGGTGCGCGATCGGCGCCCGGGCTAGGCGGCGCCTCCGGCTCATGGCCCCTCGTATGTCGCCGACCATGTCGGACGCGGCGCTCAGGACATTCGACAGAGCGCCGGCCACGGTGGACGCGACTGCGGACGCGGTCGATATGGCGCTCGACGTGAAAGCGGTCGCTGCGTCGGCAGGCGGAATCGAGGACTCGGTGATCGTCGCAGGAGCCGGCTCGGCACCCGGCTTGGTCACCAGGGCCGGCAGTTCCTCGCGGTATGACGCCGCGTCCGGGAGGGAGTCGAGAGGAGGGTTGACCTTCCGGTACGCGACAGCCCTCCTCTGCGCCTCTTCCAGCAGAGGCTTCGGGAGCCTGAGGGTTTGGGCCACCTTGGCGAGGTCATCGCTGTCGGGAACCGCCGTACCCCGATCCCAGCCGACCACCACTTCGATCGGTCGCCCGGTCTGCACCGCGATGTCCACCACCGACAGGTCGAGTTCCGCTCGTCGCTGGGAGAAGAGGCGGCCGAAGGCGATCCCCCCGTCTTCGGCCATCAGTGGGTCAGGACCTCCGGGAGGCTATCCGGTTCCGGTCCCCCGGTGACCCGGAGCCGACCGAGCCCTTTGACATTCCAACACAGGGTCATGCCACCGGGCACCAGGAGCCGGATAGCGGCATTCCCTCCGGATGCACCCGCCACATGAAGTTCACCCTTCGCGATCGCTTCCGGGAGCGGGATGGAGGCCGAGTAGGAGCCGTCGGCGCTCACCGCGGACACGTGCGTGGCGTCCGTCGTCGGTCGGGCCTTCCCGATCACATTCCCCAGCCGCACCACTACGTCCCCGAGGTCGCCGTGGCGCTCTCCCAGGCGCCGAAGATCCTCCAGGTCGTAACGTCCCGGGTCGTCGACCGAGCCGGTCACCACCAAGCGGGACGGATCGTCCGCCAATCCGGATGCCATGCCCCCACGGTAGCCGGTCAGGGAGCTGGTCATGTGAACACCCCGGCGGCGGTCGGGGCGCGGTTTGTCCTTGAACAGGCGGGGGCCTCCTGGTCTGAGAGCCGAGACGTTTACGAACACGAAAGAACCCCAGTATTTGCTGATCCGCGGTGGTGATAACAGGATGATGAGGCTGGATGTGATCAGGGTACGGCGTTCGGTGATTACTGGGCGGGTGTCTCGTTTGTTTGGCAGGCCGGGGACGGGTTGATGACGGTGGCTTGGAAGGCGCCCGAGGAGGATGGGCGACCGAGCTATCCTCCCGCAACCCACGTGCTCGGGCCGCTTGGCACAGTTGTGGCCGACACGATGTTTCGGCGGAGAAAGGGTGCATGGCTCTTTCGCGGGGCCGAGGTCAGGGCCTTGGGCATCAACGCCCGCAGTCGGGCCTTCTCGTCGCGTGTAAAGGCCGGCGCATCCTTCGGGTCGGCGGCCCGAGTGGAGGGTCTCCCAACTCGCCCAGGAATGCGCCAGTCGCCACCAGTAACCGAACCAGTGAGCAGAACCCAATAAACTGGTATCTACTAGGGGAAATACTTCTATCGTTAGCGGAGGCGGACGGGAATCGAACCCGCCGGGGCACTCTCGTACCCCCACTGGTTTTGAAGACCAGGGAGCCCACCAGGCGCTCGTTCGCCTCCGCCTCGGAGGTTACTTCCCTTCCCCCGCGCGTACCAGACGGTCGGGGAAAGCATATGGTCTGCGGTGATGAATTGCGGGTGCGCCTCGAAGGGCAGATCGCGGATCGCCTCCCGCATATCGAGGCTACGCTCCCGGGGCCGGCCCGGTGAGCGGTTGAGCCCTTCTGAGCCGGCCGCCGACGCGACTACCCTCAGGCGACCGAACCCAGGTGAGTATGGCTGCCACTAAGAACGAACACCGCGATGCCAACGGCTACCGGATCCTGCCCGGATGGCGGGTGGGGCATCTCATGGAGGAATCCGCCACGCGATCGGGGTTGCTGGTCCCCGCCGGGACCGAATCGACCAACGATGCGTTGTCGCTGGTGGATATCCACACCGGTCTCCGGTTCTGGGCGGTTCCCACCGGGGCGTGGCGTTTCCTGTGGCCGGAGAGCGGGCGGGTAGCGGTGGCCGTCCGGGAGTCGCAGATCATTGCTGAGGAGCAGGACGACTCGCCCACCGGCGAGAACTCGTACCTGTGAACCTCCTAGCTGATGCGCACGACTGGATGACCTTTCACCGGTGTGACCGTCTGACTGCTTCTTCCCGCGACCAGCCCCTCTCATGACCACGGACGGACGTCGGGGTCGCCGCCTCACAGCCACCGTCACCGATCTCGATGTGGCGCGCCAGAAGGCGCTCCTCGTCAGCGTCGATCTCGCCGGAGCGGGCATCGGCGATGTCAACAGGTCGATTGGGGAGCTACGGCTCCTCACCGATACCGCCGGATCGACCCCGGTGGGCACGGTGGTGCTGAAGCGACGATCGCCGCATCCGGCCACCTTCGTCGGCCCCGGCCAGGCCAAGGACCTGGCGCGCGATGCCGACCTGCTCGATGTCGACGTCGTGGTGTTCGACAACAGCCTTGCTCCCGGTCAACAACGCAACCTCCAGCAGCTGTTCGAGTGCGACGTGGTGGACCGGGTTGCGGTCATTCTCGACATCTTCGCCCAGCATGCCACGAGCCGGGAGGGCATGCTCCAGGTGGAGTTGGCCTTGCTCAAGTACCACCTTCCCCGGCTTCGGGGCAGGGGCACCGAGCTGAGCCGGCTGGGCGGGGGTATCGGTACCCGGGGTCCGGGGGAGACCAAGCTGGAGACCGACCGGCGTCGCATCATGCGCCGTATCTCGCATGTGGAGCGGCGCATGAAGGAGGTCCACAGCGCGCGGCAAAGCCAGCGCAAGACTCGGGCGGGCGCCGCCATCCCGCTGGCGTCCCTGGTCGGCTATACCAACGCCGGGAAGTCCACGTTGATGAACGCCCTGACCGGGGCCGGCGTGCGAACCGAGGACCGCCTTTTCTCGACCCTGGACTCGACCACCCGCAAGCTCGAGTTGGCCAACGGTCGCCTGATGCTGCTCTCGGATACGGTCGGGTTCGTCCGTCGCCTTCCCCACCAGCTGGTCGAGGCTTTCCGGTCGACCCTGCAGGAGACAGTGGGCGCCGACCTGCTACTCCACGTCGTGGACGCGTCGGAACCCGGGGCGCCGGGTCAGATCGGCGCGGTGCGGGAAGTGCTCGACTCGATCGGCGCGGGGCATGTCCCCGAGATGCTGGTTCTCAACAAGGCCGACCTGGCAGATCGGACGATCCTCGCCCGGCTCCAGCGTCTGTATCCGCAGGCAGTCACCGTTTCGTCGACCGAGGGGACCGGACTCGCCGATCTGCGGGACCGCTTGGTCGATCACCTCGCCCGTGGCTCGCGACAGGTCGAGTTGCTGATCCCGTACACGAGGGGAGAGGTCCTCGGGAGGCTCCGGCGCGAAGCCGAGGTCCTGGAGGAAATCCACCGGGCCGACGGCACCCTGGTGAGCGTGCGGATACCGCGGGAGCGGGCCGATCGCTACCGGGAGTTCGCCACCAGCCCGTAGGAGGGTGCTGAAAAAACACTCATAGGAGCATCCCTGTGCAAAGGGGTTCGCACGCTAGCCCACAACGCTCAGACCAGGTGGTTTGCCAACCAGCGAACCCCGCAAGATTCGTTTTTCAGCACCCTCCTAGGAGGCGCCGGCCCGGTCACCCCGAGGGCTCGCCATCCCCGCGAGGTTCCGAGCACCGCTCTGCTAGGCCATGTTCAAGTCGCGAAAAACCGGCCTGTCCGGTTTGCCTGCCAGGGCCCTCCCCCACCCCCACCGTTCCTGGGATCGGAGTCTGGGCCGCCACGCCCGGTGCGGGCGGCTCGGTTCCGAGATCGTGATCCCTCGGGCGGTCGAATGACATCCGGTTCGAATCCGCTCGGGTGCTTGGTATCACCAACTACGCGGTGTCGGTGGGAGAGGATCAACCCCTTCGCGCGGCAAAGTTTCGCGAGTCGGGTCCGTGCCGAACTGAGCCCTCCTGGCCGGGTGCCGGCTATCCGACCAGCTAGCGGAGACCCGCCTGCATGGCCGCGCCGACGATGCCGGCGTCGTTGCGGAGGGCGGCAGGCACGATCTCGGCCCGGGTCTGGAGATAGGGGCCGTACTCTCCGAAACGCTTGGAGATGCCGCCGCCGATCACGAACAGGCCGGGCGAGAACAGGCGCTCCAGGTGGGACAGGTAGTCGTTGAGCCTTGTCGCCCATGCCTCGAACGACAGACCTTCCCGCTTCCGAGCCCGGTTGGACGCGGCCTTCTCGATCACCCGCCCGCCCACTTCGAGATGGCCCAGCTCGGTGTTGGGTACCAGCCTGCCGTCGTGCAGGAGCGCCGAGCCGATTCCCGTGCCCAGGGTGAGGACGATGACCACCCCTTCCCGGCCGGCCGCCGCGCCCACGCGGGCCTCGGCCAGGCCGGCCGCGTCGGCATCGTTGATCACCACCACCGGGCGGCCGCATGTCTCCGACAACAGACGGTCGGCGTCGGTACCTATCCATGAATCGTCGACGTTGGCGGCCGAGTTCACCCGTCCGGAGAGGACGATGGCGGGGAAGGCACATCCGATGCGCCCGGTCGCCTCGGGGAATGCCGCCACCAGCCGGCGGATCGTCCCGGCCACTGCTTCGGGATGGGACGGCCGCGGGGTCTCGATGCGAACCCGCTTGCGGATCAAAGCTCCCGAGTCGAGATCGACCGGACCCCCCTTTATCCCGCTTCCGCCGATGTCGATACCGAGCCGAACAACCACGTCACGCGCCCTCACCCTGTTTCTCGTCCGATCTCACGATCGGGAGGGTTCGATACCCAGGTCGGCCAGCAGTCCCCTCACCAGTCGTTCTATCTCGCCCCGCACCGGCCGGACCTGGTCGGCGCCCTTCCCGGCGGGGTCGCCGAGCTCCCAGTCCAGGTAGTGTCTGCCGGGGAGCACCGGGCAGGCGTCACCGCAACCCATGGTCACCACCACATCGGAAGCGGAGACCTTGTCCCGCGAGAGCTTCGCGGGGAGGCGCCCGCTCAGGTCGATACCTCTCTCGGCCATGACCTCGAGAACTGCCGGGTTGATCTGCTCGGCCGGCATCGACCCAGCGCTGCGGACCGTCACCCGATCGCCCGCCAGATGACGGAGAAAGCCGGCTGCCATCTGGGACCGGCCGGCGTTGTGGACGCATACGAACAGGACTTCGGGAACGGTTGTGGCGGTGCTCATGGGATCGCATGGTACGACCGAGTCGCGAACAGCCGGTAAACCTATGGTGGAGTTGCCGTTCGCATGGCATCGGACCTCTGGCAACGCCTCTAGTCTTGCGGCCGATGGGGTCTCCTTGTTATTCGTTGAGCCGACGCGTGGTGGCCGAAGGCGTTGGAACATCCTTCCTGCTGATGGCCGTGGTAGGCGGCGGGATTGCCGCCCAGAAGCTCAGCCCCAACGATGTAGGGCTCCAGTTGTTCGAGGCAGCTGTGGTTACGGCCTTCGCCCTGATGATGCTCATATGGTCACTGGGTCCGATCTCGGGCGCCCACTTCAATCCGTGCGTCACCCTGCTGGACGTGGCGATGGGCAACCGCACCGCCGGGGAAGGGGCTGCATACGTAGGGTCCCAGATAGTCGGCGGTATCGTTGGCACTGTCCTCGCGAACCTCATGTTCTCCCTCGATCCAGTCCACTGGTCCGAGACCGTGCGCGGCGGTACGGGTCAGCTACTCGGTGAGGTGATCGCCACACTCGGGTTGATGATGGTGATATTCCTCATCGCAAGGCCGGGCGGGGGAGGCGTGGGGTACGTAGCCCCGGCCGTAGGTGTGTACATAGGCGGTGCGTACTTCTTCACTTCCTCTACCAGCTTCGCCAATCCGGCGGTCACCATCTCCCGTATGTTCTCCGACACCTTTGCCGGGATCGCCCCGGGCTCAGCGCCGGGCTTCATAGTCATGCAGTTGATCGGGGCCGCCTTGGCGCTGGTCCTGGTCCGTTTCCTGGTTGCCGGAGTGAGCGGAAGGCCGGGCCACTAGATTCGGTCCTCCCGTACTATGGAGTTACGTGACTTCCGCTGACATCGGTCTGATAGGTCTGGCAGTGATGGGCCAGAACCTGGTGCTCAATATGGACGACCACGGGTTCAAGGTGGCTGTCTACAACCGGACCACCGCCCGCACCACCGAGTTCCTGGCCGGTCCGGCCCGAGGCACCGGAGTGATAGGCACCCAAAGCATCGAGGAACTGGTCGGTGCCCTGAAGTCGCCTAGACGGATCATGCTCATGGTCAAGGCCGGCCGGGCGGTGGACCTGACCATCGAGCGGCTCATCCCCCTCCTGGACGAGGGCGACATCATCATCGACGGGGGCAACTCCCACTTCGAGGACTCGATCCGCCGCACCCGACAGTTGCGCAACAGCGGCATCCTGTTCGTAGGGACGGGGGTGTCGGGGGGTGAGGAGGGCGCCCGCCACGGTCCCTCGATCATGCCGGGTGGGGATCCGGCCGCCTGGCCCCGGGTTCGGGAGATCCTGCAGGCCATCGCCGCCAAGGTTGCCGACGGGACCCCTTGCTGCGACTGGGTGGGTCCGGACGGGGCCGGTCACTACACGAAGATGGTGCACAACGGCATCGAGTACGGCGACATGCAGGTGATAGCGGAGGCCTACCACCTGATGCGGGTCGGGCTGGGTATGTCCTACTGTGAGATGGCCTCCGTCTTCCGCCGCTGGGGTGACGGGCTTCTCGATTCGTACCTCATCGACATCACCGCCGACATCCTCGATCACACCGGTGAGCGGGGCGAGCCTACCTTGGAGTTGATCCTCGATGCCGCCGGCCAGAAGGGAACGGGGAAGTGGACGGTGATCTCCTCCCTGCACCTCGGCTATCCCATGACCCTGGTAGCCGAAGCGGTGTACGCACGGGTGGTGTCGGCGCTCCGTGACCAACGCATCGAGGCGGCCGCGGTTCTCGGATCAAGGGTGGGACAGCTGGGATCCCTGCGTCAAGGCGAGGGGGATGGCTTCGTGGAGGCCATTCACGATGCTCTCTACGCCTCGAAGATCGTGTCGTACGCGCAGGGCTTCATGCTGCTCGGCGCGGCTTCGAAGGAGCATGGGTGGGACCTCGACTACGGCAGGATCGCCCAGCTGTGGCGGGAGGGCTGTATCATCCGGGCCGCATTTCTCGACGACATCACCGTCGCCTTCGCGCGGCGGCCTGACCTGCCCAGCCTTCTCCTGGACGAGTTTTTCGTCGAGGCGCTCCGCAAGGCGGAGGCAGGATGGCGTAGGGTGGTCGCCGCGGCGGTCGGAAGCGGCATTCCGGTACCGGCCTACTCGTCGGCGCTGGCATTCTACGACGCCTACCGCTCCGAGCGGCTTCCCGCCAACCTGGTCCAGGCCCAGCGCGACTACTTCGGTGCTCACACCTACGAACGGATCGACCGCCCCCGCGGCGAGTTCTTCCACACAGATTGGACCGGTACCGGAGGCGCCACGACTTCGGGCAGTTACCAGGCTTGAGTTCGTCGATGTCCACTTGCTGGTTGCAGTGGTCGCTCACCCGGCAAGTCTGCGCTCGATCAATTCCACATACTCAGGTTTCAACTCGATGCCAACCCAGTCCCTACCGAGTTCCATAGCGGCCAGCAGCGTGGTGCCGGATCCGGCGTAGGGATCAAGCACCACATCGCCGGGGCGGCTGGTGATCTGGATGCACCGACGAGCCAGCGTCATCGGCATAACCGCTGGATGGTCATCGATCCCTCCGGCCTCTCGTCGGCGAGGTTCGGTGTTGATGTCCCACATCGTGCGGAGTCGGCGACCGTTCGGGCCTGTGACAGCCGATACATCATAGTGGTAGTCCTGGTTCTTCGATAGCAGGAATACGGTTTCGTGCGCCTTCGTCGGGCGATCGCGCACAGATTCCGGGTGCGCGTTGGGCTTGTACCAGATCACTTCGGATCGCAGCCACCAACCAACATCTTGGAGGGCGAAAGCGAGCCGCCATGGAACACCGATGAGATCCTTCGGTTTGAGGCCCTCTGGGGTGGGTGGGCGCACCGACATCGCCCTGGCCCGGTCCTTTCGATCAGGTGCGCGGTACCTCCGATTTCCCGATGTGTAGCTATCTCCGACGTTGAGCCAGACGGTGCCGTCATCGGTGAGAACCCGTCGAAGCTGGTCGAAGGCCACGACGATGCTCTTGACGTAGTCATCTAGTCCGTCATCGCGGCCGATCTGCTCGGCAACGTCGTAGTCCCTCAACGACCAATAAGGAGGGGAGGTCACGACCGTTTGAACACTGCCGGTCGGAAGAAGGCCCAAGGCGTCGGTCGCGCGACCGCGCACGATCACCGGAGAGGTAAGGGAGTCCAGCGGGCCGTCGATATCCGTATCGAGCCTGACGTATGAGCCGAACGTCGAAGGTTGCCCTCCGATGCTTCTCGGCGGGACCAGGGCAAGGCGCTGATCCCGTATCTGTTCTTCCAGACTCATATCGGTAACCCTACTGGCCGTCTGCGACGAATCGACGGGTTGGACCCGTAGGTAACCGACCAGCGAGAGTCGTGGGCTGTCAACGCTGGTCAGAACGGTTTCCTACATGAGTCCGATCTCGAGCAGTGTGGTAGTTCCGACGGCTGAAACACGCGTGGAAATGGCAGAGGAGGCCGGAACCAGCACCGTGGAACCGGTGCCGAGCTGCAAAGCAGAACCGGTGTCCGTTGTCACTCCGGCGCGGCCTCGGGCAACAACGAGGACGCGTAGCTCTGGCAATTCCCGTAGGATCATCGGTTGATCGGTGCCCCGATGCTCCCGCATCCAGTAGAAGGGAGTGTCCACCAGCCGGCGCACTCCTCCCCCGTCCATCCGGATGCGTGAGATAGCGGATGGCAGATCCAGAGAGAGGGCTTCGAGACCATGGCCGATCTGTAGCCGGCGAGGTGGACGATCGTACTCCTCGGTCCAGTCGTAGAGGCGAAACGTGGTGTCGGACGGAGTCTGGACTTCGGCGACGGTGACTCCGGCACCTAGGCCGTGAATGGTCCCGGCCGGGAGGTGGTGGAAGTCCCCCGGTCTTACTTCCAGCCGTTGCAGAAGATCCGCCAGTTGGGGTGTACCAGCCGCAGCCCTCACATCGTCCATCTCCACTCCAAGACGGAACCCCTTGAAGATCGCAGCCCCCGGCTCGGCGTCGAGCACGTACCAGGATTCGGTCTTGGGCAACCACTCAGGTTGGGTGGTTGCGTAGTTCTCGTCGGGATGGACCTGGATCGACAGGTGCTCTGAGGTGTCGAGAAGCTTGAACAGGAGGGGGAAGTCGCCGGCAGGGGTCACGGGGGAAGCGCCGAGTAGTGCCGTCCCATACTCTGCGATCAGCCTGTTGAGGGTCTTGCCTCGATGAGGGCCGGTCGCGACCTGCGTGCGTCCTTGTTGCGATGCGGATAGTGCCCTCTCCGGGAGGTCTGCTATTTCCCAGGACTCTCCGTAGCGGGTGGCGGGAGGTCGACCCGCCGGGGGTTTCTTGCCGAGACGAACCAACCTCCTTCCACCCCACGGTTTCGGTACCAGTACGGGATCGAACCTGAGCAAGCCCGGACCGCTCACCGTCCGGCTCCGGGCCGGCGGTATCTGTACGGACAGGCCGGGCGGTGCGCCGCGCATATCATGCGGGTGATGCCGACGAGCTTCATACGGACTGATCGTATTCCGTCCTGCCGCTTCCGTCCGGCTTGTTCCCGAGCGCTGGAGTCACGATGAACGACGATCCATACCGGTTGCCCCGTACCGTGGTGCCTCGGCACTACCGGCTTCGCATCGATCCTGATCTCGATGGGGCTACTTTCGGCGGGTCGGAGGTGGTGGCAGTCGAGGTTGCCGAGCCCACGGATCGGGTGGTGCTGAACGCTATCGAACTGGACATCCACGAGGCCTGGTTCGTCGTCGACGGCGGTCACCGGGTCGATGCTGAGGTGGAGTACGACGAGGAAGCGCAGCGAGCCGTTGTCGGTCTGGCCGAGGAGATCCCGGCCGGTCGATCCGAGTTCCACTGTCGTTTCAGCGGGATCCTCAATGATCAGTTGCGGGGGTTCTACCGTTCGGTGTTCACCGACGTGGAGGGCCGGGAGCAGGTCATCGCCACCACCCAGTTCGAGGCCACCGATGCCAGGCGGGCCTTTCCCTGTTGGGACGAGCCTGACTTCAAAGCCTCCTTCGGTGTCACGCTAATCGTGCCCGGCGACCTGATGGCGGTATCGAATGGGGCCGAGATCGGTCGGGCGCCGTTCGGGGACGGGAAGGTCGCAATCACGTTCGCGGACACCATCGAGATGTCCACCTATCTGGTGGCTTTCGTCGTGGGTCCTTTCGAAGCCACTGAATCCGTAGATGTCAACGGTGTTCCGCTCCGGATCGTTGTGCCGAGGGGCAAGGAGCATCTGACCGGGTTCGCGCTTGAGTGCAGCCGGTTCTGCCTCGACTACCTGGCCTCCTACTACGGGATCCTTTACCCCGGCGACAAGGTCGACATGGTGGCGATACCCGACTTCGCCTGCGGCGCCATGGAGAACCTCGGTTGCATCACCTACCGGGAGTCGGTGCTGCTGCTCGACGAAGCCACCGCGACCTCCGCGGAGCAGATGCGGGTCCTGGACGTGATCGGTCACGAACTGGCCCACATGTGGTTCGGGGACCTGGTCACTATGAAGTGGTGGAACGGTATCTGGCTGAACGAGGCCTTCGCCACCTTCATGGAGATGAAGGCCACCGACGCACGACGGCCGGGATGGAAGCGATGGCTGGAGTTCGCCGCCGTCGAGCGGCCCTGGGCTTTCAAGGTGGACGAACTGGCCGGTACCCGGCCCGTGGAGTTCAAGGTCCGGTCGCCCGAGGAGGCCGAGGCGATGTTCGACGCCCTCACCTACGGGAAGGGCTCGGCGGTGTTGCGCATGATGGAGCAGTACATAGGTGAGCAGCCTTTCCGCCGGGGGGTAGGTTCCTATCTACGTGATCACGCTTATGCCAATACCGAGACCGGGGACCTCTGGCAGAGCCTCGACGAGGCGTCGGGACGGCCTGTGGGGGAGATCATGGACACGTGGATCCTTCAAGGCGGCTACCCGCAGTTGACGGTACGATCGGTTGAGGGGGGTGTTTCCCTGGAACAACGACGCTTCCTTGTCATTCCCGATCGATCGGACCCGACCTCCTGGAAGGTCCCGGTGCAACTCCGGGGGATGGCCGGAGGGGAGCCATTTCGGGCCAGGATGTTGCTCGACGGGCGCAGGACCGTGGTACCGGTGGATGGGCCGGTCGAATGGGTGATCGCCAATGCCGGCGGCCACGGCTTCTACCGGTCCCTGTACGAGGGTTCCCTGCTGGCTGCTCTCGTCGAGCGGCTCGACGAGCTCGATCCCGTGGAGCGCTTCACGCTGGTGGACGACACATGGGCGTTCGTCGAGTCGGGCCAGGCCGCGACGGGCTCCTTCATGGGAATGGCCGCCGCGTTCGCCGATGAGGCCGAGCAGGCGGTGTGGGGCGCCCTCCTGGGGGGTGCCGGGGGTATCGGACACCACCTGGTCACCGACGAGGCCCGTTCGGGCTTCGAGAACTGGGTGTCCGGTCTGCTGGGGCCCGTGGCCGACCGGCTCGGATGGGATCCCGTGGACGAAGAGACCGATCTCGTGCGCCGCCTGCGCGGCCGGGTGATCAGCGCGCTGGGGTGCCTGGCCAATGTCGCGGGCACCATCGAGGGGGCCCGGCGAACCTACGAGCGGATGGTCTCCGATCCGACGGCGGTGGATCCGGAGGTGGGGACCGCGTGCCTGTACGTCTGCGCCTCCCACGGTGACAGCGCCACCTACGGTGCATACCTGGCCCGCCACAAGGAGGCCGGCAACCCTCAGGACGCGATGAAGTACCTGCGGGCCCTGGCGACGTTCGACAACCGGGATGCGGTGGACCGCACCTTCGGGTTGATCGAGGACGGCACCATCCGCAACCAGGACACCACGTGGGTCCTGGCCAGGATGCTGGCAAACCGGGTATCGGGTCCGTATGCCTGGACCAGGCTGCGCGAGGAGTGGCCCGGGATGGCCGGTTCCCTTCCCCCGATGACCCATTCGAGGATGGTGGAAGGCCTTCCGGCGCTGTCTCATCCCGGATTGGCAGCCCAAGTCGAGGCCTTCTTCGCCGAGAACCCGCTGCCCCATGCCGCCAAGGCCCTCGAGCAGAAGCTCGAGCGGTTGCGGGCCCTGGTGATGATGCGGGAACGGGAGACGGCGGCCGTGACGGCCGCACTGACTGCCTGACGCGGGTTCCGGGGCGGGGTGGGCCGGTGGCCTCTTCCGGTTCCCGCCGCTACCGTTGCGGGGTTGACGAAAGGAACGGTATGGAGATCTCTTTCTGGGTTGACCCGGTCTGACCGTGGTGCTGGGTGACGGCCCGGTGGGTCGTCGACGAGGTTGCGCCGGTCAGGGATCTGCGCGTCGAATGGGAGCCGATCAGCCTCCTGTTCAAGAACCGGCCCGGTCCGGAATCCGACCGGTACGAGCCCTCCGTGCGCACGCACGGGCTCCTGCGGGTGATGGAATCGGTGCGAATCGAGGAGGGCAACGACGGCGTCTTCCGCGCCTACTGGGGATTCGGTACCCGCATCCATCACGATGGCCGGTTGCTCGACTTTGACATCGGCGAGGTGCTGTCCGGATGCGGCATCGACCCGTCGCACGCCGAGGCGTTCGACGACCAGGGCTGGGACGGGGAGATCCGGCAGCGGATGGATGCCGGCCTCGATCTGGTGGGCGAGGATGTGGGGACTCCGATCATCGCCATTGGGGACGGCCACGGCGGCCGGGTGGGGATATTCGGTCCGGTGATCAGCCGGGTCCCGCCCCGCGACGCCTCCCTCCAACTCTGGGACATCGTCGTGGCGGCCACCCTCACCCCCGGATTCTGGGAACTGAAACGAACCCGGACGGAGGACGCCCGATTCGGGAATCGCCCTGAAGGCGTTCCCCTACCGTCCGGCTGATCGATGCGGCTACCTTCTATCGGGAGGACCCGGAGGGGAGTTCACATGACGAGGCCGGTACGAATCGCCGTCCATATCTACCCGCAGCATGGTGAGTACCGGGATCTTCGGGCTGCCGCGGTGCATGCCGAGGAGATGGGCGTGGACATCGTCTACAACTGGGACCACTTCTTCCCGCTCTCGGGACCGCCGGACGGCCGGCATTTCGAGTGCTGGACGATGCTGGCCTCATGGGCGGAGGTGACCGAGAGGGTGGAGCTCGGGGCACTGGTCACTTGTTACTCCTACCGCAATCCCCACCTCCTCGCCGATATGGCCCGCACCGTGGACCACATAAGCGAGGGCCGCCTCGTCCTCGGCGTGGGCGCCGGTTGGACCGAGCGGGACTACACGGAGTACGAGTACCCGTTCGGGACCTTCGGGGGCCGCCTACGGGATTTCGAAGCCGGTATGTACCGCATCAGGCGGCGGCTGGGCCGGCTCAATCCCCCACCCATGAGGGACATACCGATCCTGATCGGAGGCCAGGGCGAGAAGCACACGCTGCGGATCGCGGCCCGCTATGCCGACATCTGGCACGGCTTCGGCGATTCGGCGACCGTGCGCCGCAAGACCAGGATCCTCGACGAGTGGTGCCGGGTCGCCGGCCGGGACCCATCGGAGATCGAACGGGCGGTGGGCGCCAACCTCGACGAGATCGGCGAGGCCGACGACCTGCTCGGAGCCGGCGCCACCCAGATCACCCTCGGAGTGAACGGTCCCGACTACGACATGGCCGGACTCGACGAGTGGATCGCCTGGCGGGACGAGAAGAACACCTGAACCGCTCCTCGGAGAGCGCGGAGCAATTCCGATCGCTACCGGTCTGTTTCCCGCTGAACTGCGACTGGTCATCGCCGATGGGTCACCGGCGAATTGCTCGATAGTCTGCTCAATGAGGTGGAAACCACCCTTGATAGACAATGAGTCTGGCCGTAACGACTATCAAATCTACCTACTCGCTGGATGTCGGGTCCGTGAGAACACTGGATGAATTGGCACGCCGTTGGAAGGTGTCCAAATCCGAGGTGTTCAGGCGCGCAATCCGTATCGCGGTAGCGGGAGACAATCCGGGCAATGTCGCGGCTCTTGATGCGCTCGATCGGCTGCAGGCGTCTGTGCGCGAGCGCAACGTGAACCTCGATCAGTGGGCACGTGACGTTCGGGAGGAGCGGCGCGCGGCTGCTGAGCAGCGACGCTCTCAGAGCCCCGATGATCCATCTGGACACGAGCTTGGTCATTCTGGCACTGCGTGGCGGTACTCCTGAGGAGGGCAAGATAGGTGATTGGATCGCATCGGGCTAAGCCTGACTATGAGCGCGGTCGCTTGGGCAGAGTTCCTTTGTGGCCCACTCCCGAGATCCGAACTAGACATGGCAGCCCAGATAGTTGGACAGTGCCGCGATCTCACGGCAGGACATGCAGAGGTTGCCGCGCGCCTATTCAATGAAACGGTCGCCGGCGTGGATCGTTGAGCGATTGTATGATCGCCGCCGGGGCTCTCTCGGATGACGCGCCGGTCGCAACCACGAATGTGGCGGACTTCCGCCGGTTTGGGAATTCCGGTCTGCAGTTGGCATGACCAGCCCAACGAAAGCCATCGGCAGATGGGCAGGTCGTCAAGTTGGTTCCGTTCGTTAGGCTGACGAGATGCTGTGGCTGGGAGTCATCCTGATCGTGGTGGGAGTCGCGCTGTTGTGGGTGGTGGCCGATCCGTTCGTGGAGGCGGCCGCCCGCCTGGCCAGTATCTGGGGTGTCTCGCCGGTTCTTGTGGGGGCTCTGGTCATCGGCTTCGGAACCTCGGCCCCCGAGTTGGTTGTCAGCGGCTTGGCGGCGGCCAGGGGGGAGCTGGCCGAGTCGGTAGGAAACGTGGTCGGTTCGAACGCCGCCAACCTGTCGCTGGTGTTGGGGGTCAGTGCGATGATCTCTCCGGTGGTCGGCCAGGTCCGCATAATCCGCCGGGAGGGGCTCATCACCCTGCTGGCGATGGGCGCGGTGGTCCTGGTCGCCTGGGACGATGTTCTCCAGAGAACCGAGGGCCTGTTACTGGTGGCGGCGATGGCGGTCGTCTCGGTGTTCCTGGTCTTGTGGTCCCGTCGGGATGTCAGGGACGGGTTGGCCGGAGCTACCCTGCAGGACGACGCCGATGCGATGGAGTACCGGGCGACCCGGGAACTCGCCAAGGCGTTTGCTTCGTTGGTGGGCATCGTGGTCGGTGCCTGGTTGCTCGTGGAGGGCGGCGGTAACGTGGCTGATCACTACGGTCTGGCCGGCGGGTTCGTCGGGGCCACCATCTTCGCCCTCGGGACCAGCCTTCCCGAACTGGTCACAGCAGGTGCGGCAGCACGTCGCAAGGCCAACGAACTGGTCATCGGCAACCTGCTGGGCTCCAACCTGTTCAACTCGCTGCTGGTGGTGGGGCTGGCCGGTGTGATAGGTGCCGGGGCGATAGGCGAACAGCAGGTTTGGGGGCACGTAGTGATGATTGTGATCGGGCTCCTCGTGGGGATCATGGCGATCACCGGTCGTCGGCGCCTGGGCAGAATCCAAGGCCTGGTGCTGCTGGCGTCCTTCGTCCTGTTCATCGCCGTCGTCTCCCAGAACGCCACG
The DNA here is from genome assembly GCA_965262915.1 of Candidatus Spongiisociaceae bacterium. GTDB lineage: Bacteria > Actinomycetota > Acidimicrobiia > Spongiisociales > Spongiisociaceae > JAPPFW01. The sequence continues at coordinate 4,804,831 of OZ253564.1, read as the reverse complement.
GTCTAGGAGCATCCCAGGAGCGTAATTGTCAAGCTGCGGCTTTGTCGGGGATGGTTCCGTGTGCCCAGGCGGTGTGTTCGTTGTAGGGGGTTTGGTGTTTGAGACAGCCGTGGAGGATGCTGACGAGGCGGTTGGCTAGGGCTCGTAGGGCTCGTAGGGCTCGTAGGGCTCGTAGGGCTTGGTGGTGGAGGTCGTCGGCTGCTCGTCGTTGGTCGTAGAATCCTCGGGCGCCTGGGCTGTTGGTTAGTGAACAGAAACGCCCATTGGTCCAGGGCGCGACCTAATGGATCAGTGGGTTGTCAGCCAGGACCGTGCCGAGCGATCTACCAGCGTCCCGTCGGCCGATGACGAAAAGCCAGGTCAGCGAGCGATGGTCCAACTGCAACCGTCACTGTTCAGCCTTCTCGTGGTGCTATCTAGGCGAACGCCATAGAACGGCGCCCTAAACCTGAATCCACCGACGGCCTCCCCGGGGGGTGGTCCGGGGTGCGGTTGGTGGGGGGTTGAGGGGTTGGGGCTGGTTGGATTCGGGGGGTTTCGGGGGTGTGGTGGGTGTGGTTTGGTGGGTTAGGTAGTGTTGGGGGCTGGTTGGGATGGTTTCGGGCGTGTGTGGTCGGGGTTTGGGTGGTTGGTTATGGTTGCGGCGGGTCCGTCGGGCCGGGTCAGCAGAGCTGTGGCAGCGCCCGGAGGTTAGTGAGGGTGGTTAGGTAGGCGCCGGCCCAGGGCCATCGGGCGGGTAGACGCAGGAGGCGGCGTCCGCCGTGGTTGACGAGGCGTCCAGGGAGTCCGAACAGTCGGGTACGGATGGTACGTCCACAGACCAGCCGCCCGGGCGGCTGCGTACCCCCGAGGAGGGCTATCTGCCGGTAGAGGTTATGGGCTAGGGCGGCGCAGATCAGCCAGGCGGCGTTAGCTGCGAAGACGCCGGAGGGTAGGTGGGCGAGACCCCCGGAGTCTTTGAGGTCGCGGATGGCGAGTTCGCATGTGGCGTGGCGGCGGTGGTACCGGTCGATTTCGACCGCGGGCAGCGGGCTGTGCGCTTCCCCAGGGTTGTCACCGATCTCTACCACCGGCAGTTCGGCCGGTTCGGTGTCTTGTTCTCCGCGGCGGGGTTGGTGGCCGGTGTCGTCTTGTCCGGCCCGGGGTTGGTGGCGCCGGTCGGCTTCTGCCGCGGGCAGGTCCAGGTTGGTGACGAACGCGTGGTATCGCCAGTCGGGCCACAGCTCGGCTTGGGAACCGAGCAGGCGGGTGCGGCGCACTACCAGGCGAACCCGGCGTTTCTGCGACCGTTTCTTGGGGTTGGTCATCTCCAGGACTGTTTCCCCCACTTGTGCCAGCCCGCCTTCGGGATAGGCAATGGGGGTCCACGCGTCTTTGTCGATATTGCTGATCAGTGTCCTAATCTTGGCATTCAGCGGGCAGGTGATCGACCAGCCCACCCCGAGGCGGTCGAGGGCGGCCAAGAGGGTATAGGACCAGAACCCCGAATCGGCCCGCACGCTCACCGGGCCCCTGGCCCCGGCCCGTCGCACACGCCGCACTGTCTCCCCAACGAAATGGACCACACCCCTCTGCGATGCTCCTTCCCGCAGACGGGCGCCGACCACTTCCCCCGTATCGGCTCGGAACGCCAACAGCGGGTGATAACCCAACTCTTTGGTGTAGCCATAGGCGGCCCCTTGTTTGGTCTTGGCAGACACCTCACAGATCGTCGAGTCCACATCGAGGGTCACCGCTCCCTTGCCGGGACCGGCGCCCGCCCCCCACGCACGGCCCAGCGCTACGGTCACCACCTTCTCCAACTGGCGTACATGACCCCAGGTGAACGAACGCAGGAAGGTTCCCACAGTGGACGGGGCCATCACCGCATGGGGCAGCACCCGGTCGGTGGAACCGGCCCGGAGCCGATCCACATGGTCAATATGGGAGGCGCCCACCAGCATCGCAGCTACCAACGTGCATACCTTACGACCCGGATGCGCGCCACCCACCCGGCCGCCCAACCGCACCGTCCGATCCACCAAACCTTCCAAACCCAAACGGTCCATCAACGTCCCGGCCGCCAACAACCCAGCGTCGGCCACCAGCCCCTCATCATCGAAAACCGCCTCATACCGGTCGATATTCTGCAATACTCCACTCACAGGAAGCGCCTCCAGACTCCGAGCCAATCACCATGTTTCGTATGGCTATTGTCCCAGATCAGAGGCACTTTCCGCGTCTATCCACCCCCAACCACAGAATATCTACCGGTGGATTCAGGCTAAACGCCCGGCTAGACATGCCGAATCCTCGTCCGGAAACCGAGTCTCGGCCAGAACGGGGGTCGTTGTCAGCCTTGCGACCAGGTCCGGGCGCGTTTCCGGTGTTGCGCGTCGCGGGATTGCTTGAGGATCAGGATGAAGATCCGCTCCACTTGGTCGGGGTCCAGCCCCGCCCGGTCGGCCTCTTCCCGGATGATGGCAAGGAGTTCCTCCTCGCGCTCGGGTATCTGGACCGGCATTCCCCGTTCCGCCTTTATCCGGCCTACCCGCATGGCCATATGATGCCGGTTAGCCAGCAGCCGCACCAGGTCACGATCGATCATATCGATGTTCATTCGGATCCGGTTGACGCCCAGCGCGTCCATGAGGCGGGAGAAGGCATCGATTGTGATGTGATTGGAGACGCTGGTGCGGGACGTGCTCGGATCCGGATGGACCTCGATCATGATTCCGTCCGCCCCGACTCCCTGGGCGGCCAGTGCCAATGGCTGGATACGGGCCGGGGATCCCACCGCCGCGGACGGCGCCACGATCACCGGGAGATGGCTCTTCTCCTTCAGCACCGGGATGGCACTCAAGTCCAGCGTCGCCCGGGTCGACTTCTCGAAGGTTCGTATCCCCGCCTCGCAGAGGACCACCTGATCGTTCCCCTCGGCGAGGATGTACTCGGCCGCCCAGAGCCACTCGTCCACAGTGGCCGACCCGCCCCTCTCGAGCAGGACCGGCTTGCCTGATCGGCCGATCACCCGCAGCAACTCGAAGTTCTGCATCGAACCGGGATCCACGTAGATCATGTCCACGTGAGCGGCGACAATCTCGACGTCCTTGGGCTCCAGCGCTTTGGTGAGTGTGGGTAACCCGACCGCCTCGCCGGCCTTCTCGAGGAGTTTGAGACCCGGCTCGCCCAACCCGGGAAAGGCGTAGGGGGAGGCGCTCGACTCGAACACCCCGCCTCGCAGCACGGCGGCGCCCGCCTCGGCCACCGCCTCGGCCACCTGCATTATCTGCTCCTCCGACTCGATCGCCCGGGGGCCGGCGATGGCCGGGAAGGGGTCATGCCCGAACCTGGTAGATCCGACCTCGACGATCGTGTCGGCGCCTGATCCGTTACGTATCGCTCTCCGTTCCATGATGCTCCTCTGGTGGGGCCGCCCCGTGAACGAAAACCGCCCGGAGCGGCTGCTCCGGGCCTTTTCTTGCGACGATTGCTGGTGCTACACGCAGTGCCTGGCCCGGGCGCCGGGCCCGGTAAAGCCGCGATACGCATATACCAACGTCTGTTTCACGATGGCAAGGCTAACCGCCGTGAGCGTGACGGACAACCCGCCGGGTGATTCTGAACCCGGTGTCCTCTCGAATCCGATCCAGCGTGGATCGCCTGTTCCGGCCAGCCCGACCAACTCCGGTCGATCACCGCTTGTCACGACGTGCCACGCTAAGTTTGCATATGTTTATGTATGCTAAGATGTATACAGTCCACGAGCGTTCGTGCGGATAGGGCAACCCATCAGGAACTCCGCCGGATCGCCCCGGAACTAGGAACCACAATGGGAGAGACCGTAGCGTTGGTCGTGCGCCGGTTTCGCCAGGATCGGATGGGCGAAGAATTGGCGGCGCCCCTTACTCCCGACGAGGTGGCATGGCTCAATGCTGACCTCGGGTGATGTCGTGGACCTCGATCTGGGACTACCCGTCGAGAGAGAATCCGGGATCCTCAGCCCGGCTGTGCTGGTGACCGCCCCGACGCTATTCGCGGCATCTCCCAATGTGGTTTATGTCGTACCCGTGACCACCAGGAATCGTGGGTCAGATCCGAGATCTTGATCGAGCCTGATCGGCATAACGGGCTGGACGAAGCGTCCGTGGCCCAATGTCACCACATCCGGGCCGTCGCATCCGTTCGGATCAGTCAGGTGAGGGGCAATGTGGGGCCGGTCGCTCTCGCCCGGATCCGGGATACCGTGGGGTTGATCCTCGACATCCCGTCGTAGTGCTGTTCCATCCAAGGCATGGGTCTGTCGCGTCTTCCTACGGCCTGCGTTGGATGATCGGCAGCAACCTGGAGCAGAGTGTCGCGTTGGCGGGGCACCTCCAGATTGCCGGGTCGACGCCTGGTCTCGATCCCAGGGTCCTGTCCGACCTCCCCAGCCCCTTCTATTACCAGGGTGACATCATCGCCAACCAACTCGATATCAGGCACGCTGGTTTGACGGCAGCAAGTCATTGCGGGCAACCCTTGCTGGAGAGTCCTATCCCCGGACACCGATTCACTGGTGATGTTCGTAAACTATCCGGACGGTGGTATTTGCGCGCCCGATCCGGACAACCGACCCTTCCTATCGTTGACTAGTTGAGGTGAAAGAGGGCCCAGACACACTGTCTCATTGTGTTGCGTCCATGGTTTTTGGGGAGGGGTTCTTTACGGCCCAGGCCAGGATAGCTCAGCCTGATGTGACCAGGGTCCCTCCCCGCGTAAGGGCCGTCGCAGTAGCGATCTGATCGCCGGGGTCTCCATGGAATCCGCTTCGGGGCTCCAGCGCCGCGGCGGCCACCGCTATCTTACCGGTCAGCGGTATCTCGCGCAGCCCGAGATTGATGTGCCGCCGGTGCCAGATATCCGGTGACATGCCCAGATCCACCCTGTTGGCCCAGTGAAGCATTGCGGCCTCGAGGAATACGATCGTGGGAACGGCGAGTTGTCCGTCGACCAAGGCATCATCCAGTCGGCGCTTGGTCTTCGTTCCCATCCTCCTACTGTTTGCTGTGGCCCACAACAGCGCGTTGGTGTCGAGCAGGATCAAAGCCGGCTCGGGTCTACGATCCGGTCCGGGTTACTGACGATGTCCCACTCCTCGGCCGGGATGGCGGGTTCGTCCAAGTCGTCCACGATGCGGGTGACCCCGGTCATGAAGCCCACCAGCCCTGTCGCTTCGCGCGGGGCCGGCGAGATGATGACCACGGGTCTACCGTGCTTGGTCACCACTATCGACTCGCCCGTCTCGTTGATTTCGTCCATGAGCCTCAGGCACCGGTCTCTGAACGCCCCCGCCGGGATGGTCCGCTCCGTGATCGACGTACCCATCGCGCCTCCTAATTATGTACATACAAGTGTGGTCACCGAACGTGGATGATGATTAGCCCCAATTCTTCAGGATTGGAGGGTCACGTCCTTGAAGCTGGTGGGGCAGGGACCTCTGACCTGGGATTTGTGAGTGTTGACGAACCCGGGTGTCCCGCACAGGGGTTTCACCCGTAGGGCGAGCGGCGACTGAGCACACTTGTTGATTTCACCCGGCCGGTGGTGGAACCAGGCTTGACTACTGACTACCAACACTGACCACTGACCACCGGCACCTGGCACCTGGCACCTGGCACCCGGCACCTGGCAACCGGCCGACCCGTGAATAATCAGGGTTAGGCGGCGGAGGTGGTCGTACCCGATCCGCGCAACGGGACAGAACTACACCGCGGCGCCGTAGGCCCGGTCGTTCTCGGCGGTCACTACCGGATTCCGTCTGCCCAGCCAGAGGAGCGCGGCGATCCCGGCGATCCCGGCCACCAGCCCGCTCCACTGACTCCACGTGAGCGCGCCGAGGGTGCGGTCGCCGTCGATTTCCAGCGCCAACCGCGTGAAGTCGATGAGGAAGCGCTGGAACCCGTACCAAGCCACCCAGACCCCGAATAGCTGTCCGTAGCGGAGGCTCAGGCGGGAGCGTTGGTAGAGCCAGTAGAGGACTCCGAACAGCACCATGGCGCCCACCATGTCGTAGAGGGCGGCGTGGTGGTACACCCCACAGTATTCACCCACCTCGGCCACCGCGCACTCCAAGCGGTTGTGCTGGGGCGCCACGTCGTATCCCGGGCGGATCCCGTAGCCGAGCAGGAACCTGGTGGGGCCTCCCAGGTGCTCTACGATCGCCAGATCGCCGATGCGGCCGACCACGGTTCCCACCGCCAGGCCGAAGGCGGTCACGTCGAGGGTGGGCCAGACCCTCAGCCCCACTCTATAGGCGCGCCAGATCCCCAGGCCGATACCGCCCGCGAAGCCGCCCAGGATGGAGAAGTTGCCCCCGATGTTGATCATGTCCCTGATGTCGAACCCGTTTTCCAGCCAGTACGCGGGGAGCGTCAGCCAGCGGGCGCCCAGGAGTGCCCCGACCAGGGCCCAGGTCAGAGCCGACTGGAACCGGGTGGTGTTAAAGCCGCGGGCGTGATACAGCCGGGTGGCGTAGTACGCGCCCGCTACGAAGCCGACTCCCGCGAACAGGCCGTGGAGGGAGAGACGCAGCGGCCCCACGTCGAAGATCGGGATGGGCGGGTAGGAGATGACAGCTAGGAGATCCATGTGGCCTAGGAGGGTGCTCGAGAACGATGGTAGCGCTTGGCGCGGTATTCGCGGAACAGATGGTTTGCCATCGACTGCCGGGTCAATAGGGGGTTTTCCAGCACCCTCCTACCCGAGGCCGGGCAGGTGGTCGGCACGGCCGGCCTCGAAGGCGTTGATAGCCTGGATATGGCGGAGCGTGAGGCCGATGTCGTCCAGCCCTTCGAGCAGGCGGTACTTCGTGAAGGGATCGATCTCGAATTGCGACCGGCGGTCTCCGGCCTCGACGGTCTGGCCGGCCAGGTCGATCGTCACGACCGTGTGCGGGTCATCGGTGGCGAGTTCCATCAGCCCGCTCGCCTCGCTGCCGGGGAGCCTGACCGGGAGCAGGCCGATCTTGGTGCAGTTGTTGTAGAAGATGTCGGCGAACGAGGGGGCTATGACAGCTTCGAATCCCCAGTCCTGGATACCCCAGGGGGCATGCTCGCGAGACGATCCGGAACCGAAGTTGGGTCCGCTCACCAGCACCTTCGCGTCCCGATACACGGTGCGGTTGAGGACGAAGTGCGGATCGAGATCCCCGCTCGGTGTCCTGGCCCAGTCGTGGAACAGGTAACGACCGTAGCCGCTGCGCTCCACCCGCTTGAGGAACTGCTTGGGCATGATCTGGTCGGTATCGACGTTGCTGCGCGGCAGCGGGGCCATGGTTCCCGAGATGGTGCCGACCGGTCTCATGGTCGGTCCCAGGTGCGCACATCGACGAAGTGGCCGGTCACCGCCGCGGCGGCTGCCATCTCGGGGCTCACCAGGTGGGTGCGGCCTCTGCGACCCTGCCTACCTTCGAAATTACGGTTCGATGTCGACGCGCACCGCTCGCCGGGCGCCAGGATGTCGTCGTTCATCCCCAGGCACATGGAGCAGCCCGCGTCGCGCCATTCGAACCCGGCCTCCTTGAAGATCCGGTCCAGGCCCTCCTCCTCGGCTTGGAGCTTCACGAGTCCGGAACCGGGTACCACCATCGCCTGCACGCGCCTGTCCACCTTGCGGCCTTCGACCACGGCGGCCGCGGCCCGGAGGTCCTCTATGCGGGCGTTCGTACAGGACCCGAGGAACACGCGGTCCAGCCGGATGTCGGTGATAGGCACTCCGGCCGCCAGGTCCATGTAGTCCAGGGCTCGGTTGCACCCTTCCCGGTCGAGAGGGTCGTCGTAGTCGTCGGGATGAGGGACTCGTGAACTCACCGGCGCCGTCTGGGCGGGGTTGGTACCCCATGAAACGTGAGGTTCGAGGGACCGGGCGTCCACTTCGATCTCGGAGTCGAAGGTGGCGCCCTCGTCGGTGGGGAGGGTGCGCCAGTGGTCCAACGCCTGTTCCCAGGCCTCGGGAGCGTGGGGACGCCCCTCGATGTACGAGTAGGTGGTGTCGTCGGGTCCCACCATCCCGGCCCGGGCGCCGCCCTCGATCGACATGTTGCAGATGGTCATGCGGCCGGCCATCGACAGCGACCGGATGGTCGAGCCCCGGTACTCGATCACGTGTCCCGTGCCTCCGGCCACCCCGATCCTGGCGATTATGGCCAGGATGATGTCCTTGGCTGCCACTCCTCTCGGGAGGTCCCCTTCCACGGTGACCGCCATCGCCTTCGGTTTGATCTGGGGGAGGGTCTGGGTGGCGAGCACGTGCTCGACCTCCGACGTGCCTATCCCGAAGGCCAGGGCGCCGAAAGCCCCATGGGTGGCCGTGTGGGAGTCACCGCACACGATGGTCATGCCCGGCTGGGTCAGCCCCTGCTCGGGGCCGATGATGTGCACGATCCCCTGGCGGGGATCGTCGCAGCCCGTACAGGGTGATCCCGTACTCCTCGCAATGGATGTCGCCCGGCGCCTGCGGATCAGCGCATCGATCTGTCTCTTCGACAGCGGGTCCCTGATTCCGAGGTTCCGGTTGGTGGTCGGAACCCCGTGGTCGATGGTCGCCAGGATCAGATCGGGCCGCCGCACGCCCCGGCCGGCCACGCGCAGCCCGTCGAAGGCCTGGGGGCTGGTTACCTCGTGCACCAGGTGGAGGTCGATATACAGAATGGAGGGCTCGCCCGGCGCCTCGTGGGCCACGTGGGCGTCCCAAACCTTCTGGAACAGAGTTCTCGGTACAGTGGTCATCGTTTCTCCGGGGGCATGCTACTAGTGGTGCGCCGAACAGGGATCCACCGCGCGGAGCATTCGCGTTCCATCGATGACTGCGAGATCGGGAGTCCTGATGCGTATGGAAGCTCGTGGGCAGGCGGCGGCCACACCGGGGCGCTTGGTGCGTGAGATGAGGATCAGGCCCGTGCTAGACGTTCGCCACTAGGTTCCGGCACCGGATCCCCGAACTCCCTCGCGCTATCGATCCAGAGTCCCGTTGCCTCGTTGACGTTCCTGAGAGCAGCTTCCTGAGTGTCGCCGTGAGCCATGCATCCGGGGAGCTCCGGAACCTCGGCCACATACGCCTGATCGGTGGTGCTCCAATAGAGAACGATTCCGTACTTGTGCATCACTCCTCGAGACCTAGTCTATTCCTCAGGACCATCCTACGAACTTGCCGTATCTGATACGGTTTCGCATGTTTGCCATCTCGCTGCAAGATGACTCTCTCGGCGATGCCTCTCCGCACGAACACATGGTGGCTACCGCGGACGCGCTCGACGAATCCGAGTTTCTTGAGCAGGCGGCGCAACTCGTTGAAGCGGATGTTGGCGTCCGAGTGACCGCCCAGAATCTTCTGGAGGAGCTTGTGTTGCCTGCCCATTGCCTACTTTCTGATGGCACCCGTGTCCTGGTACCCATTCATCATGCGACACCACTGTGACAACCCGTGTACCGCGGCGGATCACCCGACATCGCCCTTGTCCCCATGGCTGTACAACTGTCCGTAGGGGACTCGATAGGCGCGCGGTCCGGCTCGAGTGACAGGCAGGCCATGTTCCGGCCCCGAAGTCAGGCACCATCTGACCCTCTATCCTGACTCGCACTGCATAAGGATGATGGACCGATCGCGGTGACATGACCCCTGAAGAGTTTCGGCGCCACGGCTACGCAATGATCGACTGGTTAGCCGGCTACATGGAGCGGGTGAGCCATCTCCCGGTGCAGTCGGAGGTAGCGCCGGGGTGGATCCGCGAGATGCTACCCGAGAAGGCGCCCGAGGAACCGGAGGGCTTCGAGGCGATAGCCGCCGATCTGGACCGGATCGTGGTGCCGGGGCTGACCAACTGGACCTCGCCCGGATGGTTTGCCTACTTCCCATGCACCACGTCGGGTCCGGGGATGCTGGGCGAGTTGGTGGCGGCCGGCCTGGACCAGCAGGGCATGCTGTGGGCCACCAGCCCGGTGTGTACAGAACTCGAGACCGTCATGATGGACTGGATGGTGGACCTGATGGGTCTCCCTGCGGGTTGGAAGACCACTGCGAAGGGAGGCGGCGTGATGCAGCAGACTGCCTCCGATGCCGCTCACGTGGCTGTCGTGGTGGCCCGCGATCGGGCCCAGCGCCTTGGCGCCGACATCCGCCGCTGTGTTGCCTACACCAGCACGCAGGCTCACTCCTCGATCGAGAAGGGTGCCCGTGTGGCGGGCTACGAACACATCCGCCTGGTCGATGTGGATGATGTCTACGCCATGGACCTCGATGAGTTGGTCGACCGGGTCGCCGACGACCGGGACGCCGGTCTGGTTCCGACCTTCGTATGTTCCACCATCGGCACTACCGGGACCACGGCTGTGGACCCGGTGCGAGCTATCGGCGAGTTGGCTCGGGAGCAGGGGATGTGGCACCACGTCGACGCCGCCTTCGCGGGCAACGCCATGCTCTGCGAGGAGTTCCGGCACCATCAGGACGGCCTCGAACTCGCAGACAGCTATACGGTCAACCCCTACAAGTGGACCCCGATGACCTTCGATGGATCTCTGTTCTTCGTGGCCGACCGCGCGCCGCTCATCCAAGCCCTCTCGATCCTGCCCGAATACCTACGCAACGAGGCATCGGAAAGTGGTCAGGTCATCGACTACCGGGACTGGCACGTGGCGCTCGGCCGCCGCTTTCGCTCCCTGAAGCTGTGGTTCGTGCTCCGCTACTACGGGGCTGCGGGGATCCGCGCCCGGCTGCGCGCCAACGTGGCGTGGGCCCGGGATCTAGCGGCCCGGATCGAGGCGGATCAGCGTCTCGAGCTCGTCGCGCCCGTGCCGTTCTCCCTAGTGTGTTTCCGCCACCGGGCTGGTAATCAGGCCACCGAATCTCTCGCCGCGGACGTGAACCGTTCCGGCCACTCCTTCCTTACGCCGTCTCGGATCGGTGACACGGCTTTCGTGCGCGTGTCTATCGGTCAGGTCAACACACGGGAGGAGCACGTCGAGCGGCTGTGGCGCTTCATCGACCAAACTGCCGCTCCGCTCGAAGTGTTGGTCACCGGCGTGAAACGAAGAACTCAAGAAGGTTCCTCGGAGATTCAGCATTGACAGCAGCAGGATCTCCGACAACAATTAGAGGTGCCAGGGCACTAGCCCGTGGAAGCGGGCCCGGCTCCTCTCCGGACGGTGAGCGGTCGGGCCTCCGCGCGTTTCTATGAGACTTCAACGCGTTTCGTATCAACAACGAGGCCAAGATCCTGAACGGTCGTCCGCCATTTGTTCCCTCGACCCCACGCCCAGGCGACAGCGTCCGGCACCCAAAGCAGGGGTTCGCCGCCCGGCGTCTTGTGGGTGTAGCCAAACGGAGGCGGTCGGAAGGTACCGAGTTCGCCGGAGATGATTGCACGATCGCGATGATCTTGCCCCTCCCGTGATTCGAGGACAAAGAAGGTCACACCGGATGTCAGCAGGTCAGCCGCGACCACCTTGACAATCGCGGCTCGGGCGGCCACCTGGTCCCGGTGACGGGCTATGTAGATGACCGATGACGTACCGACGGTGGCGATTTGTGACAGAAGAGCGCGCCGACGCTGGTCGCTGTCAGTGGCGAAGTGGATACGTCTCTGGCCTCGGGCGGTGAGAGTTCGTAGTTTCCGTCGTGCCGTCTTGACATCCCTCGACGGAATCGACGTGACGCAGATGATGTAGTCGCGACCACGGACGGACTCGTCCGCGTAGGCGTGCATGCTCATAGGAACGGACTCGCAGCTTTACTGATCTTGCCGCGGGGGCCGAACGGTGGTTCGAAGGTGTATCGGTTCTTGACGGAGACCCCTGTCGGTGAGAGAGGGGCCATAAACGGAACCTTGTGAATGGTCAGTAGTCCGTGACGACTGAGACCCTGCGACCCCCGTACGCTTTAACAATAGAGCTATCAACGGTAGTCTACAATACTCGAGATAGCCCCATGGACCAGTTCCTGGATCAACACCGAGCAGAACCGGTCGGCCCGACGCCATAGCGACCGGTGCGCGGCGGCCGGGCTGACAATCCAGGCCACACCAGAAAAACCCCGAGAGTTCTCCCGATACCCGACCGGCGTGGAATGGGGACGCCCGGCGGTATCCGCATCCGCTCGGCGTGCGCGCAGCACATACAGCCGGTAACCTCAGTTCTCTCCTGAAGGTTCACCGAGGGACAAGACTGGGAGGGCCATGGAGCACTGGAAGCCGGGAGACATCGAATGGGGGAAAGCCCCGGCCGGGAACTTCACCGGGGAGGTCCTGTTCGGGCCGGTGAGGAACGACGGCGCCCTCAACATCCTGGCGGTGAGCTTCTCTCCGGGGGCCCGCACCGATTGGCACTACCACCCCGGCGGACAGGTGCTGTACGTCACGAACGGTGCGGGTCTTGTCCAGAACGATGAGGGTTCCGCCGTCGAGATCTCCACCGGAGACCTCGTCCATGCCCCACCCGGAGAGGTCCATTGGCACGGCGCGCTGCCGGACTCACCCATGACCCACCTGTCCCACACCACCGGCGGCGCCACCGTCTGGAAACGCCGCAAGGTAACCGAGGAGGAATACGCTTCGGCCCGAGACCTGCGATCAGCAGGTGGGTCGACCAAAGAGGGGCGGCCGACGATCGCGTTCTCGGTGCCGACGTCCGTTAAGGAGCGGCTGCAGGCCCAGGCTTGGGCCGAATACATGAAGTTCTCGACCTTGGTGGTGAACGCTCTTGAGCGAGCTACCAAACCAAAGGACGAGCTTTCGTTTCTGCTTCCATCGGTCACCTACGGTGGCCGTACCGTTTACAGGCTGATCAGCGGGTGGCACCTGAGGCATGGCTGGAGCCGCAGAGGGGTCTGGTCCCAGAGATTCAAGATCTCGCACCGCGGCCGATGAGATCGATAACATCATCAAGCTCACCGAGACCAGCACGCAGGACGTGTGCCGAGCGCTGCTACACGATTACGTGACTGCAGTGCACCCGGACTGGGACGCAGCTGAGCTATTCAGGTAAGCCCGTACGAACCGGCGACACCAACTAGACGTACTCCGCCGGTCACCGATTACCCACCGATCGCAGGTATAACCGAATCTCCGTAGGCGGCCAGGGTGCCCTCCCGGTCGTCGTGCATCAGGTAGATCCCGAAGTGGTCCATCCCGAGATCCCGTAGGAACTCCAGTTTGGCGATGTGATCTTCTGCCGTCCCGAGCACGCAGAAGCGGTCGACGATCGCATCCGGGACGAAGTCGGTGGACGGGTTACCGGATCTCCCGTGATGGGCGTAGTCGTAGCCTTCCCGGGCGGCGATGTAGTCGGCCAGTACTTCGGGAACCATCTCGGGGTTGTCCGAGCCGTAGCGCTTGACGAGGTCGTGGACGTGGTTGCCGACCATGCCCCCGAACCACCGGAGTTTCTCCCGCTGGTGTTCGATGTTGTCCCCGACGTAAGCCGGAGCCACCACGCAGATCGTTATCTCTTCGGGATCCCGTCCTGCATCCGCGGCCGCAGCCCGTACCGCGGCCACTGTCCATTGGAGGATCTGGGGGTCGGCCAACTGCAGGATGAACCCGTCGGCGTGGCGGCCCACCGTGGCCAGGGCTTTCGGTCCGTAACCGGCCGCCCACATCGGCAGGTCCCAGCCCTGGGAGATCCACGGTATGCGGAGCGGGGTGCCGTCGTAGTCGACTTCGTCTCCCGCTACCAGGCCCTTTATGACCTTCATCGACTCGACCATCTTGGCCAGGGTACGAGGCCTGCGGCCGATGCAGCGAAGGGCCGAGTCTCCCCGCCCCATCCCGCAGATGGTCCGGTCCCCGTACATGTCGTTGAGGGTGGCAAACAGGGAGGCCAGCACCGTCCAGTCCCGGGTACCGGGGTTGGTCACCATGGGACCCACCACCATCCGCTCGGTCTCGGCCAGCATCCGTGAGTAGATCACGAACGGCTCCTGCCACAGGATGTGGGAATCGAAGGTCCAGGCGTGTGTGAATCCGTTGGCCTCCGCCATGCGGGTGAGTTCCACCACCCGTGAGGCCGGTGGATCGGTCTGGAGTACGACACCGAAGTCCATGCTTCCTATCCCATCGTCCAGTGTTCTTTCGCCCCTCTTAGCGGTGCTGGGGGAATCCGAGATCCACCCCGCGATGGATGGGGTCGGGCCATCTGGTGATCACCACCTTGGGCCGAGTGTAGAAATGTACGCCGTCGGGACCGTAGATGGCATGATCCCCGAATATCGAGTCCTTCCATCCCCCGAACGAGTAGAACGAGAGCGGAACCGGTATCGGCACGTTGATGCCCACCATGCCCACCTCGATCTCCGACTGGAACTTGCGCGCCGCGCCTCCGTCGTTGGTAAAGACAGCGGTTCCGTTGCCGTAGGGGTTGACGTTGATCAGGTCGATGGCTTCCTGGTAGGAGCCGGTGCGCACCAGCGAGAGGACCGGTCCGAATATCTCGTCCCGGTAGACGGACATGTCGGGTGTCACCTCGTCGAACAGGGTGGGTCCGAAGAAGAATCCGTCCTCGTGTCCTTCGCTGGTGAAGCCCCTACCGTCTTCGAGGAGAATTGCTCCTTCCGCCTCGCCGGCGTCGACGTAGCCGGCGACGCGGTCGCGATGCTGTGCGGTTACCAGCGGACCCATCTGGGCGCGTTCGGAGTCCCCCGGTCCTACTACCAACTCGGCTATGCGTTCCCTGACTTTGGGCAGCAGCCGGTCGGCGGCATCGCCCACCGTCACCACCACCGAAATGGCCATGCACCGTTCGCCGGCCGATCCGTACCCGGCCGACACCGCCGCGTCGGCCGCCAGGTCCATGTCCGCGTCGGGCAGCACGATCATGTGGTTCTTGGCGCCGCCCAGGGCCTGGACCCGCTTGCCGTTGCGGGTTCCCTGCTCGTAGATGTAGCGGGCGATCGGGGTCGAGCCCACGAAAGATATGGCGGCAACATCGGGGTGGGCAACTATGGCGTCCACCGCCATCTTGTCGCCGTGAACCACGTTGAACACCCCGTCGGGAAGGCCGGCCTCGGCCAGCAGCTCGGCGTTGAGCAGGGACGGCGACGGGTCCTTTTCGGATGGCTTCAGTACGAAGGTGTTCCCGCAGGCGATGGCGATCGGGAACATCCACATCGGCACCATGGCGGGGAAGTTGAACGGGGTGATCCCGGCCGCCACGCCCAGCGGTTGGCGTACGGTGTAGGTGTCGACCGAGGTGCTGACCTGTTCGGAGAACTCCCCTTTGAGGAGGTGGGCGATGTTGCAGGAGAACTCCACCACTTCGAGGCCCCGCTGCACTTCGCCGAGGGCGTCGTCGAGGGTCTTGCCGTGTTCGGCGGTGAGGGCACGGGCCAGGTCCAGGCGGTGCCGGGTGATCAGTTCCCGGTAGGCGAACATGATGTTCTGGCGGCGGGTGAGCGACACCGAGCGCCAGTCTTCGAACGCCTTCCGAGCCGCGCCGACGGCTTGGTCCACCTCTTCGGCGGTGGCGAAGGTCACCTCGGCGGTCTGCCGCCCGGTGGCCGGATTGAACACCGGACCGGTCCGCTGCGGTTCCCCTTCCCAGGACTTGCCCTTGATCCAATGGGTTATGGTTTTCATCGTTTCTTACCTTGTCCTGTAGGTCCTTGCTTAACCTCGACGCTAGCGCCCTGCTGGATACACCGTCGGGTTCCCGCGTGTGCGCTTCAGCGCAGCAGCATGGTCGTGCCGCGTCGCAGGTACTCGCCGTCACCCTTGCCCCCGTGGTAGCGGCCGTCCGCGATGATGACCTCGCCCTTCGACAAGACCGTTTCGACCTTGCCGGTGATCTCCCTCCCCTCGAACGCCGAGTAGTCGACATCCATGTGATGGGTTTCCACCGAGATGGTGTGGGTGCGGTCGGGGTCGAGGATCACGATGTCGGCGTCACTCCCCACCGCGATCGTACCCTTCTTCGGGAACAGGCCGAACATCTTGGCGGGGGCGGTGGCGGTGATCTCGACGAACCGGTTCAAGTTGATACGACGGCCGACGACTCCGGCGTCGAATATCAGTTCCATCCGGTTCTCGACCACGGGGATCCCGTTGGGTATCGCCGCGAAGTTGTCCCTCCCGAGCTGTTTCTGGGTCCCGAACGTGTGGTGGTCACCCATGCAGAAGGGGCAGTGGTCGGTGGAGACAACCTGAAGGTCGTCGGTTCTTAGGCCCTGCCACAGTCGATCCTGATGTCCCGCCGCCCGGTCACGCAGCGGTGGCGAGCATACGTATTTGGCGCCCTCGAATTCGTTTCCGAGTTTTTCGAGATCCAGCAGCAGGTACTGGGGGCATGTTTCGGCGAACACGTTCCTTCCCTCGTCGCGCGCCAGCGTGACCTGATCGAGCGCTTCGAGGGCGGACAGATGCACGAAGTAGACCGGAGCGCCGGTGACCTCGGCGAGGCGGATGGCGCGGTGGGTCGCTTCGCCTTCCAGCACCGACTTGCGGGCCAGCCCGTGATAGATCGGGTCGGTCTCACCCCTCTGGAGCGCCTGGTTGACGAAGACGTCGATGGCGATGCCGTTCTCGGCGTGCATGGCGATCATCGACCCGTTCTCGGCGGCTTTCTGCATGGCCATGACGATCTCGCCGTCGTCGGAGTAGAAGACCCCCGGATACGCCATGAACATCTTGAACGAGGTGACGCCCTCGTCCACCAGCATGTCCATCTCCTTGAGGGTCTGCTCGTTGATGTCTCCGGTGATCATGTGGAAGCCGTAGTCGATGGCGCACTCGCCCTCGGCCTTGGCCATCCACTTCTCGAACCCGTCCATGGCCGACTCGCCCTTGGTCTGTACGGCGAAGTCCACGATCGTGGTCGTACCTCCCCAGGCGGCAGCCCGGCTCCCGGTCTCGAAGGTGTCGGCGGCGAAGGTCCCGCCGAAGGGCAGTTCCATGTGGGTGTGCACATCGATGCCGCCCGGTATCACCAGCTTCCCGGCAGCGTCGATGGTGCGGTCGGCCATGAGGCCCAGGTCGATCGAGCCGGATGCGACAATGGCGACGATCTTCGTGTCCTGGATGAGTACATCGGCCTGCATGTTCTCGGTAGCCGTGACGACGGTGCCGTTTTTGATGAGTGCAGAACCCATGACTCCCCTCCGTGTTGGTCGTTTGTCGCCTACTAGGAGCCGGTTGCCCGGCGTACGGCGGTTCCCAGCATGGCCAGTCCCTCGTCACACTCCGTTTCGGTGAGCGACAGCGGAGGGGCAATGCGCAGCACGTTCCCGTACAGCCCGCCCTTTCCGATCAGCAGACCCTCCACCCTGGCCTCCTCCATGATGGCCCCGGTGAGAGCAGGATCGGGCCTGCCGGTCGCCGGGTCGGACAACTCTACGCCCAGCATCAGACCCTTGCCCCGGACCTCGGTTACCGCCTCGGTCTCCTCGGCGATGTAGTGGAGGCCCTCCCTGAGCCGGTTGCCCACCTTGTGCGAGTTGGATTGCAGGTCTTCCTCCAGCAGGATTTCGAGGGTGGCGAGGCCGGCCGCGGTCGCCATCGGGTTACCCCCGAAGGTCGAGATGGCGTTGGCGGGGTAGCAGTCCATGATCTCCCGCCGACCGACGACGCCTCCGATCGCCATACCGTTGCCCAAACCCTTCGCGAAGGTGAGCAGGTCCGGCACGATGCCGTGTGCCTGGTAGCCCCAGAAGTTCTCCCCGGTCCGGCCCCAGCCGGTCTGGACTTCGTCGGAGATGAACAGGATGCCGTGGCGGTCGAGCACTTCCTTCATGGCGCCGAACAATCCGTCGGGCGGGGTTATGAACCCTCCCACGCCCTGGATGGGCTCCGCGATCATCGCCGCCACGTTGCCGGCTGTGGCGATGTCCAGCAGGTCACGCAGGTCCTCGACGCACTTGGCGATGAACTGGTCGTCCGGCAGGTGACCGAACGGGGAGCGGACCTTGTAGCCGCCGTGTACGTAGGTGACCTGGAAGGGGCTGAAAGTGGTCCCCGACCATGCGGCGTTACCCGTTACAGCGATGGCGCTGTGGGACTTGCCGTGGTAGCTGCCCCGGATCGCCAGCACCTGGTTGGACTTGCGGTACTGGGTAGCCAGCATCAGCGCGGTGTCGTTGGCTTCGGTACCGGAGTTCGCGAAGAACACCTTGGCGTCCGGGATGCCCGAGAGCTCGGCGATCTTCTCCGCCAATTCGATCTGGGACTCGATCAGATACAGCGTGGAGCTGTGCAGCATCCGGTCGGCCTGGTCTCTGATCGCCTCGACCACTCGGGGAACGGCATGGCCCGCGATCGTCACGAGGATCCCGCCGAAGAAGTCCAGGTAGCGGTTGCCCTCGGCGTCGGTCACGTGCCGTCCCGCTCCGTCCACCAGCGAGATGGGCTCGTCGTAGTACAGACCGACCCACGGGGGTATCACCGCCCGGTGGCGTTCAAGCAGGTCGGCATGGATTCCCACGGCTGGCCTCCGTCTGTCGCGTGAAGGTCCCAGGATAACTTCCCGGCTCGGGAACAATGCCACCTGACAACGTCATGCCCACCGCTTGTAGGCCCCCTGCCCCCTGATTAGGTTGGCCGTCATGACCGCACCCATTCTTCCGCAAGAGTTCAAGTTGATCGATATCCGCGACGTGTGGCCGGGTGAGGCGCGGGACTTCACGCCCTGGCTGGCCGACAACCTGGAGACCCTGTCCGCGCATCTCGAGATCGGCGAACTCGAATTGGATCACACCGAGGTCGAGGTGCCCGGAGGGCGCAAGCTCGATGTCCTCGCGAAGGACGCCGACGGCAGGAACTGGGCGGTCGAGAACCAGTATGGCGAAGCCGACCACGATCACCTCACCCGCGCCCTCGCCTACGCGGTCGGCCTTGAGTGCCGAGCCGTGATCGTGGTGGCCGAGTCTCACCGTGATGAGTTCGTGGCGGTGGCAGACGAATGGAACCGCTATTCGGAAGCCTACGGTTCCGTTGGGATCCGCCTGTTCTTGGTCGCGATCGAGGCGGGCCGGATAGGCGATTCGGCCCCCGGTTTCCGCTTCCGCCTCGTCGCTGGACCGAACGAATGGAAGTCGGAGACGGCAACGGGCAAGAGAACACCTTCCGAGGCCGACCAGCTCAGGGAAAGGGAGCGGAGCGAGTTCTGGGCTGGGTTACGAAGTGTGATAGAGGATAAGAGTACTCTGTATTGGTCACAAACTAACCGCAGAGTGCACAGCTATATCACTGTCACAACCCGAGGATCTTTCCAGTTCAACTTTGTTTTGCAGATGAACTTATGTCGGCTCCAGCTTGCGATAGACGCGTCGGACCAAGAGAAGAACGATGAACTCTTCAACGCCCTACAGGATGAGCGGGACTCCATCCACGATGCCATGGGCACGACTCTGAGTTGGAACAACGATCCCAAGTACCGTGCGAGCTATGTCGGATGGGTGCCGGACGAAACATGTGGCTACCGCTCACCCCCTCACGAGCGGAAAGCCGGTTACGAAGTCCTGGCAGACGCCATGTACCGACTCCACGAGACGCTCATGCCCTACGTTGATCGCCTCACCTAGGCACCGGTGCGAAGCCGTACCCAATTGTGAGGCTCCGGGAAGCACTGTTGCCTCTACCGGTGGCGAGTGACCGCTGTCCTGCTGGGAACACGACCGAACCTTCCATTGGTCGACTCCTCGGAGAGGGATTGGTTATCCCAAGAAACGCTAAACATGATTGACTACTAGAGTAACCACCGTATGCTGCGAGGGGTATGGTGGCAAGGAAGGAAAGGATCTGTGACCTCACCGAAGTTCGACACTCAGGCCGGAGTCCGCAAGCTGCGCGCCGCCGAGATGGAGGAGCAGGCTGCCGGGAGCGTTGTCGACGTAGTCGCTGAGGCCACCAGCCCTCTGGTAACGCGGGATGGGCTCAAGACGGAACTAGCCGGTGTCGAGTCGAGGCTGCGGGCGGACATGTACCGGGCATTGTGGATGCAGGGTGTGGGTATCGTTGCGGTGGTGGGCGGCATCGTCGCGATCTTGGAGGCCATCGGCTGAGTTCCGCTCGTGAGGGACAGCGCTTCAGAACGACTCGCGTTACCTACATCGACGCCGGGTTAGGGAGCGGGCAGGCGCCCATCCCGCGTCACGATTGACCGGCCTCTCAGGGGGCGACCAGGGAGTCGTAGGCGTCGGGACGGCGGTCGCGGTAGAAGGCCCATATCTTGCGCACATCCTCGATCATGTCCATCTCGAGGTCCCTGACGACGAGTTCCTCCTCGGTGTCCGAACCGACCTCGCCGACCAGTTGCCCCCTCGGGTCCACGAAGTACGAGGAGCCGTAGAAGTCGTTGTCGCCGTAGGGTTCCCGCCCGACCCGGTTGATGGCGCCGATGAAGTACTCGTTGGCCACCGCAGAGGCGGGCTGCTCGAGGTTCCACAGGTACATCGACAGGCCGCGGCTGGTCGCCGAAGGGTTGAACACGATCTTGGCGCCGGCCAGACCCAACGCCCTCCAGCCTTCCGGGAAGTGGCGGTCGTAGCAGATGTACACGCCGATCCGGCCCACCGCGGTGTCGAACACCGGGTATCCGAGGTTCCCGGGACGGAAGTAGAACTTCTCCCAGAACCCGTTGACGTGGGGGATGTGGGTCTTGCGGTACTTACCGAGGTAGGTGCCGTCCGCGTCGATCACGGCGGCCGTGTTGTACAGGAACCCGTCGTCCTCCTTCTCGTACAGGGGGACCACGAGGACCATCTCGGTTTCCCTCGCAACCTCGATCATTCGCTGCGTGCTGAAGCCGTCGGGTACCGCTTCGGCCGTGTCCTTGTGGTCGTCGTCCTGGACCTGGCAGAAGTAGGGACCGTTGAAGAGTTCCTGGAAACACATCACCCGGGCGCCCCGGTCGGCCGCCTCGTAGGCGTAGTGGGCGCCCTTTTCGACCATCGATTCCCGGTCACCGGTCCATGCAGCCTGAAGAAGGGCTGCTCGAACGATGTTCGCCATTTCTGCTCTCCGATCCCCGAGTCCCCTTGGCTCGGTCGTGGCGCCGCGACCAAGGTCGCGACGCGTCCGGGGCGGAGCCGGAACCGCCAACAGGGTCCCGCCCCGCCGATACCAACTATTATCGCTCGGGTCGGTGGACTTCCGGAATCACCGACCCGAGCGACGCCTCCGGGACGAATCGTCGCCCTTCGCCTGCGCCTAAGCGGCTCTCCGGCGGCTCTTGAGCACCCACAGGGTGATGACGCCCGCCACGGCGGTGGCGAGGGCCGCGCCGGAGATGACCGGCGCCGGTTTGGGAAGGGTGGCCAGACGAGTTCGCAGTGTCACCGGGCGGGCGAACTCGACCACGGGCCATTCCCGTTCCTCGGCCACGTCACGCAGTTCCCTATCCGGGTTGACGGCTATGGGATGGCCGACCGCCTCTAGCATGGGCAGGTCGGTGGCGCTGTCCGAATAGGCGAAACACCGGGCGAGGTCGAGCTCCCATTCGCCGGCCAGCGCGCCGATCGCCTCGGCCTTACCGGCGCCGGTTGCGTAGAAGGCCAACTCGCCGGCGTAACGGCCCTCCTCGTCCACCGTCGAGCGGCTGGCGATCACATGATCCACTCCCAGATACCTGGCCATGGGACGCACGACCTCCTCCGGCGCGCTCGACACGATCACCACCTCCCTCCCCTCCCGCCGGTGGTCGTCCATCAGGACCAGCGCCTCGGCATAGACGATGGGAGAGATGATCTCGTCCACGGTTTCCTGCACCAGCTGGCGGACCCGCGACGCCTTCCACCCCTTGGTCAGGGCCATGAGTTGATCACGAACGCGGTCCAACTGTTGCTGGTCGGCGCCCATCGTCCGGTAGATGACCTGGGCCACCGCCGCTTTGAGCATGGTGCGACGCTTCAGCAGCCCCGCTGCGTGCAGTGGTCTGACGAATGCGAGGGTCGAGGACTTGGCGATGATCGTCTTGTCGAGGTCGAAGAAGGCGGCTGCGTTCCGGTGGGGGGGCGAGGTAGCGGTCACGGGTTCATCCTAGGGATGCACGGGTAGTTGGGGGCGGCGCCCGATCTGCAGGGGGACGGGGAACTGCCGACTGGCATCTTGGGCGCCGCCCCCCCATCCTGATGCATAAGGGGGTTCACAGCTGCATCCGGATGCTGTACGTTGTTGATGATGTCAACAACGATAACCATTGATAAACAAAATACAAGCCACTATTACCGGGAGAGGCACGGATTGTGGTGGCTCTAGCTGTGCACACCCTCCACGACGATCTGCTGGGTCTGGTGACGCCCTTCGCGTTGGCCGCCTCCCATCCGACCGCGCTGGTGATCGACCTCGATCCGGAGGGCTTCCCGCTCCCCGGCAGGCGGACTCTGGCAGGGCTGGTCGAGGACGGCCCCACCCTGGCGGAGCTGGTCCCTTCCCGTTCGGGTGTGGCGGTGCTGCCTCATGGCGGGGCGGATGTCGAGGCCGCCGGCGTGGTGCTGGGTGCCCTGGTCGAATCGTGGCCCTGCGTCGTGGTGAGGACACGAACGCCTGTGGCAGGCCTGCCCTTCGCGGAGGTGGCCCCGCTCGTGCCGGGGGTGGACACCAGATCCCGGCCTCGCATCTGGGTTCGGACCGGAATCGGAACGGTCGAGCCGGGTCCCGGTCCCGTAGTCGACAGTCCCGGCCGGTCGGCGGTCATCTCCGTACTGGCCGGCAGGACCCCGGCCGGCCGGTGGCTGCGCTCCTGGGCGGGAGTCTGGAGGTGGCCGTGGCTGTAGTGGATCGAGTGCTCCGCCGGGTGCTCGAATCGGATGTCGAGCTGAGCCGTGAGGGCGCGGAGGCCGAGGTGCGCCGAATCCTCTCGGTCGAATCACCGCTGGCATCTCCTCGAATCGTCGATGTCGTGGTGGACACCCTGGTGGGTATGGGTCCGATCGAGCCGCTGTTCCGGGATCCCGCGGTGTCGGACGTGTTCGTCAACGGGCCGGACGAGGTATGGGTGGAGCGCCGGGGCGTTCTGGAGCCGACCGACATCGTGTTCGCTGACGATGCCGCGGTGCTTGCGGCGGTGGAACGCACCATCGCCCCTCTCGGGTTACGTCTGGACCGGGCCAGCCCGCTGCTGAGTGCCCGGTTGCCCGACGGGAGCCGGCTTCATGCGGTGATCCCTCCGGTCTCGGTGGGAGGCCCGGTGGTGGCGATCCGCCGTTTCACCGCCGTTGCACCCGATCTGGGGACCTTCGTCGACTGGGGATCGATGACCGTCGGCCAGCGGGATCTCCTGGAGCGGGCTGTCGTGGACCGGAAGAACATCGTGGTCAGCGGGGGGACGGGGACCGGGAAGACCACCCTGCTCAACGCACTGGCGGGCACCGTGCCTGCCGGGGAGCGGATAGTGACCATCGAGGACGCCGCCGAGTTGAGGTTCTCGGGTCATGTAGTCCGTCTGGAGGCCCGCCCGGCCAACGCCGAAGGTCAGGGACGGGTAAGCATGGCCGATCTGGTCCGGACCGCCCTCCGCCTGCGTCCCGATCGGATCATCGTCGGTGAGGTACGAGGCCCCGAGGCTCTCGACATGATCTCGGCTATGAACACCGGCCACGACGGGAGCCTGTCCACGGTCCACGCCAACGGGCCGGAAGACGCCCTGTGGAGGCTGGAAACCCTGGCCCTGTCCGGTGAGAGCGTCGGGGAGTTGGCCGTGCGACGGCAACTCCGGTCGGGTGTGGACGTCATCGTTCATCTCTCGAGGCGGGATGCCCACCGGTTCGTGGCGGAGATAGCCGAGGTCGGCCAGGAAGGATGCCGGGAACTGCCATGCTGATCATCGCACTGGTGGCAGTCGGCATAGGGTTGCGGCCCCACCGCTTCTGGGAACCGCTGGCCTTGGGCGCGGCCGTAATCCTTCCCTGGTGGGCGAGCTTGGCCGGTCTGTCCATCGGCATCTGGGTGGCTCGCCGCAGCCAGGGGGCCGATCCGTACCAGGAGGTCGCCTACCTGCAGGCGGTGAGCGCCGAGTTGCGGTCCGGACGGAGCCTTCGCCAAGCGCTGGTGGAAGCAGGTGTTCGGACACCGGATCTCGACTTGGCCTACGTCGCCAGGTTGGCCCGCTCCGGCCGTCCGATGGCCGAGGTGGCCGAGGCGGCTTCGACCGCCCTGCCGGGAACCGGATCCCTGGCTGCCGCCGCCATGAGGATCGGGGCCGAGAGCGGGGGAAGGCTCGCGTCGGCGTTCGCGACCCTGGCCGGCATCCAGGCCGACCGCATCGAGTTGGGCCGGGAAGTGAGGGCGGCGGGCGCCGGCGCCCGGGTATCGGTGGCGGTGCTGACGGTGCTCCCGATCGGAGGGCTGTTCGTCGCCTCCGCCACCGGGATGCTCTCCGAACTCCTGGCCCTCGGCAGGAGGCTCTCGTGACGCTCGTCACCCTGGTCTCGGTTGCGGTGGTGGTATTCGTCCTCCTTCGGTCCCATCCGACCCGGCGGCGGACCACAGCGGCGGTCGGCGCCGCTGTGGGGCTGGCCAACCCCCTGGCCGGTGCCGGTCTTGCCCTGGCGTGGTTCTCGTTGCACCGGCGCCGGGCCCTGCGTGACGAGCGGCTTGCCCTGGAACGGGCGGAGGGCGAACTCGAGTTGTTCACCCACTCGATGCTCATCGGTCTCTCCGGGGGCCTGTCGCCGGCGGCGGCACTCGGTCTGTCCCGTGAAGCCCTCCGGTCCCGCCTTGGCCAGGAGGTGGACCTGGTGCTCCGCCGCTCGGTACGGGAAGGTCTCACGGCCTCTCTCCTGAACGCGGCCGGAGTGGGCGGAAGGCTGTTCCGCCAAGTGGGAGCCGCCCATCTCTCGGGTGCTCCGCTGGGGCTTGCCCTCACCGCCCTGGCTGGCGAATACCGCGAGGCTGCACGAACCCGGGCGGTTGAGCGGGCTCGCCAACTCCCGGTCAGGATGGTGGTCCCGATCACCCTGCTGATGCTTCCCGGCCTTCTGATACTCATGGTCGGCCCTCTCGTACTGCCTTCGGTGGTGCGGCTACTCGGCCCGATCGTGTCGCTCTGAGATGTCACTTCCCCCCGAACCGGCCGGAAGCCGGCAGTCCCGCAGAGGCGGGAGAAAGGAGACTCATAGTGAGTGCAATTACCCATCTGGTTCGTCGTGCGATTCGCGCCGTGGTCGGCGAGGAAGGACAGGTGACCGTCGAGTACAGCCTGGTCGGGATGTGTGCGGCCGGAATGGCCTCCCTGCTGCTGGCCTGGATCAACAAGACCAGCATGATAGGGAAGTTCTTCGGCGCCGTGGTTCGCAACATCCACGGACTGCTCGGCTGAGGAAAGAACGAGGCTCCGCCACGTTGGAGTTCGTCCTCGTCATCCCGCTCGTCTTCCTGCTGATTGCGGGAATCATGGAGGTGGCGGTGGTGGCGAGGACGTCCCTCCAACTGGCTGCGGCCTCCCGTGAAGGCGCCCGTGTGGCCGCCACCGTCCCCGACACGTCCAGAGCCATCGAGGCCGCCAGGAGCGTGCTGGGCGACGAACTGGGTGGACGGGCGAGGATTACGGTCCGCCGTCCGCCGGTGGTCGGTGCGCCTGCCCGGGTCACCGTGGCCGTCATGCACACCCTCCTGCCGGCTCTAGGTGGATTCCGGGTGCCCCTGGAGTCCACCGCGACCATGCGCGTCGAGTCATGAGGTGGGCAGGTTGAGGTCGGAGCGCGGCTCGGTGACCGTGTTTGCGGTGGGCGTGCTGGTTCTCGGCTTCCTCCTGGTTGTTGCGCTGGCCGCCGTCGGACAGGTGCTGATCGCTAGGAGCCGGGTGGTAACGGCTGCCGCGGCCGGTGCGCTGGCTGCGGCGCCGGTGACCTTCCGCCCCTTCGGCGCCGCCGGCTCGGCCACCGCCGAGGCGGCCTGGCTGGTCCGGGCGAACGGCGCCGAACTGCTGTCGTGTTCATGCGCGCATGACCCCGGATACGCTCCCAGGACGGTCACCGTCACCGCGCGGCTGCCCGTGACCGTGCTGGGGCTCGGGGAGATGACGCTGGAGGCGGCCGCCGCCGCCGAGTTCCGGCCCGTCGCTTTGCTCGATGGGCCGGAACTCCGCCCGGTCGCCGGCCGAAGAACGGAGGTTCGTTCCCTCCCCCGGCCGTCTCGATAGCCGAACTCGGACCCGGATCGACTGCTACCGCTTTGTTCTACAGGCCTGCGCTGCTGCTATAGTATTGATTCTTATTTCTATGAGAGGGGTAGAGGGTGGCCGCTCGTCGAAATCGAGTCCCGTGTTGGACGTTTGCGTTCTTGTTGTTGCTCGGATCGTGCGGTTCGGGCGATGGCATATCCTCGGGGACGACCGCGCCTCCGGGCACCGATTCGGCAGGGGTAGTCGAGTCGGCGCCGCAGTCCGAGCGTCTGCTGGTGGCCGCAACCACCACGATCCTGGGTGATCTGGTGGCGAATGTCGTGGGTGCTGATGCCGACTTGGCGGTACTGATTCCGGTCGGCACCGATCCGCACGACTACCGGGCATCCGCTGCCCAGGTGGCTCTTCTCCACGATGCCGATCTGGTGGTGGCCAACGGGCTTGGGCTCGAGAAGGGGATCCTCGATGTGTTGGAGGCCGCCGAAGCAGACGGTATCAACCTGCTCGAGGTGGGGGACCTGCTCGACCCCTTGCCGTTCGGGGGTCACGACGAAGACGGTGACGGTGACGGTGACGAGGATGAGGACCATGCTCATAGCGGCGCGGACCCTCACTTCTGGATGGACCCCTTACGGGTGGCTGAGGCTGCTCGCCTGATCGCACAGGCGCTGGCGTCGCTCGAGGGCTCGATCGATTGGATGGCCCGTGCCGATTCGTACGCATCAGCGATCGAGGAACTCCACGAGGAGATCCAAGCCATCCTCACGCCCATCCCGAACGAAGACCGCGCGCTGATCACCAACCACGATGCGTTGGGCTATTTCGCTGACCGCTACGGCTTCGAGATCATCGATACCGTGATCCCGGGAGGCGCGACGCTGGCCGAACCGAGCTCTGCCGAACTGGCTGCCCTCGTGGACAGGATCCGCGAGACGGGTACGCCGGCGCTCTTCGCCGAGACCATCGAACCGACCGTACTGGCCGAAGCGCTGGCCGCCGAGGCGGGCTCGGGCATCGAAGTCGTAGAGCTCTACACCGGGTCCCTGGGTGAGCCGGGATCGGGCGCCGATACGCTGATCGGGATGCTACGCGAGGACGCCCGACGTATCGCCGACGCGCTTGCCGGCGGTCAGTGACCGGCGCCGCGGACCGGGCGGCGGGCAGGAGTGTGTACGAGAACCGCTGACCGTGTCCGCTTCCGGGACGGGCCGGTACGTTCGTGACCCCCGACTCCGGGGTGCGATCACCGATGAGCTGGGCTACAGGTTCGGTCGAAAGCGCGGGCATCGGCTCTGCTAACAAAACGAAACGCGGAGCCGTGCTCTGGTGATGACTATTGTTATCAGCCTATGGAGTGGTTGACCGAGCCTTTCGAACTCGCCTTTCAGCAGCGGGCCATGATCGGTGGGGCGCTTGCTGCGATTTCCGGTTCGGTGGTGGGTACCTGGGTGGTGATCAGAGGTATGAGCTTCCTGGGCGACGCGTTGATCCACGGGGTGATACCCGGTATTGCTCTCGCCATCCTCCTCGACTTCAATGTGTTCATCGGCGCCGCCCTCGCAGCTGTGGTGATGATCGGCGGCATAAACCTGGTTCACCGCCAAACGGTGTTCTCGGAGGACACGGGTATCGGTCTGCTGTTCGTGGGGATGCTGGGACTCGGTGTCATCTTCATGTCCCGGACTCCGTCGTACGGCGGCAGCCTGGCCGCCATCCTGTTCGGGGACACACTCGGGGTGACCACCTCGGACATTGTGGTGCTCGCCATCGTCACCGTGGTGGTGACGCTCGCGTCGGTCGTCCTCTACCGGGGCTTCCTGACCCTGTCGTTCAACGAGCAGAAGGCCCAGCTACTCGGGTTGCACCCGGGGTTCACCAACGCCGCCCTGCTGGCGCTGATCACCATGGCGATCGTCGGTTCGTTCCGTACGGTCGGTACGCTGCTGGCGTTGGGGTTGCTGGTAGGGCCTCCCGCCACTGCCGCTCTGCTGGTGCGGAGGGTGCCGGCCATGATGGTCACCAGCGCCGCCATCGGCGTGTTGAGTGTGGCCGCCGGGTTGGTCATCAGCTTCCATGCCAACACCTCGGGCTCGGCAACCATGGCGGTGTTCCCCGTGGTGCTCTTCTTTATCGCGCTGGGTGGATCGAGCCTTCGCGCGAGCCTCGCGAAGTAGAACCCCGAGCCGGAGCGCCCGGTCACCACCGAACTCCGGTACCGAAGCTGGATTGGTTGGAGGTCGGCATCGCCCTTTCCCGTCCGGCGGGAGGCGAGAACCGATCAAGAGATGAGCGTGACCCGGCTGGGTTCTCCCGGGTAACCCGCGTACCTCATGGAGGCCCACCGACCGACCTGCTGCACCCAGGGAGGGTACAGCAGGGTCCGGTGATTGGTCATGATCCAGTCGTGTTCAGTGTCCGTGGTGCTCGTGGGTGTCGCACTCGTGCTGATCATGTGTGCCCATGTATTGCTCCCTGCATGGTTGGTTGCTGGAGGCTCGTCAAGCAAGGGCGAACCTCTTTTTCTTCTTCTTGGTCCGTGCCCGCGCCATCAGGTGGCCCACATGGTGATTCTCGGTACAGCCTGCTAGGGACTTCTCCGCCTGTATGGTGATGTGGCCGATGCCGAAGTCGTGGCGGGCGATTTCCTGCATCCGGTGGATAAGTTCGTCCATGTCTCCTCGATAGGCGGGATCGACCAGGACGTGAGCGGTAAACGATTCATGACCCGATGAGATAGTCCACACGTGAACGTCGTGGACCAGGGTGACACCGTGTTGTTCCTCCAGTTCATGACAAAGGGCGTACACATCTATGTTGTCCGGGACGGCCTCCATCAGCACATGGAACGCCTTGACAGTGAGCCGCCAGGCACTGCCCAGGATCAGAAGCCCGATCAACACGCTCAAAATGGGATCGACGATCGTCCATCCCAGGGTCAATATGACGATCCCGGAGATGACCACGCCGGCGGACCCCATCAGGTCCGCCATCACGTGGCGAAAAGCGCCTTCGACGTTCATGCTGTGCTCAGCCGACCGATGGAGCACCCAGGCAGCGGCGACGTTCACCAGAAGGCCGAGAAGCCCGATGACCAGCAGTAGGCCGCCTTCCACCTCCGGCACGTCCCGGAAGCGGTGATACGCCTCGAAGAACACCCAGCCGGCGATAAGCCATAGGCTCAGGGCGTTCAACATCGCTGCCAGGACCTCCGCTCGGAGATAACCGAAGGTGCGCTCAGCCGAGGCGTCCCGCTGTGCCATCCGCTGAGCGACCAAGGCCAGCGTGATCGCTGCCGCGTCGGTGATCATGTGCCCTGCATCCGACAGCAGGGCGAGGCTTCCGGACAGAACTCCGCCGATCACTTCGGCAACCATGAACCCCCCGATCAGGGCCAGAGCTATAGCGAGGCTGCGCCGGTTGGCATCTGTGTAGTCGTGGGACTGTCCGTGATGGTCGTGACCTCCGACCTGGTGTTCGTGCACTCTATTTCTCATATGTATCGAACTCCACAATCAGGGCAGCGACGGCACAACGCTAACTCTTCCCGATCGAGACGCCTCAATGGCAGGACACGCGAACGGTGGCATGCCCTGATCAGGAGAGTTGTTCCGCATAGTTTCGATAGTAAGACCTATTACTGATGCCCAGTACGCGTCATGGCTATGGGTCTTGTCGCCATTCGAGCCTGGACAGATTCTCGAAACTATTCGAGTAACACATCGGATGGCGTGCGTCTGCTGTACTTCCGAGCGATAGGCCGCATCTTGATGATCAAGACTTCCGGTCTCTAGCCTCTTTCCAGCGATGCCGCGAGAAGTTGGATGGCTCCGTCTTTGGACAGCGGCTCGTTGAAATTGCCGCATTTGGGCGACTGCACGCAGGACGGGCATCCGGCGGAGCAGGGACACCTGCGCAAGGTTTCCAGGGTGGCCGGCACCAAGTCTTCCCCGGCTTCGTAGGCGACGGGTGCGATCCCCGCTCCGCCGTGGTAACCGTCATGGACGAAGATGGCCGCCCCTCCCGTATCGAGGTGGTAAGAGGTGGACAGGCCCCCGATGTCGGAGCGGTCGCAGATGGCGAACAGCGGCATCATGGAGATGAGGGTGTGCTCCGCGGCGTGGAGGGATCCCGGTGCGGTTCGCTTGTCGAGGCCCGCTCGCTCGAGCAACCGGCTTGGCACCGTGAACCAGAATGCCTGGGTCTCGATCTCCAGCGGAGGAAGGTGGAGTCGGTTGATCTTGCGACTCCCGCCCCCTCTCTGATACCTCCGGCGGAACCCCACCACATGGGACGCCACCCGCACGCGGCCCAGGTGATGGCCCATCGTGCCCAGATGCCCTTTCCGTTCCACCTCGATGATGCTGAGATCCTTCTCGATGTAGGGCTCGGTGAAGTAGGCCACCCGCGAAGCCCGGATCAGGATCTCGCGCTGTACCAGATCGAGACGTTCGATCAGATAGGTCCTGCCCTGGTGAAGGTACACGGCGCCTTCGTGGGCGTCCGAGAAGGCCCGCTCCCAGTCGACCTCACCGACCCGCTTGTGCGTGTCCACGTCGTAGATCGAGAAGGTGCGGCGGTCCGAGGACCTGAGACTGGTTCCGTGCGCCGGTGACCGTCGCCCGGTCCAGTGGAGGCGCCCTCCAGCATGCCGGAGGCTTCCGTCGGCCGCCAGCCGCCGGGCCGACTCCTCCAACTCCTCCCCGAAGTACCGGCGATCGGTGATCGTCAGAGGCAGTTCGTGAGCGGCGCAGGAGACGTGGCTGTCGAGCACCTTGGGGTTGTCGGGGTTGATCACGGCCGCTTCCGGGGGCCGGCTGAAGAGCTGGTCCGGGTGGTACATGAAGTACTGGTCGAGGGCGTCCGCACCGGCGACGAGGACCACGAGCGACATCTCCCTGGACCGTCCGGCCCGACCGGACTGCTGGCGGTAGGACGAGACGGTCCCGGGGAACGTGCACAGGAGGGCGGCGTCGAGCCCGCCGACATCGATTCCCAACTCGAGAGCGTTGGTAGCGGTGATCCCCAGGAGCTCGCCCGAGAACAGGCGCCTC
This sequence comes from Candidatus Spongiisociaceae bacterium, assembly GCA_965262915.1. Classification (GTDB taxonomy): domain Bacteria; phylum Actinomycetota; class Acidimicrobiia; order Spongiisociales; family Spongiisociaceae; genus JAPPFW01. Next base: position 4,773,723 of record OZ253564.1, on the reverse strand, counting down.
TCGATCTTGCGCCGGTCGTCCGCCGTGTATCCGGCCCGGTAGGGGGAGATCCGGTCGGCCAGCTCACCGAGGCGGCGCGCCGACTCGATATGGATCAGTTCGGCTATCTTGCGGCTCCGCCCGAAGACGATGGTGCGGGTTCCGCGCCGCACCAAGTCGATGTAGAGATCGCAAGTCTCGTACATCGCCGACCGGCGACTGCCCGATTCGGGGTCTTCGAGCGGTGGGTTCCACAACGCCACGACCCGCTCGCCGGTCGGGGAGTCGTCTCCCTCCACCAGTGCCACTCCCAGGCCGGTGAGCCGCGACGCCAGTTCGGTGGGGTTGCCGATCGTGGCCGACGTGAGCACGAAGGTGGGGAGGGCGCCGTGGTGGGCGGCGAGGCGGCGCAGCCGCCGGAGTATGTGGGCGGTGTGGCTCCCGAACATGCCGCGCAGGTAGTGCATCTCGTCGACCACGACGTAGCTGAGGCGGGACAGGAACGAGTTCCACAACCCGTGATGGGGAAGGATCCCGTAGTGGAGCATGTCGGGGTTGGTGAGGATCACGTTGGCCGTGTTCCGCACCCGCCGCCGGCGGTGGGTCGGCAGGTCTCCGTCGTAGGTGGATGCCGTCAACCCCGGTATATCCAGCCGGCGAAGCGAGCCGAGCTGGTCCTGGGCAAGAGCCTTGGTGGGGAACACCAGTAGGGCGGTGCGGGTGGGGTCCTCGAGGATGCGCTCGGCTATCGGGATCTGGTAGCAGAGGGTCTTCCCGGAGGCCGTACCCGAGACCAGGACCACATGGGTTCCCTCCCGGATCCTGCGGATCGCCCTGGCCTGGTGCGCGTACAGCCGGGTGACACCACTGGCCGCCAGCTGCTCGGTCAGCCGCCCGCTCAGGGGGGGATCGACGTCCTCGAACCGGGCCTCCCGGGCCGTAAGCACCCTGGTGTGGACCAACTCCCCGCCGGACGAGGCACCGCGTTCCCACCGCCGGACGAGGCTACCGAAGTCGGTTCCCGACATCCGGCTCTCTCCCACCCGACCGGAGGGGAGACCTACCCGCGCCCGGGTTCAGGAGAACGAGGGGACCCGCCGGGGAAGTATCCGATGGAGATCTTCTTCGTCGATCTCGATGATGTGGTCGGCCAGATTCACCATCTCCCGGGCAACGCAGTACCGGTCCGGGGTAGCGATGGCCACTTGGCCGCCGAGATCCTGGACCGTCCGCACCGCCTCGGCGAGGTCGCGGTCTCCCGAGATCAGCACGGCGGTGTCGAACGCCCGGCGGCCGGCCAACCGGACCAGGTCCAGCGTGACGAGGGTGTCGACACCCTTCTGTTTGCGCTCCGGTCGGAAGGTCCAGTTCCGGTCGAACTCGTTCATCAACTTGGTGGGATCCAGACCCAGCCCGACCGCCGTACGCCTGATGGCATCCCGGATGCCCGGCTCGAACCACGGTCTGTGTTCGACGATATGTCCCAGGCGCAACTGGATACCCGGGGTCTGGCCCAGCGCGGCGAAGAACCTCCCTTGCCCCTCGGCGTGATCGTGACCCTGCTCGAACCGGGCGTCGTACCAGTAGGCCCGCAGGAACCGTCCCGGGCGATCGAAGGCGAGTCCTCTGAACCATGTCACGATCGCCTCGGCGTCCAGACGGACGTTACGGGGGCTCTCGCCGAGAGCCCGGGCTCCTTCCGCTCTCAGGAACCCGGCATCGATGAATCCGGCATAGGTGGACGACATCATATTCAACACCTCCAAAACACGCGCAAATATAGCTGGTATATCGACGTAGCCCGGCCGTAGGCCTGCTACCGCAGCCGCATACCACGTTAGCGCGGTCGGTGCAGGGTGGTCGGCACCGGGGACGAGGCGCGATGGGCGGCGGTCGGTGCAGGAGGTTCCCGTGGCGGTCGATGAGTTCGTGGCGACGATCCGGGATCATCCGGACGAGGTGCGGTCAGCGATGAGCGGGCCGGGGATCTCGATACCCGTGCCTCCGCATCGTCCGATGCCGACGTTCGCGCCGCCTACCCGATGAGGCCACCGGCTCGCTCAGAGGGTGTGCGGATAGGTGCTCACCTGGGGGAGACACAGCTTGGGACAGTTCACGAGGAGACGGCGATGACAGGTGGTTCCCTGACCTGCGGCCGGGCAGGGCCAGACGACACGGGCGATCAATCTCCGCCTATCCGCACACCCTCTTAACCTGTTCGGGATGCGTTCGGTAACCGGCAGCCGGTTCTGGCGGCGCTACGTGACCGCCATCCAGGACTACGGAGATCGTGAGTCCGCCTCCTACCAGGCCGCCACGCCGCGGGCCGAGGCCAACCGCAAGGCGGTGGTGGTCCTCGTCACGTCGGCCCTCAGCCTCACGATCCTGAACTTCGGCGCCACGTCACAGCCCTTCTGGTTCATCACCTTGCTCGATGGGCTCGGCTTGAGTGGATGGGCCGACCGGGCGCGGGGGGCGTTCCTGCTATCGGAGTTCTCGCAGCGGAACGGTCTGGTGTTCTGGGGAATCGGGCAGGTCTTCGCCTACACGGTGCCGCCGCTCCTGGCCATCAAGCTGGTGCTGCGGGAGCGGGTGGCCGCCTACGGGGTGCGGGTCAGGGGTATCGGAAGGCACGCCCCGGCCTACGCGGCGCTGCTGGCGATCTCGGTTCCTTTCGTGGTGGCGGCCTCCTACACAGCCGCGTTCCAGGCCAAGTACCCGTTCTACGACCTGGCGGAAGGGGAGGGGCTGTGGCCCAACATGGCTCTGTGGTGGGTGGTATACGGGCTCCAGTTCGCGGCGTTGGAGTTCTTCTTCCGGGGCTTCATGATCCACGGGCTGAGCGGGCGGCTCGGCTACATGGCGGTGTTCGTCATGGTCGTTCCCTACAACATGCTGCACTACGGCAAGCCCATGGCCGAGGCCCTGGCCGCCATCGCAGGAGGCGCGGTCCTCGGCTCCCTGTCCTTGCGGAGCCGTTCCATATGGTGGGGGGTGGCGGTTCATATGGCTGTCGCCGCCACCATGGATGTTGCCGCCCTCATCCACAAAGGGTTCCTTCTGTGAAGCAGCCCGGCCGCCGGACAACCATGGCCCGGACGGGCGAGGGCCTGGTGGCCGCAGCGCTCGGAGCGGGCCTGGCCTGGTCGGTCCTGTTGCCCTTCGGGACGTGGACGCCCGGTCTCGTCGCGGCCGGAGCGGTGGTGGGTGGTCTCAACGGTCTGATCTCGGGCGTAGCGGGTGCCTACGAATGGAGACGGGCCCGGGGATGGTTGTGTTTCGTTCTGGACTCGACCTGGGCCTTGCCTGGAGTGGCGGCGGGAGTGCTCCTGCACGCGGCCAACGTGTTGCACCCGAACCCGTCCTACGTGGCTGGTATGAGCCGCCGGGCCAACCGGCACGTCTACGAGGGCGGATACAGTGCCCGCCCCGGATTCGCCCTGGCGCTGGGCAACGTGGTGTCGGGTGCAGGAGGCTCGGTCGGTCTGCGAGGGGACTCGGAGCGGGTGGTCCGGCGGCGGAAACTGGTGGACGTCCATGAGAGCGCCCACCTGTTTCAGAACCGGCTCCTGGGTCCGTTGTACACGCTCGGCTACCTCGCCTGGATGGTGGCGGCGGGCGGGGTAGGCCTGTTCGTGTCGCTGGCGCGGGACCGGAAGCACCTCTGGTCGGTCATCGAGACCTTCGCCTACTACGACAATCCATTCGAATACTGGGCATACAGGAAGGACAACTACTGGCCTCCCGTCGGTGCCCATCCCCGATACGTGTGGGGATCCCGGAGACTCCGGAGGCGGGATCGCTAACCGGCTTTCCCCAGAATGCCGGCATCGAATCCTGCAACTTTTGGTACCAGGTCACCGAACCGGAGACGCTCGGGTCCTTGTCGACTTCCCGGACCGGTCGGGCGTTAACGGGTACCATTGGTTCCATGGGAATGATCAGAACTATGCGCTCTGTGGTGCGGTTCCGCTCGTTCGAGCGGGATCCGGACCTTCGCCGTATGCAGACGGCTGCAAACATCGGGGACCTGCGTGCGATCGCTCACAAGCGCCTGCCCCAAGGCGTATTCGACTATGTCGACGGGGGCGCCGAGGACGAGGTGACCTACGCCCGGAACGAGCAGGACTTCCACAACTGGGAGTTCGTACCCACAGTCATGCGCGATGTGAGCAATATCGACACATCATCGGAGATTCTGGGGCGGAAAGCACCCTTCCCGCTGATCCTGGCACCGACAGGCTTCACCCGGATCGTCGATCCGCCGGGAGAACTCTCGGTGGCCAGCACCGCGGCGGAGAGGAACATACCGTACTCGCTGTCGACGCTCGGGACCCGGTCCATCGAGGAGGTGGCGGAAGCCGGGGCGGGAGGCCGTAACTGGTTCCAGGTCTACGTGTGGAAGGATCGTGGTCTGGTTCGCAACATGATCGAGCGAGCCAAGGCCGCCGGCTACGAGGCGCTGTGCATCACGGTCGATCTGGTGGTGCCGGGCCGCCGGGAGCGGGATGTCCGCAACGGGATGACGCTACCCCCCAAGCTCGGCCTCGGCATGATGATCGAGAGTGTTCGCAAACCCGGATGGACCTGGCGGTTCCTCAATGCCGAGCCGATCACCTTCTCCAACATGGTCGGCCTCCACGACGAGGACGGTACGACCGCGGTGGCGTTGTCGAGCCTGGTGAACGACCAGTTCGACCCGAGTCTGTCGTGGGACGACATGGAATGGTTCCGGTCCCTCTGGGATGGCCCCATCATCATCAAGGGCATCCAGTCGGTTGCGGATGCACGCCGTGCGGTCGAGCACGACATCGCGGCCATATGCGTGTCCAACCACGGAGGACGCCAACTCGAGAGCGCTCCTTCGTCCATCGAGTTGATCGAACCGATCAGCCAAGCGGTCGGGGACTCGGTCGAGATCATCTGTGACGGAGGGGTGAGGCGCGGGGCAGACATCATCAAGGCGATAGCCCTGGGCGCCGGCTCTGTGATGGTCGGCCGGCCTTACCTGTACGGGTTGGGGGCGGGAGGCCGCAAGGGTGTCGAGTGGGTGCTGGACTTCTTCGAGGACGGAATGCGCCGATCTATGGCTCTGACGGGGGTACGATCAGTCGCCGAGATCACCAGGGATCTGGTTCGCCGCCGCCCGTAGCCCCGCTCGAGGACGAATATGGTTGTGCTCCGAGCCTTCGATGTCGAAGGCCTGACAATCGACACCGAGATGTACAGCTTCATCGCCGATGAGGCCTTGCCCGGGAGCGGTGTCGATCCTGAGGAATTCTGGAAGGGACTTGCTGCGTTGATCCACGATTGCGGTCCGGTCAACCGTGATCTTCTGGAGCGCCGCGCCGACCTCCAGGCGCAGATCGATGCCTGGCACCTCCGGCATCGGGAGGAGTGGTTCGACAAGAACGCCTACCGGGCCTTCCTCGAGGAGATCGGTTACATCGAACCGGAGGGGGAGGAGTTCAGCATCGACACCGCCGATGTCGACATCGAGATCGCGTCGGTGTCCGGCCCCCAGCTGGTGGTCCCGGTGATGAACGCCCGGTTCGCCATCAACGCAGCCAACGCCCGCTGGGGATCCCTCTACGACGCTCTCTACGGCACGGACGCTCTCGGTGACCAGCCGCCATCGGGCCCGTACGATCAGCGTAGGGGCGACAAGGTCGCGGCCTGGTGCAGCCGCTTCCTCGACGATGTGTCTCCCCTGGCCGACGGAAGGCACGGGGACGCGACCGGCTACTCGGTCGCAGACGGGAACCTCGTGGTGTGCCAGATCATCAGTCCTGCGACGGTTCTGGCCCGGCCCTCGCAACTGGTCGGCTACACGGGCGCGCCGGGCGCACCGTCTTCGGTCCTGCTCCGTAACAACGGTCTGCATATCGAGATCGTGATCGACAGGGACCATCCCGTAGGCGTCTCCGACCCGGCCGGGGTGGCCGATATCGTGTTGGAATCCGCCGTGACCACCATCATGGACCTCGAGGATTCCATCGCCGCGGTCGACGCGACCGACAAGGTGGTCGCCTACCGCAACCTGCTCGGCTTGATCAAGGGAGATCTGACCGCAGAGGTGACCAAGGGTGCGACCACCTTCACCCGGCGGCTGGCGGAGGACCGGTCGTACACGGCTTTGGACGGAACCCCGCTCACGCTTCCCGGCCGCTCGTTGATCCTGGTGCGCAACGTGGGACATCTGATGACCACGCCGGCCATCGTCGACCGGGACGGGAACGAGGCCTTCGAAGGGCTCGTAGATGCCATGGTCACCACCCTCATCGCCTGCCACGATCTCAGGGGTGCTACGTCCGACCGGAACTCGAGAACCGGATCCTTCTACGTGGTCAAGCCGAAGATGCACGGGTCCGCGGAAGTGGCCTTCGCTGTGGAGGTGTTCGACCGCGTGGAGGAGGTGCTCGGCCTGCCGGCGAACACGGTCAAGATCGGTCTGATGGACGAGGAGCGCCGGACCTCCCTCAACCTCAAGGAATGCATACGGGCCGCCCGGTCGAGACTGGTATTCATCAACACCGGCTTCCTCGACCGCACCGGCGACGAGATCCACACGTCCATGGAAGCCGGACCGATGGTTCCAAAAACCAGGATGAAGGATCAGGTCTGGATCGAGGCCTACGAGGACCGGAACGTGGATGTCGGCCTCGCCTGCGGTCTGCGGGGGCGCGCCCAGATCGGCAAGGGCATGTGGGCGGCGCCGGACCTGATGGCGGCGATGCTGGAGCAGAAGATCGGGCATCCCCGGGCCGGCGCCGGTTGCGCGTGGGTTCCATCCCCCACCGCGGCCACGCTCCACGCCACTCACTATCACCACGTCGATGTCTCCCGCCGGCAGGACGAGTTGGCGGGTCGTCCACACCGGTCGCTCGACGACCTGTTGAGGGCCCCGGTTGCCGAGGGGTCCGATTGGGCTCCGGACGACATCGCAGCCGAACTCGAAAACAACGCCCAAGGGATACTGGGCTACGTGGTCCGATGGGTCGATCAGGGGATCGGCTGCTCCAAGGTTCCCGACATCAACGACGTAGCGCTGATGGAGGACCGGGCGACGTGCCGCATCTCCTCCCAGCACATCGCCAACTGGCTCCACCACGGCGTTGTGGATGAGGACCAGGTGTTGGACGTGATGAAGCAGATGGCCGCGGTGGTGGACCTCCAGAACGCCGGGGACGGGGCTTACACACCGATGGCGCCGGGGTTCGACGGTCCGGCTTTCAAAGCTGCCCGCGATCTGGTCTTCGCGGGGACGACCCAACCCTCCGGCTACACCGAACCCATCCTTCACGCCCGCCGCGCCGAACGCAAGGCCCTCACCCAGCAAAGCACCTGACACCTGGCACCTGTTTCAGGTGTTAGGTCTTAGGTGCTTGGTGTTAGTGGTGGCTGGTGGGACTGGAGGGTTGTCGGTGTTTTCGAGTTGTGTCGTCTCTTGCCGGTTCGGTACTTGGTCGCTGCTCCATGCTTACTGACCTGCTGGGAGGGCCCACGGCATTCCGCGCGCTGTCCCGTCGCCCGAACGGTCATCTGGCATCTGGCACCTAACACCTGGCACCTGGCAACCGGCACCTGACTCCTGACACCTGGCACCTGGCACCTGGCACGCGCCATATACTCGGGTCACCCGCTCCACGGAAGAAGGTTCCAACCATGTCATCAGACGCCGTATTGGTGATCGCGCTGCTAGCCGGGTTGGCGGCTCTAGTCCTGGCCGCCTACTACGCCAGGGTCGTGCTGGCCGCCGATCCTGGAAACGACCGGATGCGGGAGATCTCAGCAGCAATCCGTGAGGGCGCCAACGCCTTCATGAAGCGGGAGTACACATGGGTGGCGGTCTTCGTCGTCGTCCTGGCGATCCTGATCTCGGTGGTCCTTCCGTGGGGCGCGCCGTGGGGGTCCATCGCCTTTATCTTCGGCGCGGTGCTCTCGGCCGGGGCCGGGTTCGTGGGTATGAGGATCGCCACCGCCGCCAACTCCCGCACGACCGAGGCGGCCCGGCTGGGTGGCGTCAGGCGGGCCTTGCCGGTGGCTTTCCGGGGCGGCGCGGTCATGGGTTTCAGCGTGGCCGGGCTGGGTCTACTGGGCGTGGCGATCGGATACCTGCTGTTCGTGAACGTGCTCGACATCGCCGACGCCGACCAGTACAACATCATCGCCGCCATCGGACTCGGGGGGTCCTCGATCGCCCTGTTCGCCCGGGTCGGGGGTGGCATCTACACCAAGGCGGCCGACGTGGGGGCCGACCTGGTCGGCAAGGTCGAAGCGGGGATCCCGGAGGACGATCCCCGAAACCCGGCAGTCATCGCCGACAACGTGGGCGACAACGTGGGCGACGTGGCAGGTATGGGTGCCGACCTTTTCGAGTCCTACGTGGGCTCGATCGTGGCGCCGATCGCCTACGCCGCCATCGTCTTCGCCTCCTCCTCGTTCCTGGTGGAGGCCATCGTGTTCCCGCTGGCGGTGGCGGCGGTCGGGATGCTGGCGGCCATCATCGGGTCGTTCTTCGTACGGGTGACCGGGGACAACCTGGCCAAGGCGCTGCACCGGGGCAACAACGTGGCGGTGATCCTGACCGTCATCGGCACCCTGATACTCACCAACGTGATCTTCGGAGGCGCCGACGGCGTCGAGAACCCCTTCGGTATAGCCTTGGCGGTGCTGGTCGGCCTCTTGGTGGGCCTCGCGGTGGGCAAGATCTCGGAGGTCTTCACGTCGGATCACTACAAGACCGTGAAGAAGATCGCCCGGCAGGCCGAGACCGGTCCCGCCATGGTGGTGCTCTCGGGAATCGCCGAGGGGATGCGGTCGGCCGCCTTCTCGGTCATCGTGGTGGCGGCAGGGATCGCAGGCGCCTACGCGGCGGGCGACTGGGCGATCGGTGACGGCGGCGGGATCTACGGGGTGGCCATCGCCGCTATCGGGGTACTATCCACCCTTGGGATCACCGTGGCGGTCGACGCCTACGGCCCGATTGCCGACAACGCCGGCGGGATAGCCGAGATGGCCCATCTGCCCCCGGAGGTCCGGGAAGCCACCGACGAGTTGGACGCCCTGGGCAACACCACAGCTGCCTTGGGCAAGGGTTTCGCCATCGCCTCGGCGGCGATCACCGCCCTGGCCTTGTTCGCGGCGTTCACCCAGGCGGTGGGGCTGGACTCGATAGACATAACCAACGTGGGCACCATCGTCGGCCTGTTCCTCGGCGGGATGTTCCCGTTCCTGTTCGCGGCCTTGACCATCAACGCGGTGGGACGGGCGGCCTTCCGGATGATCGAGGAGGTGCGGCGCCAGTTCCGCGAGATTCCCGGGTTGCTGGCGGGGGATCCGAACGCCAAGCCCGAGTACGCCAAGGCGGTCGACATCGCCACCGGATCCGCCCTGCGGGCGATGGTCATTCCCGGGTCCCTGGCCGTGGCCCTGCCCCTGGTGGTGGGGTTCGTGGATGTGGAGGCGCTGGGAGGGCTGCTGGCGGGGGCGCTGGTCACCGGGTTCCTGCTGGCCATCTTCATGGCCAACGCCGGAGGAGCCTGGGACAACGCCAAGAAGCTGATCGAATCGGGCGCCTTCGGGGGCAAGGGCTCCGATCAGCACAAGGCCGCAATCATCGGCGACACCGTGGGTGACCCCTTCAAGGACACCGCGGGTCCGGCGATGAACATCGTCATCAAGGTGATGACGATCGTTTCGCTGATCTTTGCCGCGGCTTTCGTGTAGTGGTCCGCCTGCTTCTCCCATAGGTAGGCGGATCGGTTAGGTTGACGGATCGCGATCCAAGACGACGTCCGGCAGGAGGGATAGCTTGGCGAAACATGTGATCCTGATGCGCCATGGCGAGTCCGAGGCCAACGCCCGCCGTCTCTTCCAAGGCGCCGGGTCCAGCCCCATGACGTCGAACGGGCGGCTCCAAGCCAAGCAGGCAGGAGCGAGGCTGGCCGGTCGACGGTTCGCGATCGTCGAATCGTCGGATCTGGAACGTTCCATCGATACCGCCCTGCTGGCCGGGTTCGAACCCCGGCGGCGGTTCCTGTGGCGAGAGGGGGACATAGGTGAGTGGGAGGGTCTCGGCAAGAAGGTGGCCGTCGAGCGCTACGCCAAGGAGATAGAACGTCTCCACTGGGACTACGACATGCGGATGGGGGTGACCGGCGAGTCACCCGGACAGGTGGCCGACCGGGGATGTGAGGCCCTCGAGGATCTGGTGGCCCGGCTCGACGACGGTGAGACCGCCCTGGTCGTGACCCATGGGGGCCTGATCGGGTCGGTACTCTGGCGCCTTCTGGAACTCCCCGCCGGACGGCGCAGGCTCGGGTTCCTCACCAATACCGCGTTCTGCGAGTTGACGTTCGAGAGCTACGGTCCGGCTCTCCGGCGCTACAACGACGCCGCCCATCTCGGTCCGGTCGGTCACTGGGCTGCGAACATGCGCACGCAGGGGGCGGTAGTGATCGACCTGATCCGCCACGGAGTCACCTACGCCAACCTGGAACGTCGGGTCCAGGGGCAGCGCGACGAGGGGCTCCACCCCAAAGGCCGCGCCCAGGCCCGCCGACTGAAGGGCTGGATCGGAGAGGTCGACGAGCTTTACTCGTCCTCGCTGGGCAGGGCGATGAACACCGCGGAAATTGTCTTCGGGCGGTCGGCCATTCCGATCGACGACCTGATCGAGATCAGCCTCGGCGAATGGGAGGGGGAGATGTGGGAGGAACTGGAGGCCGCCGGGAAACTCGCTGGATATCCGGGTGACGGGAACGACATACGCCGGGGCCATACCGGGGAGACGTGGGCCGATGTCCAGCATCGGGTAGCCGGATTCCTCAACACCCTGCACGGCACCCACCCCGGACAGCGGGTAGCGGTCGCGTCCCACGGCGGCGCCATCCGGGCCTACGCGGGATCGATTTTCGGGTTCGGATTCCGCAAGGCCCGACTGATCGGATCGCTTGGCAACACCTCGGTCACCCAGGTGGTCATAGCGCCCGATGGCAACCCGGCGCTAGCCACCTATAACGTCACTGCCCACCTCGAGGCATGACCCGTCTCGGGCGGCACGGCTAACCTGGACGGGTCGGCCCGCCGGCCGGCGTTCCGGCGCCGGACGTAGAGTTCACCGGCGTCTGACAGCGGCAATTCGAAGGAGAGAGGCATGGCACGGACGGCACTCAAGGGCGATCTCGTCAACACAAGCGGCGATCTGCCCGCGGTCGGCGGGGCAGCGCCCGCCTTCACCCTGACGACCAGGGATCTTGGATCCGTCTCGTCCGAGGAACTCGCCGGTGGCCGGGTGGTGCTCAACATCTTCCCCTCGGTGGACACGGGGACCTGCGCGGCGAGTGTGCGCGCCTTCAACGAACGGGCCGCCGGACTCGACAACACCACCGTCGTGTGTGTCTCGGCAGACCTGCCCTTCGCGGCCGGCAGGTTCTGCGACACCGAGGGTATAGACGACGCCATCACGGGCTCGGTGTTCCGCAACCGGGAGTTCATGGACGACTACGGCGTGGGCATCGTCGACGGGCCCCTCGAAGGCTTGTGTGCCAGGGCTGTGGTGGTCATCGACGCTGACGGCACGGTCCTGTACTCGCACCTCGTGCCGGAGATCGTCGACGAGCCGGACTACGACGCGGCACTGGCCGCCCTCGGCTGAACATTCCCCACGAGTCGTCGAGAGGGTCAGTAGCCGTACAGCGCGTAGGGGTTGAGGAACTGGCGGCCCCAGAGACGATTGCGGTCGGCCTGGGTCATGGCGGCTCGGTCGCACACGGCTTCCCACTCGCTGTGGATCACCGCTATCTGGTGGTCGACAATCTCTCGCGCCTGTCCGGTGGTGAGGTGGTAGGTGGGGGCGTGCGTGATGCAGCGGGCGACTTGGCTGAGCCGGTCGCCGTCGGCGCCGAAGGCCATCGCCTGTGCCGCCTCGCCGCCGGTTCGCGGTTGCGGAGCAATGTCGTAGGCGGGGGTGAGCGTGAGGTTGGCGCCGTCCGAGAACGCCGTGTGGTTTCTGGGGCGGTCGTCGGTGTTGCCGACGAGGATGTTGAAGGTGATGCGGGAGAAGAGCTCGCGTAGGGTCGCATCGGGGTTGGTGAATCGTGAGCGGATCTGGTGGGCGATGTCCGTGTAGGTGGCGTAGTGACCTGCCATTCCGAAGGCGTCATGCAGCTGCAGGATGGTGAGTGCAGACACCATCATCCGCCGTTCCCCCGTCGTTGTGCGGTCGAACCGGTCGACGAGGAGGACAGCTTTGCCGAGCGCTTCGTCGAGTTCGACGCGCGCCGTATCGACAGCTGCGCAGGACGCCAGTTTCATGGCGACGTACTCGGCTTTGACGACAGGATACGTGTCGGTTACCGAGGCGAACTTGGCGATCATCCGCCGAGTGCCGTCGGCCAGGACCGCCTTGGGTCGGGCGCCGCCCACCGAGGTGCCGTGGAGAAGGGCGCGGCCGAGCGCGGATGTGAGCGGTATGCCTCTCTCGACACGGTCGGAGACCTCGGCCAGTTCGGCGAGCGGCACCAAGTCGCCGACGCGAGGCGTGTAATCCGTGGCGGATTCCTGGAAGTCGAAGGCACCGATCCGGTCGGATCCGGACTCGAGCAGGTAATCGAGCGTTCCCGAGTCGGTGGTCTTGACCGTGCGGCCGTGCTCGATTACGCGTCTCCCCCAAGCGTCGGGTCCCGCGTCGGCAATACATCCCGCTACATCTCCCGATATCGGGTTGATCTCCCCTCTCCGCAGCGGCAACTCCGGAAGATACAACGGCACGGCACCGGTCCGACCAAGGTAGCTACGGCCATAGGTGAACGTGATGACAGAGCCCCTGTCGGTGAGTTTCCCGGCAACTACCGGTTCGGCTGCTCCCGGCAGCCACACCCACACGAACGCTCTCCGAGGTTTCGATGTCATCTCAGAAGTCGTCGTCGACGGGGCCGCGACGGACCGCGGTCGGCAGCACGGCGAGTTCGGCGCGGACGTACTCGGCTTCGAGCCCTCTCCTGGCCGGGTCGTGGTGGAACAGCGTGACTCCCACCAGCGCGGCTGCCTCGAACGCAGTTCCGAGGGCTACCGTCGGTTCGCCCAGCTCGACCTTGCGGATCGTCACCGGAGATACCCCCACCCGCTCCGCGAGCTCGACGATCGTCCATCGGCGCCGACGGCGAGCCAGCCGCACCCGGTTCCCGAGTAGCCTCAGGGCCTCCATCGTCGCGGGTGAGTATGTGCTTGGGCCTCTCACGATTCGACAGTATAATTATGCTGAGGCAGCTATAACACTAGTATACTGTCGAATCTTCTAACTGCCATCGAGCTTCGCATGGACCGAGAGGTCTTCAGAGTTTGATCTGGAGGGTTAGCAGGAACTCGAGCAGGGCGGCCTCATCGCCGGCAGACAGGTGTTCGAACGAGTCTCGCTGGGTCTGCGCCTCGCCTCCGTGCATCAGGATGGCTTCCGATATGAGGGTTGCCCGGCCGGGGTGGAGGAAGGGCGGCTCTGATGAGAAGCCCCACAGTCTCCTCGTCAGCCACTCCTCGGTGGGGATGTTGTCGTTCTGGCGGAGCGCCTCGAACAACCTGCGGCTGTGTTCCGCGGCCCTGCCGGATCTGTCTCGACGGCCATTGGTTGGACTACCGGTTGGGCCAGACGATCAACGATGCGCAGTTGTCGACGGTCGGGTCGTGCATGTAGTTCTCCAGCACGCCCCGCACCTCGAAGCCGTTCCTGACCTGGAAGGTGAGCGTGGGGTCGTAGAGTTCGCCTGCGGCGACCCTCTCCACGTACTGCGCTGCGCTCATAGAGGCCTTGTGGTCTGCGTAGCCGGGGATCACCCCGCCGGCAATGATGCCTCGCAGACCCAGGTCGCAGCACACTCCCTTGCGTAGGTCATAGAGACGGCTGCCGATTCCCCGTCGGCGGTAGCGGGGATCGACCGAGACGTCGGTTCCGTAGTACCACTCCCCGTCGGGATCGTGTCCCGCCCTGCCTCCTTGTGCCATGAGGTCCTTGAGCCTGTGCTGGGGCCGTTCCAGGTCGAAGTCGACCCTCACGCCGAGTCCCATGGCGATCGGCTCGTCGCCGTCCAGGACGACGAAGTTCCCCTCCGGGAACGCCTCGGTCAGGTCCCTCAACTCAGCGGCGCAATAGAGGTCGGCGGGGTCGACGTTGGGAAAAGCCCTCAGTTCCAGTGCCTCCAGGGCTTCGGCCCAGCGGCTCTCGATGTTGCGATAGCACAGCCTGCTATTCACAGCCGGATCATATACTCCGGCCGGTGCCTGACTACTCGAGCCTGTCGCTGTGGCTGGCGACCTTTCCGGGTGACCTCGAACCCCGCCCCCCTCTCGACGGTGACAGCGAGGTGGACGTGGCCATCGTGGGGGGCGGTTTCACCGGCCTGTGGACGGCCTACTACCTGACCGAGCGTGACCCGTCCCTGTCCATCATGGTGATCGAGCGTGAGATCTGTGGGTTCGGGGCTTCCGGCCGGAACGGAGGGTGGGTCGTCGGGGAACTGGCTGCCGACATCGCCGGTTACGCCCGCCGCTCGAGCCATGCCGCGGCTCGGCGGCTCGTGGACTATGTGCACGGTTCGGTCGACGAGATAGCAAGGGTGATCGGCACCGAGTCCATCGAGTGCGGGTTTGCCAAGGGGGGAGTGATCCGCTTCGCCCGCAACCGGGCCCAGGCTCGTCGCCAGGTGGCCGAGGTCGAGCATCACCGGGCCCACGGGATCGGCGAGGACATCATCCGGCTGCTCGGTCCGGACCAGGTTCGGAAGTACGCCCGGCCCACAGACCTGTACGGGGGCATTTTCTACGAGCCGTGTGCGGCGGTCGACCCGGCTCGCCTGGTGCGGGGCCTGGCCACGGCCGTGGAGCGCCGTGGGGTCCGGATAGTCGAACAGACGGCCGCGACGGCACTGGATGAGTGTGGCGTCTCCACTAGCGGAGGTACTGTCGCCGCGCCGGTGGTGATCCGGGCCACGGAGGCCTACACCCGTGATCTGCCGGGGCAGCGCCGGACCCTCGTCCCCCTGTACTCGTTGATGATCGCCACCGAACCGCTCGACGAGGGCACCTTGGCCGAGATCGGGCTCGACACCCGCCCGACGTTCGCCGACGATCGTTACGCCGTGATCTACGGGCAGCGGACCGCCGACGGGCGGATCGCTTTCGGGGGCCGGGTCGTGCCTTACCGGTACGGCTCCCGCATCAGTCCGGCCACGGAGAGAGACCTGCGGTCCCACGATCTGATCCGGGAGGTGCTGGTGGAGATCTTCCCCGTGCTGGCCGATGCCGATATCACCCACCGATGGGGCGGCGTGCTCGGCGCTCCCCGCAACTGGACTCCGTCGGTGCGCTTCGACCGGGACCGCGGGTTCGGAACCGCGGGAGGCTACGTCGGTGAGGGGGTCGCTCCCTCCAATCTGGCGGGCCGTACCCTGGCCGATCTGATTACCGGCGCGGATTCCGAGTTGGTCAGTCTCGCCTGGGTGGGGCTCGAGTCCCGTCCATGGGAGCCGGAACCCCTGCGGTGGCTGGGTATCCGGGGTACCCGGGCCGTGATGGGCTGGGCTGATCGCAAGGAGTTCAGGACCGGCCGCCGATCCTGGGCCGGAGAGACCGCTTATCAACTTCTGCGGCGGTGAACCAAGCGGCTAACCGAACCGCAGCGGCTTATCGGTGGTATCAGATCGCGAAAATCCCCGCCGCCTTCCACTGGACCGGGCCCACCCCCGCCGCCACCTTTCCTGGGCTCGGAGCGCGTCGTGCCCGCCGGGAGCGGGGTGTCCGGTTCCCCGATTCTTGATCCCTCGGGCGGTCGAAGGACGTCCGTTTCGAAACCGCGCGGGTGTTTGGCACCACTAACTATGCGGCAACCCTGTGACAGTGTCAACCCCCTCGGGAGGCGATAGCTTGAGCGAGGATGCATATCCGTCCCGGGGTCGGGGTCGAGCGGTTCCGTCGAAGCCGGCGACCTGCGGCGGATACGGACGGTCGGATCTGCCACGATGGGGGTGTGACCGTCACCGCCGACATGCTGATCGACATCGGTCGCCGCGCCGGGCTGTGCGCGGTCGGTGTGTGCCTCGCCGAGCCCTTCTCCGACACGAGACGAGTCCTCCGGGAGCGCAAGCAGGAGGGACTGCATGCCGGTATGCAGTTCACCTACCGCAACCCGGAGCGCTCCACCGACCCGACCCGCATCCTGCCGAGTACGGCCAGCCTGGTCGTGGGCGCCCTCGACTTCTGGCGGGGAGAGCCGGAACCTCTCCACGACGGGCGTCCCTACGGCCGGGTCGCGGCGTATGCCCGAGCCGACCACTACGCCGCGCTGCGCGCTGCGCTCGAGGCGGTGGCCGAACCCCTTCGCTCCGCGGGACACCGTGCGGTGGTCGTGGCCGACGAGAACCACTTGGTGGACCGGGCCGCGGCTCACCGGGCCGGCATCGGATGGTGGGGCAAGAGCTCCAACATCCTGGTGCCGGGCGCGGGCAGCCTCGTGGTGCTCGGCGCCGTGGTCACCGATGCCGCGCTCTGCGACAGCGATCCCGATCCGGTGGCGGACGGTTGTGGATCGTGCCACCGGTGCCTGGACGGCTGCCCGACAGGGGCCATCATCGCTCCCGGCACGGTGGACGCCCGCCGCTGCCTCGCGTGGCTCGTCCAAGCCACGGGTGTGTTCGACCCCGACTACCGGGTGGCGCTGGGTGATCGGATCTACGGCTGCGACGACTGTGCCGACGTGTGCCCTCCCAACCGGGTTCGGATACGACTCGAAACCCGCCACCGAGCCCGACGCCGACGGGGCACCGAGACCCGGTCGCACGCCGGACACGACGGGAACAGGGTCGGGCAGGATAGGGCCCGGGTGTCGTTGCTGGACATGCTCGACGCCTCCGACGATGAGTTGCTGGCCCGGTTCGGACGGTGGTACATACCGCGGCGCCAACCCCGCTACCTGAGGCGCAACGCGCTGGTGGCGCTCGGCAACGTTGGCAAGCCCTCCGACCCCCGGGTGCGGGCGGCTGTCGATCGAGCGCTGGCCGACCCGGACCCGATCGTTTCTGCCCACGCGGTCTGGTGCGCCCGCCGCCTGGGCTTGGACCTGGGCGCGCTGGAGGATCCGGACGACCCGCTCGTCCGGGCCGAACTGGAAAGGTCGGTACCCGTGCGGGCCGGGCCCTCAGCCATCAGGCTCGGCCCACCGACCGATCCCGGATCCAGCGGCCAGGGATCACTCCTCGGCCGACCCGGTCCTCAGAGGTAGTCAGGCCCCAGGTCGAGGATCGGGGCGCCTCTCCGGACACCGGCTCGACCCACTTGGACTGGCCCGGCCGCCCCCGGAAGGTGAAGTCCCCCTCCGGGGGGAACCGGTTCGGGCGCCGGCGGCCCAGCGTTGCCCATGGGCTTCGATGAACTATCCGGACTCTCCCTCCGGCCGGCTGTCGATCGTTGTGGTCATGGCGATCGTGGTGGGCGTGGCAGGCTGCTGGACGCCCATCCTCCGGGTCCGGTCCACTCGAAGCGTGGTTGGTAACCCGGTCGAGTTGAGGCGCGCCGGTCCCCGGACACCGCCTCTCACGGGCTGTCTCTCGGAACTTGTGGTCTATCGGCGAGTGCTCACAGGAAGTCGATCTTGACGTAGTCGTTCATGCTGGGCAAACCCCAGACCGCCCAGAACTCGCGGGCTCTGGGGCGCATGACCGTGGCGCCCGATGTCTCCACGTGGTACGGGGGCTCGGCTACCTGGCAGACCTGGTCCTGCGTGAGTTCCATGAGGTCTTCGACCGTCAGGTCGTCGCGGTCGAGATGATCCATGGCGGTGCGCATTCTCCTACGGGAGTTGTCGTGGAGATCGGGCGGCCGCTCGCCCTCGACGGCATCGGTGGCTTCGGTGGTGGTGTGGTTGGTGTGCACCAACGCGTGCGAGCGGAGCGGGGTGACGGGCCGCACCGTCGGCATCGCCTCGATGTTGAAACCGTTGCCCTCCTCATCGAAGACCATGTAGTTGTGCGCTCCGGCGAGTTCGGCCCCCAGGATCACGTCCCTGGCCCCCGCCGCGGTCTCTGCCAGAAGGGCTTGGCGTACCACCGTCGGCCAGGTGACACCGATTCCGCCGTCGACCCCGGTCAGGTTGTTGATACCCACGCACACACCGAGTTCGTTCATCCCGATCTGGCCCAGACAACCCGTGGTCGTAAAGATGAGTGCCGCGGGTCCGTCTTGGGGTTTGGTGCGCAGGAGGATCACATGGTCGGTGGCCGACGCGTGCATGTCCCAGGTCTGCCCGAAGAGGCCGGCGCCATCGGCCCGAGCATCGGGAACGATGAAGGCGGTGCAGGTGTCCTCGATCACGTGGTCGGGGTGGTCGCCGCCTATCTCGGCCCGCACGGTGTCGACGAAGTCGGTGAAGCCGCCTACCACCACTGCCTCGGCCATGGTGATCCCGGCCCCGGCGGCCATAGCCTCCATCTCCTCGTAGAGAGGAGCCGACTGGCGCCGGTGGACCGCCAGGCACGACTCCGCCAGTTCCAGCACCTCTCCCCGGGAGACGGGCACACCGCTCCAGAGACCCGACATCACCAGATCGATACGTTCGTCGGTGTAGGTGCAGATCTCGGTGGCGTGGGTCGCCCCGTGGACATGTCCCATGGCCGTCGGTGTTCCGATTGCGTCGAGCACACGTATCGGGGGCCGTCTCATCCTGGGAGTGATCGTAATAGCTCGCCGGTGACAGCACGGGGGAGGAACCCCCATAACCCGGCCGGGGCCCGGCCGGCCACACCAGGTTCATCGGCATCTCCGTTTCGAGGTACCGTCAATATCCATGCGGGCGTTGCTGGTGACCAACGATTATCCCCCCAAGCCGGGCGGGATACAGCAGTATCTTTCGAACCTGGTCGGTCACTCGGCGGTTCGCTTTCGGGTGATGGCGCCGAACCACCCCGGTGCACCGTCCGATCCGGGCGTCGTCCGGGCCGGGGTCTCATTCATGCTCCCCACCCGCAGGACCTACCACCGGATCGGCCACCACATCGGAGACTTCGACCCCGACGTGGTGGTGTTCGGAGCGCCCCACCCGCTCGCCCAACTCGGTCCCAGGCTGGCTGCGGAGTCCGGCATCCCCTACGTGGTGATGGCCCACGGGGCGGAGGTGACCCTGCCCGGTGCAGCGCCGGTGCTGCGCCAGGTGTTGGGCCGGACCTTCCGTCGCGCCTCCCTCGTGTTGACCGTCTCCGCCTTCACCGCCCGCAAGGTGACGGCGATGGGGGCGGCGGAGGCCAGGGTGCTCGGGGCCGGAGTCGATCTGGCGCTGTTCCATCCCGTAGAGCGCCGATCCGGCGGTGCGGAGGCGGAGCGGCTTGTCATCGGTTGCATCTCCCGGTTCGTTCCCCGCAAGGGCCACCTGCGGGTGCTGGCCGCAGCCGAACGGCTCCAGGCCGGAGGGTTGCCCGTGGAGGTGCTGCTGGCAGGCAAGGGACGCCTCGAGGCTCGCATCAGGCGGCGGGCGGCGCGAGCCGTGGTTCCGGTCCGGGTGGAGTCCGACGTGCCATGGGAGGAAATGCCCACTCTGTACCGCTCCTGTGACGTGTTCGTCATGCCGGTCCGGTCCCGCTGGCTGGGATTGGAGGCCGAGGGTCTGGGCATCGTGTACCTCGAAGCCTCTGCCTCCGGGATCCCCGTGATAGCGGGGACGTCCGGCGGCGCCCCCGAGACGGTGGTACCCGGTGTGACCGGCTACGTAGCCGGTTCGGTGGATGGCATCGTCGAAGCCGTCCGTCTGATCCTCGACCGGCGGGCGGCGATGGGTATGGCAGCCCGAGCCCATGCTGTCGATCACTATTCGTGGGGGGCCGTAGCCCGGCGCTTCGACGCCGCTCTGTCTGCTGTTGCCAAACGTTGATGATTACTTTATATTGAAACCAACGAGAATAGTTTGCTATCTAAGCATCCCCGCGCCGAGACTCGGGCTAGACTCGGTGTGATGAACCTCCGTCAGAAGAGTGAGAGCCTTCTCATTCGCATCAACGAAGAGCTGGCGCGTATGGGTGATCCGGCGCGTATCCGATATTTGCGAATCATTCCCACTCCCGGCGACTTGGACGGGTGGGTGGCCCTACCTGTCGTTGAACTACCTCCCCACGGAGACGGTCATGATGGATGGCCGCTGGACGAGATCTACCGCTACAGAGATATGGTCGCTGATCGGTTCATCGCCGAATTCGGTGAAGATCTGTGGGCGACTTGTTTGTTCCGGACTCCCGAGGAGTTGCGGGACCCGGCCCACCAGATGGGTGCGAAGGTACCCTCGGCGTAGCGATCAGCGACCGAAAACCGTGATGCCACAAGGACTTCTCGATGTCGCGGAATCCCTAGGAGCAGCTTGAAATGGTGTGCCTTGCGATGATTGCCAACGACCGTGTCGGTAGGCGAATGGTTCGGAGTTTGTGATCCAGCGGCCCTAGATACCGCGTGCTGCCCAGACCGTCACGAGCATTGGAGACAGTGTCACACTTGCCGAATGCGCGCCTCCGCTGAGTAACGTACTGCTGGAGGAGCCACGATCCGAGGAGGTAGGTCGATGCGTGCTGTCGTGATCCGCCGATTGGGCGGTCCCGAGGTTCTGGTGGTCGAAGAAGTCGATGAGCCGGTACCCGGACCCGGCGAGGTCCTTGTTGAGCTGGGGGCGGCCGGGCTGAACTTCATCGACACCTATCACCGGACCGGCCTCTACCCGGCCGGGATGCCGTTCACACCCGGACTTGAGGCGGCCGGTACGGTCGCATCGGTCGGGTCCTCGGTCGCCGGTCTGTCGACGGGGGACCGGGTGGCCTTCTGTTCGGTACTGGGCGCCTATGCCGAGCGGGCGGTGGTTCCCGCCGACCAACTGGTCCCGGTTCCCGAGAATGTATCTCTCGACACGGCATCGGCATCGATGCTCCAGGGACTCACCGCCCTCTACCTGGCGACCGAGACCTACCGGCTGGAGGCCGGATCGGCGTGCCTGGTCCATGCCGGCGCCGGGGGTGTGGGCCTGCTGCTAACCCAGATGGCCAAGCGGTTGGGCGCTACGGTATACACCACGGTCGGGAACGACGCCAAGGCCGAGATCTCCAGGGCTGCCGGAGCGGATCACGTGATCGTCTACAGCCGGGAGGACTTCGCCGAACGGGTCCAGGAGATCGGCGGCGAGCGACCCCTGGACGTGATCTACGACGGGGTCGGAAGGGCCACCGTATCGGCCGGGTTCGGCCTCCTCCGCCGTTTCGGTCTGATGGTGGCGTTCGGGAATGCCTCTGGGGCCGTGGATCCGGTCGACCCGCTGGTCCTGAGCGCCAACGGGTCCCTGTTCTTCACGCGGCCCACCTTGTTCGACCATGTGGCTTCCCGCGATTCCCTGCTGGCGATGTCCGAGCAACTCTTCGCCTCGATAGCGGACGGTCTGGAGGTGCGGATCGGCGCTCGGTATCCCCTCGAAGCAGCCGCCGACGCCCACCGGGCGCTCGAAGGCCGGGCCACCACCGGCAAGGTATTGATCGAACCGTAGGTCAACCGATCCGGTGCGTCGGCCATCGTTCGCTGAAGAAACCGAGCTCTCCGAGTCCGGCCGCGTTCCGGCCGACAGCCACCTTGGAGGTGACCTCCGGTCCGGCGACCGATTCGGTATCAAAGATCCCCCTTCAGGTGTGCTCCCGGCTATATCCTCGGCTTCGATATCTTGAGGGTGGTCATGCCCATTCCTTGGAGCCCCGGTTCGGATGAGCCCTTCGTAGGGTGCGCGCCTCGGTGATTCGCCACCGGGGGGCGCCGTATCTCCTCGTCCTTGCGGCGCTCGTATCCGTAGCTGCGTGTTCAGCACCGGGCGAGGACCGATCCGAACCGTCTCCGACTTCCTCCGTCTCCGCCACGGTCGTCGAGGAGGTCGACGGCGCCACCGGGACCACCCTGCCCGGGAGTGATACGACGCCGCAGCCTGACGGTGGAACTTCGGGGAGTTCCACCACGGTTCGGGAGGCCGCCGCCCGGGATGCCACCGAACCTGCTGGTGACGGGGATGTCGGGGCGCGGGGTCCCGACCCGGTAGAGGATGTCGAGGCACCGCCCTCCGCTAGTCGGTCCGGTAGCGAGGAGTCCGGCATTGAGGAGGAACTCCCCACGTCGTCCCCCGAGCAGGAGCCGGACACCCAGACCAATGCGCCCGAGCCGGGGATGGCGACCCCGACACCGGACAACAACATCCTGCTGTCGGGCCCCTACCGGCCCGACATCGATGTGCGGTTCGACGGCGGAGAGATCCGCGCCGTCGTGACGGGAACCGTAGGGCCTCAGCGCCCGCAGGTCTACGCGGTCGAGGCCGCGGCCGGACAGAGGTTCACGGCCACGCTCGACGCACGTCCGGGCGTGTGGCTCGAAGTGTGGCTGGGCGACGATGTGATCCTCTCGGAGGCCGAGCAGCAGCAGCGCGTGGAAGCGGCCCTGCCCTCCGGTGGTGCCTGGCGGGTGAGCGTGGTCTCCTCGGACGAGGACTTCAGCGATTACGGGCTGACCATTCGGGTCGTGTCACCCGAACCCGAACCCGAACCCGAACCGGAGAAGCCCCGACCCGTTGCGGCGCCTGCCAGATCCGGCATCGAGTCCGGAGACATCGTTTACCTGACGTTCGACGACGGTCCCCACCCCTCCAACACGCCCCAGGTACTCGACATCCTCGCCCGCCATGGTGCCCGGGCCACCTTCTTCGTCCTCGGGTCGCTCGTGGAGCGCCACCCGGATCTCTTCGAGAGGATCGTCTCGGAGGGCCATACCGTGGCCAATCACACCTGGGGGCACGAGAACCTCGCTAAACTGTCCCGGGAGGAGTTCGACCGGACGATCAGCCGGACCCAGGAGATCCTCGGCGAACACGCCACCCCGTGCCTGCGACCTCCCTACGCGGCCACCGGGAAACACACCCGGGAGTGGGCGGCCGAACACGGGCTGGAAGTGTATCTGTGGTCGGTCAGCGCCAACGACTGGCTGGGTCTCAACGCTGCGGAGATCGCCGACCGTATCGTGTCTCAGGTCACCGACGGGTCGATCGTGCTGATGCACGACGGTGGCGGCAACCGCGCCCAGACCGTCCGAGGCCTTGAGATGGTCCTGGAGCGGCTCTCGGACCGGGGAGTGCGGTACGAGCCCCTGTGTCGGTGATCAATGACTATTGACCGGTTGCCGGTCGAAGGTTCCTCGTTGCCGCTCTCGGGATGCGGGGATATGGACGTCCTCTGTGGACCATGAACCGCCAGGTGCCAGGTCGCGAAATTCGCCCTAAAGGGCCACCCCGCTGGGCCCTCCCCCACCGCCACCTTTCCTGGGCTCCGAACGCGCTCCACTTCCGCACCGGTAGGGGCGACTCGTTCCGAGAAGATGATCCCTTGAGCGGTCGAGTGACGCCTGTTCGAACCTGCTCCGGTGTTTGGCGTTACTCACTATGCGGCACGGATATGACAGCGTCAACCCCCTTGCTCGGAAAGAGTTTCGCGAGGTTGCAAACGGCTGTCGGCGCGCGTCCCTGGGAGTAGCCGCCTATCGGCGGGCATCTTCGGCGTGCGGGTCCCGTAGGCGGACCGAGCTACCGGCTACTCATTACCCGGATTTGGTAGCGCCCTCTCCGATCAGGCCGGGCCGCCAGGAGGCGGCTACGTGGACTATTCCGAGGCCCATGACAGCCAAGAGGATCTGGCTTCGGCTGACGCCGCTCAGGTTGATGTCGAGAACCATGTCCAACGACCACTCACCGGCACCGAGGAGGGCCAGCGCCGAGCCTGCGGCGGCCAACGTGACCACGTACTCGTAACCTTGGCCCTTGTTGAATATGAAGAAGCCGTTGCGCAGGTGTTCCGTAAGGAAGGCGACCAGCACGATGGCTACGGTACCGGCCGCCGCGGGGGTAGTCATCAAGCCGAGGACCAGCCCGACACCTATTGCGATTTCGACTATGGACAACAGCCACGCTTGAAACCGGGGGGCTCGCCATCCGACCCGTTTGAGCCAGCGGCCGGTCCCTGCGGCGGTGCGGGCATGATTGGCGCCGTGAACGAACATGACCACCCCGATCCACATACGAAGGATCAACAAAGCGAGATCGGAAACATCCAAGACAGCGTCCTTTCGCCTGGTCAGGAGGTTAGCCGGAGCCAACTCCTGCCCGAGGAGGGTGGTCTAAAACGGTGGGGAGCAACGACCCGTCTTCCTCTGAACAGGCATTATGTCATCGGTCGACGGGCCGTGAAGGGGTTCCACACCACCCTCCTAGGCACTTTTCCGGATGATGACCGTTCGATCCCGCCGGATGCTCCTCATCGGCCCTGTGGCGGTACCACGAGGACGGGGATCTCTACCTCGCGAGAGTCAAGGCCTCCGTGGTACCCGACCAGGCGTCTGTCCATATGACCGGGGAGAAGCACACGGCCTTCGTGGGCGAGGAACGCGCCGTCCGGTTTGATCAACGGCGCAGGCCGACCTGCGGTGCTCGGGCCACCCGCCGATCCCCACAGAGCTTCCAGGCTTTCCCTCGGGTACCACGTGGCGGGAAGACCGGCCCCCAACTCCTCGATCCACTCTCCATCACCCTTGACGTACAGGGACCGGGGATCCCCGAACAGCGTGAGACCCGGTGTATCCCGACCGTACAGCCGGTGCTTGCCCGACTCGGCGATGGCGACCACGCCATGGTCGGCTGTTCCCACCATGGCGGCGTGAGCCGGAAGGTGGGCGGCGATCCGGTCCCAGGCACCGGCCACGTCGGCGAGGGCGGCAGCATATGCGGGGCTCGCCGATCCCCGCATGTGGGCTGCGATGTCGACCGCCGGGTAATAGGTGAAGATCAGCCGGCCGGGTTCCCTCGCCAGATCCACCGTGGCCCGGACCAGGTCGCCGGTGTTGACCACCCCCTCGAACCGGCATCCCCGGTAGAGCGCCTTGGTCAAGGGGGTGTCGGCGTAGGTGGCCGGCTGGATGGTGATCGGCTCCGTTCCCGCCATTGCCAGCCTCTCCCAGAGGTTGGGTCCGGGGAGGAGGCGGGGCGCGTATGACGGAACCGCCCGGCCGGTTGAGTCCACCCATCTAAGCGAGTTGATCGGTCTCGGATGGCCGGGTAGCAGGACGAAGTGTCCGATCCAGCCGTGCTGGCTCGGGGGCAGGCCGGTGGCCACCGTGGCGAGGCTCACGGTGGTGGTGGTCGGGAAGGGAGCGTCGATCGTCCCACGGTGGGCGGCGGCCAACGAGACGGCCGCCGGATGGCCCAGTTGATGGACGCCGAGCCCGTCGATCAGGAAGAGCACGTAGGTGGCCGCTTCGGGGATCTGCTCGGCTAGACGGGCATGCAGTCGGGGCGCCGGGGCGGATCCGGTCAGGCGCCATTCCAACTCGGCCACCAGGTTGTTGAGCGATCCCCCCGAATAGTCCGGGGTCCGCGGCTCCGATGTGTCGGTCACGCCCCGCACGCTAGCCCGGCGGAATTCATCGGTCCGGGGTCGGCACCTATACTCGCCATGGTTCGGGTGGTCCGGAAAGTGCCCCGGTGCCGCCCGGATGCGGCGGTATGGAACCGGACCCGAGCAGCCGGGGCAGGCAACCGGAAAACGACGGTGGAGCAACCGTGAGCGAATACTTCCAGGACTACGTCGCGGTGGCCGCCTTTGCGGCTTTCGGCGTTATCCTGGTGGCCCTCACGCTGGGCCTCACCTTCCTGGTCCGTCCCTCCAATCCCGGCAAGGAGAAGATGACCACCTACGAGTGCGGCGTCGACCCGGTGGGCGAGGGCTGGAACCAGACCTTCGTGCGCTATTACATCTTCGGGCTGCTCTTCGTGGTGTTCGACGTGGAAGCGGTGTTCATCTTCCCTTGGGCGATCGTTTCCGAGGAGCTGGGTCTTCCGGGCGTGATCGCCATCGTCATCTTCCTCCTCACCTTGCTCGAAGGGCTGCTATACGCGGTTCGCAAGGGGGTACTCAAGTGGGAGTGAGAGTCTTGGGGATCAGATCGGTGGGTGTTGGATCGTGGGCATAGTCGCCGAGCGCTTCGGCGGTCTGCGGCCGGTTTCCTGGTTGCTCAACTGGTCGCGCCGCTACTCGCTCTGGTTGTTCCAGTTCGGCCTGGCCTGTTGTGCCATCGAGATGATGGCCGCCTCCGGTCCCCGCTACGACTTCATGCGTTTCGGCATTATTCCCCTCCCCGCCTCCCCGCGACAGGCCGACCTGATGGTGGTGGCGGGAACCGTCACCGACAAGATGGCGCCGGCCATCAAGCGTCTCTACGAGCAGATGCCCGAGCCCAAGTACGTGATCTCGATGGGGTCCTGCTCCAACTGCGGCGGCCCCTACTGGGACTCCTACTCGGTGACCAAGGGTGTGGATCAGATCATTCCCGTCGATGTGTACGTTCCCGGTTGCCCGCCCCGCCCGGAGGCCCTGATGGACGGGATCGTCCTGCTGCAGGAGAAGATCCGCCAGGAGGATGTGCGAGAGAAGTGGAAGCAGCGTGACCGTCGGCCCGTCTGAAACCGCCGCACCCGAGACCGCCGATGCGCTCGGCCACTTCGCCGCCACGGTCGCTTCCGTGGTGGGCGGCCGGGCCGAGGTGGCTCACGGTACCGCCAAGGTGAGGGTGGCCGCCCCGGTCTGGAAGGATGCTCTGACCGCGGCCCGCGACGACCTAGGTCTCATCTTCCTCTCGTGGTTGTCGGCCATCGACTGGTCCAACGACGTGGCGGTGGGGGATGAGCATGGCGAGCCAGTGGAGGAACGCTACGAGATGCTGTGCGCGGTCTCGGATCTGGCCGATGGGAGGCTGGTGCTCATCTCGGCCGACATCGATCATGACTCACCGTCGATCGACAGCATCGCCGACGTTTACGCCGGCGCCAACTGGCACGAGCGGGAAGCGGCGGAGATGTTCGGGATCGACTTCGTCGGCCATCCCGATCTCACCAAGCTGTACCTTCCCGACGCCTTCGAGGGTCATCCCCTGCGCAAGAGTTTCCCGTTGTTGAGCCGCGAGGTGAAGCCCTGGCCCGGGAAAGTGGACGTGGAGGATATGCCCGAGAAGGGCACGGGGCCCTCGACCGTGAACCCGGGGGTGTAAGTGGTCTGCCTGCAAAACAACTTTCCGTGCCCTGCTTGCCATCGACGTCCCTCGCGGTGTTCCGCCTCCTCGATGTACCCTGCGGGTACGCCTTCGTCGGCGGGCCTTGCGAGAAACGCCGCTGCCGGCGCATGTCACGAAGCCATTTCACAGGCAGACCACTGATGGACCGCGCCCTGACCCACCACCTGTCGGAGGTAGCGGTGTCGGTCGAGTTGGAGACCGAGGGGATGACCCTCAACATCGGTCCCCAGCACCCTTCAACCCACGGGGTGCTGCGCCTCATCGCCACCATCGACGGCGAGCGGGCCACCAACGTGCGCCCGGTGATCGGGTACATGCACAGGGGCTACGAGAAGCTCGCCGAGGTCCGCACCTATCCCCAGATCACCACCATCGTCAACCGGATCGACTGGGTGTCGGGGTTCGCCAACGAGGTGCCCTTCATCGTGGCCGCGGAGCGCCTCATGGGTGTCGAGGCGCCGGCCCGCGCCCAGTGGATCAGGCTGGTGCTCACCGAGATGGCCCGTATATCGTCCCATCTGGTCTTCATGGCCTCCTACCCCTTGGAGCTGGGTGCCGCCACCCCGCTGTTCTTCGCCCTGCGGGAGCGGGAGCGTGTGCTCGACCTGCTCGAATCGGTCACCGGGGGCCGTTTCCACCCCAACTTCAACCGGATCGGAGGCGTCAGGCCGGTCTATGCCGCCGGACCCATCACCAAGCGGGCGGGTATGGACATCCCGGCCGGTTTCCTGGCCGAGACCCGCGATGCGATGGGCAAGGTGGAGGCGACGTGCGAAGAGCTAGAGCGCCTGGTGGCCGGTAACGAGGTGTTCCTGGCCCGCACCAAGGGGGTGGGGGTCCTGCCGGTCGAGGTGGGCGCCTCCTACGGTGTGTCGGGACCCAACCTGCGGGCATCGGGATGCCCCTTCGACCTGCGGAAAGTGTCCGATTACCTGCCCTACGACGGTTTCGACTTCGACATCCCGGTGGGGGAGAACGGTGACTGCTGGGACCGGTGGTGGGTGCGCCTCCAGGAGATCCGCCAGTCGGCCCGCATCATCCGCCAGGCCATCGACGGGATCCCGTCCGGTCCCCTCCAGGCCAAGGTCCCCCGCATTATCAAGGTCCCTCCGGGAGAGACCTACGTACGCGCCGAGAACCCCAAAGGGGAGATGGGTTACCACCTGGTCTCCCTTGGCGGCCTGGGCCCCTACCGGCTCAAGATTCGCTCGGCATCGTTCTCCAACCTGTCCATCCTCCCCTGGATACTGGAGAAGGCCCTGGTGCCGGACTTCATCGCCATCATGGGTTCGCTCGACTTCGTGTTGGGAGACGTGGACCGATGACGCTGGCGCTGGTCTTCTGGTTGGACCTCGGCATCAAGCTGGCCGTGGTTGCGGCGGCGGTGCCGGCCATCGGGATAGTGATCGGCTACGCCGAGATGAAGCTGTCGGCCCATATGCAGAGCAGGGTGGGGCCCTACTTCGCCGGCGGCCGGTACGGGTGGGCGCAGCTCATCGCCGACGGGGTCAAGTTCATCCAGAAGGAGGACATCGTTCCCGCCGAGGCGGACCGGCCGGTCTTCAAGTGGGCGCCGGCCCTGGTCATGATGGGGACGATGGCGCTGCTGGTCGTCATCCCCCTGCACCCGTCCCGCTACGGCATAGTCCGCGACCTCGAAGTGGGGATCTTCTACGCCCTGGCCGTATCGTCGATCAGCACCATCGGGGTGCTGATGGCGGGATGGTCGTCGGCCAACAAGTACTCCATGATGGGAGGATTGCGGGCCGCTGGGCAGTTGATCGCGTACGAGCTACCCCTCGTCCTGGCCACGGTGGGGGTAGTGATCCAGGCGGGCACCATGTCGATGCAGGGAATCGTCCAGGCTCAGGTGGCCCAGGGATGGCCCTTCCTCATCACCCAGTTCGTGGGCCTGGCCATCTTCATGATCGCAACGCTCGCGGAGTTGACCCGGCTGCCCTTCGACATGCCCATCGCCGAGTCGGAGTTGGTGATGGGCTACGTCACCGAGTACTCGGGCTTCCGCTTCCTGTTCTTCTTCCTGGCCGAGTTCACCAACATGTTCACCATGTCGGCCATCGCGGTGACCCTCTTCCTGGGCGGTTACGGCTTCTGGGGGATCCCAACCGACAGCCTGCTGTCGCCGCTCATCGTGTTCGCCAAAATCGGGATCCTGGTGTTCCTGATGATCTGGATCCGGTGGACCCTGCCCCGGCTCCGCGAGGACCAGCTCCAGACGCTGGCCTGGAAGTGGTTGATCCCGATCTCGATCGGCAACATAATCGTGACGGCAATCCTGAAGGTGGTGGTTTAGATGAAACTGTCCGGGTTGCGCAATCTGCGCAAGGTCCCCAAGCTAGGGATGCTGACCGGGATGCGGGTCACGTTCACGACCATGCTGCGGACCTGGGCCTTCAACCTGAGCGGTGGCCGGGTGGGGCTGCGGTCCACCGTCAACTACCCGAAGATAAAGGAGACCCCGGTGCCCAGGGCACGGGGCGTGATTGCCCTCGAGCAGGAGGCCTGCACGGTGTGCATGCTGTGCGCCCGCTCCTGCCCCGACTGGTGCATCTACATCGAGGGCCATAAGGAGATGAAGCCCCCCACCCGACCCGGCGGCCGTTCCCGGGCGCGGGCCACCCTCGACCGCTTCGATATCGACTACGCGCTGTGCATGTACTGCGGTATCTGCGTGGAGGTATGCCCCTTCGACGCATTGTTCTGGACGCCCGAGTACGAGTACTCGGAGTACGGCATGGGGCCGATGATGCACGACATGGACCGGTTGCAGGATTGGATGGCGACCGTACCCGAGGGTCTGGGGGCCCAGTCGTGACCTGCTGGACCGTGATTCGTGTCCTGCTCCCGGGAGACAGACCCGGATGACCTTTCCCGACTGGCTGGCCGAGCCCGTCAACTGGGCCTTCCTGGCGATGGCGGTGCCCATGGTGGTGGCCGCCCTCCGGGTGGTGACCAGCCGCAACGTGGTACACGCCGCCCTGTTCCTGGTGCTGACCCTGGCGGCCTCCGCCGGTCTGTTCATCCTCCTGTCCGCCGAGTTCGTGGCCTGGGTGCTGGTGCTGGTCTACATCGGCGCGGTGGTGGTGCTCTTCCTTTTCGGCATCATGATCACCCGGGCGCCGATCGGGCGGGAGACCGACCTGAGCCACAGTACCCGCTGGCCCGCGGCTCTGGCCTCGCTGGCAGTCCTGGCCGTGACGCTGTGGTTGATCGTGGCGGTCTCCGACCAGATGGACCGTTTCGCCGAGCCCCTCCCGGCGGTCGGAACCGCCACCGCCACCGGCATCCTCGGGGAGGGGTTCATCCGCCGCTACCTGATCCCCTTCGAAGCGGTCGGGTTCGTCCTGCTGGCGGCCCTGATCGGGGGTATCACCCTGGCCCGCAAGGACCTCACCCCGGCCGAGGAAGAGGAGGGGATACGGGTATGACCGTAGGTGGACCGCCATGATCCTCACCCAGTTCCTGTTTCTCGGGGCGATCCTGTTCTCGATCGGGATCTACGGGCTGCTGTCCCGGCGTAACGCGGTCACCGTCCTGCTGGCGGTGGAGTTGATGCTGGCAGCGGTCAACATCAACCTGGTGGCCTTCGAGGCCTTCTGGAACACCGCCGCCGCCCACGGCCAGATCTTTGCCATCTTCGTGATCACCATCGCCGCCGCCGAGGTGGGGATCGGCTTGGCCATCATCCTGATGGTGTTCCGCAACCGGGCATCGGGCAACATCGACGAGCTGGACCTGATGAGGTGGTGAGGATTCCATGGTGAGCTTCGCCGCATCCGCCTCGCTGATCCTGGCCAAGGAACTGGACTACGAACCCATGGAACTCTCCTCGGGAGGCTTCTTCGCCGGGACGGCTTGGATCATGCTGGTGCTCCCGTTCGTGGCCTTCCTGGCGATCATCGTGCTGGGGAACCGCATGAAAGGGCAGGGGGCGGAGCTGGCGGTGGGGGCGATGGGCGTCAACCTGGTGTGGGCGTCGGTGCTCCTCGTCCAGAACATGGTGGGCGACATATACCGGGAGGTGAACCTCACCATCGCGGAGGTGGGCACGTTCGCGGGCCACCGGCTCTCGTTCGAGCTGGGCTTCGTGGTGGACGGGCTGTCGATCATGATGTACTGGGTGGTGGCGTTCGTGGCCTTCCTGGTGTTCGTCTACGCGGTGGGCTACATGAAGGGCGACGTCCGGGTTCCGTGGTTCTTCGCCTCGCTGTCGCTGTTCGCCGGCTCGATGCTGGTGCTGGTGGGAGCGCCCAACCTGATCCAGCTGATCATCGGCTGGGAGGGGGTGGGCCTGGCCAGCTACCTCCTGATCGGCCACTACTGGGAGCACAAGGAGAACAGCGACGCGGCCGTCAAGGCCTTCCTGACCAACAAGGTGGCGGATGTGGGGCTGATCCTAGGGACCATCCTCCTCGCCCCCGCGCTGGGCAGCTTCCGTTTCTCGACGCTCAACACGTCGGCCGACGTTCACAGCGACACCCTCGAGGGGGTGGCGGTGGCAGGCGCCCTGCTGCTGTTCTTCGGGGCGATGGGCAAGTCGGCCCAGTTCCCCCTCCATGTGTGGCTCCCGGATGCCATGGCCGGCCCCACTCCCGTCTCGGCGCTCATGCACGCCGCCACCATGGTCACCGCCGGCATATACCTGATGGCCAGGACCTTCCCCCTCTACCAGCAGATGGCGGCCGATGCCCGGCAGTGGATGGTGCCGATCGCGGTCATCACCCTGTTCGTTCTCGGCTTCCTGGCGCTGGTGGCCGACGACCTCAAGCGGGTGCTGGCCTACTCGACCGTCTCCCAGCTCGGTTACATGATGGCTGCGATGGCGGCCGGGGGGTACACGGCCGGGCTGTTCCACCTCTTCACCCACGCCTTCTTCAAGGCCCTGCTGTTCCTCGGGGCGGGGTCGGTGATCCACGCGGTCCATTCCAACAACATGAGCGATATGGGCGGCCTGCGCCGCAAGATGCCGGTCACCTTCTGGACCTTCGTGGTCGGGTCGGTGTCGCTGGCCGGGGTGATCCCCCTCGCCGGGTTCTGGTCGAAGGACGAGATCCTCGCCACCCTGGGCAACGAGGGGTATATGGGGTTCATGTGGGTGGCCATCGCCGGGGCCTTCGTGACCGCCTTCTACATGACGAGGGCGGTGGCCCTCACCTTCTTCGGTACCTACAAGGGACACGGCCACCCGCACGAGTCACCGCGGGTCATGACCGTCCCGCTGGTGGCGCTGGCGATCCCCAGCGTCATCGCCGGGTTCCTGAACATCCCCGGCGTCTCCTGGGGTCCCTTCCGGAACTTCACCGACTGGGTGGGGGCCCGGATCGTGACGATGGGTGATCATCACCCGTCGAGTATCGACTGGGACCTGGCCGCTTACGGACTGGGCGCCGCCTTGGCCGGGATCGTCCTAGGCTGGCTGCTGTTCGCGCCGGAGGCGGAGACCCAGGCGGCGCGGGACCGGCTGGAGATCCCGGTGCTGTACCCGCTGCTACGCCAGAAGTACTACATCGACCACCTGTACATGGCAGGCGTAGTGGACCCGATCAAGGGCCCCATCGCCCGAGGCGTCGACTGGGTGAACGGCTACGTGATCGACGCGGTGGTCAACGGGGCCGGACTCGTCACCGCCTGGCTGGGCAACCTGGTGTACGGCCGGTTGGACCAGCAGGGCATCGACCTGGTGCTCAACGCCGCGGCGGGAGGTACCAGGGGAGCGGGCGGACGGCTCCGTTTGCTCCAGACCGGCAAGGTCCAGCAGTATGCGGGTGGCTTCGTCGTGGGGGCGCTGGTGCTGGTGGTTGTACTCGTGATCGTCAACTAGACAGAACAGAAGGCAGACAGAGGAGAAGAGCGAGATGGCCTGGTTCGAATCCGCGGGGCTCAGCCTCATCGTGTTCCTGCCGGTGGCAGGGGCGCTGGCGCTGTTCGCCTTCCCGAAGGCAAACGAGACGGCCCAGAAGTGGACCGCCCTGTTGGTCACCGCCCTCACCGGCGTACTTGCCGTGTTAGCGGCGGTCGCCTTCGATTACGGGGCGGCGGAGCGGTTCCAGTTCGAGGTCAAGGAGAGCTGGATCCCGGCCATCGGGGCCGACTACCACATCGGTGTGGACGGCATCAGCCTCCCGCTACTGGTGCTGTCGGCGGTGGTGACGTTCCTGGCGGTGGTCTACTCGTGGGACCACTGGGAGGAGCCGCGCAACGTGCGGGGCTTCCTGGCGCTGATGCTGCTGCTGGAGACCGGCATGAACGGGACGTTCGTGGCCCTCGACCTGGTGCTGTTCTTCATCTTCTTCGAGTTGGTGCTGCTGCCCATGTACTTCATGATCGGAATCTGGGGTGACAGCTCGCAGCGGCGCATCCCGGTGCTGGGCCGGACCGTGACCATGCGGCTCTACGCGGCCATCAAGTTCTTCATCTTCACCCTGTTCGGGTCGGCGTTCATGCTGCTGGGCTTCCTGGCCCTCTACTTTCGTTCCGGCGACTTCCTACCCGAGAACACGTTCGATATCCCTACCCTGATCGCCCTAGGCGCCGACAACGCTTTCGGGAGCGGGACCTTCGCCTTCCTGGTGTTCGGGGCCATGTTCCTGGGGTTCGCGGTGAAGGTACCGATGTGGCCCTTCCACACCTGGCTGCCCGATGCCCACACCGCCGCCCCCACCGTTGGTTCGGTGCTGCTGGCGGCCATCCTGCTGAAGCTGGGCTCCTACGCCTTCCTTCGTATCTCGATCCCGATCCTGCCGGAGATGGCGCGGGAGTGGGCGCCGTTCATCGGCTTGCTGGCGGTGATAGGGATAATCTACGGCTCGCTGGCCTGCCTGGCCCAGACCGACGTGAAGCGGCTCATCGCCTTCTCGTCGGTGGGGCACATGGGTTTCGTGATGCTGGGGATCGCCACGATGACCGATATCGGGTTCAACGCCGCGATCATCGGTATGGTGGCCCACGGGTTGATCACCGGGCTGCTCTTCTTCGTGGCCGGCTCGTTGCAACATCGCTACCACACCCGGGAGATCGCCCGCCTGGGCGGTAACCAGAAGCTGATGCCCTGGATGGGTGGCATCCTCGCCTTCACCGCCATGGCCTCGCTCGGACTACCCGGTCTGGCAGGCTTCTGGGGCGAGTTCATGTCGCTGGTGGGCGCCTACCGTCCCCTGTCCGGCCTCAGTGTGTCCCAGTTCCAGACCTACATGGTGATCGGCGCTGTCGGCACCATCCTCACCGCCGGATACATGCTCTGGATGCTCCAGCGAGTCAACCTGGGTGAGCCCAAGGACGAGTGGTCCGGTCACCAGTTCGCCGATGTGGGCCGTTACGAGTGGCTGTCGTGGGCGCCCCTGATCGTGGCGATCGTGGCCATCGGCGTGTACCCGAGGATCATCCTGGGGGCCACCACCGATGCGGTCGTCAACCTGGCGAAGACCGCTTTCGGGGGCTGACACGGTGGACCTCGACTACCACGCGCTGGCGCCCGAGATCGTCGTAGCCGCCACCATCCTGGTGGTGCTCGGCCTCGACGTGGCCCTGCCCCGCTCCCGCAAGTACTGGGTTGCGTTCGCCGGGGTGCTGGGTCTGGCGCTGGCCGCCGTCCCGCTGGTCACGCTCGCTTTCGGGGGCGGTCCCGGATCAAGGTCGCTGCTCGGCGGCGGCTACGTGGTGGACGGCTTCGCCCTGGTGCTCAAAGCGGTGTTCATCGTGGGCGGCTACCTGGTCCTGCTGATGTCCGTGTCGTACATCGAGAGCGATCGCTACTACCAGGGCGAGTACTACCTGCTGCTGCTGACGTCGATCC
Organism: Candidatus Spongiisociaceae bacterium; assembly: GCA_965262915.1. Lineage (GTDB taxonomy): Bacteria > Actinomycetota > Acidimicrobiia > Spongiisociales > Spongiisociaceae > JAPPFW01. Next base: position 4,738,778 of record OZ253564.1, on the reverse strand, counting down.
TCGGCTCGCTGATCATGGCGTCGTCCCGTGACCTGATCACGATCTTCGTAGGCCTCGAGTTGGTAACCGGACCGCTGTTCCTGCTGGCCGGATGGCGCAAGGGCGACGCCAAATCCAACGAGGCGTCCCTCAAGTTCTTCATCCTCGGAGTGCTCTCCACCGCCATCCTGCTGTACGGCATGTCGTTCCTCTACGGCCTGACCGGATCGGTGACCTTCGAAGGGATCCGCACAGCCGGCGCAGGGTTGCTGGACAGCGGCGCTTTCCGACTGGCCGTGCTCTTCACCCTGGTCGGGTTCGGTTTCAAGATCACCGCGGTGCCGTTCCACTTCTGGGCGCCCGACACCTACGAGGGCGCCCCCACCCCGGTCGCCGCCTACCTGTCGGTGGGTTCGAAGGCGGCCGGTTTCGTGGGGTTGTTGCTGCTCTGCTACAAGGCGTTCCCCACGGTGACCGAGATCTGGGGACCGGCCCTGTGGGTCCTGGCCGCCCTGTCGATGACGCTGGGCAACCTCACCGCCCTCCGCCAGGACAACATCGTGCGTATGCTGGCCTACTCCTCGATCGCCCAGGGCGGCTTCATCCTGGTGCCGTTCGCTGCCGCGGCCGCCACCAGCGATCCCGAGGTGATCCAGGAGGCGGCTTCGGCCACCATCGTGTACGTGATCATCTACGCCTTCATGAACCTGGGGGCCTTCGCGGTGGTGATCGCGGCCGCCCGCCGCACCGGGACCGTCATGATCGACGGCTGGGCGGGTATGTGGCGCTACGCACCCCGCATAGCCACCCTCGGGGCCATGTTCTTCTTTTCCCTGGCCGGGATCCCGCCCCTGGCCGGCTGGTACGCCAAGTTCGCCATGTTCCTCGCCATCCTGCGCCCCGCCAACCCGTGGACCACCGCTCTGGCGGTGATAGCCGCCATCAACGCGGTCATCGCGCTCGTCTACTACGCCCGGGTTGGCAAGACCATGTGGATGGATCCCCTACCCGAAGACATTCCCGACACCGCCCTACGAGCCCGTCCCCTCAGCGGTTCTCTCGCCTTGGCGCTGGGCATATGCGCCCTGTTCGTTATCGTGGCCGGGGTCCTACCCTTCCAGTTGGCTGGTGTCTTCGCCGACGTGGCCAAGGTGGTAACCGCCGGCATCTGACAATCCACCTCCGGCGAGCCTTGCCAGGAAAAGTTCCTCCTTGATGCTTGAATAGGCACGACGGAGGGAGGTGCTTATCACCGCTCTTGACCCATCCAGGTTCAGAGATCCGCTGTACACGATGTCAGAGGCGGCCCGGATCGTTGATGTACCCGCTTCAACGTTTCGCATGTGGGCGCGCGGACGGGTAGCGCTGCCGCAAGAAGGCGCGCAACCCCGCGGAGCACCCATCATCACGAGCATAAAGGTCCCTCCTCGGGCCAAGCTCCGGTCCATTCCCTTTGTCGGGATAACCGAAGCCATGGTCTTGGCTGCCATACGCAAGAGCGGGGTTCCGATGCAAAGAATTCGACCTGCCCTTGAGGAGTTACAAAGAGGACTGGGCATTCAATACGCTCTCGCTTCTAAGAGGCTCTATAGCGATGGTGCAGAATTGCTCTTTGACTACTCGGAGAGCCATCCCGATTCACAAGTTGCGCGTGCAACACGACAACTCGTTGTTGTACGGAACAACCAGTGCGTGTTCTCCGATCTGATTGAGGAGTACCTGCAGAGATTCGAATATGCCCGAGATGGCTACGTGAAACTCATCCGAGTACCAGGATATGAGCAAGCTGAGATCATCGTCGATCCTTACCGCTCATCCGGTGCTCCTATTTTCGCAAGGGGAGGATGCCGGGTAAAGGATGTCCTGAATCGATACTGGGCTGGGGAGACGGTGCAGGAGCTGACTGTGGAGTTCGGTGTGCCCACAGCCCATGTGGAGGACGCGATCCGTGTCGCATCCCCAAGGGCTGCCTAGGCTCTTTCTCGACCGCAGCCTCGGATCGTTCCAGGTGCCCAGACGGCTACGGGAGGCAGGCTTGGATCTGGTAACGATGGTCGAACACTATGGAACACCAGCGGACGAGGCCGTTGCAGATACGGAATGGCTTGAACTTGTCGGCTCTAACGACTGGGTCGCCTTCACCAAGGACGAGGGCATTCGCTTGCAGGCAAGAAACCGCGAGGCCCTGATTGAACACAAGGTACGTTGCTTCTACCTTGCCAGGCAGGATCTTCCTGCGAGCGAGATGGCTGGGAGGTTTCTCCGGAACCTCCCAGCCATCGTTAGGGCTTGTAGCCGACCCGGACCATTCATGATTGCCGTCTATCGAGGCGATATTAGGAAGATGCCTATTAGAGGCCTTTCCGGATCAGACGATTGATCAGGCCCACGTGTTGAACTCCCGGAGACGAGTGGCCGTGCCATCTTCTTCTCTTCTCCGTGGCCGGGATCCCACCCTTGGCCGGGTTGTGCGCCAAGTTCGCCATGTTCCTGGCCATCCTGCGGCCCGCCAACCCGTGGGCAACTGCCCTGGCCGTGATCGCCGCGATCATTCGCCCGTGCTGGGGACGTCGCGGCGCGCCGAGCACGAGGAGCGAAGCCCTGCCCGGGTCCGGGGATCGTGTCGCAGGGTATCGTGGGCGTTGAGTGGCAGCCGGCCGTGGGAGATGACTTCTCGCGGCTTCTTGCCATGGGCACGGCGGTGTGTCCTTGCAGGGGGTGGGAGGTCATACCAGGGGGGTCATCCTGGGGGGTCGGGTCCGGCGCGGGATTGGGTTTGGTAGCCGTTGGGCGTTCGCCGGACTACCAAATTGTCGGTTTCCAACCACCTGTGATGTTGACGGCAGGCAGCGACCAGATTGTCGATGTCGGTCGGTCCGCGGTCGCGGTGCCATTCCTTCATGTGGTGGAGCTCGCATCGGTGCATGGGGGCGCCGCATTCGAAGCATCCTCCGTCGCGTACGGCCACGGCCAGTCGTTGGGCGGCGTTTCCTAGGCGCTGGTTGCGGCCCAGCCAGAGGGGACGGGCCGCCCGGTCGAAAATCATTCCGGCCAGTTCGGTGTCGGGGGATAGCGTTCCGAGGATGTCGCGTGGTACGGGTCCGACTCCGATCATCTCCACCTGTGCGTTCGGGTTAGTGCCGTCCACCACGCCTACCGGGGCGATGAGGATGAGTTGGGTGGAGGCCTTGGCTTTGATTCCTACGGTTTCGGTGATGAACTCACCGGTAATCGCATCACGGCTGCTGAGCAGCTCGACCACCACATCGGCTAACCGCTGCTTCGGGGTACGCAACGCATCAGGATCCTGGCCGTCGGCGCCGTCCTGGCGTAGGAGATGCATGTAGTGGCTGTCGATCGCCTGGCGGAGGTATTCGAACTGGGGGCGAGGGAGCTTCGCCATGATCACTCCGAGTCCGGTTTCCTTCTCCACCACAGCTTCGCTTCCCGGGCCCGCCGCTGCCGCTCGAGTGGGTCGAGACCCGCCTCGATCAGCTTGCGTTCGGACCACTTCCGGATGTGGCGGTCGAAGCTGTCCGGCAACATCCGGTCGGCGGCCTCCAACAAGCTCCGGTCGTTTTCAACGGCATGGGGCCCGACCTTCTCCGCCGCGTTGGCCAACGCGTTGACATGGGTCGGCGTGATATCACCGGTGGCGAACTTCTCCCGGACCTTGGGTATTTCCGACAGTTGTCTGGCCACCTTCGCCATCTTCTTGGACTCTCGACTGGGCAGGCGTGCTCCCTGCCGGAGCACCTCGGAGGGATCGGTGTCAGGTTCCGAGTCGGCGACTTGGCGGCCTACGTCATACATCAGAGAAGTGACCACCGATTGAGCCTGGTCCAGCAGCCCGAGGGTGTGGTTGGCTTCGGTCCGAGACATGGAGCCTATCTGTATCCGGTTCAGTTCCCGGAGCGCGGCGCTGATCCGCTCGGCGGTGCTCCTGGCTGATTCCTCGGATGCCGGGTCGGCCAAGCTGGTGGCGACGGCGCCGGTGTTGTCTCCAAAGAGAGCGAACGTATGTTCGTCATTCATGATGTAGTTATACCAAACCCGTGTGACAGGTGTCAACCTCTAAGTAGGGTTATACAATTATATAGATTATTAAACTCTGTGATATCAACAGAACATTGGAGCGCTAGAAGCTAACGACCACCCCTAACACCACCGAGATACCGGAAGGAAGCGGGAGAAGCGGCGGAGCTATTCCCATAGCGCCGAGATCGGCATGGCCCAGACCCGATCGCTGATCTCGACGGTCAGAGGACCGGGGTAGAGCACCACGCCGCGGGCGAAGCTAATGGATCGGCGTGGATTGTCGGTGTCCAACTGGTGCCGCAACCATTCCAGATGGCGGGCATCATGGCGGGTAACGGTGCTGGATGCCTTGACCTCGACCGCGAACAGGCTGCGGTCGAGGCGGTTCTCCAGTATCAGGTCTATCTCCCGCCTGGCTTGGTCGCGGTAGTGGTAGAGGGTATACCCGGACCGGGATGCGGACTGCTGAGCGCGCATCTGCGACACCACGAAGGTCTCCATCAGGTTGCCGACCAGCTTGGAGTCACCGCGTATGTCCTCAGGACCCACTCCCAGTATCGCAGCCCACATTCCCGTGTCGTTGACGAACCGCTTGGGACGCTTGCCGGTGCGACTCGAGAGCGTTCGATGCCAGGACGGGAGCTGCGACACGATGTCTGAGTTGTGCAGCGCCCGCTCGTATTTCTCGGCCGAGGCCCGAGAGATGTCGGCGTGCTCTGCCAACGTGGTCTGGTTGATCAGTTCCGAAGAATTGGCGGCGTAGACATGGAGAAAGTCCAGCATCTTACGATGGTCGGTCCGGCCCGTTGCTGCCTCCAACCGCACGATGTCGCGGACGGCGCTCTCCATCTGCGCTCTGCGGTCGGAGTGCTGCTTGATGTCCAGATATGCCGGGTAACCACCTTCCAAGGCTATGTCGATGTAGTCGTACAGGCTGGAAACACCGTGGTAACCGTGGGCTGCGCTCATGTCGGCCAGCCGATCCGTGAAGGGGTGGAACGCCCTACGGCGCTTCTCCGCCACGGTAAGCGGATGCATATCCAGCGTGACGCCTCGATGCACCAGCGGCCACTGATTGCTGCCATCCTCATCGTTGGACCGGATACGGGACGAGCCTGCGATGACGAATCCCGTCATGGCGTCCTGGTCGATCAGCTTCTTGACCACCCACAACACATCGGGGGCCTGCTGCCACCCGTCGATCAGGACCGGTTTCGGAGAAGCCCGCAAGGCGGATTCCATGTCCAGCATGAAGGCATCGCGCTGCTGCGGCTGCGAAAGGTCGATTACAGACTCCACCACTTGCAGGGCGGTGGTCGTCTTGCCCACCCCGCGTGGACCCGTGATGACGACAGCGGGCCAGACTTCGAGTTCAGCGCGGAGTAGTGCATCGATCTGCCTGGGTATGTAGCCGACTCGGGGAGAGGCGCCCGAGTGGCGGCGTATCATGCTGTTCCTTTCGTTAGGTCAGCTCAGCCGGACATGCAACGCCGACAGAACAAGCACCCCTCTAACTTTAGTAGAATGAGGGTCATTTCCTATACGAATTGAACCATCTGTCGTATGCAAACTGAACGTACCCATCATCCCTCCAAGGAACGGATCAATCTTCTCATAAGTCGCGACGTCGAAGTGGACCGTCTAGCCTGCAACCTGAGCACTCGGGAAACAGTAGACAGCCTTCGGTCACCATCCAGCATTAGGACAGTCCTTGGTTCGAAGTATTGAGAATCTACGAGACCCGAGAGGATGACCGGCGGCAACTCGCCTAAGGCTGCCGATCGGGCTTGGCGCCGATTCGTTGACAGGTGCCTGATCCTCGACTTGGAGGCGAGGGCGAATGGGTCAATCAGGCTGCTCGGCGCGCTGCATGGTGACAGGAAGTTGAAGATCCCTGATGCGACATCCTCGGACGAGGCCGTCCGGGAGCTGAACGCCTTCGGGGAGGGTGCTGACTTCGTGGTGGGCCACAACATCGTGGCCCATGACCGGCCGCTCATCGAGGCCCGCCTGCGCGGAGCCACGCTGCTCGATCTGCCGGTGGTGGACACGCTCTACCTGGCGCCGCTTGCCAAGCCTCAGCGTCCCTATCACCGTCTGGTCAAGGACTACAAGCTCGTCGGCGCGGAGCAAAGCGATCCGGTCGCCGACTGCCTACTAACCAGGCAGCTCCTCGAGGAATGCTGGGACCTTCTCAAGGAATGGGAGAGCAACAACCGCTGGCTGCTGTCCTTCTATAGGAGTTGTTTCGACGATTCTGATGAGGCGGAGGGGGCATCTGATCTCAAGCTGAACGGAACCGGCCTATTCCTCGAGGCCCTGGGCGGTCGGGAGTTGCAGCGCGATCGGCTCGTGGGCGGCTTCCACTACTTCGCCGGGGAGAAGGCATGCCCGGATGCTATCCGGAGCCATCTTCCCCCGCTCCTCGATCGAGCCGAAAGCCGGCCCACGATTGCCTATTCCCTTGCTTGGACGATGGTGGCGGGAACGGAGTCCGTCCTACCGAGATGGGTACACCACCAGTTCCCGGCGGCATCCCGGCTTATCCGAGCTGTGCGGGGAACACCGTGCGGCAACTCAAAGTGCGTCTACTGCTCCAAGCACCACAACCTGGACGACAAGCTCAAGAAGTATTTTGGCTTCCCCGGCTTCCGTGACGCTCCGAAGACGGCTGACGGTGAAAGCCTTCAGCAGCGGATCGTTACCCAAGTCATCGAGGGGCGCTCTCTCCTCGGCATCATGCCGACCGGTGGGGGTAAGTCACTCTGCTATCAGTTACCGGCGATCCTTCGAAACGAGCAGTCCGGCGCCCTGATCGTGGTGATATCGCCCCTGCAGGCGCTGATGAAGGATCAGGTCGACAACCTCAACCGCAGGACGGAGTCTCCGACTCTTGCCGCCACCTTGAACGGTCTCCAGACCATGCCCGAGCGCCGGGACGTGCTCGAAGGAACAAGGCTCGGACGCTACGCATTGCTCTACGTTTCGCCTGAGCAGCTGCGTAACACGTCCTTCGAACGGGCCATCCGGCAGCGCGAGATAGCGGCCTGGGTGTTCGACGAGGCCCATTGCATCTCCAAATGGGGTCACGATTTCCGCCCCGACTACCTCTACGCAGCCCGATTCATCCGGGAGTTCTCAAAGCGGGAAGGCGTCGACATCGCGCCGGTGGCCTGCTTCACCGCGACCGCGAGGTTGGATGTGCGCGAGGAGATCGTCGGGCACTTTGGCGAGGAACTCGGCCAGGAAATCGAGCAGATCGCCGGCGATCGCCTCGACCGGGACAACCTTCACTATTCGGTCGAGGAGATACCGACCTCCCGCAAGGCGGCGCGAATCGACGAACTGCTGGCGGATCGAATCGGGAACCCCGCCCGGAGCGCGGCGATCATCTACGCCTCCAGCCGCAGGGGAACCGAGGAACTCGCCACGCTGCTCCGGCAGCGGGGTTGGGAGGCGGAACACTTCCATGCCGGTCTCGATCCCCCCGAGAAGAAACGGGTCCAGGACGCATTCATCTCGGGCGATCTGCCGGTCATCGTGGCCACCAACGCGTTCGGTATGGGCATCGACAAGGACGATGTCCGGATCGTGGTGCATGCCGACGTACCGGGGTCCATCGAGAACTACCTCCAGGAGGCGGGTAGGGCCGGACGGGATGGCAAACCTGCCCACTGCGTGCTGCTCTTCACCAAAGGGGATCTCGAGAGGCAGTTCGATCTGGCCTCCCGCGATCGTCTCACGAAGCGGGACATCGCCCAGATACTCAGGGCGATCCGCCGGGTGCGCCGGAGGGACATCGACGAGATCGTGGTCGCGCCCCGCGAACTCCTACGGGTGCCTGATACAGATACTTCGTTCGATGCCGAGGATCGGACTGCCGCCACCAAGGTGAAGGTCGCCATCTCGTGGCTCGAACGGACCCGCTTCGTGCTGCGGGACGAGAACCGGACCCAGATCTTCCAGGGGGTGCCGGCGGTTCCCGATATCGAAGCTGCGCAGGTCAAGATGGATGGACTGAACCTTTCGAAGAGCATGCGCCGCCGGTGGCTCGAGGTTCTGGACCTCCTTCAAACCGCCGATCTGCGGGATGGGATCGACATCGACCAGATCGCATCCCTGCGCTCCTTCAAGTCGCTGTTCTGGCATCTCCGTACCCGATTCGGGGACGATGCGGCAGGGCTCAACCGTATGGCCACCCGGGAGATTTTCCGCACACTCTACGAGATGTCCCGGGCGGGACTGCTGGAGAGCGGAACCTATTTCTCGGCCTGGATCCGTCACAAGACGACCACCAAGTCGCAGGACCGGTTGGACGAGATCCACGGGGCGCAGACCAAACTGCAGGAACTGCTGCGCGCCCAAGACCATGACGGTGGCTCCGGTGAAGAGATACAGATCTCCATCCCCCGCCTGCAGGAACGTCTGCGCGTACAGGGAGTGCGCCTGATCAACGACAGCCTGCTGAAGCTGCTGGCGGGCTGGGCTCGGGAAGGTCTAGGTAGGCAGGCGCCGGTCATCCTGAGGAGTGAGGGACGCTCCGGCATACGTCTCGGGGTGCAGGTCGGCTGGGATGAACTGCGGGAGTTGCTGGAGTTGCGGACCGAGGTGGGCCGGGTGATTCTCGAAACGCTTGGTAGGAAGGCCGACGAGCAGAAACTGGTCGGCGAGCGGCTCATACTGTTCTCTCTGGAGGATCTCGGGAAAGCCATAGACGGACGCATCGGGCTTGCGTCGCGTCTCGCCGACCCGTTTGACCTGATCGAGAAGACCCTCCTGTTCCTGGACGAGCACCATGTCATCCGGCTCCAGCACGGGCTGGCGATCTTCCGCCAGGCCATGACGATCCGCGTGCGGGAGGAGGCGAAGGGCAAGCGTTACGGCAATTCCCACTACCGCCCACTCCAGGATCACTACAAGGGGCGGATATTCCAGATCCACGCTATCGGACGGTACGTGAAGGAAGCGCAGGACAGCTTGGATGGCGCGGCTCGCCCGTACGTGGACGACTACTTCAAGATGTCCACGGAGGGGTTCAAACGGCGCTACTTCAAGGGCGCTCGGGAAACACTCAACCGGGCCACCTCGAGAGCGAGCTACGCCGAGATCGTGGAGAGCCTCGGCAACGACGCGCAGGAACGGATCGTGACCGCCCCGAAGGAACGCAACGTGATGGTGCTGGCCGGTCCGGGATCGGGCAAGACGAGGGTGGTGGTGCATCGCTGCGCCTACCTGCTCAGGGTGGAGCGCATCCGCCCGCAGAGCATCCTGGTGATCTGTTTCAACCGGTCCGCCATGCACGAGTTACGGCTCCGGCTGCGTCTACTAGTGGGTGATCTGGCACGGCAGGTCGCGGTCCACACCTACCACTCCCTGGCCCTGCGGCTGACCGAGCGGTCGGTGGCAGCGGTGCGACTCGAAGCAGGCGACCGGGAGCAGATCGACTTCGACGCGATCATTGAAGACGCCAACCGACGCCTCAGGGGTAAGGAGCAGACGGTAGGGGTCGCCCCCGACGAGCTGCGGGATCGCCTCCTCTTGGGATTCGAGTACGTGCTGGTCGACGAGTACCAGGACATCGACTCGAAACAGTACGAGATGATCACCCATATCGCTCGGCGGGCGGGGAGCGATGATGACGAGGATCGCTTCGCAGCCATCCTCGCGGTAGGCGATGACGACCAGAGTATCTACGAGTGGCGCGGGGCCAGCGTACGTTTCCTGCGCCGCTTCGAGGAGGACTTCGACGCCGAGCGGCACTACCTGGTCGACAACTATCGCTCCACCAGGCACATCATCGATGTTTCGAACGGTCTGATCCGGAACAACCGGGAGCGGATGAAGACCGACCACCCGATCCGGATAGATCTTCGTCGCTCTGACGACCCTCCCGGCGGGAGGTGGCAGTCATTGGATCCTGAAGCCAGGGGCCATGTCCTGTTACTCGATGTGGGGGATGCGGGTGCCGAGGTAGCGCGTGTGCTTGCCGAGATCGAGCGTCTGCGCAAGCTGGATCGGGCACCGGACTGGCACGACTTCGCCGTCCTGGCCAGAACCCACAAGCAGGTGGCGGTCGTACGCGCATTCCTGGAGATGAAGGGCGTTCCCGTTCGCCGGGCGATCACGGACGGGCTGCCTTGGTTAGGTCGCATCCGGGAGTTCAGACTGCTGCTCGATCATCTGGACGAGCTTCGAGCCAAGGACATCTCCGTGCCGGAACTCAGAACACGGCTCGGACAGGTCTGCGGTGCAGAGTCGCTCTGGACGGCGATGGCCCGACGCGTGCTCAAGGAAGTTGAGGGGGGCACCGGTGCCCATCCGTGTGCAGCCACCGAGGTTGCCGAAGCTATTCACCAGGCACTGGCCGATCACGTGAGATCGCACATTGTTGGTGATGGGGTCTTGGTCGGCACCGTCCACTCCGCCAAGGGCCTCGAGTTCCACCATGTCATGGTACTGGGAGGCGAATGGCGGAAGGGGTCGGGACAGCGAGACTCGTCGGAGGCGGAGCGACGCCTCTACTACGTGGCGATGACCCGTGCTCGGGAGACCCTCACCCTCCTCAGTCGGAGGGACGATCCGATTCCGTATCTGGACGAACTGTGTGGGCCGGGTGTGATTCGCCGAAGGGTGGGGGTAGCCGGGAGTGGTACGGCTAGGTACGCCGAGCACTCGTACACGATCCTCGGGATGGGGGATCTGTTCCTGGACTTTGCAGGCAGGAAAGGAGAGAAGAATCCGATCCACCGGTCCCTGGCCCGCATGCGTACGGGGGATACGCTCAAGTTGCAGCCCGGCCAGGACGGGCAGGTGAGGGTACTCGATGACACCGGTATCGAGGTGGCGAGGTTGTCCAGAACAGCTGCGAAGGCATGGCAACGGGCACAGATGCGGGGCGTGGGTGAAGTCCGTGTCCTGGCGATAGTGCTCCGCCGGAAGGAGGACTGCAAGCCCGGATTCCGGGAGCGGATCGTCGTACCCTCCTGGGAACTCCCGATCCTCGAAGTGCGCCATCGTCGGATTGACCCCACGACGCAGCGGGTCCGGTGTGGAAAGCCTGCTCTCCCCGACGGCGCTTCGGAGCCGGTCCGGACGGGCGCGCCTTCGCGTTGACCGGGGGCTTCGTGTAGCCAGCGACGTGACAACGAGGGGCACTATCCCCTTGGAGCAGGCCGGCGTGATGTTGGATCAGGGTGAAACGGTAAAGTAGCGGCGTCGGCCGGGACCGAAACGGTAGATGTGGAAGTCTCTGTCCAGGGATATTGCGTCGTGGATTCCTAGCCTCTCCATCACGGCCCAGCTAGTGCGGTCCGACAGGGAGAAGTCCTGGTCGGCGAAGATGGTTCCGATCGTGGCCGCGGCTTCGAGGTCGGCCACTCCGGAGACCTCGATCCGCGCGATACCACCCCGGATGCCGGTGACGAGTTGCTCCGCTGCCTGCCAGCCGTGCCGGTTGCGCATGAAGGTCCATGTCTCGTGGAGTACGTGGTCGCTGGTGACGAGACGGCCTCGACGGGCGCGCAACGCGGTCGCGACGCGCTGGTGGGACGCCTCCGCCCTGTCCGCCATGGAAACCCATGCCGACGTGTCTACGTACGAATAAGCCACCCCTCAGCCACGCCTATCGGAGATGAGACTGATGGTGGCCTCTTCGATCATCCGTCTTCCGTCGCTTGCCATGTCGAAGGGTGTTCCTTCTACCATGCCGCATATCGAGTCGATATCGCCTTGTGGTACGGCTGTGGCGAGTTCTTTCTCGAAGAGGCGGCGGGCGAACTCCGCGAAGCTGATTCCAAGCGCGGCAGCTCGCCGCTTGGCGTCGGCGTGCATATGATCCGGAAGTGTGATTATGGTCCTCATGAGTGATATCATAGCATCACGAGCCTGTCCTGCTTGGGGTGCCCGATGTTCGAGAGGGTGCATGCACTTTGATGTTGGATGACTATCTTTGAGATGACCAACCCGGGGAGGACCGGCGACCTATGAGCCTGCCTATTGCTGACGGACTGCTGGTGGTTGTCAAGGACGATTGCGAGACATGCCACTTGGTGGTGCCCGCGCTGGCCCGACTTGCCGCAGGGGAGGAATCCCTAGCACTGGTTTCGCAGGATCGGGCCGGCTTCCCCGAGGGATTCGACGTGATCCACGACCGGGAACTGGACATCTCGTGGCATCTGGGTACCGAGACGACCCCCACCATCTACCGGATCGAGGGTGGGGACGCGGTCGATCAGCAGGCCGGGTGGCACAGGACCGGATGGGAACGGGTGGCGGCAGTTACCGGTTTGGGCCAGGGCCTTCCTGATCAGCGTCCCGGGTGCGGTTCGGACACCATGCTGCCGGACACTTACGAAAGGCTCCTCCGACGCCACTCGCCATACCCTATGTCGTCACGGAGAGTGGATCTGGGAACCTCAGAAGATCCGGTCGAGGCTGCCTTCGCCCGGGGATGGACGGATGGTCTCCCCGTTACCCCTCCCACCGAGGAGCGGGTGGCGAGGATGCTGGAGGGCACCGATCTTCCTCCCGACCAGGTGCTCTGCATAATCCCTACGGACTTGGTGGAATGCACCGTGGAGAAGGTGGCGATCAACGCGGTGATGGCAGGGTGCCTGCCCGAATACCTGCCGGTGGTGCTGGCGGCGGTGGAGGCGGCGGCCGGGAGCCGTTTCAACATCCACGGGGTTTCGGCCACCACCTATTTCTCGGGGCCGGTGCTGATCGTCAACGGGCCGGTACGAGGGCAGATCGGGATGAACTCGGGGATCAACGTGCTCGGTCAGGGCAACCGGGCCAACCTGACCATCGGACGGGCTCTCAACCTGGTGGTCCGCAACGTCGGTGGAGCCCGACCGGGAGGAGTGGATCAGGCGACGTTCGGCAGCCCGAGCAAGCTCTCGTTCTGCTTCCCCGAGGGTGAGGAGGACTCCCCGTGGGAGTCGCTAGCGGTCGAACGGGGCTTCTCGCCCGGGGACTCCACGGTGACGCTGTTCGCCGGGCACGGACCGATCGAGATCATCGACCAGAAGTCCCGCACTCCCGAGTCGCTGGCGAGAACCTTCGCTCTGCAGCTGCGCATGGTCGGGCATCCGAAGCTGGCCGGAATGGCCGAGGCGATAGTTGTGGTCTCCCCCGAACACGCCCGGGTGTTCCGGGAGGCAGGATGGACGAAGGCCCGCCTCCGCCGGGAGATACGCTCCCTGCTAACCCTCCCAACCTCCGAGATGGTGGCCGGCGCGGGCGGCGTAGCCGAAGGCCTGCCGAGCTGGTTGGCGGACAAGAAGAAGGAGATTCCGAAGTTCGGTCCCGAAGGGCTCTGGTTCGTACACGCAGGAGGGGATGCCGGGGGATTCTCGGCGGTAATCTCAGGCTGGATCGGTGGTAGGGCCAGTTCGGAGATGACCACCGTGGCGATCGACCGTTAGGGGTGACCGATGACGACATTGCTGGACCCGACAAGCGAAAGAACCACCCAGGAACGGGGTCTGGGTCCCCGGTTCGCCGACCTCGCCCACGGTACCGTTGCCCTGCTGGACATCTCCAAACCGCGGGGGGACGTGTTCATCGGGAGGTTGAGCGAGCTATTCGCCGAGAGGGGGGTGGCGGTGCGACACTACCGCAAACCTACTTTCTCCAAACCGGCGCCGCTCGACTTGCGCCGGCAGATCGCCGCCGAATGCGGGGCGGTGATCGAAGCCCTGGCCGACTGAGGATCCTGCGCGTCGTGCAGTGTGCACGACATAGTGGATCTGGAAGACCGGGGCCTGCCGGGTGTCTTCGTGGCGTCGGACCGCTTCGTGCAGGCCGCAGACGCCCAGGGTCGGGCCCTGGGAATGCACCCCCGCCGGGTGTTCACCACCCATCCGATTCAGGACCGTACCGACGAGGAGATGCGGGCTCTCGCCGAGGCGGCCTTTCCCGAGATCCTCGGAGCGCTGACGGTCTGAACAAAGCGGTATAGCGGCTTTGCTCTTGGTGGATACCCGCAAGGAGCTCATGCGGATACTGGTGATCAACTGCGGCAGCTCGTCCATCAAGTACAAGCTGTACGGACGGGGAGTGGGAGACACCCTGGCGGGCGGGATCATCGAGGGCGTAGGTGGGGATCGGCCGAGACATCTCCACCACGTGGGTGATCGGAAGACCACGGTCGAGAAAAAGGTTGCCGACTACCGGCAGGGCGTGGCTCGGATCGTCAACGTCCTGATGGAGTGGGGGTCGCCCCCTCCGATCAACGACCCGGCTGACATTGTGGGGGTGGGCCACCGGGTCGTGCACGGAGGCGACCGCTTCTCGGCGTCTGTGGTGATCGATCGCTCGGTCATCGAGGCTATCGAGTCCCTGGAGGCCCTTGCCCCGCTCCACAACCCGGCCAACCTGGCGGGTATCCGGGCCGCTCGGGAGCTCCTACCCGGAGCGGTGGGGGTGGCCGTCTTCGACACTGCTTTCTTCTCCACGCTCCCTCCCCACGCCTACAGGTATGCGGTCCCCACCCGCTGGTGGCGGGACTTCGGGGTGCGACGCTACGGCTTCCACGGGATCAGCCACCGGTACCTGGTTGAGCGGGCCTCCGGGCTGCTGGACAAGCCCCGACCCAACCTGGTGACTCTCCATCTGGGCGCGGGGGCCTCCGCGTGCGCGGTCCGGGACGGCCACGCGGTCGATACCTCCATGGGCATGACGCCCTTGGAGGGACTGGTAATGGGGACCCGCAGCGGCGATATCGATCCGGCGGTGGTGTTCCATTTGCTGGACGCGGGACTTCCGGCGGCCGAGATCCGCCGCGGTTTGGAGCGGGAGGGAGGCCTGCTGGGTCTGAGCGGGATCTCCCCTGACTTCCGGCAGGTTGCCGACCGTGCCCGGGCCGGCGATCCGCCCGCCACGCTGGCGGTGGAGGCCTTCGCGCATAGGGTGCGCCGGTATCTCGGGGCCTTCTTGGTACAGGTGGCGCCTTGCGACGCGGTGGTCTTCGCCGGTGGCATCGGGGAGAACAGCCACGAGGCCCGCGAACTCATCCTGACCGGTCTGGAGAGCATGGGTCTGGTGGTCGAGCCCTCCCGGAACCGGGGCGAAGGGGAGAGGCGCATCTCCACCGGCAGCAGTCCCATAGACATCTGGGTGATCCCGACCGATGAGGAGTCCCTCATCGCACGCGACACGGCTCGCCTGACAAGTCAGGAGGCCGATTCAACTACTCGTGTGGGTGTGGCCCGGTAGCGACCAGGGGCCTGGATGTAAACCCTGGCCCTTCGGCTGGCATCGGGGTTCTGGGAGACCGTCAAGTACGGGTAGGCGCGCCTGATCGGCGGTTCGGATCAAGAGATGGGGTGGGGCCGGGGGTCCGGGTTCGGAGTGTTCTGTGAACGGGCCCAGGTGTCGAACTCTTGGAGGAGGGACGACCGGAGTTCCGCCTCGCACATGGCGGCGCTGAAGGCATTGCGGGCGATCCGAGCCAGGTCGGTCGCTCCGTAGCAGAACTCGGTCGCCAGGAGCCGGTACTCGTCGTTGAGCGTGGTTCCGAACAAAGGGGGATCGTCGCTGTTGACCGTAAGCGTCAGTCCCATCCCGTCGAGGTGCGGGAACGGATGCAGGGCGGTGCGTTCGCAGACGCGGGTTCTCAGGTTGCTGGTGGGGCATACCTCGAGGGGTATGGCCCGGTCTGCCAAGACCGAGAGGAGGTGCGGATCCCGGATTGCCCCTACGCCATGCCCGATGCGGTCCGCCTCCAGCACGTCGATCGACCCTCGAACGTGGTCCGCTCCCCACGGTCTGAGAGACTCGCCGGCATGGGGGAGGCTCTTGAGGCCGGCCCGTTTCGCCTCCCGGAAGGCATGGGCGAAGGGCTCAGGCGGTCGCCCCTCCTCGTCGCCTCCGATGCCCAGCCCGATCACCCCGTGCTCCTGCCCGGCCAGGCCGTAGCGCAGGGTTACCTCCGCCGGCTCTGGATCGTAGGTCCCATCCGGGCCGGAGAAGCTGAAGTTCCGGGAGATGTCGAACACCCATCGGATCTCCACGCCGAAGTCTGCTCGGGCGCTGTCTCGCCCTTGATCCAGACCACCGAGGATGTCTCCTATGGACAGCCCTTTGTCGAAGATGTGGGTGTGGTTGTACGGAGAGACCGTCAGCTCGCGGTAGCGGATGTTCTGCTCTGCCATATCGGCCCCGGCCTGGTAAGCGACCAAGGCGAAGTCATCCGCCGTACGGATCAGGTTCTGGATGGCCCTTATCACCCGTATGAAGTCCTTGAAGTCTTTGAACTCGAACCAGTCGGCGAGCTTCACCGGATCAATAGTGGGTAGCGTGTCGACAAGACCGTGGCGCCGGGCCAGCGTGACAGCTGTCGACGGCCGGAGGGTTCCTTCCAGGTGCACGTGCAGTTCGGCCTTGGGCATCTCCGCGATGAGATCGTCCAAGTCGGTGGCCAAGGTCTCGTGGTGCATCTGTCAGGTTCGGATCAAGAGATGGGGTGGGGGCGGGGGTCTCGGTTCAGGGTGTCGTGTGAACATGTCCAGGTGTCGAACTCTTGGAGGAGGGCCAACCGGAGTTCGCTCTCGCACATGGAGGCGCTGAACCGCGCCGGATCGGTGGTAGCTGTGGACGGCTGCAGGGTCGCTTCGAGGTGCACGTGCAGTTCGGCCTTGGGCATCTCCGCAATGAAGCCGTCCGGGTCGGCGGGAGCCGCTCTTTTGTTCACCCTCACACCGTCGGGGCATCGGAATGCTCCGTGTCGTATCGGAGGATCGCCTCTAGGGCGATCACGATCGCTTCCTCCCAAGCCCCGACGAGGCGCTCGTTGCCGTGCTCCCCCCGGTCGTAGTCGAAGTCGGCTACCACGAGGTTCCCGGACACGCCACACACCATCGCCGCATGGACTCCACGGAGTTGGGCCACCGTGAAGATGGCGGAGCTTTCCATCTCGATATTCAGCAGTCCGAGCCTGGCATGGCGCTCGATCCACTCGGGTGTCTCCGCGTAGAAGGCGTCGTCGCAGGCGCCCAGGCCTATGTGCAACTCGAAGCCGCCTTCCCGCCGGCGCTCCCGGGCAGCTTCGATGAGGGCGTGGGCCAGGAAGTGGTCGGCGATGGCCGGGTAGGTATCCGGTACGTAGGCCCGAGACGTTCCGTCGTTGCGGACCATGCCGGTGTTGATGACGATATCCCCGGTCTTGATACAGGGCTGGAGGCCGGCTGTGCTGCCCACCCTGATGAAGTGGGTGGCGCCGGCGTTCACCAGTTCCTCGACCGCGATGGAAGCGGATGGGCATCCGACGCCGGTGGACATGGCGCTGATCCGGATATCCCGGTACGAGCCTGTGATCGTCCGGAACTCCCGGCTGTGCGCCACCAGGTTGACATTGTCGAGATGGGCCGCGATCCGGTCTATCCGAGCCGGATCCCCGGGTAGCAGTACGTAGCGGCCCACGTCTCCCCGCCTGATCCGGGTGGCGTATTGAAATGCATCCTTGTCGATAGCGGACTTGTCGAACGCCGACATGATCGTCAATCCCCGGTTCCCTTGCAGCAACCCTCGCCGGACCGGACCGAAGGTTGCCGGGCAACGTTAGCAACAGCTCGGCTCCCCCCGCGACGGTGCTCATGAACGGGTAAATGGTTGGCTCGTGGTCCGCTGACGTGCCCTCTGTCATTGACCGTCGGGCCAACCGGGGGTTGTTGACCAGCCTCCTCGACTCGTGTGGCCCCGAGGCTTCCCCGAAGCGTATCGGTGGCCCGGTCTTCGAGGGTCCGAAAGCCGCGCGCCGTAGGATGGTCTCCCCCTACCGAAGGACGGCGTTGTGAACGATCAGGGGACGTCCAGCCTCACTCTGACTCACTGGGGTGCCTACGAGGTGGAATCGTCGGGCGGTTCGATCCGGGCGGTGCGACCGTTTCGGGACGATCCCGATCCATCCCCGATCGGGTACTCCATGGTCGATGTCGGACGGGCTCGGGTTCGTATGCCGTCGGTCAGGGAGAGCTGGCTCGAAGGAGGACCCGGAACCGCACCGGAGCTGCGGGGGCGGGAGCGGTTCGTCTAGGTCGGATGGGACCGGGTCCTCGACCTGGTGGCTGCCGAACTCGACCGTGTGCGAAGTGTCTACGGGAACCAAGCGATCTATGCCGGGTCGTACGGTTGGGCCAGCGCGGGACGGTTCCACCACGCACGCACCCAGCTGCATCGGTTCATGAACTCGATCGGCGGATACACGCGGTCCGTCAACACCTACAGTCTTGCCGCAGCCGAGGTCATCCTGCCTCACGTACTCGGTATGGGGTGGTGGCGCTTCCAGAACGCCCACACGTCCTGGGATGTGATCGCCGACAACACCGAACTAGTGGTTGCCTTCGGCGGGATCCCCCTCAAGAACAGCCAGGTCGACCACGGCGGTGTCGGTCGGCACGAGCTCCGTGGCTGGCTGGGCCGGTGGGCGGAGAGCGGTACCCGCTTCGTCAATGTGTCACCGATCGCGGACGACCTGGGCGGTTCGCTACGGGCGGTCTGGCTGCCGATCCGACCCGGCACCGACACGGCTCTGATGCTGGCTCTCATGCATACGCTGATCACGGAAGGCTCCTACGACCGTGCCTTCGTCGACAGGTACTGCACGGGGTGGGATTCGCTGGCGGCCTACGTCACCGGCGCCGAGGACGGCGTGGCTAAGGACGCCGAATGGGCCTCCCCGATCACCACGATCCGCCCCGCCGAGATCCGATCCCTGGCCAGATCGATGGTCGAGCGGCGGTCGATGATCAACGTCAGCTGGTCGTTGCAGCGTTCGCACCACGGCGAGCACGTGATCTGGACGGCGGCTATCGCCCTGGCCGCGGCAATCGGGCAGATCGGCCTCCCCGGGGGCGGTCTCGGCATCGGATACGGAGCGGTGGCTTCCGTAGGAAACGGCTCCGGCAACTCGTGGCTTCCCTTCCTCAACCGGGGCCGGTGGTCGGTCGCCTCGTTCATCCCCGTGGCTCGCATAGCCGACATGCTGGCACACCCCGGCGACGAGTTCACCTATGACGGTGGCACCTACGTCTATCCCGACATCCGCCTGGTCTACTGGGCCGGAGGCAACCCGTTCCATCATCACCAGGACCTCAACCGCCTGCGACGTGCGTGGCAGCACCCCGACACGGTGGTCGTCAACGAACCCTTCTGGACGGCGACGGCCAAACATGCCGATGTCGTCCTCCCCTCCACCACCCCGCTCGAACGCAACGACATCGGGGGCGCTCCTACCGACAACCACGTCTTTGCGATGCAGCAGGCCATCGAGCCGGTCGGTGGCGCCAGGAACGATTACGGGATATTCGGGCAGCTGGCGGAGCGGCTGGGCGAGGGCGAACGCTTCTCCGAGGGAAGGACCGCCGACCAATGGGTGCGGCATCTATACGAGCAGTTGCTCAGACGCGAACCGGGCCTCCCGACCTTCGAGGAGTTCTGGCAGGCAGGGTTCCTGGACCGGCGGTATCCCGGGGGAGAACCCAAGCGGGTGTTGCTGGAGGACTTCCGCGAGGATCCCGATGCGCATCCACTGGCCACACCGTCCGGCAAGATCGAGTTGTACTCGCACACCATTGCCGGATTCGGATACGAGGACTGCCCGCCCCGTCCGGCCTGGATGGCGCCGAGGGAGTGGCTGGGCGGGACGGACGACGAAGCGGCCCTGCATCTCATCTCGAACCAGCCGCGCACCCGGTTGCACAGCCAGTGGGACCATGGCTCCACGAGCCGGAGCGGCAAGGTCTCCGGGCTCGAAGCGATCCGGATCCATCCAGCTGACGCGGCCCTGCGCCGGATCGTCTCCGGTGATGTGGTGCGTGTGTGGAACTCGCGAGGTGCGTGCCTGGCGGGCGCCTCGGTTACCGATCGAGTCCGCCAGGGTGTCGTACAGTTGGCGACGGGCGCCTGGTACGCACCCGGGGCGGATCCGGACCTCGAAGGTACTTGCCTTCACGGAAACCCGAACATCCTCACCTCCGACCTGGGGACTTCGAGCCTCGCCCAGGGACCTGCCGCGCACACCTGCCTCGTCCGTCTCGAGAAGTGGCACGGAGAAGTCCCTGTGCATGGTGCGTTCGACCCTCCGGAGCTAGCGGCCCTGGATGAGTGAGGTCCCGCCGCCGCGCGCTGAACCGGGCCGCTGAGGAGACCCCCGCGGTCGCCGAGCTAGCCCGCTATGAAAGTCTCCACCGCTTCACGAGCTGCCTCGTCCCGCATCTGCCGGGGCGGGGACTTCATGAAGTAGGCGCTCGCTTCATAGAGCGGACCTGATATTCCCCGGTCCAGGCCCAGCTTCGCGCAGCGGAGAGCGTCGATCACCACCCCCGCGGAGTTGGGGCTGTCCCACACCTCCAGCTTCACCTCCACGTCGAGGGGGGTGTCGCCGAACCCGGTTCCTTCCAGGCGGATGTGAGCCCATTTGCGGTCCGTCAGCCAGGGAACGTGATCCGACGGGCCTATGTGCACGTCCTCCACCGCGGTCCGGGTTTCGAGCTGGCTGGTCACCGCCTTGGTCTTCGACTCCTTCTTGGACACGAGCCGGCGTCGCTCCAGCATGTTCAGGAAGTCGGTGTTACCCCCGAAGTTGAGCTGGTAGGTGCGGTCGACCTTCACACCACGATCCTGGAAGAGGTTCACGAGGGTCCGGTGCAGGATCGTGGCGCCCACCTGCGACTTGATGTCGTCGCCCACGATCGGGAGGCCCGCCTCGCGGAAGCGGTCGGCCCATTCCCCGGTCCGGGCGATGAACACCGGGATGCAGTTCACGAAGGCACACCCCGCCGCCAGTGCCTGCTCGACGTAGAACTCGGTAGCCTTCTGCGACCCGACCGGCAGGTAGGAGATGACCACGTCGGCTCGGGCCTTCCGCAGTTCCTCGGCCACGTCCACCTCGGCCGCGGCGGACTCCTCCACCACGTCGGCGATGTAGGTGCCGATCCCGTCCAGGGTGCGACCCCGCTGTACGGTCACATCCAGTTGGGGTACATCGCAGAACGAGATGGTGTTGTTCTGTCCCGCAGTGATCGCCTTGGAGAGGTCCTGGCCGACCTTGGCGGCGTCGACGTCGAAGGCGGCCACGAAGCGGATGTCACCGACGTGGTAGTCGCCCAGCACGGGGTGCATGAGTCCGGGGATCGTCTGGTCGGCGGGGGCATCCCGGTAGAACTCGACGCCCTGCACGAGGGATGAGGCGCAGTTCCCCACCCCCACGATCGCCACTCTTATTTCTTTCATGATCATGTCCTCTGGGTTCGACTCACCACAGTCTGACCTCAACTTCTCATCAGTCAAATAGATAGTTCTACTTATTATGATTAGGAATACTTATGGATATTCCGCCGCTGAACTTCAGGAGCCTGCGCTGCCTCCAAGAGGTGGAGCGCTGCGGCACTTTCACCGAGGCGGCCTGGCAGCTGGGTATCAGCCAGCCCGCCCTCTCCCAATCCCTGGCCGAACTGTCCAAGCGGTTGGGGGTGGCCCTGTTCAGGAAGGACGGACGGCGGCGGGTGCTGACCGAGCCCGGGCAGCGGGTGGCGGGCTACGCAGACCGGGTGATCGGCCAGACCACCGACTTGCTCCGGTGGTTGGAGAGATGGGAGAAGGGCGACGTCGGTTCGCTCCGGGTGGGCATGATCGACACCGTGGGTCTGTACACGCTCCCTTCCGGGCTGTCCCGGTTGCAGGAGGAACTTCCCGAGATCGACCTGCAGTTGGTGGTGGCCGAATCGGCGGAGCTTCTGTCGATGGTCGACGATTACCAGCTGGATCTGGCCTTCGTGGTGGGGCCGGCCGGGAGGCGTTACGAGTCGAAGCCGATCACCGTCGAGCGCATGCACGTCTACTCCCCGCCAGAGTATCCACCCGTTGCGCCCCGCGGCACGGAAGGTTACGAAGCGACGCCTGAGGGCTGGGCGCTGTACCCGCCCGGATCCCGCACCCGGCTCCTGATCGACCACGGTCTGGCGCAGCTCGGCATCCGGCCCGAGGTGGCGCTCGAGTCCGCGCACCCGACGGTGTTACGCCAGATGGCGGTGCTGGGCTACGCCCGCACGGTGCTCCCCAGACAGGTGGCAGAAGGCGGGGAGGCGGGTTCCCGCCTCCAGGAAGGGCCGCTGGTGGCGCTCCGCGTGATCGAAGCGGTATGGAGAAGGGACACGGACCTCGATCCACGCTCCGCCCGACTCTTGGAGCTCGTCCGTTGGGACTCCTCGAACGTGTCGGATGAGCACGACACCCCTCCGTAGCCGGCCACACCGGTCGGCTACGGTTCACCCCGCCGGTCGACTGGAGGCTGAGCGAACGCGGTACGGCCGACAGGCTCGCCAACCCTTTTGCAAGATGCTTGCCATGGTCATGGGCCGCCGGGAACTGTTCCTATCGGCTTGATGAACTGAAGAGGGCCGAATTGGATCGGGTCCCGCGTTACGCCCTGGTCATCATCTACTGAGAGGGTGCGCGGATAGGCGGACGCGACTGCTCCTATCCGTAGCCCAACCCGGTTTCCCCGCCGGAGAACCCCTGGTCAGGGCCGTGGACTCGTCAACCGTCCCGGTCACTGTTTCCCCAGGTGAGCACCTATCCGCGCACCCTCTGAGCCTGCCGACCCCGATCGGTCACCCATTGCCGGCTTCGAGAGGCCGGCTCGTCAGCCGGCGGCGCTGGTGAGATCCAGAAGGCGGGCGAAACGCTTGCGGGCGGCGATCAACGCGATCAGGGTCACTACGAAGGGGAGGGCATCGGTTATCTGGACCGGTAGGCCGTTGCCCTGGAGGCGGAAGCCGAGTCCCTCAGCGAACGCGAACAGGAGGCTGGCACCGAAGACTGCGAAGGGATGGGCGCGTCCCAGCATCACTGCCACCACCGCTACCCATCCGCGCCCGCTCGACATGTTCTCGGCGAACTGCACCACGTTGCCGAGTGCGAGTTGGGCTCCGGCCAAGCCGGAAAGGATACCGGACGCGATCACCGCGCCGTATTTGTAGGCGGTGGGGCTGACTCCCAGCGACTCGGCCGCCAGCGGTCGCTCTCCGACCCCTCTCAGGCGCAGACCAATAGGTGTGCGGAACAGGGCGATCCAGATTCCGGGTACCAGTAGGAAGGCGAGGTAGGCGAGGATCGTCTGGTTGAACAGCACCGGTCCTATCCAGGGGATGTCGGAGAGGAGCGGGATCGGTAGGCGATCCAGCCCGTCGATCCGTTCGTGCCGGAACACGCCCCTAACGTCGAAGATCTGTGGGAGAAGGAATCCGGTGAGTCCCAGGGCCATGAGGTTGAGCGCGATCCCGAGCACTATCGGATCACCGCGCCGGCTGACGGTCCCGAAGGCAAGCATCAGCGATACGAGCACCCCGGCGGCTACCGCGAACACCACGCCCAGCCCGCTGGACACGGCCAGGTAGGATCCGGTTACCGCCCCGAAGGCGCCGGCCAGCATCATTCCCTCCATGGCGATCTGGAAGACCCCCGCCCTCTCGCAGATCATCCCGCCCAGGGCCGCCAGCAGGATGGGGATCATTGCCCGGATGACCGAGTCGAGGAGCGCCGCGTCGAAGAGCTGGTCGAACATCACACCTCTCCCACCGCGGCCGATTCGAGGTCGCTACCGGCCGGAGCGCGTCCCGTGCGTCGTTTGAACCAGCCGAAGGTCAGCCGGCTGGCAACCGCGACGATGACCAGCGCTTGCAGTACCTGGGATAGGCGCCAGGACACGTCGGCGTTGCGTTGCATCGCCAATCCCCCGATCTGGAGACCCGAGAAGAGGAGCCCGGCTACCAGGATCAGGCCAGGGTGGTTGGCCGCCAGCAGCGCCACCAACAGTCCGGTCCACGCCAACCCGCTCAGCACCAGTTCCCCGTCGATGAATCGGTACGCATCACCGATGATCAGATGGGTCCCTATCACCCCTCCGATGGCGCCTGCCACGATCATCACCCCCACCGTCTGGCGCTCCACCTGGATCCCTCCATAGCGGGCGAAACGTCCGTTGAGGCCGGCCATCTGCGTCTCGTAGCCCGCCACCGTGCGTCTGTAGACCACCCATGCGACCAGGACGAGAATCACCACCAGCACCAGGGAGACGCTCACCCCTCCGAACACGGGCATCTTCGGGATCCGGGCGGTCTCGGGCACCTGGCGGGTGGAGGTCAACGTAACGGACTGGTCGAGGAAACGAAACCTCACGAGGTACCCTGTGAAGGCTCTGGCCACGTAGTTGAGCAGCAAACTCGTTATCAGGATCGGGAGGCGGATCCGGGTTTGCCCGAAGGCGGGCAGCAGCGCCCAAGCCGCCCCTGCCAGCCCCCCCGCCACCATCGCCAAGGGTATGACCAGTTCCCCGGGGCCCGGTGTGTAGATTGCCACCAGGCTGCCCGCCAGCCCCCCCACCACCATCTGGCCCTCTCCACCCAGATTGATGACCCCGGCGCGGAAGGCCACGGACACCGCCAGGGCCATTCCGATGATCGGCACCGCCCTCCCCAACGTATTGCGGAGCCCGGAGCCCGTCACCGCTCCATCGAACATCTCCCGGTAGGCAAATCCGGGGTCGCTGCCCGTCAGGTAGACGATCACCCAGCCCAAAGCGAATGCGAAGACCAGCGAGAAGAGGACGGGGTGAGAGACCATGGCGCCGATCTTCGGTCCTACCGCCTCGCTGCGGGCGGTCCGGGGCTCAAGCATCGAGAGCTTCCCGGCGCGCTCCCGTCATGTACAGGCCGATGTCGGTCTCGGTCACCCGGACCGGGTCCAGTTCGGCAACGATCCGTCCTTCGAACATGACCAGGATACGGCTGCTGAGCGCCAGGATCTCGGACAGTTCGGCCGACACCAGCAGCACAGCGCCACCATCGTCGCGGAACTCGACAAGGCGCTCGTGGATGAACTCTATGGCGGCGATGTCGAGGCCGCGGGTGGGCTGTTCGGCGATCAGCACGGGTGCACCATGGGACATCTCGCGGGCTACCACCACCTTCTGGAGGTTCCCCCCCGACAGGGTGGAGACGGGCGAGCCTATCGGGCCCGACCTGATGGCGTAGGTCTCCACGAGCCTGCGAGCGTGGCTCCGCACTCTTCTGAGATCCAACCAACCCTTGCGCTGCAACCCCGGCGTGCGCTGATGGCCCAGCAGCAGGTTGGCCGACACGGATGCGCGATGGCTGGTGCCCACCCCGTGCCGGTCCTCCGGTACGTACGCCATCCCGACCGAGCGTCGCGCCAGTACATCGGCGGTGGTCAGGTCCTTCCCGTTCAGACTGATCGAGCCCGCGGCCGGTTCCTTGAGCCCGGCCACGGCTTCGATGAGCTCGGTCTGGCCGTTGCCGGCTATGCCTGCTACGCCGACGATCTCTCCAGACCGGACCTCGAAGGCGGCATCATGGACGGCGGGGCGGCCGTGCTCCCCGATTACCGTGAGATTGGCGATCGTGAGAACCGGCTCGCCCGGTTCATGAGCGGGTGCCCGCTTGTCCAACTCGACGGCCCGACCGGTCATCTGGTGGGCGATCTCCTCGGGGCTGGTGTCGGCGGTGGTCAGGTCCGCCACCGACCGACCATCCCGGAGCACCGTCACCCGATCCGAGAGCGACATCACCTCACCGAGTTTGTGGGTGATGAACAGGATCGTGCGGCCCGAGTCACGGAGGCGCCGGATGACCTCGAACAGCTTGTCCCGCTCCTGGGGGGTGAGCACCGCGGTGGGCTCGTCGAGGATAAGGATCCGGGCCTCCCGGTAGAGCGCCTTGAGGATCTCCACCCTCTGGAGCACTCCTACGGGGAGCGTCTCGATCACTGCCCTGGGATCCACCGCCAGACCGTATCGCTCGGCCAGATCACCCACCCTCCCGACACTTTCGGCCCGATCGATGAGTCCCCGCTTGGTCGGTTCTTCCCTGAAGACGACGTTGTCGGCCACAGTCAGCGTCGGGAACAACCGGAAGGCTTGGTGCACCATCCCGAGGCCTGCCCGGATCGCATCCAGCGCCGACGCGAACCGTACCGGCTCCCCGTGTAGGAAGATTTCTCCGGCATCGGCCGGAAACAGCCCGAACAGCACCGACATCAGGGTGGTCTTACCCGCCCCGTTCTCTCCTACGAGCGCGTGTATCTCCCCGGCCCGGACCGTCATGTCGATGGCGTCGTTGGCCAGGACGCCCGGGAACCGCTTGGTGATACCCCGAAGCTCGAGCGCCGCTGTCACGGCATGTCAGGGACCAGGACTCTCGTTAGCCGAACAGGGGATCCGGCACCACGATGGATCCGTCGATGATCCCGTCGGCGACCCGCTTCACCTCCTCGATGATGTCCGGATGCTCGGCAATCAGACACTGGCTCGTGGCCAGATCCGGGTGTAGGGCCATGACTCCCGTGCCACCCTCGGCCAACCCGAAGGCCACCACCGGTCCGGCGGTTCCGTCGAGGACCTGATCGATGAGTTGTTCGACCACCGCGTCCACCAGCTTCAGGTTGTTGTCGACTATGAGCCCGGGGGCTGTCGGACACTCGTTCACGTCCACCCCGTAGGCGAGGAAGCCTGCCTCTTCGGCAGCCTCGAATATGCCGCCGTTGGAACCGGCGCCCACCGCGAAGATATGGTCGGGTCCCTGCGCGGCCAGCGAAAGGGCCAGCTCCTTGGCCCGCGCCGGGTCGGAGAAGGGGTTGTCGCCCGATATGAACACCGCCGAGTTGGTGATCGACGGATCGACCGATTGAGCGCCCAGCGCGAAGCTCTCCCACCAGCGCTTGAAGAACGGGATATCGAGGGCGACCACCGATCCGATCTGCCTCGCCTCCGACAGGTGGCCGGCCATCACACCCAGCAGGTACGCGCCTTCGTGCTCACGGAAGACCCCGCAGTGCAGGTTGGGCGCCGGTTCGTTGGGGCAAGCGTCGATGAGGATGAACTGCTGATCGGGGTTGGCCTTGGAGAACTCGTCAGCCATCTCGACAAGGGTGAAGGTTGTTAGCACGATCACGTCGGGTGCTTCGTCGATGGCCGCCTCGATGTTGGCTCTCCGGGTCGAGTCGTCGACCGACTCGAAAGTCCTCCAAGTGCCGCCGCGTCGCTCGGCCACTCGCTTGGTTCCGACCTCGCCGAGGATGAGGAAGTTGTTGACGCCCATCGGGTTGGGAGAGACGTAGATCAGGCTGATGGGCTCGGCCGGGGGTTCCGTAGCCGCAGGTGCGGTTGTGTCGGTCGCCGCCGTGGTATCCGGTGCGGTCGCCGCCGTGGTATCCGGTGCGGCAGTCGCCGCGGTCGCCCCCGTGGTATCCGGTGCGGCGGTAGTGGCGGTCGTAGCGGCGGTATCCCGTGTGCTGTCCGAATCATCACCACAGGCCGCCATCATCAGCACCGTTGCCAGTACGAATGCAAAAGGCTTGCGCAGTGTTCTCATTTGGTTGATCCTTTACCCGTTATTCGGGTACTAGCGAATGTCCGTATCGGTACGAAGTTCTCCGAGGCTTACCTTGTTGAGTGTATCACCGCGATCCAGACGGATCACCCGCCGGTCGGTCACTATGGCAGTGATCAGCCCGGCCGGCGTCACGTCGAAAGCCGGGTTGGCGGCCTCTGTGTCCTCCGGCGCGGTAATGGTGTTCCGTACCGCGACCACCTCGTTGCGGCCCCGGTCCTCGATAGGGATGTCATCGCCGGTGGGGGTGTCCATGTCGATGGTCGATTCCGGCGCAACCACTATGAAGGGTACTCCCGCATGGCCGGCGCCCAGGGCAAGCGAGAAGGTGCCGATCTTGTTGGCGGTGTCTCCGTTGGCGGCCACACGGTCCGCGCCGGTGAGCACCACGTCGGCTTGGCGGCGGGCGAGCATGAAAGGCGCCGCCGAGTCCACCAGTAGACGATGCGGAGCGCCCATCCGGCCGAGCTCCCAGGTCGTGAGCCGGGCGCCTTGGAGCAAGGGCCTCGTCTCGAGAGCCAAGGCCTCTGCCAGCGCGCCTCGTTCGTGCAGGGTCTGGATGACAGCGAGAGCGGTGCCCCGTTCGATAGTGGCCAGCCCTCCGGTGTTGCATATGGTCATAGCCCTCGCGGCTGGCTCGCTTACCAGTTCGGTGACCAGGTCGGCCCCATATTCCCCCATCGATATGGACGCGGCGATCTCCTCATCCCGGATTTCGAGGGCCTCTGCCAGGGCTCGGTCGAAGCCGTCGGGGGCCACTCGCGCCACCCGATCAACCATCCGGGCCAGATTCACCGCGGTGGGGCGCGCCTCCCGCAGGGAGGCCACCGCGGACTCGAAGGCAGAACCGGAAGTCCCATGGGCTCGGATAGCCAGTGCCACGCCCAACGCGCCGGCCACTCCTATCGCGGGAGCGCCCCGCACGGAAAGTCGGCGAATGGCGGCCACCATTTCCGGGACCGAGTCGATCCGCAGCGTCTGGTAGCAGTCCGGTAGACGGGTCTGGTCCACCATGAGGATCGCACCGTCGATCCAGTCGAGCGAGCGCTGCCCGAGTTGACACATGCTCTTATCATACGGCGTCGGTATACACAACTACCCGAGGCTCAAATGGATCGTTACCAAGCCGACCTATTAGTGACAATGTCCGAAGGCCAGGCCCCGATCCCACACGGTGTTGTGGACGTCGAGGACGGGCGGGTGGTCTGGTCAGGGCCGGGTGCGGAAGCGCCTGAACGGAGCACGGCAACGGTTCATCGTGTCGAAGGCATCCTCATGCCCGGCATGGTCAACACCCACTGTCATACCCCCATGGTGCTGCTGCGAGGGGCCGGGGAGGGGCTCCCGGTGGACCGCTGGTTGCACGAGGTCATGTGGCCCCGCGAGGGTCGCCTGACCGCGGAAGACGTGACGGTGGGCATGCAAATGGGGGCCGCCGAACTGCTCGCCAACGGTGTCACCACGTCCGTCGAGATGTACTTCCACGGCGACTCGGTAGCGAGGGGGGCAGCCGATGCCGGGTTGAGGTGCGTCGTCACTGCGCCCGTGATCGAGGATGCGCAACTGGACCGTTTCGGCTCGTGGGAGTCACAACTGGAGGAGATGGTGGCAACCCGCGAGCGGTGGGCCTCCAACGATCTGATCGAAGTGGGTTTGGGTCCCCACGCCGCCTACTCGGTGCCCGATGAATGCCTGCGGCGCATCGCGGAGATTGCCTGCGACAACGGGATGCTCGTCCACATCCATGTGGCCGAGCAGGAGTGGGAAGACGATGCGGTGCGCGAACGCTCCGGCATGTCCGCACCTGCCTACCTCGAGGCGGTCGGGCTTCTCGAAGCGCGGGTGCTGGCCGCTCATGCGGTATGGATAGGGGACGAGGACATCGGGATCTTCGCCCGACATGGGGTGTCGGTGGCCCACTGTCCTTGCTCCAACTCCAAGCATGGCTCCGGTGTCGCCAGGGTCCGCGATCTCTTGGCGGCGGGCGTCCGGGTCGGTATCGGCACCGACGGACCGGCTTCCCACCAACGGCTGGACCTTTTCGAAGAGATGCGTACGGCCATCCGGCTGGCACGCATCAGGGAAGCGGATGCCGGATTCCTACCGGCCCGGCAGGTCCTCCACATGGTTACGGCCGGAGCGGCCGACGCCATAGACCGTCCCGATCTCGGACGCCTCGGGGCCGGTGCGTGGGCCGACATGGTGGAGTTGTCTGCGGACGAGCCGGCTCTCCACCCCGTGATCCCCGGCGAGGACGATCCCGTGTCGCGCATCGTCTGGTCCGGCTCCCCGAAGGTTGTCAGGTCGGTATGGGTGGGGGGCCGGAAAGTGGTAGAGGACGGCCGGGTGACTTCGATCGACACGGATGCCGTGCGGTCCGACATGACCCGGCGGGCCCGACGGTTGGCGGAGTGACCGGATCGGAAGTGGCCGGGTTGCTCGGCCTGTCACCGATGCCTGTGGAGGGAGGGATGTGGGCGCAGACCTGGAAGGACGACCACGGTACCGGTATCTACTACCTGCTCCAGCCGGGCGACTTCTCGGCTATGCACCGGCTCGAAGGAACCGAACTCTGGCACCACTACGCGGGGGACCCGGTGAGGATGCTCCTGCTCGAGCCGGAGGGTGGGGTGGTACACCCCGTGCTCGGGGACGGTCTGGCTGGCGGGCAACGACCGTGTGTGGTCGTGCAGCCCGGGGTGTGGATGGGGGCGCGCACCACAGGCGCGTGGTCCCTGGTCGGGACCACCATGGCCCCTCCCTACAGCAAGGAGGGCTTCGAGTTGGGCCGGGCGGATGAACTCGTGGCCCGGTACCCCGCCGCCGCCGCCCATATCTCCCGCTACGTTAGGGGGTAGTCCTGCCGCGGGAAGGGCGGGGGGGTGGAGGAGGTTTTCCCGTGACCGATCCCCGATCTCCGGCTGAGATGATCGACCTGTTCGGTCGGGTGGTAGTGGTGACCGGCGCCGGAGGGAACATCGGCTCGGGAATCGCTCGCAGAATGGTGGCGGCCGGCGCCACCGTAGTGGCCCATACCCGTTCTTCACCGGTGGGTCATCTGCAGGATCGGTCGGGCGAGCCCCTTGCCGGGGTGGTCGCCGACCTCGCTACGGCCGACGGTCCACGTGACTTGGTTGAAATGGTCCTCCAGCATCTCGGCCGTCTGGACGCCTTGGTGAACAACGCCGGTATCCAGCCGGTGGCGCCCTTCGCCGATCTCACCGATGCCCAGTGGTCGGAGATGATCGACACCAACCTGACCGCGGTTCACCGTCTCACCCAGGCCGCGGCGACGGCGATGGCAGCTCAGGGTACGGGAGGCTCGATCGTCCACATTTCCTCCATCGAGGGCACCAACCCCGCGCCGGGACACGGTCACTATTCGGTTTCCAAGGCCGGCCTGATCATGCATGCGAGGGCTGCGGCTCTCTCGTACGGCCCTTCCGGCATCCGGGTGAACACCGTGTCGCCCGGCCTCATATCCCGGCCCGGGATAGTGTCGGCCTGGCCGGAGGGGGTCCGTCGTTGGAGGAAGGCATGTCCGATGGGGAGGCTCGGCACCCCCGAGGACATCGGCGATGCCTGCGTGTTCCTCTGCTCGGATCTGGCCCGCTGGATCACCGGGGCCGAGTTGGTGGTGGATGGCGGCGTGCTCAGCCGCCCGACCTGGTGAGGCTGAGGTCTATGACACGAGGCAGGTTGGCAGGGCGGGTATACGTGGTGACCGGCGCCGCCGGCGGGATCGGTGCCGGCATCTGTCAGGCGATTCTGGAAGAAGGAGGCCGGGCCGCCCTGACGGATATCGATCTCGAGGGCGCGGCCCGAACTGCCGGCCGGGTCGACCCCGCCGGCGACGTGACAGCCGCGTTCGGGGGAGACGTGACCCGTGCCGAGGATGTCGAGCGAATGGTCGAAGCCACGGTCGAACGCTTCGGGCGGCTCGACGGTGCGGTGAACAACGCCGGCGCGGTGACCCTCGACGAGGCTTGGGACGCCACCCCCGCCGACTGGAATCGCCAGCTGGACGTGAACGTGACCGGATCGTTTCTCGTGGCGAGGGCTGTAGGCGAGCGGCTCAGGGCGAGAGGCGGCGGTGCCATCGTCAACGTCTCCTCCAATTGCGGGAAGGTCGGCTACCGGAACATGGCGGCGTACAACGCTTCCAAAGCCGCGGTGATAGGCCTCACCCGTTCCCTTTCGATGGAATGGGCGGAGCACAGGATCAACGTGAACGCAGTGTGTCCCGGAGGCGTCGACACCCCGATGCTGCGTGGAGTCGCGGAGTGGTTGTCCCCCCGTCTCGACATACCGGCCGACCGTATCCTGGCCGGTATGGGCCCGTCCCAGCCGGGGAGGCGGGTGGCGCCGGTCGAGGTCGGCAGGGTGATCGCCTTCCTGCTGTCGGACGATGCATTGATCATCAGAGGTCAAGCCGTCAACGTCGACGGTGGGGATACTCCGTATTAGGTGTCAGGTGTCAGGCCGTTGGCCACTAGCCACCGAAGCGTGGCAGAGGTCGGTGGTCACCGGTCTCTAATCTCTTACCGTCTGGAGGGCCTGGGAGTTTCTGATGGAGAACAGATGGCGGGATGCTGAGGCGGCTGCATTCGAAGGGTCCCTTGGTGAGTGTGTCTACGGTTCCAGGCTGCTGGGTGCCGACCCGTTCCTGGTCCTGCACGGGGGAGGTAATACCTCGGTCAAGGGCCCCGTCGAGGACATAACCGGGCGGACCGCGGATGCGCTCTACGTCAAGGGCTCCGGGTGGGACCTCGCCACGATCGAAGCACCAGGATTCACGCCCCTGCCCCTCGACCGGTTGAAGGAACTGCTCGCACTCGATCGGCTCTCCGACCCCGACATGATGAGGGAGTTGTCGGCCGCCCGTCTCGATCCCGCCGCGCCCCAGCCCTCGGTCGAGACGCTCCTGCATGCCTTCCTTCCCTACCCGGCGGTCCAGCACAGCCATGCCGATGTGATCGTGACGCTCACCAACCTGGCCGACGGCGAGGCACGGGTACGAGAGGTGTTCGGCGACTCCGTGCTCGTCGTTCCCTACGTGATGCCGGGTTTCGATCTCGCCCGGGCGGTGGTCACCATCTGGGCGGATCACCACCACGACGATGTGATCGGGATGGTGCTTCTCAACCACGGCCTGTTCACCTTCGGGTCGACCACCAAGGCCGCCTACCGGCGTCACATCCGGCTCCTCACGAAGGCGGAGGGATGGCTCGAGGTCCACGCACCCGAGTCCAGCCACGATGCGGCCGCCCTTCCGGCCGCCTGCCCTCTGGAGTTGGCCGGCCTGCGGCGACGTGTCTCGGAAGCAGCCGGCAAGCCGATGATCATGACCCGCCACACCGATGCGTCCACGGCCCGGTTCGTGCGGCGTCCCGACATCGGGAGCCTGGCCGGACGCGGTCCACTCACCCCCGACCATGTCATCAGGACGAAACGCCTCCCGATGGTCGGTACCGACGTGGACGCCTACGTCGATGCCTACCGCCTGTACTTCGACGAGAACCGCCACCGGGGCCGGACCGAACTGACCATGCTGGACCCCGCCCCCCGGGTGGTGGTCGACCCCGAGTTGGGCCTGCTCACCCTGGGCGAGACCGCCGCGTCATCCGGGATCGCGGCCGACATCTACCACCACACCATGCCGGTGTTGGAGCGTTCGGAGGATCACCTCGGCGGGTATGTGGCACTGAGCGCCGGAGACCTCTTCGAGGTCGAGTACTGGGATCTCGAACAGGCCAAACTACGCCGGGCCGGACTTCCACCCGAGTTCACCGGGATGGTGGCGGTGGTGACCGGCGCAGCCTCGGGGATCGGCCGGGCCTGCGCCGATGAACTCCTCTCCATGGGTTGCGCGGTGGCCGGTCTAGACCGGGACGTATCCGTTCGAGAGGCCTTCGAGGGTCCGGCCTGGCTCGGGATGGCGGTCGACGTTACCGACCCTGCGGCACAGCAGGCGGCGCTCGACCGGACCGTGGAGCGGTTCGGAGGGGTCGACATTGTGGTGGCGGCCGCCGGGGTGTTCGGTCGGGTCGCGCCGATCGCCGACCGTGACGCCGAGCGGTGGCGGTCGGTCCAAGCTGTCAACGTGGATGCCGTGGCAAACCTGTTCGCCGCCGCACATCCGCTGCTGGCCCGCTCGCCGGTAGGAGGCCGGGTGGTGGTGATCGGCTCCAAGAACACGCCGGCGCCGGGCCGGGGAGCGGCTTCGTATTCCGTTTCGAAGGCGGCGGTAACCCAGCTGGCCAGGGTGGCTGCACTGGAGTGGGCCGGGGACGGGATACGCGTCAACATCGTGCATCCGGACGGCGTGTTCGACACCGGACTGTGGACCGATGAACTCATCGCCGAGCGCGCCACAGCGTACGGCATGACAGCCGATGAGTACCGGACCCGGAACCTGCTCTCAGTGGAAGTGACCTCCAGCCGGGTGGCCCGTGTGGTCACCGAGCTATGCGGCGCAACTTTCGCCGCCACCACCGGTGCCCAGATTCCCGTCGACGGCGGCAACGATCGGGTTGTCTGACCGTGTTCCCATGTCTACATATGGGGCCATAGAGCCTTGGATGACCACTAGGATGGTCATATGGGCAGGCAAGTTACCGCAACCCAGGCGAAGGCTCAGATCCTCGCCCTACTCGACGACGTGGCCTCGGGCGACGAGATAGAGATCACGAAGCATGGCCGCACGGTTGCCCGGCTAGTCCCCGCGAGGGGTCCTATCGCGCTGCGGGGCCGCTTCGCCGGTGTTGCCGAAAGCGTCGAGGACGACGAGAAGTTGTTCACAGCCGACCCGGGTTGGGAGTTCGATTGACGACCGTCCTGGTGGATACCCATGTTCTGCAATGGTGGTCTGCCGAACCTGCTCGGCTCAGCGGCCCGGCTACAGCCGCCCTCGAGGCGGCCGACGAACTGTCTGTCGCCGCGGTGACCTGGTACGAGCTCGCGTGGCTCGCGGAGCGGGGCCGAATTAGGGTGAGGGTGCCGATCGGAACCTGGCTCGGTGCCCTCGCCCGGTCGGTCCGCACTGCCGTACTCACCCCTGCCGTGGCCGCGACCGCGGTCGCGCTGCCCCGGTCCTTTCCTCGCGATCCTGCCGATCGGCTCATCTACGCCACCGCCATCGAGAACGGCTGGCAGCTCATAACCAAAGACGGCCGTATCAGATGTCACCAGGGCCCGGCGTCGGCACCGACGATCTGGTGAACCGCGCGGTAGAAGGGCTATCCCGCGGCTCGCGGGGGGACCCGCGCCCGTAGTCTGAGGTTGCTTGAATCGACCCCCTATGGGACCAGCCCTGCGACGGGGATGGGCGCTTCGGTCTCCTCTCCGGACTCGGATCTCTGGAGGCGTTGCGGAGGAAGCTCTTGAGGAAATGAGCACACCCGAGACGAGCGTCCCCGTGATCCGTGTGATGCGTCGGGGGTGCAGGACCCGCGGAGGTCTCGTTCGCAGAGTTGTTCGCCCGCTCGGTGGCCGCAACCGACCCGCAGTTCGATGCGGCTATCCCCCAGGTAAAGGACCAAGCTGTCCCGTGCTCTGATCTCCTTCCCGGTAGAAGTCGGAGGAGGACCGTGATGGTGGTGCTCAAGTAGAGTTCTTCGATGCTCGCAGAGGGTGCATCGATCGTGGCGGCGAGAGTGTCTGAGAGGTGATGAGGTGGCGGAAATAACCCCGATCCTGAGGGTAGATCCGGACGAACTGGCCGAACGGGTGCTGGTGATGGGGGACCCGGCAAGGGCCGAGATAGCAGCGACCAAGCTGGACGGGACCCGTCTCCTGGGCCGGTACCGCGAGTATGTCACGTACGGTGGCAAGCATCGCGGTGTGGACGTGGCGGTCTCGTCACACGGAGTGGGGGCCCCGGGCGCGGCGGTCTCCTTCGAGGAACTGAGCCGGGCCGGCGCGAAGCGGATCATCCGGACCGGTACCTGCGGTGGGCTCAAGGTGGAGGTCGAGGACGGAGACCTGGTCATCGTGACGGGGGCCATCAGGGAGGATGGGGTGACCAATGCGATGGTACCACCGTCGTTTCCTGCGGCTGCCTCGGTGGACGTGACGATGGCTCTGCGGCGAGCGGTCGCCGCTGCGGGTCGGCCGGCGCACGAGGGGCTGGTACTCACCCACTCGCTGTTCTATCCGGGTGATGTGCTCGGCGGAGACA
This sequence comes from Candidatus Spongiisociaceae bacterium, assembly GCA_965262915.1. Classification (GTDB taxonomy): domain Bacteria; phylum Actinomycetota; class Acidimicrobiia; order Spongiisociales; family Spongiisociaceae; genus JAPPFW01. The sequence continues at coordinate 4,703,177 of OZ253564.1, read as the reverse complement.
TCGAGTTCTGGCACCGGGCCGGGGCGGTGGCTGTCGAGATGGAGTGCGCGGCCCTTTTCGTGAACGGCGCTCTCAACTCGGTGGAGACCGGGGCGGTGCTGGTAGCAGACGGCAACCCTATGCACCGTGAGAAGGGCTACGATCCCCACCGCACGGTGGTCTACGAAGCGGTGGAGGTGATGATAGGAGTCGGCCTCGACGCCCTTATCGATGGCTGAGGTCCACGTCTGGATGATGGAGGTGATGTACCTATGAGCGGTCTCTACGAACGCCTCACCCAGGCCGCCGGGACCATCGCTCGACTTACCGGCCGTGACCGGCACGACGTGGTGGTGGTGCTGGGCTCCGGCCTGGGCGGCTACCCCGACACGTTCGATGACGCCGTAGCGGTGTCCTACACCGATCTGCCGGGGTTCCCCATCCCGCAGGCGGTAGGCCACGCCGGGACCGCCTACTCGGTGCAGCGGGGCGGCAACCGGGTGTTGCTGCTCGCGGGTCGGGTCCATGCCTACGAGGGCTATCCGGCCGAGGTGATCACCTTTCCCGTGCGGACGGCGGTCATGGCCGGATGCCGGACCGTGGTGCTCACGAACGCGGCGGGAGGGTGCGGCGCGGGGATCGAGCCGGGAGATCTGGTGCTGATCACCGACCACATCAACATGGCCGGCGTCAGCCCGCTGCGAGGCGACAACGACGAGCGGCTCGGCCCCCGGTTCCCTGACATGACCGATGTCTACACCCCGGATCTGCGCCGGAAGGCTCGGGCCGCCGGGGCCGAGGTGGGTGTGAACCTGGGGGAGGGTGTCTACATGTGGTGGCACGGTCCCATGTTCGAGACCCCGGCCGAGATCAGGATGGCGATGGCGCTCGGCGCCTCGCTGGTCGGTATGTCGACCGTCCCCGAAGCCACCGCCGCCCGTCACATGGGCGCCGACGTGCTGGCAGTCTCCCTCTGCACCAACCGTGCGGCGGGCCTCGCCGGTAGGAAGATCACGTCGGAGGAGGTCATCGAGTGTGCCGCGCAGGCCTCCGAGCGGTTCCGGGCGCTGTTCGATGCGCTGCTCCCGAGGTTGTAGGTGACCGGCCACCCGCTGATTGGCCGGTGCCCGGCGTCAGGCCGTTGAAGGAAGGCATCTCCGCCGAGATAGCCCGGAGGGGCCCGATCCCGTTCGAACGGTTCATGGAGCTAGCGCTCTACGATCCCGGCGGCGGTTACTTCACCGGCGGCCCGCTGCGTTCGCACGAGGGGGGCGACTTCCTCACCAGCCCCGAGGTGAGTCCGGAGTTCGGCGCCGCTCTGGCCCTCCACGTGGAGCGCGAATATCACCGTATCGGGGGCCCTCCCGACTTCGTGGTGGTGGATGTGGGGGCCGGATCGGGTTCCCTCCTGGAGGCCTTGCTGGGCGCGCTCCCCTTCGCTCCCCGGGCGGTGGCGGTGGAGGCTTCGCTGGCTGCTCGGGAAGCCATCGGGATCCGCCTGCCCCGGGTCGAGTTGGCACCTCGTGGGCGGCTACCGGGCCGGTTTCGGGGGGTGGTGATCGCCAACGAGTTGGTGGACAACCTCCCCATGGCGGTAGCGGTACAGGATGCGGACGGCTGGACGGAGCGTTGGGTGGGGGTGGACGGCGCCGGGCTGGTGCTGGTCGAGGCCCCGGTCCGCCCGCAGGTACTGGCATGGCTGGACGCGCACGCAGGAGACACTCCCGAGGGCGGGGTGGTGGAGTGCCAACTCGAGGCGGCGGAGTGGCTCGACCAGGTGATCGGACGGCTCGAGGCCGGATCCATCCTGGTGATCGACTACGGAGACACCTCCGAGGGGTTGTTGCCGCGCCGCCGAGAGGGAACCTTGCGTACCTACCGGTCCCATCACCTGGGCCCGCACCCGCTGGACGAACCGGGCAGCACCGATCTGACCGCTGATGTCAACTTCTCGGCGCTGTTGCAGGTAGCGGAAGAGGCGGGCATGCGGTGCGAGTTGCGCCGCCAGCAGGACTTCCTGGCAGAACTGGGTCTCGAAGACCGTATGAGGCGGCTGCGCGGGGAGGAGCTCGAACTGGCCCGCGCCGGTGACCCGATCGAGCGTCTCCGGGTGCGGAGCAAGGTGAAGGAGATAGAGACCCTCCTCCACCCCCGCGGGTTGGGCGACTTCATGGTATTGGACGTGCGTGCCTGAACCGGACGTTGACGGATCTCGCTACCAATACCTGGTTTCTCTAATACTATTTAGTAATAGGTAAGATTGAGTGACAATCAAAAAAGCTGTTCATTAACCATGGAGACCCGGCGTAGCCGTAGGTTGGCTACCCCGATCATCGGGGCGGATTCCACGATCCAGTCCTGGAGCCACCCCGTCCCGCCCGGATCTCGGATGACCTTCACGCCCAGAGAGCGGAGATGGGGGCGGCGGTGATACGGTTGCCGAGGGAGTAGGTGGAGGGTCCCGTGTGGAGGACCACCCCGGCTATGAAGCGGTTGCCTATCTGGTCGCGGAGCCAGGCGAGGTGGCGGGCGTCGTGGGTGTCAGGCGCGGCGGTGGCCTTGATCTCGATACCGATGACGTATTGGCCTTGGAGCTCGATGATCAGGTCGATTTCGTGGCGGCCTTGGTCGTGGCGTAGGTGATATAGGCGTGTTCTGCCGGTCCTGCCGGAGCCGAGGATGGATTCGGCGCGGAGTTGGGAGGTAACGAACGTGTCGAGGACCCGGCCCAGGAGGTCCCCGTCGCGCATGACCGCGGCGGCGTCGATTCCCAGGATCCCGACCAGTAGTGAGGGGTCGATCAGGTAACGCTTGGGGGACCGGGCGAGCCGTTTGAGCCGGTTCGATGACCACGAGGGGAGTTCGTCGATGATGAAGAGGTTCTGAAGGAGTCGGTCGTAGGCGAGGGCTGTCTTGCGGTTGATGCCGGCGGCGTCGTAGAGGGTTTTGCTGTGGGCGAGCCCGGCGGAGTTGAGGGCGTAGGCTTCCAGGTAGCGGCCCAAACGGACGGGATCTCTAGCCGGTGCGAGCGTAAGAGCGTCTCGGGTGACGACTTCTTCGACGTAGCCTGCGAGCCAGTAGGGTCGCGCCCTGTCGCCGGTGTCGAGGGTTGCTTCGGGGAATCCTCCGCGGAGAGCGAGTTCGATGTAGCCGCGTAAGTCGGGGGTGTCGTCGGCGGCGATGAGGTCCTCGGGGGTGGTGATCCGCTTCGTGAGGGTCCGGCGGGGCGTGCGTCCCAGTTGTTCGGCGACGTTGAGGGTATACATGGCGAGGCGCACGACGCGGCCTGTGCCGGCCCAGGTCTCTTCTTCGAGGTGGGCACGGACGGATCCGGTGAGCAGAAACCTACCGGGTCGGCTATGGGAGTCCACTGCCCGCTTGACTGCTCCCAGCACGGCGGGGACCGCCTGCCATTCATCGAGGAGTAACGGCTCTGCAAGGTTGCGCAGCGCCGAATCAGGATCGGCCCGGAAGGCCGCCGACTCGGCATGACGGTCGAGCCGAACAACCGTGGCGGCGTGCCGGGATGCGGTTGTGGTCTTGCCTGTGGCTCTGGGCCCGACCAGCATCAACGCAGGAAGATCGGCGTGCAATTCCTCGATGATCGTATCGACGAATCGGGGATGGTACTGGATCACAAGGGGACAATACCGTTTTTTCGCATCCTTCGCTATCTCTATTCCGCACCTTCGGTTACCGTTTTTTCGCATCCTTCGCTATCTCTATTCCGCATCCGCGAGGTGGAAGAAGCAAGGGTCAGGAAGCTGTAGAATCGGGGGTGATGAACAACCTCAAGACGGTTGCCCTGCTCAGCTTCATGAGCGCCCTCGTGTGGTGGCTGGGCCTGGTGCTGTTCGGCGGCTCCCAGGGCATGGTTATCGGCCTGCTCTTGGCGGCGGGACTGAACTTCGCCGCCTACTTCTTCTCCGCCAAGCTGGCGCTGTCGATGAGCCGGGCCCGTCCTGTCACCGAGCAGGAACTCCCCAAGGTTTACGGCATGATCCGTCGCCTGGCCGCAGCCTCGGACATGCCGATGCCGTCGATCCACCTGATCGAGTCCCCCCAGCCCAACGCCTTCGCGACCGGACGCAACCCCAAGCACGCAGCCGTGGCCGTGACCACAGGAATCCTCCAGATCATGAGGGACGACGAACTTGAGGGCGTGCTGGCCCACGAACTGTCCCATGTTCGCAACCGCGACATACTGATCTCGTCGATAGCCGCCATGCTGGCCGCGGCGCTGACCATCTTCAGCCGGATTGCTCTGTGGTTCGGAGGGGGGCGGGACCGGAACAACCCTGCGGGTCTGGTGATCACCCTCGCGGCATTCATCCTGGCCCCGATCGCGGGAATGATCATCAAGATGGCTATCTCCCGGGCTCGGGAGTACCAGGCCGATGCCTCCGGGGCGGAGGTGACCGGACAGCCGCTCAGCCTGGCCCGGGCCCTGGACAAGATCGGCACGGCGAGCGGGCGTATCCCCATGCAGGTGAACCCGGCGGTGAGCCAGTTGTTCATTGCGGATCCCCTCAAGGCATTCGGTCGGAGGGGTGGTGGCGGCGGGCGCCTGTTCTCGACGCATCCCCCCATCGAGGAGAGGATCCGGCGGCTGGAGGCTCTGCACTACCGGACCTGAGAGGCGGCCCAGGGGTTTTGGTTCGGGCTCGCAGCGACTAGCATTCCCCCGCTACGCTTCTCGGTGGCAGCAAACCGTGCCGGGATGCCCGAGCGGACAAAGGGAGCAGACTGTAAATCTGCCGGTAGATGCCTTCGGAGGTTCGAATCCTCCTCCCGGCACTCGGCCGTGGGCGGTAACGTTCATCGGGATGCGCCCCCTTAGCTCAGTAGGCCAGAGCGCCTCCATGGTAAGGAGGAGGTCTCCGGTTCGAATCCGGAAGGGGGCTCGACCGGGGTGGTACCGGCGACGCGCCGGAAGCCACTCCAGCGAGGCGGCGTAGCTCAGTCGGTAAGAGCGCTCGACTCATAATCGAGAGGTCGGCAGTTCAAGTCTGCCCGCCGCTACGAACGGTCGGCAGTCTGTCGTGGATTGCCGGCCGGTGGAATGTCACGGAACCATCCAAAGATCACGAGGAGAAACAAACGCCATGGCGAAGGCTAGGTTTGAGCGGGTTAAGCCGCATGTGAATGTTGGGACTATGGGTCATATTGATCATGGTAAGACGACGTTGACTGCTGCGATTACTCGGGTGTTGTCTGAGCGTGTGTCTGGGAATGTGTTTACGGTGTTTGATGAGATTGATAAGGCGCCTGAGGAGCGTGAGCGGGGTATTACGATTGCTATTGCTCATGTGGAGTATGAGACTGTTGCTCGTCATTATGCTCATGTGGATATGCCGGGTCATGCGGATTATATCAAGAATATGATTACGGGTGCGGCGCAGGTGGATGGGGCGGTGTTGGTGGTGTCGGCGGCTGATGGGCCGATGCCTCAGACGCGGGAGCATGTTTTGTTGGCTCGTCAGGTGGGGGTGCCGTGTGTGGTGGTGGCGCTCAATAAGGTTGATTTGGTGGATGATGAGGAGTTGTTGGAGTTGGTGGAGTTGGAGGTTCGGGAGCTGTTGGATGATTATGGGTTTCCGGGTGATGACGTGCCGGTGGTTCCGGTGTCGGCGTTGGGGGCGTTGGAGGGTGATCCGGTGGCGGCTGGGGGTGTGTTGGAGTTGATGGATGCGGTTGATTCGTATGTGCCGGTTCCTGATCGTCCGGTGGATCGGCCGTTTTTGATGCCGATTGAGGATGTGTTTTCGATTACTGGTCGGGGGACGGTGGTGACTGGGAAGGTGGAGGCTGGTGTGGTTCGGGTTGGTGAGACGGTTGAGGTGGTGGGGATTCGGGAGACTCGTCGTACGGTGGCGACGGGGGTGGAGATGTTTCGGAAGTTGTTGGATGAGGGTCGGGCTGGTGACAATATTGGGGTGTTGTTGCGGGGGGTTCGTAAGGGGGATGTGGAGCGGGGGCAGGTGTTGGCTGCGCCGTCCTCGATTACGCCGCATACGTGTTTTGATGCGCAGGTGTATGTGTTGACTAAGGATGAGGGTGGTCGGCATAATCCGTTTTTTCCTGGGTATCAGCCGCAGTTTTATTTTCGTACTACGGATGTGACTGGTCGGGTGGGGTTGCCTGGGGGTGTGGAGATGGTGATGCCGGGTGATAATACGTATATGTCGGTGGAGTTGGGGTTTGCTATTGCTATGGATGAGGGTTTGCGGTTTGCTATTCGGGAGGGTGGTCGTACTGTAGGTGCGGGCACCGTCACCAAAATCACCAAGTGAACCGGCGCTTGTAATCACCAGGGTTCTAGAAGGTTCAGGGCGAACGGGAAGGGCATCATGGCCAAAAAAAAGGGCAACCGTATCAAGATCACGCTTGAATGTACGGAGGCACGAGGCGAAGGCAAGCCCCCGTCCCGCTACATCACCACCAAGAACCGCAACAACACGCGGGGAAGGTTGGAACTCAGGAAGTACAACCCGTTCCTACGCCGGCACACCCTGCATCGCGAGATCCGCTAGGGATACCGGCGGTGAGTGGCCCCGGGGCACTCACGGGTCGCTCCTACGGACCGTTCCCGTTCCGGATCGACGCCGCGCAGGTGGCCGCCTATGTGGCGGCCACGGGTGACGATCCGCACAGGTGGGACACCCACGCGCCCCCCTCCTTTGCGGGAGCGGTATTGTTCAAGGTGGCGCCGGCCTTCTTCGCCGATCCGGACGTCTCGTCCCACGCCCGGCTGCTTATCCACGGCGAACAGGTCTTCTCGTGGAAAGCGCCGTGGCGGATCGGGAGGTTGCTCGCCATCGAAGCCAGGATCGACCGGCTTCGAGAGCGGGGTGCCACGGCGTTCGTCACGTTCGTCGCGAGGGTGACCGACGATCGGGAGCGAACGGTGCTGTCGTCGAGGTCGCTGTTCCTGATGTCGGACGAGGAACCGCCCGGTGGCGGCGCCGCGGACCGTGAGGAGCCCGGTCCGGAAGCTCGCCGGGCCAATGCCCGCCCGGCGCACGAGTCCCTTCCGGCTACGGGCGCGGCGCTCCGACCGCTCCCGAAGTCGGCCTCCCGCGCCGATCTGGTGCGCTACGCGGCAGCCAGTGAGGACTTCAACCCCGTCCACTGGGACCACGGACGGGCGGTCGAGTCCGGTGTCGGTGGAGTCATATGCCACGGACTGCTGATGGCCGCTTGGGCCACGCAGCCGGCGGCGGCCTCCGTGGTTCGCAGCGATCCCCTGGCGGACGCCCGTTTCCGCTTCCGCCGGCCCCTCTATCCTGACGAGGCGGCCACGGTCACCACCACGGTGGCGAGCCGTACCGACCCTCGGGCGTCCCTCCGCACGACGGTGGTCTCCGATTCCGGTAACCACGTGGTTGCTACGATCACGGTCCGGACCGGCTAGCGGGCGGGTAACGTAACCAGATGTCGGGTGAACGGGTCGAAGCGGATATCAACGAATTGGTGGAACGGTCACGCCAGGGTGATCGGGCCGCCTTCGGCGAACTGGTTCGACTCCACCAGCACGAGGTGTACACATTGGCGGTTCGTTTGGTCGGGGACCGAACTCTTGCTGCAGACGTTACTCAGGAAGCGCTGGTGCGCGCCTGGAAGGCGATCAGCCGGTTCCGGGGTGACTCGAGCTTCAGCACCTGGTTGTATCGGGTCACCGTCAACGTCGCTTGGACGCTCAAGGGTCGGGCCGCCCGCCAGGCCACCTACAACCTCGATGACATGATTCGCCAGCCCCATGCCGACAGCAGCGGGGACCCCGAAATCGCAGGCGAGAGGGCGGAGCTCCGAGCCAACCTGAAGGGTGCCCTCGGTCGTCTACCCGATCATCAGCGTTCCATCGTGATACTCAAGGATGTCTACGGCTGGTCACACAAGGAGATCGCCCAGTCGATGTCGATCTCTGTGACCGCTTCCAAGGTGCGCCTGCATCGCGCCCATCTCCGGTTGCGAGAGTTGTTGCGGGGGGTGGTGTGACTCGCTTCCTGCCCCACGCCGGTATCGACCGCGTACCCAGGGAGGCCGCCTGCGGGGTGACCCGGCTGGTGCTCTACGGCGTCGAGTCCGGGGTGATCGGTATACCGCCGATGCTCGCTCGTCACCGGCGGGGGTGTCTCGTCTGCCAGGCGGCTACCGTTCGCCAGCGGCAGGTCATCAAGGGACTGGCCTCCATGCGTCGCCACTTCGAGCCGCTCCCATACGACATGACGGTGGTTCTGGACCAGCCCATGACGATCCTGCCGGAGAGTCCTACCATGGCCCACGATACGCGGCGCCGCTCCGTGCGGGCGGCAGTGGCGTCGGCGGCTTCGCTGGCGGCTATCGGTGTAGTGGTGATCGCAGGTCGCTGGATCAAGTCGGCCGCAGGTAGCCAGTAGTAGTTGCTACCGGCTACCGGTCACTGAACCATCGCAACTGATTTACACTGGGGGCGACCTGTTCGTATACTCCCCCGTACGGTCGAGGGGCGTAGCTCGAAATTGGTTAGAGCGCCGGTCTCCAAAACCGGAGGTTGGGGGTTCGAGTCCCTCCGCCCCTGCCAGGCTCGTTCACGGCGATACCCGCCGGTGAAACCCACGTAAGAGGACAGGAAGAGATATGAACCGCGAGATGCGCCGGCTTGCCGAGAGGGAGGAGCGGCGCAGCAAACAGAAGGACAAACGGGGACGCCGCTCGCCCATCGGCGGACCGCAGCGGAGCCGCTGGGCGCGCCTCGTCCAGTTCCTGCGCGAGGTGCGGGTCGAACTCAGCCGGGTCGGGTGGCCCAGCCGCCAGCAGATGATCGCCTTCACCACCGTGACCGTTGTCACCGCCGGGGCGCTCACGGCTTATGTATTCCTCGTCGATCTGGCCTTCAGCCGTTCGATACTGGCCTTCATCAAGGCATTGATGGGGTGATGATGACCGACCGGACTCTGCCTGTAATCGATGATGACCCCGAGGCCGGGGCTGACAGCGATGCGTCGGAGGAATCGCTCAGTTTGCTGGGAACTGCCCTCCTGTCGGCCGGGTTCGGTACCGACGGAACCCCACCGGAGGCGACGCCCGAGCCCGAGCCCGAGCCCGAGCCCGAACCTCGGCCGGCGCCTCCGCCCGAGGTTCCTGCGGCCGCTGCGAAGAAGGCCCGCAAGCCCGCCGCGGCTCGGCGCCGCGCCACCGCCACTCCCGGCACCAAGGCCGCAGCCGAGCCCCGCACCGCGTTGGCGACCGAGGTGGAGGAGGAGCCGATCAGCCCCTACGACAAACGGGGTTCGTGGTACGTGATCCACGCCTACTCGGGTCACGAGAAGAAGGTCAAGGCCAACCTCGCTACACGCAGTTCGTCCATGCACATGCAGGACCGCATCTTCGAGGTCGTGATCCCCACCGAGAAAGTGGTGGAGTTCAAGGGTGGGCGCAAGGTCGAGGTCGAGAAGCGGATGTTCCCGGGCTACCTCCTGATCAGGATGTACATGGACGACGACTCCTGGCATGCGGTGCGCAACACTCCGGGCGTGACCTCCTTCGTGGGCATGGGAAGCGGGAACAGGCCCACTCCGCTGTCCAAGCGGGAGGTCGAGCGGTTCCTGGGTCTCAAGAAGGAAGCGGCGAAGAAGCCCCCTCGTTTCCGGCCGGCCTGGGAGATCGGGGAGACGATACGCGTCTCCGCCGGCCCCTTCGCCGATTTCAACGGAGTGGTCGAGGACATCAACGTGGACCAGCAGAAGGTCACCGTGCTCGTCGAGATCTTCGGCAGGGACACCCCGATGGAATTGGGGTTCGAGGACATCCAGAAGCAATAGCCGGACGGGCGGGTGAGGGCATCCGCCGTGCCGGTCACCGGACAACGAAAGATCGAAGGACATCGACCATCATGGGTAGAAAACGGGTTGTAGCTATTGTGAAACTCGAGATTCCGGCCGGCGAAGCCAGCCCGGCGCCTCCGTTAGGTCCGGCTCTGGGCCAGCACGGGATCAACCTCATGGAGTTCGTCAGGTCCTATAACGAGGCGACCAAGTCCCAGGCGGGCACGATCATCCCCGCTGAAGTGACCATCTACGCCGACCGGTCCTTCACCTTCGTCACCAAGACGCCTCCGGCCGCGGTGCTGCTCCGGCAGGCGGCCCGGGTGGAGAAAGGCTCGGCGGAGCCCAACCGGGAGAAGGTCGCCACGCTGTCCCGGGACCAGCTCCGGCAGATCGCCGAGACCAAGCTTCCCGATCTCAACACCGCGGACATCGATGGCGCGATGAAGATCGTGGCGGGTACAGCCCGATCCATGGGAATCGTAATAGCCGACTGAGCAGGCCTCGGCGGCACACATACATCTGGACAGATAGCTGGGAGAGTTGCCGAGAGCAACTCGACGGTGGTCTGTTTGTGAAATGCCGGTGCGGCAACCAGCACACGGCGGATCGTTTCGCAGACCGACCGCCAATACCACAAGGAGGAACCATGGCCCGCAGGGGTAAGCGGTACAACCAGTTGGCCGCAACATTCGACAGGTACGAGGCATTCCCGCTGCACGAAGCGGTTCATATGGTCAAGAGCATGGCCTCGGCTAGCTTCGACGAGACGGTGGAAGCCGCGATGAAGCTGGGAATCGATCCCCGCCGGGCCGATCAGCTGGTTCGGGGAACCGTCATCCTCCCTCACGGCACCGGGAAGTCGGTGAGGGTGGCGGTCTTCGCAGGAGGCGACAAGCAGCTGGAGGCCGAGGAGGCGGGCGCCGAGGTCGTAGGCGGGCAGGAGTTGGTCGAGATGCTGGCGTCCGGCGGCGAGATCGCCTTCGATGTGGCTATCGCCACCCCGGACATGATGCCGAAGGTGGGCCGGTTGGGACGGCTGCTCGGCCCCCGCGGCCTGATGCCCAACCCCAAGGCCGGCACGATCACCAGGGATGTCGCGACGACTGTCAGGGAGTTCAAAGGCGGGAAGATCGAGTACCGCAACGATCGCTACGGCAACATCGCGGCGCCTATAGGAAGGGTGTCGTTCGGCGAGAAGCAACTCCGTGAGAACCTCGTTACCCTGGTCTCGGAGATCATCAGGGTGAAGCCGGCTGCCTCCAAGGGAACCTACCTGAGGAACCTCTCCGTATCGTCGACGATGGGTCCCGGAATCAAGGTCGACGTGTCACGGATCGACCGTGTGGGAACATAACTTCGGAACCTGACCCGCCGTCGCCTTCTTTGGCGTTTTCGGACCGTCCGGTTATCCTTCGGTGCGCTCTTCCGGCCGTGTGCCGGAAAATGTATGGACCGCAGACAGCCGGTACCTGAGTCGCATACGGAGACATCTCCTGCGACGACGGTGTAAGCGATCCGGGTGGATTCACCTGCCGAGGCCGATTCGGGGCATTCGCCCCGGCTCCCCCTCGTGCTGTCGCCACTCCGGCGCGCCTGCGCGGGCATGCGAACTTACAGCGCGGCGCGGTGTCGCGCTCCAGACCAGCGGAGGATGGTATGCCACGACCCGAAAAGGTACGGGCGGTTCAAGAGATCAGAGGGTACTTCGCGGACTCTCCCTCGTCGTTCGTGACCGAGTACCGCGGGCTACCGGTGGACCGGCAGCAAGAGCTCCGGCGGTCGCTCGGTGAAACCGGGGCCCGCTACAAGGTGTTGAAGATGACCCTCACCCGTCGGGCGTTGCACGAACTGGGTCATGAGGGTCTCGACGAATGGCTGACCGGTCCCACCGCCATCGCCTTCGTCAAGGACGATCCGATCCCGGCCGCCAAGGCTCTGATGGAGTTCAGCAAGGAGAACGAGGGTCTGGTGGTCAAGGCCGGCTTGCTGAACGGGAAGGTGATCGGGCCGGAGGAGGTGGCGGTGCTCGCCACTCTCGGCGGCCGGGAGGTCCTGCTCTCGAAGATCGCGGGCGCGGTGAAGGGCCCCCTATCGAAGGCAGCGTTCCTGTTGGGTTCGTTCACCAGGGATGCGGCGTCGGTGTTCTCGCAGTTGCTTGAGAAGAAGGAATCGATGGGCGCCGGGTCCGAACCCGGAGCGTCCGCTCCGGTGTGAACGACATGAAGACCGGACGAACGATGGAGTCCATGTCCCGGCGGGCATCCGGCCCGGCCGGGGCGTCAACGCAGGAGGAATGACCATGGCCAAACTAAGTACCAAAGACCTGTTGGGTGTCTTCGAGGAGATGACCGTCCTCGAGCTCAAAGAGTTTCTGGATGCCTTCGAACAGCACTTCGATGTGACCGCGGCGGCTTCGATGGCTGTGGCCATGGCGGCCGGAGACGACGGTGGTGCCGAAGCCGCCGAGGAGGAGCAGGTCGAGTTCGATCTGGTTCTCACATCGTCCGGGGACAAGAAGATCCAGGTCATCAAGGAGGTGCGCGCTCTCACGCGCCTGGGCCTCAAGGAGGCCAAGGCCGTAGTGGACGGCATCCCCAACACCGTCCTCGAGGCGGTTTCCAAGGACGAAGCCGAAGCGGCCAAGGCCAAGATCGAGGCCGTCGGCGGCAGCGTGGAGATACGCTGACACAGTTGTTAGCCGGCTGCCGGTAGTCGACAGCCTCTAGTCGGCAGTTTGTGGTCAGTAGTAAGATAGTATTGCTTAATAACCCCTATCAGCAATAGAGGTTGTCTTGACTACCGACCATTGGCCACTTACCACGGGCAACCGACATGTACCACTGGAGAACGCGAAAAGTACCGGATGGTGCTTGACGGGTCCTATTGCCCCCGTTAGTATCGGCACCGAATTGGACGGATGCCCGGAGGGGAATGAGACGGGAGCCCGTCGATCATAACTGAATGTGTTTTGCGCCCGGTCAGGGCAGGGTAGTGCGCGTGCTATCCTGTCTTTTGCCGTGTGTGGAGCCGTTCCGTGCATCCGGGTATGCGGTGGATTCCGACCCTGATCACTGCGGCCCGCGCCACGACAGAACGAACAGGTCTGCGCAACCAGTTGGTTGGACTACGGAGTTAGTCGGGTCACATGGGTTTTGCAGGCCGGCCAACGTCCGGTTGGGGAGTCTCTAGGAGGAAACTTTGCTTATAGCTCGCGCCGCCGCCGAACGCCTGTCGTTCTCGAAGATCCCCGAAGTTCTCCCGTTGCCCGATCTGATCGCGGTGCAAAAGGAGTCGTTCTCGTGGTTCCTCGAGGAGGGGCTGGCCAATATCTTCAAGCGGTTGTCACCGATCGAGGACTTCTCGGGCTCTCTCGCTCTGGACCTGAGCGATCACTATTTCGGAGATCCGCTCATGACGGTCGAAGAAGCTAAGGAGCGGGACACCAGCTACTCGAAGCCCCTGCATGTGATCGCCCGTTTCGTCAATCGAACGACTGGGGAGATCAAGGAGCAGAAAGTGTTCCTGGGGGACTTCCCGATGATGACCCGCAACGGGACCTTCATCATCAACGGGACCGAGCGGGTGGTGGTGAGCCAGTTGGTCCGCTCACCGGGTGTCTACTTCGACCACCGTATAGACAAGACCTCCGACAAGGACATCTACGGCGCCAAGGTGATTCCGGGCCAGGGCGCGTGGATGCAGTTCGACATCGACAAGCGCGGTACGCTGGGAGTGCGGGTGGATCGCAAGCGGCGCCAGTACGTGACCTCGTTCATCCGGGCCCTCGGGATAGTCGAGACCGACGAGCAGATAATCGACATGTTCGAGGGTGCCGACGTCATCCGCAACACGCTTGAGAAGGACCCCGTGCATGACGTGGAAGAGGCACTGCTGGATCTCTACCGCAAGCAGCGTCCGGGTGAGCCGACCACGGTCGAGTCGGCCCGCGGCCTCATCCAGGCGGTCTTCAGGAACCCCAAGCGTTACGACCTCACCCCTGTGGGTCGCTACAAGGTGAACCAGAAGTTCCAGAACCCCGACGGTCATGCCTCGGTCAACGGGCTCCTGACCGACGACGACCTGATCGATACGATCCGTTACATGGTCCACCTGAAGACCGGTAAGAGGACGATGATCACCGCGATCGGTAACGAGGTCCCGGTCCGGACCGACGACACCGACCATTTCGGGAACCGGCGGGTACGCACTGTCGGCGAGTTGGTCCAAAACCAGATCAGGATGGGTCTCAACCGGATGGAACGGCAGGTGAGGGAGCGGATGACCACCCAGGATCCGGACTCCATCACGCCCCAGAGCCTCATAAATATCCGTCCCGTTGTCGGCTCGATCAAGGAGTTCTTCGGGTCCAGCCAGCTCAGCCAGTTCATGGATCAGCCCAACCCGCTGGCGGGTCTCACCCATCGGCGTCGCCTGTCGGCCCTGGGACCGGGGGGTGTATCTCGGGAACGGGCCGGGTTCGAGGTGAGGGATGTTCATCCTTCGCACTACGGCCGCATGTGCCCGATCGAGACTCCGGAGGGTCCCAACATCGGGTTGATCGGGTCGCTGGCCAGCTATGCCCGAGTCAACCGGTTCGGATTCATAGAGACCCCCTACCGGCAGGTGAGGGACGGAAGGGTGACCGAGGATATCTCCTACTTGACCGCTTCCGAAGAGGAGCGTTACGTGATCGCCCAGGCCAACGCTCCCCTGAACCTCGACGGTTCCTTCGAGCGGGACCGGGTGCTGGTGCGCAGGGCGGGCGGGGACATCGATCGCGTGCCGCCCGCGGATGTCGACTTCATGGACGTCTCGCCCAAGCAGATCGTGTCGGTTGCCACATCGCTCATACCCTTCCTCGAGCACGACGACGCCAACCGGGCCCTCATGGGTTCCAACATGCAGCGGCAGGCAGTCCCCCTTCTCCGGACCGAGGCGCCGTTGGTCGGCACCGGCGTCGAGGCCAGGGCGGCCCGGGATTCCGGGGACCTGATCATCTCGGAGGTGCCGGGCGTGGTCACCTCCGTGACCGGAGACGAGATCGTGATCACGGCGTCGGACACCAAGGAGGTCCACCGCCACCCGCTACGGAAGTTCGAACGTTCCAACCAGGGCACTTCGATCAACCAGAAGCCGCTGGTGGCCGTCGGCCAGGAGGTGGATACGGGCACAGTGATCGCCGACGGCCCGTCCACCGACTCCGGCGAACTGGCGCTCGGCAAGAACCTGCTGGCGGCCTTCATGCCTTGGAAGGGCCACAATTTCGAGGATGCCATCGTGCTCAGCGAGCGCCTGGTCAAACAGGACGTGCTGACCTCGATCCATATCGAGGAGCACGAGATCGACGCCCGTGACACCAAGCTGGGAGCGGAGGAGATCACGCGCGACATCCCCAACGTGGCCGAGGAGGTGCTGCGGGACCTCGACGACGAGGGCATCATCCGGGTGGGTGCCGATGTGGGTCCCGGTGACTACCTGGTAGGCAAGGTGACCCCCAAGGGCGAGACCGAGATGACCCCGGAGGAGCGCCTCCTACGGGCCATCTTCGGCGAGAAGGCCCGCGAGGTTCGCGATTCGTCTCTCAAGGTGCCCCACGGTGAGTCCGGCAAGGTGATCGATGTGAAGGTCTTCCGGCGTTCGGACGGGTTCGACGACCTTCCCCCCGGCGTCAACGAACTGGTACGGGTCTACGTGGCCAGCCAGCGGAAGATCTCCGAGGGGGACAAGCTGGCCGGCCGGCACGGTAATAAGGGCGTGATCGCCAAGATCCTGCCCGAGGAGGACATGCCCTTCCTGGCGGACGGTACACCTGTCGACATCGTGCTGTCCCCGCTGGGGGTTCCCTCACGGATGAACCTGGGGCAGGTTCTCGAGACCCACCTGGGTTGGGCGGCCGCCCAGGGATGGAGTTCCTTCGAGGCCGAGGGCCCCATCTCGGCCGGGATGCCTCGCTGGTCCCATGTGGCCACGCCGGTGTTCGACGGCGCCCGCCAGGGCGAGATCAGGGGTGTCATCGCCCACAGCCTGCCCAACCGGGACGGGGAGCGCCTCGTGAACGACGAGGGCAAGGCGATCCTCTACGACGGTCGCAACGGTCTGCCGTTCGACACCCCCATCACGGTCGGCTACCTCTACATCCTCAAGCTGGTGCACCTCGTCGACGACAAACTGCATGCCCGCTCGACGGGTCCCTATTCGATGATCACCCAGCAGCCTCTGGGCGGGAAGGCCCAGTTCGGTGGCCAGCGGTTCGGAGAGATGGAAGTGTGGGCCTTGGAGGCCTACGGGGCCGCCTACGCCCTCCAGGAGTTGTTGACGATCAAGTCCGACGATGTGCTGGGTCGGGTGAAGGTGTACGAGTCGATCGTCAAGGGCGACAACATCCCCGAACCCGGAGTTCCGGAGTCTTTCAAGGTGCTCATAAAGGAGATGCAGAGCCTGTGTCTCAATGTCGAGTTGCTGTCCGCCGGTGAAGAGATCCAGTTCAAGGACCTGGACGAGGATCTCTACCGGACGGCCGAGTCGCTCGGCATCGATCTGTCGCGCCCCGAGCGCAGGGAAGAAGGTTGACATAGTGGATTGGGGTTCCAGACCAGAGCAGTACGGCCCTTACGGCCACTACACGAATTACCGCTCACACACGGGTGTATCCGAACGTGACATGTTCGACGAACTCAAGATCGGTCTTGCTTCGCCCGACCAGGTTCGTTCCTGGTCGTTCGGCGAGGTCAAGAAGCCGGAGACCATCAACTACCGGACGTTGAAGCCGGAGAAGGAAGGGCTCTTCGACGAGCGGATATTCGGTCCCCAGAAAGACTGGGAGTGCGCCTGTGGAAAGTACAAGCGGATCCGCTACCGGGGGATCCTGTGCGAGAAGTGCAACGTAGAGGTCACCCGGAGCAAGGTGCGGAGGGAACGGATGGCCCACATCGAGTTGGCCGCACCCGTTACCCACATCTGGTTCTTCAAGGGGGTCCCCTCCCGTCTCGGCTACCTGCTCGACATGTCGCCCAAGGAGTTGGAGAAGGTCATCTACTTCGCCTCCTACGTCATCACCCATCTCGACGAGAAGAAGCGCCTGGTCGATCTGCCGCAGCTCGAGCAGAGGATGGGCGCCGAGTTGGAGATGGAACGGGAGGAGTTCGCCGAGTGGAGAGACGCCCGGCTGGAGCGCCTCGAGCAAGAGGTGATGCGGATGGAGGAGGGGGGCGCCAAGCCCCAGGAGATCACCGCACGCCGCCGCGAGGTGGACCGCGAGATGAAGGAGCGCGAGGAACGCGCCGACCGTGAGTGCGAGTTGATCGTGGAGGCTTTCAACACCTTCCGATCGCTCAAGACCAAGAAGCTCGTGGAGTCGGAGCAGCTGTGGCGGGTGCTCTACAACCGTTACGACGCCTACTTCGAGGGTGGTATGGGCGCCGAGGCCGTCAGGAGCCTGCTCTCCCGGCTGGACCTCGATGCCGAGATGGAGATGCTGCGGGAGAACCTCGTGGCGAAATCGGCCCAGCGTCGCCACCGGGCTACCCAGCGGATCAAGGTCGTCAAGCCGTTCTGGGAGGGTAAGCACTCGCCCAAGAGCATGATCGTGGAGGCGGTACCGGTCATCCCCCCGGACCTGCGGCCCATGGTGCAGCTGGACGGGGGGCGCTTTGCCACCTCCGACCTGAACGACCTCTACCGAAGGGTGATCAACCGCAACAACCGGCTCAAGCGGCTCCTCGACCTCAACGCGCCGGCGATCATCGTCAACAACGAGAAACGCATGCTCCAGGAAGCGGTCGATGCGCTGTTCGACAACGGTCGCCGGGGGAAGGCGGTCACCGGACAGGGGAACCGGGCCCTCAAGTCGTTGTCCGACATGCTGAAAGGCAAGCAGGGCCGGTTCCGGCAGAACCTGCTCGGCAAGCGGGTCGACTACTCGGGCCGTTCAGTCATCGTGGTGGGTCCGCAGCTGCTGCTTCATCAGTGCGGACTTCCCAAGGTGATGGCGCTCGAGCTGTTCAAGCCTTTCGTGATGAAGCGGCTGGTCGACCGGGACATCGCCCAGAACATCAAGTCCGCCAAGAGGATGGTGGAGCGGCAGCGGCCCCAGGTCTGGGATGTGCTCAAGGAGGTGATCCAGGAGCACCCGGTGTTGCTGAACCGGGCGCCCACCCTTCACCGGCTGGGGATACAGGCTTTCGAGCCGGTCCTGGTCGAGGGCAAGGCCATCCAGATACACCCGCTGGTGTGCGAGGCGTTCAACGCCGACTTCGATGGGGACCAGATGGCCGTGCACCTTCCCTTGTCGGCCGAGGCACAGGCCGAGGCGCGGCTGCTCATGCTGTCCACCAACAACGTGCTCTCGCCGGCCAGCGGGCGACCTATCGTCACTCCGTCCCAGGACATGGTCATAGGCATCTACTACCTGTCGGAGAAGGTACCCGACGCCAAGGGTGCGGGCCGGGCGTTCACCGATCTCGACGAGGCGATGATGGCGTACGACCTCGGTGAGTTGGCGCTGCACGCGCCGATCAAGCTCCGCCTCTACGACATCGCCGGTGACCCCGAAGTCCATGCCGAACTGAAGGACTTCATCCCTCATCTGATCACCGACGAGCCGGTCGACGCCAACGAGCTGATCGAGACCACGCTCGGGCGGACCCTGCTGAACAGGGCGCTGCCGCGGGACTTCCCCGTTCTCGACGCCAAGGTGCTCAAGAGCGACGTCAGGGTTCTGGTCGCCGAGATCATCGAACGGTACGACAAGAACGTCGTGCAGCGTACCCTCGACGAGATCAAGGAACTCGGGTTCGAGTACTCCACCAGGGCGGGCCTGACCATCGGGCTGAGCGATGTGCGGACCCCTCGGGACAAGCAGCGCATCATCGATGGTTTCCAGCGCCAGGCCGACAAGTTCGACAAGCAGTACCAGAAGGGGATCATCACCTATGACGAGCTCCGGCAGGAACTGATCGAGATCTGGACCGAAGCCACCGAGGCGGTGACTGCTTCGATGCGGAAGTCCCTGTCGAGCGGCCTGTTCAACCCCATCGACATGATGGTGACCTCGGGTGCCCGCGGGAACATGATGCAGGTACGCCAGATCGCTGGGATGCGCGGCTTGGTGGCCAATCCGAAGGGAGACATCATCCCGCGCCCGATCAAGTCGAACTTCCTCGAAGGACTGTCGGTACTGGAGTATTTCATCTCGACCCACGGCGCTCGCAAGGGCCTGGCCGACACCGCCCTGCGGACGGCCGACTCGGGTTACCTCACGCGCCGTCTGGTGGACGTTGCGCAGGAGATCATCGTGCACGATGAGGACTCCGAGGACCGCGGCATCGTGATCACCGTTCGAGAGGACGGCGGCACGCCGGTTCGCTATCTGCGCAACCGGGTCTTCGGAAGGGTACTGGTCGACGATGTGATGGTGGACGGACACCCGCTGGAGACCAAGGACGGGCGCGATCTGGTGGCCGGAGAGGTGATCGATCGTCATGCGCTGGTGGCCCTGGAGGCAACCTCCGCGGTCACCAGGATCCGGGTGCGCTCGCCGCTCACCGACGAGATCCGTCATGGCATCAGCCAGGCCTCATACGGTCTCAGCATGGCCACCGGGAGGATGGTGGAGCCCGGCGAGGCGGTCGGGATAATGGCTGCCCAGTCCATCGGCGAGCCGGGTACCCAGCTGACCATGCGGACGTTCCACACCGGGGGGGTGGCCGGACAGGACATCACCCACGGGTTACCGCGCGTGGTCGAGTTGTTCGAGGCCCGCGCTCCCAAGGGCAAGGCCCTCCTCTCCGAGGTCAGCGGTCGGATCGGCGTCGAGGAGATCGACGGCGGCGGTCGGAAGATCGCGATCACGTCCGCCGACGGGGAGAAGACCTACGAGGTCTCCCGGCGAGCCCGCCTGAGGGTTCGCACAGGGCAAGAGATCACGGCCGGCACGCCGCTCACCGAGGGACCCCTCGACCCCAAGGAGGTGTGCGAGATCCAGGGAGTGAAGGCCTGCCAGCGTTACCTGGTGGAACAGGTACAGGAGGTGTACCGGTCGCAGGGAGTGGACATCCACGACAAACACATCGAGATGATCGTCCGCCAGATGTTGCGCAAGGTTCGCGTGGCACGCGCCAACGACTCGGAATTCCTACCCCACCAGTTGGTGGACCATGGAGAGTTCCGGGACGCGAACCGGCGCCTGGTGGCCGAGGGCAAGATGCCCGCCGAAGGGCGCCCGCAGCTCATGGGTATCACCAAGGCGTCGCTGGCCACCGATTCGTGGTTGTCGGCGGCTTCCTTCCAGGAGACCACCAGGGTGCTCACCGAGGCGGCTATCAACGGTCGTTCCGACTACCTGCGGGGCCTGAAGGAGAACGTGATAATCGGGAAGCTGATCCCGGCCGGAACCGGGGCTGCCCGGTACCAAGGGATCCAGCCTGACCTGCCCGGCGCAAGCGCGCTGCCCGCCAACCTGGGCGCCGATTGGCTCGCCTCGCTCCAGATGCCCGGTGCCGACGGAGAGTACGAGGAGGAGGCCGAGCGGACCGGTACGGCGGAGGTCTCGCCCCTGGCCGGTTGATCTCCGGCGTGCGGATGTCCGGGGCGCCTGCGAGGGTGCTCAAAAAAGGACAAATAGACGGGCCGTTGCTCCCCACCGTTCTAGACCACCCTCCTAGGGCGGCTTGACCTCTTGGGCGTGATCCATGCTCGCCACGAGCACCGCATCACCGGCGTCGACGACGATGACGTTCTCGAGGCCGACCACGACTACAGGGCGCTCCCCGGCCCGGACGTAGCTGGAGGAGACTCCCCTCAGGTGGCTGGTTCCCGAAACGACGTTTCCGGCCCCGTCCTTGGCGCCCGACTCCCATAGCGCCGCCCAGGAGCCCACATCGCTCCAACCGGCCTCCAAGGGCACCATCGCGCCCTGTCGGGTGTGTTCCATGACCGTCCGGTCGATCGACCCATGGGGGCATCCTGAGAAGTTCTCCGGGTCCAGCCGGGTGCCCCCTCGTCGGAGCAGCGTCTTGCCATGGTTCGTGGCGCCCGCCAGAGCAGCTTCGGTCCGCCGAACCATCTCAGGGGCGGCCTCGTGGAGTTCGTCCAGGTAAGTGCCGGCCCGGAAGACGAACATGCCGCTGTTCCACGAGTAGCGGCCGGTCTCGACATAACGGCGGGCGGTGGGACCGTCGGGTTTCTCCCGGAAGGAGGCGATGCGGTACGTGCCGGGGAGGCCATCTATCGGATCACCGTGCTCGATGTAACCGTATCCGGTCTCGGGCCGGTCGGGGACGACCCCGAACGTCACCAGCCATCCGGCCCGAGCGGCGTCGGCGGCCAGGCCGATCGCTTCCGCGAGAGCCCCGATGTCCGCGATGACGTGGTCGGCAGGCATCACCGCCAGGATGTCGTCCTCCTCGACGGCCAGCGCGGCGGCCGCCGCCGCGGGAGCGGTGCCCCGCCCGAACGGTTCCAGCAGGGCAGTGCAGTCGCGTCGTCCGACCTCACTGAGATGATCGACGATCGGCGCGTAGTGGGCCTCGCCGCACACGATGACGGGATCGCTCGCTCCGGGGATGGCCGCGGCGCGGAGTACCGTCTCCTGGATCATGGAGGATTTCCCGGTCAACCGGGCGAGGGGCTTGGGGTGCTCGGGACGCGATATCGGCCATAGCCGGGTTCCCAAACCTCCTGCAAGGATCACCGGGATGAGCATCGTTCCTCCTACAACCGACCATTGACCACTGGCACTACCGATCACCGATCACCGGCCACTGACCAACCTGTCCGCTGCGCTCGGTGTGAGTGCGGTAGGCGAAGCGATCGGTCATCCCTGCAACGTAATCGACCGCCCGCTCCAGAGGCGAGCTGCCGGGAAGGGGAGCGGAGGGGACCTCGGAGGGGTGGGCTTCGTAGTGACGCACCAGGTCCTGGACGATCCTGATGGCCTCGCGACGGTGCGGCTCCCCCTCGGCGCGCAGGTAGACACGCTCGAACATGAAGGCTCTCAACTCCGCCATGGCCTGGGCGATGTCGGGATCCATGCTGATGGTCCCGGCCGCGATGGATCCGTCGACCACGGCATGCACCATGGCGGTGACCCAACGCCCGTGGCGGTCCCCCAGCAGAGCCTGGGCCCGGAACGGCAGGTCCCGGTAGCGGATGATGTCCGCCCGCATGGCGTCGATCAGGTCGTGGCTCAGGTAGGCGATCCGGTCGGCGAAGCGGCACAACCCCCCCTCGGGGGTGGTGGGTGGGGGATCTACGCGCCATGGATGTGCCCTGATGCCGTCCAGCGTCTCCCACGTCAGGTTGAGCGGCTCCAAGACCGACAGGACCCGCACCGAATGGTACGAGTGGATCCACCCTCCGTCCACGATCTCGGCCAGAGCTTCCTCCCCGGTGTGGCCGAACGGCGCGTGGCCGATGTCGTGTCCCAGGCAGATCGCCTCGGTGAGCGCCTCGTTCAGACCGAGCGCGATCGCCATGGCGCGGCCGATCTGGGCCACCTGGAGGGAGTGGGTGAGCCGGGTCACGAAGTGGTCGTCGTCCGGGTCGATGAACACCTGCGTCTTGCGGGCAAGTCGGCGGATGGCGTTGCAGTGGACTATCCGATCCCGGTCCCGCTCGAAAGCGGTCCGGAGCGGGTCGGGTTCTTCGGGTCGTTCCCTGCCCTTGGATTCCGCGGATCTGGTAGCAGCCGGGGCGAGGTCGGACTGCTCCCGCCTCTCCCGCTCGGTCCGGTTCACTCGCTTCAGTCGGTCCATCGATCCCCCACCCTCCGACGATAGTCGCTGCGCGATGGCCGATGGCCAATAGACATCGATAGATGATGTTAGTGGACAACTTGCTTTGTGCCGACAGGCCGTGAAGGGGTCTTGCACCACCCTTCTAAGGCGGTGAAATCTTCCATCCGGAGATTGGGGCCTCCTCAAGGAATTCGAACCCCAGCACGAGATGCCACCCTCGGAGAGGATTCTGCACGAGTGGGAACGCCCGACTAACTCATCGGCGAAACTCCCCTCCGGCGGTTCGGTATTCCCCGATGAGTTCTCACCCCAGCAGGCGATTGCGCCATGGGTGCCTATCGCGCAGGAGTGGTCCTGACCGATGGCCATGGCCAGGTACTGCCCGGCGGGCGTCTCCAGGTGCCTGGATGCGCCGGCCCCTTCGGGAACTTGTCGCCCCGGCATCTGATGGTCCCATCCGTACGCAGCCCGTAGGTGTGATGTCCGCCGGCGGCGAGCACTCCGGCCGGCCGTAGTTCTATGTCACCGTGGGCGAGTACGATCCGGGGGGTGGAGTACCAGGCGCTCTACCGCAAGTACCGTCCCCAGCGCTTCGACGAGGTGATCGGGCAGGATCACGTCACCCATACCCTGTCCAAGGAGATCGCCGAGGGCCGGGTGGCCCATGCCTACCTCTTCGCGGGGCCCCGGGGTACCGGCAAGACGACCACGGCCAGGTTGCTGGCCAAGTCTCTGAACTGCCCGCACCGCGAGGCGGCCGGGGAGCCGTGCGGGACGTGCCCTTCCTGTACCGCGGTAGCCGGCTCCTCGTCCATGGACGTGCTGGAGCTCGACGCCGCCTCCCACAACAAGGTGGAGGACATCCGGGAGTTGAGGACCAGCGTGTCCACGGTCGCGTCGGTGGGAGGCGCCAAGCGGGTGTTCATCCTCGACGAGGCCCACATGCTCACCAAGTCGGCCGGCAACGCGTTGCTCAAGACACTCGAGGAGCCCCCGGAACATGTTCATTTCGTGCTGGCCACCACCGAGCCCTACCGCCTGCTGGACACGATCCGCTCGCGCAGCCAGCGTTTCGACTTCCGCCTGATTCCCACCGACCTCATAGCCGGCCACCTCCGGAGGGTGTGCGATGCGGAGGGTTACCAGGCCTCTACCGAAGCCCTGGTGGCGGTAGCTCGCCGGGCCGCCGGCTCGGTACGGGACGCGCTGAGCCTCCTCGAGCAGGTGGCGGCGCTGGATGGTTCCGTCACCCCCGAGGGTGTCCGCAACGCCCTCGGGATCGCCGGTCCGGAGGCGTTGTCGGTGCTGGTGGGCGCGCTCGTCGAGGAAGATGCCAGGGCGGCGCTGGAGCTGGTGGCCGGCCTGGTGGCCCACGGCGTCGACCTGCGGCGTTTCGCGGGGGATGCTCTGGCCTTATTCCGGGGGGTGTTCCTGACCATGTACAGCCCCAACGTCGGGGATCTCACCGATGAGCCCGCCGAAGTTGTGGCCGGATGGAGCGAGGTGGCCGGGCGGCTCCCGCCGGGGGCTGCCATGAGGGCGCTGGACCTGCTGGGAGAGGCGCTGGTGAAGCTGAGGGAGGGCCGCGAGGAACGGATGATGCTGGAGTTGGCGGTCCTCAGGCTGGTCCGGCCGGAGCTGGACGACGGGGCCGGGGCGCTGCTGAGGCGGTTGGAGAAGCTGGAGAGGGGCGGGATCGGAATGCCCGCCCTGCCGCAATCGGCTCCACAGCCATCCGCACGAGCACCTACGCCGGCCGCGGCATCCCTTCCGTCACCGGACCCAGGGCCCGATCCCCACCGAGCCTCTCCGGCCGCGGAGATCGGGTTCCCTGATCGGGATGATGCCGCCCCGGTTGCCGCCGCTCCCGGCCCTCCTCGGGATCCCTCGCGGGTCGATGCTCCGGCGTCGCCACCGGCCACGCCCACGGCGGCGGAGGATCGACCTCCTACGCCGGCCGACCTCGACCGGATCTGGCCGCAGCTGATGGCCGGTGTCAGGGAACGGCTGGGTTATCGCCGAGCAGCCCTGTTCCGGGACGCTATCCCGGGGGGCGTGGAAGGCTCCACCCTGGTGTTCACGGTTCCGGCCGCCTTCCACCTCGAGCAGCTCTCGACCGATGCCGAGCTGAAACGTTTCCTGTCCGAACGAGCGGAGGCGCTGCTGGGTGCGAACCTGTCGGTATCGTTCCGGGCTGCGGACGGTTCGGTCCATTCCGACCCGGACCCGGCCGACGAAGCGGACCACGCCCTCCCCGACAAGGACAGCCTGCCGGAGGCGCCGGCGTCCGCAACCGATGCGGTCTCTCTACTCCAGACGGAACTGGGCGCCACGGTGATCGACGAGCCGTAGCGCGCCGGATCCGGTCCTTGCCCGCCCCGTGCAACCGTCCTGGCCCGGCCGACGGCTACGCTGGAAAAGCTGATGTTCGAACGGCCCGTCCAGAGATTGATCGATGAACTGACCCGACTCCCCGGCGTAGGACGGAAGTCGGCCCAGCGCCTGGCCTTCCATCTCCTCAACGTGGAGGAGTCCGATGCCCGTGCCCTGGCGCAGGCCATCGTCGAGTTGCGCGAGCAGACCTCGTTCTGTTCCCGCTGTTACAACGTAACCTCCGGGGTCGAGTGTTCGATCTGCCTGGATCTGCGGCGGGACCCGACCGTCCTCTGCGTGGTCGAACGCGCCCAGGACATCGCGGTCGTGGAGCGGACCCGGGAATTCAACGGGCGGTACCACGTGCTGGGCGGCGCCCTTTCTCCGATCGACGGGATCGGACCCGCCCAGTTGCGCATCGAGGAACTGGCGGCTCGGTTGCCGACCGAATCGGTTTCCGAGGTGATCGTCGCCACCAACCCCACCATCGAGGGTGACACCACCGCCATGTACCTGGCCCGCCGGTTCAAGCCTCTGGGCGTGACCGTCACCCGCCCGGCGAGCGGTCTCCCTGTCGGTGGCGATATGGACTACGCCGACGAGATCACCCTCGGACGAGCCCTGACGGGGCGCCAGGCGCTGTAACCCGCACCTGTGCAACCTTCATTCCGGTTTCCGACCACGGTCCGCACGCCCGGCACGGCGGTTCGAATGAAATCGAAGGGGGAAGCGATCGAGACCCCCGGATACCTTGATATCGTTAGCGGTGACTCCAACACAGTCGGGGACGAACGTGGGCAAAGGCGTCGGGCCGGTCAAAACCCAATACTTCACCTTTGGTAGCGAAACGGATCCGTTCGTGTTCGACAGCGGCGCCACGATGCCGGAGATCACGCTGGCCTACGAGATCTACGGGGAACTCAACGAGGCCCGGGACAACGCCATCCTGCTGTTCCACGCCCTCACCGGGAGCCACCACGCCGCCGGCTACAACTTGGGGGTTCCGGGAACGGGCGGTCGCTGGACCGAGCAGATGCAGGTCGGGTGGTGGGACGACTTCATCGGGTCGGGTCGGTCCCTCAACACCGACAAGTTCGCGGTGATCTGCGCCAACTGGGTGGGTCATTGCTACGGCTCGACCGGTCCCCCGAGCATCGACCCGGTTACCGGTAAGCCCTATGGGGGGTCGTTCCCCCGGGTGTCGGCGGGGGACACCGTGCGGGCTCACTTCCGGCTGCTCGACGAGTTGGGGATCGATCGACTCCACGCCGTGGTGGGTGGGAGCGTGGGTGGCATGATGTGCCTCGACGTCGCTACCCGCTACCCCGACCGGGTCCGCTTCGTCATTCCGATATCGGCCGGGTTGCGGGCCACGGCCCTGCACGTCATCCATGACTTCGAGCAGATCACCGCCATCTACAACGATCCGAACTTCAACGGCGGCGACTACTACGAGGGTCCCCCGCCTGACGCCGGTCTCGCCCTCGCCAGGATGATCGGACACAAGACGTTCGTATCGCTGGGCCAGATACGGGAGCGGGCCAGGGGCGAGGTGGTGGCCGCCGCCGACGAACGGGTTCGCTTGCCTCTCGAGAGCTACATGTGGCACCAGGGACACAAGTTCGTCAAGCGCTTCGACGCCAACGCCTACCTGCGGACCATGTGGGCCTGGCAGGACTTCGACCTCTACGCCGAGGCCGAGCGGCGGGGGGTCACCATGCCCGAGTTGCTGGCGGGTGGCGCCCACGAGTATCTGGTGTTCTCCATCGACTCGGATGTCTGTTACTACCGCATCGAGCAGGAGGAACTGACCGAGGAACTCAAAGCGGCCGGACTCCCGTTCAACTGGATCACCGTCCACTCCGAGAAGGGCCACGATGCCTTCCTGCTGGAGCCGCATCTCTTCGAGCCCCATCTCCGTTATCATCTGGAATCCGAATGGGGTTTTCCCTGTTGAACCCACCATGAGCAGGCGGTCATGAGCAGACACATGTTCGGTTTCGATACCCGCTCCATCCACGCCGGTCAGAGACCGGATCCGGAGACGGGTGCACGCGCCATGCCCATCTACCAGACCACGTCCTACGTGTTCGACGATCCGCAGTACGCGGCAGACCTGTTCGCCTTGCAGAGCTTCGGCAACATCTACACCCGCATCGGCAACCCGACCAACGCCGCCTTCGAGGAGCGCATGGCTTCGCTGGAGGGTGGGCTGGGTGGCCTGGCCACCGCTTCCGGGATGTCGGCTCAGCTCCTGTCGATCCTCACCATCTGCGAGGCGGGCGACCACCTGATCGCCAACCGGGCCCTGTACGGCGGAACCTTCACTCAGTTCGACGTGACGCTGCGCCGGATGGGGATCGAGACGACCTTCGTCGATACGAACGACACCGAAGCCATGGAGGCCGCCATCACCGACCGGACCCGGCTGATCTACGGCGAGACGATCGGCAACCCGGGGGGTGACGTACTCGATCTCGAGGTCATCGCCGATCTCGCCCATTCGTACGGCCTGCCGGTGGTGGTCGACAACACCTTCGCCAGCCCCGCCCTCTGCCGCCCCATCGAGTACGGTGTCGACGTGGTGGTGCACTCGGCGACCAAGTTCATCGGGGGGCACGGTACGGTCATCGCCGGGGTCATCGTCGAGAGCGGGCAGTTCCCGTGGAACAACGGACGCTTCCCGGCGATCGTCGAACCGTCACGCGCCTACCACGATCTCCGCTTCTGGGAGAACTTTCGGGAGTACGCCTATCTGATGAAGGCCCGTACCGAGTTGATGCGGGATATCGGAGCGGCGCTCTCGCCGTTCAGTTCGTTCCTGCTGCTGCTGGGCCTCGAGACGCTTTCGATGCGTATGGAACGTCACGTTGCGAACGCCCGGGCGGTTGCGGAGTTCCTGGAGAACGACTCCCGCGTCTCGTGGGTGTCCTATCCGGGCCTCCCATCCCATCCGTCCTACGACTTGGCCCGCAAGTACGTGCCGGCCGGCCCCGGGGCGGTGTTCACTTTCGGCATAGCGGGTGGGTACGAGACGGGGGTGTCGTTCATCAAAGGAGTGGAACTGGCCAGCCATCTCGCCAACGTCGGTGACGCGAAGACACTGGTGATACATCCTGCTAGCACCACCCACCAGCAGGTTCCGGCGGAGGAGCGGGACGCCGCAGGAGTAGGAAACGACATGATCCGTATCTCGGTCGGTCTCGAGAACATCGAGGACATCATTTGGGACCTCGACCAGGCACTGGGGAGTTGACGATGACCAGAGTGCTGGAAGCCGACCCCCGCACCCGCCTCCGGATCATCCGCGAGGCGAAGTCGGCTGCACTGGTGGGGGTCTCCGGGAACGTGCTTCGGTCGTCCAACTTCGTGGCCGCCTATCTGGTGCGTACTCACTTCAGGGTGTACCCGGTGAACCCGATGTACGACGAGATCCTCGGGTTGAAGTGCTATCCCTCCCTGGCCGCGCTACCCGAGGTTCCCGACATCGTGGACGTGTTCCGCAAGCACTCGGCGCTCCCGGGAGTGGTCGATGACGCCATCGCCATCGGGGCCAAGGTGGTGTGGTTCCAGCTGGGCCTCCGCCACGACGAGGCCGCCCGGACCGCTATCGACGCCGGACTCGAGGTGGTACAGGACCGCTGCCTCAAGATCGAGCACGCCCGGTTCTCGGGGCGCCTCAACCTGGCCGGCTTCGACACCGGCGTAATCTCCAGCCGGCGCTACCGCGAGATCTGAACCACGCCGCCCGGAATCTGGTTCTGGAGCAAGCCGGGGTACCGGAGACCTTCTCAGAGACGCCGACGATTCCTTCTGTATCTTCTGGCGCAGCGGCTCGAAAGCGATCGAGATTCGTATCGTTCATAAGAGAAACCTTCAAGAGCCGCCACGAATACTTATCATCAGTTGATGGACCCGGCGCGAAACTCATACAATCCGGGCGCAGGTGCTCCGCCGCCCGCGTTGGTGGGTCGCGAACATGCGATTGAGGCCTTCGACATCGCCGTCAGACGATTCGGTTTGGGCCGTTCAGCGAGGAGCATGCTGCTCACCGGCCTCCGAGGGGTCGGCAAGACCGTGCTCCTCAGAGAGTTCGGTCGCATCGGCGAACGCAGCCGCTGGGTATACCAGAGGATCGAAGCAACCGAGGACCTCAGATTCCCCGAGACCCTCGCCATCCTGGTACGGAAGGCGATCCTACGTCTGTCCATCGGCGAGCGGGTCGCTGAACGGGCCCGTCGCGCGCGGGGGGTGCTCAAGTCATTCCAAGTACGCTGGGAACTCCCTGTCAACGGGGATATCGTGGCCGGGTTCGACCCGGTGCCCGGTTACGCTGACTCGGGAGAACTCGACCACGACCTTGCCGACTTGTTTATCGAGGTCGGCGAACTGGCTAAGGCCCGAGGTGTCGGGGTTCTCTTCACCATCGATGAGATGCAGTATCTGAGTCGGCGTCATCTAAAGGCGCTCATCGTGGGCCTACATAGCATCGGTCAAGAACAACTTCCGTTCGTGGTGGCCGGCGCCGGGCTGCCATCGCTCCTCGCTCTGGTCGGTGACGCCAGGTCGTACGCCGAGCGGTTGTTCGAGTTCAGGGTCATCAACAGCCTCAAAGCAGACGAGGCGACGACTGCTCTTGTCGAGCCCGCCCAAGCCGAGGGTGTCCGATGGCATCCAGATGCTCTTGAACGGGTCGTGACCCGAACCCGAGGCTACCCCTATTTTCTCCAAGAATTCGGCAAGCAGGTCTGGAACATTGCCGAAGGACCCGAAGAGATCACGCCCACCGACGTCGATGCAGCCATTCCCATCGCTACCGACGAACTCGACACCGGATTCTTCCGCGTCCGGATAGACCGAACCACGGACACCGAACGTACCTACCTCTCGGCAATTGCCTCACTGGGCGCGGGACCCTACGCCTCGGGTGAGGTCGCCGCGGCAATGGGCAAGACGACCGGCCAGGTCGGTCCGCACCGCGACGCCCTCATCAAGCGGGGGCTCTGCTATTCCCCGCGTCACGGGATCATCGACTTCACTGTTCCGATGTTCGACCGATTCATAAGCCGACGGATGACATGATGCGATGAACACCCGCCATGCCGTTCGAGGCATTCTCCTGCACCGGATCGAGGACATTTAAGGATTTGCACCGCTTATAAGGGATTTACTTATAAAGGCCTCAAAATCCTTAAATATGCGACCGGCTCAGGAGATCGGGTGGGCTTCTGTCGCAGCAAGGCGACAGCGACCGGTCGGACACCACAGCCGCAGGCGGGCCCCCAGCCGTCGGCGACCAAGCACCGGATGACGCCGGATAGCAGGAATATGATAAGGTATGACTCAGGTTATACCTATCGGATAGACTGAGAACCACCGACCTGAAGTAAGAGAAGGAGACTCGAATGGCCAAGGCCGTCGGAATCGATCTGGGCACCACCAACAGCGTGATCGCGGTGCTCGAGGGTGGGGAGCCCACCGTGGTCGCCAACGCCGAGGGTGGCCGCACCACCCCGTCCGTGGTGGCCTTCAAGGAGGGGGATGTCATGGTGGGCGAGGTCGCCAAGCGCCAGGCCATCACCAATCCGGACAACACGATCCGGTCCGTCAAGCGTCACATGGGTACCGGCTGGTCCGCCCGGGCGGACCGCAAGCGCTATACGGCCCAGGAGGTGTCGGCCCGGATCCTGATGAAGCTGAAGAGGGACGCCGAGGCCTACCTCGGAAGCGAGGTCACCTCGGCGGTGATCACCGTTCCCGCATACTTCAACGATGCCCAGCGGCAGGCCACCAAGGAGTCCGGTCAGATCGCCGGCCTCGAGGTCTCGCGCATCGTCAACGAGCCCACCGCCGCCGCCCTGGCCTACGGGCTCGACAAGGAGGACGTCGAGCAGACCATCCTGGTTTTCGACCTCGGGGGCGGCACCTTCGATGTCTCCATCCTGGAGATCGGCGATGGTGTGTTCGAGGTGAAGTCCACCAGCGGAGATACCCAACTGGGCGGGGACGATTGGGACGAGGCGATCATCGACTGGCTGGTGTCCGAGTTCAAGAACGAGAACGGTGTGGACCTCGGGAGCGACAGGATGGCCGTGCAGCGCCTCAAGGAAGCGGCCGAGAAGGCCAAGATCGAGCTGTCGACCGTCCCCGAGACCGATCTCAACCTTCCCTTCATCACCGCCACCGCGGCGGGACCCCTGCACCTGCAGAAGAGGCTCACCCGGGCCGAGTTCCAGAAGATGACCGAGGATCTGGTCGAGCGGACCGAGGGCCCGTTCAGGAGGGCCGTGGCGGACGCCGGCGTGACCACGGCCGACATCGACCATGTGGTGCTGGTGGGCGGATCGACCCGGATGCCGGCCATCCAGGACCTGATCAGGCAGCTGACCGGTAAGGAGCCCCACCGGGGGGTCAATCCCGACGAGGTGGTAGCAGCGGGCGCCGCCCTCCAGGCCGGGGTCCTGACCGGTGACGTGAAGGACATCCTGCTCCTCGACGTGACCCCCCTCACTCTCGGTATCGAGACCAAGGGCGCCGTCATGACCAAGATGATCGAGCGGAACACCACCATCCCCACCAAGCGGACCGAGATCTTCACCACTGCCGAGCACAACCAGCCGGAGGTCGAGATCCACGTTCTTCAGGGTGAGCGACCCATGGCTCACGACAACAAGAGCCTAGGAAAGTTCCGTCTGACGGGGATCCCGCCGGCGCCCATGGGTCTCCCGCAGATCGAGGTCAGCTTCGACATCGACGCCAACGGGATCGTGTCGGTCAACGCCAAGGACCTCGGTACAGGCCGCGAGCAGGCCATGACCATCACCGGCGGCACCGCCTTGTCGCAGGACGATATCGAACGGATGGTGACGGATGCCGAGCGCTACGCCGAGGAGGACGTCACGAAGCGGGAGCTCGCGGACGCCCGCAACCGGGCCGACCAGGTGATCAACCAGACCGAGAAGCTCCTCGAGGAGCACGGGGACAAGCTGGACGAGAGCGAGCGGGAGGCCATCGACTCGGCCCTGGCCGATCTCCGGAGCACATCCGACGACAGCTCGGCCACCCCCGAGGACATCCAGTCGAAGATCGACGACACCTTCCTGGCGTCCCAGGTGCTCGCCCAGAAGATGTACGCCGAGGCTGCGGAGCAGGCGGAGCCCGGAGCCGGCTCCGGTGGAGCGATGGACGACGGCGAGGAGATCGTCGAGGCCGAGATCATCGACGAAGAGGAGGAGCGCTGATGTATCGCTCCGGGAGCGGGTCGGGATCATGACCGAGGAGCATGGGGACGTGATCAGAGAATTGGTTGTCGAAGCCGCGGAGGAGACGGACATCGTTGCCGACGAGACGGTGGATGCGGTCCCTGCCCTCGAGTTGCCGGAGGATCCCGACGAGGCGATCGCAGTCCTTATAGGGGAGTTGCTGGCGGCCCGGGCCATGGCCGCGGAGGCCGTCGACAAGTGGAAGCGGGCGGCAGCCGAGTTCGACAACTACCGCAAGCGGTCCCAGCGCGACCAGACCGCGATGATCGCAAGATCGTCGGAGCGCGTCCTGGCCCGCCTGCTGCCGGTGCTGGACAGCCTCGATGCGGCTATCGCGATCCAGACGGAGAGTTCCTCCGCCGAGAGCATGCGCCGGGGTCTGACAAGTACCCGGGACCAGCTGCTTTCGACCCTTGCCAGGGAGGGAATGGAACCGATAGAGGCTCTGGGCGCGGTGTTCGATCCGAACCTCCACGAGGCGGCCCAGATCGGAGAAGGAAGCGGAAGGATGGTGGTTGAGGCTGAGTGGCGCCGCGGGTATACGCTCAACGGACGGGTCATCCGGGCCACCCTGGTCGCTGTCGGCTACGAGACTGCGGACACGGAGGAGACGTCCGGGGAGGACCAGGTATCGGAATGACCGGGATCGGCGGTGGAGGATGAACCGGAACTGGCTCGACAAGAACTTCTACCAGTTGCTGGATGTGGGCAAGGACGCCGACCAGGCCGCGATCAAGAGGTCATACCGCCGCCTTGCCCAGAAGCTGCACCCGGATGCCAACCCGGATGACCCGAACGCAGTCGAGCGCTTCAAAGAGGTGTCGGAGGCCTACTCGGTGCTCTCGGATCCCGATAGGAGAAAGGAGTACGACCAGGTTCGCTCCGTCGGGGCCGGTGGTTTCCATGGATCCCCTGGTGGATCCGGCCCGTTCGGCGGCCAGCAGGTTCGTGTGGAAGACGTGTTCGGAGGTATGGGTGGGATCGGCGATCTGTTCCGGTTCGGCGGCGGACGGCGCGGTCCCCAACGCGGCTCCGATGTTTCCACGACCCTCGACCTGACCTTCGAGGAGGCGGTGAGGGGAACGACCGCGTCGGTGAGGATCGAGAGTCCGGACATGTGTAGACAGTGCCGCGGGGGCGGGGCCGAGCCCGGGACGTCGTTCGACGTGTGTGCGGGCTGTGGAGGCACGGGAACCGTCGCCTCCAACCAGGGCTTCTTCTCCTTCACCAATCCATGCCCGCAGTGCAGCGGCTCGGGACGCACATTGGACTCGCCCTGTGTTAAGTGCCGGGGGAGTGGTCAGGAGAGGAGGGTCCGGACCATGAAGGTAAGGATCCCGCCCGGCGTGAAAGACGGGAACACCGTCCGGCTGCGTGGAAGGGGCTCACCCGGAGTGCGGGGAGGCCCCCCGGGCAATCTGCTGGTCGAGGTCCGGGTGGCTGCGCATGCGACTTTCTCGCTCAGTGGTGACGATCTCCTCCTGAAGCTTCCGCTGACCTTCACCGAGGCAGCTCTCGGCGCGAAGGTACCCGTGCCGACCCTGAACGGAGAGGTGAAGCTCAAGATTCCGCCTGGTACCTCGTCCGGCAAGACCTTCCGGGTGCGCAAGGAGGGTGTCCGGAGGGACCGGGGACGGCCGGGTGACCTGCTGGTGACGGTCCAGGTCGCGGTTCCCCCCAAGCTGTCGAAAGATGCCCGCAAGATGCTCGAGGAGTTCAGAGACCTATACGAAACGGAGAACCCACGCGATAGCCTGTGAGTGGAAGGAGAGGCATGATGGCCAAGAAACGGATACCGAATGAGATGGAGGCGGTCTACGTCATCTCCGTGGCGGCTTCCCTGTCCGGGATGCATCCCCAGACCTTGCGTATCTACGAGCGCCGGGGACTGATCGAGCCCTTCCGGACGCCCGGAGGTACCCGTCGCTACTCCGACGCCGATCTCGAACTCCTTGGGCTGATCCAGGATCTGACACGCCAGGGTATCAACATCAAAGGCGTCAAGCGGATCATGCAGCTCGAGTCGGAGAACGGTGCCCTACGCGCCGAGGTCCGGCGGCTTGGTCGGCAGTTGAAGGTGTTGGAAGAGGCCATGGCCGTTGCGATGCAGGACGTGCAGCGCTCCCACCGGACCGAGGTGCTCGTCCGCCGCGATGTGATGCGACTCCCCGACCTGCCCCACTGAAGCCGGCGGGGTCTCGCGCAAGAAGGGAACGCCCTCGAGTTCCTCGACATGGCGTGCCACGTAGCTACGAAAACAAAGACACGACTCTGGTTTTGGACATGGGCGGAGGGAAGATGCTCAGCCGTTCCTCCGTCAACGCCTACCTGGATGCTCTCGAGAGCATGTTCGTGGTGGAGAACCAACCAGCCTGGTCGGTAGGCCTCCGGTCGCGGGCCACCTTGAGGAGGGCGCCCAAGGGCCACTTCGTCGATCCATCGCTCGCTGCGGCCATGCTGCGTGCTTCTCCCGAACGGTTGCTGGGGGACCCGGCGATGTTCGGGCTGTTGTTCGAGTCGCTGGTCGTACGCGACCTGTGCATCTACAGCCGGCCCGATGGAGGCGGAGTCTTCCAGTACCGCGATGACACCGGCTTGGAGGTCAATGCCATCATCGAACGGGACGATTCCGCGTGGATGGCCGTTGAGATCGAGCTAAGCCCGGCACCCGACGTCGTGGAGAAAGCCGCCGAGTCCCTGCTGCGTCTACGCAACAAGATAGCCAGAAGCAGGGTCGAGGACCCCGCCGGCCTGATGGTGGTGACCTCCACCGGCCTCGCCTACCGCCGCTCCGGCAACTTCTGGGTAGCATCGATAACCGCCCTCGGATCGTAGGTACCGATCGACCCGCCGCCTAAGGGACGATCTTGAAGTAGCCACCATCCAGCGGGCGCACCACCCCGAAGTGCTTCCGGTCCAGGGTCAGGATCGTGCGGGTGCGGTAGCGATCGGCCAGCACCACCAGTGAGGCGTCGGCGATCCCGATACCCAGGTCACGGTAACGCTCCACCACCTCGCTCGCCAGGCCCAGATCATCGGAGTTCATCGTCGGAAGCTCGTAGGCGCCGCTGGCTAGTTCCCGAATAACGGCTAACTCGACTTCGACACCCTTGCGGGTGGTCACCAGGTAGTCGACCTCGGCTATAACGAACGGGGAAACCACCATGACCGGGTTGTTTCTCTCCAACCAGGCGACCACAGCCTCGTGATGCCGACCTGACTCGCTGAAGAAGGCGAGGAGGCCACTGGTGTCGGCGATGATCATCTGTCGCCGAATCCCTCCAGATAGTCGTCGACCCGATGGATCCATCTGTTCTCGCCAGGGATGATCCCGGGCCTCGGCTCAGGACGCCCGACCGCATCCCGAATCGCTTGTCGGATTACTTCGGCTTCCGAACAGGAACGCTGTCTCGCCCGGCGCTCCACCTCGCGTTTCAGCGACTCCGGTAGGTAGACAGTAGTTTTCCTCATCAATAGTTCCTCATGCCATAGGCTCTGCCATATATGGTACCACCGCCAGCGGTATCTCCTACCCGATTGTGTGGCTCTTCAGCCTTGTTGCCTCTTCCCGCTAGTTGCTGGAGCCGACGAGGGCTTGGGCGCCGATCACATCGAACTTGGCATGCGTGATATAGACCTTGGCATGGAACTTCTTCTTCCGGTAAACACGACACTCGATCTTCCCGCTCCGGACGGCTTCGACCACCGCTTCGACGCCACGCAGGAACGGGTTCGTTCGCTTCTCGTCCTCGAGGTTGCCGTCGAGCCTCCCGATCCGGCTGTGAAGCGCATCGGCGAAGGCCTTCTTGGTCTTCAGAGAGATCTGATCGCCCATGAGGATGCGTATCTTCTCGAGTTGCTGCCACTTACCGTCCAGGGCGAGCAACGAGCCAATCTCGAAGAAGCCGGTAGCCACGTCGAACGACCGGGCCAGGTCGGTCCACTCGCGCAGATACTCAAGGCCAGTCCAGCGGGACAGACTGTTGTCGACGATGAACAGATCCCCGCTGCCCCGCCTTCGAGCCTCCGCCATTCGTATACACGCTCCCTGTTCATCGCCGGCCCGGCCGTGCGGGACCGGCGTTAGTCGCCGCTACTCCGTCACTTCCACTATGCAGGCTCCGTGTGACACCTCCGGTCGAGACGGAATCCGGAGAACCCTCAGGTGTTGATATGCCTGGCGTCGCCGTGAATCGCGTCTGTAACCGTTCTCCGGAAGTGGCTAGCGCCACGGGTTTGAGATCGTCCGGGTCGGTCCAAAAGGATACCGGGGACCTGAGAGGTCCCCGGTATGAAGTCACTCCGTGGAGGACAGTTTGATTGAGCGGGAGGATACATCTGAGTTGGTGGTCGGTCAATCCGGGTCGGTGGTTGAGCACTTCCCGGGCCCGTACCTGCCCTGATCGGAGACGTCGTACAAGGGTGGCGGCGAGCCGGCAGGAGTTTGCGCACTACGCTGAGACGAATGG
Source organism: Candidatus Spongiisociaceae bacterium (assembly GCA_965262915.1). Taxonomy (GTDB): domain Bacteria; phylum Actinomycetota; class Acidimicrobiia; order Spongiisociales; family Spongiisociaceae; genus JAPPFW01. The sequence continues at coordinate 4,666,551 of OZ253564.1, read as the reverse complement.
CGAACGAGCAGGTGCATCTGACTGTCGGAGGGAGGCCCAGGGTGGTCCTACCGGTGCCGGATCCCTGGTTGGTTGCGCGTATCGAGGCTGCAAGGAGCCTCAAGGAAGTTGCCGTGATCGTGGCTGAACACCCCGATTCCATTGAGGCGTGGGCGCGAATGGGGGCCATACAGGAGCCGGGTTCTAAGTCGACACTGGCCACCGTCAATGCCTATGCCTGCTATCGGATCGGTTACCACCGGGGGTTGGACGCGCTCAGGAAGAGCGGCTGGCGGGGCGCGCAGTTGGTTCGGTGGTCGGACGAACCCAACCGCGGGTTCCTGCGATGCCTGGACGGACTCCGGAGGATGGCGGGCCGGATCGGCGAGTACGACGAGGAAGCAAGGTGCGCCGAATTCCTGCTCCAGCTGGATCCCGACTGGTCGCAGCCGGGCGGCTAGCACCCGATGTTGCCATCATCTTTCCTTCCTACACTGTGATCGTGGAATCCGATCCCCGGCCTGTCGATTACATCGCGCTCACCAGGGAGGCCTATGGCCTGCTTGGCTACCAGTCCTATCGGTGGGCACACAACGAGGACCCTTCCTCATGGGCGCCGCTTCGCAAGCCACTGTCCGAAGTCCGCCTCGGGCTGATCGCGTCCGCCGGGGTCTACCGCCACGGGCAGGTGGCTTTCACTCACCGCGACGACGTCACCCATCGGGAGATCCCCACCGATGTCGACACCCGGGAGTTGCGGGTGACGCACTTCGCCTACGACTTGGCGGATGCCCGGTGGGATCCCAACGTGGTATTCCCGATCGATACGTTGAGGGCTCTGGTGGCAGAGGGCGCGGTCGGCGAGCTTGCCCCGCTGGCGTTCACGTTCATGGGAGGGATCTACTCCCAGCGACGCCTGGCTGCCGAACTGATACCGGTCCTCGTGGAGCGGATCCTGGACATGGGGGTCGACGCGGTCCTCCTGGTGCCGGTCTGACCGGTCTGCCACCAGTCAGTTGGACTGATCAGCAGAGCGATCGAGGAGAAAGGGGTCCCCACCCTGTCGATGACCAGTGCCCGGTCGATAACCGCCTCGACCAACCCGCCAAGGGCGGCTTTCACCGACTTCCCGCTCGGGCATACGTGCGGACCACCCGGCAGGCCGGAGGTGCAGCGGGCGATCATCCGAGATGCTCTGGCACTGTTCGATAGCCTCGATGCGCCGGGCGCCATCGTGGATCTGGGCTACTCGTGGGATGCGGAGTGGAAGCGGGAGGCACGCCGCCCCATCGACCATCGCACGCCCCGCTTAGACACGCCACAGTATCAGAACCGAGCCGACGAGTTGGCCGCCTCACGTGTTCACGGTCCTACGGTCGCCTGTGGGGTGTGCGTGCCGGGAGCGACACCCCGCTCGTAGGCGGTCTTTCACCGAGCCACTGCGAGCCCGGGCGGTTTCCCGGTGCAGACGCGCCCGAAGGTTACAGTAGGCGTCCCTACCGAGAGGAACCCGTCCGGATGGTTTCAGAGCTGTTCGACCCGGCCGCCTGGCGCGAGGTCGGGGGATTCGACTTCACCGACATCACCTACCACCGGGCGGTAGAACAAGGCACGGTCCGGGTGGCTTTCGATCGACCCGAGGTGCGTAACGCCTTCCGGCCCAGGACGGTGGACGAGTTGTACATCGCTCTCGATCATGCCCGCCAGTGGAGCGATGTGGGGACCGTGTTGCTGACCGGCAACGGCCCGTCTCCCAAGGATGGTGGCTGGGCGTTCTCCTCGGGTGGGGACCAGCGGATCCGGGGCAAGGCCGGCTACATGTACGCCGACGGCGAAGGCGCCGAGGACATCGACCCGGCCCGGCTGGGCCGGCTGCACATCCTCGAGGTCCAACGCCTGATCCGGTTCATGCCCAAGGTGGTCGTCGCGGTGGTACCGGGCTGGGCGGTCGGTGGAGGCCACAGCCTCCATGTGGTTTGCGATCTCACTCTGGCTTCGGAGGAGCATGCCGTCTTCAAGCAGACCGACGCCGATGTGGCGTCGTTCGACGCCGGGTTCGGTTCGGCCTACCTCACCCGTATGGTCGGCCAGAAGCGGGCCCGGGAGATCTTCTTCCTGGGCGCCGACTACTCGGCTGAGGATGCCTTCCGGATGGGGATGGTGAACAAGGTGGTGCCCCATGACGAGTTGGAGAAGACCGCGCTGGAGTGGGCTCGGGCGATCAACGCCAAGAGCCCCATGTCCCAGCGGATGCTCAAGTTCGCCTTCAACCTGGTCGACGACGGGCTGGTGGGCCAGCAGATCTTCGCCGGGGAGGCCACCCGACTCGGCTACATGACCGAAGAGGCGAGAGAGGGCCGGGACGCCTTCGTCGAGAAACGCCCGAAGGACTTCACCCCCTTCCCATGGCACTACTGAGCGGGTAGCCGGCACCGGCCGCGGTACGTTTAGGAGACCGTCACTGGTCACTGGTCACTGGTCACTTGGAGGAGTCACTTGTCACTGGGAGGCGTCACTGGCCCTTGTCGGGTCCGGTCTTGGCTTGTTGGGCAAGGTAGAGCCAGCCGAATCCGTGGAGAGCAACGCCAACCGCCAGCACGAGCGTGACTATCCAGTAGCCCAGCACGGCGCCCATCAGGGCGGCGAGCACCGCCAGAGTTACCAGTGCCACCCTGACGCCGTTGAGAGGTCCGTACACGAAGCCCATTTTACGCCGCGGATTGGCCGGTCAAAACGCCCTGCCGGACGGCATCGGTTGTGGAGTGCGCTCTTGCTGAGGTTGGGCTATTTTGTGTTACAAGGTAGCCTGGTAATCAAGGAATCCTACTAACCAAGGATTATTGGTATCCAAGGAACCTTGGTAACCAAGATTCCCTCAGGAGAACTAAGTCGAACCTAGGGCCCTACATGGAACATCGATCTCAGCTCCTGAAGGGGGTGCTGGACATGTGCCTGCTGGCGCTCATAGCCGAGCAGCCGAGCTACGGCTACGAGATGGTGAGCAAACTCGAGGCCCGGGGTCTCGATCTGATGAGTGAGGGGAGCATCTACCCGCTGCTGAGCCGTATGCAGCATAAGGACCTGGTCGAGGGATACTACGAAGGATCTTCGGCCGGCCCGGTGCGCAAGTACTACCGGATCCGCCAGGAGGGCCAGGAACGTCTGGCTCGATGGCGGGAAGACTGGGTCCGCCTGTCCGCGGGCGTCGAGATGGTGTTGCAAGGAGAGAAAGGTCGGAAGGAGGGGGGGAATGACGGACACGGGCAAGGAACTCGTCGATAAGTGCCGCAGGTACCGGCCCGAGACCGGGCTCTCCCGAAGAGACGTCGAGAACATGGGCAAGGAGTTGGAGTGCCATCTCGCGAAGGTGTCGGCCCGCGGTCGCGACCCCGAGGCCGTGATCGGTGAGGATCTTCCTGGCTTCGCCGCCGCTTGGGTGGCCGAGTTCAGCCCGCGATTCCACCGCGAGACGCTGAGTTGGTGGGCGGAAGAACGGAGATTCGACCTGGAGGTCGTCATCCCGAATCCTGGTATGGGTCTCGGGGGCAATGGGAATCGCCTTGATAGCGGCGATCATTCTTACATGGAGAAAGGAGCCGATCATGGACAACGATCTCTGGAGGTGGATTTGGATCGCCGTTGCGCTGGTGATGGGGCTCGGCGAGATAGTCACCGCCGGCTTCTTCCTGCTCCCGTTCGGGATAGGCGCCGCTCTGGCGGCGATCGCGGCGTGGCTCGGGTTGCACGGCGCCGTCCAGTGGGTCCTCTTCTTCGGAGGCACGGGGATCTCGATGTTGTTCGTGCTGCGGTTCATGCGGGCACAGGATCAGGAGGACGGCCTGCTGATCGGACCGTCCCGCTATGTGGGTATGCACGCCGTCGTCCTCGAGAAGGTGGATATGAGCGCAAATACCGGACGGGTCAGGGTCGAGGCCGAGGAATGGCGCGCTATCACCGACGGGGATCCAATTCCGGAGAGCGTGACCGTCGAGGTGATCGAGCTACGCGGCACCCGGCTGGTGGTCGCAGAAGTCGAATAATGGTCAATCGAAGGAAGGAAAGAAACTAATGGGAGCTGCACCTGTAATTTTACTCGCTGTCTTAGCCCTGGGACTGCTGCTGATAGCGGCCACCGGGTTCCGGATTGTCCGGCCGTACGAGAAGGGACTGGTCGAGTTCCTGGGCAAGTACCGCACGACCGTGTCACCGGGCCTGCGGTTCATCATACCCTTCGTGCAGAAGATGCTGAAGGTGGACATGCGAGAGCGGGTGGTGGACGTTCCGCCGCAGGAAGTCATCACCAAGGACAATGTGGTGGTGACGGTTGACGCCGTGATCTTCTACGAGGCGACCGATCCTGTAAAGCTGATGTACGCGGTTGGAAACTTCATCCTTGCTGTTACGAAGCTGGCCCAGACCAACCTCAGGAACGTAGTGGGCGACCTTCAACTCGACGAGGCCTTGGTGTCCCGTGATCTCATCAACAGCAAGCTGCGCCAGATCCTTGACGATGCGACCGACAAGTGGGGGACGCGGTTGGTACGGGTCGAGATCCAGCGTATCGAGCCGCCGCCGGATGTCACCGAGGCCATGCACCGCCAGATGAAGGCGGAGCGGTTCCGCCGGGCCGTGGTGACCGAAGCCGAGGGCGACAAGAGGTCCGCCATCCTCAAGGCCGAGGGCGTAAAGCAATCCAACATCCTCCGGGCCGAAGGTGAGGCGGAGGCCATCATGCGCGTGGCGGAAGCCGACAAGTACCAGAAGCTGACCGTGGCCGAGGGTGAAGGACAGGCGATCGAGCGGGTGTTCCTGGCGATCCACAACGGAAACCCGACCGAGGATCTCATCGCCATCCGATATCTGGAAGCCTTGCAGGGCATCGCCAACGGTCAGGCCACTAAGATCTTCCTACCCCTGGACACTTCGGGGGTACTTGGCGCGGTGGCATCGATCGGAGAGATGTTCAGCGAAGGCGCCGGATCCGTTAGCGGCGACAGCAAGGCCGGCTGATCCCTCCTCCGAATCAGCAAGGGAATGGGGCCGGGCTAATAGCCCGGCCCCATTTCGTGGTCCGTGGTCGGTGCACCAGTAGCACCTTGTCGTAGCCCACGACAAGCATTCGTTTTACGTCATCAGAATCTGGTTCAGGAAGAGCTTGGTCCGATCGTGACGTGGGGTGATGAAGAACTGTTTGGGGGTTCCTTCCTCAACGATGGTTCCGGCGTCGAAGAACAGGATGCGGTCGGCCACCTCGCGAGCGAACCCGATCTCGTGCGTAACCACGATCATGGTCATCCCCGAGGCGGCTAACTCCTTCATCACGTCGAGAACCTCCTTGATCATCTCGGCGTCGAGGGCTGAAGTGGGCTCGTCGAAGAGCATGATCCTGGGATTCATGGCCAGCGCCCGGGCGATGGCGACCCGCTGCTGCTGTCCACCTGATAGCTGGCCCGGGTACTTGTGCGCCTGCTCGGGAATCTCTACCCGATCGAGGAGTTTCATTGCGTCGGCTTCCGCATCGGTTCGGGTCCGGTTGCGAACCCAGATCGGCGCCAGGGTGATGTTGTCGATCACGGTGAGGTGCGGAAAGAGGTTGAACTGCTGGAAGACCATCCCGATCTCCCGGCGGATCGTGTCTATATTACGGAGGTCGTTGGTCAGCTCGATACCGCCCACCACGATCCGGCCCTGCTGGTGGTGCTCGAGGCGGTTGATACAGCGGATGAAAGTGGACTTGCCCGAGCCCGAAGGACCGAGTATCACCACTACTTCGCCCCTGGCGATTGTGGTGGTTACTCCGCTTAGCGCTTGGAAATCACCGTACCACTTCTTGACATCTTCACAGATGATGGCTGGTGATCCGTTATCACTTCGGTTCCCGGTCATCTCGAACTCCTCGACTTAGTGGTAGGCCTGCAAAATGATGGGCCATTCCCTGCTTACCTTGATGATCTTCACTGTGTCACAACTCCTCGACGTACCGCTGCGGGCCTGTCCATCGGGGCTCGCCGAGTTGCGCGGCGGCTGGCACATACCACACCGCCATTTCCCAGGCATACCACCCACCTTCCATGGTCAGCGTTCCCCGAGACCGACGCTGCTCTCGTAACGCAAGCCCAACCGCGAGATCGTGAAGGTGAAGATCCAATAGAACACCGCCATGAAGAACATCATCTGGGGCAGGGTGCCTTGGAAGTTCGGGTCGCTCTGCTGGGGTATGAAGCTACGCGCGATCAGCAAAACATCAGCCAGCCCGATGATCGCCACGAGGGAGGTGTCCTTGAAGGCGATGATGACCGACCCGACCAGCGCCGGGATCACCGTTCGTACCGCCTGGGGCAGGATGATCAGAGAGGTGGACTGAACGATGGATAGGCCGGTCGCTCGGGCTGCCTCGTACTGGCCCCTATCGATGGCCTGCAACCCGCCCCGGATGTTCTCCGCTACGTAGGCCGAGTTGAAAATGGAGATGGCGGCCACTATCCGGATGATCTCGTCGAACTCGACGCCGGCAGGCAGGAAGGCGGTCAGCATTGCCGAGCCGAAGAACAGCCAGGTGATCATCGGGACGCTGCGTACCAACTCTATGTAGCCGGTGGCGAGAAGGCGGAAGATAGGCATGGTCGAGGTACGGGCCAGGGCCAGGATCAGACCGACGGGGAGAGATAGGGAGATGCCGGTGATCGCCAAGAGGATGGTCAGGTTGAACCCCCCTAAGAAGGTCGTGCCCTGGAACTCGAGCGAGGTGTCGGCAGCGCCCAGCCGGAAAGCCACCACTATCAGTACTGTGGTCGCAATCCAGGCTCGAACCAGTTTGGTCCGCCCCTCTACGGTTCCTCCGAAGGTGGGCGCCATCATTACGAAGATTGCGAACGCGAGGATGAGAACTCGGTAGAGGAAGGGCATCGGAACGAACCAGACGAACAGGCAGGCCAGTGCGAGGCCCGCCCCCGACGCCCTGACCATCTCCACCGATTCCCGTACCGTCAGGCCGCCGGCCACTACCGCCAACCCGGCCAGTCCCATCCCCGCGCTGGCCCAGAGCGGGCCTCCTCCGAACGCGAAGGGCAAGGCGGCGACAGCCACCCCGGTAGCAACCACGACCCCGCTCGTGTTCGAACGTTTGGTGGGGAGAGCCAGCACCCGGACCGCGGCGCCAACCACCAGACTGAACAGCAGCATCGTGCCGAGATCCGAGCGCAGGAAGGGTGTCTCGCCGAACCCCAGCATGTCGGGCCAGTCAAGGATCGGGTTGCGCTGGATGACGAAGATGATCACGGGATACGAAAGCACCCACGCCGAGATCAGGAACCGCCTCAAGGGGCGGGGCCAATGGCTCTCGAGTTTCAGACCTAGGACGTAGGCGACCACCGCGACGGCGAACAGGATGGTCCACGGTCCGGCGGTGGTAGTGGCGATCGGCGCCGTGGTCTGGTCGAACTGACCGAGAGGAACGGGCAACCGCACGGTCCAGAGGAGCATCGCGACAACTGCCATGCCCAGCACCGGGACCAGGAGAAGGGGGATCGTCGGCGTCGGGTCTGCATTGCGGGACCTCCGGGCGACCATGTGGCCGAGGACGGCCAACATGATCGCCGCGACGAATATCCAGATGCGGACGGTGCTCCATTCAGCGGGTAGGTCGAACCGCAGGCCGGGGATGCCGACAGCACGCGTCCCCGCGCCGTGGTGCATGATTCCCGCAACGGCCACCAAGGCTGCGCCGTTTCGCAGGCCTCTGGCGAAGGTCGAGACTTCGAGCCGGCCACCAACCTGCCAGGAAGCCATCGACCAGACGACCAGCACTAGGAAGATTCCCAGCGAGACCCAGATCCTGACCAGATCATCCTGGGGGAAGGCTTGGACCATCAAGAGCTTCATGTTGTGGGTGACGGCCGGCCACTTACGGTCCGGGGAGAAGAGGAAGGTGGTGAGGAACTGCAGCATGTTGATCAGGACCAGTGCGAAAACCAGGGTGAGGAAGCTGTTGAAGGCGATCTGTTTCCGCGTGTGGCCGGAGAACAGGTTCTCGCGCATCCACCGCCAGGGTCCGGCAAGCGGAGGATCGGGAGCTCGCTCGGTCATATCAACGGCTTCGGGACTGGATGTTGCTTCTGTCATATCAGCGTTCCACCAGCGTCATCTTGCGGTTGTAGTAATTGACGACGCCGGACAGGACCAGGCTCACGATCGAGTAGAAGCCCATCCAGAAGATGAACACCGCCAGTGCCTGCCCTTCCTGGTTGAAGATGGTCTGTCCGACCTGGACGACGTCGGCGTAGGCTACGGCGATACCCAGCGACGTGTTCTTGGCCAGGTTCAGGTACTGGGAACCGAGCGGGGGAAGGACGACCCGGAAGGCCTGCGGTAGCACGACCAAGCGCAGCACCTGTCCGCGGCGGAGACCGACCGCTGCAGCGGCCTCTCCCTGGCCGCGCGGTACGGCCATGATCCCCGCCCGGACGATCTCGGCGATGAAGGCGGCTGCGTAAAGGGTCACCCCCAACCACACGGCTACGAACCCCGGGGTCAAGGCCTTCCCGACCTCGCGTGAGTAGCTAGCGAACCTGGTGGGAACCACCACCTCGGGGAGGGTAAAGCGCAGTGGTGCGCCGCCTACGAAATCGAACCGGGAAGCCAGGAAGTCGAACAGTGGTTCGAGGCCCCAGTTCATCTGGTAAGTGAGGGTTCGCCCGAGGATCCGGGCGAGGGTGGCCTCCCCGGCCCCGGACACGAAGAACAGCAGCAGGCCGAGTCCCAGGACAACCGCCACTCCCAAACGGAAGAAGTCGTCGTCGGATAGCTTGGCCGTTCCGGCCGGGGAGCGAAGTCCCCGCAGGTACTGCAGGATGTAGCGGACGGCCAGCCACACCGCGAGCCCGGCAAGAGCCAGCTGGAAGGCGATCACCGGCACGGTCCCGGCCACCCAAGCGAGCGCCTCGAATACCCAACCCAGAACTCCCGCTACGGGATGGACGAACCAGCCTCCTACGAGGAACAAGCCGAACGTGGCGAGCGACCATGCGAACGCGTGCGTCTCGCGGCCTTCCCGTTCAAGGAGTGCCGTTCGGCGGCGGTACATCCAGCGCGCCATCACGATGCCGACGATGACCAGCACGGTGTACTGCCAGCGGCCGGCCTGGGGGGTGAACCAGGGTATGGCTATGCCTTTGGGGCTGGCGAACAACCACCCGGTCCCCGCCATGTCCGCGGTGAGATCCGGGAGGATGCTGATGATCAGGGCCTGCCAGAAGAGGATCTGGACCAGGAGTGGGATGTTTCGGAAGAACTCGATGTAAGAGTTGGCGATCCTCGAGACTATCCAGTTGGAGGACAGCCGGGACACCCCGATCACCGTTCCGATTACGGTGGCGGCGATGACCCCGCTCCAAGTGATCCTGAGCATGTTGACCATTCCCACCGCCAAGGCTTCGAGTCCGGACTCCGGGTCGGTGTTGAAGCCCTCGCTCAGCTTGACGCCTAGAGGTTCGCCCAGGAAGTCCCAGGAGAACGGTATGCCGGTTGAGCGGAGGTTGGCGGTGGCCTGGGTGATCAGGAGGTAGCCCAGCCAGATGACGCCGAACAGCACGCTGATCTGGGTAGCCCATTTGATGACCACCACATTTCGCCATATGGGTACTCGGGTCTGAGAGGCTCTCTTGGTGGGCGTGACCAATTGACCGTCCGTCTAGTTGGTGCCTAGACCATACCAACCAGCGACGCGGGGAGGGGGCACCTGAACGGTGCCCCCTCCCAATTTCGGGGTGATTAGTCGGGACCGGATCAACGGGCCGGGGGCGAGTAGATCAGGCCGCCCTCTGTCCACCGGGCATTGGCCGAGCCGGCTCGGGCAAAGCCGAGCGGGTGCAGGTTGTTGACGTAGATCTCGTCGTAGTTACCGACCTGCCGGATGGCTTGGGCAAAGGCGTCGGCGGGGAGACCCATCTTGGTCTGCAGTTCGTCCTCGCCCACACCGAGCAGGCGGCCGGCCTCCGGGTCAACCGGGTTGGCCACCATTTCGTCGATGTTGGCCGAGGTTATGCCCTTCTCGTCGGCGATTATCAGCGCGTACACCAACCAGTTGATCACGTCAGCCCATTGGCTGTCGTTCTGCCGGTACATGGGTCCGAGCGGCTCCTTCGAGATCGGCGTGGTGGGGAAGATGATCCAATCTCCCTCCGCGATCTCACCGTTCTGGATGCTGGAATAGCGATTACCGAACAGTGCCGAACCATCGGTGGTAACCAGGTCGCAGGAGCCCTCGCGGAACAACTCCATGGCCTCCGGGAAGTTCTCGACGGTCACGAGCTCGATCTCCGCGCCAACCACGCGGGCGCCCTCGGTGATGTTCTTCTCGGTGGTGGTTCCGGCGTTGGTACAGAGACGGGCCCCGTCCACGTCGGCCAGAGAAGAAGCATGGTCGAAGCCGAACTCGGCCTTACCCATGATCTGCTGACCGTCGTAGAACGTGGTGGGTCCGAAGTCGCCTCCGATCTCGGTGTCCCGGCTCTGCGTCCAGGTGGTGTTACGGAACAGCACATCGATCTCACCGGCGGCCAGCACGTTGAAGCGCTCGGCGGCTGTGGTACCGACGAACTCCACCGCGTTGGCATCACCGAGCACCGCCGCGGCCACGGCCCGGCAGTAGTCGGCGTCGAATCCCTTGAAGGAACCGTCGTCCTGTGGTTCGGCGAAACCGATAGCGCTGGTCGAAACACCACAACGCAGAGAGCCACGGGCCTGAACTTCTTCGAGGGTGCGGCCCTGGACCACGTCCACCACAACTTCCGTCGTCGTCGGCTCCGCGGCCGCTTGGGTGGTGGACGCCTCCGTGGTTTCGGTGGCGGCAGTCGGTTCCTCATCTGCTCCCCCGCAGGCGCTGACCACCAGCACCAGCGTGAGGAACAAGAGGGCGTATCTTCTGGTCACGAATGAACCCTTTCTCTTAGCAGGAAAATGTTTCGCAGTCGGGACGTTTTAGCGTTCCGCCGACGGGTAGCTCGGGCAATCCACCCACTGCCCTATTCGACTATCACCGAGAAAACTTGGTCGGCGACCAAAGGCGCAAGCATCAAGCCAAAGGGGCAAGCATCAAGCGTCGTTTTGCAGCCTCCTCCCGAGGACGGAATCGGTCGCTTCCGGGCAAGTCTAGGGGAGCCTGATGGTAGCCGGCGGTCTTGTCAGCCGTCACTGTTGCAGCACTCGCCTAGGAGGCTGGTGTTTTTCGCGGGGGTGGGGGTGTGGTTTGGTCGGGTGGTGGGTTACATGTGTGTGGGTTTGTGATTTGGGGGTTGTGTCTTTGGGTGTGACACCAGCGCAGGGTGATTGTTTAGGGTACAGAGTTTGTGGGTGAGCGGGCGACTGATGATTCTGTTTCTTCGGGTTTTGTCGCGGACGCGTGACCGGCTGTTTGCCGATGAGATTCTTTCGGATTTGTTCGCGGGGGTGGGGCGGCGGAGTGTGCCGCCCCGGATTGTGGCGACGGTGATGGTGTTACAGCTTTGGTTCGGGTTGTCTGATCGGGAGGCGGTGGCAGCATTCGAGTTTGATATACGTTGGAACTACGCGGGGTGAACCGTACGGTTCACCCACTCATCGCCGACCTGCTGGACAAGATCCCCACCAGCGGGGACGGTGTTGAGACCGGCATCGAGGAGTATCCGGGAAGGCCAACAGTGTACGGTGACCGCGCTTACGGCGGAGGCGAGTTCCAACAACTCCTCACCGACCACAGCATCAACTCGGGATGCCGCAGCGCCGCGCCCACAGCACCCAAGGGCCGCTACACCAAAGACCGCTTGAAGATCGACCTCCAAGCCGGTGCGGTCACCTGCCCCAGGGGAGTGACCGTCACGATCAGCACCCACCAAGACGGCACAGGCGTCGCCCACTTCGGACGGGCCTGCACCAACTGCGAACTGCGAAACAAATGCACCGACGCCACCGGAGGCAGAACCATCAGAGTAGGCAAACACGAAGCCGTGCTCACCAACGCCAGAAAACGGCAGAAAACCCGCTCCTGGCAAAACGACTACCGGACCACCCGCCCCAAAGTCGAACGCAAACTCGCCCACCTCACGCGACGACAACACGGCGACCACCGAGGTCGATGACAGGCTTCCACGTCAGCGGACGACGGGCCAACCACTATCATCGTTTTCTTACCACACTCCTACAGGTACTTCTGGACCGTCAATCTGACGCCGGCCGCATCGAGACCGTAGTCGGACAGGATCTCGCCCACCTTGCCGTGCGGGATATGGACGGTGGGGATACCCATCACGACCACAGGGGTGGAGTTGGACGCGGACACCTGGTCGCGGATCGCCTGGCCGATGCCTCCTTGCCGGAGACCGTCCTCGATGGTCACCACCAGATCGTGGCGGATCGCGTCCCCGATCATGATCGGGTCCAGTGGCTTCACCACTCGGGGATCCCAAACCGAGCAACTGACTCCCTCACCCGCCAGCAGATCGGCCGCCTCGCAAGCGACCGGGAACATCTTTCCGATCCCTATGAGGCATACATCGGTGCCTTCGCGGTCGCGGCGGGCCGACAGCCCCGATCCCACCTCGCCCGGCGACACCCGCGGTGCGGGGGTCTTGGGCCAGCGGATGGCGGTGGGTCCGTAGGTGATGCCGAGAGCCGTGTCGAGCATCACGGGGAGTTCCTCGTACGAGGACGGGGCGAAGATGGTCATACCCGGGATCTTCGACAGCAGGACCATGTCCAGGGTTCCGTGGTGCGATGCTCCGTCGTCACCTGTGATCCCGGCCCGGTCGATGCAGAACACCACCGGGCAGCCGTGAAGGGCCACATCCAGGTTGATCTGGTCCAGCGCCCTGGTCAGGAAGGTGGAGTAGATGGCCACCACCGGCCTCAGGCCCCCCATCACCATCCCCGTGGCCATGGTCACGGCGTGCTGTTCGGCGATTCCCACGTCGAATGCCCGCCCGGGGAACCGGTCGATGAACGGAAGCATCCCGGTCGAGTCGGGCATGGCGGCGGTGACCGCCACCAACTCGGGGTGGCGGTTGCCCAGTTCCACCAGATGCTCGGCGAAAGCGGCCGTGTAGCTGCCCTGCTTGATCGATGAGAGGTCGTGCATGTTCTTGATGGGGTCTCGCTCCGCGGGCCGGTAGCCGCGGCCCTTCTGGGTGATGACATGGACCACGGTCGGTCCGTCGAACAGCTTCACCTTCTTGAGCACCTTTTCGAGTTGGCCGATCTCGTGGCCGTTGTAGGGCCCTACGTAGTGGATACCGAGTTGCTCGAATATGGCGGGCGGATCCCACATGTGGCGGATGGCCATCTTGGTGGCGTCGATGCCGCGCCGCAGCATGTCGCCTACCCAGGGGACCGACTCCGCGATCTCCTCGATTCGCTCCTGGCGTCTCATGTACACGGGGCTGGCCCTGAGCTTGATGAGGCTCTCGGACAGCTTGGAGATGGTGGGCGCGTAGGACCGGCCGTTGTCGTTGAGGATGATCGTGACTTTGCTGTTCGAGTGGCCCAGGTTGTTCAGACCCTCCATGGCCATGCCCCCGGTCAGCGAACCGTCGCCCACCACTGCCACCACATGGCGGTCCTCTCCTGTGGTCCTGAAGGCCGTGGCCAGTCCGTGGGCGTAGGACAGGGCAGTCGAGGCGTGGCTGTTCTCGATCCAGTCGTGGGCCGACTCCCCCCGGCTGGGGTAACCGGACATTCCCCCTGGGCGCCGCAGGCTGTCGAAGGCCCGGCGGCGACCGGTGAGCAGCTTGTGCGGGTAGGCCTGGTGGCCCGTGTCGAAGAGGATGACATCGTGCGGAGACTCGAACACACGATGCAGGGTGATGGTCAACTCCACGATTCCCAGGTTCGACCCCAGGTGACCCCCGTTGCGGTTGACGGTTGCCACGATCACCTGCCGGATCTCGGCTACGAGGCGTGACAGATCTCGGCTGTCCAACCGCCTGAGGTTCTCGGGTCCTTCGATCCGGTCTAGGAGGGGGGTGTGAGGAGTGTTCATGTCGGCAATCCGCTTGCTGGAACCGAGGTTACCGTACCCTAGGGCCGATCGGGCATTCAAGGTGGTCGGTGGTCGGTGGTCGGTGGTCGCCTATTCGCTAGCTCTATATATGCCCCGCCCGTGCCAGCGCCTCGGCGAACGCCGCCCTCGTAACCATTCCTGTTGCATACGGATCTGCGATGTGGGAACCGCCCATAGCGGTGAGCCAATGTCTGCGCTCTCTGCTGTTGACGGGATCGGTGGCCCCGAACTCCAGCATCCCGTCATACCCACCGTATCCGCCTGCCATGACCAACCGCTGCACCGCAGAAAAACTCGGGTCTGACACGGGGACATCGACCGTCCAGGCCAATGGGATACCATCATCGAGCAGCGCGGTTTGAACGCTACGCCTCAAACCGGGGTCGCTGTGGATCATCTGCGGCGATGCTCCTGTCCGGAGCCCGCAGCTCACCAGGGTCCCGGCAGCCTCTCCGATATTCCACTCGACGGGGTGTAGGCGGTAACAGCCGTTGGTGATATGGGTGGTGCCGATGTTCTTGCTCGCGGCCACGAGATTCTGAAGGCGTACCGGTATCAGAGCTCCCATCGGTATCTGGAACGGCTTGGTCCGGGTACTGACTCCAACGTCCCCCTCGCCTGCCTGGTGAATGTCGATGGGATACCAGCCGACACCGACGGAGTCCTCACAGTGCCGGGCACGCGGACCTGCCTGATGCGCCACGGCCACGTCGTGTTCCACGATGCGTTTCACCGGCAGGATGCGTCGGCCCTCCCGGATGTACGGGTGCTTCGAGAGACCATCGGTCGTACCCATCACGTCAGGGCGCAGCTTGAGATACGGAAAGCCGTTGGCACCGAACGGATCGGGAACTTCCGTTTGTAGCCAATGGAGGAACCCCAAGCTCACGCGCTTGGCATCCTGCAGTGCGAAGGCAAGATCCTCCGGGGTTTTGTCGACCAGAGGCTCATCTCGGTAATCGATGCCGGGCCAGTTGAACATGGTGATGTCGTAGTCGTAGTGGCCGCGGAACCTGGCGGCATCCACCAAGCGGCGGTAGTGCCAGAGTCCGCCTTTGGTGCCGTCCATCGTGTCGAACATCGCGTAATGTAACCAACCGGATTCCTCGCCGTAGATCTCTCCGCCGTGTACCTCGATTCGGAGGTCGTAGGGCTGGTTGTCCCTGTAGTGCTCGTACTTGGTGGGTCTTGCGATGACGTGGTGTTCATGCTCGGGCCTGCGTTCCAAGGCGAACGTGTAGGTGCAGCTCTGGATGCAGTGTGGGCGGGGCTCTTCCGGCTGAGCGCTCGGTTCACCTGTATCAGCGATCGTCTCGGCGCCCAGAACGTACTCGGCTCCGGAGAGCGGTAGGAGGTCCCCGAGTTCGGTGGCGTCGATCACGTATGTGAACTCGAACTCCAGAGCCGTACCATCATCGAGATTCACTGCCCGAATGGTCTGCAGCCGGTCGTCGTGAACGTCAGCGGCGACCACTTTGGTTCGGAGGAATACCCGGAGGGTTGCCGAGGCTATTGCCGGTCGTAACATTTCCTCCAGGGCTCTGATAGCTACGATCGGCTCGAAGGCGATTCCGCTCACCCAGCATCGGCCGGGATTGAAAGGCTCTGCCGCGCTGCGTTCGGATGCCAAGGATCGGTACCGATCCCGGATACTCTCCCGGAGGTGGTAATAGCTTCGCGTTCCGCCGAAGGCTTCGATGTCGGGGTGCTCGTCCAAAGCCGAGACGCCTTGTGAGGTCGCCTGACCCCCCAACCAATCCGTCTCTTCGAGCAGGCACACCGAGTGCCCGCGCCGCGAGGCCGCCAGGGCGGCGGCAACGCCGCTGAGGCCACCACCCGCGATGAGCACATCCGATTCGAATCTCTTCGCCGCGGCCCCATGGTCGAGGGTCCTTACGGCACGAAGCGGGTCGCCCTCGCCGGGCACACGCATGATGTCGAGTACGGTATGGAGCTTCCGCTGCATCGTTGCCTTTCCCCGCTCAGACTACGTACCGCACGCCCGGGAATCCGGAACGGATTGCCTATGAGGCTGTCCGCGAGAACCTGGTCGGAATCGCAGAATCTCCTGACAATCTAACCTGTCCATGACGGCGGTTGAAGGCATCGACCCACTTACCTCTTCTATTATCTCGGCCTCGGCAAGCATCCTTATGTGTTCGTGCCGGTGCCCCATCACTCGGAGACCGACCTGCAGGGCGGTGTAGCCGAGCCCGATCGGGATCGACCCTGAGGCACTTCCGTCGCGGGGCGCTGCCCGCAATCACCGCGTGGCAACGGGGGAGAGCTAGCGGGGTGTCTTGAGCAGCAATCGCGGCCTGACGAACAGTTCCAGCTCCGCGGTCCCCCACGCAGCGTCCGCCCAACGGCCGTAGGTGAATCGTAGCGAGGCCAGGGCGGCGGTGGTTACCCGCAGGTGGCTTCCGGTCGTGCTACCCAGGAATCCCGACATGGTCGGTTCGTGGCCGACCACCATCAGGCGTTCCACACCGGCAACGCCCCGGACCAGGTGGAGGAGGTCGGCGGGGTCGGCCCCGTAGATCTCGGGAACCCTCACAATCTCGGTGTCCCACCCTCCGGCCGATGCCGCCAGGTCGGCGGTGGTGGCGGCCCTTACCGCGGGGGAGGTCAGGACCAGGTCCGGGACCAGGCGATAGTCCGCCACGAACCTGCCCACGGCTCTCGCCGACCGGACACCGCGCCTGTTGAGAGGCCGTTCCCGGTCGTAGAGGTAGTCCGCCTTCCAGTCCGACTTGGCGTGCCGCAACAGCATCAAGGCAGGCACGGGACTACCGCGTTCGGGCTGTCCGGGAGCGTCGGACTGCTCCGTCCATGAGGGCCTGGTGGACATCCACGTCGTTGTGATGCCCGCGGGGTTCGTAGGAGCCGTCCGGCTGCAGCACCCAGGCCAGCTGGTCGTCGGCCCGGCACAGATCCAGGATCTCTTCGAGACGGCGCTGGGCTTCCGGGTCCTCCACCGGGAAGAGCGCCTCGACCCGCCGGTCGAGGTTGCGGGGCATGAGGTCGGCCGATCCTATGTAGTAACGGAAGCCGCGTTCGGGGCGACCGAACCGGAAGATCCGGGAGTGTTCGAGGAAGCGGCCCACGATCGAGCGGACGGTGATGTTCTCGCTCATGCTCGGTACGCCGGGCCGCAGGCAGCAGACGCCCCTGACGATCAGGTCGATGCGGGCCCCGGCCCGGGAGGCATCGTACATGGCCCTGATGGTCTTCTCGTCCACCAGGCCGTTGAGCTTGGCGACGATGTGGCCATCTTCCTGTTGTGCTTCACGGTGGATCATCTCGATGATGTGGGAGCGGAGTTCGGCCGGGGCAACCACCAGCTTCCGGTAGGACTTCTGCTTGCTGTATCCGGTGAGTTGGTTGAACAGGTCGCTCACGTCCGCCCCGATGTGCGGATCCTTGGTGAACAGGCCTACGTCCTCGTACAGGCGGGCCGTACGTTCGTTGTAGTTGCCCGTGGCGGTGTGCACGTAGCGGGCCAGCTTGCCGTCCTCCTGTCGTACCACAAGGCAGAGTTTGGCGTGGGTCTTGAGCCCCACCAACCCGTAGACGACGTGCACGCCGGCCTCCTCCAGGGCCTGGGCCCGCTTGATGTTGCGCTGTTCCTCGAAGCGCGCTTTCAGCTCCACCAGGGCCACCACCTGCTTGCCCAGCTCGGCGGCGGTCACCAGCGAGCGGGCGATGGCGCTGTCGGGCGAGGTGCGGTAGAGGGTCTGCTTGATGCCCAGCACGTCGGGATCGTGGGCTGCCTGGTGGACGAACTCGGCGGTAGAGGCCGCGAACGACTCGTAGGGATGGTGGACGAGGAGGTCGCCCCTGCTGATCATCTCGAAGAAGTCGTGCTTGGCCGAAATGCGGGCCGGAACCACCGACGGGAAGGGCTTCCACTTGTATTCGGGGATGTCGAGGTCGGCGAGGGTGGTCAACGAGTCGAGGCCGAGGAGGCCGGATATCCGGTAGACGTGCCGATCCTTGATCTCCAACTCCCGCATGAGCAAGTCGAGCACGTCGGGGTCGATGTCGCGCTCCACTTCCAGCCTCATCACCTGTCCCCGGCGGCGGCGCCCCAGTTCCGACTTGAGCGCTTCGAGGAGGTCGCTGGTCTCGAACTCGGCCAGCTGGTAGTCGGTGTTGCGGGTGAGCCGGAACGGATGGCACTCGGTGATCTGCATCCCTTGGAACAACTCGTGGAGGTGGGCCGAGATCAGTTGCTCCAGCGGTACGAAGCCTTTGCGACCGGGAAGTTCGATGAACCGGGGGAGGATGGGGGGAACCTTCACCCGGGCGAAGCGTTGCATGCCGGTTTCCGGCTCCATCACCATGATCGCCAGGTTCATCGAGAGATTCGAGATGTACGGGAAGGGATGTGCCGGGTCGACCGCGAGCGGTGTCAGCACCGGGTACACCTGCTCGTGGAACACCCGGTAGAGGTGCGTCCGGTCCGCCTCTTCCAGCGAATCCCACATCAGGATGCGGACGCCGACTTCCTCCAGCGCCGGTTGTATTTCCTCCCGGAAGACCTTGCTCTGGTGCCCGCAGATGTCCGACACGAGGCTACGGATCCGGTCGAGCAGTTCGGGGGCGCTGACCCCGCGTACGGACAGGGCTTGGAACCCCGCTTCGACCTGCTCATCGAGACCGGCAACCCGGACCTGGTAGATCTCGTCGATGAGGTCGCTGACTATGGCGATGTACCTGACCCTCTCGAGCAGCGGCGTGCGTTTGCGCTCGGCCTGTGCCAGCACTCGGCGCACGAACTCGAGTAGGGACAGTTCCCGGATGAGGAACGGTTCCTTCTGGTTCTCGGTCACCGTTGTCACCATCTGTTACTTACGGTTGCGGTTCTCCACCGGCCAGCGGACTCGTTGTCGCTCGTCTGACCCACCGGGCGGGTGGCCAGACCGTCGAAGAGCAGATCCGCCATCACCTCGGCGATGGTGGGGAGGGCTTCGGTCGGGTTCTCGGAGTCGATCAGGACCTGGGCGGCCGACATGGTCATGTCGTTGAGGAACCGCCCGGCGAGGCCCGGCGGAAGCCGTTTCAGGTCGCCTGCTTCCACACCCGCCCGGTAGGTGTCGATGAACTCCCTCGCCAGGGACTGGTGCGCGCTGGCAACCCGCTCCTGGGCGGACGCGGACAACTTCGGCACCTCCCGGTGAAGCAGCAACCCGAGGGTCGGCTCCAACGCCACGAACTCGACCATGCGGATCACGAGGAGACGGAGGCGCTCGGCCGGGGGGATGTCCTCGGGTACCTGCTCCACCATCCTCCGGATGGTCGGCGGCAGGGTCTCCTCGACCAGCGATGCCAGCAGGTCGTCCTTGTCGGTGAAGTAGTCGTAGAGGGTGGTCCGGCCGATTCCGACCGCCGCGGCGATGTCCCCGAACGACGTCTCCTCGTAGCCCCAGGTGGCGAACAGTTTCTGTGCCATCTCCAGGATGAGGGCCCGGGTGATCACCTTGTGCTCGGCGATGCTGGCAGCGCGTATACGTGGCATTTCGGGAAGGTTACCTACCCGTTCGGGCGGTTGGAGGAGAGGAAGCGCGCTGATCGGGCTTCGGCGTTGTTCTCAGGAGAGAGAGCAGGGTGAGCGAGGTTTCTAGTAGCCGGCTCTGCCGTCGAACGAACTAGGAGAGTGCTGAGAAACTCCCTGTTGGCCCGACGGTCGATGACAACATGTCACGTCAGCGGACGACGGGCCAACTATCCACCCGTTTTTCAGCATTCTCCTAGCAGGCAAGTTCTTTCTCCAAGGGGGTACGGAACCGGGGCGTGACCCGGGTGTTCCCCATCCACTCCTCGAGGGCGGAGGCCCGTTGCGCGACCCGGGCTTCTCCTCGGGCACCGATGTCCTCCAGCAACCGGTAGGCGATGGGGCCGCCGCGGGTCTGTGCCCATCCTCCCACCACCCGACCGTTCCACCACACGGTGGGGCCGGCGTTGCCGTTCCGGTCGAAGAGCCGTCCGGAGTGTTCTCCGAGGTACCAGTGGCGATCGCGCCAACCCATTACCGTCGAGTCCAGCGATGGAACCAGGTTCGCCCAGGGTTGCGGTGGCGGGGTGGGTTCGAGGTCGTGGCCCATTACGAAGGCCGGTCCTTCGTCGACCTCCACCTCGGCCACGTCGAGCGCACCCAGGGCCTTGCGGACATCTCGCAGGGGCCATCCGGTCCACCAGCGAAGATCGGCTTCGGTTCCCGGCCCGTAGGCCAGGAGCCAGCGCTCCAGCAACCGGGAGCGGGCATCGGCGGGATCGAGTTCGGGGATTCCACCGGGGATACGGGAGTCGGTCGTCGCCCAGCGGTACTGGCCGCTGATCCAGGATCCCCTCGGGCGGCCGCGGACGATGAGCCCTTCGACGGCCAGCAGGAACAGGATCCTGGTCGAGATCCCCATCCGGCCTTCCCATTTCTTTCCTTCCCCGAAGGTGAGGCTGAGGCGGAGTTCGGGCACGTCCTCGCGTAGTTCCATCGCCGGGGCCTCCCCACGTCGGGCGATCGCCGCCAGGGTCGCCCCTGCCACCCGGTCCAGCCAGATTTCTCCTTTGTCGGCGATACCCTGCTTCTCCAGGTAGCCGACCAGCCTCTTCCGTTCGGCCGGCGCCAGCCTCCGGGCGCAGCCGTGATGGAGCAACGGAACCAGCTCGGTCGGAACCGCGAAGAGCGTGCGCCGCATGCCGAGTACTCGGTACAGGGTGGGCCGGTCGTAGAGGCATCTCTCCAGGTCGCGGACGGTCACCTTCGCCGACCGCGCCCATGCTGAGAGGAAGACGGTGGCCGGGTCGCTCGAGTGCAGGCCCACGAGCCTGTTGGCCGCTTCGGTTGGAGAGGCCGCCGGATGATCGGGATGCAGGTGATGACGGACCGCGAGGCGCCGTCTTCTCTCTTCGGGATCTATCCGGCGGACCGACATCGGAGGTCACCCTAGCTAGGAGGGGGCTGCAAAACGGTGGGGAGCAACGGCCCGTCTTCCTCTGAACAGGCATAGAGGGCTAGCGGATAGGCGGAGCGCGCTCGCCTGTGTGGTCATTCCGAGGCGGCTGCTGGTCGGGAAACCCCAGGTCATCGCGGGCGGCTCTTGAAATGTCGCAGTCCGTGTCTCCCCAGGTGAGCACTTATCCGCTAGCCCTCTTGGTCATCGGTCGACGGGCCGTGAAGGGGTTTCTCGCCACCCTCCTCGGGGAGATCTTCTAGGAGGAGGACCCGATTCCGGTCTCCGGATAGGGTGGGCGGAACCGGCCGCTCGGCGGAGGCTTCCTTCCCCGGCGCCGGTATGCCACACCCGATTACCTATCCTCTTCCCTTGAACCGGTCGACTGAGCAGGCCGGCGTTCGAGAGATGGTGGAGGGTAGACCATGGCGAGGATCATCATCGTGGGCGATGGCCCCGGAGGGCTGAGCGCCGCCCTGTTCCTGGCGAAGGCCAACCAGGACGTAACCGTGTTCGGTATGGACCGGACCGGTATGAACTACGCGCATCTCTACAACTACCTGGGCGCTCCCGACATCGGCGGCACCGCCCTCCAGGAGGTCGCCCGCGCCCAGGTGCAAGGGTTCGGTGCCCGGATGGTCATGGAGGAGGTGGAGCAGATCGCCACCGGTGCGGATGGCTTCGTCGTCCATCCCGGCGGGGAATGCCGGGGTGACTACCTGGTACTCGCCGAGGGTGGCAAACCGCGGCTGGCCGCGGTGCTCGGTCTGGAGCAGGACGACTCGGGGGCTTTCGTGGTGGATCGCAACGGTCGCTCCTCGATGGACCGGGTATACGTGGTCGGGAGGGCGACCCGGCCGGCGCGCGCCCAGGCGATCATCTCGGCAGGCGACGGGGCGGCCGCGGCGCTCGATATCCTCTCGATCGAGGCCGGGCGGGATATCCGGGATTGGGATACGCCTGCCCGGACCGGAGGGTAGGGATGCCGGCGACGGTAGTGGTAGGCGCCCAGTGGGGCGACGAGGGCAAGGGCCGGGTCACGGACCTGTTCGCACGGGAGGCGGACTACGTGGTCCGGTACCAGGGGGGCAACAACGCCGGGCACACCATCGTCGTTGGGTCGGAACGCTTCGCCCTGTCGCTGGTGCCCTCCGGGGTGATGTATCCGAGCGTGGTTCCGGTGATCGCCTCAGGGGTGGTGATCGATCTCCGGGTCCTGCTGGCCGAGATAGGGATGCTCCGGAGTCGAGGGATCGACCCTTCCCGGCTGCGCCTCTCGGGCAACGCCCATCTGATCATGCCCTATCACCGCAAGCTGGACACGGTCATGGAGCGCTATCTGGGCCGAAATCGGATCGGAACCACCAAGAGGGGCATCGGTCCTGCCTACACGGACAAGGTCGCCCGTAGCGGCATCCGGGTCCAGGACCTGTTCGATCCCGACATCTTCGGGGACAAACTCGAAGCGGTCCTGGCGGAGAAGAACAAGATCCTCACCCGGGTCTACAACCAGCTGCCGATGAAGGCCGAGGGGATCGTCGAGGAGTACCTCGGGTACGCGGACCGCCTGTTGCCGCTGGTGGAGGACACCTCCTACCTGATATGGGAGGCGATCCAGGACGGCAGGACCGTGCTGTTCGAGGGTGCGCAGGGCACGCTGCTCGACATCGATCACGGCACCTATCCTTTCGTGACCTCCTCGAACCCCACCGCGGGGGGTGCCGCGATCGGCTCCGGGGTCGGTCCCAAGGTGATAGACCGGGTGGTGGGGGTCGCCAAGGCCTACATATCACGGGTCGGGAGCGGTCCGTTTCCCACCGAACTCTTCGATGAGTCGGGTGACCGGATGGTGACGGTCGGACGGGAGTTCGGTACGGTTACGGGGCGCCGCCGCCGGTGCGGCTGGCTGGACCTGGTGGCTCTTCGCTACGCCCGGCGGGTCAATTCGCTCACCGATCTCTTCATCACCAAACTCGACATCCTGTCCGGATTCGATACGATCAGGGTTGCGACCGGCTACACGTCGGCCAGCGTGACCTACACCGAGTTCCCCCGGCAGCAGCGGGTCCTGTACAAGTGCGTGCCGATCTATACCGAGTTGGCGGGGTGGGACGAGGACATATCGGGTGCACGGGACTTCGACGACCTCCCGGTCGAGGCCCGCCGGTACATCGGGTTCATCGAGGAGCACGTGGGCGTACCCGTGAACTGGGTGTCGGTCGGCCCCGAGCGCGGGCAGGTGGTGACCCGGAGATGACAGAGCTCACCAGGAGGCGGTAGTGGTCTGTCTGCAAAACAACCTGTCGTGCTCTGCTTGCCAGCGGCGCCCCTCGCGGCGTTCCGCCTCCTCGATGTACGCTACCGGTACGCCTTCGTCGGCGGGCCTTGCGAGGAACGCCGCTGCCGGCGCACATCCCGACGCCATTTCACAGACAGACCACTGATGCACAACTTCTACTCCGATACGCAGACCAGGCCCACCAGGGCGATGCTGGCGACCGTCATGGACGCGGAGGTCGGTGACGAGCAGCGGTTCGAGGACCCGACCACCATTCTCCTGGAACGCCGGGTGGCCGATCTGCTCGGGAAGGAGGCGGCGGTCTTTCTTCCGTCGGGGTCCATGTGCAACGAGATCGCCATCAAGGTCCATACCCAGCCCAGTGACGAGGTGATCTGTGACCGGTCGAGCCACATCGTGGGTTTCGAGTCCGGGGGTGCGGCGATGCTCTCCGGCGTCATGGTCTCCACCTTGGACGGGGACCGGGGCCGCTTCACGGCGGAGCAGGTCAGGGAGGCGATCCGCTCTGCATCCCGCTACGCGCCCCGCTCGCGTCTCGTCTCGATCGAACAGACCGCCAATCTGGCCGGCGGTTCCATCTGGCCGGCGAAACTCATCGACGAGGTGGTCGAGGTAGCCCACGGCGCCGGCTTGGCCACCCACATGGACGGGGCGCGCCTGCTGAACGCGGTCGTGGCCACCGGTGTCCCGGCCGCCCGGTTCGCGCGGGGCATGGACAGCGTCTGGATCGATCTGACCAAGGGCCTCGGAGCCGCGGTCGGAGCGGTTCTGGCGGGCAGCCGGGACTTCATAGATCAGGCCTGGCGATGGAAGCAGCAGTGGGGAGGGGCGATGCGCCAGTCGGGCATCTTGGCCGCCATGGGTCTCTACGCCCTCGACCATCACGTGGAACGGCTGGCCGAGGACCATGCCCGGGCGGCCCGGATCGGGAAGGCCCTGTCCGAGATGTCACTGGTCGAGGAGGTTCTCCCGGTCGAGACCAACATCGTGGTGTTCCGGATCGGGGAGGAAGGTCCGAGCGGTCCCCGACTCCTCGAGTTGGCCGCCCAAGCCGGCGTGGCGATGTCCGGCCGGGACGAGCGCTCGTGCCGTATCGTGACCCATCTCGATGTGGACGACCACGATGTCGATGTCCTGCTGGAGGTCCTGGCCTCGTTCCTCGATTGAGCGATCGATAGAGAAGTACCGGTATTGTCGGCTCGATGGCCGGTATCCGCCGCCTCCGGTTGAGTCTGTTGCGTACCAGGCTCGGACCGGATCGTGTTGTCCGACTTCACACTCGACTAGAACAGTTAGCCAGGCTGTTGGGAGCTGAGGAGGGAGGGATATGGCGGCCGTCGGAGTACATGAGGCGAAGACCAACCTCTCCAGGTTGATAAGACGTGTCAACGCCGGTGAGGAGATCGTGATCACTCGCAGTGGGAAGCCGGTGGCCAGGCTGCTCGGGATCGAGGAGTCCTCCGACCGCGTGCTGGATCGCGATGCCGGCGCTTTCGAGGTGCCCGATAACTTCAATGACCTTCTCCCCGATGATCTGCTCAGGTATTTCGAAGGGTGAGGATTCTCCTCGATACCCAAGTGTTTCTGTGGATGCACGTGTCGTCCGCCCGCATGTCTAGTACCGCACGCGCAACTCTCAGGGACGGTGCGAATACGCTGCTCTTCTCAGCGGTCAGCTCGTGGGAGATAGCGATCAAGTACGCTCTCGGAAGGCTATCTCTCCCCGATCTGCCATCTCACTATGTCACGGATCGCATCCGGACGAGTGGTCTCACGCCCGTGGCGATCGAGCACGTTCACGCGCTCCGTGTCGAAGGACTGCCCCTCCATCATCGGGATCCGTTTGATCGGTTGTTGGTTGCCCAGGCTATGGAACTCGGGGTTCCGATCATGACTGCCGATTCAGCCTTCGCCCCTTATGAAATCGAGGTGTTCCCTGCCACCGGCCGACTTCCTCGTCCGAGGAGGGTGCTGCAAAACGGGTAGATAGTTGGCCCGTCATCCGCTGACCTGGCATTTTGTCATCGACTCGGTCGTCCGGCTCGACCCGGAGTCGACGGCGATTCCCGACGGACGGTGAATCGAGGCCGGCCTATAATGCTCGTTCCAACCGGGTCCTCTGGATTACCGTACGGAATCGCGGTATCCTGGGGGATTGTACGGGGGCGTGGTGAAGCCTGGAGTTCACGCCGGCCTGTCAAGCCGGAGGTCGCGGGTTCAAATCCCGTCGTCCCCGCCACGGAGGACCGACCAGCGCGGGTCGGTCCTCGTAGGTAACGGCCAGGTAGCTCAGTCGGTAGAGCGCTGCTCTGAAAAAGCAGAGGTCCCCGGATCGACGCCGGGCCTGGCCACCACCCCGGGTCTTTTCTCACAGCTTCACGCCGGGGCTATCCTTCCCTTCGTATGCCTTCCGCCATAACGGTCAATGATCTAGCCAAACGTTACGGAACGGTCGTGGCGCTCGACGGAGTGAGCTTCACCGTGGCCGAAGGCGAGGTGTTGGCGTTGCTGGGTCCCAACGGGGCCGGCAAGACCACGGCGGTCGAGATACTGGAGGGTTACCGACGGGCCGACCGCGGGGAGATCGATGTCCTGGGCTACGACCCGGCGACAGGCGGGAGCGAGTTCCGAGACCGGATCGGGATCGTTCTCCAAGAGACGGGGATCGAACAGGCGTTGACCGTTCGGGAGACCATCGACCTGTACGGCGCATCGTATAGGCGCCGGCGCCGGCCGGACGAGCTGATCTCCCTGGTGGGGCTGGAGGAGAAGGCCGACGCCCGCATCAAGACCCTGTCGGGGGGTCAGCGCCGCCGGCTCGACCTTGCCCTCGGTTTGGTCGGTGATCCGGATCTGATCTTCCTCGATGAGCCGACTACGGGATTCGACCCGGCCGCCCGCCGCAAGTCCTGGAAACTGGTTGAGGGGCTGACCGCCCTGGGCAAGACCATTCTGCTGACCACCCACTACCTCGACGAGGCCCAGCACCTAGCCGACCGGATAGCCGTGCTAGACGGGGGGAGGATCGTCGCCGAAGGCACCCCCGAAACGTTGGGCGAAGCCAGACCGGTGACGACCATCCGGTTCAGTCTTATCGACGCGGCAGACCTGCCCGCCCTGGCGGACACTCCCGAAGTGGTCGGGCACAGCGTGACGTACCGCACGACCGATCCGACCGCCACGTTGTACAGGCTCACCGGTTGGGCCACCGGCCGGGGTCTGGAGTTGACCGGTCTGGAAGTAACCCGGCCCAGCCTCGAGGACATCTACCTGGGGATAGTGGGTGGGGACGAGGAGGGAGTCGAATGAGTGGCGCCAGGACCGCCCTTCAACAGGTCTGGTTGCAGACTCGCAGCACCAACCGGCTGTTCTGGAGGACCCCGATCGCGGCTTTCTTCACGCTGGCCCTCCCGGTGATCTTCCTGGTGTTGTTCAGTGTCATCTTCGGCAGTGAGGACATAGGTGGCGGGTACAGCTTCTCGCAGTTCTTCGCACCGTCGATGGCCGTGTTCGCGGCGGTATCCTCCACCTTCACCAACCTGGCGATCAGGACCGCCTTCGCCCGTGACCAGGGCATTCTCAAGCGGGTACGTGGAACCCCCCTGCCCCCCTGGATCTACATGGCGGGAGAGATCTGCTCCGGCGTCTGGATCGCTGTCCTGTCGGTGGTGCTGATGTTCGTCATCGGCTGGGCGTTCTTCGGATTTCGCATGATATGGGACGACATCGGCCTGGTGCTGCTGGTTTTCGTGGTGGGTATCGCCACGTTCTCCGCTCTCGGACTCGCCGTATCCTCCGTCATGAAGAACGCCGATGCGGCCCCGGCTGTCGCCAACGGTGTCTTCCTCCCGATGGCCTTTATCTCCGGCATCTTCATCCCGCTCGACGAGGCCCCGCGGTGGCTGGTGATCCTGGGAGATATCTTCCCGCTCAAGCATTTCGCCGGCCCGTTCGGTGATGCCTTCAACCCGCTCCATACCGGACAGGTTCTCGGCTGGGAGGACATAGGGATCATGGTCGCCTGGCTGGTGGCCGGCACCGTGATCGTCACCCGGTTCTTCAGTTGGGATCCGCGTGGCGCCAGGTAGGAGATCTGGTGGTCTGTCTGCAAAACAACTTGCCGTGCCCTGCTTGCCAACAACGCACCTCGCTGCGTTCCGCCTCCTCGACGTACGCTACGGGTACGCCATCGTCGGCGGGCCTTGCGAGGAACGCCGCTGCCGGCGCATGCCACGCCGCTATTTCACAGACAGACCACTAGTGGCGAGAACGGGCCTCAGTCGAGCCGTTCTATCTGGGCACCCAGAGCGGACAGGCGGCGGTCGATAGCTTCGTAACCGCGCTCGATCTGCTCCGCGTGGTCGATCCGGCTCTCGCCTTCGGCGACCAGGGCGGCGATCAGCAACGCCATTCCGGCCCGGATGTCGGGGCTGGCCATCCGGCTCGGTCGGAGGGCGGTCGGACCGACCACCACCGCCCGGTGGGGGTCGCACAGGACGATGCGGGCGCCCATGGCGATGAGGCGGTCGACGAAGAACATCCTCGACTCGAACATCTTCTCGTGGATCATGATGGATCCATCTGCCTGGGTGGCGGCTACCAAGGCGATGGAGGTCAGGTCGGCCGGGAAGGACGGCCATGGCCCGTCCTCGATCTTGGGGATGGCGCCCCCGAGGTCGGCCGAGACGGTCAGGGTAGGGTCATGGGACATCCTGGCCCGACTTCCGGGGAGGAACTCGTAGTCGATCCCCAGCCGCTGCCACGCCAGGTCGATGGGTTTGTACACGTCGGGCCGGACGCCTCCGATCGTTATCGGCGACCGGGTGACGGCGGCCAACGCCATCACGCTCCCCACCTCGATGTGATCCGGGCAGATGGTGTAGGTGCCGCCACTCAGGCGGTCCACTCCCCGGATCCGGAGGATGTTGCTGCCGATTCCGCTGATGCGGGCCCCCAAGGTGTTGAGGAACCCGCACAGGTCCTGGACGTGCGGCTCGCAGGCGGCGTTCTCGATCGTGGTGGCGCCGTCGGCCAGCACGGCCGCCATGATCAGGTTCTCGGTGGCGGTGACCGACGGTTCGTCGAGGAACACCACCGAGCCTTTGAGCGTCCCGGCCCGGAAGCGATGCCCGTTGACGAACCGGTAGTCGGCGCCCAAGCCCTCGAGACCCCGCACGTGGGTATCGATCCGCCGTCGCCCGATCACGTCTCCTCCGGGGGGCGGGATCACCACCTCCCCGAACCGGGCCACCGCAGGTCCGGCCAGCAGGATCGAGGCCCGGATCTTGGTGGCCCGCTCGACCGATATGTGCGACGTGGTGATCCCGTTACAGGTGATCCGGATCGTTCTCGGGGCCAAGCGTTCGACTCGGGCCCCCATGTCCTCCAGGATCGCGAGCAGAGACCCCACGTCCCCGATCTGCGGCACGTTGTGAAGAGTGACCGCTTCCTCGGTCAGGAGGCAGGCCGCCACGATGGGCAGCGTTGCGTTCTTGTTACCCGCCGGCTCGAAGTGGCCACTCAGCCGCGTAGGCCCCCGCACCAGGAAACTAGTCATGACGGGGTTTCAGGGTAGTAGGAACTCGGGCCTCTACCGGTGATTTGGTGGTTGGTGGTTGGTGGTTGGTGGTTGGTGGTTGGTGGTTGGGTACCAGTTCGTATTGTTTGCACTGTTCAGTCGTACAGGATCTTGAGGTCGGAACCTTGCTGCCGGAAGTTCCTAAGTAGGAAGGACGCCCTAGACAGCATCTGCGCAGCATTCAAATCCGTCTCCACGAAGACATCGGTCGAACCTAAACGAGTTGGTCCGCGCAGGTCGTCGGGGTTACGAGAGGCGATTGGGTTGCCGCCGCTGGTCCGGTGGGCTAGGACAAACTCTTCGAAGTCCGTCCCGTGCTGCTGATAGAGCACTTCAGCCAACCTGCGGACTACGTCTATCCCATCTCTCCAGTGTTTCACATAGTACCGTGACCCCCGGATCCGGACTCCAGTGGGTTTCCGCGTACCGCTCGATCTTGGAGTGGGGATGGACGGCTTCTCCCTCGCTATCGGGGAGGTCCCCGTATCAGGCACCGAACTGAGCAAAGGTGAACTTCGGAGTAGCGCAGATGTCTGCTCCTTGGTCGGACGCGCATTCAGCTGCTCGTACGCACGTTTGCCGATCAGTTCCACTAATCCGTCATCGGGCTCGGCAAGCATTTGCTTCCAGAGTTCTGGGAGCTCAGCCGCAAGGTAGTCGGCCTCGCGCTTAGCTTGCAATGTCTGTTTCCCCCGTTTCTCTGCTTGGCCGCTCAACAAGCTTTCCTTGCTCAGGAAGGACTCAAAGTGGCTAACTAGCCGCCGAATCGGGCCTTCGTGGGTCTTCAATACGGAAAACCGGCGCTGCTCAAACGGATCTCGTTCCCGTGGAAGGTATAGCCACCATTCCAGTCCGTTGGTGAGCACACAGATGTCCACGCCTTCGTGAAAGGCATACTTCACAACCTGCTCGACATGAGCGTTCAGATCTACCCGCGCAGACTTGGCTTCGATGAACGCAACTGCACGGCGCGGCCCGATCAGTGCGATATCGACCCTTCCGCCGCCAACTGCGTATTCTTGTCGTACCTCTTCCCCGAATGGATCCCAACCAAGATCCCTAAGGATCATCAGGATCGTAGTGATGGTCTCCTGCTCGTTTGCGGGAACAGGCGACCGGCGTATCTTGTCGAGGCATTCTCGTAACGACATTGCGCTTTGGGTGGGATTGGCAGAAGCCTAATGCTCCCCGGCCACCTGCAGCGGCAAGGGGCTTGAGGCACATGCGACGCTACACGGTCACCCCACTGGCCACCGGCCACTGGCCACTATCCTCTCCAACTCACATGGGCGTTCTCTCAGACCTGAGTTGCCTCGTCGGGCGCGGCTTCGAATCCATCGGCCTCGACCCCGCGTACGGAGCGGTGGTTGTGTCCAACCGTCCCGATCTGGGCCAGTTCCAGTGCAACGGGGCGTTGGCGGCTGCCCGCCAGGCCCGCCGTAGCCCGCGGGAGATCGCGGCTTCGGTGGTCAAGGAGGTCGCTAGGGATTCCCGGTTGGGCGAGAGTTCGCTGGCCGGGCCCGGATTCATCAACCTCACGGTTACTGACGAGGCGATTGCTCGGTACGTCTCCGAGATGGCTGATGACTCGAGACTGGGGGTCCAGATGGCCTCCGAGCCACTCGACGTGATCGTTGACTATGCCGGTCCCAATGTTGCCAAGGCCATGCATGTGGGGCACCTGCGGGCAACCATCATCGGGGACAGCCTCAAGCGGCTGTTCCGCTTCGCCGGGCACCGGGTGCTGGGGGATGCGCACTTCGGGGACTGGGGGCTGCAGATGGGGATGCTCATCGTGGCAGCCCGGGAGCATCTTGCGGGCCTTCCTCATTTCGACGAGGGCATGGAAGGCCCATATTCGGAGACACCGCCGATCACCCTGGCCGACCTCCAGGAATGGTATCCATCCATCGCGGCCCGGGTCGGAAGAGACGAGGAGGTGGCCCGCGAGGCGCGTCGGGCTACGCGGGACCTCCAGTCGGGCCGGACGGGATACGAGGCACTGTGGGAGCACTTCGTCCGTGTGTCACGGGAGTCCCAGGAGCGGGACTTCGCCGAGCTGGGGGTGGAGTTCGATCTCTGGTACGGGGAGAGCACGGTCCGCCATCTGCTGCGGCCGATGGTCGACGATGCCCTGGATCGGGGAGTGGCGGTGCGCTCGGAGGGGGCGATGGTGGTCGAGGTCGCCGAACCGGGTGACAGGACCGAGATCAGCCCCCTGATTCTCGAGACCTCCCATGGCGCATTCCTCTACGGGACCACGGACCTGGCCACCATCGGGATGCGGGTCGCCGAGTTGGACGCCGACCTCATCCTCTACGTGGTGGATGCTCGCCAGGCCTACCACTTCGAGCAGGTTTTCCGGGCCGCCCGCCGGACCGGGGCCGCCGGGGAAGCGGTCATGGAGCACATCCGCTTCGGGACCATGAACGCACGCGACGGGACGCCCTTCAAGACCCGCGCCGGAGGGGTATTGAGGCTGCAGGACCTGATCGGGATGGTCACCGAGGCGGCCGCCACCCGGCTGGAGGAGTCCGACCTGGCAGCCGGCTATACAGAGTTCGAGAAGTCGACCATCGCCCGCCAGGTGGGGATCTCAGCCCTCAAGTTCGGTGACCTGATCAACAACCGCACGTCCAACTACATGTTCGACCTCCGCCGGTTCACCTCCCTGGAGGGTAAGACCGGTCCCTATCTGCAGATGGCCGCGGTACGCATGGGCTCGATCCTGGACAAGGCGGCGGACCGAGGGTTCGCTCCCGGCCCCGCCTTACCCCCACGTGTCGAGGTGGAACGCCGCCTGATGTTGCGGATGCTGCAACTACCGGAAGTCATCGGACGGGCCGCCGAGTTGCGCGCTCCCAACCACCTGGCGGAGTACGCCTACGAGGTGGCTTCCGATTTCAGCCGGTTCTACGAGACATGCCATATCCTGACCGAGCCCGATTCCGGCAGGAGGGCCTCATGGTTGAGGCTGGTTCGTACCACGCGGCGCACCCTTGAACTGCTCTTGGACCTGTTAGGCATCGGAGTTCCGGACCGTATGTAGCGGGTTTACCGGAACTGCTTCTCCTCGCCCACGGAACACATCGTGGGTCAGCTTCAGAGGTCGAGCGAGCGGTCCATACCGTCCAGAACGCGTCGGATATCATCGGCTAAACGCGGAAGATCGCGGGTTACAGTTGTCCACACATCACCTGAGTCGATCCTCCAATACTCGTGCACGATGATGTTTCGTAACCCTTTTGCCTCGGTGACAGTGAGGGATGAGATGTGCGCGGCAGCCCCTGGTGTCATTTGCGAAGCACACTCGCCGATCACGACCAAGCAATGCATCACGGCCTGCTGAGCGGCGCGGTCAGTTCTGAACGAGTCCCAGCCGTTGGCTGTGTGCGAGTGGATATCTCGAATATGAGCCGCCATATCGCAGAGGCGGTGACGGTCAGAGCGGGTCACAGTGGAATTGCCTCCGCCTCCAGTTCGTCACGGACTTCGGAGGGCACGGAGCGATCGGACACTACGTCGACATCGACACCCAGGAGTTCTTCAAGTTCAACTTGGAGACCCCCGAGGTTGAACAAGCCACAGTCGGTCTTGGGCGAAACCAGGAAGTCGATGTCGCTGTCGTTGGTGTCCTCCCCTCGCGCTACCGATCCGAAAACCCGGATTCGCTCGACGCGACGGTTTGTCGCCAACTCCCTGATCTTCTCCCGATTCGCGAGTATCCGCGGCAGGATGGGTGGGTTTGGACTTGTATTCGCTCCGGAGATGTACTGCCGGAGTGCCGCTCGCAGGAGCGCCGCAACCGACGGGCGAAGAGCCTGGGCTTGGAGGAACCGTTCGAGATCACCCTCGAGATCGTCGGGAATGGTGACCGTTACGCGTCGCACCATCTGATGCTATCACACCGGATGATGCTCCTGATGATCGGGATACCTTGGTTGCCGGTCCCCGGCGCCGCCCTTCGAACTGACCGGTCTCGATCCTGGAATCGGTAGATCCGATCTCAAAGGAGCAGGGCTATACCCGTTCCGGAGCTTCGGTAGGCCACGATCACGAGGGCCATCCAGGCAGCGTAGAGCAGCGCGGGGGAGTTCTCGCCGACGAAGCGGTAGCGGGGCGCTCCGAACTGGAGAGCTACCCAGACCAGCGGTAGGCCGGCCAGCCCGGCGAGCAAGCCCCGGTTGCCCACCTGGTCCACGTAGAGGGGTACCAGATCGAAGAGGTCCGAGAAGCGGGGCAGGAGACGGGTTGCCAGACCTTCGAGCCTCTCGACCACCCACAGGGCGATCAGGAGGGCGGGGACCCAGGTGACCATGATCTCCCAGGGGGCTGCATCCGGGCACACGCTCGGAGAGCGAAGGCCGCCCTCGACTGCCAGACCCAGGATCGCTCCACCGATCATCGCCACGGCCAGTCCCACGGCGAGGGCTTCGACATCCGGTTGGGAGATGCCGAGCCGGAGAATGCCGAGCCCGTGGAGGCAGAGGGCGATTCCCATGCCGACCAGTCCAGTCCCGATCACGGCCAGGCCGACTCCCACCACCACCCGAACCGACCTCACGCAGATGGCTACCCAGCGCCACGGCTCGGTTCCGGGTCGCAGCACGGCGGGGAGCAACAACTCCGGTCGCCAACGCTCCCGGTCCGGCGGTCGGTATGCGGTCACGGCGCCTGCCCGAATGTGATGGTCGTGGAGGACGATCCGTCGACCTTCATCTCCCGGCGGGTTCTCTGGCGGCGCTCCGGAGCGCTTCCCAGTAGAGCTCCACGGGGTGGGCGACCCGTGCCACGACCCCCAGATTGGCCAGGTGGGTGCGTAGCTGGATCTCGCATCCGGGATTGGCGGTGGACACCGTCGTCGAACCCGTGGCGCGGATCTGCTCCGCCTTGGCTTCCCCGAGCTGTGCGGACAGGTCCGGCTCCAGGAGGCTGTATATACCGGCCGCCCCGCAGCACTGGCCCGCCGGATCGATCTCGACGGTACGGAGGCCGGCGGCCGCCAGGATCTCTCGCGGCTGGTCGGTTATCCGCTGGACGTGGCGGAGATGGCACGGATCCTGCACGGCTACGGCCTGCCCACCTCTCGCCATTCGGGGAAGGCGCCCGTCGGCGATGGCGCCGGCCAGCACCTCGGTCATGTCCACCACCTTGGCGGCCAGCCCGGCGCCGTCCTCGGCCCAGTGGCCGTACTCCTTCATATGGGCGCTGCAACCCGCCGCATTCACCACGACCAGGTCGGCGCCGTCCAGTGCGGCCACGTTGACTGCCGCCATGTCCCGCGCGTCGTCCGCCCAGCCGTCGTGGGCGGCCAGCGCGCCGCAGCAGGTCTGGGCCGGCGGAACCACCACGTCGTAGCCTGACCTGGTGAGCAGGTGGATGGTTGCCGCGTGCACGTCACCGAACCATTGGTCCATCACGCACCCGGCCACCAGAGCGGCTACGCCCCGTGCCTCCCCGACGGCCGGCCAGGTCGTACCGACCACCGAGCGGGGCCGGCCGGAGAGAGGCCGGAGTCCGGTGAGGGCCCCCCGCATCTGCCGGGGCACCAGGTTCTTCATCCGGAGGATCTGGGCCAGGGTCACGAGGCTCGTTGCCAGGCGGAGCGCCGGTCGGTTCCTCAGCAGGCGGGCGGTCACCAGCCGCCTCAGGCGGCGTCCCGAGCCGGGTAGCTGCGCCGCTACCTCGGCTCTCGCCCCCTCCATGGCCTTGCCGAAGGGAACGAAAGCGGGGCATACCACCTCGCAGGCCCGGCACTGCAGGCAGGCGCCCATGATCTCGGCGAAGCGACGGTCGACGGGCCGGCCGGCCGCCACCGCCGACATGGCCGTGAGCCGGCCCCGCGGGGAGGCGGTCTCCAGGCCGGTGAGGCGGAAGGTGGGGCAGCTGGGCAGGCACAGGCCGCACTGCACGCATGATGCGAGATCGTCGGGATGGGGGGCGTGTTCCGTTACCCAGCCCACTCAGATTCCTCCGGGGAGTATGCCGGGATTGATCACGCGGCCCGGATCGAACAGAGCGACCAGCCGCCTCTGGATCGGTACGGAGTCCGGTGGCGTACCCCACGGATCGAAGTCCCGCCGCAGGTCGTCCGGGGCGTCGAGGACGACCAGGGCGCCGCCGGCCGATTCCGCCTCGGCCCTGAGGTCCTCGAGTACGTCGGTACCCGCCCGTTCCGCTCCGACCGTGACCTCCCCCACCCCGAACTGGGCCACGTACTGCCATCCCCGGTCGAGGTGCCGGACGATGGACCGGAGAAACGAGGGCGGTACCCTCACCGAGAAGCGGACCTGTCCGTTGGGTGGGTCGGGCCAGTCGAGCCCGTCGATGGGTGTTCCCCCCAGCGACGCGGCCTGCCCTTCGATCTCTTCGGGCGTGCCTCCCAGGTACACGGCGGTTCGCTCGGGGGTCTCCAGCACCGCCAGCGGCCGGTAGGCGCGGACGATGGCCTCTTCGGCCGAGTCCACCACCACCGTCGCCGAGGCCGCCGGATGGGGCCACAGCTTGAGGCAGACCCGTGCGATGAGTCCCAGCGCGCCGAGAGATCCGGTTGCCAGGCGGGGGATGTCGTAACCGGTGACGTTCTTGACGAGACGCCCGCCCGCCGTGACCACCCGCCCGTCGCTCGACACCAGGGTGGCCTCGAGTACCCGATCGCGCAAGGGACCGAACCGGTAACGGCGCCATCCCGAGGTCGCCGTGGCGAGGGCACCACCCACCGTTCCCTTGCCCGGGCGCTCGTGCAGCAGGGCGGTCTGGCCCTTTGCGGCCAGGGTCTCCTCCAACTCCTCGACCGTAACGCCGGCTTCCACCACCACGGTCAGGTCATCGGGCTCCCAGGCCACGATCCGGTCGAGGTGGGCCGTCGAGAGGATCAGGTCGGGCTCGAACGGGTAGCCGAGCCCGAGGCGGGTACCTCCTCCCCGGATACGGACCCGGGTTCCGCCGGCCGGCAGGTCCGCCAGGAGGGTTGCTGCCTCCCCGATCGAGTCCGGCGCTACCGTCGGAACCGCGGGGAGGGTTTCCGGTGGTACCGCGGTTCCGCTCACACCCACGCACCCACCGGTGGCGGCCGACCGAAGTCGAAGCAGCGCGAACCTTCGGGAAGGATCTTGCCCGGGTTGAGACGTCCGTCAGGGTCGAAGGCATCCCTGACCCGGGCCTGGGCGTCGAGGTCCGCATCGTTGAACACCAGGGGCATGAAGTCGCGTTTCTCCAAGCCGATCCCGTGCTCACCGGAGAGCGATCCTCCTACCCCCACGCACACCTTGATCAGGTCGCTGCCCGCCGCATGCACCCGATCGAGGACCCCCGGCAGCCCGGCGTCGAAGGCCATGAGGGGGTGGAGGTTCCCGTCACCGGCGTGGAACACGTTCAGGATGGGTATGTCGTGGCGCTCCGATATCACGTACAACTGCCGGACGGTCTCCACCAATCGGGTCCGCGGAACCACCGTGTCGTGCAGGTAGTAGTCGGGGGTCATCTGGGCGACGGCCCCGAAGGCCGATTTGCGGCCCAGCCAGATGCGATTGCGCTCCGACTCCTCGGCCGCCACATGGATCAACGTCGCTTCCTGGCTCTGCGCGATCCTGCATATGAGTTCGGCTTCGGCGTCCACCGCCGAGGGGTGGCCGGACACCTCGGCGATCAGCAGCGCTCCCGCGTCGGTGGGAAAACCTGCATGGGCGAAACGCTCCACGGCCTGGGTCATCGGCTGGTCCATCATCTCGAGCGCACCGGGGATGAGACCGTTGGCGATTATCCCCGAGACCGTGGCGGCTCCCTGTTCCAGATCTGCGAAGGCCAGGAGGATGGTGCGAACGGCGGGAGGGTTGGGGGTGAGCTTGACGAGGATGTTGGTCACGATCCCCAGCGTTCCTTCCGAGCCCACCATCACTCCCCGGAGGTCGAGGCCTATCGGATCGGGCGCCTCGCCGCCCAGCAGTATCACGTCGCCGTCGGGTGTCACCACCTCCAAGGCGAGAACGTGGTTCACGGTGGTGCCCTCCGCCAAGCAGTGCAGGCCGCCGGAGTTGTTGCCCACGTTGCCGCCGATGGTGCAGGCCGACTGCGAGGAGGGATCGGGTGCGAAATAGAGCCCGAGGGGAGAAGTGTGAATGCTGAGGTCGAGGTTGATCACCCCGGGCTGCACCCACGCGGTACGGTTTTCGACGTTGACTTCCCCGATCCGGTTCATTCGGGTGGTTACCAGCAGCAGCGCCGGTCCGGTCGCCACCGCCCCTCCGGCCAGACCGGTTCCCGATCCGCGAGGGATCACCGGCAGATCGTACCGGCCGGCGAGGCGCACCATGGTGGCGACATCCTTCGTTTCCTGGGGGAAGGCAACGAGGCTCGGCTCGCCGCGTGTCAGGCCCGCGTCCTTTCCGAATACGTAAAGATCGAGCGGATGCGACAATACGTTGTCGTCACCGAGTTGCTCGCGCAGTTCCGCTTCAAGTGTTGTTGCCATGATCCCGGAATGCTACTCGCAGCACAGGGCCGATCAGGCAGGCGGTTACCATACGCGCTCGTGGTCTGTCTGTGAAATGGCTGCGTGGTATACGACGATGGCAAACAGAGCACGCCAAGTTATTTTGAGAGACCACTAGGAGGTCTCATGCCCATCACGCACCAGTCAACCCCCAACCCCAATGCCCTCAAGTTCAGCGTCGGGGTCGCTCTAGGCGGCCCGAGGAGTTACGTGGCCGCCAACGCGGCCGACGATCCGGTAGCAGGCGAACTGCTCGGGATCGAGGGGATCGTGAGCGTGTTCATGACCGCCGACTTCGTGACGATCTCCAAGCGGCCGGACGCCGACTGGTCGGATATCACGATGACTGCCGGGTCGATTCTCGAGCGTCACTACCCCGGCAGGTGATAGCCGCATCGATACCGGCGGTCACCGGCCGGTCGTAACCGGCCAGTTGATTCCGGCTGCGTCCGTCGCCCAGGTCAGGTCGGATTCCTGCAGTGGGATCAGGTTGCCAGGCGCCGGGGTGGTTATCTGCGGGAGCGATACCGCCCTCACGTTCCCGTCCGATTCCACGCGAAGATCCACGTTCACCCACTCCGTAGGCAGGCGCCGGTAGGTCACGCCGTCCGATGCCACCAGGCGACGGATCAGAACCGATGCCCGGTAGGTGTCCTCGCCGGTCTGGTCCACCGACCGGGTACGGGTCCATTCGACGTAGGACACCGCCGAGCCGTCCGCAGTCTCGGGTATCAGGGAGGACGGCAGCCGGAGGCCCGAGGCGGCCTCCACCCGGTCCCGCCACGGGTCGGAGGGATCGAGGGTGAAGAACTCGAGCACCAGCCACTCGGCTGTCCCGGCGATCTCCCGGTGTAGCCCGCCGGTGTCGACCGCCATGAGATCGGCCTCGGACAGTTCCGCCGGTGCTTCGGGTTCGGCAAGCGCCAACGTGACGGCGGGCTGCCGGACGATGTCCTCCACTCCCGCCGTAGTCGGTTGCGTCGGGGCGGCTTCCTGGGGGGCTGTGACGGGGATTACCGGCTGCAACTCCGCGGGTGAA
The DNA here is from genome assembly GCA_965262915.1 of Candidatus Spongiisociaceae bacterium. Taxonomy (GTDB): domain Bacteria; phylum Actinomycetota; class Acidimicrobiia; order Spongiisociales; family Spongiisociaceae; genus JAPPFW01. Next base: position 4,628,183 of record OZ253564.1, on the reverse strand, counting down.
GGGCGGTTGAGTTGCCGGACGATCACGACCCCTAGGACGGCCACGATCAGCCCGGCGGCCAAGCCGTACATCAGGAGCTTGCGATCAGGCTGGGGAGGGATCGTCAGATGTTCCCAGGGTATGTGCTCGCCGATCTGGTCTTCGGTAGATGGGGGAACGTTAGGCACGGCGGAACCCTTTCATGTCCACCGTCTCCTCCGGACATCACGCCGTTCGACAACATAGCGCACGGTGGGCGGTCCGTCTAGTGTTCTGTCCGTGGTACGACGGTGAGGCATTGTCCCGGCCGGGACCTTCCTCGCAGGCTCGTCGCGGTGGCCCTACGCTGAACGGGCAGGACGCACCGAAGGCCATCGATGACGAGCAGGACACGGCGACTCGGCCTCCGGGCAGCGGTTGACGGTCGAATGCCGATGAAGAGCGGGATATCTGGTCTCGGCCTACTAACGTTGTCCTCGTATGATGCGAAACCCCGATCCGAAGCCAGGGCGCTGGGTTCTGCCCTTGGTCGTTCTGGGAATGGTGGTGTTCACGTGGGTCTGGGTCAACCGTCTCGACCTGCCGGAAGTGGAAGAGACGGCGCCGGCTACCACCACTGCTGAGAGCGCTACCCCCACGACCGGCCCGGACGGTGACGAGGAGAACGAGGAGGAAGTGGTGGAGACCACCACCACGACCCTGCTACCGCCCGAGATCGAGGTGTACCTGACCAATCTGGCCGAGGACAAGAAGATCCTCGCCGAGGTGGCGGCGGATATGAACGCCACCAACGAGGAGTGGGACAACCGGGAGGAGACGGGCGTTACCTATTCGGACACGGAGGTCGCGTTGGTGGCGATTTCCGAGCGGGCCCTCATCTTCAGCCAGGGAGTGGAGATCCATCGTCCTCCCGACATCATCCCCGGGCTGGCCGAAGCGCATGACATCGCTCTTGAGTCGGCAATTGCGGTCGCCGCGGCGGCCGAGGACGTGCTGGCCGGACTCAGAGCGCCCGACACCGGTGAACTACGCCGGGCGGCGTTGGTCGAATTCCGTGCCTCTGCCGCGAGCTTCAACGAGAAGGTCGATCAGATCAACGACATCATCCTCCAGGGATTCGGCCGCTGAATTCGCTGAAATCGGCGAGGCCAGGCACACAGACCGACCGTTGAGATGGTCCGGGTGCCCGGTTGCAGGAACCGGGTTCCTACCAGGTCTACCGGACCCTCGCCGCCTGGTGCGGGCGGGGACGTTTCGGTGCAACATCATGCAGTGAACCGAGCGGAAGTCGTGGGCACGTTGCCACTCCAAACCGCGCCGATCATGCCTGACAGGTCGAGATAGAACCCCGACCCGAGCCGGTCGAGCGTCGGGTCGGGGATCAGGGTCTGTCAGGCGGAGGCCGCTCCGCATACGGTCTCGACGATGAGGCGGGTCACCGTGTAGGGATCGCAGTTCGAGTTGGGCCGGCGGTCTTCGATATAGCCCCTCCGGTCTCGTTCGACCTGCCACGGGATACGTATCGAGGCACCGCGGTCCCGAACCGCGTAGTTGAACTGGTCGTAACGCTGGGTCTCGTGAGCTCCGGTCAGGCGCATCTCGATGCCAGCGCCGTAGTTGGCGATGTGCTCGGCGACATTGGTGCCCAGCGCCTCGCAGGCGGCGATGATGGCGTCGTAGGCGTCCTCACCCTCGCGCATCTGTTTCGTCGAGAAATTCGTGTGGCATCCGGCGCCGTTCCAGTCGCCCAATACCGGCTTGGGATGCAGACTCACCTCGATACCGTGGTCTTCGGCGATCCGATCCATCATCCAGCGGGCGATGACCAGCTGGTCGGACATTTCCACCGGGGGTAGCGGTCCTATCTGGTATTCCCACTGCCCGGCCATGACCTCGGCGTTGGTGCCTTCTATGTCCAAGCCGGCGTCGATGCAGGCTTGGCTATGGGCGTCCGCCACGGCCCTTCCGAAGGCTCTGTTGGCGCCCACCCCGCAGTAGTAGGGACCCTGAGGGGCCGGATAGCCTCCCGGCGGGAATCCCGGCGGGAGCCCGGAAACCTGCCACGAGGTAGCATCCTCCATTTGGATGAAGGTGTATTCCTGTTCCAAACCGAACCAGGATTCGAAGTCGGCGTACTTCTCGGCGGCAGCCACACAGGCAGCCCTGGTATTCGTCGGATGGGGCTCCATGTCGGTGGTCAAGCATTCGCAGAGGACCAGTATGTCGTTACCGCCCCGGATGGGGTCCGGTACGATCTTGACCGGGTTGAGTACGACATCGGAATCATGTCCCGGCGCCTGGGCGGTGCTCGAACCGTCAAAGCCCCAGATTCCTGGCTCGTCACCGTCCGCGATGACATTGGTCTTGGACCGGAGCAAGGGGGTCGGTTCGGTTCCGTCTATCCAGATGTACATGGCTCGGTATGCCATTTCTTGCTCCTCCTGATTGGTCAGGTCTGTGATCGGTGCCTTCGGTGCCGACACGATGCCGCCCACACAATGATACTCGGCAGGGGGTGCCGATCATCTGGACGGACGGTAGTAATCGTAATCATAATCGCCCAATCAGCACCCTCCTAGCGACGGTTTGACCGCCTCCAGCAGGATGTCGTGCGCCAGCCGGACCACGCCATCCTGTCCCTCCACTTCGCGGTACTTCTTCTCGTTGACGGATATGGCGAGGCCCGCGAAGTCGCCGGCGAGGTCGGTTTCGTCGAACAGAACCTCGGGATGGGGTGGTCCACCTACTCCGTGTTCCGGGTTGTCGGCATGGTGGGCTATGAGGAAGATGGTCCCACCAGGGGCCAGAGCCGTTGCCGCCTTGGCGTGGGCGACCTTGCGGGTCTCCGCCGGCAGCTGCAGGTACGACAGGATCACTAGGTCGAAGGCAGCGGGCGGCGGAGTCCAGTCCTCCACTATGTCCGCGAGTGCGAACTCCACCCGAACCCCGTTGTCGGCGGCCAAGCGTCGTGCCTGGGCGATGGCTACATCGGACTGGTCGACTCCGGTGACGGTGTGTCCCCGCCGTGCCAGCCACACCGAGTTGCGGCCCTGGCCGCATCCCAGATCGAGGACCCGGCGGGGGCTCAGGTCGGCGGCGAAGGTGGCGACGAACTGGTTGGCGTCGGTTCCCCACACCATCCCGCGCGTCGAGTACCGCTCGTTCCACGCGGCGGGCGTACCGCTCTCGTAGTAGGAGTTGAGGGGAATGTGACCCCGGGCCTCGTCCCGGCCGGATTCGCGGGCCACCGGACGCGGCGGTCCGGCGCCGGAGCCGGGAGCGGTGCTCACGAAAACCCGATTCCCCCGCCCGGAAGGCCGGTCCTGGCAGCCACCACCTCTATCTCGACCGCGAAGCCTCCGGGAAGGGCCGCGGCCTGCACGGCCGAGCGAGCCGGGGGATCGCCGACGAAATAGCCGGCGTAGACACGGTTTATCTCGGGGTAGTCGGCAATGTCGGCCATGAAGATGGTGGTCTTCACGATGTCCGCGTAGTCGAGCCCGACATCGGCCAGTATGGCGCCGATGTTGTCCATGACCCGCCGGGTCTGTTCGCCGATGTCCCCGTCCTCCCGTCCGCCCTCGGGTATGAGAGCAACCTGCCCCGAGAAGAAGACGAGACCTCCGGTCTCGACCGCCACCGAGTACGGACCGAGTGCGGGGGGAGCGCTGGGGGTTTCGAGGATTCGCTTTGCCATCTTGCCTCCTGTTTCCACAGGCGAGGCTACCCGGTTGCCGGTCGTCCGTGGTCCGTGGGTGGTGTTAACTAACGCAGGGCGCTAGGTAGACAGCGTGGTATGACCTGGTCACCGGCGACCGGCCACCGGCACCTGGCACCTAACTAAAGCTGTTACCGCATCCGCAGGACCGGCTGACGTTGGGGTTGTTGATGGCGAACCCCGCTTCCATCAACCCGTCCTGGTAGTCGAGGACCGCCCCACGGAGCAGTTCGACGCTCTGGTCGTCCACCACGACCCCGACACCGTCGAAATCCTCGACGGTGTCGCCGGGACCGACCTCGGAGTCGAAGTACATCTCGTAGGAGAAGCCGGAGCACCCTCCGGGCCGCACCGCCATGCGCAGGGCCAGAGACGAGTCGTCTTCCCCGATCAGCAGTTGGCGGACCTTCGATACCGCGCCCTGCGTCAAGGTAACCGCTGGCTCCGGCTTCCGTGTGCTGATCTTCACGAACTGTTCCATCTCACCGATCTCCGTTTGGCCTGGGGCCCCTCGATGTGCGAATCCGACCGTCCCACTATACCGAGGTCGGATCGCTGTGTCCGACCCGTATCACGAATCGGACGTGCCTCTCGAGTTCCGGTTTCCGCGCAGCCACCGCCCGACGATAAGGTGGGACTCCACAGGCCGGATCCCGGAGCCATGCCCGAACCACTTGCCGAAGACCGGATCATCGAGGCCCTTAGAGGCGTATTCGATCCCGAACTCGGGTCCGATGTGGTCGACCTCGGGATGGTCCGCGAGGTGACGATCGACGGTGGGCTCGTCACCGTGGGACTGGCCCTGACCATCGCCGAGTGTCCGATGCGGTCCCAGATAGAGACCGACACGATACGCAAGATCAAGGCCATACCGGGGGTGGAGCAGGTATCGGTGGAGACGAGGGCGATGACCAAGGCGCAACGGGCCGAACTCATGAATGTCGCCCGCCGGCGTGCCAGGGAGAACGCCTCGCCCACCCGGGTGGCGCCCACCACGAGGGCGATCGCGGTGGGCAGCGGGAAAGGCGGCGTGGGCAAGAGTTCGGTGTCGGTCAACCTGGCGTTGGCTATCCACCGGCTCGGGTACCGGGTGGGCCTTCTCGACGCCGACATTTGGGGGTTCTCGATCCCGAGGATGCTGGGTGCCAACGCCCGTATCGAGGCCGACCCCGACACCAGGCTCATGCAGCCGGTCGCCGTACACGGGATCCAAGTCGTGTCGACCGGGCTGATCGTCGAGTCCGAGGAGACCGCCCTCATGTGGCGCGGCCTCATGCTGTCCAAAGCGCTGGAGCAGTTCCTGCAGCAGGTGGATTGGCGGGAACTCGATTACCTGGTGATCGACATGCCGCCCGGAACCGGCGACATACAGATGGCGCTCTCCCGCATGCTTCCCCAGGCGGAGATGGTGGTGGTCACCACACCCCCCAAGAATGCCCAGAAGGTTGCCATCCGGGTGGCCGACATGGCCCGGCGCTCGGCGATGCCGGTGGTGGGGGTGATCGAGAACATGTCCTACTTCGAGACCCCCGAGGGCCGGCGCTTCGAGTTGTTCGGCCGGGGCGGCGGTCGGGAACTGGCCGACTCCCTCGGCATCCCGCTGATCGGACGTATCCCGCTGGATCCGGCACTCGGCGCGGGGGCCGATGTGGGGGAGCCGGTGGTGATCGCCCGGCCGGAACGGCCCGCCGCCCGGCTGTTCATGGACGCCGCCCGCCGGCTGGTCGAGCTCGTACCCCCGGCCGACGCCGAGACGTGTACGGGCCGGATCGCGAAACTGCTGGCGGCTATCGGTGGGGGCTGACCGGTGGCCTCGGTCGATAATCCCGATCGGTGGTTGGGTCGGCCCCTGACCACGGGTAACCCCGGCCGGCCGCGTCACCCGCAAAGCCGGCGGGCGAGGGGTGTGGGGTTGACGGCGGTGCCGGCGCCGGGGCGGTACCCACCGGGGTGGTATTCCCAGTGCAGGTGAGGGATGTGCTCCGGTGAGTTTCCGGTGGTGCCGACCGTGCCGAGCGCCTGGCCGATTGTGACCTCCTGGCCGGCGGACAGCCCCGGTGCCCATCCATCCAGGTGGGCGTAGTAGTACTCGTCTCCGCTGTCACCCACCAGCCACACCGTTATACCGCCCAGGCCGCCGTTTCGCATCCGTCTGATCACACCATCCTCCACCGCTACCACCGGAGTTCCCCGGGCTGCCATCACGTCCACCCCACTGTGCCGCCGCCCACCCGAGCGGGCGGCTCCCCATGTATCGCTGAAGGTGTTGAAGCCGGCCACCGGGCAGGTCATCCTCTCCGGACCGCCCTCGCCGCCATCGGACGAGACGAGGGTCGTCGGGACGAACGTGGTGTCGGTCACATCGACCGCTTCGGTGGTGGTGGTGACCTCCTCGGTGGTGGGAGGGGTGGTCGGCGCGGGTTGGGTGGTGGGGGAGGCGCTGGTAGTCGCCTGCGCCTCCTCCTCTGCGCGGGCCTGTTCCTCTGCTTCTTCCTCCTCCGCCCTCGCCTGTTCCTCGGCTTCGAGTCTCGCTTCTTCCTCTGCTTCCTCTCTGGCCCGTGCCTCCGCTTCGGCCTTGGCCCGTGCCTCCGCTTCGACCCTGGCTCGCTCTTCGGCTTCGAGCCTGGCTCGTTCCTCCTCCTGCCGCTGCTCGAGCAGCAGGAAGGTCGCCTGGCCTTCCTCGAGTCGCCTGTTGAGGTTGGCGGCAACTGTATCGAGACGGGCGAGTGTGGATTCCTGATCCTCCTTGTCCCGGCGCAGCTCTTCGGTGGCGGCTTCGAGCTGGCGGGTGAGGATCTCCAAGCCGTTGAACATCGCCTGGTCCCGCCGCCGGATGTCGTGCAGGTACTCCGAGCGGGTATCGATGTCGGTGGGCGATGCGGAGATGAACAGGGAAGCCAGATCGCTCCCGGCCGCGCTGTTCATGTAGAGCTCGACTGCCCGCTCGCGGATCTGCTCCCGCAGCCGGCGGAGATCGACGCCGTAGGCAGCGATTGACGTTTCGAGTACCGCGATGCGGGCCTTCAGTTCCACATCGGCTTCCCACGCCGCCTGGTATTCCGCTCCCAGTTCCAGCGACTCCTCCCGGAGACGATCGAGTTCGGCCCGGACCCGGCGCAGCTCGTCATCGCCGGTCTGGCCCACGGCCGGGATCCAGAATCCGATCACGGCAAGCAATACCAGGGCGAGCCGCCACCCTCTCACCGGACGGCCTCTTTCCACGTGACGCCGAGGTCCCACACCCGGGGCGGTTCGGCAGGGCCGGGCCGGGCGGCTCCCAGATCCACCCTCCCCTCGTTGCCCAGTTTGCGCAGGTGGGCGAGCACCGAGACGGCCGCCGCCGGGTGGAGGAGCGGATCGACCTCGTGGTACACCGACGTGACCACGGCGCCGACGGTTCCCGCACCGTCACGCACAGCCTGGAGGATCTGGCCTTCCCGGGCCATCCGGTGATCCAGGTACTCGGCGATCACCTGCTCTGGGCGGTCCATCACTTCGCCGTGCCCGGGCAACAGCCTGGACGGTCGGGCCTCCCTCACCTTCTCCAAGGATCGGAAGTAGCTCGACATGTCCTGGACCATCACGGTGGAGCCCCCCATGATGTGATCTCCTGTGAAAAGGCTCTCGCCCAGACGAAAGCACAGGTGGTCATCGGAGTGTCCGGGGGTGTACAAGACGTCGAGGGAGGCGCGGCCGAAGCGCAGCCGGTCGCCGTCCTGTAACCGGCGGTCCGGATCGAAATCGGGACCCGCCGCGTACCCGTAGGACCGAACACCGAGCTCGGCGGCGAGCGGGTTGGCCAAGGGGGCGTGGTCGGAGTGGGTGTGGGTCACGACCACTGCCCGGGGCTGGAGTCCCCCGAGCGCATGCTTGATCGCCGCTCGGTGGGACCGGTCGATCGGTCCCGGGTCGATCACCACGCACTCCTCCTCGGAGACGATCACGTAGGTATTGGTTCCGGGGCCGGTCAGCAGCCCCGGATTGGGCGCCAGCAGCCGCTTGATCGTAGTCACGGAACCCGCCTGGCGAGAGGCTGGCGTACCCGTTCCGCCGAAACCAAGCCCCCCGTTCCGGGCCCGGCCAGGATGCTCGCATCGGACCCGGCTCCTGCGAGCGGTGATCGTTCCGGTCTGTGCAGCCTGTTCGGGACACCCCGGGAGATCATCGACCGGTTTTCACTCGATGATGATGATGCGGCGCCGGAAGAACCGCGATCCTACTCGGCGCAGGGCCTCCCTCACCAGGGGGATCATCAGGGCGAATCCCACCGCGTCGGTCAGGAATCCGGGGGTGAGCAGCAGCGCGCCTCCGACCAGCACCAAGGCTCCATGCACCAGTTGGCGGCCCGGCATCAGCCCGGCCATCAGGTCTTCCCTCATGCGAAGCCACACCGCGAGTCCCTGGTGCCTCACGAGAAACGCGCCCAGCACGGCTGTGATCACTATCCCGAGCAGGAGCCCGGCGAGGCCGATCCGATCTTCGAAATAGATGAAGACCAGCAGCTCGAGGATCGGGACCGTGAGGAACGTAACACCCAATAAGGCACCCATAGGGCCAGCTTATCCAGCCGGTATCATTATTCGATGAACTACCTGCGCCGTCTGCCTTCCGTCGATGCCCTGGCGGGACAGCTCATGTCCGGGGTGGCCGCAGGGCTCCCGGCGGTGCTGGCCGTGGAGTTGGCGCGCGGGAGCATCGAGACCGCCCGGTCGGCGGCCTTGGAGGGCAAGTACCTGGACCCGGCAGCCATGGCGTACCGGGAAGCCGAGCGCCTGTTGCGGGGAAGGATCAGGCGGGTGATCAACGCCACCGGGGTGGTGCTCCACACCAACCTCGGTAGGGCGCTGCTCCATCCCGAGGCTGCCTCGGAAGCCCGCCGCGCGGCGCTGCGCTACGGCAACCTCGAGTTCGACCTCACGGTGGGACGGCGGGGATCGAGAGGCGCCTACCTGTCCCGCCTCCTGAGCCGGCTGACCGGCGCCGAGGCCGCCTTGGTGGTGAACAACAACGCCGCGGCCCTGTTCCTGGTCCTCCACACTCTCGCGACGGGCGGATCGGTGCCCGTGTCCCGGGGCGAGCTGATCGAAATCGGGGGGTCGTACCGCCTGCCGGACCTCATGGCCGCTTCCGGAGCCCGTCTGGTCGAGGTCGGAACCACCAACCGCACGCGTGTCGCCGACTACGAGCGAGCGCTCGGGTCCGATTCCCGGATGTTACTCAAGGTCCACCCCTCGAACTACCGGGTGGTGGGGTTCTCGGAGGAAGCGGATCTCGAAGAGCTGGTGGAGCTGGGGAGCCGTCGGGGCCTGCCGGTGGTATTCGACGTGGGGAGCGGCCTTCTCGATACCGGGGTTCCGTGGCTGGACGGTCCGCCGCCGGCATGGATAGGCGATGAGCCGGGTGTGCGGCAGGTGCTGGCCCGGGGAGCGGATCTGGTCACCTTCTCCGGCGACAAGCTGATGGGAGGATGTCAGGCGGGGGTGATCGTGGGCCGTGCAGATCTGGTGGCCCGCCTGGCGGCCAGTCCGGTGGCGAGGGCGGTGCGGGTCGACGGTTCGACCATCGCGGCGCTCGGCCGGACCGCCGAGTTGTATGCGGAGGGGAGGGGTGGGGAGATCCCCTTCTGGCGCATGGTCACCCGGCCCGTCGAGGACCTCGCTCGCCGGCTGGAGGGGATTGCAGGTGATGCGGGGCTCCCCCCGGCGGTGCAGACCTCCGAGGCGATGATCGGAGCAGGATCGGTGCCCGGCATGACCGTACCGTCGCCGGTGCTGGTCCTCGAGGGGAGGGGCGAAGATCTGTGGCCGGTACTGCTCAGGACCGATCCGGCGGTCGTCACCCGCCGATCAGCCGGTGACCTGCTCGTCGACGTGAGGGCTGTGCATGAGGACGACGACCGTCAACTGGCCGAGTCACTGCGGGCTGCATGCCGGTCGTAGGTACCGGTGGTCACGTAGACCACGGCAAGTCCACCCTGGTCCAGGCTCTCACCGGTCGCGACCCGGACCGCTGGCGGGAGGAGAAGGAGCGTGGTCTCACCATCGACCTCGGTTTTGCATGGACCACGCTCGACGGCCAGGAGGTCTCGTTCGTGGACGTGCCGGGCCACGAACGGTTCATCAAGAACATGCTGGCGGGTACCGGAGGGTTCGACGTGGCGCTCCTGGTCGTGGCGGCCGACGAAGGGTGGATGCCGCAGTCGGAGGAACATCTGGCCGTGCTCGATCTGCTCCGGATCCGTCACGGTCTGGTGGCGATCACCAAGATAGATCGGGCCGACGCCGACCTGATCGAGCTGGCCACGCTCGAGACAGAGGAACGGTTGGCCGGCACAGCCCTGGAGGATTGCCCCATAGTCCCGGTGTCGGCGGTTACGGGAGAAGGGCTCGCCGATCTCCGAGCCGTACTGGCGAGGGTACTCGCCGGTGCGCCGGTCGATGTGTCAGGTCGCAGCCGGCTCTGGGTCGATCGGGTCTTCCCGGTGTCGGGGGCCGGTACGGTCGTGACCGGAACCCTGGTGGGGGGCCCCCTCTCGGTGGGCGACCGGGTCGAGGTGTTTCCCGGAGCCCTCGAAGGAAGGGTGCGCTCTCTCCAGGCTCACGAAGCGGAACGGAGAACCATCCCGGCCGGGACCAGGGCGGCTGCCGGGATCGCCGGGCTGGACCGGAGCAAGGTGGCGAGAGGATCGATGCTCGGAAGACCGGGCGAGTGGGTTCCGAGCGGCCGTTTCCTGGCGACGGTCCGGTTGGCCCGTTACGTCGAACGTCCCCTCTCCAAGAGGGGCGCCTACCAACTGCACATGGGTAGCGGGGCCTGGCCGGTGCGCCTCGTGACCGCCGGATCGCTAGGAGACGAGGCGGTGGCGGTGCTCCGACCGGCTAGAACGATCCCGGTGCAGATGGGTGACCGGTTCGTGCTGCGCGATGTTGGCAGGCGCCTTATCGTGGCCGGGGGGAGGATCATCGAACCGATCGCACCGCGCAAAGGCCGGGATGCGAGGCGGGCGGCCGCCCGACTTCACCGGGCGCTCGATCGGGGCGTCTCGCAGCGAGCCGCCGGCCTGCTCGAGTGGCGGGGGGTAGAAGAGGCGGCGGTCCTCAGCGCCCACTCCGGAGGAGGGACCCCGCCCCGGGCGGTGTCGATCGGCGGCACGCTCATGGCACAGGGCCACGTAGCCGGCCTGGCCGACCGGGCACGCCTGCTAACCGCCGGGTTCCATGCCGATAACCCCCTCCGGCCCGGGATTCCCAAGGCGAGCCTCGCCAGCCGCCTCGAGGTCGGCCTCGAGACCCTGGCCGCGGTGCTCCGTACCGCCCATGACCTGGAGCAGCGCGGGTCGACGGTGATGTTGGAGGGCTTCGTCGTGAAGCTGAGCGACGCGGACGAGCGGGAATGGCGCCGCATCCGGGATGCGCTCGAGACCGACGGGCCGATGGTGCCCAGGGTGAAGGAACTGGCCATAGAGCCCGAGTTGCTCCATGCCTTGCTTCGGGAGGACCGCCTGATCCGGGTCTCGGATGACCTGGTCTACCTGCCGGAGCAACTGGAGGCACTGATGGAACGCCTGGCCGAGCTACCGGGCCGCTTCACGGTGGCGACCTTCCGGGACACGATCGGGCTCACCCGGAAGTACGCGGTGCCTCTACTGGAGTGGATGGATCGCTGCGGGGCGACCGTGCGCATGGGTGACGAGCGCTCGCCGGTGGGTCCGGTCCCCGTCGGCTCCCGGACCGGCTGAGCCAACCCCCCGCAGGTCTGATCCGATCAGACCGCCAGGAGTTCCCGCCGCTCCGACTCCGTGTGGCCACCCCAGATGCCGAATGGTTCCCTGATGCGGAGCGCGTATTCGAGGCATTCGTTCCGCACCGAACACGCCCCGCAGACAGCCCGAGCCCGGATTTCCCTCCTCTCGCGGTCGTCCTTCCGTTCGAAGGTGCTGGGAGGGAAGAAAAGGTGCGAGTAATTCTTCCGGCACCGAGCGTGCAGATGCCACGAGTCGTCATAGTCCACGGTGGACCGCCTCCATACTCCGCCTGGTTGTACCCAGATCAACCTACCAGTAGACGGAGGCCGCCGGAAGAGGTATTCGGGCACCCCCGCAAGGTTTTTTTGGCGAACCCGACTGCGGACCGCCGATCGGTGACGGCCCCGCCGACTCGTTCGGACCCTTTCCGAAGAGCGGATCTCACCTCGCGGGGTCGTGGACGTCGTCGAGGCGCCGGTTGATTCCGCCGGCCCGCGGCGGACAAAAAAATGTACTGGACCAGGGAATTCCTGCACGTGGTCTGTGCGTCAGACCTACACGAGTGCCGAAGAACCGGTATCTTCGGAAGGCACCACTCCCAGGATCGGGGATGGCGATGGTGGTTGGCAGAGCGTGGTCGGAGTCACGTCGGTGGCTCGTGCTGGCGGTTGCCCTGGCAGGACTCGTGCTACCGGGTGGGCCTGCGCGGTCCGAGTCGGGCTCTCCGTGTGACTCGGCTACGGTCGTGCCCGCGGGACAGGATGCACTGCGGGCCGACTGCGAGGCGCTGTGGGAGTTCTACACGAATCTGCGCGGGAAGGGGAACCTCGACCCGGAGCACGGCGAGGGTGCATGGGGGCCCCACACGCCGCTTGCGTACTGGCACGGCGTCACGGTGGATGAGGAAGCCGGACGGGTGGTGGGACTCGGTGACCGCAACAGGATCGAGGGGCTCTACGGCAAGATCAGTCCGGCGCTAGGTCGTCTGACTCACCTCCGCCGGCTCGATCTCGGCGCCAACCTCCTAGTCTGGAGAATACCCGCCGAGCTGGGGCAGCTCACCAACCTCACCTGGCTGAACCTGGAGAGCAACTCGCTGAGCGGACCCCTCCCGGCCGAGTTGGGGAATCTGGAGAACCTTCGACATCTCTTGCTCTTCTCAAACAAGCTGAGCGGGCAGATCCCATCCGAGTTGGGTCGGCTCGCCAAACTGGTGAAGCTCGACCTCGGACACAATGAGCTGATCGGACCTATCCCTCCCGAGTTGGGGAATCTGGCCAAACTCCGAATCCTCGATCTCGGACTCAATGAGATCACCGGCCCGATCCCGCGGGAGCTTGGCAGACTCGCCAACCTCAAGTGGCTCTACCTGCAGAGCAATCGGCTCTCGGGGTCGCTACCCGAAGAGTTGGGGCAGCTGACCAACCTGGAAAGACTCGACATATCCGGTTCCCGCGTGAGCGGACCGATCCCGGCCCAACTCGGGGGACTTGCCAGGCTCCAGGTGTTGGATCTCTCGAGAAACCGCCTGCTGGGCCCGATCCCATCTCAAGTGGGTGAGCTCGCTGATCTCCGGAATCTGTACATGTACGACAACGAGATCGGCGGACCGATCCCCAAGGAGTTAGGTAGGCTTGAGAAGCTCGCCCGTGTGTGGCTCTGGAACAACAAGCTGTCTGGATCGATCCCACCCGAGTTGGGCCAACTCTCGAAGCTGTCCGCCCTGCGGTTGGATCGCAACGCACTGTCCGGATCGATTCCCGCCGAGTTGGGCCGGCTCGCCGAGATAGAGGTTCTCGGCCTGAGCCACAACCAGTTGACCGGGCCGGTCCCTCCCGAGTTGGGTGGGCTCAGCAACCTTACGGTGCTCAGCCTCGCCCAGAACCGCCTGACGGGTTCGATCCCACCCGAGTTGGGCGGGCTTGCCAATCTCAGGTCCCTCTCGCTCTCCGGGAATGATCTCACCGGAGCCGTTCCCCCCGAAGTCGGTGACCTTCCGAGGCTTCAGACCTTGCACCTGTGGGAGAACCGGTTGAGTAGGCCGTGGCCCCGGAACCTGCTCGATCCGAGAGAGGGTCTGACCGTGTATCTCGGAAGTCTCGACGTGGCGGGCCCGACCTTCGCCGCTCCTCGCGAGGCGATCGTTCTTACCGCGGGAACCGTCGACGGCCCCGCACCGGTCACTTACGAATGGGAAGTGTCGGGTCCGCCGACGGGCGAGGCGTCGGGTCAGCGACTCACCTACCGCCCGGGCACCTGGGGCCACTACCGGGTGCAGGTCACCGCAACGGACTCGGAAGGTGTTAAGCACTACGGATATGCTGCTTTCACCGCTCTCTTCGACATAGCAGGCCACGCCTTCGTCGAGGAGATCGTGTGGCTCGGGAATCGAGGAATCACCCGCGGATGCGACAGGTGGTACAGCTTCTGCCCGGACGACGCTGTGAACCGTGTTCAGATGGCGGCGTTCCTGATGCGCGCCCTGAACCCTCCCGGAACCGATGATGCGTCCGACCATTTCGACGACGACGCTGGGTCGGTGTTCGAGGATGACATCAACCGTTTGGCGCACGCCGGGATCACGATGGGCTGCGGTTCCCGACGCTACTGTCCCGCGGAGCCGATCACGCGGTCGCAGATGGCGGCGTTCCTGAGCCGAGCCCTCCGGTTGGCTGCGGCCTCGGTCGACCTCTTCGACGACGACGCTGGGTCGGTGTTCGAGGATGACATCAACCGTTTGGCGCACGCCGGGATCACGATGGGCTGCGGCCCCCGGCTGTACTGCCCTGACGACCTGGTGACCCGGGGGCAGATGGCGGCCTTCCTTTACCGGGCTCGCGACCTGATCGAGCAGCTCGATCATAAGCAGCGATTCCTCGGCGGTTGGAGGACCGTCCCTCGTATGGTGTGACGAGGTGTCCCCCGTTGGGACTCCGCATGTCTTGGTCGATCTGGTGGTCTGTTTGTGAAAATGGCGGTTGGCAAGCAGGGCACGCTGGATCACTTTGCAGGCAGACCACTGGCCTGATCAGGGCTCCGTTGCAGGTTCCACTTCCAGTACCGAGCCGTCGACGGCTCGGACCACCACCGGATCTCCGGGATCCAGGCCCGACTCGCGGTGGGCCGTTGCCTTCCAGCGGGCGCCGCCGACTTCGATCACGCCATCGGGGCCGAAGCTGCTGACCGCCACTCCCGCCTGACCCACCAGGTGGTCCCGACCCACGGTCGGGGTCGAGAAACGGGCCCGGGCCACCGTTCGCATGCCCACCACGTAGAAGGCGGTGATGGAGATCACTATCACCAGGACGATCCACCACGACGGGCGGATCTGGGGAGCGGCATCGGTGAAGAACAGGCCGCCGATCATCATCGAGACCGCGCCGGCGACCGTCAAGGGCCCGCTCCGGCCTCGCTGGAAATCCGCCGTCAGGAGCCAGACCCCCAGCAGCGCAGCCGCCACGGCCCACCATCGCAGAGGCAGGACGGCGAGACCGTAACCCCCGATCAGCAGGGAGATCGCCGCCACCCCGGCGCCGAGTCCGGGGCCGAGGGCATAGAACTCGAAGACCGCCAGCGCGAGTCCGATCATCAGGAAGAAGAAGGCCGCTTCCACCCCGGTGGCGATGCGCAGCAGCCTCACCCCGGCGCCGGGTTCGGAGAACAGGGTGGGCACGGCCGCTACACCGGTCTCCGTCTCCCGGGTGGTGTGCAGGATCGTCTCGCTTCCCCGCACCGACACCGACCGTCCCTCCAACTCGACCAGCAGGTTGCTGATCGAGGGGGCGACGACGTCCACCAGACCCTCGATGGGCTCGCGCACCGTGACCGCGCCGCGGGAGAACCCGTCGGGCAGATCGGTTGGCGCGCGCCCGTGAGGGCGACCCGCAACGGCAGGAAGGGCATGGCCTATCTCGACCCCGGGAGCGGCTGCCCTGATCGGCGCGGCGGCGAGCAGGTGGGCGGCGCCCCCGAAGGCCACCGCCGGGTGAGGTCCCACCCAGACGACGAGCGGCAGGGGCGGGTCGGCAACGCGGGTCACCAGGTGGTTGACCGTCTCCGACAGGGAGGCGCGCGAGTCGAGCTGGATGATCGCAGCTGAGGCGCCCGCGGTCGCGGCGGCCTCGATCCGGTCCAAGACGAAGTTGATCGCTGTCCTGTCGAGGTTCCCGTTGATCTCGATTATCTCGATGTACTCGTCCTGGCCGGCGGCCATCGGCGAACCACCTCCCGCGGCAAGCAGCAGGAGAATGAGGATCAGGAGGAACAGGGCGCGCCGACTCATGAGCGCGGGATTTTAGAGGCGGGAAGTTCCGACATGGGCGGCGACGCCCGGAGAGACTCTCCGGGGAGGGGTATGGGCGCCGGAGTGGCTACAGTTGAGGTCGTGAAGGTGCTAGTGGTATCCGATGCTCCCTGGGTGCGGAACCAGGTGCGGGCCGCTCTCAGCGGGTGGGCCGATATCGTGGAGGTGGGCGACCCGTACCAGGTCGAGACCGTGGCGGCGGAAGAGGGCGGGGCTGCGGCGATCGTCGATATGCAAGTCGGTTCGATGGGCGGTATGGCGATCATTCGCAATCTGAAGGGCGTCTCTCCCGACCTGGGCGCGATAGTCCTGCTTCTGGACCGGCGAGTCGACGCGTTCATCGCCAGGAGAGCCGGGGCCGATGCCTGGCTGCTCAAGCCCTTCAGCGCCCAGGAGTTGCGGTCGGTACTGGCCGCCGTCCTCCCGGTAGGAGCGGACCGCTGACCGAGCCGGGTGCTTCGGTGTCCTGATGATCGCCTCCCTTCGCCTGGTCCTGCTGGTGGTGTTCGGTATCTGCCTGCTGTCATCCGGTTTCCTCTCGGGCAGCGAGACCGCACTGACCGCGGTCCCGAGGGAGCGCATCCATCAACTGGCGGAGACGGGGAGGCGGGGGCGCCGCCTCGAGGCTCTGGTACGCGACCTCGAAGGGTCGATCGGAACCATTCTGGTCGCTAACAACTTCGTCAACATCCTGGCCACCTCGGTGGCCGCCGCCGTCGCCATCAGCCTGGTGGGTGAGGGCTGGGGAACGATCCTCTCGACGGTGGTCGTGACGATCCTGGTGCTGGTGATCGGAGAGGTGACCCCCAAGACGCTGGCGGCGCGCTACCCGGAGAGGTACGGGCTCATCGCGGCCGTTCCTGTCTGGATGCTGGCGGTGGCGCTGCGACCCATATCGCGGGTCTTCATCGGCCTCGGGAGGGGGATAATCCGGCTGTTCGGGCTCCCGCCATCCGGTGACCGGAGCATAACGCTGGCCGATGTCCGGGCCCTGGCCATACTCGGCGAGCGGAGGGGCGAGATCGCGTCGGTGGAGCGAGAGATCATCGAGCGCCTGTTCGAGACCGCCGACCAGCCGGTCCGCGATGTGATGACCCCCCGGGTGGACATCGTCACCCTCTCGGTGCCGGTGACCTCCACGGCGGTCAGGGAGGCGGTGGCCGGCACGGCGCACTCCCGGTACCCGGTGGTGAGCGACGAGGGCGACCTGGATTCCATCCGCGGGATCCTCTACGCCAAGGATGTCCTCAGCCAGAGCCGCGATCTGGCCGAGGACGAGATAATGGCCCTCCTGCGGGCGCCGCATTATGCCCCGGAGAGCACCCCGGTAATGCGGGTACTCCATGACCTTCGAGCCCGCCGAACGGGCATAGCGGTGGTGATGGACGAGCACGGCGGTGTGGACGGCCTCGTAACCATCAAGGATCTGGTCGAGGAACTGGTGGGGGAACTCCAGGACGAGTACGACCCGCGGGTTCCGATGACCCTGCCGGTGGGCAGTGACACCTGGCTGGCCGACGGGCGAACCCCGATCGACGAGTTCGAGGTAGCTACCGGCGCGGCGGTCGATGATGGTCCCTACTCGACGGTGGCCGGATTGTTCCTGTACCTGTCGGGCCATATTCCGGAGGTGGGGGACAGGGTGGACTACCGGGATCTGGTGTTCACCGTGCTGGTGATGGACCGTCGCCGGATATCCAAGATCAGGGTACGCAGGACGCCGGGCCCGGACAACACCCTCGCCGCAGTCGGGTAGACTCGACCGGCACGGGCAGTGGCGCAGCTTGGTAGCGCGCTTCGTTCGGGACGAAGAGGTCGTGGGTTCAAATCCCGCCTGCCCGACCAAGGAAACCTTCGAAAACCCTCAGCGGTCTCAGGGAACTCCTTCGGTGGCCTTCGGGTGCACACTGATGAGTGGACTCTTTGCCTTATCCATCCCAGCCAATTCGGCTCCCGGGGAACCAGAGCGCGGTCGAAAGCGTCGTAGGGGTGTAGGCGTCCAATCCGAGGCTGGCTCGCTTGTCGGACTCCAAGGAGGTCGCAGAGATGAGGATCAAGGGCAAGACAATCCTGCGGGCCGGCATCGGGATCGGCCTGATCCTGGCTTTCGTCGCTGTCTTCGATGGTGAGGCATCGGTCTAAGGTACGATCACCTACCGGGAGCGGATCTCCCTGACCCCCGGCGCCACCCTGACGGTGCAACTTCGCGACACTTCCTACATGGACGCCCCGGCGCAACTCATCGCCGAACAGGTCATCTCGGATCCGGGCCAGGTTCCGATCAAGTTCAAGGTCCCGTACCACCGAGGGGACATCGATCCGGGTAGCACCTACTCGATCTCAGCACGGATCGACGAGTCGGACGGTCGCTTGGCGTTCATCAACGACACCGCGTATGACGTCATCACCCGAGGGAATCCCGGCAAGGTGAACATCGTGCTGGCGATGGTCGAGCCGCCGCCGCACATGGTGGACGGTGAATGGAGCGCCGCGGACCGGGCGCCGGTCGAGGAGGCTGTTTCCGTCACCGATGTCCACATGATCTGGCAAGGTGACGAAGCCTTCGTCCGTGTTGTCTACCTCGTATCCGATATCGACGGTTGCTACCAGCGGGGACGTGAGGAGGCTACCGTCGATGGCTTGGTTGTCGATGTTGCAGTGACGGCGTGGGTTCCTCCGCCTGCTCCCTGGGCTATCGACTGCTCGGACAAGAACCTGGAACTCGACGGCATCGTCTCCCTCGGCAACTCGCTGGTCACCGGTGAGACCTTCAGCGTGACAGTCAACGGCGAGTACTCGCTGACCTTCACCGTGCCATAGGTGTTTGAGGCACTGTGGAGCGTGCGACGCTCTGCAGAGCGGCACTCGGGCGACCGAGGGGGTCATCGATCGGCCGTGTTCTCCTGCTCGATCGGTCCGTACACCGCCTCGTAGATACGAGGGGCTTCGTAGATCCGGTTGCGTTTCCGGTGGGTGACCTCGATGAGGTCGCCCCGCTCGACGAGGGCCTCGATGGCGGCGTGGGCTGTGGGTCGGGTTACGCCCAAGAGTTTCTCAGCCCACGAAGCGGTTACGAGAGGAAAGGTGAAGAGGTGTTCCGCGAGCCTGATGACGGAGGGGGCGCGTTTCTTGTTGATGAGATCGTCGCGGAGCGCGTGTTGAAGTCTCACAAGTCTGATCGTTCGCTCCTCGGCCTCGCGGGCTTGGTGCCGGACACCGTGCATGAAGAACCGGATCCAGGGCAGCAGATCGCCGTTCTGGCTGGTACGGAGAAGGAGGTCGTAGTACTCGTCCCTGTGTTGCTCGAAGAAGGCGGACAGGTAGAGGAGAGGTTGGGTGAGGGCGCCCCGCAGCACGAGCATCAGGGGGATCATCATCCTGCCGATCCGGCCGTTGCCGTCGAGGAAGGGGTGGATCACTTCGAACTGGTAATGAGCCAGGGCGAGTTGCACCAGGAGCGGCATGTCTTGTTCGTGCAGGAAGTACTCCCAGTCGGTTAGAGCTTCCCCCATCTCCTCCGGCGGCGGAGGGACGAACACGGCGTTTTCGAGCGTCGTGCCGCCGATCCAGTTGGGAGTGGTACGGAGTTCGCCTGGGCGGCGGTACTGGCCGCGGGCACCGGTTAGCAGAAGCTCGTGCATCTCGCACAGCAGCCGCGTCGATATCGGGAACCCCTCGCGTACCCGCTCGAGTCCATGCTCCATGGCCACCACGTAGTTGGCGACCTCGCGCGAGTCGTCCGCTTCGGTTGGCGCTTGTCCCGCCTCCAGCCGTAGGAGTTGAGGAATGTCGGTTTTCGTTCCTTCGATCCGTGAACTCAGGACGGCCTCGATCCGGAGATGAGGGCCGATGAGCAGATGTGGGTTCGGAAGCAGCAGTCCGATTCCGCCGAGGCGGTGGACGGCGCCGGTCGCCTCTTCCAACATCTTCACGACCTCCTGCGGCAGGTCGAGCCGGCGGGGCAAGCGATTTGGATGGAACGCCCGGTACCCACGGAGCGTCATCCGGACCGTGCCGCGCTCTGTGGAGCGGAAGGCGTCTGGGTGCACGGTGATACCTTTCTCAGGAGGGGTACACGATGGAGCTTAATAAAGCTTTGTGGGGATTGCTTTACTTGGGGTGTGCTCTCCTAAAGAGGACTTGAATACGTGGCCTGCTTAGTAAAGCTTCTCCCATTTGACTTTAGTTACGTGGGGTCTAACTAAAGCGGCCTTTACTTGGCGCCTGAGCTAGTGAAGCGCTCTGTGGTTCGCTTTAGTAACGGTGGCCGCGCCGTTGGCGGCAGGTATGCGCTATCCCCTGTTTCGAGGGCCTTCTCAGACGTGCGGGTCGGCCAGCTTGGACATCACCGCGTACTCGAAGGCGTTGAGCGCCATGCCGACGTGCCCTATCTCGGTGGTGGCGATCCGGGCTGCCTCGTCGCTGATCGGCTTGGCGCGATGGGCCTTCACGTGAACCTCGGCCACCCGTTCGAGGAGCAGGAACCAGCCGATTGCCTCCTCCACGGAGTATCCCACCGTCAGCGGACCGTGGTTACGAAGCAGGACCGCCTTGGTCTCCCCGAGGGCGGCGGCGATCCGCTTTCCGGTGTCGAAGTCCGCGACCTGGACCTCCTCGCCGTCGAAGATGGAGTGGTCCTCGAAGAAGGCCGTGGCCTCCTGGCAGATCATCCGGAAGTACTCCACGTTGGCGGCCCACGGCGTGGCGTACGGGGTGTGGGTATGGGCCACGGCTACGACCTCGGGCCGGGCCTCATGTATCGGGGCATGGATGTAGTAGGCGGTCATGTTGATGGCATGCGTGCTTTCCACCCTCCCGTCAGGCCCTACCAGGACCAGATCGTCGGTCGTGGTCCTGTGGAAAGGGACACCGTGGCGGATGAGCCACATCGCGTTGGTCTGCTCGGGGTCGCGAACCGTTATGTGCCCGTCACCCAGGGACCCCCATCCGAAGGCGCCGAACAGCCGGTAGGCGGTTACGAGTACCCGCTTCCTGTAGGCCCGGAGCTCTTCGACGGTCTCGAAGGAGGGCTCGGAAGCAGCCGGCCCTGAAGTGGATTCCGGGCCGGAAACCCAGAGCGGGGTCGGATTGTTCATGTGGTCAGTCTAGTTCCCTGGACCGTCGACAAGGAGCCGACGGCGGGTTCAGATGAGGAGTTCGGCGATCTCGACCGCGTTGAGCGCCGCGCCCTTGCGGAGGTTGTCGCCCACCACCCACAGGCTGATCCCGCCCGGTTCTCCGAGGGTTCCCCGGATGCGGGACGCGAGGACCGGGTCGGTACCGGCCGAGTCGAGCGGCGTTGCGACGTGATCGTCGGACCACAGCTCCAGCCCGGGAGCTTCCTCGAGGATCCGCGTGGCGGTGTCCACGTCTACAGGGGTATCGAACCACATGGTGGCCGAGATGCCGTGCCCTACCATCACCGGCACCCGCACGCAGGTCGGCTCCACCGAGATATCCTCCCGCTCGAGGATCTTGCGGGTCTCGTTCACCAGTTTCCACTCCTCGTCGGTGTGACCGGCCTCGGTCATCGAACCGGCCATCGGAAGGACGTTGAAGCCGATCGGGCGTTGGAACGGTTCGCTACCCGGGTCTTCCCACGTCCCCGATACCAGGGCCTCACGCTGGTCCACGAGCAACGCGGTCTGGTGCATCAGGGCGTCCATCCCCGTCATGCCGGCGCCCGACACGGACTGGTAGGACATGGCCACCATCCGGGCCAGACCGGCGTGGCGGTGGAGGGGGCCGGCAACCATCATCAAGGTCATGGTGGTGCAGTTGGGGTTGGCGATGATCCCGCGGTGTGAGCCCGCCGCGCGGTCGTTGACCCGGGCCACCACCAGCGGCACTCCGGGAACCTGGCGGAAAGCCGACGAATTGTCGATCACGACCGCTCCGGCGGCGGCGAAGGCCGGTGCGTACTGCCGGCTGCGCGCCGCGCCGGCCGAGAAGAGAGCGATGTCGAGACCGGCGGGGTCGGCCGAGGCCAGATCCTCCACCACGATCTCGCCCCAGCGGGTGGTCACCCTGGTGCCTGCGGAACGAGCCGAGGCCATCAGCCGCAGCTCCGAGAGCGGAAAGTCCCGATCCTCGAGGATCGCCACCATGGTGCGGCCCACCGCCCCGGTAGCCCCGACGACTGCTACACGAGAGTCACGCATCTGCGCCCACCTCCGCGGTGATCACCGGAGGGTCGAACTCGGTGTGGAGCGCCAGGACCGCCTCCTCCACGCTCTGCCGCCGGACGACGCAGGAGATACGGATGGGAGAGGTGGAGATCATCTCGATGTTGATGCGGGCGTCGGCGAGGGCGCGAAACACGCGTGCCGCCACGCCCGGACTGGACTTCATGCCGGCTCCCACCAGCGATACCTTGGCGATGTCCGAATCCACGCCAAGGCCATGGGCCCCCAGCTCGCCGACGAGCGGAAGAGTGGCCCTGCGGGCGGCCTCGGCGTGGGACTCCGGGACGGTGAAGCTGATGTCTGTGCTGGCGTCCTCCCCGACGTTCTGCACGATCATGTCGACGTTGACCCGCGCCGCGGCCAGGGTTTCGAAGAGGGCGGCCGCCACGCCCGGACGGTCGGGAACGCCCCAGATGGTCACTTTGGCTTCCGACGTGTCGTGTGCGATACCGCTGATGATCGCCTCTTCCATGGTCCTCTCCTTGACCCAGGTGCCCTCGTCCTCCACGAACGACGAACGGACGTGGATCGGTACGTTGAACCTCCGGCCCACCTCCACGGAGCGGGCCATCAATACCCCAGCGCCTCCTGCCGCCAGCTCGAGCATCTCGTCGAAGGACACCTCGTCCAGTTTGCGCGCTTCGGGCACCACTCTGGGGTCGGCTGTGTAGACGCCCCTCACATCGGTGTATATCTCGCACGCGTCGGCGCCGTGGGCGGAGGCGAGGGCCACTGCGGTGGCGTCGGAACCGCCCCGTCCCAGGGTGGTCACCTCCTTGGAATCCGGATCCACCCCTTGGAAGCCGGCCACGATCACCACCTTGCCGGTGTCCAGACCGTTCCGGACCCGGGTGCCGCGGATCTCGGTGATCTTCGCCTCCCCGTGCACCGCGTCGGTCAGGATACCGGCCTGGGAACCCGTGAGGCTGAGCGCCGGGGTCCCTTCGCTGTCGAGAGCCATGGCTAGCAGGGCCATCGAGATCCGTTCCCCTGCCGTGAGCAGCATGTCCATCTCCCGCGCGGGAGGATCCGAGTTGACGCGGTGGGCGAGCCGTATCAGTTCGTCGGTGGAGTCGCCCATTGCGGACACCACCACGATCACCTCGTTGCCGGCGAGCCGCGTCCGGGCCACCCGTCGGGAGACGTGTCTGATGCGGTCGGGGTTAGCTACCGACGTGCCGCCGTACTTTTGGACGACCAGAGGCATGAGAAGCAGATCCTGGGGAGGGGTTCGATGTCTGGAGGGTTGTGAACAGTCTATTGGCTAGCGGCTGCAATGGTTGGCAGCGCCTCACCACGTGGCCGTCTCCCAGGAGAACGCCGGCAACGACGTTTGCTGCAGACCTCCTGCCCGCTGACCAGGTATTCCGGATCGCCTGACGATCCCCGCAGTGGATTGTTCGGCACCCTTCTAGACTGGTCCGGTATGGGGAGCGAGAAGAGGGCCCGCCAGAAGCAGAACCGCCAGGCCCGACTCCAGGCCGAGCGGCGTGAGGCTAGCCGCGCCAAGTGGCGTCGCCGCATAGTCACGGGGCTGGTGATCGCGGTCGTGGTGGTGGTGATATTCCTGATCGGGAACCTGGCCACGAGCAACAACGGGGCCGGCGATCAGGTAACCGAACCGCCGCAGCCGGTCGTGACCGACACGACGACGGTCGACCCGTCGCCGGACGGCTGAACGGTTTCCCTGCCCTCGTAACCTCGGTTCTCCCGGTTAGCAGAAGGCTGAGCAATGACGATTGCTATGGCCGTCGCTCGCTGACCCAGGCATTCCATGGTTGAGCGACGGGCCGCTGGTGGATTGCCGGGTACTCACCTAGCCTCCCGAGCGGATGCCCGTCGATCTCCATGTCCACTCCAACGCCTCCGATGGAAGCGAACGCCCGTCGGAGGTGATCAGGCTGGCCGCCCGAGCGGGGCTCTCGGCCGTCGCCCTGACCGACCACGACACGCTGGGGGGCGTGGAGGAGGCTCGGGGAGAGGCCGAGCTACACGGGATCGAGCTGGTCCCTGGTGTCGAACTGTCCTGCGAGTGGGAGCGGGGCGGTCTGCACATCGTGGTCCTGTTCATCGAGCCGGGTCGGGGACCTCTCCAAGATCGATTGGAAGAACTCCGTGACGGGCGGCACCGCAGGAACCGGGGCATGGCCGAGCGGCTCAGCGAACTCGGCTATGGCATCGACTATCGCGAGGTGCTGGAGGAGTCCGGGGGTGGCAGCGTCGGGCGACCGCACTTTGCGGCCGTCATGATGAGGAAAGGGTACGTACCGGATATCAACACCGCCTTCCGGAAGTATCTGGGTGCCGGGGGCCCCGCTTACATGACCCGGCCGTTGCTTCCCCCCCGGGAGGCCATAGGTCTGGCCCGCCGATCCGGAGGCGTGCCGATCGTGGCCCATCCGCACACGCTCGGCCTCGACACCGCCTCCGAGTATGCCGCGCTCTACCGCCGGCTGGCGGGCATGGGCCTGGTCGGGGTGGAGTGCTTCTACGGGGAGTACGATCCCGTGACCCGGCGGGACCTGGAGAGGTCGGTACGGTCCTTCGGGCTCCTCCCGTCGGGCGGTTCGGACTACCACGGGGACTACAAGCCGGGTCTCCGGGTGGGCGTCGGTCGGGGTGATCTGGTGGTCCCCGACCGGGTGCTGGAGGACCTGCGGGACAGGATCCGATGATGGCGGCTACCGGCGGTATCGCCCGGGCGGCCTCGGTGGTGGCGGTCGGGATCCTCCTGTCCCGGATACTCGGTTTCGCCCGCAACGTGGTACTGGCCAACCGGCTGGGCGACTCTCCCGTGGCCGATGCCTACGAGGCGGCCTTCATCGTGCCCGACTTCCTCAACTACCTGCTGGCCGGAGGTTTCCTGGCCATCACCTTCATCCCGATCCTGAGCCGCTACCGCGTAGCCGGTGACCACGACGGTGCCCAAGCGGCCTTCAACGCCGTGTTCCGGTCTGTGGCGGTGCTGGTTGTCGTCCTGACGGGTGTGGCGATCGCCGCCGCCGGGGTGATAGTCGAGTGGCTCTTCGGTTCGGGGGACCGGCTCGATCCCGCCCAACTGGCCGAGGTGACCCGGCTGACCAGGTTGGTGCTGCCCGCCCAGGTGTTCTTCGTGATCGGCGGGTTGTTCATGGCCGTGCAGTACGCCCATGGACGGTTCGTCGTGCCCACGCTGGCGCCGATCATCTACAACGCCGGCATCATCGCCGGTGGGCTGGCGGGTACGTGGTCGGGAGGAGGGTCGGCCTCCGGGTTCGTCCTCGGCGCGGTAGGGGGCGGCCTGGTCGGCAACCTGGCTCTCCAGTGGTGGGGTGCTCGCCGCACGGGTTTGCGGGTGACCCCTGGGCTTCCCGACTTCCGCCACCCCGCCTTCCGCGAATACCTGGGTCTGGCAGTTCCGTTGATGATCGGCCAGTCCATAGTCGTCCTCGACGAGTCGATCGGGAAGGTGGTGGCGGCCGCGGCCTCCGACGGGTCGATCTTCAGCCTCAACCTGGCCCGCCGTGTCAACATGCTCCCGGTGGGGGTGATCGCCCAGGCGGCGGGCGTGGCGGCGTATCCCTACCTGGCCCGCCTAGTGGCGGAAGGCCGCCGGACCGAGATGTTGACATCGATGGGTCGCACGGTCCGCATGGTGATGTTCGCCGGCGGAGCGGCGGTCGCCGGGGTGATCGCGGTCAGCCAGCCCGCCATCCGGGTTGCCTTCCAGCATGGCCGGTTCAGCGAGGCGGGAACGGTGCTCACCGCGGCGGCGTTGGTGGGATATTCGCTGAGCATTCCGGCCTGGGGTGTCCACCAGATCTTCGGCCGCTGCTTCTACGCCCACCGCCAGATGTGGATTCCGGTGATCGCCGGCACGGCCTGGACGGTGCCCGCGATCCCTCTGTTCTTCCTCGGGTTCCGGATCGGCGGAGTACCGGGCGTGGCCGTGGCCAGTTCGGTCGCCCTCACCGGACACGCGCTCACTCTCGGTCTGCTGTGGAGACGGTTCCACACGTCCCGGGGACTCGAAGGGATGCTGCGGACCGTCCTGCGGATCTCGGCCGGCACGGTGGTCGCCGCCGTCCTGGGCCGGCTGGCTGCTGATGCGGTCACGGGAGGGCGGATTCCCGGTTTCGGTACGGGCGTGGTAGCGACCCTGGTCGGCTTGGGGGTGGTGGCGGTGGTCTACCTGGCTACAACCTGGCTGGCCGGTTCACCCGAGGTACGCTCCATGGTAGGGCGCCGTTGAGGGACCCGTTGGAGATGGTCCGGGGTGGGACGAACGGTTCGCTGCGAGCCACCATCATCCAGTTGGAGAAACGCCGCGGAGGTGGGGACGCGACCCGCCTCTCCTCCGCGAGCGTATGCTCGACCACGGCCGCGACCGCCGCTGCCTGGTAGGGTCCGGCGCCGCCGGCTATGTGAAACCGAATTCCGGAATTGCCGGTCTGCCCATTGTTCATGACGAGTATTCGACCAGTTCGACGAGAGTTTGGTTTCCACCTTTCGGATGTACGAAGGCGATCCGGGTGCCCCGCCCGCCGGATCGGGGCGTCTCGTCCACGAGGCGGGCGCCCTCCGACGCCAGGTGGGCGAGGGCCGCCTCTATGTCCACAACTGCGTAGGCGACGTGATGGAGCCCCTCGCCCCGCCGGCGGAGGAACCTGCCCACCGGAGTGTCGGGGTGGAGCGCGGCCAGCAGTTGGACGAAGGACCCGCCGACAGGGAGCATGGCCTCCTCGACTCCCTGTTCCTCGACCACCTCCCGGTACATCGGCGACACCCGGTACCGGCGGCGGTAGTCCTCGACGGCCCGGTCGAGGTCGTGGACGGCGATAGCCACATGGTCGAGGTTGAGGAGCTTCACCGGGACAGCGTAGCCAGGTGCCGGACCTGCGTTCCCATCGGGTAGCGTTCCGATCAGGACGATCAGATGTGGCGGGTCGGCGGGTTCCGCTGTTGCCGGGACCATCGCCGACCGGACACCGATGTATGGAGGCATGCAGGTGCGTATAGGGATCCTGACCGGAGGAGGCGACGTTCCGGGGCTCAATCCGGTCATCAAGGCTTTCGTGAACCGAGTGGGGGAGGCCGGGCATTCCGTTCTGGGACTGCGTCGCGGATGGGGTGCGGTCCTCAACATCGATCCCGAGGACGACGGTACGGTGGCCGCTCACACCATGGATCTCGACCGCCTGGCGGTCCGGACCATCGACCGGACCGGCGGGACGATCCTCCACAGCAGCCGTACCAATCCCGGACGCGTGGCAGAACGGGCCGTACCTCCCTTCCTCGCCCCTCCGGAGTCCGGGCCTCCCTACGACCTGACCGCCCACGCGCTGCGCGTGATCGAGCATCTCGGTCTCGATGCCCTCGTGGCGATAGGCGGTGACGACACCCTTTCCTATGCCCTGCGGATGCACGACGAAGGCGTACCGGTGGTGGCCATACCCAAGACCATGGACAACGATGTTCCAGGAACCGACTACTGCGTCGGATTCTCGACTGCGGTCACCCGCTCGGTGGGGTTCGTCAACAATCTCCGCAGCGCGGTGGGCAGCCACGAACGAGTGGCCGTGGTGGAGCTGTTCGGGCGCTACTCGGGAGCGACCAGCCTGGCGGCCGGATACCTGGCGTCGGCGGACCGTACCCTCATCGCGGAGGTCCCGTTCGACATCGAACGCCTGGTTGCGATGGTGACGGCCGACCGCCGGGCCAATCCCAGCCGTTACGCGGTCGTCGTGGTCTCCGAAGGGGCTTCCCTCATCGGGGGCGACCGCATCGAGGGGGGTGAGGCCGATGCGTACGGCCACCGCAAGCTGGGCGGTATCGGCGAGATCACCGGAAGCCTGATCAAGAGGATGACCGGGATCGGCATCATGAACCAGCGGGTGGCCTACCTGATGCGAAGCGGGCCCCCGGATGTCCTCGATCTGATGGTCGGATTCAACTTCGGAACCATGGCGGCCGAGATGGTCCTCTCCGGGGTCAGCGGGCACATGGTCGCTCTGCAGGGAGGCGTATACACCACCCGACACCTCTCCGTGCTGGCCGAAGGGGCGCGAAGGGTGGACGTGGACGCCTTCTACGATGCCGAGAACTACCGACCCCGGATCCGGGCTCTGGCCGGGAAGCCGATGTTCCTGTACTGAGCGGCGGAAGCAGGTACCGGCGACGACGGAGGAGAAGACATGAAGGCCCACATGGTCTACGAGTTCGGACCGTTCGAGGGACTGCGTTACGAGGATACAGACCCTCCCGTACCGGGACCGGGCGAAGTGTTGATCGGGGTGGAAGCGGTCGGTCTGAACTTTCCCGACATCCTGATGATCGGGGGCCTCTACCAGCACCGGCCCCAGTTGCCCTTCGTTCCCGGCGCCGAGGCGGCCGGCCGGGTGCTGGCGGTGGGCGAGGAGGTCGGCCATGTGACCGTGGGTGACCGGGTACTCGGTTTCAACCTGCTCAGTGGAGCCATGGCCGAGCAGTTCGCGGTCCCGGCCGGGAAGGTCTTTGCCCTCCCGGATGAGGTCACGATGGAGCAGGGCGCGTGCATCGCCCTGACCTACGGCACCGGCTACCACGCCCTGGTCGACCGGGCCCGCCTGGCACCGGGCGAGAACCTCCTGATCACCGGCGCTTCGGGAGGCGTGGGTTCGGCGGGTATCCAGATAGGCAAGGCTCTTGGCGCACGGGTCATCGCCGCGGTCAGTTCGGAGGCCAAGGCCGAGGTGGCGACCGACCTCGGCGCCGACGAGACCATCAACTACACGGTCGAGTCCCTCAAGGAGCGGACCAAGGAGCTCACCGGCGGGGTGGGGGCCGACGTCATCTACGACCCGGTGGGCGGCGACACCTTCCTCGAATGCCTGCGCTGCATCAACTGGGAGGGCCGCATCCTGGTGGTCGGTTTCACCTCGGGACGGATCCCCAAGGCCCCGATGAACCTCCCCCTCCTCAAGGGCTGCTCGATCGTGGGAGTGTTCTGGGGCGACTTCGCCGACCGCAGCCCGGAGGGCAACCGCGCCAACTTCACCCGGCTCCTGGACTGGACCGCCGATGGGACCATTGAACCCCGCATCTCCGCCCGCTTCCCCCTGGAATCGGCCGTCGAAGCCCTCTCGACGATCGCCGCCCGCAAGGTAACCGGCAAGGTGGTTCTGATTCCGTAGACGGTCCTTCCGGCGGCGTTTCGTGTTCTTCTTCTTCTTGCAAAGGGCGCAGCCCACAGAGCACTGCCGCGATATCAAGGCCCGAGGGGGGCTCAGACTCTTTGGACTCCGCGGTGCCTCCCTGATTCGATACGTTCCACGGGTGCATGTATGCCGCATGTCCAAGTACGTAATGTTCCAGGGGCAGTTCATGCAAAGCTGGTCGACCGAGCCCAGCAGGCGGGCCAGTCACTCCAGCAGTTTCTCCTTGCCCAGTTCGCTTTGATCGCCGACACGCCAACACTCAATGAAGTACTCGATCGGATCGAGCGCCAAGACAAGGGACGCCTGTCCGGTCAGGACTCCGTAGGGCTGCTCGGATCCGAACGTGCTGGTCGTTGACGCGTCGGTCATCGCTCCAGTGGTCGCTGACGGAGGGCGGGACGGTGTCCGATACCGGAGCCGGTTGCGAGGAGAGAGGCTCGCTGCTCCCGACCTCTACGCGTCGAGGTTCTGTCCGTCCTCCGCAAGCACCTGAGCAGGGGGGCTACAAGCGCTCGGCAAGCCGAAGACGCGGTAGCGAACCTTCTCGCGCTTCCTTTGATCGTGTATCCGACTGCTCCGACCCTGAGGCGCATTTGGGAGCTGCGCAACAATGTCACGCCCTACGACGCGTGCTACATCGGCCTCGCCGAGTCACTCGGCTGCGGTCTGTTGACAACAGATGCGAGACTCGCTCGAGCACCGGGCACTAGGTGTCCTATCGAGTTGATGTAACGGTGGTCCGTCGAGTTCCCGCGTTCAGTCCTCTTCGCCGAACTGTTCGGGCATAAGCACGAACTCGGGGTAGGCCTCGATACCGAGTTCGGCCGAGTCCTGGCCCATGCGCTCGGCCTTGGCCGAGACCCGAAGGCCGACGGTCATGGAGATCAGCCGCCACACGATGTACGACACGGTGAACACGAAGGCCGCCACCGACACCACGCCGAGTAGTTGGACGCCAAAGTTGGCGCCCGCGGCGATGCTCGCTGCCAGGGTCCCCCAGATGCCGCATATCAGGTGGGCGGGGACCGCACCCACTACGTCGTCGATCTTGAGCTTCTCCAACAGCTTGATCCCGGCTGTACAGAGAATACCGCCGATCGTTCCGATGATGATCGCCCACCAGTGGTCGACGATGTCGGGGCCTGCGGTTATGGCGACCAGTCCGGCGATGGCGCCGTTCAAGCCGGCAAAGAGATCCATGCGTCCCAGGATCGACCGTGACATGGCGAGGGCGGCTATCACGCCGGCGGCTGCGGCGAGGTTGGTGTTCACGAGGATGTTGCTCATCGCCACCGCGTCGAGGGCGCTTCCCAAGGCGAGTTGGGATCCGCCGTTGAACCCGAACCAGCCCAGCCAGAGGATGAAGACACCCAGCGTCACGATCAGGACGTTGGAGGGGGGAGTCGGTTTGACGGTCCCGTCCTTGCGGAACTTGCCGAGCCTGGGTCCGATCACGGTCAGTCCCGCCAGGGCCGCCCATCCGCCCGTGCTGTGCACGATGGTCGAACCGGCGAAGTCCTGGAATCCCATTTCGTAGAGCCAGCCGCCGCCCCACGTCCACGCTCCCACGATGGGGTAGATGAAAGCGGTCAGGATCAGGGTGAACAGTAAGAACGGCCACAGCCTGACGCGTTCGGCTATGGCACCGGAGACGATCGAGGCGGTAGTCGCCACAAAGACCATCTGGAAGAACCAGTCCGACATGACCGAATAGCCGTTAGCGACCACCTCGGGCGCTGCGCCCGCCTGCCCGCCGAGCAGGGCGATCTCACTGGCCGAGCTTCCGTAGAGGAACTGGAAGGAACCGATCACGCTTCCGACATCGATGTACATGAGGTTGTATCCGACAACGAAGTAGGCGAGTCCGGCGATGGAGTAGACACCGATGTTCTTGAGGCAGATCATCGACGCGTTCTTGGTGCGAACCGCGCCTGACTCCAGCATCGTGAATCCGGCGGCCATCCACATGACCAACGCACCCCAGATGAGGAAAGCGAAGGTGTTGAGAATGAACTGCGTTTCGCCTGCGACCATGTCGGCGGCTCTGGCGGCCAGAGGTCGGAAGAGGAGCAATCCGAGGGTGAGAAGAGCCACCGCCAGGATTCCGGTCCTGGAGATAGCGCGCCTACGTTGCGCGAGTTGCATCGTTGCGGGTCTCCTAAGGTCGTCCTACGCTGCGACGAAACTAGCAGACTGCCCGAAGTCGGGGCTGTCCATCGGATATGTTTTCACTCGGGGACTGCGGAGGATTCGACTGGCGGCCGGTCCTGCAGCGGGGAGCTATCGAAACCCCGCGATCCGCACCGTGCGGATCGGCCCGGGCGGTGATGATGTCTCGTTGCCGAGCCGGCGAAGGTGGTGGAAGGTGGCACACCTTGCCAGGATCCGGGTAGGCGAAAGGTCAGAGCATCGAGCGCTGCCGGTGCGGTTTTCGTGCTCCGTGCCGGATCCTGTAGAGTGACACACCGGATCCTGTAGAGTGATACACCGGATCCTGTAGAGTGATACATCCGCGTAAAGTCCTTGCCAACCTCTGGGGTTGCCTATGTCCAACATCTGTATGGTGACGGGGAAGAAGCCGTCGTTCGGGAAGAAAGTCTCGTTCTCGCACAAGCGTTCCAACCGTCGCTGGACTCCCAACATCCAGAAGAAGCGTTACTGGATCCCGTCGCAACGCCGGTACGTGACCCTGACCGTGAGCACCAAGGGGATCAAGACCATCGACAGGAAGGGCATCGAGGCGGTGATCGCCGACATGCGCCGCCGGGGGATAAAGGTCTGATCCGGGCCGGGCCGGGCGAAGGGTGGCCCCGAGCCCCGGCGAGCGTCGCACGGGACACCCGGTGTGTCCTGGCTCGCCGAAGTCCCGGAGCGTTGGTGACACCATACGGGTTCGACCTTGCCTCCGTACCGCCCCTGCATTAAGGCCGGGTGAACCCTCCGTTACCAATCAGGACGCGGTTGCCGACCCGGTACGTGCAGGCCGGTTGCCCGGAAGCGTCCGTTGATCGAATCCACGACGAGCGGCATTCCGTAGATGGCGCTCAGGGCCTCGCTCGTCATGGCTTCCCGGATGGCTCCGGCGGCGATCACCCGTCCTTCCGCCAGTATCAACATCCGGTCGAATCCCGGCGGTATCTCCTCGACATGGTGGGTGACCAGGATCACGGTGAGGCCTCCATCGAGCCCGGCCATACCGGAGAGGGAAGCGATCAGGCGTTCCCGGGCGCCGAGGTCCAGGCCGGTACCCGGCTCGTCGAGTAGCAGCAGGTCGGGCCGGGCCATCAGGGCCCGGGCGATCAGCACCCGCTTCTTCTCCCCGTCCGACAGGGTGGCGAACTCGCGATCGGCCATCTCGGCCACGCCCATCAATTCCATCTGGCGATCGGCGAACTCCCAGTCGGTGTCCGTGTAGTGATGCCATCTCGTGTCGACGAAGGCGGCATGGCGCCCGGTCACCACTATGTCCCTGCACGGGAGGTAGCGTCGCACCAGGGAGGCCGGCGCGGGGCCCACGTACCCGATACGGGGACGGAGGTTGCGCACGTCGGTCCTCCCCATCCGCTCGCCGAGGATGGTGGCGGTGCCCCTCACGGGGAACTGGTAGGTGGAGACGACCTGCAGCAGCGTGGTCTTGCCCGCTCCGTTAGGGCCGAAGAGCACCCAGCGTTCGCCCGCATCGACCTGCCAGTCGACTCGGGAGATCAGTTCGCTGCCGGCCTTCATGACCGTCACGCCGCGTAGGTCGATAGCGGCGGGGCTCAATGCCGGATGTCCTGGCCCGATTCGGTGCCGGCCCGCTCGAACAGCCGGGACATCCCCGCCAGCCAGCGGTCCCGATCCGAGGCCTTGCGGTCCACGTACTCGGCCACCTCCGGGTGGGGGAGGATGAGGAACCGCTCCTTACGGATACCCTCCACCACGACGCCGGCCACCTCGTCGGGACTCATAGCCGGGCCGGGTCCGGTGTCCAGGCGGAAGCGGGCGGCCAGAGGCGTGTCCACCACCAACGGGCAAACTGCCGACACGCGAATGTTGGCCCGCCGGTAGGTGATGGCGATCCACTCCGCCAAGGCCAGGGAAGCGGCCTTGGTGACCGTGTACGGAAGGCTGGTGAGGGAGGCCAGCAGCCCGGCGGCCGAGACGGTCTGGAGCAGGTAACCGCCCCCCGCCCCCGTCATCGGTCCGATGACCGCCCGGGCCGCGTAGACGTGCGCCATGACGTGCAGGTCCCACAGCTTCTGCCAGTCCCCGTCCGCCACGTCGATGCCCCCGTCCACCGACGCCCCGGCGTTGGACGCGAACAAGTCGATACGCCCGTGGTCGGCGACGACCCGCTCCACGAGGGATCGGACGGATCCCTCGTCGGTGACATCGCACCGTATCCCGACACAGCCGCTCTGTGCGGCGACTGCGGCGGTGCGCTCCTCGTCCAGGTCGGTGACCACCACGACGGCCGCGCCCTCCACCACGAAACGGCGGGCCAGCGCAGCGCCGATGCCGCCGACGCCTCCGGTTACCACGCACACCCGATCGGCCAGATCCATGGCCCCGACAGTAGCGAGTAAGTGCGATTCCTCCGATCCGGGGGCGGGGGCCCGTCCCTGGCCCGGCGAGGCCTCGGCGGAGTCGGGTCGTCCTCAGAGGGTGCGCGGATAGGAGCTCACCTGGGGGGAAAACCGAGTACGACCGTTGACGAGTACACAGCGATGGCCAGGGGTTCTTCGAGCTGGAGCCGGGGAGGTCTATTGACAGGGGCGGTTACGGTCCGCCTATCCGCGTACCCTCTCAGTAACCTCGGCGGGGATCGTAGAGGGGGAAGGGTTGCTCACCCCGCTGTATCCGCCGGATGTTGGCAGCCACCAGTGGCGCGGCGGTGACGGACCTGGTGAAACCGCTTGCATGGGGAGTGATACGCACCCGGGGGTGGTCCCACAAGGGGGAGTCGCCGGGGAGAGGCTCCGACCCGGTAACGTCGAGGACCGCGGCGTCGAGCGGACCGTGGTCTAGCGCCGCGAGCAGGTCGGCTTCGACCGTGGTACGGCCTCGGCCCATCGCTATGTAGAGCGACCCCTTCCGGAAGCACGCAAACCGCTTTCCGTCCATGAGTCCTTCCGTTGCGGGGGTGAGGGGGAGAACGTTGATCACGGCATCGGAGGAGCGCAGCATCCGGTCGAGGCCGTCGGTCCCCCGGTAGTGGTGGACACCGGCGTCCTGGCCACCGGTACGCGTCCAGGCGTTGATCGGGTATCCGAGCCCGGCGAGCGCTCTACCCACCCGGCGGCCCATGGCGCCGAATCCGAGGATGCCGACCGGGAAGCCATGCGCTTCGACGGTGCGGGTAGGTTTCCACTCGCGGGTCGCCTGCAGATGCAGGTAGGCGTCCATCCGGCGATGGAAGTGGACCACCCAGTGCACTGCGTAGGCTGCCATCTCGTCTGCCATGGCCACGTCGGAGAGCCGCACTATCGGTACGTCGGGGTAGCCTGCGCCGAGGAACTGTTCCACTCCTGCGCTCACCGACAGGATGGCCCGCAGCCGGGGGTAGCGCCGCAGATCTTCGGGGTCGTGATGCCAGAAGACGGCAAACTCGACCGGGTCGGGGTCGTGGATGTCGGGCCAGAGCTGGATCTCCATACCCTTGAGTTCCCTGGCGAGGATCTCCACCCACCGGTCCTTCTCCGCTGTGGGGTTCAGCATGACTGACACACCCCAAGTCAACCAGATGTGACGGTGTGACTCCATACGGGACGTACGGCTACCGTTCGGGGTAGAGAGGAGGATCGATGCCGGACGTACTTCCCTGGACATACTCCCAGGATGCCAATCGGTTGCTGGCCGACAGCCCACTCGCCCTCATGATCGGGATGCTGCTCGATCAGCAGGTGAAGATGGAGATGGCGTTCCACTCGCCTTACCTTCTCCAGGAAAGGCTGGGACGCGGGCTCGACGCAGCCCATATCGCCTCGATGGACGGCGACGAGCTTGAGGCCGTCTTCCGGGGGCCGCCTGCCCTGCATCGGTTTCCCAACGCGATGGGTCGGCGTACCCAGGCTCTCTGCCAGGCTCTCGTCGACGAGTACGACGGTGATGCGGCGGCTGTCTGGCGTACCGCCGAAGATGGTCGGGAACTTGTTAGGAGACTCAAGAAACTCCCCGGTTTCGGTGTTGCCAAGTCCCGGATCTTCGTGGGCATAGTCGGCAAGCGCCTCGATGAGGCCCCCGCTGGTTGGGAGGATGTGGCGGCCGACTGGCCCTCCATCGCCGACATCGCCGAGTTCGAGCAGATCGACGAGTTGCGGCAGCACAAGGCGCGCATGAAGGCCGAACAGAAAGCCCGTAAGGGCAAGAGGTGAGCCCGGCCGGCCCTCGGGTTGCCGACGCAGACCTCGAATGGCCGGAGGGAAGACCCTTCGTGATCGGGATGGCAGGCGGATCGGGATCGGGCAAGACGACCATCTCTGCATCCATCGTGGACCAGATCGGTCCGGATCGGGTGGCTCTGATCCCCCACGACGCCTACTACCGGCACCGGCCGGAACTCTCCTACGAGGAGCGAACCCGTGTCAACTACGACCATCCCGACTCGCTGGAGACGGGGTTGCTCCTCACTCACATAGCTGACCTCGCAGCCGGGCAAGCCATCGATCAACCTGTTTACGATTTCTCGCGGCACCTGCGCCGAGCCGAGACCTCAACCGTCCAACCACGCCCGGTCTTGTTGATCGAAGGGATCCTGATCCTCGCCGAGCCGGAACTGCGCGAGATCATGGATCTGCGGGTATTCGTCGACACCGATCCCGATCTGCGGGTCCTCCGTCGCGTGGAGCGGGACATGGAGGAGCGAGGAAGGTCCTTTGCCTCGGTGGTGGACCAGTACCACGCCACCGTGCGCCCGATGCACCTCCAGTTCGTAGAGCCTTCCAAACGGTATGCCGACGTGATCATCCCCGAGGGATACAACCGCGATGCGGTGGGTGCCCTGGTCTCGATGATCCGGGAGGTTTTGGGGAGGTCGTCCGGGTCCTGACCGGATGACATTGGCACCGGATCCGTGACCCGGATGTCGGGCCCGCCATATACTGACCGTTCATGGACAGACCCTCGATAGCCATCGTTGGAGTAGGCGCGATGGGCGGCGCTGTGCTGGCCGGGCTGCTGAAAGCGGGTTGGGGGCCGGCTGAGCTGACCCTCATAGAAGCGTACGAACCCAGGGCCGCCGAACTCCGTGCCTCCACAGGGTGCCGGACCGTTGCCAGTTGCTCCGAAGGTATCGATGGTCAGGATGTCGTGGTGCTTGCCGTAAAGCCGCAGGACATCCACCCCGCCCTCGCTCAGTTGGCAGCCGCTCTGGCCGGCGATCAGGTGCTCGTTGCGCTGGTAGCCGGGGTTCCGATCCTCGTCTACGAGCGGGCGCTCGGTGATGTGCCGGTGATCCGGACCATGCCCAACACGCCGGCGCTGGTAGGGGAAGGAATCACCGCCTGTGCCCGCGGCACCCACGCGACCACCGGTCACATGGCCTTGGCCCGCACTGTGCTCTCCGCTGTCGGAGCTGTGGAAGAGGTGGAAGAGCCGTTGCTCGATGCGGTTACCGCTGTCTCGGGGAGCGGGCCCGCCTACGCCTACCTCCTGGCGGAAGCGATGGTCGCGGAAGGGATCCGGCAGGGTCTGGAGGCCGATGTGGCCCTGCGGTTGGCCGCTCGCACCATCAAAGGATCCGGGACCCTGATGGAGGTCTCGGAGGAGGAGCCCGCGGAGCTGCGCCACAAGGTCACCTCTCCGGGTGGTACGACCGCCGCGGCGCTTGCGGTTATGGAGCGAGGCGGGTTCACGTCTCTGGTCGGCCACGCGATAGCAGCGGCTACCGAACGTTCGAGAGAACTGGGAGCGGAAGCCTCGGGCTAGTGTCAGCGATCACCGGCTACCGGATACTGGCCACCGCTCTACACTCGGAACGCGGTCGACTGGGGAGGGAGCCGGATGCGCCGTAAGTTCAACGCCGCCGAGGTCCTTGTGTGGCTGGGTGTGTTGGCAGCCGCCGGTACGTTGGCGAGTTGGTTTGCAGGCCAGTTCCCGGGTCACGCCGAGAGCCCCGTCTCCCGCGAGGTGTTCGTCAACATCCCAACTGCGCTCGAGGCCATGTTCTACGTGGCGGTGGCCGGCTTTCTCTTCCTGACCTTCTATTTGTTCTCCCTGCGGGCCAAGAACTGGCAGCGAGGTGCGGCGGACCGGAGAACCGGTCTATGGCGGGAGCGGCTGGCCGCCATGGGGGCCGGCATGAGTATGCAGACACTCATGCGGGATCGGTGGGCGGGCCTCATGCACTCGATGGTCTACTACGGATTCCTGGTGCTGTTCCTCGGTACGGTGACCCTGGAGATCGACCACCTCCTCCCCGCCGACTTCAAGTTCCTCCAAGGAAACGTTTACCGCGGATACTCGTTCGTGCTCGACGGCGCGGCATTGGTGTTCCTGGGCGGCCTGGGGTGGGCTGCCCTCCGCAGGTACGGGCAGGCGCCGTGGCGTCTGCGTTCCAAGACCCGTCCCGAAGACCTGTGGATCCTCGTGACGCTGGCCCTGATCGGTATTAGCGGCCTGGCGACCGAAGCAGCCCGGATCGCGGTGGAGGGCCGGCCTGCCTACGAGGTGTGGTCGTTCGTCGGCTACCCCCTGTCCCTGCTGGTTCCCATGGCTTCCGCTGCCGGGATCCATCAGATCGTGTGGATCCTTCACGTCGTCTCGTTCCTGGCCTTCCTGGTGGTGCTGCCCACCACCAAGTTGCGCCACATGGTCACGTCCCCGGTGAACATGTTCCTCGGTCCCCGCGAGCGTCCCCCGGGAGCCATGAGGGAAATGCCCAACCTCATGGAGGTGGACGACATCGAGACGGTGGGCGCGGCGTTGGTGGGAGAGTTCACGTGGAAGCAACTCCTGGACACCGATACATGCACGGTTTGCGGTCGGTGCACGTCGGTCTGTCCGGCCAACGTCACCGGCAAGGCCCTGGATCCCCGCGAGATCGTCCTGAAGCTCGGTGAGGTAGCCGCCCGCACCGCCGATCCGGTGGTCACCGGCCCCGTCACGGTCGACCAGGCGATCACCGTCTCCGCGGAGAGCGTGTTCGAGCGGATCACGCCCGAGGAACTGTGGGCCTGCACGTCGTGCAAGGCATGCGACGAGATCTGTCCGGTCGACATCGAGATACTCGACAAGATCCTCGATATGCGGCGCTACCTGGCCCTCATGGAGGCGGACTTCCCCAGCGAGTTGGGCAAGGCCTACCTGTCGATGGAGAACTCTTCCAACCCGTACGGAATGGGACAGGGCGGGCGGGCGGCCTGGACGGCCCGGCTCGACTTCGATGTGCCGATCCTGGGGCAGGACGTTCAAACAGCCGAGTACTTGTACTGGGTGGGTTGTGCGGGGTCGTTCGACGACCGCAACCAGAAGGTGACGGTGGCCACGGCC
This sequence comes from Candidatus Spongiisociaceae bacterium, assembly GCA_965262915.1. Lineage (GTDB taxonomy): Bacteria > Actinomycetota > Acidimicrobiia > Spongiisociales > Spongiisociaceae > JAPPFW01. The sequence continues at coordinate 4,589,608 of OZ253564.1, read as the reverse complement.
CGGCTGATGCACGAGGCCGGGGTGGACTTCGCCATCCTCGGGCCGGCCGAGTTGTGCACGGGTGACCCGGCCCGCCGGTCGGGGAACGAGTTCGTCTTCCAGATGCTGGCCATCGATAACATCGCCACCCTCGGGGAATTGGGGGTGAAGAAGGTCATCACCCAGTGCCCCCACTGCTTCAACACCCTGAAGAACGAGTACCCGCAGTTCGGGGGGGACTACGACGTGATCCATCACAGCCAGCTGCTCACCGAACTGGTGGAGATGGGCCTGCTAAAGCCCAGGACCGGCCAGGCCCGCAAGGTCACCTACCACGACTCCTGCTACCTCGGCCGCCACAACGGCGTCTACATGGCGCCCCGGAGCGTGGTGGCCTCGATCGGTGGTATCGAGGTAGTCGAGATGGGCCGCTCCGGTACCAGATCCTTCTGCTGCGGCGCGGGCGGGTCCCAGATGTGGATGGAGGAGCACGTCGGCAAGAAGGTCAGCGTCGACCGGGCCGAGGAGGCCGTCGCAACCGGCGCCGCCGAGGTGGCCGTGGCCTGCCCCTTCTGCCTCGTGATGCTCGACGACGGTATCCGGGAGATAGGCGAAGAGGATTCTGTGGCGGTCAGGGACATCTCGATGATCCTCGCCGACTCGGTGTTCGACAGGTAGCTCTCGGGGCCGCTGACCGGATCAGGTTGCTCCGTTCGTCGGGAGCAGCGCGAAAACGCCGGTCAGATGTCCTACCCGGCGCTGGCAGGAGTCGGATACCACCACGTCCAGGGTGATTTTTCCCTTACCGCGCCGACCGAGACTGTCGAGTAGCTCCTGCCAGCGTATCGGATCGATCTCGGCTCGAGCCGTGACATCGGTGGTGGCAGGGCGCTCGTAGGAGTAGGTGTTGCGGCGGATGACTATCCGGTGCCGACGACCCATGGCCTGCAGCCGGTGACGCAACACCGCGAACCCTGCGAGAAGTCCCAGCGCCGACAGGCTCCCCCCGAAGAATGTCCCCTCGTGGTTGACGTTGTTCCGGTACGGCGCGCCGAGCACTGCCGCGTCCCAGGAGGTCTCGACGGTCGTGATTCCCATGACGGCCGTCAACGGGATGGACCGGTGCAGGTACGCGGTCAGCTCCGCGGGCGAGTCGGGTGGCATCACGGAGGAATGGTATCCGAGCCGCAGTGCCGGCTGTTCCGGTCGGGCATCCGGACCGGGTGCCCGACTGCGACGGTCTCGAGGAGGGTGGTGTAAAACCCCTTGACGGCCCGTCGACCGATGACATAATGCCTGTTCAGAGGAAGACGGGCCGTTGCTCCCCTCCGTTTTAGACCACCCTCCTAGGGCGGGTACCCTGCGGGCGGATGAAGGTTGGATACCAGGGCGAAGCACGTTCGTACTCCGATCAGGCGGTCCGGGAACTGTTCCCGCAGGCCCAGCGACTCGGGTTTAGCGGCTTCGCGCACGCCTTCCACGCTCTGGCAGACGGTGAGGTGGACCGCTTGGTGCTACCCATCGAGAACTCCACCACGGGGAGCGTCCTTCCGGTTCTGGATCGGCTTACTCGCAACCGGGCCTCGATCATCGGCGAGCATCTCGTGGAGGTGCGACATTCCCTCATCGGCCTCTCGGGCGCGACGCTCGAGGGGATCAAGACGGTTCGTTCCCATCCGCAGGCGCTGGCGCAGGCCGATGATCGGATCGAGCAGGCCGGCTGGGAACCGCTCGCTACCTACGACACGGCGGGCGCGGTTCGTTTCATATCCGACCTGGGTGATCCGACCGCGGCGGCCCTGGCGCCACCGGAGGCGGCCGCGGGCAATGGCGTCGAAGTCCTGGCAAGGGACTTCATGGATCAGGAACATAACACCACCCGGTTCGTCGTTCTCGTGGCCAATGGTTACGAGGTGACGCCGGACGCCAACAAGACCTCGTTCGTGTTCGCAACCGCCCACTCCCCGGGAGCGCTGGCTCTTGCACTGGCAGAACTGGGCCTGCGAGGTGCAAACCTCACCCGGCTGGAGTCACGGCCGGCCGAGGAGGCGTGGAAGTACCGGTTCTATGCGGACATGCTCCACCAACCGGGGCCCGAAGGTGTCAGGGCCGTCCTCGAGCCGCGGCCCGCCACTATGGTGGAGATGCGAATCCTCGGCACTTATCGAGCAGCGGCTTCGCCCTGATCGCCAATAGGTCAATACCAGGGTGACCTCCCCCGGCTGCGAGCGGGCGGTCTCGACTATCAGGTCGACCCCGACGTCCTGCTGACCCGATCTGGCGATGCGGTCACCACAACTGCATGGCCGGCTTCCGGTGGGTCCTGTGTCTCCGGGGTGGTGACGAGCGGTCGAGCGATAGGCCGTGCGCATCCCGCTGCTGCTTCCACGTCGGAGCGTCCTCCCAGGTCCAGTACGGCGGCCGTGTTGGCTGTGACCTCATCGAGGGAGACGTTGCCTGCTACGCAACTGACGCCCAGAAGGTCGACCTCGGGGGGTGCGACTGCGTCCAGGAGGGCGTGGGAGTCGTCGATTCCGGTGTCGACATCCAGCAAGACCGTGATGGTCATCAGGCCCGTCGCGATCGGGTCAGGCTCATAATGAACGTGATGGCGGCAGGACAAGCACCGAACACGGTGACCCAGCTTCTGGTCTCTTCGGCTCCGATGGCATCGACGAGCAGCCCGGTGACCGCCGATCCGACCGCGATGCCGACGCCGACCGCGGCGGCGATCCATGAGAAGGCCTCGGTCCGCCGATCAAGCGAGGTAGTGGCGGCAACCAACGAGTTGGCCTGGATCAAGTTGGGTGACGTTCCCAAACCGGCGATCATCGCGGTGACCGTGAACCATACGATCCCTTCGCCCAAGGCGTACGGGATCAGCACCGCCAGCAGCCACAGGGTTGCTTTCCGATGTCGAGAGACGAGGTCGCCGGGCTTCATACCGCCTACGACTAGGGCGGCTACGAGGCTGGCGCCGGCATTTAGGGGGAAGATCGCGGCCGCCCAGGCCGGGTAGCCGAGTTCGGCTGTGTAGGCAACGACCGTAATGGTGAGGCCGCCCAGAACCATGCCGAGGCCTGCCACGGAACCCAGCATCCCAACGTGCGTGGCTTTCATCCAGCTCGTTACCTTCTCGCGCTGGACTCCGGTGGCGCGCGGTTCTCCGGGGAGTGAGGTCACCCCGAGCGTGCCGATCACCGCTAGAGCGATCGCGGTCAACAATGACATTGAAGCCGTAAGCCAGGCGGCCATAATCGCTACCACCGAAGGTCCGACGATGAAGTTGATCTCGTCGTTTACGGACTCCAATGCTTGCCAGCGCGTGAGGTCGGATCGCTTGGCCATCTGGGTCCAGCGGACCCGGGTGAGGGCGCCTACGTTCGGTACGGTCAGCCCCGCCGCGACTGCCAGCGACACGATGACCCACGGCGCAGCGACGAACCCGATTGCCACCAGTAGGCCGATGGAAGCACCCACGAAAGCTGCCAGCAGGGCCCTGGCCATGAGCCGCTGGCCGTAGCGGTCCACGAGCCGTCCACCGATGGGCCTCGCCACCGCCGCAGCGAGGCTGAAGCCCGCGGAGGCCGAGCCCCCTACTCCGTATGACCCGGAGATCGCTTCTCCCGCGAATACCAGGCCCACCGGGTACATGGAGTTGGGGAACCGACCGATCAGACCGAACCACAATAGCGGTCGGGCCCCCGGTATACGCAGCATGCTGCGATAGCCGACCGGGCCGGTTCGCCGAAGCAGCCAGTTCAGTACATGACCGTCCTGGTGAGGTGGTGTGGTCGAAAGGTTGCGTGGTAGCTCAACCAGAGGCGAAGGTCAACCTGAGGGATGACGACCTGCAAGTCCGAGGGTCGGAGGGCGTTGATAGCGTCTGTCAACAGAGCGGTCGCATACAGGGTGTGGGCCCGGATTTCGATCTCCTCATCGCTGTCCCGATCGATCATGACCCCGTTGGCGATGCGAGTTGACAGGTCAGGCGCGTATTCGATGATCCCCATTACGTCCAGGGCCACCGGAACGATGTAGTCGGCGAAGGCGGTCATCATCGACAGGTCAGCGAGGCTCCACTCGCCGGTGGAGTGCAGCGCCATATGCAGCGTCCAAAGGCCGAGCTGGGCCAGTTTGAGGATGTGTACTTCGGTGCCGTGGTAGTCGCTGGTGTCGTCGAAACGGGGGAACTCGACGATGAGCCGTTCGAGGAGCCCGTCACCCCCGGCATACATCGCAGGAGCACAATCCCGGACGAAGCGATGGAACCGACCCCCGTACCGATCCACCAGCACGGCGCCTACATCGTTGAGGATCTCTTGTCGTTCGTCGAGCATGGGCATCTCGATGTTGCCGTGAAGGATGTGCTCCAGATCAGCCCGCGTGATCGACGCGAGATACGCACCGTCGAGCAGCGGGACTCCGTTCGAAAGGGCCTGATGAAGGCAGGCGAACATTCCGAGGCTGTCAGACCAGGTCCGTCCCTTGTACGTGGCCTCGAACTTTCGCCGGGTGTCAAAATCCGTGAAAGCAAAGTTCAGGGCTGCCACCAGCATCGTCACGTCGATGATGTCGTTCGGATCCGAGCCCACGTCGAACTCGCCCGCCGCTCCTCCGCGAGGGAAAGCGAACTCCTCGTAGGCCATCCACCCGGCGATCCGATCTACGGCATCTTTTGACGTGCGGACTTGCTCGGAGCGCTCCACCACACTTGCCGCCGACCGGAGTACCGGGCTTTCCCAGTATTGCCCGTTCACCATGCTCCTGTCGTCGGACGGGTTTGGACCTCATCAGTTGGCCTCGCTACGACGATAGGGGACACCGATCCCCTGAGGCGGACGGATCTTCTGATCCGCCAATGACAGCACCAACAGTGTGGTCAGGTGGGGAGCGAAACTGACGAACTCCGACGGTACGATCCCGAAACCGAGGAACGACGGGGTGGGAATCTTACCCGGCTGGAGTCACGGCCGGCCGAGGAAGCCTGGGAAGTACCGGTTCTACGCGGACATGCTCCACCGGCCCGGCTCTGAGGGGTCAGGGAGATCTTCGAGCCCCGAGCGGCGACGTTGGCCGAGCTTCGGCAACCCTGTACCTGCCGCGCGGCCGTGTTGCCCTGACCGCCCGCCGACCGGCTACCAGGAGACGCTCTCGATATAGAACAGGGCGATGTCGACCGGGCAGTCCTCGGTCTGGACCTCCGCGAAGTCGATACCGATCTCGGTCAGGACTCCGCTCACGCTGCGACCGCCTGCGGTTACCATCCGGACCGGGTGACGGAGTTGCTCGGCCTCGATCAGCGAGTCCCTGAGGGTACGTCGCATCGGCGGGGTATGGCTCTGTCGTTTGAAGTTGTGTTGATCGCTCATGCCCTAAAGGTGCCCGATCCGCCGACCCTGTTCAAGGGTCTCGTTCGACGAAACGCCCGGATTCGATACGGGATATCCTGGTAGGGGTTGCGGAGGGTGCTTGCAGACCCCGGCCGGCCCGATGGTCGATGACAGAATACGAAGTCAGCGGACGGCGGGTCAACGGCTGTCACCGGCTTCGAGCACCCTGCTAGTGCCTGTACCGATCAGCCGACCGGAGGAGTTTGATGGCCGTTGCGCCCGTGACTATCGACCTTCCGGACACCGGAGAGAAGACGGATCTCGATCGCGGCTGGAACGTGGTGGTGTGGAACGACCCCATCAACCTCATGTCCTACGTGGTCCTGGTCTTCCGGAAGGTTTTCGGATACTCGGAGGAGAAGGCCACCCGGCTGATGCTCGAGGTTCACCACGAAGGCCGGTCGGTGGTCAGCACCGCACCCCGCGAGAAGGCGGAGATCGACTGCTACACGCTGCACCGCCACGCCCTATGGGCGACCATCGAGCGAGCCTGATGCGGCGTTTTCGATCGCGCTCCGGGGTGATAGAGATGCGACTTCGCGATGACGACATCCACGCGTTGTCGCTCATGCGGACGATCCTCGAATCGGTCGGGCGCGAGAGCGGCGACCCGGCTGAGCGGAGGCTGTCGGTGGATGTTTACCCGGACGATGCCGAGGCACAATCCGAGTACGGGAGGCTCATGGCGCCGGAGATGGACCGGCAGCGCCAAACGGACCGGGCGGCGGTGACCTCGTCTCTCGAGGCGGCTCGTGACGGGCCCGTGAAGCTGACCACAGCGGAGGGGGAGTCGTGGTTGACGGTCATCAACGAGGCGCGCCTCGCCCTCGCAGCCCGGCTCGGGATCGAGGAGGAGGGGTGGGGTGAGACCCGTGACGTGGGCAGCCCCCCCGCGCCGGCCATGGTGCTCCTCGTGTACCTGACCGGAATACAGGACGATCTGATCCAGGCGCTGGGAGATCATCTGTGGGCCACGCAGTGATCCTCGTGTCCCGGTTGTCCCTCGAAGGGGTATCGGTGTCCCGCCGCGCATGGAAGGCTCGTTTATCCTCGCGGTGGTGAACGGCGAGGAGCAGCGGTGATGGACGGGAGTATCCGGTTCGGGATATGCACGGATCAGGCGCAGCCGTACGCCACCCTGACAGACCGGTGGCGCTACTTCGAGGAGTTGGGTTTCGACAGCATCTGGGATTGTGACCACTTCATCCGGCCCAGCGATCCTTCCTGCCCGTACTTCGAGGGCTGGACCCTGCTGGCCGCGCTGTCGGCCGTGACCAGCCGGATCCGGGTCGGAGTGCTGGTGAGCAGCAACACGTTCCGGCATCCGGCCCTCGTGGCCCAGCAGGCCCTCACCATCGACCACATTTCCGGGGGGCGTCTGGAACTGGGTCTGGGCGCCGGCTGGTTCGAAGAGGAACACGAGCGGTTCGGGATACTCCTCGACGATCCGCCCGTCCGGGTGGACAGGTTCAGGGAAGCCGTCGAGGTGATCGACTCTCTCGTCCGCGGCCGCTCCACCACCTACGACGGCCGGTACTACCAGCTGCGGGATGCCCGGCTGCGCCCGAAGCCGGTGCAGTCACCCCGCCCGCCGCTGACCCTGGGCGCGCACCTCCCCCGCATGCTGCGGATCTGCGCCCGCTTCGCGGATCGCTGGAACTCCACCGGGTCGGTGGAGGAGATGGCCGAGCGCAACCGGACGCTGGACCAGGCCTGCATGGACATCGGACGGGACCCCAAGGAGATAATCCGCTCCTTCTACGGATGGGCATCCCATATGAAGTCCCAGGGTCTCCCCGATCCGTGGTCGAGTCCCGATGCGTTCTCCGAAGTGGTGGGCATGTACGCGGAGGTCGGGGTGAACGAGTTCATCCTCGACCAGCCCCGGCCCGAACAGTTCGGAATCGCCGAACAGATAGCCGCAGAAGTCATGCAGTCCCGGCGTTGACGGTCGGCGAACCCTCTGAATCCTTCCAATTCGACCGACGGCGATTGGGGAGACTCAATATGGGGCGCCGGGCGAATTGATCGCCGCAACACTGTGTCGAAAGCGGGAGTTCGGCTATCGTCGGCGCAACGGCCGGACGGAATGACCGCCTCGGCGATCCGGAGTTGCAGACAGTGGATTGCATCGACGGGGACGAGGCCGGAGGCTTCGAGTCCGGTCCGGACAGGAAGGAAAGCCAGCGCCGATTCCCCGATAAGGCGTTCGGGTACTTTGATCAGTTTCGGGGCATCGACCCGCGTCGAAAGGAGACCTTGTATGCAGGTATCCATGTCGGTCAACGGGCGGCGAGTTTCGGGAGATGTGGAACCCCGCACCTTGCTCGTCCACTTCTTGCGAGAGGATCTGCGGTTGACGGGGACCCACGTGGGGTGCGAGACATCCTACTGCGGGGCCTGTACCGTCAAACTCGACGGCCGGGCGGTGCTTTCATGCACCATGCTGGCCGTCCAAGCCGAGGGCGCTGAAATCACCACCGTGGAAGGTCTGGCGCAGAACGGCGAGTTGCACCCGGTCCAGGAGGGCTTCTGGGAGCGCCACGGTCTCCAGTGCGGCTTCTGTACGCCCGGGATGATCATGTCGGCGGTCACCCTCCTCGAGGAGAACGACAACCCATCAGAAGAAGAGATCCGGCGCGGTATCGAGGGCAACCTCTGCCGGTGCACCGGATACCACAACATCGTGCGGGCGATCGAGTACGCGGGCGCCAAGCTGCGCGGCGAGGAGCCCGCCCCGGCGGAATGGGAGACCGCATGAGTTCGACGAGTGTGCTTGGCGGTGTCGTGCGCCGCCGTGAAGATCCTGCACTGATCCAGGGCGGCGGTCGGTACACCGATGATGTCAAGCTGGCCGGCACGGTCCATGTGGCCTTCGTCCGCAGCCCGTTCGCGCATGCCAAGGTCCTGTCGATCGATACGTCCGCTGCGGAGGCCGCAGAGGGTGTGGTGGCCGTCTACACCGCGGCCGATGTCGATCATCTCGGTCCGCTGGTCGCCCAGGCACCGGTCGGGGCCCTGCGGCCTCTGCTCAACAACGGGACCGTCAAGCACGTCGGCGAGGCGGTGGCGATGGTGGTGGCGGAGGATCCGTACCTGGCTCGCGACGCCGCCGACGCGGTCGATGTCGACTACGACGCGATGGTTGCGGTCGTGGACCTGAAGCATTCGCTCAGCGACGAGATGTTGGTCCACGACGATCTGGGTTCGAACACCCTGGTCTCCTGGACCGGCCCCTTCGGCGCCGACGCGGACGGCTTGGCGGCCGTCAAGGCGGGCATCGACGCGGAGAAGTCCAGGGACGATGTGGTGGTCGTCACCCAGGAGATGACCAACCAGCGGCTGATCCCGGTACCCATTGAGCCCCGCTCGGTAATGGCCGACTACCAGATCGGTTACGGGAGGTTCGACGTCTACTCGTCCACCCAGATCCCGTCGGCGTTGGCCGGGGCTGTCGGCAAGTACTTCGGAATGGCCCTCAACCAGGTGACCGTCAAGGCCATGGAGGTCGGCGGCGGCTTCGGCTGCAAGCTCAACGTCTACAACGACGAAGTGCTCGTGGCCTTCGCCTCCAAGCAACTGGGGCGGCCGGTGAAGTGGACCGAGACCCGAAGGGAGGCGGCCAACTCCACCATCCAGGGTCGGGGCTGGATCGCCACCGCCACGATCACCGGAACGACGGACGGCGAGATCCTCGGGTTCGAGCTCGAAGGCATCGCGGACATGGGCGCCTACTCGCAGAACTTCACCGTTGCGATCCCCTTCCTAGGGGTCTTCGTCGGGTCCGGCCAGTACTCCTTCCCCACCCACTGGAAGATGGACTGCGTCGTGACCAACATGATGACCACCGACGCCTACCGGGGAGCGGGGCGTCCGGAGGCCGCCTACTACCTGGAGCGCATCCTCGACATGTACGCGAGGAAGATCGGGATGGACCCGGCCGACGTGCGCCGGAAGAACTACATCCCGGCCTCCCAGTTCCCGGCGGCCGTGTCGCCCATGGGGTTCGCCATGGACACCGGGGACTACGAGGCCAACCTGGACGCGGCTCTGGAGTCGGCCGGATGGTCCGACCTTCTCGCAGAGCGGGACGCGGCCCGCGCCGAGGGCCGCCATGTAGGGGTCGGGCTCGCCACCTACGTAGAGGTGTGCGGCTTCGGGCCTTCGGGCCTGGTCGATCTTGGCTTCTCGTGGGCCGAGTACCAGATGCCGTCGGCCTTCAACGGTTCGAGCCTGGTCCGGGTACACCCGGACGGCTCCGTCACCGTTTCCATCGGCACCGGACCCTCCGGCCAGGGCCACCAGACGACCTGGGCGCAGATAGTCGGAGACGGCCTCGGCATGGATGTCGACAGGATCCGGGTGATCCACGGCGACACCGAGGAGGCCCCTCCCAGCATCGGCAGCTTCGGGTCCAGGTCGGCAGCGGTCGACGGTTCCGCCTGCTACGAGGCCACTCAGAAGGTACAGGCCAAGGCCGCCCGGATCGCCGCCCACCTGCTCGAAGCGTCCGAGGACGACATCGAGTTCGCCGACGGCGGCGCCCAAGTGGTAGGCGCTCCCGACAGCTCGGTGAGCTGGGAGGAGATCGCCAAGACGGCCTACCAGCCCCACCTCCTGCCGGAAGGTCTGGAGGGAGGCTTGGAGGCACACGCTATCTTCAGCCCCGGAAACGCCACCTGGCCGTTCGGTACGCACATCGCCATGGTGGAGGTCGATCCGGTCACCGGGGACACCAAGCTCCTGCGGTACATCGCTATGGACGACTGTGGCAATGTGATCAACCCCATGATCGTGGACGGCCAGGTCCACGGCGGCATCGCACAGGGAGTCGGCCAGGCCATGTTCGAGGATGCGATCTACGACGAGGACGGCAACCTGCTGACCGCGTCGCTGGTCGACTACATCCTGCCCACCGCGACCGACCTGCCGTCCTTCGAGTTGGGCCGCACGGTGACACCCACCGACATCAACCCCCTCGGTGTGAAGGGAATCGGTGAAGCGGGCACCATCGGCGCCGCCCAGACGGTGGTCAACGCGGTGGTGGACGCGCTCGAGTCGTTGGGTGTGACCCATATCGACATGCCGTTGCGGCCGCAGCGGGTCTGGCAGGCCATCCAGGACGCCAGGGCGTAGGGAGGAGGAGCCCATGTATCCACGAAAGTTCGAATACGTAGCGGCCTCCGGTCTGGACGAGGCGCTGGCGGCTTTGGATGCCAATCCGGGCGCCAAGGTTCTTGCCGGCGGGATGAGCCTGCTGCCGATGATGAAGCTGCGCCTGCTGTCTCCCGGGTTGGTGGTGGACATCGGCGGGATCGGCGGGCTGGGCGATATCGCCGACAACGGTGATTCCATCTCGATCGGTGCCCTGGTGACCCACGCCGATGTGGCTTCCAGTGATCTGGTTGCCTCGCATGGCGCGGCGTTGGCCACGGCGGCTTCCTGGACGGGCGACCGGCAGGTCCGCAACCGTGGCACGTGTTGCGGGTCGATGGTCCATGCCGATGTGGCGGCCGACCAGCCGGTGGCGGCGCTGGCTCTGGGCGCCACGATGGTGGCGGCTTCGTCGGGCGGCACCCGTGAGATCGCGGCTGCCGACTTCTTCGTCGACACTCTGATGTCCGCGCTGGAGCCCAACGAGATCCTCACCGAGATGAGGATCCCGAAGGTCGGCGCGGGGAGTGGTTCGGCTTATGACAAGCTGGGCCGCCGGGGTGGTCATACCGACTACGCGGTGGCAGGGGTGGCGGCTTCGGTGACCCGCTCCAACGGTTCGATCAGCGCGGCCACCGTGGCGGTGACCGGGGTAGGCAACCGCCCGGTTCTGGCCGGCGAAGTGGCCGATGCCCTGGTCGGTTCCGACGGTTCCGACGCGGCCATCGATGCGGCGGCCGCCCATGCCACCTGCGGGATCGACGTGCTCGAGGACCTGTACGGGTCGGTCGACTACAAGACCCATCTTGCCCAGGTGTTCACCGCCCGGGCAGTCAAAGCAGCCCTGGCCGCAGCCGGGTAACCGCTAGAACTCAGGTCCGTGGCCAACCCGGAGCGGGGGTCGGAACTCCTGCCCGGGTCGGCACGGACCCGTCATGGTTCGGTTGGCGTTACCGTCCGTACGCGGGGGTCTTGACTCTGTCCGGCGGACCTGGGATGTGAGCGGATGCGTGCTCACGCGGCTGTGCGTGTATCCTGCTCGGGATGATTCCTGCCACGGTTCGAGAGGTTGCCGACGCCCTTGCCGGTCAACGATATATCGCTGACCGCTCGCTGGCCGTCACGATCCATCTCGCGCTGCAACTGGGCCGTCCACTCTTCCTCGAGGGCGAGGCAGGCGTAGGCAAGACCGAGGTTGCCAAGGTGCTGTCGACAGTCCTCGACCAGCCGCTGCTGCGCCTGCAGTGCTACGAGGGGCTGGATGTGGGGCACGCCATCTACGAGTGGGACTACGCCCGCCAGATGCTGGCCATCCGCCTCATCGAGGCGAGGGGCGAAGGGGGAGATGCCGCAGTCTCGGACATCATGAGCCGCGACTACCTGATCGCCCGTCCCCTGCTGGAGGCGGTCGAGATGTCGGCCGCCGGCGGCCGTCCCGTGCTGCTGATAGACGAACTCGACCGAGCCGACGAGGAATTCGAGGCGTACCTTCTGGAGTTGTTGTCGGACTTCCAGGTGACCATCCCTGAGGTGGGAACCGTGACCGCCAAAGAACCTCCCGTGGTGGTGATCACGTCCAACCGCACCCGGGAGATCCACGACGCTCTCAAGCGCCGCTGCATCTACCACTGGATCGACTACCCCACATTCGAGCGGGAGGTGGCGATCGTCACGAGCAAGGTTCCCGGGATCGACAAGGAGTTGGCCGGGGAACTGGCCGGGGCGATGGAGCGGCTCCGCGATCTCGAGTTGTTCAAGCCTCCTGGCGTGGCTGAGACCCTCGACTGGGCGGCGGCCCTCCAGGTGTTGGGAGCCGAGGTGCTGTCGCCCGAGGCGGCCGTAGACACCTTGGGAGTGATCCTCAAATACGAGGAGGACATCGAGCGGGTCAGGTCGGGTGGCGTTGTGCGCCTGCTAGCGGCCGGTCGAGACGGGGGTCGGTCTGTCAAATGATTCGCCGTGCCCTGCTTGCCGGCTGCGCCCCTCGCTGGGTTCCGCCTCCTCGATGTACCGCTGCGGGTACGCCTTCGTCGGCGGGCCTTGCGACTAGCGCCACTGCCGGCGCATGCCACACCACCATTTCACGGACCGATCCCTGATGACCGGCGCATTCGCCCAGAACGTCATCCACTTCGGCCGCTACCTCCGGGCCAAAGGCCTTGAGGTGACTCCTCCCACCGGAATGGATCTGCTCACCGCGGCGCGCCTGCTCGGTCTGGACGACGTGGGAGACATAAGGTCAGGGTTCCGGTCCCTGGTCGTCACCCGGCCCGACCAGTTGCCTGTTTTCGAGCAGGCTTTCGACCTGTTCTTCGGGAGAGGTGTGCGGAGGCCTCCCACAGCCGATGTCGAGTCAGATCTGATGGTCCAGTCCTACCTCCCGGTACTCGCCCCCGAGGGTGGGTCGGAAGAGGAGGAGATCCGGGAGAGCAGTGAGCATCTGGGCGCGTCCTACAGCGAGCGCCTCGGCTCCCGTGATTTTGGAGAGCTGACTCCCGACGAGATCGCCGAGGTGCGGAGGATGATCGCTTCCATGATCTGGAAACCCGCCGAGGCGTTGAGCCGCCGCTGGTTGGCTGACTCCAGAGGTAGGCGGCCGGACATGCGCCGAACCCTGCGGAACGCGGTCGGGCCCCGCAGCGAGCTCATCGAGATGGAGTTCCGGTCCCGTAAACCGCGGCGGCGGCCCCTGGTGATCATCGCCGACGTGAGTGGCTCGATGGAGAAGTACGTGGAGATGCTCCTCCACTTCGCCCACTCCGCACCTGCCCGGATGGGCCGGGTCGAGACCTTCGTGTTCTCCACCCGCCTCACGCGTATCACCCATGAACTCCGGCGGCGCGACCCGGCGATGGCGCTGCGCTTGGTGGCCGGGCGGGTTCACGACTGGTCGGGGGGTACCAGGATCGGAGAATCTCTGGAGACCTACAACAGACATTGGAGCCGGCGTGTAGCCCGCGGCGGGCCGATCGGAATGATCATCAGCGATGGGTGGGACCGCGGAGATCCCGGACTTCTCAGCCAGGAGATGGCCCGACTCTCCCGATCCGTGCATCGGACGATCTGGCTCAACCCGCTGGCGGGCCGAAAGGGGTACTCGCCGGAGACCCGTGGTTTGAAGGCCGCGCTGCCGTACGTCGACGACTTCTTGCCGGCGGCCAGGCTGGCGGACCTCGCCGGGGTGGTTCGGCTCCTAGAGTCGATACCTGCAACACCGAAACCAACTGCGAGACGAGGAGCGTGGGCTTCATGAAGGATGCGCTTACGGTGTACGACCGCTGGATCGGGGAAGGGAAGCAAGTCGCAGTGGCGACGGTCGTGAAGGTGAAAGGGTCGGCGCCGCGGCCGGAGGGGGCCAAGTTCCTGGTTTCCTCGGCTGGCGATATGGAGGGATCGGTGAGCGGCGGCTGCGTGGAGAACGACGTTTTCCTGCATGCGCAAGGGGTGCTCGAGTCCGGCCGGCCGCGCCTTGTGACCTACGGGATAGCCGACGAGGATGCCTTCGAGGTCGGGCTGGCGTGTGGCGGGACGATCCAGGTGTTCATAGAACAATGGTGAGCCCAGTGGAAGCAGTACGTCACCTCGTCGAGGCGGAACGCCTGGGGGTGGTGGTTACCGTCGTGGACGGTCCCGACACGGGCTCCAAGGGGGTGCTGGATCGCGTCGAAGGGCTGATCGCCGGGGTTATCCCCGGTGAGATCGCCGCTGACGTGGCCTCCGATGCGGCCAGCCTGATGGACCGCGAGCAGAACCGCACCCTCGGCTACGGGGACCGCTCGGTCTACATAGAGACCGTCGCTCCCCAGCCACAGTTGATCATCATCGGCGCCGTCCACATAGCGCAGGAGTTGTGCAGGATGGCCCACGGGCTGGGGTTCCGCGTCATCGTCAACGATGCGAGGCCCTTCTTCACCACCGAGGAGCGTTTCCCGGAGGCCGAGAGCGTGATCGTAGGTTGGCCCGAGGAGGTGGCCGACCGGCTCGAAATCGATGCACGCACCTACGTCGTGTTGCTGAGCCATGACGCCCGGTTCGAGGATCCGGTGCTGCCGCTCGTATTGCCCGGTCCCGCCAAGTACATCGGCGTGATGGGGAGCCGTCGCACCCACCGGAGACGGGTCGAGCGCCTCAGAGCAGCCGGTTTTGCGGAAGACCGGATCGACCGCATCCACGGGCCGGTGGGGCTCGACATCGGTGCCGAAACGCCCGGCGAGGTGGCGATCTCCATCCTGGCCGAGATGATCCAGGTCCGGTACGGCTCCGGTTCCGGAGAGTCCCTGGTGGGTAGGCCGGGACGCATCCACCTCCAGCGCACCGATGACGAGGGGGACCTATGACCGGCGCGGTGCGGGCCGGTTCGGGTGGTAGCCAATCACCGCGTCCGGCATGGGCACCGCAGCCCTGATCCTGGCCGGCGGGGAGTCGAAGCGGTTCGGTCGGCCCAAGCAACTGGTCGATTGGGCCGGCAAGCCCCTCCTCGAGTACGTGATCGAACGGGTGGGCGGGTGGCCCCAGGTGGACTCGGTGTACGTGGTTCTCGGCGCCAGGGTCGAGCGGATCATGAAGCGGGTGGACCTCTCGTCCGTTACCGTGATCGAGAATTTTGAGTGGCAAGAAGGAATGGCCTCGTCGCTGCGAGCCGGTCTCGACACCCTGATCGGGGATCGGGCCGCCGAGCAGGCCTTGATCGTGCTGGCCGATCAGCCCACCGTACCCGGTGAGGTGATCCCCATGCTCCTGGAAGCTCGGCGCCGGTCACGCCGACCTGTGGTCATTCCCCGCTACCGGTTTGTACGCGGGCATCCGGTGCTGGTGGATCGCTCCCTCTGGCCCCGGCTGGTAGCCGGCCTGGAGGGGGATCAGGGGGCCCGCAACCTGTTCCTGTCCCATCCCGAATGGGTGGAGGAGGTGCGGGTCGGAGATACACCTCCCCGCGACATAGACACCCCGGAAGATCTCGATCGGCTGCGCCGAGAAACCGACTTCGATGGTCCTGGCAGTTAGAACATGGACGTGTTGACCAACTAGTCTCCTGCTGCGGGAGCCTGCCGTGACGGACGGGCCGGCGGGCGGATCGACGGGAGGGTCCTTCACACATGGCTGGAATCGATGCCATCAAGAGCATCGAGCCCTTGCAGGCGCGACAACTCCGCCGATCCGGAATACGGACCACCCAGGCGTTCCTGCGCCGGGCCGGGACCTCGGAGGGCAGGTGCGATCTGGCCCGCAGGGTATCGCTCACCGAGTCCCAGCTTCTCGAGATCGCCCTGCAGATCGATCTCATGAGGATCAAGGGAATCGGGACCCGGTATTGCGATCTGCTCAACGCCGCGGGCGTGTTCACCGTCGAGGAGTTGCGTAGCCAGAATCCCGAGACCCTGCTGGCCATGATCGGTCAGATCAACCGCAGGCGCCACCTGGCGCGCCGCCTACCCACTCTGGACCGGGTGGCCGGATGGGTGGACGAAGCGGAGTCCAAGCAGAGCCTGGTGGAACGCTGAGGTTGAGTAGTTGTCAGTTGTCAGTTGCTAGGTATTTGATATCGAGTAACCACTGTTATACAGGCCAACAAGCTCTAGCTACCAGTAACCACTGACTATCGGATCGGCTACCGGTCAGTGGTCAGCGGCTACCGACTACCTGCCACCGCCGGTTCGTGCGCTCCCGCCGGGTGGGTCTATCCTCATGGCATACGTGGTGGAGGATTCCTGATGATCATTGTCATGAAGCCCGGTGCTTCGGAGGAACAGATCGCCGGGGTGGTACATCGGCTGGCCGACATCGGTTCGGAGGCCCACATCTCGACCGGCCAGTTCCGGACCGTGATCGGCGCTATCGGTGATCGAGGGCGCATCCAGCAGCTTCCCTGGGGAGCTATGGCAGGTGTGGAACGCGCCGTGCCGGTGCTCAAGCCCTACAAGTTCGTATCCCGTGAGTTCCAGGCCGAAGACACGGTTATCAAGGTGCGGACTGCACAGATCGGTGGCGGGGTGTTCGCTCCCATCGCAGGGCCGTGCGCGGTCGAGAGCCGGGATCAGCTCTTCCGCACCGCGGAGGCTGTGCGTGATGCGGGCGCGACGATCCTGCGGGGAGACGCATTCAAGCCCCGCACCAGCCCGTTCTCCTTTCAGGGCCTGGCCGAGGAGGGCCTACAGCTGCTGGCCGAGGCGCGTGAGGAGTTCGACCTCCCCTTCGTAGCCGAGGTCCTGGATCCGCGCGAGGTCGAGATGATCACCGGCTATGCCGACATGCTACGGATCGGCACCCGCAACATGGCCAACTTCGCCTTGCTCTCGGAGGTCGGGAAGGTCCACAAGCCCGTCCTCCTCAAGAGAGGTTTCACCGCCACCATCGACGAATGGCTCAACGCCGCCGAGTACATCTACAAGGAGGGCAACCACGAGGTGGTCATGGTTGAGCGGGGCATCCGCACGTTCGAGACCAGTACGCGCAACACCCTTGACATCTCGGCGGCGCCGGTCATCAAGACAATGTCCCATCTCCCGGTGATCATCGACCCGTCACATTCGTCGGGCCGCCGGCACCTGGTTGCGCCGCTGGCCCGAGCTGCCATCGCCGTGGGGGCCGACGGGTTCATCATCGATGTTCACCCTGCACCGGAGACCGCGCAGGTGGACGGCGACCAGGCCCTGCTTCCTTCCGAGTTCGCCCAGTTGATGGAGCAGATGCGCGCTCTGGCGGCGGCGCTGGACTTGACCATCTAGAGGGGGAGGCGCCAGGCATGGCAGTCGGTTTCCCGGCCGGTAGGGAGGTCCTGGGCGCGTCTCGGGTCGCCGGCCCGCGCCGCTCCGGTTCCTGACTGCCCATGGGTCGCGCCGCCATACTCGGTACCGGGCTGATCGGCGCCTCTCTCGGGATGGCTCTTCGGCAAGCAGGCTGGACGGTGGCCGGGTGGGACCCCGACCGGTCGGCCCAGGAAGGCGCGGCCGCGCGGGGAGCTACCGACCTCTCCTGCGCGACTCGTGAAGATGCTGTCTCCGGCGCTGGATTGGTGGTGCTGGCCGGTCCGTTGAGCGCCACCTTGGAGACTCTCGCCGGGCTGCGGACCGATGCGCTGGTTACCGATGTGGCCGGTGTGAAGGTTCCCGTGGTCAGAGCGAAGCCTGCCCACCTGCGGCTGGTGGCCGGCCACCCGATGGCGGGCCGGGAGCAGGCCGGACCGTCCGCTGCAACGCCTGCCATGTTCAGGGGAGCCGCCTGGATAATCTGCCCGGACGGCGCCGCGGTGGACGATGTGGAGATACTCGCGGGGATCGTCGAGGATATCGGCGCCATTCCCTACACCATGCCTGCGGCCGAGCACGACCGCGTCGTGGCCGCCATCTCCCACCTGCCCCAGGTGATAGCGGTCTCGCTGGTGAACCTCGCATCTCGTGATCCCGGGGCCATGCAGCTGGTGGCGGGATCGTTCCGGGATCTCACCCGGGTGGCCGCTTCAGAGCCCGGATGGTGGCCCGAGTTGCTGGCTGCCAACGAGACCAACGTGAGCGAGGCGATAGCCGGGATGATCGACCAGCTCGAAGAGACCAGGAACGAGATACGCACCGATCGCGATTCCCTGGCCACCCGAATCGAGTCGGCCCGGATCCGGCGGCAGGGAATGGCGTCCCCGGAGGTCCGGGTCGGCGTGGTGCTCCAGGACCGGCCGGGCGAGATCGCCGCCGTAGGACGGGCCTTGGAGCAGAGCGCGGTCGACGTGCGCGACCTGCAGTTGCGTCATGCTCTGCACGGCGGCGGCGGTGTGCTCACCCTCTCGGTACGGCCTGGTGAGGCGGAAGCGCTTCGCGAGTCGTTGAGAGCCGAGGGCTTCACACTCGAGTAATTGTCCCGCTTTCCCCACGACGACCGGGGAACATTCCGGACCCCGACGATGTCGCCGGGCCTTTCCGGAAGAGTGCTCGAGAACGGGTAAATGGTTTGCGCAGTGTCCGCTGACGTGGCCTCTCGTCATCGACGGTCGGGCGGCCCGGGGATTCTCAGCACCCTCCTAGACTTCTCCGGATGGGGACGATGAGGATCGCCGGCGCCCAGATAAACCTGCGGGTCGGTGATCTCGACTACAACGAGGCGCGCCTCCTCGAGGCGATGAGGTGGGCGGAATCGCGGGATGCCGACGTCCTGCTCCTCCCCGAACTGGCCATTCCGGGATACCCGCCCGAGGATCTGGTGATGCGCCGAGGGTTCGTCGACGCCAATCTGGCGGTCCTGAAGCGCCTGGCCGGCGAGTCGGGGGACACCGTGACGGTGGTCGGCTTCGTGGATCGATCGGACGGAAGCCGCCCTGGAAAGGCGGACGCGATGTCGCGGCATGTGGCGAACGCGGTGGCGCTGCTCCACCGGGGCCGTGTCAGGGGGACATACCACAAGGTGCTGCTGCCCAACTACGGGGTGTTCGACGAGGACCGCTACTTCGCGGCGGGTTCGAGTCCCGGGTCGGTCTGGGACATCGGTGGGGTGACCGTGGGCGTGTCGATCTGCGAGGACATCTGGGTACCCGACGGTCCGGCTTCCCGGCAGGCGGCGGAGGGGGCGCAGGTCCTGCTCAACGTCAACGGTTCCCCGTTCCAGATTTCCAAAGAAGCCCAGCGGGCGCGCCACATCCAGCGAGAGGCTGCCGCCTCCCGCGTGCCGGTCGTATACCTCAACCTGGTGGGTGGCCAGGACGAACTGGTCTTCGACGGCGGCTCGATGGTGGTGGATCGCCACGGGTCGCTCCAGTACCGGGCGCCCTCCTTCGAGGAGTCCCTCTTCGTCGTCGATGTCGAGCCGGGTGAGGCGGCCCGACGTGCCACGGACCCGGCGGTGGTTCGTACCGAGCCCTTGGCCAGGCCGTCCGCGAACCTGTCCCCGCCGCCGACCCCGGCCATGGATCGTGTCGAGGAGATCTACCGGGCTCTCACCCTCGGCTTGGGTGACTACGTACGCAAGAACGGCTTCTCAAGGGTGGTGGTGGGGTTGTCGGGGGGTATCGACTCCGCCCTCACGGCCGTGATCGCAGCCGACGCCTTGGGATCCGGGGCGGTTCGGGGCGTGACGATGCCCTCCAAGTTCAGCTCGGACGGCTCGGTGCGGGATTCCGAGGAGCTGGCCCGGCGGCTGGCTATCCGCTTCGACCGGATAGCCATCGTCGACCTCTTCGCGGAATACGAGGCGGCACTCGCCAGCATGTTCGTGGGGACGGACTTCGGCGTAGCCGAGGAGAACCTCCAGCCCCGGATCCGCGGGACGCTCCTCATGGCCATCTCGAACAAGGGAGGGGAGATGGTGATGGCTACCGGCAACAAGTCGGAGATGGCCGTCGGGTACGCTACCTTGTACGGGGACATGGCCGGCGGGTATGCCGTGCTGAAAGACGTGTTCAAGACCAGAGTGTACGAGTTGGCCAGGTGGCGCAATCGCCGGGGAGCCGTGATACCTCAAGAGATCCTTCGCAAACCACCATCGGCCGAGTTGAGGCCGGGACAGCTCGATACCGACAGTCTCCCGCCCTACGAACTCCTCGATCCGGTGCTGTCGGCTTACATCGAAGAGGACCGTTCGGTCGACGACATCGTCGCCTCCGGATACGACCGGGGGCTGGTGACGAGGGTGGCGGCCATGGTAGATCGCAACGAGTACAAGCGTCGCCAGGCCCCGCCGGGAGTCAAGATCACCGCCAAGGCCTTCGGGCGGGATCGTCGTCTCCCCATCACCAACGGGTGGCGCCGTGGCTGAGAGAAGGGCGCGCGTGCTCCGCAACGGAAGGGCGGTCGCCCCGTCCGTCTCCATCTTCGATCCGATGGTGGCACGCGGCGAGGGTTGTTTCGAGGCCCTCCGTTCCTACGGGGGCCGGCTCTTCGGACTGGCGGAGCACCTGGCGCGGCTGGCCCGGTCTGCGTCCGCTATGGGGATCTCGCTTCCACCCATCCCGTACATAGGCGAATGGGCGCGGCAGGTGGCCGGCGAGCAGGGGGACGGCGTGATCCGCATCTTCGCCTCGGATGGCGGCGAAGGCCCCAGCGTCTACGTGCTGTCCAACCCGCTACCCGACCTCAAATCCCGATTCCGGCTTCTGGAGGTAGCCGCCCCGTGGCATCCGGGGGGAGAATCATGGGAGTTGGCCGGTGTCAAGACCCTCTCGTACGCACCGAACATGGCGGCCACGCGCACAGCCGAATCGGCTGGTTTCGATGATGCGCTACTCGTGTCCCGGGAGGGCATCATCCTGGAAGGTCCCACCTCGGCAATTCTGTGGCTGGTTGGTGGTGTAATCGAGACCGCCTCCCTCGACCTGGGCATCCTCGACTCGGTGACCCTCCGGATAGCCCTGTCCCACGCTCGGGAACACGGTCTCGAAGTGCGCGAGGGCCGCTATGCCCTATCACGCCTGGCGAAGGCCGACGAGGTAGCCGTACTCTCCTCCGTCAAGGAGGTCCGGCCGGTGGTGGCGGTGGGAGAGCGACGCTTCGAGCCCGGCCCCGTGACCGCCCTGCTCGCCGGCATCTACCGGGCGACCGTGGAAGACCTCATCCGCGGTTGAGGAGTTCTGCCGACGCGATTTCGCCTTTCCAGGCGTTTACCGCTCCCGGTGGCCGGCCTGCCACCGGGAGCAGTAAACGGATCGCTCAGAGAGTCTGGCGCACCTTTGCCGCGCCGTGGAAGAGTATCTCGCGGACCGCGTCGGACGCCTTGCTGTGGAACGCCACGGTGGCCGGGTCGAAGTCCCTGGTCGGCCGGGGCGTGTGGGTGAAGTGGCCGTAGGCGTCCCCACCGCGCACCAGTGCCGCGCTGTCCCAGTCCCCGATGATCTGGCGGGTCCGGGTCGGCATGTAGTGGAACGAGATCCCGATACGGCGATCATCGGAGGTGTTGGGTGGAGAGGAGTGAGCCAGGCGACCGTTGTGCATCGAGACCTCCCCCGGTCGCAGTGCCATGGCGACGGTTTTGGACTCTTCGACCTCCACCGTGATCTCCTGGCCCCGGGTGAGCATGTTGTTGTCCCGATACATGTCGTCGTGGGGCATGAACTCGCCCTTGTGGCTTCCGGGAAGCACGCTCATGCAGCCGCTCTCCGGGGTGGCCGGTGAAAGCGCCAGCCAGACCGTGATCAGGTCGTCGGTCTCCAGCCCCCAGTAGTTCAGATCCTGGTGCCAGGATACGTACGCGTCCGTCTGGGGCTCTTTGATCCAGAACAGGGTGTTCCAGCAGAGGATGTCCTCCCCGATCAGGTCCTGCACGGTGTCCAGTATCGCTTCGTGGCGCATCACCTCGTCCACCCACAGGAACAGGAGGTGGGACTTGTTGCGAAGGGCGCCGGACACGGGCGCACCCTGCTCGGCTTCGAACCCTTCGAGTTGCCGTCGGTAGCTCTCCGCCCGCTCCTCGTCCATCACCCGGATCGGGAAGACGTATCCGTCGCGCCGATACTGGGTTGTCTGCTCCTCCGTTAGACATCTGGGCATCGCATCCCCTCTCCTAAGGCAGTGGGACCAACGATAGCGAGATGGAGGACCGGGTTGGGTTGGCCCGCCTGTACAGCCGCCTACGCCTCAAGGAGTGGGGATGGTATCGAGAATCGTCGGCTCGAAGAAACGAAAGCCATAGAACCAGGCGGTGCTGGCCACGACTGCTTGGATACCGCCCGGTTGATCCGGGGTGAGAGCGAATATCTCGTAGAAGCCGGTAGCGGCGCCTACCGGAGTGCCTGTAGCCCCGAACCACGCATAGCCGGCCTTCTCGAGTGCGGAGGTGTCACATCTCTCGACGGAGGAAGGCTCCGTGCGCTTGCCGTCGATCATCAATCCGATGTCGGGCCGTAGCGGTGGCTCGGGCAGGTCGAATCCCTCGAACCGGGTGAGCGTCAAGGTGCCTAACATGGCTAGGCAGCGGCGGGTATCGCCGGTCTCCGGATTACCAGGTATATGGACGAGGCCCAGAATCAGGCCTTCCCACTCCACGCGGTTGATCGTGGTTCCGGAACTCGTTTCCTCGGGCACTGCGAAGCCGTTACGGAAGGTCGACCGCGCCGGGTCACCCACCGGGAGGATCGTAGGGTAAGCGGGGAGAGGGAGAGCGCCCATCGGTGATTCCGGGACCCGCGGAAGAACGGTCGGCTCGAAGAGAAACCACTGGTTCTTGCTCCATGGGTACCTGACTGCAACCGCTTCCGGAGCGCGTGGCTCGTCTCCGGGAACGAAGACCTCCTGATAGAACCGGTAGGGGTCACCGGCCGCATCGGTGGCGAATCTGCCCAGCGGTCTGAAACCCCCGAAGGCCGGCTCGGTGACATCGCAGCGGTACAGCTTGCCGCCACCCTGTAGGAGCTTTCCTTCGACGATCAGGCCGAACCGCGGCATTGCCGGACTTCGACCCGGCGATTCTTCGCTTCTCCCGGCAAGGCTGAGCCTTCCGAGTATCAGAGCGCAGTGTCCGGGTTCAACATTATCCGCTCCTGCTGCGAACGGCTGCGGAATGGGGACCAGGTCGGTATGGATCAGACCCAGGATCGTTCCTTCCCACGGTGTCCGGCCCTCCGGATAGGCGAACCCGGCGCCAACCGGTAGAAGTGCGTGAGTCTCCTCGATCGGAACCGGTGCCGAAGGTCCCGGGTCGGGGATGGAGTCGAGGAGCATTGGCTCGAAGCCCTCCGCGGCGTAGCCCCGCAGTTGTGTCGGATCGGCGACACTTGCAACGAGGGTTCTTCCCACCCCGGCTGTTCCGGCAGGTAGGTAGAACATACGATAGAAGGGATAGGAGGTCCCGACAGTGACCCGCGCGTCGCGGATCGCACCGTATCCCGCCGCCTTGAGATCTCCGGTGTCGCAGCTACCGGGTCGTGCCTCGTTGAGCCGGATGTCTCCCGCCGAGAGCCCGATGCTCGGTGCGTGGATCCCGCTCGATACGACACCGGGGAGGGAGGTGGGCCGGATTTCACCCAGTAGCGCAACGCAGCGCCCTGAAGTGTCGGTCGAAGCCGGGGCCGTGTCTATGAGGCCTAGTACCCGACCCTCCCATGAGACCTCACGTATCTCGATCTCGAAGGGTTGCCCGGAAGGATCGAGCGGAGCATTTGTACCACTGGCGCAGGCGGTCATGACAAGCGTCGCTGCCAATATGGCAGCAGCGCGGCTGTGGCCGGTCCTCAGAGTCCTCTTTCCTCACCATCCTGTGCTGGCGGCACCATCATGTGGCCGTACGCCGCCGGGGCATGTGCATCGACCCCCAATCCCCACCCCGCCGAATACGACTCCTCCATCCCGGACAGAATGCGGTCACCAACCGCCGCCCCCCGATCCTCACATGCTCGCCACACTCCGCGCCCTGACCTTACCCGCCCACCGAGCCCCACCCTGACCAGAACCGGTGACCACCGCCCATCCCCAGCGCCGCCCGCCCCACGCGACAGGATCCGATCTCGAACCGGGTAGGGGTCGCTGTCGACATCCGCCATAAGCCCGCATGGGCGAGCCCGACGACGCTCTCCCATGAACCCGCCCCCCTGCGCCGTAACGGATCCGGTTCACTCCACAGCGGGCGACCACCCCCTATACTGCCTGCCGGTTGGAACTGCCTCGTGTCGCTGCGCGGGCATTGCCTCTCATACGATAGTTCGAGGATTGCCGACCTCACGTGACTCGAAGACACATATCACAGGCGGGCATTGCCGGCAGGCACACGATCGTCTATATAGATGGCCTCAACCTGTACTACGGAGCCCTCAAGGGCACTTCCCACAAGTGGCTTGATATCGAGAAGCTGTGCCGTCGGCTGCTTCCGGGTGACAGGATCGTGGCTATCAAGTACTTCACGGCCCGCGTAAAAGATACCCCTGACAACCCTCGCGCCGCACAGCGCCAGGATGTCTACCTACGCGCTCTGCGAACGCTCGAGCCGCTCCTGACCATTCATTACGGCACCATGCAGACACAAAAGAAATGGAGGTACCTCGCCAACGATAGGACGACGCGGGTGAGGGTGATCGAGCACCAAGAGAAGCAGACCGATGTCAACTTGGCGTCGCAATTAGTTTGGGATACGTCACGGGGAAACTGTGAGAAGGCCGCGATTATATCGAACGATTCTGATCTGCGCGGAGCCATCCGAGTCGTAGAGGGGAGGGCGCGGATACCGGTCACGATCATCAGCCCTGACAGACGAGGAGCGAAGGCCGGTCATCTGCAGGCAACCGCTCACCGAACGATCCGTGAAGCAGCAATCGAGCAATCACAATTCCCGGAAGAGTTGACAGACCCGCTGGGTACTTTCAGCCGACCTGTCTCCTGGCAATAAATCGCCAACGGTCAAGGGCCCGTCCCTTGCGGGACGGGCCCGACACACAGCCACCGAAGCGGCTGGAGCTGTAACTTGATCCGACGGTAGCAGGCGGGGTCGGGAACCGAGCCCGGAAGACGTTCAGGGAGTTGGGCCGTAGGCGGAGCGGTGCTCGGTATGCGCCGATAGTCGGTACGGTGGCGGTAACCTGCTTGGCAGGGTCGGCTGAGAAGGGGTAGTGATGAGGTTCGAGCGACTCGTAGGACTCTTGGTCGTGGTTGTCCTCGTGCTTGCAGCCTGCAACCGCGACAAGGACGAGGTGTCCGATACCAGCGTGACGCCCACCGCCGGGTCGGTTACCACCGGCTCGACCGCCCCAGTTGAGGGGGAGAACACCGGAACCGCCGCCGCCACTGACGAGACCCCGACGACGGTCGTCACCACTCCGTCCGGCGAAGCCGGCTCGACCACCACGACGGCGCCCACCGGTGCGGAGGAGTCCGGGCTGCCGAACTACGAGGTGGTGCACCGTCTGATCGAAGACGGCCGGGAGACGCTGGTGATAGTGGTCGAGCCGGGGTCCTACTCCAACGTGGAACTGGAGAACCTGGTCTACGACATCGTGGAGCTCTACTCGCCGAGCGCCGCCATCGTGGTGGACGATCTCGCCGTCGCCGACCTCGCCCTGGAGGAGGAACGGACGGACGAGCAGCAGGCCTCTCTCGACGCGCACACCTTCCTCACGGTCGAGAACGGCGTGGAGGTCACCTTCTACGGACCCTATGCCGACTTCCCCAGGATGACCATCGGCTCCTGAACGATCTGGGAGGGGGACGTTACCCGCCTTACCGATGGCCGGGCGGGCCTGCCCGTATCATCGGAGCAGCAGGGTGGCCACCACCAGGAACCCGCCGAACCCGACCACATCGGTCACGAGGGTCAGGAAGATGTTCGACGCCAGGGCCGGGTCGAGACCCAATCGTCTCAGCAGCAGCGGAATGCCCGTTCCGGCCAGCGTTCCGATAGTGAGGTTGGCTACCGTCGCCGTGCCCATAGTCACGCCGAAGTGCAGGTTGCCGCCGAACGCCATGCCCACCAGGCTGGCCAGCAGTCCGATCGGGATGGAGTTGATGGCTCCGATCGCCACTTGGCGGGCCAGCACCCGGCCGACGCGGCTGGGGGCCACGCTGTCGAGGGCGAGCGACCTTATGACAACGGCCAGGCTCTGCGCCCCCGCGTTGCCACCGATCAGCGCCACGACCGGCATCAACGCCGCCAGGATCGGGCCTATCTCGTCAATCACTGCGGATTGCCGCTCGATCACCAGCGCCACGATGAGCGCCAGCGCCAGGTTGACGACCATCCAGGGCAGGCGCATCAGGACTGCCCGGATGACGGGGGTGAACACCGTCTCCTCGGGACCGGCGCCCATCGCCGCCGCGAAGTCCTCCGATGCCTCGGCCTGCACCGAGTCGACAACCGCTTCGTGGGCCACCATCCCGATCAGCACGCCGGAGTGGTCGACGACCGGTAAACCGAAGAGCCCGTAGCGCTGGGCCAACCCGGCCACCTCCTCGCGGTCGGTCTCGGGGCGGACCGCCACCGGACGGTGCGCCATCGTCTCGTCCAGACCCACGCCGGGCCGGGCGAACACGAGATCACGGAAGGAGACCACACCCATCAGGTGGCGGCGGTGGTCGACCACGTAGACATAGGAGAGGTCTTCGATCTGGTCGTGGAGCTGGCGGAGCCGCTCGATGGCCTCGCCGGCCGTTATCCCGATCTGGAGGACCGCCACGTCGGTGGTCATGAGCCCACCCGCCGAGTCGGGTGCGTGCTGCAGGAGGGCGAGGATCTCGTGGGCGATGTCCGGGTCGAGATTGGCCAGGAGGGTCTCCCGGTCCCTCTCGCCCAGCTCGCCGACCAGGTCGGCCGCCATGTCGGCGTCCATCGCTGCGATCAGATCGGAGCTGCGCTCGGATGCAAGATCCTCCAGTAGTTCGGCGCCCATCTCGGGCCGCATCTCGTCGAGGATGTTGGCGGCCGGGACCGGATCCAGTTCGGCCAGCAGATCGGCTGCCGCATCGGTTCCCAACTCCTCGAGTATGTCGGCTGCATCGTGGGGGTCGGCGGCGGCGAGGGCCTCCCACTCGGCGATGTGGGAATCGAGGTACTCCTCCACCGCCTCCGGCTGCAAGCGCGCCTCGCTACGCAGTCGCAGAGCGAACTCACGTGGTCGCAGCAGCCTTATCCTCACCGCGGTTCCTTTCGTCCTACCGACTTCGGGCGTCGGGCCATCGGCCGGGACTGTGACTTCAGCCTTGGTAGGGCCGGACGGCGATCACCTTCACCGAGAACGTTCCTCCGGGTGCCTCGTACCGGATGTCGTCGCCCACCGATGCTCCGAGCAGCGCTTTGCCGAGTGGTCCTGCCGGAGAGGCGAGAAGATGGCCCTGCACCTTGTTCTCGGGTATGGCGACGAAGTACTCGTCCTCGTCCCCGTCCTCATCTCGGAGCGTGACCAGAGAGCCGATCCGGACCGTACCGTCGTCCTCCGTCTCCCCGACGAACGAGTTGTCAAGGAGGTAGCGGAGCTTGCGGATCCTGGCTTCCATCAGGCCCTGTTCGGTCTTGGCGGCGTCGTAGTCGGCGTTCTCCCTGATGTCTCCGTGGGAGCGCGCTTCGGCCAGGCGGGCCGCTATCCAGTGTCGCCCCTGGGTTGTCAGGGAGTCGTACTCCTGTTGGAGTTTTTGGTGGGCGGTTGCGGTCAGCCAATTGCGGGGTGTGCTCATGGAGGGTGAGGATACCCTCCGGATGGACCCGACCGGAGACCGACCCCCGCAGGTCCAAGCGGGCTGAAGGTTTGCGGGCCTGCTGTGCCAGACTCCGGGCATCACGCGGCAACAACCGTTGCCTCGAGAAAGGAGGTGACCTGTGCCGGAGATCCGACTCACATCGTTCTCCCCCGGTGCCGGCTGAGCCTGCAAACTCGGCGCCGACGAGCTGGCGCAGGTTCTGCGCCCTTTCACAAACCATCGAGCCACCGCACATCCGGATCTGCTGGTCGGGCTGGCTACATCCGACGATGCAGGCGTATTCCGCATCGACGAGGGACGCGCCCTGGTACAGACGGTGGACTTCTTCGCTCCCATCGTGGACGACCCGTACGACTGGGGCCGTATCGCGGCCGCCAATGCCCTCTCCGATGTCTATGCGATGGGTGGCCACCCGCTTACCGCCCTTCAACTGGTCGGGTGGCCTCGCCGGGCGCTGCCGCTCCATCTGCTGGTTGACGTGATGGAGGGCGGAGCGGACGTCATGGCCGAGGCACAGGCCACCATCGCCGGTGGCCACACGATCGACGGCGAGGTTCCCGTCTACGGATTCTCGGTAACCGGAGTGGTGGACCCCGGGCGGATGACCACCAACGATGCGGCCCGGCCGGGGGACTCGATCGTGCTCACCAAACCTCTGGGTACGGGCGTGGTCTCCACCGCCGTCAAGCAGCAATCGGCGGGACGGCGGTTGCACGATGAAGCGGTGGACGTCATGACCACCCTCAACGGATCAGCCGCAGGCATCATGGTGGAGGCGGGAGTGCGCTGCGCCACCGACGTGACCGGCTACGGCCTGCTGGGCCACCTGCGGGAGATACTTGAGGCTTCGCGGGTGTCGGCCCGGCTGGACATGTCGTCGGTACCGGTGCTGGACGGAGTCCGTGATCTGGTCGAACGCGGCGTGTATCCGGGTGGGAGTATGCGCAATCTCCGTTCCGTGTCGCCGATGGTAGAGAACCGGGTGGGGGAGACGGATCTCAAGATCCTGGCCGACGCCCAGACCAGCGGCGGTTTGCTCATGGCGGTTTCCCCGGAGATACTGGACGAACTCGTCGGGAGGCTGGCATCGGTAGCGCCCGTGGCGGCGGTGATCGGCGAGTTTGTCGCAGTCGACGAGGAACCAGGAGTCGAGGTCGTATGACGGAGCGGTTGGAGCGTCTGCAGCGGATTGCGTCGGCGATGTCGATAGGCGGCATCCGGCGGCACATCTTTCTGTGCGCCCAGCAGCGGAACCCCCGCTGCTCGACCTACGAGGAGGGCCTGGCGGCGTGGCGACAGCTCAAATCGGCGACCAAGGCACTCGATCTGGCTAGTGCGCCACCCCCGTGGCAGGGCAACTTCGACCGATCGCCGGTCCTGTCGGCGCCCGGAACGGGCACCGTCCTCAGGTCCAAGGTGGACTGCCTGCGCGTATGCGAGCAGGGTCCCATAGCCGTGGTCTACCCGGAAGGGGTCTGGTACCACTCCGTGTCGGGGGAGGTCCTGGACCGAATCATCGACGAGCACCTGGTCGGCGGGCGCCCGGTGGCCGACTACCTATTCGCCGTCGACGACCTGTCGGCAGGGAAGTAGGTCCTCAGAAGGGTGGCGAAAACGGGTAGTGGCCGGCCCGCCGTCCGCTGATGCAGCCTTTTCTCATCGAGCGTCGGGCCAACGGAAGGTTTCTCGACACCCTCCCAGGTCTTTGCACCGCGTAGCCTATAGACGGGAATGCGGCGTCTCGGATCCCTAGGAGGGAGTTGTCATCGACGGTCGGGCAAACCGGGGGTTTTTGACCACCCTCCTAGCTCCGTTGGTAGTTCTCATGCTGGTGGGGTCTGCCTGTTCCCAGCCGGTTGCAGAACGGCCGACGTTCGAGGTCCCCACGGAGATTGTTCCCGATTGGGTCAACCCGGCCGACGTAGAGGGGTTCTTCCCGCCCGAGGGTGGATGCCTCCTGGCCGTCGGGGGCGGGGTGAGGATCCTTGAGGTGCTGGAAGATAGCGGAGCCTATGGAAGGCTCCGTGCAGGCGACATAGTGACGGGGCTCGACGGGATTCTCATCACCACGCAGGAAACGCTGCTGGGCGTGCTCCGGGGGGGCCGGGTCGGTGACGTGGTAAGGGTGGAAGGGGTCCGGGCAGGCGAACCCTTCTCGTTCGAAGTCCAACTCTCCCCGGTTCCCGGAGAGCCCCGACGGGCCGTCCTCGGCATCATCCCCGAGACGAAGCTCGAGCTAGTCTCGCCCGCAGAGGTCCCGGCGTCGGGTGTGATCCGTCCACTCAGTCGTCCGGTGATACTGGATGGAGGTGTCTACGTACATGATCCGCTCGCGGCTACCTGGTTCTCCTTTCCCGGTGCTTCGCCCGTCAGGGGAGCAGCCCTCGGCCCGGATTTGTATGCGGTCGGGGAAACCGATCCGCTGTCCCTCGTGAAGGTCGGGGAAGGGGTGGCTATCCCTATCGATCCGGGGCCGGTCGTGGTGGAGAGCAGGGTCGGATTAGTCGAGGTCGTTGCGAGCAGGTTCGAGACCGTGCTGGCCTCGGTGGGGGACCTGGTGCTGGTGGCCGGCGAGGCGGCGTGGGAGGGCAGCACCGCATTCGCCGTCCATGCCGTGGATCCGGTCGAGAGGTCGGTCGTGTGGGCCCGGATCCTCGGGCTGTCCCCCTCAGGTAATCCCTTGGTGGCGGTGGACGGTTACCTCAGTCCGTCCGGAGACCGGGCTCTGGTGGCGCTGGTCGAGCAGGATCCGGCCGGCGGCACACGATCAGTTGTGTGGAGCTATTACCTGGTGGACGAGCAGGGCGAGGGGGAGATAGGCCCTCCGGGAATCGACCGGTTCCTGCCCACCTCCGGGGTGACGGGCTGGTACGACGACGGTTCGTTGTTGTACGTGGCCGACCTCGACATTCCGCAGATAGCGAGATGGGCCCTCGATACCGGCGAGCACAGTGTCATGCGGCCCGTTCCGGCCGAAGAGGCCTTCGACCTCGTCACGGTCGTACCGGTCGGTGACGGGCAGCACGTGGTACAGGTCCGCGCCAACGATGTTTCCTTGATCAACGTCGACCAGCCTTCGTCGGTCCGGCCCATTTCCCGGGGATGCCGGTACGTGCCGATCGGAGAGGCTGCCGGGTCGCAGCCGGCGCTCGTGGCACCCGTGGAGGACACCTAGGAGCCCGAGAACATCCAGGAGCCCGAGGATACCGAGGAGTTCACGCCTACCATCCTGCACAGCAGTGCCGGCGAGTCGAGACTCCTTCCCGATCAGGAATCTGATCCCGGTGTGGCATGTTTTGTAACCGTGATGAAGCAGCTGCAGGTCGGTCCGTCAGGGCACGGATTGGTGACGCTCGGCTCGGGTGACAACCTACGGGCTTCCCGCGAGATCAGCGTTTCGCTGGGACGGGAGGGGCCCTTGTACGACTCGGTGGCTCTGAGCGGTGTTTAGGACGCGATGGCCCTGGGGAATCACGACTTCGATCTGGGGCCGGATGTGACCGCCCGGTTCATCGGGGGATTCGCACCGACCATTCCCTTCTTGTACTTCCCGCAGATCTCGGGGTTCACCCTGGTCTACGACCCGGCCGCCCCGGCATGAGGAGGATGAGGTACCCGAGGACCCAACCGAACGCCACGTGACGGTGGCGGGCGGTGACTCCCTCAGGGGGTTCGCCACGGTCCACCTGGGTTCCGAGGACCGCTGGCCGGAGATATACGACATCAACCGGGATCTGATCCAAGCGGACGGACGGGCTCTGGCCGACCCCGATCTCATCCGCACCGCCTGGGTTCTGCGGATCCCGGCCGGTGCGGGGGCCGGTTTTCTCAACTGCTACCGGTCGGCCATTCCCTCGAACCGATTCCCAGCAGGGAGCGGCGGTGGTCCTCGGCGCTGACCGCGGCGAATCCGACCGGCTTCCTCTTGGTGACCGAACCCGCCTCGACACCTATGATCCTGGCTACCTCGTCACCCGCGATGGTCTTCTTCCTCTGGAGTCGGACCGCCACATTGAACACCGCGGTCTTGTGATCTTCGAGCATCTCGTACACCTCGTCGTAGAGGTGCCGCAGCTTCCGCTCGACCTGAGAACCCATCGTTTTTGCGATTTCTCCACTCGGATCGGGTGGCTGGTCGAGCACGTGCCGCGGCAACCCGGCGCTCGACGCGAGGTTGTCGCCCATTCCCCA
This sequence comes from Candidatus Spongiisociaceae bacterium, assembly GCA_965262915.1. Classification (GTDB taxonomy): domain Bacteria; phylum Actinomycetota; class Acidimicrobiia; order Spongiisociales; family Spongiisociaceae; genus JAPPFW01. The sequence goes on along the minus strand of OZ253564.1, from coordinate 4,557,804 downwards.
CACCCCGATCATGCGGCTCTGGATCGTGGTCGCGTTGCGCAGGTCGCCGCCTACCCCCATCGAGTTGTCGCCCTCGAAGAACATCCGCTCCCCGGCCAGGCTGGCCAGAGACACCTTGATGTCCACCTCCAACTCGGTCTTCCATTGGACGAAGCGGTCCTCGAGGGCGATGTAGGAGACGAAGCCGCCGACATCACCCCGGCGCTCGATGGTGGCAACATCGATGTTGGCGTGGGACTTGAGGAGATGGGCCGCGACCGCGTGGCTGGACTCGTGGATGGCAACGGCGAACTCCTCCCGCTCTACGTACTCGAAACCCTCCGTCGGTCCCATTTCCTTGAAGGTCTTGGCCTTCCAGATATCATCCCACTTGATCGTGTCGCGATTGTCCCGTTGTGCCAGGATGAGCGCCTCGTTGACCAGATCCTTGATCTTGGCGCCCGAGTAATAGGGTGTCTTGGCGGCCAACTCGTCCATTTGCTTGCGGTTGATGTTGTGGTTGACCTTGTTGAGGTAACCCTCGAAAGTACGGAGCCGTCCTTCTTTGGTCGGGTAGCCGACCTTGTAGATACGGTCGATCCGGCCCGGGCGGAGCAACGCCGGGTCCAGGACGCTGGGGAGGTTGGTGGCCATCATGATGAATATCCGGTACTTGGGTGGCGGCTTGGGCCTGATGCCCAGCATCTTGCGAACCTTGTTGGTGAGCCCCCTCGGCTTTTTCAGGCCGGAGATCTCGGTCAGGAGCGCCTGAAGGGTACCCATGCCACCGCCGCCCATACCGGCGCCCATGATTATCCGGTTGAGCCGGCTTCCGGGAAGCCGCTCGTCGGATTCGCCTGACGATGGTGATGGCGGTGATCTGTCGGCTTCGATGATGCTGAGCGACTGGGGATTCAGGTAGGCCGAAGCGTTGCAGTGCAGCCCGTAGGTGAGCGGTGCCACGCCTTGTGGGGGTGGTCCACCCTGGGCTATGGCGCCCCGGCTGCCGAGAGCGTCGGCCTCGTCGAAGAACACCACTACCCCCCCGTGGCGCAGGGCCAACTTGCGGAGCTTTCGGAAGAGTCCCTTGACCTTTAGGATGCCTACCCCCATGAACATGGCGTTGAAGGCACCCGGATCTACGAACACAAAGGGGAGACCAACCTCACCCGCGGTGGCCTCGGCGATGAGGGTCTTGCCCGTTCCGGGGGGTCCCCACAGCAGCATTCCGCCGGGTACATAGCCGCCCTTGGCCTCGATCTCATCCGGCTTTTCGAGGAACCCGACGTTCTCCTGGACCAAGTCGAGCACGTGGTCCTGACCCCAGACATCGGAGTACCGAGTCTCGATCTCCTCCGGCATGATGGTGTCGACGCCCCCACGCGACAGAAACCAGAAGAGTGACCCGAACTGGATGATCATGAAGAACGGCGCCATCAGGATGTAGACGAACGGATAGGTGAAGATACGGCTGGCAATGATGCGGGGTGCCTGGATCAGGGCTTCGATCGGGCTCGAGACCTCAGCGACGAAGTAGTCGATCACTGATCCGAGGATCAGCAAGAATATGAGAATCCGGACGTAGCGGCCGAAGCGGAAGCGCGTCCATGGCTTGAACCGACGGTGGGCTTGGTGCTCTATGCCCCCGAAGAACTGTTGGGACCAGAACCGGTTGTAGTGGCCCCAATGCTCCGAGACGTAATAGTGGATCTGGCGAAGGACCTCGAGCGGCAGGGCGATGAACAGAACTCGGCCGAATGTCTCGTTCCAGGTGTCGGCTAGGGCCTGGCTCAGGGTGGTGAAGGGCGCGCTGACCTTGGAACTGATCAGGACACCCAGGAAGAACAGAATCAGCACGATGAACTTCATGCGGTCCCAGGTAGGGGAGCGGCGCCGGACGTCGGTCTTCATCGGGCCTCTCATCGTCTGGTGTTCACTACCCACGAGTTGACTGCCTCCAGGATCTGTTCCTGCTGCCGGCTGAAGCAGTCCAGAGAGCAGCCGGCTGCCATCGAGTACAGCTCGGTGACTTCCGGATTGGTCACGGCCAATACATACACCAAGCCCTCCAGGTCGCCATCTTCTCTCGTGAAGCCGACGAATGCGCGGATACCCTCGTAGTCCCTACCGAAGGAGAAGTCCTCGGTGTTGATCTGTACGCCTTGGCCTGGGTTCTGGACGTCGTATGCGGACATCGCCATCGTCCGGCGTGACAGAAACTCTTTTTCGTCGGGGCTGATCTGGCGGATGATGTGTGCACCGACCGGGAAGGGCGATGCGGTCACGTCGTGGGCCAGGTTCTCAAGGTTACGCCCGGCGGCGCCGTCGAAGGCGACGAAGGAGATCGGCTTGTATCCCCCGATGTCGGGAAGGAAGGGCACGGAGCCGATCTGGACGAGTTCGTCGGCACGGTACAGGTGCCAATCGTTGGGTAGTTCGAACAGCGAACGGTTCTCGGCATCGCGGTAGGTGATCGTGTCCGGGTTGCCCTCACCACAAGCCGCAAGAGCCACTGCAGCAAGGACCATGCCGGCCAGGGCTCGTAGCTTTCGGTTATAGACTTTCCGGCTGTTCCTGTTCATCTATTCTCCGCTTTGGCGCATTCTATCCGGGTTCAACGCTATAGCAGGCGGAATCGTTCCCCGATTCGATAGGAATCGAGCCGCGCGGGTCGATTTCCTAGCCATGTTTCGCGCCGGCCATATCCTCAGGTGCTGCGGTTATTGGAGGATGGCGTCTTGGAGGATGCCGGCTCTAAGCTGGTCCTACGGTCCGGGCTCCGGGCCCGGCCGGACGCTACTCGTTGCGAGGTGCTCAGGATGGTGTTGGCCCACCACCCATACGACTACATCACGGGGTTCGCCATTGCGTTGGTGGGGGTACTGCTGATCATATGGGCCGAGCGCAGAGCAAGGTCTCGCCACCGATCCGACCAGCCGGAGGACCGTTCCTGACCGGTCCGGGGCACGGTTGCGATGAGCGCACCCGGCGTCGCGCCGGACGTGCTGCGATACGCGGCACGTCGTGGTCGGCGCCTCCGCGTCCCCGCTAACATCTCGGGCGATGTCGGATCCACGCCTCTCGACCATCGGTGAACTGCTGGGCGGTGCTCCCGAATATCTGGTGGAGCGATCGGCCGAGGCCCGTGCCCAGGCTCAGGGCGTAGCGGTCGAGGACGTATTGGCCGCCTGGTCGGGCGCCGGCCCCATGGCTGCTACGGCCACCGCGGTACGGGAGGCGGCTCCGCCGCCCGTAACCGCGCCGACGCCTGCCCCCGCGCTGCAACCGGCAGTTGCCGAACCCGTTCCCGCGCCGGTGGTCGAACAGCCCGTGGTGGCCGCCGTCGAGGTCGTCGAGGAGGAGGAACTCGAACCGATCGAGCCGGCGTCGCTGGCGGACCGTATCCGCTTGGGCGCCAAGGTCGGCGCCGGGTGGGGCGCGGCGTTGGGGTTCCTGTCGATGATCGCCCAGGCGCCGCTGCTCCTGGGCCGTCTCTCCGAGACCACCGCGGTGGGCGGGCCGGCGGTTGAAGTCACGTGGACCGCGGTGGCCGCCATAGCGGTCCTGTGGGCGGTGATGGGCGCCATCATCACGATGGCTTCGCGCGGCGCCGGCAGGTTCCGGTCGCCCGCGTACGATACGGATACGACTCCACTCGGATCGGTCCTGTCAGGGGCGTTCATAGGGCTGGTGCTGGGTGCCGGGTTGGGTGGCTTCCTCTTCGCCACGGCCGAGTCGTCCCTCTCGGGGACCAAGCTGGTCTCCATCAGCCCGATGATGGTGTTGGGCATGGTGGCCGCCGGTGCGCTGCTCGGCGCGGTCGTCGGCGGGATCGCCCAGGCGGTGGCGCAGCCCGCCGCCCTGTCGGGCGAAGAAGCCGAGGATGCCGACACCGTCAAGCGACGGCTCTCCGACGCGCTTGCACTTCCGGTTGCCGCCGGCCTGGTGATTCTCGTGATAGTGGTTTCGTTCGGATCGTTGCTCCTGCGTTTCTCGGGGTTCGCCCCGCTGATCGCCATCTTCGTGGCCATCGGCACGGTGGGTTTCGCCGCTCTCATGGCGTCACGTCCCAACCTCCGGGTGACCAAGAACGAGGTGCTGGTCGCAGCCGCAGGCGTGGGAGTGGTGCTGCTGATGTTGGCCCTAATCGCCGCTTCGATCACGAAGGAAGAGGGTGGCGACGAGGCGCCTTCCGACCATGCGCAGGTGCAATCCATCCAGGTCGGCTGAGAGACACCCGCCTCCCACCGGCCACTGACCACCGATCACTACCTCACGACTACCGCCCCAGCAGCAGGAACAGTCCCCCCACCGTGTAGCCGATCATGGCGGCCAGCATCGGGTACTGCGACCGGACCGCCAAGCCTGCAGGGTATCGCTCGACCGCCCGGTCGTGGGCGACCAGGACGGCGAGAACGTGGCCCACGGCGATGGCCGCGGTCTGTATCCACGCGATGGCCGTCGTGGACAGGAGCCCGTAGTTCACCCGGTAGGCAGCAGTGCCGAACAGGTTCCAGCCCATCCCGAAGGGATCCGAGGCCAACCGAAGGATGGCCTGTCCGTCGAGGACGAGGAAGCTGAAGTAGTGGGCCACCGTGTAGGCCACCACGATCGGGACCAGCGACGGGCCGAAGGCGTCGCCGAGTTCGGCCTCGGAATCACCCGTGATCCATGCCATGGCTGCGATGGCCATCCGGTAGACGAACATCACGACTCCGATTGCGAAGACCAGGCCCCCGGTGTTGAGGGCGGTCAACTCCCAACCTGACCGGTTCGATACGACATCGAGCCAGAACGAGCTACGGGAGAACCCGTCGAACGTCGTGGAACCCAGTACCACCAGGATGAAGCGCACGGCGCCCGGGGGTATTTCCAGGGTTGCGAGACCGGCGAGAGGAGATCGCAACCTCCACAGGCCCGAGCGATGGCGGTGGAGGGGCGCCATGGCCCCGAGGGTGCTGAACAGTACCCCGAACCCGTCCGCATCACGCACCCACCCCCGCCCGTACACCATCCCGCCGACCCCCATCGCCGCGGTGTAGACGATCAGGTAGGCGCCGATCGTCCTGGGTGAGGCCCCCTGGTGGTAGGCGAGTTCCAACCAGACGAACGTGAAGATGGCCGCCACTGCCCACCATCGGTCACCGCCGCCCGCGCTCGCCTCGGATATCGGCTTCCCGGTGGTCCGGGCACGAATCCAGGCGCCCAGGTCGGCCAGGGTCCAGAACGGGTTGAACCCCGCCCATGCATCGCCCAGGAATGCGGAGACCAGCTGGAGACCGACCCAGAAGACGATGAAGACCGCGTAGGGGGCGATGTTCGAAGTGATGCTGCTGTTCCCCCGGAGGGCGGCGTAGAGCAGGGCGCCCAAGGCCAACAGGCCGATCAGCCGCGCGACGGAACGGAGCAGCCGATCGAATCTTCGTATGCTCCGCAGGAGCAATCCTCCTTGGGCGGCCCTCGCCAATCGAGGTTCGGTCCAGAACCTGCCCAGCACCGTGAAGGAGGCGGCCACTGCGAACGAGGCCGCCCAGGCGAACTGCCAGACCGGTATGGGTAGGTCGATGCGGCCCCCCACTCCGTGAGCCGCCGCCGGGATGGCCGGCGCCAGGACCGCCACCCATATCGCTGCGCCGGCCACGATCCCGCGCCGGATCAGGACACCTCCATGCGGACCAGAAGGGTGTGCGATCCTTCGAGTTTGATCTCGAATACACCCGGTATGGACGCTTCGAAGGCCAGTCCCCCGGCGCCGCCCACCAAGTGGACGAAGAGGTCGTAACCATGTACGTGGATCTCGCCATCGCTGTTGCCGGTCACCCTCAGGGTGACGGTGTCGCCGAGTTGCACCGACTCCCGGCGGGCCCCACCATCGAGGTGTCCGTCGATGATCACCAGGTCTATGACGGGTCCTCCGGTCTCCTCCGTCTCCGGCCCCGTCACTTGCGGCTCCGTGCCCGTTTCTTCCGGGTCGTCCTCCGTTGCCGGTCCGGTCGTCGGCGGGGTGGAGGTGCTTGCTGCGGTAGTGGCGTCGGGCGGCGGACCGGGACGATCCGGTGCGCTCTCGGACTCCTGGCCCGCCCCGGCCTCGTCGGGGGTCTCCGCCTCGCTCTCGCGGGCCGGGTCGTCCTGCCCGACCGGTCCGGACCCGGCGCGGTCCGGTTCCGATGCGGACACCCGGTTCGGTTCGGGGGAGTCCGGATGCTCGGTCCGGCTCTCCTCGCCCGCGTGCCAGGCCGGGCTGTCGGCATCCCGAATGGCGGTTGCCAGGGGTGGATCGACCGAGCGATCCAGTTCCACGAGCACGGGTTCGAGGGTCCGTCGATGATCGTGCAGGTGGGGCAGCGGGAACCGGAAGTCGCCGCCGGGAGCAGGCACCACCTCCAGGATGTCGCCTTCGTCGGTTCGGAGAACGAAGGATTCCACCGATGCCAGGTCACCGTCGACCTCCAACACCACCCCCCGCACCGTCTCTCGACCCCCACCGGAATCGCCGCAGCCTGCCGTGACCAGCGCCAGCCCCACGACCGCGGCTGCGATCCTCCTCATGGGGTCTTGCGTAGTTCTCGCTCCAGGGCTTCCCATTGCTGCTCGTAGGCGTACCAGCGGAACCAGACCACCACGATGACGCCCCACAGGATGGCGCCCCCGCCCAGCTTCATGACGAGACCGGCCATGGCCTGATCGGTAATGGCGTCGATACCCCAGAGGCGGGGCGCCTCGGCGTAGAACCGGTACAGCGGTTCCCTTCCGAAGGTGAGGAAGGAGGCCGGGATGGTGGGTAGCAGCGAGTGGGCGAACAGGTACAGCATCCGGACCGGCGGGGACAGCCTCTTCAGTTCGGGTACCGGGCTGAGCACCGGGAGCCACATCACGAGGGCGGCCGAGATGAGCAGGGCATGGACGACAAAGTGGTAGAAGCCGGACGTGACCATCAGGTGGACTATCTCCGGCCAGTGGATGCCGACCATGATGCCGTTGAAGATGAAGAACGCCGCCAGCGGCTGGGTGAGCGGCCGCAGGGTGGGGAGGACACGGGGATTGGTGAGGATGCGTCCGAGTAGCCAGGCTGGAGTGCCGACGATCAGCAGCGGGGCGGACACCATAGCCAGCACCATGTGCTCGATCATGTGGAAGAGGAACAGGTGCTGCTCGGCGATGTCGTGGAACGGCCAGTCCGACACCGCCCACAACGACAGCAACCCGAGGGCGAAGGCGGTGGCCTGCCGTCGGGTCACGAGCGGTCCCTCGACAGCCAGGTAGGGTCCGATGCGCCGGATTGCGTACCAGTACCCGAACCCCAGCACGAACACGAACCCCCACACGTCGGGATGGGGGTGCCAGGCTGGGATCATCTCGGAGAGTTCTCCGGCAGGGATGGTGGGGACTCGAGCCGATGCACGCGTTCAGGCCTCTTCACGATTGTGATCACCAGGGTAGACGCCCGAAGAATGTCTACATACCCTGTGACCACGGGAGGTTGACCCGCGTGCGATGATGTGTTGAGGGTGTGGGGGTGCCGAACACATGGGCTCGACACGGTTGGGCCTTTGCGGGCACCTTAGTCGCCCGGAGTGGAAGGTTCGACGGTTCCCACGAGTTTGAACATACCGGAGGACGGGTTGTCGTTCGGGAACTCCCTTCTATCCCCCTCGTGCATGGCTTCGAGCTTCCTGGCCCTGTCGACCGCATCCGCACGGCGTCGCACGTAGGTCGCGCCGTCGAGACCCTTCCCTGCGGACCCGTCGTATCGGCTCCGCAATGCTACGGCAGCGGCGGTGTCGAGCCAGGCTGTTTGCTGGGCGTAGTGGAGGACCAACCACGGCTCGAAGCAGGGATTGGAAATCGCGACACGGATACCGTTGTCACGCGCCATCACAACAGCCTCCTATAGTCTTGGATGCGGTGTCGGTGCTTCCACGTCGAACACGCACCAGTACTCCGTGTTGTCCGTAGCCGCTTCACCGGCTTCGACTATCGCCTTCTTAGCTCGCTCGTCGAGCGAGCGGGGAGTACAACCGACTTCGCGGATATCGAACACAGCGACACTCTTGACGCCATGAAACCGCTCGAGGGCAGTGAGATAAGCCGGCTCGGTGACCTCCCCTTCGCAGAAAACGACTAACCGCTTTCGTTCGTCTATGCGGGGTGGGCGGCGGCGGAGCGATCTGCGGCCGCGCCGGCGCGGGGCCATCCTCAGTTGCCGGAGATGAGGGCAATCGCCTGGCGAATACGGGACGGGTCCACCACCGGTGTCCCTCCGAACCTGCCCTCCAGGTAGGCGTGCTCCAAGTTCGCCGAGCGGCGGACCCTGTGGCCTCGATAGTCAGACAACGGTGTTAGCACGGTGCTTGCGTCCGGTCGCTTCGACGTGAGCCACACCTCGTCGCGGTTCATGTAACCCAGCAGGGTCACATCGTGGGATGTGAAGACGATCTGCCCACCCGGGCGGTTCATCGAGGGATCCTGGAACATCTGTATCAACTTGCTGGAGATCGACGGGTGGAGACTGGCGTCCAACTCGTCTACCACTATCAGGCCTCCTCTCCTGAACGCGGTGAGCAGGGCGGGCATCAGGCTCAGCCATGTCAGCGTACCCTCCGACTCGTCGCACAGCTCGAACGGCCGGGTCCGGCTTCCTGCCGTGTGTAACAGCCTCATTCTGCGGCCTGCGTGACCGGTGTGGAAGTCGGCATCGCTTACCACCTCTACGTCGTCGATTCCGAGGTCCGCGAATTGCAACAATGCCAAAGCCAGGGATCGCAGCTCCCCCCCTGTACCGGATGCTGCTTCGTCGGTGAAGAGCCGAGGCTGCGACCAGTCGAACGTGTCCGCCAGATCATCCTCCCACCCTGGGACCGACCACCGTATGCCGCGGTGATAGTGCCCTCTCCCTAGCCCGAGCGGTACGCCCGGACTGAAACCGACGGGTCGAATACTGCGGAGCCACTCTGCTACAGCAGCTATCTCGGCGTTGAGCCGGCCGGCGGTGGACATGACGAGAGTGGTAGGCGTGACCAACTCATGACCCCCGCCCGTGATCTCGGTCCCGCGCCTGAATGTGAGGTTGTCGCCCTCCCGCTCGAACAGCCTGCGCCTCCGCCTCTGGGGATAGCTGTACAGAGCCTCGAACAGCACCTCGTTATCGTTGAGTTCCAGTTCGTAGCGATACCGGACCTCGTTGACCATGAGGTCGACCCCGAAGCTGGATGGCTGTGAGAGGCCCTGCTCGAAGTTGAAAGGGTCGCGCGGGATCGAGCCCTCCCACCGGCGCAGCGAGTTCCTGATCGCACGCGACAGCCACGCCATGCCGTCCACGACGTTCGTCTTGCCGGAGGCATTGGCACCGTAGATGCCGGCTACGGTGAGAACCTTCTCGTCCAACCGCTCGAAGCTACGTGTCGCGGGCCTGTCCTCGTCCATGGCAATCATCGACAACTCCACAGGCTCGAGGATCGATCGGTGGTTGCCGATTTCGAATCGAAGCAGCATCGTCCTTACCTCGTTCCTATATTGCAGTTCTACTACTTGGTTCGTCTAATTACTACGATAACAGCAGTGTACGTGTACCATACCTACTGTTTGAGTTGTACAGGTCACTGGGACTGGCAAGGGTAGATGCCGATACAGAGCGTTTCTGGCGAGCCCACCACCGCTCGCGGACGGCAGGAGTTACGCGGTAAGGGACCAGTTGTCAGGGCTGTCGCTGACGCGGCTGGTCGAACGCGTATGCAGGATACGGCAGGCTCGTCGTGGCCTTTCAGAACAGGATGACCGCTCCGAGAGCCGACAGTGTGATCAGGTACAGGGCCCCGGCCAGCACTGCGCCTGCGGTGAAGAAACGCGACAGCAGTCGCTTCTCGAAGCGCAGGTGCATGAACATTGCCACCACCAGGTAGAACTTGAGGGCGCTGAGACCGAGCAGGGCAGGGACGGTCAGGTTCTGACCTATGGCATCCACCCCGGCCTCCAGGTAGAACAGGCCCACCTCGGCCGCGGTGAGCACCCCCAGCACGACCGCGATGAACACGTACTGCCCGGGCTGGGGATGGTGGTGCTCGCCGCCTGCCATTCGCTACCCCTGCATCCTCACTGGATCAGGTACACGAGAACGAAGATCACGATCCAGATGATATCGACGAAGTGCCAGTACAGCCCGACCAGCTCCACGTTGAGGCCCTCGGCCTCGGAGAGGCTACCGGTCCGGACCGACTTGAACGCCAGCACCAGGAGCATCAGCACCCCGATGATCACGTGGGCGCCGTGGAATCCCGTCAGCATGTAGAAAGCGCTGGCGGCCGGGTTCACGTTGAGCTTGAGGCCGTGGAGGATGAACTCGGCGAACTCGAAGAACTGCCCGGACACGAACACGATCCCCAGGATCGCGGTGGCGAAGAGCCAGGTCCTGGTCTGGTCCTGGTCGTTGCGGGTGAGCGCCGAGTGGGCGAGCACCATGGTCAACGAGCTCATCAGCAGCACGAAGGAGCTGATCGAGGTGAAGGGGATGTCGTACAGTTCCACCGGGTATAGGGCATCCGGCCCGAAGTCCCGTCCCTTGAACAGCAGGTAGTTGTTTATCAGGGCGCCGAAGAACAGGAATTCGGAGCTGAGGAACACCCACATCCCCAGCTTGCGGTTGTCGATCCCCGTGACCTGATGGTGGGCCGGGCCGTCCCCGTGGTCTTGGGCGAGTTCCGCCATCAGGCGTCTCCTCCGCCCAGGGCGGCCCCGGCGTGTGGCTCGTGTGGATCGCCCTCGTGGTCGTCGAGGTCGTCGTGTTCCTCGTCGTGGATCTCCTCGAGCGGTTCCGATCCCCATGCCACGAAGGCTCCGATGGCGACCAAGGCGCCGGCCGCGATGAGGGGGATGCCCCACGGCCGGGTGTGGTAGGTGATCCCGTAGGCGATGAGCATGATGCCGAAACCGACGAAAAAGGGGAAGTAGGAGGGGGCCGGAAGGTGTATCTCCTGGTCCGGGTGGCCGTTGGCGTAGATGATGCCGGCCACGATCTCGTCGGCCTTCTCCTTGCGGACCGCCCGCCCGTCCTCGTCCTCGTCGTACTTCCGGTGCCAGAAGTCGTCCAGCGAGGTCACCGCCGGCTCGACCGCGAAGTTGTACTCGGGGCTGGGCGAGGGAATGGTCCACTCCAGGGTACGGGCGTCCCACGGGTCATGGGGCGCCGGCCGGCCTCTCCGTTTCGAGTGCATCCAGTTGATCATGAACACCAGCACCGAGACCGCGATGACGAAGGCCCCCACTGTCGCCACCATGTTCCACGGTCCGAGACCCGCCTCGTCCGCGTACACCCAGGTGCGTCGCACCATGCCCTGGAGTCCCAGCCAGTGCATCGGGCCGAAGGTCATGTTCATGCCGATGAACATCAGCCAGAAGTGCCACTTACCGAGGGCCTCGTTGTACATTCGGCCGGTCAGCTTGGGGAACCAGTAGTAGATGCCGGCGAACAGGCCGAAGATGGCCCCGCCGAACAGCACGTAGTGGAAGTGGGCCACGACGTAGTAGGTGTCGGTCTGCTGCCAGTCCGACGGAACGACCGCGTGGGTCACCCCGGACAGGCCTCCGATCACGAACAGCGCCACGAACCCGAGCGAGAACAGCATGGGGGTGGCCAGGCGGACCCGGCCTCCCCAGACCGTCCCGAGCCAGTTGAAGATCTTTATTCCGGTGGGGATGGCGATGGTCATCGTCGACAGGCCGAACGCGGCCTGTGCCACCGTGGGGATGCCGGACGAGAGCATGTGATGGGCCCACACACCGAATCCCAGGAAGGCGATGGCCGCGCCCGCGAAGACCACCGCCGGATAGCCGAACAGGGGTTTCTTGGAGAACACCGGCAGGGTCTCGGAGACGATACCCATGGCCGGAAGGATGAGGATGTACACCTCGGGGTGCCCGAACAGCCAGAAGAGGTGTTGCCACAGGATCGGGTCCCCGCCGGCCTCCGCCACGAAGAACAGCGTTCCGAACTGCCGGTCGAAGGTGAGCATGAAGAGGGCGATGGCGATGATCGGCAGCGAGAACAGCAGCAGCAGCGCCACGACCAGCGTCATCCACACGAACACAGGCATGCGCAGGAGCCTCATCCCCCTGGCCCTCATGTTGAGGATGGTGACGATGAAGTTGACCGCCGAGATGAGGGACGCCACGCCGAGCATCTGCAACCCGAGCGCCGCGTAGTCGACGGCGGTGCCCGGCGAGAACTCCGCCCCGCTGTTGGGTGCGTAGATGAACCACCCGCTGTTGGGGATGGAGCCGAGCATGCTGGCGTCGGTGGCTCCTCCGGGAAGGTTGCCACCGAGCGGGGCGGGCGAGGTCGCGAACAACAGCGACGAGTAGATGAACAAGCCCCCGAACAGGAAGATCCAGTAGCTGACCGCGTTCATGCGAGGGAAGGCCACGTCCCTGGCGCCGATCATGAGCGGCAGGAGATAGTTGAAGAAGGCCGCCGAGATCGGCATGACGAACAGGAATATCATCGTCACTGCGTGCGTGGTGAACAGGCCGTTGTACTCCGCGGCGCTCAGGAAGGCGCCGTTCGGGCCGGCCAACTGGATGCGAAGGAGCAGCGCTTCGATCCCGCCGGTGATGAAGAAGACGAACGCCGTGTAGCCGTACAGGAGACCGATCTTCTTGTGGTCCGCGGTGGTGATCCAGCCCCAGAAGCCCGTTGTCAACCGCGGGCGGCGGTAGACGGTGGTGGCAGGCCGCTTGACGGTCTCGGTCGTCAGGTCGATTGCCATCGAGGCCTCCTTCGATCCATCATTCCAGCGTCGACAGGTAGGCGACCAGGGCGTCGATCTCGTCGGCGGTCAGGCCGAGGTCGGACATGAACGATCCGGGCTTCCAGGTCGGCGGGTCGGCCAGCCAGAGCTTCAGGCCCGCCTCCCAATCCGCCCGGGTGGGATTCAATCCGGCGGGCAGGGTCGCCCCTGCGAATACATGGCGGTCGGCGAAGTGGGTCAGGTCCGGCGCCGGCACGGTCAGGGTGGCCGGATCCGGGTCGTTCACCCCGTCGATGATGTGGCACCCGATACAGGCTCCTCCCAGGAACACCTCCATTCCCCGCTCTGCCTCGGAGCCGGGCGACGGTGTCACGGCGGGGAGGAGCTGGTTGTCCACCCAGGCATCGAAATCTCCGCGGGTCATGGCGATCACCCGGGCCCGCATCCGGGCGTGGCTGAGCCCGCAGAACTCGGCGCAGTGTCCCCAATACTCGCCGGGATCGTCGGCATAGAGGCGCTGCTCGGTTTCCTGTCCGGGCACCAGGTAGCGCTTCCCCGCCAGCTTGGGAATCCAGAAGTTGTGGAGCACGTCGTCGGAGGTCATCTTTGCGCAGACCTCGGTGTCCTCGGGTATCACCATCACGTTGGCGGTTGTGACGCCCGAGTCGGGATAGCGGTACTCGAACCACCACTGGTGTCCGATGACCTCGACTTCCATGGCGCCGCGCGGGCACTCGGCCAGATCGAACAGCGTCGCTACCGTCGGGACGGCGATACCGGCCAGGATCAGTGTCGGGATCACCGTCCACAACAACTCGAGCCGGGTGTTGCCGGTCACCTGCTTGGGCTCGGGGCGTTCCTTCCCCTTGCGTTCCCGGAACAGGAAGACGGCCAGCAGCAGGGCGCCCTGGACCAGGACGAAGATGACCACGGCCATCCAGAACACCGGCCAGAACAGGGCGTTGATACGCTCGGCGATCGGTCCTTGGGAGTCGAACGAGTTGAGAGGTTGTTCGACCCGGCCGCAACTGCCCAGCAAGACGATGGCGAGAAGGGCTACCGGCGCACATCTCGATGGCCACCATGCCGGCCGCTCGCGTCGGTTCATCTCTGCCTTTCGTGACTCGACCGCGGGTGCGTCGCGGGATTCTCGCATGTTACGGGTCTCCCGCGGTTGCGAACAAGCCGAGACCCGTCGTGGGGCCGCAGGGTGGTGGTCATGCCGTCACCCGCGCCAGTGCCTCGTCCAGCTCGGCGCGGCCGACCACACCCTCGAACCTGTCGGCCACGATCCCGGCGGCATCCACCACGAACACCCACGGCTCGCTGGGCAAGCCCCATTCGAGCACCGGATCCGTCGGGATCAGGGCTTCGGTGGTGGGCGCGTCGAGGTTGTCGTACACCTCCACGTGGATCCAGTTCACGTCCGGGTAGCGGTCGAGGAGCGCCTTGGCGGAATCCAGCACCGGTCCGCAGGTCCGGCTGGTGCAGAAGGCCGGCGTGGCGAAGACGATCACCGACGGGCGGCCCGACCGGACCGCCTCGGCCACCGTCGTCTCGTAGAGGCGGGGATCGGGGTCCGGGTCGGTGGTGACCGCCTCGATCGGCCCGCCGGCCAGGGTTTTCGACCGCGAGGCGGGCGCGGTATCCCCGACCGCTACGGCAAGAGACTCCGGCGCCACGCTGAACGGGACGCCGCGCACCAGGCGGTCATCCGGGGTCCGGATCGCGGGTGTCCAGTTGCCGGGGACATCGAACGCCACCCTGGCCACCCACATGCCGCGGACCTCGGGAATCGCCCACTCGAAGCTCGCCGGCACCTCCGCTCTCGCTGTTCCGTCCGGAGCGAAGAAGGCCAGCCGGACCGGCCGGTCGGTGACCAGTGAACGGTTCTCGCGGTCGATGGCGGAGACCAGCACGCGCTCGTGCCCGACCGAGAGATCCGACGACACGACCAGGATCAGCGCGTCATCTGGCAGGCCCTCGCCGTCGCTCCCGCCGCAGGACACGACGCCCGCCGCCATCACGAGGAGGAGTATTCCGAGACGGAGCACACCGATCGGCGGGCCGGATGCCCCGGGATCTCCCATCATGACGCCCCAGGTGGCGGCGGTGTGCCCGCAGGGTCGCGCCGTGGCGCGCACCGCCGGCGCGTGGCGTCGATGCCAGGCAGGGCGCGCCAAGTTGTTACCGAGGCGGACCACCGGGCTCAGCCGGGGCGGACCGACACCGTGGCGCCCGGGGAGATGTCGAAGTTGTCTATGCCGTCCACAGCCATCACGAAGCCCCTGATACCCCGCCGCAATTGGTTCCGCTCCTCGACGATCTCGTCGGCCCGGGCGTCGTGATGTCCGGTAGCGAAACGGGTGAACGGCACGCAGGGTTCGGCGACGGCCGCGGTCCCGATGGCGACCGAAGCTTCTGAGCTGTGGATACGAATGCCGCCCTCCAGGTCGGGGAGGGAAATCAGTCGATCCGTCTCCACTATCAGGTTCTCGCCCGCGGATCCGAGCGGGATGGGGTCGAAGCGACCCCAGATGTACTCGTAGTGCGAGGTGAACCCGATCGAGAGGGCCCGGGCCGGGTCGTAGCGCGCCGATGCCGGATGGGCGCGGTGATGGCGGTCGACGATCCAGGAAGAACCATCGAACCCGATCGGCCCGTCCGGGGTGAGGCGCAGAACCGACACCTCGGCGAGGTTCCCCGTGCCGTAGACAGGGCCCCGCCGCAGGAGGTCTCGCTGGACCTGGAGCTTGACGACCCGCCCGACATCGACCCAATCACCCATCTGCGGCCCCCCTCGGTCCGGTGTCCCGGCTGCGTTCGTCCAGCAACTCCCGCAGCAGGTCCGGGCGGTCGGTGATGATGCCGTCCACGCCCAAGTCGAGTAGGTCCTCCATCTCCCCCCGGTCGTTGATCGTCCACACTATCAACGGCACGCCGAGTTCTCGGGCGGCTCGCACCGTCCGGGCGCTCACGATGGTGATGCCGTGCTTGACGGGTACTTGGAACGAGTCGGCCTTCGGCCGGTAGGGGAGGCGAAACCGGGTGGCGGTCACGAACCGGAGCGTCTCTCCTGGACCGGCCGACATGGCTACTGGCCGGTCCGCGAGCGAACGGAAGCGCCGCAGCCGGGCCCCGCTGAACGATCCCACGATCACGCGGTCCCACAGATCCAGACGGCTGATGGTCTCCACCAGGGCCTCCTCCATTCCGTCGCTCTTGAGGTCGAGCGAGAACACCCGGTCGGGATAGGCGGTCACGACTTCCTTGAGCGTCGGTATGCGGATCCCCTGTCCTCGGTAGGGGTGATCGCCGTTCAGGCGGAGCCGGTAGCCGGCGTCCAGGCGCCCGAGTTCCTCCCACAGGTGGTCGGAGACCAGGCCTGTTCCGTCGGTGGTGCGATCGAGCGTGTCGTCGTGAAAGGTCACCAGAACCCCGTCGCGGCTGATCCGGAGGTCGGTCTCGAGGTAGAGGTACCCCAGGTTCACCGCGTTCTGGAAGGCTGTCATGGTGTTCTCGGGCCACAACAACATCGATCCCCGGTGGGCCATGGCGATCGGATGCTCGTGCCGGAGGGCGGGGGAAAAGGCCATCGACGGACAAGGTTACCGCGGTTTCGCCTCCGTGCCATCCGGACGGAGGGGGATCCGCCGGGTCGGAGAGTTCTCAGCGGTTGACCACCACTATTCCGTTCTTGAGTACTTTCCAGACCAGATCGGCCCCGGGCCGGTAGCTGAGGTAGGTGGGGCTCGGTGCATCCAGAATGAGCAGGTCGGCCGTTGCCCCATGGGCGATCCAACCCCGATCCTGCAATCCGAGGGCGATGGCGCCCCCCCGAGTCGCCGACCACAGTGCCTGGTCCGGAGTGAACCCCATCTCCATGACCGCCAACGAGATGGCCAGCGGCAGAGACTCCACCAGCACGGGGACCGGGCGGCAATCGGTTCCCAGCGCAACCGGTACGCCGGAGGCGACCAGTTCGCGGAGCGGAGGTATGTAGCCCCGGCCCGCCAGGCTGGTGACGGGGGTGATGACCACCGCCGTGCCCCGGTTGCCCATCTCCTTGGCTCTCGTGCGATCCACGTTGCCGCAGTGGTCGATGACGGTCGCTCCGGCATCCAATGCCAGGCGGTACGCTTCGCCCGACGTCGTGTCCTCGCAGTGAAGGCGGGTCCGCGTTCCGAGTCCGGCGGCGGTCGACAGCAGCAGGTGGGCTTCGTCGACCGTCAGGGATTCCCTCCCGTAGGCGATGCGGATGGCGTAGCCGAGGTCGGCAACCTCGGGAAGCACCTTGTCGACCAGGTTGTGCAGATAGTCCTCTCGGTCCGGGGGAATGAGCGGGAGCCGGGCTATGTCGAACGTGGCCACCAGGTCCAGAGCGTGGATCTCGTTGACCAGCCCGGCGATCTCGAGGAGTTCGAGCTCGTCCCGGTGGCTGGTGCTGTAGCCGGCGGCGGCCTCGGCGGTGGTGGTTCCGGACTCCAGCATCCGGCTCAGGCGCCGGCTGACCGCGTCGGCGAAGTCGTCGGGTTCCATCATCCGGGTGGTCCGGGCAGTCCCGGCGGGACCGCCGCCCCGGACGGACGCTTCGACCTCCGGTATCCCGGCGGCCCGCAAGGCGAACTCGTCGCTGCGGTCTCCGCCGAACAGCATATGGGTGTGGGCATCGACCAGGCCCGGTATGACCGTCCGCCCTCCGCAATCGAGGCGGGGAAGGGGGTCGAGGCCCTGGGGTAGGCGTTCGGCCGGGCCGGCCCAGATGATCCTTCCCCGCCGGATAGCCACCACCGCATCGTCCACGACCCCCAGGATCCCCGGGAAGCGAGGGTTGTTGGTGGCCAGTTGCCCGATGTTGTCGAGCACCATGTCACCGATGGGGGTCAATCTCTCCTTGACCATCTCCGAGGCGAGCTCGACGCACCTGTCGCAGATGGCGGCTGTCGGCGAACTGACGACCAGGGCTCGGGCGTCTTCCTCGCGCGTCTCGCAGAAGGTGCAGATCATCGGCACATTATTACAAGGATGTGACCCTCCTCATTGCAAGGATGCCATCCTCGTCGGAGTAGCTGGTGGCATTTCGAGCCCCCGATTGCCGCGGAAGGGTGCGGCGATCTCCTCTCCTCTGTCTGGAAGGGTGGTCAATACGCCCTGTTGGCCCGACGGTCGACGACAAGTGCCACGTCGGCGGACGATGGCCCGACCGTCTACCCGTTACTTGAGCACCCTCCTACGTGCGGGTCCTGGTCCGGTAGAACGGGCGGAGGCGGGCGGTGGCGGCCACCGGGACTCCTGCTACCTCGATGTCGAAGGTTCCCGACTCGATCCACTCGGGGGTGACGCCCCCCTCGTGGAGAAGGTATCCCATGGCAAGGCAGGTGCCGAAGGTGTGACCGTACATGCCGGACGTGGTGCGGCCCACCAGGGCCCCGTCCCGGTAGATCGGCTCGTCGTGGTAGACGATCCGGTCCGGATCCTCCAGCATGAACTGGACCAGGCGCTTGGGCAGCACAGGCGCCGCCCTCTGGGCCAGGAGAGCCTCACGGCCGAGGAAGCCGCCTTCCTTGTCCCAGGCGATCGTGAAGCCGAGACCCGCTTCGATGGGGGTGTCCTCGTCGGTGATGTCGTGTCCCCAGTGCCGGTACCCGGCTTCGAGACGGAGCGTGTTCATGGCGTGGTAGCCGGCCGGATGGATCCCGTAGGCCTCCCCCTCTTCCATCACCGCATCGAACAGGTCGACAGTCGAGTCCCTGGAGACGTACAGTTCCCAACCCAACTCGCCGACGTAGCTGACCCGCAGGGCGCGCACACCGATACCCGCCACTGTCATCTCCTGTGACCATCCGAAGGGGAACGATGTGTTGTCGAGCGGGGTGTCGGTGAGGGCGCCCAGGAGAGCTCGGGATCGCGGGCCCATCACCCCGATGGTCGGGAGTTCCATCGTGACGTCGGCCAGTTCGGCATCATGACCTCGTAGGGCTCTCCGCAGCGTGTGGTAGTCACGGTTGGCCACAGCAGCCCCGGTCACCACCATGAACTCCTGGGGTCCCGTGCGGGTGACGGTCAGATCGGCCTCGATGCCACCCTGACCGTTGAGCCATTGCGTGTAGGAGACCTTGCCCACGGGCGTGTCCACATCGGCGGTCCCGATGTGGTTCAGGACCGCCAGGGCATCGGGTCCGCGCAGCTGGAACTTGGCAAACGAGGACTGGTCGTACAGAGCTACGCGCCGACGGGTGGCTTCGCATTCTTCGGACGAGGCTGGATACCAGTTCTGCTTGCCGTAGGAGTACCGGTACTCCCGCTCCATCCCCTCGGTGGCGAACCAGTTGGGCCGTTCCCATCCGGCCACCTCGCCGAACACGGCTCCCCGTTCCGCCAGACGCTCGTGCAGCACGGAGCGGTATACGTCCCTGGCAGACTCGAACTGCCGGAAGGGCCAGTGCATGGCGTAGAGAAGTCCGAGGCTCTCGGAGATCCGCTCCTCCAGGTAGGACTTCTCCCCTTGGAAGGGGAATGACCGTCGGAGATCCACCGCCGACAGGTCCATGGGGGGCCGGTGGTCGGCGATCCAGTCTGCCAGGACCCAACCGGCCCCGCCGGCGGACTGGATACCCACAGAGTTGAAGCCGGCGGCCACGAACAGGTCGTCCACCTCGGGAGATTCACCCAGGTAGTAGACCCCGTCCGGAGTGAAGGCCTCCGGTCCGTTGAGAAAGAGCTGGATGCCGGTCTCGGCCAGGGCGGGGATCCTGTGGATGGATCGCTCGAAGATCGGGCCGATGTGATCCCAGTCCTCGGCGAGGGTGCCGAACGAGAAGTCACGGGGTACCTCGTACCGCCACGTCTTGGCCCTCGGCTCGAAGAAACCGGCCATCAGCTTGCCGGTCTCCTCCTTGAAATAGGTGTAGTTGGTGGGATCCCGCAGGGTGGGCATCCCCGGCAGCATCCCCTCCAGCGGTTCGGTCACGACATAGAAGTGCTCGCACGGATGGAGCGGGACGTTCACTCCGGCGGCGGCCGCCAGCTGCCGGGTCCAGATCCCGCAGGCGAGCACCACCGTCTCCGCCTCCACGTAGCCTCGTTCGGTCTCCACCCCGACGGCAGCCCGGTCCTCCACCCGGACCCTTTCCACGGCGATCCCCTCCCGGATCGTCACGCCCCGGTCCCTGGCCCCCTTGGCGAGCGCCATCGTGGTATCGACCGGGCTGGTCTGGCCGTCCTCGGGGATGAACACCGTGCCCACCAGATCGTCGATACGGAGCAAGGGCCACATCTCCCTGGCCTGCTCCGGATCTATCACCTCCATGTCCACTCCGGCCGTCCTGGCCATGGACATGCCGCGCAGGATCTCCTCCCATCGTTCCATGTCGGAGGCCACCGAGATCGATCCGGTGGTGCGGTAACCGGTGGCCTGGCCGGTCTCGTCCTCGAGTTCCTCGAACAGGCGGGTGGTGTAGGTGGCCAGCCTGGTGAGGCTGTGGCTGGACTTGAGCTGGCTCACCAGGCCGGCCGCGTGCCAGGTGGTTCCGCCCGTGAGGGTGTTCTGCTCGAGCAACAGGACATCTGTGATGCCGCGCCGGGCCAGGTGATAGGCGATCGAGCAACCGATGATCCCGCCTCCGACGACCACCACCTGGGCTCGAGCGGGGAGCGAGCCGCCTGTGTGGAGGGCCCCGGGCACCTCCACCGGAAGCGCCGCCGAGCGAGCCGTCATCGGGACCCTGCCATTGCCCGTCAGACAACCAAGGCGGAGCGGACCGCCTCGTTGGTTATCTCACCGTTGCGGGTGTTCAGTCCCTGGGCCAGTTCGGGTCGGCGTTCGATGGCTCCGTCGATCCCCAGGTCGGCGACGAGGCGTAGGTAGGGAAGGGTGGCGTTGGCCAGGGCGAAGGTCGATGTCCGGGGGACCGCTCCCGGGATGTTGCCCACCGCGTAGTGGACCACATCGTCGATCACGTAGGTGGGGTCCGAATGGTGGGTCTCGTGGGAGGTCTCGAAGCACCCTCCCTGGTCGATGGCGATATCGACCACCACCGAGCCGGGCTTCATGCCCTCGATGTCGTCGGCAGTCAGGACGCGGGGAGCTTTGGCCCCGGGTAGCAGGACCGCTCCGATCACCAGGTCAGCTTCCAACACTGCCCGCCGGACATCCGCCCGGTTGGCCATCAGGGTGGTCACCGCGCCCCGATACATCTGGTCGAGCTCGCGCAGCTTGGCCGGATCGAGGTCGAACACCGTGACATCGGCGCCCATCCCGACCGCCATCTGCACGGCGTTGGAACCGGCCACACCGCCACCGATGATCACCACCTTGGCGGGTTCCACCCCGGGCACTCCACCGAGGAGAACGCCTCGTCCACCCCCGGACTTCTCCAGGAACCGGGCGCCCACCTGGACCGACATGCGGCCCGCCACCTCGGACATGGGCGCGAGCAGCGGAAGGGCGCCGTCGGGGCGGCGTACGGTCTCGTAGGCCACCGATGTGGTTCCGGCCCGGCAGAGGGCTTCGGCGACCGCCGGGTAGGCGGCCAGGTGCAGGAACGTGCACAGGATCTGGTCTTCGGACAGGTAGGGAAGCTCCTCGCTCTGGGGTTCTTTGACCTTTACCACCATGTCGGCATCCGCCCAGATGCGGTGGGCGGCGCCGATCATCGTGGCGCCCGCCTCGGCATACTCGTCGTCGGTGATGTAGGAGCCCCGGCCGGCCGCTATCTCGACCAGGACCGTGTGGCCGCCGTCCGTCAGTGCCTGGACCCCGGAAGGGGTTATGGCCACGCGGCCTTCATCGGCCTTAGTCTCGGTGACGACGCCGATGTTCATATGACCACCTCACCGTCCTGTCGTTGTGATCACATTGCCCCGGGAAGCCTATCCAGGACTCTCGATATGCGCTGCGCCATATCATCGAGTTCTTCGACAGTGGCGACGAGCGGGGGAGAGATCATGATCTTGGCGCCCCCCCGGTCGTCCACGCGCAGGTGCAGCTCTGCATCCAGCGCCAGCGGCGGTAGGACGTCCCTGACTATGCGGGCGGCTTCCTCGTCGGAGTACTCCCGTCCGGCCGCGCGACTGTGTCCGAGCATCAGCGCGAAGAGGTAGCCGGTGCCCCGCAACTCCGTCACGACATCGTGGGCCGCCATGAGGTCGTGGAGGCGTGTCCGGAGATGGGCTTCGTTGCGAGCGACGTTCTCGACCACCTTCTCGTCGGCCATCGCCGAGAGATTGGCCAGAGCGGCAGCCATAACCACGGGATGCCCTCCCCAGGTCGTCCCGTGCAGGAAGCTGCTGGCCGGGGAGTCGAGTACCCGGTCGACCAGCGGCCGGCGGACCAGGAGACCTCCTATGGGTGCGTAGCCCGAGGTGGCGCCCTTCGCGAAGGTGATCAGGTCGGGGGCGACGCCCATCAGGTCCGACCCGAACCATCGACCGAGGCGCCCGAACCCGGTTATCACCTCGTCGGCGACGAGAAGTACCCCGTAGCGATCGCAGATGCGGCGCAGTTCCGGCCAGTAGCCGTCGGGCGGGACCAGGGCGCCGCCTCCGTTCTGGACCGGCTCGGCGATGACCATCCCCACCTGCTCGGGTCCCTGGCGCAGGATCTCCTCCTCCACGACTCGGGCGCACGCCACACCGTCGGTGTACCCGAGGGTGTTGGGTACGTTGCTGAAGCCGGGGAGCAGGGGCAGGAACGGTGCGCGGATTCCCTCCAGGGCGGTCGCCGACAGGGCGCCCATCGTGGTCCCGTGGTAGGCGTCGATCCTGGAGATGACCTTGGTGCGGCCCGGATTGCCCCGGGCGGTGTGGTACTGGCGGGCGAACTTGATCGCCGACTCGACCGCCTCGGAACCGGAACTCACGAAGAACACGGCGTCGAGATCGGCAGGCGCCAGATCGGCGATCAGCGTGGCTGCTTCGACGGTTGTGGGGTTGGTGGCCGACCAGGACGGGATGTACGCCAACCTCTCGGCCTGATCGCCCATCGCCTTGGCGATATCCGCCCGCCCGTGGCCGATCTGCACCACGAACAGCCCGGCCAGGGCATCCAGGTAGCGTTTCCCGTTCTCGTCCCAGAGATAGCAGCCTTCACCCCTCGAAAAGAGAGGGATCGATCCCTCGCGCCAGGTCCGGGCGCCGGTGAAGTGCAATAGAAGATGGTTGAGGTCGGGTTTAGTCGTCATGTCGCGGCAATGTACTCGCCCGCCGGACTCGGGTAAAGTGAAAAAGCGATCCCGGTTGCAGTACCAGCGGTCTGCCTGCCAAATGGCGGTGTGGCATGCGTCGGCAGCGAGGGGCGTCGATGGCAAGCAGGGTACGGCGAATCATTCTGGTGACGGACCACCAGTGACTTCCAGGCAGCGGTCTACGGGGCCGGCCCATCTCGGCGACGCCGTCAGCGGCGTGAACGGGGGGCCGCGCTACCGCCGACTTCGAGATGCCCTCATCATCGCCATAGAGGCGGGGGAGTTGGGTGGGGGCGAGATGCTCCCGTCTTCCAGGGCGCTCGCCGACGAGTTGGGTCTGTCCCGCAACACCGTCAACCGCGCCTACCGGGAACTGGTGGCGGAGGGGTTCGTCGAGGCCATCGAACGGGTGGGTTACGTCATAAACCGTGATCTGGGGCGTCCCGCGGGTGGGGCGCGCGACCGGGAGCGGGCGCCTTCTCCTCCACCGGTCGACTGGGACAGCCTGCTGGATGGTTCGCCGCCCGGGGCGGACGAGACGCCCAAGCCGGCCGACTGGAGGGACTACCCGTATCCCTTCGTGGTCGGGCCGGGTCCCGAGAGCTTTCCGACCGGCGCCTGGACCCGTGCCATGCGAACAGCACTGCGAAAGGAGCACCGCGGTCCCAGCCTCCACAACCTGGTCGATCGGGATGATCCCCTCCTCGTGGAACAGATCCGGCGCACCATCCTCCCGGCGAGGGGGATCGACGCCGACAGAACGGAGATCCTGGTCACCTTGGGTTCCCAGCACGGTATCCATCTCGTGGCCGAGGCGTTGCTGGACGATGGAGCACGGGTCGGGGTGGAAGAACCGGGGTATCCGGACGCCAGGGACATCTTCGCCCGGCAGGGCGCCGAGTTGGTGGCCCTGCCGGTGGATGATCAAGGGGTGAGGGTTCCGGCCCGGATGTCCGGTCTCGACCTCGTCTTCGTCACGCCCGGCCGGCAGTTCCCGACCAACGTGACCATGGCGATCGGTCGGCGCAGACGGATACTGTCGAGGGCAGCCCGCGACGGTGTGGTGATCGTGGAGGACGACTACGACTCGGAGTACTGCTACTCCCGCCAGCCGCCTCCCGCGTTGAAGGCCCTCGACACCACCGGGCGGGTCGTGTACGTGGGGAGTTTCTCCAAGTTTCTCGCCCCCGGACTGCGGCTCGGGTTCATCGTGGCCGACCCGCGCCTGGTCGGCTACCTACGCCGGTTGCGCCACGACATGCTGAGGCATCCCCCGGGGATCATCCAGCGCACCGCGGCCCTGATGATGGAGGCGGGCGACTACGGGAAGGCCATCCGGCGGCACCGCCGGGTGCTCAAGGCCAAGTGGCAGGTCATCACCGAGGCTGTCACCGAGCAGTTTCCGTGGGAGGTACCGGCGACGGACGGGGGCATGAGCCTCTGGGTTCGAGGTCCGGAGGCTCTGGACGCGGCGGTCCTGGCCACGCGGGCGCGCTCTCGGGGAGTGGTGATAGAGCGAGGTGATCTATGCTTTCTCACCGAGCCCCGACCTGCCAACTACCTGCAGTTGGGTTTCGCCGCCATCGAATTGGAGGCGATCCGTCCAGGCATCGAGCACCTTGCCGCGCTCCTCTGAGACGACGGGGCCGGGGATCGACCCGGCGGGCGAATCGCAGTACCCGGCTCCGTTGATCCCGTCGGCCGCCGGGGTGGTGGCCATAGGAGGCGATCTCGAGCCGCGGACCCTCCTGGCCGCCTACCGGACCGGCATCTTCCCGATGCCCGTACCGGGGCAACGGTCCATGCTCTGGTGGTCTCCCGACCCCCGGGGCGTTCTCCCACCCGAACACTTCCAGCCGTCGCGGTCCCTTCGCCGCTCGATCGGGCGATACGAGACGACCATCGATCGATCCTTCCGGGAGGTGGTACGGGGTTGCGCCGACCCGGCCCGTCCTCACGGTTGGATCACACCGGCGATAGCCGATTCCTACACCCGCCTCCACGAGTTGGGTTGGGCGCACTCGGTCGAGGTCTGGTACGAGGGGGATCTGGTCGGGGGCATGTACGGGGTCGCTATCGGTGCCTTCTTCGCAGGAGAGTCGAAGTTCCACCGGGCCAGGGATGCTTCCAAGGTGGCGGTAGCACGCATGGTCGACCTATTGCGGCCCTACAGGGAGGCGGTTTTCGATGTGCAATGGGCCACCCCCCACCTCATGTCGCTCGGTGCGGTGGAGATCCCCCGGGACCGGTACCTGCGCCGTCTCGCCCTCGCAGTGGAGTCTCCCGGTCCGTTCTCGAGGGATAAACCGGCGAGCGGCGAGCCCTAGCACCGCCCCCCTCCCCGGTGTCACCGCCCGCCGCCCGCCGAGTTGCCTCGGGCGGCCGGTCATGGCACCCTCGTGCACAACTTCGAAGCCGGTGTCCTGAGGCGCCGGCACCGAAAGGCTCGGATGTCCGATCACGAACAAGGTCACGCTCAAGACCACGGCGAGGATCATGACGGTGACAACATCGACCTCGCTTTCGGCAAAGCCGTGGTGAAGGGGGCCCTCGTGGGCCTGCCCATCATGGTCGTCCTGATCAGCGCCGCGGTCTGGCTCATCACCGACCAGAGCGTGGGAACCTCGATCGCCACCGGACTCCTTCCGGGCGTCCTCCTCGGTGTGTTCGGGGGCGGGTTTATCGGTGTCCTAGGGGCTATGGAGCACTGATAGCGACAAGCTGGGAGACTGCTGAGAAGCCCCCCGTTGGTCCGACGGTCGATGACAAAATGCCACGTCAGCGGATGACGGGCCAACCAATTAGAGGGTGTGCGGATAGGCGGACCGTAACCGCCCCTGTCGACAGACCTACCCGGCTCCAGATCGAAGAACCCTTGGTCGTCGCTGTGTACTCATCAACGGTCGTACTCGGTGTTTCCCCAGGTGAGCACCTATCCGCGCACCCCTCTTACCGTTTTTCGGCATTCTCCTAAAGGTTTGGTTCCGAACGACCGGAGGAACCGGCTCCAGTAGCTCTCGAACGCGGTTACTCCGTCGGGAGATCTGTCGAGGCCGGGCTGACCGTAACGCAGATCACAAGAGACCTCATCGACCGTGTCCGGCGAGGGAGGAGGCCGCGAGGTCTCGACGACCCGGAATCCGAACCGAGGCGTCTACTTGGCTCCGCTCGCCACGTCGGCTACCCAGACGTCGTACGGGGAAAGGTCGCTCTCCGGGTCCGTCCCTCGAATAGCTCCCAGCGCAGCCTCCACATTGTGATCGCCTATCACCATCTCGATTTTCACCATCGGCATGAAATCGACTTCGTACGCAGTGCCCCGGTGGATCTCCGCGTGGGCTCCCTCTTCGCTGAACCCTTTGACAGTGCTGACCATGTGATTGGTGATCCCGAGGTCAACCAAGGATGCATGAACCTGATTGAGCCGGTGTCGTTGAATCTTCGCCGAAACCAGTTTCATAGTGTCTGATTCTCCTTTTCTGGTCAGCCGGGAGGACAAGTCGCCGGGCTCCCTTGCCGAGAACGGCCGGATCAAGACCTGATCGACCGGCCTCCCGAACCCTACATTCCAATTGGGATAAGCAGCCGGGAAGATCTACAGATCGTAGGCACGCTCACCGTGAACAGCCAGATCCAGACCCGTCCACTCATCTTGACCGTCTACCCGCAGTCCTCCGGTGAGGGCTGCGGTGACCTTGACGATGAGATATGTGATGAGGCCCGACCAAGCGAGGGTCGCCAGTACACCTACTGCCTGGACGCCGAGCTGGGCGCCGATGTTGCCGCTGGCGACCGATAGTCCTCTGCCTCCGAGAGCCGTGACAGCCACAACCGAGACCAGCAGCGTACCCAGTATCCCGCCGACACCGTGCACGGCGAATACATCCAGCGAATCGTCGATATGCCACTTCTCCTTGACGAGTTCGACCGCGTAGAAGCATGTCACCCCGGCGATTGCACCCACTATCAGGCCACCGACCGGGTCTACGAACCCGGAAGTGGGCGTAACGGTCGCGAGACCAGCGATCACCCCGGTGACAATGCCGACCAACGAGGGCTTACCGAACTTCTTCCACTCGACCGCTGACCAAGCGATGGCCGCGCCGACCGCGCCGAGGTGGGTGGCCGCGATAGCCGTTCCGGCAAAGCCGTTCGCGGCCAACTCGCTACCTCCGTTGAAACCGAACCAACCTACCCACAGCATCGCCGCGCCTGCGGCGGTCATACCGGGATTGTGCGGCGGCTGGAGTCGGCGGGGGAAGCCTCGCCGCGGTCCTAGAGCGGAGGCGATGACCAGGGCCGCCGTACCGGCGCTCGCGTGGACCACGAGCCCACCTGCAAAGTCCATGACTCCGAGTTCGCTCAGCCAGCCACCTCCCCAGACCCAATGAGCGATCGGTGCGTAGACCAGCACAACCCAAGCGCCGCTGATGATGAGCATGGCCGAGAACTTGATGCGCTCTACGTAGGCTCCCACGATGAGCGCCGGCGTGATGATTGCGAACGTCATCTGGAACATGGCAAAGACGATTTCCGGTATCGAACCGCTCAGCGCGTCCGGTCCTACGCCTATGAAGAGGACCTTGTCGAGCCCACCGATCACCCCCCCCTGGCTGTCACCGAAGGCCAGGGCATAACCGATAACCACCCATAACACGCTTGCCAGGGCGGTGATGGATACGCAGTGCATCACCGCTGAGAGGGCCGACTTGGATCGCACCAACCCGGCATAGAACATGGCGAGGCCCGGCAAGGTCATGAACAGGACCAAGGCAGTAGCAACAATTATCCACGCGGTATCACCGGTGTCCACGGTGGCTCCCTTCTGTTCGGGTTCAGAGTCTTCGGTACAGAGGTCTTTGGGACGTCCGACCACGAGGCGATGACGTACCCGAGATCACGCCATGGCGGCAGGTTAGTACATCTTGGTTCTGCTCGGCTTGGTCGGGGGGCGGGTCGATCGGTGTCGTGGGGGCACTGATAGCGGCAAGCCGACTACGGGACACGCCGTCGGCCTGTCGGTTGGTGGCCGCCGGTCAGCAATCCTTCTCAATCGAGCAGGTCTCGCCGGTGGGCACCGAGAAACCCGAGTCCGACAGGAAGGCGTGCAGTGGCGGCTCCAGCTGCTCGTAGGGTTGCCATCCCTTGGTGACTATCGCCACCTTGCCGTCGGCCCGCAGCAGCAGAGCGGGGAAGGAGGCGATCCCGAACGAGCGTGCCTCCTCGAAGTCCTCCCAGGCCGCGCGTCGCGCCTCGGCACCGACCAGGTACTCCACGAAGGGTCCCGGCTCGACGGGATAGTCCTCGACGAGGCGCCGGTACTCGGCGGGATCGGTGATGTCGATCCCGCCGGCGAAGAATGCGTGCTGGACATCGGTGAAGAAGCGCAACGCCGAGCCTGGGTCGTGATCTCGCATGGCGGTCACGGCGATCGCTGGAAATTCGGAGTCGAAATTCCACCCGTCGAGCCGGTCGAGGAAGGAATTGTCGAACGGTTGGCCAGTCGCCTCGGCCACCTTCGTCCAGGCCTGGCTCAGGTATCCGGCCATATCTTCGTCCAGCACTTGGGCGTGGGGTCCGGGACGCAGGCCGCCGTTGACGACTCGCACGGGGAGGCCGAATCGTTCTTCCAGCCGGTGCAGGGTGGGGGCGAATCCCCAGCACCACGAGCACATCACATCACCCACGTAGACGAATTCGGCGGGGGAGGGGTTCGTCGAGGTCGTACCGACCATCGGCCCATGCTAGTGGTCTGTCTGTGGAGTGGTGGTGTGGCATGCGCCGGCAGCGAGGGGCGCCGATGGCTGCCAGGGCACGCCGGATCACTTTGCAGACATCCCACCAGGAGACCGAATGCGGCTGTACAAGCCCCGCTCGGATCCGGTGATCGTCGGCGGGGCTCCCGGCCGTTCGTCGCACCCTCCTATCCGATGGGCGCCTCGTCCTGTGCGACTGCCGGTGTCGCCGGCTTGGTGAGCGGCAGCTCGATTGTCATCTCCGTGAACTCGCCGTGGCTGGATTCGACGCTGATCGTACCGCCGTGCTGGCGGACGATGTCGTTCGAGAGCGCCAACCCGAGTCCTGTACCCTTGTCGGTGGGCTTGGTGGTGAAGAACGGGTTGAAGATCTTGTCGATCACATCGGTGGGGATGCCGTCGCCGTTGTCCCGGATGGTGATTGCGGCCCTGTCACCGACCCGACGGGTCTTGAGCGTGACCGTGGGTACATAGGGCTCCCCGTCCCGCGGGGATTCCAGGAGCGCGTGGCGCTTCATGTCCGTTGCCTGACAGGAGTTGCCCACCATGTTGAGGAAGGTCCGGCCCAG
Source organism: Candidatus Spongiisociaceae bacterium (assembly GCA_965262915.1). Lineage (GTDB taxonomy): Bacteria > Actinomycetota > Acidimicrobiia > Spongiisociales > Spongiisociaceae > JAPPFW01. The sequence continues at coordinate 4,528,576 of OZ253564.1, read as the reverse complement.
GTCCTGGGGGATGGCCTCGATGTTGCCCATGTCCGGATCAAGATCGCGCTGGATGTCGAGTTGAAAATTGGGGTCGGTGGCCCGGGCGCTGTGGAAGGCGAGCAGGGCGTGTTCGTTGAGCACCGTGTTGAGATCGATCGGCTGCCAATCTCCCCCGCCCCGGCCCATCATGAGCATATCGCGGACGATACGGTTGGCGCGTTCGCTGTGGTTACGGATGCGTTCCAGGTTGTCGGTGAGGTCCTGGATGATCTCCTCGACCAGTTCCTCGTCCTCCTCGGTCGGCTCTTCCTCCTCCATGATCTCCTGCAACTCCTCGATCAGTTCCTCGGAGGCCTCGGAGAAGTTCTTGACGAAGTTGAGGGGGTTACGGATCTCGTGCGCCACGCCGGCGGTGACCTCACCGAGCGCCGCCAGTTTCTCCCGCATGACTATCTGGTCCTGGGCTCGCTGGAGCTCCTCCAGTACCTCCTCCAGCTGGTTGTTCTTCTCGCCCAGCTCCTCGGCCAGCTTCTCGACCAGGTTCAGCCGCTGTACCTCCAGGGCATGCCGCCGGAACACTTCCAGGGCGGAAGCCATGTCGGCCACCTCGTCACGCCCGCTGATATCCACCTCGGCTTCCAGATCGCCGTCGGCCATGTGTCGCATCCGCTCCGAGAGCCTGCCGATCCGGCGCAGCAGGACGCGGCCGACGAACCCCCAGCTGATCAGCAGCGCCCCGGCGATCCCTACCGCGGTGATCACGAGCAGCAGGGTACGGCCCGTGCCGATGGCCTGGGCGGAGGCGACATTGGCGGTATCGGCGCCGGTTTCCGCGGATGTGACCAACCCGTCCACCTCGGCGACCAGGGCGAGCGCCAATTCCTGGTTTCTGATCAGCAGATTCCTCTGCTGCCTGTCGAGCTCGAGCTTCTGGACCAGGAGGTCGAATCCGTCCCCTTCCTGGGAACCCATCTCGAACAGGCGGGTGAAGATGGGACGGATCTCCGTGAGCACCTCTGACTCTCCGATGGACGACATGGCGATCGTGAGGTGGCCTGCGGCGGATTCGAAGCTCTCCTGCAGCGGCTCGATGAAAGCGGGGTCCGACACGTTGAAAGCGCTCGACAGCAGTTGTGTGGCCAGAGTCGCGTCGGCCAGCAACGAGGCGAGATGCCGGTAGCGGTTGAACTCGGGCTCCGCGAAGTGCGCATCGCTGGATGACCGGGGTTGGTCGAGGGCGCGGTAACCCGACAAGAAGTAGAAGAGCTGGTCGTCGATGGCCGGGACGACGATGTCATCAAGACGGTCACGGAGGTCGATGAGCTCTGCCCGCAGGCTCTCGCTCCGTTCGGTCAGATCGAAGATGCGGGGCATCTCGTCCTCGATCTCGTCCAGGTTGTCGAACAGCGTCTCGGCGTTCCTGCGGATCTGTTCGTAGCTGGTTTCGCCCATGTCCTGCTCTTGCAGGAGAGATATCTGTCCTTGGAATCCCTTCTCCGCCTCGGCGATCTCGGCGGATACGCTTGCGAGATCGGCCGGGGTGGCCGCGGCTACCAGGCGCGGGGCGGCGGCCACGAGCGTGCTGCTGTGCTCGGCGATCCGGAAGGCGGCCGCCATCTCGGGCAGGCTGCCCTCCGTCACCCGGCTCTGTGCCTCATCCACGCGGTTGAAGGAGATCCATCCGACGATACTGGCGGCGATCGTCAGCACGAGCGCGCCGCCGATGCCGAAGTACATCTGGGTCGAGATCCGGAACCGGAGTTCGAGCAGGCGCTTCAGACTGTCTCCCATGACTACTCCGTCCGCATCGTGTCCGTGGGTCGATAACGGCCGTCCTCGCCGATAACGGTCAGGAAGACCTGGTCCGACCCTTGGTTGTCACCCTCGCCGTAGGTGAGTTGCAACCCCTCGATGTTGATTGTCCGAGCCTCCAGCAGGCCATCGAGAAAACAGGCTCTGTTGACATCCGATCCGCAACGCTCCAGTCCGGCTATGGCCAGTCTTCCTGCCAGGTAGCCTTCGAGCGAGACGAAGCCGGGTGTGGCATCGGGATCGTATGCGGAGAGAGCCCGGAGGTATGCGGCCACGACGGGTAACGAATCGTCGGTGGGGAAGGGCACCACCTGAGTGACGAACACGCCCTCTCCGGCCGGGCCCAATTCTTGTGCCAAGGCGTTGCTGCCCACGAACGAGATGGTTACGAACACCGGATCGAAACCTGTGTAGTCCATCCCATGGCGTGCCCACGCGATCAGGGCGGCCACCGGTTTGTAGGCACCCACGATGATCACCGCTTCAGGTCGCCCAGCCCTGAGGTCCACCAGGCCTGTCTTGACCGCGGTGGTGTTGCGCGGATACAGACCGACGGCTGCCGGCTCCATACCTCGGCGCTGGAGCGCTGCCAAGGCGCCCTGATAGCCGGTCCGGCCGAAGGAGTCGTCCTGATACATGATGGCGATACGTTCAATACCCAGGTCGGTGGTCAGGCGTTCGACCATCTCCTCGGTTTCCTGGGCATACGAGGCCCGCAGGTTGACGATATTGCTCCATTCCTGGTCGCGCAGAAAGGCGGCGCCGGTGAAAGGAGCAACATAGGGAATGCCGGCGTCGGCGGCGACGGGAGTGACCGACCTCGATGTCGGTGTACCGACCTCGCCGATCAGAGCGAAGACCTTCTCCCTGTTGATGAGGCTCAGCGTGTTGGCGATGGCGAGTTCCGGTTCGTAGGTGTCGTCGTACGACACGAGCTCCAGGACGCGGCCATGGAGCCCGCCGTCCCGGTTCACTTCCTGGAAGGCTGCTTCGATGCCGAGGCGCATACCCTTGCCGAGTTCCTGAGCGGGTCCACTGAACGCGGCCGACTGGCCGAAGAGGATGCGGTGGTCGGAGACTCCCGGCGTCGGCGCGGGTGCAGGAAGGGTCGTGTCGGCCGGCGGGCCTGCTCGAGAATCGGCCGACTCTGCGGTTCTCCCGTCGCTACCAGACCCACAACCGGACGCCATGAGACCTGCGGCGCCGAGCCCGAGGATCAGGAGCCTTGCACCCAGCCTGGAGGAAGGCTTTATCGAGACCTCCCTGTAATCAGGGTCAGGCGATTCCTTCCATCTTCTCTTCTGTAATGGATATCGTCAACCATCTTTCGGATCAGATAGATACCGAGTCCTCCGATGGGTCGGGTCTCGAGCGGTGCATTCGGATCCGGCACAGGAGCATCGTTGAGGGGATCGAACGGGGCGCCGTTATCAGACATTTCGATGATCAGGCTGTGTGTCTCGGATCTGATTGTTATCTCGAGTTCGTCCAGACCATGGTAGCGCCCATGGGTGAGGGCGTTGATTCCGAACTCCTCGAGTGTAAGGTTCACCAGATAGATGAGTCGAGGGGGCCAGTTGTCCTCCTCGCCCATTTCCTCGACTCGAGAGGATATACGCTCCAATATCTCAGTATTACTCTCCTTGTTATTGGGGGAGATCCTGAGAGATATCGATGGGATCATTGCCCTACCAATCGAGATAGTGTGAGGCAAGTTATATCATCCGACTGTGGATAATCCCCTGCAAAGGCATGAACGGCTTCGAAGACAGCCTGATTGGCCTCCTTGGAACTTCTGGGATGCCTACCTTCGAACACCTCTCGTAGGCGATCCATTCCGAACTCTTCTCGATCCGAATTCATCGCCTCGGTGACGCCGTCGGTATAGAGAAAGAGCGTTTCACCCGGAGCGAGAGTTAGCGTCTCCTGAGGGAACTTCATACCTGGGGCTACTCCGAGAGCGATTCCACCGATCGGAGGGAGCAACGTAGAGGTTCCGTCGCTATGTAGGATGAGAGGTGGATTGTGGCCGCCATTGGCGTACTTGAACTCTCCGGTGACGGGAGAGTAGACCGCGTAGATGACAGTGACGAACATCGCAGCGTCGTTATCTTCATAAAGAAGATCATTAACTTCTCTCAGTACTTGACCTGGATCGGGGACTCCAATAGCAGTCCCCTTCAACAAGGTACGACTTGACATCATGAAGAGAGCGGCTGGTACGCCTTTATCGGAAACATCAGCGATGGCAAGACCGAGATGGTCGCCTTCCAACATCAGGATATCGTAGAAATCACCCCCGACGTTGCGGGCAGGCTCCATACTGGCAAAGATCTGATAGTTGTCGCTGTTTGGAAATCTTGTAGGTAGTATCGACTGCTGGATCTTGCTGGCGACATCGAGTTCATTCTGGAGCATGATCAGCTGATCACGCGATGCAAGTGCTTCGCGCCATTCGAGAAGATGGAGCAGAGTACGATCGATCGTGTGTCTCAGATCTTTGAAATCCAGTGGTTTAGTGACGAAATCAAAAGCACCGCGATTCATCGCCGTACGGATATTCTTCATATCACCGTAAGCTGAGATTATCACGGAACGAATATTGGGGTTGACCTTCGGTATCTGCTCAAGTAAGGTCAACCCGTCCATCCGGGGCATGTTGATATCGGAGAGAACCATGTCGATGTCGGGTTGCTCGTCCAATCGTTCGAGAGCTTCCACACCGTTTAGAGCAAAGACAAACGTAAAACGGCCCGAACGAATACTCCGCCTCATACGCTGCAGAATAAGAGGCTGGAGGTCTGGCTCATCATCAACTACCAGGATCTTGTATGTCTCCACTTTCTGACCCCTATTCTCGAAGGTTTACGATATACGCTCTTCCTCAACCGGACCAGACCCGGAAACTTTATCGTGCCTGTACAACTAGTTCTGTAACGCGGCTACGGCGGAGGCGGAGGAATCGTGGATGTCTATGATCTGGTTGAATCCGCTGATCATGAAAATCTCATGGACCGAACTGGATAGCGAACAGACCGCGAACTTCACGTTCCTTTGACGAAGGTCTTTTGCGATCAGCAGGATTATCCTGAGTCCAGCACTACTAATGTAGTCAAGTTGTGTGAAGTCTAGGATTACGGCGTCATCGCTTTGATCGATGACAGCTTCCACGGAATCCAGGAACTTTGCAGCGTTGGAGCCGTCAATACGGCCCTCGGCCTTGATGACCAACGCCCAGCCCTCCCGTTCAGTGCTAATTGCCACTGTGTTTCCTTTCTTAGATCGAGTGTCATCCAACGCCACCCGCATCGACTTTTACCGTATCGGGTCAAGTAGAAGCCTTGACCTTCTTTAGCGACCAGGTTGGTGATTCCCGTGTCCATCCGAGGACCCGTGAACCGGATCAATCCAGTACGGTCGTGTTGTCGTCGACAATAGTCTTGGTCACTAACCTCCTTTTCTTTCCTCCGGAAAGGTTATAGGTTAGAAGCCCTTTCACCATGGTTATCCAGGTCAAGGCCTACCATCTCCTCTTCGCGATCGGCCCGCAGCCGATCGGCCGGCGCGCCGAGCGCCTGCCCGATCCTGAACACGATCGCGCCCGAGCGGACCACGGTCCCTCGTACACGTGCGACCTGTAAAACCGATCCGGCCGTCCAAGGCTACTGCCACAGACCGAGAGGCCGCTACTCCGGAGGTCCTTCAACGCCAGGACAGCGACCGTCACCGTACTGAATATGCCACCGAAGCTCTGATCGGTGAGAACGTCGGGGACTCCGATCGCACTGGACCCCATGGCGAGGCTGGGCAAGGTCATGAACAAGATCGGCCTCGTAGCAACCAGGACCCACGCGGTGTCTCCGGTATTCATGACGTAGGTGCCTTTCGTCACGAGGACTGTCAGGGTTGGTTTCCGGTGGGCTACGGGCGACCTACCGCCGGTGACGGCCCTCAGGAACCGAGGCGCCAGGATAGCCTTCCGCCGGCAAGCTTGCACCTTGTCCATTGTAGTTGCTCGTATCCCGGCGGCCTGGGTCGGCAAGGATCGAGCTCTATGCGGAGACCCTGCACCGGCCTGATGCTCGCCGTACCCGCCCGGGGTTTTCGCCGGGAGCGGCAGCCGTTACGTCCGGCGATCCCGGCATGGAAAGCAGGCCTGCGCCGAACGTGGGTCTCGTATGCTTGGTGGATGGCCTACTCAACCGACATCCTGGTGATAGGCGGCGGCATCGCCGGCGTGTCGGTCGGTTACTACCTGGCTGCGGCAGGCCGCGACGTGTTGCTGGTGGAAGCGGAGCCTCAGCTTGCATACCACACCACGGGGCGGTCGGCGGCGGTGCTCTACGAGAGTTACGGCACCGGACCGATCCAGAGCCTTACTGCCGCGAGTCTGGAGTTCCTCAACAATCCTCCGGCGCGACTGGCCGATGGTCCGCTGGTGAGCTCGAGGGGGGTGATCCTGGTCGCGCGCCCGGACCAGATGGACATTCTGGAAGCCGAGGCGGCGCACGGGGTGGGCCTGCAACCGATCAGCCCTGCCGAGGTGGGCGCTCTGGTGCCCGTGATCAGGACGGAGATACTGGCGGGTGCTTTGATGGAGCCGCAGGCGGCCGATCTCGACGTGGCCGCCCTCCACCAGGCCTTCGTGCGGGGAATGCGTGGTGCGGGCGGCACGATACGGTCGGCGGCTCCGGTCGTAGCCATTGCCCGATCAGGTGGCCGTTGGACGGTGCGGGCGGGCGGCGAATCGATCGTCGCCGACGTGGTGGTGAACGCCGCGGGGGCCTGGGGCGATGCCGTGGCCGAGATGGCGGGAGTCTGCCCGGTCGGGCTGGTTCCCATGCGCCGCACGGTCTTCATGGTTCCGGGGCGTCCGGATTGGTCCGGATGGCCGGCCGTGATCGATATCGGTCATCGGTGGTACTTCAAGCCCGACGGTGAACAACTTCTGTGTTCGCCGGCCGAGGAGAAGCCCTCTGCTCCGTGTGACGCTCGGCCCGAGGAGGTCGACATAGCCTTGGCGATAGACCGTATCAACCGGGCTACCACGCTCGCCATCCGGACGGTGCGCTCCTCCTGGACCGGCCTCCGTTCCTTCGTGTCCGACCGGTCGATGGTGATCGGTTTCGACAGCATCGCCGAGGGGTTCTTCTGGCTGGCGGGGCAGGGCGGCACCGGCATCCAGACTGCTCCGGGGGCAGCCCGCCTGGCCGCGGCGCTCATAACCGACGGGGCGCCACCGGTGGACCAGATCGAACTCGGTGTGGAGGCTGGTGACTTCTCGCCGGGCCGGCTGCGCCAGCGACCAGTGGCAGAGCCGTGCCCCCTTTCACGGGCAGACCGCTAGCCTGGCCCCGCCAAGTGGAAGGATTTCGATGTTCGAGGTTTTGCTGTTCGCCCACATCCTGGGCGTGGCTGCATGGTTCGGCGCCAATCTGGCCCGCGCTTTCGGTCGCGGCCCCATGTCGCGAGGCGACGACGCTACTGCCGCAACCTGGCACCGGGCCACGGTCTCCATGGGGCGGGTAATCCATACGCCCGCCGCCATCGTGGTATTCGTCAGCGGTTTCGGCCTGGTCGGGCTGTCGGAAGGCGCCTACGGGATGACTGCGCCGTTCGTCGTGGTGGGCATCATCGTCGTGGTGGTTGGCGCCGTGTTGGCGATGAGCGTACTGGGACCCAACGGCAAGCGTATCGCATCGGCCTACGAGCAGGGTGATCGACCCCTGGCCGAGACCATGGCCCGCCGCTCGAGCCTGGTCGGATGGGTCGACACCGTGCTGCTGGCCTTCGCCACCCTCGTGATGGTGCTGCGTTGGGGGTCGTGACGGCCCTAGGAGAGTGCTGAGAAACCCCCCGTCGGCCTGACGGTCGATGACAAAATGCCACGTCAGCGGACGACGGGCCAACCAATACCCCGTTTTTCGGCATTCTCCTCGAACCTCGACAAACTTGATCTCGCCTCACATGGCGCGGGCGGTGCCCTTCCTCCGAGGATCCCGCCACCGTCCATCACGGAGCTTCGCATCCGAGGTGTGCACACGGGGCCCGACGACAACGGGGACCGCTGTTGCGGCGATGGTCGGGGGACTCGGCGCTACGTCGGCCCGGCGGCTGCGTGGAGCGCGTCAAGGGCGATCCTGACCATGCCATCGAAGGTGCGCTCGCGTTCGTCGGAGGAGGTCACCTCGCCGGTGACCAGGTGATCCGACACCGTGACGATGCTCAATGCCTGGGCGCGCTCCTCGGCCGCGATGGCGTACAGGCCGGCCGTCTCCATCTCCACGGCCAGGATCCCCATTCTCTGCCAGATCTCGAGGGAGTTCTGGTAGGTGTTGTAGAAGAGGTCTGAGGTGTGGAGGTTGCCGACATGGGTCTTGATGCCCAGTGTGGCGGCCGCGTCGGCGGCCGCCCGGAGCAGATCGAAGTTGGCCGTGGGGGCGTAGTCCCACCCGTTGTACCGGGTGCGGTTGGTGGCCGAGTCCGTAGCGGCCCCGATGGCCAGGATCGCTTCCCGCATCTTGACATCCGGGGAGATCCCGCCGCAGGATCCCACACGGACCAAGCGCCTGACCCCGTAGAAGCGGATAAGTTCGGTGACATAGATCGCCGCCGACGGCACGCCCATACCGGTGCCCATCGTCGAGACGGGCATTCCCCGGTACGAACCGGTGAACCCGAGCATGTTCCGGACCGATGTAACGACGACAGCGTCGTCGAGGAAGGTCTCAGCGATGTAGCGGGCCCGCAGGGGGTCGCCCGGCAGGAGGATGGACCCTGCGAAAGCCCCTTCGGGGGCGGAGATGTGAGGTGTGGACAAGAGGCGTCTCCTTTTCCGGAATGAGGTTACCAACCGTCCGGTGATGATACGGACCGAGGCCCGGTCCGAGTTCTCCTGAGGGACGCAGGGCGTCGCTCGTCTGTTCCGTTCCACGACGTGGTACGTTCAGAGGCCGCAGGACCATCGGGAGAGGCTCATGGGCAGGGTGCAGTCGATCCAGCGAGCATTCGCGCTACTCGATGCGATCTCGGCCTCGGAACTGGGTATCACCGAACTCGCCTCTCGGGTCGATATGCCCAAGAGCACGGTGGCCCGGATCGTCAACACGCTGCTGGATGTGGGAGCGGTGGAGAGGGTCTCGCCGGATGCCACGTACCGGATCGGTCCCACCGTGTACGGCTTGGCGGCCGGACGCAGCAGGGTTGCCGATCTGCTGTCCAGGTCTCGACCACACCTCAAGATGCTGGCCCGCGAGCTGAGAGAGGACGCCGGGCTTTCGGTACCCGACGGGAAACAGGTCCACTACATCGCTCAGGAGGATGCGCAGAACAACATCCAGGTTCGTGATTGGACGGGCACCCTCCTCCCCATGCATGTGGTTCCGGCGGGCCTCGTGATGCTGGCCCACTGGTCCCCGGACCAGCTGGACAGCTACATAGAGGGAGGTCTCGACCCGTACACCCGGCATACCGTCACCGATCCCGGGCTGGTCCGTGAACGCCTGACCAGGATTCGGGACGAAGGGTCCGCATGGGTGATCGAGGAATTTGCCGAGGGCATCACTTCGGTCGCCTCCCCCGTTTACGACGATCACCGGCGCGTGATGGCGGCTATCCATGTTCACGGTCCGTCGTACCGGTTTCCCGGCGATTCCGACCCCCAAGCCATAGCGTCGGTGGTCGCCGATGCGGCGGCCGGGGTCTCGTTGGGGGTCGGCTAACCGTCTGCCCGTCGGATGGCGGCGTATGCCGGGCCGCCCTTCAGCACCCTCCTAGACAAGCCAGCAGAAGTGGTGGACCCCCATTAGGAGAGTGCTGAGAAACCCCCCGTTGGGCCGACGGTCGATGACAAAATGCCACGTCAGCGGACGACGGGCCAACCAAATACCCGTTTTTGAGCATTCTCCTACGGCGTATGGTGCCGGCGCGTGGTGATTACCCGGCGGACCATCGGTTCGAAGAACTCCAGCGGCAGCGACTCGTACTCCGGGTCGAAGCAGTTCTGATCGTATTTGGTGCAGAACTCGATGGTGTCCTCGTACCAGGGATGGCCCTTGTACATGTCCCTGGCGTTGCGATCCTGACCGAAGTGGTGGAAGTAGTAGTAGCCCTGGAACAAGCCGTGGTGGCGCATGATCCAGTAGTTCTTCTCCGAGATGTAGGGACGCAGGATGTCCGCCGCTACCTGGCTGTGGTTGTAGGGGGCGATGAGGTCGCCGATATCGTGCAGCAGGCAGCACACCACGTACTCCTCATCCCGCCCGTCCCGGTGGGCACGGCTGGCGGACTGCAGGGAGTGCTCGAATCGGCTGACCCGGTAGCCGGTTTTTCCATCGTTCCAGCGGACCCACTCGAGCAGGCGGTCGGCGTAGTCGGTGTGGAGATCGCCTTCGAGTCGGGCGAGGAACTCGTATTCCTCTCTGGTGCCGTCTTCCATGCGGGTGAACGAGACCTGTTCCATGACACCTCGGGTTCGGTTGCCGAACTGGGGCAGCCGGTCGTCCGGACGGTGGACCGGGGCGCCGGCAGCACGTAACCGGACAATACCGCGGCCGTACATGGTCCGGGAGCGGCTCCCGGACCGGGCCCGCACCCGAGGAGCGGGAACTCCGGTTGCAGGGTCCACCCGGTGCGTGCGAGGGTCGGGTTCGGGCTATCGGTTAACCTTCTGGGTGGATGGAAAACGGCTCCATTCGGGAGTAGACGGCGCGGTGGTGTTCAGGCCTAGGTATCAGCGGGGCATTGAACGGGAACGTCTCGAGATCGACGAGGCGGTCGGCGACACGACCATGGTGGACCTGCTGGACTACAACGCGACCCGCTTCGGGAATCTCCCGGCGATTCAATGGTTGACCCCCCAGGGTCTGGCGACCATTACGTGGGCGGCGTACAGAGAAAAGGTTACCGAGGTGGCCGCCGGATTTCTCTCTCTAGGTATCGAGGGGGGAGCCTTCGTGGCGCTCATGGCGTGCAACCGGGCCGAGCATCTCATCGCAGACCTCGGTGCCGTGTACGCAGGGGCGTTCCCCGTATCCTTCTTCGAGACCCTGACCCCCCCGGAGATCCGCGAGATGGCGGCCCACTGTGAAGCAGAACTGGCAGTGGTGGAGAACGAGGAACATCTCGGCCGTTGGAACGGGATTCGGGGAGAACTACCGGAACTACGGTACATCGTGGTGATGGATCTCCCGAAGGGCAGCGATAGCGGGGGAGTGATGTCATGGGATGAGTTGTTGGCGAAGGGTAAGGCGGAGCTCGAGGAGGATCCTGAACTGGTGGACCGATCCTCCTCCGAGGTGGTCCAGGACGACATACTCACCGTGTCGTATACGCCCGGGACCTCCGGTCCTCCCGAAGCGGTGATGGCGACTCACCGGAATGCCATATGGCTGGTCGAGAGCAGCAAACGGGCATGGCCGGAAGTCGCGGCGCATCTGAAGCTCATCTCGTACCTGCCCCTCGGCCACCTCGGTGAGCGGATGGCCAATCATTACGATTCACTGTGCACGGCCGGTTCCATCCGCTGTGTGTCCGATCCTTTGAAGGTCGTCGAGGCGATCCGGAGCGCCCGCCCAACGGCCTTCTTCGCACCTCCCCGTGTATGGGAACTCTTCCATGCGGGCTTGATGGCCACTCTGGAGGGGGAGCCGAACGAGCGAAAGCGTGCCTTGGGGTTGAGAGCTTTCGAATTGGCTGTGGAAGCGCAACAGACCGAGCATGCGGGAGGTCGAACCGGTCTGTTCGACAGGATCAAGCTCCGTGTCTTCGACCGTATGGTCTTCTCGAAGGTCCGTGACGGTCTCGGGCTGGATGAACTCGAGGTGGGTATCTCGGCCGGCGCCCCGATCTCCCGTGACATGATCATCTTCTTCTGGGCGATCGGCCTCCCGGTGTACGAACTGTACGGTCTGGCCGAGGCGTCGGCGACCGGATGTACCAACCTGCCTGGCGCGAACCGTTTGGGTACCGTCGGTCGACCGTTGCCCGGAGTCGAGATCGCCACGGCCGACGACGGTGAGATCCTCATGCGGGGCGGGATCGTGACCAAGGGGTACTACCGGGACCAGGAGAGAACCTCCAGGACCCACGACCGGGACGGATGGCTCCATACCGGGGACCTGGGGCGTATCGACGATGACGGGTTCCTCACCTTCCTCGGTCGGAAGGAGGAGATCATCACCACGACCTCCGGTCGGCGCGTGGCGCCACTCAGGCTGGAGACTCTGATCAACTGGCATACGCCGATCGCTCAGGCCTGCTTGGTGGGTCAAGGACGCAGCTACCTGACACTGCTGGTATCCATCGATGCTGATCTGGTGCCCGGATGGGCCGATAGGCGTGGGGTGGAATACGACCACTTCGAGGAGTTGAGCCGAGCGCCGCGGGTTCTCGAAGAGGTGGGGCGGATAGTGGAGTCGGCCAACAGTCAGGTCCCACCGGTCGAGCGGGCCCGGAAATGGTACGTCGTCCCAGAGCCCTGGTCTCCCGCGACCGGGGCAGCGGCACATACGTTCAGGGTGAGGCGTGACGTGGTGGTGGAGCGGTATTCCGCCGAGATAGACGGGATGTACGCCGGCTGATCAGACGTACGACGCATCGGGTTGGTAGGTGGTATACGGTCCCGCATCCCTGGTCCCCGGCCACCGGGGAATTTGGGCCATACCTTCAGGGCAAAGCGCGCCGTAATGCTGGAGATGCCATCGCTCGATATCGATAGCCTGTACTCCGTCTGATCACCCTTCTCTTCGACCGGAGAAGAGCGACCGTTTGGTGCAAGCGCGACGGCCGGTCCACGCACCGGGTCGACCTCACCCACGGTCCCCTCCGGAGATCTAAGCCCGTTGTTTACCCGAAATGCCTGCTCAGGCCGGTAAGCTCGTGTCGGCCGAGTTAATCATCGAGGAGTCAGCAAATGCTTAGGGACATCGAACGGGAACGCCTCGAAATCACGGGGACGATCGGCGATATGACGCTGGTGGATGTATTGGACCGCAACGCCGACCGGTTCGCGACGCTGCCGGCTGTCCGGTGGGCGGCCGAGGACGGGCTCCGCACGCTGAGTTGGGCCTCCTACCGGCAGAGGGTCAGGGAGGTGGCCGCCGGTCTGCGGTCCCTGGGGATCGAGGGGGGTGACTTCGTAGCCATCATGGCGGGCAACCGGCCCGAGCACGTTATCGCCGACCTGGGCGCGGTGTATGCCGGGGCGGTGCCCGTGTCGTTCTACAACACGCTGGCCGCACCGCAGATCCGCTACATAGCCGACCACTGCTCGGCCGGGGTCGCATTGGTTGAGGACACCGGATACCTCGACCGCTGGAACGAGATCCGAGCAGACCTTCCCGGTCTCCGGTACATGGTCGTGGTGGATCTACCCGACGAGCGGCGAGGCGAGGACGTGCTCTCCTGGGACGATCTCGTCGCCAGGGGCAAGGCAGCGCTCGAAGAGGAGGCCGATCTGGTCGATCGAACCTCGGCCGCGGTGTCCCAGACCGATCTCGCCACGCTGATATACACATCCGGTACCACGGGTACGCCCAAAGCGGTGATGATCAGCCATCGCAACGCCCTGTGGACGCTGGAGTGCATCTCCCGCACGTTCGACATCCCCGAACACGTGCGCCTGATCTCCTACCTGCCCCTGGCCCACATCGGCGAGCGCATGGCTAGCCACTACTCGGGTCTGTGGTATGCCGGTCCGGTTCGCTACGTACCGGAGATCTCGCAGGTGGCGGCGGCCGTTCAGGAGACCCGGCCGGAGGTCTTCTTCGCAGTGCCTCGCGTATGGGAGAAGTTCCACGCGGGCCTGATGGCCAAACTGGAGGAAAACCCCAACGCTCGGAAGCGGGCCCTGGCTCTCGGGGCCGTGGCGTTGGCGTCGCAGGCGCAGAAGATCCAGCAGGCGGGAGGTCGGCCGGGGCTGGGCGACCGGACCAAGCTCGGTCTGTTCGACCATCTGGTCTTCTCCAAGATCCGCGCCGGTCTGGGTCTGGACGAGTTGAAGCTCGCCATCTCGGCCGCCGCGCCGATCTCGGCCGACCTGCTGATGTTCTTTCGCGGCGTCGGTATTCCGGTCTACGAGCTCTACGGGATGACCGAGTCGTCGGGTCCGGGCACCTCCAACCGTCCCGGCCTCGACCGCATCGGTAGTGTCGGCTGCGCCATGCCGGGGGTGGAGATCGCCACGGCCGACGACGGCGAGATCCTCATCCGCGGGGGGCTGGTCACCGGGGGGTACTACAAGGACCAGCAGGGAACCGCCGAGGCGTTCGGCGACGACGGATGGTTGCACACCGGCGACCTCGGACGCCTGGACGACGACGGGTTCCTGACCATCATCGGTCGCAAGAAGGAGATCATCATCACTGCGGGAGGCAAGAACGTGGCCCCTGCCAGGTTGGAGAACCTGATCAACAAGCATGCCCTGGTCTCCCAGGCCTGCCTAGTGGGTGACGGCCGCCGCTACCTGACGCTGCTGGTGGCTCTCGATCCCGACATGGCGTCCGGATGGGCGGAAAGCAAGGGGGTGGAATACGACACCTTCGAGGATTTCAGCCGTGCTCCGCAGGTTCTCGAGGAGGTCCGGCGGATCGTGGATTCGGCCAACGGCGAGGTCGCACGGGTCGAGCAGGCCAGGAAGTGGTTCGTAGCTCCCGATGCCTGGTCTCCCGAGACCGGGGAGCTGACCCCGTCGCTCAAGATGAAGCGCCGGGTGGTGTTGCAGCGGTACTCGGTCGAGATCGAGGAACTGTACGAGGACTGATCACTTCCCGTTCCGCGCCGGGATCGCCTGCCGGTGGTTGGGACGGCGACGGCGGTTAGATTGGTTGCTCCACTCGATCCGGAGAGGGACATGCCACCGCCGGTTGTTGTAACGCGCAAGCCCCCCGGTGCCATCGTCGAGATGCTACGGGAGGTGGCTGACGTGTGGATGTGGCCGGAGAACCGGGCTATTCCGAGGATCGAGTTGCTGGGCCGGGTGGGCGACGCCGAGGGGCTCTACTGCATGCTCACCGACGGCATCGATGCTGCCCTGCTGGAAGCCGCCCCCCGGTTGAGTGCGATCAGCCAGATGGCGGTGGGGGTCGACAATGTCGACCTGGCGACCTGCACCGCGAGGGGAATCCCGGTGGGTCACACGCCCGATGTCCTGACCGAGACCACCGCCGACACCGCCTTCGGGCTGCTCATAGCGGCCGCCCGGCGGTTCAGGGAGGGGATGGAGGATGTCGTGGAGGGCCGCTGGGGGGAGTGGGACCCGGTCGCCCTCGTAGGCCGGGACCTGCATGGTTCCACGCTCGGCATCGTGGGGCTGGGCAGGATCGGCCGGGCGGTCGCCCGCCGCGCCGCCGGTTTCCGGATGCGGGTGCTGTACAGCAAGCGGTCCCGTGACCGCGCCGCCGAGGCGCGGTTCGGTGTGGAGTTCCGTTCCTTCGAGGCCCTCCTGGCGGAGTCCGACCATGTCGTGGTGCTGACCAGCCTCAATCCCGGTACCCACCGGCTGATCGATCGGGCGGCGCTGAGCGCTATGAGACCCACCGCCACCCTGGTGAACGCCTCCCGCGGCCAGGTGGTCGACACGGGCGCGCTGGTCGAGGCCCTGTCCGACGGGACCATCGCCGCGGCCGGGCTCGATGTCACCGATCCGGAGCCGATGCCACCGGACCACCCGCTCGTGTCCCTCCCCAACTGCTTCATAGTTCCCCATATCGGGAGCGCCACCGTCCGGACCCGCATCCTCATGGCGGAGCGGGCCGCGGAGAACCTCATCGCGGCCCTCACCGGAGAACGGATGCCCTACTGCGCCAACCCCGAGGTGTACCGGGCCTGACCCCGGGTGAGAAGCCGTCCCCCAGGCGGTGAGGATCGACCGGTCGGGGCTCCCCCGGGTAGTCAGGTCCTGAATCCGAGTCCTGCGGCAACGGCCCGCCGGCGCTTATCCGGTCGGGAAGGCGATCTGCGAAGCTCGTCGGGCGACATAGAGGGCAGTTGCGATATGCCAGAGGTCGGCCGCCACGTCGCCGATACCCGGCGCGGCTAGTCAGACAAGCAGATCACCAGCAACGTACCGGTGCGGACTTCGATGGCGAGGGCAGGCCCGGCGGCCACGTTGCTGATCCCCAGAGACGATCCGGCTTCGATCGTGGCGTTCTCGAGCGTCCACTTCGATCCCGTCACCGTGACGCCGTGTGCGTCCCCGCCGACGGGAATCACGCTGAAGGTGGAGCCGTCCGCCACCGGGATGGTTCGCCCGCCGCGGACCACGTATGCGGTCTCGCGTTCCATCACCCACCGGACCTGAACCTTGCCGAGGGCCCGGCTCGTGACCACCGCTACGTTCCCGAGCAGGTGATCGAATCGCCGGCCTCCGCCTCCGACGACCACGATCTCGTCCGCGCCCAGCCGAAGCGCCGTTGCGAGGGCCAGTTCCAGATCGGTGGCGTCCTTGTCCGGATGGTGGGCTTCGATCATCGTTCCCTCGTCGAGGATGGCATCGAGGGTCTGGCGGGTGATCGAATCGAGGTCGCCGACCAGAACGTCGACAGCGAGTCCGACCGCCGCGGCGGCTTCGGCCCCCGAGTCCGCCGCGATCACCAGATCGGCCTTCCCCAACTCGAGGATCCTCCGAGGCGACAGCGGTTCGCCGCCGGTGAAGACATGGGTGACCGTCATCCCGTCCATCCGAGGGCCTCGCTGTCCGAGTACCCGATCCCGACTCCCCGCAGCACTACCCGGCGCTCGGCATCCCGGCTCGTCCCTCTGCCGGTCGCCGCCCGGTTCCATGATCGGGTCGCCATCGGGACCGGTTACGGGTTGGGGGTTGCGGGTGAGAATACCGCCATGGATCCGGGGCCGAGCAGTATGGGTAGCTCGTCGTCGAGGAATTGGAGAAACACGAGGTCGGCGTTGCGGTCGAACGCCGGGAACAGGAAGGCGGAACTATCCGGCGCCCAGAGGCTGTGGCTCAGGTCGTACTGGCTCCAGAACAAGAGATAGTTCTGCACGAAGGTGGCGGTGGGGATGATGTCCTGGTACCGGGTGATGGTCCCCGATTCGTACACGCTCACGGTTATGGCACGATCGCCGACGCCCAGCAACAGGATCTTGCGGCTGTCGGGGCTCCACTGCCAGGCCAGGGTGAAGGGCGCGTCGACCTCCTCGGTGCGACCGGTTGCCAGGTCGACTATCTGCATGGATGTCATACCTTCCGGATCGCGGATCGAGTACGCGATCGCCTCCCCGTCGGGTGACATCGCGAAGTTGAAGAACCCGGCGCCCTCGCCGACTACGCCGATCTCCCCCGTGCCGAGATCGTGGATCACCAACTCGTCTTCGGTTCCCACCGAGGCCGGGGCGGCGGGCCGGATATACAAGACGGATCCGCCGTCGGGTGTCCATGCGGCCGCCTGGAAGACGGAATTCACAGGGTTGAGGCTCTCGAGCAGGGAGGTGGCGCCGGTGGACGGGTCCAGTTGCTCGACGCGAGTGCCATCGAGGTGGGTGATCATCTCGTCTCCCTGCGGCGACCAGTGGAAGTAGTAGGACGAGGACGAGTTGAGCGGGGTGACCGTTTCACTGTCGAGATCGAGGATCGCCAGGCCTACCCGGCCCGGTTCGGATGCTCCCAGAAGCCCGATTGCTCTACCGTCGGGCCGCCACTGCATGTAGAAGACCCCGAACGGCGTCTCGTAGGGGGTAGCGTCGCCTCCTGCGTTCGAGGTGACGACCACCGAGAACCCGTCGTTGGTGGCGCGTGACCAAGCCACGAGGGCTCCGTCCGGCGACCACGTGGGTTGGTGCAACTCCTCACCGGGAGCCGCGAACGGCTCGAACTGTTCGGCTCGGGGACCGAGGATCGTAACCGATCCGGTGCGAATGTCGTTGACCACGACCTGTCCCGGGAGTTCGACGGTGCCCCGATCCGTAAGCGCCAGCGTGGGCGGGCTGGTTGTCGCCGTCGGGGCCGCCGCCGTGGTGGTTCCCGGCATGGCCGCCGGGGTGGTCTCGGGCGGGGTTGAGACGGCGGCAGGACCCGTCGTGGTGGGCGCTGCCGTGACGGAGATGACCGTCTCCTCGGGTGCGGCGCCGTCGAAGACGATTTCGTCGGGTGATGAGCACGAGGCGGTGAGAAGTACGGCGACGGCGGGCAACACGACGGTTGCGGATCCGATGAGGCGGGTACCGACCGCGCGGAGCTTCATGCTCGGACTGTAACGCGCTACTCCGATTCACGCCGACATGCACCGACCTTTCGAGCGCCGAGCGGTTCGGTATGAGGGTGCCCAAGACGGTTGAGTGGTTGGCCTGTCGTCTGCTGACGTGGCATTGGTCATCGGTCGACGGACCACAAAGGGGTCTTGCGTCACCCTCCTGGGACGCCGCGCACCATGCTGATCTGCCGGCCGGCCCACCCTTTCAGTCGATTCTCACCTCCAACCGGCCGCAGGCCTGCCGCAAGGCGGTCTCCACCTGCTGGGGTTTCGGGGCTCTGGCGAACACGAATCCCAGGTAGGTCGACTCCTCCGGGAGGGGAGCCACTTCGTGGCCGGCTATCCGGCTCACCTCTATGCCGGTTACGTGATCGACTTCCAGAGCGGCGCTCACGCCGTCGATCCCGGTGAACACTCCCCGGGCCGGTACTGGGATCATCGACACTCCAGAGGCGCCGGGCGCCAGGCGCGTACCCCGGACCCGTATTCCGAGGGCGTTGCGGATGAGCAGCTCCTCCAGCGGAGTGTCCGAGAGGCCGAACCGCAGGGAGCGGCCGCACAATCCCCCGATGGGGCGTGAGGCGAGTTCCAGCAACATGATCCGGTCGCCGACCCGCAGTTCAGCGTGTACCGGGCCTCGTAGGATCCCGAGCGCGGCGACCGCCCGCCGCCCGATCGCTTCGATCTCGTCCATCACGTCCGGCGTGTGGCGGGAGGGAGTGATGTAATGAGTCTCGGGGAAGTAGGGACCTTCCAGCGGGTCGGGTTTGTCGAACACGGCCAACGTCTCCCAGTGCCCGTCGGTCACCATGGCCTCGACGGCCACCTCGTCGCCGGGGATGTAGCGCTCCACGAGCACCGGATCTTCGTAGGCGGCCCCGCGCGCCTCCGCGATCCTCCTGACCCGCTCGACGGTCGTATCCAGCCGCTCCCGTTCGTCGATTCGTACCACCCCTACCGATCCTGCCAGGCCGACCGGTTTGACCACCGCGGGCATTCCTACGGAGCGGGCCGAGCTTCCCGGTTGCCCGGCCGCCAGGACGACGAACGATGGTTGAGGGACGACGCCGGCCAGGCGCCGTCTCAACTCTCCCTTGTCCCGGGTGGCCTCGGCCGTCTCCACCGCGTTGTGGGCCAGCCCCCGCAGCGCGGCAGCCCGGGCGGCCACCGTCACGCCGTGGTCGTCGATCGGGATGATCGCCTCGATCGGCAGGTTCGAGGCGGCGATGCGCACGGCAGCGTCCTCCGGATCGTCGAAGTCGATCGGGATCAGCTCTGCTCCCATGTCCTCGGCCAGCGAGTGGTGAGCCTCGGTAGCCACCGCGATCCGCACACCTAGCCTCGTGGCGGCCTGCATCCAGTCATCGATCCGGAAGGCCCCCGACGGGACGATCAGGTTGACGAGCGGTCGGCTTTCCATGCCCCAATCATGGTCGAACGGTTCCTATTTGGTGATCCGGCCGACTACGATTCCTTGAACTATGAGCACTGAAACGACCATGAGCACTGAAACGACCATGAGCTTCAGCGGGGAGGCCCTCGATCGCATCATCGAGATCCGTGATCAGGAGCCCGGTGATGACGAGTACGGTCTGCTCATCGAGATCACGGGACTGCAAGGCGATCAGTTCGGCTACTCGCTGTCCTTCGTCCCGCTCGGGGAAGCAGGCGCCACCGATCACATGGAGCGTCACGGGAACCTCACAGTCATCATCCCCTCGGTCGACACGTCAAACATGGCGGGCGCCCGGCTCGCGATGTCCTCCGACCCGATGGCGCCGGGGTTGGCTATCGACAACCCGAACAACCCGTCCCCCCGGATCCCCGACGCGCCGGCCGGCAATCTGACCGGTCCGATGGCCGAACGGATCGCCCAGGTGCTCGATCATCAGGTGAACCCCGCTATCGCAGCCCACGGGGGTCATGCCAGTCTGGTGAGCGAGGAGAACGGGGTGGTCTACCTGCAATTGGGCGGTGGCTGCCAGGGTTGCGGGATGGCGGCCGTGACGCTGCGGCAGGGGATCGAGCGGATCCTGCGGGACAGCATCCCCGAGATAGTCGAGATCGTGGACGTCACCGATCATCAAGGGGGTGACAATCCCTATTACGCCCCCTCGAAGAAGGGCTGAGAGGGTCTAGGAGGGTGGTCAAAACCCTCCGTTGACCCGACGGTCGTTGACAAAATGCCAGGTCAGCGTACGGTGGGCCAACCGTTTGACCCGTTTCTTGAGCACTCCCCTACCGGTAGAGCCCGTCGCCCCACCGGTGATTGAGCCTTCCCCGATCCATCGACAGCCCTACGTGGCACAATGCCCCGGATGAGTGGTTCGGTGCGAATGAGGGTCGGTGTGCTCCTGGTGCTGGTGGGGCTTGCGGGCGCCGCCTGCGGGCCATCGGACACCGACACCCCCGATGATGTCGATCCGGTGGTCACGTCTCCCGGGAGCACGGTTGCCGAAACCGAGGATCCTCCCGCCGAACCGGCCTCCCCGTCCACCGAGGATCCTCCCGACGATTACGGCGGCCAGGCGGAGCCCGGCTCCGGCGACGCCGCGCCGGTGCCCGTGAGCTTCCGCTCCCCGGCCCCCGAGTTCCCGCCCGGGCTCGACTGGCTGAACACGGAGTATCCCCTCTCGCTCGAAGGGCTCCGGGGCAAGATCGTGCTGCTCGACTTCTGGACCTACGGCTGCATCAACTGCATCCACGTGATACCCGACCTCGAGCGCCTGGAGGAGGAGTTCGCCGACGAACTGGTGGTCATCGGCGTTCACTCCGCCAAGTTCGACCAGGAGTCGGCTACCGAGAACATTCGCCGGGTGGTGTTGCGCTACGGCGTGGCACACCCGGTGGTCAACGACGCCGGTTTCGAGATCTGGCGTTCCTTCCAGGTTCGCGCCTGGCCCACCACCTACCTGATCGATCCCGCCGGTGGCGTTGTGGGGTATCACAGCGGTGAAGGTGTCTACGACGTGGTGAAGCCGGTGATCGAAGCTCTGATCGAGGAGTTCGCCGGCACTCTGGACCGTACCCCGCTGGGCCTGCGGCTCGAACGTCAGGGACTTCCGGAGACGGTGTTCTCCTTCCCCGGGAAGGTGACGGCCGATCCTGCCGGAAGGCTGTTCATATCCGATACCAACCACCACCGCATCGTCCAGACCGACTTCGACGGCCGGGTCCAGGCGATCTACGGCGCCGGGGAGGAGGGGTTCGACGACGGTGCCTCCCCAGAGGCCACCTTCCGCGATCCCCAAGGCACCGCCCTCTCGGCGGACGGTCGGCTGCTTTACGTGGCGGATACGGGCAACCACGCCGTGCGGGCGGTGGACCTCTCGACCGGCGATGTCACCACGGTGGCCGGCACCGGGAAACGAACCTGGCCGCCCCGCTCGGGACCGGCCCTGTCCAATCCGTTGGCCTCGCCGTGGGATCTGGAACTGGATCCGCAGACCGGTCTCCTGTACATCGCCATGGCCGGCACGCATCAGATCTGGTCTTTGGATGTGGATGCGGGACGGGTTGGGCCGTATGCCGGTAGTGGAGGGGAGGGGACCGTCAACGGTGCGGGAGCCGAGGCGACCCTCGCCCAGCCGAGCGGTCTGACCTTGGCCTCCGACGGGCGCCTGTTCTTCGCCGATTCGGAGAGCAGCGCCGTCCGGTGGGTCGATACCGGGTCGCCTGAGCGGACGGTGGGGATCATCGCGGGTAGCGACGCTGATCTGTTCTCGTTCGGCGACGTGGACGGGGTCGGTACCGAGGCTCGCCTGCAGCACCCGCTCGGGGTGGTGGCGGTGGGCGGGACCCTCTATGTGGCCGACACGTACAACTCGAAGATCAAGGTGGTCGATCTCGAGACCGGGGTGGTGTCGACTCGGTGGGGTGACACGCCCGGGTGGCGGGACGGGGAGGCGCCGCTGTTCTACGAACCGGGCGGGATCGACGTGGCGGGGTCGATGCTGTACGTGGCGGATACCAACAACCATTCGATACGGGTCATCGATCTCGACTCGGGGGAGGTGGCCACGCTGGTACCGGCCGGCATTGAGGCGTTCATGCCGGGTCCGGACAGTGACGGTTACGCGGGGACCGTGGTGGAGCACGAGCCGCTGATGCTCGGTGAGGGCCAGGGCGCCATCAGCCTGGAGGTGGTGCTTCCCGATGGGTACAAGGTCAACCCGGATGCGCCCAGCCGCTTCGTGTGGATGGTGGAGGGCGAAGGCATGACGGTGGCGCCCGACGCGTCGGGTTCGGTGATCGACCCCAGCTTCCCGCGTAGCTTCGAGGTGCATCTGACCCAGGGAGAGGGCGTCCTGACCGGGGACATCTCCGTTGTCTACTGCGAGGCCGAAACCGAGCAGATCTGCCTGTTCGAACAGGTACGGCTGATGGCACCCTACACCGTCCGGTCCGTAGGGCCCGACCAGGCAGTGCTCACCCACGTCGTCAACCTGCCCGACCTCTGATCACGGCCGCCGGTAGGCGGGCCCCAAGAGTTGTCGTCAAGACGCCCAACCCGGACTCACTCGTCTTGCTTCCCAAGTTTTACCTCTCGTTCACCTGGCGGGGGATGGTCTGTAACACGGGCCGCATAGCGTGCCGGGCGAGATTCGAACGAGGAGATGGTTCATGACATACGGCAGGATGTGCCGCGCCCTCATCCTCCTCGCAGCCCTGGCACTCGTGACCGCCGCGTGCGGAGGTGACGGAGCGAGCGAGGTGACCACTATTGCAACCACCGCGCCGACTCAAGCGCTGGCAGAGGAGTCGTCGGGTGCTGCCACCGAAACCACCGAGGCCGCGGGGCCGGGTACCTCGGGTTCCGGCGCTCTCGGGTTGGATCCGGTGGATCCGTTGGCGGTGTCGGGTGATATTGCGGTGGCTGGTTCGTCGACGGTGTTCCCGTTGGCGGAGGCGATGGCGGCCCGGTTCGAGGATGAGGGCTATTCGGGTTTGATCACGATCGACTCGATCGGTTCGGGTGCCGGCTTCGAGCGGTTCTGTGTGGCCGGCGAGTCCGATATCTCGAATGCGTCGCGTCCGATCAAGGACGCAGAGGTGGAGTCCTGCCGGTCGATCGGTCGGGTGCCGATCGAGTTCCGGGTGGGTACCGATGCTCTGGCGGTGACGGTGTCGCCGGGGAACACGTTCGCTGCTGATCTGACGATCGAGGAGTTGGGGGTGCTGTTCTCGACGGCGACGACTTGGGCCGATGTTCGGGCGGAGTTCCCGGCCAACCCGATCCAGCGGTTCATTCCGGGTACGGACTCGGGCACGTTCGACTATTTCGTGGAGGAGGTGTTCGACGAGGAGGAGGTTCCGATCCTGGCGGCGGGTAATACCCAGTTGTCGGAGGACGACAACGTGCTGGTGCAGGGGATTTCCGGTGATGGGTGTGATCCTTCGAATACCTCGACGACGTGTGCGGTGGGTTTCTTCGGGTATGGGTATTTCGCGGAGAACAGTGACCGGTTGAGCGTGATGAACATCGAGGGTGTGGAGCCGACCGCCGATTCGGTGAATGCCAACACGTATCCGTTGGCCCGTCCGTTGTTCATGTACTCGACGGCTTCGATCATTGCTGAGAAGCCCCAGGTCGGCCAGTTCCTGAGCTTCGTGTTGCAGTTCGTGAACGAGGAGATCAGCGAGGTGGGCTACTTCCCCGCTCCCGACGCCGTCCTCCGAGCGGTGGCCCACGAACTGAGCTCAGCTCTCGGAGGTTGAGGTTCACAGATGGGAGGAGATGAGAGAATCGCAACGCATGTGACCAGCGATCCCCCGCTGGCATCGGTGTCGCTTCGCAAGAAGCGGCGCCCGGGCGAGGCGGTGATCCGAGGCTTGCTCTTTCTGGCGGCCGCCCTATCGATTCTCACCACGGTGGGCATCGTTTTCGAGTTGGGTAAGGAGGCATTGCTCTTCTTCCGGTCCCAGGAAGCGTCGATAGCCGAGTTCCTCTCCTCGACACAGTGGCAGCCGGCCATTCTCGACTTCGGCATATGGCCCCTGGTCCTGGCGACGTTGACGACATCCATCACGGCCATGATCGTCGCTCTGCCCATCGGTCTGGCCACGGCAATCTTCCTCAGCGAGTACGCCTCGCCGCGTGTTCGGGGGTTCATGAAGCCGGTCCTCGAGGTGCTGGCCGGAATCCCGA
Source organism: Candidatus Spongiisociaceae bacterium (assembly GCA_965262915.1). Taxonomy (GTDB): domain Bacteria; phylum Actinomycetota; class Acidimicrobiia; order Spongiisociales; family Spongiisociaceae; genus JAPPFW01. Next base: position 4,504,426 of record OZ253564.1, on the reverse strand, counting down.
CGGTTGTCTACGGCTATTTCGCCCTGACGTTCATGACTCCGCTGCTCCGGTCGATTCTCGGAGTGAGCGTGGTGGAGATATTCAACACCGCCTCCGCAGGAATCGTGGTTGGCATCCTGATCATCCCGCTGGTCAGTTCCATGTCCGAGGATGCCCTGCACGCCGTACCCCTATCGCTGCGGGAGGCCTCCTACGGAGTGGGGGCCACCAAGCTTGAGACCTCGCTCCGCATAGTCCTGCCCGCCGCGCTGTCGGGGATCACGGCCGCGTTCGTGGTGTCGATCTCCAGGGCGATCGGGGAGACCATGGTGGTGGCGATCGCCGCCGGTGCGGGACCCAAGAACTTCACGTTCGGGGAGGACAGCTTCTTCGGTTACATCCTGAACCCCTTCGTGGCGGGGGAGACCATGACCGGACATATCGTGCGGATCAGTGGGGGGGACCTCAGCTACGACTCGATCGACTACAACTCCATCTTCGCCATCGGTCTGGCGCTGTTCGTCATCACCCTGACGCTCAATATCCTCAGCCGCCGGTTCGTGGCCCGGTTCCGTGAGGTGTACGAATAGTGGCCGCCTCTCGAGAAGCCGAGGTAAGGACGACGGATCTGTTGGTGACCTCCCCTCAGATGAGGCGGAGGCGCCGTCGGGGCGTCATCGTCAAGTTCGGCCTACTGGCTGCCCTGATGGTGGCGGTTGCGGCCTTGGTGACGCTCATCATCACCATTCTCAACTCCTCGTTCGGGCTGGTGGCCGTCGAGGACGTCAGGTCACCGTCGGAGTTGGTGGCGAGTCTGGGGTACCCCAAGGACACCGAACTCGGGGATCTGACCAAGCAGGAACTGGTTCTGCTGCTGGGGCAGGAGATCTCCACCAACCTCGGGCGCCGGTTCGAACGCGACCAGCGGTTCTTCGACGACCGCCTCGTTTTCGAGGACAAGTACCTGCTCAACGATCTCTGCATGTCGGACGATCCCCCGTCTGCGTGCTGGTTACCGGCCCGGAGCCACGACGACGTGGAGGCGCTGGTGGTGGAGCGGGTGGTGGAGCCCACCATCGTCGGTACCTGGTCGTTCCTGGACTCCACGTTCGACCGGGACGAGATAGAGGCGAGGGCGGCCGCGGACTATCCGGAGGCGGAACTGATCTTCCGGTCCTGGTTGTCCTGGAACTTCGTCCGGAGCCCGCAATCGCCGGAGCCGGCCATTGCGGGGATCCGGACGGCGCTGTTCGGTTCGCTCTGGGTGGTCCTGATAACCCTGCTGTTCTCCTTCCCGATCGGGGTAGGGGCAGCCATCTACCTGGAGGAATACGCCAGGGAGAATCGTCTCAACGCCATCATCCAGACCAACATCAACAACCTGGCCGGTGTCCCGTCCATCATCTACGGAATGCTCGGTCTGGCTATCTTCGTCCGGACGATAGAGACGTTCACCAGCGGATCGTTCCTGGGGGGCGGCGGGGAGGCGACCGCCGGCGGCCGCACCATAGTCTCGGCCGGTATGACGCTCGGACTGCTCATCCTGCCGCTGATCATCATCAATGCGCAGGAGGCCATCCGGGCGGTTCCCGGTTCGTTGAGGCAGGCGGGCATGGCTCTGGGTTCCACGAAGTGGCAGACGGTGCGGGCGCATGTGCTCCCCAACGCGCTACCGGGGATCCTCACGGGCACGATCCTGGCGGTGGCCAGGGCTCTCGGGGAGACGGCGCCGCTGGTGGTAGTGGGCGCCTCGACGTTCATCACCAGTGATCCGACCGGACCGTTCTCGAAGTTCACGGTCCTCCCGATCCAGATATTCCAGTGGACCAGCCGCCCCCAGGATGAATTCCGGAACATCGCCGCGGCCGCGATCCTGGTGTTGCTGGTCTTACTGTTGACGCTCAACACCGCAGCGGTGATGCTCAGAAACCGATATTCTCGGAGGGCAGGATGACGATAGACGAAGTCCTATGGACCGAAAGGGTGATGACCGACTTGACCGTTCCGACTCAAGCCAAGACGCCCAATGTGCCCGACAGTGTCGCTATGGAGACCGAGAACATGAGCGCGTTCTACGGCAAATTCCGAGCGATCAAGGAGGTGAGCCTGGCGTTCCGAGACCGCCAGATCACCGCCTTGATAGGCCCATCGGGTTGCGGCAAGAGCACCCTGCTCAGAGCCCTCAATCGTATGAACGACCTCGTCCCGTCCGCCCGCGTCGAGGGGGAGGTGCGGTTCCACGGCCAGAACATCTACGACGAGTCGGTCGACCCGGTGGAGTTGCGCCGTCGGGTGGGCATGGTGTTCCAGAAGCCCAACCCGTTTCCCAAGAGTATCTACCAGAACGTTGCCTGGGGCGCCAGGATCAACGGGTGGAAGAAGGACGACTTGGATGCGCTGGTCGAACAATCCCTGCGCCAGGCAGCCCTCTGGGACGAGGTGAAGCACAAGCTGGACGAGAGCGGCAACTCGCTCTCGGGTGGCCAGCAGCAGCGGCTCTGTATCGCCCGGGCGATCGCCGTCAAGCCAGAGATCATCCTCATGGACGAGCCGACCTCGGCGCTCGACCCGGTAGCCACGCTGCGGATCGAGGAGTTGATCCAGGAACTCAAGGTCAACTACACCATCATCATCGTCACCCACAACATGCAACAGGCCGCTCGAGCCTCCGATCACACGGTGTTCCTGAATATGGACGGTGACCGGGCCGGTTATGTCGTTGAAACGGGCACGACGGGGACTCTGTTCACCAGGCCTGCCAAGGTCGAGACCGAAGACTACATCACGGGTCGGTTCGGATGACCGAAGTCCGCAGCCAGTTCCACGCCGAGCTCAACCAGCTCGAGGTGCTGCTGTTGGACATGGCCGAGATGGCCGAGCGTCAGATAAACGACGCGGTCGAGGCTCTGTTGACAGGGGATGCCGACCTCGCGCACAAAGTGCTGGTCGACGACCAGATGATCGACCACTTGTACTTCGATGTGGAACGGCGCTGGCACGAGGTCATGGCCCGCCAGACGCCGGTGGCCTCCGATCTTCGTCTCATGTCGCTGGTCCTCCAAGCCGGGCACAGTCTGGAGAGGATGGGTGACCAGGCGGGCAACATCGCCGCCATCGTCGAGATAACCGCCGGGCTGCCGCGGAACGAGACCATCCTGTTACACATCCGGGAGATGCGATCCATCGTGGTACCCATGCTCCAGACCGCTATGGAGGCGTTGATCAAACGGGATCTGAACCTGGCCCTGCGGTTGCCCGAGTTGGACGACCCGGCCGATTGGCTCAACCGCAATATGTGGAAGGAGGTCGCGGCCTGCGGCCCGAACCCCGACCTCCTCGAATGGGCGGTGCACATGATGCTGGTTTCCCGGGCGCTGGAGCGGGTCGGTGACCGGGCGGTCGACATCGGTGAGCAGGTCGCCTTCCTGCTGACCGGGGAGTCCCGTGAGTTCCCGGAGGGTTGGACTCTGGCGCAAGGCACCAGATGACCATGCCGTCGATCCTGGTGGTCGAGGACGAGGAGACCCTCGCCGAGTCTCTTCGCTACAACCTGGCCCGCGAAGGGTACGAGGTTACCGTTGTCGGGGACGGCCGGGTAGCCATAGAGTCGTACCGCCGCAGGGCGGTCGATCTCGTGGTGCTGGACCTCATGCTGCCGGGTCTGGGAGGGCTCGACGTGCTCCGCCAGATCCGCGCGACGTCCGAGGTGCCGGTGGTCGTGGTCACGGCCAAGGATGCGGAAGCCGATGTGGTGGCCGGCTTGGAGTTGGGAGCCGACGACTATGTCACCAAGCCCTTCTCGATGCGAGAGTTGGTGTCACGGATCAGGGGAGTCCTGCGCCGCGCTGCCCGCGTTCCTCGCACCATGGACTCGCTGGTACTCGAAGGCGGACCCGTCTCGCTCGACGTGGACCGGCACGAGGTCCGGATCGATGGCGAGTTGGTCGACTTCCGTCCCAAGGAGTTCGATCTCCTGGAGGCGCTTCTGGTTCGCAAGGGTAGGTTGGTCCTGCGTCAGATCCTCCTGGAGGAGATATGGGGGGTGCCGTTCTTCGGCGATCCCAAGACGCTGGATGTCCATATTCGCCGTCTGAGAGAGAAGGTGGAACCGACGCCTCGTTCGCCGAAGTGGATCGTGACGGTCAGAGGCCTCGGCTACAAGTTCGTCGAAGATGATTGAGAGAACGCCCTGCTGGATGAGCATTCCACACGGCGTTCACATGATCCTCACGTCACGAGTCCGTCGAACGAACCGGCCCATCGAGTGTCAACCGCCGCCACCCGATCCTTCCCGTTCGAAATGGTGAGAGAAGGCCGGCTGACCGAAGCTGTACCCGGTTCCCGTGGAGGCCGGCTGGGGATCCTGGCGCTCAGGTGGGTCGTACTGTCAGCCTTGATGGTGGCCGGCGTAGCGTCGCTTCGAGCGCCGCTACCTTGGCCGTGGGTGGGGTGCCTGGCAGCCCTGACGGGTATCGCGTGGCTGTCGTGGGCCGAGCGATACCGCCGCCGCAAAGAACTCGAGGAGAGTCTCCGACTCCACGATCTGGCAGTGGAGAGAGCCGGCCTGCTCCGCCGGGGAGAACTCCATACTGTCCTTCTCGCCTCCCTCCCGGTGGGGGTCGTCGCCGTGCGTTCGGGCCGTCCGGTGTATGCCAACCGGGCTGCCGTGGCGCTGCTCGGAGAGCGGGTAACCGAAGTAGGGGCCCCGATGCCTACCGCGGTCCGCCAGGTGATCGAGGAAGCGAGCGGGGGACGGGCCTCCTCCAGGCGTTTCACCCAGGGATTCCCGCGCCGGGTGATGGAGGTCTCGGCCCGCCCTCCCGGAGACGATGGCCTCGTCGTGGTGCATCTGATCGATGTGACCGAACGTTGGCACGCAGACCGGATGCGCCAAGACTTCGTGATGGCGGCCTCCCACGAACTCAAGACCCCGGTGGCGGCCATCCAAGCCGCTGCGGAGACCGTCCTGGTCGCTTTGGACGATGATCCCGACGCAGTACTGGAGTTCTCCGGACGGATCCTGGACAACGCCATCCGCATGTCGAGGATCGTGGCCGACCTGCTGGACCTGTCGCGCCTCGAATCGTATGCCCCGCCGGTGGAGCCTTTCGACTTGGCCGATCTACTCGCCGAGGAGGTCCGGCGGTTCATCTCGTCACTCCCGGCCGTCGAGTTCGAGGCGGTCCCCACACCGATTGTCGGGAACCCGTCCGATCTGGCCCTCGCGTTCCGGAACCTGGTCGAGAACGCGGTCCGCCATACGCCCGACGATGGATGGGTGCGGGTATCGGTGGGATCGGAGAACGGTGAGGCGACGGTGGTGGTGGCGGACAGCGGCTCGGGCATCCCGGTGGCCGATATCCCCCGCATCTTCGAACGGTTCTACCGGGTGGACGCAGCCCGTTCCAGGGCTACCGGAGGTACGGGGCTGGGCCTGGCGATCGTCAAGCATGTGGCCGAGTTGCACAAGGGACGGGTTGAGGTGCAGAGCCGCTTGGGCGAGGGTTCCACGTTCCGGATCCGCGTGCCGTGCCTTCCCACGGACCCGACTCCTTGAGCGGTTCGCACCCCCCTGGGAGAGTGCCAAGAGCAATTCGCCGACGGTCTGCCACTCGACCCGACAATGCCCGGTCCGCGAGTGGTGGGCCTCCCGCGATCCTCGCTCTCGGCCTTGTCCTACTCGTCGGCCGCGGTCCGGACCGCCTTGGCGACCTCTTCAACCACTTCGGGGTTGAAGACCGAGGGGATGATGTAGCTGGCGTTCAGTTGTTCGGGTCGGACCACCGAGGCGATAGCTCGGGCGGCGGCGACCTTCATCTGTTCGGTTATCGCGTCGGCCCGGGCGTCGAGGGCTCCGCGGAAGACCCCGGGGAAGGCGAGCACGTTGTTGATCTGGTTGGGGAAGTCGGATCGGCCGGTGGCCACGACCGGCGCGTAATTCCGCGCCGCCTGGGGGTTGAACTCCGGGTCGGGGTTGGCGAGGCCGAACACGATCGGGTCGGAGGCCATGCGCGTGATCTCGGCGGCGTCGAACAGGTCGGGCCCGCTCACCCCGACGAACACGTCGGCGCCTTCCAGGGCGTCGAGGATCCCACCCGATTTACCGTCGCGGTTGGTCTGCTCCTGCATCCAGCGCTTCGACCTGTCGGTGAAGATCCGGTCGGGGCTGATGATCCCGCCCCGGTCCAGAGCCACGATGTCGGGCACCCTCGCCGCTTTGAGCAGCTTGGCGACCGCTACTCCGGCCGCACCCGCGCCGCTCAATGCCACCTTCACGCCCGACATCCGCTTGCCCACTACCTTGAGTGCGTTGGTGAGGGCGGCCAGCACGACGATGGCCGTGCCGTGCTGGTCGTCGTGGAACACCGGGATGTCGAGCGAGCGGCGGAGACGTTCCTCGATCTCGAAGCAGCGCGGCGCGGAGATGTCCTCGAGGTTGATACCCCCAAAGCCGGGTGCGAGCATCTCCACCGCTCGCACGATCTCGTCCGGATCGTTGGAGTCGAGGCAGATGGGCCAGGCATTGACATCGGCGAACCGCTTGAACAACGCCGCTTTCCCCTCCATGACCGGAAGCGCCGCCACCGGACCGATGTTGCCCAGCCCCAGCACCGCGCTCCCGTCGGTCACGATCGCCACCGAGTTGCCCTTGATCGTGAGGTTGCGGGCGTCCTCGGGATGCTCCGCCAGGGCCAGGCTCACCCTCGCCACCCCGGGTGTGTAGGCCATCGAGAGTTGGTCACGGTTGCGGAGGCGCACCCTGCTCCGGACCTCCAGCTTTCCCCCGAGATGGATCAGGAACGTGCGGTCCGATACGTGGTGGACGATCACTCCCTCGACCGAGGCGACGACATCGGTGATGTCGCCGGAGTGCTCGACATCCCGGGCGTTGGTGCTGATGTCGAGCACCAACCTGCCCTGATCGGATTCCACGAAGTCGAGGGCCGTGACCACTCCGCCGGCTTCGCCGATAGCGGTGGTGATCCGGCCGATGGCCCGCTCGTCCTCCGGCGGGACGTAGATTCTTAGGGTTACCGAGTAGCCGGCGCTGGCCAAAGTCATGTTCGAGTCCTTCTGACGGTACGGCGCCGCGAGAGGTTACCTGACATCCGATCTCGCCCGATCCCCACCCGGCGGTCGGCGGCAGTGCGATACCCTCACTCCATCCCGTTCCGGACCAGGTCGGGAGGAGGCATTAGGAGGGGCCTGTGGTGACCAACGCGGAAGTGGCCGCCCTCTTCGACGAGTTGGCTGTGCTGACCCGGATTGCCGACGGTAGTTCTCAGTCCTTCCGGGCCAGGGCCTACGAGGCGGCGGTCAAGACCATCGAGGGGTTGCCCCAATCGGCGGCGGTATTGTCGGACGCCGAGTTGAGAAGGGTCTCCGGGATCGGCAAGTCCTCGGCTTCCAGTATTCGGGAGTATGTCGAAACAGGGAGGGTCGCCAGGCTGGAGGAGCTGCGCGAAGAGTTCCCGCTCGAGTTCCGGGAACTGGTGCGTGTTCCGGGTCTGGGGCCCAAGAGGGCCGCCCTGCTGCGGAGATCTCTGGGGGTCGACTCGGTGACGAGCCTGATAGCGGCCTTGAAGGCGGAGGCGATCCGGGAGTTGCCGGGATTCGGCGCCAAGACGGAGGAGAACCTGCGGCGGGCGATCGACCGGCTCGGGTGGTCGGGCAAGGATCGCAGGACCCCGATCCTTGCGGCCATGCGGGAGGCGCGGCGGCTGGTGGGCGAACTCCGGACCCTGCCCGGTGTGGAGGACGCCGCCTACTGCGGGAGCCTGCGGCGTTTCCGGGACACCGTGGCCGATCTGGACATCCTGGTGGCGACCTCCGACCCGGCCTCGGTGTCCGGGCGTGTGCTCGGCTCGGGCTGGATCCGCCAGGTTATCGCTTCGGGGGGCACGAAGACCTCGGTGGTGATCCACTCGGGCCTCCAGGTTGATGTCCGGATGGTTCCCCGGCACCAATGGGGGGCGGCCATCCTCTACCTCACCGGGTCGAAAGAGCACAACATCCGGCTGCGCCGTTTGGCGATCGAGCGGGGGTGGGTACTCAGCGAGTACGCCCTGTACGAGGCGGAAACCGGGGTGGTGGTGGCCGAGGAGACGGAGGAGGCGATCTACAAGGCGCTGGGGCTCCCGTGGATCCCACCGACCATTCGGGAGGACCAGGGCGAGATCGAGGCGGCCAGGACCGACGGGTTGCCCGACCTGGTGGTCGACGGGGACCTGCGGGGCGATCTCCATGTCCATACCGACATGTCCGGTGATGGCGACGATTCGCTCGAAGCGATGCTGGATGCGGCCGCCGGGATGGGCCTGGAGTACGTAGCCGTCACCGACCACGCCGAGAATCTGACCATCAACGGGGTGGGCCGGCCCGAGATGCTGGCCCAACGACGCCGGATCGGCGAACTCCGGGGAAGGTATCCGGACATGCGCATCCTGCACGGGGTGGAGCTCAATATCGGGCGGGACGGATCGCTGGACTACGACCGCGCCTTCCTGATGGACTACGACTGGTGTGTCGCGTCCGTCCACAGCTATTTCGACCTCTCCCGGGAGCATCAGACCGCCCGGCTCATCACGGCGATGGGCCACCCCGCGGTCGACGTGATCGGTCACCTGCAAGGACGGCGGGTGGGGCGGCGCCCGGGTATCGACCTCGACATAGGCGCCGTGCTCGACGCCGCCGAGATCACCGGCACCGCCATCGAGATCAACTCGCACCTCGACCGGCTCGACGCTCCGGTGGAGGCCCTACTCCAGGCCAGGGGTCGCGAGGTCCACTTCGTTATCTCCACCGATGCTCATCGTGTGGGGGAACTGGCGCAGTCGAGATGGGGCATCCGGCAGGCGCAGCGCGGATGGGTGGACCCGGACATGATCGCCAACACCTGGCCGGCCCGGCGGTTCCTGGCCTGGGCCCGGGAGCGTCGGCACGGTCGGTAGAGCGGCTGGGAGGGTGCCGAAAAACGAATCTTGCGGGGTTCGCTGGTTGGCAAACTACCTGGTCTGAGCGTTGCGGGCTAGCGTGCGAACCCCTTTGCACGGGGATGCTCCTCTGAGTGTTTTTCAGCACCCTCGTAGGTCGCGAGGAACTCCGCGACCAACTCCAGAAACAACTCGGGCACCTCCATCATGGCTATGTGACCGACGCCCACCAACGGTTGGTAGGACCAATCAGGGCGGACCGAGGCGAGCCGCTCTGCGGATCCGAGCGGTACCACCGGGTCCTCGGCCCCGTGGATGAGAAGGGTCGGCGCCCTGACCCTCCGCACCATGCGGTCGAAGCGAGAGAAGGGAACCAGGTTGCGCATGACCGATCGGTATGCCGCCAGGTGTGCGTCGTGCATCCACGGCATCAGGTGGCGTTCGCTAGTGACCCCGGCGTGCAACCGCCTGGTGGCCCGCGATATCCGGTCGGGCACTCCGGTGATCAGGTCTATGCCGGCATCGGTGAGCTGCGCGGGTGTTCCCTGGCTGTGGAGCCAGGTCAGCAGGGCCTTGTTGATTCCCGGTACCAGGTAGGCGATCATGACCGCACCCCAGACCGGCGCGATGCCGTGGACCGAGGGCGCGGGGGAGGGGGAGTCTATGAGCACCAGCCGGTCGACCAACTCGGGATACCGGCCGGCGAGCAGCATGGCGGTCATCGCCCCCATCGAGTTGCCGATCACGAGGGCCGGGTCGACGGACTCCCGCTCGATCAAGGCGGCCAGCAATCCGGCCTGCTGTTCCACCGAGACGCGGCGTCCGGCCGGGGGCGTGCGCCCGAATCCGGGCAGCTCCGGCGCCATCACCCTCCCGTAGGCGGTCAGCGGTTCGCCCACCTCCACCCAGTTGACCGCCGATCCGCTCAAACCGTGGACCAGCAGGATCAGCCGGCCCCTGCCTCCGTACTCGATTCCGTGTAGCGGACCCTGCAGGTCGATGGTGAACCGGCGCATGGGCTCAGATTAGTGGTCTGCCCGCGAGATGGTCCGGCGTGCCCAGCTTGGCGTCGGCAGGCCTAGGGAAGAACGCCGCTGCCGGCGCATGCCACACCGCCATTTCACAGACGGACCACCGATATCGACCCACAGCGTGAACATGTGTTCCTGGAGCCGCTGAGCACCGGCTGGGGGATCGCCATCGCAACGCCGACGCCATCCTTCCTACCCGGAGCGCTCCCGGTTCAGAATGCGGCCGTCTCGCGTATCGCCGCGGCTATACCGGCTGCGGCCGGGCGGTAGGCGTCCTCCAGCGGGGGGCTGAACGGTACCGGGATGTCGAGGCCGCCCAGCCGGGTGACCGGGGCGTCCAGATACTCGAAGGCGACCTCACCGATGTCGGCGGCGATCTCGGCCCCGATCCCCGCCATGCGGTTGGCGGCGTGAACCACCACTACCCTTCCGGTCTTGCGAACCGATGACAGGATCGTCTCGCGGTCGAGGGGCTTGAGCGTGCGCAGGTCGATCACCTCCGCCGAGATCTCCGGATCCACCCCTTCGGCGGCCTCGAGAGCCTGGCGGAGCATCTCGCCGTAGGTGATCACGGTGACGTTCCGGCCGGCGCGCGCTACCCGTGCCTTTCCGATCGGCACAGCCTCGTCCCCATCGGGAACCTCGCCTCGAAGGCTCCGGTAGAGGGGTTTGGACTCGAAGTAGATGACCGGGTTGTTGTCGCGTATCGCCCCCAGCAGCAGGCCCTTGGCATCGGCGGGCGTGGCAGGCGCCACCACCTTGAGGCCGGGAGTGTGCACGAACCAGGCCTCGGGATTCTGGCTGTGGAAGGGACCGGAACGGATCCCTCCGTCGGCAGGGGCCCGGATCACCCACGGGACAGCCGCCTTCCACCGGTAGTGGGTGGTGGCGGCGTATTGCACGATGGCGTCGAACCCGGTCGAGATGAAGTCGGCGAACTGCACTTCTATCACGGGCCGCAGACCCATCAGAGCCATCCCGGTGGCAGCACCGATGAAACCGAGTTCGGTCATCGGAGTGTTGATCACGCGACCGGCGCCGAACTCGGCCTCGAACCCCTTGGTCACCTTGAAGGCCCCGCCGAACTCGCCGCCGATGTCCTCGCCCATCACCAGCACCCTGGGATCGCGCCGCATCTCGGTGCGCAGGCCGTCGCTGATCGCCTCGATGTAGGTCATCGTGCGGGCGCCGGACGGTCGGGCCGGCGACGCTACGCCATGTGTCATGCCTCTACATCCCTCGGAAGGGACCTGCCGCACCCCGACGGGTTCATGATGCGTACACCCCGGCGGTGACCGTGGCGGGATCGGGCCAGGCGCTCGATTCGGCGAACCGGACCGCATCGGCCACGATCCCCCGGCACTCGTCCGCCACCCGCTCGAGGTGATCCCGGTCCACCATCCGGCGGGCCAGCAAGGTTTCCTCGTAGCGGGTGATCGGATCGCGGGACTTCCACTCCTCCAGGAGCGTGCGGGGCACATATTCGGCGCCGTCGTGGATGGCATGGCCCAGCATCCGCATGGTCCTGGCCTCGATCAGGGTCGGGCCGCCCCCTTCCCTCGCCCGGTTCGTGGCGACCTCGACGGCGCGGTAGACCGCCTCCACGTCGTTGCCGTCGACGGTCTCGGATGCCACCCCGTGGGCGGTCCCGCGCACGGCGATGTCCTCGATGGCCATCTGCTGGTCGAGGGGGGTCGAGAACGCGTACTGGTTGTTCTCGACGATCACGACGAAGGGTGCTCCCTGGACTGCCGCCAGGTTGAGGGTCTCGTGGAAGACGCCGGTGCAGGATGAGCCGTCTCCCGCGAACGTCATCGCCACGCGAGGCTCATTCCGGTAGGTGAAGGACATGGCCGCACCCAGAGCGACCGGCATGGACTGGGGCAGGTGGCTGATGAAGCCGATAATGTTGAGCGACAGGTCGCCGCAACCGTGGAGGTTCGCATCGCGCCCGCCGGTGACGCCGGTGGATCGACCCAGCTGGTTGGCCATGATGCGCCGGGGTGTCATACCGCGAATCAGGTAACAACCCAGATCGCGATGCATCGGCGCCACCACGTCCTCGGGTCGGAGGGCGGCGCCGGCGCCCACGCTGATCGCCTCGTGCCCTCGCTGGTTGAACGTGGCGCCCAACCCTCGCCCCTGCTTCCACAGCTTCACCAGCCGGTTGTCCATCGTGCGGGTGAGCCGCATCCAGTAATGCAGATCGCGACACAACCCGTCCGGCAAGGGGGTCATGGACGGATCCTACGTGTGGGATCCGAAAGGGTGTCAGTCGCGGCGGGTGGTCGCACATCGAGGGAGTCCACCAGCGCCAGGATCCGCCTCAGTTCGGCGGCGAACGAGTTACGGCGCGTGGCGAGATCATCCGGTCCCGGTCCTAGCAGGTCACGGCGGGCGGCTACCCGCAGTGCGTTGGCGAACAAGCTCAGGGATGCCGCTTCGGCCCCGATCCGTCCCTCCTGCACATACCCCTTGCTGCGTTCGAGACAGGCCTTCGAGAAGGGGGACCGGTCCCAGGGCTGGTCCACCGGGCGCTGCGCCAACTGCTCGGCCACCACCAGGTAGGACTCGAAGATGGACCGGAGTACCCACGAGGCGCGGTGGGGGCGGAGCCGTTCCAACACCGCCTCTCCGGACCCCTCCTCCAGCATTTCCTGCCATCCGGGATGGCGCCGGGTCAGTTCTGCGGTGACATCGTCGATGAACGAGGGGGGATCAGGGAGGAAGAACTCGAATGCGACCAGGTCGCGGATCGTCTCTACATGGTCGCGGAACCTCTCCGAGGGCCGGTCGAGGGTGTCCTCCGAGGCAGCTGCAGCCAGAGCCAGCTCGCCCACAGCCGGGCCCACGAAGAAATGGACGATGGTGTTGCGGTAGTAGGAGGCGGCCAGACGCCTGCCCGGCTCGATCCGGTAGGCGGGTTCCGATCCCCCGGGTTCAGCGTCCCGGTCGTCGACCGTGACGATCCCGCGGTCCGCCAGATCGCGGATCACATCGCGGAGGACCCGTTCGCTGCCCAACACGGACAGCGGTTCGGTGGACGGTAGACCGCAAGACTCGGCGTGATCGACCAGTTCAGCCAGCGTCGCCTCCAGTCGCCGGCCGGTCAGTGCCTGCTCCCGGTCGGACAGGAGGGCTGTCACCACCAGCGCGGTGGGGGTGATCGGTGTGACCCGGTTGATCCGCATGCAAACCTCGGAGGCCATGTTGCGAAGGTCGTGCCTCCGATCGCGGTCGGAGCTGCCCGGACCGATCATGCCGCGCATCGACAGCGGTTCACCGAACCGCACGTGGACATTGCCATTGCGCTTCGGGAGGGAGCGGATGCTCTTGACCATCCAGCCGAACGTCTCCTGCTCCTTTGCGATGCCGCTCTGCTCGGCGGTGTACGCGTCGACCTCCAGGACATGGTCGTAGTTGATCGAAGTCGGGATGAGGTACACGTCCTCGCTCTTTCCCGCCATCAGGGCGGCAGCTGCGTATCCCAGCAAGCCGTAGCGGGGCGAGCGGAGCTTGCCGGTCCGGCTCCGGCCCCCTTCGATATACCACTCGAGGGGCCGACGTTGCTCGATCAGATACGAGAAGTATGTCTGCAGGACGAGTTTGTAGACCGGGTTGGCAGCGAAGGTCCGGCGGATGAAGAACACTCCGGCCCGCCGGGAGATGGGACCCACGGGGAAGAAGTTCATGTTGATACCCCCGGCCGTGTAGTTGGGGGCGTGACCGTTCTTCCACAGCAGGTAGTGCATGATGGGGCGATCCAGGTTCGACCTGTGACAGGGCAGGAACACGATCGGCGCTCCGGCGCCCAGCCGCAGCGCTTCCTCCAGTCCCTCGCGGTTGTAGTGAATCGCCCCGTAGGCGCGCCGGTAGAGGAGCCGCCCGAGGCCGGCGGCGAGGACGACCATGAGCCGTGACGGCGAGGCGGCGATCTCGTCGAGGTGACGCTCCGCCCTCCGGGAGACCTGCTCCATGGATTGACCCAGCCCGTCGGCGACCCGCCTCAGGGCGCTGAGCAAATCCGGGTCCGACAGAACGTCCTCCCGGACGAGTCGGGAGATCCCGGAGCGGCCGCGGTGCGGCGGGCGCGCCGATCCGCCGTTCGACCGCGCGCTTGGTCGGAACCGTGAAGCTGACACCGCGCCGATATTACGTCGGTGGTCGCGGTCACGGAAGGTTTGGGTCACCTCGGCCTCTGCACCGCGGGTGGTCGGTCCGGCGTCCCGGGGAGATCGACAGACCACTAGATTCGTCGTATGCGGGCACTCATCCAACGCGTGGACCATGCTTCGGTGTCGGTCGAGGGGGAGGTGGTCGGCCGCGTGGGCATAGGCCTCCTGGCACTGGTGGGTGTGGGCCGGGCCGACACGAGCGCAGACGCGAAGGCCTTGGCGGCCAAGCTGGTCGGGCTGAGGATATTCCCCGACCGCCAGGGCAGGTTCAACCTGTCGGTGCGGGACGTGGGCGGCGCGATGCTGGTGGTGAGCCAGTTCACGCTCTTCGCCGATGTGCGCCGAGGGCGCCGGCCCAGCTTCACGGAGGCGGCCCGCGCCGATCACGCCGAGCGTCTGGTCGACTGCTTCGCCGGAGCCGTCGCCTCGCAAGGAGTCGAGGTCGCCTGCGGCCGGTTCGGGGCCATGATGGAGGTCGATCTGCGCAACAACGGCCCGTTCACCCTCATGGTCGAGACCGTCGACGGACGGATCGTCTGAAGCCGGTGGCTCAGGTGCCGGTAGTCAGTAATCTATCACAATAGATCTAATAACTTGTAATTCACGACTAACCACTGGTTACCGGTCCCTGGTCGCGGCCGAGAGGAACTGCTTCCCTTCCTCGCAGAAGTTGCGGAAGTCGCAGGTGCGGCATGCTGTGGAAGGCGTGGGCTCGAACCGCCCAGCGCGGATGTCCTCGACGAGCCGGAGGATGCGCTCTCTTGCCTCTGCCAGCCATGTCTGGTCGACCTCCTGGTCCACGACTTCCAACCCGTCGCCGAGGTACACAAACGAGACTCGAAGCGACTCGGGCCGGGGAGAGCCCAGGCTCTCGTGGTCGGCGGCCACCGCGTAGGCCTGTAGCTGCACGTCGCGGGAAGCGCGATCGGACCGGCGTCCCGACTTGAAGTCGACGATTTCCCAACCGCGGTCCCCGTGCGGGTACACCGCATCCACCCGACCCCGTATCCACGTGTCATCGGAGAGTCGGAGCTCGAAAGGGATCTCAACATGGATGGGAGTTAGGGTCGCGTAGCGCGATCCGTGGAAGGCGCTCCAACTGCTGCCGGGGCGCCTGGCTCCGACGATGCCCTCGTCGGTCGACCGGTCGTAGAGGTCGTCCTCGAGATCGTCGAAAGGGACCATGCCCCGGTTGTGGAGTTCGATCCGCCGATGTAACTGGGTGCCCCGCCGGGCTGCGGGGCCGGGTCGACGGGGAAGCCGGTCGACCTCCGACCAGAAGTAGCGCTTCGGGCAGTCCGCATAGGTGACCAGACCCGTAACGCTCACGGTGGTCCGGCTCGGTGCGGGCTCGGACTCAGCAGGCTCGGGGAGGTCCAGAAGCGTTTGTTCGAACTCCTCCACGGACTCATCGTAGAGGTCCCTGACACCCAGATGCCCGGCCCGGTGGGCCGCCCAGTCGGGATCCGCAAGAATCTTGTGGAGGGCTTCCTCCCAGGTCACTCCGAGGACCGGGTCCGGTCCCGGTTGGAGAGCCGGGAACCGTAGCGTCTCGGGTCGGGGAGGCGGTTGGGCGGTCCACCGGTCGATCATCACCCCGTCGAGACGGCGGGCGGTCTCCATGAGGTCGCTCGGTCGGGAAGGCTTCTTGTGGGGTTGCGGGATCCCGTACCAGTGGGCCCCGCTCAGGTACAGGTACTGCTTGGCGCGGGTGGAGGCCACGTAGGCCAGGCGCCATTCCTGGTCGTAGTGGCGGGACCGGAGCCATTCCCGGCGTTCCTTGTGGTCGGCGGAGGGATCGAGATGGGTCCTGAACTCGGTGTCGATGCGCAGGTGGGCCGGGAGGGTGAAGTCGCATCGGGCGGGATCGAGCAGTTGGCGGGGGGTGGCCGGGAAGTTGCCACGGTACAGCGCCGGGAGGAACACCGCTCGCCACTCCAGCCCCTTGGCCCGGTGGACGGTCATGAGGGTCACGGCGTCCTCGCCGCCGATCCGGGCGGTGTCCAGCCCTTCGGCCGGATCGCCGCGTATCGACTCCAGTTGCTCCAGGAAGGCTTCCAGCGAGGATCCTCCCTCGAGGAGGGTGGTGCAAAATGATCGGGTGCTGGTGCCCGTCGCCCGCTGACCAGGGATTATGTCATCAACCGACGGGCAGCGGGGGGATTTTGACCACCCTCCTAGCGGGTTCCAATGCTCGGAGAAGTCGAGGAAGCGATGCACGTTGAGCCGGGCTGTGAGGTCGGCAGGGGCGGGCATGGCCTCGATCTCCTGCCAGGCCCCGGTTCTCGACATGATCAGGCGGACCAGGTCGGAGAGGTTGGTGCCCTGGGATTCGGCCAGCAGCGTGCGGTAGAGCTGCCGGAACCCATCCAGGGACTCCCGCCGCTCGCCCGTCACGCCGATGGCATCGAGGTGTTCGAGGGCTTCGACGAGGGTGTGCCCGAGGGATCGATCATCGGTGCGGCGAGACTGCTCCGCCACCCATCTGGACAGCGGCGCCAAGTCCGACAGGCCGAGCCTGAACCGGGATCCCACCAGGATACGGACCAGAGCCGGACCGTCCTCGGGATCGGCCAGGAGCCGCAACCATGCGTGGATCTCAACTATCTCGGGAACCTGGAGGAGCCCTCCGAGGTCGGCGACCTGGAGTGGAACGTCGTGCTCCTCCAAGGCGAGCCGGACCGGTTCGATGTCCCGGTTCCGACGGAACAGCACCGCCATGTCCGACCACGCAACCCCTCCCTCGTGCAGGCGCCGCGTCTCGTAGGCGATCTCCTCCGCTTCCCGCCGGGCGTCGTCGTGCCAGGAGACGTGTACTTCGCCGGGTGGGGTACCGTCGAGGGCCACCAGGTCCCCGGCCGGATCGGTCACCGAGATCCGGGTCCGGATACGGTTGGCCAGATCCAGGATCCGCTGTCCCGAGCGGCGGTTGAACGACAGCCGCAGCGTTCGGGCCGCCAAGCCGTCCGTGCGGCGGAACCGGCCGGGGAAACCCTCGAAGTTGGCCGGGCTGGCGCCTCTCCACTCGTAGATGGTCTGATCGAGGTCGCCCACGGCCGTCACCGGCACTTCCCGCCCGAAGAGGCTCGCGAAGAGCTCCCGCTGGGCCGGGTTGGTGTCCTGGTACTCGTCGAGCAGCACGCACCTGTACCGGACCCGGATCCGGTCCGCCACCACGGGATGATCCCGGACGAGGTCGACAGCCAGCCGCATCAGGTCGCCGTAGTCACAGACACCCAGCCGACGCTTCGCCTCCTCGAATCCCACCAGAGCGGTGGCCAGCTCGGCCCTCCGTGCCTCCACCTCGTCGGTCGGGGTCCCGGTGAGGAGCGCGTCCGGGTGGATCAGGTTGTCCGCCAGCTCGCCCGAGAGCTTGATCAGGCTGTCGATGACGCCGCGGACGTTGGTGGTGTCGACCACCTCGAAGGGTGTGGCGGTCACGCATTCGCGCAGGATCCGGCGGGTGAGCGGAGGGGTGATGATCCGGGTGTCGCGCTCCATCCCGACCAGAACCCCATACGCCCGCAGGAGATGGGCGGCGAAGCCGTGGTAGGTGAATACGTCCACTTCATGGCCGGGCACCGAGGCGCCTGCCCGGACCTCGCGGATCCGCCTCGCCAGCTCGTCGGCGGCCTTGTTGGTGAAGGTAACGCCCAGGACCTGTTCCGGGAGGATGCCGCCGCGGTCCACCAGACGGGCCATGCGATGCGCCAGCGTGGAGGTCTTGCCGGTACCCGCGCCGGCGCTTACCCGCAGCGGTTCCAAGCCGTACTCGATCACAGCACGTTGCTCGGCAGAGGGGACGAAGGTCATCGGCGGTAGGCTTCCTGCCCCTCCGGCCAGGCCGGGCAGACGGGCTTGACCTCGCACCGGCGGCAGGCGTCCCCGGGCTTGGGAGTCCAGTCCTCACGGGCGATCATCCCGGCGATCTCCACCAACCGGGCTCGGGTTTCCTCGAGTCGGGCCGGGTCGAACGATGTGACCCGTCGCCGCGGAGACGTGGCCAGCGGGTGCCAGAACTCGGCTTGGTGAACCGGCCCGTGGATTCCCACGGTGTCGTCCTCCCGGGCGGCCAACGAGTAGAAGCCGAGTTGTAGGGACTCGGACGCCTCCCGGATGGGCGGCGGTGTCTTGCCGGTCTTGTAGTCGACGATGCGAAGCGTGCCGTCGGGGTCCTGCTCGATACGGTCGATACGTCCCCGCCAGACCGAACCCCCCAGTTCCGTCTCCACACCGTGCTCCAGCAGCACGGCGGTGGCCTCGGGGTGAGGCCAGCCGGCGTACAGGCGGCTCAGCAGCAGGACGGCCCGCCGCCACCATGCCTCCCGGATCGAGCCGGCGCCGAGGTCATGATGGGGAAACTCCTCGGCGAGGTAGGCAAGGGCCTCATCGAGACCGGACGTGCGGCCCTCGCCGGCCGCCTGTATCTCGGCCCGTTCGAGCACGGTGTGGATCAGGTTGCCGAATGTGAGGTGGGGGCCCCCGGGAGGTCTCACCTTCAGCACGCGGATCAGCGCGAATTCCCTCGGGCAGGTGTCGTAGGAAGCGGCGTCGGTCGGGGAGAGCCGCCGGCCCGCGGGCAGCAGGCCGGTGTCAGCCTCGAGGCGGCGTACCGCCGCGTACGTTCGTGGCGACCGCAGTCCGGGATGGATGTTGATGGCCAGCACCCGGGCCGCGCCCAGGCGGCGGTGCCCGGGCTCGGCCGGATCGGCGAGGATGGCACGGAGCCAGGTCTCTGCCTCCCTGGGGGTGAGGGGCCGTGCCTTTCTCCGATCGCCGACGCCGACGGTCAGATCGTCGCCCGCTATCACGTCCAGGAACCGGCTGGGACGGTGATGTTCCTCGCCCGGCCCGGCGCTGGTGGCAGTCACCACGACCCTGCGGCGGGCTCGGGTCATCGCGGTGTAGACCAAGCGGGTCTCCTCCTGGATGCGGCGCCGCGTGGCGTTGCCGTTCCGCGATCTGCCGGGATCGAGTTGCTCGGTCTGGAGCAGCGATTGGTGCCGCCGGAGGTCCGGTAGTACCCCTTCGGTGGCGTCGGCGATGAACACGACGTCGAATTCGAGACCCTTGGCCTGATGCAGGGT
This sequence comes from Candidatus Spongiisociaceae bacterium, assembly GCA_965262915.1. Lineage (GTDB taxonomy): Bacteria > Actinomycetota > Acidimicrobiia > Spongiisociales > Spongiisociaceae > JAPPFW01. The sequence goes on along the minus strand of OZ253564.1, from coordinate 4,485,221 downwards.
GGTAAGGACCATCCGGTCCTCGGCCGGGTCCCGGTGGCTGAGCAGTGGGCTGGCCTCGAAGTCGTCGGACTCGACCAGCCTCATGTAGTCCACCAGGGTCGTGGCCGGGTTGCGCTCGGCTACCCGGACGAGGGTCTGGGCGAGGCTGGCCCACGCGGCCCGGAACTCCCCCCGGCGGGGATCGGTCACCAGCGGAGCGAACTGGGGAAGGCCGGTCCAGACGTGCCAGAAGGCGTCGAGGGCGGATCGGCGCGTCCATGAGGGATCTTCGAGCAGCAGGCCCAGGGCCTGGCCCCCTTCCACTTCCCGTCCGATGACCGCGGCCCAGGTCGTATCGGCGGAAAGGAGGCCGCGCTCGATCCGGCGCAGGCGACCGATTCCGAGATCGAACAGCGGCCCGAGCAGCAGCCGGCGCAGGGGGGGAGCGGCGGCGTGACGATCGGGTGCGGTAGCCGATCGGGCGAGGTCGAAGATCATACGGGCGGCGGGATGGTCCACCAGCCGTATGTCAGGACGGTCATGGGGGATCGAACGGCGTTCCAGGGCGCGGGAAAGCTCTTTCAGGAGGCGGCGCTTGGTACGTACCAATACCGCCATCCTGCGGTAGGGAACCTCCTGCTCGATGTGGAGCCGGGCGGCTTCGGCGGCGATCCATTCCGACTCCTCCGACTCCTGGTCGAAGACGTGGAGGTCCACCCGGCCCGGGTGGGGAGCGGGAGCGACCGGACCGGCCACTCCGGGCAGCTCGACTCCTGCGGTCAGGCGTTCGGCGGCCCGGAGGATCCGGGCCGGGACCCGGAACGAGGTACCCAGCACCCACCTGCGCACCCGGTCACCGCCGGGTCGGCCGAAGTCCTCGGCGAATCGTGTCACGTTGGAGAGTTCGGCGCCCCGGAACGCGTATATCGACTGGTACGGGTCGGCGGCGGCCGTGAGGTTGCCGTCGCGTTCGGTGAGAGCCCGCAGCAGCGTGGCCTGTGCCAGGGTGGTGTCCTGGTACTCGTCCACCAGGAGGTACCTGTACTGCCTGCCGATCTCCTCGCGCGCCGACCGGTCCTCCATGACCTCGACGGCCCTGTTCAGCAGGGTGCCGTAGTCGATGCGGTTGAGGTGCTGCAGCGCCCGGTCGTAGCGGGCGACGAACCGGGGAAGGGCTCGCCAGTCTTCCCGCTCGGCGCACCGGCGCCGTACCTCGCCCGAGTCGAGCATGCGTTCCCGGACTCGCAGGATGAACTCGGTGACCTCCTCGGCCAGGGTCCTGGTGGCGAGCAAGTCCTTGAAGGCCGTGGGCCAGGGCGCGACCGGATCGTCCGCAAGCAGTTCGGAGACCAACTCGACCTGTTCCGGACCGGTGAGGATGGCGGGCATCTCGTTCCAGCCGAACGCATCGGGTGCGTGCAACTCCAGGAGCCGGTAGGCGAAGGAGTGGAACGTGGAAGCACCCACTCCGCCGGCGAGGCTGCGCGTCGCCGCGCCGATACGTCTGTCGAGACCGGCGGCGGCACGTCTCGAGAACGTCAGGGCGAGGATGGCCGATCCCGGTACGCGGGATTCATCGACCAGGTGGGCCACACGGCGCACCAGGAACTCGGTCTTGCCCGCGCCGGGACCGGCCACCACCAGCTGGGGTCCTTCCGTTGTGGAGATGGCTTCGGGCCAGTCGGGCGGTTCGAGGCGACGTTCGTCGAGCTTCGAGTCGCATGCCGACTTGGTCACGCCACCGTCCCCGCGCTGCGCTGCCCGTGCCCGTCCGGCGCCGGCGTGAGTCCCGAGTTTCGGTCCCGTTCCGGGTCAGGCGGCAAGGGACGGTTCGGCGGTCTGGCGGGTGGGTCCTTCCACCACGGTGAACCCGATCCCTGCTTCGAGCAGGGCACGCTCGGCCGCCGCGAAGGCATTGACCTCGATGGTTGGTTCGTCTCTGTCGTGTTTCATCATGCTGTTCAAGTTATCAGGGGGGTGTGACATACATCATGGGTGATCCGGGGCGGCGTCCCCCGAGAATGTCGAACAAGCACGATGTACGGCAGGCGCGCCAATTCTCCTCGGTTGGTCCGCGATCGGGGCCCGAGGCGGTATCCCGCCGATACTGCGAGCATGGACGGTAGTCTCGGGGTCACGTCCGGGCCGCTGGCGCGGCTCCCGTCGAGCCGGGCGGGACAAGCACAAGTCCACCCACCGGAGTACCTATCCGATGACCGCTGCCATCCCCCTCCGAGCGCTGGTCGCCCGGGCAGAACGCGTAGCCGACATAGTCGCTCCCCAATACGATTCGATCCCTCGCGGAGGCCGCTACCGCTACGCGGTCGAGCGGCCCGATTCCTTCGTGAACGTCACCCTGTCGGCGGCTGACTTTCCTGAACCGGTCCCCCATCGGTCCATCATCGCGCAGCGGGCCGCCGATCACTTCGCACAGATGCTGGATAGGGGGTTGTTCGAAGCCCTTCCCACCCGGGCGTTCTTCCTGTACGAACTCGACACCGGTCGCCATCGCCAGTTGGGAATCGTGGCCGGCATTCCTGTTTCGGCCATCACCGGGGGACGGGTCATCGGCCACGAGGGAACGATCGAGGAGCGGGTGGAGGATCTGGCTGCTTTCTTCCACATGGCGCGGTTGGCCTCCAGCCCGGTCGCGCTGGGATTCCGGGCGGACGAAGGCCAGCGCAGTCTCATGGAGCGCCTGGCGTCGAGGTCGCCGATCCGGGACTTCGAGGGTATGGATGGGGTGCGCCAGAGACTCTGGATGATCTCCGACCCGGCCGGCATCGCCGAGATCGAAGAGGCCACCGCCCGGATCGGTACCATGTACGTCACCGACGGCCATCACCGCATAGCTGCCTCGTGCCGTGCGGAAGCGGTCCCCGGATGGTTCCTCGCCATCCTGTTCCCCACGGATCACCTCAGGGCGCTCGAGTACAACCGCTCCGTCAGGCTTGGCGAGGCGCCCGATGCGGGCGATGTCAGGCAGGCGCTGCCGAGGGATTGGGAGATGACCGAGATCGGTCCGGCAGGCGGCACCGACGCCCAACCCCGGACCAAGGGCGAGGTGTCGATGTTACTGGGCGGGGTCTGGTACCGTCTCAGTTTCCGGGGCGCACGCTCCGACGATCCGGTGGAAAGCCTTGATGTGAGTCTCCTTCATGACATGATCCTGGGGCCGGTGCTCAGCGTGTCCTCCTACGAAGACCCGCGGCTTTCCTACGAGGTGGGCGACGGGGCCGTCACACGCCTCGAGAGGCGCGTGACGGCTTATCCTGACGCGGTGGGCTTTGCCATGTACCCGGCTCCGATAGGAGAGATGATGGCCGTCGCTGATGCGGGTCGGCTGATGCCGCCCAAGTCGACCTGGTTCACACCGAAACCCCGCTCGGGTCTCCTCGTGGTGCGCTGGGAGCAGAGCGATCTGTCCGCCGCCCTGCCCGGCGACGGAGGGTCGGCTCCCGTCGGAGGATCGGGACGGTGAGCTCCGGCGACCTGTCCCACCCGCCGGGAATGACCGAGATGGAGTGGGACTCACCGGCGAAGTGTCAGGAAGTTTCGTTATGGATCATCTGCCCTGGTAGATAGCGGTTTCCGTTTCCGGGCTTGTCTCAGGTTGTTTCGTTAGGTACCCCCAGTTATCATCTATAATGTAGTAACTGAACAAGTAAGGGGAATGGGTGAGACGCAAGGGCAAGCCGTTAACGGCTGCGTTCGTTCGGACAGTGACCCGGCCGGGTCGGTACGGTGACGGCAGAGGGGGCTTCGGCCTCTCGTTACTGGTCAAACCGATGTCGAACGGTCGGGTATCCCGAACCTGGTCGCAACGGGTCGTCATCGACGGGCGGCCAACGTCGATCGGGCTGGGTTCGTTCCCGCGGGTCACGCTGGCCCAAGCACGCAAGATGGCGTTAAACAACCGGCGGGAACTCGACGCCGGACGCGACCCACGCGGCGGCGGCATACCGACGTTCGAGGCGGCCGCGGAACGGCTGATAGAACTACGCAGGGACGGATGGCGGGCATCCCGAACCGAAGTGACATGGCGGAACACGTTCCGCAACCACGCCCGGCCGATCATGGGCAAGTCGGTTGACAAGATCACCACCAGCGATCTGTTGGCGATCATCGGCCCGGTCTGGCATAGCAAACCGTCCGTCGGCCGGGTGCTGCAGCAACGGCTGTCGGCCGTGTTCACGTTGGCGGTTGCAGAAGGCTGGCGTAACGACGACCCGGCAGGACCTCCGTTGGTCGCGGCGCTACCGAAAGGCGGGAACCGAAAGCGTGAACACTTCCGGGCGCTACGGGCCGATCAGGTGGCCGACGCGTTACGGCGTGTCCGTGGGGCCGACGTGTCTCTGTCCGTCCGGCTGCTGATCGAGTTTCTGGCGCTCACCGGCGTTCGGACTGTTGAGACAAGAATGGCCGAATGGTTCGAGATCGACAGGGCCGCCGCAGTGTGGTCGATTCCGGGAGACAAGACAAAGACCGGCGATCCGCACAGGGTCGCGTTGTCGAGCCGAGCGGTTGAAGTGTTGGCCGAAGCGCGGACGTATTCAGGGCCGGATGGGTTGATCTTCCCCGGGCGGTCAGGGGACCGTCCGGTCGGCGCCGGTACCCCGGCGCGGGTGTTCCGTGACCTGGCTATACCGGGAACCGTTCACGGATTGCGAAGCAGTCTGCGCACGTGGGCGGCTGACCAGGGTTATCCGCGGGAGGTTTGTGAATCCGTGCTCGGACATCGGACCGGCGGGCCAGTCGAACTTAGCTACTCCCGAACCGACTACTTAGCCCGCCGCCGTGAACTCATGGAAGCCTGGGCTGAATACATCGCCTACTAAATCGGCGTGCTACGGCCACTAGAGGGGGCATCCTTATCAAGCCACTCGATGCGGGGTTGTGGGTGTTGAATCGAGGGGGAGGCGCCGATGGTCGGCCCGGTGGGGTGGGGCGTTGATCTGGGCACCAGAGCGGCTTATTCGGCGGTGGTAGCCGATTGGCTGAAGTTCGGAGCTCGGGCGTGTCTGTCAGCATTCCCGAATCTCCCGCGCCTTGATGAGCGGGGCCGTCGTGACGGGGTGGACGGGTTGTATCGGGGAGTGCTGACGTTGGGTCGGCGAGCTGTCGATGTTGAGCTGCTGCTGCGGGTGGCGTTGGACCGTTTCGGACGGCTGTCCGTGGTGGTTGTGGACCGTTGGCGGGACGCGGAACTGCGCGACGGGTTGGACGAAGCGCGGATCCCGATACGGCGTTCGAGACGCGTGGGATGGGGTTTAGGACGGTGGGGAGGATGTGCGGCTGTCTGAACTCATCCGAGAACTTTCTTCTCGGTCGTTTCCCTCCCATCTGGACCCCTTCGAAGCGCACACGTCCATTCTCCAGGACGCGACGTGCTCACTGTGGAAGTGTCCGGTCACCGGGGGGAACTCCGGTCGGTCTCGTCACGGTTAGGTTCCACATCACCCGCAGCCAACACGAAATCGAACCGTCCCCACCGGTGGCGGCCACGGCAAGCGCTTCGGTTAGGGACTCGGCCATGCCGTGGATGTCAGCAATTGTCACGAGACGGGTTCTCTTAAACACTTCAGCCTAGGCCGCGATGTCGACTCGGCCGTGGTGTGCGGCTAGCTGCTGCAACGCGTGGAGGTTCCGTACGGACTCGTCTCCGCGGTCGTTGGTGAGTGACCAGCATCGCCCGTCGGCTGTTTCGACGGTGACCGAAACAGGGTCCATGGTGAGGGTTCCCACAAAGGTGTCTTCGTGGAAGACGGTGTAGTAGTCGCGGTCCTCCCAGTAGTGTTTCTCTCGTAGGGGAGCGGCCAGTCCGGTTGTTTCTACCCACTCCTCGTAATGGGAGTACATGCTGAGCGCATGGCTGAGCGCGGCCCGGCTCGACGCTAAGAACTGGCAGGCTCCCCAGCCGAGTTGTCGGGAATACCCGAATGCTTCCCACTCACCGCCACCTTCCCAGCCGTATCCGACTTTCCGGTCGCTGTCGGACACGTCGAACCCGGGAGCGTTTAGCACATCGGCTGGCTGATACGTGTAGTCCGGTGGGGTCCACCCGGATGGGGCAGCCCAGCGACCGGCGTCCCGTAGCTGACGTAGCCGGAGCAGGTCACAGCACACAGCTTCGAGGGATGCGGCCTCCACCCCCGACCGGTAAGGCACAGCCGGTGGAGTTTCGCCCAAGGCACGGAATTGGCCCGGTCCGGTCATCTCGACCCGTCCGAGATATCCCAGGTCCCCGAACGGCCACCCCTCGAAACCCAGGGCCGGGGCCCATACCGTTTGTGTCAGCCCCGGACCCTCCGGCTTCTCGACCCGCCCGAATGTGAGCACCGTCTGTAGCAGCCACAAGTCACCACGGTCCTGCCGATAGTCAGCGTAGAGAGCCTCCACCGCGTCGTGTACCGTCTCATAACTCCCACCACCTCCGAGACAAAGGTTGTAGCCCCAGGTGTTCACCGGAACCCACACCGGCGGGTTGTTCTCCTGCGCTACCGAACCGATCCAGTCGCCGCCGTCGTCGTACACGTCCGAGTACGGAACCACAGGCCCTAACGCGTTCTCCACTAGCCGATAACCCATGACAGCCCTCCCATACTCCTACCACGACGATCCGTTTCAACAACGTATCAAACACCTGTGACATTCCCCATCGGTTCCCCACAACCGACCGCCCCCTCGCATAGGTCATGGTGCTACTCGTCGCAGGCCTACAGCGCGATGGTCCCGGGCGCCTCAGCGTGTTGCCCTATCCGGAACACCCCACCATCACCGACAGCAGCCGTCAAAGCGACCGCTAGAGCAGGTCAACCGCGCCTCGTAGCCGCTTCAACCCTGTAGCCCGATCAGATCCCGATGCCCGACGCTAGACGCGGGGTGGTTCTGCTCTCGGGGCGGCCAGAGGCGGGGGTACGATCCCGGTTGTCGCGGTCGGGTCCACGATGGTCGGCGTCGTCGCTCTCGAGGTGGAGACACGCGGCCCCGACCGACCTGCTGGCGCATACCTGGTCGTCGGCTGTGGTGGAGGTGATCACCCGTCCCGTCTGTGTGGGGTCGCTGGTGAGCACGGTTGGCGTCCCTACGAAGTCGAGAGCGCCGTCCACGGCGAGTAGCCGACCCCGATGTTCACACATCAGAGCCATCCAACAAGGCAAAGGGGGACTATCTGATCACGATTGGCGATCCGGGGGTAGGTGGGGGTAGTCCGCGGATCTGGCTGTGGTGGGCTTCCGACGACGACCTGGCGGACACTAGGGGCTGTGAATGGCGGATGACCGAGATCGTCTCGTCGGCGCATCCGCTGTTCGTCTGGTACGACAACGACATGGGCGTGTGATCCGCAACGTCGCCCTGGGGTTGCGCACCGCAGTGGCTGGCTATGTCGGAGCAGCGGGCCCAAGTCGAGGCGGCCGACGGGCGGCTGCTGAAACGGGTCGGGCTGCACGCTCCCGAGCACGACAAGTGGCTGGGCGGTTGGTGTGAGGTGGGGGACACGCCGGAGGCGAACTGTGTGTGGGGCATCCGTTCCCCGGTGTGTGGCAGTGGTCTCTGACGATCCGCTGGCGGAGTCCGGATGGGTACCGGCAGGGGGACTTGACGGTTGCTTTGGGGACTAACCGGTTTTAGCGGTTCTCCGACGGGTTGGCCCTACCGTAGCGGGTTCCGGGTCGCGGGCCGGGAAGGCGAGCACCTCGGGTGGCCACACCAGCCGCTCGTCGGCGGTGCTGGGCCGGTGGCTCACTCGGTAGGTGGCGGTGTGGTCGTAGTGGCCACGGTCGTAAACATCGAGGGTCACCAGATCGCCGTGGCGGTGGTCGGGCGACCGGAAGGTGACAGCCTGGTCTCCGAGGCTGCGTACCCGCTTCGCTTGAAAGGTCTTGGCGGTGTCCACGCGTTGTTCCTTTCACCCCTTATCCTGTCAGATACGAACGTTACCCCCCCGCACAGATTGGCACAAGAGACTGCTGAGAGGCCTCCAGACGCCTGGGAACGGCGCTTCGGGTGTTCGGGGGTCAGGGGGAAGCCCGGAATTCGCCGTTTCGCGAGGGGGACGGCCCAAACGGGGCCCGAAACCCTGCAGGTGTTATTGGTGGCATCGGTCAGTTGCGGGCCGGGGAGTGGCGACGGCGCGTCGCCGTCCCCCACCCGAGGCAGCCAGGGCACAGCCCGAGACCTTACCCGGACGCGTTGGCAGGCGGGCGCCTCTGACCGTGGCGGACCTGCCGCCGCTCATGTCGGTCCCGCCCAGTGTCGACACCAGCCCGTACCGGTTCCCGTTGTTGCAGTTCATTTGGGATTGGAACGTTGCGGATGACCGGCCGGCGCTGATAGCGGAGGCCCCCATCTACCACAGCGACGATGGGCTGTTGCTCCCGGCGGTCGCCGTGGTTGTCCACGCATTGGCAGACCGTGCCGGGATGGCCCTGCCGGGTTGAGTGCTCGGCTATCGCGCTCCTGCCGACGTGATGCTGTTCGGGTGGCCGTTCGACGGGGGCTACGCCCGGTGGGTACGTCGGCGATCGCCGGCCGTGTGCACCTACCATCGGGTCTGGTTCCACCCCTGAATGCTCGACAAGGGAACCCCGACTGGTGGCTGCCCTGGGACTGAGGTGACCCCGGATGCTGGCGGTGCCCTGACCGTGGAGGGGGTTGTGGGGTCTGTTCGCGGCGGCGGATAACGTTGTCGTCCCCGCGGGTGTCATACGCCGACAACCGCAGATGAACGCAGCCGCGGGCGTACCCACAACCGTCCTATGAGCAGATGTCGATCGCCGGGGTTCGCCGGGGTTCGGTGGGTGTGGGGGTTAGCCAGTAGGAGTGGACAGCTTGGGCTGATACCCCTATGAGGTTCCCGATCTGTCTCAGAGTGGCGCCTGTTTTGTGGAGTTCGGTGCACACGGCTCGTAGTTCACGGTTTGTGTCCCCAAGGGCTGCCTGCTGTTGGCGGCGCCGCTCGGCGATCTGGAGGGCGCGTGCCCACGGGGAATGGTAAGGAGCCGACAGGTCTGGCGACTTCGCCGGTTTGGCGTCGTGGGTGCTGGCGGCGCGGCGTCGGGGTGGTGGCCTCTTTCTGCGTCGTCTAGCCATCGTCTCGCTTCCTTTCTCATGTTTCAGTTAGGTGACTGACATTTGTTTGCCCCGCCGGGTTGGTCCACCCGCCCGGGGGTCCTGCGACGGGGGAGTGGCCACTTCTGGTGGGCAGCCGAGCTGATCAGGCCTGGCCGTGACAGGTGGGAGACGACCGGCCAGGACCGGCCACAGCTCCAGATGCTGTCGGGATCCGATGAACCGGCCGGCCGGCCCGGTCGTGCAGCCCGACCGCTGCCAGCTCCCCGCACAGCGCCTTCTGAAGGCGGGGACGCCAAGGCCCCGGTGGAAGACCCGCAGGGAACTGGGTGGGTCCTTTGCGGGGCCGTAGCGTTCGGGCTTGTTTTGGGGGTTGGTGTCATGCTGCGGGTCGGAGACCGTTGAGCCAGTCTTGCACTTCGTGGTGTAGCCAACCCACAGCCCGGCTACCGGGAGGTCCCAGCCGCACAGGCTGGGGGAACGACCCGTCCCGGACTCGACGCCAGATCGTGGTTCTGCTCAAACCGGTCATCTCGGTCACTTCAGGCTGTCTCAGGATTCGGATGTTGCGGCGGGGTGTTCGCTTACTCATCTCGAGGTTTCCTTTCCGATTCGGATTCCTGTACTTGGTTGCTGCGGCCCTCCGATGGGAGAGCCCAGCTATTTGGTCCGCGAACGTAGCGGCCCGGACCGTGCGCGACCGTGCGACTAACCGTGCGTTTAGCCCCAAACCGTGCGACTAACCGTGCGTCTGTCTCTGACCTGGCGTTTCGCGACATCCGCGATACCGCCCTACCCCCCTCAGCACCCGACCCGCAACATGAGATTGCCCATCCGGGTACCGCTGTACCCACCAGGTCGGTGCCCGCGTCGTGGGACAAAGAAGGGTCGTGTTGTTGGTTTCTCATCTCGGCATTTTCCTTTCCGATTCGAATTCCTGTTTTTGGCTGCTGCCCGTCCTGCCGGTGGGGAGAGCCCAGCTATTTGGTCGGCGACCGTAGCGGCACCAACAGCGCGCGACCGCTCGCTCAAAGGCGCGCTCACCCCAAAAAGGCTCGCTCGCGAGCGCGCTCGTCTCTGACCTGGCGTTTCGCGACACCACAGATACCGTCCTACCCCCCCCTCAACACCCCACCCGGCGGCACCCATTTCCCCTCCGCCGGACTGCTGTACCCCGCCTCGGCGCCCCGCCAGAACGGTCCCGGAGCGGCTACGGGCACGGCCAGGTACCGCTGTACACCCAGCATCGGATCGGGTGTTGCGGGCCTAGGCACGGTGGGAGCCCTCAATGTCTGGAGGTGATCGCTGTCACCTCCCGCCTGCTGCCCTGCAAACCCGGTGCCCCCAACCCCGTTGCCCGCCGGACGAGTGCCAGGTTCTGTGATGCCGGGGGAGAGCCGCGTAGGTGGAGCTGCTGGACGGGTGTTTGTCGGATGGTCTCGGGACGGTGCGGGGTGTGGGACTGGAAGGAGGTCTTATGGGCCTGTTCGAGCCGGGGAGTGATCGTGGCCGGTGTGGGGCGGTAGTGGAGTACCCGGGGGGGACCGGAGTATCCGATCGGGGGGTACCTGGATATCTAGAGTGTGGGTGCTGACCGGGGTGAGAGGGCGTGTCAACCCGGGTTAAAACAGAGGCACGTTTGCATTAGAAATGCGGAAGCGTGGTACCCCCCTGTGAGTACCGCTGTACCCCACCCCCGAGATACGGTGGTATCTTCGTCCGCCGCGCGGCCAACTCGGGGCGTGACAGGCGCCGACGGGCGAGGGGCGTCCGGGGGATCCGAGGATGCTGTCCAAGGAGCACTCGGGAGGAGATTCTTGAGTTGGCGTGTGCTGTTCATCGACGATTCGGGCAAGCCGGAGCGGAGCCACCTAACTTCACGACTGCGCGTCCTTGCACCCACGCCGAGTGCCGAACCGCTCGCCACGGCCAAGAGCACCCATCGACGGTAAGAAGGCAGCGAACCCGTATCCCAGCGGCACTACCGCAGCGTTGATGCGATCGTCGGCGTAGCCGCCGGTCCAACCCATCAGGACACTACGACCCCAGCCTGGGACTGTTGCGACGCCGGCTTCGGTGTCAGATTAGCGGCGCGTAGCAGGCGACCGAACAGCCCTCCCGGTTGGTGATCGGGCGCTGGGGTCCGCGAAGGACCGAGCGCAGGGAAACACCACTGCCTCGCGGGGTGGGATACAGCAGTACCCAGAGGGGGGTACCACGCTTCCGCATTTCTAATGCAAACGTGCCTCTGTTTTAACCCGGGTTGACACACCCTCTCACCCCGGTCAGAAGCCACACCCAAGATACCCAGGTCCCCCCCGATCGGATACACCGGTCCCCCCCCCCCCCCCCGGATACTCCACTACCCCCCACACCGGCCACGATCTACTCTCCCCGGCTCGAACAGCCCCACGAATCATCCCCCCACGCCCACATCCCCCCGGACCATCCCGAGACCATCCGACACCACCCGTACACCCGTCCAACAGCCCCACCGACGCGACTCCCCCCGGGTTCTACAGAACCTGCCCCTGGTCCGGCAGGGAGTTGTGGGAAACAGGCCGGCGGCGGAACCGGCCCGCCCGGGGTCGGGACACCGGGTTTGCAGGGCAGGCGGGAGATGACAGCGATCCCCTCCAGACATTGAGGGCTCCCACCTTTCCGAGGCTCGCAACACCCCATCGGATGCAGGGTGTACAGCGGTACCCGGCCCTGTTCGTAGCCGCTCCGGGACCGTTTCTCGGGGGCACGGACCGGGGATACAGGGATACCAGGTGGGGCGATCTGGTGTCGGGGGTCGGGTGTTGAAGGGGGGTAGGACGGTATCTCGGGTGCCGCGAAACCCCAGGTCAGAGACGAGCGCGCTCGCGAGCGAGCCTTTTGGCGGCGATCGCGCCTTTGAGCGAGCGGTCGCGCGCTGTTGGTGCCGCTACGGTCGCCGACCAAACAGCTGGGCTCTCCCCACCGGCAGGACGGGCCGCAGCCAAAAACAGAATCCAATCGGAAAGGAAACCCCGAGATGAAAAACCAACAACACGACCCCTCTTTGTCCCACGACGCGGGCACCCACCTGGTGGGTACAGCGGTACCCGGATGGGCAATCTCATGTTCCGGGTCGGGTGCTGAGGGGGGTAGGGCGGTATCTGTGGTACCGCGAAACCCCAGGTCAGAGACAGACGCACGGTTAGTCGCACGGTTTGGGGCTAAACGCACGGTTAGTCGCACGGTCGCACACGGTCCGGGCCGCTACGTTCGCCGACCAAATAGCCCGGACCTTCCCCATCGGAGGGCCGCAGCAACCAAATACAGGAATTCGATCGGAAAGGAAACCCCGAGATGAGTAAGCGAACACCCCGCCGCAACATCCGAATCCTGAGACAGCGCGAAGTGACCGAGATGACCGGTTTGAGCAGAACCACGATCTGGCGTCGAATCGGGGACGGGTCGTTTCCCCGGCACGTGCGGCTGGGACCTCCCGGTAGCCGGGCTGTGGGCTGGCTACACCACGAAGTGCAAGACTGGCTCAACGGTCTCCGACCCGCAGCATGACACCAACCCCCAAAACAAACCCGAACGCTACGGCCCCGCAAAGGGCCCACCCAGTTCCCTGCGGGTCTCCCACCGGGGCCTTGGCGTCCCCGCCTTCAGAAGGCGCTGTGCGGGGAGCTAGCAGCGTTCGGGCTGTACCACCGGACCCTGACAGCATCTGGAGCTGTGGCTGGTCCTGGTCGTTGGCCGCCCACGTGTTGCGACGAGCCCTGATCAGCTCGGCTGCCCACCAGAGCACCGCCAGCGCCGGGGTCACCTCAGTCCTAGGCCCGAGGAGCTGACCGTCGAGCGGATCGGTGAGCTGTTCCCAGCGTTGGATGCCCGCCTCGGTGGTCTGGCTGTTCCTGTCGAACTCCTCGTGGTGGGCGGCGCAGCAGTAGCGATGCAGTGGAACCCCCGACGGAGCACCTACGACGTGGACGTGGTGAACGTGGGGATTCCCCAGATGTTCTGGGATGCGGTAGCGGCCGTGGCCGAAGCGGGAGGTCTCGGTGTTCACTGGCTGAATGATGCTGTCAAGGTTGCTGTCCCCACCGGGACGGTACCCGGGTCGCCCAGCCTCATCTACCAGGGATCGAACCTGGCGGTGTCCGGTGCCAGCGCCCACATGTTGATGGTCATGAAGTTGCGCTCCGGTCGAGGCATCGACATCGGGGACATGCCGGCCCTCATAGGCGCTGTCCGCCCCCGCAGCAGCGACGATCTGTACGACCTGTTCGAGCAGGCATGCCCGCACCACCCTGTGCCCGCCACCTCCCGACGCATCATCGAGGACGTGTGGGACGACTACGCCGCCGCCCATCCCGAGCTGATGCCAGAAGCGGGAACCGAGCGGAGAGACCACCGCGTGTACCTGTCAGTACAGTCCGCCACCGAGCGGACATCGGGATGGGACATGACGATCTGCGCTGCCCAGGGTCTGGCGCTCCGCGGCTCGGGGCTGTACCACACGAAGGAGGACGCCGATGTCGTCGATGTTCACTACCCGCTCCGCTTCGCGGGCTCCCCCCAGATCCACGCCGACCGGCCCGGCGACGCTGTGAGAGTCAGTGTCGCCGCAGCCGGAAACGAGCACAGTCTGGTGGCCGCCACCCCCGATGGGGAGTTGGTGGCTTTGTCGGATCCGCACACCGCTGTGGGCGCGTACAACGCGCTGGCCTTCGTTGAGGCGCTCAGCGGGCTGGTAGGTGATCCCCGAGGGCGGCGGGCGATGCGGGTAACGCTCGACGAGGCCTGTAACTGCCAGTCGGTGGGTTGCCGCCACTACGAGGCGAAGGGCCTTGACGCCCGCGGCCCTCAGCACGGCTACCAGGGGCCGACCTTCGGTCTCTGAGACCCCGTCGGGTCCGCTAATGGGCCTTCGGGGGGCTACGCCACCCGCGGTCAGAGTTCCGGGCTGCGGCTGTTCGCCGAGTTGTCGCGGTCGGGAGTCCACCGCGCTGCACGGTTACGTCGCAGGGCTTCCACGTCGGCCAAGTCTTGGTGACGACCGGCGGCTAGTTTGTTGTGTTCCAGGTCGTCCAAGCCGATGAAGGGAACCGTCAGGGGGCCCACCGGGAACTCCTCTCGCCGCTGCCAGCACGACTCGAAGTCCACCCCGTCGATGCTGGTCAGTATGTCGATCCGGTTCGGCGGGCGACCTAGCTGAACACCGGGTCCCTCCACAGCAAAGTCCTCCGCTGACAGCCCGACTGACCCAAAGCCGAACTCGTCGAGCACTGCGGCTACGCGTGTCGCGTTCTCGGACTCGACCCAAACCCAGATATCGAGGTCCTTGGTCAAGCGGGGGTGGCCGTGGGCGACCACAGCGTAACCGCCAACGACCAAAAAACGTACCCCGCGTTGAAGGCACAACTCGACGAACTCCTGCAAGTCGTTCCCGAGCGGCATGTGATTCCCTCCGTCCGCAGCGTCAGGGCCGTAGTAATACGCTTGCAGCTCCCGAAGATGAGCGACCCGCTCGGTTGGAGGACGAGACAACCAGAATCCGGCGTCGGGGTCAGGATCGCCCATCCGGACGATCGTCGCCACCTTCTCGATCCCCGCCATGAGAGCTCCGCTTTCCACGTCCGGCCGATGCCAATGTTACCTCCGGCCGGTGCCAGGGGCGTCCTCTGCTGTTTCCAATGGGCATTGTCGGCTGGGTCCCCGCGGGCGGTGTTGCGCCTCTTGTCTGACCGTTGCCGGCGGGGGCTGCCGCGACGTTCTGTATCGTCATCGAGTCTGTGCGTGGTCTCCGACGGCCAGCGGCAGCTGTGGAGGGATCATTGTTGACACCAGGACCAGCAACCTCCCATACTGCGGGCCCCCTGTAGGAGCACCACCATGTCATCTAGCACCAGCCGCGAACGTGACCAGGGGATCGTCACATCGCGGAATGTTGATTCCCGCCTCGGGTGGAAGCCGCGCCGGGTTCCGGAGCTGCCGGCGGTGCTCGCCGCCTACCGTGAGCTGGAAGCGGCCGGAACGGTGACAGCGGCGGTTCATACTGTCATCAAGGGTTTCTGTGTCGAGTGGCGGAACAACCCCGCCGAGCGGGCCTGGATGGTAGACACCGGACCCGACGTTGCTGCTGGCGACCCTTACGACGTGGCCACCGTCGCTGCGGTAGTTAGGGGCCTGTGCGAACGGTGGGACCATCCAACGCCGGGGTGGGTGGAGGGCATTGTGGCACCGACCGAGATCAGCTACATGGGACGGAGGCTGTCCAACACCGTCTTGGATCGTATCCTCAAGGCTAGAGCCGCCCCTGCATGTCACATTCACGGTGTCTATTACGAGGCTGACCTGTTGGAGCACAAACGGGATGTGCTGGCCCGCGTGGGTGCCGAGTTGGCCGCAGCCCGAGAGCTATACAACACACGAGTCGACAACACGGGTCAGAAACCCGCAGAGGGGGCGGGTGACTAGCCGCATTCGCAGTGGCGTGTCGGGTTCCGACGCGGATGTTCGGCGCAGGGCTGTCACAGGGTCCTAGCGGCAGACCTCCACGCTCGTTCGGAGTTGCTTGCGGTTGACGGCTCCCGACCCAGACCAGAGTCGCTGTCGGGATGGCTGGGGGTAGGTATGTGGCGATGTACTCCTGGGCTGGGAGGGTCATGGGAACCAGGCTCGCGCTAGTAGGTGACATCCACGGCTGTTTCGAAGTGCTTGCCATCAAGCTGGCCTTACCCGCCGAAGTGCAGGAGAAGGTACGGGCAGGCGACATCACCGTCGACCACGCCTACCAGATCAGCCGCCTGGCCGACCGCAACGTCGGACCCCACAAGCTGACCAGCTTGGCCACCAAGCCGGTCCACGCCACCGAGACGGTGCTCAAAGAGGCCGAGTCGAGGGACGAACTCGAAGCCCGTGTGAGCGAGATACGAGCCGAGGGATACAAAGCGGCCATCGTCAGCCGGTACTGGTCCGACCCCGACCACACGGCGCTGCGCCAACTGTGGGACCTCGATCCGGACGCTCACACGGCCGAGCCCTGCCACGTCATCGTCCTTAGCCGGGACTGGCCGGGGTCGCCTATGTTGGCGATCGTTGAAACTACCCAGAGTCGATCAGTGAAAATCCCCACCCTGGGTGTGTTGCTGAGTCTAGTTTCTGTCTCCTTTCGGTCGGTGTTTGCGGGCTTGGGCTTGGTAGGCGCGTAGCCGGTAGCTGTCACCTGAGATGGTGAACACGACACTTCGGTGCAGGAGCCGGTCCAGCATGGCAGCAGCGATTGTGGAGTCGGAGAAGATGTCTCCCCACGACGCGACGTTGCGGTTGGTGGTCAGGATGACCGATCCTTTCTGGTAGCGGCGGGAGATGACCTGGAACAGGGAGGCGGCGTCTTGGGCGGGCATGGGCAGATATCCCAGTTCGTCGACTATGAGAACTGCCGGGCCGGAGAAGAACCGCATGGTTGCGGCCCAGCGGCCTTCGAGGGCGGCTGTTGGGGCAACGGGCGGCTAGGTCAGCGGCGGTGGTGTAGTAAACCCTGTGCCCACCATCGACCGCGGCGCGGCCCAAGATGACCGCGAGCATGGTCTTGCCGACTCCGGGCGGGCCGATGAACAGCACGTTGGTCGCGTCGGCGAGGTAGGCGCCTGCTGCGAGTTCCCGCACGAGTTTCTCATCGATGGAGGGCTGGGCTGAGAAGTCGAAGTCGTCGAGTTGCCAGGCCGTGGGGAAGTTAGCGAACCGCATCCGGCTGTTCCAGCGGCGGGTTTCGGTGGCTTCGACCTCGACGCGAAGCAGTTCCTCGAGGAACTGGGTGTGGCCAAGCTGGCTCTGGCGGGCTGCTTCGAGGTGGGCTGGTAGCGCCTCGGCAGCTGCCGCCAGCTTGAGGTAGGCGAGATGGCCACGGAGCTGTTGGTAGATGGTGTCTCGGCTCATCGCCGGCCCCGGTTCTGTTGGTCGATGTGACGTTGGTAGACGGCGAGGTCGATCACCGGCTCGTCGTGTTCCACTCCGCCCCCAATGTCGGCGGCGATCGCCCGAGCCGCTGCCGATGGTGGCCGGTTGGGTTTGGGTTTGGGGGGCCGGGCTGTGGTGAACGCCCCGAGCACGACCTTCTCCAGGGCTGCGGTATGTTCGGGAAGGCGAACCACCCTGCCTTGGCCTCGGGGGACCTTGCGGTGGGTGGCGACCAGCCGCCCAGAAGCCGAGATTACATCGAAGCTGGGGTCACCCAGCCGCCAACGAACGCTAACTTCGGTTCTTATAACCCCTGGTGGCACCGAATACTGGTTGCCCCACACCGACACCAGCCCGTTGGCAGCCACTTTGCGGACCAGGACTCCCTCCGCGGGATACGGCATCGCAGGAAGCGGAAGTAACGGTTCTGCGTCGGCGAGTTCCCCAACCGTGTCCCCAGCCCGCCGACGGGCATCCCCAACCGTCTGGGAGAAGTGGTCGAGGCTGTCCTGCGCCTCGGACAGTGTTCCCACCGCAGCGGTGCGCCACCACCGCTGAGCTATGTAATGGATCGCTTTCTCGACCACGCCTTTGCGGTTCGGCCGTCTCGGCGGACACGGATCAACCCCGACACCGTAATGCTTCGCCACTCCCACGAACGACGCCTGTATCCGGTCGGTGCCCGGCACCACCACCGTCGCCATACGATCCACCCGCCACCGCCGGGCAGTCCCCCCGAAGCGGCGCAGCACCCCGTCGATGCCCTCCACCAGATGCGCCTGGTCCTGGCTCGAGCTCACCCACGCCCGGAACCTGCCCGAATGTGACAGCACACCCACCAACACGAAAACCTTCGACCCCCACGGGGTGTCCCGCAACTCCAACCAGTCCCACTGGCATTCTTCGCCCGCCGGATGATCGATCACCACGGTCGGCTGTCCTCGGGTTCCCCCACACGCCGCACACGACGGACGCAGCCGCCGGACTCGGATCTTACGGGCAAACGTCACATAGCTCTGCCCATACCCCAGACCCTTGGCTTCGTCGAACAGTGCCGTCGCCCAAAGATGGGGATCCTCGGCCAGCCGCTGCCCAACATAAGCCTCGACCACATCGAACGGATCCGGCTCCGCCGACCTCCGCTGCCCGGGGATACGCTCACCAGAAAGGTGAGCTCGTACTGTTTTGCGGTCTCTTCCCACATGGCGGGCAATGGCCCACATCGACCAGCCTCGCTTCCTCAACGCGTGTACTTCCACGGATTCCTCCTGTGCCAACATCAGCGGCAGGGCTCCCTCTCCTCGCTGCCAGATCTCTCAGTCAGCAGCTTGGAGAGGACCCCACTCAACGTCTGGTATTTGCTGTCACAGGGTGGGGATGCTCCTACGGTTGTCAAATCGGTGATGGGGCCGCCTCGTGGGTGCGGAGCCACCTCTGGTATCGGGTCGCTAGCTGGTGGTTGTGGTTCCGTCCGAGTTCGAGTTCTGAGATGCGGGCTGTGTGGGTTCCGAGGGCTTGGGCGGCCTGGGTCACGGTGATACCGGCATGTTGACGCTGGTCGCGTAGGCGGGCGCAGTTCGGGGTTGGGGGCGGGTTGGTGAGTAGTCGGTAGATCTCTCGGGCGATGTGCCGCTTGAGGCAGCGGATGATCTCTTTTCGGTTCTTTCCTTCCCCCTGGCGTCTGGTCACATATTCTTTGGTGGCAGCGTCGGTGCGCATCCGGGTGGTAGCGATCCGCCACAGCGCGCTGTTGGCTTGGCGGTTACCGCCCCGGTTGAGACGATGCCGTATGGTCTGTCCCGATGATGCCTGAACAGGACTGGTGCCGCACAGCGCCGCGAAGGACCGTTCCGATTTCATTCGCCCGGGGTTGTCGCCGGCTGCGACCAGCAGCACCGAGGCTGTGTCAGGGCCCACACCGTTGGCGGCCAACAACGCCGGGTTCGCCCTAGCGCAGAGACGACGGATGTCTCCCTCAAGTTCGGTGATCTCTGCGTCGAGGGTTTGGTATCGGCGGGCCAGGTGGCGTAGAACCTTCTTCGCGTACGCGGCTGTGGTCTGTGCTTCACCGGGACGCCAGCGGGCACAGACCCGGACCCGTGCTCTGAGGTTCATACCCTTGAGCTGGTGTTTTACCGGCTCTGGGGCACCAACGATCACAGAATGGATCTGGTTAGCGGCCTGGGTGCGGGCCTTGGTCGCGGAGCGGCGGGCCACCAACAGCATCCGGAGGCACTCAACCGGCCCATCACCGGATTTAGGAACCGCCGCCGCCTCCCCGCTAGCAGCCGCCCGAGCTGCTCCCTCGGCGTCGACGCTGTCAGACTTCCCGCCCTTTTGGCGGCGTAGTTGGCGGTTGGGGCGGTTCACCTCCACCACATCGATGTCGGCTGCGGTCAGATAACGAGCCAGCCCAGCGCCGTAGCTGCCTGTCCCTTCCACCCCGACCCGAACCAGGCATCCCTGCGATCCGAACCAGGCGACCATCTGGCGATACCCGGCTCTCTCCGCTGCGAACGACTCCGAACCCAACAGGCGACCAGCGCTATCCACCACCGCCCCCACATGGGCATCCCGATGGGTATCAACCCCACCGAAAACAGGCTCATCGATGCTCCTATGGTTGTCAAGTCGGTGATGGGGCCGGTTGGTGGGTTAGGAGCCAGGTCTGGTATCGGCTGGCGAGTTGGTGGTTGTGGTCTCGGCCGTGTTCGAGTGCTGAGATGCGGCTGGGGTGGGTTCCGAGCTGTTGGGCGGCCTGGGTGACGGTGATGTTGGCGTGTTGACGTCGGCGGCGGAGCCGGGCGCAGTTCGGGGTTGGTGGCGGGTTGGTCAGCTGGGCGGCCTGGGTGACGGTGATGTTGGCGTGTTGACGTCGGCGGCGGAGCCGGGCGCAGTTCGGGGTTGGTGGCGGGTTGGTCAGCAGTCGGTAGACCTCTCGGGCGATGTGCCGCTTGAGGCAGCGGATGATCTCTTTTCGGTTCTTTCCTTCCCCCTGGCGCCGTGCCACGTATTGGTTGGTGGCTGCGTCGTGGCGTATCCGGGTGGTAGCGATCCGCCAGAGTGCGTTGTTGGCTTGGCGGTTGCCGCCCCGGTTGAGACGATGCCGGATGGTCTGTCCCGATGATGCCTGGACGGGGCTGGCGCCGCATAGCGCAGCGAAGGACCGTTCCGATTTCATCCGTCCGGGGTTGTCGCCGGCAGCGACTAGCAGCGCAGCAGCGCTGTCAGGGCCCACACCGGTGGCGGCTAAGGGAGCCGGGTTAGCCTCGGCGCAGAGGCGACGGATCTCGACGTCGAGTTCGCGGATCTCTGCGTCGAGGGATTGGTATCGGCGGGCCAGGTAGCGTAGAGCCATCTTCGCGTACGCCGCAGTGGTCTGTGCTTGGCCGGGACGCCAGCGGGCACAGACCCGAACCCGAGCCTTGAGCTTGAGACCTCTGAGCTGGCGTTTTAGCGGCTCAGGTGCAGTAACGGTCACAGAATGTATCTGGTTAGCGGCCTGGGTGCGGGCCTTGGTAGCCGAGCGGCGGGCCACCAACAGCATCCGTATGCACTCAACCGGTCCGTCACCAGATTTGGGAACTGCGGTAGCTTGCCCCGAGGCCGCTGCCCGAGCTGCCGCCTCGGCGTCGACACTGTCGGTCTTGCCGCCCCGCTGGCGGCGTAGCTGCCGGTTCGGCCGGTTCACTTCTACCACCTCGATGCCCGCCGCCATCAGATAGCGGGCGAGGCCGGCGCCGTAGCTGCCGGTGCCCTCCACTCCTACCCGGCTAACGCGACCCTGTAACCGCAACCAGTCTTCCAGTTGCTCATAGCCGACCGGATCAGCTCCGAACGGTGCCGTTCCCAGGACCCGACCGGCGCCATCAACCACCGCCGCCACATGGGTATCACGATGGGTATCAACCCCACCGAACACAACCCGACCATCTTCTCCCATGACACCTTCCTCCTCTGCTGGATAGAATCACTTCCTAATCCTCGGACCCGGAAGGCGGTGGACAGACCACTCACGGTGGTGGAAGATCAAAGCTCCTATAAGGTCACATCCGCCCCGGGTCAGGGGGTTACACCCCCAAGCTGGGAACAGGCCGACAGATCGATGAAAAGGCACAAAGCCAGATTTCAGTTGGGTCAGACCCGTCCCAGCCCAGGAACCTTCTAAGTATGAGTGGATTTCAGTGGGGAGTGACCGATGGGAGTAGGTCCCAGTTGGGTTTCCCCGCGTAGAGAAGGGCGCGGATTCGGTAGTTCGCGAAGTTGGGTAACCCGAACGCTGCTCGTTTGATGCGTTTGATGAGGTTGTTGAGGGCTTCGGTGGCATCTGTTGGTTACCTTCGAGATGTGCCAGTTGGTGATCTGGGGGGTCCAGCGGGCGATGGTGCGACCCAACTTGTTGATCTCGGGTGGGCAGGATTCGTCCTGGAGGTCGTCCGCGAGCCCGACGGTGTATCGGAGAGCGAGGGCGGGACTGTCGACCCCGTAGATGCCTCGGACCGTCTCTTTCGCGTGCCAGGCGGTGCGGACTTCGCTATGGGGGTCACCAGCGTCGAGGAGACCACGCAGCCGTGTTTGACCGCGGTCGCTGATCCTCTCATGGGCGGCGGTGAGGAGCCGCCGTATCCGATACAGCGGGTCATCCTTGCGTCCTCGATGCCCGAGGGTTTCGTTTTGGACTCTTCGTCGTACTTCGTCGAGTCGCTGGTTGGCGAGGCGGATGACGTGGAAGGGGTCCGCTACCTGCAGCGCGTGCGGTAGCACCCGGTCGTACGCCTTCCGATAAGGCCCTGACATGTCCAGCACCGCCCAGCGGATCCCGTCGAGCCACTCGGGGGGCTGGGATCGGAACCAGGCTGCGGCGCTTTCTGCCGTTCTACCACCGACTATGTCGATCAACTGGCGGCCTCCCACATCGACGACAGAAGTGCACCAAACCTTGGTGCGCCACCGGCCTTTCCGCCAGAACAACGCTTCTTGTCGATGCCCACAGCTCCGACCTCGCCTATCCGATCGGTGTCGGCCCCCAGGAGTGCTTCGCCCCAGCGGACGACCTCGTTGTTCACCGTATGCCAATCACAACCCAACTCCGAGGCGACCTCGTCGACCGGGCGGCCCCGCCCACCCACCTGGACGGTCACCCACCGAGCCGCTCTCGATGTCAACAACGCCCGTTGGGGACCAATCTTGGGGTCTTGTTCGATGAACGATCTGATCTCACAGTCGGGGTTCGGGCACGTCCAGCGGCGTTTCCTCCACCGCAGCCGAACCGGACGGCCGAACGCCGGTAAATCCACCAACACAACCGTTCTGTGACCCTTGGACCACACCGGGCCGCCACAGGACTCACACAACGGGCGGGGCTTGCGGGACCCGATCACCACCCCAAGCGGTGCACCCTCGCCCGAGTCGTTGATCCCTACCAGATCAACGTCGCCCAGGCCTACCAACTTCTCGCACATGCGCGTAGGATCAGCTTCCACAGGGGTCCTCCTGCCTCGGATGTCTGTTACCAACCATCCGATTATGGAGGACCCCCCATCACTTCTGGTGGATTACGGCACCACCTAGCCGACCCCCTACTCCCCCCTCATTTCCGAAGAGCCCGAAAACACCAACCCCATCCTCTGACACGACCCACCTCCCCGTGGACTACCGTCTTGCTAGAAGGGGCTCCGGCCAAAAACGGCGGACAATACACTCACGGTGCTGGCAAGCTAAAGCTCCTACAAGGTCACATCCGCTTCGAGCCACAACCCCGCCCCCGGGACCGGGGGAACAGGCCGACAGATCCCCACAAAGGCAATCCACACGCCAAATTTCAGTTGGGTCAGACCCGCCCCCCGGTCCCGGGGGGCCACCCGCATCATCGCAGTGACCCCCAAAGAAACGGGGCACCATCCACTATGAGTGATTTTCGGTGATCGAGACTGGGTAATTTCGCTGATCGTCAACAAACCCGGTACGGTTCAAAGGTTGCCCAGGCCAACTGTGGGCACGTGACGGTCTCGTCTTCTGGGTAATGTGGGACAGGAACGCAAAAGACTGGAGCAGCTATCGGACTGTCTACGCCCCTGTGGACGAGTACTGTTCGAGTGATGGCTACTCGGTGTGGGAATCGAGAGTGAGCGGGCAGGTGCGGGTCCGCCAGGAGGACGGGCAGATACGGACCTTCTCCGTTGGGAGGAAGTCATCGGACCGGCGGGGAGGCTACTGCGAAGGGTGACCCCGACCGTTATGAGAACCACGAAGGGAGAGACCAAATGCGCAGTGCTGCGGTACGGATAACGCTTCCGCTGCTGTTGCTGGCTGGGTGTGATGTGGTGTCAGGCCCGGTCGAAACGTCGGTTGCCACGTCAGTCGTCGTCGAAGAGCCACCGCAGGGCTGGGTGGATCACTCAGACGACGAACGGTGGGAGGCAAGGCTTCTCTCTTCGGAAGGCAACGCGGGGCTATCTGCCGGATGTGAGACCGATGGCCGTTACCCGACTGAGGCCCAGGTCCACTACGACCCGTTCCCGTCCGAAAACCTGGGATACTCATATTCACAGCGGTGGGCGTTCTTTACGGACGGCGAAGCAGGCCCGTACGGCGACAGATCACTGGTTGTGACCACTGAAGTATATGAGGCCTTGGCCGGCTCTGAGTTGCTGGTGTACGAGATGGATGCCTACAAGGCGCCGTATGAGGGTGCCTTGCGGGAGTACTCGAATAAAGGCGAGCGCTGGGTTGGGGAAGACGAGTGGGAGCATCCACCGCCCGTCTATTTCCATCGTGTGATGTTCGACCTGGGTACGGACCGAAGCGTTCTGGTTGCCGTGCTGGACCGGTGCGGTGTTGCGTCAGCGGATGACCTCGAC
This sequence comes from Candidatus Spongiisociaceae bacterium, assembly GCA_965262915.1. Classification (GTDB taxonomy): domain Bacteria; phylum Actinomycetota; class Acidimicrobiia; order Spongiisociales; family Spongiisociaceae; genus JAPPFW01. The sequence continues at coordinate 4,461,369 of OZ253564.1, read as the reverse complement.
CTATAGCGTGCCAACTCGGCATCGGTCCAACCGTAGCCACAAGTCACCCACCGTGTCAGTGAACGGGAGTGAAGTTACCCCACTTTTGTGGACTGAACCGCACCGGGATTACCGGAGAGTCTCCGGGGAAAACGGGGCGTTCACCGAACTTCGGTGCATGTCCCTGCCAGAGGTCGCAGGCACCCAACCATGTCGGGAGGCACCACACCCCACGCCATCACGGTGACAGGGGCCACCTAAGAAACGGGGCGCCCTCCACTATGAGTGAGTTGCAACGAAACGTCAACAGCCCTACCCGCACGCCCACCCAGGCGACGACCTAGATGGGACACGGCCACCACGGTCGGCGCCTCCCTGGTGCTGTTCCCGCTGGTGGTCCCGATCCTCCGAGACAGCCTCTACATGCTCCTCGGTGGCGGCGACTGAACGCTCGGTGGCTGCCTAATGGATGCACTCCTCCGTCACGACGCCCGTCGGGTCGCCTCGATAATCGCCCGCCCCCTAGCCTCGGCCACTCAGACCGCCAGGTTGCTAACCCGGTTTCCGGCGGAAACCCGCCGACACAGCCTGACCCTAATGGGCATTGTAGGACGGTCCCTGCACCCCTGTCGGTTGGGGCACCATCCGGGCTGTTGCAGTTGGCGGCGTCCACGGGATGCGGGACGAGGACGACTGGCCCCGCGTTCGCCCGCCTCGTGCATTCCCAGCCGTCGGGAGCACCCACGTTTTGCAGGCTGTTTAGCGGCCGGGCTGTCGGTCGACGGCAGATAATGCCCCCATACCTGCAACAAAACCAGACACCGTAGAACCCGACTACTCGGGGTACCCGTTCCTCTGCGAACTGAGCCTGAATCCACCGACGGATTGGGGGGTTGACCGTGGCGGTGGGTGATTGGCGGCGGTGGCTGGGGGTGGTGGGCTTGGTGTGTGGTGTTTGGGGCGATGTTAGGGGTGTGTCGGTGGATGGTGGAATGCGTTTGTGGTGTTTGGGGGATGGTTCCGGAGGATTGGGGCGTGTGTGGCTGGGGTTGGCTGGGTGGTTTTGGTTGTTGGGGGCCTGTTGGGTGCGGTCAGCAGACCTGGGGTAGTCGGCGGAGGTTAGCGAGGGTGGTTAGGTAGACCTGCTCCCAGGGCCATGGGGCGGGTAGACGCAGGATGTGCCGGCCCCGGTGGTTGACCACACGTCCGGGGATTCCGAACAGTCGGGTGCGGATGGTGCGTCCACAGACGAGCCGTCCCTTGGGTTGGGTTCGTCCGAGGAGAGCGATCTGGCGGTAGAGGTTATGGGATAGGGCGGCGCAGATCAGCCACGCGGCGTTAGCGACGAAGCTGGCGGAGGGGAGATGGGCGAGCCCTGCGGAGTGTTTCAGGTCGCGGATGGCGAGTTCGCAGGTGGCGTGGCGGCGGTGGTATCGGTCGGCTTCGACCGCCGATACCTCGGTAGGTTCCCGCCCAGGGTTGCGGCCGGTGTCGGCAACCCTGGGCGGTTCGGTGTCTTCCCCGACCTGGGGTTGGTGGTGTCGGTCGGCTGAGACCGCCGGCAGGTTGAGGTTGGTGACGAACGCGTGGTACCGCCAGTCGGGGAACAGCTGAGCTTGGGAACCGAGCAGGCGGGTGCGGCGTATCACCAAACGAACCTGGCGTCGCTCCGACCGCTTCCCGGGGTTGGTCATCTCCATGACCGTTTCCCCCACTTGTGCTTCACCCCCTGGGGGATAGCCGATAGTGGTCCAGGCGTCTTCGCCGATGTCGGCGATCAGTGCCCTGACCTTGTTGTTCGCCTGAGAGGTGATCGACCAGCCCACCCCCAGATCGTCTAGGGCAGCCAACATGGCATAAGACCAGAACCCCGAATCGGCTCGCACACTCACCCGGCCCGAAGCGCCGGCCCGTCTTATCCGCCCAATAGTTTCTTTCGCGAAATGGACCACACCCCGCTGCGACGACCCTTCCCGCAGGCGGGCACCGACCACCTCCCCCGTGCTGGCCCGGAACGCCACAAGAGGGTGATAACCCAACTCTTTGGTATAACCATAAGCGGCGCCCTGCTTCCCTTTGCCCGACACCGCACAGATCGTCGAGTCCAGATCAACCGTCACCGGTCCGGTCCCGGGACCCGCACCCGTCCTCCACGCCCGGCCCAGCGCCAAGGTCAACACCTTCCCCCGACTGGCGTGTGTGACCCCAGGTGAAAGAACGCAGAAACACCCCCACCGTGGAAGGAGCCATCACCGCATGGGGCAACACCCGACCCGTTGACCCCGCCCGTAGCCGATCCACATGATCAATATGGGAAGCGCTCACCAGCATTGCGGCCACCACCGTCAACACCTTACGACCCGGCCGAGCGCCGCCCACCCGGCCGCCCAACCGCACCGTCCCGTCCACCAACTCTTCCAACCCGAGACGGTCCATCAACGTTCCGGCCGCTAACAACCCCGCGTCGGCCACCAAAGACTCATCATCGAAAACCACCCCCAGACGGTTGATGTTATGCAATACTCCACTCACAGGAAGTGCCTCCTGACTCCGAGCCAATAACCATTCCAGATACGGCTATTGTCCCAGATCAGAGGCACTTTCCGCGTCTATCCACCCCCAACCCCAAATACTCTATCGGTGGATCCAGGCTGAGAGGCTCCTACCGGGATCACGAACAACCACGCGGGCACCCTCTCGGTCCGTGATGGGGTACCGCCCTCCGGACAATAGAAACCGGGAGGGCGGCCATGGCCACGTCTCCCGGTCCAAAAATAGAAACCAAGATGGTTAGAAGACAGATGGGCCAGACGGATTTCTACACCCGGGTTTGGGGGGAGTACCTCGGCTGGCTGCCGGGCTCACCGTGGCCCTATATCTTCGGGAGAGTAGTCCTTTAGGCAGAGGCTCGCAACCCTGACCCGAGCGGAGTATCCATCCCGTATCATAGTTTCTTGTCTACAACACAACGACACCCACTGTACCAAAACACCTCGCCTAGGTCTCCCCATGTGGCGTGGCGCCTTGGCGCGGGCTGTGTATGTTGGCCTACTCAGCGAACCGCCCGGAGGGATCCACGAGGACGCAGATTCAGGGCTCATCGATGCTCCTATGGTTGTCAAATCGATGATGGGGCGGTTTGGTGGGTGTGCAGCCAGTTCTGGTATCGGGTGGCGAGGTGGTGGTTGTGGTCTCGGCCGTGTTCGAGTGCTGAGATGCGATTGGGGTGGGTTCCGACGGCTTGGGCGGTCTGGGTGAGGGTGATGCCGCGTTGTTGGCGTCGGGTGCGTAGGCGGGCGCAGTTCGGGGTTGGGTGCGGGTTGGTGAGGAGCCGGTAGATTTCTCGGGCGATGTGCCGCTTGAGGCAGCGGATGATCTCCTTTTTCTTCTTGCCCTCGGCCTTGCGTCGTGCCACGTAGGCTTTGGTGGCGGCGTCGGTGCGCATCCGGGTGGTAGCGATCCGCCATAGCGCGTTGTTGGCTTGGCGGTTGCCGCCCCGGTTGAGACGATGCCGAAGGGTTCGTCCTGATGACGCCTGGACGGGGCTGGCGCCGCACAGCGCCGCGAAAGACCGTTCCGATTTCATTCGCTTGGGGTTGTCGCCGGCGGCGACCAACAACGCGGCGGCTGTGTCAGGACCGACACCTTCTGTGGCCAGCAGGGCCGGGTTGGCCTGGGCGCAGAGACGCCGGATCTCGGCTTCGAGTTGGGCGATCTCTACGTCGAGGGCCTGATACCGGCGGGCCAAATGCTGTAGGGCACGCTTCGCATACGCGGTGGTGGTGTGGTCTGTGCCGGGTCGGAACCGGGCACAGGTTTTGACCCGTGCTTTGAGATTCATGCCCTTTAGCTGGTGTTTTAGCGGCTCGGGAGCTGTTACGACCAGCGCATGTATCTGGTTAGCGGCCTGGGTGCGGGCCTTGACCGCGGAGCGGCGCACCACCCACAGCATCCGTATGCACTCGACCGGGCCCACACCGGACTTGGGAACCGCGGTTGCTTCGCCCGAGGCAGCTGCCCGAGCTGCCGCCTCGGCGTCGACGCTGTCGGTCTTGCCGCCCTTCTGGCGGCGTAGTTGGCGGTTGGGGCGGTTGACCTCCACCACCTCGATGTTCATCTCGGTCAGGTAACGGGCCAGGCCGGCGCCGTAACTACCCGTTCCTTCCACCCCAACCCGAACCAACTGTCCCCGCGACTCGAACCAGGTGACCATTCGCCGATAACCGGATTCCTCCACCGCGAAAGACTCCGATCCCAGTACCCGCCCGACGCCATCCACCACCGCTGCTACGTGGACGTCCCGATGGGTGTCAACCCCACCGTAGATAATCTGGTCTGCTTCTCCCATGATGCTCTTCTCCTCTAGGGGATAGACTCACTTATGATCCCGGACCCGTGTGCGGTTGGACAGGCCACTCACGGTGGAGAAGTTGAAGGCTCCTATTAGGTCACATCCGCCCCGGGTCAGGGGGTTACGCCCTAGGCCGGGAACGGGCCGACAGATCGATGAAAAGGCACAAGGCCAGATTTCAGTTGGGTCAGACCCGCCCTAGCCCAGGAACCTTCTAAGTATGAGTGGATTTCAGTGGGGAGTGACCGATGGGAGTAGGTCCCAGTTGGGTTTCCCCGCGTAGAGAAGGGCGCGGATTCGGTAGTTCGCGAAGTTGCGGAACCCGAACGCTGCTCGTTTGATCCGTTTGATGAGGTTGTTGAGGGCTTCGGTGGGTCCGTTGGTTACCTTCGAGATGTGCCAGTTGGTGATCTGGGGGGTCCAGCGGGCGATGGTACGACCCAGCTTGTTGATCTCGGGTGGGCAGGATTCGTGTTGGAGGTCGTCTGCGAGCTGGAGGGTGTATCGGAGAGCAAGGACCGGACTCTCGATCCCGTAGATGCCTCGTACCGTCTCTTTCGCGTGCCAGGCTGTGCGCACTTCCCCGTAGGGGTCACCAGCATCGAGGAGACCACGCAGCCGTATTTGACCCCGGTCGCTGATCCTCTCATGCGCAGCGGTTAGGAGCCGCCGTATCCGATACAGCGGGTCATCCTTGCGGCCTCGATGCCCGAGGGTTTCGTTTTGGACTCTTCGTCGTACCTCGTCGAGACGCTGGTTGGCGAGGCGGATGACGTGGAACGGGTCCGCTACCTGCAGCGCGTGCGGCAGCACCCTGTCATACGCCTTCCGATACGAACCGGACATGTCCAACACCGCCCAGCGGATAGCCTCACACCATTCGGTGGGTTGTGACCGGAACCAGGCTGCGGCGCTTTCTGCTGTTCTACCAGGGACTATGTCGATCAGCTGGTGGCCGCCAACGTCGACGACAGAGGTGCACCAGACTTTGGTACGCCAACGGCCCCGACGCCAGAACAACGTCTCGTCCACTCCCACAGCTTCGACGGTCCCGACCCGATCGGTGTCTGCTTCCAGCAGCGCTTCGCCCCAGCGGCCAACCTCTTTGTTCACCGTATGCCAATCACAACCAAGTTCTGCGGCGACCTCGTCGACCGAACGGCCCCGCCCACCCACCTGGATGGTCACCCACCGGGCCGCTCGGGATGTCAACAACGCCCGTTGGGGACCAATCTTGGGGTCTTGTTCGATGAACGATCTGAGCGCACAGTCGGGGTTCGGACATGTCCAGCGCCGTTTCCGCCACCGCAGCCGCACAGGCCGGCCGAACGCCGGTAAATCCACCAACACAACCGTCCGATAGCCCTTCGACCACACCGACCCGCCACAGGACTCACACAACGGCCGGGGCTTGCGGGACCGGATCACCACCTCCAACGGTGCCTCCTCGCCCGGGTCGTTGATCCCTACCAGATCAACCTCACCTAGGCCTACCAACTTCTCGCACATGCGCGTAGGATCAGCTTCCACAGGGGTCCTCCTGCCTCGGATGTCATTACCAACACCCGATTATGGAGGACCCCTCCTCACTTCTGGTGGATTCCAACTCCCCCTGGCAGATCCCCTACTCCCCACTCATTTCCGAAGAGCCAGATTCAGGCCGTAGCCGCCGCCGTCGTGGGGATCAGTGTGACCCTGGGGGTAACAGTCGAGATCTCCTGTCCGTAACGGCCGTCACCGGGGCGGCGATGAAACTGAGAGACCATTTTCGGGAGGCCGAACTGTTGTGGGCGACGGCGATCGTGTTCGGCTCTGTGGCGCTGGCTACGTCGGTCGCCGCCGCTGTCCGCTATGGCTGCTCCTTCTCCGTTCTAAGCCGTGGTCGCCCCGATTCGCCCTACCATGGATTACAAGAGCTGGCCCAGAATGGCCAGCGAAATGGGCTTCGGTATCCAATGCCATGAACCCGCCGGATTGCACAAACGACGGCCTGGTAGCCCCTCCGGGTAGTGGCCGATTGACATGTGTTTCACACGTCTCTATGCTAAACCGATGCGTACACTGCAAATCCGCGATATTCCCGACGAATTACACCGCCGGATCAAGGCCCGAGCTGCGCTTGAGGGCAAATCGCTGTCCGAATACGCGCTGGGCGAACTGCGCCGCGCGATGCGGCAGCCAACCAGGCGGGAGTTGGTCGAGCGGGTCGCGGCGTTCGAACGCCGCGCTCTGCAGGAGACGGCAGCCGACGCGGTACGCGCCGAACGCTACTCGAGGTGATCGTCGTCGACTCGTCGGCCGTCGTCGAGTGGCTGCTCGGACTACCGAACGCAGCTGTCGTCGGTAACAGGCTCGTGTCGGCGGGTTCCATACATGCCCCTGCCCTACTCGATGTTGAAGTTGCCCAGGTCGTGCGACGCTACGCGATCGCGGGAGAGATAAGCCTTACGGTGGGCGCACGAGCCATAAGTGTTCTTGGCGAACTCGACCTCGAGCGTCACAGCCATCAACTACTCCTGCCACTCATCTGGCGACTCCGTAACAACCTGACCGCCTACGACGCGGCCTTCGTTGCCCTAGCCGCGGTTCTCGACGCTCCGCTCGTTACTCTCGACACAAGAATGGCAGGGGCACCCTTGCCCCATCTCTTGCACGACCATGTGACAATCGAAGTATTGGGAGGGCGCCGAGAGTTCAATGAATGAGCGAAGTGGAGGATCGCCGTCTTTGGTCGGGCGAGCGGTGTGGGTGGTTTTGGTGGTTGTTTTGGTTGGGTGTGGTGATGGTTTGTCGGTGACGGTGCGGGCTGACCCGGCGACTTCTAAGCCGGTTGCTTCTTCGTCGGTGGTTCCGGTTTCTATGGTTGAGGCTACGACGACTTCCGTTTCGCCTCTGACCACGCCGTTTAGGCCTTCCAGCCGCATGAGACGTTCCACTGTGCATCGAGCGACGCCAACCCCTTCCCGCTGTGCTGGCGCCATACCTTCCGTGCTCCGTACACCCCGAAATTGGACTCCCAAACACGGCGGATCTCGGTGCAAAGCGCAGCGTCACGTCGGGACCGGGCCGAGCAACGCTCCGGTTCCCGCTCCCGCCGTTTGTGCTCGTAGTAGACAGACGGGGCGATCGGCAACTCAGCACAGATCGGCTCGACCCCAAAGTCGGCCCGGTTCTCATCCACAAAGGCGGTCATCTGCGGGGTCGGCGGTCGAGCTCCGCCTGCGCGAAATACGCAGACGCCTAACCCAAGATCTCATTCGCCCGGCGCAACTCCCGGACCTCCCGCCGCAGTTCTCGCAGCTCGACCAGCTGATCCGAACTCAACCCAGGGCGCTCACCCTTGTCCGTCTCAGCCCGCCGAACCCACTTGCGCAACGTCTCCGACGAACAGCCGAACTTCTCCGCGATCGAACAGATCGCCGCCCACTCCCAGCGGTGCTCCCCCCGATGCTCTGACACCATCCGAACAGCACGCTCCCGCACCTCCGGTGAATACATAATCGGTCTTCCCATACTCCATTATCTCCCAACTAATAGAGTCTCCGGGAAACCCGGGGCGGTTCACACAGACCACTGGGACACCATGCTCAGAGTCGCCGCAACCATCCGACACGGCCACCTCCCAGCGTCGCTGCTCGTCTCACGCCTCCAAGCCGCCGCCCGCCAAAACCAGCTCACACGAGCCATCCAAGAATACGGGCGGATCATCAAAACCATCTCCCTGCTTCGCTACCTCCACGACGAGCAACACCGCAGACGCATCCACCGCCAGCTCAACAAAGGCGAAACCCTCCACGCGCTCCGCCGGCAACTCGTCTTCGCTAACCAGGGGGAACTGCGAAGGCGACGTACCGAAGACCAAGACCTCCAAGGCGAATGCATCACCCTCCTCACCAACGCCATCATCACCTGGAACACCGTCTACACCGAAGCCGCCATCCAATACCTCACCCAAACAGGAACCGAGATCCCCGACCAGCACCTAGCTCATCTCTCCCCAGCTATCCACAAACACATCAACTTCTACGGACGATACGACTTCACCAACCCAACCCCACCACCCCCAGGCCAACTACGACCCCTAAGAACCCCCTGAAACCGCACCATCTCGTCCAAATATTCCGCTAACCCCTCGATGTCAACGACGCCCGTTGGGGACCAATCGTGGGGTCTTGTTCGATGAACGATCTGATCTCACAGTCGGGGTTCGGGCACGTCCAGCGGCGTTTCCGCCACCGCAGCCGAACCGGACGGCCGAACGCCGGTAGATCCACCAACACAACCGTTCTGTGACCCTTGGACCACACCGGGCCGCCACAGGACTCACACAACGGGCGGGGCTTGCGGGAACGGATCACCACCCCAAGCGGTGCACCATCGCCCGAGTCGTTGATCCCTACCAGATCAACGTCGCCCAGGCCTACCAACAACTCGCACATGCGCGCAGGGATCAGCTTCCACAGGGGTCCTCCTGCCTCGGATGTCTTTTCTCAGCACCCGATTATGGAGGACCCCCCATCACTTCTGGTGGATTACCACTCCCCCTGGCAGATCCCCGACTCCCCACTCATTTCCGAAGAGCCCTTAAACGCCGCGGCTCTCGTCCTCGGCGTACCCGACGAGCGCACTAACGAGCTGGTACATGCTAACTCGGAGCTCCACGACGGGGCACGAGAGGCGGTAAATGTGTGGTGGGATTACTGTTTGGCCGCCTATGTGGAGGCCAGTAACCTTGTATCTAACCCGTATAGGCCGGAGTGGAATACTACTGAGACAATGGCGGCGGGGTGGGATCGTGTTCTAGACCCATTCGGCGATTACGGCCTCTCAGGCTCTCTGTTTGAAGTCGCGGTGGCTGCCTACCTATTCCTCTGCCCAGAGGGAGACCCGGACGACTGGGACGGCTACCGCACCAGGAATAGCCGCTGAGGACGCTCAGCGGCCGAATGAGAGCCATTAATCTGGGGGTTATATACGTGAGTGCCTCCCGAGTTTGGTTAGCAGCGCGGTGAGGGTGCTGCGTTCCTGGTGGGTGAGGGCAGCGAGCCACTGTTCGCGTTGGTGTGTGCGGGTCGTGATTATGCGTTCGACGCTGGCGGCTCCGTCTGCGGTGATCGTGACGTGGACGGATCGGCGGTCGGTCGGGTGTTGGCTGCGCCGTGCGTAGCCTCGGGCTTCGAGCCGGTTGAGTCTCAGTGCGGTCGCAGCAGTGGTCGTCTCGAGCGCGGTTGCTATGTTGGTAACGGTCAGCTGCTGTCCGGTGTGCTGGGCGATCCGGAGGAGCGAGAGGACCTGGTAATCGTCCTGGTTGGCGAGGTTTTCGGCTCGGGCGATCCGGTCCATCGCCGCGGCCAGGCCGCTGGCGCAGTCGAGGATCCGTGCTGCCGCTTCGATACGGTCGAAACCGGCGCCGGGCAGTATCTGTTCCCATTGCCGTATCTTCCACTTCGTAGGGTCGCGTGGGGGGATACCCGACGTCGGGTATCCCCCCACGCCTGTGCTCAAGCGCCCCACAGCGGGATCGCTGCTCCCATATACAGGGCGGCTAACGCCAGGCCACCGGCGGCCAGGGCGGCCACCTCGGCACGGCGTGTGAGGGCGGGCCACCAGACGACCACATAACCGACGTAGAGCGCCAGCATCACAAGCGTTAGCAGCGGTGAACCGAACAGTGTGTTATCGAAAGCAGCGACGGGGAACGAGGCGAGGATGACAAACCGGCCCAGCCAGGCCAGGGCCCGCTCTACGGCCTCTTCGGGGGGTTTGTGCCGACGTTTCCAACTCACCGAAACATGCATGGGGTGGGTAGCAGTCCCTAATCGGTCGCCTGCGTTGTCAAACATCGCAGGGCCCTCGGACGGTACCGGAGTATTCGAGCCGGCGTGTCTGGGTGACGAGCGCGGCCGCCTCGATCCGGTCGAATCCGGATCCGGGGAGGATTTGTTCCCACTCGTGAATCCTGCGCCCTACGTAGAGGCGGGCCTCCCCGCCTGTTCTACTCGGCCTGGTTTCGTCTACCACTGTTCTACGGTGAACCCGGTGTCGGGTCCGTTTCCCCACAAACCCACCACGGCGGCGACGTACAGGACGGTTAGCGCCACAGCGATCACGGCGAGGGCCGCCATCTCGGGTCGCCGCGGGCCGAGAGCCTTCCACCAGAAAACCACGTAGCTGGCGTAGAGCACCAGCATCATGATGGCTAGCGCCGGGAACCCGAACAGTGTTTCCTCGAGGGCAGCGACTGGGAACGAGGTGAGGATTACGAAGCGGCCCAGCCAGGCCAGGGCCCGCTCGCTGGCCTCCTCGGGCGGTTTCTGCCGCCGTTTCCAGCTCACCGAAACCTTTGCGCTCATCCGGCGTCTCCGTCGTAGTCGCTGTCTCCGTCGGCGTACACGTTGATCGTGATCCACGGGTAGAAGTTGAGGCAGGCCCAATCGCTGTGTATGCATTGTTGGACCAGGCCCTGCATATACGACCTGTACCGTCCCCGCGAAACGCCGCCCCAACGGTAGTAACGCTTGGCTTCCTCCTCCGTTCCCTCCCAGCGGTACGTGGAGTCGACGTGGCTGAGCCAGTCGCGGTCTTCTTCGATGTCGGTGACCGTCTCGCCATCCCAGCACCAACCCACCACATGGTTGTACCGGTAGACGATGTTGTGCAACGGCCACGGCGTCCTGGCTGTCACCCAGGCGTGTACCTCGCTGCAGATGGTGGCGCCGTCCGCTGCCGTACCGTCCGCTGCTGACGGTGCTCTCACAGTGACGCGGGCCTCTACCGGGTCGAACACCAGCTCCTCGAACAGAGGCACCTCCGTGCCGGGTGTCGCCGCCCCGGCCGGCGAAGACACCACCACGAGGGCGACCAGGACAGCCACGGTCGCGGTGACCCTCCATACCTTTGGTAGTCGCCGATTCCCGAACATACGCACCCTCCCTCCCTAGACGATTGCTAAGCGGTAGCCTATCCCTTACCGAGGCTCGGGTCAAGCGATGACGCTCTAGGCAGGGAAGACCTGCCCACCGTGCACCCAGTAGTGGCAGCCGTCCCCACCACCCCTTGAACCTGGTCACCACGCCCGCCTATCGATCCGGTACTGGATCGAAGTCTGGTATAACCCCCGCCGGCTTCATTCCACGATCGGACAACAGCCACCAAACGAATGGGAGGACAACTACTACCATCACACGGCCGCATAAACCAAGTGTCCAGCACACGGGGGGAACTCCAGAGTCCCCCTCGATGAGGGTCGCAGAGCGTGAGCCTCGTATGAATCGGAGCCGGACAGCCGCTTGATGGAAGCGTAGCTGTACCTCACTCAGTCGTCCCCACCAACGTTCGACGAGGCCACGTTCTCGAACCGTCGGGCTTGGCACTGGTAGAGGAACCAGTCGGGCTCCGGGTGCGGGTCGTTGGGTGTGGTGTCGTATTCACGCTCGGATGTCGGTACGGGTGTTGTGAGCCAGATGGAGCTTTCGGTTCCCAGCGCACACGGGTAGCTGGTCGCGTCTCGTTGTCCCCGAAGGGCACTGCACTCGGCTTCGAGTACGCATCGCCAGGAGAAGTCGACCCGTTCGATGCCAGCGCCTTCCAGATTGTGGGCGACCTCCACGAACGTGGTAGCGCCGACGAGTTCGTCGGCGCTCTCGAGCGAGTCGACGACGACACGCGACGCTGTGGGGGGACTCTCGTATCGGAGCTGACGATCCCATGTCCTGGCGTTGCCGGTCTCCTTCGCCCAGAAGGCCCATGCACTGGCAGGTTCAGCGAGCGGAGCCGTCCACAGCCTGCCCACCGGCTTCCAAAGGTGAGCTGTCACCGCCGTCTTGGGTTCTCGCCGACCGTAGGGTGGGCTTGTGGCGGCCATGTGCACCGCCGGCAGAGCAAACCGTTCGGCCAGCGCATCGCTGAATGTTCTGACAGCCGCAAGAACCTGATCCATGACGTGGACGTCCCCCGGACTGGCCGTGGCCCTCCCTACATGCTGAACGTCATAGAGAGAGGACGAGATCTCGACGAGGGCGTCAACGACGAGACGCTCGTCAACCGACTGGGCACCTTCGATGACCCTGACCTGATCGCGGATGTCCCCCCAGCACAGCGAGAGCCACCGCCGAAGGTCGCCGGCACTCATCTGGTGAACCATAGCGGAGGTGCGGTCTCCTCCCATTGGATTAGCAAGGCCGGATCGGTAGTTAGGGTCGAGTAGACCAGCGGCTGGCGGTAGCATCAACCTAGCTGTACCAAGACAGGCATACGGACATTCAGATAACGATCCGTCGGGAGCAACCCAAAACGGCGAGGGAGGAAGCTGTCGGTTGCCTTATTTGGATGGGCCGAGCCGTAATTCTGCTCTCCCTGGTGGTAGGAGGATTTGAGGTCGGCAGGGTTCGGCTCGTCTGGGTGGCCTTAGCGATGCTGGCGGTCTACCTGCTCTACGTTGGGATCTACTGGCGGGCTATCACCGTGAGACGGACGGAGGCAGCAATCATCTCAGCCATCGCGGTAACGCTGGCGACACTCTACGTCACCCGAGTCCAGCTGTGGTGAGAGATCCCATCACGCTGTCTAGCTGTCCTTCCCGCAGAGGCGACCAAGGTTTAGCGATGCGTGGTTGGCCAGCGCGAACGCCGAAGTTCTCTAGACGAATCCAGTAACCCCACTCAAGGCGGTCTGACCGCTTCTGCAGGTATGGGACGGATACCTGCAATACCGGTCCCAGGCGAGACCACGCTACCGGGCGTTACGCTGGTGGAAGTGTTACGGCCGTTGGGGTTTGTTCTGTCTGTCTCGCTGAGCGCCGACGCGGTGCTCGTGTCCGCTTTGCCTGTTGTTAGGTCCACGCTGCGGCGAGCTTTGCGAGTGTGGTGGTGAGAGCGGCACGCTCGTCGTCGGTGAGCACGGCGAGGCGTCGTTCTCTTTCTTTGGTGCGGTCAAGGACCATGCGCTGGGCGCAGGCTATCCCTTCTGGTGTGATGGTGAGGTTTGTGGACCTGCGGTCGGTCGGGTGGGGAGCGCGTTGGGTGTAGCCGAGCTTTTCGAGTCGGTCTATGCGGTTTACCATTGTTGCAGTGGTCATTTGGAGCTTGGTTGCCACGTCGGTGGCGGTGACGAGCTGGCCTTGGTGGTGTGCGAGTCGGAGTATCGAGAGGACTTGGTAGTCACCCTGGTTTGCCAGGCCTTCTTGCCTCGCGATTTGGTCCAGTGGTTCGGTTAAGGCGGCCCCGAGTTGTACCAGGCGGGCGGCTGCTTCGATTCTGTCGAATCCCGTACCGGGGAGTACTTGTTCCCAGTTGTGGATCTTCCAGTCGATTGGGTCGTTGGTGATCCTGCCGGTCGCTTCTGTCATCTTGGTCTCTCCGTGGACTGACCCGCGTGTGCTGTCTACGGGTGTGGCCGCTTCGCGGGCTGGCCGGTACGCCACCCCTATTTTCTGTGGTGGTTGGTTCTGGCATCCGCCGTGGTGGTCGGTTGGTCACGGCCCACTTTGAACCGTAACCGGGTCGCTACGTCAACTCAACGACTACGGGTAGGGCCAATAGCAGATGGAGTCCGGCCGCTACCGCGAGGGCTAAAGCGACGCCTAGTAGCCGCCCGGCTTGATGTCTGCCGTGGAATCTCCACACCCACAGAGAGAACACAGAGATGATGACTGCAGCTTGTAGAGCGATGATCGGTAAGAACCATCCTGTCAGGACTGCTGCGAGTACTGGGGGCCATCTCAATTGGAACCAAGGGCTCTGACTCATCTGGTTAGGTTCCCGACTGCTTGCCGACTGTTCCGTTACCGTACATGTCATGGATCAGCCACGGTGTCTTTGTCGAGAAGCAGCTGTTGAGGCGGAGTGGGCATATCTTCGACGTGCCCCTGACCGAGATTCGGTACTTCCAACCGTCGGTTACCCACTGATGGGAGTCAATTGATGGATCCGAGGTCCACGTGTATCCCAGCGCTGTGCCGTAAGCTGTACCGCCAAACGTGACAGGGTCGTTGGTCGGCGTTCCCACGATCTCTGTCTCGTCGAGAGTCCAACACCAGTCCGTGCGCAAGCGGAACCACTGCACTTCGAAGTGCAGTGGTTCCGCCCTTTATGCTGACTCGTGTTGTTGCCCATCCACATTGCTGGTCGCTGCCCGCAGCCTGTTGGTAAGTCGTCTCACTTCGATAGGTGGCAACCGAGGCTGTGACCACCGGAGCCACGAACGCATCTGCATAGCGCTCATCGCTGCGTAGCAAATCTACGGCATCGGCCGCCGACACGCCAGCGGCTTGGACAAGCTCCGTTGCGTCATTGGTGTCTTGAACATCGATACCCGCTCGTTGCATCAGAGCAAGCAACTCCTGCGCGTTGTCGGCCTCACTCGGAGTGGCTGCCTGTGCCGCTGAGCGACCCGGGTCGGCGTTGGCAGGTGTGCCATTGAGCGCACAGATGGCAAGCACAGCAACCGCTAGGGCCAAGGGTCGTCCACGGAATGGTGAACGCCTACGGTGATCAAGGATCATATCCTACCCCCTTTGACTGGTGCTAGATATGCTAGCAATTGATTACCTAGCTATCTAGTAGTAATTCGAGTCGAATGTCAGCGGTGAGAATAAGCCTGAATCCACCGACGGATTGGGGGGTTGACCGTGGGGGTGGCTGGTTGGCGCCATCGGGGGGAGCCTACCCCCATCCCCGCCGGCGCCGCCGTCGTCGGTGGCGGGTTCGTAGAGGCCAAGCTGGGCGGCTAGCCCTGCGATGATGTTGTACTCGTGGGGTGGCGGTCGGCCCACCAGTGGTGGTGGAGCAGACGGTCGATCTTTTGGCGGATGAACGCCCGTGCCAGGGTCGGGGCGTCGACCGCGGCGATAGCTTCGGGTGGGTACTGCCAGGCGATGTCGCGGGTGGTGTGGTCGTGGGGGATGGGGATGAGCCGATCCCCGTCCGGTACCCGATGCAGGCTGCCCAGGGCCAGTGCCAGGGCCCGCAGGGCGGTGTCGCACACGGTGGCCCCCTCGACGGTTTCCAGCCGGTCCCCAACCTCGAACACCAGCCGGGCGTAGGCGGCGGTGGCTTCCGCTTGGTGGGCTTCGCGGTCGGCGTCCGGAGGTTGGGGAGCGGGCGGTTCGCCTGGTGTTGGAGCACCGGGGGAGCATCGCTCTGAGTGGGCGGCGATCTGTTCGATCGCGGAAACTCATCCGAACGAAGGGTATTCGGGGCACGTGCATTCCGGTGTGCAGTCGCCCGTATCCCACAGCGAGCGGAGCTGCTCAATGTGGTAGTGGGCGTCGTGATCGGAGTCGCCGACGTGGGTGATGAGGTGATCGAAGTCGGGAGCGATGGTGTGGTCCTCGGCGAATTGGCGATGCGCCGCCGGGTCGGGGGCCTGGCCGTACTCTCGGAGTTCCACGAATGTGTCCTTGAGAGGCTGGTGGAGGATGGAGCAGTCAGGCGGACGTTCGAAATGGTGCGCGAAAGCGTTGATGTGGGTACTTATCCTGGAGTCGAGATCGTGGTGCATGAGCCCTCCTTCGGTACTCGGGGATTCAGGTGGAATGTAACCTGGGGGTGGGTCCAACGAACCCTGTTCAGACAATCTTTGGTCGTAGACCACGTACCGGCGTGCTGGCGATGAGCTGGTCGTAGCGGAGCCAGCGGCCTTCCGTTCGCTTCGCTCGGGCGGCCATCTGGTCAGTAGTGTCCGGATGGCCGACGTTGTGACGAGCGCGAACTCGGTCACGTACCGTCGGTATCGGTAACGCCCTACTAGATGATCTGTTCCAAGGTTTTAGTGGTCATATGCGATCAGGGAGCGGGCCGGGCCGGGCCGTTGGGTGGTTTGGTTGTGCCAGATGACGGCGGTGAGGGCGAGTATGCGCTGTAGTACGCGTACCCAGACACCGGTTCGGGTGCGTCCGCCGTGGCGTTGGAGCCCGAGTTGGTCTTTGAGGGTGTCGTAGACCGATTCGATGGTTTGACGGAACGCTTTGAGGAGCTGTTTGCCCGCCCGTGGTGTTTCTGTTTTGGTGGCGGGTCGGATGAGGCTGATCCCAGCCGTCTTGAGGTCTTCCTCAAAGGGGCCGCTCTTGTATCCCTTGTCCGCCATGAGCGTCTGGCCTTGGCGGGCTATCTGGGCGTGGGACAGCATGGCAGAGCAGATGTCGCGTTCGTCGGCTTTGGCGCCGGCGAGAGCGAACGTGATCGGTAAACCGGACGGTGTAGCGACGAGATGGAGACGCAGTCCCCAAAAGTAGCGGGAATGCGACGCGCAGTAGCCGTATTCCGCCCATCCTCCCAGGTCAGAGCGCTGGGCGGTCTCGCGGCTGCGGCCGCACTCGACCGGGGTGGAATCCACTAGCCAAACATCGTCCCACCAACTCGGGGAGTCTCTGGCCAGCCACCGGATCACATGTTGGAGAAGCCCGGCGCTGCGGCGCAGCCGCTTGTTGTAACCAGCCCGGGCGGGCAGATAGGGGAACCAGGGTCCCAGATGGGCGTGGGCGTAGCGCAGGAAACGGGCTTCGGTATCGAACCTGAGCAGCACCCCGATCACCGCTAGGGTGACCAACTCGGCGTCGGACAGTCGGGGAGCGATCCCCACCGCGGGACGCTGGGGCGCCCATTCGGGGTGCTGGATCAACAGATCATCGACTGTCACGTATAGTGTGGTAGCGAGGGTGTCGAGGTCCGGGCCCATACCGGGCCCTTTCGGATCGGGGAAGGTTTGATACCCTGGATCTTGGACCCCTCAAGCCCCGAAACGGTGGATTTCGCCCCCGCACCCCTTGGAACTATTCATCTAGGCCGCCAGAATCTGCTTGGTCAGGAGGGCGATGGTGGCCGAATGCTCGGTGGGGAGGCCTAACGTTTCATCGAAGGCGTTGGTATGACGGGACTGGGTGCCTTCCGAGGGCCGCCACCGCTTGGATTGTGGTCCGGACGATATTGTTCTCGGGTTGCTGTGCCATGAGCCTGGAGCTGGCCGTCTGGGAGTGGAGCGCATCCGCTAGGCGACCGGATCGGTCACGCCGAACTACTCATCTAGGAGGCCGATATTGATGGATCCGTTAAACAGTAAGTGTCCCTGCATGATCCCTACTTGCAGTACTGGCACCTCTCGGCGTGGATGGATCACCGTTTCGTTGTTCACGATCGCCTTAGGGCTCTCGTTCGCGATCTCGGTGGGGGCCCAGTCCCAGCCGCCGGACTGGTATGACGAGAACGCTTATACCTTCGATCCGCACGGTCTCATCTCCTTGCTGCCCTGGATGTCCGTATATGGCAGCGGAACCGATACATGGGAGGTTTGGATCTGTTGGACGCCTGGCGAGTCAGTCGCGAACATTCATGACCCCAAACGCCTTACCAAGTGGCTCAACGACGAGTCTGACGTGATCCCGTATTTCCGGTGGCTGTCCGGGAATCGGTATCGGCCGACGTTCCGGGTCGGTGGAACTGTCGAGCCTGACGTGTCTTCGTTGACCTTCTCGGAGTACAGCCGTTATACGTCCGACCAGTCCGTCCAGTGGTCGGATTGTGTTGATCATGTCAAGGAGGCGTCGCCGGGAGGCGCCGATGGTGCGCTCATTATTGACACAAGCTCAAGTGAGGAGGGCTGGGCAGGTCCGAGTGAGTGGTGTCTCGCCGACGATTGCGCCTCGTTTCCCGGCAACGACCGGTGGGCGATCGTGGGCGGCGACGCGTTCGCCGACACTTACGTGCACGAGATTGGACATGCTCTGCATTGGCCGCATTCCTTCAGTCGGGCGGCTAGCTGGGAGTACGACAACCCGATGGATGTTATGGGGTCGCCGACCAACGACGGGAAGCGGGAGTGGAGAGCAACCCCGGCGGTGAACCGTTACGCGGCGGGGTGGGTGGATCCTGACGACGTGGCGATATGGTTCTCGGCGAAGGGTGTGGTCAAGTTCCGTATCGACCCTATCGGAGTTCGCACTGGTGGCGGGAAGCAGATGGTTGCGATGACCTACACCGAGGACGGTGTATTCGATGCGCTCGGTGCCAGGGTTCGGGGAGGGTATGACCTCGATATTCCCAGGGAGGGTGTCGAGGTGTACCGGGTTGACCAGCGAGCGGAGCTATGCGACAACGAACTGGCCTGTGTCTCCCTGAATCGGAGAGTCTGGCAGCGGGGAGCGGCTGACACGGCGGATCACGTGCTGGGGCCGGGTGAAGCTCTGAGCATCCCCATCATCTACAGCGACGGAACACCGGGTGCAAGAGTTGTGACGGTGAAACGGCGGGTCGGGGATTCTTTCGACGTGGTGATCGGCCCCCCGTTTGGGGGCGCGTTCCGTGACGACGACGGAAGTGTCCACGAAGTGAACATAGAAGCCCTCGCGCAGGAGTCCATCACGCGGGGATGCGACGCGGATCTCGACTTGTTCTGCCCACACCGGCCGGTTACTCGCGCCCAGCTTGTTGTCATGCTGGTCCGCGCTACCGATGGCGATACTTCGCTGCCCGCAGCCACGGGGAACGTGTACTCCGACGTTGCGGCGGATGCCTGGTATGCACGACATGTGGAACGGTTCGCCGGCCAGGCATGGACGAACCCACAAGGTACTTTTCGCCCCAACGACCCGGCCAAACGGGGAGAAGTAGCTGAGTTCATAGCCCAGCTCCTGCCCACTGTCCCAAAGGCGTCCACTGCTGCGGGTAGGTTCACCGACGTTCCCGCCGACCATCCGTACCTTCTCGCTATCGAGGCGCTTGCTGCGGCGGATGTGACGAAGGGATGCGACACCGACCCTCCCCGGTTCTGCCCCGACAAGCACGTGACCCGTGCCCAACTCGCATCACTGCTGATCCGGGCTCTGACAACAGTGGGTACCGGGCCTGGTATCCCGACGGCAACAGACACTGCGCCCCTCGGTTCGCCCACGATTGCCGTCGGATCGTTCCATTCCTGTGCGATCCGTAGCGGCGGAACGATCGCCTGCTGGGGCAGCGACCAAAGTGGTCGCTTGGACGCCCCGACCGGAACGTTCACGGCCGTGTCCGCTGGGGACAACCACACATGCGCGATTCTCAGCAGCGACCGCTCCGTTATCTGCTGGGGTGGGGGACTGCTCACCGGCAAGTTAGTAGCGCCCCCTGGGACTTTCGACGCTGTAGCAACGGGCGGCTCTCACGCATGTGGGATACGCACAGACGGCACCGCCGCGTGCTGGGGTAATAACGACTCCGGGCAAGCAACCGCCCCGACCGGAACATTCAAGGCGCTATCCGCCACGAGCGATCACACGTGCGGAATACGCACAGACGGCACCGCCGAATGCTGGGGTATCAACAATAACGGCCAGGCTGAAGCCCCGACAGGCCGGTTCACAGCCATAGCAGCCGGTTCCGGTTACTCCTGCGGCATCCGCGGCATACACACCGAGGGTAACCTAGTGTGTTGGGGAGGGAACGACTTACACCGCCGAAATGAACCACGCGATGGCAGATTCACAGCTATAGCCACAGGATTTGTCCATACCTGTGCGATACGTACCGACGGCACGATAGCCTGCTGGGTATACGATAGTTCTCGGATAGAAGCTCCCCCGGGTCGATTCATTGCCATCGCCGCAGGCGGCGAAGGCTCGTGCGCGATACGCACCGACGGTACATCTGTCTGCTGGGGCGAACCGAACGCATCCCGGGATCCTTGGCACAACAGGGACTGGGGCCAGGTCGATCCGCCATCTGGCCACTACACTGACATAGCCGCCGGTGATAGCCATTCCTGTGCGATAGGTCCAGACGGCTCGGTCACGTGCTGGGGCGACAATAGACAGGGGCAGACAGACGCACCGTCCGGCCGCTTTGAGCAGATCGTGTCTGGCTCCCGTGCCGACCATTCCTGTGCGATCCGAGTCGACTGGGAGGTCGTCTGCTGGGGCAGCAACGCACGCGGCCAATTGGATTCCCCGCCCGGCCGGTTTACTACCATAGCCGTTGGCGCGGCCCGTACGTGTGGGATACACGCGGACGGTAGCCTCGTCTGCTGGCCGGACCATCCTGACATACCCTCCGGCCAATTCACTTCGGTCGCTGTTGGGAGAGGGCATTTTTGTGGAGTGCGTACCAACGGGTCCATCTTCTGCTGGGGATCGAACGATCGCGGACAGGCCGATCCGCCAAAAACCATCACGGGCTAATGAGAGACCGAACCGCCGGGCCGCACCTGTTTCTCCTAACCTCGAATCCTGTGTTCAGGCCTATTCGACATCGTATCAGGGCCATCCGACCTCGTAGTCATCCATCTGTTGAGTTCGGGTACCTTGGATTACATTGCTTGTCGTTCTTCCGAAGCGCTTCAGCTAAACGATCAGGCAATCGGCAGGGTAGGTATAGCATCATGAATGGCACGGACCGGTTGCGATTGGAGGTTGTAGCTTGAAACCGGCGTTCTCCTTGTTGAGCCAAGACTCTGAATTCGCACTGCGAAGAATCCCTCACGCAACTGTGAAGGACGACCGCCTAGTGTACGTTCACCCCGATGACGAGGTGTCGTTGGCTCTCACCCGCATGATCGCTCACGAGTACTCCCAGATGCCGGTTCGCGTTGAGTCAGTGGACCACTCCAATGGGCCTGTACAGTTGCAAGGTATAGTCACGTGGAAGTCGATCACTCGCTCTCTTCTCTCCGACCTTGGTGGTCGGTTGCCTGTCTGTAGAGATGCCTGCGATCCACCCGAGAGATTCCAGCAGTTCTCTGTCGATAAGTCGGTCGTCGACGTTATCAGTGTCCTGTTCGAGAATGACTTCATCCTGACATACGATAAGGATGGGAGCTTCTTCGGGGTCATGACTTCGGCCGATCTGGTGCGCTGGACAGATCAACACGCGATGGGACTCGTAGAGGTTCGCCGCTTGGAGTTGCGGCTGAGGGAGCTCTGCAATGCCTTCGCAGAGAATAAGGGTACGCCGCCTGAGAAGATGAACTTCCGTTACTACAGGAAAAAGCTCGTAGCGGAGACTGATACTTGGACTCGCATGGTGAAGTCGGGCCCGTGGCAGGGCGTAAGCCACCCAGAGTTCGGTAGTCTATTCAAGGAAGCAACCAAGGCCCGGAACGCCATCTTTCATTTCGAGTGCGAGGACAGACCTCAGAAGTATCTGGAACACCGGAGAAAGTTAGCTGACTTTGTCAAGCTACTCGACTTCGGCGGACCTGAATTACCACCGTAGATGGATGGATCCGGTCATCCCTACAGCAGCAACCACCAGGAACGCCCTCAAACCAAGTATCAATAACCGGCTCTTCGGAAATGAGTGGGGAGTAGGGGATCTGCCAGGGGGAGTTGGAATCCACCAGAAGTGAGGAGGGGTCCTCCATAATCGGGTGTTGGTAATGACATCCGAGGCAGGAGGACCCCTGTGGAAGCTGATCCCTGCGCGCATGTGCGAGAAGTTGGTAGGCCTAGGTGAGGTTGATCTGGTAGGGATCAACGACCCGGGCGAGGAGGCACCGTTGGAGGTGGTGATCCGGTCCCGCAAGCCCCGGCCGTTGTGTGTGGCCTGTGGCGGGTCGGTGTGGTCGAAGGGCTATCGGAGTGTGGTGTTGGTGGATTTACCGGCGTTCGGCCGGCCTGTGCGGCTGCGGTGGCGGAAACGGCGCTGGACATGTCCGAACACCGACTGTGCGCTCAGATCGTTCATCGAACAAGACCCCAAGATTGGTCCCCAACGGGCGTTGTTGACATCCCGAGCGGCCCGGTGGGTGACCATCCAGGTGGGTGGGCGGGGCCGTTCGGTCGACGAGGTCGCCGCAGAACTTGGTTGTGATTGGCATACGGTGAACAAAGAGGTTGGCCGCTGGGGCGAAGCGCTGCTGGAAGCAGACACCGATCGGGTCGGGACCGTCGAAGCTGTGGGAGTGGACGAGACGTTGTTCTGGCGTCGGGGCCGTTGGCGTACCAAAGTCTGGTGCACCTCTGTCGTCGACGTTGGCGGCCACCAGCCGGTTCGACATAGTCCCTGGTAGAACAGCAGAAAGCGCCGCAGCCTGGTTCCGGTCACAACCCACCGAATGGTGTGAGGCTATCCGCTGGGCGGTGTTGGACATGTCCGGTTCGTATCGGAAGGCGTATGACAGGGTGTTACCGCACGCGCTGCAGGTAGCGGACCCGTTCCACGTCATCCGCCTCGCCAACCAGCGTCTCGACGAGGTACGACGAAGAGTCCAAAACGAAACCCTGGGACACAGAGGCCGCAAGGATGACCCGCTGTATCGGATACGGCGGCTCCTAACCGCTGCGCATGAGAGGATCAGCGACCGCGGTCAAATACGGCTGCGTGGTCTCCTCGACGCTGGTGACCCCCACGGGGAAGTGCGCACAGCCTGGCACGCGAAAGAGACGGTACGAGGCATCTACGGGATCGAGAGTCCGGTCCTTGCTCTCCGATACACCCTCCAGCTCGCAGACGACCTCCAACACGAATCCTGCCCACCCGAGATCAACAAGCTGGGTCGTACCATCGCCCGCTGGACCCCCCAGATCACCAACTGGCACATCTCGAAGGTAACCAACGGACCCACCGAAGCCCTCAACAACCTCATCAAACGGATCAAACGAGCAGCGTTCGGGTTACCCAACTTCGCGAACTACCGAATCCGCGCCCTTCTCTACGCGGGGAAACCCAACTGGGACCTACTCCCATCGGTCACTCCCCACTGAAATCCACTCATAATTAGAGGGTTCCTGGGCTAGGGCGGGTCTGACCCAACTGAAATCTGGCCTTGTGCCTTTTCATCGATCTGTCGGCCCGTTCCCGGCCTGGGGCGTAACCCCCTGACCCGGGGCGGATGTGACCTAATAGGAGCCTTCAACTTCTCCACCGTGAGTGGCCTGTCCAACCGCACACGGGTCCGGGGATCGGAAATGATTCTATCCCCTAGAGGAGAAGAGCATCATGGGAGAAGCAGACCAGATTATCTACGGTGGGGTTGACACCCATCGGGACGTCCACGTAGCAGCGGTGGTGGATGGCGTCGGGCGGGTACTGGGATCGGAGTCTTTCGCGGTGGAGGAATCCGGTTATCGGCGAATGGTCACCTGGTTCGAGTCGCGGGGACAGTTGGTTCGGGTTGGGGTGGAAGGAACGGGTAGTTACGGCGCCGGCCTGGCCCGTTACCTGACCGAGATGAACATCGAGGTGGTGGAGGTCAACCGCCCCAACCGCCAACTACGCCGCCAGAAGGGCGGCAAGACCGACAGCGTCGACGCCGAGGCGGCAGCTCGGGCAGCTGCCTCGGGCGAAGCAACCGCGGTTCCCAAGTCCGGTGTGGGCCCGGTCGAGTGCATACGGATGCTGTGGGTGGTGCGCCGCTCCGCGGTCAAGGCCCGCACCCAGGCCGCTAACCAGATACATGCGCTGGTCGTAACAGCTCCCGAGCCGCTAAAACACCAGCTAAAGGGCATGAATCTCAAAGCACGGGTCAAAACCTGTGCCCGGTTCCGACCCGGCACAGACCACACCACCACCGCGTATGCGAAGCGTGCCCTACAGCATTTGGCCCGCCGGTATCAGGCCCTCGACGTAGAGATCGCCCAACTCGAAGCCGAGATCCGGCGTCTCTGCGCCCAGGCCAACCCGGCCCTGCTGGCCACAGAAGGTGTCGGTCCTGACACAGCCGCCGCGTTGTTGGTCGCCGCCGGCGACAACCCCAAGCGAATGAAATCGGAACGGTCTTTCGCGGCGCTGTGCGGCGCCAGCCCCGTCCAGGCGTCATCAGGACGAACCCTTCGGCATCGTCTCAACCGGGGCGGCAACCGCCAAGCCAACAACGCGCTATGGCGGATCGCTACCACCCGGATGCGCACCGACGCCGCCACCAAAGCCTACGTGGCACGACGCAAGGCCGAGGGCAAGAAGAAAAAGGAGATCATCCGCTGCCTCAAGCGGCACATCGCCCGAGAAATCTACCGGCTCCTCACCAACCCGCACCCAACCCCGAACTGCGCCCGCCTACGCACCCGACGCCAACAACGCGGCATCACCCTCACCCAGACCGCCCAAGCCGTCGGAACCCACCCCAATCGCATCTCAGCACTCGAACACGGCCGAGACCACAACCACCACCTCGCCACCCGATACCAGAACTGGCTGCACACCCACCAAACCGCCCCATCATCGATTTGACAACCATAGGAGCATCGATGAGCCCAATAAGGCGCATCCTCCAGGGCCTCAACGAAGGCCGGGCTGACGTGTCGGTCGTCTCCCGTCTTCGGCCGTAACTCCTCCGACATCCTCGCCCTAGCCGACCGCGCCACCCGCCAAGACTGGTCACTTGTCATCCTCGATATCAGCGTCCGCACGACGCCGACCCGGCGGATCTTCACCTGGGCAGAAGGGAGCGGGGTGACCGTAGTAAATGGACGGAGGCCACAGACAAAATGTTACGGTTTCATGACCAGCGGCCAGTACCTGCTGCCGCAGTCGGCTCCTGACCAGGAGTAGCGGCGATGCAGGGAGGCGGGGTTTCGGACTTGGCTGTTGGCCGTCCGACCTCAAAGCAACCGGAACACACCCCCCCGACCATCACCTCACCCATCTCTCCCCCGCCACCCACAAACACATCAACCTCTACGGCCGATACGACTTCACCAACCCCGCACCACCACCCCACGGCCAACTCCGACCCCTACGGATCCCCCCGAAACCGTAACACTTTGTCCATTTACTACGGTCACCCCAGCTACACGCCGGATCCGAGGTCATCACCTCCGGCGAGGATCTGGACGGGGGGCTGTGGCGCTGGCTGTCCTGAGATGCCCGGCCTGCCTAATTCCCGCAGCGGAAGGGTCGTCCGTTGTTGGCAGCGGGGAAGGGCCAGGCCAGACCCGGCCTCAGCCTCCAAGCGTTTTCGAGCCGTCAGTTTCGGGCGAAAACACCCCAAAACCTGTCTCCGCTGCGGGAGGGCGTCACAGTGTCCCCCTATGCTCCGGCGAATGGCCATCACACCAAAGCGTAAACGACAGGTCCGTCACCTCGATAAGAAACGCTGCCTCTACTGTAGAAGCAGCAGCAAGCTTCAGGTAGACCACATACTCCCCAAAGCCGCCGACGGGAAGAGCGGTTGGAACAACCTCCAAACCCTCTGCCGACCCTGCAACCAACGGAAAGCCGACCAACACATCGACTACCGAACCGACGAGCGTCGCCGCGAGGCCGAAGAGAAGGGCGGCTGCGGGCGGCAACCACCCACCGACCTAGAGAACCTCGCAGCGGCTACCGGGGCCCTGCACATCGCCCGCCAGCGCTGGTATGAGGCCCTCTCCGTCGCGCTCTCCGCCGGGCATCCCCAGCAGGACGTGGCTACCGGGGCCCTGGACATCGCCCGCCAGCGCTGGTATGAGGCCCTCTCCGTCGCGCTCTCCGCCGAGCATCCCCAGCAGGACGTGGCGGCTGCGGCCGGTATGTCCCCGATGATCCCCCACGAGGTCGACGGGCAGCCGTAGGGTGGTCTTGGCTCCCCTGAGTCCCCAGCGGAGGGGTACTCCGCTGCCCACAACGGCGAACAGCCAGCTAACAGGGTGTGCTAGGCAACGGTCGAGTGGTCACGTCCCACTTTTAGTACCACGTTTCGGCGGGACAGCACCCGAAATCGGCCTCCGAACACCGGCCAACCTCGGCGCCGAAACGAGGCGAAGCTGGATGTCTGGGGTGGTGTCTGTGATGAGAGCGGAGAACCCTCTGGCTCCAAGCCCCTGTGGTGGATGGCCTGGTTCGAGATTCTTCTATCTCGACCGCGGCATAAGTCTGGGCAGACCAGTAGTGGGAGTTCTCGGGCACCGTCGATCCCCGTTGGGTTCACCTATTTGCGGTTGTGCAGTTACATATGTGTGTATGGATGGGGTAAGACTCCAAGTTGCGGTTCGCGCTCATTCTGCGTGTGTATCGGTTTCGCTTGCTTTCGGGAAGAGGCCCCGGAGCCGGTTACCGACGGCCATGATCCGGGTCTGTTCCTCGGCCTCTCGGCTGAGTCTTGATGGCTGCGGGCCGAGGGGTGTGTCGTACTTGGCAGAGTCGGGATATGGCTGTGAGGTCTCCTGGTCGAGTTTCCAGAGCACGAGTTGGCAGATCCGAGTTCCGGTGATGAGGTTGAGGGGAACGGTTCCGCCGTTGACCAGTTCGAGTGTCAGCGCGCCAGTGAACCCCGGGTGCACGCTCACTGCTGTGGCGACGAGGAGACCGTTGCGGGCCCATGAAGACCGGTTCAGGATTTGGCCTGCGAGCTGGCGCGGTACTCGTAGGTACTCGAGTGTCGACCCCAACAGAAACTGGCCCGGGTGGATGATGAGTTGGTTGCCAAACGGGACGTTGAAGCGCTGCTCATCGTGTTCAGAGAACGGGTCGAGGACGCCTTGCTTCGTTCGCTGTACTTCCATGAACTCGGTGCCGAGGCGAAGATCGATCGATGCCGAGCCGATCTGTTCGGCGTCGAGCATCGGGCACACGACAAGCCGCTGGTCCGCATCGTGATGGTTGAGGACGGCGCGGATGGCGATGTCAGACAGCATCGTGATCGCTCCATAGGCGACGGATCTGCGCCATCTCGATGGCGCGTAACAGCACTCGGCTCAGCTCGGGGTCGTTTGGCGCCTGAGCCAGGGTTGCCGGTGAGTCGCCGTGAACCTCGAAGGACCACTGCCATCCCAGCACCAGGATCTGCCACGGTTCGATGGGCTTCTGGTTGATCTCACTTGCTGGCACGCGCATGCGCAGTTGATCCAAGGCGTGCGGAGCGACCGCGGCGTACCCCTCGGCGTCAATCGCCTCCGAGACATGTTTAGAGACTGTCGACTCGATCGCCGGCGCCAGTGCCTCGCATGCCTCGCGCAGGAACCGCTCATGTCCCGATGTTGGCGTGCGGGGAGTCGCCCGCCGCCGGAGCCATCCGACGGTCTCGGGACATGTGGCCTCCATGAAGTCGCTCCAGCCGCTGGCCTCCAACGACGCCAGGGAGAAGCGGAGTCGGTCGCTCGGGAAGGGGTGGCTGCTCGCGGGGTCGTCGTGCGCCGTGGCCGGAAGGAATGAGGCCGCGGAAAAGAGGTAGCTAGGACCACAGATCGCTGTCGCCAAGCTGTCACAGAGCAGCTCGTCAACCCAGCCCACAAGCTGGGTTTGGACCTCGAAGCGGGTTTTGGTTTCTGCATCGGAGACGTACCGCGCGAGCAACCTGTTGAGCTCGTCGCTCGCAACGCTCACCGCAGCGCTCCCCAGGTTCGCTTGGAGGATCGCAGTATGTCCGATCTCGTGGACGAGCAGCGGGGTCATGAGAGCGTTGAACGGGCTCAGCACCGGCACGAAGAACGCGACCGGTGTTGGCTCGTTCTCCTGTGGCCAGTTGAGCATCTCGTACAGGTCGAGCGTCGAGTACATGTGGGCGCTGTCGAAGTGGACAACGGGGTCCGCGCCTGCGGGCAGCAACGCTTCGATAGCCGAGTCGAGCGCTACCAGCATGCCGATCGGTACGTCATCTCTGCGAACGCTTTCCATCAGCGGTCGCAGAAACGGCAGAATGATCTCGACCTCTGTCAGCGTCCGATGCAGCGCCCGCTCCGCGTAGCGCCGGATCTTGGCGTCGTCGCTGGCTTCGAGTTTGGCGTCAACGTCTGAAAGTGTCTCTTCGGCCTGTTCGATCACTCGGCGGTGCAGGTCAAAGAGCCGGGCGCCTCGGCCGGAGTGGCTCTTCGGTTGCCCTCGAAGCGCGCTGCCGATGTGGCCAGCGATCAGGCGTTTGACGAGCTCAAGGCCTCGCTCATCCATCTTTGTCTCCGTTCCGGGCCGCGCCGTGCCATCGACATCGCGCGATCGAGGGTCGCCGCGCCGAGGCCATCGAAGAACGTGGCGACGACGCGAGTTTGTTCGGCGGTTCCTGATCCCGCGACGATCGAGTCGATCGACTCGATCAGCTGCTCAACGAACGAGCCGACATCGACTTGGTCGTTCGTTCGCGACGCAGCTCCGAACGTCTCTTCGAGTACTGAGATGGGGCCCATAGCCTGCAGGGCCGCGCGAGTCGGCACAGTCATCCCTGCGAAGCTCTGCAACTGCACTAGTAGGGTTCGGGCGTCGTGGAGTGCCTTACGACCGTCGTCGTCAAGCGCGCCGATCTCGGCCCGGTGCACCGCCAGCGCCGCTCGATCAGCCAGCCGTCCCAGCCCCGTCAGACTCGCGACGCTTTCTACGCCAGAAATGTGTTCACGAAGAGTCATGGTTCTCCCTGTTAGCGGATTGTGCGCTTGATCGTTTCATAGATGTGGGCCCAATCGTCGGGTTCTCCTGGTTGCTTACCTCGGTAGTGAATCCCGGCCAGCATCTCAACGTCGGCCTCGGGGATCTTGGCGCTGCGGGCGAAGGCCCGAAGCGCCGCCGGCAGCTTGTCGGCTTCGCCTGGCTGCCAGGTTTCAGAGGTGCCCGTCAGATCAGCGATCGAGGTACCCAACGCCGTCGCCAAACGACGTAACACATCATGGCTCGGCGTCGTCGAGGCACCGTGTTCGAGTTGGGAAAGATACCCCTTGGAGATCCGAGCGCGAGTTGCGACCTCCGTAAGCGAAAGCGACTGCACAGTACGCACATCGCGGAGCCGGCCGGCCAGTGAGTTCGTCGCCATGCAACAGATTATGGCACCACTCGTTCGCAATCTCAAACATTTCTGCGCGCGATGGTTGACATCGGCGGCCCGAGCCTGTATGTTCGTTACCACAAACCACCGTGTTTTGGATAGTGAACCACAGGGAGTCCCGATGAACAGAGCAGTGACCCGATCCGGCAAAGACGGCGCGATCACCCATCTGCGCAACCGGTCCTCGACCTGCTCGTCCGTCTCCAAGCCGACCGGGATCCGCGACATCGACGCCAAGACCCACGTGTACCACGTGCCGTGGGAGTTTGGAGGTACCGGGATCCGCGTCGTGCAGGGTCGAAATGGGAGGTACTTGCGCACCGGCACGAGGGCCGTCTCTCCGCCGACGCTCACATCGCGACTGTCACACCCCGTCGTCATACTGACCGCGAAGTGGTCTCAGACCACGGGCGAACAGCGCTCGGGGCACTCCCGATCTCAGCAGAAAGGCTGACCTCCGATGATGCACATCTCGTCGTTCACCGAATTCATGGACAACGTCGTCAACATCAACCAGACACGCCTCGACGAACTAGAAACCAACGTCGACGCTATCTTCGATGCCCTCAGCGGTGACGACACGTTCGGCCCCTATGTCGTCGACAAGATCCCGCAGGGGTCATGGCCTCATGAAACGATCATCAAACCGATCGAAGGCCACGAGTTCGACGCAGACGTCCTAATCAAGCTTGACGGGCATCCTGACTGGGACGGCAGCCCAAGCTCGTATCTCGTCGAACTCGAAGCGGCCCTCGCTCGCCACGGAACCTACAGCGACATGGTCGACGACGACACCAAGTCGCGCTGCGTCCGGGTGATCTACGCCAGCGAGCACCACGTCGACCTCGTCCCCTACCGAATCCTTGACGACGGTCGCAAGGTCATTGTCAATCGAGACATCGACGACTGGGAAGACACCGACCCCGAAGGCTTTACCGCCTGGATGCACGCCAAGGACAAGATCGCCAACCACAACATGCGCAAGGTCATCCGGCTCCTGAAGTACCTCCGCGACCACCACGGCACCTTCGAAGGCACACCATCAGTCATCTTGACGGCACTGGTTGGGGCCCAAGTCACCGCCGACCGCAAAGCCGCCGACCCCGGCTACTACGACAACCTCCCGACCGCACTGTTGCACATCGTCAAAGACCTCGACGACTACCTGCAAGACAACGCCGAAGTACCGACCATCGTTGACCCCTCCGGGGCTCAACGTCCCGACGGCACCCCCGTCGACTTCGACCATCGCTGGGACCAAGCCGCCTACGACACGTTCCGCAACGAGATCCACAAGCACGCCGCCGATATCGAAGCCGCATACCTTGAGTCCGACAGCGACGAGTCGGTCAAGCTCTGGAAAGAGGTCTTCGGTGACGGCTTCCCGGCGCCGGCGCCTAAGAAGAACTCGAATCGCCTCGGCGTTGGCGCGGTCGCGAGCGCGTCGTATCGCAAGCCACAAGGCGGATGAGGCGCTCCCGCAAACCGGCGTGGTCCCCCGGCCAGAAGGCCGCACTCGCTGAACTGCGCGACCTCGCCGCCGCGAAGCCGCATGACATAGTCGCTGTCGGCCAACCCCAATGCATAACATCCCCCACTGCAGAGCACGCCTATCTGGCAGTGGACGTCTCCCTTTCGACACGCACGATCGACGCGCCATCGGCTTCGGAACTACTGGCCGACCAAGAGGACGTAACCATCGTCGTCGGGCCTCGCTTCCCGGCGAAAACGCCCACGGTGTACGTCCAGCACAACCGCTTCGTCGACGTCGTCCACGTCCTCTACGGCAAAGAGCTCTGCATCTATCTCGACGAAGACCGCGAGTGGCATCCATCTGGTGGGATGCGCGATGTCCTCGAACAGATCTGGAAGTTCCTCGACAACGCCGCCAACGACCGCTTCGACGCCGCGACCGCGCTGTTCCACCCCATCGGCGGCCGAAACCCCGTGACCAGTGGAGCGCCGACCACAGTCGTACGCCGATTCCCCGGCATCCCAGGAAAGCCCCTATCGCTCGGATCCGCCACGCCCCGCACGGCCCGCCGCATCGACATCGACCCGCCTGCCAAGAACGCTGTGCGCCCAGCGCTTCGTGTGCTCACCATCTCGGTCCCCGACCGCATGCCCTACGGGCCCGGAAACACCGTCGGCCAACTCCGAGCAGCGCTTAAGGCCGCAGGCGGGCCGCCCTGGCACGCGATCGCCGGCGCGCTCGAACGGACCCACGCAGCCGACGGCCCCAGCGGCCTCCTCTACGTCGTGTTGGCCGTCGCCCGCCAGCCATCGCTTCCCGAGCCGGGTTGGCACCTGTGCGTCGGACGCATCACGATCCGATCTGACTCCTGGAACCCAGCTGCGCGCTCCCCAGCGGAGATATCCCTAGCAATCGGACACGACACTCCCATCGAATGGTGCAACATGTCGGATCAACGACCCGAACACGCAACCCGACGCGACGAAACCAGGCCCGTCACTGCGCTACGCGGCCGCGCCGTCGAGCTGTGGGGCTGCGGCGGACTCGGCTCCTGGCTCGGCGAATACCTGATCCGAGCCGGTGTCGCACACCTCACGCTCAGAGACCACGGCGGCGTCCAAGGCGACCTCCTTGTCCGCCAGAACTTCACCGAGGACGACGTCGGCTTCGCCAAGGCCACCCAACTGAAGGCCCGCCTTGACGCCATAGCCGACCTCGCACAAATCGACGCCAAGCCCGGATCCGCAGTCGGCGCCGGCGCTGTCCCCGACTGCGACCTCCTCATCGACGCCACGGTCTCCGAGTCCGTTGGCGCATTCCTGCAGGCTGCGATGGCCGACACTCCAACTACTGGTCCGGTCGTAGCGTCAGTCGCAACCGACGCACAATCAGCAACCCTCGGCATAGTCGTCGTCGGCTCCGGAGCGGTCTCGCCCATGCACGTCCAAACCGAACTGAGCCAGGCCGTACTCGCACAAGGTGGCCTCGAACCGTTCCACCGGTTCTGGACCGACCCGAACCCTGGAGACCTGGTCCTGCCCATGCCGGGATGCTCGACACCGACGTTCCACGGCTCGGCCGCCGACGCTGCAGGCCTCGCCGCGACAATGCTGAACCTCATCGCGGGCCACATCGGCGCCCACACTGTTGGCATGCACCTCATCAACATGCCGCACTCCGGCATCAACCTCCCCGGCCATCGCTACCTCGAGTACGACCAGTGAAGGACTCGGACCGACGAAAAGTCTGGGTTCGCTCAGGCGGCCGGTGCGTAGTGTGCAACACCTACCTCCTCGACGGCGACATCGGATCCGCCACGCCCAACGTCGGCGAGGTGGCCCACATCAAGGGCAAGAGACGCACCCGCCGACACGAACCGGCCTCGCCTACCAAGTCGAGGTCGCCTCGCCATGAATATCTACTCCCCGGCGAGGATCCCGACGACCCCGACAACCTCATGCTCCTATGCCCATACCACCATCCCCAGATCGACGCCACCGCCAACCTCGCCGCCTTCGATGTGGACACCCTCAAAACAGCGAAACGTCACCACGAACGCCGAATCCGCAAGGCCACCGCGATGGTCAAACGCGAACGAACCGTCGTCCTCCGCGTCATCGGCGATATCTACGGCAACACCGTGCAGTGCACCCGACTCGAAGCCACCAGCGCCTGCCTCAGAACCGGCGACCGCTTCCCCGACTTCGCGCTCGCCGTTGACCACGCCACCATCGAATGCGATCTACGCGGCCGCCCCAGCGAACAGGCCAGCAGCGACACATACTTCGCCGACGCGTGCCTAGCCATCGACGAACTCGTCGACGGACGTCTCCGAGACGGCATCGCCCGCGACCACATCGGCCACGTCAGCGTCTTTGCGTTCGCCCGCCTACCCCTGCTCGTCTACCTCGGCTCCAAACTCGACGACAGTTTCAGCACCGACATCTACCAGCGCTCGCGTCGTACCCAGTCCTGGGACTGGCCCGACACCGCCGACGAGAGCGACTTCGTCGTCGAGACACCAGCACCCTCACCTGCCACCGCCGTCAATGTCGTTATCAACGTGTCCGGATCCATCCACAGAGCCGAACTCCCTGCCGACCTCCAGGACCTCCCCACCTACACCATCCGCTTAGCCGGTGACAGCCCGCCCCACGCCAACGCCATCGAATCCCGCGCCACACTCGACCACTTCCGCTCAACCTGCTACGACGTCTTCGCAGCGATCGAACACAACCACAAACAGACCCGCAACATCCACCTCACCGCAGCCATACCCCTCTCGGCCGCGGTCACCGTCGGCCAAGCCATCAACCCACAGGTACTTGAACGAGTGACCGTATACCACAGAGCTGACGGCCACTACGTACCCTCACTCAAGATCAACTGACATCCCCCACAATCTCAGGACGTGACACCACTCCGAGCAAGGCATCGCAACCGGTCAGCTAGACACGTTCCCGACTTCAAGTCCATTCTGCCAAAGACAGGTGCGTCCATCTCGTACTGCTTCACACCGGATCGTCCGTCTGGCGGCCCACCACGACACCTCCAACTCATCCCAGCCGGTATTTCCAGCCCAGGGTGTTGCGTTGACCCTCTGAGGCCACAGATAAAACACAACGGTTTGGGTGCGTATCGGTGTATGGACTCGGCCATGGGTGTGGTCTCAGCGATCGACGCTCCCTGTGTGGGTCATGAACATCGCCTAGGCGCTGAACTTCTGGAGGTCGTTCTCTGCCGCCGACGTCCAGAACGGCGTGGACGCTCTCTACTAGTGACCAGACCAGGGGGACCCACTTGTAGACGCCGAGGGGAGACGAGAGGCATGCAAGTGAGTAGGCAGCTCTACAAGGCGAGGATGCTCGCGGTCGTCGCGGTTACAGCTGCGGTGATCGGCGGGTTGGTGGGTACTGCTGCTGAAGGCCGACGGCCCGGGTATCGGGTATATGGAGGCTGCCGGCCCGGTGTTCGGGTCATTGGAGGAACTGGCCACCGAAGCCGGCCTGGTGGTAGTCGGTGGGGTATCTCTACCTCGCTAGGGGGGATTCTTGGGGCGTGGAGGGTTTCTCAAAGTAGCCGACCGCGACGTCTTGGCCAGGTTCCCGAACCATGTTGATACCGACGACTTGGGGCGGTGCTTCACTCTCACATCTCACGACTTTGCTGAGGTGATCAACCGGCGGTATGGCAGTGGGGCGCGAGTGGCTGAACGAAACCGTTGTCCTTTGTCCATGTTCGACGGTAACCCCGATTTGGCGCCGATGCTCAGCCAACCCCGTATCGGCTTGCCCGAAGTGCGGACTGAACCGTACCGGTAGCGGTCTTGGGCCGGGGACAGGTCTGACCCTTTGACAAACTGGCCGTTGTGCCTTTTCTATGATCTGTCGGCCTGTCTCCGGCCTGGGGTGTGATGCCCCCCGCCGTGGTCGGGTGCTGGCGACTTCTGAGGGGGATATGCTTGGACGTGACTTGGTGATGGTGGCTATTATTGTTCTAGTGAAGGCGGTGGGGTAGTCCCTGTGGCCCGTGGCAGCTGTCGACGAGAGAACTGTTGGTCTGGTTCGTGGCGCCTTGAAGTGCTTGGGTGACAGCCTCGCGTACTCGGGTGATCGGTGCACGACCGCGCGGGAACTCGGGGGGGATGAAGTTGACGGTGACAATTCTGGAAGTGTCAAGCTTATCTCCGAGGATGATGAGTTCGTTTAGCCGGTCGAGTGGTATGTCGGTTTTGATGTGGTCGGAGATGATGTCGGTGAGCGCCAGGAAGTTTGCCAGCATCTCTGCGAGCGTGATCTGGTCGATCAATGCTTCCACCACGCATCGTTGGCGGGTCATGCGGTGGTAGTCCGAGCTCGTGGTTCGGGAACGCACGTAACCGAGGGCGGTCAGACCGTCGAAGTGGTAGTCGCCGGGCTTAACCACAATGTCGATGTGTGGGCCGTTGGGTTCGATGGGCTTGATCCGGTCGTTGATCGCTTCGGTGACATGTATGTCGATACCGCCGAACAAGTCGATAGCGTCAACAAATCCCACCATGTCGACGAGCACATAGTATTGGATGGGGAGCCCGGTCAGTTGAGCGAGGGCTGACTTGATCGCATGGCCGGCTGTATCCTCGACACCCGGGAACACCCCAGGGAATCTCAACCCCGCGCCGTACACCGCGTTGGCGAGATCCGGGTAACCGTCGGGCCATCGTTGGGATGCGGGTGTCCCATCGGGGAACGTGAGACGGCTCCAGTTACGCGGCACGTTGAACGCGGCGGCGTCGCCGGTGACCGTATCGATCGACAGTACGATGATCGTATCGGTTCGTACGCCTGTGCGGCCGAATCCGCCGTCGCCTCCAAGCAAAGCAATCGTGAGTCGATCAGCTCCGTCGCGAGCAGGTGACGGCACCGTCGTGGAAGGAGCCATAGTCGAGGGCACAGAGGTCGTCTGCGCAACCGGAACAGACGATTCGGGCATCGCGACGGCGCTGGCCAGTCGATCAGCTCCGTCGCGAGCAGGTGACGGCACCGTCGTGGAAGGAGCCATAGTCGAGGGCACAGAGGTCGTCTGCGCAACCGGAACAGACGATTCGGGCATCGCGACGGCGCTGGCCAGTCGATCAGCTCCGTCGCGAGCAGGTGGCGGCACCGTCGTGGAAGGAGCCATAGTCGAGGGCACAGAGGTCGTCTGCGCAACCGGAACAGACGATTCGGGCAGTCCGGTCGTAGCAGCCAGAGGCAGAGTCGCCGGAACGATGGTGATGGGAACTGGAGTCGCAATCGCGGTCTGCGTGTCTGTTGCATCGAAGACGCCGGACAACAGGCCAAGCTGAGCTACAGCGAATCGGATAGCGATGACATGTGGCACGGCGACGATCACGGCCAGCAACACGAGCATGGCCAAGGTTCCGAATCGGCGGTGCGCGCTCCAATGTTGCGGTCGGCACCCACGTGCCACAGTTCTGTATGCGTCAACAGTAACCACGACCCGAAACACCAGAACACATAGAACGCCGGCGATGAGAACCTGGAGCGATAACCGAGTCACGCTCCAAGCAAGCAGAGTCGTCACGCCCCGCGTTAAGGTGTAGACGAGTCCGATCACGACGGTGACAAGCGTTGCGCTGGCTAGCATCAGCCCTCGGCGGGTATCATGTCCGAAGTGCCCCAATCCAGGCCAGACCACGGAAAGAGCCGCGGCCAGCAACGGATGGGGACCTCGGCGTCGTGGTTCTTCCGATCCTTTAGCCACAGGAGCCTCTCCGTTCAGACGTGGTATACATTGAGATTGAACCGCACCCGGGTTTCATCGGAGACTGTTTTGGTTGAGAACGTGCGCGGATAGGTTAGTTGGTGGGGTTCCAGCGGTTTCACCAGTTGATGAGTTTGATGGTGATGATCAGTACGATGGCGAGGGCGAGTTGTGTTAGCCGGTGTTGGATACGCCGGTTGGTGTTGCGGCGGAGTTGCCCGTAGTTGGAGAGCCATGAGTTGGTCCGCTCGACGGTCCAGCGCATACCCGAGGGGGGTTGGTTGCTTGGTGTGGTTGGCTTGGCCTCGTGGCCGTTTTTTGGCGCATATCACATCGGTGATCCCGGCGGCTTCGCAGAGAGCCTGCACCGCTTTGCTGTCATAGGCCCGGTCTAGGTGCAGGGTCTCGATGTCGAGAACGAGACCTCGGGAATCACCTGGTCAAGGGTGGGTTTGAACAGGACGCTGTCGTGGCGGTTGGCCCCGTCGGTGGCCCGGCCCCCAGAAGCCCACAGCGGAAGGGTCCTCCGGTGGCACGGAGTTTGAGCCCCGTGGACCTCAACGCCTCCCAGTAGTAGGGTCCGCCGGCATGGCTGACCCGCCCGTAGACCTGCACACGTTGCTCCGCTGGCTAGTGGGCCGGCGGGTGGTGGCTTATACCGGCTACGACCTCGGCCACTCGGGTCTCCTGGTGACGGTGGCCGACGAGTACGTGGTGGTGGCCGCCGTGGAGCCCGACGATCTGGAGCGGAGCGATTGGCCGGAGCCGGGCCGCCAGCGGTCCGAGCGGCTCCATACGGTGATCCCTCGGCGGGCAGGGCTCTGTCCCCCTGTCACAGAGATGGCCTGGGGGGTGTTTGAACCGCACCGGGTTTTCCGGAGACTCGATTGGTTGGGAGATGATGGAGTCATGGGAAGACTGATGATGTATTCGCCGGAGGTGCGGGAGCGTGCTGTCCGGTTGGTGTTGGAGCATCGGGGGGAGCACCGCTTTGGGTGGGCGGCGATCTGTTCGATAGCGGAGAAGTTCGGGTGTTCGTCGGAGACTTTGCGCAAGTGGGTGCGGCGGGCTGAGACGGATCAGGGTTTGCGGCCTGGGTTGTCGTCGGATCAGTTGGCCGAACTGGGGGAGTTGCGCCGGGAGAACCGTGAGTTGCGGCGGGCGAATGAGATCTTGGGTTAGGCGTCTGCGTATTTCGCGCAGGCAGAGGTGTTCGACCGCCGACCCCGGAGATGACCAGCTTCATCGATGATCACCGAGAGACCTATGGGGTCGAGCCGATCTGTGCTGAGTTGCCGATCGCCCCGTCTGTCTCCTTGGGAGCACAAACGGCGGGAACGCGAACCCGACCGGTGCTCGGCCCGCAGCCGCCGGGACAGCGAACTGCGTCCCCAGATTCGGCGGGTGTGGGAGTCGAACTTCGGGGTGTACGGAGCCCGCAACCTATGGCGTCAGTTACATCGTGAAGGAGTAGAGGTGGCGCGATGCACAGTGGAGCGCCTGATGCGCCAAGAAGGCCTCAAAGGTGTGGTCAGAGGCGAAACCAAGCGTACGATCATCCCCGACGAGGACGCGGCCCGACCCGCCGATCTGGTCGACTGCAGCTTCGAAGCTGGGGATCCGGACCGTCTTTGGGTTGCCGACCTGACCTATGTTCGGACCTGGTCGGGGTTCGTCTACGTGGCGTTGGTGATCGACGCGTACTCACGGTTCATCGTCGGTTGGCGAGTGTCGACCTCGTTGCGAACCGACCTGGCGCTCGACGCCCTCGAACAAGCACTCTGGGCACGGCGACCCGACACGGCAGATCCCGACCAGCGGCTGGTCCATCACTCCGACGCCGGCGGTCAACGCGGAGTTCAGGCAGGGGATGCAACCGTTCCCCCGGACCAGGCGGTAATGGGAACCCGTCCGCTGGCCTTTTATGGGATCGGCAGTCGGGCGGGCGATGCGCGGGCCGCCTCACCCGGCGGGCTTTATGGGACCCCGCCGACCGTGGGCTTACGAGCCAGAGGTCGGGGGGAAGCAGTCAGCTAGGACCGTGCGGAGGGCGGTGTCGTCGCCGGTGAGGTCGAACGTGGCCCGAAGCGGGTAGCCGTCCGGCCGCCATCCCCAGCCTCTTTCGATGGTGTCACTATACGCCTCGATGATGAACTGGTCCGCGGCTAGGAACCGGTCGAGCAACTGGCGCGTGAGAGTTGCATCCGTATCGGGCCGGAACGGCTTCCCACTCAACCGGTGGCTATCATGCGTCCACTCTCCTAGAAAGTTGTTCGTCGGCAATAACACCCATCGGGTCCACACGAAGGCTCCGTACGTGATGTCTTCGTTCCGCCGGACCTCGGCCCAATCAACATTGTTCGGGATCGCCCACTCGTATCCTATACCGAGGGATGCGCCACCGGAGTCGAAGCATCGCGCTTCTAACCAGCCCGTTTCGGGAGGCTGGTCGATGGCGTACAAAATGGCCTCGGCAAAGTACTCGTTCGTGGTGTCCTCCCAGGCCGACAAACCGGCCGGGATCGTGGTCGGCGGTGGAGGTGGTGGGCAGTCGGCGCGGGCCTCCGGATGCGCGTACCGGTAGAGGATCACCGCAAGCTGGGCACGGGTAGGCCGACCCGACGGGTTGAACAGGTCCGGGGCGATCCCGCACATGATCCCCTCGTCCACGGCCCAGGCGATCCCCTCCCACGCGTATCCGTAGCCGCCTACGTCGGTGAACCGCTCCGGAGCCGGTATCCGGTCGGTCTGGGCGACCGCGAGGGTCCCGGTAAATAGGACAGCGGCGACGATAACTGCCAGGCCGCTAGTCCGCTTCCTCATACCGTTCCCCGTCTCCCGGCCTCAATGATCGGTGGGGCAGTCGCAGGGTTGTGCGGCCCGCACTGGATAGGGCAACGGATCAAGGTCGCCATGGGCGATCACTACCCGATCCCCCACCGCCCTCGGATTGTCCATCGAAACCCGCCGGTTGTACTTGTCCGTATGGTGAACCGCTGTCATAAGGTCATGATGCCGCTTTTCACAAGGACCCGACTCGAGGCCCTCACACTTGTAGTGGACCTTCGGATTGTTGTGCCACATGACAGCCTAGCCTAGATGAGTAGTTGGCCCTGCGCGGAAACACTCATACTTATAGGGTTTCCGGTTGGGGCCGGGTCTGACTCACGCGAAAACTGGCCTTTGGTGCCTTTCCCACGATCTGTCGACCTGGCCCCGGGTGGGAACCCTGAACCGGGGAGCGGGGTGACTTGATAGACACCCCAGGAGCGTAAATGTCAAGCTGCGGCTCGGTCGAGCATGGTTCGGTGTGCCCAGGCGGTGTGTTCGTCGTAGGGGGTTCGGTGTTTGAGGCAGCCGTGGAGGATGCCGACGAGCCGGTTGGCGAGGGCTCGTAGTGCTTGGTGGTGGAGGTCGCCGGCTGCTTTTCGTTGGTCGTAGAAGGCTCGCGCTCCTGGACTGTTGTTGAGGGAACAGAATGCCCATTGGTCCAAAGCGTTGGGGAGTCGCCGGTTGCGGACCTGGCGGGCAACGACGGCGTGTTTGCGGCCTGATGCGATGGTGATGGGCGACGTGCCGGCGTAGTTTCTGCGAGACTTGGCGCTGGTGTAGCGGTCGGGGTCATCCCCGAACTCACCGAGCGCCCGGGCGCCGAGCACGGTACCGAGTCCTGGCTGGGAGTGGTAGATGACGGCGTCCGGGTGTTCTTCAAAATGGGTCTCGAGGGTTTCTTCGAGGTCGGCGATCTGGCGGTTGGTTTCCGCGATGATCTTGACCAGCGAAGCAACGATCGTCCCGAAGGCGTCCGCGACCGGCCCGGGTGCGGTGAGGTGGGCACCTCTGAGGCCTTTCTGTATGCGGCGGGCAACCTTGTCGAGGTTGCGTTTCCGTCCGCCTCTCTGTACCGCTGCTCTGATCTGGGGAAGTGTCAGGCGGGCGCCCCGGGTGGGGGTGGGTGCCCGACCGAGTATGGCTAGGGCGTCGCGATGGGCCAGGTCATCGAACGTTTCCAGGGCTGCAGGGTAGTACTCGCGCAGCGCGTTGCGCATCTGGTTGGTGTGGCGGGTCCGCGCCCAGATCAGGTTCTGATGGGCACGGGCCATGATCTTGATACCTTCCGATTCGGGGCTGTCCCCGGCTACCGGACGGTGGTTGTGACGGTCGGTGCGTACCAGATCGGCTAACACCTTGGCGTCTCCTCGGTCTGATTTGGCTCCACCCTGGCGGTGACGGTCCCGGTAACGGGAAACTGCCATCGGGTTGATCGCATACACCTGATAACCCGCCCCGACCAGAGCACCGACCCACAGACCACGGTCGGTCTCGATCCCTACCACCACCTCGGCCGCATCCGATGCGTGTTTGGCGACCATCTCGTGCAAGCGGGCCACACCCGCCAGGCCCTCCGGTAGACGGGAGAACCCCAGGCGGGCTCCCTCCTCGTCCATGAGATACACATCGTGATGTCCCTCAGCCCAGTCGTTACCCACAAAGATCATCCTTCGCCCCTTCCTTGCGCGGGTCCACTCTCTGCTGAGCTGTGGAGAACGCCTGGCGGCGACCTAATGGATCAGTGCTCTGTGGCACGCCACCCCATGAGCGCTACAAGCGGCCCTCACTCACCGGCCGGGGCACGATCTATCAGCAGGAATCAACGTTCCAGGAGCCTGGAGTACTCACCGGCCAGCCAGCTCAACCACCACACCCTCCCAGAAACACCGGCAGAAGTGGTGGACCCCCATTAGGAGCCTTCGACTTTTGCACCGTGAGTGTTCTGTCCGCCGCTCTGCCCGGCTCCGGGGGTTGGATTCTAGGCAGCCGACGAAAGGCGAGCACATGGCGGAGCAAGTTAGGGCCGATGGGGTAGGTGTGGTTGGCGGGGTGGACACACATCGGGATTTCCACGTTGGGGCGGTGGTGGATGGCGCGGGTCGCCTGTTGGGATCCGCCCAGTTCGGGGCTGATACCTCCGGTTATGCCCAACTGGTCGCCCCGATGGAGTCGTGGGGTCGGATCTGCCGGGTCGGGGTGGGGGGAACGGGCAGCTACGGCGCTGGGCTCACACGTCATCTCACCGAGGCGGGTATCGGTGTGGTGGAGGTGAACCGTCCCAACCGCCAGCTTCGCCGGCGGCGGGGCAAGGATGACACCACCGACGCTGAGGCAGCAGCCCGGGCTGCTCTCAACGGTGAAGCGACCGCCCTACCCAAGACGGGCGACGGACCGGTAGAAGCCACCAGGATGCTGCGGGTAGTTCGCCGCTCCGCGGTCAAAGCCCGCACCCAGGCCGCCAACCAGCTGCACGCTCTGGTAGTAACCGCTCCTGAGCAGGTCAAACACCAACTCCGGGATCTCCCGACCCGGACACAGGTCAAGGTCTGTGCCCGCTTCCGTCCAGCCACAGCGCAGACCACTGCGGCATACGCCAAGCGGGCACTGCGGCTTCTAGCCCGCCGATACCAGAATCTAGACACCGAGATCACACAGGTCGACAAACAGATCCGCGGTCTCTGCGCACGGGCCAACCCTGCGTTGCTGGCCGCCTACGGAGTAGGACCCGACACCGCCGCTGCTCTCCTGGTCGCTGCTGGTGACAACCCACGACGTATGAACTCAGAAGCAGCCTTCGCGGCCCTCTGCGCCCTCAGCCCCGTAGCCGCATCATCGGGACCGATAGTGCGGCACCGTCTCAACCGAGGCGGCAACCGCCAAGCAAACAACGCGCTATGGCCGATGCGCTACCAACCGAATGCGCACCGACGCTGCCACCAAAGAATATGTCACCAGACGCGAAGCGGAAGGAAAAACCCACACCGAAATAATCCGCTGCCTGAAACGCCACATCGCCCGCGAGATATACCACCTCCTCACCGACCCGCCCCCAACACCCCACGGAACCGACCTACGCCACCGCCGAACCCAAGCCCGAATCACCCTCACCCGCGCCGCCCACCACCTCGACACGCAGCCCACCGTCCTATCACAACTCGAACGAGGCCTCCACCACAACCACCACCTCGCTACCCGATACCAACACTGGCTCACCCAACAACCGATTTGCAAAACATAGGAGCATCGTGGGTTGGGTGGGGTGAAATCCTTGGAATGGGGGTGAGGCCCCGCTGGAATCGGTGAATAGCCAACATCGCCGATCCAGGGAGAGGCCTCGATGTCTGATGTTATGTCCGTTCGTCTGCACTTGTCGGGTGTTCGCGTGATGAGGGTGGGGGTCGACACTGTTGAGCGTCTCGAGGTCGAAGTGGAATCGGCTCGGGAGTGGTCGCGGTGCCGCCATTGCGGGTTCAAATGCCGACGGGTGTGGGATCGGCGATCCAAGAGGGTTCGTGACTTGGAGGTGAGCGGCCGCCGCACCACGCTGGTGTGGCGGCGACGCCGGTTCGAATGTGGGAACTGTGGCGAGCGGCACCTCGAGGACCACGACCAGTTCGAAGCTGGCCTAACCCGCCGGTTCGCCCGTCGCCTGGTGGCGGATGCAACGGTGATGTCGATTCGGGCAGCGTCCCGCCATCACGGGGTTGGGTGGCATCGGATAATGGGGTTGGTGAGAGCCCACTCGGAGCGGGTGGCGCAGCGTCGCCGGGCCCGGCCGTGTCGTGTGCTGTTGGTCGACGAAACGTCGATACGGCGCCGTCACCGGTATGTGACTGTGGTCGCCTGTGGCGACAGCGGCAAGGTGCTGGCGATGATCCCAGGTCGCACGAAAGGGTCGCTGTCCAGGTTCTTTAGGGATCAAGGACCCC
Source organism: Candidatus Spongiisociaceae bacterium (assembly GCA_965262915.1). Classification (GTDB taxonomy): domain Bacteria; phylum Actinomycetota; class Acidimicrobiia; order Spongiisociales; family Spongiisociaceae; genus JAPPFW01. Next base: position 4,418,432 of record OZ253564.1, on the reverse strand, counting down.
AGTGGTGCCGGCAGGTGGAGATAGTCGTGAGCGACGGGTCCCGCTCATATCAGGCCGCAATCGCACAGTATCTGCCAGCTGCTCGCCATGTGCTCGACCGGTTCCACGTCGTACGCTGGTTCACCCAAGGCCTCACTCTGGTACGCAGAGAGCTGCAGCGCCGCGACCCCCACCGGCGTCCCCCAACGTTCGAGCCGGACCTGTTCCGAGCCCGCTTCACCCTCCTGCGCCGGGCCGATCACCTAACCGAAGCCCACCAGGCGCACCTCGACAGACTGTTCGATGCTCATCCCCGTCTCCGCACCGCGTGGGACGCTCTCCAAGAGCTCTACCAGCGGCGGGTGCGGATCCGGTCGCGCGACAGCACCCCACAGCTGGTTAGACCATCCGGCGGGCTGAGCCTCTGAGCCTGACCGCCGCGCCCGTGCCGCCAACCGCCAATGATCGGACAACCTGACCGTTGTGGGCTACACGGTCAGAGACCCGAGGTATGGCCCCTGGTCGTGGCGGTCACCGGCCAAGTGGCCGCTGATGCCACCGCCAGCACTGTCAATGATCGGATGCGTCCCGCCGCCTCGATGGGGTTAACGGAATATTTGGACTGTGGCCTCAGAGGGTCAACGCAACACCTAGGTCTGGAAATACCAGTCGGGATGGGTAGGAGGTGTTGTGATGGGCCGTCTGCTAACTACCGAAGATCAGAGACCGAGGGACGGCCCGCGGTGTCGCTCCTGGCGGGTCTGGTGGGCCAGGTCCTCCAATGTGGTTCCCGGTGCGAGGTTGTGATGGTGACATTCGGCTCCACGGGACTCGCAACCGCAGACCCGACTGGTGGGGAGGGTCGTGTCCCTCACCGGACCGTTCACTGCGGTGTCACCGGCCATGACGCCCAGCATTCCCAGCCAGTGGCGGGCGGCGGCGACGGTTTGCCATCCCTGGTACTCCTGCGACGTCGCAAACACCGTACCGTCGGGGTCGGCTGCTTGCAGCTGCCAGGTGTCAACCCCGGCTGCGGGTGCCAGCTGGATGGTGACCGCAACGTCGGCTGCCGGGGCGGTGTAATCGGTGTCGTCCCAGCCGGTAACATCTGCGGGTGACCACCCGACGACTCGGAGGGGGGCGTCCTTGTTGACAACGCTCATAGCGAAGTCACGGGCCGCTTCTGCCGTCTCCGCCGTCGGGTAGGGACCGTTGACCTGGCGGGGTGACCCGTCCGGGTCGTTCGCTACCAGTTCCCAGCCCCACGTCGAAGCCCGGTCTGCCCGCACCGAAACGGTGATCGGGTTAGCAGGGACGGGTTGGTGGTGGACCAGTACCCGAGGTGCGGTCTCGTAGTGTCGGCAGGCGTTGGTATCGACACAGGCGCAGGTGTCGTGGACCTGTACGGGTAACCGGGCCCCGCGGCCCTGTGAGTCCACCTCGACGCGACACACTTGGCTGACCGTTGCGAGGAACGCCAGGTCCTCGTTGGCTTCCTGATGCGACGTGTAGGGCTGGGACAGGGCGGTCAGGTAACCGTCGGCGTCGACGGCCCGTATCTGCCACGCCTCGTCCTTGTGGGCGACGCTGACCCGAACAGCGGGTCCGCGGCCTATGGGGGCGGGTGGGGGAACCGCCGGTGCCCAGGGGACGAACGAGAGCGGCTGCCCCGGGTCGAGTATGGCCACCGCTAGATCGGCTACCGACCGTGCTGCTTCTTTCGTCGGGTAGGTGGCCGACCGTTCGATAGGTTCACCGTCGGGATGCCGTGCGACTAGCTGCCAACCCCAGGCGTTGTCGTAGTCGGGGTTCACCGACAGGTACCCACGTTCGGGCATAGCGGCGGCGGTGAGAGCGTCGTCCCAAGCCTGCCGGAGCTTGTTCTGAGTCACGGCGGGTAGCTGGGTGCGGCCGTGTGCCTGAGCGACCGTCTCCAGCACCTCGTCGAAACTGTCGAACTCTCCGGCCGTCAGTAGGGTGGGCAAGTCCTCGATGTCGGTGACCCTGGCGGAGACAGCTTTCATGGCTAGCACATAGCGGGCGGACGCCCCGTAGACGTGGATGTTCTGACCTTCGTAGACCAGGGTGGGCTCCGGGTCGAAGTCTGGGACAGGCACCATGAGCTGGGCGGCGTCGTTGAGCCAATCAAGTGCCACGCCTTCCCGGCTTTTGGCCACGTCGGCCACCACCTTCCACAGCATCGGGGGTAGGCCCTGGGACACCACGTCAACGTCTTTGGTGTACCGCCCAGGATCCCATTGCATAGAGATAGCCGCCCCGCCCACCACCAGCATCGTCAGCGGCTCATCCAGGTCCATAGCGCGACCCAGCTCCCTGTCGAGGATACGTAGCAGACCCTTGATCTGGTCGGGTGTCAGACCCTTCCCGGTGGGGGTCAGTCCCAGGGCAGCCACGAGTCGGGGGTGCCTTTGTCGAGCATCTGAGGATGGATGTGTACCCGGTGGTAGGCCGACTGTGGCACAGAGCGGCGGCGAAGCCAAAGGCCGTAGTCACTGTCAGGGTTTCGTAAGAACAGGACTATCACATCGGGAGCGCGATGGTCGAACACCCACTCCGGTACCGGTACGCCGTCACGTTCAGCCAAAGCGTGTACCACCACCGCGATCGCAGGCAACAGGACCGGATCGTCACCGTCATAGCAAGGAGCCTCGGCTATCCGCCCGGCGCGGTCGGGGTAACGGTTCCAGTCGAATATGAACTGCAACAAAGGATACCGGTACGGGCCGCGCGGGTCGGGAACCACCATCATCGGGGGCAGCACCGCCGCGGTCATAGGAGGCTGTGGGACCCACTCCAGATCGGGCTCGCCCGGCTCGGCGGGCTTCATCGGCAGCTCAGGCAGACGCCGATCCCACACGCCGCCCCTCGCTCCGGCGTGCAACGACTGGTATGGCACCCCGAACCTCCCTAGACGACGGAATTCACTACTAAAGGGAATCTAACACCGGCCAGAACCCAGGCAACGTTTCCGCCGGAAACGGACCGACACAAGCCGACACCGCCCTCGAGATCGTTAACCAACCTAACCCAAACGCCTCGAAGCCGATGTAAGGGCCGGGAGCCTGCTGGCATGACCTAGACAGCCCGACCGTTGTGGATTGCACGGTCAGAGACCGGGGTGTGGCAAACTGGCGCTCGTGGAAGCCGTCTCTGTCCACCGCCGTCGATGTCTCGTGGTTCTGGTGTGTGCTTCTGAGCATCGCCTGCGCTGACCCGAGAGCCCCCCGGCCGGAGGAGCAGCCCGTCGAGCCACCCGCGTTCACCCCACCCAACTCCACCAGACCAGGAGCCACCACCGAACCAACCCCCGACCCGACAGTGTGCCGCCGCTCCGGAACCCCGGAGCTGGGGTGTCGTACTGATAGACCCTCTGATTGAGGTGCCCTGAACGTTCGGGAGTGGCCGGGAGTGGCCGGCCCAATCCTGGGCACCCTGCACCGCACCCAAATCAAGGTGTTCCCGACCGGGCGGGTGTCCTCCGTGGACGGCCGCCCGTGGTACGAAGTCACTGCGGGGGAGATCACAGGGTGGGTCCACGGACGCTACATCACAGAGACCTGGGCCGACGAGGAAGTGACAGCTGTGTGGGACTGGGAGACGGCCCTGGACCGGTTCGTGGAGGCGCTGTTACGCGCCGGCGATCTGGCCGATGCGGTCTCATGGCGGGGATTTTCGATGATCAGGTCTGGGTAGTTTCGATGATCGTCAACACCACTGGTGGAAGCCCGACCAGCTACCCACCATGTTCGACGACAAGACGCCAATCGCGACCTGGGACTTCGGGGCGAGACTCCATCGAGCCGGTAACGGTGCCCGGCCCTCGGCTGCCGAGCTGATAGCCGTTCCTTTCCTGGCCCACTACCACAACGTGGAGACCGAGTTCGTCGTCGTCGGTGGCGGCATCGGCGGGCGTAGTGAAGTGTCGACGGCCTTCGCGAACTTCGCCCATGTGGCCATGTACAGCTGAGGGGACGACCCGGAACCAAACGCCGCCGACTGGAGCACCTGGTTTATCTTCTTGGAACTCGACGGTCCTCTGCCCCGCGTCGTTGGAGTCCAGCATGAGGTATGGCGGTCAGCCCTGACCCGAGGGTACTGACCAGGGTGGCTGCTGACACCATCTGTCCGAGCTGCTCCGCCCAGGGCTGCCGAAGCTTGCGGCCGCCGTCGGACGCCTTGGCAGACCGGTGTAGATAAGCCCATGTTATGGTCCGTGACGCAGGTGGAATTACGGCCGTGTAGGCCGTCCTTGCCAACCCGTGACCCTTCTTAGTGGGGCGGTCACGCTATAAGGAGTGGTTCTTTTGAGTTCGACGAACATCCCCACTGACGGGTACCGGGCACCGCAAGTCTGCAAGATCGTCGGGATCTCCTACCGCCAGCTTGACTATTGGGCCAGGACGGGGCTGATAGTGCCTTCCCTACAGGCCGCCGACGGCTCAGGCAGCCTGCGCTTGTACTCGTTCTTGGACCTCGTGCGGTTGCGTGTCGTCAAGCGGCTGCGCGCCACCGGGGTCAGCCTCGCCAAGATCCGCAAGGCGGTTGACTGGCTCAGGGCCGAGATGCCCGACGGCAGCTCCCTCCACGAGTCCACGCTGCTGTCCGATGGCATCGACATCTGGCTGGGCTCCCACCCTGCCGAGACGCAGCGCCACCTGATGAACGTGCTCCGCCGAGGGCAAGGCGTGTTCGCCATAGCGGTGGGTCAGGTCCGCGACGATCTCGTAGGGGAAACCGTGGAGATGTTCCCGCCCGTCGGCGGTACGGCCGAGCAGTCTCCAGGGCAACAGGCTGTATCCAGCTGAACCCCTTTAGCCTCCCTCGTCCCACGTCTCCCTTGTGGTGGAGGGCCTTCTTCGATGCCGTCTACCTGCCCGGGCAACTGCTGACGTACACCGTTCTCGGGGCGCTGTGTACGTTGGCGTTCTGGGAAACCTTCCAGGCAGGGATGGGCTACCTCTTGGTCTATGTGGGCCAAGCCGGCGAGGACCCTGCGCCGCTGTGGCGCTTGGTTGTGGCTTTCGGGTCTGCCAATCTACTGCTGAGCGGGATCCAGGCCTACTTTCGGACCCTGGCCCGCGGCGCTGCAGCGGCGTTCGCCGTGCCAGGTGCGATAGGGGTGGTGCTCCTCCGCGGGCTGTCGTGGGAGGTGGTCGCTCTCGGCCCGCTGTTCCTCATCGCTGTGGTGTGGCTGCTACTGCCGGACCCGTTTCGTCACATGCCCGGGGCGATGACTGTGGGCTGTGCTGACAGACACACCGCCGGCGGTGCCGTCGTAGACGGGGCGTAGACTGGCGTTTCGCCATACCGGCCGCCAATCCCCATTGTCGGACGTACGCGAGGCCTCGGGTTGTGCGGCATGCGCCGGTAGAGGGCGAGCAGTCCTTACCGACGCGATGAGGGCTGAACCAGGTCGCCAAAGATGGGCGGGGCCCTCACGTACACGGGGGATACCTTGTAGCTCTGCTCCCCCCACGTGCTTGCTCTGGCAAGTGCGCGGTTCGCAGCGTGCACGGTCCCAAGGCCGGGATGGGGTTATGCTGCCAGCTCGCCGTGCACACTACTAGTTGCACGATAGTGGCTCTTCGGAAATGAGTGGGGAGTAGGGGATCTGCCAGGGGGAGTTGGAATCCACCAGAAGTGAGGAGGGGTCCTCCATAATCGGGTGTTGGTAATGACATCCGAGGCAGGAGGACCCCTGTGGAAGCTGATCCTACGCGCATGTGCGAGAAGTTGGTAGGCCTAGGTGAGGTTGATCTGGTAGGGATCAACGACCCGGGCGAGGAGGCACCGTTGGAGGTGGTGATCCGGTCCCGCAAGCCCCGGCCGTTGTGTGAGTCCTGTGGCGGGTCGGTGTGGTCGAAGGGCTATCGGACGGTTGTGTTGGTGGATTTACCGGCGTTCGGCCGGCCTGTGCGGCTGCGGTGGCGGAAACGGCGCTGGACATGTCCGAACCCCGACTGTGCGCTCAGATCGTTCATCGAACAAGACCCCAAGATTGGTCCCCAACGGGCGTTGTTGACATCCCGAGCGGCCCGGTGGGTGACCATCCAGGTGGGTGGGCGGGGCCGTTCGGTCGACGAGGTCGCCGCAGAACTTGGTTGTGATTGGCATACGGTGAACAAAGAGGTTGGCCGCTGGGGCGAAGCGCTGCTGGAAGCAGACACCGATCGGGTCGGGACCGTCGAAGCTGTGGGAGTGGACGAGACGTTGTTCTGGCGTCGGGGCCGTTGGCGTACCAAAGTCTGGTGCACCTCTGTCGTCGACGTTGGCGGCCACCAGCTGATCGACATAGTCCCTGGTAGAACAGCAGAAAGCGCCGCAGCCTGGTTCCGGTCACAACCCACCGAATGGTGTGAGGCTATCCGCTGGGCGGTGTTGGACATGTCCGGTTCGTATCGGAAGGCGTATGACAGGGTGCTGCCGCACGCGCTGCAGGTAGCGGACCCGTTCCACGTCATCCGCCTCGCCAACCAGCGTCTCGACGAGGTACGACGAAGAGTCCAAAACGAAACCCTCGGGCATCGAGGCCGCAAGGATGACCCGCTGTATCGGATACGGCGGCTCCTAACCGCTGCGCATGAGAGGATCAGCGACCGGGGTCAAATACGGCTGCGTGGTCTCCTCGATGCTGGTGACCCCTACGGGGAAGTGCGCACAGCCTGGCACGCGAAAGAGACGGTACGAGGCATCTACGGGATCGAGAGTCCGGTCCTTGCTCTCCGATACACCCTCCAGCTCGCAGACGACCTCCAACACGAATCCTGCCCACCCGAGATCAACAAGCTGGGTCGTACCATCGCCCGCTGGACCCCCCAGATCACCAACTGGCACATCTCGAAGGTAACCAACGGACCCACCGAAGCCCTCAACAACCTCATCAAACGGATCAAACGAGCAGCGTTCGGGTTCCGCAACTTCGCGAACTACCGAATCCGCGCCCTTCTCTACGCGGGGAAACCCAACTGGGACCTACTCCCATCGGTCACTCCCCACTGAAATCCGATGAGCCACGATAGTTCAGCTTCGAGTAATCTGACTCCGTACTATATCGGGCCTCCGGTGTGGGAAGGCTTCTAGACAGTCCCTCAGCGGGGCTGGGAAGGAGAGGGAGCAGATGAGGTATCTCAACCGCCACAAAGAGACCGGCGCGCCTGCCTGCCGAGTCGTGTCGGGGTCGCCGTACTGGAGGATCGAGGTGGCCGCGGTTGCCGCCCTGTTTGCTGCCCTCGCCTTGATGGTGGTGTTACCGAAGGCGGCTGCCGCCTACGAGCTGCACGGATGCAAGTACGACCCGGATTCGATCAGCCCCATTTCCTACCGCTTCTTCTCCGTGAGCGACGACCACGAGGACGCGTTCGGCGACGGACAGGCGGACTGGGATTCGGCGTATGACGTACCCGGGCACTTCAGCGAGCGGTCAGCGTCGCCGGATCCCGAGATCAACGTCATTGACGGGTCCTACAGCAGCGACAACTACGCCTTAGCGTCCTGGGCCTGCAGCAGTGGGGAGTACAGCGGCAACGAGGTCACGATCGATTTCGATGCCAGCAACACCGGGTCGCTCACAGACGCCCAACGGGTCGTCATTGCCGTACATGAACTCGGGCATGCCTACGGGCTTGACGAGCGCTCCTGGGCGTGCCGGGTCATGAACGTCCCCGAAGCCCTGAACGCTTGCACGTCATTCCCGGCGGCTGACGACCGGGCGGGCGTGAGGGACGTTTACCCCTGATGCACGAGTGAGTAGGACAACACGAGCCGACGTGCCCACCCAACCACGAAAGGGAGGACGATAAAGATGACAGCAAGCAGACAGCTCTACCGAGCAAGGATGCTCATCGTCGTGGCCCTCGCAGCCATGGTGGCCGCAGCGGCGGCAGTAACACTGCTGCGCGACGACGACACCGGTGTTCGGCACATGGCGTTCAGCTCCCTCGTGTACCAGTCGCTGGACGAACTGGCAACCTCATCCGACCTGGTAGTAGTCGGTACCGTTTCCGGAGTGGCGGCACGAGCGAAGGACTATCGCACTGCCGACCCGAACGAAAGGACCGACTACGAACGAGCCGGGATAACCCCAATACCCATTGTGTTCTACGAGGTTGCTGTGTCCGAGACGCTCAAGGGCCAGCACAGCGACACGGTCCTCATCTGGCGCATCGACACCGAGCAGGTGGTCATAGCTGACGGTCTCACCCCACTCGGATCAGGCCAGAAAGTGCTGCTGTTCCTCAAAGGCCGCAGCCTGGAGGAAGCATCACCCCGACTGCAGTTCCCCGGCACCAGCAGCGCACTCGACCAAACCTATTACATAACGCTGGGCCTCGACAACGGCGTGTTCGATGTCTCCGACAGCGGGACCGTGGAGTCGCGGATGCCGGAGCGGTTCACCACCGGAACCGTCCCCACCGACCTTGACGGAATGCGGACACAACTACAGAACGCACAGCCAGCCTCCTCGTAAAGCCAACCAAACACACCCGTCCACACCGGGGCGGCACTGGTTTCACGGCCGGAAACATCGCCGTGAAACCAGCCGCGTTCCCGATACGAACCGGAGCAAGGGAGAATGCGCAGCGAAACCACACAGCACACCGAAGACATCATCACACGCAAGATCCGCAGATGGGAACGGGCGCTGTCAGACAACTCCGTATGGGAGATCGAACCAGCAGCCCGAATCGAGCAACTCGCCAGCCTCCTAGGAGAGGCAATGGACCAAATAGCCGCCACCGAGGGACTAGCCAACCAAGGCGACTACCAAGTACTCGCGTACCTGCGCACAGCCCGACACCACGGCGAGTCAGTGACCGCAACCGACGTGTCCAAACACCTAGGCATGACCACTGCAACGATGGTCAGCCGAATAGACCGCCTCGAACAACGCGGGTACGCAAGACGAGTGCCCCACCCTACCGACCGCCGGTCAACCAACCTTGCCATCACCCCTGACGGCATCGCCAGCGCCGAGCGCATGGTGCAGACACGCACCCGCAACCGCCTACAACGACTCGACGTACTTAACAAAGACGAACAAGCAGCCCTCACTGCCCTACTACGCAAACTCACCGTCGGGTGGACATAAACAAACACGAACAACCACGTCCCAGTCACCCGCTAAGCCTGAATCCACCGGTAGATATCCTGTGGTTGGGGGTGGATAGACGCGGAAAGTGCCTCTGATCTGGGACAATAGCCATACGAAACATGGTGATTGGCTCGGAGTCTGGAGGCACTTCCTGTGAGTGGAGTATTGCAGAATATCGACCGGTATGAGGCGGTTTTCGATGATGAGGGGCTGGTGGCCGACGCTGGGTTGTTGGCGGCCGGGACGTTGATGGACCGTTTGGGTTTGGAAGGTTTGGTGGATCGGACGGTGCGGTTGGGCGGCCGGGTGGGTGGCGCGCATCCGGGTCGTAAGGTGTGCACGTTGGTAGCTGCGATGCTGGTGGGCGCCTCTCATATTGATCATGTGGGTCGGCTCCGGGCGGGTTCCACTGATCGGGTGTTGCCCCATGCGGTGATGGCCCCTTCCACGGTGGGAACCTTCCTGCGTTCGTTCACCTGGGGTCATGTACGCCAGTTGGAGAAGGTGGTGACCTTGACGCTGGGTCGTGCGTGGCGGGCGGGCGCCGGTCCCGGTAAGGGAGCGGTGACCGTTGATTTGGACTCGACGATCTGTGCGGTGTCGGGCAAGACCAAACAAGGGGCCGCTTACGGCTACACCAAGGAGTTGGGTTATCACCCTCTGTTGGCGTTCCGAGCCGATACGGGGGAGGTGGTCGGTGCCCGTCTGCGTGCAGGAGCATCGCAGCGGGGTGTGGTCCATTTCGTTGGGGAGACGATCCGGCGTGTGCGACGGGCCGGGGCCAGGGGCCCGGTGAGCGTGCGGGCCGATTCTGGGTTCTGGTCCTATGCCCTCTTGGCCGCCCTCGACCACCTCGGGGTGGGATGGTCGATCACCACCCAGGTGAACGACAAGGTCAGGACACTGATCAGCAATATCGACAAAGACGCGTGGACCCCCATCGACTATCCCCGGGGCGGCGAAGCACAAGTGGGGGAAACCGTCCTGGAGATGACCAACCCCAAGAAACGGTCGCAGCGGCGCCGGGTCCGTCTCGTGGTGCGCCGCACCCGCCTGCTCGGTTCCCAAGCCCAGCTATGGCCCGACTGGCGGTACCACACCTTGGTCACCAACCTGGACCTAGCCGCGGTCGAAGCCGACCGGCACCACCAACCCGGGGCCGGACAAGACGACACCGGCCACCAACCCCGCCGAGGCGAACAAGACACCGAAGTGGCCGAACTGTCGGCGGTAGAGACCGGTGACAACCCTGGGGAGGCGCACAGCCCGCTGCCCGCGGTCGAAGCCGACCGGTACCACCGCCGCCACGCCACATGCGAACTCGCCATCCGCGACCTCAAAGACTCCGGGGGTCTCGCCCACCTACCCTCCGGCGTCTTCGCAGCTAACGCCGCCTGGCTGATCTGCGCCGCCCTAGCTCATAACCTCTACCGGCAGATAGCCCTCCTCGGGGGTACGCATCGGGCTGGGCGGCTGGTCTGTGGACGAACTATCCGTACCCGACTGTTCGGGCTCCCTGGACGGGTCGTGAACCATGGCGGACGCCGCCTGCTGCGTCTACCCGCCCGATGGCCCTAGGCCAGCGCCTACCTAACCACCCTCACTAACCTCCGGGCGCTGCCCCAACTCAGCTAACCCGGCCCGACGGACCCCTCACAACCATAACCAACCACCCAAACCCCAGCCACACACGCCCGAAACCATCCCAACCAGCCTCCAACACCACCTAACCCACCAAACCACACCCACCACACCCCCGAAACCCCCCGAATCCAACCAGCCCCAACCCCTCAACCCCCCACCAACCGCACCCCGGACCACCCCCCGGGGAGGCCGTCGGTGGATTCAGGTTTAGAGTCGATCCCGGCTGGTGGCGTCGGCAAGTCTGATCCTCTACACAAGGCGAGGGGGCTCTCCAGCAAGAACCTCAGGCGCATCCGCGAGGCCAAGGCTGGCGGAACGTGGCGGGACTGGGACAAGTCTCTACGGGCCGCCTGCCATACCAGACCCAGCGGGCGTACCTATCCGGGGGTTTATGGGCGAATGGAGTGGGACCGTCCGGCCCCTACCATCACCACACAGTTCCCTGGCTTTGGGAACGGACGGTTCGGCCATCCCGAACAGGATCGTGCTATCTCCCTGCGAGAGGGTGCCCTACTCCAGACCTTCCCGGCCGACTACTCGTTCGTTCCTGAAGGTACCGCTGTGAAGATAAAGCCTATGGCTCGCCTCATCGGTAATGCTGTCCCGGTCCAACTAGGCGAGGCGATCGGTAGCTCGATCGTAGCTCACCTGGAGGAGACGGAGTGAGTACCGGCCGTCCGAAGTATCAGATGACTGTGAGCTTGAACGTGCTCCGGCACCTGGGCCTCGGGCTGTACTCGAACGTGGCTGCAGTACTTTCGGAGGTGGTTGCTAACTCGTGGGATGCCGACGCTGAGCATGTTCGGATATCCATCAATGCGACTGAGGGCCGGGTGGTGATTGAGGACGACGGGCACGGCATGACGGTTGAAGACGCCAACCAGAAGTACTTGCACGTCGGATACGAGCGGCGCAACACCGAACCCCTGACCCCGCGGTTCGGTCGAGCGGTCATGGGACGCAAGGGAATCGGGAAGCTGTCCCTGTTCTCGATCACCCGTACCGTCCAAGTCGAGAGCGTTGCCCGTGGCCAGAAGCACGGCTTCGTCATGAACGCGGAAGACATCAAGACGAAACTCCGAAACGGCGCCGAAGGACAATACGAGCCTGACCCGGTTGCGCATGAGGTCGACCTCGACCAAGGCACCCGCATCACCCTTACGGACATGAAGCGCCAACTCCAGTGGACAGGCAAGCCGTTGAGAAGGCGCCTCGCCCGGCGATTCAGCATCATCGGACCAGAACACCGGTTCGAGATCACACTGGACGGCCACCCGATAACGGCAACCGACCGCGAATACCAGGACAAAGTCCAGTACATCTGGACCCTCGGTGACCTAGGCCAAAGCGTTGCTAGCACGGCCAGCAACCTCGAGAACCATGACACCCGCTCCGGTGAGATAGAGGGGCACCCCGAGTGGGTTATCGACGGGTGGATCGGAACGGCCTCCAAGGCGGGGCAACTCAAGGATACGGAGACATCCGAAAGTATCAACAAGCTAGTGGTCCTCGTCCGGGGCAAGCTGGCCCAAGAGGACATTCTGGAAGAGTTCGGCGAGGGCGGCCTCTACACCAAGTACATACTCGGCGAGATCCACGCCGACTTCCTTGACATGGATGACGAAGAGGACATAGCCACCACAAGCCGCCAGAAGCTCATCGAAGAGGACCCCCGCTACCAAGCCCTCAAGACCAAGCTACGGTATGAGCTGAAGTACGTCCAGAGTCGATGGACCGAACTGCGCAGGTCACAGGGAACGAAGCAGGCCGTTGCTTACCCGGGGATCCAAGAGTGGTTCACAGAACTGGACCCTGACCAGAAGGTGGCCGCCCGGCGGCTATTCGGTCGCATCAACGAATTGCCGATTGAGGGCGAGCCCAACAAGAGACAACTCGTCGTGAGTGGTGTCCTCGCTTTCGAGAGCCTCAAGCTCAGGAACCTGCTCCACAGACTGGACCAGATCAGCAGGTGTTCGTCCAACTGGACGACCTCGGACGCATAACCTAGACGTCCTGCAGCAGAACGCCAAGGAGCGGGCGATGCAGGAGCACCTGTACAAGCATCTCTGGCTGCTAGACCCTTCCTGGGAGAGAGCAACCCGCACCGAGCACATGGAAAGAAGCATGCAAACCGCTCTCGACGAGGTGTGCGATGCGCTGACCGCAGAACAGAAGCGGGCAAGGGTGGATGTCAAGTACAGCACCACCGGGAACAAGCACGTCATCATTGAACTCAAACGGGCGCAGAGACGCATCACTACCAATGCTCTGAACGAGCAAGTATCAAAATATTACACTGCCGCTGAGAAAATACTCGCCGCAGCCGGCCGGAGCAACGAACCCGTAGAGATAGTCTGCGTCGTCGGCAGACCACTAAGCGATTGGGGCGATACTTCTACGAGTGAGCGGCGTTCTCGAGAAGTGCTTGGCGCGTCCAGCGCGAGAGTGGTGATGTACGACGAACTGATCGAGAACGCCTTGCAGGCCTACCAAGACTATGTGGATGGCGCAGTTAAAGCAGGAAGGGTCTACCGACTGATCCAGCGAATCTCGGACCGAGACGTTGAAGCACTTAGTCCAGCGGCCGGCATCGGGTAGGAACCCTAGACCAGGCGGTTGCTGAGAACCCAGACTACGGAAGATCCTTAATGTCCTACCGACGATGGGCGATCCGGGCGGCGGTTCTCTGGTCCAGGGCAGATGGGCGATCAGCATCATAGGTGGGCTACGACGATGTGCTTGGCACCGAAGCCACTATTCGAAGGGCGGTCATCCTGTCAACCTGTAGACGGTCCGGTCACAGACGGCTACCGTCGCCGAGTCGGGAGGAGAACGGTTGGCGCGTACAAGCTGGGAAGGTGCTGTAGCGGCTATTCGCCGCACGATTGCCCGCTGTGACGAAGACTCTCGGGCGTTCGCGTCGTCTGTAGGTGTGGAGTTGCCCGAGAGCCTGCCACAACTGGTGGCTGCAGCCCGGGTGCGTTCGGCTGTGGACAGCCATTTCGGGGTCGCTCCGCGCAAGAGCACCGATGCGCAGCAGGAGTTCATGGCGGAGCTGGCCGCGACGATGTCTGTCGCGATACCAGCCGCGGTTGACAGCTATGAGGAAGCCGAAGCATGGATCCGGTGTTTGTACTTGAGACAACGCCTGCAGTCGTTGGAGCAGCTCCGGTTGGCGAAGGGTGACGTGGTGTCACGAAACCCGTCTGCCAGGCGGTTCGATGAGGTCTCGTCGATCGGAGATGACGGACGGGTGTATTTCACCGGCGGCCGAGGTGCCGGCGCTTGGCCCGACCAACTGACAATGATCGCCGGGCACGGCGACAACTCAGAGGACAGCACCCAAGCGCGTCAGATCGCCAAGAACCGGGCCGCGAAACGCGCACGCACAAAGACGATCTCCAAGGAGAAGCTGGCCGCGTTGGAGCCCTACGCGGTAACCGACGACGTGACCGACGCGGACATTGAAGAGCTAAGACGAGTCATTGACGAAGCGACTTGTGAGAAACCGATCCAGGAACTATTGGAGGAACGTCCCCAACTATTTGCCTCACTGCTGCGAGGACCGTCACGGTACTGCCGCCCGAAGGTCCACTTCGGCGATAAGTATGTCGCTGACTTCCTGCTCGCGGATATCGACTCGAACGGGATACGTTGGGTACTGGTAGAACTCGAAACACCCGACTCTTGCGTGGTGCTGAAAACAAAGGATCACTTTGACCAGCACACCCGGACAGGGGTGGCACAGATCAACGACTGGCGGCGGTGGATCGAGTCGCATTATCACCAGGCACACCGGTCGCGGGACCAAAACCCGACACAGGGAGCTTCGGTCGCTGAGACCACACCCATGGCCGAGTTCATACACAGATACGCACCCAAACCGTTGTGTTTTGTCGGTGGTCTCAATCGGTGAACGCAACGGATGGCTGTCTTGTAGCTTAGAGTTGAGGTAGTGAAGCGGCGTGTCAGTCCCCGTTGTTTCGGCCGTGTGAGGTTTAGAGGAGTGTTTCGTCGCGATATCTCCGTGGAGGCTCCTTGTGGTCGTGGGTCGTCTCAATGACCAACGCCGTGGGCATCGGAGTGTTCAAGATGTTTGTTTGGTTACGGCTGTTAATGCTTGGTGGGGTGTTTGCCAGCCGAGGATCTGGCGTGGTCGGTTGTTTAGCCTGAATCCACCGACGGCCTCCCCGGGGGGTGGTCCGGGGTGCGGTTGGTGGGGGGTTGAGGGGTTGGGGCTGGTTGGATTCGGGGGGTTTCGGGGGTGTGGTGGGTGTGGTTTGGTGGGTTAGGTAGTGTTGGAGGCTGGTTGGGATGGTTTCGGGCGTGTGTGGTCGGGGTTTGGGTGGTTGGTTATGGTTGCGGCGGGTCCGTCGGGCCGGGTCAGCTGAGTTGGGGCAGCGCCCGGAGGTTAGTGAGGGTGGTTAGGTAGGCGCCGGCCCAGGGCCATCGGGCGGGTAGACGCAGGAGGCGGCGTCCGCCGTGGTTGACGAGGCGTCCAGGGAGTCCGAACAGTCGGGTACGGATGGTACGTCCACAGACCAGCCGCCCGGGCGGCTGCGTACCCCCGAGGAGGGCTATCTGCCGGTAGAGGTTATGGGCTAGGGCGGCGCAGATCAGCCAGGCGGCGTTAGCTGCGAAGACGCCGGAGGGTAGGTGGGCGAGACCCCCGGAGTCTTTGAGGTCGCGGATGGCGAGTTCGCATGTGGCGTGGCGGCGGTGGTACCGGTCGATTTCGACCGCGGGCAGCGGGCTGTGCGCTTCCCCAGGGTTGTCACCGATCTCTACCACCGGCAGTTCGGCCGGTTCGGTGTCTTGTTCTCCGCGGCGGGGTTGGTGGCCGGTGTCGTCTTGTCCGGCCCGGGGTTGGTGGCGCCGGTCGGCTTCTGCCGCGGGCAGGTCCAGGTTGGTGACGAACGCGTGGTATCGCCAGTCGGGCCACAGCTCGGCTTGGGAACCGAGCAGGCGGGTGCGGCGCACCACGAGGCGAACCCGGCGTTTCTGCGACCGTTTCTTGGGGTTGGTCATCTCCAGGACTGTTTCCCCCACTTGTGCCAGCCCGCCTTCGGGATAGGCAATGGGGGTCCACGCGTCTTCGTCGATATTGCTGATCAGTGTCCTAATCTTGGCATTCAGCGGGCAGGTGATCGACCAGCCCACCCCGAGGCGGTCGAGGGCGGCCAAGAGGCCATAGGACCAGAACCCCGAATCGGCCCGCACGCTCACCGGGCCCCTGGCCCCGGCCCGTCGCACACGCCGCACTGTCTCCCCAACGAAATGGACCACACCCCTCTGCGATGCTCCTTCCCGCAGACGGGCGCCGACCACTTCCCCCGTATCGGCTCGGAACGCCAACAGCGGGTGATAACCCAACTCTTTGGTGTAGCCATAGGCGGCCCCTTGTTCGGTCTTGGCAGACACCTCACAGATCGTCGAGTCCACATCGAGGGTCACCGCTCCCTTGCCGGGACCGGCGCCCGCCCCCCACGCACGGCCCAGCGCTACGGTCACCACCTTCTCCAACTGGCGTACATGACCCCAGGTGAACGAACGCAGGAAGGTTCCCACAGTGGACGGGGCCATCACCGCATGGGGCAGCACCCGGTCGGTGGAACCGGCCCGGAGCCGATCCACATGGTCAATATGGGAGGCGCCCACCAGCATCGCAGCTACCAACGTGCATACCTTACGACCCGGATGCGCGCCACCCACCCGGCCGCCCAACCGCACCGTCCGATCCACCAAACCTTCCAAACCCAAACGACCCATCAACGTCCCGGCCGCCAACAACCCAGCGTCGGCCACCAGCCCCTCATCATCGAAAACCGCCTCATACCGGTCGATATTCTGCAATACTCCACTCACAGGAAGTGCCTCCAGACTCCGAGCCAATCACCATGTTTCGTATGGCTATTGTCCCAGATCAGAGGCACTTTCCGCGTCTATCCACCCCCAACCACAGAATATCTACCGGTGGATTCAGGCTAAATGCCCAATAGTGTCCCTAACCGTCACCACTCTGCCATCCGGATGAGTGGGTGCTACCAGTTCAATGCTCCCCAGCCGCGACGCCAGCAGCACCAGACGCGACCTTGTCTGAGGGACTCCATACGCCGCGCACCGGACGATGCGGTGCGTACAGTGGTAGCCCGCCTCCCGGAGAACGGACAGGAACCTCTCGAACACCGGACGAACGGTCAAACGCGGGACATTCTCCATCGTGACAACCTCCGGCTTTAGCTCAGCGGCGAGCTCGCCGAACTTGTCGAGCAGGAGCCATCGCCCGTTTCCGGTGTCCCGGCCGTTGGTATAGGTCGAGAATGGTTGACACGGAGCGCAACCGGCGAGGACTCGGGAGCCGGTCTTCGGGAACAGCGACGCTACGAAATCCGCCGATAAACTACTGATGTCCCGCTCATGGAAGGGGGACGAGACGCTTGTTTCGAATGGATAACGGCAGGCCGGGTCGACATCAATCCCAGCTACGATGTTCACGCCCGCCCTCTGCATCCCGTAGGAAAGGCCCCCTGCACCGCAGAAAAGATCAACGGCAGCCGGGCCGCTGGATTCGGAGGCCACCACCATGTTACGTACCCTAGTCGCGCATCCGCCAATGCCGTTGAGTGGCAGTGTCCCTCGGAGCCGGGGCTAGCCTGGCTCGAACCTGGACGGACATGGGCCGGGCAGCAGTGCAACGGCGGCAGCAGCGGTATCGCTCAGCACGGAGAGTGGCCCCGCCGGCGGTGTTGGTCGACGGTACCTGGGGTGCTGGTGAGGCAACGTTCCTGCGGATGTGCGCCTGGCCGCCCCACACGAGCACCCCGTCGGGACCGTCCACCAATGCCCATTGGAGGTCAGTCCGTCTCGGCGGTTTCTGTTCCGACCCGGGCCGCCGCGCCGGGTCGGTAGCGGTCCGCCGAACTCCCGATCAGCAACCCACCACAGCCGCTCACCCGACATCCGACCGGGTGCAAGTTCGGCCCGCGGTCGCTACCCACTTGGTCCGGTCCCAGGTCGGCATGTCATCGGTGAGGAACTCGGACACGTCCACCAGCCGGGCCTCGTTGCCCAGCCAGGAGAACACGCCCTCCGTCTCCGTCTCCGCCGTTCGGGGTGCAGCAAACGTCCGACGACGTATTGCACGGGTTGTGGACGACAGGCCCTAGCTATCCCTGCAGCGCGGTATGGGTTGTTGACGGGGCGACCGCCCTCCCCCCGGCTACCTAGTGGTGACCCCGGTCAACCCAACCCGCCAGTATCACAGCTAACCCACCCACACCCGCCAAAATCCCACCCACAACACCGTTGACATCTACCCCTACGTATACCGATAGCAGGATCATCAGCAGTCCGACGGTGAATACCGCCCATCCAACACGGCCCATCGAGCAATCATAGAAGCCCCCCGAACGGTAGAAACGATTCCGGCCCGCCGTAGTGTTACTCTCGCCACCGGTCAATCATCCAACCAACCCGATCGGGTGGTTATTCGATCCATCTCGCGTCGTAGGACTTGGAGGAGGTTGTTGATCCCTTCGAGGGGTCCGTTGGATACCCGGCCGGTCGTGATCGCAGCCCGTACCGCCTAACCGAGGTCCTGCGGGCTAGATGATTAGTACCAGGCGGACGCGGGAGCGGGACCGTACAGCAGCTACCAGCCGGGCGACCGCTACGAAACGAGCACCCGGACGGCGCCACACCCGCGTGGTAGCACCTACGCCAAGGTCCCCGAACGGCTGCTCACGATGCGCTGTTGCAGCTCGGTCGAAACCTTCGTCAAGTGGGCGGAGATCCATTCCTCGGCGTGTGTAGCGTCCCGCGCCCGAATCGCGTCAACGATCGCTCTGTGCGTTGAGTGATGATGCGGCACCACCCTGAGACCAAGCCAGTATCGGCCCACGTTGGCGCGGAGCCTCGCAACGAACTCAGCGGTCAACGGGCGGTCAGCTATGGCGTAGATGCGCCGGTACAACTGCTCGGTGAGGACCCGAGCCCGGTCACCGTCCACCGAGTCGTCGATCTGCTGGCGTAGATGCGCCGGTACAACTGCTCGGTGAGGACCCGAGCCCGGTCACCGTCCACCGAGTCGTCGATCTGCTGTGCCAGTGCCGCGAGCTCGTCGATCTCATCGTCCGTAATCCGCTTGATCACGGCCCGCACCGCGAAGGACTCCAACATGATCCGCAACTGGTAGATCTCCTCGATCTCTGCGGGTTCGACGATCCGCACCGTCGCGCCCCGATACGGAGCAGACACCACCAAGCCCTCCGCTTCAAGAGTATGCAGAGCCGCCACCACCGGAACCCGAGAAACCATCAACTCCCCAGCCAGATACTCCTGACGCAACCTGTCACCAGGTTGGAACACCCCCAACACGATCGCATCGCGTAACGTAGCCGTGACCGCCTGCTCCACCGTGCCGGAACGGCTATGCGCTCGGATCGCGAGTTCACCCAAACCTCCCACCGACCAAATCACATCAGCACCATAGCCACAACCACACAGCCTCTCCGATGACGAACTGTCACCCCCGCCAACGCCTAGCCCTGGGGTGCTTCACGTTACGGGGGTCAGCACCCGCAAGAACCCCCAGCCGGGGATAGTCGGGGTCGTACCGGGAGACGACCAGGATCGTCGCTAACGGGCGGAGGGGGGTGAGGACGGAGTGAACTAGCGGGGTTGCGGCCCGTAGAGGGTCGCTAGGGTCGTCTCTCCGTGCGGACGGGGGGTAGCCGGGGTGCCTAGGACGGCTCGTAGCCAAGAGGCGAAGGGCCGGTTGGCCCCTCGCCTCGTCTCGGATTGGTAGGTTGCGGCCTTATACGTCGCACGGTCCCCTGGTATAACCTGACCTGACCCAGGGGTGCTCGTTAGTGCCCGAGCCGGGGATGAACCTCACTTCCGACCGGCCCCGTGTCTTCCACCTAGTCGAGTCGTCAGTGGAGCACGACCTGTCGGCAGTTACCTCGGCGTCGTCATCTTCCTGACTCCAAGGGTACGAGTAGTTGGAGCTGACCGGGACGTAATGCGGCCAGATGACTGGCCTGAGTAGCCCTCCCCAAACCCGATGCTCCAGGCGCACGTCCTCGTCGTCAGCAAGCCAGCACGTCCCCTCAACAGTCGCCTCCGCTTCGTCTTCAGTAACGGTTGGCCTAGGGATGAAGATACCGCACGAGTAGTCGGGGTCGTCGTCATAGGCGTAGGCGCCTCCCGTACCGCCAAGCAGCCCGCCTACCCGGAGCCGAATCTGGTCTAGCTCCTGCGTGCTAAGCAGTGCCGGTAGGCCGTCTTCGCCGTTGACCTCCCACACAACCTCATAACTGCCAGTGCCACTGTTACCAACAACCGTCTGGAATGAGTCGCCTTCCTCGATCGTAGGCACCTCACCATCGAACAATGGTCCCACGTAATCGGCCTGTATGACCATGCCCTCGGTAGCCGTCGGAGGCGTCGGAGCCGGATCGTTCGGCAGACCGCTAGCGGCCACCGGAACCACCAAGGCAATCACCGCCAGGGCCATGAGTAGTTTCTTCATGAGAGATACCTCCTAGTCCTCTGAGTAAGTAGAAAGCTAGACCCGAATGCACGGACACCGACGGATATACACCAAAAACCCTCGACTAGGGGCTATTGCATCCAATATACAAAACAGTCACTTTGCACATTGCATCCAAAACGGGCCGTTTAGATAGAACGCCATGCGCCAACGCTCTCCGGTACGGGGTAAGCATCTGGATGGTATCGGCGGCAGCAGCAGTATCGCTCAGCACGGAGAGTGGCCCCGCCGGCGGTGCTGGTCGACGGTACCTGGGGTGCTGGTAAGGCAACCTTCCTGCGGATGTGCGCCTCGACGCCCCACACGAGCACCCCGTCGGGACTGTCCACCAATGCCCATTAGAGGCAGGTAGACGGTCTAGAGGTCGAGTCCGGGGAGGTCGAGGCCGGGCGCCGAGGGTCCAACCTTCGGCCGGCCAACGCGTATGTCAATCCCACCGAGGTACTCCGCTGTCCGGTACCACTCGTATTCCGCTGACTGCACTTCCGGTGTCTCCCCCAAGACCGTTCGGAGGTCGTTTACCACGAACCCGCATACGTCGAGAGCGGTGACCACATAGTCGTCCACCTTCTGATCGGCCAGCGCCTGGACGGAGGCCGTATCCTCGGGGTAGGTGCCGAGTATCCGCCACTGTGACAGATCGTCCGTGCTCAACCCCCTGCCGGTGACGAGTGGCTCCACCGCGCTGCGTACTGGTGGCGGAAGCAGTTGCAGGCACGCTGAGATACTGTGTGCTGCCGCGCGGAGCACCTTCGCCGGGGGTGTCGGAGTAGCGTGTAGTACCGCTAGCGACTTCCGAGCCACCTCGACCGCCATAGCCGAGTGGGTACAGACCCGTACCAACCGCCGAAGCCGCGCCGTTTCCTGCATTCCGCTCGGCGCGGACAGATCCTCCTCTACCCACGACACGGTTGCCCCCTCTGTTAACCCAGCCAGTTGGGACAGGACCCGGTCGGAGAACTGCTTGAGTGCTTCGTCAGGGTTGCTCATGGGCAGCACCATCTCCTTGTTCCACCGCACCGGCCGGCGAGCGCTCGACTCCGCCTCAGCAACTAGCACCGCGTCAGAGCTAATCGCACTCTCAAACGAGGCAGACACGTTCGCCACCCGGTTACGCCACTCAGGCAGATCGGTTACCACCACCTGTACCGGCCACCTCCCGGCCACTTCTCGCGCGGCTACCTCGAGGCGCCAGGCAACCTCTCGCCGAGCCCCGTAGTCGATATCAGCGAACAAAGCGACCAGGTCGATGTCGCTGGATTCGTCGGCGTCACCACGCGCCACCGAGCCGAACAGCAGAACCTCCTCCGCCCCGGCCGATATAAGTGCTTCCGCCGCGACGGCAGCGTCCGATACAGTCGGCGGACCCGCACTCCGGGCAACGAGAGTCATACCCCTTATCCTACCCGACCCCCCTGGGTAGCCGCCTGACAGATCCCAAAACCGGCGCTTCCTCCAATGCCCATTATCCGCAGGGGACCCCCTTTTGCGGCTGACGAGGGCTACCCTCGGGGGCGTGACACAGCCGACAGCCAACCGCTATCGACAGGACACCGGGCAGCCGCCGTACAAGCTACCCCGGTTCAGGGAGCCGACGCGCTCATCCTTCCGGCGATTCGACATTCTGGTGGTGGGCGGCGCTGCGATCGCTTTCCGTTGGAATTGTTGAGGCTGCGCGGAAATGTGATCAACCCGGTTGGGTAATTCTGTGATCGCAGGTAACTCCCACCCGTCCGGCGACCTCAGCCCCCACACCAAGTATCTCATGCCAATGGTCGTCCTGCCCATACCCCACCGTTTCCGTATCGAACGGTCTCTGGTCGAACAGCGGTTCCATCCCGCAGATATGACGACCCCTCTCCATCAAATCAACCTGGGCCTCATGTAGCGGCTCGACGAAACGGCGATGGTAACGGTACAGGGCGGTGGCTAGCTCGTTCATCGTTGCTTCACCGTCCCGGTATGCCAAGAATCCCTCATCGACTGCCCACAGCAACGCTTCGCTCTCCCTCGCCGCAGGAGACCAGCCACGAACGGCGAACAGGCTCCCCACCGCCATTCCTACCACAAACGTGACCAACGCTACAGCCACCGTTACCCAAATCTGACGTTTCATTCTGTTTCTCCTTCCCCAGAAACGGAAGGAACCCCCACACCGGGGGTTCCTTCTGCCTGTTGCCTCTGTGCGGGGCAGCTTAGGTACAGACGTTCTGTCTGACCGGAGAGTTCAGATCGTGAAGCTCGAAGAAATCCCCGGTGGACATCCTTACCTCACCGTATCCCTGCGCCCGCCAGTCCAGCTTAGGTGTATTGAAGGCGCATTGCTGCTCTACCGGCTGGTGTATCCACCAGCCTGCGTCTGCCGGAGTCCAACCACTCTCAGCTTCGGCCCTGGTCCACCAGCCGCCGGGGTCGTCCCGCTGCAACCGCACGCCGGCCCAATGGGACTCGGCAAGGTTGCCGTAACACACTTGACGGATTTTCGAGTGTATCCACGAGTCGGCGTCCTTGCGGGGACGCCAGACCCTTCGGGTGCAGGTGAAGTAACCGTCCATCAGACTCTCAGCCGCTAGCCTGTCCCCGTCCGACAGTTCGCCTGTCCACAGGGCGGTCGCCGTCGTACCGTCCGGTGCCGTAACCTCAACATCAGCGTGGGAAACCCACACGAGGATCAGCCCGTCCGAGTTCCAAGCCTCGATGATCGCCGTGATGTCATGCTCCACGGCGAACACGTCAGAGTCAGCCTCCGACGTCTCGGCGGCTGCTGCGGGCAACACCGATAGCACTATCGGAACTACCAGCGTCAGCAGTCTCAAACTTCGTTTCATAACTTGTTCCCTTCCGAGCAGCCAACACGTTTCGGTATAATAGGCTCATCGGTATTTAGGGGGGACTGACCGATGCGAGTAGATTCCCAGTTGGGTATCCAGACGCAGAGGAGGGCGCGTAATTTAGGGGGGACTGACCGATGCGAGTAGATTCCCAGTTGGGTATCCAGACGCAGAGGAGGGCGCGTATTCGGTAGATCGTCGAAGTTCCGTCCTGGTCCCCTTCCTACGATGTGTACCTACCTCCTAAACCCAAAGTGGGCTATCACTGCCATTAACGTTCAGGATAAGACCCGGAGGACAGGCCCTGAAGGCAACAGGGCGGGAAACCTTTACGGAGACCCATTGCATCCAAAATACAGAACAGACACTTTGCACATCGTGTACAAAACGGGGGTTCGCTAGATAGGACGGTATACACCACCCACACCCCAGCAGAAGGGGGCACAGCCCCAACGGGGCGGGTGTTTACGCCCCGGTACCCGAACGGTAGGCCACGATACGTTGCTGCAACTCGGACGAGACCTTCGCCAGGTGGGAAGCGATCCACTCCTCGCCCCGAGCAGAGTCCCCCGACCGGATCGCGTCGACAAGAACACGGTGCGGGGAATGGTCATGCGGGACCACCCTCAGCCCCCGCCAGTATCGCCCCACGTTGGCGCGCAACCGCGTAACGATGTCAGCGGTCAGCGGGCAGTTACCTATCGTATAGAGACGGTCGTACAACTGGTCGTTGAGGACACGAGCCCCCTCACCGTCTCCCACCCCGTCGATCAACTGCGCCAGCGCCGCGAGTTCCTCAACCTCATCAGCAGTGATCCGTCCGACCGCTGACCGCAGAGCGAACGACTCCAACACGACCCGCAACCGGTATATCTCGTCCACCTCCGCGGGTTCGACGATACGCACCGTCGCCCCCCGATGAGGAACAGACACCACCAGGCCTTCCGTCTCAAGAGCCCGCAGAGCAGTCGCCACCGGAACACGGGACACCATCAACTCCCGAGCCAAGTGCTCTTGACGCAGCCGGTCCCCAGGACCGAACACCCCCGACAGGATCGCGTCGCGTATCGCAGCCGTGGCCGCCTCCTGCACCGTGCTATAACGCCTATGCGCCCGTGTCGCTAACTCACCCAACTCCGGAACGGCTCCAACACACGGAGCCACTCAACACCACTCTCGGAACAAACCCACCACCCCCAAGATAGCCACTCTGTCCTCCACCCCCAACATCGGACTGATAGGTGGGCTCGGCCAAGATGGGAGAGCCGTGCGGGTGAATGTCGCTGATGGGGCACGGGCAATGACAGCGACGCTGGCGAGGTAGAGCCCCAACCGACACGGGGCAGGACCGTCCGACAATGCCCATTGAATGCCGAACGTGGGGGGTCGAACGGCCTACAATCGGCTCGAGAACCGGGGTGAAGGGCCGAAACGAACGGCCACCAATAGGGGACCCGACCCCACCCCTCCGAGTTGCTGCCCCCACCGAACGGAGCCCCAATGACCCGGCCGACACCGCTCCGCGACCTGGACGCCCCCGCGGCTGTGTCGGCGTACACGCGCTACGGGACGTGGCTGGAGCGACAGCCGCTCGCTGAGAGGACCAAGGCCTCCTACCTGTCACTGACTCGCTCCTACCTCGGCTGGCTGGTGACCCCCGACGACTACGAGTCGCTCATACCTGACCACACGACGGGGGTGGTCAGTGTCGCTTGGGGGCCTCGGGCTGAGGCGGAGCAGGACCGCCGGGAGGCCGAGCGGCGGAGTGCGGAGTGGGCGGTGAGGGAGTACAAGCGGTGGATGCTCGTCGAACGCCGCCTGGCGGCCCGCACGGTGAACCAGGCGCTGTCGGCGGTGTCGAACTTCTACCTGTCCCGAGGCCTGCAGGTCGCTGCGCCGCCCGAGCGGCTACCCAAACAGGCTCCACAGGCCCTCGCTGAGGCCGAGGTGCGGGCGTTGCGCCGGGCCGCGGCGGGGATGGCCACGCGGGACCGGGCCATCATCCTGACATTCCTCTACACGGGGCTGCGCCGCGGTGAACTGGCCGCCCTCCGGACCGGTGACCTGGCGATCACCGCCCGCAAGGGGGTGCTCACCGTCCGATCCGGCAAAGGCAACCGCTCCCGGACGGTGCCTATCGCCGCCGAGTGCCGCCGGGCACTGCAGGACTGGCAGGCCCGACGGGCTGGGTTGAGGATACGGGCCGACGCCCGCGGCGATGCCCTGTGGGTCTCACGGCTGGGGAACCAGCTCAGTGCTAGGGCGATCCGCGAAGTCATAGCCCGGGCAGGGCGGGCGGCCCGCATCAAGGGGCTCACCGCCCACACACTGCGCCACACGTTCATCACCAGCCTGGTCCGGGCGGGCACCGACGCGTTCCTCGTCGCTGACCTGGCCGGGCACAGCCGGGTAGAAACCACCCAGCTCTACAGCCTGCCCACCGCCGCCGACAAAGCCCGTGCGGTCACGGCCGTCCTCGACCGTCTGTAGGGAGAAGTGTGTCGGCATGGTCACTGAAGTACGCCTGGTTTCCGGGGCGGGGGTACCCGGAGAGGAAGCCTTGGACCTGGCGGCGGCCATGATCGACGCGGCGGCGGCTCGCGGCGCGTCGCTTGCGGTGACCGTCGTGCGCACGGGTGCTGGCGACCCGCCGGATGAACCGGAGGGGGGAAGGGCCGACAGTTAGCCGTGCCCCGGCCGCCTAGCGGATGGGGTCCCGTCGGCGGGGGTCACCGGGTCCCCGGGGCCGGGGAAAGAGACGGGCTGAGCCCGTGAGCGGGGCCGCCCTCCAGAACGTATACGGGCTGGTGGTACCCGTCTTGGCGTCGGTGATCCTCTACCGGCTGGCTCCGTACCGCCGCTGGTGCGAGGCGGCTATGCGCCAGCTGGGTGGGGTGCTGGTCAAGGCCCCGCCGCTGCTGCTCCTGGTCGGTTTCTTCGGTGTCCTCGTGCTGCCCTGGCTGGACGGGGAAGCTCTGGACTGGCTTTCGGCGGCGCTGGTCGCGTGGGCTGTCGCTGCCGGTAGCGGACTGCTGTGGCTGGGGGCGAGCATCGCCGGTGACCGGGACAGCCACACCGAGGCGGTCGCGACGCTAGTGGTGACAGCACAGTTGGTGGCGGCCGGCCTGGCAGCGATGAGGGTCACGGCGCTGACAGCGTGACAGACACCGGCGGCTTCTACCCGACGGAGGGGCGACGCCTGCCGCCTCACACGCCCCTGGAGTGCCCGAGGGGCTGCGGTGACCTGGCGCGGCCACGGCTGCGGGCGAGCGGTCGCTGGGCCAGTGACGCGGGGGCGGGCGTTCAGTCGAGGGGGACCGGCGTCAGGCCGAAGATAATCCTGGCGCCGAGCCTGCGCCGCAGCGCGTTATGGGCCGCGTCACACAGCTCGTAAGACACGAGCCAGATCGCCTCTACGGCGTCGTCGTGTGCCTCTACTAGCCGCCCAGTTTCGTGTCCGTCGTCCCGCCCGGTGCGGATCCCGGTCACGAGGTAACGCCCGTCCTTCCGGTACATCTTGATGGCGTACTCGGTGCCTTCGCCACTGCAGAGGGCCTGGTTCCGCTTGCCGGGGTCGGGGGAGCGGCAGTCGTCGTCTTCTTCGCTCTCGCCCAGGCACTCCCACTCGTCGAGGTCAACAGTGACGGGCCAGCGGCCCGGCAAGTAGACAGTCGTGGTGTCGGCCAGCGTATCCTCCTTTTGGCCTGCGGATGTTACACCTTGAGGTAGCCGAAGGATGTGACAACCCGCCACACCCTACCCGCCGTGCAGGGGCCGAGTCCGGCGAGGGTGCTGCTGGTAGGGTCGAGCTGTGCTTCAGGTGATCCACGACGTTGCCGACCTGTTCACCACCCCAGGTCCATCCGCCGCGAGGCTGTGGGGCTTCGTCCTGCTGTTCGCCCTGGCGACCTTTGCGCGGTACGCACCGCCTAGGCGTCGGTAGCCCACCGGGACCGTCGGTGGTGTGTTCGTCGTGAGCGGGGCCGGCGCTGCTGGTCGTGGTCGTCTACCAGATGTGGGTGCTCCTCGACGTGGGGATCGGCGTCGCGGGCGCCGGGCCGTAAGAGCCGCCTCGGCGGTCAACTGCAGGTAATCCGCACGGTTCGTGCACGATCCGGCCTCCGCCGAACCCCGATTTTGCAGGACTGTTCGGTATGCGCCGGGTCCTCCAGGTGCAGGTAATCGCCTATTACCTGCAGCCCGCCGCGAGTTCGCCCGGTTCATCGTGAGCG
This sequence comes from Candidatus Spongiisociaceae bacterium, assembly GCA_965262915.1. GTDB lineage: Bacteria > Actinomycetota > Acidimicrobiia > Spongiisociales > Spongiisociaceae > JAPPFW01. The sequence goes on along the minus strand of OZ253564.1, from coordinate 4,391,081 downwards.
TCGTTGTCCTCGCCCGGCGAGGCTGCCGCTGAGAGCAGCTGCCAGCCCTTCCGGAGGACAAGGCCGACTAGCAGCGGTACGGACGGGGCGACGAGGGACAACGGCACCAGGCCGCCGACAACGGCCCCGGCGACGCCCGGAGGCGGGTCTGTCTTGGCTACGACACCGAGCAGGGCACAGCCCGACATCGCGGCGACCAGCCAGAGCAGGAGGGTGATCGCTTCGTCGATGGGGTCTCTGGAATATTTGGACGAAATGTAACGGTTTCAGGGTGTTCGTAGGGGTCGGAGTTGGCTGGTGGATGGGGGTCTCTGCGGCTGTGAGGTGTTGGGTTGCGGGTCCGATGTAGGTGATGCTCCAGGCGATGATGGCGTCGGTGAGCAGGGCGACAGTTTCGCCTTGGATGTCTTAGCCGCCGGTGTGTCGGCGGCGGCGTTGTCCTTGGTTCGCCGGCGGGAGACCGCGTCTTTGGTTTCTGCTATCTCTTGCTCGACCGACGTTGCGACCTCGTTTGGGTACGCGTTGGAACTATTCGGAGCACTGAGCCTTCAAAGCCTCCGGATCGCCATCACAACCGCCGGCGGTCGTTCCCTCCACCAAGACTCTGACCCCCTCTACTCCCTACGCCACAGCACCTCCGGCGTAGTCCGCATCCGACGAGACGCTCCCACCCGATCACCGCGAAGGAGACCCCCATGCTGTAGGACGACTCGAAACCGTTACATTTCGTCCACATATTCCGTTAACCCCTGGATCCGCGACGAAAGCCTAGAAGACGTCGACAACCTCCCACCCCCAGCCGTCCTAGCCGCCCAGATAGCCGACCACCTCCAATCCGCCCTAGCCGAAATTCAAGCCCTCACCGAGGCCCTCTCCGGTAGAGCCCCTGAGCTTGAGCTAACCAACGTCTCAGTTTCGACCCATCGAGCCAATCTCGACGACGCCCCAGGCCGAACGAAGCTCTAGGAGCTAGCCATGACGCGCGGACTCTCATCGGCATCGACCACTACGGCACCAGTGAACCGATTCACCTGCGCAACCAACGACCCTCAGGCTCTATCTGCGCTATTCGAGGACACCCTTGGCGGTGACGTGGCGTTGCTCATCGACGATGAGGCCACTCGGCAGAACATTCTTGAAGAGCTCACATTGTTGAGCGGCACGTCGGCAGGCATTCACCGTGGCCTCCGCTCAGCGACATCAACCGATCAAAGAGTCCCCCACACAACCTGGCTCTGCGGATGCGCGCTGCTACGCCGCCCCTGATCCACCAGCTTCGAGCCACAAGGTTTCAGCCGGGACACCCTCGAACCGCTACCAGACGGCGTAAGAACCGCAGAGGCGCCGGTATACTGGCTCTTCGATGCTCCTATGGTTGTCAAGTCGGTGATGGGGCCGGTTGGTGGGTTAGGAGCCAGGTCTGGTATCGGCTGGCGAGTTGGTGGTTGTGGTCTCGGCCGCGTTCGAGTGCGGAGATGCGGCTGGGGTGGGTTCCGAGCTGTTGGGCGGCCTGGGTGACGGTGATGTTGGCGTGTTGACGTCGGCGGCGGAGCCGGGCGCAGTTCGGGGTTGGTGGCGGGTTGGTCAGCAGTCGGTAGACCTCTCGGGCGATGTGCCGCTTGAGGCAGCGGATGATCTCTTTTCGGTTCTTTCCTTCCCCCTGGCGCCGTGCCACGTATTGGTTGGTGGCTGCGTCGTGGCGTATCCGGGTGGTAGCGATCCGCCAGAGTGCGTTGTTGGCTTGGCGGTTGCCGCCCCGGTTGAGACGATGCCGGATGGTCTGTCCCGATGATGCCTGGACGGGGCTGGCGCCGCATAGCGCAGCGAAGGACCGTTCCGATTTCATCCGTCCGGGGTTGTCGCCGGCAGCGACTAGCAGCGCAGCAGCGCTGTCAGGGCCCACACCGGTGGCGGCTAAGGGAGCCGGGTTAGCCTCGGCGCAGAGGCGACGGATCTCGACGTCGAGTTCGCGGATCTCTGCGTCGAGGGATTGGTATCGGCGGGCCAGGTAGCGTAGAGCCATCTTCGCGTACGCCGCAGTGGTCTGTGCTTGGCCGGGACGCCAGCGGGCACAGACCCGAACCCGAGCCTTGAGCTTGAGACCTCTGAGCTGGCGTTTTAGCGGCTCAGGTGCAGTAACGGTCACAGAATGTATCTGGTTAGCGGCCTGGGTGCGGGCCTTGGTAGCCGAGCGGCGGGCCACCAACAGCATCCGTATGCACTCAACCGGTCCGTCACCAGATTTGGGAACTGCGGTAGCTTGCCCCGAGGCCGCTGCCCGAGCTGCCGCCTCGGCGTCGACACTGTCGGTCTTGCCGCCCCGCTGGCGGCGTAGCTGCCGGTTCGGCCGGTTCACTTCTACCACCTCGATGCCCGCCGCCATCAGATAGCGGGCGAGGCCGGCGCCGTAGCTGCCGGTGCCCTCCACTCCTACCCGGCTAACGCGACCCTGTAACCGCAACCAGTCTTCCAGTTGCTCATAGCCGACTCGATCAGCTCCGAACGGTGCCGTTCCCAGGACCCGACCGGCGCCATCAACCACCGCCGCCACATGGGTATCACGATGGGTATCAACCCCACCGAACACAACCCGACCATCTTCTCCCATGACACCTTCCTCCTCTGCTGGATAGAATCACTTCCTAATCCTCGGACCCGGAAGGCGGTGGACAGACCACTCACGGTGGTGGAAGATCAAAGCTCCTATAAGGTCACATCCGCCCCGGGTCAGGGGGTTACACCCCCAAGCTGGGAACAGGCCGACAGATCGATGAAAAGGCACAAAGCCAGATTTCAGTTGGGTCAGACCCGTCCCAGCCCAGGAACCTTCTAAGTATGAGTGGATTTCAGTGGGGAGTGACCGATGGGAGTAGGTCCCAGTTGGGTTTCCCCGCGTAGAGAAGGGCGCGGATTCGGTAGTTCGCGAAGTTGGGTAACCCGAACGCTGCTCGTTTGATGCGTTTGATGAGGTTGTTGAGGGCTTCGGTGGCATCTGTTGGTTACCTTCGAGATGTGCCAGTTGGTGATCTGGGGGGTCCAGCGGGCGATGGTACGTCCCAGCTTGTTGATCTCGGGTGGGCAGGATTCGTCCTGGAGGTCGTCTGCGAGCTGGAGGGTGTATCGGAGAGCGAGGGCGGGACTGTCGATCTTGTAGATGCCTCTCACGGTTTCCTTGGCGTGCCAGGCGGTGCGTACCTCCCCGTAGGGGTCACCGGCATCGAGGAGACCACGCAGCCGGGTTTGACCCCGGTCGCTGATCCTCTCGGAAGCGGCGGTTAGGAGGCGGCGTATCCGATACAGCGGGTCGTCCTTGCGGCCTCGATGCCCGAGGGTTTCGTTCTGGGTGCGGCGTCGTAGGTCGTCGAGACGCTGGTTGGCCAAGCGGATGACGTGGAAGGGGTCCGCTACCTGCACAGCGTTCGGGAGCACCCGGTTATACGCCTTCCGGTAAGGACCGGACATGTCCAGCACCGCCCAGCGGATAGCCTCACACCATTCGGTGGGTTGTGACCGGAACCAGGCTGCGGCGCTTTCTGCTGTTCTACCACCGACTATGTCGAACCGGGTGGTGGCCTCCCACGTCGACGACAGAAGTGCACCAAACCTTGGTTCGCCACCGGCCTTTCCGCCAGAACAACGCTTCTTGTCGATGCCCACAGCTCCGACCTCGCCTATCCGATCGGTGTCGGCCCCCAGGAGTGCTTCGCCCCAGCGGACGACCTCGTTGTTCACCGTATGCCAATCACAACCAAGTTCTGCGGCGACCTCGTCGACCGAACGGCCCCGCCCACCCACCTGGACGGTCACCCACCGGGCCGCTCGGGATGTCAACAACGCCCGTTGGGGACTAATCGTGGGGTCTTGCTCGATGAACGATCTGATCTCACAGTCGGTGTTCGGACACGTCCACCGACGTTTCCGCCACCGCAGCCGCACAGGCCGACCGAACGCCGGTAAATCCACCAACACCACGCTCCGCTCACCCTTGGACCACACCGGGCCACCACAGGCCTCACAGGACGGGCGGGGCTTGCGGGACCCGATCACCACCCCAAGCGGTGCACCCTCGCCCGGGTCGTTGATCCCTACCAGATCAACCTCACCTAGGCCTACCAACAACTCGCACATGCGCGCAGGGATCAGCTTCCACAGGGGTCCTCCTGCCTCGGATGTCATTACCAACACCCGATTATGGAGGACCCCTCCTCACTTCTAGTGGATTACCACTCCCCCCGCAGATCCCCTACTCCCCACTCATTTCCGAAGAGCCGGTATACTGTCGTCACTCCGCCCGCATTACGCCGGTGGCCTTCCCCCCATCTAGTGAGGTTGACAATGGATGACGCATCCACTATCGGGACGCCCGACGACCACAAGAAGTACACGATCATCGTCAACTCTCGACAGAAGACGGTAGAAAACGAACGTATCACGTACAGTGAAGTCATACATCTCGCATTTGAGAACCCCCCAACAGGTGATCACATCGAGATTACGGTCGCTTATCGCAACGGACCACGGGGTACACAAGGTTTCTTGACGAAGGGCCAGAGCGTGAAGATCATCGACGACATGATTTTCAATGTCAAAGCAACTGATAAGTCTTAGTCCCGATCTCACCCGACTCCGCAATGAGGGGTATAACGTTTCAGTACGCGACGGTTACCTCTTGGTGTCGGACGTTCCGTACGTCGATGCATCCAGAACAATCCAGCGAGGCACACTCGTCTCCACACTCACTCTGGGTGGGGACATCACCGCTCAACCCAGTGATCACACTGTCATGTTCCACGGGTCAGCACCTTGTGACAATACGGGAACGATCCTCGGACACATTATCAACCAACGACACCAGCAACAACTAACGCCTACCATCGCTATCGACTACATCTTCTCTCATAAACCCGTCTCTCTCACAGGTATCACTCTATACACCGACTATTATGAGAAGCTCACTGTATATATCAGTATATTGAGCAGCTATGCTAGTCTGCTTGATCCACGCTGCTCCGCTCGAACCTTCCCTGTGATCGGCCTCGGAGGCGAAGACACACCCTTCGCCTATCTGGATACAGCGTCTAGCCGATCCAACATTCGGACACATACCGATAAACTAAGAGGTCACCGAATAGCGGTAATAGGCGTCGGCGGAACTGGCTCCTACATAGTAGATCAGCTTGCCAAAACACCCGTCAGGGAAATACACCTTTGGGATGGTGACGTTCTTAGGCAGCACAACGCCTTCAGATCACCAGGCGCGGTCAGCATCACTACTTTACAACGCTCACCAAATAAGGCATCACACTTCGCTGCTCTGTACCAGAACATACACAAACGTATTATTCCTCATCCCTATTACGTATACAAAGACAACTTTGTCCACATTGCCGATATGGACTTCGTATTCGTAGCGATTGACGGTGGCCCATCACGAAACGTATTGCTAGCACTCTTAATCCAACACGAGCTTCCGTTCATCGACGTAGGGCTCGGCATAGGAGAGGTTAACGACACCCTAGAGGGCATGGCAAGAATCACATGCGGAACGCCATCGGTCATCCACCACAGCCGTGGTCATCTGTCTACATCCGCGATAGACAACGACGATGACTACCACACTCCGATCCAGATCGCAGATATGAACATGCTTACAGCAGCCTTGGCAATCATCAGGTGGAAGAAGTACTTAGGCTTCTATAGCGATCTGGAACATGAATTTCATAGCATCTATTCAATCGATGGTAACTGCATTATCAATGCGACGTCATAGCAGAATCAGGCAGATAACACTAGAGTTCGTGTCGCATATTCCTGATATCATGGAAGACGGGATACTCTATATCTCTATGCCTTACGCCACTGTAATTCACAATTGTGCATGTGGATGTGGATATGAGATCGTAACGCCGCTAAGCCCTATAGATTGGAAACTTACATTTGATGGCGTGGCCATTACATTGGACCCGTCCATTGGAAACTGGAGTTATCCTTGCCAGTCCCACTACCTCATTATAGAAAATCAAGTGATCTGGGCGGACCGTTGGACGAAAGCACAAGTCGAACGCAATCGAAAAGAATACAGGGAATTAGTAGAGCGCAGCTATGAGGGAAAGTCGCGCGGAGCACACGTGGGCTTCGCTAAACGGTCTTCGCCAATCGCCCGGCTCTTAAGCGCACTCAGAGGAATGGCGAACAGACGGCGTTGACACTGGCAAAGCCATCTACCTCGTAGGAACCGTTATGTCACAGTTGAGACCTGCTGCATTCGCCGTTACAGCGTAGCTGGTTTGTCTCACAGTCCATTGAGGAGCCGCGTCAGACCGTGTATGCGCTTCGATTAGCGAGTAAATCGTGTCCATAGGGACGATATCAGCTATACCAGAGTTTTCTCCCCCTCTCGGATGGTCTGGCGAGGGAACGAGCTTGTAGCTGGAGACCATCCCCAACAAAGGTACTTCGCGCAGGACGGGTGTGCCTTCTATACGTCCGGGCTGAGGGCGCAGCAGTACCGGACTACCACTGTTGCCCCCGAAGACAGTACCGGACACCAGTATGGAGCTATGGTGTCCGTTTATCCAGCTCCGGATCTGCCCGATCATCCCGCCACGGACGACGGGATAGTCAAGCGTCGCGGGTCGCCATCCAATCGGATACCCGAGGATGAACACTTCTTCGCCCTCGTAAGCGCCTTTCGCCTCGGCGTTCTCTCGAGTGACCATGTGCTCCTTTCGCCATGGCCAAATCTCAACACCTTGTTCCTCCAAGAAGGTTGCGTTCAGTTGCAGGACTGCTATGTCAGCCATGGGGTGTTCCCGCCAGTCCTGCCGAACGGCGATCATGTTCCGCAGTCCAGCGGGTGTGTTGAAGCGGACGGCAGTTTGAGCGGTGGGAGACATGTTCTCAAAGAGATGAGCACACGTCACAACATAGATGTATCCTGAATCGGTGTTGTCTATGACATCCAAGAAGCAGAAAGCGGTACCTCTGCTGGCGACCGCTGGCTGGTCAGGAGACTGCACCGTTACATGTGCCACGGAGTTGAGGTGTCGAGGGTTCAGCAACGACACCCGTGAAATCCTAATCTGCGATGCTGGCGTCCCGGTCGATGGCAAGTGCCAACTCGATTGTCGGTGAGGAATGACATTTCTGTTGAGTCTAGTGCGGTCCTGTGACGGTTCCGCCCGTCTGGCGAGCTGGCTGCCTGTGCGGAGGTCGCCTGGTGGGACTCCCATACAGCGTTCGGCGCCGAGGTTCCCGACCACCGTCCCCCGAGGGTGTGGGCATAGCTGCGTCGCCCGTTGGCCGACAGCGGTTTGGCGGCTAGGAACTGCTCGACGGCTCGGCCGAGGGTGGGGACACGGTGTGGGAGGGCCAGGACGTTGGGCACCGTATCGGCCGTTACCAGAGATATCCGACAGGGTTCACAGGGTTCGCGGCTACCCGAACCGCCTGGGTATCGGGGGTTTCACCTTCGAGTTACCAGAGATACTCCGCCAATATCTCTAGTACGCCCCAAGGTGCGAGCGGCAGTCCGACGAGGCCGACCGTGGTTAGCCTGTCGGCTGCGTGGATTGCCGATGTGGAGATTCCGAGTGAGTTGGTTGCGGACCGTCGTGAGGGTCGATGAGTAGAGCCTTTGTCTACCAACAGCTGAGGGGCATCTCGTCTACCTCAATCTGGTAGCAGCAGCCGAAGCGCTGCCCGCCCTCCTTGGCCAAGCCCGCCGAGGTGGTATCGGTCATACCGAGTTCCTCGAGGGGCTGCTCCGGGTCGAGGTCGTCCCTAACGCCGGCGGACCGGCTGTATGTTGAAATACGGAATGCGAAGCGGACAGAACGGGCATTCGGATTGTTGACGGTCGGATGTCACAACACAAGCGTCGCCGTGCAACTACTGAACAGGGCCTCAGCCCTAGGCGGCAAGCTGTGTAGGTGGCTGTTCCCGAAGCGACGCCAGGACACATACCCAAGTGTCGAGACCCTTGCGATGTTTTCGATTTGGGGTATCGTGAGTGTTTGAGGAGGAGCACACCATGGCTGCGTTGACGCTTGAACGTACCGTTCTGCCCCCCGAGGAGTCGCTCGACAAGCTGGTCGCTCTGCTCGGTCCGATAGGCGCTGAGCCGACAGCGACGGTGTCGGGCTCCAACGGCGAGCACATGGTGTTGCCCCCTGAGGTCTTCGCTGTGCTACGCGATGTTGTCGAAGCAATGGCCCACGGCCAGGCGGTCACGATTGTTCCCGTGCATCAGCGTCTCACAACCCAGGAAGCAGCCGACCTGTTGGGTATCAGCCGACCGACGGTCGTGAAGCTTCTCGAGTCAGGCGAGATAGCGTTTGAGCGGCCGGGCCATCACCGTCGTGTTCGCCTCGCCGATGTGCTCGCCTACCGCCAGCACCGCTCAACCCAGCGTCGGGACTCCCTCGATCGGATGGTCGAGATCGCCGACGAAGGCGGAATGTACGAACGGACCGCAACACCCAAACGAACTCGCTGAGCAACGCCGGTGCCGTGCGCGGTCGTCCTCGACACGTGCGTGCTGTACCCGGCCCACCTACGCGACACGCTTCTGCGACTCGCCGAACGCGGTCTATACCAGGCGTTGTGGTCCGCTGACATCCTCACCGAACTCCACCGGAACCTCGTGGAGGTAGGGATCCGCAGCGACACCGTCGACTATCTCCACGCCGAGATGCAAGGCGCCTTCCCCCAAGCTGAGGTCACCGGCTACCACACTGCCATGCACTCGATGACCTGCGACCCCAAAGACCGCCACGTCCTCGCCGCGGCGGTCCGTTCCGACGCCGCCGCCATCGTAACCTTCAACGTGGCGGATTTCCCTGCCCCCAGCGTCAACCCCTACAACATCGACGTTATCCACCCAGCTGACTTCCTCCTAGACCTACTCGATCTGGCTCCCTCCATCGTGATCACCGAACTCAACAGCCAAGCAACCGCCAACCGGCAAGCTCCCAAAACGCTGAACGGTCTGCTCGAAGCCCTCGGCAGGGCGGGGGTGGCTTCGTTCACTGACCAGGCCCGCCGCCAGACCGGGTGACCAACCAACAGCGCGACACCAACCACCCCAGCCACACCATTACCCACCGAGCTCCCCCATCATCGAACTCGGCCTAGCAGCCACCCGTGCCACGTGCCCCGGAGCTGCTGCGGTTCGTCGACGAAGGCGTGGACGGTCATTACGACGTACTGGTGGCTGTACTGATCCGTCCCCGGGGACCGAACGGCGGCCGTTCGTATCGGCACGGCGGCCCAAGTGGGCCCTCAAACCAAGTGTCAACAACGTCCATTTGCTACGGTCACCCCACCAGGCCAAACGCAGCCCAAGATTTATGTATTGGTGGGAGGCTGATAGCCATCCGGGGGTACGGCAACGTAGTCAGGCGTTGTTCGTCTCTGTCTCTACTTCCCCGATGGCTTCGTCGCCGTCTATGTCAACACCGAGTAGTTCTTCGAGGTGCCAGACGAGCTTCTGTCTGGACGTGAAGAAGCGGTAGCCCAGTTCGCCTAGGGAGGCCTTGGTTCCGGGGTCCGCTCCGAGCAGCAACGCCACAGGTTGTGCGGCGCGGCCTGGCTGGATGCCTTGTGGCCAGGCTATATCTGCGACGGTGATCACTTCGCCGGTTTCGTCGTTGCAGATCTCACAGTGCGGTTCCGGTGCTGCGATGCCGAGTTCGTCCGCTAGTGAGAGAACAGCGACGATGTCTTGGTCGTCTTCGTCGAGGGTCTGCGTCTGGTCGGGAGCAGGCCCCGGCCGGGGACTCTCAGCGGACGTAGCGATGTTGGGGGGTTGGCCTTGGCGACCGGTTCGTAGTGCGTCGAGCAGTTCGTTAGCTGCCGCTGCCAGCAGGGAGCGGCGTTCGGCGAGGAACTCCGGGTAGCGGTCGACCGTCCACAGCGTCTCGTCGTCGGGTATCCACTGGGACTTGAGAACTCCCGGGTTGCGCGCCTCGGCGTCCGCGAGGTACACGGCCGGGTCGGCAGCGCCTATCGACTGGTTCGACTGCGCTGTCAGGAAACAGAAGTTGGCCAGGGCGTTGACCTGTGAGACGCCGTAGTCAGCAGCGTAGAGCCGAGCTTTGGGGAAGATATGGTGTTTTTGGAGTTTGCTTTGGTTTCCTAACATGGCATGTGATAGACGTATACCGTTGAGGAGATCTCGGCCTCCGTTGACCCTGGTCAAGATGTAGAGCAGAGGGTAGAAGCGGGCACCGATAGTGGAACTCGCAAAATCGTCGGGCCGAACCTCCAGACTGCCGCGCCACTGAGTCATCTCAGCAATCAGGCCTTCTATCCCATTTCTCTCCAACGCTTCGAGGTCTCGTTGGATACGTGTCTCGGTCGAGCCGCTATAGCGGCCCCACATGAAACTGTGTAAATACCAGAAAAGGATGAGTTGCTGGGTATGGACATCTCTGATGGAGCCGCCTCTGTCAGAAACGAGCCGAGCCAACGTGGCGAAGGCATAGGGGCCCGCTAGGACACGTGTGTGATCAATGCCGAGGTGGCCACCGAGCAGAGTCAGAAGAAAATCGATGCTTTGCTCCGTTTTCTTGAGCGCCACCGCGAACTCCGAGACCGACACACCGCGAAGTGCGCTGAACGAAGCCTGATTGGTCGCTACCGTGGTAGCGCACCGCAGCAGCAACTCCTGCCTTAGAGCGAACCCTGCCTGCCCCCAGATACCCACCAGACGACGCAACTCGTTGCGCGCCTGGGGCGAGTCGGCGCACAAGCGAGCAAGGGCGAGGTCCGCGGTTGAAAGCTTGGTCCCAGCGGAGTTGACCCTGTTGAAGATCTCCACCACCTCGTCGACGGTCCGACCCTCGCCGGTGATCTCCTCAAATTGCAGATCCTTCTTGCCGATGCCACTAAGCCTCATAAGGCGATCCTGGTACTCGAACATGACATCGGAATCCTCTACGTAGCCCCTCATACGCTTAGCGACAGCCGACAGATCCGACTGGAAGAGCTCGGTGACGGAAACCCAGAGCGGGTCGTCGCGCATCTTTACAGGACCATAGAACTCAAAGGTCTCGCTACGAACATCAAAGTACAAGCCGGTGAACGCCTTCGCGTTGCCCTGGAAGAACTCCGGCGGTTTGCCCCTCATCACCCCATACAGGGACGTAGCCCGCTGCTGGCCATCCAACAGCAACGTGACCGGAACACCCGACTTAGCTGAATCGCCGCGTACCGTCTGCGGGTCGGGCTGAGTCGCCCATACCAAAAAACCGCCAACCGGATAGCGGCGATAGAGCGAATCGAAGAACCTACGAACGTTCTCACGTCCCCATACATAGCCGCGCTGGAACTCCGGCAAAGCCAACTGCCCGTACTCGATGTGATTGAGAATGGCCGAGATCCGCACATCTGCCCCCTTTGATCCGGACACATCGTAGCCAGCGGCCGATTGTCTCAAAATACCGGTCCAATATCTCTACTTAGGTGGCGGGCCCCTGAGTCCGTCGGTGCTCTTGCCGTGACTGGTCCGATCCCACTGTTGTGCGGTATTGCCCGAACCCAGCCTTCGGATCGTTAACCAACATAAGCCAAATGGCTAGAAGCCGGTTTGTGGGCCGGGTGTTCCCCCTAAAGGGTGGGGAAGGCGCGTCAATGGTATACTGGTGGGGCTGTGGGCGGTAGCCTGCGGAAGCGGAGTTCGGTACCTCCCCGGACGGTGAGTGACCGAACTTTCGCGCGTCTGGGGGTCAGCGCTGGTCAACGTCGCGGACGTAGTCGAGGATGTCGCTGACTCGGGACCGCCACCTGCCCTGGGCTCCGCATGACCATGCTACGGCGTCAGCTACCCATAGCAGGGGCTCCTCGAAGCCTGATAGGTGTTGGTAGGACAGAGCGGCTGGTGCGTTACCGGCGCGGATGGCCGCCGCGATCTGGCGGCGCTCTTGGGTGTCTTGGCCGGCTTCTCGCCGTTCGATGACGATCCGGGTTATGTCGACGTTCCCCGAGTCGCTCAGTATCGCCGCCAGAGCCTGCCGGCGAGCGAGGGGCTCTTTTTTGGTTGAGGTGTACACCCGGGCGCGGACGGGAAGTTTGGACATCGCCGCGAGCAGCCCCCGACGGCGGCGGGCGCTCTCGTTGACGAAGTGCAGACGCCGTTGGCCTGGCATCAGCATGGCACGCAGTCCCACCCGGACAGCGGGCAGGTCACCGGGGTCGACCAAAACCACACAAACCAGATAGAAGCGGCCTCGTCGCGATTCGTCGATAAAGGCATGGACGGTCATCGGGACACACTGGCGGCGGTACTGACCCGTCCCCGGGGACCGAACGGCGGGTTGAGGGTGCAACAGTTCTCCAAGGAAATACCCTCGCGTTCAAGCGGCGCGATGATCCGCTGCCGTTGCACTGTGAGGCATCCGCTGTGGCGTAGACCCCGTGATCCTCTGAGCAGGGTGTCAGCCGAGATCCCGTAGTAGACGGGGCCTCGCTCGACGCGCAAGGGAAAGGTCCAAATTGGTCAACCCGATGATCAACCCCCAATGGCTCCGGCCTGCCTTCGTCGCCTACCGGTGATCGAACGGCTCGCCATCGCAGAGACCGCTCAGGATGACGATCCGCTTCTACTCAACAGAGCAACCACCACCGGACCCCCGACAGTAATAGGCAGCGCTGAAACCCGCAGTTCGTATCCGGGGTGTCACCTTCGAGTTGCCAGAGATACTCCGCCAATATCTCTACTTCGGCGGCGGACCCCTGAGTACGTCGGTGCTCTTGCCGTGGCTGCTCCGATCCCACTGTTGTGCGGTATTGCGAGGTCGAGGACCGACATGGCGGCTGCCCGCTGCTCGTAGGTCAACCTGTCGCTGTTCCCCACGTCCGACGCCTTCCATCAGGCACTGACGCCTCAGACCCGCCGCTGTGAGCTCGCCTTCCCCGATCCTGGCCGAGTTTACGTGTCTCAGGTCCCACGCTTGGAGCAGCTGGCCCGGTGTGGGTGCCGTGATCCGACGGGGACCCGTTGACCCGCCGACCGCTGTGAGGGATATGGTGCGATGTGTCGGTAGCAGGTGTTCTTTTGCTCTGCCCGGTGTCTAGGCGGCTGTGATGGTGTGAAGGGTGGTCGGTTCGCGATTGGGTACCCGCGTGAACCCTCCCGCCGTGGTGCCGACGTTGCGGTCGGACGTGTTCGAGGCTGTTCTATCCGCTTGCGGCGTTCGCGTGTCGTTGGTTACGGACGCGGACGGAGTTGGCCAGCGGGGCGCGTTTCGGCGGTTCCTCACAACCGCCGTCCAACCTGTGGCCGATCTCGTGGTCGAGGAACTATCGACCAAGCTAGACACCGAGATATCGTTTCTGTTCGATGGGTTGTACGCTCATGACTTACAGGGCCGGGTCACGTCCTTCCAGAAAATTGTGGCCGGCGGTATGGACGTGTCCGGAGCGGTTGCCGTCTCGGGATTGGTCGTACCGTTCCAGAACGTCTCGGACATCTAGCGGTTACAGAAGTAGTAACCAAAAAAAGTCAAACAGCCTCTGACCTGGGGAAACAATGGTAACTAACGAGATGGAGTGGGACTCGCCCATGTACCGGGAGGCGGTGGCCCAGTTCGAGAACGTGGCCGAGATGATCAACCTCGACGACAACGTGCGCGAGAGGCTCACCAAGCCGCAGCGTGCTCTGGTGGTCACGTTCCCCTACCGCACCGACGAGTACTCGAAGGTTCGTACCGCCTTCGGATACCGCGTGCAGCACGTGCTCACCATGGGGCCGACCAAGGGCGGGATCAGGTACGCGGAAGATGTCAACCTGGGTGAGGTCGCGGCCCTGGCCATGCTCATGACCTGGAAGTGCGCTCTTGTGGGGCTTCCCTTCGGAGGCGCCAAGGGGGGCGTGCGGATAAACCCCCGTGCCCTCTCGAGGGCGGAGCTCCAAAGGGTCACGCGGCGTTACACCGCCGAGGTGATAAACATGATCGGTCCCCAGAAAGACATCCCGGCGCCCGACCTGGGGACCGATGAGCAGGTCATGGCCTGGATCATGGACACCTACAGCCAGAACCAGGGTTACGCGGTCCCGGCGGTGGTCACCGGAAAGCCGCCCGAGCTGGGTGGCTCGGTAGCCCGCCGGGAAGCGACCGGGCGCGGGGTCATCAGCCTCCTGCCCTCCGCAGCCGCCCGGTGCGGGGTCCGGGTCGATGGTGCCCGGGTGGTCATCCAGGGTTTCGGCAACGTGGGCCGCTACGCGGCGATCGCCGCGGCCGAACTCGGTTGCCGGGTGACCGGGGTGGCTGACCTCAGCGGTGCGATCCACAACGGTAACGGGCTCGAAGTGGGCAGGCTGACCCGCCACGTCGACAGGACAGGCGGCGTGCAAGGCTTTCCCGGGGCCGATCCCATCCGGCCGGACGAGTTGTTCGCCCTGGAATGCGAGGTGCTGATACCGGCGGCGGTCGGGAGTGTGATCACGGCCCGCAACGTCGAGGAGGTCGATACCAAGCTGATCCTGGAAGGCGCCAACAACCCGACCACGCTGGAGGCGGACCGGGTGCTGCGGGACAAGGGGGTGCTCATCGTTCCGGACATCCTCTGCAACGCCGGTGGGGTGACCGTCTCCTATTTCGAGTGGGTACAGGACCTCCAGAACTACTTCTGGTCGGAGAACGAGATCGTCAGCCGGCTGAGGGAGATCATGATCCGGGCCTTCGAGGACGTGCTCGTCGTGAGCATCAGGAAGAAGGTGGACATGCGGACCGCGGCGCTCATGAAGGGCATTGAGCGGGTTGCGGCTGCCAAACTCGTGCGGGGGGTGTACCCGTAGGAGGGTGCTGCAAGATGGTGGGGGGCAACGGCCCGTCTTCCTCTGAACAGGCATCATGTCATCGGTCGACGTGCCGTGAAGGGGTTTTGACCACGGTCATAATGTCCTGATTCCGGGATCAGTTATGGATACTCGGGACGTGCCGGCGATGGCACCCGGCAGGCCTTGGGGGACCGAGAACGCGAAAAACGCCGGACCGGATCCCTCCGACGGGCCCACCCCCAACCGCCACCTCCTCGGTTCCCGAACGCGTCCCGCCATCCCCTGCGAGGGGTCGGCTCCGACAACATGATCCCTGCCCCGGTCCGGTCGGTACCGCAAAACGGACCGGTGGTGTTTACGGCTATTTACCATTATACAACGGGACTGTGACATGTCAATCCCCTTGTGGCGGCGCGGCCGGTCCCTGCGGGGGTGCTGTAAATCGGTGGGCATGCCGATCGTGGGACGACGCCGGTTCCTGAACACCGCGAACCAAAGACTCAGGACACTAGGAAGGTGCCGAGAAAACTGGCGGCTGGCCGGCCCATCGTCCGCCGGCATGGCAGTCCGTCATGACCGTCGGGCCAACGGGGGGAGGGATTTCTCAGTACCCCGCTAGGCGGGGTTCAGCCAGCCAGAGCCACAGGTACGGGAGGTGGGCGGCGGGAAGGCTCATCGTCCCGCATATCGCTGAAAGCGGGGCAGATCTGCTGGAACGAGCACCACTTGCACAGCACTGAGGGCCTGGGCGGGAAGTGATCGCGCTCTATGGCTCGTTCGATCGCCTCGGCCAAGGCGGCCAGTTGGCGCTCCATCCCGTCCAGAACCCGGTCGTCCACGCCGATCGAGTAGACGGTGGAGTTGCCCAGGTACATGAGTCGCAGTTCGGCAGGCGTGCGCCCGAACCTGCGGCGCACCAGCAATGCGTAGATCTTGAGGGCGAAGAAGGCCGGGAGGGCGTAACGCTCCGGCGGGGCGCGTCCCGTCTTGTAGTCGACGATCATCAGCTGACCGTCGGGGCGCTCGTCGAGACGGTCCAGGATGCCCCTTATGACGATCTCTCCCACCTTCTCCGTCATGTCGAGTTCTTTGCCGAGGGGAGTGACCGCTACCGGGTTCTCGAGGGTCAGGTAGTTGGCCAGAACTCCCAGGCTCTCGATCCCCCAGGCTCGCTCATCGTCGAGGGTCTCGAACAGTCCCGAGTATTCGGGATCGGCGCGCAAACCGGTCCACGCCTCGCGGAACAGATCGAAGAGGCGTTGGGCGGTCCTTTGTTCGGCGGGAAGATCGAAGAGGCACTCGAGGGCCAGGTGGGCGGTGGTGCCCCGGGCCTGGTACACGGAGGGCGGTTCGGGGAGACGATCGATCGACCGGTACCGGAAGAGCAGGGGACATTGTTTGAAGTTGGACGCCCGGCTGGGGGAGAGGGTCGCCGTGCTCGGTTGGACGGAAGCCGGAGCGACGGCGTCGGGGGATCGACCCGCCACCTCCTCCGGTCCGGTCGGCTGGGGGGGCCGTTCACGCGTGATCACTAATGACATGCACGTAACTATACGGGACCGGCGGCCGGAAAGTGACATGAGGTGCTCCGGGTGGCCGACCAATGCCGGGTCTTGTCCTGAAGGCCGGGAGTCGTTGCCGGGACGGCCGCGAAAAGAATGCTTGAGGCGCGAAAGATTCCGATCTCTCTGCCTTGCCTTCCCTCTGCGGACAACTTAGCTTTGTAAGTGCTGAACGGGGCAACCCGGGCAGAGACCGGACTGGAGCAGCCGGTGGTGGTACCTCGGTACCGGCGCCGATGCAGAAGGGAAGGTGGGCGGGACTCCGACGGGAGCAGCGATGCGACCATAGGGGAAACGCAACACCGGTCAGGACCTCGGTCCGAGCCGGGACCGCGACCCGGAAGCGGTGGCAGCGATGCGGCCGTGGAAGGGTAGTGGGGAAGGCGACCTTCGGGCCGGCTTCCGAAACGGCTCGAACGAACCGCCGCCTTCGGGCGAAGGCAAGGGAGAGCAACGGCAACCCCGAGAGGGCCGTCAGGCTCACTCGGGGTTTGTCGTTCCGGCCCTGCTGGTGCACTCCCCGGAGTGTTCGCCGCCCATATCCCGATGGCCGCGGAGCACGGTCTGTCTCCGGGTCTCTCAGCACCCTTCTAGTTGATCCGGCGTGCGCTGCTTTCCCACTCCGAGTTCCGGAGAACGAACTTCTGGATCTTTCCGGTGGAGGTCTTCGGCAGGGTATCGACCAACGCCACCGTATCGGGCGCTTTGAAGTGGGCCAGGCGGTCCCTTACGTGGTCGATGATCTCCCGGGGCCGGGCGGTGTGGCCGGACTTGAGTACCACGAAAGCCTTCGGGCGTTCTCCCCATCGTTCGTGGGGCACGCCCACCACGGCGCACTCCAACACCGCCGGGTGGTTGGAGATGACCTTCTCGACCTCGATGGTCGAGATGTTCTCGCCTCCGGAGATGATGATGTCCTTCGAGCGATCCCGCAGGTCTATGTACTGGTCGGGATGCCAAACCGCGATATCTCCGGAGTGGAAGAAGCCACCTCGGAAGGCCTCGGCCGTGGCCTCCGGGCTATCGAAGTACCCCTTCATCACGTTGTTGCCCCTCATCACCACTTCCCCCATGGCGGTGGCGTCTCGCGGGACATCCCGCATCTGGTTGTCGACCACCCGCACGGGGTCGGCAATGAGGTACGACACGCCCTGGCGGGCCAGAAACCCGGCTCGTTCTGCCACGGGCATCGACTCGACACCCGCCTGGAGTTCGCAGACGGTGTGGGGCCCGTAGGTCTCCGTCAGGCCGTACAAGTGGACGATCTCCGCCCCCAGTCCCTCCATTGCCTCGACGAGGGTGGGGCTGGGCGGCGCCCCGCCGGTGGTGATGGTCACCGGCCGCGGGAAGGGGTGAGCCTGGGGCGCGTTGACCAGACCGATCAGGATGGTGGGCGCCGCGTTGAAGTGCGTGACGCCCTGAGAGTCGATCAGCGACCAGATCTCGGCCGGATCCAAGCGCGGAAGGCATATGTGGGTCCCACCGATTCCGGTGACGCCCCACGTCGTACACCAACCGTTGCAGTGGAACATTGGAAGGGTCCATAGGTATACGGAACGAGGGGAGTGGCGCGAGTGGATGATCTCCCCCAAAGCGTTGAGGTAAGCACCGCGATGCGTGTACATGACGCCCTTCGGACGGCCGGTGGTGCCGGACGTGTAGTTGATCGAGATGGTGCGTTCCTCGTCGTCCACGGTCCACGGGAGCGGCTGATCCGATCCCCTGGTGAGGAACCGGTGGTACGGGGTGGTCCGGTATCCGGCCTGGGTGCCGGAGCGTTCGATCGAAACCACTTCGGCGACGTTGGGGAGATCCCCCATCACCCCGGCGAGGGGTGCGAGCAACTCCGTCTCCCCGAACAGCATCTTCGCTCCGGAGTGATCGAGGATGTAGCGAATCTCGTGGGGGGAGAGGCGTGTGTTGACCGCCACCAGAACCGCCCCGATGAGCGGCACCCCGAAGTGGGCCAGCAGCATCTCGGGGATGTTGGAGCACAGGAAGGCCACCCGGTCACCCGGTCCGATGCCCGAATCGGCCAGGGAGTTGGCCATACGGGTGGTCTCCAGGGCCATCTCCCGGTAGGTGATCCGGCGGTCACCGTCCACGATGGCCGTCTTGTCGGCGTAGACGAGCGAGGAGCGTTCGAGGAAGGAAAGGGGCGTTAACTCGGTCCGATATACGGCGGGCATCGTCCAAGACTAACCCGCCCATCCGGCCGGGCACAGCCGGCGCTCTCCGCGAGTTCGCGGGAGTGGCTCGCTAGCCTGCCCGATAGATCTTGGGAGAAGCTCATGCCGCCGCACATGCAGGATTACCCGCTGCTGTTGTCGACGCTCTACGAGCGGGCGGTCCGGATCTACCCTCACCGCGAGATAGTGTCGGCCACCCCCGACGGGTCACTCCACCGAACCACCTACGGCCAGACCGACCTACGGGTACGGAAGCTGGTCACGTCCTTGGAACGGCTGGGAATCGAGGCCGGGGAGCCGGTAGGGACACTGGCCTGGAACAGCCATCGTCACCACGAGATCTACTGGGCCACCGCGAACAGCGGACGGATCTGCCACACCGTCAACGTTCGGCTGTTCCCCGAGCAGATCCGCTACATAGTCGACCACGCGGGGGATCGGGCGGTCTTCGTGGAGGAAAGCCTGGTCGAGATGGTCGAGCCGCTAGCCGCTCATCTTCCCAAGGTGACCAACTGGATCCTGTTGGACGGCGATCCCTCATCCACAACCCTGCCCGGCGCCATCGGTTACGAGGACCTGATCGCTGATGCCGAGCCCGCGGACCGGTGGCTCGATTTGGACGAGCGGTCGCCCCACATGTACTGCTACACCTCCGGTACCACCGGAAATCCCAAGGGTGTCGCCTATACGCAGCGCTCGACCTACATGCACACGATCTCCGTCATGGCTTTCAAGCCTCTGGCCGCGTCGGATAACTTCATGCCGGTGGTGCCGATGTTCCATGCAGCCGCCTGGGGTTATCCGTTCATGGCCACCGCCGCAGGCGCAGGAATCACCTATCCCGGCCACGACCTGTCCCCGGCGGCGCTGGTCGGCCTCATCGAGGGTGAACGGGTTACCTTCTCGGCCGGGGTCCCGACCGTATGGCTCGGGGTCCAGCACTACCTGGAGGCAAACCCGGACCGTGACACCTCGTCGATCCGGTCACTCCTGTGTGGCGGCTCGGCGGTGCCGCGAGGGTTGATCGACTGGTTCTGGCGGCACAGGCGTATCAACCTGGTCCAGGGCTGGGGTATGACCGAGACCAACCCGGTAGCGGCGATCGCCGACCTCCGACCCGATATGGAGTCATGGAACTGGGAACGCCGGCTCGACTTCCTCGAGACAGCCGGGTTGCCGATCCCCGGTCTGCGGGTCAGGATCGTGGACGACGACGGAAACGAGCTACCCCAGGACGGCGAGGCATTCGGGGAGTTGCTCATCCAGGGACCATGGGTCGCCGCCGAATACATCCGGGATGCTCGAAGCAGCGACACGATGGTGGACGGCTGGTTGCGAACCGGGGACGTCTGCAAGATCACCCCGGAGGGTTACATCCGCATAACCGACCGATCCAAGGACGTGATCAAGTCGGGCGGGGAGTGGATCTCCTCGATCGACATCGAGAACATCATCATGGGACATCCCGCGGTGGCCGAGGCGGCAGTCGTGGGTGTGACCCACCCCAAGTGGCAGGAGAGGCCCCTGGCGGTGGTGGTGCCGCATCCGGGTCAGCAGGTTACGGCGGAGGAGTTGTCGGACCATCTGTCCGGTAAGGTCCCCGGTTGGTGGCTGCCGGATGACTACCTGTTCGTGGACGAGGTTCCCAAGACCAGCACCGGGAAGTTCGACAAGAAGGTCATGCGGGACCGGTACTCGGACAGGCTCCCGGGTTGAGCGGATGCCCCGGTCGTTGCGTGAACTGCTCCGACACCCGGCTGTCCGGGAAGTGGCCGGCATCGAAGCCGCCTTCGGTTTCATGGCCCTGCACGGCGGCATAGAGCCGTCCACCTATGAGATCGGCGAGGCGGCCGCTCTCGCCAGCGGGGCCAGCCTGTACGCGGTGGTGCAACCGGAGTGGAGGGAACCGGATGGTCACCTGACATCGGTCAGGTACGACCGGACCGAGTCGAGGCTCCTCGACGCCTTCCTGTCTCGCTCCACCATGGTGCTCTCGCTGCACGGGATGAACCTGGCGCGCCTCAACGACAAGGTGGCGTTGGGCGGAGGTAACCGGTCCTTGGCCGGGCGGGTAGGCTGGAAGTTGCGGAGCGCCGGTTTCCGGGTGATCGATGACATGGAGCGTATCCCGCGACATCTCAGAGGCGAGCATCCTCTCAATCCCGTCAACCTCCCGTCCGAAGGGGGCGTGCAGATCGAGATCGGCCGCAACCTGCGGCTGGACCCGTCCGCGGTGGCCGGTCTCACCGACGTGCTGACGGAGGTGGCTCGATCGGAGATGGCGGGCCGCGGGTCCCGTCGATGACGGTCGGTTAGTGGGACGCCCGTGTGACTGATCTGGCGGTGCCTCTCCACATGTGGCTGGGATGGACGGCCATCGGCGTTTGTGGTGCCTCGGGGGCGGCGGCGCTTCTGTATCACTTCTTCCGCCGCCGGCCCGACCGGGTGTTCAAGGCCCTGGTGACCCTGTCGGTCCTCTCGATGATGGTTCAGGTAGGACTGGGCCTGCTGCTCTTCGCCCGGGATCTGGAGCCGGGCAGCATCCACATGTTCTACGGCATCGTGATCCTGCTGACCCTGACCTTCATCTACATATACAGGGCGCAGTTCCAGCGCCGCCCGGCCCTCTACTGGGGCTTGGCTCTCCTGTTCATGATGGGTCTCGGTCTGCGCGGCATATCGAGCTTCGGCCAGAGCTTCTGAGCGTCGGTGGCTGGTGTCCAGTAGCCGATGGTCAATAGTTATTGGTATATCCAGTAATAGAAGCTTGGCATAAGCACGATGCTGGGCGTGGCTCACGGCTCGCGGGTTACGGGCCCTCGAACCACTGGACACGGCTCACGACCACAGACTGCTCCGGATGTGGTTCAATGCAGCCATGGCGCATAACGTTTTGGGTAGTGAACTGAAGGCGTGTTCGCTGGATCCGCTGACCGGCTGGTCACGGGACGGGTGCTGCAACACGGACGCTCGCGACTACGGTGTGCACACCGTATGCGTGGTGGTCACCGACGAGTTTCTCGAGTTCTCCCGGTCGGTGGGCAACGATCTTTCCACCCCGGTGCCGGCCTTCCGCTTTCCGGGTCTCAAAGCTGGCGACCGCTGGTGCCTGTGCGCGGCCCGCTGGGTCGAGGCGAAGGAAGCGGGCATGGCTCCGGACGTGGTGCTGGAGGCTACCCATGCCCGCACTCTCGAATGGGCGAGCCTGGCCGAACTCCAAGCCCACCAGGCACCGCAAACGTCCTAGGAGACTGGTCGAAAAGGCCTCAATCTCCGATTTCGAGATGGCACACCCCCTGGTCAGAGGTATTTGCATCGCAAAGAAACCCCATTAAGCACCAGCCTCCCAGGACGGTGCTCGGTCGGCAGACGTTCTCGGTGGATGAGTTCAGTCTTGTGCAGGCCGATGACCGACTCGGCGGGCGCGTTGGCATATGAATTGCCTACGGATCCGACCGAGGGTCGGATACCGGGCTGGGTGATGCGGTTGGTGTAGCGGATGGGCAGGTACTGGCTCCTACGGGGTAGCCCGGTCAACCAACCAGATACGGTATTCCTCCACCGGCCCACCCGTAGCCGCGTCCGAGGTAACAAGAACGACAGCATCCTCGACGGACATCCCAACACCCACCCCAACTGCTGAGGTCTATCGAAAGGGATCACCCACCGACCCGGACATGATTCGGGGGAGGGGATGAAAGGATCCACATGGCCGCAGGTCAGATCGTCGACCGCCAGATGATCGCACCCCTCCCAGACGGGGCATAGGGATCGGCCCGGCTCTCGACACTCACCGGGGATGGCCCCGGTGGTTGGTCCTGCTCTGGGATCTGTTCGGGTGTTGTACGCGGTCGGTCAACTGATGTGGGCAGGGCAGCCGGTGGCGTGCCGGATCAGGGCGGAGCGCGGTTGGTGGGTGCGTGCAGGGCTCGGAATATGGCGAGGGTGTGGGGGTCTGGGTCGGGTGGCCGGTAACCGCAGGAGCGCCTCTGTGGCAACAGGCGTCGTCGCCGGGGTGGTGATTGGGGATCGATACGCATGCCTCGGCGGTGTACGGCGACGTGGTGGTGCCACCAGCACAGGGCGGTGAGATTCTCAGGTGAGTGGTCGCCGCCTTGGGATCTCGGCACGATGTGGTGCACCTCGAGACGGTACGTGGAGGTGCATCCGTCGATGGTGCAACCGTCGTCTCGGGCGAGCACGGCCCGCCGCAGCGCCGGCCGGATGCCGGTGGCGGCGCCGTGGTGGACGATGTCGGGTCCTTGTGCGGTGATGGCCTCGGTGCGGCCCACGCATCCGATGAGGTCCACGACATCGGGTCCTACCCTTGCTCCGGCGAGCACGGCGGTGCCCTGTTCGAAGCCCGATGCTTCGGCGAGGGGCTGGTGGGCGACGACCATGAGGAGGGGTTCGCGCCGGTTGCGGGCCGACCGTATCCGTTCCGCGGTTGTGTTAGCGGGTTTGGGATTGCGGTCGAGTTCGTCCTGGCACAGGGTGGTGAGCGCCAACGCCCTGCGCAGTCCAGCATCGGGACGGGCCTCACCCGCCGGTATCAGCTTCTCACCTCTGCGGTCGAGACCCTGGCGGCATATCTCCGCCTCCAGAGCGCCGAGTTGTCCGTTCAGCCGCACGTGGCTGCCGTCCAGGGAAGGCTGGAACGCCACATACTGGCCCTCGAACACCCGTCGCTCGTCGGCCCGGCTCATCTTGCGGTGGGCTTGGAGGATCCGTTTCACCGACTCGAGATCCATATCCCGGCTACGGGCGATCACTTCAGCCGAGGCGCCCGCTTCGGCCAGGCGGGTCTCCTCCAGCGCCCGCACGTAGGCAACAGCGCCGTTTCGGATCCCCTCGATCTGGTCGTCTCCCAACCGTTCGGCCAGATACACCAGAGCACGAGCCGTGGAACGCTCCATATCGAGACGGGAAGCGACCAGTTCCACCGGATTGCGATACCCCAACCTTGCTGTACTCCCGCGCCGCAGCATGTGCTTGACCCAACCGAGCTGGTCGCCTCTGGCCCTGCTGACCTGGGCCTCGGCTCGGACGAGGCCGGCTTCTGCTTTGGCGTCCTCCACATCCGCATGCAAATAGCCCCCGCTCCCCACCATGTGATGGGCCCGGTCGTACACCCGTTGTCGCTGCTTCTGGTAGCCGCTCATGAACATGTCGTGTGACCGGTTGGTTTCCATGCCGTTCAGGAAGCTGGGCTGGACCGTGTCGTGGTCCGGGTAGTCGAGTAGGTATTCGTACATATGTTCGTATTGTACTGCGGGTGTGTGATATAAACCAGCAGAAACCTTTTCAAACAGTTATATAGTCCAGAACTCTTCCGTACTTTCGGAACTACGGACCCGACTACACGGCAGCCGACACCTCGCACGAGGATCTGTATCCGGAGTTCTGACTACCCACGCGAACGGCAATGCGGCCCGCAAATACCGGCTACCAGATTCACCCGGAGCCTGAGCGGCTCGACAAGCAATGGAGCGGTCCTCCCTCTGCGGTCGGAGATTCTCCTGCCGGCGGTCTAAGATCGCTGTCCAGAATCGTCTCAATCGGTGGTCGCTCTCATGGTCCTGCTCTTCTCACTGCTGAGCCTGCTGGCTCTAGCGGCATCCGTGGGCTTGGCGATCACGCTCGTCAGCTCCCGCTACCGGGCTGCCGCCTCTCTGGAACTGGGTCCGTATGCCTTGCCGGTGGCAGCAACGGTTGCCGCGGTCGCGACCTTCGGGTCGCTCTACCTGTCCGAGGTGGAGGGTTTCGTCCCGTGCCTTCTGTGCTGGGTTCAGAGGGGCTTGATGTATCCACTCGCCGTCCTGCTGATCGTGGCTGCGTGGAAGCCGTTTCGCGGGGTGGCGCAGATCGCTCTGGCGCTCTCGTCGGTGGGCGGCTTGGTCGCCGCCTACCACTACGCGGAGCAGCGGGGTTGGGTGGGCGGATCCGAGCAGTTCTGCGACGCGGCCGCGCCCTGCACCTACGTCTGGGTTGAGCAATTCGGTTTCATGTCGATACCCTTCATGGCGTTCACCGGGTTCCTGATGATCGCCCTGCTGGCGGGTCTGCGGATGCTCGGGGAACCGTCGTACACAGGTCGAACATAGGAGTAGCCCATGGCAAGGACCGAGGGTAAGCGCGGGGACCCCAAGGTGCGGCCATCGGCCAAGCCTGCACCCGTCAGACCCACCCTTCCCACATCCGAGGACCGACCTTCGGGGCTCGGCAAGAAGATCCTCCTGGCGGGTGCAGGTCTGGTGGCGCTGGTGGCGGTGGTGGTACTCGGGATCACGCTGGCCGGCGAGGAGGAGCGTGAACCGGAACGAGAGGCTCTGCTGCTCCCCGACGTGACGGTTACCGGACCCATCCTGCCTCGCTACGACAATACGGTCAGCGACTCCGCAGCCGGTCTGCCGGCGCCCGAGGTGTCGTCCTTCGACTTCTCGGGGCAGCCGGCTTCCATACAGCACGACGGCATCCCCAAGATCATCGTGTTCCTGGCCCACTGGTGCCAGCACTGCCAGAGTGAGGTGCCGGCGGTGCAGGCATGGATCAACGAGAACGGCATCCCTCCCGGGGTGGATTTCGTGTCGGTCGCGACCGCGATCAACGAGATCCGGCCCAACTACCCGCCCGACGTCTGGCTGGAACGCGAGGGATGGACCCCGCGGGTGGTGGTGGACAGTGCCGCCGACAGCATCTCCAACGCCTTCGGTCTGAACGCGTACCCCTATTACGTCCTCTTGGACGGGTCCGGTAGGGTCGTGCGGCGGATCAGTGGGGGCATAGCCCCTGAAGTCATGGGTTCCATGCTCCAGGCCCTGGCCGCGGGCGCGTAGACGGTGTCCAACCCAACGCCGATCAACCGAGAGGGGCATCAGGCAGCTGCGCATACGATCCGCGCTCTGGCGATGGACGCAGTCCAGCGGGCCAATTCGGGCCATCCGGGAATGCCGATGGGCATGGCCGACCTGGCCACGGTTCTGTGGACCCGTCACCTGGTAGTGGATCCCGACCATCCACGGTGGCCGGACCGGGACCGCTTCGTGCTGTCGAACGGGCACGGTTCGATGCTGCTCTATTCGGTCCTGCATCTGTGTGGGTTCCCGGTCTCGATGGAGGACCTGGTCAACTTCCGCCAGTGGGGGTCGCCGACGGCCGGGCACCCCGAGTACGAGCCTCATCTGGGGATAGAGATGACCACCGGACCCCTCGGGCAGGGATTCGGCGCCGCCGTGGGAATGGCGATCGCCGAAGCCCACCTCAACTCGGTGTTCGGCGACGACTTGGTGAACCATCGCACGTGGGCCTTCGTCTCCGACGGCGACCTGATGGAGGGAATCTCGGCCGAGACCGCTTCGGTGGCCGGCCATCTGGGTCTCGGCAAGCTCAACTACGTCTACGACGACAACCGTATCTCCATCGACGGTCCCACCGACCTGACCTTCAGCGAGGGAGTGGCCGCTCGCTTCCGGGCAGTGGGATGGCACACCCTGGAAGTCGACGGGCACGATCCCGAGGCGATCGATACTGCTCTCGGCGCCGCCTGCCGTGAGACCGGGCGACCATCGCTCATCATCGCTCGTACCCACATCGGTAAGGGCGCCCCCAGCAAGCAGGACACCTCCGCTGCCCACGGAGCGCCCCTCGGGGCGAGCGAGATCGCCGGGTGGCGTAGGGGGGTCGGATGGCCGGATCAGGACTTCCATGTCCCCGACGGGGTGCGGGAGTTCTTCGCCTCCGGGATGGATCGGGGTCGCGAAGCCCGTTCGTCCTGGGAGCGGAGACTCGACGCCGCGACCGGGGCGAGCCCCGACCTGGCCGCCCGCTGGTCTGCCTACTTCGATCCGGCGCCGGTCGAGTTGGAAGGCCCGGGTTTCGAGGTGGGCGCCGGGTTGGCCACCCGGCGGGCCATGGGGGCGATCTTCGACGAGATAGGCGAGAAGGTTCCCGGGTTGATCGGCGGCTCCGCCGACCTGGTCGAGTCGACCAAGACCATCCTGTCGGCGGGCGGGAGCTTCTCCCGTGACAATCGTTGCGGCCGCAACATGCACTTCGGGGTTCGGGAACATGCGATGGGCACGGTGGTCAACGGTATGGCTCTCCACGGTGGTCTGCGGCCGTACGGCGCCACCTTCTTCGTGTTCAGCGACTACATGCGTCCGGCGATACGGCTTTCGGCCCTCATGGACATCCCCGCGATCTGGGTCTTCACCCACGAGTCGGTGTTTCTCGGAGAGGACGGTCCCACTCACCAGCCCATCGAGCACCTGGCCTCGATGCGGGCCATGCCCAACATGGCGGTGTTCCGCCCGGCCGACGCGGGCGAGATGGTCGAGACGTGGGAGACGGTGCTCAACCAGCGCCACCCGGCGATCATCCTGGGGACCCGCCAGAGCGTGCCGGTCCTGGACCGGTCCGGCCGGGAGGGCGGCGTGGCCCGCGGCGGGTACGTACTGGCGGATGGGACCGATGCCGTGGTGGTCGCCACCGGTTCGGAGGTCTCGGTTGCCTTGGAGGCGGCCGGAATCCTCGCGGATTCCCACTCCATCCGGGTTGTGAGCATGCCGTGCGTGGAGTTGTTCCTGGAGCAACCGGACGGATACCGCCGGGAGGTGCTGGGCGAGGGCATGGCGGTCGCCACCTTGGAGGCTGCCTCGACCTACGGCTGGTCGAGGTTCGCCGGATCCGGCGGCCTCACGATCGGCATCGACCGCTTCGGGGCGTCCGCACCCGCGGGGCGGATCGCCGAGGAACTGGGCCTCACGGGCCCGGCGGTGGCCGAGCGCTTGGCCACCTGGCTCGAGGGCGCCTGACAGGCCACTCAGCCTCGCTAGGTGGGTGGTGCAAAACCCCTTCACGGCCCGTCGACCGATGACACAATGCCTGTTCAGAGGAAGACGGGCCGTTGCTCAGCACCGTTTTGCAGCACCTTCCTACGGAAGGATCTCGAACCTCGGTGTATGAGAGGGCCGGACGATCGAGAAGTGCCGCCGGTCAAGCGTCATGATCGTGGTCACATCCAGACGCTCGGCGGTCGCGACGACAGACGCATCCACCGTTCCGAGCGATAGGTCCCGGTACCGGTACACGAGTTCGGCAATACGGAGCCAGTCACTCGCTCCGACGGGTTCGACCGTGAGTTCGCCCGTCGCCAGATCTCCGAGGAATCGGACCTCTGCTTCCGCATCGAGATGTCGCTCCTCCCGCTACGGCCGGCGCTGGCTGCCCCGAGTCGCCGGTCGGGCAGCCCCAAGTGGGCTTCGATGGCCTCGCGGGTGAGTTCCGAGATGGTGATCCCGCGACGGTGCGCCTCGTGCCTCAGTACGGCATCGACGCGGTCGGGGAGTTTGACGGTGGTACGGCGCATGGTATGCCAGCACACCACGGAGGGAACAACCGAACGTGGGTGGTGTACGCAGGACAGTCACCGGTGTGACCGGATCGGCTGAATGCCGCCAAGGAGGAATGGTGGCCGTAGAATCGGCTGTCGTGCCCACTATTACCGCCAGCGAAGCCCCGAGCCTGTCCGGATGGCGTACCTACTTGCGCAATCTGTGGCAGTGGCGCGAGTTCGGCTGGTTCCTGGCGATGGGGAATCTGAAGGCCCGTAACGCGTCCACCTCGCTGGGGTTCTTCTGGTGGGTGTTGAACCCTTTGATCATGGCGGCGGTCTACTTCCTGGTTTTCGGGGTCATCTTCGAAGGGCGAAGGGGCGACGCCGACTTCATAGCCTGGCTCCTCTCCGGGGTGTTCGTGTTCAACTACACGGCGACCGCCATGACATCGGGCGCCAACAGCATCCTGGCCAACCGGAGACTCCTCGTGAACATCCGCTTTCCCCGATTGGTGCTGCCGATGTCGGCGATCATCGAAACCGGTATCGGGTTCGCTCTGTCGATCCCCGTCTATTACGTCATCGTCTGGCCGGCCAACGGGGTCCGACCCGGAGCCAGCATCGTGTGGTTACCGGTTGCCATCGGCCTCCATACCCTGTTCAACCTCGGTCTGGCGGGGTGGATCGCCCGGCTGGCCATCCCGTTCAGGGACATCAACAACCTTATCCCGCACCTGAACAGGCTGTGGCTCTACCTCTCCCCGATCATCTGGCCTCTTAGCTTCGTCGAGGGTCAGGGGCAATGGATCGAGCAGATCGCCCCTCTCAACCCCATGTTCGGGATCCTGTCGTTCTACCGCATGGCGTTGATGGGTCGGGAACTCGATGTCGCGGCGTTCATCCCGGCCCTGGTCTGGACGATGGTGATCGGGCTGGGCGGGGTCGTCAGCTTCGTGCGCCAAGAGGGCAACATGGTCAGGCACCTGTGAGTTCCGCGGCGGTTTCGGTGAATGGAGTCGGGGTCCGGTACCGGGCCTACGTTGAGCGGACGCCGACCCTGCGCAGGGTCGTCGCGGGGAGGAGGCTGCGACAGGCCACCACCGTGGTGGCGCTCGACGATGTCTCCTTCGAGGTTCAGCGAGGCGAGACCCTGGGCCTGGTGGGCGACAACGGGGCCGGCAAGAGTACCCTGCTACGGGTGATCGCCCGCACCATGCGGCCCGATTCGGGCACCGTGGAGATACGCGGCGAGACATCCACCCTGCTGCAGCTGGGTGCCGGTTTCAACACCGAGTTGTCGGGGCGGCGCAATGTCTATCTGAGCGGCCTTGCGCACGGCTTGAGAAGGGCGGAGATCGGCCGCCTGTTCGACGATATCGTCGGTTATGCGGGCCTCGGGGAGGCGATCGACCGCCCCCTCAAGTCCTTCTCGTCCGGAATGGTCTCCCGGCTGGCCTTCTCGATCTCGATGCACCTGCTGCCAGACATCCTCCTCCTCGATGAGGTCTTGGCTGTGGGCGATGCCGGCTTCAGGGAGAAGAGCCTGGGGGCGATGCGGGATCTACTGGCAAGGGGCGGGACGGTGATCGTGGCCAGCCACTCGCTCACCATGGTAGTCGAGATGTGCGATCGGGTGCTGTGGCTCGATCGGGGCAAGGTGCAGGGCTTGGGTCCGGCTGGTCCGGTGGTTGAGGCGTACAAACTAGCCCTGCCTACCACGGCTGGCTGAGGGTTGCCGTAACGAGAAGCCGTGCAGCCGGGCATGATCCAGGTGTTCATCGGCACCAAGGCGCAATACATCAAGACCGCGCCGCTGCTCCGGCTCATGGACGCGCGCGGCGTCGACTACCGGCTCATCGACTCCGGCCAGCACGCGGTGCTCGCCGCTTCGTTCCAGGAGGAGATGGGAATCCGGCCTCCCGACGTGCGACTCGGCGACGGGGTCGACGTCACCTCGATCCCCCAGGCCATCGGTTGGACATTCCGGCTGGCGGGCCGTCTCCTGTCGAAACGCCGCCTCCGCGAGGGGGTGTTCGGCGGCCTGGGAGGAGTGTGCGTCGTCCACGGGGACACGCCCTCGACCCTGCTCAGCACGATCATGGCTCGCCGGGCGGGCTTGGCTGTGGCCCATCTCGAAGCGGGCCTGCGGTCGGGCCGCTGGCTGCACCCGTTCCCCGAGGAACTGATCCGCCATCTGGTGGCGCGGCGGGCCGATCTGCTGTTCGCTCCTGACGACGAGGCAGTGCGCAACCTCGAGGCCATGCGCGTCACGGGCCGGATCGTGCCGCTACCCGGCAACACGGTGCTCGAGTCGTTGCGGAGGGCGGATCCGGTTGGCGGGGGTACGGGACCGGTGATCATTACCATGCACCGGGTGGAGAACCTCCACCGCCGGACCAGGCGGGAAGGGCTGGCGGCCCTCGCGGAGCAGCTGGCCGCCGACCGCCCGGTACGTTGGCTCCTCCACCAGCCGACCATCGGAGCGCTCGGTGACCGGGCTATGCAGCGGCTGGAGCGCTCCGGTGTGGAGTTGATGGATCTGGTGGGCCATGCCGAGTTCTTGAACATGGTGGCCGCTGCCCCCTTCGTGGTCACCGACGGCGGATCGATCCAGGAGGAGTGCGCCATGCTGGGCGTTCCCACCCTGCTGTGGCGCAAGCGCACGGATCGCTCCGACGGGGTGGGCGCCAACGTGGTGTTGAGCCGCTACGACCCGTCGGTCGTCCAAGGATTCATCGAGGACCCGGATCGGTTCCGTCGTCCGTACCGGGTTCCCGAGGTCGATCCTTCGGTCCTGGTCCTCGAAGTGCTCTCCGAGTGGCTATGAACTCGGCCGCGGAGGTCGCTACGAGGTCCCTGGCCACTAGCACGAGCCGGTAGCCGCCCAGTACCACCGCGGTCCCGGCCACCCCCTCCGCCTGCAGCACGGTGGCCATCGTTACCTCGAACACTCCGATTCCTTGGGGGGCGAAGGGCGCCAGGAACCCGATACCCCAGGTCAAGAGGAACCCTCCTACCACCAGGATCGTGCTGTAGCCGTCGGTGGCGGGGAACGAGCGCAGGTACAGGAGGAATGTGAAGGCCGACCATCCCCAGAAAACCAGGTTGATGCCTATCAACTGCAGGTACCCGCGCCAGCTGAGGGAGAACCCGATGCCCCGGCGCGCCGCCAGCCAGGCCACCACTCTCCCGCCCACGGCAGGGGAGGTGGCGGCGATCAGGGCCAGGGCCAGGGCGATCATCCAGGTTGCACTCACGGGAATGCCTCCGGAGAGGCCGAGCACCGCCAGGCCGCAAATGAGCACCACGGTCAGGCTGGTGGCCATCTCGAGTATCGCGGTGGCGCTGAGCGGCCCGAGAGGTATCCCGGCGTTACGCAGCAGCCCTACCCTCCCCACCGCGAACCACACCGAGCCCGGCACGTAGCGGGCCGGCAGGGATCGGGAGGTGGCCAGGACCGCTTCGTTGAGCACCCCGAGAGGAGATGCACGGTAACCCTGGGTCCGAAGGCTCACCACCCAGAACCAGGCGCCTATCCAGATCAGGCCGAAGCTCGCCAGCAGCGAAACGGCGATGGGCGCCGGCCGGGCGCCTTCCACCAATCCCATCACTTCCGACCACTCGGAGCGCACCACCCATGCGATCAGGACTGCCAGTCCTATCAAGTAGGCGATCCGCAGCGCCCTTAGCAGGGGTTTCAGTCTCTTCATGGACCGCGGCCGATAACGATGTCCAGTGCCCGGTCGTTCTCGGACAGGCGCTCCCTGAGGAGCTCCCGCACTTCGCTCGCCCGGGCGGCGACCCCGATGGCGGCTTCGGCGGCTCGCACCAGGCGGTCGGGCTCGGGCTGGAGAGATGTGACCAGCGGGGCCCACCGTCCCCCTTCCGCAGCCAGGGACGACATCTTGGGTGAGTAGTCGAGCAGGACCGCCGGCCTTCCGTGGAGAAGGGCGGCGATGGCTCCGTGGTAGCGCATCGTGATCACCAGGCGGCTCTTGCCCACTTCGTCGAGCACGTCGTCGAGCCCGGGCGCCGCCAACTCGGCCTCCGAGCCCAGGTGCTCCGCGACCGATCGGTGAATCGCCATGTCCCGGCTCTCCTGGAAAGCCACCATGCGGGTTGACAATCCGGTAGCTCGCGCCACGGCGTCGAGAGCGGCGGCGATGGCAACGGACCGGGCGGGGGAGGGAGGACCGGCCTTGGTGGCGGCCGTACCGACTCCCCGGCGGTTGGGGGGTCGCAGGATCACGCACATCGTGTCCTCGGCAACGACGGGTCCGACGGGTTCACCGATGACGGGATCGCTCCCCACCCGGACGTTGCGAAGTCCCCAGCCGAGCAGCCGATCGGCGGAGTCGTGGTCACGTACCACGACCATCTCCAACCGCCGAAGGGCGCGACGGGCCACCGCGACCGGGACAGGCCCGCTCACCCTCCCCACCCCGAGACCGACTGCACAACCGGGCAACCGGGCGCCGGCCCGCATCCTCAAGGCGTGGAACGGTACGTTCCACACCGATGTCTCGGTCTGTATCAACCCACCTGTGACCACCAGCCCGTGCATGTCCCGCAGCGACCGGGCCAAGCGCAGCGTGTCGAGGGGGGATCGGTGGACGAGGGCATCGATTCCGTGGGTGCGGGTGGTCCGGTGCGGGTCGATCGTGATGGCAACCGGCTCCGCCCCCCGGGCGCGCAGCGATCCGGCCAATGCCCTCAGGATGAGCTCGTCGCCGAGATTGTCCGAACCGATCCAACCGGCGACGGCGATGCGGCGGGTCATTGGGAGCCCGAGCCTTCCCGGTGGCCCCGGCAGCCACATGTGCGGCCGGCTGCTCCGGGCGGGCGCCCCCCTGACCGCAGTACGAACCTCACCCTCCAGCGCCTCCCTACGGTCTGCTCAGCGGCCCGGGCGGTCTTCGGGATCCGATGTGGCGGGCAGCACCATGTCCCGAGGCCGGTTGAGCAGGACCAGGAGGTCGGCCCCCAAGGCCAGGAGGAGGACGGCTACGGCGGACAGGAGCAACGTCACCGTATTGGTCGCCACCCGCAGATCCTTGGTGACCAGGTCGTAGAGCAGCTTCCCCAACCCGGAGACGCCCAGGGTCACGCCGACCGGCGCGAAGAAGCGCAAGGGGTTCCACAGCAGGACCATGCGGAGCACCTGCCTGATGTAGAGGGCGGTGTCCTTCCACCAGTGGAACTTGGACCTGCCTGCCCGGGCCGCGTACTCGATCGGTGTGTAGCGAACCGAGTACCCGTTGGAGAGAAAGCTCATCGTCAGGGTGGTGACGCAACTGAAGCCGGAGGGCAGCAGGTGGAGGTACTGGCCGGCCACCACCCGGCGGAAGGCGCGAAAGCCCGAGTTGAGGTCAGGAATCCTGGTCATCGTCAGGAACGACGC
This sequence comes from Candidatus Spongiisociaceae bacterium, assembly GCA_965262915.1. GTDB lineage: Bacteria > Actinomycetota > Acidimicrobiia > Spongiisociales > Spongiisociaceae > JAPPFW01. The sequence continues at coordinate 4,357,813 of OZ253564.1, read as the reverse complement.
CAGCATGCGGATCGCCCACTTGATGGGAACCCGGAACAGCTTGTGGGAGCCGCCTTCGGACTTCCGGGCCCCCACCACCATGTCCCATCCGGGCAGGAGACCCACCAACGCCGGGATCAGGTCGTTCGGGTAGGTCATGTCGGCGTCCGTCCAGACCACCACATCGCCCCTGGCCAGCGAGGTTCCGGCCCTGCGAGCAGCCCCGGAGCCGCGGTTCTGCTCGAACGCGACCAGGCGGATGTCGTCCATATCCTCCAACTCGGCCACGCCGCCGTCGGTCGAACCGTCGTCGACCACCAGGATCTCGTACTCGTAAGGCGACGCGTCCATCGCTTCCCTGATCCGCTCGACCTCTCTCCCGAGGTGTCCGGCCTCGTTGAAGACCGGCAGCACGATGCTCACGTCTACCGCTGCGTCTGATGTCACGCCTGCGAGTTTGACCGCCCGAGCGCCGCGCAGCAAGCCCGGCCGCCCGGACTTGACCTTCGACCGGGATGAAGGTGTAGATTCGTTCGGGTTAGGTGGACCGAATCGCGAATAGTTTCCTGTGCGAGGGGGTTGACCCTGTCACAGTCGTGTTGCACTATGGGTGGTACCAAACACCGGGGCGGTGTCGAACCGGACGTCGTTCGACCGCCCGAGGGATCATTGAGTCTCGGAGCCGGATGGCCCGCCGGGGGCGGGAGGAACGCGCTCGGAACCCTGGCAGGGTGGTGGTGGGGGAGGGCCCGGAGCAACGGTCCGCGGGCGGCGTTTTTCGCGATCTCACGGGGGTCGAACTCCCGGGGGTGGGCAGGCAGGCACGCCTACCCGATCACGCTGTTGTGACTGCGGGGGACGATAGGTGTTGATCGGCGAGGCGGCCCGTTCGGCGGGGTTGAGAGCATCTGCGATCCGCTACTACGAGGCGCAGGGGATAGTTCCCCGTCCCACCCGGACCCCGGAGGGGTACCGGGATTACACAGAGGAAGACGTGGACCTGCTGAGGTTCGTCCGGCAGTTGCGTTCTCTCGAGCTCTCGCTCGGGGACATTCGCGAAATCGTGTCCATGTGTAGCAGCGGGGTTGCGCCGTGTGACCTACTGAGGCAAGCCATCGTCCGGGAGATATCCGCCATGGACCGCCGGATCGAGGAGCTTCGCCGGGCGCGGGAGAATCTGGTCGTTCTCCGGACCGAAGCCGAAGGGGTGGAGGACGACTGGCCCCTCCACTGCATCTGCCATCTGGTCGACCCCCCCAGCCCGGGCCTGCCGAGGGAATCGGCCGTCGACGTCACCCTCCAGTACTTCGATGGTTGTCCCAACTGGGAGACCACCGGGCGTCACCTCGACCAGCTCGGCGTCAGGGTCCGGTACCAGCGGATCGAGACCCCGGAAGCAGCGCTGGAACACGGGTTCCGGGGTTCGCCCACGGTCCTGGTCGACGGAGTCGACCCGTTCTTCGATCCCTCCGCCCGAGTCGGGTTGGCGTGCCGCGTATATCGAACCCCGGAAGGTCTTGCCGGCCGGCCGACTATCGACCAGTTGAGAGGAGTCATCGCCGCCGCTCGGAAGCCGGCTTGATCCGATCTACCGCTCAGTGGCGGGGTGACGGATAGGCTCCGGCGGATGAATGGCGGCCCCGTCCTCGACCTGCTCCGTCGGGACACTCCGGTCAGGGTGGCCGGTGGGACGGTGATCGCCGCCGTGCTGGGGGCCGGTTGGTGGGAGCTGTTGTTCCTCCCGCTCGGCGCCAGCCATAACGGACGCATCAACGGACGGTTCGGTCTCGTGGTTCGCAACTTCGTCGAAGGCGGCCTGCCGGGGTCGGATTACCTGGCGTCGATGGCGCCCTTCTCGTCCGACCCCTACGTCCATCACCCCCCGCTGATGAACATCCTGCACGCCGCGGTCGGTTCGGTGCTCGGGCAGGGCGAATGGCAGTTGCACGCGATCGGGTACGCCGCCGGGCTGGGAACGGTGGCCGGGCTGCTCTGGCTGGCTGGGGAACTGGATTTGGGGGCGGGCGTCTCCGTGGTGGTGATGGCCTTGGTGGCGGCCACTCCCATGTTCTGGATCTACGCCCGTCTGGGGCTCGGCGTGTCGATCATGGTGGTGTTCCTGGCCCTCTGGTACCGGCACCGGAGGATGGGAGGGAGCCACGGCGTGCTGTTGATCGCCGCAGGGTTGACGGCCCTGTCGTCGTGGATGGGCGCCGCGCTGATCGTTCTGGCTTCCGGGTCGGGGATGCGCGAGGGCCCGAACCGAAGGAGGGCCATGGCGGTGGGGGCCGTCGGTCTCGCGATGGTGGCCCTGGCCTTGTTCTGGGCGCTGGCCGTGGGTGACGCGGGCGAGTTGGCCGGCCATACCCGATCCCGGCTCCGGTGGTCGGGATGGGCCGGACTCGTCGATAACTACGAGTGGTTCTACGGGACCCTGTTTCCATGGTGGTTCCGGTGGATGATCGTCCCGGCGCTGGTCGTGGCCCTGGTGGACCGGCGGACCAGAGGGGCGTCCGGCGCGATCCTGGTCGCTCTCGGAATGTGGACGCTGGCGGCCCCCGCCGCAGCGTACGTCCACGATTACTGGACCTATCCGCTGCTGGTTCCGGTGTTCTTGGGTCTGGCCGTGATTCTGGATCGGGCAGCAGGTCGGTTCGACGGCAAGCCGGTGTTGATCGGGGCAGCGCTCGCGTTGGTGCTCCTCGCGGTGGCCGGATTCGCCCGCCTGGCGCCGTACCGCGATGCCTACTTCCGGAGCCCTTCCGACGCCGGCGTGCTGCTACGGGAAACCGGCCCGGCGTCTGGACAGACGATGGCTTGGGTGGTTGGGGGCGTGGATCCGGTGCCGCGCTGGGTAAGCTATTACTGGGACCTGCCAGTGACCGAATTGACCGCCGGTACTGCAGACGGCGTAGGCGACACGGAACTCGCTCTGGTTCGCCTTGACCGATTGCCGTCGTGGATGGCGACGAATCCGGATACGATGGCCCACAGGGGCCGTTATGGCCTCGTTACGGGCGCCGCTCTACGACGCAGTAAGTAAGAGTACAAGGTCTATAGTACTTTACAACTCTCACCAGAGCTTCGAACGGCTCACTGCAATGGAGACCACGATGATTTTCGAGTTCGAGTCCCAGGGACAAACATCAACCCTGCGCGCCATTTTCGAGCTCGGAGATAAGCAGACGGGGGAGAGGCAGGAAGGCCATGGCCAAGAGATCACCTACTCCGGTGAGGAAATCACATTCGACTGTGCCGTACAATCGATTCACCCCGATCTACTCGGACTCCTTTGCCTGATCATCTTCTATCCCTTCATCGGTCACCGGGTTGTATTCCCTGTGCCTGTTTCTCCCCGACTCGAAGCAGCGTTCAAAAGACCGAATTTTGGCCGTGTGTTCAGGTTCGCCAACGTTGATCCCAAGCTCGACAAGTACTCGGGTTCGAAGATGGCACTTTCCTTTGGTGGAGGAATCGACTCCAGTGCCATTCGCGTGATGTTTCCTGACGCATATGTCGTCCATGAGGCACACCTCAGGCAAGGAAGGCTAGTACCCTCTCATACCCACGAGATCGTGCGTAGCTTGGGTCCTGACATGGGAAAGATTGTAACAACCAACCAGAGATACGTTTCCTACCCGGGAGGCTGGCATGGATGGACATGCGCGTTTGCCACGTCGCTTCTGCTGGCTACCGACTACGATTTCGGGATCATTCTAATGGGATCTACGCTCGCCAATACGCTCCTGTATAACGGGACGAGATACTGGAATCGTTTCAGGGCACGAAAGCGGCATGGAGTCACAGGTAACTTCTGGCAGACTGCTTTCAATGAAGTAGGAATACCGGTGTTCTCACCTGTCTGTGGAGTGAGCGAGTACGTGACGATGCAACTCTCACTCGACCTCGTTCACTCGGGAGATGTGGTCTATTGTATGGAACACGACGGTAAGGCATGTCTTCGATGTACAAAGTGTTTTCGTAGAGATGTGATCCGCGCGGTGCTTGATTCCGATTATCTTCCTGATTGGGAGCCGTACGATCGTGAATACATCCACGAGTTTCTCGAACGGAAGCCGCTGTATTATGGCCATACCTTTTGTTACGCACGGGACAGGGTTGAGAACTTGCCGATGTTTGTCGTAGATAGATTGGCCCCTCTACCCGCGATCAGGTCCGAGTGGCCGATGCGGGTTCATACGGGCACATTCGAATTTTGTGACCCAGAATGGCGAATGATGATCCGCGAACGTGTCCTGGCATATCTGGAGCCAATGGAGCGGAAGCATGTCAAGGAGATGGAAGGATGGGATCTGGTCCGACCGCCTGGAAGGCTCGACGGTCCGGTACGGGGTTTACAACTCGCCACGGACCGGTTTCTGACCCGACTTGGACTCTAGTGTCCTGGATGGGTCACCCACTGGAACCAAGACCCAAAAAAACGTTCATCTGGCACAAGACCGCCCACCAAATCTTCAACAACCTCACCAACTATCTCCAATGAATCCCCGCATCAGGATACTAGGAGAATGCTGAACAACGATGACGATTACTGTGCCCTGTCAACCGTTGACCTCAGAGCTGGTGCTCGGCCTGTGGGCTGAGGGTGGATTGCTCGGCGTTCTTCAGCAGCCGAAGCGAGGATCCTAGCCATCGGCACCGCGGTAGCAGGCCGAGAGGCCCGAGGGGCTGGATCCGAAAAGCCGCAGTCCGGACAAGCTCGGCGTGCTGTTCCGGCTGCGTCGGTCGTCACCCGTAGGGGAACGACAACTCCGGTCTTGCTCCGATGGATCCGAACTGCACGCCATCCCAGACATATAATGGAAGGCACATGAGGCCATCAGGCACCGGGATAGCGGCGCGCCTCTGGTCGGGATGGACCGTCGCCGGGCTGATCGCTCTTGTAGTACTGGCGGTCTGGCTGCCGGACCTCCATCTTCCGTTGGGCGACAGCGACGACGGACGCATCCTGGCGCGGTCGGGTCTGCAGGCCCGCAATTTCTGGAACCGGGGAGCGGTGGAGTCGGGTTACGGCGCACTGATCGAGCCGTACATAAGGGCCGAGTACGGCGTTGCACCAGGGGAGACGCCGCCTCGGGCCGCGGTGACCTACGCCCACCATCCGCCGCTCCAGACGTTTGTCTCGATCCTGTCCGTCGGTCTGCTCGGTGACACACCCGCCGGGCTGCGGTCGGTCGGGTTCCTGATGGGGTCGGCAACGGTGCTGTTCATGACCGCACTACTCCGGGTCAGGGGGCTCCATTGGGGCCCGACCCTGCTGGCGGTGGGAGCCATGACCGTGACCGGGTTCTACTTCGTGTACGGGCGGATCGGCGTGGGGTTCTCCCTGATTGTTGCCTCGGCAGCGGCCATCGCTTACCTACGCGAGGCGGACCATCCGCCCGGTCCGGTCCTTGCGGGCGCAGCTGTACTGGCCGGCCTGACCGCCATGCAGTCTTGGATCGCGATGGCGGCCATCGCTTTGCTCGTCCTCTGGCTCTTCGCTGCGAAGGGCCCGGTGTCGGTGACCCGCTGGGTGGCGCTGGGGGCCGTTGCCGGGGTGCTGATCACCGCCGCATGGCTTCTCAACGCCACCGATCCGAGCGAGCTGGGCAACCGGGTGGCCTTCAGAGTCGATACGACGCGGGGCGCGTTCGGGGAGTTCCTGGCCAGGCAGTGGCGATTTGCCGGACGTTTCACCCCCGTGTGGTTCCGGGCCCTGGCGCCGTTCGCACTGGTGGCCGGGCTGGTGGATCGACGTACGCGGGTTCCTGTCGGTGTCACCCTGGGTGTTGCGGCCGCTTGGACTTTCGGCCTCCAGCAGGGTGCCTGGATACATCTCCTTTGGAACTTCCCTTGGGTGGCGCCGGTGACCATCGGTTTGGCGGCGCTGATCGACGCCGGCCGCCGGTTACTGGTCGACCGGGCGTCCCGGTTGCTCGGAGCCTTCGGTATGGTTGTGCTCGCTGCCACGCTCTACGGAGTCGCCACCGGTCCGACGCGCCACGACTACCTCACCGCGCCCGGCGACGCGGGGAGGCTCGTGGAGCAGTTGTCGGCCGCCCCATCGTCTGGGAACGTCTGGGTGACGCCCGGAATCGGTACCCCCCGCTGGGTCTCCTATTATCTGGACGCGCCGGTATGGACCCTGCGACCCGAGACAAAGGACGATCTTGAGCCGGAGGATCTGGTAATGGTCCGGACGGACCGGGTTCCCGACGACTTTCCCGACGGCGCTCTGGACGACCCGGTTCTGGCCGAGGGTCGCTACCGGCTGATTCGGGGAGAGATCCTGGTCGGACGAAGGATAGGGCCGGCGCAGGGAAGCCGGAGCCGGTGAGCACCCGCGGGCCGACGACGGTACGAGGCAACGACTGGCGTAAGGTCGACGTCCCTCGTCTCGAAGAGTTCGTACCCATCCTTCCGGTAACGGTGGTGATTCCCCACTATGAAGCTCCCGGGGCGCTGGCGCTGACGTTGGCCGCCCTCGAGAGGCAGAGCTATCCCCGAGACCTGTTCGAGGTGATCGTCGTGGACGACGGTTCCGGGGTCCCGCTCAGCCAACCCGTAGGAACTCCCCTCGATGTGAAGGTCATCCACCAGGAAAGGCGCGGTTTCGGGGCGCCGAGGGCTCGCAACAGGGGCGCGAGGGCCGCGGCCCACGACATCGTGGTGTTTCTCGATTGCGACATGATGCCCGAGGCCGGGTGGTTGGCAGCCCATGCCCGTTGGCACCACGTGCTGTCCGATGCCCTCACTCTCGGGTTCCGGGCGCACGTGCGGACGGGCGACATCGATCCGTCCAGTATCAGGGAGCGGCCCGGTTCGTTGGGGGACCTCTTCTCGAATCGCCCGGCGGAACGCCCCGAGTGGATCGAGTTCCACATGGCCAGGACCAACGAACTCACGTCCACCGCGGACGACATATTCAGGGTGGTCACGTCCGGGAACCTCGGTGTCGGCAAGGCGTTCCTCGAGAGCGTGGGGGGGTTCGACGAGTCGTTCACCCAGTGGGGCGCGGAGGACACCGAGTTCGGCTACCGGGCGTACACGAGGGGTGCCCTGCTGGTACCCGAACGGGAGGCGTTCTGCTGGCATCAGGGCGCCGGGGCCACCCCCAGCGACGAGGAGATCCTGAGTCTCGATCTCCAGCAGGCCAAGATCGCCCATTTGATCGCGCAGTACCGGTTTCGCCGGGCCTCCCCCGGCCGTTCCTTCACGGTTCCCCAGTTCGTGGTGTCTGTCGAGACCAGGGATGCCCCGGTTGAACAGGTTTTCTCGGTCGTCGAGCGGATCCTCGGGGACCGTATCCACGATCTGGTGGTCAGGATCGAGGACCGACCCGGCGACGAGGGCTTCGGGTTGATCCGCCGCCATTTCGGTCCCGATCCACGTGTCCGCTTCGGGTCGCCCGACACAGCCTTGGACAGCTTCCCCAATGCCGCCTTCCACATCACGGTACCCGCCGGGGCGGAGCCTGCGGAGAACTTCGTCTACACGATGCGGACCGAACTAGGCGGAGCGGTGGAGGCGACCTTGATATTGGGTGACGACGCGCAGGTGTCGATCGTCCGGACGTGGGCGCTGCACCGAATGCGCCGCAACGGGAGAAGCATCGGCGAGTTGGGCGCCAGGGTGTCGGTGAAGGTACGCCGCATGGTACTCGTCAGCGCCCGGCCGCAGGGGTGGGCCGGCCTGAAGGCCCTGGTCCGGCGGGTCCGCTCGCAGCTACGGCGGATGTACTGGACCGTCCGGCGGATACGGGCGAGGGTGGTCGGCCTGGTCAGGCGGATGTACTGGACCGTCCGGCGGATACGGGCGAGGGTGGTCGGCCTGGTCAGGGCCATCCTACGTATCCGCAACCCCCGCCAGGCTTGGCAGTTCCTCAAGTGGCTGGCGGGAGCCGTCCACAGCCGCCTACAGGTGTGGTTGCCTTTCGTGTTCCGGCCATCGACCGATGCCTTACCAGTCTCGGACTACCCGCTCGGGGCGGAGATCGTCACGTCGGGTCGGCGGGCCCGTGCGGTACTGGGAGCCTCCCGAAGGGTTTTTAGCACTGTTGACGGGCACCACGTTGACCTGATCCTGGCCGATGATCCCGATGCGGTCGAACAGGCTCTCGATCCGGATGTGCCGGTGGTGTTTCTCACCGAACAGGCGAGGCGGCTTTCGGTCCCGGCGCTCGATCCGCGGTCCACCAATCCGATCGGATGGATACGAGACGCTGAGCCGACCGTGGGTGTTCTCGGCGCCCTCGAGTTGCTACCTCCCGGTGTGACGGCGGATGCCGTCCTGTCGGCCGATGACCGCGACCCACTCCTCCGCACCTGGTACGTCGTGGATGTGGCCGGTTTCCACCCCGATCCGGTAAGCCGGGCCAGCACGCTGGCGGCCCTGGCCGCCAAGGGCGTGGTAGTGAGGTTGGCCGATTCCGATCCAGGCTTGGAGAGGCTCTTGGGCCATGACCTGTACGGACTGATGTCCGGCGACGGCCTCCTGCATGCCGACCCGGGCGAACGGGAGCTGATGAGCATCGCGGCGCGCCGGGAAGCCCTCCGGAGCCATTCTCTGGCGAGCCGCGCCAGGGAGATCATCTCCGCCGCCGCGCTCAATGCGCCGACGCTGCCTGAGGTGTCCGTGCTCGCCGTCGCCACCGACCCCGACCTACTGCCCGGCCTGCTGGAGGCCGTGTGCTCGCAGACCTATCCTCGGTTGGAGATGGTGCTCCTGCTGCAGGGCGGCGTGTTCGGAGACGAGGTCGAAGAGACCGCAGCCGAGGCGCCCTGCCGTACACGCGTATTGAGGATGGAGGATTCGCAAACCCTCGGAACTGCTCTCAACCGTGGGGTGGTCGCCTCCGGAGGCGCTCTGCTCACCAGGATGGACGACCGGAGCCTGTACGCATCCGAACATGTGTGGGATCTGGTTCTCGCCCGGGAGTACTCGGGGGCCGAGTTGGTGGCCAAGGGCGCCGAGTTCCTCTACCTGGCCCACATCGATCGGATGGTCCACCTCCATGTAGGCGGGGGCGAGGAGTTCCCGGCCGCCAGGGACGCCCTGGCAGACGGGGCGATGCTCATCTCCCGTCACGATCTGGCCGCGGCCGGAGGGTGGAGGAGGCTCCGTACGGACGCGGGGAGTGCCCTGGCCGACGACGTCACGTCGATAGGGGGCTCAGTCTACCGGACCCACGGTTGCGGATACGTGCAGGTCGTGGACGGCTCGCCGGAGGAACGTAGGCAGGAGGACGCCTACATCCTCGACCAGGCTGGGGAGGTATGGGACGGGTGGCGTCCAGAGCGAGCCGGTTTGGCGGGCACCGTATCGCCGTTCACGGGCGGGCGATCAGCGGGCAGGGCCGGAACTCCCTCCCCGCGGCCGGCAACGGTTCGCGGGCCTCAGCCCACGAAGGTCCGCGGCAATGACTGGCACAGGGTGGACGTACCGTCGCTCGAGGATTTCGTGCCCACCCTTCCGGTGACCGTTGTGGTTCCCTACTACGAGGCGCCCGAGGCTCTAGAGCTGACGTTGGCCGCCCTCGAGCGCCAAAGATACCCGAGGGATCTGTTCGAGGTGGTGGTGGTCGACGATGGTTCGAGGGTCCCTCTTCAGCAGCCGACCTATACCGACCTCAACGTGCAGGTCGTGCACCAGGAGGACCGGGGCTTCGGTCTGGCGAGAGCCCGCAATACCGGGGCCGGGGCCGCCTCCCACGGGATCCTGATCTTTCTCGATTGTGACATGATGCCCGAGGCCGGGTGGCTGGCCGCTCATGCCCGCTGGCATCACGTTGTTACGGACGCGCTGACCCTCGGCTTCAGGGCTCACGTGGAAGTGGACGGCGTGGATATAGCCATGGTGAGGAACCTGACGGGATCGTTGGAGGACATGTTCTCCGACCGGCCTTCGGCACGGCCCGAGTGGATCGAGTTTCACATGGACCGGACCGACGACCTGACCTCCTCGGCGGACGACCTGTTCAGGGTGGTCACCGGGGGGAACCTGGGGGTTTCCAGGGAATTCTTCGAGACTGTCGGGGGATTCGACGAGTCGTTCACCCAGTGGGGGGCCGAGGATACCGAGTTCGGCTACCGGGCCTACACCCATGGCGCCCTGTTGGTCCCGGTGAGGGAGGGGTTTTGCTGGCACCAGGGGGTGGGGGCGGCGCCCAGCGAGGCGGAGCGACGCAGTCTGCAACTTCAGAGGGCTAAGATCGCCCACCTGATTGCCCACTACGGGTTCCGAGGCGCTCCGGCGGGCCGCACCTTCACGGTTCCGCAATACGTGGTGACCGTCGAGGCGGGGTACGCGCCCGTGGACAGGCTGTTCCACGTGGCCGAACGGATCCTGGGAGACCGGGTCCACGACTTGGTGGTGATGATCGAAGACCGGCCGGAGGACGATGCCTTCGAGTGGTTCCGCCGCCAACTCGGACCCGATCCTCGGGTCCGCTTCGGGCCGGTCCATACCGTCTTGGACGAGTTCCCGATCTCCTCCTTCCACGTGACGATTCCCCCGGGCGCCGATGTTGGGGTGAACATCATTCACACCCTCCGCAACAAGCTGGGCTCGGCGGTCCACGCGACCATGACCCTGTCCGACGGCTCCCGGGTGTCGATCGTCCGGACCTGGGCTCTGCACCGGGCCAACCGGGCGGGGAAGAGCATCGCCGACTTGGGTGCCGCGGTGTCGGCGGAAGCCGTAAGGACCGCACCCGGGGCCCCGACGGTGCTCCGTTCGCGTCCCTTTGCGCGGCGGGTGCGGCGGCTGAGTTCGAAGGCGGGCAGGCTCCTCGAGGAGTTCCGGCGGATCGACAGCTTTGGGCAGGCCTGGCTGTTCGCGAAGTGGCTGGCGGGTGCGGTGGGATGGCGGTTGAGGGGAGTTCGCCGCCGCTACCGCCGGTCCCGTACCCGGCCGAAGGGCATCGGTGCGGGCGCGGATCGCTTGCTGGAGACCGCGCAGATGGCACCCTTCGGAGGTGTGGGCGCCGGCTACCCGTTGGGGGCCGAGATCGTCACGGTGGGTCCGCAGGCTGTGGCGGTCTTCGGCAACTCCATCAGGGTGGGCCACTCTCTCGATGGCAGGCACGTGGACCTCGTCGTAGCCGATACACGGGATGCAGCGGGAGAAGTCGAGGTTCCGTTGGTGATACTGTCCGAACTCCCGGTCCGGTTCTCCGTTCCCGCTTTCGACCCGCTGACCATCAACCCCATCGGATGGCACAGGGAACCGGAGAAGGGAGTTGGAGCTCTGGGGCCGCTCGACCTGCTTCCTTCCGGAAGCGCTGCGAACCACACGGTGGCGTGCAACGATCGGGAGGCGCTGCGGGTCGTCCATCACCTGGAGGATGTGGCGGCGTTCCACTCCGATATGACCATCCGTGCGGCCACCCTGGCCGCTGTGGCTGGTATGGGGGTGGTGGTGCATCTGGCAGATGACGATCCGGCTCTCGAGTCCCGGCTCGGCGCCGAGTTGTACGCGCTGATATCCGCCCCGGACATACTCGAAGCCGACCTCCATGGCCGGGAGCTGCTCAGCACGTCGATGCGCCGGGCGGCCCTGCGGGATCACACCCTGCGAGCCAGGGCCCGCGAGGTCATCGGAGCGGGGCTGCCGGACCCGCCGGTACTCCCCGACGTATCCGTGTTGGCGGTGACTAAACGTCCCGACCTGGTTGCCGACCTGCTTGTCACCGTGGCGTCCCAGACCTACCCGAGATTGGAGCTCATCCTCGTGTTGCATGGGGAAGGGTTCGGTAACGATGTGGAGGCAGCCGCCGCGGACCTGCCGATCCTCACCCGGGTTCTGCGCGTAGACGGACGTCACCGCTTCGGCGCGGCGCTCAACAGGGCGGTGTCCGCGTCGGGGGGAACTTTGCTCACCAAGATGGACGATGACGACGTCTACTCCGACGAACACATCTGGGATCTGGTGCTCGCCCACGAGTATTCCGGCGCGCAACTGGTGGCGAAAGGGTCCGAGTTCGTCTACCTGGCGCGGTCGGACAAGACGATCCACCGGTTCTGCGGGAAGGGGGAGGCTGCTTCGAAAGTGATTTCCATTGCTGGGGGGACACTGCTGATCTCACGCTACGATCTGGAGACTGCCGGGGGGTGGAGGAGGGTACCGAGGGGGGTGGACGTAGCGCTTGTCGAAGACGTGAGGCGTGTAGGGGGAAAGGTATACCGGACTCACGGATTTGGCTACGTTCTCGTCCGGCACGGCTCAGGCCACACATGGGAGAACGACGACACCTACTTCCTTCGCCATGCCGAGCAAATCCGAGCCGGTTGGACGCCGGAATTCGCCGGTCTAGCACCCGGCGTCCTCCTGCCCGGGCCGGCCACGAGTTCTTCGGCCGGCTGACCTCCGCATGTGTCCGGCCGAAGGCCGAACACTCACGACACGGCTTCCATCGGCCGCGGACCGGTCGTACTGTTGCATGCTCTCGGGTCGCTCGGAGATCTGTTCCGGTTCCGGAACGGCGGGATAGGTCCGGATTCCGGCAATCCATAGGGTGGGCGGGGGGACGTCCTAAACTGCTCTGGTGCTCAGGAAGTTACTTTTCTTCGCGGCCTTGGGGGCGGTGGCGCTGGCGGCGGCCGCTTCCGCCCAGAGCGGTCGGGTGTTCGTGTTCGAGGGCGCCGGGTGGGGCCACCGTGTGGGTATGAGCCAATGGGGCGCCTACGGCCAGGCATTGGAGCATCCGGACAAGCCCGGCGAGGAGATCGCCGCCTACTACTACCCGGGCTCGGAACCGGGTTCGTTGAGCGACCTCTCGCTCCGCAACGACCTGCTCTACACGCTCGACCACCCGCTCTGGGTGAACCTGGGCTCCCATATCACCCTGCTTGAGTTCACCGCCGTGGGAGGTCCGCTCGAGTTGTGCCTGGCGGATGACGGGGAAGGTCCGTGCCCCAAACCCGAGCAACCGCAGAAGGGGGAGAAATGGGAGTTCCGGCGGATCGCACGCAACGAGTGCGGGTTCTTCCTGGGCGGGGAGCTCCAGGGCACCGCCGGTAGCTGCAGGGCTTCGATCGCCTGGCCGGACGCGACAGGAGTCCGGCTCCGGTACGGGAAGGAGAGGAGCAAGCTGTGCGCATCCCGCAGGGGCGAGGAGTGCGAGTACCGGCACGGGGAACTGAAGATACGGGACGACCCCGAGGAGATCGGGTTCCACGTGGTGTTGGCGGTGGGCCTCGAGGACTACCTGAGGGGCATTGCCGAGATTCTGGACCACTGGGAGGCACCGGGGGTCAACGAAGCCCAGGCGGTCGCGGCCCGCTCGTATGCCGCCTTCAAGTTCTTCCAGTCGGAGACCGTGCCGCGACCCGCCGATCCCGACACGGACCCGGGTATCGACGCCGAGCGGAAGGACCGCTGCTGGTGCCATCTGTACGACAACACCCGAGACATGAACTACATAGGTTGGGCCAAGGAGTCGCGGTCTGACGGGGGGCCATGGTTGGAGGGTGTGGAGGCGACCCGGGACCGGGTCCTCACCTACTTCGGAGAGAATTCGGAGAGGTACACCAAGGGGGGGATCGTGCAGGCGTTCTTCTCCGCCTCGTCAGGTGGCTTCTCCCTCAGCAACCGCTACGGGTTCTTTACGGAGTGGAACAAGGTGCCACAGAAGAGCGTCCGATCGTGGCCCTACCTCGAGCCGGTCGAAGATCACTGGGACGTGGACCCCGACCTGGGCAACCCGAACGCTTCCTGGGAGCGCAGTGTCCGCGCTTCGGATATAGCCCGTTTGTTGCGCTGGGAGGAAGTGACCGACGCAACGTTGGATGTCGAGGAGTCGCTTGCCTCTCCGGCGCATGTGAGATTCGAGGGACTGGACGGAGGCGAATCGAGATCGGTAACCGTCGCGGGTTCCTGGCTACGGACTCATCTCGGGCTCAAGTCCTCCAACATCATGTCCATCGACGGGGAGTGGCCCGAACAATCCGAAACTCCCGCACATCCCGAGCCTCCGCCCGACCCGGGCGTGCCTGAGGTGCCCGTGCGCAACGACGGGGATCTCGACGACCCCGTGTGGGCCTCATCCGATCACGACCCCCTACCGCTCTTCCCGGACGCGATCGATTCTGCTCATTCTGTCGGTATCCAAGCCATGCTCGACAACAGGCTCACCCGGGGGTGCGGGGACGGGACCCTATTCTGTCCCGAAGATCCGGTGAGCAGGGGGGCGATGGCCACCTTCCTGAGCCGCGCCATGAGACTCCCCGGGATCGAGGGAACCAGATTCTCGGATGTCTCGGCGGGCCATATCCATCGAGGCGCCATCTATGCGATCGCGGAGTTGGGGATCACCTCGGGGTGCGGGGACGGGACCCGTTTCTGTCCCGAAGATCCGGTGACGCGGGAGGTCATGGCCGTGTTCGTGGCCCGTGCCCGGGATCTGCCACCAGGCGTGCCGGACGGCCGGTTCACGGACGTGCCGAGGGGCCATCCCCACAGCGCCGAGATATATGCCATCGCCAAAGAGGGAATCACGTTGGGGTGCGGGGACGGGACCCGTTTCTGTCCCGACGATCCGGTCACCAGGGGATCGATGGCGACCTTCCTCGCCCGCGCCTTTATCTGGAAAGGGCCTTCACCGCCGAGTCCGTACTAGCAGGAACCCCGTACCCCAGGCGAGATGCATGGTCGCGATCACGACCGGGAGGAGCCCCGCGGCCCGATCGCGGCGCCGGATCGACTCGGTGATGGTTCCCGTCACCAGGAAGGCGGCGTAGCTGAGCGGCACCACCCACCAGAACGGTACGCCGGTCGCGGCGGCCGCGGCCGATACCACGAGCCCGATCACCAACAGTGGCGGAGCCGCCTGGCGCGCCGCCATCGATCCCGGGTTTCGCATCAGCATGACCCGTTTCCATCTCCCGTAGTCGAGGTACTGCCGCCAGAGGGCTCGCAGTGATGACCGGGGCCGGTAGGTCACCTCGAGGCGCGGGTCGAACCACACGATCTCGCCCGAGCGCCGCAGGCGGTAGTTGAGTTCGTAGTCCTGGTTGCGCCGCAGACTGGGATCGAACCCGCCCACCTCCTCGAGCACCGTCCGGCGAAACACCCCGAGGTATACCGTGTCGACCGGCCCCGCGGTGGACGAGTAGCGAAACCGGGCGTTTCCGATGCCGAACGGCGAGGTCATGGCGATAGCTACGGCGCGCTGCACCAGGGTGGTCCCGCGCGCCATCTGGCGGCATCCGACGTTGGCGGCGCCGGTCTGATCGAGGAGTTCCACCGCGATCCGTACGTAGTCGGTGGCCGGTTCGGCGTGTCCGTCGCAACGCACCACCACCTCGCCCCCGGATGCCTCGATGGCCCGGTTCAGGCCGGGTGCCGCCTCCAGGTCCGGATTGTCCACCACCCGCAGCCGGGGTTCGAGCGCCGCCCGCCGCTCCAGGATGGCCGGGGTCTCGTCGGTACTCCGTCCGTCGGCCACCACCACCTCGAGCGGTCCGGGGTAGTCCTGGCCGAGGACGGCGTCGAGCGTTCTCTCGAGGTGGCCGGCTTCGTTCTGGACCGCCATGACCACCGACACGGACGGGAGTTCTGACAACGGTGCCTCTTTCGGGATCGAGAGCCTGATTCTTCCAGGATATGCCGACTCCCATCGATATAGCCCGTATCCGGTCGGTAGGCACTGGTTTATATTACTAGCCGCCAGTTAGTAGTTGCTAGTTGCGGGTTGTCGCTCTGGACAGTTGCCGCCGCCCACTGGTCACCGGCCACCGCAGTCATATACTGCTCAGCCCGCCCGCCGCGAGCGGCTTCCTACGAGGAGGGTATCCGGGCGGTGAGCGGTTCGACATGAATGGAGACCATGTTCGGGTCGGAATCGGCATTCAATCCCGCGGTGTTGCTGGCGATGTGGTCGGCGGGGATCGCGGGCGCCGGAGCGCTGGTGGCGTACTGGCGGATCGTCGGGCCCGGTTACCTCTGGTTGACCGCGGGGACGATCGGCCTGGTCGGTGGAACGGCTTGGTTCTTCGATCCCGGCCCGGTCGTGGCCTTAGCCTGCCTGGTGGTGATCGGGGCTGTACCGGTAGCCAGGAGATCCGGGATCGCCGCCGTGATGTTCGGGGTGGCGGCGGTGTTGTTCCTCGCAGGAGCCGCGGTCGGCGACCGGCTGGTACCTGCGGTCACGGGGAGCCTGGCGCTGGGCGGGATCACCGCTGAGCTGTTGCTCGGACACTGGTATCTCGTGAGTCCCCGGATACCTCGCGGGCCACTGCAGCGCCTGGCCGCCGCAGGAGCGGTGGGGGTGGCTCTGGACGCCGCGGTGGTGCTCTCCTTCGGTTATCCCCACGCAGGGTCGGCGACTGCCCTGGTGGTCTCGGTGGGTCTGGCGGGGACCAGCTTCCTTCTGATGGTGGCGGTCTGGTTCGCGCTCAGGTACCCGTCGTATCCCGGAGTGATGGCGGCCACCGGACTCGGCTATCTGGCCGTTCTGACCTCCCTGGGGTCGGTGACCCTCGCACGGGCCGTGGCCATGGGAGTGGCGCCACTCCGGTAGGATCGTCCCCGGTGGTCTGCCATCCAGCACCACCGAAGCAGCGGACAAGGAGAATGCGCGTGGATGTTGCGTTCGTGGCGTCACTGGCCGACGCGGCGGCCGACGCCGGAGTGATAGGTCTGGCGGCCCGGCCCGGACCGGTATGGCCGGGGGACGCGGAGGCCTACGTCGAGTCGCTCGGGACGGGTTTCGTCGGCGCCCTGGAACGGGCCCGGTTCGAGGGCAAGTCCGGCCAGACCGTCACCTACCAGACCGGGACCGCTCGGCCCCACACCGTGATAGCCCTCGGGCTGGGCGACGAGCCGGGAGCCGACGGTGTCCGCCGGGCGGCGGGGATCCTGGGTCGCAAGTCGTCCCGGGAACCGGCGGTCGCCACCACGCTGGCTCGAGAGGGTCCGGTGGCGGCTGTCGTCGAGGGGTTCATCATGTCCCAGTACTCCTACGACCGCTACCTGAGCAAGCCCGATCCGGCCCTGACGGAATCGCTGCTGGTGGTCGGAGAGGAGAATCCCGGGGAGTCCCGGGCGGGACAGATCGTGGCGGATGCCGTGTGCTGGGCCCGGGATCTGGTCAATACGCCCGCTCGGGACAAGGCGCCCGTGGCGATCCAGGACAAGGTCGAGGAGTTTGCCGACACTCTCGGTCTCAGGGTGGTGGTCCATGACCGGGACGCGCTGGCCGAGGGGGGTTTCGGTGGGATCCTGGGGGTGGCGGCCGGATCCGACCGTCCACCCCGGCTGCTCGAGGTTTGGTACGAGCCGGACGGGGCGGAGGCCTTCATGGCATTCGTGGGCAAGGGGATCACCTTCGACTCCGGCGGGTTGAGTATCAAGCCCGCAACTGCGATGGAGACGATGAAGACCGATATGTCGGGGGCGGCGGCGGTGCTGGCCGCCATCCAGGCGATCGCCCGCCTAGGGCTCCCGGTGAAGGTGTTGGGCCTGACCCCGCTGACCGACAACATGCCGGGACCGCTCGCGACCAAACCCGGAGACGTGCTCACGACCCGCAACGGCAAGACCATCGAGGTGCTGAACACCGATGCCGAGGGCCGGCTGGTACTAGCCGATGCGCTGGCCTTGGGCGTCGAGTACGAGCCCGACCTGATGGTGGATCTGGCAACCCTGACGGGTGCCTGCAAAGTGGCCCTGGGGGCGAAGATCGCCGGGCTGATGGGGAACGACGACCAGTTGGTGAATCGGATAGCCAAGGTAGGGCGCGAGGTGGGAGAGCGACTGTGGCACCTGCCCCTGCCCGACGACTACCGCTCCCTTATCGACACGCCTATGGCCGACATGAAGAACATCGGTGGGAGATGGGGCGGCGCCCTGACCGCGGCGCTGCTGCTGAAGGAGTTCGTGGGCGAGGTACCGTGGGTGCACTTGGACATTGCCGGGCCGGCCCGCTGGCCCATGGACGAGCATTATCAGGTGAAGGGGGGTTCGGGGTTCGGGGTTCGCACGCTGGTCGCCCTGGCGGCCGACCTGGCCGAAGCTGGGGTTGGGTCCCCGGAGGAGAGGATGGCCGGTTAGGGGCGCTGAATGACGGGTCGAATGGTTATCCCATCGTCCGCTGAAGTGGCATTCTGTCCTTGACCGTCGGGCCGTCGGGGGTTTCTCAGCACCCTCCCGGCACGCGGTCGACAGGGTTCTACGGTCCTGGCCATCTCCTCCCTGCGTCGATCGCGCCGGCGTCTTCTCCTTCTATCTGGTTGGCTGTGGCTGTTCCGCTGGTGGGGTGGATCGAGCAGTCGATCCGGGTCCTGGTGCCCGTATCTCTGTTACGTACTCACTTCACCGTGGCGATGACACGCAACTACGGGCTCCTGAGAACGGATCTCGACCGTTCCCTATGTTCGAGGGCGGCCGGACGCCGGTTCTTGGGCTAGTCTGATCTTCCCTACCCGGCCACACGCGACAGGCTGATGATGCGGCTCAGAATCTTGCGGACCCAAGCCCTGCTCGACGGGGCGACCCTGGCGGTATCGATCGCCGTGGGATCGCTGGTCAATTTCGGTACCCCCTTTCCGTGGCGGTTCGAACCGCAGGTGGTCTCGCTGCTTGCGATCATGTTTGGCGGTCTCGCCCTGGCTGAGTGGGTCGTTTCGAGGCTACTGGTGGGCAGCGCCCCGCGTCCCAGCTACGGCAGGGCGCTCGCGGTGATGCTCATAGTCCTGGGTACCACCTCGCTGTCGCTGGTCGCCACCAGGGTCTACTTCTCGAGGTCGCTCATCGGATGGTCGATGGCGTTGTTCCTGCTCGGGGCCGTGGGGCATCGGGCACTACACCGGCGCCGGCCGTGGACGGAGTCGATGGTGCTGGTGACCGATGAGAAAGGGTTGGTCGACGATCTGCGCAATGCGCCCCATGCAAACGTCGTCTCGCTCCTCGACCCGTCGACGACCGGGCAGATCGAGCCTCTCGCTCCCGGGGTGGTCCTGGGGATCGATCTCAAGTCGGTCCTGTCGGACCGCATGGCCCAATATGTCTCTTCGTGCACGCTGGCCGGATTCGACGTGCGCCCCCTGACCCAGATCTACGAGATGCATACCGGCCGAATGCCGGTGGTCGCCCTGGTGGAAGGCTGGGAGCTCTCTGCACCCGTTCTACGGACGGCCCCCTACCTACCCGGCAAGCGGATGTTCGACCTGCTGGCTGTCCTGGTGACTGCTCCGCTGACGTTGGTGATAGCAGGGTGGGTAGCGGCTTCCATCCTTCTCAGCTCGGCGGGATCGATAGTCTTCCGCCAGACGCGGGTAGGCCGGGGCGGAGTGCCGTTCACTCAGTACAAGTTCCGGTCGATGTGGGAGGGCTCGGAGCTGCACGGGCCTTCGTTCACCCGGGAGCGGGATGACCGCGTCGTGCCCGTGGGCCGCTGGCTGCGCCGCTTCCGGCTGGACGAACTACCGCAGCTTTGGAACGTCCTCAAGGGAGATCTGAGCCTGGTCGGTCCCCGCCCCGAGCAGGTGGAGTTCGTAGAGCGGTTCTCCCGGACCATACCCTTCTACGAGCACCGCCACTTGGTCCGTCCGGGACTCACCGGCTGGGCACAGGTGAACTACGGGTACGCCGACAGCGATGCGGACACCATCGACAAGCTCACCTACGACCTCTTCTACCTGAAGCACATGAGTCCCTGGCTCGACTTGGAGATACTCGGGCGCACCTGCTGGACCGTCCTCAGCGGCTTCGGAGCCCGCTGAACTCGGCGCCGTCCCGCTGCGGACCACCTGTAAGCGGCTACCGGCTACCGACCGAGCGGTAGTGTCGCCCCGCCTCCGCGCGCTTCGGGTTGACGGTCGTGACGTCAATGGGATAATGGTACTACCGTCAGCAAGAGGGAGGAGGCGGTCCCGTTGGCGAGCCGGACGGAGTTCGACAGGCGAATCCGGGACTTGGATCCGGAACTCAGCGATGAGGATCTGGAACAGGCGCTCATGACGCTCGTGTTGCGTCGGGGTGCGGACGTCGGCGAGATTCCGGTGCGCCCTGCAGCCGGGCCGTCGTTCGGGGAGGCGGATCTGCTCGACGCGGCGGCGTGTCTCGCCGCACGCCATCATGCGCTGCGGGGCGATGAGTACCGGCTACGGAGTTGGTTGACACTGCTCGCGCAGGCCAAGGACCTGGCTCGGAGGCTCGGAGGGGAACCACGCCGCGTGCTGGACCGGTTCGAGCAGACGGTCATGGCTCAGGCCAGGCTCCAGGGGGAGGCGATACAGACGATCTGGCGTGAGCCCATGCTCGAGGCGAGAGATGCTGCCGTCGCCCTCGGAGCGAAGGGGACCAACCGTGAGAAGGTCCGCAGGTATCGCGTGCGTTCGTGGCTGCTGGGCCTGGCATCGGGTCGCGGGTATCTCTATCCGGCGTTCCAGTTCGACTCGGGGCGACGTGATGTATTCGCCGATGTGCGGGCGGTGAACGAACGGCTGGAGGCCGCCGGCGATCCGTGGGGTGTTGCGTCCTGGTGGATCTCCCTCCACGCGCGCCTCGGCGCCCGGCCTGTCGATCTCGTCGGGACCGACCGAGCCGACGAACTGATAGCCGTGGCGGAGGCGGTCGTCGAGCCGGTCGGGTAGGCGGCCCTTGTCGCCGAACCAGGCGCCTCCCCCTCGCTACGACGACATGCCACGCCGGTTCCTGCTTCCGGCAGGAACGAGGCTGACGCGAATCCATAGCGCAGCCTTCCACGTGACGATGTTCAACCCGACGCTCGCCGGGAGTGATCTGTCGGGAGGCCGCTTCGACGCCACCCCCGATGATGTTCACCCGTTCCTATACGCTGCAGAGGACGATGGAACCGTTGTCTCCGAAACGCTGCTCCGCGATCTCCCGATCGACGAACGCGGCGCCCGCCTGCTCCCGCGCGCCAGGCTCTCGACCCTACGGGTCAGCTGGATGACCACCACACTCGATATGGAACTCGTGAGCCTCCGCTCGGGCAGGGATCTCGCCGCGGTAGGACAGGACACTTGGCTTACGGTCGCGCCGGCCGCCGACTACGCGATGACGCGCCGGTGGTCCTCGGCGATACGAGGCTGGGCGCCATGGGCCGGTGGTCTGACATGGCCATCGCGTCGGGAGCCCGAGAGCTTCGCCTACGTCTTCTACGCGGACCGCTGCCCGGACGATTGCTTCGAGGAAGTGACCGACGGCCTACCGGTTCCGCCGGGCGACCAGAACCTCGATGCCGGAGCTGGCCGGCTCTACGTCGAGGGGATCCTGGCGTCCTATCGCGTCGCGCTTATGTGATCGTCCTGCTCGCTGAACGCGCCGCCCTCCCGCCACGGACCATCGGCAACCGGTTGCCGGCTAGTGGCTACCGGCCACCGGCTACGCAGGTCTCGTCATAGTCCACCAGCGGCGGGGGACGTTCGGGGTCGCCGCAGGCGGGGCAGTCGGCGGACTTGGAGAAGGTGAGGGTACGGAACCGCTGCGTGAGGGCGTCGTAGAGGAGGATCCTTCCCACAAGGGGATCGCCTATGCCGAGCAGCCACTTGAGCGCCTCGGTCGCCTGCAGGGTTCCTATCACGCCGGGGAGTACGCCCAGCACGCCTGCCTCGTCGCAGTTGGGGGCCAGATCGGGAGACGGGGGTTGGGGGAAGAGGCACCGGTAGCAGGGTCCCGAGGCGGGATCGAACAGGCTCACCTGACCCTCGAAGCGGAACACCGAGCCGTGTACCACCGGGATTCCGAGGCGTATCGAGGCGTCGTTGAGCAGGTAGCGGGTGGGGAAGTTGTCGCTACCGTCGATCACGAGGTCGTAGCCGTCCAGGAGTTGGAGGACTCCCGCCGCCTCCAGCCGCACCTGATGGGTCTGGACCGACACGTCGGGGTTGAGCGCCTCGAGGGTGTGGCGAGCCGACTCGGTCTTGTTGCGACCTACCGACCGCACGTCGTGGAGGATCTGGCGCTGGAGGTTGGTGATGTCCACCCGGTCGTGGTCGACGATACCGATCGTTCCGACCCCCGCTGCTGCCAGGTAGAGGGCGGCCGGTGACCCGAGGCCGCCCGCGCCCAGGATCAGCACCCGGGCGCCGAGTAGCCTGCGCTGGCCCGGCTCTCCCACCCCCGGAAGCCGGAGGTGACGGTCGTAGCGGCCCTGCTGGGCGGTGGAAAGACCGGTCGGCATGTCCCACGGTCCCCCCCGGGTCTTCCAGGCTTGGAAGCCGCCCGCCAGCGAGCAGGCGCCTGGGTATCCCATCGTCTCGAGGGTCTGGGCGGCCAGAGCGGAGCGGGCGCCCACGGAGCAGTAAAGCACGATGGTGCGGTCGGTCGGCCCGCCTAGCCGGTGGATGTTGCCTTCCAGGACGCCGCGCGGAATGTGGCAGGCGCCCGGGATCTTCCCCTGCTCCCATTCCACTCCCTCCCGCACGTCGATCAGCATTACCTGTCCGCTGTCGAGCGAGGCCCACAACTCGTCCACCGACATCTCCCGGATGCGGCGGCGGGCTGCGACGACCATGTCGATGTAGGAGGCGGTCATAGAGGCAGGGTACCCGACCCCGGTGCCGATTGAGGATGGCAACCGTGATCCCTCCCCGGTAGGCCTCCGCGCGGCTCGAATGCCCGTCATCCCTCCCGGAGCAACGCCACCAGCCGGGTCATGGCCTTTCCGGCGGGCTGCTCGACGGCAACGTCGGCGCTGCTGTCCAAATCGGTGGGGCCCATGTTGATGATCACGAATGGGACACCCCTGCGGGCGGCCGCCAAGGGGATGTCCGCCGCGGGCCACACCGAGAGGGTGGTACCGACGGCGACCACCCCATCGGTGTGGCGGGCCATGGCGTAGGCGCGGTTCATCTCGCCGGCCGGCATGGCCTGGCCGAAGGAGATCACCGTCAGCTTGATGATGCCCCCGCAGTGGGGGCAGTGCGGATCCTCGTCCCCGCTCTCCACCCGGGCGAACACCTCCTCGGTCGGCCACCGCGCGGGGCAGACGAGGCAGAGAACCGACCACACGTTGCCGTGTACCTCGACCGTCAACTCGTCGGGTAGGCCGGCTGCCTGGTGGAGGCCGTCGATGTTCTGGGTGACACACCCTTCCAGCCGCCCCATCCCGGCCAACTCGGTGACCGCCCGGTGGGCGGCGTTGGGTCGGGCATGCCGCAGGGGGGAGGTCGACCACCTGATCCAGCTTCGTTTCCGGGCACCCGCCGAGGACAGGTAGCGGGCGATGGTGAAGTCGTCGGGGTCGACCTTCTTCCACAGGCCGTCGGGGCCGCGAAAGTCGGGTATTCCCGACTCGGTGGATACCCCTGCCCCGGTGAAGATCAGGATGCGGGTCGAGCCGTGCAGCAGGGCAGCGGCGGCTTCGATGGGGTCCGGCATGGTGGTGCCCATGGTAGGCAGTCGACAGTTCGTTCCCGAGGAGGGTGGTGCAAACGGTGGGGAGCAACGGGCCGTCTTCTGCTGAACAGGCATTGTGTCATCGGTCGACAGGGCCGTGAAGGGGTTTGCACCATCCTCTCGGACCCCGCCGGATCCCAATCGGCAGGGAACTCGGTGGCTGGGCGGACAGCGACGCCGAGTGGAGGATCGGCCGGTCGCTGATCACCCCCCGCCGACGACCGGCGCCGCGCGGCCGGCCACCGGCCATCCATGGCGGGCCGCGGCGAGGTCGCGGTCGTGGCGTTGCCGGAGGGCAGGCGTGAGGCGCGCCAGGTGGCGCCGACCGAGGGGCGGAACCAGATCCCGCACCCAAACCGCCCGCCTGGCGTAGTGGACCAGCCCTTCGCGGCACAGTACGGGAAGGAAGACCGGATGCGGGATGGCCGCTTCATGCTTTGCCGCGGCGATCACGCGGAGCAGTTCCGCCACCGCGCCGGCCCCCAGCACCGCCGTCCAGTAGGTGCGGACGTAGGCGTGGGACGGATCGACACCACCTTTGAGCCTCTGCGGCCACAGGCGGGGGGTGATGTGGTATCTCTGCTGGCTGGAGATGCGGACCGCGGCGCCCGGTTTCGGCGCGATGTCCGTGGCGACGGGAGGACTATCATCCAAACGGACAGTTCCGGGCGCTGCGAACCGCATGGCACTAGTATACATAGATAACGTTGGTTTCCAATAGTTAGTTAGCGACTATTTTTGTCATCCTACAGAAGAACGCTCTTCGCCGGGACTCCGCATAGCCTGCAAGGCTTCTCTATTCGGTCCCGATCACCAGGAAGAGCGTGCCATCGGAGTCGATGGGCTCACCGGCGGCCGGTTCGGTACGGACCACCCGATCCACCTGTTCGAGATCGCTGACCGGTTCGTAGAGCATCTCGACCGAGAGGTCGATGGACGCCTGTTCCTGCGCGGTCCGGAGCGACTCGAGCGCGGTGCGGGGCTCTTGGCCCACCAGATCGGGCACGACGAGCGTGGGAAGACCGGTGGACACCTGCACCAGTACGGCCGAGCCCTCGTCGGCCTCCTCGCCTGCTTCCGGGTCGGTTCGCAACACGGTGTCGGGGGCCTCGGGCGAGGCGACCTCCTCCACCTCCGGCAGCAGCCGGGCGGCTAGCACGGCATCGAGGGCTTCCTCCGAGTGGAGGCCCACCACGTCAGGGACCTCGGTGAACGGGACCTCGTTGTATAGACGGGTTCCCAGACTGCTCGGGAACTCACCTGTCGGGTACTTGGCGAGTACCACCTCCATGAACTCCTTCCATATCGGGGCGGGAACCAAGCCACCGAACACCCTCGTGTACTTCTCGCCGTTGATCACCACGTCGCGCAGGGCCACCTGCTCGTCCGGGAAACCGACCCACACGGCGGTCGTGAAGTTGGGAACGTAACCGACGAACCAGGCGTCCCGGTATGCCTGGTGGGTGCCGGTCTTTCCTGCCTGGGGGACGCCCTCGATGATGGCCCGGCTGGCCGTGCCGCAACACACCACCCTTTCCATGGGCTTGCGGACCGCGGCAGCCAGGACCGGATCGATAGCCTGGTAGGTCCGCACGTCCCGCTCGTAGATGACCTCCCCCGTGCCGGTGGTGATGCGGGAAATCAGGTAGGGCTCGGCGTGGACACCGTTGGTGGCCAGCGTGCTGTAGGCGGCGGCCATCTCCAGCGGACTCACCACCCCGGCCCCCAGAGCCAGGGAGTACACCTCCTCCAGTTCCGATGTGATACCCATGTCGTGGGCGGTGCGGATGATGGCCTTCGGACCGACCTCCACCGCCAGCTGCGCATATACGACGTTCACCGAGGACTCGGTGGCCTTGGCGATGGTGATCAGGTCGTCGACCCGCCCGGCGTTGCGCACCGTCCAGATGTAGCCGCCGTCGGGACCGCAGGGGTCCTCGCACTCGATCTCGATCGGGCTGCGGGCATCCCGGTAGGACTGGAGGCTCCCTCCGCCTTCGAGATAGGCGGCGAGCACGAACGGCTTGAAGGCCGACCCCGGGTTCCTCCTGCCCTGGATGGCGAGGTCGAACTGCTCCTGCTCGAAGGGGAGGCCCGAAGACATGGCCAGCACCGCTCCCGTGTGGTTCTCGACCATGGCGATGGCGCCGGTCGGGGCGCCTCTGGCGTCGGTGAAGTCGCTTCCGGGGACCGGTAGCCATGACTGGAGAATCCGGTTCGCCGCCTGCTGGATGTCCAGGTCGACCGTGACGTAGATCTCGAGACCCCCGCCGCCTTCACAGTCCACCTCGTGGGCGGGGCAACCGAAGATCGCCCGCCTCCGTTCCTCTTTGGTGGCGCCCAGGGAAGAAGCGAACTCGTTGTCGTTGAGAAGCTGGCGGCGTACCTCGGCCACCACGTGCTCCGCCGGGCTCTGGAACTGGGAAGGCGGCTGGATCACGAAGGGCTCGTCCCTGGCCTCAGCCGCCTGGTCGAAGCTGATGAAGCCGGAGGTGGCCATCGCGTCGATCACGTCGTCGCGCCGGTCATGGGCGCGCTCCTGCTGGCGCCTGGGGTCGTAGAGGGAAGGATTCCGGATCGTGACCGCGAGGGTCGCGGCCTCGGCGATCGTCAGGTCGGCCAGCTCCTTTTTGAAGTACTCCAACGCCGCAGCCTTGACCCCGTAGGCCGACCAGCCGAAGTAGACCGAGTTGAGGTAGAACTCGAGAATCTCCCGCTTGGAGTACCGCTGCTCCAATTCGATGGCGTAGAGCGCTTCCAGGATCTTGCGCTGGATGGTCAACTCGTCACCCACGATGTTCTTCTTGACGATCTGCTGGGTGATCGTCGAGCCGCCGCGGCGGGACGCGCCGGTCACGTAGTCCCGCATGGCGCTCACGATGGCGGCGAAGTCGATCCCCTCGTGCTCGAAGTAGTCGCCGTCCTCGGCTGCCAGCACCGCGTAGATGAGGGCGTCAGGTATCTCCCAGAGGCGAGCCGGCTCCGAGATCCGTCCGGCGTGCAACTCGGCCAGCTGCCTTCCGTTCTCGGTGTAGATCCGGGAGACCTGGGAGACCTGGGAGAGTTCCGGCAGGTTGAACAAGGTGGCCTCGGTCGCGGTCTCCGGTACCCACCGCTCCACGAACCGGTCGAACATCGCGTAGGAGGCGTTGGCGCCGAGGAACCCGAACAGGCCGATCCATGTGGCGAGGACCAGGGTGACGGCGATGGTCAGGACGAGCGCCAACGACCACCTACGGGTGATCTCGCTCCGCTCGATGTCGTGGATGGTCGGTTCGTTCATGCGCTCACCGGGAGGTGGATGATGCCGGGAGCCTCTCGGGAGCCTGCCGGGTCCTTCGGGCGCTATCCCGCAAGGCCCTACCGACCGCTAGGACTACCGCGGTCCGGGAGTAAGCCGTCTGTCCGTGGAATGATTCGCTGGGTCCTGTTTGCATGCCGCACCGCCATTCCACCTACAGACCACTACTACGATGCCGGGTCATCGGCTAGTCAGGATACCCGCGCCCGTGTCCAATCCTCCGGCACCCCCTCCCCGATCGACTTCGAGCGGTCTCGAGCTCGATGTGGTCTACGGTCCCGGCCCTCACGGTGAGTTGGGGGATCCGGGCGGGTTCCCGTTCACCCGCGGTCCCTATCCCACGATGTACCGGGGCCGGCCTTGGACGATGCGCCAGTACGCGGGATTCGGGACTGCGGAGGAGACCAACCGGCGCTTCAAGGCGCTTCTGGCCGCCGGGCAGACGGGGTTGTCGGTGGCCTTCGACCTGCCCACCCAGATGGGTCTCGACTCCGATGCCCTGCCGGCGGCCGGCGAGGTCGGGAAGGTGGGGGTGGCGATAGACGGGTTGGCAGACATGCGGACCCTGCTCGAAGGGCTACCGCTAGGTGACGTCACCACCTCGATGACCATCAACGCCACCGCCCCCATCCTCTTGCTGCTCTACCACCTGGTCGCCGAGGAGCAGGGGACCCCACCCGAGCGGATCCGGGGGACGGTCCAGAACGACATACTCAAGGAGTACATCGCCCGGGGTACGTACATCTATCCCCCGGCGGCTTCGATGCGGCTGGTCACCGACCTGTTCGCCTACTGCAGCCGGGAGCTTCCCAACTGGAACACCATCTCGATCAGCGGCTATCACATCCGGGAGGCGGGTGCCACCGCGGCCCAGGAGATCGCCTTCACCCTTGCGAACGGGATCGCCTACGTGGAAGCCGCCCTCGAAGCCGGAATGGACGTGGACCGCTTCGGTCCCCGGCTGTCGTTCTTCTGGAACTCCCACAACCACCTCTTCGAGGAGGCCGCCAAGTTCCGGGCCGCCCGGCGGCTGTGGGCCACCATCATGGCTGAGCGGTTCGGCGCCACCGATCCCGCCGCCCAGCGGATGCGGTTCCACACCCAGACCGCCGGTTCCACCCTCACCGCCCAGCAACCCGAGAACAACATCGTCCGCACTACCATCCAAGCCGTCGCCGCCACCCTGGGAGGCACGCAGTCCCTGCACACCAACGCCTTCGACGAGGCCTTGGGGCTCCCCACCGAGCACTCGGCCACCATCGCGCTGCGGACCCAGCAGATCCTGGCGACCGAGTCGGGGATCACCGACACCGTGGATCCTCTGGCCGGTTCGTACTACGTGGAGCGCCTGACCGACGGGCTCGAGGAGGCCACTCTCCTGCTCATCGAGGAGACCGACCGCCTCGGGGGAGCGGTGGCCGCCATCGAGCAGGGGTTTCCGCAGGCCGAGATCGAGGAGGCCGCCTACCGGGCCTCCCTTCGGATCGAGAGTGGGGACGACACGGTGGTGGGCGTGAACCGCTACGCCGACGATGCGGGCCCCACTGTCCAGCCGCTCTCGGTGGATCCGGCCATCGAGGAGGCACAGCGGGACAGGGTGGCCGCCTACCGGGCCGACCGCCATCAGGCGCCGGCCGACCGGGCATTGGGCGGGCTGGTGGAGGCGGCCCGCAGCGGGGCAAACGTGATGTATCCGATGAAGGAGTCGTTGGTCGCCGGGGCTACGCTGGGCGAGGTGTCGGACGCCCTGCGGCGGGTGTTCGGGGTGCACCGCCCCCGATGAGCGCCCGAATCCTGGCCATGTGTAGGAGAGTGCTGTAAGACGATGGGAAGCAACGGCCCGTCTTCCTCGGAACAGGCATTGTGTCATCGGTCGACGGGCCGTCTACGGGTTTCACATCACCCTCCTCGGGAGGTAGGGAGATGATCAGGGAGGATGCGCCTCTCCGGTTCCTCATCATCGGCGGGGGCCCCGCCGGCACAGCGGCGGCCACCACCGCCTCGGCCCTGGGCGCCGACGTGATCCTGGTCGAGGACTCGGTGATCGGCGGCGCTGCTCACCTCCGGGACTGCATCCCGTCGAAGACGATGGCGGCGATGTCCGTCCGGATGCAGGCGATCCGCAATTCCGAAGACCTGGGCATCGCCGACCGTGGTGCGGGGGTCGACTTGGGTCGTCTGGCCGGCCGGATACTCGAAATCACCTCGATGATCTCAAGCCGTTCCATCGAGTTACTGGCAAGCCAGGGTATCGACATCGTGAACGGTCGCGGTCGCTTTCTGGGTCCCAACCTGGCCGTCGCCGAGGCTGGCGGAACGGAGCGGACGATCCGCTTCGATGCAGCCCTCGTCTCGACCGGGTCCCGACCGCGCGTACCCGCCTGGGCGAAGGTCGACGGAGATCGGATACTCACGACCCGTCATGTCTACGATCTACCTGCTCCGCCCGAACACGTGGTGGTGATCGGGTCGGGTGTGACCGGGGTGGAGATGGTCCATATCTTCGAGAGCCTCGGATCGAAGGTGTCGCTGCTGGTGAGCCGGCACCACGTCCTCCCGCACCGCGACGCCGAGGTGGCCGCGGCACTGGAGATCGACTTCCTGGAGCGCGGTGTCGCTCTCCTGAAGGGGGCCCGGGCGGTGGACATAGATCTTACCGAGGACGGCGTGGTCGTCTACGTCGGGGACGGCCGCCGGGTTCGGGGAAGCCATGCGCTTCTAGCGGTGGGCGCGGTGCCGCTGACCGAGGGCCTGGGCCTGGAGGAGGTAGGGGTGAAGACCGACCGGGGCTTTATCGTGGTCGACGAGTACCAGCGTACTTCTGTTCCGCACATCTACGCGGCCGGCGACGTGACCGGCCAGATGCTCCTCTCCTCGGTGGCGAACCAGCAGGGACGCAACCTGGCGCGACATGCCACCGGCCATCCGGGTAAGGCCATCGACTACTCGAAGGTCGCGCAGGCCGTATTCACCGAACCCGAGATTGCCTCCGTCGGTCTGGAGGAGGCCGACGCCGCGGCGGAAGGACGAAAGGTCCGGATCACGAAGGTACCCTTTTCGGCCAACCCTCGCAGCGTTATCCACGGAAGCACCCGGGGCTTCGCCAAGGTGGTTTCCGACCCGGCCACCAGGGTGGTGCTGGGAGGCACGGTCGTCGGTCACAGGGCGTCGGAGCTGATCGGGATCCTGGCCCTGGCGACCCGGGGGAAGATCAAGGTCCACACCCTGATGGAGACGCTGATGGTGCATCCCACCCTGTCCGAGTCCATCTCCGACGCCGGCGACTAGGTTGCCCGTTGTCCGTTGGTTCGTGTCTTTGCGGGATATCTTCTAATAATGCCTAGTGTCCTGATACCCGGATTAGTTACAGATACTCGGGACGTGCCGACCATGGCACCGGGCAGGCCTTGGGGGACCGAGAACGCGAAAAACGCCCGATCGGACCCCTCCGACGGGCCCGCCCCCAACCGCCACCTCCTCGGTTCCCGAACGCGTCCCGCCATCCCCTGCGAGGGGTCGGCTCCGACAACATGATCCCTGCCCCGGTCCGGTCGGTACCGCAAAACGGACCGGCGGTGTTTACGGCTACTTACCATTATGCAACGGGACTGTGACACGTCAACCCCCTTGTGGCGGCGCGGCCGGTCCCTGCGGGGGTGCTGTGAGTGGGTGGACATGCCGATCATGGGACGACGTCGGTTCCTGAACATAGCAAACCAACGACTAAGAATACTAACAACTACAAGCCTAATTTATTACTGGTTAGAAGCTGGCTAATCACCACCGACAAGTGACCACTGGCCGCTGACCACCGACCACCTGACCCCTGGTATCGGGCCCACGGCGCCTGCAACGCCGCCAAGTGGCCCTACTGACAACCGAGAACTGACAACCGAGAACTGACAACCGAGAACTGGCAACTGGCAACTGGCAACTGATAACCGGCAACTATCGAACGATGGCCAGCACTTCGTTGAGTCGTACGGTGTCGCCCGGCTGAACCCGTATCTCGACGAGTTCACCGTCGATGGGGCTGGTGATCTCGTTCTCCATCTTCATCGCTTCCAGAACGCAGATCTGCTGGTTGGCCATCACCCGGTCACCGCCCTTGGCCGACACCTTGACGATCGTTCCCTGCATGGGGGAAACGACGATCCCGGGCTCGGTTGACAGGGGAGCGGCCCCGGTCCGGCGGGAGGGAGGTTTTCGCATCGGCCGGTCGGCGCCCCCGCGGGCCGGGGCTTCCGGCGCCCAGTAGGTCACGTCGAACCGCCGGCCCCCTACCTCCACGGTCATGGCCCTCCTCGACCGGGCCTGCTCGCTCGGAAGGGCGTCGCCACGGTCGAAGGGCTCGGGCTCGAGGCTCAGTTCCTCCTCCACGAACCGGGTGTGCGCCTCGCCGGCCACGAAGGTCGGGTGGGACAACACCGCCCGGTGGGCCGGGATGGTGGTGGCAACCCCGGCCACCCGGTACTCGTAGAGGGCTCGTCTGGCCCGGGCGACCGCCTCGGACCGGGTACGGCCCCACACGACCAGCTTGGCCATCAGGTTGTCGTAATACTGGCTGACGGTGGTGCCCGGGACGATCCACGAGTCCACCCGCACTCCGGGACCGGCCGGTTCCCGGTACTCGGTGACCGTTCCCGGTGTGGGGCGGAAGCCGTTTCCGGGGTCCTCGGCGTTGATCCGCAACTCGATGGCGTGCCCGTGGATGGGAAGGTGGTCGAAGGAGAGCGGCTGTCCGGCGGCGATCGCCAGCTGTTCGGCCACCAGGTCGATCCCGGTCACCATCTCGGTCACCGTGTGCTCGACTTGGAGCCGGGTGTTCATCTCGAGGAAGTAGAAGCTTCCGTCCGGACTGAGCAGGAACTCCACAGTGCCGGCGTTTCGGTATCCGCACGCCTCGGCGATCGTCAGCGCGGCCTCACCCAGGGAACGGCGCCCCTCGGGCGAGAGGACGGTCGAGGGAGCTTCTTCGATCAGTTTCTGGTGGCGCCGCTGCACGGAGCAGTCTCGCTCTCCCAGGAACCGTGCGTTGCCGTGGTGATCCACGATGATCTGGGCCTCGATGTGGCGTGGCCTGGCCAGATAGGATTCGAGGTAGACGACGGGATTCCCGAAGTAGGCATCCGCCTCCCGCCGGGCACCTTCGATGGCGTCCGCCAGTTGCCTGCGGTCGACGGCTACCCGCAGTCCCTTCCCGCCGCCCCCGTGGGCCGCCTTCACCGCCACCGGATAACCCATCCGGTCGGCAATCGGGGCGGCTTCGTCGAAGCCGGAGACCGGCTCGGTCGTTCCGGGCACCGGCGCCACCCCGGCTCTCTCCGCGGTCCGGCGAGATAGGATCTTGTTGCCCATCAACTCGATGGCGGAGGCAGGGGGTCCCACCCAGGTGATGCCTGACTCCGTCACTCGGCGGGCGAACGAGGCGTTCTCGGCCAGGAACCCGTATCCGGGATGGATGGCTCGGGCTCCCGATTCCCGGGCGACTGCGAGGATCCGATCGGCGTTGAGGTATGACTCGGCGGCAGGCGCCCCGCCGATGTTCCAGGCCTCGTCCGCCAGGTGGGTGTGGAGCGCGTCGCGGTCCAGCTCCGAGTACACGGCGATGGTGCGCATACCGAGTTCGCGGGCGGTTCGGATGACCCGCACCGCTATCTCGCCGCGGTTCGCCACCAGCAGGGAGTTCATGCCAGCGCCCCGTTCAGAGGGGGATGTTCCCGTGCTTCTTGGGCGGTAGGGCCTCCCGCTTGTTAGCCAGCATCTCGAAGGCCTTGATGAGGCGTAACCTGGTCTCCCGAGGTTCGATCACGTTGTCCACCAATCCCAGTTCCGAGGCCACGTAGGGGTTGGCAAAGCGGCTCTCGTACTCCTCGACCAGCTTGGCTCGCCGCTCGTCGGGGTCAGTCGCGGTGGCGATCTCCCTGCGGTGGATGACGTTGACCGCGCCCTGAGCGCCCATGACCGCGATCTCGGCGGAGGGCCACGCGTACACCAGGTCGGCGCCCACGCCTCGCGCGTTCATCACCAGGTAGGCGCCCCCGTATGACTTGCGGGTGATGACCGATACCCGCGGCACGGAGGCCTCGCAGTAGGCGTAAAGGAGTTTGGCGCCGTGACGGATGATGCCCCCGTGCTCCTGCTGCACTCCGGGCAGGAAGCCGGGGACGTCCACGAAGGTGCAGATCGGGATGTTGAAGGCGTCGCACATGCGAACGAAACGGGCGCCCTTCTCGGAGGCCTTGATGTCGAGTGTTCCGGCCAGATGCGAGGGTTGGTTGGCCACGATGCCGGTGGAGTAGCCGTTGAGGCGGGCCAGGCCCACCACGATGTTGGTGGCCCAATGCTGGTGCACCTGGTAGAAGTCCCCGTCGTCGACCACGGACTCGATGATGTCCACGATGTCATAGGGCTGGTTGGGGGAGTCGGGGATGATCGAATCGAGCCGATCGTCCGCCCGGTCCGCTGAGTCGACCGGCGAGAAGTACGGCGTCGGCTCCATGTTGTTCTGGGGCAAGAAGGAGAGCAGGTAGCGTACCTCCTCGAGAGCGGCCGCTCCGGAACTGCATACGAAGTGGGTGACGCCCGACGTGGCAGCGTGGGTGGCCGCACCTCCCAGTTCCTCGAAGGTCACGTCCTCGCCCGTGACCGCCTTGATCACGTCGGGGCCGGTGATGAACATGTGGCTGGTCCCGTCCACCTGGTAGACGAAGTCGGTGATTGCCGGGGAGTACACCGCTCCGCCTGCGCACGGCCCCATGATGACCGAGATCTGGGGGATTACCCCCGAGGCCCGTACGTTCCGGTAGAAGATCCGTCCGTAGCCGTCGAGGGCCTGCACCCCCTCCTGGATCCGGGCGCCACCCGAATCCTTGAGACCGACTATAGGGGCGCCGACCTTCATGGCCATATCCATGACCTTGGTGATCTTGTCCGCGACCGCCTTGCCGAGGCTTCCGCCGAACACCGTGAAGTCCTCCGCGAACACGAACACGGTACGGCCGTTGATGGCTCCGTAGCCGGTGACCACCGCGTCCCCGAGCGGGCGCCGGTCTTCGATACCGAAACCGCGAGCCTGATGCCGCACGAACGTGTCGGTCTCCTGGAAGCTGTCCTTGTCGAGCAACAGGGCTATGCGTTCGCGCGCGGTGAGCTTGCCTCGCTCATGTTGCCGGTCGACAGCCCGCCGCGAACCGGGTGCTTCGGCTTGGCGGCGGAGTCTCCTGAGTTGTTCGATCCGTTGTTCGGTTCCCACGGACTCACCCTTGTGCTGATGCGCCTGCCGCGCCGGTCAAGAAGGTGCCGAGATACGCCGGCGGGTTCACCATAGGCGTTATACCTGATATGAACGAGTTCCCTCCAAGGCGGATGATCTCGTCGCGCACGTGATTCCTGTTCCAAGCGCCCCTCTTAGACCTCTGGGGCAGGCTTGTGGCTACAGCTTACGAACCTCCGATACACACGTGGCGTCTTGCGACGGCCGCCTTCCATCGGCAAACTCGCGATGCGCCGTCGTTACTATCTACCGACTACCGACCAAATGGACAGACCCTACGAGACGCTGATCCTCGAACGTACCACTTCCACCCAGGACGAGGTACGGAGGCGTATCGGCGCCCTTCCCCTGCTGGTGGTCGCCGGCTACCAGACGAGAGGGAGGGGCCGATCAGGAGCCGATTGGATCACCGCGCCCCGGGCGCTGGCCGCGTCGCTCGGGTTCCGCCCATCCTGGCCGTCCTCCTCATGGCCGCTCACAACCCTTGTCTCCGGTGTAGCAGCCCTGCGCTCGCTGGGCGAGCGAGCGGCCGGCATGACGCTCAAATGGCCCAACGACCTGATGAGAGGAGACGCCAAGCTGGGCGGGATCCTCACCGAGGCATCCGGTGGTCTGGTGGTGGTGGGGTGGGGCGCCAACCTCCACTGGCCCGACCCGCCGGCCGGCCGGGGGGCGATACTCGCGAACGATCCCGGTCCCGAAGCCGCTGCCGGAATAGCGAGCCGGTGGGCCGAGGAGTTTCTCGGCCTGGTATCGACCGAGCCGGACGACTGGCCGCACGCCGAGTACCGCCGCCTCTGCTCGACCGTCGGCCAGGAAGTCACATGGGTCCCGGCCGGGCGGGGGAGGGCGGTGGATGTCTCGCGGGACGGAGGGTTGGTGGTCGCCACATCGCGCGGTCGCATCACGCTGGTGTCCGGTGCAGTGTCCGAAGTCAGGCACCACCGCTGATGTCCATTCCCTGGTTCACCCCGTTGCGTGAAGACATGACTCAAACGGAGTCGACATGCTCATTCGCGAGCCAGATCGACAGTTCGCTCACGTCGACCCGGTCATGACCTGATGCGTAATGGTCGTAACCCCGTTCGACGCGCAGCCACTCGTGATGCGCCAGTCCTGTCGTGATGCCTGATCGCTAGGATGGCGGCGGTCCGGCATTCGTCGGTCGATGCGCGATGGCGACTGCACGGATTCAGGAGGTGGTGTGGCGGTTCTCCAGCATGAGGGGACGATCGAGATCCTCTACCGTGAGTTCGCCATGCCCACCGGAGCCCGGTTCACGACCGGGTACTTGGCCCGGCCGGACCGGATCGGGACGTATCCGCTGGTGGTGCTGCTACCCCCGCTACGCGGTATCACCCCTTTCATCAAGGATCTGGCCCGGCGGCTGGCTCGTAATCGCTACGCCGTGCTGGTACCCGACCTCACCAGGGGTGCCCATCCCGGACCGGACGCACCCTTCGAGGATCTGGTGGCCGCCTATCGCGGCGTGCGGGGGCGGCGTACCCTGGTGGACATCGACGACGCGATCGCCTTCGCCTTCAACGACTCGGCGGGATGGGCGCGGGAGGGGAAGATCGGCGTCATCGGGATCGATGTCGGCGGACGCTTCGCGATCACCTACGCGGCGTACCGCCAGCGCCAGGTGGGCGCCCTGTGCGTTGCGTATGCCCCGCTGGCAGGGGACGAGGACCGGGAGTTGCAGGTCGCCGACGCGCTCGAGATGCTGCCGATGGCGGTGCTCGGTCTGTACGGGGCGGAGGACGAGTTGGTTCCGGCCTCGGGGGTGGACGAGGCCCAGCGGCGTAACCCGCACGGCAAGTGGATCCTCTACGAGGGGATCGGCCACGACTTCCTCGACGATGACTCCGGCTCGTATCACTCCGGCGCAGCGGGCGATACGCTCGCCCGGCTGCTGGCGCTCCTGGCGGCCACTCTCGGATAGGAGTCCTCTCTGATGCGCATAACGATCATGTTCGGTTCGGACGCCTTGGGCATCCTGCGACCTCCCGACGCGGTGGCGGCGGACGCGGTAGCCGCCGAAGCGGCTGGGTTCAGTTCGGCTTGGTGTACCCACATCACCAGGGGGATCGATTCTCTCACCACGCTGGCGGTGGCGGCCCGGGCCACATCGCGGATCGAGCTCGGAGTCGGTGTGGTGCCGACCTACCCTCGTCACCCGATGGCTCTGGCCCAGTCGGCCGCCACGGTCCAGGCGCTGGCCGGGGGACGGTTCGTGCTCGGGGTAGGCGTTTCCCATCGTCCGGTGATCGAGGGCATGCACGGGCTCGACTATTCAAGCCAGATAGGTCACCTGCGCGAGTACCTGACGGTGCTGAACGCCCTCCTCGCCGATGGCTCCGTCAGCTTCGAGGGGGACCACTACCGGGTGCATGGCGAATTCACGGTTCCGGGGACCTTGCCGGTACCGGTGATAGTGGGCGCTCTGGCAGCCCGTATGTGCCGGTTGGGCGGGGAACTGGCCGACGGCGTGACCACATGGCTGGCCGGCCCGAAGTCCCTGGAAGAAGTGGTGGTCCCTGCGGTTACCGAGGGTGCCGAAGCGGCCGGGCGCCCGGCGCCGAGGGTGCTGGCCGGAATTCCGGTAGCGGTCGACTCCGACCGGGACCGGGCACGGGACGCCACTGCCGGGATCTTCGGTAGGTACGGAATGCTCGTCAACTACCGGCGCCTCTTCGATCGGGAAGGAGTCGATGGTCCCGTCGAGCTGGCGATCACCGGGGACGGGAACACGGTACGGGCTCGAATACAGGCGATGTTCGATGCCGGGGCCACCGATGTATGGGCGGTTCCCTTCGATACCGGGACCGGAACCGGTGCTACCAGAGAGTTGTTGCTCGAGCTGGCGACCACCTGATTCGTACCGGTTGGCACGGCGGCGCCGGCCCCGGCGTCACGGGCCTCGCCAGGAGAGTGCTGAGAAACCCCCCGTTGGCCCGACGGTCGATGACAAAATGCCACGTCAGCAGACGACGGGCCAACCAATTACCCGTTTCTCAGCATTCTCCCAGGACATCAACCGCCCATCCGGTCCCCAGCCACCCGCGTGCCGGAATGGTCGGCGAGGGATCGGACCAGCTATGCATGGTACAGTGTGCATTGTGGATCTGTCCCACCCTCTCAGCACGCTGGCTCCCGGCCTCGAGGGAGCCGTGCTCGAGGTTCTGGCACGGGCGACCGAGCCACTGAGCGGCCGGGCCGTGCGGAGGCGGCTGTCACGGGAAGCGAGCCAGTCCGGCGTGCAGAAGGCGCTCGACAGGCTCTACATCGCGGGTCTGGTGAAACAGCGACCGAACGGACGCGCCATCCTCAACCAGCTCAACCGGGATCACGCCCTCGCCCCCTTCGTAGTCGATCTGGTGCAGCTGGGCGACACGATGCCGTCCCGGATCGCAGAGGTGATACGACCGCATCTCGAGGATGCGTCCAAGGCCCTGCTGTTCGGATCGCTGGCCCGATGGCAGGCCGACGCGGAGAGCGACATCGATCTCATCCTCGTATGGCCTGACGATACCGACAAGGACCCGTGGGAAGCCAAGGAGGACATCAGCGACGACCTGATGCGGTTCACCGGCAACCCGTGCAACACGATGGTGTTCACCGACACCGAGTTCGAGGAGCAATGCGCTCCCTGGCTGGAACGAGCGCCCGACTTCCCCGAGTTACCTAGAGTAACGCTTAATCTTTTAGACAAGTGTCAACAATATCAACGACCTGTTAACATACCACGTATGACTCGTGGTGGTCCCCGCCGGCGTCCCTGTGACGGAACGGATGCCGCATCCCGTGTGCGGGAGGCCGAGACCTTTGCCGCCCACGCCGAGGTCGATCCGTTCTCGGAAGTGCCGGAGGACCGTTCCACCGCCGTGAGCATTGCGGTCATGGCCGGGGTCGCCGCCGCCGACGCCATCTGCTGCAAGGCGCTGGGGGAACACTCGGCGGGCCCCGATCACAAGGATGCCGTTGACATGCTGAAAGAAGTGCCCGATATCGGAGAGGACGCTTCAGGACGCCTCAAGACGCTCATAGATCTCAAGCCCAAGGCGATGTACGGCGTCGGTGTGCATCCCTCGATGTCCGAGACGAAGCGGGCCATGCGGGCGATGCGGTCCCTGATCCGCATGGCTCACGACGGCTGACCGAGCTACCCCCTCAGATCCCCGGATCGCTCGTATCGGGGCTGTGCAAGAACCAGGGCGATCGTTCCTCTTGTCATTGGGGACCGACCACCGGCCACTGGCTACTGATCTTCCGGTTCGGGCCGGTCGATCTCGAGCGTCTTCTGTTCCGCTAGGCGGGCGGTTACGGATCTCAACGTCTCGTAACGTAGCCCGGAACGTAGCGCCTCCAAGGCCAGAACCCGTTCCGGGGCGATGTTCCCTAGGTTCACGTTCATCCCGAACCGGTCTATGAGGATGGTCTGCTGTTCCTTGAGGGGGGCT
The DNA here is from genome assembly GCA_965262915.1 of Candidatus Spongiisociaceae bacterium. Taxonomy (GTDB): domain Bacteria; phylum Actinomycetota; class Acidimicrobiia; order Spongiisociales; family Spongiisociaceae; genus JAPPFW01. The sequence continues at coordinate 4,319,427 of OZ253564.1, read as the reverse complement.
TCCCATACCAACCGGTCGTTGGCCTCGCCGATGTGCGTGGCGATCGTATCGACCGCGTCGGTGTCGACGTGGCCGGCGGTGTCGAACACGCCCACTCCCGTTCCCGACTCGCGCCCTTCCATCACGACCCAGGATGCGCCCCATTCGAGATCGAGGAGCACCTGGGTGGCCAGTTCTTCGGGCGCGGGTTGGGTGGCGGGATCCTTCTTGCCCACCTCGGTAATCACGATCAGGTCGGCATCGAGCCCGCACTGGACAGCCCGCCGCCTTCGTTCGGTCGGTAGATCGAAGGTTCCCTCGGAGATCTCGACCCCCCTGAACCCCATCCGGGCGGCGGCCCGCATGTAGTGCCGGCAATGCCGGTGCGCGGTGGCGGCTTCGAACAGGGTTCCGCCCGGGAAGGTGAGGGTTCCGGTCGAGTTGATCAGCTCCAGCTTCTTCTGCAGGACCGGTTCCGGTACGAGTGCCGAGGTGCCGAAGCTGAGCTTCCAGTGGTCGATCCACTGGCCGGCCATATCCAGCAGTTCCTCGGTCTGTGACAAGCCCAGGCCGCTATCGATCACCATGGTGACGCCGTTGGACCGCGGCTTTGTCGACCGGCCGGTACGGACCTCTTCGGTGACTGCCAGGTCGTACCAGCCGGGTTGCCTGCTTCGGTTCACAGGTCTTGCAGGTTCTTGTTGCCGGCCCGCAGACGGGAGAGCTGGATGAAGTGGGTCGGGTTGAGGAACAACTCGTCCATCTCTGCGAGTTGGTCGACTGTGAGCCCCTGACGGTAGAGCTGGAACAGGTACTGGAACGCGTCCCTGGCCCCTGCACCGACATGGTGCGCGCCCACCACCCTCCGCGAGGCGGAGTCGATGATCAGCTTCTGGAATCCCGACATGCGGGGCTTGGCGAACGCGTAGAGCATCATGCGGTCGGTGGCGGGCAGGGCCACATCCCATCCGTCCTCGGAGTCGGGTGGCATCTTGATGATCGTGACGCCCCCGTAGCGCTCGCGGGCCTCCTCCTCGCCCATTCCGAACCAGGTCACCTCGTAGTGGGTGTGGAGGAAGTCGGGGAACTCCTTGAACTCGTAGTGGATGTCCTCTCCCATGATGTGGCGCGAGGCGTACATGCCCGACTTGCGGGCCTTGAACATCTCCATCGGAGGGCCGATCAGGTCGCCGATCGCGTACACGTTGGGCACCGAGGTCTGCATCTGGGGGTTGACGATGGTGGTTCCGTCGTCGTTGAGCTTGACCCCAAGAACATCGGCAGCCATCTCCGAGTTGGGGATCTCGCCCAGACCGTGGAACACGAAGTCGGTCTCCACGTAGCGGGGTCCGTCCGGGGTGGAGATGGTTATCGCCTTGACCTTCCCGGCGCCGTCCGCATGTATCTCGGTCGCCACCGAGCCCTCCCAGATCTCCATGCCCTGCTCTTCCATCATGGTGATCACGTAGTTGCGTGTCTCGGCGTCCTCCAGCATCTTGAGCAGCCTGGAACGGACCACCATGATGGTGCGGCGCCCCGTGGCCTGGAAGAAGGAGCCGTACTCGACCGCCGTCTTGGCTCCGCCCAGCACCACCACGGTATCCCCCGGTTCGTAGTCGAGGTCCTCCACCAGCGTTTCGTAGGTATACACGCCGTGGAGGTCGGCGCCCGGGCAGTCCAGGGGGCGGGGACGGGCCCCGAGGGCCAGGATCAGGTTGTTGGCGGTGAAGACCCGTCCGGCCACCTCGACGGTGTGGGCGTCGATGATCGTCCCGGGCGCGTTCAGCACGTACTCGAGGTCGAGCTGCTCCTTGCTCTGGAAGTTCATGATGGCGTGCGGGGCGATCCGGCCCGCACGGAACAGGTCGACGATCTCCTTGATGGAGGTGATCTTCCCGTCGAGATCGGGGAACCAGTACTGCCCGCTGAAGGTGCGGGCCAGCATCAACTCGGCCGCCACCTCGCTGAACAGGTGATGGGGTACGCAGGCGTTGTGGGGGCACGATCCTCCGAGGAAGGGCCACCGGTCGATGATGAGCTGGCGACCGCCCATGGCCCGCATGTAGGCCGATCCGAACCTGCCGGCGGCCCCGCCGCCCAGGAAGATGGCGTCGTAGGGACGCGTATCCTCCTTGTCGACGTTGAACACCACCCGGTTGTCCGCCGGGTCCTCGAGCATCGAGTCGATCTCTGGGCCCCAGTCGTTGATGCTCAGCGGATCCTGACTGCGGATGTCCCACATGGTCATCGTTCGAGTCGCCATCTCACGAGCCTCCGTCGTGTTCGGTTGCCGGTTGCCGGTTGCCGGTTGCCAGTTGTCGGTTGCCGGTTGGCCGTTGCGGGTGGCCGGTAGGTTTGGTCTCCGGTCGCGGGCCTGCGGCGGGGGCGTTGAGCACCATTCCGTTTGCTCCTGGTGCCAATAGGATAGGCCCGATCCGGTTCGCTCCTGCCAGTTGCCGGTAACCAGTAGCCGATGATGGCTGACCGAATGCCGGAACCGAGCGAGGAACAATTCCCATCTTGATCCTGTGGCAGGGACCTCTGACCTGGGATTTGTGAGTGTTGACGACCCGGGTGTCCCGCAAAGGGGTTTCACCCGCAGGGTGAGCGGCGACTGAGCGCACTTGTCGATTTCACCCGGCCGGTGGTGGAACCAGGCTTGACTACTGACTACCAACACTGACCACCGGCACCTGGCACCTGGCACCTGGCAACCGGCCACCGACTACCGGCCACCGTTCTTCGCGACGTACATCTTCCAGTCCACGGCTACCGCTCCGGAATCCGTTGCGATCACGGGGTTGAGGTCGATCTCGCTGACATCCGGGTAGGTAGCTATGAGCCGGCTGACGGACGTGATGACGTCAGCCAATTCCTCGATGCTCACGGGCGGCCGACCCCGGTAACCGCAGAGTAGCGGGAACCCCCGGAGGCCCTCGATCATCCGGACGGCCTCCTCTTCCGCCACCGGCGCCAGGGCGAACGTCACGTCCTCCAGCAGTTCCACCACGGTTCCGCCCAGTCCGGTCATCACCACCGGCCCGAACGCCGGGTCGCGCAACGCTCCCACCACCATCTCGACCCCGGTGAGCTGTGGCTGCACCAGCACTGCAGCTCCCAAACGGGACAGGTCCAGATACGCAGCCACCACCTCATCTCGCGTGGTCATGCCTACACGGACCCCGCCGACCTCGGCCCGGTGCTCTATCGAGGGGTCTGCCGTCTTCATCACCGCCGGTCCGTTCATGGCTGCGGCCGCCGATACGGCTTGGTCCGGATCATGACAGATCCGGCTCTCCACCGTGCCGACCCCGAAGTCGGCCAGAAGGGAGGCCGCTCGGAGGGGTGGGACCGGTCCGCCGGGCACCGTCAGGGTACGGGGAGAAGGCAGGATCGGGCGAGGGACGATGCGATGACGGTTGGCGGCGTAGCGCACGGCATGGCCCACCGACCGGGCGGTCGGTTCCGGCCACTCCAGGCAGGGGATGCCGGCCGCCTGCAGGGTGTCGGCTTTGAACCGCTCGCCGCGGGGAGCGACCCAGCAGCAGTAGACCGGGACCTCGATCCCATCGGTCCTCAGCCTCGCCACCGTGTCCCGGATCCCGGCCACGGTGGCTGTGTCCATGGCAGCTCTCTGGAGGAGGACCGGTATGACCAGGTCCACCTCTCCCGACCGGGCGACGGTGTCGACGAGCCACGGGTAAAGCTCTGCGAACCTGGGCCATATCGGGGTGATGTCGACGGGATTGCGGGGGCTGGCGAAGGCGGGGATCCGCTCGGCTATGCGGGCCTGCAACCGTGGTGACAGCTCCGGTACGTCGACGCCTTCGGTGGCCAGCATGTCGACCAGTTCCACGCCGGTCCCGCCCGAGTTGGTTATGATCGCCGCCCGGTTGCCCGGGGGGAGGGGTTGGCCGGCCAGCAGCCGGGCCACCTCGAGCATCTCGAGGCCGGTGTGAACCGATATGGCGCCGCACTGATGCATCGCAGCCCGGAATATGGCGTCGTTGGTGCCGAGCGAGCCGGTATGGGAGCGGGCTGCCCGCGCGCCCGCGTTCGAGCGGCCCGTCTTCGCCACGATGACCGGGGTGGTGGGGGTGGCTTCCCGGATCGACGCGGCCAGCTCCGCGCCGTCGGTCACCGACTCGGTGAGCAGGCAGATGATGTCCGTGTCGCGATCGGCGTGGAGATACCGGATCGCCTCGTGGTCGCCGATGTCGGCCTTGTTGCCCGACGAGTACACCTTTCCGAAACGCAGGTGCTCGTCGGGGGCCATGGCGTGGATCGCCATCCCGTACGCCCCCGACTGGGTGATCAGCGCGATGCCTCCCGGATCGAGAGAACCGGCGGCGGTCATCGAGGCGTTGAGCCCCCGGGCCATGTTCTGGACACCGAAGCAGTTGGGGCCGACGATCCGGACCGGGCCGGCGGCCTCCACCAGTTCGGCTTGGAGAGCGGCGCCCTCCTCACCGGTCTCGGCGAAGCCGCCGGCCAGCACCACGATGGCCTTGACCCCCTTGGCAGCAGCCTGCCGGGCGATCACAGGCGCCACCGGGGCCGGCACCACCAGGATCGCCAGATCGAGATCACCCTCGACTTCCGTCAGCGACGCGACCGCTTCCACGCCGCCGACCGAGGACGACGAGGAGGTGACAGGGATGACTTCGCCCTCGAAGTCGGCGAGGTTCCGCCATACGATTGTCCCCACCTTGCCGGGACGCTCCGAGGCGCCCACGACGGCTACACGGGCCGGGTTGAACACCGCATCGAGGGTCATGTTCGGAAGTGCCGCTCCAATTCGGAGGGCCGGAACTCGCTCCGGCGTACGCCTAGCGGGTCGATGGTCCGCACGAGTTCGATCTGTTCCCGGCTCGGTGCGTCCACCACGTCGAGATCGGAGGCTACGGCAAACCTGAAGCCGGTGGCCGCCGATATGTCATCCAACGCGACATCGGGAAACCGCTTCCGGAGCCGGGCGCGACCGTCGGGGAAGTCGAACACCCCCAGCTCGGTGATCAGCGTCTCGGGTCCGCCCCCCGGGTAGCCGAGGTCGGCTCTCGTCCCTTCGGGTGTCCGGTGGCCGATGTCGGTTATGAAGTCACATGCTTCCACCAGGCACCGTCCGCTTCGGTGGTTGGTGGTCCACAGGGTCAGGCGCCGGATGGTCGCCGAGATGTTGCAGCCGCCGCCCCCTCCGCCGAGCTTCACCTTGGGGGCAGGCATCCGTCCGATCGCGGTGACGTTGGTGTTGCCGTAGGGGTCGATCTGGATGCCGGACAGGAACATGTTGTCGACCTCGCCCCGTACCGACATGTCGAAGGCCTCCTCGAACCGCATCGAGTAGACGGCGCCCTGCTTGAGGGAGTGGTCGCTGCTGGTCGGGGGAATGAAGGCCGGATACGGGTTCACCGCGTACATGGCCCCTTCGATCAGCAGAGCCGAAGGAGCGTGGGTGCGCTTGGCCAGGTGCATGGCCACCGTGGCGCATGGACTCGCGAAACCGTGGAAGGTGACTTCCCGGTCTCGGATGGTCCTGGCCAGTGCCACCACGAAGAACTCGTCGAAGCTATACCGGTGGCTCACCCGAACAGCTCCATCCAGTCAGCGGTGGAGGACGAGTAGCCGCTCAGCCTCTCCAAGCGATCGGATCCCACCAGGTCCCGGTATTCGTCCTCGTCGATCTCGGTTACGAAGGTTCGCAGGTACTCATCGGCGCCCGAATCGGTCTTCGCGGCCGCTACCCAGGCAGCGATGTGCCGGCGGTCGTACGCGTATCCGGGATAGCAGGAACTCGGATGGGCGCCGAACGGAACCTCCGCCAGCGCCGCCACCCGGTAGAAGGGAATGACGATGCCGGCTTCGGCGACCTCTTCGGTCGGTGCGATCCGGTCGACCGTCGCGATCACCATCTCCGAGGCCAGAGCGAAACGTTCGTCGAGAACGTATGGCTGTTCCATAGCCAGGTTGCCGTCCCGGTCGCCGAGCGGGGCGTGGATGAGGGCCACATCCGGAGCCATCGGCGGCACCGCTACGAACGACTCACCCGTGAACGGGCAGGTCACCCGACTGTATTCGGGGTGTAGGGCCTCAATGTCGGTGCCCTTCACTCCGTGGACGGGTAGGAACGGAAGAGCCATCTCTGCCGCCCGCAACTGGGTGAGGATCGTGTCGCAGCAGCTCTCGCGTGCTTCCAGGGATCCTTCCTGGGCAGCTCTCCGGAAGGCGGGCGCCAGGCCATGGTCCTGTTCGTAGCCGACGTAGCTCTCCTCGCAGATTGCTATCAAGCCGGCCGCAGCCAGCAGGTCCACATCGATCGAGTGAGCCGACCCCACCACGTGGAGATCTCCTACTCCCGCTCGGATCAACTGGCGCACGAGGGCCATCGGAAGCCGGGCGGAGAGCCCGCCGCCGAGGGCCACCATCGATCCCGGGCTGACCAACCCCGCGGCTGTCTCCAGGTCGGTGTGCTTGTCCGGTGCGAGGTGTACGCCCATAGGACTACTGGGCGGTCATGCCACCGTCGACCGTGAAGACCGAACCGGTGACGAAGGTGGACTCGTCGGATGCCAGGAAGAGCGCTGCCCGGGCGATCTCGGACGGCTCGCCGATGCGGCCGATGGGGTACTTGGTGGCGGTCCTGGCCAATCCGAGTTCGATGTCGCCCTGGCCACGCTCAAGCATGAGGGGCTCCATGAGCGGGGTGTAGACGGTTCCGGGGCAGAGGGCGTTCACCCGGATTCCCGCAGGGGCGAGATCCAATGCCATGGACCGGGTCAGGGCCACCACCGCGCCCTTCGCCGCGCAGTAGGCGGCTATTCCCCGCACACCGACCAGGGCCGCCACCGACGCCTGGTTCACTACCGACCCGCCCCCGGCAGCCTCCAGATGCGGAACGGCGGCCCTAGAGACCAGGAAGATCCCTTTCACGTTGACGTCGAAGCACCGGTCCCAGTCCTCCTCGGTGGCGTCGACCACGGAACCGTTCGAGTTGACGCCGGCATTGTTGTAGACGATGTCGAGCCGGCCGAGTCGCCGGATGGCCAGGTCCACCGCGCCCGATACCTCTTCGGCTGCGGACACATCAGCGACGATCGGATGGGCCACTCCGCCGGATGTCACAATGTCGGATGCGACTAACGCGGCTGCTACCGGATCCAGATCAAGCACGGCGACGGCGGCGCCTTCGGCAGCGAACAACTCGGCAGCTGCCCGGCCGATGCCCGATCCGGCCCCCGTGATCAGTGCTCCGCGTCCTGCCAGCCTCATGACGGGCTGATCCTAGGCTGTCTTCGCCACGAGGCATAGTCTGGGGTCGTTTCGAGAATGGAGGTGCGGATGTCCAGCAGTCCCGGCAGGGTGGCGGTGGTGACCGGAGGCGGGTCCGGAATCGGTCGGGCGACCTGTGCTCGCCTCCGCCAGGAGGGATTCCGGCTCGCGGTTCTGGACCTCGATACCGATACCGCCTCCGAAGCCGCCGCGGGAGGCATCGGTCTCGGAGTGGACGTATCCGATCCGGCCGCGGTGCCGGGAGCCTTCGCCACCGTCGAGGAGGTTCTGGGTCCGGTCGACGTGCTGGTCAACAACGCAGGGATCACGGGCTCGGTCGCCGCGGCCCGGCTCCACGAGACCCCCCTCGACGAATGGGACCGGGTCATGGCGGTCAACGTGAGGGGGGTGTACCTGTGCTCCCGGGCTGCCCTGAACTCGATGCTTCCCCGCCGGTCGGGTCACATCATCACGGTGGCTTCCGTAGCGGGCATGGACCCCTTCCCCGCTCGGGCCGTCTACTCGGTGTCGAAGGCGGCCGCTCTACTTCTCGCTCGGTCCATCGCCGCCGACTATGCCGTCGACGGCATCCGATCCAACGCGGTGTGTCCGGGCATGGTGGAGACCCCGATGACGAAGTGGCGACTCGACCAGCCCGACCTGCGAGCTGCCGTGGAAGCTCGGATCCCTGTCGGAAGGGTCGCCCAGCCCGAGGACATCGCCGAAGCCATCGCCCTTCTGGCCTCTGATCGCCTCTCGTACATGACCGGGCATGGCCTCGTGGTGGACGGCGGGTGGACGCTCCGCTGACAGGAGGGGCCGGACGACGCGACGGCGCCCGGCCCGGATGCAGCGGCGTTCCCGGTGAGATCCTCCGAGTAAGGCGGCTTCCTGGTTTGGTACGCTGACTACGCCGACGGCGCCCGAGCGCGATACGATGCGAGCCCAGGTGAGGAGGTAGTCAACACACGCTGGCCGGCCGCTGTGGCCGGCTCGAACGCTCGTCGCGAGATATGGAGGAGTTATGCAGATCAGGGGTGAAGAAGTACTGATACCGACCTCTATGGTGGGCAACTATCCGAATCCACGCTGGTGGGACGCCCAGTGTGTCCGGGAATGGACCGGGGACCAGGAGCCGCCCGACGCCTTCATAAGGGAGGCCCTGGAAGACGCGGCGGCGGCGCTGGCAACGGATCAGGAGAACGCCGGGCTCGACATCATCACCGACGGCCGGCTCCACGGCGACAACTACGCCGACCAGGCCCTCTACTACTACTACAAGCGTCTCGGCTACGACCTCAGGGGTGGTTACCTCGGATTCCCGATCTACAGCCGCCTCCACGCCGGAACCCTGACCCAGGAGGTCGAGCGGCGGGGCGCCATCATGGTGGAGCAGGCCAAGGCTCTGAAGCGGGCCACCAACAAGGCAACCAAGGTGCAGTACACAGGGATCCAGGTTCTGGCCCAGGCGAGCAACGACCTCCACTACGAGGCCGCCGAGGACCGGGCCATGGCGATCGCCGATGCGGTCAACGAGGACATCCTCGAAGTAGATGCGCTCGGAATCGACTTCATCCAGTTGGACGAGTTCACCTGGCCCTACTTCTACGAACCATGGGCCATCGAAGCATTCAACCGGGCGGTGGCAGGTGTCCAGAACGCCAAGATCATCGTCCACATCTGCTGGGGTAACTGGGGCGGAACCCCCGCCTACTTCCCCGACGATACGGCGGGAGCGGGCGAGATCTTCGACCTGACCATCCGTGAGGGGGCCGAACCGTCGGCCACTGCTTCGGTGATCCCGGCGTCCTACGACGCGAACATCGACGTTCTCAACCTCGAGAACTGCGGTAGGCGTTCCGACGACCTGTCGGGTCTCGACGTGGTGAAGAACCATCCGGTGCCGGAGAACATCCAGTTCTGGGCCGGCGTGATCGACGTCAAGTCGACCATCACCGAGACAGCCGAGCAGGTGGCCGGTCGTATCCGCCGGCTCCTCGAGTACGTGCCCGCCGACCAGTTGGGCGTGACCACCGACTGTGGTCTTATCCTTCTGCAGCGGTACATCGCGCAGGACAAGCTCCACGCGATGGTGTCCGGGGCGGAGATCGTTCGCAGCGAACTCGGCTGAAACCCTTGTTCCGCAGGGCCGTCCCGAATCCGGGGCGGCCCTGCTCGTTTACAAGTAGAATCGCCATAGGCACGCCGCGTGCCGGATTGGGGGTGCCATGCCGGTAGCTGATAAACCGACGCCGAACGCCCGTGCCCACCCGTACCGGGGACTCTCGGTTCAGCATGTTGACGAAGTTCCCGAGCCGGAGTTCATGCGGGATTACCTGATGGGCCGGGAGGTGTACCGGCGAACGGATTACCTTGCACTCATCCACGATGGATCTGTCGGGTTGGCTGCAGTGGCTCGCCAGGAGAACGGCGAGCTGTTCGAGCCGGTGGTAGAGGTCGAGATCTGGTCCGGTCCGGACCGCACGATGCTGATCGAAGACGCGACCGTGGACGTGGGGAACGCCTCCGCGCTGGCGAGGGCAGCAGATCGCTACGGGCGTCCCGGTATCTCGGGCTTCGTGGTAAAGGGCATGTTCGAGCACATCAACTTCATCTGGGAGCCCGACCCCCTTCGGGTCTTCGTGACGGAGGTCACACCCCCCGAACCGCCCAAGCTCCTCCGCCAGGCTCAGCAGGTGGTCGACTTCGACGAGGATCTGCCGCCGGTCGAGTTGGTTCTCGACGCGGTCACCTTTCCCGATCTGGCCGCCACGGTTCCCGCCGATTCCTACCTGCTTCCCTGCCGGGGCGCCGGGACCGAACTGGCCGGCGAGATGTCATACCTCGATACCCGCCCGGCCGTACGGGATGAATGGGTCATGATCGGTTGCGAGCGGTCGATGCAGTTCCACCGCCACTTCTACGGGGACGAGCCCGCCCAGGTCGACATATGCCCCCGCAAGCGGGTCGAGGAAGCCGATCCGGAAGGGCGGTGGCTCATCAAGTGCTGCATGCTCGAGCGCGGTATGGAGTTCTCGGAAGGCCGCGCGGTCGTACCCTGGGGGGCCAATCTGGATGAGGTGAGGCACGTTCTTAGGTTGCTGACCGGGGTGGACGCGGCGGTACCCGTACCCGGATGAGCATCCACCTCTCGGATTCCGTCGTCTACGGGCATCTCTGGGCGACCGAGGAGGCCCGCTCGATCCTGGGCGAGGAAGCCCGGTTCCGCGCCTGGCTGGACATCCTCGCCACCCTGGCGGAAGCCCAGGCGGAGGTCGGTCTGGTGCCGACCGAGGCCGCCGCATTCATCAGGGTCTACGCAGACGAGGCTCAGCTCGATCTGGAGCGAGTCGCCACGGAGACCCGGGCCACCGGCCACTCCACCCTGGGTCTGATCCGGGTGCTGCGCGCCACCCTTCCCGAGGCGGCTCGCGAATGGGTCTATTACGGCGCCACGGTGCAGGATCTGACCGATACCTGGACCGCCACTGTCATGCGATCGGTGGGCGATCTGCTCGACCGGGACCTGGCCCGGATCGAGGCGGCCGCGCTCTCGCTCGCCCGCGAGCACCGCTCCACGCCGATGATGGGCCGTACCCATGCCCAGCCCGCTCTCCCGATCCCCTTCGGGTTCAAGGTGGCCGTCTGGGCGGCCGAGATCGGTCGGCACCGGCAGCGGCTGGCCGCCGGACGGGGTCGCTGGGAGGTGGTCCAACTCGGTGGCGCTCTCGGAACGATGGAGTTCTGGGGCGACCGGGCACTGCCCTTGCTGGAGGCATTCGCCCGCCGCATCGGGTTGCGAGTTCCCTCGATCCCGTGGATCACCAGCCGGGACGGGCCGGCCGAGTTCACCAACCTGCTGGCCATGGTTGCCACCACCATCGCCAAGATCGGCAACGAGATCATGGAATTGCAGCGGCTGGAGTTGGGCGAGGTGCGGGAGCCGTTCATCCACGGGACGGTGGGAAGCATCACCATGCCGCAAAAACGCAACCCGGAACTGTCCGAGCACCTGGACACGCTGGGCCGCCTGGTGCGTGCCGACGCCGCGGTGGTGACCGAGGCGATGATCCAGCTCCACGAGCGGGACGGCCGGTCCTGGAAGGCCGAGTGGATAGCCATCCCGGAGGCCTGTGCCATGACGCTGTCCGCCACCCGCTACGCGACGGTCCTGGTGGAAGGTCTCGAGGTGGACGCCGAACGGATGATGGCCAACATCGAGGCCCGGCAAGGGTTCGTGTTCGCCGAGCCGGTGATGAGGGCACTGGCCGACCGGGTGGGCAAGCACACGGCCCACGACATCGTATACGAGGCGGCCATGCGGGGGGTGGAAGAGGGAATGACATTCCCCGATGCCGTCCTGAGCGATCCCCGCGTACCGGCCCACCTGGACCGGCGAGCGATCGACGATCTGGCGGATCTCGGTCGTGTGATGGGCGCCGGCCCCGAGTTCGTGGATCGGGTCGTGCGGGCGGCGGATTGAGGGCTCCGGCCAGAACGCCGCTCGCCAACCTGCCGACCCCCCTCGTGCCCGCGCCGCGGCTATCCGAGGAGATCGGGATCGAGATCCTGCTCAAGCGCGACGACCTCACCGGTGTAGGCCTCGGAGGCAACAAGGCCCGGGCGGTCGAGTTCCATGTGGGGGCGGCCGAAGCGGCCGGGGCTGATGTGTTCGTGACCGGTGGCGGCCCCAGATCCAACTGGGTGCTCACCGCAGCGGTGGGAGCGGCGGCCCGCGGGTTGGCCGTGGAGCTGGTCATGTTCGGTGACCGCCCGCCGGTCGGAAAAGGGAGCCTGGAGTTGCTGGATCGGTTGGAAACGGTGCGCGTCGAGTTCACCCGTGATGCGGCCCGACCATCGGTGGATCCGGTACTCGAGTCAGTGGCCGAGCGGCTACGGAGAGAGGGTCGGCGACCCTACGTGGTGGGTCGGGGAGGCGCCGATCCGGTTGGGGCGCTCGGCTACCTCACGGCGGTAGACGAACTCGAAGGGCAACTACGCGCCGTGGGTGTGACCGACCCCACCATCTGGCTGGCCACCGGGTCGTGCGGAACCCAGGCAGGTCTGGTCGCCGGATACCGGCGCCGGCCCTGCGATGCCCGCATCGTCGGCGTCTCCGTCCACCGCCCCGTCGACGAGTGCCGGTACCGGATCGGCGAAATCTCGGAGGCAGCCTTGGATATGATGAAGATCCGGAAGCGTCACGGGATTGTCTGGGAGGTGCTCGACGGGCGGGATCCCGACGAGGCTCGCGTCGAGGACGCCGCCGGCCTGATGGCTCGGACCGAGGGGGTTTTCCTCGATCCGGAGTTCGGATCGCCGGCCCTGGCGGCGTTGGTACGCCGTAGAGGTGACGTACGCGAACCGGTCGTGTTTCTCGTGACCGGAGGAACCTTGAACCTGTTCTGCGGGAGTTCGGCTGCATGACGGAAGAGCACGATAAGGAACGGATCATCGAGCGCCTCTTGAGTTTGCACGAGCGTTTGGAGGAACTTCGAGAGGTCATAACGGGTCCGGCGCCTGGAGTCGATTCTCCGACACCCGAGGACGAGCTTGGACGGGACATCGAGGACATCCTGGCTGGTGGTGCCCTGGGTGGTGTCGTAGAGGCTCCGGAGGGGTATCTGGGATCGGAGGGGCGAGTGGGATCGGGTCCGTCCGCTCACCTGATCGAAGCCGGGTACCGGATGGAGTTGTCCGACGCGCCGATCCTGCACGTGAATCTGGGCTTTGCCGATCTTGCCCATGTTCTGGAACTCCTGGAAGCGCAGGTGATTCCCGAAAGCGTGGCGGCCCCGCTGTGTCGTGAGCTCCTCGACTTTCTCGCAACCCCGCCCGAGTTGTTCCCATACGAGTCCGTGTACGGGGATGCGTACAACAGCCGTGAGCGGGAACTGGAACGGCGCCTCGGCGCTACCGCCGGATGGTTTCCAGCCGGCCGCACGAGGCGCGAGGCCGGACGGATAGCGATCCGGCTCGGGCTGCGCGAGGAACTGGTCGCCCTGTTGCGCGAGGTGATCTACCTGACCAGGAGCCTGACGACCAGGGCGAAGGAACTGGGCGCCGTTCCGTGGAACGACACCACGTACCTGCAACCGGCCCAACCCTCGTCGTTCGGCTACTACCTGGCCGGATTCGCCGAACAGGCCGTGCGGGACATGCGAAGAATCCGCAACTGCTACCGGGGTGTGAACAAGTCCCCTGGCGGGTCCGGCGGCGTGGACGGGACGTCGATACCGGTCGATCGGATGCGCATGGCCATTCGGCTGGGGTTCGAGGAGCCGACCGGCCACATTCGCGACGGGATGTGGTCGACCGACATCATTGTCGACTGCGCGATTGCTGCGGTACAGGCGGCCCTCAACGTCGATCGCCTCGCAGAGGACTTGGAGATCTTCAGCAGTCCCCAGTTCGGCTACGTGACGTTGGGCGGTTCGTCATCACGAGCCTCCGTGCTGCTACCCCAGAAGCGTAACCCTTACGCCCTGGCGGTCATACGGGGAGGTTGCGGGACGCTGATCGGACGGGCCACCGGCCTGATGGTCACCCAGCGGACCCCTTCCGCCCGGACCGACAACTGGTTGTACGCGGGCGGTGAGGTCATCCGTGCCGTCCAGCTGGCGACGCGTCTCGTAACACTGGCGGCCGATGTTGTGAAGACCATGCAGGTGGACACCAATGCATTGTCGGCTTCGGCAGGGGACCACTTCTCCACCGCCACCGACTTGGCGGAGCGTCTGGTCCTCGACCACGATTTGGACTACCGGAGCGCCTACCGGATCGTCGGCAGGGCGGTGGCCAATGCGGTCGAGTCAGGAACTGAGCGGCTGGAGACCGGTGATCTCGAGCGGGCATGCCGGGAGTGCGGGATCGATCCAGCGCCGTCGGTCTCTGCGCTCGGGGCGGTCCCCGACGCGGAGTCCCTGCTCGCTTCCCGGGACGTGCCCGGTGGATCGGCCAGTACCCGGTTGTCGGCACACTATTACAAGATGGGTGCCAAGATCATACAGAACATGCGGTGGGTCGAGGCGATCGAGGAGAGGGAGACGGTGGTGAGGAAGGATCTGATCCGGAGGGCTAGGGAACTAGCCGAAGGATGAGTGGGATCGAGAGGATGTAACATGCCGGTGCTGAGAATCGTTTGCCCGGATTGCGGCCATCAGTACCACTCGCTGGTGGTGGCGGGCGCCAGGGTTCCAGCCGTGTGGGTATGCCCGGAGTGCTCCGGTCGCCGCGCCGAGATCGCCGAGACGATCCCCGATGGCGGGCACCCGTGGGCGGGGAGATCGATGGACGCCTGCTGCGGCTGAGGGAGCGTGTCCACGGTTCTATGACAGTGCGCGACCAGCCGTATCCCCCGCGGGGCCGGCTCATCGGGGCCGCCCGGCTACGAGGCGGTCGCTGTTGCTCCGCGGTCGGCTTACGCCTCGCGGGTAACATCGCTTCCATCTTCTCATGACCACCGAAGACCCGATCAACCCGCCCGCACGCGCGCCCGAACGGTCAACCTCCCGGCGGCGCTGGCTGAGGCTCATCGTTGCCCTGATCGTGGTGAACGTCGTGGTACTGCTCGGAATCCTCCTGTGGACGCTTAGCAGTGTCGGTCGGGTGGACATCGATGACCCTCCGGAGGTTCCGCCGCCCACTGCAGCCCCTACCGAGGAGCCCCCTAGCGGGGAGGGTCCACCTGGCGAGTCCCCACCTACCGAAACGCTCACCGGCGATACTCCGGTCGCCGAGCCCGCGGAGAGGATCACGTTTCTCGTGATGGGAAGCGATTCTCGGCAGGACCTTCCCGCCGACCTCGGTGTGACCGATGACCAGCCGGGGTACCGGGCGGACGTGATCATGATCGCCGCTCTGGACGGGGACCGGATCCGTATCCTCAGCCTCCCCAGAGACCTGAGGGTCGATGTCGAGGGAGTACCCAGGAAGCTCAATGCCGCCTATTCGGTCGACGGTCCCAACCCGTCGCTTCTCTTCAATACCGTCGAGAAGGAGACCGGTATCGATATCGACTACTACGTCGAACTGGACTTCTTCGGCTTTGCGAGCATCGTCGACCAACTGGGGGGAGTCGAGATCACCTTCCCCTACCGGGCGCGGGATCTGAAGTCTCACCTCGATGTCGAGGCGGGCCGGCAACACCTGGATGGAAAGACCGCCCTCGCCTACGCGCGGTCCCGGCAGTACGAGGAGTACCGAGGGGGGACCTGGGTGACGGTCGACGGGAACGATCTGGGCCGGATACGTCGGCAGCAGAGCCTGCTCTTCGCCATGCTTTCGGCTACCAAACGGCTGTCGGCCTTCGATGTGTTTCGCGTGTTGGGTGTGTTACGCGCCGTCGGCCAGCACGTCCGCGTCGACTCGCGCCTGGCTGAGAAGCAGTTGGTCGATCTGATACTGGCAGGGCGGGACCTCGAGAACGAGGATATGGAGATCGTCGCTCTCCCCGTGAGGGAGAGCCAGGACGACGGTGTGTACTACCTGGTGGCCGACCATCCGGCGGCCGAAGCGGTCTTCAGATCATTCCGGGCCGGCGCTACCGGGTCGGCCGCCGAGCAACCGTCCGGCGAGTCTCTGATGCTGAAGGTGCTGAACGGCAACGGTGGGAGCGGGCAGGCGAACCTGTGGAGCGATCGCCTCGAGGATCATGGGTTCGTGGTGGTCCAGGTAGACGACGCCGCCTCCTTCGATTTTGAGGGAACGGTGGTGACGGTCCGCCCCGGGGACTTCGAATCGGGCCGGAGGATCGTCGATGCCCTGGGGTTCGGGCAGGTGGAGCCGGGGTCCGTGAGCGAGGGGATCGATGCGGTGGTGATAGTCGGGGTCGACGCGCTGGGACGGTAGGTGTATTGCAGGAGATGGATATGACCATGGGCGGAGAGAACGGTACGGTGCCCGCTCGCGGTGCCGCGCCCATGCGGATCGCCGTGATCGGCGCCGGCTACGTGGGCTTGGTCCAGGCAGGGGGCTTGGTCCGTCTCGGACATCGGGTGCGGGTCGGTGAACGGGATCCGGCCAGGCTCCGGGCTCTGCGGATGGGCGAGTTGCCGATCTACGAACCCGGCCTCGACGCCCTCGTCGCCGAAGGAGTGGCGACGGGCCGGCTGAGCTTTCATGCATCGAACAGGGAAGTGGTGGAGGGGGCCCGGGTGGTCTTCGTGACCCTTCCCACGCCGTCTGCCGCCGACGGATCGGTGGACACGACGATACTCCACCGAGCCGTTGAGAGATTCGCCGGGTCTCTCGCACCCGGCGCGGTGCTGGTGGTGAAGTCGACCGTGCCGGTCGGCACGTCCCGGAAGCTGGCTCGCATACCGGCCGTCTCCGATCGCGGGATCGTGGTCGTATCAAATCCCGAGTTCCTCCGGGAGGGCAAGGCTGTCGACGATTTCCTCCAACCTGACCGTATCGTCATCGGTACCACCTGCCAGGAGGTGGCGGAGTTGCTGGATTCGGGCGTGTACGGAGGGTTGGGTGGTGAGCGGGTCGTAACCGATCCGGCCTCGGCGGAGATGATCAAGTACGCAGCCAACTCCTACCTCGCCGCCCGGCTCAGCTTCGCCAACTCGATCGCCAACCTGTGCGAGGCGGTTGGCGCCGACGCCGCCGAGGTACTGGCCGGAATGGGGCGGGATCACCGTATCGGAGGCCACTACCTCCAACCCGGACCCGGGTACGGCGGATCCTGCCTGCCGAAGGACACCAGGGCACTCATGGCGATGGCAGAGCAGAACGGCTACGACTTCTCGTTGCTGCGGGCCGTCATGGATGTGAACAACCGCCAGCGGCAACGGATTGTCGACAAGGTCGTGGCGGCCGCCGGGGGGTCGGTCCAAGGCGTGGGCGTCGGCGTGTGGGGTCTCTCGTTCAAAGCCGAGACCGACGATATCCGCGAGTCCCCGGCGGTGGACCTCGCCGGACGGCTGCGGTCGGCGGGCGCCGACGTACGTGCCTATGACCCGAAGGTAAGGGAGTCCATACCGGGGATAGAAGCGGCGCCCGACCCGGTGTCGGCAGCCGCCGGGGCGGAAGTGCTCCTGGTCGCCACGGAGTGGAAGGAGTTCCGCGAGGTGGACCTGGCCGAGGTGTCCCGGGTCATGGGCGGATCGGCCGTGGTCGATGCCCGGAACCTGCTCGACCGTGCCGCGGTGGAAGCCCACGGACTTTCCTACGCGGGTGTGGGTTCGGCCCGCTGATGGCGTTCCCCCGGAGTGCCCGGTCGGGGAGGGTCCTGGTGACCGGGGGAGCGGGGTTTGTGGGTTCCCACCTGGTCGACCGGCTGGTGGACGACGGTTGGGAGATCCTGGTCCTGGACGATCTCTCGTCGGGCAAGGTATCCCGTCTGGTAGGCGCCCGCCGCCGGGGCGCCGTGACGGTCCACAAGATCGACATCCGATCGGAGGGGTTGATGGATACCGTCGGTCGTTTCTCTCCCGATCTGGTGTTCCACCTGGCGGCCCAGACCTCGGTGCCGGCCTCGGTGGCCGACCCGCGCCGCGACGCGGATATCAACATCACGGGCACGGTGAACCTGCTGGAAGCGGCCGGCCTTGCCGACGTGACGCGCCTGGTTTTCACCTCGACGGTCGCTGTGTACGGGCGGGAGACCACCCTGCCCGCTCGCGAGGTCTCAAGGCCACGTCCCGAGTCTCCCTACGGGATATCGAAGAAGGTCGTGGAGGAGTACCTCGAGTTCTGGAAGCAGCAACGCGGCCTCGACTACGCGGTCATACGCCCTTCCAACATCTACGGTCCCCGGCAGGACCCGACCGGAGAGGCCGGTGTGGTGGCCATCTTCAGCCGGGCGTGCCTGGACCGCAGGAGACCCACCATCTTCGGTTCGGGAACCGACACCCGGGACTACGTCTATGTCGACGACGTCGTGGATGCGCTGATGCGAGCCGCCGAGGTGGGCGGCGGGGGGATCTACAACGTCGGAACCGGTATCGGGACCACCACCAAGCAGGTTTTCCGGACCGTGGCCCGTCACGCTCGGTTCGGAGGGAGTCCGGTAGATGGTCCCCCGCGTCCAGGCGATATTCCCCGTTCGGTGCTGGACTGGAGCCTGGCGCGCGAGGAACTGGGCTGGCAACCCTTCACCACCTTCGAAGACGGTATCCGCCGCACCGTGGCCTGGTTCGGCGAACGGTGATCAGTGGCCGGTTTCGCTGTCGCGATGCACGGACCGTGCGCAGGCGCTGATTCGATCGACATTGCATTCCCGTCCGGGAAAGCGGCATCCTTGATATCGTCGACGTTATGACGCACACGAGCCCCCCACCTTCATGCCGGATCAGAGCCGTGACCGTGGACGCGGCGGACCCAGGGGCGTTGGCCGAGTTCTGGGCGTTCGCGCTCGGGTACAAGGTGCAACCTCCACCCGAGGGCTTCGACACGTGGGAGTCCTTCGCGGATGCCCTCGACCTATCCACGGAGGACAGGGAACGCTACGCCGCTGTGGTGGACCCGAACGGAGTGGGTCCCCGGGTCTTGTTCCAGAAAGTGCCGGAGCGCAAGACCCTCAAGAACCGTTGGCATCTCGACATCGACATCGTCGATCAGTCGTTGCCGCAGGACCTGCAGGGCCGGAGCCGAGAAGCCTGGATCGAAGCCCTGGTATTGAGGGGTGCCACCGAGGTGGATCGTTTCGACGAGCGGGGAGCCAAGTGGGTGGTGATGACCGACCCCGAGGGCAATGAGTTCTGCGTACTGTGACCGGTCGCGGCTTGCACCGCATCAATCAGGGACCGCTGAGCGTCGGCCACCGACTACGGGCCATTGACCACCGGCAACCGCCCACCGATCAGTGACCACTAACTAACGAAACAGATCGTCGGCCGGGTTGCGGATCAGGTCGGTGGCGCGGCCGTCTCCGGGGGGATGCTCCAGCCCCCGTACGATCACCGCCGGGATCCGGCGGGCCTTGCCCATCACCAGGTCCGCGGCCGCGGCTATCTCGTCGGCGATGGCGACTTCGGTGACCTCCAGCATGTTCCCGAACGTGTCCGGAGTTCCCCGGTAGTCGACGATCGCCGGCAATCCGGCCACGCCGATGGCGACGTCGGTCAGCCCGTGGCGCCACGCCCGGCCGAAGGTGTCGGTGATGACCACTCCGAGAGGTACCCCGGCCGCGTGCTGTAGGCGGGCGCGGATGCGTCGCGCCGAGCGGTCCGGGTCGATCGGAAGTAGGACGGCCTGGCCAGGAGCAACGTTGGAACGGTCGACGCCGGCGTTGGCGCACACGAACCCATGGTGTGTCTCGGTGATCACCAGCGTCTCGCGCCGGCGGAGGATCGCCGAAGCCTCCCGCAGGATCAGGTCGCGGTGCGCTTCGGGATCCTCGCCCACCTCCACCACCCGCCCCTCGGCCTTGGAGACCAGCTTGTGGGTCACCACCACCACGTCGCCTCCCACCAGGCTGACATCGGACTCCCTGAGTCCGTCCAGCAGAAGGTCGACCACATCATCGCCCGGACGGCCCTCGGGGATGCCCTCGAGTGGGATTATCGAAAGGGTCACGACAAGCCCATCATCCAGCCGGCGAAAGCCGTCGCCTGTTCCTGCTCGGCGATGCGGGTGGAGCCGACATGGACCGTTAGACCCGACGCGGCGAGTTCCCGGCGATCCTCCTCGTCACCGGTGTCGATGAACAGGTCGTCCACCAGCCCCTCGTAGGCCGCCACCACGCCGGCGTTTCCTGCCGGGAGGCCCAGCGAGGCCATCACCCGGTCGGCCGGTCCCTTGAGAGCCCGGCCGCCGAACAGCGGGCTCACCGCCATGACCCGGTCGGCCCGAGCCACCGCCTGGGCGATTTCTCCGATCGCCAGGATGGGCCAGATGGAGAGAGGGGGGTTCGAGGGGGTGATGACCACCACGTCGGCTGCTCGGATGGCTTGTACCACCCCGGGAGCGGCGGTGGCTTCCTGCGCTCCTGCAAAGCGCAACTCGAGAACCTCGTCCCGGTGCCCGCGCAGGACGAAGTACTCCTGGAACGGTATCCACCCGCCGCTCCCGGTGCCGATCTCGGTTCGCAGAACGTCGTTGGTTGCGGGAAAGATCCTCGATCGGACCCCCATCGTCTCGGCGAGGGTGGCCGTGACTTCGTGGAGCGGATCCCCGGCGGCCAGCCGCATGGTCCGGTACAGGTTGAGGGCGGCGTCGGCGTCGCCCAGCCGGAAGCGCGTATCGACCCCGAGTGAGGACAGGTGATCCATCAGCACCATGGTGTCTCCGGCCCGTCCCCAGCCGTGGGGGCCTTCCACGCCGGCCAGCGTGTAGAGCACCGTGTCGAGGTCCGGGGAAACCGAGAGGCCGTAGATGGTGTCGTCGTCTCCCACGTTGACGACCGCTGTGGTGTCGACATCCGGTAGGTGTTCGAAGCCCCGCGCCAGGCGGGCGCCCCCGACCCCTCCGGAGAGAAGAACGACTCGGGAGTTCATGCGGGCCGCACCTCGCCGGGGCCGGGTAGAGACTCCGCTAGCCCTCTTATTGCCTTGAGCACGCCGGCGATCCAGAATGGGACCTCCATGACGATTCCCACCCCTCCGTTCCCGCGTCCCCGCGTGCTCGCGGTGGTGCTCGTCCGGGGAGGAGATGACATAGCCGGCGTCTTGAGAAGCATCGAGACGCAAGTCTACGAGCCCGACGACGTGGTCGTGGTGACCCACCGACCTCTGGGGCCGCCCGCAGAGGCCACATCGCCGAGGAGGGTCGAGACGATGGCCCAGGCATTGGCGATGACCGAGACCGAGGTCGAGTATCTGTGGATACTGGATTCCCGCACCACCGCCCGACCGGACGCGCTGGCGGCTCTGGTCGCGACGGCCGATCAGGTGGAAGCCTCGGTGGTGGGTTCCAAGATTCTCGACGTGGGCAACCCCGAGCAACTGCTGTCGGTCGGGGGCGCCACCGATGTCTTCGGGTTTCCCTACACCGGTCTGGATCGCGGCGAACTCGATCAGGAGCAGTTCGACGTCATCCGGGACGTAGCCTACGTCGAGCCGGCCTCCATGCTGGTTCGGCGGGACCTCGCCGAAGGGCTCGGCGGTCTGGACCGGAAACTGCCGTACATCGCATCCGGACTCGACCTGTGCCAGCGTGCCAGGGTGGTGGGAGGCCGGGTGGTGGTCGCGCCCACCTCGGAGGTCTTTACCCGGGCCTCCGGCGAGGACCGCGTGTACACCTGGCGTGAGCAGGCCGGCCGTCTCAGAGTGATGCTCAAGACGTATTCGGGGGTGACCCTGCTGTGGTCGGTGCCCGGTCTGTTCGTACTCGGATTGGTGACCGGTCTGTACCGTGCGGCCCGCGGTTCGTTCCACGCCCCGGCGGATTGGCTCCGCACATGGCTGTGGAACGCCTTGCACCTACCTTCCACCATGGTGGCCCGCCGGAGGGCACGGGCCATCTCGATGGCCGTGGACACGGAGTTGTTCCGCTTCCAGGTGAAGGGTTCGGTCGAGCTACGGGCGGTGGCCTCCGAACTCGGCGCTCTCCTCGGTAGCGATACGGACAGTGACGAGGATTATCGGATCCACGATTCCTCGCCTGCTTCCTGGCAACGACCTGCGATGGTCGCGGCGGTGCTCGGTGTCGGCTTCGTACTCGCCCTCACCCGCTCGATCCTGGTGGAGGGATTGCCTGCCATCGGCTTCGTCCTACCCCTGGCGGATTCGGCCTGGAACACGCTCCGGGCCTACGCGGGCGGATGGCACCTGGGAGGGTTGGGCAGCCCCGAGCCGATGCACCCATCGGTAGGGGCGACGGCGGCGGTTCAACTCCTCTTGGGGAATCGCGCCGCATTGGCGGCCACGCTGCTGACGGTGGGTTCGGCGGCATCGGGTCTGGTTGGTACGGTCGTTCTGGTACGGAGAACGGGGATGGGTCACGGCGCCCGGCTGGCGTCCGCCGCGGTCTTCGTGGCCGGTTTCCCCATGGTGTTCCTGGCCGGCCAGGGATACTGGCCCGGCATGCTGGCCATGGGAGGTCTCCCGTGGGCCCTGGCCGCTATCGTCTCGCCCGCTCCGGCGGGGATCCTGGGTTGGATCGGCCGCCTGGCTCGGATCGGCCTGACCACTGCGTGGTCGGCTATGTTCGTACCGGTGCTCATCCTGGTACCGCTGTTCTTCGGGATCGTCTGGGCGCTGGCGACCCGTGTCCATACGGGCCTGGTGACCGCTCTGGTGGGCTCGATCTCGGCCCTGCCGGTCCTCCTCCCCTGGGCGATCACCCGGGATCCTGCCGGGTTGGTGGGAGGAGGCGTTCCCTTCCATCTCGAACCGGCGTGGTGGGCGTGGGTGCCCGCCCTGGTCGCAGGTCTCGCATCGGTGTTCTCCGGTCGGGGCAGACCCATGACGGTCGCGGCGACCGGTCTGATGATCGGATCGGCCGGGTTCCTGGTGGCTCGCGCCGGGAACCTGGGCGCCGGCCGGGAACTGACTACGGCAGGAGTGTTGATCACCGGCCTCGGCATGGCCCTGATAGTGGCGGGGGCCCTCGATGGCCCGTCCACGCTCGAGGAAGCCGGATTTCCCCGTCGTGTTCTGGCCCGCGTCGGGATGGGGGCGGCGGTGCTGGTGGGGTTGTCCACTCTGGTCGCCCTCCCGGCGGGCAGATTGGGCCTACCCGATGACCGCTTCGACGTCTTGGCCTTTGCGGAGAGCCGCGCCCAGGCCCACGGCCCGGACCGTATCCTGCTGGCCGGGCCGGGCGATACCCTGCCCGGTGAGTCCCGCCGGCTCCCCGACGGCACCGCCTACCGGCTCGTCGCCGGGGTGCTGGACTTCCCGCAGGCCTGGCTCCCCCAACCGCTGGAAGGGGATGCGGCCCTAGAGGCGACCTTGGAGGGGCTGCTGGCGCGCGAGGAGTTGCGTCCGGGAGAACTGCTGGCCCCCTACGGGATCAGGTGGGTGATCCTGACGGACCGGACCCGTCTCAACGAGACACTGTCGGCGCAGCTGGACCTGCGTCCTCTCAGCGGGCTCTTCGTCAGCGAGTCCGGAGGTGCCTGGGAGAACCAAGCCGACGCCTACCGGGCGGTCACCAGTCTGGGTGTTCCCTGGTCGTGGGTCGCTCCCGACTACCGCGGCCGGCCCTACGGGAGCACCGTACGCGTCAGCGAGAACGCCGATCCCCGTTGGGGGCCCGGAACATGGGAGGAAGAGGGGTGGGCCAACCGGCTCGCCGCCCGCTCGGGAACGGCGGTGTTCGGTGGGGTGGAGTCCCACCGTCGCCTGGCGCAGGCGGCGGGTGTATGGGTCGTGGTGCTGTTCGTCCTAGCCCTGAGTTGCCGTGCCACTCGTGCCGGGGACGGCTCCGCATGAGGCGCCTTCTCGCCCTCCTGCTGGCCGGGTGCGTCATCGTGGTTGCCGCCCGATTACCGGCACCCCCGGTACTCGATCCTATGACCGATACGATTTTCGACGTGGAGGAGGCTGCCTTCGGTTCCTCCCGCTTCGTACACTGCCCTTGGGCGTTGTCCGACGGGCGCCGGGAATCCGTGTACGTGGTGGCCGCGGACCGCACGACCGGATTCGACATCTCGTTCCTGGAAGGCGGCAAGATCGAGCAGGTACGGTCAGGGGAGGTGACGCGGGAAGCGATGGCGAGGATCGAGAATCCCCGTGAGATCGGGACCTCTCCGGCGCTGGTGGAGTTCGCGGAGAGTCCGGGATCGGTGGGTGTGGTGGCATTCGGCGAGGAGTTGCTGGCAGGGGATCTCTGTACGGCAACGCTCCCTGCCACCTGGCACCTTCCCGGTGGTTCGACGATCGAGGGCGAGCGGTTGACGCTGCGCCTCTTCAACCCTTTCACCTCCGACGCCCGGGTTGATCTCTGGGCGCTGAGCGAACTGGGAACCGAGGCCGGGGAGTCGCTGGAGGGTCTGACGGTGCCCGCCCACAGGACCCGTGTCATCGCTCTCGACGAGATACTGACGGGTCGGGAGTCGTTGGCGATCATCGTGCGGCCGTCCTTGGGTGCGGTGATCCCGGTAATGATCCTGGACACCGGTTCGGATATCGCGGTCTGGCCGGGGATGGGATCCAGTGAGGGTTGGGAGTTCCCGGTCGCCGCGGTGGATGGCTATGACACCGAGTTGGTCCTCACAAACGAAGCCTCGCTGGAGGTCAACTACCTGGTGGAGGTGTTCGATGAGACCGCCGCTCTCCTGGAACCGCTGAGCGGCACCATCGACGGACCGGGGCAGGCTCGAGTTCGGTTGGGGGAGTTCCCCACATCCCGGTTCGGGATCCGGGTCACGGGCGACGGTCCGTTCGGCGCAGTGGTGGTGGGACGGTCCGGGACTGCGGTCGCTGCTACCGCGGGAACCCCGACCACCGGCTCGGCCTGGTTGGTCCCCGGGCCAGGGGCGGTTCCGGCTGTCTCCCGGCTGCGCCTGTTGAACGCCGGGGTGCTGGATCTCGAGGTCGCCTACGTGACGCTGACGCCATCGGGGGAGGGTCCTCCCGGCTCGGTGGCCCTAGCGGCCGGCGCCGTGGAAACCGTGACCGTGGACGGTACCGACGTTGCAGGCGTCTTCGTGTCCGCGAACGGCGCGTTCAGCGTCGGATGGTGGGCCGAAGGGGAGGGGACGGCGGTGTTCGGAGGAGCGGTTCCTGTTGAACGGTGACATCCTGGCAAGGCTGGTGGTGGTGGCGGCCGCGGCGGCCCTGGTGGTGGGCATTGCCCGCTTCCGGCCCCGGCGTCGCCACCGGCCCCTGCAGGTGGAGGGGAACCTGGCGGGTCCGGGCGTCTACCTGTTCACGGCCGGCGCCTGTGACTCGTGCGACTCGGCCCGTGCCGTCTACGAGCAGGTACTCGGGAAGGACGGGTTCACCGAGTTCACCTGGGAGGACCATCCGGAACTCCTCACCCGTCTGGGAGTGGTCGAGATCCCGGTGGGTACCGTCCTCGATGCCTCGGGCCGCGCGGTGGGGTCGTTTACCCAGGTCCCTCGCCGCGGTGTACTGCGGAGCGCCGTGAGGAGGATGGGAGCATGAAAGAGGGTTACGGGAAGTCACGCCTGAGGCGCTATCCGCTGGGGTCGTCGGCGGCCGCTGTTCGCTCACCCGGCACTCTCCGTTGTCCGGCAGGTCACCGGTCCATCGCTCCGGACTCCCCCAAGAGGGTGCCGGGGAGCCCGCCGTTGGCTCGACGGTCGATGGCAATACGCCACGTCGGCGGCCGGCCGGCCGGCCATTTGCCCGTTTGTCGGCACACTCCTGGCTTCCGAGATCTGGCCGTATGAGTTCTCCTATCAACACCATCGACAGCTCCGCTTCAGCCATGAGCCGTCCGTGGAGGGCGTGGACTTCCCGATCCTCGACGGTGGCGGTGGCGGTGGTCTCGCTGGCTACCCTGGCGGCCCTGGCGCCGCATCTGCTGCTGGTCGCCAACACCCCCACCGGTGGTGACATGGGCGCCCATGTTCTGGGACCCGCCTACCTGCGCGATGTGTTGCTGCCGGCCAATCGAGTCATGGGATGGTCCAACCACTGGTTTGCGGGTTTCCCGGTCTTCTACTTCTACTTCCCGCTCCCGTCCCTGGTCATCGTCGGTCTTGACCTGCTTCTCCCGTACGGGGTGGCCTTCAAGCTGGTGTCGGTTGCCGGGCTGGTGGCCCTGGCCCCCGCCACCTATTTCCTGGTCCGCTCGATGGCCTTTGCCCGACCGGTGGCGGCGATCGCAGCGGCCGCCGGAGGGGCCTACGCCTTCATGGAGACCCCTACGCCCAATATCTTCGGCGGGACGATTGCTTCCAGCCTCGCAGGTGAGTTCTCCTATTCGTGGTCGTTCGCTCTCGCGCTGGTCTATCTCGGCTACCTGCTGCGAGCGGTGTACGACCACCGAAAATACTTCCTGGGTGCGGCTGTGGCGCTGGCGGCTACCGCGCTGTGCCATGTGATCCCGACCATCGGGGTGGTGGTGGCGTCGTTGTTCGTGGTAGTGAGCCGCTCGGCGTGGTGGCAAGCCGCCCGGCACCGGTTCCCCGCGGGCGACGGGGACGGGCCGGTCGGTCGGTGGTGGTCGTCGCCGTGGTTGCTGGTGGCGGGAACGTGGTTGCTGGGGTTCATGCTGGCGGCGTTCTGGGCTCTTCCCCTGGTGGCCCGGCTCGGGTACACGACCGACATGGACTGGCAGCCGCTGGCGGGCTTCGACGAGCTGTTTCCGGTGGAGCTGTGGCCGGTAGCGGTCCTGGGGCTGGTGGGGATAGTCGTGGCCGGCCGGGTGACCCGCCGGGCTCTTCCCCTGGCGGCTCTGACGTTGGTGCCCGTGCCCGCCTTCTTCCTGTTGGGCCAGGGCGCCAAACTCTGGAACGGCCGGGTATTGCCTCACTGGTTCTTCGGTCTGCATCTCTTCGCCGGCATAGCGGTCGGTCTGCTGGTGGCTGCTGTGGTGCATCGTCTTCCTGAGCGGGTGTCCCGATGGTGGGTACGGGGCGCTGTGGCGGCTCTGACGTTGGTGCTCATGGTGGGTCCGAACATCGGCGGGGTGGCACGTGAAGCGGAGGCGGCCGAGGGCTTGGCCGCCTGGGTCGGATGGCGTGTCCTGGGACTGGAGATGGTTGTCAACCGCATCTCGGGAGCTGATCTCCTTCTGGCGGCGGCAGGTGTTCTCCTGATGTGGTTGGTGGGCCGCTCGGGGGAACCCAGGACGGGGGTGGTGCTTCCGTTCGCGGCGGTGGTAGTGGTGGTTGGCACGGTGTTCCTGGGTGTGCTCACCGCCGAGAATTACGTTGCGGCTTGGGCGCGGTGGAACTACCAGGGATACGAAGGCAAGCAGGAGTGGCCGGAGTACCGGAATCTGATGGCGACCATGGCGGGATTGCCACCGGGCCGTGTGCAGTGGGAGGCCAACAGCGAACTGAACAAGTACGGCACCCCGATGGCGCCCATGCTCTTCCCCTACTGGACCGAGGGTACCCATCCCTCGATGGAGGGACTCTACTTCGAGTCCTCGATCACCACCCCCTTCCATTTCCTCAACGCCGCCGAGCTGAGTTCATCGCCCTCCAACCCGATCCCCGGGCTTCGCTATCACAACGGCGATTACGACCGTGGAACTCGCCACATGGAGTTGTTCAACGTGGCCTACTACGTTGCGTACACCGACACGGCCAAGGAGAAGGCCGACGAGCATCCGGCCCTCCGGCGCCTGGCCGAGTCGGCGCCCTTCGTGGTGTACCGACTGGGGGAGAGCTCCCTGGTGGACGTGGCCACAAACCGGCCGTGGGTGTTCGAGGAACCCGGCCCGCGGCTCGTCGCTCCCCTGATGGGGATATTCAAGGAGGACACCGAGACCGACTTCGTGGATGTGGCGCTCGACTGGTACGAGGACATCGAGATGCTCGACCAATGGATCACCGCCGACGGACCCTCCGACTGGGAGCGGATCACCCCCGACCTGGAGGGAACCACCGTCCCGCTGGCAGCCGGCGCCGAGGTGACAGACATCGAAGTGGCGGACCACCGGATCGCCTTCAGGACCACCGGGGTGGGACTACCACACATGGTAAAGGTCTCCTACTTCCCCAACTGGACCGCCCGAGGAGCGGAAGGACCCTGGCGGGCCACTCCCGCCTTCATGGTGGTCATCCCCACCAGCCGGGAGGTGGAGCTCACATTTGACAAGACCTGGGCGGAGAAACTCGGAGCGTGGTCAACCCTGGCCGGCCTGCTCGTCCTGCCCATCTGGTGGGGCGTAGCAAGGGTGCGGGGTCGAAGGGCGGCTGCATCGAAGGATGGGAGACCCACCGGCCTGCGCGATCCATCCCTGCGCGGTTCGGGTAGGCATTAGGAGGGTGCTGAAAAACGAATCTTGCGGGGTTCGCCGGTGGCAAACCACTTGGTCTGAGAGTTGTCGGCTACCGAACGAACCCCTTTGTACGGGGTTTTTCAGCACCCTCCTAGGCACGCCAGGGGTGTCCAATGGTGGACCTCTCATCAGGGGGGTGCTTGAAGAACCCCCTGTTGGCCCGGCGGTCGATGGCAAGAGGTCACATCAGCGGACGGCGGGCCACCCGTTTACCCGGTCCTGGGCACTGTCCTAGGCTCTGGCCTACATGACCGTCATGCCCGCCCTACCCATCACCTTCATGTCCGACTTCGGGTCGGAGGACGAGTTCGTGGGGGTGGTGCACGGAGTGATCGCCACTCTGGCGCCGCAGTGCCGGGTGATCGACCTCAACCACCGCATACCCCGCGGCGATATCCGGTCCGGAGCCCTGCTGCTACTCCGGGCCATCCAGTACATGCCGCCCGGGGTGGTCCTGGCCGTTGTCGACCCCGGGGTCGGTACCGGCCGGCGGGCCATCGTGGTCGAGACGCAGTGGGGATATCTGGTAGGTCCCGACAATGGGCTCCTCTCGCCGGCGGTGGCCCTTCTCGGGGGCGCGACCCGAGCCTTCTCGATCGAGAACCCCGACGTGATCCTCCCGTCGCAGGGCACGACCTTCGACGGCCGGGACCGCTTCGCCCCGGCGGCCGCTGTCCTGGCGTCGGGTGAGGCCGTCCCGTCCGAGCTGGGACCCGAGGTGGCTCTCCACACCCTCACACCCCTCCTCCTCCCCCTCTCGGAGGTATCGGAGGGCCAGGTGGCGGGCCAGGCCTGGTGGGTGGACACGTACGGGAACGTCCAGACCAACATCTCCCCCGAGGACCTGGAGGAAGCCGGTATGTCGCCGGGCCGGACCGTGGCGGTGCGCGTGGGCCTGATGCAGTATCGGGTTCCTTGGGTGGGCGCCTATGCCGACATCGAGGAAGGTCGCCCCCTTCTCCATATCGACTCGGCCGGCCTGATGGCACTCGCCGTTCGCGGGGGACGCGCCAACGAGCACTTCACCCTCGGGGTCGGCACATCGGTGGTTATTTCCGGTGACCAGCGGCCGGTGGCCGGTGACCGCATCGTTCATTCACCACCGACGACCGGCTAACGCCCACCGACTACAGACTGATAAGCTGGACCACCAAGACGATACCCGCGAGGCCGATGACGGCCAGCAGAGCGAGCAGGGCGATAGCCGTTCCTGGTCTCAAGACCCGCCAACGTTACCGGTTCGATCCGCCTACGCGCCGATGGAGAGTTCTTCGCCTGCCTCCTCGGCGGGTTCGTCCCCGTTCTCGGGTTCGCCCTCCGGTTCGGCGAAACCGCAGTCGAACACGGCCTCCTCCACGTCCTGGCCGCCGAACACCACCCGCTCGTAGAAGACGACCGTGGCGATCTCCTCCGCCGAGAGCGTGTCCCGGAATGAAGGCATCTGCCCGCCGGCCCCTACCGCCTTTGCGGTGTCCCCGTAGGTGGAGCGGCCCTCGTCCTGGAAGCCGGTCGTGCCGAGCGATACCCATTCGATGTGGTCCGTGCACATCGCGAAGGTCGAGAGAACCGTGCCTGCCAGGGCGGGTCCCGATCCCCCTTCGCCGCCTGCGCCGTGGCACGAGGTGCAGCTGGACGGCTCGGCGTAGAGGGCGCTCCCTGCGCCGACCAGCGCCCGGACATCCACCCCGCCGGCGCCACCCTCGACGGCGAACTCCGATCCGTCGCAGTTCTCGACCGCTCCGGTGAGGCGATCGATCGCGAGTTGGCCGCCCGCCCCGCAGGTCGGACCGTTGGCGAAGGTCACCAGGTAGGTGAGGCCGATGAGCGGTATGGCAAAGAACAGCACGGTCAGCCAGCGCGGTACCGCTGCGGCTACCCGTTCGGTGATCCCGGCCGTGGGACCGGTGATCACGGCCTCGAAATCGAGCGCCTCCGAGATGCCAACCCGCTCGGGAGGCGGTGGGGCGCCGGTGGGCGCCGAGGTCGCGGCCGGTCGGGCCGCTGCTGCGGCGACGGCGGCGGGGGGCGCCAGGGGTTCGGGGGCGGGTGCCGGTCGAGCGGCGGGTGCCGGGGGAGCGGTGGGGGCCGGGGGAGCTTCCGGCGCGGTACGGGCTGCTGGCGCGCCACCGGACGGCGTAGCCGCACCACCTGCCCAAGCGGCCAGGACCTCTTCGGTGGTGAGGCCGTCGGCCTCCGCGCGCGCTGCCGCGGACCGTTCAACCAGGTGCTCCGGGCTTCCCAACTTGGCGGCCGCGGCGGCGAGTAGATCGCTCATCGGAGTCCCGTCCCGAGGGATCGGTCCACCAAATGGCGGCGTGGCCTGCGCCGGCAGCGGCGTTCCTCGCAAGGCCCGCCGACGAAGGCGTACCCGCAGCGGTACGTCGAGGAGGCGGAACGCAGCGAGGGGCGTCGATGGCAAGCGGGGCGCGCTGAACCATTTGGCGGATAGACCACTAGCTTTGCTCCGCCGCCCGTCTTCATGCCGACTCCACCAGGTAGGTCACCAGGGCCGCCAGGTCCTCATCCGAGAGGTGGGCGTACGAGGGATGTATGCCGTCCGGGAATACGTGTTCCGGCGTGGTCAGGAGCTCCATGAACTCGCCGGCCGTCACCGGGTCGTCACCACCTCCGTACGAGGTGCGGCTGCCGACATGAGCCAGGTCCGGACCGATTCGCTGCACTCCGAACGTGGCGGCGCCCAGCGCCTGGGCGAAGGTCTCGGTGGCCGGTCCCAGACCGACATCGGCCAGGACCGGGCGCACCAGCTGGGTGTGGCAGTATCCGCAGCCCTGATTCAGGTAGACGGAGCGACCCTGTCCACCGAGGGCGCTGAGCGTGGGATCCGGGACGAGGTGGCGGTAGTCGCCCCCGGTGTTGAAAGGGCCGATCAAGGTGATGACGAGGCCGAGGAGGAAGAGTCCCGCCAGCATCACCCAGGCCCGCAACGGATGGAGGTGGCGGCCCTCGAGAACGGGGGTTGCCTTACTCCGAGCCGGGGCGGGGGCGGAAATAGTGGCAGGTTGCGCGATCAGGGTGGCGACCCGGGCGGCGGGGGCCGCGGCGATCGGCTGGGTTTCGGCGAC
Source organism: Candidatus Spongiisociaceae bacterium (assembly GCA_965262915.1). Taxonomy (GTDB): domain Bacteria; phylum Actinomycetota; class Acidimicrobiia; order Spongiisociales; family Spongiisociaceae; genus JAPPFW01. The sequence continues at coordinate 4,288,282 of OZ253564.1, read as the reverse complement.
CGGCGGGGAGGTGACCGCCGCGGCGGGTGCGGCTCGTTCCGGTACCGGAGCCGGTAGCGGTGCTCCGCCTCCCCAGGCGCTCAACACCTCTTCGTAGGTGGTTCCGTCGGCTTCGGCCCTTGCCTGAGCAGCTCGCTCGATCAGGTGCTCGGGCGCCCCGAGGGCAGCCGCCGCGGCGGCCAGCAGGTCACTCATCGCCGGTCGCCCGAGGGTCGGAGGTCGTGACCGGTATCAGGATCTCCACAGCCCGGGCCGGTCCCGCGATGTAGGTTCCGATCACGGTCCAGATCAAGAGGGCCAGACCCACCAGCGCGACGACGCAAGCCAGCGCGGCGAGAGTGAACAGCACGTCGAGGCCTTCCAGCGTCGAGGAGAACCCGGCACCGGTGTTCGATCGGGCTCCCGACGCGCTGGCCCAGTTCCAGGTGAGGCCGGTGACGAGGCCGGTGACGAGCAACGAAGCGGACGCAGCGCCACCGCCCCAGAGCGTGAGCCGGAGGCCCCGGCCGGCCGGGCCGGTTCCGGAGAGTTCCCGCCCGGTGATCCTGGGGAAGGCGTAGAAAATGAAGGCCACCCCCAGCAGCGGAATCGCCACGATCATCAACCCGGTGGCGAGCCCGTCGTACCAGGTGGTGAGACCTACCACCGCAGCCACCGAACGGAAGCCGGACACTCCCATCAGCAGCGTGATCAGGGAGTAGGTGACCGTGCCCGCGAACAGCGTCCGCAGCACGATGTTGCTACGAGTCGTTTCCCAATCACCCGACAGTGTCAGGCCGACAGTGCTCATCACCGTGACAGCGGACAGCGCCAATCCCATGGAGGCTGTCACCGCGATGGTTTCGGTCCAGCCGGGAGCCGGCCCGCCGAGGAACCGGGCCGGTGTGGCCAGTAGGGCGGTTCCGGCCAGGGTCCAGAATCCGGCCCTGGCCAGCGGTCCGGAGAAGAGAGGTCGGCCGCTCTCCTTCACCGCCACGTAGTAGGCCGCGCCGAGGGCGGCAGCCGGGAGCGCCAGCGTCAGCATCCCCCCGGCCACCAGGCTGGTCTGCAGAAACGAGCCGATGTTCCCCAAGCCCGGGATACTGCCGGTGATGTGGAGGGCGGGGAACCACCATACGGCTCCGATGACGTAGAGCAGCGAGATATAGGTTCCTTCGTCGGTGCGGTCGCGGATCATCGAGGTGACGATCATCGGTGGGACCAGCAGGACCGCCGCCAGAGGCCAGTCAACCAGAGGGGGGAACTCGGCCAGTTCGGGTCCCGAGGGTCCCCGGAACAGCACGACCAAGGCACCGATCAGCACCAGACCGCCGTAGGCCGCGCCGGCTAGGAGGGCGACGGGCTGGTTTCGCAGCGGGACGCCGACCAGCCTGGGCGTCAGGTAGTAGGCGGCAGCCTGGGCGAGCGTTCCACCGAAACCGTAGACGAGCATCGAGACCGCGGCGGGACGGATCCGTCCGTAAGACAGGAAGGCGGTGTCTGCGAACAAGGTCGGGATCGCCAGCTTCATGAGCATCAGCGTGAACAGCCCCACTCCCGCCAGGAGAAAGAGACACGACAGGACCATGAGACCGGACGCGGCAATCTCCGGATGGTCGCTGCCGCTCGCGCGCTCCGGCGCCATGCGGGCGTCGGTGTTCTGCTGTGCCAAGCCCGATGCTCCCTGCGTCGCCGTTGCTTGCCCCAGGGTAGATTAACGTTGCGCGGAGGCCCCTCGGTCGGGTTGCCGCGGCCGGTCGTTGGCGGATACAGAACGGAGGGCCACTCGGGCGAGCGAACCCGGGCTGTTTGCGAATCGCCGGTGCCGTTGTTGATCGCATCTAGTAATCAATATCGGTATGATCCCATACCTATCGATGAGCACTGTAGAGGTGCTGCCGGGAGCGATCACGAGCGGCCGGTTGGCTGTTGATGTATCGAGAACCGCCGCGCTCCGCAACGGTCGCCGGGGTCCGTCCGGGGACAAGCCCGCCGGTCCCCTGCCTTGCCGCCGGGCGGGTTTAGCGAGTGACCTCGTTTCTGCTTCAATGGGATCGACCGATCCGGCACCACCCGGAGCCTGCCCGAGTCCGGTCCGGCAGGGGTTCGTGTGCGGGTGGACAGCGCCGGCCCGGTCGGCGTGGGCCGGACGACGTCGAGGCGACAGGGAGGCGAACTAGCAGATGCTGCAACGCAGGCTTCGGCTGATGACCGGTCGCCAGCGTGCGCTCGCCGGATGGGCGTTGTTCATCCTGGGTCTGGGAACCCTGGTCTTGGGCGTCTGGTTCAACCACTACGCCAACTTCCCGTCGGCGGAGACGGTGACCGTCTCCGTGGACGACGCCACCGGGGTCCGGGCCGGCGACCGGATCACGTTCGACCGGGAGTTGCGGACGGTGGCGCGCACCCCGTCGGTGGATCCGGCCATTCCCCAGGTCCCGGTGGATCTGGCGGTAGACGTGGACGTGTTCGGTTGGCTGCCGCGGGACTGCCTGATCGAGGGAGGCGACTGGTGCCTGCCCTGGTCGACGTTGGGACACCTCGTGGCGTTCGGCGGTAGCCAGTTGATGCTCCTCGGTGTCGCCGTCGCGGTCATTCTCGGCCGCAGGATGACCTGGTCCGTGGCCGCCCTGGCCGCCTTCCTGGCCATGATGGAGCTGGTGCTGTTGCTCGGCACGGTGGCATCCGAATGGCTCAACCTGGCGCAGGGTCCCCTCAACTGGAACGAGCAGAACGACGCCTTCGGCATCTGGCCTCCTCTGGTTCTCGGGAACCATGTGGGGGTGAGTTGGGGCGCCATCAAGGACTTCGTCTCGATCAACTACAACATGGGCGCTCTCACCTTTATCATCCTGTTCGCCCGATGGATACAAGGCTTCAGCGGGCCGATTCCCGAAGAGAAGCCTTACGAGATGGTCTCGCCATACGGGCGTCCACTGGTCAAGGGAGCCAAGTAGATGGCCAAGTCGGAAGTCTGGTTCGAGACACCCCCCTTCCGGGACGACTACCAGCTTGCCATGGTGGACGCCGGCTACGTCCAGGATCAGGTGCGGCCCCGCCAGTTCCTCCACATCAACCAGTCGGAGTGCATCCTCTGCGAGGGCTGCGTGGACATCTGCCCGTGGAAATGCATCCATTACCTGTCGCTGGACGCGATCGACGAGGCCCACGGGGTCGACCATCCTTTGGAGAGTTCGGACAACATGGGCTTCTTCGTGGTCGACGAGTACGAGTGCACCCGGTGCCTGCTGTGCATCGACCGCTGTCCCACCAACGTGATATCGATCGGCAAGTTCGAGGGCTCGGTCACCGACACGGCTCTCAACGCCGGACTGATCGATCAGGCGCCGTGGGACCACGACACGGGCGCCCGCGACTTCAAGAACGGCTACACCTACGGGATGCGCTGGTGACGGAGGTGTACACATCGTGATCGGTAACGGGTCGAAGCTCAGGGAGCGGGTTGGGTACGCGGCTGACTCCTTCCGGGGGAGTGCCTTCTGGGAGTCGATGTTCCGTCCCGGGTCTCCCTTCAAGAGGGGTTACAGCGACAGCCCCCGGAACCGTTCCTACGTGATCATGAACAACGTTCTGTACCACCTCCACCCGGTGAAGGTGAAGAGACACGCGGTCCGCCTGTCCTACACGCTGTGCCTCGGGGGCCTGAGCTTCTTCCTGTTCATCCTCCTCACCATCACCGGCATCTTCCTGATGTTCTACTACCGGCCCACGTCACCCGCCGCGTACATCGATGTCGAAGCCCTGTCCACCTCCGTGGCCTTCGGTACCCTGGTCCGGAACCTCCATCGCTGGGGGGCGCACCTGATGGTGTTAACGGTTTTCCTCCACATGTCGAGGGTGTTCTATCACGGCGCCTACAAGCCGCCCAGGGAGTTCAACTGGGTGGTCGGCGTGGTGCTGCTGCTGCTCACCCTGCTGCTTTCCTTCACCGGCTACCTGCTGCCGTGGGACCAGTTGGCGCTGTGGGCGGTGACGGTCGGTACCAACATGGCGGGTTTCACGCCCTTGTTCGGTAACCAGGTGAAGTTCGCGCTGCTGGGGGGCATCGAGGTGACCGGCAATACGCTGCTGCGTTTCTACGTACTGCACGTCCTGTTCCTGCCGTTCGTGATCGTGATCTTCATGGCCGTCCACTTCTGGCGGGTGCGCAAGGACGGTGGGATATCAGGACCGCTCTGAGAGACTGCTGAGGACCGATGGCCGAGATACCCGAACACCTGCTACGACGGTCGGCGGAGGCGACGGCCAAGGCGCTCGGCGTACCGGTCGAGCAGGTGCTGGCCGAGATGCGGGGCGAGAGACCCCCGGCACAGCCGGCCGCGTCCCCGAGGCCCTCGGGTGCCCCTCCTTCTGCGGCCGCTCCGGCACCTCCGCCTCGGGCGGTCCCGTCCGCGCCGGTCGTCCCTCCTTCTGCGGCCGCTCCGGCACCACCACCTCCACCGGCGCCCGAGACATCGGTTGCGGCAGCCACCACGGTGGTGCCGCCCGTGACGGGCAACGGGGCCGCCACCACCGTCTCGCCCCGGCCCATGGCGCCGCCCGAGGAGATACCCGAGGGTGTGAGACCCCATCGGCTGCTCACCGTCGTCAAGGCGAGGGCCATCCAGCAGGTCAAGGCCACCCCCACCGACAAGGTCAACACCTGGCCCCACTTGATGATCGCCGAGTTCACCGCCCTGATGGTGTGTACCGCGTTCCTGATCGTGCTCTCGGTGATCCTCCAGGCCCCGCTCCTGGAACTGGCCAACTTCAACCAGACCCCCAACCCGTCCAAGGCGCCGTGGTACTTCCTGGGCCTCCAGGAACTGCTGTCCTACTACGACCCCCAGGTCGCGGGTGTCATCATCCCGACCATCACCGGCCTGGTGGGATTCATGGCCATCCCGTACGTGGACCGCAACCCGTCCACCAAACCCTCGGACCGCAAGTTCGCCATCATGCTCTTCACGCTCTTCCTGGCCGGCTCGGCCACCCTGACCCTGCTGGGAACCCTGTTCCGGGGTCCGGGCTTCAACTTCACCTACCCGTGGGCCGACGGGATCTGGTTCGACGACCTCAAGGACTGGGTGAATTTCGAATGACCGCGCTCCAGTTGCTGATCGTGGCGATATCCGGGGTCGTGGTGGTCGGTGTGCTGGGCGCCTTCGTCATTGCCTACCGGCGCAGCGCCGCTCCTCCCCGGCCCACCAGGTCATGGAGGTCGGCGGTCTCGCGCGAGACGCGCAGGGCGGATCGTTCGGCGGTGCCGTCACCGGTGGTGGTCAGCCGTCCGGCGCCGGCCGACGAAGCCCCTCCGGTCGCGGCCGCTCCGGGGGAGTCGCCGGACAGAGCGCCGGGTGCTCCCGAAGCCGAGGCGGCTCCCGTAGCCATGCAGGCGGTCGAGGTGATGAGGGTCGAGGAACTCTCACCCCAGGAGGCCGGCGTCAACCGGCGCCAATTCTTCACCCGTGCCCTGGGCATCACGTTCGGCGCCTTTCTGGGGCTCAACGGCATCTCCTACCTGGCGTTCCTCTGGCCCCGCCTGTCGGGCGGGTTCGGATCCGACATCGATGTGGGCGCCGTCGCCGATCTCCAGGCAGAGGTAGTCCTCAACGACGGTTCGGTACTCCCCAAGTTCGTACCCGCGGCCCGCGCCTACATAGTGCCGTTCGCGGAGTCGGACATGTCCCGTTCGCAGTTCGAAGGAATGCCGGTCGTGGTCGGCGGCCTTTCCGTTCTCTTCCAGCGGTGCGTGCACTTGGGCTGCCGGGTTCCCTGGTGCGAGACCTCCCAGGGTTTCGAGTGCCCGTGCCACGGGTCCAAGTACAACTACGCGGGGGAGTACCAAGCCGGTCCTGCGCCCCGCAACCTTGATCGGTTCGAGGTGTTCGAGGAGAACGGACGCCTGATCGTCAAGACCGGAACCATCTTCCAGACCGCCCGGGCCATCGCCAAGACCGTCCAGTATCCGCAGGGTCCGTCGTGCATCGCTCTCACGACGACCGACGAGGAGGCATAGCCGGTGGCGACTCTGGTTGTCACGATCGTGGCGCTGGGCGCGATCGGCTGGTTCGCGTACCTCGTGGGCTCGGGATCCCGGCGGGATCGCAAGGACCCCGTACCGTCCAACCTGTCGGTCTCCCAGACCGACGACGAGATGGAGACCACACGGCTCGATCGCGCCCTGGTGGGGGCGGTGCTCAGCGCCGCCTTCCTCACCCTGGCCATGCCGATCTACTACCTCGGGGAGTTGGACCGCCAGGAAGGCTTCGTCGAGGAGTTCGGCGATGGGTCGCTCGAGCGGGGCCACGAGGTCTGGGAGGAGTTCGCCTGCGGCGGATGCCACGGGACGGTAGGCGGAGGTGGGGTGGCCGCCTTCCTGGAGGAGCGCTCGCAGGTCAACGTGGCGGGCTGGGCGTCTCCGGCGCTCGACGACATCTTCTTCCGGTACAACCGCGACGAGATCGGGTTCTGGATCGTCTACGGCAGGGCCAACACGCCGATGCCGGCCTGGGGCCTGGACGGCGGCGGACCCCTGAACAGCCAGCAGATCGACGACCTGCTCAACTACATCGAGTCGTTCCAGGTCGACCAGACCGCTGCCCTCCTCAAAGTCGAGGGTCTGGTGGTTGGGGCCGGCAACCGCTTGGAGGGGGCCGCCGACGCGGTGGACGCCCAGATCGCCGAACAGGAGGATCTGATCGAGACGATCCGGACCTCGGGCGAGACCTCGCTGGTGGCCTCGGACATCGCCGAGCGGGCCCGTGACCTCCTCGAGGGAGCCGGTGTGGGGATCGACACCGATGGTGACGGCCTGTCCGACGTGTCCGAGACCGGGTTGACCGCCGTCCTCCGGCAGGCCCGAACCGCCGGGTTCGTGGCGACGGAGTTGGCATTCGATCCCCGCAACGCCGAGACGCTGATCGGGATCGGAGATGCCCGCTCGGCGGCCCGCGCCGTGGGTGACCTGGAGTCGACCGCCACCTCCCTCACCATCACGTCGCAGAACCAGTCCGTGCTGGCAGACCAGGCCCGGTTCGGTCTCGAGTTCCTGGAAGGCGCCGCTCACCGCGCCCGCTGGAGGGTGGACGCGGACGCGGTGGCCGGGGCTACGTTCGAGGGTGACGGGGAGGCGGCCTCCCGGGCGGTGGGCCTGTTCAACGCCTACTGCGCCCGCTGCCATTCCGCGGGCTATTCGGCCGGTCCCGCCTTCCAGCAGTCCCAGGCGTCGGGCTCGCTGGGACCGTCCCTGCGTGATGGGCGGGCGCTCACCCAGTTCCTCACAACGGAGGACATGTACGACTTCATCTCGGTCGGATCGGACTCCGGGCAGGGCTACGGCGTCAACGGGGTCGGCTCGGGCCGGATGCCCGGTTTCGGTATGGTGCTGTCCGCAGACGACCTCAACCTGATCGTCCGGTACCTGCGGGGTGCCACGCTGGATGGAAGGGACTACGTGGACGGTACCGGAACGGAAGGAGGGGAGGAGTAGTGCGCGAGCTGTTCCGGGCCTTGCTGTCGCAGAACCTGCTCTTCACGGGCATCGTTCTCACGCTGGCGGCCCTGCTGGTCTTCTTCGGCAGCGTGTACCTGCTGCAATACACCAACCTGGGCAAGCGGCTGGCCATCCTGGTCTCCGGGGCGGGCATCTTCGGGTGGACCACCATCAACTCGATCCTGTTCGTGCTCTACGCCCCGCGCGGTCCCCGCCCGGTCGATTTCGAGGGTTTGAACGCCTTCGAGATCCGGATCATCCCCGGCGCCTTCGCCGCGGCCTCCGCGATCCTCTTCACCATGTTCCTGGTAGCCCTACACCGCTACGAACGCGACCAGGAGCGGGAATAGACCTTCTGTCGGCTGCCCGCCGCGATCAGCCTGTAGGACGAGATCCATCCAGACTGTAGGATGAAACCTGTCCAAACTGCAGGACGGAGGCTTCTGGAGGGGGCCGAGCGCGACTCGGGGAAGGGCCCCGTAGCGGAAGGCCACCATGCAACCTTCCACGATATGGCTTGTCGGCGCGTGACGGGCGCAAGGAAAGCTCCGCCGTGTCGATAGGCTTATGTGTCAGCGGTCCCTACTTCATGGTGCGTTGGACGGTAGGGGGCTGAACTGCGATAGGTGACATCGAAAATCCTCCCCGAGAGCCACCTATGGAAGGAATCGTTGTCGCTGAACTGCTTGAACAACTCGGTGTGGACTGCTACGAGGTGGGTCATGGCTAGTCCCAAGGCCTTGTCGTGCTCGATCCGGGCGTTCTGCTTGTCGGAGTTGGCCATCGCGTTCTGATACGCCCTGTCGCCGCCGACCTTCTCGGGTAACTCCTCGGTGATTACCTTCTCGATCCTGTCGTGGTCCCTCCAATCGATGCCTCCGAACTGATCGTTGAATTCCTCGACGATGTTGGAGAGCAGGTCCATCTCCGGTTCAGGCCTCTGCCCTCCACCCTCGGTGGGGACCGGCCCGATCTCTGCGTCTTCGTCGGCAAGCTGGATGTTCTGCACCGCCTGCTTCTCCACCCGGTAGCTGTCCATATCGATGGCTTCGAGGATCCCCTTCGACAAGTCGTCCTCGATGGGGGCGGGCAGCCTGGGAACGAGGAAAGTCAGAAAGATCGAAAGCTTCTCCCACTCGGCGTAGGTGTAGGGCAGGATGGCTGCCAGGAACCCGTAGGCCCGAAGGAACGCCTTCGCCCTGCCCTTGAATGCCACCTGACCATCCTCGTCCAATTCCTCCTGGTAGGTCGAGACGCATCCGTCCAGGATGGGATCGATCCGGTCGCGGTCGGCTCCAGAAAGGTACCGCTTCACCAACTCATTCACGTGAGTCGGGCTGTAGACCTGGTAGCCATCGAGCGTCGCCTTGAGGTCATGCAGCCTGTCGGGGTCGGTTTCCTCCGCCAGGATCGTTGTCCGGTAGTAGTCGGCGAAGGCGGCCTGGATCGTGTCGGCGTCGTTCGTGAAGTCAAGCACGAAGGCGTCGTGCTTCTTGGGGTGCGCCCGGTTGAGACGCGACAGCGTCTGGACCGCCCTCACGCCCGACAGCGGCTTGTCCACGTACATCGTGTGCAGCAACGGCTCGTCGTAGCCGGTCTGGAACTTGTCGGCGCAGACCAGGAAGCGGTACGGGTCTTCCTGGATCCTGTCGCCGATCAGGTTCGACGAGAAGCCGTTGAGGGACGCCTCGGTGACCTTCGCGCCGCCGTACTCGTGCTCGCCGGAGAAGGCGGCGATGGCCTTGTAGGGGCTCTTGCGCGCCGCCAGGTAACCCCGGATGGCGTCGAAGTAGGTGACGGCCCGCCGGATGCTGCTCGTCACCACCATGGCCCGCGCCTGGCCGCCTATCTTCTGCAGGCCGGTCACCTGCTCGTGGAAGTGGTCCACCATGATCTCCGCCTTGAGGCGGATGGCGTGATCATGGTCCTCCACATAGCGGCGCAGCTTCTTACCGGCCCGCTTGGTGTCGAACTCCGGGTCGCCCTCCACCGTCTTGACCAAGCGGTAGTAGGTGTTCACCGACGTGTAGTTCTTCAGCACGTCGATGATGAAACCCTCCTGGATGGCCTGCTTCATGGTGTAGGAATGAAAAGGCACGTACTTGCTTCCCTCACCTTCGGGAACGGCCGTGCCGAAGATCTCCAGCGTCTTGTTCTTGGGGGTGGCGGTGAAGGCGAAGTAGCTCGCGTTAGCCAGCAGCTTCTTGGACTCCATTATCCGGTTGATCTTGTCCTCGGTGGTTTCGTCCTCTTCCTCAGCGCCGGCCTCACCCAACGCCATGGACACCGACGCTGATGTCTTCCCTCCCTGGCTCGAATGGGCTTCATCGATGATGATGGCGAACTTGCGCCTCCGATGCTCCTTCCCGATGGCGTCGAGGATGAACGGGAACTTCTGGACCGTGGTGATGACGATCCGCTTGCCCTCTTGCAGGAGGGTGCGAAGGTGGCGGGAGTCCTCGGCATGCCCCACGACCGCACCGACCTGGGCGAACTGTTTGATGGTGTCCCGTATCTGTTGGTCCAGCAGCCTCCGGTCCGTGACGACGATCACCGAGTCGAAGAGCGTCCCGCCGTCCCGCTCCAGCCCGATCAACTGGTGGGCCAGTCAGGCGATGGAGTTGGACTTGCCGCTGCCCGCCGAGTGCTGGATCAGGTACCGGGAACCGACTCCTCTACCGGAGGCGTCGGCCAACAGTTTTCGCACTACCTCCAACTGGTGGTAGCGGGGCCATATCTGCTCCCGCTTCTTGCGCCCGGTCTTATAATCCTTCGTTTCCACGATCTGGGCGTAGTTCTCGATGATGTCGGTCAGCCCATCAGGGGTGAGAACCTTCTTCCACAGTAGTCGGTCTTGAGCCCATCGGGATTCGGGGGATTGCCCGCGCCGTCGTTCCACCCTTTGTTGAAGGGCAGGAACCACGACGCCTTGCCCCGAAGGTGTGTGCAGTACTTCACCTCGTGGTCATCAACGGAGAAGTGAGCCAGGCAGCGGCCAAGCTCGAACAGCTTCTCCCTGGGGTTTCGATCCCGCCTGTACTGCTCGACGGCGTCTTCCACCGTTTGTTTGGTCAGGCTGTTCTTCAGCTCGAAGGTGGCGACGGGCAGGCCATTGACGAACAGGCATAGGTCCAAGGCGAGCTGGGCGTTGTCATTGCTGAACCGGAGCTGTCGCGTCACGCTGAAGCGGTTCTGCCCGTAGAGGGTCTGGGCCTTCACGTTCCCCGACGACGGCGTGCCGTACATCAGGTCGATCTGATGCGGCCCGTGCTTGATGCCTTTGCGCAGCACGTCGATTGTGCCGCGCTTGGTGATCTGTCCCTGCAACCTGGCCAGGAACTTGCGCCGCGTCGGGTTGTCCTGGCCGAGATTCAGCGAATCGGCAACGTCGGGCTGGGTGGCTTGGAGAAAGGCGGAGAGATGGGCCAGGTCGACGCAGTGTTCTCGGTCATAGTCCTTCGGGCCTCCACAAATCCAGCCCACTCCGTTGCTGGACGGCCGTTCATGCTTCGCGTCCGGCCGAGGCGTGTCACACGGACTGCCCGTCAGCGCCGTACAGATGAGGCGCTCTAGACCCTTCTCACTGATGTCGGTGGTCATACGTCCCGACACGTCTCCCGGTCGGTCAACTGTTGCCTTGCTCCGTTACAGGTTCGCTACCGCCTCGCGCCTGCCGCCACAACGTATGGGGTCTTGGGCTAAGGCCCGAACAGATCAGCTCGCACTTCGTCTCGAGTCATGCCCAGATGCGCAGCGACGTCGGCCACGATCCCGCCGAGCGTACCAACTCGGAGGGCACGATGACGTGGAACGGTCACGCTGTGCGACACGCCGCCGACTGTTGCGGTCAACGTCATGTGGCTGCCCCTTTGCCGGACGAGGCGATAGCCGTACCGACGCCGGAGTAGCGCGGCCAGACCTTCGCCTGACATGTCGCGGGGCAGTCTCATACCGCGATAGCTTCGTCCTTTACGAAATGCAGCCTGACGACCCTCTGCTCGCCCCCGTCACCGAAATGGCAAAGAACGGCATCCTTAACCATCGCCTTGAGGTCGGCCCAGTCTTCACCCTGCGTGAAGATGCTGTAGCCCAGCGCCCGAGCATCGAAACCACCCTCCGCGGCCTCGGTCACCTCGAATATGATCTCTTCCGGCGCTTCCATAATGTCCTCCACGCTCACAAGCCGCGGTTCTTCATGCCCTTCCGTAACGTCACTCCACTTAGGCCGCCGCCTCACGCACGTCCAACTTACCCGTCACCACGTCGGCGATCAGCCTGGTGCGGTACTCCCCAACCAACTCGATTTGGCGGCGAGCGCGGGCGATGGCGTCCGTGACTCTTACAAGTTCCCTGCTGACGTTTGAGAGTAGCTGTTCTTGTTCGTCTATGGGTGGCAGCACAACCATAAAGTGCCTGATATCCCCACAGGTCAGCGCAGCCTTCGTGCTGCCCGAAGCACTGCTGATGGCGCGAAGCTCATTGTAGGCTGCGGTCAGGTACATGTGGAGGTACTGCGACGACACGCGTTCCGTTCTCGGCGTAATTGAAGCCATGTGCTGGTTGATCGTCGCTTCTATAGAGAGTACGGCTGACATTCCCCTGGTCTTGCCCTGCCCTGTAATCCCGACCAACACGCTGCCCGGACGTAAGCGTGGCAAGTGGCACTCACGTAAGGCTAAGTCAGTAACAAACTGTTCCGCCTTCGTGATGGTGCCTTGGTTGACGCTGGAACTATTCAACCAAGGGTTTACCCCGTCAATCCAGTAAGCTGCATTGCTACGTGAAGGAGTGGAACCGTTCGCTACTTTGGCGAAGTATCCTACACGTATGGTTTCCCAGTGCTCCGGCACGTCGCCGATCCACTCGACACCGGAGGACTTGAGGCGGACGTTGGGGTTGAGGCCGCGAGTGACGGCACGGTTCACGACGGCCTGCTTCTCCTCCTCCAACAGCGCGATGAGCTTCCGCTTCGCGCCGACGTACCGCTGTACCCTCCGGTCAACGTAGTCCAAGTACCGGACGATGGCGGCTTGTTCATTGAGGGGTGGGAGAGGAACATGAACGGATTGAATACTCACATGGGTCAGGCCGTACCGTGTCACACCATTCGCCCTTATGTGAAACTGGTATGCAACCTCCTTGCTCTGTAGAGCACGGACCAAGAATGCTCCTAGTATGCTCTTGAATGGCCGCAGCAAGGCCAGATGATAACCAGCGAAGGTCATCCGCGGGCTCTGTTACCAGTGCCGGAACTCCTATATCGTCCCAAGTCTCCGAGTCTTTTGTGATCAGGACATCACCGAGTTGTAACCGGAATCTCCTAATCTCGTTCTCTGAGGCCGTTGCATTCATGAACGGCATTGACTGAGTGATCCAGTCGTTCTTGTAGACATCGACGTAGTTACATAGACGAATCGGTGTCTCATCCTTCCTGATACGCTTATCTACGTTGCTCACACGCATTTCGGCAACAGTCCGAAGCCGCCTAACCTCCCAATGCACTGGTAAGTCACCGAGCCAAGCGGAGCCGGAGGATTTGTAGGCGGAGTATAGGCAGCGCTTATTCATTGTGGCGATTCCTTCTGTATCCGCTCCATTATCTTGTTGTGCCATTCGCCATACTTATACATTAAGCTGTTGCACAGAAACGAATTCTCCTGCAAAGCGATGAGCGTCCATACCATTGCCGAAGCGTCCGAGCCTGTGAGGAATGGCTTATATTGTCCTACCTCGGGTTGGTTTGGATCTGGCCTTCCATCAGGATTGACGACCGCCATATCAGGGGTAATACGTACGATCATCTACTTTTCTAGTACGTGAATGATATTAGTCCTTCGGGCTATCGGTATTCCTTGGTGCTGATTGTAGAAAGATGCAAGATACCTACAAATCGTGCTTACTGCAATGCCGTCGTATGCATAGAGGATTTTGTACGGCAAATCCTCCCATTTTTCTTCATTTAGTCTTAGGTATGGTGCTATGATACCCTTAGAATCAGGCATGGAAGGGATTGAGGCACAGTTATACAACGCCTCTTGCAAAGTACTTTTGTTTAGCCGAGACTTGACTTCTACGACTCCGATGGTCCCTTCCAGTGAGGCAATATATCGGTTCCCACTGGACATCCGAAACCTGGGTGTATTACCGCTGGTTACGATCACATCGATCTGAGCTGAGGAAATGCCTTTTGTGTCAAAGACGTACCCACCAAGGAATACATCGCACATCTTAGGTAGGTGGCGTTCTAGAAAGGCTCTGTAAACGTCCTCGCGCTCTGTGCCTACGCCCGTTGGATTGGTGAGCAATCCTGCTTGACGTGCTTGGCTGCTCAGTTCTCTTGCAACGGAGATGTAATGCTCCTTGAGATGGCGGAATATATCACGCTTCATAGGGGAAGTATCTCCGCCAACAGCCCTTCCGTCGTTTGCTCCAACACCAGGATGTCGGCGCGTATCTCCTCCAAAGGTCTCAGAGGCTGAGGCTTGTAGAAGTGGCGCGTGAAGCTGATCTCGTAGCCGATCTTGACCTTCGTTGGCATGTACCAGGCATTGGGCGCGTAGGGAAGCACCTCCCGGCGCAAGAAGCCCTCGACCCCGCCCTCTTCCAGCAGAGGTACCCGCTCGGTGTGTCGCAGGCCGGAGTCCGGCTCGTGCTCGACCACGATCGGCTTGCGGTTGACGGTCGCGGCGAAGAGGCCGTGCAGAGGGTCCGCCTCGACGTTCCTCTTGCGTATCTTCCTGATGACCGGTGGCGCGGTGTCAGACCGTTTGAGTGTTTGCTTTAGGGTCTTTATCTCCTTGGCGGTGTAGCGACGTTTGGGATCCGCGCCGTCCACTCTCAGGGGACGCTCGACGGTGACCTTCCAGTAGCCGAAGGCCTCGTTAGGGAATATCTTGGACTGCTCCGTCTCCTCGAAGGCCAGGAACACATCGCAGATGCGGTCGATGTTCTCCTGCGGCAACTCGCAGTTCTTCTTCCCCAGGTTCTTGCGCAGCGGTCTGTACTCCTGTGTGGCGTCGATGAGCTGGACGTAGCCACGGCGGTGGGCAGGCTTGCGGTTGCTGAGCACCCAGATGTAGGTGGCGATGCCGGTGTTGTAGAACATGTTCAGCGGTAGCGCGACGATGGCCTCCAACCAGTCGTTCTCGATTATCCAGCGGCGGATGTTGCTCTCCCCCTGCCCGGCGTCGCCGGTGAAGAGGGAACTTCCGTTGTGGACCTCGGCGATGCGGCTGCCCAGCTCCGTCTCCTGCTTCATCTTGCTCAGCATGTTGGCCAGGAACATCATCTGGCCATCGCTGGAGCGGGTGATGAGCGAATGGTCCGGTACGCCGCCATGCTCGACGACGAAACGCAGGTCCCTGATGCCGGATTTGCCACCCATGCGCTCCAGGTCAGTCTTCCAGCTCTTGCCGTAGGGCGGATTGGAGAGCATGAAGTCGAACTCGCCGGCTGGGAAGGCGTCGGCGGAGAGGGTGGAGCCGTACTGTAAATTGTCGGCCCCGGCGCCCTCTCCCTTCAGGATGAGATCCGCCTTGCTGATGGCATAGGTCTCCGGGTTGACCTCCTGGCCGTACAGGTGGACGGATACTTCCTTGCCCCTATCGCTGGCCAGTTGGGTCAGCGACTCTTCCGCGACTGTCAGCATCCCACCTGTTCCGCACGCACCGTCGTAGACCAGGTAGGTGCCGGACTTGACCTCCTCGGCTACCGGCAGGAAGACGAGCCGAGCCATGAGTCGTACAACGTCCCTAGGGGTGAAGTGCTCCCCGGCCTCCTCGTTGTTCTCCTCGTTGAAGCGGCGGATGAGCTCCTCGAAGACGGTGCCCATGCTGTGGTTGTCCAGGCCCTCCAGCCGCACGGAGCCGTCCCCATTCAGAACGGGGCGTGGGCTGAGGTTGACCGAGCTGTCGAGGAACTTCTCCAACAGGAACCCCAGCGCATCCGCTTCCACCAGCGTGGGAATCTGGTTGCGGAACTTGAACTTCTCCAAGACTTACTGGATGTTGGGCGAGAAGCCGTCTAGATATGCCTCGAAGTCGGCTCGCAACTGCTGCTGCCGTCCCCGGGCGGTGAGGTCGCGAAGCCTGAAGGGAGACGTGTTGTAGAAGGCTTCGCCGGACGCCTCGCGCAGCGCGGCGTCCTGGTTCGCTATGCCCGCGTCGTCTAGCTGGGCTTTCATACGGAGCACCTTGTGCTTCGTCGGTTCTAGCACCGCGTCGAGGCGGCGGATGACCGTCATGGGCAGGATGACGTCGCGGTACTTTCCCCGCACGTAGATATCGCGCAGCACATCGTCCGCGATACCCCATATGAAGCTGCTGATGTTCAGAGCACTCAACTGGCTTCAACCTTGCTGTAGCAGTCGGTCGGGGTCGTAACGTCGCCACGCATCCCATAGCAACGGGTGACTCAGGGGATCAAGCTACCGCGATGCGGCGGTGAGGCGCAATCGAAGGTGCTCTTCGCCGGCCTCCTACGGCGGCGGATCCGGCAACCGGCTATCGCGCGTGCCGGCCGGACATGTAGAAGCTGAGGATCTGCAATTCGGTGGCCAGATCCACCTGCCGCAGGTGGGTTCCCTCCGGAACGGTCAGCACGGCCGGAGCGAAGTTCAGTATCGAGGGTATCCCGACCTCCGACAGCAGGGTGGCCACTCCCTGGGCGGCACCGGCCGGGGTTGCGATGATGCCCACCGCGATGTCGGTCGACTCTGCATCTTCGGCCAGCATGGTGATGCAGCGCACGGCGATCCCGGCCACCCGCTTACCGATCTTGGCAGGGTCGGCGTCGTAGAGCCCCACGATCCGGAAACCCCGGTTTCCGAAGCCGCCGTAGTTGGCCAGAGCGGAACCGAGATTGCCCACCCCGATCACCACCACAGCCCGGTCCTCGGTCAGTCCCAGGGCTCTGCGGATCCGGGCGGCCAGTTCGTCGACGTGGTAGCCCACTCCCCGTATCCCGAAAGAACCCAGAAAGGACAGGTCCTTGCGCACACCGGCCGCGTTGAGGTTGCTGAGACGGGCCAGGTCCTTCGACGAGATCGTCAAACGAGAGGGCGGGAGTTGCTCGATACACCTCAGGTACCGGGGCAACCGCTCGACGGTCGCAGCTGGGAGATCCGGCTTCATCGCCGTGAGGTTAACGCTCCGGGAAAGGCTCGAAACCGCGGCCGATGCCGGATCTTCTGCACCGTCCCGTCGGTCGGCGGCCTGTCACAGCCGAAAGGGGTGTGTGGAAGACGTGCTCACCTGGGGAAGACATTAGCTTGCAACGTTTCATGGGACTCATGGGACGACCGCTATGACCAGGGTCCAGCGAGCAGCAGCCGAACAAAGGGTGACTGCACGGGCGATCGCGCCTCGCCTATCCGCGCACCTTCTAACATCGTGGATGTGACAGCAGCAGCGGATTCCCGGCGGCAGGGTACGGACGAGGCAGGCCCCGGCGGGGTCCCTCCTTGGCGTACCGCTCCGGCAGGTGGGGACGGGAGGGGGCGAGGGGTACCGGAGGTCGATTTTCCGGACGGGTTCGGGTTGCACAGTGGCAGCATCGGGATCAAGGATGGCAGCAGAGATGTGATGATCCTGTCGGCGACGCAGGGGACCACCGCCGCCGGGGTGTTCACCCGGAGCCGTTTCTCGGGACCCAGCGTCACGCTCAGCCGGGCCCATCTCGTCGGCGGAAGGGCGCGGGCGGTGGTGGTGATCTCCAAGAACGCCAATGTGGCGACCGGCGCCGTGGGTGCGGCCCATGCCGGCGAGCTCGCACGGCTCACGGCCGGGGCGGTGGGCTGCGAGGCCACCGAGGTGATCGTGGCCTCGACCGGAGTGATAGGGGTTCGGTACCCCATGGACCGTATCCGTCGCTATATGACCGCTCTCCGAACCGCCGGTTCCCCGTTCGCCACTCCGGGTTCGGCGACCGTGGCCGCCACCGCGATGATGACCACCGACACCCACCCGAAGGTTGCCACCGCCAGGGCGGGCGCGGCACGGGTGGTTGGCATCGCCAAGGGCGTGGGGATGATCGAGCCGGACATGGCGACCATGCTGGCGGTGGTCACGACCGATGCCGAGGTGGATGCATCGGTGCTCGACGCCATGTTCCGCAGGGTGGTGGACCGCACCTTCAACGCCCTCAGCATCGACACCGACACCTCCACGAGCGACATGGCGGTGATCCTGGCGTCGGGCCGGGCGGGCCCGGTGGACGGTGCAGAGTTGGAGGCAGCCATCGAGGAGGTGTCCCTGGACCTGACCCGCCAGTTGGCGGCCGACGGGGAGGGCGCGGAGACGCTGATCGTGGTTACGGTGGACGAGGCCCGAGACGACGCACAGGCGAAGCGGGTGGCCAAGGCGATCGTCAACTCCCCACTGGTCAAGACCGCCGTCCACGGTCGCGATCCGAACTGGGGACGTGTGGCGATGGCGGTGGGTAAGTGCAACGATTCGGACATCGATCCCGACCGGGTAGTGATCCGTTTCGGAGTGGCCGAGGTCTACCCGACCCCGGCCACTCCGGAACTGCTCGGTGAACTGGAGCGGTACCTGGCGGCGCCGGAGATCCTGATCCACGTCAGCCTGGGCATCACCCCGGACGGTTCGGCTCCGGCCGCAGGAGGCACCTTCACGGTGTACGGCTGCGACCTCACCGCCGGTTACGTCCGCATCAACGCCGACTACACCACATAACGGACCGAGCAGCGCGCACACACAGGCCGGGTGGCTTCCCGAGCGTTCGAGTAGGTGTTACGGTGTGTGACAACGTGGTACACCAGAGGAGTCATGTCATGGGCCGGCACCTATCGGTACGGGTGGGAGAGGATCTCTTGGCGCAACTGGATACACAGAGCCGAAGAAGTGGCCAATCGCGATCGGCAGTCGCGAAGAGGTTGTTGCAAGAGGGGCTGCGGATGGAGGAGCATCCTCGGATCGTGTTCCGTTCGGGTCCCGCGGGGCGACGCGCCGGGCTGATCGGCGGACCGGACGTATGGGAGGTGGTACGGGCGCTTCCCGAAGCCGGGTCCGGCGACGGTGACGGGGCGGCGGGGGTCGCTGAGAGGATGGGACTTGCGCCCGATCAGGTGTCGGACGCCCTCCGTTACTACGCGGACTA
Organism: Candidatus Spongiisociaceae bacterium; assembly: GCA_965262915.1. Classification (GTDB taxonomy): domain Bacteria; phylum Actinomycetota; class Acidimicrobiia; order Spongiisociales; family Spongiisociaceae; genus JAPPFW01. The sequence goes on along the minus strand of OZ253564.1, from coordinate 4,269,690 downwards.
CCGGGATGAGATCGACGGATGGATCCGTCGGGTCCAAGCCGAGGCGGACCGGGCGGAGGCCCGATGGCGGCGGGAGCAGGAACTCCTCGCCAGGTGAAGCCGTTACTCGACGAGATGTGGCCTCCGGCAATCGCCTCTGCGCTCCGGGCCCGCGGCCACGACGTGGTGGCCGTGGCGGAACGCCCCGAGCTTCGAGGGTGGGCTGATGAGACGATCTTCCAGGAGGCACTGGCCCGAGGCCGGGCGATCGTGACCGAGAACGCGGCGGACTATCGAGCGCTTGCGGCCAGAGCACTGCGGGGCGCACATGGCTCTCCCGCGCTCATCCTGACGAGCGACAGAGCCTATCCGCGAGCAGATGGGCGAACGATCGGGCGGTTGGTCGGGGCGTTGGACGCCTTGCTCAGCACACGCGATGCGATCGTGGGAGAGCACTGGCTCGGGTAGACCCAACCTGCGATCCGTCCGCATGAGCAGCGAAGAGACGTTGGCCTTCGGGTGGGCCGCCGGCTTCAGAGAAGGTTACGTGCCCCGTAGAGGAAGGTGGTTATCTCCGCGTGGGTGACGTCGTCGGGGCAGTAGTCATCAAGGGGGACTCATCGGTGGATCGGGCCGGCGAGGTTCACCGGTTGAGCGCGGCTAGTGCTATGGCGAGAGCCGGCCACCGTCTCCAGGCGACACAGCGACCTCTCGATCCACTCGGCATCCGGCTCGACCCTTCCTGAGCCTTGCCGCGAAACATAACAGGAGCGGATCGTGCCGGGTACTGACCGAGCGGGTGCCGTTCGGGGTTGCCCTGGCCGGATGTCGGCCGGGTCGTTTTGGCACCGACGGACCGTCTTCCTAGTCTGAACGTGCCTGACGAAGGGACGGGTTGGACCTTTCTGAGTATCTCCCTATAGCGGTGATGTTCCTGCTGGCCGCGGCGTTCGCGGGCGTGTCCCTGGTCGTTTCCTACCTGATCTCCTACAAACGTCCGACGCCCGAGAAGCTGGAACCCTACGAGTGCGGGATCGTCACGGAGGCGGAGCCCATCCAGCGATTCCCGGTCAAGTTCTACTTGGTGGCGATCCTGTTCGTGATCTTCGATGTCGAGATCGTCTTCCTGTTCGCGTGGGCGGCCGTGTTCGGCGATCTCGGGTGGGCCGGCGTGGGGGCGATCACCGTGTTCACCCTGCTGATCGTGGAGACGCTCGGTTACGTCTGGAAACGCGGCGCCCTGGACTGGAATGTCTCCCGCCGGGCCCGGTACCGCGCCGGTTCGGGGCGAGCCGTCGGGGAGACCGCGACCTGATGGCGCGATTGACCACCCCGCCACACCTCCTCACCACCACCCTGGGCAAGGCGATGCGCTGGGCTCAGACGCAGTCCATGTGGCCGGCCACCTTCGGGTTGGCCTGCTGCGCCATCGAGATGATGGCCACCGGGACCGCCCACAACGACCTGGCGCGGTTCGGGATGGAGGTGTTCCGGGCTTCTCCCCGCCAGGCCGACCTGATGGTGGTGGCGGGACGGGTTTCCCAGAAGATGGCGCCGGTTCTGCGCCAGGTCTACGACCAGATGGCCGATCCCAAATGGGTCATCTCGATGGGCGCCTGCGCATCCACCGGCGGTATGTTCAACAATTATGCCCTGGTTCAGGGGGTCGACCAGATCGTGCCGGTCGACATCTACGTGCCGGGGTGCCCGCCCGGTCCCCAATCCCTGATGCACGGAATCCTCACCCTCCAGGACAAGGTGATGTCCGGGGAGTTGGCCCGCTGATGGCCGGCGACCGGGCCGCTGCTACTCCTCACTCCGATGACTTGGTGGCGGGCCTCGTCGAGGCGGTCCCCGGCGCGGAAGCCGGGAGGGCCGCCGGCGACGACATCATCAGGGTCCCGGCCGCCGGCCTGGCGAGGCTGGCCGCGGCGGCCAGGGCGGCCGGTTTCGAGATGTGCTCGGACATCACCGCGGTCGACTACCAGGGAATCCGCCGCACCCGTTTCGAGCTGGTCGTCCACCTCCTGTCCCTGCGGCACAACCGCCGCCTCCGGATACTCGTCCCGGTGACCGAGGACGCGCCGGTGGCGCCGTCGCTGGTGCCCGTCTACCCGGGTGCCAACTTCCTGGAGCGAGAGGTCTACGACATGTTCGGCATCCGGTTCGACGGTCACCCGGACCTCACCCGGATTCTGATGCCCGACGACTGGGAGGGCCATCCGTTGCGGCGGGACTTCGGTGTAGGGGCGGTTCCGGTCCAGTTCAAGGAAGCCCACCAGGTGGTGTGATGGCCGAGACGACCGCCACCACCGACATCTGGGTATCCGGCACCGAAGTCCCCGAGGTGGCCGAATGGATGGTGGCCGGTACCGACGAGGGCGCCCAGGAGATGGGCCGTGACGAGACCACGCACCGCGCCCTCGAGCAACGGGGCAGCCGGGTCGTCGACGACTGGGTGATCGACGACACGGTGGCCGACGACGAGCGGATGATCATCAACATGGGACCGCAGCACCCCTCCACCCACGGCGTGCTGCGCCTCAACCTGGAACTCGAGGGCGAGATCGTCCGTCGCATCAAACCGGTCATCGGCTACCTGCACACCGGCATGGAGAAGACCGCCGAGACGCTGACCTTCTTCCAGGGCGGGACCAACGTCACCCGTATGGACTACCTGGCCCCCCTGCACAACGAGTTGTGCTATTCGCTGGCGGTAGAGAAGTTGCTGGGGGTCGAGATCCCGCCTCGTGCGCGGGCGATCCGGGTGCTGATGACCGAACTCAACCGGGTGTCGTCCCACCTGGTCGCCACCGCCACCAACGGTATGGACATCGGGGCTCTGTCGATGATGATGTACGGGTTCCGGGAACGGGAGCTGATCCTCGCCTTCTTCGAGAAGACCACCGGACTGCGCATGAACCACAACTACATCCGTCCCGGAGGCGTGGCCGCCGACCTGCCCGACGGGTGGGAGGACGACGTGGCGCTGATCCTCGAGAAGATACCGGTGGCGATGCGGGACTACGAGGACCTGCTCAAGGAGAACTCGATCTGGAAGGGCCGCACCCAGGGCGTCGGCATCATCACCGCCGAGGAGTGCCTGGCGTACGGGATCACCGGCCCCACGCTCCGCGCCGCGGGTGTGGGCTGGGATCTCCGCCGCTCCCAGCCTTATTCGGGGATCGACTCCTACGACTTCGACGTGGTGACGGGGAGCTACGGGGATGTCTACGACCGGTACCGGGTACGTATAGGGGAGATGCGGCAGTCGCTGCGCATCGTCTCCCAGGTCGCCGATGCCATGCCCCGCGGTGACTACAAGACCGGTGACCGCAAGGTGTCGCCCCCTCCCCGACGGCGGATCAACGAGTCGATGGAGGCGCTGATCCACCATTTCAAGATCTACACGGAGGGTTTCAAGGTCCCGGCCGGCGAGACCTACGTGGCCATCGAGTCCCCCCGCGGCGAGCTGGGTTGCTACCTAGTCTCCGACGGCGGCGGCATGCCGCTGCGGATGCACACCAGGGCGCCCTCGTTCTCGAACCTCCAGGCCCTGCCCATCATGATGGCCGGTTCCCTGGTGGCGGACTCCGTCGCCTGCATCGCCTCCCTCGATCCCGTCATGGGCGACGTGGACCGGTAGGCGGGTATGTCCTACACCTGGTCGGCCGGAGCGGAGGAGCGTGCCCGCAAGCTGATTGCCGCCTATCCGCAGCGGCGTTCCGCCATCATGGCACTCCTCTACATCGCCATGCAGGAGGACCTCGACCGGGGCAAAGACCGCCTGACCGACGACGGTATGCGCAAGGTGGCCGATCTGGCGGGCGTCACGCCGGCCCAGGTTGTTGCGGTCGCCAGTTTCTATACGATGTACAAGCGCTCGCCGGTCGGCCGCTACCTGGTGTCGGTCTGCACCTCCCTCTCCTGCTGGCTGGGGGGCGCCGACGACGTTCTCCACGCCATCGAGGACGAGGTGGGGGCGCCATCGGGCCACGTCGACGGAGAGGGCCTGGTGTCCCCCGAGCATGTCGAGTGCATCGGCGCCTGCGGGGCCGCGCCGACGGTCCAGGTGAACTACGAGTTCGTCGAGGGGGTCACCCCCGACAGAGCCCGGGAGATGGTCAGATGGCTGCGGTCCGAGCGCCCCGAACAGGTCACCGGCGACGAGCTCCAGGCCCGCTTCGGAGGTGATACGTCCTTCCCCTGGGGCGTACCCGACCCGGTGGGCGCAACCGGCCCGGTACCCGCCTTCTCCCCGCTCGGGACCGCCGCCGCGTCCCCGGACGGGGCGGACGGTCGTGTCCGGGAGCCGTCCCCGACGACGGGGAACGGGGACGCCCCGATGATCCTCACCGCGAGGATGAACGATCACCCCCGTACCAGCCACGCCCTCGCCACCTACGAGGCCACCGGCGGGTACTCGGCGTTGCGGAAGGTCCTGGGCGCACCCGGAATGTCGCCCGGGGAGATCACCGCCGAGGTCAAGGGGTCGATGCTCCGGGGCCGGGGAGGGGCCGGATTCCCCGCCGGGGTCAAGTGGGGGTTCCTGGCGCCGGCCCGGCCCTCCTACCTGGTGGTTAACGCCGACGAGTCCGAGCCGGGTACCTTCAAGGACCGCCAGCTGATGGAGCGGGATCCCCACCAGATGATCGAGGGGGTGGTGATCTCCTCCTACGCCAGCGAGGCGCACCACGCCTTCGTATACATCAGGGGGGAGTACCCGAAGGCCGCCCGGCGGGTGCAGGCCGCCGTCGAGGAGGCCTACGCGGCCGGCTACCTGGGCCGGGACATCCTCGGCTCCGGGTACGACCTCGACGTAACCGTTCACCTGGGTGCAGGCGCTTACATTTGCGGGGAGGAGACCGGTCTGCTCAACAGCCTGGAAGGCCGGCGGGGCGAACCCCGCCTCAAGCCCCCCTACTTCCCCGCCGCCAAAGGCCTCTACATGATGCCCACCATCGTCAACAACGTGGAGACCCTCGCCAACATCCCGTGGATCATCAACCACGGCGGGGCCGCCTACGCGGCCATCGGCCCGCCCGGTTCACCCGGACGGCGCATGTGCTCGATCTCGGGCCACGTGAACCGCCCCGGCAACTACGAGATCGTGGAGGGCCTCACCTGGCGGGACCTGATCTTCGACCTGGCCGGTGGGATACGCAACGGCAACCGCCTCAAGGCGTGGGTTCCGGGCGGGGCCTCGTCGCCCTGGTTCGTTCCCGAACTGCACCTCGACACCGAGGTGACCAAGGAGGCCATCGACGGCCACGGTTCGATGACGGGTTCGGGGGCGGTGATCGTCATGGACCACACCACCGACGTGGTGGCGGTGGCGGAGCGTCTGGTTCGTTTCTTCGCCCACGAGTCCTGCGGCCAGTGCACCCCGTGCCGGGAGGGCACTGTCTGGCTGGACCTGATCCTGCGCCGCATCATGGACGGCCAGGGGCGTGCGGTGGACGCCGACCTGCTGCTCGACGTGTCCGACAACATTTCCCCGGGTCTGCGGTGGCCCCCCGCCATGACCACGATCTGCCCGCTCGGTCCATCGGCCGTCTCGCCCGTGGTCTCTCTGCTCAAGTACTTCCGGGACGAGGTGGACAGCCACCTCCGGCGGGCCAACCTGGTCCCGGTGGCCATCGGAGGTGTGAGATGAGCGCGCCCGACCGCCCCATGGTTCGCCTGACCATCGACGGGGAAGAGGTCGAGGCGCGGGCCGGGGAACTCCTCATAAAGGCGGCCGAGGACAGCGGCACCTACATTCCCCGCTTCTGCTGGCACCCGCGGATGAACCCGGTGGGAATGTGCCGCATGTGCCTGGTCGAGATCGAGACCCCCCGCGGCAGGCTGATAATCCCGTCGTGCACGCAGCCCGTCAACGACGGCATGGTGGCCCACACCGAATCAGAGGCGGCCCGGAAGGCCCAGGAAGGGGTGCTCGAGTTCCTGCTACTCAACCATCCCCTCGACTGTCCGGTGTGCGACAAGGGCGGCGAGTGCCCCCTCCAGGATCAGACCATGTCCTACGGGCCCGGGGAGAGCCGTTTCGTGGAGGAGAAGCGCCACTTCGAGAAACCCATACCGATCAGTGACCTGGTCCTGCTGGACCGGGAGCGGTGCATCCTCTGCGCCCGCTGCACCAGGTTCTCGGACGAGGTTTCGGGCGATCCGCTCATCGAGTTCCAGAACCGCGGTAACTACACCCAGGTGCTCACCTTCCCGGGCGAGCCGTTCAACTCCTACTTCTCCGGCAACACCGTGCAGATCTGCCCGGTAGGGGCGCTCACCGCCACCCCCTACCGGTTCCGGGCCCGTCCCTGGGACCTGCAGATCGCCGAGAGCACCGGGGTCATACACACCGAGGGGAGCCGGCTCTCCGTCCACGCCTCGCAGAACCGGGTGCTGCGCCTCCTCGGCGTCGACAACGGCGCCACCAACCAGGGCTGGCTGTCGGACAAGGAGCGGTTCCTGTTCGAGTACATCGGCTCGCCGGACCGGCTGGCAACCCCCCTCGTCCGGGAGGGCTCAGAGCACCGGGAGGCTGGCTGGGGAGAGGCCCTGGACTTGGTGGCGGACCATCTCCGCGACGTGATCACCCGGGAGGGCGGGTCCTCGGTGGCGGCTCTGGGCGGGGCGCGGGGTACCAACGAGGACGCCTACGCACTCTCCAAGTTCATGAGGGTGGCGGCCGGATCCAACAACCTGGACTGCCGGCTGGGCGACGGGCTGGGGGCACCGTTCCTGGCCGGGCTGGCCGGCCGGGGGAGGATCGACGATCTGGAGTCCGCTCGCACGATCCTGCTCTGGGGACCCGACCTCAAGGAGACGCATCCCATCCTCTACCTGAGAGTCCGGCGAGCCGCCCAGGAGTTGGGCGCCACGCTCTTGGTGGTGCATCCGAGGCGTACCGGCCTGGACGACCGCGCCACGCACAAGCTGACCTACCGCCCCGGGACCGGCCCGGATCTGCTCGAACGTCTCGAGGCCGGCGAGGGTGGGTTGAAGGCCGCCCGGAAGGCTCTGGACGAGGGTCCGGTGGTGGCGCTGGTGGGGCGTCCCGGCCTGGCCGAGGACCCGCGCCTGGCCGAGTCGGTCGCCGCCTTTGCCCGACGGCTGGGCGCCACCCTGCTTCCCCTGGTCCATCGGGGCAACACCTTCGGTGCGCTGGACATGGGAGTGGCGCCGGACCTGCTGCCTGGCAGGGTACTCACGGTCGCCGACGGGTTGGCTCCCGACCTGGTGGAGGCGTGGGGCACCCTGCCCATAGAATCGGGCCTCGACGCGCTCGGGATAGCGGCCGCCGCGGCCGCCGGGGACATCGGTTGCCTGATCCTGTGCGGATCCGATCCGGTCCGCGACCTGGTGGGTTTCGACGGCGCTGCTGCCCTGTCGGGCGCCGGATTGGTGGTGGCGCTCGACCTGTTCCTCACCGACTCATCCCGCCGGGCCGATGTGGTGCTTCCCGCCCTGGGTTTCGCGGAGAAGAAAGGCACGGTGACCAACCTCGAGGGCCGGGTGCAGAAGGTCAACCGACTGGTGCCCGGACCGGGACAGGCGCGGGCCGACTGGTCTATCCTCGACGATCTGGCCACCCGGATGGGTCGCCCGATCGGGCTGGTCTCCGAGAAGGGCATCACCGACGAGATCGCCCGGTTGGCGCCCGCCTACGCCGGGATCTCCTGGGAGTACCTCCAATGGGATGCCCGGGAAGGGGCGGTGGTGCCTCTCGAGGGCGCCACCCAACCGCTGCGGTACGAGCCCCGCCGGCAGCACCTTCCGGGCGAGGCCGGCGCTTACCGGCTCCACCTGGCCCGCACCCTCTACGACGACGGCGTCCTGCTGCGGCACAGCCCATCGCTCTCCAAGCAGGCGCCCGGCGCCGCCGTCTACCTGACGCCCGCCCATGCCGCGTCGCTCGGGGTCGCCGACGGGGACGAGGTCAGGATCGAGGAGATCGGGATCCGGCTGGAGGGTGGCCCGGTGAGGCTGCCTGTGCGTGTGGATCCGAGCCTCCATGCGGGCACTGTCTACATCCCGTTCAACCAGCCCGGTACGGCGGGACTCGGCGGCAGCCTCGAGATGGGGGAGTGGTCCTGATGGACTGGATCGATCTGGTCCTGGTGGTCGCCCGGGTGCTGGTGGTATTCGTCCTCCTGCTGGTGGTGACGATCCTGCTGATCTGGTTCGAGCGCAAGGTGGTGGCCGACATGCAGAACCGGGTGGGGCCGGACCGGGCCGGACCGTACGGCATTCTCCAGACCCTCGCCGACGGCCTGAAGCTGTTCTTCAAGGAGCAGGTGACGCCCCGCAAGGTGGAGTTGGGTCTGTATCTGACCGCCCCCATGCTGGCTGCCATCCCGGCCTTCCTGATGTTCATGGTGGTCCCTTTCGGGAGGCCGTTCGAGATCACCCTGGGAGGGCAGCTGCGGAGGGTGCCCCTCCAGGGCGCCGATCTGAACGTGGGGTTGCTCTACATCCTGGCCATGTCCTCGGTGGCCGTGTACGGGGTGGTGCTGGCCGGGTGGTCCTCCGGGTCCAAGTATCCCCTGCTGGGAGGCGTGCGGGCCACCGCCCAGGCCATCTCCTACGAGGCGGCCATGGGCCTCTCCCTGGTGCCGGTGGTGCTCTACACGGGGTCCCTGCGCATCTCCGAGATCGTGGAGTCCCAGACCTCCACCCTGACCTTCCTCGGTATGGGCTTCGGGCTGCCGGCCTGGAACCTGTTCGTGCTGGCGCCCTCGTTCATCATCTTCTTCATCGCCGCGGTGGCGGAGACCAACCGGGCGCCGTTCGACCTGGTGGAGGCCGAGCAGGAGATCGTGGGCGGGTTCCACACCGAGTACTCCGGTCTGCGGTTCGCCCTGTTCTTCCTGGCCGAGTACATCAACATCTTCACGATGTCGGCCCTGGCCGTCACCCTGTTCCTCGGGGGCTGGTCGGGTCCCACGTGGGACGGGTCCCTTCCCGTCGTGGTGAGCGGCCTGCTCCCCACCGTGTGGTTCCTCCTCAAGGTAGTGGTGTTCCTGTTCGTGTACGTGTGGCTGAGGGCCACCCTCCCGCGCCTCCGCTACGACCAGCTCATGACCCTCGGATGGAAGCGGCTCATCCCGGCTTCTCTGGTATGGCTGTTCTTCATCGGCGGGGCGCTCTCCGTCCGGCAGTTCGGATTCCCGTGGAGTTGATATGGGACCTGTAGAGGCGTTCTTGAAGGGCATGGCGGTGACGGGCCGCCAGTTCATCGCCACGGTGTTCGGCAAGGGTCTGGTGACCATCAAGTACCCGGAGGTGATGCGAGAGAAGCCGCAGCGCTTCCACGGCCGCCACGTGCTCAACCGCTACGAGGACGGGATGGAGAAGTGCATCGGCTGCGAGCTGTGCGCCGGCGCCTGCCCGGCCCGCTGCATCTACGTCCGCGGGGCCGACAACCCCGCGGACAGGCCCGTCAGCCCGGGGGAGCGCTACGGGTTCGTCTACGAGATCAACATGCTGCGGTGCATCTTCTGCGGGCTGTGCGTCGAGGCCTGTCCCACCGAGGCCATCACCCACACCCAGCTGTTCGAGATGTCCACCACCAACCGGGCCGACGCCATCTACACCAAAACGGAACTGCTGGTCGACCGGGACGGGCGTCCCAACCACATGTTCGACACCGACCGCTTTGCCGACTTCGAGGAGTTGGCCGAGGCCGATGGTTGGATGCGGGCCACCTCGCCCCAGGGCCGCGCCGCCTACGAGGGCCACGTGGCCTGGTCGGGCTCGGCCGGGGTGGGCGTGCGGCCGCCCGAGGCGGGCCAGGCGGCGGTGCCCGAGAGACCGGAGGAACAGCCCGGGACGGGTGATGCCTGATGGTGGAGCTGGTCATCTTCGTTCTTGTAGGGTCGGTGGTTCTGGGCGGGGCGATAGCGGTGGTGAGAGCCCGTAACCCCGTGTACGGGGCGATGGGGCTCATGGCGACCCTGTTTGCCTTGGCGGTCTTCTACGTGGTGCACCTCGCCCACTTCGTGGCGGCGGTCCAGGTGATCGTGTACGCCGGGGCGGTGATCACCCTGTTCCTGTTCGTAATCATGTTCGTGGGGGTCGACCGAGCCGAGCGCCTCACCGAGAAGTTGGCGGTCCAGCGCCCCGTAGCCCTGGTGGTGCTGGTGGCTGTGGTGGTGCTGGCGGGTGTGCTGGTGGTCACGGACCGTTTCGACTGGGTGATCACGGCCGATGAAGCCGGGGAGATCCGGGGAACGGTCGAGGAGATCGGTACCAACCTGATCGCGGTCGACACTCCGTCCGGGCAGGAGGCGTCACGCTGGCTCCTGCCCTTCGAGGCGACCTCGCTCCTGCTGATCGTGGCGGCGGTGGGGGCGATCTCGCTGGCCTACTACCGCCCTCGACGCAAGGACCTACCCGACGAGGAGGGGGCCGTCGCCGATCAGGACCGGCGCTCGCCGTGATCGTCACCGCAGATTGGTACATGAGCCTGGCGGCGGTGCTGTTCCTGGTGGGCGCGGCCGGACTACTGCTCCGCAACAACGCCCTGGTCATGTTCATGTCGGTCGAGCTGATGCTCAACGCCGTCAACCTGACCTTCGTGGCCGCTGCCCGGGCGCACGGCGACATCGGTGGCCAGATGGCGGTGCTGTTCGTGCTGGTGGTGGCGGCCGCCGAGGTGGCCGTGGGGCTGGCGATCATCGTCTCGATCTTCCGCTCCCGGCAGACCGCCTCGGTGGACGACCTGTCGGAGTTGTCGGGATGATCGGCGACGTCCCGATGACCGCGCCGCCCTCCGCACGCCGCGGCTCGAGGCTGCCCGCAGGGAGGCGGCGGAGTGGCTGACTACCTTTGGGTCGTCATCGCCCTGCCGCTCGGAGCGGCCCTGTTCAACCATTTTTTCGGTAGGCGTATCGGAGAGCCCCGCTCGGCCGGCCTCGCGATCCTGTCCGTGGTCGGCGCCTTCGCCTACGCGGCGGTGGCGGCCAAGGACTTCTTCATCTCCGAACACGCCTCGACCGACGCGATCACGGTGGTCCACCTCTTCGACTGGATCCCCGGACTGGGTGCCACCGCCGAGTTGTTGTGGGATCCCCTCGCGGCCACCATGACCCTTGTGGTGACCGGGGTGGGCGCCCTGATCCACATCTACGCGGTGGGATACATGCACGGCGACCCTCGCTTCAGCCGCTTCTTCACCTACCTGAACCTCTTCATCGCTTCGATGCTGATCCTGGTGCTGGCCAACAACTTCGCCCTGCTGTTCGTGGGCTGGGAGCTGGTCGGCCTCTGCTCGTACCTGCTGATCTCGTTCTGGTACACACGCCCGGCGGCGGCCGCCGCCGGGAAGAAGGCCTTCGTGGTCAACCGGATCGGTGACTTCGGGTTCATGGTGGCCCTCATGCTGATCTTCGTCTCTTTCGGCACCCTGTCGTACACGAAGGTGCTGCACGAGCCGGGGGAGGTCATCGGGGCCACGACGGCCACCGCCATCGGGCTGCTGCTGCTGGTGGGAGCGGCCGGCAAGTCGGCGCAGCTACCGCTGTACGTGTGGCTTCCGGATGCCATGGAAGGTCCCACCCCGGTCTCCGCCCTCATCCACGCCGCCACCATGGTCACCGCCGGTGTCTACATGGTGGCCCGGACCGCCGCCATATACGGGCTGTCCGATGTGGCCGGTGGAGTGGTGGCCACCGTGGGGGCGCTGACCGCCCTCCTCGCCGCCACCATCGCCATCGCCCAGCGTGATATCAAGCGGGTGCTGGCGTATTCGACCATCAGCCAACTCGGTTACATGTTCATGGCGGTGGGGGTGGCCGGATACGTAGCAGGCCTCTTCCATCTGGTCACCCATGCGGTGTTCAAAGCCCTCCTGTTTCTCGGCGCGGGCTCGGTCATCCACGCCATGGCCGATGAGCAGGACATGACCAGGATGGGGGGGCTGCGTGCCAAGATGCCCGTCACGCATCTCACGATGCTGGTGGCCACCCTCTCAATCGCCGGTATACCGCCTCTGGCAGGCTTCTGGTCGAAGGACGAGATCCTGGCGGTGCTGTTCGCCAAGGGCGGCTACTTCACAGCCCTGTGGGCGGTGGGGCTGCTGACCGCCCTCCTGACGGCCTTCTACATGGCCCGCCAGTACTTCCTGGTCTTCGACGGGGAGCCCCGTTGGCGGGACGGGGTCGAGCCCCACGAGTCGCCCCGCACGATGACGGGTCCGCTGATCATCCTCGGCGTGCTAACCGTGCTGATCGGTTTCGTGAATACGCCCTTCCGGCTGAGCTTCGAGCACTTCCTGGAACCGGCCTTCGATGGGATCGATTCGGCCCACGCGCCCGGGGACGGTCTCCTGCTCACCGCGCTGGCCCTCGTCTCGGTAGGGGCCGGAGTGGTGGGTATCGTGATCGCCTTCCTGCTCTACCGGCAGGCTTCCGAGGAGACGAGGGAGCGTCTCCTGGCCAGGGTCCGCCGGCCCTTGCGGGCCTGGGAGCACGGCTACTGGGTGGACGAGGTCTACGGGAGCCTGATCGTCAAACCGGGTATGCGTATCGCTGTGTGGAGCGCCGGATTCGTGGACCAGCGAACTATCGACGGGTTGGTCAACGGGATTGGGTGGGCGGTCCGGCAGGCCGGCGCCCGGCTGCAGCCCCTCCAGTCCGGCTACGTGCGCTCGTACGGCGCTCTCCTGGCCGCCGGGGCCGTCGGCGTGGTGGCATGGATAGTCGTGCGGGGGCTGTGAGATGACTCCTTACGCGAGCCCCCCTCCCAGTGAGCGGATATCCGTCGAAGGCGCCGGCACCGGGGGCAGCGGAACCTCCCCTCGGACACCTTCCGGCGCTCTGCTGGCCCCGGATGCCCCAATCATCCCCGAAGTCGCGAAAAACCGCCGGCCCGGTTCCGCTGCCGGGCCCACCCCCGCCGCCACCTCCGAGTTCGATGGATGCGCTCTTGCCGGCCCCTGGTGGGGTCACCTCGGCGGAGGCGCGTCGCGCATTTGTTCCCTCCCGGTCCCGCGGACGCCCTTCCGGGACCGTAGGTGCTTGGCTCTGATCAAGGTACAACGCGGATATGACAGGACCAGGAGTTCGGTTGGTCGGACTCAAGGCTTTCTTTCGCGGTCTCACCGTATAACGCAGATCTATCCCGGTGACTGCTCTGCCACCATGACTGCCCGGGCCGGCGGGACCGGATACGTATGAGCGGGTTCTCAACGCTCAGCGCCCTGATCGTCGTGCCGGCAGTGGCGGCCGTGGTGGTGATGCTGATACCCGAGCGGCGGCGCGAGATCGTCCGCCCGCTGGGGCTGGTGCTCAGCCTGCTACCCGTTCCCCTGGCGGTCCTCCTGTTCGTGGAGTTCGAGCGGGGGGTGGCCGGGTTCCAGTTCGTGGAGCGGGTGGTGTGGATCAGCCAGCTCGGGGTGGCCTGGCACCTGGGTGTGGACGGCATCTCCCTCCTCCTGGTGGTGCTCACCACCGTGCTGGTGCCGGTGGCGCTGGGCGCGTCGATGAGCGTGGATCACCGGGTCAGGCTGTTCGTGGCGATGAATCTGCTGCTGGAGGCCGGCCTCATAGGGGTCTTCCTGTCTCTCGACCTATTCCTGTTCTTCGTCTTCTTCGAGGTGATCCTGGTCCCGATGGCCTTCATCATCGGCATCTGGGGGAGCGAGAACCGCATCTACGCGGCGGTCAAGTTCTTCCTCTACACCGCGTTCGGCTCTGCGGTGATGCTGGCGGGGATAATCGCCCTGGCCTTCATCCACCGGGATCAGACGGGGGAACTGGGCTTCTCCTACCTCGGGATGCTCGACCTGGAACTCGGTCCCATCACCCAGAGATGGCTGTTCGGGGCCTTCGCCCTTGCCTTCGCCATCAAGGTACCGGTGTTCCCCTTCCACACCTGGTTGCCGGACGCCCATGTCGAGGCTCCCACCGCCGGTTCGGTGCTCCTGGCCGGGGTGCTGCTGAAGCTCGGTACGTACGGGTTGCTGAGGTTCAACCTGCCCCTCTTCCCGGAAGCCACCCTGGAGTTCGTACCGCTGCTGGCCACCCTGGCCGTGGTGGGGGTGATCTACGGGGCGGTGGTGGCGATCGTGCAGCCCGACCTCAAGAAGCTGGTGGCGTACTCGTCGGTCAGCCACCTGGGCTTCATCGTGCTGGGGACCTTCGCCCTGACCTCCCAGAGCCTCCAGGGGGGAGTGGTGCAGATGATCAACCACGGGCTCACCACCGGCGCCCTGTTCCTTCTGGTGGGGATCCTGTACGAGCGCCGCCACACCAAGGCAATCGCCGACTTCGGTGGGCTGGCCTCCTCGATGCCGGTGTTCGCCGGGATGTTCCTGTTCATAGCGTTCGCCTCCATCGGCCTTCCCGGTCTCAATGGCTTCGTGGGTGAGTTCCTGATCCTCATGGGGAGCTACCCCACCCTGCCCGTGTACACGGTGCTGGCTGCGGTCGGCGTGATCCTGGCCGCGGTCTACATGCTGTGGGCCTACGAGCGGGTCTTCACCGGCAAGCTCACCGACCCGGCCAACCAGCGGGTGGCGGACCTGTCGATCGGTGAGACCCTCGTGTTCGTACCGCTGGTTGCGCTGATCATCCTGCTCGGCATCTATCCCAAGGTGGCGCTGGACGTGATCGAACCATCCACCGATGCGGTGCTTGCCCGGATCGAGGCGACCACCGGTTTCGTGGCCCCGGAGCCGGGCGGGCCCGGCTTGATCCTCACCGGGGGCGGCGAGTGACCGACGTCTCGTACCTCGCTATCGCCCCGGAGATGCTGCTGGTGATGGGGGCGGTAGCGGTGCTGATGGTCGACGTGTTCGCCCGGCCGTCACCGCGGGTCCACGGATGGCTGGCCGCCGTCACCTACCTGGCCGTGGCGGTGGCGATCGGGGGGCAGTGGTACAGGTTGGAGGTGGACGGCGCCGGGCTGTCCTTCGGCGGGACTCTCTTCCTCCATCATCTTTCCGTGCATGCGCGGGTTGTCCTGCTGGTCGTGGCGGTGCTCGGGACCCTCACCGCCTGGGAGATGCTGGTAGGGCTCGGACGCCGGATGGCCGAAGGCCTCAGCCTGGTGCTGGTGTCCACCGCCGGGTTCATGCTCATGGGTGCCTCTGCCGATCTCGTCATGGTGTTCGTAGCGCTGGAGATAGGATCGATCGCCCTTTACGTGCTGGCCGGCATAGTGCGCGATTCCCAGGCAGGCGACGAAGCGGCCATGAAGTACTTCCTGCTGGGCGCCTTCGCGTCGGCCATCTTCATCTACGGCGGGGCGCTCACCTACGCCGGAACCGGGACCACCAACATCGTCGCGGCGGCGGGTTTCCTGGCGAGCGTCCATGTGTGGCGGCCGGCGGTGATCCTCATCGGCATGGCGTTGCTGGTGGTGGGGTTGGGTTTCAAGGTGACCGCGGCGCCGTTCCACTCCTGGGCTCCGGACGTGTACCAGGGCGCCCCCTCGGGGGTGGTTGGTTTCATGGCGGCCGCCGCCAAGGTGGGCGGTTTCGCGGCGCTCATCAACATCCTGTTCATCGGATTCGATCGGTTCCGGGGACCGTGGGGTGACGGCGTGGCGGTCATGGCCGCCGTGTCGGTGACGCTCGGAACCCTCCTGGCAATCCAGCAGTCCGACGTGCGGCGGATGCTGGCCTACTCGGGTGTGGCGCACGCCGGGTTCATCCTCACGGGCATGACAGCAGGCATCGAGGGGCGAGACGGGGTGGTGTTCTACCTGGCCACCTACGCGGTGATGCTGGTGGGCGCCTTCGCCGCCGTCACCGCCGTGAGCGGCCCCGCCACGTCCGGTAGCCGCTTCGAGGACTACCGGGGGCTGGGGCGGCGCTCCCCGGTGGTGGCGGCCGTCCTGGCCACGCTGATGATCGCCATGTCCGGGATGCCGCTCACCACCGGGTTCATCGGAAAGTTCCAGGTCTTCAGTGCCGCCTGGCAGGGCGGGTACGAATGGCTGGTGATCGTGGGGCTGGCATCCTCGGTGGCCGCCTTCTTCTTCTACCTCCGCCTGGTGGTGCTCATGTACTTCCGGCCCGGCGAGGGGAGCGGGGCGGATGTGGTGCCGACGGCGAACGTCCGCTGGGTGCTGCTCTTCTCGGCAGCCGCCACGGTGGTGTTCGGGATCTTCCCAAGTCCGCTCCTCGGGTTCCTGGCCCAGGCCGGTGGTTAGTGGTCTGTCTGTGAAATGGCGGCGTGGTATGCAGGCAGGGCGCGCTCGATCATCTTGCAGACAGACCACTAGTGGCCGGAGCCGTGTAGCCGGCCCCGTCGGGATGGGGTTGGCCCTGCTGCTGCTGGTGGCCGCCGACGTACCCCAGGCCCTACGGACGGCTTCGGCGGGCATCTTCCTCATCCGGGAAGGTGAAGTGGTGGAGGAGGCTCTCTACGTGGCCGGCTCCGTAGTGAGGATCGCGGGAACCATCGAGGGTGATCTGGTCGTGCTGGCCACCGAGCGACTGGTGGTCTCCGGTCGGGTGGAGGGCGACGTCATCGGGTTCGCCACTACAGCAAGCATCACGGGTGTGGTGGACGGTTCGGTCCGGTTGGCCGGGGTGGACCTCGAGATCGCCTCCGAGGTGGGAGGAGACGTGGTCGGTCTGGGCCGGGACATCCGCCTCGCCGGGTCTATCGTCGGCGATTCCCTGATCTGGTCGAGATCGTTGCTCGCCTGGGGTGACGTGGGCCACGACATGGGCGGCCGCACGTTCGGTTCCACCACCATTGCCGGTTCGGTGGGGCGTGATGTGGAGATGACCGTGGGAAGGATGCTGGTGCTCGAAGACGCCCGGATAACCGAGGACCTGGGATACAGGAGCAGCCGTGAGGCGATCATCCACTCCGATGCGGTCATCGGCGGCACCGTGGTCCGTCGCCTTCCCCTCTCTCCTGATTTCAGGTTCCGGGCTGTTGTACTGATGGTCGGGTTCATTGCCTTCGTGTTGCTGCTCGCCTACGGCATTCTCAGGATCCGGTTGCGGCCCGAGGAGGTCGAACGATCGGTTACGTACCTGGCCCACCACCCGGTGCGGTCACTACTGCGCGGAGTGGCCCACCTGGGCATCCTGGTACTACCCGTAGCCGTTGCGATCGCCGGTGTACTACTTGGTCCACCGAAGGTGGCGATCGGGTCGGCGTTGGCGGGTGCGGCGGTGTTTCCGGTGGTGCTGCTGGCATTGCTCTACCTGGTGTCGACCGCACCGGTACCGGTGCTGATCACATTGGGACGGCTCCTCGGCCGCGGCCGGTTGAGTTCCTACGGCGCGTTCGTCCTGCCTGCGATTCCGCTGGGTGTCCTGTTGCTGGTCCCCTACGTAGGGGCGGGCGTAGGATTGGCTGTCCTTGCGCTCGGAGCAGGTGCGCGAGGCTCGGGAGAGCCGGTCGAGTAGCGCGACGGACGGCATTGGGTTTGCGGCTCCGGGGATGAGGAGATCGCTATCGAGGTACCGACCCGGACGCTGTTGGGTGTGGACCCACCCGAGATGGTAGAGGTTGAAGGTTTCATATTACGGGTCATCTCGGTCAACCACCTCATGATGGACCGTCTCATGCAGACCACCGACGGCACGTTCGTAACCTGGCACGAAGCGCTTGCCTTGACGATCGCAGCCAAAGACCGAATCGATTGGACACTGATCGGATCCAGATGCACAACTGCCAAGGCAGACGACCTCTTCTTCAGAGACCTACCCGCGGTGTTGGGTCGGATCACCAAACACCTCACCCGACAAACCGTTGTGGTGTAGATACAGGGGAATGATACGCTTGGGCGACTCGGCCTTAGCCGCTCGGAGCCGTAGGAGAGCAGAACAATGGACAGCATCACGCTTGGCAATTACCGCTGCTTTCACGAGAAGCAGACCGCCCGTCTGGCCCCATTGACCCTGCTCATCGGTGAGAACAGCACAGGTAAGACCTCCTTCTTGGCCTTGATTAGGGCACTCTGGGATGTTGCCTATGGGCAGCGGATACCGGACTTCAAAGAGGAACCTTACGATCTAGGAAGCTTTCGTGAAATAACGTATGACAATAATGAGTCCGGTTCGCTAACCGATAGCTTTATAGGAGGCTTTGAAGTCTTCCACAAAGATGAGGATATAGGAATCCATGAGAACCCGCTGTATTTCGAAACTACATTCAAGAAAATAGGTACGAGGCCGATCCCTATACGGAGGTTCTACTCTCATGGAGAAAACTCCATTGAGGAGATCTATAACCGGAATCATGTTGATCGGATCCGATTGTCGACAGCCAGAGGTAGCTGGGAGCAGAGAATAAATCAACATCCACGGTTTGTACGGGTTGGTGGTAGGTTAGAGTTCGAAGACTATCTAACTCCGGTCTTCTTCTATTTGCACCCATATCTCCACGAGGATGTGCCGGGAGAAGGTGCTCTCGAACGCCTATCAGGCTCACCGGCTTTCACAGAGCGAGATCTAGATGCCATCACGAGACTGGTTCACTCCTGTGATGGGCCTCCTTGGAGACGCCCCTTTGCCAGTGCACCGGTCCGATCTAAGCCCCACAGAACCTATGATCCATCCCGACCGACATGGGATCCAGAAGGCGACTATATTCCGATGTATCTCGCCAGCCTTTACTCCCAGGACAACTCTAACTGGGAAGAACTCCGGAGTAGGGTCGAGGGCTTTGGGAGAGGTGCCGGGCTATTCGATGAGATACTTATCAAACAACTCGGTGAGAGGGATGGTGGGCCGTTCCAGATCCAGATCCGACAGTCCACCTCGGAGAGGAAGGGGACACGACACAATCTGATCGACGTAGGCTACGGAATAAGCCAGGTACTTCCATTGGTGACCGAGCTCTTGAGGGAGGACGCACCGAACGTACTCCTGTTGCAGCAACCCGAGGTTCACCTACACCCCAGCGCGCAGGCTGCCCTCGGCAGCTTGTTCTGTCAGGAGGCCGACCGTGATAGGCAGCTGGTAATCGAGACACACAGCGACCACATTATCGATCGTATCCGTATGGATGTGCGAGATGGGGCATCTTCGTTGACTCCTGATGATGTATCGGTGTTGTTCTTCGAGCGCGCTGACTCAGGCGTACGCATCCATTCGCTAAGATTCGATGAGGAAGGCAACATTTTGGGGGCTCCGACAGGTTATCGCCGGTTCTTCATGAAGGAGAGCCGGAGGTCTATCGGACTCTGATGTGCGCGATTATCGACGCGAACGTGGCTCACGAGCTCAAAGGAACCGATCGGCATGAGGCTGGTACGAGATTCCTTGATCGCGTTGATTCTGGGAAACTACCGCTCGTAGTCGGTGGGAAACTCCGTGAAGAGCTCTACCGGACTCCGATATGGGAGTGGATAAGACAGGCCCTACTTGCGGGGAAAGCCCTATCATTTGATGATGATGAAGTGGATCGAAAGACGACAGAGCTCCAAGATTTGGGAGGTTATATCTCGGACGATCCACACATTATAGCCCTAGCCCAGATCAGCCCTGCTAGGCTCCTATACTCCAATGATAGGGCGCTACAGACGGATTTTAAAAAGAAGGGCCTGGTTGACGGCCGGAGAGGTCGAATATACAGTACTCTCATGTATAAGAGCTTCAAGGACAGTCACAGACGTCTCCTGGATAGAAGAGATCTATGCAAGGCTGGACAGAGTCGATAACGGACTGACCTACTATGACAGACATATGTTGATGTAGTTGACCGTTACTCAAGCGAAGGCTCGGATCCTGAGCCTGCTTAACGACGTAGCAACGGGCGCGGAGATCAAGATCACAAAGCATGGTGGCACGGTGGCGCGACTGGTACCCACGTGAGGACCGGCCGGTCCTCGTAGTGGCCGCGTGCTCGCTGCCTCGGTCGTCTTCGGGCGATCCCGCCGACCATCGGATCTACGCGAGAGCAGTGGAGCCGGGTTGGCCTCTGGTCTCCGGGGACTTAAGGATCCGACGTCATCACAGGGCCGATGTCGAGGTCATCCGGTTGTCCGATCCGGCCAGAGGCACCGGACTCGGCACTGTGAACCTCGTTGCTTCCCCGGTAACCCTAGCCGCTCTCCTACCGGCGCTTCTTGGGGGGCCACTTGCCCTGTTCTTTCAGCTTCTCTCTCCGGCGGGCCAGTAGGACGGCAGCCTGCTCGAGGTCGAGTTGCTCGAGAGCGTCTTGGCGTACTGACGCATTGACGATCCCGTCGGTCACGTAGGGTCCGTACCGGCCCGTCTTGACGACGACCTTTCCTCCCGACACCGGATCGTTGCCGAGTTCCTTGAGCGGGGGTGCGGCCGCCCGGCCTCGGGTCTGTTTGGGGGCGCTGAGAACCTTGACCGCTGATTCG
Source organism: Candidatus Spongiisociaceae bacterium (assembly GCA_965262915.1). GTDB lineage: Bacteria > Actinomycetota > Acidimicrobiia > Spongiisociales > Spongiisociaceae > JAPPFW01. The sequence continues at coordinate 4,249,407 of OZ253564.1, read as the reverse complement.
AGCGTGATATCGAAAAGCCGCCGCGGGTCGTCGAGGTTCCGGTACGTCTTGCCCATCCTCAGATAGGGCCCGTATCGTCCGTTCCCCGCCACGATCTCCTCACCCGTGTCGGGGTGCTTGCCGACCCGGCGGGGGAGGGAGAGGAGCCGCAGGGCGTCGTCGAGGGCCAACTCGTCGATGACCATGTTGCGGAACAGCCCAGCCCGCTTCGGCTTCTTCCCGGCCCCTTGGATATCCTCGCCGAGCTGCACGTAGGGTCCGTAGCGGCCGATCCGGGCCAGGACGGTGAGGCCCGAGTCGGGGTCGGTTCCCAGGATCTTGTCCCCCTGGGGGGCCTCCAGCATCTCGATGGCCCGCTCCAGCGACAGTTCATCGGGCACCAGGTCCTCGGGCACCGAGGCCCGGTCGTCGCCCCGTGCGACGTAGGGACCGTACTTACCCACCCGGACCACCACCGGAACCCCCTGGGGGTCCTCGCCCACGCTGAAGTTGATCTGGCGGGGATCGATCCCGTCCACATGCTCGCTCGACACGAGGTAGTGGAGTCCCCGGGTTCCGTTGCCGTGGAAGAAACGGTGCAACCAGGGAACCTTGTCCTCCTCGCCGCGCGCGATCTTGTCGAGGTCGTCCTCCATCCGGGCGGTGAAGCCGAAGTCGACCAGGTATTCGAAGTGACGCTCGAGAAGCTGGGTGGTGGCGAAGCCGGTGATGGACGGGACCAGGGCGGTCCCCTTCTTGAAGACGTAGCCGCGCCCGATGATCGTGGATATGATCGAAGCGTAGGTGGAAGGGCGGCCGATGCCCTTGTCCTCGAGTTCCTTGATGAGCGAGGCTTCGGTGAAACGATAGGGTGGTTGGGTCTCGTGTCCTTTGGCCGCGATGTCCCGGGCGTCGACCCGATCATCCACCTGCAGCGAGGGGAGATGGCGCTCGCGGTCGTCGACATCGGCCTTGGGATCGTCCTGCCCCTCGACGTATACCCGCAGGAATCCGGGGAAGCTCACCGTCCGGCCCGACGCACCGAACTCGACATCGGTGCCCCCGGTGATCGGGCCACCGAGCCGGACGCGGGTTCTCATGCCGCGGGCCGGCGCCATCTGGGAGGCGAGGGTCCGGGTCCAGATCAGGCGGTACACGCGCTGCTGGTCGCGGTCGCCGACCAGGGCGGATATCTCCTGCGGCGTCCTCCACGAATCGCCGGCCGGGCGGATGGCCTCGTGGGCCTCCTGGGCGTTCTTCACCTTGTTGACGTAGCGGCGTGGCTTGGTGGCCAGGTACTGGGATCCGTAGCGCTTGGCGATCTCCGAGCGGGCGGTCTTCAGGGCCGTCTCCGATAGGTTGGTGCTGTCGGTCCGCATGTAGGTGATGTGGCCGCGCTCGTAGAGCCTCTGGGCGGCGATCATCGTCCGGGAGGCGCCGAACCGCAGCTTGCGGGAGGCTTCCTGCTGGAGGGTCGAGGTACGGAAGGGGGCGTAGGGGTGGCGGGTGTAGGGCTTGGTCTCCACCGATCGAACCGTGTAGCGGCCGCCTTCGATCCGGGCCGCCAGGGACGTGGCCCGGGTCTCGTCGAGCCGCAGGACCCTCGTAGTGGTCAACTCGCCCCGTTGGTTGAAGTCCTTGCCGGCCGCGGGGCGGGTACCGTCGACAGCCACCAGAGCGGCGGTGAAGGCCTGCCCGGTCGCGGTAGCGAAGATCCCTTCGATGCTCCAGAACCCCGCCGACCTGAAAGCGATCCGTCGGCGCTCCCGCTCCACGACCAACCGGACCGCCACGCTCTGGACGCGGCCCGCCGACAAACCCCGCTTCACCTTTCGCCATAGGACCGGCGACACCCCGTAGCCGACCAGGCGGTCCAGGGTCCGGCGAGCTTCCTGGGCTTCGACGAGGTCGTCGTTGATGGAGCGCGGGTTCTCCAGGGCGCGCCGGATCGCGGCGGGGGTGATCTCGTGGAACACCATGCGGCGCATCGGCACCTTCGGCTTGAGCACCTCGGCCAGATGCCAGGCGATCGCCTCCCCCTCTCGGTCCTCGTCGGTGGCCAGATACAGTTCCGAGGCCTCCTTGACCAGGCGCTTCAGCGTCTGGACGGTCTTACGGCTTTCGGGAGGAACGATGTAGAGCGGTCGGAAGTCGTGGTCCACGTCGACGCCCCAGTTCTTGGCCCACTGCTCCTTCTTGTAACGGGCCGGGATCTGTTTGGCGTTGTTGGGAAGATCGCGGATGTGACCTTGCGAGGACTCCACCCGGTAACCCTTGCCGAGGTAGCCGGCGATGGTTCGGGCTTTGGTCGCCGACTCAACGATGATCAGAGGTCTTGACATGAAGCCATGATTAATCTGTAGAGGGCAAGCCTGTCAAGACGGGCACGGCACCCGGGCGCCGGTGGAATCCGCTCGCGGGGGCTGTGGGGTCCGGTACGGCTGCCTGGTAGCTTCGCGGGACACCGGTCGGGGGTTGTAATAGAACTCTTACGCAGAGGGCCGTTCTCGAGGCTCTGGTGGGCCAGCGCCTCCTCTTCCTGGGGCGACTGGATCACCTTCTTCGCCACCCTGGCTCTTGCCAACCAGATCGGCGGCCGGAGCGCGGTCCTCGTACCTCTCATCAGCAGGATCGTACCCGGTCTCCTGCTCGGCTCCCTGGCGGGGGTGGTCGCCGACCGGCTGGACCGCAAGTGGGTCATGGTGCTCTCGGATGTGGGCCGGGGCGTGGTGGTGCTCGGATTCGTGCTTGCCGACGATCTGGTGACCATCGCCATCATCTCGTCGATCCTCGAGATCCTGGCGATGATCCGCCAGCCCGCCCGGGAAGCCGCGGTTCCCACCCTGATCAAACGCGAGCAACTGGTGAGGGCCAACAGTCTCTCGGCGGCCGCGGCATACGGGACCGCGCCCATAGGGGCCGCTACCTGGGCAGGCCTGGCCGCCATCTTCTCCGCCATCGGAATCCTGGGTCCGATCGACCGTGCTCCCGACCTGGCCTTCGCCTTCGATGCTGTGACCTTCATGGTCTCGGGAGCGATCGTGGCAACCATCGCCATACCTAAGCCGACCCTGGCCGACCGCGGCGTCGACCGGCCAGCCGACGAGGGCGACTGGCGTCAACCCCTGCGCGATCTGGTGGAGGGATTTGCCTTCGTCACCCAGACCCGCACAGTCCGACGGGTGGTGTTCGGGATGGCGGTCGCCCTGTTCGGGGGAAGCGCCCTCCTCCCGCTGGGACAATCCTTCGCCCAGGATGTGCTGGGCGGCGGCGACACGGGCTTCGGCGTACTGGTAACCGCTCTGGGTGTAGGGGTGGGTCTCGGGATGCTAGGGGTGGCCATGTTCACCACCGACCGGACCCGCTACGACCTGACCTATGCCCTGAGCCTCGGCGTCACCGGGTTGTCGATCGGTCTGGCGGCCTTTGCGGGTACGGTCACGGGAGCATCCGGCTGGGTGCTCGTGGCGGGTGTGGGTACCGGATTCGCGTACGTGATGGGCTTTACCCATCTCCATGGCGTCGTCGACGACACCTTGCGCGGGCGTACCTTCGCTGCCCTCTTCACGCTGGTGAGAACCGGCATGCTGGTCTCCTTCACCCTGGCCGTGCTGGTGGCCTCCGCCCTCGACGGGCTCTTCCCGCCTCCCCTCGACAACGGTATCCGCAGCGTGTTCGCGCTCTCGGGCGCCCTGATCCTCGGAACGGGTCTCGCGTCGATGGTGGCGATCCGGTCCGCCCTGATCAGACCGGATCTGCCGCCGCAGCTACGCCACTCGATCAGGGATACCTCACGTGCCTTCGGCCTGATCAAGGGCAAGCGTCGCGACACACCCTACGACGAATGAGCGCCGCCACCGGCCGCAACGGTGGGCTCGGGTGAGCCGCTACATCGCGCTGGAAGGCATCGACGGGGCCGGGAAGACCAGCGTCCAGGCGGAGCTCCGCCGCCTCCTCGAGGAGGCGGGCCATGAGGTGGTGTGCGTTCGGGAACCCGGCGGTACTCGGCTCGGCCACTCGATCCGCCGGGTCCTGCTCGACGGTCCTGTGGTCGCTCCCTGGGCGGAGGCGCTGTTGTTCGCGGCCGATCGGGCCCACCTGGTCGACGAGATCGTTCGCCCGGCCCTGTCACGAGGCGCCTGGGTGGTGAGCGACCGGTCCGTGTATTCCTCCCTCGCCTATCAGGGCGCCGGCCGGGGCCTCGGAGTGGACCGGATCCGCCGGGTGAACGAACCAGGTCTGGCAGGGACCTGGCCCGACATGGTGCTTCTCCTCACCGTCGACCCCCGCACAGGATTGGCGCGGCAGCAAAGGGCCGATCGCATCGGGTCGGAAGGCGGCGCCCTCCTTGCCAAGGTAGCGGAGGCATTCGATGAGTTGGCCCGGCGGGAGCCGTCGCGCTTCGTGGTGGTGGATGGCGAGCGTTCGTTCGGCCAGGTCATCTCCGATGTCCGGGCGGCGGTGGAGGCCCGGCTGTGAAAGAGGGCACGAACACCTACGACGGGATCATCGGACACCGGGCCACGCTGGCGAACCTGGAGCACGAGGTGCCCGCGCCCGCCCATGCCTACCTGTTCGCCGGATCGTCCAATGTCGGCAAGGCGACCGTGGCCCTTGCCTTCGCCGCGGCGCTGGTGGGCGGGTCGGAGCGGAGCCGGGGCCGGGTGATGAGGCACTGCCATCCGGACGTCACGGTCATCGGGCCGGAAGGCCGCACCGCCCTCGGGGTCGACCAGGCCCGCCGGGCGATCGCCGGCGCCAGCCTCCGAGCGGTGGAGGGCCGGTTCAAGGTGTTCATCTTCGACGATGCCTCGACGATGACAGAGGCGGCGGCCAACGCGCTGCTCAAGACGCTCGAGGAGCCTCCTGCTGGAACCGTGTTCATCATCGTCGCCGAGTCGGAGGACGACCTGCCGGCTACCGTCGCCAGCCGCTGCCGCATCATCAGGTTCGGACGGGTCTCCGACGCGGACCTGGCCGACGCCCTGGCGGATCGAGGTGTCGAGGCCGACCGAGCCGCCATGACCGCCCGTATCGCCGGCGGCAGTCCCGGATTGGCGCTCGACCTGGTGACCAACGAGGAGGTCGCCGGATTCCGTCGGCGCTGGTTGGCGGTCCCCGGTCTGGTGACGCCCCGGCCGGGCGACGGTTTCCGCCTGGCCGAGGAGATGCTGGGTGCCCACCGACCCCTGCTGGAAGGCATCAAGCAGCGTCGGCGCAAGGAGATGGACGAGCTCGAGTCCCGCGGTTCTCCGGTGCCCAAGGCACTGGTGGAGCGGCACGACCGGGCCCTTCGCCGGACCGGTAACGCCCTGGTGGTGACCGGTCTGGAGATGCTGGCATCGTGGTATCTCGATTCGGTATCCGCCCAGTTCGGCGGGCCGGTCCGCAATCCCGACCTCGGACCTACCGAGTTGGCCAGGACACCTCCCCGGCGGGCGATCCGCTCGGCCGAGTTGGTTCTGGACGCCGCGGTCCAACTCCGCCGCAACCAGCGTCCGAGACTGGTCCTCGCCTGGCTGTTCGCCAGCCTGGGCGCGGATTCCTGACAAGTGTCGGAAGGCGCCGGCAGGTGGCGGGGACTCTACGGATGGTCGCTGACCCCCACCCGTCCGGTGATTGAGATCCGACCGCCGCCCTAGCCGTCTTGGCGGGGCGCCGGGAGGGTGCTGCAAGAACGGCGGGGAGCAACGGTCCGTCTTCCTCTGAACAGACATCATGTCATCGGCCGACGCGCTCCAGGAGGTTTTTCCGCCACTCTCCCGGACGATTGCTCTAGAGTTCCATTCGCCATGGCCAATCGCAACGCCTTCATAGCGCCGGAGCTCTACGACTACATCCTCTCGGCCACCCTCCGGGAGGACGCACTTCTGGCCGAGCTACGCGAGGAGACCGTGCGGCTTCCGGAAGGCGGGATGCAGATATCGCCCGATCAGGGTCAGCTCATGGGCCTTCTCGTGAAGCTGGTGGGCGTCACCCGGGCCATCGAGGTGGGGGTCTTCACCGGCTACAGCAGCCTTTGCGTGGCCCGGGCCCTTCCGCATGACGGTCTCCTCGTCGCGTGCGACATCAGCGTCGAGTACACCGACATTGCCCGCCGTTACTGGGACAGAGCCGGGGTTAGCGGCCGGATTGACCTGCGGATCGGCCCAGCCGCGGAGACGCTGGAACGGATGATCGCCTCCGGGGAGGGGGAGACCTACGACTTCGCCTTCATCGATGCCGACAAGGGCACCTACCCCTGGTACTACGAGCTCTGCTTGCAACTCCTGCGGAAGGGTGGCCTCCTACTGGTCGACAATGCTCTCTGGGGAGGCTACGTCGCCGACCCGGGGCGCTCTGACGACATCACCTTGACGCTGCGTGAACTCAACACGCTGGCGGGTAGGGACAGCCGGGTCGAGGTGTCACTCGTTCCGATCGGCGATGGCCTGCTATTTGCCCGCAAAGTCTGAGCTTTCCCCCACGCATGAGGCTGGCAGGAAGCCGTGGGTGATCGTGGGTGGAGCGGTATGCCCTTCGGTGCCCCTGGTATCGTAGTCCGATATTGGCCTGCGATGCGTGACCGGGGCATGTGACCGATGGCTCCACTCGGTTGATCGGGAGAAGCCAAAAGCCTGGTCACACACCGTTGTGTACCTAACCTGTTGGCTCACTGCCCGACAGGTCGGATGGGTCTAGTTCAGTGGCACGCGCAGCCGCCACCGGCGGTCGGAGTCTGGTTGATGACGGTGAAGCCTTCGCCTTGAGGCGTCTGGACAAAGTCGATCTCCACGCCCCGGATCGTGTCGCGAGCCGCGTTTGCCACCGCCACCTTGACCCCGTGGCTCTCCATCACCTCGAATTCGTCGTCGACCTTGCGTAGGAAGGCCAGGCCGTAGACCGTGCGGCAGCATCCCTGTCCTGCCGGGTAGACATGCAGGTAAGCTCGGTCCGGCCCGCCTGCCCCGAGCTCGATGACTTTCCCGGCTGCGGCCGGAGTCAACTCCACCAATGTCTCGCTGCTCATGCCTGCCCCTTCTGTAGGTCGTGCCGACAATGCTACGCGTCGTCTTCCTCTCGGTCCCCCGCCCGGCATGTCCACGCCAGGCTCGCGGAACCAGTTGGTTCCTTCGGAGTTGTAGCCTCTCGCACCATGCATCTCAATCCTCGCCAGATACTCACCTCGGACGGTATTCACTCCGATCGGACAGCGCCCGATCTCCGGACCGTCCGCAAGAGGTACGCCGCACTGGTGGAGGCGCGTCTCTACGATCACAAGGCGTCGGCCCTCCAGCGCCAGGGTCGGCTGGCTACCTACGCCCCGTACGAGGGTCAGGAAGCGGCCCAGATCGGAGCAGTCGCACCGCTGATGCCTAAAGACTGGCTGGTTGCCAGCTACCGGGACGCGGCGGCCATGCACTTCCACGGCTATCCGTGGAGCAACCTGCTTCTGGCGAGAATGGGTGACGAGCGGGGAGGCCGTCCACCCGAGGGAGTCAGGGTGCTACCGCCGTCGGTAACAGTGGGCGGACACATGATCCACGCGGTCGGTATCTCCTGGGCGGAGAAGATGAAAGGAACCGATGCCGTAGCCCTGACGATGTTCGGGGATGGAGCCACTTCGGAGGGCGACTTCCACGAAGCCATGAACTTCGCAGGGGTTTACCGCACGCCCACGGTTTTCTTCTGCCAGAACAACGGTTGGGCCATTTCGATGCCTCGCGCCGGCCAGACAGCGTCGGAGACCATAGCCCAGAAAGCGACTGCCTACGGCTTACCAGGAGTTGTCGTCGATGGGAACGATGTACTGGCGGTGGAACAGGTGGTTACCGAGGCGGTCGACAGGGCCCGCGCCGCGGAAGGCCCGACCCTGATCGAGGCCCTCACATACCGGATCCACGGCCATACCACCGCGGATGACCACCGGCGCTACCGCCGGGAGGAGGATCTGGTCGCATGGCAAGGCAGGGACCCCCTGGAGCGGGTTCGCCTCTGGCTGGAGATACAGGGTGCCTGGGACGACCGATGGCAGGCCGAACTGGAGGACCGGTCATCGCGGCGAATCGAGGCGGCGGTGGCCGAGGCCGAATCCATCGAGTCATTCACTGCCGGAGAGATATTCGACGCCATGTACGAGGAGCCGACGGCCCCCCTGGTCGTTCAGCGGATCTTGGCACAGCGGTTCTCGCGATGAGCGTCATGACCCTGGCTCAGGCTCTCAACTCGGCTCTCGACCTTGCGCTCGAAGATCCCCGGGTGGTCATCATCGGTGAGGACATCGGGATGACCGGGGGCGTCTTCCGTATAACCGACGGGCTACAGCGGAAGTATGGCCCCGAGCGGGTGATCGATACGCCGGTTGCCGAGTCGGGAATTGTCGGGGCGGCGTTCGGCATGGCGGTTGCCGGCATGCGACCTATCGTCGAGATCCAGTTCATGGGATTCTCCTACCCTGCCTATGACCAGGTAATCAATCACGTCGCCAGGATCCGCAACCGGTCTCGGCACCGATTCACGGCCCCGATGGTGATCCGCCTCCCCTATGGCGGGGGAATCGGCGCCGCTGAACATCACAGCGAGTCCACCGAGGCCATCTACACCCACATACCCGGACTCAAGGTGGTCGTCGCTTCCACCCCCGAAAACGCCAAGGGCCTTCTCTTGGCGGCGGTCGAGGATCCCGATCCGGTGATCTACATGGAGCCCATCCGGCTGTATCGCGCGGCTCGTGGTGAGGTACCCGACGGCCGGTACGCGACGTCCATCGGTTCGGCAATGGTCGAGCGACGGGGTTCCGACGTGTCGCTCATCGCCTACGGAGCGATGATGCGGGAGACCATTGAGGCCGCCGCCCGGCTGGCCGTGTACGGAGTCTCCGCCGAGGTGATAGATCTCGGAACTCTCGTTCCGCTCGACGTGGACACGGTCGTCTCGTCGGTGGTGAAGACGGGCCGGGCCGTCATAGTCCATGAAGCCCCGCTCACCGGGGGCTTTGCCGCTGAGATAGTGGCATTGATACAGGAGAAAGCGCTGTACTCGCTCCGGGCTCCCGTGCAGCGGGTGACAGGATGGGATGTCGTGGTTCCCCTGCGGCTAGCCGAACGCCACTACATGCCTTCGGTCGGTCGAATCGTTTCCGCCGCCCGCTCCACTTTGGAGGATTGAGATGGTGCACCAATTTCACCTTCCGGATATCGGAGAAGGACTTGTCGAGGCAACAATCGTCTCCTGGTACGTCGATGTGGGTGACACCGTCGGTCTTGACGAGCCCCTTGTGGAGGTGGAGACCGACAAGGCGATCATCGACATTCCTTCACCCTTCGCAGGGGTGTTGCTGCACCGTGGCGGGGAGAACGGTGACACGGTAGAGGTCGATTCTCTCCTCGCGGTTGTCGGAGAGCCCGGCGAGCGCTGGCGGGAGGAATCCAAACCGGCACGGTCCGAGGTCGAAGAGCCCTCGGCGCCCGTGATAGGTGTTCTGCCGGAGGCCGGCACGGCCGCCTCCCGCCGACCCCTTGCTTTGCCGCTCGTCCGCAGGCTGGCCGACGAACTGGGGGTGGATCTGTCGATCATCTCGGGCACGGGCCCGCTAGGACGCATCACGGAACAGGATGTCAGGGGTGCCGCCTCCACCCGTCCGACCGTACGGGTACCGATGTCCCGTCTCCGTAGGATCATCTCGGAGAACCTGTCCCGCTCCTGGCGGGAGATACCCCACGTCACCACCTACGGATACGCCGACTCGGACCCGTTACTGGCCGAGCGGGAACGACTGGGTAAACCACCGGTGGAGGCTCTCCTGATCGCCCGCCTCGGTCCCGTCCTGGTTCGGTTCCCGGTCTTCAATGCCGCAGTGGAGGGCGACGACATCCTCGAGCGCCGTTTCTACGACATCGGATTCGCGGTCGACACTCCCGACGGCCTCATGGTCGCTGTGGTCCGCGACGCCGACACCCTGTCAATGGAAGAACTCGCCGGCGAGGTTCGAAGGTTGGCGGCCGGCGCGAAGGCCCGGACCTTGCAGATCGACGAACTCCGTGGTCAGACCTTCACGGTCTCGAACATCGGCGCGGTCGGCGGAGGCTGGGGTACCCCGATAATCCCGTACGGTACTTCCGCCATCCTGTCGGTGGGGCGCTCCGAACGGCGTCCGGTGGTGAGGGGGAACAGGATGGAGATCGGCAGGCAGTTCCCTCTGAGCCTCTCCTACGATCATCGAATCATCGACGGCGCCACCGGCCGGCGGTTCATGGCGGCCGTCATAGAAGTACTGGAGAGCTGAGCCCCTACACAACCCGGGCTGCGGGAGGATGGCTTCCCCCGGCTGAGGACCCAGGGGTGTGGGTATCGTTGCGCGCTACCGACAGCTATACGAGGGAACTCTGTGACGGGCGCCGGCATCCATGCCGAACCGGGCAACGCTTCAGGTTCTGGAACCCTGGACCCTGAGCGGAGTTCCGTCATCCGGATCTTCCTGGTGGCGCTCCGGCTCGGGTTGACCTCCTTCGGTGGTCCGATCGCCCACTTCGCCTACTTCGAGGAAGAGTACGTCGAGCGCCGGCGATGGGTGGACGAGGAGACGTTCGCTGATCTCGTCGCCCTTTCGCAGGTCTTTCCGGGGGCTGGGAGCAGCAAGCTCGGCATGGCCATCGGGATCATCCGGGGCGGGCTTCCGGGCGGGTTCGCGGCGTGGATCGGGTTCACGCTGCCTTCGGCAGTCTTGCTCACCGCGCTCGGGTTGACGGCTTCCCGGCTGACGGAGCAAGCCGCCGGATGGATCCATGGCCTGGTGGTCGTGGCGGTGCCGGTGGTGGCGCTCGCGGTCTGGAAGCTGTGGCGCCGACTGGCTCCTGACAGGATCCGGAGTTCGATGGCGCTGCTGTCCACGACGGCCCTCATCGCGTTCCCTTCGTCGACACGGACGACCATCCTGGTCGTGATCGCTATCGGCGGGATCCTGGGTTGGTTCTTTCTGCGTGAGGAGACGGCCGTTGCCCGCTCACACCGCCTGGGTACAGGCCGGAGGGCGGCACTGGTGAGCACCGTCCTCTTCTTCGCTCTCCTGGCTCTCCTGCCGGCAGCTCGAGCCGCGTTCGATTCCCACGCCGTCGAGACAGCCGATGCCTTCTACGGCTCCGGCGCCCTGGTGTTCGGCGGCGGGCCGGTGGTCCTTCCTCTCCTCGAGAGAGAGGTCGTGGGGTCCGGGTGGGTCGGCCAAGAGGTTTTCCTGGCTGGTTTCGGCGCCGCTCAGGCGATCCCCGGGCCGATCTTCACCTTTGCGGCCTATCTCGGAGCCTCGATGGGTCCGGAGCCGAACGGATTGGCCGGCGCGGCGCTCGCGATGACCGCCCTCTACCTGCCGTCCCTCCTGATCGTGGTCGCCACTCTGCCGTCCTTCGGGGCGCTGCGCTCGCGCGTGGAGGTACAGGCGGTGCTGCGCGGGGTCAACGCGGTCGTGGTGGGGATATTGCTCTCGGCTCTGTACGACCCGCTCTGGTCGAGCGCGATCCTCGGTCCGGAAGACTTCGGACTGGCGGTGGTCGCTTTCGGGATGCTGGCGTTCTGGAAGCTTCCCTCCTGGTTGGTCGTGGTGCTCACCGCGGCAGGCGCAGGCCTGCTGGCCTCGGTCTGATTCCTTCCGAGGGGTGCCTTCGTCGAAGGGATCGGGTCGGTCCTGAGACCGGCGTCCGGCCGTGGGGGACCCGGGCAGGAAGAGGCCGTCCGGTCCCGCCCGGTAGGTCTACGAGGGGGCCGGGGAACAGCCGCCTGCGGCATCCGACCGGGCGTCCTGATCCGTGGCGGCTGCGCCGGACGACCACCTATCCTCGGGGACCGTGAAGTTCATATCCCGAAGACGGCCTCTCGAGCGTGTCCCCGGGGATCCCTGGGGGCGGTTCCGGGCCGGAATCGGAGTGCTTGCTCTCGTTCTCGCGGCGGGGACAGGCGGCTACGTGGCGCTCGGACTCGATCTGCTCGATGCCGTGTACCAGACGGTGATCACCATCTCGACCGTGGGATACCGTGAGGTCGGTGAGGTCGCGGAGCGCTATAAGGTGTTCACGGTCTTTCTCATCCTGTTCGGCACGGGCACGTCGCTCTATACGCTGGGTGTACTGATCGAGACGATGTTCGAGGGCCGGCTCGACGGCCAATTCCGGAGGCGGCGTATGCAACGAAGAATCGATCGGCTGAGAGGCCATGTGGTCCTGTGCGGGTACGGGCAGGTGGGCCGGGCCATCGAGGGGGAGCTGATCAGGGCCGGAGAGAGTGTGGTCATCATCGACCAGCAGGAGCCGGAATACAGTCAAGCCGCCGACGAACACCAGGTGGTGGTCGGGGATGCCACGGAGGACGACGTCCTCGTCCAGGCCGGTCTGGAACGAGCCAAGACCCTGGTCATCGCTCTCGACTCCGATGTGGACAACCTGTTCATAGCGCTCACCGCCCGCTCCATCAATCCCGATGTCTTCATCGTGGCGCGGGCCAACGAGTCGGCCACCGCCCCCAAGCTGCGCCAGGCCGGGGCAGACCGCGTGGTCAATCCCCAGCAGATCGGTGGAGCCCGCATGGCCGCCCTGGTGTCCCATCCCGACGTCTCCGAGTTCCTCGACGTCGTGATGCAGCACGCCGAGCTGGAAGTGCGATTAGCGGAGACCAACATCCCCGGCGGATCGCCGTTCGCCGATCGGTCCTTGGCGGACTGCGCCATCAGGAGCACGACCGGGGCGACCGTGCTGGCGGTGCGCCGGGGCGGGTCGTTCGTGACCAACCCGTCGCGTCACTTCGTCCTGTTGCCGGAGGATCTCCTCATCTCCTTGGGAACGGAGGATCAGCTGGCGGCACTCTGGGTTCGAGCCAGGGAGGGGTGACAGCATCGCGCTGAGGGCCGCGGCCGGATTGCCGCGCCGAGCACTCTGGACCCTTTGCTGGCCGGTGGCCAGGGTGCTGGCCGCGTGGTTTCCCTATTCCGTGGTACGGAGGTGCCCACCTCCGAAAGGTCCCTACCTGGCGGTGATCAACCACTTCTCTCACCTCGATCCACCGCTCGCGGGGTTGGCGATCCGGCGCCCGGTACGTTTCCTGGCCCTCGACGAACTATGGGGAAACTCCGCCGTCCTCGATGCGATCTTTCGGGTCTTCGGCGCCGTGCCACTGCCCAGAGAGGGTCGGTACCCGACCGGGCCCTTGAAGACCGCGCTCCGGCACCTGGCATCGGGCGGGATAGTCGGCGTGTTCCCCGAGGGCCGCAGGGTCCGGCGCTGGGGAGACTCCCCGCTCAACCGAGGGGCCGCCTGGCTGGCGTTACGGGCAGGTGTTCCCGCGGTACCCGTGGTGGTGTGGGGAAGCCAGCATGCCATGCCGGCCGACACCATGCGGATCAGCCGGGCGCCCATCCGGGTGGTGGTGGGCTGCGCCATCGAACCCGCCGGGTTCGTCGACCGGCCGGACCCGGTGAGCGCCTTGACCGAGGCCCTGCGGTCTGCTCTTGACTATGAGATCGGGTTGCTGTCCGGTGACCGGTGAGCGGCAGCAAGCGCAGCACAGGCAATACATCACTAGCTACTGTTACGATGCAGGTATGTGAGCGACCGATCGCCGACCACCCATCGCCGACCACCGATCCCCGGCCTGGTCGGTCGAGTTGTCCGGCACCCTACTAACATCGGTCGCCGCGCCGGAGTAGCTCAGTCGGCAGAGCGGCTCACTCGTAATGAGCAGGTCAGGGGTTCGATTCCCCTCTCCGGCTCCGGGGCGCGCCGCCGCTCCCGTCGCCGGATGTCCGGTGTCCTTCGATGGGCGGGGGTGTACAGGCCGGAGACCGGACGGCAGTCGAGCAGGGCAGGGGAGATGGCGGATAGGGTAAACTTCGAGCGCGATGCGCTGGTGTACGCCCACCGTCTCTATTCGGCAGCACTTCGTATGACCCGCAATCCGGCCGACGCCGAGGACCTGGTTCAGGAGACCTTCCTGAAGGCCTACCGCGGCTACGCCGGCTTTGCCGAAGGTACCAACCTGCGGGCATGGCTCTACCGGATCCTCACCAATACCTTCATCAACCGGTACCGCAGGCAGCAGCGCCGTCCTCACGAGGTGGATCTGGGAGAGGTTGAAGACCTGTACCTGTACCGCAGGCTCGCGCCGGCCGAGGCCAACCGGTTGGCGCGGTCGGCGGAGGATCAGGTGTTCGAGGCGTTGGAGGGGGCGGATGTGCGGCGGGCGATAGACAGGCTCCCCGAGCCCTTCCGGATGCCGGTGCTGCTGGCCGACCTCCAAGGTTTTTCCTACAAGGAGATCGCTGCGATGCTCGGTATCCCGATCGGGACGGTGATGTCCCGCCTTCATCGCGGTCGGAAGGCTCTGCAGAAGCTATTGTGGGCCACGGCGAGGGAGCAGGGGTTCACCCGCGCGACCGGAGATGAGAATGATACGTAGAGACACATGTGTCCGGGCGCTCTCCCGGGTCTATTCGTATCTCGACGGGGAGATCCGGGCGGTACGCAAGGTGCGGATCCGCCTGCACCTGCGCAGGTGCCTGAACTGCGAGCGCGCCTACGAGTTCGAACAGCGACTGCTGCGTTTCATCCGTGAGCGAGCCCACATCGAGGCCCCCCCCGACATGGTCGAGCGCATCCGCCGCTCCATCCGGGATCTCACCCGCCACTGACCGGATCGGGCCTGTGAGAGGGGCAACGGAATCCTTCCGGAAGCGGGTACGGGCCTCGGCCACCGGCCCCTTCCGCCATGCTGAATACCCGCTTGCCAACACCCTGCAGTATCCCGGCGACCCCGGGGTATGCGGTCCCGGCGCCGTGTCGTGGCCTCTGATCGGTGATATAGCAGCCTTCGTGGGCGGCATCCGCGCCTTGCTGGTCCAGACCGCCCACCCCGAGGTGGTGGCGGGGGTGGCGGACCACTCGCGGTACAGGGAGGATCCCCTGGGTCGCCTGTCACGTACCTCGGCCTATGTCACGGCCACCACCTTCGGCGCGGTCCGCGAGGTGGAACGCGCGGTGAGCCTGGTCCGGAGGGCCCACGCCACGGTGGTGGGGAGATCCCACCGGGGGCGGGCCTATTCGGCAGGGGTTCCTGCCCTGTCGGCCTGGGTCCACAACGTGTTGACCGACTCTTTCCTGGCTGCCCACCAGGCCTACGGCCCCCGTCCTGTCTCGTCGGACGAGGCCGACCGGTTCGTCCGGGAGCAGGCCAGGATCGGCCGGATGCTGGACGCCGATCCCGTTCCCGACGATGCCGCCTCGTTGAGCCGATGGATCGAGGAGCATCCCGACCTGGGACCGTCGCCCGGCATGAGGAACGCGCTGGCGTTCCTGGCCGACCCGCCCCTCGACCCGGCCCAGAAGATCGGGTACGGCTTCCTGTACCGGGCTGCGGTGGCGGTCACACCCCCTCGGGTTCGCCGCGTCCTCGGTGTTAGGGAGGTTCGGGGCGCCCGCTCGACGGGTCGCGCGGCGGTGTCCTTGCTCCGCTGGGCGCTAGGTTCGTCACCGTCCTGGAACCTGGCGCTGATCCGTACCGGTTCTCCCGTACCGGACGGCGTGTTCCGCCAGCCGCTCCCCGTCGAGCTACCCCCCGACTGGTCTCATGGGAGGCGGTAGCGGTCCGCCTCCGGTGTGGCGGGACGGCGGCTCTCCGCGCCGGCGTCGCCGGTGCGCCGGGGTGCGGCAGGTTTTCCTGCCCGCCGACCACGGGATGCGGGCGAGGGAGCGGCCCGTGGGGGCTGGTACAATCGCCGCCATGTCACGCGTCGTCCGATCGGGGGTGTCCGCCGCGGCCATCCCGTTGGCACTGCTGGCAGCGCTGCTGTGCGTGTCGGTGGGGGTCCTAGTGGTCGCTCCGGCAGCGGCCCAGGAGGGCGACCCGGCCGAGGCCCCGGCCGCCGAGGTCCCCGAGCCCGCCATACCTGTACCGGACGAGGACACGGCCGAACCCGAGCCGGAGTGGTCGTACCGGTTCCTCGTACCGGCCACCATGCTGCTGGGCACGGTGGCGGTCGTGGGGGCCATCATCATGTACTTCGTCAGGGTCACCAAGAACCGGTACCGTGTGATCAGGTGAGGTCCGCGAGACCGGGTCACCATCGGTTCCGGTTGGCTATCGGGGTCGCCATATGACCGAAGGGTTGCATTTGGAGCTGGCGGTCCGTGTCGCCGCCCGGCTGGCCGGTTCCTACCCTCCGGCGGAGAGCTACCACCGGCGTGCTCTCGAGGAGATGGCGCCCGGACTGGTCCACCGGGCCTGTGCCCTGGTGGAGGAGGAGACCGGGCTCTCCGGGGATGGTGACCCGTCGGTGGCGGTCATCGATCGCATCGCATGGGTGGAGCGGAACCTGGCCTTCTTCTCGACGTTGATGAGACCGGTCGAGGAGGAGGTGGAAGGACGGTTGGTGGAGGCAGGCGTCGACGGCAGTCTCTCGCGACGGATGATGGCCATCGAGATGGGCGCTCTGCTGGGGGTGCTGTCCCGCCGGGTGCTCGGTCAGTACGAGCTGGTCCTTCCCTCGGCTGAGGGCGGCGACGAGATCTGCCTGCCGGCGCCCAACATTCTGGAGTTCGAGCGCAAGCACCAGTTCCGTCCGGCCGAGTTCCGGTTCTGGGTGGCGCTTCACGAGGCAACCCACCGGTTTCAGTTCGTCGGCGTGCCGTGGCTCGGGGAATACTTCCTCGATCTGGCCACGACTCTCGTGTCCCTCTCCAAGACCGATGAATCGCGGCTGTCGGTCGTGGTGTCGGAGATCCGGCGGGCCGGCGCGGAGGGTCGGTTCCGGCTGGACGAGGCCGGGCTCCCCGGCCTGGTGGCCACTCCGGCCGAGCGTCGGCAACTCGACAAGGTCCAAGCACTGATGTCCTTGCTGGAGGGCCACGGCCATGTGGTGATGGATCGGATCGGGGCCCGGCATCTGGTCACCTGGCGGCGGATGTCCTCCCTGGTCGCACGGCGCCGCGACAACCCGCGGGTGGCGGCGCTGTTGAGGCTCACCGGCTTGGAGATGAAGATGCGCCAGTATGAGGAGGGCAGGGACTTCATCCTCCATGTGGCGGAGCGGGCCGGTTGGTCGGCGGTCGACCGGGCATGGGAGTCGCCCGATACCTTGCCTACCCGCCAGGAGATCAAGGCCCCCGAATCGTGGCTGGCTCGCGTAGGCTGAACCGGCTCGGGTCGACGGTGGTCGCCAGGGTGGGGCACTCCCTGGAAAACACGGGATGCCCCCTGGTAGTGGCGCTGAGCGGGGGAGCGGACAGCGCCGTTCTGGCCTGGGCCGTCCGGCAGTACGGGCGGGAGGCCAGGGCGGTTCATGTCCATCACGGCTGGCCCGGTTCGGATCGCATGGAGGCCGCCGCGATCGCGGTGGCAGGCCGGCTCGACATGGATCTGGAGCGCGTACGGGTGGATACCTCCGGCCCGGGTTCGGCCGAAGCGGTGGCTCGGGCGGCACGCTACCGGGCGCTCGAGGAACAGGTGCGGACCGGGGAGCGGATCGTCACTGGCCACACGCAGACCGACCAGGCGGAGACGGTGCTCGGCAACCTGGTATGGGGCGCCGGCCTCGACGGGCTGAGGGGGATCCGGCGTTATCGGAATGCTCTGATCCGCCCGATGCTGGACGTGACCCGTGACGAGACACGGGAGTTGGCCACCCTGTTGCGGCTTCCGTTCGTAGATGATCCGGCCAACGACGACGATTCCTTCCGCCGGGTCCGGATCCGCCGTGCGCTGGCTCTCTGGGAAGGCGCCCTCGCTCCCGGTATCGGTGTGCGGCTGGCGGATCTGGCCCGCCTGGTGGAGACCGATGTCGGCTTCCTCGACGCGCTGGGCGCCGAGGTGAGGGTCGAGAAGAGCGAGGGTTCGGTGCGGGTTCCCGCCGCCGTGCTCCGGACCCTGCCCCGGGCGGTAGCCGGTCGGGTGGCGCGCCGGGCCTTGCGGGTGGTGGGCAGCGGTTACCCGGGCACGAGGCGGGACGTCGAGCGGGTCCTGGCAGTAGCGGACGGGGGGGCGCCGACGCTTGTCACCGGAGGACACCCCGTAGCACGGATCGGCGCCCACGTACGGATCGGCGCCGGGTCACGGCAGCCAGAGGCTCCCGGCCTTCTGTGGGACATCAAGAGGCCTCTCCGTTGGGGAACATGGACCTGGAAGGCCCGGGAATGCGCAGGCCGGCCCGATGCGTACCCGTTCTCCGCGTGGTGTCAGGTGTTCGACCTCGCTGTGTTCGGGGGGCGGGAGGCGGTTGTCAGGAGAGTGGCGCCCGATGATCGCCTCGCCATGCGCCGGGGGCGCAAGCGGGCCTCGGACGCCATGGCGGAGGCCGGGATCCCGCAGCGCGACCGGGACAACTGGCCGGTTCTGGAGGTGGATGGCCGGGCGACCTGGATTCCCGGCGTACGGAGAGCCTACGTGGGTTGGGTGACCGGCGGTACGATGGGCTACGTTCTGGTGTCTGCGACCCGGGAGGAGACGTGGAAGCCGGTAGGGTGCTGATCAGCGAGGAGGAGATCGCCGCGCGGCTGCGCGAGCTGGGCGAGGAGATCACCCGGGACTACGAAGGCCAGGCCTTGCTCCTGGTGGGCATTCTCCGGGGGGCCTTCATGGTGATGGCCGACCTGGCCCGGCACATAAGGGTCCCGGTCGAGTTCGACTTCATGGCGGTGTCGTCGTACGGATCGGCTGCCAAGACCTCGGGGGTGGTTCGTATCCTCAAGGATCTGGACGAGGAGATCGCGGGGCGGCACGTTCTGCTGGTGGAGGACATCGTCGATTCGGGCCTCACCCTCGACTACCTGCTCAAGACCTTGAGATTGCGCAAGCCGGCCTCGATCGAGTTGGCCACCCTCCTGCTCAAGGAAGGCATGCAACGGGTACCTGTGGAAGCCCGCTACGTCGGCTTCACGATCGGTCCCGAGTTCGTGGTCGGTTACGGACTCGACTTCGACCAGCTGTACCGGAACCTCCCCTACATCGGGGTGCTCGAACAGCACTCCCTGGAGGAGGGTGCTCAAGAAGGGTAAGTAGTCGGCCTGTCGTTCGCTGACCCGGCATCCTGTCATCGACCGTCGGGCCAACGGGGGTTTCTCAGTACCCTCCGAGGAGTGTGCTGTAAGACGGTGGGGAGCAACGCCCGTCTTCTTCTCAACAGACGTTGTGTCATCGACCGACGGGCCGTGAAGGGGTCTTGCACCACCCTCCTGGGACGAACCTCTTGGAGCGGCGGGCGCGGTAGGGCATAATCGGGAGAGGTCCGCACGAGAGGTTGCATGGATAGTCGGAGGTTGCATGGATAGTCGGAGAACTCGGTCAACCGAGGTTCGCCTCCGGGGCGCTCCGGTGGAAGATGGTCCACCTGTTTCGAGCTTCCCCCGCCGGTGGTGAGGTTTTAGCATGATATTCCCGCCAGTCTCTTAGGATGGGCCGGACAGAACCCCCTCGTACGAGCACAAAGCCGGGTCTCGCCAACCACCAGGGCTTAGCAGGGCAACAGCATGGGGAAGAAAGACAGTGAGTAGGACCACCCGCACCATCTTCGTATACGGTCTCGTGGTCATGGCGCTCGTATTGATGGGGCAGCGTCTCTTGAACGGGGCCGCGCGGGTCGAGGAAATCGACCTGACCGTGTTCGATGCGGTGGTGAAGAGCGGCGCGGTGGCCGAGGTGACCATCCTCGAGCGGTCCAACGCCATAGAAGGGACCCTCGAGCCCGGGGCTGCCTCGCCGGAGGTCCCCGGCGACTTCCGTGTCCTGTACCCGGCGGAGTACGAGGGAACCCTCACCGAGATACTGCTGGCCAACGAGGTCAAGGTGGTCATCGATCCCGAGCCCCCCGGGTTCTGGGACCTGATACTCGGCATACTGCCGTGGCTGCTCATCTTCGGCTTCATGATCTTCGTGATCATGCAGATGCAGAGCGGGGGAAGCCGGATAATGCAGTTCGGCAAGGCCAAGGCCAAGCAGGTGACCAAGGACCAGCCCAAGGTGACCTTCGAGGACGTGGCCGGGCTCGAGGAGGCTATCGAGGAGCTCAGTGAGATCAAGGACTTCCTCGAGGCTCCCCAGAAGTTCAGGGCGATGGGGGCCAAGATCCCCAAGGGAGTCCTCCTGTACGGTTCCCCAGGCACCGGCAAGACGCTCCTGGCGAGGGCGGTGTCCGGTGAGGCCGAGGTGCCCTTCTTCTCGATCTCCGGCTCCGACTTCGTGGAGATGTTCGTGGGGGTGGGCGCCAGCCGCGTACGTGACCTGTTCAGCCAGGCCAAGTCGGCGGCGCCGGCCATCATCTTCATCGATGAGATCGACGCCGTGGGACGGCATCGCGGGGCCGGTCTGGGGGGCGGTCACGACGAGCGGGAACAGACCCTCAACCAGCTGCTGGTCGAGTTGGACGGGTTCGACGTGGCGAGCGGGGTGATCGTCATCGCCGGTACCAACCGGCCCGACATCCTCGATCCTGCCCTGCTCCGGCCGGGACGCTTCGACCGCCAGATCGTGGTCGACCGCCCCGATCTCAGGGGACGGCGGGCCATCCTCGGCGTGCATGCCAAGGGCAAGCCCATATCCGACGACGTTGACATGGAGACGATCGCCCGCCAGACCCCCGGCTTCACCGGCGCCGACCTGGCCAACCTGATCAACGAGGCCGCCCTGCTGGCCGCCCGCCGCGACAGGGCCAGCGTGGGACCCGCCGAGTTGGAGGAGGCGATCGATCGGGTGATCGCCGGCCCGGAGCGCAAGAGCCGGGTCATGACCGATCGGGAGAGGAAGATCACCGCGTACCACGAGGGGGGTCACGCCCTCGTGGGGTTCGCGCTGCCCAACGCCGATCCGATCCACAAGGTCACCATCATCCCGCGGGGTCGCGCAGGGGGCTACACGCTCGCTCTCCCGACGGAGGACCGCAACTACATGCGGCGCTCGGAGCTGACCGACCAACTCGCCATGCTCATGGGCGGCCGGGCCGCCGAGGATCTGATCTTCTGCGATCCGACCACCGGCGCGTCCAACGACATCGAGAAGGCCACCGAGCAGGCCCGCCGCATGGTCATGGAATACGGGATGAGCGACAACCTGGGCCCGATGAAGTTCGGGAAGAACCATGGGGAGGTGTTTCTCGGGCGCGATTACTCCAGCCAGCAGGACTACTCCGACGAGGTGGCGGCAGCCATCGACGACGAGGTGCGGGCCTTGCTGGGCCAGGCGCATGACGAGGCGAACCGGATTCTCACCACCCACATCGATGCCCTGCACCGGCTGGCGGATCGGCTCCTCGAGATGGAGACCCTGCGAGCGGAGGATATCACCGCCGTTCTCCATGACGTTCCCAAGTGGGAGACGGTCGAGGGTGCCGGTCCCCGGATCCAGGCTCCCCTGGTGAGCGGTCCGGCCCTGGCCGAGGGGGTGGCGGCGGCTCGGGCAGCGGACTCCACGGTCTCCGGCTAAGAGGGTGAGCACCTACCCGCGCACCCTCTTATGGATAGGGGCGGCCGCGTCCGCCCATGCGCGCACCCTCTAGTGGTCTGCCTGGAAGACAACACACCATGCCCTGCACGCCGGCGACGCCCTTCGCTGCGTTCCGCCTCCTCGACGTATGCTGCGGGTACGCCATCGTCGGCGGGCCTGGCGCGGTACCCCGTCGGCGGCGCATGCCACGCCTCCGTCTCACAGACGGACCACTAGAACCCATGTCGGGCTGGGTGATCGATCAGCAGGCGATCGAAGACGCCATGCGTCAGATACTCAAGGCGATCGGCGAGGACCCCGGCCGGGAGGGTCTGATCGATACGCCCGCCCGCGTCGCCCGCATGTTTGCCGAGGTATTCGAGGGAATGCACCGTGATCCGCGAGAGGATCTGTACCGGGTGTTCGTGGCCGATGGCCATCAGGAGATGGTGCTGGTGCGTGACATTCCCTTCTATTCGATGTGCGAGCACCACTTTTTACCCTTCCATGGCAAGGCCCATGTGGCGTACGTCCCGGACGGGAAGGTCACGGGTCTCTCCAAACTGGCCCGCCTGGTGGAGGGGTTCGCCCGCCGACCGCAGATGCAGGAACGGTTCACCACCCAGGTGGCGGATTCGCTCATGGAGGTGCTGGAGCCCCGGGGCGCGCTCGTCGTGGTGGAGGCCCGGCATCTCTGCATGGAGATGCGTGGTGTCGGCAAACCAGGCACGGTGACCCAGACCTCGGCGGTCAGGGGCCAGTTCCGCAGCAACCCCGCCACGCGGGCCGAAGCTCTCGCGCTTATCAACCGGGTCTGCGCTTGAAACGACCGACATGGCACGTTCGGGGGGCGGTCCTCGATCCCAACGAGGGCACGCTGGTGATGGGGGTGGTCAATGCCACGCCCGATTCCTTTTCGGACGGGGGGCGCTTCCTCCACGAGGACCGCGCCGTCGCCCACGGTCTCCGCCTCCGGGACCAGGGCGCCCATCTGGTGGATGTGGGCGGTGAGTCCACCCGGCCCGGCGCCGATGAGGTGGAGGAGGCGGAGGAGTTGCGGCGGGTCGTGGGCGTGGTGGAACGCTTGGCCGCCCGCGACGTCCGGGTATCGATCAACACCTCGAAGCCGAAGGTGGCGGCGGAGGCCGTCGCGGCGGGAGCGGTGGTGGTCAACGACGTGACCGCCTTCGAAGCCGAGGGAATGGCCGAGGTGTGTGCCTCGTCGAGGGTAGGCGTCGTCCTGATGCACATGCGCGGCAACCCGCGCACCATGCAGAAGGATCCCACCTATGACGACGTGGTCGGGGAGATCCGCCGATACCTCCGGCACAGGATCGAGGCGGGGGAAGCAGCGGGGGTCGACCGGCGGGCGATGGCGATCGATCCCGGCATCGGATTCGGCAAGACGATCGCGCACAACCTGGCCCTGCTGAACGGGTTGCCGGTGCTGGCCGCCGACGGCGTGCCCGTCCTGGTGGGGACCTCCCGGAAGGCCTTTCTCGGTGCGCTCACCGGGCGGTCCGTCGAGGAGCGGGACGTGGTGACAGCCGTCTCGTCCGGGATCTGTGCCATGAACGGCGCCTCGATCGTGAGAGTTCACGATGTTGCAACAACCCGCGACGCGTTGGCTCTGGCTGACGCTATGGTGCGTCAGATGGGTGATGGTGATGAAGACAGGACTGAAGCCGCGTGATTTTGCCTGGGTGATCGGGAGTCGGCTGGCCACTTCGGCGCGGATCGGGGGTCAGGGATTCCAGCACCGTCGGGTGCGCCGCGAGGAGGAGATCGCCTGGCTGGTGGAGGAGGAGTTCACGACGGTGGTGTCGCTGCTTCCGGGAGCCCAGAACGTCAACAGCTACGAGGGGGCGGGCCTTGAGGTGCACGTGGCGCCGGTCGATCTCGATTCCGACCGGTCCGCCGTCGACCTGGCCTTCGCCACCATCCACGATGCGTTGGCCCGCCCGGACGCCCGGGTACTGGTCCACCGCGACTTCGTGGACGATGCGGTGGCGGGGATCCTGGCCGGGTACGTGGTGTTCGCGGGCCTGGTGAAGGACCAACGGATCGCCGCCATGGTCATACAGGAGATCATCGGGAGACCGCTCGGTCCCCGCGCCCGGGCGCTGATTCCGGCGGCGGGGGGTTGAATGCGGCTCCGGCGGGTGCGATCCGGTTGAGCTCGGAGAGTCGGGCCGGCCGTGTTTGAACGTTTCACCGACCCCGCCCGCCGGGTGGTGGTGCTGGCACAGGAAGAGGCCGGGCTGCTCAACCACCACTACATCGGTACCGAGCACATCCTGTTGGGCCTGATCCACGAGGGAGAGGGCGTGGCGGCCCGCGGTCTCCAGAGTCTCGGCATTCGCTTCGATTCGGTGCGCAGCCAGGTGCTGGAGAAAACCGGCAAGGGTCACCAGTCCCTCTCCGGGCACATACCGTTCACCCCCCGGGCCAAGAAGGTACTGGAGTTGAGCTTGCGCGAAGCTCTGCAGTTGGGGCACAACTACATCGGTACCGAGCACATCCTGCTGGGCCTGATTCGGGAAGGGGACGGTGTCGCCGCTCAGGTCTTGGATGAGATCGGCGCTGACCTTTCCGAGATTCGCCATTCGGTCCTCCGGTTACTGTCCGGAGGTGCGGGCGAGGACCCACCCGGGTCGGGTCCGGTTTACGCCCGCGCTCCGGTCGACTCGATCACGTTGAAGGGTCTTCGCATACCGGCCCGCCACGGAGTGACCGAGGAGGAGCGGGCGGAGGGCCAGACCTTCGTCGTGGATGTGATGGCCCGGCTGGACGTGTCGGCGGCGGCCCGCACCGACGACCTCTCCAACACACTCGACTACGGGCTTGTGGCGGAGGCGATCCACCGCCGGGTGTCGGGCGAGCAGTGGAACCTGATCGAGACGGTCGCCGAGCGGGTGGCGGACCTGGTTCTCGAGAACAGGCGGGTCATCCGGGTGGAGGTGACGGTGCACAAACCGGAGGCGCCGATCAGGGTGGGGTTCGAGGACGTGGCGGTGACGGTCGTCCGGCATTCCCCTCATACCTGACCCGCATGCCGCCGGCTGTCATATCCCTGGGTTCCAACATGGGCGACCGGTTGGCCAATCTCTACTCGGCGGCGGTCCGGCTGGAGGGCTTGGGCAACTTGGTTGCCCTGTCCCGTCTCTACGAGACCGAACCCGTGGGTGGAGTACCCCAGGATCCGTTCTACAACGCGGTAGCGGTCGTGGAAACCCCGCTGGGAGCGGAGGCAATGGTGGGTCGCCTGCTGTCGATAGAGACCGCGCTGGGCCGCGTGCGGGGCCGACGGTGGGGTCCGCGCTTGATCGACCTCGATCTGATACTTCACGGCGACACGTCGATCCGCACGGCCGCGGTCACGGTACCGCATCCCCGCTACCGGGAACGCCGCTTCGTGCTGGAGCCGCTGGTGGAGGTCTGGCCCGGCATCCGTGATCCGGACGGCACCCTCGTGGCGGACCTGCTGCCCGGCGTGGCTGACCAGCCTCTCCGCAGGATCGAGGGACTCGGCTGGCGGGGAGACGAGGCTCGGCCGCTGGTGGATCGGCCGGGACTCTCCTAATCTGATCTCGGATCGGTACCGATACACGGACCGCAACCGGGAGTAGAAGTGCGCATCATCGTTGTCGGGCCCGGCAGGGCAGGTGGATCGTTGGCGGTCGCGGCCCACTCTGCGGGTCACGACATCGTCGGCGTCTTCGCCCGGCGGAAGGACGACCAGGGTGTGGCCCGCCATCTCGGTCGAGAGGCCCGCCTGATCGGTGACCCCATGCCCGAGGCCGATCTCCTCGTGGTGGCGGTCCGCGACGATGTGATCTTCGACACCGCACGGGCGCTCGCAGGGAGAGCGGTCGGCGTCCCGCGAGCCGTCCATCTGTCGGGTCTGGCGCCGGTCGGGGCGCTGGGTCCCTTGCGCGAAGCCGGGCTGGACACCGGCTCCTTCCATCCTCTGCAGACCCTCCCCGATTGGCACACCGGGTCCCGTTCGCTCAGAGGCGCTCACATAGGGATCACCGCCGGCGAGCGGTTGGGAGAAGTACTCAAGGATCTGGCGGGCTCCTTGGGTTGCCGGCCTTTCCGCATTGCGGATGAGGTCAAGCCGCTCTACCACGCCGCAGCCGCCGCATCCTCCAACTACGTGTTGACGGCCCTGGCGGTGGCCGAAGCTCTGTTCAGTAAGGCGGCAGTCGATCTCCGGGTAGCCCGGCCCCTGGTCGAGCAGGTGGTCGCCAACGCCTTCGATCTGGGGATAGGCTCCGCTCTCACCGGTCCCATCGCCCGGGGTGATACGGGAACCGTGCGCAGTCAGCTGGAGGCCGTGGATCTCCATGCGCCCCTCGCGTCCGAGGCGTTCAGGACCTTCGCCCGCGCCACGGCGGCCGTGGCCGGTACCGCCGAGTTGATGGAGGACGCCCTGGCGTGAATTCGATGGCCGGCCGTGGCTGGACGTTCGTGGCCACCGCCGATCCGTCTCGGTCCGGCAAGGGTCGGCGACCGGGCGCCGCATGGGTGAGGAGCCGCTCCGCGTGAAGGTCGTGGGGACTATGGCGGAGGCCCGGACCATGGCACGCGGGTTGGTCGGTCTCGTCCCGACCATGGGTTTCTTCCACGAGGGCCATCTCTCCCTCATGGAGAGGTCTGTGGCCGAGTGTGATCAGACCGTGGCCACGCTGTACGTGAATCCCCTGCAGTTCGAGGAACCGGCCGACCTGGCTCGCTACCCGGTCGATCACGACCGTGATCTGGCCCTGGCGGAAGAGGTCGGCGTGGATGTGATGGTGGTTCCCGAAGCCGCCGAGATGTTTCCCACCGCGCCGCTCACCGAGGTATCGGTGGCGGGAATCGGGGATCGACTGGAAGGTGTGTACCGGCCCGGTCACATGACGGGCGTGGCGACGGTGGTGACCAAGCTGTTCGCGGGACTGCAGCCCGATGTCGCCTACTTCGGCCGCAAGGACGCCCAGCAGCTGGCGATGGTGACCCGGCTGGCGTCCGATCTGGGCTTTCCCCTGGAGGTGGTGGGCTGCCCCCTGATCCGCGAAGCCGACGGCCTGGCGCTGTCGTCCCGGAACGTGCTGCTCGGCGCTCACCGGGAGAAGGCCCTGGGACTCTCCCATGGCCTGATGGAGGCGGCCGGGCTGTTCGAGGCCGGTGAGCGAGGGGCGGGTGCTCTCGAGGGGGCGGTCCGGAACGCCCTCGACCCCGCCGCGATCGAGTATGCCGAGACGTGCGACGCCACCACCATGGCTCCGGTTTCCTGCGTAGAAGGGGAGGTAGTGCTCGCCGCCGCCGCCCGTATCGGTCCGGTTCGCCTCATCGACAACGTGCGGTTCTCGGTCGGCGACCGGGTCGCCGAAGCGGATCGCGGCGTGTGGTTGGAACGACCCAGCGTGCTCTACAGTACGGTCAGCCGGGCGGCATCCGATAGTCGGAAAGCCCTCGGCTCGTGCACCCGTGAAATATCACCGGCACCCGGCACCTGGCACCTGGCACCTGGCACCTGGCACCTGGCACCTGGCACCTGGCACCTGGCACCTGGCACCTGACCACTGACCACTGGAGAAGTTGATGTTCCTGGCTGTCGATGTCGGTAACACCCAGACAGTGATCGGCGTCATATCCGGCCGCAGGGTGATCGAGCAGTGGCGCCTCTCCAGCGGCCGGGAGCGTACGGAGGACGAGTTCTCCATCCTGCTCAGGGGGTTGCTGGCTCCCACCGGTTACCGGTCCGAGGACTTCGAGGGGGCGGCGATGTCGTCTGTGGTGCCGCCGGTGGCGACCGCCCTGCAATCGGCCCTCGAGAAGCTGGTGGGAACCCGGGTTCTGGTCGTCGGACCCGGTGTCCGTACGGGGATGGCCATCAAGATCGACAACCCGCGGGAAGTGGGGGCCGACAGGGTCGTCAACTCCGTGGCGGCCCGCGAGCGCTACGGCGTGCCGGCGGTGGTGGTCGACTTTGGTACGGCCACGACCTTCGATGTGGTGGATCGCTCCGGTGACTACATCGGTGGCGCTATCGCTCCCGGCCTCGAGGTGTCGATGGAGGCCCTGGTGGCGGCCACCGCCGCCCTGAGACGGGTGGATCTGATCGAGCCCCGATCGGTGGTGGGCAAGGGCACCGTCGAGGCTATCCAAAGCGGCCTCCTATACGGGTATGCCGGTCTGGTGGACGGGATCCTGGGACGGATCATCGATCAAGTCGGTGGCGGGGGTGGCGAATGCACGAACGTGGTGGCCACCGGCGGGATCGCTCCCCTCATCGTTCCCCTGTGCCGACTCGTTACGAAGGTGGATCACACCCTCACGCTGGAGGGGCTCCGCCTCGTATGGGAGCGCAACCGCTGAGTTGGTGGTCTGCCTGCAGATTAACTTGGCGTGCTCCGGCAGCCATCGGCGTCCCTCGCTGTGTTCCGCCTCCTCTATGTACCGCTGCGGGTACGCCTTCGTCGGCGGGCCTTGTGAGGAACGCCGCTGCCGGCGCATACCACGCCGCCGTTTCACAGACGGACCACTAGTTCGCCTGCGGTACCCTTCCCGTCGTATGAACGAACCCGGTGAAACGCCCCAGAGCGACATCCAGGAGGGCGTCGGGCTCGCCGACCATCCCCTCACCGCTCAGCGGCTCGAGAAGGTCGACCGCCTGCGCTCCCGGGGCATCGACCCCTACCCGCTCGGTTACACCCGCGACTCCTCGGCCTCCGATCTCCATGACCGCTTCGCCGGCCTCGACCCCGACGTGAATACCGGCGAGGTGGTGGAGGTGGCCGGGCGGCTCATGAACCTGCGCCGTCTGGGCCGGCTGGTGTTCGGGGTGCTCCAGGACTATTCGGGACGTATCCAGCTTTTTGTGGACGAGCGGGGGCTCGGCGACGCCGCGTGGGCTGCTTTCGGGGATCTGGACACCGGCGACTGGGTGTGGGCGAGGGGGGAGGTGATGACAACCCGCCGGGGTGAGCTTAGCGTAGGTGTAGGCGATTTCGCTCTGCTGGCCAAGGGTCTGCGTCCCCTACCTGCGAAGTGGCACGGCCTGAGGGACAAGGAGCGGCGTTTCCGCCGGCGCGAGTTGGACCTGCTGGTCAACCCGGAAGCCCGGCACGTCGCCGAGGCGCGGGCCGGGGTGGTGTCCGAGTTGCGGAGCCAGTTCGAAGGAAGGGGCTTCATCGAGGTGGAGACCCCTGTGCTCCAGATCCAGGCGGGCGGGGCGCTGGCCCGGCCCTTCGAGACCTATCACAACGCTCTCGGGATCGAGATGTATCTGCGGATCGCCACCGAACTCCATCTGAAGAGGCTGGTGGTGGGAGGCATGGAGCGGGTCTTCGAGTTGGGCCGGGTGTTCCGCAACGAAGGCATCGACTCCACGCACAACCCGGAGTTCACCACTCTCGAGGCCTACCAGGCGCTGGCCGACTACCGGGACATCATGGAGTTGATGGAGGAGGTCATCCCGGCGGTGGCTCGGCGGGTAGTCGGAACATCCCGCCTCACCTACCAGGGTCGGCCGATCGATCTCCGGCCTCCCTACCGGCGCGTGCCCATGCTGGAGCTGGTGGGAGAGGCGCTGGATGCACCTGTCACACCCTCGACGCCACCGTCCCGGCTGAGGAGCCTGGCCGATCGGGCCGGGGTCGAGACCGATGCCACTTGGGGGTTCGGGAAGTTGGTCGAGGAGATCTTCGACCACCGGGTAGTACCGGGGTTATGGGAGCCGACCTTCGTCATCGACCATCCCATCGACATCTCGCCACTGGCCCGCCGGCACCGCTCGATCGACGGTCTGGTCGAGCGGTTCGAGTTGTTCATAGCCGGAAGCGAGCACGCCGACGCCTTCACCGAGCTGAACGATCCGATCGACCAGAGAGGCCGCTTCGAGGCTCAGGCCGCCGCCCGGGCGGCGGGGGACCAATCGGCCCACCCGGTCGACGAGGACTTCCTGCGGGCTCTCGAGGTGGGTTTGCCTCCGACGGGCGGTCTGGGTATCGGCGTGGACCGGCTCGTGATGTTGCTCACCGATCAGAGAAACCTGCGAGAGGTGGTGCTCTTCCCCCACCTGCGTCCCGAAGCCAGGTAGGTGCCAGGTGCCAGGTGCCAGGTGCCAGGTGCCAGGTGCTGGTTGTCTGGCACCTGACAACTGGCACCCGCCGGTCACTGACCCTGAATCCACCGATGGGGAGGGCGCAGCGGACATAGAGATATGGTGGAAATGCCTCCTGATCTGCGGCGATAGCTATTGGTAAGGATGGTTCGGTCCTGGGAAGAGGAGCAACTTCCTGTGAGTGGTGGATCCCGGAGATCGCCCTGGTCAGGATTGGTTTTCGGAATATGAATCGGTGGATTCAGGCTGACTGACTGCGTGGACCCGGTCCACCAGGAAGGTCCCCATCCGGACGAGGACCGAGCGAGCCTCGATGTCGGGGAGCGTGGCGATGGCATCCGAGGCCTGCCTCAGGCGGTCGGTGCACTCGTCGAGGACGTGGTCGAGGTAATCACCCTCCTGGATCAGGCCGATCACCTCCCTCACCGTCCTGTCGTCGAACGGTATGCCTCCGGCCAGCAGGGTGGCGATGCGGTTCCCGGCGGGTCCCTCGAGAGCATGGAGTACCGGAAGGGTGTACACCCCCTGATGGATGTCGCTCCCGGCCGGCTTGCCCAGTTGCTCGTCGGTTGCTACCAGGTCGAGGGCGTCGTCGGTGAGTTGGAATACCATTCCCAGCTGCCAAGTGGCGGCGGACAATGCCTCCACGACTTCCCGCGGGGCATCGGCAGCCAGAGCGCCGATCCGGGCGGAGGTCCTGATGAGGCTGGCGGTCTTGCCGCTTATGACGCGGTGGTAATCCTCCGGGCCGTGGGTAAGGTCTCCGGTCAGCCGGAGTTCGAGCGCCTGGCCCACCACCAACTCGGTGTAGGTGCGGGCCAGTAGGCGGACCGCTTCCTCGCCCAGGCTCGTAGCGGCCAACTCCGAAGCACGGGAGATGAGGAAGTCGCCGGCCAGGATCGCTTGGGCGTTACTCCATCTGGTGTTGACCGACGTCGTCCCGCGGCGGGTCTCCGCCCCGTCGATCACGTCGTCGTGGTACAGGGATCCGATATGGATCAGTTCCACGGCTGCCCCTGCCTCGATCAGCCGGTGGTCGCGCGACGGACCGAACTCCGACGCCAGCTGGGAGAGGATCGGACGGAACCTCTTACCCCCGGCTGCCAGCAGATGCTGGGCGATCTCGGTCAGGAAGGGGTGAGCGGACGAGGAGACCTCGAACAGCCGGCTCTCCACCCGTTCGATCCGCTCCCATAGGTCCGGTATGTCGATCAGGTTCCGCAGGACCGGAGTCACCATTGCTGTTGAGCGAGCGTTGGAGTCATCGTCACGGCCTATGGTAAGCGTATGTCGATCGTTGATCGGGATCGCCATAGTCAGCCCCCCCGGGGTATAGTCGCGACGGAAAGACTTGTGCACCTAAGCTTGTATTCCGTAAGACGCAAAGCTGCCAGACCATGGAGGTTGATCGGCTGTGTTTGAACGCTTCACCGACCGCGCCCGTCGGGTGGTGGTGCTGGCACAGGAAGAGGCCCGGTTACTCAACCACAACTACATCGGTACCGAGCACATCCTGTTGGGCCTGATCCACGAGGGAGAGGGCGTGGCGGCCCGCGGTCTCCAGAGTCTCGGCATTCGCCTCGATTCGGTGCGCAGCCAGGTTGTGGATACCATCGGCCAGGGTCACCAGTCTCCGTCCGGCCACATACCGTTCACCCCCCGGGCCAAGAAGGTACTGGAGTTGAGCCTGCGCGAAGCTCTGCAGTTGGGGCACAACTACATCGGTACCGAGCACATCCTGCTGGGCCTGATCCGGGAAGGGGACGGCGTCGCCGCCCAAGTGCTCGAGAAGCTGGGCGCCGACCTCCCCAAGGTGCGCCACACGGTCATCCAGTTGCTGTCCGGAGGCTCGGGCGACGAGCCCGCACCGGCCGGCACCGCGCCCTCGGGGAGGGGATCCCCGGTATCGGGATCCACCGTGCTCGACCAGTTTGGCCGCAACCTGACCACCATGGCCCGCGACCATGACCTCGACCCGGTCATAGGACGCCGTACCGAGATAGAGCGGGTCATGCAGATCCTGTCGCGGCGTTCCAAGAACAACCCGGTACTGATCGGCGAACCGGGGGTGGGGAAGACCGCCATCGTGGAGGGTCTGGCTCAGCGCATCGTGGCCTCGGAGGTTCCCGACACCCTCACGTCGAAGTCCATATACACGCTTGACCTCGGGGCGCTGGTGGCCGGCTCCCGGTACCGGGGGGACTTCGAGGAGCGCCTCAAGAAGGTACTGAAGGAGATCAAGACCCGAGGGGACATCATCCTCTTCATAGACGAGATCCACACCCTGGTGGGCGCCGGTGCAGCCGAAGGAGCCATCGACGCCGCCAGCATCCTCAAACCCATGCTGGCCCGGGGCGAACTCCAGACGGTGGGCGCTACCACCCTCGAGGAGTACCGCAAGTACCTGGAGAAGGACTCGGCGTTGGAACGGCGTTTCCAGCCGATCCACGTCGACGAACCCACGGTGGCCGAGACGGTGCTCATCCTCCATGGTCTGAGGGATCGCTACGAGGCCCACCATTCGGTGCGCTTCACCGACAGCGCCCTCAAGACGGCCGCCAACCTGGCGGACCGCTACATCTCGGACCGGTTCCTGCCCGACAAGGCCATAGACCTGATCGACGAGGCCGGCAGCCGCAACCGCATCTTCCGCATCAGTTCCAGCCCCCAGGTCAAGCAGATCGATGATCAGTTGAGCGCGGTGCGCAAGGACAAGATGCAGGCCGTGTCGGCCCAGCAGTTCGAGCGGGCCGCCCAGCTCCGTGACCAGGAACGGGCCCTGCTCTCTGACCGGGCCCGGCGGCAATCCGAGCTGGGCGCGACCGACGATTCGGTGATAGACGAAGACGAGATCGCCGACGTGCTGGCACAATGGACCGGCATCCCCGTCCACCGCCTGACCGAGGAGGAGACCGCCCGGTTGGTCCACATGGAGGAGGAACTGCACAAGCGGATCATCGGGCAGCACGACGGGATTTCGGCGGTGAGCCGGGCGATCAGGCGCACGAGAGCTGGCCTCAAGGACCCCAAGCGGCCCAGCGGGTCCTTCGTCTTCCTGGGTCCGTCGGGAGTAGGAAAGACCGAGACCGCCAAGGCCCTCGCCGAGTTCCTGTTCGGCGACGAGGACTCCCTCATCCAGCTCGACATGTCCGAGTACATGGAGAAGCACACGGTCAGCCGCCTGCTGGGATCCCCACCCGGGTACGTGGGCTACGGCGAGGGCGGGCAACTCACCGAGTCGGTCCGGCGGAAGCCCTTCTCGGTGGTGCTCTTCGACGAGATCGAGAAAGCCCATTCCGATGTCTTCAACACCCTGCTGCAGATCCTGGAGGACGGCCGGCTGACCGACGCCCAGGGTCGGACGGTGGACTTCAAGAACACCGTCATCATCATGACCTCCAACCTGGGTTCGGAGGCCCTCCACAAGCGGTCGGTGGGCTTCCAGCACGAGAGCCATGAGGTCAGCTACGAGAAGATGAAGCAGAAGCTGACCGACGAGCTCAAGCGCCACTTCCGTCCCGAGTTCCTCAACCGGATCGACGAGGTGATCGTTTTCCACCAGCTCACGGAGGACGAGGTCAAGCAGATCGTCGACCTGCTGCTGGTGAGGGACCGTGAACAACTCGCCACCCAAGCGCTCAACCTGGTCCTGAGCGACGCGGCCAAGACGTTCCTGGTCAGGATCGGCTATGACCGCCAACTCGGCGCCCGTCCTCTGAGGCGGGCCATCCAGCGGTTCCTGGAGGACCCGCTGGCCGAGCAGGTATTGCTGGGCGAGTACCGGTCCGGTACCACCATCGTGGTGGATGCGGACCCCGAGGGCGAGGGCCTGTTCTTCGAAATGGTCGACACGCCCGACATCCCACCCGTAGACCTGGTCGACTCCGGCTCGTAGCCACACCGGCCTACCGGCCACTGCCCGCCGGTAGTCCGTCCACTATCTGCCCACCACTATTTGTCCACCGGCCGCCGGCTCCGCCACTGGCTACCGGACTCCGGGCGGCGTAGACTGTCGGAGCGGGTATCCCTGTGGCGGGGGTGCGAGTAGGAGGAACTGAGACCATGTACACAAAGACGAGGTTGTTCATCGCGCTGGCGGCGTTCGCGTTGCTGGCAGCGGCTTGCGGCGGTGATGAGGAGCCGGGGACGACCACAACCCAGGCAACCTCCGAGACCCCCTCAGCCACCCAGGCCCCGGCAGGTGAGCCGATCAGGATCGGTTTGGTTTATGACATCGGCGGTCGGGGGGACCAGTCGTTCAACGATGCGGCGGCGGCGGGCCTCGATCGGGCCTCCACCGAGCTGGGTGTCACCTTCTCGGAGGCTTCAGCCAACGAGGACGGGACCAACCGTGAGGAGCTGCTGGCGCTTCAGGCGTCGGAGGGAGCCGATCTGGTGATCGGGGTCGGGTTCCTGTTCGCTGAGCCGATGGCCGCTGTGGCCGCAGAGTTTCCCGAGACCAGCTTCGCGATCGTGGACTCGTCTGTGGACGCTCCGAATGTGGCCGGGTTGTTGTTCTCGGAGGAGCAGGGCTCGTTCTTGGTCGGGGCGGCCGCTGCGTTGAAGACCGAGAGCGGTATCGTCGGCTACATAGGTGGGGTTAACATTCCTTTGATCCATGCTTTCGAGGCCGGGTTCCTGGCGGGTGTGCAGGCGGTGGATCCGTCCATCCAGGTGATCTCCCAGTACGTGACGGAGCCGCCTGATTTCAGTGGTTTCAACGATCCGGCGGCTGGGCGGGTGATTGCCCAGTCGATGTTCGAGCAGGGCGCCGATGTGGTCTATCACGCGGCGGGCGGTACGGGTGGGGGGCTGTTCCAGGCCGCCAAGGATTACTCGGAGGCGAACAACACCCATGTGTGGGCGATCGGGGTGGATTCGGATCAGTACCTGACGGCCGGTGAGGACTTCCAGCCATACATTCTGACGTCGATGCTGAAGCGGGTGGACGTAGCGGTGTTCGACACTATCCGGGCGGTGCAGGCGGGTACGTTCGCCGCGGGTGAGCAGAGGTTCGACCTGTCGGTGGATGGGGTCGGGTATTCGACCACCGGCGGGCACGTGGGCGATATAGCGGCTCAGCTCGACGGGTTCAAGGAGAAGATCGTCTCGGGCGAGATCGTGGTAAGCCGCGACCCCGCCGAACTAGAGGTTGTTCTGCCTTCGATCAGGATCGGTTTGGTTTATGACATCGGCGGTCGGGGGGACCAGTCGTTCAACGATGCGGCGGCGGCGGGCCTCGATCGGGCCTCCACCGAGCTGGGTGTCACCTTCTCGGAGGCTTCAGCCAACGAGGACGGGACCAACCGTGAGGAGCTGCTGGCGCTTCAGGCGTCGGAGGGAGCCGATCTGGTGATCGGGGTCGGGTTCCTGTTCGCTGAGCCGATGGCCGCTGTGGCCGCAGAGTTTCCCGAGACCAGCTTCGCGATCGTGGACTCGTCTGTGGACGCTCCGAATGTGGCCGGGTTGTTGTTCTCGG
The DNA here is from genome assembly GCA_965262915.1 of Candidatus Spongiisociaceae bacterium. Classification (GTDB taxonomy): domain Bacteria; phylum Actinomycetota; class Acidimicrobiia; order Spongiisociales; family Spongiisociaceae; genus JAPPFW01. The sequence goes on along the minus strand of OZ253564.1, from coordinate 4,214,413 downwards.
AGGAGCAGGGCTCGTTCTTGGTCGGGGCGGCCGCTGCGTTGAAGACCGAGAGCGGTATCGTCGGCTACATAGGTGGGGTTAACATTCCTTTGATCCATGCTTTCGAGGCCGGGTTCCTGGCGGGTGTGCAGGCGGTGGATCCGTCCATCCAGGTGATCTCCCAGTACGTGACGGAGCCGCCTGATTTCAGTGGTTTCAACGATCCGGCGGCTGGGCGGGTGATTGCCCAGTCGATGTTCGAGCAGGGCGCCGATGTGGTCTATCACGCGGCGGGCGGTACGGGTGGGGGGCTGTTCCAGGCCGCCAAGGATTACTCGGAGGCGAACAACACCCATGTGTGGGCGATCGGGGTGGATTCGGATCAGTACCTGACGGCCGGTGAGGACTTCCAGCCATACATTCTGACGTCGATGCTGAAGCGGGTGGACGTAGCGGTGTTCGACACTATCCGGGCGGTGCAGGCGGGTACGTTCGCCGCGGGTGAGCAGAGGTTCGACCTGTCGGTGGATGGGGTCGGGTATTCGACCACCGGCGGGCACGTGGGCGATATAGCGGCTCAGCTCGACGGGTTCAAGGAGAAGATCGTCTCGGGCGAGATCGTGGTAAGCCGCGACCCCGCCGTTTACGCAGGGTGAGCGGAGTCGGAAGGAACTCGGCGGAACGAATGTGCTGGGGCTGAGTATGGGATGAGCGCATGAGTGCCGCGGTCCGGCTGACCGGTATCACCAAGCGTTTTCCAGGCGTGGTCGCTAACGACGCGATTGACCTGACCGTCGAGGCCGGCGAGATCCACGCGATATGCGGTGAGAACGGTGCCGGCAAGTCGACGTTGATGAAGATCCTGTACGGCATGCAGCCGCCCGATGAGGGTCGGATCGAGGTACTGGGGGACAAGCGCCGGTTCTCGTCGCCCAAGGACGCCATCGATGTCGGGATTGGGATGGTTCACCAGCATTTTATGCTGGCCGACAACCTCACGGTCCTCGAGAACGTGATCCTCGGTGCGGAGCCCGCCAAGGGATCGCTCGGCGATTCCCTCCGCGCTCGAGCTCGGCTTCTGCAGCTCCTCTTTCGAGCCCTGTCGCTCGTCGACTTTGCCACCGCTCGAGCTCGACTCCGTCGGCTGGGGGATGCTTACGGTCTGGAGCTCGACCTCGACGACATGGTCGGGACCTTGGAGGTCGGGGAACGGCAGAGAATCGAGATCATCAAGGTGCTCTACCGGGGGGCCCGCATCCTGATCCTGGACGAACCTACCGCGGTTCTGGTTCCCCAAGAGGTGGAGGAGTTGTTCCGCAACATGAGGGAACTGAAGGCGGAGGGACATACCATCATCTTCATCGATCACAAGCTGGACGAGGTGCTGGCGATCGCTGACACGATCACGGTGCTTCGGCAGGGTAGGTCGGTTGCCACCGTGAAGCCGGAGGACGTGACCGCCCAGGATCTTGCCGAGTTGATGGTCGGATCCGAACTACCCACGCCCGAGACGCGTGAGGTAACCGTCACCGACCGGACCGCAATCGAGGTCAGGGGGATCTCGGCGGCGGATGAGGCAGGGGTGACGAGACTGCGGAGCGTCGGGTTCTCCGTCCAATGTGGCGAGATCGTCGGTGTGGCTGGCGTGGAGGGCAACGGTCAGGCCGAGTTGGTGGAAGCGATCCTGGGAATCGCCCTGGTGACGGAAGGCTCGATCCATCTTCATGGTGAAGACGTCACCGATTGGTCGGTGAGGCGGCGGCGCGAGGCTGGCCTCGGATACATTCCCGAGGATCGCCACCGACGGGGCCTGTTACTCCCTGCCCCGGTATGGGAGAACAGCTTTCTGGGCCACCAGACGCAGCCGCCGTTTCTGCGTTCGGGTCTGTGGATCGATGAGGACGCCTCCAAGGGCCATGCCTCGGATGTGATCCGGCACTTCGACGTGCGTACCCCCGGGGTGCACACGCCTGTCCACGCCTTGTCCGGGGGCAACCAGCAGAAGCTGGTCGTAGGCCGGGAGATGTCGACCGGATGCAACCCCCTGATCGCCGCCCATCCCACCAGGGGCATCGATGTCGGATCACAGGCGGCGATCTGGGAGGAACTCCGTCGGGCGAGGGCGGGGGGGCTGGGCGTCCTGCTGGTCTCGGCCGACCTTGAGGAACTGATCGGACTCAGCGACACGCTGCTGGTCATGCTGCGCGGTGAGATCGTGGCCCGGCTCGATCCGGCGGAGGTCGGTCCCCGCGAGCTGGGGGCCTACATGACCGGCGCCGCCGCATGAGTCGGTTGCGCGCCATCCGGAGGGTGTTGGGTCCGCCGGTGGCGGCAGTGCTACTCGCCATCGCCGTCGCCTCTCTGATCCTGTTCGTCTCCGGAGCCGACCCGTTCGTCGCCTTCGGCAACGTCCTCGAGTACGGCACCCGGCTCGAGACCCTCGTCGAGGCCTTCAACCGGGCTACGCCGCTCTACCTCTCCGGTATCGCCTTCGCCATCGCCATGAGGATGAACCTGTTCCAGATCGGTGTGGAAGGGCAGTACATCCTCGCCGCGTTCCTTGCCGCCTATGTGGGCGCCGGTGTCGGCTCGCTGTTCCCTCCTCTCCATGTCGCCATCATCCTGGTCGTTGCGATGATCGTGGGCGCCGCCTGGGCGGGACTGGCCGGATGGATGAAGGTGACGCGCAACGTCCACGAGGTGATCTCCACCATCATGCTCAACGCCATCGCCGTGGCCGGCGCGGTCTCCTTCCTCCTGGGCCGGTGGAGCATCGAGTCCGAGTCCCTGGATACCCGGCTTGGTGACATCGCCACCACCGGCTGGTTCCCGAGCCTCAACCCGATCCTCGAGCTGGTCACCCGGGAGATCAAGCGTGTGGAGTTGACCGGCTTCATCCTGGTTGCGGCGGCGGTCGGCATCGCCTACCACCTCATCATCAACCGGACCCGTCTCGGATACGACCTGCGGGCCACCGGGGCCAACCCGTGGGCGGCGGAGGCGAGCGGGGTGCCGCCCAAGCGGACCATCGTTCTGGCCATGCTGCTCAGCGGCGCGGTGGCGGGCCTGGTGGGGATGGCTGATCTGTTGGGTGACCAGCACTTCTACAGCCTCCGGTTCCCGCAGGGCCTGGGTTTCGCAGGCATCGCGGTGGCCCTGCTCGGCCGTAACCACGCGGTGGGAGCGGCTATCGCGGCCGTGGCCTTCGGCTGGCTGGAGCGGGCCTCCGGGGTGCTGGAGGTAAGGGGCGACGCCCCCCGGGAGATCGTCACGATCATGGTCGGCGTCATCATTCTGTTCGCGGTGATCGCGTACGCGCTGGCCCAGCGGCGGAGGCGGATCGAGGCGGCTGCGGCTGCGGCGGCACAGGTCGGCGATGCACCGGGGCTTGCGGTCAAGGAGGTCGACACGTGAGCATTGTGCGCGAGCGACCGATGATCAGCCTCCGGACAATCCTCCGGCAGGGGAGGCGCCGCTGGCTCGTCTACGGCCTGGGTGCGGTCCTCCTGCTCGCCGCTACCCAACTGTTCGCCAAGCAGGCCACCGACGATCTGACCTCGAGCGGAACATGGTCGATAGCCCTGGCTTGGTCGGTCCCGATCCTCATGGCCGGATTGGGCGGGTTGTTCTCCGAACGATCCGGAGTGGTCAACATCGGTCTCGAGGGCATGCTGATCCTGGGGACCTGGTTCGGGGCTTTCGGGACGATGATCGGCGGGCCCTGGTTCGGGATGCTGCTGGCGGCCGTCGCGGGCGGTGTGGGCGGTCTGATGATGGCGGTGGCGGCGGTCGGTTTCAACGTGGATCACATCGTTGCCGGGGTGGCCATCAACCTCATGGCGCCCGGGCTGACCCGCTTCCTGTCCGACCTGCATTTCTCCGACCGGGGCGGGTCGATCACCCAGTCGCCCACCATCACCGGCGTGAGCGATTTCGCCCTCCCGATCCTGGCGGGCGGAACCATGTTCGGCTGGAAGAGTCCCGACCTCCTGGGGGCCATCGAACGGGGAGAGGTGTTCTGGCTATCGGATCTCGCCGGGATCCTGCGGGGTTTCATGTTCCAGATGTCGTGGTTGACGCTGATCGCCTATCTCATCATTCCGCTGTCCATCTTCGTGCTGTGGCGGACCCGGTTCGGTCTGAGGTTGCGGAGTTGCGGCGAGCATCCCCACGCCGCCGACTCGCTGGGCGTCAATGTGTACAAGTACAAGTACTACGGAGTGATGATCAGCGGAGCCCTGGCCGGGTTGGGCGGTGGCTTCCTGGCCATCCAGCTATCGGGTCTCTACAAGGAGGGCCAGACCCAGGGGAAGGGCTACATCGGACTGGCCACCATGATCTTCGGCAACTGGAACCCGATCGGTACCGCGCGCGGTGCAATCCTCTTCGGCTTCACCGAGACCCTGCGGCTGCGGGACGAGAACGCCGCCCACGCGCTCCTCCTGCTGGTCGCCATCGCCGTCGGCCTGCTCATCCTGTGGCGCCTCCTCCGCCGGAGTGGCCGCCTGGGCACCCTGCAGCTGGTGATCGTCGCCGTTGCCGTCGGGTTCTGGTACGCCAACTCGACCGGTGTTCCCAACCAGCTCCCCGCTATCACACCCCACATAGCGGTGCTGGTGGTGTTGTTGTTCGCCACCTCCCGCCTCCGTCCCCCCGCCGCCGACGGCCTCCCGTTCCGGAAGGGCGAGAGCTAGGTCGGGTGCCAGGTGCCAGGTGCCAGGTGCCAGGTGCCGTATTGGATTCCAAAGTACTGCAAACAGATAACCGGCAACCGGCACCCACCCCCACCACCAACCCCATGAAGAATTGGGGCTAGCTACGGGCCGCCTCGAACACCATCTGCTTGAAGCGACGCGTGTCTATGGCCCGCACCACTTCAGTGTTGGGGGGCTCGCCGGTGACATCCAGGGAGTCGACCACCGACATTCCCCTTGTCAGCGGGCTGTCGGCTTCCACCTCGACATGGTGCCGGGTGGCATGGGTGACCACGGAGTCCCTGTCCAGGGCGATCGCCATGGCGGTGGGATCGGGTAGTTCCATCCGGTTGGTTCCGGACTGCCTCCGAGCGGCTTCGACGGCGGTGGCATTGCAGTCCACGAAGAAATGGGCGAGGGGAGTCTCCAGTGCTTTGAGGGCGTCCTTCTCCTCCCGGTCGAAGCCGGCCTCACCCCGGCAGAGCTCCCAAGGCGCCATTTCGATGGGGAGGCCGGATGCGAACACGGCACGGGCCGCGTGCGGATCGAACCAGAGGTTGAACTCGGCGGCGGGGGTCACGTTGCCGACGGCATTCACGGTTCCCCCCATCACCACGCACCTACCCACGAGGTCGACGATGTCGGGGGCCTGCCGAAGAGCCATCACGATGTTGGTCAACGGGCCCAGGGTCACGAGGGTCAATCCGGGGTTGGCGCGGATAGTGGCTACGAGCGCCGTCGTGGCATCGGCAGCCTCGGGCTCCCGTTCCGGAGGTGGGTATCCCTGGTCACCCAGCCCGTCCTTGCCGTGGAACCAGGTAGCGAAGCGAGCGCCTACCAGTAGCGGGCCTGCCGCACCCTGGTACACCGGGACATCGGCGCCGCACAACTCCGCCGTGTACAGGGCGTTGCGGGTCGACTGGTCGACCGGGCAGTTGCCGGCCACCGTCGTGATGGCCACCACCTCCACTCGTGGATGCCGCAACGCCATAGCCAGGGCGACCGCGTCGTCCGAGGCGGTATCAGTGTCGATCACCATTCGTACGGTCATGATGTGCTCCTCTCGGGACTCCCGGAAAGTGGATGAGGCGTCGGGAACACCGAGTCAAGTTCGGCACGGGTTGCCAAGCCGTCGAGAACCCCGATACGCGTGACTGCGAACGCCCCGGCGCGCAGCCCCAGGACGATCCCGGCCTCGATCCCTTCCTCTGCGATGCCGACGGCCAAGCCGGCGTTGAAGGCGTCTCCGGCCCCGGTAGTGTCGATGGCCTGGGCGGGGAAGGCAAGGTAGGTCCGCGTTCCGGTGGCACCGATCCACGCTGCGCCTTCCCGACCGCGGGTGACTATGAGTTCGAGGCGCGACCGCCGGTGCTCGAACATAGCCGGCTCGACCTTTCGACTCCCGAACAGCTCCAATATTTCGTGCTGGTTCGGGGTCAGGACATCCGTGAGCGCCCATACCCGCTCGGGTAGTTGCATCGCAGGTGCGGGGTTGAGTATCACTACCGTCCCGTGAGCCCGAGCGATCCTGGCCGCGGCCAGGAAGGCGTCCAGCGGGGTTTCGAGCTGGGCCAGCAGCACGTCGGCATTCGCTATGGCGGACTTGTAACCCACGACCATCCCCGGGGTTATCCGCGAGTTGGCGCCGGGCGCCACGGCGATCTGGTTCTCTCCGTCGGTGTCCACCACGATCAGGGCTACTCCGGTCGGGGAGCCGACGGTGGCAAGGCCGGCGGTGTCCACGCCTTCAGCCTCGAGAAGACGGCGTGCGGCGCGGCCGAAGTCGTCATCGCCTACCGCGCCGATGAAGCTGACGTCCGCGCCCAGACGGCGTGCGGCAATCGCCTGGTTGGATCCCTTACCTCCCGGGCCGCGGTGGAAGGACCGGCCGAGCACCGTCCGGCCGGGCCGGGGCAGGTGGTCGGCTTGGACAACGAGGTCCATGTTGAACGAACCGAGCACCGCTACCGAAGCCATGGGAAGTTCTTTCCCAGCCGAAGCCATAGGGCAACTATCCGAACGGTGAGAGTTCGACCGTCCGGTAGCCGCGGATGACGAACCCGTCCTCTCGCCTGGGTCGGCCGGCGAGGATGGCGTCGGGGAAGGCCGCCGTCAGTCGGTCGAGGGCGATCTCGAGTTCGAGGCGGGCGAGGGGCGCCCCCAGGCAGAAGTGGACCCCCGCGCCGAAGGTTATGTGGTCCGGGTCACCCCGACCGATACGGAACTCATCGGGCGCCTCGAACCTCCGCGGGTCGCGATTGGCCGATCCGAACAACATGGCCACCTTGTCGCCCGGCGGGATGGGGGTGCCTGCTATCTCCACCCCCTCCCGGAGCACGTACCGCTCGAAGAGCTGGAGCGGGGGGTCGAAGCGCATCATCTCCTCGATGGCCACCCCGGGCAGAACGGCGCGATCGGCTAGTTGCCGCCAGGCGCCGCCGTTTTGCATGGCGGCGACGATCCCGTTGCCCATCGTGTTCACAGTGGCTTCATGTCCGGCATTGAGCAGGAGGACTACGGTGGAGATGATCTCGGCGTCGGTAAGCGTCCCCTGGGCCGTTTCTGCGAAGCACAGCGCGGTTATGAGATCGTCCCGGGGATCGGCCCGGCGAGCGGCGATGAGAGCGGTGGTCCAGTCGGCGAACTGTCGAGAGGCATCGATGGCGGCTTGCGCCTGGACGGGCGTCGTGTGGAGTTCGTACATCTTCACGATGGCGTGCGACCAGTCTGCAAGGAGGTCGGCGTCGTCGACCGGGGCGCCGAGCAGCGTGGCTATCACCCGGACCGAGTAGGGCTGAGCGTAATCGGCGAGGAGGTCGAAGGTCGATCGGTCGCGAAGGCCGTCCAGCAGGGAATCGGCGATTGAGGTCACGGGTGTCCTCAACTCCCGCACCCGTCTGGGGGTGAATGCCCGATTCACCAGCGACCGGAGCCGGGTGTGTTCCGGCGGTTCCAGCATCAGCAGGGAGTGACGCTCCACCCGATAATACGGTTCCCATCCTTCCAGCCCCAGTTCACGGATCGGACGAAGGTCGGTGGGGAGAGCGTATCCCTGCTTCACCCTTCCCAGGCGCCTGTCGAGCTGGACCGCTCGCACATCTCTGAATCGGGTCACCAGCCACAGGTTCCACTCGGCATCGCGGTGCAACGGTCCTGCCTCGCGCAGGGCGTTGAGGGTCGGATAGGGATCGGCTATGAAGTCGGGATCGGAGGGATCGAAGAACGCGGGCATCACCCGGAGGTGGTGGTGCTCTCCAGCGGCGTGGAACTCTGCACGCGGCCCCAGAACTTGATCTCCTCGATGGCCAGCTCATCGAATGCCTGGTTCCCGGCGAGAGCCTCGGAGGACCATGTGGATGTCACCCGGATCTCGAGCTCCAACGTGTGGTTGGTGTCCGTCTCTATTGCGTGTGGCCGGTTGTTCGTATCGGGTAAATCTCCCACGAACGGTACTCCGGGGAGATCGTTCGCATAGATCTCCACTGCCTTGACCCGGTAGTTACGGCGGAACTTCTCCTCGTTGGCGACATTGATGATCTGGACCTGTTCGAGGGCTACCGGGTTCACGAAGGTGACCGCTATACGGGCATCCTCACCCCGCAGGCTCTCGTCGTTCCAGTAGGTGTCCTCGCCGTCGATCAGGTTATCGCACCCGAGGTTGGAGTTGTATTCGCTCGAACAGTTGATGGAGATGGGAGTGATCTCCTCGAGCGGAGGCCGCGTCGTGGCCGTTATAGGTGTTGTCGTCGTGGTCCCTCCTTCCAGCTCCGAGACCGTGGCAGTCTCGTCGTCGCCCCGGATAGCCGGATAGACCAGCGCCGCGACCACTACGAGGGCGATCACCGCCAGGAATATTCCCAGAGCCCGGCCACCTGCGCTGACGGTGCGGAGGGGTGGCGCCGCCACCGCGATCCTCTGCTGGCCCAACCTTGCTCCGCACTGCTCGCAATGGCGGTTCGTGGCGTTCTGTCCGACGCCGCAGGATGGGCAGGTCAGAATCGCTCCCGGGGACTCGTATGGCCGGTACTCCTCTACATCGTCCCAGTTCTCGGGCTCCGTGAGCTCGAACTCCTCGAAGTCGATGTCGTCCAATGGATCGTCCCGCGATCCACCTCGGTTTCGATCGCTCAAGCCCGCGCCTTCCCTGATTGCCGCTAATCTCACAGCGATGATAGTTGGGCAATCTGTGGTGGTGCAGTTGGAAGCTATCCGAACGGCCGAGCCGTGGACCATGTCATCGGAGCTGGCGGGGATCGGGTTGCTCATCCTCGTGGGCGTCGGGCTGTACCGAGTGTTGAGGGCCCGCAGTCGCCGGTGAGCGGGCCTTCACTGCAACCCCTTCTCGAAGTGACACCTACGCCCGAATCTCGTTAGCCTGATGGACCGATGACTGAACGGGTCCATTTCCTCGAAGTCTTGTCGCGGGTCGCCCCCGGCACGGGGCTTCGTGCCGCATTGGAGCGGATAGTTCACCAAGGTAACGGAGCGCTGGTAGTGATCGGCTCGGGTCCCGAGATCGAGTCCGTCAGCAGCGGTGGGTTCAGCCTTGAGGATAGCGGGTTTACCCCGGCCCGCCTCGCCGAACTGGCCAAGATGGACGGCGCCATCATCCTCGACGACTCCGGAACCAGGATCGTGGGCGCCAACGTGCATCTCCTTCCCGATCCCGCCATCACCACCGACGAGACGGGCGCCCGCTTCCGCACCGCGGAGCGGATGGCCCGGATGACCCATCGGCCGATCGTGGCAGTCAGCGAGGAACGCGGCCAGGGGATCCTGTTCTACGGGGACCGGAAGCACCGACTCCGCAATCCTTCCGAACTGCTCGTGCGTATCAACCAGGAGTTCCAGACCCTCGAGCGTTTCCGGCGCCGGTTGAGGGAGGCGGAGGAGAATCTCACCCGGTTGGAGATCAACGACCAGGCGACGTTTGGTGACGCGATGACGGTGCTCCAGCGGACCGAACTGTTACGCCGTATTGGTGAGCGGGTCGGGCGCCTGGCCGTCGGCCTGGGTAAGGAGCGGCGGATGGTCGATCTCCAGCATGCCGATCTGGTGGTAGGGGTGATGGAGATGCGGGAACAGGTTGGCCGCGACTACCTGCACGAGAACGGGGACCAAGTGGCCGAGACGTTCCGAGGGCTGGAGACCACGCCGCTGGAAGATCTGTACGACACCGATCGGTTGTGCCGGATGCTGGGGCTGGGGCGTGCGGGTACCGAGGCCCGGCCGATGGGGTACCGGCTCGTCAGCAATACGCCGGGCCTGCCTCGATCGGCCTGCGAGGCCCTGGTGGGACACTTCCGGGACGTTGACAAGATCCTGGCGTCCTCCATGGCGGAGTTGAGCATGGTGTCCGGCGTGGGTGAGGCCCGGGCGCGGTCACTCCGGCGTTATCTCGATCAGGTCGAGCGGCAATACCGCCAGCCCGATTCGGAGCGCTGACTCCGGGCCCATCGCTCAACCAGGTGGGCGGGCAACGCGCCAACCGCGATCGTCATCGTCCAGCATTCCCCTAGATGGCTACGATCCGGTAAACTCGATCTCGATGATCGAGACCCCAGCTAAACAGCCTTCCCAAGACTCCCAAAGCAGTTCCGCCAAGCCTTCGGTGGTCACCGAACCGGCGGTGACGAGCACCGTCGACGACCGGTCCGCCGATCCGGCCGACCAGATGCCCGCATCCCGGACGGCCCAGAAACCGGCAGCCAAGAAACCGGCAGCCAAGAAACCGGCAGCCAAGAAGCCGGCGGCCAAGAAACCGGCGGCCAAGAAACCGGCGGCCAAGAAGCCGGCGGCCAAGAAGCCGGCGGCCAAGAAGCCGGCAGCCAAGAAGCCGCGCGCCAAGCGAGCGCCTGCCAAGAGGGCGCCTGCCAGGCGAGCGCCTGCCAAGAGATCGGTCGCCAGATCCAGAGCTTCGAGATCCCGGGCGGCGGGCGCCAGGAGGCCGACCTCGTTCAAGGTGGGAGACAAGGTGGTGCACCCTCATCACGGTGCGGCTGTCATAACCAAGCGGGTTGATCAGGAGATAGTCGGTGAGACCCGGAGCTATTTCGTGCTCCAGATCGCCACCGAGCAGCTCGCCGTATTCGTGCCGGTGGACACGATCGACCAGACCATCAGGCCTGTGATCTCGAAGACGGCGGCCGGGAAGGTTCTGCGTATCTTCAAGGAGGATCCCCAGGCCGCGGGTAAAAACTGGAGTCGCTGGTACAAGGTCCTGAACGAGAAGATGACGTCGGGGGATATACACCAGGTGGCAGAGGTCGTCCGTGACCTGACCCATGCCCAGATCGTCAAAGGCATCTCGCCGGCGTTGAAGCGGATGCTCTCCAGGGCGCGGGTGACACTCATCAGCGAGCTCGAGTTCGCCTTCGGCGTCGACACCGAGGAAGCCACCAGCCGTCTCGATCGCGTGCTCCCCAAGCCGGAGGACTCCGAGGCATAGGAGGGTGCTGATAAACCCCCCGCTGGCTCGACGGTCGATGACAGAATGCCACTTAGAGAGTGCGCGGATAGGTGCTCACCTGGGGAAACACCGAGTACGACCGTTGATGAGTACACAGCGATGACCTGGGGTTCTTCGAGCTGGAGCCGGGTAGGTTCATTGACAGGGGCGGTCACGGTCCGCCTATCCGCGCACCCTCTTAAGCGGATGACGGGCCAACTATTTCAACCGTTTCTCAGTACCCCCCGGCGACGGTCTGATCGGTGACCGCTAGCCTGGTCGATCGCAGACGGTCGTCACCCGTAACCGGCGGGGAGCAGATCTGGGGAATAGTGGTGGCGGCGGGAAGCGGGTCGCGTTTCGGGGCGCCCAAGCACGAAGTCGAGTTGGGCGGCAAGGCGCTCTGGGAATGGGCGAGGGATGCACTCCTCGACAGCGGTGCCCACCGGGTGGTGGTGGTCGGTCCTGTGCCGGGCGGCGTCGAAGGCGGGCCCGAGCGGCACAACTCGGTAGCCCAGGGCCTGGCCAGGGTAGGTGAGGGGGCGGCGGTGGTGGCTGTCCACGATGCCGCCCGGCCGCTCGCTCCAGCCGCGATGATCACGCGGATGTACGCCGCTCTCCGGGAGAGGCGGGCGGACGGAGTGATCCCGGTGGTGCCGATCCCCGATTCCATCAAGCGCCTCAATGTCGGGGAGGGCCGGGTGTTGAGGACCCTGAGCCGGACCGCGGTCATGGGGGCCCAGACGCCCCAGGTATTCCGCGCCCCGGTCCTCCGGCGGGCTCACGCGGCCTTCGCGGCCGGCCCACCATCCGATCGGGCGCCCGACGACGCCGCCTTGATCGAGGGGATCGGAGGTCGCGTGGTGACGGTCCCGGGCGATCGCGCGGCCATGAAGATCACCTATCCCGAGGATCTGGTGCTGGCCGAGGCTCTCGTCCGGAGCCTTGCGAGGGGCCTGCTGCCATGAGCGCAGGCATTCCCCTGATCGGTCTGGGCTTCGATGCCCACCGCCTCGGACGGACGCCCCCGCTGATGCTGGCCGGGGTCGTGGTGGACCGGAGTCTCGGGCTGGAGGCAACCTCGGATGGGGACGTCGCCGCCCACGCGGTCGCCGACGCGGTCCTGGGCGCCGCAGCTCTCGGTGATATGGGTACCTTCTTCCCGTCGGGGGAGGCACGGTGGGAGGGCGCCGACAGCATGGACTTGCTGAGGGGTGTGGTCGGGCTCGCGGCGTCCGAGGGGATGACCGTCGGGAACGTGGATCTCACGGTGATCGCGGAGACGGTGCGGGTAGCCCCGCATCGTGGCGAGATGCGCACCCGCTTGGCGGCGGTCCTGGGCGTCGACCCGGTTCGCGTGTCGGTCAAGGCCACCACCACCGACGGGATGGGGTTCACCGGTCGCGGTGAGGGCGTCGCGGCGTGGGCGGCGGTGCTGCTGGTGAAGGGTCCGGTGGTCCCGGATGCCTCTTCGGGTGTATCGACCTGACCGGGTACCCTTCCGCTCAGTGCCTTGCCCATCCCTACGCGACGGATCCTCCCGGGTGTCCGGCGTCCACACCGGTGAGGAGTGCCCGACCGGTGCCCGTCGGCTGGCCGCGTGCCGGATGAGGAGAACACCGTGACCACGGTCTACAACACCCTCGGCAGGACGCGCCAGGCCTTCGAACCGCTGGAAGATGGGCGGGTGCGTGTCTACGTGTGCGGTCCGACCGTCCAGTCGGCACCGCATCTCGGGCACGGCAGGTGCGCGGTCGTCTTCGACGTGATCCGCCGGTACCTCATGTGGAGGGGATGGGACGTCCTGTACGTCCAGAACGTCACCGATGTCGACGACAAGATCATCGCCAATGCCGCCCGCCTGGGGGTTACCCCCGAGGAGCTGGCCCGTGACATGGCAGACCGCTTCCGTACCGGTTACCGGCTTCTCAATGTTCTCGACCCGGACATGGAACCCACCGCCACCGATCACATACCGGAGATGCTGGCGATGATCCGCCGGTTGATCGATCGAGGGCTGGCCTATCCCGGCGGGGGCGATGTCTACTTCAGGGTTCGCCGTCTGGAGGGCTACGGGAAGCTTTCGGGAAGGAACGTCGACGAACTGCGAGCCGGAGCGCGCATCGAGCCCGGGCTGGACAAGGAGGATCCGCTGGACTTCGCCCTGTGGAAGGCCGCCAAGCCCGGCGAGCCGGCCTGGCCTTCTCCCTGGGGTCCGGGACGGCCGGGGTGGCACATCGAGTGCTCGGCCATGTCGGCCAAGTACCTGGGCACGCCCTTCGATATCCATGCCGGAGGCGCCGACCTCATCTTCCCCCATCACGAAAACGAGATCGCCCAGTCGGAGGGTTCCTCGGGCCGCCGGTTCGTGCGCTACTGGTTGCACAACGGCATGGTGAACCTGCGCGGCGAGAAGCTCTCGAAGTCGACCGGGCACGTCATCGATCTTGCCGAAGCCATCCAACAACACGGGGGTCCGGCCGTGCGGCTGTTCTACCTCAGGGCCGCCTACCGGTCGCCACTCGAGTTCTCCGAGGAGTCGCTGGACGAGGCGGTGGCCAGCCTGGCCAGGCTGCGGGCCTTTCTACGCCGTTCGGAGACGGCCCCGGTACCGGATGCCGGGGCGATCGAGCGTTTCGGCGGGGCCATGGACGACGATTTCAACACTGCCGGGGCGCTGGCCGTGCTGTTCGAGACGGTTCGGGAGGGCAACGCCCGGTTGGACCGTGGCCAGGACGCCCGTCCCTTGGCGGCGGCGGTGGCCGAAATGGCCGGTGTGCTCGGAATCGATCTGGCCCGGTCCGGGTTGGAGGATCTGGCCGGGCGCCTGGTCGGTCTGGCGGCCGCCCACGGAGTGGGCGCCGGGAGTGCCGAGATGGTGGTGGCCGGCTTGGTGGAGGTCCGGGGCCGTGCCAGGGATGCCCGGGACTGGGGCCGCGCCGACGCCATCCGCGACGACCTGGCCGGTATCGGGATCCTGATCGAGGATTCGGCCGATGGCACCCGCTGGTATCGGCGGTAAGGTCGAGGGGGTTCATGCGGTCAGGGCCGCCCTGGCCGCCGGGAGGGTGACGGTGCTCTACGTGGAACGCACCCGCCGCGATGCGGAGCGCCTGGTGGGGGAGGCCCGGCGCGTGGGAACGGCTGTGAAGCTGGTCGACACGGTGGCTTCCCTCGCCGAGACGGAATCTCCCCAGGGGCTGGTGGCGAAGGCCCGGCCCATACCCCTCGCCTCGTTGGACAGGCTGGTTGCCGAGCATCCCCCGAACGGGAAACCGGCTCTCCTCGTGCTCGACCACCTGGAGGATCCCCGCAACGTGGGTGCTATCGCCCGGTCGGCTCTGGCGGCGGGGATGACCGGGATGGTGGTCCCGCGCCGCCGGGCGGCCCCTCTGTCCGCTCTGGCCTTCAAGGCGGCGGCCGGAGCGCTCGAACACCTGCCGGTGGCGTCGGTGTCCTCCGTCGCGGTCGCCGCTCAGCGGGTCTCAGGCGCCGGTGTCTGGACGGTGGGGCTCGACCCTTCCGCACCCGAGCCCCTATTCGGTCTCGGCCTCCTTTCCGAGCCCGTGGCGGTATTCGTGGGAGCTGAGGGCAGGGGTCTCGGCCGTCTCGTCAAGGAGCGTATCGACGTGTTGGTGTCGATTCCGATGGCGCGAGGCACGGCCAGCCTGAACGCCTCGGTGGCGGCGGCGCTGGCGTGCTTCGAAGTGGGCCGCGTGAGAGCAATGGGTGATCACGCTGGATCGTCGTAGGTGTCGAGATCCGGGTTACCGGGTGGTGAATCGAGTTTCGGACAACGCTAGATACTCTCGACGGCCCAACGGGGCGATGATTAACCCAGCCCATTAGGCTACACCCTAAGGACATCCACACGGCTGGCAACAGCATCTAGTCAGGAGGTAGATCCATGCTTGGATACAGAATCTTCTCGCTGCGATCTGGAGTTCGAATCCGGATCTTGGCTGTGCTCTCATGCCTGGCACTGGTTGCAGCCGCGTGTGCAGACGAGAGCGAGCCGGCCGAGGACACGCCCGCTGCAGAGGAAATGATGATGGAGCATCTCGGCGATGGTTCGCTGGGTGTTGTGGAGGTAGCCCCGGGCGAGGCCGTCCAGATCCGCTCACTCAATGCCATCACGGGCGATGTGGCATTCTTCGGTCTGCCCATCGAGCGATCCGTGGTTCTGGCAATCGCCGACTACGGGCAGGTTCATGGTTTTGATGTCGATCTCGGGACCGGACTCGATGACACCTGCTCCAACGACGGAGGCCAAGCCGCGGCTCAGGTCATCGTTGCCGACGAGGATGTGATCGGTGTCATCGGTACATCCTGCTCGGGTGCCGCCACCGCGGCCGCTCCGCTGATCACCGACGCGGGAATGGTGCTCATCTCGGGTGGTAACACCTCGCCCGCGCTGACATCGGACCTTGCGGGTAACGCGGGGGAGAACTACAGCTACGGCTACTACCGCACGGCTCACAACGACCTGTTCCAGGGCAGGGTCATGGCCGAGTTCGTTTTCAGTGAACTGGGTCTGACCACCGCGGCCGCCATCCATGACGGCGATCCCTACACCCAGGGGTTGGCGAAGGCGTTCACGGATGCGTTCGCGGCGCTCGGGGGCGATGTGACCGGCTTCTCGGCTGTGAACAAGGAGGACACCGACATGGTTCCGGTGCTCACCGAGATCGCGGCCGGTAGCCCGGAGGCGTTGTTCTTCCCGATCTTCCAACCCGCCGGGGACTTCATCGCCGAACAGGCGCCCGGGGTCTCCGGTCTGGAGCACACGGTGCTGCTTGCCGCCGACGGTCTGCTCAATACTAAGTATCTTGCGCTGTCACAGACGGAGGGCATGTATCTCTCAGGGCCTGATACCCGGTTCGGCGAGAACGTCAACGAGAGTACCGGTAAGTCGGCCAACGACTTCCTGGCTGCCTACGAGAGTGACTATGGTGAGGCGCCGGCCGCGCCGTTCTGGGCGCATGGCTACGACGCCACGACCCTTTTGCTGGATGCCATCGCCGCCGCGTCGTACGTGGCGGAGGACGGTTCGTTGATGATCGACCGGCAGGGGGTGCGCGAGCATCTCGACAACGTCATGGACTATCAGGGTCTGATCGGCCTGATCAGTTGTGACGACTTCGGTGACTGCGGCTCCCAGAAGATTACGGTGGTCTACCACGAGAGCGCCGCTGATCCTGAAGCAAGCATGGGCAACGTCGTGTATTCCGGAGGCGGCAGCTGAGCCTGGGAGTCTGTCTGCAAGACAACTTGGCGTGTTCTGCTAGCCATCGACGCCCCTCGCTGCGTTCCGCCTCGTTGACGTACCGCTGCGGGTACGCCTTCGTCGGCGAGCCTTGCGAGGAACGCCGTTCCCGGCGCATACCACGCCGCCGTTTCGCAGACAGACCACTAGTCGCAATCCGACGATCTCGAATCGAGCATGGATAGGCTAGCTTTCGAGTTCGTCCCGTTGAGAGCGGTCAATGGCAAGCAATAGGGTTCCCAGGACCAAGGTTGACTGGTTCTTAGCCCTCTTGCGGGTTGCTGCCCTGACTGTGGTAGTGGTGGGGTTGTTGGCGTTCCTAGCCCAGCAGGTGGACGTCGACAACCCCTTCGCCCGCTTGATAAATCCTGATGCAACCGGGTTGACCGGGGCCCAATTCCGAGGGCTCATCATCTCCGGCCTCGCCCAGGGAGCCATGTACGGTCTGATAGCTCTCGGTTACTCGATGGTCTACGGCGTGCTCGGTTTCATCAACTTCGCCCATGGCGAGGTTTTCATGGTCGGGGCGATGACCGGGATGATCACCTCCAACAAGCTGGCCGACGCCGGATACTGGGAAAGCAATTTCCTGGGATCGCTGATCTTCATCGTGGTGGTCTCGATGATCGTCTGCACCCTGACAGCGGTGGTAATGGAGCGGATCGCCTACCGGCCGTTGCGGAGATCACCCCGGCTCATCCCCCTGATCACGTCGATCGGCATCTCGTTCTTCATCCAGAACACGTCGGTGGTGCTACTCGGTCCGACCAGCAAATCGTACCCGGACATGCCCGATTGGCTCACCGCCAAGCGCACTTTCATCCAAATCGAGGGCACCAAGATTCTGGTGATATGCGTGGCCGCCGTGGCGATGCTGACTCTGTGGCTCTTGGTGGAGCGGACCAAGACGGGCAAGGCGATGCGGGCCGTTGCCGAGGACGCCGAGATCGCCGGGCTCATGGGCGTGGACGTGAACCGGACGATCGTGAAGGTGTTCGCGGTGGGCGGCGCCATGGCCGGTGTGGCCGGCATCCTGTGGGGGGTTCTCTTCCGCAGCGTGATCCACTACACCGGGTTCCTTCCCGGCATCAAAGCTTTCAGTTCGGCTGTCGTGGGAGGCATCGGCAACCTAGGCGGATCCATGGCAGGTGGGTTGTTAATCGGGTTGGCGGAGTCGACCGGTCCGCTACTCATCCTCGAGCCTCTCGGCGTCAGCGGAGTGTCCCAACTCCGCGACGCGGTTGCATTCGCCATGTTGATCGGTGTGCTGCTTATCAGACCCTCCGGGCTGTTCGGCGAACGCCTGTCGGCGGAGGATCGCGCATGACGATCGCCGCCCGGACTGCCATCCATCGTTTGCCCGAAACCTGGACGCGCACCATCCGGATAGGCGCCCTGGGAGCCCTGGGGCAGGTGTTCATATCCCTGTCGGGGATGCCGGTACGCCTCGACACGCGCGAGATCGTGGTGCCGGTGCTGAGCTTGGGGTACGTGGTGGTGCTGGCCGTGCCCATGGTTGTCGGCGTTCTGGTGGGTCGTCGCAGCGAACAGGAGGCCTTCCTCGGTGATCCACGGAGCCGGGGCGACTTGGTGCTGGCTGCCACGATCGGCGGTCTGGTAGCCGGCGGTGGCTTGTCGCTACTGGCGGTGCTGCTGGCGAACTTCGACTTGCGCGACCCCTTGATCAACTGGAGTCCCCAACTCCTCGAGTTGCTGAGCTTCGGCCGCGGAGCCTTGTCCGGCTTCGTGCTATGGCTGCTGATCGGAGCCGGGCTCGGGGCTCTGGGAGGATTGCTCCGTGTGGCGTCCGCCCGTGCCCGGCGGGTGATCGTGACCATGGCGCTGACGATCATCGCCGCGGCGATCCTGGAATCCTTGGTGGTCGACCTCGTGGAAGGAATAGGGCTCGTCAGCTACATCGAGTGGATCTACGCGCCGCGGGGCGGCGTGACAATGATAGGCGCCGCCGTATTGGCCGTCGTATCGGGGGCCCTCTCGGCGGTCGGGCAGGGTCGGATAAGGACCATCCAAACCCGGATCCAGGCTCTGGAGGAGCGTAAGCGCACCCGGGTCAACCTGGGTCTCATCGCCGGCGTCGGAGTGTTGCTGATAGTCATCCCGTTGCTGGTCGGGAAGCTAACCAACGAGTTGCTGGCCAACATCGGACTCTTCGTCCTGCTCGCCCTGGGCCTCAACGTCGTTGTCGGCCTGGCGGGGATACTCGACCTGGGATACGTGGCGTTCTTTGCGGTCGGCAGTTACTCCACGGCGGTACTGACCGCTGCTACCTCCCCCAGGTTCGCGCCAGAACTGCCGTGGTTCGTGGCCCTGATCGTGGTGATCTTCATCGCCGTTCTGGTGGGCTTGTTCATCGGCGCGCCCGTCATCAGGATGCGCGGCGATTACCTGGCCATCGTCACGCTCGGATTCGGCGAGATCATCCGCTTGCTGTTCCTGTCGGATTGGCTGTCCGGCTGGTTCGGCGGATCGCAGGGCATCACGGCCATCGACGGGGTTGAGGTGTTCGGCCTTCTCACCGTGGATGGGACCAACCCGCGCCGGGTGTTCTATCTGGTGCTTTTCTTCTGCTCGCTGGCGATCTACATCTCGTGGCGCTTGGAGCGGTCCCGGCTGGGGCGTGCCTGGATGGCGGTGCGCGAGGACGAGCCGGTGGCGGAGGCGATGGGTATCAACACGGTCAACGTCAAACTGATGGCCTTTGTGGTCGGAGCGGTGCTGGGATCTTTCGGCGGCGCCATATTCGTGGCCAAAGTAGGATCGGTCTTCCCCACGAGCTTCTTGATCCTGGTGTCGATCATCATTCTGGTGGTGGTGATCTTCGGCGGGATGGGCAACATCTTCGGGGTCATTGCCGGGGCGGTGGTGCTGATCGGGGTGCTAGGTGGTCCGAAGCAACCCGGTCTGCTTCTCGAGTTGGGGGAGTTCAAGCTGCTCATCTACGGTGCGCTGTTGATATGGATGATGCTGGCCCGTCCCGAAGGGCTCATCCCCAGCGTGCGCCGCTCGCGCGAGTTGCACCAGGAGGAGTTCCTCCAGGACGCCTGGTTGAAGGGCCAGGTCGATACCGATGACTCCGAGGTTGGCGGTCGTACCGGCGTCAAGCCGGGCAGCAACCCGGATGGCAGGCTGTGAACGGTCGGCCCCTTCTCGATATCCGCGGTCTGTCCGTGGAGTTCGGTGGTCTGCGGGCTCTGGCCGGGGTGGACATACAGATACACGAGGGTCAAATCGTCTCGGTGATCGGGCCGAACGGCGCGGGCAAGACCACCCTGTTCAACGCCATAACCGCTTCGGTGGAGGGTACCGGCGAGATTGTCTTCGAGGGCCAGTCACTCCTCGGTCTCGATCCCAACCAGGTGACATCCCAGGGCGTCGCCCGCACCTTTCAGAATGTGCGGCTCTTCGCCAATATGTCGGTACTCGAGAACGTCATGGTGGCTCAGCACTGCCGGACCAAACAGGGTATCTTCGGCGCGCTTTTCTACACGAAGGCCTTCAGGCGTGAGGAAGCCGAGATCCGCGAGCGGGCAGAGGAGATCCTGGCATTCTTCGGAACCCGTCTCATCGGTTTTCGCCTCGATCAACCAGCTGCGGTGCTCTCGTATGCCAACAGCCGGCGCCTCGAGATCGCCCGGGCCATGGCCACCCAGCCCAAGCTACTGCTCCTCGACGAGCCGGTGGCGGGAATGAACCCTGTGGAGTCGGCGGAACTCACCGGGCTTATCGCCCGGCTCCGTGACGAGTGGGGTTACACCATCGTGGTCATCGAGCACGATATGGAGGTGGTGCGCGAGGTTTCGGACCGGGTGATCGTTCTGGACCATGGCGTCCTGATCGCCGACGGGGACTATGAAGACGTCTCGGCGGATCCCCGCGTGATAGAGGCTTATCTCGGCCATGGGGCGGCGACATGAAGGACTCCCACCCGCTGCTGGAGATGAGGTCGGTGAACGTCCACTACGGCGCCGTCCACGCTTTGCGGGACGTGGACCTGGCCATCTACGAGGGAGAGTTGGTCTGTCTCCTGGGAGGCAACGCGTCAGGGAAGTCGACCACCCTCAAGACGCTGCTCGGGATGCTCACCCCCACATCCGGCGAGGTACTGCTCGACGGCGAAGTGGTCAACGACCGGCCAATCAGCTACCGCGTCCGCAAGGGCGTGACGATGGTTCCGGAGAACCGCCGCCTGTTCAAGCGTCTCAGCGTGAAGGACAATCTCGAGCTGGGCGCTTACCTACGCAAAGACACGGACGGGATCGCCGCCGACATGGAGCGCGTGTTCGACCTGTTCCCGCGGGTCGAGGAACGGCTGGGTCAGAAGGCGGGCACTCTCTCGGGGGGTGAACAACAGATGGTTGCAATCGGCCGGGCGCTGATGGCCGGGCCGCGTGTACTGCTGATGGACGAACCGTCGATGGGTCTCGCCCCGGTCCTGGTACAGCAGAACTTCGAGCTGATCAGACAGATCCACGAGGCGGGCATGACGGTGTTCATGGTGGAGCAGAACGCCAACATGGCTCTTTCGATCGCCGACCGTGGCTGGGTTCTCCAAACCGGGCGGGTGGTTTTGGACGACACGGCCCAGAACCTGCTGGCCCATCCCGACCTGCGTACCTCGTATCTGGGCGGTGGGGATTCCTGATCGCATCGGGCCGGGACAGTTCGTAGCAGGCGGGAAGGGTCACTCACCGATTCCGGAGAGATGTGCGGTCCTACCTTCCGCGCATGCGTCTTACGAAGCGGTCGGCGAGGGCCCGGTGGAATTCGAGGATTCGCCTCCCGCCCACCATCGTCACCTGCGTCCGGCGTCGCGGCCAGTACTCTTGTCCGGGGACTGACCGCCAGATCCGGAGGAAGATCGCGATGCGTAGGTTGGGTATTGTCGGGCTGTGTCTGTTGCTGATCGCCTCGGCCTGCGGTGACAATGGAGAAGGAGCAGGGCCGGAGGCCACTGATGCAACCACCCCGACGTCGACCGAGGCATCTGGAGAGGTGGCCGGGTTCACAGCAGGTCCCTTTGGCGCGGTGGAGGTAGGCCCGGGCGAAGAGATCCAGATCCGGTCGCTCAATTCCATAAGCGGGGATGTGGCCTTCCTCGGTATTCCCAATCAGAGGGGAGCCGAGTTGGCGATCGGCGATTACGGGCCGGTAGCCGGTCGTAGCGTTTCTCTCGGTTCCGCTCTGGACGATCTGTGTTCACCTGAGGGTGGTCAGGCAACTGCGCAAGCGCTCGTGGCCGATCCCAGCGTGGTGGGGGTGATCGGGACTACTTGTTCGGCGGCGGCCGTGGCCGCCTCACCCTTGATCTCCGATGCGGGCATGGTGATGATCGCACCCTCCAACACATCACCGGCGCTGACATCGGACCTGGAGGGAAACCCCGGTACGGCCTACCAGCCGGGTTACTACCGGATATCCCACAACGATCTGTTCCAGGGTCGGGCGGTGGCTCTGTTCGTGCGGAACGAACTGGGGTTCGCCAGAACGGCCGCGATCCATGACGGCGATCCCTACACCCAGGGTCTGGTGCAGGCATTCAAGGACGCCTACGAGGATCTCGGTGGCGAGGTGACGGGCTTCAGCGCAGTCAACAAGGGTGACACCGACATGATCGCGGTGCTCACCGAGGTAGCGGAGGGAAGTCCACAGGCGTTGTTCTTTCCTATCTTCATGCCCGAGGGAGGGTTCATCGTCCAGCAGGTGGGCAGTGTCCCCGCCCTCGAGGATGTGACGTTGATCGTGTCCGCTGCGCTCCTGGTGGACAACTTCATGGAGTTGCCCGAGTCCGAGGGTGTCTACATCTCGGGTCCGGATCTGCGGTTCGGCAGCAACGCCAGCAGCATCACCGGCCGGACCGCCGATGGTCTGCTGGCCGCCTACGTGGAGACCTACGGCGAGAAGCCGTCGGCCGGCTACTGGGGGCATGCCTACGACGCCACGACGATGTTGTTGAGGGCTATCGATCGGGTGGCGGTCGACGTGGAGGGGACCGTGTACATCGACCGCCAGGCCCTTAGGGACGAACTGACCGGGTCGAGCTTCGACGGGATCGTCGGTCCGATCGCATGTGACGAGTTCGGCGACTGCGGTTCGCAACGGATCACGGTGATCCACCACACGGATCCGCGGAACATCGAAGCCGGCAAGAACAACGTGGTATTCGGCTACGCACCCACCCAAGCAGCTGCCGGCTGACGGTGACCCGCCGCCGGTGACCAGTGAAGGAGGCGACCGGCAGACAGCAGTCGTTCCGCCGATGGATCGGTTGCTTCCTCTTCTGAGTCGGGAACCGTGACCACCTCTGCGGTACCCGGCTCGCGAAGGGCCGGGAGGAGTTGGGTCGACTGGTTCCTGCGGGCCGTCCCACCGGCGACGCGTGGCGCGATCTGGTGGTGGCAGGAATCGCCCAAGGCGCCATGTACGGTCTCATTGCGCTCGGTTACTCGATGGTCTACCGGGTGCTCCGCTTCATCAACTTCGCCCACGGCGAGGTGTTCATGTCGGGTGGCAGGTGGGCTTCTTCGTCGCCGACTACCTGTGGGAGATACGGCTCTGGGACACCAACTTCGCGCTGTCCATCCTGTTGGTGCTTCTCTCGTCGGTACTGACCTCGACCCTGGTGGCACTGGTGGTGGAGAGGATCGCCTACCGGCCGCTGCGGAACGCGCCTCGCATGGTCCCCCTCATCACGTCGATAGGCATCGCCTTCTTTCTCCAGTACACCTTCGCCGGTCTCTTCGGGGTCGCGGTCAAGAGCTATCCCCCGCCGCCCGACTCGCTCAGGGACCGGATCGAGTTCCTGGGCGTTTCGATCGAGGGCACCAAGCTGGGCGTGATAGCGGTGGCGGTCGTGGCGATGGCCGGCCTGTACCTCTTCGTGGAGAGGACCAGAACCGGCCGTGCGATCAGGGCGGTGGCTGAGGACAAGGAGATCGCCGCGCTCATGGGCATCGACGTCGACCGCATGATCGTCGCCACCTTCGCGGTGGGAGGGGCCCTGGCCGGGGTCGCCGCCACCCTGTGGGCCCTGCTGTTCCGGGGAGTGTCGTTCATCACGGGTTTCCTCCCCGGAATCAAGGCCTTCACCGCCGCGGTCCTGGGCGGGATCGGGAATCTGGGTGGGGCGATGGCGGGTGGAGTGTTTCTGGGATTGTTCGAGGGGGTTGGTCCGCAGCTGGTGCTGGGCGGTTTCGGCATCCCGGCTGTGTCCCGACTCAAGGACGTGGTGGCGTTCACGGCGCTGGTGCTGGTCCTGATATTCAAGCCGACCGGCCTCTTCGGTGAGCGCTTGGCGACCGAGGACCGGGCGTGAGGGGGAGCGACATCCGGAGGGTGCTTCGATGGGGGTCGGCGGCGGGAATCGTCATGGTGTTCGTCGCGGCGGTGGGGATGCTCGAGGCCTTCGAGGACCGCCTGCTCGTATACGCCGTTCTGAGCCTCGGCCACCTGATGCTCCTGTGGTTCGTGCCGGTTGCGGAGTACCAGGTAACCAAGACACCGGCTCTCGACGGTGTCGAGCGGTCACCCGGGAATCATCGCAATGTCCTGGCCGGAGTTGCCTGCGGCCTCGTGGGTGGTGCGATCCTGGCGGCCTTCACGCTTGTGGTCGACTCGTTCGACCTCCGCGGGGTGTTCGTGGCCTTCTCGGCGAAGCTGGTGCAACTGCTGACCCACGGGCGGGGTGTGCCCACCGGGCTGGTGGTGACCGTCCTGGCGCCGACCGTACTCGGGCTGGTGGGTGGCCTCATGCACCTGATGTCCGCCCCTGCTCGACGCAGATTGATCCTGGCGGTGGAGTGGACGGTGGTGGTAGCCCTGCTGGAGCAGGTGATCTCACAGGTGCTGCGGCAGGTGCGATTGGAGGATGTGGCGGAGAGGATCTTCGTCCGCCGGGCACTCGAATGGTGGACTGCCCTGGCGGTGGCGGTGATGGTTGCCGCCACCGCCGAGAGGACCAGGGGCGGGATGGGCAGGATCAAGGGGCGTCTCTCCGCCGCAGACCCGGGGCGGCGCATCCGGAATTCGGTCTTGGCGGCGCTGCTGGTGCTGGTGGTACTGATCCTCATCCCGCAGATCCTCGGGAGCCTCCTGTCGGAGGTGCTCGCCAACGTAGGCCTGTTCCTGTTGATGGGTCTCGGCCTCAACATCGTGGTGGGGCTGGCCGGGATGCTGGACCTGGGCCATGTGGCCTTCTTCGCAGTCGGGGCCTATACCGTCGGGGTTCTCACCTCTCCCGCTTCTCCCGGATTCGTTCTGGGGTGGTCCTGGTGGGCCGCGCTGCCTGTGGCGATCGTCATGTCGGCGGTCGCCGGGCTGCTGGTGGGAACTCCCGTGATCCGGATGCGGGGTGACTACCTGGCCATCGTTACCCTCGGTTTTGGGGAGATCGTCCGGATCCTGTTCCTGTCGGACTGGCTCTCTCCCACTTTCGGAGGCGCCCAAGGGGTGCTCAACATTCCGGGTATCCCCCTCGGTTTCACAGAGGTGAGCGGTGTGGGTCCCGAAGGGGTTCTCTACTTCGCGCTGTTCTTCGTAGTGCTGGCGGCGTGGGTCTCCTGGTCGCTCCAGGAGTCGCGTATCGGCCGGGCGTGGATGGCCCTCCGGGAGGACGAGACGGCAGCCGCGGCCATGGGTGTAAACACCGTGAGGGCCAAGCTGAACGCGTTCATCGTCGGGGCCGTCCTGGCCGGATCCGCGGGAGCCCTGTTCGCCGCCAAGCTCGGCTCGGTATTCCCCAGTTCGTTCGAGCTCCTCGTGTCGATCATCGTCCTGGTGATTGTCATCGTGGGTGGCATGGGCAACATTCCGGGCGTGACGGTCGGCGCGGTGGTGTTGATCGGGGTGCTGGGCGGTCCCAACGTGCCCGGCCTGCTCCAGGAATTCGCCGAGTTCAAACTCCTCATCTACGGAGCCCTGCTGGTCTTCATGATGCTGCGCAGACCCGAGGGCCTTGTCCCCAGCGTGCGCCGGTCGCGGGAGCTGCGCGCGGAGAGGTGACCCAGGATGCCTGGCTCCTCGGGCAGGGAGCTGTCGGCGAGAACGGCGCCGGGACGGTTCACGGTCAGGCGAGCGGCTGATCGCAATGCTGGACGTTCGGGACCTCCACAAGTCGTTCGGCGGGGTCCGAGCACTCGCCGGGTTGAGTCTTGGGGTATCCGAAGGGGAGATCGTCTCTTTGATCGGCCCGAACGGCGCCGGAAAGACCTCGTTGTTCAATGTCGTGACCGGCATCTATCCTCCTGATGGCGGAGATATCCTCTTCGAAGAAGAGAGCGTCGTCGGGCTCGAAGCGAGTGAGATCACGGTGACGGCATAGCTCAGACGTTCCAGAACGTACGGCTGTTCATGAACATGACAGTGCTCGAGAACGTGATGGTCGCCCAGCACTGCCGGACCAGGGCGGGTGCCTTCAGAGCGGTGCTGCGTACCCCGTTCCTTCGCCGCGAGGAGGCGGAGATCCGCGCCCGGGCACGGGAGATTCTCTCGTTCTTCGGGTCCAGGCTGGTGGGTTACCGATTCGACCAACCTGCGGCGTCGCTCTCCTACGCGAACCAACGGCGCCTCGAGATCGCCCGGGCTATGGCCACCCGTCCGAAGCTGCTGCTGCTCGACGAGCCCGTGGCCGGGATGAACCCTCACGAGACCGCCGAGTTGACCGGCCTGATCCGCAGGCTCCGTGACGAGAGGGGTCTGACCCTACTGGTCATCGAACACGACATGCGGGTGGTTCGGGATGTGAGCGACCGGGTGGTGGTGCTCGATCACGGAGTCAAGATCGCCGAAGGTTCCCACGACGAGGTGTCGAGCAACGAGGCGGTCATCGAGGCCTATCTCGGCCGTCCCGCCGAGGCGGGTCGATGAGCGGCAACCCCGGACTCGACTTCCGCAGTCAGCGCCGCAGTCAGCGCCGCAACCCGGTTGCCGGCCCCCGGATGGCACCCAGGGGTACCTTGAGCGGGTCGGGTAGTCGCCGCCGCATGCCGGGGCGCCGATCCCCGGACAGGCCACTAGGATACGGCGGCCGGCCGGGTTAGCTCAGTTGGTAGAGCACTTCTCTTGTAAAGAAGATGTCACCGGTTCGAATCCGGTACCCGGCTCCCCGTCCGGCTGCTCCCGATTCATGGCCCGGTGGCTGCGACCTAGGATCCTTCGGGTGGCGATCGGGCGTGACGATGGCGAGTGGCGTGGCCGAGAGTAGGAGTCGGATGCGGAAGGCTCTGTCGGCCTGCCTGATATTGGCGGTTCTAGGCGCCGCGGCCTGCTCCGAAACCACCGTGGCCCCCTGTCCGGAGGGCACCGATCGGTTCATCAGGTACCAGTTGTTCATGGGCCGCAGCGGTCCGTCCGGCGAGGTTGTGGACGATGCGGCGTGGGACGCCTTTCTCCGGGACACGGTTACCCCGCGCTTCCCGGACGGCCTGACCGTCATCGACGGACGCGGCCAATGGCGCGACCCGGACGGACTGGTCCGGACGGAACGTTCCAAGGTGCTCCTGGTGCTGGTGCCGCCGGAGGAGGACGCGATGGGCCGTATCGATGAGATCTCCGACGAGTACAAGTATCGATTCAGCCAGGAGTCCGTTCTCCAGGTCGTGGACGACACCTGCGTTTCATTCTCCTAGGATCACCGCGGCGCCTTCGAGGGCGTGTCCGGGTCTTCCGGGGAGACCCGTCCGGTGTACCGGTGCCGCTCGCGAAGAACGCGAAATCCACCATTAAGGCCTTTCGTCGTAATACGCTCTGCCCATCATGCTCACGCCTAGGGAGCGGCGCGTCCTGGATTTCGAGCGCTCTTGGTGGATGCTGCCGGGACCCAAGGACCGCGACATATCCGAGTTGTTCGGGATCAGTTCTGCCGTCTATTACCGGGTGTTGAGGGGGATGATCGACAAGCCGGACGCTCTCTCTTATGATCCGCTGGCCGTGCGGAGGCTCCGGCGCATACGAGCCCGTGGGGCCGGGGCCGTCGAGGGCCGATCCGGGATGTCCCGAGCCGGGGATTAGGAGAGTGCTGTAAAACGATGGGGACCGACGGCCCGTCTTGCTCTGAACAGGCATCGCGTCATCGATCGACGGGCCGTGTCTTGCACCACCCTGCTATGGCAGTACTTTCGGGGATTCCGACCCCAGATTCCGAACAAGAGGAGTAGTCGATGCCAGGAAGGCACGCTTCCGCGGATCGGGGCCGCTTTCGCCGTGACCTGAGACGGATGATCACGCTTGTCCTGGTGTCTCTGGTGATAGTTGTGGTTGTCGCCCTGGGGACCCGTTTCCTGTTGGGCCGGTCGGAGGGGCTGGGTTCCGGCGGGACCACTGCTCCCACATCCACCTCCGCCGATCCGTCTCCTAGCGAGCCGGCGACCACCACGACGGCCCGGCCCTCCACCACGGTCCCGTCCACTACATCCACCGTGCCGACCACCACTTCGACCGCGACAACGACCACCACGACCTCGCCGGTACGGGAACCCGCCCAACTCACCGTACTGGTGCTCAACTCGACGCGGACCGGCGGCTTGGCGGGTCGCGTCACGGACCGGCTATCCGGCCTGGGCTACCGCACCGTCGAACCCGGCAACCACCCCTCCCTACTGGATGTCTCGGTTGTCTGGTTCGTGGACGGATTCGAGCGGGAGGCCGAGGTTCTGGCGGAGTCGATACCCGACGCCAACGTCGAACCGTTTCCCGGTGACAACCCCCGGGCGCCGCTGACCGTGGTTGTCGGGGCTTCCTTCCGCGAGTGATAGGTCCGACTGCGAAGCGGAGGTCCCGTTCTTTCCGCGCCAGGGGTCGCCACGCGCGGAGGGGCCGCGTACGCGCCGCGTACGCATGGGCCGTCCTGGCAGTTGCGGTCGTCCTACTGGTGGTCGCCGGAGAGGTCGGATGGTTGATGCGATCCGTTCTGGTAGATGTCGTCTCGCTCTGGCCGGGTTGGCTGGTCACTATCACGCCGGTGCTGATACGTCGCCGGATGTTGAGGCATCACCTGCGTGCAATCGGTTCGGGGCCCGGCGTCGCCCCACCCCTCCTGTTGCTCGGCTGGGTGGTCGTGGGTCTGGCGTTGCACCTGGGGGGTTGGGATGTGCTTCCCTCATCGGCAGGTCACCTGGCGGGACCCGCGGTCGGCGGTGACATCACGTCCGCGGTGCTCGACATCCAACTGGAAGGGGAAGTCGTACTGGATGGCGCCGCGGGGCCCCTCTACGAGGTGAGTCCCATGCGGACCGGTGGGAACATCGCGCCCGCCCGCGCCTCGGAGGTTTTGGCCGACCGCGACATGACGGTCCGGCTGAGGGAGGGGCCGGAACCGGGTTGGTTCGGGTCGAGCGGGTGGAGAGTGTCCGTCTCCCCCTCCCCGCGGTGGGAGATCACCGTCCTGGCTACGAGTCTCGATGCCGACCTGACCATGGTAAGGGTGGATTTCCTGCGGGTGGCTTCCGGCGGTCGGGTCCGGCTGGGCGCTCCGTCAGGGGACGTACCGGTTCGCGTCGGTGGTGAACTGGTACTGGCGGTCCCTTCGGATGCGTCGGTGGAGGTGGTCGGTCCGGTCCGGGTGGGCCCGGGTTGGGAGGTGACGGCCGGCGGGAAACGGTACGTGGGGGGCGGCGCCTCCCGGTATCTCGTGGAGGTGGACCCCGGATCGGATCTGGTGGTGGAGCAATGGCAGCCGAACGCGGAACAAGGGTAGGAGGGTGCCCGGAATCCGGGGCTAAATGGTTGGCCCGTCGTCCTCTGACGTAGCCTCTTGTCATCGACCGTCGGACCGACCGGAGGTCGTGACCACCCTCCGAGAGAGCCGCAAAACCGCTGGCAGGTCGATGGGATGCCGTATCGTAGGAATCGGACAGCATGAGTAAGCCACGGGGTAGAAGGTGAGTCAGCAGGATCGGGAGGCGCGCCGCCGGTTCGAGTGGCTGCGCGGTATGGGCATAGCGGCTTGGAGCATCGTCGGGGCCTGCCTGGTGGTGGCGCTGCTGGCCTGGCTGGTGCTCCAGTTGAGGATCATCTGGCCGCCGCTCATCTTCGCGGTAATCATCGTCTATCTCTTCAAGCCGCTGGTGGACCGGCTCGAGCGCTACAAGGTACCCAGGGTGGCGGGTGGATGCCTCTCCTACCTGCTGTTCGGGGGGGTGCTGGTCCTGATAGGGGTCCTGATGGTTCCGGTGATCAGCAGCCAGTCGGTGGAGCTGGTCGACCACGTGCCGGAGGTGATCGACAGTGCCGCCATGGTCCTGTCGGACGTGGCCGTCTGGCTCAACCTCCCTGCCGGTTTCCAGGACGTGGATACCCTCTCGGGAGGGCTGAGCGACTGGTTCGCCGATCCGGCCAACCGGGAAGTGATCCTGGAGGGTATCGGCCGGATAGGGGAGATCGCCCGGGGAGTTCTGGAGGTGGTGGTCATCGTGCTGCTGGCGCCGGTGCTGGCCTTCTACATCCTCGTGGACGCTCACAACCTGCGGCAGGCCGCCGAACGCCTCATCCCGAAGGCCGACCGGGCCGAGATGGTCCACGTAGCGAGACAGATCGGGAAGGCGGTGGGCGGTTTCATCCGGGGCCAACTCATGGTGGCGGTGATCGTCGGCCTGCTCTCCAGCCTGGCGCTCCGAATCCTCGACCTGCCCTTCTGGCTGATCGTCGGGATGATCGCCGGCCTGCTCAACATCGTGCCCTTCATCGGACCATGGGTGGGCGGGGCCTTGGGAGTCTCGACGGCCCTGGTCGTCGGCGACCCTATCCGGGCCGTGTGGGTGATGGTGGCGTTCCTGGCCATCCAGCAGTTCGACAACCACTTCGTCAGCCCCCTGATCCTGCGGGTGGCGGTCCATCTCAATCCGGTCACCATCATCCTGGGCCTGCTGGCCGGGGGCTCGATTGGGGGCCTGTTCGGTATCCTCATCGCGGTGCCCGTCACCGCCGTTCTGAAGATCGTTGCCGGCCACCTGTGGCGGACCCGGGTACTGGGCGAGTCGTGGGACCAGGCACTCCAGGATGTCATAGTGGAGTACGAGCCCGAGCCGTTGAAGGAGCGGCTCCGCCGTACGCGCTCGGAGGGTTCCCGCGCGGCGCCGGCCGACGGTGGGGATGAGGTCCCGGGGGAGGCTGTCACGACCGGGACGCCCGGCGGCAGTGCCGGGGAACCGTCCGTGGAGACCGTTCGGTCCCAGGACGACTGACCAGATGCTCGATCTCCTGCTCGGGGTGGGGCTCCTGGCCGCCCTGTTCCGCGGATACCGCAGCGGCCTCCTCAGAGGAGCGTTGGGCCTGGTGGTGATGGTGGTGGCGATCCTCGTCGGCTACCGTGCCGGCCCCGCCGGAGCGGCTTTCGTGGGGTCGTGGACGGGTACCGACCCGCTCGCGGCGAGGATCATGGGTTCGGTGGTTGTTTTCTTGGTCGTCCTCGCGGCTGGCACGCTGGCAGCCAGGAGATCGGTGGCTGTTCTGGGTCCTCTCCGCCCCGTGGATCGCATCGCCGGAGCGGTGCTCTCGGGCGCCTGGTTCGTCGTGGTGGCGGTGCTGTTGCTTCTCCTGGCCGGCGCCACGCCCAACCTCCCGGCCCGTCTCCGGGCACTCGTCTCCGATTCCCGTGTCGCCGGAGCGGTGCTGTCGCAGGGGAACGCGGTCACCCCGGTGGTCAGCCGGGTGCTGGGAGACCGCCTGCTGGAGTCCTTCGTGAACATCAACCGCCTGGCCGGCCGGGGCCAGGTGGTGATCGAGGGTGAGGAGCGGGTGGCGATCCCGCTCGAAACCCCATGGGAACTGGCCGACGGTCCCGAGCAGGCCCGCGTGCTGTTCGAGAATCTCAACCTGGCCAGGATCGAGGAGGGGGTGGCGGCGGTGGCATGGTCGGCGGCGCTGGCCGAAGTGGCCGGCGGGCATGGGCGGGAGATGTACGAGGACGGCTACTTCTCCCATGTCTCACCGGTAACCGGAACCGTCGACGAGCGTCTGGAGGCCCGGGGGATTCCCTTCAGGGTCGTCGGCGAGAACCTGGCCCTCTCCCCGACCGTGGCCACCGTGCACGAGGGATTGCTGGCTTCGTCGCCGCACCGAGCCACGATGCTCGACCCGAGGTTCACCCGCGTGGGGGTGTCGGCTCTCGAAGGTCCGCTGGGTCTCATGGTCGTGCAGGTATTCTCAGGATGAGAGGAGGTTATCGGTGAGCGAGACAAACGCCCGGCTGTCGGAAGTACTCGCGGCCGCCTACGAGCCGTACGTGAGGGCCGTACTGGCGGGTCGGGCGGTCAGCGAGCCGCCAGGGTTGGACGATGCCATCGAGGAAGGCCGCAGATGGCTGGAGGAGGCCCTCTCACGGATGTTGAGCCTTCCGTTTCCCAGCCAGGACCGCGGTCCTCTCGAGTTGTTCCAGGATGCCATGAGGTTCCCGACCAAGGTGCTGGCCGATGCAGGCCACCCTGCCGCAGCCAGGGACGCCCTGGCCAGCAACGCCCTGCCCGGCGATCTCTACGACCTCGCCCCGGCCTCCTCCCGCGACCTGGGTGAGGGTGTCTGGCGGGCCCACCTGGCTTGGGGAGCGGCCAAGGCGGCCGCCATGACCCGGAGGACGGCGGGGTTGCTCACCCGGAACCTCATGGACAGGTCGAAGCTTGAGGGGGGCTTGAAGAGATCCGGCTGGGCGGTGGTTCCGCTCAAAGGCCAGGACCTGCCACCGGCTCTGGATGGCGTCGTGGTGGACTTGGAGCACCCGGCGGCGTTCCAGGTCATAGAGGCAGCGGTGGAGCGCCCGATCGGCTGCTTGGCCTACGGTCCGCACGTGGATGTCGAGGCATTGGAGCAGGCGCGGCGTGCGGGCGCCGACCAGGCTCTGGCCCGCTCCGTGGTATTCCGCGACCCTGCGTCCCTGGTGACCCGATTCCGCACGGACCACGACTGAGAGGCGCACGCGGCATGTTCGCCACCATCGCTGACCCGGGTCTTCGGTAGCGGAGCACGAGGTTCGCCTGCAGAGACAGCGGGAAGACGTTGAGGCCGGGGCTTACGACGATGTGTCGGCGGATACCTTCGGCTGTGTGAGAGTCCCTGCGTTATGGGCTGCTCACCGGGTTGCCCAGCTTGATCCTGCAGCCTCCCCTCCTACCTGATGCCACCGTACCGCTGAC
The DNA here is from genome assembly GCA_965262915.1 of Candidatus Spongiisociaceae bacterium. Classification (GTDB taxonomy): domain Bacteria; phylum Actinomycetota; class Acidimicrobiia; order Spongiisociales; family Spongiisociaceae; genus JAPPFW01. Next base: position 4,181,887 of record OZ253564.1, on the reverse strand, counting down.
GAGTCGGTTCTGATAGAAAGGCGACCCGAGCCGGCTGTGAGCAGTTACGCTACCCCACCCACAAGACCCGATCCCCAACGGGCGGACAGGTACCCTCGAACGGCTAACACCCCGGAGCGGGGTCTTCGCGACCACCCCCCACCAGGCACTTCGGTAGGGGTCTCGGGACGACGTCACCTCCGAACTAGGCAGGACGTCACCTCGAGATGGGGGGCGCTGCCCACGGACGAGGCCGTCGGGGCGGGCACTGCAGCACCCTCCGACCAGGCACTTAGCCGGGGGAGTCCGGGTAGGACTTCAAGCAGTAAACGGGGGGATACCAAGTTCCCTCTCGGTATCCCCCTCAATGAGCGCCGGGAGTCAACCCCGGCTACGAACCCTTAGGCTAGACAATCGAACGCGTCTAGCTACATAGCAACCGGCCATTGCCAGTACTGAAGGGATAGATGAGCAAGGAGCCACTGGTCAAGGTGCGCCCAGTGGAATCACCGACGGTTCGCAACGGGGTTTTGCTGTGGGCAATGGACGATGTGTCTCACGGGTGAGGCCAACCAGACTGCAGGTCGTGGGGGATCGGCGGAACTAGCCGCGTGCGGTCGGACGCCGTGGGTCAGACGGCGAGTCAGGGAGGGGGGCGGCGTAGCGCGGTGGCGTGGCGTGGCCGCCCCCGTCGTCGTGCCCGTCGTTTCGTGCCCCCGTCGTGCCGTCGTCGTCGTGTCTTAGGCGGGGTCTTCGCGACCGGCGGTAGCGAGCGCCAGCAGAGCGACCGTGCCCGCCCCGGCTATCCAGGCGCCTAGGGGGTCGTGTACGGCCAGCCAGAACAGCACGCTCAGCCCGACAGCGAGGCTGCGACTCTTCGACAGGCGCAGTCCCTGCTGAGCGGCCCGGCGGTGGGCGAGGACCTCTCGCGCGTTCTCTTCGGTGGTGGGCGCCATCAGAACCTGTCCACGGCACCGGCGGGCGACCCGGTCATGTCAGCCTTCCGGAAGCATCCGCGTGGAGACGGCAGTATTCCTTCCCGGTTTTGGGGGAAGCCCAGACGGAGATCTTGCTGCTGCGGCGCTTCCGTACCATCTAGAGGGCACTCGACGTGTCACCGGAACCTGTCTACCCTGGCTACGAGTTCCTGTTCGTGTTCAGGGGTAACGGGCCAGGCTTTGTCTGTTAGAACACACGCGATTGTTCGCCTGTGCAAGTTCTGCTGATCGCTCATGTTCGTGTCACCAGTGATGATGAGGACAAAACCGTGTTGCTCGGCGGTGTCTAACAGAGTCCCGTTGTCCAATCCCTTCCATCCCATGTACTCGACCGTGGATATGTCGTCGTCCGGGAAGAGGTGTCTCAGGCGTATGTTCAGGTCCTCGTCGATCAGGATTCTCACAGCAACCAGTCTCGTCGGCTACGCCCAATGGCTCTCAACGGCGGCGTGGCGGAGGACGGCTGCGACGAGGTCGTAGCCGAACCCGTAGGTTGCGCTGAACTCCTGTGCCGTCTTCCCGCCTTTGATGTAGTGGAACAGCGACTCAACCGGGAACCGCGAGTCCTCGAACACCGGGACGCCCCTATAGCCGATACACACCGCGGGGCAGTCGGTTAAATCGACGATTTCCACAGGCGGGTCGTTGTTCAAGTAGCGGAACGCCTCCTTCACAGCGTCCGGTTCGATTCGGAACGTTTCAGCGAAACCCTCCCACGAACGACCCGCTTCGATCCAGTCAACCAAACCCTGCACCGAGATACGACGGCCGATGAAGGAGGGGTGGCTTCCCACGCGTCCGGGAACGTACTCAACCGCGGAGCAGCCGCGCCAGTCGATCATTCTCAGGACCATCGGGTCGTTCTGAGAATCCACGTTCGGGTCGGGCTGGGCTGCTGTGATGGTGTTGTTGCCCATGACTCCTTCAGTCTAATAGGTTCCGGCAACGACTTCGCGGCGGCGCTGCTCAACATTGGTACCGCGCCCTACCCGTTTGACCGTAGCGAAGCTGAGGATCCTCGCGACCACCCCCGAGCAGGCACTTCGATATGAGTCTAGGGACGACGTCACCTCCGAACTAGGCAGGACGTCACCTCGGCTCAGACGCGACTGGCGTGGTAGGCCTCAGTCACTGAAAGCCCGGTGGCACGCGGGGCCATCGCTGAGAGACACGCAGCGACCCACGACACACGACACGCGAGATCGGCCGGGGTTGGTTTATTGGGGGTACCCGGGTGGGTGTGGGGCGCCCCCTGGCGACGGGATGGGTTAGCGGTAGTTAACGGCGCCAGGAAGAATCGGGCGGCAACTCGCAGCGAGCGTCATCCGAAACTAACCCAGATCCGCTAGTAGACTAGACGGTGAGGTAAGTGCTATGCGCCTAAAGAGCGTGTCGGGGGTCACGAGCGTGCCCGTGAGGATCGTTAATCAACCACCATCCTATGAGAAGGCAGCGCCTTACCGACGGGTAAGGGCGGCAGACCTCCCTTCCCTCATGAAACCCGGCGAATCCAGACCTCACGTACCTCTCTCCCTTCTCATCAAGCAGTGGGACTCCTTTCCGCAGGACCGGGAGATCATGATCAAAGACGCTCCTGTGGGTCCAGACCCAGAGGATCTTTGCCGGATCGCTGCCGTGGTTCATGCTCTTTGTGATCGTGACGGGGTCCAGATTACAGACTGGGTGTGGGGCCATAAATCGGCCGTAGCGTTGGCCTGGGATCGGAGTTGTACTATGCGGGGATTCATCTGGGAACATACCTTGGTGAACGCTCCCCCCGCTTGCGAATACCATAATGTGTGGTTCGACTATCAGTTCATCGCCTCCGTGCGCAGCCGGGTAACGAAGGAGAACTACACCGAGTTCATAATCCGGTGAGTGTGCTTCCATACCGCACCCACTCTGAATTGATGGGCCTGCTTGCCGAAGTCGACGAAGTACTATGTTCAGAAACTCCACCCGGGAACATGTATGTTCTGTATGTGATTGGGGGCGCTGCGATCGGAGGTATTATTGGGGGAAGGCTCACCCAAGATGTGGACGTCGTCGCGGGACCAATCCCACCACAAGTTCTGGAAGCATCCCGTATCGTTGCTCGACGCCATGGGATGGCCGACAACTGGATCAATGATGATGCTGGCCAGATAATCGACGCCGATCTTCCTAGCACGTCGTTCGGTACGGTTTACGAAGGCAGTTCACTACTGGTTCGGGCGGCGGACCCTGAAACACTATTGGCATTGAAACTGCTGTCAGGTCGCGGTAAAGACATCCAGGATATACTCGACCTCGCGGAGTTCACCGGTATCGTTTACTATGACGACCTGATGGCGTTGTGTGACAGTACCTTCTCCGCGAATGCCGCCTACCGGCACGAACGAGACTGGGTGTCCAGCGTTTGCCGAGATATTCACTCCCTCCTCGCGGACAAGCGCTCGGGTAAAGGAATCCGGGAGCGCCTGACTAGGCTCGTCGACGAATACGATGGACGCACATAATCGTCCTCACCGTACCCGGCAAATCCACCAACACCACCGTCCGCTCACCCTTGGACCACACCAACCCACCACACGCCCCACACGACGGACGGGGCTTATGGGGCTCTTCGATGCTCCTATGGTTGTCAAATCGATGATGGGGCGGTTTGGTGGCTCTTCGGAAATGAGTGGGGAGTAGGGGATCTGCCAGGGGGAGTTGGAATCCACCAGAAGTGAGGAGGGGTCCTCCATAATCGGGTGTTGGTAATGACATCCGAGGCAGGAGGACCCCTGTGGAAGCTGATCCTACGCGCATGTGCGAGAAGTTGGTAGGCCTAGGTGAGGTTGATCTGGTAGGGATCAACGACCCGGGCGAGGAGGCACCGTTGGAGGTGGTGATCCGGTCCCGCAAGCCCCGGCCGTTGTGTGAGTCCTGTGGCGGGTCGGTGTGGTCGAAGGGCTATCGGACGGTTGTGTTGGTGGATTTACCGGCGTTCGGCCGGCCTGTGCGGCTGCGGTGGCGGAAACGGCGCTGGACATGTCCGAACCCCGACTGTGCGCTCAGATCGTTCATCGAACAAGACCCCAAGATTGGTCCCCAACGGGCGTTGTTGACATCCCGAGCGGCCCGGTGGGTGACCATCCAGGTGGGTGGGCGGGGCCGTTCGGTCGACGAGGTCGCCGCAGAACTTGGTTGTGATTGGCATACGGTGAACAAAGAGGTTGGCCGCTGGGGCGAAGCGCTGCTGGAAGCAGACACCGATCGGGTCGGGACCGTCGAAGCTGTGGGAGTGGACGAGACGTTGTTCTGGCGTCGGGGCCGTTGGCGTACCAAAGTCTGGTGCACCTCTGTCGTCGACGTTGGCGGCCACCAGCTGATCGACATAGTCCCTGGTAGAACAGCAGAAAGCGCCGCAGCCTGGTTCCGGTCACAACCCACCGAATGGTGTGAGGCTATCCGCTGGGCGGTGTTGGACATGTCCGGTTCGTATCGGAAGGCGTATGACAGGGTGCTGCCGCACGCGCTGCAGGTAGCGGACCCGTTCCACGTCATCCGCCTCGCCAACCAGCGTCTCGACGAGGTACGACGAAGAGTCCAAAACGAAACCCTCGGGCATCGAGGCCGCAAGGATGACCCGCTGTATCGGATACGGCGGCTCCTAACCGCTGCGCATGAGAGGATCAGCGACCGGGGTCAAATACGGCTGCGTGGTCTCCTCGATGCTGGTGACCCCTACGGGGAAGTGCGCACAGCCTGGCACGCGAAAGAGACGGTACGAGGCATCTACGGGATCGAGAGTCCGGTCCTTGCTCTCCGATACACCCTCCAGCTCGCAGACGACCTCCAACACGAATCCTGCCCACCCGAGATCAACAAGCTGGGTCGTACCATCGCCCGCTGGACCCCCCAGATCACCAACTGGCACATCTCGAAGGTAACCAACGGACCCACCGAAGCCCTCAACAACCTCATCAAACGGATCAAACGAGCAGCGTTCGGGTTCCGCAACTTCGCGAACTACCGAATCCGCGCCCTTCTCTACGCGGGGAAACCCAACTGGGACCTACTCCCATCGGTCACTCCCCACTGAAATCCGATGAGCCGGTTTGGTGGGTGTGCAGCCAGTTCTGGTATCGGGTGGCGAGGTGGTGGTTGTGGTCTCGGCCGTGTTCGAGTGCTGAGATGCGATTGGGGTGGGTTCCGACGGCTTGGGCGGTCTGGGTGAGGGTGATGCCGCGTTGTTGGCGTCGGGTGCGTAGGCGGGCGCAGTTCGGGGTTGGGTGCGGGTTGGTGAGGAGCCGGTAGATTTCTCGGGCGATGTGCCGCTTGAGGCAGCGGATGATCTCCTTTTTCTTCTTGCCCTCGGCCTTGCGTCGTGCCACGTAGGCTTTGGTGGCGGCGTCGGTGCGCATCCGGGTGGTAGCGATCCGCCATAGCGCGTTGTTGGCTTGGCGGTTGCCGCCCCGGTTGAGACGATGCCGAAGGGTTCGTCCTGATGACGCCTGGACGGGGCTGGCGCCGCACAGCGCCGCGAAAGACCGTTCCGATTTCATTCGCTTGGGGTTGTCGCCGGCGGCGACCAACAACGCGGCGGCTGTGTCAGGACCGACACCTTCTGTGGCCAGCAGGGCCGGGTTGGCCTGGGCGCAGAGACGCCGGATCTCGGCTTCGAGTTGGGCGATCTCTACGTCGAGGGCCTGATACCGGCGGGCCAAATGCTGTAGGGCACGCTTCGCATACGCGGTGGTGGTGTGGTCTGTGCCGGGTCGGAACCGGGCACAGGTTTTGACCCGTGCTTTGAGATTCATGCCCTTTAGCTGGTGTTTTAGCGGCTCGGGAGCTGTTACGACCAGCGCATGTATCTGGTTAGCGGCCTGGGTGCGGGCCTTGACCGCGGAGCGGCGCACCACCCACAGCATCCGTATGCACTCGACCGGGCCCACACCGGACTTGGGAACCGCGGTTGCTTCGCCCGAGGCAGCTGCCCGAGCTGCCGCCTCGGCGTCGACGCTGTCGGTCTTGCCGCCCTTCTGGCGGCGTAGTTGGCGGTTGGGGCGGTTGACCTCCACCACCTCGATGTTCATCTCGGTCAGGTAACGGGCCAGGCCGGCGCCGTAACTACCCGTTCCTTCCACCCCAACCCGAACCAACTGTCCCCGCGACTCGAACCAGGTGACCATTCGCCGATAACCGGATTCCTCCACCGCGAAAGACTCCGATCCCAGTACCCGCCCGACGCCATCCACCACCGCTGCTACGTGGACGTCCCGATGGGTGTCAACCCCACCGTAGATAATCTGGTCTGCTTCTCCCATGATGCTCTTCTCCTCTAGGGGATAGAATCATTTCCGATCCCCGGACCCGTGTGCGGTTGGACAGGCCACTCACGGTGGAGAAGTTGAAGGCTCCTATTAGGTCACATCCGCCCCGGGTCAGGGGGTTACGCCCCAGGCCGGGAACGGGCCGACAGATCGATGAAAAGGCACAAGGCCAGATTTCAGTTGGGTCAGACCCGCCCTAGCCCAGGAACCTTCTAATTATGAGTGGATTTCAGTGGGGAGTGACCGATGCGAGGAGGTCCCAGTTGGGTTTCCCGGCGTAGAGAAGGGCGCGGATTCGGTAGTTCGCGAAGTTGGGTAACCCGAACGCTGCTCGTTTGATCCGTTTGATCAGGTTGTTGAGGGCTTCGGTGGCGTCTGTTGGTTACCTTCGAGATGTGCCAGTTGGTGATCTGGGGGGTCCAGCGGGCGATGGTGCGACCCAGCTTGTTGATCTCGGGTGGGCAGGATTCGTCCTGGAGGTCGTCCGCGAGCCCGACGGTGTACCGGAGAGCAAGGGCGGGACTTTCGATCCCGTAGATGCCCCGTACCGTTTCGGTCGCGTGCCAGGCTGTGCGTACCTCCCCGTGGGGGTCACCGGCATCGAGGAGGCCACGCAGCCGTGTTTGACCGCGGTCGCTGATCCTCTCATGCGCGGCGGTGAGGAGGCGGCGTATCCGATACAGCGGGTCATCCTTGCGGCCTCTGTGTCCCAGGGTTTCGTTTTGGACTCTTCGTCGTAGGTCGTCGAGACGCTGGTTGGCGAGGCGGCTGACACCGAACGGGTCCGCTACCCCGGGGGCGTGGGGCAGCACCCTGTCATACGCCTTCCGATACGAACCGGACATGACCCGACACCGCCCAGCGGATAGCCTCACACCATTCGGTGGGCTGCGCCCGGAACCAGGCTGCGGCGCTTTCTGCCGTTCTACCACCGACTATGTCGAACCGGCTGGTGGCCTCCCACGTCGACGACAGAGGTGCACCAGACTTTGGTGCGCCACCGGCCTTTCCGCCAGAACAACGCTTCTTGTCGATGCCCACAGCTTGGACCTCGCCTATCCGGTCGGTGTCGGCTTCCAACAGGGCTTCGCCCCAGCGGCCGACCTCGTTGTTCACCGTATGCCACCCACAACCAAGCTCCGCGGCGACCTCGTCGACCGAACGGCCCCGCCCACCCACCTGGATGGTCACCCACCGGGCCGCTCGGGAGGTCAACAACGCCCGTTGGGGACCAATCGTGGGGTCTTGTTCGATGAACGACCTGATCTCACAGTCGGGGTTCGGACATGTCCAACGGCGTTTCCGCCACCGCAGCCGAACCGGACGCCGAACGCCGGTAAATCCACCAACACAACCGTTCTGTGACCCTTGGACCACACCGGGCCGCCACAGGACTCACACAACGGGCGGGGCTTGCGGGAACGGATCACCACCCCAGGCGGTGCACCACGAGTTGGAACACCAGTGCTCCGTCGCGGTGTATTTCAGGCATCGAGCAGCGTGACAGGGTCGTGCTGGAACAGCGTGTCGGGGTCGAAGGACTGTCCGGCCAGACGCTGCTGCGCTGCTCGGGCGAAACGGGCGGTGCGCATTTCGTCACGGCCGCCGTGTCGTGGGGTCTTCGCGACCACCCCTGACCAGGGGTAATGGTAGGGGTCCCACGAGTCTGTCACCTCCTCAGCCGGAATCTGGCACCTCATCAGACCGCAGTAGCTATCGTCCGCCACAGGCTCAACAGCAACTGCTGGGCAGAGCCCCCCTCTCGAAGCTCGGTATCCGGTGTGGTGTCGAACACGGGGACGGTCCGGTTCGGTCCGGTAGAATGGGCGGGGTTATGGCTGTCGCTGTCGATGTTCCGTTCACGCCGCGTCTTCGCCGTTTCGTCCGCGACCGGCTGCCGCAGATACGGGCAGCGTGCGAACAGTTCCACGTGGACCGGCTGTGGCTGTACGGGTCGGCTGTCAGCCCCGACTATCAGCCCCGACTATCAGACTTGGATTTCATGGTCGTGTTCGCGCCGGGAGCGGGCATGGCCTACGACGGACCTTCCGAACACTGCCCGTTCGGACCCCCAACCCGTCCCGGGTCGGCGTATCCGGTCAACTACCGTGCGCTCCGGGCCGCCCTCCGAGACGTTTTCGACGGGTGGCTCACCGAAACCGAAGGCCGCGAACAGATCGACATAGGCTCCTACAAGTTCATCGACAACAAGTATTTCCAAGCGTCGGTGGACGCCACCAAAGTCGAACTGTATGCCCGTCCCTGACCCCCGCGCCTACCCCCCATGGGGTCTTCGAGACCGCCCCTGACCAGGAACGACAGTAGCGGTTCCGCGACGACCAACGGGCGCAGCACGCCAATACGACGAGGCAGCCTGCGCGTACGCGGCTTACGGAAGAGCGGCTTTGTTGCGGAAGTCGTCTGACTCTTCGTATGCGGCCAAGTCGTACAGGGTCAGGGGCCTACCCTGCTTGCGGGCCTGCAGCCAGCGACCTTGCCGACTCTCCCGACGGTATACCGTCGAGCAGGTCTCTCACTGCGATGTCCTCGTCAAGGTCGGGCCACGATATTCCCCTGCCCCCGTCAAGCAGTTCCCAACGGTTCTGCTCCTCAGAGGTTCCATGGCAGAGACGGGGATACACCGAAACGTATCTTCGGGCGGAGCCGTCGGAACACGTCCTTCTTGTACTCCAACATGTCCGCCTCGTAATTAGACGCCATGCTTCGCGCAAGCTGGCGGAGCAACCTCACGTATGCTCCGCTCGTACTCTGGGTTAAGCGGGACTTTGTCTAGGAATAGAAGAATCTCGGTCGGAGCGCGGACGCCTTCGATCCAGGCGGGGGTCGGATGGTCCCAACGTTCGCACAACCCGCGGACTACAGCCGCGACCTTCGCCAGGTCGTACGGGTCGCCGGCCGGGTCGGGGTTCGCCTTCGAGCATCCATTCCCGATCTTCGGGCCAGGTCCGCCAGTCACGGCAGAACTGGACGATGATCACAGACTCAGCCGGACGACGTCACCTCACTCGCGGCTTCGGTAACCCAAGCCGTCTACACATCCTGCCAACGCCAAAGGCCCAGAGCCGGACCCCCGGGCGGCTTGGCAACACATAGGGGGGCATGCAGTTTGGTGGCCTCATGGTACGATGGGAGTTCCCTGCACAGCGGATAGAGAGATGGGATACACACTCACGGACTTAGCCAGCGCGGCGGAGGTGTGGCGAGATGAGCCAGATGCCCTGGATGTCGAGTCACGCCTGCTGGATATCTTGCTACACATCTGGTGGATCAACTCATACTCGGAGTCTGATCTGGCGAGCGCGGTCGGTATCTCCGAAGGAGAACTATCGGACCTGCTGAACCGTGGAGCCAACAAGGCTTGGGGTCGGTTGGCTACCGTTTGGGAGGACTGCGAAGTAGTCGCGCGGCATCCCGATAGGCTCAGCGGTGCTTGGGAGTTCCGGGGTACGCGTGTCCCAGTTGATGCTCTGTTCGCCAATTTGGAGAGTGGCGCGACCATCGAACAGTTTTGTGAGTGGTTCCCCGCTGTGGACATACGTCAGGTAAGAGTCCTTCTAGACCATCTGCGAAAAACAGTTGCTGCCAGGGCAACCGCCGCGTAGGGGTGTTTGAGCGCAACAGGCAATGCGATGAGAATACTGTTCGATAATTGCACCCCTGCTCCGCTTCGACGATATCTCGATCCTCACAGTGTCGATACAGCTGCGGAGTTGGATTGGGAGGAACTAGCGAATAGTGCCTTGCTCGATGCAGCGGACGAGCATCGCTATGACGTGGTGGTCACATCGAATGCTGCTACGGGCTGTCGAGCGGTGCCCCTCGGCTCGGGACCGCGCCATCATCACCACCATGTTTCGCCTCTGCCGTTGCTCGCATAGTGGAGTCCATTCTGGCGGTATCCGGGGGGTTAGGGTCGTCCCCTTGAACTAGGTGACCACCGCCATCCACGCTGTAATGGTCGCCGTCCACCACAACCCTGATAGATAGAACACTGCGGAACGTTCCTCTCCGCCGTCCGGACACCACCGATTTCCACACACCACCACATAAACTGGCAAGCAACGAGTTGTGAGACTGATACACGTAGCGGGCGGCCCAATGGCGCTGGTCCGTAGCAGGACGTGAACCCGACGGTGTCCTGAGGTTCATATGCCCCCAATACGCCGGACGGGTCCTCACCACAGCGACCGCCCGCAACAACGCGGTCAGCCTACCTATCGAAGCCGTAGTCGACAGCGAATACTGCTACGATGGTACCGTGGCAATCAGGGTCAAGCATCTCGACAACCACTTCGCCACGTAGATTGGTACAAGAGCCGCCGTAGCACGGTCGGGTTAACATCTCACCCATGAGATTAAGGTTGCCCGGTCTAGGCATGTTCGTTCTAGCCGTGAGAAGAGTCGTCGGAACGGTTTGGAGATGGTGGACGACTAAACCACCTCGCTGGCGGTCGGGGGTGGAGCTTGGGGTAGTGGCTGCGTTGATGGTATTGCTCCGCCTCGTTGGGGACGGATTGCCCGACCAGACGGAACTCCTACGGTTCGGACTTGCCTTCTTTGGTGGCCTCGGCGCTGGCGTACTGGCTAAGGCAATCATTCAGCCCCCGAGTGGCGAGCGGCTGGGTGATCGTGCACCAGACCGAGATGATGCAGCATCTGGCAGACGGCTAGCGCACTGGGCGGTGAATGCTTGTCTTCTCCTCCTAGCTGGCTTAGCAGTACACTGGCTGGTTGCGGTACCGTCGCGCGCTATGTCTGTCGCCCGGGATCTAGGCGTCGCCGCCGAGCGGTCCCTCGTGTACTTAGTGGCTTTGGCGGGGATGCTTCTCACCACTGCGTGGCGTGAAGGTCAGCATATCCCTGCACCCAGTGACGCGTTAGTGGTCGGCGCTGCGCGGGTTGCAGCTCTGATAGTGGCAGGTAGTATCGCCGTGAAGGCCATCCCCCTTCGCACGGCAGAGTGGAAGGGGGTCGTGGCAGTATCGCTGTTTCTGTTCGCTCTTGTTGCCGTCATTATGGTGCCCCGGCTCGTGTATGCCTCTCGCCGGGGCAACAGAGACGGTGAGACCTGTCCCAACAAAAGGAGGGGCGATGCGTCGGTTCGATAAAAACAGGCTCGTGGCCATTGATGGCGGACCAACAAACGCCACAAACGAGAGCAACTGGCCCCAGAATGCGAGCACTTCAGTAACAGACGGCACTTGGGCCGCGTTATGGCCACCGCCAAGACCCGCAACCCCAACCGGCCCAACCGTCGTGTTGTTTCCGGCTCTGCGGGTAATTATCAGCCTGTCCAGGTGTGGTCAGCTAACCTCGCGGCGGCCCTGTGGTCGGACCGGGAATACTTCGAGTCGGTTCATGCACTCGACGGCGGCGGCGTCTCCTGGGAAGACGAACGCTACGACATGAGTCCTCTCGTGCTTTACATGCTGGTCACCGGCAAACCTTTAGACGAAGTATGCCCACAGGTCAGATACCTCGACTGACATGCCCAGGCTGTCCACGTTCTATGGCATCGCCATCTACATGTATTACAGCGAACCCCAGATAGATGAGCCAACCACCAGCAGAAACGCTGGCGAACCAACACGATGGAGAGCGTATGGCTGAACGCCAGACTGGGACAAACATCGCCCGTGCCGGGCTGCTCGTCGAAAGCGGTCAGGTTTGGATGTTGTCTGGTAGGGAAGTGAACAGGTCGACGATTGCTGCGGCTTCGAAGACACGGTTTCGCTTGCCGGCGTTGTGTTGGCGGAGTATTCCGCCTTCTTGGAGGTGTGCCACTACGCGGGCGGCTGTGCGTTGGCTGACTCCGAGTTGTTGGGAGATGGTCGGGATGTCGAACACGGGCTGGGTGGGTAGTAGTTCGACCATGCGCCGCTGGTATTCGCCGCGTAGTGGGACGGCCTGTTGCCATTGTGCGCGAATGTCGGCGAGCCTGTTCTGGATGCGGTCCGAGTAGTCGCAGGCGGCCAGGGTCGCGTCGGCGAGGAGTTGTAGCCATGGTTGTTGTGCGGTCATTCGGGCGGGGTCGTGAGGGGAGCCTTCGTGCAGTCCGGCGTCGAGGGTGCCGATGTAGGCGGAGCGTTGCCGTGCCAGCACCGAGCTTATGGGTACGGTCAGGTTGCGGGTGAGTTTCCGCCTGCGCATGACGAGATGGATGAGTGCTCGTCCGGTGCGGCCGTTACCGTCCGCGAACGGGTGGATCGCAATGAACTGTGAATGGGCTAGGGCAGCTTGAACGAGGGGTGGGTGGTGCTGGTTGTTCATGTAGGACACGAGATCCTCGAGCCGCGGACGGACCATCTCGGGCGGCGGTGGCACGTGTACGGCTTCTAGGGGAGTGGAGAACTCCGGGCCTATCCAGTTCTGTCGTTCCCGGATTACTCCACCTGCCTGCGGGTGGAGTGAGTGGTTCATCAGGGATCGGTGAAGTCCGCATAGGTCATCTACGGTCACCGGCCGCGCCTGCTTCCCCAGCACTAGGGCTTGTGCCGTGACGGTGATATTCCCGATTGCCATCTTGTCGGATGGTGCTAGACCGCTTTGACGGGCTTCGGCCCTTGCCACGCGGCGCAGCGACGGGAACACTCCTTCAATGCGGCTGGAAGCCACGCTCTCAGCTCTCACCAGTAGCCACTCAGCCGCGCTCGGATCGTCTGCGGACCCCACAGCGTCGGTCAGGCGTACCAGCGTTTCGGCTTCTGCTATCGCACCCGCCAAGCGCAGCGGTAGCGACGGTTCCCAGCCGCTGAGCAGGTCTGGAATGTAAGCATCGTATGTGCCGGATCTGCGGTTGCGGCGGCCGCTCGTTGGTGGATAACGTTCGGCGTCGTGAGGAGACCATAGGCGTTTCTCATACCTACCCATGACGACATTCAACTACTTTGATGTCGTTATGGGTAGGGTCTGTAGACGAACCTCTGCAGAACGTCCACAGCCAGGCCGAGCCGTAGTGCTCAATGGGCCGGGGGCGAAAGCCGGGCGTCGCCGTCGGTCGTCGTGCCGTGCCGTGGGGTCTTCGCGACCACCCCCCACCAGGGAGTTCGCTCAGGGGCAGTAGAGGACGTCGCCTCCAGAACCCGGACGACGTCACCTCAGAGATAGGGAACGACGGGCGTCACCTCGTCTCATGAGGCTGGGAATCGACAGTTTCACTCACGCTTCTCGCTCAGCCGCCTCTTTCAAGGGTGAGGTCCATCAGGCATACGTCGATAGTGACGCCCCGGGCCTTGACCAGCACATCAGTCGGTGGGAACGTCTCGCGGAAGCTAACGCATTTCGAGCAAGTTGGCTAAGGCGGATTCAATTGGTGGTCGCAACACTTGGTGATGAAGGAGGTTTGCGGTGAGTGTTGTGGAGCGTCGGGAGGCGATTCGGGCGGTGCGCGGCCGGATGTGGTCGCCTGGTCGGCCGTCGAAAGCGCGGCGTGAGGATCGGGTCCGGTTCTGGGAGGGGATCGCTGGGGGTGTCTCGAGTGAGGACGCGGCTGCCGGGGCGGGGGTGTCCCCGGCGGTTGGGTCTAGATGGTTCCGCCAGGCTGGTGGGATGCCGCCGATCTCTCTGGGTTCGGTGTCGGGGCGTTATCTGTCGTTTACCGAACGGGAAGAGATCGCCATCTTCTGTGCGCAGGGTGTGGGGGTGCGGGAGATCGGTCGTCGCGTGGGTCGTTGCGCGTCGACGATTTCGCGGGAGTTGCGCCGTAACGCGTCGACTCGTAGTCGTGGTGTGGTTTATCGGGCAACGACAGCGCAGTGGCACGCGGAGCGGCGTGCCAGCCGCCCGAAGCTCTCCAAGCTGGCCGCCAACGACGAGCTTCGTGAGTATGTGCAGGATCGTTTGGGTGGGCAGATCGCCCGCCCGGATGGTGAGCTGGTGCCAGGACCCCAGGTGCGCTGGGCGGGTCGCCGTCACGGAAGGCGAGCTGCCCAGCGGTGGGCAACGTCGTGGAGCCCTGAGCAGATCTCGAACCGGCTCCGGATCGACTTCCCCCACAATGAGTCCATGCGAATCTCCCACGAAGCCATCTACCAGGCGGCCTATGTGCAAGGCCGAGGCGCGCTAAAACGCGAACTCGTGGCGTGTGGGCGAACCGGGCGAGCTTTGCGGGTCCCGCGGGCACGAACCCGGAGGCGACGCAAGACGTTCGTTGCTCCCGAGATCATGATCACCCAACGCCCCGCCGAGGCCGACGACCGGGCAGTGCCAGGACACTGGGAAGGCGACCTGATCCTGGGACTCCACAGTTCCGCGATCGGAACACTGGTGGAGCGGACCACCAGGTTCACGATGCTGCTGCACCTCCCACCCATGCCAGGCCACCGAAAACAGCAACGGGTCCACAACGGGCCCCCTCTCGCCGGCCACGGCGCCCAAGCCGTACGAGACGCTATCGCTGCGTCGATCATCACCCTGCCCCAACAGCTCCGCCGCTCGCTGACCTGGGACCAAGGAGTCGAAATGGCCCAGCATGCTCAACTCCGCACAGAGGCCAACCTCGACATCTACTTCTGCGACCCGCAGAGTCCATGGCAGCGTGGAACCAACGAGAACACCAACGGTCTCCTACGCCAATACTTCCCCAAAGGCACCGACCTCCACAGACACTCAAGAGGCGACCTCGACGCCGTCGCCGCAGCACTCAACAGCCGACCCCGCAAAACCCTCAACTGGAAGACCCCCGCCGAGACCCTCGACAACCTCCTACACTCCCTCCAACAAGGCAGTGTTGCAACGACCCCTTGAACCCGGGTAATGCTTCTACGTCGATGTGGGGAGTCCTAGGCCCACGCGTCGGTCCATAAGAGTTCCGCAATTGACAGATGAGTCTTAAGACTTCTTCGGCGGCTTCATCTGCGTCGGACGGTGGACCATGGTGGGGTCGGGGGCGATGGGTGTGGACCGTGCGGTATTGGGCCAGGAACGACTCGGCATCGCTGTGAGTGGGGTCACACCAATCGTCGTACGAGCCGATGTTCAGCAGTGCGGCAGCGAGGTAGTCCCTGCGTCGTGCAGATGTCCATTCGTTGATAGAGTAGTTGGGGGCAGGTTCGCTCTCTAGAGTTGAGTACACGGCCGACAGGGCCTGGAAACTGTCAGGTCAACCAGACCGCAGGTCGTCGCTCAGGGGATTAGAACGGGACCGCATCGAAGAGGTTCCTGATTCTGGGGTGCGAGTCAATGTCGGAGTCCACCACTGGCGTCGGCCTCGCGCCGTTCGTCGCGTAGCGTGCATTCCCGCGTGGCCGCCGGTCTCCCAGGTGCTGTTTGGAGTTCCCCGCTACGCTTGCTCAGTGGCTACTTCCACGAGCCGCGCGAGAGCGTTCGCGAGCCGCATCTGCCGAGGCGTGCGGCAGCGGACGCGGATGAGTTCTGGGCTGGCGACCACGACGGCGAGACACTGAGCGCGGCTTGTGGCCACATTGAGGCGGTTGAGGCTGTAAAGGAACTCCATGCCGCGGTGGGTCGGGCTGCGTTCGGGGATGGTTGGCCACCGGTGGGGAACCGACCCGCAAGCATGTTCCTATCCCCCGTACACACCGGGAGACGAGACCGCGTTTCGGATCTCGGCACGCCAGCTTCAACGATGCGGGAGCCTTGCTCCCTTCGCGACCAACACGCCGACGTTGTAGCCCCACTCGCAGACAAAGCTTCAACGATGCGGGAGCCTTGCTCCCTTCGCGACTGTCGAAGCCGGAACTGGCCTGGCCGTGCTGCGGGCGCTTCAACGATGCGGGAGCCTTGCTCCCTTCGCGACCAGGCCGAGGCGGTGGCCGAGGCGATGGCGGACGGCGCTTCAACGATGCGGGAGCCTTGCTCCCTTCGCGACGGCTCGACGTAATTAACCATTGTGACCTGCTACTTTGGCGACCTTGACGAGCGCTTACGGTTGCAGGCCCGACATAGGCCTCTCTGAACAATATGTGCCAAGTGTTTGTCCTGCTAGTCACGTCTACGAGCGGTTCCCGGGCTAAGTCATCCCACTTGTACCGCTCGACTGCTTTGATTGTGCTGCACATCAAATCAGTACGCACAACCCTGAGCATAGTATCCGGATGTCGTATGACACATCGACGCTTCGCCTATGGAACCATCAATCAAGTCAGCCTTTTGTTCGTAGGGGTCGTCTAACGCAGCAACGTCTGCTTCCACGGATCGGGCCGCTTCCGGTGGAAGGGCATCAGAGACCGAACCGTGGAGATCCGTACCCCCGAACGACCGGTAACCGTCAGCGCGTTGAGGCGGAGTGAGCAGCCCAGAGAAGGGAGTGACCTGACTCAGCCTCCTAGCTGCCCAAGATATCTACAACGGGACTAGCTGGGGAGACCTGGACACCATCGCCCGACTAGAGCACTACCTGGATTACCGGCTATGGGGCGACGAACACCTCCGAACGGTACCTCCCCACCGCTACATCGTCTCCGGGCAGAAGTGTCCCCGGCCCAGGCGAGGCGGGACGAGGCAGGCTGATTCATCGACCCAACGGGCGAGCAGCCTACAGCGATAAAACGGCTGCGGCGCACTGCCCCCCGATCATCACCCAGATGCCGACGGCGATCCATACGAGACTCGGATACTTGCCGTCCATGATGCCCTTCCTCGGGTTGTTGCGATGTGGTGGACGGTAGGAGACGTGAGAAACCCCTCGCCAAACAGTTCCATCAGCCAGTTGTCGGATCCGGGCGTCGAGGCAAGATCTTGCCAGGCTTCACTTTGGATTCTGGATTCTGCTGCTGCATGTACTGCGCCCCGTAGAACCCACTCATGCAGACTGCGAGCTGGCGCTAGTATGTATCCGATGATATCGCCGTGGTACCGGACACTTGCAGCCCATGTGTCAGATCGTTTTCTCTAACTGGGATTGATCGGTTTGCATGCCGTGTCCGACGAAGCCTCCCGCGGCGAGCGATTTTACAAGTATCTCCCTGAACTTGCCCGGCGCGACCGCGAGAACGTGCTGGCAAACCAGATCATCACCAAAGACATCGATATCGAGCGGGAGCCCGACGATGCCTTCGAAGTCGTAAACGACGCATCCATCCGGCTCGGACCCCACCGAAGCGGCCGCACCGATGTCTTGACAGCACCTGTCCGCATCAGGGCGCTGAAACCCGAGCAGGGACTCTTAGAGGTATCCATCGGCGAACGGTCGGGCCTTGCGGTCCTAGAAGGTATCCCAGAGCCTCCACCACCAACACCGATAGAGCCGCCTGACCGACTCCGGTTCGAAAAGGACACATACACCCTAGGCCTCAACAAAACCAAGGCACTGGTGATCTGGGCACCAGTCGAACTAGCCGAAGAGATGATCGTCAAGGGTATACGCGTACGATCCGACAGCGAGGGTGTAACGGTACTTGACGGCGGAATCGCAACCATGTCCCTCGACGGGGAGCTCGGTTTCTACACATCGGCCATACGCGTCACGGGTTCCCAACTCGGTTCCACATCAACGTTGTACGCAACGCTTGGAGAACACACTACCCGAACCACGGTGACAATCATGAGCAGAGACTCCGGGATCGCCGGTCTGAATATCAAGTTCGCCTCTCACGATGTTGGCAATCTGCGCTCCTACTTTGACCCACCAGGCCGAAGGTCCGACGAGGAGCAAACCCTGTGGATCGCCCAGAAACAGCCGTCTCTCCTGCCTCTAGTCGGTGAAGACCTCTCCAGGGACGGCACATCGGAGGCGAGGACCGCGTTGGCCGAGATCGTGGCTGAGGCACTCGTAGCCCAGATAGTCACCGAGAAGCACGGAGATCAGCGGGTCGAAGCGTCGGTCCTGTATGAGAGCCACCGTGAAAGACTGACGCGCCTTTTGCCTAAGGTCCAGAAGGTCTTGGATGTAGTCTGACGGTGAACGAATTGCATCCGTCCATGCAATAGCCACGACAGACCCGAACGCAGCGTTGTTGGGGTCAAGTTGGGTCCTGGACGAGACCCCCGAACGGCGCGGGACCTACGTCGGCGGCTGGCGGTGTTCGTTTCCCCAGAGGTTGGTGTTGAGGGCGTTTTCGAGGCGGGCGATGGTGGGGAGGCTGCCCCAGCGGTTGCCGTGGAGGATGTCGAAGATTGGTCGGGTGCTGGTTCGCTACCTCGCGGAGCGTATGGAGGAATGTACATCAGCCATTCGCTGTCAAGTAGCGTCGATAAAGTCCTCGACGCTGATGATCGGGATGTCCCGCTTTCGTGCGGTTTGGGCTTTCCTGGATTGTGATAGCGGATCGGCCGCGACGAGCAGGTCACATTTCTTGGTAAGGGACTTCACCGTCCGCATCCCGACTAGTGTGGCGATCTTCTCTAACAGCAGTCTGTTAGCGGGGCCACCTTTGATCACTGCTGTTCCGGTGAAGCACACTGTCATGCCTGCGCGGATGTCCACCGGGTTCTCGGGAGGCTGCGTGACGGGAAGGCCGGTGGGTCCGAGAGCGAGCGCAGCGGCGATCTGTTCCGCGAGGCGCTGCTCTTCTTGGGTGACGATCCCGTCGGCGAGTATCTGTTCTTTAAGGAGTTCGTAGTACTGCTTGTGCAGCTGCGTCCTGCCGTGTTCGCTGATACCGAGCACTCTGGCGGTGCCATCCAACCATTCGCGTTCATCGTCTTCGAGGATTCCGTCGTCTAGGCAGCGGTCTAGCACGTCGAGGTACAGCGCGGTGGGTTCCTCGGGGGTGCCTGGCCAGCGGGTGAGTGCAGCAGCTTGGTGCAGCGACCCGCGACGGGGTGGTGAGTCTGGACGGCGTACGGTAAGTCGGCTGGCGGAGATGTTCGGTACCCACGACACGGCGGTCAGATCTCGCACAGCCCGGCGCGGGGCATGCAAGTCAACCAGCGCGGCGACGGTGCGGGCGTCGGTAAGCGCGGTGTGGTTCGGTTCGGGCAGACCGGCTTCCGCGGCGGCTAGTGCCAGCTTCTGTCTGGTCAGTTTGTAGGTGCATAATCCTTCTCCAGGGTGGAAGCCGCCGCTTTCGAGACGGTCAGCTTCGTAGGCCAGCATCCTTACGTCGAAGCTGATGTTGTGAGCTACGAGCACTGCTCCGTCGAGGCGGTTAGCTATGTCACCGGCAACGGCTTCGAACGGTGGCGCCGATTGCAGCATATCTGGAGTGATTCCATGAATATGGACCGGCCCCGGGTCACGGTGCGGCTGTATCAGTGTTTCGTACTCCTCCACCACGGCACCGTCAACCACAGTGACACACGCGAACTCGACGATGCGGTCATGTCTGGAGAACCCGGTCGTCTCCACATCCACAACCGCAAACCTCGGTTCCGCCGACCGCAACGTTCTGCGCTTTCGTCTAATCACGAAGGACTCCGCCCGGTAGGCACATCTCGGCATTGGGCGTTGCGGTAGAGCGTGAGCAGATGCTGGATCCGTTGGGATTGTGTTGTGAAACGGGTCCGGCTGTATAGGCGGTCTACTGTGCGGTCTAGGCTCTGGTGCGCCCGGCGCAGGTTCGGGGGCATCAGGTCGGGGTCGTACAGGTTGGCGAGTGTGGAGTGCGGCCACACGGCTCGGGCGTCGACGACGGCTTGTGCGACGGGTTCGAGTTTCGCCTGGGTGTCTTTGGTGTGGTAGCCGGGTGGGGTGGGGAAGGTGTTGTAGACCACTCCGACCGAGTAGCGGTAGTCGCTTTTGATGCGGCCGCCGATACGGCGCATCCATTCCATGTGCATCGTGGATGTCAGCAGGGCGAAATCGGCTAGCGAAGCGTCCGTCAGAACCTTCACGAGGTTGCTGGGAATGGTGGGCGGTTCTAACCATCCGATCGGTATGTACTCTCTCCGTTCGGAACTGGATTCCGGTACAACCAGATACGGGGCAGTAGGTAGGACGTTCACATGGTATCGGGTTGGTGTGTCGGCTAGCTTACGGGTAGGCGCGCTTATTCTGGCTAGCCGGTAGGACCGGACTCGACTGATGCGTTCCTTCACTTGGGGTAGGCGGGCTAATTGGTCGGGAGCGGCGTCGTGAAGTACGAGTATCCACCGTTCGACGTTGTGTAGATATTCACGTCCACCGATGTAGGGGCGTAGGAACGGTTCCGCTTCGGGTTCGGAGTCGAGGAACGCAGCTCGTTGGTTAGCGTTGAGGATGTAGATCCCGCCGTCGATGGGCTTGGAGCCGACGCGCAGGCGGCTCATCCCGTTGATGGGGTTGTATTCTTTCCGCACTGTGACATGGGGGTCGTCCATGTGGGCTGCGTCGACGAGATAGGGTGATATGGCTGTGGTAGAGCTTTCGTCGGGTTGGCCGTTGATGTCCGGATAGTCGAACAGGCGCTTCTGTTTGGGAGCATGGTCGCTGTGGTCCAAGCCGATAATCACGACATGGACGTGTGCTTTGCCGCGGGCGTCGGAACCCCACGCGAAGGTACGGTGGGCGAACGATATCTCGAGGCTGTACCTGTCGAACAGGACCGGCCACAGCTGGCCTGGTTGTTCACCTTGGGTTATCGAGTTTGTGGCCACGAACCCGATCCGGACGCTGCGGTTTCCCTGCAGGTACTCTCCGGCCTTCGCGAACCAGGCGGTTACGTAGTCCAGAGTTCCCCGCCCACCGCCGAACAGCTGCTTCACCTGCCCGCGTCGGTGGGATTTCTGTATCTTGGAGCCAGAAAACGGTGGATTACCGAATACGTAGGAGCACTGGTCGGGCGGCAAGACTGCTGCCCAGTCGGTTTCCAGTGCGTCCCCACAGATGATGCGTGGTGAGGTTTCTAGCGGTATACGTGTGTATGTCTGTCCGAACTCCAGGCTCAGCTGGGTGTTCATGATGTGGTCCATCATCCACAGGGCGGTCTCGGCGATCCGCGCCGGGAACTCTCCCAGCTCGATACCGTAGAACTGGTCCACATCGACATGCGACATCAACTGCACATCCAACGCCTGTTGCCCGGACTGGCCGGTAGCGGCCCTGATCTCGCGGAGGACCTCTATTTCGAGGCGCCTCAGCTCCCGGTAGGCGATAACCAAAAAGTTGCCGCACCCGCAGGCAGGGTCGAAAAAGCTCAGGGTCCCCAGTCTCTGTTGGAACCGTTTGAGTTCGACTGCCCGACGACTGTCACGACGCGACCGGAGACGTTGGAACTCTTCTTGGAGGCCATCCATGAAGAGCGGGCCGATCACCTTCATAATGTTCGCTTCGGTGGTGTAATGCGCTCCATCCGCCCGCCGTTTGTCAGGGTCTATCACCGACTGGAACAGCGCCCCGAAGGTCGCGGGGGAGATGTTCGACCAGTTAAACCAGCACGCTTCCAGTAGCAGATTCCGCATGTTCGCGTTGAACGAAGTAACCCGAACCTGCCCCTCGAACAACCCCCCGTTGACGTAGGGGAACCTGTCAAGATCCTCGTCCAGAACCGAAGACCGATCTGCCTCGGGCGTGTCCAGCACCTCGAAGAGCTGTCCCAACCATTGTCCCGTGTTTGCCCCGTCCTCGCTAGTGCGTTCCGTGATCAGATTGAGGAAGATATTCCGTTCGAACACACCTGTGTCGTCGGCGAACAGGCAGAACGTCACCCGTACGAGGAAACGCTCCAGATCGTGACCCGAATAGCGCGTCTCTCGAAGTGCATCGTGCAACCGTCCCACTAGTTCGGCAGCTGCGATGTTCACCGGATCCTGATCGCGGAACATCCGCCGACTGACGCCGACCACGAACCCGAACTTGTCTACATGGTCGGGCAGATCGGCCAGACCGAACGTGGCTGTTCTCCGCTCGGTCAAGTCGCGAAGCTCGAAATTCTGGAAGTCGGACACCAGGATATAGCGGGGTCGCTCCCGCTCCGGGATCGCATCGAAGTACTCGCCAGCCTGGTCGTACGCCGCCGCGAGATCCTTCCCGGCGCTTTTGTGCTCAACAAGCAAGACACCCGGCCAGAACAAGTCGATATACCCGGACCTGTTGTCGAGCTTCTTCACGTGCTCCTCGTAGCGGCTCACCGAACGGCGTTTTACGTCGAACACGTTGAAGAAGTCATTGTAGAAGCTCTGGGCTTCGCCCTTCTCGTAGGCAGCGTCCTGCCATTCCATGGCGAAGGTGGCTGCTCGAACTCGGATCTCATTCCATGACAGGCGAGCCACCTACAACCTCGCTCCGGTCAGTAACCTCGGTTGGCAGGTACGCCTGCGTTCGGAGCAGAGACCACATGGGCCACCGCCACGCGCTCCTCCACATCGCCGCCGCGTAGCCCTTGCATGCATACTCACCTTCCACCCTGCTTGGCTAGAGAACCCACCGACCATCGAGACATTCAACACGCTAGGCCATCTTCCCGTTAACGGCCGGTTCGGGCGAGTTGGGTGCAGACAGCGAGGGCGGTGTCGATGAGCGCCCAGAGAGGGTGGGTGTGGTCGGCCTGGTAGAAACGTCGCACGTCGCGTGCACGCGGCGGGGGTTGGGGTTTGATCATGCCGAGTTGTTGGAGTACGTGCATTTCGCGGCCTAGGTAGCGGGCGTCGGTTCCGATGCCTTTCGCGATCTGGCGCTGGTAGAAAACACTGCCCTGGGGCTGGGTTCGGATCCAGATCGCTACAGGTAGGCGTAGGCGGGCTCCGCAGAGCGTCTTGGAGACGTCGCGGATGACTTGTTGGAGTGCGTCGTCCATGTGCGGCGGATCCTTCCATCAGGCTGCGAAGAGCCGAATCGGGCAAAGGCTTCGTGTCACACCCTACCTGTACCATAGGCCATATGTTAGCAGTAATACAACACGGTGCCTGCGATGGATAACTCTCCCTCTATCCCGAAACGGATCTACCGTACGGCGGGGACTCGGAGCGCGTCCGTTGCGGGTTTCGGGCCGGTTCGACGGCTCGGAGCGGCCATGCTGTCTCGGGGCGGGTGGGTATATATGCCCTGGTCAGCGGTGGTTTCTAGTCTCCTAGGGCATAGTCTAATAGTAAATGCTCGCCCTGAGGGGAAAAGTCGGCGAGACTGCAGGGGAAGAAAACGAACATCCGCGGTGTCCACACTCAGGTCTACCAAACCGTTGGACACCGCGGATTGAGCCGAAAGGCTTGTATGGATTGTATCAGACGACTGTCACATGATGGGCATCTAGCCAAGCTGAGGGTTCTGTCCGCTGCCCGTTTGCAGGACAAGTTGGGACTCTGGTCGTGACTTGTTTCACCAAGCCCCTGCTGTCCGAAAGGCTTTCTGCCGATGTGCTGGCACGGCTGTCGATGTGGCGACCGCCGATCTGGGACACGTATCCCGACGATGGCCATCTCGAGCCGCTGGCGTTGCCGTTGGTGCGCTGTTGGGTGGCAGCAGCACGACCGGGTGATGTGCCGATGGCGCGGCGGATGCTTCGTGCCACCTCTGAGTTCACGATGTGGATGCACGAGATGTCAGGTGTCGTAAATGTTCGGCTGTTGTGTCCTGAGAACGTGGAGTTTTGGGCGAACGAGGTCAACGCCGACCGGGCGGGGACGTGGCGTAGTGATAAGCGGTGGTTGCTGCGCCGGGTGGGGCGGGCTGCGTTCGGGGATGGTTGGCCACCGGTTGGGGAACCGACCCGCAAGCATGTTCCTATTTCCCCGTACACACCGGGCGACGAGACCGCGTTTCGGATCTCGGCCTGCCTGCCGTCTCGGGCGGAGCCTGCGGGTCGCCGCTGGGTGGTCGCAGCCACCCTGGGAGCGGGTCTGCTGAGCCCGGCGATCGCTGCAGCCGAGACTGGCAATGTGATCGATTTGGGTGGTGGCCGTGTCGGTGTGCGGGTTCGGGGTCGGCATCCGCGTGTGGTACCGGTCCGGCGCGATTACACCCGGTTGGTCACCGAAGCGGTGGGTCTGGTCGGCGACGGAAGGTTCGTATCCGCGTCGCATCGCACCGCGGTGTACGCGCTGTGCCGCCAGGTCGGGTTCGGTGGCAATGCCAGCCTGTCGGTGAGACGTGCCCGCTCCACCTGGCTGGTCGCCCATCTACACGCCGCCACCAGCCTGGCTGCGCTACGTCAGATCGCAGGTCCGGTCTCGTGTGACACCCTCACCGGACTACTCACCGCTTCCGCTGCCGACCTCGACCCCGTCGACGCAGCAGTCGGGGGGCTGGGCGCATGATCGTCAGCAAGCCCCGGGCTGCCCGCCGCCGCCGCGAAACGTTACGCCGCGCGGGGGATGGCGGACCCGGCCCGCTTGTACGAGCTGAACTGTGAGCGGAAACTGCCCAAAGACCACTCCAGCGCGGACCAGTACGACGACACCGACTCGGCGGGCGTCAACATCTGGGGGGACACCGACGAGGAGGGAGTCCGCCGCCGGGAACCGATAATCACGACTCCCGCCCAAGCCCGCCGAATGTTCCAGTACGTGGGCCTCACCGCGGTTTGCACACACATAGATCAGGTGTTGCGTGCCCATCCGGGTTCGCAACCCGTGCTTACCACCCAAATGATCCTCACGGTCATGCTCCTGACCGTCAAAATGACGGGCAAATACACGCGGACGGCGTTTTGCGAAGTCCTCGCAGGCCTCGACGCTGTGATCGCCATCGAATGGGGCCTGCTGGATCCCGACACCGGCAACTCGTTTGTGTCCTACAACCTGGTTTGGCGTCAGGCCAGACGCATCGAAGCATTCCTGACGGAAGGGGCGGTCACCCCCGGCGGTGTCGACATCGACCTGCAATGGATGGTCGACCGCTTCCTCGCACCCTCCGTTGCGAAATGGTCAGCTCGCGCTGCCACCGAGATCGCCATCGACGCCACCGACTACGAAACGTGGGCCCGCACAACCGACTACACCCCCCAAGCCGAGGTCGACGCCGGGCGGATACCGCCGGGCACTGTGCTCAAGCCCAACGGGAAGATACAACGCACAGACGACGTCGATGCCGGGCGAGGGTTCCGCAGCGAAACGTCGAAACGTCCGGCAGGACACTTCAATGGCTTCTTCGGTCATTTCGCTGTACTTGTTCGCTCCATCCGAAAAGGCAGACGCCACCATTCCGTCGCCCCACACATTGTCGCTATGACCCTCACACCAGCCGACGAGGAAGCCGGACCCATCGGACACGAGGTGGCCATCCAAGCCAAACGCGTCGCACCCAAACTCAAAGTCGTCAAAGCCGACCAGGGCTACACCCGCAAAAAAGACACCTTCGTCCGGCCGCTGCGCGAACAGGGCTGGGAAATCGTCATGAACCAATCCTCGGACGAAGAAAAACGGGTCAGGCTGATCACCGCAGGCACACGCGACACCCCCATCCTCGTGCACTGCGGCACCCCCCTGTCCATCTGGACACCACCGCATCGATGGAGCCCACCCGACGATCTAACCGGCGCCGCCCTCCAAGACTGGTACGACGAACGGTCCAAATACCAATGGAGAGTCCTCCAATCCTTCCCCAACGGAACCAAGAAAATCATCTGCCCCCAATGCGACGGCCGCGTTATGACCACAGCCAAGACCCGCAACCCCAACCGGCCCAACCGCACCCACAACCCCGACCAGCCCACCGTCGCCGTCCCCGACACCGAGTACTGCTGCAACGGCATGATCACCCTCAGCGTCGAACAACTCGACAACCACCAACGCAACGCCTACGGAACCACCCACTGGGCCACCGACTACGCCGGACGCAACCCCGTCGAAGGAGTCAACTCCATGATCAAAGACGACGGCAGCTTCGACAAAGCATCCTGCCGTGCGTTCGGTCTCGCCGCCCACACACTCGCCGCGCTCATGGCCGCAGTCATCCACAACCTCGAACAAACCCGACGAACCCGCAACCGGGACAACCACAACAGCATCCCCACCGATCCCGACCAGACAACCCCCGACACCACCCCATCAGCCACACCACCCCCACACCCCACCAGCCCCACACCCACCCGGGCACCCCCATAAACCAACCCCGACCCATCCCACACCGACGGGAACCACCCGTCGAACCACACGCGTCCAAAACCAGCCGCCAACACCACCAACACCCATAACCGGCACCCCACAGCACCGCACACACCCCACCAGACCCCCAAAACCCCCAAAACCAGCCAAAAACCCGACTTTGCCCCCTAACCCGCGAACCCAACACCCACCAACACGCGAATACCCCGGAGCGCCCGCGGCAGGATTCGAACCTGCGACCTACCGCTTAGGAGGCGGTTGCTCTATCCCCTGAGCTACGCGGGCGGGCGTCGTGGCAATGGAGAGGTGGCGGGGTTTCCCAACCGGATCAATGGTAGCCGCCGGCGGGCGACTGCCGACGAGGGATCTTCTTGACCACGCGCAGCCGGACCGACGTAGGATATTCTCTAAGGAGGTCGCAGACCGGAGTGACTATGGACGGCAACATCCCTCACCGAGGTGTCGGACTCGACGGGGCGAACGTGGCCGATCTCCTGACGTTCTCCCGCCTGTTGAGCGCTCCGGTACTCGCGTGGTTGGTGGGGTTCCGGAGTCTGGATACCGCGATTGTCGTGGTGGGGTTCGCCTGGTGCACCGACTTCCTCGACGGTAGGTTCGCCCGGGCGGCCCCGCGGGACACCCGCTTGAAGGGATGGGACCTGCGAGCCGATGCTTGGCTGGCGGTGGGCCTGGGAATAGGGCTCGGGTGCGGTGGGTATTTCTCCTGGTGGCTCATGGCTCCGATTGCCGGTCTGGTGTTTCTCGGATCGGTTCTGCTCGCCAACCCGTCCTCGGTGATGGTGGGCATCGGGATCTTGTCGGCCATGTTCCTGTGGGCGGTCCTGCATAACGCGAGCCTCTGGTGGCTTCCCGGCGTGTACGTGGTTGCTCTCCTCGTGGCGAATTGGAGGAGGTTCTGGGCAGTGATCATGCCCGCATTGTGGCGCAGCCTTGTGGTGCGGGCTGTGGGTGAACGGGGCCGGGGGAGAGGCTTGGTGCTCGACGAGTGGGTCGATTGATCCGCGCGGGTCGACGAGGCCGGCCCGCTCAACCGCCGGATGGGGGTCCTGTGACCGATCAGCGGCACTAATGTGCTTATTCTCACAGTGGAGATACCCCGAGGTTCCATTGTCCGGAACATGGAGATGACTCGATGATCGATGATGTGATGGATCGTGATCCTGAAGCTTCCGACGGAGGCTTTGTCGTGGTGGAGTCGACTCCTATCGACACGGAGGTCCCCGACCGCATCGAGGAGCCGGCCAAGCTGCTGCGGATCGCGTCCATGACCAGGTCGATGCTGGAAGAGGTGCGCACGGCGACTCTCGACGAGGAAGGCCGGGTTCGGCTACGCGCAGTTTTCGAGGCGTCGATGGACCAGTTGAGGAGCGTGCTCACCGACGATCTTCGAGCCGAGATGGCCGATGTGTTCGTCCCGCTGGACAGCGAGATTCCCACTCAGGCCGAGATCCGGGTGGCCCAGGCTCAGCTGATCGGATGGCTCGAAGGTCTCTTCAACGGCATCCACGCGGCCATCATGACCCAGCAGATGGCTGCTCGGGCCCAGTTGAAGCAGATCAGGAGCGGCGGGCCCGACGGAGAGGACGAGGCGGCCGGGGGACTCTACCTGTGACCGGGAGCCGCAGGTGCAATGCGGGTCTCGGTCGGAGTCATGATCTCCCGCCGATGGCGCGGTGGCTTCTCACACCCGTCTCCCGTGGCGGGTACGCGTCGAAGGTGTAGCTCACGGAACTCGAGTTCATCCTCCTCTTCTTCGCCGGATTCGGGGCGGGTTTCATCAACGCGGTCGCCGGAGGGGGTTCGGCGCTGACCGTTCCGTTGGTGATCCTGATGTCCGATGCCCACATCGCCAACGGCAGCATCCGGGTGGCGGTCCTGTTCGCCAATATCGCCGGCGTGAGCGCCTACCAGCAGGGGAGGTCGATCCCCTGGCGCCGGGTCGGTCTGTTGCTTCCCCCGGTCCTGATCGGGAGCGGCCTGGGGGCCTGGACCGCCACCCGGGTGTCCCCCGAGGGCATGCAGCGGGTATTCGCGGTGGTCCTGCTGCTGGTTGCGCTGTCGGTCATCTTCAACACCAACCGATGGCTGGAGGACTTACCTCCACGCCTCTCGCCCTTCTGGAGGAACATCGTGTTCCTCTTCATCGGTTTCTACGGGGGCTTCGTCCAGATAGGAGTGGGGATCCTGCTGCTGACCGCTCTGGTGTTGGGATCCGGGCTGGATTTGCTGAAGGGTAACGGTGCCAAAGTAGCCCTCATAGGCACCTACACCCTGGTGGCGTTGCCCTTCTACTTCGTGGCCGGTCATGTCGACCTGGGGTTCGGGTTCGTGCTGGCGGCCGGGTACACGTCGGGTGCCTACCTGGCGGCGCGGCTGGCGGTTCGCAAGGGAGCGGCCTGGGCGAGGTGGGTGCTGGTGGTGGCAGCGGTAGGGGCGGCGATCCGGATGATGATCGGCTGACGACTGCAGGGAAGGCGCCCTCCCGGATCGTTCACCGGCCCGCCGGCGGAACTCCTGGAGGGTGCGCGGACAGGTGGCTCACCCGGCGGAACATTGAGTCCGACGGCTGATGAGTACACGGCGACAACCAGAGGTTCGTCGACGTGGAGCCGGGCAGGGTCTTTTGGCGGGGGCGGTTACGGTCCGCCTATCCCCGCACCCTCCTACTTGTAGCGCCAGACGATACGGCCTCGGGTGGGGTCGTAGGCGGACAGCTCCACATCGACCCGATCGCCCGGGAGGATCCTGATGAAGCGTCCCCGGCGCATCTTCCCGGAGGCTCGGGCCAGTACCTTCAGTCCTCCGTCGATCGTCACGCTGAACATGGCGTTCGGGAGGGTCTCGATGACACTTCCCTGAACCCGTAGTACGTCGTCCTTCGGCAAACATAACTCCTTGATCGGACGCGACAGGCCGAGGCCTGCCGGAACTAAGGGTACCGCACCGGAACGGTCGGTGGGAGGGCAAGTGGGCAGAGAACCTACGGACGGGGACGGAGCAGTGGTCTGTCTGTGAAATTGCGGCGGGGCTACGCCGGCAGCGAGGGGCGTCGGTAGCGAGCAGGGCACGGCAGGTTGTTGTGCAGGCAGGCCACTGGGCGGGTGCTGGAAAACGAATCTTGCGGGGTTTGCTCGTTGGCAAACTACCTGGTCTGAACGTTGTGGGCTAGCGGGCGAACCTCTTTGTACGGGGTTTTCGGCGCCCTCCTAGGAGGGCGCCGAGCAATCCGTCTGAAGGGGTGCTGCTTGAACCCTGGGATGTGCTGTTGGCTGGTGTGGGTTGGTGGGAGGCTGCCGGTTGGGGGGTGGTGGTGCTGGTTGTCGGGGTGGAGTTGCCCCGGTTTTTGGGGTTGCCGGTGGGTTTGGTGGTTTAGGTGGGGTTGAGTGCCCAGCCGGTGGTTGTGTGGGTGAGTCCGAGGTTGATGAGGCGTTGTAGGTTGATGGCTGCTGTTGGGGTGGTGAGCCATTGCTGGTTGGGTTTGATTCCTCGGTGTGGGACACGTCTGGCTCTGTGGCGGGTGAGCCAGGCGATGGTCCGCTCGACGGACGGCCGGTGGTTCCGGTAGGTGTCCTGCGTTTCTTCTTTGGCCCACCGTGCTTTGTTCGCGGCGCGACGGTCGTGGTGTTTGTCGACTGCGATGGTCCGTCCACGCTTGGAGGTGGTGCATCGTGCCCGCAGGGGGCAGCCGTTGCACCGCTTGGCGAACGGGGCGGTACCACCGGGGCGTATGCGGGTGGTGTGCCCGGCGGGACACGTCACTGTCCGGGCTCCGGTGTCGATATCGAAGTCGTCGCGGTGATAGCCGTCTTCGATGTGGGGTTTGCGTACGATTGGTTTGGTCACCGGGGTGTGACCAAGATCGTCGAACGTTTCAAGCGCCGCACCGGACGCGTACGCGGAGTCGGCGACGATTTCGGCACCCGGGGGTGCTTCGGCAACGAGATCCGCGATGCTGTCGGCGTCTGGGGTGTTGGCAGCGGTTAGGTGGGCGGCGGTGACCAGCCCGGTTTCGGGTTCGGTAGTCACATGGGCCTTGTACCCGTCCCGTTTGCGGGTCCGGGTCTTGTGACCGTGCCTGGCTTCGGGGTCCACCGTCGATATGGTCCGATCCTTGGGCCACACGCCGCGCTATCCGCCATCGGCCTTCCCGGTGGGGGTCCGGTTCCACATCTTGGCCCGTAACCACTCCCAACAGACCTATTGCGTCGGCCTGTTCGGGGTTCAGCTTTATGTCCTCCACCCCTTCGATCAGCGCCAGCCCGTCGGTGACCAAACCGTTGATCAGTTCCGATCGGCTGTCGGGATCGGACCAGTCACAGGACGGTTTCGCCTTCGATTCGTAGTCATGGGCCACCAGCACCAGGTCGGCTGCCTGCGGGATCAGACGTCGGCAACGCCTTATCTGCGACGAGATCATCGTCACCGTGTCCCCGGTAGCAACCGCGTCGTGCAGAATGGTCGAGTCCAACGCACGGCGTCCCCTGTTCGCCAACACCCCACAGGCGGCGACCACCTCCCGCACCGCGTCGAAGATACGCTCAGGACGGTCACTCGCCCTAAGCCTCGCTCGCCACAACGTCAGCACCGTCGGGTGGAACCCCCCATCGGTCAACGACAGACCAGCCGCCGCTTTCCAAGCTATGTCACGACGCAGCCG
Source organism: Candidatus Spongiisociaceae bacterium (assembly GCA_965262915.1). GTDB lineage: Bacteria > Actinomycetota > Acidimicrobiia > Spongiisociales > Spongiisociaceae > JAPPFW01. The sequence goes on along the minus strand of OZ253564.1, from coordinate 4,151,054 downwards.
CTGGACCGCTTCCCGATCCGACAGGCCCTCCAACGCCTGGAGGACCATCACCGCCCCAATCACCGAGCCCGGTATCGACGGTCGGCCCCGCGGGCCGAACAAATCCCCAAACATCTCAGCGGGAAACAGACGCCGGCGGTGCTCAGCCAAAAACTGATACACCGAACCCTCCGGAACCAACTCCCCACACAGTTCCATAGCGTCCAGAAACTCACGATCACCACGTTCACTACCCTGCATACCACCTACAATAATCCCAACAAACCCAAAACGCGAACAAGCCAACACCCAACAGACCGACTAAATCAGCAGTCTCCTAGGCGGAAGGGTCGGGGGGGAGGGCTTCCCGGCCCCGCTCGACGAGTAGGGACCGGATCCTTGCGATGTCGCCCGGGCAGGTCTTGGACGCCATCCAGTAGCACAGCCCGGTGGGAATGAAGAACACCTGGAATGCGGTGAGCCCGATGGCGTAGTTCCAGGGAGCCCCGAAACGGGCCGTCAGCAGGCCGGCCGCCACCACGGTGAGACCATTACCGAGCGTCCGGGAGATGCCATTGGACAGGTTGCCCAGCCCGAAAGCGGTTCCGCGGTGTTCCGGAAGGTTCACATCGGAGATGAGGGCGTACCAGTTGGGGGAGTCGGCCGAGGTGAAGACCAGGGCGACCACGGAGAGTATGAAGGCGGTGGCCGCGTAGGGATTGGTGACCACGCTGGCCAGGGTGGCGACGACGATGGCGATGCTGCCCTGGCCCGTCGGTATCTCGAGCCCGGTCAACGGCACGAAGAAGAAGCCCACGAAGAACGGGATGGCCCCGAGTATCCCGATCATCGATAGGATCGCCCTCGCCCGGGCCGTGCGGACCTGGAACCGGTCGCCCAGGTGACCCCACAGGATGGAGGTCACCCCCCCGATCTGGAAGATGGCGCCGAAGACCGCACCGACTGCGGTCGCCGTGGCCAGGTCGTATCCCTCGGCCTGCACCTTGCTCTGGTAGAGGAGCGGTACCCAGATGAGGGACCCGTAAGCCAGTTGCGCGGTAAGGCCCTGCAGGATCAGCCACCGGTTGGTGCGGGTGTGCAACAGCCGGGCCACGTCGGACTTCTCGATCCGGAACTCGTACGTGCCCCCGGCAGCCAGCGCCGCGGCCAGCTCCGGCTCCGCCCTGGCTCGGGGAACATCGACGGTCGTGAGGTACAGAACGGCCACGCCGATCCCGGCCAGGGCCAGCCCCACGAACGGCGTCCGCCATTCGTCGGCGCCCAGGACGCCACCTACGAGAATGCCGAAGAAGCCGCCGGTCCCTTGGGAGAGTCCCCAAAAACTCATCGCCAGGCCGCGCCGCCGAGGAGCCACGAAGTCCGAGATCACCGAGAATCCGACCGAGGCGATCGCTCCCAACCCGATTCCCACCAGGACCGACCACCACGCCAGATCGACCAGGGACCGCGACCTGGTCACTGCCAGCAGCCCTATGCACCACAGCAGGGTCGCCCAGAACAGGAGGGGCTTGCGCTGATTGCGGTCCCCGTAGAATCCCCAGCCCACTGCGGTTACGGCGGCCACCAGGATCACCAGGGCGGTGACCAGGCCGACGCTTCTTTCGCTGAGTCCCAAGTCGGCGGCCATGACTTTGGTCAGTGCGGGGTACAGGGCTATGGCGGCGTTGTCGAGGGAAGCAAGGATCACGAACACCGTGACGGTGTAGATGATATGGGCCCGTTTGCCCCACCAGTTGGGGGTGGTAGGTCGCATCCGCTACAGTCTGCCCGCCAGGTGGCGCGAATTCCATCGAGCATCTGTTCGGACAGCCGAGAAGTAAGGTAAACTATTCTTGGTTCGCGTAGAGGTCGGGCTATCCGTCGAGGGTGGTCCTTGAAGCACCGTCCCCGTGTGCGGCGGCGGTGAAGGAATCGGCCCGAACTGGTTCAGATACCGGTAGGCAGGGTTGGACCTGCGGAAAGGGGAAGTGAGATGGCACCCGAAGACGATGTAATCCTCGGCGCCCAAGAGGTGGCTGACCTTTTGGACATGAACGTACAGATGGTGCGGAAGTATGCCCGGGAGGGACGGCTCCCGGCCTACCGCCTCCCGGGCGGGAGGACCTTCAAGTTCTTCCGGAGCGAGATATTGGCTCACGTTCGCAGCTACCCGGTCGAGACGAACAACCTGGCGGAGCAGCCTAGCTAGACACAGACGATCGAATCGACTCTCTGCGACCGGGCTCATGGCTTGGCGCCGTTGTTACGGCGGTACTCATGGTCGAGCAGGCCCCATACGGAGTGGTCGAGCCAGCGATCTCCTACCTTGATCTCCTCGCGTAGCACTCCTTCGCGAACGAAGCCGAGCTTGCGCGCTATGCGCTCGCTGGGGGAGTTGCCCAGTGCTATGCGGAGGATCAGACGGTGCATGTTCAGTTCCTCGAAACCGATCTGCAGGGCTGCCCTGGTCACCTCGGTAGCTATACCCAGGCCGGTCTCCTCGGTGCGGATCCAGTAGCCGATCTCTCCGCTGCGGAAGGTTCGGGATACGTGCCAGATGCTCACGTTGCCGATGTGGCGGCCGCGGATGTCGGGGCGGCGGATGGCGAAGTCGTATGCTCTGGCCTCGCGCCAGGACTGGATGCTCTCCTTTACGAAAATGGCGGCGCTGGCTCTCGTATAGGTTCTGGCGGCCCACGGAAGGAAGCGGGCCAACTCGGCCTGGGAGGCGCGGACGGCCCGGTAGAGCGCGTCGATGTCCCGTCTCCGGAATGGGCGCAGCACGAAACGGTCGGTCTTGCGGTCGATAAGAGACAGCGGTTCCCGCGCGGATCGGTTCATGTCAGGGCGAGCCTATCCGGTCGGACCGGTCCAGGGCGAGCGTGAGCGCGGACCACTGTCGACAGGTTGGCGTACCATGCGTGATCGATGAATAACCCTTGGAACTTCCCGCGGCTCCTTCCGGAGCCGCCACCCGGTGGCGATGTGCCGCGGGCTGCCGTCCTCGCGCCGCTCTACGAGGACGGGCCCGACATCCGGCTGGTTATGATCAGGCGGCCCGTTCACATGCCGACCCACGGCGGGGATGTCGCTTTCCCCGGAGGGAAGCCCGAACCGGGCGAGGGCCCGCTCGAGACTGCGCTGCGCGAGGCCCGTGAAGAGGTGGGGATCGACCCGGAAGGCGTGGAAGTCCTCGGCTATCTGCCCGCCATCCACACCGTCACCTATCCACGCATGGTGGTCCCGGTTGTGGGACGGTTGGACGGTGTTCCCGATCTGGTACCCGATCCCAACGAGGTGGATCGGATCCTCACGCCCTCCATCAGGCTCCTCGAGGAAGAATCACGCTGGCGTAGCGAGCAATGGAACGGCCGAGCGGTCTACTTCTTCGACATCGATGGCGATGTCCTCTGGGGCGCCACCGCCCGGATGGTCCGGTACCTGCTCGGATTGGGCGGATACTGAGTCCAGTGTGAACCTCCCCGGAGTCCAGTGTGAACCTCCCCGGTTAGCCTCGATTGGTTGGGAGATAATGCCGCGGATCGTATCCTAGGCAGTTCCCACGCGGAGAAACTGCTGGTTATGGTTGTGGGAGTATCCACCAAGCATTGTGGCCAGCTAATGCCGCCTAGTTAGAGGGTGCGCGGATAGGCGGACGCGACCACCCCTATCCGTAACTCCTAGGCAGTTCCCACGCGGAGAAACTGCTGGTTATACCTCAGGGTCGTCGACCGTCGCAGTCACTGTGTCCCCACGTGAGCACCTATCCGCGCACCCTCTTATTGGAAGACCGATCATGTATCCACCAAGCATTGTGGCCAGCTTAGTGTCCCTGGATGTGTTAGTAATTGGCCGCCTAATACCGTACCTATCCGGTCTACGAAAATAATCCTCACCAAGAACTTAGACTACGAGAACGAACTCACGACGGCTACATGTACGGCGGCGTACGTGGTTGCTATGCATGAAATGGGCCACGCCTTCTGGCTATTCGATACTTACAGTACCCCCACCAGCAGCTCGTATGGTCTCTGGCCGAGCGTGATGTCAAGTAGCATGTACGACAATTTTGAGCCGACCGCTCATGACATAGCAGCAACCAAAGCCATCTACCAGTTACGCTGAACAAGGAGGAGCCGGATGAGACGGATCTACCGGTGGATGTGCGGGGTCATGGTTGTGTTTGTTGTGTCAGCCTGTGGCGAGGCGACCGTAGACAGGGACCCGGCTGACACTACCCTCTCCGTACCAGAGGCTACACAGGGAGCCATTGAGGATCAGGTCGTAGGCCCGCGGGAGCCGGAAGAGGTGTTCCTTGTTCCGGTGTCGTATCTTGAGAAGGTGATCCCTCCTTGTGTTCCGTTAGGGGGAAGCTCCCATGATCCGTGTGCTAGGACGACACCCCAGCGGGTTGCAGTACTGTCCACCCCCGCTTCTCTGCCGCTCTGCCGACCGAGGATGATCCACCGACGGTTTCCGATGCCGTCATGGGCTATGACCCGCTGACGATTACCCATATTGTGGTTCGGGCCACTGTGTTGGAGGATACTACCCGATGTGGCTTGTATCCGCTGATCCTGGCGGATCATGCCGAGATCTCAGCATCTTCCAGTAGGTACTGGTACAGCTGTTATGTGAATGTGAGGGTGAACGAGTACATAGTAGGAACGGGGCCATCCGAACTGACAGTCGAGTTGCACCGTGAAGGGTTGATTATCAGTGAGGACCAGCTTGAGGATTGGGACAACTGGAAGGACGGCTGGCTCACCAACATTGTCCGCGACCCGGAAGGGAGGACCGCGGCGGTTTACGAGGGCAACGAGGTTGTGTTGTTCCTGGAACCGAGTTTCACGATCGCGGTGGAGGCATGGGGCGGTAACTTTGGAACCGCGGATGTGTGGTTCGTTCAGCGGCCCGACCAGGGTGCGGTCAGGGCGGTCGCATCCGACATCGAATACGCACGGACCGAGGAGCAGCGGAACAACCTTGACATACCTTTGGTGGAGCTGGTGACCAAGATCAAAGCGGCCGCAGTCGAAAGGGACGATGAGTATGACGGGCGGATAGGTGAGGACAGCGACCTGCCGGATCTGGTTGATGACGCCAACGAGCTGCGGGACTTCCTCGTCGAGTCGGGTGCGGTGTACCAGGGACCCGACAAGACGACGGAGTTGCCTCCACCGGTGGGTGGGCTGCCCGAGACACCCGCGAACGTTGCTTTGGAACAGGACGGGGACAGGTGGTTGATAACGTGGGATGCTGCGGAGACGGGCGGTGAGGTATACCGTTACTACCTGTTACTGAGGTCGACACGCTCCGATGGTTCGACGGCAGGATACTATACGTACAGTTACGAAGGTGAAACCGAGTTCGAGATCACGTATATGGCTGCCACTTTCGGCACGGAGTTCACGGTGCAGGTTCAGGCTTGGAACACCGCTGGCTACTCGGAGTGGACAGACATCGAAACGTTCACGACACCCTCATCCACGACGACGTCATCATCATCAAACCCCTCGTAGGATGAGGTCTTCTTGATCGAGCGAGTTGGTAATGCGGGTCCCCGCAACCGTTCAGAGTGTTGACCACGGGCCGAGGCTGGGGCCTTTGCGACCCCGGCATCTTCGCGATGTTGATGCGGAAACCGGTGCCTGACTGTTGAGGGCTCGGCATCCGGGGTGTTGTCGGTAGCTGCTTTGACCCGAGTTTGGCGGGAGTGGTTGGTTCGCTGACCTGGGGTTTTGTGGTGTAGGGCACCGTTTGGGTGCGGATTTGTAGGGGCGACATATGGTTGGTGGGCCGTGCTGTTAGTGGTATTGTTCTGGGGTATGTTCGTGAAGACGACCCGCCGTCGCAGGGGCGACAAGGTGTACGAGTATTTGTCTTTGGTGGAGTCCGTCCGCGACGGTTCGAAGGTTGGGCATCGCACGCTTCTGCGCCTGGGGGAGGTGACCGCTTTGCGCGAGTCCGGGCAGCTGGAACGGATCGTGGCTGCCTTGGAGCGTCATCTACGGCGTGAACGTGTCGATGTCGGGGCGTTGGCAGCTGAAGGGGCGCCTGGGGTGGGGGCGGTAGCGGCGGTGTGGGCGGTGTGGCAGCGGCTGGGTCTTGACGGGTGGTTCGCTGCGGTGGGTGCCCGGCGGGGCGCCGCCGTGTTGGAGGATGCGGTGTTCGCGATGGTGGCCAATAGGTTGGTGGCGCCGTGCTCGAAGCGGCGGCTGGTGGAGTGGGCCGCGGTGGATGTGGTCATGCCCGAGGGCTGGTCGGCTCCGTCGCTTGACCAGTACTATCGGGCTTTGGATGCGGTCGCCGCCGCCGCCGGAGACGAGACGGAGACGCATCTGTATGCGCGGTTGTGCGACTTGACGAACCTGGACTTGCGGGTGGTGTGCTACGACCTGGCGTCCACGTATTTCGAGGGTTCGGCCCGGCCCTCGGGGCGTTTCCCCTCCCGGGCGTTCGGGTACTCGCGGGACCATCGCGCGGATCGGCCCCAGATAGTGATCGGCCTGTTGTGCACCTCCGACGGTATCCCGATTGCCCATCGGGTGTTTTCGGGGAACACCAACGACGCCACCACCCTGGCCGCCGTGTTGGGCGACTTGGCGGAGCGGTTCGCGGTGGGCCGTATCTGTGTGGTCGCCGACCGGGGCCTGATCTCGGTAGCCAATGTAGAAGCGGTCACCGACGCCGGGTTCGACCACATATTGGCCACAAAGCTGCGCCGTGACGTCATCGGCGTCGAAGCCCTCGAAGCCATCGACGATGACACCGCCTGGGTCCAAATCCCCCAGCGCCGCTGCCGCGCCGCCGATGTGGCGCTCGACGACGGCACCCGCGCGGTCGTGGTCGAATCCGACGCCCGCGCCCGGCGAGACACCGCCCGCACAACGCAGATCGTCGCCGACACCGAAGCCAAACTCCGGGCGCTGGAGGGCCGCGTCCGTGCAGGCAGGCTCAAAGACCCCGCCAAAATAGGGGCAGCCGCCCAGCGCATCCTCGCCTCCGGCGGCGCCGCACGGCTCTTCGACACAGACATCGGAGCGGGCCGCTTCCTATACCACTACAACGAAGACGCCCACCAATACGAAGAACTCCTCGCCGGCCGCTACGTGCTAGCTACCAGCCTCACACCCACCCAAGCTGACACCGCCCAAGTCGTGGACTACTACCGCCAACTGCAAGCAGTCGAAGCCCGCTTCCGGGTCCTCAAAGATCACCTACGGCTCCGCCCGGTGCGGCACTGGACCGAACAACGAGTCCGCGGCCACGTCGCTGTCTGCGTCTACGCCGCCCTAATCGAGACCCTCATCAACCACGCCCTCGCCCAAGCCGACGTCCGCGACCCCGACCTCGGCGACCAACACCTCACCGCCGCCCGAGCCCTGCGCGACCTCAACCGCATCCGCCGCCACCAACTCACAGCCAACGGCCGCCGAATCACACTCACCACCCGGCGCAGCCCCCTACAAGCCCGTACCCTCACCGCCATCGGAGCAGACACCCACACCTGGGACAAAGCCACGATCACCTAACCCCACCACCAGCCGCCCACACCGCCCATGTAGTGGAAACACGCCACCACCAAACCCCCCTGACCAGGCAAAACACAAAACACCCACCAAAGTCGGGTTTGACCGGGGCCCGACGGCTGGGCAGCGGGGGACGAGCGGGTCGTTCGCCGGTCTTGGTGCTTGTGGTTCGTGTTGAGTTCCCGAAGCCGTGGGTTCAGCGGGTAGACACATGGGAACTCGACTACCTGCAAACCCCGCAACTCGCGAGATGACACAAGACACCGCGTTGCCGACTTCGACTACGGGCCGGCAGGATCGGTGGATACAAAGGTCCGACGATGCCCCATCAGGGGCCGGTGGTTGGTGTCGAAGAGTCGAAGCTCGGGTTCCCCAGGTCGGAGCGCATGCGGTCGATGTTGAGGGTTGTACTCGTGAGCCGGGACTGCTCCGCGGCAAAGGCGAGCAGGTGGCTCTCGAACCATGTCTCGGTCGAGGTCTTCGAGGACGCTCCTGTTTCCACCGAGTCGAGAAACGCTTCGATCAAGCCGGAATCGCCCCCGGCGTGACCTTCCCCGGCAGCAGATATTGGAAGCTGGTGGGTGGCGCCTCCCAGATGATCGGTAAACTCGATTGCCAGGCGGCTCCCGAACGTGGCGACTACCGACCCTCGAGTGCCGTGGTACCGGGCCGTCCGTTCCTGGCGGGCGGCGTGACCGTTCATCACGAGGACGGCGGTCGCTCCCGTGGACGTTTCCATCGTCACGGTCTGGTGATCGACCACATCCGAGCCGGTCGTGTAGACGCATCGTCCGTAAGGGCCTTCGCGAAGGGCGCGTATTCGTCCTTGCGGGGACAGGTCGTCGGTGATCGCATGGACAGGCCAACCCGTGTGCACCGGATCCAGGTAGAGCCGACTGGCATCGAAGGGGCAGGTGGACGCCACGGGGCAGGGGTCCGTGCATCTAGCAGCGGCTCCGGCCGGGGCATGTTCGGGACGGAAATGCATCATGGAGCCGAAGGACTGCATTCCGGTCACCCGTGTACCTTCGCCCGCGGTAGCGAGGTTCCAGGCAAGGATGTCGAAGTCGTGGCAGCACTTCTGGACGATCATCGGTGTGGACTCGCCGACCCGTGCCCAGTTCCCGCGCACGAAACTGTGGGCCATGTGCCAGTAAGCGATGTCCTCCCGGTGCTCGACCGTGATCAATCGGCCCAGACGGCCCGAACCGATCAACCGGTTCAGGGTGGTGAAGAAAGGGGTGTAGCGGAGCACATGGCCGACGGTCAGGCTTCCGGAGCTGAGTCGGGCGGCTTCCAGCACCCTGGAGCACTGTCGCAGGCTATGGGCTCCCGGTTTCTCGAGCAGCACATCGAAACCCTGTCCCAGGGCGGCGACGGCCGGTGCTGCGTGGTGCCGGTCGGGTGTGGCGATGACCCAGGCGCGGGCCGGCTCGGTATCCAGCATCTCGGGCCAGTCGGCGAACCGGCGGGAGGTGGGGATGGCGTGTTCCTCTGCGAAGATCCGGCGCCGCTGGTCGTCCGGTTCGGCGACCGCAACGAAACGTAGCCGGTCCGGTTTGCGCGAGGCGTAGGCGCCGTAGACATGCCGACCCCGTTGTCCGGCGCCCAGGAGCACGGCTTCGTGTACCACGGAAGCGATCGTACCGTTCGGTGGCTGGTGGAGCGGCCGGGCGGTATCAGGATCCGGTTGGGGCAGCCACCGGTCGGGAGGTTCCTGGTCGAGTGTCCGGGGGACCGCAGGGGCGAGCGGCTCCTACCCGCCGGTGAGATGCCGGTCCGGTTGAGGGCAAGCTCAAGCCGGCCCGCCGACAGCCCTTGCCCGTGGCGGGCAAGCCCTCCTAGGGTGGCCAGCGATCGGTTGTCGGTCAGGCGGGGTCGCCGACGATCGACAGGATCCCGTCGTGTAGCAATCCGTTGGTCGCCAAGCCTGTACCGGACCGGAAGTCCTGCTCGCCGTGGCAGTCGGTGAAGGTTCCGCCCGCTTCCGGGATGATCACCGCCATCGGAGCGATATCCCAGGGTTTCACCACCGGATCGAGCATGGCTTCGATGCGGCCCGCCGCTACCAGCGCATAGCCGTAGGCATCGCCCCAACCACGGAGGATGAGCGGGCTGCGGTAGAGGCGCTCGGCCACATCCACGGGGATGAGATCGTAGCCGCTGGTACACAGGACGGACCCCTCGAGTTCGTTCCGGTCGCTGACGGATATGGCGCGCCCGTTGAGGAAGCACCCCTGACCCCGGCCGGCGGTGACCGTCTCGCCCAATGCCGGGAGGTCGATCACGCCTATGGCGATCCCGTGGGTGTCTTCCAGGGCCAGCAGGGTGGCGAACAGCGGGACGCCCCGGATGAACGACTGGGTCCCGTCTATCGGATCGATGAACCAGGTCCGGCCCGAGTCGCCACCGGACTGCCCGAGTTCCTCGCCGATGATCGCGTCCCGTGGGTAGCGCTCCGTGAGTTCACGCCGGAGCAGGTGCTCGGCTGCCCGGTCGGCCTCGGTCACCGGGCTTCCGTCCCGTTTGATCACCACCTCGACGGACGGCCGGTACCACTCCAGGGTGAGATGCCCGGCCCGCCGGGCCAGATCGCCGGCCTCCTCGAGTAGTGACTCGGGAACCGCGGGGCCCGCACTCACCGCGACGGTCCTCGGTGGGTTCGGTCCATGTTGACCGGAGACGTTAGCCGTCGACCCACCGGCACCGGCTTACGCCCCGGCTCGGAGCAGGCCGAGCACGATCCCGTCTTCCAAGGCCTCCCAGGAGGCTTCGATGACGTTGGCGTGAACCCCGATGGTGCCCCAGGCGGTCACGCCATCGCTCATCTCGATGAACACGCGAACGGTTGCGGCCGTCGATTCGGTTGCGTCGAGCACCCTCACCCGGTAGTTGGTGAGCCGCAGGGCGGCCAGTTCCGGGAAGTGCGCGAGCAGAGCATCCCTCAGAGCATGGTCGAGAGCGTTGACCGGACCGTTTCCCTCCCCGGTCGTGATGGTCCTCACTCCTCGGATGACCAGCCGCACGGTTGCTTCGGCCAGGATCTCGGCATCGGCCCGGCGCTCGGTGAACACACGGAAGGACTCCAGTTCGAAGTAATCGTGCGTCCATCCGGTGGCTCGCCGCAGCATCAGCTCGAAGGAGCCGTCGGCCGCTTCGAAGTGGTAGCCGCGGTGCTCCATGTGTTTGATCTCGTCGAGTACCTCGATGGCTTGACGGTCCGTCAGCCGGACCCCCAGGTCCCGGGCCTTCGAGAGGATGGTTGCCTTGCCGGACAGCTCGGAGACGACCATCCGGGTCCGGTTGCCGACCACGGTCGGGTCCTGGTGCTCGTAGGCGTCGGGCCGTCGAGCCAGGGCGGAGGTGTGGAGGCCCGCCTTGTGGGTGAAAGCCGATGTGCCCACGTAGGGGCTATGGGGATCGAGGCTGATGTTGACGATCTCGGCGATATGGTGGGCGATAGGCGACAGGTTCTCCAGCCGCACGGGGTCGAGCACCGTAACTCCCATCTTGAGCACCAGGTCGGGGAGGATGGTCGAGAGGTCGGCGTTGCCGGTGCGTTCCCCGTAACCGTTGATGCACCCCTGCACCTGACGTACCCCGAGGTCCACGGCAGCCAGCGACGACGACACCGCGCATCCGGCGTCGTTGTGGAAATGCACTCCGAGCTCCGCGTCGGGAAGAGCCTCCTGAACCCGCCGCACCGTGCCGGTTATCTCCGGACCGAGGCGCCCCCCGTTGGTATCGCACAGCACCAGCCGGTCGGCCCCCTCCTCGTAGGCCGCCCGCAGCACGGCCAGCGAGAAGCGGGGATTGGCGGCGTAGCCGTCGAAGAAGTGCTCGGCGTCGAAGAACACCCGCCGACCGTGGCGGGCCAGGTAGGCGACCGACTCGGCCACCATTGCGACTCCCTCGTCGAGGTCGGTTCGCAGTGCCTCCCTGACGTGGTAGTCCCACGCCTTGCCGACGATGCACACCACCTCGGTCTCGGCCTCCAGCAGGTTGAGCATCTGGGGATCCCCTTCGACGACCCCGCGGGGTCGTCGGGTCGAGGAGAAGGCCGTCAGCGAAGCTGTCCTGAGGTCCAGTTCCGAGCGGGCTCGCTTGAAGAACTCGCTGTCCTTGGGGTTGGCGCCCGGCCAGCCGCCTTCTACATAGGCGACCCCGAGCTCGTCGAGAAGGGCTGCGATGCGGAGCTTGTCGGAGACGGTCAGGGATATGCCCTCCTGCTGGGCGCCGTCGCGTAGGGTGGTGTCGTATATCTCGAGCTGTGGATGTGCCATCGTCGCCTCTCCCGTCCTTGTCACCTTTACCGTTGCCAAGTCGTACGGGCAAAGAAAAAACCCTCCGCCGGAGCGCAGGGTCGGGGGCATGGGATCATCCGGGTCCCGATGCCCCTAGTCGATAATGATCCCGGTGAGGTGTGTCATGTCAGCCGCGAGTCTCGTTCCCCGAACTCTCCTTGTCAACCGGTGGCGCGAGTTTGACTTCCCCGGCCATCAGCCACTAGGGCGTGTTCACCTAAAGTTACACTGATGTGATATCATTACGATATGACAATAACACAAGAACAATACCAACTCATAGTAGACGTGTTCCCGAAACCCCGCGGTACCGTCAAGGTATCCAACCTCCAAGCCCTCAACGGCATCCTGTACGTACTGGAGCACGGCTGCAAGTGGCGGGCGCTTCCCGAACGGTTCGGGAACTGGCACACCGTTTACATGCGGATGAGCCGCTGGGCGGCCAGCGGCGTCTTGGACCGGGTGTTCCAGCGTCTACAGCAGGAACAGCTCATCGACCTCGAAGTTCTGGGCCTGGACAGCACGTCGGTCAAGGTTCATCCCGACGGCTGTGGTGCTCTCCGAAAGCGGGGTCCCCAGGCCATCGGTCGCTCCCGGGGAGGGTTGAACACCAAGATCCACATGGTCGCGGCCAGCGCTTGTAGCGCCGTCTTATTCGCTCTTTCCCCAGGTCAGGACCATGATGCTCCCCATGGGCGGGAGCTCCTCAAAAAGATGGGCCCACGAAAAAAGGAGCAGGAAGGGGAGCAGCTAGAGCTGTTCCTGGTAGCGGACCGCGCCTATGAAGGGGACGAAACACGGCAACTGGCCGTCGCTCTGGGCTACACGCCGGTCATCCCACCCCGAAGCAACCGCCGCCACCCGTGGGACTACAACCGTCCGATATACAAGCGACGGAACGAGGTCGAACGGCTCTTCCGACGGCTCAAAGGCTACCGGCGTGTCTTCACCCGCTACGACAAACTCGACGTGATGTTCCTAGCATTCATCACCCTCGCGCTCATACACGACACGCTCAGAAACGTGAACACGCCCTAATCACTAATCACTAACCACTGACCACTAGCCACTACGAGGTGTGATGTGACCAGGAAGAGAGTCTTTTCGGGAATCCAGCCGAGCGGCGACATCCATATCGGCAACTACATGGGCGCGCTGCGCAACTGGGTGGCCATGCAGGACCACTACGACACCGTGTATTGCGTGGTGGATCTCCATGCCCTCACCCTCCCCCAGGTTCCGGCGGAACTCGCCCGGGCGCGCCTTCGCACGGCCAAGATCCTGCTGGCTGCCGGGATCGACCCGCAGCGATCCTTGGTCTACCACCAGAGCCAGGTTCCCCAGCACGCCGAACTGTCGTGGATACTGGGAACGCTCACCTCGATGGGGCACCTCGGGAGGATGACCCAATACAAGGAGAAGCTGGACAAGGGAGGCCAGAACCTGGGGTTGTTCTCCTACCCGGTCCTGATGGCGGCCGACATCCTGGTCCATCGGGTCCACGCGGTCCCGGTCGGCAACGACCAGACCCAGCATCTTGAGTTCACCCGCGATCTGGTGGAGCGTTTCAACTCCCGGTACGGGGAGTACTTCCCGTTGCCCGACCAGATCACGCCCGGTGTGGGCGCCCGGGTGATGTCCCTCAAGGAACCAACCTCCAAGATGTCGAAGTCCGATCCGGATGCGAGTGCACGCATCCTCGTCACCGATGACGCCGACACGATCCGGCGCAAGATCCGCCGAGCGGTCACCGACTCGGAGACCCGGATCGCCTACGACGTCGAGCGCAAGCCGGGGATCAGCAACCTCCTGGACATCCTGGCGGCGTTCACCGGGGACCCGGTCCGGGAACTGGCCGACGAGCACGCCCATGCCGGGTACGGACGGTTCAAGGAGACGGTGGCCGAAGCCGTGACCGCCGGCCTGGCGCCCGTCCGCCGGGCTTACCGCGCTCTGGACGATCGAGAGGTCGAGCGGATAATGACTGGGGGGGCGCACGAGGCCAGGGTCAAGGCCGAGCAGACCATGGTGAAAGTACGAGAACTGATCGGCCTGTCCCGCTGAGGGTGTGCGCCGGATCGTTGGACGACGCGGGGCGCCGAGGTCCACTGCCGGGCCCGGTGGTAGACCGTCACCCGGCCACCGGTGACGTGTAGAAGAACAGCAGGACCAGCGTCATGAGGTTGAATCCGCTGTGGGCGAAGATGCATGCGCCCAGGTTGCCTTTGCGTATCCGCAGGACGCCGAGGAACAGGCCGAACACGAAGAGCACGACCAGGGTCACCCCGCCGGCGGCCGAATACAGGGCGGGATCGGCCAGATGGGCCAGCGTGAACACAATGGCCGAGACGGTAACCGCGACGGCAGGAGACCTGCCGCCCTGGAGGGCGGTCCGGAGGGCGAGACCGCGGTAGAGGAGCTCCTCGGCCACCGGCCCCATGATCACCACTCCGATGGCCACCGCCGCCACGGTCACGGTGCCTCTGACCTGGGAGGCTGCCTCCACTATGACCTGAGGAGCGTCCGCGTCCACACCCAGGATGTCCCTCAATGCGCTCGCCAGTAACCCGAGCGGGATCATGGAGGCAGCCCCTGCCAGAACCCACCCGGCCTGGCGCGGCTCGACCACGAATCCCAGGGAATCGGCCAGGCCGGGTTGTCCCCTGTGCCGGGCGATCAGAACCAGGGTGCCGATGTGTCCCAGGTTCTGGCAGGGTATGACCAGCCAGAAGAGGGCATCCGGATCGTAGGGATCACCGCCGAACACCACCCCGGCCACGACGCTCGCCACCAGACCGGCCACAGCGCCGCCCGCCATGACGATCGGCGTGTCATACCAGCGCCACGAAGTTCCGTCCACGGGTCCGGTAGCGTAGTCGGGGAGCGGCTCCGACGGGATCTGCCGGATGCGGGGCGCTTTCTGGTACCTTGGACCTACCGCAACCGGGGGACAGGGTGGACATAGACATAGGCCTCTCGAAGTCAGGTCGGCGCGCCTACGGATTCGACGACATCTCCATCGTTCCGAGCAGACGGACGCGCGACCCCGACGACGTCGACATCTCCTGGGAGATCGACGCCTTCAGATTCCGTCTGCCGATGCTCGGCTCGGCGATGGACTCGGCCGTGAGCCCTGCAACCGCGGTCGCCATCGGTCGGTTGGGAGGTCTCGGTGTCCTGAACCTCGAAGGGCTGTGGTCCAGGTACGAAGACCCCGATCCGGTGTTCGAGGAGATAGCCGCACTCCCGGCCGAGAAGGCCACCCGGCGCATGCAGGAGTTGTACCGGGTGCCCATCCTGCCCGATCTCATGCACCGGCGTATCGGCGAGATGAAGGCGTCCGGTGTGGTGACTGCAGGCGCCCTCACCCCCCAGAGCGTCGAGAGCTACATAGACGTGGTGCTGGATTCCCGACTCGACCTCCTGGTGATCCAGGGTACGGTCGTCTCGGCCGAACACATGTCCACGAGGAGCGATCCCCTCGACCTGAATTCCTTCATCGCCGGTCTGGACATGCCGGTGATCGTGGGTGGTTGCGCCTCCTACGCGGGGGCCATACACCTCATGCGTACGGGCGCCGCGGGGATCCTCGTGGGAGTGGGACCCGGGGCCGCCTGCACCACCCGGGGCGTGCTCGGACTGGGTGTTCCGCAGGCGACGGCGATCGCCGACGCGGCCGCGGCGAGGATACGGTACCTCGACGAGACAGGTCGATACGTCCATGTGATCGCCGACGGGGGGATGCGCACCGGGGGGGACAT
The DNA here is from genome assembly GCA_965262915.1 of Candidatus Spongiisociaceae bacterium. Classification (GTDB taxonomy): domain Bacteria; phylum Actinomycetota; class Acidimicrobiia; order Spongiisociales; family Spongiisociaceae; genus JAPPFW01. The sequence goes on along the minus strand of OZ253564.1, from coordinate 4,135,478 downwards.
CGCCAAGGCGATTGCCTGTGGGGCCGACTCCGTGATGATCGGCTCCCCGCTGGCCTCGGCGGCCGAAGCTCCCGGGCTCGGGGTTCATTGGGGTATGGCCACATTCCATCCCACCCTCCCTCGCGGTGCCCGGGTGATGACGGGTCGGCTGGGCACCCTCAAGGAGATCCTGGTGGGCCCGGCCTATGAGAACGACGGCCGCCAGAACCTGTTCGGCGGGTTGCGCATGGCACTGGCGACCACCGGATACGCCCACCTCAAGAGCTTCCAGAAAGCCGAGGTGATGGTGGCCCCCTCGATCAGGACCGAAGGCAAGGATCTCCAGCGGAACCAGCGCGTCGGGATGGGCTGAACGGGTGCCGGTGATACGGTGCCGGTAGCCGGTGGAGCAACCAGGATCGGTGCGGGGGACGCGATGAGCCCTCGCCATCACCGTCCGGTTCTAGTGGTGGACCTCGGCGCCCAGTACGCGCAGCTGATCGCCCGGCGAGTGCGCCAGGCCGGGGTCTTCTCGCTGATAGTTCCCCATAGCGTCAGCGCCGCCGAAGCCCGCACCTACCGTCCCTTAGGGGTGATCCTGTCGGGTGGCCCGCTGTCGGTCTACACGGAGGACGCCTACCGGATAGATCGCCGGTTGCTCGAGATGGGCGTTCCCGTCCTCGGAATCTGCTACGGACACCAACTCCTCGCCCGGATGCTGGGTGGGAGGGTGGAGCGCACCGGTGATGCCGAGTACGGGCGGACCGCGCTCACGGTCTCGGCCCCTTCCCTGATGCTGGACGGCACTCCCGGGCGCCAGGACGTCTGGATGAGTCACGCGGATGCCGTCACGGAGACCCCGGCCGGCTTTGCGTGCGTCGCCGCGACGGGCGGGTCACCGGTGGCGGCCATGGAGGACTCCGACCGGAGGATCTACGGGGTCCAGTTCCATCCCGAGGTGGTCCACACCGATCACGGGTCGACCATCCTCGAGCGGTTCTTGCGCAGGGCATGCGAGGCCCCCCCCGATTGGAACCGCGGTTCCATCATCTCCGAGCAGGTCGAGGCGATTAGGGCCGGGGTCGGCGACGCTCGGGTGATCTGCGGCCTCTCGGGCGGTGTGGACTCGGCGGTGGCGGCCGCTCTCGTATACCGGGCGGTCGGTGACCGGTTGACGTGTGTCTTCGTCGACCACGGTCTTCTGAGGGCGGGGGAGGCCTCCCAGGTGATCGAGACGTTCCGGCGCCACTTCGACATGGACCTGGTTCACGTCGAGGCTTCGAGCAGGTTCCTGGATGCTCTGGCGGGCGTCACCGACCCCGAGCGAAAGCGCAACATCATCGGCGAGATGTTCATACGGACCTTCGAGGAGGCCACCTCGGGCATACCCGATGCCCGGTTCCTGGTGCAGGGGACCCTTTATCCGGACGTGATCGAGTCCGGTGCCGGGCCGGCCGCCACCATCAAGACCCATCACAACGTGGGAGGACTTCCCGATGACCTCGATTTCGAGCTGATCGAGCCGCTCCGCGATCTGTTCAAGGACGAGGTTCGGGCAGTCGGGGAGGAACTCGGTCTTCCGGAGGAGATCGTGTGGCGCCAGCCGTTCCCCGGTCCCGGGCTGGCCATCCGGATCATAGGAGAGGTGACGAGGGACCGGCTCGAGGTGCTACGGGCGGCCGACGCCATAGTGACCGACGAGATCCGCCGGGCCGGTCTGTACCGCGACATATGGCAGTCCTTCGCGGTGCTGCCCATGGTCAAGACGGTGGGTGTCCAGGGCGATGGCCGCACCTATGCCTACGCCCTCATCGTGCGAGCCGTCACCTCCGAGGATGCCATGACGGCGGACTTCGCCCGCATCCCCTACCCGGTGCTGGAGCAGATCTCGAGCCGTGTCATCAACGAGGTGCCTGGCATCAACCGGGTCGCCTACGACATCTCCTCCAAGCCCCCCGCGACCATCGAGTGGGAGTGAACCAGGATTGGAGGTCTTCTGGGAGCCTGGGCAGTTTCCGGCTTGGATCCGGTCACGCGGTTCGTCTGACGAACTCAACCGGCCCCGAATAGGGGTAGCGTCGTTAGGTGTGCCACCGCGGAGGGCATCGGGAGTCGCCGCGAGACCGGCCAGGTTCGGTTCCACCCCCCACACGTTCGGCGATTAGCGCAAGGTCGAGTCCTGGTATGGGGTTGAGGATGGGTGGTAGAAGGCTACGAGAGACGTCGAGAAAAGTCACAAGCGTGTAATTCGGTGTCCGGGCCCGCCGGTATGATGGTCCCTATGGTTCGATTGCTGGATTCGAAGCCGTTGAAGGCAGACCCGGTCGACTCGGTCCTGTTCGCCGATCTCAACCCGACGCAACGGGAGGCGGTGGCGGCCACCGAGGGGCCGGTGCTGGTGGTGGCCGGCGCGGGTTCCGGGAAGACCCGGGTGCTCACCTACCGGGTCGCCTACCTGATCCGCGATCTGGACGTGCCCCCGTGGGACGTGCTGGCCATCACCTTCACCAACAAGGCGGCGGGGGAGATGAAGGAGCGGGTCCGTCAACTGGTGGGAGGAGCGGCTCGCAGCATGTGGGTGTCCACCTTCCACTCGGCATGTGCCCGCATCCTGCGCCGGGAGGCGCCCCGGCTGGGCTACCGGTCGGCGTTCACGATTTACGACGCCCAGGACTCCTTGCGGGCGGTCAAGATGGCGGTGAAGGACCTCAACCTCGACGACCGCAAGTTCCCGCCCCGCTCGATCCGGTCCGCCATCTCGAAGGCCAAGAACGAGTTGATCGACTACGAGACCTTCGTGGACCAGGGTTACGGCTTCCACCACCAGAAAGTGGCCGACGTCTACCGCCTCTACCAGCAGCGGCTGCTGGACGCCTCGGCCATGGATTTCGATGACCTCCTGATGGTCACCACCGAGCTCTTCACCGCCTTCCCGGACGTGCTGGCCCACTACCAGAACCGCTTCCGGTACATCCATGTGGACGAGTTCCAGGACACCAACCGGGCCCAGTACGTGCTGGTCAAGCAGTTGGCCCGCCGCCACCGCAACATCTGCGTGGTCGGGGACGCCGACCAGTCGATCTACCGTTTCCGGGGCGCTGACATCCGCAACATCGGGGACTTCGAGCGTGACTACCCCGAGGCGCGGGTGGTGGTCCTCGAACAGAACTACCGCTCGACCGAGACCATCCTGGCGGCGGCCAACGCAGTGATCGCCAACAACGGTCGTCGCAGGCCCAAGCGGTTGTGGAGCGATCTCGGCAGGGGCATGCCCATCGTCCACTACGCCGCCGAGGACGAGCGCGACGAGGCCGGGTTCGTCGCCGAGGAGATGGAGGGGCTGGAATCCGACGGCGCCGACCTGTCGGATATGGCGGTCTTCTACCGGGTCAATGCCCAGAGCCGGGTGATGGAGGAGGTCCTCGCCCGCTTCGGCGTGCCGTACAACGTGATCGGAACCGTGAGGTTCTACGAGCGCCGTGAGATAAAGGACGTGCTGGCCTACCTGCGGATGCTCTGCAACCCGGCGGACGACATCTCGGTCAGGCGGATCATCAACCTTCCCAGGCGCGGGATCGGCAACGTCACCATCGGGCACATAGACCGGTTCGCCGAGGCTGAAGGCATCTCCTTGTTCGATGCACTGCACCGGCTCGACGAGATCCACGCTCTGGCAACCCGCTCGGCCAAGGCCGTCCGGAGCTTCCTGGAGGTGGTCGAAGGACTGGAGGGGAAGGTGGCCGACGGCCCGGCAGCCGCGGTCAGGGCGGTCCTCGAGGGCGTGGGATACCTGGATTGGGTGGAGGGGGAGCGCACCATCGAGGCGCTGAGCAGGGCCGACAACCTGCGTGAGCTGGTATCGGGGGCCGAGGAGTTCGAGCAGCAGTCCAGAGGCGAGTCGTTCGACGGCGAAACCTGGAACGACATGGACGGGCGTCGCCGGCTGGAGCGCTTCCTCGAGTCGGTCAGCCTGGTGGGCGACATCGACGCCTTGGAGGAAGGCAGCGGGGCGGTCACTCTGATGACCCTGCACAATGCCAAGGGCCTCGAGTTTCCGGTGGTGTTCATCATCGGCTTGGAAGAAGGCCTGTTCCCGCACTCACGGGCAGTCACCGACCCCGATGAGATCGAAGAGGAGCGACGGCTCTGCTACGTGGGGTTGACCAGGGCGCAGCAGCGGCTCTACCTGTGCCGGTCGCAATCGCGAATGCTCTACGGTATGGCGTCCTACAACACGCCCTCCCGCTTTCTCAAGGAGATCCCGCTCGAGTTGGTCACCAATGCGCAGGACCGCAAGAGAGACCCGCGCAAGGAATCGACCGGGCACCAGAGCTCCCTCCTGTCGGAGGAGGACATCGCGGCGGGCGATCGGGTGAAGCACGATCTGTGGGGGATGGGGACAGTCTCGGCGGTGGCCGGCGAGGGTGACCGGGCGGAGGCCGAGATCACCTTCGATACCGGGGGCCACAAGAGGCTCCTTCTCTGCTGGGCGCCCCTCCAGAAGGTCTGACCGGCGCGCCGTCGGCGGGTTGTCCTGATCCGAGGCGTTGTACGAAACCTGATGTTGACCACGCATGCCGACTATGCGTGCACTGGTCCCGTTGTGTATTAGCGTGGGGTTACCGGGGCGGCGCAACTGCAAGAGCTACCCGACTCGGGCTGGCCTTATTGGGGAGGTACGAAGGTGTCCGGTGGCGGCAACTCCAGACTGCACAACCTAGCGGCGCTGGGCCAGTCGGTCTGGCTCGATTCGATCTCAAGGGAGATGCTGGACTCGGGAGAGCTCGACCGATACCTGGCGCGGGCGATCACCGGGGTCACGTCCAACCCCACCATTTTTGCCAAGGCGATGATGTCGGGCGACTCCTACGACGCCCAGGTCGGCGAGCTGGTGGCCCGCGACGCGAGTGTCGACGAGATCTACACCGCGGTCGTAACCAGTGACATCCGGCGGGCCTGCGATGTGATGGAGCCCGTCTACCGGCGATCGCAGGGGCTGGACGGTTTCGTTTCGGTCGAGGTATCACCCGAGCTGGCCCACGATCCCGAGCCCACCGTTGCCGAAGCCCGGGACTGGGTCAAGCGCGTGAACCGCCCCAATCTCCTCATCAAGGTGCCCGCCACCCGGGAGGGCATCGCCGCCATCGAGGACTCGATCGCCGAGGGGATCTCGGTGAACGTCACGCTGATTTTCTCTCTGGACCGGTACCGGTCCGTGATCGAGGCATATCTCAACGGGCTGGAGCGGTTCGACCGTGCCGGCGGGGACCTGGCCTCCGTCACGTCGGTGGCTTCCTTCTTCGTCTCGCGCTTCGACACGGAGGTGGACGCCCGGCTCGAGGCGGTCGGCACGCCCGAGGCGCTCGCCCTGCGGGGCCGGTCCGCCGTGGCCAATGCCCGGGTTGCCTACCTGGAGTTCCTGCGGGCTTTCTCTTCGGACCGGTGGTACCGGCTACGCCGCGAGGGCGCCCGCGTGCAGAAGCCTTTGTGGGCTTCCACGTCCACCAAGAACCCCGACTACTCCAACACCCTCTACATCGACACGCTGGTGGCGCCCGAAACGATCAACACCCTGCCCGAGTCGGCGCTGGCCGCCTACCGGGACCATGGTCCCGACCGGCCCGAGGTGATCGGGATCGGCCAGATGAACGACGGAGCGCGGGTCCTCGGGGATCTCGCGTCGGTGGGCGTCGACTACGACGACGTGACCGTCAAGCTGGAGCGGGAGGGGGTCGGCAGCTTCGTCGGCTCGTTCCGCGAAATGATCGGGGATATCGAGCGCAAGCGGGAGATGCTCTCCGCCGCCCGGGGTAGCTCCGAGCCGGGTGCCTGAGCCGTGCCGAGACGTATCCTCATCGCCAAGCCCGGACTCGACGGGCACGACCGCGGCGCCAAGGTGGTGGCCAGGGCGCTCCGTGACGCCGGCAACGAGGTGATCTACTCGGGACTGCACCAGACCCCCGACCAGATCGTCGAGACGGCCATCCAGGAGGATGTCGACGCCATCGGGCTGTCGGCCCTCTCGGGTGCCCACATGACTCTGTTCCCGGCGGTGGTGGAGCTGCTCCGCCGTCGCGGAATCGACGACATGGTGGTTTTCGGTGGGGGAATCGTCCCGGACCGCGACGCCCGGCTTCTCCTGGACCAGGGTATGGCAGCGATATTCACTCCCGGTACTCCCCTTGCCGAGGTGACGGAGTGGGTTGAGTCCAACGTTGGTTCCCGCTCGGTGAACTTGCTGTGACCGTTGATGGCTGCGGTAGCGATGGGGGAGGACGAGTTGCCGTACGGCTCCCCCGGCCGCCCCGGTTCCAAGGCCGTGATCGGCATGTTGGCCGGTTGGGTCGCGGGTAGGGGCGGCGCTTGTGCTACATTCGTCGCATGAGAGAGGTGGCCTCCAGAGAGTTGCGCAATCACACCAGGACGCTCCTGGACAGCGTGGCCGCCGGCCAAAGCGTCATCATCACGATTCGAGGGCGCCCGGTAGCTGAGTTGACACCGGTCTCCCGGCGACCCACATGGATGCCGCGCGACCGGTTCATCCGCGAGATCCTCTCCCATCAGGCCGACCCCGGCCTCGCCGAGGATCTCATCCGGGCGGCTGACGAGACCACAGACGACCTTCCGTGGCGGTGAGCCGGGGGCTCGCGGACACGTCACTGTTCATCGCCAGGGGGAGCGGCCGTCCGATCGTCGCGCGGTTCATACCCGAGGAGTTGGCCGTATCGGTGATCACCATCGGGGAGTTGAGGGCCGGAGTACTCGCCGCAACCGACCTGGCAACCCGAGACCGGCGGCTCGGGACGCTGGAAGCGGCGCTGGCTCTCGAGCCTCTGCCGATCGACGTGGCGGTGGCCGCGGCATGGGCCAGGCTCCGTATGATCCTGCGCGACCATGGACTCCGGATGCCGGTCAACGACTCATGGATTGCTGCAACCGCGATGACGCTCGGCGTTGCCCTTGTGACTCAGGACAAGGACTTCCCGGCGCTCGAGGAGCTGAGCGTTATCCGAGTCTGATCGTCGCTAGGACCATCTCGCCCTCTCTCGGGGGAAGCCGCGGCGAGCCGCTCGCGGATACGCCCCCTCTCCGGACGGATAGGATTACGGCCCGTGGATCTTCTTGAGTACCAAGGAAAGCGATTCTTCGCCCGTTTCGGGATTCCGGTACCACCCGGGTTCGTGGCCCGAGGACCCTCCGAGGCGGTCGGGATCGCCGAGAGGATCGGTTTCCCTGTCGTCGTGAAAGCCCAGGTTCACGTGGGCGGCCGCGGCAAGGTCGGTGGGATCAAGCTGGCCGGGAGCGCCGAAGAGGTGGCAACCGCCACCGATTCCATCCTGGGTATGGACATCCGCGGCCACACGGTGGGGTGTGTGCTCATCGAGGAGGCCTCGGAGATCGCCGCCGAGTACTACGCCAGCTTCACCCTGGACCGCTCGGCTCGCCGGTACCTGGGGATCCTGTCCGCCCGGGGGGGCGTGGACATAGAGGCGGTGGCCGATTCCGATCCGGACGCCATCGCCAAGATCCGGATCGACCCGGTCGAGGGTCTGGACGAATCGGACGCCCGGATGTGGGTCGGGGCCGCCCGGCTGGATGAGACCGCCGCCGATGAACTGGTCGGCGTGCTGCTCAAGCTGTACGACGCCTTCGTCGAGGGTGACGCCGACCTGGTGGAGATCAATCCCTTGATCCTGACTGCCGAGGGCGGCGTACGGGCTCTCGATGCCAAAGTCACCCTGGACGGCAACTCCCGTTTCCGGCACCCCGATTACCAGGAGTACGACGCCACGCAGCTGAGAGACGAGCGGGAGACCGCCGCCCACGCCCGCGGACTCCAGTACGTGGGTCTCGATGGGACGGTCGGGGTGATCGCCAACGGGGCCGGCCTGGCGATGAGTACCGTCGATGTGGTAGCCCAGGCAGGCGGTGCCGCTGCCAACTTCCTCGACATAGGAGGGGGAGCGGATGTCGACACCATGGCGGGCGCGCTCGAGGTGATCAACAACGACCCGGCGGTGAGGGCGATCTTCATCAACATATTCGGGGGCATAGTCAAGGGCGAGGTGGTGGCCCAAGGCATCCTCGACGCGCTGGGGAGGGTGGCGATGCGGTCGCCCATCGTCGTGCGTCTGGACGGTACCAACGCCATCGAGGGCCGGGCCATGATCGAACCCCACCTCTCGGAGATGCTGATGATGTCGGATTCGATGCCGGAGGGCGCCGCGAAGGCGGTGGAGCTGGCTGGGAGCGGATCATGAGCATCTGGCTGGACGAGCACAGCCGGGTCGTCTACCAGGGACTCACCGGGCGCCAGGGGCGTTTCCACGGACTGCGGAACCGTGACTACGGCACCAACGTCGTGGCGGGCACCAACCCTTCCAAGGCCGGCTGGGACGTGGAGGGGGTTCCCATCTTCGCCACCGTGGCGGATGCCGTCGAGGCGACCGGCGCCGATGTCTCCTGCGTCTTCATCCCGGCTCCCTTCGTGAAGAACGCCGTCGTGGAGGCGGCGCAGGGCGGGGTGGGGCTGGTGGTGGTCATCACCGAGGGGGTGCCGGCCAAGGACGAGGCCTGGCTAACCAACAAGCTCCTGCGCGACCACGCGCGGGTTCGGATGATCGGTCCCAACTGTCCGGGGATCATCAGCCCGGGCCGAGCCAACGTGGGCATCACCGCCGGCGACATTGCCCTCCCGGGCGGTCCGGTGGGCATCGTGAGCCGTTCCGGAACCCTGACCTACCAGGCCCTGTACGAACTGAGACAGAACGGCATCGGTGTAACGACCTGCGTCGGGATCGGCGGCGATCCCGTCCCCGGAACCTCGTTCACCGATTGCCTGGCCGCCTTCGAGAACGACCCGGAGACGGGAGCGGTCATGATGATCGGCGAGATCGGTGGATCGGCCGAGGAGGAAGCCGCCGACTACATCGCCCACCATATGAGCAAGCCGGTGGTGGCCTACGTAGCCGGGATCACCGCCCCTCCCGGCAAGAAGATGGGTCATGCGGGGGCCATCGTCTCCGGCGGCAAGGGAACGGCCGCGGCCAAGATCGAAGCGCTCCGGGCTGCCGGGGTCAGGGTCGGGGCCAACCCCAGCGAAGCCGGTGAGCTGATGGTGGAGGTCGTGGCAGACCTCTGACATGCCTGCGGAACAGCGACGTTGCCCGATCGGCAGGTGCCGGCTGTGACCCGTAGGGCTCTGCTGTCGGTGTTCGACAAGACCGGGGTGGTCGAACTGGCGGCCGGCTTGGCCGACCTCGGCTGGGAGTTGCTGAGCAGCGGCGGTACCGCGCGGGTGCTGGACGAGGCGGGGCTGGCGGTCACCGACGTGGCCGACCACACCGGCAGCCCGCCCATGCTGGGACACCGGGTCGTCACCCTCCACCCGAAGATCCACGGGGGCATCCTGGCCGACCGGTCGGATCCCGAGCACGCGGCCGAACTGGAGCGCTACGGCATCGATCCCATCGACCTGGTGGTGGTCAACCTCTACCCGTTCGGGTCGGAGCCGGGTCTCGAGATGATCGACATAGGCGGTCCGACCCTCCTGCGGGCCGCGGCCAAGAACCACGCCCACGTCGGCGTGGTGGTGGATCCGGATGATTACGACCGGGTACTGGAGGAACTGTGTGACGCCGGCGAGCTGTCCGGTCCTACCCGACGCGAACTCGCCCGGGCCGCATTCGCCCACACCGCGGCCTACGACGGGGCCATCGTCAGCTGGTTCGACTCCGCCGGGGACGCGCCACCCCTGCTACCTCCGACCCTGCATGTGACCCTCCTGCGCGCCGAGGTGCTGCGCTACGGCGAGAACCCCCATCAGCCGGGAGCCCGCTACCGCCGCAGCGACGGAACGGACTGGTGGGACCGCACCATCCAGCTGGGCGGGATGCCGCTCAGTTACCTCAACCTGCTCGACGCCGGTACCGCCTGGGCTCTGGTACACGATCTCGGTGATCGACCCGCTGCTGCGGTGATCAAGCACGCCGGTCCGTGCGGCGCCGCCGTGGGTCGGGATCTCTCCGACACCTACCGGAGAGCCATCGACTGCGATGAGAGGGCCGCATTCGGTGGGGTGGTGGCGCTCAACCGGGTCGTGGACGCCGGTACCGTGACCCGGATGGAGAGCGCGCCGCAGGCGGATGTGGTGATCGCTCCCGGATTCGACGAGGGGGTCGTGGATAGGATCCGCGCCCGGCGAGCCAACACCCGTATCCTGCAGTCGCCGGTCCCCGACTCCCCGGCGCGGAGTGTCCGCCAGATCGACGGAGGGTGGCTGGTACAGGCTCCTGCCGGGTTCACGACCGGTCGGGACGGATGGCGGGTAGTCACGCGGCGCCGGCCGAGCGCCCGCGAGGAAGAGGACGGGGCCTTTGCGTGGAGGGTATGCGGGTTCGTCTCGTCGAACGCGGCAGTGATGGCCAGGGACGGAGCAGCCTGGGGCATCGGTGCCGGCCAGCAGGATCGGGTGGGCGCCGTCGAGATAGCGACCGCCAAGGCCGCGGGTCGGGCGAAGGGGGGCGCCTGCGCGTCCGACGGCTTCTTCCCCTTCCCCGATGGGATCGAGACGGCCGCGGCGGCGGGGGTCGCGCTGGTGATCCAGCCCGGTGGGTCGTTCAACGACGAGGCCGTCATCGCGGCAGCCGACCGTCTGGGAGTGTCCATGGTGTTCACGGGCGAGCGGCAGTTCCGTCACTAGCGGTGGTCGGTGTGCTTAGATGGCGCTCGCCTTTGGCGGGAGTTCGACGCTACGGTCCGGACCGATAGGAGAAGAGATGGCAGCAACCCTTCTCGGCGGCAAGATCGTCGCAGGCGCGGTGCTCGACGAGACGCGCGAGCGCGTGGCAGCGCTCGGGGCGCGGGGGAAAGAAGTTACACTGGCGACCGTCCTGGTCGGCAACGACCCGGCCTCCTCCACCTACGTGCGTTCCAAGCGGAGGCGGGCAGCCGAGGTGGGGATCCGTTCGGTCCATCACCAGTTGGCCGCGGACGTGGTCCAGCACGAGGTGGTCGACCTGGTCAGGGAACTCAACGACGATCCGGCCATCGACGGCATCCTGGTACAGCTCCCCCTACCGGCCGGCTTGGACGACCAGTCGGCCACCCGGGAGATCCATCCCACCAAGGACGTGGACGGCCTTCATCCCACCAACCTGGGCATGATCGTCCTCGACCGCCCGGTCCTGGTGCCGTGTACCCCCAGCGGGTGCATGCGGATCCTCGAACACTACGGAATCGAGGTGCGGGGAGCGAACGTGGTTGTGGTGGGACGCTCCTTTCTCGTGGGGCGGCCGCTGGCGCTGCTCATGGCGGCCAGGGGCGCCGACGCCACGGTCACCATCGCCCACTCCCGGACCCGGTCCCTGCCCGAGGTGACCCGCCGGGCCGACATCCTGGTGGTGGCGGTGGGAAGGCCCGAGATGATCGGCTCCGATCACGTCCGACCCGGAGCGGTGGTGATAGATGTGGGGATCAACCGAACCGGGTCGGGTTCCCTGGTGGGTGATGTGGACTTCGCCGCCGTGGCGGGAGTCGCCGGCGCCATCACCCCGGTACCCGGTGGGGTGGGACCCATGACCGTCGCCATGCTGATGCACAACACCGTCACCGCCGCCGAGCATCGATTCGGCGCCCGGCGAGTAACAGGAGGGTGCTGAGAAACGCCCCGTGGTCCCGACAGTCGATGACAAAATGCCACGTCAGCGGCCGACGGGCCAACCATTCACCCGTTTGTTAGGAGGGTGGTCTAAAACGGTGGGGAGCAACGGCCCGTCTTCCTCTGAACAGGCACTATGTCATCGGGCGACGGGCCGTGATGGGGTTTTTCACCACCCTCCTAGCTCCCTCCTCAGGATTCGAACAACTCGTGACGTGTCACGTATCCGGCGGCGCCGGCTCCGAACGGGTCCACGCTGATACCGGTTCCGGGGCTATCCGGTGGGTGGAAGTATCCGTCGGTGAGTTCCCAAGGGTGTGGCGACACGTCCCCGGCCAGCAACCGGCGTGGTGGGACCAGATCGGTGAACTTCACCTCCCGCCGCGTCGCGAGAGCCAGAGCGTGGGCGCGTCCCACCGAGGTCTCCACCAAGCCCCCTATCTTCACCGTCACGCCCGCCGCCCGGGCCTGCTCCATCACGTGCCGGGACCCGGTGACACCCAACAGGCCGGGTTTCACGCTCACGATGTCGGCTGCCCCCCGTTCTATGACGTCGAGGGCGCCGGCGGGCGTGGCGGCGGACTCGTCGAGGCAGACCGGTGTCGCCAGCCGGTCCCGGAGCTCGGCATGACCGTCCAGATCGTGGGCCGGTAGGGGCTGTTCCAGGTAGGCGAGCCCCAGACCGTCCACTTCCTCGAAGAACCGGTCATCCGCTTCGTAGCTGCCGTTGGCGTCTGCCGCCACCATGAGCCGGGGGAACCGGTCGCGGACCGCCCGCAGGTACTCGAGATCGCGCCCTGGTTCGATCTTGACCTTCACCTCCCGTATTCCCGCTTCGACGGCTCGCTCAACGCGGTTCACGGTTCCCGCGCGGGAGCCTTCCAGCCCGACCGCCTCGCAGGCCCGGACCGGCCGCGCGTCGCCACCTACCAGGGACCAGAGGGGTGTGCCTTCCCTCCGGGCCGCCAGGTCCGCCCGGGCCTGATCGAGGCCCGCGGCCGCGGCGGCGGGAAGGGCCGACGGGTCTCCCCCCGGGGCCGATTCGGGCCGCGCCCGGAGAGCCTTCCACACATCGTCGGCGTCCTCGGCGGTGACCCCGGGGTACGGCGCCGCTTCACCCCAGCCCGTCACACCGGCTTCTGTTACGGCGATCAGCACGATCCGCCGCTCGGTGACCGCTCCACGGGCGTTGGAGAGCGGGCGGCGCAGAGGTATGCGTAGCTCGACGAGGCCGAGGAGGGGCGCCATCCGGCCAGGATATAACGGTCCGTCTGCGAGGCAGCGGCCGTCCGTGGCGGGTTGACCGGGCACTTCCGGCGGACCGCCGGAGAATGCTGAACAATGACGATAGCTGGAGGCCCGCCACTCAAGGTTGAGTGGCGGGCCGCTGGTGGATCGCTCAGCACTCTCCTAGGCTCGGCGGTCTGTAAAGAAGAAACAGGAGATTTCATGCCGGAACGCATAACGATGGGGGAGAGCGGGTTGGTGGTTCCCGATCACCCCATCATCCCTTTCATAGAAGGTGACGGAATCGGGCCGGACATCTGGTATCCATCCCGACGCGTGTTCGACGCCGCGGTCGCGCACGTTTACCAAGGGGATCGGCGGGTGGAATGGCTCGAGGTCCTCGCCGGCGAGAAGTCGTATCATCGCTCCGGCGAATGGCTGCCCGACGAGACCCTCGGGAAGCTGTCGTCGCATCTTGTGGGGATCAAAGGACCCCTGACCACGCCGGTGGGGGGAGGGATCCGGTCGCTCAACGTCACCCTTCGCCAGATCCTCGATCTCTACGTCTGCCTGCGACCGGTGCGCTGGTTCCGCGGCATCCCATCCCCCATCCGGAGCCCCCACCTGGTGGATATGGTGATCTTCCGGGAGAACACCGAGGATGTCTACGCCGGCAAGGAGGTGGAGGAGGGAAGTCCCGACGCGGCCCGTTTGCTCGCGTTCCTGGCCGAGTCATACGGATGGGATATCAGGCAGGACTCCGGGATAGGGATCAAGCCGATATCCGAGACCGGGTCCAAGCGTCTGGTGCGGGCGGCGATCCGCTACGCCATCACCTTCCGCCGGCGGTCGGTGACCCTGGTGCACAAGGGCAACATCATGAAGTTCACCGAGGGGGCGTTTCGCAACTGGGGTTACGACGTGGCTCGGGAGGAGTTCCCGGACGAGACGGTGACCTGGGAGGAGAACGGAGGTGATCCGGGCGGGAAGATCCTGATCCAGGATGTGATAGCCGATGCCATGCTCCAGCAGGTCCTGACCCGCCCGGCCAACTACGACGTGATCGCCACGACCAACCTCAACGGCGACTACCTCTCCGACGCCCTGGCTGCCCAGGTGGGTGGGATCGGGCTGGCGCCGGGCGGCAACATCAACTACATCACCGGCCACGCCCTCTTCGAGGCCACTCATGGCACCGCACCCAAGTACACGGGGCTCGACAAGGTCAACCCCGGCTCGCTGATGCTGTCGGGGGCCAACATGTTCCGCTACATCGGATGGACCGAGGCCTCCGATCTGATCGAGGCTAGCCTCGAGGCGATCATCGGTGATCGGGTCGTCACCTACGACCTGGCACGGCTCATGAAGTACGCCACCGAGGTCAAGACATCCGAGTTCGCCGATGCGATGATCGAGCGCATGCCGATCATCGAGAGGTATGCGGCCATGAGCGGGACCCGGAGGGCGCCCAGCCACATCCGCGCCTACATGTAGAATCGCCGCCACCGCCGGGAGGAGTGGGAGCACGCGCCATGGGAACTGGAGGATTCAAGAAGATAACGGTGATCGGGGCCGGCAAGTACGGCTCTACCGCCGTGCAGCGGCTCGCCGGATCGGACATTGCCGACGAAGTGGTGATGACCGACATCGTGGAGGGTCTGCCCCAGGGTCTGGCACTCGACATGAACCAGTCGCGGCCGATCGAGGGTTACCGGACACGGGTGATCGGGACCAACGACTACGACCAGACAGCGGGCAGCGACGTGGCCATCATCAGCGCCGGCCTGGCGCGCAAGCCGGGGATGTCCCGGATGGATCTGCTGGCCGTCAACGCCCGGATCGTCAAGCAGGTGACCGAGGAACTGGTGGAGCGGTCTCCCGACGTGACGATCATCGTGGTCACCAATCCTCTCGACCAGATGACCCAGCTCGCCGCCGACGTGAGCGGGCTGCCTCGCCGCAAGGTGATGGGTCAGGCAGGCATCCTGGACTCGTCCCGCTTCGCCCACTTCATCGCTGAGCGGCTGGATGCGGACGTGCTGTCGGTCAGGGCACTCACGCTCGGAAGCCACGGCGAGACGATGGTTCCGGTTCCGTCCCAGTGCTTCGTCGGCGACACGCCACTGAGCGAACTCCTGTCCGAGGACGAGATAGCGGCCTTGGTGGAGCGTACCCGAGACGGGGGAGCGGAGATCGTCGGCCTCCTCAAGACCGGGAGCGCGTACTACGCCCCTTCCTCGGCGGCGGCGGCTATGGCGAGGGCGGTTCTCAACGACGAGCCCTACACGGCGCCGGTGTGCGCCTGGGTGACGGGTGAGTACGGAATATCCGGGGTGTACCTGGGGGTTCTTGCACGGCTTGGTGGGGGAGGCGTGGAGGAAGTCATCGAGTTGCCCCTCACGGAAGCCGAACGGGACGATCTCGGAGAAGCCGCCGCGGCGGTGCGAGCCAAGGTGGCCGAGTTGGCCACCCTGGCCGGTGACTGAGCCACGCCACCGGTTCCCCGGATGGTGCCGGCTTCCGGAGATCCAGCCGGATGCTCCGCTCCGTGAAGAGGCTTGCGTATAATTTCCCGGTTGTTTCCCGAGGCTTTGACCTTCTGTACGCAATGGAGGAGTTCGATGAACAAGCGAGACCTAGCCGACATAGTTGCCTACGAGGCGGGAGTATCAAGGGCGGTTGCCGCGGCAGGGGTTGACTCCGTTTTCAAGACGATCGCCGCAGCCCTCCACGATGGGGCAAAGGTTCAGATCAGCGGCTTCGGGACCTTTGACGTGCGTGAGCGCCGCGCTCGGACCGGTCGAAACCCCCGCACGGGGGAGGCTGTCGAGATCCCGGCCGGCAAGGCGCCGGCCTTCCGGGCGTCACGGGCGCTCAAGGATTCCGTGAACTCCTAGGAGGGCGCCCAAAACGGAGCAAGAGCCCGGCCCGTCGTCCGCCGAGGTGGCATTCTCGCATTGACCGGCGGGCGAACGAGGCGTTTGTCAGTACCCTCCAAACCGGGTGTGGAGCGATCTCCCGCCGAGCCTTCTCGCGCTATCGACCCTCAGTAATCCACGTCGAGTGTCGAGACCGCGTCCGCCAGATGACCGAGAGCCGCTTGGTGAAGCATCAGTTTGGCGAGGTTGCCGGCCACCTTGAGCTTCCCGCTGAAGAACGCCGTCTGGATGTTCTGGTCACCTCTGGAGATAGCCGCAGCGGTCGCGTAGTCGGTGCTCACCGTGACGTCCGCTTTCCTGATGGTGCCGATCTTGATGATGGCGGTTCCGTCGGTCACCTTGACGTAGTAGCTGCTGTCGGACCCGTGCGGTGTGTCTGTCACCCCGAACTGGAGGGAGACCCCGACCCCTTCGATGGCGGAGGAGAACCCTGCGTGCTGCGCGAGGGCACTGCTGGCGGCCCGTGCCCACTCGGAGGTGAGGAACTTGGCGCCCATGAGAGAGACTCCTTGGTCGACGGCCTTGCGAACGGCGACCCCGACATTACCAAGAGCCCAACCGAACTAACGCTGCCCCGCCAACTTGCGGTTGCGGAACTTCGCCTGGAGGTAATCGCGGTTCATGATGGCGATGTTGTCAAGGGAGATGTCTTTGGGGCAGGCCTTCTCGCACTCGCCGTGGTTGGTGCAGGAGCCGAAGTACTCCTCCATGGTCTCCACCATCCTCTCGACACGCCGCCATCGCTCGGGCCGGCCTTGGGGGAGGAGGTTCAGGTGGGCCACCTTGGCGGCCGTGAACAATTGGGCGGCCCCGTTGGGACAGGCGGCCACGCACGCCGCGCATCCGATGCAGGCGGCGGCATCCATCGCGGCGTCCGCGGCCTCCTTCGGGACCGGGATCAGGTTGGCCTCGGGCGCCGATCCGGTGGGCACCGTGATATAGCCGCCCGCTTCGATGATCCGGTCGAGGGGGGACCGATCCACGACCAGATCCCGGATGATGGGAAAGGCGGTGGCCCGCCACGGTTCGATCACGATCGTGTCACCGTCCGAGAACTCGCGCATGTGCAACTGGCAGGTGGCGGTACTGGCCTGGGGTCCATGGGCGCGACCGTTGATCATCAGCCCGCAGGTACCGCAGATTCCCTCCCGGCAGTCGTGGTCGAAGGCGAACGGTTCGCGTCCTGCCATCACGAGCCGTTCGTTCACGATGTCCAGCATCTCGAGGAACGACATGTCCTCGCTGACACCGGCCGCCTCGTAGGTCTCGAACCGGCCTTCGGCATCGGGACCCTCCTGCCGCCATACCCTCAACGTCAGATCCATGTGACTCCCTACTTGTAGCTGCGCCGGCTCGGCTCGACGCACTCGAACTGCAGGTCCTCCCGGTGCATGGTCGGGACGCCTCCCCCGGCCCAATCCCAGGCCGCCACGTATGTAAAGTTCTCGTCGTCCCGCAGAGCCTCACCGTCTGCGCTCCGGTGCTCCACACGGAAGTGCCCTCCGCACGATTCCTCCCGGTCGAGGGCATCCCGACACATGAGCGCGGCCAACTCGAAGAAGTCGTTGACCCGGGCCGCCTTCTCCAGAGACTGGTTGAGCGAACTGCTGTCCCCAAGAACCCGGAGGTCACGGTCGAACTCGTCCTTGAGGCCCTCGATCTCCGAGCGGGCCTGCCGGAGCCCCTGCGCGTTCCGCTCCATACCGCAGTGTTCCCACACGATCTTGCCCAACTCCCTATGGAACCAGTCCACCGAGCGGCCGCCTCCGATCGAGAGGTAGCGTTCGGTATCGTCCACGAGGGCTGCCTCGGCATCCCGGAACGCGGGATCGTCTGTGGGTATTACCTGCTCTCCCAGGAGAGGGGCCAGGTAGTCGGCGATCGTGTACGGAACGACGAAGTAGCCATCCGCCAAGCCCTGCATCAGAGCCGACGCGCCGAGGCGGTTGGCCCCGTGATCGGAGAAATTGGCCTCGCCGAGCGCGTAGAGGCCCGGAATGGTGGTCATCAGGTTGTAGTCCACCCACAGACCGCCCATCGTGTAGTGGACGGCCGGGTAGATACGCATCGGCAACTCATACGGGTTCTCGCCGGTGATTCTCTGGTACATGTCGAAGAGGTTGCCGTAGCGTTCCCGGACCGCTGCCTCACCCAGCCGGCCAATGGGTTCCTCGAAGTCCAGGTAGACGCCGTTGCTCAGCGGACCGACTCCTTTCATCCGGTCCACCTCCAGCTTGGCCGCTCTCGACGCCACGTCGCGCGGCACCAGGTTCCCGAACGCCGGGTAGCGCCTCTCCAGGTAGTAGTCCCGTTCGCTCTCGGGGATGTCGCCGGGCGCACGGATGTCGCGGGGCCGAGCCGGCACCCATATACGCCCGTCGTTGCGCAGGGACTCCGACATCAACGTCAGCTTGGACTGGAACTCGTCGGAGGCGGGGATGCAGGTGGGATGGATCTGGGTGTAGCAGGGATTGGCGAAGAGGGCGCCCTTGCGATGAGCCCGCCAGATGCCGGTCACGTTGCACTTCATCGCGTTGGTGGAGAGGTAGTAGACGTTGCTGTAACCACCCGTCGCCAGGATCACCGCGTGTCCGGAGTGCGACCTGATGTCGCCGCTGACGAGGTCGCGGGTGACGATACCCACCGCCCTTCTGTCCTTGACGACCACGTCCAGCATCTCGGTCTGTCCGTACAACTCGACCGTGCCCAGATTCACCTGACGCATCATGGCCTGGTAGGCCCCCAGGAGCAGTTGTTGGCCGGTTTGTCCCCTCGCGTAGAAGGTCCGGGAGACCTGGGAGCCGCCGAAGGAGCGGTTGGCCAGCAGACCCCCATACTCCCGGGCGAAGGGGACACCCTGGGCCGTGCACTGGTCGATTATCTCCAGCGACAACTGCGCCAGCCGGTAGACGTTCGACTCGCGGGACCGGTAGTCGCCTCCTTTCACCGTGTCGTAGAACAGGCGGAATACGGAGTCCCCGTCGTTGGTGTAGTTCTTGGCGGCGTTTATGCCTCCCTGGGCGGCGATCGAGTGGGCCCTCCGGGCCGAGTCGTGGTACGTGAATGCCTTGACCCGGTAGCCGAGTTCGCCGAGGGTCGCGGCGGCCGAGGCGCCGGCCAGTCCGGTCCCGACCACGATGATCGTGAACCGGCGCTTGTTGGCCGGGTTGACGAGGCGCATGGAGAACTTGTGGTTGTCCCAACGTTGGTGTATCGGTCCGGCCGGGATTCTGGCGTCGAGTACCTGCATCTCCATCAGTCCTGCTACCGGATCACGTCGAAGGCCACGCCGAGGGGAACCGAGATGAACCCGGCGACCACCACGGTCGAGAAGAAGTTGGCGAAGATCCTGCGGAAGCGGTTGAAGCGAGGATTGTTGATGCCGAGGCTCTGGAAGAGGCTCCACGCGCCGTGCCATATATGGAAGGCGAGGGCTACCTGGGCCGCGACGTAGAAGATCCACACGGGCCACCGGCTCAGGCTGGACACCAGGTTGTGGTAGACCATCCCTCGCTCGAAGTCCGGGTTCACGGCTTCCACCCCGATCGTCAGGTCGGCCAGGTGCCAGATAAGGAACAGCAGCACGATTATCCCGCTCCATCGCATGGTGCGGCTGGCGTAGTTGGCGGCCAGGTAGCTCCTGGGCGACTGGTACTTCGTAGCACGGGCCGCCCGGTTGCTGCGGGTCAGCGCCCACGCGGCGTGGATATGGATGGCGAACGCGGCGGCGAGCGGCACGCGGAACAGCCCCCAGAGGATCAGCGTCCGCGGGAAAAGCGGCCGGCCGAGGTCCCGGAGCCCTTCGCCGTACTCGTCGATCCGGAACACACCCCCGTGCGCCCCCTCGAATACGTGGAGGTTGCCGATCATGTGCCCGAGCACGAACAGGAGCAGTGCCACGCCGCTTATCGCCATAGCGTACTTCTTGCCGGTATCGGTGCGGTAGATACCGCCTAACCACGACAGCCGACCGGCCCTCCCTCGCTTGGCGCTCCTGGTAGCCAACATGGGCCGCAGTTTACAGACTCGGATCCTCGGCTACCGACCCCGCCCGTGTCAGCAGACGCAGCCTCACGCAATTTGACAACGCGCTAGCCATGGAGCAAGATTACATTCACGTAATTGCACGCTTGTAGTGGAGATGGCCCGTTGCACCGCGACCTGATAGAGGCTCTGGCGATCGAACCCCTCGGGTGGAAGGACTATGCAAATTGCCTAGGTGCCAACGAGGACCTCTTCTTTCCTGACCGGGGGGCGTCCACCAGGGTCGCCAAACAGATCTGCGCAGCTTGCCAGGTAAGGATCGATTGCCTCGAATTTGCCGTGACACGGAGTGAGAAGTTCGGAATCTGGGGCGGCTTGTCCGAGCGGGAGCGGAGAAAGATTCGAAAGCAGCGAGCCATGGAAGCGCTCGAACGAGCGGTTTCCTGATCCTCGTGTGCCTTCCTCGTCCAAGGTGGGTACAGTGAGGTCCTGATGATTATGAAGCTCCTTCCTTCCGCCGCCCGCCGCTGGGCGGTCGTGCTCGTTGTCCTGATGGTGGCTGTACCGGTTGCGTCGTGCTCGGGCGATGCCGAGGAGGTGCCCGAGGAGACCACATCGACTGCAACGACCAGCCCGGCCACGGTTACCACGACCAGCACCTCGGGAGCCGTGCCGACGACCTCCGAACCGTCCACGACCACTTCGACGACGGAGCCGTTTCCGAGTGCAGCGGTTCTCGCGTATTTCGAGGAAGTGCGGGATCTGACTGTCCGGATGGGTGAGTTGGTGGTGGACATGAGGAAGGCCAACAACGACTGGGACAACCGGCGGGAGATTGCGAATTCACCCACCTACGGGGACACCGAAGTGGCGTTGGAGGATGTGGCGAACAGGGCGCGGAATCTGCGCGATGACTGGGGATTCATCGAGCCTCCGCCGCAGCGGGGGCTGCCGGTGGAACACCAGACCGCCTGGGTTGCGGCCGGCGAGATGGCGGATGCGGCCGTGGAGGCCCTGGCAGGCTTGCGCTCGCCCGACACCGGAGAACGGCGCCGTGCCGCGTTCGCGGAGTTTCTCGTAGCCTACGACCGCTTCAACGACGCGATCGACCGGATCGTGGAGATCATCGGCGTGGGCGGCGGATTCTCGCAGCGAAGTACTACCACGACGGCCACCACCAGTACGACGGCTGCGACCACCACGACAGCTCGGGCCACCACAACCCCCACGACCGAGGCCGACACGACCACCACGACCGAGGCCGACACGACCACCACGACCGAGGCCGAGACCACCACCACGACCGAGGCCCCCGACACGACCCAGCCGTCGACGGTTCCGCCGCAACCCGATGTCGGTTACCGAGTCCTGTCCGACGTGGATGCCACTTCCCAGGGCGCCGTGAGGACCTGGCTGACCGTTCGGGTTGACGCAGGCGCTACTAAGTCCGAGTTGGCCCAGATCGGGGAGCGGCTGGAATTCGAATACCAGGTGGCCCAGGAATACCAGGCTCTCCTCATCGACTTCGTCCATTTCCCGGAGGGAATCGCCACCCTCGGTACATGGATCCGCGCCCCGTTCGGTGACTGGACCAGGGCCGGGGAGGTGGAGAAGGGCGACTATTCGCAGCACGAGACCGTAGACCGCACGATCGAGAAGGACTGGTCCTTGCTTCCCACCGACGCCCAGGTGGGGTTGTACTGGGCTTACACGGATTACCGTGAGACCCTCGTCGATTCCGACGATCCGCCGTCCGAGGACGAGGTGATCGAGATGGCGGCCGAGAAGCTGGGTGCCACCATCGACGAGATTGAGGAGGCCATCGCCGCCTGGGAGACCTGGTCGGGCGTGTGACCCGGGAAACGGTCATCACGGCCGGTCGCGGAATCTTGTGGTCGGAACGTCGGCAGTGGTGGTATCATCCGACCTGCGAGGAAGGGAGGACGACTGATGCCTAAGATCGGCGGCGGCGAGATAATCATCATTCTCGTAGTTGTGATCATGCTCTTCGGAGCCAAGAAGCTTCCCGAGTTGGCCCGTTCACTGGGCAGTTCGGCCCGCGAGTTCCGCAAGGGAGTCGAGGAGGGCCGGACCGGAGACAAGGCGGACGGTTCCACCGGTCAGGTGACGGCCACCGCCCAGGCGACCACGACCACCAGTACGGAGACCTGAAACCAGGACGTTCTCTTCGGCCGAGGACTTAGGAGGGTGTCGAGAAACCTCCCGTTGGTCTGACGGTCGATGCCAGAATGCCAGGTCAGCGGACGGAGGGCCAACCGCTATCACCGTGTTTCGTGTTTCGTGTTTCGTGTTTCAGCACCCTCCTAGTGGTCAGGCTGCAAAACAACTCGCCGCGCCCTGCGTGCCCTTGATGTAACCGCGGCGGTACGCCTTCGTCGGCGGGCCTTGCGAGGAACGCCGCTGCTGGCGCATGCCACACCACCATTCTGCAGACAGACGTTGGGTGGTCTCCCTGCAAAATGATTCGGCGTGCCCTGCTTGCCATCGACGCCCCTCGCTGCGTTCCGCCTCCTCTACGTACCGCTGCGGGTACGCCTTCGTCGGTGGGCCTTGCGAGGAACGCCGCTGCCGGCGTATGCCACACCACCATTCTGCAGACAGACCACTAGTCTTCGAGTCGCACCTGCGATCCCTTCCGGGCGGGTGCGTTCACTGGCCGAAGGGGTCTTCCAGCAGCACGCGAGCCGCCCATCCTGTCACGTCGTCCATCTCCCGGGACGATGGGAGGTTCTCCTCCCGCTCCCACACTCGCTGGACCGCCGGGTAGCCCCACCGTTCCCCCACCTCGGCGCAGAAGGCGCCACCCCGTCCGTACTCGCCGGCTGCGGTCTCTATCTCGAACAGGCTCCCGAGGCCCGTTAGGTGGCCCTTTTGGCGAGAGGACATTGCGGCCCGGACCGACCGGATATCCGGCAACAGCCCCGCAGCGGCCCGGTCCACGAGATACGAGCCGTATCCTTCCAGCATCGTCATCAACGTCCGGATGGCTTCTCGGCGATCGTCCTCGACGGAGCCGCCGAACAGGCCACCGAAACCACCGCCTTGGGCGAGCCTCGCCTCGAGCTTGGCGGGGTCTGTCAGATCCTCCTGCCAGTCCGCCATCATCTCCAGATCCATCGAGCCGATCAGATCGTCGAACAGCTCCTGTACATGAGGTCGCACCCAGGAGCGGCCGATCAGCGCCCCATGGGCTACTTCGTGCAGCGCCGCCCACAACCTGACCTGACGGGGATCGAGTCCGTGCTCCGCTGAGAAGGTCTCGATGTTGGGTACCAGGAGGGTAAGTCCCGTCCGTGACCCCGGCAGACCGGCATCGAACATCCCGAGAACGCCCTCGCTCATCATGCCCACCATGGCGCCCATCTGCATCCCCACCAGCGCGGGTCCCAACTGCCTGAGGATGGCATCCAGGGGACCCGTGCCCGGCCCGGCGGTCAGTTTCGCTGCCAGAGGGTCCACCAGGTAGTGGAAGGACCGGAGGTGATGCTCGGTCCATCCGGCTCGATCCACTAGCACCGCTTCGATCATCGGATCGGATGGGAGGCCGGTCGTTCTGGGGATCTGGTGCTGGGCGAGCCGGGTCAGCTCGCGGTACTCGTCCGCCAGCCACGGGTCGATCGGCTGGGCCGATCCGGCCAGATGGCCGGCCACTTGGCCGGCCAATGCCCAGTTGACGGGGCCCGGTTGGTTCAGGAGCTTCATCAACTCGTCGAGAAGGTTGCGGTCCGGCATGGTGGAGTCCCCTCAGGTTGGGGTCAGCCTATCCGACGCCCGGCCGGAGAGCATCACGAGGGATACTGGTCGAGCACCATGTCGATCTCGACGGTCCGCCCGGCGCGGTCCATTGTCACCTTGACCGGGTCCCCGGCTCGGTAGCTTCTCAGCCGGGCTACCAGTAGCGGCATCGACCTCACGGGCCGGCCGTCCAAGGCCACTATCACGTCCCCGTCCTCGGCTCCGGCGTCCCCGATGGCCGAGTCGTCCAGGAGGATTATCTCCACTCCGAGCGGGGACTCGGCGCCGTCCTCCCGCTCGGTGAAGGCCGAACTGCCCCTGATACCCAGGAAGGCATGGCGAACCTCGCCCTCGGCCATGAGATCGTTGACGATTCCTTCGACCAGGTTGACGGGAACCGCGAAACCGAGACCCTCGGCCCCCACGTCGCTGAGCCCGATGGCGGTGGTGATTCCGAGCAGCCGGCCGTGAACATCCAGGAGGGCCCCCCCACTGGAGCCTCGGGTGATCGGCGCGTCGGTCTGCAGGAGCCCGTACAGGCTCTGGCCGGTGACGAAGTCGGTGACCAGGGTCCGGTTGAATGCCGAGATGACTCCGGCGGTGACCGATGGGCCACCGTCGAGACCGAGCGGGTTTCCCACCGCGATGGCGGGTTCTCCGGTCTGCACGCCTTCCATGGAGGCGAACTCGATCGCCACCAGTTGCCGGGCTTCCACCTTGAGGACCGCGATGTCCATGAGCGGGTCCGTGCCCACCAACTCGGCCGGATAGCTCAGCCCGTCGGACATCACGATTTTGAGGGTGTCCGCGTCCTCCACCACGTGGTCGTTCGTGACGATGAATCCGTCCGGGCTGATGATCACCCCGCTCCCGGATGCGAGACGTCCGAACTCCTCGTCGAAGGTCTGGACGGTGACGATTGAGGGGATGGCACGGGTGGCTACGACGGCTACCAGGTTGGTGGGGGCGAAGAGCGGGACCGTGGTTTCGGGGGGAGGTTCGGGGAGCGGTGGTGAGGGTGCCTCCTCTAGGTGCGGGGGCGGCGCCACCGACGCCGGCACCTGGACGACCTCCGTCCTCTCGACGATCTCGGTGATCCGGATCACCTTGAGGTCGAAGGCCCCGGCCAGCCAGAGCATGCAGGTGGTGGTTGCGGCGGCCAGCAGGGCGGAGGCGAGCGCTATCCCGATGGAGCTACCCCGACGAAGCGAGCCGTCCCGGTTCGCCGGTGGCTGTTCGCCATCTCCTTTTCCCGGCGGAGATGACGGTAGGTCGATGGGGTTCATACACTGCAATCCTATGAGCAACGGATCGATAAGCGAACCCCTCCGGCGCCGGATTCGTGTCTCCCCGTTGCCCATCGACACCGGTGGGCTGGTGGACGAGGTTTCCGGTCCGTCCAGCGGCGCTATCGCCCTGTTCCTCGGCACGGTGCGGGACCACTCTCCCGGCAAGCAGGGGATCACCCATCTCGACTACGAGGCGTACGAGGGTCACGTGGAGGCCAAGATCGACGAGATAGTCGATGAAGCAACCGCCCGCTGGCCCATCGACCGGGTGGTAGTCGAGCACCGGACCGGCAGGGTCGCACTTGCCGAGGCCTCGGTGGCGGTGGCGGTGGCGTGCGCCCACCGCGCGGAGGCGTTCGCAGCGGCCCGCTACCTCATCGATGAACTCAAGGCCCGTGCCCCTATCTGGAAGAAGGAATGCTGGCCGGGCGGCGAGGAGTGGTCACGCGGGTCGTAGGTGTCAGGTGTCAGGTGTCACCGGCAGATCGCGACTATCGACTAACCGCTGGCAACTAACGGTCTCCGACGAGTTTCCAGGCGGCTGGTATGGCACCTCCGGCCAGCAAGATCTTGAGCGTGTCGCCGATGATGAACGGCGCCATGCCTTTCTCCACTCCGGTGGCGAGGTCCCACGATAGGTGGTACATCAGCCAGGCCACGCCGAGTACGTAGATGACCAGGTTGCCGGTGAGGAAGGCGCCGACCGAGGTGGAGAAGCGGCGGTCCTGGCGGTTCTCCGCCAGATACCCGACCACGTACGCAGCGACGACGAACCCCACCAGGTAGCCTGCCGTGGCGCCTGTGGCCCTCTCCCAGCCTCCCGTTCCTCCGGCGTAGAAGGGCAGGCCTACGGCACCGAGCGCCAAATAGAGGAACTGGCTGGCGGCGCCGGCCCGGGATCCCAGAACCGCTCCGGTCAGCAACACCGCGAAGGTCTGTCCGGTGATCGGAACGGGAGTGAACCCCAGGGGTATGCTGATCTGGGCGCACGCGGCGGTCAGAAGGGAGAATCCCACGACGAGAGCCGCGGTGGCTATGCGCTTGTCGACTCGCTCGAGCGGCAGTATTCGGCTTGATAGGACCGGGGGTGCGTAGGTCAATTCGTCCTCCTAGTGGTCGTGGGTCTTGGACCCTGGTCGGTTTGGTTCGGTTTCAGGTCCCCCAACCGGCGGCTGTGTAGGGATATGTTCGGAGTGGGGATATGTTCGGAGCACCGGTAGGTATCCTCCGGCAGGCCCCATACGTCCGGAATCCCGCGACAATCACCCTAATGGAAACCTCCTCGACAGAGTCCCCGCACCTCTCTTCTCCAGCGGAGAGCCCACGCCGTTCCGGTCCTCCGAAATGGCCGCTGGTGGCCGTTCCGGCCCTGATCCTCATGGCGGGTCTCGCTGCGGTGTTATGGTTCCTGCCGCTTCCTTACTACGCGCTCTGGCCGGGCCCCGTGGAAGAGGTTGGAGACCTGGTGAAGTTCGACGGTGGTCCCCCCATATACGAGTTGAACGGTGATCTGTACATGCTGACCGTCTCGCTACAGGAGGTGAATGCCTACGCGTTGGCCCAGGGTTGGCTGGATCCCCTGGTGGACGTAGTGCCCCGGCACGTGATTCGCTCAGAGGGGGTCACGCCGGAGGAGCACCGCAAGGCCAACCTCGGGATGATGGACGACTCCAAGCAGGCGGCCATTGCCGTGGCGCTGCGCTATCTCGGTTTGCCGGTCGAGTACTCCGGCGAAGGGGTTCTGGTCGCGTCGGTGGTCGGGGGAACGCCTGCCGATGGTCTCCTGGAGGTGGGGGACGTGATCGTCAAGATCGGCGAGACAGGTGTATCGGCCAGCGAGGACGGGATCGACGCCATCCTCGCCTACGAGATCGGGGATACCATTCCCTTCACCGTGCTGCGGTCTGACCAGCCGATACAGATCGACGTGACGCTCGTCGAGCACACCGAGAGCCCGGGGCGTCCGATGGTGGGTTTCGTCCCCGAGACCTACAACCGATGGCTGGAATTGCCGTTCGATATCGAGATCGAAACCCACGGAATGGGAGGACCCTCCGCCGGAGTGATGTACGCGCTTACGATCATCGATCTTCTCACCGAGGATGATCTGATCGGAGGCAACGTGGTCGCCGGTACCGGGACTATCTCCCCGGACGGTGCCGTGGGTGCTATCGGCGGTATCCGCCAGAAGGTCGTGGCCGCCCAGAACGCCGGGGCCAGACACATCCTCGTGCCCGACCCGAACTATGAGGATGCGATCAGCGTCAAGAGGGACGACATCGAGATATACGCGGTCTCTTCCATCGAGGAGGCCGTCGACGTTCTCGAACTCATATCTAGTCGGTAGTGGCTAGTGGCCCGTAGCGACCGGGGATGGGCTCGAGGTTCTCGGTGCCTCTGACCAGAAGGTTGTCGAGGGCCTGAGCAGGACGCTCGATCGGGCCACTGACCACTGACCACTGAGTTATCCACACGCCTTCCCCAACACAGGTCGCTTAGGGTAGAGTTATCCACAATGACGGACCAGGTGGACCAGGTATTGCCCGAACGGCTCGATGAATTGTCTTTCAGCCGGTCGTTCTTCGGCTACGACCCGTTGGAAGTGCGAGCGTTCGTCTCCGGTATGAAGGATCAGGTGAAGCGCTTGGAGGCCCGCCATGCCACCCTGATCTCCGGCAACGGTACGCTCGACGACCGAGACCTGGCAGTGGTAATCGACTCGGCGATGGGCGACATCTCGCGTCTGCTGGAAGCGGCCCGGATCGCGGCCAAGAAGATCCGCGAGAGAGCTGAGCCTGAATCCACCGGTAGATATCCTGTGGTTGGGGGTGGATAGACGCGGAAAGTGCCTCTGATCTGGGACAATAGCCATACGAAACAAGTGTATTGGCCCGGAGTCAGGAGGCACTTCCTGTGAGTGGAGTATTGCAGAATATCGACCGCTATGAGGTGGTTTTCGATGATGAGTCGTTGGTGGCCGACGCTGGGCTGTTGGCGGCCGGGACGCTGATGGACCGTTTGGGGTTGGAAGATGTGGTGGATCGGACGGTGCGGCTGGAGGGCCGGGTGGGTGGCGCGAACCCGGGTCGTAAGGTGTGCACGTTGGTAGCTGCGATGCTGGTGGGCGCCTCCCATATTGATCATGTGGGTCGGCTCCGGGCGGGTTCCACCGATCGGGTGTTGCCCCATGCGGTGATGGCCCCGTCCACTGTGGGAACCTTCCTGCGTTCGTTCACCTGGGGTCATGTACGCCAGTTGGAGAAGGTGTTGACCTTGACGCTGGGCCGGGCGTGGCGGGCGGGCGCGGGTCCCGGTAAGGGACCTGTGACCGTTGATTTGGACTCGACGATCTGTGAAGTGTCGGGCAAGACCAAACAAGGCGCGGCTTTCGGTTACACCAAAGTGCTGGGTTATCACCCGCTGTTGGCGTTCCGAGCCGATACGGGGGAGGTGGTCGGTGCCCGTCTGCGTGCAGGAGGGTCGCAGCGGGGTGTGGTCCATTTCGTCGGGGAGACGATCCGGCGTGTGCGACGGGCCGGGGCCAGGGGCCCGGTGAGCGTGCGGGCCGATTCGGGGTTCTGGTCCTATGCCATGTTGGCCGCCCTCGACAAACTCGGGGTGGGATGGTCGATCACCACCCAGGTGAATGCCAAGGTCAGGGCACAGATCACACATATCGACGAAGACGCCTGGGCTCCCATCGTCTATCCCCGGGGCGGCGAAGCACAAGTGGGGGAAACCGTCCTGGAGATGACCAACCCCAAGAAACGGTCGCAGCGGCGCCGGGTCCGTCTCGTGGTGCGCCGCACCCGCTTGGTCGGTTCCCAAGCCCAGCTGTTCCCCGACTGGCGGTACCACACCTTGGTCACCAACCTGGACCTAGCCGCGGCAGAAGCCGACCGGCACCACCAACCCCGGGCCGTACAAGACGACACCGGTCACCAACCCCGCCGAGGCGAACAAGACACCGAAGTGGCCGAACTGTCGGCGGTAGAGATCGGTGACAACCCTGGGGAGGCGCACAGCCAGGTGCCCGCGGTCGAAGCCGACCGGTACCACCGCCGCCACGCCACATGCGAACTCGCCATCCGCGACCTCAAAGACTCAGGGGGACTCGCCCACCTACCTTCCGGCGTCTTCGCAGCTAACGCGGCCTGGCTGATCTGCGCCGCCCTGGCGCATAACCTCTACCGCCATATAGCCCTCTTGGGCGGAACCCGCCCAAGAGGGCGGCTGGTCTGTGGACGTACCATCCGTACCCGACTGTTCGGGGTCCCTGGACGGGTCGTCAACCACGGCGGACGCCGCCTGCTGCGTCTACCCGCCCGATGGCCCTGGGCCGGCACCTACCTAACCACCCTCACTAACCTCCGGACGCTGCCACAGCTCTGCTAACCCGGCCTCACACACCCCCCACAACCATAACCAACCACCTAAACCCCAGCCATACACGCCTGAAACAACCCCAACCAGCTTTCAACACCATCTAGCCACTAAACCATACCCACCACGCCCCTAGAACCCCCCCAAAACCAACCAACCCCGACCCCTCAACCTCCCACCAACCGCACCCCGGACCACCCCCCGGGGAGGCCGTCGGTGGATTCAGGCTGAGCACGACGCGTCGGATGGTCTGACGGTGGCGACGGACCGGGCACGGAATCTACTGGCGTCGGCCGAGTCACAGGCATTCGCGCTCCGGAAGGCGGCGTGGGAAACCTCGACGGAGGTATTGGACTCGATGAAGGCCGAGGGTGTTCGGATGCGTGCCGCGGCGGAACATGCTGCCCTCGAGATCATCGGGAATGGCGAGCGCAAGGCACACCGCAAGCTGGCGGCGGCCCGGCGTGACAGCGAGAACGCTATCCAGATGGCGACCGTCGAGAGCGAAAGACTGCTGGGTCTGGCGCGTGCCAACGGCCAGGAGATCATCCGGGCGGCAAACGCACGGGCGGAGGAGACACGGGAGCAGGTCAGCGCCCTTGAGGTACGGCACAGGGAGTTGCTCGAAGAGATGGAGATCTTCCGGTCGAAGCTGGAGGGACCGTCGGCACAACTCGAAGGTGCCCAGACCTCTACGGTGCGGGTCATCCATCACGGTGACGACGGAGCCGAATCGAATGCCGACCTTGATCTGCTCAGGACCGGGGGAGTGCTCCCCGAAGATGGGGTAGCGCTCCCCGAAGATACTGTCATGGTCGCGAGGGCACGACCCGTGGGGTGGGCCGACGGTACCGACAGCGTGCGGCTGGTGCGGATACCGACCACGAAGGCGCGCCTGGAGGTTGACGCCCTCGAACTCGCCGACGAAGTAGCACGCCTGCGCGAAGAGGGCGCCGCCGCGGGTGCGGAGGAGCCGGAACAGCCTGGTGAGAGTGCTGAGCCCGCACATGTGCGGCTGGTTCACACCCCGGCGGGTGCATCACGTACCACTTCTGCGGATCGTGAAGCGGCCATGGCGGGGATCCGGGGCGGCGTGCCGGGGAGCAGGACGACCGACGAGTTGGCCGCGCTGTTCCTGCAACTCCGGATGAAGGAGGCAACGACCGCCAAGGCCCCGGCGGAGGCTACGACCGCCAAGGCCCCGGCGGGGGCTTCCGCGAAGAAGCTGTCGCCGCTGCAGCGATACGACCGGATGCTCCTGCCCGTCACCAACCGAGCCTTGCGGGCTGTCAAGCGCCAGCTCATCGATGTCCAGAGGGAGCAGGTCGAAGCGCTCAAGGAGGATCCCGAGGAGTGGCGGCCGGAGAGGTCCTCGTTGGCGTCCTACCTGGTGCACGTGCTCTCGGTCATGGAACGGGAAGCCTTCGAACGGGGACATACCGCGGCGGCCGAGATGACAGACACCCGGCTGGGAGTGCTGCGGGGAGAACCCCCCACCAATGGAAGCGCGCCCTTCGTGTCCGCCCTCTTCGACGACGTGGCGGCGACGGTCGAGAACGCGCGCCGAGCTGAGCTCAGCAGCCAGGAAGTGGCGAATTCCTTCTCCCGTGTGTACCGGGCGTGGCGTACGGACGAAGCTGAGCGACGGCTACGATTCCTTGCCGGACGCGCCTATCACAGCGGGCTCGTCAAGGGTTTGGTCGAGGCCGGAGTCGACGGGTTCCGGATCGAGGTCAACGAGGGTTGCGATGAATGCGCCGCCTTCAGCGGGCAGGTTGTGGACGCAGTGCCGACGGTTCCGGCGCATGTCGAGTGCCGGTGTACCATCGCTCCGGCTTGACGACCTACTTCTCCGCCTCGCGTGTTCTGGTCCTGTCGTGCCTGTCGCCGGGGCCGCACTATTCTCTGTGTCTGACCTATCCACCCCTAGGAGCGTGCTGAACAATGACTATCCCCTCGGCCTGTTCGATGAGGCCCATCCCAACGCCTGATACGACATGATCAGGATGGAACCCGGCTCGTTCGGCTCCGGACGCCGCCGCTCGCGCCGCTTTCTGGCCTTGGTGGCCCTGGTCGCCCTTGTGGCCCTCCTCACGTTCCGCGGTGTGGCCAACGCCTGGACCGAATACCTCTGGTTCTCCTCGGTGGAAGCCACGGCCGTTTGGAAGACGGTGCTGCTGTCGAAGATATTCCTGGGCGCGGCGGGATTTGCCTTGGCCGCGGTGGTGGTCTGGATCAACGTGGTGGTGGCCTTCCGCACCTCGGCCGGCGGCTTATTCCTTTCCCGTCCGGGCGACGAGCTGGTAGAGCGGTTCCGGGACTGGGCGTCGACGCGCCGGCGCTGGCTCCACGTGGGAGTGGCCGGCCTGCTCGGCCTCCTCGTCGGAACGAGCGCCGCCGGTTGGTGGCGCGATGTGCTGCTCTTCCTCAACGAGGTGGAGTTCGGTCAGACCGACCCGATCTTCGGGCGGGACGTGGCCTTCTACGTGTTCCGCATGCCCGTCTACCGCGACATCATCGGATGGCTGTTCCAACTCGTGATCCTGACGATTCTCGTCTCGGTCGCCCTCCACTACCTGTACGGGGGGATACGTTGGCATCAGAACCGCATGCCGGAGGTCGGATCCGGCGTCAAGTCCCACCTGTCGGTGCTGCTGGCCGCGTTCGCGATCCTCAAAGCCATCGCCTACCGCCTGGACACCTACGAGTTGCTGTACTCGACGAGGGGGGCGATCTTCGGCGCCTCGTACACGGATGTGACGGTGCACCGTCCGGCACTCGCCCTGCTCAGCGGGATCTCCCTGCTTGGAGCCGCGCTGCTGCTGTGGAACATATGGCGGAAGGGCTGGACGCTGCCCGCGGTGGCCGCCGGGCTCTGGCTGGTGGTCTCCGTGGTGGTAGGGGGCATCATCCCCGCCGCCATCGAGCGCTTCCGTGTGCAGCCCAACCAGTTCAACCTGGAGCGGCCGTACATCGATCACCACATCGGGTTCACCCTCGATGCCTACGGGATGGGAGAGGGGCGGGTGGAGATCCGCGACTTCGCGGCCTCACCCGACCTGACCGCCGAGGATATCGCCGGCAACCAGGCGACCATCAGCAACGTGCGCCTGTGGGATCCCGGGGTCCTGGCGCCGGCCTATTCCCAGCTCCAGGCGATCAGGCCCTACTACCAGATCTCGAACGTGGACACGGACCGTTACGTGATCGAGGGTGCTCTGACCCAAGTGATGATGGCGGCCCGCGAACTGGACTCGGACGATCTGCCCGCCGAAGGGTGGGTCAACGAGAAGCTCGTGTACACCCACGGGTTCGGCGAGGTCATCTCCAGGGCAAACGATGTCAATCCCACCACTGGCGAGCCGGCCTTCCTGGTCAGGGATGTTCCTCCGAAATCCGGCGTGCCCGAGCTGGAGACCAAGCAGCCGCGTATCTACTTCGGCGAATCAGCCGTGACGGGTAGCTACGTGATAGTCAGGACCAAGCAGCAGGAAGTCGACTTCCCGTCGGGCGAGGACGACACGGTGGTCCGCAACTCCTACAGCGGCCGGGGAGGCGTGCAGCTCTCGAACGCGGGCGTCCGGGCTGCGATGGCCCTGCGGTTCGGGGACCTCAACACGTTGATCTCGCCCGAGATCACGCCGGAGTCCAGGATCCTCATGGTCCGTAACGTCGTGGACCGGCTCAGGCAGGTGGCGCCGTTCCTCAACGCCGACGACGACCCCTACATGGCCTTGATCGGTGGGCGCCTCGTGTGGATCGTGGACCTGTATTCCACCACCGACCGGTATCCCTACTCCGAGCCTGTGATCGACGCCCGGCTCGGCCTCCGATCGGCGCTGCCGCGCAACTTCAACTACATCCGCAACTCGGTGAAGGCGGTGGTGGATGCCGAGGACGGCACCATGACGCTCTACGTGCTGGAGAATACCGACCCGCTCACGCAGGCCTACCGGAATGTGTTTCCCGGAGTGTTCGTCGATGCATCCGAGATGAGCGACGAGTTGCGGCACCACATCCGTTATCCCGAAGACATGTTCCGCGTCCAGTCGGACATGTACGCGACCTACCACCAGCGCAAGGCCGAGGACTTCTTCCAGGACGAGGACAAATGGGACATACCGGGGGATCCATCCACCTCCGACCGTGGGTTCGTACGCGGTGACACCGTGGATCAGTTGGGGCAGCTCAGGAGTGAGACCCGTTTGAGCCTCCCGTACTATCAGCTGATGAAGCTACCGGGGGAGGACGATCTCTCCTACCTGATCCTCCAGAGCTTCAATCCGGCCAGCCGGGAGAACATGACGGCCTTCCTGGTGGCCAAGAGCGACCCCGAGGCGTACGGCAAGATCGTGGATTACCGGTTGCCAAGGGGCGAACTGATCAACGGGCTGCAGCAGATCGCTGCCCGGATCGATCAGGATCCGGTCATATCCCGGGAGTTCACGCTGCTGGGTCAGCAGGGCTCCGAGATCATCCGGGGCAACCTGCTGGTGGTGCCGGTGGAGGAGTCGCTGCTGTTCATCCAGCCGATCTACCTCAAGGGCGAGGGGGTGCTGCTGCCGGAGTTCAAGCGGGTCGTGGTTGTGTTCGGCGAGGAGAGCCCGCCGATCATGCGCGAGTCCCTCGACACGGCGCTGGCCGAGATATTCGGGGAGTCGGCGGCTCCCGAGGATACTCCGGTGGACGCTCCGGACAGTCCGGACCAACCCGCGGCCGCCGGGCCCGACGACGACGTGGCCTCCATGGTGGTCGAGATCGACAGGCTGCTGGACGAGGCCGACGAGGCTCTGCGGTCCGGTCAACTGGGCGGTTACCAGGAGAAGGTGGATGAGGCGGCGCGGCTGGTCGGCAGGCTGCGCCGGTTGGTGGAAGGGTCGGGCAACTGACGGAGTTGCGGCGCGGCCGATCCCATCGGCGTCCGATCGCGGGATCGGACGTCCCGGGGGCGGGGCGGTGACCGGGCTGATCCGTGCGTGCCGCGATGCGGGCAACTACATCGGGATCTGCGATCAGGAACCCTCCGACTATCCTGATTTCGCTGAGTGGCTGGTCGAGATCGGCCTCGAGAGCATCTCCCTCAACCCCGACACCGTGGTCGAAACCTGGCTGTACCTGTCACGTGGGGGCACGGGAGGCTCGGGCCAGGACCACAAGGACAGCGAGTAGGGAGATTGGCACCCGCCGAGAGCTCCGGCCACTGGCCACCGGCCGCTTTCCACCGCCAACCGGCTACCGGTGTTCGACCGGCCTGCGCCGTTCGAGCGGGAGACACTGAACGCTCCGGCGGTCCTACACCGGGAGTTCGGTCAGCATCGGGGAAGGTGTGATGCCCGTACTGTTCGCTCTAGGTGCGGCCTGCTGCTTCGCGGCCCTCGGTATCACCGCGAAGCGGGGAGTTCAGGGCAACAGCATCGTTACCGCACTACTGGTGTCCCTCCCGATCGGTGCGGTGGTGATGTTGATCTTCATGGCATTGGACATGCCGGAGAGCGTATCGCTGCGAGCGGTAGGGCTCTTCGTCGCGGCGGGGATCATCGGTGAAGGGCTGGGACGGACCTCGTTCATCCTGGCCGTCGCGCGCCTCGGGCCTTCGACGGCTACGCCCATCCAGACCGCCACCTACCCGGTGCTGGCGCTGATCGGAGGGATGGTCATGTTCTCGGAGGTCGTCACCGGTTGGCGCGTGGCCGGAGCGGGGGCCATCGTCGCCGGGATATGGGCCCTCGTGGGTGGAGACAAGCAGTTTGGCGGCACCCTTGTGACCGGCCATGTCGCTCGGCGGTGGAGCTGGGCCTACCTGCTGCCCGTGGTCGGGGGCCTGTCGTTCGCGTCCTCCGATATCGTACGCAAGCTCGGTATGGCCGCTACTCCTTCCGCGCCGTTCGGTGCCTTGGTGGGAAATGTATCGGTGCTGTTGATCTGGGCGGTCGTCGTAGCGTCCGCGCCCCGGATCCGCCGCCTCGCGAAGCTCGGGCCCGGATGGCAGTGGTTCCTGGTGACCGGGGTACTGGCGGGGTTGGGCGTGCTGTCCGTGTTCCGGGCGCTGGAAGCCGGTGACGTATCGGTCGTCGGTCCCATCATCATGGCCCAACCTCTGATCGTGGTCCTGCTGTCGGCCCTCTTCCTGAGGGACCTGGAGAGGTTGACGTGGAAGATCGTGACGGGCGCCGCCCTCACCGTCCTCGGAGTCATCCTCATCACCCTCAGCAGCCGCTGAACCCGGAGCCGCCAGCCGTGTGGGCGGTGACCACCCGGGTCAGTCAAAAGGCCATGTTCAGCGAATTATCGAGAGCATCAGAATGTCTAGACTGCACGGATATGACTCTTCTCCGCGGTGTCGTAACCGGCCTTGCTGTGTTGCTGCTCATGACTGCATGCTCAGGATCCGAAGCCGACGAGCCGGGCTCCGCGGTCGCGAGAGAAGCCGAACTTGCTTCGGTTACGCGCGAGCGTGACCGGCTTCAACAGGACGTTCGTCGTGTCGAAACGGAGTTGGCGTCCGTCTCCGCGGAGCGTGATGAGCTTAGGACGGGCTTGGATGCTGCGGGGGCCAAGCGTGACCGGCTTCAACAGGACGTTCGAGTGTTGAAAGAGGAATTGGCTCACGTTTCCGCGGAGCGTGATGAGCTTGAAGGAAGTCTCGCTGCTGTTTCCTCGGAGCGCGATGGGCTCGGGCTGCGCTTGGCGGCAGTCGAGGCTGAGCGTGATGAACTCCTTGCTCAGCGCCGCGAGCAGGATGTCCGAATCACCGACCTCGAGAGCGAACTCCAGAGGACAAGCGCCTTATCCCAAGAGGCCCAAGAGCAGGTTCAATACCTGTTGAGCAAATACGATGAGGAGATAAGGGCGGATCTCCAGGCGGCTATTGATGGGGAGATTGATCGGGCATGTGCAGTCGCATCCGCTCCAGAGACTTACGAGATGCCGGTTGCCGACATCGTGAGTTGGCAGCCAGAGTGGGAACCGATCACAACCCGTACCCAGCTGGAAAGGGCAGTTGAACGGTGCGCATCTCCCGAACGTGAGAGGCTTGCCGAGCAGCGTCGTGCAGAACTATCGGCTGCGGTGGATGCTGAGATCGAGCGAGCATGTGCTGCGGCGATAGATCGATACCATCAATCAGTGGGTTCGATTGTTCGGTGGCACTACACATGGGCCTCAATTCTAACCCAGCCTGAGCTGACAGAAGCGGTGGAGGAGTGCGCGGGGCCCGAACGCAGTCGCTTGATCAGGGAGGAATTACAGGCCGCTGTAGATGCTGAGATGGAGCGCGCATGTGCGATAGCGGTTGCGCAGTACGATCGACCGGTCAGTGAAATCGTTCAGTGGAAGACCGACTGGGAAGCAGTCACAACCCTACGTGAACTAGAACAGGCCGCGGAGGAGTGCGCGGGGCCTGAACGCGCCAGGTTGGTCAGGGCGGAGCTTGAAGCTGCTGTGGATGCTGAAATCAAGCGGGCATGTGCGATTGCGGTTGAGCGGCTCGACAGATCCGTTAGCTCAATCGTTACGTGGGATCCTGAGTGGGGAGCAGTCACTACCCAGACGAGACTTGAAACGGCAGTTAGGGGCTGTGCCGAGTCTGAACGTAAGAGGCTGATTGAGCAACATCGCGCTAGGCGGTCGGTCCCTGTGCGTGATGGCAAATTTGAGTTCAGTATTACCGGAGTTGAACAACCGGGTCGAAAGTACAGTTCAGGTTCCTTCACTGATGAAGCCGTAGGTACCTGGTTCGTTGTTCACCTTACCGTAAAGAATATCGGTGATGTACCTAAAACCTTTTCTAGTGATGATCAAGACTTGATCTGGGGTAGCCGAAGATACCCTGCTGAGGGATTCACTTGGAGCGCTGATGACCACATAGAGTTGAACCCAGGTCTAAAGATTGAGACTACTATACTATTTGATGTCCCCGACGACTTTCCTGAAGAAGGATTT
The DNA here is from genome assembly GCA_965262915.1 of Candidatus Spongiisociaceae bacterium. GTDB lineage: Bacteria > Actinomycetota > Acidimicrobiia > Spongiisociales > Spongiisociaceae > JAPPFW01. The sequence continues at coordinate 4,098,321 of OZ253564.1, read as the reverse complement.
GGAACTCTACTTGAACTCCACGACTCATTTCTCTCTGGTGGCGTTAAGGTACAGCTCTAGTGAGGGTGTTCGGCGAGGTTCTACTGTCCCTTGAGAGAGGGTGCTGTAGTAGAGAAGACCGAGTTATTTCACCGTGGTTCGTATAGCAGCAGATGGGTGAAGAGTTGATTGGTGTCGCGAACAGTGATAGACCATTGAACAGTACTCGGTTTTCGTCAGGAAGTTCCTCCTAGATCCGTCGCATCGCCTCTCTCCGGAGTCTCAAGATCAAAACATCGTGCGGATCCACGATCCGCGTTTCGCCTAATCGGCTGCCAGACACGGTTCGAGCGTTCAGCTTGACAAGGCGGCAGGTCTCGCAGTCCTCTTGACCACCACCAGCAGGCCGTCGGCGATCGGAAGGCTCATCGAGTCTGGATCATGTTCGGAAACGTCACCATGGTTCGGCGATCTCCCGGAGGAAGGGCAGGAAGCGGCAACACCCGGGCCGGGGGAAGCCTTCAACACGATTGCGCAAGCCTTCCCCATCGATGACCGCCGCCCGAGAAGCCCGTCCGAGATGCGGGAACGGATCGAGTCGGCCTGGCTGCAAGTCGCTTCCGTGAAGCCCTACAAGGACCCGCGTGGTGCAACCCACTCGTGAGGCTGTCCCGTAACCGCGGAGATACGCTCGAAGTCCGCGTCGTAGTGGAGGACGGAGAGATCGGCCGACTCCGCGGCTGCGGCGATGATCAGATCGGCGATGGCCAAGCGGTGGTGTCCCGTCCGAGCCAGCCGGTGCTGTACGGAGAGCGCTCGACGCATGATCTGTGGGGTGATGGGCACATCGGCCAGAGAACCCAGTCGCGCCCGGGTCCCCTCGTAATCGGCCAAGTTCCTGGCGCTGTACAGGACTTCGAGATCGATGATGGCGCATGTCGCCACCTGACCGGCTTGGACCAAGTAACCCAAACGCTCCCCGACGACGGGGACCAGGATTCTGGCCAGTGCGCTCTTGTCGGCCAGGTACCTGGCGGTCACCGCCGCCAGGCTCTTGCCATCACCTCGTCGTTGTCGAGGTCGAGGCCCTCCATCGTGGACAACTGGAGAACGAGTTGGCGCCGTAACTCGGCTCGACGTACCTCGGACAGCGCCTCGTTGACGGTCTCCTTCATGGTGCTCGTACCGAGAATCTCGGTTGCCTCCTCGAGGAGGTCGTCGTCAATGTCCACCAGTCGCTTTGTCACCTTGTCGTCTCCCACTCGACTTCCATCCGTATATCTATTGGGACTATAGCGTATATACGGCCCTTCTCGGCATGGTGGCACGCGCTTTGAGGGCGGTTAACTGACCATGGACGGGCAGATGTCTAGTATGCATCGGGCGGCGGTAGACCCAAGGGTCCTTAACCGATCCCCGTCGCGCGGGAGGTGAGCCGCCAGTGAAACCAGCGGTCTTCAATTATTCGGCGCCGGAAAATGTTGCGGAGGCACTGGGGCTTCTGGCCGAGCACGGGTCCGAGGCGAAAGTCCTCGCCGGCGGGCAGAGCCTGGTTCCGATGCTCAACTTCAGGCTGGCCAGACCTGCGCATTTGATAGACATCAACGGGATAGATTCGTTGTCGTATGTCTCGGCCAACGGATCGTTGCGTATCGGTGCCCTCACCCGCCTGACCGCTGTTCAGGAATCGGACGAGGTCGCATCGGCCCAGCCGATCATCCCCGAGGCTGTCTCCTATATCGGGCACAGAGCGATCCGGAACCGGGGCACGATCGGCGGCTCGCTGGCGCACAACGATCCGGCGGCTGAGATTCCGGCCCTCCTGATGGCCCTCGACGCCGAAGTGACCGCTGCCTCGACCGATGGCGAGCGGGTCATCGGCGCTGGGGACCTCATCGGGGATCTGCTCTTCGACACAACCCTGGGCGACACCGAGTTGCTGACCGAGATCCGTATCCCGGCGGCACGGGCGTCGAGCGGTTTCGGATTCCAGGAGTTCGCTCGCCGCCACGGTGACTTCGCCCTCGCCGGGGTGGCAGCCGTGATATCGGTGGACGGCTCGACCGTCCGGGAGGCGTCCCTGGCGGCCTTCGGCGGTACCCATGCCACCCGCCTGCCAGCCGCGGAGGCCGCACTGGTGGGTGCGGCGGCGGGCGCGGCCGCGTTCGCGGCGGCCGGAGACGGCGCCGCCGCCGAGTTTCCGACCACGTCCGACATACACGGGTCGGGCGAGTACCGGCGTCACCTCATCAAGGTGTTGACCATGCGGGCCTTGGCGGAGGCGGCTAGCAATGCAGGAGGCGAAAATGGCTGAAACGAGGAGCGTCGTACTCAACGTCAACGGCACTAGCAGGACGATTTCGGTCGAACCGCGCAAGACGCTGGCCGATGCGATCCGCGAGGATCTGCGACTCACGGGAACCCATCTCGGTTGCGAGCATGGCGTGTGCGGAGCATGCACGGTCCTCTTCGACGGGGAGGTGGTCAGGTCCTGCCTGCTCTTCGCCGTACAGGCCGAGGGTGCCGAGATCACCACGATCGAGGGGATAGGCGACGGCGACGCGCTGCACCCCATGCAGCGGGCCTTCTCCGAGTACCACGGTCTGCAGTGCGGGTTTTGCACTCCGGGGATGATCCTGGCCGGTATCGACGTCCTGTCGCGTAACCCGGACCCGAGCCGGCAGCAGATACGAGAAGAGATGGGCGGCAACATCTGCCGGTGCACCGGCTACCAGAAGATCGTCGAGTCGATTCAGGCCGCCGCCGCCGAGATGTCCAAGGAAGGGGTGAGCACATGACCACGACGCAGGAGACTCGGTGGATCGGGGTTTCGGCGCCGCGCAGGGAGGACGCCCCCCTCATCCGTGGCCGGGGCCGCTTCATCGCCGATATCGAGCCGGCGGGCACCCTCCACATGGCCATCCTCCGCAGTCCCTTCGCCCACGCCCGCATCGACGGGATCGACCCGTCGGCGGCCGAGGCTCTCGACGGAGTCCACTGCGTACTGACAGCCGACGACCTCGCAGGCATCGGGGCGTTCCCGACCATCTGGCGGCTGCCCGGACAGAAGGAGACCAACACTCCTGCCCTGGCGCCCGGCAAGGCCAGGTACGTGGGCGAACCGGTGGCGGCCGTGGTGGCCGACTCCCGGTACATCGCCGAGGACGCCCTCGATCTGATAGATGTGGACTACGAGGTGCTCGACCACGTCGTGGATGTGGAGGCCGCTCTCGAGGACGGCGCGCCGGTGATCAACGAGCACATGGGCGACAACGCCATCATCGAGTACACCTTCCCCGGGATCAACGCGCTGGGGGTGGCGGGGGACATCGACGGGGCCTTCGAGGAGGCTGATGAGATCGTCTCCGGACGCTTCCATATAGGCCGCTACTCGGGCGTTCCGCTGGAGACTCGAGGTCTGGTGGCCGAATGGGACTACCTCCGCCAGGCGCTCACCCTCCACTCGGAGAGCCAGGTGGCGAGCCTGCTGCGCACGGAGCTTGCCGCGGCCCTCGGCATACCCGAGACATCGGTCCGGATACTCACGCCGAACATCGGCGGGGCGTTCGGCAACAAGTGGGATCGCTACCCCGAGGACATCCTCGTTTCGTTGGCCGCCATGAAGCTCGACCGTCCTGTGAAGTGGATCGAGGATCGGCGGGAAGCCCTGCGGGCCACCGTACACGGCCGGGAGCAGGTCCAGGAGTGGCAGCTGGCCGCCCGCTCCGACGGGACCATTCTCGGTCTGAAGGGACGGGTCCTCAGCGATCAGGGTGCCCACCTCCACAGCGTCGGTATAGGTCCCGCCTGGGTCACCGGCGCCTCGGCCGTCAACCAGTACAAGATCGCCAACTACCACTGCGACGTGGTGGGCGTCGCCACCAACAAGACCCCCAACAGCACGTTCCGCGGCTTCGGCGGTCCGGAGGGGATGTTCGGTATCGAGCGGATGGTCGACAAGACGGCCCGCCGGCTCGGCATCGACCCCGCCGAACTGCGGCGGCGGAACATGATCGGGGCCGACGAGTTCCCGTACTTCAGTCCGGGCGGCGCGGTGTACGACAGCGGGAACTACCCGGAAGCGCTGGCCAAGGCCCTCGACGCGGTCGGGTACGACGAGTTGCGCGAGGAACAGCAGAGCCTGCGGGAGCAGGGGATATACCGGGGGGTCGGTATCGGCTCCTACATCCACGTGTCCGGGTTCGGGCCTTCGGCCATCCTGGGTTTCCTCGACTACTACACCGGGGGTTACGAGGGCTCGACGGTCAAGATCGATCCCCACGGAAGGGCAACCCTGTACACGGGGATGATCCCCATCGGTCAGGGCACCGAGACCACCCTGGCTCAGGTAGCCGCCGAGCACCTGGAGATCGACATCTCCAACGTGCGGGTGGTCTGGGGAGACACGGACCAGACCCCGTATACGGGCTTCGGTTCGGCCGGGAGCCGGTCGAACGTCGCGGCGGTGGCCGTCATCAAGGCCGTCGAGGAGATCAAGGCGAAGGCGGTCCGCATCGGGGCCAGTCTGCTCGAGGCCGACCCGGAGGATGTCGGCTACAGCGACGGCCGGATATCGGTCAAGGGCGCCGAGGAGATGCGGTCTCTTACCCTCGCCGAGGTCGCCCAGCAGGCCTATTGGGCTCACCGCATCCCGGAGGGAGACCAGCCCGGTCTCGAAGCCACCTACGTCTACGACCCGGCCAACTTCACCACTGCGTACGGCACCCACGTGGCGGTGGTGGACGTCGACATCGACACCGGCAAGATCGACTGGGTCAAGTACGTGGTCGTGGACGACTGCGGCACCGTCATCAACCCGCTGCTGGTCGAGGGCCAGATACACGGCGCGCTCGCTCAGGGTCTCGGCGGTGCGATCCTCGAGGAGTTCGTCTACGACGACGAGACGGGACAGCTCCTCTCGTCGTCCCTGATGGACTACCTGTTGCCGTCCTTCACCGACCTGCCCGACTTCGAGATCCATCATCTGGTGACCCCCTCGCCCCACACCGAGGGCGGTTTCAAGGGGATGGGAGAGTCGGGGTGCTTCCCGGCCGCTGCGGCGCTGGCCAACGCGGTGGGCGACGCACTCTCCCACCTCGGCGTCGAGGTGGACCGGACGCCGGTCACTCCGAGCCGGCTGTGGACGCTCATCGACCAAGCCGGTGGCTAGCACACTAGTGGCCAGCGGCAGGGGTCCCCGTGGCTTGCTCTTTTCCCGAGCGGGTCTCGGGCGTTGATCGCGCAACAGTCAGATACCGACCGCGCGTCATGAGGGTGCTGGTCGAGGGAGGCCGGATCGTCACCGCCACCCAGGACTACATTGCAGACATCCTCATCGAGGACGGGCGGATCCGCGCCGTCGGGGGTTTGGATGGTGTCGAGGCGGACGAGACCATAGACGCTTCCGGCCATCTGGTGTTCCCGGGCGGTATCGATCCTCATACCCATCTCGACACACCGGTGGCGGGGACGGTGGTCTCGGACGATTTCGACTCGGGAACCCGGGCTGCTGCGGTGGGTGGTACGACGACCGTGGTCGACTTCGCGATCCAGGAGAAGGGCGCTGACCCGAGATCGTCGCTCATGCAGTGGCACGCGATGGCGGACGGGAAGGCGGCGGTGGACTACGCGTTCCATCAGATCATCACCGACCTGCCCGACAGCATGCTCCCTTCCCTGGACGGCCTTATCGACGAAGGAGTCACCAGCTTCAAGCTGTTCATGGCCTACCCGAACGCATGGATGCTCGACGACGGGGTGATCTTCAAGGCGATGCGGCGAACCGCCGAGAACGGTGGCTTCATCATGCTGCACTGCGAGAACGGCTACGCTATCGAGGCCCTTGTCCAGGACTCGCTGGCCAGGGGAGATTCGGACCCGATCTTCCACGCCCGCACCCGTCCCGCCATCGCCGAGGACGAGGCGACCAGGCGGGGGATCGCACTGGCGGAGATGGCGGGGGTGCCCGTCTACGTGGTCCACATGTCCTCGGCGGGTGCGGTCCAGGCGATGGCCGAGGCGCGTGACCGTGGAGTACGCGCCTACGCGGAGACCTGTCCCCATTACCTGCTTCTCACGGACGAGCGGCTGGCTGAGCCCGACTTCCAGGGCGCCAACTACGTCTGTTCTCCACCCCTCCGATCCGCGGAGCATCACGATCCGTTGTGGAACGGTCTGAAGGTGGGTGACCTGCAAGCGGTCGGGACCGACCACGCGCCTTTCTTCTTCGAGCAGCGCCAGGTGGGCAGGGACGACTTCAGCAAGATACCGAACGGCCTTCCGGGAATCGAGTGGCGTGTCGGCCTGCTCTACCACTACGGGGTTGTCGAGGGCCGTATCTCGCTCAACAGGTTCGTGGAGATCACGTCGACCAACACGGCGAAGCTCTTTGGCCTGTACCCGAGGAAGGGGGAGATCGCGCCGGGATCGGATGCCGACCTCGTGGTGTTCGATCCTGATGGCAGTACGACGCTGTCATTGGCCACCCAGGTAACCAATTGCGACTACAACCCCTACGAGGGGAGCGTGTTGCAGGGCGCCATCCGGGTGGTGCTCCTGAGAGGCAAGGCCGTCGTTCGGGGCGGTCATTACGTAGCGCCCCGCCCGCACGGTGCGTTCGTCAGGAGCGCCGAGTCGGCTGCCCTCAGCAGCTCCACGCTCGTATCATGAACATTCCTCGACGTACCGCTGCCGGTGCATCCGATGCCGCCATCTAACAGTCAGACCGCCGATGACGAAAGGAGATCCGGATCGTGAGGACCGCACTCGTCCAGATGGGTACGGAGTACGACAAGGAAAGCAACGTCAAGAGGGCCGAGCACCTTGTCCGTGAGGCGGCGGACCGGGGTGCTCGTATCGTCTGCCTCCAGGAACTGTTCCACACCGTCTACTTCCCCTACGAGATGGACGCCCGCCATCTGGATCTGGCCGAGCCGATCGACGGCCCCACGATGGAGCGCATGCGCGAGCTGGCCCGTGTACTGGGGATCGTCCTGATCGCTCCGATCTACGAGAAGGCGCTCGACGGTCTGCTGTACAACAGTGCGCCGGTCATCGGTCCGGACGGTGACCTGGTGGGCATCTACCGCAAGAGCCACATCCCCATCGTTTCGGTGCCCACCCTCACCGGGGTGGAGAAGTACTACTTCGCTCCGGGCGACACCGGGTTCATCACCTTCCCCACGCCGTACGACGTGACCATCGGAATCCTGATCTGCTATGACCGGCACTTCCCCGAAGCGGCCCGGACCCTGGCGCTCAACGGGGCCCAGATCGTCTACGTCCCGACGGCCACCACCGGCATGAGCCGGTACCTGTGGGAGTTGGAACTCCAGGCCCACGCGGTCGACAACGTCTACTACGTGGGCGGGGTGAACCGGGTCGGGGTCGACCAGGGCGGTTCCGAGTCCCACTTCTACGGTTCGTCGATGTGGGTCGATCCCAAAGGTCGTATCATCTCGCAGGCGAGTGACACCGATGACGAGGTGCTCGTTGCCGATCTCGATCTGTCGGTCATCCCACAGATCCGCAACGACTGGGGCTTCTTCCGCGACCGGCGGCCTGACCTGTACGGGCAGCTGAGTACCTGATCCACCCGAGCAAGGAGCGAATCAATGGACCTGGGTCTGAAAGACAAGGTGGCGGTGGTCACCGGCGCCAGCCGAGGGATCGGGCGTGGAATAGCGCAGGCCTTCGCCGGCGAAGGAGCGCGGGTCGCCGCCCTGGCCCGGACGGAAGACGACCTGCAGGATACCGTCGCCATGCTGGAGGGCGACGCCGGATCCCACCTCGCGGTGACCTGTGACGTGACCGACCCCGAGCAGATCGCATCGGCCCTCGACCGGGTTCGCACCGGCCTGGGGGGTCTCGATGTCGTGGTCAACAACGCTGGCCGTCGGCAGAAGTTCAACCGGCTCCACAACCTCGACGTGGATGAGTGGCGCATGGCGATCGAGGCCAACCTGTCGTCCGTTTTCTACGTGTCGCAGGCAGCGGCGACCTCGATGATTGCCCAGGGGTCAGGGTCGATCGTCAACATCGCGTCGGTCGCCGGTCCGGTGGCGTTCGCCCGCATCGGCGCCTATTCGGCCGCCAAGGCGGGGGTGATCGCCCTGACCAAGGTGATGGCGGTCGAGTGGGCGGAGTTTGGCATCCGCACGAATGCGGTGGCGCCCGGTTGGACCGAGTCGACCATGAACTACGAACTGCGGACCGACCCCGCCAACCGGGAACTGTTCGAATCGATCCGGGACCAGACCCTCTTCAAGAGGTTCGGTGTCCCGTCCGAGATCGCCAACGCAGTGCTGTTTCTGGCCGGGACGGGCAGCAGCTACATCACCGGCGAGACCCTCATCGTTGACGGAGGCTGGGTAGCCGTCTGATCCCATCCACAACGCGCTCGCCCAGCGGGGCGGGGGTCGGTCGTTACGGTAGGCGTCCGAGTCGCGTCGACTCGTTGGTTCCGGGCTCAGCGTCCTACGGATTGAGTCCGGACGGACCTATGTGAGCCGAACCCCACCTGCGACCCGGCGAGACTTACGATCCGGATCGAGATCGGCGGCTCGCTGGTCCGGCAGCGACGGCTCTCCCGTGTACACCGGAATCTTCACCCGTCCGGAAGGTACCCCGTTCACCCGCGATGTTACGTATACGTGATCCGGCATGTTGGGATTCGAGCGAACAACACGCGCCTCTTCGTCCAGTGTGTATCCCTCTGGCAGTTGACCTATCAGATAGTTGACTTGCTCCACAAACACGTTGTCGAAGCACCCTGCCTCTGCAGCTTCGTGGAGCTTCAGGAGGCGCTCCTCCTGTTCCTCTCGAGTTTCGGGATATGGTTTTATCACCGCGTCAACCATGCCATGCTTCCGGGTCTGTGTCAACCCCAAGACCCTGAATACCTCTCGACTGTTCCCCGTGGAGCCTTCTGAGCATGAAATACTATAGGTTCGCCTGTCGTGTGTTCACGTTCATACATGACTTCGATCAGGTGGATGCTCGACACAGCAAATCCCAATACTACTGCAATTGATTCTCCGACATGGTTGAGCCTTTCTTCGACGCTGATCGGGTTCTCGAGCGCGGTTAGTATGTCTTCTTCTGAATATCCGTGCTTGAAGGCCGAACGTAGGAACCTAGCCATGACAGTCAGAACAGTGAATGTTTGTTAGATAGCCAGGGCACACAATGGTGCAGAGTCAGCGAGAATCTGGTTGACGTTGAATAGGCAGCGACTGCGACAATCGGTCGAGCCCTTTTCGGTCTTGATCCGCTCTTATAGGTCACATAGTCCTACGATTCGTTGGAGATGGTATTCTCTCGGGCTTCCTGTCAGCGGCTGCTACATAGGACGGGTCTCTGAATCAACACAGGCCTATCGTGAGCCGGCGTGGTTCGGCGCGGTGCCCTTACCGTCCGGCGTAACTGTGACCCTGTTCCGCGTGAAGCCGTACTCGGTGTCTGGTCATGGTGTCCGAACGGGGCGATGTCCGGTTCCCTTCAAAGGTGCACCTTCTCAGGGACGCTGTCAACCCCCTCGAGCCACGTCTTGAGGGAGATTTTGGCAGTCTCGGCGTAGGTGGTAGGGACCGGCTACGGCGAGCCAAGCGGGTGCCGCCACCTCGCTGTCTCGAGGAGGCCGGGACCCCCGCCGGTCACCGGGGTGCGAACACCTCGATGATCTCCTCGTAGTTCTCGGTGATCGGGAGCAGGGCCGGGTAGATATTGGGTCGGACCGCATAGGCGGCTACCTGCTCCAAGCACTGTTCCGGCGTACCGGCCGCCGTAAGCGAGCGGACCACGTGGGTGGGTACCAGGGGCATGGCATCCTCGATGCCGCACTCCCGGGGTGGCCAACCACCCATCGCGTCGCGCACGCGGTCCAGGAGGTCCTGGTCGACGCCGCTGGCCCGGGCGATGTGGGGTTGCTGGCCCAGGTACATAGTCGTCATCCGGGTCGCCACCTCGAGCGCCTTCTCCTCGTCCTCGTCCATGGCGATGACGATCGTCTGGGGAAGGTCGAGGTCGTCCAGGTGCCGGCCGGTCCGCCGGGTGCCCCGCTCGATGTGTGCGAGGGCGTCGGCCAGGTAGGTCAGGGAGGTGAAGCCGTTGAGCATCACCCCGTCGGCCAACTCACCCGAGAGGGACAGCATCTGCGGGCCGGTGGCCCCGACGTAGATCGGCACCTGCTTGGGGGTCCGGGTCACCCCGTGTCCCAGGTCGAGACGCAGGTCGCGCACCGCCACCATCTCACCTTCGAACGTGACCGTTTCGAGATCCAGGAGCCGGCGGGTGACCTCGATGTACTCTCGCATCTGTTTCACGGGCTTGCGACGGTCGATTCCCTGCTTCCAGGCCAGCGGATCCCAGTAAGCGCCGATCCCGAGCAGCATTCGGCCGGGCGCCAGCTCGTCCAGCGTGGCGAACGTGAGCGACATCAGCGAAGCGGGCCGCGTCCACGAGTTGACCACCCCGGTACCGAGCCTGATGGTGCGGGTCGCATAGGCGATGGCGCCCAGGACCGAGATGGCATCCCGGGCGGTGCGGGTCTCGCACACCCAGACCGAATCGTAACCTAGTTCTTCCATCCTGAGGGAAAGCGCCACCTGCCGGCGTGGATCGGGCCGGTCGAGGAAACACATACCCACGCGCCCACTGGTCATCGGATGGTGATCCTTCCTCGCGAATACCGGCCGATCGACAACTCTACCGGCATCGACAACCGGAGCCTCACAGACCACGATCCGCCGCCATCACCGATTACAGCCCGCCGCGCAGGTCCGGTCTGATTGATCCGGAATCGGTCGTCATGGCTAACTAAGCCGTGTTAGCAATACCAATTTAGGCTATATCGCGTGTAGCTATATCGCGACCAGACCTCCCCCAAGCCCTACTCTCCGGAGTTGCTGAGCAAGCAGAAGATTGCCCGGTGTGTCATGGATCCGTGTCTCGGTCGCAGCCGTTGAAAGCTGTGGCTCGGCATAGCTCCCGGAGTTGCAAAACCCCTGGTTAGAGTGGGGTTCGGGAGGTCCGCCAGAGCGCAGTGAGGTTTGTCGCAGCTATCTTCGTGGTGGCGCTGGGTGCCGCGGCTCTCGTTCACGGACCGACGGTGGTCGAGGCCCAGAACGGCGACCTGTGCGACAGCTTCGCCACCCAGCAGTTCAGCGATGTCGGTACAGACGACTACGGGGCAGAGTACATCCTCTGCATGAAGACCCTGGGCATGTCCAAGGGGCGGGCGGACGGAGGGTACGGTCCGGAAGCCGAACTTACCCGTGCCCAGATGGCCTCCTTTCTGGTCCGTCTGTGGCGGGACGTGCTGGACAGGCAATGTCCCGGCGGGGGAACACCCTTCACCGATGTCCCGTCCGGCAGCCCCCACGTCGCCAACATCGAATGCCTATACAACCTGGCGATAACCAAAGGCGTTACAGCCACGACTTTCGGGCCGGAGTCCAAGCTCACCGTGTCCCAGATATCCCGGTTCCTGCTGCGGACATACGAGAAGGCGGGGGAGAGCTGCCCGGACCTCGAGTCGGAACTCGACGAGGCGGTCACCTGCCTCGAGGCGCTCAACGTGATTCCCACGACCGGGGAAGGACGCAGCGACCAGCCCGTCACCCGGGCCCGGATGGCGGTGTACGTGGTCGGTTTGTGGCACAACCTCTCGGGGCGCGGCCTGCCACCTACCCCACCCGCAGTCGGCTCCGGAGGAGACGCCCTCCGAAGGCGGTCCTGCAGGAGCCGCCCGTCTCGTCATCGAGATTCTCGAAGAGCTCGCCGTCGCTCCGGAGCAGCGGTCCGGTTACGACCGTCGGCTGTTCGCGCACTGGAGTGACCTCGACAGCGACGGTTGCGATACCCGCCGGGAGGTGCTCATCAGGGATTCGCGGGTCGAGTCCGTGCTGGATCCGGACCGCACCTGTTGGATCGTCTCGGGTCTGTGGTACTCGTACTACGACGACGAGTGGGTGCAGGGCCCGTCGTCCCTGGACATCGATCACCTGGTACCGCTGGCGGAGGCCTGGGACTCGGGAGCGCACGCCTGGAGCGGGGATCGTCGGCAGGCCTTTGCCAACGACGAGGGTGCCCTGGTGGCGGTGACGGCCCGGTCCAACAGATCGAAGGGGGCCCGTGATCCCTCCGAGTGGATGCCCTCCAACGCCGACTTCACCTGCTCCTACGTGGCGGCCTGGGTGGCCACCAAGGCCAATTGGAACCTGACCATGGATCAGCGGGAGTCCGACTTCCTCCACGGACTGGTGGCCGGAGAGTGTTCCGGTTCGACCCTCAACATCCGGAACATCCGGATGCCGGTGCTGGGGTTCCCGGTCTTGGATACCCCGACCCTGGATACCCCGACCCTGGATACCCCGACCCTGGATACCCCGACCCTGGACATACCGGGACCTTCAGCGGGGACGACCTCCACCGAGGTTCCGCCCGATCCTGGCAACTCCAAGAACTGCCCTGACTTCTCCACCCAAGCCGAGGCCCAGGAGTGGTTCGACACCTACTTCCCGCACTACGGGGATGTGGCCAGGCTCGATGGGGACGGTGACGGGGAGGCGTGCGAGAGCCTGCCCTAGGTCGGTTGTCGGTTGTCCGCCGGAGCTATGTGGCTACCTCCTCGACCTTGAGCAGGCGGTAGAGTCGGTCGGGCCCTCGCTTAGGAGAAACGTTGCCTTCCGGATTCAACTGCACAGAAGCTCTGCGCCAGGTCAGCAACGAGTACCTGGCCCGTAATCCTCGTTCCATGGAGATCGCCGACCGGGCTTCGGTGGTGCTCCCAGGAGGCACCACCCGCACAACCACGTTCTTCGCACCATACCCTCCGGTCCTGGTCCGGGGAGAGGGGTGCGAAATCGTGGACGTCGACGGCAACCGCCGAGTCGATTACCTCAACAACTACACCTCCCTGATCCTCGGCCACGCCCACCCCGAGGTCCTGGCCGCGGCTCTGGGGGCGGCCGGCCGCGGAACCGCCTTCTCGTCACCCACGAAGCAGGAGGTGAGGCTGGCCGAGGTGCTCGTAGAGCGGGTCTCCTCGGTCGACCACGTCCGATTCACCAACTCGGGAACCGAGGCGACGATGGCCGCATTCCGGCTGGCTCGCGCCTTTACGGGCCGCCCTACCGTGGCGCGCTTCGAAGGGGGCTACCACGGCACCCACGACTACAGCGCCACGCCGGGGGCGGGAGTCCCGGACCTGATCGGGGACCTGGTGATCACCCTCCCATTCAACGACATTTCGGGCTGCGAGGAGAGGATGGCAAGCGTTGCCGGCTCGCTGGCCGCTGTGATCATCGAGCCGGTCCTCGGCGCCGGCGGTGTGGTAGCCGCCGATCCGGAGTTCCTCGCATACCTGAGGGGGGCGACCAGGCGTACCGGCGCGCTGCTCATCTTCGACGAGATCATCTCGTTCCGCCTGCACACGGGGGGCGCGCAGGCGAGGTACGGGATCGAACCGGATCTGACCACCTTCGGCAAGATCATCGGCGGTGGCTTCCCGATCGGCGCTTTCGGGGGGCGGAGGGACGTCATGGCCTTGCTCCATCCCATCGAGGGAAGCATCCGCTGGGGCGGCACCTTCAACGGCAACCCCGTCAGCGCCGCCGCCGGAGTCCAGACCCTCGAAGCCCTGACCCCCGAGGTGATAGACCAACTGAACCGCGACGGGGAACAGCTCACGGAGCGGCTCGACAAGGTACTCGAAGCGTCCGGGATACCGGCCGGAATGACCGGAGTCGGCTCCCTCTTCAACATCCACGCCACCGGCGATGAGATCACCGACAGTCATGCGGTAGGCCGCGCCGATCCCGCGCTGACCGAGCTGCTGCACCTGGGGCTCATGAACAGGGGCTACTTCCTCGCCCCGCGCGGTATGGGCTGCCTGTCCACGGCCATGACCTCGGCGGACCTCGACGGTCTGGTCGAATCGGTCGAGGACCTCGTCGGAAGCCTGTGAGGCGTGCCGAGGTTTCCCCGGCTGCCGGCCATCGCCATGCACCGGCCGGCGCCCTTGCAGGTGCCGGTGCGCTATCCCTCGTAGTGGTCCGTTGGAACGTGCACGGGTAACATAGTTGGCCCGTTTGTCCGCTGGCGTGGCATTCTGTCATCGAGCGTCGGGCCGGCGGGGCTTGTTGAGCACCCTCCCCTGGTCGGTGCCCGCCGCGCTCGGTTGCTTCCACGACCTCAACCCCCGGCTTACCGCTATTGTGGAGTTCACGCGACGTCAGGTCAGGAGCAGCTTCAGTGGTCCTCTACCTCTTCGCATTAGGGATCGGGTTGACCATCATGGTGGCTTACGCCTTGGGTGGGTCGTGGGGAGTTGACGTCGACGCCGATGCGGAAGGCGGCATGTTCTCGTGGGTGTCGATCAGCGCCCTTGCCTTTGCGGCTACCGTATTCGGCCTAGCGGGCGTGATCACGGTCTGGGCCGGTGCATCTCCGTTCCCGGGTGTATCGATCTCGGTGGCGATGGGAGTGCTCGGGGCCACCTTCCACAACGCCTTCTTTTCTTGGTTGCGCCGTACCGAGGCGTCGAGCGAAGTGACCAATCAGGACCTTCAGGGAGCGAACGGTCTGGTCGTGTTGGGTGTCTCCGCCAAGCGGCGGGGGCAGATAGTGGTGGGAGCGGCCGGGCAACGCCTCCGGATCAGTGCCCTGCCCGCCAGATGGGAGGACCGCTTGGCGAAAGGTGAGAGAGTGACGATCGTCGGTGTGGATGGCGGGGTGGCTCTAATCGCAAGACAAGAACAAGAGAAAGCGGATGGTGAATGATGGCTGGAGGAGCGTGGTGGGTTTCGTTGTTGGTCGGGGTGGCGGCGGCCGTGGCGCTGCTGATCCTGATCCTTATAGTCAAGTCTCTGATCATTATCTGCCCACCCAACCGGGTGGCAGTAATTTCCGGTCGTAAACGGGAGCTGAGCGACGGACGGGAGGTGGGTTACCGCCTTCTGCAGGGAGGGCGGACCATCCGTATTCCCGTCATCGAGCGGGTCCAGTGGATGGACCTGAACACCATCCCGTTGGAAGTCGCGGTGACCAACGCCTATTCGAAGGGGACGATTCCTCTCAACGTGGCGGGGATCGCCAACGTGAAGGTGTCGAGCCGTGAAGGTTTGCTGGAGAACGCCGCCGAGCGGTTCCTGGGGCGGACGACTACACAGATCGGGCAGATCGCCAAGGAGACGCTGGAAGCCAACCTGCGTGGCGTGCTCGCCACCATGTCGCCGGAAGAGGTGAACGAGGATCGACTCAAGTTCTCCCAGCAGCTGATCGACGAGGCTGACGACGACATCAAGACCTTGGGGTTGGAACTGGACGTTCTCAAGATCCAGAACGTCACCGACGATGTCGGGTACCTGACCTCTGTGGGTCGCCAACTTACCGCCAAGGTAATCCGTGATGCCCGCGTGGCGGAGGCAGAGCGGCGGGCCGAGGCGGAGCAGGCCGAGGCAGCCGCCCGGCAGGTGGGACAGATCGCCGGCCTCGAGGCGGACAGGGCGATCGTGGTGGAACAGAACGGTCTGCGAGTACGAACCGCCGAACTCGAAGCCGTCTCCAACGCTCGCGAGGAGGAAGCGCTGGTAGCGGGTGAGGTCGCCAAAGTGGTGGCCAGCCAGGAACTGGAAGGACAGCGCATCGAGATGGAGACGCGACGGGTCGAAGCCGCGGTCGTGGTCCCGGCCCGTGCCGACCTCGAAGCCCGGCAGCTGCAGGCCCGAGCCGAAGCGGCGAGCATCATCGAGGACGGCATGGCCCAAGTAGAAGTGTTCAGGCTGCTCACCGACCAGTACCAGGCGGCCGGTGCGGACGGGCATCACGTGCTGGTGCTCAACATGCTTCCCGACCTCGTCGACAAGATCGTCGCCACCGTGCAAGGCGTCAGCATCGACCGGGTGGCAGTCGTGGACACCGGCAGCAACCGAGGGAGCGATGGCGGGGGGATACCCAGCCTGGTGTCCCAGCTGCCAGCCGCCCTGGTGGCTCTGACCGAGCAGATAGAGGCTGCGACCGGGGTGGACATTCTCGACTCGCTCCGCCGCAGCACCCAAGATTCCACCGACCCCGAGGGTACGGCCTAGTGTTCTGAGTCTCCCGCTCACCCGCCGGGAGTATGAGCCGTTGCGGGGGGACGGCCTTGAGTTTCGGGGTTTCGACCATTCCGGCCCGCGCTTGTCGTGACCCTCGGACATCGGCCATGGGCTGTGGAGTCTTCGTGCTCGAGGCGCTCTTGAACACACCGGGCTTCCCGGAGAGTTGATGGTTACCCGGTGCGGTTCAGGATAGATAACCGAAGTAGTGGTCGACCCCGGGGCGTCATAGCTTCCATCGGCGGCCCACCCTCTAACAGGAGCACAGTGCTGCGACCTGAGCCGAGGGCAGCGTTGACCGTGTAAACGAGCACTCGCTGCAGTCCTAGCCCATAGCCTCCTACCCCTCGAGTTCCCACTATGGGACACCCTCCCCCCAGAAACAGCCGCGTTGTTGGACCTGTACCCGGAGATCACGCTAGTCGTGGCGAGCTTAGTTCTTCTGCCCATCGTGTTGATAGCCCGCTACCCGTTTCTAACTGCAGATTGGAAGCGACTTCTTGCGGCACTTGAGAGGCCATCCATGGAAGGCCACTGGGAACAACGCCGCAAAGCCCGGTACCGGGACGCTCCACTGGTCCTAGTCCCTTTTGGACATTCCACGTGACCTTTGGGAATGGTCCGTCTTGGCTATGGTCCTTTTGCGCGTCGCAGACGACACGTCCTGCTCACAGTTCGTGCGCGGTGACATAGACGGCTTTACGGCGGCGGGCGTCGTGAACCGGGCACTCTCGCCGATCCCAGAGCGGTTCCGCCATCGAGCACGTGACTAAGCGTGCTTGCCTTGAGGCAGCCTTGATAACCATCGGCTCATGGAACGATTGGAGGGAGACCGCCCAGACCGACGTGTTCGTGGGCAAATACAAGAGCAAAGCTGAGGACTCGTCATCACAAGCTCGGACCGTACTGGCTGCGGCACGAAACTTGCTCCCACGCTACCCGCTACCCATAGTACGGGCGCGAGCGCGGCAGATCACAGCGCTCATGGACTTGGCCGAGTATCGCCCAACCGACCCAAGACCACCCGACGCGTAGTTGTTTCGTAATGCAGGTATGGGACGGATACCTGCAAATACCGGCCACAGGTGAGACCACGCTACCGGGCGTTACGCCGGTGGGAGTGTTATGGCCGTTGGGGTTTGTTCTGTCTGTCTCGCTGAGCGTCGACGCTGTGCTCGTGTCCGCTTTGCCTGTTGTTAGGTCCACGCTGCGGCGAGCTTTGCGAGTGTGGTGGTGAGAGCGGCACGCTCGTCGTCGGTGAGCACGGCCAGCCGTCGTTCTCTTTCTTTGGTGCGGTCAAGGACCATGCGCTGGACGCAGGCTATCCCTTCTGGTGTGATGGTGAGGTTTGTGGACCTGCGGTCGGTCGGGTGGGGAGTGCGTTGGGTGTAGCCGAGCTTTTCGAGTCGGTCTATGCGGTTCACCATTGTTGCAGTGGTCATTTGGAGCTTGGTTGCCA
Source organism: Candidatus Spongiisociaceae bacterium (assembly GCA_965262915.1). Taxonomy (GTDB): domain Bacteria; phylum Actinomycetota; class Acidimicrobiia; order Spongiisociales; family Spongiisociaceae; genus JAPPFW01. The sequence goes on along the minus strand of OZ253564.1, from coordinate 4,080,786 downwards.
CGTCGGTGGCGGTGACGAGCTGGCCTTGGTGGTGTGCGAGTCGGAGTATCGAGAGGACTTGGTAGTCGCCCTGGTTTGCCAGGCCTTCTTGCCTCGCGATTTGGTCCAGTGTTTCGGTTAAGGCGGCCCCGAGTTGTACCAGGCGGGCGGTAGCTTCGATTCTGTCGAATCCCGTACCGGGGAGTACTTGTTCCCAGTTGTGGATCTTCCAGTCGATTGGGTCGTTGGTGATCCTGCCGGTCGCTTCTGTCATCTTGGTCTCTCCGTGGACTGACCCGCGTGTGCTGTCTACGGGTGTGGCCGCTTCGCGGGCTGGCCGGTACGCTACCCCCCTATTTTCTGTGGTGGTTGGTTCTGGCATCCGCCGTGGTGGTCGGTTCGTTTGGTCACGGTTCTGTGTTTGCGACCAGCGGGTGGGTGATCCAAAACCCTCCGGCTGGGGCTCTGCGGATGATTGCTGCTCTGATCGTGTTTGTGGTGTCGAGTAGCGTGTCGGGTAGTTTCCACGCGTAGGTGGCGCCTGGTTGGGCGATGAAGGGTTGGAATGCGTCGACTTGGGCGACGGTGGTTTCGTTCACCACGATTAGCGGGACCATCTCGTAGCTTGACGGGTGGTCGTCGCATACGCTGATGACCATGTAGACGGGGCCGGGGGGTCTGGTTCTCATGGGTGTGAACGTCTCCCGCGGTTCGAGGCTGTTCATGAACAGAACCCAGTCGCATCCGCCGAGGGGGTTGGTGACTTCCGGCAGCGGGTCCCCGACTGTCCCGATGGGAACATCCCATCCGTCTATGGGTCGTGGTCGTGATGCCGGTATGACTCCTTCGGGTCGGCTGTCCCGTTCCTCGACAAAGATGATGTCGCGTCGGTCTTGGGTTTCTGGCAGTTCCAGGAAGGCCATTGACGGTTCGTCGAACTCCACCCTCCACACGGCTGCGTGCTCCGAGCACCGAACCTGTGCGGCGTCTACCAGACACAGCACGTTCGCTCTGATCGGTCTCGGCCATCGGCCAGCGACGATCAACTCTGTGGGCCGTCGTGGCGGGTCGGCGTGTTCTCCCCTGCCGAAGACAGCAACCCGGTACGCGGTTGCGGGTAGGTCCTCGGGGGTCTCAGGCCGCCAGCCGAACACGTCCGCGTCGCCGGGATCGAGCGTGTCGATTCCGGCCTGGAGGTCTATCGGGGTCACAAGGGTCGGTCCGTACAGAGACGGGACTACTACCCGTCCGGAGGGTTCTGGGGGTGTGTTGGCGTCAGGGTCTGTTGGTGTCGTCGTCGCAGGGGACTCGTCGGGAACGGTTGTGTCGCGCCGCGGCTCCGGCACGGCCGTCTCGTCGTGCCTGTCGTCGGTTTCGGACAATGCGGTTGCGCTGTTTCCGCCTGCCGTAACGTGAGTCGGGGGTCCGTCGTGGACCCCCGACTCACATGCCACTACGAGAAGAGCCAATACGGTCGCCCATCTTGCGAGACGAAGGGAACGTTCGGGAGTCAACTGCTCGACGCCGTCCACACCCAGTCCAACTCGCCTGCGATAGATGCGTCGTTGTCCCCGTCATTGCCGTCGTCGTAGGTGTGATCCGATACGACGAGCCACTCTTCCCCGGGCCCAGTGTCGTATTTCGATGAGCGACATGTTTTGGCTTGCCCGTTGACCTTGGTTTTCGTCGCGCACGAGTCGGTAAACGCGCTGAACACCTGCTCCCCCTCGTAGGAGTCCCCCTCGATGAGGGTCGCATGAGCATGCGCCAGATAGTCTCCGGCACCGGACAACCTCTTCGTGTAAGCGTAGTCGTACCTAACCCAGTCGGCCGCACCTACGTTCGACGAGATCGAGTTCTCAAACCGCACTACCCAACCCGAACCGTTCTCCGTGCTGGCTTGCCGGGCATAGCTGGGGCCGATCTCTGACTGTTCTGATACCGAAGACTCGGAGGACCTGGACCGAGCGCGGCGGCGGGCCCGTATCCGTTCCAAGGGCGGCAACACAGACATGGTCGTGTGGGCGGCGCCCACCGCCCGCCTCCTCGGCCGCTACCTCGCAGACCGGACCACCGGTCCCCTGTTCCTGACCCGGTGGCGGACCCGCACCGCCCCGGCCCGGCGTTACCTGTACGAACCGACCGGCCAAGCCCGCCTCTCCTACAGAACAGCCGCGGCGGAGTTCTGGAAACATTCCTGTAAGTTGCCCGACGCCCCAGGGTGCAAGCTGGTCGATTCAGGGCTTGGGGAGCAGCGGTATCAAATAGCACGTCACAACGGCCACAACAACGCCCACACCTGGGCCCCACCAGTTGACGACGGCTCCTTTGCCCCCGTCTTGGCGGGAACCTTCGATCACGATGTACACAGCCGGCCTGTCTTCGTTTCGGTGGGAGTCACTGTCGGGGGTTATCCGGTTCCCGACGAAATCGACTGCGCTGGGTGCGGCGGTGTAATCGCCCAGGCCGCGCTCGGCTATCGAGAACTCGGGGATCACGAGGTCGGGCGGTGCGGCTATGCCGCCAATCATGTCGCTGAGGTTTGAGTAGCTGGTCAGGGTGGCGGCGTTGTCGAACAGATCGGCTGAGCGCGTGCCCATCACAGATCGAGACGAGACGATCACCATGGCCCGACCACTCGGCGCGACAGTGACCATCGGTGCGCGACGGTGGTGTGGTGGCAAGGTCCACAAGGTGCCTCTGCCGGCGGCCGGCAGGGACAGCGACCATGTTGACCCGCCGGGTTTACGCCGCCCAGCCTGCGAGGACTCGGGCTAGGTCCTCGAGACCCTCGATGTTGTGTCCAGCGATCAACTCGTCGACGAACGGCAGGGCGGCCACCAGTCCCCGCGCCAGCGGCTGGAACTTCGGGTCGCCGGCCAGCGGGTTCACCCATATGACGGCGTAGGCCTGGCGCGACAGGCGCTGCATGGCCCATGCCAGCCGGTCCGGCTCGCCCCGCTCCAAGCCGTCGGAGCAGATGATCACGACCGCCCCGCGGTTGAACCGGTACTTGCCCCACCTCGTCACGTAGGCGCCCAGCGACTCGCCGATCCTGGTGCCCCCGTCCCAGTCGACCACCAACTCGGTCGCTTCGTCCAGTGCTGAGTTGGGATCGCGGACCCGCATGGCGTTCGTGAGGCGGGTGAGCCTGGTGCCGAAGCAGAATACCTCCACCCGTTGGGAGGCCCGGCTCATCCCGTAGGAGAACTGGACCAGAGCCCGCGAGAAACCGGCCATCGATCCGGAGACATCGACGATCAGGACGATCGGCCGGGGCCGTTCCACGCGTATCCGCCGGCGGAGATGGATCAGGTCACCCTCGTAGCGGAGGGAGTGGCGGACGCTGCGGCGCAGGTCGATGCGCGGGCCTCTCGGGGAGGGGCGGGTGCGGCGGCTGCGTTTCTGCGGAAGTCGGAGACCGGGGAGCAGGCGAGCCAGTCGGCGGAACTCCTCGTCGGTCCACCGGTCGAAGTGCTTGGTTCGCAGCACCTCGGCGCTCGAGGCCCGGGGCCCTCCGGCGGCCGGAAGTTCCTCGTCCCCAACATCGAGCAGCTCGATCTCCTGGCGGTCGGTGCCGAAGGAGACCGATGCCGGATCTCCGTCGTCTCCGTCGGCGCTGGCCAGCGGCAGGAGGGGCGGAGGCGAGTCGTTCTCCGAACCGATGAAGAAAGCGTCGAAGACGGCGTCGTAGATAGCCAGATCGACCATCCGGTTGACGAGGGTGATCCGGCCCGCCCAGTAGAGGTCATCGATGCCGGCCGGATCGAGGTCGGCTACCGCCCTCGTGTAGGACAGGACCTGTCCGGCGCCCACGTTGGCGCCGTGGGCGCGTAGCAAGCGTCCGAACCGGACCAACTCCGCGGTCGGTCCGGGCTCAGATCCCATCCAGTATCTCGTTCGCGCGACCCCGGACCGTGGACAGATCGTCGTGGTCCTTGATCACCGCTCCCAGGCTGATATCGAGGTTCTCGTCGGTTACCCGTTCCTCGCCCAGTTGGTTCAACGCCCGGGCCCAGTTGATCGTCTCCGCCACGCCGGGCTGCTTCACGAGTTCCAGCCCTCGCAGCCTCGAAACTACCCGGCTGGTGCTCCGAGCGAGCCGTCCCGCTACCTCCGGCGCGCGGACGGTCACGATCTCGACTTCTCGTTCCAGGCTCGGGAAGTCGATCCAGTGATAGAGGCAGCGGCGCTTCAATGCGTCGTGCAGCTCGCGGGTGCGGTTGGACGTGATGATCACGATCGGCGGGCGGGAGGCCCGCACCGTGCCGATCTCGGGAATCGAGATCTGGAAGTCGGACAGGATCTCGAGGAGGAACGCCTCGAACTCGTCGTCGGCCCGGTCGATCTCGTCGATCAGCAGCACGCAACCGGAGCCTTTCCTTACCGCCTGCAGCAACGGGCGCTCGACCAGGAAGCGTTCGGCGAAGAGCTCATCCGGTCCTTCGCCGTCCAGTCCGGCCTCGGCGGCTCGCCTCATGTAGAGCAGTTGGCGGGGGTAGTCCCACTCGTAGAGAGCCTGGTTGGCGTCGATCCCCTCGTAGCACTGCAAGCGGATGAGGTCGATGCCGAGCCCGCTCGCCAGGGCCTTGGCGACCTCCGTCTTCCCGACACCGGCCTCGCCCTCGAGCAGGAGCGGTTGGGGCAGCGTGAGCGACAGGTAGATGGCGGTGGACAGCCCCCGGTCGGCCAGGTAGGCCTGGCCGGCGAGCATTTCGGTGACAGCGGCTATGTCCCCGGTGAACCTGCCTGCGGATACGGTCAAGGGCGCTCGAAGATCGCCGCCATGCCCTGGCCGCCCCCGATGCACATCGTCACGACGCCGCGCCGGCCGTCCATCCGCTCGAGAGCGTGCAGCAGCTTGATGGTCAGGATCGTCCCGGTGGCCCCGACTGGGTGCCCCAGCGCTATGGCACCTCCCGACACGTTGGTCTTCTCAGGATCGAGGCCCGCGTCCCGGATCACGGCCACCGCCTGGGCTGCGAACGCCTCGTTGAGCTCGATCAGGTCGATGTCGTCGAGGGTCAGGCCGGCCTTGTCGAGAACCTTCGGGATAGCGAGAGCGGGGGCGTAGCCCATCACCTCCGGGTCGATACCGCTGACCGCCCAGGCCACCAGTCGAAGTAGGGGTTCACTGCCGCGGGCTTCGGCCAGCTTCTCGCTCATGAGCACTACCGAAGCGGCGCCGTCGTTGATGCCCGACGAGTTTCCGGGCGTCACGGTCCCGTCTCTGACGAACACCGGGCGGAGCCGGGCGAGGCTCTCCTCGGTGGTGTTCGGCCTCGGGTGCTCGTCGACCAGGAACGGGTCGTCCTTGGGGCGGTCCACCTCGACGATCTGGTCCTCGAACTGGCCTTCCTTGATGGCTATGGCAGCGCGGTACTGGCTCTCGGCGGCGAACCGGTCCTGCTCCCGGCGGCCCACCCCGTAGCGCTCGGCCACCTTTTCCGCGGTGACGCCCATCGGGTAGCCGCCGAAAGGATCGGTCACCAGCGAGAGGGTTCCGTCGATGGACTTCCGGGTTCCGAGCCTCCAACCATCACGAGCCTGGTAGTCGAGAAAGGGCTGGCTGCTCATGTTCTCGTTGCCCCCGGCGACAACGATGTCCGCCTCTCCCAGCATGATCTGCTGAGCGCCGGTGACGATGGCCTGGAGGCCCGACGAGCACAGCCGGTTTACGTTCATGGCGGTGGTGGACGACGGAAGACCCGCCTCGAGCGCACACCGGCGGGCGTTGTAGGCGTCCGGACCCACCTGGCCGATCTGGCCCATCACCACTTCGTCGACCTCTCCGACCTCGACGCCCGCTCGACTCAATGACTCCTTGACGGTTATGGCGCCGAGCTTGTAGGAGTCGATCTTGCTTAGCGAGCCGCCGTACGTTCCGATGGCGGTCCGCGCCGCCCCAACCACTACAACAGGGTCCACATCGAGCATGTCCGTTCCTTTGTGAGAATCTTTGCGCTGTTCCCGGCATGCACGATCAGTGGCAACGCGCGAGGCCGGAGACCACGAACGACGTGGTGATGCTAGCTGCTGGTCCGAGCGAGGACCGGCAGCGGCGGAGGCCAACCGTTGGTGGCTTTGCCTATGCGGCTCGAGTCGGGAACTGACCCCGCCGGAAGCAGCGACGTTTCGGACACACCCTCACCGGCGTGGCGACGATTAAGGGATGGGACGACGAGCCCACGACCACGTCGCGGACAGCGTGGCGACCGGGAGCGGATCGCCGACAGCGATGACGAGGGCGGGGTCGTGGCTGACCATCTGGCTCTTCTTTCCCGAGGAGAGTGTTCAATGTGGCGTGGAAGTCCGAGTCAGAGCCGTCCCCATGCCACGGAGAAGCTCCAGAGCGCGGCCGACGACGTCTGCTTGTACGTTGTCGTCGGGCCCCCTCATGATGAATTCTGCCGTTGCTAAGGGGCCAAGCCCATCGTGGTTACAGAAGTCTCTGGCAACAACCTCAAGCGCATCGTCGATGTAGCCGCTGGGTTGCAGAGCAGTCAGGCTCTTCACAACTTCGGGGATTCCAACCCCACTCCATACGTAGAAGAGGTCGTATGCGTCTTTGTTCTCTGCCCTGTTCCCGAAGGCCAGTGCTTTTAGAACGGTGAACGCCCCTGGATTGCATACCGGAATGGTCCTTGTGGCGGATGCGCCGGAAGGAGTGCGGCCGGACAGTTCTAGCTGGCGTCGGCCTTGAAAGGCCAATTCGAGACCTGGTGTCACTACTGCGGCCAGGTCAGATTCGATGTGAAGAAGCCGGCCTCCCTGATCCGAGTCGGCGGTGGGAGGAATCAGGAAGTCTACTGAGACATGGTAAGCCGGGCGTCCTGTCCAAGTCTGTAATCTCATCCTGCCATGTACGTTGAGGTCCGGCTTGAATCCTGCGTCCCGCAATCTCATGCTCAGTTCTCGATAGCGCTCGTGATTCAGCATTGCTAACGCCACCCCCATGTCCAGATCCATCGTGCCCGCGTGAGGTTCCAAACCTGACGGCAGGTCGGCCTTGTCAATAAGGAGGTCGGGTACCAGGCCGCCGACGACAACGATTTCGTCAAGCAGATCGCCGAGCTTCGTTGCAATGTAGAGGCATGTGCTACGGACAAGGCCTAACTGCTCGTAGTCGTACCCGTCAGCGGTCGATGGCTTAGAGATCATCGTCGCTCCGGAAGAGGACCCGGCTTCGGAGTTCTGCAGCGGCTTCCGTCGATCTTTCGGGATGGTCCTTCAGGTCGAGATAGGCCTGCACCGGATGGACGCAACGTATGCCGTCGACCAACTCCGCTCCGTGGAAGACGCCTTCGTCGTTGGGCACGACCAGCCAGGTGTTTGCTCCTCGAGGTTCTTCTCGAAACCCGAGGTCCTTCTGAATGCCTTTCGAAGGGGGAGTTGGTAGGTACACGGTTGAGAGACGGAATCGTGCATAACGCGTCCACAACCATGCTGCGGGGAGGGCCGTCGCTGCATACCGCACGTCGGCCTTGGACAAGGTATCGGCGATGATATGGGTCAGAGAGTCACCTCCTCGAGATGAGATGTGGCCGCGGATCACATGATGCCGGTCAAATCTGTACACTTCCCGCCAAGCGTCGAGCAGCGTCCCGGGGTCTGTGACGCTGATGCCATCCTCTCCTCGCTCGACCAAGTCAGCTTCCAAGAGCTTGCCTACGACCCGGCTCGTGTGTCCTTCGTCTACTCCGGTGCCCGAGGCTATGGCGCGCTGCATCATGGCTCTGGAGGGTTCCGTGAGCAACAACCTTGCTATGCGAGAACCCTTTGGTCCGAAAGCGCTCTCGGGCCGTCCGGGCCTGCGAAACCGGTTGGGATTCCCCAGGTTTTGGTAGAAGATGCCAGGAACAACGATTCTGGCATTTCCTGAGAGATCGAGCCACGGAAGTTCGGCCTGCGCGCAGCGCTCTTGCGCGGCCTTTCCCATGTATGGGACTGCCAGAAGTGGGATCACCGGGTGCGGAAAGCTGCCTTGGGCCATCCTCAACTGGCGGATTGCGCTAGCCACTGGGCCAAGAGAGCCTGACCTTTTCCATTCCAATACAAAGGAGTGGCCTCGGATGGCGAAAACGGCATCCCACACGCGACCGTCATCGGTGCGAGCCCCAGACCTCGTATCCTCAGATAGGTCGGGTACAGCAAAGATTTCGACGAGGCGTGCGGCAGCTTCCTGAATTGCTATGGGTTCGCGAGGGATTTGCATGATTGCTGTTATACCACTACTTGCGCATTTGCGCAAGCGTCACTATTAAGGCAAGTCAGCACCGCATGCCCACTGACCGGGCCCGCTCGTTCGGTTCCGCATCAGACCTTGTCAAGACCGCTATGGGTCAGTTGGTCCAGAAGTCCCGATGCACCACCGAAGCTTCCTCGATGAGGTGGGGTCCGCTCACCTCGATGTGGCGCTGGCCGCTCTGCAGGATATTGCGGCATCCGACTCCCCGCATGGTCGGGTTGAGCGGGTTGGCGCCGGTGAACTCCTTCAGACCGTGTTCGCTCATGCCGTAGACCATCCGGTTGAGCCCGCCCCAGTACATGGCGCCGCTGCACATGGCGCACGGCTCGCAACTGGTGTAGAGGGTGGCGGTGGCGATCTGCTCACGCGTGAGGGTTTCCACGGCCATTCTCATCAGGTTGGTCTCGGCGTGGTTCAGGGGGCTCTTGCCGGTGATGTCGGAGTTCTCCGCCTCCAGCAGGACGTTGCCTTCGGGGTCGGCCAGCAACCCGCCGAAGGGAAGGTTCCCGTTGGCAACCGATCTGGTGGCCACCTCGATGGCCCGCCGCAGCAGTCGTTGGTCCTGTTCGCTCAGTTCGCTCGTCATACTCGCCGGGGGCCCGGCAGCATAGAAGTCGACATGCACCGCCGAGGCTTCCTCGACCAGGTGGGGTCCGCTCACTTCGATTTGGCGCTGTCCGCTGTTGAGGATGTTGCGGCAGCCCACTCCTCGCATCGTTGCGGTACGGGGATCGGCGCCGGTGATCTCCAGCAGGTCCAGTTCGCTCATGCCGTAGACCATCCGGGTGAGCCCGCCCCAGTACATTGCGCCGCTGCACATGGCGCAGGGTTCGCAGCTGGTGTAGAGGGTGGCGGTGGCGATCTGCTCGGGAGTCAGGGTGGTCACCGCCATGTTCATGAGGATGGTCTCGGCGTGGTTGAGGGTGTTGCGCCCGGTGATACCGGTGTTCTCCGCCACCAGGAGGATGTTGCCGTCAGGATCGGCCATAAGCGCACCGAAAGGCATATTCCCATGGGCCACCGACCTGGCGGAAACCTCGATGGCTCGTTGGAGGAGGAGCGAGTCCTGTGCGCTGAGTTCGGTCATCGGACGGATGCTAGCCATCGTGCCCTGCGGCCGGGTCAGGGTATCCGATCGAACGCCCGGTTGCATCGTCAGGTCTGCCGGTCGCCTTGAGCCGGGTGTGGTGCAACGGGCTACGGCGAGTGAGGGATCTGTCAGGTCTCGCCTACTACCGCCCGTCCGCGGGTTGTGTGCCGAAGTAGACGTGTTGGACGGCGCACGCTTCGCCGACCAGATGCGGTCCGCTTACCTCGATGTGCCGCTGGCCGGTTTCGAGGATGTTCCTGCATCCGACCCCTCGCATGGTCGGGCAGTGCTCGTTGGTCCCGGTGATGTCCAGGAGGTCGTGTTCGGACATCGCGTAGACCATCCGGGTGAGCCCGCCCCAGTACATTGCGCCGCTGCACATGGCGCACGGTTCGCAACTGGTGTAGAGGGTGGCGGTCGCGATCTGTTCTGGCATGAGGGTGGTGACCGCCCTCTCGATGAGGTTGGTCTCGGCGTGTCGAAGGGCGTTGTTCTCGGTGAAGGTCGTGTTCTCCGCTTCGAGAAGCACGTTGCCGGCAGGGTTGGCGAGCAGGGCGCCGAAAGCCATGTTGCCCTTGGCTGCTGCACTGGCGGAGAGTTCGATGGCCCGCCGGAGAAGGTGTTCGTCCTGTGCGCTGAGTTCGGTCATCGGACGGATGCTAGCTGTCCTTCGTTCCCGACCGGTGTCCTCTACCCGGCGGATAGCCACACCGCCATCACCCAGCGCGGAATGGGCTGGTCAGGACAGTTGGACCCGTCGTAGCAACGGGTGTTCTCGAGAACGCCCTCGGCCTCCAGAGCCGACAGGGCCGCGTCGTGGGGGCTGCCACGGGCGGTACCGGCGCCGGTGGTGGTGACGAGCCCGGCAACCACCGAGACGACCACCGATACCGCGCGGAGCCGCCCCCCCGGCCTCGACGGCCTCGGGTCAATGGGGCGACTCATCCGGTCCCGAGTAGTCGGGCGCACACACCTACGGCTGGTGAGGGGCGGGAATCAGGCTCAACACGTAGGGCGCGGTGATCGGCGTGCGGGTGATCTCAGCCATGGCGGAGGAACCTCCCATCGCTTCCTCGACGGCGGCCGCGATGGCCGGGGCCGGACCGATGATCCCGGCCTCGCCGGCCCCCTTCGCGCCCCAAGGCATCTCCGGCGCCGGCGACTCGAAATGCCGGACCACCATGTTCGGGATCTCCGTGGTGGTGGGAAGGTGGTAGTCGAGAAACGAGGTTGACAGGGGATTCGCCCATTCGTCGTAGTGGAGTTTCTCCAGGAGTGCTCCTCCTATTCCCTGGGCGATCCCGCCGACCACCTGTCCCCTGACGATCTGGGGGTTGATCACCGTGCCGCAGTCGTGAGCAACTATGTAGTCGAGGACTCGCACCTGACCGGTCCCTATATCTACTGACACGATGGCTGCGTGGGAGGCGTTGGTGTAGGTGGCGGCTGCGTTGACCCGCCCGTACTCGTCCGGTATGTGTTCGATTCCCGGCGGGTCGTAGGTGGCGGTCGCCTCCAGGCCCGGATCGACGCCCTCGGGCAGGTCGAGGGTCCTGATGTTGGCCGCGGTCGCCACCTGTTGCCAAGTGACCGACGGTCCGGGACTGCCCCTCACCGTGAACGAACCTCCGTAGGCTTCGATATCCTCGGGGGACGCTTCCATGAGGTGGGCTGCTATCAGGATCGCCTTGTCCAGGAGCAGGCCGGAAGCGATCCGAAGGGCGCCCGAAGCGACATTGGTGCTTCTGCTGCCCCAGCTTCCCAGCCCGTACGGGGTCCGGTCGGTGTCGCCCATCACGACGCGCACCTGATCGGGCCGGACGCCCAGAGCCTCGGCGGCGAGGGTGGTCAGCATGGACTCCAAGCCCTGGCCCGACGTGGAGACGCCCACCGCCACGACCACCGTCCCGTCGGGGTTGATCCGTATCGTGCACGAGTCGAAACCGGTCCAGTGACCCGAGGTCATGAAATAGGTGGGGGTCACCCCCTCTATGTAGTTGATCACGCCCGATCCCACCCTTACACGAGGATCGTCGCCCAGCTTCTCCCGCCAGCGTTCCAGCCTCTCGGAGGTGAGACGGACGGTTTCCTCGAAGGCTTCACGATGGCTTCCCGAGTCGACCACGGCGCCTGCCGAGGTCGTGTACGGGATGTCCTCCTGCCCGATCAGGTTGCGGCGCCGGATCTCGTCGCGGTCGAGACCGAGTCGCCCGGCTGCCTTGTCCATGAGACGCTCGATGGCGAAGGTCGCCTCCGGGATCCCGAAACCACGGTATGCGCCGCACGGAGTCTTGTTGGTGGCTACGACCAGAAGGCCCACCGATTGGTGGGGGATGCGGTACGGGCCGGTGATGTGGCCGATGGCGGTGAAGGCGGGCGAGAAACCGTAGGGGTACATCTCGGCCGCTCCGAGATCCTGGATGGCCATCCCCCGTACTGCGTGGAAGCGACCCTGGTCATCCACAGCGGCCTCGAGGTCGAGAACCAGGTCACGGGCGTGGCACGCCGCGACCAGGTGCTCCCGCCGGTCCTCGATCCACCGGACCGGCCGTCCGAGCTTCATGGCGAGCCAGGCGATCGTTACCTCTTCCACATAGAACTCGGCCTTGACGCCGAAACCTCCTCCGACATCGGGCACGATCACCCGGATGTCCATCTCGTCCAGCGGCAGGCAGTACGACAGCATCGTCCGGGCGATGTGAGGGAACTGGGTGGAGGTCCAAACCGTCAGGCGCCCTTCCCGGAACTCGGCCACCACCCCCCTCGTCTCCATTGGTACGCCGGCGTGACGCCCCACTTCGTAGCGACCCGAGACCGTCATTCTCCCGTCGAACTCGGCTATCGCTTCCGGGTTGGCTACCGGGAAGTCGATGACGACGTTGTCCGGCCACTCCGGATAGAGGAGGGGGGCTCCTGCGGCCAGGGCATCGTCCACGGAGGCGACGGGGTCGAGCGGTTCGAGGTCGACGACCAGAAGGTCCCGGGCGTCCTCCGCCTCGTACCGGTCCGGCGCGACCACCACCGCGATAGGCGCCCCGACGTACCGCACCTTGTCCCGAGCCATCGCGAACATGCGCACGGGCCGGGCGTGCTTGTCGAAGTCCGGGAAGGGTGCAACCTCGGTCATGTCCGCCGCGGTGAAGACCCCTTCCACGCCCGGAATACCCATCACGTCGGTGGCGTCCACCCCTTCGATGAGGGCGTGGGGAAGTGGACTCCGGTAGAAGGACGCGTCCAGCATCCCGGGCAGCGACACGTCGGCAACGAAGCGGCCCGCTCCTGAGAGCAGACGGTCGTCCTCGACCCTCGCCACTTGGGCACCGATATAGGTGGGGCGGGTGGTCATCGTTCGCGGTCCCAGGCAGCCATCACGGCGTCGACGATGCCCTCGTACCCCGTACAGCGGCACAGGTTCCCGGCCAGCAACTCGCGGATACTGCCCTCATCGGGATAGTCATCGGGTTCGACGCCTGAAAGGGTCATCAGGAAGCCGGGTGTGCAGAAGCCGCATTGGAGGCCGTGGTGGTCCTTGAAGGCCTGCTGCATGGGGTTGAGGCCGTTATCGGGGGTAATGCCCTCGACCGTTGTCACCTCGCACCCGTCCGCCTGGACCGCCAGCATGATGCACGACCGGACGGGTTGGCTGCCCACCAGCACGGTGCAAGCGCCGCATGCGCCATGCTCGCAACCGATATGGGTCCCCGTGAGGCCGAGGTCCTCCCGCAGGAAATCCGCCAGCAGCTTCCGGGCATCCACCGTTCGCTCCGTGAGACGCCTGTTCACGGACATCGAGACCGCCAGCCGGTCGGACGGCTCCGGTACGGGTCTCACCGCGCCATCTCCGCGACGGCGCGACGCACGAGCTCGCCGGCTACCCGAGCCCGGTAGCCGGCGTCGGCGTGGACATCATGGGAGTCCGCATCGGCTGTCCGCATCGTCAGGTGCGCCATCTCGTCGAGCCGGTGTGTGGTGAGTCGCTGTCCCAGGAGCCGGGCTTCCACCTCGTGGAGGCGCTGGGGGACTCCCCCCAAGCCGAACAGTGCCAAGCCGATCTCTCGTACCTTCCCGCCTCGGGCGGTGCGAAGCTTCCCGGCAACGCCCGCAATGGCGAAGTCGCCGGACCGTGGGGCGACCTCGGTGACCGCGGCCCGGGTCTTTCTCGAAGTCGGGAACCGCACCTCCACCAGGATCTCGCCAGGTTGCAGAGCTGTGGTGAACGGTCCGAGAAAGAACCGGCTCGCCGGGATAGCCCTCTCGGCGGTGGCGGATCGCACCACCATGGTCGCATCCAGGGCGAGGGCAACGGCCGGAAGTTCCGCAGCCGGGTCGGCATGCGCGATGCTTCCCACGACCGTTCCTCGAACCCGGTGCCCCACGAACGGTCGGCCTGCCCAGATGGCGGAGCGCCACGTGTTCTGAACCGGTAGCGGCCGCAGTTGCCCAGCAGAGGGCAGACACGGGCCACCTCGGCGGAGCGCTCAACCGTGTTCTGAGTAACCGCGGCACCGATGCGGAGCATCCCATCCTTGACCCTGATGTGCCGCAGTTCTCACCAGCGCGATATCGACCAGGACCTCCGGCCGGGCCAAACGGAAGTTCAGGATCGGTATCAGGCTCTGGCCACCTGCCAGCACCCTGGCCCCGCCGTCATATTCCTCTAGGAGGTGGAGGACCTTGTCGAGGGTCTCCGGACGCGCATATCTGAACGGTGGCGGTTTCATATAGTTTCCTACCGAGCGAGCATACATCTCATACGGGAGATCACCAACGGACAACCTCAGGAAGGAGTACGAATGAGCGGTCAACCGGATTGGGAACGTGACCGAGCGAGCAGGTTCCGGTCTGGCGGGTCGTACGGACGCTTTCCACGGGCTCTCCGCCCCGCCCGGCCGCGGCCCGAAAGTTCAGCGCGCCATCAGCCATGGCCGTTCCCTGCGCACGCGAGATCCGCTAGGGTCCGCGCCGGAGATGACCCGTGCCGATCCGGGTGGTCGTGAGGTGAGGAATAGGAGGGCTAGGGCAAATGGACTTCCGATCCCGTCCTGGGAAGTCTCTCCGGCTCGGGCTGCTATGCATGGTAGTGCTGGCGGGCTTCTCCTGCGCTTCACCGGATTTCCAACCGGGTCCGCTCGGAGCCGTCGAGGTCGGTCCCGGCGACGATATCCAGATACGCTCGCTGGCCGTGCTGACCGGGTTGGGTGACCTGGGTGTTCCCAGCCAGCGTGGTGTCGCTCTGGCGATAGCCGACTACGGCCCCATCGAGGGACACGATGTCTCGATGGGCGCCGGCCTCGACTCCCTCTGCTCGGCGGAGGGCGGCCGGGCAGCTGCCGAAGCGGTGATCGGGGACCCCCGCGTGGTGGCGGTTGTCGGTACGTCCTGCTCTGTCGCAGCGGCTGCCGCCTCACCGCTCCTCAGCGAGGCCGGCCTCGTCATGGTCTCACCCACCACAACCTCTCCCTCGCTGACCTCCGACCTCCGGGGCACCGCCGGTTCCAACTACTACGCCGGCTTCTACAGGCTGTCCACCAACGACCTCCATCAGGCCCGGGCGGTGGCTGAGTTCGCCTACAACGAACTCCGGCTGAGGTCGATGGCCGCTGTCCATGACGGTGACCCCTACACGACCGGGCTCACCGGGGCTTTCGCAACCGCCTTCGAGGAGTACGGTGGTTCGGTTGCCATCACCTCCGTCAGCAGGGGAGACACGTACATGGTTCCCGTCCTCACTCGGATTTCCGCCGGAAGCCCCGACGGGCTGTTCTTCCCGCTCTTCCAGGACGAAGGTATGCACATGGTCCGCCAGATCGGTCAGATTGCCGGACTCGGGGGCGTGACCCTGATAGGCGGCGCGGCGCTGCTGGTCTCCGAGTTCCTCTCGGTTCCGGAGTCGGAGGGGATTTACCTGCCGGGTCCGGAGTCGGGGTTCGGTGGAAACGCCAACCAGGCAACCGGCAGGAGCGGCGGCGAACTCATCGCGGAGTATCGAGCCTTGTACAGCGAGGAGCCCACATCCGCTTACCTGGCGCACGCCTACGACGCGACCACCGTTCTCCTGCGGGCCATCGAGGAGGTTGCGGTAGCCGACGGAGACACGCTCTTCATCGACCGGGCCGGACTCCGGTCAGCGATGACCGCCACCAGCGGTTTCAGCGGCATCGTGGGCACCATTTCCTGTGACGACTTCGGCGACTGTGGAACGGGGCGCGTACACATATCCCACCACACCGATTCCGCTGTCACGGAACCCGGAGAGCTACCCGTCGTGTACCGCTTCTCGCCCTGACTCCGGAAGGCCGCCTCAAGAACGGAGTGCCTTATGGGGGTCCTTCATGAGTAGGACAAGATGGAGGGGATCGGTGGGCGATGGCTCGAAGGCTGGGACGAGATGGAGGTAGAAGTCCCGGGCCTCGGTGGTCTCGGCATGCACGAGGAGTCCTCGGCACCCGATCTCGGTTCCGAGTTGAGCAGTACGGCCGATCACATCTTGCAATAGCCCTGTGCCGAGCCCCCGGCGCTCGTGGCGGATCGAAACCCCGAGGCGGGTCAGGAGAGCGACGGGCTGCGGGTACCGACCTGCTCCTGTGCGCAGTCGGTTTGGCGCATCAGCGATCCTGATGCGGCCCATACACCACGCGTAATACGCAACGACCTCCACGTTGCATGGTCGCGTGACAATGAGGACCTTGGCGGTGCCCATCGTTCCGGCCTGGCGGGCGTGATGGCGCAGCCACCAGGTCTGCTCGTCGGATCGGCACAGGAATTGGTCGATGTCGTGGTGGGGTTCCAGCAGTCGCGGCGGGAGATATAGTTTCGTCACCCCTTGACGAAGGGCGATGGTCGCTGCATGAACTCCCTCAGTTCAGGAAGGTTCCGGGCCGGTCGCCGGTTGATCTCCTCCCAGACCCGCTGCGCGTCCGGACCCAACGTGAACTCGGACCGGTCGGCCAGTACCCGCCGCGCAGCCACGGTCAGGTTCTTTACCACAAAACTGGTGAGGTCTGTACCAGATGCGGTAACCGCAAGATCGATCAACGCCCGTTCCTCGGGCGTTGTACGGACCTCGAGACGCCGGCTACGCCGCCGTTCGGTACGTGTAGCCATGTTAAGTACCTCCTCGGTGTGTACGGCCACTGTACGTCCACTGGCTCGGAAGGTCAAGAGCGGGCGGGTCAGTCGAACTGCTTCGACTCGGTGGATCCGATCAGCGCCAGGGTCGAGGCTCGGCCACCTGTTGTGATCTGTACCACCTCGTCGAAATACCCGGCGCCTACCTCTGCCTGGTGTTTGGTCGCGGTGTACCCGAGGGACTCCGAGTTGATCTCGGTTTGCTGCAACCGGCTGTAGGCAGCCATCCCGGACGTGTCGTAGGACCGGGCCAGATCGAAGGTGTGGTAGTTGAGAAGATGCCATCCTGCCAGGGTGATGAACTGGAACCTGTAGCCCAGCGCGGCGATCCGATCCTGGAAGTTGGCGATCTGGCGGTCGCTCAGGTGGTGCCTCCAGTTGAAGGACGGGGAGCAGTTGTAGGCCAGCAGCTTGCCGGGGAACCTGGCATGGATCGTTTCTGCGAAGGCCGCCGCTTCCTCGAGGTCCGGCCGGGAGGTCTCGAACCATAGGAGATCGGCGTAGGGAGCGTACGCCAGCGACCGCTCCGTGGCGGCCTTCATCCCGCCCCGAACTCCGTGATAACCCTCTGGGGTTCGCTCCCCGGTCAAGAAACGATGGTCACGTTCGTCGGCGTCGCTCATCAGGAGCCTGGCGTCGCGTGCGTCGGTTCTCGCCATGATTATGGTCGGCACGTCCATCACGTCGGCGGCGAGCCGGGCGGCGGTGAGCGTGCGGATGAATTGAGAGGTCGGAACCAGGACCTTGCCGCCCATGTGCCCACACTTCTTCTCGGAGGCGAGTTGATCCTCGAAGTGAACGCCGGCCGCGCCCGCTTCGATCATCGCCTTCATCAATTCGAAACCATGGATAGGACCGCCGAATCCGGCTTCCGCATCGGCCACGATCGGGGCGAACCAGTTCCTGCCAGTCTCGCCGTTGATGGTGGCGATCTGGTCGGCGCGGGTCAGAGCGTTGTTGATCCGCTTGATAGCGCTCGGCACGCTGTTGGACGGGTAGAGGCCCTGATCCGGGTAGGTCTGGCCCGAAAGGTTGGCATCGGCGGCGACCTGCCAGCCGCTCAGATAGAGAGCCTTCAGTCCGGCTTTCACCATCTGGACCGCCTGGGCTCCGGTCAGGGCGCCGAAGGTACGGATGATGGGCTCGGTTTGCAGGAGGTGCCAGAGTCGATCGGCGCCGGCCCGGGCGATGCTGTGCTCGATCCTGAGGCTGCCCCGCAGACGGAGTACGTCGTGGGCGGTGTAGCGGCGCTCTATGCCCTGCCACCTTGCCTCCTGGTCCCAACGGGCTTGGAGAGCAGCAGCTCTCCGGAACCTGCTCCGGCCATTCATCGACATGACTCCTACCCCTTCCGGGTACCGATCTCGGATTGACTCAGTGACCCCGCACCTTCCCGTGGTTCCGCTGTGGGGCCGTTCGGGGAAGCATGGTCGAAACCGAAGCAGTATGAGGTGTTTTCGGGCGATAAACCCCGCCCCCTTCTTTGGATCGAAGTGATAGGCTATAACTATCGCTAGGGCGGAGCGGGGTAAATGGAGTTCAGGCAACTCGAGTCCTTTCTGGCCGCGGCCAGGATGGGCAGCTTCCGGGGAGCGGCTCGCGCCTCCTTTGTGAGCCAGCCGTCACTCAGCGCCCGGATCAAGTCCTTGGAGCGCGAGTTGCGCACCCCGCTCTTCCACCGTCTGGGACGAGGCGTCCGGTTGACCGAGGCCGGGGAGGCGTTTCTTCCCTTCGCCGAGCGGGTTCTCGAGTTCCTCGACAAGGGCCGAGAAGCCGTCCGCCAGACCCTTGACGAGCAGCAGGGCACTATCACGATCGGGTCGGCCCGCACCATCGGGACCTACATGCTTCCCCCGACCCTCGACCGTTTCCAGCGCCGTCACCCTCAGGTCTCGGCCCGGATACGCACCGGACGGTCCACCGACGTGCTGGCGATGATCATCGACGGTGTCGTGGACATCGGCCTGTCGAGGGGTCTCGTCCATCCGGACGTCCACTCGATCTACCTGTACGACGAGGAGATCGTTCTCGTGACGTATCCCGATCACCCTTTTGCGGAGAAGGGCTACGCCCGCATATCGGAGGTGGCGCGCCAGCCACTCATCCTCTACGACCCCAGCTCGACCTATTTCCTGCTCATCAACCAGGCCTGCCACGAGGCGGGGATCGTTCCCCAGATCGAGACCATGCTCGACAGCATCGAAGCCACCAAACGGATGGTGGCTCTCGGACTGGGCATATCCTTCCTGCCGCGCAGCGCGATCCGGAGCGAGGTCGAACGGGGAAGGCTCAAGCCGATAGGGATGGCCGACGAGCACCGGGTGTACCTACCGACCCATGTCTTGGTCCGGCGCGCCCAGCACTACAGCGTCCCCGTGCTCGCCTTCCTAGGGTTGTTGGAGGAACTCCATGGGTGCGACCTCTCCGGGGTGGTCGGCAAGGCCGGTTGAGGTGATTCCGGTAGCCGTCCGGTGGCAGGGCGCTCCGTATCCTCGGTCGTCGCGGTGGCGGCAAGCGGGACGCGGCGAATCGTCTTGGGGACAGATCGCTCGGTTCCCTACGGGCTCAGGCCGTATCCGTGCCGTCGGCGATCTTCTTGAGCCAGCGGCGGTACTCGACGGCCACCCGGTCCGAACCCTTGATCTGCACTTCGGCCGAGAGATCCATGGGGAGTTCCTCCGGCCTCTGTGACTGCACGATGGGGAGATCCTGGCCGATCACCAACTCGTTGAACTTGAGCATGTCCCGGTCGGTGTCCTCGTCAAGGGAGTAGTCGCGGCCCATGAAGGTGAAGCAGCGGCTGGTCTTGGGCCCTGTCGGGCAGACCGAGAAGAACAGCAGGTATTGCTGATCCAGAGCGGGTATCCGCTGGTCGAGGAGGATCGTGTTGGGCATGAACAGGCGGTAGTCGATCTGGACGTCGACCGCCTCGCCTGCCGATTCGAGGCCCTTGTTCTTGCCGGAGTCGGGAGGCTCGGCCATGTGGGGATGGTCGAAACGCAGCTCGTGGCCGACCCGGGCTATCCCGTGGTCCGGGACCTCCGGTTCGTTGCGGTCCCCCAGCACCCCGTCGTGTACCCAGGCGAAGTGAGCGAAGTCGACGTAGTTCTCGATCCGCCGGGGCATCGAGCAGTTCCAGTTGTATGACGGAACCTCGATGATCCTGAACCTGGGATCCTCCCGTTGGGGAAACTTGGGCAGCGGGTATCTCGGCTCTCCCGACAGGCATACCCAAATCAGACCGGCCGCCTCGGCCGCCGTATAGCGGGTCAGCCGGGCCCGCTTGGGGATCCGGCTACCGAACCGCGACGGGATCTCCGTGCACATGCCGTCCGGTCCGTACTTCCAGCCGTGGTACGCGCAACGGAGAGAGTCGTCCTCCACCCAGCCCAGCGACAAGGCCGTACCCCGATGGACGCACAGGTCGCGGAAGGCACGAACTGCACCATCGAGCCGGACCACCACGATCGATTCACCGAGCAGAGTGGCCGCCAACGGCTTGTCGTCGCTCAGATGGGACGAGTAGACCACCGGATGCCAATAGTCGAACATCGCTTGGTAGAGGCGCTCCTCGGCGGTGTGATCGAACCGGATCTCGTCTTCGGTGACGCTGTAGTGGTCCGCGACGGTCATGTTGTCCTCCCCTTAGCACGGTCCGGACCCCGAAACCTCCGTTTCCGCACCGACTTGCCCGTCTTTTCTTCGATTGCGGTCAACAATACCGGCCTCGGTTCTCTGCTCACGAGGGAGGTCTCGGGTCAGCCGGCCCGGTAGCCCGGCGGTGGTGCAGGATCAGCGGCGGGATCTTCGAGCCGATGTTCTCAGAATCTGTTGGCGACTGGCCAGGGATAGGCCCACTTCTCCTGTCCTACGATCCCGTGGTCTACCTATCCTGGGTATTCGTGGCGGTGGCCGCGTGGTACATATCTCGCACCAGGGCCGGCCTACACCTGCGCGCCGTTGGCCACGACCCGGCGAGCGCCGACGCGGTCAGGCTCAACGCCAGCGCCGTGAAGTTCGTGCACGTAGCCGTCTGGTTATGGTGGTTGTCTCCGCTACAGAAGCGTCGATCGCAAGCACCGGCTGCGCTTGCTAGGGCCTACTTCAGGGAGAGCCGTTGAATCTGGAAGGGTGGCAGCCGCCGTCCTCGAGGAAACTTCCATCAGTCGCGTTACATTGACCACAGTGGGGTCTGGTTGAGAAAGGAGATACGTGAATGACTTCCATCCCCTCCGATCTGACGATCCGCGGGACTGCGTTCTACCCGCGTACCTCGTTGTTGAACCAGCGTCAGAAGTGGAATGCTTGGGATCGGTATCACATCGTCGACGAATACACAGACTGGCGGGCCGAGTTGGCCACGATACGCGAACAGGCTGCGGCTCTGGACCAATCGCCCCTTTCCAAGCACTACATTGCCGGACGCGACGCGATGAGGTTGGTCGACTATCTCATCACCCGTGACGCTACGAGAATCGAGGTAGGCCAGGTCTATTTCACCCCTTGGTGCAACGAGGATGGAGTCCTGGTAGGTGACGGTCTGGTTGCACGGGTAGAAGAAGACAGGTTCCTGTTCTCGGCTGATCCGATGATGAACTGGTTCCGCCACCACGCCGAGAGCTACGACGTTGTGATCGAGGATGTAACGCATGACTACGGGTTGCTGGCGCTTCAGGGACCCAAGTCGACCGCGGTGCTCGAGGCAGCGACGGGCGAGGCTTGGTCGGATCTTCGCTTCTCCCGGCTCCGTACAACCATGATCGGAGGGGCGGAGGTGATTGTGTCTCGCCAGGGGTTCACCGGCGAGGTGGGCTACGAAATCTGGGTAGCCACACGCGACGGGGCTACGGTGTGGGACCTGCTGTTCGAAGCCGGGGAGCGTCTCGGATTGGGTGCCGCTGGGCTGCACGCGCTGGATGTGGCGCGGATCGAGGCGGGCTTGGTGATAGTGGGCGCCGACTACACGCCGGCCGCCATAGATCGACTCGGCGACCCGATCCCGGTCTCGGCCGAGAACCGAACCACTCCGCTGGAACTGAACATGCATCGCTTCGTCGACCTCGGGAAGAAGGCCGACTTTCTGGGCAGGGAGGCTCTCAAGCGTGAGTTCGAGAACGGATCCAAGCGTTCGATGGTAGGGATTCAGATCGACTATCGCCTGATCGTCGCCCTCTACGATGACGGTGGGATTCCGCCGGAGGTAACGCCGCAGGTGATCCGGCTGCCGCTGCCGATCCTCCATCAGGGAACTCGTATCGGGCGGACCACCAGCGTTACCTGGTCCCCCACGGCCGGGTCGCTGATCGGTTTCGCCCATGTTGTGCCGGCTCATGCTGATCCGGGGACACAGGTGCAGGTCGACTGGGACTGGGGTCCGGTACGCGGGGAAGTCAACGGGACGATCGTGCCGCTACCGCACTACAGGCTACGTCGGGCCGGATAGCGCGGCTGCCAACGCGGTGTGCTCATACCGTGTAGAGGCGCTGTCGATTTGTCGCTCCTCGGGGTCCGAATCCGTTATGTGTCAGTCGGCCCGGTCGCTGAATAGCTTGCCGCCGGTGGCCCAATCGTCCGCGCCGATGTCGTGGAAGACCACGGTCACCAGTTCCTTGGGTGAGCCTTGATGATGGTGAACTACGTTGCGGGCAATGCTTTCGGCCACCTCGTCGGCAAGCCTGCGCTTGGCCTCCTGCAGGTCACCTTCGACCAGGTCGTACATGAAGTGGATATGCGCCACCGGCATCGAAACCTCCCCACGGATTGCGGGCGGACACCCGACTATTCCACGATAACTGGTGTCAGGATCAGGCGGTGCCCATCGCGTGAGACGACGGATCCAGAGCTAGAAGATTCGGTTGCTCCTCGGCCGAATCCAATGCCGTTTTGATACGACTGTAAGCGCTCACGATGTACACCACCCCTCCGACCGTTACAAGAACGGGAGCGGCTGTCGCGAGGGCGGAGCCTGCACCCAAGGCAACCACTACCGTCATGCCGGCCCCGCCGATCGCAGCCGCCTTGCCTTTCTTCAGCATGTCTTTCAAGACCCTCCTGCCTCCCTGCTGGGGAGTCATCTCGTCCTTGTAGACGTAGATGAGGTTCTCGGTCACGCTGACCACTCCCTCGAGCGCCATGCCTATGCAGCCGGCGACGGCAGCAGTTTGGAGTGCCTCGGCCATTACGATCCCGGTGGCGTGCAGCGCGTTCAGGGCGTTGGCCTTTGCCAATTCGAGCGGGGTCATGTCGGCGGCGCCGCGAGCCAGGTTGTCACGGGCGCGCTCCCAAACGATGTTGGTAGCGTCCATCATCCTTCCGGGAGCATTGGCGACCGCTTCGATATGGCCAGCATGCTTTCCGTCGACGAAGGCGAGCACTGCGTCCTTCCCTAGATTTCGAACCGGGGACGGCACGCTCGACTGGTAGAAGGCATCCGCAATGTCGACCGGTCTCCAAGCCCCGCGAAGTCCCGCCGTTGCGAACTTCGCCTTCATGGCCGGGGGAAGGTCACTGAACGACGGAACCGCCTTCTGCAGCGTCAGGAACGCTCCCCAGGCTCCTGCCGCGGCGGCTTGGGCCCACGCGTCTGCATCCTCTCCTAAGTTTCTGGGCCGGTCGTCGAGCGATTTGAAGGACTCCCTGCAGCTCTGGTGGAAGGCCCGGCTGTGTTCCGCAAGCCTCGCTGCGCTTATGCCTATGGCTTTGCCGATTTCGGATGCTGCGGTTCCTGTGAGGTCTCCGACCTTGGTGGCGGCTGTGGTTGTGGCTTTGCCGATTTCGGATGCTGCGGTTCCTGTGAGGTCTCCGACCTTGGTGGCGGCTGTGGTTGTGGCTTTGCCGATCTGAGTTGTTTGCCGTTTCGGCGGTATCTCCTAACCGGGCCTGCGCGGAAACGGTAATGGCTTGTGTCAGTTCGATCGGTCGGCGGTGGAACCTCAGATCAGCTTCTTTCAGGTCCTTGACCGTTCGGCTGGTGTGGCCATAGACGACACGGCTTGATTCGACTACGAGTTCCGTAGTTCCTTGCGGTACCCGCGCGAGTTTCGAAGCTCCGGTCCTGAGTTGTGTGATTCCCGTCTTGCCCATACGTGTCAGGGTGCGGGTCGGGACATCGGATGGGGGCGGTGAGGGTTCGGTCATCCTCTTATTGTATCAGATTGACAAGAACCTTTTGCCTCACATACCCCCTCCTTTCTTAGCCCGGAACCGGTGTCTACGATCATCGGTCAGGTCTGCGGTCGGGGCGTCTCCCGAAACGAGCGTCGGTCAGAACCCTCCGCGGGCGGTCGCGGTAGCGGATAGTCTGACGCCAAACGTATGATGCTCGGACATACGGCGGTGGGGATTGCCGTGGCATTGTGGGGAGTACGCGGGTAGGTATGGGGCGGACACCTGAGTGGGAAGTGCTGGTTGTGGCGGAGGTGAGAGCTGAGGTGGTGGCATCGGTTCCGTGCCGGGCTGATGCCGAGAGGGCGGCAGCAGCGTTAGCTGATGCCGGCGTGGGTCGGGTGGTATTGTTCGGTTCGGTTGCGCGCGGTAAGGCTACCATCTGTAGCGATATCGACTTGGTGGCGATCTACGACGATCTGGACTACCGAAGACGTGACCAATCGCAGGACGAGTTGTCGGCGCTGGCGAGGGCGGCGGCCGGCCACCCAGTCGATGTGATCGTCACCGACAGGCCCGAGTGGAAGATCCGGACCGAGCAGGTAACAACGTCGGTCGAGAGTCGGGCGGCTAGGAACGGGGTGGTTCTGGTTGACCGGAGGGCTGCCGCAGACGTGAACTGGGGTAAGGAGATGGTGGTGCCCACCAGCGATCACGCGGAAGCCGTTGAGCGACTGGCCGAAACGAACGAAGCGTTGGTGACTTTGCTCGGTCACCTCGAGCCTTCCTCGCTGGAACGATTGGAACTGCGTGCGGGCAACGCGGACCGGGCGTTCAACCTGTCCGAGGTCAGGCTCCGGCGAGCGTGCGGAGAGGCTCACAGGACGGTAGAAGCTTCATTGAAGTCTCTGATACATCTCGATTCCGCTCCCCGAGGCTCGGCATGGGGACACGACATCGCCAGGCTGTGCGAGCAGCTGGTGGAACCCCACCGCAGCGTGGTACCTCAACTGCTGGATCCGCTGGGCGCCGCCGCCATAAGCACGTGGCACGAACAGTCCCGGTACCGGACGGGAGCACGGTATGTTCAGCCCACCCGGGAGGTGGTTCGGGACATGGCCCGTATCGCTTGTTCGGTCGCTACCTACACCGCTGGACGGTTCGACCCGGACGTGCTGGCCGCGGATGACATCCGGTGGAGCGTCGGGCATATCGAAGACCGCCTCGGGAGATCTCTCCTTTAATACCGGAACGGGTGAGCTACGGCTCTCTTTACGATTGTTCCCCCCTAGGAATGCGGATGAGCGAAGGAGCCTGCATGACGGCCGACGAGCAACCGGTTGGGTGCGACCTTATTCTCGAGGGGGGTACTGTTGTCACCCTTGATCCGGAACGGCCGGTTGTCGAGGGCGGGTTCGTGGCGATCGTGGGGGACCGGATCGTGGCCGTCGGAGAAGGGTACGAGATTTCCGGGTACCAGGCCGAGCGGGTGATCTCGTACCGTGGTCGGTTGGTGATGCCGGGGCTGGTCGATTGCCACAACCACCTTTTCCAAGCGCTGGGTCGCACACTCGGCGAAGGCTTGCCTGGTTGGGAGTGGCTGAGCAGGTTCATGTGGCCTTACGCAGCGGAGATCACACCAGAGGAAACGAAGGCCGCCGTATACCTGGGTGCGGTCGAGGCAGCGTTGGCGGGGACCACCAGCCTGCTCGATCATCACTACGGTCGCACGGACTACGACACCACGCTGGCGGTGGCGAGCGCGATCGAGGAGGTGGGGCTGAGGGGGGTGGTGGCTCGGGGTGTGGCCGGTGGCTACACCGCGCTGGCCGAGCGCCAGGGATTGCCGAGAAAGGCTTTTCCGCTCACCGACGACGAAGAGTTGGGCATCACCGAGGCTTGCATCAAGGCTCGGCCACCCGGGTCTCGAGTAGCGGTGTGGCCCGGTCCGATCAATACCGTCTACACCGACCAGAACCTCCTGGCATCCGCCGTGAGCTTGGCGCGGTCGCACGGGACGGGTTGGCACACCCACCTCAGCGCACCCAAGAGCGATCCCGACGTGTATCGGGAGACCTACGGGCTCCGTCCGGGCATGTGGCTGCACCGAGAAGGGCTGCTGGGTCCCGACGCGGTGCTGGCCCACGCCACTTGGGTGAACGACGAGGAGATCGAGGCCATCGGCTCCACTCGCACCGCGGTGGTGCACTGTCCGATGTCCAACCAGTACGTGCCATACGGGGTCATGCCGATGCGCCGGCTGCTCGACGCCGGAGCGACGGTGGCGCTCGGCACCGACGGCTCTACCTGCGGGCACCGCCAGGATCTCTTCGAGAACATGAAGATGCTGGTTCTCATGCACCGCTTGGCGGAACTCGACCCGGGGGCGTCGTCCGCCGCGGAGGCGCTACGCATCGCCACCACGGGTGGAGCGGCGGCTCTCGGTATCGATGCCGGTCGCTTGGCTCCCGGGGCGCTGGCAGACGTGATCGTGCTGGACACGAGCCGTGCCCATCTGACCCCCGTTCACGATCCCCGCACCGCCTTGGTCTACGCGGCCCGGGGAAGCGATGTGACCATGAACATCGTCGGCGGGCAGGTCATCGTCGAGGAGGGACAGTGTACACAGGTCGATCAGGACGAGGTGATCTCCGAGGCTCGAGGCCGCGCCCGGGGACTCATCGCACGGATCGGGCTCGCCTAGCAAGCAGGTGAGCGACGGTCGAACCCGCTAGAGGAACGGCGGTAGGAGACGTCTCGATCAGCCGGAGCCGGTCGATCCCGTTGGACTCCCGACCGGCCGGGCGGGCGGGCGGTACCATCACGCCATGACTGATGGCGCCCAGGCCGGTAAGGAAACCCGATCGGTTGACGGGGAGGCGGTGGCGGCGACTCTGGGGGCAGCGCTCAGGAGACTCCGCAAGGCACAGGGTCTGACGTTGCAGCAGTTGGCCAAGCGCTGTGGCCTGTCGCAGCCGTTCCTGAGCCAGCTCGAGAACGGCAAGGCCATGCCGAGCCTGATGGCTCTCCACAACGTCGCCCAGGCTCTCGAGACCACTGCCCACAGCCTGCTCCAACCCCGGGAGAGGCTGGAGGTCAGCCTCGTGCGGGACAGCGAGGGCGACTCCTACGAGCTGACCGAGGGCGGATCGGTGCGGTTCCTCACTCGTGGCGACGCCCACCTCATGGAACCGAACGAGGTCACCTTCGTCCCGGGCGCCGGTACGGTCAACGCCGGCCACGAAGGCGAGGAGGTCATCTACATCTTGGAGGGCCGTCTCCGGGTGGAACTGGAAGGCTCAGATCCTGTGGAGTTGGCCCGTGGGGACGTATACGCCTACCCGGCCACGATCCCCCACACCATGAGGGCGACCGGTCGGGCCGGGTGCAGGTTCCTCGTGGTCACCTCCCCGCCTTCCTTCTGATCGGCCCCGGCCGGAGCCGAGACCGATCGATGTGCGGTCGTCGTGTCTTCCTAACCAACCATGAAGGCTGATGCGTGAACGACAGCTGCACCGAGCGTCAGTGCTTGACCCACAATTCGTCCCTCGTTCACGTGGACGTCGACGCCGAGTCCGAGCCCCGGATTCTCGACCGCCGGTGCCTTACCGAGGCGGCTGATCACGCTCAACGCCCGGGTAGCAGAGGGATATCCGTTCGAGGTCGGTCGCTCCGCGAGATAGGAGCGGATCAAACCTTCCCAGTGGGGGACCAGCAGGTCGTGGTTGCCGAACACGTCGACCGCCACCACCCGCCTACCGTGCGTGACCACCACGCCGGACTGGCCGGGCAGCGGACCTCGACTCACCAGACGTTCGATCGTATCGGCCCGTCTCCGGTCATGGCGCAGGAACTGATCGGCGTCCCGTACGGCTCGGGTCGGGGAGTTGACCCCTCTTCGGGCCAGTTCCCGGTCGATGCTGTTCCAGACAGCCGCTTGGTCGCTCCGACGGGATCCGTCCCTACGGACCGCATCGGATACCGACGCGTTCTTCGCCCGCCGGGTTCGTCTCGGCGCGTAAGCGCGGCCATGCTCGAAAGCACGGCGATTGCCCCATCGTCCCTGCTCGAGACAGGACACGGGTATGTCCAAGTGGGTGGAAGGAGCCACCAGGACGGTTGTGTTCAGCACCCGGTCCTGGAGACCCCCGATGAGTTGTTCTCCCTCCGGGATCAGAACCGCCCGGGTGGTTGCGTTCGTCACCCCGAGGAACGGAACCGTCGAAGCAGGTAGTTCCTCGATGACCAGGCCCGAGCCCCGTCCAGTAGCGATCTCCGGGAGGTCGTTCCCAGGTAGGTAGACAGGGAACAGGGAGATCCCCAGACGGGTAATGGGTCGGCCAGCCGCCGCCCGCTCCAGGTTGGGGATACCCTGGCGCTGCTTCGGGACCCTGGCTCGTCCTCCTCGCTTGCCCATCTCGGCCTCCGCCTCGCGAGTTCCGCCATAGAACCGTCCGGAATCTCTCGTCCGTTCGATCCTGGTCTTTCCGCGATACTCCCTGGTGGCTCGCGAGATCGACTGGAACGCCGCGGCAGTGCCCGTTGCGGTGGCGCCGAAGTTGGAGATGCTCTCCTCGGAGACTCCGATCTTTCCCGCTTCGAGGTAGCTGTCCTGGTTGGCGCCCATGAACACGAACTCCCAACCGGCTTCCTGGCGCTTGCTGATCAACTCCGCCACCCTTGCCCGGTCGAAGCGGCGGGAGGCGTTCTCCAACCCGTCGCTGAAGATCACCACCAACTGGTCCTCCGCCGGTCGATGGTCCCGGGATCGGGTTTCGATACGGCGGTCGGCGTGTTCGATGATGTCACCGATGGCGTCCAGTAGAGGTGTGCCCCCTCGTGGGCGGTAGACGTCGGTGGTGAGTTGCGGAACCTCTTCGATTCGCGCTGCATTGTGGATGATTTCGAACGGGGCCTGGCTGTCGAACTGTACGAGGGTGAGATGCACGCTTCCGGGTTCCTGCGCCTGTTCCGCGATGAACGCGTTGAATCCTCCGATCACATCCTCGGTGAGGCTGCTCATCGATCCTGAACGGTCTAGAAGGAACCAGAGCTTGGTCGGCTCGGTAACGGTCGCGTCAGTCAATGTCTCTCCTTTGGTTAGGGGTGTTTCGGGTGCGCACACGGCTCCGCATCTACTACGACGCCGAGCCGTGCCAGTTTATTCCATCATGACAATAACGTCTAGTTCTTGTCCTGTCAACATAAACTGATAACATTGTAAAGATGGGTAGTGACACGAGGCCTCCGAAGGACTACGAGCCTCGGGCGTACCCGCCGGTAGCGGTCACCGTCGACGTGGTCACCTTCACCATCGTCGACGACCAACTCCAAGTTCTCCTGGTCCGGCGGGGTCAACGCCCCTACCGGGGATACTGGGCGCTACCCGGCGGCTTCGTGCTCCCCGACGAAGATCTCGACGCAGCGGCCCGGCGAGAACTGGAAGAGGAGACCGGAGTCGAGGCCACTCAGGTGTACCTCGAACAACTGGGTACGTATGGAACGCCGGAGCGCGATCCCAGGATACGGGTGGTCACCGTGGCCTACTGGGCCATCCTCGCCAACCTACCCAAACCGCGCGGGGGAGGGGACGCGGCCGACGCCGATCTCTTCCCGGTGGTGATGGTCGAGGCCGACGCTCTCAAGATTGCCTTCGACCACGACAAGATCATCGCGGAAGCGGTCGAACGAGTGCGCTCCAAGCTCGAGTACACCACGCTTGCGGCACAGTTCTGCCCGCCGGAGTTCACCATAAGCCAGTTGCGGAGGGTCTACGAGGCGGTGTGGAACGCTCGTCTGGAACCGGCCAACTTCCACCGTAAAGTCACGAGGACTCCCGGATACCTACGCTCAACCGGTGACCGCACCGATCCGAGCGCGGGAGGGGGGCGCCCAGCCAGGACCTACCAGACCGGCGACGTCGCGCCTATATCTTTACCCATTCCGAGGTCCCCTACGAGGCGGAAAGGTCGATCCCCGTAGTCGGTGACCTGCCGCAGGTAGTTGGTAGTTGGTAGTTGGTAGTTGGTAGTTGGTAAGATATAATAAGACCAGACACCAGAGACTAGGCCAGGTGTTGGTTGCTCGAAGGTCCTCCTTACACAGGCTTACCCGGTAGCGGGGGAGACAGGTCGATGCGGAGTTGCGAGAGCCAATGCGGCAAGTGGTCAGGGTTGATGCGATCACCCAAGAATTTGACTAGTTCCTCCTGGCGTGGCTGGCCGAAGGCGAGGCGATAGACGGCCAGGGACCTCCGCAGCTGCGGAAGTCTCGCCGACTCCATGCTGAACGGCAGCACAGGAACGAGACGATCGATCTTCGCCCGGCCCTGATGGAACACCCAGTACGGCACCATCTCCCCGTCGTCGGGCCCCCTTTCGGATGCTGCTCGCCCGAAGAGCGTCTGCCACGGGTCACCCTCCGGGATCCCTTCTCGCAACAGATCGGGCCCGAGTTTCTCAGCGATGTTACGGCGAACCGCGTGACACTTGTATCGATGGACTCGACCTTCGCGCTGCTCGAGGTCAACGGGATTGGCAGGAAGGTTCCAATGCACCACCGCACGGCACCACAGGTGGAAGTCCAGCCCCTCCTGACCGACCGAAGTCGAGGCCAATACGAACGGCCAGAACGGCGAGTTGAAGGCGACCGACACGGCGCCTACCCGGGCTTGACGGCCCTCGTCGAGCGTCTGATCGCCAAAGCCACCGCGAAGCGAGTGCGCATGCGGTGAGCGTCGAGTTCGATGCCGTCTTCGTGCTTGCCACGGCGAGGGATGTCCACACGCAGTGCAGAGGTGCGAAGCCTCAGCGCCTCGCCGATCTTCGCGGCGATGTCAGCAGCAGCCTTGGTTCGGGTGGCCAGTCGATACAGAGATTCGGGCTCTTTGTTCAGAATGCCAGTGGGTAGATCTCAACTAACAACTACAAGAACGGTAGGAGTACCTCTACCAGGCCATCGGGGTTGTCGACCGGTATTACGTGGGTGGTGTCGCTTACCTGGACCAGCGTGGCGTTGCCCATGCGGCGGGCCATCTCCGCCATAACGTCACCGTTCACGAAGCTGTCGGCTGCGTGCACCAGCAGAGCGGTGGTCTCCATTCCTTCCAGCCGGTCCCAGTGGTCGTCGGAGCGGAAGGGCCAGCGTTCGAAGAAGAAGGGGTCGTGCTTGGGAGCCAGGCGTCCACCGTCGACCGGCGCGAAGCTGGTGACCGCAGTCAGTTGGAGCATCTCCTCGGAGGCGTTGGGGAAGGCGAACCCGAGTCCGGTTCGTGCCTCTGCGTGGTCGGCGTGGCTGGTGGGTCGGGGGAACAGGTCGGTCTCGCTTTGAGAGAACGACGCCTCCACGTCCACCACCACGATCCGTCCTACCCGGTCGGGATTCTCCGCCGCGTACTGGATGGCTACCAGGGCGCCCCATGAGGAGCCCATCAGATCCACGGTGTTCTCACCAAGTGATTCGATGAGTGCACCGAGGTCGGCGACGTGGTCGGAGGTCCGGTAGTCATGAGATGGCGACCACTGACTCTCGCCGTAGCCGCGATAGTCGAGGGCCAGCACCCTTCGCCGATCGCTTATGCTCGATGCCACGGCATACCAGTTCCAGGCGTTGCCGATCACGCCGTGCATACATATGAGGGTCGTCCCCTCGCCGCCGTAGTCCAGGTAGTGGAGGCGGTTGCCTTGCGCCCCGGTCGTGTAGCCATGTCGAACGCTGGGTGTCTGCACCGGTCTCGTCTCCTTGTCTCGAACGCCGTCGGTCAGTTCGACGGTTGCTGGTGGTTTGTCTGTGAAATGGCGTTGTGGCATGCGCCGGCAGCGGTGTTCCTCGCGAGGCCCGCTGACGAAGGCGTACCCGCAGGGTACGTCGAGGAGGCGGAACGTAGCGAGGAGTGTCGCTGGCAAGCAGGGCACGACAAGTTGTTTTGCAGACAGACCACTACTGCCAATCCCTGGTCAGACCGGTGAGCCGTGCGTCTCCGAACAACTGTTTGGTAGCCTCGCTTGCGGCCGCCCGCACTTCCGCTTCGTCCACCTTGGTGGAGCGGCCGTTCTCCACGATGACCTCTCCGGCCACGATGACCGTATCCACGTCGCCCGACCTGCCCGAGTGCACCATCGAGGCCACCGGTCTGTTCCATGGAGTGTGACGCACCTTGTCCACGTCGAGAACCACCAGATCGGCCACCCGGCCCACATCGATCACACCACCGTCCACGCCTGTCATAGTCGCGCCGCCCAGGGCAGCCAGATCGAGGAACTGCTCGACCGTGGTGGCGGTCGAGTCAAGGTGGGCCACGCGGTGCATGAGTGTTCCGGCCTTCATCGCTTCGAACATGTCCTGTCCGGCTACCGCGACACCGTCGCTCCCGAGGGCCACATTGGCCCCGGCCGAGAGCAAAGGCTCCAGATGGAGGACGCCGGATGCGAGATACTGGTTCGACACCGGGTTGTGCACCGCGGTGGCTCCGGCCGCTCCCATGGCGGCTACCTCGTCCGGGTCGAGCCATATGGCGTGGGCCAGAGTCGTCCGATGGGTAAGGACACCACGTTTGGCCAGCCAGGACACGGGCCGATCGGAATGCACGGTCTCGAAGAAGCCGACCTCGTCGTGAGCCTCCGAGCAGTGCATGTGCCAGCGGACCCCTCCGGCCTCGGCGAGCTGGGCAGAACCCTCGATGATGTCGGGTGTGACGTAGACGATGTTCTCGGGACAGGGCCACACCTCGACCAGGGACCCGCCCGGCCGCTCGGCCATGCACTCCTCGGTGATCGAGAGATCCTGGGCGTCGGTCCACGCGAAGAAGTCGGGTGGTACCCCCATGATTTCGGCGCCGGGGTTCATCTCCCCGAAGATCCCGCGAGCGATGGCGCCCCTGATTCCCACCTCCTCGACCGCCGCGGCGACGGCCAGTGTCGTCTCGGTGTCGGTCGGGGCGTAGTGGTTGTCGACCACCATGGTGGTACCTGACAGGGCAGCCTGCAGGGCGCCGAGCTTGACGGCTGCCACGGCGATCTCACGGTTCATGTTGAGCGAGTACGGGAGCATGAAGTGTCGCAGCCAGGGAACGAGGCTCATCCCGTCACCGAGTCCCCGCCCCAGGGACTGGAACAGGTGGGTGTGCCCATCGGTCAGCCCCGGTATCACCAGCTTGCCGGTGCAGTCGACGACCCTGCCGGCGTTGGTCCGGTAGTGGAGAAGGTCCCTGCGCTCTCCCAAGGCTACGATGCGTTCGCCGGCGATGGCCACCGATCCGTCTTCGATCACCCGGCGCCTGTCATCGAGCGTGACGAGGATTCCGCCCTCGACGAGCAGATCGCACTCCGGCGCCGGGCCGGCTGCGGATTGGTCTGGCGGTGTTGAGGTGGGGTGCTCGGTCATCTGGTAGTCATTGATGATATCTATGTTGCCGGCGCGGCGGCCACTTTGGAATCACCGGTAGTCCTGAATTATTGGCACCAGCAATATCCGGCCGCTAGTCTTTGAGCGAAGGCCGAGATCGGGGAGGTTTGGCATGGGTGTGCTTGACGGCAAGGTGGTCATCATCACCGGTGGGGCTCGTGGCCTAGGCCGTGCCTATGCCCTTGGTGTTTCCCGGGAAGGGGCCGGTGTCGTCATCGCCGATTTGCTCGATGGCTCACCGGTGGTCGAAGAACTGGCCGCAAGAGGTGGGCAGGCCATCGCGGTCACCGCCGATGTGAGCGACGAGGCATCCACCGTCGCAATGGCGGATGCCGCTATGGAACGGTTCGGTCGAATCGATGTGCTGATCAACAACGCGGCGATGTTCTCCGAGACCACCCGGGGGCCCTTCACCGATGTATCCATAGCGGAGTGGGACCGGACCTTCGAGGTCAACGTCCGCGGGGTGTGGCTGTGCATCAAGGCCGTGCATACCCACATGGCCGCCCAAGGTTCCGGCAAGATCGTAAACATCGCATCCAACACGTGCTTCAAGGGGACGATGGGCTTTCCCCACTACGTGGCCAGCAAATCCGCGCTGCTCGGCTTGACCCGGTGCCTGGCCAACGAACTCGGTCCGGAAGGCATTACGGTGAATATCGTGTCGCCCGACCTGATCCCCAACCCGGACCTCCGGCCTACCGACGCCACCAGCGACCCCTTCGTGGTAGCCGGGCGGGCCTTGAAGCGGACCCAAGTGGCTGACGACATGGTCGGCACCATCGTCTACCTGAGTTCCCCGGCTTCCGATTTCGTGACCGGCCAGAGCCTGCTGGTCAACGGTGGCGCGTACTTCGTCTGAGCATGAAGGCCCCGTATAGCAAAGAAAGGCGGTAAGCGTGGCCAAGCCCACCATGCAAGACCTCGCTGACCCGTTCGTCCCCGAACGGGATTCCAAGTGGTACCGGGCCATGCGCCACTTCTGGCATCCGGTGGCCTACAGCACCGACGTGGGCGAGGACGAGATGATGCAGGGGAGGTTGCTCGGCGAACGGGTACTGATCGTCCGGCACGACGAGACGGCGCGGGCGTTCATGGACGTTTGCCGCCACAAGGGAGCAGCTCCTTCCCTCGGGTGGATCGAGAACGGTTGCATCAACTGCCCGTACCACGGCTGGACCTACGACATGGAGGGCACCCTGGTCAACATCCCCTCCCGCCCGGAACTGAACGGGATCCTGAAGGTCAACCTGATCCGCTACCGGTGCCGGGAGAGTGCGGGAATGATCTGGGTGTCCCTGGTGGACGAGCCGTGGGGCGATCCGCCCGGCCTGGCCGAATGGACCGATCCGGATATGCACTGGCAGTCTCCGCCCTACTACGACTGGGCTACCAGCGCGCCGAGGAGACTGGAGAACTTCGTCGACTTCTCGCACTTTCCCTTCGTACACGAGAACATTCTCGGCACGAGGGACAAGGCCGAGATCGAGGACCACAAGGTGTGGCGCGAAGGACAGATGCTCCGCTTCGATCGCTACGTCGTGGAACCCAACGACGAGCGAATGAAGGAGATCCTGGAGATATCCGACGATATGGTGACCGTTCTGAACCGCTACTACCTCACGCTTCCCGGCACTATCTATCTGCTGCGGGTTTTCCCCAACGGGAAGCGTTATGGGCTCTACATGGTCAGTTCCCCCACCGGACCTGCAACCTGCCGGAACTTCTGGCACATCGGGTCAGATTTCGCGCAGACCGATGAGGACTTGGCGTTCCTGATCGACTTCGAGCTGATGGTGCTGGACCAGGACCAGCCGGTTGTGGAGTCCCAATGGCCCGAGCACCTACCGGATCTGCTCAGCGCCGAGATGTACATCAAGGTGGCCGACGACGTCACCCTCGCCTACCGCTCGTGGCTGTTCGAGTTGGCAGCCGAGTTCGTGAAGCAATAGTCCGATCGGGTGCGGAGTGGAGCAGGGCCCCTTTGGCACCCCGCAGAGAGAGGGGAGTAGCCCATGGGGATGCTCGACGGTCACGTAGTCATAGTCACCGGAGGCGCTGGTGGAATCGGAAGCGCCTACTGCCGCGGCCTTG
Organism: Candidatus Spongiisociaceae bacterium; assembly: GCA_965262915.1. Classification (GTDB taxonomy): domain Bacteria; phylum Actinomycetota; class Acidimicrobiia; order Spongiisociales; family Spongiisociaceae; genus JAPPFW01. The sequence goes on along the minus strand of OZ253564.1, from coordinate 4,045,741 downwards.
CCGCCGAGGGGGCCTCTCTGGTCGTGGCCGACCTGGTGGACCCCTCCAAGGTGGTGGCCGAGGCCGAGGAGTTGGGCGCCCGGGCCATCCCGGTCGAAGTGGATGTCAGGGACGTTGCCTCGACCGAAGCGATGGCGGCGGCCGCCGTGGATGCCTTCGGGAGGATCGACGCTCTGGTCAACAACGCTGCCTTCTACCTGTCGGTGACCCAGGGTCCCATGGAGGAGATCTCACCTGAGGAGTGGGACCTGTGCTTCGCGGTGAACGTCAAGGGATCCTGGCTATGTGCCCGGGCCGTGGCACCGACTATGAGGGCACAGAAGAGCGGCAAGATCGTCAACATCGCCTCGATGACCGTCAACGACGGCACACCGGGGTTCCTTCACTACGTGTCGTCGAAGGCGGCGATCTGGGGCCTGACCCGGTCCATGGCTCGTGAACTGGGCGACGACGGTATCTCCGTCAACACCCTTACCCCCGACTACATACCCCATGACGAGGCCTACGCGTCCAAACAGCCGCACATCGACGGCCTGATCACCGCCCGGCGCGCCTTCAAGCGCACCCAGGTACCCGACGACATGGTCGGCACCCTCCTCTACCTGGTCAGCCCATGGTCCGATTTCGTGACCGGTCAGAACATCTGGGTCAACGGAGGCTCCGGCTTCCACTGAGCAGGGCTTGGTTGAGGGACTGCTCAGCGGGTGTCCGTATCTATCGTCTGGTTCCGGCTGGCGAGTAACGGACGGGTGACTCGGTGTCTGACAAGGGCTTCGACAGCGAGTGCGACGGCGGTCCGATACCATCCATGATGGAGTATCAATATCCAGCTATGAATATTGTTGAGTGATTGTGAGTCAGTTGATGGAGGTGTTCACGGTACCCACCGTCAAGGAACTGGCCGGATCCCGTTCCTACCTACGTGGGCTGTCGTACCACAGCGAGGGGAGGGTCGAACCGGCGGGCGGAAGCGGGCCGGGCCTCCAAGCAACGGTGCGGGGCACCATGCCGTATGCGGTGAGGTTATGGGTGGACGAGGGCAAGCCGGGTTGGTCCTGCACGTGCCCCGCTGCGGAGGACGGATCGTTCTGCAAGCACTGTGTGGCCGTGGCGCTCACGCTGGATCCGGATGCAAGCCGGTCGGCCGCGGTGTCGCTTGTGCCGGCAGTGGAATCGTCGCCGTCGCCGAGACCTGATCACGAACTTCCCGACTTCGTCGGGCAGCTAGCGAAGGCCCGGCTGGTCGAGATCGTCCTGCAACAGGCCATGTCGGACTGGCGGTTGCGGGAGCGCCTCCTGGCCGAGGCCCGAGCCGGCCGGGGAGATGGGCCCGACGTCGAATCGTGGCAGCGACATATCGACAACGCGTTCGCACCTCGTGACCGCTACGTTTCGTACCGGGAGGCCGGAGATTGGGCCGGTGGTGTCGGCGAGGTGATCGACGGTCTCGAAGAGATGAGTGACTTGGGCCATCCGGACACCGCAGCGCTGCTGGCAGAGTACGCCCATCGTCGAGCCTATGAAGCCGTCGACTATGTCGACTATTCAGGCGGTTGGGTGTCCGACATCTCGTTGCGTTTGTTCGACCTCCACCATCGGGCTTGCGCCCAAGGTCGCCCGGCTCCGTCGGACCTCGCCGCTCGCTTGGTGAGTCTGGAGTTGGACTCGGATCTGGAGGGCTTTTATAGATCTGCCGAGGCCTACGCTGAGATGCTCGGCGAAGCAGGCTTGGGCGCCTACCGCGAATGTCTCGAACAGCGTCGGACACAGGCCGAGGGTCGCCGCAATGAAGGTTCGCGGCAGGAGAGCGCGCTCGGGCGGATCCATCAGGCAATGGTGAGTTGGGCTGTCGCGACAGGTGACCCTGACATCCTCATCGAGGTGCACAGCCGTGAGCGCCTCCATCCCGCGGCAGCGATGGAGATCGTCGGCGCGCTAGGCGCGGCTGACCGTGCGGATGAGGCCTTGGAATGGGCGAGGCGCGGTCTCAGTGAAAACCGCGGGCCCTATCACTACACGTCCGAACTGCGTGAATACCTGGCGGGTGCTCTGCACGAACGGGGTGACTCGAGCGGAGCGGTCCAATTGTACTGGGACGCCTTCTCGGCGGATCCGTCGCTGGAGACCTACCGGCGCCTCCTTCGAGAGGCCGGCGAGGATCCCGTTGTAGATAGTCGATGGTCGCAGCGCTGTCTGAGGGAGTTGCGCGCCCGTCTCGCCGAGCCGGTGGCCGAAACGGACTGGAGGGAACGGAGAATCTTCGCCTCCGCTGCGAAGGCGCTACTGGATATCCTGCTGTATGAAGGCTGTACAGATGAGGCTTGGATGGCGGCGACCGAGTTCGGTTGCGATAGGCAGATGTGGCTGACGCTGGCCAGGGCGCGGGAGCAGACACATCCTCTTGACGCCATCGCCATCTACGAGCCGGAGGTCCTCTCGCAAATAGACCGGACGAAGACCCGCGCCTACGAAACCGCGGTCGAGCTGATGGACCGCATCCGCCGCCTCGCCGACGCCGCGGGTGAGCCGGACCGCTTCTCCGATCTGCTCGAGCGGGTACGCACGGAACACCCCCGCAAGCGCAACCTCAAGAAACTTCTCGATGGCCGGGGCTGGTGACGCAAAGGTTCAGGGTGTGGTCGCAGCGTTCACCGACAATCTGCGCCGAGTGCGTCACATGATCCAGGTCGAGGGGATTCTCATCGTCGAGCACCCGACCGCGTGGCCGGTCATCGCCGTGCCCTGAACCACCCCCACACCACCCGCCGATCCCACCCCGACAGACCGGCTCGAAGCCGATCGGTGCATCCGGGCTCAGTCCGAGCCCGCTCTCCACGGGGCGAGCAAGCCTTGCAGCCCTGCTCTTTCTATCAGTTCCGCCGACCGTACCCGGGCCTCGGCGATCACCTCCGCGTCGTTCACCTTCGTGGAGGCGCCGTTCTCGTAGATCACATCCCCGCCCACGATCGTCATGACGACATCGGAGCCGCGGGCCGCGTAGACCAGGGTCGAGAGTGTCCGGTTGAGCGGCTGTAGATGGACCCGCTCGAGGTCCACCACCGCGATGTCGGCGAGCTTGCCCGGAGCGAGGATCCCCGCGTCGATTCCCAGGTAACGGGCGCCTTCCCGCGTGGCCAGTTCCAAGGCATCCTCGGATCGCAGCGCCACGGGGTCGAGGGTGTGCAGTCTCTGCACGAATATGGCCTGTTTCATCTGCTCGAACATGTCCTGGCGGTGGTCACAGGCCGATCCGTCGGTACCCAGCGACACGACTGCTCCCGCCGACCTGAGGTCGTTCATGCGGATGGCGCCGTCCGCCATGTAGCAGTTCGATGTGGGGCAGTGGGCGACCCCGGCGCCGGCCTCGCCTATGAACGCCACCTCGTCGTCGTCGAACCACACTCCGTGGGCGATTGCCGCTCTCTCGTCGAGGATTCCCGCCCGGTGCATCCACTCGACGGGACGCTCGCCGTAGCAGGACACGTAGGCAGCAGGATCGGTTTGGGGCGCTGAGCAATGGATATGCCACCGAGTGTCCAGTTCATGCGCCAGCTTCACCGAATCGATGATGAGATCCCGGTGGATGAAGTTCCCGTCGGGCGCCGGCCACACTGCCACCTGCTTGCCCGAGGTAGCTTCGATGGCGGCCCTCGTGATCTCCAGTTCCTCTTCCGGCGACCGCTCGAAAAGATAATCGGGGATGTCGTAGTGCCGCGTTACCTCGGCCGGGGCGCCGAAGATGCCCCGCGCCACCGCACCACGCAGACCCACCTCCTCGATGGTCCGGGCCACCCCGACCGTCGTCTCGATGTCCGTGGGGGCATAGTGATCGTCGACCACGGCGGTCGTGCCGGCCCTGGCAGCCTCAAGGGCCGTCAGCCTGACCCCGGCCCACGCCTCGTGCCTGCTGATCACCCGCGCGTAGGGCCACATGAAGTCGCTCAACCACGGATAAAGCGGCATCCCCTCGCCCAGGCCCCGCCCAAGGCTTTGGAACATGTGAGTATGGGTGTCGACGAAGCCGGGGAGGACTGCCTTACCGGTGCAATCGATCACTCTGGTAGCGCGGTACCGATCAAGATCTTCTGGCGTACCTACGGCAAGGATCCGGTCGCCGCCGATTGCCACCGATCCCGGTTCGTGGACATGCCGCTCGTCATCCACCGTGATCACCGATCCGTTGGTGAGCAACAGATCGCAAACCGTGTCCTGCTCGGTGTTCATATCGTGCCCTCACTCCCCGCGCGTCCGCATCCGAGTGTATTGCTACTGCCGGACATATTGCTGACAGTGATATTCCTAACGGACAAACGGGGCGGGTGCCATCCGGTCGCCGAACTCCGAGCCGGCAGTGTTCCACACGAGGGAGTGACCGATCATGAGATTCTTGCGAACCCCTCTACTCTGCCTGGTCGTTGTCCTTGCCTTCGTGGCAGCGGCATGCGGGGAAGAGGCCGCTCCGACCACTACGGCGGCACCCACCACAACGGCGGCGCCCACCACGACCGCCCCGCCGGCCGTGGAAGAACCTACCGTTCTCCGGGTGGGCTTCATAGCACCGAACCCCATCGACGACCCTTGGTACCAGGCGATGCTGGACTCGCTGGACCGTCTCGCGGAGAAGCGACCCTACGGCCTGGAGGTCACAACCGAGTGGTTCGAGAACATCGCCTACGGTGACAGCGAGCGGATAGTCCGCGATCTGGCCGCCAGCGGCAAGTACGAGATGATCTTCGGCAGTAGCACCTACAGCGACGCGATCTCCGCGGTGATGGGCGATTACCCGGACATCCTTTTCGTCTATGCAGGGTCCGGCAACGATCCACTGGGTGGCAACGCCTTCTGGGTCGACACCTTCGTCCACGAGCCCGCCTATCTGACCGGAGTGGCCGCCGGTCTCATGACCGAGACCGACAAGATCGGGGTCGTCGCCAACTTCCCGTTCCCGAACGTCAACGCCCCCGTCAACGGGTACATCGCCGGCGCGAAGTCCGTCAACCCGGATGTCGAGTGGGAGGTCACCTACATCGAGAGCTGGTGGGATCCGGCCACCGCCAAAGGAAGCGGCGACCGCTCAGATCGTGGCCGGCGCCGATGTGCTCTACGCGATCGTCTTCGGGGTGTTCGAAGCTGCCGAAGAGGCAGGCGTCTACGGAGTCGGGGACCTCGTCGACGTGCAGGCGTTGGCGCCCGACGTGGTGCTCACCAGCACCGTGGCCAAGTGGGACCAGGCCATAGAGGTGACGATCGACGCTTGGTGGGACCACATGGTCAACGGTGTTCAGATGAACGCGCCGATGGAACGGATCATGTTCCACATGCCGCAAGGCGGCGGTGACATCGCCCCGCTCAACGAGGCCCTCGTTCCCGCAGACGTCCGCGACAGAGTCCTCGAGGCGCGCGACCAGATCCTGTCCGGCGAACTGGTGGTAGAACTCAACGACGCCCCGCCCGAATAGCCCGGAGGTCGGGAGGAGTTTCATCCGGTGTCGGCTCGGTTCGAGACGCCGGCGGGCCGGTAGGGAGGGGTCCATAGCGCTTCGATAGGGAGCAGCGTAAGCCGGTCACCGAGGCTCAGGCGGTTGGGTCCGGTGTGGAATACGAAGCCGTGCAGGAAGTCGTTCCCGACCTGATCGAGGCGGTCACGGAGCCAGGCGAGCCACCGGGCTGTTCCGGGGCCGGGAGAGATGGCGGCCTTGACCTCGATGGCGACGACGAGTCCATCGGGCGCTTCGAGTATCAGGTCGACCTCCGGTCCCCGGTGATCGCGAAAGTGGTAGAGACGCGCTTCGGGTTGGTTCCAGGTGAGTTGTTTGGCCACCTCGTTGACCACGAACGTTTCGACCAGCCCGCCGACGGACGTATCGGTGGGACGAGCCAGCGCAGCCGGGACTTGCTTCTGATGTGGGAATCCACCGGGTCAGACTTGGGATCGCTCAAGGACCGATAAGCGCGGTGGAGCTCCTCCTAATGGGGGTTCACCAGCTCTAGCCCATTCGGTTCGCGTTGTACTCCTTGATCAGCGTCACCATGCGCTCCACGTATTCACGGACGGTAGGGAGATCGGCGGCTATCTGGTAGTCCTCCATGTCGCCGTGATGGAAATGGATGTGGAACCTCTCGGCGGCTATGAACCCGGCGGACAGGAACCGGTCGCCATACTCGTCGGCCAGTCGGGTGGCGGCGTTCTTGTTGGCGCGATGCGAGCGGTAGTCCCAGCCGCGTTGGCGGGAGGCGGCGATGACGGCCTGGACGGCGGCGCCGTAAAGCTTCTCGGCGCCCTGGCGGGTATCGCCCGCCGCGAACTCGGCCTCCGACTGGGCTAGGAACTCCAACGCCTGCGCAGCGCGCTCCGCGACGATGGTCTCTTGTATGACGGTCATAGGCGGATCCTTGCCTCCTGGCTCGTCCGGCATGATCCGGAAGGTGCGGATGAGCGTCGCATCGTATTCATGCGGTCAACGTATCCGCTCGGGCAGTGAAGATCAAGACCCTCGATTGCGGTAGCTCGGTTCCCCGGGAACCAGCCGGGCGAGGGTGCCGGTAGGCGTCCGACGTGAGCTCTGGTGCCACTCCGGCCGCCCACCGGCAACCCGCAACTCCAAGGCGATCGGCGGCCGGAACGCCCCGTGAACTCTTGCCTGCCCAGCCGCCAACTACCAACTACCTATTACGGCCGTGGCCCGCCGACCGTATCTTTATCAGAACCACCGCGAGAACGACCAGAGCGCCGACGGCCAGGGCTCTGATCCTTGGGACGTTGCCCGACGGCTCGGAGGTCTGGGGTTCGGAGATCTGGATTGTGGGGTCCGGCGGATACCCGTCGCCGAACACCTCTTCGAGATCTGCTTCTGAGACGAAGGCGGATTCCTCCATGAAGTATAGGTCTCCAGCCTTGAACCCATATGCATCTTCTTCCACCAACTGGGCTACCACAACGGTCGTTCCACTTCCTAGACGGTTAGTTCCAAGGGGTGGTTAGTGGTCGTAGGCGATGAGGGAGCGGGCTGGTCCTGGCTGGTTGGTGGTTTGGTTGTGCCAGATCGTGGCGGTGAGTGCTAGGAGACGTTGCAGGATACGTGCTATCACACCGGCTTTGGTACGTCCGCCGTGCCGTTGGAGATCAAGCTGGGTTTTGAGGGTGTTGTTGATCGACTCGATGATCTGGCGGAACGGGCGGAGGAACCGCCGCCCGGGTCGCGGTTTCTCGGTTTTGGTCGCGGGACGGATAAGGGTGATACCGGCCCCGTTGAGGGTTTTGTGGAAGCTGGCCCGCCGATAGCCCTTGTCCGCGATGATGGTCTGGCCGGGGCGGGCGAGGCCGCTGCGGGCCAACATCTCCAGGGCGATGTCGCGTTCGTCTTCTTTGGCCGGAGCAAGCGCCCACAGGATCGGCAGACCCGATGCGGTAGCCAAAAGGTGGAGACGCAACCCCCAAAAGTGGCGGGAATGCGACGCGCAGTAGCCGTATTCTGCCCATCCCGCCAACTCTGAGCGGCGGGTGGTCTCGCGGCTGCGGCCGCACTCGACCGGGGTTGAGTCGACCAGCCACAGATCGTCGTGGAACGATGCACAGACCCGGCTGAGGTAGTTGATGATGTGTTGCATCATCAGGCTACTGCGGCGCAGCCGCTTGTTGTAGGCCGCTCGGGTGGGCAGGTAGGGGAACCAGGGTCTGTAGATGCGTGTCGGCGTACCGCAGGAAACGGGCCTCGGATGTGTAACCCAACAGAGCCTGTATCACCGCCAGGGTGACCAACTCGGCATCCGACAGCTTCGGAGCGATCCCGACCACGGGACGCTCCGGTGCCCACCCGGGATACTAGATCAACAGATCATCTGTGGTCACGTACAATGCAGTGGCAAGGGTGTCTAGGTCCGGGCCCATTCCAGGTCCTTTCGGATCGGGGAAGATTCGTACCCCGGATTCTGGACACCCCCAACCCCTAAGCAGTGGATTTACACCCCGCACCCCTTGGAACTACTCATCTAGGTCGAAATACGCACCACAGGGCGTTTCGCGGCTAGGAACATCGAACCTGATGCGAGGCCCTACCTCGCCCTTGTAGACGCGGTGTACCTCGAAAGTGAGAACCGCTCGTTCTCCGCGCTCCCGCCGGTCGATCTCGCTTCCTACGAATGCGACGTCTACTTCGTCGGCATATTCCTCAAGGGGCCTGACAGGAAACGTGCAGGCTCGCGCCGACCGTGGGACCGCCAACACTGCCACTATGACCGCAAGTCCGATCACAAGCGTTACGAGTCGGGTCGAAGCTGGTGGGACTGGCACTCCGCTGGAACTACAGCCTCGATTCATGATTTCCTGTCGGTCTGGTAATCGAAGATAGCAGGACTACTTGACAGAGCAATATAGATTTTACCAATATTCGGGTACTCGATTGGGGAATGGAGGAGCGGGTGCTTGACGGAACCTTTGACGGGATCATCGTCGGTGGTGGCTACAACGGTCTGACGCTGGGTGGTTACATGGCCCGCCAGGGACTACGTGTGCTGGTCCTCGAGCGGAGGATGGCATACGGCGGGGCGACCATTACCGAGGAGGTCACCAAGCCCGGCTTCTACCACAACCTGCACGCCAACTTCATCTGGTCCTACGGGCCTCCCCATCAGGACTTCGAGTTGCACCGTTACGGACTCGAGCTGATGCGGGGCGAGGTCGAGCGGGCCTACCTGTTCGAGGACGGTGCGGAGTTGCTCACCTACACCGACGACCCGCAGCGCACCTACGCCCAGTTCAAAGATGTCATCCCCAAGGCCGACCTTGACACGATGGAGGACCTCTACCACCGGTTCCTCACCAAGGTGGAGGAGGAGTTCTACGCTCCCCCCAAACCCACCTCGGAGCGAGGCGTGGGGCTCGGGGACGAGGACCGGGCCGAGTACCAGAAGATGTGCGACATGAGCGGCCGGGAGGTGCTCGACTACCTCTACGAGAGCGACCGCCTGAAGACCTGGATCGCCATGAACGCCTGCGTGCGGGGCATGCCCGACTTCGCCACCGGAGTGGGCGACTTCTTCATGCGCTACGCTGCCTCGCCCCGCCTCAGCATCGTGCGGGGCGGTACCCACCAGATCGCCCAGTCGCTGGCCGCCTTCTTCCATGCGAACGGAGGGATCATCCTCACCGGGGAGCATGTGGAGAAGATCATCATCGAAGGCGGACGGGCAGTCGGTGTCCGCACTTCGGAAGGTAAGACCTTCCGCGCCGAGAAGTTCGTGGCCTCGGCGGTCGACCCGCCGGCGACCTTCCTGCAGATGGTGGGGGAGGAGCACCTCTCTCCCGAGATCGCCCAGCGATGCCGGGAGTGGGAGATCGAGTTCCACACCGCGCTGTTCGGTTTCCATGCCGCCTCCGAGGTGGCGCCCGACTACTCGGCCAAGTACTCGGAGGAGGCCAACAAGGGCCTGGCCATTTTCTTCGGGGTCAACACCCTCGAGGAACTCGACCGGCACTGGGAGGAGATCGGCAACGGGCACATCCCGTCGGCTCTGGGCGGCGATGCCTGCTGCCACACGGTGATCGATCCCTCCTATGCACCGGAAGGCAAGCACACCCTGCTGTTCTGGCAGTTCGGCCCCCCCGCGGACAAGCTCGAGAACGGCGCCAAGACCTACGACGACATCAAGGACGATCTACTGGAGCGGATGCGTTCCCGGTGGGCGGAGTACGCGCCCAACCTGACCAGGGACAACATGGTGGCCACCTACGCCTACACCCCCGACGACATCCGGAACCGGATCATCAACATGGTGGGCGGGGGTTGCCGGCAGGGCGCCTACACCAACGACCAGTGGGGGATCAACCGACCCTTCCCCGAGGCCAGCGGCTACCGAACCCCCATCGATGGTCTGTACATGTGCGGATCGGCGTGCCACCCCGGCGGTTCGATCCACTTCGGTCCCGGATACAACGCCGCCAATGTCATCGTCGAGGATCTCGGTCTGCAACGTTGGTGGCCCCCCTACCGGATCATCGGCAAGCCGGTCCTGTCGAGCCGGTAGTGGTCTGTCTGTGAAGTGGCGGTGTGGCATGCAAGCAGGACACGGCGAATCACTTGGCAGGCAGACCACCGGGTTTCGTTGTGAGGATCGGGGCGCGGCTCGCTATTGTTCACCGGGTGCGTAACAACCACGCGTCTTCACGCTCGCGAGGTCACGATTCGACTAGAGATGTCATAGCGAGTGAGGTTCCGGGCGGGGCGATATCGCATTCCCAAGAGAGTGAAGCTACCAACAGAGGAGAAAGTCCTATGAGCAAGTTCAGAGACTGTCAGACGTTCGCCTTTGCGGCGATCATCATGGCTCTGGCCATGATCGCCGGGGCGTGCGGCGGCGACGAAGAGCCTGCCACGACCACAGCAGCGCCTACCACCACCGCCGCACCGACCACCACCGAAGCCGAGATGATGGCGCCGACCGAGTTGAACGTCGCCATGATCATGCTGGGCACCAAGGAAGAGGGTTGGTACGCCACCATGATCGACAGCATCGGCCGGTTGGCGGATGACAACCCGTACGACCTTACGATCACCCTGGAGGAGATCGAGGAGATCGCATACGCGGATGGCGAACGGGTCATCCGTGACCTGGCCCAAACGGGTGAGTACGAGATCATTATCGCCCACAGCACCTACTCCGACGCGGTGGCCGCGGTCAGGGACGACTATCCGGACACCCTGTTCGCCTACTCCGGGTCCGGTAACGACGGGATGGGCGGCAACGGATACTGGATCGACGTCTTCATCCACGAGCCCGCCTACCTGGCCGGGATCATCGCCGGGATGATGAGCGAGACCAACAAGATCAGCGGCGTGGCGGCCTTCCCGTTCCCCAACGTCAACGCTCCGCTCCACGCGTTCATCGACGGGGCGCAGTCGGTCAACCCGGACATCACCGCCGAAGTGGCCTACATCGAGAGCTGGTTCGACCCGGCCACCGCCCAGGAAGCCGCGGCGGCACAGATCGCGGCCGGTTCCGACATGGTCTACGCGGAGCGGTTCGGGCCCTTCGCCGCCGTCGAAGAGGCGGACGGTGTGTGGGGCTTCGGACACTTCACCGACCAGTTGGGGATGTCGGATGTGGTGCTCACCAGCGCGGTGGCTCGCTGGGATACCGCATTCCTCGACCTGATCGACGCCTGGTACGCCCACGTAACCGAAGGCGTGCCCTACGACGCTCCCATGGAGCGGATCGTTTACCAGTCCATGCTGGACGGCGGGTCAAGTCTCGGCGAGCTCAATCCCAACCTCGCCGCTGAGGTGGTCGCTGCGGTCGAAGAGGCCCAGGCTGCCATCCTGAGCGGTGAACTGAAGATCCCTCTCGTTACCGAACCGATTGAGTAGGACCGGAGGCCTAGAGAGCAGACCGTCTCAGGGAGGCCTTCGAGGGTGAGCGAAACGATCCTCTCCGTGGATCGGATCACGAAGCGCTTCCCTGGGGTGGTCGCCAACGACGCCGTCAGCGTTGACATACGGCGCGGTGAGATCCATTGCCTGCTCGGCGAGAACGGGGCAGGCAAGACCACCCTCGCCGACGTGCTCTACGGGGTCTATCGACCGGACGAGGGAACTGTCCGGTTCAACGGGGAGTTGCTCGAGCTCAACACGCCCCGGGATGCCATCGAGGCGGGCATCGGGATGGTGCACCAGCACTTCGAGTTGGTTTCGCCGATGTCGGTGGTGGAGAACGTGGTGATCGGGACCCCGGCCCGTCAGTGGCTCGACCTCTCCGAGGTCAGGAGAAGGCTGGGGCGGTTCTTCGAGAACTACGACGTGGAGATCGACCCTGACGCGGAAGTGGGAAGGCTGTCGGTCGGTGAGCAGCAGTGGGTCGAGATATTCAAGACCCTCTACTTCGGTGTCCAGGTTCTCATCCTCGACGAGCCCACCGCGGTGCTCACCCCCCAGGGTGTGCGGCAGCTCTTCCGGATCCTGCGCCGGATGCGCGACGAGGGCCTGACCATCATCCTCATTACCCACAAGCTCAAAGAGGTCATGGAGCTGTCCGACCGCGTGACGGTGCTCCGGCGCGGCGCGGTGGTGGGAACCGTCGACACCGCTGATATCGACATGCGGGTGCTGGCCCGGATGATGGTGGGCCGCGACGTGCTCTTCCAGGTCGACAAGGACCGGTCCGAATCCGGAGAGCCCATCGTGGAGGTCGACGGGATACATCTGGAGAGCGTCACCGGTCGGGGATCCCTCAAGGGTCTCTCGCTCGCGGTGCACGCCGGGGAGATCGTCGGCCTCGCCGGCGTCTCGGGCAACGGTCAGAACGCCCTCTTCGATGCTCTGGTAGGGGTCGACAAGCCCTCCAGCGGGGCTATCCGGATCGTCGGCGTGGAGACCACCGACCTGTCTGCCAACCGGATAGCGCAGCTGGGTGTGGCCAGCGTCCCCGCCGACCGGATCGCCCAGGGCCTGCTGATGGATTTCCGGGTCAAGGAGAACCTGGTGCTGGGCCGCCACCGTGGCCCTCCCTTCTCGCGCGGGGGGCTCCTCAACCGCAGATCCATCGATGCCTTCGCCGCCGAGTCCATCGAGGGTTTCGACATAAGGACCCCCTCGGCATCCCACACCACCCGCACCCTTTCCGGCGGCAACCTGCAGAAGATCATCATGGCTAGGGAGTTGTCGGGGAAGCCGAAGCTGCTGGTGGCTCACCAGCCCACCCGCGGGCTGGACATCTCTGCCAGCGAGTACGTCCGCCGCCGCTTGGTCGAGGAACGGGACCGGGGAGCCGGGGTGCTGCTGATGTCCGAGGACCTCGACGAGATATTCCAGCTGTCGGACCGCATTGCGGTCATCTACGACGGCCGGATCGTCACCGTCACCACCCCGGAGATGACCGACCTGGAGAGCATCGGGCTGAGCATGGCCGGTGCCGATGCCGACGATGCCCGACCGGTCGGGTCGCCATCGTGACAGATCGGGCCCCGCCCGAATCGGGACCCCGCGCAGAAGGGTCCCGGCGGGACCCGATGTCGCTGCTCTTCCAGTCAGAGGCGTGGCGGCTCGAGAAGCGGCTCGTCACCCGACCGTGGCACGAGTTAGCCGCGCTCCTGGCCGCCCTCGTGGTTGCAGTGGCGATCATCGCGGGCCTGGTTCTGGTCGTCGGAAAGAGCCCCGGGGAGTCCTTCGTGGCTTTGTACAACGGTGCCTTCGGAAGCCGGGAGTCGGCATTGGAGACCCTGGTGCAGGCGACGCCCCTTATCCTCACCGGGCTCGCGGCGGCGATCGCCTTCCGGGCAGGGGTCTGGAACATCGGCGGCGAGGGGCAGTTCTTCGCAGGCACCATCGGCACCTGGTGGGTGTACGACATGTGGGGAGGGCTCCCGGCGCCCCTTCTCTTCGTGGCCATGTTGGTCGCAGCAGCGTTGGTCGGGGCCGCTTGGGCGTCCGTCGCCGGCGGCCTCCTGGTCCGCTATGGAACCAACGAGATCCTTACCACGGTCATGCTGAACTTCGTGATTTTGAAGGTACTGTCCTACCTGCTGGCTGGGCCCTGGCAGTCTCCCACAACCCCCTACTACCAGACCGAAAGGATGGCCGCCAACACCTTCCTGCCGCGGTTCTTCTCCGACAGCCGTCTCCACTGGGGGTTCGCGATCGCTCTGCTGGCTGCGGTGGCGGTTCGCTTCCTGATCCGGCGGACCACCCTCGGATACGAGATCCGGGGAGTGGGCACCAATGTTGTCGCCGCCCGCTACAAGGGCATCAAGGTCGGTACGGTGACCCTGGCGGTGATGGCCATATCGGGTGCGCTGGCCGGTCTCGCCGGCGCGGGGGAGTTGCTGGGCCTCCACCACCGCCTGCAGTTGGACATCGCGGAAGGCATCGGGTTCACGGGGATCATCATCGCGCTGGTCGCCCGCCTCCATCCACTGGGAGTGATCGTCGCCGCTATCGCGTTCGGAGCGCTGGTGAACGGGTCCACCGCCATGCAGGTCGAGACCGGCATACCGAAGGCCCTGGTGTTCGTCATCGAGGGAACCGCCCTGGCCTTGGTGCTGATCGCCGCCGTGGTCTCCCGCTACCGGATCCGGAGGGTCAAGCGGCATGGATGATTTCTTCACCAGCGCGGTCATCTTCGGGATCCTGCTGGCCACGTTGCGGATCGCCACCCCCCTCCTCCTGACCGCCCTGGGGGAACTGGTGTGCGAGAGCAGCGGAATCCTGAACCTCAGCCTGGAAGGGACGATGACGATGGGCGCCTTCGCCGGTTTCTACGTCGCCAACGAGACCGGAAGCCTGTTGGCGGGTTTGGTGGCAGCAGGCATCGGCGGCGCCTCCCTGGCCCTACTGATGGCGCTGATGACCGTTACCGCCAAGGTGAACCAGGTGGTGGCCGGCCTCGCCCTCAATATCCTCGGCATCGGTCTGGCGTTCTTCTGGTACCGCTCGGTGTACGCGGCCGGGGGCAGCATCGAAATCCCGACGGTCGAGACCTTGAGCCAGCCCTGGCTGACCTACTTCGCCTTCGTGATGGTCCCGGTGATCTGGGTCTTCCTGTATCGAACCAAGTACGGGTTGGAGCTTCGCAGTATCGGCCACAACCCCGAGGCATGCGACATGCGGGGGGTGGGCATCATCTCCCGCCAGTACGTAGCAGTGTTATTCGGGGGTGTCATGGCGGGCCTTGGCGGGTCCTTCCTCTCACTCGGCTCGACCGGTCTCTTTTTCCCGGACATCATCTCCGGCCGGGGATGGATCGCGCTGGCGATAGTGATATTCGGGAACTGGAGGGCGACCTGGGTACTGGTCGGCTCGTTGCTGTTCGGGTTCCTGGAGGCAACGCAATTGTCCCTGCAGGCCAGCGATGTCGAACTGCCCTACCAGCTGCTGCTGGCGTTGCCGTTCGTGCTGACAATCGTGGCTCTGGTGTTCAACCGCAGCCGTTCCGGGGTGCCGCTGTCGTTGACCATCCCCTACCACCGCGGCGAGCGATAGCCCGCTCTATAATCTGCATCAATAAAACCGTCTCCTGGCGCCGGCATTGTTGCCTTCGACGCCATTGGGTTTTGGACATCGGGGAGGCATATGACGATAGATAGTC
Organism: Candidatus Spongiisociaceae bacterium; assembly: GCA_965262915.1. GTDB lineage: Bacteria > Actinomycetota > Acidimicrobiia > Spongiisociales > Spongiisociaceae > JAPPFW01. Next base: position 4,030,666 of record OZ253564.1, on the reverse strand, counting down.
CCACCCGCATCAACCCGATGATCCGTCATCGGGCCGGCCACATCGGCAGAGCCGTGCCCCGACGGGAGGACCGATCTCCGTTGATGGGCCGCCAGCGCTACATCGCCGATCTGAGACTTCCCGGCATGCTCGAGGTGGCCTTCGTGCGCAGTACCGAGGCCCACGCCCTCATCCGCAGCATCGACACCGGACCGGCCCTCGCCCTACCAGGGGTGGCGGCCGTCTTCACAGGCGGCGACCTGGCGGATGTGGGCTCCTTTCCCCACAAGATCCTCTACATCCAGCCGGTCGGCCAGCGCCCCCTCGCCGAGGACCGGGTGCGCTACGTCGGGTCGCCCTACGCGGCAGTGGTGGCCACCGACCGGTACGTGGCCGAGGACGCCGCCGCCCTGGTGGCCGCCCACACCGAGTTCGACCTGCTCCCCACGGTGGCCGACCTGGATCAGGCGCTCGCCCCGGACGCCCCTAAGCTCTACGACGGCTGGTCCGACAACTTCCTGGTCAACTTCCCGGCCGACAAACCCGAGGTGCGGGAGGCCTTCGAAGAAGCCGACCATACCTTCTCGGACACCTACGTCAGCCAGCGCCAGACCGGGCTACCTCTGGAGTGCCGAGGGGTCCTCGCGGATGAGGTCGACGGTCACCTCACGGTGTGGTCGTCTACGCAGAGCCCCCATATCGTCCGTACCACGATCGCCGAGATGACCGGTATTCCCGAGCCGAGGATCAGGGTAATCAACCCGGCCGTGGGAGGAGGTTTCGGCACGAAGACCCACGTCTATCCCGAGGATGTGGTCGTACCATGGATAGCTCGCAAGCTGGGACGCCCGGTGCGCTGGCTGGAGGACCGCTTCGAGAATCTGGTCTCCGGGGTGCACGCCAGGGACCAGCGCCACGATGTGGACGTGGCCTACGACGACGACGGCACCATCCGGGCCGTCCGCTGCAAGGCCTACTGCGACGTCGGATCGGGGGAGATCTTCATGCCCGGCACTGCCACCGTCTTCGTCACCGGGGGAGTCTTGACGGGGGCCTATGACTTTCAGAATATGGAGGTGCATCACTTCTGTGTGGTCACCAACAAGACTCCGAGCGGAGCCTATCGGGGGTTTGGCACGCCCGAGGGCATGTTCGTCATGGAGAGCATCATCGACCGGGTGGCCCGCCTCACAGGGACCGACCGGGTCGAGATCCGTCGCCGGATGATGCTCCAGGAAGACCAGATGCCCTACCAGATGCACGGCGGGGGGAGGATCGATTCGGGTTCCCACGCCAAAGGTTTCGAGCGAGCGCTGGAGTTGATTGTTCCGTCGGTCGAGCGGGTGCGGGCCAGGTACGCCGACGATCCCGACGTACGGGTGGGGGTGGGGTACACCAACTACGTGGAGCCCACCACACCCACCTACCACCTCACCACCGGGCACTGGGCCGGGTACGACTCGGCCACCATGAGGGTCGATCCTGACGGCGCGGTCAGGGTGGGTCTGGGCACAACGGCCCTGGGCCAGGGCACCGAGACGACCGCCGCCCAGCTGGCCGCCGAGGCGCTGGGCGTGGATCCCGACGATGTGACGGTCATCATGGGTGACACAGACCGTGCACCATACGGGCTGGGGGCGTGGGGCAGCCGCTCGGCGATAGTGATGAGCGGGTCGATCCTGATGGCCGCCGATCGGGTGCTGGCCAAGGCGCAGGAGATCGCCGCCCACATGCTGGAGGCGGCGGCCGATGATGTCGTGCTGACCGAGAGCCGGTTCCATGTGGCGGGCAGTGACACGCCGACGGTTAGCTGGTCCCAGGTAGCGACCGCAGCCTGGGTTCGTACCGTCGACTTGCCGCGGGGCATGGAGCCCGGCCTGGAGATGTCGGGCTACTTCGAGCCGCCTGAACTTGAGCACCTACCCGGCCTCGACGGCAAGGTCAATGCGGCGGCTAGCTGGTCGAACGGTGCCCACGCCGGTGTGGTCAGCGTGCGGGTCAGCACCGGGGAGATCAAGATCGAGGACTACGTGGTGGTCCACGACTGCGGCACGATGATCAACCCGATGATCATCGACGGGCAGGTCCACGGGGGAGTGGCGCAGGGGATCGCCGGAGCGATGTACGAGCACTTCCAGTACGACCCGGAGACGGCCCGGCCCCTGTTCGCCTCCTTCATGGAGTACCTGTACCCCACTTGCTCCGAGGTACCGGAGATGACCGTCGAACACTTCGAGACGCCGGCTCCCGAGCAGCCCCTCGGTGTCAAGGGTTGCGGGGAAGGGGGAACCATCGGCCCGGCGGCGGTGGTAGTAGGGGCGGTGTCTGAGGCCCTCGCCGACCTGGGTGTGGAGATCAAGGCCACCCCGGTGACACCCTCCGCCATCCGCCAAGCCATACGGGAAGCGTCCGGTCCGGGGGGCGGATCATGAAGCCCGCCGTCTTCGACTACTACCGGCCGGATACCGTCGAAGATGCGATAGAGGCCCTTGGCTCTGCGGACGCGGCGAAGGTACTTGCGGGCGGCCAGAGCCTCATTCCTACGATGAACTTCCGCCTGGCCGTACCCGACCTACTGGTGGACATCCGCCATGTGGAAGGCTTCGACAGCCTGGAGGTCGGTCGGGAAGAAGTGACGATAGGGGCCTGCGTAACCCAGAGCCGGGTCATGGGCTCAGACCGGGTAGCGGCCGTGGTTCCCGGGCTGCGCCGGGCGTTGCGCTTCGTCGGGCACCTGCAGATCAGGAACCGGGGCACGGTGTGCGGCAGTCTGGCTCATGCCGATCCCGCCGCTGAACTACCGGCGATGGCCATTGCGTCCGGCGCGACGCTACTCGTAGAGGGGCCGGCGGGGGCGAGGAGCGTGGCGGCCCGTGACTTCTTCCTCGGGCCTTTCTGGACCGACCTCTCCCACGGGGAGATCATCACCGCGGTTCGCTTCCCGGCCGAGCCTTCCGGGACTGTGACCGTTCTCGAAGAGATCGCCCGGAGGTCGGGTGACTTCGCCATCGCCGGTGTGGCGGCCGCCTTCGACATGGAGGGGGACGCGATAAGCGGGGCACGGCTGGTCAGCTTCGGGGTGAGCGGAGTAGCGCAGCGGATGGCAGCCGCCGAGGAATCGATCCGAGGATTCTCAGCGGGCGACGACGGATCGGATCTGTACACAGCGGCCTACGAGGATGCTGCCGATGCAGTCGACGACGTCCATGCTACGGGCGAGTACCGGCGTGAGGCGCTCGGCGCCCTCCTGATCAGGACCGCCCGGTCGGTGGTGACATCCAACGGAGATAGGACGGGGGTGTGATGGCTTCCAACCCGGGCACTCGAGAGGCCGACGTGTCGGTCACGATCAACGGGATGAAGGTGACGTACCGGGTGCCCGCCCGGCTGCTGCTCTCCGACTTCATCCGGGACGTGGTGGGCCTCACAGGTACCCACGTCGGATGCGAGCACGGCTACTGCGGGGCTTGCACCGTGATCGTCGACGGCGACGCCATCCGGTCCTGCTCGACACTGGCCGTCCAAGTCGACGGATGCACGATCAGGACCGTCGAGGACCTGGCAACAGACGGGGAACTCACGCCGATGCAGCAGGCCTTCCACGAGAACCACGCCATGCAGTGCGGTTTCTGCACGGCCGGATTCCTGATGACGCTGGAGAGCGTCGACCCCGACGACTACCGGGAACCGGAGCAGGTGGTCGATCTCCTCTCCGGAAACCTGTGCCGCTGCACCGGCTACCAGAACATCGTCAAGGCGGTGTGCTCGGTGTGGGGAGTGGAGCGCCGCAAGGCAACATAGGGGTATGTTCGCCACTACCCCTGACCAGGGTATTCGGTGAGCATCGAGAGGGCTACACGTTGGCCGTCGTCATTCCACGCGGAGGCAGGAGATGTCCCCGAACAAGACTCGCGTAGCCGTTCCCGATCCTCGAAACGACACGGTGTGATACAGTGAATACACACACTACAAGCGGAGGAAGTACCACATGCCCACGTCGCTGCGGCTGTCACCCGAAACCGAGGAGCGGCTCCGCTTCCTGGCAACCCAGACCGGGCGTACGAAGGCCTTCTACCTCCGTGAGATCATCGACCGCGGGCTCGAGGATATCGAGGATTACTACCTGGCCGCAGACGTTCTCGAACGCATCCGCAAAGGCCAGGAACACGTTCATGCCGCCGCGGACGTCAGGAAAGATCTTGGCTTGGACGATTGAGTACACCGACACTGCCAAGACCCAGCTGGGAAAGCTCGACAGAAACACGGCGCGCCGTATCATGAACTATATGGACGAGCGGGTTGCGGCCGCGGACCCGCGCCGCGTCGGCCAAGCGCTGACCGGCCCGCTCGGGAAACTGTGGCGCTATCGGGTGGGCAGTCATCGGGTTGTCTGCGACCTCCAAGATGACGCGGTGCGTGTTTTGGTGGTAAGAATCGGGAGGCGGGACAAGGTATACCGATGAAGCGACACAAGGTAAGGGCAGAACGTCTCATGGCTGAAATGGGGCCGGACCACTACACGTCTGGTGGATCCACCACTCCCCACTCGATCACGAAGAGCCGGTCGACTCCCCGCAGGATTCTGTGAGCGGACGGATGGCGACCCGTCACGCGACCAGCGACTTCCTCGACGTAGCGGCCGAGGACCGGCTCTACGACCAGATGCGGGAGAACTTCTGGTTCCCGGTCGCTTACTCCGACGAACTCAAGGACGAACCCCAGGCGTTCACCCTGTTCGAGGAGCAGTTGGTCGTAGTGCGCCTGGCCGGTGCCCCCCGCGTGTTCGAGGACCTGTGCAGGCATCGGGGCTCGGCGCTTTCGCTCGGAAAGGTGATCGACGGTTGCGAGCTCCGCTGCGCCTATCACGGTTGGACGTACGACGCCGAGGGCAGGGTCACCCGAGTACCGGCCCGGGAGGAACTCTCTCCCGCATTCCGCAATGTCCGGGTGCCGTCGTTCCCCACGGTGGAGGTCTCGGGGCTCATCTACACCACGCTGGGCGATCCCAAGTTCCCGGTGCCCGCCATCCCCGAGTTCGACGACCCGAGCTACACCTTCGTCCATCTGGACATCTACGAGTGGAACTGCTCGCTGCCCCGCCGGTTGGAGAACTACTTCGACTTCTCCCATTTCGCCTGGGTTCACGACGGCATCCTCGGAGACAGCAACCATCCCCGCATCGAGGACTACGACGTGCACCGGGTCGGGGGAGCGCTCCAGTTCATCGCCGGGCCGTTCGTCGAGTTCACCGACAACGTGAAGAACAACCCCGAGTCCGGTTCGGGCGAGACCTACGAGGCCATGAAGCGCTACCGGGTCTTCCTGCCCAACGCCATGAAGCTCAACAGCGCGGCCGGGCCGGTGGAGGACTACGTGCTGTGGGTGGCCGCGGCGCCCGTGAACCGCAAGCGGACCCGGGCATTCACCTACGTGGGCCGCAACTACCCGGGGAGTGATGAGGATTTCAGGGCCTTCGCCCAGATGGTCACCGATCAGGACCGACCCATCGTAGAATCGCAACGTCCCGAGGAACTGCCCGCCGACCTCGCCGCCGAACTGCACGTCAAAGGCGCTGACCTCGGGACCCTCGAATACCGGCGCTGGCTGCTCGACATCGCCAACGGAAAGGTCGAACTGGCGCCTGCTTGATTATCGGCTACTAACCGACCGCCGATCAGCGGGTGCGGCGAGACCATGCCGGACAGCCTGGGACTCGGTTGGCACAACCGCTAAGCATTGATCCAATCAATATTCCGGTCGGTTTTCCCCTAGGCGGCATTTGGTGTCAGCTATAATTCTGATGGCAGTAGTTCTTGAACGAGCGGAGGAGTCGGCGTGGCGACAATAGAACTCGACCATGCGACATGCATCGTTTCCGGGATGTGCGCGTCGGTGGCGCCGGATCTGTTCCAGGTTGCCGATGACGACAGCGAGATCATCGTGCTCCAACCGAATGTTCCCGCCGAACTGGTCGACGATGCTCTCAGCGCCGAAGTCTGCTGTCCGGTGGAGGCGATAACCGTTCATACGGGCTAGAACCGACTTCCGAGCAGCGCGACACGAACCGGTAAGCGACACCCAACGAGGAGGCGGTTGTGAAGCAGGGAACCACCCAACTCGACGTGGCCGGCGAGGCGCTCCTCTACGAGCAGCTCCGCCGCTTTTGGCATCCGGTGGCGTTCTCCGAGGATCTGGTTGACAAACCCCACCAGGTCACCTTGTTCGAGACCCGACTGGCGGTGGCCCGTCTCGACGGGAAGCCGCATGTTTTCGACGACATCTGCCGACACCGGGGTTCGGCCCTCTCCCTGGGCCGCATCGACGGCTGCTGGCTCCGGTGCGCTTACCACGGATGGGCGTACGACAAGGAGGGCACCGTCGTGGACATCCCGGCCCGCCCCGAACTCAACGGGAAGCTGGTAGCCCAGCTTCCCGTCTACCCGGCGGTCGAGTCGGCAGGCCTGGTGTGGACCTGCCTGGCCGACGAGCCACCCGTGTTCCCGGCCGCCGTCCTCCCCGAACTCGACGATCCCGCCTACCGGATCATGCGCTGGGAACCCTACGAATGGAACTGCTCTGTGGGCCGCCGGCTCGAGAACTACTTCGACTTCTCCCACTTCGCCCATGTCCACCACGGAATCCTCGGTGATCGTGACAATGCCGTGATCGCCGACTACGAGGCCTGGCGCGATGGGGGCGAGCTCCGTATCACGGCCGGCCCGTTCCTTGAGTACACGGACAACCCCAAGAACGCCACGGTCGCCGGCGAGGGCGAGACCTACGAGGCCTGGAAGCGATACCGGGTGTTCATGCCCAACGCCATGTGGCTCGACAGCTCGGCCGGTCCCGACGAGAACTTCATCCTCTTCGTCGCCGTGGCTCCGGTGAGCCGCAAGCGAACCCGGTGCTTCACGTTCGTAGCGCGGAACTACGGTTTCGATCAGGACGAGGAGTTCGACCGGATGCAGCGGCTCATTCTCGCCCAGGACAAGCCGGTGGTCGAGTCCCAACGTCCCGAGGAGCTTCCCGTGGAGTTGAGCGCCGAGATGCATGTCAAGGCTGCCGACCTCGGTACGGTTCTCTACCGGCGGTGGCTCATGGAGTTCGCCGACGGCAGGTTCGAGCTGGCCCCCACCGGGTGACCATCCCCGCTCCCGGGCTCCCATCCGTAGTCATCGTGGGGGCGTCCCTGGGTGGTCTACGTACGGCAACCGGGCTGCGCAGGCTCAAGTTCGAGGGTCGAATCACGCTGGTGGGCGACGAGCCGCACCTGCCGTATGACCGCCCTCCGCTCTCCAAGGAGGTCTTGGCCGGGGAGAAACAGCCGGCCGACGCCACGCTCCGACCCGTGGGGTTCTTCGAGGAGCAAGGGATCGACCTGCGGCTCGGGTCTCCGGCGGTGGGTCTCGACGCCGACGCCCGCACGATCACGCTCGGGACCGGGGAAGCACTGCAATACGACGCCGCGGTCATCGCCACGGGTGCCCGCGCCCGCAGACTCCCTGGTGTCGCCGACATTCCGGCGGTCTACGTGATGAGAACCCTCGACGACTCTGCAGCCATCCGATCCTCGTTCGATACCGCCCGCCATCTGCTGGTGGTCGGGGCCGGCTTCATCGGAAGCGAAGTGGCGGCGAGCGCCCGGAGCCGGGGTGTCGACGTGACGATCATCGAAGCCGCCGACCAGCCGCTGGCGATGGCCGTCGGCGCCGAAGTGGGGGAGCGGTGCGCTGCGCTCCACGGTCTCTATGGCGTCGAACTCCGCTGCGGGGTCGGCGTGGTGGGCGTGGAGGAGACCCCTGATGGCCTGTCCGTAGGGCTCTCGGACGGCGCCGAGATCCCGTGCGACGTGGTGGTGGTGGGGATCGGCGTGATTCCCAACATCGAGTGGCTGGAAGGTTCCGGTATCGACCTGGACCGGGCGGTGGTCTGTGATCGGTACTTGCGCACCTCACTGCCCGGTGTCTACGCACTGGGCGATCTCGCCTCCTGGTACAACCCCTTGCTCCGGCAACGGATGCGGGTCGAGCACTGGACCAACACCGTCGAGCAGTCCACCACCGTGGCCCGCAACATCCTCAACTCCTTCGGAGGCGACGACCCGGTCGCCTACTCGGGCATCCCCTATTTCTGGTCCGACCAGTACGGGCACCGCCTCCAACTGGTAGGACTGGCCTCCCGGGACGAGGTCGTGTTCGTCCACGACTCACCCGACGAAGTGTCGCTCATGGCGCTCTATCGCCGTGGAGATCGATTCGGAGGCGCCTTTGCAATCGACCGGGTGGGGCCCCTGATGAAGATGCGAAGGCTGGTGCTCGGGCAAGCAAGCTTCGACGAAGCCCTGGAGTTCGCCGCCGGGCTCTGAGCACATGGGGGAACACCGAAAGTTCCACTCTCACGCTCTCCGTTCCCGTGGGTGGTGAAGCCGGCGAGCAGGCTCAAGGACGAGGTCGCCGGCCCGCAGCCGCGGTCCCGGCTGCCCGGTGCTCGTGTCACGCCGCCGTAGCGAGTCGTCCGGCAAGCCTGGCCGCGTTGTTAAGCCACCACTCGGTCCGCTCGGCCACACGGACTCATCACCAGAAGCCCGGCCACCGATGGCTGGGAGAAGGAAGTGGATAGTGATTATCGGGGCTGGGAGGGCTGGACAGCGTGGTCAGAGGGTTTGTCAGAGGTCATTCGTTCAGCCAACATCGACACGGGAATGCGTCTCCACCAGCGGTTGGCCTCATCGTCGACTCCCGTCATTTCCCATCGGATCAGGGCAACCGGAAGACGGCCCGCTCCCAGCACCGCATCATGGAAGTCCTTCAACACGAACGCATTTCCGAGCTGGCGCCTGCGATCTGCGAGCAGATGCTGGAACTGAAGCGCTCCGACCGTGTAGCCCATACCGTATCCGGGAAGATGCCTCAGGTATATCCCGGCATCGACAAGAGCAGCGCCCTCGTCCAGGAATGGCACGCGCGCCCGCCAGTAATCCACCACCTCCTGCACGGACAACTCTCTCGAGTGCAGCCACACATCGGCGGGTACCCTGGCGGCACGGAACATCCCGAAGATGAAGACCAGCTCGCGCACCCTGGGACGCGAATCAAGGATGCCTGCGGCCAGCGCCGCCTCCTCCAGGTAGGTGGCCCATCCTTCGACGCGCGAGGGGCTCGTGATGCGGCTGCGAATCCGATGCCGGTTGTTGGCTGCCACGAGGGCATCGAACCGGTGACCGGGAATGACGGCGTGGAGGTGGTCCGGGTGCGGGTCACGGAACTGGATCTCCTCCCAGAAGTTCCGACCACCCGGCCGGTCAGCCCACGGCACGGTTGTGCCGAGTTCGCCCACGTAGTCGGGGATCGAGACAAACTCCTTCTCGACAAGGAAGCTGCGGATGTGTGCGTCCGTCTCGGCGAGGCGCTTCCGGTAGTCGGCAGCCGATGTCGCCGGGGCCAGCTCCGGCAGCTCACGATTCTTGTGACGTTCCAGCGTGTAGAGCGTCCCCAGGCGCTGCAGCTCGCGTCGACCCAGCGTGACGAGATCGTCAGAAGAGTACGGAATGACTTCGCAGTTTCTGAGGTACCAGTTGAAGGCGTCCTTGCCGACGCCCGCTTCCGCGGTCATCGTTGGACGTCCGGCCGTGAGCCACTGCAAGAATCGTCTGACCGAGTCGCGAGCCGCCGAGACAGCGGCACGCACGTGCGGATGTCGATCGGTTCGCATGACGAGCTCGTCGTACCAACCGAGCACACCAGCCGGCGGCTTCGTGCGGTACGGGGATCCGTGGTCCACTCCATCTGCTGCCGTCAGTTTGACGATCGCCAGATCGGCCAACTCGGCCGGGACGTTGCGCAAGTTCTTCACGGCCTGATCGACAAGAGCGGGGATGTTCCGCAGGCCGGCTAGGAGACGGTCCACGTCGGATCGTCCGGGCGACGGATCGGCGAAGGCGACTCGAAGCATCCTGTCGATGTAGAACCCGGGGTCACGTGCCCACGGCCGGCTGATGTACAACAGGAATTCTTCCTGGTCGAAGCGACTCCGGACTGCAGCTGCGTCCACCTGGTGGCTCAAGCTCCACGTCGCAACACCCATTGTCTGCAGGCGCTCCTGGAACTCTGCCAGCTCCTCCTTGCGTGCCGAGACGGCCGCTGAGCCGTAATCCGGCAGCCGGTCCATATACCGGCCGGCGGTCTCCTCACGCAGCGTGCTGCCCACCTGATCCTGCCACTCCAGGAACTCTTCGAAGAGCGCGATCAGGTCCGAGTATCTACCAGCTCCGTCGGGCATGGCTTCGGGGGCTGCCGACACTACTCTTCCTTTCCCATCGCAACGACAACCCTCAACCAGCGATTACCGCCCGATGGCTGATCTGCCGGGTCGCGTTCATCGACTGACTGGTCCCACTATGACGCCATCGTTTGGTTGTCGCACTGATGTCCAGTATACGAAACATCGACCGCGCGCAGCCGGATGGTGGCTTTGCAGCGCAGGGCGCCCCAGCGCATATGGCCGGCGCCGTTCACGGCCGGCGTGGCTTCCGTCCGCTGCCGGCAGTTGCTTGTGGCAAGGAACGCGATGAGGTGGGCAATCTCTCGAGGTGGAACCCACTCATCCATTGCGAGATGCGCCGTCATTGCCTCCTCGCCTCCCGGGGATTGCGGCGGCCGATAGGACGTCTGGGCGCGCACGGTGCCGGGGGCGATGGTGTAGGCGGGTGCTGAAAAACGAATCTTGCGGGGTTCGCTGGTTGGAAAACTGGAGTTCCCCCCGGTGGCCGGACACTTCCGCAAAGAGCGCGTTTGATGTCCGAGAATGGGATGCAGCGTGTGGGGAAGGAGTCCTGTTGGGAGGGAAGAGACCGAGACGGAAGTTCTCGGATGAGTTCAAACGTGGATGCGGTGGAGATTGTTCGCAGCTCGGGCAGGCCGATACGGCAGGTCGCCACCGAGTTGGGTATTTATGACTCGACGTTGCGGTGACTGGGTTCGTCAGGATGGGATCAACCGGGGTGAGCGGGAGGGGCTTAGGTCTGGGGAGCGGGAGCGGCTGCGGGAGCCGGGTGCGGGAGTCGAAGGGGTGATGTTGTGTCGCTTCGTCGATGCTCAGAGGGCCGAAGGCTTCCCGGTGAGGATGGTGTGTTCGGTGGTGGGGGTGTCACCGTCTGCGTATTACGCCTACAAGCAGCGACCCCGGTCTGGTCCTGTGCAGATGGCAGAGGCCGCTCTGGTGGACGAGATCGGGGCCATCTAGGCGGACTCGGATGGGACCTATGGTTCGCGTCGGGTGTGCGCCGCGCTGCGTCGGCGTGGCCGGGTGGTGAATCACAAGCGGGAGGGTGCGGCTGATGAAGTGCCACCGTATGGCGGGTTTCGTTCCCCGCAAGCGGCGTGTCACCACCACAGCGGACACCGCTCATCGGATCCCTGATCTACTCAGGGGTGAGTTCACCACTTCGGCACCGGATGAAGCCTGGGTAGGCGACATCACCCACATCCGAACCCGTCAAGGGTTCCTCTACCTGGCGTTCGTCTTGGACCTGGCATCCGCCGAGTTGTCGGTGTCTCCGTGGCACCACACCTCCAAGACTTCGCTGGCAACGGACGCGCTGCGCGAAGCGATCGCAACCCGGGGCGGCCAGATGCGGGGTGTGGTGGACCCCTTGAACCTGGTCAATACACCTCGAGGGCCACCGCCCAGCTCTGCCGGGCATATGGCATCGCACAGTCGGTGGGACGGACCGGGGCGTGTTGGGACAACGCAGCCGCCGAATCGTTTCTCGGCACCCTCAAGACCGAACTCGTCAACCGAGCCGACTACCGAAGCCGCCACCACGCCCGCCTATCAATCCGGTACTGGATCCAAGCCTGGTACAACCCCCGCCGGCTCCACTCCACCATCGGACAACAGCCACCAAACGAATGGGAGGACAACTACTACCATCACACGGCCGCATAAACCAAGTGTCCAGCACATGGGGGGAACTCCATCTTGCTGAGTTGTGGAGGAAACGCCTGGCGGCGACCTAATGGATCAGTGCTCTGTGGCACGCTACCCCATGAGCGCTACAAGCGGCCTCACCAACCGGCCGGGGTACGATCTATGTTCAGGAATCAGCGTTCCAGGAGCATTCGGTACTCACCGGCCGGCAGCTCAACCACCACACCCTCCCAGAAACACCAGAAGAAGTGGTGGACCCCCATTAGGAGCATTATGACCCCCACACCGACAACAGAAACGCCCTACCCCACGAAACCGCGCAGGGCCCACAAACACCGATCAGGTGGACGCGTTGGTGATCGCCCGGATCGCTCTCCGAGACGACACGTTGGCCCCGCCAACATACTGGGAGGACACCGAAGATCTGCGTGTGCTGGTCTCAAACCGCCGTGAGCTGGTCCATGACCGCACCGCCGGGGCCAACCGCCTCCACGCCGATCTCGGGAAACTCCGCCCCGGCTACCAGTAGAACATCCGCCGGCTCACCACCAGCAAAGCCCTCGAGGAGGCGATGCGGCTGCTGCCGCCAAGTGGAGATAGTCGTGAGCGACGGATCCCGCTGATATCAAGCAGCCATCGCGCAATACCTGCCCGACGCTCGCCATGTGCTCGACCGCTTTCACGTCGTACGCTGGTTCACCCAAGGACTCACCCTGGTACGACGGGAGATACAACGCCGCAGCGAGGGTCAAGCTGCGCAGTGGGCGCTATGGATTCAGAGCTTCTCTATCCATGTGTCCATAGCATCGGCGTGCTCTGGACACAGTCCGTAGACCGCTGATCCCAAGAATATGGCAGCCGTGTCTGTATCCCAGTCGGCAGGCGACTCTGTGTAGATACCCAACAGGATCTCATCAAACGGTAAACCGCTATCGATGGCTTCACATACTACTCCAGCGAACTCCCTCAAAGTGCTAGGCTCATATTCACCGAGTACTGGATCAGAGCTTATGAGGATATCAAAGGTGTCTTCGTTGCGACTGGCTGGCACATTAACCGTTTCGCTACCGTCCTGTGCTGGCTCGACCGACAGGAAGTAGCCACCAACATCATCGTCTAAAGCGCCGGTAACGGCGATATAGTAGTTACCGTTGGATGGCGCCCTATAGACTAGTTGAGAGTTTGTCCCGGACAATCCACCACCGCTGTCGTCGTCATAGACAACTTGATGGCTGGATGAGCCAGGAAAGTCAACGTATATCAGAGTATCCACACCGACAGAGTCAGCATAGATCCTCACCGTCTCTCCCTCGTTCAGGTGTATCAAGAACCAGTCCCACTCAGAAAAATAGTCGAGGCTTCCGACGACAGTATCACCCACAGAGATAGTCCGACCATCATCCGGGTCATTCAAAGGCGTCATCTTGATCGTACTGCCCACTGTAAACGCGGATGGACCATTCGCTAGCATCTCCACTTGGAGGAAGTGGATCCCTTCGGTTTGAACTTCCACAGTCCCGGACTCGAGACCTGTGTAGGTTTCGTCCACTTCTAAGATCAGCCCGAATGGGTCAAACAGTCGGAGCAATCCATCTTCTGGACCGTCTATCCAGAACTCATGCATAGATCCGGCGGCTGGGTCCAGGACGAAGGTCCGAGTGTCCCACTGGTTGACCAACTCTATATCGAATTCGAAGGCACCAGCGCCGGACGGCAGTCGCCGTTCGTTCCAACCGGACGCATTCCAGCCCTCGATGAGCTTCTTCACGATGGGCGCGTCATCAGCCGCGGATGTCGCCAGCCCGAACCCGGCTTCGCTGAACGAGAATGTGGAAATACCTACCACCTCACCGTTCGAGTTGACCAACGCACCACCACTCTGCCCTCCCGCGATAGCCGCATCGGTCTGTAGATATGTCATGCCGAGACGATCCCATTCTCGAAAGCGTGACAAGATACCCCGGGTGATAGAAGCCTGTGGAAACAGGTCCACTTCAGCCGGGTAGCCCACCAGAAACAGCTCGCTACCCGGCGCCAAACTCTCCCCATCCACCAATTCCAACGGCCGTGCTGATACATTGACCGGCCCCAGCACTGCTAGATCCGCCAGGGGATCCCAACCTACGACCGGTACGTCCTGCAGTTCGGTACCGTCGGGGAACACCACCCAAACGGCATCATACGGCCAGACCACGTGGTAGTTGGTGACGACGTAACCGCCTTCGATCAGGACCCCGCTGCCCGTACCCGTAGCGGTTTCGACGAATGGCACCGACGGCGCAACCCGCAAATACACTTCGTCAGGTGACAACCGTTCGATAGTGTTCGCCGACACCGCCACTGTCCCCGGCACGGCAGATGTTGACATCTGGAGGGACGTAGGTGGGGTAGGCGTAGACGGGACCGTGATCATCGTGGCAGGAGATTGGGTGGTCGCTGACGGGGCGACGGCCGTCGTGGGTGAGACCTCGTCACCACCACACGCATGCAACAGAACCACAACGGCAAGACCCAACAGCAACAGGAACAGCAACGCCGGTGTAGAATACGAACCCCTCACTCCCTCATCCTACGCCGAAGCAAAAGGCTTGGCGCTTCCCAAGCTTGGCCCCTACCCGCCCTAAGAGTCCGCTACTTTACATAACCATTATTACGGGACATCCCCGAAGGCCGGATACGGGTCAGGTTCAGGTGGGTTGGTAGGCCTCCGTGAGGCCGGTACGGCTGCCCGTGAGTGCCCGGTTTGGTTATGGGAGGATGCTGTGGTCGCTGCAGCGGTACTACAAGACGTGTCGTGTCCCGATTGTGAGGGGTTGGCCCCATGAGAATGTTGCGCGTCCGTCGGGTGCCCAGGTCATCTCGTAGAGGCCCGTTGCACCGCGTACCCGCTTGACGCGTAGCCCAGGTCGGAACCATGCCTGTTTGCGGGCTCTTCGCGAATGGGTAGGAAGTAGGGATCGCCAGCCCAGATCAGCTTGCGCCTCGAACAGTTTCGGGCCACTCTCGGCTCAGGCGAGAGCCTTCTTGCATGGCAGCGCCCGAGCCGGTCTCATCACAGCGTACGGGCCCGAACGGTCAGGGTGCTTCATGCAGTTTCGCTCTGGTTGGTTGGGCAGAGTGCTCTTTCGATGACGATCTCGAAGCTCGAAGCTTGGGTGCCGTCCTCAGATGTCGCTGTCACAGTGACACAGGTGTCCTCTGTCAGAGACAGCGTGATGTGGTTCTGGGGCAGATCCGGGTTGCGGTTAGGGTGATCTATCTCAACCGTCGCCGCCGGGTTCATGGGCACGACATCCAGGATGAGTTGCTGGGCGCTGTGGCCGAGTCGGAACTGCCCATCAAAGTCGGCGTTGCAGCAAAGGATGAGAGCTGTGTCGCTGGGATGCGATCCACGAAATCTTAGAGATGCCCTACCTGACACGGACTTGTATTGGATTATGCCCCAGATCCCCTCTAGGCAGTAGATCCGGGTGATTGTGCCGGGTCCCCCGTCAATTGTGACCTTGGCGATGCGAGAGTCATTGGGCACTCGTGGTTCCGCCCTGATAGCCGCGTCAATGGCTTCATAGTCTGGTGTTGCCACCTCACTCACCGCAGTGCTTAGTGTGTTCGATGACTTATGGTGAGTTCCGCTGATATACAATCTCACCCGCATACCAGTGGTGAGAGACAACCCGTGACGGTAATCAGCAGAATCCGGAGCAACTTCATCTGCAAAGCACTGGAGAAGCCGAGGCGAAGGCATGCAGAACGCAGGTCCGCCTTCAGGCAGGTGAAGTCCTCTGGCTCTGCTGCCGCTGCCAGCGTTCAACGCCTGTCTCATCGAGGGCGGAACCTGCAGGTGCACAGTTGCGCAGTCCAGGCCCTGTCGGGAGAGTATCGCGAACCTGTACTCGCGTTGATGTCGGTGCTCCGTCGTCTTGGTGAAGATACGGCGGACGATCATCTCAAGTTCGTCGCCAGGCTCCAAAATGTAGTCGCGTGGATCGTCCAAGTAAACGACGGGACCGTAGAACACAGCCAAGTTGCTGCACTGCTCGACGTGACCAGTCTCCCGATGTCGGAGGTCGAGATAGCTACGAAGTAGATCCCGTTGCGATGAGGCCATCAAAGCGAGCGCTCGCGCAAACGGGGCAGGCTCGCCAAGAAACGTGGGATGGTCATAGTCGGGTTCCAGCGAGTCCCACCACAAGGACCATTTCTTGGCAGTCTGTGGCTCAAGCGAAGCGCACCAGATGAGGCAATTGCCCCCGAGCAAGAGGCTGGCCTGGGAGGTCTCGTTCACGTTGAGGCGCTTGGTGGTCTTGTGCTCGGTTGCTCGCCCGAGCGGATGGCTTACAGATAGTTCGATGTCTGTTTGCTTGTATGCGTCGAGGTCTGCTGGGTCGTCGCGGCGGCGTTCGGTTCGCTCGTCGCCCGCGATGACACCCTCTCCCAGATCCCAGATGAGCGAATCGCCTTGCTTGCGGTAGTAGGGAAGGGTGCCCATTTGCAGCGTCTCGCACGTCTCCAACGCATATAGGCTCGGGCAGCCTTTGATGATCGTGGCATCCTGTGGGGCCCGACCGCCGGTTCTGTTCCCAAGCGTCGAAGGGTGTTCGACCTCGAACGTGGTGACCACCTCTTCGGGTCCGACGAACACTAGGGATCGAGGGGTCAGCTTCGTCCCCTTGGTCACAACGGTACCGCTGCTACTCGACTCCGAGCGACTCGGCCGCGGTCGTCGACCGCCGGTCGTTCTAGCGCCCCGGCTGTGTTTCGGGCGACGGCTCCTCGGTTTGCGTGTGCGGCTCATGACTGAATGGTTCTCTGTCGTCCTGTGTCTCTAAGCAAGCAGGCGAACTGTGGTAGGCGTTGGACACACCCAACTAGAAAAAGGGCCCCGTGCGTTCCGGGGCCCCATCGCCGCCGCACTTCGGTTACATTCAGCTTGCGCCTACTAACCGAGCGGACAGGCACATATCAGTGTAGGAGCCCGCTGAGCGATTGGCAACCGGCACCAACCGCGGCAGGCATGCCGTGCGGCCTGTGTGTCACCTGTTCCCCTCCGAACCAGCAGACTGGATACGCCCACCCGGTTACTCAAAACAACTCGATCTGATTCGTGTACCTACGCCCCCGGTCCGTGATCAGCCCCGGGCTGTGCGGCAGAGTCCGCGTGGCCGCCATCCTGCGGTTGAGCGTAACCAGACGGCCGTCCCCCTCGACCACCCGCCGTCTAACACCTGCTATCAGATCAGCGACCTGAATCGTCGGCGTCGTTAGCGAGTTCGCGTAGTACACACTTGGATGCAGCGGGAGGCGCCGTGAGGTTATGAAACTGCCCACGCACTTACTCGCGTGCGCGTCGTGGTGGTGGCTAGACCAGTCGGAGACGATCAGACCCGTTTCCCGGTGTTCGGCGCACTCAACAGCGAAGTGCTCCACAAGCGCTTGGAGCTGTAGCGGCATCGTTGTGTTGAGGGTCATCGGGTGATGCATCCGGCGCTTGTCGATGCTCACCGTGTAGACCGTACCCCCCGCCTGTTCGACGATCCGAATAGTCTCATCCACGAAGTCACGATTCTTGCGGCGCTTCCACGGGTTGGGCTTGACGATGTAGGAGGACTTCAACTCCCATGAGGCTGGATCCCCACGGGCCGGATAGAACCTTGCCTTAGCCCCCGCGACCCTGCGGCTGAGGGTTGGTACCTGAGTGGACGGCACCGAGAACCCGCCGATCACCAACCCTAGAGATGGGTGGCTCAGGTCGGGTTTACCCGAATCGTCGAGGAACAACACACGCGTACTCAGGAATCCACTCCCTGCTCTGGGTGTCTTGGCATCCGAGGCGCCCTTTGCAGGCTAGGCCAGGCCACCAGGAAACGTCTACCCCGACAGCCGTATCGTGCTCAGCCGGCTATGATCCGCTAAGTCGGCTACGCGAACCATGTCAACTCCGGAACGGACCAAGTCCGTGGCGGAAGTGTTTGCCACAGCACAAGAGCCGATACCCCCTCGAGATCCGCCCTACCGTTGGGAAGGACGCCGCCGCGGCGGCGTGTCGGGCTTGGGTCAGCGGTAGAGGAACCATCCGGGTTCCGGGGGCGGGGCGTCGAGTGTGGTGACGTGTTCGCTCTGGGATGTTGGTACCGGTGTTGTGAGCCAGACGGAGCTTTCGGTTCCGAGCGCACACGGGTAGCTGGTCGCGTCTCGTTCTCCCCGAAGGGCACTGCACTCGGCTTCGAGCACGCACCGCCAGGAAAAGTCGACCCGTTCGATGCCGGTGCCTTCCAGATTGTGGGCGACCTCCACGAACGTGGTGTGGCCGATGAGCTCGTCGGCGCTTTCGAGCGAGTCGACCACAACCCGAGACGCTGCGGCGGGACTCTCGTATCGGAGCTGACGATCCCATATTCTGGCGTTGCCGGTCTTCTTCGCCCACAAGGCCCATGCACGGCCAGCGTATCGCTGATTGTTCTGACAGCCGCAAGCACCTGATCCATCACGTAGAGGTCCCCCCGGCTGGCTGTGGCCCTCCCGACATGTTGAGCGTCGTAGAGAGCGGACGAGATCTCGACGAGGGCGTCAACGACGAGAGGCTCGTCAACCGGCGGGGCGCCTTCGACGTGGAGCGGCCCGCCGGTTGGGCGGGCCGCTCGTGCTGGTAGATGTGGTGGTCTGGGGGGCTAGAAGCCCATTCCGGGAGGGGCACCGCCACCGTGTCCAGGATCGCCTCCGCCCGCGGGCGAGTCGTCCTGGTGTTCGGCGACCAGCGCTTCGGTGGTGAGCAGCAACGCGGCGATCGACGCAGCGTTTTGCACTGCCGAGCGGGTCACTTTGGCGGGGTCCAGAATTCCGGTGTCGAGCAGGTCCTCGTATTCGCCGGTTTCGGCGTTGAAACCGAAAGTGCCTTCGCCGGAGCGAACACGGTCGACTACCACACCGGCCTCGTATCCGCCGTTGGAAGCGATCTGTCGGATGGGTTCCTCGAGAGCACGCCGGACGATCGAACGCCCAACCTGCTCGTCGTGGGTTCCGTCGTCGATCGCGTCAATGGCTCCCTGCGCCCGGAGTAGGCTTACGCCTCCACCGGCCACTATGCCCTCCTCGACGGAGGCGCGGGTTGCAGAGACAGCGTCCTCGATACGGTGCTTCTTCTCCTTCAGTTCGACCTCGGTGGCGGCACCAACCTTGATGACCGATACCCCACCGGACAGCTTGGCTAGCCGTTCCTGGAGCTTCTCACGGTCCCAGTCGGAGTCGGTGTTCTCGATCTCGCGTTCGATCTGTTTGATACGAGCCTTGACATCCGCCTGCGCTCCGGCACCGTCGATAACGGTGGTGTTGTCCTTGTCCACGATCACCTTGCGGGCCCGGCCCAACATGTCGAGGGCTACACCATCGAGCTTGAGGCCCACCTCTTCGGAGATCACGGTGCCGCCGGTGAGGGTGGCTATGTCTTGGAGCATGGCCTTGCGGCGCTCACCGAACCCAGGGGCCTTGACGGCCAGAGACGGGAAGGTACCGCGGATCTTGTTGACCACCAGCGTCGCTAGGGCTTCGCCTTCCACATCCTCGGAAAGCACCATCACCGGCTTGCCGGTCTGCATGATCTTCTCAAGCACCGGGAGCATGTCGTTGACCGAGCTGATCTTCTGGTTGGCGATGAGGATGTAAGGATCGTCGAGCACCGCTTCTTGGGTGTCAGGATCGGTGACGAAGTACGGCGAAATGTAGCCCTTGTCGAACTGCATCCCCTCGGTGAACTCCAACTCCAACCCGAAGGTCTGGCCTTCCTCAACCGTGATCACCCCATCCTTGCCAACACTCTCAAACGCCTCAGCAATAGTGGTACCGATCTCCGAATCCGCCGCCGAGATCGCCGCCACCGCCGCGACGCCACCCTCAATAGCCTGAACATCCTGCGAGAAGTCCTCGATGAACGCGACAACCGCGGCTACCGCCGACTCGATACCCCGCTTGAGACCCATCGGGTTGGCGCCTGCCGCCAGGTTGCGGAGTCCTTCCCGCACCATGGCCTGGGCCAGCA
The DNA here is from genome assembly GCA_965262915.1 of Candidatus Spongiisociaceae bacterium. GTDB lineage: Bacteria > Actinomycetota > Acidimicrobiia > Spongiisociales > Spongiisociaceae > JAPPFW01. The sequence continues at coordinate 4,010,727 of OZ253564.1, read as the reverse complement.
CCGTGGCCGTGGTAGTTCCGTCACCGGCCACGTCGTTGGTCTTGGTAGCTACTTCCTTGGCGAGTTGAGCACCCATGTTCTCATACGGGTCGTCGAACTCGATCTCCTTGGCGATGGTCACCCCATCATTGGTGATGGTCGGGGCGCCCCACTTCTTCTCGAGCACGACGTTGCGTCCCTTGGGGCCAAGAGTTACCTTGACCACATCGGCGAGCTTGTTGACACCCGCCTCCAGACCACGCCGCGCGTCCTCGTCAAAACGAAGATCCTTCGCTGCCATTTGGTTTCCTTTCCTCTAATCCTGTCCTACAGCAACCGTCAACCGACGATCGCCAACAGGTCGCGGGACGAGAGGATCAGATACTCATCGCCTTCATGTTTCAATTCGGTGCCTCCGAACTTGGAGTAGACGACCACATCACCCTCGGATACATCGAGGGGGATCCGCTCTCCGTCATCACTCAGATCACCAGGCCCCACAGCCATAATCGTTCCGGTCTGTGGTTTTTCCTTGGCCGTGTCGGGGATTACCAGTCCCGACGACGTGCGCTGCTCGTCATCCTCGTTGGGCCTGACGATCACACGGCCGCCGAGTGGCTTCAGATTCATCCGAAGTCCTCCTTAAACAGGTGACTATGCGTACAAAGCGCCAACCGCCCGATCGGGCATCACCAGAAACCAGTAGTCTCCCACGGCACCTGGATTGGCACTCGTACCTTACGAGTGCCAGACGTTAGCAGCCTCCGGCTACGATTGCTAACCGGTGGTCAGAGGTCAGAGAGCTTCATCGATACGTCGACTCCTGCCGACCAGGGACTGATCTCGCCCTTCTGCAGCCGGTGGCCTGGGGGGTGATGTCACCCGCCGTGGTTGGGTGCCTGTGATCTCTGAGGGGGACATGCACCGAAGTTGTGAGGCTGGTTCGTAAAGTGGTTGAGGCGCCGGTGCCTGTGAGCAGCGTTTCGTACAATTCTGAGAAAGGAATCTGCAAATGCAGGATCGCTCGCAGTTCGCTGCTGACGTTGTCGTCGGTATAGATGTAGCCAAGGGCAAACATTTCGTGTGTGCGCTGACCACTGGCGGCGAGCGGTTGTTCTCCCGGCCGGTTCCCAACGACGAAGGGGCCATCCGCCCCCCCCACTCAAGCCGGCACGGTTCTCCCTAGCACCGCGACTCAATCCAGACTCTCCCGTGTTGTCCCGTACACCGGAGACACCTTAACTCTTCTCTCCCCCTTAGCCGGGGTCTACCCCCCGCTCCGGTCGTAGAGGCTAGACGGAGGGTCGCAACTCGTATCAGGTCCATGCCCCCAGTTGAAGAACGTACGTCGCTTCTCGGTTGATGAGAGACATCGTGAAGTCGGAGTCGGGTTACCACGTGCAACTATCCACCACATTTGCCCGGTGTCATTGAACTCCACCCAGTTGTGCGCTCTCCGTATCACTGTGCGCTTTTTGACACCGGGTGAACCCCCGTATATGGTTCTGTAAAGCGCTTGGAGATCCCCCGTGCGTCACAGAGTTGCGATCGACATCGGCGGAACCTTCATCGAACCGGTTGCGCAATCCCCCGGCAAGCCCTTCACCCTTTCGGGGGTTCTCTCCATTTCCGAGGACCTCGTCAGCGGTTTGGGGGGACCCGCCGACCGGTCACCCGAAACCGCGGTCCTAACCGCGAGTGTCAGTACGCGTCGTAGGCACTGAGAAACGTCAGACCAAGAGTCCAACGCTGGAGGAGAGAGACCATGGAGAGATCAAGGCGAGCGAGGCTGATCACAGGTGCAGCGGCGGCGGTGGCCCTAGCACTCGTGTTCAGTGCATGCGGCTCCGACACCGCGGACGACGCTCCCGCGACAACGAGCGCTGCGCCGGAAACGACGAGTGCCGCGCCGGAAACGACGAGTGCCGCACCGGAAACAACGAGCGCCGCACCGGAAACAACGAGCGCCACGGAGGAAGCCACCACCGCGGCCGGTGGTGATGACGAAGTCCGGACGCTGCGCATCGCAGTCTCGGGCGATCTTCCGTCGATCGACCCCATCTTCGGGCAGAACACGCTCACGAACATGACGTTGAAGAACATCTACGCCCAGTTCCTCTTCTACGAGCCACCCGCCGGAGAGGTGGGCGAGTTCGCCATGGCCAACACCGCGACCCGGATCGGCCGGGCTGTGGAGCGAATGGAGTACTCGGATGGCGGTCGAGTGGTGACCATGCACATCCGGCAGGGGACCATCTTCCCCTCAACCGGTAACGAGATGACGGCCGACGACTTCCTGTGGTTCTACGAGCGGGCGTTCTGTGCCAAGGCGAGCACCATGTTCAACTCGAACTCGTACGGCGTGCTGTCAACCGACCAGGTGGAGAAGATCGACGACTACACGATCAGGGTCACGCTCGAGGTACCGTCGCCCATCATCGAAAACCAGCTCCGGGCGCAGGTCGCAGTGATACTCGACTCCGAGGCGATCAAGCCGCACATCACCGAGGAGGATCCCTGCGGGAACGAATGGATCGCTCAGAACTACGCGGGCCACGGCGTCTACCGGCTTGCTGAGTGGGATCGCGGGCAGCGGATCGTATTCGAGGCCAACCCGGCATGGGCGTGGGACGATCCCTACTTCGACCGGGTCGAGCTCCTGGTCATTCCTGATGCCAGCAACCGCGTTCTGCTACTCGAACGCGGCGAGGTTGACATAGCGATGGACCTCGACGAACGCCAGCTGGCACGCCTCGATGAATCAGGCACCGCCAACGTCCTCAAGATCCCGGGCCGGCGGACCCTGCGGCTCATTTTGAACAACGAGGTTCCGCCCTTCGACAACCGGATGGTGAGGCAGGCGCTCAACTACGCCGTTCCGCACGAGACGATCCTCAACGACATCCTGCAGGGCACAGGTGTGCATCTGGGGAGCCCGGTGTCACCGAACTCGAACTACTACCAGGACTTCAACTTCGGCGCTCTGCAGAAGTACTCCTACGATCTCGACAAAGCGAAGGCATTGCTCGCAGAAGCAGGTCTTGCCGACGGGTTCGAGTTCACCCTCATGATCCCGCAGGGAAACACTTTGGTCGATGAGATCGCCACATTCCTGCGGTCCGAGTACCAGAAGATCGGTGTCACCATGGACATCGAGCGGGCGACAGGCGCCGTACTCGCCGAAGCCATGGGTAAGGCGACCGGGGATGCGTATCTGCGTGGCTGGCTCAACGACTTCGTCGATGAGCCGTTCTTCCACTTCAATCTCTGGTGGAGGACCAAGTCGGTCATCAACTGGACGCAATACACCAACCCTCGTATCGATGAGATCGTCGCGCAGCTCAAAGCTGAGACCGATAGGGCCGTCCAGGAGCCTCTCGCCCGAGAGGCGATGGAGATCATCATCAACGATGCTCCGGAGGTGTGGATCGCAGGTGGCGCAACCCAAGTCGCTTTGGCGAAGGGTCTCCTAGGCTACGTGCACGAACCAGACGAGCTGCCGATATGGGGAGCGCTCTACAGGGCTGACGGGTAGGGGCCATCGTGACGGCGTAGAGGTTCCGAAGAGTTCGGCAAGGACGGATCTCGAGCAGGTAGCCAACGACAGGGAGGTCAGCGGGTGGCCGGGTCGACAGCGACGGAGTTCGACGGGGACGGCTCGGCCACCCCTCCGTCGGGTACGGGCGAACCGACACCGAGCACCCGCGCCGGCGTGCTGCTATACGTCACCAGGAAGCTGGCAGGTCTCGTCGTGGTGTTGCTGCTCGTCGCAACGCTCACCTTCGTCGTGAGTCGGGCTACAGCAGACCCTTCCTTCCTGATGGTGGGCCAGGACGCGACCGAAGAGATCATCGCCGCTCGGCGCGCCGAGATGGGTCTCGATCAACCGATGTATCGCCAGTGGGCGTCATACATGGCGGATCTCGTAACCGGCGACATGGGGATCTCGAGACGGACCTTCGCGCCCGTCGGCGGAGAGATCCTGGCACGGCTTCCGGCGACGGTCGAGTTGGCGGGTGCTGCCTTGTTGTTGTCATTGCTTGTGGCGATCCCTTCGGGCATCCGGGTCGGATTGCGACCCGACGGCTGGCTCGATCGCCTTGTCGGGCCCTTCGCGCAGCTTGGCGCAGCGATACCAAACTTCTGGCTGGGCCTGATGCTCATTTACTTGGGCTTCTACTGGCTCGACTGGTTCCCCGCACCCACAGGGCGCGGGCCGGCGGCCCTTGCAGCCGAACCGGTCACCGGTATCGTCACCGTCGATGCCGTACTCGCGGCCGACTGGGCGGCGGCACTCGACTCCATCCGGTATCTTCTGTTACCGGCCGTCACTCTGGCGTCGGGGGTGATGCCGCCGATCCTCAACGTGACGCGCAACGCCACGGTCAGTGTCGTAAATTCCGCCTACTACGAAGCTGCGTTGTCGTTCGGGGTCTCGAGGCGGGTGGTGGAAAGGAGGCTGCTTCTCCCCAACATTGCCGCGCCGGTCATCAACATTTTGGCGATCACCATCGGCTTCCTGATAGGCGGCGCGGTGCTCGTCGAGGTCGTCTTCTCCTGGCCCGGCATCGGGTCGTATGCGGTGGCCGCGATGGACAGCGCCGATTACAACCCCGTGATGGGCGTCGTGCTCCTCGCCGCGGTTGCGTACGTGCTCGTGTACCAGATCGCCGACCTGGTCACCTTCGCCATGGATCCGCGTCTGCGGATCTCCCGGTGATGCGAAGCACAGCTACGGCTCAGTGTGCTCCGGTGAGAGCATCTGGTGCCACTTTCCATAGCGATGAGCACGCGAATGACGGCTGACCGACGGGATACGCATCCGCTTCGTAGCAGGCTTGCGAAGGCCGCTGTCTGGATGAAGAAGCTGCCTCGGCTGCCGACCATCATGTTAGGCATCACCCTCCTGCTGATACTGATCGGCCCGGCGATCGTCCCGCACGATCCGCTACAGCCCACCCCGGCCAACGTTCTCGAGGCCCCGTCACGTAGCCATTGGTTCGGGACAGACGGTTTCGGCATGGACGTGTTCTCTCGCGTGATCACGGCTACTCGCCTCGACGTTGGTGTCGCCGTTGCTGGGGTTACGGTCGGCGCCGTCGGCGGCTCCATCCTCGGCGCCACCGTCGCATACACCGGCGGGTGGCTCGATGCAGTCGTCCAGAAGGGCATCGAAGTGCTCCAGTCGTTCCCGCTCTTTCTGTTCGCATTGGCCCTGTTCGCAGCACTTGGCGACAACACTTTCAATCTCGTCGTAGTTATGGCATCCATCAGCCTGCCCTGGTACGCCCGCGTCGTGCGAAGCGTGATCGCCCCCCTTCGAGAAGCGGAGTTCGTCAAAGCACTGCAAAACGCCGGCGCAAGCGGCCCCCGCATCGTTGTCATGGAACTCCTTCCCAACGCAACGAGCCAAGTGCTCGGCCTTTTCGCTCTCAGCACCGCCCTGGCGATTCAGGTCATCGCTGCCCTCGCCTTCATCGGTCTGGGCGTCAAGCCGCCCTTCCCCGAGTGGGGATCCATGATCAACACCGGCGCACCCTTCCTGCTCCAGGGTGCATGGTGGGTGTCTACCTTCCCGGGCGTCGCGGTCGTGCTCGTCGTGATCAGCCTCCACAGCCTCTCGCGGTTCTTCGATGCCGAGACTCGCGGCATCACATAGAAGGAGGGCCTCTATGACAATCCGAAGCCATCGGGACAGAGCCTGAGGATGTGTGACGTCGTCTCGCTGTCCGGGGCCGGGATCCGGATCGATCGAAAAGGCCTACCTCCCCTCTATCCGGTTCAGAACGTGGATCTGTCGGTCGGCACCGGCGATCGAACAGCACTCGTGGGTGAGTCGGGCTGCGGGAAGAGCCTGACCGCAAGGTTGCTCACCGGGCTACTACCTCGCAACGCGGTGCTAGATCGAGGATCCGCTACGCTGCTGGGCGAGTTCGACCTCGGCGAAGTATTCCCGGACGATGTCCGTGGCGGGCGTGTCGCCATGATCTTCCAGGACCCCGTTTCTGTTCTGGACCCCATGGCACGAATCGGGATACAAATCGGGAGAGCGTTAGCCGGTGCCGGCGTCGCCAAGGCCGACCGGAGGCGCACTGCAGTTGAATTGCTTGGCTCGCTGCACATCCCAGTGCCCCAAGAAGTCGCCCGAAAGTACCCGCATCAGTTGAGCGGCGGGATGTGCCAGCGTGTCGCCATCGCGATGGCTCTGGCGCCCAAACCGGATCTGCTCATCGCCGACGAGCCGACGACATCGCTGGACGTCACCACCGAGGTCCAGGTTCTCAACCTGATCGAGGAGTATCTCGATAGCTCCGGTGCGAGCCTGATCCTCATCTCTCACGATCTGGGGGTGGTGAAACGGCTGGCTGATAGCGTGACCGTGATGTACGCCGGCCAATCGGTCGAGCACGGACTGATCGCCGATATCCTGAGCGAGCCGACGCACCCATACTCTCGGGATCTCGTGCGCAGCAGCGTGCTAACTCGACGCGAAGCCGCCTACTCGATCCCCGGCACACTTCCCTCCATCGCGGAGGTCATCCAAACCTGCCCCTACTGTCCCCGGTGTAGTGAGGCGCAGGCGGCATGCTCGGATACCGTTCTGACTCAGGAGCCCTCTGCGGACGGTTTCGTCCGGTGCTTGTTCCCTTTGACGCAGATGTCCGACGCGGCTGACATGGGGTCAGCGTGACTCATCGTAAGGCTCCGACCGGGTCGTACGACGATCCTCGCGACACGGATGCGGGAGGCGTATCCGAACGGCTCGTCTTGAGCGTCGGGGGGTTGTCCAAGACCTACACCTCCAAACGGCTCATCGGATCGAGCAAGGGCTATCAAGCGCTTTCAGACCTCTCGTTCGGCCTCCGAGCCAGGGAGGTACTCGGTGTCGTCGGCGAGAGCGGGTGCGGCAAATCTACGCTTGGCAAGGTCATTGCAGGTGTGGAGACAACTGACGTCGGACGCGCCGAGGTAGGCGGTCAACCACTGGACCTCGCTCACGGCACGCGAACGCCTGACCAACGACGCCAGGTGCAATTCGTTTACCAGAGTCCGCGAGGCGCCTTCAACCCGGCGCGACGTGTCGGCGCCGCGCTGCGCTACAACGCCCGGCTCGCCAAGGAGGTAACAGGGGAGCCGGTAAGTGACGCTCTGGAAAGGGCGGTGATGTCAGTGGGTCTCGGCGCCCAACACTTGGACCGATATCCACACGAGCTCAGCGGTGGTCAGCTTCAGCGACTCTCCATCGGACGAGCGCTCATCACCCGACCGGACATCGTCTTCCTCGATGAGCCGACCTCGTCGCTCGACGTCTCGGTTAGAGGCGAGATTCTCAACCTGCTCACCGGGCTTCGCGAGTCGATGGGGCTTTCGATGATCCTGGTGAGCCATGACCTCGATGTCATCTCGTATGTCGCCGACCGAATCCTGGTGATCTACCTCGGCCAGATCGTCGAGGAAGGGAGTGCCCTTGACATCGTGGCGCGGCCCGCGCATCCCTACACGCGGGCGCTGCTGACGGCGAGCAGCTTGCCGGATCCAGCCGAGCCGCTCGAACTCGCAGTCGACGTCCGGGATGCATCTGTCGTCCCGACCGGTTGCCGTCTCGCTCCCCGTTGCCCGCTCGCCGAAGCGCGATGCTCGGGACCCCAGGATCTCGTTACCACAGGCGGAAGATCGGTGCGGTGTTGGAAGGCCGAGCCGGCCCGTTAGCCGAGGCCTCCGCCGCGTTCGTCGCGATCGGACACGACCCCGACGCCGAGCACTCAGAACAGCCGACCGCCGGACACCCTGAGCTCGGCCCCCGATACATAGCTCGAATCCGGCGACAGGAGCCATCGCACAGTGGCAGCCACCTCCTCGACCTGTGGGAATCTCCCGAGGGGGGTGCGAGAAAGCAGACTGGTGCGGGCTTCGTCGGTGGCCCCCGCGGTGAGCGGTGTCGAGACAAAGGACGGAAGGATGGCGTTGACTCTCACTCCCAGCGGCCCGAGTTCGTTCGCAGCGACGCGTGTGGCGGCAACCAGCCCCGCCTTCGATGATGCATACGCTGCCTGACCGGCGTTGGTTCCGTACGCCGACAAGCTGGCAAGGTTGACGATTGCGCCTGTGTCGCCGACCGGTCGCTCGCTCTCGCCGGCGGTCCAATGTCTTGCGAACAGGCTCATAGCGGCTATTGCAGCAACGAGGTTCACCTCGATCGTTTTGCGCAAATGCTCGAATGACATGTCGACAAGCTGCTCATCCATCGATACGCCGGCGCAGTTGACCAGGGCCGTCGGCGTGCCTGCCATCCGAGCAACCGCAGTGAATGCAGACTCGAGATCGGGCATCGAGGTGATGTCCGTCCCCAGCAGCAACCCCGGAAAAGCATGGTCGGTCCGGGATTCGATCACGTCGGGCCGATCCAGACCGGCAACCGTCCAGCCGGTCGCCTCCAACGCATCGCAGATGGCTCTGCCCACGCCGCCGAGAGCGCCGGTGACTATGACGACTCGTGGAGCCTTGGGGTGGACCGATGCGGTGTCGGCACCCTCGACACGCACGTTCTTAGGCGAGCCCGCCTGCGTATTCGATCAGGCGCCGGGCATTGCCAGACAGGATCTTCTGGAGCGAGTCTTCGGGCCATCCGAGACCCACATACCTCGTCCAAGCGTCGAGTGGCTGGAACGGAAACGCGCTGGCGTAGACCACCTTGTCGGCGATCAGGGTTCCTGCGGCTTCCCGGAACACGTGGGCGCCGGGATGGAAAGCGTAGATCGACGCTTCGAGATACACGTTGTCGTTCCGGTAGGCGGTAGCCACTAACTCCTCCGAGCGAGGCCAGCAGCCATGGGCGATGACCAGGCGCAGATCAGGGAAGGTCCGCGCGATCCGCTCGAATGGTCCCGGGTCTCCGTAGAACTGTCCCACAAACGGTCCGACCGTGAGGATGGCGACGAGGCGGTTGGCGGCTGCGAACTCGTATATCGGGAACATGACGTCGTCGTCGTCCCACCCCAGCGGCTCGGTGGCGATCGGGTCGCCCGGAGGATCGAGAGCGATGCCGATGTTCCTCGCATCCTTTGCTGCTGCGCCGAGTTCCGTCTCTCGCTCCGCAGAGTGTGGGTCGATGCCGTAGGCAGTGAACAGGAGCCCCCCGGTCCCCGCTGCCGTTTCCCTTACGTAGTCGTTGCTGAGGCGGGCCCAACTGCTGTTGCGTCCCGTGAAAACACCGAGTTCTACGCTCTGCTGACGCGCCTCGTTCGAGAAGTAGTCGAGAGGCACGGGTGCCGGCTCCGGTAGGCCGAATCGGCGCCACAGCAAGGCGTAGCCCGGGCCCGTATAGAGCTTCATGTATTCGATCGTGTTGGGTCGAATACGGAAGTCGATGACTCTCATTCTGTGCTCCTAACGTCGACGAAGGCCTGCTCCGGCCAATCCGCTCTCCACCGATCGTGTCATTCGGCGTTCGCACCACCGTCTACCGGGACAGATGCTCCCGTCATGTAGCTCGACGCGCTATCGAGAAGGAACAACACCACCGAAGCCACTTCTTGCGGCTGCCCCATCCTATTCAGCGGCACCCCGGCTGCCAGCCGCTCGATTCCTTGCTCCACCGAAAGCCCATCTGCCTCGAACCCGCTTCGTGACATCGGCGTCAAGATCGGGCCCGGAAGCACGCAGTTGACGCGAATACCGCGATCAGCCAACTCCACTGCGGCCGACCTCGTCAAGCTCTCGACGCCCCCCTTGGCTGCGCTATAGGCCGCCATGCCGGCGATGCCCTTTCGCGAGACCACGGAACCTACGAGGACGATCGAGCCGCCGGCGCCGTCGGTCATGGCGGCGGCACAGGATTCCAGCAGCCAGTACTGACCCAGGAGGTTCACGTTGACCAGGGCCCTGACCCTGTCCCACCCTACGCTGCCGATCGCTTGCCTCCCTGCCTCACCGCCGATGCCTGCGCAGGCGGCGAGACCGTCGATCCGCGTCACCCGACTCGCTATCTCGGCAACAGCATCATGAACGCCGGCCGGGTCTGCCACGTCGCATTCCACGAACAGGACCTGGTCGCCGGCAAGCATCTCGTCAGGTGGGCGTTCGATGTCGAGGATTGCTACAGGCCGTCCACGGTCCAGCAGTCCCTCGACCACCGCTTTGCCGATACCTGATGAACCCCCGCTGACGATGGTGGTGCCAGGTATCGGGGTCATCGGCCGCCTCCGGCCTTCAGGCTCGAACCAGAGTCGAGCGCGAGCCGGGTCACTACGACCGGCACGATCGCAACGTGCAGTGGTATGACGACTGCGTCAGGGCAGAAGGCATCGGTACGGTCCGCGATGGCGGCAACCATTGCTCCCCGGACGGCGTACCGAAGAGAATCGCATCAATCGGCTCGTGGCGCAGCATGTCATGCGCCGCTTCAACCCCGGGTCCCTCGAACCGCCGAAAGAAGCGACGCTCGACGTTCTCAGCGGTGGATGGGACCTCGCCGATGACGCTCTCCTCGCCCTGCACCTTGCATCGGAATGTGAGTGTGTTGGCAGCTTACTAAGTTGGAAAGGCCGTCAGCTTCCAAGTAGTGTCGAACCCGATTAGCGGTGACCCGCTACGCATGCTCGTCGGGACGATTCCCGGGTTCCTTTCCCGGCTCCCAGCGACAGAGGCGCCCGCTTGAGGGAGCGGGACGATTCCCGGGTTCCTTTCCCGGCTCCCAGCGACAGAGGCGCCCGCTTGAGGGAGACCGACGGCTGGGAGTACACTGGCTCGCCGAGCATCCTTGAATACCGGGTCCGAGCAACAGCCGATGATGACTGCGCCGGCCCCTCGTCTTCGGCCTCCGGGACCGGATCGGCGACTCCGTATCGATGGGTCGATGTAGCGGGTAAACACTTGTGCCCATAAGAATGGCGTGCGTATAACGTACGACTGTGCGTATAGCGCACATACGCTGCTAACCTGCGGAAGAGTCAACAGGATGGGGGTTCCCATCCGCGCGAATCGCTTACATGCGCGAGTTGATGACGGCATCTTGGTGCGAGGCGGCTGGTCGGCGTTCGGCGTTCCCTGGTGGCAGGAGGGCAGGCCGGTATGGTTCAGGCGTTGCGCCATGTACGAGGACCTGTTCGGGTGAATAGGAACTGTCGGTGACAGGAGGTTCGTCGGCGGCCAGGCGGCATCATCCGCGAACGTAGCGGGATAGCCGAACGGCGTGATCGTAGTTCTTCGAATCGCGCATGTGTGCGATGTCTTGCCTAGGAGGGTGGTCAAGAACCCCCGGTTGGCCCGGCGGTCGACAACAAAATACCTGGTCAGCGGACGACGGGCCGACCATCTACCCGTTATTGAGCACCCTCTTAGTAGGCTCATTCGCCGCCGGTCGGCACCAGTAGGTCCAAGGGCAAAGGAGGACATGGAGTGGCTGTGACGACGAAGGACATGACGAAACCCAGCGTTCTCAAGGAAGCTGATTTCGTCCAGTCGCTGGCACGGGGCTTGGTTGTGATCCGCAGCTTTGATGCAGATCACCGGCAGCAGACATTGTCCGAGGTTGCTCGCCGGACGGGTTTGAACCGAGCGACGGTCCGTCGCCTCTTGTTGACGCTTGCCGATTTGGGTTACGTAAAGCTGAGCGACAGGTTATTCACACTGTCGCCTGCAGTCCTCCAGTTGGGTTATGCGTATTTCTCGGCGGTCGGGGTGCGAGCCGTTGCTCAGCCGTACTTGGAGACATTGGCGGAGCAGGTGAACGAGTCGTGCTCGATGACCGTGCTCGACGGAACGGATGTCACGTATGTGGCCCGTGCGCCGACCAAGCGTATCTTCTCTCTGACCTTGGGTATCGGGTCGCGTCTGCCGGCATTCGTGACATCGATGGGTCGGGTGTTGCTCGCCGGTCTGACTGATCTGGAGGTTGATGCGATTCTGGCGGAGTCGGATCTCAGACCGCACACCCCGAATACTGTCTACGACCCGGATGGGATCAAGGCCGAGCTGAAGAAGGCCCGTGATCAGGGTTGGTATCTGCTTGACGAGGAGCTCGAACTCGGGATCCGGTCGGTTGCCGCCCCGATCCGGGACGAGAGGGGACGGGTGATCGCCGCGATCAACGTTTTCACCACAGTGGCCCGGTCGACGAAGCAGAAGGTCATCAGGGAGATCGTCCCGCAGCTGCTGACCACCGCGGACGAGATATCGGTGGTGCTCCAGAGCAGATGACCATGGCTCGCCGTCGACTGGCCACGGCTCGACCGGTACGCGTGGCTCCGGATCTCGAATGGTTCGGGGCTCCTGAGGCGATGTGGTCAGCAGCGACCGGAATATGCCGGCTCGCAGGTAGGTGGCCGGGGCGCGTCGGGGAACCAGCCGGAGAGATTTCCGGACTCAGATGCCCAGCAGGCGCCTTGCGTTCCCGCCCAGACACCGTTGCCTCAGGTCGTCATCCTTGAACGGGAGGGCGGCAAACTGCTCGACGCTCTGTCCAAGCGGCCGGATCGGGTAGCTGCTCGCGAACAGCAACCTGTAACCCAGGTAGTAGTTAGCCGCCTTGACGTATTCCTCGGCCCCAGGGCTGTTCGGAATATGGCCGTAGAAGTCAGGCGCCAGGTAAAGGTTCGAGTTCTGGAATGCGACTCCGCACCCCTGGGTGGTCCACGGCCAGAAGGCGTGGGGAACGACGATCGGCACCTGTGGGAACATCATCGCCACTCGTTGGATGTGCATCGGCATGCAATACGACATGTCGGGGCCCAGGTAGATGCTGCTCGTAAGTGACAGGATCAGGCCGTGCTCCGCGACCCGCTCGTACACCGGAAAGAGGGATTCGTCGTCGTCGTACAGGGCGGGGCTGCACCACGGGTTGTCCATTGCAACGCCCTTGAACCCGAGTCCCGCGCACTCGTCAACCTGGCGGACGCTGTCCTCGGATGAACCATCGACCGAACCGAACCCGACGAATCGCCCCGGGTACGTATCGACCAACTCGGCGACGTCGGAGTTGGCAACCGACCCCCACGGCGCCGGCGAGTTGCGGCCCATAGCGACGGCGACGTCGATGCCGGCTTCGTCCATCTCCTCGACGAACCTCTCGATCGACCTGTCGTCGAAGGATCGACACGGGGCCAGGTCAAGCCAGACGCCAGGGGCGGTCACCGGGTCGGGGTTCGATTCGCGAGGCCCGTAGATGTTCAGGTTGCAGAAGCTCTTGAACGGAGGCCTGACGCGAAAGTCGATAATCATGCGTATGGTCCTTTTACGTACGGATGTGCGGATAGCGTAGCAGTTGTGTTGCGGCTCTACGATCGGCCTCCAGGCGCGCCGACGGGAGGCTCACGCCGAGGCAGCAGGCATGCGCGGTTGATTGCTGTCGCCGAGGATGCTGTCGCTCTATCCATCGACATGATCGGCCGTTGATCAAGATACGCCGGCTGTTACTTCAGGACGCCACCTTCGACGAGGCACTCAACTTCGCGGCCGGTCTGTAGCCGACAACCGGGGGCCCGGTGCCGTAGCCAAACCCGGAGAAATGCGCTACAATCATGAATCCAATCGACGCGGGGTGGAGCAGGCTGGTCAGCTCGTCGGGCTCATAACCCGAAGGTCGTAGGTTCAAATCCTACCCCCGCTACGAACGAAAACCCTTGCAGTGCAAGGGTTTTCGGCTTCTGCGAGGTATCCGGTTTGTGGCCAGACACGGCCTCCATCGCGCGTGGCGAACGAGATTGTGTTGCAACCGAGCGCCTCGGAGATGCACCTGCCGTTCGTAACCTTCTCGCCAGGGGTGTGCCGGAGGACACCACGCTGCGCTCCCAATTTCTCCCGCACCGAACCCGCAAACTGAACGGACTGCAGCCTTCCGCCGCTCTTATCCGGCTCATCGATGCTCCTATGGTTGTCAAATCGATGATGGGGCGGTTTGGTGGGTGTGCAGCCAGTTCTGGTATCGGGTGGCGAGGTGGTGGTTGTGGTCTCGGCCGTGTTCGAGTGCTGAGATGCGATTGGGGTGGGTTCCGACGGCTTGGGCGGTCTGGGTGAGGGTGATGCCGCGTTGTTGGCGTCGGGTGCGTAGGCGGGCGCAGTTCGGGGTTGGGTGCGGGTTGGTGAGGAGCCGGTAGATTTCTCGGGCGATGTGCCGCTTGAGGCAGCGGATGATCTCCTTTTTCTTCTTGCCCTCGGCCTTGCGTCGTGCCACGTAGGCTTTGGTGGCGGCGTCGGTGCGCATCCGGGTGGTAGCGATCCGCCATAGCGCGTTGTTGGCTTGGCGGTTGCCGCCCCGGTTGAGACGATGCCGAAGGGTTCGTCCTGATGACGCCTGGACGGGGCTGGCGCCGCACAGCGCCGCGAAAGACCGTTCCGATTTCATTCGCTTGGGGTTGTCGCCGGCGGCGACCAACAACGCGGCGGCTGTGTCAGGACCGACACCTTCTGTGGCCAGCAGGGCCGGGTTGGCCTGGGCGCAGAGACGCCGGATCTCGGCTTCGAGTTGGGCGATCTCTACGTCGAGGGCCTGATACCGGCGGGCCAAATGCTGTAGGGCACGCTTCGCATACGCGGTGGTGGTGTGGTCTGTGCCGGGTCGGAACCGGGCACAGGTTTTGACCCGTGCTTTGAGATTCATGCCCTTTAGCTGGTGTTTTAGCGGCTCGGGAGCTGTTACGACCAGCGCATGTATCTGGTTAGCGGCCTGGGTGCGGGCCTTGACCGCGGAGCGGCGCACCACCCACAGCATCCGTATGCACTCGACCGGGCCCACACCGGACTTGGGAACCGCGGTTGCTTCGCCCGAGGCAGCTGCCCGAGCTGCCGCCTCGGCGTCGACGCTGTCGGTCTTGCCGCCCTTCTGGCGGCGTAGTTGGCGGTTGGGGCGGTTGACCTCCACCACCTCGATGTTCATCTCGGTCAGGTAACGGGCCAGGCCGGCGCCGTAACTACCCGTTCCTTCCACCCCAACCCGAACCAACTGTCCCCGCGACTCGAACCAGGTGACCATTCGCCGATAACCGGATTCCTCCACCGCGAAAGACTCCGATCCCAGTACCCGCCCGACGCCATCCACCACCGCTGCTACGTGGACGTCCCGATGGGTGTCAACCCCACCGTAGATAATCTGGTCTGCTTCTCCCATGATGCTCTTCTCCTCTAGGGGATAGACTCACTTATGATCCCGGACCCGTGTGCGGTTGGACAGGCCACTCACGGTGGAGAAGTTGAAGGCTCCTATTAGGTCACATCCGCCCCGGGTCAGGGGGTTACGCCCTAGGCCGGGAACGGGCCGACAGATCGATGAAAAGGCACAAGGCCAGATTTCAGTTGGGTCAGACCCGCCCTAGCCCAGGAACCTTCTAAGTATGAGTGGATTTCAGTGGGGAGTGACGGTGGCGAGTAGGTCCCAGTTGGGTTTCCCGGCGTAGAGAAGGGCGCGGATTCGGTAGTTCGCGAAGTTGGGTAACCCGAACGCTGCTCGTTTGATGCGTTTGATTAGGTTGTTGAGGGCTTCGGTGGCATCTGTTGGTTACCTTCGAGATGTGCCAGTTGGTGATCTGGGGGTCCAGCGGGCGATGGTACGTCCGAGCTTGTTGATCTCGGGTGGGCAGGATTCGTCTTGGAGGTCGTCTGCGAGCCCGAGGGTGTATCGGAGAGCAAGGACCGGACTTTCGATCCCGTAGATGCCTCGTACCGTCTCTTTCGCGTGCCAGGCTGTGCGCACTTCGCCGTGGGGGTCACCAGCGTCGAGGAGGCCACGCAGCCGTGTTTGACCCCGGTCGCTGATCCTCTCATGCGCAGCGGTTAGGAGCCGCCGTATCCGATACAGCGGGTCATCCTTGCGGCCTCGATGCCCGAGGGTTTCGTTCTGGGTGCGGCGTCGTACCTCGTCGAGACGCTGGTTGGCGAGGCGTATGACGTGGAACGGGTCCGCTACCTGCAGAGCGTGCGGTAACACCCTGTCATACGCCTTCCGATACGAACCGGACATGTCCAACACCGCCCAGCGGATAGCCTCACACCATTCGGTGGGCTGCGCCCGGAACCAGGCTGCGGCGCTTTCTGCTGTTCTACCAGGGACTATGTCGATCAGCTGGTGGCCGCCAACGTCGACGACAGAGGTGCACCAGACTTTGGTACGCCAACGGCCCCGACGCCAGAACAACGTCTCGTCCACTCCCACAGCTTCGACGGTCCCGACCCGATCGGTGTCGGCTTCCAGCAGCGCTTCGCCCCAGCGGCCAACCTCTTTGTTCACCGTATGCCAATCACAACCCAACTCTGCGGCGACCTCTTGGATCGGACGGCCCCGCCGACCGACCTGGATGGTCACCCACCGCGCCGCTCGGGATGTCAACAACGCCCGTTGGGGACCAATCGTGGGGTCTTGTTCGATGAACGATCTGATCTCACAGTCGGGGTTCGGGCACGTCCAACGGCGTTTCCGCCACCGCAGCCGCACAGGCCGACCGAACGCCGGTAAATCCACCAACACAACCGTCCGCTCACCCTTGGACCACACCGGGCCGCCACACGCCACACACAACGGGCGGGCCTTGCGGGACCCGATCACCACCTCAAGAGGTGCACCCTCGCCCGAGTCGTTGATCCCCACCAGATCAACGTCGCCCAGGCCTACCAACAACTCGCACATGCGCGCAGGGATCAGCTTCCACAGGGGTCCTCCTGCCTCGGATGTCGTTTTCCAGCACCCGATTATGGAGGACCCCCCCTCACTTCTGGTGGATTACCACTCCCCCTGGCAGATCCCCGACTCCCCACTCATTTCCGAAGAGCCTCTTATCCGAGAGTGACGTCCCGAGCGAACTCTTCGAAGACGCTTACGTAGCGGTCTAACTCCTCATCGGTGTGAGCGATGGAGAGCGTCCACTGCTCGTCCGCTCCTGGGGTCATCAACAGCCCGTTGTTCATGTGGTACAGCCAGGCAAGGTAGTTGAGCGGTTCGAGAAAGTTGTCTGCGTAGGAGCGGTAGTCGGTGACGGCCTTCTCAGCGAACATCACGCAGCCCTTGGCGGAGACGCCCACCGCGTAGGCGGGCAGATCGTATTTGTCACAGATAGCTTGGCACCCCTCCACCATCTGCTTCCCAGCCTCCTCAAGCCGGCGGTAGGCCTTGTCGTCCAATACCCGCGTGAGGGTCGCTTCGGCGGCCGCCATTGTGAGAGGGTTTCCATTGAAGGTGCCTAGCTGCTTGACGGTGCCGTCGCTGATCTGTCCCATGATCTCCTCGGTCCCGAGGATGGCTCCGATTGGGGTGCCACCTCCGATTGCTTTGGCCAGACAGACCAAATCAGGCAGTACCCCGTAGCGTTCTCCGACACCGCCCGCAGCGATCGTGGCCCCCGTCTTGACCTCGTCGAAGATCAACACCACTCCGTGGCGCTCGGTGATTTCCCGCAGCGCCTCCAGATAGCCCTCATTCGGCGTGATCACTCCGATGTTGAGCATGATCGGCTCGACGATTACTCCGGCTACGTCGTCGCGGGAGGAAAGCAGCTCCGCCAGAGCGTCGGGATCGTTGAAGGGGACCAACAAAGTAAGGTCGACCAAGGCCTGAGGGATACCCGCTGTGAAGGGAACGGAAACGGGCGCCTCCCGTGGCCCGATCTGGGCAGGGTCGGGGTGCACCGACACCATGACCGAATCGTGATGGCCGTGGTAACTCCCCTCCGACTTGACGATGGTGTCTCGACCGGTGAAGGCACGGGCCAGGTGGATGGCCTCGAGCGTGGCCTCCGTTCCGGAGTTCGTGAAGCGAACCTTCGGCAGCCGGAACCGCCGGGACAATTCCTCGGCCACCCGGACCGCTGACTCGGTTGGCATGGCGAAGTGCGTGCCCTTCCCAGCCGCCTTCCGTATGGCATCCACGATGATGGGATGGGCATGGCCCATCACCATCACTCCGAAGCCGTTGTGGAAGTCGGTGTACGAGTTACCGTCGAGGTCCCAAACCTGGGTTCCCTCGCCGCCTGTGATGTAGATGGGGTGTGGAGGTTGATCCTGGAACGAAGAAGGGACTCCGGCCGGGAGAACCTTTAACGCCCGCTCGAAGAACCCGGCGGACCGTTCCACCTTGGCCCGCAGTGCCTTCTCCATCTTGTCGGTAAGCTCGGCGACCCGCTGGAAATCTACTCTCACTTCACCTCCTGGTTTGTCGTGGCGGACCACTGCGTGCGTCGAGATCGCCCAATCGAGCGCCGCCCGAGAGTCCTCTCCCGGTGACGAAATACACACTTGGCAGGGTTTCTGTTACGTGTTAGCATAACTTAGCACGGCTCGAAGAGCAGATTGCGTAGCAACGGGCTAGCGCAAGAGTTGCCTGGTGAGGGTTATGACTGTCAGCGACATTGGTCTCGGTTTCGCCGACACAGATTCGCTCGTATCGGCGAAACCGGAGACTCTCATCCCAAGGGAGGAGTTTCTCCAACGCCAGGACGCCGTTCGTCACAAGGCAGCAGAGGCCTCGCTCGACGGCTTGGTCGTGTACTCAAGGGGCGGCAGTGCCGTAGACATGCATCCTGAGGTCTTCTACCTCACCAATCACTACTCGCCCCATCCCTACTTCGCCGATCACGAGGAACTCGGATCAGCCCGTTCCCATGCCGTATTGGTTCTTCCCGTCAATGGGCCGACCGTACTTATCGTCGACGGACCGTGGTGGAGACCAGATCTTGTCGTTGCTGATGACGTACGATCGACGATAGACATCAATGCGGAAGTCGGAAGAGCGTTGCGTGATAGTGGCCTCTCGGATAACACCACGATCGGTCTAGTCGGGACAAGCTTCATGTCCGCGGCAGCCTACATAGGGCTGCAACAACACATCGGTCAGAAGACCACTCTGATAGTTGTAGACATGCTTATCGAAGAACTGCGACGGATCAAGAGTCCGGCCGAGCAGGAGGTGCTTCGTCGTGGAGCGCTCATCGGTAGTCGGGCAGTAGACGCGATGATGGCCGCAGTACAGGAGGGAAATCGAGAAGTTGACGCAGTGCGCGCCGCCGCAAACGTGATCGTTGGTTCCGGTGCCGTTATGTATGACATGCCTACTACATCCGGCCGACTCGCACATCACTTCCTGTGGTCGCGGCTCCCGACTTACGATGCGTTTCGACCACTGGAACGGGGCGACTGGTTTCATGCCGACTGCTATGGAGCGTATGGGGGATACCTGTGGGACTTCGGCCGGACGACGGTTGTGGGTGGCGATCCCACAGACGAACAACTGAAGGTCTTGGAGGCAAGCGTCGGTCTTGTCGAACATCTCGCGGCGATAACCAAACCTGGCATGACAGCCGGAGAGGTCCACCGACAGGGGATGCAGTGGCTTTCCGAAGCAGCGGCTGACACTCCGCTTGCGCTCAGTGCGGACGAGTATCCGGCACTCGGACACAGCGTCGGGCTGTCATGGGAAAGCCCGTGGCTGCGGCCGAACGAGGATGTTGTGCTGGTGCCAGGTATGTACCTGGCACTTGAGGGATTTCTTGGCGCTGAGGGAGTCGGCGGTGTCTTCCACGAAGACAATGGTCTCGTCACTTCAGATGGCTTCGAAATCTGGAGTACTCCTCGGATGCGTTGGTGGTAGACGTGAACATCACTCGCGGTATGCGCGAAAGAACAACAAAGGAGAGATGGAATCATGGATAGACGGGTAAGACTCTTTACTCGGGCCAGATCTGGCTTCTTCACTGGGAGACTACGTCTTGCCCTTGGGGTTGCCGTTCTCGCGCTAATCGCTTCGGCCTGCGCTGATGGTGGAGATACATCGGACACTGCAGCCACTTCGGAGACCGCCGCGGTTGCTACGACCGCCGCACCCGAACCCGAACCTGAACCTGAACCGGTCCAGACCGAGGCCGGTGGCATTGTTGCTGATCCAACGGGCAATACGCGAGAGGCCATAGAGGAAGCCATCGCTCGTGACGATTGGGCCTTCCCTGTCCGTTTCATCGACTGCGATGCCCCGGGTTGCCAGGGAGAAGCGGTCTCGGGTGTCTATACGCCGATTCCGAAGGATCAGATCACCCAGGTGTGGAATCTCTGTGCTGCACTGCCCCACGTTGCAGACCCTTATTGGGTTGGGACGGACTACGCGCTGATTGCTGAAGCTAAGCGAGCAGGTGTTTCGTTGACCGTGTTGGAAGCGGGTGGATACACCGAGATCGGCACCCAGGTGGACCAGATTGATAACTGTGTGGCCAGCGGAGCGGATGCGATTCTACTCGGCGCCGTGAGCAACGAAGCTCTGAACGCGAAGATCGAAGAGGTGGTGGACGCCGGCGTTGTTGTTATCGATCTCATCAACGGGGTGAACACTGATCGTGTCGCCGGCCGCGCGCTGTTCAACTACTGCCTGATGGGAGGCAACCTGGGAGGGTACCTGGCGAGCACGGGTGAGTCGGTCAACGCAGTGTGGTTCCCCGGCCCCGTCGGTGTCGGAGCACTCGAGCAACTGATGTCGTGCTTCAGGGAGCAGGCGGAGGGCAGCAACGTCAAGCTCTTGGGTGTGCTCTACGGAGACACGAACAAAGATGACCAACTCCGATTGGTCGAGAACTCGTTTGGCGCGTATCCCGATATGGACTACATCGTGGGCAGTGCCGTGACCGTCGAGGCAGCGATCGGACCATTGGAGGAACGAGGGTTGAGCGAGGAGATCCGATCGGCTTCCTACTACTTCACGCCGGGGGTGTATGAACTGATCAAGAGCGGAGATGCATCCTGCGCCAGCACTGGACACGACATCATCATGGCGAGGATCGCTGTGGACCTTGCCATACGCAAGCTGGAAGGGGTTCCCTTCATTGGTGGCTATAAGCACATTGGACCCGATCCGTTGGTTGTCTGCGGGCCGGGTGCAGGGGAGGCTGCCAACAACCTCGACACGTTCGTGGAGGCCACGACCCTACCACCGGACGGTTTCCGGCCGGTCTTCAGCTATCAGCCGTAGCCGCTAGGAGTGGCTCGCTCTACTGGATGGCAGAAAGGGCGTCATACGCAATGATGCCCTTTCTGCCGTTGGCACCTCGACGTTACCGCGGTTCACACGAACTCGTTCCGATATGGCACCGGCAGTTAGCGAGCCCAGATTGACCACTGCTCCCTCGTCTCTGCTAGAGGTCCGCGGAGTCACGAAGCGGTTCCCTGGGGTCACGGCTCTGAAGACGGTGGACTTCAATCTCCGTGAGGGCGAGGTTCACGTAGTCTTTGGAGAAAACGGCGCTGGTAAATCCACCCTGATCAATGTGATCGCGGGCACGTACCACCCTGAGGAGGGAGAGATCTACATTCAGGGTGAGAAGCTGCCGCCGCTCACACCAGCTACAGTTCATCGCCTCGGGATCTTCACTGTATTTCAGGAGCAAAGCTTGGCACCGAACATGACCGTGGAAGCGAATCTTCTCATGGGTGACGAGCCGCGCCGTCTGGGAGTTCTGGATCGAGGAACTGCCCGACAACGCGTTGCCAATGCCATTGCCACGCTCGGCATAGACCTTCCTCTTGGCGTTATCGTAGGCAACTTGTCAAGGGCTGACCAGCAGCTGGTCGAGATCGCCAAAGCGCTGCACACGAAGCCAAAAATTCTGATCTTGGACGAACCGACGACCACCCTCACAGAAAAGGAAACCAATCGCCTCTTCGAGCTGGTTGATCGACTACGGAGCGAGGGCATCGGGATTATCTACATCACCCATAGGATGCAGGAGATTTCGCTGATCGGGGACCGGATCACGGTGTTACGCGATGGTAGGCGTGTAGAGACACTCAGGGTCGATAAGGCCGAAGATGATGAGCTCATACGCCTCATGACAGGACGGCAGGTGGATGCCCTGTTCCCAAAGATCAAGAAGACCGATGGCCCCGTCAAGTTACGTTTGGACGGCGTTCATGGTGAGCTATTGGAGGATATATCAATCCATGCCTCAGGTGGCGAGGTAGTAGGCATCGCAGGACTTGTCGGATCTGGCAAGGAGAGGTTGGGACCGCTTTGCCTCGGTCTGCAGAGACATACTGGTGGTGAAATAGTGTTAGGCAGTGAGCCGATTCGGCCGAAGGATGGCCCGCGGGTACGGCTCGCCCGCGGACTCCTCTACTACCCGGCCGATCGCCGCCGACAAGGCCTTGCCGGTGTTCTTCCCGCAAGGGCCAACATCACTATGTCGGCCCTTGCTACGCAAACCTACTCACGCGGCCCGTTCCTCAAAGGTGCTAAGGAGGTCAGCGATGTACATCGCATCATGGGTCGGCTCAACGTACAACCGAATCAGCCAGAACGCCCTGTGGAGGTCTTCTCGGGCGGAAACCAGCAGAAGATTCTTTTTGCGCGAGCCCTTACACGCGAGGCGGAGTTACATATCTTCGATGAACCGACCGCAGGTGTCGACGTCGGAGCTCGAGTCGAGATATATCGGTTTATCCAGCAGTTGTGTGAAGATGGAGCTGCTATCGTTCTGATATCATCTGACTTGCCCGAGGTTGTCAACCTTTCTCACCGCGTATATGTGATGTCAGCAGGGCGTATCCGCAGAGAACTCGTCGCCGAGGAGATCACGGAGGAAAACGTACTTGACGCCTTTTTCCGTATAGGTTCAGAATGAGCACACAAGAAGGTTGGATAAGAAATATGAGGAATGCCCTCAGCCCGAGGCAAGCCTTTGTTAGGTGGGGGATTCTTCCTCCGCTTCTAATAGCACTGTTCATCGGGTTCACTATCGTCGAACCGCGGTTCGCTTCAATCAACAACCTCACAAATATACTCAGACAGCATACTTATCTCCTTATAATTACCCTCGGCGCAACGCTTTACTTGATCACCAGGAATTACGATCTGTCAAACGGCTCCGTTGTTTCTCTGACAAGTATTGTGGTGGCTATGGTCATGTCTTCGGATGTTGGCGGCGGGTCGGCCATGACGAAAATCGTGGTTGGTACTCTTGCGGGACTTGCCGTCGGCTTGATCGTCGGGTTAGTCAACGGGATCGTCGTTATGTACTTTCAGATATCGTCTTTCATTGTGACGCTCGGGATGGCATCTATTGCATTGAGCGTAGCTTTGCTATTATCTGGGGCGGCGCCCGTCATAGGCCTACCACCAGAGTTCCCGCGGTATTTCGGTACGGGAAGGCTCGTTGGTATTCCTGTACCGGTTCTCATCGGTGCCGTAATGGTGATGGCGATATACTTCCTTCTTAACCGTACGGTCTTGGGTCGCCATGGTTACATCATCGGGGGAAATGCCCTTGCTGCGCGTGTTTCAGGTATCCCAGTTCGACGGGACGTGATCTTTCTCTTTGTCACTGGATCGATGCTTGCCGCACTTGTTGGTGTTCTACTTACAGCTCGTATCGCGTCAGGGGAGTCGAACATAGGTCTGCAGTATCCGCTGCTGTCGATTGTTGCCGCAGTACTAGGAGGGGTTTCTATCTATGGGGGTGAGGGAAGGGTCTCAGGCGCAGTCTTCGGCTCGTTGTTCATCGTCATGCTGAGCAATGGAATGGACCTCACTCGGATCCCAGGGCATGCCCAGGGCATCGTCTTGGGCTCCCTACTCATCGTCGCATTGATCGTCGATCGAGTCCGGGCACGGTTGCGGATATCGTACGAGTAAGCGAGCACGACTTCTTATAAAATGTGAGTAGTCCGCGTATTAGAGTAGATTAGCGGCTGATAACAAGGAGAGGGGAGTGGTAACGATGCTGGACGACAAGTCCGGTCGAATCTTTATCGATGGTGAATGGGTGGGATCGGCCTCGCCTGAGCTGGATTCGATCATCAGCCCGGTAACCGAAGCCGAGGTTTTTAGAGCAGCACATGGTGACGTCGAGGACGTCAATCGGGCTGTAGCCGCAGCGCAGCGTGCTTTTGAGGGTCCGTGGCGAGATTCCACGCCCAGAGAACGCAGCGCCGCACTCTGGGAGTTCGCGTCGCGGCTCGAGGCGCGCGCCGACGAACTGATACGGATCGAAGCACTCAATTGCGGCAAACCGCTAGAAGGAGCCGCGTGGGAGATTCATGACTTCGCTATCGATTCGTTGAAGTTCTTCGCTGGGATGGCTCGGAACCTGGAAGGTGTCGCTGCAGGTGAATACATGGCGGGAGTGACGAGCTTCATACGCCGGGAGCCGGTAGGCGTCGTTGGCGGGATCGTACCTTGGAACTATCCGGCTGAGCTCGCCGCATGGAAACTTGGTCCGGCCTTGGCTGCAGGCAATACCATCGTGCTCAAGCCGTCGGAGGGGACGCCGATGTCCGCCCTTCTGATGGCCGACATCGCCAAAGATCTGTTCCCACCGGGCGTCTTCAACGTGGTAACCGGCCACGGCGTTCCGGTCGGGGAAGCCTTGGTGCGACACCCGAAGGTCGATATGATCTCGCTCACAGGGGATGTGGAGACGGGCAAGATCGTAGCTGCCGCGGCAGCATCGAATCTCAAACGAGTTCATCTTGAACTAGGCGGTAAGGCTCCGGTCCTCATCTTCGACGATGCCGATCTCGCTCGGTTGAAGGAAGTGCTTCCAGCCGGCTCGTTCTATAACGCCGGCCAAGATTGTACGGCAGCGACGCGCCTGCTTGTACCTGACACTATATACGACAAGGTGCTTGAGATCGTTGTCGACGTGGCTGAGGCAGTTCGTGTTGGCGATCCGCTGAGCGAGGAAGGTTCGGATGTCGACATGGGTCCAGTCGCATCCGCGGAGCAGCTCTCTCGAGTTGCCGGCTATGTGGACGAGGCACGCGATGGAGGCGCGGAGGTTGTGACAGGTGGGTCTACTCTGGATCGACCGGGCTTTTTCTACGAGCCGACAGTCGTCACGGCCGTCGAACAGCAAGATGCCATCGTCCAACAAGAGGTTTTCGGCCCGGTCGTTACATTGCAGCGGTTCAAGAGCGATGAGGAAGCAATACGGCTAGCCAACGACGTCGAATTCGGTTTGGCATCATCGATATGGACAACGAACGTTTCAAGGGCCTTGCACGTTTCTCGTCTGCTTCGTTTCGGTACCGTGTGGATCAACGATCACCTGCCACTCGTTGCTGAGATGCCACATGGGGGATTCAAGCAGTCCGGTTACGGGCGGGATATGTCAAAGTTTGCACTGGACGACTACACGGAGTTGAAGCATGTGATGGCGAGGTTCGCCTAGGTTGGTGTCCTCATAGGTCGTACCCCCACTGAAGGTGGACCATTGAACTGGGGCTCATGTCGTACTTACGAGCCATTGCCAATGCCGGGCTTCGATCTCTCCGGCACGGGCACTCCCCAGTTGTAGAGCTGCTTATAGAGGTCTAGGTAGACGAAGCTCTCGGTGGAGACTACACCCGAAAGCTCCCGGATACGGTTGATAACCTCCAAGAGATGGCCTCGATCGAAACAAACCAACTCGACGAGGAGGTCGAATTGGCCTGCAGCTATCACGACGTAGCTGCTCTCCTTCCAAGTGGCTAGTGTATCGGCAACGGTGCCGGGCGGGCCACTGGTTTTGACACCGATCATGGCCATT
This sequence comes from Candidatus Spongiisociaceae bacterium, assembly GCA_965262915.1. GTDB lineage: Bacteria > Actinomycetota > Acidimicrobiia > Spongiisociales > Spongiisociaceae > JAPPFW01. Next base: position 3,985,264 of record OZ253564.1, on the reverse strand, counting down.
GCATCGAAACCAAGGCTCAGCGGGTTAGTGATTCCGGTCACGCGGAGCACATTGTCATTGTGGAGCTTGGCGTATCGGGTTCGGACGGTCCCCTCCGATACACCGATCTGGGCGGCTATGCTGCGAAAAGACTTCCTTCCGTCTTCTTGCAGCGTCGCGATGATCCCTTGGTCGATCGCATCTAGCCCAGGAAGGGGGCTAACCGGGCCCCGATCGATTTGACTGCTCATGGACCCGGCGAAAACATCTCGAGAAGTCTCTCTCTCGACTTCTTCTGTGCGAACTCCTTCATCAGCCGAATGATATCACTTCGAGGTCTTCACACCCACCTGCCTGCTCGTGAAGAAGCCGTACGTCGGCGCAATTGCTGATCTCTTTTCGCGCTTCGAAATGATGTCCTGCCGCTGCTCGTACACCAGCATCAGATCAGCTCGGTGGTGCGTGCTGTTGCTGTAGTACAGTCACCCGGTGGCCCAGGGTGGATCCGAGACCGGAAGCAGTATGGCGCGAGCCGTGTTCGAGGCGATGCGCCGGCGGCGGATGCACCGCGTGTTCGCTCCCGACCCGGTCGACGAGGAGATCCTGGAGCGTCTCGTATACGCCGCGGGCCGTGCCCAGGTGGCTCGGCCGGGGATCCGGCATCTCATCGTCGTAACCGATCCGCGGCTGGTCCGGACCGTACGGCAGGCCTGTCCCGGCTTTGTGAACAACGCCCCCGCCATCATCGTGATCTGCAGCGACCTCGAGAAAGCCGAGGAGGTGATGGGACCGCGCGGGGTCGAGGTCGTCACCCGGCTCGACGCCGGCGCTGCGGCCGGCTACCTCACCATCGCCGCCCCGGTGCTCGGGATCGGTGTCTGCAAGGTGACGAGTTGGACCGAGGAGGTGGTCCAGGCGATATTCAGCCTGCCGGAACACATCAGGCCGGAAGTCCTGATGGCTGTCGGGATTCCCGTGGTGAATCACCCCAAGCCGGTCAAGGGTTTCCATCCCACCGTCCACCACAACCTCTACGGAAAGGATTGGACCGACCCGCCGTGAGCGAGACCAAGCACGACGATCCGCTCTTCGAGTTCATCCTCTACCTGGTCACGTCCGCCCGTCTCAGCCTCGATGAGAAGGCGATCTATGGTTCGTTCCGGCTCATCGAAGGTGCCGGCCGTCTCATCGAAGCGGCGGAAGGGATCGCCGGTCTGGACTTGGACGACTTTCTGCGGGCCAAGCGGGACTCCATCGAGCAGAACAAGGCGCGGATGATGCTCGACAAGGATGGCTACCGGACGTGGCTTACGGACCTGGCGAGGGAGTTGGCGTCTGAAGCCGTGGAGCGAAGTTTCGAACCTCGGGGTTCATGAGCTCGATGTCGATCGTCCGTAATCACCCGGTCGCCACCCGGAGGAGAATGGTCACCACCCCGTGGTGGTGGGTCTAGCTGATCCGCCTTGCTTTCATACCCCGAGAGTGCATTTCCAGGTTACGAACGGACTGTTTAGCATCGACGGGAAGCGCTGGTCGGTCATGACATCAGCAAATCCCAAGCTTTGCGGAGGTTCGTATGGGGACATCGAGGAAATGGGTTGTCGGTCTGGTTGCGTTGCTCCTAGTGGCAGCGGCCTGCGGCGGTGAAGAAGCCGAGACAACCACGACGGCAGCTGCCGCAGTAACGACGACGGCGGCACCCACCACCACCGAGGCCCCGACTGCCGAGCCATTGAAGGTGGCTTTCGTACATCAGGGTCCGGTGGGTGAGCACGGTTGGAACTTCCGGCACAACATGGGACGGCTCGCGCTGGAGGATGCGATGGGTGACGCGGTCGAGACGCTCTTCCTCGAGTCCGTACCGGCGACCGCCGAAGCTGAGCGGGTGTTCGAAGATCTCATCAGGCGAGGGGTTAGGTTGCTGGTCACGACTTCGTTCGACTACCAGGACCAGGTCGTGGCAGTGGCGGAGAAGTACCCCGAAGCCCAGTTCCTCGGCCCCGGCTTCTTCCTGCTGTCCGAGAACGTCGGATCGTACGACGGTGGTTTCGAGCAGGGTATGTATCTGGGCGGTGTAGCGGCCGCCAGCCTGGTGGAAGCCGACGAGATCGGCATCCTCGCCTCGTATCCGATCCCAGAGGTTCTGCGCGACATCAACGGATTGCTGCTGGGGGCTAGGTCGGTCAACCCCGACGCGACGGTTCAGGTCGTTTGGACAGGGACGTGGTTCGACCCGCTGATCGAAGGCCAAGCTGCGGAATCGCTCTTCGACACAGGTGTCAGAGCCGTGGCCCAGGTAACCGAGTTGACCACCGCGGGAGAGGTGGCACAAGCTCGAGGTGGCTACTGGATCGAGATTTATGACAACGGACAGCGGTTCGCTCCGGAGGCCTATCTCACCGGCGCCCTCCTGGAGTTGGGCGGCTACTTCGCCGAAGTGGCTCAACAGATGATCGACGGAACGTACGAAGCCGGTAACACCTATCTGACCCTGGGGGCGGAGACACTATCCCCTGGCCCATACGCAGATTTCCTGTCTGACGAGACCGTTGCCCTACTCGATGCGGCCGTCGAAGGTATGACTAGTGGGGAACTGAACGTGTTCACCGGTCCCCTCAACGACCAGGACGGCAATCAAGTCCTCGCAGACGGAGAGGTCGCCGACCTCGGCTTTCTCCTGGGAATGGACTTCCTTCTCGAAGGAGTGATCGGGGGCTTTCCATCGTAACTAGAAAGGTGGATTGCGGTTCGCCCGATCAGAACCATCGGTGACCGCTAGCTTGGTAGAGGTCCCCGCTCCATGGCGGGGACCTCGATCCGACCGAGGCGTCACACCCTTTGTGCGTTGAATCACCATCGGCATTACCGAGGCGGAAGTAGATTGTGGGTGATGGCTGAGAACCGTCTTATCGCGCGCAGCTTCGCTGCGTTGGTCCGGATCGGTGAAAGTCATGTTTGAGGCTCACGGACTCAGCAAGCGTTTCGGGCCGGTTGTGGCCAATGACTCCGTGGACCTGTTTCTGGCGCGCCATTCGGTTCATGCCGTCCTCGGTCAGAACGGGGCCGGGAAGACGACACTGGCCAATATGCTGTCGGGTCTCTACAGGCCTGATAGCGGAGCCCTGAAACTCGACGGGGAGATTGTCGAGTTCCGTAACCCACCGGATGCCCTCGCTCGTGGTGTCGGCATGGTTCACCAGCATGCTCGATTGGTGGATCGGTTGACCGTCGAGGAGAACATCGTGCTCGGTGATCCCGATCTCCCCTACTACTTGGAATACGGGAAGATTCGTGCCAGAGTCCGTTCGCTCATGGACCGATACGGCCTGTCGGTACGCGTCGGGGCCGCAGCCGGAGAACTATCGGCCGGCGAGCGGCAGCGGGTCGACCTGCTAAAAACTCTGTTCAGAGGAGTCGATGTGCTCCTGCTCGACGAGCCCACCGCCGTGCTGGTACCGGCGGAAGTGGAACGCCTCTTCGAGACGATTCGCTCATTCGCGGCCGATGGGGTAGCCGTCATGATCATCACACACAAGCTGCGGGAGGTCATGGCCGTCTCGGACACGGTGACGGTGATGCGGGATGGTCGTGTCGAACTGGTGATCCCCACGGAGGAGACCACGGCGGCCGCCCTCGCCACCGCCATGATCGGTCGTCCGGTCGAACACGAATTCTCACGCCAGGAGGGTACCGGCGAGGTCGGAGAACCGGTCTTGGCGGCCACAGATCTCGAGGTCTCCCGCACGAACGACCGGGAAGGACTGCACGGGATCACGCTCGCAGCGCGTTCGGGGGAGATCGTCGGCATCGCGGGGGTAGCGGGTAATGGCCAGGATTTGCTGGCCGATGTACTGGCCGGTCTCGTCGTGCCCGACTCGGGCTCGGTGGAAATCGCTGGGATGGACATCACGGGTGGAGGTCCGCGGGCTGCCCGCAACCAAGGCCTCGGGTATATACCCAGCGATCGCCTGCACACTGGTCTGGCCCCAGACCTGTCCGTTGCCGAGAACCTGATGTTGACCGACGCGGTCAGGAGCGGATTCAACGCTTCGCGCGCTCACCGGCGGGCGCTCAAGCATATCGAGGACTATGGGATCGTTGTTGCCGGGCCTGACGTCAAGACGGGCACCCTATCGGGTGGGAACCTCCAGCGAGTGATCCTGGCGCGAGAGCTTTCCGGGTCGCCGGACGTCCTCGTGGTGTCTTCGCCGACCCAAGGTCTGGACGTGGCGTCGGCACAGTTCGTACATGAGGAGATCGGTCGCCTGCGCGAGGAAGGGTGTGCGATCGTCCTCATTTCGGAGGATCTGGATGAGGTGTTCGCCCTCGCCGACACCGTGATGGTCCTGTACGAAGGTAGGGTCGCCTACGAGACGGCGATCGAGGACCTGGATCGGGACACGGTCGGGTTGGCGATGACCGGAAGCAGCACGTGATTAGCGGTCGCGCCTTCCGGTGGCCCGTAGTGGTCGAGCCCCGACCGACAGCACCGCTGTGGCTCAAGGTCATGCTTCCCATCGCCTCGATAGGCCTCGCACTACTGGTCGTGGCAGCTTTTCTCGCGTTTCGATCGTTCAATCCGCTCGAGGTGTATTTCGAGATTGTCAGGACGGCCTTCGGGTCGTGGTTCGGTTTCGCCGATACGCTAACGAGCGCGACTCCGCTCATCCTCACCGGTCTCGCCGTGGCATTTGCCTTCCGGGTCCGACTTTGGAACATCGGCGCCGAAGGTCAACTCATTTTCGGCGCCATTGCCGCTACAGGGTTCGGCGTGTGGATAGGCGACATCATGTCGCCCCCGATTGGTATCCCGATGACCCTGCTCGCAGGCATGTTAGGCGGCGTGTTCTGGGTTGCTCTGGTGGCCTATGGCAAGGCCAAGTACGGTGTGAACGAGATACTCACCAGCCTGATGCTCAACTTCGTAGCGGTCATATTCTCCTATTACCTGGTCGATGGCACGACCAGCCCATGGCGGGATACGACCCTGATCGGCCATCCGGTAGGTCGTGAGGTGGCTTCCTTTCTGGAGCTTCCCCGGATCGGGACCACCAGGATGCATTGGGGCTTTTTCGTCGCCATCCTCGCGGCGGTCGCGGTGCATTTCATCTTGCGTTACACACGGCTCGGATTCACGATGCGCGTAATGAACAGTTCCGCCAAGGCCGCCCACTATTCGGGCATAAGGATTGGTGCCCTGACGATGCGGGTGCTGCTGATCTCCGGTTCGCTGGCCGGTTTGGCCGGCGCCATCGAGCTACTGGGAAGAGGTGGACGTTTCAGCCCCGAGGGTTTCGCCGCCGGGCTTGGCTACACCGGTATCGTCGTCGCCGCACTCGGCAGGCTGGCTCCGTTGGGCATAGTCATATCTGCCGTGATCCTGGGCGCGGTCGAGAACGCAGCCCTGACCCTGCAGTCGATGAGCAACCCGATACCGATATCGGTTTCGATAATCGTGCAGGGAACGTTGATCCTCTTCGTGGTGGGGGGTGCGACCCTGCTGTCCTATCGATGGCGTTGGATACCGCGCCGCGCCGGGCCGGATGATGCACCCGCCGCCATGGCGGCACCGCCGGGAGCGGAGACCATTCCACTGGAGGAGTCGAGTACATGAATGACAGCGTGCTGGTGCTTACCCTGGCCGGTGCTATCACAGCCGGTACGCCGATCGTCTTGGCAGGACTGGGGGAGTTGCTCAGCGAGCGGGCCGGGATTCTGAACCTGTCAGTCGAGGGGACCATGCTCCTCGGCGCCATCGGAACATTCACCGCGATCCAGGCGACCGACAACGTGATCGTAGGCGTTGCGGTCGGCATACTCTGGGGCGCCCTCATAGGCAGTCTCCACGCCGTGCTCTCCGTGTCCTTCCGCGCCAACCAGATACTGTCCGGCCTTGCCCTGTTCGTTTTCGCTTCGGGAGTGGCGCGTTTCATCGGGGAGCCGCATGGCTTTACTGTCATTAACAAGACAGTTACCGCGATCGAGATTCCGGTGTTGAGCCAGGTGCCGGTGCTGGGACCGATCCTGTTCCGGCAGACGATATTCGTCTACATCTCGTGGGTGCTGGTCGCGTTCACGGCTTTCCACATTTCGAGGACGCGGCTCGGGCTGTCGCTGCGCGCGGTCGGCGAGGAACCCTCGACCGCCGACACGGTCGGGATCAACGTGCTCCGAACCCGCTACGCCTACGCCATAGTCGGAGGCGCGCTGGCTGGCCTTGGCGGGGCGAACATGATCACGGTGATCGTTACGTCATGGAACGCCGAGGCGACGGTCGCGGGTTTGGGCTGGATAGCCATCGGGTTGGTGGTGTTCGCGGCTTGGCGACCCTTCCGGTTGCTGCTGGGTGCGTATGTCTTCGGTCTCGCCGTACGCACCAACTTCACCCTGCAGGCTCTCGGCTTTGATGAGATCCCCGCCGAGGTCCTGAAGATGATGCCCTTCATTCTCACGATCGCCGCCCTGTTCATCCTGGCCCGAGGCGACCTGCGCAGGCGCATCGGCGCCCCCGCCGCACTGGGTATTCCCTACGTACGGGAGGAGAGGTAGCCGGGGGATCTCTCCTCCCTCGGAGAGCGAGGATCTCGCATTCCACAAGGCATCCGGCGTGACAGCACATCAGAATGCGTCGCAGAACTCCTCTACAGTCAAGCCCGCTCGTCGGATGAGGGAACGCAGCGTGCCTTGCCGGATAGTTGATTTGTTCGGCACTGAGAGCGACGGCGCCCCACGCTTCTGCATGATGATGTGACTACCCCGCTGGCGGTCAATCTCCCAGCCGAAGTGCTCGAACACGCGTACCGCCTGTGCGGCGGACACCAATGGCACCGGCGGCATAGGATACGATCAAGCTACGGCAGGAACGGCGACGCTTATCCGATGGGCGGTGAGATCTGTCTTGGGTATGTCGTCTGTCTGCGGGTTGGTTGAGGGCCATCCGTATTCGGCATATCCCTCAAGTAGCAGCTCGGCTGCTTCGCGAATGCTCTCCAGTGCTTCTTCCCGTGTGTCGCCCTGGCTGACACAGCCCGGAACCTCGGGGCATTCCACAACCCAGCCCTCACCACCCTCATCACGGTATACGATGGCGGTTAGTTCCATATTACGTATCCTTCCCGCTTTGTAGGTTATCGGAGTCTACACAGCATGTGTCTGCTCTATCCGGTGCATCGGACAGAGCCCTGACCAAAGGGTCGATTCCCACCCGGAGGGACAGGCGGCCGGAATCCCGTATGCCGTCTCGTGGTTAGAGCCACTCGGTTCGAGATGGAAGGTTCGGCGGCGAGCATCCTGCCCTACTCCGCGACCTGCTCCTCATGCACGCCCATCTCGGAAGGTAGGGCTTCGCATACACGGAACTCTGGCCCCGATTCTTCAGGCCGGGGGAGGAGCCAGGCCGGGTCGGTGAAAATGGGCAGGGGAGAATGTGATTCAACGGGCATGTTCGAAGATGTCTGATGAGCTGTGTGAGCATGGCGATGGTGAGTTCGTGTACGAGATTGTCCGCTACGGATGGACGACTGTCTACGAGAGGAAGGGTGACAAGCTCCGCTATTTGCCCCAAGACGAGCCCGCGCCCTTAGAGTCCCCCCACGTCCATGTCTGGTCGGTCGATGAGAGCCGCGGCTCTGAGCCGGCCTTCTCCGATGCTTTCCGTAGCGCCCGCGAGATTATCAACGACATGGTCAGGTCGACCGGTATGGGTGATGACAGGATCGAGTTGGTGTACAGGCTTGCCCAGCCAGATGAGCCTTCACTGAGGGAGGCTGCTGAGGGTCTGGGCGGCCCTTTCGCTGCGTGGTGGGGAGGAGCAGAGTACGTAGGTGAGCGTGCCGCCGTGTTGCTAGACCCAGATCCGGTCTACTTGTTCTCGTCGGAGTACCCCCCTACCAGTCTCCATGTACTCGTAGATAGAGAGAAGGAGTGGCAATGGAATGACGGAGTTGCGGAGCGTATTGTGGAAGCAGCCGGGTGGAAGTGGCGAGCCAGGATATGGCGTCATCAGAACAGCGCCTGCAACATGCCGCACGAGCACGACACCGATGCCTGACGAGGCGTAAGGGTATAGCCCAGCCGCGTCCCGTGGCTGATCGCGAAGCCCGCCATCGAAGGCACAACAGCCTTCACCCCAGTCCTACGCCGCGTGGCCTACGGCTTCACCAACGCACACAACCGCGCCGCCCGAAGACCCCTAGTCGGCTCGGCTCTCGATTGCTGCCAGTACCTTTTCCGGTGTGATTGGCAGCGTTGTGATGGGTACACCGATCGCGTCGAACACCGCGTTCGCTATTGCGGCGGCGGCCGGCGTGATCCCGCTCTCACCGATCCCTTTGTGCTGGAGCGGATAGGTGGGGTCGAGGCTCTCTATAGCCATGAGTTTGTCCTCGATCAAAGGCACTTGGGGCGCGGTCGGAACCTGATAGTCCGCCATCGACGGATTGAGAACAGTCCCCGACTCGTCGAAGATAAGGTCTTCGCCGAGCGCGAAACCGATCCCTTGGGCGACGCCACCTTGGAGCTGTCCCTTGAGCAGGTCCGGGTTGATCGCCCGTCCGACATCCTCCGCGCTCGCCCAGTCCAATATGGTCACCTTGCCGGTGCTCGGGTCCACCTCTACCACCACCATGGTCGACGACGTGGTGTAGTTGGCTGCGAAGTTGCCGTTGCCGTTCTCGTCGGGTACGTCCGAGGGTGTGTCGAAACTCGCGCTTGCTACCAGTGCCGTAGTCTCCATGCCGTCCGGAAGCGCCGCACGCACGTAGTGTGCGAGGGTGGCCACCGTCGTGACAGGGATTCCGCGATTGGTGCCCCGGATGCGCACCTGACCGTCGGCGATCTCGAGGTCATCGGGATCGGCCTCGAGGTTTGACCCGGCAACCCGCATCAGCTTCTCGGCCAGGGTGTCACAAGCCCTCGTGAGCGCCGAACCATGTACGACCGCGGTACGGCTGGCGAACGTACCCAACCCGAATGGTGAAGTCTCGGTATCGGACTGCAGCACCGTCACGGTCTCGGGGTCCACACCCAGGCGATCAGAGACGATCTGGGTGAAAATGGTTGCGTGGCCCTGTCCGGAGTCGGCGGCATCGGTGGCAATCACCACGCTGCCATCGGCGTTCATAGCGACCGTTACCGATGACATGTCCACGTCGTAGTTCACATGCCAGCGGCACCCACCGCCCCATTCGAGCATGTTCGCTATGCCCACGCCCCTCCAGGGCGGTTTCGAAGACCGCATCGCTTCGTATCCGATTGCCTCGGCTACAGCATCGGTCGCCTCCTCGATCGGTAGCGTGACGAGCTTCAGGCCGTTGGCAGTGGAAGTCGGTAGGTCCTCGGACCGGAAGAGGTTCCTGTAGCGGAACTCCAGTGGGTCCATCCCCAGTTCGCGAGCGGCGATGTCGATCATGACCTCGCGCGCGAAGGTTGCCTGCGGGTTGCCGAAGCCTCGGAAAGCGCCGGACGGAGGCTTGTTGGTGTAGACGACCGCACCTTCGATATCGAGGGCGGGAGTCTTGTAGGGACCGACCGTGACCCACTCGGACAGCGCGAGCACCGCTGGGCTGATATTGGTATAGGCGCCGACGTCCTGGGTGATCGTCTCCTTCCAGCCGAGTATCTTCCCGTCGCTGCGTACTGCGATCGTGGCGTCCCGGATGTGAGGGTTGCGGCTGACCGTCGCCGCGAACTCCTCGGTCCGGCTGAGCTCGATGCGGACCGGTCTTCGTAGCGCACGGGCGGCCCAGATTGCCATGGCCTCGTTGGTATGGAGACCTTCCTTGTGGCCGAACGCTCCCCCCATGTACGGCTTTATGACGCGGACCTTGCTCTGGGGGAGGCCGAAAACCCGCGCTATCTCATTGCGTAGGAGATGCGGTTGCTGGGTGCCGGTCCATAGCGTGATGGTGCGGGACAGGTCGTCGTATCGGGCGACGGCGGCATGGGTTTCCATAGGCATGGCGTGGGCCTTGCTGGTGACCAAACGCCTACTGATGACTAAGTCGGCTTCGGCGAGTGCGGTTTCGATATCGCCTGCCCTGGTCGCTTGCCTCCAGCAGACATTGCCCTCCACTCCGTCGAGACCCTCGTGGATCAGGGGGGCGTCGCTTCGCATAGCAACTTCCGGGTCCAGCAGATGACGGAGCGGTTCGTAGCTGACTTCGACCAGGTCCGCGCCTTCCTGGGCGGCTTCTTCGGTAACGCCGATCACGACGGCCACCGGCTCACCGACATATCGGACCTTTCCGGTGGCAAGGAGCAGCATGTCGAGAATCGGGCCGTTCGCCACGGGGCCGAGTTCGGAGATGTCCTCCCCTGTTATGACCAGTAGCACACCATCCACTTCGCGCGCCCGCTCCACATCCACGGACTTGATGAGGGCATGGGCGAAGGTGCTCCGGACGGTCTTCCCGTGGGCCATGCGGGGGAAGCTCAGGTCGACCGTGTACTTCGCCCGGCCGGTGACCAATGCCCGCCCGTCGACGTTGGGGAGGGAGGTTCCGATGAGACCGTTCGAGTTACCGGGCTTCTTCATTGGGTCCTCCTAGCGGCGGCATCCATGACCGCGGCCACGATCCTGGTGTACCCCGTACAGCGGCAGATGTTGCCCACAAGATCCTCACGCAGCGAATCCGGATCGTGCACAACGTCCTTGTCCAGGATGTCGACGATCGTCATGATGAAACCCGGGGTGCAGAACCCGCACTGGAACCCGAAGTTGTCGATCATGGCCTGCTGTACCGGGTGAAGGTCGTCGGGCGACCCGAGTCCCTCGATCGTGGTCAGGGTGCGTCCATCGGCCTCCGAGGCGAGTATGAGGCACGACTTGACCACGTCACCGTCCAGATGGACGGAACATGCGCCGCACATCCCGTCCTCGCAGGCAGACTTGGTTCCGGTGAGTCCGAGATCTTCCCTGATGAACTCACGGAGTAGTCGGTTACCGGCGACCCTCGTCGAAATCGACTCGTTGTTGATTACGACGGTGATGTCCTGCTCAGCCATGACCGTTCTCCGGACCCCGGCCCGCTTCCGCAAGCGCACGCTTCATGTATTCCACCGCTACCTTTCTTTTCCACCCTGTGGAGCCGCGTACATCCGACGGTGGATGTATGAGTTCGCTGGCGATCACGGCTGCCGCGTCGATGTCACGAGCATCCGCTCGGGAGCCCAGCAGCCGGTCTTCGACTGCGGGGAGTCGTTGTGGATGGGCGCCTACACCCCCCATGGCTACCCGCGCCGACGTGCACACTCCCTCATCCCAACCGAGGACGGCAGCGGCTACGATCATCGGGTATTCACCTTCCCGGTAGCTGAACCGGTGGTATCCGTGACTGACTATCTCCGGTGGCCTCGGGATGGTTACCCCGGTGAGCACTTCATCATCCGACATCGCAACTTCGAACAACCCGGTGAACCAGTCATTGGATGAACAGGTGCGAACCGTTCCCTGTCCGGCGAGGGTGATCGATGCATCCAGGGCGAGCAGAGCTACGGGCACATCCCCGGCAGGGTCCGCATGGGCCAGACTCCCGCCGACTGTGCCCCGGTTCCGGATGTGACGGGATCCCACGGAGCCGGCTGCCTTCGCCAGCGTCGGCGCGGCCTGATCGACGATTGCGTTGCGGGAGACATCCGAATACGTGGTCATAGCCCCGATCTCGAGGCCGTTGCCGCTATCGGTGATGCCCCTCAACGCCTCGACCCGGCTCAGGCTGATGACAACGGTGGGTGCGAGAAGCCGCTGCCGGAGCAGGATTACAAGGGACTGACCACCGGCGAGGATCTTTGCGTCGCTCCCGTGGCTCGATAGGAGTTCGGTCACTTCCTCAATGCTCGTAGGTGCAACGTAGTCGAACTGCCTCATCGTCATTCGCTGGTCACCTCTCGATTATCAGCCATATTCGAGTTTATCACTCGACTCCGCTTGGACGGCCGATGCCGTCACGCGCTGTCCACAGTGCGACCACCGGGTCGCTCCGGTGAGGTCAGAACCGGACACCCTCGATGGAGGACCGGTTCCATCGGGTGAGATCAGGCGCCTCGACCCCTGTCGAGCATGAAGATGGTCACTTGGAAGGGCAACGCCGGTCTGGGACGGGCGAGAGCGGACGAGGTCACCGATCTCCTCGAACCGCTTTAGCCAGGTACGGCTACCCCTCCCATCCTCACGTCACGAATCGAGCGGCCCTCCGCCACAACCACCGACTCGCTACCCGATACCAGCAATGGTTACCGCCGCCACAGTCACCTTGTTGATCCATAGGGGGGTCATCCCCAATTATGATATAATCATGCAGTGCCTTCAATTAGGCTTGTGATAATGTCATATCCTATGTTCCATCCGGGTTGCCGGGCTCAACCGGCAGGAGAACTCACCGCCGCGCAGCTCGCGGCGGAGTTCCCTGCTGAGGGCGAGTACGTCGAGTTCAAGGAGGGTGCCTCCCGCGGCCGTATCGCCGAAGCGGCGATGGCGTTCTCGAACGCGGACGGTGGGGTGATCCTAGTGGGAGTGACCGACCGAGGGTTGGTCAAGGGCGCCGACCTGAGTGTCGGCAGCGAGACGCGCTTGCGCCAGGCGCTGGATCAGGTTCGGGACCTCGGTCGCTATCGGATCCACCGTCTTCGGGTTGACGGCCGCGTAGTGGTCGCTATATCGGTGGCTCCGCGCAAGGACTCGTTCGCGCAGTTGCCCAACGGTCAGGTCAAGCAGCGTAGGGGCGCGTCCAACCATACGCTGCTGGGCGCGGACCTCGCCGACTTCATTGCCAGGCGGTTCGTACGGTCGGTGGAGTCCTCCCCTACCGGGCTGACCTCTGACGACATCGATCCTGATCTGGGACAACGGTTGGCCGAGGCGTGGCACTGGAGGGTACAGAACGGCACCTCGCCGGAATTGTCGGCCCGGCTTCGCGACAACGGTTTTCTGGTGCTTAACGGTGACCGGGACCGGCTCAGCGTTGCCGGTGCGCTGTTCCTGCTCCCGAACCCCGGCGCAGCTTTGGGCAAGGCGCATGTGGAGTTGTTCCGCTACCGCGACGACGGCATCGACTACGACCGCCGTGAGGAGTTCAACGGGCCCGTCCAGAACCAGGTGGCCGACACCGCAGCCTTTGTGTTGGAGGAACTGGGTGTGGATATGGCCACGATCGGTGTCTGGCGTCACGAGTTACATCGTCTACCCCAAGCAGTAGTCCGCGAGGCTATCGCCAACGCCGTCGCGCACCGTTCGTACGCAGCGCGGGGCGAAGCGGTACGTGTGGAGATACGGCCGGACCGGGTCGTGGTGCGCTCACCGGGCGGGCTGCCCCGCGGTGTTTCTTTGGCTACTCTTTCCCAGCAGTCCATCCCTCGCAATGTGCTGGTCATCAGGACGCTTCGCTACTACGGTGTGGCTGAGGACGCCGGGCGTGGTGTCGATCTGATGCACCGTCACATGGCGCTGAACCTGATGGCGCCGCCCGAGTTCGAGGCGGATGGTTCGTCGGTAACGGTCACGCTCAGGTTGGGCTCGGCGGCGTCGCCACGCGAGCGTGCCTGGCTCGCGCGGACCCTCACATCAGCCACCGCCGCCGCGCACCGGCCGTACTCGGTGGGCGACGACGAGTTGGCTGCCGGTCTTGAACCGTCCGATCTAGGTCTGCTTGTCCGAGCCTCCCGCGGTGAGACCCTTACCAACACGGTGGTCAGGAACCTTCTGGACGTGGACGCCTCTAGAGCGAGCAGGACGCTGGCGCGCCTCAGGGATGGGGGGTTCCTACAGCAGCAGGGGAGGGGGGCGGGGGCGGCCTACGCATTGAGCCCCGACATCGCAAGACCCGACGGTACCCGCATCGAGAGTAGAGACTTCCACACCGAGGTACTCGGGCTCGCGGTGACGGGTCCCATCACCAACACCACTGTGAGAGCCGCCACAGGCCTGGACCGGACCGCTGCGGTCAAGATACTCAACCGCCTCGTCGACGGCGGTCACCTGGAACGCCGCGGATCCAGACGCGGTACCCATTACACACTGCGCCCGCGCCGATGGGACCTTTCCAAGGGGGACATACACGTTGGTCTGGACCGAACAGCAGAAGGCCACTACGAAGCATCGGTTTGGGTAGGCAACCTCTCATCGGAATTGATTGCTCAGGACGCTCGGTCGCGTATGACCGATCCCGGAGTGCCCGAACCGACAGCACACGTAGCAGCCTTTCTCGAAGGACTCCCGGGCGCGATGAACAAGACGACCGAGCGACAAGCGGCCGGTGCCATGGCGGGAGCCTGGAAGCTCGACACGGGAGATACTCACATCGAGTTGACCAGGACAGTTGAAGGACCATACGAGGCATCCATCACGACCGTCGGGAACACAGCCGCGATCCTGACCAAGAGTCGATCGTCTACCTGCTACCAAGGCGTTGATTTCCGATGGCCGGAGCTCGCAAGGTTCATAGAGCGGGTAACCCTAACTGTTCTGTCCCAGGAAGCCCCCTTCTACGGGCCCAATTGAAATCCACAGGGACGCCCAGCGGCGACCGCGACGTTCCTCCTCACGGTCTGAGGTTGACTGTTCGGATTCCCCGGACCTCTCGTCGCTAGTCCCCCTGTTCGAAGATTCGGTGCATGATGGCCTTCGGGTTGCCGGCCCACACACCTCGGGACTAGTCGTCTAGGCGGTTGGGAGCGGGCTCAACAGTCGGGCGTCGATGAGGCCTTGGAAGTGGTTGGCGACGCCGGCGGCTAGTGCCCGGTGGCGGATCAATACGCCAAGCTCGATGTTGCGGTCGAGAGCGGCTCCGGTGAGGTTGGCGGAGGTGATGAAGACGGCCTCGTCGTCCACCACCACTGCCTTGGCGTGCAGTACACCGGAGGGACTGGACGGATCCAGCGAGCGGGGGTCGTAATAGACGGCGGGCTGGGACGAGCCCGGCCAGTCCGTTCCCCAGAACCGGTCGGTGTGAACCGCCGGACAAGCCGGTCCGCGGCGGTCGTGTCCCCCCTGGCCCGCTGGATGTTCAGCAGGAGAGTGACTCGCAATCCCGGTACGTTGTCCATTCGTCGAACGAGTTGAGCGAAGGCTTGGGGTCCGTCGAAGTAGACGTAGGTGCTCGGCCCTGTTCTCGTGGGGATCGTGGAAACGGTTGTAGGTCTCAGTCATCCCCTTGATGGCAATCACTGAGATTCACTCATAGTGGATGGTGCCCGGTTCTTTGGGGCCACTGCGATGACGGGGTTGGCCCGTTGGGCCGGGGGCGGGTCTGACCCAATCGAAACTTGGTGTGTGGAGCGCCTTTATGGGGCTGTATCGGCCTCCCCCGGTCTGGGGGCGGGGTTTATGGCTCCAAGCGGAAACAGCGAAGCCTCAATTCGTCTCCCCCCAAGGCCTGGGCCAAGACCGTTCAGATCAGTCAGTTGTCCGGTTGCAACCAACACGCCCGGTATGCCCGCGTTGGCCCGGTTCTTGACACTGTCGCCTCGGGATGGGTCGCGCTTCGTGACGCGGTATCCCCCCGGTTGTTAGCCCGGGCCTATCGTATGGAGGTCGGGGAGCAGGGTGATGGCGATCACACGGCTTCGTGACCAGGACTCCACCGCCAGGTTCCACAACCCGGCCGTCGCTATCGCCTCGGGATGACTCGTGACGGCTGGTTCGTCGCGACTGCGCAGAGAACCGCAAACCGGTTGGTGGCGAGTACTCCGAAGACGGCCCGGTTGTTGGTGGAGGTGACGATGATCGCCTTGAGGAGGGGACTTATCGACGACGGGGAGGGCACGGGTCTGCTGAGACCCCTTGATCGAGGCCAGGTCCCAGCAGAGTGCTCGCCGCAAGTGCCTGGATCACCTTCCACCCTGGAGAAGGCAGAGAGGTAAACGGCCTCATGGCGTCGTGCTACAGGGCAGAATGTAGCGGTTCGTGGGGTTGTTCGAAGATCTGGTACATCATGGCCTTCGGGTCGTAGTCGTTGATGATGGCGACTTGGGGGCAGGAGGTTGCGGCAACCAGGATGTCCATTTCAGCTTGGAACTCGATGAAGTCACCCTTTTCGCAGGATGGTGGAAGGAACTCCCAGGTGCCGGCTTCGTCATCCTTGAAGCGGACCGGCATGAAGACGTTGAATGTGCCGGAGGCTTCCAGGTCTTCGAGACCGATGTCATGAGGGGCGAGGACCTCCCGGAAGAGGTCTACACAGGTCTTGCTGCCGAGGTACTTGAATTCGGGCATCAGTTCGCGGATCCGGGGGGAGCAGGCGCCGTTGAAGAGATGGTCTCCGACCTTGTCGTCGATGACACGGAGCAGGACCCGTTCCCATGGAGGCTTGGAAAAGAGTTCCGTGATCCTCTTGGTACCGCCGGTGATCAGACTGCTAGGCCGCTCGGAGTTCAGGCACGATGACCACCACGCACAGAACTGTTCCCTGTGATCATGCGCGTTGATGAACTTGACGTCGGCGACCTGTTTGCCCTCATGGGCGGTGATCCGCAGGATCTGGCTCGCGCCCAGATGGAAGGCCTTGCCGGTTCCCCGCGGGATGATGAACTCCTCGATTGTCGTCCGGTCGTTCCTCGTGGTTGCCATCTGTTAACTCCTGTGATCGCCGCCGGCGCCGCGTTGCCGTTTCGCTCTGTACGCGGGAACGGGTAGGGACGCTGTGTCGAGCCTATCCGAGACAAGGGAGGAGGGTCCGCGCTCCCGTTACCGGTAGTCGGCTTCCACTTGCCGCTATGGGGAGCGGATCCCGGAGACGAGCCTGGGTAGGAGGATGGCCACTCTTTCCACATCACCGAGCGAATCCGCAGCTACCAGATGATCGATATGGGGGAAAGCCAGCCGGATACCGCGGGTCAACGGACGGCGGGAAGGATCGGATCTGAGCGGGCTCATCCACTCTCTTCCTCGGTCCAATCCGAGAAAGACCGGTGCCGGAGTGTCTCGAAGAGCGAAGTCACGGCTCCGGGATCGGGGGCTTCAGGAGGAAGTCTGCGTCGTAGCGAGATACCAGGCTCGGGCCACGATTAAGGGGGCTCTGATCGGTATCGAGCATCTCGTAGATGCGTTATAGCCTTGGGCGGATGTTCCGCATCGTTACCGGACCCAACGCTTCCGCCCCATAGATTGATCAGTTCAGCCGGATAACACGGCGTCCCAGGATCTCGGCGACTACACCGTGTCGGCACCCCGAGATCCTCCAGCACGGAGCAGATCAAGTCGGGCGTCCGGTGTTCGGCGCCAAGCGCTCGGGATAGCGATCGAACTCCGGCCGCCGGCCGGCCATTCTCTGGTGGCGCCTCTCCGAGTCTTTCATGCCATTGTCGCCGTCTGCGACTACCCGTCAAGCCGCGCGGCGCCTATCCGTCGTATCCGCACATTCCGACTCTCGGGGAGTTGACCACCGGTAGGTACACCATGTCGTCACAGCCATGTCGGGTGCTGCAATCGCTACAGAGGTAGCCTCGGTCCGGATACGGAAAGCTTTCCATGCTGCATTCGGTGCAGATCACGGCCGCCGGTGCAGTCCCGCATGAGTGGCAGACCACTCTGGGAGGGTCATTGATCGCCAGCAGCCGGATGCCCTTCCCTAGCTTGGCCTCCTGCTCCGACAGCACCCTGAGCGCCAGTTCCGTGGTCGTACCGAGGTCGTACTCGTACCTGAACCTCTGTCCCGGATGAAGAACCCGGTGAGCGGCGCATCGCATGGTCTCGGGGCGGCGGCCGCCAAACGGCTCGAGCCAATGGATGCTGCCTGATCGGTACATCACTCCTGAGATGTAGAAAGCGCTCAGATGCTCGCAGCACTCCAACCAGATGTTGCGAAGGAACTGGTCCAAGCCACGCAGGTCCAGATTCATCGGCAGATCGAGATGCATCCAGTAGCGAGGGTCGTAGCGGTCCTCGACAGCGATGTGGTAGCTCCGTGCCGCTCTCCGACCGTGCTCGATCCTTACGGGTTCTTGGCCACTCACGACCCTTTGAAGACCCACTTTCCTGCGGCATGCCTTGAGATGTCGGCCCATCCCGGCCCGGCTGTAGGTCTGCTCGCACAACGTACATGTGCCTGTCGAGGTTGGTTTAGCCACCCTTGCCTACCTTCCGCTCGACTACATGCTGTTCTACGTCTCGCAACCGTCAGCAACTGGAGGATACCTCCACCACCATAGATCGGATCGCTACAGACCCCTCGAAGAAGGCTCGAACCTGCCAGGCAGCCCGAACAGTCCCGCTCTGTTGAAGAGTGTTCGGTGTCACGGTCAAGAGCCGGTAATCGACACCGGATATAGAGGCGACAGGGCTTGAGAATAGAAATCTGAGGGCCGGTAAGTAGAAGTCAGGGGCTGTGGAAACAGAAACCGACTGCAACGCGACCCCCTCAGGTTGCTGGCCCAACGCGACCTGCCCTCGTGGGGCCTGCCCGCAAGCGCCCAAACCACCCGACGACTCTTCGGACTTCTCGCCGCCCGTCACGGGCAACAGTGGAACGCCAGCGACATCGGTCGAGCGCTCGGACTCTCGTATCACACTGTCAACGACTATCTTGACTATCTTGAAGGGGCCTTCCTCATTCGCCGCCTGCCTGCCTACAGCACGAACCCCGCCAAGCAGTTCATCAAAAGACCCAAGGTATTTTGGCGGGACAGCGGACTACTACACAGCCTCCTCGGGATGAGCGCCGACGACGACATCGCCTCACTACCGACGGCGGGTGCAAGTTGGGAAGGCCATGTCATCGACCAGATCCTCACCGCTCTGACACAGACAGGGCGCGACTTCGACGCCTGGCATCTCCGCACGACGTCAGGTCGTGAGATCGATCTGGTCGTACGGGTCGGACGCGAGATCTGGGCAATCGAGATCAAGCTCACGACCAACCCGAGCCGCGCGATCATGACCCGGCTCAACAAGACAGCAGACATGATCGGTGCCGACCGTAGGTTTCTGGTAACCCGCCGACCCGGAACCATCGGAAACAGCATCACGGTCGCATGTGACCTCGACGGGATCATCAGAAGCGCAGCGGAACCGCCCAACCCGAACAACTGACCGGTCCGTCGTCGGTCAGGAGCACGACAACGGGTGATAACCAATGGGGATAGCCTCGTGAAGACACAGGAATGCGTTTGCAAACCACGTCCAGCCTCGGAGCCACGGACGTACGGCTGTGATCGGCTCGTCGTTGCTGATAGGGCCTCCGATGCCGTGAACTAAGGGAAACCCGGCGGAGGGGTCGCGCTCGCGCGCAGCCTGTTGCCGGTAGTCGGCTTCTGCTTGCCGCTATGGGGAGCGGATGCCGGAGACGAGCATCGGGAGGAGATGGGCGACTTTCTCGAGATCGTTCAACGAATCCGCAGCTACCAGATGATCGAGATGGGGGAAGGCGCGCCGCATGCCCCGGGTCAGGGGACGGTAGGAAGGATCTGCCTTGAGGGGGCTCATCCATACGACCGAGTAGGCCAGCCGGGACAGGCGAGCGACCTGACTCGCCATCAACTCGGGATCCCCCGTCTCGAGACCGTCCGATGCGACCAGAACCACTGATCCCCGCACCTGCCTGAGGGCGATGGGATCCCGGAGGAGCGACACGAGCGAGTCACCGATCCTGGTACCGCCCGCCCAGTCGACCACCCCGGCGCAAGCCCGATCGACGGCGCGGTCGGGGTCGCGTCCCCTGAGCAATTCGGTGGTCCGCGTGAGCCTCGTGCCGAAGCAGAAGATTTCGGTATTCAAGGTACTTGTCACCAGTCCGTAGGCGAGGTGCAGCATGGCTCTCGACTGGGTGGACATGGACCCTGAGACATCCACCAACAGCAGGATGCGCCTCGATTTGACGACGCGCCGCCTCCACGATCTGCGAAGGACTTCGCCGTCGCTCTGCAGAGCGCTGCGGACGGTTCTGCGCAGATCTAGCCGGGTTCCGGTCGGGGCCGGACGTAGTCGCCTGGTGCATCGGCGCGGTACCCGGACCTCGATCCGGGCGATGAGCATGGCGAGGGCGGACTTCTCCTCCTCGGTCCATTCCGAGAACGATCGGTGCCGGAGCGTTTCGTAGAGTGAGGCCACGGCACCCGGGTCCGGCTCTTCCTCGTGCTCTGATTCCCCGCTACCAGTGTGGACATCTGCGGAGTCGACGAACGAAGACCGCTCCCCGCTCGGATCCGAGGTGGCTACCTCACCGGGTGGGGAGTCCGGCTCCTCCCCGCTCTCGGACGATAACTCCGGTTCCGAGCCGAGGAAGAACGAGGCGAAGGCGACGTCGTAAGCTGGGATGTCGGCGTGCTCGGAAACCAGGCACGTTCTCCCGGACCAGTAGACATCATCCAGGTGATCGGCGCCGAGCACGGATACAGCCCTGCAGAACGTCACGATCTCGGCAGGGCTCACGCTTATGCCCTGATCACGAAGCGCGTGACCGAAGGAAACCAGCACCTGAGCCGGATCAGCGGCAGGTGGGATCAATCGAGTATCTCTTCGAGGAGAGGCTTCACCCGGTCGATGTCCTCTCTCTCCTTGAGCAGGGCGCCGAGGGTCGGTGCCACCGGATCGGGCTCGAGCTGGTCGACCCCTAGAAGGTCGAGCGTTAGGGCCCAGTTGATGGTCTCGGCGATACCCGGCAGCTTGATCAGGTCGAGCCGCCGGAAACGGTGGACCGCTTCGACGATCCGCCGGGCCAGATCCTCTGGGAGTTCTGGAACCCGGGCGCGCACGATCGCCATCTCGCGATCCAGATCCGGGTAATCGATCCAGTGATACAGGCAGCGTCGCTTGAGAGCATCGTGGAGCTCACGTGTCCGGTTGGTGGTCAGCACCACGATGGGAGGTTGCTCGGCTCGGATGGCGCCGATCTCAGGGATCGAGATCTGGAAGTCGGCCAGAACCTCGAGCAGGAACGCCTCGAACTCGTCATCGGCTCGGTCGATCTCGTCGATGAGCAGCACCGCTCCCGAACCGGTTCGTATGGCCTCGAGCAGCGGACGCTCGTTCAGGAAGCGGGGCCCGTACAGATCTTCGACAACATTCTCCTTATCGGATCTGGTGTCTCCCACCGCTCGGAGATACAGAAGCTGGCGGGGGTAGTCCCATTCGTACAGCGCCTGGCTCGAGTCGATACCTTCATAACACTGGAGGCGCACGACCCGGCGGTCCAGGGCTTGGGCGACCGCCTTAGCCACCTCGGTCTTGCCCACCCCTACCTCCCCTTCGAGCAGCAGGGGTAGGTTCAGGGACGTGGCGAGGAATACCGCGGTCGCCAACCCTCGATCGGCCAGGTAGTCGTGGGCGGCCAATTGCCGCTCCACGTCAACAACGTCCGCGAACCAGCGGCGTACCGGCCAGGAACCAGCCCCGGGATAGGTTTCTGGGTTCATCGCTCGATCTTCAGTAGGCGTTTCCGGATGGGTGAGGCACACCGAGCAGTCTCAGGTGGTTACCTCAGACCACTAGCTTGTCTTGTCGTACGGATACCTCGGGATGTACTGACCGTACGATGGGTCGCCGACAATCTCGCCGGAGTCCATGACGACGGTGCCTCTCACGATGGTCTGGGTCGGCCACCCCTTCAGGTTCCAACCGTCGTACAGGCCCCAGTTGGCCGCCGACTGCATGTACTCGGGCGTTACCACCCGCTCCTGATCGAGGTCGACGATGGCGAAGTCGGCGTCGGAGCCGACCCGGAGGACACCCTTCTTGGGGTAGAGACCCCATACCTCGGCGTTCTGCAGGCCCAGGATCCGGGAGACGTCCGGCAACGAGATACGGCCCTTGTGGTAGCCCTCGCTGAGCATGACGGGCAGCAGCATCCCCATCCCGGGGAAACCCGGCACGGCGTCCCATATGCTGGTGTTGACCTTGTCCGGCTTGGCGACCACCGTCGAATGGTCGGAACCGACACACGTTACGGTGCCGTCGCGGAGACCCTCCCAGAGTTTCTCCTGGCTCTCGGCGTCGCGCAGCGGCGGGTTCACCTTGGCCAGGCTTCCCACCTTGTCGTTGTCGTACTTGGTCAGTACCAGGTAGTGCGGGCAGGTTTCGGCGATCACGTCAACGCCTTCGGCCTTTGCCTGGCGGACCCAGTCGACTCCGCGGCCGATCGTCATGTGGACGATGTAGAGCTGGGAGCCGGTTTCCTTGGTGTACCAGATCGCCCGGCGGGTGGCTTCCTCCTCGGCGATGTCGGGGCGGGCGTCGGTCCATGCCTTGAGGTCGTCGCGTCCGGCGGCTATGTACTTGGCCTTCAGGTTGTGGATGATGGACATGTTCTCCGCATGCACCATGGCGATCGCGGGCTTGCCGATGGCCGCCACCTGCCGGAGGCCGGCCAGGAACTGTGCATCGTCGACCGCCAGGATGCCGAACACCGACGCCTCGTCCTGGGTGTAGGCCATGTAGAACTTGTAGGACGTTATGCCGCAGTCGTAAGCCATCGCCGGTAGCTCTTCGATCTGCTGATCAGTTCCTATCACGGCACTGAAACCGGCATCGATGATGGAATCACGCTGGACGGCTTCCAGCGCCCAGGGGTAGTAGTCGAGGAACGAAACCGAGGCATCCTCCCGGTTGAGGAGAGTCGGGACCATGGTCGTGCATCCACCGATGGCGGCATTCCGGGTTTCGGTCTTCACGTTCACATCGAACGGGCTCTGGAAGGTCTGGAGGTGGACGTGAGGATCTACGGCACCCGGAAAGATATGCAGGTCGGTGGCATCGATGGTCCGGGTACCGTTGCCGAGCATCCCGGGCGCGGCGATTGCGGCGATCTTCCCGTCTCTGACCCCGATATCGCCGGGAACAGCCTCATCGGTGAAAACCAGGGTTCCCCCGTGGATTACCAGATCGAACTTGCTCATTGAATCTTGATCTCCTGTTCTGCTTGTCTATCTGGTTACGGCAAACTTGATCGCTTGACCGATCGGACACTTATGGGACGGCCTCGGGGTCGTGCCCCCGGTCGGGCACATCTTTCAGCCCACAGCGTCCAAGGCGCCGCGGATTCCGTCGGCGAGTTCCTTGACACCGGCGTCGTCAAGGGTGAGCGGTGGTGACACCTGTACGGCATCGCCGAACAGCATCCGGGTTAGGATTCCGTGCTCGCGCAACGCACCAACGAGCCTGTTGGGCAGCCCGGGATCCTCATCCACCGCTTCCGAGGACAACTGTACGGCGGCCAACGCTCCCACACCGGCGCGTACCTCGCTGACGAGATGGTGGTTCGATAGGGGGGTGAGCCCGGTCGCCAGACTGGCCTCCAGTCGCACCGCCGCCCGTACCAGACCCTCGCGTTCCATGATGTCGAGGTTGGCGTTTGCCGCTGCGGCAACCGTGGCATGTCCCGAGTACGTGTAGCCGTGCCGCCACATGCCGGCACTTCCTTCGAACCACGGTTCGGCGATCCACGGGGAGACGATCACCGCACCGAGCGGCAGGTAGCCGGACGTTATTCCCTTGGCGCAGGTGATGAGGTCCGGGGTCAGGTTCCATCGCTCACTCGCGAACCATGCTCCGGTCCTACCGAAGCCTGTTATCACCTCATCGGCTATGAAGAGCACCCCTGAGTCGCGGCAGATACCGCGGACCTTCTCGAGGTAGCCGGGGGGAGGGGCGAGGACGCCGCCTGCCCCGATCACGGGTTCGCACACGAAGGCGGCAACGTTCTCCGGACCCAACTCGTCAAGAGCTTCGACGAGGTCGTCGTGCGAATCCCAGCCGACCACCCGGGTCTTGGACAGGAGCGGTCCGTACCCGTCCAGGTTGGCCGCAATGCCGGCCACGCTGGTCCCGGCCGTGTGCATGCCGTGGTACGCCCTGAACCTGCTCAGCACATAGGTTCGCTGCGGTTCGCCCATGACCTTGTGGTAAAGGCGGGCCAGCTTGACGGCGGTGTCGATCGAATCCGAGCCCCCGCTGGTCAGGAAGGACACGCTGTCCGGGACCGGAGCGATCTGGGCGAGCCGGTCCGTCAGCGCCATCACGGGCCGGTTGGTCAGGTCGCCGAAGGTCGAGTAGGCCTCGAGCTGCTGCATCTGCTCGAACGCGGCCCGTGCAATCTCGGTGCGACCGTGGCCGACGTTGCAATACCAGAGGCTCGCTGTGGCGTCGAGGTAGCGGCGGCCGTCGGTGTCGTAGACGTAATAGCCCTCGGTCCGGTCGAGGACGAGTTCCGAACCTCGGGTGATGGCTCGCATATCTGCGAACGGATGCCAGTACTTTGTCACTTTCACTCCGGATCGTTGTGCTTGGTTCTTGAGGGCGCCATCATCCCGGGTGGGGCAGGACTCCCTGTCCTACCCGGTGGCGTTGCCCGATCACGGAGCCTCCGCCCCCGAACGTAGGCGGGCCGCGGCGTCCTCGATCGAGTCGACGATGAAGTGGTACCCCGTACAGCGGCAGAGATTACCTGCTATTCCGTGACGTATCTCGGACTCGCTCGGATCGGGATTCTCCTGCAGGAGGACGAGGGTTGACAGGATCATTCCCGGGGTGCAGAAGCCGCACTGCAACCCCTGATTATCGATGTACGCCTCCTGGATGGGATGCAGATCATTGGGACCGGAACTCAAGGACTCGATGGTTTGCACCTCTTGGCCGTGGGCGTCGGCGGCCAGCACGCAGCACGACTTGACGGTCTTGCCGTTGAGGAGCACCGTGCATGCCCCGCAGTTGCCGGTCGCGCAACCGACGTGGGAACCGGTAAGTCGCAACTCGTCCCGAATCATGTCGACCAGGATCGTCCGAGTGTCGATGTCGACGGTTGCGTGCTTACCGTTTACCTTCAGGCTGATCCGGGTGTTCATGACTCATTCACCTCGATCACATGCTCGTGATGGCTTGCTGGACCGCTCGGTTGGCGAACACGCCCGCCATGTGCCGCCGGTACTCGGCATCGGAGTGGATGTCCGATGAGGCATACTCAGCGGCCTCGTATGCTCTCGTGGCCAGTTCTTCGAAGGCGGCGGGTTCGGGACCGTTGGCGAAGGTGTCCGAGGCATCGACCACTACCGGCGTGGCTCCCACTCCGCCGATGGCTACCTTCGTCGACCGGAAGCCGGGCGCGATCAGAGCGGCTGCGTTGACGATAGCGAAGCTGCCCTCTACCCGGGCAAAACGTACGTATCCGGAACCCGCGCCGGCGGGCTGGCTGGGCACTATGACGGCGGTGACGAGTTCGTCCAACTCGCGGGCGGTGAACATGAGATCGATAAGAAACTCGTCCGCGGGCATCCGGCGGGTCCCGGCGCTGCTGGCCAACTCGATATCGGCGCCCGAGACCACAGCCACCGGCGAGTACTCGCCGGCAGGATCGGCATGGCAGAGGCTCCCCGCGATGGTCCCGCGATTCCTTACCTGCACGTCCCCGACCAGGCCGGCAGCCGCGGACATCATCGGAGCGTGGGTTCTGATGAGCTCGTTTTCCTTCACCTCCCGGTGACGGACCATGGCGCCGATCCGGAGCTCGCCCTCGTAGGTTACGCCGACGAGGTCGGTGATGTGGTTGAGCGACATGACGACGTCAGGCTGCACGATTCCCAGGTTCATCATCGGAACGAGGCTCATGCCTCCTGCCAGGACGGTGATGTCCTCGCCCCGTTCGGCGAGCAGCGCCACCGCCTCTGCGCTGGTCTTCGGTCTCAGCAGTTCCAGTTCCCGCGTGATCAAAGCGTGACCCCCAGGCGTCGTCGTGATTCGTTGATGGCGTGCCAGACCCGGCCCGGTGTCAGGATCAACTCGTTGATCTCCAGGTCGAGTTCGGGAAAGGCGTTCTCGATGGCGCTGCACAATGCGTTCAGGCACACGCCGATACCGGATTCACCCACACCCTTCATTCCTAGCGGGGTGAAGGGTGAGGGGGTTTCCTGGTGCTCGATCTCGAACCTGGGCATCTCGACCGCGGTCGGAATGGTGTAGTCCATCAATGTCGCTGTCAGCAACTGCCCGTTGGAGTCGTAGGCCAGTTGTTCGTACATGGACCCGCCGATGCCCTGGGCCAGGGATCCGTGCAGGTTCGCCGTTACGAGTAGGGGGTTGATAACCGTGCCCGCATCGTCCACCAGGCAGAATCGCAGGACCTTTACCGCTCCGGTATCCGGGTCAACCTCGATGATGCACGCTGCGCTCCCGCTGGGCCAAGCCGGGTAGTTGCTGAAACGGCCCTGCTTCTCGGGTTGGTGGTAGACGTTCCCCATCCTGAAATAGCGAGTCGATTCGAGTCCGGGTTCCTCCTCGTCGGCGTACTGTCCGAAGGTGTGGCGGTAGACCTGGTTGGCGACGTCCGCGAAACCGACATTGCGGCTCTCCGCCCCCAGCACGAAGATCTTGCCGTGCGCGGCATCGAGGTCCTCGGGCGCGGCCTCCAGCATCTTGCCGGCGATGCGGAACATCTTCTCGCGCAATTCCGTGGCGGCGGCTTGCACGGCCGAGCCGCCGTACATGGTGGCTCTGGAGCTGAAGTTACCCAGACCGTAGGGACAGGATTCCGTGTCGCCTTGGATTACCTTGATGTGCTCGATCTCGCAGCCCAGGAATTCGGCGGCGATCTGGGCCATTGCAGTCTCGTTGCCGCAACCGGGTGAGGTGATGCCGGTGAGGACCGTGACGTCGCCCGACGGGGCGACTCGCACGGTGGCTCCTTCATAGGCCGAGATCAGCACCGCCCCGGGCATCGCGCAACCCTCGGGGGTCAGTTCGTGGCTGAGACCGATTCCGATGTAGCGACCCTCCTCGCGCGCCCGGCGCTGCATGTCCGGGAAGTCGTCCCAGCCGACCATCGCGAGAACCTTGTCCAGGGTTCCCGGATAGTTGCCGCTGTCGAGCATGGCTCCGGATGGTTGCGAGTACGGGAACTCGTCCGGCTGGATGAAGTTGCGATAGCGGACGG
Organism: Candidatus Spongiisociaceae bacterium; assembly: GCA_965262915.1. Classification (GTDB taxonomy): domain Bacteria; phylum Actinomycetota; class Acidimicrobiia; order Spongiisociales; family Spongiisociaceae; genus JAPPFW01. The sequence continues at coordinate 3,958,439 of OZ253564.1, read as the reverse complement.
TTGCGCGATCGAGACCGGTTTCGCGGGCCACGCGATCGATGATCCGCTCCATGAGGAAGGTGGCGGAGTCCTTTCCGAATCCCCGGTAGGCATTCCACGGTGTCTTGTTGGTGACCACGACCGACAGTTGGATGCGGTTGTTGGGGACGCGGTACACCGTGGGCAAGCAGTAGGCGGTGACGAACGACTGGCCCCAGCCCAGGAGGGCGGTCGGCGCGCCTACATCCGCCACCACCTCGATGTCGAGGCCGCTGACGATGCCTTCACTGTCGAACGCCGCCCGGTAGTGGAACCCCACGTCGCGGGAATGGCCGGTGGTTGCGAAGTTCTCGTCCCGTCCCTCGATCCATTTGATGGGCCGACCGAGCTTTCGCGCCAGATATGCGATGAGGGGTTGCTCTTGGAAGGGCGGCTGCTTGAGCCCGAACGCGCCCCCGACGTTGGGCTGGATCACGTGTATGGTCCTCTCGGGGATGCCTAGCGTCTCGGCGAGGAAGGTTCTCAGCGGGTGGGGGTTCTGGGTCGATTCCCAGAGCGTCAGCTTGTCTTGGTAGATGTCGTACTGGGCAACCGAGCCTCTCGGTTCTATCGAAACACCGGTTATCCGTTCAGACCGGACTTCGCCTTCGATGATTCGCTCGGCGCGCTCGAAAGCACCTTCCATGTCGCCGGTGCGCCAGTCCCTCGTGATCAGGAGGTTGTCGCCCCACTCGGGCTCGACCAGCACCGAATCCTCTGCGAGGGCTGCTCGCGGGTCGGTCACGGCGGGCAGCACCTCGTACGTGACATCGATCAGTTCGACCGCTTCGAAAGCGGTGTTCTTCGACTCGGCGACAACCGCAGCTACTGCTTCGCCCACGTAACGGACCCGGTCCGGCGCTAGCGCGTACCAGTCGACGCCCTTGGCGCCGATCTCCTTGGTGTTCCACGCTTCGGGGATCGGGCGCATCTGGGCTTTCGCCTCATCCCCGGTCATCACGTACACCACGCCGTCGAGTTCCTCGGCTGCGGAAGTGTCGATCGAAACGATGCGTGCGGCCGCGTGAGGGCTTCTCAGGATCGCCAGGTGGGCCATGCCAGGGAGGACGATGTCGGAGACGAACAGGCCTTTCCCGGCGGCTAGCTCTCGGTTGGTGAGACCCAGGTATGGCTTACCGACATGACGAAGGGTACTCGTGGTGGTCACTGTTCCCCCTTAGAACTCCTGAACGGCGGAGGGATCGGCGGCTCTGGAAGAGAACGTGACGCACCCGCGGGTACTCGCAGCCCTATATGCCCAGCTTGATCCGAGGGGCCCGATCCGTCGACATACATGGCGCGTGAAGGTAGCAGAAAGGGGTTCTGTTCAAGAATCATCTCCACATGATGGAATGCCGGTGTCGGAAGGATGTTGAGGACGCGTGGTCAGTCGAGAGATGGGGGGTTGGCTCGTGGTTTTCGATCACCCTCAACCCCCGGACCGGATTCGCTCCACCATCGGACACCAGCCATTGGAGGAGTGGGAGGACGACTATTCATCATCACCGAGTCGCACAGACCAAGTGTCGGGTTCTCGGGAGAACTCCAGACCTTTCGCACCTATATACGCGTATACGCGGCGTTCCTGACGAGGAGCCGAACGTTTCAGCGATTGAACAGCGTCTGCGGCTACTCCGACGGGTGCTCGCGTAGCATGATCGGAAGGATCGTGACCGCGAGGCTGATCTGCTGACGGCGCGGTTCGTCGTGACCGAGTTGCTTCGGAATGGGGTGACGACGTTCGTCGATGTCGGCAGTGCTAAGGAACGCGTGACTCCGACTGCGGCTGTGGTCGAGGAGATGGGATCCCGGGCGTATCTGAGCCCCGGTTACGAATCCGAGGTATTCGAGGGTACCGAGGATGGCCGCTGGCGGCGGGTACCGACCAAGGACGACGGTGAGGGTGAACTGCGCGAGGCGGTGGAGTTCATCAAGGAGTACGACGGCGCCGCCGACGGCCGCATCCGGGGAATCCTCGTTCCTGAGGAACTGGAGTACTGCTCGGTGCCGCTGCTCGAGAAGACGGTAGCGCTCAAGGAGGAGCTCGGTGTACCGGTGCAGACCCACGCCGCATACAGTCCCCTGGAATGGCAATACATCGTGGAACGCCACGGGTGTACCCCCATCGAACTGCTCGAACGAGTCGGGCTGCTCGGGCCTGAAGTGATCATCGGTCACGGCCAACTGGTTGCAGAGAACCCGTTGACCAACTGGGCCGGTGGTAGGGACCTCGAGATCCTGGGGGGCACCGGAACCTCCGTTTCCCACTCCCCGGTCAACCTGTTCAGGAGGGGACGGTTCCTCGACTCGTTCACCAAATACAAGAAAGCCGGGGTCAACATCGCCCTCGGCGCCGACACCTATCCCCGCGACCTGATCATGCAGATGAGGATGGCCTCGTATGTTGGAAAGATCATGGAGCGAGACTTCGCCGCTGCCACCGCAGGAGAAGTGTTCGAAGCGGCAACCCTGGGCGGTGCTCGAGCCTTGGGCCGTGACGACCTGGGCCGTATCGCTCCCGGCGCCAAAGCCGATATCGTGGTCATCGGGCTGCGGGCGCCCGACAGTCTCCGCTATGGCGTCATCCGAGACCCGATCAGCGCCCTGGTGGACTGCGGTATAGGAGACGACGTGGAAACCGTGCTCGTCGACGGAAAGATCGTCATGAGCAACCGGGTAATCCCCGACCTCGACCTCCCGGAGTTGCTAGACGACTTGCAAGTTGCCGCCCAGCACTATTGGGACACCGCCCACCACTGGGACCCACTCAGCAAGACAGCCGACGAATCATCCCCTATGTCATACCCCATCATGACGGCTGAGCCGACCCTCTCCGACTAGTTGTGATGACCGGGGATGTCTTCTCAGGTTCTTGAATGGGGTGAGCCCCCCGCGCGAGACCGTGCGATGCCGACGATTCACGTCTCCCAAGCGGGTCCCGTGTCGTAGCCGGATCCCAGCATCCGAATGCGCCGGGCCCGATTCGGAGCATCGAAAGGAGGAAGAGAATGGCGGAACAAGAGTGGTCGCATGCTGCTGCCAGCCGGTACCGTCCCGACGGGCGGATCGGGACGCCGTTCCATACACGGACGGCGCGGGACAGTGCAACGCCCTGGTACTTCAATTGGGATCTGCACCACGTGGTCGACGTGTACGACGACTTCCATGCCGAGCTACGCGCCATCCGGGAGACGGTCGCCATGGGCGACATGTCGCCCCTGTCCAAGTGCGAGATCTCGGGGCCGGATGCCACGGCCGCCGTCGACTGCGTTATCACCCGTGACGCCTATGCGCTGGCGGTGGGCTCGATCTACTACACACCCTGGTGCAACGACGACGGCAAAGTCATCGTCGCGGGCCTGGTGTTCAGGAGGGGGGAGTCGGCTTATCGGCTCACCGGGGACCGGAGCTTGGCGTGGTTCACCCGGCAGGCCGAGGGGTACGACGTCTCGGTTGTGGATGTGACCGACGACTCCGGCATCCTGACGGTGCAGGGGCCCAACTCCCTCGAGGTGCTCGAGCGGGCAACCGGCCGGGATTGGTCGCACCTCGACTTCTCGCGGCTCGAACCCGCCGATATCGCCGGTGTCGAGGTCGAGGTGGCCCGGCAAGGGTTTACGGGAGAACTCGGGTACGAGCTCTTCACCCCTCTCAGCGGAGCGCCGGCGGTGTGGGACGCCGTGGCCGCTGCCGGCGAGGGCTTGTTCATGCGCCCATGTGGAGAATGGGCCATCGACGTGGCCCGAGTCGAGGCCGGGCTGTTGATAGCGGGTCCCGACTACGCCAACGCCGGGCCCGATCCGGTCGGTTCACACACCGTCTCGGCCTCTGAACCAGAGTACATGTCGTCACCGTTCGAGCTGGGGATCGGCCGGTTCGTCGACTTCGACAAGGGAGACTTCATCGGCAAGGAAGCGCTGCTGAACGAGCAGGAGGCCGGTGGACCGCCACGGACGCTCGTCGGTCTCGATATCGACTGGCGCCAGGTAGTGACCGAGCACGTCGACCGGGGTATTGCGCCCAACGTCTCCCCCCGGGTCGAGTGGGTAGCCAAACCGGTACGAGCGGATCACGCGGTTGTTGGTCGCGCCTCGAGCATCACATGGGCCCCGACCATCGGCAAGCTCATCGGGTTCGGCCACCTGAATCGAGAAGTCGCCGAGGTCGGAGTACGGGTCGCGGTCGAGTGGGACATAGCGGGCACGGGCGAGACCGCCGGGATCGCAGCAACAGTCGCTGAACTGCCCTTCCTGCAACTCCGAAGGCTCTAGCTGAGCCACATGTCCAGTCCGCCGCACCGCTGGAAGCGGGCCAGACTCCTTGACCGCTGTGCCACGCCCGCAATGCCACCAGATGCCGCGAGGGCGACTGGAGACATCAGCTAGGAGATACCGGCCACTCCGATTACCGCGGAAACCACGGCCAGAGGTATCACGACGAGCCGCGCGTCGATCCGATCGACGATGCTGCGGACCGAAACTGCTATGAGCATGCCGATGCCGGCGGCCGGGACAAGTGCCAAACCCGAGACCAGTTCGGATGAGCCGAACCTCCCGACGCCGATCAGGGCCACGATCGAGAAAGCGGTGCCGATCGTTAGGAAAACCGCCATCGTTCCCCGCCGGACGGCGCCTGGTCCACTGATCAGCGCGAGGGCCAGCGGAGGACCGTTCACCGACACGGTGGTTCCCAGGAGGCCGGACAGGACACCGACACCGGCAAGGGTGCCTCTACCGCGGCCCAGCTCGACTCCGCGCAGGACCACGACTATCACGAGAACCAGCGCGGCGATGGCCAGGGCTACGAGTTGTGCCTTGCTGGCCAGGGAAATCAGCCATGCACCCGCGGCAACCCCCGGAATTGAACCACCCACAGCCCAGGCAAGGGCCCGGGAGTCCCTCTGGGACATCTCAGAGGCGCTCATCATGAGAACGAGGGAAAGGTGAGCGATGAGCAGCGGGCCCGGCACTAGTGAGTCGTCGATCACTAGGAGGATTGGGAACGAGAGCGCGTTCATTCCGAATCCGACCGAGCCTTGGATTGCGGCGGCGACGACAACCACGGCCGACGCAAGGAGGAGCTCGTCCACCTACCGGTCCATCGAACTGCTCAGTCCCAAGGACGAGGGTTTGTGGAGCTGCACCATTCCCGCCTTCCGGACCAGGTCGATGCCTTTGGGAAGCGCATCGGTCAGGAAGGCTTGCAGGTCCCAACCGACGGGAGATCCCCCAATGACTCTGGGAACGCCGGCCACCACCGCGGCCGCGATGGTTGATCGATCGTAGAAGCGGACGAGTTCCCACGCCAGATCCCAGGATGGCTGCCGCTCGGGACCGGTCGCATCCAGAATCAAGAAGTCGGCCTGCTGACCATCGGCGAGCGCGCCTACCTTGCCACCCAGACCTGCGGCATCTGCTCCGCCGGCTGTAGCCGCGGTCAGCCACAAAAGACCACCGCCCGTCGAGAAGTCGTCGAGTGGTACGCCGTACGCGATGCGCTGGGTCGCCTCCGCGGCGTCGAGCAGCCGGAAGGCGTCGTTGCGGGTGTTGTCCGTTCCGATTCCAAAACGGATGCCCAACTCGTGAAACCAGAGTGCCGGTGCAACCGCATTGCCCTTCCACTGGCTAGCAACCGGGTTGTAACTCACGGCCGTGTCGGTGTCGCGCAGGCGTCGAGCCTCGGCAGGTGTGACCAGCGTGGTGTGCGCCAGCAGCGTCATCGGACCCAGCGCATCCAGTGCGTCCAGGTATTGGATCGGTCTCAGACCATGGCGCTCCACCGAACGGTGAACCTCTCCCGTATGTTCGTTGGCATGGATCTGGAACAACACATCGTGTTCCTGGCACCACCGTGCCAGGGCTGTGATCAGTCGGCCGGAGTTCGACTGCACCGTCCCACAGGCCATCGACGGCTCTACATTGGCGTAGCCGGCGCACATGTCGAGGTGCTCTTCGGCCAGCTCCACAACACCGTGGATCGAACCCCCGAGATCTGGCGTGGGAGCTTCGGTCCCGAAGTCACTAAGGTCGAACACACCGGTGGAAAGGACCAGCCGGATGCCGCACTCATCGGCAGCTTTGAGCACAGCGGCCGTGTGTTCAGCGGGGCGGATCGCACTGTCCACGAGCGTCGTGAAACCGCCGCGCAGAGCCTCCACAAAGGTCCATTTTGCCCCGTAGTAACTCATCTCCGGATCGAGAGCGGCCTCGTACGGCATCCATATCCGGGTCCACATCTGGGCCGGCTCACCGAACGAGATAGCCTTGACAAACGATGGTGTGACGTGGTGATGCGTATCCACGAAACCCGGAACGATCACCTTGCCCTTGATTCGCTCGATCTCTATGCCTGGGTAACGCCCCAAGGCACCTTGCCGATGTCCGGCGAAGCCAACTCCCCCGGCATCGACGACGAGGACGGGGGAATCGGTCATGACGCCACCAGGAAGAACCATCGCATCGGGCTGGAGCGCGTAGGGGTCTCTGGCGAAGATGCCGCTGGTTACCGGGACCATGAATCCCTCATGGAACGTCACCATAGACCATTGCCGAGCCGGCCCGGGGGATCAGGCGCAGGAGGCCTCTGGCCGTCCGCGACCCGTCGCCCGATGCGGCTTCAAGCGGTTTGACGAGGGTCCGGTCGATCTCCTACGAGGATCAGATCGGCTCGCCGGACGATGTCTCGTGCCATGGCCGCATGCTCGGCGATGAAGGCAGCAAGGTTCCACCCGACGGGTTGGCCTCCCTCTACGAGCTTCTCCCCGTCGACATAGACCGCCAACAGGTGCGTTCGGTCGTAGTAGCGCACCAGTTCCCAAACGAAGTCCCAGCTCGGGAGGCACTCGGGTGCCGTCACGTCGAGCAGCAGGTAGTCGGCTCTCCTTCCTGGAGCGATCGCCCCGATCTGGTCACCGAGTCCAGCTGCTGCTCCGCCACCGACGGTTGCCGCCTCGAGCCACAGGCGCCCGCTGCCCGCCAACCAGTCATCGACTCTGATGCCGGTGGTGAGGCGCTGAGCCGTTTCCGCGGCGTCCATGAGCCGGAATCCGTCACTTCGCGTACCGTCCGTGCCCAACCCGAAACGAACCCCGGCACTGGCAAACTCGAGTGCCGGAGCCACTGCGTTCCCCTTCCACGCGCTGGCCACGGGGTTGTAGCTCACGATGGCGCCGCGCTCCGCTAGGAGACCGATCTCATGGGGCGTCACCAGCGTTGCATGCGCGATGAGTGTCTGCGGGCCTAACGCATCAAGAGACCCGAGCAGCTCGATCGGACGCAGGCCGTAGCGCTCCATTGACCCCTCGACTTCGGGAGTGTGTTCGTTGGCGTGAATCTGGAACACGAGACCCAGCTCTCCACACAGCGCTGCGATCCCATGGAGGAGCTCGGGTGAAGCAGCCTGGACCGAGTCGCAAGCAAGCGAGGTGGTGATGCGCGGGCTTACTGTCGGGGCGCGACCAACCTCCTCCGCGACCGAGAGGCATTCTCTTGCCGATCTACCGGTGACCGTATCCTTCGCAGGACTCTCGTAATGCGCGGCGTCACTGAACCTCCGACTGAGCACGCACCGGATCCCGACTTCGTCTATAGCTCTCTCAACGGCACGGCTCTTCTCCTCGTCGAGCTCGCCTGACGCGACCATGGTCGTGAAGCCTCCCCGGAGGGCTTCGATGCCGGCCCATTTTGCGGCGACGTAGATTGCCTCAGCACTCATTTCTTCACCGAGCGGTAACCAGATTCGCTTCCAGATCTGGGCGGGCTGGCCCCCGATGATCGCCTTCCCGAAGGTCTGGGTCGGGTGCTGGTGAGAGTCCACGAAGCCAGGAATCATCGCGACTCCGGGCAGCGAAGTCGACAAGAGACCCGGACGGGAGTCGGCAACGCGGCTCACGGTGTCCACAGCCGTGAAGGCCTCGTCTTCGATGGCGGCTGCGCAACCGCGTTGTGGTCCATCCGGAGTCAGAACGATCTCGGGTTCCAGGATGTACGAGCCGCCGGGCGGTAATACGAACCGGGAGATCCTGCCACGCGAGGGCTCACTCATCTTATTCCTTCCTTCTCGCTGCGGGTCCAGCGTTCAAGGACAATCAAACAACTTCGCACACCGAAGACCAAACGGCGTGCAATCCGCTGATCATTGGGAATTGTATTGACTTGACGAGACGATCAGGATATGCCCCGCATGAGGCTTCAGAACAACCAGCCGAAGCGCCGATCGCCGCGTTCGGAGTGGAAGGCGATGTTCTCGAATCTGTCTACAAAAACGACCAGGGATCGCCCGAACGTGTCATACCCACCGTACACGTTGACGTTGGAGCGATCGGCTTGATCATCTTCTCCCGTTACCAGGACCGGTAGTGGCGTCACCCATTCCGGCTCGTCCAGTGTCAAGCGGACATCATCCGAAGTGATGCCGTGTCTACATGCGGACCGGGCGATGTAGGGTGGCTTGGTCAAACCAGTGTTATGCGGTCACGGCTAACAGATGCTCGACCTCAGTCCGTTGCTCGGGGCCCAATAGGCTCAGCAGGTGTGCGCGATCTGCCGCGGGGCGGCGTGCGATCTGCCTAGCTGCTCTGGGCGGGGCTAACCGATTAAGCACCCGACGCCAGTCTTCGTCGGTATAGGTATCGGCTATGGCCTGTGCCATGCGCCGTCCTTGTTCCCACGCTTCGGGTCCGGCGGGTACCCATTTGCTCGGGTCGCCGGCTAGCTCCGTGATGAGCGCATCCTCTTCAGGGGTTAAGCCGGGTACTCGGTCCATGACCACCTCGTCCAATAGGCTGATGGGCTCAAGATTGCTCCTGATAATACTATACAAGAATAGTGTGGGTTGTCTGGAGGGCAGCAGCCGGCGTGTGCCTAGAGACTGCCCGGTCGGTGGGGTCGACGGCGTGTAGGTCAGGCAGGGTGTCGGTGGCGAGGGTGGCGAAGCGGGTCCGGTTGGTGGGGCTGGATTTCAGGATCGCCTCGCCAGGGCACCGGTCTGCTGTCCGGGACCCATGGTGTGCAAGTCGGGAAGCCGCTCGCGGCCGGCACACCGAGGATGTCCCGGCTACTGGTAGTGACGGCAGGAGAGCCTCGACAATCTCCGGGGATCTGACCGAGAGGAAGACCAGGCGACATCACAAACGCTCGGTCATCGGCAACATCGAGGTCCGACGGGTGCATTGCAACGATATCCAATGGCCGGACTATTCCAGGTACCGGGCCAGGTTGATGTCTTCATGCCATCCCGGTTTCGCTTCCTCGAATGCGGCCCGAACCGCAGGGTCCAGATCGGTCGGGATGGTGGCGTCGATCATCAGTTTCGAATTCGGGTACTCCCGATGGAAGCTACTCGGATCGTAGGTGGCGCCCTTGGCGTCTCCGATGACGGTGAGGTGGCTCCGACCGGTGCGGGGATCGACGGCCTGGAACCTGCGCGCCAGTGCACCGAGCACCCGGTGTTCGTTGAAGATGTCCACGTCATGGTCGAAGGCGACGATCAGCTTGATCTGCGGTACGGCCCCCAATGCGGCCAGCATGGCGTTGCGCTGCTCACCACGCTCACCCCCTTCGACGGTAGGTGCCTTGCGGATAGCCAGATAGCAATGGAACCCGTATCCGCTGGCCGGGACATGAACCGCTACGACGTTCGATGAGGACGCTTGGACGGCCCTCCATATCGCTACCTCATGTCCGATCGCGGCCATATTGGTGGAGTCGGCGTGACCCGAGAATGCGAGTTGTAGGATCGGGTCCCGCCGCCGGGTGATGGCACTCACCGAGACCAGAGGGCCATACTTGACGCGGCTGTAGGACCCGGACATGTCGGCGAAGGGGGCCTCCGGATGCCGTTCACCCGGTTGGATGCGGGCCTCGATGACCAACTCCGCATCAGCCGGAACATCCACATCCACGGTTCGTGCCGGTACCAACTCCACCGGGGCCTTCTGCAGGCCGCCCGCCAGGGTGCACTCATCAGTGCCCAGCGCCGCCCGGTAGCTCGCCGCCAAGGTGAGTGCCGCGGAAGCCGACGGCACGATGGCTATGTCGAGAGGCTTACCGCGCGCTTCCTGGCGGCGGAAGATGTCGGCGATGTTCGAAATGGATGTCAGGGAAGGAACGAGAGTCCTGGCATCGCGTTGCATGAACCGGTAGATCCCGGCGTTGGGCATGCCGGTGTCCGGATCCTTGACGAAGGTCAGCCCCATGGATATGTAGCGGCCGGCGTCCCTCTCGTGGTGCCATACGAGGGGGATATCGTCCAGCGAGGCATCGTCACCGGTCACAACGACCTCCTGGACCGGCGCCGACCGTGCGTTCGTGGTCGGTAGAGGATGGCTGAACCTGTCACTCAACTCGGCGACCAGCCGGACCTGGTCGACTCCCAGCATCGTTGCGACGTTGGACCGGTCGGAGAAGAGCGAACCCGCGATGCGCCAGCCTTCGTATCCCTTTACCGACTCGAAGAGAACGGCCGACCAATCGCCCCGCTCCTCGAGCGCCCCCATGACCGCAGTGAGCTCGCCGACCGGATCCACGGGCCGCTTGATGCGGACCAGGCCGCCTTTCCGGTCGAGCAGATCGATCCCGGCTCGCAGACTGGTCGGGATGCTCATGATCGGGTCAACGGAGAGTACAGCTCCGGTCTCCGATCGCGATACATGGTCTGATCCATTCGAGCTGCGGCGACTTCCTCGGGGTCTATAACTGCCGTTGCGACACCGGGTTCCCCTTCCGGTGCGACCGCCAGCAACTTACCGCGGGGGGATGCCACGCAGCTGAGACCGTAGAAGTAAGTGGACACTCCGTTCACGGTTTCGTGGCCGGCACGGTTCACGCCGACCGTGAAGACGATGTTCTGGGCCGACCAGGTCCTGATAGACGGCACGAACAATTCGGAGACAGTCCCGCTCGAAGCGTTCGGAACGCAGATGACTTCGGCGCCTGCGAGGGCGAGGAGTCTCCAAGCCTCGGAGAACCACCTGTCGTAACAGATAAGCACCCCAATCTGTCCGATGCTCGTCGTGAAGATCGGGTATCCAGGCCCGGGGCGGAAGTAGTACTTCTCGTCGTTGACGGATCCTCCCCAGTTATATGACGAGATGGCGTTCTTCCTGTAGACGGGGGTCTCCTCCCCGGTGGGGAGAACCCCCGGGATGACCGATCCGTCAGGTCCCAGCACGGCTGCGCTGTTGAAGTACTCGCCTGCGATCGGGCCCCGTTCGAAGAACGGTACGACCGCATGGCATCCCCGTTTCTGCACCTCTTCTCGGGCGGTGGTCAGCGTCTCTCCCTCGAGATTCTCAGCCCAGGCGAAATAGTCCTGGCGGGTATGGCCGACGCACCAGAAGGGCAAGCTGAACAGCTCGGCGAAAACGACTAGGTCGGGTGTTTCGTCACCGAGTTGGCGGAACGCCAGGCGTACCGCCGAGGACGGCCGGTCGCCGACCGGACCGTTCTGGACGCCGGCTACTCGCATCCGGACTCACTCCTGCTATCCGCGATGAATCGTCTCACACGTCCCAACCGGCATCCACCACGATGTCGTGCCCGGTGATGTTGCGGGCGCCGTTCGACACCAGGAACGAAACCGCGGCAGCAATGTCAACGCTGTCGATGAACCTGCCCAGGGCGGTCTGCGATGCGAAGTCGGCGTAGACCTCCTCGGGAGTCACTCCCAGAGTGGCGGCCTTCGTGTTCACGATCTTCGTCATCCGGTCGCCGTGGGTGACGTTCGGGCAGACCGCGTTGACGGTTATGCCGTACGGGCCGAGTTCGAGCGCCAGCGTCCTGGTCAGGCCCCGAACCGCCCATTTCGACGAGGAGTATCCGGCCCGGTTGATATACCCGCGCAGACCGCTGGTGCCGGATATGTTGACGATGCGGCCGTCGCGCCGCTCGATCATGCTGGGGATGGCGTACTTGCAGACGATGAAGGTACCGAGCACGTTCAGTTCGAGTATCTCCCTGAAAGCCTGTACTTCGACGTTCTGAGCGGGCGTTTCGATCGGTCCGGTGCCACCTGCGGTGTTGACCAGGATATCGATGCCCCCGAATCGGTCCACCGTTTGGTTGACGATCTGCTGCACGTCATCTTCGGAGAGAACATCCGCGCGGACTACGAGAGACGAACGGTGATCGAACTCGGCATCCAGGTGGTCGGCGTGTTGGCGGAGGGCATCTTCGTCCCGGGCGCTGAGAACGATGTCTGCACCCTGGCGGGCCAGGTCCATGGTGATGGCCGCACCCAGTCCCTTCGCGGCTCCCGTGACCAACGCCACCTTCCCGGAGAGTGCCGACGTCGGTGTCGATGACTCTAGAAGTGTCTGAATTGATGTCGTCAACGGGCCTTCTCCTTTGCCGTGGGTTGTGGATCTAACTCTCTTTGAGACTGTTCTCGGACCATTCGCCGCTCAGTTGTGTCGAGGTCTTCAGTGCCCTGGTTGCTGCTATGGCGCGAGCACCCTCGTCCAGCACATGGAGAACTTCGGGTATCCGTGACTTCGGTAGACGGTCCCGTGGTCCGGCAAGACCGACCGCCGCAACAGCGTTCGTGTCGGAGTCGAGCAGAGTGATCGCAATCCCCCATAGGCCTAGGTTTGTCTCCTGATAGGAGGTAGCCCAACCCCGTGTGCGAATGGACCGCAACTCCTTCGTGAGTACGCTCGGATCCGTGATCGTCGCATCACACAAGGCCGGTAGGCCACCGTCGATGAACGCTTGCAGGTCGGAGTCGCTCATGTAGGCGAGCAGCGCCTTCTGGGAGGCCCCCGCGTGGAGCGGAACCCGTAGACCGGGAACGACCGACAGCCGTAGAGGGTTTCGGCTCTCGACGCGTTCGAGACAAACCGAGGTGCGCCGATCAGGGCCGATCACTGTCAGCAGAACGGTCTCACCGCTCGCCGCGGCCATCGACTCCAGAACTTTGAGGCTGGTTGTTTGCAGGTCGGTGGACGCCGTTGCCCGCCTTCCGAGTTCAAAGGCTGCGACGCCGAGCCGGTACCGCTTGGACGCATCGTCCCGAGAGACGAACCCGTGCCGCTGGAGGGCGGCCAGGAGCCGGTGCACGGTCGGAACGGGTAGGTCGAGTGCTTCGGCTGCCTCGGTGACGGTCCAATCAGGCGCGTCGGGCGTGAACAACCGCAAGATCGCGAACGTCCGGTCGAGAACCCGCGGACCCGAACCGGTGGTCTCGACCCGCGGGTAGAAGGGGTCGGCGGCCTCAAGGTTACGGGACGCAGTGGACGCGGTCAGATCAACCTCCGATCACGACGACGCGTTCTTCGGTCATCTCCCGGACCGTGTATCTGGGGCCCTCCCTCGTGTTGCCGGAGATCTTCGTCCCTCCGTAAGGCATCTGATCGACGCGGAAAGTCGGTGTTTCGTTGATGGTCACACCGCCGAAGTCGAGTTGCTCGGCAGCGTCGAGGGCCTTGCGGATGTCGTTGGTGAAGATGCCCGCCTGGAGTCCGTACTCGGTGGCGTTAGCCGCCTCGATCGCCTCGGAGAAGTCGGCAAAGGTCCGGATGCCGACCACGGGTCCGAACACCTCGTCGCACCAGAGCCGATTCGTCGGGTCGACATCGTCCAGCACGGTCGGCCCGAGGTGTGGTCCGCTGCTCCCTGAGTAGACGAGTGAGGTGGCTCCCGTGTGTTGTGCTTCATCGATCCAGGCGGCTACCCGTTCGCGGGCGCTGTGGTTGATCAATGGACCGACGAAAGTGGCAGGGTCCAAGGGGTCTCCGAGGATCTTGCCGACGGTGGCGTCCACCAGTTCCTCGACGAACCGGGTGTGTACGGACTCCTCGACGATGACCCGTTGTACGGAGATGCAGGACTGGCCGGCGAAGGCGAACCCACTCGCTGCTGCCGCCCCGGCTGCCGCGGCGATGTCCGCGTCGGCGCACACGATGACCGGTGTCGAGTTGCCCAACTCGAGACTGACCCGCTTCTGCGGTGCTCTGGCCGCCAGGTGCCACCCGACTTCACTGGAACCGGTGAAGGTGATCATGCCTACCCGGTTATCGGCGATGAGCACATCACCGATGTCGGAGGAGGAGCCCACCACGACAGACAGGGCTTCCCGAGGTAACCCGGCGTCGTACAGAACGTAGGCGAGGCCGGCGGCTGCCAGCGGTGCCTCCCTCGATGGCTTCAGCACCACACCGCATCCGGTCGCGATCGCAGGCCCGATCTTGTGTGCTGCCAGGTTCAGCGGGAAGTTGAACGGTGTGATGGCTGCGATCACCCCGATCGGAACCCGGATGGTGAAACCACGGTGGCCCACGCCGGCCGGATGGGCGTCGAACGCAACGCCGGTCCCGGTCAGGGTGCGCGCTTCCGCTGCCGAGAACCGGAAGGTCTGGACGCACCGGTCGACTTCAACCAGCGCCTGGCTGACCGGCTTTCCGATTTCAAGTGCCAGGATGCGGGCGAACGCGTCCCGGTTGGCTTCGATCCGGGCGGCAGCCCCGTCGAGTATCTCGGCCCGGCGGTAGGCCGGAAGAGGGTTGAGCGTGGCTCGGTGGGCAGCCTCTATCGCATCCGCTGTATCGGCTCTTCCACCTGTCGGGACTGTCCCCACGACGGAGCCGTCCCAGGGGGAGCGCACTTCGAGGGGATCACCTGAGAGTTTCTCTCCGGCTGAGAACAGGTCGGGTTGAAAGGGGAGTGCGGTCGTGGAAAGAAGCGATGAGAGCGTCATATGTTCCTCTGTTCCTCGATAGTCGTTACGGGCCTGCTTACGCTGCCAGGCAGTCTACGTCTCTACTGTCGTGGAACGAAAGCTGCTTCTCGGATAGTGAGAACGAACTATTGGCAACCGGTGATGCCTGACCCGCTACCAGTCCTCGAAGAATCCGTATCCCTCCTAGAAGCCCGGCCTGGGCCACCAGCGTTGTAGCCTCAAATCCTCGGCGATCACGTTCGCGGCGTTGTAGCCGGGTTCGGTGCATCGGCATGATCCGGCCGCGGCACTGCTACGCGCCGCCGAGCACCGCGAGGGGGAGGAAGGCCGTAACCACGAAGTTCGGGACGTCTACCACCTCGCTGACCTGAAGGTCTACGGCCACGCTGCAGATCGTGTAAGCCTCCTGTCGGGTGTACCCGTGCGGAGCCTCAAGGTAGTCGATCATGCTCAGCGTGGCGTTCCGCGCGGCCAATGTGAGGTTCTCGGCGTGACCGACTCCTTCCGAGTCGATCGGTAGACCGGTGGTCGCGTAGGTCGGACCGCCGATGGGCCTGCTCCTGTCGGACTGTTCGAACCGTATCCCCGCGCCGGGGCCCGTCGCCTGCCCCTTGCGGAGACCGAAACGGGCTCGGAGGGTTGCGTTGGTTTCGATTGCCGTCCCGCAGACCTCTCCGTCTCCTTGGGCGAAGTGGCCGTCCCCGGCCGAGAACAGGGCGCCTTCCACGAATACCGGTAGCAATACTGTTGTCCCCGCTGTCAGTTGCTTGATGTCGACGTTGCCACCGTTCTCGCGCGGCGGGATGGTCCGCAAACCCGTCTCGGCGATGTCACCCCCCGCGGGAACAGCGCCCATCGGTTCAGGCGGCAACGCGAGCTCTCCCCGTCGTAACATTTCGTCCTCGCGGGCCGTGACGCGGAGCAGCATCTCGGTGGAGGGGGCGACGCCCATGATCCCCATGAAAGGAGCGCCGGGCACTCTCACTCCGGCCAGGTCGGGAGACGTTGCCCAACCGCCGGCGATCTCCCAACGCGTCAGATGCGCCTCTGGAAACTTGTCCCTAAGAAACCCGAAGCCCGGAATCTGGGCCGTGAACCCGAACGAGCCGGTAGCGACATCCAGGATCTCGACCGCAAGTAGGTCACCGGGTTCGGCACCGTCCACGTAGATGGGACCGGTCAGGGGATGGACACGGCTCGGGTTCATCGATTCGATGTCCGCGGAGGTCGAATCGCAGTTGAACTGAAGATCCGTTCCGTCGCGAGCTTCGATGACAACCTCGTCACCGGCGCGACACCGGAGCACCGGGTCCACCGCCGGGTGCCACCGGTTGTGACCCTTGTGCGGTTCCCGTGAGAGGGGAACACCGTAGTCGATTCGAATCTCATGGACGGTCAACTTCGGATCCCCTCCCTAGCCGAATTCTGAACGAAGACGATTGCTCCTGGCCCGTCACTCGCTGAAGTAGCGGTCGTGCCCAAACGGCAAGAGAGTATGCCGGTCCGGGCAACTTCTTTCTGAGCCGGCGGGCTCCCGGAGAATCTTTGCGTTGTGGATCTGCCCCGGACCGTCTTGCGTCTTTCGAGTGAACGCCCCGGAATCTTCTCACACGCTGGCTTGCTAGGAAGAGAACCCGAACCTGAACCCGAACCCGAACCCGAACCCCGGCACCTCGGGAAACGCCTGAGTGTATAGTCAATCATGAGGATAAGTCACACCGTTGCTGTGTGATGGTCGGTCACGGCGATTGGGGTGCCAATTGAGAGCCTTCGACATTCACAACCATTTGACGTTCTCCCTCAACATGTACGATGACGAGAGCTATGAGTATCCCGGTCCTTCCTCGCGACGATCTTACCCTGTGGCGGATGGTGACCTGAAACGGATGGGTGTGGCGTGGATGGAAGCCAGGACCGGGTCGGCATACGACGAGCGCTTGTCTTCGATTGGGATTCTGCATGGGTAGAGCGCTTCTGTCGCTGGTTCCCTGACCGATTCTACGGATTGGTTGTGGTAGATCCCCGGTCGTCCGCAATCTCGATCAAGAAAGTAGAACAGAGCACGGCAACAGGTATTTCTCTGGGAATCAAGTTGGCACCGACTCCGAACATGTCGATTGACGGTCGACCCTATCGTCTCAATGATCCGGCTGCTTTCGACTTCTACAGTTATTGCCAGAGTAAGAAGCTGCCGATCCTATTCCACACGGGAGCGATTTATACCAAGTCGGCCAACTCGCGCCATCCGACCGGTAATCTAGTCAAGTTCTGCCATCCTCTCGATCTAGATGTGATTGCTCGTACCTTCCCCGATCTTCAGGTCATTGTGGGACATGCAGGGCGACCTCTGTGGCAGGAGACACTATGCCTCGCGAATCTCCCGAATGTCTGGATTGACCTCACTTGGTCACAGTTGCCGACAGCACTCTACGAGGAAAGTATCCGGTACTCCTTGCTCGGATTCGGTCTGGATCGTGTCATGTTCGGATCTGATTCCACTCCCTCGTCGAGCGACAAGTGTGAAACACTCCATGCGGCGACCGTCGACCTTCTTCGACAGAGAGGGTGCAGTGAGTCGGATATCGCTCGGGTTATGTACAAGAATGCTGAGAGGTTGTTCTTGAAGGGACCGAAATGAGGCTTTCTGGTGGCTCTCCTGCCTACCGATCTCTCCCTCGGTGTAATTGCTACAGCCTAGGAGCTATATCCAGAACGACGATACCGTTCTGATACCATCAACATCTAGTTCGGGAGAGGTTCTGGGTCACGATAGAGGGGAGGCCATACTTACATGGCTGTCATCGACATACACAATCACTTGAGTTCCATAGTCAATCTCTACAAAGATAGTCCACACAGTGGCCCAACCGGGCCGAGAACTACTCCCATAGCCGACGATCGGCTTCGTGTACTTGGCCAGGAGTGGATCGAGAAGCAAGACAGGATCGGGATTACTCATGCCTTCGTATTCGATTGGGATTGGGCGCGTACCACGAAATTCTGTACATGGTTCGGAGATCGCTTTCGTGGGATGGCTGTTGTCGATCCACGCCAGACTGGTGACGCCATAAGGACGCTGGAGTCGTGTTTCGGATCCGGTTTATTCGTAGGTGTGAAACTAGCACCGGTTCCTGCCTGGTCGAGTGACGGACGGCCATACCACTTTGATGATCGACGAGCGTTCGATTTCTATGACTACTGCCAAGGTGCAGGTATTCCGATCATGTTTCATACAGGTGCAATCTATACGAGATCGTCGGATTCGGATCGGCCGACTGGCAACCTTGTAACCTATTGCCGACCGATTGATCTGGATGCGGTGGCTCGGACCTTCCCCAACCTGCAGGTCATAGTCGGGCACGCCGGGCGACCGCTGTGGCAGGAGACACTGTGCCTTGCCAATCTTCCGAACGTGTGGATCGATCTCACCTGGTCACAGCTACCGATAGCACTCTATGAGGAGACTTTCCGGCACTGCCTCCCAGGGTTCGGCGCTCGGCGGCTTATGTTTGGTTCTGACTCGAGCCCGTGGAGTCCGGACAAGTTCATGGAACTGTACAGTGAAACAGTTCGGATCCTAAAACAATACGGTAGCGAAGCGCCAGACATTGAGGCTGTACTCTTCGGAAACGCGGAGCGCCTCTTTCTCAATGGCCGATAGAGGAATATACGACCCGGTAAACATGCCTCGAGCCAGCCTCCTACTGTGGTGCCATGGTAAGGGGCCGGCGTTGCCGTTGCCGCGGAATAGGGCTTGAGCGTCGGAGGCTCAGGCTGGATTGAGTTCGCTGGTCAACTTGACTAGCCATCGCCGGTAGGCAACGGAGACTTTGTCCGCTGCTCTCACGTGTAACTCGGCGGTGAGATCATAGGGGAGCATCTCGGGTCGTTGGCTCTCGACGACCGGACGGTCCTGTTCCTGGACGAACCGCTCGAAGTCCAGGAACTCCTGATCGTTCGCGTCGAGGGCATAGTTCCTGGCCAGGAACCAGAACGACCGAGTATGTTTGGGGCCGACCGGTGAACAAGCCAGAAACAAGACGTAGCGCGACTCGCCGGGAAGGTAGTGACGGTCGAAATGGATGCTGATGGGCATTGTCAGCCGGTAGGTGTAGTCGACGTCGACGAGTGTTTCATCCGATTCGTAGCCGGTGAGGCCCTCGATCGGTTCCTTCACAGTTCGGTAGAACGCGAGTTCCGAATCGGTTTCCTTCCATACGTCATGATCGGGAACTTCGGGATCGTCCCTGCTCCCGAGCACACCGTCGTGCACGTAGGCGAAGTGGGCAAAGTCCATGAAGTTCTCGAGTCGCCGATGGGCGCTCGTTCTCCAGTCATAGAACGGCCCTTGGAGAACCTTGAACGTCGGATTCTCGAACTCCGGGAACTCGGGAATATCGAATACCGGCTGGTCCGCCAGGCAAACCCAGATCAAACCCGCCGCCTCGCGCGCATGAAAAGCCTTCAACCTCGCACGAGTCGGGATCCTCATACCGAAACGAGCGGGGATCGAGGTGCAAACACCGTCTACTCCGTAGGTCCAGCCGTGATACAAACAACGCAGTTGGGTTCCTTCGTTCCAGCCGAGCGACAAGGCGGCCCCTCGGTGGCAACACAGATCGCGGAAACTCCGTACCGCACCTTCCATACGCGCAAGCACCAGCTGTTCGCCGAGTAGGACGGCGGGTTCGGGATCGTCCTCAAGGTCGCCCGCGTACATGACCGGATGCCAGAAGTTCCGCATCGCTGCGTAGAGGCGCATTTCGGTGGCGGCGTCCAATTCGTTGTGGATCGAGCTCTCCGGTAAATCAACGTAGTTCGTCATTGCAGCTAACCCCCTCCGTTTAGCAGCCCGCTGGAGCCGGATGACCCCGGCGGTGGGTCTGCAGGGAAACAAGACAGCCTGGGGACAGCATTTCCGGACTCTGTTGCTCAAGAGCCGGCGAGCTTACCTTCTTGAATTCGAATTCGGATACCGTTCGTTGAGGAGATGTCGTCGTCACCCTCATCACGCCGATTGGAGGCGCCGTCACCGTAGCCCGATCAGCATTCGGGTCCAGTCGAACTGTCCGCTTGCTCATACTAACCGGCAGGGAGCCTGAGGAACGAGGTGTTACCCTGGCGAGTCGGGAGTACAGGCCGAGTCGGGACCGACAATCCGCGGTTCTGGTCTCGACCTTGAGGTTCAATGGATGAGTCTGCTTCGCGAGCGTGTGGCGATCGTGACCGGAGGCGCACAGGGACTAGGGCGCGCGTACTGTCTCGGGCTGGCTCGGGAGGGCGCCGCCGTGGCGGTTGCCGATATATCAGACCCCTCTTCGACGGTGGCGGAGATATCGGAGTTCGGCGGTACCGCGCTCGGAGTCGAAGTAGATGTGGCCGACCGGCGTTCCACGGAGAAGATGGCCAAGACCGTTCACGATCGGTTCGGAAGGATCGACATCCTCATCAACAATGCCGCCTTCTTCAAGAAAGCGACCGTAGGTCCCTGGATCGACCTCACCGACGAGGAATGGGATCTGGCGATGGCGGTCAACGTTCGGGGCGTGTTCCTCTGCTGCCGGGCCGTCCATCCATACATGAAGGAAGCGGGCTACGGGAAGATCATCAACATCAGTTCCACCGTGGCCTGGGAAGGCATACCCGGCTTCCTGCACTACGTTGCCTCGAAGTCAGCGCTCGTGGGCTTCACGAGGTCGCTGGCCCGGGAAGTGGGTGACGATGGAATCCGGGTCAACACCCTGGCCCCGGACCTGATCCCGGACGACGAGATCCTGACCAAACAGGGCCATGAGGTGAACGAGAGGATCGTGGCCAACCGGTCCCTCAAGCGCACCCAGGTTCCGGACGATATGGTGGGGGCGGCCCTGTTCTTCGCAGGGCCCGAATCCGACTTCATCACCGGGCAGTCGCTCATCGTCAACGGAGGTCTGATGTTTCAATGAGACCGCCCCGACTCGATCGACCGCAGCGCGGGGACCGAGCGAGTTGTGCTTTCGGTGTGCGCCTGCCCCCAACTTGGCATTGGAGGGTGCCGAAAAACGATGGCAGCGCTTGGCCCGGCATTCCCTGAACAGGTAGTTTGTTATCGACGGCCGGGCCAACCGGGGGTAATTCAGCATCCTCCTAGGAGCTCCCCGAAACTCGATAAGCCGGACAACGGAGGTCACTGTCGACCTATCGTTGCTAGTGTCGGATTTTCGGAGGACCCGTCGGCGTAACCGCAAGGCAGTGTGTACGGCAGGTTCGAATAGGGAGGAGTCAAGATGATCCATCGGATGACCAAGGCGGTTGTTGTAGCTGCGGTCTTGATGCTCGTCGCGGTAGCTTGCGGTGACGATGAGGTTGCTACGACTCAGGCGCCGACGACTCAGGCGCCGACTACGCAAGCCCCGGCAACCACTGAGGCAAGTATGCCTGGTGAGGGTCTCCGGATGGCGTGGATCTACGACGGCGGTATCGTTGGTGGCTGGGGCCAGGGTCACGACCGCGCCCGTCAATACGTGGAGCAGCACCTTCCCGGGATCGAAACTGTCAACGTCGAGCAGATCCTGCCCGGGCAGCCCGGCCAGGCTGCGATGGCGGAGCTTGCGGAGGATGGCTATGACATTGTCATTCTTACGAGCTTCTTCCAGCCCGACATCCTCGAGGTGGCCCCCCAGTACCCCGACACCGTGTTCCTCCATTGGGGCGGGTACCAGAATACGGAGAACTCGGCGGCCTTTGATATCGCCTCCGAGGAGGGAAGGTACGTGGACGGCATGATCGCCGGTGCCATGACAGAGTCCAACATCATAGGTGCTGTGCTTGGTTTCCCGCTCGAGGGCGTCGTGAAGCATTTGAACGGCTTCGCGTTAGGTGTTCAGGAGGTGAACCCTGATGCCAGGGTCATTGCCATATTCACGAACTCGTGGTTCGACCCGCCAAAGGAGCAGCAGGCAGGGGAGGCTTTCGTGGCGGCAGGCGCCGACGTGCTGGTCTCCAACCTGAACTCGCCGGCCATGGCGCAGGTGGCAACTGGGGAGGACAAGTGGTATCTCGGTTACGGCGAAGACGAGTCGGGTCTGGCGCCCGACCATTGGGTCACCTCCTTCACCTACGAGTGGGGTCCCTACTACGTCTCGGTGGCAGAGTCGGTCCGTGATGGCACCTTTGAGCCGCACTTTTTCTACGGGGGACTGGCTGACGGCGTCATGGGGCTCTCCAAGTTCCACGAGGACGTTCCTCAAGACGTCCTCGATAGGGCGCTGGAGCGGCGTCAACAGATCATTGACGGCACGTTCGACATCTTCGCCGGGCCCGTCGTCGACAATGAAGGAAACACGCAGATCGCCGCAGGCGAGACCATCCCGATGAACGAGCGAGTCCTTTGTTGTACGTGGCTGAACCAGAATATCGAAGGCGAGATAGCTGAGTCCTGACCAGTCCTCGGCAAGAGGGCTTCCCGGTCGGCGACTATGCAGAGTCCCTGTGGCTGACGAACCGAAGAGTGCGCATGGAGCATCGGGTGCCGCTGTCCGCTTGGAATCGATCTCCAAGGCCTTCTACGGAGTCCAGGCCAACGACCGCATAGACCTCGACCTTCGCTGGGGCGAGGTTCACGCGTTGCTGGGCGAGAACGGGGCGGGCAAGTCCACCTTGTGCTCGGTTCTCGCCGGTCTTTACCGGCCCGACTCGGGTGAGATCACCGTCGACGGGCAACCTGTGGTCTTCAGGTCGCCGAGCGACGCCTTGGCGAACGGAATCGGCATGGTGTACCAGCACTTCAGGCTGGTGGAACGGTTCACCGTGGCCGAGAACCTGGTGCTTGGACATCCGAGAACCCCGATACGTTTACCCAGAAGCCAGATCGAGAGAGAGATCGGCGAATTCATCGAAGATATGGGGTTGCCCGTTTCTCCTTCAGCAAGAACCTGGCAGCTTTCTGTCGGTGAGCAACAGCGTGTGGAGATCCTTCGGCTTCTCTATCGCGGAGTGCGGGTGCTGATCCTCGACGAGCCGACGGCCGTCCTGACGCCACAGGAGTCCCACCTACTCATCGCGAGGGTCCGGAAGCTCGCCGAGGACGGAAGAGCAGTCGTCTTCGTGTCCCACAAACTCGACGAGGTGTTGGAGGTCTCCGACCGGGTCTCCGTCCTGGTCGACGGTCGAAAGACAGGCGAAGTGGCCACGGCTGAAGCCGATGCGAGCCGGCTGGCCAGGATGATGGTGGGCAGAGACTTCGTCCTGCGCGGGCCAAACAAGGAGCCCAGCGCTCCATCGGCTGGGGAACCCGAACCGGAGGAGCCGGTTCTCGCACTGAGAGACCTGGCGGTATTGGGTGACCGGGGGAGGGACGCCGTCAAGGGTGTCAACATCGACGTGCACAGAGGCCGGGTGGTCGGGATCGCCGGTGTCGCCGGTAACGGGCAGCGCGAACTCGCTGAGGCGATCGCCGGGCTGCGTCCTGTTTCCGGGGGGTCTGTGACGATCGATGGGGTTGATGTGACCCATGGGAGTCCGCTTGCGCGCATCAAGGCGGGATTCGGTTTCGTCCCTGAAGACCGGCTTGTGATGGGGTTGGCTTCCAATCTGTCCCTGAAGGAGAATCTCGTTCTCAAGGCCTACCGACGGCATCCCATCTCGCGCGGTCTACTGCTCTCGGAAAGGGAGATCCGCAAGAGGGCGAAGCGTCTGGTGGCGGAATACGATATCCGCGGTGGCCGGGGCGAACTCCCCATCCGCCTCCTCTCGGGAGGAAACCTCCAACGATCCATTCTGGCTCGCGAGATCTCGGAGGATCCGGACGTGTTGCTAGCGGCATCTCCGACGAGGGGGCTTGATCTTGCCGCAACAGATTCTGTCCGTCGCCTCCTTGTGAACGCCGCACGGAATGGACTCGGCATCTTGCTCATCTCGGAGGATCTCGATGAGGTCCGGGCCCTCGCCGATATCATTCTGGTGATGTTCGAGGGCGAAATCGTCGGGGAGATGGATCCAATGGAGTTCGACCTCGAAGCGATCGGGTTGATGATGGCCGGGGCACGCAGATCGTGAGTCGATGAGCGCGACCTTCGAGATCCCGCGGGCTCGCCTGCGTCTCGAGCCAAAGGAGAGGGCCTCGTGGCAGGCCCGGATTGTGGTTCCGATTGCCTCCGTCTTGACGGCGACGCTGGCCGGTGCACTCGCACTGGCGGTCGACGGCCACTCGCCGCTGGAAGCCTATGCAGAGCTCTTTCAATCGGCCTTCGGTGGCAGGAATCCACTGGTGAGAACGCTTCTCCTGTCCACACCGCTGGTATTCACGGCGCTCGCTGCAGCAGTCTCGTTCAGGATGAGAATCTGGAACATCGGCGGGGACGGCCAGCTGATGATGGGAGCGATCGCGGCAAGCGGTATCGCCATTTCTTTACCGCAATCACCATTCTGGGTGCTGATGCCCGCCATCATGGTTGCAGGAATCGTCGGCGGGATGTTGTGGGCCGGAATCGGTGCAGTGCTCAAGGTCTTTTTCTCGACCGATGAGGTCATCTCCACGCTCATGCTCACCTTCATAGCGACCCACTTCATGGAATACCTGATATTCGGGAGCTTCAGCTACTGGCGAGATCCGGAGAGCGTTGCTTACGCAACCGGGAAGCCCATTCCCGAGGTGGCGGAGCTTCCGCGGTTCTGGGGGCGCTTACATGTCGGCTTCCTCATAGCGCTCGTTGTCGCCGTTCTGATGTGGTGGATCCTCAAGGCGAGCCGGTGGGGCTATGAGACGAAGGTCATCGGAGACTCGCCGACCGCCGGCAGGTATGCCGGGATGAGCGTCTCGCGTAACATCATCGCCGTGCTGTGTGTGTCCGGCGCGCTGGCCGGCCTCGGCGGAGCCGTTGAGGTGGCCGGCGTCAACCACGCACTCCAGCCCACGGCGCTGGAGACGGGAGTGGGCTTCACCGGGATAATCGCGGCCTCCATGGCGCGACTGCATCCCTTGATGCTGGTACCGGTGGCGGTCTTCCTGTCCGGGCTCGTCAGTTCGGGGACCGCGCTCCAGCAGATGGGTATTCCGATCGATATCGTCCTATTCCTGCAAGGGCTCGTTCTGCTATTCGTGGCGGCAGGGGAGTTCCTCCTCCGCTACCGGGTCACTCTTGTGTCAAAGCGCGGTCCCCCGTGAACGACACGATCCTGGTCCTGTCGATAGCTTCCATGATCGCCGCCGGGACCCCGATGCTGCTGGCCGCGATAGGGGAGATCCTTGCGGAGCGGTCCGGGGTCATGAACCTCGGGATCGAGGGAATGATGCTGATATCGGCGGCGAGCGGCTTCTGGGTTACGAGCGAAACGGAGAGCCTCGCGCTGGGGATGCTCGTGGGCATACTGGCAGCCACGCTACTCGCTACCGTGCATGCCCTACTGGCCGTCAGCCTGCGTGTCAACCAGATCATCTCCGGATTGGCGCTCGTGATCATCGGGACGGGTATGTCGGGTTTCCTCGGTGACGCCACCACCCCAAAGCTCACGGGACGGCCCCCAGGTGCTCGATTCTCCAGTGTCTTTCCAGAAGGTATGACCGGTCTGCCGGTCGTAGGCCCGCTTGTCTTCGACCATGATGTCGTTGTCTATCTGTCCTGGGTGATCGTGGCCGTTGCAAGCTACTTCCTGTTTCGTACTAGGCCGGGACTCTCATTGTGGGCGGTGGGTGATGATCCTGCTACGGCCGATGCGGCGGGAATTCCAGTTGTTGCGGTTCGCTACAGTGCAACACTGGTGGGTGGAGCGCTGGCCGGCATGGCGGGGGCATACCTTTCAATCCAGATACTCGGTACCTGGCAGGACTCGCTCACCGCCGGACTGGGCTGGATCGCGTTCTGTCTCGTGATATTCTCCGGATGGAGGCCGTGGCGGGCGATGTTGGCCGCGTATGTGTTCGGTGCGCTCACTACATTGGGGTTCACGTTTCAGATCGTTGGATTCGGTGTACCCACTGATTTCTTGGCCATGCTCCCGTTCATCATGACCATCTTGGTGCTCGCAGTCATCTCGTCCCGTCCTGAGGCCGCCCGTCGCTTGGGAGCGCCGGCTGCCTTGGGCAGACCATTTGCGAGAGAGAGCCGGTAGCGGAGTGGTGCCGCCGGTCCGGAGACGACTAGTGGTCTGCCCGTCAAAGGGTGGTGTGGCATGCGCCGGCAGCGGTGTTCTTCGCAAGGCCCGCCGACGAAGGCGTACCGGTAGCGTACGTCGAGGAGGCGGAACACAGCGAGGGGCGTCGATGGCAAGCAGGACACGGCGAATCATTTGGCAGACAGACCACTAAGGATAGGAGGCATTGCGACTATGACTGACACGAAGCGACGTCCCGGTGCTCACCCGGCTCCGCGGGATTACTGGTACCCGGTGGCGATGTCGTCGGAAGTCACCGACAAGCCGGTCGGAACCAGCTTGTTCGGAGAAAGGCTGGCGGTTGTCAGGCTCGATGCAGACCCGGTGGTCTACAAGGATCTCTGTATTCACCGGGGGAGCCCGCTGTCGATGGGTTGGGTCGACGGATCGAAACTTACCTGCGGTTACCACGGCTGGCAGTACGACCGGTCGGGAGCATGTGTCCGTATTCCACAGCGGGATCCGGCGGCCCCCATCCCGCCCAAGGCCAGGGTTCCGACCTATCCCACCATCGAGCGGTTTGGTGTCATCTGGGCGACCCTCGGTAATCCGGTCAATGGACCGGGCTCTATGCCGGAATGGGAAGATCCCACGTGCAGAACCATCTTCCTGCCTCCCTTCGAGTGGGAGGCGAGTGCAGGCCGGATGATGGAGAACTTTCTCGACGCCGGTCACTTCGCATGGGTTCACACGGGTCTGCTCGGTGATCCGGAACGGCCGATGGTGTACACCGGTCCGCTCACGACGGAGCCGGAGGGGTTCAGCTATGTGGTCGAGACGGACATCCGGGACGAGACCGCAGAGGATGGTTGGGTCCGCGAAGGCATCTTCTATCGATTCACGCTGCCCTTCTGGTTCGTGATCACGGAAGCGGGCTTTCGACCGACCGAGAAGGTGGTTCATGGTGCCGAAGACGATCACGATAGGGAAGCAGAGGCTGACGCGCACTACCGGTTTGACATCGTTCTGCAACCCATGGCCCCGACCAGGACTCGCCGGTTCACGTGGATAACCCGAAACTACGACCTCGATCCGGCGTCGGACGAGAAGTACAGTTCCACCCAGTACACGGTCGCCATGCAGGATCAGCCCATCGTGGAGGCACAGCGTCCCGAAGAGTTACCGCTCGACATCACCGCCGAATTACATATCAAGGGTGTCGACGCCCCTGCGATAGCCCTGCGCAAACTACTGGCGGAGAGAGGCCTCGGTGCCAGCGCGCTGGCACCATGACGGACCGGGCATGTGGCACTGTCTCATGGAATGAGCGGGCCTACCGCCGGAGACCGGGCGGTGGTACCGTCGTGATAGATGGCCTGGCTACCGATCGAGTTGGAGGGGGTGTTGATTGGGCGCGAGCCTGCGTAACTACTGGCATCCGGTAGCGAAGGCCGACGATGTATCGAGACAGCCGGCATCCGTGCAGTTGCTCGACGAAAAGGTGGTGCTGTTTCGGACCGAGTCCGGAATCTCCGCGCTCAAGGATCTGTGCATACACCGGGGAACGGCGCTGTCTCTCGGTTGGATCGACGATGGCAAACTCACCTGCGCCTACCACGGATGGCAGTACGACCCAACCGGTCGCTGCGTAAGGATTCCCTCCCTGCCCGAAGGCTCCCCCATCCCCCCTAAAGCCCGCACGCCCGCCTTTCGGGCGGTGGAGGCCTACGACCTCGTGTGGGTTTGCCTGGATGATCCGGTGTCACCGGTCCCTCCCTTCCCCGACGGGTTTTGGGACAAAGACCGGTACCGTACCCTCCTCGTATATGACGCAGCGTGGTCGACATCGGCCGGCAGAGCGATAGAGAACTTCCTAGACGTGTCCCACTTCGCCTGGGTACACGACGGGCTCCTCGGTACGCGCGACAACACCGTGACCCCGCGCCACGAGGTTGAAGTGGACGGCTCGAACATCAAGTACACCATCTGGCCACCTCTGCCGACCGATCTCCGAGGAGCAACCGATCAAGGAGCCGGGAACCACTCCTACTACTCCTATCTGTTGCATCTTCCCTTCACCGCTCACATCGAGGGAGGATGGGACCAGAGACCGGGCGAGCATGACTACATCTCGATGGTGGCTTCGCCGATCTCCTCGAACAGGACGCGGGTCTTCTGTTGGCGGTCACGGGACCACTCCTTCGACGAGAGCGACGACGAGCTTGCCGAGTTCCAGAGGTTCGTTCTCCTGCAGGACAAAGCCATCGTCGAGTCACAGCGTCCTGAAGAGATCCCGCTCGATCTGAGGGACGAGCTTCACCTCAAGGTTCCCGATGCGGGGGCTATTTCCTACCGTCGTCTCTTGAGATCCCTCGACCACACCGGTTCATACCTGCCGTAGCCGCCGATCTCGAGCGCCGCCGGAATCGCACGCTCGCAAAAGCGCTACGAAAGGACGTCCCCCGTCAGGCGAGCCGCTCAGTCTGGTCCATGTTGACAGAACCGTCGGTCTCGCTCAATGGAGGAGGGTTCCTCCGTTCACCATGATCGTCTGGCCGGTGATCATGTCCGATCCGGATCCGGCCAAGAAGAGTACGATCCCAACCATGTCCTCAGGGGTTTGGGTACGCTTGAATATGCGTTCTTCGATCACGTAATGGTCGACCTCATCCCCCCAGATACCTGTTGGAATGTATTCCGGTACAACAGTGTTGACACAGATGTTGTGCGGGCCCATCTCGATGGCAAGACCGCGGGTCAGGCCGATTACTGCGGCTTTGGACGCAACATAGTGAAGGAATCCTTGACCCTCAGGGAGGACATACTTCTTGAATGCGGTCATCGACGAGATGTTGATGACCTTTCCCGACCGCTGCTCTTTCATGTACGGGAACACCGCTCGAGCACACAACCAAGACCCGCGGGTATTGACGGCAAAGGCCTTGTCCCATTCCTCGACAGACATCTGATCGAACGGGAGCATTTTCTGGGTCCGGTAGTAGGCGGCGTTGTTGACGAGGACATCGATTCTCCCGTAGGCGCGACCAACGGCGCCAGCCATCGCAGCAGTCGACTCGAGTTCCGTCACGTCAACATGGATGGGTAGGACATCACCCCCTTCTGCCCCGATCAGGCCGACCGTTTCGCTGCTGTCGGCAATGTCTGCGACGACGACGTGGGCGCCTTCCCGCGCAAAGGCCAGTGCGTATGCTTGGCCGATCCCCATCGCCGCGCCGGTGACGATCACGACCTTGTCATCGAAAGTACCCATCTGTCCTCCTAGGTAGGGCCCGCTCATGTTGGTTCGGAGCAAGGTTGATGCCCGGGTTCCGGTGCCCGCCGAGCCCCTTCGACCCTAACCTACGGAAACACGTCGCGGACCAGGCATTTCAGTTAGAGAGTGGCGCATCCGATCCGCAATCCAGCCTCGTCGCGCACAGGGTCTACCTCCGGTTTCGGCAACTTCGAGCGGCGGTCCGTCCGGGATGGAGTCGCGCGAGGAGGTATCCGGGGGCGATGTTCGATGTTCATCTACCCGGAGTCCCGAAACGGCCCGGATGGTGGTCCCCTATCGGGTGTCGCTGAGCCCCGACATCATCAGTCCGACCTCTTCGGGGTCGAATCGGTCAGGCGCAATCTGCCCGACGATTCGGCCCTCGTACATGACGAGGATGGCATCCGCCAGGGAATGCAGCTCGTCGAGGTCTTCGGACAACAGAAGAATGGCCTTGCCGTTCTCGCGCTGTTCGAGCAGCATCTCGCGGACGGCTGCGATGGCGGCGATGTCCAGGCCCCTCGTGGGTGAGCCGGCGATCAGCACCTTGGGTTGTTGGGATATCTCCCGGGCAAGTATCGCCCGTTGAAGATTCCCTCCCGAGAGAAAGCGAACCGGCAAATCCGTGAGGGCCCCTCGGATGTCGAATCGTTCGGTCAGATGCCGCGCACTCTTCCGAATCACCCGGGATGACAGTCGGAGGCCGCGTCGATAGGGGGGCCACCGGTACGACTTCAGGATCAGATTGTCCTCGAGCGACAGGCCGCCTGCGAGACCCATGCCGAGGCGATCCTCGGGTACGAAACCCAGACCCAGCCGGATACGGTCCAGAGGAGATGCCTTGGTTATGTCGGTGTCATCGAGAGTCACCGTTCCATTTTCGGTACGTCGGAGACCCACGAGGGCTTCGGCGAGTTCGCGCTGACCGTTTCCGGCAACACCGGCGATCCCCACGATCTCGCCCCTGCGTAGGTTCAGATCGACACCGCGGACGGCTTTGACACCGCGATCGCCTACCACCGTCATTCCCCGTACGGTCAGTACCGGTGCGCCTGGCGCCTCGGAACTCCCCCGTTGAGGCAGTTTCACATCGCGTCCGACCATCATGCGCGCCAAGCCGGCGGCATCGGCAGATGCCGCCGGCATCTCTACGACCTTCTCGGTGTCCCGCAGGACCGTTATGCGGTCCGACACGGCGAGGACCTCGTCGAGCTTGTGAGATACGAAGATGACGGCTTTGCCCTCATCGGCCATGAGCCGAACCGTTCGGAACAGCGCCTCTGACTCCTGCAGCGTCAGGACTGCGGTCGGCTCGTCCAGAATGAGGATACGGACGCCGCGGTGCAATAGCTTCAGGATCTCGACGCGCTGCTGCTCACCCACAGAGAGCTGCCAGATCCGGGCCCTTGGAGACACCGGCAGCTCGTAAGCCTTGCTGAGCGCGCTGACGTCGGCCTCGATCTTCTTGCGGGACAGGCGGCCTTCTGCTTCGTGGCCGAGCGCGAGGTTCTCGGCCACCGTGAATGTGTCGACCAGGCGGAAGTGCTGGTAGACCATCCCGACACCGGCGGCCAATGCGTCATGGGGCGATCGGAACTCTACCGGTGCTCCATCGATGATGATCTCGCCGGCGTCAGGTCGGTAGAGCCCGGCGAGGACCGAACACAGAGTCGACTTGCCGGCACCGTTCTCGCCGAGTAGCGCATGAACCTCACCCCACCTGACAGTGAAATCGATGTTGTGATTGGCGGGCACACCGAAGAAGGACTTGCGGATCGAACGGAGTTCGGCGGCGAATCCACTCCCGGCATCGAGAGTCGCCGACTCCTCCCGACTCGGCCCCGGTTCGCCGGGACCGTGGGAACGCCGCGCCCGCTTAGTCAAGCCCATCGGGCTTGGCGTGACACGTCGAATCGTTTCTCGGACACACGACCGGTCTCAGAAGACAGAATTCATAACCATTATGACATGACCCACCCAGCACCGCCATCTCCGTGGCGGCGCCCAAGCAGTCTGCGGACCGCGCCACTTCTGGCAGTCGCCGAAGCGAGATCCTGTGACCCTTGTAGTGGACCCTCACCACACCAGCCAACCTTGGAGATTCGGGCTATAGCTTGACACGGATATGACAACCGGTTATCAAAGCTCCAACGTACCGTGCGAGTTGAGGAGAAGCACTATGACCTGGAGGCGACTACTAGCTCTGACACTGGCTCTCGCCCTCCTGGCCGGAGCGTGTGGCGACGATGACGACATCGCCGAGACAACGGTGGCCACACAGGCTCCGGCGACTACTCAAGCCGCTACGACCACGGTAGCTACGACAGCCGCGTCGGGCAGTGAATTAGGTGCCGACGGCTCCGGTCTGAAAGTCGGCGTGATCTTCGATGGGCCACTACTGGACGGTGGTTGGAACGAATCGCACAACGCAGCTATCGACCGTGTGAAAGAGAAGTATCCGGGAATCGAGATCACGAGGATCGAGGGTGCCAACCCGGGCCAGCGGGCTCAGCTTGCCCTAGAGGAACTGGCGTCGCAAGGCCACCAGCTGATCCTGGCCACCGGTTCGAGTCATACCGAGGACATTCTCACGATCAACGAGGACTATACCGACTCGAAGTTTGCAACTGTGGGCGGAACGATGCTTGCCGACAACCTCGCTCAATACTTCACCTCAATCGAGCAAGTCCGATACCTCCACGGGATGATGGCGGGACTGCTGACCGAAACCGGAGTGGTCGGCTTCATCTCCGGCTTCCCTGTTCCGATCGAGGTCCGGACCCTCAACGCAGTTGCTTTGGGAGTGGAGTCCGTGAATCCGGACGCCAGGATGGAGATCTTGTGGGTGAACTCGTGGTACGACCCTGACCTCGAACGGGAAGCGGCGCGCACGCTTTTCGAAGCCGGCGCGGATGTGATCGTCAGCGACATGAGTTCGCCGGGGATCCCGTCCTTTGCCGATCGCGAGGGGATACTGTTCAGCAGTTACGACCAGGACTTGTCAGATGTCAACCCGCAGTCCTGGGCCGGCGGTTTCCATATCCGGTGGGACGCGTACTACCAGAAGGCCGTCGAGGACATGATCGCAGGTGTTTGGCAGCCTGAACTCTATTACGGCGGTATTGCCGAAGGCATGTTGATCGAGGCTACGTACGGGCCCGCCGTTACTCCGGCCATCCTCGAGGCAATCGAGGCGAAGAAGGCGGAGTTGGTCAGCGGCAGTTTCGAGGTCTTCGGGGGACCGCTCGTCGACAACGAGGGTACCGAACGGGTACCGGCCGGAGCATCTCTGGGCCTCGTGGAAGTCCAGGCATGCTGCGACTGGCTGGTGTCATTCCTCGAGGGAGCGAGCATTCCAACCTAGGAGGGTGGTGTGAAACTCCCTTCACGGCCCGTCGAGCGATAACATAGTGCCTGTTCAGAGGAAGACGGGCCGTTGCTCCCCACCGTTTTAGACCACCCGCCTAGTGGTCTGGCTGCAATTTGACTCGCCATGTCCTGCTTGCCGGCGGCGCCCTTCGCCACTCCGACGCTAAACGTACCCCTGCGGTTCGCCTTGGTCGGTGGGCATCGCGAGGCCGCTGCCGGCGCACGCCGCACCGGCCCTTCACAGACAGACCACGGGCCGGGCAGGCCCGGGTTGATGAACGGGCACTCGTCCGGGTCTCGCCGGATCTGCTCGGGATGAGTCGAGAGACGACGAGGACCATCGCACCCCCACGTTGTCCAGTGTCCCTGATCGGGACCCGGCCGGCTTGGCGCGAGATACGTTGTCTCACGGATGCGGGCCCATTACCCGTCGTCCGGCACCCGGTCGATTGAAGCGGTGTATCCGCTGAGCTCATGAGTGGCCTCCTCGCGTTCGTGGGTACGTTGCGGGTGGAGCCTCGGCCACGCCAGTCGGCTCGATTCAAGCTGGCCCTGGTGTTGGGAGTCCTATGCGGGGCCATCCTCGCGGGAGCGTTACTGCTTCTGGTCACCGGCTTCGAACCGATACCGTCGCTACAACTGATGATCACGGGCGGTATCCGCTCCGAGTTGGCTTTGAGACGGACGCTGATACTGGCGACTCCGCTCATACTGACCGGGCTCGCCGCCGCGCTCTCCTTCAAGATGGTCATCTGGAACATCGGCGCAGAGGGGCAGTTGTACTTCGGTGCGATCGGCGCATCCGGGGTCGCGATCCTCTTCGTGGACGGTTGGTCTCCCTGGATTGCTGTCCCGGTGGTGCTCGCTGCCGGCGTCCTCGGTGGATGCCTGCTCGCCTTGATCGCTGCTCTGCCACGTGCATACTTCGGCACGGACGAGGTCACATCGACGCTCATGTTGAACTTCATCGCGCTCTTCGTCATGAACTACCTCGTGCTGGGTAGCAGGAGCCTATGGCGGGATCTCGACCGGGCGAACTTCCCCACCGGGGAACCGATTCCCCAAGTCGCCGAACTCGCCCTTCTCTGGGGAGGAGGACGTCGCGGACTGCACATAGGCGTCCTGATCGCGGTGATGCTTGCCGTCGGGCTGTGGGCTGCCATCAGGTACACCCCGTGGGGGTTCGAGGTGAGGGCGATCGGGGACTCCCGGAAAGCCGCACGTTATGCGGGCATGAACGTGACACGGAAGATCATCTCGGTGCTCGTTCTTTCTGGAGGCCTTGCCGGCTTGGCAGGCGGGATAGAGGTATCAGGAGTGCTCCGTGCTCTCGAACCGGGCGCGTTGTCGATTGGCCTGGGCTACACGGGCATCGTTGTCGCGGCGCTGGCGCGTTTCAATCTGGCCGCGGTGATACCCGTTGGGGTTGTTGTCGCGGCGATCACGAACTCCGGCCAAGCGTTGCAGACCCTCGGGATTCCTAACTCCGTCGTCATCGCATTTCACGGTATTCTCCTGCTGGCTGCCGCGGCCGGCCAGTTCTTCGCCCTCTACCGGCTTCGAGTAGTTGATCGAACCGAGCCGCTGGTAGCGCTCGAAGGGGTGCCTCTATGAACGATACGGTCTTCATTCTCTCGATCGTCGCCGCGATCGCTTCTGGAACCACCCTTGTGCTTGTTTCGGTCGGTGAGATCCTCACCGAGCGTTCGGGTGTGATGAATCTGGGTATCGAGGGGATGCTGCTGATCGGCGCGGTCACCGGGTTCTGGGCTGCATCGGGGACAGACAACCCTTGGCTGGGTCTATTCGTGGCCATGTTGATGGGGATGGTGTTCTCCCTGATCCATGCGGTCCTGGCGGTGAGTTTCCGCGTCAACCAGATCGTCTCCGGTCTGGGGCTGTTCATCCTGGGAAGTGGGCTCTCCGCGTATCTGGGTGAGATCGGCAGCCCGCCACTGATACGCAGGTCACCACCTCGAGACCTGGGCCCCGTATTTCCCGAGGCCCTCTCCGACCTGCCTATCTTGGGGCCGATACTCCTAGGCCATGACGCGCTCGTTTACATATCTTGGTTGCTCGTCGGATCGGCCAGTTTCTACCTCTTCAGAACACGTCGCGGTCTCGCAGCGAGGGCGGTCGGTGAGGATCCCGCCACAGCGGACGCGGCCGGCGTACCGGTGACCCTGACGCGGTACATGCATGTTCTGGTGGGTGGCGCTTTCACGGGGCTGGCAGGTGGCTATCTCTCGGTGGTGCTCATCGGAGCGTGGCAGCAAGGGTTCTCGGGCGGACTGGGCTGGATCGCGTTCGCGATGGTGGCGTTCTCCGGCTGGCGGCCCTGGAGAGCACTGTTCGCGTCGTACGCTTTCGGAGGGCTTGCCAATCTCGGCCTTACCTTTCAGCTTCTGGACATCCCGATTCCGTCCGATTTCTTGCTCATGATGCCGTTCGTCTTTACTCTCGTCTTCCTTGTCCTGTTTACGAGTAGTACGAGACTCGCCAGGAAACTGGGCGCACCGGCTGCGCTTGCGATTCCATATCGACGGGAAAGTCGCTGAGAGTCCGGACATCTGACCAAGGACCACACACCTCGCCCGACCGAGTTCGGCTCCTGGGGTCGAGTCGCAGAGAGTGCCCGGGTCGTCAAGGGAGGCTGATCACGCTCCGGATGGTGTCGCCCCGATGTATCCCCTCGAAAGCGGCTCCCACATCAGCCAGACCGATTCTCTCTGTGACCAGGCTGTCCAGATCGAGCTGACCATCGAGGTACCAACGGATGAGTTGAGGGAAATCCCGGGAAGCCAGCGAGTCGCCGTTCAGCGAGACCCTCAGTGTGGTCCCAGGGAAGAAGAACCTCTGCATCGGAAGTGTCAAGACCTGATCTGCGGAAGGGAATCCGATCAGCACGGCGGTACCCCTGTAGTCAAGGACCTCCACGCACTGCCGGAGTGTGGTTGATAGGCCTACTGCATCGAACGAATAGTCCACGCCGTACCCTCCGGTGAGTTCCCGGACTTCCTCGACGGGATCCGTTCGTGAGGCGTCGACCACGTCCGTAGCGCCGAAGGATGTCGCCCAATCGAGCTTCTTGGATACCAGATCCACGGCGATGATGCGGCCGGCTCGCGCCAAACGTGCTCCCTGGATCACGTTGACTCCGACTCCCCCGGCTCCGAATACTGCGACGGTCCGGCCGGGCTCGACTCCGGCGGTCCGCAGGACCGAGCCCACACCCGTCGAAACGGCGCATCCCAGGAGTGAGGCCTGCTCCGGCGGGCAGTCGGTCGAGACCGGGATTGCTTGCGGTGCTGCAACGATGAGGTATTCGGAGAACGTACCGAGGCTGAGGGCGGGTGTGAGTTGCCGACCGTCGCGCGTCTCGGGTCGCGTCGCGGCTTCGAGAGGTTGACGACAGTGGTCGCTCCGACCTGCCAGGCAGCAAGGGCACTCATGGCAAGGCGCGCGGTATGTGAGCACGACGAACTGGCCGACTCTTGCCACATCGACCCCGTCGCCGACTGCCTCGATGTACCCGGAACCTTCGTGACCCAGTAGGAAGGGAAAGTCTTCTCCGAGGTGACCATCCACGTAGTGCATGTCGCTGTGGCAGACTCCACTAGCGGCGACCCGAACGAGCACTTCCCCGGGACCCGGATCCCCGACCGTAAGTTCCTCGACGGAGACGGGCCCACCCCTGACTGC
The DNA here is from genome assembly GCA_965262915.1 of Candidatus Spongiisociaceae bacterium. Taxonomy (GTDB): domain Bacteria; phylum Actinomycetota; class Acidimicrobiia; order Spongiisociales; family Spongiisociaceae; genus JAPPFW01. The sequence goes on along the minus strand of OZ253564.1, from coordinate 3,922,333 downwards.
GGATATGACACCCTTTCCGACTCTAGACCCCACGTTCCTATCCTTCCCGAACTGTCCTTCGGTCCTTGCCCCGATGCGCGACGTTCGATCGTAAGTTGCGACGATAGCGGCCGGTACCCGGTTCCACATGGTGGGAACGGTTGGTACTGGCGGTACCCGTAGACGTAGCGATCAAGCCACGTGATACTCTCGGCCGAACGGAAGCCCAGTTGAAGGGATCATGCGATGGGAGATGAACTTCGCAACTACTGGCATCCGGTGGAGAGGGTGGCATCTGTAGGAGCCAACCCGGTGGCCGCCACCCTTCTTGGAGAGCAGATGGTCCTGTTCCGGGTCGGCGACGAGATCGTTGCTCTGAGGGATCTCTGCATCCACCGCGGTACACCATTGTCTCTGGGGTGGATGGAGGGTGACCAGATAGTCTGCCACTACCACGGTTGGCGATACGACAGGACCGGGGTCTGCACCCTCATACCGACCCTTCCCCCCGGTGGCCGCATACCATCGGCAGCCAGGGTTCCACGGTTCCGAACCGAGCAGCGCTACGGGTTGGTATGGGTGGCGCTCGACGAACCGAAGTACCCCATTCCCGATTATCCCGCGTACGAGAGCGAGTCGATGACGACGGTCCTCTACGACGACTTCCGTTGGAAGGCCAACGCCGCCCGGGTCATCGAGAACGTCTTGGACTACACGCATTTCCCGTGGGTTCACGACGGCCTGCTCGGCCAGCGTAGCGAGCCCACTTACCCCCACGTGAGACCGCAAACCTCCGACGTCGGGTTCAGTTACGACGTACCCGACGACCGCAACAACACCACCCGCTCGTACAGGCTGTTCCTGCCGTTCACAGTCAGGCTGACAGTTACCACCCGCATCCCTGAGCACGAACGGCAAACCAACCCGATGAGCCCCAAGGGCCGGAACTACTCCATGATGTTCACGTGCTGCCCGGTCTCATCCGGAGAGACCATCCAATACTTCTTCACATCGCGTGACTGGAGCCTCACCAAGCCGGATGAGGACTGGTATGCCTTCGACGCGGTCGTCATGTCCCAGGATCAGATGGTGGTCGAGAACCAGCGTCCCGAGGAACTACCGCTGGATCTGACCGCTGAACTCCATCTGCGCGGGACGGATGCCGGTGCCTTGGCCTACCGCCGGATGCTGCGCGATCGCGGCGTCGCATGGCATCACTGACAACGACGGACGTGGACCTCCGCCGGCCGAGAGCGGCACGGAAAGGGGATCCGTGCGACGGCTGATCGTGGGCATTTCCGGGTCGAGCGGCGCGATATACGGCGTCAGGCTCGTTGAGGTGCTATCCACGGTTCCCGAGGTCGAGACCCATCTGATCGTGTCCTCCGGGGCAGAGGCCACCATCTCGTACGAGACCGACCACGAGCCCGCCCGTGTCTTCGCCATGGCGGACGAGGTCTATCACAACTCCAAAGTGGGCGCTGCGCTCGCGTCGGGCACCTTCGTCACGGATGGCATGATCGTGGCCCCCTGCTCGATGAAGACGCTCAGCTCTATCGCCAACAGCTACGGCAGCACGCTCATTGCCAGAGCCGCGGATGTTTGCCTGAAAGAACGGCGCAAGCTGGTCCTGGTAACGCGGGAGACTCCTCTGCATCTCGGCCATCTCAGGTTGATGTGCCGGGTCACCGAGTCCGGAGGGGTGGTCCTCCCACCGGTGCCCGGGTTCTACACCCGCCCGAGATCGGTAAGGGATATCGTCGACCACACCGTGACCAAGATCCTTGATCAGTTCGGTATCGAGGCGAATCTGATCACGCGGTGGGCCGGTATCTGAGCCGGGATCGAAGACCCGACTCGAGTCGATGAGTTGATCAAGCAGCGACGAAGGATTCGCCACCGTACCCAGCGACCTTCTTCCCGGCTTTGAGAACCGCCCGCGGGCGGCGGAGGTGGCCCAGGTCCTGGAGCGGGTCCCCATCTACGATCAACAGGTCCGCTACTTTCCCCTTCTCCACGGTGCCCAGATCCTGGCCCAGGCCTAGGAGTTCGGCGCCGGTGCGGGTGGCGGCCCGCAGGACGGCGTGGCGTGACATGCCGGTCGAATGGAGCAGCCCCAGCTCGTCGTGCAGCCCCGACCCGGGGAGTATGAACGGGTTCGGCATGTCGGTGCCCGCCGCGATCTTGACCCCGTGCCGATGTGCTCGACCAACGAACTCCAGTTGACGTCGCCACTCGACAGGCGCCGCTTCCCAGTCCCCGGTGGAGAAGTCGTCTATCCAGCCCTTCTGTTCCCAATGATCTATGACCGCTTGCGGCATCCGTTCTATGCCCGCCGGTTTGCGTACCGCCTCCTCCGAGTTGAGCAACGCGCTCCGGGACAGGGTCAGAGTCGGTGTTAGGTAGACGCCTCGCTCCACTAGGAGATCGAGCAGAGCGCCCGTGCGGTCGGACTCGACATCGATGTAGCGCCACGGTCGGAACGACAGGAGGTGATCGTGGGCGCGGCGTGGGAGCCGGGCGACCTCGGCGCGCTGGCGGTCGGTGAGCAACTCGGAGCCGATGCGGATGTGTTCCAATGCATCGACCCCGAGCAGTACGGCCGCCTCGGCCGTTAAGGAGTTGCCCACATGGGCAGCCACCATCTTGCCGTGCGAATGGGCCACCGAGACGATCGCTCGTAGGGGCTCCTCGGTCATCCATACGTATACCTTGATGAAGTCGGCGCCGTTGGCGAGGAGGTCTAGTGTCTGGGCCCGGGCTTCCGCGGGGTCGCTGACCACCCGGAGGCCCGGATGGGTCCCTCCTGGCGGCCCGTCCAGGTTGGGTCCCGAGCCGTAGAAGCGCGGCCACCGGGGGTTGCCTCCTTTGAGAAGCCGGAAGGACCAGTCGAGTTCCGGACTACCCGTACATCTGACCGTTGTTACCCCGTACTCGACGAAATCGTTCATGAACCGGTCGAATAGAGGCATCGGATCGTCGACGCCGAACCGGTTGTAGGGAAGCAGCCCCAAGTGGACATGGCTGTCGATCAGCCCCGGGAGGATGGTCTTGCCCGTGACATCGACGGTTGTCGATCCTTCCGGCGGGGAGACCTCGCCCCGACGGTAGATGTTCGCGATACGCCCGCCCGCTACCTCGACGACGGCGTCCTCGATCGGCTCCCGGCCGGAACCATCGATGATCCTTCCTCCGCTGAGAGTGAGATCCGTGGCGTTCGGCTCTATCGGAATCCTGCCCATGCGCGATCAGCCTCCCGTCGACCGGACGGACGAATGCCAGGGAATCGCGAGAGTCTCGATGAGTTGGACGATCTGGAACCAGACCACGCCCAGGATCGCGACGATGAGCATGGACGCGTAGGCATCCGGTGTGTCGAATGTTTCCAGGCTCCTCGTCAGCAGCGTTCCCAGGCCCCTTTGCACGATCACGAACTCGGTGACGATCACCCCCACGAGGGCCAGCGTGACGTTGAGTTTGAGCGATGTGAAGATCCAGGGGAGAGCGCTCGGGAGCTTCAACTTGGTCAACCCGCCCAGACGGCCGACCGCGAGGGATTCGAGCAATTCCTCGGACTCGCGTTCGATGGAGATCAGACCCTTGTACACGGAGATCACGGTAGGCGGCACTGACATCAGGACCACTACCGCGATCGCCGAATTCGGGCCGAGTCCGAAGTAGAGGGCCATCAGCGGGGCGGTGGCGAGAATCGGCATGGCGGCGAAACCGCTGACGACCGGGAGGAGGTAGCGGCGCAGCGGGTCGATCTCGGAGAGGATGATGGCGAGGCTGATACCGGCGATCGATCCGAGCACGTATCCGATCCCGGCTGCGTAGAAGGTGTCGTAGGCGTTCTTGCGGAAGAACCACCATCCCTCGAAGAAGGCCTCCACCACGGCGGTCGGGTAGGGGACCGTGAAGATCTTCAGGTCGAACAGGTCGTGGTAAACGCCCATCTCCCACGTCACGAGCAGCGCTACCAGAATGGCCAACGGGGGGACGGTCCGGAAGGCGATAAGGCGGACCCGGTCCCGGATCATGCGGCCCCTATGTCCTGAACTCGGGTTGCCACGGGGTGATCAACCGTTCGAGGAGGGCGGCCCCCCGGTAGAAGAGGACTCCCAGCAGGAGGGTCAGGATCACGGCCGCCCAGAACAGGCTCGCGAACTGGGGCCCGTAGTACTGGGTGATGAGGATCAGGTACCCGACCCCGTCGGTGGCGCCGGAGAGCTCCACGACTATTTCGGCGACGACGGCCAACGGAGCAGCGATCTTGAACCCGGTGAAGAAGAAAGGCGCCGCAGCCGGGATCCGCAGCTTCGTCAGTGTCTGCCGTCGGGAGGAGTTGTAGCTGGCCATCAACTCTGCCTCGTCATCGGGCACGCTCTTGAGTCCCTTCAGTACGTTGAGAGACATGGGGAAGAACGTAATGTAGCTCGCCACCACGATACGGGTGATGGTGAAGTCCCGCAGGATCGCCAGCAGGATGGGCGCCAGGGCGATGGTCGGAACCATCTGGCCGAACACTACGTAGGGGTAGAACGCGCTCTCCCAGATTCGGGAGCGACCCGCGATGAGGGCGAGGACCACGCCTATCGTCGTCCCGATCCCCAACCCGACCAGGGCGCCGGTGGCGGTGGTACGTACAGCCGACCACAGATCCGGCCAGTTCTGGAATATGGCTATTGCCACGTCGTGCAGGTAGGGGAACTTCTTGCTGGCCAGCGGCGTCTCGCTCGCTGCCACCCGCCAAGCGTTGAGTTGCCAGAGACTACCCACGACGAGCACCAGCAGGGTGCCGATGCCCCAAGTCCGCAGCTTGGGCCACATCGATCGCGAATCGACCGGGGAAGCCGGTTTACCGCTTCTCCGGTCGATCACATCTGGTTCGCTCACGTCCATCTCGGGAGTTCGACGCCTTGGTTGCTACATCCCGTGAGACGCCATCGCCCAGATCGATGGGTCGTAGGCGTCCCCAGCGGGGACTTCCTCATCGAGGAGTCCGAACCCGAAGAGGTCTGTGGAGAGCCGCTCGAACGCCGCAACATCGATGCTTCCGTAGTCCGCCTCGGGGAAGCCCGCTGGGAAGTGCAGGTCCTCGAGCGCGGTGAGCATGTTGGCTTGGTGCAGTTCCGACGCCTGGATCGCCTGCTCGAGGATCACGCTGACGGTCTCCTCCGGATTGTCGAAGGCGTACTTCCATCCCCGGATGGTTGCCTTGACGAACCGCGAGATGGCTTCGCCCTTCTCGGCGAGGATCTCCTCGGTGGTGTGCAGCACCCCGTGAGGGCTGCCTACGCCGTAGTCATCGAAGTCGATTATGACGAGATCATCGGGGGTGAAGCCCTCCTCGTAGAGCGACTGGAGTTCGTTCCAGTAGGTGGGGGTGATCGTGTCGAAGTCCCCGTTCAGGAAAGGATCGAGGCTGAAACCCTGCTCGACCAGCTCGAAGTCGACACCGGGCTCAAGGCCGATCTGGGCGGCAAGCGCAAGCAACTCGACCTCGTCGCCTCCTCCCTGGAAGGCCGCCACGGTCTTGCCGGCCAGATCCTCGGGACCCTGGATCCCGCTGTCTGCCATCGCCACGATGGGGAACCCGGACTTGCGGTGGAACTGGGCGACCGCAATCAGCGGGACTCCGCGGCTGCGGGCGACGAAGATAGCTGCCGCCTTACCGAGCGTCAGGTCGGCGGCGCCGGTGATGATCTGCTGGTCAGGACTGACATCCGGTCCGCCGGGGAGTACCTCAACGTCGAGGTTCTCGTCATCGTAGAAGCCCTTGCGGTCGGCCATGATGTAGCCGGCGAACTGCGACTGCGGCACCCAAGTGAGCTGCATCACCAGGCTCACCCTCTCCGGCGCGGTCGTGGTCGGCGCGGCTGCGGTGGTCGGCGCGGCGGCGGTGGTTGGTGCAGCGGTCGTGGGTGCCGGTTCATCGCCGTCGCCGCACGCCATAGCAACGAGCGCGAGAGCGACGAATCCAACCAGAATCCTGCCTCGAATAAGGTTCACGGTCCCTCCAATGGTTCAAGGACTATCCTGCGCCGAGTTTGGACACGACGCCGGTCGAGTTTAGCCGCCAGAGCCTATCAGAACGCCCTGTCACCGTTCGGGGATTGTTCATACTGTGGAACTGCCATCGGTGGATGGTTTCCAGCGACCGTGAAGTGTTCACAGGACCGATTCGACGGAGGCCGCGTTGTTGTGGGAATCGCCACAGACACGGCCGCCGGTGCGATGCCGGCGTCGGAGTGATGCCCCAGACGGCCGCCGGGGATCGTCTACGGCGGGCTTGCAGGCCTGTTCGAGAGGGTCGAGGCCGAGTCGGTGTACAACGACATGGAGACCAGCCATCCGAGGATGAGTCTCGATAGCGATTCCCCGAGGCTCCGCTTCCCCCTGGCGCCGATTCCTCCTGGCGTTCGTGTCCCGTCCCATCCCGCCATCGAGAAACACGGTGCCATCCGGTCGACGCCGGGCAAACCGGAAAGGTCTGCCCGATACAACCGTTGACACCGCGTTCAAGTGCTGCCACCCTCGTTGATAGGGCCGTCGGTCCCGTTTGAGCGGGCAGGCGACGGCTTGAGAACGAGCGTCCGAGTTAGCTCGCGAGCCTGTGGCGTGGACGGCTGATGCCGGCTCACAACGGGTATCCCGCCGGGTACGAAGTAGCCCGGTGTGTTGAAAGGGGAATGTGGTGGATACGTTCGACATCGTTGTAATCGGTTCAGGAAACAACGGTTTGACCGTGGCGAACTACCTGGCCAAGGCCGGACTCTCCGTGATGGTGCTCGAGCGCCGGCTCGAAGAAGGCGGGGGCCTGTCAACGGAGCACATCTTCCCCGGTTACTACTTCAACTTCCATTCGGTGTTCCACATCTTCGCTTCGGAACCACCCGCCTATCAGGACTTCGAACTCGACAGGTACGGCGGTGTCTACATCGTTCCCGACAAGAACTTCGGCATACCGCTACGGGACGGGCGATGCCTGCTGATATACAGCGATCGGGAGCGTACCCGCCAAGCCCTCTCGCAGTTCTCGAAGACCGACGCGGAGACTCTTCTGGACATGCAGAGGTACTACGAGGCGATGCGCGCCTACCACTACGCGCCTCCCCTGCCGGCAGGGGAGTGGCGGGATCGTCTGGAGCGCCGTTTCGGTGCGGTGGGTACGGAGTTCTTCGACCTCTCCCAGCAGAGCCCGTCTGAGGTCGTGGAAGGTCTCTTTGAACATCCGACCGTCCGGTCGAGTCTGTTCTTCAGCACCAGCGCGGTGCGGATGAGAGAGGCCCTGCCGGGAACGGGATTCGGCACGCTTCGCATGCTGCTGCGTCTCGGCCGGTACGGGCTCGCCCGGGGAGGTAGCAACATGATCGCCAAAGCCCTGGTCAACTTCCTGACCGCCCACGGCGGCCAGATACGGCAGCAGGCGCATGTGGAGAAGATCCTGGTGGAGCAGGGGAGAGCGGTCGGGGTGAGGCTCCGTGACGGAACGGTGTACCGGGCCCGCCAAGCCGTCGTCAGCAACGTCGATCCCGCCCAGACGTTCCTGCGAATGGTGGGCGCCGAACACCTCCCCCCGGAAGAGCTTGCCCGCGTGGAGGGCTGGCAGATGAACGAATCCGCCCTGTTCGGAGCCCACATGGTGCTGCGGAACCCTCCGGACTACGCGGTCGCCGAGAGATATCCCGACATGAACGAGACGTTCCACCAGACTTTCGGCTACGACGTACCCGAGGAGATACACCAACACTTCCGCGAGATAGAAGAAGGCAAACCTCCCTCCAAACCGGGCGGGGAAGCGTGGGTGCCGACCCTGTTCGATCCGTCCCAAGGTCCCGGCGGTTTCCACACGGCCGGATTCTGGCAGTTCGTTCCTTACGATGTTGAGGGACGTGGGCCCGAGTACTGGGAAGAGATAAAGGAAGCGTACTTCGACCGGATCCTGGCCCGCTGGCGGGAGTACGCGCCCAACATGACCCCGGACAACGTCGTTCACCGCTTCACCTACACCCCGGTTGACAACGCCAACGCCATCATCAACATGGTCCAGGGCGATGACCACATGGGGAGTTACAGCAGCGGGCAGGTGGGGATCGGCCGGCAGCCCTACCGTACGCCCGTCGAGGCTCTGTACATGTGCGGATCCTGCTGCCACCCGGGTGGCTCGATCACCTTTGCCCCCGGCTACAACGCGGTCAACGTGATAGCCGAGGATCTGAAGATCAAGCGTTGGTGGCCCAAGCCGGCGTTCCTGGAGGGGTACGGTTTCTTCGAGGACTGGTAGTCAAGGTCGTTGCCGCGATCGACTCTCCGCAAACGGTCTTGGCGGCTGGGAGGTCCAGCCGCCAAGTGTGTCATCCGGTTGTCGCAGCTGTCGGGCTGCTGTTCGGGTTCAGATTCCTTCCGGAAGGGTGATCGAGCCGTCGTTGATCCCCGCCGTGGTGTCGTCGACGATCTTGCGCAACTCGTCGGTGACGTGGTCCGGGCAGAGTTCGAACCGCTGGACATCCGGGTTCTCGACGCCGAAGAACTGGGGCACGTCAGGAACCGTGCCGTTGACGTAGTCGTTGGTCATGGTCAGAACGAGTCCCGACGCATTGAGAATCGACGTACCGACGATCTCGGGGAAGTCACCGCAGCGGGGGAAGATGATCCCGAAGGTGAGGGCGTTGCCTCCCGCGTCGCCGATTGCCTCGATTACCCCGGCGATGCCCGAATCCACGTAGCTGTATATAACGTCCGCACCGACCGCTAGCTGGGCGGAGGCGGCCGCGAAAGCACCCTGCGGATCGATGAACGAACCGACGATCGTCGACGTGATCTCGATGTCGGGGTTCACCGACTTCAGACCGGCGGAGAAACCGTCGTCGGCCATGTACAGGGGCGGTATCTCTTCACCGCCGACGAACCCGGCCTGGTTCGATGTCGTCAGATGAGCCGCCACGACGCCGGCGATGTAGGCGGGAACGCCTTCTCTCACGCCGTAGACGAACAGGTTCGGCGCGTCGGAGGTCTGCCCGTTGATCACCATGAAGGTGGTGTCGGGGAACTGCGGGGCGACGGTCACGCCTGGCTCTGCGTACTCGGCGCCGACTCCGATGACCAGTTCGTTGTCCTGCGCGAGGTCGCGTAGCGCCTCGACCCGGGCCTGTGGATCCAGAACGTTCTCCCGTACGGAGACCTTCACCCCCATCTCGCTCTCCACCAGCAGGAGCCCGTTGTAGTGAGCCTGGGAGAAGCCCTTATCGTTCTTCGGACCGGGCAGTGCCATGCCCACGGTGAGCGGTTCTGGCTCCGCCGGGGCCGCGGTTGTTGTGGTGGCGGGTGCGGCGGTGGTGGTCGTTTCTTCCGCGTCGTCTCCACCGCATGCCGCGGCGACCACTCCCAGAGCCAGCAAGACTGTGAGTATCCGTATCCGATAAGCCGATGTTCTTGCCCGCACGATCCCTCCCATGTGGCGAATCCTTCAACTCGAGGTGCGATATACCGACCGATTCTAAGGAGCGTCTCCACCCCGCGACAGCCGGTTCTCGTCTCGTGAGATATGCACTCTAACCGAAGCGGTAGTGCTCACGTTTCAGCCTCCCGGCTGTACGGGATAGCCAAGGTGGAGGGCATCCATGAGCGTCCGATGAACCCGGCCAGAACGATGATCGTGAGCACGAACGGGAGCGTCCGCCAGAGCTGTGCGGGCAGCGTGAACTGCGGCTGGATCACTGCCAGCACCAACCCGATCAGCGTCAGGCAACCGATGGTGGCCAGAGTGAGTGGGTGACGGGACTTGAGAGATCGCCTTGCGGCCACCAGATACGCAGGACCGAGGAGAGCCAGGACCAACCAGACCTCGAAGGGGACAGCCGCCTCCGCTTGGAGTCGAAGCTGCAGGGCGTCCGCCCCGCCGAAGAGGAGGCATGCGAAGAGGACGCCGGTTGCCCGCCAGCGACCGAAGATGACCGCAGCAAGCGCCAGGTAGCCTCGCCCGTTGGTCATTCCCTCGATGAATACTCCGAGCTCGATCGACAGGAATGAGCCTCCTCCGGCGGCGAGTCCCCCCGCTACCAACGTGGCGATCCAGCGGTTGCGAAAGACGCTCGATCCGGCCGTGTCGGCCGCCTCGGGTAGCTCGCCGGTGGCCCGCATCGACAGTCCCCAAGTGGTGCGTTGCAGCACGAACCAGACGGCCGCCACGACTACCAGCGCAAAGTAGACCCACCCGGGTTGGGCGAACAGCGCCTGACCCACACCCGGGATACGGGACAGGAGCGGCCATTCCCATGGCTCGGGCCGATCCAGGAGGACCTGCGGGCCGCTGAATATCTCGCGGAAGGCGAAGGATGTCACCCCGAGGGCCAGGATGTTGATCCCGATGCCTACCACTATCTGGTCGGCGCGGAGGCGGATGGAGAGGAACGCCATCGCGGCGGCGAAGATGATCCCGGCCACTATCGCCAATGCGACGCCCACCACGAAGCTACCGGTCAGGTACGTACCCAGGAACCCGAAGAAAGCGCCGGACAGCATGAAACCCTCGAGGCCGATATTCAGAACGCCCGTACGTTCGGCAAGCAGTTCACCGCTTGACGCAAAGATCAAGGGCGTTGCGAGACGCAGTGTGGTGGCCAGCCAGAAGACGTCGAACACTCCCATCAGCCCGTACCTACCATGTCCGTCCCGGTCGACGGGCGAATTGGGCTGTTCTGGGAGGCGTCGACCCGGGTTCGTCTCGCCCGGTTGTACAGGTACGCGGTACCCGCGACGAAGAGGATCACCAGACCCTGGGTCACGTATACGAGTTCGGAAGCGACCCCGACGCGGGTCTCCATCAGGCCACTGCCCGAGTCGAGCACGGCGAAGAGCAGCGCGGCGGGAACGGCGCCGAACGGGTTGTTGCGGGCGACGAGAGCCACGACGATTCCCTCGAAGCCGAAGCCGGCCGAGAACCCATCGCCCATGCGGCCGGTTTCCCCGCCGAGGATCAGCGATGCGCCGACAGTTCCCGCCAACGCGCCCGACAGGATCAGGGCCGCAGCGTTGATACGTACGGTCCTTATACCCACGTGGCGGGCTGCCGTCGGATTGGCGCCGGTGATCCGCAGCGTCAGCCCGAACGTGGTCCGGTTCTGCAGGAACGCGACGGCGATCACCGCAACCGGAACCAGGAGAATGTCCCACGTCAGGGCGCTGTTGGCCACGATCGTCCCCCATTGCGCGGTTTGCGCCACCTCGCTGCTTCTGGGGAACACGACGCCCGGTTCCTGCATGGGCCCCCTCACGAGCCAGCTGAGCGCCTCCGCCGCGATGAGCGTCAGCATGAGGGTCGAGATGATCTCGTTGACGTCCCTCTTCGCCCAGAACCAGGCCGCGATCCCCGCGTAGAGAGCACCCGCCGAGGCGCCTCCGACCATCGCCAGCGGGATATGGACGCCGGTCGGGAGCCCGGTGAGGTGGAGCCCGATCACGGTGGCGACGATCCCACCGACGATGATCTGCCCTTCGAGCCCGAGGTTTATCCGCTTGGTGGTGAAGGCGAGGATCCACGCCAGCGCGATCAGAACGAGCGGTAACAGGAAGCTAAGAGTACGGGCGAGTTGGATGCGCCCGCCGACCGACCCGCTCAGAAGCGCCTTGAGCGCATCAACGGGTGGGGCGCCCGCCAGCGCGAGCACGACGGCAGCCACGAGCAGGGCGGCCATGACCGGGCCGATGGCAATGGCCCCGTTCAACATCACCTTGCGCACTAGCGGGTGCATGGCTCTACCCCTCACCTCCCATCAACAAACCCAGGGTCTCGGCGTCCGCGTCATGTGCGTCGAGGATACGCAGGAATCGCCCATTGGCTATTACCGCTATCCGGTCGCTGAGAGAGAGGATCTCGTCCAGTTCGGTGGATATGAGCAACAGGGCGGCTCCTTCCCGCTTCCGTTCGAGGAGGGACGCATACACGAACTCCATTGCGCCCACATCGAGCCCTCGCGTCGGTTGGGAGGCGATGAGCAGGTTCGGGGCAGCGAAGAGCTCCCGCGCCAGGATTGACTTCTGCTGGTTACCCCCTGAGAGCTGGCGCATCCGGATCGTCTGGCTCGGGGTTCGAACATCGAAGCGGCGTATCAGGTTGACGCAGTGCTTCCTGATCGAAGCCAGGTCGAGTACGCCCCGGGACGAAAGAGGACGATCTCGGTAGTCACGCATTATGAGGTTGTCCCGGAGGGACAGGTCGAGGGCGAGGCCCTTCTCGTGCCGGTCTTCGGTGATCACACCACCGGAACGGCGCCGGAATCCGCCGGGAGTGAGGCGGTCGATCTCCTCGCCGCCGATGAGGATCCGTCCGGTGGCCGGCCGCCGCATGCCGGTGAGGACGTCCACCAACTGGGTCTGACCGTTTCCGTCTACCCCCGCCACGCCCAACACCTCCCCGGCTCGAACCTCGAAGGTGATCCTCTCGAGGACTACCTTGCCGGTGCTGTCGGTGAGAGAGAGGTCCTCCACTTCGAGCACCGGTTCGCCCGGTTCTACCTCTTCTCGGGTAGCGCGGAAGACAACTGGCCGGCCGACCATCATCCTCGCCAGTGAGGCTTTGTCGGTGTCCTCCACGTCTACCGTTCCGACGACCGCTCCGTCGCGCAGGACCGTGCACCGATCCGCCACGGCCATCACCTCGTCGAGTTTGTGGGTGATGAACACCGCGGCGCGACCTTCGGCTACGAGGGACCGGAGCACCGCGGCGAGGTCCTCCCATTCCTGGGGTGTCAGGACCGATGTGGGCTCGTCGAGGATCAGGATCTCGGCTGAACGATGAAGCAGCTTGAGGATCTCCACCCGCTGCCTGGTTCCGACCGAGAGATCTTCGATGACGGCCCCGGGATCCACTTCGAGGCCGTGGACACGCGACAGCTCGGTCACATCGGCGGAGATCCTGGCCAGGTCCGTCAGCGGATACCGTTCGGTCCGGAACCCGAGCGCCACGTTCTCGGCCACCGTCATGTCCGGTACGAGCATGAAATGCTGGTGAACCATGCCGATGCCGGCATCGACCGCGTCCCTCGGCGAGCGCACCACGAGCGGGCGTCCCTTTATCTCGATCGACCCCGCGTCGGGCTGAGAGAGACCGTAGAGGATTTTCATCAGCGTGGTCTTCCCGGCCCCGTTCTCGCCGAGAAGCCCGTGGATCTCCCCGGGATAGACATCGAGATCGACATTGTCGTTCGCGATCACTCCCGGGTAGGTCTTCCGGATGCCGCGCATCCTCAGCACCGGACCGTCAGACGGATGCCGCTCCTGCGGCGGAGTCAGATCCTCCGCCGCATCCAGTTGGGCGGACTTGCGGACTTGTGGGCGCAACGTCCGTGGCAATCAGGTCCGATCAGGGAACGGTCGGATCCCTCGGTAACCGGCGCCGGTCCTCCGAGAGCCGGTTAGCGACACGGCGGGTATCGCGGGCTCGACCGTGAGAATCCCGATCAACCCAGACCCGTAAGGAATGCGGGGTTTTCCTTGGTCATCTTCTCGAGAGCGCTGTAGTCGACACCTTCGTCGAGGAGCGAGTGGAGGATCATGCGCAACCCCTCGGGATGAGGTGGTCCCGAACCCTGGCCGAGGTCGGAAGTGAGGATCAGTCGCTCTCCGGCGTGCGCGTCGATTATCGGCGCGAGCTCGGACGGTGCCTGCTCGTAGAAGGTGGGCGACACGCAGGAGATCGCAACGATCTCTAGGTACGCACCCGCAGCCACCAATTCCCGCTGGATTTCCAGGTCGTACTTGGTCAGGGCCCAGTTGACGTGGGTAACCACGAGCCTCTCGAGCCCCACCCTGTTCGCCTCCTTGATGACAAGGCGGGTCTCATCGAGGTTCAGGTGGCCTGTGCAAAGGCATGCACCCGCGTCCGCCACCAGCTTGATGACCATCTTGGCGTCGTCGGTCAGGCGACCGTTCTCGTCAAGGACGGTGACGCCCGGGCCGGGAAGTTGTCGCCGCATGCGACCCAACTGCGGGTAGTCCGGTATCCCGAAGTAGTCGTCGTGGTGCTGCGAGTGGTTGCTGGGCATCCAGATCACTCTGGCGCCGTAATGGAGGGCTGCTTCGACGACGTAGGGGTTGATTCCTCCGACCGAGCGATTCAACACGATCGCGCCGACGGGGTCGATGCCGGGCATGGAACGCTTCAGCTGGGCGGCGCGGTGAAAAGTGGCGCTGTCATGGTCCTTCAACACGAACCCGCGCATGCCGTAGTCGAGCGCGTAGCTGCCGAGATCCTGGTCGGTAATAGGACGGGGAAACAGAGCGGGCGCGGTGTGCGCATGCATGTCGATTGCTCCGCGTAGTAGTTCCATATCACGTCGCACGATGGGCCTCCCCCGTTGTGTGTTCCATCCCCGCTAGGAGCCGGGGCAGTGTTTGCGGGAATCGAAGGGCGTCCCGACACTGGACGGGATGCTACAGAGTGAGCAGTGCTCATTCAACCGTCCTTCGTACGGTGGAAGTGACCGTCGATGCGGTCCTCGGAGCCATCCGGCGGTTGCGGAAGGTCGGCTTCGCCGGCTGTTCTCATTCTGCGAACCGGGGTTCCTGCCGAACCGGGGCGGCTGTTAAGTTCCCGCTTGTTCCCGAAGCATGCCGCCTGGCGATCCAGCTGCGGGCCACGAAGCTTCGCAACACCCCGCTCACCGGCGAACCGGTCAGGGCGGGCAGCGGGGCGTTTCCGACGACGGAGGTATATGGGATGAAATTCGAAAAGACGGTGAGAATCGGAGCCCCGCCCGCCGAGATCTGGGGTCTGATGGACGACATCGAAGCAGTGGCTCTGTGCATTCCGGGAATCAGCAACTACAAGGCGACAGGACCCAAGGCGTTCAGTGCCCTGCTCACGCAGCGGGTCGGGCCCGTGACGGCCCGGTTCAAGCTGACTACGAAACTCACGGATCTCGATCCACTCAAGAGCGTCACTGCCGTGGTTGATGGCACGGACACGGGTCTTGGAAGCTCCGTCCACTCCGAGCAGGTCTTCGCCTTCACCGAGGCGGACGACGGAGCGGCGACCGAGATCGCCATCACCGCCGATGTCCGGATGGTCGGCCGTGTGGCGACGTTCGGCCAACGGATAGTCGGCATCAAGGCGGAGCAGGTCGTGATCGGGTCGCTTGCGAACGTGTCCCGGCTTCTGGAAGAACGCCG
The DNA here is from genome assembly GCA_965262915.1 of Candidatus Spongiisociaceae bacterium. Lineage (GTDB taxonomy): Bacteria > Actinomycetota > Acidimicrobiia > Spongiisociales > Spongiisociaceae > JAPPFW01. The sequence continues at coordinate 3,907,183 of OZ253564.1, read as the reverse complement.
AGCCGGCTCCTCGTAGATCACGCAGAAGAACCACTGATTCCCGTCGTCCCATCGACGGCTTGAAGCGGCAAAGAGTTCTCGGGACGGTTCTGCATGGCTTCGGACTTCTCTTGTCCGGATATCCCCCGGGATAGGCAGGAGCATGACGATGCTGCGACGGCCGGTCGGTGGCCCGTCAGGTGCCCGCTTGGCGTCCGACGATCGGGTCGTGGCCGGCCGGCACCCCCAAAGAGCTTGTTGCTCCGGGTCGCCCACATGCGTACAGTCGGTGCGGCGACACGATATGGAGGTCGTTTCGATGCCTTTTCATGATCTCCGTGAGTTTCTCTCGGCACTGGAAGCAGCAGGGGACCTGGCGCGCGTCAGCCGCCCGGTGGACACACGATTCGAGATTGCCGCGGGCATCCGGAAGATGGCGGACACGAGTGGTCCGGCTCTGATGTTCGAGAACGTCACCGGCCATGACATGCCGGTGGCCGGCGCCGTGTTCACCAACAGGTTCAAGGCCCTGCTGGCTCTGGAGGTGGACTCCGCGGCGGAAGGCAACGCCCGGTTCTCCCACGGACTGAGAAACCCTGTCGAGCCTCGGCTGGTCCCCTCAGGGGAGTGCCAGGAGGTGGTTCATACCGGGAACGACATCGACCTGAACTCGTTACCTATGCCGGTCTATTCCGAAAAGGACGGCGGTCCGTACGTGACCGTGGCGCTCGAAGTGAGCAAGGACCCGATCGACCGGTCGGTCAACGCGTCGGTGTATCGGGTGATGCGCACCGGAAAGGACCGTATGTCGGTCATGTCACACGCCTTTCAAGGTCTCGGAACGCACATGGCACGGGCTGAGCGGCGTGACGAGCCGTTGGACATAGCGATCGTTAACGGTTGCGATCCGGTTCTCCTGTATGCGTCTCAGGCCAAGGTTCCCCAAGGTGTGAACGAGATGACGGTGGCCGGAGGCATCAGGGGGGAGCCGGTGGACGTTGTCAAGTGTGTCTCGGTGGATCTCGAGGTCCCTGCATCGGCCGAGATCGTGATCGAAGGGCGGGTGCTGCCGGGCGAGCGGGTGATGGAGGGACCGTTCGGTGAGTTCACCGGCTACTACGGACCTGCGGAGGAGAACCATGTCATCGAGGTGACTGCGATCACCCACCGTCGCGATCCGATCTTCCTGGCGGGGATGACCGGCATACCTCCCACCGACAACCACGTCCTCAAGTCGTTCGCGTACGAGAGCGCCCTCTACGAGAAGCTACGGGAGACCTTCCCGGAGGTCACTGCCGTCTCCTACCCGAACTGGGGCGGTGTCCAGTACGCGGCGGTCATCGCCCTGGAGCAGCGCTACAAGGCACAGGCGCGACATGTGATCCTCACCGCTCTCGGGGACTCGTCGCGGCCGAAGCTGGTGGTCATGGTGGACGAGGACATAGACGTGTACGACACCGAAGCGGTCAACTGGGCGATCATGACCCGGAGCCAACCGGCCGAGGACGTGATCATCGTTCCACGCGTGGCGGGTGGCCCCCTGGATCCCTCGGCCCCGGAGAAGGAGGTCATCTCGGTGTGGGGTATCGACGCGACCCGACCGTTCGGTGTTACCTATCCGGAGGTGGTGCGGGTCCCGGGCGCCGACGATTTCACTATCGAAAGTAATTGATAGTTAGTGGTTGTTAACCTGCGCGTTGCGCGCGAGGGGCTGTTACAGTCCCGGTATGGCTACCCGAACCACCGGAGACGTCTTGTCACCCTTCGAGCGGGACCCCGCCGACTGGACGGACCAGCAGATCGACGAGCACCCCTTGGTCGAGTTGGGCTGGGCGGAGATCCCGCCGGACCGGGTTGAAGAGGCACGCCTAGTGCAGTTGGAGCAACTGCGCCGCTTCCATGCCGCCGGGATCCTGCCCTATTATGCCGAGGACACCGAAGATCTGGAACTGCTGATCGAGATCACCGCCGACCCGACGCGGTTCGCCCGGGTGTGCGCCAACTGGCGCTGGGCCGTAGAGAACCCGCCCCGCCGTCTCGAGCTACCCCCCGGGTGCACCACTTTTGAAGAAGCCGGCCGTTCTTGGTTCTTAGAGGGTGCGCGGGTAGGCGGACCGTAACCGCCCCTGTCAATGGACCTACCCGGCTCCAGATCGAAGAACCCCTGGTCATCGGTGTGTACTCGTCAACGGTCGTACTCGCTGTTTCCCCCGGTGAGCACCTACCAGCGCACCCTCTTAGCCTGAATCCACCGATTCATATTCCGAAAACCAATCCTGACCAGGGCGATCTCCGGGATCCACCACTCACAGGAAGTTGCTCCTCTTCCCAGGACCGAACCATCCTTACCAATAGCTATCGCCGCAGATCAGGAGGCATTTCCACCATATCTCTATGTCCGCTGCGCCCTCCCCATCGGTGGATTCAGGCTTAGCGCGGTGGTGGTCTTACCGACGGCCCGGCCGCCGGTGATCATCACCGCAGGCACCGACGCGAGCACCTCGGCGATCCACGGGTCCACCAGACGCTCGAGGTAACGATTCATAGCCTAACACTACCAATCCTGCACGAATCAAACTACAAGATATGCGCACCTGTAGATACGCCGTGTGCACATTACGAGATACAAAGTTTGCACATCAGAGCCAAGTCCCACTTTTAGTGCCACCCTGTGGGCGGGGGAGCACCCGATATCAGCCGGCGGGTGTTCGCCCTCTTCAGGAGTTCCCTATCTCCCTGGCCCGAGCGTTCCCTCAGCCATCTACCCGCTTGATGAAGCCCTTCGGCAAATAGTTGACAGAGATCATCTTGATCTCGCTCGCCGAGACGATAACTGCATCCACGTCCCAGGGGAGCAGCTCCGCTTCGGTGGCCGAGGGAAAGCTTATCCGGACGGGTCTCCCGAGTTTGATGCTGCGCTGGTCGTTCTCCTCGATCTGGGAACTGAAGGACAGAAGCGGGCCGTCGAGATAGGTCTCGTCCCTTAAGCGGAGGCCGACATACACCATCCGGTCTGGCTTCTCATGGAATGCGACCCCCCATCCTGACTCCGGTGCGATGGGACCACGCGCTCGTCTGTTCTCTATATACTCCGCAATCGTGGGACCGGGCCAGCGCCCGACCCGAGAAAATAGCTTCTCGCTCCACTCCGGCGGAACAGCGGCTAGTGCGCCTAGGCCGACAGCAGCGCCGAGTAGCCCCGCAAACCACATCGTCACCTGCGCGGGGTGGTTCGCGAGGTAAGTCTGTGGATCGCGTAGAAGCGCCCCCACGTCCGGGGTGATACTCGACAGCACGGATCGGACGATCCAGAAGCCCACGAGGACGACAGCGTTGGTGGCAACGCTGACCGACACGATCGAAGCAGTCTCGCGGAGCGCACTGTACCGACGGCCAGGGAGCCTCGTCTCGGTTCGTGTCAGGTAGACGAACCCCGGGGTCAGGATCGCGACGAAAACGAACAGGCTACTGATAGTCGTCGGCATGGTCCCGTTTCCTCAGAGGTCAGCGGGGGACGAGTCAGCCCTTGGGTGGCGGCTTTGGAAGCGAAGAGCTTGTCGACGCTGCCGGTGCGTTCGGTGGCCGCTGTTGACCCTGGTCACCCAGACGGATACGTCTGCCCCGTGGGTTCTTCTTAGAGGGCGGCGGTCGGTTTCCCGAGCCTTTCTTGGTTGGCATAGCCATGCAGTGTAGCTCCCCGAATGCCATCGCCTCGTACATGCGCGGGTATGTTGACGTTGACCTGGGTGAATACGCTACTGACCGTGGGAAGCCAACCGGTCCCGATCAGGGGTGTCGCCGAAGCACCGGACCGTCCGGAAGTGATCGGGTGGTCCTACTCCCCCAACAACCAAACCCCATCGGTGGATCCAGGCTTAGGCGACGACTGACTGATCGGTGCCACAACGCCTATCACACACCCGGCGCGCCCGCCGCAGCCTGAAAGGCCTGCCGGAGAATGTAAGTGACCAGATAATAGGATGTATCGACCGATACAATGCCGATCCGACCGGCGTACGGATCAAGAAACTCAGCGGTACCAACCCAGCCTTGTGGTCGCTGCGATGCGGGGCCTACCGGATCATCTTCAACATCAGCACCGGCGACATCGAACTGATCGGACACCGGCGGGAGGTATACGACACGATAGGTCGTTGACCGATAGTGTCCGGAGTACGGGTCGGCGTCTTCGCTGACCGGAGGCCGGCGACGGACAACTTGTGACTGGTAGCCGTTTTACGCGACGCCGGGGTCGATAAGTCCGGCGATGTATGAGGGTGGCATCGGGCAGCGGTCGATGACGACATCGGTTCTCCCGATCGCATCCTCGATCGCGCCGGCCAGCGCAGCGGGAGGCCCGATCGTTCCGGCCTCTCCCACGCCGCGTATACCGAGAGGGTTGAGTTCCGAAGGCGTTTCCACGTGGTGAGTCTCCGGACTCGGAATGTCGGTGGCACGCGGTATCTGATAGTCCAGGAAACTGGCAGTGATCAACTGCCCGGCCTCGTCGTAGACGAGTTCCTCGGACAGGGCCGCCCCTATTCCTTGCGCGACTCCCCCCACCACTTGACCATCAACTATGAGCGGATTGATGAGCTTTCCGCAGTCATGGACGACGACGTAGCACAAGACGGATACGTGTCCGGTAACCGGATGCACTTCGGCCACGGCTATGTGGGTTCCGTAGCCGAAAGTCGCCCGCCCAGGATCGAATCCGGCTGTAGCTGTGAGAGCGGGGCCAACCCGCGGGTCAGCACATTCGGCCAGCGACATCGAGAGACCGGGGGCTCCGATTACCGACACCCGTCCTTCTTCGATGGTCAGGTCTTCGGGGTCTACCTCGAGTAGTTCCGAGGCGCGAGCCAACACCTGGGCTCGGAGTTCGGTACCCGCTGCGGCGACCGCGTTTCCTACCACCACCGCAGTGCGGCTGGCGATCGTTCCGGCGCCGGACTGCATCAGGGCTGTGTCCCCCTGCTGGACATGCACGCTACCGAGTGGCACACCCAACGCATCGGCGGCCACTTGGCCGAGGATCGTGGCGTGGCCTTGTCCCTGTGAGGGGATGGCAACCAGAACCGAAACCTGTCCGTCGTGCTCCAAGGTCGCCGTGGCCGTTTCGGTCGGTCCGATCCCCGTACCCTCGATGTAGTTGGCGAATCCGATGCCCAGGAGGCGGCCTCGAGCTCTGGCCCGGGTCTGTTCCCGACGCCATCCGGCGATGTCGGCGTGCCGGAGAGCCGCATCGAACACGGCTCGGTAGTCGCCCCCGTCCAGGCTGAGGGGGGTCCCGTCCCTGTATCTGATGCCCGCGCTGTAAGGCATCTCGTCCGCAGTGATCAGGTTCCTCTGCCTGATGATCGCTGTGTCGATTCCTAGTTCCCGAGCGGCGGTGTCGATGATCCGCTCCATCGCGAAGACTGCTTCGGGCCGGCCCGCGCCCCGATAGGCCGAGAGGGGTGACTTGTTGGTGAGATACGACTCCGAAACGATCAGCGCCGCGGGGATACGGTAGCTTCCCTGCAGGTGCGCAGCGGTGTTGTATGGCACCACGAGGCTTTCGAGGTTCGCGGCTCCGGCGTCGGTGGTGTACCGGTCGCGTAGAGCGAGGAACTCACCGTCGCTCGTCAGGGCGAGTTCCATGTGGTGGCACTGATCCCTTGCGTGAACGGCCGCCAGGAAGTTCTCCGTGCGGGTCTCCACCCACTTGACCGGTGATCCTAACCGCCGGGCCAGTTCCGGGACCAGCAACTCTTCGGGATAAACCATCGACTTTATGCCGAAACCACCCCCCACGTCGGGCGCCACGACCCGTATCTCGCTCGCGTCGAGCCCGAAGTAGTCCGCCAGAGCATCGCGGAGCCAGTGCGGTGCCTGGTTGGACGACCAGACCGTGAATACAGGTTCGGTCGGGTCGGCGAGCACGCCCCTCGGTTCGATCGGTGTGCCGGTCTGGCGGCCGGTCCGGAAGGTTCCGCTGACCACATGATCGGCCCGGGAGAACGCAAGATCCACGTCTCCCTTCCGGACTACGAAGCTGGCTGCGATGTTGTCGGGCCAGCCGTCGTTGAGCGGCCCGCCTACCAGGGCCTGAGATTGTTGGACATCGGTGACCGGCTCTCGAGGCTCATAGTCAACATATACGCCACGGGCCCCGTCCGCAGCCGCGTACGGACCGGTGGCGATAACCACCGCCACCGGTTCCCCGACGTAGCGCACGCGTCCCGGCGCCAGCAGGTGCGTGTACTCGGGTCGGGACATCACCTCGATGTGTCGCTGCAACCCCTCGGGGGGAGGGAACCAGGTTGCCTGGAGGATCGGACCGTTGGCAGGACCCAGGTCGGTGGCGGTGAACACCGCTACGACGCCGGGGGTCGCTTCCGCGGCCGAGACATCTATCGACGTCAGATCGGCGCGGGCTAAGTGGCTGCGGACGATCGAACAGTGGAGCGCTCCGGGAATCCGAATATCATCGAGATACCTGGTGCGTCCCGTCAGGATGGCTCGGTCTTCGACCCTTCGAACCGACGTGCCTGTGAGCTTCAAGCCTGGTCCGTCCCCCCCTGCTGCATGACCTCAGCCGCTGTGAGGATGGCAGTCACGATGTTGGCGTAGCCCGTACACCGGCAGAGGTTGCCCGAGATACCTTCTCGAACTTCCATCTCCGTCGGGTCCGGAACGTTTCTCAGCAACTCGAGGGCGGCCATGACGAAACCCGAGGTGCAGAAACCGCACTGGAGGGCGTGGCACTGGCGGAACGCCGCTTGCACGGGATGAAGGTCTTCCCCGTTGCCGAGACCTTCTACGGTCGTGACGGTCCGGCCGGCAGCCTGCACCGCGAAGAGGGTGCAGGACTTGATAGCCCGCCCGTCGAGCAGCACGGCGCACGCTCCGCAGCTGGTCGTGTCGCATCCGATCCGTACTCCGGCCAGGTTCGCTTCCTCGCGGAGGAAATGGGCGAGGAGCATGCGGGTCTCAGCAGCGGCTTCCAGCGACTCGCCGTTGACGATCATCGAGATGTGCTGGCCGACCCCGTCGCTCACCATCTCACTCACCGCGATCGCTCCTGGCTCTGTTCCAGGCTTTGGCGAGAGCCTGGCGGGTCACCATTGCTGCCACGCGCCGCCGGTATTCGGCTGATCCCCGCATGTCCGACCACGGTTCCGCCGCCGTAGCAGCCGCATCCGCCCCCTCGGTGAATAGCTGCCGGGATCCAACCTGTCCTCGGAGGTGGGCCTCCGCCTCGACGGCCCGAACCGGCGTCGGTCCCAGGTTGGTGAGGACGATCCGCGCATCGTCGATCGACGATCCGTCCCTCGAACTGAGACAGATGGCAGCCCCGGCTATGGCGTAGTCGCCTACTTGTCGCTCGTACTTCACGTAGGCGCTGGCCGCTCCGGCCTGTTGTTTGGGTACTCGGATCTCGGTCAGGAGCTCGTCCGGTTCCAGAGATGTGGTGAACAGGTCGATGAAGAAATCCTCCGCCGGGACGGTCCGAGTTCCGCCGGGGCCGACCAGGACGAACGACGCTTGTACGGCAACCATGGTGGCAGGATGGTCATTGGCCGGATCGCCATGCGCTACGTTCCCACCCACGGTCGCCAGGTTCCGGACCAAGGGATCGGCGATGACCCGGCTCGTGTCGACCAAACCGGCCGCCCAGCGCGCCACCGCGGGGGAGCGTTCCAGATCCGACTCGTTCACCATGGCCCCGATACGAAGATCGTTCCCTGTTTCGTCGATCGTGGAGAGGGACTCCAGGCGGGAGATGTCGACCAGAACCGACGGTGACGCCAGCCGGAGCTTCATCATCGGAATCAGGCTCTGGCCGCCCGCTAGAACTTTGGCTTCGTAGCCATACCGGGCCAGTGCTCTCACGGCTTCTTCGACGGACCGCGCGGGCAGGTGCTTGAAAATCGGAGGGTACACCCGGTCTCTCTCACTGTCTGAAAAGGTGCGTCGTCTGCCGATCACAACCTATCACAGTGGGGTGGTCGCCGGTTTGGCGCCGGACGACGATGGGTCGTTCCGGGAGTCAGCGCCCCCGGAAGGGTTAGACGGTTGTAGGGAGATGTGTGGATCGGACCGGTCTATATAGAGTCCCGGCGCGACCTCCGCATACGATCCGCTCGGGTGGTTCTCGAACCTAAGACCCCAACTCGCCGCACGACACCCGCCACCTCTCCGATCCGTGAGCGGTCGTCGGATAGGATGCCCACGATGCCATACGCCGTCGGATCCTGTTGTTCGCTACCTGACGTATCCCTCGTGACGTCGGTGGCTTCCGTCTCTGTGGCGCGGGCCATCTCCGGGCTGCGGTCCCCGGCAACAGGTCGATGCCATGGGACCGGCCCATGCCGCTCACCCGACCGTCTTCCATGACCCGGCCAGGTCCGGGTGTCGAACACCTCGTGCTGAGGGCGGTGGGAACTCCTCGGGTAGGTGCCAACAACCGGCGGCTGGCGCGTGGCGACGGCGAATACGTGGGCGATCTCGACCGTGCCGACATGCATTACCTGACGGTGGTGCGGAGCCCTCATGCCCATGCGCGGATCCTGTCCGTGGACGCATCGGAAGCGCTGGCTATCGAAGGCGTCGTCGACGTGATCCTCCCGACCGACGTCGCGGAGGGAACACGACCGATCCCGGAAGGTTGGGACACGGCCGAAGCGGGAGCGAGGGGGGTGGACTGGTACGCGCTAGCCCAGGGACGGGTGCGGTATCTGGGCGAAGCGGTAGCAGCGGTCGTCGCAACCGACCCGTACACCGCCAGGGCCGCTGCCGGGCATGTGAACGCCGAGTACGAGATCCTTGACGCCATCAGCTCCGCCGAAGAGGCCCTCCGTCCGGGAGCCGTCAAGGTCGAACCGTCGTGGGAGGACAACATCCTCGTGTCCGACGGCTTCGAAACCGGGGACTTCGAAGTCGCCATCGCGTCGGCGGAGCACACGGCCGCGGGACGGGTCAAGTCCCAGCGCCTGACCGGCGTCCCGATCGAGCCGCGCGGCATCGTGGCCGAGTACGACCCGATCGCGGATCTGCTCACATTCTGGGAATCAACCCAGCAACCTCATCAGGTGCAGACCTTCCTGGCTGCTTCCCTGGGGGTGCGGGAGGCTTCCATAAGGGTCATCCAGACCGATGTGGGCGGTGCGTTCGGCCTGAAGCAACCGACCTCCCAGGAGGAGGTGATCGTTGCGTTCGCGGCTCGCCGCCTGCAGAAGCCCCTTCGGTGGTTGGAGAGCCGGTCCGAGAGCTTCATGGTCGGGGGCCACGCCAGGGAGACCGAGTGCCGGTACCGGGTGGGGTTCGAGTCGGATGGGAACATCACCGCGCTCTCGGTCGAGATCGTCGCCGATGTCGGAGCGCCCACGTCCTATCTGGGTTGGGGAATGTCGTACGTGACCATGTACTCCCTTCCCACCGTGTACGAGATCGACAACGTCCGCGTCCACCTCACCAGCGTCGTGACCAACAAGTGCCCCTGGACCCCGTATCGGGGGTTCGGGAAGGACATAGCGTCCTTCCTCATGGACCGGGTCGTAGAGAAGGTGGCCCGCAGTCTCGGAATACCGAGCGCCGATGTGCGGCGCCGTAACTTCATTCCTAGCGATGCCTTCCCCTACTCCCAGGCGTCCGGAGCCATGCTCGACAGCGGGGCGTACGAGCAGGTACTCGATACGGCCCTGGAGTCGATCGGATACTCGGAGTTTCGCCGGATGCAGGCGGCCGCCCGGGCCGAGGGACGGTACATCGGGCTCGGTATCGGGCAGGAACTCACACCCGAAGGGGTGGCCATGCCGGGGAGCATCACCAACAACGGGTATGACGGGGCGACCGTAAGGGTCATGCCCACCGGGGAGGTGATGGTGCTGACCGGGGTCACCTCCCCGGGCAACGGTAACGAGACAGCGCTGGCCCAGATTGCCGCCGACACCCTTGCATGCGATATCGACCTTGTCACCGTCGTACAGGGAGACACGGAGTCTTGCCCGTGGGGCCTGGGAAACTACAGCTCGCGCAGCATCATCATCGGAGGGTCGGCTGTTTTCGAGGCCGGCCGGGAGCTGCGGCAGCGGATGCACAAGGTAGCGGCGTCCATGCTGGCCACCGAGCCGGAGAACCTGGCCGCCGCGGATGGGCGCATCTGGATCGTGGAAGAGCCGGCGCGCTCCGTCGAGTTCTCCGAGGTGGTGGAGCGTGTCTACTGGCATGCCTTCGAGGAACATGCCGATCTGGTGGAGCCCGGGCTGGAGGCAACCCGCTATTTCCGGATATCCAACATCTACCACCAGCCTGAGCGAGATGGCCGCTTCTCTGTCTATCCGACCTGGCCCAACGGTATGGCCGCGTGCATAGTCGAGGTCGATCCGGATACGGGCGGGGTGAGGATCCTCCGGTACTGCATGGTCGAGGATGCGGGCACCGTTATCAATCCGCTACTAGCCGATGCCACCATGCACGGGGGTATCGCTCAGGGTCTCGGAAGCGTGCTCTACGAGCAGGTGAGTTACGACGACAACGGGCAGTTGATCACAGCCACGCTCATGGATTATACGATTCCCACGGCGGTGGAGCTTCCCCGCTTCGATGTCCGGCATCAACACACCCCGTCCCCCTTCACACCGCTGGGCGCCAAGGGGGTGGGAGAGTCGGGGCTCGGCGCGGCGCTTGGAGCGGTGTGCAACGCGATCGAAGATGCGTTTCCCCATCTTGAGGTCTGGTTCGAGGAACTGCCGCTTTCCCCTGCGCGGGTCTGGAACGCCATCAGGGCGGCGCGGGCTCGATCGGAAGAGGAGGAACGACGATGAGTTCTCCTGCTGCCGACACCCACGTAGGGAAGCGCTACCCGGGTCGCACCAACAGGACTCTGGTCGCAGGCCGGGGCATCTACGTGGACGATGTCCGGCCTCCCGGCGTCATGAACTTCATGGCGGTCCTCCGCAGCCCGCACGCCCATGCCCTGATCTGCTCTATCGACACGTCGCGTGCTGAGGCACTCCCCGGCGTTGTGGCCGTTGTCACCGGCGCCGAGATCGCGGCTCACACCAACCCGATACCTCAGGGTTGGGACACGGCTGCCATCGGCGCCCACCAGGTCCGGTGGTACGCGTTGTGCGTTGATCGGGCTCGCTACGTCGGCGAGGCGGTGGCGGCGGTCGTCGCGGAGACGAAGCACGCTGCGAATCTTGCTCTCGGTCACATCGATGTGGACTACGAGCCTCTCACGGCCGTCGCCGATGTGGGGGCTGCTCTCGAACCGGGTGCGGCGCTTGTCGAGCCCGACTGGGGCACCAACGTCCTGGTGAGACGCGACCTCAAGGTGGGCGACGTTGCCGATGCGTTCGCCGAAGCGAAGGGAATCGTCGAAACCGAGGTCACGAGCAATCGTGGAACGGGTGTTCCCATCGAGCCGCGGGGCTTGCTCGCTTCCTTCGATCGCAAACGGGAGACCCTCACGCTTTGGGACTCCACCCAGAACCCGCATCCCCTACGCGTCTATCTTGCCCAGACTCTGGGCATCCGGGAATCCCGTATCAGGGTGATACAGCCGCAGGTGGGTGGAGCGTTCGGGCTCAAACAGCCGACCTTCCAAGAAGAGCCGCTCATCGCCTACCTGGCCTTCAAGCTTCGCCGGACCATCAAGTGGATCGAGTCGCGCGACGAGAACTTCGCATCCATAGGTCACGCTCGCGAGATGACGGCCAGGGTCAAGGCCGGTTATGACGACCAAGGTGTGGTAACCGGTATCGATGTTCGGATCCTCGCCGACGTGGGTGCTCCGACCAGCCTGGTCGGATGGGGCATGACCTTCGCCGCCAGCGGCCTCATTCCCGGCCCGTACCGCATTCCCAACACCCGCGTCCGGTTGACCACGGTCGTCACCAACAAGACGCCCTGGAACTCCTACCGAGGCTTCGGCAAGGACATCGCCAATCTCTGGCTCGAACGGGTGATGGATGAAGTGGCGCGAGCAACCGGCCTCGACCGAGGAGAGGTACGGATGCGTAACTTCCTGCGGTCCGAGGAGTTCCCCTTCGCTCGGGAGGGGGGCGGCATCATAGGGAGCGGTGACTACCACGCAACCCTGCGGGCCGCGATGGAGTTGGTCAACTACGAAGGGTTCGAGGAGCGCCGCCGGGGCGAGCGCGAGCGGGGCCGCCATATCGGCATCGGGATCGGCTATGAACTCACACCCGAGGGATGCGCCATGCCGGGCTCGGTGATGATATCCGCGTACGACGGAGCGACCGTGCGGGTAGGTCCTACCGGGGAGGTCACCGTGTTGAGCGGCGTCACCTCTCCGGGCAACGGGAACGAGACGGCCCTGGCACAGATCGCGGCCGACAGTCTGGGCTGCCGGTTCGACGACGTGCGAGTTGTGCAGGGGGACACCGTCATCTGTCCCTGGGGTCTCGGGAACTACAGCTCGCGAGGCGTGATCATCGGGGGGTCGGCGGTCGGCAAGGCTGCGGCCGAGCTGAAGGCCCGGCTCATGAAGGTGGCCGCCAACATGCTGGAGGTTTCGCCGGAGGATCTGGAAGCTTCGGACGGCCGCATCAGCGTGATCGGTGCTCAGCAGCGTTCGGTCCGTATCTCGGATGTCGCGGACGAGATGTACAGGCGGCCCTACGGCCCGGCCACCGAGAACGTCGAGCCCGGGCTGGAGGTGACCCGTTACTACCGGGCCGAGAACATCTACCACCAGCCGGCCACCCAGGGACGGTTCAACGCCTACCCGACCTGGCCGAGCGCTGCGGCTGCGTGCGTCGTGGCTGTGGATCCGGAGACGGGCATGGTCGAGGTGCTCGACTACTACCTGGTCGAGGACGCGGGGAACATCGTTAACCCGTTGCTCGTCGATGCGAACCTGCACGGGGCGACCGCCCAGGCGCTGGGCGGTGCCCTGTACGAGGAGATCAGATACGACGAGTCCGGCCAGATCCAGACCGCCACCCTCATGGACTACACGATCCCGACCGCGGTCGAGATGCCACGCGTAGAGGTCGCCCACCAGGTCTACCCGTCACCATTCACGCCGCTGGGTACGAAGGGTGCGGGGGAGTCCGGGCTCGGATGCGCGCTGAGCTCGGTGGTCAGCGCCGTCGAGGACGCGCTCCGCGACTATGACGCTCGCATCAACGAGATCCCGATGACGCCCTCAAGAGTCTGGGAAGCCATTCGGGCCGCTACGGCGACGGGTTCGCCGGCCGATCGACTTCGACAATAGGAGGGTGCTCAAAAAAACCGGTAGATGGTTGGCCCGTCGTCCACTGACCAGGTATTTTCTCATCGACCGCCGGGCCAACCGGAGGTCTTGACCACCCTCCTAGGAGAGAATCATGCTGCACAAGGATCTGCGCGGGTTTCTGAGCTACCTGTCCGACAAGGGCGAGCTTGCCCATATCCCGGGACCTGTCGACCCTCTCTACGAGGTAGCGGCGTACATACGGAAGAGCTCCGACATGCTGGGGCCGGCCTTCCTCTTCGATGAAGCAAAGGGGAGCGAGATGAGGGTGGCGGCAGGCGTCTTCTGCTCACCGTCCAAGGCCGAGCATGCGCTACGGGCGGCCGGACCGGGCGACGCGCTCGAGGTGTTCATCAACGGCCTGGACAATCCCATCCCGCCGGTGCTCGTGGACGACGGGCCGTGCCAGGAGATCGTCATCACCGGCGATGACGTCGATCTCACCACCCTTCCCATCCCCACGTACTCGAAACAGGACCCCGGCCCGTTCATCACAGTGGGGGTCGAGATAGCCAGAGACCCGATCAGCGGCGAGCGGAATGCCGGCATCTACCGGATGCAGCTCTACGGTCCCACCGAAATGGGGTTGGCCGTCAGCCCATACTCGGACTTCGATGCAATCCGTACCCACGCCGAAGAGCTCGGACAGCGCCTGGAGGTAGCCGTGGCCATCGGTGTGGACCCGGTAATCCAACTGGCGACGCAGGCCCGGGTGCCCTTCGGTGTTGACGAGCTTGCCATAGCGGGAGGGCTGCACGGATCGCCCGTCGAGCTCGTAAAATGCCGGACAATAGACTTGGAGGTGCCGGCTACGTCCGAGTTGGTCATCGAGGGATACCTCGAACCTCACGTTCGGCGTGAAGAAGGACCGTTCGGGGAGATGACCGGCTACGTAGGGCCCGGAGGGCCCGAGCCGGTGTTCACGTGCACCGCGATCACCTCCCGCATCGACCCCATCTACCAGGCCGGGCTGACCGGCATCCCGGTAACGGAGAACCACGTCCTCAAGCTGCTTCCGATGGAAGCCAACCTGCTGAAGGCCATGAGGCAGGTATATCCCGATATCACCGGGGTCCGCTACGCGCCGGAGGGCGGGGCGGAGTTCCTGGCGGTCATCGGTATGAAGCAGCGGTACGTGAACCAGGCGAAGAACGTGCTGCTGGCAGCCCTGGGAAGCGTTGCACATCCGAAGGTGGTGATAGTGGTGGACGACGACATCGATATCTATGACACCGCCAAGGTCTGGTGGGCGGTGCTCACGCGTGCTCAGCCTGCGGAAGACGTGATCATCATCCCGCGCGCGGCCGGAGGCCAGCTCGACCCCTCCGCGCCGAGCAAGTTCGGGTCGTCGCTGATGGGCATCGATGCGACGATTCCGTATGGCGCAGAGTTCGCCGAGGTGGTGGAGATCCCAGGTGTCGACCAGGTCCCGGATTGGTCGCAGTGGTTGGGAATGCGGTGAAGGTGCCGCGCTTAGGAGGGTGGTCTAAAACGGTGGGGAGCAAGGGCCCGTCTTCCTCTGAACAGACACTATGTCATCGGTCGACGGGCCGTGAAGGGGTTTCGCACCACCCTCCTAGATCGCAATGGCGCCGGCGTGGCTACCGCAGCAGCTTCCAGATGAGGCGACACGACCGGGGAGCGGACCGCGGCTACATTGTTACCGATCCGGGTTGCGAGGTGGCCGGCAACCACCTCGGTCGAGAAGCCGGGCATAGCCGGAGGATGGGCTGATGGCCACAGTTGACAATGTTGCTCACGCCATAGAGGTGCGCGATGTCACCAAGCGCTTCGGTAAAACCTACGATGCTGTCGTCGCGGTGGAGGACATCTCGTTCTCAGTCGGGCAGAACGAGTTCGTCTCGATCGTCGGACCTTCGGGATGTGGCAAGTCGACCATGCTCAGACTGATAGCCGACCTGTTGCCTCCGTCGTCCGGGTCGATCAGGGTGGCAGGCCAGAGCGCTCGGGAAGCCAGGCAGAGCCGGGCCATCGGCGTGGTCTTCCAGAACCCCGTGCTGTATGCATGGCGTTCGGTTCGACGAAACGTCGAGCTTCCCCTGGAGGTGATGAGCCTCAGCCGGGCCGAGCGTCGTCGCCGCGCTACGGAGATGCTGGAGTTGGTCGCCCTCGACGACTTTGCTCGCAAGAGCCCCTGGCAGCTCTCGGGTGGTATGCAGCAGCGGGTGTCGATCGCCCGTGCCCTCTCGTTCAACCCCGACATCTTGCTGATGGACGAGCCCTTCGGTGCTCTGGACGAGATCACGAGAGAACGTATGAATGCCGAACTGCAACGGATCTGGGAAACCACCCACACCACAATCCTCTTCATCACGCATTCGATTCCCGAGGCCGTGTTCCTCTCCAACCGCGTCCTGGTGATGAGTCCGAGGCCCGGCAAGATAGTTCTCGACAGACACATCGATCTGCCGCATCCGAGGGATGAGCGGACGCGCGAAGACGACCGCTTCTTCCGTCTGGTCAACGAGATTCGGGCCGGACTCCGGGAGTAGGCCGGGGCTGTGGGCCTGAGGTCGAGGACTAGCGCGGCGGTTTTCGCGATCTGTCCGGATTGAGCGTGGGCTGTCCGACGGATAGATGGGTCCGATGTTGTACACGTCGTCGACCAGCCCCGACGAACTCCGACCACCGGCAAGAGGAGGTATCGAAGTGCGGCGTCCGGGGCCGGCCCTCTTTCTGTTTCTACCTCACGGGCGGGTGGGAAGGTCAATCGTCAGGCGGTCCGCATTGCCGCCACGGTGCGTTCCCAACGAGGTACCACAGCTTCCCGTCGGGGAAGCTCGAAACGGATGCCGGTGGTCAGCTTCGCGTAGCCCACGACGTCGGAGAGGACCTTCGTCACGCTGCAGGAGAAGGAGTCCAGGGCCTTGCTGCCGACTTCGAGAGTTCCCGCATCGGTTACCTGCAGTTCGATGTAGTGGCCGGCGCCGCCGTGTACGAGGGCCAGAGTTCCCTTGGAGGTGCGGCGCAGGTTGTTGCCGGTTCGGGTGCCGGACCACAGAGCGATCCGCACCTCGTCGGGCTGCACAGCGAGCAACTCGCCGACGCTCAGCATGGCAAGGTGGGGCCAGCCGGTCTCGCTGACGGTCAGGAGGAGAACGGTCTCGCCCACTTTGCTGTCAAGGTCGGTTCCGTCGAGCAGATCCATCAGGTCGGGGCTGAGCTCGCTGTCTTCAATCCGTGACATCCGGCCTCCCTCGTTTCCCCTCGGTCATGATCCTGATGAGCCGGTCCTGCGCCTCGAGGCGAGCCATTCCGCCACCCTCCCCACCAGCACGGGTTGCATCCCACGAAGCGAAGCGATGTCCCTCGCACCCGTCAGGACCATCGCCACTCTGAGTTCTTCGAGCACCAGCCGCCCCTCTGCGATGACAGCTTCGGGGCCCGTGAGCGCAGCTCGAATGAAGGGGCCGCCCATTCCGACGAGAGATGCACCCAGGGCCATGGCCTTGGCGGCATGGAGTCCGTTGCGTACCCCGCCCGTACCGATCAACGGCAGTCCCGCCGATCCCGCCTCGAGGAGCGAAAGCACGGTGGGAAGCCCCCAGTCGGCGAAGGTCCGTCCGATCCTTACACCGGTCGTGTCGTCCACCGCCTGCGCACGGAGGGCCTCGATCCGGGCGAAGCTCGTACCTCCTGCGCCTCCGACATCGAGGGCTGCCACACCCGTTGCGGCAAGCTTGGTGGCCGACTCTCTCGCCATGCCGGCACCCGTTTCCTTGCCGATGACAGGAACGGGTGACCACCGCACGGCGTTGCCGATCCCGGCGGTTAGCCCTCTCATGTTCCGGTCGCCTTCAGGCTGTATGAGTTCTTCGACCGCATTCAGATGGACGGCTAGTGCGTCGGCATCGATCATGGACACCGCCTGTTCGATCTCTGCCCTGCCCAGCGGCGGATCGCCGTTCTGGCCTACCAGTTGGCTCATGCCGATGTTGCCGATGACAAACGCTCCGCGAGCCCGAGTGCGTATGACCGAGTAGGTGTCGATAAGGTTCGGGTTCGCCAAGGCAGCCCGCTGGCTGCCGACCCCGATCGCGAGCCCCAACTCCTCGGCTGCCACCGCCAGATTCCGGTTGATCTCGAGCGCTCGCGCGTGTCCTCCCGTCATCCCGCTGATCACGAGCGGGGTGGACAGCCGATGGCCGAGGAACTCGACGGAGAGATCCACGTCGGTCGGGCCGATATCCGGTACGGACTCGGGTACGAGGCGAACATCCTCCCAGAGTGCGGAGCAACGACTCTGAGAACCTTCCGAGAGCGCCAGCTCGATGTGTTCGCGCTTGCGGTTCTCGATGATGGTCACCTATTTGCTCCCCTCGATGGGCGGAAGGACTCGAGATGTCGTGGTGCGATGTTCGGTGATCAAGCATCTTAGAGGGCTAGCGGATAGGTGCTCACCTGGGGAGACACGGGTTGCGACATTTCAAGAGCCGCCCGCGATGACCTGGGGTTTCTCGACCAGCAGCCGCCTCGAAATGACTACACGGGCGATAGGCGGAGGTCGATCGCTCCTGTCGTTAGCCCTATCCGGCCGCAGATCGGGAAACACCTGGTAATCGATGTCAACTCATGAATCGTCGCATGCTCTGTTCCCCCAAGGTGAGCACCCATTCGGGGACCCTCACAAGAGCGGGCAGCCGCGCGCGGGTGTCTCCGTTGACGGATTGGCTCCTCGCCGGGTGCCTTGTCCGGGTGATTCTCGCCATGTCGGGGTAGCAGGCGGTCGGGTGGTTGTCTCGGGCCATCCTGTTGTCGGATCAGTCGGAGGGCGATTGATAGGTAGGTAATGAGGATCATTGATGTTCGGTGCTGCTCCGGCAGGAGTTCGGAGGCGCGCAACGGGGCCGACTTCCGTGGGCTAGCATCCGTCCGGCAACCCGCATACGAGGGAGGGAGTGTTTCGTGGCCAAGGACCTGAGGAGTTTCCTCAAGCGTGTCGAGACGAACGCTCCATCCGAGTTGGTTCGTGTCTCACGGCCGGTCAGTCCGCTATTCGAACTCCCCGGGGTGCTGCGGAAACTGCAGTCGGAGGGCCGCTACCCGGCGGTGCTCTTCGAATCTGTGGAGGGATCGAAGCTACGAACGATCTCCAACGTCTTGGGCAGTGCCGCCTTGCTGGCCGAGGCGCTCGAGACTACGCCCACCGAGATGACGAAGGCTTATATCGACCGGGAGGACGCCCGCATTCCCTATGAGGTGGTCGACACGGGACCGGTCCACGACGTTGTCATCCCGGCCGAGGACGTGAACCTCCATGAGGTCCCCATAGTGACCAACTGCGGGAAGGACTCCGGGCCCTTCATCAGCGCGGGTATCACCACCGTCCGGCATCCCGGAACCGACAATTTCAACTCCGGCATCTACCGGATGATGGTCCACTCCCGCAATACGCTGGGCATGAGCTACGAGAAGCACACCCACATCGGCCAGGTGCATCGGCCCTTCGAGGCACGGGGCGAGCCGCTGGAGGTGGTGACCTGGATCGGTCATCACCCGGCCTGCCTGCTGGGCTGCCAGTCGAAGATCCCCTTCGGCGAGGACGAGTACGAGGTCATGGGCGGGCTGCTCAAAGAGCCTTTGGCGGTCACCATGGCCAAGACGGTGGACGTGCTGGTTCCCGCCCACGCCGAGGTGGTGATAGAGGGTCGGATCCTTCCCCACGAGCGCATCGGTGAGGGTCCCTACGGCGAGTTCACCTGGTACTACGGGCTGGAGCGCCCGAGCCCCGTGATGGAGGTGACCGCCATCACCCATCGCAAGGATGCGATCTTCCACCATCTCTTCGCGGCGCACCCGGAGCACAACCTCACCGGGCGGCTCGGGAGGGAGTCGGTTCTCTACAAGAGGGTCAAGGCCGCCGTCCCGTCGGTCATCGACGTGGCGATGCCGATGTCCGGTATATGCCGGTTCCACGCGTACGTCCGGATATGCAAGGAGTACGACGGAGCGGGCAAGCTCGCTGCCTTGGCGGCGCTCTCGTCGGATCCCTTCGTGAAGCTCGCGGTTGTCGTCGACGAGGATGTCGACATCCACAACGACGCCGAGGTTCTGTGGGCCATCGCCACCAGGACCCAGCCGGATCGCTCCACGTTCTTCGTTCCCGAGTCCGCGACCTCGCGGCTCGATCCTGCCTCGTACTCGATCTGGAGCCGCTGGGAGAAGGACACCATGAACACCAAGTGGGCCATCGACGCCACGAAACCGGTCGAGGCTCCGTTCGAGGAACGTGCGGATGTCCCGAGGGATGTCTGGGAGGATATGGATCTCTCGGACTACCTCACCGAGTGGCGGTCCGTGGACGGAACATGACTGCGGGCAACGCGATCACACCGGGAGGGTTGGCATGACGATCGGCAAAGGATACAAGGCGCTGCTGTGGGCGGCCGTGACCGACATCGACCTTCAGATCTACAAGGCGAGCGTCTACAAGCTCCGGTGGGACTCACCTGGCGTGGGGCTCGACATGGCTCTTCCCGCCCTGGAAGAGGCACGCTTGACGCTGGAAGAGGTCACCGAATGGCCCGATCCTGTTTCGGGTGAGGTCCAGTATCTCCGGTTCGCCCTGTCCGAATACACCCACAGCCTCAAAATACGTGACCACACGACGGCGAGCGGCCAGCAGACTGCCCTCTTCCTCGCTCTGGCCGGGCTGCGCGGAGCCGTCCGCGCTCTGCTGTAGGCCTAGTCGCGTCCCGAATCGTCCGTGGGCGCGCGGTCGGTCGCGGCGAGTTTCGCGATCTGCACAAGCGGGCCGAGGTGGTTCGCAATGGATCTCCAGACCCGGTTGATGGTTCCAAGGAAGGTGCCCACCGGGCACTCGGCTCGCCGGCGAAGGGTTATCCTCCGGATGGTCTAGTCGAACGGCTGCCCAGATGACCCACAAACTGTCTGCTGCTCGGTGTCGAGCAGGACTTGAACCAACCCGAGCCATGTACCGGAACCATCCCGACCGGTTCGGTCCGGCCCGAGCCGGATACCCCACCCACACAACCATCGGGTTCGGGTCTCGGCAACCCGAACCACGTTCCCTCCGGAGCCTGCATGACGGCTAAGCCCTCCCAACGGCAGCCGTACCGGGGTCTGTCACCTGCGGGGTTCGGGTTGCTGATCACGTTCATCGGGGTTCTGGTTCTCAGCGTCGAAGGCGTTCTGATCCGGTTGATCGAGGTCGATCCGTGGACGCTGCTCTTCTTGCGAGGCCTGCTCGCGTCCCCGGGCCTCTTCGTGTTCTTTCTGGTGGTGGAGCGGGGAAAGTGGAGGGGCCAACTGCGCTCGATGGGCCTGGCCGGGGTCCTCGCAGCAGTGCTGTTTGCGATCGACAACGTCGGGTTCATCTATTCGATCACCCACACTTCGGTGGCGAACACCCTTCTCCTTATCAGCCTCAGCCCGCTGTTCGCCGGCCTGTTCACCCGCATCGTGCTGCGGGAGGCGGTTCCGAGACGCACTTGGCTGGCTATCGCAGGGGGAGCGGTGGCTACGTTGATCATCATGCTCGGATCGCTGGTAGAGGGTGACCTCTCGGGCACTATTGCCGGTCTGATCGCGTCAGCAGCCATCGGCGGGACGCTGGTGGTGCTGAGGGCCAATCCTACGCTGAATATGGTCCCGGCGGTGGCCTTAGGAGCAGGGTTGGCGGCTCTCGTGGGCTTGCCGGCCTCCCATCCGGCGTCCGCCGGTTCCCAGGACTGGATGTATCTCATCGCCCTCGGCCTCTTTGTCGTACCGATAGCTTTCGGCCTCATAGCCACCGGACCGAGGTTCATCCCTGCTGCCGAAGTGGCCCTGTTCCTCCTGCTCGAGACAGTGCTCGGGGCCTTGTGGGTCTGGATGGTCGTCGATGAGGTACCGGCCCTCCCTACGGTCGTGGGCGGGCTCATCCTCGTCGCGGTGCTGGCGGCCCATTCCGTCGCCACCCTGCGAAGCCTCGACAGACACTCCTAGGCGGAGATCTCCATATGAAACCGGCCGAGTTCGCATATTTTGCTCCCCGAACCTTGGAGGAGGCGATCTTCCTGCTCGATGAGCACGGATACGAGGCCAAGTTGCTCGCCGGCGGGCAGAGCCTGGTCCCGCTCATGAACCTGCGGCTGGCCCGGCCTGCGGTGCTGGTGGACCTCAACCGGGTGGACGAGCTCGCCTTCGTGAAGTCTGACGACGACCATCTGACAATCGGGGCCATGACGCGACACCACACGGTGGCGACTTCGCCTCGGATCATGAGTGGAGCGCCCCTGCTCAGCCACGCGGCGGGCCATATCGGTTACCGGGCGATCCGATACCGGGGAACGATGGGCGGGAGCCTGGCCCATGCCGACCCGGCCTCCGAACTCCCCTGTGTAGCCGTCACTCTGGGAGCGGATATCCACGCGGTGGGGGCCAACGGAGGGCGGACCATTGGTGCGGATGAGTTCTTTCTGGATCACATGACCACGACGCTTGCTCCCGACGAGATAGTGTCATCCGTGCAGGTCCCCCGGATCCGTCCCGATGAGCGGTGGGGCTTCAAGGAGTTCGCTCGGAAGGTGGGAGACTTCGCCGTGGTGATGGTGGCGGCCGTCCTGAGGATCGGTGCCGGTCGGGTGACCTCGGCCAGGATCGGGTTGGGGGGAGTGGAAGCCACTCCCAGGCGCGCTCTCGCAGCGGAGCGAGTGCTCGTCGGTTCCTCCCCCGACGATGAGACCATCGAGTCCGCCGCGGTCGCCGCGGGGGAGACCGTCGACCCGATGTCGGATATCCACGGATCAGCCGACTACCGGCGTCGGCTGGTTCTGACCCTGACCCGCAGAGCGCTTCAAGAGGCGGTGGGCCGACCGGAGTTGAAGCATGGTTGATCCGGTCCAACAGGATGTGGCCATCAGCCTCACCGTGAACGGACGCATGCACCGGGCCATTGTCGAACCACGCCTGCTGCTTGCCGACTTCCTGCGCCGGAACCTGGGCCTGACCGGGACACATCTCGGATGCGAGCACGGTGTTTGCGGGAGCTGCACGGTGGTGATCGACGGCGAGACGGTACGATCCTGCCTGACGTTCGCCGTGCAGGCTGACGGGGCCGAAATCCAAACGATCGAAGGGTTGGCTAGCGATCCCGATCATCTGCATCCCGTTCAGCAGGCCTTCTGGGACCACCACGGTTTGCAGTGCGGCTTCTGCACGCCCGGCATGGTGCTCACCGCCAAGGCCCTCCTGGAGGAGAACCCGGACCCTTCGGAGGCCGAGATAAGGGAAGCTCTTGCGGGCAACCTCTGCCGGTGCACCGGGTACGTATTCATCGTCGACTCGGTGAAGGCGGCGGCTGAACGGATGGCGAGACCCTCCCCGGCGGGGGGGACCGCATGACATACGCCAAGCAGCCGACCCTGCTCGGTGCCCGGGTCCGGCGGGTCGAAGACCCCCGTTTTCTGATGGGCAAGGCCCGCTACATCGAGGACATCGAGCTGCCGGGGATGATCGACGCCGCTTTCGTACGGAGCCCTTTCGCCCATGCCGAGATCACCTCGGTCGATGTCTCGGAGGCTTTGGCGGTTCCGGGAGTGGTGGCCGCCTTGCACGGGCAGGACTTGGTGGGTCGGGTCAAACCCACGGTCTGCGACGCGATCGCCGAAGGCTGGCAAAGCTCGGAATACCCCGCCCTGGCCATTGACCGGGTTCGGTACGTCGGTGAGGCGGTGGCGGTGGTTGCGGCCGACGACCGGTACCTCGCCGAGGATGGTGCAGCCTTGGTCGACGTTGACTACGAGCCGCTCACCCCGCTCCCGTCGGTGGAGGCGGCTCAGCAGCCTACGGCCGCGCCTCTCCATGAGGGATGGAAGGACAATTACTTCTACAAGGACCGGCTCGTGTCGGGCGATCCCGATCAGGCGTTTGCCGATGCGTACGGGGTGGTGGAGTTCGAAGTCGCGACCCGGCGTCACGGCGGCATCCCGATGGAAGGCCGGGGCTGCATTGCCAGCTACGACCCCATCGAACGGGTGCTCACCTTGTGGAACGCAACCCAGATCCCTCACATGATCAGAAGTGAACTCGCCGTCTGCTTCGACATGCCGGAGAATCGGATACGGGTGATCGCCCCCGACGTGGGCGGCGGCTTCGGGCCTAAGTCACACCTGGACCCCGAAGTGGTCGCCGTATGCGTGCTTGCCATGGAGGCAAGGTGTCCGGTCCGGTGGATCGAGGACCGGCGGGAGCACATGCTCGCGTGTTTCCACTCCCGGGAGCATTACCACAACGCCAGGGTGGCCTATTCCGAGGAGGGGGAGGTTCTGGCCCTGAGCGCGCGGGTGACGGTCGATTGTGGCGCCTACTCGGTGTATCCGTGGACGGCCGCCCTGGATCCGGGGATGTCGCTGTTCATCATGCCCGGGCCGTACCGGATAAGGAACTTCCGATGCGAGGCAGCCGGAGTCGCCACCAACAAGTGCCCGTACGGCGCCTACCGGGGGGTAGCCCGTTCTGCGAACTGCCTGACGGTCGAACGGGCGATGGACGCGGTGGCGGATGCTCTCGGCATGGACCCCGTCGAGGTGCGGCGACGTAACCTGATCCGGGACGAGGAGTTCCCGTACACGTCCGCGACGGGTTTCGTATATGACAATGCGAGCCTCATCGAGTCGCTGGACAAGGTGCGTACCGAGGCCGATTACGAAGGGATGCGGGAACGCCAGCGCCTCGCCCGCGAGGAGGGACGCCTCCTCGGCATCGGGGTGGTCACCTTCATCGAGCAGACCGCACCGGCCGTGGACGAGGGTGTGCCGATCAACTTCAGGTACGACTCGGCCATCGTCCGCCTTGACCCGTCCGGCTCGGCGACCGTGCAGCTCGGAACCCACTCCCATGGACAGGGGCACGAGACAACCATCGCCCAGATCGTGGCCGACCAGCTGACGATCCCCATGGAGCACATCCGGATCCTCTACGGAGACACCCAGCAGACGGCCCAGGGTATCGGTACCTTCGCCAGCCGCTCGGCGGTGGTGGCCGGGGGAGCCGCGCACATAGCGTCGGGCGAGGTCAAGGAGATGGTGCTCGAACGAGGCGCCCACCTGATGGAAGCCGCGGCGGAGGATGTCGAGTTCGTAGCCGGCCGTGTGACCGTTCGAGGGTCCGGGACCCGGGGGCTGTCTGTGGGGGAGGTGGCGAGGGCCACCTATTACCACCCCGAGCGGTTCCCGTTCGGATGGAGTCCGTTGCTGGAAGCGGCCGGGACGTTCGATTCGGGCCACGGCACGTACGCCAATGCGTCCCAGATCGTCCTCGTGGAGGTCGACGCCGAGACCGGAGCGGTGGAGATCCTCGAATACCACATCGTCGAGGACTGCGGTCAGATGATCAACCCGACCATTGTCGAGGGCCAGATCCACGGAGGCGTCGCCCAAGGTATCGGCGGTGCGTTATACGAGGAGCTCATCTACGACGAGGAGGGCCAGTTGCTGACCACCTCATTCATGGATTACTTGATTCCCGGGCCGACCGAGTTGCCCAAATTCGAGATAAGCCACCTCAAGACTCTCTCACCGACCAGTCCCAACGGCATCAAAGGGGTAGGAGAAGGCGGCGCGGTCGCTCCCTACGCCATCATGGCCGCGGCGGTTCAGGACGCCATCCGCCCTATCGGCAAAGTGTTCGTCAACGAACTCCCGCTCACGCCGGAGAGAGTACTGGGTTTCATCGATCGAGCGGCGAGTGGAGGTGCTTAGCACGAAGTTGAAAGAGCCGCGCTATTGGATGATCTACCAGATCGGATAGATCCGATCTACTAAATCCGGTTCTCACGATCTACCAAATCTGGATACGTATCGTCTTCGGGGAAACCCGGGTTGAACATCCGACACCGGTCTTTGGAGGGATCGACAGCCCCACGATCCCGGAATCGACAAGGCAGGGCCGACCCTGCGATCCTGCTCGTGGCATCCGAGTGGCCAGGAGGTTTACGGTCCTAGGTAGGTTCTCGTCCCTCTCCCGACAAGCCAAAGGGTTCTTGATTACTTCTGTGGGCGTTGTCGTCCTGAGCTTCCAGGGCATCCCTATCCGGCTGGTCGAGGTGGACGCCTGGACGCTCCTGTTCGTGCGGGGAGTGCTGTCGGCGCCGGGCCTGTTCGCTTTTTTTCTGATAGTGGAGCGGACCAGGTGGAGGGATGAACTCCGGGCAGCGATGGGACTCGCCGGCCTGACGGCGGCGCTGCTGTTCGCCCTGGACAACGTGATGTTCATCATTTCGATCACCCGCACATCGGTGGCCAACACCCTGCTGATGATCAGCCTGAGCCCTCTGTTCGCCGGGCTGCTGACCCGTATCGTGTTACGGCGGCAGGTTCCTCGACGGACATGGCTCGCCATCGGGGGAGGGGCCGTGGCGACGCTGGTGATCATGCTCGGCTCGCTGGTCGCAGGGGATCTGCCGGGCACTCTCGCCGGTCTCGTAGCCGCGATCGCAATCGGTGGGACGCTGGTGGTCCTGAGGTCCAAACCATCCCTGAACCTGGTGCCCGCAGTGGCGATTGGAGGGGGTTTGAGCGGCCTTGTCGGCCTGCCGGCTGCAAGCCCGGCCTCGGCCGACCTGCGAGATTGGATCCTGCTGCTTCTTCTCGGTCTCCTCGTGATGCCATTGGCGTTCGGCCTGATCGCCACCGGACCCCGATACATTCCGGCGGCCGAGGTCGCGTTGCTGTTGCTGCTGCAGACGGTGCTCGGGGCCTACTGGGTCTGGATAGCTGTAGGCGAGGCACCGCATACGGCCACACTTGCAGGAGGGTTGATTCTCATCGTTGTCCTCGCCATGCATTCCTTCGCCACCATGAAGGGCCTCAACGGGCACCGGCAGCCGAGGAGCGCCGGATGAGGCAGGCCGGATCTGCCTGCTCGCTCTCAAGGCCGGTTGCCGGGTAAGCGTTGACGACTCGCCGGGACGGGTAGAAGCCCCCATGCGGTGACTGACGATGCCCGAGAGGATCTTGGCGAGGCACCTCCCGGCGAGGTCCGACTTCCCGAGATCCGCTTCGACCCACATCTTCGAGCGGGCACGTTTCAGATCGGCTCGTCGATAGCGCTCGAACAGCCGATCTGTGAGACACTGCAGCGTCACCATCTTGGCCACCCTTGGATCGGTATCGTGGCAAATCCAGAGACTCCACTACGGCATCAGCCTGTATCGCATGTCTTCAGCCCCCGACCTTGTCCGGACCCCGGCAATACGAGTTGACAGCAGGACTATGGCTGGTTAGACATCCCAGAATGCTGCCCTCGGGTTTGAAGAGACGGTTGCGCCGGACCGGGATGCCACGGCACGGCTATCGGGCGGAGGGTGCAGGGCGATGTGGATGGTCCCGGGAAGGGCGGAGAGCATGGACAGAGACGTCGACCAGAGCCTGTCGAGCATTAGGGGATTGCAGGAGCTTCCAAGCAACGGCCTGACACGGCGACGGTTCCTCATGACTGCTGGCGGCAGCGTCGGATACCTGTTGCTGGCGGCCTGTGCCGGGACCAGTGAGACGACGACTACGGCAGCCCCGGCTACGACCGCAGCGCAACCGGCGAGCACCACAACTGCTGCGCCTGCCCTCAGCGAAGTTGTCTTCGGACTCAGTGGTGACCCCGATACGCTCGATCCCCATACGACCATTGCCGGCAATGCCTGGATTGCTCTCTGCAACATCTTCGACGGTCTGACCATGCTCGACTACTCGAGCCTGGAGGCCCCGGTTCCGCTGATCGCCGGTCTGGCCGAATCGTGGGATATCTCACCCGACGGGACGACGTACAGCTTCAACCTCAGGCAGGGGGTCACCTTCCACGACGGGACTCCATGGAACAGCGAAGCCGCGGTGTTCAATTTCCGGCGGTGGTTCGACGAGGGATTCGAGCACTACTTCGAGATGGCGAACGCAACCGTTGCAGGGTTCATCGGCGGCGTGGAGAGCTACGAGGCAGCAAGCGAATATGAGTTCACCGTGCAGCTGGCGGAGCCGAACGCCGGTTGGTTCGACTACCTGGGACGGGCGCCCACTTTCTATATGGTCAGCCCTACCGCAGTCCAGGAATCGGGGAACGACGCGTTCGCCAATATCGGTGTCGGTACCGGACCGTTCGCGGTCGAGTCCTACGAGAGGGGCAGCGAGCTGGTTCTCGTACGGAACGCCGACTACTGGGGCGGCGCTCCCGACATCGAGCGGCTCATCTTCGTTCCGGTGGCCGACGAACCGACCAAGGTGTCGGGTCTGGTCACCGGCAGCTTCCACATCGCACAGGAACTGACTCCCGACAGCATCCCGCAGATCGAGGCCTCCCCGGACCTCCGCATCGAGTTCGCCGGCAAGCCGGTGACCTTCGGCTTCGCAGGGCACATCGGCCACGAACCGTGGAGCGACCCGAGAGTCCGGGAGGCCTTCAGCCTCGCCATCAACCGGGAGGCCATCACCGATGGGCTTCTGCGAGGTGCCGGGGTACCGGCCAGCCAGTTCTACGGGCTCGGCAACTCGGCGTACGACCCGGATCTCACGCCCTTCCCCTACGATCCGGACCGGGCCGCCGCGCTGCTCTCCGAGGCGGGGGTGTCCGACCTCGTCGTGAACATCAAGACATCCACCTCGGCGATGGGGGTTCCCACTCCGGGTCGCATACTCGAGCAGGTCCAGTCCGATATGCTCGCCGTGGGTATCGAGATGCAGATCCAGATCCTCGAATGGACGTCATATCTCGGTGAGTGGTTCGCCGGCGTTCCCGAGCCGGTACCCGGAGAACCGATCCCGCTGCTGTCGATGGCCATGGGATGGGACACCAACATGCTCCTGGGTGCCTACATAGGCACGGGCAGCTTCCCGACCGAAGGCGGCGTCAACTACGCCTGGTACTCCAACGAGGAGGTCGACAACCACCTCGCCGCTACCGGTGGGGCGACCAGCGAGGAAGAACTGATCGGTCATTTGAGGGCCGCTCAACGGGCGATGCTGGCCGACAGGCCCTACATCTACATCTTCCACGGGCTGTCACCCTATGGCATAAGCAACGATCTCGAATGGGCACCGGCCGCCGCCTGGGCCCAGAACCTCAAGCTGGCCCGCGGCGCGTGATTCGAGGGCCTTATCCGGTCCGGTCGTCGTCGGTTTTCGGCGGATAGCCGAGCGCCTGACGACCGGACCGGGGCCCCGTAACCTGCTGCCGTACCAGCTGCAACCAGGGCGAGCCGTTGGTCTTAGAGGGTGCGCGGATAGGTGCTCACCTGGGGAAACAGTGACTGCGACGTTTGACGACCCTGTGGCTATGAGCGGCGGTTCCTCCGCGTGGAACCGCGTAGAGTTTACAGGTAGGGGCGGTCGCGTCCGCCTATCCGCGCACCCTCTTAGTTGCCTGGACCGATGAGGTTGCCGGATCGGGGGTTCGGCAGCCGGAAGGATCAAGTGGTCTGTGTGTGAAGTGGCCACCAGTCGGGGAGCGTAGGTTCGGATGCGGTTCCTAGCCCTTCGCATCGCGGTGATCGTTCCTGTCCTCGTCGGAGCTTCGATGTTCTCGTTCGGGCTTGTCCACCTGGCCCCTGGAGACCCGGTCAACGTCTTGCTGGGTCCGTATGCCGCCGAGGAGGACCGGGACGCGATGCGATCTGCCCTGGCACTGGATCAGCCGCTGCCGGTTCAGTACGGCCGATGGCTAGGACGAACGGTGACCGGGGACCTCGGCAGGTCGATACAGCTGCGGTCTCCGGTAACCGACGTGCTCTTCGAGCGCTTCAACAACACCCTTCGTCTGGGTGTTCCGAGCTTTGTCCTGGCTCTGATCGTGGGGTTGGTATCAGGAGCCTTGGCAGCCCTCCGGACGGACGGGTTCCTGGACCGGACTCTCCAGGTTCTGGTGGTGTTCCTGGGCACGATGCCGATCTTCTGGCTCGGACTGATCCTGGTCTGGGTGTTCGCACTGGAGCTTGGCTGGTTTCCGGGCGGGGGTATGGGCCCGATCGGACGGGACGCGACCCTCTTGGAAACGGTCCGCTATCTGGTCCTCCCGGTGGTGACAACCGCCGCGATTCCGGCTGCGATCATCGCTCGCAGCTCGAGGAG
This sequence comes from Candidatus Spongiisociaceae bacterium, assembly GCA_965262915.1. GTDB lineage: Bacteria > Actinomycetota > Acidimicrobiia > Spongiisociales > Spongiisociaceae > JAPPFW01. The sequence goes on along the minus strand of OZ253564.1, from coordinate 3,877,882 downwards.
CGCGGTCCGTGAGATCCTCGACGAGGACTTCGTATGGGCTGCCAAAGGGCGAGGGGTTCGATCCCCGGCCCTCCTCTCGCGACACATCATCAAACCGGTGCTGCCAATGGTCCTGCACCTCGTAGGCCTGCAGTTCGCCTACCTGATCGGCGGCACCATCGTGTTTGCCGAGGTCGTGTTCAACTGGCCGGGGATCGGACTACAAACGATCCACGCGGTCTCATCCCGGGACTTCCCGATGATCCAGGGCGTTGTCCTGCTGGCTGCGGTCGCGACCGTCATCATCAACCTGGTCGTAGATGTGATCCATCGCTACGTCGACCCACGCACGAGTCTCGGACGAGAGTCCTCGGTTGCGGCATGGCGATAGCCACACGAGTTCGCGCCGGCCTGCGCCCCGCAGACATTGTCGGCGTCGTCCTCGTCCTGGTCGCCCTGGTGTTCGCGGTAGCCGCGCCCCTGCTGGCGCCCTACGACCCGAACCAAGGGAACCTCGGAAACGCATTCCAACCGCCGGGAACGACGGGTCACTTCCTGGGGACCGACGAGCTGGGCAGGGACCTATGGAGCCGGCTGATATGGGGAGCACGCCCCGGGTTGCTCCAGGGCGTCCTACCCGTTCTGGTCGCGACGCTGGTCGGTTACGTCCTAGGGATCGTCAGTGGGTTCGGCGGGACGGTCGGGGACACGATCACGATGCGGGTGGTCGACATCTTCCTGGCCATACCACCCGTCCTGATGGGCATCGCAGTGGCGGCAGCTCTGGGGCCCGGCCTTCGCAACCTGGTCATCGCCATGACAGCCGTTCTCATAGCACCCATAGCACGCGTCTCCCGCGGCACCGTGCAGTCGCTCAAGGAGCGCGACTACGTTAGGGCGGCTCGATCGCTCGGAGCACCGCGCTGGTTCATCCTGATGCGCCACATCGTGCCGAATGCCCTCGGCCCTACCTTGGCATATGCCTTCCCGCTGGTCGGGATCATGGTCGTGTTCGGCGCCGGTCTGAGCTTCGTAGGCCTGGGTGTCCAACCGCCTACGGCCGACTGGGGTCGAATGGTGAACGAGGGTCGAGTGATCCTCGCCACGGCACCCCACGTCTCTACCCTGCCCGGTCTGGCCATCTTCGTAGTTGGTATGGGCTTCATCCTGGTCGGCGATTGGATACAACGACTGCTGGCGAGGCGGGGATAGATGGCGCCCGTCCTCGAGGTTGCCGGCCTCAGTGTTCACCTGAGGACCAGACGCGGGCTGGTACACGCGGTCGACAATGTCAGCTTCAGTGTGGGAGAGCGCGAAACTCTGGCCATCGTCGGAGAATCCGGAAGTGGAAAGTCGGTGACTGCTCGGTCCATAGTCGGTCTGTTTCCGCAACGGATGGTCCACCGCCGGTCCGGAGAGGTCCACTTCCTGGGTGAGGACATGTTGACGGCCTCGGAGAAACGTCTCACCGCGATAAGAGGTCGCCACATCGGGATGGTCTTCCAGGACCCGATGAGTTCGCTGAATCCGGTACTGAGGGTGGGAAACCAGGTAGCCGAGCCTCTTCGCCGGCATCTCGGGATGTCCAGGTCGGACGCTCGTGCCAGAGCCGTGGAACTGCTGGAAGAAGTGCGCATTCCCGACGCCTCCCAACGGGTGAACTCCTACCCGCACGAGTTCTCCGGCGGCATGCGGCAGCGGGCGCTGATCGCCGCGGCAACCGCGTGCCGCCCGAGACTGCTCATCGCCGACGAGCCCACCACAGCTCTGGACGTCACCGTCGAAGCAGAGATCCTCGCGTTGCTGAAGAACCTTCAATCCAACCACGGTATGGCACTGATACTGGTCAGCCATGATCTCAACGTGGTCTCGAACGTCGCGGACACCGTTGCCGTCATGTATGCAGGACAGATTGTCGAATACGCGTCTGCCGAGGAACTCTTCAAAAGGCCGGAGCATCCGTACACCGAGGGACTGCTCGGATCGATACCGTCGATCGACAGAAGCCACACCGTCGTCCGCAACGAGCGACTCACCACCATTCCCGGATCTCCTCCGAATGCCGCGTCCCTGCCTGCTACATGCCGGTTCGCCGAACGATGCAGGTATGCGACCCCCGAGAGCGGCTGCCTGTCGACCATGCCGGATCTGCGGGAGATCAGGCCTGACCACTGGGTACGGACCACCCACCCGGCCAGCGAACGCTCATCAGCAGCTTGCGAACCTGCAGGAGGGCCGGACCTATGAACCGGAGACCCTCGGTCGCCACTACCGCGGTCCTGGGCCGGGGCAGGGGGTTGGCATGACCGACATCCTGGTCGTCGAGGGTCTTTCGAAGGTCTTCTCGGCGCCGCGCAGCATGCGTAGGGGAACCAACGCCGAACCAGGTTTCATCAGGGCCGTGGACAACGTGAGTTTCTCGCTCGCCGGCGGGGAGACCTTGGGGCTGGTAGGAGAGTCGGGATCCGGAAAGTCCACCACGGCCTACTGTGTCCTGCAGCTGGTCCCTCCGACCGAAGGCTCGATCACGTTCATGGGGGTCGACCTGGTGAACTGCGAGCGATCCGAGTTGAAGGACGTCCGACGGGAAATGCAGATCGTGTTCCAGGATCCCTACTCGTCGCTCGATCCGCGGATGAGCATCGCCTCGATCATTGCCGAGCCGCTGGTCGTGCACCGGGTGGGTGACCGGCACTCCAGACGCCAACGCGTTCTCGAACTGCTCGATCTGGTCGGCATGCCCTCCGACATCGGGCACAGATCTCCGGGCGAATTCTCGGGAGGACAACGCCAGAGGATGGCGATCGCCCGCGCCCTCGCCCTGAACCCGAAACTGGTCATCTGCGACGAACCGACCTCCTCGGTGGACGTGTCGGTACAGGCACAGATCATCAACCTACTCAAGGATCTGCAGGACGAACTGGGCCTTTCCTACCTGTTCATTTCCCACGATCTGTCGATCGTGTACACGATGAGCGACCGGATTGCGGTGATGCAAAGAGGAGAGATCGTCGAGATAGGGCAGGCCGAGCAGGTGTTCCGCGAACCGGTGCACCACTACACCCGGACTCTCCTGTCCAGCGTGCCGAGACGTCGCCACCTCCGAACGGCTGAACCGGCATCGCCTAACGATTGATCAGCGCCTGCAGCCGTCGCCGCTGGAGAGCAAGAGGGTGCGCGGAGAGGCGGACCGTAACCGCCCCTGTCAATGGACCTACCCGGCTCCAGATCGAAGAACTCCTGGTCATCGCTGTGTACCCGTCAACGGTCGTACTCCGTGTTTCCCCCGGGTGAGCACCTATCCGCGCACCCTCTAGCTCCAATTCTTCAGGATTTGGAGGGCCAGCTCCCTTGAAGCTGGTGGGGCAGGAACCTCTGACCTGGGATTTGTGAGTGTTGACGAACCCGGGTGCCCCGCACAGGAGTCTCACCCACAGGGTGAGCGCCGACAGAACGCACTTGTCGATTCACCTGGCACCTGGCACCTGGCACCTGGCACCTGGCACCTGGCACCTGACCAACCATTGAAGAATCAGGGCTAGGGGCCGGCAGGGGAGACATCACTCGTAGATGTCGGGGCGGCGCTCCGTGAATGGTTTGAGCGAAGCGCGGGCTCGCAACACCGACGTGCGGTCGAGCGTGTAGGCCATGGTGCATTCGGCGCCGTCCGGTACCTCACACACCACCGCGCCGACGGGGCTTATCACTCGGCTGTGCCCGAGCAACGGAGGTTGGCCTTTCGCCGACACCACCGTGGCATGCACGTACCAGACGCAGTTCTCGAAGGCCCTCGTAGCCGGAATCGCATTCCAGAACCAGTCGAAGCCCCCGACCGCGGCGGAGACGTTGATCACCACTTCGGCGCCCCTCATGCTGTGGGACCTGGCCACCTCCGGAAAGACGATGTCGTGGCAGATCTCGACTCCGATGTTGAATCCGTCCACGTCGAACACCGGACCGAGTTGGCTGCCGACAGCCCAGTCCATCCGTTCGGCGACGACCGGTTCTCCCTCGTACCTGAACTCGGAGAGGTGGGTCTTGTCGACGACTAGGGGCTGGTGGCCGGGGCGGAGCACCACAGCAGAGTTGAACAGGGATCCCGGGTAGGAACCTCTCGAAGTCGTAGCCCCGAAAACGAGCGATACGCCGGTTTCGTCGACGGCGGCCATCAGGTCTCCGAGTTGGCCCGGTTCCCCGCCGACCTCCAGAGCTATCTCAGGTAGCAGCGCGCCGGACTGGTAACCGTTGAGGAACCCCTCGCCGAAGATGACGAGCCTTGTGCCGTCCGCAGAAGCTTTCCCCAGGGCGTCGCGCATCCGGTCGAAGTTCCGACGAACGGACCCGGTCGGGTCTCGTTCATCGATGTCGCTATCTGCTTGGCAGACCGATATCCGGAGGTGTTCGACGGCTTTTCCCCAGTCGCTGAGCCCGGATAGAGGCTAGCAGTTCGGTGGAGCGCACAAGGGCACAAGGGCACAAGCGCCGAGGGCGCATGCATGACTATGTTCCGGCGTTGATTGGTAGCATGGCCGACGCAAGAGGATGGTCCCGAACGGAGTGGTATGTCGCAGAGTCGGTATGTGCTGGCGGTTGATATCGGCGGGACGTTCACCGACATCGTCCTTCTGGGAGACGACGGAGTCGGAGGTCGCCTCAAGATATCGTCGACGCCGCCCGACTTCGAGCAAGCCATCCTCCAAGGCTTGGACGAACTGTTCCCAGCCGACCTGGATCGCCGGGGTGTCACACGCCTGGCCCATGGCACCACCGTGGCGACGAACTCTCTCCTGGAGCGACGAGGCGCCCGGACAGCTCTCGTCACCACGAAAGGCTTCAGGGACGTACTCGAAATAGCCCGCATGCGTCGTCCGGCGCTCTTCGACACCGGTTTCGAGAAACCGGTTCCTCTGGCGCCCAGGAATCTTCGGTTCGAGCTTGATGAGCGGATGAACGCACAAGGCGAGGTGGTGCGACGACCCCCTGATCGCGACATCGATGCGCTTGCCCATACGCTGGCTGCCGGCGATGTGGAATCGGTTGCCATCTGCTTCCTGCACTCGTATAGAAACTCGATCAACGAGATCACGGTGGCCGGACGCCTGCGGGATCTCCTCCCCCATGTCCATATAACGGCTTCACACGAACTGCTTCCCGAACTCAAGGAGTACGAGCGGACGAGTACGACGGTGGTGAACTCCTACATACAGCCGACGGTCGGGCAGTATCTCGAGAGTCTCGAGAAGGGCCTGTCCGAGATCGGGTTCGACTGCGAAGTCCAGGTCATGCAGTCGAACGGGTCATTGTTCGGTTCGCGTACCGCGCGGGCCCAGCCGGTACGGCTGATCGAGTCAGGCCCGGCCGCCGGGGTGATAGCCGCCCGGTCCCTGGCGGCCGAGCTGGGCGAACCGAATGTGATCGCGTTCGATATGGGAGGCACCACCGCCAAGGCTTCCCTGATCGAGAACGGGCAGGCGTTCGAAGCCGCCGAGCACGAGGTCGGCGGCGGCATGAATCAGAGCCGCCTGTTCATACAGGGCGGCGGGTTCACGGTCCGGATCCCGTCACTGGACATCGCCGAGGTCGGCGCGGGCGGTGGGAGCATCTTCTGGCTCGACCAGGGCGGGGCGCCGCACGTGGGGCCGCAGAGCGCGGGCGCCATACCGGGTCCCGTCTGCTACGGCGCCGGCGGGACGAAGGTGACCGTCACCGATGTTAACCTCGTGCTCGGCTACCTGAACCCCCATGCCATAGCCGGGGGCAGCCAGAAGCTCGACCGGACCGCGGCGGAGAAAGCGGTGGATATCCAAGTAGCGGGACCTCTGGGAATGTCCCGGCTGGAGGCGGCCTACGGGATCCACCGACTGGCCAACACCAACATGAGCCAGGCGATACGAGGCGTATCGATCGAGCGGGGGCGCGATCCTCGCAACTTCATGCTGGTTGCCTTCGGCGGTGCGGGCCCCATGCATGCGGCCTTGATCGCTCGGCACTTCGAGGTTGAACGCGTCGTCGTTCCGGCCAGCCCCGGTTTGTTCTGCGCTATCGGCCTGCAGGTCGCCGACCTCAGGCACGATTACGTGGTCGCCTACGAGCTTCCCAACGATCCGAAGGGTGACATAGTCTCGAACCTCTTCGAGCAGCTCGAGGATCGAGCGGAGCGATTCGTCATCGCCTCCGGTTTGTCAGTCGGCGATCTCACCCTCGAGCGGTTCGTGGACCAACGCTACCGAGGCCAGGCCCATGAATTGTCGGTGCCCGTACCGGGAGGTCGGGCCCTCGATCAGGGCGACTTGCGGAACGCCGGTCAAGACTTCCACCTGGCCCACGAACTCACCTACGGGCATTCGACGCCGGCCGAGGCTGTCCAGCTGATCAGCTTGCGGCTGCGGGCAACGGTGCGGACACCCAAGGCCGAGCACATCTTCGCAATGGAGCCCAACGGCGACAACAACGTGGAGGGAAGCCGCCTAGCCTATTTCGGAAACGAAGACGGTGTCCTGTCCACCCCCGTCGTGGCGCGCTCTTCAGTTCCCGCAGACGAAGTTGACGGGCCGATGATCGTGGAAGATATGGACGCGACGACGGTGGTCCCGCCGAGGTTCATCGTCAGGCGCGATGATATGGGAAACCTCGTAGTCAGATCGAAGAGGTGAGGCGGATGGTCATCGTAAGCGAATTGACAGAGGCGAGAGATACGCCCCAGACCATCGAGGTTGATCCCATCACCCGGGAGGTCATCAGCAACGGCCTCACCTCGCTGGCCAACGAGATGGCGGTAGTGGTCGTGCGGACGGCTCACTCGCAGGTCGTGCGTGACAGCCTGGACTTCTCCACGGCCGTGTTTGACCCGGACGGTCGTGTCGTCGCGCAGGGTCTGGCGATTCCGTTGCACCTCGGAGCGATGCCGGATGCGTTGAGCCGGATCATGCACCGTTATGCGGGCGCCGTCTCGGACGGCGACGTGTTCGTCCTGAACGATCCCGACGAAGGCGGCATGCACCTACCCGACATCTTCATGTTCAAGGCGGTCTTCGTCGACGGTGAGATCCTCGGCTGGGTGGGCTGCATAGCTCACCATGCGGACATGGGCGGGCGCGTAGCAGGAAGCAACGCCGTCGACTCGAGGGAGATCTACGCAGAAGGTCTCCAGATCCCGATCCTGAAGCTCTACGAGGAGGGGGTGGAGAACGAAACCCTGTCCTCGATCATCGCCAGGAACGTCAGGCTGCCGGCCATGGTGATGGGCGACATACGGGCGCAGCTGTCCTCCATCAACGTCGGTGAGCGAGGTCTGCGGAAACTCGTGGCGGAACACGGCCGCGAGGTTCTCCTCGCGACCTTCGACGACATCCTCGCCTACACGGAGGGGATCGTCCGAGAAGAGATCGCCCGCTTACCGGACGGGACATACTCGTTCGACGACTACATAGACGATGACGGCTTCGGATCCGGCCCTATCCGGATCAGCGCCAGGGTCGAGATCCAGGGCGACCGTCTGCACGTCGACTTCGAGGGAACGTCCGGGCAGGTAATGTCGGCGCTGAACGCCACCACCTCGTTCACGAGAGCCTCGGTCTACGCAGCCTTCCTGTGCGTGACGCCCAAGACCGAGATACTCAACAACGACGGCCTCTACCGCGCCATCACCGTGACCGTTCCGGAGGGGAGCATCCTCAACCCGAGGCGGCCGGCCCCTCGCGCCGCGCGCGGGCTCACCGGCTTCCGGGTGATCGATGCCGTGATCGGAGCGTTCCACAAGGCGGTTCCCGAACGGTGCTTCGCGGCAGGCGAGGGCGGACCGACCATGATCTCGATCGGGACGGTCGATCCCGACGGCCTGTCCCATGTGTTCGTCGATTTCGTCTGCGGAGGTTGGGGAGCGCGCCAGACGCAGGACGGTGTCGATGCCATCAGCCCGCTAGGAGCGAACCTCGCCAACGTCCCCGTAGAGCAGATCGAGAGGGACTACTCGATCATCGTCGATGAGTACTCGTTCGTTCCCGATACCGGAGGTCCGGGCGCCAACCGTGGGTGCCTGTCCATCGCCCGGCAGCTCCGGTTCGTCGGGGACTGGGGGGTCCTGTCGATACGTTCGGATCGGCGGGATCATCCCCCTTACGGCCTCGACGGTGGCCTCCCCGGTAGTCCGTCCTGGAATGTCCTCAACCCCGGCCGTCCCGACGAGGTGCTGCTCCCGACCAAGTTCACCCGCGACATCAAGCACGGTGATGTTCTCCGGCACGTCACGGCCGGGGGCGGAGGGGTGGGAGTTCCGCAGGATCGGTCCGCCGAGTTGATCGCATACGACCTCGAAGAAGGGAAGATCACCCAAATGCACGCCCGCACCGCCTACGGCTTCACCGGTGTCACCGCGGACAGCCGCTCGTCCGTGGAACCGCACGTTCATGCCTAGCGCAGCGCCGGAATCCGGCTGGACTTCGACTGCTGTCAGTTCGACGCCGAGGGTGCCCAGCACGATATGGGCACAGGACATAGCCGCAGTCGCCAAGAGACGGGGCGCCGACGTGATCAGCCTCGCCGGAGGTATCACCGATCCGCTGCCCCCCCACGTCGTGGAGGCAGGGCAGGCCGCCCTGGCAGCCGATAGACGGCCCCACTCGCGAGGTGAGGCTCGACTCCGCGAGGCCATCTCGGAGAAGCTGTTGCGTGACAACGATGTCTCGGTCGATCCCGAATCCGGTGTCGTCGTCACCAACGGGGCCATGCAGGCAGTGGCCTGCACCTTGCAGGCCTACCTCCAGCCGGGCGACCAGGTCCTGATGCTGGGACCGGGTTTCTTCGTCCACTACCTCATCGGTTTCTATGGAGGCGAGCCCCGTGTCGTGCTCTGCAGGGAGCAAGACGGCTACCGCCTCGATATCGATCGGCTCAGAGCGGCGATCACCGAACGCACCAAAGCCCTTCTGTTCATCAATCCGGTCAACCCGACCGGTGTCGTCTTCACCCTGGAGGAACTACAGGACATTGCGAGGCTGGCCGAGTCCCACGATCTCCTCGTCATTTCCGACGAGGCGTACGAGCGGTTCGTCTACGACGGCAACGTGCATACCAGCATCGCATCCCTCCCCGGAATGGATCGGCGCACCCTGACCATTCACAGCTTCACCAAGTGCTACGGGCTGCGCGCCGGGCGCATCGGTTACGCGGCCGGCTGCCAGGAACTCGTCGGTCCCGTGGCCAAGGTCTTCGAGTGGGCGACCCTGACGGGCAATCCCGCTTCCCAAGCCATGGCCTGGGCGGCGCTGGTCGGTCCCCAGGACTGGATCGAGAAGGGTATGAAGGGACTCCTCGACAACCGTGATCTCATCCAGCGGCGCCTGCAGGAATCGGACCTGATATCGGCGGTCGTCCCTCAGGGAGCGACCTTCTACTACCTGAACTTCAGCCGACTCGGAGTAGGGGAAGATGAGTTCTGTGGGCATCTCCTGGCGCGATACGGCGTGCCGACAGTTCCGGGTAGGTCCTTCGCCGGAGGCGAAATGCAGAGGGGCGGCTACCTGCGCCTACCGTTCGGCGGCAGCGCCGGCACCATAGAACGAGCAGTTCGCGGCCTCCACGCCGCGGCGGACGATGCGCTCAGAGGTGAGTTGGTTCCAGCGCCCGCAGTTTGCTGATTCCGGTCCCGGCAGCGAGGGCGATCGGTCGTCCCGTCGATCACAACGGATGTTCCGGTTCGACCGCACACCGTTCCTGAAGTCCGGCGTCGCGTTCAGAAACCGGCAGTTGTCGAACAGGATCATTCCAAGATCTCCTCCATATATGGACGCATCCGGATATGGACGCATCCGGGGATCACGCCCGGCAACCACACGGCATGGGCAAATCGCCGCTGAAGCCAGGGCCTGCCCTTCTGAGCGGTGGACTCTGGGTTCATCCGCGATTACAAGCCGGGCAGGCCCTCAGGTCAAGCGGCAATAACCTCCAGAAGGGATAGAACTATAGGTTCTTGTAGATCGCTGTCTCGAAGTCGAGATAGCCGACTACCGACGTAGGATCGGCGAACGGGAATATCTGGGTAGCCCAGAAGCCTCCGACTCCGTTACTCCGGTCGATCCAGTAGTAGAGGTTGGCCAACCCGGCCCAGGCCAGCGATCCCGCCGGGCGGCCGGTGGGAGCCTCCTCATCGTTGATCATGAAGGTCAACGCCCAGGACTTGGGCATGCCCGGGAAGAACTCGGCATAGTTGGACAATGTCGGTATGACGCCGGGAAGACCTTTGATCTTCATCTCGCCCAACCCGTTCTGCTCCGCCTTCTCCACGGTTTGGCTGTCGAGCACCTGTCCGTCCGGACCCATGCCGTCGTTCAACCACATCCGGATGAACTTGCAGTAGTCCTCCACGGTCGAATAAAGGCCGTGACCCCCCATGTGCACTTCAGGATCCGGCAGCTCGAAGTCCAGAGGGTCCAGCGACCCGTCGTCCTCACGCTGATGTATCACCGCCATGCGGTTTCGCATGTCCCCGTCCAGGGTGAAGGACGTGGAATCCATACCGAGAGGCTCGAGGATCCGTTCGTGCATGACCTCGCCGAGGCGCTTCCCGGCGATCCCTTCGATCACCTGGCCGGCCCAGTCGATGTTCGAGCCGTACTCCCACTCGTCGCCCGGATCGAACAGAAGAGGAGTCATGAGCGAGGCCCGAGAAGAGGTGACGATGCTGGGTTGGCCGTGCTCCTCCGCCAGACGGTTGTACTGCTCGTTGAAGAAGTCATACCCGAAGCCCGCGGTGTGCAGGAGCAGCATCCTCGTTGTCACGTCCCGTTTCGGTGGACGGAGGATGGGATCGCCGTCGGCGTCGAACCCGTCCAGAACCTGTATTCCGCCGATGTCGGGTGCGTAATTCTTGGCCGGCGCGTCCAGGTCGAGCCTGCCGTCCTCCACCAACTGCAGGCAGGCGGTACCCGCAAGGGCCTTGGTGGTCGAGAAGATCGCGCATACGGTGTCGGTGGTCATCGCCTGACCGTTGCCCAGCGACCGCAGACCCGCGGCTCCCTCATAGATGTTGCCCTCACGGTTGGTCGCCAACGCGACCACGCCCGGCACCCTCGGACTACCGGATACCACACCATCGAGAACAGCGTCTGCCGCTGTCGCCAAACCGTTACCCATACCGGCCTCCTGTCAACCGTCCGTCACTCGATACCCGGGGACAGATCCCCGATCAAGCTAACAGTAGCCCCACTGGACCTGTGAGCCTGATCCGTTGGGACCTTGACGATCCGGGCTCTGGTCCCCAACCCCGAGCGTCCGTCTTCCCGTCGGACACATCGGATTCACGTCTGGTGTCCATGCCACCGAAGCAACCTGATCCACTCACCTGCTCAGGAGGGCTCTGACCTAACTCCGTCGGTGGGTTCTGGGTGAACGACACGGGAGGGTGACTCGCGATCCGGCTCGGTGATCCATAGAGCACCCAAGCCTGTGGCCAGCGGGATGGAGGTAAGCCACCACGCTGCCGCCGAGTACCCCCCGCTGCTCTCGGCGAGCACCGCCAGGGTCACCGGTCCGGCGGCTGACGCTCCGACCATGATCAGCGTGGAGAAGCCCTGAATACCGCCGATGTTCTCAAGGCCGAACCAGCGGGGCAATATGGTCGGGATCAGCGGGAATTGCGCTCCGCCGGCAGCGCCGAGGAGGGCTGCGTAGACGAATACCTGCCAGCCCGGCTCGAGGCTCCCGACCATCGCCAGGGCACAGATCAGAAGAACCATCGAGGCCGCCAGCAGGAACCGAGCAGGGAGTCGATCGGCGAGAGCCCCTACAGCAAGCCCGACAGCGATGGTACCGAAGACCTGGGGCACGAACATAGCCGCGGCTTCAGTTGCTGACAGGCCGGCTCCACCCAGGATCGAGATCTGGTGGAAGTTGAGTCCGGTGACAACCATGGCGGTGGTGGCGACGACGCAGGACATCAGAACGAACCTGCGTTGCGTGATGGCTTGGCCCCGTGTGGAGGAGGTGCCGACGGTTGCGGGGCCTGCAAAGGCGACAGAGGCTGCGCGGTCGTCGCCGTCAGGTCGCTGACCGACATCGGAGGGGCGGTCGACGATGCCGAAATGCCCGATCGGCACGACGACGAGCCAGACGGCGGCTGCGGCGAGCAGCCACGCGGTGCGCAAGCCGTAGGCCACAACGGCCAGTCCCAGGATCAGTGGAGTGAGACTCATCAGGGCGCTGACGGCGGTGGTCGTCACCCCGAACACCAGACCGCGCCGGCGTTCGAACCAGTGAATCACGGCTACCCGGCTGACCAGTGATAGTGAACCCTGGCCGAGCCAACGGATGAGGGTGAATCCGATCGCCAGGGTGACGAAGCCTTGGACGCCCGCCATGACGAGCAGGCCGATACCGAAAGCCACCCCGATACATCTCATGGCATGGCGGGCGCCGACGCGGTCGATCCAACCGCCGACAGGTAGAAGGGCAGCGGCGCCGGCGAGCGTGCCGATGAGGTAGGCCGCCGCTACCTGGGGTCGGCTGAGTCCCAGGACGGCTATCAACGGGTCGATCGAGATAGACACACCGATGGTCTGGCCGGGGCCGGTCATGGCACCGGTGATGGTGGCCAGCCCGGCGATCCGCCAGCCGAGGAACCGCCGGGCGGGCCCGGCAACATCAGATGGGGAAACAGTGGGCATTCAAACCTTCGGGTAAGAGCTCGGCACCGGTTTAGTAGGGTGCTGAAAAAAGAATCTTGCGGGGTTCGCTGGTCGGCAACCTACCTGGTCTGAGCGTTGTGGGCTAGCGGGCGAACCCCTTTGCACGGGGTTCTTGGGCACCCTACTAGTGGATCGGGTAACCAAACCCCAAGTCGAGAGGTGCTTGCGGTCAACGTGCACCGACTGCCGGTTCCCGGCCTATCCCGGGCGGTTGCTAGTTCCTCTTCGGTGAAGGCCCCGCCGATCAGGGGGGTGTGATCGCTGATAGGTGTGTTGGCTAGGGCGTGTTCACGTTTCTGAGCGTGTCGTGTATGAGCGCGAGGGTGATGAATGCTAGGAACATCACGTCGAGTTTGTCGTAGCGGGTGAAGACACGCCGGTAGCCTTTGAGCCGTCGGAAGAGCCGTTCGACCTCGTTCCGTCGCTTGTATATCGGACGGTTGTAGTCCCACGGGTGGCGGCGGTTGCTTCGGGGTGGGATGACCGGCGTGTAGCCCAGAGCGACGGCCAGTTGCCGTGTTTCGTCCCCTTCATAGGCGCGGTCCGCTACCAGGAACAGCTCTAGCTGCTCCCCTTCCTGCTCCTTTTTTCGTGGGCCCATCTTTTTGAGGAGCTCCCGCCCATGGGGAGCATCATGGTCCTGACCTGGGGAAAGAGCGAATAAGACGGCGCTACAAGCGCTGGCCGCGACCATGTGGATCTTGGTGTTCAACCCTCCCCGGGAGCGACCGATGGCCTGGGGACCCCGCTTTCGGAGAGCACCACAGCCGTCGGGATGAACCTTGACCGACGTGCTGTCCAGGCCCAGAACTTCGAGGTCGATGAGCTGTTCCTGCTGTAGACGCTGGAACACCCGGTCCAAGACGCCGCTGGCCGCCCAGCGGCTCATCCGCATGTAAACGGTGTGCCAGTTCCCGAACCGTTCGGGAAGCGCCCGCCACTTGCAGCCGTGCTCCAGTACGTACAGGATGCCGTTGAGGGCTTGGAGGTTGGATACCTTGACGGTACCGCGGGGTTTCGGGAACACGTCTACTATGAGTTGGTATTGTTCTTGTGTTATTGTCATATCGTAATGATATCACATCAGTGTAACTTTAGGTGAACACGCCCTAGCCAATCAGGCAGCCCATCGGGGGTCACGCAGTCGCATGTTGACGATCCGGGCTTTGGTCCGCACCTCCGAGAGCAAGGTTCCTATGTCTGACGCGTCCGATGTGAGAAGTACCACCTCGTTGCACCGTTTCAACGTCCGAGCCAGCACGACCTAGCGATTCGGATTCCTCCAGACCTGGCCGACCACGCTGGCGGGAACTCGAACCGAGTAGCCGTGCTCGAACGCGGTCTGCAGCATCGACAGCACTTCTCGGTCTCCGCGGTCGACGGCGATCAGTGCCCCGGCGTCAAGAACGAACGTCAACACCGGATACGCGAGCGCGGGCACGGGCGAGTTCTTCTTCGGTGAACGCGCCGTTCTCTTCCTGCCATTCCGCCAGCACCCTGCCAAGACCCTCGAGAGCCTCTCGCTTCTTGGCCGGGTTGTTGTGCCAGCCCTCCGGGTCCTTGGCGAATACTTCCCTCGACTCCCGCAACGCGGCCGCCAGTTGTTCCTCCATCAGTCGGTCATCGAACGTTGTGTGCATCACGCAAAGCTCGTCGTAAGCCATACGATCAACGTACACCATCATCCCGCCATGCTCAAGGGTGCCGTGAAGCCGATGCGGGTGGGATGTCCGCATCTTGGAAGATAAGTCTGCCGAAGGTCCGGTTTCTGGCTCCCTCACTGCTCGGCGAGGGCGGCTTCGAGGATCTTGGCTTTGTCCAGGGTGCCTTGTTCGCCGACGGTGACCGACACCTTATATATATGGCCAGTGAAGGCGAAGGGAGCATCGTAGTGGCCTCCTCCCCGATGGAAGGTGTGGTCGTTGCCTACGGCCACCCCACATCCGGTTTCGTGTTGTACATGCAGGACGGGCGCCTCCACTACGAGTACAACGCGGCAGGACCCGTCATGGCCCACAGCATCGAATTGTCGGACCGCGATCCGCTGGCGGTGCATTTCGACTTCGAGCTGCTCGGCGATCGGGCCGGGAGGGGTCGCCTCACCGCCGGTGGCAACCGAGGTGAATGGTTCGACTTCGACCGGGTGCTCGTGTGGATCTCGCTGGCCGGTATGGACCTGGGCCGCGACGCCTACGGTCCCATCAGCACCCGCTACGAAGCTCCCTTCCCGTTCCAGGGGAATCTGCAGCGCGTCAGCTTCCGCCTGGGTTCTGAGATCAGGGTCAACCGCCGCCGGCGACGACTATTAGAAAGTAGGAGTCTCCCGAGAGAGGCGTGTCCTCGGTAGAGCGGCATCTGCAGAAGTCTTCCTGTCATCGCGAACGATCTCCTCTGATCCATCGGCCAGGCCCGAACGATTCAAACCTTGACGATCCGGGCATCGCTTCGAAGTGCCGAAAGCAGGTTTCTCATGTCCCCCGGGTCGGACGTGAGGAGGGTGACCTTGCTGTCGCGACGGTTCGAGTCCGCTACGGCTACGGCAACGGAGGCGTCGATCACATCCGATGTACCGGTCTGGCCGCAGAGGTGCCCGGAGGAGCGCGCGATCGATCCGTCGAGGGCAACCTCCTCGCATCGTTTCAATGCGCGTGAGAGAAGGGCGTGCTGGTTCGGTTGCCTCCAAGCCTGGCCGATCACGCCAGCGGGAACTTGAACCTCGTCACCTTTGTCGAAGGCGGTCTGAAGCCTCGACAACACGGTGCGGCTACCGCGGTCGAGCGCTATCAGGGCTCCCGTGTCCAGAACGATGGTCATTCGCCATACATGCTGGCGCGGGCTCGGGCGAGTTCTTCTTCGGTGAAGGCGCCGTTCTCCTCCTGCCATTCGGCGAGCAGCTTGCCGAGGCCCTCCAAGGCCTTACGCTTCTTCTCCGGATTGTTGTGCCAACGGTTGGGGTCCCGAGCGGAAGCTTTGTAGACCTCTTCCATGGCGGCGGCCAACTGTTCATCCATCTGACCGTCGCCAGGTGTCACCCTGATGCAATACAGTTCTCCGGTCGCTCCGTCGGGCACGTCGGCTTCAGATCTGGCGTCCATACCGGCAAACTAACATAAGCTATTGAGATATTCAAGGCGGTATTGACAATCATCCCGATACTGGGTCTAGGCGAACCTCCCCGGAGGGCGGAAGACAGTGGGGTGGGTGGTGATGCTGTGAGGGCTCTGGTCGGAGCAGACCGAGTTCTGGGCGGATAGGTCACATCGGGGGAGCGGTGACAGCCCGAGGCTCTTCGACCGGCGATATGGTTGATGTTGTTAGCCGCTTCAGGCAAGGATGGGTCGGGTAGTCAGACCCTGACGATCCGGGCTTTGTTCTGCACCGTCGAGAGCAGGTTTCGCATGTCTGCCGTGTCGGATGTGAGAACCAGGATCTCGTTGTCGGGACCCTCCGTGGTCGACGCCACGACCGCAACCGAAGCGTCGATCACATCGGACGTGCCTATCCAGCCACATAGTTGACCGGCCACCCGCGCCATCGTTCCGTCAAGGGCTACCTCATCGCATCGTTTCAAGGTTCTCGCCAGCACGACTTGGCGGTTCGAGTCTCTCCACACCTGGCCGATCACCCCGGCGGGCACAAGAACCGCGTCGCCGTCTTGAAACGCTGTCTTGAGCATCGAAAGTACTTTCCGGTTGCCGCGATCGACCGCGATCAGGGCCCCGGCGTCAACAACGAACGTCGACACCGGACTTGAGAGCGCGGGCTCGGGCCATTTCCTCCTCGGTGAACGCGCCATTCTCGGCTTCCCAATCAGCAAGCACCCTGCCAAGACCCTCAAGGGCCTCGCGCTTCTTTTCCGGGTTGTTGTGCCAGCGCTCGGGATCCCTGGCGAATGCCTCCCTGTACTCGCGCAACGCGGCGGCCAATTGCTCGTCCATCGGACCGTCGGCAGGTGTCACCCTGATGCAGTAGAGATCTCCGGTCCCTCCGTCGGGCAGGTCGGTTTCGTGTTCTACGTCCATACCGTCAAACTAACATAACCCATCGAGCTATTCAAGGCGGTGTTGATAATCGTTCCGTCAATTGGCTCTGGGTGCACGACCCCGGAGGGCGGCAACAGCGCAGCGAGTGGTGATGCTGTGCGGGCACTGGTCGGAGCGGACCGGGCTCTGGCGGAGAGACCACATCCGGGAACGGTGACTGCACGAAGTTCCTCGACCGATGCCATGGTTGGTGGGGCGTGCCGCCTCGGGTAGGTTGGGTTGGGGGTGATGTCAACAACGATGTCGTAGCCCCGGTTGAGAGTGTTGACTGCCCCTCTGGCGGAGATGGGTTGGATGTTGGGCAGGTAGCCGGGAGTGAGTGGCGTCCCGGTCGGGGCCGATGGTGGGAGCGGGGGTCGGGCCAGTGTTCGGAAACGGGGACCGGGTCGGTGTCCGCCGGGATGGTATCTGCCGGGCGGATGATTTCGTTCTCCGGCCCACGATCGTTCTTGGGTTGGTCCGGCATGGAGAGACCCCGGTCGCCAAGTGTTCTCCTGCGAATGACGGGTCGATGGCGCGACGAAGTCTGTAAGGGAGTGGCTGCACGTTGTCAGCTCCCTACTTGGGAGTTCGGAGCGGGGTTACTCGGCTGGTTCCGCGCCGGCTGCCCAGATGATCAGACGAAGCTCGCTGTCGTCGATCATTCTGTATTCGGGGTAACGTCCCGATAGGTCGCGGCTTTCATCCAGAATGATCGGTACGCCGTCTCCGCGCCGTTCCATCATGTACTTTCGGGCAAGACCGTCTTCAGCTACGGGGCAGCGGGCGAGGAGCGACACGATCAGCTCATTGCGGCAATACTGTCGATCGGCCATGCTGTCCGTCGTGAGGGTATTGGCGAGGGATCCCGGTACGTAAAGCTCGATCCGGTTCCTGAACATATGCAGGCGAATACGGGCACCCGCCATCGAATAGTCGCGATGGGCGACCGCGTTCACCAGCGCCTCGAAAACCGCCCGCTCGCTGTATTGCGGGCGTTCGGCGCGTCCAATCCCCTTCGTGGCCCTGACGGACATGTTCCTTCGCACGAAGTGCAACGCTTCAGACACCTGGCTATCGAGCGGACCGGACAGATCAGCCGCGTCTCGCTGGTAGTTGATGTCTCGCCGCTCGCCTGCGTAGCTCACGGCTTGGACGTATGCATGCGGGAGCCAATCTCCCGGCGATCTGGTGCACATGAGCACGCCCGCCACGGTGAGGCATGTGGTGCCTTGGTCGGCGTGGGCTATGACCCCGATCCTGTGTAGGTTCTGCTCGCTCATATCGCCGTGGCTCCGTAGGAACCGGGTGGCGAGTTCTGGTACGAGGTCTTCGGGTCCGCTCCCTGGCACCACTGACTCGTCGAACCTGATGAGCCGGGTCTGGCTACGTTCTTGGAGTAGCCGGGCCAGCACTTGCGGCTGCAGGCTGCGGGTGGAACTCCCGGTCCTCTGGTAATAGCCCCCCGGGCTCTGATGGACGAACAGGCTGCGCGGCACATCGACGCGCAGTACAGGTACCGGATCCCCTGACACACCGGGCAGTTCGAGTCGACGGATGGTGGCGTTGAGTGGCGGTTTCAGCGAGTCCAGGCATATCCCGGCTATCCACTGCTCCACGATGTCCAGCCTGGCAAGGGGAATACCCAGTACTTCGCGTGTCCTGTCATCGACACCGAGAACGATCGTGCCGCCCTCGCTGTTCGCCATCCCTGCAACCACGTCGGCCATCGCCGCGCGCCGAGGCCCGATGACCTTCGACCCTTGAAGTAGTACTCGCTTCAACTCCAGGGACGAGTCTTCACCCAGGCGGATCATCCTCTCCAGATCAGTGTTGGAGGGCATGCGAGGTCACATCGTGGGCGGCATGATCCGCCGGTAACGGCTCTCGAAGGCCTCCTGGCCGCCTTCCATCACCCTGCAGACCTCGGCTCGTACCTTGCTTTCCTGCAGGCCTCCGATCGAGTTCACATGGCTCTGGCCTCGGCCCGACTCCAGCGATATGACGAGTTCAGCGTCTCCATGAACGACGATGTTGGGATTGTGGGTCACGATGATGATCTGGCGGGCCTTCTTGGTTTGGCGCAGGCTGGTCACCAGTAGGTCGTAGATCAGGGTGTTGTCCAAGTCGTCCTCGGGCTGGTCGAGGACGATTGGCTCGCTTCCGTACCCCAGGACGAACGCCAGCAATGCGGCTGTCTGCTGGCCCGGCGAGCCCTGCTCCAGGCACCGCCAACCCGTATTCGGATGGTCTCGGAAGCTAACCGTCACCATGTCGTCCGGAAGGTACAGCGCGATCCGGTCCAGCTTCTCGGGTTCCGTACTCTGAAGCTTATTCACGAATCGCACATCCCGAATGTCCCAATTGGCTGGATCGCCCGCCGAGACCGACGCCATCTGCTCCACCACTTCATCGAGATGCTGCCAATCCCACCCCGTGCTCTCATCGGGTTCGATCATTCTTGCCAGAACCCGGCGGTCTCTCTCGAACCCTTCCGTTCCGAGCCTGTCCCCCAGATCCTCTAGGAGGTCCCGGGTGTCTCCGAATGCTCCAACCTCAACCCTGATGGTGTCGGTGGAAGTGTCGAGGGCGAACCGGCGACGCCGATCACTCAGTTCTCGGCGGACATTCCGGTAGGCGGCCAAGACTTCGGCAGCTTCTCTTTCAAGTTCTGTAGCGCGAGCCTCCGCTTCGACCAACCCTTCGATCTCATTCCGGAGACGGCTCTCATGCACGAGCAGTTGCGAGTAATCGTTCGGATCCGAGATTCCTTCGGCCTCGAGTTCGGCTTTCACCCTCTCGAATTCTCTATAGCTGGATTCCAGACGCTCCTGCCACTGCACGGCATCGGGGCCTGATCGGATGGCGTCGAGATCTCGCCGTACCTTCCGGAGAACCCTGCTCAAGTCGGATCGCGCCCCCTCGAAGGTCGTTACCAGCAAGGTGTGCAGGCGCGTCAATTGCTGACCGTCGGGGTGGCTGTCGTCGCTGCTGTCCAGGTCAGGAACCGACAGGTCCTCGACGCTTTGCTCGACAGCATCCAGCGTGGACTCGGAGAACTCGAGGATCGTGTCCCAATCGCTGTGAGAGCGGCGCTGATGTCGATAGTCGTTGAGTATTTGTGCCTGTCCACCCTCCTCGAGAACTTTGAGCTTCCGTCGCACGTCGGCCAGCGCGGCGGTACGGTTGGGCCGTTCCCGAGCCTTGCGGGCTTCCGAGCGCGCTCCCGCTCGCAGGGCGAGGTAACGGTCTCTCAGTTCGCCCCTACGACGTCGAAGGTCGGTGCCGTTCACCTCCGGGCTGTCGTCGATGACGGTGAGGAGCGCCTTCGGATCCTGGGCTATCGCGAACAGCTGTTTCTGGCTGTAGATACGTGCGGGAAACAGCTCACGGATGTCGCCCTCTTCCTCCCGCAGGGCATCACCGTCGATCAGCGTTATCGGATGGGCCGATCCATCCTGGTTCCAGGCGAGGCTGAACCGGGTGTCGTCCTTCCGGTATCTGACCTCGACCCTCGTTTCTCTGGCAAGAAGGCCTTCCTGATCGCGCCGGGAGGGTACCCTCAATCGACGGTCGAACAGGCTACGCAAGGCACCGTCCTCGCTGCGCTTCACATCGTCGAGTTCATTGTCCCGCCGCAACGTCTTTCGACAGAAGTCCACGAGCGTTGATTTGCCGGTACCGCGCCCTCCTATGATCACGTTGAGCCAGGGGTTCAAGTCGATCCGGGTCGGGGATGGACGG
The DNA here is from genome assembly GCA_965262915.1 of Candidatus Spongiisociaceae bacterium. Lineage (GTDB taxonomy): Bacteria > Actinomycetota > Acidimicrobiia > Spongiisociales > Spongiisociaceae > JAPPFW01. The sequence continues at coordinate 3,857,457 of OZ253564.1, read as the reverse complement.
CCCATGTGTCTGGCGGAATCGACTACAACACTTTCGATGGCAAGGGCAGCCCGCTGATCGTTGGGATCGTGTGCATCGCCTCCGGTGGTCTTCAGCAGGGACCCTGGTCCGTCCAGCAGTGCCAAACGGAGACCGTCCAGATCTGGGCGGGTCATCTTCACCCACGTGTGGCGGCGGCCCAGGTCCGCTAGGCAGTGGCTGTCTGAAGACTGCACTTCCGGTATCTGGCGTCCAACCTCCGGAAGACTGCCGTCAATCCACCTACGATCGATTTCCTGGGCAGGATCCACTTCCGCTGCAGCCAGCCGACGCTCCCCGAGCTCCCGAATTCTTGGCTGGCCGGTGTGTTCCGTCAACAGCCCACGCGGACCGTTCACATGTGCTGCAATGACGATCACGCGGTCGTTGCACCGGTCCAAGACCTGCTGGGTGCTGAGAGGTGAACCAGTTTCCGGATTGCCCCGCCCGTCAACCGGGACCTCCAACCTCGAGAGCAGATCTTCGATGTGTCTTCGTTCGCGCGCCGGGTCCATAAGCAGCAACAAGTGACAGCGGTCCGCAGTTGTGAGTTCGACGCCGGGGAATAGCACGGGCGCGTTCTCCACCTGTGCGGCCACCTTCTGCAGGTGTTCAATTCCGGTCGCTGTATTGTGGTCGGTCACGGCAACAGCATCTAGACCCGCATCGCGAGCGGCTTCTACCCAGCCGATCCAGTCAGGGGCAGACGAGGCCTGGTCGGACCTAAAGTCGTGGGATGCCGGCGAGTGACAGTGCAGATCGACCCGCCACCAGCGCGACCCGGGCCAATCCCATGAAGCGCTCACCTCCCGCTTCCCTCCTACTCTCGCCCAAGATACCGGAGCGACACCGGTCGATATGTCTACAGCGGCGCTGGCAACTCCCGGCCGGATTGTCTGAGAGATCATGGTACCCGGTGACCGTCTGGAAACTGTGTCGCGGTTAGCAGGGCGAAGAGTGACACGATCGCTCCGGTGCCTGGGAATTGTCCTGTAACCGCCGCCCCGGCCCTTCGTCCAATGTCGTCCGTACTGGGAGTCGCGAGGCTTTGTCAGCCTGGTTCGAGCGGTTTCGGGGGCTTCGGATTGGCTTGTCGACCGGCGCGGGGTTGGGTTTGGTAGCCGTTGGGGGTTCTCTGGACTACGAGGTTGTTGGATTCTAACCATTTGTGGTGGCGGCGGCAGACGGCGACGAGGTTGTCGATGTTGGTGGGTCCTTGGTCGCGGTGCCATTCCTTCATGTGGTGGAGTTCGCATCTGTGCATGGGGGCGCCGCACTCGAAGCAGCCGCCGTCGCGGATGGCGACGGCGAGGCGTTGGGCAATGTTGCCCAATCGCTGGTTTCGGCCCAACCAGAGGGGACGGCCCCTCCGGTCGAAGATCATGCCGGCTAACTTCGTGTCGGGAGTGAGGGTTTGGAGGATCTGGCGGGGTCCGTACATCATCCTCATTGGCATGAGGGATCGTGTTAGTCCTGGGGTTCAACAGCCACGAGTCGACGCAGCCCAGGGCGGTTCCTCCTGATAGGCGGACAGTTTGAGCCGCAACATCCGATGGTGTTACGGTGCCGCGGGTATCGCGAGTGAGAGGTCTCAGGGTGTATCGGATAGCTGTGATTCCGGCGGATGGTGTGGGTCCGGAGGTTTCGGAGGAGGCGGAGCGGGCTCTCCGAGCGGCCGCACAACGGTACGGCTTCTCCGTGCAGACGGAGTGGTTCGACTGGGGCTGCGACCGGTACCTAGCCGACGGGAAGATGATGCCGGACGACTATCTCGACACCCTGGCCGCGTTCGATGCGATATTCTTCGGTTCCGTGGGTGACGTGTCCAAGGTGCCCGACCATTTGTCGCTGGAGTTGATACTCGGGGTACGGCGCGGGTTCGACCAGTACGTCAACCTGAGGCCGATTCGGCTGTACCCGGGGGTCGCAACACCGATCCGCACAGCTACACCGGAGACGCTGGACATGGTGGTGGTGCGGGAGAACACCGAGGGCGAGTATGCCGCGCAGGGTGGGGTGTTCAAGGCGGGCACGCCGGATGCGGTGGCGATGCAAACGGCCGTGTTCACCTACAAGGGCTGCGAGCGGGTGATGCGTTACTCGTTCGAGTTGGCCCGATCGCGTTCCAAGCTGGGCGCCGAGGCGCCGGTTGGCAGGGTTACCAACTGCACCAAGTCGAACGCGCTCAACTATTCGATGGTGTTCTGGGACTCGGTGTTCGACGAGGTGGCGGCCGGCTACCCGGACGTGGAGACGGACATGGCGCTGGTTGACGCATTGTCGATGTGGATGGTGAAGAACCCGGAGTGGTTCGACGTAATTGTGGCCTCCTACCTGTTCGGCGACATCATCATCGATCTCGGCGCCATGCTGCAGGGAGGCATGGGGTTCGCTGCGGGCGGCAACGTCGACCCGGAGCACAGGCTCCCGTCGATGTTCGAACCGATCCATGGCTCGGCGCCCAAGTACACGGGTGAGCGGCGGGTGAACCCGATCGCGTCGATCGAAGCGGTGCGCATGATGCTGGACCATCTGGGCGAGAACCAGGCGGCTGACGCGGTCGGCAGAGCGATCGCGGAGGTGCTGGCCGACCGTGAGGTCGGCACCCGGGACATGGGCGGGACCGAGACCACCGACGAGGAGTTGGAGACCGCCCGGCTCGGCTTGTACGGCGAATGACCGTCATTCCCGACTGGAGCCCCCTCATCGCGAGCCCGCCGCAGGTGCCCGCCGGGTCGGTCTGTGGCGGTTGATAGATCATCCGCCCGGGGATGGCTTTGGACTGGGGTGATCTACGGGACACTCCTCGCTTGGAGCGAAGGAGGATTCTTGTCGTATCCGGGCTTCGTTCATTCACTACCCGGATGAGGGTTTGCAGTGCCCCGAGGTCTACGGTCGACGCCATGCTCGTGGTCCCGCGGCTGTCGCCCTCCGAACGGGGCCACCATGACGAGCCGAGTCGGCAATTCCCGTTCCGGCGAGGTGTCCGCAGGCAGAGCGTGGAAGCAACCAAGGCGGTGGGCGCTATGTTGGAGGTCGCAACAGAAAGGGAGGCGGACATGGACACCATGGGGGTCGAGCGCCTCGTCGGTGCCGGTGAGGCTGCCTTGCCTGCACGGATCGCCTCAGCTGTACGAGATCACGCCGACGGGGTTTCCCGAGCGATACTGTTCGGCTCGGTAGCACGCGGAGAGGAGCGACCGGATAGCGACGTTGATCTGTTGCTGGTCTGGCCGGACAACTCTGATGACGACGCCCGATGGGATATATCCATGAGGGTGGCTCAGATCGTGGACGATGTTGCCGGAAGGGTCTGCATCCCCTTGGTATACACACATAACGAGTACGAGCATCTCTCGTCCGGGCTTGCTGGCTCCCTTGACCGAGATGGCATCGACCTGCTCACATATGGCGTATGACCCGTGGGAGCGGACGGACGGTACCGTGTAACAACGCCTACGCTGCAGCTCGGTTCGAGAAGGCGCAGGCGTTCGCGCTCGCGGCTGAGTTGGATCCGTTGTCAGAATCCGGGCCGCAGCGGTCCGTGGCTGTGAGCAATGCAGTGTTGGCCGGGGTGGCCGGCACCGATGTAATCTGCTGTATCGCTCTCGGGAAACGCTCTGCCAGCAGCGACCATAAGAAGGCTGTGGCGCTGCTAAGCGAGACACCAGGGATGGGTCAGGATGCCGGATATCATTTACGTATGTTGCTATCTGTCAAGTACAAGGCTCAGTACGACGATCGCAATCCAACCATCTCCGAAACGAAGCGGGTCCTGAGGTCTATGAGGTCGTTGCTTCGAATCGCTGAGAGCTTCCGCTCGGGATAAGCGACGCTGCTCGCGTTGGCTGGTACTTGACGCCTGTTCCGTACGTTGACGATTGATAGACGACCTCACCGACTCGGGTCCGTTCCCTTGGCGGAGGAGATCACGGTGGTGCAGAGTCCGTGCCTCACGACACCCTTGAAGGCGGTACGAGGATGGGGTACGTTGACCGGTATGGATACCCGGCAAGCACGCGAGCCCGCACTCGAGGAGGTGCCGAAACTCTACGCCATAGTTGTGACGGGTACCAACGGAGAGATGGATCCGCACCTGGCCGCGGCTATGGAAGAGGTCCACCAGGCCAGCCTCAGCAACCCTGACAACTTCTACAACAAACCTCAGAAGCATCGGGAGGCCCTGGAGGGTCTCGGCCGGCTGCTCGCTGAGTGGCAGGAGGAGAATGGGGCGTTGACCAACGAGGAGCTGGAGGCCGCCCGGCTTAGCCTGTACGGGGAATGACCATCGTCCTCGACACCGGAGCACTCATCGCCGTCGACCGCGGTCGCCGTGACCTGCTGTCCCGATTGCAGACTGCCCTCGAGAACGGCGACCGGATTCGTGCTCCCGGCGGGGTGATCGGCCAGGTATGGAGGGACGGCGGTCGCCAGACCCTCCTGTCACGTGCTCTCAATCGATGCGAAGAGATACCGCTGAACGGTCGGACAGCCCGATCGGCAGGACAACTATGCGGTCAGACCGGCACTAGCTGCAGAGTTGGATCGAGGAGCCGAGAGAATGCGCCGCTGGTACACCGAAGTCGGCACCAAGTGGCTCAACAAGAGGATCCGTCCCTGGGCTGCCCGCATGGGTGAGAACTCCGTGAGGGTCGAGGTTCGCGACCTCGGCTTCCGCTGGGGCTCAGCCCGTCCGCAGCCCGGTGCCCAACGAATCAACATCCACTGGGCCACCCTCCAACTCCCCCCAAGTCTCATCGACTACGTCCTCGTCCACGAACTCGCCCACCTCCGCGAGGCGAACCACACTCCTGAGTTCTGGTCCATCGTCGAACGCCGTTGACGGTCAGGGCCGGGAAGCGAGGACGGCTGGTGTTCGGCTCCGCGCGACGACCCAGGAATGGCTGTCGGAGCAAAATCCATCCGACCACTTCCAGCAGCTGGTCGTGATCGCGCGCCAGATCGCGCCGGTGTATCGGCTCGTGATGCGCGATCCGGTTCCGAAGGAGGTGGAGAGGTTGGACACGATCCTCCACGTCAGTCCGGATCTGTTGCGGGTCATTGGGCGATGGGTGTTGAGCGAAACCAGAGGCAAGGGCGGGCACCCACAGCGAAGTTAAGTACTGCGAGCTGCACAGGTACCTCCAGAACCCGAATCCGAGTTCGGCGATTACCTTGCCGTGCAACTCGGGCCGACCTCGCCTGGTTGCGCGTCGGCGAGCATCGGAAATGTCAACTCTGGCCCGGGACTTCTGTCGACCTTGAAAGAGACGCCCTTGCCGGTACCAGGGACTCTGCCACGCTCGGGCCGAGCCGTGTCTGACGAGCGCATCGTCCATCGCGTTTCGGAAGAGGACCTCAAGGCGGCCGAGGTCCTCGTGAAGGGCGGCACCTGCCAGGGTATTCCAATCGTACAGGTCGATGGCTAACGTTACGCTGCCCCCGGTCGCTTGGAGGTACGAGTCGAGCCGGTCCCGCGTGAGGCGGTCGGCGACCACCTGGTGATTGACGCTTGACATCTGTCCCACAGCAGATTTACAGTAATATCCGAAGACCCCGGAACCGTCAATGCCTCGGCAAACGGCCGGGGTTACGCCTTTCAAGGGTAAAGCCACCGCGGGCGTTCTGCCCACACGGGTCGTGGACGCCAGGCAAGACCCACGAGCAGTGGTCGCCAGTCGCGGCTCCCCGAGAGTTTGCCGGCTCGGTCAGGCCGACGGACAAACCTGGATACCTGCCTGGGCCGCAGCTACCGGCTTACCCTCAAGTCCGAGGGCAAAGGAGTGCGCCTCGACCGGGGCCGATTTGACCTCCCGGTCGGCGAGGTCGATCAGGGCGCCGAGGCCATGCAGCGGTGGTACACCGACGTCGGCACAAAGTGGCTCCGCAAGAGGATCCGCCCCTGGGCCGCACGTCTGGGTAAGGAATTCGTGAGGGTCGAGGTTCGCGACCTAGGTTTCCGCTGGGCCTCAGCCCGTCCCTCCGACGGCCCCCCACGGATGAACATCCACTGGGCCACCCTCCAACTCCCCCCAAGTCTCATCGACTACGTCCTCGTCCACGAACTCGCCCACCTCCGCGAGGCGAACCACACCCCCGAGTTCTGGTCCACCGTCGAACGCCTCATGCCCGGCTACCAGACCCACAAGACCACACTGGCCGCTGTAGGCAGGAACATCTGGCTCGGTCGAACCGTGAGCGCGGCAGAAAAACCAACTGCAAGCGTCAGACCAAAACTGTCGTGGGTAGCGGCCAATCATCCACCTGTCTAGCTACCGAGTTGGGGTCGATCAGGTCCGAACGAGGGATTCACCCGTGGTGACGTTTCGCCCATCGAACACCGCCCTCGTACTCAAGGATCTCCGCGGCTTCGGTGACGTCCGACTCGATGGCGCTACCAAAGTGCTCCCACAACACGTCGTCGACGTAGTGCGGTCCACGATCAAACCACATGTACTTGCCATCTTCTGAGTCGTATGGGAGGCCGGCGACATCTGGAGGTTCATAGTTCTCGCGGAACCACTCGATCATGTTCTCGATCGTGGCGACCTGCCCTTCGGTGGCTGCGAGCGCGAAGCGGGCAGCCCAATCGAGTTCATCAGGGTTGACCATTCGAGATCGTAGCCCGTGGGCAATCTCGTGACGGAGTTTGGCGAACCGGTCGAGACGGTCGGCTTGAGCGTCGCTGAGAATACCCTCAATCTTCAAGTCGAGGATGAGTTGGCGTGCCGGAGGAAGGTCGCGGCGAGCTGCATCTCGCCGGGTCTGCAGGTCCAGCAGTGTGCCTTCCACAGCCGACCACGTCAGCAAGACAGACGCGTCGGGGGACAAGTCAGCAACCCGCTGGGCCTCTTCGACACGACGGACAACGTCAGCCGTATCTGGCTTCGGGAGAGGTGCTTCAGGGTCGAACGTAACGAGATCGACCCGCCATCCTGCCTCGGAGGCGAGGATGTCGGCCAGGCGATCGAAGCGATTGCGAACAACGTCGCTCATATCGGAAGAGCGGATCTCGATTATGATGGTCTCGCTATCCCGTCGGGCGACGGCGTCCGCTTGGAATCCCTCGAATGGACTAGGGCGTGTTCACCTAAAGTTACACTGATGTGATATCATTACGATATGACAATAACACAAGAACAATACCAACTCATAGTAGACGTGTTCCCGAAACCCCGCGGTACCGTCAAGGTATCCAACCTCCAAGCCCTCAACGGCATCCTGTACGTACTGGAGCACGGCTGCAAATGGCGGGCGCTTCCCGAACGGTTCGGGAACTGGCACACCGTTTACATGCGGATGAGCCGCTGGGCGGCCAGCGGCGTCTTGGACCGGGTGTTCCAGCGTCTACAGCAGGAACAGCTCATCGACCTCGAAGTTCTGGGCCTGGACAGCACGTCGGTCAAGGTTCATCCCGACGGCTGTGGTGCTCTCCGAAAGCGGGGTCCCCAGGCCATCGGTCGCTCCCGGGGAGGGTTGAACACCAAGATCCACATGGTCGCGGCCAGCGCTTGTAGCGCCGTCTTATTCGCTCTTTCCCCAGGTCAGGACCATGATGCTCCCCATGGGCGGGAGCTCCTCAAAAAGATGGGCCCACGAAAAAAGGAGCAGGAAGGGGAGCAGCTAGAGCTGTTCCTGGTAGCGGACCGCGCCTATGAAGGGGACGAAACACGGCAACTGGCCGTCGCTCTGGGCTACACGCCGGTCATCCCACCCCGAAGCAACCGCCGCCACCCGTGGGACTACAACCGTCCGATATACAAGCGACGGAACGAGGTCGAACGGCTCTTCCGACGGCTCAAAGGCTACCGGCGTGTCTTCACCCGCTACGACAAACTCGACGTGATGTTCCTAGCATTCATCACCCTCGCGCTCATACACGACACGCTCAGAAACGTGAACACGCCCTAGGTAGCCGTTGCCCGACGGTGACTTCGTACCCCTCCTCCTCGTACCGCGCTCGTACACGATCAAGGGCGCGTAGTGCTGCTAATCGGTTGCTCATGTGAAGGCCAGACTACGGTGCGCGGGCGCGACTCTTACGAACACGAAGTCACTCGACAAATCTTCCAATGCTCGTAGCAGCTTGTCTGGGACACTGAGGATAGTAGGGAGCCGGTAGAGGTTGATCTTGCGGGCGCACACGTCTACGACGGTCTCGTCGTCATCGTAGAGGATTTCCTTGAGCGCGTCTTGGATCGGCTTGATGATGTTGTCGGTGTCCAGGTCGGTTGAGCCCCTGAAGAAGAATCGATCCGTACGCGCAGCGGGCCTTCGAGAAGGTCGGCGGTGGACGGAACGGCCCTTTGGGCTCGCTCTATCCAGCCCTTCTTGTTCTTCGCCTGCTGCGATCTGGGTGTGCCCCGCACGACAAAATCGATCATGGTTGTCCGAGGTGTATAACTACGTTAGGCCGACGATCGGTCAAGTCGGCGGCGTTAGTCCCAGCACGCGGTTGACCGGATGCTCGGACCCTCAATGCGTTAGGGGTGGTCCCGGCTCGCTGCTCATGGGATCGGTGTTCACGCATGCTACACGTTATGGCGTTGAGCTTGTCGCTGCGCATACGTCCAACGTACGGTGTCATCCCGGTGTGTTCAAGGGTCGTGAAGTAGCCTCGACTAGGCGATCTTCGCGTCGCGAGCCGGTGAGCTGACAGTTCGCTGTGGCTGTGTAGGGTCGCGAATCTGCCTTCCTCACTGTTCGGCGAGAGCGGCGAGTGGTGTCCATTCTTGTGGTGTACGGGGGTGAGGGTCCTTTCCCGCTAGCCGGACGGTTTGAGCCGTTGTGTGGAGCGGTGTTACGGTGCCGCGGTGTACCGAGAGTGAGGGGTCTTGAGCGTGTATCGGATAGCTGTGATTCCGGCGGATGGTGTCGGTCCGGAAGTGTCGGAGGAGGCGGAGCGGGCTCTTAGGGCGACGGCGAGCCGTCACGGTTTCGAGGTGGAGACGGAATGGTTCGACTGGGGCTGCGACCGGTACCTAGCCGACGGGAAGATGATGCCGGACGACTATCTCGACACCCTGGCCGCGTTCGATGCGATATTCCTCGGTTCCGTGGGTGACGTGTCCAAGGTGCCCGACCATTTGTCGCTGGAGTTGATACTCGGGGTACGGCGCGGGTTCGACCAGTACGTCAACCTGAGGCCGATCCGGCTGTACCCGGGGGTCGCAACACCGATCCGCACAGCTACACCGGAGACGCTGGACATGGTGGTGGTCCGGGAGAACACCGAGGGCGAGTATGCCGCGCAGGGTGGCATCTTCAAAGCGGGCACCCCCGACGCGGTGGCGATGCAAACGGCCGTGTTCACCTACAAGGGCTGCGAGCGAGTCATGCGGTACTCGTTCGAGCTGGCCCGGTCGCGCTCCAAGCTGGGTACCGAGGCGCCGGTCGGTCGGGTCACCAACTGCACCAAGTCGAACGCGCTCAACTACTCGATGGTGTTCTGGGACACGGTGTTCGACGAGGTGGCCGGCAACTACCCGGATGTGGAGACCGACATGGCGTTGGTGGACGCCCTGTCGATGTGGATGGTGAAGAACCCGGAGTGGTTCGACGTGGTGGTGGCGTCCAACTTGTTCGGAGACATCATCACCGATCTGGGCGCCATGTTGCAGGGGGGTATGGGTTTCGCCGCCGGCGGCAATATCGATCCGGAGCATCGGTTCCCGTCGATGTTCGAACCGATCCACGGTTCCGCACCCAAGTACACGGGTCAGCGGCGGGTGAACCCGATCGCGTCGATCGAAGCGGTGCGGATGATGCTGGACCACCTGGGTGAGCATCAAGCGGCCGATGCCGTGGGTATAGCAATCACCGATGTACTGGCGGAAGGCGAAGTTGGTACTCGCGACATGGGCGGGACCAACACCACCGACGAGGTCGGTACAGCCATCGCCGACCGGATCCGGTAGGGCTCGCGCGGAGACCAGGCGACCTCACTACGATATGGCGCCGTGAGCACAGCAACCTTCCCCCATATCAGCGACGATCGTCGCAAGGAGATGCTGGCCCCGCAGCCCGGCAGGGTTCGGGTTGTCATCGACACGGATGCGGCGAACGAGGTCGATGACCAGTTCGCGCTCACGTGGGGGCTGCTGTCGCCTGAACGGCTTGACATAGAGGCGATCGTGGCCGCGCCGTTCTCGCGGGCTTACTTCAGGGAGCCGCTGCTGGCGGCGGCCCGGGCAAATGTGGACGACTCGACGGCCGCCGAGGTTGACGACATCGCGGCGTGGGTACACCGGCTGAGGGACGCCGGTATCGACCCCGAGGATGTCCGCTTCGAGACGACGGCCGAAGGTATGGAGATGTCGTTCGCTGAGATCGGCACCATCATGGGCTGGCTCGGCATGTCTTCGGAGGGGGTGGCCTTCCGCGGAGCCGACCGTTTCATGGAGGCGCCCGACGACATCGTGGACAGCGAGGGTGCCCGCCGCATCATCGAAGCCGCCATGGCCGACGACGATCGGCTTCTCCATGTCGTGGCGATCGGCGCTCTCACCAACATCGCCGCGGCGCTGCTGATGGAACCGGAGATCATCACCCGGATGGTGGTGTCCTGGACGTCCGGCTTCCCGACGTTCGTGAAGTTCAGCAATTCGCCCTCGATGAACCTGGTGCAGGACCAGCACGCCTCGCGCCTGCTGTTCGACTCGGGTGTACCCTTCCTGTACCTGCCGGGGTATTACATCGGCGAGCAACTCGTGATGTCGCTGCCGGAGTCGGAACGGTGGGTCAACGGCCGTGGAGAGATCGGTAACTATCTCCATTACCTGTACACGCACAACCGCCTGCGCGCTCAGCGGCTCGTCGAGCCCTTCCCGGGCCAGTCCTGGGTCTGCTGGGACTTCATCAACTTCGCGTGGTTGATCGACCCGACCTGGGTGCCGACCATGTTCCTACCCACACCGACCCTCGACGGCGACCTCATCTGGCAGCATCATCCCGACCGGCCCCTCATGAGCGAAGCAACGGATGTCGATAGGGATGCTGTCTATCGCGACTTCTTCCACAAGCTGGACCGGCACAGCAAGACGGCGGACAACCTTCCTCGAGGGGTCGGCTCGGCACCGTCGGTTACGAGGTGCTGCTAGTGGTCTGTCTGTGAAATGGCGGTGTGGTATGCGCAGGCAGTGCCGTTCCTCGCAAGGCCCGCCGACGAAAGCGTACCGGCAGCGTACGTCGAGGAGGCGGAACGCAGCGAGGAGCGTCGATGGCAAGCAGAGCACGCCAGGTTGTTTTGCAGACAGACCACTAGGCGGACTTGATGCCGGCGGCGTCCTCCAGCCCCAACTCGGCGATGGAGATCTCCCGCATCTCCACCTTGCGGATCTTGCCGGTGACGGTCATCGGGAATCCGTCCACGAACTTCACATACCTGGGGACCTTGAAGTGGGCGATCCGGCCCCGGCAGAAGTCCCGGATGTCCTCTCCGGTCGCGTCGCTGCCTTCGCGCAGCTTGACCCAGGCCATGACCTGTTCACCGTACTTCTCGTCGGGGACGCCGATGACCTGCACGTCCTCGATGGCGGGATGCCCGTACAGGTACTCCTCGATCTCCCTGGGGTAGATGTTCTCACCACCCCGGATGATCATGTCCTTGATCCGCCCGACGATGTTCATATAGCCGTCCGAGTCCATCGTGGCCAGGTCCCCGGAATGCATCCACCCGTCCGCGTCGATCGATTCGGTGGTCCGCTGCGGGTCGTTCCAGTAGCCGAGCATGACCGAGTAGCCACGGGTGCACAGTTCGCCGTCCCCACCCCGCTCGACTGTCTCGCCGGTTTCGGGGTCGATGATCTTGATCTCCACATGGGGATGGACCCGGCCGACGGTGGAGACCCTCCGCTCGATGGTGTCGGTGGTCATCGTCTGGGTGGACACCGGGGACGTCTCGGTCATGCCGTAGGCGATGGTCACGTCAGTCATGTTCATCTCGTTCAACACCTGCTTCATCACTTCCACCGGGCACGGGGAGCCGGCCATGATCCCGGTACGGAGCGACGACAGGTCGAACGACTGCAGGTCGGGATGTGCTAGTTCGGCGATGAACATCGTTGGCACCCCGTACAGGCTGGTGCACCTCTCCTCCTGGACCGCGGTGAGAACCTCCTCCGGGTTGAAGCCAAGGCCCGGAAGCACGATGGCGGAACCGTGCGTCGTGCAGGCGAGGGTTCCCAAGACCATGCCGAAGCAGTGGTAGAGGGGCACCGGGATGCAGACCCGGTCCTCCTCGGTGTAGGCGCACGACTCACCGACGAAGAAGGCGTTGTTGAGGATGTTGGAGTGGCTGAGCGTGGCGCCCTTGGGGAACCCGGTGGTACCGGATGTGTACTGGATGTTGATGGCGTCGTGGTGGTGCAGGGTGGCGGCCCGGCTGGCCATCACTTCGTCCATCCCGTCCTCCGACGGCTCCATGAGGGCATCCCACTCGGGGGTGCCGAGGAAGATCACCTGCTCCAGGTCGTCCAGATCGTCCTCGACCTCGGAGACCATGTGGCGGTAGTCCGAGGAAAGGTACTTCTGTGCCGAGACCAGTACCCGGCATCCCGATTGCGTCAATACGTAGCGCAGTTCGTGGGTCCGGTAGGCGGGGTTGATGTTGACGAGGACCACCCCGACCTTGGCGGTGGCGTACTGCAGCCATACCCACTCCGCGCAGTTCGGGCTCCAGATGCCCACCCGGTCACCGACTTCGAGTCCGAGGCGCAGCAGGCCCATAGCGAGCAGGTCGACCGACTCGTCGAAGGCCCGGTAGGTCTGGCTGATTCCTTGATGCACCGACACGAGGGCGTCGCGGTCGGGGAACCGTGCAACCATCGATTCGAGGTTCTGGCCGATGGTCTCCCTCAACAGGGGGGTCGTATCTTCGCCTCTTGAATAGGCCAAACCGGGCATGTCGTTCTCCCGAACGGCTGAACTCCCTCGATAGCCACACTGTATCAGCCCGCGCACGCGCGGCGTCCATGTTTTGCGGCGTACCGGGGGGTGTCAACAACGACCGGTACTTCATATTACGTGGTCACAGATTGCGTGCCAGGTAGTCGATTACGGCGGCCGGGTACAGGGCGTGGAAGGGGCGGTTGAAGTTGTGGAGCGTGATCTTCTCCTGGACCCTGATGTCGTAGTCGTCGGAGTCCAGTTGGAACGAGTGGTTAGCCCCGGGGACGATGCGTAGTTCCACTTCTCGGTTGCCGGCGGCCCATAGGGCCCGGACAGTGTTGAAGGCGTCTTCTACCGGGACGTTGAGGTCCTCGCCGGCGTGCAACACGAGGGTCGGGGCGCTGAGATGCCGGAACTGGTCCTCGGGTGGGAGGTCCAAGTCGTATGCGAGGGGGGTGAGGTCCCGTTCGACCGCGACATCGTCGATTTCCACTCGGACCGTCCGGGCGCCGCTCTCGAGCGCGGCGAGGGTCGATTCCAGCATCAGGGCGTCCTGGTAGGCCTTGGGGGCATGGGTTTGCACCCATCGGGTCCGCGCCTCTCCGGTCTCCATGTAGTCGAGCACGAGGCGGTAGTTGTATTCCAGCAACTCGGGGATCGATCGGTACAGCGCTCCCTGCAGGACCGCCGCATCGGGTTGTCCGACTTCCAGGGCCACGCGGCAGAGCACGTAGGCGCCGGCGCTGTGACCGAGCATGGCCGCTTTCCCGCTGCCCTCGTCGAGCGACCGGATCCATTGCCAGACGGCGCCCGCGTCGGCCACCTCCCGGGCGCGGCCCGTACCGAATTCGCCCGTGCTCTCGCCGGCGCCCCTCCGGTCGAAACGGTAGGACGCGATACCGGCTTCCGCCAGGCCACGCGCCAGGAGGGCATACATGCCACGCTTGGGCGCACCGGGGAACAACCTCGGGTCGACATCCGCGTCACGGAGGTCGGAGAACGTTCCGCCCAGCAGGAGGGTCACCGGCCACGGTCCATCGTCGGCGGGGTGGGTGAGGGTTCCGGCAAGTACCGCTCCCTCAACGTCGACGAGCCGTGTCTCCTCCCGGTAGTTCGCGGCGTCGGTCACGTCTCAGAGCCTACGCACGTAGTCCATCCGGCGGTTGATCAAGACCCGGTGCCGGGAAACGAGAGGGCTCCGACCACACCTTCCACGTCGGATGCTTCGATCACGTTCCGGCCACGATCGATGGCCGATTGCTTCATCGTGTCCAGATCGACATTGGGGGGCGGGGGCGAGAAGCTCAGGACGAACGATGCCGGACCTGAACCATTGTTGGTGACACCGAAGGCCACGCCCCGGCGGATATGTAGCGCGTCGCCCTTGGCAATCGGTACCGTTTCGTCACCCAGCACGGTGTCGAGTTGGCCCTCCAGCATGAACAGCGAGAGCTCGAAGAGTTCCGCCTCCTCGGCGTCGGCCGGCATGTGGCCCCCGGCCGGTACGTGGGCGACGTAGGTGAACAGTTCAACGCCCGCCACGACGGGGCGGTAGTAGTACTGATCGTCCGCGTGCTGGTACGCCTCGACATCGGTGAATCTGCGCTTGGCCATGGGAACCCTTTCGTCGAATCCAACCTGGGTAGCCTTTCAGAGGGATGGGAATCTCGCTGGAACGAGGCCACGATACGGCGTATGTCACACGTGTCAATCAGGTTTGCCGCACGGGTCGTGACGACGGTCCGGTAACAGGCAACGGCGTGGCCCCCGATTCGCTCCCGTCGTTGCCGCCCACGCCAGGAGGCGGAGGGTGGGCAAGACCTTCATCGCGGCAGTCGTGCAAGCCGCTCCGGTCGCATTCCGGCCGGCGGCCACGCTCTCCAAGGCCGTCGAACTCGCCGGACGAGCCAGGGCTTCCGGTGCCGAGTTGGCGGTGTTTCCCGAAGCGTTCCTCTCGGCATACCCTCGCGGCCAGGATTTCGGCGCCGTCGTAGGATCGAGGAGCGAGGCCGGGCGCGACATGTTCCTTCGCTACTGGGAATCGGCGATCGACGTCCCCGGACCTATCACCGACGGACTCTCCGAGATGGCGGGAGACCTGTCGTTGGACATAGTGATCGGCGTCATCGAGCGCGGCGGAGGGACCCTCTATTGCTCGGTTCTCTTCTTCTCCCCCGAAGAGGGTATGTACGGCAAGCATCGCAAGGTCATGCCCACAGGATCGGAACGCCTCATCTGGGGTTTCGGTGACGGTTCGACGTTGAAGGTCCACGAGACACGGCACGGCAACCTCGGCGCGGCCATCTGCTGGGAGAACTACATGCCGCTCCTCCGTTACTCCCTGTATCGCCAGAACATCCAGATCTGGTGCGCTCCGACCGCCGACGCCAGGGACAGTTGGACCGCGTCGATGAGGCATATCGCGGTGGAGGGCCGTTGCTACGTGCTGTCCGCCAACCAGTATGCGACCCGATCCGATTACCCGGACGACTACCCGTCCGTCTTCGGGGAGGCGCCCGACGAGGTGATGACCCGGGGCGGAAGCTGCATCGTCGACCCGTTCGGAGAGGTGCTGGCCGGTCCTCACTACGGGAGCGAGACGATCCTCCTGGCCGAGATCGATCCGTCCAACACCATCCGGGGAAAGTACGACCTCGACGTGGCCGGGCACTACAGCAGATCGGACCTGTTCACCTTCGGTGTGACGCCCCGACCCTCGACTTGACCGCCCCCACAAGAGGGTGTCCACCGGCACGGTCGTGGAGTCACACGGTGGGGAGATGGGCTTCCTGCTGAGATGATCCGGTGGTGGAGGGGCAGCGATCCAGGAGAGTTGACAGCGGTATCCACGCCCACCGCCCGGCTCGGACTCCGTTGGTGACGGTCGCCAATGTCGCATCCATCAGGGTTGGGAGGCGGTCAGACAGCGACGACTCTAGCGTCGGCATCCAGGGCTGCGAGCAGGTCCTTCATGTCCCTCGAGTCGGATGTGAGGAGTACGACATCACCATGGCGGAGCGTGGCATTCGCCACGGCGACCGCAATAGAGGCGTCGATCAGATCGGAGGTGCCGGCTCGACCGCAGAGCCGTCCGGACGCCCGAGCCGCCGATCCGTCCAGCGGCACCTCGTCACAGCGCTTGAGCGAACGCGACAGAGCGACTTGTCGATTCGGGTTCCTCCAAGCCTGGCCGATGGCTCCGGTGGGAGCTATGACCCGGTCGCCGTCCTCAAACGCCGTTTGAAGGGTCGACAACAGCTCACGGTTGCCGCGGTCCAGCGCAATCAGCGCCCCCGCATCAAGAACGAACGTCGACACCGGACTTGCGGGCACGTGCCCTGGCGAGTTCCTCTTCGGTGAAGGCCCCGTTCTCCTCCTGCCATTCGGCGAGCAGCCTGCCGAGACCTTCGAGGGCTTCGCGCTGCTTCTCCGGGTTGTTGTGCCAACGGTTCGGGTCCTTGGAGCTGGCCTCGTAGACCTCCTCCATGGCGGCGGCCAACTGCTCGTCGTCCGGTCCGGATCCGCGGGTCACATGCAAGAACTGGATATCGTCCATAGGGTCAACGTACACCATGTCTCGCAACAGTACAAGGGACAACCTTGGGTTGATCCGGACGTTCCCTCGGTCGTCGAGCGGGAAGACGCCGTAGGAGCCGTGGATCGGTACTAGTGTGTAGAGAAGAACACATGCGATTACACATACACCTGGATGATGAACTCGTGGCCGACCTTGATCGGCGGGCGGGGCCGAGGCGCCGCAGCGCCTTCATCGCTGCATTGATCCGTCGGGGTCTGGATGACGAGCGTCGTTGGGATGAAATAGAAGCATCGTTGGGGACCATTTCGGACACGGGCCACGACTGGGATGACGGTCCTGCGAGTTGGGTTCGGGCACAGCGCAAAGGCGATCCTCGGCGGGTGGGCTGAGCGTGTCCCGGCTGCTGCTCGACTCGACGGTGCTGATCGACGCGCTCCGAGGACGGCCCGCCGCCGGTCGCATCAAGGGACTCAGACGCGTCGGTGTCGAGCCGTGGGTATCGGCCATCTCGATCGAGGAGATCTGGCGTGGTCTTCGGTCTCAGGAGGAACCTTCCGCTCGTCGCCTGGTTCGGGCTCTCCGGCTGGCGCCGCTCCGCGCCGCCGAAGCGCAGCGTGCAGGCCGCTGGCGTCGTGAGTTCGCCGAGCGCGGGGTCACCCTCCACCAGGCTGACTGCTTGATCGCATCCTCGGCCGTCGGGATCGCCGCAGCGTTGGCCACGGCGAACGTTTCCGATTTCCCGATGCCGGAACTCGATGTCCAACACTGGCCTTCCGGCTAAGGCTCCGGAAATCCTCGCCGTGTGGCATGCCTGTGCGGTGAAGGCATACGTATATGTATGCATGTGTGGTCGGTTACGGCGGATGATCCGGCATGAGCGAGGCTGATCCGGGGCGGGAGGGCGGTCCCGTGCTCATGTCGATCGGGCACTCGACCCATCCGCTCGGGGTCTTCGTGGATCTTCTCCAGCGGTACGGGGTCGAGGTGGTGGTTGACGTGCGCACCTCACCATTCTCGCGGTTCAATCCGCAGTTCAACCGCGACAACCTCCGGCTCGGGTTGAGAGAGGTGGGCATCCGGTATATCTTCTTAGGGGAGGAACTCGGCGGCAAGCCCGACGGGGACGAGTTCTACGACCCCGACGGCCATGTCCTCTATGGACGCCTGGCCGAGACACCCCTGTTCGAATCCGGTCTGATGAGGCTCATCGACGGGGCGAAGCGTTTTCGGGTAGCCATTATGTGTAGTGAGGAAGACCCGTCCGAGTGTCATCGCTTCCTCCTCGTCACACGAGTCCTCCAAAGGAAGGATGTCGAAGTGACACACATCCGGGGCGACGGAAACACCGAACGCACCGAGGAGGTATCTACATTTGAGGGCTGGTCGGATCCTGTACACGAAGAGCAATCCCTGTTCGATACGTCGGTGAGGAGTCCATGGAGATCTACACGATCGGTTTCACGAAGAAGCCCGCCGCCTCGTTCTTCGAAGCGCTGAAGGCGAGGGGAATGCAGCGGCTTGTGGATGTGCGGGTCAGCAACACGTCCCAGTTGGCCGGCTTCGCCAAACGTGACGATCTCGCCTACTTCCTGCGGCAGATCGTCGGAGCCGACTACGTTCACGAGCCGTTGCTTGCCCCCACCAAGGAACTTCTCAGGTGCTACCGGGCAGGTGACGTGACCTGGGAAGACTATGAGGTGGCCTTCTTCGATCTCATGTCGGGACGTCGAGTCGAGACCGAGATCCCCAGAGACCTTTTCGCCGGGCGAGCGGTCCTGCTTTGCAGCGAGCCGACCCCCGAACGCTGCCATCGCCGCCTAGTCGTCGAGTACCTGGACCAAGCCTGGGGTAACGTACAACCGGTTCATCTGTAAAGGCCGGGTATGGAAATCGCCATCAACCATCTGACCCGGATGAAGTCCCCATACGTCTGCGTCGCCGGAGTAGATAGGAGCGGTGCGCATAAACGTCCGGTTCTGGCGTACGAGCAACTTCACCGTCTTCTCCTGGGCGCCGAGGGTGGCCCGTTCTCGCTTGGCACAGTGTTGGATCTCGGTTCTACGACGGCCCGTCCGGCTCCTCCGGAAGTCGAAGACGCGGAGTTCGAATGGGAGGGCGTCAGGCCGGTCCGTACCCTGGATAGGGAAGGGTTTCTCAGGGTTCTTAGCTTTGTCGCAAAGCCGAATCTGCGGGAGATCTTCGGTCTGGACCTCGATAGCTTGAGCGCCACTGCCGCAGCGGTACCGGAGGGCAAGGGGCGTGGTTCCCTCGGTGTACTCGAAATGGCAGGTGAGGTGGAACTCACAACCCGGAACAGATTCGGAAAGCATGAGATCACGTTCTCATTCAGGGACGCAGATCTGGGGTTTATGTCGCTGAAAGTAACGGACATACGGTTGTGGAAGGCCGATCATGTGACGCCGTCGTTCAGAGATATCCGTGCTCTGCGCTCACGACTCGACGGTTGCTACATAGCGGTTGGGCTCACGAGAGCACTTCCGGTATCGAGCTACCAAGGTGTGTGGCACTGGTTACAGGTGAACAACGTGTTCCCGATGGATGATCCGCTTTGGGATCGGGTTTGAGCATTGACCTGGGCCTAGCCTCGCCGATGCCATCGTCGAGCGTTCTCTGGACCGGATGCCCGTACGGGTACGGATAGTGCCAGGCAGGGGCTAGCCATACTCCATCTTGTCGGGCCGACGCCCGGATCTTCTCGGGTTGATCCGGAGGTCGCTCCGGCCGCCGAGACACCCGGAAGTAGAACCGGCTGCAACTCGGGCCGCGCCTTCTTCCCCCAAGGTCCGTCGGATGACCGCGATGTGTCGGTGCCGGGTGATATGTTCGCTTCTGTGGAGGACCTGACCATACGGAGTGTCGATCCGTTCCGGCAATGCGGGAGCGAGGAAAGACGGATACACCGTTCTAATAGATCGGACGAGTCGGCAGTTCCCGTGGACCGTCGCCGGCTACCGGGGGCGCCGTGGCGCTGGTGATCCACGTCGGGTCTCATCCCGACGAGTTGGTGGGGCAGTTGTGCGAGATGCTGGCGTCGCCCCCGGCCGATCCGTTCGCTCGGGAAGTGGTGGCCGTGCCGACGCGTGGTATCGAACGTTGGCTCACGCAGCGGATCTCCTCGGAGCTGGGACACCGCACGTCCGGCGACGGGGTGTGCGCCAACGTCGAGTTTCCATCACCGCGCCGGCTCGTCCGGGAGGTTCTCCTCGCTGTGCCCGAACTGGCCGTTTCCTTGGATGCCTGGGAGGGAACCGCCCTGACCCGCTGCGTCGTCTCGGTTGTGGACGATCACCTCGCCGAGCCATGGATGTGGCTGCTGGCCCGCTTCGTCGATGCCCCGAATGCGGTCGCCACGCTCGGCAACAGCCAGCGCCTCCGGGCGGCGCGCAAGATCGCCCGGCTCTTCGCACGCTATGCGCGGCGGCGACCCGAAATGGTACGAGCCTGGACAGAGGGCGAGGACCTCGGACCGGGCGGCGAGACCCTCCCCGGAGCGGACATCTGGCAACCGCGCCTGTGGCGGCTGGTCCGGGCACGTATTGGGGCTCCCAGTCCGGCGGAGCTGCTCCCGGAGGCCTTGGACCCGATCCGGGCCGGCTCGCTCGATACGGGCCTGCCGGAGCGGGTCTTCGTATACGGGCTCACCTCGGCCGACCCGATGGATCTGGAGGTGTTCGAAGCGATGGCCGCCGGCCGCGATGTCCACCTCCACCTGTTGCATCCGTCCCCCGCCCTATGGCGGGACACGGCACTCCTCGCGGAACGGGATCGGGTAACGGCCGGCTTGGGAAGGGACTCCGATCCGACCGCACATCTTCCCCGCCATCTGCTGCTGCGTTCCTGGGCGCAGGAAAGCCGCGAGCTCCAGTTGGTGCTGGCAGGCCGGAACCACACCGGCGACGCATCTGCCGGAGAACGGCAAACCGCGCCCACGAGCCTGCTACGGAGGCTCCAGCAGGACATCCGTTCCAACACCGTCCCCGCCGAAAGTGCCGCTGCGCCCGGTGCCGCGAGCGACGGAGACCGGTCGGTCCAGATCCACGTCTGCTACGGCGCCCGACGGCAGGTCGAGGTTCTGCGCGACGCCATCCTCCACGTCCTGGCGGCCGACACCACGCTGGAACCGCGCGATGTCGTGATCATGACACCCGACCTCGACACCTTCGCGCCTCTCCTCGAGGCCGTCTTCCTCGGCGAAGCCGGTATCGACGACGCGGACCCTGCCGCGGGCGCCTTGGGGGACCGAACCGGCGAGGATGCTCTACCCGACCTGCGCCTTCGGATCGCCGACCGGGCACCGGCCGCCACCAACCCGCTGGTCCGGTTTGCCGCGACCGTCCTCGACCTGGCCCGCTCCCGCCTCGAAGGGGGCACCGTCCGAGAGCTCGTGGCGATGCCGGTGGTGCGACAACTGTTCGGATACGACGAGGAGGCAGCGGACGCGATCGCGGCCGTGATCGAAGACACCAACGTGCGGTGGGGTCTCGATGCCGACCACCGCGCCCGGTGGAACGCCGGCACCGTCGGGGACCACACCTGGCAGCGCGGCCTGGACCGGGCTCTCGCAGGAGTCTTCTACGCGGACAGCAGCGTTCGCGTGGTCGACACCATCGCTCCCCTCGACGGAGTCGAAGGGCAGGAGGCCTTGCCGATAGGACTGCTAGCCCAGATCCTCGACCGTATCGCCGCGGTCCGGGACCTTCTCGGCGGACCGCGGCCGTACTCCGAGTGGGGACCGGCCATCGCCGCTGCGGTGCGGCTCCTGGCGGCTCCGGCCTGGGACGACCAGTGGCAGTGGGGCCAACTGGAGCGCCTTCTCGAAGAGAGCTTCCCCGGCGGGGAAGCAGGCGGGGACGATCCGCTGCTCGATCCTGCCGAAGCCCGGTTGGTGGTGGATGACTGGTCCCGCGACGTGCCGAGTCCCCTGCACTTCCGTACCGGGGACATAACGGTCTGCACGCTGGTCCCGATGCGGTCGGTGCCCTACCGGGTGGTGTGCCTGCTGGGTATGGACGACGCGCGGTTCCCCCGCAGCAGCCGGGTAGACGGCGACGACCTGCTGGTGGACAGCGAGATCATCGGTGACTCCGACCGGGGTGCGGAGGATCGCCAACTCCTACTGGACGCGGTGATGGCCGCCGGGGATCACCTGATCGTCACCTACTCGGGGCGTGACGAACTGACCAACGCCGTGTACCCGGCGGCGGTTCCCATCGCCGAGTTGACCGACGTCCTGTTCGAAATGGTGGGCGAGGCCGGCCTGAAAAGCCTCCGGACCGATCACCCTCTCCAGGCGTTCAGCGAGACCAACTTCGTCGGGGGCGGTCTCGGGGTGCCAGGACCCTGGGGGTTCGACCCCATGCAGTTCAAAGGGTCGCTCGCCGTCCAGCACCGCACCGGCGGTGAGGTATCCCGGATCTCTCTTCCGGCCCCCGCAGATGACATCTTCTCCGAGATCCGGCTCGCGGACCTGGGCCGCTTTCTCGAGCATCCCGCCCGCGAGTTCATCCGTACCCGCCTCGGCTTCGGCATCCCCCCTCCGGGAGAGATTCCCGACGACACCGTACCCACCGACCTCGGGCCCTTGGGGGAGTGGCAGGTCACCGACCGATTCCTCGCCGGACTGCTGCAAGGCCATCCGATCGAGTCGCTCGAGGCCCACGAACGAGCCGGCGACTCCGTGCCGCCCGGTTACCTCGGGCGGGGAGGCCTCGACAAGGCCCGCAAACGGGCGGTCGATCTGTGGACGGCAGCGAGGCGGGTGGGATACGAACCGGAGCGGCACGAGCAGTTCACAGGGGCCGTTCGTTTGGGGAACGGCACGATCGAGGGCTTGGTAACGGCGGATGCCGGCGCCTCCCGGGTTGACATGGTCACCCCGTCACGACTCAAGGGCAAGCAGCGCCTGAGGGTCTTTGTGCAGATGCTCTTCCTATCCGCGCTGGACCCGCGCCGGCCTTGGCACGGTCTGCTGATCGGTCGCCACCTCTACGGCGACAAGCTGTGGAGTGTCACGATCGGGCCGCTCCGTGGCGACCACGAGCGTCGCAAGCAGGAAGCGGACCGGTTGCTCTCCGGCTTGGTCGACCTGTACGTCGAAGGTCTCAACACCCCCGTGCCGCTGCCCTGTGAGACCGCTTTCATCTGGCAGAGGAAGATCGGCGGCGATCCGGAGAGCGCCCGCAAGCAGGCCGGGAAGATGTGGGAGACAGACAGGTTCTCTCCCGAGGCGAAGGACCCGGCCAACCAGTTCCTGTTCCCGGACCTACTCACCATGTCCGCGCTCCAGCGGAGTTCCTTCCCGGCTCACGCAAAGGCGCTGTGGGGTCCGATCCTTCCCCTGCTGCGGGAGAAGGCCGTATGACCACGGTCGGTCCGTACGACCCCTACGCACCGATCGCCGATGGCCGCACGGTCATCGAGGCCAGCGCCGGTACCGGCAAGACCTTCACGATCGCCGCCGTCGTCACCCGTCTGGTGGCTGAGGAAGGTCTCCCACTCGAGCGTATCCTCGTGGTCACCTTCACCCGAGCCGCCACCGCCGAACTCAAGGACCGGGTCAGGCGGCGGATGGTCAACACCCTCAGCGCTCTCCACCGTTCACAGGGTGGTGGGCAGGCAGACGGCCACATGCGGGTCTTGCTCGATGCTAACCCGGATCAACAGGGGATGTATTCGGACCGGCTCGAGGAGGCACTGACTCACTTCGACCGCGCCCAGATCTTCACCATCCATGGCTTCGCTCTCCGGTTGCTGCAGAAGCTCGGATTCCGATCCCGGCTGTCCGGCGACATGGAGCCCCGCGAGATAGACGAACTGCTCCTGCGGCGCGCCGCCAGTGACCTGGTGGTGGGTCGCTTCGCCGTTCCGCAGCCGGCGGACGAGGTCCAGCAGGTTCCCCAAGACCACCTGGCCGAGATCGGCAAGGTCGTCGTCACGATCCCGGATGCTCGGACCGTTCCGGAACCCGCCTCTGTGGAGGGGATGGTGAGAGTTCGGGCGGAGATGGCCCGGGAAGTGAAATCGGTGCTGTCTCAGCGGCTGTGGGCGGAAGGCATGGTGACCTTCGATGACACCCTCGTGGAAGCCCGCGACGCGCTGAACGAGGCGCGGATCGGCGCCGGCGCCCGTGACCTGCTGAGGAGGCGCTACTCCATCGCGCTGGTCGACGAGGCACAGGACACCGACCCCATCCAATGGCAGATTCTCAGGTCGGTGTTCGACGAGTCCCGGCTGGTCGTGATCGGCGATCCCAAGCAGTCGATCTACGCCTTCCGGGGTGCCGATATCGAGTCCTACCTCTCCGCCGTGGAAGACCCCACCACTCACCGCACCCTCGCTACCAACTGGCGCAGCGACGGACCGCTGATCGTCGCCCTCGACGCGTTGCTGGCCGGCGCCACCTTCGGCGACCCCCGTATCGGATACCGCCCCGTGCTGCCGGCCGACCGGAACCGGACAGCCCGGATAAGCGGCGCGGGGAGCGCCCTGGAGATACGCCGCTTCTCGGGCGACTTCCCGCTGCCCCGCCAGCAATACAGACCGTTCTTCTACGTCGGGGAGGCGCGGGGGGCGGTCGCCGCGGATGTGGCCGCCGAAGTGGTCCGGCTTCTCGATGACGGGGTGACCTTGACGGGCAGCGACGGCGAGGATCGCCCACTCGGACCGGGGGACATCGCGGTGCTGTGCCGCACCGGCCGGCAGGTCGGGATCATACGGGACGCACTCACAGCCGCGGGCGTACCGTCGGTGGTGGCCCGGACCGGGAGCGTGTTCGCCACCCCGGCTGCCGAGCACTGGCGCCGGTTCCTCCTCGCGGTGGAACGACCGAGCCGAGCCGGCTACCTGCGCTTGGCGGCCACCACTCCACTCGTGGGGAAGCCCCTTCGCGAGGTGGCCGGTCTAAGCGACGACCCCCTCCTCGATCTCCAGCAACGCTTCCTGCGGTGGCAGGGGCTGTTGCACGACCACGGAGTACCCGCGATGTTCGCCGACGTCGACCGGACCACCGGTCTCACGGCCCGGGTGCTCGCCCGATCCGATGGTGAGAGGGAACTGACCGACCTGAACCACATCGCCGAAGAGATGCATGCCGCCTGGCGGAGGGGTCGGATCGGGTCGCTGGTGGTGTGGATCGAAGTTGCCATGGACGAAGCTGCCCGCAACGCCGAGGCGAACGTCGAGGATGCCGAGTCCCGCCAGCGTCGCCTGGATACGGACGCGGCCGCGGTGCAGGTCCTGACCGTGCACGCCGCCAAGGGCCTCGAGTACCCGGTGGTGATGGCGCCGTTCTTGTGGGATATCCCCCGGATCACGCCCCGGATCCCCATCTTTCACGATCCGGAGCCCGCTCCGGAGGGGGCACCCCGTCGGCGTCTAATCGATGTGGGCGGTCCCGCGTCGCCCGGTTTCGAATCCCACCAGCAGGCCGCGATGGATGAGGAGACTGCCGAGGAGGGCCGGTTGCTGTACGTGGCGCTCACCAGAGCGAAGCATCGCCTGGTGGTGTGGTGGATCGAGAACACCGCCAACTCGGCCAGAACCAAGCTCCACCAGATCCTGAGCCGCGGGCGTGACCCCGACCGGACCATCGCGGGGCTCATCGAAGCCTCCGGGGGAGCGATCAGCCAGACCATCCTCAGCGAAACGCAAACATCGGTCGAGTACCCAGGGGCGGGGAAGGCGCGGAGCCGGCTCGAACGGGCCAGCTTCGATCGGCCGCTCGACTACTTCTGGCGGCGGGTCTCCTTCTCGTCACTGTCGCCCGACCATCCCCTGGGCGGGGAGGCCGACACCACCGACGAACCGGACCGGGTCGACGAGGTCGAGTACGACGACCCGCCGGCCGGGGTCGGCGGCGGGTTGCCGATGGCCGAGCTTCCACGCGGGGCCCGGTTCGGGTCGCTGGTACACGAGGTCCTCCGGTACGTGCCCTTCGACGCTCCCGACCTCCCTGCTGCGATCGGATCCGAGCTGGCCCGCGCCACCCGCCACGCATCCTGGGACTTCGAGAGCGATGCCTTCGTAAGTGGAATAGCGGCGGCGATGCAGACACCGCTCGGGCCTCGAGACGACGCTCCCACCCTGCGCGATCTCGACCCGAGGCGGACCCTCAAGGAGTTGGACTTCGAACTGCCGCTCCGTACTTCGGCATCGACGATCTCGCTGCGCGATGTCGCTGCGGTGGTGCTCAAGCGTCTCGACGACGACGATCCCCACCGGGGCTACTTCTCGCGGCTTCGCGACCTGGAACCTCATCGGTTCCGCGGCTTCCTGACCGGGGGTATCGACCTCATCACCGTCCTGCCGGCCGCCCGCGGCGATCGCTACACGGTCATGGACTTCAAGTCCAACACGCTTCCCGCCGGAGGCGAGCTACCGGCGGCGACCGACTACGGACCGGTCCCGCTGGTCACCGCCATGCATCACGGCAACTACGTGCTCCAGGCCCTGCTGTACCAGGTGGCCCTCCACCGGTACCTCGAGTGGCGCCTCCCGGGCTACGACCCGTCCGTCCATCTCGGCGGGTCCATGTACCTGTTCGTCAGGGGCATGATCGGTCCCGGGACCCCGGTCACCGGCGGGGAGCGCTGCGGGGTGGCGCCCTGGTCCCCGCCGCCGCAGATGGTTGTGGCCCTGAGCGAGCTATTCGCAGGGCGTCGATGATGGTGGCCGTCGAGCGGCTCGAAGCCGCCATCGCCGGGCCGCGAGCGGTGGTCGGTGCATCCGGCTTGCTGGCGTCCTTCAACGACGGAGGTGCCCTGTCGCCCCTCGACGTCCACGCCGCGACGGTGATCGCCCGGCTATGGGGCGAGTCCGACTCGAAGGTGATGCTGGCAGCCGCCCTGGCAGTGCGGGGCACCCGCTTCGGGCACGTCTGCATCGGCCTCGTCAGCCAGCGGGAAGCGATGGTGATCGAGGGCCAACCTCCGGAGGTGGTCGAAGCGCTTCCATGGCCGGATCCGGACGAGTGGATGTCGGCGGTGTCGGGCAGTTCGATGGTCGGTGACGGCGGGGGAGAGGAACCCCTCGTGCTGGATAACGATCGCCTCTACCTGGAGCGTTACTTCCGGTACGAAGAACGGGTGGTGGGCCTGATCGGGGCGCGCACCGATGGGCCCCGGACCGCCCTCACGCCGGGGTTCCAGACGGTTCTGAACCAGTTGCTTCCCCCCGTCTCGGGCACCAGGCCGAACCTCCAGCACGCCGCGGCGGTCAATGCCCTGACCGGGAAGTTGACCGTTATTGCCGGCGGTCCGGGTACCGGCAAGACGTACACGGTGGCGAGGATGCTGGCCGCTCTGGCGCACACCCCAGGAGGTTTCCCCCGCGTCGCGCTGTGCGCTCCCACCGGGAAGGCGGCTGCCCGGCTGAGGGAGGTGATCGACGATCTGGCAGCTAGTGCCGGGCACCCGATGGTCCGGGAGCGGTTGGAGAAACTGCAGACCGGCACCATCCACCGGCTGCTGGGATGGGCGTGGGGCCGGGGCCGGTTCGCCCATCACGAACGGAACCGGCTTCCCCATGACCTCGTCGTCGTGGACGAGATGTCGATGGTCTCGCTACCGCTCGCCGCCAAGCTCATCGTCGCGGTACGGGCCGACGCCACACTGGTTCTCGTAGGCGACCCCTACCAGTTGGAGTCGATAGAGGCAGGGACGGTTCTCGCCGACATAGTGGGTCCCGCGGCCGGGTTGCCGGACCCCCAGCAGCCTGGACCGGTCCCTGGCGCTCTCTCGATGGCCGACCGGGTGGTGGTGCTGGAGCGGGTACACCGCTTCGAGGAGCAAGGCCCGATCGCCGACTTCGCCGACGCGGTTCGGGACGGCGACCCCGACCGGGCGATGGAATTGCTCGGCCGAGAGGTGGATGGACTTCACTGGGTGAAGGACCGGACCGGGGCCCCCTTCCGGAGGCTGAGAGAACGGGTGGTAGAGCATCGGGCCCGGTTGGTGGAGGCGGCGTCCGTGCCGGGCAATGAACAGGAGGCGCTGGCACGCCTCAGCGAGATGGCGGTGCTGTGCGCCCATCGCGATGGCCCCGGCAGCGTGGAGCAGTGGCGGCGCGACATCGAGGACATACTCGACGAGAGGTTCCCCGGCCTGCGATATCGCGGTGAGTGGTACCCAGGACGCCCGTTGATGATCACCACTAACGACTACAACCTCGGTCTCTACAACGGGGACATCGGTGTAGTGGTCCGGACCGGCGAAGGTATACGGGTGGTGTTCGACCGGGGCGGCATACGCTCCTTCCCGCCCGGCTACCTGGGCGAGCACAGCACGGTCCATGGCTTGACCATCCACAAGAGTCAAGGTTCCCAGTTCGGCGAGGCAGTCGTCTCCCTGCCCTCCGACAGGTCCCGCCTTCTCACCAGGGAACTCCTCTACACCGCGGTGACCAGGGCATCCGGCAAGGTGACCCTGGTCGGGGACGAGCCGGTTATCCGCCTTGCGGTGGAACGCTCGGTCCAGAGAGCCTCCGGACTGAGATCAAGACTGTGGAAATAAGGGAGTAGGTCGGTGATACCGTGGTACGCCAACTCAGCATCCGCATCAACGACCAGTGGCGAGTGTGCTTCGTCTGGACTGACCGAGGTGCGATGGAGATAGAAGTCACCGATTATCACTGGGGAGGAACCATGACCACAGCCGAACCAATCCATCCCGGGGAACACTTGGGCGAGATCCTGAGCGAACTTGGCATTTCTCAGTATCGACTGGCCAAGACGATTGGAGTGACGCCGATCCGCATCAACGACATCGTGCATTGCCGCAGGTCTGTCACGGCGGACACCGCGTTGAGAGTCGGAAAAGCCCTGGGTATGACTGCTGAATTCTGGCTGAATCTGCAGCGCATGTATGACCTGGACGCGGCTCGCGCCACGACCGACGCCAGCGGTATCGAACCCCTCGTGGAGATGGCTGTTTGAAACCGTCCGGTGGAGACCGCGTTGGTCCCGAGTTCACCGGACGGTTGGCGGAACGGCTCCGGCGGTCGCGGTCGCGTCTGTTCGCCAATGCACGAGAGCGCCTGCCGGCGGATACGGACAGTGAAGCGGTCACGGCTCGCCTCGACGCCATCTACTCCGAGGAGCCGTCACAGGTTTCCGCTCCCCTGCGCGCCGCCCAAGCGCGAGCTCTGTCCGACCGCTGGTGATCGGCCGCGGCGAAGTCTTGGTTGAACCGAGTGAACCGGGTGGCTCCGTGCCCGGCTATCGGAGGCCGGTCTGCGTCACGTCGAGCAATGGGAGCTTTGGAACCGCCGGCGGGTGGGGCTCGGCTGAAGACCTGGGCGGCGGACCACCTGCCGGCGGGTAACCCCGGATGGCGTGATCGTGGCGGGCGACATTTCGACTTCACCGGTATCGGAGCCGACAGCCACCGCGCCCGCAGAGCCTCGCCGTTACGACCTGGATGCTCTGCGGGGTTTTGCCATGCTGCTGGGCATTGGTCTGCATGCCTCCCTGGCCTTCTTCCCGGCGCCTTGGTGGGTTCAGGACCGTACCTCCGGCCTCGACGGTCTGTTCGACGAGTTCCTGTGGGCGGTACACGGCTTCCGGATGCCGGTGTTCTTCCTGATGAGCGGGTTCTTCACCGCGCTGTTGTGGCGTCGGCGCGGCCTCGGCGCCCTGCTGAAGCATCGGCTGCGGCGGGTGGCGCTCCCGCTGTTGATCGCCATGTTCGCGATCGTTCCGCTGACCAGCTTTGTCGGTGACTGGGCGGCCGAGTCCGCACCGGCGCCGCAGGTGGCGGACGATGACATCTTCGGCAAGGTGTTCGTCGGTGATTTGTTCGGGGTGGAGCAACTTCTGGACAGGGGCTTCGATGCCGACCTCCGCAGCGAGCCGGGCGGTTGGACGCTTCTCCACGCGGCTGCCCTCACCGGTGACACCGAGATGCTGGACTTGCTGCTCTCACGCGGAGCCGAGCCGGAGCCGGTCGCCACCGCTTCGGAGGGCGAGACGCCCCTCGGCGTGGCCTTCCACTTCGGCCATGAGGAGGCGGCCGACCTGCTGGTGACCTACGGAGGTGGGAACCCACTACCAGAAGGGATGGAGTGGTTGGAGATCCCGGGTTGGGGAGCAGGGGCTGTCGAAAAGGAGGAAGACAACGGTTCGGCTGCCCGGCTCGACCTGTCCTCTATCCAACGTTTCTATCACCTCTGGTTCCTCTGGTTTCTCCTTTGGTTGATGGCAGGCTTTGCAATAGTGGCATGGGTGGCGGACCGCCGGGATCCCCGCCCCGGGCAAGCTATCTGGCCGAGGTGGGTCATGTGGTCGATGATCCCCCTTACGATCGTGCCGCAACTCTTCATGGGCGGGGGTGGCGCCTATCCTGTCTTCGGACCTGACACCTCGGATGGTCTCGTTCCCCTTCCCCACGTACTGGCCTACTACGCCACCTTCTTCGCATTCGGGGCCCTGATGTACAGGCGCCAGGGCCGCATGGGTATGCCGCTGGTCGACACGGTCGGGAGACCATGGTGGCTCTTCCTACCGGTTTCGTTCCTGGTCGTGTTCCCGGCCGGCTTGGTCTTCACCTTCGAGCCGGAGATGCTCTCCTGGCCGCTGGCCTCTGTCCTGCAGGTGGCCTACGCGTGGGGGATGTGCCTCGGTCTGATCGGGTTGTTCCGTGTGCTGCTTCCGAAGGAACGCCGGGGTGTTCGATACCTCTCCGATTCCTCTTACTGGCTGTACCTGGCCCATCTTCCATTGGTGGTGGTCGCCCAAGCGCTCGTTCGGTATTGGAGCCTCCCGGCGGAAGTCAAGTTCCTGATGATCTGTTCGGTGGTAACCGGTCTCCTGCTGGCTAGCTACCAGTTGTTGGTCCGCTACTCCCCGATCGGAGCGATGTTGAACGGCAAGAAACTCCGTCCCTCCGCTCGAATCGAGCCGACTACGGCGCTGTAGCGAACGTAACCGAGGTCACGCAGTCGGCTGCAGTGGTTTCTGGGCCGAACGGGTCGCGAAACGGTCGTTCTCATGCCTTCCTGCGCGGCGGCACGATCACATCGCATCTCGGTCCTGGGGCTCGGCCGAGTTTCCGGTCTAGGGTCACGAGTGGGAAATCGAGCGCTTCGGCCAGAGCCACGTACCAGGCGTCATAGCTGGTGAGGTTGTGGCGCAACTCCCATACCCTGTCGGCCACCGGCGCGAACGGGTAGAACTCCACGTCCAGCCGCAGCAGGTCCCGGTGGGAGGCCGTGGCTTCCAGCTGCGAGATCAGACCGGTCTGCTCCAATCGCCGCAGGATGTTGGTCGCTTCGACCAGAGCCAGTTCCGGTGTGGCCAGCGGACCCTCCGAAATCACGTTCTCCGCCCAGGGGCCGTCGTTGCCGGTATCGACCAGCGCCGCGACCAGCACCGAAGCGTCGACAACCGCCTTCACCTCCGGTCCGCGTCTCGCTCATGGACGATCAGCGAACTCGGAACGATGGTCCCGGCGGCCTCCTTGCGGCGTCTGACCTCGGAGAGCAGCGTGGCGAGGGACGGTCGCGACGCAATGCGCTCGAGTTCGGTGCGCAGGAACTCCTGCATCGACTGACGGTTGAGAGCGGCTCTGGCGGCCAACTCGTCGCGGACTTCCTCTGGGACGCCTCGTATGGTGATCTGGACCGGCATGCATGCATAATGACATAACAGACATCATTCAGCAAGCATGCCAGGTTGTCAGACACGCATCACCTCCTGGTAGACACCGGAATCGACGGGAACGACGCCGTCCAGGGAGGCTATGTCCGATGGTCCGATTGCGAGCAGGGCCGCCCTGAGGCTTTTCCGTCGTCCCAAGTCGAGATGCGTCCCCAAGCTGAATGGCGGCGCCGGCCAGTCGACCGTGCGGTCGATCACGCGAAGGTCGGCAACCTCGACGGGTTGCTCGGCCACTGCGTGCTCCCAGACTGTTACGTCGATGGAGGCGACATCGCAGGTCCCGTTAGCGAGAGCTTCGATCGAGGCCCGATGCGAACCGGTCACTGCCTGATCGATGAACCAGGCACCGGGGAAGGACCGCTCGACATGGGCCTTCAATCCGAGAAAACCGGACCAGGACTCGATTTCGTTAACTGCCAGCCTGGTATCCAGCGCGGCAGGCAGCGACGAGGGGCCGTCTTCTCGGCTGACGATCACCGAGTGGTAGACCGGTCCCCCGGACCCGGCGAAGACCGGTGCGGCCACGATCCTGTGGGACATCCG
The DNA here is from genome assembly GCA_965262915.1 of Candidatus Spongiisociaceae bacterium. GTDB lineage: Bacteria > Actinomycetota > Acidimicrobiia > Spongiisociales > Spongiisociaceae > JAPPFW01. Next base: position 3,825,799 of record OZ253564.1, on the reverse strand, counting down.
GCCCGTGGAGATGAGCGACGCGGTCAGGTGCCCGCACATCCACACAAGATCAAGGTCGGGAGCTTGGCGGCCCGCTTCGGCCGTGCTCCTCCCCGCCGTGCAGTCGACAGCCACCTCGATTCCTGTCGCCTCCGACAGGTGCTCCACCAGGTCGCTCATGATGGCCAGTGTGTTGTCGCCCAGATAGGTTGCAGCTCTCAGAGGCGCTTCTGCCGGGGTGCTCAACGTCTACCGTCCTCTTGCCGCGTCCGGCGGGCCACCGTCTATGCCATCGATCGACCTGCTGTAAGCCGGAGGTTGCTCAGCATCTTAGGAGGGTGCTGAGCAACGAATCTCTGCGGGGTTCGCCGACTGGCAAACCACCTGGTCTGAGGCTTGTCGGCTACCGTGCGAACCCCTTTGCAGGGGTTTCACACCACCCTCCTAATCCTGAATCCACCGACGGGGAGCGCGCAGCGGACATGGAGATATGGTGGAAATGCCTCCTGATCTGCGGCGATAGCTATTGGTAAGGATGGTTCGGTCCTGGGAAGAGGAGCAACTTCCTGTGAGTGGTGGATCCCGGAGATCGCCCTGGTCAGGATTGGTTTTCGGAACATGAATCGGTGGATTCAGGCTAATGGGGGTCCACCACTTCTAGACCCACGGACTGTTCGAGTTCCGGTCTCCGAAGGTGCCGCCCGTGCTGTACCGACCGAGGGTGAAGGGCTTCAACTCGTCAGGCTTGTCACCATGCACGAGCATCTGAGCGGTAAGCTTGCCCACACCGATCATCTTGAAGCCGTGGTTGGAGTCGGCGATCACCCAAGCGTTGTCGGTCAGGTGATCGAATACCGGTACGTTGTCGGGCGTGAACGCGCCGATACCCCCGTTGCGACGCTCCTTGAAGTAGGGCCGCAGGTTCTCGAGCCGCTTGAACAGCATCCCGAGAGCGGCACAGTAGTAGTCGGCGAACCACGAATCAGCCTGGTACATATCGTTGAGGTGGCCGTAGGGTTCGAGGGCCGCTCGGGGGCCGATCTTGATGGGGATGGTCCCGCCTTGGAGTCCGGGTGCTCCCACTCGTTCGGCGGCGTAGCGGGTGTAGACGTAGAAGTTGTCCAGGATCATCGCGCCGTCTTCGCCATAAACGGGTGTGTCCATGAGTTCGACGTGCAGCACGGGTGAATCCCGGTGTTGGGCCGTGCGGAAGTCCACCCCTTCGGGCAGAAGGACCTCACCTTCGAGCAGGCGCCAGTAGGTCCACATGTCCATCTGCTCCTCGACGTGGCCATCCGGATAGAGAACATCGAGGTGCGAAGGGCCGCCGAGCCACTCCCAGTGCACGGGCGTCCAAGCCCCTGCACCCACGATGACCTGCTCGCAGGAGATGGATCCTTGGTCGGTCTCGACCGCGGTGACGGATCCGGAGGCATCGCGTGCATAGCCGGTGACACTGGTGCCGTAAACGCGCTGCACACCCCACTGCCGGCACTTCTGGTCGAGGCCCCACACGGCGATGTGGGTGCCTGCGTAGCCGGAGCGGTGCTCGTGGAGCACGATATCGCAGTTGTCGGTCTTGAAGTCCGGCCACAGCTTGTTGAGGAACGCGTGAGCGTCGGAGCCCGTGTAGAGGTCCGACGGATACCCGCTCGCTGCCTGCGATGCTTGGAGCTTGATGTAATCCTCCTCCTGGTTCGCCTCGCCTACCGAGACATATCCGACCTGCTGGAAGCCGAGGTTCACGGGATCGGATTCCCACACTTCCACGCTGGCGCGCAGGATGGCATGCAGCGGAGGGGTCATGTAGAGGTTCCGGACGCAGCCGCAGGCCAGGCCGGTGGCGCCGGCGCCGGGGCCCTGCTTGTCGATCAGGACGACGTCGCTGCCCTTACCCTTGCCCGAACGCTCGAGATACATGGCCAGGTGATAGGCGCTCGACAGTCCGTGGATGCCGGCACCGACCACGACGAACCTTGCGCTCGGCGGCAGGGGTACGGAGTCGAAGACCGGGATCGCCGCGGGGTTGGCCGCCTCGCCGTTTACGTCAGGAGGCAGAGGACGGTTGGCGAATGGATACCACTGGTTGTGTCCGGTCGGGTTGGGGACGTTCATGCTGTGACCTCTCTCTCTTGGTTTCGGTGGTCGGTGGCCGGTCGTCGGTAGTCGGCGCCGAGCGTCCGCCATATCAGCGGAACGCCCGGTCGGTAAGCGAGGTGGTGGCGGCTGGGTGCGTCGATGATGGTGAGGTGGGCCGGGTCACCGGGGACGAGGCGCCCGACGTCCTTCCTTCTCAGAGCTGCTGCGCCGCCGGTCGTTGCCGCGGCCAGTGCTTCGTCGATGGTCATGTTCATGTCGCGTACCGCCAGCGCGATGCAGAACGACATGGAAGTGGTGTAGCTGGACCCGGGATTGCAGTTGGATGCGATCGCCACGGTAACCCCCGCGTCGATGACCCTCCGGGCGTCGGGATACGGCTGACGAGTGGAGAAGTCCGCCGCCGGGAGGAAGGTGGCAACGGTCTCGCTCCCGGCCAGCGCCTCGATGTCGTCATCGGAGAGGTAGGTACAGTGATCGACGGATGCGCAGCCCATCTCCACGCCGAGCCGGACTCCGGGTCCATGGCCCAGTTGGTTGGCGTGGAGGCGCAGACCGAGACCTGCTGCACGACCGGCTTCGAGCACCGCCCGCGATTGGTCCACGTCGAAGGCGCCCTCCTCGCAGAACACGTCGATCCAGCGCACATGGGGTCGCACGGCTTCGAGCATCGGCCCGCAGACCAGGTCGACGTAGTCGTTGGTCCGACCCAAGTACTCCCGAGGTACAACATGGGCGCCCATGAAGGTGGTCTCGGAGGTCACTTCCGCTGCCAGCGAGGTGGTCTCGGCTTCGGACTCGACCGACAGCCCGTACCCGGACTTGATCTCCACAGTGGTGGTGCCGGCGCGATGAACTTCGGTGAGCCTGCGGTCGAGCCCCCTCCGCAACTCATCCCGGCTTGCGGCGCGGGTGGCCTCGGTCGTCACGCGGATCCCGCCCCCGTCGTAGTTCTCGCCCGCCATGCGCCGCGTGAATTCCTCCGCCCGGTCACCGGCGAAGACCAGATGGGTGTGGGAGTCCACGAACCCGGGTAGGACGCACCTGCCCCCGGCGTCGAGGCGCTCGTCCGCTGACGCGCCTGCGGGACGGATCGAGAGCACGGTGTCCCCGTCTACCACGATCGCCGCGTCGCGGACGATGCCCAGCGGTCCGGCCCCGAGTTCGGGAGCATTGGTCACCAACTCGCCGATGTTGTCGATCACCAGCGTCATGCCGTCACTACCTTGGCGATAGCGGAGTCGAGTTCGTCCGCAACATCGATCGAGACGTGGGTTCCATCGACCACGACCGGGCGGCCCCCGACGACGACGTTGTGTGCATCGGCGCTCGATGCGGCGAAGATCACCGCGTCGAAAGCGTTGCCGGCGTCGATCCCGGCCAGCCGGACCGAGTCCAGCCTGACACTGGTGAAGTCGGCGAGCCAGCCCGGCCTTATCGCGCCTCCGTCTTCCCACCCGAGTGACCTGTACCCGTTGACGGTGGCGATGGAGCCGAGGGTTTCGGTGGAGTGGATCCCCCGTCGGTGCGTCAGGACCCGCTGGCCCAACTCCACAGCTCGAGCTTCCTCCAGGATGTCGATGACCGCGTGGGAGTCGGATCCCAGGCAAAGGCTCGCCCCGGCCCGCACCAGCGCTTCGCTGGGGCCGATACCGTCGGCCAGGTCGCGCTCGGTGGTCGGGCAGATGCAGCAGTGCGCTCCCGCCTCGCCGATCGTGGCGGTGTCAAGGTCGGAAAGGTGAGTGGCGTGGACCAGCGTGGTGTCCGGGCTGAGCGCTCCTGCCTCCGCCAACACGGCGGTGGGGGTTCGACCGTGGACCTGCAGGCACGCCTCGTTCTCGGCAGGCTGCTCGGAGACGTGCACGTGAAGCGGTACCTTGTTCTCGCTAACCCAGAGGGCCGCGGCCTCGATCGACGGCGGATCGACCGCGCGTACCGAGTGAACCGCGGCTCCCACCTTCGTGCGGGGCCCGGAAACACCGGCCGCCAAATTCGCCACCCGCTCTGCCCAGGCATGCACGGACCCGTCGCTGAACCGGCCTTGTTCGGGAGTCGGCGGGGCGTACCCGGATTCCGATCCCGGGGCGAACCCTCCGTGCAGGTACAGCGCATCGAGCAGGGTCAGACGGACTCCGGCATCCCGCGCCGCGGCTGCCAGGCTGACCCCGATGGCGTTCGGGTCGTCATAGGGTCCCCCTGCAGGCCGATGATGGACGTAGTGGAACTCACCGACCACCCCGACTCCCGCCAAGGCCATCTCGGCGAAGGTCGCCCGAGCCAGCCGGTAGTAACTATCCGGGTCAAGAATCCCAGCAACCCGGTACATCAGGTCACGCCAAGTCCAGAACGTACCCCTACCGCCGTGGGTGCGGCCCCGCAGAGCCCGGTGAAACGCGTGGCTGTGGGCGTTGGCCAGCGCCGGGAGGGTAAGACCCATCAAAGGGGTGGCGTCGGGTGGAGGGGCCGCTTGGCCTGGATCCACCCCTATGATGCTGTCGCCGTCGACCTCGATCACGACTCCGGGGGTCGCCCTGGGGCCGCCGAGCCAGGCCAGTTCGCACCAGTACCGGGTCTTCACGACCCGACCTCGGCGACGAACCGGGTGATGCGTTCGACGAAGGGGTCACGATGGTGCCGGTCGAACTCCTCCCAGGTGGTGAGCGTCCGGGGGTCGATCCGGTCGACCACCAAGACCCCGTCGAGATGGTCGCACTCGTGCTGCCAGGTTCCGGCGGTGAGACCGCGCAACACCTGTTCGTGGCCATTCCCGTAGCGGTCTGTATAGCGAATCCCGAGGTTGACGGAGCGCATCAGTTCACCGCGCAGCGGGACTGACAGGCACCCCTCGTTGATGACCACCGTCCGGTTGTCGAGCGGCTCGAACTCGGGATTGATGGCCACCGTCAGGGGGATGGGTGGCTTGTACGGGTAGCGCGGGTTCCTGTCGACCTCCATGATCATTATGCGGACGGATGCGCCTATCTGGTTGGCGGCGATCCCCGAGCCATTGGCGTGCCGCATGGTGTCGATGAGATCGTCGATCAGATCCTGGATGGCAGCCGTGGCAATGTCATCGTTGGGCACTTCCGCAGCTCTAACCCGTAGAGCCGGGTGGCCTATCGAAAGGATCCGGCGAACCGTCATCGTTGGCCCGGCCACGGGCGGTCTGCGGTCGTGATGCCTCCCGGGAGCGTCCGGATCGCGTGCCACATCGGGTCCGAGTCGTAGTCCCAGTACTTGGTGGTCTCTACTATCAAGCTGCCGTCGCTGATCGGCCCTCCGCTCAGTCGGCCGTTATGGATGCGGACGCTGTGATAGACACGGGGGGACAGTTCTTCAGCCGCTTCTATGTGAACCGCGCTGTGGCGCCAGTCTTCACGGTCTCCGACCTCCTGGTGGACCACCAGGTTCGCCCATTGGTTCGGGATCAGTTCCGTGGAGGAGTAGCTGAGTATTCCCGGGTACTGCCGGAACTCGCCGATCACGTCTATCTCGAACTCGTCGATCGCGTTGGCTTCGTCGCTGGACCGCCGGTTCCCGAGGAATCCGACGATCAACACATCCGGACCTCTCAGTAGGGCCGCCGGATCGCACATGACGGTCCTACGTCGTAGTCCGTCCTCGTGCCAGCTTATGGTCTGGTACGGACGGAGAACCGTTTCACCTGCCCTAGCCTGGCGTAGGAGCACCCGCAGCTCCTGGAGCAGGTGATTGAGAAGTGCTAGATCGGCCTCGTAGTGCCGGATGTCGGCGCACGGATGGCCGGTGGGGTTCTCGTCGATACGAAGACGGGCCGGGCTATAGCGGACGGGTTTCACACAACTCCTCTCAGAAATCGGTAGCTACGCCGCCTTCGCCGACACGGCGGGCCACGAACTCGTTGAGCTCCTCCCGGATGGCGGGTTCCATCGGGGGCTCCTCGTAGGCTTCGAGGAACTCCCTGGCCAGGGACTCGGTTCGCAGGGCCGGATCGGGCCGTCCGGCCTCATCCCACGTCTCGAAGTTCCGCCAGTCGGACAGGAGCGGTGTATGGAAGGCGTTGCGGTAGCGGGCCTGGGTGTGGGCGGTACCGAAGAAATGACCGCCCGGACCCACGTCGGCGATGGCGTCGAGCGCCAGCGCACCATCGTCCACGGCGGGTGGCTCGAGGGCTGCGCAGATCATCTGCAGCAGGTCGGCGTCCAGCACCATCTTCTCGAAGGATGCCCGCAGCCCGCCTTCGAGCCACCCGGCCGCGTGCATTATCAGGTTGGCGCCGCCCATTACGGCGCCCCAGAGCGAGAACATGCTCTCGTAGGTGGCCTGGAGGTCCACGGCGTTGGAGGCGTTGGCGTTGGAGGACCGGTAGGGGAGGGCGTATCGCCGGGCCAGTTGACCGCCCGCAAGCGCTGCCTGCAGGTACTCGGGGGTTCCGAAGGCGGGCGCCCCCGACTGCATGTCGACGTTGGAAGTGAACGCCCCGTACGCTACGGGTGCCCCGCGTCGCACCGCCTGGGTGAGGGCGATACCGGCCAGAGCCTCAGCGTTCTGCTGCACCAGAGCGCCCGCGATCGTCACCGGCGCCATCGCGCCCGCCAACGTGAACGGGGTTATGACAACCGGCTGGTTGCGGGCCGACATCTCGAGGATTCCCTCGATCATCGGCGCATCGAGACGCAGAGGTGACGAGGTGTTGACGATCGTGTACAAGGACGGCTGGGCGTCGAGTTCGTCCTCGCTGATCCCGCGAGCGATGCGGGCCATCTCGATGGTGTCGAGCGTACGCTGCCGTCCGAGGCTGTAGGTGTGGATGGCCTTGTCGCTAAGCGTCAACAGGTCCAGGGTGGCCTGCAGGTGGCGAACGGACGGATGGATGTCCGTGGGTTCCACCGGGTACCCGCCATGCAGATGCACGACATTGAGGTGCTGGCTGAGGCACACGAGCCTCCTGAAGTCCTCGCGATTGCCGGTCCGTCGATCACGGCCGAGGCCCGAGACGTTGGGAGGGCTGGCTACCGCCGCGAACGCCACCGAGTTCCCACCCATCCGGATGTGGTGGACGGGGTTGCGGGCGTGCAATGTGAACTGGCTGGGTGCGTAACCGACCAGTTCGGTGACCATCTCGGGATCGAACCGCACCCGTGCCGAGTCCGGTTCTACATCGGCGCCCTCGCGGGCTAGGAGTCTCCGAGCTTCCGGGTGCAGCATGTCCATCCCGATATCCCGCAGGACCTTCAGAGAAGCGTCGTGGATGGCCTCGAGGCGGTCATCGGAGATCGCCCGAACCGGCTGCCAAGGGAGCCGGGGCTGGCGGAACGGGCGCTGGGGGTTGGCGGGGCCGCGGTCTGCGATACGGGCTCTGCGCCCGCCCCGCCGCCGTCGTGCAGCCACTATCGGAGGCTCGTTTCCGCCATCGGGACGCGTACTCCGCGGTCGGTGGCGACTCGGGAGGCTAGGTCGTAACCCGCGTCGACGTGTCTCATGACGCCGGTGGCCGGATCGTTGAGGAGAACCCGCTCCAGCTTCTGAGCGCCCAGTTCGGTGCCGTCGGCAAGGCATACCTGGCCGGCATGGATCGAACGGCCGATTCCTACCCCACCCCCGTGGTGGATGCTGACCCACGAAGCTCCCGATGCTGTGTTGACCAGCGCATTGAGGAGAGGCCAATCGGCGATTGCGTCGCTGCCGTCAGCCATATCCTCGGTCTCACGGTAGGGCGAGGCGACCGACCCGGAATCGAGATGGTCACGCCCGATCACTATGGGGGCCTTCAACTCTCCCGAGCGGACCATGTCGTTGAACCGCAACCCCAGCCGGTGGCGCTCGCCATAGCCCAGCCAGCAGATGCGCGCCGGGAGACCCTGGAAGGCAACCCGTTCGTCGGCGAGCGTGATCCAACGTCTCAGACCTTCGTCGTCAGGGAATTCGTCGAGGACGGCCCGATCGGTAGCGGCTATGTCGGCCGGGTCGCCCGACAGCGCCACCCAGCGGAACGGTCCCTTGCCCTCGCAGAACAACGGGCGGATGTAGGCGGGCAGGAATCCGGGATAGGCGAAGGCCCGATCGTATCCACCTAGTTCGGCTTCGGCTCTGAGGCTGTTGCCGTAGTCGAACACTTCGGCTCCGGCGTCGAGGAATCCCACCATCGCCTCCACATGGGTGGCCATAGCGGCCCGCGAACGTCTGATGTACTCGTCGGGTTTGGTATTGCGTAGCTCGTCGGCATCATCGAGGGACAGCCCGTTCGGGACGTAGGTCAGCGGGTCGTGGGCAGAGGTCTGGTCGGTCACGATGTCAGCCGGGACTCCGTCCTCCAGGAGCAGGGGGACCAGTTCGGCCGCGTCGCCCACCAGCCCGACCGACAGCGGCCGGCCTGCTTCCACCGCCTCCTTACAGCGTCGAAGGGCATCGGTGTAGCCGTCGGCGACCACGTCGAGGTAGCGCGTATCGAGACGGCGTTCCACCCGTTCGGGATCGACCTCGATGCAGAGGGCCACACCATCGTTCATGGTGATGGCCAGAGGCTGGGCGCCGCCCATCCCGCCCAGCCCGGCGGTAACGGTGAGGGTGCCGGCCAGCGTACCGCCGAAGCGTTTCCGGGCGATGGTGGCGAAGCACTCGTATGTTCCCTGGAGGATGCCCTGGGTGCCGATGTATATCCAGGAGCCGGCGGTCATCTGCCCGTACATGGTCAGTCCCAGGTGTTCCAGGCGTCGGAACTCGTCCCAGTTGGCCCAGTCGGGAACGAGGTTGGAGTTGGCGATCAACACCCGCGGCGCCCATTCGTGGGTGCGGAGAATGCCCACCGGCTTGCCGGACTGCACGAGCATCGTCTCGTCATGGGCGAGGGTTGTCAGCGACCGGATCATCGCTTGGTAGGCGTCCCATGACCTGGCGGCTCGACCGGTACCGCCGTACACGACGAGATCTTCGGGGCGCTCGGCCACATCGGGGTCGAGGTTGTTCTGCAGCATGCGGAATGCGGCTTCCTGGGGCCAGCCGCGGCAGGTCAAGGATGTACCGGTGGGGGCGCGGACACCCCCGGGCGGTGCACCTGATCTGTGTTGCCTGTTTGCGGTCATCGCAGACCTCCACGGATCTGGATGGGTCGGCCATAGCCGGTCGATATAGCCCTTGAATTATACCGATGTTGGGACTATTCTGTCAATAACCAAAAAGAGATTTCAGATTATGAAACTAAACGGTTGTTCTAGGACCCTATCCGGGTCGCTGTTCGTGTTCCCCGGCTGCCGTCTATCACTAGTGGCCCACCGAACTCGATGACCGCGGCCGGTGCACCCTCAAAGAACGACGCCCGTCCGACGCTTCATGTGTCACGCTCGGCGGAGCGGGTCTTGAGCCTGCTCGACGCGGTCGTGACCGGTGGGGCGGTCGGCCTGACAGGTGTGGCTGCCGAGACCCGGATACCGGTCAGCACCGCTCTGCGGCACCTGCGGGTCCTCACGAGCCACGGCTACCTGGTCAAGGACGATGTGGGAAGGTATTCAGTCGGGCCTACCTTCGTGCGGATCGCGCTGGCCGCCTTCCAGTCGGGTCCGTACGCCCGCCTCAACGCAGCTGCTCGACCGGTGTTGAAGCGCTTGGCCGATGTCACCGAGGAATCTGCCTACCTGGCGGTCAAGGACGGGAGCCAGGCCGTCTATATCGCCTCGGTGGAGAGCCGGAGGGCCATCCGCCACGTCGGTTGGGTCGGCAAGTCGGTGCCCGTCAAGGGCACCGCCGTGGGCGAAGCTCTGACGAGCGACCCCGTCAGATCCGGCTCCCCCCCTTCGCCGTTCTTCAACACGGGCGCAATCGAACCGGACGTAACCGCGGTGGTGGCGCCGATCCAAGGGGCCTCGGGGGTTGTGGGAGCCTTCTCGGTCTTGGGGCCGGCCGACCGGATGGTGGGGGACCGCTTGGAACGCACCGCCAGGGCTGTGGTCGACGCGGCCGTTGACGCATCGCTGGCGCTCTTCCGGCCGTAGGCGGTGCAGGAGTGACCGTGTACCTCGATGGTCCGGGAGTAACCGTCGCAGATGTTGTCGCGGTGGCTCGTCTGGGCGAGCACGTTCGCCTGACCGAAGCGGCCCGCGTCCGCATGGGAACTGCTCGGGCCATCGTCGAACACCTCGCGGAGGGCGAACCCACCTACGGTGTCAGCACGGGCTTCGGTGCTCTGGCGACCACGACGATCCCCACACAAAGAAGGATCGCCCTCCAGCGTTCGCTCATACGCTCCCACGCGGCGGGGATGGGGCGGGCCGTGGAGGCCGAAGTGGTCCGGGCCATGATGTTCCTGCGGGCGAGGACCCTGGCGCTAGGAGCGTCGGGCGCCCGACCGGTGGTTGCGGAGGGACTGCTGCGCCTGCTGAACGCCGGTGTCGTTCCCAGAGTCCCCGAGCACGGGTCGCTGGGCGCGAGCGGGGACCTGGCGCCGCTGGCCCACGTCGGGCTCGCGCTCATTGGTGAAGGTGAGGTGATGACCGACAGCGGATTGCGGGACGCCGCCTCGGTCCTAGCCTCCGAGGGGATCGAACCGGTGGTGCTGGCCGAGAAGGAAGGCTTGGCGCTCACGAATGGCACCGACGGCATCCTTGGAATGCTCTGCCTGGCGGTTCATGATGCTGCCTACCTGCTCACTGTCGCGGACATCGTCGCGGCCCTCACCGTCGAGGGACTGTTGGCCACCGACCGTGCGTATGCCGCCGATCTCCAGGCGTTGCGGCCCCATCCAGGCCAGGCCGCCAGCGCCGCGAACCTGCGGGCCGTTCTCGCGGGATCCCCGATAGTCGCCAGCCATCGCAGCGGAGATCTGCGCGTGCAGGACGCCTATTCGGTTCGATGCACGCCTCAGGTCCACGGCGCGGCGCGCGATACCCTTGCTTTCGTAGCGGAGGTGACCGACCGGGAACTGGCGTCGGCGATCGACAATCCGATGGTCCTACCCGATGGCCGGGTCGAGTCCTGTGGCAATTTCCACGGAGCGCCGGTTGCCCTGGCTGCCGACTACCTGGCGATCGCCCTGGCCGAGGTGGGGGCCATAGCGGAGAGACGGCTCGACCGCCTACTGGATCACAACCGCTCCCACGGTCTCCCGCCCTTCCTGGCAGACGACCCCGGTGTCGACAGCGGTCTGATGATCGGCCAGTACACCGCGGCCGCCATGTGTGCCGAGAACCGGCGGCTGGCCGCCCCCGCCTCGGTCGACTCCTATCCAACCTCGGCGATGCAAGAAGATCACGTCTCGATGGGTTGGAGCGCAGCCCGCAAACTCCGTCAAGTGATCGATAACGTGCGCCGGATCCTCGCCATCGAATGGGTCACAGCCGCGCGCGCCATCGACCTGCGCGGACCACTGCAACCGGCCGCCGGCACCGCAGCGGCTGTCCGGCTGCTGCGAAGCCGGGTGTCCGGCCCTGGTCCGGATCGTGTCCTGTCGCCCGAACTCGGAGCAGCCGAGGAACTTCTCACAGACGAGGACCTGGTGGCTGCGGTCGAGGTTGTGACGGGCCCACTCGCCTGACCCGGCCCGCGTGCCGAAGAACGTGTCACGGCTGCGTGAAGATCTCGTCCACCGTGGCTGTGAACAGTCGCGTCGCCAACTGCGGACCGGTAGTGCAACATGGCTTGCGGGCCGGGTCAACGAGCACGTTGTGCTACATTGTAGAACATGGCTGAGGTAGGGATACGGGCGTTGAAGCAGAACGCATCGGCTGTGGTCACAATGGTGACGGCTGGTGAGTCGGTGACGATCACGCATCGTGGTCGGCCAGTCGCTCGCATGGTGCCGCTCGCTACGAGCCGGATCGAGGGTCTGATTTCGTCGGGGCAGGCGCGACCGGCGCTCCGATCCCTGACCGAACTGCCTCCGCCGGCTCGACCCGGGCAGGGCAGGCCGGCACCGTCGGAGGTGCTGGAGGAGATGCGCGAGGCCGAGCGGTACTGACCTTGTTCTATCTGGACACGTCCGCAGCGGTGAAGTTGATCTTCGTGGAGCGAGGTTCGACCGGGATGCGCAGTTGGTTGGAGGCGGTGGACGCTCAGGTGTTGTCGAGTGATCTCCTGAGGACGGAGCTGTTGAGGGTCACGACAAGAGTTGATCCGGAGCGGATGACTGAGGCGAGGGGGCTCCTAGACTCCCTGATCCTGCTGAAACTCTCAACCTCCGTGTGCGAGCGGGCGGCCATGCTCGAACCGGTTGCGCTCCGCAGCCTGGATGCCCTGCACCTCGCCGCGGCATTGGAGTTAGGTGATGAACTCAAAGGGGTGGTGACCTACGACCGGCGTTTGGGAGACGCTGCCCGAGCCCTGGGGATCCCGGCTATCGCTCCCATGTAGGGACTAGCCTCGTCGGGCAGGAGGCTTGCGGGATAGTGGCGGCGTGGGGCCGTTGTCGAGCGAGCAGATCGGCAGATCGCAGATAAGACAACATCACCCGGGAGTGACGGTAGAACATGAAACAAGAAATCCGCACCGATGCCGCCGCGGCGCCGGCGGGTCCATACTCGCAGGGTATGCGGGTCGGCAACCTGGTTTTCACGGCTGGAATGGGTCCGCTGGATCCGGAGACCGGCAAGGTCGTCGGCGACACCATCGAGGAGCAGACGGAGCTGACCATCGACAACCTGAGCGCGGTTCTGGAAGCAGCCGGTGCCAGCCTCGACCATGCCGTAAAGGCAACGGTGCACCTCCAGGACCTCGGTGACTTCGCGGCGTTCAACCGGGTGTACGAGCGTCGATTCAGAGACCCCAAGCCGGTTCGTACGACGGTAGGCAGCGACCTGCTGGGAATAATGGTCGAGATCGACCTGGTAGCAGTTATACCTTCCTGATTTCCCTTCGATTGCACCGAAATCCGTTGGTTCAATCCGAATCGAGCCTTCGGAAATGCTCAAGGAAACATCGATCCAAGGGTTGACCGGGGCTTGAGAAACGGCTGGTGAGCAGAAATCCGTAGGCTGATACCTCTGATGATTGTAGGATACGTAACCTAATAACTGTAGGATTAAAGTCCCGAATAATGTAGGATAGATTAGGTTCTCCGACAGATAAGGCGGCAATGCTCACAACTCCAGGCCATGCGGATCCCGAGCGCATCTACCTGGATCGGGTCGTGGACACGGAAGTTCCGGTGGCGTTGCGCTCGGCGCGAGCCGTACTGATAGAAGGCCCCAAAGGTTGTGGCAAGACGTGGACCGGGCAACACTTCGCCCGCAGCGAGATATTTCTGGAAGAGCGTCCGGACCTCTGGGAGATTGCTCCGCATGCTCCGGGGCTCCTGCTCGACGGTCCCACTCCCCGTCTGTTGGACGAATGGCAGCGTGTCCCCGAGTTGTGGCACCTCGTGAGGGCCGCCTGCGACCGGCGCGGTCGTCCGGGCCAGTTCATACTCACCGGGTCCGCCGTTCCCGCCGACGAGTTGACCCGCCATTCGGGTGCAGGCCGGATCAGTCGCGTGCGTATGCGTCCCATGTCGCTCCGGGAAACCGGACTCTCCACCGGAGCGGCCTCGCTCGGGGCGGTGCTCGAAGGACGGGAACTCCCGGCCGCCGAAGCGGGCCTGGACGTTCCCGGACTTGTCGGGGCCGCCTGTCGCGGTGGCTGGCCCCAGCTCATCGACACCCCGATGATGGAGGCTCGTCGCTTCACCCGCGACTACCTGGACGACATCTGCCGGGTGGATGTCTCGGCGGTCGATGGGATCCGCCGCAGTCCCAGAGGCGTGATGCGACTGATACGGTCGCTGGCTCGCAACGTCTCCACGACCGCTGGTTTCCAGAAGCTGGCAGCCGAGACAGGCGGTGAAGTCCCCTTGAACCGCACCACCGTAAAGACGTACTTGGATGTGCTGAGCCGCCTGTTCGTGGTGGAGGATCTGCCTGCGTGGAACACGCACATCAGATCAAGGGCCAGCCTTATCCGGTCCCCGAAGCGTCACTTCGTCGATCCATCCCTGGCTGCCGCCGTGCTCGGTGCAGGTCCGCAGCGGTATCTTGATGACCTGAACGCATTCGGCTTCCTGTTCGAATCTATGGCCATCCGTGATCTGCGTATCTACTCCCAGGCGAGCGACGCCTCCGTATACCACTACCGGGACACCTACGGACTCGAGGCCGACGCAGTGATCGAGACCGGCGACGGTCGATGGATCGCAGCAGAAGTGAAGCTCGGCGGCGCCTCTGCTATCGACAAGGCGGCACGAGGCTTGCTGGAACTCAGAGGCCGCGTTGCCAGAGAACGGGCCGCTGGCCTCGCCCGGCTGGTGGTGATCACCGGCGGAAGATACTCCTATGAACGATCTGACGGGGTGGCGGTCGTTCCACTGGCTTGCCTAGGACCATGACTGTCACAGGCCCCTCGTAGACTCGATCTTGATGATGCTCGGGGATCGTCCCGATTGGCTATGAGATACGAGGAGCACCACCAATGGCCCGCCGACAGGAGTGTCCCGAGTTGTACGAGGTGGCCCGAATATGGGCCGACGCCGCTCTTCTGGACGACGATTCGCTCTTCACATCCGGCAAGGAGATCTGGTCGCGGCGATGGCTCGACGAACTGCATCGCCGCTTCGTGATGGGGGCGGACGAGGGTAGAGATGACTTCCTGACCAAGCTCGAGCGGCAGTTCGCCGGCGCCGATCCGGCGGTATTCCAGCTGATGGGCGAGCTGCTGTTCGTGCACTTTCTGGCGGCCAAGAACAAGCCGATCGGGAGGAAGGGAAAGGTGGCCGTTATCGAGAGCGTGCTCGGTTGGTCTCCCGAACATGTGAGTATTCCCGCGACGCTTGATGCTGCTCTCGATCAGGGCGTCGGGCATGCGGGCTTCGGATTCAACACGTATCGTTGGCAACAGCTTCGTTTCCTGATCGAGTTCAGCCGCCTCTGGAAGTCTCCTGACAGCGATGAGGGACGCCTGCTCTTGGAGGATCCTTGGGAGTTCAAGCGTTTCGTGGAGAGCGTTCCCGGTGGCGCTGACGGCCTGCAGCGCAACGCGCTTCTGCATCTCCTCCATCCCGACAACTACGAAACGGCCATGGCCCTGAGTCACAAGGACCGGATCGCCAGCGCCTTCGTCCATCTGGTATCGGACCCATCCGATGATGTAGACCGGCGACTACTGCAGATAAGGGAAGCGCTAACCGGCGATCACGGGCGGGGGTTCAGCTTTTACCGCGATCCTCTCCGCCAACGGTGGGATCATCCGAAGAGAAGCTCACCTGAGCCAGCCACGCCCGCCAAGGTGCAGGTTCCCACCCCGTCACCATTACCGACCGAGGGGCCGGACGAGCATGAGGGCGTGCCTACGACACTCCACGGGCTGGCCGACGATCTTCTGATCCCCAAGAGCCATCTGGATCTCATCCACCGTTTGCTGCGTCACCGTCGACAGGTGATCTTCTACGGACCACCGGGGACGGGCAAGACTTATGTGGCCCGCAAGCTGGCGGCCCATATCGCGCGTGACGAGGAGCGAGTCGATCTGGTGCAGTTCCATCCGTCTTACGCGTACGAGGACTTCGTCGAGGGGTACCGGCCCGCCTCGCTCAAGGGAAATATGGCAGGGTTCGAGCTCCGTGAGGGTCCACTCAAGCGGATCGCCCGCCGGGCAGAGGAAGCGTCCGACGAAGAAACGTTCGTGCTGATCATCGACGAGATCAACCGCGGGAATCTGGGCAAGGTGTTCGGTGAGCTCTACTTTCTCTTGGAGTACCGGAAGGAGAAAATCAAGCTCCAGTACTCGGACGATGCCTTCTCGCTACCGGAGAACCTGTGGATCATCGGCACCATGAACACTGCCGACCGCTCGATCGCCCTGGTCGATTCGGCGCTCCGGCGACGTTTCCACTTCTCTCCGTTCTTTCCCGACCAACCGCCGATCGAGGGTCTGCTGGCCCGATGGCTCAACAAGAACAAACCCGAATTGTTCTGGGTGGCCGAGGTGGTGGATCGGGCCAACAAGAAGTTGGGTCGGCGGCACGCCGCCATCGGTCCGAGCTATTTCATGGACCAGAATCTCGACGAGGAGTGGGTTGAATTGATCTGGGATCACTCGGTGCTTCCGTACATCGCCGAGCAGTTCTTCGGTGAGGACGACCGGCTCAAAGAGTTCGCCCTGCATCGGCTGCGAGACGCGGCGACACCCACCGGGGATGAGGGAGAACAGGGCGACGGCCATCCAGAGGGAGCGTGATCAGGCGGATGCTTGAGATCACGCTCGCCGAATACGAGGGGGATTACAGACTTGGTTTGATGCGGGCCTGCTGCGTCCGGGATTGACGAACCGTGAACTTATCCCGTCCCGGCCGGGACCGGAGCACGGCCTCTGCCACCTGCTCCGGTGCAGTACCGCGACAGTTGGCCTTGCGACCATGGGTCGGCTTACGAATGGGGCCTCACCGTCGAGGAACGCCGAGGCTCCGTCATCGGAGCACCGCGATGAGCAGCGCCGCGACCGCAATGTCAACCCCGACGATCCACTTGGTTTGGTCGTTGAACCGCTTCTCGATCTTGAGTAGCGCCGACGCGATGTCGGTACGTACCTCCGCCTGACGAGCCTCGTCCCTCGCATCCACCAGGCTTTCGGTTAGGGGACCAGCGGTCGTGGTCATCCGCTTCGCTCCCTTTCTCAATCTAGCACCCACTATATACTTCAAGTCTTAACATGACTAGAGGTTAGTTGTACCTGCGGAGCGCGCCCGGTACGGTCATGAGTGCCAAGGCGACGGGTGCCTGCCCACCTGCCTGAACAGTCGGAAACCACTCGGGGTTCGGACTTGTCCCGTGGTCCCTTCGGTCCGGTTGTGACGGCGTTGTTGGCAAGAGGGCCCGGCCCGTACCGCAGGCCGACAGGAACCAGCAGTTGGGTTCCCGCCGGCAGGAGAGCAAGCCGACGGCAGGCCGAGGGAGCGTGATCAGGCGGATGCTGGAGATGAGACTCACCGAATACGAGAAGTGCTCCGGGATCGAGTTGTCCACGGCGGATCGCGATGCGCTCACAGAAGTTGCGCCGTCCATAACCATCGCTTCCACACCAGGCAGCGAAGGCGTCTACGACCTCACCGCGGGCCCCACGGTCGGTGTCGTCCAGACCGACACGCTGTCGGTGGAGATACGCCCCAAGCTGCCCATCGACCGGGTGCTATTCCTCATCTCGTATTCTCTCGGAGTCGCCCGGTTCAGGACGGAGGACTTCGAGTTCGGGAAGGCGCCCGATCTGTTCGAAGCGATGATTCCGGGCCTCGTCGCCCAGGTTCGCCGCGCTTTCCAGAGAGGCCTGCTCCACGACTACCGGGTCGAGGAGGAGGCATTGCACGGTGTGCGGGGCCGGATTCGTTTCGACGACCAGATCCGGGATCGCTACGGCATCTTTCCTCCCGTTGAGGTCAGCTACGACGAGTTCACTGGGGACATCGAACTGAACCGCCTCATCAAAGCCGCCATCGTCCGTCTCGGACGGATGCGAATCAGGTCGGACCATGCCCGAAAGAGCCTGCGGGCTTTTGACCGGGTGCTCGGGCAGGTCACGGAGGTGGAGTATCAGCGAGCCGCCATCCCCGATGTCTCCTTCGACCGCTTGAACCGCCACTACGAGCCGGCCATACGGCTGGCGCAGCTGATTCTGCAGTCGACGTCCATCAAACTCCGACGCGGCGACGTGCGGGCCTCGTCCTTCCTGGTCGACATGAACAAGGTGTTCGAGAACTTCATGGTCGCCGCCCTGCGCGACGCGCTCCGAGTAACGAAGCCAGACTTCCCACAAGGTGCATCGGGTCGGATGATGTGGCTCGCCCGAGGCGACAAGATACGCCTTGAGCCGGACATCTCGTGGTGGGAGGGAAGGCGCTGCGTCTTCGTCGGTGACCTGAAGTACAAGAAGACGGATCACGGCATACCGAACGCCGATCTCTACCAGTTGCTCGCCTACACGATCGACGCCGACCTACCTGGCGGGCTACTGATCTACGCCCAGGGGGAGGAGGACCCGACCGTCCACGCGATCAATCATGCCGGCAAGCAACTGGAGATCATGGCTGTGGATCTCTCCGGTTCCCCCGAACGGATACTCGCCAAGGTCGGCAAGGTCGCGGAACGCATTCGCTCGACGCGTTTCCGCTCGCTGGGTCACCACGCCGCTTGAGAAGGCCGGCTATGTGCACCACCGTCATCCGGCTTCGTATACGACCACGTTCCTGCCTAGAACGCGGCGATCTTGCAGACTGCGGATCGCGTCTCCAAGTCCGTCCAGGTTCGTGCGGTTCGCGATGACGACCTTCAGGCGACCTTGTGCTGCCAGCGCGATGGCTGTTTCCAGGTCGTTCTTGGAGCCGGCGGCTGAAGTGAGGATGCGGAGCTCGTTCCTGATCAGTGCGCCCGGATGTATGTCCAGGGGTTGGCTGGTGTATCCGATCTGGACGAAAGCGCCCCCGGGGGCCAGGCATCCGAACCCGGCCCGCATCGTCTCACGGGTTCCGACGGTCTCGAAGAACACGTCCGGAGCTTGTCCCAGAACCCGGCGCGCGTCTTGGGGAAGGGTCTCGTACCCTTCCGGCTTCTCGATGAGCAGGCCGGCCCGGGCGCCGAGTGACTCCGCCAGGTCCAGCTTGGCAGGATCGTCCGCCACGGCGAGAACTGTCGCGCCGGCCAATGCCGCTACCTGGGTAAGCATCAATCCGACCCCTCCGATTCCATTCACGACCACCGGCTCCGCGATACCGATGCCGGCCACCCGTACCGCGTGTACGGCCGTCATCCCACTGCATGCGAGCACCGCGCCCGCTTCGAAGGTCACGCTCTCGGGCAGGGGAACGAGGTTCGCCTCCGGCACCACCACGTACTCGGCGAACCCGCCGTCGACGGTGAAGCCGATCATGCCCTGCGACCGCTCGCACAGGCGATCCCGGTCGGAACGGCAGTAGCGGCAGGTCCGGCAGTTCAACACGTTATATATAGCCGCGCGTTGACCGCGGACTCCCGGACCGCACACGGTGCCGGCTACTTCATGTCCCAGCACCCGCGTCTCGCCTCGAGGGTCGAGAAGACCTTCGAGAAAGTGGAGTTCGGTGCCGCACACCCCGGCCGCCGCAACCCGGACGACGGTCCAGCCACCCGGCACCCCGGGTACCGGCCGTTCCCCCAGCCGGAGGGTCCGATTGCCGGTTAGTTCCGCCACCCGCATCGTGCGGGGAAGCTGCTGGTGTGCCGTGTCTGCCATCCGCGAGAGCGTAGTGCCCATCACCTGTGGCGACCTACGATGGTCTTTCGGTGCTCGACCCGACGACGGATCGTCCGCAGGCAGGGGTCCGGTCGGGAATCGTTTTTTGGGGACCGACGGTTGCGTCTACGATCAGCCCGCAACGCTCAGAAGCTATGCGGAGGATCGGATCGTAGTGACTCAAGCTGTCGGCGCCCACCGGCGACGGGGCGGTTCGTCGTTGACCCTGGATCACATCACCCAGGTGTTCGAGAAGGACGGTGAACCGCTGGTTGCGGTAAAGGATGTGTCGCTGAAGGTGCGGCAGGGGGAGTTCCTCACCCTGGTGGGACCGTCGGGATGTGGAAAGTCCACGCTCCTCAAAATCATCGGCGGCCTCTTGAGGCCTACATCGGGTAGCGTCTATCTCGGGCACAGTCCGGTTGTCGAACCGCGCGAGGAGATCGGTCTGATGTTCCAGACCTCGACCCTCTTCCCGTGGCGCAACGTGATCCGCAACATCTCCCTGCCGCTCGAGATCACCGGCAGCATGGATCCGGAGGGGGAACAGCGGATCGCGGACGTGATCGAGTTGGTCCGGCTGGAAGGGTTCGAACAGCACTACCCGCGTGAGCTGTCGGGTGGGATGCAGCAGCGCGTGGCCCTGTGCAGGCTGCTTGTCTCGGAACCGGATCTGATGCTGCTCGACGAGCCGTTCGGTGCCTTGGACGAGTTCACCAGGGAGCACCTCAACAGCGAGTTGGCGCGCATCACCGAGCACGAGAACAAGACCACCGTGTTCGTGACCCACAACATCAGAGAAGCGGTGTTCCTGTCCGACCGGGTGGCGGTGATGGGAACCAAACCGGGCCGGATACTGGATATGGTCGAAGTCGGTCTTCCCAGACCGAGAGTCCCGGGGTCTCGCCGGCTGGCGGAGTTCACCGAGATCGTCAACTACATCCGCGAAGTGCTCGGTCTCTTCTAGGGTGAGAAAGGAGCTCCGAATGGATACCGACAGCATGTCCGACACCGGCACGCTCGGAATGGACTCTTTGCCGGTTTCGGGTCCGGATTCCCGTTCCCGTGGGTTCTGGTCCCAGATCCTGATGACCGGCACGGTGGTGCTCACCTTCTTCGTTATCTGGGAGTTTCTCAGCTGGCTCGATCCGTCCTTCTGGCCGGAAATCGTGCTTTCCAAACCCTCGGAGATAATCCCGGCGTTCTTCGAAGCCATCCAGACTCCGTTCGTGCTCTGGCACTTCTGGGTGACCCTTCAGGAGACGGCCATCGGCTTCGTGGTGGGCGCGGGAGGAGGCTTCCTGCTGGGTACTTACGTTGCCCTGGTGCCGACCTTCAGGAAGGCTTTCTTCCCTGTAATCGTTTTGTTCCAGGCGACTCCACGCGTGGCCCTGGCCCCGGTGTTCGTTGCTATGTTCGCATTCGGAATCACCGCCAAGATCGCGCTGGCTGCGACGATCTGCTTCTTCCCGGTCCTTATCAACACCATCACCGGGCTGACGGTCATCGATGAGAACGCCGGACTGCTTATGAGATCTCTCAGGGCCACGCGCTGGCAGACCTTCCGCCATCTACGGCTCCCGAGTTCCGTTCCGACCGTCTTTGCCGGGCTCAAGGCGGCCCTCACTTTTGCCCTGATCGGTGCCATAGTGGGCGAGTTGTCCGGTACCAACGAAGGCGCCGGCCACCTGATCGAGAAGGCCGCTTTCCAGTTCCGCAGCGATGATGTATTCGCCTACCTGCTGATGCTGTCCCTGATAGGTCTGGCGCTGTTTCTGCTGGCAGCCCGGTTGGAGCGGAAACTGCTCTTCTGGCACGTGGATGTCGACCAGACCACCTAGATAAAATCGTCGTGAGCACACCGCTCACCCAGACAAGGAGGAACTTATGAAACCAACTACCCGCTGGGCACGACCCTGGTCGGTCATGCTGGCGCTCGCCGTAGTACTGGCGATGATCGGGGCTGCGTGCGCGGAGGAAGAAGAGGACCTTCGGGACGTGAACCTCGCCCTTTCCACGACCAGTTCGTTCGGTTACGGCTACTGGCTCGCGGTAGGTCTCGGATACTACGAAGACGAGGGTCTCAACGTGAGCCTCCAAGGCACGGGCGGATCATCCGATGTCGCGCAGATCCTGGCCGCCAACAACGCCGAGGCGGGAATGGGTGTTCCGGGGGCGATGCTGCCGGCCATCGAGGCTGGTGCAGGCCTCTACCCGTTCTTCACTTATGCTTACGGTGAGGTGTTCGATGTTGTCGTACCTGCCGGATCGTCGATCAGCAATATCGCGGGCCTGGCAGGGATGAAGATCGGTATCTCGGAACTGGCCGGTGGAGAGGTTCCGCTCGTACGGGCGCTGCTGGTTGAAGCCGGGCTGGACCCGGACTCCGACGTGGAGATCATCGCGGTGGGGACCAACGCTCCGAGCATCAAGGCGTCTCTGGACGATGCCCGGATCGATGCCTATTCGTCCGCCAAGTCCGACATTGCCTCGATGAACGCGGCGGGCCTCGACACTGTGTCGATCGCGCCTGCGTCGCTCGATACCCTTCCTGCCGAGGGGCTTCTGGCTGCCGAGGACTACAAGGACGACGACGATCTGTTGATCGGTCTCGGCCGTGCCACGGCTAAGGGTCAGTTGGTGGCCTATGCGAATCTGGAAGGCGCGGTGTGCGTTCTGAAGGAACTCATTCCCGAAGAGTTCACCGACGATGCGGAAGGACGGGCCGGTTTGGCAGCCGTCATCGGGATCACGACCGCTCCCAAGGTGGACGGCGATTACGTGTTCGGTTTCCTGGACGCGGCCGGGTGGAACACGTATGTGAACATCTTCATCCAGGGTGGTGTTCTCTCCCAGCAGATCAACATGGGCGACTATGTGATCGACGACCTGCTCGACGAGATCAACGATTTCGACCAGCAGGAGATCATCGACGAGGCCAACGATCTGGACACCGACTGCTGATTGACCAGTGATCGAGTCCTGACAAACGCATCTTTCGTAACTGACGGCGACCGTCCGACCGACGCGGTCGCCGTCAGTGGTCAACGGATACGTGCGTCGGGTGACTACCAACAAGTTCGAGAGTCGGTGTCCCCCAACGCCGAGATAGTCGATCTGGGCGGGGGGACGGTCTACCCCGGTTTCGCCGACAGCCACGTGCATGCCGTCAACTACGGCCGGTCGCGCATGGGTGTTCCATGCTGGCCTTCGGATGTCTCGTCCGTCGGGGAGATCGTGGCGTTGGTCAGAGAGGCCCACTACCGGCTGCCGCCGGGTCGCTGGATCAAGGGGCGGGGTTACGACCCCGCCTGCCTGGTCGAGGGAAGGGCTCCAACCGTTACCGAACTCGACCTGCCCGACGGACGGTGCGTGATGCTGGACAGCTTCGACTTCCACAGGCGGGTAGCCAACCACGCCGCGCTGGCGGCGGCAGGGATCGGTCCGGACACGCCCGATCCTCACGATGGAGAGATCGTCCGCGACGAGCACGGTGTTCCGACGGGAGAGCTACTCGACGGTGCCCGGAGCCTGCTCGACCCCGTCATCCCTCCCTGGTCCGATTCGGAGGACGAGCAGGCCATCGAACTCGCCACCGACTACTTCCTCTCGCTGGGATTCGCCTACGTGACCAACGCGGCTCCCCTCACCATGTCACGGCCGGGGGAGGAGGTGGCCGCCTTCCTGCGCATGGACGAACGCCGCGCCCTGCGGCTCAGGTTCACGTCGATGATCCGGGCCGAACTGCTGGACGCGGCCGGCGACCTTGGACTTCGCCCAGGGGTCGGCGATTCCTACTTCCGGATAGGTGGGGCGAAGGTGTTCGCGGACGGTGCGTTCGGGCCACGCAGCGCCGCCATGTCCGAACCGTATGCGGATGCAGACTCGCACGGATCGATGCATACGGACGTGGGGGAACTGGAAGCGACGGTCCGCAAGGGGGCGGCGCTCGGCTGGCAGATGTGCGTGCATGCGATCGGTGATGCCGCGGTGGAGAGCGTCGCCAAGGTACTCAGCAAACATCCACCTGCCGGTCGCCACCGTTTCCATCGGATCGAGCACTGCTGCCTGACATCCGCAGCCGCTGTCGAGGCGATGCGCGACGCGGGAACCATCCCGGTTCCGCAACTCGCCTTCCTGCGGTTGCGCGCTCCCGATTTCCAGGCCGGGCTGGGGGAGGAGCGATTGGCTGCGATGTACCCGCTCCGCAGCTGGCTGGACGCCGGCCTCAAGCCGATCCACAGCTCGGATACCCCCGTCGTGCCCGACGCCGCGCCGCTCGCTGCCGTAGCGACGGCCACGGCCCGCGTCGACGCCGAAGGCACCGTGTGGGGGCCGCGGGAGGCGATCGGCTTCGACGAGGCCATCGCCATGATGACCGCATGGCCGGCCGAGGCAGACGGACTCGCTCACGAGAGGGGACGTATCTCGCCCGGTTACCTGGCCGACTTCACGGTGTTGCCCCGCGACCCGCGACCGCTGCCGCCGGACGAACTGGCGGAGATGTTGCCGTCGATGACCATCGTCGGGGGCGAGGTTGCCTGGCGAGACGAGTCGTTCGGCTGACGGAGTGGGGATGTCGCCGTGATCGACCTTCATGCCCATTACCTGCCGCCGTCGATACTCGCTCCGGCGGCTCGGGGTCTGCTCCCGGTGAGCTTCGAGCCCGGTCGGCGCATCCTCGGTTTCCCATCCGGTCCGTCCCGTCCCGTCCCTCCCGCCCTCACGGACCTACCGGAACGGATCCGGTGGATGACCGAACGCGACATCGACATCCAGGTTGTGTCTCCTTGGATGGACGTAGCCGGGGACGACCTCGCCGGTCCTGCTGCCCGCACCTGGTGCCGAGCCATGAACGACGCGGTAGCGGGGGATATCGACGGACAACCCGGGCTCAGAGCGCTGGCGGCGCTTCCGGTGACCGACGGTGGGCTGGCCGCCGACGAACTGCGTCGCTGCGTGGACCGTCTCGGGTTCGTCGGAGGGGCCATCCCCACCCAGGTCGGGGGTAAGGATCTCGACGTCGCAGGCTTGGAACCACTATGGGAGGCAGCGGAATCCTTGGGGGTACTGCTCTTCATCCATCCCAATCGGGTGATGGGTGGCGATCGTATGAAGGTGCACTTCCTCGGCAACGTCTGCGGCAACCCGTTCGAGACCACCCTGGCGGCCATGAGGCTCTACTTCGCCGGGGTCTTCACGAACTGGCCCGAGTTGAGGATCCTGCTGGCGCACGGCGGCGGCACGCTGCCCTACCTGGCGGGCCGGGCCGTGCACGCGTCCCGTCACGCACCCGGCTTCGAGCGAGCGGTCGATCATCCGGACTCGGTCCTGCAGTGTTTCTACTACGACACCCTGATTCACGATCCCCGGGCGTTGGCTTTCATGATGGCATCGATCGGTCCGGACCGGATCGCGGCTGGAACCGACGCTCCGTTCCCGATGAGCCTCGACACGCCGGTGGGCTACATAGAGCAGGCCTGCCGGCGGGCCGGTCTGGGTCCGGACGCGTGCCAGAGGATCCTGCGCGGGACGGCCGGAGAACTCCTTCCCGGTTGAAAGCGCCGCTCAGGCCGCCTTCTCCGGCGCCTTTTATTCCCGGCGGTTGGTCAGGATCGACGCTGCTTTGTCCACGGCGGTCTCTATCTCGGAGTCCCGGCCGGAGCCGGCGGGGATACGTCATCCGGCCGACCATTGGTCTCCCTTCATGGTCGCGGTGGATTCCCCAGCGGTAGTCGGCGGCCCTTCAGGACTGGGACCACAAGCAGTTGATAGGGCGCATGTAGAGCCGGTCGCCCATGGAGAGGGCGTATGGGCCGGTGTGCAAGAGGATGCCGGCGCGGAAGGCGCCTGGGGAAACGGCGTCGAGCCTGTTGCGAAGCCAGCGAAGATGATCCATGTGCTTCGATCGGGGGGAGCTGGTGGCCTTGATCTCCACAGCTACCACATCGGCGTTGCTTGCGCTGAGGATGAGGTCGATCTCGCGGCCCTTGTGGTCGCGGTAGTGGGAGAGCGTGGCAGCCCGCGGCGACACGGAGAGTTGTCGGGCGATCTCGCTTACGGTGAAGGTCTCCAGAAGCGGCCCCGTCGCGGGAGCAGTGGGCGAGATCAAGGAGTCGGCGTCCGTACCCAGCAGGGCGGCCGCCAGGCCGGAGTCGGTGAGATAGAACTTGGGTCGCCGTCCGGCACCCGGTGCCAGGCCTCGGGACCACGGGGGAAGCTCGTGAACGAGGAAGACGGTCTGGAGCCATTCGAAGTACCCGGCGATTGTCGGCCGGCTTATTCCCAATCGTCGAGAAGCGTCGGAAAGGTTGACCTGCCTGCCGGTGAGTGCGGCGGTCCATCTGAGCAGCGGCGCCAGGGCATAGGCTTTACGGATGTCGGCAAGAGCGGCGATGTCGCGTTGGACGACGGTCTCGACATATCCCTGGAACCAGCGGCGCCGCCGGCCGGGGTCGAGGCTGACGGCTTCCGGGTAGCCCCCCCGACACACCCGTGCCAGATAGTCGGCGCGGTCTAGCTCGGATGTCGGGGTCGGATCGGGGCCGCCTTCGAACCAGCAGTCGATCTCTGTCGGATGAGTTCCGATGAGTTCCGCCTCCGACAACGGCCACAGGCGAAAGATCTGGACCCGTCCGGCGAGGGACTCGCTGATATTCGGCACGGTCAGGAAATTGGTTGAACCGGTGAGGATGAACCTGCCCGGCGTCCTCTCTTCGTCTACGAGCCGTTTCACGGCGAACACGAGCCTGTCGCCGCCCCGCTGAACTTCGTCGATCACCAGCGGATAACGTTGATGAGCGAGGAATGTCACCGGGTCGTCCAGGACACTCTCTCGTAGCCCCTCGTCGTCCATCGACGCGTACGTACCCCCGCGGGCCTCGGCGATCATCCGGGCGAGGGTGGTCTTGCCGCTCTGGCGCGCCCCATGGATCATGATTACCCGGGCCCAATCCAGCGCTTCTTCTACCTGGGTTCGGATATGGCGCGCGAAGAGGCCCATATCCTGATCCTAGTGTCAAATTGACAGATCCCTCCAGCGAAACTTGCCATATACAACCTCATATAGTTGACAAACTTGACCTCTCTCACCGAGAAGACGGATCTTTAGTGGCTCTACCGGGCGAAGAGCTTGTTGAAGATCCTTCCGGCCCATGGCGGCGAGACGCTGCCTACCTGGCGGGCTGGCGGATTGTGCCTCCCGCCACGCGCCCGGTTTCGGAACGGGGGTGGATCATCCGGACTCGACCCTGGAGGTGCTCTGAGGTGACAGGACGGCCATCCCGATGATCTCAAGGGAAGACCGGGCTGCGCTTCTCGTCTCGATTTCCGCCAGCTTCGTCTCGGTTTCGGTCTCGATTCTTCGGTTCCAGCCGAGATACAAGCTTCTGAGATTGGCGTTCAGGTCAGGCTTGGCCAGTTGACGGTCATTGCGGGCATGTTTACGTCCGGCGAGGGAGTGGACGGCGCTCTTCGCCTTCTCCACAAGTAGTTTGTCGTGCTCGAAGAAGACATCTGGAAGGCATTCCGTGAGTCTGTGCGTAGTCATCCAAGAATCCGACATCTTCATCGCGAAGGCTGACGCTGATCTTCATATCCGAGATGCTACTTGGGCGGCAGTAGATGCTAATTCTCCTGATTCTCGGGGTCCTTGGCGATCAGGTTTGCGGGAAGGATCGGTACCGCGGTTACCAGGCCGGGTTGCCCCACCGCTTGTTCGATGGCTGTTGCGATTGCAGCGGCCACACCGGGGACGCCGCCCTCTCCCGCTCCCTTCACGCCGAGTGGATTGGTGGCGGTGGGAGCGGTCTCCCCGACGATGGTCCGCATCTCGGGTGTCTCGGTCAAGGTCGGCAGGAGGTAGTCCATGAACGACGTCGACATCGGGTTTCCCTCCGCGTCGTAGGCGAACTGCTCGTACAGCGTTCCGCCGATCGCCTGCACCGCCCCTCCCTCCATCTGGCCCGCCACCAGCATCGGGTTGATGGCTTGGCCGACGTCGTAGAGGAGTACGAGTTGCTCGACGGTCACCTCACCCGTATCGGGAGTCACGCGCACCACCGCAAGGTTGGCTCCGCACGGGTAGACGACCTGTTCCACATTGAATACCGACTCGGCTACCAGTCCCGGGCGGTCCCGGCCGTAACGCCGGGCGGTGACCGGGTGGAGCCGCTGCGCGGCATCGAAGATGGACATGCTGAAATCAGGAGAGCCCGACACGCTCACCGCTCCATCCCCGTACTCGAGGTCCTCGATCGCTACCTCGAACTCCACCGCAGCTACCTGCTTGGTCAACCCGATGACCTCGTCGGCCGCCTGAAAGAGCGCACTCCCCGCGGTGACCGTCGAGCGGCTGGCGTAGCTCCCGATCCCGTACCGCGTCCGGTCGGTGTCGAGCAACTCGACCCGTACCTGCGAGTGGTCCACTTCTAGCCGGTCCGCCACTATCTGTGCCATGACCGTCCGGATGCCCTGGCCCACCGAGGAACATCCGGTTCGGACCCGCACCAGACCGTCCGGATCCACTTCGACCGCGCCCGTTTCCCAGGGCCCCAGACCGGACTTCTCCAGGAACATCGCCAACCCGACGCCCACCCGTTCGCCTTCCGCCCGACGCCTCTCCAGGGTTTGCCAATCGAAGGAGTCGACCAATCTGTTGAGGATCGCCGGGAAGTCGCCGTCGCTGAAGAGCATGGGCTCGCCGGTCGACGACAAGGGCCGTTCGTAGGGTATCTGCGACGGCTGGATCAGGTTCCGCCTGCGTACCTCCACCGGGTCCATGCCGATCTCGGCTGCGAACAGGTCCACCATGCGCTCCCTGACGAAGCTCGACTCGAACCGTCCCGGCGCCCGGTAGGTGCCGGTCGGTGTCTTGTTGGTGACCACGCAATGGGCGGTTCCCCGGTAGGCGGCCAGGTCGTACGGACCGGGGATCATCGACAGCGTCAGGTCGGCCACCCGGATGCTGTGTGTGCGGACGTAGGCGCCGAGATCCGCCCGGAACTCCGAGACGATACCCGTGATCCTGCCGCTGCGATCGCCTGCGATCCTGACTTTGTGACGCTGTTCGCGTGAGTGGTTGGCCGCCAGGAGGTGCTCGCGGCGGTCCTCTATCCACGACACGGAACGTCGCACGCGTCCGGCAACCCATACCGCCAGGACGTCTTCGGGGTACAGTTCGCCGCGTACGCCGAATCCCCCTCCTATGGCGGTTTCCCGCATCCGCAGACGGCTGGGGGATATACCGAGCAACTCGGCGGTGGTACGCAGGTTCCAATGCGGAACCTTGGTCGCTCCGTGCACGATGAGACGTTCGGTGCGCGGGTCGAATTCGACCACCAGGCCGCGGGTTTCCATGGGTACGCCGCTGTGCCTGCCGATGGTCAACTCGGTCTCGACCACCACCTCGGCATCTCGGAAGATACGGTCGACCTCGCCGAATTCCCCGGTGAGGGTGGTTATCAGGTTTCCGGCTTCGAAGAGCTGCTCGCCGGCTCCCGGCCGGTCCCCGCGGTCGAGCATCGCCGGACGCTGATCTATATCGGCGAATACCAGCTCGGCCGCGTCCTCGGCCACGTAGCGGTCCTCGGCTACAACCACCGCGAGAGGTTCGCCGGTGTACCGAACGCGGTCTCGGGCCAGGATGGGCTGCAGGTAGGGGAGCACGGTCTCGTCGAACGACACCCGCGGCGGGATACGGGGAACATGGCCGAGGTCGTCCATCATATCTTCGGCGGTGAACACGGCCTCTACGCCGGGAAGGGACCTTGCTTCCGAGGTTTCCATGCCGTGGAGAGTCCCGTGGGCGACCGGTGACCTCACGACCGACATGGTGAGCTGGCGGTCGAGGTGGATGTCCGCGATGTAACGGGCTTTCCCGGTGAGCAGCGGCGGATCCTCGTGCCGCAACACGGAAGCTCCGATCCCACCTCGAGTCGACACCTGCCGTCGTGCAGTCATGGAACCTCGGGTTGGCGCCCGGATAGTACACTCCGGCCCGCATGAAGCCAGCCCGATTCGACTACCACCAAGCACGTTCCGTCGAAGGGGCGCTGGCAGTCTTGGATCGATACGGATACGACGCCAAGGTCCTGGCAGGCGGCCAGAGCCTGGTACCGGCCATGAACTTCCGTCTCGCCAGGCCGGCCGTGCTGGTGGACATCAACCAGGTGGGAGAACTCGACCACATCACCGACGACGGCGACACCCTGCGCGTCGGATCTCTGGTACGCCATGTTGCCTTCGAGCGGCCGGTGGTGGACGGGCCGCTCGGTCGGCTTCTCAGCCTCGCCGCCCACCACGTGGGCCATCTACCCATCCGGGTTCGCGGAACGTTCGGTGGCAGTCTGGCGCACGCCGACCCCGCCGCCGAGTGGTGTGTGATCGCCATGTTGCTCGACGCCGAGATGGTGGCGGCCAACATGGCCGGAACCCGCACCATCCCCGCCTCACGGTTCTTCCAGACCGTGTTCACTACCGACCTGGGTCCCGACGAGCTGTTGGTCGAGACCCGTCTAGTCAAGCTGAGTGCTGCCAACAGGGTCGGTTTCCAGCAGTTCAGCCGCCGCGCCGGTGACTTCGCGCTGGCCATGGCCGCCGTGACACTCGAGATGCGAGATGGGGAACTGGCCGATGTACGGATCGCGCTGGGGGCGGTGAGCGACCGGCCGGTCCGGGCTACCGGCGCCGAAGATCACCTCAGGGGTGGCCCAGCCTCCGGTAGGGCATTCGCGGAAGCCGCCGAGGTTGCCGCGCAGGAGGTGGACCCCATGGAGGACATCCACGGTTCTGCAGAGTACCGGAGAGACCTGGTCCGGGCCTTGACCCGGCGCGCACTCGCGCAGGCGATCGAGCAGTGACCCCGTGGATCGGGCAATCCCTGCTGCGCTTCGAGGATCCCCCACTTCTCACCGGCGAGGGAAGGTTCGTCGCCGATCTTATCGGTGACGCTTCCCACCTGAGGTTCGTCCGCAGCCCGGTGCCGCACGGACGGATCGTCTCGATCGAAGCGCCCGACCACGTCACTATGTTCACCTCACATGATCTGGCCGATGTTCGGCCGGTTCGCCCGCTGCTGCACCGGGACGACTACCGACCGGTCGACCAGCCGGTCCTGGCGCGGGACACGGTTCGTTTCGTTGGCGAGCCGGTGGCGGTGGTGGTGGCGGGCTCGCCGGAGGAAGCTGAGGATGCCGCCGAGCAGGTGTACGTCGACATCGAGCCTCGTGACCATGTGACTACCGCAGCAGGGGCGACGCGCCAGGGGGCTCCGGCTGTCCACGACCACGTTCCGGACAACGTGGTCGTGGATGCGAGAATCCAGACCGACGGGGTGGACGAGGTCTTCGCAGCTGCCGCAGAGGTCGTCGGGTTCGACCTGACATCCCGACGCGAGAGCGCCCTGCCCTTGGAAACACGCGGATCGGTCGCGTCCTACGACAGGCGATCCCGCCGGATCACCCTTGTTTCGTCCGTCCAGGCGCCCCATGTCGTGCGGACGATCATCGCCGACCTCATCGGGATCCCCGAGTCGCGGATCCGGGTGGTGGCTCCGGATGTGGGTGGCGCCTTCGGGCAGAAGTTCTGCCTGGCCATCGAGGATGTGGTGGCGGTGTGGGTGGCAAGGCGGCTCCGCGCGAGGGTTTCGTGGGTGGAGGACCGGCGCGAGAATCTGATGGCCTCGTTCCACAGCCGGGACCACCGATACCGGATCAGGGGTGCCTTCGACAGCCGGGCACGGCTGCTGGCTCTCGACGCCGACCTGCTGTGCAACGTGGGCGCGTATTCCTGCTACCCGGTGACCTGCGGTGTCGAACCGCTCATGGCCATGGCCGAACTCCCCGGACCCTACGACTTCCGTACCTACCGGGTCCGCTCACGGGGCGTCGTCACCAACACATGTCCCATGGCACCGTACCGGGGGGTGTCCCGCCCGGTCATAACCCTGGCAATGGAACGACTCATGGACCAGGGAGCGTCACGGTTTGGCATCGAGCCTGCCGAGATCCGAAGAAGGAACCTGATCCGGACGTTCCCATACCCGTCGGTCACAGGGTTGGTCTACGACGAGGGTTCCTACGTCGAGTCCCTTGACAAGGCTGCCGAGGTGATCGACCTCGATGGGTTCCGGCAACGGCAGTCCGCCGCCTTGGAGCAGAATCGCTACCTGGGGGTCGGGTTCTCGGTCTTCTCCGAGCGCACCGGATACGGTACATCGGCTTTTGCCGCCCGCAGCATGGACGTCACACTGGGATACGAGACCGTGAACCTGGTGATGGATCCGTCGGGAAACTTGGAGGCTCGGTTGGGAGCCTCACCGCATGGCCAGGGGTTGGGAACCAGCCTGGCTCAGTTGATAGGCGACGAACTCGGGATCGAGCCCGTGACGATCAGGCTCGTCCATGGCGACACGGACCGTACGCCCTACGGCTGGGGGACCTTCGCCAGTCGCTCGCTGGTGATCGCCGGTGGCGCGGCCAAGCAGGCGGCCGCTCTGCTCCGCTCGAAGATCGCCTCGATAGCAGCCGACCAGCTGGAGGCCGCCCCCGAGGACATCGTCATAGCCGGGGGAGTGGCGCGTGTTTCGGGGACGGACACGGGAATCAGCGTCGCCGACGTGGCCCGTCTGGCATACCACTCCAGCCACCGTTTGGGTCCCGGTATGACCCCGGGGCTTGCCGCGGTGGCCACCTACGATCCGGGCGGTACGTTCTCGAACGCCTGCCACGCGGCGGTGGTCGAGGTGGATCCCGAGACGGGAGGGGTCCGGGTGGAGAGGTTCGTGGTGGTGGAGGATGCCGGTGTCCTGATCAACCCGATGATCGTGGAGGGCCAAATCCACGGCGGCATCACCCAGGGGATCGCAGGCGCCCTGTACGAGGAGATCGCCTACGACGAGGAGGGCAATATCCTCACGACCTCGCTCATGGACTACCTTCCCCCCACCCTCGCCGAGGTGCCCGACATGGAGATCCACCATCTGGTCACCGTCTCCGACGCCACGATCACCGGCGCCAAGGGTGTCGGCGAAGGTGGCACGATCGGTGCTCCGGCTGCAATCATCAACGCGATCTCCGACGCGCTCCGGCCAATGGGCGTGGAGGTCAACGAGACCCCGGCGACTCCTTCCCGGTTGCGCCGGCTGATCAGGCAGAAGGAGAGGATCCCTGCATGACCGAGCGAACCATGGTCGATGTGACCCTCAACGTCAACGGCCGTTCCTACGAGGTTCGGGTGGAGCCGAGGCGCACCTTGGCCGACACCCTCAGGGACAACTGTGGCCTCACGGGAACCCACTTGGGCTGCGAGCACGGCGTGTGCGGGGCATGCACGATCCTGGCCGACGGCGAACCGGTACGGTCCTGCCTGATGTTCGCGGTCCAGTGCGACGGCATGGAACTGCGCACCGTCGAGGGCTTGGCCGACGGTGACCGTCTGCACCCCATACAGCAGGCCTTCTGGGAGAACCACGGACTCCAGTGCGGTTTCTGTACCCCGGGCTTCCTCATGCTGGCAGTCGGATACCTCGAACAGAACCCCGACCCCGATGAAGATGAACTGCGGGCGATGCTGTCATCCAACCTCTGCCGGTGTACCGGGTACCAGAACATCCTGAAGGCGGTCAGACAGGCAGCGGTGGTAATGAGGAGATGACCTACGTCGGCAGTTCGGTCAAAAGGATCGAGGACCGTCCCCTCCTGACCGGTGCCGCCAGGTTCATAGCCGACCTCTCCGTCCCCCACCAACTGCACCTTCGGGTTGTCCGTTCACCCGTGGCTCACGGCCGAATAGTCGACGTTGACGTTTCGGCTGCGGAGGGGATACCGGGGGTGGAAGCCGTATGGACGGCTGCCGACATCGCCGGTGTTCCCCCCATCGACTACCGGATGCCCATGGTTGTGGGGGTCGACGCCTACCGCCAGCCTGTGCTCGCCCAGAGACATGTCCGGTATGTTGGAGAACCGGTTGCGGTAGTCCTGGCTGAGGACCCGTACCTCGCCGAGGACGCAGCCGAAGCCGTTCACATCGACATCGAGGAGCTCGAACCGGCGGTTGATCCGATCCTTGACGGGGGTCGCGCCACGGAGGTGGCGGTCGTAAAGAAGGGTTACGGGGACGTGGAGAGGGCCTTCGACATCGCCTCGACCGTGGTGGAGATGGACTTCAGGGTGGGTCGACACTCCGGCGTACCGATGGAGACCCGGGGCGCGTTGGCCCGCTACGACCCGATGAGCTCGACGATCGAGATGTTCGGGGCCGCCAAGGTGCCCCATCACAACCGCACTGCAATCGCCGCCATGCTGGGCCTCCCGACGGCAGCACTGGTGCTCAGGGAACTCCACGTGGGGGGCGGTTTCGGTATACGGGGTGAGCTGTACCCCGAGGATGTCCTCGTGTGCCTGGCGGCGATGCGGATAGGCCGACCCGTCAAGTGGGTGGAGGACCGGCGGGAGCACATGATCGCCGCCAACCACTCCCGCGATCAGGTCCATCGGATCCGGGCCGCGGTGGACCCCGACGGGTGGGTGCGTGGGGTGGTGGACGAGTTCTGGGTGGATCAGGGCGCATACCTGCGAACCCATGAGGTGGTCGTTGCCGACCTCAGCGCCTCGCTGCTGCCCGGGCCGTACTCGTGGCCTGCCTACCGCGCCAGGGGTCATGTCAGGCTGACCAACAAGACCCCGTGCGGCACCTACCGGGCGCCCGGTCGCTACGAGACAAGCTTCGTACGGGAACGACTCATGGACGTGATCGCCCACCGGCTGGACCTCGATCCGGCAGCCGTCCGCCGGCGCAACCTGATACCGGCCGACGCCATGCCCTTCTCCCGCGGCATCGATGTGCTCGGCACCAGCGTCACATACGACTCGGGGGACTACCGAGCGATCCTCGATCGCGTGCTCGATCATCTCGACTACGAGCACTTGTTGAAGGATCTGGCCAGGCGGAGGGCCGATGGAGAGGCTGCGGGGATCGGTATGGGTTTTTTTGTAGAGAAGAGCGGCCTCGGTCCGTTCGACGGTGTGAGGGTGGAGGTGGACGAGGCCGGACAGGTGGTGGTGGTGACCGGGGCCGCGTCGATCGGCCAGGGTGTCGAGACTTCCATCGCCCAGATATGCGCCGACGCTCTAGGGGTGGGCATGGACTCGGTGCGGGTCCGCCACGGTCAGACCGACGATATGGCTTACGGAATGGGCGCGTTCGCCAGCCGGGTCACCGTCATGACCGGTTCCGCCACCCTCATCGCATCCCGAAGGGTTCGCGAGAAGGCCCTGGATGTGGCCGCGTCGGTGTTGGAGGCCCGTCACGAGGACCTCACTGTGGAGGACGGGCGGGTGTTCGTACGTGGTTCCCCCGAAGGCCCGTCGGTGACGCTGGGTGAAGTTGCCCGGAGGCTACGCCCGGGGCTCGTCGATGACGATCCCGGCCTGGTCGCCGAGGGCTGGTTCGAGGCAGACCACATGACCTATCCGTACGGTGTCCATGCCGCGGTGGTCCGAGTTGATCGGGACACGGGGGAGGTGAAGGTCGAGCGCTTCGTGGTGGCGTACGACGTCGGGCGGGCCATCAACCCGGAACTGGTCGACGGGCAGATCCACGGAGGCGCCGCCCAGGGAATCGGTGGCGCCCTGCTCGAGGAGTTCGTCTACGACGAATCCGGCCAGCCTCTGGCGGCCAGCTTCATGGACTACCTGATGCCGACCCTCCACGAGATGCCCACGGTGGAGGTGCTGGTCAGCGAAGACGCCCCCAGCCCCATCAACCCGCTAGGAGTCAAGGGGGCCGGTGAAGGCGGGATCACCGCGGTGGGAGCGGCCATCGGCAACGCCGTGGCCGACGCCTTGGAGTGCCCGCTTGACGTGACCCGACTCCCGCTCAGCCCGGACCGGGTCCGGGATCTGGTGAGGAGGGGATCGGGCGCCCTGCCCTCCTAGATCGCCTCGGCGATCTAGGAGGGCTCTGGTATGTCCAGGTTATGTGGGACTTGTGGTCCGAGAGGTCATGCCCCGTTTCGAAAGGCAAGTGTCACATATCGCCACAAACAGAACCATCGATATGACAACACACGTTGGGTCGTGGCCGAGCCCGCTCCAGGGTTCGGCTCCGCTACCGAACTCTCAGAGGGCCTCGGCGATCTCCTCCACGGACAGGTCGTCGCCCACATCGAAGAAGGCGATGATGCGGCAGGGACAGGCCTCGCCACCTTCGAACTTCCACGGGAACGCCCCGATGATGCAGCGCTGGTTGAGCACCTTGTCGATGTCGCCGCCGACGTTCTCCGCGTGGATGCATCCGTCGGGGAAGGCCAGGTAGTGCAACGGGAACAGGTCCTCTTTGACGATCCGCCCGCTCTTGTGGTGCGTGTAGGTGTACTCGCCGAAGTACTCGAGGGCGGACATGCCGACATGCTCCTCGAAGCGCTTGGTGAGGTCGGGTCGCATGTGGCGGATGCTGGTGTTCATCGGATGGTCTCCGGAGCCGGCGTCGACACCCCACCAACGGATCTCCATATCGAGCATCCAGTAGGCGAGTTCCTGCGTACCGCCCGGATGCATGCAGAAGTAGCGGGTCAGGTCCTGCTCCGGCATGCCCTCGTAGTAGCGGTGGTAGCCGGTGTGGATGATGAGGATGTCGCCCTTCTTCACCTCGACCTTGGAGGTGATGTGCTCCGGAGTGATGATGCTCCAGTCGCTGACCACGTCCGACACGTCCACGATGACGCCTTCGTGTACCAGCTTGTCCAGCCGGAGGGAGGCCATGTCGCCGGCGCCGTCGGCCATGTGCATCGGGCCGTCGAGATGGGTCCCCACATGCAAGGATGTCTCGACTCGCTGTGAGACCACCCGGTTGGTCTGCAGTGTCTGGGTGTAATACATCTTGGATCCTGGGTATCCGACCCAGCCGGGTGTGTGCAGGTTGATCGGGTGGGAAAGGTCGACGAGTCTCATCCGGGGTGCCTCCGATGCTGTTGGACGAGGGGATGGTAGAGGGCTGAGTCCGGCCTGTCAGACCCGCTCAGTACCGCTGGCCGTCCGACCAGATGCCGTAGAGGTCGGTTCGGCGGTCGGCCCGTGGCGCGATCAACTCTCCCCGCACCTGGGCCCGCTTGGCGGCGCCGATGTCGACTTCGGTCACCGTGATCTTGTCGGTGGAACCGGGCAGCGGTCCGGACAGCAGTTTGCCGTACGGATCCACCAGGATGGATGATCCCAGGAAGTCGAGATCCCCACGCCGGCCGGCCTGGGACGCGCAGGCGATGTACACCTGGTTGAGGTTGGCCTGCAGGACCGCTCCCCGTCCCTGGGGACACATCCCGTCCTTGTCCCAGCGTTCCTGGTCGAACCCGGGCAGCCATGCGGTGGGCACGCAGATGAGGTCGGCGCCCTTCAGAGCCAGCAGCCTGACCACCTCGATGAACCGCAGGTCGTAGCAGACGCACAGCCCGATGGTTCCGAACCTGGTATGGGCTACCGGGAAGCCGAGGTCACCGTTGCGGAACACCACTTTCTCCTCGGCGAAGAGATGGGTCTTGCGGTAGTGGAGGATCATCCCGTCGGGCCCCACGGCCACCGCCGAGTTGTAGAGGGCCTCGCCGTCCCGCTCGCAGAACCCGCCCACCACGTAGCCGTTGGCGTCGGCTGCCAGGGCGGTCCACTGCTTGACGGTGGGCCCGTCCACCGGTTCGGCCACCTCCGACAGGGCTCGCCAGTCGGCGGTGTATCCATGGATGATCATCTCGGGCAGGATCACGATGTCGGCACCCTGGTCGAAAGCGGTGCTGGCCGAGCGGTAGCAGAGCTCGCGGTTCTCCTCGACCAGGAAGGGCTCGCCGCCGATCTGCACCAGACCTATCGAAACGGTGTTGGCCATGGTTACTACTCCTTGTTCGGTGCGTCGGGGATCAGTCCCGCCACCCGCAGCATGTTCCAGTCTGCCGGGCAAGGTCCGCCGACGCTCTCGATGTGGTCGTTCCGGTCGCCCGAGACGGCGTGCCACACACCGACGGGCACGTGGATCGCCTCTCCTGCTTCGAACTCCAGACGCAACCCGTTGGTCAGATCGTCGATGCTCCCCTTGCCGTCCAGGATGTAGATCGTGTCCTCCGACTCGACATGCACGTGCTCGATATTCCGTTCGCCCGGCTGCATGTCCACGTAGTTCATGTTGGCGGTGTAGGCCTCCACACCCGGCCACACCACCAGCCGGGCGTCCTTGGCGATCATGGGGACAATCGCAGTGGGACGGTCACGATGGAATACCCGGATCCCTCCGGGCGGTTGCCTGTCGGGCCGGTCTTCGATCTCCACGGTTTCGAAGGTCCCCAGGTGCCTGTACGAGCTCGGATCGGCAGGACACGGACCCCCCACGATCTCGGCTCCGCCGTCACCGGCTGCTAGTACGTAGCCCGTTGCCGGGCTTATGTGCGTCATGGCACCGCTGGAGAGTTCCTGGCGGTGGGTATCCCCGCCGTCGACGGTGGCCTTCCCTGCCATCACGTAGTAGACAGCCTCGGTCGGATGCTCGAGTTGCACCGTCCGCCCTCCGGGATCCAGCGAGATACGGTGCATGGAACGCAGGTAGGCGCCCACCCCCGGCCAGACGACCGCCCACGCCCGGCCCCCCCGCTCGACGATCGGAAGTTCGGGACAGTTCTCGTCGTCGCGGAGGATGCGGATCCGATCGGGTTCAGCAACCATCTGTCTGCCGGAGTTCGTCCATCGGCGGCGAGTCTACCCCCGTCGGTCTTCGCCCGTGCGGCCTGCGGGGCGCGCTACGGTCGGGCCTCGTAATTGCGTTCCGGAGAGCAGGAGGCCGAGGAGACATGGCGAGGATCGACCTGATCGCCGACAAGGAGGGGCTCACTCCTGAGCAGGCTCGACTGTTCGACTGGATAGTGGAGAGCCGGGGTACCCTCGTCCGACCCTTCCAAGTGCTTCTGCACGCCCCCCGGCAAGCGGAACACATCGCCCGGCTCGGCCACGTGGTCCGTTTCGAATCCGGCCTGGACGGCACCTCGAGGGAGCTGGCCATCCTGGCGACCGGCCGTGCACACGGCTGCCAGTACGTCTGGGACACGCATCTGGACATAGCCCGCCGGGAAGGGGTGCGTCCGGAGGCAATCGATCACCTGGACGGAACGCCGGGAGACCTGTCGCCAAGAGAAGCGTCCATCTTGGACGTGGTTCGGGAGATGTGTTCCTCGTCTCCCCTCTCCGCATCCACGTTTGCCCGCGTTGAAGCCGAACTCGGCACCGAGGGGGTGGTCGAACTCAGTGTTCTCGTCGGCTACTACACGATGCTGGGCTACGCCATGGCCACATTCGATGTCTGTGCCCTTCCCGACCGTCATTAGTCGATCCAACTACTCAACCGCCTTGGTCTGGATGGTTGCGACCATGCGGTTCACAGATCTGCCCGGGGCGCGTTAGCAGGCTGCTGATCCCCCCAGGAGCGGCTCTCAGCTTGCGTCGACCGCTAGGACTCGGGCGGGGTTGGTGTGGGTGATGTGATGGATGGTGTCCTCGTCGACTCCCTCCTTGCGGAGCATCGGTAGGAAGTTGTCGATGAGGTGGCGATATCCGTGCCCGCCGTTGGTCATCAGGCGGGGCCGGGCCGGCATGTCCTGGGCGACCAGTAGCCGGTCCCGGTGACCACGACGGATCAGCTCGGCGAGGAACTGGGCCCGCCGGTGGTCGGCGTTTATCCACTCGATCCCGATCAGGTCGAACTGGATGTAGGCGCCGGTCTGGGCGATGCGTTCCAGTTCGTCCATCTCCAAAGTGTTGTCCAAGTGGCCGAAGATGATCCGGTCGGGCGGCACCCCCTCCTCCTGCAGGATCTCATGGAACAGCAGAGCCGTGTGCGGGGGGGTGTGGGTGGTGACCGCCAGGCCCGTGGCGTGGTGGGCTCGGGCGGCGGCGCGGATGACCCGCTCCTCGACGCCTTGCACCCAGCGTTTGTCTATACCGATCTCGCCGATGATCCCAGGACGGACTCCGGTGTCGGCCCAGCCGTGCTCGATCTCGTCGACGATGTACTCGGCCAGTCGGCGGGTTGTCCACTTGTTGACGAACTCGGGGTAATAGGGCTCCCGGTAGAAGCCGGTGCCCATCACGATGTGCACGCCGGTGGTCTCCGAGATGCGGCGCATCGCCTCCGGTTTGCGGCCTATGTGTTCCATGATACAGTCGACGAGGGTGCCCCCGCCCGCATCCTTGTAGAAACCGACCTCCTCGGTCATCTGGACTTCGTCGGTCATCGGCATCGCCACCCAGCGATGGCGTGCCCACGATATGTCGGAGAATATGTGATCGTGTGTCTGGGTATGGCCCAGATCATCGGGCGAGACGGGTCCTCGCACGGTCATTACCTGTAGCGCCATCTTTCCTCCCGACGAGACGAAGCGGTGATCCACGCGACGATACCGCAGCGGAGAGATGGGCGAGTCCCGCGGAGACCCTCGGCGGCCGGGCTAGATGCCAGGTTGTCGCGAAAAGGTGCATGGGCAGGTGCGAGGTTCCTAGTCGGGGAGACTCCGCGTCACGAGGGGGTTGAATCTGTCACAGTCCTGTTGCACTATGGAGGCACCAAACACCCAGGCGGTGTCGAACCGACGTCATCGGACCGCCCGAGGGATCACGAGTTTCTTGGAACCGGATGGCCCGCTTGCGGGTGGGCAGAACGCGCTCCGAGCCCTGGCAGGGTGGTGGTGGGGGAGGGCCCGGCGGAGGGGCCTGCAGGGGCATTTTTCGCGATCTGGTGGTGGGACTCCCGAGCATGAGCGGGCGGGCAGGACTTCGGAGCCGGTTCCTTCACTGCAAGCCGGATTGCGCCGAGGTGATCCTGGTCTTTGCTACGGGGAGAAGACGCTCCAGCCTTCAGCCGGGAGAACGGTCTGATCGGGCCGCCGAGATTCCCGGTCCTTGCTGCGAACTCATCGACCGGGGCGGGATTTCGACAGCGGGTCGGCGCCCACCCGTACCGGCTGTCAGCCGCAGAGTTGCCAGCCGAAGAAGGAGTTGAGGACGGCCGCCGCCTCCTGCGTGTTGTCCCTGGCCTCTCGTACCAGGTCCGCGTCGCCCGACTCCCAACCGAGGGCCCCCTTGTTGAAGCTCGCGGCGAAGAGCTGGACGGCCTCCCGGATGGAGAGCACGAGGTCCACGATCTCCCGGGGCGGAACTCCCATCAGGTCGAACTCTTCGACGAGCCGTCCGAGTTGCTCGGCGGCACCGATCAACCCGGCGGCCACCTCGCCGGGGTCCGGCGTGTCGGGCGGCGAGTGCAGAAGGTCCGTGGCTTCGGTGAGGATCGGTTGCAGCCGGTTGAACACGAACCGGTCGAGCCCGACCGTGAACCGGTTGCACTCCTGGGCGGCTTCGTTCAGAGCACCGTCGGCGGTGGTCGAGAGGCCCGTTGCCGCCAGGCTGGTCGTGGTCGTGGACGTAGAGGATGCCGGAGGGGCCGGCACGGTGGTGGTCGAGACCACCGACTGGACTGCGGGCGGAGCCGAGGTGGTGGTCGGCGGCGCCGTGCCCTGGCATGCGCTACCCACACACGCCAGCATGAGGGCGAGAACGGATCGGAACTTGCTATTCACGTGTCACCCCGCCAGATTCCGGCTGGCGGGGATCGTAGTCCTGCTGCGTTTGGGACACTCGGCCGGAACGGCCTACCCGCGAGGATGGCGGACATCCGGCCGCTGAGATGCGGAACGGCCAACGCACGGGGTGGTCCGGTTCCACGGAGCCGGGGCATGGCCGCGACCGGTAGTCGACGCTCGGGGGTTTGCCTTGCCGCAGTAAGGTCGGACCGGGGACTCGGGCACCGCACATCCGGACATTGCGATTCACCGGAACGGAGGACGATGTGAGACTCGAGGGCAAGGTCGCGCTGGTCTCCGGCGCAGCCCAGGGCATGGGTGCCGTGGAGTGCAGGCTCTTCGCCGAGGAGGGCGCATCCGTCGTGGTTGCCGACATCCAGACCGGGCGGGGGACACGGGTTGCCGCCGGCATCTCGCGACGCGGAGGAGAGGCCACCTTCATCGATCTCGATGTGACCCGGGAGGAGAGCTGGCGGCTCGCGGTGGAGAGGACCGTGGATCGCTTCGGCCGGTTGGACGTTGTGGTCAACAATGCCGGTACCGGATACCGGTCCGCCTTCGAGGACACGCCACTCGAGGAGTGGAATCGTGTCAACGAGGTCAACCTGACAGGCACGTTTCTGGGTATCCGGGCCGCTC
The DNA here is from genome assembly GCA_965262915.1 of Candidatus Spongiisociaceae bacterium. Classification (GTDB taxonomy): domain Bacteria; phylum Actinomycetota; class Acidimicrobiia; order Spongiisociales; family Spongiisociaceae; genus JAPPFW01. The sequence continues at coordinate 3,784,290 of OZ253564.1, read as the reverse complement.
TGCCCGTGATGAAGGCGCAGGCTTCGGGGTCGATCATCAACGTGTCGTCGGTGATGGGCCTGGTGGCGGCCGTCTACCCGGACATCACAGAAGCCCAGGCCCCTGCGTACGCCGCTTCCAAGGCGGCTGTGCGGTTGCTCACCAGGACCGCCGCGGCCCAGTACGCCAGGTTCGGTATCCGGGTCAACTCGTTGGTCCCCGGATTCACGATGACCGAGATGGGACGGTCCTCATGGGAGGATCCCGAGCGTCGCTCCCTGTTCCTTCCCCACATTCCGATGCGACGCTGGGCCGAGCCCGAGGAGATCGCCCGAGCGGTCCTCTTCCTGGCATCCGATGACAGTTCCTACGTCACCGGCGCCGATCTGATCGTAGACGGGGGCTACTCCGCCGTCTGACAACGGTCGTGTCATACGGATCACATCAATAGTAGCTGGTAGCTTGATGGTTACCGCTTCTGGATCCTACCGTGATCGTCGAGATCCGAGCGTTGCTACAGTCGATCAAGGGCCGCATATCGCTCTGGGATCGCCCAGGCATTTCGGTCCGTCCATCATCGGGTCCGCATCAGCTCCTTCGGCGTTGCGATGCCGGCTAGGAGGGCGAGTGGGAATAACCATCTACGACGTGGCGACGGCGGCTCGGGTCTCGCCGGCGACCGTCTCCAGGGTCCTGGGGGGAGGAGCTGCGGTGGCGCCCGAGACGGCCAGACGGGTTCGGGAAGTCGTCGAGCGTCTCGGCTACCGGCCCGATCGCGTCGCCCAGGCCCTGCGACGGCAGAGATCGGCGATGGTGGGGCTGGTCGTGCCGCTGGGTCGCTATCCCGCCGTGTTGCATCTCGTTCGGGGCCTGGAACGTGCCCTGGCGATGTCGGATGTCTCGCTGGTGCTGGCGGAAGGCGCAGCGAGTCCCGAATCCGAGTCCGACAGCATCAAGCGCCTGGTCGCCCAGCGTGTCGATGCCCTGTTGCTGGTGCGGACCGGAGCGCCGACGGCTGTTCGACCGTACGCCACTGGGGACGATGTGCCGGTCATCCTCGTGGACTCGGGCCCGGCGGACAGCACCGCCGACGCTGTGCGAACCGACCATGCCGCCGGGGTACGTCAAGCGGTGCGTTTCGTCGTTCGCGAGGGTGCCCGGCGGGTTGCCTTCCTGGGGGAGGGGACGTCCAGCATCATCGGCGCGGAGCAACTGGAGGGTTTCGTGGCCGCGGCGGGGTCGATCGACGGGCTCGACACGATGCTCCGGTTGGGGCCGGTATCGCGTGAGTTCGGTCGGGCGATGGCCACCGAACTCCAGGAAGGGTCGAAGCCGCCGGATGCGTACGTCTGCGGCAGTGATCTGGTGGCCGTCGCGGTGTCCTCGGAGCTGGATGCGCGGTTCGGGCCGGACGACCGGCCGCTCGTGGTGGGCTATGGCGGGGCGGACTGGACCGAATGGGTGACCCCGGCCATCACCACCATCCGGATACCGGCTCGCGAGATAGCCGAGGAGGTGGTCCGGTTGGTGGCTCGCCGGTTGGGAGGTCTGGGCGGCGACCCGATCGACATCGTCCTGCCACCCGGTCTGGTGGTGCGGGAGTCAGCTTGAGCAAGCCGCTCGCTCCGCCGGCGCGTGTCACAGGACGCTGTCCCATGGCTCACCGTGGCACAGGATCCTCTCCACGATCCGGCTGAGAGCCGCGTCAGCCTCGGGGATCACTCCCACGAAGAACTGGTAGCAATGGGGAAGCTCGGGGGCGATCTCGAGATGGGCCTCGACACCGGCCTCCGCACAACGATGGGCGAAGCCAAGGGCGTCGTCGGCCAGGATGTCGTACTCGGCGGACATGATGAAGAGCGGGCCTATGCCATCAAGGTCGGCGTGAGCGGGGGAGGCGAAGGGGTGCGTCGGGCCGGTCCCGTTCAGGTAGGACTCGGTGTAGGAGTGGATCATCGAGGCGTCCAGTACCGCATCGAGGCGGGCGTTGGCGCTGATGGACGGATTGGTCAGGGTCAGGTCGAGCCAGGGGCAGAGCAGCACCGTGAGGGCCGGTTGCGGCGAACCGTCCTGGCGTAAACGTAGCTGGAGTCCCACCCCCAACGCTCCGCCCGACGAGTCGGCGATTACCACCATGGGCCGGTCGGGATGGATGCGGGCGAGTTCCAGGTAGACCCTCACGATCTCGTCGAGGGCGGTCGGGAACGGATGCTCCGGGGCGAGGCTGTAGTCCGGTATGAGCACGGGGCGTCGGAGTTCGGCGGCCAGGTATCCGGCCCAATGGCGGAACGCGTGGGCCGACAGCATGGTGAAGGCGCCGCCGTGGATCCACAGGACCGGCACATCCGAGACGAGCTCGGTCGGGACGACGCGCAGCGTCGGGGTTCCCGCCATGGTCGATGTCGAGTAGGTGATCCCGTACGGTGGCGGGATGATCTCGCCCGCTCGGGAGGCTGTTTCCCTATCGCGGATCAGGTCGAAAGGAGGGGCTGCGGCGCGAGCCTCGCGGAAAGACTCCCAGAGATCCGAGGCTTCAGGGCTGGCCAACATCCGCCTCCTTGTCGCGGAGGGTGTGCGACCGTTTCCTGACCGCTGCGCCGAGCGTTACGGCAAGGATCGTGAGCACGAACGGGATCGTCAGGATGAGGGGTCTTGGCAGGACCGTGATGCCCCGGACCTGGGTGACGACACCGATCGCCTCGGCTGCCCCGAAGAACGTGGACGCGGCAGCGGTCCCGATCGGATGCAGCAAACCGAACAGCGCGGCGGCCAGGGCGATGAAACCGCGCCCGTTGGTCATTCCGTGGGTGAACGCGGAGAGACCGCCCAGAGCCAGTTCGGTGCCGGCCAGGGCGACGCCGACAGAGGTCAGCATCATGGCCTGGAGCCGGATCCGCCCTTCGTCGATCCCCGCTGCCCGAGCTCCGTACGAGTAGGTGCCCACGGCTGTGAGCCGCAACCCGAACTGGCTGCGCCGCATCAGGAACCAGGACAGCAACAGGAGCAGGGGCGTCATCCATCCGAGGATCGAGAGTTCGTTGACGTACGCCGCCAGGCCCTCCTGCGTGCCGGTCACCGGCCTGGGTAGCCGGACCGGGGAGTGCAGCCGGCCTCTCTGGCCGAAGATGACAACCAGGAAGTAGGAGGTGGCGCCGAGGGAGAACCCGGTGATGCCTAGGCCGGTGATGACGGCATTCGACCCGAGTTTCTCCATGAGCAACCAGTAGATCCACGAGACGACCGCCGAGATCACCACGGCGCCGCTCACGGCGAGGATCAGGGAACCGGTTCGGTGAGCGATGCCGACGGCGGTGAATGCGCCGGAGAGCATGAGGCCTTCGATTCCCAGATGGAAGATGCCGGCCCGCACCGCGAACAGAGAGGCTGTTGCTGCCAGTGCGATCGGGACGCTCACACGAATGGTCGATGCTACGAACTCTTCCATGAGCGCCTTCCGGTGGCCGGATCGAGGCCGGTGTGCTCGGGGGACCGTCGGCTCCGGCACAGGGTGTGTCGCCGGTCCGCTCGGACCCGGCCCCGGGTGGTGGGGTTTCGCCTTCTCCGGAGAACGGTGGCGACCTGCGCCGTGATCAGCGTGGCGAGGAGCCCTTCTCCGATCCGGAGACCGGAGACCGGCACATCCGAGACGATCGGGAGGTATAGGACGGCGGCCTGGACCGCTCCGGCGAGGATTGCCACCGCGGCGGTGCCGGGCACACCTAGACCGGCCACGGTCGCGACGACCAGAGCGCTGAACCCGAGGGTGGGTGTCGAACCGGTGACTACCCGACCGGCCGGCCCCAGTACCTCCATCGCGCCCGCCAGCCCGGCCAGGCCCCCCGCGATCAGGTACGTAGACATTTGGATGCGGGCTATCGACATACCCTGCCAGCGGGCGGCCGACGGGTTGGTGCCGACGTAGCGGATGTGGAACCCCAGCCTGCTCCTGTCCATCAGTACCCAGACCGCGATGATGATGGCCGAGGTCAGGATCAGGATCTCGGGAGACGCGCGACCGGACTCCTGCAGGCGCAGAGCGGGATCGATCCGCGGCGTGGAAGCCGAGTCACCGCTGTTGGTCAGGTCCTTCAGGGGCCCGGTTGCGGCCCACTGGATTACCTGCAGCGAGACGAGATTCAGCATCAGCGTGGTGATCACCTCGTCCGCGCCTAGGCGGACCTTGAGCACGCCGGCGATGGAAGACCACATCGCTCCGGCGATCACCCCCACCAACGTCGCCACCAGGATCACAGCCGGTGCCGGGGCTTCCCATTCGAGGGCGACCCAGACGGTGGCCAGGCTGCCTACCAGCAACTGCCCTTGGGTGCCGATGTTGAACTCGCCGGCGCGCAGGCTCACCGCGATACCGAGGGCCATGAGAATGAGGGGTACGGCCCAGCGGAACGTGTTGGAGAGCGCACCGGGACCGGTGAGGGCGCCCTCGACGATTCCCGACGCCACGCCCAGAGAGTCGAAGCCGGTGACTTCGAACAACGAGAAGGTCAAACCCAACGCCACGGCCACCGGGATCCCCTTGGTGGACGCTGACAGAAGGAGTGATCTCATGCTGATCGTCCCCTCACTACACGCCCCCGGTCATGGCGCGGCCTATGCGGGCGCGGTCGAAAGGAGGAAGGAATTCCGCACCGATGACCCCGCCGCGCAGCACCACGACGCGGTCGCTGTGGTCCAGGGTCTCCGCGAGGTCCGACGCGATCACCAGGATCGGGACTCCGGCGGCCGCCAGGTCCCGGATACACCGCCAGACGACCCGGGTGCCGCCGATGTCAAGTCCTCGGGTTGGTCGAGCCGCGATGAGCGCAGCCGCGTCGGGAAGCTCGCGAGCGAGTATCAGACGCTGCATGTTGCCACCGGAGAGAGATCCGGCGGGCTGCTCGATGTCCGAGTAGACCACGCCGAAAAGGTCGAGGCGATCACATGCCTCGCGACGCATCCTGGCCACGGACAGGAACGGAAGCCTTCTCCATCGCCGGAAGCGTTCCGCCTCCCAACTCGTCACGTTCTGCCACAGCGGCAGTTCGGTGCCTATGCCGTCGGCGGTGCGATCGAAGGGAACGAAACGCAGTCCGGCCGAGCGCCGCTTGGCAGTCGAGGCTCGGCCGATATCGGTGCCGAACATGGTCACCGTACCCGACGTGGGAGTGCGGAGACCGGCCAGTACCTCCACCAGAGTGTGTTGCCCGTTGCCGGCGACTCCGGGCACGCCGACGATCTCTCCGGCGCGCACCTCCAGCGTCACATCCCGGAGCGGCGCATCGTTGGGGCCGCCCGGCGCCTCGAGTCCGGTTGCCACCAGGGTCTTCTCGGCGGTTACGTGGGTTCGGGGGTGGCCGCCCGACGGGTGCTCGCGCCCCATGATCAGTTCGCCGAGCCGGGCGTCGTCCACCGATTCGATAGGTGTCGGTTCCAGCGCCAGACGACCTCGGCGCATCACCGACACGGTGTCGGCGACCTCCCGCACCTCGGCCAGTTTGTGAAGCACGATTATGACCGTGACTCCTGCGGCGGCCGCGGCGCGGAGTTGCTCGAAGAGGCGCGCCACCCGACCCGGCGCGAGGAGCGAGGTCGGTTCGTCCAGTATCAGCAGGCCCCCCGGCCCCGGGTCGGCGCGGGCGATCTCGATGGACTGGACCGTTTCCGCCGGCAGGTCGCGAACCCGCTGCCGGACATCGATCTCAATGTCGTGCTCGGCCAGGTACGCCGTCCAGCGCCGCTCGATATTGTGCCGCCGGTAGCCGCCCACCTGCCCCTTGGGAGCCCAGAGTTCCAGCGCCTCGGCCACCGTCATGCCGGGAACCAGCGACGCGTACTGGTAGACCATATCGACGCCCGCCCGCCGGGCGGTTCGGTGGTCACCGGCCGGGATTTCCGTTCCGTTGATCTCGACGGTGCCGTGGTCTTGGGCCTGCAATCCCGCCAGCACTCTGGCCAGCGTCGTCTTCCCGGCTCCGTTCTGGCCGACCAGGGCATGGATACCGCCTCGGGGGAGTTGCATCGACACGCCGGATACCGCCGTGAGCGCACCGAACCGGACGGTGAGGTCGTTGCACCGGACCGCCCACCTACCCGATTCGTGATGGGAGCGGTCCGGAGGGGTAGGCAAGGTGTGTTCGCTCAGCGTTCTTCGCCTACCTCGGCGATCACCAGGCCACCGGCGATGAGGGACGCCACGGAGGCTTCCAAGCCGGGTCGTGAGGCTTCGGCGCGCTCAGGCCGGTCGCCGCTGGCCCCTTCCACGAACGCCTCCGGAATCGTGAACGAGATCTCACCCGACTCCGGTCCGGCCTTGCGGTACCGGCCTCCGTCCCCGCCGCCGAGTACGTAGTCGATCTCGTTCTGGATGGTGATGGCCCATTCGATCTCGACGACCAATGCCACGTTGGCGGGTCCGAGGTCGGAGAGATCGGAGGCCACCATCACCATGGCGTCGTTCTCGACAGCCGCTTGGACCACTCCTATGTCGCCGGCCGCCGCGCCCGTGAATATGAAGTCGACATCCTGCGCGTACAGACCCGACGCCATCTCCCGTGCTCCGGCGGGATCCTCGAATCCGTTGGCGAAGGTGGCCGTCGTCTCGATGTCGGGGTTGACCGAACGGGCGCCGTCGGTGAAGGCGTTGAAGTCCGCCCAGGCAAAGGGGAGAGGCGCGCCGCCGATGTAGCCGAGCCGGTCGGTATCGGTCATCATGGCCGCGTACATGCCGCCGATGTAGGCGCCCTTGTAGAACTCGTAGTCCACCACGTTGACATTGGGCTCGTCGATAGGCGCGGCCACCACGGCCACGAACGCAGTGTCGGGATAGTCGGGAGCGATCAGAGCGACGGTGGAACCGAGATCGAAGAACGTCACGATGATGATGTCTGCGCCGCTGCCGGCGAGGTTGCGGAGTTGCATCTCGAAGGCAGCGGGTTCGGAGGCTTCGACGAACTGGGTGGCGTGTCCGCTGGCCGCACCCGAGGCTTCCAGGCCATCGATCATCCCGTCCACGGGGCCCAGGTCGCCCGCCGCCTGGTTCGAGACCAGGACGACCTTGATCGGTTCCTCGGTGACCGGAGTTGCCTCCGGTGGCGGTGCTGCCGGGGTCACGGAGGGAGCGGTGTCGCGGCTGCCGCCGCATGCGGGTGCTGCGAGAGCAAACCCGATCGCCAACCCGAGCAGCAATCGTCCTGATCTCATCACTTACCTCCCTCGCCGGCTGCACCCTATTCCAGTTGCCTCTTGCAACCGATTACATTGACTGTTATCTACATATAACAAACTAACTGGTTGAGGATGTTATTCACCATGCAATCGGTTCTGTAACCGGTTTCACAAAGGGCACACGAGTACGGCCCCCCACGGAACCGGGCGGTGTGTTCGCCGGCGGGTGGTGGACTCTCACGCCGGGTAGGTGCATGGACGTCGACTCGGCCCGGTCGCCTGCCAGAGGCGTACGGGTCGTCGAGGAGGCAGGTTCCGCCGCGCAGTTACGATCGGCGGACAGTCCCGGTCAGGCGTTCCGTTCCAACTCCAGCAGAGTATCGTCGACTGCGTCGGCTATATAGTCGGCTTGGGGGACCGTCAGGCACAGGGGAGGAGTGATCCTCATCACGTGGCTGGTGCTGGAAGTGACCACGCCCCGTCGCAGCAGCCCCCTCAGGGCCGCGCGTATGAAGTCGCCCGGCACCGGCGTGCGAGTGGTCTTGTCGGTGACCATCTCCACTCCGATCGCCAGGCCCAGGCCCCGGACATCGGCCACATGGCGGCGGGGCGCCAACCGCTCCCGCAGTGCCTCGATCAGGTGCCCGCCCACGCGGGCGGCGTTCTCGACCAGGCCCTCGTCGAGGAGCGCGGCCAGAGCAGCCAGCCCGGCCGCGCAGGCGAGGGGGTTGCCTCCGAAGGTGCTGCTGTTGTGGGTGGGTTGGGCGCCGGGTCCCGCGTCCATGACGCTGCGGGGCCCGGCCACGATCCCCAGGGGGAAGCCGCCGCCGATGCCTTTCCCGAGCAGGAGGATGTCGGGAGTCGTGCCGGAGTGTTGATAGGCCCACAGCCGCCCGGTCCGGCCGCCCCCGGTGAGGATCTCGTCGAACACGAGCAGAGCGCCGGTCCGGTCGCAGAAACGGCGCAGCAACTCGAGGAATCCGGCCGGGATGGGGAGCATGCCGCCGGCGCCCTGCATGGGTTCGATGAAGACCGCGGCGGGCAGGTCGGTGAGTACCTGCGACACCAGGCGATCGAGGTGCCGCCCGCATTCGGTGACGCGCTGCGCCTCGTCTGACTCCGGTGACACGGTGGGGTCGGGCGCCGGCGCGTGCACGACTCCGGGCAGCAGCGGTCCGAGACCCTCCCGTCCGGCTCCGGTGGTCAGGGAGAGGGCCCCCAGGGTGCGGCCGTGGTAGGCGTTGTGGAAGGCGATCACCTCGTGGCGTCCCGTAGCGGACCGGACGGTGCGGAGAGCCGCCTCGACCGCCTCGCTCCCGGAGTTGGCCAGGTGGAAGGCGTCCAAGGCCCGCGGCAGGGTGCTCTTGAGAAGCTCGACGAACTCGACCCGGACCTCGGTGGCGAAGTCGTAGAAGTGGGTCAGCCGGCGGGCCTGGCGGCCGAGCGCCTCCGCCACGGCCGGATGGCCGTGACCGAGATTCATCACCACGGTGCCCGAGCAGGCGTCGAGCAGGCGGTTGCCGTCTGCGTCGGTGATCATGGCCCCTCGCCCTTCGACCACGGCAAGCTCCGACCACAACGATCCTGCCGAGTTGCCGGCCGCCACCAGGTTCTGATCCCTCTTGAACACGGCCCGGGAGACCGGCCCGGGCACTTCCGTCACGAGTTGCGGAAGCTCGGCTCCGGCGGTGGGTCCGTGTGGGCCGGTCATTGCAGCCGTCCTGTTCTGCTCGATGGCATCATCCCTCTCTCCATCTAGTGGTCTGTCTGCAAAACAACTTGCCGTGCTCTGGCAGCCATCGGCGCCCCTCGCTGCGTTCCGCCTCCTCAACGTACCGCTGCGGGTATGCCTTCGTCGGCGGGCCTTGCGAGGAACGCCGCTGACGGCGCATACCACGCCGCCGTTTCACAGACAGACCCCTGGGGGTTCACAGGTTCGAGCCGACGCCCAGGTCGGAGATACCGACCCGGGCGTCGACGAGGCTGGGCCGGCCGGTTCCGATGTGGCGCGCCAACGCGTCCTCGAGTTCCTCGGGAGTGGACGCTCGGGAGGCCTGCATCCCGAAGGCCCGGGCCACGGCTACGAAGTCGGGTTGTTGGAGGTCGATGCCGAAGCGGCGCCCGTCGCAGAGCATGTCCTGCACCTCGGCGATGATCCCGTAGGAGCGGTTGTTGTACACGAGCAGGCACACGGGCAGCCGGTGCTCGGCGGCCGTCGCCAACTCCCCGAGCGTGAACAGGGCCCCTCCGTCGCCCATCACCGCCAGTACCGCGTCGCCGGGTGCAGCGGCCTGCACGCCCAGGGCAGCCGCGTAGGCCCACCCCAGCGTCATGAAGTTCGAGGGCGTCATCAGCCGGCGCTCGGGTCCTAGCGACACCCCGCCGGGGATCCATCGCAGAGCCATGGTGACATCGCCGCAGATCGTGGCATCGCGGGCGGGCAGCACCGCCTCTATGGGGTCGATCCATGGGTGGGAGACCCTCGATGCCGCCCGCTGTGACCGTGGCCCGGATCTTCGGTTCGGGTGGCGGGACAGGAGTTCGGTGAGAGCCGCGAGGAAGGTTCCGGCGTCCGCCTCGATGGCCAGGGCCGTCTCGTAGTGCTGGCCCAGGCTGGCAGGATCGATGTCGACGTGAACGAGCGAACCGTTCATCTCGAGCGTCCACTCGGCGGTCGATGCATTCCCGAAGCTCGTTCCGAGAGCGAGCACCACATCGGCGCGTTCGAGGATCCCCCTTGCGGCGGGATTGTCCAGAACACCCACCCAACCGTTCTCCTGATCGGCAGCCGCGCGACCCGGGACGGTCGTCACGACCGGCAGGGCAGTGACAGCCAGGAAGCGGGCCAGGTCCGCCTCGGCCCGGCCGAGGACCACACCCGCGCCGACCACGACGACGGGGTTGGCGGCCGAACCCAGGAGTTCGGCGACCTTCTCCAGTTGGTGGCGGGCGGGAGCGGGACGGGGCGAGGGCAGCGGTCGTTCTCCTGCATCTTCCTGCGCCTCGGGAGCTTCGAGAGCGCTCCGTCCGATCAGCACGACACCCGGTCGGGGACGCCCCCGGCGAGTGCCGTCCAGCGTGGCGGTCACCGCGTCCCTTATCGTTCCGGCTTCGTCTGCCCTCGCCACGATCGCGCCGGTGGCCCTGGCGAGTCCTTCCTGGTCGAACGCTTCGTGGGGCAGCCCGACCGGCTGCGCCGCTCGCTGGGCCGGATCGTGGTCGCTGGCGATGGCCACCACGGGCGAAGAATCCGCGTAGGCGGTCTGGAGTCCGGTGATGGTGTTCCCGAGGCCGGGGCCGCCGGTAACGATCACCACCCCGGGCTTGCCCGAGCGCCGGGCGTAGCCGTCGGCCATGAAGGCGGCGGCCTGCTCGTTGCGCGCCACGATCGAGCGGATCCCGCCCTGGCGGGCGATGGCGTCGTAGATCTCGACCGTGTAGCTAGCGGGTATGCCGAAGACGGTGTTCACGCCACGGTCCGCCAGGGCTGAGACCACCGCGTCGCCGCCGTTCGGAACCGCCATCACACCATCGCCAGGACGGTGGCCGGGTTGGTGATCATGCATCGATCGAGCACTTCGACCGGAACACCCTCTTCCCCGGCCAGCTCGCGAAAACCCGTGATGAGATGAGCAAGACCGGGTCCGCCGTTCACCGTCAGATGCCGCTTCCGGCAGAGGTCGCTCGCCACGATGATCCGGTCGGCCAGGCCCTCCTCGGCCAGTTGCCGCAGCGCCCCGGCCCGGACCCGATCGGTACTCATCTGCACGCCGAGCGTCTCCGTGTAGTACTCGTATCCAATGCTGTCGAACTGCGCGTAGGCGCCCCGCTCGATGATCTTGCGGAACAGCGCCAGGTCCGGTTCGGTGTCGTCGAGATGCCCGACGACGATCCGCTCGGGTGCGAGCCCCTCAGCGGTGAGAATGTCGATCTGGTCGAAAGCGTTGCGCCCCAGGTAGGTGTGGGTGGACACGGCCACCCCTGTCTCGACCGCCGCCATGGCCGAGGCCCGGAACACGGTCGCTTCGCGCTCGGTCATCGGCCCCTTGTAGGTGCCCTGTTCACCGATGATCCCGGCCCGTATGCCGGTGCCTCCTACACCTCGGGTGATCTCCCCGATGAGGACCTCGGCGATCTCTACAGCCCCCAAGCCGGCGATGCAGTCCGGCTGGAAGGGCTCGTGGTATATGCCCGTGCCCATCACGATGTGCACCCCGGTCTGCTCCGAGGCTTCGACCAGGCCGGTCGGGTCCCGCCCCAAGCCCATCGGAGTGAGATCGACCAGGCATGATCCCCCGGCTTCTGCATAGGCCCGGAGTTCGGGCAGGGTGTCCCCGACGGACAGGACGTGGTCGCTGTAGCGCTCGGCGGTGTCGCTCCACTCCGGATGGCTCTGCTCCTCCACGCCGAGAGCCAGATGGGCGTGGGCGTTGGTCAAACCCCACGAAGACGAGGGCACGTCGCCGGTCACCGTGCGGATGCGGCTCTGGGAGCTCACCTTGCCCGTCCTTCCTGCACGGGCGGTGTCGTTTCGTGTTCGTAGGGGCGGGTGCAGCTGCACCGGGTTGCCATGCGGCGGCTGAGTCCCCGAGTCGATGAACCGAGAACACCTCTCACTCTCATCGAATCGCGAAAATCGCCGCGGTGGTTCGATCCGCCGGGCCCTCCCCCACCACCACCTCTCCTGGGTTCGGAGCGTGCTTCGCCCGGCCTGCCGGGGGCTGCTGCTCCTGAATCTTGTTCCCTCCGGCGACCGGGCCGACGTCGACTTCCCGACCGCGCAGGTGCTTGGTACCTCTCAAGTATGGGGTGGCGGTGTGACAGGTTCAACCCCTCGGTTGGGGAGAGTTTTCGCGAGGTGGGGACCGGGGCGGGCATCGGAACGTTCGAGCGGCGGAACGGAGTCACGCGCACGGAGCGGGACCGGGACGGCGGCGGGTTGCGGACCGGAACCTCACCGCATGGTCAGCATGGTCGCCGGGTTGGTGATCATGCACTGGTCGAGCACCTCGACCGGAACACCTTGTGTCAGCGCGGTCCTGCGGAACCGGTCGGCCAGCACGACGAGGCCCGGCCCGCCCCTGGCTCGGAGGTGGCGTTGCATGCCGAAGTCGCTGGCGAGGATGACCTGCCCCGTGAGGCCTTCCTCCGCCAGCTGGGCCAGCTTGCGGGCCCGGACCACGTCGGTGGTCATCTGGATCTTGAGCCGCTCGGTGTAGTACTCGTATCCGATGTCGTCGAACTGGGCCCAGGCGCCCCGCTCGATGATCTCCCGGATCAGGTCGAGGTCGGGCTCCCCGTCGTCCAGGTGGCCGATGACGATGCGATCCGGATCGAGGCCCTGGGAGAGGAGGACATCGATCTGATCCAGCGCGTTGAGCCCCAGGTGGGTGTGGGTGGTGACCGCCAACCCGGTCTCGACGGCCGCCATGGCCGAGGCCCGGAACACCACCGCCTCGCGCTCGGTCATCGGGCCGGTGAAGGTTCCCTGCTCCCCGATGATGCCCGCCCGGATGCCGGTCCCGTCCACGCCCTCGGTGATGTCCCGGACGAGGATCTCGGCGATCTCCGTGTCGTTCAGACCGGCTATGGAATCGGGGTGGTGGGCTTCGTGATAGATGCCGGTTCCCATGACGATGTGCACTCCGGTCTCCTCGGAGGCTCTGACCAGAGCGGCCGGGTCCCGTCCCATGCTCGCGGGGGTCAGGTCCACCAGGCAGAAGCCGCCGGCGCGGGCGAAGTCCTCGAGTTCGGGCAGGCTGTCGTCGAGGGTCATGATCAGCTCGGACGCATCGGTGGTGTCGAATGGGGGCTTCGAAGTGTCCGCGCCACCCATCAGATGGGCATGGGCGTTGGTTATCCCCCAAGGCTCGGACGCTACGTCGCCCAGCACGGTTCGTATCCGGCCCGGTTCACTCAATGCGACACCCTCCTCGAGCGGTCCTTGTACATCGGCGGTCGGTGATCCTCAGGTGCCGGCACGACCCCTCTCGGTACCGGCCGCCAGGATGTCGTTCACGTCCCAGTGGCCCGATCCGATGATCCGGGGATACGGCGTCACCGGCAGTTCGAGCACCCAGGTGCCGCGCTCTTCGAGAGCCTTCGAGAGCAGTCCGGGAAAGTCGTCCGGATCGGTGACCCGCTCGGCCCGGGCGCCGAACGAACGGGCGAAGGCCACGTAGTCGAGATCGTAGGAGACCCCTTCCGAGTCCTTGAAATAGGTGCCGGCGTCGCGCCCGTAGTGCTTGGTCTGGTAGAGGGCGATCGATGCGTAGCCGGTGTTGTTGGCGATCAGCCACACCACGTCGATGTTCGCCGCCGCCGCGGTGGGAAGCGCCGCCAGGCAGGCCATCACCGCCCCGTCGCCCACCAGAGCCACCACCGGGACGTCCGGGCGGGCCAGCCGTACCCCGATCGGGGCGGCCACCTCCTGGCCCATCGTCCCGAACCCGCTGGCCACCACCTGGGTGCCCTCCTCCAGGAACGGGTAGTGCTGTCCGATGGCGTGGCGGATACCCACCCCCGTCACCAGGATGGTCTCGGGAGGCAGCAACCCGCGCAGCAGGGTTCCCAGGTAGGCAGGCTCGTAAGGGAAGCTGGGCGTGGTACGGACGTCGTGGAGGTCGTCCGCCCAGGTCTGCTTCTCGTGGGCTAGCTCGGCATGCCAGTCCTTCCACCGGTTCCCTCCGTCGAGGCGGCCGGACAGAGCGGTGGCGACCTCCACGAGGGAGCGGCGGGCGTCACCCACCAGGGCGACATCGGTGGGGTAGATCTTGCCGATCTGGTTCGGGTCGATATCGATGTGGATCAGCCGGCTGGGCGGGATGGGGGTGAAGTACTCCGGTCGCCAGTTGTTGCAGTCCATCTCAGGGAAACGGGTACCGACCGCCAGCAGCAGGTCGGCCCTCCTCGCCGCGTTGTTACCCGGCCGGGTTCCCACGACGCCCGTGTAGCCGATCGACAGGGGGTGATCTTCGGCGATGGCGCCCTGCCCGCTCATGGTGGTGGCGACGGGTAACCCGAACTCATCGGCGAGATGGGTCACGGCAGCCGAGGCGCGCGAGATGATGGAGCCTCCGCCGGCGAATATGAGGGGACGTTCGGCTTGAGCAATCAGGTCGGCGGCCCGTTCCACTTCGGCGGAGTCGGGGCCGCTGCGTCCGGGCCGGGTGGGTCGGAGGGTCGCCACCGACGGCGCCACCCAATCCCCGAAGAAGTCCAGCGGGACCTGCAGCACCACGGGCCCGGGACAGCCGGCCAGGGCGTACCGGACGGCGCGGTGGAACTGGTTGGCGAGCTCCGCGGGCCCGGTGGCGAGGATGATGCGCTTGGTGAGGGGCCGGGCGATATCGAGCTGGGCGTTGTCGATCGAGTAGGAGAGTTCCTGGAGTGGCTCCCTCCCCACGTAGGCGCTCGGCATCCCCCCGGCGATGACCACCATGGCGGACGAGTCGAGCATGGCATCGCCCAGCCCGGTCATCAGGTTGGTGAACCCTGGTCCCACGGTGGTCGTCACGACCGCGATCCTCCCGCCGGCTCGGAAGTACGCGTCGGCGGCGTGGGCTGCCACCTGCTCGTGGAACACCGTCACGTAATCGATCGCGTCGCTGTCCTGGAGGGCATCCACGAAAGCAAGGTTGCCGTGGCCGACCAGCCCGAAAACGGTGTCGACCCCCTCGCGCTCCAAGGCGCGAACGAGGGAGGCTGCGGCTGTTATGTCAGTCGGATCGCCCGTAGTCCACTCCTGTCGGTGGGGCGATTGTAGACCGGTACCCTGGGCGTCGTGCGAGCACAGGCCGGGCCTCGACCACCGGGTCGGATCATCAGCGAGACGGACAGCCAGGAAACCCCCGGCCGTTCCGGCCCCTCGACCCGCCTCTCTCCGGCCCTCATCCGGTACTTGGGCGGTGAGAGTCGATACGAGGACTTCGTGCGTTCCGCCACGGACGAGGAACGCAGACTCATCGATTCTCCGGTACGGGTCGCGATAGTTGGTTGCGGACGCCACTCCCGCTCGGCGTTGCAGCCCAACCTGGCCCGCCTGCCATCGTTCGACATGGTCGGAGTGTGCGACCTCGACGCCGGATTGGCCGCCGATTGCGCCCGCCGGTTCGGGGCGAACGCCTCCTACGTCGACTTCGCGCAGATGCTGGACGAGTGCCGACCGGAGGCGGTGATAGTCGTCGGTACGCCGCACATGCATTACGAACTCGGTCTCGAGGTGGCTGCGCGTGGGATGAACCTGTTCGTCGAGAAGCCCCCGGCGCCTTCGGCCGAGGAGGCGCGACGACTCGCCCGCCGGGTGGCCGCGGCCGGCCATGCAGGGATGGTCGGCACCATGCTCAGGCACACCACCGCAATCCGGCTGCTCAAGGATCTGATGCGCGAGGAAGAGTTCGGCGACGGGCTGTTCTGTAGCGGTCGTCTGTTCGCGCCCGGTCCTGTGAGCGACGATTACTACCGGCTTGGCTCCGCGCCACAGGCCTACCTCGGATCGCAGGCGATCCACCTCATCGACTGTATGAGGTTCCTGATGGGCGAGGTGACCGAGGTCACCGCACGGCTCGGAACCCGAGGCGACGCCTTCAGCTTCGCGGCCGGCCTCGCCTTCGCGAGCGGCGCGGTGGGCGTACTGGGCTGCACATCGCATGCAGCCGCGCTGGAAACCGAGATAGTGGTCGGAGGCAGCGGCGGCCAGACCGCCATCGTCACCAACGCCAAGGAGCTGCGGGTGATCGGTTCGTCGCCGGCGGGCGGTGTGCTCGGAGGGTACGCCGACGCACCGTCCTGGGGCTGGAACCAGGGTTATACCTACGCCGGGACGCTCCGGCATGGTTACCTGGAAGAACTACACGCCTTCGCTATCGTCACCCGCTTCCGCAAACAGATCGGTCCCACCCTGGAGGACGGCGCCATCTCGATGGGCCTGGTCGAAGCACTGTGGGAGAGTTGGGTGTCCGGCGGGCCGGTCCGTCCGGCTCGATGGTCCATCGGGGACGAGGACGGATGATCGTTCGGGCCGCAAAGCCCGCGGGCCGAAGGTGGACAGGCATGGACGGGCGGGCCTGGCTCCGGTAGCCCACCCGAGCGTCGAGCGGCGTCCTCTCGCGAGAGGAAGGAGAACACCATGAACCGGCAGTTCCAGGGGCGCAGCGCGTTGGTAACGGGCGGTACCCGCGGGATCGGGCGGGCTGTGAGCCTGCGGCTCGCGGCCGAAGGGGCGGATGTGGCGCTGAACTACCTATCGAAGGACGACGCCGCACACCGTGCCTGCCAAGAGGTAGAGGAGTTCGGGGGTCGCGCCCTGCTCGTCCGGGGGGACGTATCGGATCCGGCCCAGGCGAACGCAGTCGCCGAAGCAGCCCGGAAGGCGCTCGGACCTCTGGACATTCTGGTCCACTGCGCCGGTCTGGCGGTCGTGGAACCGGCCGATGAGGTGACCTGGGAGTCGTGGCGGCGGCTGCTGTCGGTCAACCTCGACGGTTCCTTCAATGCCCTGTACGCAGTCAAGGACGGGATGATCCGACGCGGCTACGGGAGGATCGTGATGATCTCGTCGATCGCAGCGCTGCGGCCTCGGCCGCAAGTCCTCCACTACTCGGTGGCCAAAGCAGGGGTGCTGGCCCTGGTCCGGTCCAGCGCCGGGGCGTGGGCGCAGCACGGTCTCCGTATCAATGCGGTGTGTCCGGGCATGATCGATACGGAGGCTGTCTCCAGGGTGCCGGCCGGTTTCGTCGCCGCGGCGCTCGAGGCCGTCCCGATGGGTCGCATCGGTCAACCCGACGAGATAGCGGCGGTCGTCAACTTTCTCCTCAGCGACGAGGCGAGTTACATCACCGGCCAGACAGTCGTAGCCAGCGGCGGCCGTGTCATGTTGACGTGACAGGAGTCAACACTACAAGCATCAACCGGAGGCATGATCTGATGGAGCGCGGGAAGCCCTGATCCACGGTGGTGGACAGCGATCGGTGGCGATAGGGATGCCGGTATAGGGGCGTGTACCAGCGATGTCCACTGCGCTAGTCTGCCGAGCGATGACTTCATATGGGGTACCCGATGGTCTCGTGAGCGTAGAGGACGTGGTGATGCACTACCCCGTCCAGATGGAAGGGGCGTTGGGTCGGCGGCGGTGGCTGCGGGCAGTGGACGGGGTGAGTTTCTCCATCGCGGAGGGGGAGGCCCTGGGGTTGGTGGGGGAGTCGGGGTGCGGGAGTCGACTATCGCCAAGCTGATCCTGCGCCTGCTCTCGCCGACCAGCGGCCGGATCGTTTTCATGGGCCAGGACATCACCGAACTGGGCCGCCGGGAGATGCGTCCGATCCGGCGCAACATGCAGATCGTCTTCCAGGATCCGTTCGCCTCCCTGAATCCCGGTATGAAAGTGGGGGAGATAGTGGCGGAGCCGCTGCTGGTTCACGAGGGACGCCGTCCGGAGCGGGAGCGGATCGCCGAACTCCTCGGGTTGGTGGGGCTCGACCCGGCGACGTCAAGAAGTATCCCCACGAGTTCTCGGGAGGTCAGCGGCAGCGGATAAGCATCGCCCGGGCGCTGGCGCTTCGTCCCAAACTGCTGGTCCTGGACGAGCCGGTCTCGGCGCTGGACATGTCCATCCAGGCGCAGATAATCAACCTGCTGATCGAACTGAAGAACGAGCTGGGGCTGGCCTACCCATTCATCGCTAACGACCTGTCCGTGGTGAGACACGTATGCGAAAGGGTGGCGGTGATGTACATGGGGAGGATGGTCGAGTGGGGTCTCCGTGACGAGGTCTTCTCCCGTCCCTCCCATCCCTACACCCAGGCGCAGGTATCGGCAGTGCCGGTTCCCGAGCCGGTGTCCCGTGAGGAACGAAGCCGCAGCCTGCTTTCCGGAGAGGTGCCGAGTCCGATCGAACCTCCGTCGGCCTGCCGCTTCCGCATCGGTTGCTGGAAGGCGCAGGAACTGTGCGCCACCGAGACAACCCGCCTCCAGCACCGGCTGGCCGGCAGCTGGCGGAGTGCATGCCACTTTCCCGAGCAGATCACCTCTCCGAGCAGCCGACAGTGATCCGTCTGGGAACCAAGCGTCTGGAAGTGGAGATAGACCAGGCCAAAGGAGCGGAGATCGTCCGGCTGGGCCGTCCCGGAGGCATGAAGGGGCTAGCGTGGATCGACTCTGAATGGCCGCTGAGGACCGGCGCGGGCGGCGTCTACTATTCAGCCGACCTCGACTGGCTGTCCGGGCACCGGGGCGGATGGCAGGAGATGTTCCCGAACGCCGGAGCCGGATGCACCATCGACGGTGTCTTCCACCCCGTGCACGGTGACCCGCCCCAGGTAAACCGGGGCGGGTCAAACCCGCCCTAGGCGACTCACCCCCCAGTATGAGTGAATCAGGGCTAGTGGCTGCGTCTGCTCTCGGCTGGTGGAATCATGGTCATCGCCCAGCCTGTCGGATCCGTGCCTATGCCGGATGACTCCGACCCACCCTGGCGCTATGGAATCTCCTCCGCTAAGTTGGCTTGACGGACCGGATGGTCGAATCCGGGAAGGGCAGGCGAGGTAGGCAAGGAGACCATGATCCAGGCCACGGTGAGTGCGGCAACGGTCTCTCAACCCCGATACGGGCTCATCGTCAAGAAGGATCTGGATGTTCCGATGCGCGATGGGCTGGCATTGAAATGCGATGTCTTCCGGCCTGACGATGAAGGTGAGTTCCCCGCCATCATGACTTTCGGGCCGTATCCCAAAGACGAGCACTACGACTACGGCGACGCCGCCGAGGAGAGTGGCCCGTACATGCATTGGGAATCGGCCAACCCGGAGTGGTGGATCCCGCGGGGCTTCGTTCAGATACGGGTGGACATGAGGGGCTCGGGCCGCTCTCCCGGGTTCTGCGACATCGTGTCAACCCAGGAGGCGCTGGACTACTACGACGCCATCGAATGGGTGGCGGCACAACCGTGGTGCAGTGGCAGTGTGGGTCTTATGGGGATCTCGTACTTTGCAGTGAACCAGTGGAACGTGGCTGCGCTCCACTCGCCGGCACTTAAGGCGATGATCCCGTGGGAGGGCTGGTCGGACCTGTATCGAGACTCCACCCATCAAGGGGGGATCTTCGCCGACGGGTTCTTCTCGTTCTGGTATTGGAGTCGTGTCGTCAAGCGGACACTCGGCGAGAAAACCGGGCGCTGGCGCGACCAGTTCGCACCGTTCTTCGACGACATCCGCGACCACGAGTTGGACGGTCCGTACTACCGAGAGCGGTCTGCCCGCTTCGAAGAGATCACCGTGCCGTTCCTCAGCGCCGGCAACTGGGGCGGCGCCGGTCTCCACCTGCGGGGCAACACCGAGGCGTTCTTCCGATCTCCCTCGGAACACAAGCGTCTCCGGATGCACACGGGCACCCACATCGGACCGTTCTACCGGCTTGAGGCGCGCTTGGACCAGATTCATTTCTTCGATTACTGGCTCAAAGGTATCGATAACGGTCTCATGGAGGAGCCTCCGGTCAAGCTCGCCATCCGAACCTCGGCCGACGAGGAAGAGTGGCGTTTCGAGCACGAATGGCCCCTGGCCCGGACGTGCTGGACGAAGCTGTTCTTGAGCCTGGAAGATTGTGGGCGGCTGACGCCGGACGCTCCCGAGACGGCGGGCGAGGTGAGCTACTCGGCCGAGGGCCCCCGCTCAGACGAGTTACGGGGGGCAAGCTTCTCGACGACTCCCTTTGCTGAGGATGTCGAGATCACGGGTCCGATGAAACTGGTGGTGAGCGTGTCGTCGACAACCGACGATATGGACATCTTCGTCGCTGTGCGCAACATCGCACCGGACGGAAGTGAGGTGTGCTTTCCCAACGGTTGGGCCCAACCCAGTCCCGCATCGCGAGGATGGCTCCGGGCCTCTCACCGGAAGTTGGACCAAGCTCTGTCGCTCCCTTTCCGCCCGTACCATCCACACGACGAGATCCAACCCTTGGTTCCCGGCGAGCCCACACTTGTCGAGGTCGAGATCTTGCCTATGTGTAACGTGTTCAAGAAGGGACATCGATTGCGGCTCGACATACAACCTTGGGAAGACGACCCGACCATACGCTACTCGCACGACAACTCGGACCAGTGGCGTGGACGTCATACCATCCATCTGGGAGCCGATCAGGCCTCTTATCTGCTGGTCCCCATCATCCCTTCGTCCGTCTGAGTCCATGGCGGTAGGTCAGCCGGCTTCCCCGATCTGGCAAACCCTCTGACGCGGAACGGGACCAGCGCTCATTCGATGTAGAGATGGCACCCCAACCGGTGGATTTCCCCACCTATCCGCGCACGCTCTAAGCATCGACCGGCGACGTTCTCTGATCGGATTCCGGGACACGCCCGGGACCGGACTGCATCGAGTGAGGGATGCCGACTCGGTCGGCGGTGCGACTACCGGCAGTCGAGAGCGTCGGCCAGCGCCGCGCACACCTGCTGCATCCGCTCGCCGCTTATCCGGCCGAGCCGGGACGTTAGGTTCCCAACCGACACATTGAACGTAGCGTCCAGTTGCACGACGCACGGAAGCATCACGGGTTCTTCTCCCGGCTCCAGCCGCACCTCCGTGGCGAGGTTGCGGACCACCGTGCTGCACGGCGCGGCGATCACCCTCCGTAGCTTGGAGACGGCCGCATCCCGAGACAGCACGACTACCGGTCTTCGCTGCTTGTCGGGGACCTCGCACCACCAGACTTCGCCCCGTCTCGGTAGCCCGCTCACGCGGTGCCTGCCGACTCGAGAAAATGGACCACGTTGCCCCACTCGTCCTCGGTGTCGAGCGGTAGGGTGTCGTAGACCTCATATGATCGGTCGATCTCGGCGGCGCGGTGCTGGGCACAGAGCGCGGCCAGCGCCCGGTCCAGTAGGCGGGCATCGTTGAGGCCCGGGAATGCGGCGCGGGACCGGTCCAACAGGTCATCGCTCACGGTGGTGCTTATCCGAACCCGAGTCATGGCATAACAGTAGCATAGTAATGGCACAGAACCGTCGCTAGGCGTCAGCCCCGA
Organism: Candidatus Spongiisociaceae bacterium; assembly: GCA_965262915.1. GTDB lineage: Bacteria > Actinomycetota > Acidimicrobiia > Spongiisociales > Spongiisociaceae > JAPPFW01. Next base: position 3,763,134 of record OZ253564.1, on the reverse strand, counting down.
TCTGCTGGGATGAGTAACGGTCGAGGCCTGCCCGGGAGACTGAAGGTCGAGCAACATGACTGAAGGTCGAGGAAACCCATGGGGGGAGCCCGGGTACCTGTTCGGCGACAGCACCGCGGCGTCCCACCGGCTGAGGCTACTCGCCGAGATCTTCGTCGGGTCCTCGCGGGCCTTCCTGAGCGAGGCAGCACCCCACAACCCGGATCTAGCTGTGGACATCGGATGCGGACCCGGGTATACGACGCGCCTTGTCAGCAGCATGCTGAGGCCCCGGCAGACGGTCGGGATGGACATTTCGGAGGTGTTCGTAGCCGAGGCGCGCCGCACTGCGAGACAAGGTGAGCGTTACCTGGTGCATGACGCGACCATCGTCCCCTTCCCCGTAGGGCCCGCCGACCTCGTGTACGCGCGGTTCGTAGCGACGCACTTGAGAGATCCGGCGGCCGTGGTCGGCGCGTGGGTATCGCAACTCTCCGGAGGTGGCCTCCTGCTGCTGGACGAAGTGGAGTCGATCACCACCACCAACCGCGTGCTGTCACGCTACATCGAGATCGTTGACTCGCTGCTCACCGAGGAGGGAAGGACCCTTTACGTCGGCCCAGCATTGGCGACGATCCGGGGGCACGGGCTACTCCGGACGAGGGCCGACCACGTCCGGTCTCTCGCAGTACAGGACCGGCATGCTGCGGCGGTATTCCGGCTCAACCTGGAGGCATGGCGAGACCGTGGATTCGTCGTCGACACGTATGGCACCCGGGCGATCCGCCGGTTGGCTGACGAACTCGAAGTCGAGGCGCACGGATCCGGCACGACGTCGAATATCGAGTGGACGATGAGACAGATCGTGCTCGGGCGCGCCTGACCGGGCTCGTGTCCCGCTCCGCGCTATTGCGCCAGGCCATCGGAGCCCGCCTGCGCGGGTCTCATGCAGCTGGTACCCGCCTATGGTTTTCGCTGCTCTCTTCCCAACTAGTATCGCCCCGCAAGCCCGCGCCGCAAGACTAGGAGCCCGCGCATGACACACGTTCCCGTAACCCACATCACCTCGGATGCCGAGCGTGGCCGACGGTACGCCGCCTTACGGAAAGCAATGGCGGCGGCGGGCATGGACGCCTTCGTTATATGTAGCCGCGGCGACGAGTTCGTACGGGGACGGGTCCAGTACGTGAGCGACATCTTCCAGTGGGCGGGACGAGGTTTCGTGGTCCTTCCCATGCAGGGCGAGGCGACCTTCGTGACCGATCCTCTGTGGGGCACCGGGTACGCCATGCAGGGCAGGTGGCTCAACGACTACCGCCAACCCGACGACGCCGGCACGGAAATCGGAGCGGTCCTCTCCGACCACGGGCTGTCCGGCGGCACCATCGGAATAGTGGGACTGGCCGACATAACCTCCGTGGCCGATTACAACAGTATGCGGGCGGCGCTTCCCAACGCCGACCTGGTGGACGCCACGGATCTCTTCGACGACGTGCGGTCCATCAAGAGCCAGGAGGAGATCGACTCCACCATCGAAACCGGGAACATCATGCGCCGGGTGTTCAGGGCGCTGGAGGCGGAGTTGCGTCCCGGAGTCCAGGAAGTGGACGTGCTCTCGGAGGCCCACCGGCTCGCCCGCCAGCTGGGTTGCATGGAAGGAATCGCTCTGATGGGACGGGCTCCTTTCCGGTGCTTCGGGCCTGGAACCAGAGGAGTGATCGAAAGGGACGACATCATCGTGATCGACCTGGAATGGGGCGGCCCCTTGGGCTACTGGGTCGAAGTGCGCCGGGTGTACAGCTTCAAACCTCCCACCGCCGAACAGCAGGCCTTCTGGGAGATGCGGGTTGAGAGCTTCGAGGCCTGCGTACAGGCGATGAAGGCGGGAGAGTCCTCCGACACCGTCCTCGACGCCCGTGATCGGGTCTACGACGCCTACGGGTATTCGGCGATGGGCGCCAACTCCTATACAGCTCACGGTATCGGCATCGACTCTCTGGAGCCCCCGTGGGTTCCCGGCAAAGAGCGGATGATGCAGAACAACATGATGATCAACCTGCATCCGGCCATCGGTTTCGAAGATCCCGAAGTGGGCGCGGCGCTGGGCGGCATAAGCATCGCCGACAACGTGCTGGTCGGGCCCGACGGCGGAACCCGCATGGTCGATCAGACCGACGAATGGATCGTGCTCGACGGCTGAGGCGTGGCCCCGCGGGTACAACCCATTCCGGCAAGTGTCAGGTCAGCCTGTGCCTAGGCACGGGAGAAGGGAAGAACAAGGCGAGATGAGAGTACTGGTTACAGGAGCAGCGGGGTTCTTCGGAAGAGCCCTGGTCCGGGCCTTTGCCCGGGGCGGAGATCATGTGGTGGCGGCCGACATCCTTCCGCCCGACGAGTTTGCACCTCGCTCGGACACGCCGAGCGACCGAGTCGACTACGTGGTCCTTGATGTGGGTGACCCGGCTGCCTGGTCCACCGATGTCACCGGATCGGTGGACGGGATCGTCCACGCCGCGGCGTTGACGCCCAGCATCCAGGAGGCGAAGGAGGACCCGTCCAAACTGGTGCGGGTCAACCTGATCGGAACCCTCAACGCCTTGGAGTTCGCCCGCAAGGAGAATCTGGGCAAGTTCCTGTTCATCTCCTCGGCCGGTGTCTACAACCAGTTCGATGAAGAGGTGCTCACCGAGGAGGACGCCGACGGCGGCTTCTCGCTCTACGGTTCGGCCAAGCTGGCCGCCGAGATCATGCTCTACAGGTACGCCGACATGTTCGGGTTCGACGCCGGCGCCATCCGGCCAACCTCCATGTACGGACCGGCTGAGGAGTTCCGCAACACCCGCCCGTTCGTCACCCAGGCCAAGCAACTGGCCGACGCCGCCATGGACGGTGTTCCGGTACGCGTGATCGGCATGGACGACCGCTGCGACTGGATCTTCGTGGACGACGTTGCAGAGGGCGCCCAGCGCTTCTATTCGGGCGGAATGGGAAGCCGCTCCTTCGCGTTCTCGTCGGGAAATCCCATTCCCTTCCGTGATGTGCTGGAAGCGGCTATGGATTCGTTCGGCGTGGTGGTGGACGACGATGCCGAGATGCTGATAGACGCCACTCCCGACCGGGCCACCACCATCTCCTGTGACAAGGCCCGCGCCGACCTCGGCTGGAATCCAGTGGGGATCGCGGAAGGTATGCAACGCTACGCCGACTTGGGCGGCTGAGTTTCGCGCAGCCTTCCAACCCGACCGACTGGAACCAACCCGACAGCCTCAGATATGGAGTCCCAATGAGCCAAAGCACACTGAGATCAGCGTTAGCGGAGCGCACGTTACGCATCCGCGGCGGCCACGAGTCGCCCTACTTCCAGATCATGCGGAAGGTCCAGGGCCGTGACGACATCATCCGCCTGGTGAGAGGGGAACCGGACATCCCGACCCCCTCCCACATCGTCGATGCCGCCAAGCGCTGTCTGGACACCGGCCACATCGGCTACACCCCGCCCGGGGGGATGATCGAACTGCGGGAGGCTATAGCTCGCAAGTTCAAACAGGACAACAACCTCGAGTACGACGCCGAGTCCGAGATACTGGTAACCGCCGGCGCCCAGGAGTCGATGGCGGTCAGCCTTCAGACTCTGCTGGATCCCGGCGACGAGGTGCTTCTCGCCACCCCCCATTACATGGCCTACCCGGCCAACATCATCATGGCGGGGGGGAAGATCGTCTACGTTCCCACCGTGGAGGAAGAGGACTTCGAACTGAAGCCGGAAGCCATCGAGGCGGCCATCACCGAGCGCACCAAGCTGCTGGTGCTGGTCACCCCCAACAACCCCACTGCCGGGGTGATCACCCCCGAAACCCTGAACGAGATCGCGGACGTGGTGCGGGCGCATCCGGGTCTGGTGGTCGTCTCCGACGAGCTGTACGAAAAGGTAGTGTACGACGGCTTCGAGCACATCAGCTTCGCCACCCTGCCGGGAATGTGGGATCGCACGATCACGATCAACGGGTTCTCCAAGGCCTACAGCATGACCGGCTTCCGGGTGGGGTACATGGCCGGGCCGGGCGACTACATCCTGGCCGCCACCGAGCCCCGCCACTCCCTCAGCATCTCCACGGCCCTTCCCTCCCAGCACGCCGCGCTGGCCGCCCTCGAGGGACCGCAGGAATTCCTGGACGAGATGATGGTCGAGTACCACCAACGCCGGGCTGTCATGCGGGCTACCTTCGACAAGTTGGGTGTCACCTACGGGGAACCCAAGGGCGGGTTCTACTTCTTCGCCAACGTTTCGGGGTCGGGGATGGATGCGGTGTCCTTCGTCGACAAGGCGGTCGACTACGGGATCCTGTTCTCACCGGGCAACATCTTCGCCGAGGGTGCCGTGAAATACATCCGCATCTCCTACCTGGCGCCTCGGGATGAGCTGCACGAAGCCATGGAGCGCTTCACGCGACTATGGAACGACTGCCGGAGCGGCCGGTGAGCGGCCCCGCGGTAGCCCTGGTCGAGGATTTCTCGGCCGCCCAGGTGGCAGCACTCCTGGACGCGCTGCCGGCCGGCGCAACCGTGCTGGAGGACGCACTCTCGTCGGGCACGGTCGACCGAGCCGACTATTTGGCACTCTGGCGCCAGGGGATCGGCGACGACCAACTCCGTGCTCTCTCCTCTCTTCGCGGGGTGGTAACGCTCGACTCGGGAGGCGCCACTCCTTCGTCCGAGATCTGCGAAGCGCAGGGGATCTGGGCCGACAAGGTCCTGTCCCCGTCGCTGATCAGCGTGGCAGAGCACGCGGTGATGATGATCCTGGCTCTCTTCAAACGCCTGCCCACCGCCCACCGCCGCCTCATGGAGGGGGTGATAGTCGACGGCATGGAGCCCTTCGTGACCGACCAGGAGAACTACTCCTACAACTGGGTCGGCTTGGACCTCTTCGAGGCCTTGGTGGGCAAGCGGGTCGGTCTGGTCGGAGTCGGCAAGATCGGGCGCGAGGTGGCCACCAGGCTGGTGGCGTTCGGAATGGATGTCATCTACACCAAGCGCAACCGCTTCTCCCCCGAAGTGGAAAAGGAGCTTGGGATCCGTTATCTGCCCTTCGACGAGCTGCTGGCGGCATCTCACTGCGTCTCGATTCACAACCGGTTCACTCCGGAGACGGAGAAGATGATGGGTGCGCGCGAGTTCGCCTTGATGCCCGAGGGATCGTTCTTCGTCAACACCGCCCGCGGGCGCTTGGTGGACGAGGACGCCTTGGCGGCCGCGCTCCACAGCGGTCACCTGGCCGGAGCGGGCCTGGATGTCTTCTGGTGGGAACCGATCCTGCCGGACAGTCCCCTGCGCAGCACCCCGAACCTGCTGATGACTCCGCACACCGGTGGTATTCCCAGCGCCGTATCGGTAGCACAGGAACTGGCCGCGGCGGGCCGGGTCATCGCGCGGCGATTGGAGGAATGACATGAGTGAGCAGACCTTTGTCGGAATGCAGGTCGGCGGGATCAGCTTCATCGACGAGGGGATCGACGAGACCCTCGACATCTTCGTGGAGTCGGCCGGCGTCAACGCCATCTTCATCTCCGCCCTCTCGTGGGCGCGGGGCAACGCCGGGCGTTCGGGGAGCGGAGACTATCCCGACCACGGTGGCCAGGAACCCGACAACCTGCAGGGCGGGGCCTTCTTCCCGCCTGACGCCAGGTACTACCACGGGACCTTCGTCAAGGATTTCACGGCCCCCGATCCTCTCTATGAAGGCCGGGACATCCTGGGCGACGTCATTCCGGCCGCCCGGGAAAGAGGTATCGAGGTCTTCCCCTACTACTGCGAGACGGCACATGTGAATCCCAAGCCACTCTGGCAGCCGGGCTTCGCCCAGGTGCTGGAGGTCGACCCGTGGGGCCGCAAGGCCACCCGCCCCTGCCTGTACAACCCCAACTACCGGAACTGGTGGTTCGGGGTGATCGACAACTGGCTGAACGAGTACGACCTGAACGGGGTCTTGTGGGGAATCGAGCGCGAGGACCCGCTCTCCTCGATGATCGTCAGCAACGAGGTCCCCACGTGCTTCTGCGTCCACTGCCGTTCGGAGGCCCACCGCCGTAACATCGACGCCGGCCGGGCCGCCGAGGGGTACCGCAAGATTCACGAATACCTCAGCGCGGTGCGAGGCGGGCACCAGCCCCGCGATGGCAAGCTGATCACGTTCCTCCGCCATCTCTTCGAGTACCCCGAGGTCTCGCAGTGGCAGAAGCTGTGGTGGGACGGCCACAAGGATCTCTACCGGGAGATCTCCGGGCTGGTCCGCTTCTTCGGCGACGACTACCAGGTGGGCTTCGGGATCTGGCAGATGATCAACACCTTCAACCCGCTGTTGCGGGCCGCACACGATCCAGCCGAGTACAAGCTGTACGCCGACTGGCTCAAGCCGGTCTTCTACAACGCACCGGGCGGGGCGCGGTTCGCCAAGTTCGTGACCAACCTGTGCAAGACAATCCTCGGTGACGCCAGCCCTTCCGAGTGGACCCCGATCCTCTACAAGATTCTCGGCTTGGACGAGGCGCCCTTCGAGGACCTGCCACCCACCGGTTTCAGCCCTAAATATGTCGCCGACTTCACTCGTCGCTATGTGGAAGCGGTGGGACCGGAGGTGGAGGTCTATCCCGGTATCGGACTGGGAGTGGAGACGGTGGCTCGTGACATCACCCCCGCCGATTGCGAGGCCATGGTGGAAGCCTCGTTCGAAGGCGGGGCCGGAGGCGTGATGATCTCCCGGAACTACTCGGAGTTGACCCTCCCCAACCTGGCCGCGGTGGGGACCGCCCTGCGCCGGCTTGGCAAGATCTGATCCGCAACTAGAAAGGAACAAAAGTGCGCACAATTCTCAAAGGCGGAGTCGTTGTAAACCTGGACGGCGGACCCTCCGAACAACAGGATCTGGTCATCGAAGGCGAGCAGATCGTCTCGGTGGGAGCGGCCAACGGCCGGCCGGCTGACAAGGTGGTGGACGTTTCCGGCATGTACCTGCTGCCCGGTCTGGTGAACTGCCACGTTCACCTGGGGTGGGACGGAACCCACGACCTGGAGGTGCAGGCCTACGAATCCCCGGCCGTCAACGCCATGAAGGCGGTGATGAACATTCACCGCACCCTGTCGGCCGGGGTCACCACTATCCGTGACCTGGGCATGAACAATGCCAACATCGATGCCAAGACCGCCATCGACAACGGCTGGGCCCCCTGGATCCGCCTGTTCCCCAACGGGAGGGCCATCTGCACGACCGGCGGCCACACGTGGTGGTGCTGCCGGGAAGCCGACGGTATCTACGGGGTGCGCAAGGCTATCCGGGAACAGTTCAAGGCCGGCGCGACATGGATCAAGATCATGGGCTCGCACGAAGAGGTGCAGTTCACCATGGACGAGTTGCGGGCCATGGTTGAAGAGGCTCACCAGAACGGGATGAAGGTGACCGCCCACGCCACCTTCGACGAGGCCATCTCGCGCGTCGTGGACGCCGGGGTGGACTGCGTGGAGCACGGTGGGTCGATGAGTCCCGCCACCATCGAGAAGATGGTGGAGAAGGGCACTCCCATCGTCACAACCTTCTCCCCGCTGGTGCAGCAGGTCAAGTTCGGCTTGGACTTCGGGATGACCGTCTCCGATGTGGAGCGCCGCAAGGACCAGATGGCCGAGAAGGATCGGTTCGCCGGCAACGCCGCGGCCGCCGCCGCGGGTATCCCCATCGTGTTCGGTACCGACGCCGGAAGTCCGGTGGTCCCGCACTACGCCATCGCCGAGGAACTCAAGTTCATGGTGAAAGTCGGGGTATGTCCCGACAACCTGGACGCGCTCAACTCCATAACCCGCCGGGGCATCAAACTCTTAGGACTTGAGGACCAACTGGGCAGCCTGGAAGCGGGCAGGACCGCCGATGTGGTAGCTGTGGGAGGCGACCCGCTGGCCTCACTGGACCACATGAAGGACGTCAAGCGGGTCTTCGTGAGAGGACACATCGCCTTCTCCTCCGAAGGTGGCTATACCCAGGTCGGACGGGACGTCGAGGGTATGGGCACCCGTTGGGGACCGGGCCCCGAGATCGGCTACCGGCGGGCGTAGCAGGGAGTCCGGAGCAACGGAGACGATCCGGAAGCATTAGATGCTCGATCTGAGAGTCGTCGGGGGGACGGTGGTGAGCGACCGGGGCGCCCACCCGGCCGATATCGGCGTGGACGGTGACTGCATCTCCGAGGTTGGTTCACCGGGTTCCCTGGGACCGGCCCGTAGCGAGATTGACGCCTCCGGGTTGCTGGTGATTCCCGGTGCGGTGGACGCGCACTTCCACTGCCGGGCGCCCAGCCACCCCGAGCGGGCCACCTTCGCCTCCGAGTCGCGGGCGGCAGCGGCGGCGGGGATCACCACCCTCTTCGAGATGCCTATCTCGAACCCGCCTTGCAGTACCCCGCAGACGTTCGAAGCCCGACGGAAGCTGGGAGAAGCCGAGTGCGTGATCGACTTCGCCCTGTACGCCGGAGCGGGGATCACCGACCCGGCCCGGGCGGAGGCGATGGCTGAGAGCGGCGCGATCGGGTTCAAGCTATTCACGCACAACCCCCCTCCCGAACGTCTCGACGAGTTCGAGGGACTGTGGGCCTCGGCGCCCGAGGAGATCTACGAGTGCCTGCGGACGGTGGCGCCCACGGGGCTGCGATGCGCGGTCCATGCCGAGAGCCAGCCGTTCATCGAACACTTCCGCAAGTTTCCGGACCGGTTCGGCAATCCCTCCCGGCCTCCCATGGTGGAAGCGGCCGCCGTGGGACTGGTGGCCACCATCGCCCGGGAAGTCGGCCTTCCGCTACACATCGTTCACATCACCTCCCGGCTGGCCACCGAAGAGGTGCAGGCCGCTCAGGCGAGCGGTGTCGACGTGTCCGCCGAGTCCTGTCCCCACTACCTGCTGTTCGACGAGACATACCTTCCCCGCCTCGGCAATTTCGTCAAGGTGGCGCCGCCCCTCCGTTCCAAATCGGATATCGACTATCTCTGGCGGTCACTGGCGGATGCGTCTCTGGCGGTGGTGGCCTCCGACCATGCCCCCTTCACGCCCGCCGAGAAGGCGGCCGCCGACTTCGCCGCCGCCGGACAGGGGATTCCCTCGTTGGAGATGCTGGTCCCGGTGATGCTGGACGCCGGCCTGACCGGACGCCTTCCCCTTGTCAGGGCGGTGGAGGTGATGAGCGCCAATCCGGCCAAACTGTTCGGCATCTACCCTCGCAAAGGTACGATCGTCGCAGGCGCCGACGCCGATCTGGTGCTGGTGGATCCCGGATCGCACATCACCGTCGAGACGGCCAAGCTCATGCAGCTCACCCGACACACCGACATCCAGACCCTCTTGGAGGCCCGCGCCTGGGGTGACTTGGTGGTGGCCGGGACCACCGACCTCGATACTCTGCTGGATACCCGCGTACCCGTCGACTCGTCCAGGTTCCTGAGCAGGTCGGGCGGGAGCGGCAAGGTCTATGACGGTATAGGCCTGACCGGCCGTATCCTCACCACCCTGTCCAGAGGCCGCATCGTCTACGACCAGGGTCACATCACCGAAGAACCGATGGGCAGGTTCGTCTCTCCCGACCTACCTCCTCTCCCTCCCGGTCAAAGCCCCTTCTTCGCAGGGGTGATCGGGGAAGGTCTCACCCCCTTCGACGCCCCTCCTCTACCGTCCTCACGCACCTAGGAGACTGCTGATTTAATCGCTGTATCGGGGTTTGGGGTGTTCGCGTTTTGGGTTTGTTGGTATTAGTGTAGGGGTTATGCAGGGTTTTGAGAGTTTTGATCGTGAGTTTTTGGACACGACAGATCTGTGGCATCTGGTTCCTGTGGGGTCGGTGTACCGGTTCTTGGCCGAGAACCGCCGCCGCCTGTTCCCTGACGAGATGTTCGCGGATCTGTTCGGGAGTGGGCGGGGTCGCCCGTCTGTGCCGGGGCCGGTGATCGCCGTGGTGATGGTCCTCCAAGCGCTCGAGGGACTGTCGGATAGAGAAGCGATCCAGAGTCTGCGGCGTGATATAGCGTGGAAAGCGGCGGCGGGTCTGTCGCTGAGCGACGGGGGATTCCACCCGACGGTGCTTACCCTGTGGCGGGCAAGACTCCGGGCCAGTGACCGTCCCGAGCGTATCTTCGACGCGGTACGGCGGGTGATAGACGAGTGTGGGGTGTTGGCAGGCAAGGACCGTCGTGCTCTGGATTCCACCATCTTGGACGACGCGGTAGCTACCCAGGACACGGTAACAATGATCTCATCGCAGATACGGCGTTGCCGTCGTCTGATACCGCAGGCGGCCGATCTGGTGCTGGTAGCTCACGATTACGACTCGAGGGCGAAACCGTCCTGCGACTGGTCCGATCCCGAAAGCCGCTCTGAGCTGATCAACGGGCTGGTGTCCGACGCGTTGGCGGTCATCGCAGCGGTCGAGGATGCGAAGTTGAGCGGCGAGCAGGCCGACGCTGTGGGACTGTTGGGTGTGGTGGCGGGCCAGGACGTGGAAGCCGATCCGGAGCGGGAGGGCCGCTGGCGGATAGCCCGGCGTGTGGCCAAGGACCGGACCATATCCACGGTGGACCCCGACGCCCGGCATGGTCACAAGACCCGGGCGCACAAACGGGACGGTTACAAGGCGCATATAGCCGCGGAGCCCGAAACCGGGCTGGTCACCGCCGCGAAGATAACTGGGGCCAACACCCCCGACGCCGACCTGGTTGCCGACCTCGTTGCCGACCAGGCCCCCGACAGCGAGGTTATTGCCGACTCGGCGTATGGGTCCGGTCCCGCCCTCGAAACCTTCGACCAAAACAACCTCACCCCCATCACCAAACCCATCGTCCGCAAACCCCACATCGAAAACGGCTACCACCGCGACGACTTCGACATCGACACCAAAGCCAGAACCGTGACCTGTCCCGTCGGGCACACCGCCCGCATCCGCCCCGGCGGTACCGCCCCCTTCGCCAAGCGATGCAAAGACTGCCCCAAACGGGCCCGGTGCACCACCGCCAAGAAAGGACGCACCATCGTCGTCGACAAATACCACGACCGTCGAGCCGCCAACAAAGCCCGCTGGGCAGACGACGAAACCAAAACCACCTACCGCCGATACCGGCCACCCGTCGAACGGAGCATCGCCTGGCTCACCCGCGGCAAAGCCCGACGCGTCCCATACCAAGGAACCAAAGCCAACCAAATGTGGTTCACCACCAAAACAGCAGCCATCAACCTACAACGGCTCATCAACCTCGACGTGGCCCACACAACCAGCGGCTGGACGCTCACCACCACCTAAACCAAAACCAACCGCCCCCGGACCGGCCCACCACCCCCAAAACGGCCACCAAACCCCCCGAAACCACCCCCGAAATCCCAATCCAGCACACACACCACCCCCCAACACACCAACACAGCCACCCCACCTACCCCTAAATCAGCAGGCTCCTAGGAGGCTGGTGGAAAAGGCCTCGATCTCCGATTTCGAGATGGCAGAAGCTACCGTACGGCACGCCGGTGATCCTTTCACGCGGGTACAGCAAGGTTTCTATTCGCTCGGGGAAGCAAGATTCCTCAGTGATCTCGTGGTGAACTCGGGGCTATCTGCCAAGGACTTCCAGACCCTCGCGCTCGGCCGCCTGGTTCAGGCGTCTGTCGAAACACACGAAACCCAGGGTTGTAGGGTCACCGTCGGCAGCGGTAAGCGCGGCAGCCAACTGAAGCGCATCCGCTGCGCGTAGTGGATGGGTTCTCAGCAGCCGTTGCGCGAGCCTCCTCAGGCTTGGGCTCGGCTGTATCTCAACCCACCCTGCAGACAGTGCCTTCAGATACCGAAAGTGTTCGGAGAACTCGCTGGAGGTGAGGTTCCCCGTCCGTTCGTGACGTGCGAGCATACTCACGAACTCGACCGGGGTGCCCCACCATACGACCATCCGGTCATCGTCCTGCAGGATGGCACGGGCGAATGGGGAGCGGACTTCGTCGGAGGACAGCGACGCCAGCGCCGACGTGTCCCAGAACCTCACCGATACCCCTCCTGATACGCGGTATCGCGTTCTTCGAGCAGCGCGCCGAGCAGGCCGTGACCGGATGGCCACGACTCCCCGAGTTCGCGCAGTAGTTCCAGAGCGTCCCGGTCACTCTCGCGGGTCGCGATGCCCTGGGCAATCAGCCGCTGGATCCGGGCACGGTCGTCACCGATCGCGGTCGTCGCCGACACTGTCCGATCCGTCAGCGGAACGATACGAGCTACGGGCGTCTTTCGGTCCACGATCAGTACCGTGTCGCCGGCCTTGACCCTTCGCAGATAGGCACTGAGTCCGTTCTTCACCTGTGAGATAGTCGCAGTCAACATTGCCACCTCCCGCCAAACACCCCAGTTCTTATAGCTATCAAACCTATAAGTCTCTAGCTATGATAGCCATATACCCTGTGTCGGTCCACCGAATCGCTTCTTGTCGGCGCCAGCGGTACACCGAGCCTGGCGTCGCGGTCGCCAGACAGTCTGCGCGGACGCGGCGCTCGGCCTCCGGAGGGCTTCGCCGCGAACTCCGGTGCTTCCGACCCCTCGACCGCCGATTTCGGGATGTGCTGTCACGTAGACCGGTCCTCGTGGGGGTCTGCTACATGACGGACCGAGTTGAGGGCGTGCGACAGAAGATCGGGTCCTGCGACCACTCGAGCGGCCTAGAATCACGGACCGGTAAACCCCCGGTGCAACTTGGCGTCGATCCTGTTGCCACCTGGGATCGAGCAGGAAACGGGGCGAGGATGAGCAACGGCGGCCGGGTACGGGTTGGAGTGGTGGGTGCCAGCCCGCCCGGTTTCGGCGATCGCGCCCATCTACCGGCGGTGCAGTCCGCCCCCGGACTGATCTTGGAGGCGGTATGCACCACCCGGGAGGAGACGGCCAGAGCAGCAGCCGAGCGTTGGGGCGCTCGAAAATGGTATGCGGGCATCGACGACCTGTGCAACGATCCCGAAGTCGACCTGGTCACGGTAGCCGTCCGGCCCCGCCTACATTATCCGTTGACCATGGCGTCTGTTCGGGCAGGAAAGCCGGTCTACTGCGAGTGGCCCCTGGCTCTCGACACCGCAGAGGCCCTGGAGATGGCCTTGGTGGCCGAGCAGGGGAGCATTCCCACCGCGGTGGGAATGCAGGGCCGCTTCGCCCCGGCGATCGCCTGGGCGCGGCAGCTGGTGGTCGATGGCGCGGTTGGAAGGCCGTTGTCCTTCGTCGTCTCCCAGATGCTCTCCAAGTTCGATGTCGACCCCGACCGTGCCTGGCTGGTGCGCCATGAAGAGGCCAGCGGCGCGCTGTTCGTGGCCTTCGCCCATGTGATGGACTCGGTCCGTTCTATCCTGGGAGACGTGGAGAGCATCTCCGCCCGCCAACTCACCCTCTCGCCGGCAGGCGTGTACACCGACGGCGGAACCTTCGAGTGGCAGACCGCCGACACGGTGATGGCCATGGCCGAATTGAGCGGCGGAGTCGTAGGGACGGCCTATGTGTCCAACACGACCTCCCCTCCCCAGGGGTATTCGTTGCGAATCCTCGGCGAGGACGGCCAGATCCTCCTGGCTGCTCCGTCGTACTACCAGTTCAGTCCCGTAAAGGTTTCCGTAGGTCCCATGCAGGTCTCGGTAGGCGGCAAGGAGACGGAGGCATTGGAAGAGGTGGGGATCCCCGCCGAGTATTACTCGGAGATGCCGGTCACGGAGGGACACTCGGCTTACAACGTCGCCAGAGCCCTAGCCGCCTTTGCCGACTCGATCCGGGAAGGACGGCGCTTCCGCCCTGACTTCCAGGACGGCGTGGACCTTCATCGCCTGCTCGACGCTGTCATGACCTCCAGCCGCGAGGGCCGCCGGGTGACGGTGTAGATCGACCCACCCCCGGCGGGCCGTATACTTGGCGCCGGCCGGAAGTGGCGCTGTTGCGTAGGCAACCTAACTCCACGCGAACCGGCAATTCTCGACAAAAAGGATGAGGACTTTGGACCTGCACGACCCCTTCTACGACCTGTTTCCCCGCCCATCTTTTCCTTCCATAGCGCCGGGAAGAACAGCGCTGCTGACCATCGATCTGCAGTATCTCGACGCGCATGGCGAAGGGTGGATAGGAAGGATCGCCCAGGCCGCCGGCCGGCCCGAGACCATGCAGGAGCGGTGGGACAACATCAACGGCATCCTGCCCAACGTAAGGAGATGCCAGGACGCTTTCCGGGCCGCGGGTGAGGAGGTCATCCACGTCCGGGTGGCCTATCGCACGGACGATGGCAGGGACGCGGGGAAGGCGTTCATGCCTTCCGCCGATCTGGAGCCGGTGCCACGCGAGGCACGCGATGACGAGTTGCTGCCGGAAGTTGCGGCACACGGCGACGAGATGATCTTCTCCAAGACCTCCTCCAGCGTTTTCAACTCGAGCGCCATCGACAATGTCCTCAAGCGAATGGGCATCACCCACTTGGTGTTCACGGGCATCGTCACCGAGGGATGCGTGGAGTTGTCGGCCCGCGACGCCGCCGACCGGGGCTACGCGGTGTCACTGGTGAGCGATGCCTGCACCTCATCCACCAGGGAACTTCACGAGAACGCCCTGGACAGGATGACCGACGGCGGTTTCATCGCCTCCTGCAGCACCGACGAGATATGCAAAGAACTCGAGAATCCAGACGAGTCCGCACCGTATCAGCCAGCGTCGATCCCGACCCCCAGCAGCTAAGGAGCCCAAGAAAATGGCAGAAGGCAAACTGACCCACATCTCTTCGCCCGCCGAGCGGGAACGGCGTCATCGCGTGCTGCGCGAGACCATGGCCGGGGCAGGTATCGATGCGATGATCATCTGCAGCCGGGGCGACGAGTTCGTACGGGGCCGCGTGCAGTACGTGAGCGACATCTTCCAGTGGGCAGGGTGGGGGATGGTGGTGCTTCCCCAGAAGGGAGAACCCACTTTCATCGGGGACCCGTTGTGGGGCCTGTCGCGGGTGGCTCTGGTCAACTGGATCCAGGACTTTCGGGCCACCCAGACTCCCGAGGTCGAGATCGCCGGGATACTTTCGGACCATGGCATCTCCCATGGGACCATCGGGATCGTGGGGCTGGCCGATATCACTTCCGCAGCTCACTACATGGGTTTCCAGAGCGCCTTCGGCGACACCGCCACCCTGGTGGATGCCACCGACCTCTTCGACGACATCAAGTCCGTCAAGAGCGCAGAGGAGATAGAGAACCTGCGCGAGACCTCCCGGATCATTCGCCGGGTGTTCGCCGGGCTCGAGGGCCATATCAGGCCCGGCGCCAACGAGCGGGATGTGCTGGCCGAGGCTCATCGTCTGGTCCGCCAGCACGGGTGTCTCGACGGGATCGCCCAGATGAGCCGCCAGCCATACCGGGCCTACACCTTCGGCATGGACGCCGAGATCGAACGGGACGATGTCCTCTGTATCGATCTCGAATGGGGTGGTCCCTCCGGTTACTGGGTGGAGGTGCGCAGAACCTACTGTTTCGGCCGGCCTTCAGACCAGATCCTCCGGTACTGGGAGACCCGGATCGAGACCTTGGATGCGTGCATAGCTGTGATGAAGACCGGTGACTCCTCCGACGCGGTGCTGGAGGCTCGCAACCGGGTCCACCGCAAGTACGGGCAGGGCGGCGAGGAGTCGGTCGCATACACGGCCCATGGCATCGGCCTCGACTCCCACGAGCCCCCCTGGGTTCCCGGTAAGGAACGGATCATGAAGACCGACATGGTGATCAACCTCCATCCCCAGATCACCTTCGCTGATCCGGCTGAGGCCCTGGCCGTGGGCGGCATCTGCGTTTCGGACAACATCCGGGTTACTCCCGACGGTGGCGAGCGTCTCACCTACGACCACGACATCCTGGTCGATCTGGATGCATAGCCGAGCGGCCCTGGTGGTAGCGCCGGGGCGAGTCGAGATCGCCGACATAGAGATCGACCCTCCCCGGAAGGGGGAAGTGATACTCAGGGTGGAAGCAGCCGGGGTGTGCCGGACCGATTACAAGGTGTCGAAAGGGCTGCAGTCAGGCCGGGAGCCCCGCTACCCGATGCTCCTCGGTCATGAAGGAGCCGGCGTGGTGGAGCAAGTGGGTAGGGGAGTGACCCGATTGAAAGTAGGCGATCGGGTGGCGGTGGGGTGCCGCGTTCCGTGCGGCTCGTGCTCGATGTGCCGCCGCAACGACCCCCGGCGGTGCAACTCGTCCTCGCCACGCGCTCCGATGGTTTCCCTGGCGTCCGACGGATCCAGGGTGGAGGTGCCGATGGGCTTGGGGATGTACGCCGAGCGGATCGGGGTGGATGCCGGGGCCGCTTTCCCGGTCAGCGACGGGATGCCGATGACCTCCGCCTCAATGCTGGGGTGCGCGGTCATGACCGGGACCGGCGCCGTCTTCCATACCGCGAAGGTGTGGCCGGGCGCCACCACCGCGGTGATCGGCTGCGGAGGAATCGGCCTCTCCACCGTGCAGGGCGCCCGCATGGCGAACGCCTCCAAGGTGATCGCGGTGGACATCTCCGACCTCAAGCTCGAGTGGGCGATGTCGATGGGCGCCACCCATGCGGTCAATTCGGTGGGCGAAGACGCGGTGGAGGCGGTAAGGGCCATCACCGGCGGCGAAGGGGTGGACTTCTCCTTCGAGGCGGTGGGAATGGGCGCCACGCTGGAGCAGGCCCTGGGGATGCTGTCGTACGGGGGAGTGGCCACCATGATCGGAGTGCCCCCTCCCGGGTCGGCGGCCGATATCGATCCGTCGGCCTTTTTCCGGAACACGTCGACGTTGATGACCACCCACGGAGGCGAAGGGATACCGGCCCAGGACTTCCCGGTGCTGGACTCGCTCTACCAGCTGGGCAGCCTCGATCTCGATTCCATGGTCACCCACACGATTCCCCTCTCGGAGATGGAGAAGGGCTTCGAAAACCTGGAGACAGGGTCGGCACTGCGCACCGTGGTGGTTCCGGGCTGACATTGATAACGGGTCGAATCGCGACCCCGGGTTGAGAAGTTGCGGTACCGGACTGCGGAACACCCTTACGCGCTTGTCGACAGTCCCTAGCTGTGTGATAACCTGACAATACTAGATACTTCAGAAGAGGGAAGCGATGGTTACGGTTACCGAAGATCGCCTTGTGGCTGCAATCGCAGAACTTCGGGCCCACGTCGAAGAGCGGTTGGGCGAACAGACTCGCTGGATCGTGGGTTGGGTAACCGCCATAGTCACGATCGTCGTCGGGGCTGCTACATCGATCATTATCGCGGTGCTCGGGTGATCACCGCCTGCCAGCGCCGAGCGGGCAATGCTCGGCGCGGCACTCGGGAAGCCTGGTCGGCTCATATCCTTCGACCCACAGTCACGATCTTCGCAAGACCGCTGATTAGGGCCTAGCGCGACTCAGCCGACCACCGCCAGCAACGAAGCCACCCGCACGCCTCGCGCCGGATCTAGCGGGCTACCCGCGCCGTCAAGTAATGTCTATTGTCCCCGGAACGCAGCCGCGGGCGTCGCTGCCTGGGAATGCACGGCAAGCCGGCTTGCAGACAGACCACCAGTTACAACCTGACGGAGGAGTGTGCCTTGGTAGTACCGATGAGCGATCTGGCGATGGAATACCGGACGCTGAAGACCGAAATCGACGATGCGGTGGCACGCGTGCTGGCCAGCGGCAACTACGTTCTGGGCGAAGAGTTGGAAGCTTTCGAGGAGGCGTTCGCCGACTACGTCGACGCCAGGTTCGCCGTGGGCGTGGGATCAGGCACCGCCGCTCTCCACCTGGCCTTGACGGCTCTAGGCATAGGCCTGGGGGACGAGGTGATAACCGTCCCCAACACCGACAACCCCACCGCCTCGGCCGTTTCCCACACCGGCGCGAAGGTGGTGTTGTCGGACACGACCGAGGACACCTTCACGATGGATCCCGAGAAAGTGGAGGAAAGGATCACCTCCCGAACCAGGGTGATCATCCCC
This sequence comes from Candidatus Spongiisociaceae bacterium, assembly GCA_965262915.1. Lineage (GTDB taxonomy): Bacteria > Actinomycetota > Acidimicrobiia > Spongiisociales > Spongiisociaceae > JAPPFW01. Next base: position 3,745,145 of record OZ253564.1, on the reverse strand, counting down.
GTGCACCTGTTCGGCCATCCCGCCGACATGGATCCCATCTGCGAGATCGCCGACCGCCACGGTATCACGGTCTTGGAGGACTCGGCCCTAGCGGTGGGCGGGGAGTACAAGGGCCGACGAACCGGAACCTTCGGTCCCTTGGGCTGCTTTAGCGTGGCCCCCGGAAAGATCCTGGGAGGATACGGAGATGGGGGAATGGTGGTGACCAACGACCCCGACCAGGCGCACAGGATCCGGGTTCTCCGCAACTACGGCCACGCCCCAGGACTGAGGCTGTCCGGCAAGGACCTGACCGGCGGTACCGGCTGGAAGGTGCTGGAGGAAGGTTTCAACCAAAGGCTCGACACCCTCCAGGCTGCAGTGCTCAACGCCAAGCTGCCCACCCTGGAGGACCGGATCGCCGGACGCCGGAGAGCCGCCGCGCTCTACCGTGAGATCTTCTCCGGTACGCCGGTGACACCTGTATACGAGGCGCCCTGGGCACGTCACGTCTACTTCGCCTACAACGCGATGGTGCCCGCAGAGGTTCGAGACAGGGCGCGGGAGTACCTGGTCTCGCGGGGAGTCGCCAGCCGCCTGTACTACAACCCGCCCTTGCATCTGCATCCCGCCTTCCGGTGGATGGGTCTCGGCCAAGGATCCCTTCCAGTAGCTGAGAGCACCGCAGCTAGGATGATCGGCTTGCCCTGTTTCCCCCAGATGACGGAATCCCAGGTGGAGCAAGCCGCCTCGGCGCTCCTGGACTTCGTCGGCTAGTGGCCTGTGTGCAAGACAACTTGGCCTGCTCTGGCAGCCATCGACGCCCCTCACGGTGTTCCGCCTCCTCAACGTACGCTGCCGGTACGCCTTCGTCGGCGGGCCTTGCGAGGAACGCCGCTGCCAGCCCAAACCACGCAGCCACTTCACAGACAGACCACTGGGCCTGACCGGTATGGCTTCATCGATCACCACTCCGGACGGGGTGCGTATCGCCTACCACGAGGTAGGCGCCGGCGACCCGCCCATCGTCTTCGTGCACGGCATCTACGGCAACCGGCTGGGCTTCGGTTTCCAGGAGGAGTACTTCTCACCCAACCACCATTGCGTGGCTGTGGACCTGCGCGGCAACGGCGACAGCGACAAGCCCGACGAGGTGTACTCGATGGTCCGGTACGCCGACGACATGGCCGAAGTGATGCGGCAGTTGGGGTTGCGGCGTTCCATCCTGGTGGGTCACAGCATGGGCGGGCAGGTGGTCATCTCCGTGGCCGCCCGCCATCCCGAGTTGGTGGGCGCGGTGGCCAGCCTGGACTCGCCCAGCAACCTCCCCGGATGGCAGAGACGATTCCATGCCCCCTTCGACCATCTGATGACCTTCGACGGCCCCTACCGGGAGGCCGTACACAAGTTTCTGAGAGCGGCCTACCTCCCCACTGACGATCCTTCCCGGGTTGGGGGGCTGGCAGAACGGCTGGCCGGGATACCCGACCATGTGATCGTCAGAGCCTGGCAGGCGATGAGCGCCTACGACCCGACCGAGACCCTGCAACAGGTGGAGTGTCCCTACCTGTATATCGACTGCGGCCAGCCCGACCTCGACCTTGATCTGCTCCGCGAGCTTTGCCCGCAAGTGGTGATCGGCAAGACGGTCGGTGCCGGACACCAGGCCACCAAGGACGTGCCGGACCAGATCAACGCCATGCTGAACCGTTTCATCCAGCATGCGGACGGAATCGCCGCCGAGATGGTCCGCACCGGAGGGGTCTTCCAGTACAACTTCCCCAAGACCTAGCGTGGTTAGTGGTTAGTGGTCACGACGACCGTCTACCGGCTCAGGAGGGCAGCGGGCCACGGGAACTATCCTCCAGCCCATGACTGAATGGATCATCACCTCTGGCGGGGTGCGTATCGCCTACCACGAAGTGGGCGCCGGCGACCCGCCCATCGTCTTCATTCACGGCGCCTATAGCAACCGGTTGGGCTTCGGTTTTCAGGAGGAGTACTTCTCGCCTAGTCACCGGTGCATAGCCGTGGATCTGCGTGGCCACGGTGAGAGCGACAAACCTGACGCGCTCTATACGATGGACCAGCACGGGCATGATGTGGCCGAACTGATCCGTCACCTGGGGTTGGAGAAGCCGGTGCTGGTGGGCCAGAGCATGGGCGGGCAGGTGATCATCGCCGTTGCCGCCCACTATCCCGAGCTGGTGGGGGCCATCGCCAGCCTGGACTCACCCAGCAACATCCCCGGATGGCACCAGAGATTCCATGGTCCCTATGACCACCTGATGACCGAGGATGGGCCCTTCCGGGAGACGCTCATCGCCTTTCTCAGCGCCGCCTACCTCCCCACCGACCATCCCTCCCGGCTCGGGAAGATGGCGGAACGGCTGGCCGAGGTTCCTGACCATGTGATCCTCAACAGTTGGGCGGGTAAGAAGGACTACAACCCCACCGCGACCCTGCAGGGGGTCAGGTGTCCCTATCTGTATATCGACTGCGGCCAACCCGATGTGGATCTGGATCTTCTCCGGGAGCTGTGTCCGCAGGTCGTGATAGGCAAGACGGTGGGAGCCGGTCACAAGGCTCTCCAGGACGTGCCGGATCAGATCAACGCCATGCTGAACCGTCTTATCCAGCATGCAGACGGAATCGCCGCCGAGATGGTCCGCACCGGAGGGGTCTTCCAGTACAACTTTCCCGAGATGTAGTGGTCAGCGGCCCGTGGTCCGTGCCCCCGTTGTACAAACTGCCACTGACCCCTGACCACTATCCTCCAACTCATGACTGAATTCTTCACCACATCCGACGGCGTACGCATCGCCCATCACCAACTAGGGACCGGCGACCCGGCCATCGTCTTCATCCACGGCGGATTCGGAAACCGTGGGGGTTTCGGTTTCCAGGAAGAGTATTTCGCTCCCAACCATCGGTGTGTCGCGGTCGATCTGCGTGGTCACGGTGACAGCGACAAGCCCGACGAGATCTATACGATGGAAGGTCATGCCGACGATGTGGCAGCCTTGATCCGCCACCTGGGCCTCGAGAAGCCGGTTCTCGTGGGTCAGAGCATGGGTGGGCAGGTGATCATCTCGACCGCCGCCCGCCACCCCGAGCTGGTGGGGGCTATCGCCAGCCTGGATTCGCCGAGCAATATACCCGGATGGCACCAGCGCCATCACGGACCGTTTGACCACCTGATGACCGCGGATCAAGACTATCGGGAGACGCTGCGCATGTTCCTGATGGCCTCCTACCTGCCCACCGACGACCCGTCGCGAGTGGCCACCATTGCTGATCGGCTCGCCGAGGTTCCCGACCATGTGATCCTCAACGGCTGGGCCGGCATGATGGCTTTCGACGCGGGGCCGGTGGTCTCCAAAGTCGAATGTCCCTACCTCTACATCGATTGCGGCCAGCCCCATCTTGATCTGGACCTGCTTCGAGAGTTGTGCCCCCAGGTGGTGGTCGGCAAGCCGGTGGGAGCCGGACATAAGGCTCTCCAAGATGTCCCGGATCAGGTCAACGCCATGCTGAACCGCTTCATCCAGCACGCGGACGGAATCGCCGCCGAGATGATCCGCACCGGAGGAGTCTTCCAGTACAACTTCCCAGAAACGTAACCGTCGAGGCTTCGTCGAAAGGAAGGTCACCTCATGAAAGCCTTTCAGATGACCGACGTCGGATCGGGCAGTGTCGTCGATCTGCCTGATCCTCTTCCCGGCCAGGCAGAGTTCCTTCTCCGCCCGATCGTCAGCGGAGTCTGCTCCACGGATGTTCACGTCTACTTGGAGGGGGTGTCAGATCCGACACTTCCCATCGTCCTCGGCCGCGAGACCGTGGCGGAGGTCGTTGCCGTCGGGCCGGGCAACGGATGGAATGCCTACGGTGCATCCGTGCCTAGCGAGGGAGACCGAGTCGTGGTCGAACCGCTGTTTCCGTGTCGTGCTTGCACTTCTTGCGTCCGCGGTCTTCCCAACGTCTGTCTCAACAGCCGACACATGGGGATCACTCGGGACGGATGCTTCGCTGACCTGTTCACTGCTCCGGCGTGGTGAACCACAAGGCTCCCGGACGGTCTTGCTGCGGGAGAGGCGATCTTTGTGGAGCCCCTCGCCTGCGCCCTCCACTTCGTAGGGCTCAGTGGCCTCACGGCCGGACAACATCTGCTGGTGCTAGGGGGCGGACCGGCCGGATTGCTTACCGTCCTGGTCGGTGCCCTTGCCGGTCTCACGGTAGCGCTTTCCGAGCCACAGCCGGCCCGGAGAGCGCTGGGCGGAGTCATGGGAGAGCGGGTAGTCGCCGGTCCCGATGAGCTTGGGGACGTCCTGGCGGAAGCAGGGTGGAGAAACGGGCCCGACGCCATCATCGAGGTAACCGGAGATTCATCCGCAGTAGCAGAAGCATTGGACCTCGCTCCTCCTGCTTCGACTGTGGTTCTCACCGGCGTCGGTCTGGACGCTCGAATAGCGGCCTACACCCTCGGCTTGGTCGTCCGCGAGTTGACTCGGCATTGCGCACCGTCCAGAGCGACCGTACGATCGGGAAGGTACTCCGCGATCACACGCACGGTTGAGCACCCGTACCGCCGCGTAGACCGGGTCGAGGAATGTATGGAATACCGCATGGTTAGATCGGGTGGTAGGCGTTGGAGAAGCTTTCCTCTCACTCCAGCAACGGTTCCAGTCTGTTCAGCAGTTCCCGTACGTCTGCCAGCCCTTTGGCCACGTAGTCGGTGTCAACCCAGTTCTCGTAGAAGTTCTGGTGAAGGACGTTGGCGATACCGAACCGGTGGCGGATGTCGTCGCCGCCGGTCTCCTTTGCCAGCCGGTCGATGACAGCGTAAAGGGCAGCGTGGCTGTCATGCTTCCAACCGCGGCCGGATGCGACGGCCTTGATCATCTGGGCGGCGGCGCCCCATCCCTTCTCGGATGCCTGCCGGGAGTCGCCCTCGGCCAACTCCTCGAAGCCCTGGGCCAGCAACTGCCAGGCGGCATCCCGGTACGTTAACGTTCGCATCAGGTCAGTTGTGAACCGTGGTTGGGGGCGGGCGTCGGAGAAGCACTCGTCTCACTCCAGCAAAGGTTCGAGTTTGCTCAGCAGATCACGCACGCATGCCAGCCCTGCAGCCACGTAGTCGGCGCTACCCCAGTTCTCGCAGGAGTTCTGGTGAAGGGCGACGGCCATACCGAACCAGCGGCGGATGTCGTCGTCGCCGGTCTCCTTCACCAACCGGCTGATGACAGCGAAAAGGGCAGCGTGGCCGTCATGCTTCCAACCGCGGATGGAGGCGACGGCCTTGACCATTTTCGCGGCTGCGTCCCAGCCCTTCTCGGATGCCTGGCGGGAGTCGCCCTCGGCTAGCTCCTCGAAGCTTTGGGCCAGCAACTGCCGGGCTGCATCCTGGTACGTCAACGTCTGCATCGTACGTTCCCTATCCCGAGCGCTGCTTGTGCTGACTCCCACTCAGATCCAGCAACGGTTCCAGCCTGTTCAGGAGATCCCTCACGTGTACCAACCCTCTAGCCACGTAGTCGGTACTACCCCAGTTTTCGTAGAAGTTCTGGTGAAGGCTGTTGGCTATGCCAAACCCGACGTGGATGCCATCATCGGCGGTCTCCTTGACGAGCCGGTCGATGACGGCGTAGAGGGCGGCGTGGCTGTCGTGCTTCCAACCGCGGTTGGAAGCAATGGCCTTGATCATCTGCGCGGCGGCGCCCCAGCCTTTTTCCGATGCCTGCCGGGAGTCGCCCCCGGCTAGCTCCTCGAAGCCCTGGGTCAGCAGCTGCCGGGCAGCATCCTGGTACGTCAACGTCTGCATCCTACCTCCTGACCGTTATCGTCTTTCTGACCGTTATCGTCTTTCGACATCATTATATAATGTTGTAACATGCTTTGGCAAGGCAACGGATAACACCCTGCCGCGTTGACGATCATCGAACTTGGTAGGTACCGAGCCTGGTGTGGGCCTTCAAAGGATTCGTGCAGTGGCGTGTTGGAGGTGACCGCCGCCGATTGTGGGTGGGTATGGGAGAAACTGGATCTCTCTCCAGCAGCGGTTCCAGCTTGTCCAGCAACTCACGTACGTCTGCCAGCCCTCCGGCCACGTAGTCGGTACTACCCCAGTTTTCGTAGAAGTTCTGGTGAAGGGCGTTCGCTGTACTGAACCGGTTGCGGATGTCATCGTCGCCGGTTTCCTTCACCAGCCGGTCGATGACCGCATAAAGGGCGGCGTGGCTGTCGTGCTTCCAACCGCGATCGGAAGCGACGGCCTTGATCATTTGCGCGGCGGCGCCCCAGCCTTTTTCCGATGCCTGTCGGGAGTCGCCCTCGGCCAGTTCCTCGAAGCCCTGGGTCAGCAGCTGCCGGGCAGCATCCTGGTACGTGAACGTCTGCATCGTATCCTCAATATCCTCGAATCTGGCATGATTCTATATCATTGTACGCTATTATATATGGTTCAGCAAGCTCATGGGCCCCGCCGCTAGCCAGCGATGGACATGACCAGGCCGACTGCGACCAGTCCCACCCCGGCCCACTGCAGGTGGTGGAGACGTTCGTGGAAGAAGATCACGCCGCCGACCACAGCTATCACCCGGCCGCTCTGGGAGAGGATCCCGATCAGCCAGGCCGGGGCATAGGCCAAGCCGTATCCGAACGTCACGAAAGACACGGCGTCGATTATCCCGACCACTCCCAGCAGCCAACCGTTCCGCCAGGTGATCTTCGACTGCCTCTTGTCCCAGTCCTCCAATCGAGAAGTTTTTCCTTCCCGGTGTCGGTTCTGGGTAATGCGGGCGATGATCACGAACAGCAGCGCTATGTAGGCAACGGTGTAGAAGCGCTGCGTGATGATGGTCCAGTTGGAGTCGAGTCCGTCACGGATCGGGATTTTCAGACCGGCATTGGAGAGCGATCCCACCAGCACTGCGATCATGGCGAAGACCGGACCCCATGTGACCAGCCGGATTTTGGTGCCTTTTTCGATGACTAGCGACGCCAGGACCGCTCCAAGGGCGGCGATGGGAATACCGATCCACTGCACTGCGGTCGGTCTCTCTGCGAGCAGCCAGTAGGAGTAGAGCACGGTAACGGCGCCGGATAGGGCCGAGATGGGACTCACCACCGACACGGGACCGAGGCGTAGGGCCATGTAGCTTCCCAGGAAGGATGTGGCTGCTGCGGCACCGAGTAATCCCAGCAAGATGATCTGGTCGGTCGTGATCTCGTAGGGCACACCGATGACCATCGCCCAAGCGATCATCACCACAAAGGCAATAGTCAGGGTGACGGTGGTGGAGCGCAGCACGCCGAACCGACGGGCCACCACCGCGGTCAGCAGATTGTTGACCCCCAGGGTCAACGCGGTGACCAGACCGAATACAGTTCCTAGGAACACCCGTGCCTACCAGCCGTGGTGGTCGCAGGCGGGAAACAGACCGGTGTTCCGGACGAGCCGCCCGTCATGGGTCCGGATCCAGCAGTGGCTCTAGGAGGATTCTGGGAAACCCCGTGCAAAGGGGTTCGCACGGTAGCCGGCAACTCTCAGACCAGGTAGGTTACCAAGCAACGAACCCCGCAGGAATCGTTGCTCAGCACCCTCCTAGACCTCGTGGATGGTTTCGGCGCGGGCTGCTCCGGCTGCTCCGGCTATCTTCGAGATGTCGGTCTGGCCGGTTCGCTGCGGCATCCAACTCACGAGCTTCTTGAACATCTCGTTGAGGAAGAAGAAAGTCAGGAGAGAGTAAACAGCAACCACGATGGCCACGATGACTAGCCGGGCGGTATTGGTTTCCTGCACCGCTATGGAAGCCATATATCCCAGCCCGGTGGGAAAACCGAGGAACTCGGCGGCGATCGTCAGGGACCACCCCAGGCCGGCGGATAGCAAGAGGGCGGTCCGCAGTTCGGGCATCGAACCGGGAATGATCACCTTGAAATAGGTGCGTAGGCGTGAAGCGCCGAGAGTGCGGGCGCTCTCGATGTACCGGTCGGGCACGTTGGCCACGGAGTTCATGGTTGCCACCACCAGCACGACCCAAACACCGAACGCGATGAAAGTGGTAAGACCCCTGAGGGTGGCGCCCAACGCGACCTGCATCCAGGGAATGGCTGCCAAGAGGGGGATCATCCGCAAGAAGTTCATCGACGTCCAAGAGATCTGCCGCAGGACAGACCAGTAGGAGATGACCAGACCGGTGGAGAGACCGCCCAAGAGCCCGATCGACAAGCCCAACACCAATCTCGAAAGCGTCATGAACGAGTGGAAGGCGAGCGCCAAGAACACCGCCGGCCAGGTTCTCGCTTCCTCACCCAGGATTGCGGGGAAAGGCGCAAGTTGATCGAACAGTAGAGTCACACGTGGCAGGGGGAATCCGCCGGGTACGTACCAGTCTCCGGCCATTCTTGGCAACGCCACCCTGAAGACATAGTCCCACCCCGGCACCAGGGGATGTTCGAGCGTTCCTGCCGGCGCTACATAGGAGGCTACCTGCCAGCCCACGAGCAGCACAGCCCAGGTTATGAAGAACAGCGGATTGGTGCGCATCGCGTTCAAGAGCCGCTTGGGAGTTCCCTGGATTCCTCGAACTATCTTGGTAAGGGTTCTCAAGGAGCCGGCGAAGCGAAAGACGAACGGCCAAACCCAGAACAGAATCACCCATGAGACCAGGAAGGACCACGTAACTGACAACACGCGCTCTCCATAGGTCCAGGTCACAAAGGCAAGGCTGCTCGGCAGCAGCGCCAGCAACGCAGCACTCAGGACAAACCAGACAACCCACCCGATCCAGAAGAGCCTGCGGAGAGACTGTGACTGGTTCAAACCCGCGTCGCTTCCTCTTCGGTGATGCCAAGGTGCTCCAGGATCACCTTGGTGATGTTCACCGCTTCATCACTGGCACGCACGTCTTCATCACGGGGCCGGGGCAGCGTGACCGGAATGTCATCCACCAGCTTTCCTTCTGCTAGCAGGATCACCCGATCGGCCAGGATCAGAGCTTCCTCGATATCGTGGGTGACGAAGAAGATGGTCTTTCTGGTCTCTTCCCACAGATCGAGGAGAACATCGTGGAGGTTACGGCGCGTGAAGTAGTCGAGCGATCCGAAGGGCTCGTCCATGAGGATCACATCGGAACCTACCGCCATGGCTGACGCCAACGCCACGCGCTTGCGCATACCTCCCGAGAGTTCCCGGGGCCAGGAGTCGGCAAATTCGGTCAACCCAACCGCCTCCAGCCAGTGATCGGTAACCTCGTTGCGCTGGTCGGCCGGCGCGTTCATGGCCCGGAGACCGAACTCGACGTTCTCCCGGACGTGCAACCAGGGGAACACCGTATCCTGCTGGAAGACCATGGCCCGGTCAGCGCCCGGACCGGTCACCATTTCGTCTCCCAGTTTCGCATGGCCGGCCGTTGGAGGCTGCAGCCCGGCGAGCACCCGAAGGAGTGTGGTCTTCCCGTGTCCTGAACGACCCACCACGCAAACGAACTCGCCGCTCTCGACACCGAAAGTTACATCTTGGAGGGCATGAACCAGTTGGCCGGACCGGTGCTCGAACACGCACCACAAACCCTCGAAGCTGACGACTCTTGACATAGCTGTTTCCTCCTTGCTCACAGCTCTAGCCGGCGGCCAGCCTCGGACCATCTAGTCATGAAGCGGATTACCACTACCAGAATTCCGTCGACAATCACGGCCAGCACCGCAAAGAATGTGATTAGAGCGACGACCGCGGCCGGCCACTCTACGAGGCCAACGCCGAACCTCCACATTGCGATCAGGAAGCCTCCCCCCCTTTGGATACCCAAGACTTCCACCAACACACCGAGGCCCCAAGCACCGGCCAAGGCAATCCGGAAGCCTCCGGCGATCTCCGGCACGGTTCCCCGCAAATACACCCAACGGAAGATGGAGCGGGGGGTTCCACCAAGCGTGAGGGCTGACTCGACGATTCCCACCGAGATGTTCTCCGCCGCCCGGCGGCTGAAGAAGTACATGAGAAGGGTGGTGTAGAAGGTGATCAACCCGACCGTGGTCAGGAGGGGTACGTTGACCCCGAACCAGATCACGAAGAACGGGGCAGCGATGAAGATCGGGGCCGTCCCGAAGAATGAGGCGACCGGGGTGAACACCTCGGCGATCTTCGGGAATACCAGGCTGCCCAGCCCCGCCGACAGTCCGAGAATCGTCCCCAGAGTGGCGCCGATGAGAATGTTGCGGGTCGTCACCAGGAGATGAAGGACGTATCCGGAGCAGTAGGACGGGATCGGCTCGCCAGACTCCGCCAGACCGGGACAAGCGTTGCCGTGGGCGAACCACCTCCTGGTCCACTCACTGGACATAAAGTTGTCCGCGAAGTGGCGGACTGCGTTCAAGGGCGAAGGAAAGTTCAGGGGGAACCTTACGGAGAGTGCCCACCAAACTCCTAGAAACAGGACGATTCCCAGGTTCAAGTAGAGGAAATAAGCGATCTGTCGGCGCCTTTTGGCGCGCCTTGCCGCAGACCTCACGTCAAGAACGTCCGTGCTGGTCATCGTCACTGAATATCGGTTCCTTGGCTTCTAGCTGTCTCTTGTTTCCTTACAGGCCAAACGCGGGGCCGGACGGTCGCTTGTCCGACCCCGCGTTCGACTGGTTGTTTTGTTTCTACTCAGACGGTCGCGCCTCGGAGATTACCCGATCAGGGCTGCCTCGAGGTAGCGGAGAGCATCGTAGAAGTTGTATCGGTCGTAGTAGACATGCGCCTGATCCACCAAGGCCTGCTGGCTCTCGGAGAGCTGCATTTCCATTGCCCTGCCGAACAGGTCGTCGGAACGCTCCTGCATGCCCCTCAGGTCGTAGTAGAGGTCCTGGGCCAGCAAGAACTCTTCCAAGCCTGCCTGCGTGTCGTAGGTCTCAGACAGGACGCCCCTGGCCTTCAGCGCCTCGATCTGGGTCCTGAACACTGTCTCCGGGTGGTAGCTGGGTATGGTCAAGTCCCACAGCGCTTCCTGGTCCTCCCAGTTGAAGGACGGGTCGATAGTGTCCCAGATGATGCCGATGTCCTCGGGCTCCATGGACAACTGGCGCTTCTCGTTGATGAGGTTGGCCTCGATCGTCCAGGCGTCGAGCTGGGTGTCGGGATCCTCCAGGTAGGCGAAGATCCGGTTGGCCACGGAGATGACCCGGTAAGCCAGATCCTTGTTCTCCTCCACCCACTCGCGGCGGGCCAAGAGTCCGGTTCCGCCGACAGTGGCCGAGGCGATCGCCGTCTGCTGGGAGACCGCGTCGTGCTCGTACATCATCGCGAAGTTGATCAGCGGATCCCAGCCGTTGCGCATCATCTGCACCAGGGTCGGGGCGCCATAGGGCATGGCGAAGTCGATCCGGCCCTCGACAGCCGAAAGCTGGACGATGGTCGGGTCGTCTACGTATACCGGGTTGGCGTAGTTGCGCCAGTCGTTGGTGGTGATCCGGATGGGCTGAGTGTTGCCGTCGTCGTCCAGAGCCGGCGTCCCGTCGCGGTTCAGAAGAACCAACTGGTTGCCTTCGCCGTCCAGAGCCGGAATGTCCTCTTCCACGTCTTGCCACCACTCATCGAGGTAGGCGAAGAACGCATCCGAGTATTGGGACTGGGTGGTGCTGTGAGGCGGAATGTGAACCTCCGCGCCAACCAACTGCTCGACTGCCGCCTTAGCCGCATCGGGGAAGCTCATACCTTCCTCCATGAACTCCACGGCGGTCTTCGCATCGCTGTGGGGAGCCACGAGGATGGCATAGCCGACATAGATGTCCGCGAAGTGAATCGGCGGAATATCCTGCCCGAAGGTCTCCAGCGTTCCGAACGATCCCGGAACCCAGGCTTGGGCCACATCGCCATCACCACGCTGCAACCACGGAACGATTTCCTGGGATGCGGTGAAGTAGTGATACGTAGGCTGGTTGGGGGTGATGGTGATATTCAGCTCGTCCCACCAACCCAACTCGATGGGAATCTGCCAGTAGGCGAGGTCGGCGCAGCAGGGATAGATACCCATGGCGACCTCGGCGGTCCGGATCTCGGGCGCCTCCACCATCATGGACTCCGCCAACGCCATCTCGGCTTCGTCGGCCTTCATCTCGGCTTCGTCGGCCTTCATCTCGGCTTCGTCGGCCTTCATCTCGGCTTCGTCGGCCATCGCCGCAGCTTCGTCGGCCTTCATCTGAGCCGCATCCAAGGCCGCCTGGGCCTTCTCGTCACCGGCCGCCGCAGCAGCCTTGGTGGCTTCTAGGTCAGCCTGGGCCGCTTCCAGAGCAGCCTGGGCCGCCTCGGCGTCCGCGGCAGCTTCGTTCGCGGCAGCCTGGGCCTCGGCGGCCTCGGCAGCGTGGGTCTCAGCCTCAGCGGAAGCCTGGGCTGCAAGAGCCTGGGCCGCAGCAGCGGCGTCTTCCGCATCTGCTGCCGCATCACCATCGCCGCAGGCCGTAGCCATCATCGCCAGGGCGACCATCAAGACGATGACGCCTGTAAACTTCTTCATGCGGTCTTCCTCCCGCTCGTTTGCTTGTCGTTGCTGGGCGCACACGATTCTGAAGTGGCGCACATTTCTGAAGTGGCGCACATCGGTACGCCAGCCTTCAGCCTGTATATATATAGCGAATAGAACCCGCCAATCGCAAAGCGGACCTTTTTGGGAACGATGTATGTCGTGTCAAGCCGGCATGGTCGACCGTGGGGCAAGGCAGTCACCGGATCCGTCGATGGCCGCCGGCGACGTTCCCCGATCTCCTATGTAGGCGTTCGCAGTTGCGACGTGAGGCCGCCGTCCACGACCAGGGTGTGGCCGGTGACGAACGAGGCGTCCTCCCCGGCCAGGAAGGCGACCGCCGCGGCGATGTCGGCGGGCTTGCCCCGGCGCCCGAGCGGGTGCAGTCCCGACACCGAGGCGGCGAGCTCCTCGGCGTTGTCCATGGTGGCACGGACTACCCGGGGAAACAGAGTGTGCGACCGTTCATCAGGTGACCGCGTTGATCAGGTGTTTCTCGATGAGCGGCCGGATAGGCCTGCTGACAGGGATGATCGGCCTCCGCCTATCCGAGGAACCTCTTGTCAGAAGGTGTTCGGCACTTCACACCGTTCCGGCCGCGCGGGCGACTTCCGGATCTATCACGTCGCGGACGGCGTCACCCAGGTTGTTGAAGGCCAGGATCAGCAGGGTGATCACCACGGCCGGAGAGATGGCCATCCACGGTGCGAGGGTCAGGAAGTCGACCGAGTTGGCGAGCATCCTCCCGAGGTCGGCGGTGGGAGGCTCGAATCCGAATCCCAGGAAGCTCAGGGCTGTCTGGACTAGTAGGCCGGTGGATAGGCTGAGGACGCACATCACGAAGAGGGGGGAACTGATCCCGGGCAGGATGTGTCGCATCACGAGGGCCAACGGCTTGGTTCCCGACAGTCGGGCTGCGTCGACATAGGGGAGGCCCCGCACCTCGAGGGTGGATCCGCGGGCGATCCGGGTGAAGCGGGGCAGGTAGATGACGCCGATGGCCAGGATCATGTTTCGTGATCCTCCACCGAAGATGCCGACGATCAGGATGGCCGTGAGCAGGCCCGGCATGGCCAGCAGGACATCGGTTCCCGCCATGAGTACCCGCTCCAGCCACCCTCGGCGGTATCCGGCCAGTATCCCGATGGCGCTACCGCCGGTGACCGCCAACAGCACCGCGCCGAGCGGTACCCAGATAACCACCGGTATGGCGCTCACGACCCGGGCGGCGAGATCGCGTCCGAGCTGGTCCGTCCCGAACCAGTGCCGGGTCGATGGTCCCAGTAGAGAGTCGGACGGGTTGATCTGGATCGGATCCCACGGGATCACGAAGGGTCCCACTACGGCCAGGATGAGTACGGGGGCGATGAGCAGCAGACCGAACCTTCCGGAAGGGTGTCGGGCAACGGCACGGAGTTGGTGCCGGAGGCGGGCGTTGCGCATCGCGGCGGCTCCCCGCTCCTCACCACCGACGCGTTCGGTTCCGGTCGCGGTCATGTCTGCTCCCGCTGTCTCGGGTCGAGGATCGGATACAGGAGGTCGACGATGAAGTTCACGACGATATAGACGCTGGCGATGACCAGCGTGGCGGTGATCACGTATGGGAAGTCCCGCTCCGCGATCGCCAGCAACACCCCGCGTCCGAGGCCGGGCAGATTGAAGATCTGCTCCACGATGATCAGGCCACCGACCAGAGCGCCGAAGATGAGGCCTATGAGCGTTACGACCGGTCCGAGCGAGGCGCGCAGCGCGTGTATGTAGCGGACCCTGCTCTCCCGGGCGCCCTTGACACGGGCCGTGTCGATGAACGGTTCCTGGAGGCTGGCGATCATGGTCGTGCGGGTCATCTGGATGATGGAAGCTGACGAGGGGAGGGCGATTGCCAGGCAGGGCAACGCTATCGATCGCAGGTTGGCGATGGGATCTTCGCTAAACGGCACGTAGAACGACGTGTAGAAGGACTTGAGGATGATCGATCCCAGCCATACGAACAGGACCCCCGATACGAAGGTCGGGACCGAGAAGAATAGGAGCGAGATCCCTCGAAGGATCCGATCCATGACCGTTCCGGTGTGCACTGCTGCGTACACACCGAGCGGAATGCCGATGACCACGGCGAGGACGACGCTGACGATGGCCACCTCCAGCGACACCGGGAACTGGGCCCGGACATCCGCAGCGATGTCGCGTCCCGTGAACAACGAATGGCCGAAGTCGCCTCGCACCGCATTGCCCAGCCATTCCCCGTACCTGACGAGCAGCGGGCGGTCCAGGCCCAGCCGTGCCCGCATCTCCGCCATCCTCTCCGGAGTGGCGCCTTCGATACCGGCCATCTGCTGGGCGATGTCGCCGGGCACGATGGTGCCGATGACGTAGATCAGGAACGTGAGCACGAACAGGACGGCGATCGCCTCGGCCAGCCTGCGGGCGGTGAAGAGGATCACGTAGATTTCTCTGCGGTCTGCGCTACGGCCTCGGCATGGCGGGCGTCGAACTCTCCCGCGAAGTGGCAGGCGACCCGGCTGGTCACCGACGCCCTGGCCAGTTCCGGTTCGGAGTCGGAACATATAGGTTGAGCGATCGGACAGCGGGTGTGGAATCGGCACCCCGAGGGCAGATCGGTGGCGCTGGCCACCGGTCCGGTCAGGACTATGCGGTTACGGCGGCGCTCCACGACCGGATCGGGTACCGGCACCGCCGATCTGAGGGTGATGGAATAGGGGTGCACCAGAGGCCTGTTCTTGTCGTGGGCATCCTCCAACTCGACGATCCTCCCCAGGTACATGACCGCCACGCGGTCGCTCATGAAATCGACCGCCGCGATATCGTGGGAGATGAACACGTAGTTGACGGAATGATGTTCCGCCAGGTCCTTGAGTAGGTTGAGGACCTGGGCCTGGGTGGACATGTCGAGGGAACTGACCGCCTCGTCGAGCACGATCAGCCGGGGCCGGCCGGCCAGAGCCCGTGCGATGGCCGCCCGTTGCTGCTGACCTCCCGAGAGTTCGCCCGGGTACTGATCGATCAGCGAGTCGGAGAGTCCGACCTGGTCCAGTAGCTCGAGCACCCGTTCGCGCATCTCCGGCTTGCCCATCCCCTCGTTGCGCAGTGGCTCGGCGATGCTCCAACCGATCCGTTTCCACGGGTTGAGAGATCCCGCCGCGTCCTGGTACACCATCTGGAAGCCGTCGCGGCGTGCGTTGGCCCCCGGCCGCTGGCGGAGGGACCGTTTCTCGCCCCGGACAATCACGTCGCCGGCGGTCGGTTGCTGCAACCCGACGATGACCCGTCCCAGGGTGGTCTTGCCGCATCCCGACTCGCCGACGATGCCCAGCACCTCACCTTCGTTGATCGTCAGGTTCACGTCGTCCACGGCCCGCACGATGCCGCCTCCCTGACCCCGCTTGCGGAGCCGGAAGTGAACCGAGACGCCTTCGAGGCGGAGGAGGGCCATTCCCTGGCCTACCCGGATCCGAGTCCGGCGGCGGTCGGTGCGGGATCCGGAAGGTCCGGCAGCTTGCCGTGGCGCTTGCTGACCCAGCACCTGGCGGTCTGGCCACCGGACAATGCCCATAGATCCGGCGGTTGCGAGCATCCGGGCTCGGCATAGGCACAGCGTGGCTCGAACCTGCACCCGGGCGGGAGCGCGGTCATCTTCGGTGATCCGCCGGCCATCGTCTCCAGCCTGGTGCCGGTCGCCCGGTCGGGCTGGGAGTCGAGCAGGCCGACGGTATAGGGATGGGCGGGATGGGCGAACACGGCGTCGACCGGGGCTTCCTCGACGATCTGGCCCGCGTACATGACCATGACCCGGTCGCAGATGCTGGCCACCATGCCGAGATTGTGCGTCACCAGGATGACCCCCAAGCCACGGTCCACCGCCAGCCGCTCGATGAGCTCGAGTATCTGGGCCTGGATGGTGACATCGAGAGCGGTGGTCGGCTCGTCGGCGACCAGCACCGCGGGCTCGTTGAGCAGGCTCATGGCGATCATGACCCGCTGCAGCATGCCCCCGGAGAACTGGTGGGGATGGTCCTTCATCCGGATCGCCGGTTCCGGCATCCCCACCCAGGTGAGCGCTTCGACAGCCTTCTCCCGAGCCGC
Source organism: Candidatus Spongiisociaceae bacterium (assembly GCA_965262915.1). GTDB lineage: Bacteria > Actinomycetota > Acidimicrobiia > Spongiisociales > Spongiisociaceae > JAPPFW01. The sequence continues at coordinate 3,728,559 of OZ253564.1, read as the reverse complement.
GCGACGGGAGACCCTCTGATGCCTGGTAACGGCTTCGATCAGCTGCCGTCCGATCGTGAAACCCGGATGGAAGGAGCGGATCGGGTTCTGGAAGATCATCGAGATCTCGGTGCCGCGTACCCGTCTCATCTCCTCGCGGGTGAACGCCAGCAGGTTCCGGCCGTGCAGCAGGATCTCCCCGCTCACGATCCGGCCCGGGGCGGCCACCAGACCCAGCAGGGAACGGGCGAGGGTGGTTTTCCCGCTGCCGGAGTCGCCGACGATGCCCAGCACCTCGCCGGGTTGCAACTCGAAACCGACCCCATCGACGGCCGGAACGATGCCGAGCCTGGTTGGGTAGACGGTAACGAGGTCCCGGACAGCCAGGACCGGCCCGTCAGGTCTTGAGTCCGGATCCGCCGTGACCTCCATCGAGAGTAATGGTCGGGGGCCGGGTGGGCGGTGGACGCCCACCCGGCCCCCGATCTCGAGCTATCCCGCCGGGACCAGGGAGAGGTACAGGACCCGCTTGTCCCCGGTGATGTAGGTGCCTAGATCGGCGTTGGAGAGCAGGTCGTTGCGATAGACGTGTGACGCGTTCGCGTAGACCGTCCCCGTGTAGGGGTAAACGTTCTCGGCCTCGAGTGTCTGGATCCGCTGGAATATCTCCGGGCGCTCGTCCTGCGACGCCGCCGCCAGCGCGTCCAGTTCGGGGATCAGCTCGGGAAGGATCTCCTCAGGTGGAGCCTGCCAGCCGGTCCTCGGTAGGACGTACCTATAGGGGTTCGAGTACCAACCCTGATCCGTGGCCGACAAGTCGTAGTCGGCGTTGATCAACTTCGGTATCCAGACCGCCTGCTCCACCGGATTGAGGGTCACGTTGATCCCGGCTTCCGCCCAGGAGGCCTGGAGGACCTCGAAGAACACGTCCTCGTAGGGGACACGGGTCGGGTAGGTGAACACGAGGTCGACTCCGTCCGTGTAGCCGGCCTCCGCCAGCACCCGCTTGGCCTCCTCGACGTCCCGCTGGTAGTTGGGAAGATCGTCAGGTCCCAGGGCATATTCGACCACTGGATGGGCGGTCGACCACGGGAAGGCCTCGCCCAGGAAGGCGATGTCGGCCAAGGCCTGACGATCCATCGACAACCAGAGCGCCTTGACCACCGCTTCGTCACGCGTCGCCCCCACCCGGCTGGCGTGGATCCAGAAGGTGCGGGACGCCGTGTCGACGATCGTGAAGTCGGCGTTGTCCCGAAGCGTCCTGGCAGTGGCGGTGGCTGTGGGATGGATCAGCGACACTTCCCCCGACCTGAGCGCGGCCACCATCGTGGCGTCCTCCTTGATGATCCTCACCCGGAGGCGGTCATACGCCGGCAATACCGACGGGTCCCAGTAGTCACGGTTGACGTCCAGCACCAACTCCGAGCCCGGCACGTAGGACACGAACGTGTAAGGACCGGTCCCCACCGGCGTTGTCCCATGGGCGGGCGCCGTGGACGTGAGGATCGACGAGAAGCCCAGTCCCGTCGGGTCCGCGATGTTGAGGAGGAACGCGGTGGACGGCTGCTTCAGCTGGTATAGGACCGTGTAGTCGTCGACTGCGGTAACGCTGTCCAGGTTCTGGGCCCGCTGCTGCACCATCGGGATGCCTTGGCTGACCGCCCGGTTGACGCTGTAGACGACATCGGCGGCCGTGAAATCAGCCCCGTTGTGGAACTTGACGCCCTCCCGCAGCTTGAACGTGTAGGTCATCTTGTCCTCGGAGATGGTCATTCCGTCGCCAGCCGGGGCAGGACATCGCCCGAGGGGCTGGTCCAGGCCAGGGTCTCGTAGATCGTGCTGAAGACCGGGGCGTCGAACTCACCACCCGCCGAGTTCTTCGGATCGAAGTTGTAGATGTCGCTGTCCTCCGAGACCACGACCTCTATGAGTTCCGGTTCTTCCATAGCCGGTGCCGTCGTAGTGGTCGCCGCAGCTGCCTCGGCCTCCGCCTCCTCGGCTGCCTTCATGGCCTCCTCAGCGGTCATCTCGGCTTCCTCGAGGGCGGCCTCGGCATCGGCGAGGGCCGCGGCGAGCTCGGCTTGCGCGGCCTCGTCGCCCTCCATGGCTTCGTCCGCAGCCGCTTGCGCGGCTTCCAGATCGGCTTGAGCCTGGGCGAGGGCAGCCGCGGCTTCGTCGGCCTCCGCCTGTGCTGTGGCTGCTTCTGTCTGTGCTGCGGCTGCAGCTACTTCTGCTTGGACTGCGGCTGCAGTTGCGGCGTCCTCCGCCGACGTGTCCTCCTCGCCGCCGCACGCCGCGGCTACCAGAGCCAGTGCGAGCAGCAGCCCCAAGAAACTCCTGATCCGAATTGCTTGCATACGGCTCTCCTCTTGCTCGTTGGCTGATGCGGCCGGTGCCGATGCGACCTCGTAAACATAGTGGCCTTGCTTCTCGCCGTCCACAGCCGGCAGAGGACTTACGAGGGTTGATGAGCGGCCTGGCAAGTGTCCGGCATGCTGCTCCCTGGTTCCCCCGCCGGCTTGTTTCTTGTCAGCTTTATACATGGACAATGGTTAATATATAGTAATAGTATAGAACAAGCGGTGAGGGTTGGACCGCTCGCCAACCCAACTGACCAACAGGGGCCCGATACCGGCTCTCGGGGCACTTGGAGGGAAACGTGGATATAGCGGACTTCGGTGTAATCGGCGGCATGATGAGCTTGATGATGAGTGTCATGATGACCGTCATGATCTACCTCGATCGTTCGCGACGCGCCGACCTGAGTCGAGTCGAAGAACGTCTCGATCGCCTCACCGCCGTCGTCGCCGACCTCGTGAAGACCGTCGGTGAACTCAAGGGTCGATTCGACGTGTCGAATCCGATCGAGGCTCTCTCGGCTAGCGATTGACCGTCCTGCAGGGCGTTCTCGGCCGTTGCCGGCAGCCGGCCGTCGGCGACCATCACACGGTCATCGGTACCCGGTGATCCGTATTACCTCCCCGACTATGACCGTGCGGCCGCCCGGGCCGGGTATGGGCCGGCCGGGGGTTCCCTGACCGGTGGACACGTACAACGCGCCGTCCGGCCCCACCGTGACATTGGTCGGTTGGTCGAGGCCGTCCGCGAGCACCCGCGGGGGGCTTCTGCCGGCCGGGTACATGGTGACCTTTCCGCTGAACCTGACGTATCCGCCGTGGAGAGCGCGTATGTCAGGCGCGAACAGATCCACTCCCGGATGGAAGAGTTGAGCGTGATCGGCCGCCATCTCGACGACGAAGACGTTGCCTTCGGCATCGGCTGCCACGTCGACCGCCGCAGTCAGGCCGGTGACCTCGTCGGTAACGATCCCCGTCTCGGGATCGACCCTAACGACACTGGCGTCGGTTGGAACCAGCGGTAAGTAGCGGCCGTCGCACATCACGTCGGGTACGAACCGGCACGCCACCCCCTCGGCCTTCGCCACTCCGGAGAACAATGCCACCAGTACGTCGCCGGTGGTCGGGTCGACACCGAGCCCGGCCGGGACCGCCTGCTGCCCGCTGTAGAGATCCTCGAAGACGACTATCTCGCGACGGCCTCCCCCGGCGAGGTCGATCTCGATCAGCGAATTGAGGGTGCTCTGGGTTGCGTAGACACTGCTCTGTCCGGGAGCGAACCCGATCCCGGTCATGTTGGAGTCCTGGAGTATTTCCCGGAGCAGGGTCCCCTTGCCGTCCATCTCGAAGAGGATGAAGGTACCGCCCGCCTGATCTATGCCGCCGTCGAGGGACAGGAACACCCTTCCGTCGTCGTGAACCAGCACGTCCGTCGCCCCGCTCACCTCATCGCGACCGGTCTGGTACTTGTTCACCGAGTTGAAGCTGAACAGGTTGTCCAACCACCGTTCGGCTTCTCCGGGGTCGTCGAAGTCGCCGTCTCCGTCGAGGTCCAGGAAGCGGGTCAGCCGGCCAGTCCTCAGGATCAGGTCCTCGGCGTCCTCCCCGTATCCGGCTTCCGCGATCAGCAGAGCACCCTCCGCGTCGATCCCGACCCCGCGGGGGTTCTCCAGCTCGGTGATGACCACCTCCACGGTGAGAACCGCGGGCTCAGCCGAAGTGGTGCTCGTGTCCGTCGAGCCGGACGTGGTCGCTGACGATGTCGATGTCGATGTCGAAGTCGGGGTCGTGCTGACCGATGTTGCGACGGGGGCAGCCGTGGTGATCGATGTCCGGGGGGCCGATGTCGATGTCTCGATCACGGCCGGGTCGCTGCCGCAGGCGAGGATCACCAGACATGCGGTCAGCGCCAGGCCGATCTTCGTGACGATCCGGGGCGCGCTCACCATGTTCGGGAATCTAGTGGTCTGTCTCTGAAATGGCTGCGTGGTCTGCAGCCAGACCACGCCGAGTTGTCTTGCAGGCAGACCACTAACCTATGCGGATCATCGATCACCCACCCGGTTGCTGGAAGAGAGGACGAGAAGATGGAATTGGCGATCTGCGCGGACTCGTCCTGGAATCGCTGGCACCCCACCTATGATCAGCTCGGTGAACGATGCCGGCGTCTCGGCATCGGTGCCCTCGAACTCGTGTACTACCCCCAGAACGACGGTTTCGACCGTGCCGCCGAGACCCTCGACGGGTACGGAGTCCGCATCGTCTGCGTCAACGCCACGGCGAAGTTCCGCGCGATGATCACCGATGATGTGGGCACCGTGCAGAGAGCCATCTGCAACATCATCGATCTTGCCGAGGGTGTGGGCGCCGAGTTCGTCATCACCTATCCGGGGCACAACCCTGCCTGGGGTTTCGACGAGATCGTGGAGCGGTACAAGAGGCGGATGGAACCCTGCCACGACTTGGCGGCCCGCAAGGGCATCACGATGCTGCTGGAGAACCACTTTGATCTCCGCAACGAGGATCCGGAGCGCACCGATGTCGTGCGGGAGCCGGAACTGACGGCCCGTTTCCTGGACGCCCTCGACGTACCCCACGTCAGGGTCAACTTCGACGCAGGAAACGTATACACGGCCGGAATCGAGCCCTGGCCCTACGGCTACCGGATTCTGCGCGACTACATCGCGTACGCGCATCTCAAGGGCATGGCCCGCTTCTCGGAGAAGCTGCATGGATCGGAGGACCAGTACGAGACGCTGTCCGACACCCACGCCGGGACCTACATTCCGGTTGCGGTCGGTGACGACGGGATCAACTACCGGGGCCTGTTGATGGAGATGGAACGGGACGGAACCGCCAAATACGCGGCCTTCGAGGATCACGCCCGGGAGGAGCATGCCGAGCGTGTGTTCGAGCGCGGCGCCGCCTTTGCGCGGGAGGCGATCGAGGCAGCCCGTTCGGGATCGCCTTGAGCCGGACTCGGCTGCGGACCGCGACAACCGGGATGATCGTGTTCCGGAGATCTGACGGGAGGTAGCGAATCGTGTCCAGGCAGGTGATGACGGTACGCGGCCCGGTCTCGCCCGGCGACCTCGGCCACACCCAGATGCACGACCATGTATTCGCCGATCTCTCCTGGGCCAGGCACCGCTGGCTGGCCATCCCGATCACCGACGAGGTGCAGATGACCGAGGAGGTGCGGCTCTATGGGGAAGCCGGTGGGGGAACCCTGGTGGACCCGACCCTGGAGCACATCGGGCGTGATCCCGAGAAGCTGCGCCGGGTATCGGAGGCGAGCGGTGTCCATATCGTGATGGGAACCGGCTTCTACCGCGAGCCCTACTACCCGGAGTTCGTGAACAAATGGACCACCCAGAGGCTGGCCGACTACATGATCGACGAGATACGCAACGGTGTGGGCGATACCGGTATCAGGCCGGGCATCATCGGCGAGATCGGCCTCGACAAGGCCTGGATTCAAGGGGTCGAGGAGCGTGTTCTGCGTGCCGCGGCCCGCGCCCAGGTAGCGACCGGCCTGGCCCTAACCACCCATACCACCATGTACATGGCGCTGGAGTTCCTCGAGATCTTCCAGGAGGAGGGAGTCGAGGTGGATAGGGTGATCTTCGGCCACCTCGACGGGGTCTTGGAGATGCCGGAACTGGAGCGGGTGGCCGCCACCGGCGCCTACATGGAGTTCGACCTGATCGGCATCGAGTGGATCAACTCGGATAAGCGACGGGCCGAGTTCCTGGCCGAACTGGTCCGACAGGGGCATCAGGACCGCCTCGTCATCGCCCAGGACATGCCGGCCCGGCCCCGCCTGAAGACCAACGGTGGTCATGGCTACCAATACCTGATCGAGACCTTCCTACCCATGCTGCGCGCCGAAGGGGTCAGTGAGGAAGCGATCCATGCCATGACCCACGCCAACCCGGCCCGCGTACTCGCGGTCTAGAAGTGGTCTGTCCGCAATACAACTTGCCGTGCCCTGCTTGACGGCGACGCCCCATGCTGCATTCCGCCTTCGCGACATACGCTGCCGTACGCGGTCGGCGGCGGCTTTGCGAGGAACGCCGCTGCCACCGCATCCCACGACGCCATTTCACAGATAGACCACTCGCTCCGTCCCCCGGCGACTGATCACCGGCCCCCGACTACTGGTACCTGCTTGATAGATTTGGTATGTTAAGATTGTTCACGTGGTAGGAGTGAGGTCTTGATCGCAACGGAGATCCTGGTGATGCTCGTCGCAATAGTGGGTATGTCGATGACCACCATCGGCGTGGTCATCGCGCTGTTCGTCCGGCTCGATCGAAGGATCGACGGTGTGTATCACAAGTTGGACGCCAAGATGAGCAACTTGGTGGAGGATGTGGTCGACTTGAGGGTGGCGGTTGCGAGGATCGAGGGTTATCTGGAAGCTCGCGACGGTTTTGCTACCGCAGCCGTGGATCCGGCCCCACCATCGGTCCCGGTCGAGTAGCCGTTCCGCCGATCGAGACCCGCTAGGTTGGCCGACCCCCGTCCTCCGACCTCCGGCGACTGATCACCTACCTCCGGCGACCGGCTTCCGGCCATCGACTACTGGTTTCCGCTTGATAGATTTGGTATGTTAAGATTGTTCACGTGGTAGGAGTGAGGTCTTGATCGCAACGGAGATCCTGGTGATGCTCGTCGCAATAGTGGGTATGTCGATGACCACCATCGGCGTGGTCATCGCGCTGTTCGTCCGGCTCGATCGAAGGATCGCCGATCTCGATGCCAAGGTCGACGGTGTCTATTACAAGTTGGATGGAAAGATCGGCAACTTGGAGCGGGATGGCGCCGATCTGAAGGTGGCGGTTGCGAGGGTCGAGGGTTATCTGGAAGCTCGTGACGGTTTGACGACAGCTGTCGTGGATCCGGCCCCACCACCGGTCCCGGTCGAGTAGCTGTTCTGCATTCGAGACCCTATACGTTGGTGGACTCCCTGTCCGCCGGCCACTGACCACCGACTACCGCAACCTACGACAGCCGCAGAAGGATGACTCCGGCGATGGTGATCAGGTTGATGCGGGTGGAGTCGCGGATGGCGTTCCACTTCTCCGACTGCCAACTGACGTACCACTCGGCCCCCACCACCTGGATGATCAGGAACCACACCGCCAGGGCCATGATGAACGTCAGATAGCCGAACAGCTTGGCGGACTCCCAGGAGCTGGCCGCAGCGGTGAGGTTGACGGCCAGGAAGTAGCTACCGACCAGTCCGAGCACGGTGACCGCCACCTCGCAAACCAGGATGGAGACGAACGCTGCCCGGTGCAGCGCCGGCGATCTGATCTCGCGCCACTGCGTACCACGGTCCATGTTGGTGGTGTCCATGGTCATGATGTGCTCCACGAACCGGAGGTTCGCTCCAGGGGCCGTGATGTTGTTGAGGCAGACGATGAGACCCATGACGGCGGTGCCAAGGACAAGGAGCAGCGGTATCAGCCGGAAGACGATCTCGGTGGTGGTAATGGCTGTGTCCATCGTTACCTCCTGGGTCTCGTTCGGGATCGTGTGCTCCGCCCGTAACGAGACTGAGTGAGTATCGGTTAGTCGTCCTGTCGTTCCCCTTGCCGATTACCCGGGTAGGCGGCGGGCCATCATCTTCTCGATGACGCCACCGATCGTCGCTTGGAAGACTTCCAGGGCGATCTCGGCCAACCGGGGGGAGCAATCCGCAGTTGCAAAGTTCTGTGGCTCGGCCAGCCGGGCCCAGTGGGGAGCCAGCTGGTTGGGACCGGTGATACCCCCCTTCCCCAAGTCGGAGGCGACGTACAGGGTGTTGGTCACGCCGGAGTTGATGATACGGATCATGCACATCTCGCAAGGCTCCAGGGAAGTGACCAGAGTATGGCTACGGAGATCGGCCCGGTTGCCAAGCTCGTTCTCGTAGCGGGTCAGGAGCACCATCTCGGCGTGGAAGTCGCTCCTGAACCGGGGGACGAACATCCGGTTGCGCTCGCTGACTATCACTTCACCGTCCGGGTCTACGATCAGCGCTCCGATCGCCGCGTTGCCCTCCAATCCCCCTTCGATAGCTTGGTCGATCGCCATCCGGCTGTACCGATCGTGAGGTTCACGGTCGTGGTGGCCGCCGACCTCGGTGCGCAACTCGGTCAGCCGCGTGCGGACATCCGGTGGGATAGGCTCGGTTCGGTTCATCCACGCCTCCTGCTGCTGCCTGTTTCTAACCCTGATCGTAGGTGGATGCAAACGATGGATCACCGCATCGCGCAGGTCTGGCGCTTCCCTAGGCATGTCCGATTGGTCTGGGCAACACCTCAAGATAAGACTATCTTTCTGGAGAAAGGGGCAAATCCACGCTTATTCGAGAAAGATATTCATATCTTTCCATGTCGGCCCGGCTGCTATCCGTAGCTCGACGCCACCACCGGTCGGAATTCTAGGAGGGTGCTGCAAAACGGTGGGGAGCAACGACCCGTCCTCCTCTGAACAGGCATTATGTCATCGGCCGACGGGCCGTCAGGGGGTTTCTCAGCACCCTCCCAATGGGGGTCCACCGCTTCTAGTAGGCGCGGACATCGGCGATCTTTCCGTCACGGAAGGTGTAGATGTACACCTCGTGAGCGTCGAGAGGTTCGCCAACCTCCCTGCCCGCGAACGGCCGCGTAGCCGTGCCGCGGGCGATCACCTCCAAGGCGATCGTCTCGCCGTCCCCGTAGATTCCGATGATGTCGTTGCAGAACCCATCGAGGGCATCGAAGGCGTCCTCGATCCATTTCCCCACGGCTCGGGCGCCCTTCAGATGCCGTCCGAAGCGGAGGATGTCCACCTCGACATCGTCGGTGTAGTAGGAGACGAACCGGTCGATGTCGGCCTCGTTGAGCGCGTCGACCATAGCCGCTACCAGACCCCGGTTACCGGATTCTTCGCTCGAGAGGCTCAAGCGATCGGCTCCATATCGAACGCCTCGAGATGGTGGGCCGGAAGCAGCTGGGTACCCGCTTCGTCACGGATCCGCACCACGCTGTTGTAGGCGGCGAACAGGTCGGTGTGGCCCCCCGGGGGGATTACCTCGTACTTGGCGGTCTTGAGGATCTCGGGGTCTGGGAAGTAGTTCTCCCATATCGTGCAGAGGCCGGCGATCACGTAGCGGCCTCTCGGTGTCTCAACCGCGATCGACTGTCCGCCCGGCGTGTGTCCGGGCGTGAAGAGCACATCCAATCCCGGAACCAGCTGCTGGTCGCCTTCGATAAGTTCGATCCCCTGTATCGCCATCTCCTGGTACCGGTAATCGGGAGCGAACCCTGAGGCTATGAACGGATGGGGTGGGAGAGCGTCCCACTCCTTCCGCTGGACGATCACCCGCGTGTCGGAAAACAGGGGCAGGTTCATGCAGTGGTCCCAATCCAGGTGGGTGAGGACGATGAAGTCGATGTCGCCGGTGTCGAGCCCGCGGTCGGCCAGCAGCTGGTCGAGAGGACGGATGTTGATGACGTCGGCGAATTCCTCACCGGCGTGCCGCAATCTGGTTTCTCCTGGGGGCTTGATGTGGTTCGTGTATTCCTCCGCGCTGCACCCGACATCGACCAGCACGTTGAGGCCCCGCTCGGAGTCCTGGATGAGCCAGGAAACGTAGGGGAGGTCGATCTTCTCTCCGAAGTTGTGCAGAAAAGTGAAACGGGACTTTTCCCGCTGGGGTCCGTAGGCCATTACCAGCGGGGTGATCGTGAACGACATCTCTATCTCTCCTGGGGCGGGACTCGAGCGTTGTACGTGTACGCCGGGGTCAGCGGCTTCAGCGCCCACTCACGATAGAAGTCGAGGACGTACGGCTCGACATCGGCCGCCAACCGGGCCTCTCTCCGCCCCTGTTCGGTCGCTACCCAGAGCCGGTCTTTTCCTGCCCCGGCGAAGTCGGCCAGGATCCGCTCCTCGTCGACGGTGGTGAACCGCCCGTCGTCGAGAACGATCCGTCCGGCGATCATGACGGTCTCCAGATCGGATCCGGTGGCCCGGTCAACAAGGACATCCAGGATCGGAACCGACGCGTATTTGGGTGGTGGCCAGAGGAGGCGTTCCTTGTTGAGCACTAGCAGATCCGCCTCCTTCCCCTCGGCCAGCGACCCCAAGGCCTCTTCCTGGCGGATCGCCCGGGCGCCGCTCGCGGCCGCTCGGCGGAGCACTTCGAGCGAGTCCAGCCGTCCGATCTCCAACTCGGCGGGAATGCGCTGCAGGTACATGGCGAGACGCAACTCCTGGAAGAAGTCCTCCACATCCGAGAAGGAGATCGAGTCGGTTCCGAACGCCAGCGCGGCTCCCGAGTCGAGTATGTCACGGGCGCGGGCTATGCCTGTGCTCAGGCGCAGGTTCGATCCGGGGTTGTTCACCGCGACCGCTCCGGTGTCGGCCAGGATCCGGATGTCCTCATCGGTTGCCCAGACGAAGTGGGCACAACTCACGTCAGGTCCGAGCACGCCGATATCGGCCAGCCTCCGCATGGCGGTTTTGCCGTAGGCCTCGAGGTTGAACAGCATCTCGGAGCGGGTCTCGAGCAGATGGGTCGTGATACCGGTGTCGTACTCATCCGCCAGGCGGCGGTTAAGCAGGTAGAGCTCGTCCGAGCAGGCGGGCGTCCAATCCGGGGCGAGGATCACCCGTAGCCGCCCGTCGCAGCCGTCCCACTCGGCGTGGACCCGCCGGTAGGCCGCCACCACATCGTCGGTGGGCCAGGCGTATCCCATGGTCGATTCCCGTACCTGGCGGGCGAGATCCTCAGGTAGGGAGGCCAGGAACACCTCGTCGGGGGCATGGACGTAGATGTTCTGGTCGCGAGTAACCATGCCGAGAGCCACCCGCATCCCGATGGTGCGGTAGGCGTCGAGGATCGGAGGGTTGCCGAAGTCGGCCAGCGAGGGGTTGCCGTAGTTGAAGTCCACGGCGCCGGTCTGGCCGCCTCGGATCGCCCGCATCAGAGCCACCAGGATGATGGTTCTGCTGTCCTCGTCGGTGAGGGCACGGCGGAAGATACGGGTGTTCATCCGCTCGAAGACGTACTGGAACAGGCCGGGTGAACCTGCCCCCATCGAATGGAAGTGCCCGTTGATGAACCCGGGCATCACGACGTGTTGCGGCGAGCCGACCACGCGGTCGAAAGGACCCCGTTTCTCGAGATCTTCGCGACGTCCCAGCGCCTCGACCCGGCGGCCTTCGATGATCAACGCACCGTCGGTGACGATATCGCTATGGCTTCCGGCCAGCGCTACGACCGGGTCCCCGACGACAAGCAGGCGGCTCACGGGTGCACCCGACCTAGCCGAGGGGCCATTGTTCGAGGTTGTAGGCCATGTCCCAGAACCGGTACTCGTAGTTGGTGCTGATGATGAAGTTGTCCAGCATCTGCTGCCGCCGCTCATCCGATAGGCCCTCGGAGTACTTGTCCACGAATGCGCGGTAGTTGGCCACCAGTTCGTTGTGTTCCACGCTCATGTAGAACTCCCACCACTCGGCGGGCGCGCCTTGGAGATCGGCGCTGCGCAACTGGATCCCGATCTCGTCATACGTCCACGGGCACGGCATGAACGACCCGAGGTACTCGACCGGGTCCTTCGTCCACACCAGGTTGAGGATGTGGCGGGTGTAGGCATGGCAGGTGGGGGCGATCCGGGCGCCGGCCTGGCCGCCGACCCGGCGCAACATGTCCTCTTGGTGGTAGAGCTCGTCCACCACCATCGCCGTGCGGCTCAGGAAGAAGTCCCGTATCTCGTTGTTGTGGGCCTTGGCCGTCGCGATCGAGCGGCACTTCACCACGTTGTTGATGTAGTGGGTGTTCTGCTCGAAATAGAACGCGAGGCGCTCGTCGGAGAGAGTTCCGGCCGCCAAGTCTCTCAGGAATGGGTGTTCGTAGATCCTTTCCCACATGTCCTTGGTCTGCTCGTACATGTAGTGGGTCCAGCTCATCGGGTCTCCTTGGTCGCTTGGGACGATCTCATACCGGTTACTCGGATTCCTCGACCGGTGGGATCCGGTACACGCGCTCGGTATTGCCACCGAGGACAAGGTTGATCTCCTCTTGACTGAGGCGGAACCCGAGTTGTTTGGCCCACTCCGGCAGCATACGGATCACGTCCACCCATTCCTTCAACGTCATGGACACCTCGACGTTGGTCATGTCGCTGCCGAACAGCAACCTGTCGATGCCGATCCGGTCCCTGATCCAGACGAAGGTCCTCACCAGGTCGTCGACGCTGGCCCAGTGCTGCCAGAGGCTGATCTCGAGGTGGACGTTGGTCTTGTAGATCGCCACGCTCATGGCTTCCTTCGCCCAGGTTTCGAAACGGGCGCCGTGGCCGAGGATGAAACGTACCTCGGGGAAGTCCGCCGCCGCCGAGTCCACGTACATCGGGTGACCGTACTTGCTCTTGAGACGGCCGCCTGAATGCCCCTGGTGCAGCAGGACCGGAACGTCGAACTCACGGCAGACTTCGTAAAGGGGATGGACGATCTCGTCGTCGGGGTAGAACCCGGTTGTGGGGTACAGCTTGAGACCCAGGAATCCCCAGTCGACGATCGCCTTCTCGAGGAACTTCGCGGCGTTCGGACGGCGGGGATCAACTCCGCAGAAGGAATAGATGCGTCCCGGCCACATCCGGGTGAGCTCGTAGTAGCCCTCGTTCTTCTCCTCGAAGGGCACGACGCCCTCGTCGCCGGTGAGGAGCCCCCGGTCCATCGGCATGGTCACCGAGACATCCACGCCGGCCTCGTCCATGCGGGCGATGGTCTTGGCGCCGTCGGGATCCCAGCAGGCGTCCACCGACTCCCGGTAGCGGCGCTTGGCGTCGTCGGCGTCCATGTCGAACCACCGAACCTGGTTCACCCAGGAGGTGGGCATGGCCTTCTGCGATTCGGGACTCCAGGAAGGTTCCCGGAAGATGTGGATGTGGGCGTCTACGACACGGCTCACCTGGTTCCTCCCTGCTGTCTCCTGCGGCGGTAGCCATCCATGGACGGGATGGCCGCCAGCAGCCTCTTGGTGTAGTCGTCTCGGGGATGCTCGAACACCTGCCGGGTGGGGCCTTCCTCCACGATACGACCGTCGAACATGACCATCACCCGCCTGCTGAGCTGCCGCACCACTCCGAGGTCGTGGCTGATGAGCACGTAGGACATGTTCATCTCCCGCTGCAGATCGACCAGCAGCTGCATCACCTGACCCCGCACCGACACGTCGAGCGAGGAGGTGGGCTCGTCGAGGAAGACCAGCTTGGGGTGGGTGGCTATTGCCCGACCGATACCGACCCGCTGGCGCTGGCCTCCGCTGAGCTGGCCGGGATATCGATCGAGGTGGAAGCCGCGCAGACCCACCAGGGACATTATCTCATTGGCCCGTTCCTCCTGTTCCCGACCCGACATGTTCAGGTGGAGCTTCAGGGGCTCGGTGACGATATCGCGCACCGTCATGCGCGGATTCAGCGACGAGTTCGGATCCTGGAAGACCATCTGCATGTTCCGGTAGAGGCGGCGTACTCTGTATCTGGGGGTCTGATCAACCCGGATACCGTCGAAGTCGATCTCACCTGAGGTCGGGTCGACCAGCCGCAGGATGCTGCGGGCCGTGGTCGTCTTGCCGGATCCGCTTTCGCCGACCAGCCCGACGCTCTCCCCTCTGGTCACATGGAGGTCGACATTGTCGACGGCCACGATGGTTTGCTTGCGGGGCCAGACACCCCGGTGGAAGTGCTTGGTGAGGCCTCGAACCGTGAGAAGAGTTCCGTTGCTGCCGGGCGTCACTCCCGGCCTCCTTCTGCGTCGGCGCCCCTGGTGATGTGGAGAGGTCCCGGCATCGAGTGATAGCGCTCGGCGAAGTGGCACATCGAAACGTGGCCCGGCTCCACTTCGACCACAGGTGGAACCGTCCGGCAGATGTCCTCTGCTGACGGGCAACGATCCTGGAAGAAACACCCCTGAGGCAGGTTCCGGAGGTCGGGCGGGGCGCCGCGGATGCTGTACAGGTCCCCCACCCCGCCCTCGACGCTCTCGGTAGATCGGAGGAGTTCCCTCGTGTACGGGTTGGCGGGTCGCTCGAAAATCTGGCTGATGTCACCGAACTCCATGGTCCGACCGGCGTACATCACCGCCACGTTGTCACATAACTCGCCCACCACCCCGAGATCGTGGGTGATCAGCAGCACCGTAAGCCCCATGGACTCGACCAGGTCCCGGAGCATGGAGATGATCTCCGCCTGAACCGTGACATCGAGCCCGGTGGTCGGCTCGTCCAGGATCAGAAGTTTGGGGGGGTGGATCACCGCCAGCGCGATCATGACCCGCTGCGCCATACCACCGCTCAGTTCGTGTGCGTACTGGCGGATGGTGCGCCGTGGGTCGGTGATCCTGACCCGTTCCAGTATCCGGAGCGCCGCCTGCCTGGCCTCGCCCTTGGTGGCCTCGGTGTGGGTTCGTAGTGCGCGGCCGAGTTGCTCCCCGACCGTGAACACCGGGTTGAGGGCGGCCTTGGGATCCTGGAAGGCGATACCCACACCGTCACCGCGGAAGAGTTCCATTCGCTCCTCCGGCCAGGTGAGAACGTCTTTACCGCGGAACAGCACCTGGCCCGAGATGTAGCGGAAGTTGTCCGGCATGAGGCGGGGGATGTTGAGCGAGGTCATCGTCTTACCGGAGCCGGTCTCGCCGACGAGGCCGGTCACCTTGCCCTCCTCGATGGTGAAGCTGACACCGTTGAGAGCATGGACCTCCCCACCGATCGTGTCGAAGTAGCCCTGCAGGTCGCGGATCTCGACGAGGTTCCCGGCCATCAGAACCTCCCTGCCTTCACTTCCGTGACCTCGGGTCCATCACGTCGCGTACGCCGTCGCCGAGCAGGTAGAAACCCGCAGTGAGGATAAGGACGAACAGCCCCGGAAACACGGAGACCCACCACTCGCCGGTGATGATCTCCGTCTGCCCCCGGGCGATCATCGATCCCCACTCGGCGGTGCCCGGTTCGATGCCGATGCCGAGGAACCCGAGCGCGGCCGTCACCAGCACCACCCACGCCGCGTTGACCGACGCGTACGCCAGTACCGGCGAGAGGCTGTTCGGGAGCAGATGGCGGAAGGCTACCCGCATCGCCGATCCACCCACCATTCGAGCCGCCTCCGCGAACTCCCAGGTGCGCTTGGTGAGGATCTCGGCCCGCACCAGGCGCGCGTAGTAGGGCATGCCGATGAAGGCCATGACCACGACCACGTTCGCCTCCCCGGGCCCGATGGCCACCACCACCATCATCGCCAGCAGCAAGGTCGGGATCGACTGGAGGATCTCGAGGAGGCGCAGCAGGACGAGGTCGACTATCCCGGCGTAGTAGCCGGCAACAGTACCGAGCACGACACCGGCCACCAGGGCTGTAACCACCGCCGACACCGTGATCCGCAGATCGAGCGCGGTGGCGGCAATCGTCTTGGAGAACACGTCCGAGCCCACCTTGTCGGTGCCGAACCAATGCTCGCCGCTGAGGCCGGACAACGGGGCGCCGGTGAGTACGGCGCCGGGATCGTACGTGGTGATGAACTTGGCGAGCAACGCGATCAGGATGAATATGCCGACGATGATCGTCCCGGCCGTCAGGCTCTTGCTTTGGCCGAAGACGTAACGGATCTTCCCCCACCTGGTGCGCCCGGGGGCGATGGCATCCAAGGAATCGCCCTCCGGGAGCAGGTCCCGCGTCATGTCGATCATGACATCCTCCTCATCTCGTCCTCGGGTCTATCAGCATGTACACGACATCGACCAGGAAGAACGCCACGATGTAGGAAACCGATGCGATCACGACAAAGCCCTGGAGCGCGGTGAAATCGGACTTGACAATGGCGTCCAGCCCGTACTTGCCCATGCCCGGCCAGTTGAAGACCGCCTCCACGAGCACCGCGCCGGTGAAGACGAAGCCTACGATCGTTCCGATCATGGTGATGATCGGCAATAGGGCGTTCTTGAGGGCGTAGCGGAAGTAGATGGTCTGCTTGCCGATGCCCAACGCCTTGGGCGTGCGGATGTACTCGGAGCGCATGACCTCGACCATCGAGGCGCGCGCCACCCTCGTGATCGGCGCCATGATCACCACCCCGAGCGTGACGCCCGGCAGTATCAGGTGGCGGAACGATTCCCACCACATCGATAAGTCGCCCTGAATGAGGCTGTCGAGGGTGTAGAGCCCGGTGATCTTGTCGGGTGCCGCGGCGCCGAGCGGAAGCCGGCCGACCGGCCCGGGTAACCAACCGAGATACACGAAGAAGATCAGGATGAGCACGAGGCCGAGCCAGAACGACGGCAACGCCATTCCGATCAGGGTGATGCCTCTCACGGAGAAGTCCACCGCGCCGTCACGCTTCGCGCCGGCCAGTACCCCCAGCGGGACACCGACCACGACGGCGAAGGTGAGCGACAAGAGGGCCAGCTCCATCGTCGCGGGGAGACGGTCCCACAGGTCGCTCGTGACGGGCCGCCCCGTGATCGTCGATTCACCCAAGTCACCCTGGGCGAGGTCGGCGAGGAAGACCGCGTACTGATCGGGGATCGACTTGTCGAAGCCCAACTCGGCCCTGATCTTTTGGCGGAGCTCCTCATCGGCCTGCGGAGGGATATAGAGCGCTACCGGATCGGGCGCGAACACCCGTGACACCAGGAAGGTCAGGGTGACCACCCCGAAGATGACGGGGAGCACCAACAGGAGCCTGATGACCAGCTGGCGGGACAGGCCGGAGTCCATCCCCGATCAGGCCTCCGTCGGAGGCGGCGCGGAAGTGGAATACGTGAACGAAACGACCGCGGCGCGATCAGTGATCACGCCGCGGTCGTTCGGCTCGAAAGCCGCTCGTGTCACCCGGCCGGCCTCAACAGGTACGACCGTAGATGCGGGTCGGCCGTGAACGCCACGCCGGTGATCGCCGGATGGACGGCGCCCGGGAACCCGCGCACCGCCAGCGGGATCATCGGAAGGTCGCGCGCTCCGATCCGCTGGACCTCGCGGTAGGCCTCGGCCCGTGCTTCGAGATCCGGGTTGAACCGGTTCTCGAAGTGCAGGGTGTCCACCTCGATGTTCGAGTAGTGGCTGGCGTTCGAGAACCCGCCCACACCGACCGGGCCCGGGAACCCGCGGGTCACGAGCCACAGACCGACGTTGGGATCAGCGTCGTCCAGCCATATCAACCCGTTGCGCATCTGGATGCCGGGCATCACCGTGTCGTCGGCGTAACGGGCCGTCGTCTCTTCCTGGAACTGCGTCGCAGGTCGCGGACGGAGGGTGAGCTCGATCCCCACCTCTCCGAGGCTGGCCTGGAGGAAGAGGGCGATGTCCTCCCACTCCTGGCGCGCCGAGTTGTAGAAGAGCTCGGTGGCGAACCCGTCTGCCAGGCCGGCCTCCGCCAGCAGGTCGCGGGCCTTGTCAAGGTCCGTGTCGTAGTCCCACTCCGGGATGAACGAGGGCGAAGCCGGGTTGACGATGGAGTAGGCGCGCGTCGCGTTCGAGAATACGTTCTCCACGATCGTGTCGTAGGGCACCGCGTGCGCGATCGCCTGACGCACTGCCGGGTTGTCGAAGGGCGGCGTCGTCACCGGGAGGTCGAGGCGCCAGATATCGGGAATCTCGGCGTTCACGATCGTGAAGCCCGCCTCGCCCAAGGCGGTGAGTTCCCTGGTTCCCAGGGCGAAAGCCACGTCGACCTCGCCCCCCAACATGAGCGCCGTGATGTCCGCCGGGCTGTTGAGCGTCCGGTATATCACTCGGTCGAAGCCGTTGTAGGCCCGCCCGAGTTGGCTCTGGTCACCCTCGGTCCAATGGCCCTGGACACGGCTCAGGATCAACTCGGTACCGGGTGTCGCCGATTCGATGACGTAAGGGCCTGAGCCCTCCGGGTTCTCCTTGAGCCACTCGTGGCCCCACGGATCCTCGTCCGTGGCGCGGGCCTTCACCTCGACAGAGTCCACGATCCCGAAGATCGGGAACCGCATGCTCGGTAACGAAGCCTTCAGCAGGAAGGGGGTCCCATCGGTCAACTCGTGGTCGAAGCGGATCGTGTGGTCATCGATCACCGTGAGCTGGCGGGATGGTTCGAAGATACCGGCGAGGCCCGAGTTGAAAGTCCCGAACCCGGGCACCTCGACAGCCCGCACGAAGGAGTACCAGATGTCGTGGGCCGTCAAGGGGTTGCCGGTCTTGTTGAACGTCACGCCCTGGCGGATCGTGTACGTAACCGATCCACCGTCGATCGCCCAGCTCTCGGCGAGCCCTGGCGCCACCCCGAGGCCGTCCCATACGAGCGTTCCGTCCTCGCGCTCGGTGAGCGAGTACGTGAGGAGGCGGTCATACATGGCGGCGCTGGCCTCACGGTTGAAGTTCACGAGGCTGTCGGGCGGATCGAGACTGTTGTAATAGCCCGTCCACGCGATCACGACCGTCTCGGCGTCCTGCACGCGGTCCGGGGCCCGCATCACGTCACCCTCCTCGACCTCCGGTGGCTGGGTGGTCGGTGGTGTGGTGGCGGTCGCCGCCGCTGTGGTGGTGGGAGCCTCCGTTCCGGCGGACTCGGCCGTGGTCGCCGCCGCTGTGGTGGTGGGAGCCTCCGTTCCGGCGGACTCGGCCGTGGTCGCCGCCGCTGTGGTGGCGGGTGCGGCTGTGGTGGCGGGTGCGGCTGTGGTGGCCGGCTCGTCGTCGGCGCCGCACGCGGCGGCAACGATTGCGAAAGCCACCAGCAATGTGATTGGGTAGCAGAACCTCTTCCAGATCATTGGGCCTCCCTCGTAGGGGCGCTTCGAGGCTCGGGCCCTAATTCGTAGGGGTCGCTAGGGCCGGGTTGCCTTCCGTGCGATATCGATGATACCCGCGCCTACGTCGCGGGTCACGCGAAAACGCGATTTGATCGGTTCAGACGGGCCAACTCCGCATGTGGTAGGCGTCGTCCCAGAACATCCATTCGTACCGCATGCCGAGGCGCCACTTTTTGAGGAGCCCGTCCAGGTCATCCTGTTCAAGGCCGACCGTCAGCCGGTCGACAGCAGCGCGGAAGTCATCCATGAGGTCATGGTGGATCTTGCTGCCGTAGTACTCCATCCAGGACTCGCGGCGCTCCTCGCCGATGTTGCCCGAGACTTGTTCTCCGATCAGGTCGTATGTCCAAGGGCAGGCGACGAAGCTGGCCAGCCAATCGATGGTGCGCCCGTCGAGAGCGTTGTACCACATGTGATACGTGTAACCCCGGCACGCCGGTGCCATAGGCGGCAGGTTGTCAGGGTCGCCTCCGAAACTCACGAGCAAGTCTCCCTGCCGCTCGTCGCTGGGCTCGAGGTTCCAATCGCGTGTGAGCAGGTCGAAGGTTTCCTTGTCGGGAGCCTTGGCGGCCGCAACCAGCCGGCATCTGTAGACGGCGTCGACGTACTGGAGGTTCTGCTCGAAGTAGAAGCGGAGTACCTCGTCGGGGAGTGTTCCTGCTTCGAGTTCGACGAGGAAAGGGTGGCTTATGATCGCGGACCATATGTCGTCGGTGTTATCCCAGAACCACTGAGCCTGACTCGATGTCTGCTCGCCCACGCTTGTCCTCCTTCTCTCAACCTGTGGGTGTGGATCGTAGCTGGTAGGTTGCCCGTTCACGGATTGAATCGGGAGGACTGACGTGTCCGGACTGCTGGGTCGGAGGGCGGTGGTAACCGGCGCGGCGTCGGGTATCGGCGCGGCCATCAGCCGGCGGTACGCCCTGGAAGGTGCGTCGGTAGCTCTGGTCGATCGCGACGGCGACGGCATCGCTCTTGTGGCCGACCGGATCCGCGCCACCGGATCGACTGCGATTCTTGTACAAGCCGACCTGGTGTTGGCTGCCGATCTGGAGCGTGCTGTCGAGGAGTCGGTGCGTGGTCTCGGCGGGATCGACGTGCTGGTGAACTGCGCAGGGGTGGGTCAGCGTCCCAAGCCCATCGAAGAGACCGGTGAGGCCGAATTCGACCGTATCTTTTCCATCAACGTTCGGAGCGTGTTCCTCACGATCCGGGCCGCCCTACCTCATCTGGCGCAGTCGCAAGAGCCGGTCATCGTCAACATCGCATCGAACATCTCGATCCGGCCCCGTCCCGGATACGCCGCGTATACGGCGAGCAAGGGGGCGGTAGCCACTCTCACCCGAAGCCTGGCCCTCGAGCTCGCTCCACGGAACATACGGGTCGTGGCACTGTGCCCTGCCGCATCGGACACGCCGATGCTGGTCGAGTTCATGGGCGGTGCGAACACTCCGGAGAGCCGCGCAGCGATTGCCGAGGCGATCCCCATGGGCCGCCTCGTACAACCCGATGAGGTGGCCGGCGTCGCAGCGTGGGCGGCGTCGACGGACGCCCGGATGGTTACCGGAGAGCTGATCTCCGTGGACGGCGGCCGGGGCCTCTGAGGTATTTGTTGGCCTCGATGGACCAACGAATGGGATGGAGTGGTTCCTGCTCGGCGCTGAAGCGGGGCTACACGCTGATTTAGTCAACCAGTAACGATATGCAAGCAAGCATAGAAATATGTTATAGTTGTCGTTGAGACCGGAAGGAGATACGACATGGCCCTCGATGCAGCTACGGTGGCTGTCGTGGACGCAAAGGATGAAGCCCGTCAGGCCGAGCTACGTACCGACATGGCCAATGCCTTGCTGACGGTGGAACAGCGCATGACGAGCATGACCAGGTGGCTTGCTGTTCTAATCATGGCTGCGGCGCTCGGTAGTGCCGGATTAGTGATAACCGTGCTGAGTGCGGTGATCGAATGAATACGCGAAGGAAGAGCAGAACAACGATGAGGGACCGATAGGCGACGTCGCGCTCCGTTGGTATGACCGCCTGGGCATCCTCGAACCCCGAGCAGCCGGAGACCTCGCCGGAGCCACCTTCCTACCGCAGACCACGTACGAAGGCCAGTCGATTCCTGGGTGCGGTGACCGTCTTCTGAGGGCCCGAGCAGACGGTTCCGGTGCTGAGGCTAGTAGCGGACCAGACTACGGATACCTTCTCCACGCTCGAACTGGTTGAGGGCGCGATTGATGTCTTCCTGCCCGATCTCGGCGGTTATCAACTCATCGACGAGCAGCTTCCCCGCCCGGTACAGCTCTACGTACCTGGGGATGTCGAACGCGGGCCGTAGCGAGCCGTAGTAACAACCCAGGAGTTTGCGCTCGTCGAGCAGCAGGGTCATATCGATCGAGACCTCGGTTCCGTACGGTGCGATCCCGACCTGCACCGCGGTTCCACCGCGACGCAACGACTTCACGGCGGTAGCCACGGTTTGTGGATGGCCGATCGCCTCCACCGCCAGATCCACTCCCAATCCACCCGTCATGGCAATGAGGGTCTCGACGGTGTCGTCCTCGGCGGCGTTCACCGTGTGGGTAGCGCCGAAGCGTCGGGCCGCTTCGAGCTTCTGTTCGTTGATGTCCACTCCGATGATCTTGCCCGCACCCCGGAGGCGAGCTCCCTGGATGGCGTTGAGGCCCACACCTCCGCATCCGATGACCGCGACGCTGTCGCCCAGCTGCACGTTGCCGGTGTTCACCACCGCGCCGATCCCCGTGGAGACGGCACATCCGATGACCGCCAGCGGCTCGAGGGGAACATCGTCGGGGACCGGAATCGCCGCCGAAGCGGGCACGGTCACCTCTTGAGAGAAGGTGGACAGCATCAGATGGTGGCTGATCGCCCGGCCTGCGGGGTCCGAGAAGCGGCTGGTCCCGTCGTGGAGATGTCCCTCGTAGGACGGTCCGATCGCGGTCATGCACAATGCGGGGCTCCCCGTAGCGCAGTAATTGCAGTTGCCGCAGGGCGACACCCAGGAGAGGACTACCCGGTCGCCGACCTGTACGGTGGCGGGGCCGGGTCCCACCGCGGTCACGATGCCGGCGCCCTCGTGGCCGCAGATGATCGGCAGGTTGACCGGGATGTGGCCTTGGACGATGTGCAGATCGCTGTGGCAAACCCCGCTCGACACCATCTTCACCCGGACCTCGTTGGCTTTCGGCGCTTCGAGTTCGACCCCTTCGACGACCAATGGGGTGTTGAACTCGTGCAGTACCGCCGCTCTCGTCCTCATCCCGATCCTCCGTCTCTAGTGGTCTGTCCGCAAAACAACCTGCCATGCTCTGGCAGCCACCGACGCCCCTCGCTGCCGGCGCATACCACGCCGCCATTTCACGGGCAGACCACAAGGTAGCCTCCCTAAGGGTACGGGATGTCGATCATGAAGGAGCCGTGAAGATGAAATACGGGATAGGCGCCGTCAACTCTCTCCTCATCGACGATCCCACCGCCATGCGGGACATCTGCCAGGCTGCAGAAGACCAGGGTTACGACTTCCTGACCCTGATCGATCATGTCCTGCTCGCCTACCCGGCGGCGGACGGGACACCGCGGGCGCATTACCCGGCCCGCACCCCCTACCACGACATCCTGGTGGCGCTCGGTTATCTGGGAGGCGTGACCAGACGTATCGCCCTGCGTTCTGCCGTGGTGATCCTGCCCCAGCGGGGACCGGCGGTGGTGGCGAAGCAGGCGGCGGCGGTCGACAGCCTCTCCGGAGGGCGGCTCGAACTCGGCCTCGGGATCGGATGGCACCGGGAGGAATACGACGCGCTGGAGGTCCCCTTCACCGAGCGGGGCCGGCGCATGGACGAGGGAATCGAGCTCATGAAGCTGCTCTGGACCCGTGACCGGGTGGACTTCGACGGGCGCTTCTATGTGGTGGATGGCATGGGAATGGAACCCAAGCCGGTGACCAAGCCGCACCCGCCGTTGTGGTTCGGCGGCACCACCCCACCCGTATTCCGGCGGGTGGTGGAGCACGGCGTGGGATGGCTGTCGAGGCCGGTCCAGACAGTCGATGAGATCGGCGCCTCGTGGAAGGAGATCCGGCGCCTGGCTGCCGAGGCGGGCCGCAGCGCCGACGCTCTCCGGCTGCACGTTTCGGTGGGTCTGGGGCCCGAGGAGCCCACCGACCGCATCATCTCGAACGTGCGCCGGATGGCCGCCCTAGGAGCCACCGACGTTTCCTTCTTCACCAGCTACATGCCTGGTATCGAGTCGGCCGGCGACCACATCGCTCAACTGGAGCGGGCCGTTTCCGAAGTCGTGCCCGCGGTCGAAGCCGGTCCGTAGCCGCCGCCGCCGCTGGTCTCCACCCTGATCACCGAGCCGGGCGGCAACGAGGTCGAGATCTTGGAGGCTGTGGAGAGGACCCCTCCGTCGGGTCCCACGATCGTGACCCGGGTGGGCCGGGCATCGTCACCTCCCTCGGCTCCCTGAGGTCGGTGCTCGTCGATCGCCTGCTCGCAGTAGAGCGTGGCGATCTGCGGAACGTCCAGGATCTGGTACTCGCGGCGGATGCCGAGTCCTCCGGAGAGCCGTCCCTCACCGGAGGAGTTCCCGACGAGTTCGCTCTTGAGGATCCGCACAGAGTATTCGGTCTCGGCCACCTCCACCGGTAGGAGGGCCACGTTGGACATGTAGGTGTCGACGCCGTCGATACCCCGGCTGTGGTCGTGGGCGCCCGTCCCGCCACCTACGACCTCCATGAGCACGGCGGTCTCCCCGGTCCGGGGAGACCGGCTGCCGATCTGCAAGCCGAAGAAGGTCACGCTGCTGCTCGCCACCGCCCGGGACGGCCACAGGTCGGAGGCCGCCCGGATGAGGGTGTCGGCGACCACCTGGCACGTGTTGTGACGTACGGAGACCGCAGCAGGAAAACGGGGATTGAGGATGGTGCCCGGCGGGCAAGTGATCGATACGGGGGCCAGCAAGCCGTCGTTGGAGGGAATGTCGAGGCCCACCATCGTACGAACCAGGTACGCAACACAGGCTCGGGTACTGGCCCATGGCACGTTGAGCGCGCCGTCCACCTGGGCTGAAGACCCGGTGAAGTCCACATCCAACTCCTCGCCGGACTTGGAGAGCCGCACTCGGATCGGTACCGGAGCGCTCCCGAGGCCGTCATCGTCGAGGTGACCGGTGCGGACCGCCTGCCCGTCTTCGAGGTTCCCCAGAGCCGCCCGGGTGCGCCGGGCGGTCCGGTCCAGGATTTCGGAGAAGGCGGCGAGAACCTGGTCGGTTCCGTAGCGTTCCATCGTGAGGAGCAGGGCTCTCGTCCCGGTCAGGCACGAGGCGTGCTGGGCTCGCAGGTCCGCCACCAGCCCTCTCGGGTCCCGTACGTTGGCGGCGATCATCCGGAACAGGTCCCGGTTCTCCTCACCCCGCCGGTATAGCCTGATGGGCGGGAAGATCAGGCCCTCCGCATAGAGCTCCCGGTGGTGGGGCGCCAGGGTGCCCGGTGTGGGACCGCCCAGATCGACGTGATGGGCGGTCGATCCGGCCCATCCCACCACCACGCCTGTGGCGAACACCGGCATGATCAGGTTCAGGTCCGGCGTGTGCATGCATCCCATGTAAGGATGGTTGAGCAGGAAGGCGTCTCCGGGCTGTATGTCTCCGGGTTCCGGAAACTCGGCGATGCAGGTCTGGACCGCCAGCGACATCGCTCCTAATTGCGCGGGGATCCGTTCGTCCTGAGCCACCGATTCTCCGCTCGGGGCGAATATCGCGCAGCTGAAGTCCTCCATCTCCCTGATGATCGGGCTGTGACTGGACCGCTTGAGGATCACCGCCATCTCGCGGGCCGAGTGGAGCAACCGGCTGTGGATCAACTCGTAGGTCACGGGATCGAGTCTCCGGCTACGCATCGGTCGCTTCCCGGATCCACAGGTTGCCGTACCCGTCCACCCGGGCTGCCTGGCCGGTGAGTACCACGGTGGTGGCGTCCGGCTGCTCGACGATGCAGGGTCCTGGCAGCCGGGCGCCGGTGCCGAGATCTTCACGGAAGTAGACGGGGGCTTCGGCGGGGCGCGGCATCTCCCGCAGCTTCATAGTCCGGGTGGAAACAGGTTGCGGAGCACGGGAGGCATCGTCAATTGAAGGCGCCGTCCCGACGGGTAGGGCGCCGAAAGCAGACATACGCAGCGTGACGGCTTCGACGGGTTCGTCCGATACGTGGCCGTATAGGGAGTCGTGAACGCGGCGGAAGTCACGGCGCACCTGCTCCGGGTCGAGTGCGGTGGATAGCACCGGGACGTTCAGCTCGAAGCCCTGGCCCTGGTACCGGCAGTCGATGGAAGCCTGCAGGCGGATCCGGTCGTGGTCGATACCGTCCTTGCGCAACCGGATCCGCAGCGATTCCGCGGTTGATTCGAACCAGGTAGCCATCTCACCTACCGAGACCCGGTCGATGATCCTCAGTATGGTGGCCGAGTCGTCGATCCTGAGATCGGTGGCGACCAGGCCGGCCGCCGAGAACAATCCGGGGTGACGCGGGATGACCGCTTCGGGCATGGCCAGATCCCGAATCAACTGGCCGGCATGGAGCGGTCCTGCTCCGCCGAACGCCACGAGCGTATATCGTCGAGGGTCCTCTCCCCGGTCGATCGACACCCTCCGGATCGCCGCTTCCAGGTGGGCGTCGGCGATAGCCACCACGCCTTCCGCCGTGGCGAGGGTGCTCAAACCGAGCCGTTTCCCCACGCGGGCGACCGCGTCGAGGGCGGCTTCGCGATCGAGGGTGAGGCTCCCGCCGAGGGCAGTCCGTACCCCGAGCGTGCCCGCCACGAGGTGGGCGTCGGTGAGGGTGGCGTTCTCGCCTCCCAGCCCGTACGCAGCGGGTCCGGGGTCCGCCCCCGCGCTGCGGGGCCCGACCTTCAGAGCGCCTGACCGGTCGAGTTCGACGATGCTCCCACCCCCCGCGCCGGCGGAATGGATGTCGAGAGACGGCGACAGTATCGGGTGGGAGTCGATGTGTCGCATCGGGACTACGGACGCCTCCCCGTCGCGGATGAGGCAGACATCGGCCGATGTCCCCCCGATGTCGAGGGACAGGAGGTGGGTTCGCCCGGTGGCTGTCCCCAGAGCCACCGCCCCGGCCACGCCGGCGGCAGGCCCGGAGACCAGCAGCTTGTGGGCCTCGGCTTCGGCCCGGGCAGTCGGTACAGCGCCGCCGTTCGACTGCATGACGAGGAAGGTTCCGCGTATCCCGAGTTCCCGGATGCTTTGCTCGGCCCCCACCAGGTAATCACGTACCACCGGACGGAGGCCGGCGTTGACGACGGTGGTGACAGTGCGGGGATACTCGCGGAACTCTCTCGCCACGTCTGATGAACGCGAAACGGGCAGATCAGGGAGGGCTGCCCGGAGCGCATCGGCCATCGCCCGTTCGTGCCGGTCGTCCAGGTAGCTGAACAGGAACGAGATGGCGACCGCCTCGGGGTTCCTTGACATCACCTCGTCGGCGGCCCGGTTGATTTCCGAAGCAGGGAGGGCCTTGACGACGCCCGTTCCGCTGATCCTTTCGTCCACCTCGATCCGGTCACCGCGCGGGACGAACTCCCTGGGACGGCTCTGGCGAAGGTCGTACGCGTCGGGACGGGAACCCGACCGGTAGGTCAGGATATCGCGGAACCCCTTGGTCGTGAGGAGGACGACCCGGGCCAGCCTGTCGTTGATGACCGCGTTGGTGGCGATGGTGGTTCCGTGGAAGACGAGAGCGACGTCGTCGAACGCCAAACCCTGGCGGCCGAGCTCCGAGAGGGCGGTCAACAACCCGAGTGCCGGGTCGGCGGGGACGGTGGGAACCTTGGCGGTGAGGCGCCGACCGGCCTCGTCGTCCGCTACCACATCGGTGAAGGTGCCACCGATGTCGATGGCGACGGTCCAGGTCATCCGGAGGGACTCAGACCGGCCAGGCGCTCTCGTTGTAGGCCATATCCCAGAACATCTGCTCCAAGCGGCTGCTGGTGCGGAAGATGTCGTGGATCCTGGCCAACTCCGACTCGCTCATCCCCTGGCACAACCGTTCCAGCTTCGCCTTCACCTCTTCGAGTGTGTCCCAGTACTCCTGCCCGCCGAAGAACTCGATCCAGGTGCGGTACACCTGATGGTCGGGCGCGTCGGGAAGCCGTTCCTTGCCGATTTCCCCGTAGCTCCAGGCGCACGGGGTGAGGGAGGCCATGATGTCGGCGGCCCTTCCCTCGTAGGCCACGGTCAGCAGGTGCCGTGTATAGGCCAGCGTTCCGGGCGCCATCGTGACCTCCTCGGTCGCACCCGGAACCATCTGCCGGACCTCGGAGAGCAATTGCCGGTTCTTTGGTAGCTCGAAGTCGACGATGCTGCTCACGATGGCGGCGAAATCCCGCATCGTGTCCTCGTCATCAGCCTTGGCCACTCCGAGGGCCATCGCTCTGGCCAGTTCCCGGAGGAACACGATGTTCTGGCCTATGTAGAAGGCGAACTTCCGTTCCGGGAGGGTGCCCGCCGCCATCTCCGCTACGAACGGATGGTTGTGGAGTTCGTGCCAGATCGCCTTGCAGCTGTCCCGGAGTGAATCGCACACGCTCGTCATCGGATGTCACCTCCTCCGATCCGGTGCCCGCCTCGGAAGCCGATTGGGCCGGTGGTCGTGTTGTACTCGTAGCCGGGGATCATCGGCTCCTCCGCCCACGGGCGGTAGAAGTCGAACAGGTACGGCTCGACCTCGAACGCCAACTCGGCCCACCGGTCCCAAGGCTCGGCCAGCTCGAACAGCCCCCTCGCTATCTCCTCGTTGTACTCGTCCCGGATCTTCTGTTCGTTCAGAGTGGTGATCTCGCCGTTGTCGAGAACCACCTTGCCGGCGATGAGCACCGTCTCGATATCGGTCCCCTCGGCCCGGTCCAGTATCACGTCGAGCACCGGACTTATGTAGAACCGCGCCGGTCTCTCGAAGACCCGCTTGCGGTCGAGGATGAGCAGGTCGGCGTCCTTTCCTACCGCCAGGCTGCCGATGCGATCCTCGGCGCGGGCGGCCCGTGCCCCGTACGTGGCCGCGGAGCGCAGGAGCGCCTCGGAGTTCAGCCGACCGTGCTCCGGTTCGGGGCCGCGGGGTAGCCGCTGGAGGTAGGCGCCAAGACGAACCTCCTGAAGCATGTCGTCGCGATCGGAGAACGAGATGGCGTCGGTACCGAAGGCCAGCCCTCCACCGGCGTCGAGAATGTCGCGTACCCGGCACACCCCTGTGCTCAGCCGCAGGTTCGAGCCGGGGTTGCTTGCAGCTACAGCCCCACTGTCGGCCAGGATCTCGATGTCGCGGTCGGTGGCCCAGACGAAGTGGGAGAGCGACACATCGGGCCCGAGGAGGCCGATGTCGTGCAGCCGTTGCATGCCGGTGACACCGAAACGCCTTATGTTGTACTGCATCTCGGATCGGGTCTCCAGGCAATGGGTCATGATCCCGGTGTCGTATTCTGTGGCGATGGCGCGGCAGCGCCGGTACAGGTCGTCGGATACGGCCGGGGTCCAGTCCGGAGCGAGCAGGACGCGCAGCCGGTCGTCTCGGCGGTCCCATGTCCCGGCGGCATCCTGGTACGCGGCTATCAGATCGTCCGCGGGTAGGGCATACCCCATAGGGGAGTCGCGAACCTCTTCGGCCAACTGATCGGGGAGTCGTTTCAGGAAGTCCTCGTTGGCCTCGTGGACATACAGGTTCTCATCGCGCAGGGTGATCCCGAGCGCGGTTCGCATTCCAAGGTCCTCGTACGCCTGCAAGGCGTTGTTCATACCGAAGTTCTTCGGACCGGGCCGTCCGTAGAACGCATCGACCGTGGTCGTGATGCCTCCCCGAACCGCGGTCATGAGGGTGACGAGGATCGCCTTGTACATGATCTCCTCGTCCATCGGCTTGAAAACCGGATGCACGTAGATGTTTGCCCGCTCGAAGAGCATCTCCCAGAGTCCCGGACCGAGTGCCGACTCGGAGTGATAGTGGGAGGCGACGAAGCCGGGCATGACGAAGTGGTCGGGAGAACCGAGAATGCGGTCAAAGGGGCCTTTGGACTCGAGGTCGGCCCGCGGTCCGGACTCGACGATCTTCTTGCCTTCGACGATCAGCGCGCCATCGGTGATGAACGCCTCCTCGGCAAGCGTGACCACCGGATTGCCCACGATGAGATATCGCGACATCTGTCCCGTCCTTTCGGCTTCTGTGTATCCGAAAACCGGCCCCGGGAATCCCGCAGTGTCTCCCGAACCGGCCGGTTCGGTTCCTTGAGCGGAGCTTACTTCGCGCCTTGAACGCGAAGCAGTCCACAACGTTCGCTGTTTCCCCGTATGCGTCCTGATGTGACCGGTTAGGGTGGTTCGTAGCGCCGATACGAAGGAGAAAGGGGCGGTACATGCAGATCGATATGCACACTCACGTGCTCGCCTTGGCGGTCGATCCGGGGTTCACGGTCCAATACGGTCGGGAGGGTTCCCTTTGCATCTACCGAAGTTCCGGGTCCGTTCCCACCCATCGCATGCCGACCGAGGAGGAGTGGGAGGCGAGCGGCTTCTCGCGGAAAGGCTGGCCGGTGATCGGCGGCGCCGAATCCAAGCGGGACCATCCCGGATTCGACAGGATCGTCCTGCTCTCGGTGTCTCCCCAATGGCTCGACGGGCAGCTGATAGGAACGGTCGACCCGACCGGCGTGACCGGAGTCGACGGACCGCCCGACCCCGAGAAATGCAACGACTACATTGCCGGGCTCGTCCGTCAGGACCCTGACACCCTTGTCGGCTTCGCATCGGTCAACCCTGCCTACAAGGGGCCGAAGGCGGCGGTGGAGGAGCTCACCAGAGCGGTTCGGGAGCTGGGACTGTCGGGCGTCAAGCTCTACCCCATGTACCAGCACTGGTCGCCGGACGACCGCGAGCTTGCCTTTCCGCTGTACCAGTGTGCCCTCGACCTGGGGATTCCGGTCATGTTCCACCAGGCCGGTTCCACCCGGATCGACGCCTCCCTCGGTCTCGGGCGCCCGGCGCTGCTCGACGACGTCGGCAGGGAGTTCCGGGACCTCACCGTCATCATCGCCCACATGGGCATCCCGTGGCAGGACGAGGCCCTCTTCCTGCTCACCAAGCATCCCAACTTCTACGGCGAACTCTCCTACCTCATCGCGGCGCTCAGCCCGAGGGAGCTGTTCTCCTTCCTGCACAAGGCCGAGCCGTTCTTCGTTCCCCTGGAGAAGCTGTTCTTCGGTTCGGACTATCCCGGATTCCTCTATGA
The DNA here is from genome assembly GCA_965262915.1 of Candidatus Spongiisociaceae bacterium. GTDB lineage: Bacteria > Actinomycetota > Acidimicrobiia > Spongiisociales > Spongiisociaceae > JAPPFW01. The sequence continues at coordinate 3,698,109 of OZ253564.1, read as the reverse complement.
CCCGGTGGTGCTGCGGGAGAAACTCCTCACGATCAACGACCATGCCGAGCCTCTGGGCCTCGACCCTATCCCTCAGCACAAGTTGGAGGGCATCATGGGCGACCACGCGGCTGCTGTTCTCGGGTGGTGAGGGGAGCCTCCGACAGGTTGGGCTGACCAGCGTCGCCGCGCTCTCGGCTGATGTTCTTAGAGGGCTAGCGGATAGGTACTCACCCGGGGAGACACGGGCCGCGACAGTCCAATAGCCGACTGCGATGGCATGCGGTTGCCTGGCCAGCATCCGCACCGGAATAACTACACGGGCGAGCGCGCTCTGCCTATCCGCTAGCACTGCGGACCGTGATGGCAGCCCACACCGCCAACCATGTGGATCTGCGGCTGGCGGCATTGGGTAGGCAACTGCAGCCGGACGATCTCGAGAACGTCACGCGGATGGTTGCGGAGGAAGGTAGGCGGTTGTCGGCACGGGACTATGTGAACACGTTGCTCATGATCCACCGCAGCGGACGCCGCCTCGCCGGTTTTTTCGATGGCTACGACATCATCCTGAGCCCGACCCTGGCCGATCCCCCGCTTCCACTAGGCGCCCTCGACATGATGGGCGAAGACCTCAAGGCGTACATAGAGCGGATGTGGGGGCATCTCGCTTTCACCCCCCTCTTTAACCTCAGTGGATGTCCCGCCGCCAGCCTCCCGATGCACATGACCCCGGACGGCCTTCCGGTAGGAGTCCAGATCGGCGCCTCCTTCGGCAACGAGGTGCTCCTGTGCCGCCTGCTACTGACCCGGGCTCGTGAGATGCCTTGTGGTGTACGTCGGTTCGGCGTACACTCGGGGGTGTGGATACGAAGACCAGGCGGTGGTCGATTCGGGTGACAGCGGCTCAGGACACGGTTGTGCGCCAGGTGCTGGCTGCTACTGGGATGTCACTGAACGAATACGTGGTCGGATGCGCGGTCGCATCAGCTGTTGACGACTTGGCGGACCGGCGGGTCTTTGCTGTGTCTGACCACGTGTGGGAGGAGATCCAAGAGTTGCTGGACCGGCCCCCTGCGGCTAAGCCGAAGGTAGCTGCGTTGTTGGCTGAGCCCTCAGTACTTGAATCGGGGTGAGCCGATATCGGGGACCGGAGCTCCTGGGAGTTTCCCACGATGTGGAGGGTTTCGACTGCGGCAACGAGGCGCTGGATGACTGGCTGCGTAGGTGGGCGCTACGCAACCAGCGGGAGGGGTCAAGCAGAACCTGGGTGGTCACAGACGGTACCCGAGTGGTTGGGTTCTACGCGTCTGCCACAGCAGTCGTAGCCAGAACCGAAGCTACCAGACGCGCCGCGCGTAACCAGCCCGACCCGCTGCCCGCGATGCTCCTCGGCCGCCTGGGAGTTGACCGCCAACATCAGGGCAAGGGCCTAGCTGCGGCCCTGCTGAAGCACTTCTTGCTCAAGGCGATCGAGGTAGCCGAACTAACCGGACTTCGCCTGCTGCTGGTACACGCCAAAGATCCACAGGCTGCCGGCTTCTACCGTCATTGGGGGTTCGAACCTTCCCCCATAGATGACCTGACGCTCATGCTGCTGGTCAAAGATATCCGACCCTGAAGACCTACCCACCGCCCACCGCCCACCGTAACAAGGCTGGAACTCGACATTGGATCCACCCCGGTTTCCCAGGAGCCTCCGGTGTACTCCGGATAACGGCGGGGCGGTTCACCAGTGGTTTAGTCGGGCTTGTGGTGGTCTAGTCGGTAGATGCGGCGGGTGTTTTGTCCGAGTATTTGGTCGATTTGGTGTTGTGGGATGCGGTAGCCGAGTTGTTTGGCCCATTCTGGGAGCGTTCGGAATTGGTCTACCCATTGTTTGAGGGTTAGGGATACTTCGATTCCGGCCATGTCGGATCCGAAGAGGATCCGGTCGGCTCCGATGCGGTCTCGTATCCACACGATTTTGCGTACTAGTTCGTCGGGGGAGATCCAGTGTTGCCACAGGCTCATGTCGAGGTGGATGTTGGTTTTGTAGATGGCAACGGAGATGGCTTCGTGTGCCCAGGTTTCGTAGCGGGCGGAGTGTCCCAGGATGAAGCGGAGTTCGGGGAAATCAGCGGCGGCGGAGTCTACGTAGATGGGGTGTCCGAACTTGGATTTGTGGCGTCCTGCGGAGTGTCCCTGGTGGAGGAGTACGGGTAGGTCGCGTTCGGCTAGGTACCGGTAGAGGGGGTAGACGAGGTTTTCGTCGTCGGGGTAGAAGCCGTTGGTGGGGTAGAGCTTGAGGCCGATGGCGCCCCATTCCTCTACTGCGGTGCGCAGGATTTCGAGGGCGTTGGGACGTCGGGGGTCGACTCCGCAGAAGGTGTAGAGGCGTCCGGGGTGGCGTTTGGTGGCTTCGGCGCAGAGACGGTTCTTTTCCTCGATGGGTATGACGCCTTCCTCGCCGAGGCCGACACCGTGGTCCATGGGCATCATCACCGACGCGTCCACCCCGGCCTCGTCCATACGCGCCACCGCCTTATCGCCATTGCCGTCGCTGGACACCCTCCACGCCTCCGCGAAGTACTCGGGGTCAGACTCGGGGGGCTCGTACCACCGCACCTGCCGTGCCCACGATGCATCCATACCGGAGCGCAGGTTGACCGGGTTCCAGTCATCGCCTCGGATGTGCATGTGGCAGTCCACCACCAAGGCGGCGCTCATGCTGTCCACCCCCCGTCGAGGATCAGGTTCTGGCCGGTCATGTAGGAACTCATGTCCGACACGAGGAACAGTACGGCGCCGACCATCTCCTCCGGTCGGGCCAACCGTCCCATCGGCGTCTGCTGGAGGATGGCTGATCTGTTGTCCGGGTTCGCCAGGAAGTCACGGGTCATGTCGGTCTCCACCCATGCGGGACTCACGCAGTTCAACCGTACCTTGGGCGCCCACTGGTCGGCGAGCACCGAACTCATGTGGATCATCCCCGCCTTGCTGGCGCTGTAGGCGACCTGGGCGCCGTCGCTGACCACACCCGATAGGGAGGCGATGCTGACGATCGAGCCACCTTCACCGTCGAGCATGCGACGGCCCACCTCCCTGGTAAGGAAGAACGCGCCTCGCAGGTTCACGTCGAACAGGTTGTCCCATTCCTCGGGGCTGATGTCCAAGGCGGAAGAGCGGTTCGTCTGCCCGGCGGCGTTGATCAGGCTGTCCAGGCTTCCCTTCCACCGCCAAGCCGTCTCGACGGTCTTCTCTGTGGTGTCGAGATCGGCGATGTCTGCGACGAGAGGAAGGAACTCGCCACCGGAAGCGCGTATCTCCTCTCCGAGATGTTCGAGGGCGTCGACCGACCGAGCGAGCCCTATCACCGAAGCACCCGCCGAGGCGAGACCTAGGGCGACGGATCGACCGATTCCACGGCTGGCGCCGGCTACCAGTGATGTGCTGTCCCGGAGATCGGGTTGCAGGATCTCGAACTGTCCGGAATCCGCCAAGAGCGCCCTCCCTACCCCCGGTAAGCTGGGACCGGATCTTAACCAGCAGGGAAACCCTAATGGCCGTGTTCGACGAGTACGAAGACTATGACGCTCTCGGTCTCACCGGCCTAATCCGTGACCGCCAGACAACCCCGGAGGAGTTGCTCGACGCGGCGCTGGACCGGGTAGCAGCGAGGAATCCTGAGATCAACGCGGTCATACACCTCATGGAGGATGCCGCCAGAGAAGCTATCTCCCGAGGGATTCCCGACGGCCCCGTCTCCGGAGTTCCCTTCATGCTCAAAGACCTGCACGGTCTCTGCGACGGCGAGCCGACCACCAACGGTTCTCGGCTCTATCAGGGAAACGTCGCAGACCATGACAGCAGCATCACCGCGCGTTATCGCCAGGCGGGGCTGGTGATACTCGCCAAGACCAATACCCCTGAACTCGGGATCAGCGGGACCACCGAGCCGGTTCTGCACGGACCGACCCTCAATCCGTGGGATGTCTCCCGCAGCGCCGGAGGGTCGAGCGGCGGAGCGGCGGCAGCCGTGGCGGTTGGAATGATCCCGGTCGCCCAGGGGTCGGACGGGGGCGGGTCCATCCGCAGCCCGGCGTCCAAGTGTGGCCTGTACGGTCTGAAACCCACCCGGGCCAGGACCCCGGCAGGGCCGGACGCGGGGGAGGGATGGAGCGGCCTATCCAAGTACCACGTCGTCTCCCGAACGGTCCGGGACAGTGCCGTCCTGCTTGATGTGACCCACGGGCCGGAGCCGGGGGATCCCTACGCCGCGCCGGTACCCCACGGGAGTTTCCTGGCCGAAGTGGGCAGGAATCCGGGAAAGCTACGCGTCGCGCTATGGACGGAAGGTCTCTACGGTGAACCTATCGACCCGGAATGCGTGCGGGCCGCCGAGCGGGTTGCCGGGCTGCTGACCGATCTGGGGCACATGGTCACCCCGGCGGTTCCGCCCGTCGCCGGATCCGAGTGCCGCACGGCGATGCGGACCGTGATGGCAGCCCACACCGCCAACCATGTGGATCTGCGGCTGGCGGCATTGGGTAGGCAACTGCAGCCGGACGATCTCGAGAACATCACCCGGATGGTTGCGGAGGAAGGTAGACGGTTGTCGGCACGGGACTATGTGAACACGTTGCTCATGATCCACCGCACCGGACGCCGCCTCGCCGGTTTTTTCGATGGCTACGACATCATCCTGAGCCCGACCCTGGCCGATCCCCCGCTTCCACTAGGCGCCCTCGACATGATGGGCGAAGACTTGGAGGCGTACATAGAGCGGATGTGGGGACATCTCGCTTTCACCCCCCTCTTTAACCTCAGTGGATGTCCCGCCGCCAGCCTCCCGATGCACATGACCCCGGACGGCCTTCCGGTAGGAGTCCAGATCGGCGCCTCCTTCGGCAACGAGGCACTCCTGTTCCGCCTCTCCGCCCAACTGGAGGAGGCCGCCCCCTGGTGGGACCGCCGGCCCGGGGCCGGTTGATCGCTCGGACTCCCTGACTGACCGGACTCGTGAGCGCTTCTACTTCTGTCCGCGGCTTCACCGGGTGTTTATGCGGTTTTTGGGTTGTGGTGGTCTAGTCGGTAGATGCGGCGGGTGTTTTGTCCGAGTATTTGGTCGATTTGGTGTTGTGGGATGCGGTAGCCGAGTTGTTTGGCCCATTCTGGGAGCGTTCGGAATTGGTCTACCCATTGTTTGAGGGTTAGGGATACTTCGATTCCGGCCATGTCGGATCCGAAGAGGATCCGGTCGGCTCCGATGCGGTCTCGTATCCACACGATTTTGCGTACTAGTTCGTCGGGGGAGATCCAGTGTTGCCACAGGCTCATGTCGAGGTGGATGTTGGTTTTGTAGATGGCAACGGAGATGGCTTCGTGTGCCCAGGTTTCGTAGCGGGCGGAGTGTCCCAGGATGAAGCGGAGTTCGGGGAAATCAGCGGCGGCGGAGTCTACGTAGATGGGGTGTCCGAACTTGGATTTGTGGCGTCCTGCGGAGTGTCCCTGGTGGAGGAGTACGGGTAGGTCGCGTTCGGCTAGGTACCGGTAGAGGGGGTAGACGAGGTTTTCGTCGTCGGGGTAGAAGCCGTTGGTGGGGTAGAGCTTGAGGCCGATGGCGCCCCATTCCTCTACTGCGGTGCGCAGGATTTCGAGGGCGTTGGGACGTCGGGGGTCGACTCCGCAGAAGGTGTAGAGGCGTCCGGGGTGGCGTTTGGTGGCTTCGGCGCAGAGACGGTTCTTTTCCTCGATGGGTATGACGCCTTCCTCGCCGAGGCCGACACCGTGGTCCATGGGCATCATCACCGACGCGTCCACCCCGGCCTCGTCCATACGCGCCACCGCCTTATCGCCATTGCCGTCGCTGGACACCCTCCACGCCTCCGCGAAGTACTCGGGGTCAGACTCGGGGGGCTCGTACCACCGCACCTGCCGTGCCCAGGACTCGGCCATGCCCGAGGAGACGTTCATCGGGTTCCAGTCCGGTTCCATGATGTGCATATGGCAATCCACAACCAAGGCCACGGTCACTCCTCTCTCATAGGCGCCCCGACCGGAGGCGGGTGCTTGATGTTGTACACCGCGGCGGGTTCGACCGGCGTCCGTGCCCACGAGCGGTAGAAGTCGAGGACGTAGGGGTCGACCTCCCAGCCGAGACGTACCGATTCGGGATCGGGGTCATCGCCCATGAGACGCAGTGCCGCATCGGCGAGGTGCTCCCGCACCCGGGTCTCGGAAATCTTGGTGAACTCCCCGTCGGCGAGTACCAACTCCCCGGCCACCATGACCGCCGCCACGTCGCCGGAACAGGCACGATCCAGGATCACGTCGAGCGGAGGCGTGGTGGCGTAGCGCTCTTCCGGCCAGAACAGACGGTCGCGGCTCAACACGACCAGGTCGGCCTCCTTGCCCACTCCGAGGGAGCCCAGTTCGGATTCGAACCGTATCGCTCGGGCGCCGTTTTGTGCAGCGGCTCTCAGGAGGGTTTCCGAGTCCATGCGTCCGACCTCCAGCAGCACGGGTGTCCTCTGCAGGTACGCCGCGAGACGGAGTTCCTGGAAGAAGTCGCCGGAGTCCGAGAACGAGATGTTGTCGGTGCCGAAACACACCCGCCCGCCTCGGTCCATGATGTCCCTGACCCGGGCGATCCCGGTGCTCAGCCGGAGGTTGGAACCGGGATTGTTGACCGCGACCGCCCCTGTATCGGCGAGAATCGAGATGTCCTCGTCGGTTGCCCAGACGAAATGTGAACAGGAGACGTCTGGTCCCAGCACCTCGAGATCGGCCAAGCGGCGCATGGCGGTCTTGCCATCACTGTCCAGCGCGTACATCATCTCGGAACGGGTCTCGAGTACGTGGGTCATGATCCCGGTTCCGAACTCGTCGGCTATCTGCCGATTCCGGACGTACAGTTCGTCGGAGCAGGCGGGAGTCCAGTCGGGGGCGAGCAGTACCCGGATGCGGCCGTCCCGCTTATCCCACCGGGTGACCAGATCCCGGTAGAGGGCGAACACCTCTTCGACCGGCCAGGCATAGCCCATAGTCGAAGCCCGAACCCGTTCGGCCAGATCGCTCGGGAGCATGGCGAGGAAGGCTTCGTCGTCGGCGTGGACGAGGGTGTTGCGGTCCCGGGTCACCACGCCGAGCGCTACCCGAACGCCGAGGTCCTGGTACGCCTGGAGGATGGCGTCATACCCGAAGTTGGGTAGTCCCGACCGCCCGTAGTTGAGGTCGACGAATCCCGTCTGGCCTCCCTTCACATCGTTCATGACGTTGGCCAGCACCGCGTGGTAGAGATCCTCCTCCGTTACGGGGTTCCACATGGCGTGTACATGGACGTTGGCCCGCTCGAATATGTACTGGGGCATGCCGCGGCTCAGAACCGATCCGGAGTGGTAATGACCATTGATGAAGCCCGGCAGGACCGCGTGGCCGGGCGAGCCGATCCGCCGATCGAAAGGGCCGAGGCGTTCAAGTTCCTGCCTTCTGCCCACCCGGACGATTCTCCGTCCCTCGATGACGAGCGCACCGTCCCGGATATACCCGGGGGAAGCGTCTCCGAGCACGACGAGGGGATCACCCAGGACCAGAGTTCGGCTCATGGTGATCCTCCTTTCCCCCACCTGACCATAATGCGGGAGTTACCGGCGCGCTGCGAGGAGGGGTACATGGAGTTGAAGGTGATCGAATGCGGCCGAACCTCCCTTGATTTCGAACTCGCCCTCACCGGAGCGCCCGACCGCCTGGCGACCGCGGAGAGCCCCGGTCGCAAGGAGCTGCTGCGGCATCCCATCTACGTGTACGTCATCGAGCATCCTGACGGGCGGGTGCTCGTCGACACCGGCGTGTCGGTGCGCTTCCGCTCCGAGTGGAAGAACGAGTTCTACCAAGGCGCAATGTCCTACGATCCGGGAGCCGGTGGCCTGTTTCCGGAACGGATCGCCTCTCTCGGCCTGTCCCCGGACGATTTCGATCATGTCGTCATCACCCACCTGCACACCGACCATGCCGGCAACGTCCGAATGTTCGCCCCGACCGACGCCCGGATCTACGTGGGTCAGGACGAGCTGAGAGGGGCCGTCACCCAGAAGGGAGGTCTGATCCGGGACGATCTGGTGACCCTGTGGGGAGTCACCAGCCCTCAGGGCTTCACTCGGGCCGACTTCGCCTCGCTGCTTCCCGACCGGGCCATCGAGGTCTTCGCCGACTTCGAACTGTTGCGGGGGGTGTGGATCGTGACCCTGCCCGGGCACACCTGGGGGACTATCGGGGTCGCCGTTCGGCTGGAGCGGGACGGCTGGATTCTGATCGCGTCGGACGCCATCTACCTGGCCGACACCTACGGCAAACGGTTCGTGCCCAGCATCCTCAACCAGTTCCCCGAGGAGTGGGCCAGATCGGCGGTGAAGGTCCGCCGGCTGGTGGAGCGTTACGGTATGACGGTACTGCCGGGCCACGACGATCGGGTGATCGTGCCCTCCGGGGACGGTGGGCATCGAGTCGAGCCAATCCGTAGCGTCTACAGGTGAGATCCTTCCGACGGCAGCACCGTGTTCCGGCCGGCTTCCGCTGGCCCGAACGAACGTTGTGGGACGATGTGGCCCGCCACGCCGTGGAACGGTCCGATGCGAGCGCGGTGTCCGATGGATACGGCCGGTACACCTATCGCCGTCTGGTCGACGCCACGCTCCGTCTGTCCGGTCGGTACCGGCGGATGGGTGTCGGCCATGGCGACGTGGTGATCGTCCAGATGCACGGAGTGCGCCGGTTCGTTCCCGCTTTCCTCGCCGCCGAGCGTCTCGGGGCGGTGGTGTCACCCGTTCTCCCGGCGATCAAGGGCAAGGCATTCGCCGAGATAGCCGGGCTCGCCCGGCCGGCTCTGGTGGTGACCGCCAACGACCCGGACACCCTCGAGGGCATAGGCAGCACCCCTGTCGTGTCTGTCTCCCCCGGAGGGGTGGGGCCGGTGCTCGACGAACTGCTCGGCGGGGGCGGGCCGCCAGGAGGGCTGCCCGACCCGCCCGGCCCGCACGACCTGGCCGAGCTGGCCTTCACGTCGGGGACGACGGGCCTTCCCAAAGGGGTGCTCCACACGCACGCCACCGCCAGCGCCGGTATTCTCTCCACCCTTTCCAGACAGGGGATAGACGCTTCCGACGTCGTGCACGTCGCCCTCCCCGTCGGACACAACTTCGGGTATTTCTACGGGGTCCGGCTAGGCCTGCATGCCGGAGCCCATGTGGTGCTCCAGGCGCGCTGGAAGCCGGACCTGATGCTGGAGGCGTGTGCGCGGTACGGGGTCACGGTGAGCTCGGGTCCCCCGGCCTTCCTGGTGGATCTGCTGGCTTGCCGCTCGACCTGGCGCGGACGTCTCGATTCGCTCCGAGTGTTCACCTGCGCGGGCTCCAAACTTGCCTCCGACGTGGCGCAGGAGGCGCTTAACAACCTGCCGGGCCGGATGTCTAAGGCGTTCGGGATGACCGAGGTCGGGCACGTCTGCTCCACCCGGGCCGACTCGCCCGCGGGCAAGCTCCTCACAACCGAAGGTCACCCTCATCCCGAGATCGAGATGCGGGTACTCGGTCCCGACGGGGAGCGGCTGGGCCGGGAACAGGAAGGTCAGATCGCCTTCCGGGGGCCGTTCCTGATGGTCGGCTACCACGGTGGTAGTCCTGGGGAAGCCATCGACGAGGAGGGGTTCTTCCGGACCGGGGATCTCGGCTACGCAGACCGCGACGGTTACCTGGTGATCACCGGAAGGGTCAATAACATGGTGATCCGGGGCGGGGAGAACATACCCGCCGAGAGAGTGGAGCGGGCGCTGGCTCGCCATGAACTGTTGGAGGCCGCCGTGGTGGTTGGCGTATCCGACCGCCGTCTGGGGGAACGGCCCGTTGCATGTGTCCAAGCCCGGCCCGGTTTCGTACCTCGCGCCGCAGACCTGGCCGGGTTCCTCCAGCGTGCCGGAATCCCGCCGATCCACTGTCCGGAGGCCGTAGTGGTGGTGGAGGCGATACCACGCGGTGTCACCGGCAAGGTACGAAGGGCGGACCTCCGGCAGCTCGCAACCGACCGCGCCGTTTTCGAACAGGAGCGCCCGAATGGGTGAATCGCCGGTGGTCGCCATCGAGCATGTCGGTATCGCGGTCAGGGACGCGACGGCGGCGAAAGACCGCTACACGACGATGGGATTCGTCGAGGTTCGCACCGAGGACCTGCCGGGGGGGATCAGGAGCCATCTGCTGCGCTCCGGTGCGGCCTACGTGGAGATCCTCGAGTCGACGAGGGACGGCTCGGACCTGGACCGATTCCTGGCACGGCGCGGCGAGGGCCTCCATCACCTCTGCCTGCGGGTCGGTTCCCTGGCCGAGGCGACCTCTGCCGCAGAGGCCGCGGGCTGTGCCCTGGTCTCTCGCACCCCGATGGAGGATGTCGGAGGTAGCCGGGTGTTCATCCATCCCGCTACGAACGACGGAGTCCTGACGGGCCTGGTCGAACCTCACGCAGACCACTCCGAGACGGAGCCCGTACCGGGATGAGATTGCTGGAACACGAATCCAAGGCTCGCCTGGCCGGTGCCGGGGTGAGAGTCCCTCGCGGAACCGTGGCCGAGACACCGGATGGCGCCGAGACTGCCGCCCTGGCATTGGGTGGTGAGGTGTTCGTCAAGGCCCTGGTTCCGGCGAACCGGCGGTCGAAGAACAACGGTTTGATAGGTCCTATCGGGGTGGCCGGAGTAGCGCAAGCGGCGCATGAGTTGCTCGACACCCGGATCCTGGGCTACCGCTGCCGGTCGGTGTACGTGGAGGAGGCCCTTGCGATTGCCCGAGAACTCTATCTCGGCTTCTCGTGGGGCCCCCACGGTCCCCGAGTCACCGCCTCCGCCGACGGAGGTGTGGACATCGAAGACTCCCGGGATGCGTTGGTCCATCTCGGTATCGAAGGGCTCGCAAGCCTGACCCGGGATAGGGCGGAACATCTCTGGCGACGGGCACTCGGCGACTACCAGGTTCCCTCCGCTCTGGTCGACCTGACTGTGGCCGCTGCGGGGGTCTTCTTCGACGATGCTCTGCTGGTGGAGCTGAACCCGCTGACGATGTCGGCCGACGGGACGTTCACCGCAGTCGGAGGGCTGATCGAAGTGGACGGCAACGCCCTCTTCAGACACCCGGAACTCCAGTGGCGCCCCGATGGTCTCAGCGAACGCGAGGCCTTGGTGGCGCAAGCCGACCGCCGGCTTCCCGGCGCTTCGGTGCGTTACGTGGAACTCGATGGGGACACGGGGCTGCTGGTGGGCGGGGGCGGCGCCGGTCTCTACCAGCACGATCTGCTTGTCGAAGCGGGTGTTCGACCGGCCAACCACAGTGACCTGGGGGCGGGAGTCTCGGCGGAGAAGCTGGACGTGCTCATCGAGGCCATCCTCGGCCATCCGAACCTCTCGCGCCTGCTGGTCAGCTTCAACATCCTGCAGTTGGCCCCGTGCGACCTCATCGTCGAGAGGCTCCTGGCCGGGTTGGACAGATGGGGGTACGGGCACGGCTCGATCCCGGTCGTGATCCGGCTCGAGGGCCTCAACGCCGACCGGGCCCGGCGGTTGGCGGCAGGCCGCGCCGGTCTGCGCTACCTTCCGCCCGGAGCGAGCCTTGGAGACGCCGTGGACACGTTGGTCAGGATCAGCCCGTGAGAGTCACCGCCGATATGGCGTCGATCGTCTGGAGGATCACGGTTACCGAAGGTGAAGTGGTGCAACCCGGAGAGCAACTGCTCATCCTCGAGTCGATGAAGATGGAGATCCCGGTCCTAGCACCGGCGGCCGGAGTAGTGGTGGACATCCCGGTGGCGGAGGGCGACGTTATCGACGCCGGTGATACGCTCGTGCGGATCGAACGCCGCCGGTGAGCATTCTGGTCGACGAGCGGACCCGTATTCTGGTTCAGGGCATAACCGGCTCGGTGGGACGGCTGGACACCCGGATCTGCCTGGACTACGGGTCACGGATCGTGGCCGGCGTGACACCCGGACGGGGTGGCCAGTCGGTATCGGGGGTTCCGGTCTTCGACACGGTGGCCGAAGCTGTCGAGGTGACCGGGGCCGACGCAGCCGTTCAGTACGTGCCGGCCCGCTACGCGGCGGGCGCCGTGGTCGAGGCGGCTTCCTCCGGGCTCTCGCCGATCGTGGCCATCGCCGAGAACCTTCCTCGTCAAGACGCCTGGAGGGCGGCCCTCGCCGCCCGGAACGCCGGTTCGGTCCTGATCGGGTTCAATACCAACGGCATCATCTCCCCTGGTAAGACGAAGCTGGGAGGCATCGGTGGGCCCAGGCCCGGTGACATGTTCCGGCCGGGAAGCGTGGGTGTCTGCTCCCGTTCAGGAGGCATGTCCGCAGAAATCGCCCTAGTGCTGGCAAGGGCAGGAAGCGGCATTTCAACCTGCGTCGCGATGGGAGGGGAGGCGATCACCGGAAGGACCATGGCCGAGTACGCCCGCTGGTTCGAGGCAGACGACACCACCCACAGCATCGTGGTGTTCGGCGAGCCCGGATCGGAGCATGAGATCGGTCTGACCGCCGCTATGGAGCGCGGCGAGGTGACCAAACCGGTGGTGGCGATGATCGTGGGCGAGTTCCAGGACGCCTACCCGGCCGGATCCTCCTTCGGTCATGTATCGGCGATGGTGCAGCGCGATACCGACCGCGCGGTGGTGAAACGCGAAACCCTGGCGGCTGCCGGTGCGCTGATAGCGGAGCGCGTGGAGGACATTCCCGATCTGATTAGGGTCGGGACCGGGACGGAGGCGAATTGATCTGGGACCCCGAGATCGAGGAGATGGAGCGCCGAAGGGCGTTCGCGCTCTCGATGGGAGGGGAGGAGTCCGTCGCTCGCCAGCACGGAGCAGGTCGGCTCACCGCCAGGGAGAGGCTCAGCCTGCTGCTCGACGAGGGCACCTGGAGGGAGATCGGAACCTTCACCGGAACCGCAACCTACGATGCCGAAGGCGGTCTTGTGGAGGTTAGGCCGGCCAACACCATCATCGGCACTGGTCGGGTCCGGGGTCGCCGAGTAGCCGTGGAAGCCGACGACTACACCATCAGGGGCGGTTCCACCGAAGCCCAGATATCGGAGAAGTGGGAGTTCATCAACCGGTACGCGCTGGAGATGCGGATGCCGATGATCCGTCTGGTCGAGAACGTCGGGGGAAGCGTCCGACTACTCGAGAAGACGGGCCGAACCAAGATTCCCGGGTACCGCATGTGGCCCCTCGCCGGGATGCTCGGCTACGTACCCGTGGTGGCTCTGGTGCTGGGACCGGCGGCCGGCCTCGGTGGTATGAAGGCCGCGAGCAGCCACTTCTCGGTGATGGTCCGCGGAACCAGCCAGGTATTCGCGGCCGGCCCTCCGGTGGCTCGCGTGGCCCTGGGCCGGGACATCGACAAGGAGGAACTCGGAGGCGCCCACATCCACACCGAGCAGAGCGGGGTCATCGACAATGCGGCCGACTCGGAGGAAGAGGCAATAGAGCAGGCGCAGGAGTTCCTGTCGTATCTGCCCCAGAGTGTTTTCGAGATACCGCCCCGCCTACCCGGCGACGACAGGCCCGACCGGGCCGAGGAGGGGCTGGCCGCGATCATCCCCCGTAACCAGCGGCGGGTCTACAACTCGCGCCGGCTCCTCTCACTGGTCTTCGACCATGACTCGCTCTTCGAGATCGCTCCCGCCTACGGGCCGTCGTCGATCACGATGCTGGCCCGCCTCAACGGCTATCCGGTCGGGGTGATCGCCAACGATCCCTACCGGTTCGGGGGTGGTCTGACCCGTGCTGCCGCGGAGAAGGTCGAGACATTCGTGGATCTGTGCGACACGTTCCACATCCCGATCGTCAACTTCGTGGACCAACCCGGCACCGTGATCGGGCTGGAAGCCGAACGTGAAGGAGCGGTGCGAGGCACCATCCGGCTTATTTCGGCTATCGAGCAGTCGCGGGTTCCGTGGTGCGGCATGATCATCCGGCGGCTCTTCGGTCTGGCCGGTACCAGCTACGGGCGGCTGCAGGGCGTGAACCTGCACTACGCATGGCCTTCCGCCCGATGGGGTTCGATCCCGATCCAGGGAGGGGTGAGAGCCGCCTTCCGCCGGGAACTCGACGCTTTGCCGGCCCACGAGGCCGGGGAACGGCTTGCCCGGTTGGAGGCGCAATACGATGAGCTGTCGTCACCTTTCCGGACGGCGGAAGCCTTCGGGGTTCCTGAGATAATCGATCCCCGCCAGACGAGACCGATCCTGTGCCAGTGGATTGAGGATGCCTACGCCGTGCTCCCCGAGCAACTGGGGCCGACAGCCCGTACCATGCGGCGGTAGACCCGAGGGGGTGGACGCCTGGCAGTTGCGCCGGGCCGCCGGGTATCTTGCAGGCCGAGAATCCGAGTAGCGAAAGCGAGGCGAAAGTGGCTGATCGGATCATCATCGAGAACGCCGCCATCGTGACCATGAACGACAACAACGATGTCGTATTCGACGGGTCGATGGTGATCGAAGGCAACCGGATCGTCGCGGTCGGAAGTTCCGAAGTGACCTCCGGATTCGACCGCACGAATGCGAAAGTGATCGACGCCGGTGGCAAGGCAGCCCTGCCGGGCTTCGTCGACCTCCACTACCACACCGCCATCGGAAAGGGATACTGCGACCATCTGGATCTCTGGGAGATCCTGCAGGCGTTCTGGTACCCCATGATCCGGTCCATCAACCCCGAGGAGGCCTACTGGGCGGCCATGGCCAGCTACAGCGAGTCGCTGAAGGCGGGGGTGACCACAGCCAACGACATGTTCCGCCGGCTCTCAGGCCTGGCTCGCGCCGCGGTCGACAGCGGAATGCGGGTGGTGCTCTCCAACGTGGTTGCTGATCCGGAGCACGGCATCGATGTTCTCGAGGACAACGAGGCGGCCTACCACCAATGCCATGGGATGGGCGACGGCAGGGTGGAGGTCTATCTGGGTATAGAGTGGCTGCCCCTCGCTTCCGAAGCCCTGCTGGTCGACTGCAGAGCGCTGGCCGACGAGTTGGGAACCGGCATCCACATCCACCTCAACGAGTCCCTCGGCGAGGTCGAGATCTCCATGCAGACCTTCGGCGGCCGACGGCCCAGCGAGGTGGCCTACGACGCGGGGATACTCGGTCCCGACTGCGTGGCCGCCCACTGCGTTCACCTGTCCGACCGGGAGATAGGTCTGATGAGGGAGACGGGAACTCACATCTCCCACAACCCGACCTCCAACGCCAAGTTGGGCAACGGCATCGCCCGGTTGCCCGAGATGCTCGAAGCGGGACTGAACGTCGGCCTCGGACACGACTCGGCGGAAGGCACCAACAGCTGCGACCTGTTCCAGGTGATGAAATGGGCCTCCCTGGTGCATCGGGCCGAGCGCAGGGACGCGTCGATCCTGCAGGCACCCGGAATCCTGCGAATGGCGACCAGGAACGGCTCCCGGGCACTCGGGCACGAGACGGGCGAGTTGAGCGTCGGCAAAGTGGCGGACGTGATCCTCATCAACCTGCAGAACCACCACTTCACCCCCTGGGTGCCGGGCAACAAGACCCACCTGATGTCGCACCTGGTCTACAGCACCGAGAGCGCAGCGGTCGACACCACCATCGTGGACGGAACCGTGGTGATGGAGGGGCGCCAGTTCCTGATCTTCGACGAGGAGGAAGTGCTGGCTAAGGCTACGGAGAGCTTCTTCACCTGCATCGACAGGATGGTGGTACCAGACGAATACGCAGGGCTCCTCGACCGGTAAGGACACGCCCGGACACCCCCTCGCCTCGACCCCTACCAGATCAGATCAGAGAACTCCGACACATACAACGCCGGCTGCCCACCGCGCGTCCGGCGTAGCACCTCTACCGACAGCAACCAAGGATTCCCTCAGCCAGCCAGCCGGGGTGGCTGGTATCGATCCGCAAGATCGCCTCGTGGCGGTGGGTTCCGTAACCCCCTGCCTTCGAGCGCCTGACTCCAGGCACACCGAGCGGGCCGCGATGATCTGCGACCCGGGCTGGATGTCTCCCTCTGGCCGGCCAGCAAACAGCGACTCACCAGTTCGGTGGGGGATCTAGGAAGCTTTCCGTCCGACGCGGATCGGGATGCTGTACTCCTCTCCTTGGTCTTCGAACACAGCTTGTAGCTGAAGCCGCGCGCCGAGAGGTTCCAGGTACTTGCGCAATCGGGACAGAGTCAGATCCTGAGCGTTCTCCAGCTGGGACACAGCGGCCTGGCTGATTCCGAGTTCCGCGGCGAGTCCGGATTGGGACCAGTCGAGATGTCTGCGCATCTCGTAGAGCCCGATCTCAGCCAGAGTTTGTTGACGCAGTGCCGCGAGACGTTCCGCGGCACCGGGCCGGGCTATGACTTGTTCGTGTAGTTCTCGGTAGTTCTCGGTAGTTCTTGGTGTTCGGCATGGCCTGTTCGCTCTCACTTGGCTAGATCAGTTCTTCGTCCCTCAGTTCCCTGAGATACACGTCATAGAGGTCGTCCGCGGCAGGAATTGCCCACTCGTACCACCGCTCCCACTGGCCGGTCTTGTCCCCTCCGAGCAGAAGGATGGCTTGGAGTCTGGGGTCAAACGCGAACAGCACCCGCAGCAACCTGCCGCCCGACGGTGCGCGCAACTCCTTCATATTGCCGTGACGCGAGTCGCGTAGCGTGCCTACCGCCGGACACCTAGGTGCCGGGCCGTGCTCTTCCAATAGCTGGATCCGGTCGGTGAGCGCTTCTTGCTGGCCCACAGCCAAGGTGTGCCACCACTCGCCGAACTCCGTTCGTGTACTCAACCCCCACGCAGGAGGCAGTATAAACGATCACTTATATAGGTGGAGCCATCGTTTGTACTGAACTGGGAGCGGCCTGCAGGGAGGACGAGGCGGGATGCCCACTCCATCCTGCGCGCGGTGCGGATCGCCTTGGTCTAGTCCGACGGGTCGAAGGCGAAGAGCCCCCATACGCTCGTGTCAGTGCGCCCGAACCAGGGCGACCGTGATCGTCATGTCGAGAGCTGCTGCGGCCTTGTGGAGAGTTTTGAGCGTGGCGCTCGTGCCGCCAGCCTCGAGGCGGGCAACCGCCGCCTGGCTCGTAGACATCCGTGCGGCAAGGTCGCGCTGTGTCAGCCCCGCGGATTCTCGCGCGTCGCGGACCTTTTCCCCCACCTCCAGAGCCAGGCGAGCCGCGGTGAGGGCCTCTTCGTACTCGACGCGCTCGTTGGTGCTCATCGTGTTGAGCCGTCTGTCTCGTAACTCTTCAATCGTTGGGCGCGGCATCACTCCTCCTCGGGTGCATGTCCTTCAGCTAGGCACCGTCGCATCGCCCGGCGAGCCCTTCGGACTTCGGCTCGCTCGTTCTGCCTCTGTTTGCGGAAGGTTGTCAGAAGAACGATTCGCCGGTTGTCCGCGAAGTAGAACGTGATCCGCCGCGCGACACGGTCGAGTCCGACCCGAAGCTCGAATAGTCTGTCGCCTAGAGCACGGGAGGCCGGGAACCGCAGACGGTTGCCATCCTTGGCCAGTCGTTCTACGGCCGCAACCACGGTCGCGAACTCTCTCACGGAGAGCGACTCGATCCATTGCTCGACTTCCGGTTCGACCTCGACTGACCACATGATATCAATAATGATATCATGTGGCTAGCCAAAGGCCATGCCCGCTGAGGAGATGCCCTCCTCTGACAATGGCCGCTAGCCAACCCACCGACTAGCCACCAGCGGCGTCACCGCCGACTCGAAACGTGTCTCGGTCTTCGCCGGACAGCAACTCACCCGAGCTTGCAGAGTCCGTCACCAAGATGACAGACAACAGCCTGTGACGACCAGGCTGGCAGAATATGACCAGACGCGACCAGTCAGATAAGTGGGCGGGAGGAGAATATGTCCCAACGTTCGCCATCTAGCGGTCCCGGTGGGCAGACACCGATGAACCCCACCCTGCACGAGCCTATCGGCGTAGCGGAGTTCGCGGCCCGCTGCCTGCAGATCATCGACCAAGTGAAGGAGACCGGCGCCGAGGCGATCATCACCAAACATGGTCATCCAGTGGCGAAGCTGGTGCCGATCGCAGCCCAGGCCTCACGGTCTCCGCTCGTCGGTTCTTGCAAGGGTTCTCTCGTCATCCACGACGAGGACGACCTGGTTCCCTTGACCACGGACGATTGGAACGACACGAGGCCAAGGTAGAGCAGGGTCCCGACAGAGCGTACCGCCGCTGATACTGCTGCCGGACACCACGCGTTGCTGTGAACGCTGCAGGACACGCCACGGCTCAGTTCCCAAGCTCGGGACAGGTCACCGACGGATGGTCGGCCGGGTCGGTGGCTGTCTGGGCCGTCAACTTCTGGGTTCCCGCGATCTTGCCCCGCCACCACTACCCTTGCTCTGGATTCGAGCGAGTCGCACAGGTTCTGGGAGCCAATGTCTCAACGTGAACAGTTGTTAACCACACTAGACAACCAATTAGAGACCCTTTCAAGGATTGATACATCGAAGGAACTCGTCCGTCCGGACCTCGGCACCGCGAATTTCGAGGATGGTGTCCCGGTACTGAAGATGACGGTGTCCCTGTTCAAGGACCTTGGTTCCTTGGACTTCCGCATCCTGCCGGTGGAGTTTCTGCAGAGAATGAGCCACAGGGCGGACGTCACACTCAACTGGCTAGAACAGGTTCGAGGCTTCAACCTAAATCAGTCCAATCCAACGGGAACGCGTGACAGCTTGCTTCACCAACTCGAAGTGGACTACGACCAGCACATGTCCGAGTTCGGGGCGTACATCGGCTATCTGCTGGTGAAGCAGACCGACTTCAATGCGTTAGACGCCGCAGCTCGCGACAAAATGCGGGAACTCGATGAGTTCACCGCCGACACCCGTGCGGAGCAAGACCGAATCCGTCAGGAGATGGACGCCGCTCTACTAAGCGTCTGAGCGGCCGCAGCCGAAGCGGGGGTCGGGCAGCAGTCAATAGTGTTTGAGGACCAGATGAACGAAGATGCAGCCACCGCTCGCCGATGGCTCTGGACAGTGTTCGGTTTAGGGGTCCTCTCAGCCGTGGCTGTGGGGTGGCTCCTGTTGGCCAGGATCCCATCAGCTGCGACGACCGGCGAGATCGTCCGTGAGATTGGTGGGCGGTTCGCCGCTCTGACGCTGCTTGCATTCGCGCTCGGCTTCACGATTCGTCAGTACACGTCTTCCAAGCACAACCAAACGGTCAACCGTCACCGGCAGAACGCCCTTCGGACCTTCGAGACCTTCGTGAGCGCTGCCGACGACAAAGAGACAAAGGACGCCGTACTCCTTGAGGCGACACGAGCCATCTTCGCCCCACAGTCAAGCGGCTTTCTCCGAAGCGGTCACGAACCAGACTCCCCAAGCACGATGGTTGAGGTAATCAGGCGAATTGGTACCGGGCCATCAAGCCAGGCTTAGAAACTCGCGCAGCCCTGTACCGATCATCAAAGGGCTGGGCGAGGAGATTGACCGTGTCGGGACCCAGAAAGACACCATCTTAGGGGTGAAGCAATGCTTCTAGAGCGATACCGGACACTACTGAAGCGTATGTGACCTAGCATGTATCTACTATGATTATCGAGAGTGTTCTTGTTAAGAACTACAGATCAATCCATGACCAGACCTTGTATTGTGACTCGCTCACTGCTCTCGTAGGGCGTAACGGGTCTGGAAAGTCCTCGTTCCTAAGCGCGCTAGATCTTTTCTATGATTCAGCAGTACAGGTGACAACCGCAGACTTCTATAACGAAGACACATCCAAGCCTATTGAGATCATTATCACGTTTTCGGAACTGACCCGAGAGGAAACTAGACTCTTCTCAAAATACATTACCGATAGGCGCCTCACAGTAGCAAAGGTGATCGAGGACTCGGGATCTCCGACGCCAAACGTAAGGTTTCATGGTTTCCATCTACAACATCCCAGATTCAATAACATACGCAACGCAGGACCAAAGGGCCAGGTACTTGCGGCCTATCGGGAGGCACGAAAGGACCAAAAGTACAGTTCACTTCCCGCGGTGAGGTCTGCTGATGATGCCCTCGAGGCTCTTGATGAGTGGGAGAGTGAACGTGTTGATGAGTGTGAGTTGATGAGAGACAACGGACAGTTCTTTGGTTTCAAGGGAGTCGCTCACGGGTACTTGGAGCGCTATATCCGCTACATCAAAGTACCGGCGGTCCGAGATGCGTCCGAGGATGCAGTTGAAGGGAAAGGCTCTTGTATCACCGAGCTTATGGACTTGGTTGTGCGTAATGTGTTACAGGTTAGTGAAGACTTAGCGGCTCTCCAGGATGAGGCCCAGACTCGATTGCAACACATCCTAGACCCCCACCGTTGGGCTGAACTACGTCATCTTCAGAGTTCGCTCACCGAGACACTTCAGCAATACGTATCTGATGCAAGTATGTCGCTTGATTGGTCGGACCTTGTTCAAGTTAAGATTCCGACCCCAACGGTAGAGGTAAATCTATCCGAAGACAGCTACGAGACTTCGGTAGAGCGAACCGGACATGGTCTACAACGTGCTTTCATTCTCACTATGCTCCATCATCTTGCGACTACGAGAGGACAACAATACGGGAAGGACGATTCAGCCTCACATCCAATCATTCCGAATCTAGTCTTGGCGATCGAGGAACCCGAACTGTATCAGCATCCGAGCAGACAGAGACATTTCGCGTCGGTGCTGCGGCGACTGACAGAGGGTTCGCTTGCGAGCGAGAACAATAGGACTCAGGTAATCTATAGTACGCACTCTCCCCTCTTTGTAGGGCTAGATCGCTTTGATCAGATCAGAGTCCTACGTAAAGAGTGTTCCAAGTCAGGATGGCCCAATATCACCTTAGTTACCGACGCCAACTTGCAGCAAGTAGCTAAGGAGCTCTGGGAACTGTTGGGTTGCCATGGTGAGCCGTTCACACCGCAGTCATTACGCACCCGTATGCAGACCGTAATGACGCCGTGGATGAACGAAGGAGTCTTCGGCGGATGTCGTGGTGCTAGTCGAGGGAGAGAGCGATAGGGCAGCCTTGCTAGGTGTGGCAGAGTCAATGGGATACGAACTGGCATCGATAGGAGTGACCGTTGTCCCTTGCGGGGGTAAGGCGACCATGGACCGTCCTGCAATTGTGTTCAAGAGTCTAGGTATTCGCTCATACCTCTTATGGGACAATGACAAGAACGGTGTCGCATCGGCAGCTAAGGGATCCATTGCTACGAACAGACTACTCCTACGTATTGTGGGGGCTGCAGAAACTGATTGGCCTGCGGGGGTGTGGCATAGTCACGCCTGCTTGGAGGGGAATCTTGAAAAGACCCTCAGAAACGAGATTTCTGGAGGCGTGTTCGATGAATTACTCACTGAGATCGCCGGCGAGCATCAAATCGCAAGAGGTAAGGCCAAGAAGCATCCCGTGGTTCTGGGTGAACTGATTCGGAGAGCACACGCTCGTGACCAACGGAGTACGACGCTAGAGGCGATTGTTCAGAGGATCGTAGGTCTTCGTTACTAGCCGGAGCATCGGAAGTGTCGGATTGTCTCTACAAACGTTGCCCAGCCGCTGGGACTCTCAGTCGCTTTGGCTCCAGCGGGTGGCGATGATTCTTGCTCGTTCCTTTTCATCGGTGATGGCGAGGGTGCTCGTGGGGGTGCGGTGCCAGAAGGTTTCGATCTTGCCCTTCTTGTCGTAGACAGGGTAGGCGGAGGGCTCGATGTTGATGCGGGCTAGGTCGTGACCCTCGATCTTGTGGAACTTCCAGTCGACTAGGGAGAGGGCGTAGTCGCCTAGGCGGTGGTGGATGAGGTTCTGGAGGTGTTGGCCCCAGAGGTCGCGGTCACCGACCTGGCCTCGTTTGGAGAAGGTGTTGTAGTCGTCTTCTAGGCCGTGGATGGAGCCGTCGTCGGCTACGCCGATTAGGAGGGTGCCTCCGTACCAGGAGTTGGCGAAGCCGGCGATGGTCTTGATAGCAGAGGTCTCGATGACCTTGGACTTCTGTCCTTGCTTGATGTCCCAGCGGAGGGTGGATTTGTATTCGAGGTATTGGGATTCGCGGTCGGGGCCGAGGAGGTCGCCGATCGGGCAGGTCTGTTGGTGGGCGACGATGGCCTGTTTCTGTACCTTCGCTGCGTAGACCGCTGCCACTGCGGCCTGCATCTCCTTGCTGTCGAGGTAGGTGAAGACGACTTTCTCGTTGCGGTCGTGCCGGGACACTAGGGCTTTCTCGAACTGGCCGGCGAAGACGTGGTCGCGGAAGGTGGCCTCGTCGTTGTTGATTGCCTGGTTCCGGATCTCGTCGTCGTTGACGAGGTCTTGGGCGGCGGCTTCGAATACGAGTTGGTCTTCTTCGGTCCAGTCGGTGCCGAAGCGTTCGTTGATGCGGGCGATGATCTCGGACAGGGGCTCTTCGTCGGGGTCGGTCATCGGCCCGGTACCGGAGTAGATGGTCGTCACCTCGCCTTCATCGCCGGGGAGGGAGATGGAACCTTCGAAGATCTTTTCGTGGCGGAGGTGGGTTAGTTCGACTTCGGAGCCGAGGTCGATGCCCCAGCCGGGGTTCTTCTCGAGGCTGCGCGATTTCGTGGGGTAGGGCGCTGCTGTGGTAGGCCAAGATCTGTGCTCCCCAGGCGATGATGGTGTCCACGATCTCGCGGTATTCGGGTATCTGACCGGTGGCGTAGAGATCAGCGAACCGTCCCAGCGCCTCGTTGGCCTGCTCTAGGTCGTCGGCTTCATAGAGCTGGTAGAGCTCTTGGAGAGCGCCCCAAGCGGTTCGCAGCCGGGGATGAGCATCGAACAGCCGATCCAGATGCGCCTGGTGGGCGTCTGTGAGATGGTCGGCTCGGCGTAGCAGAGTGAAACGGGCTCGGAACAGGTCCGGCTCATATGTCGGGGGACGCTGATCAGGGGGACGGCGTTGTATCTCTCGGCGCACGAGGGTGAGACCTTGGGTGAACCAGCGAGCCACATGAAACCTATCCAGCACGTGGCGAGCATCGGGCAGATACTGGGCGATGGCAGCCTGATATGAGCGGGACCCGTCGGAAACGACGATCTCCACCTGGCGGCACCACCAGGCTCCCTGATCGCGGAAGAACCTGGCCAGAGACCCTTTCGTGCGGCCTGGGATCATCGCCAGGACCTTGCCGCTGTCACCACAGGCGACCACGGTCACATACCGGTGCCGGCGACGGATCGATGTTTCGTCGACCAACAGCACCCGGCACGGCCGGGCCCGGCGACGTTCCGCCACCCCAGCTGCCTCGGCGCTTACCAGGCGCATGATCCGATGCCACCCCACCCCATGGTGGCGGGAAGCTGCCCGAATCGACATCACCGTCGCATCTGCCACCAGGCGACGAGCGAACCGACGAGTGAGACCGCCCTGGAACTGGGTGTGGCCCTCGAGGTGCCGCTCCCCGCAGTTGCCACAGCAGAACCGGCGTCGTCGCCACACCAGGGTCGTGCGACGGCCGCTCACCCCCAGGATCACGGATCCGCTTCGCTCTCCTGTCCCACACCTTGTAACAGCGGAACCCGCAATGGGGGCACCGCGACCACCCCCGGGTCGATTCCACTTCGACCTCGAGGCGGTCAACCGCGTCCACCAGCACCCTCCGTACACAAACACCCGACAGGTGCAGACGAACAGACATAAGATCAGACATCGAGGCCTCCCTGGACCGGCGATTTGCTACTTCACCGATTCCAGCGAGGCCTCACCCCCATTCCAAGGATTTCAACCCACCCAACCCATGTTTCCGCGCGGGACCGCCTTATGCGTTACGTCGGTTAACGTTCTGAGCCGGTTCTGGGCGGTTTGAGGTCGTGTCAAGGCCTCGACCCACCGGGCTCGTAGAGGGGGAGAGCCGCCACGAACCACCGCACCGTCCGCCCGCCGACCTCCCCGGTGCGGAGCCCAGGCAGCGCGGGCCTTGTCGACCCGGCGCAGTGCTCGCTCATCGCATTAGCGAATGTCACAGGCGGCCTGATGATCTATGCGGTCAGCGAACTCCCTGATTCAGCGGATCACGTAGTCTTCGACCAGAACGTCGCTCTTGTACAACAGCAAGAGATCTTCCTTCTGATGGACCATGCGATCGTGGTTCTCGCTGAGGTGCACGATCAGCAGGAGGCCGAGGAGGAGGCAATGGCTGATCTCATCAGCCGAGCAAAGACGGTCCTGCGAGAGGATACACCCATGACAGCGGAGGATCTGTCAACCGAGCTTGAGATTGACCCCGGAGCCCTTGCAAACGCGCTTGATACAGCAGTTACTCGCGGCGAGTTGCTCCAAGAAACTCACTACCGCGACCAACCTGAAGATTCGGATGATGCCTGACCACGAGTGCCCAGCGCTCGCCGGTTCTTGAGCATGTTCACGCGACACTCCTTGGGCGATCCCGAAGGCCCTAACACGATCGACCGATCCGAGGTCGTAACCTCGGGTGGCAAAGACGGCAAGGAGGCACTTAATGAAGATCAACATGCCATCTGACTGGGATACTAGCCAGCTTATAACTGACCTATTCGCGACTCTTAGAGATGCGACAGAGCGGGAACTCGATCGTTTACCTTCTTTTCTCAATCTTGACGATACGACTAGAGACGACCTTCGTAGGTTGTGGACTCATCTCCACGCGGCGGCATTTCTCATGATGTCGTTTGCTATTGCTGAAAGTATCCTAGGTCCGAAAGCATGGAAGAACTGTAGTTCTCTACCTCAAGAAGAGTTTAGCGTTCTGTATTGCATCAGGAATGCGGTCGTACATGAAGGCGGAGACCTAAGCAAACTCCATAGACAGGCATGCACGGACGGGGTCCGCGCCTTCGAGCGGCAAATGTCGTCGGAGCTTTGTTGGTCACGGTTCCCCGAGTCAGAGACAGCGTGGCGTATAGGGGAAGCAAAGATGATGGCACCCTACTATCACCTTGATGGAACTCACGTGACTCTAACGTCAGCATCATTCGACCGTATCCATATGCTGATGCTAGCGCTGTGTGATGAATTACACGTCTAGTTGTGAACTCTCCCACTAAGACCGAAAGGCGCCGCAGCTAGCGGACCCTCGTCAGTGACAGCATTGCTGGCCAGCGGGTGTGAGGGCACGGGGTAGGTGCCGGCACCATGGTGGGCTGTGTGATGGGTGACGTTTGGCTTCAGCGACGACAGCAGTATTTTCTAACCGCTCCTGGAACTGATGCCTATTGTCCGCTCCTGTTCGACTCCAGTTTGAGGGGTTCTGGTCGGTTCTGGATGAGGAGGAGCTTTCAGGTCTGGCTGTTTCATCTTCGGCCCGTAGCGTGAATCCAGTCCACCATCGCTTGTAAATCGTGTGCCCAGAAGAGCGTCAAGCCGCGGCTTTGCGCGCCCAAGGGCTGGAAGAGTGGCTGGGCGGGGTGAGAGTCACCCCGCGTTTTCCCACCCCCCTCTTTCGGGAGCTGTCAAGCTAGGCGCAGAGGCTGGCCAAATGCCCGGTTTGGCCATTTCCCAGCGTGATTCCTCCTTCCCCGCGTCAGATGACCGGGAAGGTCAGGTATTCAGAACCGGGCGGCGTCGGCGTGAGCGTAGCCCACCACCTGCTTGTCGGCGCCCACCACACCTACCAGGTTCGCCACTATCTCCGCAAGCTGTCCGGGGGGAATGGCGCAGGTGAGTTCATCGTCGCCCATTCCGGTCCGTGCCCTCGACAAGGCGCATCCCATGGACAGGGCTACCTTGCCCTGGTCGATGGCGATGGGAAGAATCTGACACTGCGGTTTTCCGCTCAGATGCAATGAAACGGCATCACCCAGTTCCATTGCTTGGCGAGCGCTGAGTCTCAGGAGGACGACATCAGGGTCGTGGCCGGTATCAGCAAGGGGGCCGTAGATGATCGACTGGGGACGGCGCTCCAGGGCCGCCACCCCGGCAAAAGCCTCCATGGTGACCCAACCAACCTCCAGGAGGGCGCCCACGTCTTCTCTTTCCAAAATGTCGGCTGCTTCCACCAGGCCGTGGGTGTATTCACCTACCGAGCAGTTGCCGTGATCGGAGGGAGCGGTGGAGAAAGTGCGGGTGTGGGCTTGCATCCAAAAAACGCAGGGCGCCGGCACCGCGCCTGATCGCCCGTCGGGCGTGGGTTCCGACAAAGGGCCTCCGAAGGGCGAAATTCCACTATCGGAAGCGGTCGCCGCCTCCGAGAACGTTATGGCGATGGGGGCATGCTCCAGTTCGAGCAGATCGGTGAGCCGCGAAGAAAGATCTCTCCAGTCGTTGGTCATTTCTTACTCCTTGAAATGGAAGAAAACCGTGTCAGTCAAGGATAACCAGTTCTTCGGAAATAAGGAGGCTGCGCGATTTCGTGGGTTTCGGGCGCTGCCTGTGGTCGGTGCGGGGCTCATGTTACGAGAACTCCTCGGGCTGCGTAGTTGTCGTAGTTGGTAAACCCGTGAGCAACGCGGCGTAGGACCTGGAGGAGGTTGTTGATCCCCTCGATGGGCCCGTTGGATGCTCGTCTGCTGCTGTGGTAGGCCAAGATCTCTTCTCCCCACGCGATGATCGTGTCCACGATGTCGCGGTATTCGGGGATCTGTCCGGTGGCATAGAGGTCAGCGAACCGTCCCAGCGCTTCGTTGGCCGCATCGAGGTCGTCGGCTTCGTAGATCTGGTAGAGCTCTTGAAGCGCGTCCCAGGCGGTTCGGAGACGGGGATGAGCGTCGAACAGCCGGTCGAGGTGTGCTTGGTGGGCTTCGGTTAGATGATCCGCCCGCCGCAGGAGGGTGAAGCGGGCTCGGAACAGGTCCGGCTCGAACGTTGGGGGCCGCTGATCGGGGGGACGGCGTTGCAGTTCCCGCCGCACCAGGGTGAGTCCTTCGGTGAACCACCGGGCGACATGAAAACGATCGAGAACGTGAAGAGCATCGGGTAGGTACTGCGCGATGGCTGCCTGATATGAGCGGGAACCGTCGGAAACGACTATCTCCACCTGCTCGCACCACCAGGCTCCTTGATCCCTAAAGAACCTGGCCAGGGACCCTTTCGTACGGCCCGGGATCATCACCACGCATCTTGCCGGAATCGCCACAAGCGACCACGGTCACATACCGGTGCCGGCGCCGTATCGACATCTTCGTCCACCAACAGCACCCGAGCGGGTCGGGCGCGGCGACGCTTCGCTACCCGCTCGGAGTGGGCTCTCACCAGCCGCATGATCCGATGCCAGCCCACCCCATGATGGCGGGCCACCGCCCGAATCGACATCACCCTCGCATCCTTGACCAGGCGCCGGGCAAACCGGCGAGTCAACCCGGCCTGGAACTGGGCATGCTCCTCGAGGTGACGCTCCTCACAGTTCCCACACCAGAACCGTCGGCGGCGCCAAACCAGAGTGGTACGACGGCCGCTCACCCCAAGATCACGGATCCGCTTCGCTCGCCGGTCCCACACCTTGGAGCAGCGGAACCCACAGTGCGGGCACCGCGACCACTCCCGAGCCGACCCCACCTGGCTGAATCGACCAGCTCCAACACCCCAACACCCGACAAGTGCAGGCGAACAGACATGACATCGAGGCCTCCCTGGACCGGCGAACTGCTACTTCACCGAAGCGAGGCCTCACCCCCAAACCAAGGATTTCACCCCACCCAACCCACGTTTTCGCGCTAAGCGGGGAGTTGGGAATCCATCGAATGTGAGGGAGGGTCCTCCATAATCGGGTGCTGAGTTAATTCACATCCGAAAGGAGGACCCTGTGGAGACTGCCGGCTCCGCATCCTACGATGACGAACCTTCCTCAAAGAGCCTCGATCCTCACTTTGGCGTGACACGGACCGCTATTCCAGAGCACGCCGATGAGACAGCTCTACCCAAGCCGGCTTGTTTACGGGGCTGCGCGAAATCGTGGGTTTTGGCTGTGCTGGCGCTCGGTGTGGGGCTCATGTTACAAGGATTCCCCGGGCTGCGTAGTTGTCATAGTTGGTGAACCCGTGGGCGACTCGTCGTAGGACCTGGAGGAGGTTGTTGATCCCTTCGATGGGTCCATTAGTGGCTCGTCTGCTGGTGTGGTAGGCCAGGATTTCTGCTCCCCAGGCGATGATGGTGTCGACGATCTGTTGGTATTCGGGTATCTGGCCTGTGGCGTAGAGGTCAGCGAACCGTCCTAGGGCCTGGTTGGCCCCGTCGAGGTCTTCGGCTTCGTAGAACTGGTATAGCTCTTGGAGCGCGTCCCACGCGGTTCGGAGACGGGGATGGGCGTCGAAGATCCGGTCGAGATGGCTCTGGTGGGCGCCTGTGAGATGATCGGCCCGCCGCAGCAGGGTGAAGCGGGCTCGGAACAGGTCAGGTTCGTATGTTGGTGGCCGCTGATCGGGGTCGCGGCGCTGGAGCTCTCTTCGCACCAGGGTGAGGCCTTGGGTGAACCAGCGGGCGACGTGAAAGCGGTCGAGCACATGGCGGGCACCGGGAAGGTATTGCGCGATGGCAGCTTGGTATGAACGGGACCCATCGCTGACAACTATCTCCACTTGCCGGCACCACCAGGCCCCTTGATCCCTAAAGAACCTGGACAGGGACCCTTTCGTACGGCCTGGGATCATCGCCAAGATCTTGCCGCTGTCACCGCACGCCACCACGGTCACATACCGATGCCGGCGCCGTATCGACGTTTCGTCCACCAACAACACCCGACAGAGCCGGGCCCGGCGACGCTCCGCCACCTGAGCCGCCTCCGCGCGGACCAGGCCCATGATCCGATGCCACCCAACCCCGTGATGGCGGGACACTGCCCGAATCGACATCACCCTCGCATCCTGAACCAAACGACGGGCGAACCGGCGGGTAAGACCACCGGCGAACTGGTCGTGGTCCTCGAGGTGCCGCTCCCCGCAGTTCCCACATTCGAACCGGCGACGCCTCCACACCAGCGTTGTACGGCGGCCGCTCACCCCAAGATCACGAACCCTCTTCGGTCTCCTGTCCCAGACCCGTCGACACTTGAACCCGCACTGGCGGCACCTCGACCACTCCCGGGTTGATTCCACTTCGACCTCGAGGCGGTCAACAGAATCGACTCCCACCCCCCTCACGCGAACACCCCACAGGTGCAGACGAACGGACATAACCTCAGACATCGAGGCCTCCCTGGACCGGCGAACTAGTACTTCACCGATTCCAGCGAGGCCTCAACCCCATTCCAAGGATGCTCCTACGGTTGTCAAATCGGTGACGGGGCGGGTTGGTGGTTTAGGAGCCAGTTGTGGTATCGGGTTGCTAGGAGACTGCTGATTTAGTCGGTCTGTTGGGTGTTGGCTCGTTCGCGTTTTGGGTTTGTTGGGATTATTGTAGGTGGTATGCAGGGTAGTGAACGTGGTGATCGTGAGTTTCTGGACGCTATGGAACTGTGTGGGGAGTTGGTTCCGGAGGGTTCGGTGTATCAGTTTTTGGCTGAGCACCGCCGGCGTCTGTTTCCCGCTGAGATGTTTGGGGATTTGTTCGGCCCGCGGGGCCGCCCGTCGATACCGGGCTCGGTGATTGGGGCGGTGATGGTCCTCCAGGCGTTGGAGGGCCTGTCGGATCGGGAAGCGGTCCAGCGGCTGCGTCGTGACATAGCTTGGAAAGCGGCGGCTGGTCTGTCGTTGACCGATGGGGGGTTCCACCCGACGGTGCTGACGTTGTGGCGAGCGAGGCTTAGGGCGAGTGACCGTCCTGAGCGTATCTTCGACGCGGTGCGGGAGGTGGTCGCCGCCTGTGGGGTGTTGGCGAACAGGGGACGCCGTGCGTTGGACTCGACCATTCTGCACGACGCGGTTGCTACCGGGGACACGGTGACGATGATCTCGTCGCAGATAAGGCGTTGCCGACGTCTGATCCCGCAGGCAGCCGACCTGGTGCTGGTGGCCCATGACTACGAATCGAAGGCGAAACCGTCCTGTGACTGGTCTGATCCCGACAGCCGATCGGAACTGATCAACGGTTTGGTCACCGACGGGCTGGCGCTGATCGAAGGGGTGGAGGACATAAAGTTGAACCCCGAACAGGCCGACGCAATAGGTCTGTTGGGAGTGGTTACGGGCCAGGATGTGGAACCGGATCCCCACCGGGAAGGCCGATGGCGGATAGCGCGGCGTGTGGCCCGAGATCGGACCATATCGACGGTGGACCCCGAAGCCAGGCACGGTCACAAGACCCGGACCCGCAAACGGGACGGGTACAAGGCCCATGTCGCTACCGAACCCGAAACCGGGCTGGTCACCGCCGCTCACCTAACCGCTGCCAACACCCCAGACGCCGACAGCATCGCGGATCTCGTTGCCGAAGCACCCCCGGGTGCCGAAATCGTCGCCGACTCCGCGTACGCGTCCGGTGCGGCGCTTGAAACGTTCGACGATCTTGGTCACACCCCGGTGGCCAAACCAATCGTACGCAAACCCCACATCGAAGACGGGTTCCACCGCGACGACTTCGATATCGACACCGGAGCCCGGACGGTGACGTGTCCCGCCGGGCACACCACCCGCATACGCCCCGGTGGTACCGCCCCGTTCGCGAAGCGGGGCAACTCCACCCAAGCTGTCCGACGCCGAGTTGGTCACCCTAGCGGTGATCCAGGTGCTGCTCAGATTCGATACCGAAGCCCGTTTCCTGCGCTACGCCCACGCCCATCTGGGACCCTGGTTCCCCTATCTGCCCGCCCGGGCTGGTTACAACAAGCGGCTGCGCCGCAGCGCCGGGCTTCTCCAACATGTGATCCGGTGGCTGGCCAGAGACTCCCCGAGTTGGTGGGACGATCTGTGGCTAGTGGATTCCACCCCGGTCGAATGCGGCCGCAGCCGCCAGACCGCCCAGCGCTCTGACCTGGGAGGATGGGCCGAATACGGCTACTGCGCGTCGCATTCCCGCTACTTTTGGGGACTGCGTCTCCATCTCGTCGCCACACCGTCCGGTTTACCAATCACGTTCGCTCTCGCCGGCGCCAAAGCCGACGAACGCGACATCTGCTCTGCCATGTTGGCCCACGCCCAAATAGCCCGCCAAGGCCAGACGCTCATGGCGGACAAGGGATACAAGAGCGGCCCCTTTGAGGAAGACCTCAAGACGGCTGGGATCAGCCTCATCCGACCCGCCACCAAAACAGAAACACCACGGGCGGGCAAACAGCTCCTCAAAGCGTTCCGTCAAACCATCGAATCGGTCTACGACACCCTCAAAGACCAACTCGGGCTCGAACGCCACGGAGGACGCACCCGAACCGGTGTTGCCGTACGCGTACTACAGCGCATACTCGCCCTCACCGCCGTCATCTGGCACAACCAAACCACCCAACGGCCCGGCCCGGCCCGCTCCCTGATCGCATATGACCACTAAAACCTTGGAACAGATCATCTAGGAGCCTGCTGATTAAGTCACCTTGTCGGTGTGATCGGTTCGCGTTTTAGGTGTTGTGGGATTATTGTAGTGGTATGCAGGGTAGTGAACGTTTTGATCGTGAGTTTCTGGACACAACGGATCTGTGGCATCTGGTTCCGGTGGGGTCTGTGTACCGGTTCTTGGCTGAGAACCGCCGCCGTCTGTTTCCCGATGAGATGTTCGCCGATCTGTTCGGCCCGCGGGGCCGCCCATCGATACCGGGTCCGGTGATTGGGGCGGTGATGGTTCTCCAGGCGTTGGAGTGTCTCTCTGACCGGGAAGCGATACAGCGGCTGCGTCGTGATATAGCTTGGAAAGCCGCGACTGGTCTGTCGTTGACCCATGGGGGGTTCCACCCGACGGTGCTGACGTTGTGGCGTGCCCGGTTGCGTGCCAGCGAGAAGCCGGAGCGTATCTTCGACGCGGTGCGTCAAGTAGTCACCGAGTCCGGGGTGTTAGCGACCAGGGACCGTCGGGCCCTGGACTCGACCATCCTCCACGACGCGGTTGCTACCCAAGACACGGTGACGATGATCTCAGCCCAGATAAGGCGTTGCCGCCGTCTGATCCCGGAAGCAGCCGACCTCCCACTGGTAGCTCATGACTACGAATCGAAGACGAAACCGTCTTGTGACTGGTCTGATCCCGACAGCCGCTCGGAGTTGGTGGACGGTTTGGTCAGCGACGGTCTAGCGGTGATCGAAGCAGTCGAGGACGTCAAGTTGGATCCCGACCAGGCCGACGCCCTAGGTCTGTTGGGAGTTGTCACAGGCCAGGATGTGGAACCGGACCCCCACCGGGAAGGCCGATGGCGGATAGCTCGGCGTGTGGCGAAGGATCGGACCATATCGACAGTGGATACCGAAGCCAGGCATGGTCACAAGACCCGGACCCACAAACGGGACGGGTACAAGGCCCATGTGGCTACCGAACCCGTAACCGGGCTGGTCACCGCCGCGGTCCTAACCGCTGCCAACACCCCAGACGCCGACAGCATTGCGGATCTCGTTGCCGAAGCACCCCCGGGCGCCGAAATCGTTGCGGATTCGGCGTACGCGTCCGGTGCGGCACTGGAAACGTTCGACGATCTTGGTCACACCCCGGTGGTGAAACCAATCGTGCGCAAACCCCACATCGAGGACGGGTTCCACCGCGACGACTTCGATATCGACACCGGAGGACGGACGGTGACGTGTCCCGCCGGGCACACCGTCCGCCTACGTCCCGGTGGTACCGCCCCGTTCGCGAAGCGGTGCAACGGCTGCCCACTGCGGGCACGGTGCACCACCTCCAAGCGTGGACGGACCATCACAGTCGACCAACACCACGACCGTCGGGCGGCGAACAAAGCACGGTGGGCCAAAGACGAAACGCAGGACACCTACCGGAACTTGCGGCCGTCCGTGGAACGGACCATCGCCTGGCTCACCCGCGGGAAAGCCAGACGCGTTCCCTACCGAGGAACCCTCCGCAACCAGCAATGGCTCACCACCCCAACAGCAGCCATCAACCTACGACGCCTCATCAACCTCGGACTCGCCCACACCACCACCGGCTGGGCCACCAACTCCGCCTAGAACCCCAAAAACCCCGACGGCGCCCCAAAGAACCCCACTCATACTTAGAAGGTTCCTGGGCTGGGACGGGTCTGACCCAACTGAAATCTGGCCTTGTGCCTTTTCATCGATCTGTCGGCCTGTTCCCGGCCTAGGGCGTAACCCCCTGACCCGGGGCGGATGTGACCTAATAGGAGCCTTCGAGTTCTCCACCGTGAGTGGTCTGTCCAACCGCCTTCCGGGTCCGAGGATTAGGAAGTGATTCTATCCCGCAGAGGAGGAAGGCGTCATGGAAGAAGATGGTCGGGTTGTGTTCGGTGGGGTTGATACCCATCGTGATACCCATGTGGCGGCGGTGGTCGACAACGCCGGTCGGGTGCTGGGAACGGCACCGTTCGGGGCTGATCCGGTCGGATATGAGCAGATGACCAGGTGGTTCGGAACCCACGGGCACCTGCTCCGGGTAGGAGTGGAGGGCACCGGCAGCTACGGCGCCGGCCTAGCCCGCTATCTGATGGCGGCGGGCATCGAGGTGGTAGAAGTGAACCGGCCGAACCGGCAGCTACGCCGCCAGCGGGGCGGCAAGACCGACAGCGTCGACGCCGAGGCGGCAGCTCGGGCAGCGGCCTCGGGGCAAGCTACCGCAGTTCCCAAATCTGGTGACGGCCCCGTTGAGTGCATACGGATGTTGTTGATGGCCCGCCGCTCCGCTACCAAGGCCCGCACCCAGGCCGCTAACCAGATCCACTCTGTGGCCGTTACCGCACCTGAACAGGTAAAACGCCAGCTCAGAGGTCTCAAGCTCAAGGCCCGGGTTCGGGTCTGTGCCCGCTGGCGTCCCCGCCAAGCACAGACCACGACCGCGTACGCGAAGATGGCTCTACGCTACCTGGCCCGCCGATACCAAGCCCTCGACACAGAAATCGCAGAACTCAAGATCGAGATCCGTCGCCTCTGCGCCGAGGCGAACCCGGCTCTGTTAGCCGCCAAAGGTGTGGGCCCTGACACCGCTGCCGCCCTGCTAGTCGCAGCCGGCGACAACCCCCAGCGTATGAAATCAGAACGGTCCTTCGCGGCGCTGTGTGGCGCCAGCCCCGTCCAGGCATCATCGGGACAGACCATCCGGCATCGTCTCAACCGGGGAGGTAACCGCCAAGCGAACAACGCGCTCTGGCGGATCGCTACCACCCGGATACGCCACGACGCAGCCACCAACCAATACGTGGCACGGCGCCAGGGGGAAGGAAAGAACCGAAAAGAGATCATCCGCTGCCTCAAGCGGCACATCGCCCCACAGATCTACCGACTGCTGACCAACCCGCCACCAACCCCGAACTGCGCCCGGCTCCGCCGCCGACGTCAACACGCCAACATCACCGTCACCCAGGCCGCCCAACAGCTCGGAACCCACCCCAGCCGCATCTCCGCACTCGAACGCGGCCGAGACCACAACCACCAACTCGCCAGCCAATACCAGACCTGGCTCCTAACCCACCAACCGGCCCCATCACCGACTTGACAACCATAGGAGCATCACCGCCGTCACCAACCGACCCAAAACACCACCCCACAAGCCCCAACCAGCCCCACCACACCAACACAGCCAACTCGCCGAACCCGATAATCAGCAGGCTCCTAGTGTCCTGATTCCTTAGTTTCTTTGCCATATGCTGCTAGAATATGCAGGTCAGTAGCAGTCAGTAGTGGGAGCAGCGTATGGAGAAGCAGCGGGGTCGTAAAGCAGTGGTTATCGAGCTGGATGAAGAGGAACGCCAGACGCTCGAGCGGTGGATACGGCGGCGTAGCACCGCACAAGGGTTAGCGATGCGGTCTCGTATCGTGCTGGGAGCGGCCGAAGGCCGCACCAATGTGGACATCGCAGCGGAGGTGGGCTGCAGCGGGGTTACGGTCTCGAAGTGGCGGAACCGTTTCGCCCGGCGCCGTCTCGACGGCCTCTACGACAATCCCCGCCCCGGGCCGCCCCGCCGCATCGACGACGCCAAGGTAGAAGAAGTGGTGGTCAAGACGCTGGAGGAAACACCGAGAGACGCGACGCACTGGTCGACCCGGTCCATGGCGAGGGCCGTCGGCCTGTCCCAGTCGTCGATCCTAAGAATATGGCGGGCGTTCGGTCTCAAGCCGCACCGGACCGAGCATTTCAAGATATCTCCCGACCCCCAGTTCGTGGAAAAGGTCCGCGACCTGGCGGGTTTGTACCTGAACCCGCCCGACGCGGCGGTGGTGCTGTGTGTGGACCACAAATCCCAGATACAGGCCCTCGACCGCACCGCGCCGATCCTGCCCCTGTTGCCCGGAACCCCCCAGCGGCGCACCCACGACTACCGCCGGTACGGCACCACCAACCTCCACGCCGCGCTCGACACGGCCACCGGCCGGGTCATCACCTCCATGACACGACGCAACCGCACCCAAGAATTCCAGACGTTCCTAAACCTCATCAACCGCGAAGTCCCACCAGAACTCGACGTCCATGTCGTGTTGGACAACGCGTCGCCCCACAAAACAGAGCCCATAGGGCGCTGGCTGCAACGCCATCCACGGTTCACGTTCCATTTCACACCCACCTACGCGTCGTGGATGAACCTCGTCGAGCGATGGTTCTCCGAACTCACCACCAAACAGATACGCCGAGGCACCCACCGATCCGTAGCCGAACTCACCGACGCCATCAACCAATGGACCCAACACTGGAACCAAAACCCCAAACCCTTCATCTGGCACAAAACCGCCGACCAAATCTTCGACAACCTCACCAACTATCTACAACGAATCCCCGAATCAGGACACTAGCAATTCGCATTACACATGATCCGTCCTCATTACGCATGATCCGTCCTCATTAGCCCCTGCAACGACGGACGAGCCCGACGCCGCAACCCGAATAGGGAACTCAGCGACGGGTTTCTACCAACTCCACGAGCAGGCCGTCGAATTCGCGGGGATGGATGAAGGCGATCATCGTGCCCATGCCGCCCGGGCGGGGATGCTCGTCGATCAGGCGAACGCCCAGACTGCTGAGCCGTCGGAGATACTCGTGGATGTCCTCCACCTCGAAAGCGATGTGGTGGAGCGCGGACCCGCGTTTACCCACGAACTTACCAATCACACCCGGTCCGGTCGATTCGAGGGTCTGCACAAAGCCGTCCCCGACAGGCAGCATCCTCTCGATGAATCCCGGTCCCTCCTCCTCGTGGCACACCGGGACGCCCAACAGTTCAGCGAACCGGTCGTGCGGCGCGGAGGTCGGGGTGTGTGCGAAGGCGACATGGTGGATCCTGAGCGGGGGAGGCCACATCGAGAGAGCTGGTTCCTGGACCATCGGGCTCTAGAGCCGGGAGAAGACCCTGGCGAATGCCTCTACTGTTTGTCGCCTCTTGGAACCGAGAGGGAACACGGTCACCGAGTCCACCCCCAGATCGGCCAGCGTCCGGAGGTGGCCCAGCGCCTGGTTGCTGTCTCCTGCGAAGGCCATCTTCCTCACGAAGGACTCGGGCATGATCGACGCCGCGGCCAGCGCCTCCTGGAACTCGCCACCCGCGTATCGGGCCTTGACCTCGGCGGTGATCGCTGGATCCAACCCGGCCATATCACAGTAGAAGGGCGCCGTCTGGGGGAACCACGCGGCGATGGAGCGGGCCGCTTCCAGCGCCCCGGCGGGGTCGTGGTCGTCGATGGCGCCGTAGCCGAACACCGACACGTGAGGACGCGGACGTCCGGCCCGCTGCGCGCCCCGTTCTATGTGTTCCAACCCGTACTCGACGCCGTCCCGGAAGAGCCCGCCCAGGAAGATCACACCGTCGGCTATCTCGCCGGCCAGCTCGAGCGTCTTGGGGCCGCTCGCCGAGATGAACACCGGGATCCGGAAGGAGGAACCGAAGCGCAGGTGGGCGTCGTCCATCCGGAACCCGGCCCCGTCGTAGGTCATGTGTTCGCCGGCCAGCAGGCGCCTGATGGCCTCGATCGACTCGCGCAGTTCCACAAGACGGGCCGGTCGCAGCCCCAGCGACCGGAGCGGCCGATCACCTACCCCGATCCCCAGAATGGTCCTTCCCGGCGCCAGTTCCTCCAAGGTGGCCGCGTTCACCGCCACGATCCCCGGATGCCGGGTCTGGGGGTTGGTCACCGCCGTTCCGAGAACCAGCCGGGTGGTCAAGCGGCCGGCCAGGGCGAGATGGACGTAGGGGTTGCGCGTGTGCAGCGAGGAGTCGGTCAGCCAGAGGTAGTCGTATCCGGACCGGTCGACCACCCGGACCATCTCCTCGAAGACACCCGGGGGATAGCGGCCTTGGAGAGCTACGCCGGTCTGCATGGGTTCAGCCTGCCTTCCTGTCGTACCGGGTGATGGTATCCACCAGGGCTGTGAGGCCCGCTCCGATCGGCGCGGTCTCGATCCATTCCCCGGGGGTGTGCTCGCCGGAGCCGACCGTGATGCCGATGGTGATGGCGGCCAATCCGGCCGCGTAGGCGGCATTGGCGTCGGTGCTGGTCGCCGCAAGCTCGGGGTGCATTCCTATCGCGGCGAGAGCCTCCTCCGCAGCCCGCACCAGGGGATGCGTATCGGGGATCGAACCGGCAGGTCGCTTCCCCAACTCCTTGAAGTTCGCCCTTACCGGTGAGGACTTCTCCGTGTGCACCACACGCCGGGCTGCGGCATCGAGATCGGCGAGAACCACGGGATCGGCGGAGCGGATATCGATCCGGAGCGCCGCCCGCCGCGCGCGAGCGTTGATCGACTCGCCACCTTCGATGTGTCCCACGTTGAGAGAACACCGGGCTCGGTTGCGGGCGTCCGGTAGCAATCTTTCCAAGCCGGTGATGATCCTGGCCAGGTCGTGGATGGCGCTGGGATTGTCGGCAGCTTCCCAGGCGTGCCCCCCCGGACCCTCGAGTTCCGCCAGCCAGCGGACCGATCCGACCCCGATCGTCACCACCCGCCCGAGGTAGTTGCCTTCCAGGGCGACCATGGCGCCCATCTCGGCCGGAGGATGTTCCACCAGGTGCCGGGCTCCGGTGAGGTTGCCGAAGCCTTCCTCGCCGACGGTGGCCGCGATCCACACCGGTCGATCGAGGTCCTGCGGTAGCAGCCTGTCCATGACCGAGAGTGCCGCCACCGCCACGGTGTTGTCGCCGACCCCGATACCGTGGAGCCTGCCGGCCCGCTGCTCGGTGCCGTGGGGCACGTCGCGGCCGAAGACCGTGTCGAGATGTGCCGCCACGAAGATGGCGGGACCGCGTCCGGTACGGAGCCGGGCCACCACGTTGCCCACCGGGTCGATGTGCGGTTCCAAGCCGTCACGGCGCCACCAGCCGGTTACGACCTCGGCTCGGTCTGCCTCATCGAGCGGCGGTGCGGGCACGCGAGCCAACTCGACGGTGCGTTCGAGGACGACCGAGGCAGGGTCCTTGGTCATCCGGGCTCGGCCACCATGCCGTTCCGGACCAGTACGTCGATATGGTCGGGTGTCATTCCCACGGACAGAAGCGCCTCTCTCGTGTGTCGGCCGAGGAGAGGTGCGGGCCGGGGGATCGGCAGCGGATCACGGTCGACACGGAGCGGGATGCCGATGACGGGGTAGGGGCCGGCTGTATCGTGGACGAGCGTTTGGACCGAGCCGAGCGCCTGCGATTGCGATCCGCCCAGCACCCCGGCCACATCGTTGATCCGGTCCGCGGGAACCCGGGCGCGTTCGAACAAGTCGAGCCATTCGGCGATGCTCTTCCTCGTGGTGATCGCTTCGATTTCCTCGGTGAGTTCGTCACGGGCCGCCACACGGGAAGCATTGTCTGCGAAACGGGGATCTTCGATCAGGTGCGGGGCGCCGATCGCCCGGCAGAAGCGCTGCCAAAGCGCTTCCGATCCGGCGCCGGCGGCCACGAACATGCCGTCACGGGCCCGGAAGGCACCGTAAGGAGCGAACGTGGGGGAGTGGCTGCCGAGCAAGCCGGGGAGTACGCCACTCACCAGGTAGGCGGTGGCGACCGTGGCCAGAGCACCGAGGGAGAACTCCAGCAAAGAGGTCGACACGTGGCGTCCCAGCCCGGTGCGCTCCCGTTCGACCAGCGCGGCCAGCACCCCTACCACGCAGGAGAGACCGGCGCCCACATCGGTGACAGGAACGCCGATCTTGGCCGGGCCGGTCGCTTCATGGCCGGTTACGCTCATCAGACCTCCGGCGGCCTGCAGGATGAGATCGAACCCCCCTTTCGCGGAATCGGGACCGACATCCCCGAAGCCGGACACGGATCCGTAGACGATGTGGGGATGCCGCACGTGGACCGACTCGTAATCGAGCTGATACTTGGTCAGGCTGCCCGGGCGCCCGTTCTCCAAAAAGACATCACAAGAAGAGAGCAGGGCCTCCATTGCCGGCCTGGCGCCATCCGCCCGGAAGTCGAGCGCCACACTCTTCTTGGCGCTGTTGAGGGTCATGAACAGCACGGACTCCTCCCCCACCTGTGCGGTTCCCTGTTTCCGGTAGGGGTCCCCGCCGGTCGGACTCTCGATCTTCAGAACTTCGGCCCCGAGAGTGGCCATCGTGAAGGACGCGTAGGCACCCGACACGAACCTGGTGAGGTCCACGACCCGGATCCCATCGAGCATTCCGGCGCCGCTCACAAAGGGCTGGGTTCCCGGAATTCGCCGAACTCGGTCCGCAGCACGTCGCTCATCTCCCCCAGGGTGACGCCGATTCTGGCTGCTTCGATCAGCGGGGGCATGACGTTGTTCCCGTCACGAACGGCCTGCCGAAGGGCTTCCAGACGTTCGAGGGCTGCGTGATCGTTCCTGGCCGTCTTCCGACGTTCCGTCCGGGTGATCTGGCGCTCCCCGATGTGGTCATCCAGGGTGAACAGGCGGGGTTCGTGGGGGATCTCCGAGTCGTCCACGTACCGGTTCACCCCTACTCTCACCTCGGTCCCGTCTGCGATCGCCCGTTCCCTCCGGTAGGCCTCGGCCGCTATCCACCGCTGCGGGGTTCCGTCCTCGAGCGCCTTGACCATCCCGCCCAGATCTTCCACCGCGGCCATGACCTCGCGGGCCCGTTGCTCCACTTCGGCGGTGAGCCATTCGACGTAGTAGGAACCCGCCAGGGCGTCGACGGTGTCGGCCACTCCTGATTCGTGGGCCACGATCTGCTGGGTGCGCAGCGACAGGGTTACGGCCTCCTCGGTGGGTAGCTCGTAGGCTTCGTCGTAGCCCATCACATGGATGGATTGGGCGCCGCCCAGGACCGCCCCGAGACATTGGATAGTCGACCGGATGATGTTGTTGAGTGGTTGAGCGGCCGTCAGCGTGGTCCCGGAGTTCCCCGAGAAGAAACGCAGCCGCGCTGAGCGTGGATCCCGGGCTCCGAAGCGGGTAGTGGCGATGTCGTACCACAGGCGCCGGGCCGCTCTTAGCTTGGCGACCTCCTCGAACAGGTTCATGGTGGTGGCGAAGTGGAACGAGAACCGTGGTGCGAACGAGTCGAAAGCGAGCCCGCGGCCAAGGAGTTCCTCCGCGTAGGCGATGGCGGAGGACATGGTCAGGCCGAGTTCCTGCACCGCCGTGCATCCGGCTTCCCTGGCGTGGTATCCGGTTATGGAGATCGGGTTGAACCTGGGGAGGTACCGGGCTGACCATTCGACGACGTCCGCGACGAGGCGCATCGACGGGGTGGGCGGGAATATGAACGCCTTGCGGGCCAGGAACTCCTTGAGCAGGTCGTTCTGCAGGGTTCCCGACAGGCGCTCGAAGGGGACCTGCTGCCGCTCCGCGGCCACCAGGTAGAAGGCGAGGATGATGGGTGCGGTGGCGTTGATGGTGAAGTTGATGGAAAGCTCGTCGAGTGGCAGGCCGTCGAAGAGGTCGGCCATGTCGTCTGCGGTGTCGATGGCCACCCCCACCCGCCCGACTTCGGCACTGGCCATCGGATGCGACGAGTCGTAGCCCAATTGTGTGGGCAGGTCGAAGGCCACCGAAAGGGCGGTCTGGCCCTGGCCGAGCAGGAAGCGGTACCGCTGGTTGGTGTCCTCGGCGCTCCCGTACCCGGCGAACTGGCGCATCGTCCACAGGCGACCGCGATACATGGATTCGTAAGGTCCCCTGGTGAAGGGCGGATGACCGGGGAGGCCCAGATGCTCGTCGGGGCTAAGAGCCTCGATGTCGGCTTCGGTGTAGAGGGGCGCGACCGGGATGCCGGAGATGGTGCGCCGCTGGTCGATCATCGGGCGACGCGGGAGGCGGACGCCTCCCGGAGGATGCCGTCCACGACCTCATCGAGCGGGGACCCGACCGGGAACACTCCGGAGACCCCTACCCCTCTGAGCTTGTCGATGTCGGCCCTCGGGATGGTTCCTCCGACGACGATCGGCACGTCTTCGATGCCGGCCTTGGATC
The DNA here is from genome assembly GCA_965262915.1 of Candidatus Spongiisociaceae bacterium. Lineage (GTDB taxonomy): Bacteria > Actinomycetota > Acidimicrobiia > Spongiisociales > Spongiisociaceae > JAPPFW01. The sequence continues at coordinate 3,656,768 of OZ253564.1, read as the reverse complement.
GTTCCTCCGCCAGTTGGCGACACAGCGCCACATGGGCCCCGGACAGCACCGAGACGCCGATCACGTCGGCGCTCTCCTGTACGGCGGCCGCGACGATCCTTTGGGGCGACTGCCGCAGCCCCAGGAAGATCACTTCGGCCCCCGCGTCCCTCAACGCCATCGCGATGACCTTCACTCCACGGTCATGGCCATCGAGACCCGGCTTGGCCAGCAGGATACGGGGCCTGCTCACCCTGCGAGGTCTCCGTTGCTGATCACCACCGCGCCGTCGATCTCGAGGGTGGCGCGAGCCATCACGCAATCGAGGTGGGCGGCCGCGTTGACCGTTCCCCCATAGGCGATGGAGTTGCCGAGGGCGATATGAGCCGTACCCAGCGCCGACTCGGTCTCCATCGGGACGCTGCATATGGTTCCGAGAGGATTGAGGCCCATGGACACTTCCGCCAGGTTGCTCATCCGGTCGTCGTCGCAGCGGGAAATCATCTCCAGAAGGCGATCCTTATGGGTTCCCTCCACTCCGACCATCCGCCCCTTCTCGAAGTGCATGACGACCGGCTCGGGAAGCGGACCCCGGCCCATGAACAGGAGATCGCCGTCGATCACCACCACTCCCGAGGTGGTTTCCTCGACGGGCGCGGTGCCCGCCTCGATGTCGGGTGGCGCCATGTACTGCCCGTCCGCTCGGGCGATACCGTCGAGGACTCGCCCGGCCCGGTTCTCTACGGAACCCCGGAGGTCGGTTCCGGCGGCGCTGGTCAGCCGGAACCAGGACCCGCGATCCCAAGCCGCCCCCACCGCGGTGGCGAGCGCGCGCTGCGAGTCGAAATCGACGGTCAGGGGGCCGTTCTCCCGGAAGGTGCCCAGTTCCACGCCCGGCATGGCCAGGTACCGGACCCCGGCTGCGGAGGCCCTCTGGCGCGCCCGGCTGGAGCCGACGAACAGGCTGGTCAACTCGATGGCAGCTCCGGCCGAGAGGAGAGCGGCGGCCACTGATCGAGGTGGCTCGGCGCCGGGGATGGGGGGCATCGGCATCCGGGCTACGAGCGGGACGCCGCCGCGGGACGATATCCCTTCGGCGAACCCCGCCACCACATCGGTGTCCGTACCCTCGTCGGTGACCAGCAGGACTTCCTCACCCGGTCGTACCCGGAGGCACGAGTCGAGGACGGTGTCGAAACCCGGGTAGCTCATGCCGAAAGGGCCAGGGCGGCGAAGGCTGCGTAGACCTTCGTGGCGTCGTGGATGTCTTCGACCGAGAGGTTCTCGTCGGCCGAGTAGACCGGCTCTCCGCCGGGACCGAAGATCACCGTCTCGACCAGCGGTCCGAAGCTGGACGTGTCCCCCAGCCAGCCCTCCACCCGGACCGACGGCTCCTGCCCCGGTCGCGCGGCCCGTACCGCTTCCCGCATCAGGTTCACCACCTCTGAGTCCCGATCTACGAGGTGGCCGGCCTTCTCATCGGCGAGCATCACCTCGGCCCTGAACCGGCTGTCCTTCTCCGCCGCGGCGGCCAGGGCCCGGTTGATCTCGGCTCTGACCGTGGCCTTGCTGACACCGGGCTGGGGTCGGCAGTCCACCCTGATCACGCATTCGTCCGGGATCATGGAAGGTCCGCCCGGCGGAAGGCCCCCGTAGATACGGCCGGGGGACATGAAGGTCTCCCTGCCGAACAGATCGGCCACCCAGGGTTCCAGCTCGGGTTCCAGCCGGGAGCGGTCCAGCTCGATGACTGCCAGCGCCGCCAGGTAATTGGCGTTGACGGCGTCGTGCTTGTGGCAGGTGTGGGCGGAGCGTCCGTAGACATGCACGTCGAAGTAGTACCGACCTCGATGGCCCAGGCAGATGGTGCTCTCGCTCAACTCTCCGAGCACGCACAGATCTGCTGGATGAGTTTCGAAGTAGGTGATCGAACCCCGCTGGTCTCCCATGTGATCCGACACCGCAGCGAAGCCCGCGGTTCCCGTGAGGGGCAGCCCGGCATCCTTCAGTCCTGCAAGCGCCACGATCTGGCAGGCGAGGGCCCCTTTCATGTCCATGATCCCGTGGCCGTACACCCGGCCATCCACCAGGTCACCGGAGTACGGCTCCGCAGCCGTCCAGCCGTGGGATACGGGTTTGGTGTCAAGATGCCCAGTGAGGACCACCCGCCGGCTGGGACCGAAAGACAGCTCTCCTATCGCGTTGGGTCGCTCCGGCAGGACCGGCTGGAGTTCCACCTTCTCGAACCCCAGATCCCGCAGCGTGCCGGCGATGAACTCCGCCAGCGGTCCCTCTTCGCCGAGGACGCTGGGGATGCGCGACACCTGCCGGCACAGGTCGACGGCGAGGCCCAGATCCACCGACTCGATCGCCGCCCGGGCTGTCCCGTCAGCGTCCACTGGTGTCCTCTCCCGCAGACCTACCGGGATCGATCATCCGGCTGGTGAGACCTCGAGAGGCAACGAAGGATCGCCTGCCCACTCGCCCAGCGAGCCGTCGTAGATCGATACCTGCTCCACCCCGAGGAGCGACAGCGCGAAAGCTGTGCTCGCTGCGGAGATGCCTCCACCGCAGTAGGCGATCGTCTTGCCGGTCCCGGACTCGAGGGCCGGAGCGGCCAGGCGCCGGAGTTCGTCAGGCTCGGCGTAGGCATGGGTGCGGTGGTCCGCAAGGTATCCGGCGGGCACGTTGACGGCGGTCGGGATATGGCCGCGGCGCCCGTACTCGTTGACCGAGCCGCTGTAAAAGGCCGGGGGGAGGGCGTCGACGATGGCGACATCGTCGTCTCCGATCGCGGCGAGCACCTCGTCCTTTCCCACGAAGATCCCCGGTCGCGGGCGAACCACGAACGTGGCCTCCGGATGTTGAGGAGCGGGTTCGGTGCTGACAGAACGACCCTGCGCCTTCCAGCGGCGCAGACCCCCGTCCAGGATCCCCGCGCTGTCGAAACCCAGGGAGTGGAGCATCCACCAGACCCGCGCGGCCCACATGTTCTTGTCGAAATCGTAGAGGACGACCCTGGTTCCTTCTCCGACACCCACCCTGCGCATCACGGATACGATCTGCTGGTTGGACGGCATCATGAACCCGAGTTCGGAGGTCTCGTCGGATAGCTCCGTCATCAGGTCGACGTGAACGCTCCCGGGTATGTGCTCCTGGTTCCAGCGCTCCCGAGCGCTCTCGATGTTGAGAACCCCGTCGATCCTCTCGAATACCACCGAGCAGTCGAGGATGCGCAGGTCGGGGGCGCTTAGGTTTTCCTCGAGCCAGTCAGGTTGTACGAGTTTGTCCACCCCAAGCCTCCTTCGCTCCTGTTGCCCCGGAACGATAGATGATCGCTAGTGGTCTGTCTGCGAGACAACCTGGCGCGCTCTGCTTGCCACCGACGCCCCTCGCTGGGTTCCACCTCCTCGACGTACCGCTGCGGGTACGCCTTCGTCGGCGGGCCTTGCGAGGAACGCCCCTGGGGACGCATACCACGCCGCCATTCCACAGACCGACCATTGGGAGGCGTCCTCAACTCTCAGGCCGTTGGAAACCGTCTGGCCGAGTAGCCATACCCGGGTGCGCCTGCAGGCCGGGCCGCGACGGGTCAGCGGGAGATGCCCTGTCCCTGGGTCGGGATCACCGCCTCCGTATCGATCCAGATCGACTTGGCCTGCAGGTAGGCGTCGAGCGCCTCCTCACCAAGCTCGCGCCCGCCGAAGCCGGACATCTTCTGGCCGCCGAAGGGGACCGCCACGTCGAACATGCCGTAGGTGTTGATCCATACCGTGCCTGCCCGTACCGCGTCGGCGAACTTCAGTGCCTTATTGATGTCCGAGGTCCATACCCCGGCCGCCAGTCCGTAGCGGATGTCGTTTGCCAGCGAGATGAGTTCGTCCCAATCCGAGAAACGGAGGATCGACACTACCGGCCCGAAGATCTCCTCCTGGGCGACGGTCATGTCGTTGGTGACCCCGTCCACCACCGTGGGCTCCAGGAAGTAGCCGCCCTCGAGACCCTCCACGGTAGCCTCGCGTCCGCCGGTGACGATGTCGGCTCCCCCGTCGTCGGCGGCGGCTATGTAACCCTTGACGGTTTCCCGGTGGGCGGCCGAGACCAGAGGTCCCATCTGGGAGTCGGGGTTCAGGCCCTGACCGAGCCGTACCCCTTTAGCCTTCTGCGTTAACTCCTCCGCAAAACCATCCGCGATCGATTCCTCGACGAAGAGTCGGGATCCGGCCACGCATGCTTGGCCCTGGTTGAAGAAGGCCCCGCCGAAGGCGCCGGCCATGGCCGCTTCCCGGTGGGCGTCGGCGAATACCACGTTCGGGCTCTTGCCGCCCAACTCCAACGAGACGCGCTTGAGAGTCGGGATCGCCCTCCTCAGGATCTCCTGGCCGGTCTGGGTCTGGCCGGTGAATGCAACCTTGTCGATCCCAGGGTGGGAAGCGATGGCGCCGCCCACTTCGGGACCCGGACCGGTGACGATGTTGATCACTCCCGGCGGGATCCCGGCCTCGTTGACCAACTCCGCGAACCGCAGGGTGGTGAGCGGTGTCCACGTGGCCGGCTTGCCCACAATGGTGCACCCGGCCGCCAGTGCGGGACCGATCTTGTAGATGATCTCCAGCAGCGGGAAGTTCCACGGCGCGATCGCCCCGACCACGCCGATCGGTTCGCGCTTGCGAAGGCTGATCAGTCCGGGAATGCTGTTCGGCAGGAGATCACCATGGATCTTGGTGGCCCAGCCGGCGTAGTAGCGGAGGATCTCGATCGACAGGGCGATGTCGACGAGCTCGGCCTCCCACAGCGGCTTGCCGTTGTCCAGGACTTCGAGAACCGCGAACTCGTCCTTGTGCTCCTCCAGAAGGTCACCCAGTCTCCAGATGAGCCGTTGCCGTTCGGTGGGCGCAATGTCCCGCCAGCCGTTGTCGAACGCGTGCTGCGCTGCTCTTACAGCTTGGTCGACCTGGTGCTGGCCGGCGATCGGTATCTCGGCCAGCACTTCCCCGGTGGCGGGGTCACTGGTCAAGAAGGAGTCGGTCCCGTCGACCCATTCACCGCCTATGAAGAGCCGTTTGGGCCGGGTCAGGAAGTCGATGCTGGGACGTTCTATGACTGTCATGCTCCTGTTCCTCCCTTACTTCATGCCAAGGCAAGGATCTGGCGGCCGAGCACCCGTCGCTGCCTCAGGTTCTCCAGTGCTTCCGCCGCGCCGTCAAGCGGGTACGTGGCAGCTATGGGTACCGAGATATGCCCGTCGGCGGCGAGGCGGATGGCATCGGAGAGGTCGCGGACGGTGGCCGCCACCGTGGAAACCCAGACGATCTCGGGAAGGATGAACTCGATCGGGTGTATTTCCAGGGACTCGCCGGTGTATCCGGTGGACACGAATCTTCCATGCTTGGCCAGGGAGCGGACTCCGGCGAGCATGGTCTTCGTGGTGCCGACCAGCTCGAAGAAGAGGTCGGTGCCCCTTCCTCCGGTCAAAGTCCGGATGCGGTCGGGCAACTCGTCGTACCCTTCGGCATCGGGGACCACCAGGCCCCCGGCCGCGCCGTACGACTTGGCGAGTTCCAGCTTGTCCTCGGTGTCGGCGACTGCGAGGACGCGTGCCCCGGCCAGCGCAGCGACCTGGAGCACCATCGAGCCGACCCCCCCGATCCCGTTGACGACGGCTGTCTCTCCGACGCTCAGATTGGAGAGCCGGGCCGCATGAACCGCAGTCATGCCGGCGCAGGCGAGCACCGAGGCGGTTCCGTAATCGACATTGTCGGGTAGGGCGACCAGATTCCGGGAAGGAGCGTTGACGTACTCGGCGTACTCTCCGTCCAGGTTGAAGCCGAACTGCCCGGGCTCGTTGTCACATATGTTCTGGCGCCCGACCAGGCACTGCTCGCACGCACCGCAGAAGATCTTGTTGTAGACGGCTACCCGGTCGCCGACGGAAACCGCGGCTCCTTCACCCACCTCGACCACGACACCGGCCCCCTCGTGCCCTACCGTCATCGGGTACTCGTCGGGCTGGATCATGCCCTCGAGGACATGCAGATCGGTGGCGCATACCCCCGCCGCATGCAGTCGGACCAGCGCCTCGCCCGGACCTGGCGAGGGTCTCTCCACTTCGTTCACGTTCAAGCTCAGGTCTTCGTGAACCTGTGCAGCCTTCATGGTTGGCATTCTCCTGACCTCCGTCGATTCTGGTGGATGAGTCCGCCACCGCGCCCAGGCCTGCCGTCCAAGCCGCTCGCGCCGGGGCTCTGGTTACGCCTTGCCGACCTAAGTTAGCCGTGTCGCTGTGCTGGTTGCGGCCGGTTTGTTCGTACTTCCTGTTTGCTCGGGAAGGATCCGCCGGGGAACCTCATGGCCCGGTCGCAAATGCCGAAGACCGAGGAAGTCATCCCGGCCCCACCCCGTTCGTTCCGGGTGCTCCACCAAGGCGTGTAGGCAGAGCTCCTCGTAGGCTGGACGGTCTCGAGCAGGAGTCGAGGCAGACGCCTCTTCGGTCCAGCCGACCATCGGGTCCGCCTGGCAAGGACCATCGAAGCGACTCATGGCCGGCAAGCGCAAGCGGTGCGCACCGCGCTATGAGAGTGACGATCCCGCAGCACCCACAATCAGGATTCGACGTTGAGATGGCTCACGGTGTCGGCTGCAGGACGAGCACCGGAGTAACCTATACAGGGATAGACCAAGGCAGCTCGGAACCCGGTACACGAACCGGGGAGTTGCTCGTCAGGGTCTCCGATTACGATCGAAGCTCTGGTTGACATACCGATTGGAGGCGGCAGTATAGAGCCCCGAGCCTACGTCGATCTCAACCCGCCGGGTCCCGGGCTGACGCCGGTGCTGATGGCCGGAGCAAAGAATCTCATGGACTACGTTTCGCTGACCGCCGGCGAGTACGTCCTGGTTCTGGCCGAGCACTCCGTGCACCCGGAGGTCATCGGAGCCATCACTTCGGCTGCTGCTCTCAACGGAGGGAATGTATCCACCCTCTATGTGGACCCATGGAAACCCGGCGGTATGGGTTTGGCCGATCCGAGCCCGATCGTCGTGGCCGCGTGGAAGGCAGCCGACGTAGTCATCTCCTGCGCGTGGTGGGCCGAGGTGCATACAAGACCGCTCTTCTTCACGGAACTGGGGCGGCTCGGATCGAGGCTCGCCGCCCTACACCAGACCGCGACACTCGGAGCGTTCACGACGGGAGCGCGGTTTCCATCAGAGGTCTTCTATGAGATCAAGAGGCGCGTGCTCGACCGTGTCGTCGGCTCCTCCGAGATCCGGGTGACTACCTCATACGGTACCGATATCCGATTCGGTCGCATGCGGTTCGATACCGACAACGGTCCGCTCGAAGTGCCCGGATCCTGGTCTCCTTTCCCTTATGGCGGGGTGAACTGGTATCCGGAGCACACGTCCGGCACAGCGGTGATCGAGGAGTCCACGGTGACCGGCGTCCCGGCTGTACCACTCAAGATCCGATTCGAGGACAATTCGGTGGTCGACATAGCGGGAGGGACCGAGGCGCGCGATCTCGAAGTCTTCTCACGCCGTGGCTATTACCTTCGCCATGCCTTCATCGGTTTGAACCCCAAGGTTCGGCTGAGAGGCGCCCCGCAGTTCGAGCGCGAGAAGCATGCCGGTGCGTTCTACTTCGGGATCGACTCGCTTGATGCTGCCGACCGGGTCGGTCCGGGTCGGGCCCACTGCGACTGCCAGTTCGACCGGCCCACCATCACGGTCGACGGGGAGGTTCTGGTTGACGGTGGTCGTCTCCTGACGCTCGATCATCCCTCCGTCCGGGCGGCGGCCGCCAGACACGGGGATCCCGATCTTCTCCTGTCGGACTCGCTGGTCCTGTGGTGAAGGTGGCTGCGGTTCAGTGGAAGATACCGCCCCCGTCCACGACGATCATCTGACCTGTCACGAAGTCGCTGGCGGGAGTTGCCAGGTAGAGGAGGGTGCCGATCAGGTCAGCCGGAACGGCCACCCGATCTATGACCTGGGGCGCCACCGGCTTCTTGTAGTAGTCGGCGCCCCTAGCGGCAAGGGCCGTGTCACTGGCGGTCATACCGGGCGCGATGGAGTTCACCGTTATACCGGTCCCGGCGACCGCCAGCGCGGTCGTGCGGGTGAGGTTCGTGACCGCCGCTTTCGTGGCCGAATAATGGATGAGGCGGGGAGAACCGCGAATGGCCAGACCGGAGGAGATGTTGATCACCCGGCCCCAACCCCCTCTCTTCAGCAGCGGCAGGCAGATCTCGGTGGTTGCGTATATGGAGCGGACGTTCACCGCGAGGATCCGGTCCCACTCATCGTCGGAAATGCCCCACGCCGACTCGCGGGTGGGCAGAGCAGCGTAAAGGCCGGCGTTGTTGACCAGGATGTCGAGCCCACCCCAGCGCCGGTCGATTTCCTGCACAGCCTTTTCGAGAAGCTCCCGGTCGGTCACGTCGAGGTAGATGCCCATGGTCCGCGAGGGATACGATGCTTCCAGTTGTGCGGACGTCTTCTCGATCATGGCTCGGTCAATATCTGCGACGACGACGCGCGCGCCCGCCTCAACGAGGGCCTCGGCATAGTGGCGGCCGATGCCCTTGCTTCCACCGGTGACCATCGCCACCTTCGAGTCCAGCCGGAACAGGTCCAGTGCCGTGTCCATCCTGTGACCCTCCTAATCTCCGATGAGTTCCGCTGCAGATCGGCGGGTGTGCGTAACGGCCCGCCCAGACAGGCGACGAAGGCTATTGTAAAGCTCGGTCTCGAACCGGCGCGGAGTCGAACACGTGGATGAACCCGCCATTTCCCTATCGCTGAGGGTCGACAACAGATCGCACGACCTCTTTGCGGACCCCTTCGAACTACTCGTAGACACCCTGCGGGAGCGGCTGGGTAAGCAAGGTGTGAAGATCGGATGCCGTGAAGGTGTCTGCGGGTCCTGCAACGTCCTAATCGACGGTGAGCTTGCCCGGTCCTGCCTCATGCTCGCCATCCAGGCGGAAGGTCGCGAGATCACGACGGTGGAGGGTCTCGGATCCAGATCGAACCTGCACGTCCTGCAGGAGGAGTTCATCTTCAAGGGCGCCATCCAGTGCGGTTTCTGCACCCCGGGATTCCTGGTAGCAGCCGCCGCTCTTGTGGCGGACCATCGTGGACCGATCACCCGCCAAGCCATCGCCGAGGGTCTCTCAGGCAGCCTCTGCCGTTGTACCGGCTACGAGAAGATCGTCGACGCGGTCTCCGCGGTGCTCATGGGAGACGAGTCATGAGTAGCACCCGGTTCGTCGGGCAGCGCATCGAGCGAGTTGACGGGATGTCGAAGGTTCTCGGCACAGCCAGGTATGTGGAGGACATTCAGGTGCCGGGCATGCTGCACGCCGCACTCGCCAGGAGCCTATCGAACCATGCCGTAGCAACTGTCGACGAGGGCCCCGCCCGTGCAGCAGCCGGTGTCGAGGCGGTTCTTTCCTCCCTGACCATCGAAGCGGTCGCACCTGGAACCCGGTCCTTCGACCCCGCGTGCCACGACTTCGAGCGGGACCCCGCCTTCGAGCCCCATCCCGGTGACTGCCGGCTGCTTGGTCGGCGGGTCCGCTACGTGGGAGAGCCGGTTGCGGCGGTAGCGGCTCGCACCCGGAAGGAGGCTCAAGCCGCCGCGAGCCGTGTCGATGTCGGTTACCAGCCGCTCGGATCGGCGGTGACGATCGAGGACGCCATGTCGGCGGATGCGATCGTCATTCACGACTCGATGTCCTCGAACGTCGCCGACACGGTGCGGGTCGTCACCGGCGATCCGGGGTCTGCCTTTGCTGATGCGGATCGAGTTCTCGAACGACGCTTCGCAACACCGAGACAGAAGCAATGCCAGCTCGAGCCCACCGGATGCCTGGTGATCCCGACCCCCGACGGCCGGATCGACGTGTGGACTCCCCACCAGGCGCCACACCGGGCGCGGAGCACGCTCGCGCACCTCTTTTCCATTCCCGAATCCCGGCTGCGAGTGGTCAACCCCGAAATCGGTGGTGCCTTCGGTAAGGGTGACGCCCTGACCGCCGAGCCCTACGCTCTAGCCCTGTCTCTGGTGACGGAGAGGCCGGTCCGGCTGGTGTTCGACCGGACCGAGGATTTCGTGGGTACGGAGTCGCGCCACCCGATGGTCGCGGACGTGTCGATCGCTCTCTCGACCCACGGGGTAATCACCGGCTTCCGAGCCAGATGCCTGGTCGACTGCGGCGCCTACCGGAGCCACAGCCCACGGGTGCTCAGGGTCATCGCCAACCAGTTCCTCCAGACGTACGACATCGTCAACGCCGAGATCGAGGTGGTTGGCGTGTTCACCAACACCCCGGTCGCCGGCGCGTTCCGTGGCTATGGCGGACCGCAGTCGGTGTTCGCGCTCGAACACATGATGGACCTCGCAGCAAGGGAGATGGGCGCCGATCCCGTCTCGTTCAGGCAGCGTCACCGGATGAGGGACGGCATATCCTGGGGTCCGCAGAGCCGGCCGCTCGACCTCTCCGGATTCGACGAGACCCTGCGTGTCGCTACCGAGGCCTTCGGATGGGGCAATCCTGTCGATCCGCCACCGGAACGCCACCTACGAAGAGGCCGCGGAATGGCTATGACAGCCTGGAAGAGCGGTATTGCCGGCAAGCCCGGGTCGATAGACCTCAGCGGGGCGACCGTGTGCATGAATCTCGACGGCACCGTCGATCTGAGGGTCGCAGCCATAGAGATGGGCACGGGGATCAGAACGACGCTGGCGCAGATCTGCGCCGATACGCTCGGGGTCGACGTCGGGAACGTGAGGACCACATCGGCCGACACCGGCTCCACGCCCTTCGATTCGGGTGCGCACGCAAGCCGCTCCCTCTATAGATGCGGCCAGGCGGTCGTCGCCGCAGCTAGGAGGGCACGCGATCGACTCCTGGAAATCGCGGCGGACCACTTGGAGGTGGATGCTGCCGATCTGACAGCCGATGCCGGGCTGATCTTCGCGATCGGCGCGCCAGGCTACAGCATCTCGATAGCTGACATCGCCCGCAAAGCCCTCATGAGAGGGCTCGACATCGTAGAGACTGCATACACGGAGTTCGAGAACGCCCCCACCTACGCGGTTCACTGCGCCGAGGTGGACATCGATGTCGCGACAGGGGAGGTGACCGTAAACCGTCTGCTGGCAGTCCAGGATGTGGGGAGAGCGATCAACCCGACCATCGTGGAAGGGCAGATCGAGGGCGCCACCCACCAAGGTTTGGGCTTCGCCCTCACAGAGGAACTCATCGTCGACGAGGGCGGGGTCCTGATGAACGGGACCCTCATGGACTACGCGGTGATGTACGCGGGCGACGGGCCGTCCATCGAGGTGTGCGTCGTCGAATGCCCCGACCCGACCGGACCGTTCGGTGCCAAAGGAGCAGGGGAGCCCAGCATAATGCTCCCGGCTCCGGCTGTCGCCAACGCGGTGCTCGACGCGGTGGGACTCAGCATCACCACCCTTCCCGTAACCCCGGAGCGGGTACTGTCGGCGCTCGCTGCTCGAGATGGCGGGGAGGGACCGTACGCTTCATGAATGTCGGCAGCCTCTCGGGTGGGTTGGTGCTGACGATGGACCCCGCCGGACCCGCATACGCCGAGGCCACTGTGGTGATCGAGGAGGGACGTGTAGCCGGGATCGTCGAGGGCCACGTCCAGCACAAGGAATCGATCGATTGCCGCGGCTCGATTGTCATGCCGGGTTTCGTCAATACCCATGCTCACATGGCCGAAGTTCTCTGGCGGGGATGCGGCGGCGAGCAGAACACCATCGCCTGGATAGCCAACCGCAAGCATCCCCTGATGGCCCAGCTCGATGCGGAATCCATCGGAGTGGGCATCCGGTTGGCTTGCGTGGAGATGCTCCGCTCGGGCACCACGGCGGTGCTCGACCCGGAGGTGCCCGCCCATCTGGTGCATCAGGTCGCGGCAGCTACCGGAGAGATCGGCATCCGGGCAGGACTCGCGGTGGCAGTCGCTTCCGGGGCCGGTTACGGCGCCTCCTCGCATTCGCAAGGGCATCATCATCACTCACACGCCGGATCCGACTCTCTCGACCTGGCCGATCCGGAGTTCCCCGAGTTCGTCAGGCGGTGGCGGCGGGACAACCAGGAGAGGGTTGCCCTCTGGCTCGGGCTGCGCGTGCTGAGTGGGGCGGACCGGCGCCTCGGTGAGGCTCTCTCCGGTGCGATGGAGCAACACCGGCTTCCGCTCACGTTTCATTGCGCGGAGCAGAGGGCCGATGTGGAAGCGGTTCGGGTGGGCACCGGTCTGGGAACGCTCGACTACGCGGAGTCGCTCGGGTTGCTTGGTCCCGCAACGGTCATCTCGCACGGAGTCCACCTCGACGAGTCCGATCTCGGTGTCCTCCAGCGAACCGAGACGTCGGTTTCGCACTGCCCCAGTTCGAACTCGCGAACCGGCGCCGGAGTTGCCCCCGTGCTGCCGATGCTCGCTCGTGACATCAACGTAGGGCTAGGTACCGACGGCGGCATGGTGAATGACCGGTACGACATGCTCAGCGAGTTGCGGTACGCGGCGCTCCTCCACAAGGCCGTGAGCGGGAATCCGAAGGCCATCACTCCGGAGAGGGCCCTGCAGATGGCGACACGTGACGGGGCGCTGGCTCTGGGGCTCGACTCCGGAATCCTGAGGCCGGATGCCCCCGCCGATGTAGCCGTGATCGATCTGGCGACGCTGGGATCCTGGCCGACCCCCAACCCCGTGGACGCGCTGGTCTTCTCCGCCGACAGCCACGCCGTTCAACACGTGCTGGTCGGCGGTGAATTGCTTCTGCGTCATGGGGACCCGGTAGGGGTGAACGTTCCGGAGCTCCTTGCCGAGGCAGCCGAAGTCTCGCGTGAGACTATTCACGCGGCAGGACTGGAAGACGAGGTCCGGGGATCCTGGCTGAGCACCACCAGCGTCTCACGCCGCGGCGATGGTCACGTCCACTCACATGGTTGACACTACGGTGTCTTCGGGTGTTGGGCGGTGTCGGGATCGCGGGTTGGGTGCCCGTGTAGTCATTCCGAGGCGGCTGCTGGTCGGGAAACCCCAGGTCATCGCGGGCGGTTCTTGAAATGTCGCAGCCCGTGTCTCCCCACGTGAGCACCTATCCGCTAGCCCTCTTAGCCGAAATAGGAGGAGTCAGTCTCCCTCGGCGCCCTGGGTCGTTGGTGGTAGAATCTTACATGTGGTACCCGTGGGGTCTCTATGACAGGGTTGGTCGGCGATGACCGGCCTCATGGGATGGCTGCGTAGGTTTGGGGGTTGATAGCGATGGACGGATCTGGAAGGTCTTCGATGCGCCTCCTAGAGGAACGGCGACAGGAGATACTAGGGGTCGTTCGGTCACATCGGGGGAAGGAAGTGCATGTCTTCGGCTCCGTAGTGCGGGGCGACGACGGACCAGACAGCGACATCGACTTTCTGGTAAAGCTCGAAAAGGAAGGTAGCCTCTTCGACCTGATCCGTATCCGGCGCGCACTTGCAGAACTGCTGGGCCGCGAGGTTGATGTCATAAGCATGGACGGGCTGCTCCGAGAATTGGATGGGAGATCCCCCTCTCGGCGCGAGAACATCCTCGGTGAGGCAGTGCCGCTATGACGTCGAGCAGAGACTACGGTTACATGGAGGACATCATTCAATTCGGTAACGAGGTTCGCCAGATCGCGGAGCTGGGTCGGGAGGTCTACCTCGGGGACGCGTTCTTAGCGCGACGGGCTATGGAACGGTGCTTGCAGAACATCGGAGAAGCAGCCGCACACTTAAGTGGGCATGTCAGGAGTGGTTATCCGGACATACCGTGGTCTGACATTGTTGGGTAAGGAATGTATTAGCCCACGAGTACGGCGCGATTGATTATGAGCGCCTTTAGGATATCGCCACGGTTGATGTGCCGCTCTTGGTTGAGCAACTGTCCCTGCCGGGAGGACGCACAGCCTAGCTCGTCTGTCGTGCCGGCGGACCCGGCCGTCTCGCTCCTCCGAACCCGACAATAGTCCACCATAGCCGGCACCGAATCGGACGAGACCCAACACAAGGCGCCCCCGGTCAGTAAGTAGGTGAGGCTGCGCGATTTCGTGGGTTTCGGGCGCTGTTGTCGGTGTGGGAGTCATGTTACGAGAACTCCTCTGGCTGCGTAGTTGTCGTAGTTAGTGAACCCGTGAGCGACTCGTCGTAGGACCTGGAGGAGGTTGTTGATCCCTTCGAGGGGTCCGTTGGATGCCCGTCTGCTGGGGTGGTAGGCCAGTATTTCTTCTCCCCAGGCGATGATGGTGTCCACGATGTCGAGGTATCCGGGGATCTGGCCTGTGGCATAGAGGTCAGCGAACCGTCCCAGCGCCTCGTTGGCCTGGTCGCGGTCGTCGGCCTCATACAGCTGGTAGAGCTCTTGGAGCGCGTCCCACGCGGTTCGGAGACGGGGATGAGCGTCGAACAGCCGGTCGAGGTGCACCTGGTGGGCGTCGTTGAGATGATCCGCCAGGTGCAGGAGGGTGAAGCGGGCTCGGAACAGGTCCGGTTCGTATGTTGGGGGCCGCTGCTCCGGGGGGCGGCGTTGTATCTCTCGCCGCACGAGGGTGAGTCCTTCGGTGAACCATCTAGCCACATGAAAACGGTCCAACACGTGGAGAGCGTCGGGCAGATACTGCGCGATGGCTGCCTGATATGAGCGGGACCCGTCGGAGACGACTATCTCCACCTGCCGGCACCACCAGGCTCCTTGATCCCTGAAGAACCTGGTGAGGGATGCTTTCGTACGGCCCGGGATCATCGCCAACACCTCGCCGGAATCACCACCAGGCAACCACGGTCACATACCGGTGCCGATGGCGGATCGATGTCTCGTCCACCAACAGCACCCGACAGAGCCGGGCCCGGCGACGATCCGCCACCCGAGCCGACTCGGCCCTCACCAGGCCCATGATCCGATGCCACCCCACCCCATGATGGCGGGACGCTGCCCTAATCGACATCACCCTCGCGTCTTGGACTAAGCGATGGGCGAGGCGGCGGATGAGGCCGGCTCTGAACTGGTCGTGGTCCTCGAGATGCCGCTTCCCCGCAGTTGTCACAGCAGAACCGGCGGCGTCGCCACACCAGCGTCGTGCGACGGCCGCTCACGCCCAAGTCACGAACCCGCTTCGCCCTCCTGTCCCACACCCCGATAGCAGCGGAAACCCGCAATGGGGACACCTCGACCACCCCCGGGTCGATTCAACTTCGACCTCGAGGCGGTCAACAGAGTTCGACCAGTACCCCCAGCACCCGAACACCCGACAGGTGCAGGCGAACAGACATAACATCAGACATCGAGGCCTCCTGGCATCGGCGAGTTGCTACTTCACCGATTCCAGCGAGGCCTCACCCCCATTCCAAGGATTTCACCCCACCCAACCCACGATGCTCCTATGTTTTGCAAATCGGTTGTTGGGTGAGCCAGTGTTGGTATCGGGTAGCGAGGTGGTGGTTGTGGTGGAGGCCTCGTTCGAGTTGTGATAGGACGGTGGGCTGTGTGTCGAGGTGGTGGGCGGCGCGGGTGAGGGTGATTCGGGCTTGGGTTCGGCGGTGGCGTAGGTCGGTTCCGTGGGGTGTTGGGGGCGGGTCGGTGAGGAGGTGGTATATCTCGCGGGTGATGTGGCGTTTCAGGCAGCGGATTATTTCGGTGTGGGTTTTTCCTTCCGCTTCGCGTCTGGTGACATATTCTTTGGTGGCAGCGTCGGTGCGCATTCGGTTGGTAGCGATCCGCCATAGCGCGTTGTTTGCTTGGCGGTTGCCGCCTCGGTTGAGACGGTGCCGCACTATCGGTCCCGATGATGCGGCTACGGGGCTGAGGGCGCAGAGGGCCGCGAAGGCTGCTTCTGAGTTCATACGTCGTGGGTTGTCACCAGCAGCGACCAGCAGAGCAGCGGCGGTGTCGGGTCCTACTCCGTAGGCGGCCAGCAACGCAGGGTTGGCCCGTGCGCAGAGACCGCGGATCTGTTTGTCGACCTGTGTGATCTCGGTGTCTAGATTCTGGTATCGGCGGGCTAGAAGCCGCAGTGCCCGCTTGGCGTATGCCGCAGTGGTCTGCGCTGTGGCTGGACGGAAGCGGGCACAGACCTTGACCTGTGTCCGGGTCGGGAGATCCCGGAGTTGGTGTTTGAGCGGCTCAGGAGCGGTTACTACCAGAGCGTGCAGCTGGTTGGCGGCCTGGGTGCGGGCTTTGACCGCGGAGCGGCGAACTACCCGCAGCATCCTGGTGGCTTCTACCGGTCCGTCGCCCGTCTTGGGTAGGGCGGTCGCTTCACCGTTGAGAGCAGCCCGGGCTGCTGCCTCAGCGTCGGTGGTGTCATCCTTGCCCCGCCGCCGGCGAAGCTGGCGGTTGGGACGGTTCACCTCCACCACACCGATACCCGCCTCGGTGAGATGACGTGTGAGCCCAGCGCCGTAGCTGCCCGTTCCTTCCACCCCGACCCGTGTGATCCGACCCCACGACTCCATCCAGGCGACCAGTTGGGCATAACCGGAGGTATCAGCGCCGAACTGGGCGGATCCCAACAGGCGACCCGCGCCATCCACCACCGCCCCAACGTGGAAATCCCGATGTGTGTCCACCCCGCCAACCACACCTACCCCATCGGCCCTAACTTGCTCCGCCATGTGCTCGCCTTTCGTCGGCTGCCTAGAATCCAACCCCCGGAGCCGGGCAGAGCGGCGGACAGAACACTCACGGTGCAAAAGTCGAAGGCTCCTAATGGGGGTCCACCACTTCTGCCGGTGTTTCTGGGAGGGTGTGGTGGTTGAGCTGGCTGGCCGGTGAGTACTCCAGGCTCCTGGAACGTTGATTCCTGCTGATAGATCGTGCCCCGGCCGGTGAGTGAGGGCCGCTTGTAGCGCTGAGGGGGTGGCGTGCCACAGAGCACTGATCCATTAGGTCGCCGCCAGGCGTTCTCCACAGCTCAGCAGAGAGTGGACCCGCGCAAGGAAGGGGCGAAGGATGATCTTTGTGGGTAACGACTGGGCTGAGGGACATCACGATGTGTATCTGCTGGACGAGGAGGGAGCCCGCCTGGGGTTCTCCCGTCTACCGGAGGGCCTGGCGGGTGTGGCCCGCTTGCACGAGATGGTCGCCAAACACGCATCGGATGCGGCCGAGGTGGTGGTAGGGATCGAGACCGACCGTGGTCTGTGGGTCGGTGCTCTGGTCGGGGCGGGTTATCAGGTGTATGCGATCAACCCGATGGCAGTTTCCCGTTACCGGGACCGTCACCGCCAGGGTGGAGCCAAATCAGACCGAGGAGACGCCAAGGTGTTAGCCGATCTGGTACGAACCGACCGTCACAACCACCGTCCGGTAGCCGGGGACAGCCCAGACGCGGACGGCATCAAGATCATGGCCCGTGCCCATCAGAACCTGATCTGGGCGCGGACCCGCCACACCAACCAGATGCGCAACGCGCTGCGCGAGTACTACCCTGCAGCCCTGGAAACGTTCGATGACCTGGCCCATCGCGACGCCCTAGCCATACTCGGTCGGGCACCCACCCCCACCCGGGGCGCCCGCCTGACACTTCCCCAGATCAGAGCAGCGGTACAGAGAGGCGGACGGAAACGCAACCTCGACAAGGTTGCCCGCCGCATACAGAAAGGCCTCAGAGGTGCCCACCTCACCGCACCCGGGCCGGTCGCGGACGCCTTCGGGACGATCGTTGCTTCGCTGGTCAAGATCATCGCGGAAACCAACCGCCAGATCGCCGACCTCGAAGAAACCCTCGAGGCCCATTTTGAAGAACACCCGGACGCCGTCATCTACCACTCCCAGCCAGGACTCGGTACCGTGCTCGGCGCCCGGGCGCTCGGTGAGTTCGGGGATGACCCCGACCGCTACACCAGCGCCAAGTCTCGCAGAAACTACGCCGGCACGTCGCCCATCACCATCGCATCAGGCCGCAAACACGCCGTCGTTGCCCGCCAGGTCCGCAACCGGCGACTCCCCAACGCTTTGGACCAATGGGCATTCTGTTCCCTCAACAACAGTCCAGGAGCGCGAGCCTTCTACGACCAACGAAAAGCAGCCGGCGACCTCCACCACCAAGCACTACGAGCCCTCGCCAACCGGCTCGTCGGCATCCTCCACGGCTGCCTCAAACACCGAACCCCCTACGACGAACACACCGCCTGGGCACACCGAACCATGCTCGACCGAGCCGCAGCTTGACATTTACGCTCCTGGGGTGTCTATCAAGTCACCCCGCTCCCCGGTTCAGGGTTCCTAGCCGGGGCCAGGTCGACAGATCGTGGGAAAGGCACCAAAGGCCAGTTTTCGCGTGA
This sequence comes from Candidatus Spongiisociaceae bacterium, assembly GCA_965262915.1. Lineage (GTDB taxonomy): Bacteria > Actinomycetota > Acidimicrobiia > Spongiisociales > Spongiisociaceae > JAPPFW01. Next base: position 3,638,450 of record OZ253564.1, on the reverse strand, counting down.
GTCAGACCCGGCCCCAACCGGAAACCCTATAAGTATGAGTGTTTTCGCGCAGGGGCGAGTTGTTGTAACGCCGCAGGGACCTGGCGAGGTCTGCCAAGTTGGCGTAGTCGCCGGGGCTGGGGAGACAGAGGTGGGCGACGGTGGCGAGGGCGGCGTCGAACACATTCTGCGGGTCGTCCGTTCCATCGTGGTTGGCGTCCTGTCCGGAGTTGGCCCAGGAGCCGGGGAGGAACTGAGCGGGACCGACGGCTCCGTCCCGGGTCGGGTACCGTAGAGCCAGTCCAAAATCGGTTGACACCCTGTTCCCACTTAGGTACCGTTTTGATGTGGGAGCATTGACCATCCGTGCATCAGATGCACATTTGGCGACTCATATCCATGATGGTCGCAACGTGACACGGCAGGAAAAGGCGTTGACCGATCGAGACGCCGTCGATAGAGCAAGGCCGGATGCCGCCGGTAGCATTGCATCGAGTTCTCCCGCGGTCAGCCTCGAAAACGTCTCAAGGCGCTTCGGCGAATACGTTGCGGTTGACGGTATCTCGTTCGACGTGGAGCAAGGCGAGTTTTTCTCGATTATCGGTCCTAGTGGCTCTGGGAAGACCACAACCATCAGAATGATCGCTGGCCTCGAGGCATTGTCGGACGGAAAGATCAGCTTCTTCGGAGAGTCTGTGGTGGGCATACCTCCCTACCGGAGGGATTGCCCAATGGTGTTTCAACATTTTGCACTCTTTCCTCACCTCAATGTGATCGAGAATGTGGCATTCCCGCTCAGGATGAGAGGAGAAAAGCGGTCAGACCGCTCTCAAGCCGCTGAGAAGGCACTGGAGACCGTTGGTCTCGCCGGTCTCGGTGGCAGGCAACCGAATCAATTGAGTGGTGGACAGCAGCAGCGTGTTGCTTTGGCTCGAGCAATTGTTGCTAGACCCCGTGTTCTCTTGCTTGACGAGGCTTTGGGGTCGCTCGATGCAGCTCTACGCATCGAAATGCAGGCTGAACTGCGGCGCCTTCAGCGTGTCCTGGGATGCGCTGTGATCCACGTCACACACGATCAAAGCGAGGCATTGGCGATGGCGGACCGGATTCTCGTCCTGAACGCGGGGCGCGTCGAACAGTTGGCCAGTCCACAAAACATCTTCAGCCGACCCGCGACCCGGTTCGTAGCCAAGTTCGTTGGCAACAACAATCTGATCGATGGTTACGTGACCGGCATCTCGAAGGATGAAATGGAGATCGCAACACCTCTCGGAACCCTTGTGTGCCTCGGACCGAGCGAGAACCTGATCGGACAGCAAGTTACATTGGTGATCCGTCCGGACACTCTGAAACTCGTTGATACAAAATCGCTCGAGAATAGAACTCGAGAGCCTAATCGGTCTGGATTCCAGTTTACTGCCACGGTGGTCGGAGCTAAGTACGAGGGAGCCAGGGTTACCTATAGTGTCAAGACCGAAACAGAGCCAACTCTTTCCCTCTCCATAGAAGAGAATGCCTTCCTTAGGGCCATGAATCCATACCATCCCGGAGATCAGGTCATCGTTGAGTGGCAAGGTGGATCGCCACACATACTTTCCGGTGACCGGTCTACAGATCGCGACGTCAACCAAACGTATGAAGGGAGCTAACCAACAGCTACTCACATACACGTGCTCCGATATGTAGTCGATGTATCGGGACCCAACACGGAGGAGGCCGAGACGAATGAAGGGCCAAAACCAGACACATATACCCCGTCACCTTAGTCGACGGGAGTTCCTACGGAGTGCAGGCCTGGGTGCTGTTGGCTTAGCCAGCCTCACCATCGTCGGCTGTGGCACCGACGAACAGGATAACGAGGGAACAAGCGGTACAGTTGCTGCCACAACACTGGCGCCCACCACAACGCTTCAAACCCTAACACTGCACCATGCTGAGCACAGCGCTTTCAACCCTGAGATAAATGCCCAAGAATTCCAACGGGTGTCGGGTATACCTACCGAGAGTACGGTCATAACCTTCGAAGGCCTCGTCCCGGAATGGGTGCAAGGCGGATATACACGTTGGGATACGATCGCACCGCAGGGAGCGCAGATGGCTCCCCTGATCGAGGCTGGCACCCTACAGGTGGTTCTAGGATCAGAACTCGAGCATTGGGACAAAGCATTGCCTGTGTTTAGGGAGCCGGGAGCTGCCGGGCAAGATGCCGAGATGAATCCGTATTCGCAGATCTATACACAGGAAGCTATGGATTCGGGGCGCGATGATGAGTTCTGGGTTGTGCCCACCGTGTGGAATGGTGATACGATTGGCTACCGGACGGATCTGATTGACGAGAACCTCAATTCCTATGGTGCATTGTGGGATCCGAAGTACCGGGGCCAGGTGGGCATCTTCAACTCGTCATTGCGAGCTCCAATGGAAGTCCTTGCTACCGTATCCTACGATGGCTCGTACCAGCTGGAAGGCACCATCGGCAACCCGAGTCAAGCCGATATCGACTATGCGATTGATTTCTTAATCGAGCGTAAACGAGAGGGCCAATTCAGAGTTCTCTGGGACGACTACGGACAAGCTGTTGAGCTTCTAGCCAACGGAGAGATCTCCCTCTTGAATGCTTGGGAAACTATCGTAACCGAGGTTAGGTCACGAGGGCTCCCAGCGCTATACGCGCCGGTGCGGGAGGGCTACAACATGTGGTTCCACGGAATCTCAGTCTCTTCCGATACACCGAACCGCGAAGCTGCTATCGCGTTCATCAACTTCTGGCACAGCGGATTTCCTGCATCGAAGGTGGTCAACTCGGGGTATATGACCCCGATCCCGGACACTGCTGAGGATCTCTTGAGGGAGACTGAGTCGCCGGTCGAAGGCGTCGATGCGTGGGAGTATTGGTATGCCGGTGGGGGTCGAGATAGAGGATCGGCCGCCGATATCGCCTCCAATGGAGGCTGGTGGTGGCAGTTCCCCGATGAGTCCGAGTACCTGGCCAATCGCTGGGAGGAGTTTGTCTCAGCCTAACCGGCCCTGGAGCGCCCCCTTCACGTCATGAGAAGTCACGTACCGAGGTCACTGTTACACAAGTGGCCCGCCAGCGACCTTCCGGGTGCAACGCGACAGGGGACGAAGTGACGGGTTCAACGGCGGATTCCAAGGCATTCGGTAGTCGACCAGACCCATCTGCAAGGGAACATCCAAAGACGCCTCCAGGGGAGGGGGGACCTCCCCTGGAGGTCGGGCTTGAAACTGAGCAGAGGTGGATGGCACTGCCGGCGCTACTTTGGCTCGCCGTAGGTCTGGGTGGACCCCTGTCGGCGGTCGTACTCTTCAGCTTCTGGACGGGGACATCATTTGCGATGATCCCGGAACTGACCATCAGCAACTACCAGTCGATACTCGGATCCGGGGCGTTTTGGGGCCTCGTGCTCTGGACACTGTTCATACTACTCGTTGTTTTAGCCATTGTGACACTACTAGGTGTTCCGGTGGCCTACTTCTTGGCGGCTGCTATTACCAACAACGCTCTAAGAGCTGCCTTGCTGTTCGGGTTATTCGTTCCGTTCGTAGTTAGCTACGTCATTCGCTTGATAACTTGGCTTCCGATGTTCGGCCGGGCAGGTCTCATCAATCGACTTGCCGTCAGCTTAGGGATATTCGGCGAGCCCAGTGATCAGCTGCTGTTCTCCCCAACAGCCATCATCATAGCCCTCGTATTTCTGTCAATAGCCTTTTTCATTGGACCAGTCTGCTTCAAGTTGTTGCAGATTGATAGAGATCTGATCTCCGCCGCACAGAACTTGTCGGCAACGCCTACTCAGATATTCCGGACGATAGAGCTTCCGCTAGCCAGGCAAGCCATCTTCGCTGGATGGCTATTCGTATCAGTCATTGTCCTAACCGACTTCGCGGTCGAGCGCGTCATCGGGGGAGGGCTGTCTCCGATGCTCGCAGGGACGGTCTGGAGGAGAGCGGAGCTACTACTCTGGCCGCAGGCCAGTGCATATGCCGTCGTCCTGATTGCAGTCACCTTTGCAATCGTCGGTTTGTTCGTGAAGTTCGGGAAGCTCAGCGATGATATACGGTGAAGCTAAACGGCCGACCACGTGAGTAGTCGCGATCTTCGATTGAGCAAGCGTGCCCGCCTCCTTCTCGGCGTTCCGGCTGTCCTCGTCTTCGCAGGTGTTTATGCACCGATTCTGCTGTCGATTGTTTTGTCCTTTCAGGGTCCCCTTGGTGGCGTCACCCTTCCAATCACCGAGCCGACGTTGATTTGGTATGAGTCACTGATCGACCTGAGAGCGATTACCGAGCATCCCGCATATCGGGGCCAGCCTCTTACAGACTTCCGTCCGTCGATTGTGAGATCCCTGGTACTCGCGACAACGACGGCGTTAGTATCCACATTCTTGGCTTTGATGGCTGCACAGGCCTATCGAACGCGATTCCGGGGCCATTCAATCATTGCTTACACTATGATTGTCGCCCTAGTGGTACCAGGGCTAGCGTTGAGCGTTGGTACGGTGTCGCTTGCGGGTGAACTAGGTATCACACCAGGACTGTTTGTCACCGGTCTGCCGATCCACGTGACTTGGACCCTGCCGTTTTGTTTCATCTTCCTCGTGGTCATGTTCAGAAGGTTCGACCGTCGGCTGGAAGAGTCAGCCTATACGCTGGGAGCGAGCCGCCTGAAGACATGGCTTCATGTAACGTTTCCCGTGATGCGACCAGCCATCGCTGGCTCTCTGCTCTTCGCTTTCATGCTCAGTTTGGATGAATTCACACGCTCCATATTCATCATGGCAAGCGACCGGACACTCCCACTCGATTTGGTATCTGCTGCTCGAATCAGGGTCACCCCCTCACTCTTTGCTCTTGGAATCGTGTTCTTCTTGACGGCCGCGATGCTAGTTGCTATATACGTAGTGCTAATAATTCGCTCACTACGACGGAATCTACCGACCGCCGCCCCCTCCTCGGCTCTCCAGTAGATCACACGTAATGGCGTACCGTAGCCAAAGAATCGAGAATGTGTCAGGCTAAGTTGATGCTATCTGGAAATAGTCTAGGGTGGTATACGGCATCAGTTGGTCGGGGCTCGACCGATGTAGCGAATCTACTTGTGATAGCGCGCTAAAGGATGCGATCAAGCGGCTGAACCCGTTTCGCTATTCTTAGGTTGTAGTGGTGGCAACAGCGATACTCTGATCGAGGATACCGACAGCCTCTTCGATCTCGTCTCCGGTCACGTTCAGAGGCGGTGAGAGCTCCAGAACGTTCCCGAAAACTCCAGCAGTTGTAACGATCAGTCCTGCCTCGAACGCTGCTTTAACAACACTTCGCGCTATAGCCGGCGCCGGAGTCTTGTCGTTGTGATCGACCACGAGTTCGATTCCAATCTCAAGACCAAGACCGCGGCAGTCTCCAACGACAGAGTGTGTGGCCTCGAGCTCTTTCAGGCCATCCAACAGGCGGCGCCCGGCAGTAGCTGCTCTATCCACGAGGGAGTCCTCGGCAATGATAGATAGCAAGGTCGATGATGTCGCGCAGGCCGCAGGATGCCCACCCATCGTCGAATTGATCATCATATTGAGATCGAGTATTTCAGAGCGTCCGACGACGGCGGACAGTGGCAGACCTCCCCCTAACGCCTTCCCGAGGACCACTGCATCCGGCTCTATGTTCGCATGCTCATAGGCGAACATACGTCCAGTACGGCCAAGGCCGACCTTGACTTCATCTAGGACAAGCCAGATGCCGTATCGATCGCAGATCTTCCTTAGGCCCTGCAAGAAGTAGTCGTGCGGTCGGACGGCTCCGTTGTCTGCCTGGACAGCCTCCACGAAGATTGCACCAGTCTCGTCTGCAGGGGATACGGACGTCAGCAGGTGGTCGTCCAGGAAGTCAAGACACAGTTTGGCGCTTTCTAAGTCTGAGCTTGAGCCCATAGGACACCGATATCCATTAGGAAACGGGGCCTTCGTGACGAAGGGGCTGTTCATCGCTCTGGCATGTGTTGGAAAACCGGAGATCATGGATGAGCCTGTAGTCGTTCCAGCGAAGCCACCGATAAACGCTATTGCTCGCTGCCTCCCGGATGCCAAGGGGATAGCCTTGAAGAGAAAGTCCATGGCCTCACTTCCAGACACACCGAACCACACCCGTGATTCAAAAGGCATAGAGAGAAGGTGGAGCAGATCTTGGGCCAGGGCGAGCACCGGCTTCGACGTTGCCAACGGGCTCACATGGAACCAATGGGTCGATATGGCCTCCGCTAGCGATCTGTCGAGTCGTGGCTCGTGGTATCCGGTGAGCGCTACCGCTGCCGCACCCGTGAAGTCGAGATACTCATTTCCGTCTTCATCCCAAATCCGCCTACCTTCGGATCGGGCAATGGAAAGCGGGAACTGTGGATTCTTGAAAGACGCCGCGAGGAGCCCGGTTTCAAGCGCGATGAGCTCTTCAGAGGCCGCCCTTGGAGATGCCATGTTCTCCCTCCGACCTTGGAGGTAAATCGTTGACAACTATACAGCAGATTGGGTCCAGCCCCGGACGAGAACGAGGTCGACATCGGCAGCGGGGCTGTCGATCCCGTAGATGCCCCGACGGGTTGCTTGGCGTACTCAGGCGGTGCGGACTTCTCCGTGGGGGTCGCCGGCGTCGAGGAGGCCACGTAGGCATGTTCGGCCCCGGTCGCTGATGCCTACGTGGGCGGCGGTGAGTCGTGTTCGATGAACGATCACACACCACACTCGGCATCAGGGCACGTCCAGCGCTGCTTCTGCCACCACAACCGCATCGGCCGACCGAACGGCGGCAAGTCCACCAACACCCCGACCGATAGCCCTTAGACTACACCCTACCACCAAAGACCCCAGAGGCCGGGCGGGCTCTACGAGAGGGAACCACCACCTCCAGCGGCCCTTCGCGCATCGTCGATGCCGCCCATCTCCACCTCGCCCAAGCCTACCCGCAGTCGCACGCACGGCGTCGGATCAGCCACCACCAGGGTCCACCTGACTCGGATGTCATTTACCGGCAACCGATTATGGAGGACCCCCCATCATTTCTGGCGGATTCCGCCTCCCCCTGGCAGATCCGCTACTCCCCACCCTTTCGCGAAGAGCTCCTATGATTGCCTGCAGCCACTTACCTAGCTAGCATTACAATAGATGATGACTAGTGCACAACACTGCAACCACTCGGTAAGATCCCTTAAACCATTCTTTGATCCCGTAGAACTTCGATGAGGTATCGAATTGCTGTCGACACGGGCGGGACCTTCACCGACGTCGTCGTTGCTGATAGGGATGGATCTCTCACAGTAGCTAAGGCTCCGACTAACAACGCGGATATATACGAGGGAATCAGTACGGCACTGAGCCGAGCAGCATCGGATCGTGGTATAACGATCGAAAGACTGCTTGAGTCCTCCGACCTTGTTAACTACACCACTACTCATCCTGTGAACGCGGTGATCCAGAAGAAGGTAGCGAAAACCGCTCTTCTCGTGACCGAAGGATTTGCCGATATTCTCACACTACGCGGCGGAGGCAAGCTGGGTACCTTTAATCTGCACCTGGATTTCCCCGAGCCATATATTCCTCGTTCATTAACATATGAGATCCCGGAGCGGATTGATGCGGCGGGGCGAGTAGTCAGGGCCCTAGACGAAGGTGGATCCCGTAGGATTATAAGGCAGCTGAAGGCCGAGGCTATCGGTGTCTGCTTCCTGTGGTCTGTAGTTAATCCCAGTCATGAGCTCATAATCGGGGAGATAATCCGAGAGGAATTGGGGGACATACCCTATAGTCTCTCTCACAGCGTCAACCCAGTAGTCCGCGAGTATCCTCGTGCTTCGACGACCGCGATCGACGCCTCGCTCAAACCAGAAATGGTCGCTCATCTAGTGAACGTCGAGAGTGGTCTACGGAAATCGGGTTTCGGCGGTGAGCTGCTGTTGGGGACATCCTATGGAGGGGTCGGTCACATGAATGACCTCATCGAGCGGCCGGTCTATACGCTGGGGGCTGGGCCGGCGTTGGCGCCGGTCGCTGGTTGGGCCTATTCGCAAGCAGAAGCAGATCAGACGCATGCCGACATCATTGTCTGTGACGCAGGAGGAACCAGTTTCGACGTAAGTCTTATCCGTGGTGGCTCGATTCTGACAACGAGAGAGAATTGGATCGGAGACCGGTTTACCGGACACTTGTTCGGGGTCTCATCTGTAAAGACGCACAGTATCGGCGCCGGGGGAGGTTCGATAGCTTGGATCGACGATGGCGGCCTGTTGAGGGTCGGACCCCATAGCGCGGGTGCTTCACCCGGCCCGGCATGCTACGGGCACGGCGGAACCATGCCGACCGTGACGGATGCGGCTGTTGTCTTGGGCTATCTCGACCCCGAATACTTCCTCGGCGGGAGCATGGGTTTGGATGTGGAAGCCGCACGTGCGGTCGTGTCGGACCTGGGTTCTTCGTTGAACGAGTCAGTAGAGAAGGCCGCCTGGGCAATTCTGACCATCGCAAATCAACACATGATCAGGGCCATACAATCGATCACGGTGGCGGAAGGCGTAGATCCCCGTGACTGTTTGCTGGTCGCTGGTGGGGGGGCGGCGGGGCTCAATATCTTGTCGATCGCCCGCGAGCTTGGTTGCCAGTATGTGTTAGTACCTCGTACCGCCGGGGCCCTGACTGCATGTGGTGGTCAATTCACTGACCTGATAGCAGAGTTCTCAACGAGTCACTTCACATCCTCTAAAGACTTCGACACTGATGGCATCAACGACACGCTGTCTGGTTTGACGAGAACACTGTCCGAATTCACGTCCGAACTCGAGGCTCGACTCGAGATCTCGGACATTGAGAATGAGTTCGTCGTTGATGCTCGCTACCGGCATCAAGTGTGGGAGCTACAAATACCGATGACCAGAAAGCACTTTGATTCGGAGCGAGATATTGTGACTCTCGTCGAGGAGTTCTCACGACTTCACAAGAGAGTCTTCGGATTCGAGCAAACAGATGAGGTGGAGTTTGTGAACTGGAAGGCTCGGCGGACCGCAAAACTCGGCCAACCGCCTGCGATACAGCGCAGACCGCAAACTCAAGGGAGTAACGTAAGCGTGTTGGATCATAGATTAGCCTATTTTGGTTCAGAACGATACGAGGCTGTACCGGTGTTTCAGGGCCGGACTCTAGATAGAGGCTGCAGGATTGTGGGTCCTGCTATCATACAGGAACCGACGACTACACTCGTAGTATATCCGGACTATGGTGTTGATGTGACGGAACACGGAAACTACGTTGCGCGCCCGATAAGTGCGGATGAAGCGACCGAGCAGTAACGAAGCATACTATGTCGATTGATGCGATCAGGCTAGCCGTTCTCGGAAACAGATTTGATGCTATCGCACGCGAGATTACCGATACCCTCTTGCGTTCCGGGCGATCAGCTGTGATTACAGTCGCGCGCGACTTCACATGTTCGATCATGACCGCTGCCGGAGAGTTGATCGCTGCTCCTGAGGCTCTCCCAACTCATGTCATAGGCAGTCTGTTGGAAACGAGGGGACTGAATCTCTACTATGACGACCTCGCTCCAGGGGATGCATTTCTCCATAATGATCCCTATGATGGCGGCACACATCATGCCGACTACACCGTAATGGTGCCTGTATTCGTAGAAGGAAAGCACCTCTTCACGGTGTGCGCCAAGGCACATCAAGCCGATTGTGGCAATTACCACCCGACCACGTACGACGCGGAGGCTCAGGACATCTACCGTGAAGGTGCGTTGAACTTCCCTTGCGTGCGCGTTCAGAGGGACTTCACCGATGTCCATGAAATCATTCGGATGTGCAAGCGACGGATACGTATACCAGATCAATGGTATGGTGATTTTAAGGCTCAGATCGGCGCCTGCCGTATCGGCGAAAGGCGTCTGATCGAGCTAGTCGAGGAGTACGGCGATGAGGTGATTCTAGAATTCCTCGACGCCTGGTTCGAATACTCCAAACGCCGCATGGTGTCGGCAATTCGGACCCTGCCCAGTGGCCGGATCACCGTGCGTGGTGCCCACGACCCTATTCCAAGCGTTCCTGAAGGTGTCGATCTCAAAGCTGAGATTGTGGTGGATGGCGATGAGGGAAGAATCGAGGTCGATCTGCGCGATAATCCGGATTGCATACCCGCTGGGCTCAATCAGACGGAAGCGACCTGTATGGCCAGCGTTCTGATAGGTCTTATGAACGTGTTGGGTGGCGACGTTCCTGTCAACTCTGGCAGTCTGGATCGCATCTCCCTAAAACTCCGGGAGAACTGCGTGGCTGGAATTGTCAAGCATCCATACTCCGCATCTCTCTCGACTACCAATATCGCGGACCGGCTCGTCAACATGATTCAGAGTGCATTTGCGGAACTGACAGACGGGATCGGGTTAGCGGAGGGTGGGCTCGGCCTGGGCGTTCACCACTGCGTCATCGCGGGTATTGACCGGAGGCCGGGTCGTGAAGGCGACGTGTTCCAGAATCAGATTCTATTCTTGGGCAACGGCGGGCCGGCAACGAGTCGAAATGATGGTTGGCTCACCTATGGCGTGCCCGTCGCCGCAGGTCTGATCTACCGTGATTCCATCGAAATAGACGAGCAGAAGTATCCAGTCATCTACTGGGAGAATCGGGTCGAGCAGGACTCCGCCGGCCCAGGGAGATTCCGGGGCGGTCCGGCAACGCGCATTTCGATTGGCCCGAACGGGGGAACGCTGAGCCTCTCCTTCCCATCGGACGGTCATGAGACGCCTCCTAAGGGAGTACGGGGGGCACCCGAAGGCACTTCGTGCCGAGCCTTCGTTGTTTCGGAGGGCGATGAGTGGCGGCCTCTCCCAGCCGTTGTCTCGTCGCAGGTGGTACGGGATGGGGAGCGGGTGGTCGGAATAGGCTCAGGTGGCGGTGGATACGGAGATCCCTATGACCGATCGCCCGATCTGGTCCTGCGCGACGTCCATGCGGGCTGGGTGTCTCAAGAAGCGGCGAAGAGAGACTATGGTGTCGTGCTTGAGCGGTTGCCGGATCGAGGGTGGGTGGTCGACGCTATCGGGACGGAAGCAGTGCGATCGAGTCGCTGACTCTCAAGTGCCCACGGTTCTCAGGCCGGCCGTCCTCGGGGATGGTGTTTCACAGCTGGCGGTTGCAGCCAACCCCGCCCGGTCGGTTCGGTTCGGCGGCCGGTGGGATATCCGGTTTCCGCTACGGAGCCGTGGGAACTGATACAGGCGGTTCCGTTAGCCTCCCCGCGTCATACTGGGGCGCGGGTGCGCTGAAACCCGCTTACGGACTAGTGAGCACCAGGGGATTCTGCCCTTGCTGGTCCGGGAGTTCGTGAATGTTGGTAGAAGCGCCACACGAGGATTAGCACCACACGAGGAGGCTGGAATGGTTGACAGAGCGCGAATCGCACTCTCGATCGGCTCACGTTCGTACGGGACCGCACTGACACTGCCATCGTTCCGTGGCTTTCTCTTAGCCATGGAACACGCCGCTAGGCGAACAGATTTGCACCCTCCCATCGACTGGGTGATGTTCGACGATCACGGCGATCCCGACCAGGCGGCCCTACTCGCTGAAACCGTCGTTGCGGACGACCGTTTCATCGCGGTCGTCGGTCCGATGGGCTCAACGGAAGCCTTCGCCAACACCCCGATTTTCGATGACGCTGGCCTGCTCCAGGTCAGCCCGTGTGCATCCCATCCCGATCTATGTCAACAAGGCTTCAGGACCTTTTACCGCCTGGTGCCCAACGAAATCGTACAGGGCTCCGCGCTCGCAAGGCTGGCGCGTTGCGAGCTTGTCGCACACAAAGCCGCGGTCGTGCATGATGGCGATGCCTTCGGAACCACCGTTGCTGACAAGTTCAGCGAAGCATTCAGTGAACTTGGTGGGATGATCGTCGCACGTGAAGGGTATGGCGACGGAGCAACGGACTTCTCCGGTCTGGCCGAGGTCGTGTCTGACTCATCGCCCGATGTAGTCTTCTTCGCCGTACACGCCACGGAGGGTCTGCTTGTCTCGTCGGCAATTCGCCAGGCTGGTGTGGATGCGGCATTCTTAGGAACCGACGGCCTCAAGACCTCCTTTTTCCTCGGAGGTGGTGACCCGCGGGCAGAAGCCTTTCACACGCACTCGGGAGCGGACTTCCGACGTCTACCGTCGGCGAAAGGACTCAGGGACGCGTATGTCGCTCGGTGGCCCGAGGACAGCACCTACAGCCCCGAGGCCTACGACAGTGTCTGTCTCATCGTTGATGCCCTTGCCAAAGCAGGAGAGGCCACGCGCTCAGCGGTGTTGAACGCATTTCGCTCTCTCTTCCCCTACGACGGTGTAACAGGCACTATCAGGTTCGATGCCGATGGTGAACGTCTTGATGCTCCGGTCAGCTGGTATCAGGTTAAGCGTCGGGACGGTGAACGTGTGATGGAGTACCAAGGAACGGTTTCATAATGCCAGTTGACCTTCCGAGCGGCTACACCGATCGGAGTCGAGGATGTGGCAAGTAAAGAGATCGTCACATTCGAGATCGATGTTCCGAGCTACAACTACACAGCACAGATCCCAGTAGGAGTTGCAGTCGGAGACGAGGAAGGTCCAGGTGTGGCAGTGATCGGGGGCGCTCACGGTACTGAATATGCGGCACAGGAGGGAACTCTAGAGTTTGGGTATGAAATCGATCAGGCGAGCCTTAAAGGCTCGGTTCGAGTGGTTCTCTGCGCCGATAGTGCCGCATTGGAAGGGCATAGCGCCTACGTCAATCCGCTTGATGGCAAGAATCTGAATTGTGGATGGCCAGGCAAGCCAGACGCCACCCTGACATAGCGGATAGCCCACAAGATCACAACCGAATTCATAGAACGCTCATATGCCGTGATCGATGTGCACGGAGGGGAGTGGGACGAGGACATAGATTGTTTCATCATTACCCACCGCACCGGTGATGCGACTCGACGGGCAATCCTCGACGCGGCACACCAGCTGTTTCTGGAGAAGGGGTACGCCGCCACATCGATCGAGGCAATCGCCGAGCATGCCCAAGTGGCCCGACAGACTGTCTACGACGCTTTCGGAGATAGGACTTCTTTGCTCTATGCAGTAGCCGAGCGGGTTGTCGCCTGACAGGAGGACCCTGTTTCCATCGGCGAGTCTGAGGCGTGGAGTGCCCTACGCCTCGAAACCGACCCGAGACAGCGGATGCGCATAGCCGCCCGACTCTCGAGAGCAATGTGGGAATCCGGAATGCTGGAGTTCGAGACCATGATCTTCGACACGATCGCCACCGACACCAGGCTCCGAGAACTCGCCCACCAAGCAGTGCAAGGCAAGCGGCAAGACTCCGAAACAGTATTCGACATCCTCTTTCCACCCGAAGTTCTTCGCGCAGATGTCTCCAAAGACGAGGCCATCGATCTGATCCTCGCCATCGACAGTGCACCGGTTGTCCGCAGGCTTATCGAGGATCTCGGCTGGAGCTACGAACAATACGAGCGCTGGCTTGTCCACATCCCGGAGCGTCTCTTCCTCGAAGACACCATGTTGACGATCATTGAAAGTCACCAGTCTCGATCATTGAATTTCACTCATAATGGAATGGCTCTTTCCTTTGGGGGCTGCCTGCGATGATGGGGGTGGCCCCTTGGACCGGGGGGCCACCCCCATCATCGCACCGACCCCCCAACAAACGGGGCACCCCCCAGTATGAGTGAATCAGGGCTAGTACTAGAGGTGACGTCGTCTCGTGCTCTCGGGCGATGTGCCTGGTCAGGGGTGGTCGCAAAGACCCTACTACGCAGGGAGGGACAGGACCCGCGTGAGTGCGTTGCCGGAGAGGATCGCTCCCTTCTCGGCGCGCGACGCCTCCAGAGCGTTCACCTTGGCCAGCTCGTCGTCGACGAAGTAGAACGGGTAGTCGGCGCCGAAGACGATCCTCTCGGCGCCGATCGTGTCGACCGCCCACTGGAGGACGTGGCGCGATGCGCCGGTGGTCTGGAACGTGATCGTCGACGAGCGGACCTCGTCGAGCCAGAGTCCCCCCATATGTGCGGCCTGTACCTGGGGGGAGTCCCACACTTTCAGGACCTCCGAGAGTCCCTCCGGCTCCGCGAACCGGGATCGGTCCTCGGGACGCGGCCGATCGGCTGCTGTGTACGGACCGCCTGGCGTGAGCTGGCCCAGAACCGTGAGGTTGACGTGGGTCACGAAAGGAACCCCCAACTCCCGAGCGCACTCGACCACCGTGAGAAACCCGGACCCTCCTATCTCTTCCTCCATCAGCACCGGATGCAGCTTGATACCTCTCATCCCCAATTCGAGGACGGCGCGCTCCGCCTCGGTGGCCGCCTCGTTCGGGTCGTGTGGCCACACGGTCGCGAAGGGAATGAGCCGATCGGGATGGAGCGCCGCGGCGTCGGCGATGAACTCATTGTTGCGTCGACACTCGCCGGCCGATCTGCCGATACGCCATACCACTGCTCGATCTATGCCGTGAGTGTCGAGGCGGTCGAGGGTACCTGACAGCGTACATTGAGCTGGATCGGCGATCACGTTGCCGATGTAGCGCATCTGCTCGATGGCTTCCGGCTCATCGGGGAGGAGGTTTGCGTGCATGTCAATGATCATCCGGGGGGGTGACTCCTCATGTCTTGGGGATCAAAGTCGGTTCGTTCCCGCCCGGACGTGGAGAACTCGGAATCCGAGTCGGAGACTTGCCGAGTCGCCGGTCAGAGCCGCACCTCCCCCGCCTTCGAGTACATCGGCCGGAGAGGACGTTCAATGAACTTCCACTCCGATGGCGGCCAAGGCCTTCCGGTACACCAGGGCCGGGTCGTCCGGACCCTTGATGTGGAGCTCGGCGGTCAGGTTCACCGGAAGCTCTTCCGGTCGTTGCTCCTCCACGATGGCCCGGTCCTGTGCGGCAACGATCGACGATTTCTCGATAAAACGATCGTTGGGAGCATCGAGATCGTAGTCACGCATCTTGTAGGAAAACCGCCGGAGTCGGTTCGAACTGACCGGAGATATGGCCAGGAAGACGATGTGACGTCCTCCGTCCGGATCGGTTCTCACCTGCCGCAGGGTGAACGGGAGGGTTATCTGGTCGTATATCTCGCTGTACGCGCCCTTGTGCACCGCGTTCGCGACTTCCATCCTGATGGTCACATCGATTGTATGTGCCTTGGGGGAGACCGTGATGGGAGGAACCCGCGGCTTGTCCCGGTTTCCCAGAAGGCCGGGATGAACCCAGGCGAAGTGGGCGGTGTCCACGAAGTTCTCGACCAGCCGGGCCGCGTTTGCGTTCCAATCGTCCTGTTCGGTGAGGAATGTTCGGAAACTCGCGTCGTCGAATTCCGGGAAGTCGGCTACGGGCGCAGCAGGCTCTCCGAAACACACCCAGACGATTCCGTACCGCTCATCGACCTTGAACGTGGTCAGTCGGGCTTTCGGTGGGATCTTGCGAGCCGGGTCCACTGAGGGAATGCGGATGCATTTGCCGTCCGGTGCGTACGACCAGCCGTGGTAGGCGCACACCAGCGTCTCCTCCTCGACCCAGCCGAGCGACAGAGGCGTCCCCCGGTGAATGCACAGGTCCTTGTGGGCAACGGCTTGTCCGCTAGCGGTCCTGTAGAGAACCACCCGTTCGTCGAGCAAGGTGATAGCGCGGGGACGGTCCGTTACATCGGCGGAGAACGCCACCGGGTGCCAGTAGTTACGAAGAGCCTCCGTGGAGACTGTCGTTACGCCGTTCATTCGGTTTCTCGAATCTACAGGTTCGATGGGTGTCGGCCACCCTCGAGGAACTTCCCGAAGGTGGCCGACACGCCAACTGGATGGTTAGGGCTTTATGGGCGGATCCGGCAGATAGTCGAACGTATAGAGACCGCTGATGTCCACGTCCGGCATCAGGTCGGCCTCCACCAGGGCTTGCTTCGTCGCTTCGAAACCTCTCGCCTCGAAGGCCAGGATTCCTTCAGCCCGCGACAGTTCGTTATCCCACTGCTCGATGTACCGGTCGATCGACCACGCCAACGAGTTCGGATCGTTCGCCGGCATCTCGTCGATGAGTTTCTGCAGCGTCGCGTCACGGTTGTTGACTGCGTACTGGACACCCTTCGCGTAGGCACGCAGGAACCCTCTGACCGCGTCAGGATGCTCGGCCAGGAAGTCGTTGTTGACCGCCATGGACTGCCCGTAGATGGCCAGGCTGTCCCGCACGAAGAAGAGGGACTCCTCGCCGTCACGTGCGTTCAACACCTCGGGTATCACTCCCGACGTCCAGAAGTCGATGTAGCAGTCGAGTTCTCCTTCTATGAAGAGAACGTCGCCGCTCTGACCGGTGGCGGGTACGACATCCACGTCAGCGATGTTCACGTTGTTCGCGGCCGTCCACGCGATCCACAGTGCGTGTTCGAACTCACCCACTTGGTCGGCATACTTCTTTCCGGCCAGGTCGGCGGGCGTTTGGATCGACGGGTCGCAGAGGAACACATTCGGGCTGCCCGTCCCTTGGACACCTACGACCGTTACCGGGATCCCTTCGGGAACGCTCAGGACGAGCGGTGGCGCCGATATCTGCCCGATCTCGAGTTCACCTGTGCCGAGAAGCGGCAGTACGGCGCTCGATCCGTCGCCCTCCATCCACTCGACGTTGAGACCCTCTTCCTCGAAGTAGCCGTTTTCGCCGGCCCAGATCAGCGGGGCCCAGTCGCCGTCCATCTTCCAGTCGAAGCTGAAACGGATCACCACATCATCGGCTTCTTCTTCGGCGCACGCGGCTGCGACCAGCGACACCACTGCAACCAGAACCAAGGCCTTTGCGATCGACCGTCGGGGCGAATTCGCACCTCGCCCGAATACGAGTTTCATTAACTTCACGCTTTTCCTTCCTTCCGTTCGTGCCGTCCAGAAGAACGGCTTTCTCTGTCCTTCCTTGTGTTGCTCCCCGGCTATTCGAGTACGACAGCGGGGTGCCACTTGACAAACCTCTTCTCGAAAGCGACGACGATCGTGAACGATGCAATTCCAAGTAGCACAGCTAGCACAACCATCAGGAACACGGTGCTCGTATCCAGACGACCCCTCGCGGTGATCAGGATCCAACCCAGACCTTGGGCACCTCCGACGAACTCGCCGACGAGGGCCCCCACAACGGTCAACGGCGCCGATATCCTGAAGGCTGAGAAGATGTAGGGTAGGGCATTGGGAAGCCTGATCTTCCAGAGTTCCTTCGCCTCGGTGGCATTCAGGAGTTTCATCAGACTGACCAGCTCCGGATCTACGGACTTCAGGCCGAGAACGGTTGTTACGACGATCGGAAAGAAGGCGATCAGGGCGGCGATCAGCGCTTGGGGAAGTATTCCGTGACCGAACCAGATCGTCAACAGAGGAGCTATGGCAATAATCGGTGTGACCCTGATGATATTCAGGTACGGATATACGAGCCGTTCCAGCAGCGCGGATCGAGCGATGAGTATCGCTAGAGCAATCCCGACCAAAGACGCAAGGACGAATCCGATTAGTGACTCCCACAAGGTGAAGAAGAAGGCCTCGGCCATCACACTTGGCTTAGCCACGAACCGATCCACGACGGTCGTCGGCCTAGGAAATAGGTAGTTGGGAATCTCTCGCCATCGGACCCACGCTTCCCAAACAAGAATCGTAGCGATGAGCACGACGAGGACCATCGATCTCTTGGCGATCTCTTGCAGGCGTCTGGGCTGCTGCTCAGGTGGTATCACCGCAACCCGGAGATCGGAAGCTGACCGGCCACCTGACTCGCTGCTCATGTTGTTCGCAAGCTTTCAGTCATAGAACTCCTGGCTGAGGGATGCTCTAACTTCGTTCGTCTTCTTCAGAAACTCTATCGATGTCTTGATGTCCGGGTCTCGTGGGCGAGAGAATGGAATATCGACTGAGCCGACCAGCCGACCTGGGCGGGCGCTGAGGACCAATACGCGGTCGGAGAGATATACGGCCTCCGGAATAGAGTGCGTTATCAGTAGTACGCTAGCCTCTGTGGTACGCCATATTTTTAGGAGTTCGTCATGCATGTAGTCCCGTGTCAACTCATCCAAAGAACCGAATGGTTCGTCCAACAGCAGAATCGACGGATCGAGGGTGAGCGCGCGTGCTATCGCCACACGCTGCCTCATGCCTCCCGACAGCGAATGGGGCAAAGCGTTCTCGAATCCGCTGAGGCCAACTAGTTCCACGAGTTCTTGCGGCCTCGTATGGATGTCGGATCGGTCCGAATCAACGACTTCAAGAGGAAGTGATACATTTCCTACGACCGTACGCCAAGGAGCCAGTACCGGATCCTGGAATACGAAGGCGAACGCGTTGTCACGACGAGCGTCATAAGGTGATTTTCCATGGACTTCAATCACACCTTGTACGACCTCGCCGGGCAAGAGATCGCAGATGGCTTTCAGGAGCGATGACTTGCCACATCCGGACGGACCGATGATCGCTACGAACTCGTTCTCGTCGAACGTGGCGTTGAAACCGTCGAGTGCAACGACCGCGTCTTTGCCGGAGCCGTAGACGATCGATAGGTCACGTGTAACGACGGCGGGACGCCTCACCGATCGCGCGCGAGGATCGGGGTCAGGCGCCGCGGTTATTGGGGCCACGGGTCCGCGCCGTCTGGAGGATGAGGATTGAGCCGTTCGGATCTATCGGAAGCGTGGACACGAGGAACGGTTGGGTTTGGGCGCCGGGACTGCAGTTCGGGATGCTGATGAGCGTTCACAATCCGAACTGCAGTCAAGCGGGAACCTCCGTGAGATCACGAAGAGTATAACGGCGGGCTTACTCCGGTGACAGGTACCCTGGTACTGAAATCTGTGTGGAGTCGAGAAATCTCATCTGACGAGACTTGTAGTGTCGGGGCGCCGCGCCGTGACGCGCGTCCGTGACGCGTTCGTGTCGTTCGGTTGGCGGCAGCGGGCAGGTCGTGGATCGAGAAGCGGCATGGGCTGCAACGCCTGACTCCCGGAGTATTCGCGTGCGGAGGGGATCGCTGCAACGCTCGACCGTCGGGCCAGGAGGGTGGTGCGGAACCTCTTCACGGCTCGCCGGCCGATGACATAATGCCTGTTCAGAGGAAGACGGGCCGTTGCGCCCCACCGTTCTGCCGCACCCTCCTAAAGGCCCGCTGTTGGTGACAGAGGATTTCAGGACCCCCGTCGCGCTAACGACCCTCATGGTGCTGGCGATGGCCGTGAGCACCATGACCTCGCATGCACTGGGTATCCTGGCGAGCTTCCTGATCGACGAGTTCTCGATAACCCGGGCGGAACTCGGAGCGGTGATCGCGGTGAGTTCGGCCCTCGGCGCGGTGGTCGCCATCCCGTCGGGACGGGCAGTTGATGTGATCGGGGCCAAGCGTTCTTTGCTTGCTGTGTTCGCGTTGAGCGCATTGTCGTTCTTCCTATACGCCATCGCCAGGAACATGGTGGTCATGTACGTGGCCTCTGCGATCGCGTCCGTGCCCCTGTCGGCAGCCAACTCCGCCACCAACAAGACCATCGCCCTTCACCTCTCGCCCCGACGGAGAGGGATCGTGACCGGAGTAAAGCAGTCGGGGGTGTCTCTTGCGCTCCTTGCCAGCGGCGTCGCGCTCCCGCCCCTGGCGCTGCATCTGGGGTGGAGGGCCTCTCTCGGGATGGTCGGAGTCTTGACGGTCATCGCAGCGGTCTCTGTGGGATTCGTCGTTCCTCGAGATCCGGGGGATCAGCGGTCCAGGGGGTCCAGCGTCGCTGACCTTCGCCTTGATCGGGGCCTTGTGGTGCTTACCGTGTTCGCGTTCCTGCTGGGGTTCGCCAATTCCGCGATAGCGTTCATGCCGCTCTACGCGCATGAGATCTTCGGCCTCAGTCCGGTACTGAGCGGGGCCACGGCCGGTCTGACTGGGTTCGCTGCGGTAGTAGGCCGCGTGGTGTGGGCGCGGCTTGCAGACCGAAGTGGCCGGTTCGAGGAGACGCTTCGGTGGCAGGCTATAGGTGGCGTCGTTTCATTCGGCCTGATACTGGCTGCTCCTTATGGAGCCGGGGCTTGGCAGCTGGCAGTCGGAGCCCTCCTGATGGGTTTCACGACCAGTTCATGGAACTCGGTCGGGATGCTGGCCGTCATAAGTCGAGCAAGATCGAGCCAGGCGGGATCGCAATCGGGGGTGATCATGTTCGGATTCATGGCGGGTCTCGGCATCGGACCGCCTATCCAGGGCTGGAGTGTGGACCTCAGCGGTGACTATCTGGTCCTCTGGTCGCTGTCATTAGCCATGGCGTTCCTGGGATCGGTGATCATGGCAGGTCGTTTCCGGAGACGACCCTGAGCACGGCGCCACTTCGACCGCCGGGGGCGAGCGCACAGAGGGGAAGAGGTATTGCCAGGTTCTCGGCCGGCTCGCTTGGGCCCCGGCGCCTTACTCCGCGTACCTATCCGGAAGCAAGACCGGAAAGTGCGTCGTCGAATGCACGTGTCAATGCGCGCGCTGTCACCACACCGGACACCCGCCGCCGGTACCCTGCCGACGCCTTGGCGTCAGTGACGGTATCGATGCGGTCGGGGATCTCTGCGGTCAGTTCGGGGATATCGCTGCGACGAGCACCCGTTAGACCCTGGTTGAGTTCGATGCTTCGCCAAGGAGCGTTCCCAAGGCCGAAGAGAGCGAAGCGGGCGTCTACGATCCTTGCCTCGGGGTCGAGTACAGCTTGGGCAACACATCCGACAATCGCGTAGTCGCCGCGCCGATGTGCCAACTCGTAGACACCGGCTCCCGCCGAATGGCCCGCTTCGATTCTGGCTACGGGAACCGCGATCGCGGTGATCATCTCATCTGGAGCCAGATCCGCCCACATGGGACCCAGGATGAGGTCAGCGATCCGGACTCGGCGGGATCCCGTCCGGCTCCTCAGATGGGCGGTTGCGTCGAGAGCGATCCCGACGGCGGGCCACTCTCCCGCCGGGTCAGCGTGGGCCACGCTCCCTACGACGGTGCCTCGATTTCTGACCGCCCGGTTTCCGACGAATGGAGCCGCTGCCGGAAGCAGCGGAGCGGCAGTCGCGATAGCGTTGTCCGCTCGCTCGACATCGATGTGACGCGCTCGAAACCCGATACGGACATGATCGCCCGCCAATGCCAACCGGGGAGCATCCTGGATCTGCATGACGTCGATCAGCAGTGAAGGACGGGCCAGCCCGGCGGACATTATCGGTATGAGGCTCTGGCCGCCCGCCAGGATCCGAGCATCCGGACCGTTATCCGCCAGGAGCGAGATCGCCTCGGAGATGGACTCGGCCCTAACGTAGGTCACCGGCGGTTCGGCACACCGATAGGTAACCGGGTCGGCTTAGATGAAGTTGTCATATAGATTCTTGGTGTCGTCCGCATCGGGATATCCAGTCGGTTGCACCGTACATCCAAGAATACGCTGGGAGGCATTGGACAACCCGACGGTCCTCGTTGTCGGCTTCGTCGAGCAGGGTACCGGATGACAGCGATGCCTCCCTCCGGCTATCTCAATAGCCTGGTGCCCTGAGGAAGCGGGCTAGCCTCCGCACCTCGGAATCAACATAACGTCCGTTCAGCTGGATGGGTTCGCCGTCGACGTGTACGTTCGCTCCGAGGATGGTGACATCGGAGTGACACGTGTAGGGCTGGGGCGGGCCGAAACCTACACACAAGCACCCGAAGACCCTTTCGTCCGCCACGAGACGACCTGTCGGCAACGGGACATTGGGGTGGTAGCCATATGAGACGTGGTTGAGTCGGTAGATTCCCGGATCATCGTTCCACTCCCGCCAACTGGCCAATACCTCGTCTTCCCTCCCGTCACCGGTCACTCGGGAAAGTCCGTCCGCGAACTCTACGGTGGTTGTGTCCCTCAGCACCGCCAACGACTTGGGAGGAAACGCAGTTCCGTCAAACACCAGACGTCCGGTTACCGACTCCTCGACGGGTGAGATATGTGTCTGTCCGAGCGGCATGGTGGTCGTGTCAGGGATAGCGACACGGTCGCGGATACTCGCGCGGAAGTCGGATCCGTTACCACACGTGATCCGCAGTTCTTCCTTCCCGGTTGTCAACACTCCCAAGCGTTCTCCGAGCTCCGTCAGAGCCGATCGGTTCACTTTCAACTCAAGAAGGATCAGGTCGTCAACGGTCATTCCGGAGAGACTGTAGAACCGACGGACCCCGGCTCGTCGAGCGTCATGGTCCGCCACAGTCCCCAGGATGTAGATCTCGTTGAGTTCGATCCACACATCGGCGTGCTGAGCGGCCTTGGCGATCAGGTGGGGGAGTGCAACGCCGGGCCGGGCCAACTTGGTCATAGTCAACTCAACAGGAGTTGCCCCACCCTCCAGGACGACCCCCGCGAGCAGCGACGACAACTCCAGCGTCTTGCGCGAATCGTTCGTGATAAGGACGGACTCACCGGCCTGAATGCCGAGGACTTCGTTGACCACTATTTGTGCGGCCGCTATCGATTCGTGGTTCATCCGAGCCCTCCGTGCGGTGTCACAATCCCCTCGAGTCCTCGACGACGTGCGATGACCACCAGGCAGGGGTACGCCGCGGCACCCGGACGGGCTGAGGGCTCTCGTACTGAACATGGCACTGAGCGCCGGTATCCGAGTCGAGGTCGCTCACGAGAGCGTAGAGGCTCCTACTCCTGCCACCGGACCACCCATCTCCCGACACCGGCCACGATTCCATCGATCACAACCGCTAGGACACCGACACAGAACACTATCGAAAGTATCTCGGCGGTGGCCGCGTACTGTGCGTAGACCCGTATTACCCGGCCCGCCCCTATCTGCCCACCGAGTACTTCCGCGATTGCTTGGAACCCCCAACCGAAAGCGAGCGCAACGCGAACCGCGCCGAGTACTTCGGGGATCACAGCCGGCCTGATGACCTGAAGAAGCACTCGAGTGGAGCTTGCTCCGAGGCTGAGTGCGTAGTTGTCGTAGTAGTTGGAGATGTTGGTGGTTGCCTGCTGGGTTACTACCGCAACCGTGACCATGGTATAGAAGATGACCATCCCGTTCGTGGCCAGGCGGCCGGTGCCGAACCAGAGCGAGAGGAACGGAAGCAGAACCAGGACCGGAACGGTTCCGACGAATAGGAGCGGCGGCTCCAACAGATCGCGAATCACCCTCACACGACCGATCAGTAGGCCGATCGCGAAGCCGGCGACCGCTCCGGTGCCCACGCCTATCAGCACATTGACAGCTGTATAGGTCAGGTTCTGGATGATGCCGCCCGATCCGAAGGATGCGAACTCGAGGGCACGAATCTCGAATAGGTTCTCGCGAATCGCCTGGAATACGAGAATCGGAGAAGGGATCCTCACGGGTTCGGTGGCCGCTGCCGCGAGCGACCAGACCACCAGCACCAGACCGACACCGAGCGATGCCAGGATAACTTGACGGGCGCGACTCGATATATTGAACCGTCGTGCAGCGATCTCCGTTAGGTTTCGTGATGTCATCTTCGACTCGTGTCTCTCCTCCCGAATGTTAGCCGTCTATCTTCGGTGCCTTCATGGGATCCGGTAGACGCCGTAAGGTCGTTCAGAAAGCGGTACTGCCCTGCGGCTGTCGATGAAATAGGTGTTGGCCACCGCCAACGAGCGGTCTCCGGTCTCGGTCAGGATCGAAGGGTGTAGCGCGAGCGTCATCCCCGTCTCCAGGATCGAATCGTCATCACGCGAGACTGTCGGCTGTTCCTCGTCGATGCCCACCCCGTGTCCGTAACCGAAGGCAGGACGGCCGAACCTCTCAACTAACTGGTCGATGCTGTGTGCAAGATCCGAAACGATGCAGCCCGGGGTGGCAAGAAGTTCGGCCCGTCGGGTTGTCTCGATAGTCTGTTCCGCCAAGGTCCATAGGCTGTCCGCTACCGTGCCGAACGCCACAAGGACTCCCAACTCCACCCAGTAGCCGTCAGCGCCGGCAGTCTCTATGAAGACGGTGACTAGATCTCCGCTTGCTATGACCCGCCCGGTTGGCGCCTGACTCAGATAGGGCCCGGCACTGACATCGACGAGAGAGGTCAATGCACCATATGCACGAAGATGTGACTCGATCAGCGCTGCGGCCTCCCGCTCGGTCATCCCGACGCGGCCGTCGGCGAGGAATAGGTCAAGAGCTTCCTCTGCCAGCCTGATCGAGCATTCCATTCCTACCAGGTCGGTTGGAGTTTTTGGTCTCTTTGCCAGGTTCAGGATTCGGGAGGCGTCGGCGAATCCCGGCACATCGAGAAGCGTCATCAACCTCTGATGATCGCTCCAAGGCAAGCCGCGCAAGCTTCCTGCGGCTACGGCGGGAGGGTTGCGGTCCCGTTGCGTCGCGACGAGCTCTGCTACACGTTGTAACCGGGCATGGCGCGAACCACTGCTCGGGTAGGCGATCTCTACGGGCGAATTGCCGTAGCGTTGCAACCTCAGACGTTCCTGCGGAGATCTCGCAACGATCACCGGTGGTGTTTGGTTGCCGAACACGACGTAGGTTCCTTTCGGGTCTGGGAAGGTCCCGGTCAGGTAGTGGACCAATCCGTACTGCCCGAGCACCCCCGAGCCGTAGACGATCAGTGGACCAAGGGCTTCGGCTCTGGCTAGAAGTCTTACCCGGTTCCAGCGGTTGGCCAAGACGTCATACCCGATGGATGCTCCTGTTGCCGGGATATCGCAGAGGGGGGTGTTCATGCTCAGCCGTTCTGACCCGTGAACTCCTCGTGATGATCTATCCACCAATTGGCAATGTCGAGGCGGCGAGCGAACCAGACGTTGCCGAGTTGCAGCCCGTGTTCGATGAATTCCCTCAACGCCGAGGTCCGTCCGGCTTGGCCGACGATACGGGGATGGAGACCTACCGACATCATCTTCGGATAGCCGGCGGCGCCCTCGCGCCACAACTCGTCGAGTCCACGTTTCAGGTATTCCAGAAAGTCGACCGGACTCAGCGTTCCCTGAAGGTCGTTGTAGGTGAGGCTGTAGGGCACCACGAGGTGTCGTCTGCCTCGTACGGTGACAAAATACGGGAAATCGTCGTTGTAGGCGTCCGAGTCGTATACGAAACCGCCGTCTGCGACCACGAGGTCTCGGGTGTGGACCGACGGTCCGTAGCGGCAGTACCAGGCGACGGGTCGCTCGCCCCATGTACTCTTGAAGGACTCGATGGCGAGCCGCATGTGCTCCGCCTCTTCATCGCGGCTCAAGCGCCAGTGTTCGCTCCATCGCCAGCCGTGGGACATGAGATCGTGCCCGGAGGCCTTGGCCACCGTCGCAACCTCGGGGTTCAGTTCGAAGGCTGCCGCACAGGCGAACATGGTCGCGTTCACGCCGTACTCGTCGAAGAGCCGGAGCAGTCTCCAGATGCCCGCCCGGCTTCCGTATTCGTAAATCGTTTCCTGAGCGAGGTTCCTCTTGTCATCCGGGAAGGGATAGTTCTCCTCGCCCCCATGGTGCTCGTTCCCCCCGTCTCCGGCAGGAAACGAGTATTCGGATCCTTCCTCGTAGTTCACGACGATGTTGACTGCGACGTGAGCATCACCAGGCCAGCGGACCTTGGGTAAACGGGCGCCGTATCCTACGAGATCCCGTGGCGGACCGGGTGTCCTGACGAACTGGAAGGCCATCTGCGAACCCTTTCTCTAACGTTCAGAGCGATGTCCGGATCTGTGTCCACGGCCACGCCTCAACGGGAACCCTGATCGGATCGGGGCAATACTTCGGCTATTCTGCCCACCGTGTCAGCCACGCCAGCAACCTGTTCGCTACGAGGTAGGTGACGGCAGCGAACGCGATCACCACTAGCCCTGTCAATGCCACGACATCGGTCGACGCATAGTAGAGAGCGCTCTGCAGGACATGGCCGAGGCCCACCTGCTGTCCGAGGAACTCTGCCGCTAGTGCCGCGCTCCAGGAAAAGGCCACCGCGAGCAGCAAGCCGCCCCTGAGTTGCGGGAACGCGGCGGGGAACACCACGCGAGCGTACGTACGCAGGGGACTGGCTCCGAGACTTCTGGCGTACTGCCAGAAGTGAGTCGGGACATTGCCAATCGCGTTGATCGTTATGGCGAACATCAGGATTCCCACGGCGAAGGCTATGAACGTCAACACCCCGAGTTCGCTGTTGCCGAACCAGAGGGCGAACAGCGGGATCATGGCGAGGAGCGGCATCATCCGTGCGAGGTGAGCCGGGAAGGTCAGCAGATCCCTGGCAACCCGCGACCAAGCGATGAGAAACCCCAATCCGATACCAACGACAGCGCCGATCGTGTAGCCGGCGATGGTTCTCACCATCGTCACCAGCGTGTTGTGAGCCAGGCCCAGGGCAGCGCCCCAGTTGGTGGGCTCTGCTCCGGTTCGGGTGGACTCGGCACCCAAGCCGCCCTGCCAGTAACCGGCGTATTTGATAAAGGCTCGTGAGACATCTTCGATGCCCGGAACGCGTTTGTAGCCGACTGTTTCTCCGAACGCCATCGAGGCTGCTTGCCAGCCGGCGATGATCGCCAAGAAGGACAGCAGGGTGAGCGGGTGCCACTGGCGGGTTTTCCTCGTGTCAGACGGGTCAACACGCTTAGAGGCGGCTTGGGCTCCATGCGGGGGGGTCTGGTCGGAGCGCGACTCGATCCCTTGCGCGGTCTGACTCATCCGACTTCCAGATCTCCGAAGTGGAGCACGACGTTTCGTCTGATGATCGATGCTTCTTCACCGGTGATCATGTAGGTGGAGCGTGGTCTTGGAAGGGCGACTTCGACGTTCTCGACAATCTGTCCTTCCTTGACTACGAGGATGCGGTCGCCGAGGGCGAGAGCCTCATCTACATCGTGGGTGATCATGAAAACCGCTCTATGGCCACCTTCCGCCCACAGATCCAGGAGAACCCTGTGGAGTTGTGCCCTCCTCAGATAGTCCAAGCCCACGAATGGTTCATCCATCAGGAACACATCCGGTTCGTTGGCGAACACGGCTGCAATGGCCACCCTGCGCCGCATCCCTCCTGACAGCTGGCGAGGCCATGCACCGGCGAAGTCCTCGAGGCCTACCGTCTTGAGATATCGCTCGACTGTGGCGTTTCGCTCCTGTTTGGGTACCCCGCGTGCCTCGAGCCCGAAAGAGATGTTGTCGGCGACTCGTCGCCAGAGGAACAGCGTGTCGCGCTGGAAGACCACCCCCCGATCAGGTCCGGGTCCTGCGACGCGCCTTCCGTTCACGAAGACTTCACCGTTGGACGGCTCTATGAACCCGGCAATCAGGTTCAGGAGTGTTGACTTGCCGTGTCCGGACGGACCCACCACACAAACGAACTCTCCCCGAGCCACGATGAGCGACGCATCCCGCACAGCAACGAGTTCCTCGCCGGACTCGAGGACGAAGGTCTTCGAGACCGATCTGAGTTCGATCGCAGGAGGAGGGGAGTCCTTGGAGGGTCCCTCGGAGGGAGTGGGTTTGACAAGGTTCCCAGGTGAGCCTACCGATGCCTTTGTTCGAGAACTGTCCATATCCTGATCCTGCATCTAACCAGCCGCCTCCCTCGCGCTCCCTTAGGAGGGTGCTGAAAAAGTCCGTACAAAGGGGTTCGCTCGCCAGTCTACAACTCTCTGACCAAGTGGTTTGCCAACCGGCGAACCCCGCAAGATTGATTTTTCAGCACCCTCCTAGGCACCCATATCAGAGGTCTTCGCCAATCCGTT
Source organism: Candidatus Spongiisociaceae bacterium (assembly GCA_965262915.1). Taxonomy (GTDB): domain Bacteria; phylum Actinomycetota; class Acidimicrobiia; order Spongiisociales; family Spongiisociaceae; genus JAPPFW01. Next base: position 3,610,725 of record OZ253564.1, on the reverse strand, counting down.
TCTGATTCGCAAGGCTATCAGTGGGAAGCCAGAGTCGCGCACTCTCTCCGGCCTGGTTACCGAGAGGGAGGTTGCTGCCCTGACCCTTTCCTGTCCGGGCACGGGGAAAGGAGATGGATCCCGCGGGTTCGCTCCGGAGTTTCCCGCGGAATCCAATCCTCCTGCCTCTAGCTTTCTATCGGGTGATCAGCAACCGCCTCCGACTGCGGCCTCGAGCATGCGAGCCGCATCGAGGTAGTTGCGGTTTTCATAGTGAGTGGCTGCCATAGCGGCCATCTCCGCGTATGCGCCTTCCAGACCTGCCGCCTGTGACACCATCGAGTCATAGCTGTCCCGGAGTTCCACGAGGGCGTCGTAGATCTCTTCGGCGAGGCCGAACCCCAGGGACGGGTCGATGTCCTGGTCGGCCGGCAGGATGCCGCCTTCCTGGGCAGCCTCGATCTGGGGCCGGTAGACGTTCTTGTAGTGGAACGGGTTGTTCTCGTCGTCCCAGTATTCCGTCTGCTCCTCGAAGGACTTCATCGGGTCGATCTGACCGTAGATGATCCTCAGACCGTCGATGCCGATCTCCACCGCGGCAGCTGACTCGAGCACCGGAAGGATGTTGGCCAAGGCGTCATCTGTACCCTCGGCTACGTCCCTCTTGATGGCGTCGATCACGCGGTACATCACGCTCACGACCCGCAGGAACGTGTCGGGGTCCTCTGCGTAGTGGCTGGCTCGAGCTCCCAAACCAGTGTGGCCGATTCCGGTTGCACCCCGGGGGTCACCGGGCGGAAGCAGGGCGATCAGGTCGGTTGCACCCAGGATCGGGTACCAACCATCCTGGATCAATTCGGCGTTCTGAGCGCCGCCCAGGGGCTTGACGAAGTCGGCCTGCCCGCCACGACCTAGGAGCAGCATGCGAGCATCGTCGACCGCTATCAGTTCGGCGAAGTCATCGGGTGTGACACCGCCCGCTTCGAAGACCGCATCGACGAAGGAGCGGTGGGACCCGGTGTCATCGATGGCAACACGCGCGCCGACCATCTGGCCGACGACTTGCTTGAAGGCATCTTCGTAACTCATACCGGATGCGACCAGATCAGGAACCGTATCGAGCCCGCTGTCAGGAGGTGCAAGGAAGTACAGGCCGACGTAGGCGTCGCTGAACGTTATCTGCTGTACATCGGGGGCACGGAGCATGCTCTGGAGTTCGTTGGGTCCGTACTGGGTCGTGAAGTCATAGTCCTCGTTGACCAACAGGGCCACGATCTGTTCGTACGGGATGGTCGCGAACTTCTCGTTGATGTTGATCCCCACATCCTCGAACCAACCCTCGGCCATAGCATGTGAGTAGATGGTGTGGTCACCGAATGGTGCCATACCGAAGTTCACGCTGACCTGCGGTATCTCGACATTGCACATGGCGAGCATCTCGTCGACCGACATCGGCTCTGCCTCGGTCGCGGCCGTGGTCGCTTGGGCCTGGGTGGTGGCCGCCGCGGTTGTTTCGGCAGGCTCGTCTTCACCGCATGCGGCCGCCACTAGCGCTAGGACGAGCAACACGGCCAGAGTTGGCCACTTCTTGAACCATCTTGACACTGGATACCTCCTGTTAGTTAAAGTGTCTGTTCCCGGTCGAACTTCTGAGTCGCCGTAAAAACAATGCGACCCGCGAAGAGCGAATAACCACGGGGTCTCCGACGCCTTGGGTTTGGCGCTCGAGTTCAGTTCGCGTCCGACTCAATACGCCATCCATCCTCCGTCGACGAGAAGGTTATGTCCTGAGACGAACGTGCAGTCATCGGAGGCCAGGTAAAGCGCTGCGCCTGCGATGTCATCCGGTCTGCCTAGCCTCGAGAAGGGCGTGCGGGAGTATGAGTAGGGGAGTTCCGGGTCTGTCATGTCGGGTTCTCCGGGGTGTGTTCCCGTTATGATGCGTCCCGGCGCCACGGCGTTGACCATGATCCCGTGCTTGGCGTAGTCCACAGCCAACTGGCGGGTCATCTGTGCGATGCCGGCTTTGCTGACCGCGTAGGCAAAGTAGTTAGGTGGTCCTATCATGCCGTGCTGGGAGGACAGGTTGACAATCCGTCCCCTGACCTCCCCGACGAGGTCCTGATCGATCATCTGCATGACCGCCCGCTTGCAGCCGAAGAACTGGCCCCGGAGGTTGACGGCCATCACCTCGTCCCAGTTCTCGACGGTGGTCTCCAGGATGTTGGTGGACTCGAATACTGCGGCACTGTTCACCATGATGTCGAGCCGGCCGGACTTGTCGACGGTTCCGCCCACCAAGGCGTCCATACTGTCCCAACTACTCACGTCTGTCTGGACGAACTCGGCCCTGCCTCCCTCGGCCAGGATGGCATCCGTGGTCGGTAGATCATCGCCTTCGGGAGCCCAGATCGGGGTCTCGCGGATGTCGCTCACCACGACCGAGGCGCCCTCCCTCGCAAAACGACGGGCGATGGCACGCCCGATGCCGGACGCGGCTCCCGTGACGATGGCGGTTCGGTTCTCCAAGCGCATGATGGCGGCCTCCTAGTGCTTGCTGCCGAAGGTTGATCTCACAGTTGTTTGAAGCCGTCGGGCAGGTCAGGCGAGTGAGTCATCAGGACCCCGCCCGACTCGGTGACCAGCGCGTTGTCCGTGATCCCCAGCCAGCCGAACCTCTCGAACGTTGCGTGGTCCTTGAACTCGACCGTCGGGTGGATGTTCACCACCTCCGTGTCTTTCAGGACACGGTCATTACCGGGAACCCAGACGCCTTTGATCGCGTCGCAATCGATTCCATGCAGGCTGAACATCGAGTGTGGGTTCGTGGCGTGGGTGTAACCCAGGTCGTATTCGGAATCCTCCACGAGGTAGTTGTGGACGCCCTCCACGAACGCCGACGCCATCGCTCCCGGTTTCATGGCGGCCAGCCCCGCGTTGAGCGAATCCACCGATAGGTCCCAGAACTCCTGGAACTCGGGCGCCGGAGGGCCGAAGCTGTAGCAGCGACGGTATTCCAGCCAGTACCCGGACGGGCCGGCCGATTCGATCCATACGGTGACGATGTCGTCCTTCTCGATCACCTTGGTCGTGCCGAAGCTGAGTGGTCCATACGGTGTGGTCTGCATGAGAACCATCGGATCCCGCAGCCCGAACTCCCGAGACACCTTGTGGGACTCGGCGGCGAGTTCTATCTCGGTCATGCCCGGACGGATACTCGGTTCGAGCACCTCGTAGAGTTCGTTGAACAGTTCCGAGGTGGCGTACAGATACCCGAGTTCCTCTTCGCTGTTGGTGTGCCGGGCATCCTCGAACAGTTGGGTGGCGTCATGGATCTCCAACCCGGGGAGGGCGTCATTGATTTGCTGGAGATGCGCAGCCGCGAACGAAGCATCCGAGAGACCAGTGATTCCCACCGCGGCATCGCCCAGGCCGTTCGAGCTGAGGACATCGGCGATCTCGACACCCGACAGGCCGCTCACCCTGAACTCGCCGGGCCAAAGGGCCTGCTCGGCCTGTTCGAGTCCGAACACCTGACCTCCGATGAAGATGGGATCACCTTCCGGTAGGATCACGACGTGGGTGTCGGCCAGCAACTGCCATACATCGGAAACCCAGAATGTCCGTCCCCGGTAGCGAATGTCGTCTCGACCACAAACGACGAGCGCGGCGAGGCCTTCCTGTGCCATTCCCTCCCGCAGGAGACCTAAGCGGCGCTCCCGCTCTTCCGGCGTGCTGTGGACAAAATCGCCGCGTGGCGGCGGGGCTTTCACAGGCGTCAGGGTCACAGTGCCATCTCCTCCAGTGCTCAATCGTGACAGACTCGCGCGACTCTTCGCCGGTCGTCTATTGTCGACAATATGCGCCGGAAACTCTACAGGCCGGAACCCTGAGGCGCAACTGTCGGGATTCGACCGAGTTGTCGCGGTCTACAGCGTCCGGTGCCAGGAAGCCGACCGCATCCGCCCGCTCAGGAAAGGGTCGGGGGACCCTCCAGAATGTGATGACGGAAGGCGTTGACGCCGGCGTCCGTCGCATCATCGAAGCCCGGGCCGTCATGCAGCCAGGTCACCCCGGCTCGGGCGAATCGCTCGATCAGCCCGGGTTGTAGCCCTTCGCGGTTCAGCATCCCTTCCAGGAAGATGGACACGTCGAACGGCTTGTCGGGGTCACGGTATCTGTACAGGTAGCTGAGCACCTCTCCCACCTCGTCCGGGGTCATCTGGCTGTCACCTACTTTCATCGGAAAGACCCCGTCCCAAAGAGCGGCTCGGCGGAAGGGTGCTCGGTTGGGCCATTTACCGGCGATCCATACGGGGATGCGAGGTTGCTGGACGGGGCGCGGGAGGAATACGAAGGGTTCGAGCCGGTTGTACTCACCCCGGAATTCGTATAGTTCTCCCCTCCACATGCCGGTGGTGACCTCGAGGCCCTCATCGAGCTTGGCGGCGCGCACATGCGGATCGGGATCCTCGCCGAACGCTTCGAATTCGGCGTCGGCCGGGTTGCCGAGACCTGCCCCGAGGATCAACCGTCCCCTGCACAGGTGGTCGAGTGACGTTGCCTCCCTAGCGACTTTCCACGGTCTCCTTCGAGCGATAGGTGTCACCATCGGACCGATCGTGATCCGTTCGGTTCGAGCGGCGATCGCGGCCAGCACGATCCAAGGATCCGCGATCGGATTACTGTCCCACAGGAGTATGTGATCCCATAGGAAGAACCCGTCCCAACCACATCGTTCGGCATCAACTGCCAGATCCACCAGGGTCCAAGGATCGGACAGGGCACCGAAATTCGGAACGTTGAGAGCAAAGCGCATCGGAATCAAGTCTATCGGCACCGAGGGGAATCGCTCGGACAACTGTCGATTCCGGCCCGATTAACGGATCGCCTCTCCGGCAGTCGGGCTAGAGTCCGGGCTCCTGTCGACAATCGACGAATGGAGTTGGACATGCCGTACGCAGAGCCTCGCCATGTGTCTCCCCTCCTAATGCGGGCCACCGGTGTGCATGCCGCCCGGGGGGAGGGTGTGTTCATCCTCGATCCCGAAGGCAGGCGGTACCTCGACTTCACGTCAGGCATCGGCGTTACGAGCACCGGACACTGTCATCCGAAGGTCGTCGAGGCCATCAAGCGTCAAGCCGAGACGCTGATACATGGCCAGTACACCACCATTCTCCATCCGCTTCTCGAGGAACTCGCCGCCCGCCTGACGCTCGTGCTCCCCGGCGAGATCGATAGTCTCTTCTACGCAAGCGCCGGAACCGAAGCAGTTGAAGCCTCGGTTCGCCTGGCTCGTAACGCAACGGGCAAGTCAAACCTGATCGTGTTCCACGGCGGATTCCACGGTCGAACAACCGCGTCATTGTCGATGACCACCTCGAAGACGGGGTACGGAGATGGGCTTCAACCTCTGATGGCCGGTGTGTTCGTGGCCCCGTTTCCCTATGCGTATCGGTACGGCTGGGAAGAGGAGGAGACCGTAGACTTTTGCCTGGCCGAGTTGGACTTCATGCTTGCCACCCAAACCGCACCCAATGAGACGGCTGCCATGGTTGTCGAGCCCGTGTTGGGTGAAGGTGGCTTCGTTCCGGCTCCTGATCGATTCCTCCAGGGACTCCGGGAGCGATGCGATCGTCATGGAATTCTGCTGATCATCGATGAGGTGCAGGCAGGGTTCGGGCGAACAGGTAGTTTCTGGGGGCATGATCGATCAGGTGTAGTCCCCGATGTCGTGATCTCGGCGAAGGGGTTGGCTTCCGGGATGCCCCTGGCGGCGATGGCAGCGAGCCGCGATCTCATGGGGAAAGCCTGGCCCGGGTCCCAAGGAGGTACCTACGGTGGGAACGCTGTTGCTTGTGCCGCGGCGCTTGCCACCCTCGATGTCATCGAGGAAGAGCGACTGGTGGAGAACGCCGCGACGGTAGGTGCTCGATTGGTTGCCGAACTACAGGAAGTCGCCGAACGGCACGAGATCATAGGGGATGTCAGGGGCAGAGGCTTGATGATCGGGACGGAGTTCACTGGTTCCGATGGAACACCCGACGGCGACACTGCCACCGAGGTGCGACGTCAGTGCGAACGCCGCGGGTTGCTGCTCCTTGCGTGCGGGGCGTTCGGCCAGGTGGTGCGGTGGCTTCCACCGTTGATCGTCTCGGAGGCCCAAGTGAAGGAGGCGGCCGGGGTCTTCGACGAAGCGATCGCCGACGCCACCGCATAGCGATTACAGGGCTTCTCTACCCCTATCGCTATCAACTCGAGTGAACTGAGAGGAGTAGTTGTGACAAGGGCCTATCGGGGTTACGTTCGCAACGAAGAATCCATCCACGGAATCGCATGCCCGGGATCGGACCCGTTCTTGACCGTCCTCTAGGTCTCGCCGAGTCAAGGCCGGCATCCGGGATCCCGTCAGGTCAGGACGGATGTGTCGCACTTCCCGTCACGTATCCCAGTGTCTTGTCAACTACGTTGAACAGGGGCTTACCGCTTAGCCACCTATCGAGGTTATCGACAAACTGGGCTGCCAGGGCTTCGAGCCATCCGTGAAAGTCCGCTGACATATGCGGCGAAACGATGACGTTGGGCATCGTCCACAGAGGGCTGTCCAACGGCAGCGGCTCGGTTTGGAATACGTCGAGCGCAGCGCCGGCTATCGATCCGGATTGCAGCACATCGACAAGCGCGCCTTCATCGACGAGTTGTCCCCTGCCCACATTGATGAGACGGGCGGTTGTCTTCATCAATGCGAATTGCTCGGCTCCGATGATTCCGCGCGTGAAGTCGGTCAGAGGTAGGACAAGCACGACGAAGTCGGCAGTGGGTAGAAGGGTGTCGAGATCTTCGATGGAGCGCACCTGCCCGAGGTCGTGATCACGTCGTTCCGATGTCGCCACCCCGATTACCTCGACGCCGAGCGCACCTACGGCCCTGCCGATGGCCCGTCCGATCTCCCCGGCGCCAAGTATGAGAGCGGTCTGGCCCGCCAACATTTCTGTGTCCCTATGAACCCATCTCTGCTCTGACTGGAGGGCGATTGTTGTCAGCATGTCCTTGGTGAACACAAGCATCATCGCTACGACAGTTTCAGCGATGGATTGGTTGAACACGCCTCTTGCGTTCGTAACCACGACATCGCTGGCTGATATCTCCGGGGTCATGACGGCGTCGACTCCGGCTCCGGCGACGTGAACCCATTGCAAAGCGCGTGCTCGGTGGAAGTGCTGTCGGAGGAGACGAGAATTGAAGTCCCAGAGCAACACGATCTCACTGTCAGGCAGAACCCTCACTAGCTCCGACGCTGTTCCCACCTTGTGAACGTTCACTCGGTCGGTGACGGTCGAGAGTCCCGGGGGAAGGCGTCCATCGAGTTCCCCTACGACCACAACGGACGGTTTCGATACTGGACGATGCTTGATCACTGTGAGCTACGAGGATCCTGAGGAGTCCACCAGCGGCCCTTCGCCCATCCACAGCAGGCCCGGTCCTTCGGCGACCGGCCGACGGCCTTGGTCATTCTTCCGCATTCTCCTAGGAGGGTGGTCTAAAACGGTGGGGAGCAACGGCCCGTCTTCCTCTGAACAGGCATTATGTTATCGGTCGACGGGCCGTGAAGGGAGTTTCACACCACCCTCCTAGAGGGGTGTTTCTCCGGATGCTAGGCTGATTGATCATTCGTCGACAATCGACGATTCTCAAGGAGCCCACTTCCGTCCGGCGATTCGCTGAAAGAGACGGGGTCCATGCCCATGGGGAGTGGGGACGAATGAAAGGTTCGGCACGCCCATCTGAGATGCGACGCACTCGAGCTACAGGTTTGGACCAATTTCAGCCCATTGCCCGGCCCCCGACCGCGCTCATCATCGCGCGCAGGGTCCGAGAAGCGATTCTCGACGGGACACTCGCCCCAGGCACCCGGATGGTGGAAACACGGCTGGCCGAACAACTGGGGGTGAGTCGAGCACCCGTACGGGAGGCGCTGCAACGCCTCATACAGGAAGGTCTGGCGGAGAACCGGCGGCGGGGTGTTTTCATCAGAGTGCTGCGGAGCGAGGACGTGATCGATGTCTACCTTGCCCGTACCGCGTGCGAGACGGCTGCGGCGGATGCGATCATGCGGGCGCCCCAAGATGTTGACTGGGAGGTGCTGGAAGCCGCGCTGACTTCCCTCGAGGATGCCGCCGCCTCCTCGGATCTGAGGTCAACTCTGGAGGCGGATCGCCACTTCCACGAGAAACTCGTCGAGGCGGCGGGCAGCGCGAGGTTGACGAGGATGTTCGCGACGTTGCTCGTCGAGACGGCAGTCTGCCTCCGCCGGCTGGAAGGCGCCTACAACGAGGGGACTCACCTAGCTGAAGAGCATCGAAGAATCCTGACAGCTCTGCGATCCGGAGACCGTGACGAGGTGTTGCGAGCGATCTCCGCGCATATGGACGACGCCGTTCGGCGCCTCACCGGCGACAGAACCACGGGTTCCTCCTAATGGAGCGGTGGCTTGGGGCGAGCAACTCGGCAAGCGGCCCTCCGAGGGTTCGGCGGCGGTCCGATGCGGGTTAATCGAGACGGTCGAGGTTTGGAGGACGGAGCCGTATGAGACCGCACAAGCGTATTGGTGGATGCGCTCGGCGCACTGGAAGTGTCGGCCGACACCTATTATGGAGCAGCCACCGGCGGGTGATTCTTGGGGAGCAGCCAGCGGCGCGGTGATGGTCAGCGTTGCTGTGGGGGTATTGAGGTCTCGCCCCTAAAGATGACCGATCATCCCCGTTGGCTGAACTCCTGGCCACGATGGCGATCGGTGGGAACCGCATGAACCCTATCCACCTGGGTTCTTCGATCATTTCCGATCCAGCCGAGGTGAACGCGGTCTTGCAACGCGATCAGGCCGGTGGTGCATATCATCGGTAACGATGCCACGGTGGTGTGGGCGGCGGCCAACGGCGACTTCGGGATCAACGTGATGATGCCGGTGCTGGCGCGTAACCTGGCCGAGTCGGTCGGGCTGCTGGGCATGTCGGCTCGCTCGCTAGCCGGCAAGGCGATCCGCGATTTCGAAGTGGACGAGGAATGGTGCAGTTGCCTTCTGGAGTAGAACTTCTCCCTGGTAACAGCTCTGACGCCACGCTGGTTGTGACGTGGCGGCCGCTATCGCCGCCGGGTCGATCCGATCGGGGTGTTCCGTGCTAGAGGTTGCTCTGCTGTCAAACGACATTCCCGTGGATCAACTGCACGGGACTTCGGATGCCCGTCACCTGACGGGGGGCGGACGTGTCGTACCTTCGGGGCCGGTTACGTGACCGAGCCATCCTCCCGTGCTAGCGGCTCGCCTTGGAGGGACCGCCGGCCGACACGGGGGGTTGTGGCGTGGGTAGTTCAGCGCGTCACCTCGGTGCTGCTGTTGGTCCTGGTACCGCTGAAGGTCATCAGCGGATGGGCTTTCAGGAGCGACATACCCGGCGGGGCCTCCCTCTCGGAGATCCACACCAACGGCGCGGTGGACGTGATACTCATCGGGGCAGTGGCGTTTCATGCCGTATTCGGGATCCGCACGATGATGATCGACTCCGGATGGATACGCACAGCCGACCGGCTCACTATCCCCTTTGTGGTGATAGCCGCAGCGGTCACCGTCTGGGGAGCCGTGGTCGCCCTGTGAAGACAGTCAAGGTACAGATCGCCCGTTTCGACCGTACACGGGGCACGCATGAGGCCACCTACGATGTGGCGCCGGGGGCCCAGGTCTCGATCCTTGACCTGCTCAGGTTGATCGTTCAACACCACGATCCCACCCTTGCGTTCCGCTCGGCGTGCCGGGTGGGAATGTGTGGCACCTGCGCGGTGGTTGTCGACGGGCGAGAGGTTCTCGCCTGCCAGACGCCCGCGCCTCCCGGTGGAAGCGGTGTGCGTATCCGTCCTCTGCGAAACCTCCCGGTCGTCAAGGACTTGGTAGTCGACCTTGAGCCGTTCTTCGATCGTTACCGACGGGTGGATCCGGCTGGGGGAGCATTCCGCAGCGACACGCCCGCATACCCGGAGACGCTAGGGGACTGCATCACCTGCGGAGCATGCTTGTCGGCTTGCACCATGGCCGCCGTCAACCAGGGCTACGTAGGACCCGCGGCATTGTTCCGGGCGCTGCGCCTCGTTGAGGAGGGCAGCGAATCTGAAGCCGAGACCCGCTTGAGAGCATTGGCGACGCCGGACGGGATCTACGGATGCCGAGGCCATCTTGACTGCTTGGCTGCATGCCCCAAGGATCTCGCCCTCCCGCAGGCCATACACAAACTGAAGCGGATGGTCGTCCGAAGGGCATTCACCTTCAGGACTCGGCATTGAACGAACTGACCGCGGACATCGCGATTGTCGGATCGGGTGGCGCCGGCCTGTTCGCGGCTCTCCGGGCGACTGACCATCCCTCCGACCTGAATGTGGTGATCGTCGTCAAAGGTTTGTTCGGGAAGAGCGGATGCACCCGGATGGTCCAGGGCGGCTACAACGCAGCGTTGCAGGCCGGCGACTCTCCCGCGATCCACCTGAGGGACACGATCATCGGCGGCGGATACCTGAACGATCAGCGTCTTGCCAAGGTTCTGACCGAAGACGCCCCGCTGCGAATCGACGAAATGGAGGAGGTTCTGGGGTGCCGGTTCGACCGGACTCCCGAAGGTGGCTACGACCTCAAGCCGTTCGGTGGGATGACCTACGACCGCACGGTACACCGTAGGGATCTGACCGGTATCGAGATCGTCTCCCGGCTGGCGGATCATGTGATGACCAAACCCAACGTCCGTATCCTCGAAGAGCACCGGGCACTCGACCTCCTCGTGTCCGACCACGGAGCACGGGTAGGGGGGTTGGTCGCCTCCGACCTTCGGACGGGTCAGTTCGTCGTGATCAGAGCTAGGGCGGTCCTGGTAGCCACCGGGGGCGGGGCCCGCATGTACCGCTACTCCTCCCCCTCAATGGAGAAGTCGGGCGATGGGGTGGCGATGGCTTTCCGTGCCGGGCTGGACCTGATGGACATGGAGATGCTCCAGTTCCACCCGACCGGGCTATTGGCCGGCGATTCGATACTCACCGGCTCGGTCGTGGAGGAGGGGCTGCGCGGCGTAGGCGGCTATCTCCTCAACATGGCGGGGGAGCGGTTCATGGCATCCCACGACCCGGAGAGGATGGAGAGGTCAACGCGGGACATCGTATCGCGGGCGATCTACCTGGAGGTCGTGGCGGGGCGTGGGACACCGCAAGGGGGTGTCTACCTCGATGTCAGCCACATAGGCGCGGATCGGGTGGCTACCGAGTTCCCCGGCATGGTCAAGCGCGCTTCTCTGGCAGGGCGCGATCTGGCCCGAGAGGCGATTGAGGTGATCCCCACCTCCCACTTCCACATGGGTGGAGCCAGAATCGACCCGATGGGCCGCACCGCCATCGAGGGTTTGTTCGTGGCCGGTGAGGACGCGGGTGGTGTCCACGGCTGCAACCGTCTGGGCGGCAACGGGGTCGCCGAGTCCACGATATTCGGGGCTCGGGCCGGAGAGGCCATGGCTCGATTCGCGTCCGGTAGGTGTCTTCCTGCGACCTCGCCCGCAGAGGCTGAGTCGATTCGCCGCCGGGCTGAATCGCTACTTGGCGAGCCGGGAGGTAACGAGAATCCCCATGACCTTCGGCAGGAACTCGAAGAGGCGATGTGGGAGGGTGCAGGAGTAGTGTGTACGAAGCAAGGTCTTGACCGAACCATCGAGAAGCTGTACACCACCCAAGCCCGCCTCTCGTCAGTTCGTTCTGCGGGCGGCCGTGAGTACAACCTTGCATGGAACGAGGCGCTGGATATGGAGAGCCTGCTGGTGGTAGCCGCAGCGTTGTGTCACAGCGCTGTTGCCCGAACCGAGAGCCGGGGTGCTCACCACCGGGCCGACTATCCCTACCGGGATGATGAGGGCTGGCTTCGTAACGTGATCGTGTCCCTCCACGGCGCCAGCGGAATGTCTGTGTCCACTGCGCCGGTGGAGTTCCCGTACCTGGCGCCTTCGTCGGAGGTTCAGCCGCGCCCGCCACCTAACCATGATCCGCGCCAAGAGAACCATCGGACGATTACCGAGGTTGAGGGCACTGCCGCCGGACGCTGATAATGGCACTATCAGCGTCGGATAACTCGATCCCGCTGGCGAGGTGGGGTCCGGGACGATTGCCGATGAGGGAATATCCGTTCTCGATCACGGCGGCTTCTTGCTTAGGTGACGGTGTCGCTATGGGCTACTGTTTCTGTTGCTGACAAGACACAGGGACGGAGTTTGGGAGACATGGCAGGAGAACCCCTCGATCTCGCGGTAGTCAACGGAACGGTTGTATTGGGGGAAGGGCGGTACCGCGTAGCGGTGGGGGTCAAGGACGGCAAGGTGGCGATCCTCGCTCCTGAGGAGTTGATACCGCCCGCCGCCCGGACGATCAACGCTCGCGGTAACTACATCCTTCCCGGTGTGGTCGACTCCGAAGCACATCCGGGCTGCTACGTGCCGTTTGACTACGACATGAAGACCGAATCGAAGGCGGCGGCAACCGCCGGCATAACCACCTGGGGTATCCAGGCGCCCACCACCCGGCTGGGTACGGTTCCTTTCAAGGAGGTGGTTTCCAGATCCGACGTGGTCTCCTTCAACGAGTCATTCCCTTCCGGCCGGGATGTGATCAACGAGCACAGCCAGGTCGACGCCTACCTGACGTACATGCTCGAGACCGACGAACACGCCCGGGAGATTCCCCAATACGCGGAGGAGCACGGGGTCACCTCTTTCAAGCTCTACCTGCAGACCCGCTCCATGAAGGGCATGGCGGACGACGCGGACACCAACTGGCCGTCACGCCGGGCCGGTCTCGGGGAGGGAATCGACGATGGAACGGTCTATCTGGTCATGGAGGAGGTAGCCCATCTCGGGCGCCCGGGAATCGTTCACATCCATCCTGAGAACTGGGAGATCGGACGGATCTTCGAGGACCGTCTCCGCGAAGGGGGTAGAACCGACTTCGGATCCTGGACCGATCGGTCGCCCGACTTCCTCGAGGCGCAGCACATCCGCTCATACGCCTATCTCGCCATGCAGACCCCCGGCAACGTTCCGCTGTACCTGCAGCACTGCACCACCAGGCTGTCCTTCGAGGAGGTGGCGAGGGCCCGAGCCGAAGGACTCGAGCTCTACGCCCAGACAGGGCCGCCCTGGTTGTGGGCTGAGCCCGAGTACGGGTGGCGCATCAACGTCCCGCTCCGCCGTCGCGACAACATCGAGGCGTTGTGGGTGGCCCTTGCCGACGGCACGGTCGATGTGGTGGGATCGGACCATGTGGTGGGGTGGGAGCCCTCGTCGCACGAGGAGATGTACAACCCTGTCATCTGGGATTGCCGCACCGGATTCTCCCGGGTAGAGCTATTCCTGCCGGTGATGCTTTCCGAAGGGGTCAACAAGGGCCGGATCAGCCTGGAGAGAGCCGTCCAGGTCAGTTGCGAGAACCCGGCCAAGACCGCTGGCCTGTGGGGCCGGAAGGGATCGCTCCTACCGGGGTTCGATGCAGACTTCGTCATCATCGATCTGGGCCGGGAGGTCACCGTGGGCAAGGAGCACATCAACACCCGGTCGGGATGGTCGATCATGGAGGGTCACACCTTCACAGGCTGGCCGATCATGACCATCCTGCGCGGCGAGGTGTCGGCAGAGTGGGCCGACGACTCCCCGGGTATGCGCCCGGTGGGGGAGCCGCGGGGCGAGTACTTGCCCCGGTCGCTTCGTCCCGAGAGACGGGGGATCCACCCCGTCAGTCCGGTGCGTGTTGCCCCGACCGATCGGTGGTTGGCCGACGCGTTCGTTCGTCCGGGGTTCGCCGCCGAGACGACCAGGTATCGAGGAGTCACGGGGGGTTGACCATGGAGATCTGGGACGACGTACTCACCGACACTGACCGGGCCGTCTTCGAGGAGGCCGGCTGGGGCAAGCGTGCCGGGTACGGCGAGCGGCCGGCGATCATGGTGATCGACGTCAACTACAACTTCTGCGGCGACCGGGCCGAACCGATCCTCGAATCGATCAGCAGGTGGCGCTATTCCTGCGGACCCGAGGCCTGGGAGAGGGGAATTCCGGCTATCCGCGCAATCCTCAACGTGGCACGCCGCAAGCGCCTTCCGGTGATCTACACCACCAACCCGCGGCGTGCCGACGGGTTCGACCTCGGGGTGTGGACCCTCAAGAGCACGCGATCCGAAGACGAGGTCGATGTGATGGGACACAAGGGCAATGAGATCGTGGCCGAGGTTGCGCCAGAGCCCGACGACCTGCTCATCGAGAAGCGAAAGCCTTCCGCGTTCTTCGGTACACCCCTGGTGAGCCATCTCAACATGATGGGCGCCGATTCGCTGATTGTCACCGGCACAACCACCAGTGGGTGCGTCCGAGCCAGCGCCGTCGATGCCTTGTCATATGACTTCAGGGTGACCATCCCTCACGAGGCCGTGTTCGACCGTGGAGAGGTGTCCCACAAGATCGCCCTGTTCGACCTGCACATGAAGTACGTGGACGTAACCGACCTCGAAGATGTCCTCACGTACCTGCGGGGTCTGCGACCAGGTCTGTTCGACCGGACCTACCCCCCGGCTGCCGCAGCCGCGAGGAGGGTGTCCCGTTGAGTTACTCCTTCCCGATCCGCAAGTTCATCACTCAGGTTGACGAGGAGCGCAGCCGGGAGGGCATCCAGGCCGACCCGCCTCTGCGCAAAGCTATCGTCGCCGCGGTGATCCACAACCCCTTTGCCGGTTTCTACCACGAGGACTTGTCGGAGGCAGTGGAGTTCTCAGCCGGTCTGGGCGCCCGGCTCGGGGCCATGGCGGTCGAGGCGCTCCGAGCTCCGGTCCTGTCATACGGCAAGGGCGGGATCGCCGGTCTCAACGGTTCCCAGGAGCATGTGGTGATGTTCCTCTCCACCGCCATGGCCAACCCCCTCCGGGAGGCAGTCGGAGGGGGGGTGGCGTGGATGTCCTCCGCCACGGTCGTCGCCGCCGCGGGCTCCCCGATCACTATCCCGCTCGCCCACAAGGATGCCCTCTACGTTCGAGACCACTACGACGCCGCCACTCTCTATCCGGGCGACGCGCCCCGGCCCGACGAGGTGGTGGTCGCAGTGGCGGTGGCCAACCGGGGACGGCCCAACGCCAGGTTGGGCGGGCTGGCGGCTGCCGATGCGGTCGGTGAGGACGGATTGCGTTAGCAAGTGGCCGAGGCGTACAGCACTGCGGTGATAAACATAGGCACCTTGGTAACCGGCGACCTTGCCCGGCCGGTGAGTGAGGCCGAAGCACTATTCATCGAAGACGGGTTGATCTCTTCGATCGGATCTGCCGACGGCTCCGAACAGGCTGATCAGATCATCGATGCCAACGGCGCCACGGTGGGCCCGGGCCTGATCGACTCCCACTGCCATGTTGTGATCGGCGACTTCACCCCGCGCCAGAACGTGGTCGGCTTTCTGAGCTCATATGTACATGGAGGGATTACGCAGGCGATCTCGCCCGGTGAGATCCACGCACCCGGCCGTCCCCACGACGCCGAAGGCGTAGTGGCCCTGGCCGTATTCGCCCAGCGGTCTTGGAGTAACTACCGGCCCAACGGTATGAAGGTGCACGGCGGGGCGGTGGTGCTCGAACCGACCCTGGAGCGGAGACACTTCCGGTACATGGCGGACCAGGGAGTACGCCTCGCCAAGTTCGGGTTCGGTCTGTACGAGGATCCTGCTGACGGCCTTCCCGAGGTAAGGGCGGCCCAGGAGGTCGGGATCCGCGTCATGTGCCATTCGGGGGGCGCCTCGATTCCTGGTTCCAAGCCCATCACCACCGATCACCTCATGTTGCTGCGGCCCGATGTCTGCGGCCACATAAACGGCGGTCCTTCCTCCCTCGACGACGAGGGTTTGCTCGAGATCGTCACCGGCACCGAACTGGTGCTCCAGATCGTGCAGGCCGGCAACATCCGCAGTGCCATCCACATCGTTGACGCAGCCCTGGAGCATGGCGCCGACCACCGGATCATTATCGGTTCCGACACCCCTACCGGAACGGGGGTGATGCCGCTGGGGGTCATCAAGACCATGGCCGAGTTGTCTTCGCTCACCCGAGCCGATCCGGCCGTGGTCTGGGCTTGGGCCTCCGGTGTTACGGCGGACGTGTACGACCTGGATGCCGGGAAGATCGAAGTGGGCCGGCCGGCCGATGTGGTCATCGCCGACGCACCCTGGGGATCGCATGGGGGAGACGCTCTTGGCGCGCTGGCCCGCGGTGACATCCCCGGTATCAGCGCAGTTCTCATCGACGGCCGGATCAGGGCCTTGCGGAGCCGCAACACGCCTGCCGCGGCCCGCCAGGTTACGGTCACCCCGGAGGTGGGCGAACTCCCGGGTTCCGCGCATGTATGAACCACTTGCCAGGTGCCAGGTGCCAGGTGCCAGGGGTCGGTGGTCGGTGGTCGGTGGTCGGTGGTCGGTGGTCGGTGGTCCGTCGAGTTCGGTATCCGACGACCAGCAACCAACAACTACCAACTACCAACCAAAGCTAACACCTGATACCTGACAACTAACAACTGGAGTTTGACAAGATGAGCCACGCAGTTGAAGTAGTAGTCCCGGCCCGGGGGGGCAGAGGCGTCTACGTCCAAAAGGGTCAGATGCTCGATATCGTCGACCTGGAAGGTCATCAGGTCGGTGATCTGATTGCCTGGTTCCGAGACGATCCCTCCGAGTACATGTCCCCGACCCATACCGTGTCGTGCAACGCTTCGATCCTGTTGGTCACCGGATCCCAACTGTTCTCCAACCGTCGCAATCCGGTTTTCACGATCGTGAGGGATGACGTTGAGAAACACGACATCATCGTCCCCTGCTGCGACCACGAACGGTTCAAGCGCGACTATGACCTCGACGACCATCCCCACTGCCTGGCGAATCTCGAACAGGCCCGGGATCTGCTGGGCGAGGACATCGAGTTGCACGGCGAGACGGCCTGGAACGTCTTCATGCACAACCGGTTGACCGACGACGGTGATGTGGTCACGGACCCGGCGGCTCACGAGGCCGGCGCGACCATGACCTTGCTGGTTCACGAGGACCTGGTGGTTCTGCTCTCGGCCTGTCCCCAGGATCTCACACCATGCAACGATTTCAACCCGACCTCGATGATGATGAGGGTGCGGGATGAGTGAGCAGTACAGGAGGAATGGATGACCACCACCGCGAAGGAAGCAACCCAAGACGCACGCTGGTCCGAGTCGGCGAGGAAGATCCGCCGGCCGTTCGAGCTGGACCCGTCGCTGCGCTTCTACTCGCCCCAGGCCAACGTGGATGCGATGAGCCATCCCGAGGTGGCCGCATTCCACGAGTACATCAAGGACCGGTGGGAACCGCCTTCCACTCCGGCCGGTTCCCACCGCGTTGCGCTGCTCATTCCCTGCACCAAGCTGAAGCCTTACTCCACGAGCCGCGAGCATCGCGCCATCAACGGCGCCCTCCTGGCAGCAGGTTGGAAGCCGGACGGGGTATCCACCGCACCCGATGCCCTGGTCGACTACCTGGAGGAGGGGGAGGATCCGGAGTTGTTGCACGACGGGCCTCTGCGGAAGGGTGACGTGTACCTGGACCGTTTCGTCCTGTCCGAGCCGATGGCCATGGTGCCATACCCCCACATCTACTACTGGCGGGGCCGGCGTAGCCCGGCTGCGGTCTACGACGATCCGGGTCTCTTCGAGGCGAGGGGTACGTCGGTTTCCCCGGAGCGGGCGGACTGCACCGCGGTCCCTTTGGGGAACGGCCGGTGGAGGTGGGGACCTGGGGAACGTCAGGCGTACGCCGAGACCCACAACTATCTCGCAGACGTGATAAGGCGGGCCCTCACCCGACTGTCGCCTGCTTACTCCGCCATCGCCGCCTGGGTGTCTCCCGGTTTGACGCATCGCAGCTTTATGGCGGACACGGCCTTTCGGAGAGCGGAGGGTCTTGCGATGTCGCGGAGTGGGCTCGAAGGACCGGTCCGACTGGTCGGGGTCCTAGAGAAGGCGCCCGGTCTGGCGACCGTGATGCCGAGCCAGGACCAACTCGAGGAAGCACGCGCCCGACTCGCAGTAAGGCTCCGGGCGGAAGGTCGCAAGGCAACTCCGGGCGCGGTCCGAGCGGTGTACGCCCGCGGGGACGGCAACGACACCCCGCTGGGACTGCCCGAGATCTTGACCCATCTCACCGCGTGGTTGGAGACTGTGTGAGCTCCGTATCCGCCGTCCGACGTACGGACGTGGCATCGACCGCCCGAATGGTGGCCGCCGCCGGGTTGGTGGAAGCTTTCGGGCATGTCTCGGCGCGTACCCCGTCGGGGTTTCTCATCACCAGCACCAGGCCCATGCTCGACGCCACGGTGGACGATGTAATAGTCGTCGAGTCGGGTAATCCGGTCGCAGGCCCCGTGGATGAACTTCCCTTGGAAACACCCATGCACGCTGCCATCTACGACGCCCGTCCTGATGTCGAGGCGATCTGTAGGGGGCATCCGCCCCACGTGGTGGTGTGGGGCATAGTTCCGGAGCGTCTTCCTCTTCTCCACGGGCTGGGTGGCATGGCAGGCCCGGTGGTGCGGGTGTACCCGGAGATAGAACTCATCAAGACACCGGAGTCCGCGGCTGAAGTCGCGGCCACACTCGGCGACGATTTCAGCGTGCTGCTGCAAGCCAACGGGTGCCTGTCGGTGGGAGGTGACCTCCTCGAAGCGGGTACCCGCCTGTGGTTCCTCGAGGAGCGGGCCCGGGTGGTGGTGCAGGCTCGCAGCGCAGGTATAGGGATGATGGGGAAGCGCCAACGGATATGGAAGAGGCGGTTGGAGGACTCGGATGCCGAACTCATCCGCGCCAAGCAGTGGATGCTCCGCACCTATGGATCGGCCTCCGCCGAGCGACGGCAGGTGGGATCGTGACGGCTCCGAAGCTACTAGATACAAAGCCGGTGATGTCCGGCGCGGATGCCGACGCCTACCGGACCGACTTCGTGGCTCACCTGTGTCAGACGGTGCCGGGTATCAAAGAGACGGTCATCGTGGACGCGGCCGGATGCTCCCTCAAGACGGCTGAGGGGCGGATACTGCTCGACATGATCTCGGGAATCGCCGTCTCGAACGTCGGGCACTGCCACCCGGTGGTGGTTGAAGCGATCAAGAGTCAGCTCGACCGCTTCGCACACGTCGACGTGTACGGACGATTCACGCTGCCGCCCCAGGTGGAGATTGCCCGGCGCCTGGCATCGGTCACCCCCGGCAACCTGGACGTCGCCTTCCTGACCAGCACCGGAACCGAGGCCACTGAAGGCGCCCTGAAGTTGGCCCGCAAGTACACCGGACGTCCCGGTTTCGTTGCCTTCGAGCGCTCCTTCCACGGCCGGACCTTCGGTTCGCTGTCTGTCACATGGAAAGAGGAGTGGCGCAAGCCCTTCGAGCCGCTCCTCGGGCCGGTGCGTTTCGTCCCGTTCGACGATCTGGACGCCGCGGCGCTCGCCATCGATGACGACATTGCGGCCGTCATCGTCGAGCCGATCCAGGGCGAAGGGGGAGTGCGGATCCCGTCCGATAGCTTCTTGCCGGGGCTCCGCGAGCTGTGCACCGACCGCGGCGCCCTTCTGGTCTGCGACGAGGTACAGGGGGCAATGGGCCGCTCCGGGCACTGGTTCTCCTGCCAGAACTGGGACGTGACACCGGACGTGATCACGATTGCCAAGGCTTTCGGGGGTGGTCTGCCATTGGGGGCGTTCATCTCCACGGAGGACATCTTCTCGACCTTCCTGGACCCGCCGCTGTCACACCTGACCACCTTCGGCGGCAATCCTGTCTCGTGCGCGGCGGCTGTGGCCGCCTTCGATGTCATCCAAGAAAATGGCCTGGTGAAGAGGGCCACCGAGATGGGGGAGTACCTAAGGGACGGTCTCCGATCCGTGCAGCGGAGCTATCCGGGTACGCTCGTAGGTTCAAGAGGTATCGGGCTTTGGTGTGCCTTCGATGTCGACCCCGCATACCTCGCCCAGCCGCTCGTCGACGACATGGCCCGACGCGGGGTCGTAGTCGGGTCGATGCTGAACTCCGCCGGTACGGTCCGGGTCGCGCCCCCGCTGGTGATCGAGCATACCGAGATCGATCGCTTCATTGACGTGTTGGGTACGTCGATGGCTTCCCTGTCGGGTTGACGATGAGGTGCTTGCCGCCACGCGAGACGGTGGTGGTGCGGGCTGCCTGGATCCTGACCATGGGCTCGGGCGGCGCCGTATCCGACGGCGCGGTCTGCCTCTCAGAAGGCACAGTCACCGACGTCGGCCCGTACAGCCGTCTGAGACGCCTCCACCCGAGCGCCCCGGTGGTCGGAGACGGGAACGGGATCGTGATACCGGGGATGGTCAATATCCACACCCACCTCTCCGAAGCCCTGATACCAGGTATGGGTTCGGAGAAGATGCTCTACGAGTGGGGCCAGGACATCGTCACGCCCGTATCCCGCAACCTCACCTTCGAGATGGCCCGCGAGGGAACCCTGCTCAAAGCCATCGAGATGATCCGCAGCGGGATCACCTATGTGAACGACATGTTCGTTCACTCCAACCCCGGGACCCGCGCCTCTCTCGGGGTCGTCGAAGGTCTCAGACACGCCGGACTGCGGGGCACGGTCAGCTTCGGCGCCGAGGACGCTCTCGGAGAGACGACGTCGGTACCCGCCATGTCGGTGGATGAAGTGCTCGAGGAGCACCACGACCTGGCCAGGGCCGCAGGCGAATCGGAGATGCTGGACTTCAGGTACGGGATCGGGACCCTGCTCGGCCAGTCCGACGAGCTCCTCGAGGCCGGTGCCGCCGCCTGTCGGGAGAACGATTGGTCCGTCCACACCCACCTCGCGGAGGTGAGGGAGGAGGTCGTCGACGCCTCTCTGCGCTGGGGGCGGCGACCGATACCCATGGCGTCCGTCCTCGGCTTCCTAGACATGCCGATGCTTGCGGCCCACGTCATCTGGGTCACCCAGGAGGACATCGATGTGCTCTCCGCGCACGGCGTCGGTGTCGCCCACAACCCGGTTGCCAACATGATCCTCGGCTCCGGTGTATGCCCTCTCGGACGCCTCAAGGCGGCGGGTCTCGCGATCGGGATCGGCACGGATGGTCCCGCCTCCAACGACTCCCAGAACATGTTCGAGGCGGTCAAGATGGCCGCCCTCCTGCAGAAGGTGCACCACCTCGATCCGGCCGTGATGTCAGCCTATGACGCTTTGGAGATGGCAACCCTGGGCGGGGCCCGTGCGCTGGGGGTCGACGGCACTGTCGGGAGCCTCAAGGTCGGCAAGCGGGCCGACGTAGTGCTTCTCGACCCTACCGTCGAGTTGGCCGCCATCCACGATCCGTACCAGCAGGTCGTCTACTGTGCCGGGCCCCGGTCGGTGAGCAACGTCTGGGTGGACGGGCGCCGGCTGCTCGCCGACGGGGAGCTGACCACGATCGACGAACCCCAACAGATCGGCCGGAGCCGTGCGCTGGCCCGTACCGTGGCAGCCCGAGCAGGGCTGACCGGCGTCCACTCCTCCCTATGACCAGGGTCGCAGTAATCGGTGGCGGCCACAACGGGCTCGTCTGTGCCTGCTTCCTCGCCAACGCAGGTCTGCAGGTGACGGTCTTCGAAGCGAACGCAACGCCCGGAGGTTGCATATGGACAGACCAGCTCCAGTCGGGCCATCGTCTCGAACGCGGCGCGATAGACCATGGCCCCATCCTCGCTGTAGTCGACGAGTTGGGTCTCGCCCGGTTCGGGCTGGAATACGTGTTCCGGGATGTGACCGCCGGGGCCGCATACGGGGACGGAACCCGGCTGCTGTTCCACCGAGACCTCGAAACCACCCTCAGGGGTTTCTCCCGTCTGGAACCGGAGGACATCGCCGGCTACGAGACGCTATCGCGGGTCGGTTCCGACCTCTTCGCGATGCTCGATGGAATGTCGAAGGGTCCTTCGCTCGCGGATATCGCCCGAGTCGGTCCTATCGGAGGCATGGATCCCCTTCACCTCATCTTGGGTTCGTCCGAAAAGATCGTGGGTACCTATGTGAGCGATCCGCACCTGGCGGGTGCGCTCACCATGTACGGGGCGTTCACCCAACTCCCTCCGTGGTTGCCCGGGACGGGGCTGTTCGGTTTTCTGCTCGCCGGATCGCACGGTCACGGTCCAGGTAGGCCCATAGGCGGATCCGTCCAGTTGATCAATGCTCTGGCAGCCGCCCTGGACTCCGCCGGGGGAGAACTCCGCAACAGCGCAGCCGTAACATCGGTGGACGGGTCGGACCGGGGTGTCGTCATCACCACCTCCGTAGGCGTCGGCGAACGATTCGACATGGTGGTGTCCACCCTCGACAGTCGACGAACCAGCCGCCTCCTCGTCCGCCCACCTCGCGCCGTGACGGATGCCGGACGGATGGCAACCAGCGGTTCGCTCAACGTTGCCGAGTTCAAGGTCGACTTAGCGCTTTCCGCCCCGGCTGAACCGGGAGGCTTCGGAACTCCGGAGGCCATCTGGATGCTCCAGCCGCGACCAGGCGCGATGACCCGTTCCTTCGGGGAGATAGCGGCCGGTCTCCGCCCTTCCGAACCGTCCCTGCTCTGGGCGTCGCCGTCCGCTCTCGATCCCTCGGCAGCGCCACAGGGTGGGGGAACGTCATGGATGTCGACCTTCGTCCCGGCCCGCCTACACGGGGGCGATTGGACCGAGGAGGCGGTCGCCGAGACGGCCGACTGGCTCATCGATGGTTTCGTAGCCGTGACCGGGGATGACATCAGGGACCGGATAGTCGATATGAGGGTCACCGGACCGCCCGCATGGGAGAGGCGCACGGGTGCCGTCTTCGGGAACCCCAACCACATAGACATGACCATCGACCAGATGTTCTCGCTGAGGCCCCCGACCGGGCTCGGATACCGTGCCGACGTACCATGGCTCTATCTCTCCGGCGCCGGGACCTTCCCAGGAGGAGGTCTGTCCGGGCTGCCGGGTAGGAACGCCGCGCTGGCACTCCTGGGGGACCTTGGTCGAAGAGGCGTACGCGGCGACAGGCTATCCGGGCTCGCAGCCGCCTGGCGAGGCTGGCGCCTGTACCGAAGTCTGAGACGCCGATGATCGACAACGACTGGGCTCTGATCGACCTCATAACCGGCTACCAGCCCGCTGCCGTGGTCACCACCGCCCTGCGGCTCGGGGTGTTCGAGACTCTGGGGCGTGTCCCGATGCGGGCCGAGGATCTGGCCGCCAAACTTGCGGCAGATCCATCCAACCTGGCTGCGCTGCTGGAAGCGCTCTGCTCCCTTGGCCTGGTGGGGAGGTCTGCGGACGGGTACGCCGCCACTCGCTATGCGGTCTGTCGCCTCGGCCGGGACGGGCAGATGGCTCTGGTCGTAGCCAAGGAAGCCGTCTTCGCGGAAGCCTGGGCCCATCTCGACAAGGTAATCGTGGAGGGTCGTCCGGTAATGGAGCCCTGGAGATCGATGTTGGAAACCCGCCCTGCCCGGGCGCGTGCCTTTCTCGAAGCGCTTGACGTCCTGGCCAGGATCGGCGGACCGCCGCTGCGACAGATCGCCGATCTCGCACCGCGCAAACGGGTGCTGGACGTGGGGGGAGGTCTGGGGACCTATTCGAGGCTGCTGGACGAGGCCGGGTCGACGGTCACGCTGGTGGACCTGCCACGGGTGGCGGAGTGGGCGGCGGATCGCCTGGCGGGTACGGGCGTATCGGTCATCGGGGTCGACCTCTTCGAGCACCCCTCCTGCGGTGTCCCGCCGGGTTCGATGGATGCGGCCCTGGTGTCGCACCTGCTGCACGATCTCCCCCGGAATGCGGGGGTCGATCTGCTGAGGCGAGTCCGGAGATCCTTGGTGTCGGGTGGCCGGGTTGTCGTCAACGACTTCGCCGCCGACCGTGGTCCCGGCGCGTTCGGGAGGCTCTTCGATGTGATGATGCGGGTCGAGACCGGAGGGGCAGCCCATGCGCGGCAGACCCTGGAAGCCATGCTCGAGGAAGCGGGCTTCGAAGAGCCCCGACTCCTACCGTATGAGGCCCCCCTCACGTTGTACACCGGGAGGAAGCGATGAATCGTCTGCCACGATCCGTGGATGACGTTTACATGCTGGTTCTGGAACGTCTCGGCTCGGGTGCTTTCCCCCTCGGTTCGCGCCTTCCTTCCTGCCGGGCCCTCGCCCGGGCCCTCGATTCCAATCCTTCCACGGTAAGCCGTGCTCTCAGGCGATTGGCTGCCGATGGGCTGGTAAGGACCGAGGAACGCCGGGGGACTTTCGTCACTGCCACGCAACCGTCCCGGGTCGACTCCGAACCCCAGATCGTCGACGACCTGGTCCGCATCGTCTCGCGGGCGATGGCAGCCGGGTACGCCGCATCCAGGATCGAGAAGATGTTCGAGCAGGCACTCGTCTCTGCGACCACCAGCGCCCAGACCGCCTTTGCCGAATGCAACGTATTCGATCTCGAGCGTATGTCTCGCATTATCGAGAACGCGACCGGAGTCGTGGTGAGGCCCGTACTCCTGGAGGAGCTGTCCGACGATTGGGACAAGAAGTTCGATGTGGTGGCGGTCCCTATCTTCCATCTGGCTGATATCGCCAGCCGGACACCAGGACTGGACCGGGTCGTGGAACTCAACTTCGTTCCCTCGGCCGGCGCACTCCGGCGCATCGCCACGCTCGACCCTCGCCGGCGGGTCGTAGTGGTCCTGCCGACATCCAGAGGGATCGAGAGGATCTCGTCACTGGTGAGGCAGTATTACGCGGGTCGCATCGAGACGCACATGGGTAGCGCGGACGACATTCCGGATCTGGGACCGCACGATGTTCTGGTGACCACTCATGCTCTCGGGCTGTCCGGCGAGCAGCGCTCGAAGCTGCCCGAGGTCATCGAGGTGGATTGGGCGCTGGATCAGCACTCCGCCCGGACGTTCAAGCTACGGGTCGAACAGGCCACGGCTTGAGGGTTTCCGGGAGCGGTCCAAAGGCGAGCCTTCCTCCTGAGAGCGCCGGTAGGCGCTAGGATCCGGTTCTACCCCACCCCGTTGGCTCATTCCCCGAATCCAAGCGAAGGTGTGTCCCCATGATCGTTCTAGCCCAAGCCGGCATCGAAGTATCAGCGGTATGTGGCGAGCAACCGACCTTCGTATGCGAAAGGGTCTACGAATGGTCGGGTAGCAGGTTGCTGGCCGAACTGGCGACCTGGTTCGTCGAACGCGGGTTGACGGTTCTGCTGATACTGCTGGTCGGATGGCTGGTGTCTCGGGTTGTCAAGCGGGCTATCGAACATTTCAGGGAAAAGATAGACAGGCCGTCGCTCAGGGATGTGGGGCGCGATCCCTTGGTCTCGCAAGAAGCGGAAGAGTTACGAGCCAAGGCCAGGGCCGACACCCTGGCCACCGTGTTTCGTAGTGTGGCCCTGATCCTCATATGGGTGTTTACGGGGTTGCTGGCTCTAGGCCAACTCGGCATCAACCTGGCCCCACTCATCGCCGGCGCCGGTATCGCCGGTGTCGCCATAGGTTTCGGGTCCAAAGCAGCTATCGAAGATTTCTTGAGTGGCCTGTTCATGATGATTGAGGACACGTACAGCGTTGGGGATGACATCGATTTCGGAAAGGGCCGGGGAACCGTGGAGAAGGTCTCTCTCAGGTCGACTTCGATCCGGACTCGCCAGGGTGTCGTCTGGACTGTTCCCAACGGCAGAATAGACTTTGTGGCGAACTTCTCTCAGCTATGGGCTCGAGCGCAGATAGATGTAGAAGTCTCGTACGACTGTGACCTGCGCCAAGCGATGGAAGTAATCCGCCAAGCCGGGCAAGAGATGTGGGAAGACCCCGAATGGGGTGGAGACGAACTATCCGAACCGCCCCAAGTCAAGGGCGTTCAATCCCTGGGTGAATCCGGCATCTTCATACGGGTAAGGGCCAAGACACGGTCTTCCGTGCAGTGGAGGACGGAACGCGAGTTACGCCTTCGGATCAAGGAGGCGCTTGATGCCGCGGGCATAGAGATGCCGTTCCCGCATAGGACCCTGATTGTGCAGCACGGTAAGGATGGCGGAATAACCTAGATTCACCAAAGAAAGTCCGGCCTTGCTTCTTGCGTTACACATACGTGTCGCGGGCTCCGTGCGTGCCGCATAATCTCCGCATATGTATCAAGTCTCTGCCTCTCAAAGGACATCGGGGCCGCAAGGTGAGGTTCTACGGGACGCTGCGCACGCTGGGAATTGCTGATCCGGTCGCCTGCCACACCGGGGTAACCGGACTCGTTGAGGTCGGCCAACCCCATATCACAGAGTCGGGATGGCCGATGCTTGTCTCCGTTCTGGAGGTTACGGTACCGGCGCTCCAGGTCGGATTGGATTCGGCGTGCAGGTACAGGTCGCCATCGGTGACCACCGTGACGTCGTCTGAGGGTGTGCCGTCACCGTTGGTGTTGTAGGCGAGGACCCGCACTTGATGTCGGATACCTGGTATAAGACCATCGGGACGGAAGTAGAGAGTCGACGGGTCGCTGATCACCACCTGCCGTGACCGGTCGTACTGTTGACCGTCGGATTTCCACTGCAGTCTGTAGCCCTCGATCGGCGCGCCGCCGTCATCGCCGGGAACGGTCCACGAGACTGACACATCTCCATCACCGCCAGAAGCAAGGCGCACCAGCGGCGCGGCTGGTACGCATCCACCGTCCCGCCACGGGTTCCTGGTCGGTCCATCGCCGAACATGGAAGCGGTGGCATTCGCGTTGTCGCAGTATCCTCCGAACGCGTTACGAAGGTGATAGACTACGGACTTCTGTTCCTCTTTGTGGTAGTTGGCAATACGCGGCACGAATTGTTGGATGTCCGTCCAGAACTGTTCAAGGTTCGGAACGCCTGATTCGGAGTACGTCTCGGTAAACCATTCCGGCCTGCTACCTTCAAGTGCTCTACCTATGATACCAAGTGCCTTATCGGTAATCGGTGTGTGCCCGCATTCCGTCCAATACCATGGATATGCTTTGTTACCCAGGTCCCGGAGACTCATCAGGTCCGCTAGGAACTCTTCCCTGTTACAAATACCATTCGCTTCTTCCAATAGCGTATCCAGGTATACAAAAGCGATCGCGATGTCCTCCGCCTCTTCGGGATGATCCTCCAGGATCTTGACATCCAGTGAGTAAGCATGCGCGAACTCATGCAGGATGAGGTCTTGGTTCATCGGGTCGTCTAGCAGTATTGCCCGTGTGGTGCATATGTGGAGTCCTGAGGAGGGATCGGGGTCACATAAGCCGTCATACTTGCCGCTACTCCCACTATCGACCTCATCAACGTAGAACGGTATGTTGTTATCTTGGAGGTATTGCCAGGTTTGTTGGATCCAAGGAGAGTCTCCGCCGTACTGTGTGATGAGCTTCTCCACTGTCATCCGCAGGATCTCTTCGGCTGTAATGGGAGTAGCAGTAGCCTCATAGGAGGGCTGGCTGTCACCGTCAGCGTTCGTCCTGATGACTCTGACGGTGTACGCGACACCGGTTTTTAGTCCAGTAATACGATGGAACCAATCGTAGCGTAGGACAGGGCTGTCCAGGTAGCTAGCTTGGTGCAGGATGTACCTGTCAGAACCTGTCGAGATCACCTCGTGTCTCGCTGTACTCTTGAGAACCGGACTTCCACTGTATCTTGTGCCGGTAGCTGGTTGTGGACCCTGTGATCTCCAAAGGCTCCAACCACGAAACATGTAGCTTCCCGCCACCGATCGGTGTTGCCGTCACATGTTGCGGTGGCTGATCCGATACCCGCGCCGCCGCTGCCCCCGGGATCGTCGCTCCCGAAGCCGCGATGAGGACGAGAGCGACCGCTAGGTTCCGGACTGTGATCCTGAGCACTAGCCAAACCTCCTAGACGGATGTCTCTCCGTGGGGAGGACACTCGGATCCGACGGTAGGTCTCTCCTCGATTTACTGGTGCACGATGGGAGCCAACAGGTTCCAGCCCGGTTCTCCGCGAACAAAGGGTTCCCCGACGCGGCAGCTCAGGAAGCTGGTTAACCCCCAAACGCGATACTGGAGAAACCCAAATGAGGCTCACGAGCCACCGCCACTCTCCGCCGAGATACAGGCGCCGGAGTAGTTGCGGAGGCGGGGGAGGCCTCGACCGGATGCAGGGGTCTCGTTCCGGATTACCGTTCGACGGAGGGATATCCACCGTGAAGCCTCGCCTTGACTGGCGATGGCACCGGTGTGGAGATCGATCGAAGAGGGTTCGGTCGGCTCCCGGCTCAGGGCTGAGCCAGCAATGAGTGCTTCGTGATCCCGGCGCGTCGGGCGAGCTTCCGGGCGAGGGGCCGCGACCGTTCCACCACATCCGCTGCATCGACGTTGGTGACCTTCCCGTTCGCTACCGATCTGGATCCGGCCACCCACACGTCGGCCACCTCTCGGGGACCGGCGCAGTAGACGACCGCCTGGAACGGGTCGTGGATGTTGGCCAGAGCCGGCGACGAGCCGTCAAATACCACCAGGTCGGCTTGCTTGCCGGGTTCTAGCGAGCCGAGTTCATCGTCGAGGCACAGGGATCGGGCACCATCTATGGTGGCCATGGCCAGCGCGTCGCGGGCTGACAGCGCGGTCGCTTGGAGGTGGTCGACCCGCTGGAGCAGCACCGCGAGTTTGATCGCCTCGAGCATGTCCTGGCGGTCGTTGCTGGCGGGACCGTCCACCCCGATACCGACGGCTACACCGAGACGGCGCAGGGCGGGGACCGGGCACACTCCCGAGGCGAGGATCATGTTCGAAACCGGATTGTGGGCCACTCCGACTTGGTGTTCGGCCAGGATGTCCCGGTCGTGCTCGTCCACCCACACGCAATGGGCGGCGATGGTCGGCCCCTCGAACAGGCCCAGACGCGCACACTGCTCGATGGGCGAGCGTCCCGTAGCAGCCCGGATCGCGGTCACCTCCTCGCGCACCTCGTGGAGGTGGATGTGGCTTCCATGATCGGCGGCCAGGGTCACGGACTCCTCGAAGAGCTCCGGTGACTGGGCACCGAGGAGGGCGATTCCTACCCGGAAGCGGGACAGCCGGCTCGCCTCGCACGCCTCCCGTAGGGCAGCGTGCTCTTCCAGGATCGCTGATACGGCCGCGCCCCTCCTGTCTGCCGCGCCGAAGGTGACCACGCCGCGCAATCCCAATTCGTCCAACGCCCGGACGACTCCGGGGGTGACGGGCTGGTCCGCAGGGTCGCACACGAACATATCGCTGGCGACCGTGATCCCGGTCTGCAGCATCTGGATACCCGCTAGGAGTGTCCCGACGTAGGCCATCTCGTTGTCGTGATGGGGGGCGGTGGGGTTGATCACCGCCTCGATCCACTCCCCGAGGGTGAAGTCCTCCGCGATACCGGTGAAGAGGGCCTCCGAAAAATGGCCGTGGGTATTCACAAACCCGGGCGTGACGATCGAGTGCCTGCTGCCGTAGACCTCGTCGTCGGGATGCCGAGCGCTGAGGTCAGCCCACCGGCCGACCGCGTCGATGGCAGAACCGACGATGCGCACCGCGCCATCCTCGATCATCTCAGGCGTGGACGACGTGAGGATGTATCCCCCCCTAACCAGGATCCCCCGACCCATCAGCGTGGTGGGGGAGGGGTATGGAAGTCGTAGAGGTCAGGGCCCGGTTTGATCAGATCCTCGTACAGCTCGGGTCGTCTAGCCCTGAGCAGGCCCGGTATCGACGAGAATGCTTTGGGCTCGACCATCGAGTCGTCGTGAGACCTCAGCCACTCCACCCGGTCGAGATCGAGGGTCGCCAGCAGCAACTCCTCGGTTCCCGAACTAACGGCCACGTACTCGGGGCCTGCGATCATCGCCGCGCCGACCTCGCCACGCCAGATGTTGTTGGTCATCGCCACGTAGCACAGGTTCTCGATGGCGCGGGCACGGACGACGGTCTGCCAGTTGTCCGTCAGCGAGGTGAAACCACCGCCGGCCGGTGACAGGATCACCTCTGCGCCTCCCAGGGCGAGAACCCGGGTCGGCTCCGGTATCCACAGTTCCGAGCACACCACGATCCCGATTCCCACGCCGTCCAGTTCGAGAAATGCCAACGACTCGCCCGGCGCCACCCAGACCCTGGTCTCGTCAGGCGGCAGAGTGGCGGGATGGGCCCGCTCGTACCGCATCACCTGACGACCCGATCTGTCCACCACGTACACCACCAGCCGGTAGTTACCGTCGCCGCACCGCTCCATCCTGCTCCAGCAGATCGCAATGCCGTGCTCCGCTGCTGCGGACTCCATGGCCGGACCGGCTTGGTAGATGTCCTTCGGCTTGGTGAGGACGGGTCCCGGATATCCCTCCGGGAACAGGATCAGGTCTGCCCCCTGGGCGGCAGCCCGGGCGGTCAATGCGACCGCCCGGGCAACGTTCACCTCGGCGTCAGGCTCCACCACCGTCCGTGGCTGCGCTACGGCGAGGCGGAGGGTTCCTGACGCCATTCCCCTAGAGCCCGATGGAGAAGTCGATGAATTCGTTGGTTACCAGGTCTTCGGGTGCGAGTCCGCTCACATCGGCGTCGGTGACCTGGGCGATGATCTCCAACAGTCCGGTTACCCGGTCCATGTCGAAGTCGCCCAAGGTGTTGTTGTCGCCGTTGCCCATGATGCCGAGTTCCAGCATCGTGGACACTGCGAAGTCGGCCACTCCCTGGGTGTAGATCCATCCGGTGTCATAGGTGTCCACCAGCTCCAGGATCAACTGGTTGGTCGGACCCGGGTTGTTGAGGAAGTCCACATGGGCCTGCTGGATGATCGGTACCACCTCTTTGAGACAGTCGGCGCGGTCCACCGCGTCGTCCGCCCGTACCCCGATGGCCTGGAAGTACTCCTCGAACCCGGTGTCGTGGATCAACTGGGTCCTGATCGGCTTACCCCATTCGGGAACCTCGACCTCGTAGATGAACGGCTCGGCGGTGGCGAACCCCGCCTCGGCGACCGCCCCGCCCTGGCCGACGAAAGCGGCCGGCTTGGGCTGGTCTGTCAGGTCCATCTGGGACTCGTCCATGATCCCCTCCGCGAGCCACCAGTCCTGGAACACGTCGGGCCGTCCCAACAGGATCGTCGCGCCCTCGTCGCGGAGATCGGCGATCTGATGGACGTTGGGATAGGTCTCGGGATCCCAGTAAATGGCGAAGGCGCTCTTCTCGAAGGTGGCCATCACGCTCACGATCGGGACGTCCGCATAGGTCGCCATGGCCTCGGTCGCTCGGACGAAGCCCATGAAGATGTCCTGGTCCTGGTACATGAGCGACTGGACCGGCTGGAAACCGACCGCGAACCCGCCGATCCGCACCTCGATGTCGATACCGGTCTCGTTGCCGCCCGCGACCAGCGGACCGCGCACGCTCTTGGCGTCCGTGTCGATCTCGTAACCGTCACCGACCAGCTGGTAGATACCGCCATGCTCGGACTCCGGTTCCCAGTCCAGCTGGATCACCAACGGATCAGGACACACACCCGCCAACGACGTCATCATCGCATCCTCGGGTAACCCGATGGAGAAGTCGATGAATTCGTTGGTTACCAGGTCTTCGGGTGCGAGTCCGCTCACATCGGCGTCGGTGACCTGGGCGATGATCTCCAACAGTCCGGTTACCCGGTCCATGTCGAAGTCGCCCAAGGTGTTGTTGTCGCCGTTGCCCATGATGCCGAGTTCCAGCATCGTGGACACTGCGAAGTCGGCCACTCCCTGGGTGTAGATCCATCCGGTGTCATAGGTGTCCACCAGCTCCAGGATCAACTGGTTGGTCGGACCCGGGTTGTTGAGGAAGTCCACATGGGCCTGCTGGATGATCGGTACCACCTCTTTGAGACAGTCGGCGCGGTCCACCGCGTCGTCCGCCCGTACCCCGATGGCCTGGAAGTACTCCTCGAACCCGGTGTCGTGGATCAACTGGGTCCTGATCGGCTTACCCCATTCGGGAACCTCGACCTCGTAGATGAACGGCTCGGCGGTGGCGAACCCCGCCTCGGCGACCGCCCCGCCCTGGCCGACGAAAGCGGCCGGCTTGGGCTGGTCTGTCAGGTCCATCTGGGACTCGTCCATGATCCCCTCCGCGAGCCACCAGTCCTGGAACACGTCGGGCCGTCCCAACAGGATCGTCGCGCCCTCGTCGCGGAGATCGGCGATCTGATGGACGTTGGGATAGGTCTCGGGATCCCAGTAAATGGCGAAGGCGCTCTTCTCGAAGGTGGCCATCACGCTCACGATCGGGACGTCCGCATAGGTCGCCATGGCCTCGGTCGCTCGGACGAAGCCCATGAAGATGTCCTGGTCCTGGTACATGAGCGACTGGACCGGCTGGAAACCGACCGCGAACCCGCCGATCCGCACCTCGATGTCGATACCGGTCTCGTTGCCGCCCGCGACCAGCGGACCGCGCACGCTCTTGGCGTCCGTGTCGATCTCGTAACCGTCACCGACCAGCTGGTAGATACCGCCATGCTCGGACTCCGGTTCCCAGTCCAGCTGGATCACCAACGGATCAGGACACACACCCGCCAAAGGCGCCATCATCGCATCCTCCGGCATCTCGTCCGGCGCGGCGGTTGTCTCGGGTGCGGCCGCAGTGGTGGTAGCCACTTGGGTAGTGGTGGTTGGCTCTTCGTCCTCGCCGCATGCCGCCGCGACCAGCGCGAGGACCGCCACCGTGGCGACCATGATCCTCAATCGCCTTCTTCGTCGTCCTTGCATCGGTGGCTCCTTTCTTAACGTTGGTCGTTGTCCTGATGTTCTACTCGTTCACTTCTGGCGTTCGTCAGCCCAGGAAGGGTCCCAATGGCCCACAGCCCGCCGACCGATCACGCCGAATATCCAGAAGGCCACCACCCCGAGCAGGCACGCGACGATGACCGCGGCAAGTAGCTCCTCGCTCTTCAGGCGGCGGCTGTAGCGGTCGAGCAGGATCCCGATGCCAGGCTGGCCCCGCCCGAAGAAGAAGTCGCCGACTATGGCTCCGATTACCGCCAGTCCCGCCGAAGTCCTCATGCCGGTGAATATGAGTGGCCGGGCTGCGGGGATCTGCAGCTTGTAGGCCCGGGTCCAGCGGCTTGCCTTGTGAAGGGTTACCAGATCGTGGAGCTTCGGCTCCACCCCCTGTAGGCCGGTGAGAGAGTTGATGACGATGGGGAACAGGGCGATGATCACGCACACCATCACCCGCGACATCAGGCCGAACCCGAACCAGAACCCGAGCAGGGGAATCAGTGCCAGGATCGGCACCGTCTGGGAGACCACCGCGTAGGGGTACAGGGACCGCTCGATCCACTTTGCCTGGCTCATGACCAGCGCCATCGAGAATCCGAGCGCGAAAGCGATACCGAGGCCGAGGCCTGCGACAGTTGCCGTCCGTTGCAGGCCCCCGAGTATCTCGGCCCGCGTCGCACCGTTGAGGAACCCTTCCTGGATGACTCCGTGGGGCGGCGGGAGGAGGAAACGCCGATCCGGTTCCAGTACGAAGAAGGTGACGCCGTACCACAGGAGGATGATGAGCATGGCGACCAGTGTCGGCGGGATCGCGATCTTGAGGAAGGACACGACCTTGGTTCCGGCACTTTCCCGGTCGATCCCCTCGGGGGGCATCATGCCGGTCACGATGCCTCCGCGAGCGCTCCGGCCACTTCACCGGCGAGCTTTGCGAACTCCGGCTCGTAGCGGATGGACGGGTTGCGGGGGAAGCCGTAGGGGATCCGGAATTCGGCAACGATCCGTCCCGGACGCTTGCTCATCACCAGCAGGCGGGACGCCAGGTAGACGGCTTCATCGACCGAATGGGTCACGAACAGGGTGGCGAAGCGGCGGTCGGCGAAGAGCGAGGTCAGTTCCTCGTTGAGTCGCGCCCTGCTGATCTGATCGAGGGCGCCGAACGGCTCGTCGAACAGGAACAGGTCCGGATCGAGCAGCAGGGATCGGGCGATGCTGGTCCGCATCATCATCCCGCCCGACAGGGCCAGCGGGTGGTGGCCTCGGAACTCCTCCAGACCGACGAGGGCCAGGACCTCGGCCGTCCGGCGGTTGCTCTCCTGGCGGCTCATACCGTCCAGCTCGCCGAGAAACCTGACGTTCTGCTCGACCGTCCGCCAAGGCATCAGGGTCGGTTCCTGGAAGATGTAGCCGATGTTGTCCGATGACCTGGTGACGGTTCCCGAGGAAGGTTCGATCAGGCCGGAACCGAGCCGGAGGACAGTTGATTTCCCGCATCCGGACGGACCTACCAGCGACACGAACTCGCCCTTGCGGATCGACAGGTTGGTGGGGTCGAGGGCGTGGGTGGTTCCGAAGTACTTGGTGACATCAGTGAAGGAGATGACCGGGTTCAACTCGAAACGGGTCCTTCCGCTAGCTCGCACACCGGAGTGCATCTGTCTCTTGTCGCTTTCAGCACTCTACCAATGGCGCCTATCATCCGCCCGCACAGTGGGGAACTTGCAACGGTAGACCGCGTGATCGTCTATTCCCATCCCGATGGCCGCCTGCATGATCCGGTGGAGCCGCACCGGTTCGGAGGAGTGCTCCTGCCGCCGGCGGAAACGGCCTCCCGCGCCGATCGGATCCTCGCCGCTCTGTCCGCAGCCGGGGGGTTTGATGTCCGCCGCCCCGCCGAGATCGATCCAGCCGACCTGCTCCTTGTACATCACCGCGATTACCTCGCTTTCCTCCGTACCGCCCATGGCCGCTGGCGAGAGGCCACCGGCGGACCCGCCACCGGGGAGGCGGTCGCCTACATCCGCCCCCTTCCGCGGACTACCTGGAGGCGACCCACCCATGTCGACGCCGAGCTAGGCGTGTATTCCAACGATGTGG
The DNA here is from genome assembly GCA_965262915.1 of Candidatus Spongiisociaceae bacterium. Lineage (GTDB taxonomy): Bacteria > Actinomycetota > Acidimicrobiia > Spongiisociales > Spongiisociaceae > JAPPFW01. The sequence continues at coordinate 3,575,818 of OZ253564.1, read as the reverse complement.
ATCCGATCCTCCAGGGAACCTGGCGGGCGGCCTTGTCGGCCGCGGCGTCTGCGGTGGCCGCAGCGCGAGATGTCTACGGCGGGAAGGAAGCCGCCTACGCTCTTAGCCGCCCACCAGGCCACCATGCGGGTCCTGCCACGTTCGGTGGCTACTGCTACCTCAACAACACCGCCCTAGCGGCTGCCTGGCTGGCCGCCCGAGGACTGAAGGTAGCGATCATCGACATCGATGCCCACCATGGCAACGGTACCCAGGCTGTCTTCTGGCATCGCGGGGATGTGCTCACAATCTCCATACACGGGGATCCCGAGGTCCACTTCCCGTTCTTCACCGGATTCCCGGAGGAAACGGGCGAGGGGGCCGGTACCGGTGCCAACCTCAACCTACCGCTACGGAGCGGATCCACATGGAGCGACTATGCCCCGGCCCTCGAACGGGCCGTCGGGGCGGTCGATGCCTTCGGAGCCGATGTGGTAATGGTGGCGCTCGGCGTCGACACCCACGCTGCGGACCGGGTGCTACAACTGCGCGATGACGACTACCGCGCGGTCGGCCGTGCTCTGCGGACCGGGTTACCGACCGTCCTGGTTCAGGAGGGGGGGTATGGCGAAGGGGTCCTCGAACACGCCGTCAGGGCGGTGCTCGCCGGGTTCGCCTCGTCTCGGGCCTGATCCGGTCCGCGGGCTGACAGATTGAAGACAGCCGCATCGGACCTCGGGGGCGCGCGGCCCTGCGCTTCTGTATCCTCTACGGGCATGAGTGTGGATTTCGCCGGGGCGCTTGAGTTGGACGTGATCCATGAGGAACGACCCAAGCTGAAACGCAAGGTCTACGAGCGCGAACTGGCCCATCTCCAAGAGGAGTTGGTCCGTTTGCAGCGCTGGATCAAACACGAAGGGCTCAAGGTCGTCGTCATCTTCGAAGGCCGTGATGCGGCGGGCAAGGGCGGGGTGATCAAGCGGATCACCGAACGCCTCAATCCCCGCATCGTGCGAGTGGTGGCGCTGGGGACGCCCAGTGACCGCGAGAAGACCCAATGGTGGTTCCAGCGCTACGTGGCGGAGTTGCCCGCAGCGGGCGAGATGGTCCTCTTCGACCGGAGTTGGTACAACCGCGGCGTGGTGGAGCCGGTGATGGGCTTCTGTACCCAGGAGGAGTACCGCGAGTTCCTGCGTTCGTGTCCCGAGTTCGAGCGGATGCTGATCCGCTCGGGCATCATCCTCATCAAGTACTGGTTCTCGGTGAGCGATGCGGAACAGGAGCGACGGTTCCAATCCCGCATCACCGACCCCGTCAAGCGCTGGAAGCTGTCACCGGTGGATGTGGAGGGTCGATCCCGATGGGCGGAGTTCTCCAAGGCCAAGGACATCCTCTTCGCCCATACCGATATCAAGCAGGCCCCCTGGTACGTCGTCAACGCGGACAACAAGAAAAGGGCCCGCCTCAACTGCATCTCCCACCTGTTGGGGCAGATTCCCTACAAGGATGTTCCTTGGGATGACATCGAGCTACCGGAACGCCAATCGGGAGTCGGTTACGTCCGTCCTCCCATTACGGACCAGACCTTCGTGGACGAGCGGTTCTGAGTCACGGGTCGATTCCGGGTTGCCTGATGTCTTGGCCCCGGGTTTAGTTTCCGCGGCTGCAACTCGAGGAGGAGCGTGATGGGGAATCCGGAATTGCAACCTGCCCAATCCTGCGTCGCTCGCACCCTCGGGGGCAAGGTTGCGGTTGTGACCGGGGCAAGTTCCGGCATCGGACGGGCCATCGCTCGCCGCCTGGCGGCGGATGGGGCCCGAATGCTTGTGGCTGATCTCCGTTCTCACCCTCGTGAAGGTCACCATGAGGAAGGCGGTCCCGCATCGACCGTGGACCTGATCCGGGCGGCAGGGGGAGAAGCAATGTTCGTGGAAGCCGACGTAGGTCAGGCCTCCGACATGGAGAGCGCCGCATCCGTCGCGGTCGATGAGTTGGGCGGGCTGGACATCATGGTCAACAACGCCGGGATCTGGCACGGCCACCGGACCATCCTCGAGGAGACCGAAGCCGAGTTCGACTCGACCATCGCTACCAACCTCAAGGGTGTCTGGCTCGGATGCAAAGTCGCCATCAGCAACATGGTGAGGTTCGGGAAGGGCGGGAGCGTCGTCAACATCGCGTCCATCGCCGGAATGGTCGGATTGGCCGCGGAGCCTGCCTACTCCGCTTCGAAGGGTGGGGTGATCGGGCTGACCCGCCAGCTGGCCATCGACTACGCCGATCACCGGATCCGGGTCAACGCTGTCTCCCCGGGATTCGTTGAGACCTCGCTTTCTCGGGCGGTCATCGGGGTCAACCCCGAGCACGATCTGACCCCGTGGCCCCGCCTCGGAACCGTGTCCGATGTTGCTTCGGCAGTCTCTTTCCTCGCGTCGGACCAGAGTGAATGGATGACCGGCGCCGTGCTCGTTGTGGACGGCGGGTATACGGCCAGGTAGGTCACCCCGGAACGCGACTCCAAACCTCCGGGGTGACAATGACCGCCCGAATACGGGAGGGACACCTAAGTTCTAGACTCGCAGCCAGGTGTCCAAATGGTCGAGCAGGCTCCGGTGGCGGCGCGGTGGCGCCGCACGCAGACGTTCGAGGCTGATCAGACGAACGGTCGTCCCCGTGGTAGTCCTCGCCTCGATCTACCTTGCCGTGTCCTACTACATCGCGGACAGCGCCCTCGATGCAGAGGCCAACCCGCTCGGGGAACGCCCCGGGGACTTCGCTCTGGATTACGAGGACGCAGAGTTCTCCCCGCGTGGTTGGCCCGACATCACCCTGCGCGGATGGTGGATGCCGGCGCCGGACCCTCGAGGGGTCTTGATCCGTGTGCACGGCATCGACAGCACCCGCAGTTCCATGCTCGGAATGGTTCCGGCGCTCGTCGCCAACGGCTACTCGGTCCTGGCCTTCGACCTGCGCGGCCACGGCGAGTCCGACCCCGCCCAGATGGGGGCCGGGATCCACGAGCGTGACGACCTGCTCGGAGCGGTCGACCACGTGATTCGAGAGCGCGCCGCCCGACCCGGTGCCATCTTCCTGCACGGCAATTCCTACGGGGGCGCGATCGCTCTGATGGCCGGCTGGCGCGAACCGGCCATCGCCGGGGTATTCGCCGATTCTGCGTTCGCAACCCTGTCCGATCTGGTCGTACAGGAAGTGACCCGGCGTACTTCGGCGCCTTCCTGGCTCGGATCGGCTCTGCGCCCTGGGGTGATCCTGATGGCCCTCCTCACGAAGGGTCTCGACATCGACGGCGTGCGCCCGGTGGAGGACTCCGCCCGGTATCCCTACGCCATCGGTCTGGCCCATTGCGATACCGATGACCGCATCCCGATCAGCCATCTGGAACGGATCCGCTTACCGCTCCAGTTCCCTCCGCTACTCACCGTCTACGAAGGTTGCGCCCACGGCGACGCGTGGGACGATTACCCGAGCCGCTACGAGGCGGGCCTGCTCGACTATCTCGGTAGTCGGTAGTCGGTAGTCGGTAGTCGGTAGTCGGTAGTCGAGGATGACGAAACCGGCGCCTGCCACGTCTGCATACCTCCTCCCGACGCAAACCCACGTGGTTCAGCCATGTGTTGGCTGGGCCTGTCACCCCTCGAGTACGTAGCTGATGCCGGGTCGGAACGCGCGGCGCCTAACATTGCTGTCCATCCGCCGGAACCCGCGTTCACGCTCCCGATCCCTGGCGGGCTGTTGCCGAACCGAACCCTGAGGTATGGTCGAACACCTGGATCTCAGCGAAGCCGTTTCCAGATACGTGCGCGATGGGTACACCGTTGCCCTGGAGGGCTTCACGCATCTCATCCCGTTCGCGGCCGGACACGAGATCATCCGCCAGGGGCGGCGCGATCTCACCATCGTCAGGCTGACACCCGATCTGATATACGACCAGTTGATCGGCGCCGGATGTGTGCGCAAGATGCTCTTCTCCTGGGGCGGCAATCCCGGTGTCGGCTCGCTCTGGCGGTTCCGCGACGCGGTGGAGAACGGCTGGCCGGCTCCCCTCGAGATCGAGGAACACAGTCATGCGGGGCTCACCAATCGATACGTGGCGGGTGCCTCGGGTATGCCTTTTACGGTGATGAAGGGTTACCTTGGTACCTCCCTGGGGAGAATCGCCGAGCACGTGAGGTTCATCGACTGCCCGTTCACAGGCCGGACCGTGGCCGCGGTTGCGGCTATCAACCCCGACACCGGCATCATCCATGCCCAGCGCGCCGACCGCGCCGGCAACGTGCAGATATGGGGCATCTCCGGGGTTCTCAAAGAGGTGGTCCTGGCGTCGCGGTACTCGATCGTGACGGTCGAGGAAGTGGTGAACGAACTGGACCGCCGCCCGAGCGACCTCGTCATCCCGTCGATGGCCGTTACCGCGGTCTGCGAGGTGCCGGGGGGGGCCGGACCTTCCTACGTGCAGGACTACTACGAGCGTGACAACCCTGCTTACAGGCGGTGGGACGGGATCAGCAAGGACCGGGACCGCTTCCTGCACTGGTTGGACGAGTCGGTGCTAGGGGCTCCGTGAGCGGCTCGGTGCAGACCGACGCTCGGGGATGGACCCCCGAGGAGATCATGACGGTGGTCGGATCACGCAGCCTCCGTGACGGGATGTCCTGCTTCGTCGGGATCGGCATTCCCAGCACGGTGGCCAACCTGGCGCGCTTCACCCATGCTCCCAACCTTTTCCTCGTCTACGAATCGGGCGTGCTGGGCGCCAAACCGACCAAGCTGCCGCTGTCCATCGGAGACGGCGAGCTGGCGGAAACGGCCGAGGCAGTGGTTCCGGTCCCCGAGATCTTCAACTACTGGCTCCAGGGCGGCCATATCGACATCGGCTACCTGGGCGCGGCTCAGATCGACAGGTTCGCCAACCTCAACACCACGGTGATCGGCAGGGACTACCACCGGCCGGTGGTCCGCCTTCCCGGTGCCGGAGGCGCTCCCGAGATCGCTTCCTACTGCCGTGAGGTGACCGTCATCATGCGCCATCTGGCGAGAGCGTTCGTTCCCGAACTCGACTTCCTGACCTCGGTCGGTTTGGGGGAAAGACCGCAGACACGATCCGAACTCGGATTCACCGGAGCCGGACCCCAGACGGTCATAACCGACCTCGGGGTTCTGAAGCCGGATCCCGAAGACCGCGAACTGACCCTGGTGGCGGTGCACCCCGGGGTCACCGTCGAGCAGGTCAAGGCCCAGACTCGATGGCCGCTGCGGATCTCCCCGGACCTCGAGGAGACCGAACCGCCCAGCAGGTACGAACTCGAGGTCCTGCGCGACCTCAAAGCCCGGTCGTGACCGAATGGCGCCCACACGCTGCGACGTCCTCGTAATCGGTGGGGGCATAACGGGCTGCTCGACGGCATGGCATCTGGCCGGGTACGGGGCCGAAGTGGTGCTGCTCGAGCAGTTCGACCTCAACACCCAGGCTTCCGGTCGGAATGCCGGAAGCCTGCACGGACAGATCCAGCACGCCTCCTTCCGGGAGTTCGGCGAGGAGTGGGCCCGTGATTTCCTTCCGGCCCTGCGTTTCTTATCCGGATCCCTGGAGATGTGGAAGAGCCTGAGCGATGTCTTGGACACCGACCTGGAGGTCTCGCTCAATGGAGGACTGCTCGTAGCGGAGACCTCCGAGCAGATGAGAGACATAGAACGGAAGGTCGCCATCGAACGGTCCGCTGCGGTGGAGTCCGACATTCTCGGGCCCGCAGACCTCCGCCGGGTTGCTCCGTACGTTTCCGAGTCGATGGCGGGCGCGCAGCTTTGCCGGGTGGAGGGGAAGGTCAACTCCATGGTGGCCGCACCGGCGTTCGCCCGGGCCGCTGTGGCCAGAGGAGCGGTCATCAGGACCAACACGGAGGTGACCGGGCTGGATTGCGACAACGCGATGTTCACCGCCACCACGACCTCCGGCACGGTCACGGCCGGGCGGGTCGTGCTGGTCACGGGTAACGACCTGAACTGTTTTGCATCGCTGTGGGGTAGGCCTCTGGCAATCTTCGACGATCCGGCCCAGGTCGGAGCGACCGAACCCGTGGCTCCGATGGTCCACAACCTGGTCTACTTCGCAGGCGGCAAGCTGACCTTCAAGCAGGCGAAGGCCGGAACCCTTCTGATCGGCGGAGGTTGGTCATCCGACATCGACCCGGTCACCGGGCACAACAGGGTCAACCCCCACAACCTCATCGCCAATATGAGGATCGCGCTCAGGGTCGTGCCGTCCCTGGCGGGGGTACGCCTGATCCGCACCTGGCCGGGCAAAGGTCTTGCCACCCCCGACCTGGGTCCGATCATCGGTCCCCTCGGCCCGCCGGGGTTGGTGGTTGGCGTCTATCCCCATATGGGCCTGACCGCCGGACCGCTCATGGGCCGGGTCCTGGCCCGGCTCGCCCTCGGCCTGCCGGAGGAGTTGGATCTCCAGCCCTTCGCGCCGGACCGTTTCTAGAACGTCTGTCTACAAAGCAACTCGCCGTGCTCTGCTTGCCGGCGCATGCCGGACGGCTTCTACAGACAGACGGCTGGACCACCTGTCAACGTCGTTGAATAGCAAGCACTTCCAGCGGTTCGAGAGACACGCTGCGGCGCGTGTGTTGTCGATGCCCCTGAGGCTGTTCACGAGGCGCTGGGGAGTAACGGATGTACGAAGCGGGTGATCGGGCACAGGTGAGTCGGTCGTTCTGGGCGGAGGCTCTAAGGAAGTCGCCGGTAACAGGCCGCGGTGAACGGACGAGGAGAACCTTGATTTGTTCGAAATTCTGGGGGCAAGGTTAGCGAGAGTGCGCGCCTCAGGTATGGTATATTTTGCCCGGTATGGTTTCCCACGTTGCCAATCGTTGGTGAGCCATGGCTTATCTTGTACAACTCCTTCTCGACGCGCTCAGCCTAGGGAGTATCTACGCCCTGTTTGCGCTAGGGGTCGGGTTGCTTTTCGGTGTGATGAGCCTGATCAACTTCGCCCATGGGGAACTCGTCATGGCGGGTGGCTATGTGCTTGTCTTCATCACCGTCCCGAGTACAGCGATCCGTATCGGTGCAGCAATCTTCATCGTTGTACTGCTGGCCCTCGCAACCGAGAGGGTCGCCTTCCGCCGTGTGCGGGGCGCGGCGATCGAGACGCTTCTCGTAACGTCTTTCGCTGTCAGCTTCTTTCTCCAGAGCCTTGCAGTGGTAACCGTCGGGGCTCTTCCGCGCAGCGTGGGGATTCTCGAAGGGTTACGCGGACGTATTTTCATCGGTGACATCGCCATCCGGCGCTTGGACCTGGTTTCCATTGGGGTGACCACGGTGCTGTTGCTCTTGCTCGTTCTGTTTCTCAGCCGTACAGTATTCGGACTCCAGATGAGGGCAGCAGCTGAGGACTTCTTCGTAGCGCGCATTTTGGGAATCAAGGCAGATCGGGTCATCGCCGGGGCTTTCGCGATTAGCGGTGTTCTCGCCGGTGTGGGAGCGATTCTCTTCTCGGCTCAGACCGGTCTTATCCACCCCTCGATCGGCCTTACACCGGTGCTGGCGGCGTTCATCGCAGTGATCATCGGGGGACTCGGCAGCCTACCCGGGTCAGTTCTGGGAGCGTACCTGCTAGGGGCGACCTCTGTGGCACTTCAAGCCGGTCTCCCGCTCGGTCTCCGGTCTTTTAGAGATACCTTGGTCTTTCTTGTCGTCGTGATCATCCTCGTCGCCAAACCCGACGGCATAATGGGTGCCCGACTCCAGAACCGCACGGTCTAGGAGAATGCTGAATAACGGTGAGAATGGTTGGCCCGCTGTCCGCTAACGTGGCATTTTGTCATCGACCGTCGGGCCAACGGGGGGTTTCTCAGCACCCTCCTAAGCGATGAGACGCACAGTCCTGGTGGCGCGAACCAACTTTGCGCCCCTGGTACTCAGCGCCGTGGCGGTTCTCCTCGCATCGTTCGGCGGACTTGCATCCAACGCAGTACGCACTTCAATATTGAGTGCACTGATCAGCCTGATACTTGTCGTGGGTATGTACATCTTCATCGGTAACTCCGGCGTTTTCTCTTTCGGCCACATAGGGTTCATGGCTATCGGGGCCTATACGACCGCTATCCTTGTAATCCCTGAATCAACAAAAACGGCGCTCTTTCCGTCCCTTCCAGGGGTGACCCTCCCGGCACACGTCGCTGTCGCGGTGGGAGCACTGCTGGCTGCCGGGGTCGCAGTTCTCATCGGAACTCCGCTGATGCAGTTGTCCGGCATCGTGGCTTCCCTGGGCACTTTCGCGTTCTTGAACATTACGTTCAACGTCGCATCCAACTGGGAATCGGTGACCGGCGGATCCACCGGGCTGGCTGGAGTACCCAGGGCGGCAACCTTGCCCGGCACAGCTCTTTGGGCGATCGTGGCGATCGTCACCGCGTGGCTCTTCCAGCAGACCCGTCTCTGCCTGCGCCTGCGGGGTTCACGGGACGACGAGGACGCAGCCCGTGCACTCGGAATAGGTATCTCCTGGGAGCGGCTCGTCTCGTTCGTGCTGAGTGCGGCGGTCACCGGAGTGGCCGGGGGGTTGTTCGCCCTTGCCTTCGGCACCTTCAACCCGTCTGCTTTCTTCGTTGCGGCCACCTTCTTGGCAATCGCAATGCTGGTAGTGGGGGGACGGCTCAGCCTGACGGGAGCTTTCTCCGGAGCCGTGCTCCTGTCGTTGCTCAGCCTCGCGCTCCGGCAGATGGAGGACGGAATCGCTCTCGGTCTGATCCGGGTTCCGCCTATTCGAGGTCTCCAGCAGGTCGGGGTGGCGGTGGTGCTGGTCGTGGTGCTGCTCATCCGGCCGCGCGGTATCACCAACGGTACGGAACTCACATGGAAAACGGTCGTCGATGTGGGGGCCTGGTTCAAAGCGAGACTCAGGATCGGATCTGGTGCTGAGCCGCCGCCCGATGATGTTCGCGTCGCTGCGGACCAGGTCCGGGTTTCGGTGGCCGACCGGGTGCGCTCCCGTGAGTCTTCCCGCCGCGAGCCCACCGGCTCGCCGGCCGCGACCCTCGGAGGCACTGATCCCTTGCTGCTGGTGTCGAAATTGTCGGGTGGCTACGGGGAGCTCAAAGCCATCCGAGGAATCGACCTCTCCGTGAACAACGGTGAGGTCGTCGCCCTGCTCGGACCCAACGGCGCCGGGAAGACGACCATACTCAGGGCGATCCTGGGCTTTCTGCACGTCACAGGAGGCGACATAGTCTTCGACGGTCGGAGCATCCTCGGCATGGCTCCGGAGCGAGTCGCTCGATCCGGAATCGCCCTCGTTCCGGAGGGACGGCGGATACTCGGGAGCCTCACCGTTGCCGAGAACCTGCGACTCGGTGCGGTTGCCCGCAGATCGAAGGAGGGGATGGAGGCTGATCTCGAATCGATCCTGGATCGTTTTCCGGTGCTGAGGCGTTACTACCGCGGCAGTGCCGGCACTCTGTCCGGTGGCGAGCAGCAGCAACTCGCTGTTGCCCGGGCACTGATGGCGCGACCTCGCCTGCTCCTCCTCGATGAGCCGTCGTTGGGCCTGGCTCCGGTCCTGACGGCGACAGTCTTCGGCATCCTCCGCGACCTCAAAGAGGAGGGAGTCACCATGTTGGTGGTCGAGCAGAATGCCGAGCTTGCGTTGAGTCTCGCCGATAGAGGCTATGTGCTCCGGACCGGGACGATCGTCGGGCAGGGCTCCAGTGACCGGTTGCGTGGCGACAAGGATCTCGCCGAGGCCTACTTGGGCGGCCTTACCGGCCTGGGAGATGGCTCATGACCGCAGAGTCGGACCGCACGGGAGGCTCGCACGAGTCGGGCTTGGTCGCTCTCGGGGTGTCGGTCAGATTCGATGGGCTCCAAGCACTCGACGGCGTCGATCTGGGGGTTGAGCGTGGTCACATCCTGGGACTCATAGGGCCGAACGGAGCCGGCAAGACGACTTTGGTCAATGTCATGAGCGGATTCCAACCGTCCGACGCAGGCACGGTTACGCTGGAAGGCAAGGATCTTACGGGTCGCTCTCCGCACCAGATCGCTCGGGCCGGCCTCGTTCGCACGTTCCAGGGCATGCGAGTGTTCGGAGAGTTGACTGCTTCGGAGAACATCCAGCTGGGAGCGCTGGCCCGTAACCGGATCAGCCGGCGTCAGGCACGGAACACGGCCGAAGAGCTGCTCGAGTCACTCGGGCTCGGCGGCAAGGGCGGCCGGCGCGCTTCGACACTCCCGTTGGGAGACGAGCGAAGGATCGGCTTCTTGAGGGCGCTGGCCGCCCAGCCCGACTATCTGCTCCTCGATGAGCCGGCGGCGGGTCTGAACGATCTGGAAAGTTCCGATCTCGCAGGCCTCATCGACGAAGCCCGTCGCAGGTGGAACATCGGGATCGTCCTGATCGAGCACGACATGGCGGTCGTCATGCAGGTCTGCGATACGGTGCAGGTACTCGACCACGGCAAGACCCTGATCGTCGGGAGCCCCGACGAGGTTCGCAGCAATGTCGACGTCATTGCTGCCTATCTGGGTGGACAATGAGAGCGTTGCCGGCCCGACATCCGGGTCAAGAGGAGACCGGATCCGGCTGCTGGCGGCTGCACACGAAGGGGCATTGATGGAAGCACTCATGACGAATCTCGGAATCGTGGAAACGCTCGATAGGGTCCCCGCTTCCCGCCCGCAGCGGTACAGGTGTGACCTAGTCGTCGCAGAGACGGTAGCCGGACCGCTCACGGTTCCGGTGTGGGTGGTGAGAGGGGAGAACCCCGGACCGACGCTGGCTCTGACCGCGGGAGTTCACGCCGGCGAGTTCACCGGACAGATCGCGGTCCCCAAACTCGCATCGAGGCTTGATATCAAGGAGCTCTCCGGGGATCTCATCGGCGTGGTCTGTGCCAATCCAAGAGCGCTTGAGCTGCGAACATCGTTCTTCCTGCCCATCGACAGCGTGAACATCAACCAGTCGTTCCCCGGAGATCCCTTCGGCTCGATCGCATCGCAGGTCGCAGCGAGAATTGGGGCTGAGATCATCGGGCGCAGTTCTACCTACATGGACCTCCACAGCGGGGATCACTACGAAGAGGTGCCACTACATGTAGTCGTTCCCGAACTGGGGGACCCGGAGACGGATGACAAAAGCCGCCGGCTTGCAGCCCTCTTCGATATCGAGTTCCGAAACATCATGGGTTCAGGCATCGACGGTCTCTCCGGCGTGAGTGACGACGGAAAGACCGTCTGGACAGGCCTCCAAGTAGCCCGCAACAACATCGGATACGCATCCCTCAACGGCATACCGGCGATCCAGCTTGAGGTGGGAGGAGCCGGAAGGCTGGATCCGGATCTGGTGGAAATGGAGTTACGCGGCCTTTTCAACGTTCTGAAGCACATGGGGATGTACCCCGGTGAGCCCGTGGTGAATGATCGACAGATCGACGTTTTCGGTATGTACGTCGTAACAGCGGACTCCGCCGGCTACTTTCTGCGGGATGTAGAACCCGGCCAACGGGTGAAGCAGGGAACCCCGCTCGGGACTTTCCTCGACCGGTTCGGCTCTCCGCGGACGGTGGTGAAGAGCCCACTGGAGGGGTGGGTTCTCATGATTTTCTCCACCCCGACGCGGAACGGTGGTGAGCCTGTCTGCATCATCGGTATGGATCAAGACCCGAGGGAGAAGGGAGTTGGTCATGTCTGATTCTTGTGTCCTGGACGAGATCGTTCGACGAGGTGTACTGCGGGTGGCCGCTCGCTGGGATCTCACCTTCGAGCAGTTCATCAACCCGGATACAGGCGAACCCGACGGTGTCGTGGCTCGCGTTGCGCGGCTGATGGCCGAGGAGTTGGGCGTGAGAGCCCACTTCGTCGTCATGGAGTGGGAGGACCAGCTTGACGGCCTCGTAGAGGGTCGGGTCGACATCCTGATGAAGCACACGAACTTGCCCCGCCGGGCCTTGTCCGTGATGTTCAGTGACGGCGTACTTCTGGAGTACGAGGGCGTCGTACTCGTGCGCAAGGAGTGGGCCGGAGGAGGGCTGGCCTGGCTCCGGGGGGCGCGCAGGTTGGCCGGTGTCTCGGGCGCGTTGCAGGAAGACATCGTCAGACAGCGATTCCCCAACGCACAGTATGTTCCGGTCCGGGACAACGACGAGGGAGCAGGTGTGGTCATCGACGGGTCGGCGGATGGGCTACTGGTCGATGCCGGCCTTCACGTACCTGAGGCCTGTGAATATCTCACCGAACCGAACGGGGATCTGATCGTGCTATCTCGGGACGGGTCCCACCCGGCTGTTGCTAATGGACAGTTCCGGTTCCTCCGGTGGGTCGACAACTTCATGGACTATCACAAGCGCTTGGGCACCCTCGACGAGATCATCTCCGCAGCCAAGGCCGCGCACCGGGAGTCGGGTCTCTCCAGGCAAGGAACGTAACGGCCCCGCTCCTCCGAGTGCGCAGACCCGGCGGAACACCGGTACGAGCACGCTCGATGGGCGGCGCTTCGTTGCCGCTAGCTGGTGCATTGCCGGCATATGCGCCGACGTCCCAGCGGTACGCCGCTACCGGCGTGATTGTGAGGGGACGCTGATCAAGGTCGGATCGGGGGCGAACCCGACGGCCGCCGGAGGGGCGCCGGGTTCTTGCTCCTGATCGTCACGAGTCCCCTATCCGAACAGTGGTGGTTGGCCCTTGGCGGAACGTATCGACACGATCTGATGGGCACCGGCATTGAGTTCCAGTATGCGCAACTCCCGGTCCTTGTCGATGTGTAGGTCGGGAGAGAACGTGACGTTGAGGCCACCGACGTTCCTTCCGTCGAACTGCTCGAGGATCCCGGCAACGGCCTCGCCATCGGTTGTGCCCGCATCTTCTATCGCTTCAGCCAGTGCGTACACCGCTGCGTATGCACCGATCGCGCTGACGGCTTGGGGCTGCCCATGTCGCTCGAGATACTTGCGGAGGAACTCCCCGACCTCGGCGCTCGGATCGTCCCCCCAGAAGGAAACCGGCGACGTGTAGTAGAAGTCGGCGAGATCCGGCATCGAGTCCTTGTACCAGAAATCCCCGTCGAATCCGTTGTTGCTCACGATCGGGGCGTCCACGCCTCCGTCACGGAGTTGCTTGGTGGCGACCGCGCCGCCCGGCGGGAAGGAACAGAGGGCGATGATGTCCGGCGCCTCCGGAAGACCGTTGATCCTCGTCACCTGGCTGGCGATCGACGCATCGTTGTTGTTGAACTGGTCCTGGCCGGCGATGGTGCCGCCCTGCTCGACCCAGCGGGTCTCGAACGCCCGGCAGTAGTCCTTGTTGTAGTCGGCGATGTCGTCGAGCAGGAGATACGCCGTCCTGAAGCCCTGGTCTTCGAAGGCCCACTCGGCCGCGACCGCGCCGTCGGTTGTGGCGGCTATCCCCATCGTGAACGCAAGGGGCCCAATACCTTCGATCCCGAACAGCGGTGAGCCCGCCGAGGATGAGAAGACGACCAGCCCTGCATCCTGAGCAGCTCGGGCGGCGCCGCCACCCATGTTGTAGTCGGGGGACACGATCATCGCGTGGGCGCCCTGGTCGATGACCTCCTGGCCGGCCACTGTTCCCTGATCGATGTCAGACTTGGTGTCTGCGGTGACGATTTCCAAGCTTCGACCCAGCACGCCGCCGGCCTCGTTGATCTCATCCACGGCGATCTGGGCGCCGTTCAGCGCCGGCAGGTCGTACGCCGCCATGAAGTCCGTCAGGCCGATCGCCAGTCCGATGACGATCGGTCCTTCGTCATCGGCAGTTTCTGACGCACAGGCCCCCAAGACGAGCACGAGAAGAAGGGCCACTATTCGGATTGGTCGGACCAGCGCCTGACAACTAAAGGAGGGCCTTCTCATCTTGCTCTGTTCCGACGGATGTATTCCACCCATTTCTTCCCTCCAGTCGGTAGGCGGAGAAGTGAGCCGACTATACGGCTAGGCTTCTAGTCTGTCAAGTGTTCTACAATCAATTATATACGTGTATACACACCGAATAGCATGGAGATCGCTTGTCAGAATAGTTGTATACTCTGTACTGCTGCTTTATTATTGATAGAGGCGTCTTACCCCTGATTGCTTAGGTATCCATATCTCCAAATGAGCCGTTCGTTGTTGTGAAGCCGGCCGATCGATCACCTGGCACCTGGCCCCTGACACCCAACCCCTGGCACCTGGCACCTGGCATCTGGCACCTGGCACCTGGCACCTGACACCCAACCCCTGGCACCTGGCACCTGACACCCAACCCCTGGCACCTGGCACCTGACACCCAACCCCTGGCACCTGGCACCCTGGCACCCAACCCACCTGGCACCCCTGGCACCTGGCACCTGACACCCAACCCCTGGCACCTGGCACCTGACCCCAACCCCTGGCACCTGGCACCCTGGCACCCAACCCCTGGCACCTGGCACCTGACACCCAACCCCTGGCACCTGGCACCTGACACCCAACCCCTGGCACCTGGCACCTGACACCCAACCCCTGGCACCTGGCACCCTGGCACCCAACCCCTGGCACCTGGCACCTGACACCCAACCCCTGGCACCTGGCACCTGACACCCAACCCCTGGCACCTGGCACCTGGCACCTGGCGACTCCTCGGTGGGTGCTTATGGCTCAAGCAGCCCAGAGCGACTACGGATCAGCGGTCTCCCGAGACGGAGGAGTCTTGGAGTCGGACCGCTTGCCAACACTCCCTACCGGTGCCAGACTCACTCGGTGATATGAGCAGGACGAGGGGAGTGCTCCGATGCTCAGCCAAGAGCGCAACCGGATCCTGACACGCGTCGGCCCAGGCACCCCGATGGGCAACCTGATGCGACGTTACTGGTTGCCGGCAGTTCTCAGTTCGGAGCTCACCGGGCCGGACTCGGGACCCATCCGCCTCCGTCTGCTCGGAGAAGACCTGGTTGCATTTCGCGACACGGAAGGCCGCATCGGAATCCTTGAAGCGTTGTGTCCACACCGCCGAGCTCCCCTCTTTTTCGGGCGCAATGAAGAATCGGGCCTGACATGTATATACCACGGGTGGAAGTTCAGTGTGGACGGGGTATGTATGGCCATGCCCAATGTGCCTAGCCAGTCCGACTTTCGACGACGGATCAGGAGTATTTCTTATCCTACTCGTGAGGCGTTCGGAATTGTCTGGGTCTTTATGGGTCCGAAGGACCAGTTACCCGGCGAATTACCACCCCTGGATTGGGTGAGCATACCTGAGGATCATCGTCTCGTCACCAAGCAGCTATTGAACTGCAACTACGCCCAGGCTATGGAGGGTGACTTCGATCCCTCTCACATTTCTTTTCTCCATGGATCTGTGGCCTCTTATCGTGAGTTCGATACTCGTCTGGCCATGAGGGGCAAGGAGTTCGCACCCGAGCCGGAGGATGACGTTCTGACGGCAGAGTTCGAGACGATGTACTGGAACAGGGATCCCCAGCCCGATATCACCGTGATGCCAACAGCATACGGTCTTTTCTCGACCGCGCGACGAGAAGCCGGCCCCAGCACGTTCTATTACCGATTCAACCACTTCATCATGCCGTTCTACGCGGGGGTACCGAGTGATGTAGACGCCGCGGCTCAATGTAATGTGTGGTTTCCAAGAGACGATCACACCACCATCGTTTGGCGCATTCACTACGACACCGATGCGCCTCTTTCTACGGACGTAATCAACTATCAGCTCACCGGCCAAGATGCACATGTCTCTCCGGATGGCTATGCGCCAAAGAATGTCGAGCCGCAGTCGGAGTTCTATCCCCTGGTCAATCGAGAAAACGACTATGGCTTGGATCGGGATGTCCAGCGCAGCAATCTGTTCTCGGGAATCGGGAGCGTCTGGCTGCAGGACCGTGCCGTGACCGAGGGCATGGGGTCGATCCTCGACCGTACAGAGGAGCGACTGGTTTCGAGCGACGCACCGATCGTGCATGTTCGCCGGAGCCTGATCGCAGCGGCCCGTGCTCTCGAAGCGGATGGCATACAGCCGCCCCCTGAGTCCGACTTTCCCTATCTCACGGCGATCCCGGCTGCTCTCTACGCGAGGACGGTGCCCGCGATCGATGTCATGAACGATGTCGCGCGAAAGACCTCGCTACCTGGTGGACCGGGGCCCGAGGTTTCGGAGAAACAGACGAGCGATCGGGTTGTGGCCCAGGGGTAGTTACAAGGAGATCGATGGAAGCGTTGAATGGAGTCTTCCGCTTTACCGCGGCAGAGCATCGCACACTGGCAGGGGTTACCAACGGCACCTCGATGGGCATCGCCCTGAGGAACTACTGGCTTCCTGCCTGCCTGACTGAAGAGATCCCGGATCCTGACTCACCGCCCATCAGGACCAAGCTGCTCGGCGAGCCTTTAGTGGCCTTCCGCGACTCCGACGGAACGCCAGGTCTACTGAACGAGTTCTGTCCGCACCGCGGTTCGTCACTTTTCTTCGGTCGAAACGCTGATCGGGGACTGCAATGCCTCTATCACGGATGGAAGTTCAACGTCAACGGAGACTGTATCGAGAACCCGACCAGTCCCGGCCTCGTAGGCCGGCCCGAGGTAGCTCAAACCGCGTATCCCACCCGTGAAGCGGGTGGGATTGTTTGGGCGTACCTCGGAGAAGAGTCTCCTCCACCTCCCTTGCCGGATCTCGGATACCTCAAGGTGGGCGATGCCGGCCGGTACGTAAGCAAGCGACTACAACCGTGCCACTGGCTTCAAGCATTGGAAGCCGATATCGACTCGAGTCACGTCCCGTACCTGCATCGCGAGGAACTCCTCGAGGACCCCGATCATCCGCTGGTCAGGAACATCCTCGAGGAGACGGCTCCCCACTTCGACGTTGTGGAGACCGAGTACGGGCTGCTGATCGGTGCCCGGCGGAACTTCAGGGAAGATGCTTACTACTGGAGGGTGAACCATTGGTTGGCACCGTGCTACACCGTTGTCCCCGCCGAGAGCACGGCAGAAGTTCGCAAGATCCACGCGTGGGTGCCGGTCGACGAGCAGACCACATGGGTATACGGCCTGTCGTGGCACCCGGACCGCGACCTCACCGATGGGGAGCTGGAGTTGTACGCGGCGGGTAGAGGGGGCATCTACGCTCAGAAGCAGCCGGGTAGCTACATGGCGATTCGCAATCTCGCCAACGACTACCTGATAGATCGGACTGCCCAGAACTCGGGCGTCATCTGGAGCGGTATCACCGGCAATCAGGAGCAGGACGACATGGCGACCGCCTCCATGGGCCCTGCATACGACCGCTCGAAGGAGACACTGGTCGGCACCGACGGTGGTGTCATCGCGACCCGCCAGGCTCTGCTCAAGGCTGCTGCCGATGCCGCATCCGGTACGCCGGTCGTGGGCGTGAGCGGGTCGGGCTACGACGCCCCGGGTGTCTCCGTTGTACTGCCTCGAAGCGCCGACTGGGTCGCGGATGTCCGCGCAATGATGGAGGGCGGGACTCCGGAGGCAGTCATCGCTGCCGGAGGGATTGACTCATGACGCCCGAGGAGTACCTCGCTGTGCCGCTCGCCTTTTCGGTCGAGCCGGTTGAGGGTTCCGATGGCAGATGGAGGTTCCGCGCCTCATACCTAGAACTCACGGACTGCAGCGCCGAGTCGAACCTTCTCACAGAAGCCATGGATCAACTCGACCGCCGCCGAGCGATCATCACGCTCGACCTTCTCTCGCGAGACGAGGAGCCTCCCCGCCCCCGGCCACCGGTCGCCTTCGGGATTCATCAGGCTCGCGAAATAATCGAATCTTTGCCTGTTTCAGGAGGAACATGATGCCGGGCCAGTGGCGAGCGACCTGTATCCAGATGCCGAGCGAGATCGCTCGCAAGGTGTCCACCAGAGCAGAGGCATGGGAGATCGTCCAGAGGAATCTCGACTGCGCACGCCGGATGATCAACGAGGCAATGCTGGAGGACCCGCCTCCGGCGCTGCTCGTACTGCCGGAGTTCGCATTCCAGGGACCCCCGAAGGGTGAGCCCGTCGCCGACTGGATCGAGAAGGCCTGCTATCCGGTGCCGGGGCCGATTACCGAGCCTCTTCAGGAACTTGCACGGTCTTTCGGTGTGCACATCGGCGGAAACCAGTTCGAGGCCGATCTGGAGTGGCGAGACCGTTTTTTCAACACGTCGTTCTTCATCGACCCTTCGGGCGAAGTCGTGCTCCGCTATCGCCGCATCCATACCGCCCAATGGGTATCCCCGCACGACTTCCTCGATGACTACATCGCCCGATACGGGGTCGAGGGCCTGTGGCCGGTGGTCGACACGTCGCTCGGCCGGGTGGCCATGCTCGCCTGTGGAGAGATAATGGTTCCGGAGGCGTCGAGAATGTTGATGTTGCGGGGCGCCGAGATCCTGGTTCACCCGACCAACGAGCCGATCAGCGAGGCTGAAGAGGCGGCGAAGGTGACGGCGGCGGCCGCCAACATGATGTATGTGGTATCGGCCAACGTGGCCGGCCCCATCGGCTTCTCCGACGACGGTGTCCCTGACCCGGTCACCGGAGGGTCGTCACGCATTGTCGACTTCAGGGGTAACACCGTTTCCCTCGACACCTCCCCGAACGAGACCGTGGGCGTGAGCGCCATGCTGGATACCGCTGCGTTGCGTACCGCAAGATCCGAGAACTCAATGGCGAACGGCTTGCTTCGAATCCGAGTCGAGAGCTTCGCAGAGATGTTTCGAGATGTCGTTTTCTATCCCGCAAACTCATTCCTGGATTCGCCCATGAAACATTGGATGGACACATCCGTACCCGCCGATCAGTCGCTGAAGAACCTCGAAGAACTTGGTGTGATCTCGACCGGCTCCGAATAGGCGCCGCCGGCCAAGCAGAATACGAAGAGGAGGAGCAATGAGACGAGACAGTCGCCTAGGTCAATGGGTCGTAGTTCTGTTGGCGCTGACCTTACTAACCGTTGCCTGTGCTGAGGAGGAAGAAGAACCTGCGGCCCTCCAAACCGTGAGATTCGCCTTCGACTGGTTCCCCACATCGGGTGATGTTCCGGTCTTGGCAGCCGAGAAGTTCGGTTGGCTCGCCGAAGAAGGGATCCAGCTCGAGATAACGCCGGGTGGTGAGTTCGACCAAGTGCAATCGGTTGGGTTGGGAGAGCACGACATAACCGTCGGGCCGGGCCCGTCGGTCCTGTTGAGCCACGCGGCCGATCTTCCCGTCATCGCAGTCGGTGTGACACAGCCCTTTAGTCCGGTCGGTCTGATATGTCGTCCTGACCGCGGCCTCGACGGGAACGACCCGTCAACCCTGGCGAATGTCAAGGTTGGCTTCCAAGGATTCGAGAGCTACAACACGATCTGGGAGTCATACCGCAACATCAATAACCTGACCGGTCTAACCGAAGAGGTCGAGGTTGGATTCGACCCGGTGGTGCTGTTCACCGGCTTGGTTGACTGCTTCCCGGACTTTCTCACGCTCGTTCCGGCACTTGCCGCAGTTGAGTTCGGTGAGCCGGCGGTCACCTTCTGGATGGCCGAATCCGTTGAGTCCATCGGACAGACCCTCATCACCAGCGACTCGTTCGTTGCTGAGAACCCCGACATTGTCAAGGGGTTCGTGCGTGCGTATGCACGCGGGATGCAATGGGCGTTGCAGAACCCCTCTGATGCCATCGACCTCATGGTCGAGACCTACCCGGATGTAGAAAGAGACATCATAGAGGTGGAAGCACCCGCCCTGCACGCGTTCTGGGTGTCGGACTTGCAGCGTGACAACGGCTTGCTGTACATGGATGATTCGACCTGGCAGCCCAGCCTCGACGTTCTCGTCGGGTTCGGCTTCATCGACGACCAGTTCGATGTCGGCGAGGTGTACACGAACGACTACCTACCCGACTCCCCGGTGATGCCATAGTTCTCACCGGACGGATGCAGTGAGCGCTGATCGCTCGAACGGCGGAGACCGCCGCTCTCTTGTCACGGGAGCGGCGGTCTCCGCCGTGGACTCTGGCTGTGTGTACCCGACCGTGAGCGGGGCATCGGTTCATGCCCTGGGTCCTTTCACCCTCGACGTGATGCCGGCGGAGTTCGTCGCCATCATCGGCCCTTCAGGTTGTGGCAAGTCGACCTTTCTTCGGTCTGTTGCCGATCTCCACGGTCCGGGCTACACCCGGGGCAAGCTCTCCGTTTGCGGAGTCACGCCGGAGGAGGCGCGCCGGAGTCGTCGAGTCGGGTTCATGTTCCAGCAGCCTGCTCTGCTCCCGTGGCGCACCGTCATCGACAATGTCCGCCTGCCCCTGCAGGTGGCCGGTATCAAGGATCCGCCCGTGCAGCCGCAGGAGTTGGTCGATCTCGTAGGGCTGACGGGGTTCGAAGACGCGCTGCCCCGCGAGTGCTCGGGGGGCATGCGGCAACGCGCCGCGATGGCGCGCTCGCTGATGCTCACGCCATCGGTTCTCCTGCTCGACGAGCCGTTCGCTTCGGTCGACGAGATCACCCGCGACCGACTCAACCTGGCCCTTCAGGACATCTGGACGGCTACCCGGCCAGCCGTCCTGTACGTGACCCATTCGCTAACGGAGGCCGTATTCCTGGCAGATCGGGTCATCGTTATGTCTGCTCGGCCGGGCCGTGTAGCGGGCACGGTGGACGTACCTTTCGAGCGGCCTCGGCCCTTGGACCTGCGGGCGACGATCGAGTTTCTGGAGGTCACAAACCGCGTCAGGGATAGGATCCAACAGGAGGCCGAGACTGCCGAGAGTACGAGCATCGGCGGCAAGTTCGAACTACGGGGACCATGAGAGTTCGCGACGGATGAGTGTCTTCACAAGAAGCCGGTTCCTGCGCTGGCTACCGCTGATCTTCTCCGGCTTGGTCGTGGTTGTCTGGGAGGGCGCTGTTCAGGCTCTCGACATCTCCAAGTTCCTGCTACCGGCTCCGTCTGCGATCCTCGACGCTTTCCTGGACAAGCCGCAACGATTCGCTTTCCATACATGGAGAACGGCCTACGAGGCATTGCTGGGTTTCGCAATCGGTCTCGCGCTCGGTGTATTTCTCGCAGCAGTGATGGCTTACGTTCGTACACTCGAGCGCATGATGATGCCCTATCTGGTCATCATTCAGGTTACGCCGATCGTCGCAATCGCGCCCGTACTAGTGCTATGGCTCGGCACCGGACTGGCGCCCAAGATAGCGGTCGCGTTTCTTATCTCGTTCTTCCCCATAACGGTCACCACCGCCATCGGCTTGCGGTCCGCAGATAGGGACGCTCTGGACCTGATGAAGGTTCTGGCCGCAACGGAACGGTTCGTCTTCCTGCGCGTCCGCCTACCCTTCGCGCTTCCGTATCTCCTGTCCAGCATCAAGATCGCCGCTCCGGCAGCGGTCATCGGCGCGATCGTGGCCGAGTTCGTGTCATCTACCCAGGGCCTGGGCTATGTCATACTCATCTCGAAGTCGACTCTGCGGACGGCGGATCTGTTCGTAGCCATTGTCGGGTCCGCGGCGCTCGGGATCACGATGTTCGCTCTTTCCGTCCTTGCGGAGTCGAAGTTCCTCCGATGGCATGAGTCCCAGATCAGGTAAGGTGCCTCCGATGTTTGGAAGAGTCACCCTGGTAAATCCGAACAGCTCCGAGCGCATCTCGATACAGGTCGATGACGCGGTGAGGGGTCTCGCCGAAGACTTGGGCGTCGAGATACAGGTAGTCACCACGCCAGGCGGGCCGCCCGCTATCGAATCCGACGACGACGTTGCGGCCGCGGTCGAGCCCATGATCGAAATTGCCGTAGAGCATCCGGCAGATGCCTACGTGGTCGCTTGTTTCTCCGACCCTGGGATCGGCGAGATGAGGGCAACCCTCGAGGAGCCCGTTTTCGGAATAGCCGAATCGGCCGTGCTGGCCGCAATGTCACGCGGGCGCAATGTCGGAGTCATCTCCGCCGTCGACGCATCGGTGCCCCGCCACTACCGCTACTGGGATCGGATCGGAGTCACGGCGAGAGTCGTCGCGGACGTTGCCAGCGGGCGGGGCGTGCTCGATCTGGAGAGTGAGGAAGCCTACGAGGATGTTCTCGAAGCCGGCAGGCAGCTGGCGGAATCCGGTGCGGACGTGGTCGTGTTGGGATGCACAGGCATGACCCATCTCCGCTCCCGGCTCCAGAGCGACCTAGGGCTGCCCGTGATCGAGCCGTGCCAGGCCGCTGTTACCTTCGCCGCCTCAGCCCTCCGGGATGCCCGCACCGAGAAAGGACCGGACCTGTGATCGATTCCATGCCGACATCGGGCCTTATAGCGATATCTGTAACGCCCTTGGACAAAGACGGCAGCATCGACCCGTCGTCCATCCAGACCTTGATGGATTTCTATGTTGCGTGTGGCTCGAGCGGAGTCGCCCTGCTCGGCGTGATGGGTGAGGCCAATCGGATGACCGACGCGGAATCACGACTCGTAGCCGAAAGCGCCATCGCTGCCGTCGACGGGAGGGTTCCTGTCATCGTGGGCGTGTCGGATTCGTCGCTGTCCCGTGTCCGGTCGTTGGCAACCTTCTCGATGGGCGTCGGCGCCGCCGGTGTACTTCTCCAGCCTCTAGCCGGTTTGGCCGGCGACCACAAGGTTGCCGGCTACTTCGAGGCTGCCGCAGCAGCCTTGGGCAGTATTCCGATTTGTGTTCAAGACTTCCCGAAGGCGAACGGAGTCCACATCTCCCCGACCGCTTGGCGCTTGATTGTCGAAAGGTGCCCGACGGTGACGATGCTCAAGGCTGAAGACGAACCCGGTCTGGGCAAGCTCACGGCTATCCGCAACGCGGAGTCCGCCGGACAGAGGCGTGTGACGATCGTGACGGGCAACAACGGCATCCACCTACCCCAGGAGTTGGCGCGCGGCGCCGACGGCGCGATGACCGGCTTCGCATTCCCCGACGTGCTGGCGCGCGTCATCGCCATGCATGCCTTGGGGAGACCGGATGAGGCCGAAGACCTGTACGACCTGTACCTGCCAATCAATCGGCACGAGTTCCGCATGGGCATCAGCGTCCGGAAGGAACTCCTGCGCCGTCGCAAAGCCATTCGCACCGCACGTGCGCGGTTTCCCGCTCCCGTTCTGGGTCGAGTCGACCACGAAGAACTCGACCGGTTGCTTGTCAGACTCGAAGCGGCGACAGGGATCCCGACCGTGGACATCGTCGGATAGAGGTGCTAACGCCAGATCTCGTATTGCGGAACGGTCGTGTGGTCTCCGAGGACGGGGTGATAGCAGCCGACCTGGCGATCGTCGGGGATCGGATAGAGGCCATCGGCGACGGCATACGGTCCGGTGAGCGTGAGATCGATGCGGGGGGGAAGTACGTGTTCCCCGGTGGAGTAGACCCTCATTGCCACCTGGCGCAGGTTTCCGGGGCCGGGGTACCGACCGCTGATGACTTCGCCTCCGGGACCCGCTCGGCGGCTTTCGGCGGGACGACAACGGTCATGGCCTTTGCCGCCCAGCATCGCGGTACGAACGTCCGCGATGCGATTGCCGAGGCTATGCGGCGGGCGGAAGCTGAAGCAATGGTGGATTACGGGCTGCATCTTATTCCTACCGAGCTACATGATCACACGGCTGCGGACCTGGCAGAGGTTGCCCACCTCGGGATCACGTCGCTCAAGGTCTTCATGACCTACGAGCGCCTCCGGCTCGCCGGGTCCGATCTGGTTGAACTACTGGCTGCCGCCCGAAGAGCGGGAATGACCGCGATGGTCCATGCCGAGCATGATGGACTGATCAGCTGGAAGCGAGACTATCTGATGGCGCAGGGCCGGCAGGACGCGATGGCTCACGCCGAATCTCACAGCAGAGTCGCGGAGCGAGCGGGTGTGGCCGAGATCGTCGCGATTGCCGAAGCCCTGAAGATGGGTATCTACCTGGTTCATCTCTCCACCGGCCTCGCGGTTGCCGAAGCGGAGGCGGCGCGTTTGAGAGGCGTGGACGTCGCGGTCGAGACCTGCCCTCACTATCTGGTACTTGATGAGTCCCGTCTCGATGGGCCTATCGGCAAGACCGCCCCGTTCATGTGCAGTCCGCCGCTACGAGCGGCCGATGACCGGCGTGCGCTCTGGCGGAAGATCCGGGCCGGGAAGGTCGACACGATCGGATCCGATCATGCCCCCTACCGGCTCGACGGCGGGAAACTTCCGAGGGGCGAGGAGACAGAGTTTCACCAGGTAGCGAACGGGTTACCGGGGGTTGAACTGCGCATGCCGCTGCTGTTCTCCGAAGGGGTCGTAACTGGGCGGATCACGGTTTCCGAGTTCGTACGGTTGGTAGCCACCAATCCGGCAAGGCTCTTCGGAATGTATCCCCGGAAGGGAACCTTGGCGGTTGGAAGCGACGCGGATCTCGTCGTGTGGGACGACGCCGAAGAACGCTCCGTGAGCCACAAGGACCTACACGACCAGACGGACTACACACCGTACGAAGGCATGACCGTCACCGGTTGGCCCGCAACGGTCGTGCTGCGGGGCCGCGTGGTGGTCGATGGCGGGCGCGATATGCTCCGGCCGGGAAGTGGTGCGTTCATCGCACGAGAGCCTTGTCGAGCAAGCGGGAGGAATACGTGACCAGGAAAACGGCCCTAGTGGCGGCAGCGACCTCCGGCCTCGGATTCGCCATAGCGCGCTACCTTGTCGGTGAGGGCCATGCGGTTTCGGTGTGCGGAAGGGACGCCGACCGCTTGGCGACTGCGGTTGCCGGGATCGGCAACGGCGGGGCCGGCGCCGTTCATTCACAGGTGTGTGACCTGAGAAAGGGCGAAGACATCGGAGCCTGGGTCGACGCAGCCTCCGCACACTTCGGGGGCGGGTTGGATGCCGTGGTCGTCAACACCGGCGGTCCCAAGCCCGGCACCTTTGGAGATTTGTCCGACGCCGACTGGGCAGAGGCTATCGACCTGGTTCTTCTATCCGCGGTTCGGCTGGCTCGTGCCGCCAAACCGCACTTGCGCAAGGGATCGGCGCTCGTGTTCATGACGTCGTCGGCCGTACGCCAGCCGATCGGCAACCTGGTGAGTTCGACGGTTCTGCGTACCGGCGTCGGGGCTCTCGCCAAGGTCCTGGCGCAGGAATGGGCCCCCGAGATACGGGTCAATCATGTCTACCCGGGCCGGATAGGGACGGACCGAGTTCATGCCTTGGATCGAGGACGGGCCCAAGCCGAAGGGGTCACGGTCGCGGAAGTTGTGGCGCGGTCCCAGGCCGGCATTCCGTTGGGTAGGTACGGGGATCCCGAGGAGTTCGCAGCCGCTGTAGGGTTTCTGCTGTCCGACGCCGCGAGTTACATCACGGGCGCCACGCTCGCCGTAGACGGTGGGATGTTGAAAGGAGTCTGACCTGGTAGGCGACAGGCTCGCTATTCAGGTTGCCAGTCTGATCGACGGTACGGGCCGTCCCCCGGTACGTAACGCCACCGTTCTCCTCTGGGACGGGCGGATCATCGCAGCCGGTCCCAATGTCGATGTTCCCTCGTCCTACGAGTTGGTGCATCTCCCGCGATCGACGATGATTCCGGGGCTGATCGATGCTCACACCCATATGGAGGTGACTCTCTCGGGGGAGGAGTTCGGTGCGGACAGCGGTGAGGTATTCGACTGGCATGCCGCTCAGTTTCTCGCGCACGGCGTTACCGCAGTCCGAGACACCGGTGGAACCGGGTTCGGTTCCGCGTACCGGAGGCTGCTGGCCGAGGACACCCCGGAATGGCCCCGATTCGTCGGTTCAGGCCCGAACCTCGATGGTCCCCCCGGCGCTCCCTATCCCGGTTTGCGCGTAGTCAGGGGTCCGCAAGATGCTGCTGATGCTGCTGCCGAACTCATCTCGATGGGTGCTCCCTTTCTCAAGGCCTATGTGTGGCTTCCCAAGGAGGATCTGCAGGCGGTGGTAGCCGTTGCCCACAAACGCGGCATTCCGGTTGCTGCACACGTCGGGAACGCTGTATCGGTCGGCGAAGCGGTCGCTGCCGGCGTCGATGCGCTCGAACATATCTGTAGTGGACGGGAACTCCTCGACGCTCATTCCCGAGCATTGGAGTCCGAACTGCCGGAACGCCCGCACGACTGGGTCCTGTCACTCCGACCCTGGCGATTCGTCGACCTCGGAAGCGATCGCGTACGCCGCCATGTCGAAGATCTTGCCGCGGCGGGAGTGACGGTCACTCCGACCTTCGCCATCCTCAGAGTGTTCTGCCGTCCCGACGAGGCCGAAGGAATCCTCGAAGCCCGCGACGATCTTCCTGCCAGTCTCGTCGATGCTTGGAGAGCCACCTGGCCGGCTGCCGGCTATTCCGAAGACGACCTTGCCCACGGTGAACAGGAATGGGAGGCGATCCTCGAGTTTGTCGAGATGGTCCACGCCGCTGGAGTCAGCGTTGTCGCAGGATCCGATGTCCCGAATCCCGGCACCTACCCCGGTTACAGCCTCCATCGCGAGATCGAAGTGCTGGCCGGGTGCGGCCTCGGGATGGTCGGAGCCATTCATGCTGCGACCGGCGCCGCGGCGGCCTTGATGGGGCGAGCCGACATAGGCGTGATACGGGGCGGCATGAGGGCAGACCTTGTCATCCTCGACGGTGATCCAACGATCGATGCCGAATCGCTGGCCAAGATCACCGCGGTTGTTCGCGACGGGCGCGTCGTATACGGCTCTCTGGAGCCGCGCAACGAATAGGTCCAGATGCAGTGGTTCGCTCACATGACGCGCTCGATGGCGTATATCGCTAGGAGCGCCTTCCGGTCGCCCCCCGGTCGTTGATGTATCTCGACTCGAGGGCCCGGTCGTACTCCTCTAGGAGAATGCCGAAAAGGGGTAAGTGGTTGGCCCGTGGTCCGCTGACGTGGCATTATGTCATCGACCGTCGGGCCAACGGGGGGTTTCTCAGCACCCTCCCAGACGATCGGCAAAGCGCAGTGTGGAGGGTGCCAACCCACCGGGGGTGACCTCAAGTCTACCGAGCGGCGACATACTGCGATCACTGCGAGGCTCCGGTACCGGTCCTAGCGGGTGGGCCAGGCTCGGGACACCGATTGGTCAGGAGACCACCTTCATGACGATGCTCCTGCCGGGGGCCGTATGAACCCGGCGATAACCCAGCATCACCGGTTTCGAGGATTCGATCCCTGTGTCGACTCTCAGGACCGGAGGGTCTAGAAGGCGTACCTTCCCCTCACCGGCCAGGATCACGACGTTGTCCTCGCCTACCCGCTGGATCACTTCGGGGCTGATCTGCTGGTTGCCGCGGCCCAGGAGAAATCCCTGGCCCCCGATGACGCCCAGGTAGACAGTGGCCGGGCGGGCTGTGGCGAGCAGCTCGAGAAGTTGGGCGGTACTTGCGTTGGCGATGATCACACCCCGGTTGAGCACTACGTCGACGCCGGCAAGGGTCCCCTCGAGGTCGAGATGCTCGAGGATACGAGCCACGGTCGTTCCCGGACCCAGAATGTATATGTGTTCGGGGGTCATCGCAGCCGCTATGGAAGCTCCGAGCCGATCGATGCTGCCGTCGTCCCCGATGGATACGGTTGCCTTGCCCGGCTGCAGCAGGTTTCGGACGAACGGGACCGAGGCGACTGAGAACCCGGCGACCTTCCCGGGCTCGCTGCCTGCATCGAGCACTTCGCGGGGAACCAGCCTCACCTGGTCCGGGGACTTGAGGAAACGGGCTGCCATCGAGCCTGCTGCCTCGGGTGTGTTGCCGAACACGGCGGAGTGCATCTTGACGCCGGTCGGGATTCCGATCACGGGTACCCCGTCGCCCACCTCGCCGACGATGTCGCGAGCGGTCCCGTCGCCGCCCGCAAACAGGATCAGCGCAACCCCCGCAGACTTCATCAGCTGTGCGACGTGAGTCGTGTCGCTCGAGGTGGTGGGTTCCGACAGCACCGGAATCACCGCGGGATCGAGCCCGGCGGTGCGGGCTGAATTCTCGCCCATGGATCCGGATGCGCTCAATACAGAGATGTCGGGCAGGGCGGAGGCCAATTGGTGGAGCGCTCGGACGGCCCGTTTCTCTGCGATCGGGGCAGCCCCGAGGGCTTCGGCCTTCCGGTAGCTGTTCCCGTCCGTGCCGTGGAGTCCGACCGACCCCCCCATTCCCGCGATCGGATTGATGATGAGCCCGAGACACGCCGGATGGGGCGCGGAAGCCGCGCCGCGGGTGGGCTCGTGGTCGGTAGCGGGAATCTCGTGGTTCATCGGTGCAAGGGGCAGCGGGCCTCGGGCTGGTTTACCAAGCCCCTACCTCCCGACTCCAGCCCTAATTATAGTGAGCGGTGGTGGTTCGACCGCTCGAGGTGGCCCACAGCGAGCCCTTTGCAGTATCTTTCTCATCGACGGTCCCCGCACGGGGTTCGAGACAGATGAAGAGGCGATCCGAAGGTTTGATCGAGTGACGAGAGCACACCCATACATGGCCAACTCTACCGAGGAGGCCAAGAACCGCATGCTCGGAGCGATCGGCGCCGAGAGCGTCGACAGGCTCTTCGAGCAGATACCTGATGAACATTTCACCCGAAGGCAGTTCCAGCTTCCTTCACCGCTCAGTTCGGAGGTGGCGCTGAAACGGCATCTCCTCGATGTCCTGGGCAAGAACGAAACCTGCGAGGACAACCTCAGTTTCCTGGGAGGCGGCACGTGGCAGCACCATGTGCCCGCCATCTGTGACGAGATATGGACCCGGAGCGAGTTCCTGACCTCGGTTTGGGGAACTCCTTCGTCCGATTTGGGTCGCAACCAGGCGTGGTTCGAGTTCGCCAGCCAGCTGGGCGAACTGGTCCGCATGGACTTCGTCGGACTCCCGGTTTACAGCTGGGGGGCGGCCGTGGGTCACGCCATACGAATGGCTGCCCGGATGACGGGGCGCGCCCGGGTGCTGGTTCCCGCCCTGATGGACCCGCAGCGCCGCGACGTGGCGCGTACCTACTGCGGCTTCCCCGAGCAGGTGAGCCATATCGAAATGGTGACTGTCGGGTTCGAGCCGTCCACGGGCCGGCTGGATCTCGATGACCTCGATCGCAAGCTGACCGGGGATGTGGCTGCGGTCTATTTCGAGAACCCGGCCTATCTGGGGGTGATCGAAGGCAGAGCTGCTTCGGTGGCCGAGATGGCACGCAGCCGGGGGGCCGAGACCATCGTCGGTGTCGATCCGATCTCACTGGGAGTGATCGCCGCACCCGGCGACTACGGAGCCGACATAGCGGTGGGCAGTACCCAGCCTCTCGGCATCCATATGAACGGCGGAGGCGGAGTCGGAGGGTTCATCGCCACCCGGGACGAGGAGCGCTACGCCCGGGAGTATCCGACCCTTCAGATCAGCATTACCGACACGACCGAAGAAGGGGAGCGGGCGTTCGGGCTGACCCTGTTCCACCAGAGTTCCTACGGTTCCCGCGAGGACGGCAAGGACTGGACCGGGAACTCGGTCTACTTGTGGACTATCGCCAACGCTGTATACATGTCCGTTCTCGGTCCGACCGGGTTCGAGGAGTTGGGCAGGGCCATCCTCCGACGGAGCCACTACGCGGCCCGCCGCATCGGCGAGATCCCGGCGGTGTCGGTCGAGTGGCCGACCGCCTTCTTCAAGGAGTTCGTCGTCCGGTTCGACGACACCGGCAATACGGTGGCAGGTATCAACCGCCGGCTGAGGAAGAGGGGGATCTTCGGGGGGCGGAACCTGAGTGGCGACTTCCCCGACCTGGGACAGAGCGCCCTTTACTGCGTAACCGAGGTCCATACCCGTGACGACATCGACCGCCTTGTCGGTGCATTGGAAGAGGTGACGAGCTGATGAACAACGGTTTGAGGAGATACCACACAGCAGTCTGGGACGAGCCTCTGGTGATGGAGATGGGGGCTCCGGGTCGGCGCGCGGTCCTGTTCCCCGATGACGAGTCGGAGTTCGACGGCGTTGCCGCGGATGTCGCGGTCCTGGTGCCCGAGGCGGTCCGGCGCGATACGCCTGCCGATCTGCCGGAACTGTCCGAGCCGGAGGTGCTCCGTCACTACCTGCACCTGTCGCAGGAAACCCTTGGGATGATGGGAATCAGCCTCTTCGGAACCTGCACCATGAAGTACAACCCGCGGCTGACCGAGGCGATGACCCGCCTGCCGTTCGTGGCCGACACGCACCCGGACCAGGACATCGAGACCCTCCAGGGGACACTCGAGGTAATCCACGGCTTGGACCGTATGCTGCGCGATCTCACCGGCATGGACCAGTTCGTCTTCCAGCCGGGGGGAGGCGCCGACGCAGCCTTCCTGCACGCCACGGTGACCCGCGCCTATCACGAGGCGGCTGGTGACCTCGCTCAACGACGGGAGATCATCACGACCGCCCAGGCTCATCCCTGCAACCCGGCGACCGCCGCCGCGGCCGGTTTCGATGTAATCACCCTCCCGCTCGAGGAGGAGGGCTATGCATCCGTGGAGGCCCTCCGTTCGGTGGCGTCGGAGCGGACAGCGGCGCTCATGGTCAACAACCCCGACGACATTGGCATCTACAACCCGCACATAAAGGAGTGGGTCGAGATCGTGCATTCGGTCGGGGGGCTCTGCTTCTACGACCATGCCAACTTCAACGGGGTCATGGGCAGGATCCGCGCCCGCGAACTCGGGTTCGATGCCTGCATGATGATGCTGCACAAGACTTTCGGAGCTCCGAAAGCAGGCGGAGGCCCCGCGGTGGGCGCCTACGGGTGTTCGAGCGAGTTGGCCCCCTTCCTGACCACGCCGGTGGTGGTAAAGGGCGACGACGGTTACACGGTCGAGGTACCGGGACACGCCGGAAGCACGCAGGTCCGCGAGTACCTGGGCAACATCCCGGTGATCGTCAAGGCCTATGCCTGGCTGCGGGCGATGGGCGCGGCGGGGGTCAAGGAAGGCGCCGATCTCTCGTTGCTGGCCAACAACTATATGGAGACCCGCCTGCTGCAGATCTCGGGCGTGACCAAGGGGCTGCCGCACCTCGAGAAGTACCGGATGGAGATGACCCGCTACAGCCTCGGGGATCTGACCGAGGAGACCGGCGTCACGACAGTTGATGTCGCGAACCGGATGACCGACTACGGGGTCGACGCCTTCTGGATGAGCCACGAGCCGTGGTTCGTCCCGGAGCCGTTCACGCCGGAGGCCGGGGAGATGTGGTCCATCGAGGACCTCGACTACTGGATCGATGTGGTGGCCGCCATCTGCGAGGAGGCCCGCACCGATCCCGATCTCGTCAAGACCTCCCCCCACAACCAGCCGATCCACCGGATAGTCGGGTCGGGGCTTGACGATCCGGACAAGTGGGCGACCACCTGGCGTGCCTACCGCCGTAAGAACGGTGGCTGAGATGACCACCCGGTCGCCGAGAGACTGAGCACCGACGTGCGCGTTGCTGTTCCGGGGGTGGGGCGACCGGCCGGGACAGTCGGGTTCTTATATCAGGGTCAGGCCGTTGACGCGGGCGCGGGTGACACCGTTGCGGCGGCGCTGGTCGCAGCCGGGCATCTAGCCCTTCGGGAGGCCGGCGATGGGAGCCATAGGGGGGTCTTCTGTGGCATGGGGGCCTGCCACGAGTGTGCCGTGATGGTCGACGGCTCACCTGGGCACCTGGCCTGCATGGTCGGGGTGGGGGAGGGAATGGACGTACGCCGTCAACCGGCAAGGCCGGCGCCACCGGATCCGACCTTGTCGACGGGAGAGAGACGTGAGCTCTCGCCGTCGGTCCTGGTCGTGGGGGGTGGACCAGCCGGGCTCTCAGCAGCGGCGACCATCGCCGAGGCGGGGGTCGATGTCGTCTTGCTGGACGAACGTTCCAAGCTCGGGGGCCAGTTCTACAAGCAGCCCGGCTCGAATCGGGATATCGACGAGACACGTCTCGACGCGCAGTACCGGGCGGGACGGGCGCTGGCGGCGAGGGTGAGGGACTCGGGGGTTCTCGTCATCAGTGGGGTGACGGTTTGGGGCGCCTTCCGTCCTGACCTTCTCATGGCTCGGAGCGATGGATGCTCGTGGATCCTCCGCCCCGACCGCTTGGTGCTGGCGACCGGAGCCAACGAGCGGGCGGTCCCCCTACCAGGATGGACGCTTCCCGGAGTGATGACTACCGGCGCTGCCCAGACCCTGCTCCGTTCGAGCCAGGTGGCGCCCGGGGAACGGGTGCTGCTGTCGGGCAACGGCCCACTCAACATGCAGGTGGCCGCGGAACTGGTGCGGGCCGGTGTCACCGTGTCGGCTCTGGTCGAGCAAGCCGACCTGCGTTGGTGGATGAACGGGCGCGCGGGTACCGGCATGCTCCTCTCGGCCCCGGAGCTGGTCCGCAGGGGACTCGGCTACCGGGTGACCCTGGCCCGGGCGAGAGTACCGGTGATGGACCGGAGTTCGGTGATCGAGATCCTGGGAGACGGGAGGGTCGAAGCCGCGGTGGTGGCGCGGCTGGATCCGTCGGGCAACCGGATACGTGGAACAGAGCGGGAGTTGGAGACCGACGCGGTCTGTCTCGGCTACGGGTTCGTACCGGCCAACGAGATACCCCGGGCACTGGGCTGCGACCACCACGTCGATCAGGCATCGGGGAGTCTGGTCACCACCCGGACCGTTAGCGGCCGTGCCTCCATCGATACGGTGTGGGTAGTGGGCGACGCCGGGGGCGTCAAGGGAGCGTATGTAGCCGGCTCGTTGGGGACATTGGCCGGCGCCGATGTCCTAGCCGACCTAGGGGTCGTTCACGCTCAGGAGAGCCCGTCGTCCCTCAGCGAGGCGCGCAGACTGCTACGCCGCCATCTACGGTTCCAGGGCCAGCTGGAGGATCTGTACCGGGCTCGCCCCCTGACAACCGAGTTGGCGACGGACACCACGCTGGTATGCAGGTGCGAGTCGGTCTCGGTCGAGGAGTTACGCACCTCGTTCACGGGCGGAGCCCAAACGGCCGGCGCCGTGAAACGGCTTACAAGGGCAGGGATGGGCAAGTGCCAGGGACGGTACTGCAGCCCCTCGGTCCTGGCCCTCGCCGCAGAAGCAAGTGGCATCCCGGTCAACGAGTTCTCGGGATTCGCCCCCCAAGCCCCGATCCGTCCCGTATTCATTTCCGAGGTGGCCGGATCGGTTTCGATTGATTGATCGGTGGTCGGTGCTCCAGGAACGAGTTGCTCAACTCACGGGGATCGCTGGTAATGGTGGAGACGTTTCCGGTGCCGGCACCCGGTAACCGGTACGAGCGGCCAAGGAATCGGTAAGTTAGAGTCGAACGGACAACGGACAACGGACAACGGACAACGGACAACGGACAACGGACAACGGACAACCGGCAACGGCAACCGGCAACCGGCAACTGGAGGAACAATGACCAAGGAGTTTCGGGGCAGCTACACGGTATCGGTCACTCCCTTCACCCAGGATGGCTCGGCGATCGATGTCGGTGCGCTGAAGAACTTCATCGACTGGCAGCTGGATATCGGAGTACCGGGGGTCATCGCGCTGGGCAGCACGGGCGAGTTCCTAGCGGTGAACGACGACGAGCGCCGCCTGCTCGTCGATACCTACGTCAACCACATCAACGGTCGGATTCCCGTGATCATCGGCACCATGAACGCCCACACGCCCAACGCGGTCCGCTACAGCCGAGAGGCCGAGGCGCAGGGTGCCGACGGGCTGATGATCATCCCGCCCTACTACTACACCCCCACCGAAGACGAGATCTTCAACTACTACGCGGCCATCGACGAGGCGATCTCCATTCCCGTGATGCTGTACAACAATCCCGTCACCTCGAACGTGGACATGTCGGCGGCTTTGGTGGCGAGGCTCTGCAACAACCTGGAGAGCATCCAGTACATCAAGGAGTCGAGCATGCATCTCTCCCGCGTGAGAGAGGTGATAGAAGTTTCCGAGGGACGGATGAAGGTGTTCGCCGGGGAGTGGGTTGTCGACTCCTATCTGCTGGGCGCGATCGGGTACGTCAACCCCTATGGCAACTACCTGCCGCTGGCTTCGGGCCGCATCTTCGAGCTGCTCGACGCGGGTCGCATCGACGACGCTCGTGCCGTCTGGCGCCTGATCGACCGGATCGACCACATCATCGCGGCCGGGCATCCCACTTACGGACACCAGTGCTACTCCAAGGCCCTGGCTGCGCTGGTCGGTCACCCGATGGGTGATGTGAGGGCGCCGCTCACGACCTTCCCGGAGCTGGGGGCGGAAGGACAGGGCCGGGTGTCGGAGATCAAGGTGTTGATCGACCAGCTCGACGGCCTGGTCGTCTCGCTAGGCCTGGGGTGAAATAACCGACGTGGATCCCGGCAGCCGGTCGGAGGGGATCAGCGGCAACAGGATCGCCATCGTGGGCGGCGGTCAGATCGGGATCGGCTGGGCGATCACGTTCGCCCGGGCAGGCCTTGAGGTCGCCATCTTCGAGCCCGACGCCGGACGCCGCCGAGCTATACGTTCCGAGATTGGTCTGCGCCTCGCGGAGTTGGACGACCACGGTCTCCTGGATGATGACCCCGCGGATGTCGTTGCCCGGGTTGGCGTCGGGGCTGATCTGCGTTCGGCGGTCGAGGGAGCCGCACATGTACAGGAGTGCGTTCCTGAATCACTCGATCTGAAGGTAGACCTCTTCAGGCGGCTCGATTCTCTTGCCGATGCCGGAACAACGCTGGCCAGTTCGTCGTCCAGCATGACGATTTCCGACATTGCTTCGGATCTGGAAGGGCGGGCCCGCTGTCTACTCGTGCATCCCGGCAACCCGCCGTACCTGATCAAAGTGGTGGAGGTCGCCCCCGCTCCGTTCACCGATCCGGACGCGGTCGAGTCCGTCCTCAACCTCCTGACGACGGCTGGGATGGTCCCGGTCACGATCCAGCGCGAGATCGAGTGCCTGGTGTTCAACCGGCTCCAGGGAGCGCTCCTCCGGGAAGCCCTGTGCCTGGTAAGGGACGGGGTGATCGCTCCCGCCGATCTCGACCGGGTGGTCACCGAGGGGCTGGGGCGCCGCTGGTCAATAATCGGGCCACTTACGACCGCCGAGTTGAACACGCGGGGTGGAATCCGTGCTCACGCCCGGACTGTTGGAGCGGCCTACGCGCGCATGGCGGTGGCTCGCGGTAGCGACAATCCGTGGACCGTGGAAGTGATCGAGCAAGTGGCAGAAGATCTCGAAGTCCGGTTCCCCTCCTCCGGGCGAGAAGACCACCTGCAGTGGCGTGACCGAGAACTGATGAAGCTCGAGTCGGACCGTCGCATGCTGACGTAAGGAGGCCCTTCTGCGTCAGACATCCGTCCCGCAGCGCGGCACTTGTGATGGAAAGCCGACGGGTCGCGCTCAAGTACTCGTCGGTGGGTAGGCCCAGGGTTGACATGACCAACCCGATAGTTTACGATAGAGAGCCACCGAAGGGAAGCGATAGCATGACGGCTGCAACCGAAGGTTATGCTGATGCCAAGGCCGCGGAGGTTCTGGCGACTGCGGAATTGCGCTTCGAGCAAGCCACAAACAGGCTGATCCGGTGGGTAGTCGGTACGATGCTGACAGCAATCGCCACAGCCGTCGTTGTCACCACTGCGATCGTCAACGGCGGCTAGAGAAGGCAGCTTTCAGCGATCCCCTCGGCATAGACAGCAGGAGAGAGCACTTCTACGTCCGCGGCAGATCACCGGCGTTGAGTTCCCGTAGCTCGTCGGTGCTGTACAGGTCCATCGGTCTGAGTCGGTACCCGCCGTCGACGACCAACTCTGCGCCTGTCGTGTAGCCGCTGAGAGTGTCGGAGAGGAGGAAGACGGCCGCCGCTCCGATTTCCTCGAACCGTCCCATTCGACCCATCGGGAAATATCTGCCGTCGATTTGGCTACCGGGGAGATCCTTGAGCAGCGCGGTAGGAAACGCGCCCGGGGTGAGAAGGTTCACCCGGATGCCATAAGGTGCGGTCTCGACCGCCATGACTTCGACGATGGCCTTGAGTCCCGCCTTCGACGCTCGGTACGCCGACTCCTTGTACAATGGGACATGGGCCGCTGTGGAGCCTATGACAAGGACGCTACCCCGACCGGCAGGAATCATGTGGCGCAGTGCCTCGCGACACAGAAACACGCACCCCGACAGATTCGTGCCCAGGGTGGTCTCCCAGTTGTCGGCAGTTATGCGGGTGATCGGCTCGTGGTGGGTGTGCGCAGCGTTGCTGACGATCAGATCGATACGCCCGAAGCCGGCGACGATCGAAGCAACGCTGGAGACGATGTCGGCCTCGCTGCTTACATCAGTCCCGAACCAGGAAGCACGGACCCCCTTCTCGCGTAGTAGCTCCAGAGCCTCCGGCCGGTTGGTGCGACTCACCACGGCCACGTCCACGCCCTCGTCCGCCAGGGCCGAAGCGATTGCCAGCCCGATCCCGGTTCCGCCACCGGTGACCAGTGCCGCTTTACCAGCTAATCCTGTATCCATAGCCCTTCCTGACCGATTCGCTGCCTTCGGCCGAGCCGCTGCTGCTCAAACGTCTGCGTAGTACTGGCGGGTGAATCGAGCCAGGGTTGAGGCATCGGCCCATCGTGTCAGCAACTCTTGCAACTCGCCGTGCTCTTCCGACACCGAAGCCGACCGACCTGTTGCCTTGACCGAGGCGGCCGCCGCGACCATAGCGTTGATCGCCGGGCCGAGCAGTGTCGTCGGCTCGATGAACATCTCGTAGCCCAGCCGGTATATCTCGTCGATCGACAACCCGACGATTGGCTCTTCGTAGTGGAATATCTCGTCGTGCATCTCGGTGCCGAGCGTTCTGATCGTCATCAGGGGTGCGTCCACTGCCTGCCTGAAATACCTGGCCGACTCCACGGTCGGGCAGATGGCGAACAGGGCGTCCGACCCTGCTTCCAAGTAACGCTCGGCACGCACCAGCCAATCGCGACGCCGTTCCTCTTCGTTGTCGTGGACGGTGGCGACGTAGGTGCCGGGACGACCGATGACCATGAAGTCCGGGTTGGACCGCTCTGACACCATCGCCCGGATCTTGGCCGCCGTTTCGTCCACGGACTCCAGACCCATGGTGTGCGGGGGGAAGAAGGTGCATTTGTACGGGAGGCCGTAGTCGTCGATGTGCACTGCTGAGACTCCGGCAGCTTCGAACTCCTTCATCCAATGGACCGCAGCGTATGGCTCCCCGAAGCCCTGTTCGAAGTCGACGACGATCGGGATGTCGACGGCGCGGCGCACGCGGCGACAAAGATCGACAACGTAGGCCGGCGTGATCAATCCGATATCGGGCAGGCCGTCGACCATGGCGAGCTGCAGAGACTGGATTCCAACGGCGTCGAACCCGGCATCCTCGACGATCTTGGCGGAGACCACATCGTGGGCGCCCATGATCCAGACGGGCTTTCCTCGTCCCAGAAGGTCCTTGAGCATGGGCGTGGCAGTCATCTGTCTCCTCCCGGGATGGTGAAGCCGATCTCGACGGTGCGGTCGGTCTCCGCTGCCTGGTAGGCGGCCTCGATCACGGCGACGCAGATTCCGCCGTCGTAGGCATCGGGTGATCGGTTGGGTTCGCCTCTGATGGCCCTCGCGAACTCCCGAACCTGGCCGACGAACATGTCCTTGGCTGCTCCGCTCGGCGCAGACCCTCGGACTCGGTCAGGCTCAGGCTGTTCGATCATCGTCCATCCGGTACCGCCGGGGCCTGCGGTCGACGAGCGCCACACCGCGATCTTTCCCTGCTCGGACGCGTGGAGCGACAGGAAGTCGAAGACCAACTGGCCCTCGCTGCCCATGATGTAGCCCCATTCTGACCACTCGCCGATCCCGGTTGTTGCACCCCACAGCGGTGAGAGCACCCTCCCGACCACGGAGCACTCGAGGCGGAGAGTCAGGCCGGCCGAGAACCGGATGAGAGCGACTCCCATGTCCTCCCATCGCGAGTCGTCCGGCGACCAGCCGTGGAGGTCGCGAGCAACGTTCTTCGTGTCGGCCATCACCGCGATCGGCTGCTGACCTGTCCAGTCACGCATCAGGTCCACGTAGTGCGGGATGTGGTCCTGGAGCACCCCTCCGCCGCTGTACGGACTCGACCATCGCCAGCGGTACCCCGCGCGAAAGGCGCCACCGGCATCTTCGGGGATGAAGCGATCCGGATCGAGCTTCACGTTCGTTGCCCAGTGAACGCCACAGTAGAAGGGGGTTCCGATCAATCCTTCCTCGAGGAGTTCGCGGATTCGCTCGCAAGTAGGTTGGAAGCGACGCTCGTGCGCAACCCGCAGCTCGACACCGGCGGCCCGGGCACGACGCGCCAGTTCGGCGGCCTCGTCGGCCGTTTTCGTCATCGGCTTCTCCATGAGAACGTGCTTTCCCCCCGCGATGATGCGGACGGCGATATCGAAGTGAGTGTCGGGGGGTGTACATACGACCACGGCATCGATGTCCGGATCGTCCGCCATGTCAGCGACGGAGCCATACCTGCGCAGATGCGTCCCCGGCGTAGATGCCAGCCGCGACGGATCGGAGTCACAGACGGCCTCGAGCCGGAAGTGGTCGCTGTCCCGGATAGCGGGGATGTGGATGAGCATGGCCGCCACGCCGGTTCCGACAATCCCGATGCGGGGTAAGCCCCGGCGTTCGGTGGTACTACCGGTCATGGCAGCTCGGGAACGCGGTGCTCGTATACCTGGATGAGCTCGAACCTGATGCCGCCCGGGGAGGTGAAGAAGCCGACGTCACGCTCGCCGAAGCCGGCTTCGACGTGCTTGACCGGCATGGTCTCGCTCGCGCCGGCGCGCAGTGCACGCTCCCGGTAGTCCTCAAGGGAGTCCACCTCGTACACGATGTGCTGCAGTCCGTGTGCGAGTGGTGCAGCGAGTTGGTTCTCGTACACCATGCGTTTCATGATGTGGAGGTACTTGTCGCCCACTCGAAGCAACGGGACCCGGACCCGCTCCCTGTCCCACTCGAATTCCTCGTCGAGCACGACGGAGCCGCCCATTGCCTCGAAGAACGCGATCTCACGATCTATATCCCGTACTTTGGCCCCGTTGTTCCACACCTTCACGACGAACTCCTATCTGGTCATGACTCGGACAACGGTAGCGTTAGCCGCCAATCTCCGGATGCCTGGTAGATCCGCTCGTGAAGCTCTGTCTCCGCGATCACTCGGAGGACCGGTTCCTGTCGCTCCGCATCCTCTTCTGTCGTGATTTGCATGGGCCAAGCGGTTACATCGGCGGGAAAACCGGCGTGCGGGCGCTCGAAGTGGCCGTGGGTCCATCCGGCGGGGAACACAGCAATGAGGCGAACGGGATCAAGACCCAGCCCGGTGTACTTGTTGATGGCGCTCTCCAGTCGGGGCCATGTGATCGTCCACTCGCCCTTTAGCCCTCTTGCCTTGTCGTCGTGAGGCGGCTTCGTCTCGATGGTGCCTTCCCCCCCGAGTAACCACTCGTTGATATCGCTGAGAACGCGTACTGCGACCGGTGTTACGAGCTCGAAAGCGCGTCGAAAGATGATCTCCCTGTCTGTCCGTGACTGGGCGCCTTCGTATGTATCGTGCTGCAAGTCCTCGAGGTGACGGAGGGTGTCTTGCATACGTGACATCCATAAGGTCGTATCCGGGTCTTGTTTCATCGGGTGTCTGCTCATTCGATCTCCATGCCGTACTTGGTGGCGTATCCGGTGATCTCGTGGAGCATGGAGCGAGCAGACTCTTCGGCTCTCTCCGTCCAAGCCGTCACGCAGCTGGAGGTGACCCCGTCGAATCCGATCTCCGCCAAGGATGAGAAGAGAGCGGCGAAGTCGATGTCTCCCTGGCCGATGTCCAGGTGTTGATGGAGGCGAACATCGGTATCGGATGGATTCGTGATGTAGCGGCTGGGATGGAAGGTGTCCGCGGCGTGGACGTGGGTAAGGGTGTCCCCGGCGTATCGGATCATTGCCGCTACGTCACGTCCGAGATAGTGAGTGTGGGGGACGCAGTAGAGATAGGTCACATAGGGGGAGTCGATACCGCGGACCATGTCGACACCGTGGTAGTGGTCCTCCACGAAGTCATCGGGATGTGGCTCGATCCTCAACTCGATTCCGTTACGTTCCAGGATCGGCAGCGTTTCATCCATGGACCGCCAGAATTGATTCTCACTTACATATCGTGTATTCCTGCTCGTTCCGAACTCGGTGCACACGACCGGGCATCCGAGTTCTGCGGAGATCTCGATGGTACGCCTCATATACCGTGACCCACCGGCTCGTTCGTCCTCGTCTGCGCTCGACCATTTGAAGAGGCCGTAGAGAGCGGTGAGCTCGACGCCTGCCGCATCGAGTGATCTCCTCAGTTCAGCGATCTTCTGGTGGCCGGCTCGAGGATGCGAGTAGAGAGGGATAAAGTCTTCCCGTGGTGAGAGGTCCATGTATCGATAGCCGAAGCCGGCGGTCACGTCGCCGAGTCGGTCGAGTGGTGTGGACCTGATTTGATAGGGATTGTATGAGATCTTCACCGAGACTCCTCGATTTGCCGCTCGCTCCGTCTTGAACTCAACATCTCGGCGAGGTCGTCGACGGTTACATCGCTTCCCTTGTGTTCCGACACGACCGACCCGTGCTCCAGCACCACGATCCGGTCCGCGACCGGCTGTACGTGTGCCATGTTGTGGTCGATGTAGAGCACACCGAGATCTCGGTCAGCAGCTTGGCGGATCGTATCCAGTACGTTCAGGGTTTCCCGAACCGAGAGGGCGGCTGTCGGTTCGTCGAGGAGGAGCAGTTGTGCCCCGAAGTGGACAGTGCGCGTGATCGCAAGCGACTGCTTTTCACCTCCGGACAGACGCGATGCCGGTTCGTTCGTCGAGCGTATGCGGGTCAGGCCCAAGTCTTCCAGTTTCCGCAGTGTGAGACTCCGCATCCGCCTCTTGTCCAGCGGCCGCATCGGGACCCAGTCGGGGCCTATCTTGAGTTCCTTACCCAGGAAGAAGTTGCGCCACAGGCTCAAACCTCCGATCAGGGCCAGATCCTGGTAGACCGCCTCGATCCCCAGACTCCGCGCTGCGGCGGGAGATAGTCGGGCGTCCCGTCCTTCGAACGTCACACTGCCCGATGTCGGTGCGAAATAGCCGGTGACGATCTTCACGATTGTCGACTTGCCGGCCCCGTTGTCGCCGATGAGGCCCACGACCTCGCCGCGCCTGATCGTCAAGGAGACATTCCGCACGGCGCGGGTGGATCCGAAGCTCTTGCTCACGTTCGTGAGCTGTAATAACACGTCGGCCGTTGACCGGGTCTCGTCGGTCGCAATCGTGGTCGTCATGATTGCCGCCACCTCTGACTCACTTCGAGGAGGCGGTCTCCTGCCCTCCCGATCCGAATGTTGCTGATCACTGCCGCTATGAGAATGATCCCGATGATCGCGGTGTACCACGCTCCCGGAGCCCCTACCAAGATGAGGCCGGTCCGTAGACTCGCCAGGATCAACGTCCCGATGAAGGCGCCGAGCACCGATCCGGTCACCCCGAAAATCGATGTTCCGCCGACCACGGTGGCCACGATGGCTAGCAGTTCGAAGTTCGAGCCGTAGCCGGCGGAAACAGTGCGGAAGGAGGTGAAGGTGGCGATGCCGGCGAATCCGGCCAGCGTCGACGACACCACGAAGTTAGTGGTCTTCACGCGGTTGACCGCTACGCCCATCTCTCGGGCCACACCCCGCCGGCCGCCGGCCGAACGGGCCCAATTGCCGTATTCCGTCAGGTCCGTCACGTACCAGAGGACTCCAACGATGAGCAACGCCCACAGGAACTGCGCCGGCACGGGAGCGTTACCGACCTCGCCACCGAGGATGCTGAACAGTCTGCTCTCATCGAAGTAGAGGAGGTTGTCGCCTTCGCTGATGAAGATGGCGGTCCCGATGATGGCGAAGGACGTTCCAAGCGTTGTGATGAGGGACGGAATCCCGAACTGCGTGGTAATCAGCCCGTTGATTGCACCGACGGCGGAGCACAGCGTCAAAGCTATCAGAAACGCCGGTAAGACCGGTATGTCAGCCTTGGTGATCAACAGCGCGAAGAGGATCGGTCCGAACGCGTAGACCGATGCTACCGACAGATCGAATTCGCCCGAGAACATCAGCATCGTGATTCCGGCACTGATGATCGCGATCGAAGCTGCGACCGAGGTCATTCCCTCGATTTGGGTCGCCGTGAAGAACTTCCCGGAGCGGAGCTGGAAGAAGATGCACAGCCCAACGAGTACGACGGTCGGTCCTGCCAGCCGATTCGATGCCATCCTGCCGACGAATGTGGCCAGTCGATGTGTGCCGGCCCGCGTGTTGGATACCATTGTCCGCCTTGGTCGGTTTGCCGGGCCCAGATTGAATCTGGGCCCGGCAAACGGGGGATCAGTTGCGCCCGGCCGCGACCGCCGCCTCGAGTTCGCCGACGTTGTCCATCGTGACGATCTGCGTACCCGTGTCGACGTTGACCGGCTGTAGGCCGAAGACCGTTTCAATATACATGTTCATCACGGTCATGTAGCCCTGGAGCCATGGCTGCTGGTTGAGTGCCGCGGTGAGCGTGCCCGCCTTGAGGTGCTCGACTGCCGCTGTGTCGACATCGAAGGTGCCGATGACGATGTCGAGTCCTAGCTCACCAACGATCACACCAGCCGGGTTGGAGGCCGGGTTGCCGAGACCGATGATCGCGGCGGTGTCGGGGTTGGCGTCGAGATAGGCGGAAATCGTCTGCTGGTTGACGACTTCGTCCAGTTCGCCGTCGAGGTCCTCGTAGGGGATACCGTTGGCGTCGAGGACGCGCTTCACTCCGTCGGCGCGCAGGGTCAACACGGTTGCTCCCGGGGCGTTGTTGAAGATCACCACCTTTCCCTCGCCGAGTTGGGGCAGCAGATGCGTCATCAGGACCTCTCCTGACTTGGTCTCATCTTGTCCAACGTACGCCAGTGTCAGGATCCGCGGATCCGTCGTTGCTGTCGCCGGGTCGCCGTCCACTGCCTCAAATCGGTTGTTGTTGAACAGTATTACGGGAATACCCTGCTCAATGGTGTCGAGAATGGCCGACTCCTGGCCCTTTGTGAAGTACGAGATGCCGATGGCGTCGGGCTCGGCCGCAGTGGCTGCCTGGAGAGCCGGGTTCAACGTTTCGGCGTCCACGCCACCCGGCTGCACGATCTGTACGTTGACCCCGAGTTGTTCTCCCGCGTAGATGGCGCCCGCCTCAAGCGTTTGGCAGAAGCTGCAGTTCGCGAAGAAGGTGATCATCACGAAGTCACGGGAATCTGCCTGGGCGCTGGTATCGGCCGTAGTCTCGGTCATGGCGGCGGTTGTTGCCGCGGCTGTGGTAGTTGTGTCTTCGGATGCGTCGGCGCAAGCGGCAACCAACAATCCGAGGGCCAGCAGGAGTGTGGCGAAGGCTCGCGGCGACTTCCTGCCATTCCATACCTCGGTTCTTCGCACCAAGCCGATCGTTCTCATAATCTTCCTCCTCACCACATTGCATCTTCGATGCGTGAAATACGCCGACAAAGAGATGCCAACCCAGCCAGATTACTGATCCGGATTTGACAGGTCAAATATTTTGTCTTATGAATCTGGTGAATCAGGTGTTGTTCTGAAGGCTGTACACGACTGGGGTGACGTGATGGCGGGCGGCGGCGTCCCGAACAATCGGAAGAAATCCCAGCGCAGACAACCGGCCGGTGTCAATGCTCTTCGCGTGCTGGAGATGCTGGTGGACTACCCGGAAGGCGTCGGAACAACCGATCTGGCGGGCAGTCTCGGTATGGATACCGCTCAGGCGCACCGCCTGCTGAACGGGCTACGCTCCGCTGACTACGTCGCTCACACCGAGACATCCCCCCGTCGC
Source organism: Candidatus Spongiisociaceae bacterium (assembly GCA_965262915.1). Taxonomy (GTDB): domain Bacteria; phylum Actinomycetota; class Acidimicrobiia; order Spongiisociales; family Spongiisociaceae; genus JAPPFW01. The sequence goes on along the minus strand of OZ253564.1, from coordinate 3,531,998 downwards.
TACGTCATCACATCGAAGGTATTGAGGTTGGCGGCGCGTCTTCTCGACCAAACGGACCTGCTCCGAGTGAGCCGCCCCACGATGAGGCGCATGCGCGACCTGACCGGAGAAACGGTGAATCTGGCGGTACTGGCCGAGGGTGAGCCGGTAGCCGTTGCCCGAGAGATCTCACGACATCCGGTGTCTGTGTTCACTCGAATAGGGGAGGTGTGGCCGCTCAACGAGACAGCGATGGGTTGGGCCGCCCAAGCCTTCCGGAACGATGGGAGTTCGCCGGACTCACTGGCGGAACGGCTCGCAGAGATCCGGCGACGCGGATTCGCAGTTGATCTCGAGGAGTACGTGCAAGGGGTGACAGGCCTGGCTGCTCCGATCTTCGACTACCGGGGCGAGGTGGTCGGCGCCGTGGGTGTGGCCGGTCCCACCGACCGTATGCCGACTGGCGACGACGAAATCGCACGCATGGGGAAGCTGGTCGTTGAGGCAGCCAACGAGATCTCAACGGCGCTCGGATCGATCGCCGGCCACAACCCGTCTTCCCGATGAGCCGATCCTCCTGGCCGCGAACCTACCACCCGGTCGAGGGGTGGGGTCGGCTTCCGGACGGTTGGAGCTTCATCGATGCGACCTCGGTGGCAGTTGACAACAACGACCGGGTCTACGTGTTCAACCGTGGTCACCACCCCGTGATCGTGTTCGACCACACAGGGGAATTTGTCACCTCCTGGGGTGAAGGGGTCTTCGCGACTCCCCACGCGATCACCATGACGGCAGGACAAGAGCTGTGGCTGACGGACTACGCGGATCAGACCGTTGGATGCTTCATGCGAGACGGGAGGTTGGTGCGAACCATCGGTCAGCCCGGTGCCTCCTCGCCCGCCCACAGTGGACGCCCATTCAATATGCCAACCGATGTCGCCGAGTCTCCGGCTTCGGGTGACCTTTTCATCTCGGACGGATATCGCAACTCGGCGGTTCATCGGTTCTCGGCCGATGGTCGGCACATCCTGAGTTGGGGCCGGCCGGGAACCCAACCCGGCCAGTTCAACATCCCACACAACATCGCCGTCGGATCCGACGGGCGGGTATACGTCGCCGATCGGGAGAACCACCGTATCCAGGTGTTCGACGAGGACGGTGTCTACCTGGATCAGATCAACAACCTCCACCGCCCGTGTGCCCTCTACGCCCACCCGAAGGAGGCGCTGCTGTTCGTCGGAGAGCTCCCTTCCCGCATACCGGTCAATCAGGATGTCCCGAACATCGGCGCCTGCGTGAGCATCCTCACGTTGGATGGCGACTCCGTAGCTCGCATCGGCGGCCGGTTTGCCGGCGAGGGTCCAGGTGAGTTCGTGGCACCGCACGGCGTTGCAGTCGACTCGACGGGAGCGATCTACGTTGCTGAGGTGTCGTTCCAGGCGCGGGGTCGGCACGAGGACCCGACCCGCCGCGGGTCATCCGATCTCTGCAGAAGTTCGTCGCGCATGGGGCATCCCAGTCGGATACATCGCGTGTCGTATCCTCCTGACTTCCTCGGTATTCCAACCGTATCTCACGGGGCCGATGTCGGTATCATCCGATGTCGGCCGGGGTGGTCGATTGCCGGGTCGGCGGACCGTTGGCGAGAGAGGCAGGCTCCGGTCCCAGCGAGATACCGGTCCGAGCCGAGGACGCGCCGTCCTCGGAGCCACCGGCTCTACCTGGGACAGAGTGGGCTCGCGGCGGCTCCTTCGGTTAGGGATCGGATGGAGCACGCAGACTTCATCCTGGCAATCGGTACCCAGCTTGGCCAGCTATCGACCTTCCGTTACAAGACCCTCCAGCAGCACACAGCCATCGTCCATGTGTCGGGCCATGCGGAAGGACTCGGTGGGCCCTTCCCTGGCGTCAAATCGATCCTGTCGGATCCCCATCACTTCCTGACACAGTTGCTCGATGCGGCTCACCGCGAAGACCCCGACCCGGATCTGGTGAAGGCAAGGGTTGATCAGAACAACACAGCCCGCAAGCGGTGGCTTGCCGAATCGACGCCGACAACATCGGGCTCACACCCGGGCTATGTCGACCAAGAGGTGCTGGCGTATCATCTCAGGGCGACCATCCCGGCTGATGCGGTCGTTACCAATGATGCGGGCAGCTTCGCCGCATGGATCAGCCGCTATCTCACACGCGACCACCCGAGAACGTACCTGGCTCCCACGTCAGGTGCGATGGGGTATGCCATCCCGGCGGCGTTGGCCGCGAAGCTCGCGAGGCTCTCAGTCCCGGCGATCGCGATCGCCGGCGACGGCGGCTTCATGATGACCGGGGCCGAAATAGAGACCGCGGTGAGGGAGCGACTCCCGGTCGTTGTTGTTGTCGTCGACAACGGGGAATACGGAACGATCCGCCTCCACCAGGAGCGGCGTCGGATGGGCCATTTTCCAGGCTCGCTGCTCGGTTCGATCGACTTCTCGGCCTACGGCAGATCGCTGGGAGCGGAGGGCTTCACCGTTTCAGCGGATCGCGACGTCCGTGGCGTTCTCAACGAAGCGCTCGAATCCACCAGACCGACGGTGGTGCACGTCAGGGTCGACCCCGCACAACTGGATATCGATGCCCGCTCCGAAGTGGACGGAGATCGGTGAGGGGTGCCGCTTTCCCACTAACCACCGGCCACCGGCAACTACGACAACTGGGATGCTCGGACTTGGGCCTCGGCGAGGTGCAGTGACGCGACCATCGGGTCGATGCACAGCGCGTCTATCAGGTGGGCCACCTCCCGGATCATGCCACCCCATATGGTGCAGCCGAAGAGGATGGCTTCCACGGGGCCCCGCTCCAGCATCGCCCGGGCAGCCGGCACTCCGAGTTCGTGAAGTTGGCGGCGGAACCGTTCCTCGACGATCTCCGCAGTCACCTCCATGTTGCCGATCAGGCTGTCCTCGCCCTCGACATGCATCGGCACGAACGCGATGTCGCTCACCACATCCGACAGTCCGTAGGCCCGGAGGTTGCGTCGCACCCAGTTGGCGGTGATCTGCCAGTCGTGCTCGTCGGGGAAGAGGATCCCGATGTTGAGGCCCCGTCCTGCTGCGAGTGCGGCGGCGGCCTGCAGAGGACCTATCACCGGGATCTTCGCCGACCGCTGTGCCTCCATCAGGGCAGGGTCGGAGCAGCATCCGATGATGGCTGCGTCGGCGCCGTCCTCCTCCGCTTGGAGGACCGTGGCGATCAACTCGTTCATGTAGAGCGGAACCGGGGGCAGCATCGGACCGGCCAGCTCCGGAGGCAGGTCCAGATGAACTACCTCGACGAAAACCCCGCTCGACGCGTGCTTCTCGAGCACCGAGACGGCGCGCGGGACGTGGATGTCGATCCCTATCGGTTCGATGTACCGGATTCTCATGCGTCCTCCTTGTCGTCTGTCTGCAAAACAACTTGCCGTGCTCTGCTTGCCATCGGCGCCCCTCGCTGCGTTCCGCCTCCTCGACGTACCGCTGTGGGTATGCCTTCGTCGGCGGGCCTTGCGAGAAACGCCGCTGCCGACGCATATCACGCCGCCGTTTTACAGACAGACCACGACCGTCGGGTGGGTTTCCACCGATATGCCATGCACTGGGACCGAGTGTATCGTCGCGGCCCCGGCCGTTCCGTCTTGTTGGCCGGATTTGTACGAAGCGCAGGCGTGGCAGCGCTAGGCAGCCCTACGGGAGGGAAATATGGGAGAAGCCCTCAAAGGCAAGGTCGTTCTGGTCACCGGGGCCTCCCGCGGCATCGGATTTGAGATCGCCCGCGAGGTGGGCCGGGCCGGCGCGACGGTGGTAGCTCATTATTCCCGCATGCTGTCGGGGGCCGAGTCTGCCACGGAGGAATTGCCGCCCGACCGGAAGCTGCTCGTCCAGGCAGATTTCTCCGAGCCCGGCGCCGGCAGGCTGGTCTGGGACCAGGCGTTAGATCGATTCGGACGGATAGACGTGCTCGTCAACAACGCCGCCATCCTCACCTCGCTCGACTGGGACGGCTCCGACGACGAGTGGGACCGAATATGGCGTCTGACGATGCAGGTGAACCTATACGAGCCGGCCCGGATAACCCGAGAAGCTGTACACCACTTCGTAGCGAACGGTGGGGGGACCCTGATAACCCTCTCCAGCTGGCTTGCCTACCGGGCCGGAAAAGCCCAGACGGCCGCCTACAGCGCATCCAAAGGGGCGGTGACAGCGCTCACCAAGGCGGTTGCGAGCGACTATGCCCGTCAAGGGGTGCTCGCCTTCAACATCGCGCCCGGCATGGTTCGTACCGACATGGCGATAGACGCGGCGAAGTCAATGGGGGGCGAGGAGGCTACGGCCGCTCAGTTGACGATGGGTGAGTGGATTCCCCCGGTGGAGATAGCCAGGCTGGTCGTCTTCCTTTCCAGAGGAGACTGCCGCCACCTTTCGGGCGCAACGATCGACATAAACGGCGCCAGCTACATGCGGTAGGGGTTCGGGATTGGAGGAACCGCCCGATGGCTGACCTTCGGGATACGAGTGGAACGTGACAGCCCGACGTCGAGTCGGCCCTCTTCGCGCTGAGCCCGGTCTCATCCGGGTTGGCCGCCGATGGGTACATATTGGAGGTGAGCTTGCTGGACGGGGAAGGCCTGCGGGTGGACATCGTGGCGGGAACCGATGCCTGCGAGGAGTGCTCGATTCCCACGGAGATGTTCAGCGGGATGGTTTCCTCCCGGATGAGTTCGCCGGGGGTGGCCTCTTGAGGAGTCACGCTGGTCTAACCCACGGACTGATACCGGATCGATGATCACGTCCTTTTCTGATTTGCGTTTACCGGCTCCGGAGTTGTTCGATCTCCCCGGTGATGTCGCCTGGCTGAACAGTGCCTATCTGGGTGCCCGGGCCAAGCCGGTGGCCGAGGCGGTGGCGGCGTCCGTGAACCGGCCACTGTCGGAGGTGAGAGTCTCCGACTTCTTCGCTCCCGGGGATCGGATCAGGAAACAGGTGTCCTCATTGGTGGGGGGAGATGCCGAAGGAGTGGCGCTGGTTCCCTCCGCCAGCTACGGCGTGGCAACTGCGGCCGCGGCCCTTGACGTTGGTGAAGGTGACCGGGTGTTGATGTTGGCGGAGCAGTTTCCGGCCATGGTCTATCCCTGGACGGAGCAGGGTGCCCAGCCGGTCTTTCTGAAGCGACCTACCGACGACGATTGGACCAGAGCCCTGGTCGACCGCCTCGATGAGACGATCTCGGTGGTGTCGGCGCCGGCATGCCACTGGACGGACGGGACCCGACTGGATCTGGAGACGGTGGGCGAAGCGGCCCGTTCGGTAGGAGCCCGGTTGGTGGTGGACATCTCCCAGAGCTTGGGGATGGTGCCCTTCGACGTCAGGGTGATTCGTCCTGATTTCGTGGTGTCGGTCGGATACAAATGGCTCCTCGGTCCTCCAGGGATCTCCTATATGTGGGCCTCGCCGGAGAATCGGCAAGGAAGACCGATCGACGCCAATTGGATGGCCCGTGCGGGCAGCGAAGACTTCTCCCGCGTGAACGAGTACCGGTGGGAGTTGGCCGCAGGAGCCCGCCGCTATGACGCCGGCGAGACCTGGAACCTGTGGCTGACCGAAGCCTCGTGCCGGGCCCTTGAGATAGTTACCGGGGTGGGAAGCCACCGCCTGTCGGCCCACAGCCGGTCACTCACCGACCGACTGGCTGAGGAAGCTGCTCTTCTGGGGTTCAGGACTCCCAGGCCGGAATTCCGGAGTGCCCACCTGATGGGCCTGCGTTTGCCGGAAGGCGCCGATCCGCGGTCACTGGCGTCTGAACTGGCGTCGCGTTCGGTCCATGTCTCGGTGCGGGGCAATTCGGTGCGGGTCTCCGCTCATATGTGGAATACTCCGTCTGACATCGACCGGCTGCTCGAAGGGTTGGCTGCCTGGGTGGGCTGATCCGGCAGGTTCTTGCATCCGCTGCGCTGTCTCGCGGGTTTTCCTTCCATCACGACTCGATCGACTACCGGGGCGGCAGTCGGATCGTCGCGGAGGGCGTTGGTGATCATCTAGAGCCCTCCCCACCGCGATGCAATTCGACCAACAGATGCTTCTGGACCTTGCCTGTGGCGCCGCGGGGCAGTCGGTCGGTGAGTATCAACCGCTTGGGTTTCATATGGGCGGCGAGCCGGGCGCCGACCCAGTCGGCGATTTCCGCCAACGTCGGGGAGGAGCCCGGCCGGGGCACCACCACCGCCGTCACAGCCTCCCCCCATTGGTCGTCGGGGAGGCCGATCACCGCAACTTCCGCCACTTGGGGGTAATGGGAGAGGGCGCCTTCGATCTGCGGTGGGTAGATGTTCACGCCCCCGCTGATGATCAGTTCCTTGGTGCGTCCTGAGAGGTATATGTATCCGTGCGCATCGCGATAGCCGAGATCACCGGTATGGAGCCAGCCGTACTGAATAGCCCGGGCAGTGGCTTCGGGCTGTCTCCAGTAGCCGGACATCAGTTTGGGGGTACGAACCAGCAGTTCTCCCACTTCCCCGGGTTCGGCCTCCCTACCTTCGGGGGGGCGGATAGCCATATCTACTCCCAGGATGGGACGACCGCACGACAGTGCTGATCCTTCACTCCCGACCATACGATGATGCTCTTCCGGCCCGAGCGCAGCCCATACCCCGGCAGCCTCGGTCAACCCGTAGCCGTGATAGAGGCCGCAGGGAAGCGAAGCCATCATCCTCTCCACCAGGTTGGAGCGGGTGGGAGCGGCTCCGTAGAGCAGGAGCCGCATGGAACGGAAGTGGTCGGGATCGAAACGGGGCGAATCGAGGATCCTCTGCAGTTGGGTGGCCACCATGATGGTGGAGCTGACCCCCTCTCCGGATATCGTCGAGATGGCGGCCTCGGGATCGAACGAGGGGAGCACGACGTGGGTCTGGCCGTCCACCAGCATCGTGATCACTCGCAGTCCCGCGGATGCGTGATAGAGGGGAGTGGCCGAGAGGTACACATCCGAATGCCGGAGATCCTGTGAGACGGCAGTCACGAATGCGTTGAAGGTGAGAGCGGCGTGGGAGAGGCACACCCCTTTGGGATCGCCGGTTGTGCCGCTGGTGTAGATGATCAACGTGGTGTCCTCCGGGGAGGCGGCTACCGGAGTGGAGTCGGACGAGGAGAGCAGGCGGCGGTACTCGGGGCTGTCGTGCTCGATCACGATCATCCCACCGAGGGAGGCTTGCAACACCCTGTCGCCGTAGCTTGCCCCTACGATCGCGGCGCGGGGATCGGCGTCGGACAGCTGTCCAGCGATTTCGGCCGGCGCCAGCCGGGTGGAGAGGGGAACCGCGGCGGCGCCCAGCCAGGCGGATCCCAGATAAGCGTCGAAGAACGCCAATCCGGCGGGCGCCATCACCGCCACCCGGTCGCCATTTCCGACGCCCAACCGTGCCAATGCCCCCGCCACCTTCTCCACCCGCTGCGACAACTGCGCGTACGTGAGGGATGTCCCTCCCACGATCCGGACCGCGCGCCGATCGGGATACAGACGAGCCGACCTGTCCAGGAGATCGGTTACTAGAGCAGACATGACTTCCCGAACGATACGGCGTCGGCCGTCAAATCAAAGCCTTGACGGATGCCGAACGCAGTGACCGCCGGGTCTGGCGAAGGGCGTCTTGCGCGGTGCGTTCCTTGATCAACATGGTGCAGCCGGCCTGTGAGTGGGGTTTGGTTACACGGCTTTGGTCTGCCATCCAACATTGGAGAGGAGCACGATTCCGGCGCCGATCAGGAGGGCTCGGGGGTTGGTGATCGAGACATCGGCGAAGATCCACAACCAGAGCATCTGAAGGACCGGGGAGAAGAACATGATCCGCTGAACACTCAAACTGGAGGTCACATACAGGGAGTATCGGTGGCTCAGCGCTCCGACCGCGTTGAACACTCCGGTCAGGCCTAGGAGACCCACGATCGTCCAGGTGAGGTCGAAGCTGTTGCCGGTCGGTGGGAAGAACAGGACGCTTCCCAACAGGGTCAGGGGAAGGGCGCCAACCCGTCCGGCCACCGCCGCGAAAGTGGCGTTCCATACCAGATCGTGCGGGTTGCCGCCGGGCCATCCCAGGAGGCGTCCGGTGGAGACGGTTCCCCACAGACTTCCGGTGGCGGTGGCGGTGCCTACGAACGCAACGGCTATTCCCATCCAGTTCAGGGCGCTGACCGCGCCCGTCTCCGACCAGATGACGAGGGCGGCGCCCACGAAGGAGAGGAGTATCAGCGCCCAGTGCTTGCCGCTTATGACGTGCGGGGACGCCTGATGTCCGGACGATATCTTCCTGCCCAGCCTCGCCGCCAACCACACCACCCCGATCAGCATGAGTTGGAAGATTATGGTCACCACCAGCGGGTCGATCAGAGTCGCCGCCCAAACCCAGAAAGCCAGGTCGAACGTGAAGGAGATCACCATCCAAAACGCCGGGCTTCGTACCACCTCCCTCGGGCTCTTGACGCGAACGGGTTCTCCCCCGTCTCCCCAGTAGGACAGCAGCCGACGGGCGTTCTCCTTCCAATCTTTCTTCTTGCTCGGTATCAGGGCGAACGCCGGGAGCAACGCCACCACCTGGAAGGTGAGCAGCCAGGAGCGCCACACGAAGGGGTCGTCGCTCACATGGCTGAAGAAGTAGAACAAAGGCAACCAGGAGCCGGTGGCGACCGCGGCCACGGCCCACAGCGTCCCCTTGGTGGTCGGGTTCAACGGTCGAACGATCCTGTTCTCTGCTCTGACTCGGTAGGGGTTGGCGACCGTAACCCTGGTGGGTGGCCGACGGCGAAGCTTGGCCTACTGTCGGAGGTTACCCTCTCGTTTTGGCCTGGTGTGGAAGCCCCCCATGTGGGGGGCGGGTCAGAGATCGAGTTAGTGAACCCTGTACGCCATGTTTCCGGGCAGGAGCGAACTGCCAGGCCGTCTTTGGAACGCTGAAGACCCCTACGAGTGTCTCACCGGTGCACTGTCGTAGGCAGGGTCGGCCACATCGGTTCCTTCACGGTAAGCAGGACTGTTGATCACCAGGTAAGTGAAGTTTCCGTTGCACTCGTAGGGCACTCCTTTAGGGATGAGAATGAAATCGCCGGGACCGAATGGCTGAGACCGTTCGTCACCGACCCGGGCAACTCCATCTCCATCGACGATGAACATCGCGCGATCGGTCTCCTCATTCGCGGTGCGCTGGAGGCTTCCCCAGATCTTGACGTGAGTGATGCTCAACGACGGCGTCTCGTCCGGCATTTCGAAAGCGGGGTCGCGTTCTGCGGATCCGATGACCTTCTTCATCACGATCGTGTCCCGGTCGGGCCCTATCTGGGCGACCTCCGGTACATCGGCGAGTCTTATGACGGGCATCGGTCCTCCCATTTGATCTCAGTTCGGAGGGAGAATCGTACACTCGGACTCGTGGGTCGCCCGGGCTCGGTGCTCAGCGGTCAGATCTCGTCGCGATAGTCTCGGTTAGCGCCTCGGGTGGCTGATGCACCCGCGGGCTTGCTGAGGGATCTCCCCATGGCGCCCATGCCATGGGTCTCCGGCTTGGTTCTGGTGGGGTGGGAGTTGCGTTTTAGGACAATGCTCAACAACGGTGGTAGCGGTTGGCTCGTCGTCTGATGACACAATGCCTGTTCAGAGGACGACGGGCCGTTGCTCCCCACCCTTTTAGACCACCCTCCTAGAGTGTCGACCATACGTGGAGTTGCGTTCCGCCGGGTGTATTGCAGGAGGAAAGATATGGCTGTCGACTGGGAATCGACCCTGGACGAGATTCTGGACCGGGGCTCCCTGAGGATTCCGATCGAGTTTCTAGGTCACCCCGACACGGGCGATCCGCCCGAGATGTACCGAGACCCCGAGACTGGCCAGCCCGAAGGGGTAGCTCCTCGGGTAGCAGCGATGATCGCGTCGGACCTCGGCGTCGAGCTCGAGATCATCGAGACTCTGTGGCCGGACCAGATCCCCGCTCTGTTTGACCGCCGGGTGGACCTTCTCCCCAAACACACCCTCATCCCGCAGCGAGCACTGCAGGTGGAGTTCGTCATGGGCCGTCTCATGCAAATACGGATCACATGCCAGGTACCGGCTGAGAGGGCCCGCGACGGGATCGAGTCGCTGCATCGAGAGGGCCTTCGAATCGGGGTGTGGCATGGATCGAGCAATAGAGACGTCGCCGAGCGCTTCTTCCCCACGGCAAACATCGTTGACGCCTCGAACCCGACCCGCCTGTTGCTGGACGGAAGCGTCGATGCCATCGTCGGGGACGCCGTGACACGGCGATACCTCGAGCTCAATCCGGAACTGGCGCTGTTGCGGGAGCCGGACGGCACGCTGGTGATCCTCTCGACTGAACACAACAAGGTCTCCATTCGCCCAGGGGATCCGAGATTCCTGAACTGGCTGAACAGTTGGTACGACTACCGGGCTGCCCAAGGAGACATACAGGACCTGTGCGAAACATGGTGGGAGAGCTTCATGGCCGACCGGGAGTAGCAGCCGCTTCCGATCGGTTGAAGGACACGTGCCGTTTAGAACGGACCCCACCCTCTCCAATTGCGGATCGCGCAGTGTGTCAAATATGATTAACGGATCGTTGACCAGCCTGGAGGAGGGCGAGTATGAAGATGCTTTGGAAACGGACGCCACCGATCATGGCGGCTCTGCTCGGTTTGGCTCTGGTCGTGACCGCCTGTGGCACCACCGAGACGGTGGTTGTCACGTCGATCGTGACCGAGACGGAGACCGTCACCGAGGTCGTGACCGAGACCGAGGTGGTGACCGAGGAAGTGGAAGTGGTTGTCACGTCGATCGTGACCGAGACGGAGACCGTCACCGAGGTGGTGACCGAGGAAGTGGAAGTGGTGGTTACCGAGACCGTCGAAGTGATGGTGGAGGAGGACCGGACTCTCCGTATCGCCATGAAGGACGATGTCGAGCACCTCGATCCCAACTTCGGGCAAGCGAACCTGACCAACCTGGTTCTCAAGAACACCTACATGCAGTCGGTCCAGTACCTGCCGGGACCGTCCCAGGGGGATTACTCCTACGCCGACACCACCGCCTTCGAGGGCGGCTGGGTCGAGAACTGGGACTTCAGCGACGATCGCACGAAGCTGACCCTCAAGCTCCGGCAAGGTCTGGTGTTCCCGTCCAGCGGCCGCGCGGTTACGACCGACGATGTCATCTGGACGATCGAGCGGGCCTTCGCGCTTCCCTCGGGACCGGCCTGGGTGTGGGGCAACATCGGTCTGCACGGCATGGACCAGGTCGAACGGGTGGACGACCAAACGCTCATCCTGCATGACATCCGGCCATCGACCATCGTGCTACCTCTGATGAGGGACCAGAGCATGGGTGTCATCGACTCCGTGGCTGTCGCGGAGAACTCCACCGACGACGATCCGTGGGGTGCCACATGGCTGTCGCAGAACTTTGCCGGGAATGGCCGCTACGTCCTAGACAGTTGGGAACGCGGCTCCAAGATGGTCCTGACGGCCAATCCGACCTGGCCCGGGCGGCAACCATATTTCAACACCGTCGAGTTGCTCGTCGTACCCGAGAGTTCCAACCGTCTCGCTCTTCTTCAGAACGGCGACGTGGATATTGCACTTGACATGTCCGCTGAAGAGTTGGAGTTGGCGGGGGCATCCGATGGTGTGAGGGTCCTGTCCATACCGGACCGGAACACCATGAACGTGATGCTCAACACTGAGCAACCTCCGTTCGACAACGCGGATCTTGCCAGGGCGCTTGCCTACGCCGTCGACTACGACGCAATAGTCAACGGCGTGTTGAAGGGCCATGCCGTCCACGCTGAGGGACCGATGTCGGTCAACGCGAGGGTGTTCGACCTGTTCGGCCTCGGTGACAGTTGGGTCTACGAGTACAACCCCGACAAGGCGCACGAGCATCTAGCGGCGGCCGGATCGCCCGATGGTTTCGAGTTCGAGTTGGTCATCCGCCAGGGTGTTGCGCTCGACGATGCCATCGCTGCCAACCTGAAGGCCAACTTCGCCGACATCGGGGTTGACATGACAATCCGTCCGGTCAGCGGATCGGAGATGTTCGAGGTCCTGAACGTGAGCAACCTCCAACACCAGGCGGCATTCCGGGGCGGTCTTCTCGACTACATCGACGATCCGTACTACCACTTCTACCTGTGGTGGGAAACCGGCACGGTCATCAACTGGACCGGATTCACGGACCCGCGAGTCGACCAGATCATCCGAGAGAACGCGTCCGTTCTCGATGACAATGCCCTGCGGGAGCCGTACCGGGAGGCCATCCGCCTGGTAACCGAAGCTTCGCCGATGCTGTGGCTCGCTAACGCCAACTTCACGTTGGCCTTGCGTGATGACATCAGCGGATACGTCCACCATCCCGACGGGTTGCTGTGGTTCGCAGCCCTGGAACGGACCTAGTAGTACCAGAAACCACGATCTGGAGGGGGCCGGGTAGCTCCGGTCCCCCTCTAGGTCCCGATCCACCGGGAGCTGCAGATAGAAGCACCAACACGGCAGGGTGAGGCAGAGTCGCGGTTTTCCGGCCTGCGCAGATGGGCGCTGTTCCTCACCAACCGCGTGGCCATTCTCGTCGTGGTGCTCTTCTCGGTGGTGGTCCTCTCCTTCGCGGTCACTCGATCGACCGGAACCCCGCTGTACGCCGCCGTCGGGATCCAGGTCAATGAGGAGATACTCGAAGCTAGAGCGGAGATGATGGGTCTGAACGACCCGATCCACATTCAGTTCACGACCTATGTCACCGCGCTCCTGCGGGGCGACCTCGGTTCCTCCCGGCGCACCTTCGTTCCGGTGGCCGAAGATATAGCTCGCAAGCTCCCGGCCACCGCTGAGTTGGTCTTCTTCAGCATGGTGGTGGCCAGTATCTGGACAATCCCCCTAGGCGTCCGCGCCGCCGTGCGGCCCACCGGACCGCTCGGCAAGCTCGGTGAGGGGATATCCCAGTTCGGGGTGAGCGTTCCGGCGTTCTGGCTAGGGTTGCTGCTCATCTTCCTGCTCTACTTTCTATGGCCTGTGTTCCCTGCCCCTCTCGGGCGCCTCGGTCGGGGTTTCGATCCTCCCGCGATGGTCACCGGCTTTTACACGGTCGACGCGCTGCTCGCCGGCAATCCGGCATTGGCATGGGAGGCCCTACGGCATCTCATCCTTCCAGCGGTGACGCTGGGGATCACGAGCAGCCCGCCCATGTTCCGGGTCACCCGAGCGGCGGTGAGGGAGGCCTTGGCGAGTCCGTTCGTGGAGGCCGCCCATAGCTACGGCCTTAGCCGGCGCAAGGTCATGATCCGCGATGTTTTCCGCAACGCCTCGCCGCCCGTGCTCAACCTCTTGGCCATGACGTTCGGCTACCTAATTGGTGGAGCCGTGCTGGTGGAGGTGGTGTTCTCCTGGCCGGGGATAGGTTCCTACGCCGTCTGGGGGATGGAGTTCTCGGACTACGACATCGTGCTCGGCGTGGTGATCATCTCGGCCACCATTTACGTGGTTCTCTACTTCATCGTGGACCTGCTGCAGTACGCGATGGATCCGCGAGTGCGGGACTGACGGGTGATGGTCACTCGTTCACAGACGGACCGAAGTCTGCTCTCCCGGATATTCGTCGGTCCCACGACGGGCAAGACGGTGCGACGTTCGATCTTCTTCTTCCTGCTCTTGATCGTCATAATCGGTCCCTGGATCGTTACCCATGACCCGATCCGTCCCGATCCGTTCAACACCCTGGACCCTCCGTCGGCGGAGCACTGGTTCGGCACCGACAACCTTGGGCTTGACATCTACTCGAGGGTTGTGGCCGGTGCACGGATAGACTTCACGTTGGCCCTCATCGGCGTCTTGCTGGGAGGCGGTCTGGGGTCCTTTATGGGGGCATGGGCGGCCTACCGGCGGGGCTGGGTGGACACCGTGGTGCTCCGGGTGGTGGAGGTGCTGCAATCGTTCCCGGTGCTGCTCCTCGGGCTGGCATTGTTCGCCGCCCTCGGTACCCTGAATATCTTCGGTCCGTTCGATACGGGCATCGTGGTTCTCGTCATCGCGATCGCGTTCGTCAATTTCCCTTCCTACGTGCGCCAGGTACGCAGCGTTCTCATTCCCTTCACGGATGCCGAGTTTGTCCAGGCGGCCAAGTGCAGCGGTCTCGGCGGTTGGGGAATCGTGTGGAAACACTTCATTCCCAACGCCCGCGGCCAGATACTGGCGCTCTTCGCCCTGACGTGCGCCTACGCAATCCAGATCATCGCCGGTTTGAGCTTCATCGGCCTCGGAATCGAACCCCCCAACCCAGAGTGGGGTGCGATGATCAGGGAGGGCGCTACCCTGATCATCCAGGGCAAGTGGTGGGCCTCTCTCTTCCCCGGGGCCGCGATCGCGCTCTCCGTGTACTCCCTCACCGGCTTCTCGATGGGGTCAGACGTACCCATCGACCCGACGAGCCCATCGTCGTGAGGGCAGCAACCCCCAACGGCGCCCTCCTGGCTCTCTCGGGCATAGAGGTGACTATCCGTACCGCTTCCGGGCCGGTCCACCCGCTCCAGGGGGTGGACCTGGAGGTGTATCCCGGCGAGACAGTAGGACTGGTAGGTGAGAGCGGATCGGGGAAGACGATGACCCTGCGGTCGATCCTCCGACTGATGCCACCGGGCGGAGCGATCACCGGCGGCGCCATCGAGTGGAACGGACGGCACGTCCTCGATATGAATCCCGAGGAGTTGCAGGCGTACCGCGGTGCGGATGTGGCGATGATCTACCAGAACCCGGTGTCGGCGCTCGATCCGATGCTGAACGTGAAGCGCCAGATCGTCGACGCGTTCAAGGCGAACCGTGACCGGTCGGAAGGGGATCCGGAGGAGTTCGCCCGATCCACCCTCCGCGAACTCGAATTCGGCGATCCCGATGTCGTGCTCAAGCGTCACCCCCACCAGTTGAGCGGTGGGATGGCGCAGCGGGTGAACATCGCGCTGGCTCTGGCCTGTGGCCCGGCGCTGATCCTGGCCGATGAGCCGACCACCGGCCTCGACATGACCACCCAGATCCGGGTTCTGGACCTACTAGAGAAGCAGGTCAGCGCCCGCAACGCCGCCCTGCTGTTCATCTCCCACGATCTGCGTGCGGTAGCCCGGGTCTCGCGCCATATCGGCATCATGTACGCCGGACGGGTGGTGGAGTTCGGTCCCCGGGAGCAGATCCTGAACAAGCCGACCCATCCGTATTCGAGAGCACTGCTCGAGTGCGTCGATCTGCGCACCGGTGAGCGGCCCCGTTCGATACCCGGGCTCGTGCCGAAGATGACAGACGTGTACGACCTGTGCGCTTTCCGGGACAGGTGCGTATCGCGGATGGAGGTGTGTGACCGCGAGCCTCTCCCGCAGCACGAGCCGGACGAGCGGCGCAGGTTGCTCTGCCACCTGGGGCCCGGAAATGGTTGACAGCCCGATCCTAGAGGTACGGAACCTTGCCAAGACCTACCGGGTCCGGCGTTCCATCGGTCGCGTGGAGATGGTGCGGGCCGCGCAGGACGTATCGTTTGTGGTCGAGCGGGGGCGCACACTCGGAATCGTCGGGGAGAGCGGCTCGGGCAAGTCGACCGTTGCACGGTGCCTGCTGGGGCTGACGCCCCCCACTGCCGGGGAGGTGCTTCTCGAAGGGGTCCAACTCGGCGGCCTCAAGGCTCGGCAGATGCGCCCCCACCGGCGTCTCATCCAGATGGTCTTCCAGATGCCGCAGGCATCGTTCGATCCGACCCGGACCGTTCGCAGTTCCGTGGCCCAGCCTCTGCGCCGCCTCAGGACGGATATGTCGAGAGCGCAGCAGGATGAACGCCTGCGGCATGTGATGACGTCCGTCAGCCTCGGTGAGGAACTCTGGGATCGGAAACCGGCGGCGCTCAGCGGCGGGCAGCTGCAGAGAGCCGCCATTGCCCGGGCCTTGGCCCCCGACCCGGACCTAGTGGTGCTCGACGAGCCGACCTCGTCGCTGGACCTGAGCGTACGCGGAGAGATCCTGTCCCTCCTGCAACATCTCCAAGAGGAATTCGACGTCGCATTCGTATTCATCTCCCACGACCTGGAGGCGGTGCGGGTCTGCGCCCACGAGATCGTGGTCATGTACCTCGGCCAGATTGTCGAACGAGGCACCGTCGAACAGGTCTTCGAGTCACCCGCCCATCCCTACACGCAGGCTCTTATCGCGGCCAGCAGGTTCGCGACCGACGATTTCGCGCTGGGTCCCAAGAGCGAGACCGACCCGGCCTCGGGTTGCCGGCTGATGCCTCGGTGCCCCTTGGCCGAGTCTGCCTGCTCGGCGGAACAGGATTTGGTTCCCGACCGTGTCGGCCAGAGGATGGTCCGCTGCTGGAAGGCCGTTTAGGCGCCGGAGTGTCCCCCGACGGTCGTCGCCTTCTCGGATTTCCGGTCCGGTCGGCCTGACGCGGGTATTGATATCCTGCCGGTTTGGATGTATAACGTTCCTGACCGCTGTATGGTGTGGTAAAAGACCGAGTATAGAGGTTGAGCCACCCGCAGTGTCTCCGCTACGCTGAAGGAGAGGAACTATGGATGTAGCGACCCTCAGCGCGCTCGGCGGCATTATGGCCGTGATGATGACCGTCATGATCTACCTGGATCGTCGGCGCGGTGCCGACCTCAAACGGATCGAAGACCGGCTCGACCAGCTCACCGCGGTAGTGTTCGATCTCGTGAAGACAGTAGGTGAGATGAAGGGGCGTCTCGAAGCCTTGGCGCCTTCCGAGGCTCTCTCGGCGGCCGAGTAACCCACCACTATCCGGTTCCAGAAGATCAACTGGTTATGGAGAAGACGGGAGGGTCCGGATCATGAGCGCCGCCACTCGAGTCGGTGAAGCAGCCACACCGTCACCGGCGACGGTCGAGGTGGTGCGGAACGCGTTCATCTCAGGGGCCGAGCAGATGCGGCGGAACCTGTACCGGAGCGCTCACAGCCCGGTCATCTATGAGATGAAGGACTGCTCGGTAGGCATATACGACGTGCAGGGCCGCCTTCTCGGCCAGGCTCCCGGTCTCCCCTTCTTCCTAGGCAGCCTGGGCGGCACTCTTCGAGAGGTGATCAAGCTCAAGGGGTACGAGGTTTTCCGGTCGGGGGATGTCTGGATAGTCAACGACTCGGTCATCTGCGGGAGCCATCTCAACGACGTGACGGTGTTCGCCCCGGTTTTCGTCGAGGGCACGCTGAGGGGCTTCACGGCGGCGAAGGCCCATTGGAACGACATCGGCGCCAAGGAGGCCGGTTTCGTCACCGACACGGTGGACATCTTCCAGGAAGGGTTGCGGATCCCGCCCATCTGCATCTTCCGGGATGGCCGGCTCGATCAGCAGATCGTGGACCTGATCGCTCTGAACTCCCGGTTTCCGACCGCGCTGGTAGGTGATCTGATGGCCGAGATAAGTGCCTGCCGGACCGGGGTGGAGCGATTCCGCTCGATAGTGAGACGCTTCGATTGGGACCAGCTACAGAAGTCGATCCAACTGGTGTTCGATCAGGCCGAGGCCGAGGATCGCGCTTCGGTCTCGGAGATCCCCGACGGGGTCTACGTGGCGGACGGTTATCTCGACGGCGACCCCGTCACCGAGGAACCTGTCTACATCAAGGTGACGGTCACCGTGGCGGGTGACAACATGACGGTGGACCTCTCGGGGTCCAACCCGCAGTGCGTGGGCAGCATCAACAGCGGGGTGGTCCAGACCCGTTCCGCTATGGAGCAGGCTTTCAAGTTTCTCGTCAACCCTCACGCACCGGTATCAGGCGGGAACTTCCGGAACCTCGAGGTGATAGCCCCGGAAGGCACGTGTTTCAACCCGAGCGAAACCGCCCCCTGCCTGCACTACGGACCTCACCTGTCGCTGGCCATGGAACTCATCATCAAGGCTCTGAGCCCCGTCATCCCCGAGAGAGCCGCCGCCGGAGTTGTGGGGGATTCATGGAACGTCATTCTCGTGGGAGAGAACGAGTATGGCCTCTTCCTGTCGGGGGAATCCTTGACCGGCGGCTGGGGCGGCTACGAGGGAGGAGACGGCGAATCGGCCCTGATCCACTCCTCCGCGGGCGACTTCAAGAACTTCCCCATCGAAACGATGGAGCACCGCTACCCGCTGATCATGCGCCGGCACAGCCTGCGGGATGGATCCGGCGGAGACGGGAAATGGCGCGGTGGCCTGGGAATCATCAGAGAGTACGAGATCCTGGCACCGGTCACGGTCCAGCTGTGGTTCGAACGGGCTACCCAGCCGTCGTGGGGTCTCTTCGGAGGCGGCGACGGAAAGCCGCCGGAGGTGTGGGTCTACCGCCCCGGGAAGCCGGGGGTCCACATACTGAAGGCCAACAACCTCAAGGTCGAGGCCGGAACCAGGATTCTGGTCAAGACCGGCGGCGGAGGCGGCTGGGGAGATCCGGCGGAGCGTTCAGCCGCGGACCTCGAGCGAGACCGTCGCCTCGAGATGGTCATCTGACTGTCAGATAGCTGCTTCTGAACGTTCGGTGGGCGCTCGGGTAGCCACGAGCGATGCCGGCCGTTTCGAGGGATGCGGTATCGGCGTCATCAATCCTTGGTCCAATGAGTGGGAGGACTCGGCATGGATAACCTGAACCGGGAAGTACAGGACCTGGGCCGGGAGTTCTGGGAGTGGCGCATTCCCAGTTCCTACCGGAGTCCGGACGATGTTCCCAGAGTGGAGCATCCTCCGGATTGGGTCCCCGAGTTCGATCGGAATTCGGCCCGGCGCCGTCTCGACCGTGCCACGGAGTTCAGGCGGCGGTGGGAGGCCATCGACGTAAAGGACGATTCGGTTCCGAACCAGGTCGATTACCGGCTGGTCGGCTCGGCTATATCCCGGGTTGAGTGGGAGGTGGCCATCCTGCGCAACTGGGAGCGGGACGCGGTGATGCAGGTGCATCAGGCTCTGGGGCCGGTCTACGACCTGATGGTTCCGGCGGCGCCGTTCGACACGGACCGGCAGGACGGAGTGATCTACCAGCTTCACCAGGTAGGTCCGCAACTCGAGGTGGCAAGGGAGAACCTCGCCCGCGCCGGCACGTCGGCTCTCGCGGGCACCGCGGTGCGGTTGCTGGGAGACATCGACGAAGCCTTACCCCGGTCCATGAGCGAGCTGAGTCCCCTCTTCGACAAAGGTCGCCGGGGGCCCCTCGCGGAGGCGGGCGCAGAAGCTACGAGAGAGGTAGTCGGTTTCCGGGAGTGGCTGCGTGCCCGCCAAGACGAGATGCCCGAACATGAGCCGGTCGGCCGGAAGAAGTTCCTGTGGTTCCTGCGAAACGTGGCCCTGCTCGCCCTGTCCCCGGAGGAGATCATCCTTCTCGCCAACCGGGAGATCTACCGGAACTATGCCTGGGAGGAGGTCGAGAGGAACCGAGGCTCGGAGCATGCGAGGCCGCCCGCCTTCGAGTCGGCGGAAGCGCAGGTTGCCCACGAGATACGTTCGGAATTGGAGGTCCGGGAGTTCTACGAGGACCAGAACCTACTGACCCAGCCGGACTCGCTTCGCCGGTACCACATGGCGCCGTTGCCTCCCTACGTCCAGCCCCTCACCTGGTTGGGTTGTGCCAACGATCTGACCTCGGATCGACGGCTGGACGAGGACGCGCTCGCCTATGTGTGGGATCCGGCCGGTCCTCTTCCGTACTTCTTCGTCGTGATCGCTCACGATCCCCGTCTCGGGATTATCCACGAAGGGGCTCATTACAAGCAGCTGGCCCTCTCATGGGCGCATTCGAACCCTATCCGGCGCCGGTACTACGACTCGACCGCCAATGAAGGCCTCGCCCATTACAACGAGTCGCTCATGCTCCAGGCCGGATTGTTCGACGATGCTCCGTGGTCGCGGCTGGTGATCCAGAACTTCAAGCGCCTACGGAGCCTCCGCTCGGTGGTGGATGTGAGCCTCGCGACGGGTGCCATGACGCTGGAAGAAGGCATGAGGACGTTCATGGACCTGATCCCCATCGACTACCAGACCGCCCTGGAGGAGACTTCGATGTACCTGGCCGGTCCCGGCCTGGCCATGAGCTACATGGTCGGCAAGCTGGAGGTAATCCGTCTTCTGGGTGACGCAAGGCGCATGCTGGGCGGTGAGTTCAGCCTTCGCTGGTTCCACGACTACCTCTGGGCCAACGGCAACGTACCTCACTCCCTGCTGCGCTGGGAGATGCTGGACGACCCGAGCGATATCCAGGCCATCGACCAGGCTGGCTGACGGCCAGGTGCCAGGTGTCAGGTGTCAGTGGTAGGTACTGTCCACACTCTTACAACGTAAGCAGCGTTTTAGTAGCCTTATTGGACAGTACCTAGGGAAACGGGAGATAGCGATGGCGGTTGCTACGGAACGCTATGTCGACGCCAAGGCCGAAGTAGCCTTCGCCCGCGCCCACGCTGTTACCCAGCAGGAAATCCTCAGGTCCTCCCGTTGGCTCATCGCCACCGCACTCACCGGTCTCGGGGTAGTGATCGCCGCGTTCGCAATTGTCGTGGCCATCGTCACACGGACCTGACAGCAAACCGGCAACCTCCAAGTCGCCACAGGACCACTGCACGCGGGCACCGGGTCGCCTACTGCCGTCACCCGAGAACCGGTAACTGCCAACCGGCACCCGGCCACGGCCAAGAGGCAACTGGTATTCTGGCGGTCGCGCCATACAGATGAAGGGAACAGAACGTAATGGGAACAAGGATTGCGGTTGACATCGGTGGCACCTTCACGGATCTGGTGGTGGAGTCGGAGTCCGGAACCGAGGTCTCCAAGGTTCTGAGCACTCCTGAAGATCTGGTCGAAGGTGTACTGAACGCGGTCGAGCAGGCGGGTGCCGACCTAGCCGATGTGGACCTTTTCATTCACGGAACGACCGTAGGGCTCAACACCTTTTTGGAACGGTCTGGAGGGCGCGTGGCCCTCGTCACAACCCGGGGGTATCGGGACGCCTACCTGATCGGTCGTGGGCACCGTCCCGAGATGTACGACCTGAAGTATCGCAAACCCGCCCCCCTCACCGAGCGGGATTCCATATTCGAGGTAGACGAGCGGATCTCTGCCTCCGGCGAGGTTCTCACTCCGTTGGATACCAACTCGGTCGAGGTGGCCGCCAAGGCCATCGTCGAAGGCGAGTACGAAGCGGTTGCGGTGTCGCTGATCCATTCGTATGTGGACCCACTTCATGAGCTTGAGGTGAAGGAGTTGCTGAAGGATCTGCTTCCGGATATTCCGATCATCATGAGCCACGATGTGGCCCCGGAGTGGCGGGAGTACGAGCGGACCTCCACCACAGTGACCTCGGTCTATATCACTCCTCGGGTGCGGAGCTACCTCCGGCGGCTCGCGACTGCGCTCACGGACAGGGGCCTGACGGCCGAGTTGCACATCACCCAGTCCAACGGCGGAGCGATGATAGCCGACTCGGCCGCCGACCGAGCGGTCTTGACCTTGTATTCCGGTCCGGTCGGGGGAGTGATAGGCGGCCGGGAGGTCGGCCGTCAGATGGACCAACCGGATCTGATCTGCATCGACATGGGGGGCACCTCTTTCGATGTCTCGATCGTGCGTGGGGGTCAGGTCGGGATGCAGTCCGAGTTCGAACTCCAGGGTCTTCCGATATTGGCGCCGGCGGTGGAGCTGGTGAGCATCGGTGCCGGCGGCGGCAGCATCATCCACGAGAGGCACGGCGGTCTTCGCGTCGGACCCGAGTCGGCCGGCTCGGCGCCCGGACCGGCCAGCTACGGGCGGGGTGGCACGCAACCGACGGTTTCCGACGCCAATGTCGTTCTGGGACGCCTACCGAAAGCCCAGAAGCTGGCGGGCGCGCTCACGCTGGACCGCCAAGCGGCTGAGGACGCGTTGGAGGCGGTCGCGGAGTTCTTCGATCTGACGGCGGTCGAATTGGCCGAACAAGCCCTCGATGTCACGCACTTCGTGATGGCCGAGGCGATTCGGGAACTCACGGTGGAACGGGGCCTGCATCCACGGGACTTCGCGATCGTTGCCTTCGGTGGGGCCGGCCCGTTGCACGCCGCGTTCCTGGCCGAGGAACTCGAGGTGGAGCGGGTGATCATCCCCTGGGATCCCGGTGTTTTCTCGGCGTGGGGCATGTTGCAAGGGGATGTCCGGCACGCCGCCGTGTCCACTTTCTACCGGAGGCTCGACCAGCCCATCCTGGACCTTCACGAGCCGATCACCCGGCTGAAGGACAGGGTGTGCCGGGAGATGAAGGTCGACGACGAGACCAGGGCCCAGATGCGGTTCGAGACCGTCATCGAGCTCCGCTACGTCGGCCAGGAGTACTCGCTGCCCGTCCCGCTGCCGGGTACGGCCGCCGAGGATGAGTTCAAGGCGAGCTTCCACAGCCGATACGAGGAACGGTACGGGCACTGCAATCCCGAAGCGCCGATCGAGATGGTGGCGATCCGCCTCACGGGGATACTCGAGTTCGAACGCGGTCCGGGAGGGAGTAGAGCGGGCGGAAACGGCGAGGCGGTAGAGGTTCGTGAGGAAGTTATTTTCGATGGTCGTGCTATCGAGGTTCCGGTCGTGACCCGGAACCAGCTGGCCGGCCGCCTGGTGGGGCCGGCGATCGTCATGGAGCCGTCGGCCACCACGGTCGTACCTCCTGGCTGGGAGCTATGGGTGGGTCCCCAAGATCACCTGGTTATGGAAAGGACGGGGTCGGGATCATGAGCGCCGCTACGCGAGTTGCTGAATCTTCCATGCCGTCGCCGGCCACGGTCGAGGTGGTGCGGAACGCGTTCATATCCGGGGCCGAGCAGATGCGGAGGAACCTGTACCGGAGCGCTCACAGCCCGGTCATCTACGAGATGAAGGACTGCTCGGTGGGGATTTTCGACGCGGGCGGCCGCCTGCTCGGCCAAGCTCCCGGCCTCCCCTTCTTCCTGGGTAGCTTGGGCGGAACCCTTCGAGCCGTCATCAAGATCAAGGGATACGAGGCTTTCCGGGAAGGGGATATCTGGATAGTCAACGACTCGAGCATCGCCGGTAGCCACCTCAACGACGTGACCGTGTTCGCCCCGATCTTCGTCGACGGTGTATTGAGAGGATTCTCGGCTGCCAAGGCGCACTGGAACGATATCGGCGCCAAGGAAGCAGGCTACGTCGGTGACACGGTGGACATCTTCCAGGAGGGTCTGCGAATCGGACCAACGTGCATTTTCAGGGCCGGCCGCCTCGACCAGCAGATCGTGGATCTGATCGCGCTCAATTCCCGGTTCCCGACCGCGCTGGTGGGTGACCTGATGGCCGAGATCAGTGCCTGCCGGACCGGAGTCGAGAGGTTCCGCTCGATCGTGCGCCGTTTCGGTTGGGACCAGGTACAGAAGTCCATCCAACTGGTGTTCGATCAGGCCGAGGCCGAGGATCGCGCCTCGGTCGAGGAGATTCCGGACGGTGTCTACGTGGCTGATGGCTACCTCGACAACGACGGCGTCACCGAGGACCCTGTCTACGTCAAGGTGACGGTCACCGTGTCGGGCGACAGCATGACTGTCGACCTCACGGGGTCCAACCGCCAGTGCGTGGGCAGCGTCAACAGCGGTGTGGTCCAGACCCGCTCCGGTATCGAGCAGGGTTTCAAGTTCCTGGTAAACCCTCACGCTCCGGTGTCGGGAGGCAACTTCCGCAACCTCGAGGTGATAGCCCCCAAGGGCACGTGCTTCAACCCGAAGGCGACCGCGCCGTGCCTCCACTACGGGCCCCACCTGATGCTGGCCCTCGACCTCATGATCAAGGCTCTGAGCCCGGCGATCCCCGAGAGGGCCGCCGCCGGACACGTGGGCGACTCGTGGAACGTCATAATCGTGGGAGAGGACGAGTACGGTCTCTTTCTGTCAGGGGAGGCCTTGACAGGAGGATGGGGCGCCTACGAAGGGGGAGACGGCGAGTCCGCCCTGATCCACTCCGCCGCCGGCGACTTCAAGAACTTCCCCATCGAGACCATGGAACACCGCTACCCGCTGATCATGCGCCGCCACAGCCTGCGCGACGGGTCAGCCGGAGACGGCAAGTGGCGAGGCGGGCTGGGAATCATCAGGGAGTACGAGATTCTGGCGCCGGTCACGGTCCAATTGTGGTTCGAGCGGGCCAACCAACCTTCGTGGGGTCTGTTCGGAGGCAACGACGGGAAGCCGCCCGAGGTGTGGGTCTACCGCCCCGGGCAGCCGGGAATCCACATGCTGAAGGCCAACAATCTCAAGGTGGAGGCCGGAACGAAGCTCCTGGTCAAGACCGGCGGCGGAGGCGGCTGGGGAGACCCGGCGGAGCGTGTTGCCAAGGACCGCGAGCGGGACCGCCGCCTCGAAATGGTCATCTGACTGTCGGATAGCTGCGATTGTACGTTGGTGGACCCACCGCTAGCCACCAGGGGCGAGATGTGCGACCTCCAATACCGAAAGCCCATTCCCCTGGTTAGGCCGGATTCGGTTCTCCCGGTGGACGAACGGAGGTGGTGTTCCTTGGCCTGGCCCTGGAGGTCCCGATTCGCCGGCCGGAACCGGCTCGAAGGTCCGCTGGTGGGTCCGGGGATCGTAATCGTATCGTCGACCACCACGGTGTTGCCTCGGCTGGGAATTATTAGTAGGTGCTCAGGGCCTTCTGGTGATGGATGGAGGGGAAGTAGCTGACAATGAGTCCTGCAATCAGAACACCGGACCTGTCTGTGCCGTCGCCGGCGACGGTCGAGGTGGTGCGGAACGCGTTCATCTCCGGGGCGGAGCAGATGCGGAGAAACCTGTATCGGAGTGCTCATAGCCCGGTCATCTACGAGATGAAGGACTGTTCGGTGGGGATATTCGACTCGCAGGGTCGCCTGCTCGGCCAAGCGCCCGGCCTTCCTTTCTTTCTGGGGAGCCTGGGTGGGACGCTTCGAGCCGTGATCGGGATTAAGGGATACGAGGCTTTCCGGGAAGGGGATATCTGGATAGTCAACGACTCGACCATCGCCGGTAGCCACCTGAACGACGTTACGGTCTTCGCTCCTGTCTTCGTCGACGGTGCACTCCGGGGTTTCGCGGCGGCGAAGGCCCACTGGAGCGATATAGGCGCAATTCGGGCCGGCTATGTGGGGGACACCGTCGACATCTTCCAGGAGGGTCTGCGGATAGGACCCACATGTATCTTCCGGGACGGCCGCCTTGACCAGCAGATCGTGGACCTGATCGCACTGAACTCCCGGTTTCCTACCGCGCTGGTCGGTGACCTGATGGCCGAGATCAGTGCCTGCCGGACCGGGGTGGAGAGGTTCCGCTCGATAGTGCATCGTTTCGGGTGGGATCAGGTCGAGACCTCCGTCCAGATGGTGTTCGACCAGGCAGAGGTCGAGGACCGTGCTTCGGTGGCGCAGATCCCGGATGGAATCTACGTAGCGGACGGTTATCTCGACAACGATGGTGTCACCGAGGAACCCGTCTACGTAAAGGTCACGCTCACCGTGTCGGGCGACAGCATGACCGTCGACCTGACAGGCTCCAACAAGCAGTGTGTGGGCAGCATCAACAGTGGGGTGGTGCAGACCCGCTCGGCTATCGAGCAGGGTTTCAAGTTCCTCGTCAACCCCCGAGCGCCTGTATCGGGTGGCAACTTCCGCAACCTGCGGGTTATCGCTCCCGAGGGCACCTGCTTCAACCCGAAGGCGACCGCGCCGTGCCTCCACTACGGGCCCCATCTGATGCTGGCGCTCGATCTCATGATCAAGGCTTTGAGCGAGGCGATTCCCGAGCGGGCCGCCGCGGGCCATGTAGGGGATTCGTGGAATGTCAGCATTGTTGGCGAGAACGAGTTCGGTCTGTTCCTGTCCGGGGAATCGCTGACCGGTGGTTGGGGCGCCTACGAGGGAGGGGACGGTGAGTCCGCCCTAATCCACTCGGCCGCAGGCGATTTCAAGAACTTTCCGATCGAGACGATGGAAAATCGGTATCCGTTGATGATGCACCGCCACACCCTGCGGGACGGATCCGGAGGCGACGGCCAGTGGCGCGGTGGGCTCGGGATCATCCGAGAGTACGAACTCCTCGCTCCCTGCACCGTCAATCTATGGTTCGAGAGGTCGAAGCAGCCGTCGTGGGGTCTCTTCGGCGGTGAGGACGGCGCACCGCCCGAGGTATGGGTGCACCGGCCAGGGCAGGCTCCAACCCGTATGCTCAAGGCCAACAATCTCAAGGTCGAGGCCGGAACGCGGCTCCTGGTCAAGACCGGCGGGGGCGGTGGCTGGGGTGACCCGGCCGAGCGTGCTCACGCCGATCGTGAACGGGACCGCCGCCTCGAGATGGTCATCTGACCCGTTTACCGGACCCGACAGCGGGGTCCATGAACGGATCTCCCTCCTACCACACTGATTCTCCTCGTTTCTGTCCAGCCTCAAACCGATTGACCACAGTCGACTATGATTGCAATGCAATCACGGCTAAGTCCTGTGTAGTTGCAGGCAGGAGCGGGTCATGGCAAGCATCACAGTGCGGAACCTGGAAGAAGGACTGAAACGTCGGCTGCGCATCCGGGCAGCCGAGAACGGCAAATCTATGGAGCAGGAGGCTAGGGACATCCTGAGAGCAGCGCTTCACGCGGAGCCATCAAGCGGCAAGGATCTCGTTCGGGCCATCCGGAGCCGGTTTGCGCCCCTGGGTGGTGTCGAGTTGGAACTGCCTCCGCGCGAACCCATGAGGGAGCCACCCGACTTCGACGATGGCGGTCGATGATCGTCCTGGATACCAACGTCGTTTCGGAGTTGATGCGCCCGCATCCTGCAGCCCGAGTGGTTGATTGGGTTGGCAGACGGGCGGCCTTCCGGCTCTATCTGTCGAGCATCACCGAAGCCGAGTTGAGGTATGGGGTTGAAGTCCTGCCGGAAGGGTCTCGGCGGATGAAGCTCCGGGATGCGGTTGAAGGGCTTCTGAGAGAGGACTTTGCAGGGCGTATCCTCCCCTTCGACAGTGATGCCGCCCGCGCATACGCTCTGATAGCCGCCGCACGACGCGCTGCGGGCCGTCCCATCAGCCGGGCTGACTGCCAGATAGCTGCGATCGCGCGTTCGGTAGGCGCCTCGGTGGCCACGCGGGATACCGGTGGTTTCGAGGGATGCGGTATCGGTGTTGTCAATCCGTGGTCGGACTAGCGAGAGGATTCCACATGGATGATTTGAACCGGAAAGTGCAGGACCTGGGGGTCGAGTTCTGGGACTGGAGGGTCATCAACGGCTACCGCAGTCCCGACGATATACCGCGCCTCGAGTTGATGCCCGACTGGGTCCCTCAGTTCGACGAGGACTCGGCTCGCCGACGCCTGGAGCGGGTCGCTGACTTTCGGCAGCGATGGGAGGATCTCGACGTCTCGGGCGAAGCGGTTCCGATCCAGGTTGACCACCGGCTGATCGGCTCAGCAATCTCCCGTGTGGAATGGGAGACCAGGGTTCTGCGTTCCTGGGAGCGGGATGCGGTCATGCAGGTACATCAGGCGCTCGGTACCTATTTCGACTCGCTACTTCGGCCACCGCCGTTCGACACGGATCGGCAGGACGGCATCATCCACAAGCTCAATATGGTGGGTCCCCAGTTGCAGATCGCGCTGGACAACCTGGCGCGTGCCGGTACCTCGGCTCTGGCCGGGTCGGCCATTCGCCTGCTTAGGGAGATCGAGTCTGCCCTGCCCAGGTCGGTCGGAGAGTTGAGCGGGTTCTTTGACGTCGCCCGGCGGAGTGCTCTCATCAAGGCCGGCGCCGAGGCTACCGAGCAACTGGTGTCGTTCCGGGAGTGGCTACGTGAGCATCAGGCCGGGATGCCGGCACCGGAGCCGGTAGGGCGCGACACCTTTATGTGGTACCTCCGGAATGTGGCGCTGCTTCCCCTCCAGCCCGAGGAGATGGTTCTGCTGGCCGAGCGCGAGCTCTACTACAACTACGCCTGGGAGGAGGTGGAACGCAACCGCTACGGCGATACGCCGGTGCCGGACCGCTTCCCGACAGCCGAGGCGCAATGCGAGTCACAGGCCCGCGCAGAGCAGGAGGTGCGGGAGTTCTACGAGAATGAGAATCTTCTCACCCAGCCCGATTCGCTCCGTCGCTACCACACCGCGCCCTTGCCGGAGTACCTGCAGCCCATCAACTGGCTGGGGGTGGCCAACGACCTGACCTCCGATGGGCGCCTCGACGAGGATGCGGTCACCTATGTGTGGGATCCCAACCGGCCCCTGTCCTATTTCTACGAGGCCAACGCCCGGGACACCCGGTTGGGCATCATGCACGAAGGAGTCCACTACAAGCAGCTGGCCCTATCGTGGGCTAATCCCAACCCGCTACGGCGCCGCTACTACGACTCGATCATCAACGAGGGTCTGGCCCACTACAACGAGGCGTTGATGCTCCAGGCCGGCTTGTTCGATGACGCTCCGTGGTCGAGGTTGGTGACCCAGAACTTCAAGCGACTCCGCAGCCTGCGGACGGTGGTGGACGTGAGTCTGGCCACCGGAGCCATCACCCTCGAGGAGGGGATGAAGATGTTCGAGGAGTTGGTCCCGGTCGATCCCCAGACCGCTCTCGAAGAAACGTCGATGTACGTGTCCAACCCGGGCCTGGCGATGGCCTACATGGTCGGCAAGCTCGAGATAATCCGCCTTCTGGGCGATGCCAAGAAGAAGCTGGGGGACGAGTTCAGCCTGCGATGGTTCCACGACTATCTGTGGAGCAACGGCAACGTCCCCATATCGCTGCTCCGCTGGGAGATGCTGGACGACCCGAGCGACATCCAAGCCATCGATCAGACCGGCTGACGGGTGTCAGGTGTCAGGTGTCAGGTGTCAGGTGTCAGGTGTCAGAGGTAGCTAACCATTGGCAGACGAGTCGACGATTCGGAGCTAAGGGCCGATGCGCCGGTCAAGGGTCTTGATCGTAGCTAGGTGATGGGGTACGTTGCCTGTATGGATACAGCACAAGCAATTGGTTCGGTCGATGAGCGTCTGGAGACGACACCCCAGGAGAGTGTCGGCGATGGGCCCGTCGAACTGCCCGAGCCCCCGGAGCGCCTCTACGTGATACGCGTGAAAGGTCCGGTCGTTCCGTCCGACCCGGATCTAGCGGCAGCTATGGAGGAGGTTTACGAGGCGGCTGACCGGGATCCGAACCGTTGGCACAACAATCCGGAGAAGAAACGTGCGGCGATGGAGGGTTGGAGGGAGTTGCTCGATGAGTGGCAGGCCGAGAACGGGGCGTTCACCGAAGAGGAACGCGCCCGGGCTCGGGAACTGCTCTACGGACCATGACGCTCGTTCTCGACACCGGGGCCTTGATCCAGGTGGATCGCGGCAATCGCCGCGTCTTGTCGATGATCGAGGCCGCGTTCGAGCGCGGCGAAGCTGTTCGGGTTCCCGCCGGGGTGATCGGTCAGGCTTGGCGGGACGCGAGCCGGCAGGCTCTCTTGTCGCGATCGCTGAAGCGATGCGACGAGGTGACCCTCGACGGGTCGGCCGCACGGGCCTCCGGACAGCTGTGCGGCAGGACCGGCACATCCGATGTCATCGATGCCTCTACCGCAGTCGCGGTGTTGGATGCCACTCATCGTGACGTTGATGTCGCCCTTCTCACCTCTGACTCGCGGGACATGAACGTCCTGCTATCGGCTCTGAGCATCAGAGCCCGCGTGATTCACGTATGACCTCGCCGGGTGGTCGGACGTCTGGCTGCCCAGGCGGTTCTCGATTCCTCGCCGAGCGCGGTTGTAGGCTTCCACGTCGCTTAGGACGCGGAAGGTCCAGTTGGCCTCCTGCACCAGCCCGTGAACCTCGAAGGCGATCTGGTACGGATCGGTCCCGGACGGTAACTCGCCCTGTTCCACCGCCAATCGCGCGTGTCCCGCCAGCGTCTCTATCCATGACCGGGCTATCCGGGCGATCAGATCCTTTATGTGGCCCGGCAGGTCGGCAGCCCCGCCGACGAATCCACCCCGGTAGGCGTCGCTATCCGCGTAGTCGACCCAGTTCGAGAGCAAGGCCCTAAGCCGCTCTATGCCCTCCGGGGCTGCGGCGGCCGGTTCGGTCACCGCCTTCTTGAATACGTCGGCGCCAACCCAGACTATCGACTGCTGGAGTAACTCGTCTGTAGGGAAGTGGTCGGAAACCTCACGCTCAGGAACCCGCAGATCTTCGGCCAGCCTCTCCACCGTCACCGCCTCGAATCCGTCCGCAGCCGACACCTCGGCGGCTGCGGCGGCCAGTTCGTCCTTGGTAACCATTGGCCGGAAGATAGCGGTGTGGTCGGCCAGCCGTGTCACATAGCCGGCGTGGGCCGACCGGTTTGTCCTATCGAATCGGGGCTGGGCCTGCGCGCAGCGAGAACGCGAAAACCGTCGGGCCGGATCCATCCGTCGGGCCCACCCGCGGCCGCCACCTCCTGAGATTCCAAACGCGTCCCGCCATCCCCCACCGTGGGTCGGCTCCGGCCACATCGTCGATGATTCCTGCCCGGTCCGGTCGGTACCTCAGCGGACCGGTGGGGTTTACGGCTACTTGCCCGTATGCAATGGGAATGTGACAGGCTCAACCCCCTTGCGACGGCGTGGTCAGGCACGGCGAGGAAGCTGTGATCGGGTAGCAATGCCGATCGCGGGAGACGGCGGATACTACGAGACAATCGGCCGGGCGGCCTTCGTTAGGGCGTGTTCACGTTTCTGAGCGTGTCGTGTATGAGCGCGAGGGTGATGAATGCTAGGAACATCACGTCGAGTTTGTCGTAGCGGGTGAAGACACGCCGGTAGCCTTTGAGCCGTCGGAAGAGCCGTTCGACCTCGTTCCGTCGCTTGTATATCGGACGGTTGTAGTCCCACGGGTGGCGGCGGTTGCTTCGGGGTGGGATGACCGGCGTGTAGCCCAGAGCGACGGCCAGTTGCCGTGTTTCGTCCCCTTCATAGGCGCGGTCCGCTACCAGGAACAGCTCTAGCTGCTCCCCTTCCTGCTCCTTTTTTCGTGGGCCCATCTTTTTGAGGAGCTCCCGCCCATGGGGAGCATCATGGTCCTGACCTGGGGAAAGAGCGAATAAGACGGCGCTACAAGCGCTGGCCGCGACCATGTGGATCTTGGTGTTCAACCCTCCCCGGGAGCGACCGATGGCCTGGGGACCCCGCTTTCGGAGAGCACCACAGCCGTCGGGATGAACCTTGACCGACGTGCTGTCCAGGCCCAGAACTTCGAGGTCGATGAGCTGTTCCTGCTGTAGACGCTGGAACACCCGGTCCAAGACGCCGCTGGCCGCCCAGCGGCTCATCCGCATGTAAACGGTGTGCCAGTTCCCGAACCGTTCGGGAAGCGCCCGCCATTTGCAGCCGTGCTCGAGTAGGTACAGGATACCGTTGAGGGCTTGGAGGTTGGATACCTTGACGGTACCGCGGGGTTTCGGGAACACGTCTACTATGAGTTGGTATTGTTCTTGTGTTATTGTCATATCGTAATGATATCACATCAGTGTAACTTTAGGTGAACACGCCCTAGTGGCTTAAGCCGTGGTTGGGCGCTGCTGTTGTGGTCCGGCGCGGCGGTGCTGAGGTGAGGGCCACCGATCGTTTGCGGGCCGAGTCGGAGACCTGGGCTATTCGGTGGAGGGAGGATCTTGTACCGGTATGTCGCCGTCAAAGCAGGTACTGTAGGTCGGCGCCAGAGAAGGACCGTCATGACCGAAAGCGTTCGCGAACAGGTGCGGAAGAGCTACGCCAACGCTGCCCGGGCCACCACGGCGAGGGTGGCCGAGGCCGAGCCGCACTTCGAGCTTGCTTCCGCCCTCTACGAGCCGTCCGAGATCGGCGAGCTTCCGGCGGCCGCGGCCGAAGGGTCCCTCGGCTGCGGAAATCCGGTTGCGGTGGCCGAGTTGCGCCCTGGCGAGACCGTGCTGGACCTCGGCTCGGGCGGAGGGATCGACGTGTTGCTGTCGGCTCGCCGGGTGGGTCCGACCGGATTCGCCTACGGCTTGGACATGACCGATGAGATGCTGGCGTTGGCGCGAGCCAATGCCGCCGAGGCGGCGGTGGGCAACGTCGCATTCGTCAAGGGCTACATGGAGGACATCCCGCTGCCCGAGGCCTCGGTGGATGTGGTCATCTCCAATTGTGTGATCAACCTGTCAGAAGACAAGAACGCCGTCTTCGCGGAGATCGCCCGAGTGCTCCGTCCCGGCGGGCGGGTAGGGGTGACGGACGTGGTCGCCGATGACGCCCTCAGTCCCGAGGAGCGCAAGGAGCGGGGCTCATGGGTCGGCTGTATCGCCGGGGCGCCGTCCTTCACCGAATACAGGCAGGGCTTGGAGTCCGCGGGTCTGATCGATGTGGAGATCGTCCCCACTCACCAGATGACGGAGACAAAGAACTCCAAGGCCGCGGAGGGGGTCCACTCCGCCATCATCCGGGCGCGTCGTCCCTGAACCGTGGGTCTCTCATCCCGATCCTGTACAGCCCGACCCCACAAACCCGGAAAGGACGCTACTAGAGGGTCTTAACCAGCGGATCCGGGTTCTGCGGTACAACCTCTCCGCCTATGGCATGGCTACATGACCCTTGCCCAGTTACTGACTGTCCGATGCGCACCGCTGGTATCCCCGGCCCCGTGTGCCCCATCGCTGTCGTTTATGGTTGGGCACCACGGCTAGCGGCAGAGGCCGTCTTCGGTTACACCCCGGCTGGTATAGCACAGGATGGTGCGCTCGACCGAGCGGAGCGTGAAGGGACCGGCTCCTCCGACATCCAGTCGTCCCCGGCGTCCGCGACGATGCCCAGCCGGAAACCTAGGACGGAGTCGTCACCGATGTTCAGCACATCGATCATGATCTCACCGAGGGCCTCAAACACGATCGGTGCCACAGAGACGGCGCTTTCGGCCGGTGCCTCGGTCGTTGTCGGTGGCCGTTGCCGAAAGAGCCCGTCACCGAGTCCCTGTGGCCCACTTGGGCGCTGCTGGCATGGAGCGCACTCTTCCAGTCTCCTTGTCGCCCTGACCATCCAGACGCTGCGGCGCGACCGGGGGGCTGATCGAGCGAAGGGCCTGGCAAGAGCGTTGTACCCCTTCGTGCCGGGTTTCGGAAGGTCTTATCCGCAGCAGGCTGTTCCCAGCTTCCACGTCCGGCGGGCTTCGGTGGCGATCAGCGCTGCGAGGCCCAGCGCCGCGACCGGGTCGGCCCACCACCAACCGAGAACGGCATTGGCGACCAATCCGATAAGCGCCACTGCCGACAGCTTCCAGCAGAAGTCGGTCTGGGCGGCGTCGGCCTCCATGGCGTGGCTGTGTAGGGCTCGGGCCACGGTCCGCTTGGCGTTGGCCAGCCACTTCATCACGGCCAACGATACGACCAGCAGTGCCACGCCGACCGGCGAGGAGGAGGGTGTGTCGCCGACGACCAGGGATTGGATCGACTCTGCAGCCACGTACACGGCGAGCAGCCACAGGCTCATTACAACCCCGCGGCGGGCGGCCTCCTCGACTTGGTCGACGCGGGTCGCGTCGGTGGCGCGCCGCTCGGCAGCGATGCGCCACAGGATCACGGCTCCGGAGACGGTCTCCACGAAGCTGTCGATACCGAAACCCAGGAGAGCGACGCTGCCCGCGGCCAGCGCTGCAGCCACGGCGATGATCCCTTCCACGGCGTTCCAGCCAACGGTTAGCCCCTCGAGTTGGACTGCGCGCCGGAGATGCTTCGGCCGATCAGTATCAACGTGCCTACCGGTCATGTGTTCCCTGTCATGGGCGACGCGTTTGGACCTATCACGCCCGGGGCCTGCGAGGCCCTTTCCGGTATCCGGCGCCCGGCAGACGGCGGCGTTCCTCGCGAGGCCAGTCGACGAAGGCGTACCGTAGTGTACGTCGAGGAGGCGAGAGGCAGCCGGTGCGTCGATGGCTGCCAGGACACGCCGAATCATTTTGCAGACAGACCGCTAGCATCGGTGGCTGCCGGAAGAAGACCGGGAGTGGATTACCTTCGACCTCGCACCTGGCAGGATGCTGTCGCTCTGAAGACGGAGAACTCCGAGGCGGTTCCGATAAACGGCGGTACCGATCTCATGGTCGAGATCAACTTCGCCCGGCGGCGCCCGGCGGCTCTGCTCGATCTCTCCCACCTCGACGAGTCGAGAGGGTGGCACAGGAGAAATGGTGGAGTAGAACTCGGGGCCGGCGTCACGTTCACGGATGTTGTCGAGCGCCTGAGTCGTGAGTTGCCGGCCCTGGCGATTGCCTCCCGGACGGTCGGATCGCCCCAGATCCGTAACAGGGGAACCATCGCCGGCAACCTCGCAACCGCCTCTCCGGCCGGAGAGGCGCACCCTCCGCTACTGGCTACCGGGGCTTCGGTCAGCCTGGCAGCCATGGAGTTGGCGATCAGATGAAGGTCACGGAGTTTGCCCGTGCCATCCCGCCTGTGACCGTGCTGACCGGGTTCCTGGGTGCCGGAAAGACGACCCTCGTGAACCACATTCTCTCCACGGACCACGGTCGGCGTATCGCCGTGATAGTCAACGAATTCGGGGAGATCGGTATAGATGGCGATCTCATAGTCTCCTCCGACGAAGAGGTGGTCGAGATGGCCAACGGGTGTGTCTGCTGCACGCTGTCGGTTCGCAACGACCTCACCACCACCATCCAGGAACTGCTGGCACGTCCCGAGCCTCCCGACTACGTGGTCATCGAGACCAGCGGTCTGGCCGACCCGGTTCCGGTTACTCAGGCGCTGTTCGTCGACGTACTCGTGAACAACATCCGGGTCGACGGCATAGTGACCATGGTCGACGCCAAGCACGTCGACCGCCACCTCGACGAGTTCGGACCCGACCGCCCCGACAGCCGGGTGGTGGACCAGATCCTCTGTGCCGACCGGATCGTGCTGAACAAGATCGATCTGGTGAGCGAGGACGCGTTGGCGGCCACCGAGAACCGGATACGGGGGTTCAACAACACTGCTCCGGTCATCCGATCGTCCTATTCCAGGGTGGATCCCGGCGAAATACTCGGTATCGACGCGTTCAACCCGTCTACCGGATCGGCCGCCGAGGGCTTCTTCGATGACACGTACACCCACCCGGCAGATCCCGGAGTGGAGGCCACCAGCATCGAGATCACCGGCGAGTTGGACGAATCGAGGCTGACGGCCTGGCTGGACGAACTCACGGAGACGAGATCTGCCGACATCTACCGGATCAAGGGCATCTTGGACATTGCCGGTCGGCCAGAACGGACCATCCTTCAGGGAGTGCATGGTCTGTTCGAGTTGTACCCGGGCGGTGGGTGGTCGGGCCGTCGTAGCAGCCGGTTGGTGATCATCGGGCGGGACCTCGATGGCCGGATCCTGCGGTCCGACCTGGAAGGGTGCCTCACATGAGGGGACCGCGCCCTCAATCGGGCATCGAGGTGCGAGAGGGAACGGAGCACGCGAGAGGCGTCGGTACCTCGATCCCGCGTCCCGATGTGCCCGTCGGGGTGCCGGGTCGCTTCGCGGACACCTCCGACCTCCAAATCGACGGTGTGCCGCCCATCAACGTACGACTCTTCGAGTTCCCCCATCCTGACTCCCCCTACGGCCTCGACGGCGTGGGGGAACCGCCCACGCTGCCTTCAACACCAGCCATCGTCAACGCCCTCCGGAACGCAACCGGACTCGATCCGCACCGGGTTCCGGTCGGTCCCCCCGATCTGATCCGACGCTCCGACGAACTCGGGAAGTCGGGATGACACCTCTCAGAACCGCGGTGGTGGGAGTGGGCGCCATCGGTTCTCTCCATGCCCGCATCTACAGCGAACACCCACTTGCGGCGCTGTCCGGGGTGGTCGACACCAACCCGGTGACAGCGCGGGCCGTGGCCGAGCGGCTCCGGGTTCCGTGGTTCACCGAAGTGTCCGACCTCCTGGACCGCTGCGACTTCTCCGCTGCTTCGGTCTCGGTACCCGAACACCACCGCTACCAGGTGGCTGTTCCCCTGGCACTAGCCGGAAAGCACCTGCTGCTGGAGAAGCCGCTCGCTCCCACCCTGGCGGGGACCGACCGGCTGGTAACCGCCCTCGAGAGCACCGGAGTGCTCGCTATGGTGAACTTCATCCTTCGCTTCGATCCTCGCTATACGGAGGCGAGGAACGCGGTATCCTCCGGTCGCTTGGGAGAGGTTCACACGATATTCACCCGCCGACGGGCGTCGTCCGCGACCGCCGACACCTACGGGAGGTGGACGGATCTGCTGATCGGTGCAGGGATCCACGACCTCGACGCCATGGCATGGTTGGCTGACTCACCGGTGACCAGGGTGTATGCCGAGACCATCTCCCGTCGATCGGCTGCCTACGGCCACGACGACGCCGCCATGGTGCTGGTCCGGTTCGAGAACGGCATCATCGGTTCCCTCGAGACGAGTTGGGTACTTCCCCCCTCGATCCCGGGGCCCCTCGACGCCTCCCTGCAGGTGGTGGGTACCGAGGGCGGGGTGTTCATCGACGGGGCCAACCACGGGCTGGCAGTGGTCGACACAGACCGGCTGACCCTGCCCGACCTGGCCCATTGGCCCGTGACGCGAGGGCGGGTCAGCGGGGACCTCGCCGCCTCACTCGACCATTTCATCCGCTCGGTGCGTGACAGCACCCCACCGGAGATGACCCTCGCCAAAGCCCGGATTGCCCACGCGATCGTGGACGCCGCCAAACGCTCCGCCCGACTGAACCAGCCGGTGGGCCTCACTCCGGCTCCCTGAATGGATCCTTGGCAACTGGCACGACCCCGGGTCGGGGTGGCTTCTGTAGTTCAGGAGACCAACACCTTCAGCTCCCGTCCGACCGTGTGGGAGGACTACACCGTCCTGCTGGGCGAGAATGCCGCCAAAGCCTTGAGGCGAACTAATACCGAGTTTGCAGGGGCTTTCTCCGCTCTACGACGGATGGGAGCGGAGCCTGTTCCCTTGCTGGCGGCCTGGTCCTTGCCATCGGGGAAGGTGACCGACGAGACCTTCGCCCGGCTGTCAGGCCTGCTGGACGACCGCCTGGAAGAGGCGGGTCACTTGGAGGGGTTGGTGCTATCGCTCCACGGGGCGATGGCGACAGAGTCCATATTCGATGCTGATTCGGCATTGATCGAGATCGCCAGGCGTCGCATCGGTGCGGTTCCCCTGGGTGTGTGCCTGGACCTCCATGCCAACGTGACCACGCGAATGGTCGAGTTGTCCGATGCGGTAGTCGGATACCGCACCGAGCCGCACACCGATATGGCGTCCACCGGCAAGCGGATCGCGCGGCTGGTCACCGCGATCGCGTACGGTGAGATCTCTCCCACGTTGGGCCTTGCCAAGCGACCTCTGCTGATCCCGGCTGAAGCGATGCGCACCGACATCGGCCCGATGTCGGAGATACGCCGGCTTGCCGATGCGCGGTCCGACCGTCATGTTTTCGATGTCTCGCTGTTTCCGGTCCAGCCTTGGCTCGACGTTCCGGAACTCGGTCTGGGGGTGGTGGTGACGACCGAAGCCGACCCCTCTGGAGCTCGCGATCTCGCTGAGGAACTGGCCGACGAGGTATGGCAGAGAAAGGAACAGATGACCACGCCTCGGCTGATGAAACCCGCGATGGCCTTTCGGGCGGCGAGGAAATCTACGATCAAGCCCTTCCTGATGGCACACACTGCGGATTGTCCGACGGCCGGGGCGACAGGAGACGATCCGGCAATGGTCTCCGAAGCCGCAATCCACGGTGCCGGTATGGTGGTAATGCATACCGTCCTCGACCCGTCCGCTGTCAGGCGGTGCGTGCCGGAAGTGGGCAAGAGGGTGCGAGTCCAGGTGGGAGGGGGTTTCAACCCGGCCGCGTCTTCGATCTTGGTGGATGGGATAGTCCACAGATCCGGAGCGGGTAGCTACCGGTTGGCGGGGCGGTCCTTCACGCGCAGGGAGGTGTCGATGGGGGAGTGGGCGGTACTGGAGTCCGGTTCTCACCATCTGCTGATAACGTCCAAGCCTGCCATCACCGCCGACCCGGCGACCTGGCATCACGCCGGGCTCGACCCCCATCAGGCGGATGTGCTGGTGGTGCGCTCATGCAGCGACTACCGGGCCAACTTCCCCTCAGCGGCGCCGGAGGCGGTGACCCTCGACCTTCCCGGGGCGAGTTCACCCCGACTGGAGGATCTCCGGTTTCTGCACGCTCCCCGCCCTCTCTACCCGCTCGACTCGATGTAGGAAACCGATCCGAACTGTCCGTACCGGGCCCACCCCATATCGAGGTGCTCTCCTTCCTGGATAGCACAGCCGAGGACCAGCTTGCCTTCGCCCGCCGACTGGTGGCTACGCCCAGTCCCAATCCGCCTGGGGACGAGAGGGCCGTGGCCGGGCTGGTGTGCGAATTGCTGCGAGTGTTCGGGATCACCGATGTGAGCCTTCTGGAGGCACGTCCTTCGAGGCCCAACCTGGTAGTGCGGATTCCAGGCGAGGGGCCGGGACCGACGCTCATCCTCTCGGGGCACACCGACACCAAGCCGGCCGGTGACCTGTCCCGGTGGGAAACCGACCCATGGGATCCCGTTGTCTCGGGCGGTGAGCTGCGAGGTCTCGGCTCGGGTGACATGAAGGCGGCGGTTGCAGCAATGGTGTACGCCCCGGTGGCGCTGGCTCGGGCGGGAGGGTGGTCAGGCGAACTCCAGTTGGTCCTGACCGCCGACGAGGAAGGAGGCTCGACGCTCGGGTCCAAGTGGTTGGCCCAGGAGGGACATCTCGTGGCGGACGCAGCCATCATCGGCGAGCCGTGTGGGGTGATGTCCGAGTGGGAGAATATCGGGGTGGTCTCGCGCGGGTCCGCGCTGGTCGACATCGAAGTCGTAGGAACCCAGATGCACTCCAGCGTCTCCGATCGCTTCGATCCTGTCAACGCCACCGTCGAAATGGCCTGGCTGATCCAGAGAATGGCATCCGAGTTCCACGACGAACTGACCTATGCCCCTTATCCACTGGACGGTTCCGGACCGACCGTGAACGTGGGGGTGATGGCGGAAGCGGGGGTCTTCTACGGCGTCTATCCCGGTAATGCCCGTTTCTCTTCCGACATACGCCTCGTGCCCGGGATGAGCGAGCAAAGCGTAGCGGCCGATCTCCGCCAGTTTCTGGACCGGTCCATGGCCGACAACCCGCGGTTGTCGGCGGTGCTGAAGATGGTGGGGTTCTGCGAGGCCATCCAGATTCCCACCGATCATCCGCTGGTGACCGCCTTGCAATATGCTTCCCGACTAGTCCTCAGAAGGCGCGTGGAGCCGGGTGTCTTCCCTGGTGCGACCGATGCTCTCAGCTTCCAGGGAATAGCCGGCATCCCTACCGTGGCCGCTTTCGGGCCCGGTTATCTTCCCAGGGCACACGCCCCTAACGAGCGGCTGGCCGTCGAAGGTGTCAACCAGGCTGCCAAGATCTATGCGCTGGCCGCTCTGCGCTACCTGATTGGCGACACAGGTGCCAGAAAGGCACCGTAGGCGCTAGACCCGGGCGGCTACTGCCGTAGCAGGTAACGGTCGGACTCCGATCCGCTCGCCCATTACGCTGTACGGTCTACAGGCCGTGGACACGAAGTCCGAAGCGGACGGGATCCTGAATCGGGATCCGACCCGCTAGCGAGGCAGTGACTACCCAGGAGCGACCTTCAAATGATCATCGATACCCACCTGCACCCCACCAACGTCGTCGACAAGGCCTGGCGTCACACCGGCGAGCCTTTCACGGGGGAGCGGATGCTGAAGTTGATGGACGGCCCGTACTGGATCAACGGCAAACCGCGCCGGATCGATATGGGCTTCATCCAGCCTCCCCCGGGCAACACCGTGTGGCAGCAAGGCAGCCGGGGCGGTCGTGAGGGGATCCGGGACTACATGGCCTACATAGCGGAACTCACCCAAAAGTACCCGGACCGCTTCATCGGCAACTTCAACTACAACCCCCGTTTCGGCCCGGAGAACGGCGCTGCCGAACTGGAGTTCCACGTCAAGGAGTACGGCTTCAAGATGATGAAGCTGCACTCCAACATGCACGCGTACCGTCCCGACCGGGCCCTCGACTGGCTCCGGCCGGCACTGCAGAAGTGCGACGAGCTCGGTGTGATCGTGCTGCTCCACACCGGTGACGGTCCCTACTCGATCCCCACCCAGTTCTATCCGATCATCCGCGAGTTTCCCAACGTCGACTTCATCATCGGTCACTTCGGGGTCCAGACCGGCGGCGTGTACTGCTTCGAGGCCTTCTGGATGATCATGGACTCGCCCAACGTGTACGGCGAGTCGGGCTGGTTGCTGCAGTCGCGCATCGTCGAGTTCGCCAAGGAGATGCCCAGGGACCGCCTCGTGTTCGGGACCGACTCGCCCCCCAACGACCCCGGCATGTGGCTCACCCACCTCGAGGTGCTCTGCCACGAGCCACCGCAGGGGTTGGGTATAGGCGAGGACCGACTGGAGGACTATATGGGCAACAACATCGCCCGGTTGGTCGGTATCCAGCCCACCGCGCCACCCGAGTCGGTGGACGCCGCCAAGGCCCAGCTCGCGGAGGGTGGCTACGGGCGCCCGATCGATTGACCGTCGGTCCGGTGTGGAGGAGATCGAGTGCCATGGGGGTCGGGAAGTGACCGCAGCCGGGCTCGCCGCAAGCCAGGATCTGCATGACTTCGTCTCGGCCTACGAGGAGGCCTACCCGGACGATGTCCTGAATTTTCCCGGACCCGTCCCCGACTCCCGGGATGTCGCAAGCGTGGTGTGGCGCCTGGCGGACGGCAACCGCCACGAGATGCTGCGCTTCGGGGACCTCCGCGGTATCCCCTTCGAGGTCGTCACCAACGTGTTCGCCTGCCGCCGGCGCATCTCCCGGATGCTCGGGACCGAACCGGAGAGCCTCCATGACGTGTTCCAGGCCCGGACCAGGAACCTGGTCGAGCCGGTCGATGTCGGCTGGGGGCCGGTACTGGATGAAGTGACCGGAGTCGGGGGGATCGATCTGCGGGACTTCCCGATGCTGACCCACTTCGAAACCGATCGGGCGCCGTACATAACCAGCGGGATCATCGTCGCCGAGGACCGGGACGGGATCGGCAATCTCAGCTACCACCGGGCCATGGTCCACTCGCCCACCGAGTTCGCCACCAGCCTCCACTCACGCGGAGACCTATGGCGGATGCTCAAGGCCGCCGCCGAGCGGGGGGAGCCGCTCCAGGTGGCGATGGTGCTCGGAGGGCATCCCTTGTTCATGCTGGCTGCTTCCGCCCGGGTGCCGATGACCGTCGACGAGCGTAACGTGGCGGGAGGCCTGTTCGGGGCGCCGCTGGAGGTGGTGCGATCACCAAAGTACGGGATCCGGGTTCCCGCCACCTCCGATTTCCTCTTCGAGGGCGTGATCGAACCAGAGACCCGTGTCGAGGAGGGCCCGTTCGGGGAGTTCACCGGGTACTCCTCCGACCGTTCCACCAACAGCCTCTTCCGGGTGGAAGCTATTTCGATCCGTCGCGACCCCCTCCTTCTGGACATAGTCGGTGGCAACTCGGCGGAGCACCTCAACCTGGGCCGCATCCCGAGGGAGTCGGAGATGGCCGAGAAGCTGAAGGACCGGTTCCCCGACGTTACCGCCCTGCACTACCCGAACTCGGGCAGCCACTTTCACTGCTACGTCAAGCTGCGGCCGCGCCGGGTGGGCCAGGCCCGCCAGGTAATGCTCGGTCTCCTCGGATGGGACCCGTACCTCAAGACGGTTATCGCGGTAGACGACGACATCGATGTCACCAACGACTCCGAGGTGCTCTGGGCGCTGGCCACCCACTTCCAGCCCTCCGAGGATCTCTTCGTGGTGGACGGTCTGCCCGGAAGCCCCCTCGATCCCTCGTCGTCCGTCGAGGGCACCACTTCCAGGTTGGCGCTGGACGCCACACGCGGTCCCGGGTTCAGCAGCGTGAGGATCGGTTTCTCCCAAGACTCCGAGGAGCGGGCCGTGCGGATCATCGCCGGTCTTCCACCGTCCGGTGGGGGTAGGCGGACAGGTGACCTGCATCGCCGGGGCCTGTGACACGAGCCGGGATCAGGATCGGAGCGGTTCGGGACCTATGTAGCGGGCGCTGGG
Source organism: Candidatus Spongiisociaceae bacterium (assembly GCA_965262915.1). Taxonomy (GTDB): domain Bacteria; phylum Actinomycetota; class Acidimicrobiia; order Spongiisociales; family Spongiisociaceae; genus JAPPFW01. Next base: position 3,489,884 of record OZ253564.1, on the reverse strand, counting down.
ACGGAGTATCTTGCCTCCGTCGGCCTGCTCCAGTACGTGGGCGGCCCAGCCTATCGACCGGCTGACCGCGAACGTCGGTGTGAACATGGCCTTTGGCAGCCCGGCGAGTTCGAGCACGACGGAGGCCCAGTACTCGACGTTGGTGACGATACGGTGGTAGGGCCGCCATCGCCGTAGCACCCCGAGGATCTCCTTTTCGATCGCGGCCGCCTGATCCACCAGGTCTCCACCCAGCATCGAGGCCGCCTCTCGTAGCACGGCGCCGCGCGGGTCCTCGGCTCGATAGACGGCATGCCCGAACCCCATGATCTTGTGTCCCCTGGCAAGGCGGTCCTCCACCCAGGACGCGGCCCGCTCAGGTGAGCCGATTTCCTCGATCATCTCCATCGCCCGGCTCGGAGCGCCTCCATGGAGCGGTCCGCTGAGCGCTCCCACCCCCGCCACAAGGGATCCCGCCATATCGGCCCCGGTACTGGCCACGACCCGGCTGGTGAAGGTTGATGCGTTGAACCCGTGGTCGAGCGTCGCTACGAGGTATCTCTGGACGGCGCGCACCGCGACCGGGTCGGCCTGCCCACCGGTTGCCATGCGCAGGTAGTCGGCCGTGTGTGAGAGATCGGGATCCGGATCGACGGGGTTCAGTCCGGCTCGGCGACGGTGGTGACGAGCCAGCACGGTGGGGACGACTGCGGACAGGCGAATCGCATCGTCGCGTCGCTCTCCGGCAGTGCGGTCGAGCAGGGGCCCTCGGTCTTCGATCGACGCCACTGTCAGCAGACCTACCCTCAGCACCGCCATCGGATCGTCGAGGTGAGCAGCTGCCGTGTCGACGACGTACGCCGCGTCGCCCGGCAGGAGCCGCCGCGGGCCGGGGTCGATAGCGGTCATCGCCGGGGGCAATGCGCCGTCGATCTGCAGAGTCCACACGTCCTCGAGGCTGCGGTGGCGCGCCAACTCGGCCGCGTCGTACTGCCGGTAATGGAAGAAACCCTCCTCACCTCTCACGGAACCGAGGTGGGTATCCGCTACAGCGAGTCCTTTCAGACCCGGTGGCGCGATCTGAAGAGCCACGTGCTCCCTTTCGCCGGTCCTGACAGCCTATGCCAACGATGGGGTCTATCTATCCGGAGACATGAGCACGCCGGGGTTGAGGACTCCCTTCGGATCGAGGTGGGCCTTGGCCCTCGCGAGAACCTCGCCGAACAGTTGGGGGCGCTGCTTCTCGTACCACGGCTGGTGATCGCGGCCGATGGCGTGATGGTGGGTGATGGTGCCTCCGTTGTCGATCACTGCGTCGGAGACGGCACGTTTTATCTCCCACCACTGCTCCAGCATGGAGCCCGGCCGTGCGGCGCAGTGGAAAGCGAAGTACGGGGCCGGACCGTCCGGATAGGCGTGGCTGAACCGGCATGACACGGCGCCGCTCTGACCGGTCGCCTCGCGGATGGCACGGTGGGTGGCGTCCGTGACCACGTGGTAGAACGCTTCGAAGCGGTCCCAGGTGATGGACGACTCGAAGGTGTCTGAGATGATGCCTAGCGGCGTGAGTACCTCCCGGTTGTAGGGCATCCTGATGAAGGCGTCGCGCCAGGCGCCGACCGCTCCCCGCAGGTGGCTGTCGGGGCTGGTGTGCCAGTCGACATCGGGCACCCCTCCGTGGTCGAGGGCGCATTGCTCGGCGAGGTCCATCCAGGCGTCGACAGGACGGTCGGCCGACTCGAAGGAGACCACCATGAGCGTGAACGAACCGTCCCCGGCCCCGTTCACCGCCAGTTCCACCCCGTCGACGATCCGGACGTTGGCGGGGAACAAGCCTGCCTGCGCTATCGCTCGCACGGCCCCGGCGGCCGCGAGGAAGTCCGGAAAGCGGAACCCGGCCGTGGCCTTGAAGGACACCCGACCCTGGACCCTCACCCAGGCCTCGGTGACCACTCCGAGCGAACCCTCAGAGCCAATGACCAGCCGGTCGGGACTCGGACCGGCACCCGACCCCGGAAGCCGGCGCGACTCCATCCTGCCCGCCGGTGTGACCATGGTCACGTTCTCCACCAGGTCGTCGATATGGGTGTACAGGGTCGCGAAGTGACCGCCCGACCGGGTAGCGATCCATCCGCCCAGGGTGGAATGCTGGAAGGACTGGGGGAAGTGGCGGAGCGTTACCCCGCGCGGTTTCAGAGCGGCTTCCAGTTCGGGACCGCGCGCCCCGCCTTGTATCCGCGCCGACCTCGACACAGGGTCGACCTCGAGGACCCGGTTCATCCGGCTCATGTCGAGGGTTACGGTTGCCGTGTACCGGTCATCGATGTCGGGCGTCACTCCGCCCACGACCGACGAACCACCACCGAAAGGGATCAGAGCCGCTCCCGCCTCACCCGCCCACTCGAGCACTGCCATCACATCGGCTTCGTCCCGCGGGTAGGCCACCACATCGGGAGCGTGGGCGAAGTCCCGGGCGAAGATCCGGATCGAATCGGGCTGGGACTGCCCGAAGCTGTGCAGGATCCGCTCGTAAGGTTCCTGCGTGCATATCGCTGCGAGGCTCGTCGGCGGTTCCATCCGGGGCGGTGGGAGCGTGAGCTCGTCGAGACGCGGTACGCCACAGTCACCTGACGGATGTATACCGAAGTCCGCAGCGAAGGTGCTGAGCAGGGCCTCCCTGTCACAAGGCGAAAGGCCGTCCCCTTCGTACCCCCATCCCCAGTATTTGAGCTGCGTCGCCATATGACGCTCGAACTCCGTTCATGAGCCGCTGCCGAGCATCACCCTACCCACCGGATGCCCGGGCGCGACCGTCATGGATGCTGACAGCCCCGGGTCGGAACCGGGACGGCGGTGGCTCGACGGCGTGAGCATCGGTACGATCCTGGAACCGGGACCGGTCGGGTAGGCCGGCAACGTCCCTACACCGGCTATCAGCATGATGAGTGGCAAACGCGGAAGAGCCAGGATCTCGAAGGATGGGGCCGTGACGGTGGTCCAGGGGGACCTGACGGCTTCATCCACCGACGTTATCGTCAACGCCGCCAACGAGTATCTCCGGCATGGCGGTGGGGTGGCGGCCGCGCTGGGAGCGAAGGGCGGGGAGGAGTTCCTGGCTGACTCCGACCGGTGGGTATCCGAGCACGGCCCGCTCCGACCCGGGCAGGCGGCGGTGACGGCCGGTGGTGGATTGGCGGCGAGATGGGTCGTGCATGTCGTAGGGCCCCGCTATAACGAGGGAATGGACAACCCGGCCCGGCTCAGGGAGACGGTGCGAGCAGCCTTGGACTCCTGCGCCGAGATAGGCGCTCGGACGGTGGCCATGCCGGCTATCTCGACCGGGGTGTTCGGCTATCCGTTGGAGGCCGCCGCAGGGGTGATCGCCTCCGAGTGCGTTCGATGGATGGAGGAACACCCCGGCAATCTCAATGAGATACAACTGACGGGTTATGACCCCCGTGCTGCCGGTGCTTTCCGTCTCGGGTTGGAGAACACGGAGGCATGAGTGGCTGACCGAACGAGGAGTGATTCAACGTAATGGCACGAAAGCTGACCGAAATGATCTCCCGCGCACCCTGGAGGGAGGCGGTCACCTACCGCAGCACCTGGCCCCACGAGTACGTACTGTCCGAGAAGGACGGGCAGCAGGAGTTGCTGGAGGCAGTCTGCGGGCGATTCCGTTCCGGAGAGGGCGTGGCCGGTCGCTTCTTCCGTATGAAGAACACCTACCTGTTCATCGGCGACTACAAGTACTGGCTGATGACCCACTGGGACGACATCCAGCCGGGGGTCAACTACGTGCTGAACCGTGCCTGTCTCTACCGGGACCGCCGCGACTTCGTGATCCAGTCCGGAGACACGGGAAAGCCGGAGGACTACCCGGATAGCCCGGCGTATCGAAGATGAACGACTGAGGACCCCACACCGTCTACGTGTGACCCCGCAGCGACACGGGTGGGGAAAGGTACTTCCAGCTCAATGGTCGTGTGAGGGGTTTCCCAGATTGGGAGTCAACCACGAGATGCGGGCCACGAGAGGCTGCTGTTCACCATGGCGTCGTGTCCATAGCTGTCCCGGATCAGTGCGGATGAGATCGGTGAGGAACTGGATGTACAGGTCGAAGAGCACGGGGTACTGATCCAGCCCAAGGTCGGCGTGGAGTATCCGGACTCCCCGGATGACGTGGTCCTGAGACTTGAAGCCATAGCAGGGTTAGCAGGACCAGGTCGGGCGGCCACCCAGTCCCATCAGATCTGCCCGAAGACGTAGACGGCGGTGAGCAAGAGGGGAGCTCATCAGCGTTTGAGTCGCCCAGGTATCCTCCTCCTGCATTGGCCCCGCCGGATCCAACAGCGGCATCGGTCACGCTGTCATGCCGTGTTTCCAGCCGTCTCGACACGGGTAGGATGCGCTCGTAGATTCCTGATCTCCGATCCCGGCAGCAGGTGTCAGGATGCCAAAGTCATAGCCGGGGGCGGATACGGGTCGATGGGCTGCTGCCGGCGGCAAGCGACGATGGATTCGAGCGTGTCCGGCGGCTGGAGGGGCATTGGCCGTGAAATCTGTCATCTCGGACCGCCGGGTCTGGGCGCTCGTGCTCCTCATCAGCTTCGGGTGGGGTTCCTCTCCCATCGCGGTGAGGATGGCCCTCCGTGAGGGGTTGGGGCCGATCACTATCGCCGCCGCTTCCTCGCTGATCGCGGCGGTAGCGGTCATCTTCCTGATTGCTGGGCGGAGGCGGGGGACGCTGGTCGGTCCGCTCGAACTGCGTATGGGGGCGGTGCTGTCGGTGCTCAGCGTGCTGCTGCCCTACCAGACACGGAACCTGGCTCTCGAGAATGCTTCGGCCGGTTTCGTGTCCCTGGTCAACGCGCTGATCCCGCTGGTGACAGCGCTGGTGGCGCATTTCATGCTGGCCAACGAGCGGCTGAAAGTCGTCACCTTGGTCGGTCTGCTGCTGGGGCTCGGCGGGGTGGCGGTACTGCTGCTCGGGGGCGACTCGGGGGTCGCGGAAGGCGGCAACCCACTCCTGGCCGGACTGTTCGTACTCGTCAGCGTGGTGTCCGTATCGGTCGCGGCCGTCTATGCCAAGCGCTACGCCGGTCAGTACTCGGTGCTCGGTGTGACGGGGGTCCAGCTCGCCATCGGTTGCGTTGCCCTGTCCCTCTTGGCGCTGGCAATCGAAGGTGTACCCGCCACCCCCTCGATGACTGGTCAGCTCAGCCTGCTCTACGTGGGTTCACTGGGGACGTTGGTCCCGTTGGGCCTCTATTACTTCCTCATCCGCCACGTCACCGTCACCTACTCCACGATCATCGGCTACATCGTCCCGTTCATTGCCGTGTCTGCCGGTGTTGTGATGCTGGACGAGCAGATCCAGCCGGGAATCGTCGTAGGGGGTGCGCTAGTTCTGCTGGGGGTGGTGGTGACCGACCTCATTCGGATCCGCGACTCGCGGCGACAGCCGGCGCGGTAGGCTGGATCCAGGCATGCGGCGATCCTTGCGGCTCGATGTGCGGTCCATTCACATAGAAGACGTACGGCTCGGCAACGCCACCTCGGTGTCCGGGCACACCCTGACGATCTCGAACCGGGAAGTGGCGTCCACCGTTCTCTCGGACGCCCGCATCGCCGATGTCGAAGTTGCCGTAGCCCGACCGGGGGAGGACGTGCGTATCGTGCATTGCCTCGACGCGGTCGAACCCCGTACCAAGCCGGGGGTCGGGACCGTGTTTCCGGGTTTCCTCGGCGGCATGGACACCGTAGGCGAGGGCCGAACCGTGCGTATCGACGGGGTGAGCGTGCTGGCGTCGAGCCGCTATCCCCAGCCCTTATCGGGACTGCTCCAGGCACGCGAAGCGGTGGTGGACATGTCCGGCCCGACCGCTGTCTACAGCCCGATGTCGCGGGTCTGCAACGTGGTGCTGGTATACACCCCGAATCCCACCGTGGGAAACGACGACTACGACGACGCCATCCGGAGAGCAACGCTCCGGGTGGCCGAGATGGTCGCCCGGCGGGCACTCCTGACCGCCGATGCCGTAGCCGACTCCACGACGACATTCGACTTCTCGACCCCCCACCCCGATCTGCCGAACGTCGTCTACTTCTACCAGCTCCAGGGACAGGGCAGCATGGCCGACACCTACCTGTACGGGCGGACCATCCACAACCTGGTTCCCACGCTCATCCACCCCAACGAGGTGATCGACGGCGCCATCGTGAGCGGGGTCCACGTGTACGCCTGCTATAAGAACCCCACCTTCCTCCACCAGAACAACCCGATCATCCGGGAGCTCGCAGCTCGTCACGGCCGGGACCTGAACTTCGCCGGGGTCATCATCAACCGCGGCCACAACTACACCCAGGAGGACAAGGAGCGCTCGTCCCACTGGGCGGCCAAGCTCGGCGGCTTCCTAGGGGCAGACGGGGCGGTTCTCACTGCCGAGGGGGGCGGCAACTCGGCCATCGACATGATGCTCGCCTGCCGGTACATGGAGCAGGCCGGTATCAGGACCGTCGTCGTCTCGTCGGAGGCGCCGGGCATCGACGGGTACGACTTCCCGCTCTTCTACACGGTGCCCGAGGCCGACGCTATCGTCAGCGTCGGCTCCGAGGACGAGATCGTGACCATGCCGGAGGTCGGGCGGGTGATCGGGGACGACCTGCTGCTCGACGGAGAAACGCCGGCCCGCGGCCCGTTCGACCTCAAGATGTACTACCACTACTGCGGCGTCAACCAGTTGGGCGGCAACATACTCACCGGAAGGGCCTTTTAGTGGTCTGCCTGCAAAATAACCTGGCGTGCTCTGCTTGCCAGCGACGGCCCTCGCTGCGTTCCGCCTCCTCTACGTACGCTCCCGGTACGCCTTCGTCGGCGGGCCTTGCGAGGAACGCCGCTGCCGGCGCATACCACGCCGCCATTTCACAGACAGACCACTAGATGATCCGCATGGTTCATTACCTCAACCAGTTCTTCGGGGGGATCGGCGGCGAGGACAGGGCGGGCACCCCCTTGCAGGTTCACGACGGGGTGGTCGGTTCGGGTCGGGCCCTCGAGCAGCTACTTGATGACGGGGCCAGGATCGTGCGGACCCTGGTGTGTGGTGACAACGCCTTTCACGCCGATGCGGACGCGAACCTCGATGTCGCTCTCGCCGCCATCGCCGAAGTCGAGCCGGATCTGGTGCTGGCCGGCCCTGCCTTCAATGCCGGCCGCTACGGGCTGGCCTGCGCGGCGGTGGCAGCGGGCGCGAGGGAGCGGCTCGGGATCCCCGCGGTTGTCGGGCTCTTCCCTGATGCCCCGGCGGTCGATGTCTACCGCAGCCGGGTGGTCATGGTGGCCACGGCCGACTCGGCTGCCGGGATGCGCCCGGCGCTCGAGTCGATGGCAAGGGTCGGGCTCCGCCTCGCCCGCGGCGGGGACCTGCTTCCGGCGGCCGATGACGGGAGGATTCCCATGGGCTACCGCGGCGCCTGGGTGAACCGCACGCCGGTGGCTGCCAGGGCCCTCGACATGCTGATGGCCAAGGTCGGTGGCGAACCGTACACCAGCGAGGTACGGCTCCCGGCCCAGGCCGAGACGGTCCCACCGGCGCCCGCAGTAGCGGACCTGTCGACCACCACCGTCGCCATCCTGACCGAAGGGGGCTCGTGCCGGAGGGCAACCCGGACCGCATCGAATCCTCCGGCGCCACCCGCTGGGCCCGGTACCCGCTCGCCATGATCGAGGACAACCGGTGGCCCGTGTTCCGGTCCATCCATGCGGGTTACGACTCGCAGTGGGTTGATGCCGACCCCAACCGGCTGGTGCCGATCGACGCCCTACGCGCCCTGGCCGAGGAAGGCGCCATCGGCAAGCTCCACGACTACGTCTACGTGACGACGGGCACCGGTACCACCGTGACCGACGCGGAGCGGATGGGCGCCGAGATCGCCCGCCGGCTCCGAGCCGACGGGGTCCAGGCGGTCGTCGCCACCAGTACCTGAGGGACCGGGACGCGTTGCGGTGCAACGATGTGCAAGATGATCGAGAAGCACGGGATACCGGCCACCCTGCTCACCGCGATGACATCGATAGCGAAGGTCGCCGGGGCGAACCGGATCCGTTCGTCGGGCCTCATCCCCCACCCGGTGGGCTACCCGGTACGTACGCCCGGCGAAGAGGTCGCCTGGCGCCGCGAGCAGGTGTGCAAGGCCCTCAGGGCGGCTGCCACTACTCTCCACGAAGCCCGAATATTCGCCGATTGGTGACCTGGTGACCCTGGAGAGTGCAGTCTGATGCCGTTACCCGCCATCCTCGACACGTCCTACGCGCTGGCCCACGCTCCCGATTTCGTCCGGTACGGATCGAAACCAGTCCGCGAGATCGAGAGGGACCCTTCCCTGTCGGCACGGCTGACCAAGGCCCTCCGCCCCTGGGAGGAGGTGGTCGGTTACCCGCCCAACCAGACCTTCATCGGCAACCTCGCTCCTGACGACCTCGCCTCCATCCCCCGCCCCTGGTACGAGAACAGGGTTGTCCCCGCCCGGTCCACCGGGCCGTTAGGCCGATTGGTTACCCAGGCCGCGCTCTACGGGCTGATGAAGTTGTGCGACGACTTCGACCTTCTCACCATCGACCAGCGATTGGCGGACCGGGCCAGGGCGGAGTTGACCGCCTTCGGTCACCGGATGGACCGCATCACCGGTGTCGGGCCGGCCGAATTGGGGGAGATCATGGACCGCAGCAGCGGACTTCCCCTTTACGACGGGGGGAGGGTGGCCGGGTTCATGCGCACCGCCCACGAACAGGACGCGTCGCTGTCCGCCCATGTGCTGTTCGAGAATCTGGCTGCCAAGGCGACCGCGGTGCTTGCCGTCTCGGACCTGATGATCCGGAGCGCCCTTCCGGCATCCCGGGTGGACTACCTGTTCAACAGCGGGGAGGAGGCGGTGGGGGACCGTTACCAGCGGGGCGGGGGTAGCCTGTCGAAGGCCGTCGGGGAGGTGGTCGGCTGCGTGAACGCCACGGGGTCCGATATCAAGGCTTTCTGCGCCGCACCCGTGCATGCCCTGATCGCGGCCGGGGCGATGGTCGCGGCGGGTCTTCACGAGTACGTGGTGGTACTGGGCGGCGGGTCGCAGGCCAAGCTGGGCATGAAGTTCGCCGCCCACCTTCGCAACGGGGTACCCGTGATGGAGGACTGCCTGGCTTCGATGGCCTTCCTGGTCGGTCCCGCCGACGGCGACGGTATGCGACTGCGTCTCGACCTCACCGGCCGGCATCCGATAGGGGCCGGGTCGTCGTCGCGGGCTGTCTACGAGGCGCTGGTGGTGGAACCGCTGGTGAGGGCCGGTCTCGGCATGACCGACATCGATCGGTACGCGGTGGAGATGCACAACCCGGAGATCACCGAACCGGGTGGGAGCGGCGACGTACCCAGGACCAACTACCGCACCCTGGCGGCGATGGCGGTCCTGCGGGGCGAGATACAAAGGGGCGAGATGGACAGGTTCGTGACCGAGCGTGGGATGCCGGGGTTCGCCCCAACGCAAGGCCACATTCCGGCCGGCGTCCCCTACCTCGGCCACGCGCACCGGGCCATGCGCCGAGGCGAGCTGGATCGGGCGATGATCATCGCCAAGGGCAGCCTGTTCCTGGGCAGGATGACGCAGTTGGTCGACGGGGTGTCCTTCGTGGTGGAACGACCCTCCGCTTCTGGCCACCGACCAGAGGCTGGCTCATAGTAGTGTTAGTATGTGAGTGTTAGCAGGTATGACTGATACATCGATACACTTGCGAATCACACTGCGAACACGCCGGAGAGGGGAGTTGAAGCCGAGCTATGGGCGAGATCGTCGTTGACATCGAGTTGCAGAACGCGGAAGACCGCGCGATGGTCAACAAGGGAATCCTCCGGGAGACGGAAATCCGCCGGGCTACGGTCAGCGCTGTTGCGGATACAGGTGCGCTGATGCTCGCGCTGCCCGCGGATGTCGTGGAGCGGCTCGGCGTAGAGGTTGTGGGCAGCGGAACCTTCGCCTACGCGGACGGTCGGCGAGGTGAGCTAGCGATTGCCGGCCCCTTGACCGTGCACATCGGTGACCGCTGGACGTTCGCTCGATGCGTCGTGGTGCCGCCGGGCGCCGACCCGTTGATCGGTCAACTCGTCATGGAGGAACTCGATCTGGTTGCTGACTGCCGGAACCGGACACTGGGCCCCCGGCCTGAGTCGCCGGACGTGCCGGTGCTCAGGCTGTAGCTTTATCTGATTACCGGACAGGGGGCCATTACCACGGTGGTTCGAAGCCGGACTTGCCTATCCCCAGTTCCGGTAGCCCTTCCTCGAGTAGCCTCATCTTGAACATCCGGACGAACTCGTCATAGGCCCCGAGGTATCTGGGAATGAAGTTTCCACGGTTACAGCCGAGCTTCTCCGACATCAGGTCGAAGGCTTCCTGGCGGGTGTTGGCCACGAACTTGCCCTTCTTGAAGTGGAAGGGCTGGGCGATGAACTTCTGGACCCCGGTCTCGATCAGGCTATCGGCGAATTCGTGATCGTTGCTGACCAGCAGCAGGGGTGTCATCGTGATACAGGACTCGACACCGGCCTCCCGTATCTTTGTGATCGCCTCCAAGCGTTTCCGGTTGGGAGGGCAGAGCGGCTCGAACGTTCGCATGATGTCCATATCGTCGGTGGTGACCGTCATATTGACTTGAACCCTTCCACCGCTCCCCTCGATCTGCCGGAACAGGTCACAGTCCCGCACGACGAGGGGGCTACGGGTCTGTACCATTAGCTTCGGCCTGTGATGCTCGGCCATGATCTTGAGCAATTCCGGGGTAATCTCCAGCTTCCTCTCAATGGGCTGGTAAGGATCGGTCACACTGCTCATATAGATGCGCCTTCCGTCCAATCCACCGCGCCTACGCCTTCTCATCAACTCGACTGCGTTCTCTTTGACTACCACCCAGTCCCCCCAGGAATCTCTTTTCTGTTTGTCCGGGCTGAAGAATGCGGCATAGCAATAGGTACAACCGAAGGAGCATCCGCTGTACGGATTGAGAGTGAAGTCGTAGGAGTCCATGAACCCGCTAGCCAGCGTTAGTATGTTCGCCGTTGGTTTGTAGTCGATCCCGGCCTTACCAAAGCGATCTATGCTGGCGGTCCGGACGTATCGTGGTGGTGAGCGGCCCGCGGGTTCGACCGGTCTCGAAAGGCAATGAAAGGAGGTCCACGCATGGATCTGAACGGTAAGCGGGTGGTGGCCATCGGCGAGCGCGAAGGCGTCAACGGCCCCAGCCTCAAGCTGCTGGCCGAATCGGCCGGTGCCACCGTGGTGTTCAGCGTCACCCAGTGTTTCGTCTGAACGGCGGGGGGCGCCATGGACTTGGAGGACCAGGCGAACGTAAACCGCCTGGCCGAGACTTCCGGTACCGACGACATGGTCGTGGTGCTGGGCCAGCCGGACGCCAACAGCGCCGGTCTCTTCGCGGAGACGGTGACGAGAGGCGATCCGACCTGGGCGGGTCCGTTGGCCGGAGTCCCGTTGGGACTTCCTGTATATCACGTGCTGGAGCCGGAGATAAAGGCACAGATGGACGGCGATCTCTACGACGAGCACGTCGGCCTGATGGAGCTGTCGGCCGAAGTCGACGAGATCATCAAGTGGGTGGCGTTGTACAGGGACTGAGATAGTTCGAGTGACCGTTCCGGTCTTCAGGGAAGACGTGGCGTGCGCCCGGCGGAGCGGCCTCCATGGCCTGCCCGGTTGTGGGGCTCAGAGTCCTGATCCATACACGAAGAACCGGGCTACCGACCCAACAGCCGGTACGGCCTGGTCTCGGCTGTCCGGACGGAGAGTCCGGCAAGGCCCACCCGGTGGCGAACCGGCTGGAAGCGGGGCAGGTGTAGGTCACCCACTACTACATGACCGCCTTCGAGGTGAGCCGCACCTCTAAAGATCGAGCGGCCATGGAGTGAGCGAGGGTCCGGATGCCAGGCGCGAGTACTTCCGCAGAAGTCGGCGACCATCAAGACCGCTGAGAGCGGTTGGTAGCGGCGCGCCGGCCCCCGAACCACTGCGATGGGGGATGGTACGGTCACAACTCCAGAAAGCGGGCAGGTAGTGGAGCGGGGCTGCTCCGCTGAGCGCATCCGGGAGGCATCTTGAAAGCAGCAGTCATCACGGGACCCGGAGAGGTCGAATTCCGCCAGGAGCCCGTCCCCACCCCGGGCGCCGACCAAGTGCTGGTCGATATAGCCGCGTGCGGTATATGCACCCTCGAACGCCGGCTCTTCGCGGGCGACAAACTCTGGTATCCGGTCTCGCCGGGCCACGAGGCCGCCGGGGTCATCGTGGCCGCCGGCACAGGGGTGGACGGGCTGGTGGGCTCTCCCCAGGTTGGTGATCGCGTAACCATCGACCTGCTCACCCGATGCCTCACCTGCGGACCGTGCCGGCGGGGCAAGACCGGTCTGTGCCAATACCGGCAGGGACGGAGGCTGTCCGATGGCACGGTGGCGTTCGGCGGGTTCACCGAGAGGATCGCGGTCGACGCCAAGTCGGTCCATCCGGTTGGCGATGCGCCGATGGCCCATGCCGCGATGGGGGAACCGATCGCCTGCTGCGTCCACTCCCTGCGTCAGGGTCGGTTCAGACCGGGTGATCGGGTGACCATCATCGGCGGGGGCCTCATGGGACGGATCCACATGGCCCTGGCCAGGCTGGGCGGCGCCTCGACCATCGGCGTGATCGATCTGTCGGCCGCTCGCCGGTCCGAGGCCCTCGAGGTCGGCGCCGACTGGGTTGCCGAGCCGGGCGATGCCATGGAGGTGGGGGATCGGGCAGACGTAGTCTTCGTGGCTGCCATGGGAGGGGTGGACCTGGCCGTGGAACTGGCCGACCGCGGGGGAACCGTGGTTCTCTACAGCGCGTTCGACAAGGACGTGACCGCCTCGGTGGGCGCCGACAGGTCTCACCGCGAGGAGGTGGCCATCGTCGGAGCCTTCAACCAGGAGCCGGAGGACTGGAGACGGGCCTCGACCATCATACGCTCCGGAGTCATCGCCGACCAGCTCAACCGTCTGGTATCCGCCCGGTTCCCCCTGGCGGGCCTGGGCGATGCCCTCACGCTGGTGACCTCCGAACCGACCTATCGCGTGTTCGTGGAGTTCGAGAACGGCTGATGCCGATCGTCGCCGGAGTCGACATCGGCAGCGGCGCGGCCCGCGCCGTCGCGATAGACCGGGCCGGGAGCGTCGTGGCCACTTCGAGATCGGCATACACGTCCGGCGTCCGGCGTCCGACCGGCGAGGTCGATCCGGCCATCTGGCTGGCGGGACTCTCGCGCGCCGTCGGTGGGCTCGGCTGTGAGAGACCGACGGCGCTGTGCGTCGGTGGCCAGGGTCCCACCACGGTGGTGTCGACAGGAGAACTGGCGGTGACCTTCCGTCATCCCGCCGGAGCGACCGCCGGCCCCACCGAGCAGCAAGAGGCACAGGCGGGCGTGTTGAGGGAACGGTTCGGGCCCGGTGCCGAGCCTCGCCAGATGTGGGACTACATAGTGTCCGCCCTGGGAGGTTCGCCGGGGATCCAGAGCGTATGGTCGTCGATGGAGGGGCTTCCCGGATTCGGGACGCCGGTCCCGGTCGGTTCCCCTGCCGGGGTCACGTCGGGAGACCAGGGGCTTCCTCCAGGCATCGTCCTGGCGCCCGGCAGCAACGACGCGTTCATGACGGCATGGGCCGCCTCTATCGATGCTCCGGGGCGGGGTTTCGACCCCGGCGGGAAGACCGGCGGTCTGGGGGTGGCAGTGTCGGTGGCCGAATACCCCCCCGCCGTCGAGTACGGGATGCCGAGCCCGGTGCCCGGCGTCTACATAGTTGGCGGTCCGGTCGCCGCCCACGGCGCCATCATGGATTGGTGGTCCGGGATCACCGGCCGGCCGATACCCGACCTGCTGGAGGCGGCAGCCGAGGTACCGCCCGGATCTGCCGGGGTCATCGTGCTGCCCTTCCTGGAGGGCGAGCGAGCGCCCCGCTGGGACATGAGGCTGCGCGCCTCCATCCACGGTCTCGGGCCGGGTTCCGGGGTGCCGATCATCACGAGGGCGTTGCTCGAATCGACCGCCTACGGCCTGGCTCACATTGCCCGCGTCCTGGGGGACCAGGGTGTGATCCTGCAGAGGGTGGTATGTTCGGGAGGTCCCTCGCGTAGCACGCTCTGGACCTCCATCAAGGCATCGGTCCTGGGCGTCCCGTTCGACGTGCCGGAGTGCGACGAGATGGCGGCCTACGGAGCGGCCCTGGGCGCCGGCGCCGCGCTAGGTTGGTGGCCCCGGCCGGGCGAAGGCGGGCCTGGTGATTGGCCGACCCCGCCCGTCACCACCTTCGACCCCGAACCCGCCGCCGCCTACCGGGAGGGTCTCGAGCGCTTCATCGCCCTCGGGGACGAGGTGACAGCCCGTCTGGAAGTGGCCGAGCGGCGGGAGTGACCGCGATCGACACTCGATGCGGTCCGGGACCTACAGCGACAAGGAGACTGTGCAACATGGAATACATCTCTTCGGCGGTGGGGGCCGGCAAGTTGCGCCGGGCCTCCCGGTTCATCGGCCGGGACGGGCGGGCGTTCCTGGTGGCGATCGATATGCAATCGGCCTCGGGTGACGGACCGGCGCTGGATGTCGTCGAGAAGGTTGCCGACGGAGGGCCGGACGGGATCCTCTCCACCTGGCAGATCGCCCGGCGCTACCCGGAAGCGTTCGCCCGGTGCGGTCTCGTGTTGCGGGTGGACGGCGGCGTGACCCAGATGGGCGGTTTCGCACCCGGCGACAGCTTCTCCCTCCTGTACGGGGCCGAGCAGGCAGCCACGATCGGCGCCGACGCCGTCGTTCTCATGGTCTACCCCGGCATGGACGAGGAAGGACCTTCGCTGCGGCGGCTGGCCGAACTGGTGTGCGAGTGCGAGAAGATCGGGATGCCCGTGATCGCCGAGTCGATTCCGGGGGGATGGGCAAGGGATGTTCCGTGGGATGCGGAGCACATCGCCCGGGGCGCCCGCATCTGCATCGAACTCGGGGCAGACGCGATCAAGACGATGGCCCCGCCGGACATCGGCGACCTTCCCCGTGTCGTGTGCAACTGCGAGGCGCCCGTTTTCGTGCTCGGCGGTCCCAAGCGCGACAGCGAGGACGATGCGGTCCGTTACGCGGCCGATGTAGTGGCCGCCGGAGCATCGGGGATCGCCTTCGGCCGCAACACGTGGAGCGCCCAGGATCCCACAGCCATGGTGCGGCGGCTCTACGCGGCGGTCCACGGCCATCCCCGCACTGCTCGGTAGCACCGCGGGCCGGTGGTTTCCGGTCGAATCCGGTGGACGGGTTCGCGGTCCGGTCGCTAGCCTGAGTCGGTACTTGGCCGGATTGCCGCGTATCGGACCAGCCCGCAACGGTGGAGGAGCCGCCGCTGGACGGTCAGGGCAGGAGGAGCGGGAGAGCGTAGGATCCCCGCTTCGGGCATCAAGGGGAGGTACGGGACGGATGGAACGCTGGTCGAGGAAGCTCCTGGCAGGACTGGTGGCGGCGGCCCTGGTGGCGGCGGCCTGCGGCGACGGCGATACCTCCGAACCGTCCACCACCACCGCCTCGCCGTCCACCACCACAGTGGCCGAAACATCCGAGACGACGGCCGCTCCCACCACGGCGGCGCCCGAGCCCGAGGCGCCCGCCGGCACCGAGGCGACGGCGCCCGACAGCACCGCAGCCGCGGTAACCGAAACCACGGAGGCCGTGATGCTCGACACCACCGCAGCCCCGCCGGACTGGGGCGCCGCCGATTTCAACGGTGACGGCGTCGTGCGCATCGCGGTGGTCACCGACGGCCCTCGCGACGACGGCGCCTATTACCAGGCTCTGGTCGAGTGGGTGGAGGACACGTCGGAGAAGGCCGGCTACGAGCCGCCTCTGGTAGTCGACAACGTCGAGCAGGCCAACGCCCGCGAGGAGTTGGAGACCATCGCAAGCCAAGCCGTGGACGTCATCGCGATCGGATCGAGCGGCATCGCCGACGGCAACGAGGATCTCTTCCTCGAGTACGAGGAGATCTTCTGGTACTGCAACTGCGGATCCGGGTTCCAGGACACGCCCGGCATGCTCCGCAGTGCTGACAGCGGGGCGGAACTCAACATCTCGGCGGGCTATGCCACCGGCCTCCTGATCCAGGAACGCGGGGGCAACAGCGCGGTGTTCCTCGGATGTTGTGACCTGAACTTCGAGGTGGAGTCGTTCACCGCATTCGAGTACGGCCTCCAGCTCGTGGATCCCTCGTTCAGCGCCACCTACGTTCCCACCGGCAATTACCCCTTCGACTTCAACAACACGGCCGGCGCCACCGAGGCCTACAACACCGCGGTGGCCGAAGGAGTAGCGGCTGTCTACCCGTTCCTGGGCGGCGCCCACGAGGCGATCGCGCAGCTGGCCAACTCGGACGGGCTGATCGTTATGACTGCCGGGTCGTCGAGGGGATGCGAGCGTGACGATCTGGCATACGATCTCGAGGTCATGTTCGACGCGGGCGACTACATCGCTCCCATCTTCACCGAGATCCTCAACGGCACGGCCCTTGAAGGAGGGGTTCGCCGGTTTACCGTGGGGATCGATCCCGAGGTCGGGGCGGACTTCTGCAACGCCACGGCCGAGCAGGAGGCGGCTCTCGCGGACCTGAACGCCCGCATCGGCGCCGGCGATTTCAACGATAAGATCTACGAGATCCTCGCCGGGGCATACGGCTTCTAGGAGGGTGGTCGAGAACCCCCCGTTGGGCCGGCGGTCGATGACAAGATGCCACGTCAGCGGACGAGGGGCCAACC
Source organism: Candidatus Spongiisociaceae bacterium (assembly GCA_965262915.1). Taxonomy (GTDB): domain Bacteria; phylum Actinomycetota; class Acidimicrobiia; order Spongiisociales; family Spongiisociaceae; genus JAPPFW01. The sequence goes on along the minus strand of OZ253564.1, from coordinate 3,473,054 downwards.
ACTTACCCGTTCTTGAGCACCCCTTCTACATACCGGATGGGCTGCGGCATGCCGGGTCTCGGGCCGGCCTGGGACGGGGTAGAGCGGTCGCGGTCCGTTTCGGCCGACGGAGACGTCATGAATGAACGTTGACCCCGGATCCGTTCCGGCGGCCCTGGCGCTCACCGGGATGACCAAGCGTTTCGGGAAAGTAGTGGCCTGCGACAGCGTGGATTTCACGCTCCACCGCGGCGAGGTGCACGGGGTGCTGGGTGAGAACGGCGCCGGCAAGTCCACGCTCATGCGTCTGATCTTCGGGCTGACCCTGCCGGATCGCGGCAGGATGGAGATCGACGGAGCGCCGTACCGGGTTCTCGATCCGCTGGATGCCACCCGCCGTGGCATCGGCATGGTGCATCAGCATTACAGCCTGGTCGACGCCCTCACGGTCTGGGAGAACGTCGCTCTGGGCGAGCAGGGCCGGTTGGATCGGAACGCCACCAAGCGTCGGGTCGCGGAGATCTCGCATCGGTACGGGTTGGCGGTCGATCCCGACGCGCTGGTGGGCGATCTGTCGGTCGGCATCCGACAGCGGGTCGAGATAATCAAGTGTCTGCGCCTCGAGCCCCGCATCATCATCCTCGACGAGCCCACTTCCGTTCTGAGCCCGTCCGAGTCCGAGCAACTGTTCGATGTCCTATCCGAGGGCGTGGACCGGGAGAAGTGGGCGGTGGTCCTCGTCAGCCACAAGCTGGACGAGGTTCTTCGGGCCACCGACTGCATCACCGTGATGCGCCACGGAAGGGTGGTCGACCGGGTCAGGACCTCCGATGCCGACGCTCCGTCCCTGGCACGCGCCATGGTGGGGCGCCCGGTTGCCTTGCGGACGGTGACTACGGGTCTCGGAATGTCCGGCAGCGTTGCGCCGCCGGAAGCGGCAATCGAGAGCAGGGAGAGTCGTGCCGGCATGCCCGATGCGGAGACGCCGCTGTTGCGTATCGACGGTGCATCGCTGAGGGCGGACGACGGACGGGTCCTGCTCGACAGCCTTTCGCTCGAAGTGCGGGCGGGCGAGGTGGTGGGGGTGGCGGGTGTGGAAGGGAACGGTCAGACCCCGCTGGCCGACGTCCTGTCGAGCCTCCGCCGTCTCGACTCCGGTACTGTGGAGGTAGAAGGACAGGCGGTTCCCACCGGTGTCGCCGGCGCGATGGCCGGCGCGGGGGTGGTGGTGGTTCCGGCGGATCGTCACCGGTCGGGATGCGTTCCGGGCATGACCGTGGCGGAGAACCTCATGCTCTCCTCGCTCGACCGGATGCAGCGCCGAGGCCTTCTGCGGCGCGAGACGATCCGTCGGCACGCTCTCGACCTGGTCGAGGAGTACGGCATCCATACGACGGGACCCGACGTGCCCCTCGATCACCTATCGGGAGGCAACCAGCAGAGGGTGGTCCTGGCCCGCGCCCTCTCCGCCGCGCCCAAGATCCTGGTCGCCCACCAGCCGACCAGAGGCCTCGACGTCGGGGCCATCGAGTTCGTGGGTGACCAGTTGCTACGCGCGGCAGCATCGGGTATCGGTGTCGTGCTCCTCTCCACGGACCTCGCCGAGATCACCGCCCTCGCAGACCGCATCGTGATCGTGTATCGCGGAGGGACCGTCGGCGAGATGGACCGGACAAGCCTCGATATGGAACGGCTCGCTCTCCTCATGGGAGGCTCCGGTGTAGCCGAGACCGCGGCATGACGTCCGACACCGCCGATCCGACGATGGACGGTCCGCCCGCAACAGCCGCCCGGTGGCGGGAGCGGGCCGGTGTCGAGATGGCCCTCCTCTACCTGCTCAGCGTCGGCGGGACCCTCCTGCTGTCGGGGGGTCTGGTGGCGATCACGGGGAACTCGTGGAGCCGCGTGTTCGGCGCCCTCATGGACGGGGCGTTCCTCGCCCCCGGGCGCTGGGGCAACACCCTTACCATCGCCACCCCGATGCTGCTGGTCGCTCTGGGAATGGTGGTCGGCGTCAAGTCCGGGTTCTTCAACATAGGCCAGGAGGGTCAGGTGCTGATCGGCGCCATGGCTATGGCCTTCGTTGGAACCAAGCTGGCCGGGCCAGGGCCACTCCTGCTCGTGGCGGGCCTGCTGCTCGGGGCTGCGGCAGGTGGCTTGTACGCAGCGATCGCCGCGGTCATGCGATTCCGGCGGGGTGTACCCGAGGTGATCTCAACCTTGCTGCTGGTGTTCGTAGCCCTCCAGATCATCGGGTTCGCGGTCACCACGCCATGGGTACTGGCCGATCCCGATCCCAACCGGCCCTCTAGGGCTGTGACCAGCGCCGCCCTTCCCGACTCGGTCCACCTGCCGGTCATCACTCTGTTCGGCAACGAGTTCCACATTGGGTTTCCGATCGCCCTGGTGATGGCCGCTGCGGTGGCCTTCGTCCTGGCGCGCACCATGGGCGGTTTCAAGCTCCGGCTGCTGGGCAGCGGACCGAGCCTGGCTCACCAGGTGGGCGTCGCGGCGGCACGAGCCGGCACTCTGGCGCTGTTCATCTCGGGGGGCGTGGCGGGCTTCGCCGGAGCGGTGATGCTCGCCGGGGGAGCGTCGGGCTCCCGCCTCACGACCGGGTTCTCGACCAACATCGGGTGGCAGGGTCTCCTGGTGGCGCTTCTGGCCCAGAGCAGGCCGCTGCTGTGTATCCCGATGGCGATCGTGTTCGCCGCCCTCCGGACGGGCGCCGGCTTCCTGGCCGCGACCGGGGTCGACCGCAAGATCGTCGACGTGATCCAGGCGCTACTCGTGCTCGCTCTGCTCATCCCCCCGGCCGTGCAGTTCATCCGTGAGCGGCGCCGGGCGCAGGCCGGTTTCGGGGGCGCGGGCACCTGATGGGCGACATCCTCGGAGCACTGGGCGATATCTTCAGCAACCCGACCATGTACGGGAGTGCCGTACGCCTCGGGGGCTTCCTCGCCTTTGCGGCCCTCGGTGAACTGGTGGCCGAGAAGGCCGGGACGATCAACATCTCTGTCGAGGGTTCGTGTCTGGCCGGGGCGTTCGGAGCAGTGGTGGCATTCCATTTCGTGGGCTCTACCTGGGTAGGGCTGGGCGGCGGGGTGTTGGCCGGTGTTCTGGTCGCCCTGATCCAGGCGAACATGAGCCACCGCCTGACCGCCGACCAGTTCGTGGTCGGGCTCACGGCCAACGTGCTGGTACTGGGCCTGGCCGGGTTCCTTGAAGGGATCATCGACCCGGCCGCCAGCCGGGCAAGCGTCATCGAGGTCCCGCTCCTCTCCGACATCCCCCTCATCGGCCCGGCGCTGTTCGGCCAGACCTGGCCCACCTACCTCCTATACCCGCTCATCCCGCTCACCTGGTGGCTCCTGTACAGGACACGTTGGGGCCTCGAGGTGCGCTCTGTGGGCGAGAACCCTCAGGCCAGTGACATCTCGGGCATCGATGTGAACAAGCGACGGCGCCAGGCCGTCTGCTACGGAGGCATGCTGGCCGGGTTGGGCGGCGCCTTCCTGGTGCTTGGCCAGGTGGGGAGTTTCGATACCGGCGCCGTCGGTGGCCGCGGCTTCATCGCCATCGCGGCGGTCTACTTCGGCGGCTGGACGTTGCGCGGCACCCTGCTCGGGGCTTTCCTGTTCGGTCTGGCCGACGCATTCCGCTTGGCGGTTCCGGTGCTCGGTTACCAGCTCAACGCCCAGTTCCTGGCCGCCCTGCCCTACGTCCTGACCCTCGGTGTCATGTATTTCATAACCAAGCAGTTCCGCCAACCCGCTGCGCTGGCCCGGCCCTTCATCCGCGGCCTCCGATGACGATTCGGCTATGGGCGGCGGGTAGGCCACGTGCCCTCCCTCAGCCTGCAGGGACGCAGTCGCTGCGGAACCGGAATCGCACCCGGCATCCTCGGCGCGTACAGATAACCTTCCCGTAGACCTCTGGATCCAACCGGGCCTGCTTCCCAGAGCGCACGCCCCTTCTCGAACGCGCGGCGTGCTCACTGTGGAAATGTCCGGCCTGCCGGGGGGGGGGACTCCGGTCCAGGAACCACAGATGTGCGCTGTACGTATCACTGTGCGTTATTTGACACAGAGGTGGGCCCCTGGATATCGTTCCCGAAAGCTCTTGGAGATCAACGTGCGTCACAGAGTTGCCATCGACATCGGCCGAGTCTTCGCCGATTTGGACGCACCATCCGCCGGCAAGCCCTTTACCGTTTCCGTTGATGGAGAGTGTGGAGAAGGAGTTCACGGTGGAGGAGTTCACGGATAAGGGGAGGAAGTAGACATGAGCAAGAAGAAGCTACGATATCTCGGCCTCGCACTCTCGTTCGTCGTAGTGGCAGCGGCATGCGCGACCGAAGATGACGGGGAAGGTGACCTCCTCGCGGAAGTCATGGAACGCGGAACCCTCCGCGTCGCCCTCGAAGCGATCTACGAGCCGGACTCGTTCCTTGATGAATCCGGCAACATCATCGGCTTCAACCCGGATGTCGCCGAAGAGATCGCGGAGCGACTCGGTCTCGACGGGGTGGAATACACCGAACCGTCATTCTCCGTGATTGTGGCTGCCAACTGGCAGAACAGATGGGACGTGGCGATTCACGGGATCACGATCACAGAGGAGCGGCTGGAAATACTCTTGTACACCCAGCCCTACCAGTACTCGGATTCCATGCTTGCCGTTCATGCTGATAACACGACCGTCAACGACTCGTCGACTGACCTCGATGGAGCGACGATCGGCGTCTGTGCAGGATGCGCCCAGGAACGCTACCTCGGAAAGGACCTGAAACTGCCGGCAGTCGAGTTCGATTTCGTCATCGACGATGCTGACGTTCGAACATATGACAACAATCTTTCGGCCTTCACGGATCTGGCGCTGGGTGACGGTGTGAGACTGGATGCCGTGCTCGTCACATCCAACAATGTCTGCAGCCAGATCCAAGACGGTGCGCCGGTCAAGTACGTACCCGACCGAGCGGTTCTCTTCTCGGAGGTGAACGGCCTGGTGTTCGACGGGTCCTCGCCCAAGGACGCGACTCGTCTGCGAGACGAGGTTGACCGCATCATCGGCGAGATGCATGCTGACGGTACCCTCTCCGCGCTGGCCATAAAGTGGAACGGCTGGGACAACACGAAGCCGGGTGGTTTCCCTCCGGAATGTGCCTGATCGATTCTCCTCGGTCCAGACCCCGGACCATCGGGGTCTGGACCTAGCCTGGCTCCAAGTGGTCTGTCTGTGAAATAGCGGCGTGGGATGCGCCGGCAGCGGCGTTCCTCGCCAGGCCCGCCGACGATGGCGTACCGGGAGCGTACGTAGAGGAGGCGGAACGCCGCGAGGGGCGTCGCTGGCAAGCAGAGCATGCCAAGTTGTTTTACAGACAGACCATTAGGCGAGAAAGGAGAGGCCGGCCTTGGCCCGTCAGGAGTACCGCGTCGCTTCGGTACCCAGGACCGACCGGCCTCGATCGAGCGACGATCCGACGCAGGAGAGCGTAGTTGGACGGACACGAGACGTTACGCTGACCAGAGCCGAGCGTCTCGAACTGTTTGTCCGGCGCATACCCCTCCCCTTGCGTGAGTGGGTCGTGCGCCTCGCATTACTTGCCGGCATTTTTCTCTTCCTGCTGCGCTTGGGTCTCGATGCCCAGTTCATGCGCACTTGGACCTGGTTCCTAGTCTCGCTGACGCCTCTGGTCATTGCCATTGCAGCGATCTCGATGGTTCTCGCCCTAGCGCTCGCTGCTGTCACTGCCGTCGCACGACTCTCGATGAGCGCTTGGGCAAGGGGTGTCGCGTCCATGTACGCATCCGTGGTCCGAGGTACGCCGCTGATCGTCCAGATCGTTTTCATCTTCATCGCGCTACCGCAGTTGGCCGGTGGTGGACCGGATTGGCTGAGGAAGGCTCTGGTGCTCGACCCGATCGTTTCAGCTGTCCTGGCTATCTCGATCTTTCACGCTGCGTACCTGGCCGAGGTCTTTCGTGCCGGGTTCCAGTCCGTTCCCCTCGGTCAGTGGGAGGCCTCGGCCGCAATGGGAATGACGCTACGCCAGACAAAACGGCGCATCATCTGGCCCCAGGCAATCCGATTCGCCCTTGCTCCGACGGGCAACCATTTTGTGATGATGCTGAAGGATACTGCCCTGGTCGGCTTCCTTGGAGTGCCGATCCTGTTCCAGCGTGCTCAGAGAATCGGTAGCCAGAACCTCCGGCTCTTCGAGACGATCCTGATTGCTGCGCTGATCTACTGGATACTGACTGTTGTCTTCCGCCGATTGCTCGGTATGTCGGAACGAAGGATGGCGACCGCCTATGAAAGGAGTTCGTCGTGAGAGGGGCAACGCGTATCTGGCTACCTCCCCAAACCGCAGAGATAGATCGCGTCAAGAGACGCATGCGACCGGTTCAAATAGCCGTATTGGCCATACTGGCTCTCGCGTTGATGGTCCTGGGGATCAGTTTCTCCTACTTGTTGGAGAAGGTACCGATACTCGTGGCCACCATTCCGCTGGTGTTGTACGTAGCGTTCTGGGGAACGGCGCTGGCGTGCTTTCTCGGCTTTTTCGGAGCCTTGGGCCTCCTGTCACCACGGCCGGTTTTCAATGTACCGGCCAAACTCTACGTATCCCTCGGCCAGGGGGTTCCGGTAATCGTTGTCCTCTTTCTGCTCTACTTCGGGCTTCCCCATCTTCACTCGTCGCTTCTCCTGACTTCGATACAGGCCGGGATCCTGGGTCTCGGCATCACCAACGGTGCCTACCTGAGCGAGGTCTTCCGGGTCAGTATCCAGTCGGTACACTACGGTCAGACAGAGGCCGCCCGGGCAATAGGTATGACGCCTGTGAAAGCCTTCCGTCGTGTCATCTTTCCCCAGGCAGCGCGGAATGCAATCCCTCCGACCGCCAACTACTACATTTTCATTCTCAAGGACTCGACGTTGGTGAGCTTCATCGGTGTTGCCGAACTCTTTTCCAAGGCGCAGAGCATCGGCCAGCGCGACTTCCGGATTCTCGAGATGTTGATACTCGCCGGGAGCATCTACTGGTGCCTCACGGTTGCTCTCAACTGGTTCCAGGCTCGCCTCGAAAGCCGCATCGGGGTTGCGTATGCTCGTGACTGACCGGGAACCGCTGTGTTATCGGTAAGGGGGCTGAGTAAGTCTTTCGGCGAGGTACACGCGGTGAAAGACGTCACTCTCGACGTCGAAAGGGGTGAGGTCGTTGCCCTGTGCGGGCGGTCTGGTTCGGGAAAGAGCACTCTCCTGCGGTGTATCAACTACCTGGAGATACCGGACACCGGCACGATAAGCATCGGTGAGAGGTCCGTCGAGGCCGGCCCGATCACACGCCGGAAGACGAAGGAGATCCTCGAACTCCGACTGCTCTCGGGAATGGTCTTCCAGTCCTTCAACCTCTTTCCCCACCGAACGGCTCTCGGCAACGTGATCGAAGGCCTGGTCGCCGTGCAGGGAGCTTCGCGCTCGGACGCCACCAGAGCGGGTGAGGATCTGCTGGCGAAGGTCGGTCTGGCGGACAAGCGCGACGTCTACCCGAACCGACTCTCGGGCGGCCAGCAGCAGCGGGTCGCAATTGCGAGGGCTCTGGCGCTGAATCCAGAGGTCATGCTCTTCGATGAGCCAACGTCGGCGCTTGACCCGGAACTCATCGGCGAGGTGCTCGGGGTGATGCGTAGCCTCGCCGAAGAAGGCATGACGATGCTGGTGGTGACGCACGAGCTTGGTTTTGCGTTGGATGTCGCTGACCGCATGATCTACATGGATGGGGGTGCGTTGGTGGAGCAGGGTTCGCCCGAGGACTTGATCCGCAGACCCCAGGACGCGGGCCTGAAGAGGTTCCTGGGGGCCATATCGACCCCCTGAGCGGCGGTATCCAGCGCCACGCGCCACCTCTGAAGCCGAGAACGTTGCGTTATCGAGATGGTTCGGTGTTTGCGGGAACAAGCTCTCCACCGGCTGATCGAGGCAGCCTGATTGGTCCCGCGTTCTGTACGCGGAGGTCCGATGGCCAGGCATCATGAGACATATTCCGCCGGTGGCTAACGTACGGAGTGTGACCGGGAAGATCCGAGGCCTTCTGCTCAAAGCCTTGATAATCGGGGCGGCGGTTCTTCTCTTTTCGATCGGTGGGGCAGCTATCTATGCCGCGCCCGTGACCGTACCTCTCCTGACATATGCGATCATTCGGGGTGGCCTGGCCCAAGCCTGGCGTATCTCCGGCGCGCTGGTTCTTGCTCTGACGGTGGCCGACTGCGCATGGGCCATCGCTTATGTCACCGTGGGCTACTCCCACCCGGCGATCTGGCCCGCTCCCGTTGTCGATCTGGTGACATTCGCCGCCGTAGGTGTTGCTCTCCTGTGGCGACGCGCAGGAAGCCACGGGTAGGCAGATGTTCTCCTACGACCGGCGCGTCCTGGAGCGGTACCCGACAATCCGGGCCGGGGTGGTCCATGCGGTCGGGCTGTCGAACGGTGCCAGCCCGGCCGAGCTCCGAGACCAGTTCCGGGCGCAGCAACTCGCCTCCCGCAGCGAGATCGGCAGCCGGGCGATCTCGGCGCTCCCCTCCATCGCGGCGTGGCGCCGGGCCTTCGCCGGGTTCGGGGTCAAGCCGACGCAGTACCGCAACGCCGCCGAGGCCCTCCTCCGGCGCCTTGTCAAGCGCGGAGACATCCCGTCGATCAACCTCCTGGTCGACATCGCCAACCTGGTGGCGATCCGCTACCGGCTCCCTGTGGCTGCCTTCGACCAGGCTCATGTGACGGGGTCCACCGTGGTCCGCTTCGCCGGTGGCGGGGAGCGGTTCACCGATCTCGGGAGCACCCGGGTGGTAGCGCCCCATCCGGGCGAGGTCGTGTTCGTCGACGAGGCAGGTGCGGTGAGCGCCCGCCGCTGGTGCTGGCGTCAGAGCGCCCAGAGTGCCACCGGTCCGCGGACGGTCGAAGCCCTGTTCACCGTCGAAGGCCACCACGACCGAGCAAACGAGGATGTGGCGGCCGCCGCGAGGGACCTCAGGGGTCTCCTCCAGAGATACCAGCCCGATGCCCGGTCGGAGATGGCTCTCCTGTCTCCGAAGGATTCGTGCTTTGTGGCTCTCCGGAAATGAGTGCGTGTGGTGGAGCTGCTCGACATGGAGGGCCCCCTAAACGGTTGCTGCCCGGCGCCATGCGGGTCGGGAGGACCGATCGGCAGCGCTCAGGACCGCGGCCAACGTGTCCGAGCGTCGGTGTCTGATCGGTATCGATCACCGCGGCGCTTGGTAATCAGCCATACCGTCCCGCCTGGCTCCGCAGTCGATAGGCATGTAGTGGTCGCGTCAATGGTTAGTGGACTGCTTTGGTGCCAGTGTGTCGGCCGACTTCCCTCGAATCAGTTTTCGAACGATAGGAGGCGACAGCGGTAGTTCGGTGATCTCCACGCCGAACTCTGCAAGAGCATCCCGTACTGCGTTCGCAACAGCCGCGGAGACGCCGATGACTCCACCCTCACCAACACCCTTAACGCCCATCGGTGTGTTGGGGCTGGGCGACTCGAGATGTTGCACGACCATGTCGGGAATCTCATTTGCGGTGGGAATCAGGTAATCCATGAAACTGGCGGACAGGAGCTGCCCGTCATCGCTATAGACGAGGTTCTCGAGAAGGGCCCCTCCGATACCCTGCGCGATCCCTCCCTCGACCTGTCCTTTGACGATACGAGGATTGATCACCGGGCCGCAGTCGTGAGTCGATATGTACTTAAGAACTGTCACTGCACCCGTTGCAAGTTCCACTTTCACGATCGCGGCATGCGAGGCGTTCGAGTACGTCGGGCATGGGTTGATACGGCCCAGTTCATTGGGCCAATGATCCACGTTGGCCGTGTATACGGCGGTAGCGTCGAGACCGGCCTCCAGGTTGTCGGGAAGGCGAAAGCTACTCACCGTGGCGATTCCGGCCACTTCAGCGAACGAGATTCCTACCCGTGTCCCTCGGACCTCGAAGCGACCTTCCGATGTGACGATGTCGCCCACGTCGGCCTCCAACGCGTGGGCAGCAATCCGCATCATCTTGTCCCGGATCCGCCCGGCTGCCATCACCACGGCGCCGCCCCCCATCACCGTGCTGCGGCTACCCCAACCGCCTTGACCGTGGGGGCATGTATCCGTGTCACCCATTTCCACCCGGACGCTATCGAGCGGAATGCGCAGGATATCGGCGGCCAGAGTCGCAACCATCGTCTCTACACCTTGTCCAGTTGTGGTAACCCCGACGCTCACGACGACGCCCCCGTCCGGCTCGACGCGCACCGAGGCGGAATCGTGAGCTCCCCACAGCCCGGTGTTGAGGAAACCGCTCGGTGAAGTGCCCTCCCAGTAGGTTGCGAAACCCAGACCGATCCGTACCCCATCGTCATCTCGATACTCTTCTGCGGCAGGTGCGTATGCCTGGCGAGCAGTCTCCACGGTCATGTCATAGGCTTCCCGAAAGCTCCCGGAGTCGAGGACGTACCCACTGAATGTCGTGAAGGGCAGATCATCCTGTTGGAGGAGGTTGGTCCGCCGGATACCCACCGGATCAAGTCCAAGCTCGGAGGCCGCCTTGTCGATGAGGCTCTCGAGGGCGAACACGCCTTCCGGCTGTCCATAACCTCGGTATGCGCCTGCCGGCGTCTTGTTGGTGACAACGCATGTGATGGACGCCAATGTTCGGCCGATCCGGTAAGGTCCCGTGATCATCCCCGCAGCTACAACGCTCGGTCCGGTCCCCGGGAACCAGATCTCACCCGATCCGACATCGCCGATGATGTGAGCACGAACGGCGAGAATCCGCCCCTCGTCGGTAAATGCGGCTTCGATATTGATGGTCTGTTCGCGAGCGTGATTAGAAGCCGTGAAGTGCTCCACCCTATCTTCAATCCACCTCATCGGTCGACCCAGCTTGATCGCCAACCAAGGAACGAGGACTTCCTCGGGATACATGTGGCTCTTGATCCCGAAGCCTCCTCCCATGTCGGGTGCAATCACACGAATGCGGCTTTCGGGGAGACCAAGCATCCGCGCCAGGATCGTTCGGACGTAATGCGGACTCTGGGTAGAGGACCATAGGGTGACGCGGCCGCCGTCAAACTGTGCGAGGCAGCCGCGTGTCTCCAGCGGCACGCCGGTGTGACGGTGAGTCCTGTACGTCTCCTGGACTACATGATGTTTCCGGAAGATCGCGTCGATTTCGGGATCGGTGAGTTGGAGATCGAGGATCTTGTTGTCCGGCCATTCGTCATACAACCGTTGCGGACCGCCGATACTTGCCTCAACGGACATGACAGCGGGCAACGGTTCGTAGTCCACCCAGACCGCAGCAGCTGCGTCCTCGGCTAGGTAACGGTCCTCGGCTACTACAACGGCGACGGGGGCACCCACATAACGCACGCGTTCCCTGGCAAGTGGAAAGAGGCCTACCGGGCGTACCATGGGGTTGGTGTCGGGGAACGGATGAACGTCGTTCATATCAGAGGCCGCGAAAGCAGCAATAGCCCCAGGCATCCGGGTTGCAGGCCCCAGGTCGACGCTCCCCAGCTCGGCGTGGGCAACAGGGCTTCTTACGATCGCCACCTCAGCCATGTTCGGGACCTCGATGTCGGCAACGTATCGAGCCCTTCCGCGGAGGAGCCGTTCGTCTTCCACACGGCTTACATTGGCCCCCACATGGAGGGGCCGCTCAGGCAAGGCCGGCTGGCGGCTCATCGCTCCTCTTCACAAGACCCACCAGCCTACCCTACGGCCAACCACGGTTGTGCCTAGATCTTCACGGACGAGGGGCGGCTGGTAGTCTCACTCGATCGGTACTGACGGTTAAGTCGTTCGCTAGCAAGACCCGCCGGGAGGTCAGTTCACCATGTCAGAGCCATCGAATTCCGACATATCAGATCGCCGAAGGGCTGAAGCAACGCTCACCATTCCTTCCTTTCCGCACGAGTGGCCGTTGCTAGGCCCGGCGACGCCTTCGGAAGTGGCCCTTCTCGTAATCGATATGGAGGTGGATGGCGTACTCGACGGCGGATGGTTCACGGATATGGGTTTCGACCTCTCTCTGATTCGAGCGATCGTGCCGGGGCTCCGCGAGCTTCTTGACGCGGCGCGCAGTGTCCCGGGAATCAACGTGGTGCACTTCACGAACTCCTTCTCTCCCGACCTGTCGGATCTTCCGGACTTCAAGCGGGAACAAGCGATACGCTTCGGTACCCCGTATGGCAAGCCGAACCGGTTCGGCAGGGGAATGATTCATGGCGAGCCCGGAGCGGGGATCATCGAAGAACTTACGCCTCTCCCCGGCGAACCGGTCTTCAACAAGACGACCTACAGCACGTTCGGAAACGAGCCGTTCCGCAGATGGATCGAGGCGCGGGACATCCGATCGCTGATCATCACCGGGATCACTTCGAATGTGTGCGTTGCCGCGACCTTATACGATGCCGTTGACCAAGGGTACGACTGCCTGATGATCTCTGACGGGGTTGCCGGTGTCAACCCCGAGGTAACAGAGAACCTCTTGGGGCTCGTGAGGTATCAGGGAGGCCTCTTCGGTGCCGAAACGGACGCCGCAACTGTATCCAGATCGCTCAGAGAATACTCGGGCGCTCTTGCCTGACGGCAGCCGGTATCCCGGTGGTCTTGTGTTCCACCTACCCTCGACCGCCGGGTTGGTCGGTCGGCCTGCTCAACTTTCCCGCAGGTAAGGGGTACCCAGGGCGGCCGGCGCGGTGGAACGGTGTCGTGCCCATCCTGAGGACACGACGGTGAGCACGATGATCGTCATCACGTAGGGCAGCGAGGCGAACAGTTCCGGTGGGAGACGTACCTGGCGCGTCTGGAGGGCGAAGCCGAGACCGGAGAGTCCGCCGAAGAAGTATGCGCCGACCATGACGGGAATGGGTCGCCAGAAACCGAATATGACCAACGCGATCGCTATCCATCCGGCGCCTGCAGTCATCCCATCCAGCCAGTTGAGTGCTATGGCGAGGCTGAACACCGATCCTCCTATGCCTGCAAGCGCGCCGCCGACGAGCGTGTGCACGTAGCGGTATCTGACCACATTGATTCCTGCGGCATCCGCGGTTTCGGGAGCGTCCCCCACCGATCGTAATCTCAGGCCAATACTCGTGCGGTACATGTACCACGTGCAGACCAGGACGAGCGCCCATGACAGATATACCAGAGCGTGTTGGTCGAAAACGATCGGGCCCAGGATAGGAAACTCCTTCAGGCCGAAAAGGTTCAAGGAACGGAAGTGGTGTGCCAAGGGCGTGCCTCCCACGCCCGCCCTCGTTCCGACGTAGGCCGACAAGCCGATCACTCCGGCAAAGATGGTCAGAGCTATCCCGGAAACGATCTGGTTGGCGTGGAAGGTGATCGCGAGCACGGCGTGGATGAGAGCGGTTCCGGCCCCCGCAACGGCTGCCACCAGGACGGCACCGGTGAGAACCAGCCACCCCGGTCCATCCACATACTGGACCGTCCAGAAACCCATGACCGCCCCCATCAGCATCATCCCCTCGAGGCCGAGGTTCAGCACGCCTGACCGCTCAGTGAGGATCTCCCCGAGAGCGGCGTACAGGAGCGGCGTGCCGTAGAACACGGCCGACGCCAGAAGGACGACGACGAGATTGTCGTTCACTGTCCGCCGTCGATTCCGCCTCCGGCGCCCGCAAGCGGGGGTTCCCCAGGTTCGTACCGAGCGTGAGGCTCACCGTCACTCGCGAGGGTTCGCGTCCGGAACCGCACGCGGTACCGGATCAGAACGGTGCCACCGATGGCGAAGAAGAGGATCAGACCCTGCAAGATCCCGACGAGTCCCAGCGGGAAGTCGAGCCCTCGGAGGCTGAAGCCGGCATTGGTGAGTCCTCCGAGAAGGAAGGCGGACAGCACTACGCCCAACGGATTGTTGGCAGCCAGAGCCGCCACGACGATTCCCGTGTATCCGTAGACGCTCTGCGGGAGACCGTACGGGTCGAGCAGATGGGCGAAGTCGCCCACCTGGCTGGCGCCGCCCAACCCTGCCAGTGCCCCGGAGAGCATCATCACAACTACGATCTTGCGTCCAGTATTCATCCCGGAATAGCGAGCAGCGGCGGGTGAATCGCTGATTACGCGGACTTCAAAACCGAATCCGGTCTCGCGGTAGAGCACCCAGACCGCAATCGCACCCCCGACGCCCAGCACCATTCCGAGCGGAACGATGGTCGCAAGACCATTGGTCAAGGATCCTCCGATCAGCAGAGCCGCGACTGCGCTTGCCGAGATGATGAGGACGTTCTTCCTTACCGTGGCGCTGCGAGCGCGACGCCTCATCCAGGCAATCACGCCGACAACTATTCCCAACGAGACCAGAGCAGCTCCCAGGACCGACAACTCCGTGAGGAGCCGGGGCCAGGACGCAGCTTCGGGGAGCCTCGCTCCCAGAGGAAAGGTCGTTCCAGGGGATTGGTCCCGCCAGGGCGACATGCTGTCGAGGATCAAGTAGGCAAGTACAAGGGACGCGACGTAGTTCAGCATCAGGCTGGTGATTATCTCGTTGGTGTTGAACCGTGCCCGCAGCACACCCGGCACGAGAGCCCACAGGAAACCGAACCCCGCACCCGCTACCACCATCGCCGGAATCACGACGAGGGCGGGAGCACCGGCAAGTGCGAGACCGATCCCCGAGGCACCGACGGCCCCCATGTAGAGTTGCCCCTCGCCGCCGATGTTCCAGAGCCCCATCCGGAACGCAGCAGCAGCCGCCAGACCGGTGAAGACCAACGGCGTTGCGGAGCGGATGGTGGCCGATAACGCAGCTTCGGACAGAAAGCCTCGCTCGAACAATCGGGTGTAGGTGTCGACCGGATTGTGACCGGTTATGAGAAGAACGCCTGCCCCAACCACCAACGCGGCCAGCACCGATCCGATCGGGACCGTGATCGTCAACCACCACGGGGTGTCGAGCCGTCTCTTGAACCTCATTCGGATGCTCCCGCCATGAGCAAGCCGATGTCCTCGACTCTTGCAGAGGCCGAGTCCTTCATCCCCACGATTCGCCCTTCGTACAGAACGCCGACCCGGTCGGAGAGGGTCAGGACCTCATCCAGATCCTCACTGATCAGGAGGATCGCCGCACCGGAGGAGGCCAACTCGGCGATCAGTTGCCGAACGTATTCCGCCGCCACGATATCGAGGCCGCGCGTTGGAGACACAGCCACCAGGGCCGCTGGCCGGCTCGCGATCTCCCGTGCGAGCAGGACCTTCTGTACGTTCCCGCCGGATAGCGAACGAACCGCGGCGGTGTGGGCGGCGCCTCTGATGTCGTACTGGTCTATCAGGGTTCGCCCGTGGGAACCGATACGATCGTGCCTCAAGAATGGCCCCCAGGAAAAGGGTTCCCCGGAGAATGATTTCAATACGAGGTTCTCGGCGACTGTGATATTGGGCGCGAGCCCGGTTCCGAGACGGTCGTCCGGTACATAGCCGACCCCCAGCCCGATGGCTTCCTGGGGCGTATGCGACACATAGTGACGTCCACGAATGCGGATCCTGCCTGTCGACGGTCTTCGGAGTCCGGCCACGACCTCGGCAAGCTCTCGCTGTCCGTTGCCGGCCACCCCGGCTATGCCGAGTATCTCGCCCGCGCGTACGTCGAGCGAGACGTCATGGAGCACCGGACCACCGCGATCCCCGTCTGCCATCACGCCGGATAGTTCGATCACGGGAACGGCGCTCGCCCCTGACGACACATCGCGCCGCCTGCGCGACAGGGAAACGTCTCGGCCGACCATCATCCGTGCGAGCGAACGAGCAGAGACGTCTCGCCTGCTCGAAGTCCCGACCTTCTTGCCGTCACGAAGCACCGTGATGCGATCGGCCACCGCGAGGACCTCGTCGAGTTTGTGCGAGATCAGGATGACCGATCGCCCTCGACCCACCATCTCGCGAACCGTGTCGAAGAGCGAGTCCGCCTCCTGCGGGGTCAACACTGCAGTGGGCTCGTCGAGAATCAGGATTCGTGCCTCTCGGTAGAGGGCCTTCAACAGCTCGACACGCTGCTGCTCTCCGACGGACAGCTGCCAGACTCGAGCATCGGGATCGACCGGCAGGTTGTATTCGGCAGCCACGGTCGCGACGCGTGACCGGAGGTCACGCTCCGTGAGTTTGAAGAACCTCCCGGGCTTCTCCTGGCCCAGCACGATGTTCTGCGCGACCGTAAGCGACGGGACCAGCCTGAAGTGCTGGTGCACCATGCCGATGCCTGTGTCGAGCGCCTCGCGGGGCGATTTCATATTGACCTGTTGCCCGAATACGCGGATCACACCCTGGTCGGGCCGGTAGAGACCGCTGATGATGTGGGCCAGGGTCGACTTGCCGGCGCCGTTCTGGCCCAGAAGGGCATGAACCTCTCCACGGCGGAGATCAAAGTCGATCCGGTCGTTCGCAACCACTCGTGGGAAACGCTTGGTTATGCCCTCTAGTTGCAGCGCAAGGCTATCGGCAGCCACGTGAGTTCATTGCTCGCGTGTCAACCACGATGGTTGCTCGGTCTTTTGATCGTCCTGACCCGTGGGCGGCGTCCGGAAACCTGCTCGATCACCCTGTCGGGCTACCGAGGATTCCTTCAACGAACCAATCCATCGTGACGATCTCATCGAACGACATCGCTGTGCCGTCAGGAACGCGTAGCTCACCCGCCTGGTCGCGTATGGGGCCGGTGAAGTAGGCGAAGCTTTGAGCCTCGATACGGTCGCGGGCGTCGCTGATCAGCGCTCGGGTGTCCTCAGCCACAGCTTCACCGAACGGAGCTATTTCCATGACGCCATCAGCCATCGTCCCGTAGAACGCACCGGTCTCCCAGGTCCCGTCGAGAACCTCGCCGACTCTGAGGACGTAGTAGGTGCCCCAGTTGATCACGTCCCCTGTCAGCCATGCCCCGGGTGTGAATTCACCCTGATCGATCGTGTTGCCCGTGCAGAACAAGCCGGCTGCTTCGGCTGCCTGGCATACCGACGGCGTGTCCTGGCTGTGACCCACCACCTCGGCTCCGTCAGCGATCAAGCTCTCGGCCGCCTGACGCTCCGCCGCGGGATCGAACCAGGAGTTGAGCCATACGACCTCGACCGTGGTGTCCGGATTCACAGCCTGAGCTCCGAGGGCCCACGCATTGACGGCCTTGATTATCAAGGGAATCGGGAATGGGGCCACGTAGCCGAGCTTGCCGGTCTCGGATGCGGCGCCCGCTGCCATACCCGCCAGGTACTTCGCGTCTTCCTGGGCTCCCGTGTAGTTGGCCATGTTCGGCGCCGTCTTGTACCCCGTAGCATGCTCGAAGATGACGTCTGGATACTTCTCGGCGGCCTCGAGCATGAAGTCCATGTAGCCGAACGATGTTCCGAAGATCATGTTGTAGCCATCGGCAACCAGATCGTCGATGACCTGAACGACCTGGGGAGACTCGGGGACGCTCTCCTTCACCGTCGTCTCGACCCGGTCACCGAAGGCTGCTTCTACTGCCTGCCTGCCGAGGTCGTGACCTAGATTCCACCCGCCATCGGATGGGCTTCCCAGCAGTATGAAGGCGACTTTGAGCGGCTCCGAGGCCTCCGTAGTCGTAGGGGCAGCCGTCGTGGTGGGGGCCGCGGTCGTGGGCGCGGCGGTGGTAGTTCCGGCTTCACCGTCATCGCCACAGGCCGCCGCCACGAGCATGAAGCTCGCGAATAGGGTGAGCAGTTGCCAGATGCGACGCTTTCGCATGATTCCTCCCTCTTGAATCGACCCCATGTGCCGGATGGACCGGTGGCCGATACCGGCTGGAGCTTATCACGCAGGCCGGCGGAGGGGTGAGGAGGTGCCTACCTCCCCCAAGCAGACCGAACGGCGTCAACTATGCCTCGGTAGCCGGTACATCGACATAGGTTGCCCGATATGGCTTCCCGTATCCCGTCATCACCCGGAAAGTCATCCGGATCGAGGGATGAAAGGGTGACGATAAAACCGGATGTACAGAATCCACACTGCAGGCCGTCATGATCCCTGAACGCTTCTTGGAGAAGACCCAGACCGGTCTCCGGTGTCAGCCCTTCAATAGTGGTTATGGCGGCGCCGTCCGATTGTACAGCCAGCAGAATACATGAGCGGACGGCCGCACCATTCAACACAACGGTGCAAGCTCCACAGACTCCGTGCTCGCATCCGATACGGACACCTCGTAGACGTAGCTCATCGCGAAGAAAATCGGATAGCAGCATTCGCACCGGCACAGTGGCACAAACCTCATCGCCGTTCACA
Organism: Candidatus Spongiisociaceae bacterium; assembly: GCA_965262915.1. Lineage (GTDB taxonomy): Bacteria > Actinomycetota > Acidimicrobiia > Spongiisociales > Spongiisociaceae > JAPPFW01. The sequence continues at coordinate 3,454,773 of OZ253564.1, read as the reverse complement.
ACCAACGTGATGTCGAGTTCTTCGACCCCGTGGAGCCCCTCGTGAACAGGTTGGGAGGTCATGCCCCCACCTCCTGAAGCGAACGTGAGAGGAGTACGGCAAGTATCTCCCTTCGATACTGGCTATCACCATGTATGTCCTCAAGCGGTTCCACTTCGCGACTGGCGACGATAGAAGCGTCCCTGATCACCTCATCGGACAGGGGTCTATCGAGGAGTGCTGCTTCTGCCTCCCTGAGCCTCACCGGCGTCGAACCGACACCCAGCGCGCCCAGACGAGCTTTGGTGACATACCCGAGATCATACGAGATCGAGACTCCCACTCCGGCAAGAGCGAAGTCTCCGGCTCGGCGTGAGAACTCAGCGAAGGCTGTTCTCTCGCCTGGGAACTTCGGAAGCCTGACCTCGACTATCAGTTCGTCATCCGCGAGGGAAGTGAGGAACGGATCCAAGAAGAAGTCCGGCGCCTCTATCACCCGAAGCCCGCGGACGCTCTGCGCGACGATTTGCCCGCCGAGACCGACGGCCAGTGCAGGCAACTCCGCAGCCGGATCGGCATGGGCGATGCTCCCCCCAATGGTCCCACGGTTCCTGATCTGAAGGTGCCCGACGTGACGCAGAGCCGCGGTCAGGAGCGGGCAGGCCGACGCTACGACTTCGGAGGTCTCGGCCGCTCTGAGCCGGACCATCGATCCGAGGACCAGCCACCCGTCGTCCTCCGTGATACGTGTCAGCTGGTCAAGGAAGTTGAGATCGACCAGCAGGGCAGGGTGGGCGAGACGGAAGTTCAGGAGTGGGATCAAGCTTTGCCCGCCCGCGAGCAACTGGACGTGGGGATCACCCGTGGCGATCAGATAGACAGCTTCGTCCACCGAGTTCGGGCGTGCGTACCTGAACCGAGGGGGTTTCACCGGCCAGAACCCATCCGTGTCATCCTATCCCGTAGCCGCAATCTGATCCCACGACGCCAGGTCGGCCAGCAGCTCGGCCCGAGTACCGTCATCGCAGAAGGCAGTTTCGACGGCGTTACGCGCCACCGACCTCAGTATCTCCGGAGTCCAGGAGTACGCCTTGGTCACCTCCAGATACTCGTCTTCGAGGGATGTCTCGTAGTAGGCCGGATCGTCGGTATTCAGGGAGATCTTCACCCCGGCTCGACGTAACTCATCCGCGGGATGAGATCGACGATCCGGAGCCAGACCGATGATCACGTTCGACCCCACGCAGACGCAAAGCGGGACCTGGCGGTCGGCGAGTTCCCGAACCAAGGTCTTGTCCTCGACCGCGCGCACACCGTGGTCGACGCGGTCGGCACCGAGGATGTCTATCGCATCACGCACGCCTTCCGGGCCTGAGGACTCACCGGCATGGACCGCTCGCTTCAGTCCGCCCTCTCCCGCGATCCGGAACGCCTCTGCGAACCTTGGGCTCGTTCTGCCTATGGCGGCCTCGTTACCGTCGATTGACAGCGCAACGACGCGAGGGTGCCGGCGATCGACCATCCACTCGGCCAGTTCCACGGCCTCCCGCGCGGTCTGCTGCCTCATCACGCTGAGGCACACACCGACCTTCGTCAGGCCGTCCTCCTCAGCTCCACGGAAGCCGGCGTCCAACGCGTCGATGAACTGATCACGCCGGTCCCGCCACGCGGGCCAGTGAGTCAGGTTGATCACCACGTCCGCATATCGCACCCCCGAAGCGGCTTCCCGTGCGGCGAAGCGGTAAGCGACACGAGCGGCTTGTTCCGGGGTCCGGACAAGACCGCCCATCCAGCCGAGGAAGTCGAGGAAGTGGTCGAACCCCCCGAAATCAAAGAGGCGTTCGGGCGGTCGGGGGAGAGGTTCCTTCGCCGCGCCTGCCAACTCGATGACATCCACGACTTCGAAACAACCCTCGAGATGAACATGCACCTCGGCCTTTGGCATCGCTCGGATGCTCGCCCGGTCGGGCCATACGGTACCGGGCTCGGTCTGTGTTTCGGTCATGTGTCCTCTGTCCTCGCAACTCGGATCGACCTCAAAGCTAATCCCCGGTAGGAGGTGGCGCAAGGGCTCCTGACGAGACGACCGTCGGGTCGAATTACCGCGCTGCGTGGGCTTCCGAGGCCATGCCGCCACGGGCCGGCTCGCGCGGAGGGCAGCGCTCCGGATGCTCTTGGTGGCTATCGCATACGCGTTCGCCACTACAATCAGCGGCTACCGATCCAGTGGTCCGGCGAGGCCCGTGCTAGCGGATCGCTTGCGGAGCAATTCGCCCCGCCTTTATTGCGGCCTCTGCTTAGGGCGACGGAAGGGGACGACCATGCAACCAGTCCGATGCGCACTCGTCGGTCACGGGATGATCGGTCGTGAACACGCCAGAATTCTGGCTGCGAACCCGATAGCCGATCTCGCCGTGGTCTGCGACACCGATCCGGCAGCGGCTTCTGGAGTACCTGCAGGGACCCGCTTCACAGCTGACCTCGATGAAGCACTTGACACAGAAGGTCTCGACGCTCTCTGGGTTTGCACACCCCAACAGATGCACCTGCCGGTGGTCGAGGCGGGGATGATCCGCGGGTTGCATGTCTTCTGCGAGAAGCCGTTTGCCTCTTCGCTCGGTGACGCCGACCGGATGATGGAGCTTGACGGGTCGACCCCCGGGAGCCTGGTCATAGGTCACACCCTTCGCTTCGATCCCAACTATGTAGCGGTCCATCAGGCGGCGGCAGAGGGAAGGCTCGGTGAAGTCGTACATGTGTCGGCTCGATGGAATGCGCCCGACTACGAGGGCAGGATCATCTCGGGACGTACGACCGTACCGCAGGAGATGGCGATTCACGACCTCGATGTGATGAGGTGGCTCGCGGGAGATATCGAGCGAGTATATGCGGAGGCCGCGCAACACGCGGTTGTCGGGCCCGGGCCAGATGCGGCGGTGGCCACCGTGCGGTTTACCTCAGGGGCTGTCGGCGCTCTCGACCACAACTGGATCCTGCCCTTCGATTCCGGACTCCGCAGCGACCACCGTCTGGCTGTCTTCGGAACTCGGGGGAGCGCGTATGTGGAGACGCGCGACTCGCCTGCGGTGGTGTTCAGCGTTGACGGCCTGGAGCACATCCATACCGGGTATTACTCGTACCCGAACGGCATACCCTACGGGGCGCTACCCTCCGAGGACGCTTTCTTTCTCAGCCGGGTACGCGACGGTCGGGAGTGGCCCTTGAGCCTTCATGATGCACGGGCGGCTTTGGTGGCCGCTCTGGCCATGGACAGATCCATCGAGCAAGGCCGTCCTGTTTCCCTTGCCGAATTCGATAGCTGACCCCACGTTGGTCGTATCCGCCGGTGACCAACGGAGTCCCGATGTGTACCTAGGCGTGGCCCGGTCTGGCATTGCGACGGTGAACCCGGCGGGTTCCACGACGGGCAGGGTTCCGACCGTGGGGATCTCTGATCGAAACCAAAACCAAAGGAGGGTGTAGATGGCCATCCCCCGGCCCCGCCCTGCAGGTGTTGTCGGAACGGGCGGCGAGGAGTCGGCGTCCGAGATGGAAGTCACGGTTCTGTTGGCCGGTACCCCGACGCCCACTCCGGCGAGGTGGGGAACCGCGATCCTGGTCCGGAGCCGCACGACCGCGGTTCTGCTCGACACAGGCCCCGGAGTCACCCGCCGTCTCGTCGGATCGGGCTTCGAACCGACGGATGTGGATGCCGTCGTTCTGACCCATCATCACTTCGATCACACCGCCGGCTTCCCCGGATTCTTTCTGAGCAGATGGGATCAGGGCGCCGGGCTCATCGATGAGCTGTCGATATACGGGCCTTCACCGACCAGCGACTTCGTCGAGAAGTTGTTCGGTGCCGGATCAGGCGTCTTCTGGCCCGATCTGAATGCGCGGATGGAGGCGCCGCCCAGCCACGCCGTATACCTCAACCGAGGCGGCGAGTTGCCGCGCCTCCCTCCCGACCCCTTGGTACGGGAGGTCGATCCTGGACAAGACTTCGTCATTGGCGATATCGAGTTCAGTGCCGGTCTGGCCCGCCACGTCCAGCCCTTTCTCGACTGCAATGCGTACCGGATCAGGGTGGGTTCGAGTTCTGTCGTCTACACGGGCGATACCGAACCGTGCGACGAGGTTGTCGAACTTGCCAGAGACGCCGATGTGCTGGTGTCCATGTGCTGGGACACGGAAGCGGCGATGGTGGCCAGCGGAGAGGCTCCCGGCCAGACGGGCACGCTGGGCGCCGCCAGGATGGCCCGGGCCGCCGATGTCGGCGCACTGGTGCTGACCCATATCGGGCCGAGTATCAGCGCCGGGATCGACGAGGAAGAGTTGGGGAACATGTCGGATGTCTACGGGGGAGTCATCCACCAGGCCGGTGAAGGTTGGACCTTGGGAGTGTCGCCGGGGCATTCTGAAGTGATCGGTGGACAGGACCGTGAATCTGGCTGTCCGGGCCACTGACCTGCTTATCGTGAGCACCGGCACGAGCCGCGGAGTCGGGAGAGGCGATCGGCGAAAAGCGACTCATAGGAGAGGAGGAGACGCATGCAGTATTCGGTGCGAGTTCTGAGCGTGGGCGAATCGCTGATCGCGGGGCCCGAGGTCTTCTGGATGAGTCGTTGGGACGAGGTCTACCCCTTGGCGTTCAACGTCACCCTGATACGGGGAGGTGGCATAACCGCTCTGGTAAACGCTTCTCCTCCCGACGACACCACGATGGTCGAAGAGGGCTGGCCACGGATGCGCTACCTCCACGACGCTCCGAAAGGTGACCTCACGAGACGTCCGGAGCACTACATGACCGGCGCGCTGGAGACCGTCGGCCTCACTCCCGACGATATCACCCATATCTTGCTGACTCCGTTGGAGCTCTACACCACCGGAACCCTCCACCTGTTCAGGACTGCGCAGGTTTGCATCGCCAAACGGGGCTGGATCCACTTCCACACCACCCACGACCATCCTCACGACGATCGGTGGCGGTCGATGCCGAAGGACACCCTGGTTGATCTCGTCACGGACAGCTGGGATAGGGTTCGCCTGCTGGAGGACGAGGACGAGATTGCGCCAGGACTGCGCACCTGGTGGTCGGGCGCTCACCATCGCGAGTCGATCGTGGTCGAGGTCGATACCGCGGTCGGTGTGGTGGCGATCTCGGACTCCTACTTCTTCTACGAGAACGTGGAGGACGGTGAGATGCTCGGACTCTGCGAGAACATGTACGAAGCCTTGGAGTGCTACGAGAGGGTGCGGAACACCGCCCAGCACATCGTGCCCATCCACGACGTGAAGGTCTTCGACCGCTATCCGGACGGGGTGATCGCGCCGTGACCTCTGATACAACGGCCTCCGCCTGCCCGACATGCGAAGCCTGCCGCCGATGAGCGGCCGGGGCGCCGGATCGGAGTCAGCCGAGCGATCAGAGACCCTATCCGGGGTCTTCCCCGTGTTCCAGACGCCGTTCTGTGACGACGACTCCATCGATCGGGACGTGCTGGAGCACGAGATTCGATGGATGTACGGACACGGAGTCGATGGCATCGTCATGGCGATGGTGTCCGAGACCCTGCGGCTGTCGGGCGAGGAGCGCCGCCTGTTGGCCGAAATGGCATGTGATACCGGTCTGGCCCACGGACCGGTGATCGTCAGCGTTGGGGCGGAGAGCACAAAGGTAGCCGTCGAATACGCGCTCCACGCCCAGAGCATCGGAGCGTCCGCCCTAATGGCGATACCACCGACGACCGTGCCCTGCCTTGATGATCAGCTCGCCGGTTACTACCGGTCGTTGCTCGACGCCACCGAAGTTCCCCTGGTCATTCAGGACGCCAGCGGCTATGTGGGCCGGCCCATGTCCATCGGCCTCCAGGCTCGATTACTCGACGAGTACGGAGGGCGGGTCCTGTTCAAGCCGGAGGCGGTCCCCATAGGACCCAGACTCACTGAACTGCGCGATGCGACGGGAGGGGCGGCCCGGGTGTTCGAGGGATCGGGCGGCATCGCCTTGGTCGATAGCTACAAGCGGGGGATCGTCGGGACGATGCCGGGAGCGGAGGTCTGCTGGGCGATCGTTGCCCTGTGGGATGCCTTGGAGGCTGGTGATGAGGCTCGCATCAACGCCATCAACGGACCGCTTACTGCGCTCGTGTCGATGCAGTCCGGACTCGACGGCTTCATCGCCGTCGAGAAACACCTCCTTGTCAGGCAGGGCGTATTCGAGAACACCCGTGTCCGGGGTCCGGTTGGTTTCCGGCTCGACCCGGAGACGACCGCCGAGGTGGACCGCCTCTTCGACCTGCTCCAATCCGCCGTCGACTGCTCACCGACGCCCTCGATGGCCATCGGCCAGGCCTGAGGGCTGGGCAGGGGGTCCCCGGCGCCTGCCGTATGAGAGAATCGGTCCGGTAACCAGCGCGCGAAGGAAAGGCGGCCGACCGGTGCGCATCACTGACGTCGAATGTATCCTCCTGCGCGGCGACGAGACCTACGGCACGCGCAAGTGTGAAACCGACGCGACCGACCAGGGTGACTGGCTGGCGCTGATACGTGTCGACACGGACGAAGGCCTCGTGGGATGGTCCGAGGTGGAGACGCTCACCACGGCGGTGCCCTCGATAGTGCAGGGTGTGAGCATGGGCCCGATGGGTTTCCACACCCTCAGAGACCTCCTCCTGGGCGAGGATCCGTCGGACACCGAACGGCTCTGGAACAAGATGTTCGTGGGCACCACCTACTACGGACGGAGGGGGATCGCGCTCCATTGCATATCGGCGGTGGACAACTGCCTCTGGTCGATCAAGGCCCAAGCCGCCTCCCTGCCGCTGTCCGAACTGCTCGGTGGTCGCAAGCAAGAGTCGCTGCGGGCTTACGCTTCGAGCCTCTTCTGGGACGACCCCGAGGACAACCACCGGGCAGCCCGCAGATTCGTCGAAGCCGGCTACCCGGCGGCGAAGTTCGGTTGGGGTCCTTTCGGCGAGGACCCGGGTCGCGATGTCGAGATCCTCGCAGCGATCCGGGAGGCTCTGGGGCCCGGCAGGGATCTCATGATCGACCCCGGATGGTACGGCATCGGATGGTCGGACGGCCTTCGCTTCCGAACTCGCCGGGAGAACCTGGAGTTGTGCGAGCGGGTTGCCCCGTTCAACCCTGTTTGGGTGGAGGACTTCATACATCCCGAGTACCTGCTGGACTACGCCTACGTTCGGGAGCACAGCCCCGTGCTGGTCGCTGCCGGCGAGCAACTCACCACGATTTGGGATTTCGAGCGATACCTGGATGGCGGCTGCGTCGATATCCTGCAGCCGGATCTCACCCGCTGCGGAGGTCTCACGGTCGCAACCCGTGTCGCCGCGTTGGCTGCCGAGCGTGATGTCGATGTGATCACCCACTCGTGGATCTCCGATCTCCTGCATGCCTACAGCGTTCACTTCATGTCGACCCTGTCCGGTGGGCGTTACGTGGAGTTCAACGCCGCGCAGAGTCGGCTGAGCCGCGGTGTGACCTGCGGGGCGATGTCTCTGAACGCAGATGGCACGCTGTCGGTACCGGACGCGCCGGGGCTCGGTGTGGCCGTGGATATCGAGTTCGTGGAGCACCACCGTGTCAACTAGATGGTTAGTTCCAAGGGGTCCGGAGCAAACAGTCTTGAGTTAGCGGTAGATTGCGTTGCTTTCCGGCCTCCGTAGCGGTATCCGAGTTCCGGGTCGCGCCGAGGCGCCTTCGAGATCGGGAATGAATCGGGACCCCGCGCCAAAAGGAGTCACAGGATGTGTTGTATGTCGTTGGCTACCGATAGTACAAGCATCATTGCCGATCCGATCCCTTGGAACTACTCGTCTAGCGGGCCGGCCGACAGGTGTTCGACGATAGGGCGATCACGAAGTTGTTCGATTCGGCAGTCCCGGAGGGTGTATGGCTAGGCAGATGGTCACCCCCGGCGGCTTGGACCTTGAATCGCCCGGACGCCGTGACTATTGGGTGGGCCTTCCGCATGACTCCATCTGGGGTGAATGGCTGGTACCGCTCACGGTCTGGGTCGGGTCCGATGCCCGGGATGGACAGGGCTTGGTGGCCTTCGGATCCACCCATGGTGACGAGTACGAGGGCCCGGTAGCCCTCAAGCACCTTCTCCGGGAGATCGACGAAGCCACAGTGACCGGAAGGGTTGTGCTGGTTCCGGTTCTGAGTCCCCCGGCCTTCCGGGCGGGCCGGAGGGAGAGCGTCGACGCCGACGGTGTCAACCTCAACCGAGCCTTCGTCGACGGAGCCGGTCGCCTCGCGGGCGTCTCAGGGATCACCCATCGCATAGCCGACTTCGTGCGAACGAGCATCTGGCCCCACGTCCACGTTGTCATCGACCTCCACGCCGGAGGCGATGTGGCCCGGTTCGCACCGCTGACGAGCTTTCATCGGGTCCCCGATGAGCGGCAGGCTGCGGCGATGCTCGAGATGGCCCGGTGGTTCGGCGTGCCATTCATTCTCACTTATCAGGACCTGACCCCCAGATTGCTCACCAGCGACGCCGAGAGAGATGGAAAGATCTCGGTGGGCGGCGAGTTCGGCTGGGGAGGTGCGCTGAGTCCCGATGGTGTCCGCTACGCCCGCCACGGTGTGATCGCGGCCGCTGTTCTCTCCGGTCAGATGAACGTCGATGTGGAGCCTGTAGCCCATCATGCGGCCCGAACCCAACGGTTGGTCGAGGCGGTCGACCCGGCTTGCTACGTTCGGGCGCCGTGGCCAGGACACTACGAGCCGCTCCTCGAGCGCGGGTCGCATGTCGTCGTCGGCCAGGTGGTCGGCTTGCTCCACGACTTTCACCGTATCGACGAGGATCCCTGGCGGGTGCGCGCCGGGGTGGACGGCTACCTGATCGCCGCGGCCTGGCGTGCGCCGGTGCAGCAGGGCCAACACATCGCCGTCGTAGCGCGGTGCGTGGAGAGGCGAGAGCATCGCGGGTGATGCAAGTCAGAACTTGGCGGCGATCTTCGTCATGGTGTTCCAGTTGCGCGCCGTGGCGACGACGCCGAACCGCTTCTCGAGGTACGCGTGCGAGAGGGTCATCGCCTTGACACCATCTGGAGTCCACACGTATGCCTCGGTGCCTTCGATCGCGATGGCCTCGGGGCTGTGGTCCTCCTCCAGCAGCGCCGCTACCACTTCGGGATCGGGCTCCTCCGAGAGGAAGTTCACCAAGTAGCGCGACGGGTCGGACACGACCTCGTGCAGCGGATTGCGGTCGAGTATCCCCCGAACCTGGTTCGCCGTTCGGACGACGCAGGGAACGTTTACGTCGAAGTGGTCGCTGAGCAACCGTTCTATGGCGTCGGCGACCTCGTCGGGACGATCCGATTCGGCCGAAACGATCACGTTCCCGCTCGCCAGGACGGTCGCCACGTCGGAGTAGCCCTCGTCGGCCAGCTTCGACCTGAGCCCCGCCATCGGTACCCGATTGCGGGTCCCGACGTTGATACCCCGCGGCATCACCAGATAGCGTCCGGTCATCGATGCTCGTACTCGAGGATGTAGGAGTGCTTTCCGTCGTCGTTGTGGATCTCGAGGCTGCCCGAGATCCGGGCCAACTCACCGGTGCCGGAGTCCGGAACCATCGTGACCATCAGTTGGGCCTCGCCATCCTCCATCAAACCGTGGTGCTGGAGGACGAACGAGCCCGACCTGCCGGCGACCGAGCCGGTGAAGTGCTCGATGGCTACGTATCCGGCCGAGCCCGGGGTGGCCGTGTAAGCCGCGACCATCTGGGCCTCAGACCTGCCGACCATGTCTCCGCAGAATTGCTTGCGGACCATGTTGCGGTTCAGCTTGATGCCGTCCTGCTCCAGGAAAGGAGGCTCGGCCTCGATAGTGACGTCAAAAGGTCCACGAGCAGTAGGCATTGAAAGCCTCCTAGTTTGTCTGCAGGCAGTGGAGGGGGGTGTCTCGTATCCCGAGACCATCCTATCGTCCGGTCCCGGAACCCCCGTTCGCGCCGATCCGGTCGGCGACTTCTTCGAGCGGGGGATTGGCGGAGAAGTCATCGACCCCTCAGGCATTGAGATTGCGAGCCAATGGGGCAGGCTCATTCCGAATGACAGCCCTTGTGGCCCATTTTATCGTGGAGGCGGAGGAGGTCGAGAGTCGGGGGGTTCGACCCGGGAGGTCCGGCCTATCCGGGAACTATTCCCAGTGATCTCGGCATCTCGAGTCGCAACGTCATCTCCATGCCGCCGAATGCCTGGCCGATGCGTAGGTCGCAGGCGACGGAGATGAGGGCGAGAGCATCTGCGGGCTCGTAGCCGAGTTGTGTCTCAAGGACTCGAACCGCTTGCTCGACGGCTTCCTGTCTGGCATCCGCGAATTCCGTTGCCGAGGTCATCACGATCACCCGATCCTGGTTGACTACCCACGGCCACCGTAGATGACGGCCACGGTCGATGTCGACGGTCACTGTCACGTCGGCGGGGATCTCGAGGCCGACCCCGGAAAGCTCGCCGTCGCCCTGCGCAGCGTGAACATCACCTATGTATAGGAGTCCCCGATCGACAAAGACCGGCAGGTGGACCACGGCTCCCGTCGTGACGACAGGATGATCCAGGTTCCCCCCATGCATACCCGGAAGTCCCGAGTTGGGTGGATCATCGGCCACCGCCGTCCCCATGCAGCCGATCATGGGGGAGAGAGGCAGCTTCACGTCATCCGAGTAGTGGACGATGTCGCCGTCGTGGGGGCAGACGCGTCCCAAGGGGTGGGGTATTCGGCCCGGGGGTAGCGGCCCGACGTGGGCATGACCTCCGCACCAGCCCGGTGACATGCAGGAAATGTCGTCGATTCTGACCAGAAGGGTGTCGCCCGGCGCGGCGCCCCTTATTGCAAGGGGCTCCGTGAGGGGGTTGCCGCGTCCGGGCGTGGGTAATGGCAGTTCGAAGGGAGAGCCGGGAGCACGGTCGAGAAGGGCGCCGGCACGCGCGTCCCACGTCTCGAACCGGACAGTCGCGCCCGCCTCCACGGTCAGTCGGGGGGTTTGTTCGGCGGTGTAGCTGTAGCCGACGACGTCACGGCGGAGGGTCGGGAGGGCGCCGCTCCTAGCGATCATCGCCGGCAGCCGCGGGACCGCTCAGCATGAATGCGGTATCGGGATGCCAGCTGACGACGACCCCCATGCCCGGCCGAACCGCAGCCGCAGACGCATCGCTAATCCGCTGGCTGACAAGACGTCCCAGCCGATCGCTCTCGATCAGGAATTGCGTGAACGGGCCCAGGTAGATGACATCGGAGACCGTGCCGCTGGTGTAGCTGAGGTCGGTGGTCCTATCCCATTCGCCGTCGAGCGTGAGCTGTAGCGCTTCGGGGCGGACCGCGAGCCGGACGATGTCTCCGACGGTCCCGCCGCCGGGCAGGTCTATCCAGATCCTCTCCTGGTCTCCGGAGGTCACCAGGCCCCTTTCTCCGTCGACGCTCTCGATACGGATAGTGAGTTCGTTCAATGTCCCGACGAAGTCTGCAACGAAGTCGTCGGCGGGTTGTTTGTAGATGGTGCGGGGCGCAGCTACGTGCAGTAGCACTCCCTGGTTCACGATGCCGACCACGAAAGCGGGAAGCCGGATGTCTGTCAGAGGCGGATCCGCGCTAGCGAGTGATCCAGGGGGAGCAGGTGCGGATCCTTGACCTAGTAGTGGACATAGTCGAGTGGGATGTCACGACGATTCCGGTGGCCGATGACCGTGGTCATATCGGTGGCCGAATCCACCACGGGGTGGTGCGTATGCGGACCGACATGGATGTTGAAGCTACCGGCCTGCTCGGTCCGATCGACGATGAGCTAGCTCCTTGTCTGGTACAAGTCACCGAGGTGATCAAGCCCCGCCTGCTCGACTGCCGGCTCAGCGACCTGGATCAGATCTGGGGCCCTACTGGACGGCTGGGCCGGTCACGGATTCCCTCTCCAACCTGCCATGGCGGCCGTCGACATCGCCCTGTGGGATGCAGTCGCCAAAGCGAGAGGGGTGCCCGTCTACGCCTTGCTAGGGGGACACAACCGGGAGATTCCCGTCGTCGCCACCTCTCCTCCTGTTCACACGCAGACGGAGTTGGTGGTCGAGCAGGTGGCAGAGGCTGTCGATAACGGATTCCGAGCCTACAAGATCCATCCGGGTGCGGTGTCCGAGTCCGATGCCATCCGGCTAGCCCACATGAGCCGGGATATGGTTCCATCGGGGTCTTTGATCGACTCCACCCCTACACGAGCGATGGCGGCTCTGGCCCATCCGGTGATGAGCGCACCGCCGGCAACCGTCACCTTTGCTCACGACATTGTTGACAGGAGTCATGGTCCCGTCCTCCGGCCCCGGTCGTCCGAAACCTCTACTACGTTAACCACACGGTGTAACAACCAACCCAAAAATAACATAACCACTGGAGATCTGATGTTCAGCAACACTTCCTCGGTTCCTGAACGCGTCCCGCCATCCCTTATGAGGGGTCGGCTCCGGCAACATGATCCCTGCCCGGTCCGGTCGGTACCGCAAGACGGACCGGTAACGGCACTGTGACACCCTGAACCCTCTTGTGGCGACGCGCTCGGTCCCCGCGGGAGTGATCTAAGCGGGCGGGCGTGCCCTTCGTGGGAGGACGTCGGTCTCCCACCGTAGCGAACCAAGGACTCGGGACACCAGGTACCAGTACGACTACCGACTGACGCGGGTCCTGGCATACAGCGAACTAAAGATTCGCGACATTAGGAGGGTGCTCGATAACGAATCTAGCGGGGTTGGCCGGTTGGCAAACTACCTGCTCAGGGCGCTGGGGGCTAGCGCGCGAACCCCTTTGCACAGGGTTTCTCAGCACCCTCCTAGGCCGGAGAGATCCCTAGCGAACGCGGCATCTCGAGCCGCAGCGTCATTTCCATCCCTCCGAAGGCTTGCCCGATCCTGAGGTTTCCGGCCACCGAGATCAGCGCCAAGGCATCCGCCGGCTCCAACCCCAGTTGCGACTCAAGCACCCGCATCATTGCTTCTACCGCTTCCTCGCGGGCCCGCCCGAACTCGAGATCAGCAGTCATGACCATGACCGCGCCAGCCGTGACGGCCCAAGGCCACCGGAACCCGACCCCTTTCAGCAGGTCGATGCTCACGGTCACTTCGGCCGGGATCTCCACGGCCACACCGGACAACTCCCCGTCACCCTGCGCAGCGTGGACATCGCCAATGTAGAGCAGACCGCTGTGTGCAAAGACCGGGAGGATGACGGTGGTCCCCTCGGCAACCACCGGATGGTCGAGATTGCCACCGTGTCGTCCGGGAATGCCGGCTTGGGGAGCGTCGCCCGGGACGGCGGTGCCGATACAGCCGACCATCGGTTGGAGCGGCAGAAGCACATCGTCCGAGTACCGAACCAAACTGCCTTCGATCCTGCATACGCGGCCCACCGGACGGGGAACCCGACCCATGGGGAACGGTCCGACATGGGCGTGACCGCCGCACCAACCTGGGGATCGGCACTCGATACGTTCGATGCGAACCACAAGGGCGTCACCCGGATCGGCTCCCCGTACGGCGAGCGGCCCGGTCAGAGGGTTGCCGCGGCCGGGAGTCGGTAGGGGTAGCTCGAAAGGGATGCTCGGTGGGCGGTCGAGCAATGCACCTGCCCTGGCGTCCCACGTTTCGAACACCACCGTTTCACCGGGCGAGACAGCGAGCCGAGGAGAATCCGAGACTTCGTAGAAATAGGAAACGATGTCACGGGTGATGCGGAGCATCGTATCTGGCTAGGTGTCAGGGGAATTGACGGGGTCGCGGTCGCTGAGCGGGAACGCAGCATCGACCCCCCAGGTCACGACTACTTTCAAACCGGGCGTGATGGAGGTGGCCTCCTCGTTGCTGACCCTCTGGCTGACGACGCGACCCAGCATGCCGGTATCAACCAGGTATTGGGTGATCGGCCCCATGTAGATCACGTCCTGCACCCGGCCGGAGACCCTGTTGTCGAACTTCTGGGAGTCACAACCCTCACCGACAGGCGACACGACGATCCGCTCGGGCCTTACCGCTACCCGCAGGGTGTCTCCCGGTCCATGAAGGTCACCCGCCATCACGACGATCCGGTCGCCATTGTCGTGCTCTGCCACTGCGAAGGTGCCGTCTGAGCGGGTCACGGTGATGACGAAGGCATTAAGGGTTCCCACGAAGTCCGCCACGAACTCGTTTCTCGGATGTTCGTAGATGGCGCGCGGAGCGTCGATCTGCAACAAGCGTCCGCGGTCCATAATCCCCACCCGATCCGACATCAACAGGGCTTCCTCCTGGTCATGGGTCACGTAGACGAAGGTGGTCCCGAGGGAGTGCTGGATGGACTTGAGTTCGAGTTGCATACGCTTACGAAGCTTTACGTCCAGCGCGCTGAGCGGTTCGTCGAGGAGCAGCACCGCCGGCCGGTTGATGAGGGCCCTCGCCAGGGCCACGCGTTGCTGCTGCCCTCCGGATAGTTGGTCAGCCGCCCGGGCGCCCAGACCACCGACTCCCACTACCTCCAGCATCTCGTCCACCCGCCGCTCGATCTCGTTCTTGGGAGTTCGCTTCAGCTTCAGGCCGTAGGCGACGTTGTTGAACACGGTCATATGTGGGAACAACTCGTAGTTCTGGAAGACCATGTTGGTGGCCCGCTTGTTGGGCTGGACCAGGGTCACGTCCTCTCCGCGGAGGTATACCGAACCTTCGTCCGGCGTCTCGAACCCGGCCAGCATTCTAAGAAGGGTGGTCTTCCCGCAACCGCTCGGTCCCAGGAGGGAGAAGAACTCGCCCTCATCCACGGCCAAGGTTACGTTGTCGACGGCAACAACGTTGCCGAAACGCTTCGTAACCCCTTCCAGGAAGATCGCAGGTTGTGCGGATTGTCCCGAACCGCTGGTCATCGTTCACCGATCGTGGTTCTGCTGGCAGCCATGAATGCCAGGCTCGTCGTGAGTATGAGCATCACTGTACCTATCGCGTTCAGGGTCGGATCGATACCCTTCAGGACCCTCCCGTACATCACGAGCGGTAGCGTCTTGTCCTGCCCCGCCGTGAAAAAGGCAATGACGAAGTCATCCACCGAGATCGCCGCCGCCAGAAGCATGGCCCCTATGACGGCCGGCAGGATCAGGGGAAGGGTGATGGTCCTGAACGCGTGCCAGCGTGTCGCTCCCAGGTCCTGCGCTGCCTCCAGAAGACCGAACCGGAACCGTTCGAGAGAGGCCCCGAGTATCAAGAAGACGAAAGGCAGTGCCACGAGAGCATGTCCGAGATTGGCGCTCCATATCGAACGTCCCACGCCGATCTGCCGGTAGAAGACCGCCAGCCCGATCGCGTAGAGGAGCCCCGGGATGGTGAGCGGACCCAGGGCAGTGGTCAGAAAGACCGTCCTCCACCGGGCTGCGACTTTCAGTATCCCCAAGGCAGCAGGGAGTCCGAGGAAGCCGGTAATGCCCGCAGTGACCACCGCGGCTTGGATGCTGCGCCGGAAGGCCCGTAATACCAGAGTGTCGGTGAAGATCTCCTGATACCAACGGATCGACACCCCCGCGAAGGGAAAGCTGAGACGGGGAGACGAGTTGAAGGAGAACGCGACCATGACTACCAGGGGCGCGAACAGGAAAGCGAACACTAGTACAATGAAGGCAGCCGATCCTAGGGGTCGACGCCGCAGGCCCACCACTGTTCGGCGCCAACCCAACGCCGTCATCGCGTCAACCGTTTCATCAGCGAGATGATGATGAACGCGAAGATACCCATCGCCACCATCAGGGTCATGGCCAGGGCCGCTCCCTGGGGCCATTCCAGGCTCTGGCCGAAGTAGAACTCGATCCGGTTACCGATCAGAAGGTCATTGGTTCCACCAAGGAGTCGCGGGGTTACCCACTCACCGAGCGTCGCTATGAACACGAACGCTGTCGCAGCGCGAACTCCCCGCATGGAGAGCGGGAGGACGATCTGGCGCGCTGCCCGGATTCTTGATGCTCCGAGATCCCGAGCCGCCTCGATCACGTGAGGAGACACGTTCTGCATGGCGGCATAGATCGGGAGCACTCCCAGCGGGACGAGGAAGTTCACCAGGGAAGCCCCCACTGCGAACATGCTGTTGAGTAGGTACCGGATCGGTTCCTCGATGAAGCCCATCCCCATGAGCGTCTGGTTGATGACCCCCTGGCGACCGAGAATGCTCCGCCACGCGTAGATCCGGACGATGTAACCGCCGAACAGGCTGACAAGGATCAGAAAGTAGAGAAGCTGGCGCTTGGCCCTGAACACGAAGTTGAGGACATAGGCGCAAGGGAAACTGATCAGCAGAACGATGACGGTAAGGACTGCGGCCACCTGGATGGTCCGCAGTCCGAGCCGGGCGTGAATCGAGGTTGTCAGCACCTCTACGTAGTTCGAGAGAACGAAGGCAGGAACGGGATCGAAGTCCACCAACCTGAAGAAGCTCATCGCCAGCAGACCGCCTAGCGGCACGAGGAACAGCAGCGTGAAATACGCGGAGCCGGGAAACAGCTGCAGCCAAGCAGCCAGCCTCCGGCGGCGATCGATCGCGGCGAGGACCTCGCCGGGTGCTCCCGATCGGGAACGCCACCTGCGAGGCCCTCGCTTTGTTGAGATGCTGTCGGTCATCCTACGCCGAGGGGTGACACCATTAGGCGCAGTCCCTACGCCTCGGCTTTGATCTCCTCCCAGGCGTCCAGCCAGTCGGAGATCGTGGAGATGCCCTCGGGCGCCTCGTCGTCCTCAGGTGGCTGAGCGTTGCGGAAGGAAACGGCCGAGGTGTCGGTCCGCACCAGGTCGTAGTCGTATATCTGTGCCCCCGGACCGGCGATGTCTGCCGAGTTGGCATTGACCACACCGGACACCAGGTTCTCGCCCACCTGGGCGTTGATCTCATCGGAGATCATCAGGTCGATGTACTCGTAGGCACAGTCCACATCGTCGGCTGTAACGGGAATGGCGAGCCCGTCCCACCAACCACCACCGCCGGACTCCTCGAAGAAGGCGAAGTCCAGGGTTTCGCCCTGCTCCTCTGCCCATGTCAGCATGGCCTCCCAGCCGTTGACATTCAGGTCGGAGTCGCCCGCCACCATGACATCGGTCGCGTCGCGGTAGCCATTGGCGAAAGCGGAGGCGTTACGAACGATCTGCAGTGCCTGTCCCTTCACAACCTCGAGCTGCTCACCGGTGATGTTGGTACGATCACCCATACCGTCATCGAACCCGTTCGCGACTGCCAGCATCGAGAACACCAGGGTCGGAGAGTCGAAAATCGTGAAGCGGCCCTCCCACTCGGGCTCCATCAGTTCCTTAATCGAGGTGGGAGGATTGGGTACCCGCCCGGGATGGTAGATGAAAGGCCCGTCGCCCCAGGCTATCGGCACACCGTACACCTGACCGTCCGCACCCCGTAGCGACGAGTTCTCCCTGAGTCCGGGGAACATCTTGTCCCAGTTCTCCAGCCTGGAAGTGTCGATCGGCTGGAATAGGCCTGCCTCGATGTGCCGGGGACCGACGTGGTAGGCGATTGTGGCTAGGTCGTACACGTCACCGATCTTGATCGCTGCGACGAACTGCGGCCAGCTGCCCGGCCAGTTGGTCTCGAGCGCGACGCCGTTTTCCGCTCTCCATGCCTCGAGTTCGGTCTCACCGGCTTCTCCGTCAAGCCCGATGAAGCTCAGGGTTGCCCCTTCACATACGCTCATCGCTTCGGCCATCGCCGTCGTTGCAGGTGCCGCTGTCGTTGCAGGTGCCGCTGTCGTTGCAGGTGTCGTCGTGGGCGCTGCCGTGGTGGCAGCTGCCGTCGTCGGTGCCGGCTCGTCCTCGCCGCATGCGGCCACCACTAGCGCGAGGGCCAAGAGCGTGGTAACTAAGCGTCCTCGAATCGTCATCGAGTCCTCCTCCGTGAAGGGTCGTATCTCCACATGGTCAATTTGGCTGCGCTCAGCGCAGCCGTTTGCGTTGGGATATTGTGGTGCCCGTCTCTCGAACGTATCAAGTGATCACAAAGCACCCATCCTGAAGCATAGGCGTTCGATACGGGTCAGTCCGCTTCGTCGCGGATCCGGTAGGAGTCCAGCGCGTCACGGTCGAGCCGGATCCCTAGACCGGCGCCGGGGGGAACCACGGCAGATCGCCACCCCACGAACCCCGCGTCCTCGACCATCGTTGCTTCGAAGTAGAGCGGACCGATGAGGTCGGACGGCACGATCGGGCTAAGGACCTTCGTCGCCGCCGCAGTTTGGGCCATCGCTGCTGCCCCGACGCCGAGTTCGAGGTTGGAACCGAAGGAGACGGCCAACCCGAGGGCCCGGGCCAGACTCGCCATCTGGATCGTTCGCCTAAGTCCTCCGCACTTGCCGGGATAGAGATTGACCGTGTCGAAGGAGCGGTTTCGGGCCGCTGCGACCACATCCCGCTCCGTCCATATCGACTCGTCGCCCATCACAGCCATCGAGTTTGCCGCGAGGAGCGCCGCGGACGCTCCGGCGGCTTCTCTCGGTAGGGGCTGCTCGACCGCCACCACGCCGAGGGCCGCAAGTCGCTCGAACGCCGTTCCTGCCTCCTCGGGCGTCCAGCCCTCGTTGGCGTCGACGGTGATCCGGACGTTCGGCCCGGCAACGCAGCGGACCGCGGCAACACGGGCAAGGTCCTCTTCGACTCCCAGCCCGACCTTTACCTTAAGGGTGGTGGCCCCCAGGCTGACCGCGTCGGCAGCCATGGCCCTTACCGTCTCGACATCCCGGGCGGGGAGCACCAGCTTGGTGGCGATCTGCGTGCGGTACGCGCCGCCTAGGAAGGCATGGGCCGGTACCCCGAGGTGCCGGCCGGCTACATCCAGGCAGGCCATCTCGACGGCCGCCCGTAGGAATGGCCGGTTGCTGACCGTCGCGTCGATCCGGGCGGATACATCGGCCCACTGGAGAGGATCGGCGCCGAGCAGGGCGTCTCCCAGAGGACCTTTCAGGAGCTGGGACGTTTCGAGGGCTTCCTCCCCGTTCCACAGAGGATCACAGGTGATCTCGCCGAGCCCCCTCCTTCCGGGGCTGCATTCGATCTCGAGCACGACGTAGCGGCTGGCCCGAACTGCCCCGTGCGCGGTCTTCGGGAGGAAACGGGCCAGCCGGGGAACCTCGACAGGTGTGGCCGTGATGCCGGTTATGCGCAAGGTACGGTTCCGATGCCGCGTCGAAGCGGCATCAACGCGCGTTCCGGTAGCGTTCCAGCGCCTCCCGATCGAGACGCACTCCGAGGCCCGGCCCTTCGGGCGCGACGGCTTCGCCTGCCCTCACGTCAAGAGGCTCGGCGATCACGTCTCCCTCGTAGTAGAAGGGGCTGAGGATGTCGGCCGGGACGCGTCGATCGAAGCCGGGGGTCGAGGCTGCGATGTGGATATGCGCCGCCAGCGCGATGCCAAGTTCCAGGTTGGAACCGATGGTCCACCCGAGACCGAAGGAGGTGGCCACCGCCGCCACCCGTCGTGCGGCGGCTATTCCGCCGGCCATACCGACGTAGATGGACAGGATGTCACACGACTCGTTCACGGCCAGTTGGGCCGCGTCCTCTGGTGTGCCGGCGGACTCGTCTGCGACCACCGGCATCCTGACCTGCCGCCGTACTTCGGCCATACCAGCCAGGTCCCGGGCTGGTACCGGCTGTTCCATGAACGAAACCCCCAAGGAGGCGATCTGCCCACCGGCCTGGATCGCTTCACCGCGGTTCCATCCACCGTTCGCATCCACGCCGAGGATCACGTCGTCACCGATAGCGGCCCGCACCGCCGCCACCCGCGCGACGTCGGCCGCTACGCCGCCCCTACCCACTTTGACCTTCATGGCCCGGAAACCTCGGCCAACCGCCCAAGAGGCGACGTCGGCGGCGTGGGCCGGCTCTCGACCCGTTACCGAGAACTTGGTCGGGATGCGAGACCTGACCGGTCCACCCAGTAGCCGATGAACCGGAAGCCCGGCTGCCTTCCCGGCAATGTCCCACATCGCCATCTCCACTCCGGCCTTGGTGAAGTAATGACCGGCGATGGCGCCGTCGATCATCGGATAGAGCCTCTCGGGCGACCGGGGATCAGACCCGACGACCGCCGGTTCTATGTAGGAGCTGATCACGTGGCGAGCGGTGGAGGAGTCCTCGCCGCTCCAGAGAGGAGTGCAGGACACTTCGCCGAGGCCGACCAGACCCTCGTCGGTATCCACCTCGACGATCAAGAAGGGAGAGAGGCTGTGGGTTCCCCTGGCTCCGGCGATGATGCGTTCCTCGATCATCGGCACGGCCACCGCCGTGGTGCGTATCCGCTCGATTCTCATAAAGACTCCTAACCTTCTAGGCCCAGCAACTGCAGTGTCGGGCGCAGGATGATCTGCTCGATGACGTTGGCCGGTATCGGCGGCCAGCCCTTGCCTACCGAGTCGTTCACCGTGCGCAACGCTTCCGCGGTGCCGGAAGGCGTGGCGAAAGGGAAGTCGCTACCGAACAGGAGCTTGTCTGTGACTCGGTATTCCATCGCCGACCGCAGCGCCATGTACAGCTGGACCGGCCTGGTGTGCAGGGCGGAGACATCCGCGTACAGGTTGGGGTGCTTGCGTATCACCGCCATTGTCTCCTCGCACCACGGATGTCCCAGGTGGGCGATGAACAACCGCAGGTCCGGGCAGGCACGGGCGACGTCATCTATCAGGAACGGCCTGGCCCAGCGCAGCGGAGCGTCCGAGAGGAAGGTGGTGCCCTGGTGGCAGAGCACGGGCAACCCGAGCTTCTCGGCGCGCCGGAACAAGGCGATGGCCTGGGGGGAGGTCGGATCGAAGTGCTGGTAGATGGGCCCCACCTTGAGGCCCATGAGACCTAGTTCCTCGGCCGCGAAGGTGAGCCGCTCCAGAGCGTCGGGCCGGCTGGGATCGACGCTGGCGAACCCGATCAGCTTCCCCGGATGGGACGAGACGTACTCGCTCACGTAGTCGTTGGGCACCACCATCCCGACCGCCGGGGCGTCCATCGCCACCACTATCGCCCGGTCGACCTGTTCCATCGCCTTACGGTGCGCAGCCAGATCGTCCTCCGGCCACCGCATCTCGCCCCAGGCACGGACCATCTCGGCCACGAACTTGGGACTGAAATGCGCACGGGAACCTACATGGGTATGGGCGTCGACGATCATCGCGACCAAGCCTCAGGCCACGGACGTGCTGTGTGCGGTCACGAGTCGGCGCCCAGCATGGCCGCCACGGCCAGGTACACGCGCGCTGATCCGGCCAGGTGGTCGATCCACACCCACTCGTCGGGACCGTAGTACCAGGCGCCCACCCCGTAGACGACCGTCTCCAAACCCGCGGCTACCAGGTCGGCCGCGTCGGTTACGAAGGCTTGGCCGGGTAACTCGTTCGTCACTCGCGGAGCTTGGCCGACGATTGCGGTCTGCGCGGCCGTTATGGCGTCGACCAGGGGACCTGAGGTAGCCCCCAGGAAGGGTTGGTGGACGCCGATGACACGCACCCTACTGCCCACGTCGTCCGGCACCACGCTGTCGACGATCTTCACGATCTCCTGCCTGACCGTGGTCCGGTCCATACCGGGTACGTACCGGAGATCACCGCGGATGGTCGCCGACTCCGCCACCGCGGCCGGTGAGCTACCGGCCTGGAGTTCCCCGATCAACAGCCGCGGCAGGTCAGGGAGGCGGGGTTCGGGCCGGTGCGCGAACTCGTGGTCCACGAGCTTGTCGTATACCGCCACCGCGGGGCGGAGAGTATCGACGGCCGACTCCATCCGTGACACGTGTGCCGGGGAGCCGGTGAGGGTGATCTCGAACTTGAAAGCCCCACCGTTGCCAGTATGGATGTTCAAGTCCGACGGTTCCCCGCAGATCCCATAGCCCTCGGTGGGACCTTCGGTCATCAGCGCGTACTTCGAGCCGAGCCCAATGCCGTCGTGATACATGGTCGCATGAAGCACGAGATCACCCGGCAGGGGTCCGAATTCGGGGGCCGCTTCCATAGCCGCCACCATTGCCGCGACACCCCCGAGCATGTCGCTGATGCCACCGCCGTAAAGCCGGTCCCCCTCCTCCCACGGATCATGCGGGTCGTGCGTCCAGTCCAAGGGGTACACGCCGGCGTCGATGTGACCCTGCAGGACAAGCGGTGCCCGCCTGCCGTCGCCCTTCACCCTTGCGATCACGTTGGGTCGTCCTTCGACGACATCCGCTATGTGGACATCCACTCCGGCGCGTTCCAGAGCCTCGGCGATGATCTCTGCACGGGGGCCCTCCGCGCGGGGATCATCCGACGAGACGCCGCACAAGGCCCGAGTCAGGTCCACCACCCGGCGAGCATCGATGGCCGCGGTCGCCCGTTCGAACAAGTTGCTCATGTCCTCTCCTTTTCGCCCGGAGCGCCATGCGCGCTCGGTGAACCCTCGTAGAACTCGATCATGGCCGCCGCCACCGCGTCGATTCCGATCTTCAGGAAGGTGTGGCCCAACTCGGCGGATCCGGCGGCCGGACTGTCGGTGAATCCTTCGGTGGCCTGCCAGCTTCCCGGTCGCTCGATCCTCACCGGCACGTCTATGGAGCCGATCGAGCCCCTCCACGCAGGCCGGTGGGGGCGGGGAGTCCGTACCAGGGATCCGTCCAGAGCCAGAACCAGCGACGTTTCGAACGCGCCCGCGTGGCCAGGGAGTCGACCGATCTCACGGGCGCCTGCGGCCGCCAGCCCGTGGGCCGCCAAGTGCCACCAGGAGCATGCCGCCACTTCGATGCCTTCCTCCAGAGCGAGGTCACGGGCGGCGAGGCCTATCAACTCGTGGTTCCCGCCGTGGCCGTTGACGATGAAGAGTCGGCGGAAGGAAGCGCGGGCGATCGATCGCCCGATGTCCATTAGGACAGACAGGAACGTTGCGGCGGTCAGCGACATGGTGCCCCCGAACGGAATGTGGTGGGGGGAAGATCCGTACCACAGGGTGGGGGCGACCGCTACCGGGAACCGGTTCGCGACGGTCGCAGCCGCGGACCGGGACACGTGTTCGGCGCCCATGGAGTCTGTCCCGACCGGCAGGTGAGGTCCGTGCTGTTCGGTCGCGCCTACGGGCAGAACCAGCAATCCGTCCCGGGCGATCGTCCGGGATTCCTCACGAGTCAACTCGGCGAAGAGCAGCCTCACCTACGAACCCTCAGCTTCCGAACTAGACGATCGTGACCGTATGATCCGGGGGACTCCGGAAGGGACCGCCCAACGTCTCCGTAACACGGATCGCCTCTCAAGATACGACGGGGATGCCGAGCCCGGCCGCATGGGGCTTCGACTGGACCGAAGCGGGTCTCTCCCGCTGCAGCCACTCCAGAGCGATGGCGGCCCGGCGCACCTTCTCACGGGCGTTGGCGATGGCTGTGCCCACGGTCTGGCCTCCGGAAGGGTAGACGCCACCTGCGTTCGCCAGACCCATTTTGGCGTACAGCGGCGCCCCGACCGCCACGAAGTCGGCTATCTCGTGGCCCCGGACAATCGGGCCCATGCTGTCGGGTGTTTCCAGGTAGAGGTCCACCGGCGTCGATGCGGCCGACCGGATCTCCCAGAGTTGCTCCAGCGTCACGTCGGCCGGGATATTGACCGATCCGGCGCCCATCCTCTCCAGTAGCCGGATGGAGGCGGGATTCGATACCCCCATGTAGGCCGATATCTTCCATACCGTCTCGCTCGGTAGGTCGCCGTCATCCTGCATCCGGGTGAGGACTGCGAGCAGGCCGAGGTCGCCCACGAGAAAGCTGCGGATCCCGGCTTCGGTGGCCCTGGCGATGTCCGCCACCGCGTAGCGAAGCTGGCGCATACCCCTGATCTGGGCGAACTGGCTACGCCCATCCGCCGACCGGCTGAACGCTCCGATGTCGTAACCGGCTTTCGGGCCGGTGAACAGGCACACCTCGAGCCCCGCCTCAGCTCCTATCGCAGCCATTTCGCGGAGTTCGGCGCCCTCGAGCAGCATCCCGCCGCTGCCCTGCGAAACGCGGTTCACCGTGAGGTCATAGTGAGCGGCCTGTTCCAGGACTGCCGCAAGCACTCTGGGACCCTCGACGCTCGGGATCTCGATCCGGAACTCGGCGCCGTCGAGGAAATGGCTGCTGCTGTCCGCCGGGGTGCCGGCGGGTGGAAGTCCCTGCCGGCGGAGCGCTTCTCGTATCTTCATCCAACCCTCCCCGTGCGTTGCGCACATCGCAACGGCGTTGCGTGGCATGATTATTGGATAATTGTCTGGTGGCGTCAACCGGGAGCCGGCCAGCCGAGCACCGGTCCCGAACAGTCGATAGCGTGCTGTGTGCAAATGACGGCACCGGAAGGAGGTACGAGTGGAGCCCGTCCGGTGTGCGGTGGTCGGTGTCGGCATGATGGGTTCGGTCCATGTCCAGGTCCTGGACGCTCTTCCCGAAGCGCACCTGGTCGCATGTAGCGACCTGGATTCCGATGTGGCGAGTAGGTTGCCCTCCGGTGTGCGCTTCTTCGTCGATCTGGACCGGCTGCTAGCCACCGAAATGGTCGAGGCGGTCTTCGTCTGCACCCCCCAGGAGCACCACCTTCCGGTCGTGGCCCGCTGCCTCGAGGCCGGCCTGCCGGTGTTCTGCGAGAAGCCGATCGCCCATGACCTGGACGACGCCGATGCGATCATTGGAATTACCCGCCAAACGGGAGGTCGCCTAGCGGTAGGACATACGATGCGCTTCGAGCCCGACTACGTGGCCCTGGCCAGGAGCGTGAAGGCAGGGGACATCGGTGCTCTGGTCAGCGTGAGCGCCCGCCGGAACGTTCCGGCGTTCGAGGGACGCCTGCTGGCACACCGGACGACCCTGCCCGTAGAGGTGGGCGTCCATGACATCGACCTGCTCCGCTGGCTGGCGGGGGACATCGCTCGGGTACAAGCCATGCCCGCGTCCACGTCGTCGCTAGGGGAGGGTGCGGTGGATGCGGTCGTCGCAACCCTGCGCTTTACGAGCGGAGCGGTTGGGTTGGTGGAGTTCAACTGGGTCATGAACAGCCGGTCGGGACTGGCGGGGGACTACCGCCTAGCGGTTTTCGGTACCCAAGGCGCCGGATACGTCGAGATGCGCGACCCGGTAACCAGGGTCTACTCGCTCGGGGAGAACAGATGGCTCGGGACGCATGGAGTGTTCGACGTGGGAGGCACGATGGCGGGCTCGGTGGCGATCGAGGACCGCCATTTCCTGGGCTGGGTACGGGGCAGGCGCGATTGGCCGGTGTCCCTGGAGGACGCCCGGGCGGCACTGCAGGTCGCGCTGGCGTTGGATGAGTCGGCCCGGAGCGGCGAGCCGGTGGACCTCTCTCGATGAACGGTCGTCTCCGAAAGGAGCAGTGTTATGGAGTATTCTGTGAGAGTCCTGAGCGTGGGCGAATCGCTGATCTCAGGACCCGAGGTCTTCTGGATGAGCCACTGGGACAAGGTATATCCGCTCGGGTTCAACGTGACTCTGATTCGAGGGGGAGGGTTAACGGCTCTCGTCAACACCTCCCCTCCGGATGACACCACCATGGTCGAGGAAGGCTGGCCCGAAGATGCGGTACCTCCACGACGCGCCAAAGGGCGACTTGAAGAGGCAACCGGACCACTACATGACCGGTGCACTGGAAACGGTTGGCCTGACGCCCGATGACATCACCCACGTGTTACTTACCCCGCTGGAGCTGTACACCACCGGAACGCTCCACAAGTTCCGATCCGCCCAGATCTGCATCGCCAAGCGAGGCTGGGTCCATTTCCACACCACCCACGACCATCCGCACGACGACCGCTGGCGGTCCATCCCCAAGGACACCCTGGTCGATCTCGTGACCGACAGCTGGGATCGGGTGCGACTGCTGGAAGACGAGGACGAGATCGCTCCGGGACTCCGTACCTGGTGGTCGGGGGCGCATCACCGGGAGTCGATCGTCGTGGAGGTGGACACCGCGGTCGGGACGGTCGCCATCTCCGACTCGTACTTCTTCTACGAGAATGTGGAGGACGGCGAGATGCTGGGGTTGTGCGAGAACATGTACGAGGCGCTCGACTGCTACGCGAGGGTCCGGGCGACGGCCCGGCATATCGTCCCGATCCACGACGTGAAGGTCTTCGACCGGTATCCCGACGGGGTGATCGCGCCATGATCTCACTCCTACTCCACCCGGTCTACAGGACGAACCGGTGTCTGTCGAGGGAGGAACCGCAGCCGTGATCGTCGATGTCCACACCCACATAGGTTGGTACCCGGATCACTGGTCCGAGGAGGCGGCCCAGGAAGCCCTGGCGTCCAAGCTGGTCAAGATGAGGCACTCCGGGGGCGAGGTGCACAGCGCTCATCTCGACCTCCACTCGTACGATTCGCGGCCTGAGGACCATTGGGAGGCTTCGGCGCCGGCGGACAAGGTTGTGGTGTTCGGGATACAGGCGGAGCCCACGGGCATCGTGGTTCCCAACCACCTGATAGCCGAGTACGTGGCGACCCATCCGGACAAGCTGATCGGATGGGCGTCGGTGAACCCCACGGCTTCGGACGCGATCGACCAACTCACCCACTGTGTGGAGGATCTAGGGCTCAGCGGTCTGAAGCTCGGTCCTACGTACCAGCACTTCGATCCGACCGACCGTAGCTATTGGGAATTCTTCCGCAGGTGTGCCGGATACGGCATCCCGACCATCTGGCATCAGGGCACTACGTTCCCCAGCCGTGCCCGGCTGCGCTGGGCTCTGCCTCTCCTGCTGGAGGATGTGGCCATGGAGTTTCCCGACCTGAGGATGATCATCGCCCACTTGGGACATCCCTGGGAGGAGGATCTCATCGCCCTGATCCGCAAGTCACCGAACATGTATGCGGACATATCGGCTGTGCATTACCGGCCATGGCGCTACTGGCAGGCGATGGTCACGGCCATGGAGTACGGGGTCGACCACAAGCTGTTGCTGGCCTCCGACTACCCGTCGGGGACGATCACCAACGTGATCAACGGCCTCAGGCGTATCAACGATATCGTGGAAGGTACGAGGCTCCCGACCATTCCCAAGGAGATACAGGACGCGATCATTTACGAGAACTGGAAGCAGCCCTTCCCCGATTGGCAGTGAGCCAACCGTTGGCGTCGTTCAACGATCAGCGGATGGCGAGTCGAGAATGGAGAAGTCGTACATCCCGACCTGAGCGTCCTTGACATCCCTCGGTATCTGGTAGTGCGACGGTGGGTCCCCATCCCGCTCCATGGTTCCGGGATCCCGACCCAGGAAGTCGTACAGAACCCCGCCCGAGCTGTGGAGGGGTGCCTCGATTCCAAGCACGTGGGCAATGGTCGGCGCTACGTCCTTGAGCCATACGGGACCTAGCTGCTCAGGATCGCGGCGGTAGCCAGTGCTCGCGGGTCCTCCGATCATGGCCAGGATGGCCATATTCGACGACAATGATGTCGCGGCGGTCGGGAGGACGTGGCCATGGGCGGCTGTCTCGGGTGGGGGATGGTCCGAGAACACCGGAGACGGTATGGCGCCGTGCCAGTGCGGCGCTACGTCGCTTTTGACAGCCGCGTCGATGATCTCGGCGTCGATATGGGCTTCGGTATCCCACACGTATCCGGCCTCCAGGATCACCAGGATGTCGCCCGCGTCCGGACCGTACCATCCGAGCAGAGCGGCCTCCTGTTTGGGCAGGGCTAGCGCGATCGGCGTCATGCCGGTCACTGGATCGACAAGCGTACGCAGGTCATGTATCACCTCAGCCATCACCGACCGGGCCCGGTCACGGTCCAGCCGCGGGTTCAGGCGTATCTCGGGAGCGTTCAGGCGGTCGGGAACGTAGATCTGGGTCCGCTCCCAATCCGTATTGGCCTCGTCGATGGAACCGTCCGGGTCGACGAGGAACGTCCGACCGGTTTCCACGAAGTAGCGCCGGAAGTTGATCATCCGGTCCACGGGCAGGTTCCCGTGATCGGCCACCAGGATGAGAAGGTCATCGTCCCGTAGGCCGTCAAGGACGATGCCAAGGGCCTCGTCGATCATGTCCACGGCGTCGTGGATCACCTCCAGGTGTTCGTCCACGGCATCTGCTCGGTACTGGGACCAGTCGGGGTCCACATGCCCGAGATGCAGATGGTTGACCCAGTCGAGCCAGTGCCAATGGAACCCGACCAGCGAGCATCCGTAACGGTCCAGCATCTCGAGCATGGCGTGAGCGAACCAGCGGATCTGGTAGCGGGCCTCGTCGGCAACCGTCTCGTAGTCGGCAGCGCCCCCGAGCGCAGCGATCTCGCTGACGTGTTCCTGGTAGGGACCGAGCCGTCGGGTCAGGTCCTCGAGGATCCAGCCGGGTTCAGAGGGACCGTTGACGGGAAGGATCTGGCTGCGCCACAGATGGAAGTCGCCGGTCCGCGCGTCGCAGCTGATCAGCCGGATCCGGGTGTGCCCTTCGATCGAACCGACCCTGACCACGAACCAGTCGCTCCATTCACCGACCGATGCGGTGGCCAGCACGTCGTTGCCGTCTCGGGTGAGGCTGAGGACGATGCGCTCGTAGCCGTTGTCGCCGGTGACCGCGAACGGGACGGGGGTAACAGCACCATCCACTTTGGCAACCATTTCCAGCGTTCCGGATCGAGGTTCCACCCCGCTGCCGAGGCCCGCCCATCGGGACTCAGAATCGAAGGCGACCCGGTCGGAGATGGGAAGGTCCGCGTCGGTGCAGTATCCCCGGCCCGATGCCAGTTCGAAAGGAGTCTGACCGTAGTCCGGCAGGGCACACCCGTCGATCACGAACCCGTTCTGCAGGCGGGACGGCCACGACGCCGGGTAGTGCACCAGCCCGACCTTCAACCCAGCCTGGTCGGCCGCCTCCCAGAGGGTTTCGGTACGCAACGCCGAGGAATGGAAGCTGGTGAGCCACCGGCCATCGGGCAGTGACACCTCCCAGCTGATCACCCCGTGCGCTCCGGGATCCGCTCCGGTGGCGATCGTCGCCCAGTTGGTGGGTGTCCAAGCCGGCCAGCATGGAATGGCCTCCGAGACCGCTCCTTCGCCGTGCAGTACCCGTTCCAGGTTCGGGTAGGTGCGCTGCTGCATCAGGTGTTCGGTCAGGGGCAGGATCATCTGATCGATCCCGAACAGCAGAACCCGGGTCATGCGTCGGCCCGAAGGGTGCGGGGGAGCGGGGTCACGAGCCCAGGAACCGTTCGAGAACGTTCCGGGTTACCGTCGAGATGTGGTCATCGACCGCTATCGAGCAGGTGTAGGAGATGGAACCGACCGAGAACACCTCACCGCCGCTCGGGGTCCGGTGATGGACCATCTCGGCGCCGCCCTCGTCGGGGTTGGTGCCCTTGGCGATGAGTCTGGTTCCCGGCGGGGACGAGGGAGTGAGCTTGTCGGTCTCGTGCCCCGAGGCGCCGCCCGGAGCCCGCCGGTCGAGTGATTCCGTGCCGAAGAAGTCACCCTCGGCCAAGCCGGTTCCCGCCAAAGCCCAGTGCGCAGGGTCGATCACCCGGTAGGGGGCGCCGGTCTCGTAGCCGGTGTGGGTGGTTACCACTCCGGTTAGGTGGGCCTCTGATTCGTGCCGCGTCCCGAACCGGCTTTCGTAGCCGGGGGGGCGCTTGCGGTGGTCGTTGTTACGCACGGTGATCGTCGTCCCGTCCAGGAACTCCACCTCGCAGTTGAGGCTGTTGCCTCCCAGCACCATTAGCTTGCCGCCGCCGTCGAACACCCACGACTTGACCTGGTAATACATCTTGCGTGACCAGTACTCGGGGTGGGTGCTGATGATCAGCACCTCGTAGTCCTCGAGGGAGATCTCGTCGAAGTGGAGTTGGGTTTCGGCGTGGTAGTCGTAATCGAAGCCTTCCCGCTCTAGCCATCCGAGCAGGCGCCATTCGGCCGGCGCAACGTGTTCTTCGCCACGGCGTTCCATCGGGTCGGTGATCTTTCCGTTCTCCTCCGTCATGTTGAGCGGTTCGGGACGGTCGAACGACAGCGGGTCGTACTCGTCCGCGATCCACGGCTGCAGAGCCGGATCGGTGTAGTAGACCTCCTCCTGCCGGAAGTTGAAGTGGGGTCGAAGGGGGAGGGTGATCGCGGACACGTAGTTGCTGCGTCCGCCGTAGTGGTTGTAGCAGTTCCAGTTGATGTTGGACGCCAGGACGGCAAGCCGGTGGCGCCGCTGCCGGGGCGCGACTATCCATGGAAAAGAGAAGAAGGCACCGGTTGCGTCCCTGGCGTGGAAGTAGTAGAGCCCGGAACGGGCAGGCGCCTCGACGTATACCCTCGGGTCGACCTCAGCGTACGAGTAACCATGGTCGCTCCACCTCACCCCCGACTGGGTGACGTCCCCGTCCGGAAGGATCTGGGCGTATGCCCCGCGCGGTTCGTCGCTGAAGTGACCCAGCTTGGCGATGAACTCACGCTCCCAACCATATCGCCAGAGGGTCACCACCGAGTCGTGCGGCGAATGGAGCCGCACCTGGCCGATCTCGCCAGACCTGGTCCATTTCGGCCACACGTACCCGCTCAGGTTGTCCGAGAGCAGCCGGAAGTGGTGGACTTGCCCCTCCAGCACCTCCATGTCGACCCATTTGGGGGTATACCCCCGACGGGTCAGATAGACGCGGTAGGTGCCCGGTTCCAGGTCAGCATGAACCGACCCGGATGCTCGGGAACGGACCCGGAGCGAGGCCGTTCCACTAGTGAACTCGATCTCGACATTCGGGATCGCCACGTAGAACTCGTCGCTTACGTATCCGACCAGCACCATCAACCTCCACGGTTCCCGATTAGGCGGCAAAACCCACCGGTTCCATTATGCGCGGGGCGCACCGCCCGATACCCGCAGAACGGCATAGGATTTCTATGCGGCCTCGGAATTCCTGGTCAGCAACCTCGCCGGGTTGGTGACCAGCAACTTGTCGATCAGCCCGGCGCCGGCGCCGTACGTGGCCTTCATCCGGGGAACGACCCGGGCGAGGACGTGGTTGTAACCGAGACCTCCGTAGCGGAGCAGGTAGTGCTTCTTGTGCATGTCCTGGGACATCAGCAGCTGATCTTCGAACCCGGCCTCGACCAGCGCGAGCATGGTCTCCAGCTTGGCCTGGTCACTCTTCGACTTCCATGTCGGTTCGAAGTAGCCGTCCTGTCCGAAGCTGTCGAACCCGACCAGCGGGCCCCGTTCGAGGACCGAGCGGTGGTAGTCGAGGTCGGTGATCTCGTCGAGATGTGAGAGGGAGGTGCGACCCAGGGGATGGCCTTCGCCTTCGAGGATGTCGAGGATGCGCTGGACGACTTCGAGAGCCGGAGGATGGCAATGGACGTTGATCGGGGTATCGGTCTCGACCGCTACGCGAGCGGATGCCCGTAGCACACGTTCCTCCACTTCGAACAGCGTCTCGGACGTGCCTATCTCACCTATGATGCCGGGCCGGACCGAGGTGCCCCCCATGCCCTCGGTGACTTCCTTGCGGAGAAACTCGGTCAGTTGGGAGACGCTCATCCCTTGCACCCACGGGGGGTGGAGGGCGCTCACATAGAACCCGGTACCAGCGACGATATGCACACCCAGGTCTTCCGAGAGCCGCGCCAGTGCCTCGGGTTCCGGGTTGAGGCCGATCACGGTCAACTCGACGATGGCGCCACCGCCGGCGTGCACGTACTCGGCGACCTCCTCGGAGATGAGCTCGTAGTCGTCCTCGGGACTCTGCACGAGGTTGCTCCGGTAGGCCGACTGGTTCCAGCGACTAACACCCGCCAGCCGGGTTTCGAAGGGCCGGGTGCCCGCCTCGGTGTCGAGAATCTCTGCGGAAGGACTCCAGGCGTGGCGGACATCCAGGAAGATGTGCTCGTGTGTCATCGTGGGGCCCAACTCGGACGGGTTGATCGGGCCACGCACCGTCATCACATGCGGCATGAACTCCCTCCGACCGAACTCGAGCAGGCGCCGGTGCAGTCCTGTTGGATCAGCCTAGCCCAACGACCCGGGGGTCACCTGAGCCGCCGATGAGATGGACCGCGGTCCCATATCATGGTCCTCAGCGACCGCCAACGGTCTGGTGATCGAAGGAAGGGGATAGGGATGGCGATCATCGGGACCCATCTGCTCATCTATACCCCTCAAGCGGATGAGGCACGCTCGATCCTGGCGCACGCCTTCGGTTTCGACAACATCGACAGCGGGGACGGATGGCTGATATTCCGCCTTCCGTCCGCCGAACTCGGTGTCCACCCTTCCGAGGGCGCAACGAACCACGCGATCTCATTCATGTGCGATGACATGGACTCCACCATTGCGGATCTGAGCGCCAAGGGTCTCAGGTTCCATGGGCCCCCGGTCGACATGGGGTGGGGGATCGGTACCACGGCGGTGCTCCCCGGTGGCGTCGAAGTCATGATCTACGAGCCCAAACATCCCCAGGCTATCGAGTCGTAGACCGTCCTGACGCCCCCTTCGACACGCCGCAAGGCACCACTTGGTTTCTACGGACCGCCCCGGCTAGGCAGGCTGTGCCATGCTGCTGGGTGCCTGGTAAGCCGGGACAGGTCCGCGGTGAGCGGATACGTCGATCAGGCCAGTTCGATGCTGAGGGGCACCGGGTTGCTGAGCGTGTGACCGATCGGCGAGCCGTTGACGACCGTCTGGTGGAGGGTCGACAGTTGCTCCTCGGTGGCGTCGGAGTCGAGATGGACCTTCACCGACAGGCCGCCATAGCCAGCGTGGCCGGGTTTCAGTCCGAGGAAGGTCTGGATATCGAGATCCCCGCTGAGTTCGATCCTGAGATCGTTGATCTCCACGCCCTGCGCCGAGGCGTTGGCCGCATACCCCACGGCCAGGCAGTTACCCAGCGCTCCCAGCACCTGCTCCGCCGGGTTGGGCGCCGTGTCGGTGCCGCCTAGGCCCGGAGGTTCGTCGGAGGGGATGGGATCGAAGTCCCGGATGGAGACCTCGGACCGGAACGCGCCCTTCCAGGTCACGGTCGCCTGCCACTCGGTCTGGCCTTGCTCCGGGTCCTCTTTCACGGCGGCGACCAGAGCGCCGACTGCTTCGAGGTCCACGTCGTTGAGTTTCTGTTCGGCCACGGTTGTCATTGCTGGTCCTTTCGTTGATGTACCCGTCCGGGCGCGCAGCGGTTGCGGACCGGGTTGGTTGGTTGCGCCTGGTTGGGCTCTCGGATGGCGGCGATCAGGGGGACAACCCACGTTGTCCCGGGCTATTCACCCGAGAGCACGAACACGCCCTTCTACAGGAGGTGCGCAGGGCGTTGCGTGCGGTGTGGGAGTAGGGGGCTCCGTACAGGATCATGGCCGGCGTTTCCTCCTCTTTGTCGTTACGCGCTCTACGTGAGCACCGACAGCGGAGGTCCGCCGTTGGTTCGACTCATCGATCAGGCATTGGCACCGAACGCATCGGTTGCCGTGGTTTCGCAGGGCCTGTCCCTCCACCACTCTTGATAAGCGCGTTGTTCGGAAGGGAGGGTGGCACGCCGCTCCGGTCGTGTCAAAGCTATCCCCCACCAGGTACGAACGGGGTGAGGGTCCTCCGACATGGATCGATCATCCTGCCCGACTGAGGCGAGGGGAGAGGGAAGGGCCGGTTGCGGTCCGTGGCCCGGCCACCTTGCCGGCATGTGGGTCCGCGCCCCTTGGCCCGACCGCTTTTCGGCTACGAGCCTGCAAGACCCCACTGCTACCGTATCGGTCAGTGCGGGGACAAAGGGCATGACTGCCGTCTTCATCATCATCGGTATCGGATTCGGGGCTTGGCTACTGGATGGCGGTGGCGGCTTCTTGTTCGGTGGTCTCACGGGGTTCCTGGTCGCTGAAGTAGTGAAGCTTCGACGCCGGGTCCAAGAGGTCGGACACCGGGTCCAAGAGGTGGAGCAGTCTCAGGCGACAGCGGGAGCAGGCGCCCGTTTGGACAAGCCGGCGGTGCCTCCCGAGGTTGCCGAGGAGCGGCCGCCGTCACCTCCTCTGCCCGTGCCCGTGTCCGATGTCACGTCGGCTCCGTTCGAGCCCGAACCGCTCCCTCCGGTGCTACCCCGGGCGGTCGAAGGTGCTGCTGCGCCGGGCGCCGAGGTGCAGGACGCTATGCGTGTGCCCGTCGCCTATCAAGGCCCTTCGTTCAGTGTCGGGGCCCGAGTGTTCGATCTGATCAAGACCTGGGCCACCACCGGCAACGTTCCCGTCAAGGTGGGGGTGCTGCTCTCACTCATCGGGTTGGGGTTCCTGCTCGGCGTGGCTCTCGAACAGGGGTGGATCACCCTTACCATCGAGGTGCGCCACATTCTGGTTGCGCTGTTCGGTGTGCTGTTGCTGGTGGTGGGGTGGCGCGTGCGCGACCGCAACGCGATCTACGGGTTGAGCCTCCAGGGAGGTGGGATCGCCGTCCTCTACCTGACCACGTACGTGGCGCACGCGGTGTACGACCTCCTGCCGGCTCCGGTCGCCGCCGTATCGGTCATAGTTGTCACCGTCGGCGCCGGTGTACTGGCTGTTGCTCAGGACTCCCGATCCTTGGCGGTGCTCGGCATAATCGGTGGTTTCCTAGCTCCGATCCTGGCGTACTCCGATGCCGAGGATCATGTTCTCGTTTTCGGCTTCTATGTGATCCTGAGCGCCGCCATCGTTGCTGTTGCCTGGTTCAAGATCTGGCCGGAGCTGAATCTGTTGGGTCTTGGGTTCACGCTAGGGGCTTCCGTATTCTGGCTATTCAACAGGTATGAGGAGCAAGACTGGGCGACTACCCAGCCGCTGATCGCTCTGCTGGTATTCATGTATATGACGATCCCGCTCCTGTTCGCCGTTCGGCAACGCCTGGATATAAGAGACTGGATGACCATGCCGCTCTTGTTCGGTCTTCCGTTCGTCGGTCTGGGGTTCCAATCGATCCTGACCGATCACTTCGAGTACGGACCCGCGATCAGTGCTCTGGTGCTGGCCGTGATCCATGGATTGTTCGCAGTGACAGCTCACCGGTTCGGTGAGGAATCTCGTCCTCTTCGAGATGCCTATTCAGCGCTGGGGATGACCTTTCTCGCCATTGCGGTACCGCTGGCGTTCGATGTCCAATACATTTCCATAGCTTGGGTGCTGCAGGGCGCTTTTCTGGTCTGGGTCGGCGTCCGGCAAGCACGTTTACTCGCTATCTTGGGCGGCAGTCTTCTGCAGAGTCTCGCCGGGATAGCATTCGTAGTTTATCTCGTCGAGTATCTTCCTTATCCAGACGGTACAACGCCCCTGATCAACGGGTTCTTCCTGGGAGCAGTTGCACTGGCAGCCGCCGGGCTGTTCACAAGCCGGTTAGTCGAACCGAAGGAAGATCTACTGAGGATTTTCAAGGTCCTCCCTTGGGTCGCGCTGTTCTGGGGGGTCGGCTGGTGGCTCGGGGCCGGACTCATGGAGATCACGGGCCAGATTCGGGCAGATGATCAGTTGAGTTCGTCGATCGTGTTCGTCATGGTCTCGCTCGGAGGGATGGCGTTGGCGGCGCCGGCGGTGCGCTGGCCGCGGCTGGCGATTACGGGTGCGTTTCTGCTGCCCTCCCTGGTATTGGCATCGATTCGGACACTGGCCGTCCAGGACCATCCGTTCGAGATGAACGGCTGGGCGGCTTGGATCGTTGGGTTGGGGATGTACTACGCGGTTCTGCGTCTGCGGGAGAGCGCCTTTCCTCGGCTCATGGCAACGATGCACGCGGCCGGTTACTGGATCCTCGCTGTTCTGCTCGGGACGGAGGTCTACTGGCAGATCGATCGAGCCGCCTCTGGAGTGTGGCCGATCACCGCGGCTCTGGGAACGGTCCTGGCAGTGGTGGCCACCACGTTGCTAGCGCGGGAGGAGGTGGACTGGCCGCTGGGTGCCCACTGGCGAACCTACCTCACAGCGTGCGCAGGTCCGGCGATCCTCGTGCTGGCGCTGACGGTTCTCTCGATCAACCTCACGTCGGCCGGCGATGCACCGCCGCTGACCTACCTCCCGCTGCTCAACCCGCTGGAAATCCTGACAGCCCTCGTGGTCCTGGTGGTGCTGACTTGGAAGAGACTGGTTGAGGCCGAGGAGGACCATGAACTCGAAGACTTCGTCGGCAGATCCTGGGCCCCTGGAATGACGGTCATAGGCGTGGTTTTCTCTACCATGGCTGTGGCCCGAACGGTCCACCACTGGCTAGGGGTTCCGTTCGAACTGGCTGCAATGATCGACTCCACGACCCTGCATGCGTCGCTCTCCATTGTCTGGGGCCTGGCGGGGCTCTCCGGAATGGTGGTCGGCGTGCGCTTGGCACGACGCACCGTATGGGTCGGCGGTGCGTCGCTGATGGCGGTAGTAGTCGTCAAGCTTTTCGTGTTCGACCTCAGCAACACCGGGACGGTGGCTCGGGTGGTGTCCTTCCTCGGGGTGGGTGTGCTCCTCCTCATCGTCGGTTACTTCGCGCCGGTCCCTCCATCGGCTTCCGCCCAGGCCAGGGAAGCGCAGACCCGAGAGAACTGAAAGAGAGCCGGTACCCCCCTCACCCATCTTGCGCGGTAAGGCGCCATCAGAGTTTGCCTACCTCTGCCGGAGTGATGCCGAGACCGGCGTAGAAACCCCACCAGGACGGCTCTCTACCGAAGCCCGATCGTCACACCTTCAGCTCGCGACGGAGTATCAGGACCCAGGTGAGGACCCCCGAGAGGAGGATGAGTACCAGCGAGGCGATTCCGACCTCGGCGAAGAACCCGTCCTCGGCTGCGTTCCATATCCTGGTGGCCAGTGTCTCGAATCCGATCGGAGCGAGCAGCAGTGTGGCCGGTAGTTCCTTGAGCGTGGACATGAGCACCAGACCTCCTCCGGTGATCAGGCCCGGCATCACCAGCGGAAGTTCGATGGCGATGAACCTACGACGGGCGGGTACTCCCAGCGTGCGGGCGGCGTCGTCGTAGCGCTTGGGTACGTCGACGATGGCCGCCTGGGACGCTCTCATCGACTGGGCACCGAAGTGGAGCACGTAGGCCAGTACCAGCAGAGGAAAGGTCTGGTAGACAGCCGCCAACGGACCGGGCGCCCGGATTGCCCAGAACACCACTGCCAAGGCCACGACCAATCCGGGTAGGGCGAAGACGGAGGTCACCGAAGCAGCGGCTGCGACGGATACCCGGTTCCGGTATCTGGCCGCCGCGTAGGCCACCGGAAGGGTGATGGCAACGGCGCACACACCGGTTGCGATCGACGCGATAGCCGAGTTGAGCGAGGGGCGGACTAGGAAGGCAAGGTCGTCCCCGATACCCGAATAGCCGACGCCGACAGTTGAGGAGCCCCGGATCACCCAGACGAGGAAGACTCCCAAGGGGGCCACCAAGGCCAGGCTCACTACCCCGGCCGCCAATGCCACACCGGGGACCGAGCCTCGCCGTAGCGGGTACTGCACCTGCTGTTTCCCGATGCCCTTTCCCGGTCGGCGGTCCGGTATGGCGGTCCGCTCGACCACGACCACGCTGAGGGCTAGCACGGCAAGGACCAGGCCGAGGGTGAGGGACGTGACCCGGTCGAAGAGGCGAGAAGAGAATATGGCGCGGGTGATGGTGTCGTAGCGCATCACCGCGACGGCGCCGAAATCGCTCAGGCCGTAGAGGAACACCAGCATCGTTCCGGCGGCGACGGTGTCGCGTATCTGCGGTAAGACCACCCTGGTCAGGGTACGCCCGGGGCGGGTCCCGAGCAGCCGGGCTGTCTCCTCCAGGGTCGGGACGGTGGTCGAGAGCCGGGCGAGAACCGGGAGGTAGACGTAGGGATAGCTGAGCAGGGTCATGACGATGAAGGCGCCCCAAAAACCCTCGATCCGGGGAAGGAAGGGCACCAGTCCACCCCGGCCGAACGCCGAGAGTAGAGCCGTGGCCCCAACGAAGGAAGGGATGACCAGCGGCAAGGGCAGAACCACCCGCCAGAGGCGTTTCCCGGCGAGGTCGGTCCGGGCGACGAGCCAAGCAAGGGTGGTGCCGAGGACCATGCAGGACGCAGCGGTGGCGGCCGCGATCAGCAGCGAGTTACGTAGGGGACGCAGCGTCCTCGGGCTCGTGAGGGTCGCCCAGAAGTCCCCTCCGAGGCTCAGGGTTCCCCAGGCCAGGTAACCGATCGGCAAGAGGAAGAGGAGGCCAAGCGCCGCTGCGGTGACCAGCAGGCCGCGATGCTGTCCTTGACGCCAGGTGGTGGTGACACCCGCGACGTCAGGAGTCCTCAAGCCCGCTTTCATCGATCAGTTCCTTGGTCCGCTCCAGCCCGCCTCCGAGCCGATCGAAATCGTAGGTGGCTACGCCTATGCCGGCGAGAGGGGGCAGTCCCGAAGGTTCAACGTCGGCGGCAAGTGGGTACTCGAAGGTCTTTTCGCTGTAGAAGCGCTGTGCCGGCTCGCTGAGCATGAACTCCACCAGTTGATCGGCCATATTGGGGACGTCACTGGTGGAGAGCACGCCGATCACCGTGACGATCATCAACGAGCCGATGTTGCGGTCCGGGAAGAAGTAGTTCTCCGAAGCCACGTCCGGATCCTCCGCCTTGGCGCGTTGGTTGTAGTAGTGGTTGACCAGGCCCATCGGTACGTCACCGCGGCCCACTGCCTGGACTATCGACGTGTTGTTGGCGTAGGCGCGGGCGTCGTTGGCCACCAGCCCCTCCAGCCAGGCAAGGGTGACCTCGTCACCGTGGGTTTCTCTCATCGCGGTGACGAAGTCCTGGAACGAGCCGTTGGCCGGCGCAACAGCCACCCGGTCCCGGAACCGCTCCTCGGTCAATGCGAACACCGATTGTGGAAGCTCGGACGGGTCGACCAGATTGCGATTGTAGACGATCACCCGCACGCGACCCGACATCCCTACCCAGAGCCCGCCGGCATTGCGGAAGCCTTTCGGGACCAGGGAGAGGACCTCCTCGCCGATGGGCCGGAGCCTTCCCGCGCCCGCCAGGAACCCCATGGCCCCCGGGCTTTGGGAGATGAACACGTCCGCCGGGCTGCGGTCTCCTTCCTGGTCGATGAGCAACGCCAGGTCGGCCGACTGCCCGTAGCGAACCTCGACGGGGATTCCCGTGGCCTGGGTGAAGTTCTCGAGGATCGGCCCGATCAGGTTCTCCGTACGGCCCGAATACACCGTTATCGCCGGTTCCTCACCGGTGCACGATGCTCCCCCCAGGCCGAGCACCATCGCCATGGCCACGATCGCTGCTCGCTTCACGTCGGGTCCCCTCTATGCCTTTGTGCTTCTGTCAGTCCTCGGTGGCGGTATGGCTCACCTGCCTCTCAATAGGCAGGGTAGGCAACCAATATGGAAGATGTCACCACACCCATGTACATATTATTAGGGTACCCTAACTCTCTCGAAGCGGCCAGAAAGCGCAGTGGCGTGGAGGATGCCTGCTGGATCTCGTCGCAGAGTCCAGATCGGTGGGGTCACAGATTGAACGCCCCGGCTGGGGCTCCGGACATGCGTCGCCGAACCTCTTGGCTCTGGTATTCGCGCTGGTAGGCACATGTATAGGTTCGCTACACCTGCCCGGCCGGTAGAATCGCATTGATGTCATAGATCCGAACAGGAGCACACATCAATGGCCCTGAGCGAGCAGATGGAAAGCGCACTCAACGACCAGATCACCGGTGAGTTGGGGGCGTCGCTCACATATCTACAGATGGCGGCCTACCTGGAAGGGGATGATCGTCCCGGCATGGCTACATGGATGAGCAGCCAGTCCCAGGAAGAGGCTGCCCATGCCAAGATGTTCATCGACTTCGTCCTGGCGCGGGACGGTCGGGTCGAGATCGGCGAGATTCCGGCGCCGGTGAGCAAGTTCGACAGTCCGGTGCATGTCTTCGAAGAGGCCCTGCGTCATGAGCGCAGTATCACCGACAGTATCCGAACTCTGTATCAGCTGGCTACCGACATCGATGACCTGGAAAGCCTGCCTTTCCTTCAGGGCTTCCTAGCCGAGCAGGTGGAGGAGGAGTCCGTGGTCGGGAGTATCTGTCAGCGGCTGCGCCGTGTGGAAGGCAACGAAGTCGGATTGGCGTTGATCGAACACGAACTCGCGTCC
Organism: Candidatus Spongiisociaceae bacterium; assembly: GCA_965262915.1. GTDB lineage: Bacteria > Actinomycetota > Acidimicrobiia > Spongiisociales > Spongiisociaceae > JAPPFW01. The sequence goes on along the minus strand of OZ253564.1, from coordinate 3,414,730 downwards.
CGTCCTACCGAGGAGTAAGGACATCGGCGGTTTCGCCAAAGGCCACGGCGGGAGGTCCTGAGTAGGCCACGTCCACGTGGTCACCTGGTGCAAGGTGCGGGGCCGCGATCACTCGAGCCAACAGGGTCGTACCGTTGACGGCCAACTCGTAGGACGTGTCGTGCCCGTAGAACTCGACTGACGAGACAATGCCTTGGTCACCGCGGGCCACAGTCAGGTGCTCGGGACGTATCACCACCTGACACGGTCCCTGCACGGGATCGGCGAGGGGCACAACTCCAACCGGAGTGGAGGCGTGGCCGTTGGTCGCTACGCCGTTCAGCATGTTGGCTTCTCCAAGGAAGCTCGCCACCCATGGTGACACCGGATACTGGTAGACCTCGGAGGGCCGACCGACCTGCACGATCCTGCCCTCGCTCATGACCGCCACCCGGTCGGCGACCACGAAGGACTCCTCCTGATCATGGGTTACGAAGATCGAGGTCATTCCCACCTCGCGCATCAGGGACGACACATCGGCCCGGACCCGGGTCCGCAGACCGGTGTCCAGGTTCGAGAAGGGCTCGTCGAAGAGGAGCACGCGCGGGCGGGGGGCCAGAGCCCTGGCCACAGCCACACGCTGCGCCTGCCCTCCGGACAATTCGTCGGGGTAACGGTCCGCCAGATGAGACAGGCCGACCAAATCGAGCGTCTCGGAGACCCGGCCGTGCTTGATCTCCGCCTTGTCCAACCCGAAGGCGACGTTCTTGGCCACCGTCAGGTGGGGGAACAGGGCCCAATCCTGAAAGACCATCCCAATTCGCCTCTTTTCGGGCGGCACGAACCTCGCCGGATGGGTGAGGGTGGTGCCCTCGATCGTGACGCTGCCGCGGTCCGGAACCTCTAGACCGGCCAGGATCCGCAGCAATGTCGTCTTACCGCAACCACTCGGCCCCAACAAGGCCAGGGACTCACCTTGCTCGACAGTGAGGTCCACACCGGCGAGCGCGGTAGTACCGTTGAAGCGTTTGGTGATGTCGTCTGCCTGCAGGTATGGCATCCCTAGCTCCGAAGGGGTCCCGTCTCTTGGGCTTCGCCGTGGCTATCCTCCACCAGTTATACCACCCTAAACGATCACGTTCGGACAGCCTAATAAACAGTGGCAGGCAGCCCCGGTCGCGCCCTTTCCCTGGAGAGGAAGGCCTTCCGACTCACGCCGAGATGGACTAGAGCCGGCCGGCAGTTATCATCGACGGGTCGGTTGGGTCATCAGGGTGCCCGGGTTCTATGTCCAGGGCCACAGTGGAAGCTACGGAGGATAAGCCGCGCGTATAGCCGGTGGGGTTGGTTGACCATGGAAAACATCATTGAGGCGACGGGCCTCGTCAAGCGATACGGCGATGTGGTTGCTCTGGACGGGTTGGACCTGTCGGTTCGCGAGGGGACCATCGTGGCCTTGCTCGGTCCCAACGGGGCGGGCAAGACCACTGCAGTCTCGATTCTCACCACGCTCATCGAACCCGACGAGGGGTCCGCAACGGTGGCCGGAGTGGACGTGCTGCGCGACCCGGCGGAGGTCCGCAAGCTGATAGGCCTGTCAGGCCAGTACGCAGCGGTCGACGAGCACCTGACCGGCTTCGAGAACCTGGACATGATCGGCCGCCTCTACCGGTTGGGTCGCAAGAACGCCAAGGCCAGAGCCCGAGCACTACTCGAACGCTTCGACCTGACCGACGCCGGCGACCGGCCCGTCAAGACCTACTCGGGCGGCATGCGCCGCCGGCTGGACGTGGCGGGGGCGCTAGTCGCCGAATCCCCGGTGCTATTCCTCGACGAACCGACGACCGGGTTGGACCTGCCCAGCCGGAGGGAACTGTGGAGCCTCATCCGTGACCTCGTGGAGCGGGGCGCGACCCTGCTGCTTACGACCCAGTACCTGGAGGAGGCGGATCGGCTGGCTGACGACGTTCTGGTCATCGATCACGGTCGGGCCATCGCCCAAGGAACCTCAGATGAGTTGAAGGACCTGGTCGGTGGCGAGCGTATCGAGGTCAGGGTGGCCGTCCGCGAAGCACTCTCCGACGTCCGCGATGTGCTGGGCCGGGTAGCGGTGGGTGAACTACAGGGCGACGAGCGGTCCAGGGTGGTAGTAGCCCCGGTGTCCGGTGGTGCGTCGGTGCTGGCCCGGGTCCTTGCGGATCTCGACGCGGAAGGTATCGAACTGACCGATGTGGTTCTCCGCCGTCCGACCCTGGACGATGTTTTCCTGGCCCTCACCGGCCAAGCTGCCGAGCCCGAAGACGGCGAGACCAAGCAGCCGGTTGCCTCGAAGAGAAGGGGGGCGGCGTGAACGCCTTGTATGCCATCAACGACGGCCTGGTGATCGCCCGCCGGAACCTCATCAAGATCAAGCGGGTGCCGGACGTGCTGGTGTTCGTCCTGATCTCACCGATCATGTTCGTGCTGCTGTTCGCCTACGTGTTCGGCAGCGCCATCAACATACCTGGAGGTTCCTACCGGGAATTCCTCATGGCCGGGATCTTCGCCCAGACCGTGGTGTTCGGGGCCACGTTCACCGGTGCCGGCCTGGCTGATGACATGCAGAAGGGGATCATCGATCGCTTCCGTTCGCTGCCGATGTCCCGGGCTGCGGTGGTGATGGGACGCACCGCCAGCGACGTGGTCTACAACGTCCTATCGCTGCTGATCATGGCGTTGACCGGTCTGGTAGTGGGGTGGCGGGTCCACGGAAGCATCTTCGAAACCCTGCTCGGGTTCGGTCTGCTCTTGTTGTTCTCCTACGCCATCTCGTGGATGATGGCCCTGGTCGGGCTGATGGTGCCCAGCGTGGAGGTGCTCAATAACGCCTCCTTCATTGTGATCTTCCCGATCACCTTCATCGCCAACACGTTCGTGCCCGCGGAGAACCTCCCTACCGTGCTCAGAGCGTTCGCAGAGTGGAATCCGGTGTCTTCCCTCGCCCACGCGACTCGGACCCTGTTCGGCAACCTCCCGCCGGGAACCCCCGATCCCACCGCTTGGCCACTCCAGCACCCGATCCTCTACACGATCATCTGGGCTGGGATCATCATCGCCATCTTCGCCCCGCTGTCAGTCCGTCGCTACACGCGAGTAGCCAAGAAGAACTGACCGACACGATCTGCTTGTCGTGTGGGTCCTACCGTGACCGGAGGTGGGCCGGATCGATCGTTGGATGTCGGACGGTGTTCAGAGTCCTAGACGGGTCATGCCATCAAGGGCCGCGGTGGTGTAGCACTCCGCCAGGGTGGGGTAGCCGATCACGGCCTCGACGAAGTAGTCGATCGTTCCACCGTGGGCGATGACAGCCTGACCGATGTGGATCAACTCGGCGGCCTCGTCCCCGATTATGTGGACTCCCAGTAGCTCCTTCGTCTCGAGATGGAACAGCAGCTTCAGGAAGCCGGTGTCGTCACCCTTGACCATGCTGCTCTCCGTGTCACGATACAAAGCCTTGCCGATCTCGTAAGGGATAGCCTCATCCGTGAGTTGGGCTTCGGTCTTGCCGACCATCGCCACTTCGGGAATAGTCTTGATCGTGTATGGCAGCAGGTTCTGGTACGTGTCCGGCGGGGCGTCGAAGGCATGGCGAGCGGCTAGGCGACCCTGCATCCGAGATGTCGATACGAGGTCCGGAAAGCCGACCACGCCTCCCGCTGCGTACACACCCTCCACGCTGGTCTGGCAGTTCTCGTCCACCTTCATCCGGCCCCTCTCGTCGGGCTCCAGACCGATAGCCGCAAGGTTCAGCATGTCCGTGGAGCCCGTTCGCCCCACGCAATACATCACCGCGTCGCTGATGATCTGCTTTCCGCTGTCGAGCTTGACCCGCACCCGAGGGCCCCGCTGGTCTGAGAAGTACTCGATGTCGAAGACCAGCTCGCGTAGGCGCAGGGTTACTCCCTTCTGGCGAAGGTGGTAAGCGAGCGCATCGGCCAGTTCCTCGTCCGCGAAAATCAGCAGGCGGTCATTCCGGTCGACCAGGGTGACCCGGATACCCAGCGCGGCGAAGGTGCTGCAGTACTCCAAGCCGATCGCGCCGGCGCCGACGATGCTCAAAGTACGAGGCAGGTTGTTCAGGCTGAGGACGTAGTCGCTGACGAAGATCATCTTCCCGTCCGCGTACACCACGGGCGGAGTCGCGGAGTAGGTCCCCACCGCGATGATCACCTTGTCAGTGGTGATCGTGCGGTTGGACCTCCCGTCGTGCGAGGAGAGGTTGATAGTGTGGCGGTCGACGAACGACCCCTCGGCCGTGATCACCTCCACCCGGTTCTTGGCGAGATGGCTGCGCAGTATGTCCGCCTGCTGCTGCATCACGTAGCGGGTCCTCACCATCAGGTCGCCCATCGTGATGTTGTCCTTGACGGCGTAAGCCTCGCCGTAGATGTTGCGTTCCCGGTAGCCCGTCAGGTAGAGGGCGGCATCGCGCATGGTCTTGCTTACGGTCCCTGCGGTGACGTTGATACCGCCGACGTGCGGTTCCTTCTCGACGACGACGACGTGTTTCCCCAGCTTCGAGGCCTGGATCGCTGCCCGCTGGCCAGCCGGGCCCGACCCGATTACCACCAAGTCATAGTCATAGCTAGACATTGCCGATCCGCTCACTCCTCAATCCCCGGCTTAGCAGGGCCTCTCCTGGTAGAACGTATTTTTAGCACAAGCTGGCGGACGTTTTTGGGCCCGGGCCCCTCGACTAGCGATGACCAGGAGGTCACGCCGATCCGGGGCTCCAACGCCGGTCAGGCTAGTCGTACCGCTGCGCCGGAGTTGTTCGAGCGGGCATCGATTCTGCGCTGTGAGCGAGGACGTAATCTGCTGGGCCGGTGATCACCGAAATGATATTGGTTTGGTGACCCGCCTGCTCGGAGATAGGACCGCCAAGCCTCAAGGGGGTCGGAACCATCGCTGCCCGAATGCTCAGCAAGAGAAGATCTGCTTGGTCACGCTCGTCGAGATAGACGCGATGAGGTCTTCGGTTCCAATGTCAGCTCGTTGCCACCTGGGTAGGTGGTCCGGTGGTTTGCCTCGTTCACCAGGATCGGCTCCCGGATGCCACCTGGAGGTGCCTCGCAGCGCATGTCGATTGGTTCGTCGTCCATGACGCCATCCCCTCCCTCCGAACAGGGTCTCTGGAGAAATACTCCCGGGCGACCGGGGGGATAGCGCGTTCCCCGGTTCGGCTGAGGGAATATGTGCGGACTGGAACCCTCCGCTCCCCTGATCCATAGGGGAAACGTTCATGTATCCGCCCAGGTTGAGCCCGGGATGTTCGAGGTGAGATGGTCGGATCTTCGCGTTGGGCGTGGGGTAGGAGGTCAGCCCGGCGGGCTTGGTCCGGCTCGGGGCCGCATCTGGTAGCCGCTGGCGGTCCGCCGGACCACGAGGTTGTTGGTTTCGAGCCATCTATGGTGGCGGCGGCAGACGGCGATCAAGTTGTTGATGTCCGTTCGCCCGCCGTCGCGATGCCATTCGTGGATGTGGTGTAGCGCGCATCGGTGCATCGGGGCGCCGCATTCGAAGCATCCCCCGTCCCGTACGGCTATTGCGAGGCGTTGGGCTGCGTTGCCGAGGCGCTGGTTGCGGCCCAGCCAGAGGGGGCGGCCGGCACGGTCGAAGATCATGCCGGCCAACACGGTGTCCGGGGAGAGTGATCTCAGGATGTGGCGGGGTAGGGGACCGACCCCGATCATCTCAACGTGCGCGTCGGGGTTCGTGCCGTCCACAACTCCTACCGGTGCAACGAGGATGAGCTGGGTGGAGGCCTTGGCCTTGATCCCAACGGTCTCGGTAATGAACTCGCCGGTGACCGCGTGGCGGCTGGTCACCAGTTCGTACATGACGTCGGCGAGACGCTGCTTAGGTGTGCGCACGTCATCGGGATCGAGACCGCCGACGCCGTCCTGGCGCAGAAGATACATGTAGTGGCTGTCGATGGCTTGGCGGAGGCGTTCGAACTGGGTTCGAGGGAGCTTCGCCATGAGCACCCCGAGCCCGGTTTCCTTCTCCACCCATAGCTTGGCTTCGCGGGCTCGGCGCTGCCGCTCGAGCGGATCGAGACCCTGCTTGATGAGTTTGCGGTCGGCCCACTTCCGAACGTGCCGGTCGAAGCTGTCGGGCAACATCTGGTCGGCGGCCTCGATCAGGCTGTCGTCGGCTTCCACTGCTTGGGGTCCGACTTTCTGGGCGGCGTTGGCCAGCGCGTTGACATGGGTCGGGGTGATGTCACCGGTCGAGAAGCGTTCCCGGACTTTGGGCATTTCCGACAGCTGCCGGGCCACCTTCGCCATCCGTTTGGACTCCCGGCTCGGCAGTCGCGCTCCCTGCCGGAGCACCTCGGCAGCATCGGTGTCGGGCTCCGTCGCGGCGACTTGGCGGCCTACGTCGCACATCAATGAAGTGACCACCGATTGAGCCTGACCCAGCAACCCGAGTGTGTGATTTGCCTCGGTCCGGGACATGGGACCTATCCGGACGTGGTTCAACTCCTCGAGCGCGGCGCGGATCCTCTCGGCGGCGCCATTGCCTGACTCGTCGGATGCCAGTTCGGTCGTGGCACTGGTGCCGGTGCCGTCATTGAAGTGAGCGAACAAGAGTTCGTGGTGCATGATCTATTTGTACCATGGCACTGTGACAAAGTTAACCCCTACGTATCGCTAGATCATATGTAATAACGAGAAGATCTCACTACGGGCTGCCTGCCTGCCGGAGGGTGGGGAACGAATCACCACCCCGAACCTTCCGGTCCAGCATCGCTGAGACCCGGCAGGTACGCCTCGCTGACGACCGAAGGAGTTGCCACGGTTCGGCGGGCGGCGTGGCTAATACAATCAAGAGGAGTGACGCGTCAGGTTACCCAACCCGATCTCTCCATCCTTCGTCGCCGTTTGGTGTATGTGCTGTTCGCCGGTTCGGCTCTAGGGTGGGTCGCGTTCGTGGCTACGCTCACCGTGGCGACGATAGCGGCACGTTCGCTGAGCGGGTCCACCATGATCGCCGGCCTTCCGCTCGCCGCCGGCGCTTTCGGCCAGGCAGTGGGCACCAACCTGTTCGGGAGGCTGAGCGCTCGCTATGGACGAAGGTTCATCATGTTGTTGGGCCCGCCGCTGTCCGCCTTCGGGGCAACGGCAGAACTCTTGGGAGTGGTGCTCGGTTGGTACTGGCTTCTGGTGGGCGGAGCGGTGTTCGTTGGTGGGGGGATCGGCGCCATCCATCTGGCCCGGTTCGCGGCCGCCGAGTTGGTCGACGAGCGGAGACGAGGATGGGCGGTGGGGATGCTGGTCTGGGCGGGAACTGTCGGTTCTCTGGTGGGGGCCAATTTGGTGGACGGGGTGGGCGGGCTGGTGGAAGAACGGCTGGGTACGCCCTACGGCGGCGCCTTTCTACTGGCTGTGGTCGCCTTTCTTCTCTCCTGGTTGACCTTCTGGGCGGCGCTTCGCCCCGACCCTTCCCAGGTGGCGGTGGCTGCCCTATCCAGACCGGCGATGAGAGGCTCAGTCGGCGCCGCGCTGCGCCTTTCTGAGGTCCAGCTCGCCATATTGGCGTTGCTGACCGCGCAAGGGGCAATGGTACTGGTGATGACCACCACGCCCCTCCGTATCGAGGATGCAGGGTATGAGTTGAACATAGTGGGACTTGTGATTTCGGTACATGCGGTGGGCATGTTCGCATTTGCCCCCCTGGTGGGGAAGCTGGTGGACCGGTTGGGCCATCTGCCGATGGTAGGGATGGGGATGGGTGTGACCCTGGTGGCGCTGCTCCTGTCGGGAACGGCCCCCGCTGACGGCTATCTTGCCTTGGCGGTTGGTCTGTTCACGCTGGGACTGGGATGGAGTTTTTGTTTCGTGGCCGGCAGCTCCATGTTGTTCGCGGCGGCGCCTGCCGATGTCCGTCAAGTGGTGGAGGGATGGGCGGACTCGGCGATCTGGACGATGGTGATGATCGGCAGCGTGGGAGCGGGAATGCTGATGAGCGGGATCGGGTACAGCCTGCTCAATCTGGTGGCGGCAGGTCCCATGCTGCTCATTGTCCTTCTGGTGGTCTCTGTTCCAAGGCTGCGGAGTGCTCTTTCCGGATAGCCGGCCGGAGTGCCTGTGATCGGTGCTCGCGCAACTTCGGTTGACAATCGAGTTCGGACATGCTCACTCGACCTATCGGGGTTCTAGGAGGGTGGTGTGAAACCCCTTCACGGCCCGTCGACCGATGACATAATGCCTGTTCAGAGGAAGACGGGCCGCTGCTCCCTACCGTTTTGGACCACCCTCCTAGCCAGCCTCTCCCTCGGTCAGCGCCGAGCCGGGTTGGTTGACGTGAGGCCTGGTTCGGGGCGGTGGTGTTCCGGTCCTGGTGGGGATCTTCACGGCCGTCCTCTTCGGCCATCGATCATGGTCGCGAGCAGCTCGTTTCCGAGGGTTACGGAAGAGCCATCACGGGTTCCCCAATACGACTTCCCGCCGCTACACGAGTCTGCCTACCTCGGTTTCTGCGAGACTGCGGGCACCTGAGTGACGACCACCACTCCGAGTCCCAGCTCAACAGCCCGTTGGTTTCCTACTCTTGAGCGAGGAGATCTGCTCGTTGTGTTCAGCCTCGTGTGCGATGAGGTGAAACAGCATCCACTCCGGAGTGGCCTCGTAGGCTCCGTGCTCCGGTCCAGTCGCGGGGTTCGCCAGTCGCTCAGGGAGAGGCTCTTGACTTCAGCCAGGAACACTTCCCGGTTCCTCTCCAGGCGGCGGACGTGTTCGGCGAGCGGGATGCCCCGTACACGTGTGAGCCATCCTGTCTCCGGGTCGGCCGCTTCGGATGGGAAGTCCTCTTCTATCTCCGGCGGCATTCCAGAGTGACCCTTCAACTCCCACCAGAGCCATCCCATTTCGACCCCGGCGATGTGGTAGAGGAGGGTTCCGATTGCGTTCTCCCGACCATCCGGCCCCTCCCAATCGAGGAGGTCCTGGTCCAAGTCCTTGACCAGGCGCAACCTTCGCTTCCACGTTTGCTGCATGGCCCACAGCCAGCGTCCGATCACGAGGTTGTACCCCGGCAGCGGCGTCACCTCGTACCGTTTCATTGAGTCCTCCTCGCTGGTGGTCCCGCCCTGTAGGAGAATATGGGACTTGTATGTTCACCTTGACTAACGCCGACTGGATGAATAGATCCCGCCCCCGCGATAGTTGCCTGGATGAAGGCCAGGCTCACGTCAACGACGGATGATATGGATCGCGTATCGCTGGGCCAAGCACAGCGAAGTAAGGTCCGCCTCGTGTTCGACGTTTCCCACTACTGGAGTGCAGCCTGGCTGGCTGCTCTCGCTCGAGGCCATCCCGGGTTGGTCGGGGAGGGGACCGGACTGTGATCGCATGGGTGTTGACGATCCTGATGGTGCTGTTTATAGCGGTTATGTGCGCGGTCATTTTGCTGGGCGCATGGTCAATTATCCAAAAATGGCGCGGCAAGTGAGGCGCTGATTGCCGATCGAAGGCGGAGCGTTCACAACGAGGCGGGCGTTTCGCGGCTCGGCGGTCCGGACCGTGGTCCATCCATCCGGAAGCCGACACCGAGAAGGGGCCCGGGGGCCGCTCGACAACGGTCTGCTAAAGGCGGTACGGCGCTTCGAACCGATCCGCTATCACAGCGGCTTCCTGCTGTACAGGTCTACTGGTCCGTGATGGTCGACGTGTGTTTTCACCGACTGTGCCTGGAATCGCCTGGTTGGGGCTACGGTGACGTGCCGAAGACCTACCGGGGGAGGGCAATATGGGTAGGAAGATAAAGATCGTGCGGATCAACGGCTTCCGCATCCCGGGTCTCGAATACCCGAGTAAACCGCTGGAAGACCTGCTGGAGTTGAAGAACGACGACACCGAACTGGTGGTGCGGAACGCCCCCGACGCCTTCGTGCGCTTCGTGGAGCAGAACTACGAGAACAGCTGGTGGCAGTTCTCCATGCGAGGGAGGCCTGGAAGGTGGAGAGCGTGACCGCCGAGGTGATCAGCCCCGATCTGCCCGCCTGACGGGCTTCTCCAGCCACCTGCCACGACCGAGGTCGCGAAAACCTGCCCGGAACGGGCCTACGGCTCGGGCCCATCCCCCGCCGCCACCACCTGTGGATCGGATCTCGTCCGAGCGCGCCGGGCTCCGTACCGGTGGGGGACTGCTGACAGCCCTGTAGCCCTGGTCACGGTGCGGGCGGCGACGACCCCCGGCCAGACCCGAAGATGATCACCGCCCGCCGACAGTTGCAGTAACCGGCCTCTCTCCCTCTGTCAATGACGAACTGCGTTGGTTGACGTGAGGACGGGCTCGTGACGGTTGCGGTGGTGTACTGGATCCTGCTGGGGATCTTCATGGCCGTTGTCTTCGCGGTCATGTTACTTGGTGTCTGGTCTGTGCGTAGGAGGAACTTCAAGTCGGATTAGGGCACCCGCCGATCACGCATCGCTAGGTCACCCGAGCCGTGCCAGCATGCGTTTCGGGTTGTCGATGAGCATTCGGTCGATCTCCGCCCGCGTGACTCCCACATCCTCGAGGTTGTAGACGAAGTGACGCAAGATGTGACCGTACCCGAAGCCCCCGTAGCGGACCAGGTCCTTCTTTGTGCAAACGTCCTGGCTGAGGAGCAGCCGATCGCCGTGGCCCATCTCCAGCAGCCGGGCGATGGCCCGCAGCCGGGTGAGGTCGGACGGAAGCCAGAAGGGCGGCCCGAGGCCACCCGACGGTACGTAGAGTTCGACGCCGCATGTGTCGTATTGGATGTAGCAGCCGCGCTCGGCGAGCGAGGAGTGGTATCCCACGATTTCCTCGAACTCGGCGTCGATGTGACCCAGGGTGAGGTCGAGATGCCCCATCACCACGCGCCCGAGATCGGTGCCCTCCCGCTCGAGAATGTCCAGCACGTCGTGGCCTTGCCGCGCCGACGGGGCAACGTGGACCGATATCGGGTAGCCGGTCGCTTGCTGTGCCCGGGCAGCAGCTCGAAGGACCTTGTCTTCACGTGGGTGGAGCGGGGCGCTGGTGCCGATCTCTCCGATCACGCCGGCTCGTACCCCGGTAGCGCCGATGCCCTCGGTGAGCTCCTCGATGATTCGCTGCGCGATCTGGTCGGTTGGCTCGTCGTCCAAGCCGGGGGGGTGCGCCAGGTGGACGTAATGACCGCTTCCGGCAACGATGTTGAGCCCTGTCGATCTGGCGATGGTCTGCAGGGCGAGCGGATCCCGACCGATATCGGCCAGTGTGACATCGACGATGGTGCCCCCGCCCAGCTTCTTGAACTCCAGCGCTTCTTCGGCGGCGGCGGCTACATCGGTGAGCCGGTTGTTGTCGAGAGAAAAGAACGGATCCCGCTTGACGATCCCGATCATGCTCATCTCGAAAGGCGCCTCCGCCAGGGCTGCGCGGCTCGGATCATCCGGCCGTTTCCAGTAACACGTCAGATCGACCAGGAGGTGCTCGTGTGTCACCGTCGGTCCCAGGTCCTCGGGCGAAACCGGACCGAGCACGGTCATTGCCTGTCCTTGCATGAGCGTCCTTCCTCTCTCACTCGCCGGTCGCGGACACCGAAGATCGGTGCGTCCGGACGCGGCCCGTGCTCAACCGCTGAGCACGAAGAATTCCTTGAACTGCTTCCTAAACGTCCAGATCGCATCCACCCCCTTCGGGAAGGACGCGATATCGCCGGCGATGAGCTCGACGCTCTCGCCGGACTCGACGAAATCTATGCGAACCTCGCCCTCGATGACGTAGATCGTCTCGTCACCCTCGAACACCCAACGGCAGACCGAGGGCTGAGCGATGAAGAGGCCGGTTTGCAACATGCCCACACCGGAGCCTTCTCTACGGATCCAGTGGATCTTGGCCTTCGGGTCGCCTGACACGATATGGCCTTCGAGCGGCATATCCTCGTATTCCTCTGTGGTGATGGGCGTAACGATCGCGAATCCCTCCACGGGCTACTCCTCCTTCGGTGTCACTCGGCTCGGACGTTGCTGACCGGATTCATCAATAGGCGCCATTCGCCCTCGAAGTCGGGGGTCCCGGCCCGCCAGCACGCTGCTGCGTGCGCGAGGCTCGGGTCCAGCACCTGGGGGTCGGCACATCGCGGCCGAGCCGTCGGGCAGCGACCCCGGAATACACACCCCACAGACACCGGCTCTGCCTCCTTGACAAGGTACTCGGATGCGATTCGGCGGAGTCGTGATCCGGCAGCCGAGGGCATGGTATGGCGGAGTAGGCGCATGTAGGGGTGCATCGGCTTCCGGAACATCTGCTCTGTGGGACCCACCTCGGTGAACTTTCCTTGATACATGACCGCCGTCCGGTCGGAGTTCCCGCGCACCAGACGGAGGTCGTGTGAGATGAGGAGGTAGCCGAGGCCGTGACGTTCCCTCAATTCGTTGAGAAGTGCGATGATCTGCCCTTGGACGGAAGCGTCGAGCGCGGATGTCGGTTCATCCAGGACCAGGAGGCGCGGCCTCGTGGCCAGGGCGCGTGCAATGGAGACGCGCTGCTGCTGCCCGCCGCTCAGCTCATGCGGATACTTCTTCGCCTCCGCCTCGTCCAGACCGACAGAGTGCATCAATTCGACAACCCGGTTCTTCAGAGCGTTGTCTTCCAGCCCATCATGGAACTTCACCGGCTCACCGATGATCGAGGCGACGCGCATGCGCGGGTTGAGTGAAGCCTGCGGGTTCTGGAACACCATCTGAGCGCTACGCCTGAAATCACGCAGTGCTCTACCGCGTAGCGCAAGGGTGTCGATCCCTTCGAACCGGATCACACCGGAGGACGGCGAAATGAGCCGCATGACACAAAGGCCCAGGGTGGTCTTGCCGCTGCCGCTCTCACCCACGATCGCCAAGACCTCGCCATGAGAAAGCGTGAGCGAAACATTCCGTACTGCAGGGATCTCTCCACCCTTAGCCCAGAAGGTTCCCGCGCCGGCAAACGTCTTGCTCAGTCCTTCGATGCTGAGGAGTTCAGTCATAGAGGTGGCACCTCACGGACCGGCCGTCGACATCTGTGGTCTGCGGGTCGATCTCCCGGCATTTTTCGAAGACTTCGGGGCAGCGTGGGTGAAACGGACACCCTGCGATCGGTACGAACGGGCTGGGAGGCGTGCCCGGGATGTACTCCGTGCTCCCGTAGTCGTCCGACAGGTTGGCGGAGGCCAGCAGACCCGTCGTGTACGGATGGCGCGGATGGCGCAGGACGTTGCCGACCGTACCGCGCTCCACCACTCTCCCCGCGTACATCACAGCGAGGGTATCGCAGATGTCGATGATCGAACTCAAGTCGTGTGTGATGATGATCGCCGTCTTTCCCAGTTCGCGGATCAGCTTCTCGAACTCGAGCATCAGCTGCGCCTGGGTTGCCGCGTCCAGCCCGGTTGCGGGTTCGTCTGCTATCAGGAGGTCGGGATCCCCTGCCAGGACCAGCGCAAAGAACACTCGCTGCGCCATGCCGCCGCTGAGCTGATGCGGAAAGCTCTTCAGGATTCGCTCGGGCTCGTGCAGGCCGAGCGCCCCCAGCAACCGCCGGTATTCGGCAACGCCGTCGTTGTATGATCGCGAAGTTCCTCTGTCGCTCGCGGCCGGTTTTTTCAACACCAGCTCAAGCTGTCGCTCGATCGTGTGGACGGGGACCAGGCTCTCACGGGGGTTCTGGAAGACCATCCCGATCCGGCTGCCTCGTATCCGGCGCATTTGCTCGGCGTCGAGTCCGACAATGTCCCGGCCCTCGAAGATGATCTCACCCCCGACGATGCGTGCACCTCTTGGGAGTAGCATCATGATCGCCCGGGCCGTGAGGCTCTTTCCTGCACCGGTCTCACCGATAAGGCCCACCACCTCCCCGGGCAGAACCTCGAGGTCCAGACCCGCGATCGGTAGCCCGGCCCGACCCCGGTACGAGAGGCTCACTCTCAGATCACGCACGCTGAGGATCGGCGCCTGCCCTGAATCCATCAAGTCCTCGGATCCAGGATGTCACGGAGTCCGTCTCCCAGGATGTTGAAGGCGACCACCGTCGCGAATAGCATCGCACCCGGAAACGCCCACACCCACCACTCGCCCGTGATCGTGACCTTTAGCCCGGCCGCCACCATCGCCCCCCATTCCGGGGCCGGAGGTGGAACGCCGAGTCCGATGAAGCTCAACGCCGAGATGAGCAGGATAGCCACACCTATGTTCAAGCTCACCTGCACGATGATCGGACCGATTCCGTTCGGAACGATATGCCACGCGATGATTCGCCAGGGGGGCAATCCGATTGCGCGCGCCGCGCGCACGTAGTCACGTTCTCGAATGGAGAGCACCTGGGCTCGCATGACTCGCACGTAGTACACCGACTGAACCACCGCGATCACTCCGATGAGCACCGGGGTCGAAGTCCCTACGGCCGCGACGAGCCCGAGAGCGAGCACCAGGGGCGGGAAGGCCTGGACACCCTCGACGATCCGGGTGATGATCTCATCGAAGATGCCTCCTGCGAAGCCCGCCGTTGCGCCTATAGCAACTCCGATGGCCATTGCCAGCACAGCGCCGGCCGTGGCGACGCCGAGGTCGTACCGGCCGGCGTGGAAAGTGCGGGCCATCACGTCCATGCTGTTCACGTCCGTGCCGAACGGGTGGGCCAGGCTCGGGCTGCCCAGAAGCTCGCCGACGCGTTCGGTCGCGCCGTAACCGATGAACACGGGGGCGAGGACCGACACGAGCACCACGCCACCGACCAGAGCAGATCCGATGTAGAGCGAGGGGAACCGTCTCCATCGAGGAAACCCGGGTGAGATCCCTTGCGTCGATTCGCCGATCCGGTGGCTCATCGCCGGTGGTCTGTCTGTGAAATGGCGGTATGGCATGCGCTGGCAGCGGCGTTCCCCGCAAGGCCCGCCGAAGAATGCGTACCCGGAGCGCAAGTCGAGAAAGCGGAACGCAGCGAGAAGTGTCGATGGCACCCGAGACACCGCGAATCATTTTGCATATCGGCGACTAGTACCGGATCCGCGGATCGAGGGCCGCTTGGAGGATGTCCACCGCTAGGTTGACCACCGCGTAAACGGCCACCGAGAGGAGCATGAATCCCTGCACGGCCGCGAGGTCGTTGAGCTTGGCGGACTCGACCGCGTAGCGGCCTAGACCGGGCCAGGCGAAGACCAGTTCGATGACGACGAGGCCCCCCAATGCCGCCCCGATAGCGATCCCGAGAACCGAGATGATGGGGAGCATCGCTGTCTTCAGCGCGTGTCGATAGACGACGGTCCGCTCGCGGAGCCCGAACGATCGCGCCGCGAGCACGAAGTCGGAGTTCAGGACCTCCAACATCGAGGCGCGGGTAAACCGTGCGAAATAGCCCATCAGCACCATCGCCAGCGTCAGCGCCGGAAGGACGAGATGGCTCATCGTAGACCGAAGGGCCGTCCAGTTCCTCTCGAGGACGCTGTCCAACAGGTAGAGGCCTGTGACCTGGCTCGGCTGTAGGACGGTCGCGCCGAGCCGACCGATGGGGGGCGGGGCTATACCGAACAGATAGAAGAAGACATATACCGCCAAGAGGGCGACCAGGAACTCGGGAAGCGCGATGAACGAGAGCGAGATGCCTCTGACTGCATAGTCCGTGGCGTCGTCCCTCCGTCGGGCGGACACAACCCCGAGCACGACCCCGAGTGGCACGCCGATGATCAGCGCGACCAGCCCCAGCTCGAGCGACGCGGCAAACCGCGACGCCAGGTCCGATGTCACCGGTTGTCCGGTATGCCAGGCGGTCCCCAGGTCGCCCCTGGCGAGCCCGGACATGTAGTCCGCGTACTGCCGGATGAGCGGCTTGTCGAGACCGAGCTGCTCCCGCAACGCCTGTAGCCGCTCCTCGGTCCGTATCGGCCCGACCAGCGATTCGACAGGATCGATCGGGAGAACGCGTTGCATCACGAAGGTGACCGTCGTCACGGCGACGATCAGTATCAGCGAGGCAACGACACGCCTGAGTATGTACCTGGTCACTTGGCCGGGTGTTCCGACGGCATAACCGGCAACCGGTACAACATCACACCTACCGGGTGAGGTCCCAGAAGACCTACCGGGTGAGGTCCCAGAAGATCGCGGTACCGTCCTGCACCGGATAGATGACGCCCGATACGCCCTTTCTCGTCATGACGATGAAGTCGGGCTGCCCGATGAGGACGTATCCCGCATCCTCTGCGAACTGCTCCTGTACCCGGGTTGCGAGTGCCTGAGCCGTCGCCGGGTCGGTCTCGGTTTCGAGTGTCGCAATGGCTTCGTCGACACCGGGATTGCTGTATGTCCCGCTGCAGAAGCCATTGGTGGCCAACATCAGGTTGCTCGAGTACCAGTATTCCGAGACCCAGATGCCGCAGAACTTGAGGGCAAGCTCGAAGTCGCTCTCGCCGTAGAACCGGGTGAAGAACTGGCCGCCCGTGACCGGCTCGAGTGTCGCTTTGATACCCACGTCCCCGAGCTGACCCTGGATCATGACCGCCAGGACCTCGTGGCTGGGGTCCTCCTCCGGTGAATAGAGCATTCTGGTCTCGAATCCGTCCGGAAAGCCCGCCTCGGAGAGCAACTGCATTGCCTTCTCCGGGTCGTAGGAGTAGTCCCACACGGCTACGTGGCCCTCGTAGCCCGGAATCACCGGGCTCGAAGGGGGCGTCGCCAGTCCGAACCAGCCCTCTTCCCTGATTTGTTCATAGTCGATGGCGTATGCGACAGCCCGACGCACGAGTACGTTGTCGAATGGTTCGACGTTGTGATTGAACGTCACCGTATTCACGAAGTCGGATGGGAACTTCACAACGGCTACGCCCGGGTCGTCGGGGTCGATGCCGACGGCGGTGCGCGGTGTCATGAAAGTCGCAACATCGGCCTCGCCGCTCTGGAGCAGGAGCAGCCGGCTAGCTTCGTTCGGGACTACCTGGAAGATCAGATCACCCGTTTCCGGCGGGCCCTCGTACCAGTCTGGATTCGGCGAGAGTACGAGCCGACTACCGGGTTCCCACTGTTTCACGATGTAGCGCCCGTATCCCGCGTGATTGCTGATTGCCCACTCGGTTGCCCACGGGTCGTCATCGGTAGCGTTGTCGCTGAGGAGTTTTGAGTCCATGATGACCACGTCCACCAAGGCGAGAATCCTCGGCAGCCGATTGTTCGGCTTTGGCACGGTGATCGTGAGCCGGGTGTCATCGATCTTTTCGACCTGGCTGATGTCCGTTATCCCGGCTGTATTGAGGAGAAACCCGGGAGAGCCGGCCAGAGAAACCGCCCGATCGAACGAATAGATGACGTCGTCGGTTGTCAGAGGGTTTCCGCTCGGGAACACGAGGCCCTGCCGCAGCGTCAAGGTCCAGGTCTGGAAGTCGTCCGTGACCAACGATTCGGCGAGCTCGGGTTCGGGAGAGTTCTTGTCCAGCACAATCGATCCGGGCGCCGTGGGTGACGGGAACTCCTCAAAGCGCATCAGCCGCCCGTGGGTGTGGAACCAGACCTGAGCTGCGAACTGCGTGTACGTTCCCATCCCGTCCAGGTTCTCGATGTCTCCCGGAACTACGATGACAAACGGCTCCATCTCCATAGACGCTTCCGTCGTCTCGGGGGCTTGTGTCGTGTCGGGGGGTTGCGTAGGTTCGGGGGCTTGTGTCGTAGCTGCGAGGGTGGTCGTAGCGCCTTCGCCGTCATCCCCCCCGCAGGCTGCGAACAGCAGGGCCGCCGCGGTGAGCCACACCACGCTCTTCGCTCCGATCCATGACCCGCGGCTTCTTTGTTTCCGCATCTCTGCTCCTCCGTTGTTGTCACTCATGTCGAGTGCCGAAGCTCGATCCCGCCGTACTCCGGGCGGCACCTCGAGCTACCTCTTCTGCCTGCTTCACGAAGTCGAAACCGACCATGTCCTTCCACAACTCCAGTACTCTCGAATAGACGCTGCCCCCTCCAGGAAGCGGAATCCCGTCGATACTGACGATCGGAAGTACGCAGAAACTCGTCGACGTGAGCATCGTCTCGTCGGCGTTTACGAGGTCGTAGAGAGTTATCGGTCTCTCTTCGATCGATAATCCCTGGACCTGCGCCAACTCGCATACCGTCTCGAGACTGATGCCTTCCAGCGCATAGTGGCGGGGTGGACGCACGAGGCGGTCACCGACGACGGCACAGACGTTCGCTCCCGACGCTTCCGCGATCGAGCCGTCGTCATGGAACAGCACCGTCCATGCTTTCGCTCCCAGAGCATGGCCGCTGCTCATCCGAGCCGCCTTTCGTTCGGCGCGCGAATAGGCGAGCTTGCCCGTCGACTTGGCGCGCGGATCGAGGGGCCCGGTCAAGGCTCGGGTCAACAGCGACACGCCGAGGTCGACACCATCGCGATATAAGAGCCCGAAGGCCTTGAAGTTCAGTGGCCTCACGATGACGACGATCGTCGGTTTGGATGGGATATCTGGCTCGTCTTCGAGCCCGAACCCGGACTCCCCGGCATCCTCGAGCAACCCCCGCGTGATGATCTGAATCACCCACACATCGCCCACCGAGAGAATGTCCTCCATGTTGTGGGCAATCACTTCTTCCGTAGCGCGCCGGATCTCTGCGGCATAGCGATCCGCATCGATCTCGATGTAACGCATCGATCGGCCCAATCGCTGGAGATGCTCGTCCAGTTTGAAGACCTGGCCTCCGAACGTGCGGGCCGAGTCGTAAACCCCGTCGCCGATCACGAATCCCCGATCGAAGACCGAGATTACGGGCTTGGTGACGTAATCGCCGTTTACGTAGGAGATCACCCTGCAGGGCCCTTTTGTAGGGAAAGTGGCGGACTTCGGTGCGGCCTCCGACCTTGTTGGGATGAGGGGCTGCACGCCGTTTGATCGTCGCAGCTGCGACTCTCGGTTGTCGGGGTCCTAGGCCGGGCACCGGCTATGCCCATGTCTCCGCCGAACTTCAGCTTAGATCAGAGTGCAACCCGCGTGTTGTGGATTCGGCACATATTGCGCCCTCTTGACCATCGTGAATTCCCACAACTTGCGGGAATAATGGGCCACCGGACAAGAGGGGTGAGTAGGGCGACGATCAACCATTTGCTAAGCCCCGGTACCGAGCCGTGACGGCGAGGTGTCTCTTGATCGAGTCTCGACTCCGGCAGCTACTACCAAAGCCGTCCAGGCGGTCTTCCAGCACCCGTTCCAGGCTCTCGGCAGCCACAACGGGTCAGATGGCTGGTGGCCGAGCCGCTGGTGATCCACCGTAGAGGAAACTCCCGGTGGCGGGCCGAGCGGGTGGGCGAGTTGATGATCGCCGTCCATCTGGACTGGTCGCTCGTCGACCGGTACCCCCACCAGCTCTCGGGCGGGCAGGCACAGCGGGTCAACATCGCCCGTGCCCTGGCGCTCGAACCTTCCCTGCTCGTGTGTGACGAACCGGTGTCAGCGCTGGACGTCTCGGTCCAGGTTCAGATCCTCAACCTGCTGCTCGAGATCATCCGCGAGCGGTCCATGGCCATGCTGTTCATCAGCCACTCCCTCCCCGTCGTCCGCCACCTCTCCGACCGGATCGTGGTCATGTCCGCGGGAACCGCCGTCGAGCAGTGTCCCGGAGGCGAAGTATCCGACCGGTCCACCCACCCCTACACGCAACTGCTCATATCGGCCGCTTCGATGGTGATCGACGAGGTGAGCCGCCCCAAGGACGAGGATGCGGGAGGCGATACCTTCCCACGGATGTCGCTTCGCTCCTCGCGGCCCGGTAGCCTTCGATCGTTGCTCCACCGAAGAAGCAACCTTGGATGAAGTGCACGAACGCCACTCGTCACGCTGCGGCTCGCCCGAGATCTTCTCCGAGAGTTGAGGAAGCCCGACCGGCACCAAGTATGGAGCGAGCGGCTCAGCGTTCCAGACCTCCTCGTTTGAGCTCATCCGAGAAGCTGTGTGCCGGCCATTCGCCTTCCAACCGCGCCTTCGTCGTAGATTGCACGCCCACTGCCCGACGCGCAGCCCCCTCACTGCGGAAATGTTCGGCTACCGCGAGGAACTCCATTTCGTCGCTCTCCCCACAGAACGGCTAGTTTGATGCTGCTGTTCTCGAAGGGACGACGAATCGGGAGAGGCCGGCAGCTACGGGGTCGCAGGTCGATGGTTGGACTGGGGCGGTGGGCTAGGCGCCTGGCCGCGCTCGCGCTCGCGCTGGTGGCGGTCTGCGGGTCGGTGCTGTCGCCTGTGGCCGCGTACGGCGCGTCTACGAATGGGTCGGCTCCGCCGGGCCAAGAGGCGAGGGATCGTCTCGGAGCGGAGTTCTCGGCCGTGCTCTCCCTGCGGGAGGCCTCCGGCTCGATGTGTCTCTCAGTGATACTCGACGACGAGTTGGTCTTCGAGTCGAGATCTGGCGCGAGTCTCGTTCCTGCGTCTCTCGTAAAGCTGGCCACAGCCGCGGCCGCCCTCGAAGTCATTCGCCCCGACGAGGTCTTTTCCACAGAAGTGTTTGCTCGTACCGACGCAATGGAGTCGATCACCGACGGGGTGCTGGTGGGCGACGTATATCTCATCGGGCAGGGCGATCCCGTACTGTCCACCCCCCGCTACGTCAGTCGCTATCGAGATCCTGTCGCCCACACCGACATAACAGGTCTGGCTGACCGCGTGTTCGCGGCCCTCGCCGCCCGCGGCATCACGAGGATTGAGGGTCGGCTGGTGGGAGACGAGTCCTGGTTCCCCCACAAGGAACGCGACTACTCCCGGGAGGTGCCGACCGAAGGCTCCGACCCCGTGTGGAAACGCTCCTTCGTGACCTCGAACAATGCCGGGCCGCTGTCAGGGCTGCTTCTCAACAGCGGCTACTCGTCGTACTCCTCGGCGCGGTCGAGCGAGGGCCGACGCAGGAATGTGCGAGCGGCGAACCCTGCACAGCACGCAGCTTCGGTATTCGACGACCTCCTCGAGGCGCGGGGAATGGTGATCACGCGCAGACCTGCGGCCGGCGTGGCTCCCCAGCCGAGCGAGCGGACACTGCTTGGTGCTGTCGAGTCACCGCCGCTGTCCGAGATCCTCACTCGTATGCTGAGCTACTCCGACAACACCATCGCAGAAATGCTCCTGAAGGAGATCGGCCGCCGGACCGCGAGCTCGGACCGCGCCTCTGCGGCGGCCAGTGTTCAGAGGCTCATGCACCAGAAGCTGGGACCGCCGGCGGACGGACTTGTGATCGCCGACGGCTCGGGCCTGTCGAGCTACAACCGCCTCACCTGCGCGGCTGTGGCCGAATTGCTGGTGCTGGCAGGGCCGGGTTCCCTCCTGGTGGAGGGCCTATCCGTGCCAGGCAGAACGGGGACGTTGCGGAACTGCGTCCCGGTCCCGTCTCCGGCCGGCCAGGAGAAGGTCAACACCGTGAGAGCCAAGACGGGCACACTCAACGACGTGACCGCTGTGGCCGGGACAACGGTGGCGGCCAACGGCGAGACACTCACGTTCGCGATGATCGCAAACAAGCCCGGCATCATCCTCCTCGGGAGCTGCAACCGGCTACGTAGGACGGTTCTGAACGCGGCCGCCAACTACACGTACGGTCCCGCCCCGTCGGGTGGTCCTGCTCATACGGGCGACCGAGCGGCACTCGTGGCACTGTTCGACAGCACGGGTGGAGGCGCCTGGTTCAATACCTGGGGCTGGAAGTCCGACGCGCCCCTGAGCCGATGGCAGGGTGTGACAACAGACTCCGCCGGACGGGTAACCGAGATCGACCTCAGCGGCCCGTTCGGCAACGGTTTGACTGGATCGCTTCCCGAGGAGATCGGCCAGTTGAGCGAACTCGTCCGGCTTGACCTCTCCGGCAACGACCTGAGCGGCAGCCTGCCGGAGCGGATTTCCGACTTGACGAGGCTCGCAGAGCTGCGGCTCTCCGGAACCGGCTTGTGCGTGCCCCGGGCGCCATGGTCCTCCGAGCCACCCTTCGACGACTTGTCGAGCGCGGGTGTGGGGATCTGCTCTTCGTTCGTCGACACGATGGGGAGCGCTCATATGGCATCCCTGGAGGCCCTGGCCGGGAGAGGCATCCTGGATGACACCGAATGTGCCGATGAACGTATCTGTCCCGACGCCGCGATCGAGCGATGGACCGTGGCGGTGTGGCTCGTGCGGGCACTCGACGGCCGAGAGCCCCCCGCGGTCGGCGGTACGTTCGATGACGTGGATACCGACGCGTGGTGGATGCTCCATGTCGAGCGGCTTGCGGCACTGCAGATCACCGAGGGATGCACGACCCAGCCGCTGCGCTTCTGCCCTGACCGTCCGGTTACACGGGCCCAGATGGCCTCGTTCCTGGTGCGCTCCTTCGACCTCGACCCCGCTCCGTCAGCAGGATTCCGCGACGCTCGTGGCAACCGTCACGAGGCCGCCATCGACGCGCTTGCGGCAGCCGGAATCACCGTTGGCTGCCAGACGGAGCCGCTGCGCTACTGCCCCACCCAACCAGTGACCCGAGCCCAGATGGCAACATTCCTCGCGAGAGCTCTCGGCCTCGCCTAACCACCCGCACCAGCTATGCGACGATTGTTGGAAGACATAGACACCCCAGGAGCATCCTGGTCAGCCTCTCTCGGCTGACAGGTCTATGACAGCTGCGTCGGTGGATCCCATAACGGCCACATAGGCGCTCCTACTGTCGCTCGTGAGGGCAGTACCTCTCGGGTGGCGGTCAACGTCGACTGCGGTGAGTGTCTCATGAGTAGCCTGCGCTGTGGGATCGCCGTTGTTCGGTACCCTCCCGGTAGCTCGCGCCACTACAACGGAGGGAGGGTGGATGACCAGATCTGCCGCCCGCGAACTGGCTCCTCTCGGGATCCGGGTCAACGCGGTGGCCGCGGGACCGGCGCCCACCAACCTGTACGGAACGCCGCCCGAGCAGCCCGACGTGCCGATGCCGCTCGGCCATGGCACGGTGGACGACGTGGTCGATGCGATCGTGTTTGTCGCTTCGGGCAGAGCCCGGTGGATAGCGGGCCGGACGCTGGTGGTGGACGGCGGGTGGTCTCTGAAGTGAGCAAGGTGGCGATCGTGTCCGGGGGAGGGCGGGGGATAGGGGCGGCGGTGTGCCGCACCCTCGGCAGGACCTTCCGGGGGATCGGGGTGATCGATCGGGACCGGGCGCCGGCTGTCGAGGTAGCGGCTGAACTGGACCGCATGGGTGTTTCCGCCGAGGTCGGGATCGTCGATGTGACCGATGTCGAGGCGGTCCGGGACACTGTGGACAGCCTGGTGTCGGTGCTGGGAGGTCTCGACGCCGTAGTGGCCGCAGCCGGTCATATCGAGGGAACCCGCTTGGCGGACATGACAGTGGCGTCCTGGTCGTCGGTCCTCGAAGCCCACCTGACCGGGTCGTTCGCTCTGGTCAAGGCGTCGCTACCCGGATTGCGGGAATCCCCGGCCGCGAGCGTGGTCCTCACCTCTTCGATCGCCGCCCGGGGAATAGCCGGAAACGCCAACTACGGCGCCGCCAAGGCGGGAATCATCGGCCTGACCCGTTCCCTCGCCCTCGAACTCGGTCCGGAGGGCATCCGGGTCAATGCCGTCGCCCCCGGCTTCATCGACACCCGCATGACCCGAACCCACGCCGAGCAGCACGGCCTCCGCTGGGAGGACTTCGCGGGCGCCGCGGCGGCCGAGTCTGCGCTCGGGCGGATCGGTCGCCCCGAGGAAGTGGCGTCGGTGGTGGACTTCCTGGTCGGTCCCGCCAGCAGCTACATCACCGGCCAGGTCCTGTACGTCACAGGCGGACCCTGACCGCCCGTCACATCGCCGGGGGTAGGAGGGGCATACGCTGACGCGTATGGTCGCCGTTCCTATGCTGCCGGATACCCTGAGCCACAGGATCTCTTCCTGGCCATAGCAGTCGAACTGGATGAGGATACGGGTGAGTTCGTTCTGAATGAACATGGACAGCCCATCCATGGAGAGGGTGGGCTGTTGCTAAGATGGGAGGAGATTGAATACCTTGAAATCATATGAAGTATCTTGAACATGTCGAAACGATACTGATGTTAGGAGACTGAATATGGCGAAGAAGGCATCCCAGGGTCGTAGGAGCATGGCGCGAGGGGAACCGGGGGGATACAGTTCCTCCAAGCATTGGACGCTCCTGAAGCCGCCTCCAAAGGGTCCTGCCCCAGGCGGATCCAAGAGATCCTCGGCCACCAGATCGAAGTTCGGGGCGCGGAGCACCTGACTGATCGGGGCCTGCTTCGAGCCCTGTCCACATCCCTGTGGCGTTTCGCGTCTGCAAGGCAGTTGAGGGTGTTGGCCTGTATCGAATAGACCGTTTGAGGCGCGGCATCGATGCCGACGGCAGAGCAGAAGTGCCGGAGACGCCCGGTTCAGGGAGGATGCAGCGCAGTCGACCGGCGCTCCCGCGGCTGGAGGCAGACACATGTCGCGGAGCGAAAGCACGCCGCAATCTTCGCTATCCGGAGCTCCCCTGAGCTCGGATCGGCGTCCGACATCGAGGAGTGAAATGTCGGCCCGAATCCTGTTCGTACACCCGATGGGCACCGATATGTATAACGAGTGGACCATCGAAGTTCTCACGCCTGCCGCAGGGCCGTACACCGAGATCGCGGTACGCCATCTACCCGGTCTGCCCGCTACCCCCTTCGTCACGGAAGCAGAGCTGTGGCGGGACGATTTCTTCGGCGCGGTGGTGGATGCCGAAAGGGACGGATTCGACGTGGTGGTCTCGGCCTGCACATCCGAAGCGGCCATCCGGAGCAGTTGCTGGGCGGGTTCGAGCAGCCGTTGCCCTGACTTGGTGAGGCGGGCCCCGTGCCTGCCCCGATCGAAGAGGCGGGTGCCCAGTTCCTTCTCGAGGCCGGCGGTCTGCTCGCTGATCGTGGATTGGGTGACGTGGGGCGCCTGCGCACCAGCGGTGAAGCTGCCCCGGACGGCGATCTCCACGAATGCCCGATAGTGACGGAACTCCGCCATGAACCATTGCTCGCCGATGATCGTCGAACATGCAATCGAGCACGTGCTCCCCGGCATCCATCGGTACATCGTCCAGGTCTACCCGTGCGCGACTAAGGCACCCGAGAAGTAGCATTGGGCGGGATGGCCAAGCACATGATTTCCGAAGAGTTCCTGACGGAGCGTATCCACGGGGCCGGATTGCGTCTCACGCTTCCGAGGCGGGCGATCTGCCGTGTCCTGGCCGAGAGCGAGGAGTCGTTCCTGAGCGCCTCCATGATCGTGGATCGTGTGGCGAGGACCGCCGGCCACGTCGACGCCTCGACCGTGTACCGCACCCTCGACGAACTGACCCGTATCGGGCTCGTTCATCTCATTCACCTCGGTATCGGTCAGGCCGGAATGTGGCACCTGACGATCAACCACGATCATGAGCACCTCGTGTGCGAGACCTGCCGCAAGACCATCGAAGTACCCAAATCGGACTTCTCCGCCCTCTACGATCTGCTGCGTACCAAGTACGGCTTCCGACCCAATCCCCATCACTTCGCGTTTCTCGGTTCCTGCATGGATTGCGAGCCCGCATCCGATCATCCCTACCCCCATGTTTCCCGCAGCGGCAAGGGGGCCGATCACTCCGGTTGACATGTGTGGGGCCCCGTCCTGATCCGGACCTGATCGGCATCCCCGAATCCGAGCCACACGAACACTGCACCGACCGCCACGGCGAGATGTAACTGCAAAACATCGCAATAAGAGGGTGCGGATAGGCGGTGGAACGGGGAATAGTGTGCCATAGCCGTAGGTAGGTGTCGACGCGCGGCGCGATTCCCTCGCCAACGTTGACAGCCTCGAGCGGC
The DNA here is from genome assembly GCA_965262915.1 of Candidatus Spongiisociaceae bacterium. Lineage (GTDB taxonomy): Bacteria > Actinomycetota > Acidimicrobiia > Spongiisociales > Spongiisociaceae > JAPPFW01. Next base: position 3,388,921 of record OZ253564.1, on the reverse strand, counting down.
AATGCGCCCTCCTCGCGACGTCCGGTTCACCGGTGTTCCGGGAGGCTGCTGAAAAACCCCGTACAAAGGGCTTCGCACGGTAGCCGACGCTCTCAGACCAGGTAGTTCGCCAACCGGCGAACCCCGCAGGATTCGGTTTTCAGCACCCTCCCGGGAGCCTCAGGCGCTCGACGGGTTGGCCGGTGATATCCGCGATGAGCTCGAAGTCCTTGTCGACGTGCAGGACGGTGAGCTAGGAGAGTTCGGCGGTCGCAGAGATCAGCAGGTCCGGGATCGAAGGGGCCCGATGATGGCCTGCTCTCGCTAGAACATGCTGCACCGCAACCGCGCGGTCCTCGACGGCGGGGGTGAGATACTCGACCGGCATAGCGCTGAGGGGCGGCTCGGCGAAGCTCCGTCGGAGGTCTTGGGCTGAGCGGGCCGAAAACCCGATCTCCAGCCGGGTCAGCGTCGAGATCCGGACGAGCCCGCGCCGTATTCTCAACACCCACTCCGCCGCCTCGGGACTCGAACCGAGCCGGACGAGTGCCGATTTGTCAATCAGCCAGGCGGTCACGACCACGCCGACCGCATCACGCTAGGTTCAGCGAGGTCGGCGAATGTTTCACCGAAGCGGCGGAGAGACTCCACGGTGATGTCGCCGGCTGTGCCCGTGCGTTCTCGTTCGAGCGTCCGCCGCAGGTACTCGGCCCGGGAGAGGCCGGCTCGCATCGCGTTGGCTTCTATGGCTGCGAGTACATCGTCGGGAACGTCGCGAATCAGGATGTCGGTCAACGGTTACCCCTTGAGTCTTAGGATACCCCGTGATATCAAAGGCCGCACGTGGACCCGTTCCCGTTCTGAGTCATCGGGGCGCGGCTCTTGCGGACATGGAATCCCCGCCTTCTCGACCTGCGGCCGCTCATTCTCACCGGCGAGCGGGCCTGGATCTTCCCCGGCGGGTCTGGCAGAGGGTCCGGACGCTGAGGTTGGACATCCATTACGGGAGGCACTCGGGCCGCTCGGAGGCCGTGACGGGAATCGTGGTGGTGGCCCGATACCAGCCCAGGGCGGTTGTGGTAGACCGGCCACCGGGACAGGCGAATCGGCGGCTACCTTTGCGGACCGGACACTTCGGGCAGGGTCCTGGAACACGACGGGAAGGAACGCACCATATGGGCGCTGGTCAGGGAGCGGGTAGCGGGGGTCGAGCCCGGTGAGCCGCCCGATCACCGATCCGGCCCTTATCGACCGCCGTCGCCAATCTCTGCGGGCAATAGCAGAGGGCGACCTACCGAGCCGGACCATGACCATTGCCGGCTGCGAGGGCCGGATCGAAGCGCGCATCCTGTCGAAGGACCTTTCGGGACCGGCCACCAGGCTGGCCCGGATGCACGCCGGATGGGGATCCGGTGTCGTCGGCGCCTTCACCGCCGATCTGGAACTGTTCGTGATCAGGGGGGAGTTGGCGGTGGCGGGGGAGCGGATCGGGCAGTACGACTACGTGGCTGTGCGGGCCGGGCAGGTGATAAGCGGAGTGCGGGCCCGGGTCCCGACCCTTGCGTTGGTGATGACATCGGCCCCGATCCGTTACGACACATCCGCCGGGGGGATGCTCTCCCAGCCTCTGGTGGGCCTCGCCACCGGTGCGCCCTGGGCTGCGGTGCCCGAACTCCCGGGCCGCTTCGTCCGTCCTTTGGCCACCGGCCCGAGCGGAGACATCTGGCTGTCGGGCGCCCGGGACTGGTCCAACGAGGACGGGCCGTGGCATGTGCACGAATCGGCGGAGGAGTCCTTAGTGCTCGAAGGAGAGTTCACGGTCACCGAGCGTCTCGACCTTCCCGGAGAGGCCCACGAGGACGGGACACACGGGGAGGAGGCGTACCGGTGCAGGCCCGGTACCTACACCTTCCGGCTCCCCGGTCGGCCTCACAGCGGACCGGGCTCGGGCTCGTCGGACCTGGCCATCGCTTTCCACCGCATGCACGGGCCTCGTTCCGTCGAGTGGTTGGAGAGCGACCCGCCTGAGGAGTGATCAGGCCGTCATCAGCTTCCGGGCCGCGTCGACGATTTCCTCCGGCCCGGGTACCACCGCCCGTTCGAGCGGGGGACTGAAGGGAATGGGTGCCGAAGCCGCTCCCACCCGCACCGGCGCCGCAACCAGATCATCGAAGGCCTCTGCGGTGATGGAGGCCGCCAGCTCGGCGCCGAAGCCTCCGAACTCCCAGGCCTCATGCGCCACCACCACCCGGCCGGTCTTGCGCACCGACTCCAGCACCGGTTCGAGATCCAGCGGGACCAGCGACCGCAGGTCGATCAGTTCGGCCTCGATACCCTCCTCGGCCAGTCGGGCGCAGGCTGCCCCGGCATGGAGGGCCATCACCGAGTAGGTGACGATCGTGAGGTCGGACCCTCGACGGCGGAGTGCGGCCGAGCCGAGCGGCACCACATGGTCTCCCACGGGGGTCGGTCCCCGCTTGGCGGTGATCCGCTTGTTCTCCAGGTAGATGACCGGGTCGTCGTCGGCGATGGCGGCCCGAAGCAGGCCCTTGGCATCGGCCGGGTTGGAAGGTGCGACGACTTTGAGGCCGGGCAGGTGGGTGAACAGGCCTTCCAGGCTGGAGGAGTGCTGTCCGGCCGAGGATCGGAGGATCCCGTCCGACGCCCGCAACACCAGGGGAACGGAGACCTGGCCTCCGAACATGTAACGGAACTTCGAAGTCTGGTTGACGATCTCGTCCATGGCGCCGAGGGTGAACTCGACGAAGCTCATCGATGCCACGGGACGGAGCCCGGTCACCGCGGCGCCCAGGCTGACCGCCATGATGATCGCCTCCGAGATGGGCATATCGATCACCCGGTCCGGTCCGAACTCGTCGACCAGGCCTCTGAACTGCCCGAAGTTGCCTCCCCAGCTGATGTCCTCGCCGAGGACTATGACCCGTTCGTCCTCACGCATCGCGAACCGCATGGCGTCGACGGTGGCCTGTCCGAAGGTCATCCTCCGCATGGCCGCCATCTGCCCGGCCATCAGAGGTGTCCGGTGAACACCGCGTCGAGAGCCGTCTCCCCTCCGGGCAGAGGGCTCTCCTCGGCGAAGCGGACCGCGGCGGACACCGCTTCCCCCGCCCGGTCCCATACCTCGGTGCGCATTTCCTCGGTCATCAACCTTTCCTCAGCCAGTTTCCGCTCCCAGCGGGCGATGGGAGCGGAGCGGCGGCGCTGCTCCACCTCCGAAGCATCCCGGTAGACCTCGGCATCCCCCACGTAGTGACCGCCCAAGCGGTAGGTCTCCAGGTTGAGGAGGGTCGGCCCGCTTCCTTGCCGCGCCCGCTCGACCGCCTCCGCGGTGGCCTGGTAGATGGCAGCGGCGTCGTTGCCGTCCAGAGTGTGCCCGGGGATGCCGTAGGCGGCCGCCCGCACCGACAGGTCCTGCACCGAAGTGGTAAGCAGGCGGGAGGTGAACTGTGCGTACTGGTTGTTCTCGCACACGTAGACCACCGCGAGGCGATGCACCGCCGCGAAGTTGAGAGCCTCGTGGAACGTGCCCTTGTTGATGCCGCCGTCCCCGAAGAACGCCACCGCCACCTGGTCGGTCCCCCTGTAGCGGGCCGAGAGGGCCGCCCCCGCCGCGATACCGAGGCCACCGCCGACGATGCCGTTGGCGCCCAGCATCCCGATCGAGAAGTCGGCCACGTGCATCGAACCTCCCCGGCCCCGGCACGTCCCGGTTTCCTTTCCGTAGAGCTCCGCCATGATCGGGCCGAGGTCGATACCCTTGGCGATGGCGTGCCCGTGGCCCCGGTGGGTGGAGGTGATGTAGTCGTCGCGACGCAGGACCGCGCAGACGCCGGCTGCGATCGCCTCCTGGCCGAGATAGGTGTGGACGAAGCCGGGAAGTTTCCCGATCTTGAACAGTTCCTCGATCCGCGTCTCGAACACCCGGATGCGCACCATCGTTCGGAGGATCCCCAGGGCCATGGCGGGGGTCATGTTCTCCGGGAGGCTCATTGGGCGGTGTATCCGCCGTCGATGGCGATGATCTGCCCGGTGACCATGGCTGCGGCGTCCCCGGCCAGAAACACCACCGGTCCCGCCACGTCTTCCGGTGTCCCCAGCCGGTTCATCGGGGTACGGGACAGGAAGTACTCCCTGAGTTCGGGCTCCGTCTCCCACTGGCGCCGCACCAGATCGGTCGCTATGTGCCCGGGGGCCACCGCGTTGACCCTCACACCCGCGGCGGCCCACTCAACCGCCAGAGTCCGGGTCAACTGTACGACCCCACCCTTGCTTGCCTGGTAGCCCGCGCTTCCCGGAAAGGCCACCAACCCGCCGATCGAAGCAATGTTGACGATCGAACCTCCGCCGGCCTCGATCATCCGCGTGCCGACCGATCTGCACATGAAGAACGTGCCCTTCAGGTTTACATCGATGACCCGCTCCAACAGCCCGTCGGGGTACTCGGCCGCTGGACCCCGGCCCCCGATACCCGCGCTGTTGACCAGGATGTCGATGCGGCCGGCCCGGTTCACCGCGCCGGCTACGGCGGTATCGACAGCGACAGCGTCGGTCACGTCGAGGGCCACGGCGGTTCCCCCGATGCGGTTGGCCACCCGCCTGTTGGACTCAACCGATATGTCGGTGCACACCACCTCTGCCCCGGCCGCACCAAGCGCGAAGGCTATAGCCTTGCCGAGGCCGCTCGCCGCTCCGGTTACCAGGGCCACCTTCCCGTCGAGGTGGAATGGGGGAGGGGTCACGGAGTGATGAAGGCCAGGGTGCTGCCTACGGGAATCTCAAAGTCCGATGCGGCGACGGTGATCTCGATGGTTCCCCCGGCGGGGGACTCCAAGGTGACCTCCGCCTTCTCGGTCTCGACGACCACCACCTCCTGGCCGGCGGAGACCCGCCCACCGGAATCGACCAGCCACTCGACGACGATCACCTCCTCGACCACGCCCATGTGCGGGACGGTCAGGGGAACTCGTTGGGTTGTCTCCTCGGATCTCTCCATCTGATCAGGCCACCGGGAGCGTGCTACAGGGGGCTCATTGTGGCAGGTCCGCCCCGCGGATCGTCGTCCTTCCGGTCCGGGAGGGGTCCGGGCGACTCCTGACCGCTCTCCACACGACCATGAGCACCACCGAGGCGACGAAGTTGAGAATCGTACCGCCGAGAGAGAGGTCGTAGCTGCCGGACGAGTCAACCCCCCATCCGAACAGGACCGGTCCCACAGTGAGTCCCAAGCCGAATCCGAACATGATGAACGCCGTGCCCCGCCCTGTTCGTGCGGGCCCCACCAGGGTGATGGCGGCCAGCATGCCCACGGACGTCCACGATCCGGCCCCCACACCCATCAGCACCGCTCCGGCCCACACCAGGAGGGGCGCGGTGGGGGAGGCCGCCCAGGTCAGGGCAATCGCCCCCATGCCGAGGACGCCCATACACATGAGCGGGATCGCGGGGTCCCCGGCCCGCTCCGCGATCCGTCCCCACACCATCCTCGCCACCGCCCCGGCGGCCCCCGACACTGCGACCACCGTACCCGCCACCCCCACGGTCGTGCCGATTTCCTCCTGCGCGTAGAGCGGCAGGAAGGCGTAGTAGACCGACACCCCGACGCCCATGGTTACCCCGTAGGCGGACAGCCACCATACCGCCCGAGGCATCCGGCTCTGGGGTTCTCTCATCTCCCTCACGGGGTCGCTCTGCGATCCGGCCGGAACCACCGCCAAAGTCACGGCGATTCCCGCCAGAGCGACCAGGCCGGCCATCGCCAGAGCCTGACGCCACCCGAGACGTTCGGCGGCGACCGGCAGCCCCACCCCCGCCGCGAAGATCCCGATCGGAACACCCGATTGCTTGATCCCTGTGATCCATCCCCGCGATCCGGCCCTGGCGTTCTCCACGATGATGTTGTTGGTAGCCGAGTTGCCACCGCCGGCCGGCACACCCGCGATGCCGGCGAACACCAGCAGCGACCACAAGCCCCACGACAAGGACATGGTTCCGAGGCCGAGAAACACGAAACCGAGCATCAGTACCAGCATGCGGCGACCGCCGACCCGGTCGGCCAGATAGCCCAAGGGCACGCTGGAAGCCATGATCACGAAAGCGTGACCGGTGGCGACAACTCCCAACTCGGTTCTGGTCAGGCCGAGGTCGTCGATGAAGAAACGGGAGAGGATCCCGATTATCGGACCGGGAGCCATCGACAGGGCCATCCCGGATGCAAGCACGATCGTCAGGCCCACCCGCCCGACGCGGCGGGACCCTGCGAGGTCTGAGTCGGGGGGTTTGTCGATGTCTGTGTCTCCGCTGGCTCGATTGGTCCGGACGGGTATCCGCTGTCAGGGATAGTCGGGGAGGATGGGTCCGGCTGGGCCGGGCCATAGTTCCCGTCAGAGAGTACCGTCGGATCGCAGGTGGTCAACATGGCCGATGCCGGGCCTCCCGGACGATCGGGCAACGGGAGGTCGTGCAGCGCGATGGTCGATGTGACACGGAGAGAGCCCGCCCTGGCGCTAGGGCGGCCGGGCCTTGGCCGTCTGATCGATGATTCGCTCCTCTCGGATGCGATAGCAGGGGGCTTGGTGTCGGTTCGGAGCGACGGCGATCTTCGCATCCTCAACTACACACCCCGGGCAACCTACTCGCGCGGGTGGAACCGGGCGACGCTGCTGTGCCGGGGGTTGGTCGTGGACGACGAGGACCGCGTTGTGGCCCGACCGTTCCCGAAGTTCTTCGGTGCCGGGGAGCCCGACGCCCCGCCGGTACCGGAGCGGGCGCCCATGGTGGTCACCGAGAAGCTCGACGGCTCGCTGGGAATCGCGTACCACCATCCGGACGGCGGGGTTCGGCTGGCCACCCGCGGCTCGTTGTCGTCGGAACAGGCGGTGGAAGCCACCAGGGTCTGGCACGAGAAATACAGCAGCGTCCGCTTCGGCCACGGGGTGACGCCGCTGTTCGAGATCATCTACCCGGGCAACCGGGTGGTGGTCGACTACGGCGACACGCGCGATCTGGTTCTGCTGGCGGTCATCGACATCCGAACCGGCGCCGACCTGCCGCTGGGGTGTCTCGACTGGCCCGGTCCGGTCGCGGACATGCACGAGTTCGGCTCCTTCGCCGAGTTGGCGGACCACGTCGCCGGAGGCGGGGAGTCGGGGAGAGAAGGCTACGTGGTGCGTTTCGACATGGGCCCCGACCGTTCCCACCTCCGCTTCAAGTTCAAGTTCCCCGAGTACATCGCTGCCCACCGGATCGTGACCGGGTTGACCTCGCTCCGGGTGTGGGAGGTGGCTGCCGTCGCCGATGCCTTGAGCCGGGGACTCGATGTGAGGACGGCGGCGGCCCGGCTCAGGATGAACCCGGAAACGGTTGAGGCGTTGGCGAAACGGGGCCCGGACCCTATCGGCAGCGTGCGAGCCGATCTGCCCGAGGAGTTCTGGCCCTGGTACGACGCGGTCACCGACGACTACCGGACCGCCGCTGCCCGACGGATCGAGCAGTACGAAGCCCTGGTACGCCGGGCTCGCGCCGAGTCCGGCGGTGCCGGAGGCAGAGAATTCGCCGAAGCCGCCCTCCGGCTGTCGTCCGAGCACGATCTCCCCAGTGGCCCGCTTTTCGCGCTGAACAAGGGGCGTGAGGAGACCTACGCTTCGATCTGGACCCAACTCCGTCCTGCCGGCGGGGGTGATAGCGCCACAAGGTGACGCGTTTCCTCATCCGGCCGCCGCCATGGGTGCGCGCCGGACCCTCGATCCGTCGAGGTGGGGGAGATGGTTCCTAGGAGGGTGGGGCAAAACCCTTCACGGCCCGTCGCCCGATGACATAATGCCTGTTCAGAGGAAGACGGGCCGTTGCTACCCACCGTTTTGCAGCACCCTCCTACTATGCCGAGTCGACCTTCAGCAGGGATACCGCATCGTCGGGTGCTGCCCCCAGTCCAGGAGCATCGCTCAGAATGAAGTGTCCGTCGACGAGGCGGGGGAAGGGCTGGGACAACCCCTCGCGCAGCGGGTTGGGGTTGCAGTCGACCTCGAGCAACCCGTCGCCCCCGGCGGCGGCCAGCAGGTGGGCGGACGCCAGCAGTCCGATGCCTCCGCCCAGGTAGTGGGGGCAGTAGCGCTTGCCGGAGTCGACGATCCGCCTGGCTACGGGCAGGCAGCCTGAGATACCGCCCCACTTGGCGGCGTCGGGCTGGATCACCTCCAGCGCTCGCTGCCTGATCGCCCGGTCGAAGGCTGCCTCCCCGTACATGTTCTCGCCGGCCGCCAGAGGGATGGGGGAGATGTCCGAGAGCCGCTCCCAGCCGCCGGCGTCACGGTCGGCCCGGATCGGCTCCTCCAGCCACGCCGGGCCGTATGGAGCGAGTGCTCGGCTTCTCCGACCCGCCTCCTCGGGGGACCATGCCTGGTTCGCGTCGACGGCGATCATCGCGTCGGGGTCGAGATCCCAGCGTAACGCCTCGAGGCTGGCCAGGTCGCGCTCCTCGTCGGAACCGACCTTGAGTTTGAAGGCCCGGTGACCCGCCGCCTCCGCTTCGAGGGCCTGGGCCGGCGCGCGGTCCGGCCCGATCCCGCTGGCGTAAGCCGGTACGCGTCCGTCGCCCTGCCCTCCCAGCATGCGCCAGAGCGGTTGCCCGGCCCGGCGGGCCACCATGTCCCAGAGCGCGATATCGATCCCGGCGATGGACTGGGAGAACGGTCCCGGTTCCCCGGCCTGGAGCGCCAGGGTGCCGGTTCGCGCCGTCAGATGGTCGAACACCGTTCTTGGATCGGGCCACGACCGTCCTACGGTCTCGGGCGCCAGGACGGACGTGATCAGGCGAGCGCGGTATCCGGCGGCGGGCGCCGGGAAGTTGCACCACACCTCCCCGTAGCCGCGGGTTCCGTCCCCGCCCAGCACCGTGACGACGACGGCGGGCCGGTCCGTCATCGTCCCGAACGCGGTGCGTACCGGTCGGGCGACGGGGGCTCTGTAGACGTCGACCGTCAACGACTCGATGGTGAAGGGGTCGGTAGTGGGGAGGCGGGGATGGGGGCCGACCGCAATGCCGATGACTGTCATGGCCGCGAGTATGGTTACCGCCGTCAGCAAAGTAGTGGTCTTTGCCGTGAAATGGCGGCGTGGTACGCGCCGGCAGCGAGGGGCCGTCGCTGGCAAGCAGAGCACGGCAAGTTGTTTTCCAGACAGACCACCAGGCGGGGCTTCGACCGTGTCGGGTTCTTAGCGGGACCGGAGCCCCGTTACCGAGAAAGGCCAGGCACGTCGTGGGTTCCAGCAATGTCTCGAGAGAAGCCCCCGAGGGCGGGGGGCAGGCGGCGCCGAGCGATCCCGAGCCCGGCTTCCAGGGTGTGATCGGCCCCGATTTCCGGGAGTCGGTCCCTTGGTGGCCTCCCATGGCGAGTGACGCCCGCGGCAAGCCCGATGTCGTGCTGGTGGTTCTGGACGATGTGGGGTTCGCCGGTCTGGGTTGCTACGGGGCAGAAGTGGAGACGCATGATCCGCCGTATCCAGACCGAAATGGGAATCATCACTGTCTTCGTGACCCATGACCAGGAAGAGGCGGTGGTCCTCGCCGACAGGATCGCCCTGCTGTTCCACGACCGCCTCCAGCAGTTCGACGTTCCGGACGCTTTCTTCGAGACGCCCGGGAGCATCCCGATAGCCAAGTTCTTCGGTGGCACGAACTTCATTCCCGGCCGCTACGAGGACGGTGCGATGACCACCTCGATCGGCCGGTTCCGGGCCCCGCACTCCTCGGTTGCCTATGGAGAAGCGGTGCTCAGCATCCGCCCGGAGGCGCTCGACCTGGGTGTCGGAGGCGACAACAGCGTCATGGGAACGGTCCGCTCACACGTGTACGTGGGACGCTACGCCCGCTTCCGGCTCACTATCGGGGATGCCGAGATCGAAGTCACAACCGATCCGGGACAGGTCAAGGAGTTCAACGAAGGGGACGAGATATCGGTGCGGTTCGACCCTGCCAAGATCTGGGTCATCGGCGCCCCTTCTACGGACCACCAGGACGGCGGTTGACCTCCGCCACTCCACCGGACTCATCCGAATCGCGCACCCGGTGGGGTCTGATCGCGTCGGCATGGTCGGTCTACGCGGTCTACTACCTCGGTAGGGTCAACTTCTCGGTGGCGGTGCCGCGCCTGGGCGACGAGGCGGGTCCCGCTCCTTTGGTCGTTGCCCGGTCGACATCCGGTGCCGGGCGGGTCAATGGCCGACCAGCGGCGAGATCGTTTCTAGGAGGGTGGTCAACACCCCCCGGGGGGAGCGACGGTCAAGGACAGTACGTCATGTCAGCGGACGACGGGCATTCCCCTAGAGCACCCTCGTACGGGTGGGTTGGTATGTCCGTCGCTGCCGTCCGCCGAGGCATTCAGAAGATCTTCGAGCCATCGTCGCTGCCGTCCGCCGAGGCATTCTCCGGGGAAGACCGACTCTACGAGGGCCTCGACCTCGTCCGCCCCGGATAGGCCTGTCTCCTGGAGGAGGCGCCGCGTATCGGCGACGTCCGAAGATCGTGCCGCCCTCACTTTCATGGCCAGCATGTGTTCCCGGGAGGCGACGACCACTTTCAGCGCCGGATGGTCGAATACGACCAGACCACGCCGGTCCGGGACGGTCGGCATGTAGGGAGTTGCCTGCTCGTTGATCCACGTGCTCGGCCATTGCCGGGAGAGGGCAATCTCGCGTGCGGCCTCGATGACAGCGCCATGACCCTCGATGATCGCCGCGTCTATGTCACGCGTCAGCTTGTCACTGTCGTACGCCAAGGCCATGGCGGCCCCGCCGGCGACGTAGAGCCGTCCTTGCGCACGCCTTGCGGATAGCCGTTCGGCGAGTTCTTCCAGAGCGGCACGGATCTCAGCCTCGGTCAGCGGCTCCACTAGACAACCTCGAGTTCCCGCTCCGGAAACCATATCCCGTGGACCTCGAACGCCGCGGGCGTCGTGAGGATCGTCGCCGCCCGCTCGCGGGGGAAACGTCGCCCCGGGTACCAGAAGCGGGGGAGGTGACGGTCGGCTGTGAAGACCCAGGCCGGGGTGGGGATGGCGGCGTGGTAGCACAGATGCTCGGTATAGGCGGCGAGGAAAGCGTCCCATCGGGGATCGAACAGCTCAGGTTCCTCCGAGACGAGAAACGAGCGGTCCAGGGTTGTGGCGTGCTGGAAGACCATCCCGAAATCGTGCAGAACCACCCGCAGACGAAAGTCGTCATCCGAAGCTCGTAGCACCGGCACATATCTGGCCAGCGCGTTGGCGGTGATTGTCACGTCCATGTCGCGTCTTGCTCCGCTCTTGGCCGACGAGGCGGCGCGGTCCACTCACCGCCTCGGTGAGTTTACCGAGGTCCCCCGACACGGAACGCAGGTTGTTCCTTCGGATGGGATGCGAGGCGAGACAGGGCCACGCGTTCAGGATCGGGAACGATACGAGACGGCTTCGGGCGCCGCGACCTCATGGAGGGTGCTGAGAAACCCCCCGTTGGCCCGACGGTCGATGACAGAATGCCAGGTCAGCGGACGGCGGGCCAACCGATATCACCGTTTCTTGGCACCCTCCTGGACGGCCCTCGCGGTCATAGGGATGACAGGCGCGCCAGGTGGCTCAGCAGGAGGGGATACAGGTCGACGGCGACTGTGAGAACGATGGCTCCTCCCACGACCCTGAAGCCGTTGATCACCGATTGCTTCTCCAAAGCCCGGCGGATCGGGGGAACGTAGTCACCGATGACGGTCGCAACCAGCGCTATCCACATGGCTCCCAACAGGTACACGGCCAGACCCACCAGGCCCGGCCAGGGGTCGGTGGTGGCGGCGGTCAGGACCGCACCCAGTTCCCGGCCGACGCACGGAAGCCATGTAGCCCCGGCGAATGCGCCGACCACAGCCACCCCGGCAAGTCCAACGGCGGGGGAGTTGTCCCTCCCGGTCGCTCTCCAGCCGGCAAGCAGCAGTCCGGCCGGCAGGGCGATGGTTCCGGCGATCCTACCGTCCAGCAGCGGGTTGACGCCGACGAAGGGTATCCACGCGAAGAGGGTGGTAGCCGCGTAGTAAACCCCGAGACCTGGGAGCCGGGCTCTCCGGCCCCGCAGACCGAGGACGACCAGAGCAAGGATGAGGAGCGAGTAGGAACAGGGTTGAAGACCGGCGCGGATGGCCTCGCCGACCAGGCTCACGCGCTTTCGGTCAGCAGGTAGTCGACTACCTCGAACAGTTCGTCGTAGGCGCCCTCGCCGATGTGGTCGAACCGGATCCGGCCCTGACGGTCCAGGACATAGGTGCGAGGCCAGTAGGCGGGGCGTCCCTGCCACTCACGGAAGGTCTGCCGGTCGGTGTCCAGCACGACCGGCCACGTAACGCCGAGATCGACCATCGCTTCCTCGATGTTGGCCACCTCACGTTCGTACGCGAACTCGGGGGAGTGGATGCCGACTATCTCCAGACCGTGGTCCTTGTAGTTGGCGTACAGGTCCTGGGTGTAGGGGATGCGGTTCTTGCAGTTGTAGCAACCGAAGGTCCAGAACTCGACCACCACCACCGAGCCTCTCAGCTCCTCCAACGAGGTGACATCCGAGGCCAGCCAGCCGTCGATGTCCACCAGCGGGGGGGTGTCCTCACGCAGCACCGGAGGGGGATCGATCGCCGGGACGGGAGCAGCGGTAGTGGTGGGGGCGGCGGTAGTGGTGGGGGCAGCGGTAGTGGTGGTCCCGATAGTGGTGGTCATGGTGGTGGCTGTGCTCGGAGGAGGCGCGTCAGAGGTGGTGGTCGCGGGTACGGTCGTTTGTTCTGCGGCAGGGGTGTCCGGATCCCCACAGGCCGATGCGAGTACGAGCAGGAGCAAGACAAGGGAGATCGGGAGGCCCGAAAGTCGCCCCGGTGTTCCGTGTGTCCTCACAGGAGGCATGCTACCCCGGTCGTCGTATGACAGGCCCGTCCGATGAGGTCGGGAGGACGGGGGCTGATCGGACGGTCTCGATCCGTGGGCGACGAACCCGTTTCCCGCAATCGAACGGTGGAGCGTGCACGGATAGGTTCGGGTCCGCCGGTGGGCATCACGGGTGGCTCACGGAGGCTCGATATCCACACCCGACGCGCTCCCGCGATGGGTGCAACTCGGGTATGAAGAAGCCCTCCGGGTGATTCTCCCCATCCGCGCTCCCTCTCACTAACATGGCCGCCGCATCGACCCCCGAACCCCGATCCGCCGGCAGAAGGGCCCGAAAGTTGAGTCTCCCGTTTCCGGACATATCACGAAACCTGTTCGATCTGAGCAGCTACTGCAGCATCGTCACGGGCGCGGGCCAGGGTATCGGCAAGGCCTTGGCCACCGGGTTGGCCCACTCCGGTAGCGACACGGTTCTGGTGGATCTCAACGGCTCGCTACTGCATGAGACCGCAGCCGGGACCCTGGAGATCGGGCACGGTGTGGCGACCGTGGTGGCCGACGTGACCGACCCTGACGCGCCGGAGCGAATCGTCACCGCGGCCAAGGATCTCAGCGGCCGGATCGATGTCCTGACCAACAACGCCGGCATCATGGGATACGCCGACATCATCGGGATCACCGACGAGCAGTGGGACCGGATGTACGGGATCAACCTCAAGGCGCCGATGCGGATCATGCGGGAGGTTCTCAAGGAGATGGTCGCCGCCGGAAGGGGCAGCGTCATCAACATCGGCAGTTCGTGGTCGTCCCGGGCGTCGGTGTTCAACCAGGACGGTGGCGGGATCGACTACTGCTCCGCAAAGGCGGCGCTGCAGTCCCTGAGCAGGGCCGCCGCCCAGGACGTGGCCCGCATGGCGTGAGAGTCAACGCCATCGCACCCGGGGCTGTGGATACACCCATGCACGCCCACCACCGGGACTACCTGTTCGAGTACGAGAAGTACATCCCGCTCGGCCGCATGGAGGTGGCCGAAGACCTGGTGGGGCCGGCCATCTTCCTGGCGTCGGACGCCGGGGCCTACGTGACCGGCTAGACCATCCATGTCAACGGCGGCCTGATAATGGTCGACTGAGCACACCGATCGACGGGAGGGAGTAGGAACAGCGATGTTTACCAGGGATCAGGTACTGGAGAGACTCCGGGCAACTTTGGCGAGCGGCACCGACCTGATCCTCATCTACAACTCCGGCAAATACCGCATGGCCGGCCACGGCTCCAACGCAGGACTTCTGCCTATCGGCGACGCCAACGCCATCGTCATGGAGATGGGGGAGAGGGAGGTGCTGCCGGTGGTGAGGAACACGCCGGTCATCGCAGGGGTGAACGGCACCGACCCCACCCGGGTGATGGACAGGTTCCTCGGACAAGTAGAGGCGATGGGCTTCTCCGGGGTGATCAATTTCCCGTCCATCGGGTACACGGACGGGCGCTGGAGAGAGAGCCTGGAAGCCACCGGGTTCGGTCTGTACCGGGAGGTCGAGATGCTCAGGAAGGCTTCGGAACGGGGCATGTTCACAATGTCCTACTGCTACGAGTCCCACGAGGCGGCCGCTTTTGCCGAGGCCGGGGTCGACGTGATGGTGGCCCACCTCGGTCTCACCACGGGAGGCAGCATCGGCGCGACCGACTCCTTCACGATGTCGCTCAATGCCTGCATCAGCCAGGCTGTCGAGACCAGGGAGATCTCGACAGCCATAAACCCCGACATCCTGGTGGTACTACATGGAGGACCGCTTGAGGGTCCCGAGGAGGTCGCGACGGTGATGCGCGGCTCCGGTTGCTACGGGTTCGTCGGCGCCTCCACGATGGAGCGCCTCCCGACCGAAGTAGCCATCGAGAATACAGTGCGATCCTTCAAGAGCGTAACCATCTAGAGGATCTCGAGTGATGATGGCGACAGGGTCAACGCCCCGAGTCGGGTGCGGGCCGTGAGCCGCGTAGTCATTGCGGGTGCTTTCGACACGAAGGCAGAACCACTGGAGTTCTTGGCGAGCACCCTCAGAGCCTTGGGAGCGGTTCCCGTTATGATCGACACGGGCGTCTTCGGTGGTGACCACGGGTGCGATCACCCGGCAGAGGAAGTAGCCGAGGCCGCCGGTTACTCGCTGGCAGACCTTCCGCCTATGGGAAGGGCCGGTGGAGTGTCGGTCATGACCCGGGGTGCGTCCCGCATCCTGACCCGGCTCCTCGAGGAAGGTGAAGTGGGAGCCCTCGTCTGCATGGGGGGCTCCAACGCCGCGGCGGTCTTCACGCGGCTCGCGCCGCTACTCCCCATCGGTATCCCCAAGATCCTGATGGCGACCTCGGTCGCCGGGGAGACCAGGGCGCTGGTGGGTGGCAGCGATGTCACCATGCTCTACCCGATACTCGACATCGAGGGCGACAACAGCATCCTGCGGGGCATGATCAACCGGCTGGCGCAGGTGGCGGTGGCCCTGCTGCGCTCCGGCCGCCTGCAGCAGGGGAGCGGACCGGAGAACTCGGTCGGCCTCACCATGTACGGGGTGACCAACACCTGCGTGACCCACTGCCGGAACCTGCTCGTCGCGCAAGGCAAGGAGCCGCTGGTCTTCCATGCCAACGAGACCGGAGGCCGGTCGTTCGAGTCCTTCATCACCCAAGGCCTGGTCTCGTCGGCAATCGCTGTAACCATCAGCGAGATGACCGACGAGCTGTTCGGGGGCCTGTGGCCGGCGGGATCCGACCGCCTGACCGCAGCGTCGCAGTCCGGAGTTCCCCAAGCTATCGCTCCCGGAGCGGTCGACATGATCTGCCTGGGCCCCTGGCGAGCCTGCCGGACCATTTCCGTGAGCGGACCTTCCGGGCCCACAACGACCTGGTCACCCTCGTCCGCACCACGCCGGAGGAGAACTACCGGCTGGGCGGGACGGTGGCGGAACGCCTCGGGAGCCCGAGCGCGGCTGCGACCTTGCTCGTGCCCATGAAGGGAGTCTCCCAACTCGACGTCGAGGGAGGTCCGTTCTACGACCCCGACTCGGTCGATGCCTTCGCGGAGGGCGTACAGTCGGGGTTGTCTCCCGATTCGCCGGTATCGATCGTGAAGCTGGACCATCACATCAACGACCGCGAGTTTGCCGAGGCGCTGGTCGCATCCGCTATCACGCCGCTGGAACGTTAGGAGCAACCGCATGGCCTTCGAGAACCTGTTACGCCCCGGGTACATCAACACGATGTACATGCGCAACCGCCTCATCGTGGGGCCGATGGAGAAGTCGCTCGCCAACCTCGACGGGAGCGTCGGTGAGCGTTACATCGCCTACGCACGGCGGCGGGCGATGGGCGGCGCGGCGCTGATCCAGCTCGAGTCGACCTACGTATCACCCGAGGGTCGGGGAAACCCTTACCAGGTGGGATGTCACGGCGATCACGTCGTACCGGCCTTCACAAGGATGGCGGACGAGATCCACCGGCACGGTGGCAAGCTGGCCATGGAACTCCACCACGGGGGCCGCCAGTCCTCGATTGCTGCCCACCATCGTCGTCCGATCGCTCCGTCGGCGATTCCTTCGACCTTCATGGACCCCGGATCGGTTCCGCGGGCGATGAGCCGTGCAGACATCCGTCGGGTTATCGACGATTTCGTTCAGGCGGCTCGGCGGTGTCTGGAGGCCGGGGTCGACATGATCCACCTGCACGGGGCGCACGGTTACCTGCTCGGCCAATTCCTGTCGCCCCGGTCCAACCGGCGGACCGACGGGTACGGAGGCTCTCTCGAGAACCGGGCGCGGTTCCCGCTCGAGGTTCTGGCGGCTGTCCGGGAGATGGTCGGTCCGGACTACCCGATCGGGTACCGCATCTCGGCCGCCGAGTACGTCGAGGGGGGTCTGGAGGCTGGGGAGTCGGCCTGCTTCGCGGTGATGCTGGCCGACGCCGGCATCGACCTGATCGACGTGGCCGGCGGCACGTACGAGTCCATGTCCAAGATATTCCAGGGACCCGAGACACCGAAGGGCGGATTCGTCGAGGCGGCGGCGCTGATCCGACGGGCGGTGGGTGACCGGGTGCCGGTGAGCGTGGCGCAGCGGATGAACGACCCGGTGTTCTCCAGCATGGTCATGGAGCGGGAGGGGTTCGAGTACGTCACCCTGGCCCGCGCCTTCCACGCGGATCCCGACTACGTACGCAAGCTGGCCGAGGATCGGGCCGACGAGATACTGCCCTGTACCGGGTGCAACAGCTGTGTCAACCTCACAGTTGCCCGTACGCCCGCCGGATGCGCGTCCAACCCCGCCACTGCCTACGAACTGTCACGGACCACCTGGAGTCCGGCTGCGGTCCGGCTGCGGGTGCTGGTGGTCGGGGGCGGGGTTGCGGGGATGCACGCGGCCCGTTTCCTCGGTCTCCAGGGTCATGACGTGACGCTCTGCGAGGCGACTGGGCGGCTGGGCGGCCAGCTCCACTACCTGCGGCAGGCCCTGCCCGAGTACGGGACGCTCGTGGATTGGCTGGCCCGCGAGATGGAAGAACTCGGCGTCGCAGTCGAGATGGACCGCCGCATTCGCGTCGAGGACATTCGAGAGATGGACCCCGATGTGGTGGTGGTGGCCACCGGTGCACGCGGTGGCTACCTGTGGGCCGATGAAGAGGACCGGACCGTGCCCCTCTTCGATGTGCTCTCCGCGCTGGAGAGGCCGATCGACGAGTGGGAGGCGGAGGTTGCGGTCTTGGGCGGTGACTTCGCGGCCTGCGCGGTCGTGCAGCACCTGCGCCGCGCCGGTGTCGTGATTCATCTCACCGAGGGGAGCGCCTCCGTGGCTGCCGACGGGGCATTCAACGGACTGCTGGTGGAGATGGACCTGGAAGCCGACGCGGGAGTTCACATCCACCGCGAAACCACTGCCGAGGCAATATCGGGCAACCGGGTGGCCATCCAGACCAGAGGGGTCGAGGCCCACATCGAAGTCGGCGCTGTGGTGGTCGGAGGGCGGGTACCCAACAACGAACTCTTCGACGAGCTAGAAAGGGCCGGGCTCCGGGCGACGGTGTACTGCATCGGCGACGCGGTGCGGGCCAGGGACCTGTACGCCGCCGGTCAGGAGGCGGCGGAAGTCGCGGAGCGGATCGGTCTTGCTTCGGGTGTCGCCGGTCTCAGCCCCGTTCCCGGGCCGCTAGCAGTTTCCGGTTGAGCTTGCCGGTAGTGGTCTTGGGCAGGCCGTCGACGTACTGCACGATACGCGGGTACTTGTAAGCCGCCAGCTGCGTCTTGACCTGGGCCTGCAACTCGGCGGTCAGCTCGTCGCTGCCCGTGTAGCCGTCGGCGAGAACCACCGCCGCTTTCACGATCTGACCCCTTATCGGGTCGGGTGAGGGTATGACCGCCACCTCCGCCACCCGAGGATGGCGCACCAGCGATTCCTCCACCTCGGCCGGTCCGATCCGGTAACCGGCACTCGAGATCATGTCGTCGTCGCGTCCCAGGAACCGTACGTAGCCGTCTGCGTCGCCGATGCCCTGGTCACCGGTCATGTTCCAGCCGTTGCGGTACTGGCCTGCGGTTGCTGCCGGGTTGCCCCAGTACTCGATCATCTGGGTGGGATCACCGGGACGGACCGCGATCTCGCCGATCTCGCCGGGGTCGATCGGCTCTCCGCTTCCGTCCAGCACCGCCACGGTGCGACCGGGGTAGGGGAGGCCCATCCAACCCGGAATCCCCGCCCAGAGGGCTTCGCACCCTCTCACGAGGTGGTTGACCTCCGTGAGACCGTAGAACTCGTTGATCACCGCGCCCAGTTCACGTTCGCTCCACTTGTGAAGCTCGTCGGCGACCGACTCGCCACCGCTCGCTATTACCCTCAAGTCGAGGTCGAACCCGGCAGCCGGTTCGGGGACCTGGGCCATCATCTTGAGGGCGGTCGGGGTGAGGAACGCGTGGGTCACCCCGTTGCGAGCTATTACCTCGAAGGCGCGCTCCGCCGAGAAGCGCTTCTGGTCGGCCACCACCGGATGTCCGAAGACGAGCGCAGGGAGGAGGATGTCGAGCAGGCCGCCCACCCAGGCCCAGTCGGACGGGGTGTAGAACACGGTCGATTCGTCGAATGCCACGTTGAAGAAGAGCTTGAATGTGAGGAGGTAGCCTTTGATGATGCGGTGGCCGTGGAGGGCGCCTTTGGGATGGCCGGTGCTGCCCGAGGTGTAGAGGAGCATGGCCGGATCCATCGAAGAGGTGTCCACCGGATCGAACTCGGGCGGAAAGGCTCCTGCTTCGGCCAGCGACCGCTCACCGTCGCGCGGCTGCCCGAAGATGACAACCGTCTCGAGTTCGGGAAGGTCGCCGGTGACCATCCTGATACGGTCTGCGTAGTCCTCCGCCACGACGATGGTGCCGGTACCGGAATCGGATAGGATGTGGCGGTAGGAGTCCGGGCCGTACAGGCTGGACATCGGCAGAACGGTGGCTCCAACCGCGTAGACAGCAGGTGGAGAGCGGCCACTTCGGCACTCTGCGGCATGACCAACGAGACCCGGTCGCCTTTCCTGACCCCGAGCGACACGAGGAAGTTGGCGTACCGCTTGGCCAGCCGGATCAACTCCCAGTAGGACCAGACATCCCGGCGGCCGTCGGTTCGCTCCACGTACAGAGCGATCCGTCTGCGGTCCTGGCTCCAGCGATCGAAGATCTCCGAGGCGATGTTCACGCGCTCGGGGATGTCCCACGCGAAGCCTTCGACCAGCGCCTCGTAGCTTCCGAATTCCAGCAGGTCGGTCTCGAACAACCTCATGAACGCCGGATTCTACCGGCCTGCCGGGCGGGGTTCTCCCATCCGGCCGGGGGGCTCACGAACGGCCCCGGGCCACGCAGCGAAACCCGAGATGGCTGGTCGAGGTGTCGATCGTCTGGGGCTGGCGGGCCGCGGGCCGGTAGCGGAAGCAGTACTGGGTGGTGCACAGGTGCGACCCGCCTTTGATGGTCCGGGACGGGAAGGGTCCGGGGTCGTCCGCCGCGGAGAGGGCGCCGGCCTTCGGGGGCCCGCAGCAGCGTCGTCGCCCGGGTGTCCGGGAGGGAGGCTCGTAGTAAGGGGTGGAGGTCCACTCCCATACGTTGCCCGTCATGTCGTGGAGCCCGTACCCGTTGGGTTGGTAGTAACCGACCGGGCTGGTGCGGGTCCATCCGTCGACTTCGGTGTTCTCGTACGGGAAGCGTCCCTGCCAGGTGTTGGCGAGAGGCGCGGTCTCCTGGAGATCCTCGTCACCCCACGCGAACTCGACGCCAACCAACCCGCCCCGGGCGGCGTACTCCCACTCGGCCTCCGACGGGAGGCGCATGCCCGCCCACCGGGCATAGGCGACCGCGTCGGGGTAGGCGGCATGCACTACGGGATGGTCCTCGAGTCCGTCCAGCGAGGAGCCCGGTCCGAACGGTCGGGCCCATTTAGCCCCGGGTACCCACGCCCACCAGTTCCGGAAGTCCCCCAGGTCCACGGGTCCGTCCGTCATCACGAACACGAGCGAGCCCGGAACCAGGTCCTGGAGCCGCGCGCCCGCGTAGAGGACGGGGTCGAGAGGCCGCTCGGCGATGGTCACGTAGCCGGTGGCGTCCACGAAGTCCCGGAACCGGCGGTTGGTCACCGGATAGGTGTCCATCCGGAACGAGTCCACCTTTACCATCCGAGCCGGACGCTCCTCGTGGTAGTGGTCGTCGGATCCCATGAGGAACTCCCCTCCCGGGATCCGGATCTGTTCGTGATCTGGCGATGCTGTCATGGACCGATGAAACTACACGGTGACGGAGGCGGTGCGCCAACCCGGTGACATGGGGCCGTCGATCCCGCCGCCCGGGCAGGCGGTGGCCGCAACTCGGCAGGGAGGAACAGGGATGAGCAAGGTCGGTTTCGTCGGCGTGGGTGTCATGGGCCTTCCTATGGCCCGCAACCTGGTAGGAGCAGGTCACCAGGTACGGGCCTTCGACCTTAACCGGGCCGCGGTCGAGACCGTCGGGCGGGACGGCGCCGGGGTGGCCGACTCCGCCGAGCACGTCGCCGCAGGCGCCGAGTTCGTGATCACGATGCTGCCCACCGGTGAACACGTGGCAGAGGCCGTGTTCGGCGCGGGGGGGATCGCCGGCACCCTCGCCCGGGATTCGCTTCTCATCGACATGAGCACCGGCCTGCCTGCCCACTTCGATGCGACCGCCGAGCGTCTGGAGTCGGAGGGCCGCAGGATGATCGACGCGCCGGTTGGCCGGACATCGAAAGAGGCGGAGGATGGAACCCTGCTGATCATGGTGGGCGGCGACCCGCACGACGTGGATCGGGCCCGTCCCGTCCTGGAGTGCATGGGGGACACGATCGTCCACTGCGGTCCCCGAGGGGCCGGAATCAGAACCAAGCTGGTCAACAACTACCTGTCCATCGTGTCCAATGTCGTGGTGGCCGAGGCGCTCGCCATAGCCGAGGGCGCGGGCCTCGACCGGGACATCGCCATCGAGGTTCTCATGGGAACCACCGCCGGGCGGGGCCACCTCGCCACCACATACCCCGCCAAGGTACTGGCCGGCGACCTCGAGCCCGGTTTTGCGGTCGACCTGGCCCGCAAGGACCTCGGCCTCGCCCTGCAGATGAGCGCCGGTGCCAACGCCTCCCGAGCCATGGGAGTGGCCGCCCTTCCGTTCTACGACTCGGCGCACCACCAAGGCATGGGCCGTATGGACTGGACCGCCATCTACAACCTGGTCCGAGAGTCGAGCGGTCTCTGAACGGACCGTCCGGCCAGGCATCTGACGGAGGCTTTCGGCTCCTATCGCTCTCAGGCAGGCTCGATTCGTCGGGGCAGGCGAAGTGCATCTCCATTCACGACAAGGTACAAGACCCGAAAACTTGTCGTGCGGAACCGGATCGCGGGGCTTGAATACCCACCGCGAAACACGCATATTTGACACCACACAAGTATCGGTGCGGTCCGGACCGCAGCGACCATCACCAAGTCTCGCTTCTGGGAAGGGGTCCATTCGGATAACGCTTCCCACGGACGAGCGTCGAGCCGACTACCGCAAAACCGGGGTTCGGGCGGGCCTGTGCCCGCTCGCCTCTCCGGCTTGGACAGGAGGCGGCGGGTGGGAGGGAAACCCGAAGGGGGTAGAGGCACGACAGCCGAGCCCTCCGTCTTCGGATCGTAGATCCTCGACAGGAGGGGAGTTCATCCGAATTTGGTCGGCCCCGCCCGCTCGATTGAGATCCGGATGAGGACCCGACGCTCCTTGCGCATAGCATCCCGGTACTCATCCCAGTTCGAATGCTCCCCCGAAAGGCTTCGGTAGTAGTCGACCAGGGGTTCCATGGCATCGGGAAGAGTGACTATCTCGGCGCTGCCGTCTACCTGGACCCACCCTCCGAAGAAACCGTCGGTGAACATGCACATAGAGGTACGTGGATCACGAGCCAGGTTCTTAACTTTGTATGCCGTTTCCCTGCTCGAAACGATGACGTGGCCGTCTGCGTCTACCCCGGCGATGATCGGGGACATCTGGGCGGTTCCATCGGAACGGTATGTGAGCAGGATCCCCCGGTGATTGCCTGCGATGAATCCCTGGGCTTCGTCGATGTTCATCGGTAGGATGCTAGTAACGCTTTGATAGATATATGACGAAATAGACTAGTGGTGTCTATAAGTTATAAACTGTTAGCAGTTCAGAGTTCGGATCAAAGATCAGAGGACCGGCGTCCTAGGAGAATGCTGACCAATGACGATTGCTGAAGGCTCGCCACTCACCGACCAGGCATTTTACGGTTGAGTGGCGGGCCGCGGGTGGATTGCTCAGCACTCTCCTAGTGTCCTGATTCCTTAGTTTCTTTGCCATATTCTGCTAGAATATGCAGGTCAGTGTCAGTCAGTGGTTGGAGCAGCGTATGGAGAAGCAGCGGGGTCGTAAAGCAGTGGTTATCGAGCTGGATGAAGAGGAACGGCAGACGCTGGAGCGGTGGATACGGCGGCGTAGCACCGCACAAGGGTTAGCGATGCGGTCTCGTATCGTGCTGGGAGCGGCCGAAGGCCGCACCAATGTGGACATCGCAGCGGAGGTGGGCTGCAGCGGGGTTACGGTCTCGAAGTGGCGGAACCGTTTCGCCCGGCGCCGTCTCGACGGCCTCTACGACAATCCCCGCCCCGGGCCGCCCCGCCGCATCGACGACGCCAAGGTAGAAGAAGTGGTGGTCAAGACGCTGGAGGAAACACCGAGAGACGCGACGCACTGGTCGACCCGGTCCATGGCGAGGGCCGTGGGCCTGTCCCAGTCGTCGATCCTAAGAATATGGCGGGCGTTCGGTCTCAAGCCGCACCGGACCGAGCATTTCAAGATATCTCCCGACCCCCAGTTCGTGGAAAAGGTCCGCGACCTGGCGGGTTTGTACCTGAACCCGCCCGACGCGGCGGTGGTGCTGTGTGTGGACCACAAATCCCAGATACAGGCCCTCGACCGCACCGCGCCGATCCTGCCCCTGTTGCCCGGAACCCCCCAGCGGCGCACCCACGACTACCGCCGGTATGGGACCACCAACCTCGGGGCCGCGCTCGACACGGCCACCGGCCGGGTCATCACCTCCATGACACGACGCAACCGCACCCACAAATTCCAGACGTTCCTAAACCTCATCAACCGCGAAGTCCCATCAGAACTCGACGTCCATGTCGTGTTGGACAACGCGTCGCCCCACAAAACCGAACCCATAGGGCGCTGGCTGCAACGCCATCCACGGTTCACGTTCCATTTCACACCCACCTACGCGTCGTGGATGAACCTCGTCGAGCGATGGTTCTCCGAACTCACCACCAAACAGATACGCCGAGGCACCCACCGATCCGTAGCCGAACTCACCGACGCCATCAACCAATGGACCCAACACTGGAACCAAAACCCCAAACCCTTCATCTGGCACAAAACCGCCGACCAAATCTTCGACAACCTCACCAACTATCTACAACGAATCCCCGAATCAGGACACTAGACCGATCGGCTTCCTTGGGAACCTCGATCCGTACGGGTGGGGAAGTGACCGAGGAGTTGCTTCGACGGTTGCCGACGTCCCTGGAACTGGCCTTCTACGCGGTTCTGCTTGGTTGCCCTGGCCGGTGTTCCCATCGGGACCGCCACGGCCGACCGCCGCGACGCCTCGATCGACCGGATGGCCCGGGTGTTGGCGGTGCTGGGTTCGGTTTGCTCTCGAAAGGGGTTCGTACAAGGATCAGGCGGTGGTTGGCCGACTGTCCGTTGCGATATTGCGGGTGGTCGGTGCCAGGAAACTCAGCCTGATGGAGGTGGTGATGCTCGACGACCAGACGCTGCGGTTGGCGCGTGGCCCTAACTTCGCATCCCTGGCCACTGTCATGCCCGATGGGACGCTCCAGGTGCATGTGATGTGGGTGGATGCAGACGAGGACCACATATTGATCAACACGGAGGTTCACCGGCGCAAGTTCAAGAACATGGTGGCCAACCCCACCGTCACCGTGCTGATCGTCCATCGGGACGATCCGTGGTCCTACGTGGAGGTGCGGGGCGAGGTCACCGACACCGTCACGGGTCCCGTGGCACGGTCGCATATCGATGCGTTGGCTCACAAGTACCTGGGGGTGGACGAGTACCCGCAGCCCATCATCTCCGAGCGGGTGATCTGCAAGATCGTACCCAGGCGGGTGGTCAAGTTTCCACCGAGTTGAGCTGTACCCGTCGCCCGGCCGTGAGGTTGGCCGGTGACGCGGCTCGGGGAAGTTAGGTGATGGACGAACCCGGGCCTGCCGGGCGATGTATGGCGGGCGGCGCCGCTTCCAGGTCCTCCAGCCAGGCATCGGCCCAGGGTGCGGCGAGGGCACGCTCCACCGCCTCGCGAGTGACTTCCGATATGTCGAGAGCCGCCGCCTGAGCCTCTCTCGCCAGGTCATCGGGAAGGTAGATGCTGAGGCGTGCCATGGTCCGGATCACCTTCCTCGTCTAGCGAACGTGAATCCACCAGGATAGGAGCGACTGCGTTCACGGGCGGACCGCGCCGCCGGCTGGGTCGTGGGGTGACCGCCGAGACGGTGACCTGATGAGACCGGTGCTGTTCGACCCGGACCGTACCCTGGTGGATCTCCAGACCTACACCGACTACGCGGCAGCGCTGGCGGATGTGGAGGTTTCGATCGGGTTCTGGGACGACGCTGCGGCCCCCGCGACCGATTGGGATGCGCCCACACGGCGCTGCATGTCGATCCTGGTGGCCCTGAGCGGTGATCCCCGCTGGTCAGAGGTCTCCGACCTCATGGCCGGCCACGAGGTTGCTGGGGTTCCGAGTTCACGACCCATGCCGCGCCTCGCCGGGGCTCTCCCACTTGTCCGGCACCGGCCGGCGGCGGTGGTGACGCTCGTATCCGAGGAGGCGGCACGGGCGGTGCTCCGCCGCCACGGGGTGGACATCTCGGTGCTGGTTGCCCGCCGTCCGGACCTCCGGCCCAAGCCGGCCGGCGACCAGATCATCGATGCATGCCGGTTGCTTGGGGTGGCTCCTTCCGACTCCGTGATGATCGGCGACTCCACGTGGGATTCCGAGGCCGTCGCTGATGCCGGGTGCGGCTTCGTGGGCGTGGCCGCTACGGCTGCGGGTGCATCCCGCTTCGGGAGCCGAGTGGCTACCGCCGCCGACCTGGTAGCCGCACTCGACATCGCCGGCCGAATCGTTTGATGGAGAGACCCCGTTACAAGGCGACCGGAGGAGGGTCACAGAACCTCCACGAACAAGGCGATCTCCGAGCCGGATCACACGGTCCGCGGGGCATGGGCTTCCGATCGGTGGGACTGGCAACGGTGAGCCCGCCCCCAAGAGATATCGAGGCTATCGCATCAACGGTTGGGCGCGGCGGTACGTGGCGATTCTCCACAGCCACTCGGCCGGGCCGTACCGGAACCGGTCCAGCCAGGCCTTCGACCACCAGAGCTGCGCTGCCCAGACCGCACCGATGAACACCACCAGCATCGTCCGGGTCAGATCTACATGGGCGAGAAGGAGCCGCAGGACCGCAATGCCCAGAAGAGTCTGGGTCAGGTAGTTGGTGAGTGCCATCCGGCCGACGGAGCGCAACCGCTCGTGCAGTGAGGTCTCGGATCGGCGATTCCATAGGATGACAAGGCCGGCGTAGCCCAGCACGGCGGGGGCGGTCCCCAGCGTGTTCGGGATGGTCCCGACCAGAGCGACTCCGGGGGAGAAGTCACGCGCCGCCACCCATGCCAGCCCGATGGCAGCGGGCGGAAGCCCGACACCCAGCCCCACCATCGCCATCCGCCGGTAGAAAGCGGCCGAGCGGGTGCCGGTTATCACGCCGTTCCGGTAGAGGGCCACGCCGATCAGCATCATCCCGACCGAGCGTGACAGGAAGTCCACGACGAGGAAGCCGCCAGCTGCACGGGTCACTTCCGCACCGGCCTTCCAGAACCCTCCGAGTCCGGTCCCGTCCCCCGGCAGGGCGGACTGGAACAGGATGGCGCCCAGCGGCGACAGAACCAGCATCGCCCCGCCCAGGATCAGCAGGGTTCGCGGGCGCCGGTTGCGCAGCAGGATGATCACCGGGGATACCAGTGCATAACCGAGGAGGATGTCCCCCTCCCACAACTGCATGTGGAGGAGTCCGATGCCCAGCAGCAGCAGGTTGCGCCACAGGCTCAGCACTGCCGGTCGGTGCTTCTTCTCCGCGGCCCGGTCGCAGAACAGAGCGATACCCGCGCCGAACAGCAGCGAGAAGAGCCCCATGAACTTCTGGTCGACGAATATCTCGCCGAATCCGCCTACGAGCCAGTCCAACCAGGTCTCCGATCCGCCCGCCGAGAGGTTGAAGTACGGACCCGTACCGAGACCGAAGGAGACAACGTTCATCACCGGTATCACCAGTATCGCGACTCCCCGGATCATGTCCAGGTAGGTGTTGCGGGCGCCTGGCGGGATCGGCCGGATGTGGGCGGCTTCCTTGCCGGTTCTCCTCATGGCATCAGCCGGGCAGGACGATCAGCACCATCGAGTATCCGGACCCCACCACTGACCACCGGCCACCGGCTCAGATGTATCCGTGGCGGTCCAGGCTCGACAGGGGAGACTCGCCGGCTTGCATCTCCTCGCGGACCAGTTCCTCGGCGTCGACGATCTCCTCCGCCCGGATCAGCACACGCTCGGCGTCGGAGGCCGGGATCACCAGGATGCCATCGAACTCGGCCAGCACCACGTCGCCGGGGTGGATCGTCACGTCGCCGATCGTGACCGGTACCTGGGAGGCGACCATCTCCCACCGGCCGATGGCGTTGAGGGGTGACAGGTCCCGGTAGAAGACCTGGAGGCCGATCTCCCGCAGGCCTTCGATGTCCCTCAGATTCCCGTCGAGGATGACTCCCACGCAGCCGTGGCGCTCGGCCGAGGTGCCGGTGAGCTCCCCGAAGTGCCCCACGTGGCGGTCCGGATTCACCGAGATGAGCACGTTGTCGGGTGACAGGTCCTTGAACATCTCCAGGTATGAGGTGATCCGCTCGATTCCTGGTTCGCGCCCGATGCGAGGATCGATGGGCGCTCCCTGGATCGTGTAGGCGATGCCGGCGATGCGGGCTTCGGGGAACAGCGGCCTCAGATAGGTGGGGAGGACCTGTTCGGGCAGACCCATCCAGTAGAGAGCGTCGCACACCGCGGGCACGTACAGGCGGCGATAGCGGACGCATAGTTCGGCGGGCGGAATGCTCATTCGGGTACTCCCAGGTATCGGATGGAGGAGAGAGCGTAGATCTCGGCGGCCTGCGACACGCTCTCCGCAGCCATGGACTCGTTCGGGCTGTGGGCGAGAGGCAGCATCCCCGGTCCGAAAGCGGCCACGCAGGGGATCCCGGCCGTCAACTGGAAGTGAGGCGCGTCGGTGGCGCCGGGGAAGGCATCCAGCTTTGGCGTTCGACCGAGGACCTCCCCGGCGGTCTCCTGAAGGATCCCGACGATCGGCTCGTCGGCGGATATCTCGGTTGCCGGGACCATCAACTCCCAGACCAACTCGGCCGCCAGGTCGGGATCTTCGGCCATGGCGGCCATCAGGAACCGGTTGATGTCGTCTATCAGCTGCTTCTCCTCCATCCCGGGCAGGGTGCGCAGATCGCAGGCGAACTCGGCGTTGCCCGGGTACACCCCGTAGAACACCCCGGCCTCGGCCATGACGCCCACGTTGATGGTGGGACCGGTGGGGCTCAAGGGGTGGGGCTCGTAGGTGAGGTAGGCGCCCAGATCACGGTCCATCCGGTCGATGAGCCGGGCCATTTTGACGGTGGCGTTGATCCCCTTGATCCGGTCCGAGATCGAGGAGTGCATCTGGGTTCCGCTGATCTTGACCTTGAACAGGGCCGCTCCCCGGGATACCAGGTGAAGCGACTCCCACTCTCGCTCGATCCCGCTCGGCTCGCCGATCACCGCCACGTCGGCTTCGAGTAGACCACTGTCGGCCAGCCACTTGGAGCCGAGTGCCGATCCGGCTTCCTCGTCGGCGGTGAAGACGGCCACCAGCTTGCCTGCGAAGGACCCCGATGCCCTTATCGCTCCCAGTGCGTACACCATCGCGGCCACCGCGGCCTTCATATCCCCCGAACCCAGGCCGACGAGATCTCCATCTCTCAACACCGGATCCCACGGATCGGTTTCCCAGGCGTCGAGATCGCCGGCCGGTTTGGTGTCCAGGTGTCCCGACAGCATCAGGGTGGGACCGTCGCCGGTACCGTCGATGCGGACGACCAGGTTCGGTCGCTCAGGAGACGCTCCCAGACGCTCGACTTCGGTGATGCCCAGTGCTGCCAGCCGGGCCGTGACCAGGTCGGCCACGGCTCGCTCGTCACCCGGCGGGTTGGGAGACGGGGTACGTATCAGCTCTCTGGCGAACTGGAGGATCTCGTCCTTGCGTTCACCCAGGTAGGCGAGCAGGCCGGCCTCGGTCTTCTCGAGGCTCATGCGCGCACCAGGATACGGGAGCGGTTGGCGGCTCCCAGCCGTCGGAGACCTTCGTCGATATCCCCGTCCTCGGCGGCCAGCGAGATGCGCACGTATCCCTCGCCGCTCGGTCCGAACACCGATCCGGGGGCGACGCTGACTCCGTAGTGGTCGAGCAGGTCAAGAGCGAACCGGAGCATCGAGCGACCTCCCGTGCGGACTTCCAGCATCATGTACATGGTCCCGGCCGGGGCCACGCAAGCAAGCCCGGCCTCCGCCGCAGCCTCCAAGGCGACCCCGCGACGTCGGCGGTAGGCGTCCAGCATGGCTCTGATCGGTTCTCGGGGTCCGAGCAGCGCCGCCTCCGCGGCTTTCTGGGAGATGGTGCTCGGACATGACACCTGGGGTTCCTGCAGCTTGCGCATCAGGTCCGCTACCGGGGCCGGCGCGGCGGCGTAGCCGACTCGCCAGCCGGTCATGGCATACACCTTCGAAAAGCTGAACACGGTGACGACCCGGTCCTGGGTGTCGAACCGGGCGGCGGAGGTGTGCTCCGAGCCTTCGTCGAGTATCAGCTCGTCGTACACCTCGTCGGACAGCAGCCACAGATCGTGACGGTCACACAACTCGACCAGGCTTCTCATCAGTCCGGGCGGGAAGACGGCGCCGGTGGGGTTGGCCGGGGTGTTGATGAACAGGATGGTGGTGCGGTCGGATGTGAGGGCTTCGATACGTTCCGGGTCGGGCAGGTACCCGTCGGCGGCGTGGAGGGGGTAGAACACCGGTGTCCCACCCAGCATCCGTACCAGCGCATCCATGTTGGGGAAGCCCGGGGTGGGGAGGAGCACCTCGTCACCGGGATCGAGTAGCGCCAGGTAAGTGGAGAACAGGGCGTTCATCCCGCCGGGGGTGACGACGATGTTGCCGGGAGGGGCCTCGAAGCGGTCGACGTGTCCGATCTTGTGGGAGAGCAGTTCTCGCAGGCTTGACAAGCCGCCGTTGGGCCCGTAGCCGGTATGGCCGGCCCGGGCTGCGTCGTAGGCGGCGGCGATTATGTGATCCGGCGTGTTGAAGCTGGGTTCGCCGACTTCGAGCCGGATGGTGTCCGGTCGCTCCGCAGCCCGGTCGAAGAGGACCCGGATCTCGGAGCGCGGTAGGGCGGTGGCCCGACCGGCCAGGTGTTTCACTCCCCGGCCGTCTGCCGCTGCCCTGCCCTGGCTTCGAGATCGGGCCGCTGTCCGGGATCGAAGTAGCGAGAGGCCCAGTCGGCGCCCTGCCAGGAGGTGAGCTTCCCGTCTCGGGGGACCAGCTTCACCAGGTAGCGATCCCAGTCCCAAGAGGCCTTCAACTGCTCCGGTCCGGTCGGCCCCATATAGCGGGCCGCCATCTCCTCGGCGATCGGCACCCACTGCGATCCTTCCCCCTTGGCGGGACCCTCGACGACCTCGGCGGTGCACTGCGCCAGCACCTTTCGGATCCGGGGATGGGCCAGTTCCTCGATGCAGACGGCACACTGCGGGTTCCGTTTCAGATCCGCCACCCACTTAGAGCGCTTGCGCCCCACCAGGTAGAAGACCTCGCCGTCCCACTGGTACCAGAGAGGGACCACCATCGGCCAGCCGTCCTCCTTCGTGAACGCCAGCTTGAGCAGCCACGTGCTGTCGGGGCTGCCGAGGAATGTTTCGATGTGGTCCTCCGGCATCCCACCGGCGTCCGATCCCTCCTCGTAGAGAGTTTGATCTCTGAACTCGCTCATGTTGCCTCCCTCCCTCCGCCGGGGGTCGGTGGGTGAACCTGTTCCGGAACCCGAGGTTGCTTGCTCCGCCTCGGTCCCGGCGGAATGCTACCTAAGTCTTGCGTGGGACTCAGCCGGTGACCGTGGACGAGGTGCAGCAGGAACCGCGTCTTCTGCTCACCGGATCGACCAGAGGTGGGAATCGTCGGCCAGTGCCTCGGTGAGTCACTATTCCCCAGACCCGCCTTGATGGCATAGAAAACGGCCGAAATAACTATTCCGCACACTCTGACGATATAGCCCTTCCAGAAGTCTGGCACGTGCCGAACTTAGCTCCGTTCGACTATCTGCCATCAGCCCTTCGATATGACGGTCATCCATCGACGCGACGCCCTTCAGCCCTGACAGAATGGTGAAAGTCGTCGTCGCTGTCCTCTAGCCTCTCCAACGTGGTCGGGTGGCTTTCGATCAACACACGGTGTGAAAGCCATATCGGGACTTGAACGGAAGCAATGAGATCGAATACGTCATGATGGGGCGGGTGTTCGCGAATCGCTATAACCAGGTCCACGTCGGAATCGGGACGGTGAGTTCCCCTGGCTCGCGAACCATGCAGCCACACTTGTGCCAGCCGATCTCCGAACGCTTGCTTGAAGCCTGCAACCTTCAGAGCGATAGCCTCCTCAACTTAGTCCTCAGAAGGAAGCGCGTAGTCGAACTCTTGAAGGTTGTGCGTGGTCATCGCCTCTGCCTGTCCACAACTAATCGGGATCGTACACGCTGGTATCGCCGGCGAAATAGGAAACCTATGACCATTCTACAACGAAGAGGTCGGCGATCCTTGACCGCCCATTGGTTCATCCGGCCTACGCGCCACGTTCCACAAAGTGCTGGAAACCCCTCACCTCCTGAGTACGGGCAGGCTTACCCGCGTGGGGTGGGAACGGTTGTGCAGGACGGTCTGGGTGGCAGGGGTCGAGTCGAGCGGGCCGTCGGTCAGGGGCTTGGCGCCGGTGTTGAGGTTGCGGTCCCACTGCGGGAAGTCCGAACTGGCGATGTCGAGACGCAGGCGGGAACCGGCCCCGACCCGGGCACCCACCGGTCCGAGTTCGATCTTGAACTCGTAGACCTTCCCCGGACTCAGGAGTGCTGGATCGACCAGGGAGTCCCGATAGCGCGCTCGCAGGATCCCCTCCTGGAGGTTCACCGACTTGCCGGACTCGTCGACGACGCAGAGCCGGGCCGTGAAGTCGGTGTCGGCGGTCGTGCTGGCCGCGTACAGGGTCACTTCGGCGTCGCCCACCAACTCGATGTCCTCGGTGAGGGGTTCCGATGTGTAGACCAGCATCATGCGGGATACCTCTGCGGAATGTTGATCGGCCGGTCCCATCGGGGTGATGGTGTCGAAGCAGCACGAGTGCCCTCCCATCGACGGGATCGGCACGCCGGGCTCGTGGATGTACAGGTCCGGAGGCTCGTCCCCCGGGGGAGTCCGATCCAGGGTTCCGTCCCCGAACTTGGAGTTGGCACATCCCTGCGAGTGGACGAACCAGTCCTCGACCACCGCCTCCCGGGGAGGCCAGGAATCGAAGTCGCGCCATCCCCCGTCGAGGGTGAACGCCGTCACCCGGCTGTCGAAGACCCCCGTATCCTCACCTTTGAGGGTCTGGTCGAACCACCGCACCAGCCACGAGTCGATCTCCATCGTGGACGGACCGTCCGATCCGAGGCGGCTGACCGGGGTCCACGGCATGTGCGCCCACGGTCCCATCACCAGCTTCTGGTTCCGTCTCGTGTGTTCGTCGTGGCCGGAACCCGACAGCCCAACGAAGTTCCTGACGGTCCCGGTCAGGAATACGTCGTACCAGCCGGCCACGTGCAGCGCCGGCACGTCGATGCGGCTGTAGTCCTCGTCGATGCTCCACCGCTTCCAGTAGTCGTCGTAGGAGCAGTGATCCACCCAGTCCTTGAAGTACGGGGCGTAGGGCACCTGGAGGGGCGGGTAGGCGGCCACCGGAAGTGACCAGTACCAGGCCGGAGCATTGCCGAGACCCGCTCCCAGCTGGATGTGGGCGTCCAGATCGCCGGCTCTCTGGGCGGTCTCCAGCGCCAGCAGGTTGGCCCAGTAGCCGATGAAGGCGAGTGCGAAGGCTCCTCCGTTGTAGGTCCACCCGTCGTAGTACTGGGAAGCGGTGAAAGCGGGAGTGATCGAGGCCAGCGAGGGGGGCGCGGTCACGGCTGCCAGCAACTGGGTGGCCCCGACGTACGAGAAGCCCATCATCCCGACCTGCCCGTCGCTGCCGGGTAGGCGCGCCGCCCACTCCACCGAGTCGTAGCCGTCGTTCATCTCGTGGAGGTAGGGGTAGAACTCTCCCTCGGAGGCATAGCGGCCGCGGCAATCCTGGGACACCACCACGTAGCCCTGCGCCGCCCACCATGCGGGATGGGCGCTACCGAACGTGGGCGTACCGGACCGCTTGTCGTAGATGCTCCGGATGAGAAGCACCGGCAGGTCGGTCCGGGTCCGGGGCCGGTATACGTCGGATCGCAGCACGGTCCCGTCTCGCATGGTGGCCGCTACATCGCGCTCGACGGTGACATCGAGTCCGGGCAGCTCCTCAATGAGGGGGGTGGATCTTTCACCAACAGTCATGGCACTCCTCGGATTCTCGCGCTCCGGGCGCATTCTGGTGGGACGGGGGTGGTGCGGGCAACCTAGCCCTGATTCACTCATACTGGGGGGTGCCCCGTTTGTTGGGGGGTCGGTGCGAGGTGCCAGGTGCCAGGTGCCAGGGCCAGTGGTCACTGGTCAGTGTTGGCGGTCGATGTTGATAGTCAGTAGTCAAGCCTGGTTCCACCACCGGCCAGGTGAATCGACAAGTGCGTCCTGTCGCCGCTCACCCTGTGGGTGAGACTCCTGTGCGGGGCACCCGGGTTCGTCAACACTCACAAATCCCAGGTCAGAGGCTCCTGCCCCACCAGCTTCAAGGGAGGTGGCCCTCCAAATCCTGAAGAATTGGGGCTAGTCCATAGCTTCCAGAGCCCGGATCCGAACCGGCATCCCGCCTACCGGCGCGGCATGGCTATTCGCAGTACGGGAGGTCGTACCCGTCGAGGTCGCTTCGGGGGATGTCTCGCGCACCCTCCGGGATACACCCGAGAAGGACGTTGTCGGCCAGTTTCAGGTTCTCGAGTTTGGTGAGGATGACGATCTCGGGGGGTATCGCCCCGTTGAGCCCGTTGTCGACCAAGTCGAGGCTGCTGACGCGTCCGCCTGAGTCGGTCTCGACGCCGTACCATTCACTGATCGGTTCGTCGGTGACCCAGTTGGTGCTCTTCTTCCAGTTGGGCCCTCCGGTAGCGTTGAAGATCGCCACCAGCGCCTGCCTGTCCAGCCGCGGCGCCATCCGGTACAGGAAGGTGGCCATCTGGGCTCTGGTGACCGGCTCGTAGGGGCAGTAACGGAGCGGTTCGGTGGTGCATCCGATCGTTATCCCGACAGCGAACAGCGCGTCGATGTTGGCGGCGTGCACGGTGCGCTCGGTGTCCGTGAAGCCGGCCGAGGGCGCCGGTTCGAGGTCGAGAGCCCGGACCAGGAAGCTGGCCATCTGGGCCCTGGTGACGGGGCGGTCGGGGCAGTACCGGAACGGCTCGAGTTTGCATCCGATGGTGATCTTGCGGTCGGCGAGCCGCTCCACGTACCGAATCCACCAGTGACCGGGGGCTATGTCGGCGAACCGGGAAACGCCGATGACCGTGTCGGGTTCGTCGGCGAGGATCCGGAGAATCCATACCGCCATCGCCCACCGCGTCATGGGAAGGTCGGGACAGAACAGCTGGTCACCGCACTCGGTATCGACGAAAACACCCTGGGAGGCGAGGGCTTCGATGGCCGGCTTGTGGACATTCGTATCGTCCACGTCCGTGAACTCCTCGTCGATGCCCTCGGTCACCGGTGCGTCGGGCTCCGCGTAGGCGGTCTTCGAGCCGCCGCGTCGGTCCGCGTAGGATGCGGTGATCCGCAGGTAGTGGCCCTCGTCCTCGGTGGTCGGTGTGTAGGCAGTCGAGGTAGCGTCGCTGATGGCCGTCCAGCCGGCCCGGTCCTCGGAACGCTCCCACACCCAGCCGACGTCGGTGACGCCACCGTCCGGGTCGGTCAGAACGGCGGTGAGCGGGATGCCCACGCGGGGTCTCAGCGCCGACAGGGTCACCGTGCCGGGCTCCTCCCGGTCTGTCACCACCACCGTCACCATGATCGTGTCGTCGTTGGCGCTGTCCTCGCTGCCTCGCGTGTCCTTGCCGTCCCGTACCGACACGCTCACCATGTAGCCGGCCTTGGTTTCGAAATCGAGGGGGGATCTGGTCAGCAGTTGGCCGGAGGTCTCGACGATATCGAAGTGCTGACCGTCCCGGTGGTTGAGTGAGTAGGTCAAGGCGTCGCCTTCGGGATCGGTCGCTTCGATGGGATCACCCACCGCGACACCTGACCGGGTGTTCTCCGCCACCATGCGAACAGTTCGCGGGGTCTCGGTGAGTGCGGGCGGCTGGTTGGGCGTTTCGTCCTCGTCGGTCACGAGGATCGCGACCAGGATCTGGTCGTCGCGCCGGGTGTCGTCCTCGCCTTCGCTGTCCACGCCGTCCCGCACGGAGACGGTCACTAAGAAGTGGGTCTTGG
This sequence comes from Candidatus Spongiisociaceae bacterium, assembly GCA_965262915.1. Taxonomy (GTDB): domain Bacteria; phylum Actinomycetota; class Acidimicrobiia; order Spongiisociales; family Spongiisociaceae; genus JAPPFW01. Next base: position 3,353,641 of record OZ253564.1, on the reverse strand, counting down.
TCTCGAAGTCGAGGGGGGATCTGGTCAGCAACTGGCCCGAGTCGTCCTCAACGTCGAAATCGCCGGCGTCCGGGCCGACCAGGGAATAGGTCAGGTCGTCGTTCTCGGGATCGTCGGCCGGGATCGGTTTACCGACGTCCTCGCCGGACGGGGTGTTCTCAATCACTGAACGGACTGTCCTGGTGCCTTCCATGAACTCGGGCGGTTGATTCTTGTTCCCTCCGTTGCCTCCCCCGCCCGTGTTGCCGCCGCCCGTGTTGCCGCCGCCACCGGTCGGACGAGGACGCGGGGCCGACTGGGTGGTGAAGGTGGCGGGCTCGACGCCCGTGATGAAGGCGCTGTCGTAGGATGCCTGCACGGTGTAGGTCGTGCCGGAGGTGAGCCCTCGGAGACTGAAGTCGACCGAGGAATCCTCGGTGCCGACATTGGCGAAGTGGCCGATCCATTCATTGCTGCCGGTCCGGTACTGCAGGAACACCGGGTCGCCGTTGGGGGCGGTGACGTCCACCGTGACGGTCGCCTCGCTTCGGGTCACGTCTGTAACGCTGACCCCGGAGACGACGGGACTCAGGGTGCGGAAAGTCGCCGACTGGACTCCCTCTGTGAAACTGTTGTTGAGGGAGGCTTGCACCTGATATTGGGTGCCGGAGGTGAGTCCGGTCATCTTGATGGTGGCCGTCCCGGGATCGGTGGCGGTGCTGGCGCCGTCCAATATGGGGTCGCTCCAGGCTCCCGACGGGCTGGTCCGGTAACGCAGGTAAACGTTGGTCGCTGCGGTCACGTTGGCGATGCTGATGGTTGCGGTAGCCTCGGTCTGTTCGATATCCTCGTCGAGAACCTCGACACGGGCGACGTGCGGGCTGGTGGACGAGGTCGTGAACGTGGCCGTACGGGTCTCTCCGCTGAAATCGTCAGTCAGAGACGCCCGCACCGTGTACTGGATACCCGACAACAGCCCGTTGAGGTTGATGGTCGCCTCGTCGTCGCTACTCGAGCCCGGCTCGCTGTTGCCCCAGGTGCCCTGATCGGTATTGACGCTGGTGTCGTACTCCAAAGACACGGTCTGGGACTCACCGTTGGGCGCCGAAATCGTGACGGTAACCTCCGCCGTTGTCTCTGTCTTGTCCGTTACCTCCACCTCGTCGACACCCGGGGGCTCGGTGGTGAAGGTGAACGACCCGGTGGCGTTGGGCGGGAAGCTTCGGCTCAGCGAGGCTTCCACCGTGTGCTCCGTATCGGACGTAAGGCCCGACAGGGTCGCGGTGGCCGATCCACCGGTGACCACAGCCGCCCGGATACTGCTCCACGAACCCGCGGGGGTTTCCCGATGGCGGTAGAAGACCACCCCATCCTGATCATCCGGCGACGAGACCGTGATGCCTACCGTGGCCGTGGTCTGGCCCTTGCCAGGCACGTCGACCGTCGGCGCATCGAGATGCGGAGTATGGACAGTACCTGTAGCGGTTGCGTCTTGAGGGAAAGTGCTGTCGAACGACGCCTCCACCTGATACGTGCTGTCGGGTTCGAGCCCGATGAGATTGAATTCAACGTCTTCGGTACTCACATTCGAAGCGAAATCCCTTTTCCAGTTACCGCCGGAGCCATAACGCAGGAACAGTGTCGTCTTACCGTTGGGTTCACTCACCGCCACTCGCACCTTGGCCGATCTGGCGCTCTTCTCGATCACGTCCACGGCGGACGCACTGGGGGGTTCGGTGGTGAAGGTGGCGGACTGGACGCCGGCCTCGAAGGTGTTGTCGAGGGACGCTTGCACCTCGTATTGGGTTCCGGATGTGAGTCCGGTCAGCTTGATCACCGCAGTGCCAGGAGTAGCGGTGGTACTGGCTCCCTCCTGGGGCGGGTCACTCCAAGTATTCGATCCGGGTTCCCGGTATTGCAGGTAAACGGCGGTCGCGGCGGTCACGTTGGCGATGGTGATGGTGGCAGTGGCGCCCGTCTGCGTCTCGCCGGACATCACCACCTTCGAGACGCCAGGACCAGACGAGTTAGTCGTGAACGTGGTCGACTTGACCCCCTGGGCAAAGCTCCCGGAAAGGGTCGCCTCCACCCTGTACTGGGTATTGGCCGTGAGGCTGCCCAGGTTTACGACGGCTGTGGCGTGGTCAGTGGTGGGGTCAGTCGTGGGATCCGGCTGGATAGTGACCCAGTTACCCGACGGGGTCGTCTGATAACGGACACTCACCGTCTGGATCGCCCCATTCGGTTCGGCGATGGTGACCGTGATCTCCGCCGTGGTGTCAGTCTTGTCCGTCGCCTCGACCTTCTCAACAGTCGGAGGATCAGTCATGAACGTGTCGGTCTGCTCATCAGCCAACGTGGCCCCGGCCGACGGCGGGGTGCGGTCGTAGGACGCGAACACCGTGTACCCGGTCCCGGAGGTGAGATCGTCAAGGGCGAACGTCGCCTTCTTGGTGTTCGGATCGGCAGTCGCGGACATGGGACCGCTCCAGGTCGACTCCGAGGTCTTCTTGTAGTGCAGTTGTACAGGGGTGCTGTTGGGTTCGTCGACGGTCACCGAGACAGTTGCCGCCGTCTGGGTGATGCTCTGGTCGTCGATTTCGACATCGGTGATATTCGGATCGACAGTGGTGAAGGTGTCGCTTTGGGCTGCCGCGAGCGTGGCTTCGGTGGATGGTGGGGTGCTGTCGTAGGACGCGTACACCGTGTATTCGGTTCCGGAGATGAGTCCTGTGAGATCGAAGGTGTAGGTGTCTGCGTTCGCGTCGAACACGGCGTTGTTGAGATCGGTCGTGCTCCAGCTTCCGCCTGCGGACATGTAGTGGAGCCGGACGGACGTGTCGTTGGGTTTGTCAACCGTGACGGTGACCGTAGCGCCGGTCTGGGTGAGGTCGCTGGCTGTCACGTCGGTGAGGGCGGGGGGATCGGTAATGAAGTGGGTGGTCTTGGTGGCGTCGGTCGCCGGGAAGGTGTTGTCGTACGAAGCCTGCACGTAGTAGGTCGTACCCGAAGTCAGGCTGGAGAACGTGAAATCAGCGTAGGTGGCACCGGTCCCAGGAGTGGCGGAGCCCGTGACGATCGTGGAGCCCTGCCCGAAGCTCGAATCGGTGCTGTAACGGATATGCACCTCTGCGGCGCCGTCGGGGTTGGTGACGTGAACTCGCGCCTTTGCACTCGTCTTGGTGATCTCATTGCTACCGCTGTCGAGAACCTCGACCGAAGAGACCGCCGGGCTTGGTGGTTTGGTGGTGAAGTCGGTGCTTTCGGTGGCGTCGGAATCCGGGAAGGCGGATTCATAGGATGCCTCGACGTAGTAGAAGCTGCTTGCACTGAGCCCGGTTAGGACAAAGTCGATCGTGTCCTCGCCGTTGGTGTTGGTGGTGGTCGGGACCACCTTGGACTCGGTCTCGGTGGACCCGCTCGGGAAGTTGCTGGCTGTGCTGTAACGGATATGTACTTGGGCGGTGCCGTTGGGTTCCTTGACCGTTACCGTGACGGTTGCCTCGGTCTGGCTGACAGTCTGATCATCGACTGCGACACTGACGACGCTGGGCGGAAGCGTAGAGAAGGTAAGCTCGTTGAAGTCTACCGGATCATCCTTTTGCACAGACCCTTGGCCATCGCCCTTGACCACGGACCCCTTAGTCGACTTTCCTTCCCCGCTCCCACAACCATCCGGCGGGACTAGCTGCTGGCCGACTACGTCCTTCAATCGAGAATCATAGGAAATACGAACCTCATACTCCGTCCCGGACATGAGGTTCTCCAACGTGAACTCGACGGATCCCTGACCCGTGGAAACGGGCTCTTCAAGAGAACCCCATACACCACAGATAGGTGCATAGATCAGATAGAGAGTACTCTCATTCGCAGCACTCAACTCGACGGTGACCTTGGCGCTCGTCTGTTTGACATCATGTACACGCAACCCGGTCACACCGGGCGGCAAAGTACGGAACGTGCCGGACACAACCGTCTCGTCATCCGGAAAAGAACTGTCAAGCGACGCCCGCGCCTCGTACTCCGTGTCAGACATGAGACCCGTCAGGTTTAGGATAGCGGTGTCAGTCTTGGTAGTAGGAGGCTCGTCAGGAGTCTTGTAGGCGTCCACCCAGTTGCCCTCCGGGCTTGTCGTGCGGTACTGCGCGTAGACTGTCTGATCCTGACCGTTCGGCTCAGCGATCGTCACCGTAAGCCGCGCAGTCGTCTGACCCGTCGTCTGTGGGGATACACCTATCACGCCGGGTGGGATCGTGGGGAACTCGGCGGACAGCACCTCGTCCGGTTTGGTTTCCGGGGTCAATGTGTCGGTGAGAAGGGAGTCATCCAGAGATGCCCAGATTCCGTATCTGGTACCCGATATAAGGCCAGAGAGTGGGAACTCGGCCTCTGAATCCGTTATCGGCGTACTTTGCAGGGTGCTGAACGTATTCGCCCTCAGATTCTGGTAGAGAAGGTGCACCTTCTGATCCACCTCCGCATTCTCCGCATCGGCTACTTTCACGACCACGGTCAGTTCCGTACGTTGGGCATCCACCAGGTTGATTGCGGCCAGGCTTGGAACTGGAGGGTCAGGAGTTCCCGTTCTGAATTCGATCTTGAATGGGTGAGCAAAGTTCTTGTGGAATGACACTTCGACTTCATATGTAGTGAGGGGGGTCAGTCCGGTGAGATGGGTACGATTATTATCATTAGCCACCCCCGTGATCCACGTCTCTGTTCCCTTGACTCTGTAACGAAAGTGATATGTCGGGAAGGAAATACAGAAGTTTTCCCGTGTCGCAGTCAACGTGGCCGTGGTGTTCCCTACAGGGTCGGCCACTACTTTGCTCACAAACGGGGCAGCGGTGGTGGTGAAGGGTTCAGATGTTACGATGCCGTTCACGAAGTTATGATCCATGGTTGCTTGGGCCACATAGGTAGTAGAGGGGGAAAGACCTACCTGGGAGTTGGCGCCAGAGCCGCCGCTGGGATAATTTCCTATGGCGCTCCAAGTAGCCCCCATCACATTCTGCTTCCACCGGAAGTAGACCAACAAGCTGTCACGGTCGGGATTGGAAAACGTGATATATATCCTCGCCGAGCAGGCGCTCATCTCGTCACCCCATACAGAGCTAACTATTGGTAGGGTGGCGGAGGCACTCTTGGTTGTAAACCTTTCCTTCTCGAAGGGGCTCCAATCGGTGCTGTCGAAGGACACCTGTATCTCGTAGTTCGTGTTGGGGGTCAGTCCCGTCATTACGATGGGTACGGTGGCATGGCTTTGTCTGGTGTCAGCTTGAAATATGGTTGAGTTCCAGTTTGTATCACCCACCTCTTTGTAGCGGAGGTATATGGTGTGGGAACCCCCGCTTCCGCCGGCAAGACCCACGTTCGGCGTTGCCGAGGTGCCGGTGATGCTCATAACAATGATCCAGTCCGGCCGAGGCGGATGCGAGGTGGCCACGGGAGGCACTGTCGCCGTGAACGAGAGCAGCCTCTGGTGGCCACCGGCGAGCACCGCGACCGGACTCGGGCTGATGGAGGGCGAGAGGGAACCTGACCAGATCACGGAATCCGTGTCCGGCATGGTTGCCTGGCTTGTCGACGCCGGAGACTCGCCGGACGACGGTAGCAGCGCCGCTGCCGGCTGGCTCCATACCATGACGAAGGTCAAGACGACCGCTATGAAAGACATCGCGGCGCAGCGAGCATGTACTCTGCCGGAACCCCACGCTGGGGTTGCCCCCCGCGGAGCAACGCTTTTCCTCATGTCACTTCTCGCCGACGATCCTTCGGTACCAGACACCGCAAGGATACACCGCCGATAGTCACACCAGTGGTATTTACACACGTGTTATTCGACCCGTCGTCCGTCTATCGACAACCGGAGAGTCGAACGACGGGGACACGGGGCGTGTTCCCGGGAAGGGGTCTCCGAAGTTGGGGAGCAGGCTTGCCGGCCTGGCGGTGCAGCCGTGGACGCGGTACGTCAACAGGTCTGGATGGCGGTGGCGAACACGTCGATCCGTTTTCCGGCGCCCGGTCCGCGGAGGCCCCGGGCGCCGGGGATGTGTCCGCAGACCAGTTCGGCCACGACTGGATGGTCATCGGCGACGCGGTGGGCCGGCAGCCGGCGGGTATGCGCGAGCATGGCAGCGGCAGCCGGCGTTACCTCTCGTGGTAGGGCGTCATCGGTGGTACGGGACTTGTCCGGGTAAACTGAGTGGTTCATGGCCGATGACTCGACCTCAGAGAGCGCCTCCCGTCGTGGGGCGGTCATCTTCGTATCGATCGTCACCGCGCTTGTGGTCGGCTCGGCACTATACGTCGCTAGCCGGGTCGCTCCCTGGGGCACCACGCCACCGGAACATTCGGCTCGGTACTACCCCCCCGATGTCGTGGCCTACCTCTGGCTGACCCTGTCGCCGTCGGGGAACCAGCGTACGTATATGACCGAGACCTGGGAGCAATTCGACCAGATGCCCGGGTTCGGGCGATGGCTGGACCGTTTCGAGGAACAGATCAACCGCGAGACGCGGATCGACGTCTCACAGGTCGGTGACTGGTTCGGAGGCGAGGTCTCGGCGGCCCTCTTCGACGTGAACGTCGATGGCGGAAGGGTCGAAGGCGCTATCACCGTTGCGGTACGCGACCGGGTTGCGGCTGGCGGGTTCCTGGCGGGATGGCTGGAGTACCTGAGGGCCGAACATTCGACGTCGTTCGTCCGGGAAGCTGTCAACGGGTATGAGGCCTGGATGGGGGAGGACGGTGAACAATTCTATGCGCTGACCGAGGACCTCCTCGTGGCGGCGTCGACGAGGCGATCCCTCGAGCAGGTCCTTGAGCGTGCTTCGGGCGACCATCCCCGCACCCTCGACTCGGATGCGGACTTCGCCCGGGCGCGGGCCGCCCTTCCGGACGGGCGCTTCGCGTCGTTCTACGTCGATTACGGACGGGTGGTCGACATCATCGGCAATGGGTGGGGTGGCGATGGCCGGGGCGGTGATGTGTGCGGTGGAGGCTTGTTCGAGACGCCTGACCGGGTCATGGGCTCGGCGGGATGGGTGGACCGCGGCCTGGTCGTGGACGTGATGACCCCGACCGTGATCGATTGGTGGGTGGACCCGACTGATCTCGGCGATAGTGCTGACCTGCTCCCGGCCGACAGCCTCGGGTTCGTGGCGGCGATCTTCGATCCCGATGTCGACAACTGGCGCGACTCCCTGGGCCGCTGCTCTGTAGCGGACTTGGTTCCTGGTCGGAACGATCGGTCCGGGTGGTTCGACCTGTGGTCGGCGGATGATGCTCCGGAGCCAGGCGCCGGTGCGACCCTGGCGGATCTCCTGGACCTGGGTCTGTGGGCTGTGGAGCAGATGGCCGGTTTCGACCCGGAAGAGGATCTGCTCGACCATCTGCGGGGTGACGTAGTGGTCGCTGTCCACGATGTCGACCTCGACAGCGACCGGTCCGCGAATCCGGTGGACGGTGTGGCGATCCTGTCCTACCGACCCGGACGGGAGGAGGAACTCGCTACGACGGTCGGCGACCTGTTCGAGTTGGTCGTCTCGCCGACCGGGGAGTCCCCGGAACGGATCGAAGTGGGCGCCGACAACGATGCCCACATTCTCAGGCAGACCGGTTGGAGCCTCTCGCCGGGCTACGTCCTGCACGACGGCTACCTGACGCTGGCGACCAGCGAGAAGGCCCTCGAGATCTCCGTCGCGCTCCAGGAACGCCGCGGGGACCGGCTCTCCGACACCGACGAGTACCGGCGCACCGTTGAGCACCTGCCGGACAGCCTCTTCTTCCTCGCCTACGTGAACAGCCCGCGCATCATCGGCGAGTTGAACCCCGCCCACTTAGACGACGACTTGCACGGGGTACTGTCGGAGGGTCTCGGCGCCGTCGCGGTCGGTTCCACCACCGACAACGGGTATACCCGGGTGTCGGTCGTCTTCTCCCTGCTCCCTCGTAGGTGACATTCAAGAGACGCCGCTGCCAGGACCGGACGGGACGAGGCGGGTGGTGTTGCGGGGTGTCGTGTGGGTCAGTGTTCCGGGTGTCGTGAGGGCCCGGTGCATGGAGGCGGCCATATGCGCACCGGTGACCAGCCGATCGGGGCAGGACCGAGCTTCATCGGCGCGCAATCCTGCGGTGATGCAGGCAGGGCGAGAGGGTCGAGGTCGGCCGCGTGCGCGTCCGGATCCGGATAGGAGCTTCAGGAGGTCCGGAGGGCGGCGCGGCGGGCGGCGATGTGGATGAGGTCCCAGACCCCCGAGAAGGGCGGAGCGTAGGCCAGGTCGGCCCAGGCGAGGTCCTCGGCGGTCATCCCGTTCCAGATGGCGGTGGCGAACACGTCGATCCGCTTGCCGGCGCCCGGCCCGCCGACCACCTGGGCGCCCAGGATGCGACCGCCGATTCGCTCTGCCACCACCCTGATGGTCATCGGAGACGCCGTGGGCCAGTATCCGGCCGTGGTGGATCCGTGGGCGTCGCCGACCACAGCGTCGTATCCGGCGGCGGCCGCGTCGGGCAGCCGGAGGCCGGTGGAGGATATCTCGAGGTCGCAGACCTTTGTGATAGCGGTTCCGAGCACGCCGGGGAAGCGGGCGTCTCCCCCCCCGATGTTGATACCCGCCACCCGTCCCGCCTTGTTGGCGACCGTGCCCAGATGGAAGTTGACCGGCCGTCGGGTCAACCGATGAGCGGCCTCGGCGCAGTCGCCGCCCGCCCAGACACCGTCGGCGTCGGTTCGCTGGCGGTCGTCCACCGATATGGCGCCGGTAGGGCCGAGTCCGATACCGGCTTGCGCGGCCAGGCTCGACTCGGGGCGGAAACCCAGTCCGAGCACCACCACCTCCGCCGGATGGGTCTCGTCATCGCATCCGACGCTCTCCACCCGGTCGGCGCCGTTGATGCACTCCACCCGGGTTCCGGTGACCACCCGGATACCCATCTTCTCGATCGCCGACACCACCTGCGATCCGAGGTCGGGATCGAGGGTACGGTCGAGCACTGCCTTGCCGGAGGTCAGGATGGTCACCTTCCATCCCCGGCTGTGAAATGCCTCGGCCGCCTCCAGCCCGACATACCCGCCGCCCACCACCACCGCGTTTCCAGGTCCGGCATCGGCGGCGGTCCGGAGCGCGACGGCGTCGTCGAGGGTGTGGAGTCCGAACACCCCGGGGAGATGCGCCCCACCTATGGGCGGCCGGAGCGGCCGTGCACCGGTCCCGATCATCAGAGTGTCGAAGCCGAGCTCGCTCCGCTCACCCGAGTCGAGCGCGGTGACCGAGACTCTCCGCCGGTCCAGGTCGATGGCGGTTGCCTCGTGGCGGGTTCGCACTTCGATGTCCATCTGGGCGAACCTCTCGGGTGTCCTCGCCACCAACCGCTGGAGCGGCTCGACGTAACCGGCCACGTAGTACGGCTCACCGCACGCCGAGTAGCTCACCCAACTCGAACGTTCCAGGGCGATGATCTCGAGGTCGTCCGCCGGCCTGCGCCGTCGGGCCTGGCTCGCCGCGGACATTCCGGCGGCGTCCCCACCTATGACAACCATCCGGTCAACCATTGCGCACACCTTTCCTCTCGATCAGGTTATCGGGGCGGGCCGGCTCTGCGGAGGGCGGGGCTCGCCGGAGCGCGTTCGGGAGGGATGGTGCGGCCGTCACCCGGCGGGGAGGGAGGTGATGGTAGGGGTGACCTCGGCGTGCTTTTCGCGGAATGGCTCCGTAACAAGCAGCGCACCGCAGGTTGTCTCGCGTACTGACCGCTAGCCGTCCTGCACCAGCCCCAGTGCCTCGAAGTTCTCCTCGATGTGGCGGATCACCCCGTCCACTCCGGCGGCGAAGTCATCGGCGGCGGTGTTGAAGTCGGCCAGCGCGGCCCGCCGGACCGACCCGTCCTCGGGGGCGGGTATCCGAAGCCCTTCGAGCACCGCGTCCGCCAGGGACACCAGTCTGGCGGCCTGGTCTACCGGTCCGCGGCCGAGTGTTGCGACAGGGCCGGGAACCGGATGGTCCCGTACCTGCTCGCGGAAGGACCGGGCCTGCTGGGTGATCCCGATCAGGGCGGTGGCGGTCTCCCGGTACGTGACACCGGATTCGGTCCGGTTGTCCCAATCCTGGTTGGCCGCGTTGGCCGCCGCTACCAACTCCGCCAGGGTGTCCTTGAACCCGGACAGCCCTTCGATGTAGGTGGTTGCTTCCTCCGACGGTTCGGGTACGGTCGTCGGGGCGGCTTGCTCGTCGCCGGTGACCTCGCGGTCCTCGGCGCGGTCGTCCATAGGGGCGGTGACCCTGTCGACGCTCGCGTCGAAGTCATCGGCGGCGGCGCTGAAGTCGGCGACCGCAGCCCGCCTCGTCGACCCGTCGTCGGGGGAGGGTAGGCGGAGTCCGGCCAATACCGCCTCTGCCAACGGAACCAGCCGGGCGGCTTGCTCGACGGGTCCGTCCGACCCTTCGTGGGCCGTCACGAGCGAAGACGGGACCGGGTGGTCTCTCACCGCTTCCGCGAAGGCCCGGGTCCTCTCCACGACATCGACGAGAATCGATGACGTTTCCCTGTAGGTGGCGCCGGTCTCGGTGCGGTTGTCCCACGCCTGGCTGGCGGCGGTGCTCTCCTCTACCAACCCTGCCAGCGTCTGCTTGAACCCGGCCAGTCCTTCCATGTAGGACATGGTGGGTTGGTCGACCGCTCGGGGAGGCTCGGGAGGTGCGGTGGTCACCGTTGTGGCGACGGCCGCACTCGACACGGTGGTCGTCGTCGGGGGGACCGTTGTGTCCGGAGTCTGGGTGGCTCCGGTGGTCGCCACCGTGGCGGTGGTCGTAGTGGGGCTCGGTTCGGTCGGCTCGGAGTCCTCCCTGGTGAAGATGAACACGAGCACCCCCACCACGACCAGCGCGAAGACGATGTGGGCGTAATAGGTCTTCCAGAGGCCCTTCTTGCGGGGCGATTTGGGGCCCGGTTTCCTGCGACCTCTGCCTATCCCCATACGGCTGCGACCCGGCCGGCCTCCGCCTCCGGACGGCGTCACTTACGGCCTGTCCGGGTTGCGGGGTTCGATTGGGGGGATGCGTGGCGAATCTGATCTTCGACATGCGGAGACTCTCTCATGAGGTTCTCGACCTTCCGGTTGATTGATCAACCTCATCGTTGCGACGCCGTGATCATATCCCGGATGTGGCCGGCAGCCGCGCCAATCACTCGTTCCGACGGGAGCCTGAGGCGCGACAGGGCGCTTCCCTATATATATGGTCGGCGGAGTTCCTGGTCGGTCCTCCAACCGGCTTTGCCGATTGCGGAGAGGCGCCAAGACCCTTGACGTGCCGGTGCCCGGCAGGCCCCCGGCGAGCACACCGGACCGGGACTCGGGCCTAGCCGTCCCCGGCGAGACTGCTCGAAGAGGCCTCTGCGTAGACGTCGGAGACGACGAGGTCGACGCTCGCGTTGAACGCTTCGGCGGCAGCATTGAAGTCGTCAAGGGCCGCGCGACGTTCGGAGCCTGTGTCGGGGGCCGGGATGCGTAGTCCCGCCAGTACTTCGGCTGCGCTCCGCGCGATGAGCGCCGCTTCCCGGGGCGGTCCTTGCGCGAGCGTCGTGAGAATGCCCGCGGCGGGGTGATCCCGTACCTGGTCCCGGAAGGTTTCCGCACGTTCGGTGATGTCGACCAGTGAGGATGCGGTCTCGGTATAGGTGACACCCGTGTCGGTGCGGTCGTCCCATGCGGCGTTGACGGCGTTCATCTCGCCCGCCAGCCCGGCCAGGACCTCCTTGAACCGGGTGAGAGCATCGACGTAGGCGGCGGCCTCGTCCGGCAGGTCGGCATCCGGTGGAGCGGCGCCGGTCGGGCTCTGGTCGATCACGGCGAGACCGAGCGCCTCGGCGTTCTCGTCCACGTAGCGGACCATACGGTCCACGCTGCTGCCGAAGTCGGCGGCGGCGGCGTTGAAGTCCTCGAGAGCGGCCTGCCTCCGCGAACCGTCGTCGGGGGCCGGGATCCGTAGTCCTGCCAGGACCTGCTCCGCGAGGGCGGCCAGCCTGGTGGCCTGCTCGTTAGGTCCTCCCGGTTCCCCGTGGATTCCGCGTACCGAAGGGGGGACGCTCTGGCTCTCCACCTGGTCACTCAAGGCCCGAGCCTCCTCCGCGATGGCGACGAGAGCCGACTGGGTAGCCGAGAATGTGACGCCGGTCTCGTCGCGATCGTCCCAGGCACGGTTGACCCTGTTGATCTCGCCCACCAGATCGTCGAGTGTCTTCCTGAACCCGGCCAGATCTTCGAGGTAGGCGGTGGCGAGTGGCGTCAACGTCACCGGCGGATCCTGGGGAGCTGCCGTGGAGGGCGCCGCGACGGCCGCTGTGGTGGTCACGGATCGGGTTGTCGCAGTGCCGGAGGTGAGGGTCGTGACCGCGGCGGCGGAGGGCGCGGTGGTCACCGGCTCGGCTTGATCGGGGCTGTCGCCGAACCCGCCCCTCAGGACGATGACGAGGATCGTGGCGACGGCAGCCGCACCCGCGATGTAAGCGGTCCATCTGGCAATGCGGGCATACCCCCGTCCCCGTCCTGTCGTCGGACCCTGTGGCTCCGTCGCCACGCTCGAGCGGCGACGGGGACTTCTGGTGGGCGTGATGTAGCCCCGGACCCGGTCCGTCACCTCCAGGGACTCTTCCTCCATCCGTCGGATCGAGTCGAGAACCCCGTCCAGTCCGCTCTCCGCGACGGGGGTCACCTGCCGAAGGTTGTCGTAGAGGCTGGCAATGGTCAGGTTGGCGGGGCCGTCCAGGGCGACGGGCCGGGGTTGGGCATGCACGATCCACGCCTCGACAGGAATCCGGGGCGGCTCTTCGTGCGGGTGTGTGCCGTCCCCGCTGTCCCAACACCGGACCTCCACGCCGTACCGGTCCAGGAAGGCGACCACGTCATCGTGATCCTCCGGTCTCGGAACCTCGAATTGATCGGGCCGGCAACTGCCGATCAACAACCTGATCCTGCGGTTCCCGCTTCGTCGAGCCAGCCAAGCGAGGCCGTTGGTGGTGCCTTGTCCGGCCGCCACCGTGAGGGGCGCGTCGGGATGGTCTGCCAGGAGCTTCTCGATAAGGGCGGCCGGTGTCCAGACGAACATAGTCATCCTCCCGGTGCGGAGTGTACGGGCTGAGCGAAACGAGCGAGCCGTCGCATAGGATTTGCAGGAGCGAGACGGTGAGATGGCTTGGTCCATGTTCTCAGACTTCCCTGAGTGGTCACGCCGAGCAGACACGGGGACGCGAGTCCTTATGGGCGTACGAGCGCGAGAACTCGGTTCCTGGAATAGACTTCGCTGTCGGGGATCAGTCGGCAGGGGTTTCGAGCAAGGTTCCGAGTGGTTTGGGCTTCGGCTTACGGCGTTCCCGCGCTGCTATCCGCCCCATTCGCTGTTGCGCCATGTGGATGGCGCGTTCGGTCCCCAACGCTTCGTTTTTGGTTCGTAGAGTACGGATGCAAACCGGTTCGGTTGCGCTCGCTAACATGCGGTCCCACTCGCGCGCTGCTCGAAACACCAGAACGACCATTTCTTCCCACGTGATCTGGCGCCCGCGGGGATCCAGCCATACCACCGACCTTCCCCCCTCCAGGCAGAGCAGAATCATGTCGTGATTCGATGTGACCACTACCTGGTTCGTAGCGCGGGCATGGTCGAGTATCAATCGGTCGGAGGAGCCCCTTATGGGAGCACCATCGCTTTGATGCCCGACATAGCTCGCCCGGTATCCGAGTTCCCTCAGCGCGCTGGCCACTCTCCACGGAAGATTCTCATCGAACAGGAGACGAACGCGAGGACGCCCACGCCGGTGCCGCCGATGCTCACGCGGCGAGTTCATACTCCAACGCAGCGCTTACCTGCGTGACGTCCAGATTCAGATCGTTCGCGATGTTATCGAGGTGCTCACCTGCAGCTTCGAGGTCGGCCACTACCTTCGTGGGAACGCGGGTCCCATCGATACATGGCGCGCCCGCCTGGACGTCGGGGTTGAGCCACACCCCGTTCCTGGGCCGCCAGATCGAAGCGTGGCGGTCTGCACCGAACTCGATCGGATCGAGTAGCCCTTCGATCACCAGCGGGAAGGAACCCTGGCCCCCTTTGCCTACATCGACCCAAGCCTCGAGATTACCGAAGAACCCGGCGCCTACGGTTGCCAGGTCCCGGTGGGCATAGGGATAGTCGGTACCCACCTTACGGGCAATGTAGGCGCCTCCTGCCCTGACCTCCCGTCGAGATACTCCGCGCCTGATCAACTGGGAAATCACCCAGAGGCTGATCAAGTCCAGGAAAGAGATGATCCGGTCATGGTCAATCGGATGTAGGGGATGTTCGCTGCGCGTCCAGCGTGCAACCGTCTCGGGGTGTCTACGGACGATGCGCGCTGCCTCGGCGATGTCGTAGATGCCGCGTCCGAGCAACGGCTCCGACTTCCGAGCATGGATCTGTGCAGGCACTGCTGTCTCCGTGCGATCGAGGGCTTGGTGGAAAGAAACTACCCCGTACCTCCGACATTCGCCACCGGATCCGGCGGGCAATGCTCTCGGCTTGGGCATGAGCGCGATCCGCCGGCACTGTGTTTGATAGATTCCGGGCGGAGCGACCCGGAGGTGAGGGTGATCAAGTTGATCGGGACGGCGTACAAGCGGGACGACTTCACGACGAAGGAGTTCTTCGACTACTGGTTCGATGTGCACGCGCCCATCTCGGCCACCCTGCCCGGACTGCGGGGTTACGTGGTATCCGAAGTCGTCCGCAAGCTCGGCGGCGAGTTGGAGACCGAGGCTTTCGTAGAGCAGTGGTACGACGACGACGAGGCATGGGACCGTGCTTCGGCGACGCCCCAGGCCGCCGCGGCCTGGGAGGATGTGGGCAACTATGCCAAGACGACCGGAACGTTCTGGGTGGTCAAGGAGCATGTCATCGTGCCCCCGCCCGACCGTGGCCCGGGGCTTGTGGCCACCTGGAAGGAGTGAACATGAGGCGGTTCGAAGGCAAGAACGTGTTCGTGACCGGTGCCGGGAGCGGCTTCGGGAGGCGTACCGCCCAGCGGTTCGCCGAGGAGGGCGCCCACCACGTGTACATGGTCGACTACAACCAGGAACGCCTCGATGGCGCCGCCCCGTCGATCGAGGCGCGTGGAGCGGTCCCCCACAAGATCTGCCTGGACATGGGGGACATGGACAACTGCGCCGAGGCCATGGCGCAGGCCCTGGCCATCGATCCCAAACTCGATGTGCTGGTCTCCAACGCCGGGGCGTGGGTCGACGCGCCCTTCATCGACATGACAACCTCCGATTGGAGACGGATCCTGTCGGTCAACCTCGATGCATATTTCGTGCTGGCGCGCGAAGCTGCCCAGGCCATGAAGAAGACGGGCGGGGGAGTGATCCTCTTCACCGCGTCGATCGTGGCGCTGGGTCACGGCCGGGGTTTCACCGCATACTGCGTGTCCAAGGCGGCGCTGGTGTCACTGGCGAGGGCGATAGCGGTCGAATGCGCCCCTTACGGGATCCGGGCCAATTGCGTCAGCCCCGGTCCCGCCGACACCCAGCAGTCGGTCGACCTGGTCGGTGAGGAACTCATGGAGAAGTGGCGCATGCACGGTTTCCCCGTGGTGCCTGCCAACCGGCTTGCGGGCGACGATGACATAGCCGAAGCCTTCCTGTATCTGGCATCCGACGCCGCCAAGTACGTCAGCGGGGTCAACCTGATCGTCGACGGGGCGCTCACAGCCCAAACCTACGACGTCCCGGAGAGTTGAGACCTGCGGAGGAGGCTGTACGACGGCCGTTTCGCAACCATACAGAGATATGGCAGACGATATGGCATGAAGCGGACGGCAGTCTATTTTCCGGAGGAACTCAAGCAGCGGTTGGAGGAGGTGGCGGTCCGTAACCGGGTTGTCGGGCAGGCCAGCTCCACGGCGGTCTGGGCCAGGATCTCCGCGGCCAGGGCTGTCTCCTCGATGCCGACCCACTCCTCGTCGGAATGGGCCTGGTCGATGCTCCCGGGTCCGAAGATGACGCATCTGATGCCGGCCGGATCGAAACAGGAGGCGTCGGTGCCGTAGGTGACCCCGATCGGTTCGGCGCGGTGTCCGGTCACCTGTTCCCGGGCGTCTATGAGGGCTTGGACCACCGGAGCATCGGGTGGAGTGTCCAGGGCGGAAGTGATCAGGAAGGGATCCCGACGTTCCATGTGCACGTCGTCGACGCGTCCCAGCAGCTCGTCTAACTCCGAGAGGAGATCGTCGTGGACCTCCCCGGGAATGACCCTGCGGTCCACTCCGATGACACACTCTGCCGGGACGACGTTGAGACCGGTCCCCCCTCTGATGGTCGCGACGGTTAGGGTGGCCGGACCGGCCAGGTGATGGCCCTCGGGATCCAGCGCCGGTATGTACTCGGTTTCGAGCGTGTCCAGCACGCGGGACATGGCGAGGATGGCGTTGCGTCCCAGGTGGGGCTTGGACGAGTGAGCCGGTACGCCGACGGTGGCGATCTCGAAGCGGATCACCCCTTTGTGCGCCGTGGCGACCTCCAGACCGGTCGGTTCGCCCACCACGGCCATCTCGATCTCGGGATGGGCGTCCACCAGGGCCTGGGCGCCGGTGCCGCTCACCTCCTCGTCGATCCCCCCGACCATCACCACGGTGGCCCGTTCGGCCGGGTCGATCGCCCGGAGCAGGCGGAGCGACTCGACCATGGCCACCAGCGAGCCTTTGGTGTCGCACGCCCCTCGTCCGTAGACGTTGCCCCCCGATGAGAGGGATTCGGTGGTGGCCTTGCCTGACAGGCCCACCGTGTCGAGATGGGCGTGGAACATCACGACCGGCGCCCCGTCGCGGCCCGGCAGGGTGACCACGATGTTGTCACGCCCGCCCGGGTGAACCGCCTCGCGGACCGCCGCGAAGCCGTCGGCCCGCAGGTCGGCGAGGAGGAGGCCGGCCAGCGCCGACTCTCCGGGACCGCGGTCGAAGGCCGGGTTGACGGAATGGGTGCCGACATATCTCAGGAGAAGCCGCTCGACCCTGGCGCGGTCGGCACGACCGAGGAAACGGGATGTCATGGGGGGCAACCTTACCGAACCCGGCGAGGACCGCGTAGTATCGGGGGCGGCCACGCGGTGCGGGAGGATCCTGATGTGCACGACCGGTTTCCTCAGGCTCGGGCCGGACGACTTCATGCTGTTCAAGAACAAGGACTTCGGTCGCACCAGTTTCGACGACCGCATCGTCCTGGAACGGGATGTGTTCGGTGTGGAGGGCATCACCACCTGGGCGGGTACCGACCCGGCGCTGGACCGGTTCTCGGGTTTCTCGATCGGGGCCAACTCCTCGGGGCTGCTGGCGTGTGACTCCAACGTGCGCACCCTCCCGGACCACGCCAACTACGACGACCTGGTGGAGATCGCTCTGCGGGAGGGCACCGATGTGGTGTCGGGGGTGGCGGCGGTACAGGAGGCGGTGGCGGCCCGCCCGTATCTGTGGGGGAACCTGGTGCTCATCGACGGTGACAGCCAGGCGGCGGTTGAGGTACGGAGCCGGCGGACGGCCGCGCTATGGCTCGGGCGGCCCACCGCCCGAGCCAACCACCACACCGAGTTGGGCATCCATCCCCGCAACGACGATACGGTGACCACGGAGGACCGGATGGCATCCGCCCAGCGCCGCCTCGACCGAGCGGAGTCGCCCGAAGACATCTTCGCGCTGCTCGGCAGCCACGACCAGGGCGATACCGGCGTCTGCAACCATGCCCTGTACGCGACCGTGTACAGCTACGTGCTGCGTCACACGGCAGGAACCACCACGCTGCTGGTGAGCCGGGGCCGGCCATGCGAGGGGAGAGCCCGGGTGGAACTGGTACTGCCCCTCGGTCCCGCTTGGTCACCCGACTCCGTGCAGACCTTCATGGCCGCCTACCCGTCCGACCGGGTACTGGTCTCCGGCTAACCCCGGTTCGGTATGGCCGGGTAGGTCACGAGATCCTTCACTCGACCGAAGTCACGTCGATTGCGGCTCACCAGGTTGAGACCTTGCTCCATGGCCGTGGCTGCGATCAGAGCATCGGGCAGCCTGATCCGCGACTCACGTCGGATACGGCCGGCCCGTTGGGCCACAGCCCGGTCGATGCCCAACTCCCGGAACGGATCCAGCAGGATTCGAACCGGCGACTCGTTCCGGCCCGCGCCCGCAAACAGCTCAGCCCTGGTGATCACCGAGTAGTGGACCCTGTGGTGAAGGGGCTCGAGCCTCATGGCTCCTCTCAGGTGGTCGATGAAGATGTCGGTATCGAGGAGAAGATCAGCCACGTTCCCACTCGTCCCTGCCGGGCGCGACCGCGTCGGGAACAGCACCGAAGGTGGCGTCCAGGGCGGGAGCCGGGTCGGGGTACCGATCCAGGAAGAGATCGACAGCCCGCCGGATGATCTCCGCCATCGACAGGCCGGTCATCCGGGTCATGGCGTCGATTCCCTCTCGCTGTTCGCTCGTCAGGTAGATCTGTGTGCGAGTTGCCGGCATATACAGCACAGTATACATCAAGTGAACCGCATGTGAATGCCGACGGCTACCTCCTTGAGACGTTTCCGCCGTTGCGCCATGTCGGGCATGGCCTTGCGCACCACGTCCCAGAAGTCGCGTGAGTGGCCCCGCACTGTCAGGTGGGCGAGTTCATGCACGACCACGTAATCGATCAGCCCCGGTTCGAGCATCATGACCCGCCAGTTGAAACGGAGCGTTCCATCGACTCCGCAACTTGCCCACCTCGTACGCTGGTTGCGGATCAGGACCCTGGATCTGGGTCCGCGGCCGAGTACCGGCCACCAACGGTCGACGGCGGCGGGTATCCACTCCGTCCCGCGGGCGCAGTACCAGCCGAGGAAGGCGCGGCCGACAAGTTCGAGACGAGACTCGCCTACCAGACCTGGAGGTTCCATCACCCTGAAGGACCGTTGATCGAAACTGACCTCCGGTGAGCGAACGTCACAGGTATCGAAGACCATCGGGATGTCATAGCCCAGGTAGGGGAGGGTCTCACCGTTGACGAACCGAACCGGTTCGATTTCCTCCAGCCGGGCCAGGTGGTCGAGTATCCAATGTGCCTTCTCACGGACGAACTTCCTCAGGCTCTCGTCGTCCATGGCACTGGGCGCGTAGACGCGCACCCCATCCCGGCTCACCTTGACCTCTACGGTCTTCTTGCGGCGCTCGCTGCGGCGGATCTCGTAGTGGATGGTGGTGTCGCCGTACCTGATGGAGTCTCGATCGGTCACTCCGGGCCCCTTCCCGCGCATCCCGGCGACCCGGCCTGGACCGGCTCGCCGAGGTACCTCATCTTCATGCCCTCCCTGGCGGAAGTCGATCACGCTTCGGCGTTGACCCAGAGCCCTTCCCGTATGTCCGACACGTCCGCGCCTGGCGTACCTCATCGGGTGTGATGAGCCTCATCCCCTGTCTCCAATTGGTACACCGATCGAGCCGCCGCGTCTAGACCCCTGTCGCTGGAAGTGTCCGGTGGGGCCTCATATCCCGGGTCGGAGTCGATGACACCAGGCGGGTGCTCGAATACGGGTAAATGGTTGGCTCTTCGTGCGCTGACGTGGCCTTCTGCCATCTATCGCCGGGCCAACCGGGGGTTTTAACCACCTTAATAGGAGGGTGGTCCAAGAGGGTGCGCGGATAGGTGCTCACGTGGGGAGACAGTGACCGCGACGGTTGACGAGTCCACGACCCTGACCAGGGGTTCTCCGGCGGGAAACCGGGTTGGGTCTACGGATAGGAGCAGTCGTGTCCGCCTATCCGCGCACCCTCCAAAACGTTGGGGAGCAACGGCCCGTCTTTCTCTGAACAGGCATTATGTTATCGGTCGACGGGCCGTGTAGGGGTTTTACACCACCCTCCTAGGGGACTGCTGATTTAGTCGGTCTGTTGGGTGTTGGCTTGTTCGCGTTTTGGGTTTGTTGGGATTATTGTAGGTGGTATGCAGGGTAGTGAACGTGGTGATCGTGAGTTTCTGGACGCTATGGAACTGTGTGGGGAGTTGGTTCCGGAGGGTTCGGTGTATCAGTTTTTGGCTGAGCACCGCCGGCGTCTGTTTCCCGCTGAGATGTTTGGGGATTTGTTCGGCCCGCGGGGCCGCCCGTCGATACCGGGCTCGGTGATTGGGGCGGTGATGGTCCTCCAGGCGTTGGAGGGCCTGTCGGATCGGGAAGCGGTCCAGCGGCTGCGTCGTGACATAGCTTGGAAAGCGGCGGCTGGTCTGTCGTTGACCGATGGGGGGTTCCACCCGACGGTGCTGACGTTGTGGCGAGCGAGGCTTAGGGCGAGTGACCGTCCTGAGCGTATCTTCGACGCGGTGCGGGAGGTGGTCGCCGCCTGTGGGGTGTTGGCGAACAGGGGACGCCGTGCGTTGGACTCGACCATTCTGCACGACGCGGTTGCTACCGGGGACACGGTGACGATGATCTCGTCGCAGATAAGGCGTTGCCGACGTCTGATCCCGCAGGCAGCCGACCTGGTGCTGGTGGCCCATGACTACGAATCGAAGGCGAAACCGTCCTGTGACTGGTCCGATCCCGACAGCCGATCGGAACTGATCAACGGTTTGGTCACCGACGGGCTGGCGCTGATCGAAGGGGTGGAGGACATAAAGCTGAACCCCGAACAGGCCGACGCAATAGGTCTGTTGGGAGTGGTTACGGGCCAAGATGTGGAACCGGATCCCCACCGGGAAGGCCGATGGCGGATAGCGCGGCGTGTGGCCCAAGGATCGGACCATATCGACGGTGGACCCCGAAGCCAGGCACGGTCACAAGACCCGGACCCGCAAACGGGACGGGTACAAGGCCCATGTGACTACCGAACCCGAAACCGGGCTGGTCACCGCCGCCCACCTAACCGCTGCCAACACCCCAGACGCCGACAGCATTGCGGATCTCGTTGCCGAAGCACCCCCGGGTGCCGAAATCGTCGCCGACTCCGCGTACGCGTCCGGTGCGGCGCTTGAAACGTTCGACGATCTTGGTCACACCCCGGTGACCAAACCAATCGTACGCAAACCCCACATCGAAGACGGGTTCCACCGCGACGACTTCGAGGTCGACACCGGAGCCCGGACGGTGACGTGTCCCGCCGGGCACACCACCCGTATACGCCCCGGTGGTACCGCCCCGTTCGCCAAGCGGTGCAACGGCTGCCCCCTGCGGGCACGATGCACCACCTCCAAGCGTGGACGGACCATCGCAGTCGACAAACACCACGACCGTCGCGCCGCGAACAAAGCACGGTGGGCCAAAGAAGAAACGCAGGACACCTACCGGAACCACCGGCCGTCCGTCGAGCGGACCATCGCCTGGCTCACCCGCCGCAACCCCAGACGTGTCCCACACCGAGGAATCAAACCCAACCAGCAATGGCTCACCACCCCAACAGCAGCCATCAACCTACAACGCCTCATCAACCTCGGACTCACCCACACAACCACCGGCTGGGCACTCAACCCCACCTAAACCACCAAACCCACCGGCAACCCCAAAAACCGGGGCAACTCCACCCCGACAACCAGCACCACCACCCCCCAACCGGCAGCCTCCCACCAACCCACACCAGCCAACAGCACATCCCAGGGTTCAAGCAGCACCCCTTCAGACGGATTGCTCAGCACCCTCCTAGAGGGGCGAGCGTCGAGGGTCACGATCGGTTCTCCGTCCGGCCACCGCCACGATGCGGTGGGCCAGATCGTCGAGGCGTTCCTCGGTGTAGTCGCCGGTCCCACGCAGGTGGCGCTTGATGTCCCGGCGCATCTCCCGTCGTACTTCGAGGTTCGATTGCCAGTCGATGACGGTGCGGTGATGGTCGAGGAGGCTCTCGATCGAGAGCGCGGCGTTCCTGGTGGCTTCGTCCGGCTCGAAGCGGTACCGGAGCGGTTCCTCCCCCGTGGCCCCGGTATTCCGGGGCTCTTGGGGTGTGCCGGCGAGCAGCTCGTAGATCGCGAAGGAGACCGCGGTGAAGCCGTGCTCGGTGGCGATGTCGGCTTCGCTCAGCAGCATCTGTTGCAGCTCCCCCAACCCTCGAGCCGCTTCGGCGGTGTCTATCACCCGCCGGCGGAGGTCTTCGATGATCTTGCCGAGCCGCGCCGAGAGCTTCTCGAAGAAGACGGGGTTTTCCTCCAGGCGGTTGATGATCTGGGCCCGGATGGCGTGTTCCATCACCGAGGCGCGGGCCTTGTCGTGGGGCAGCGAGGCGATCTTCCGGTCGAAGTCCCGGTCCAGTACTGACACGGGCTTCATCAGCAACCGGACCTGGGCGTCGATGCGCCGGTCGATCAGCTTCTTGACCTTGGCTCCGATCGCGGTCCAGTCGGTGGCGGCGTCCTCCTGGAGAAACTGGGCTCGCACGTAGGAACGTATCTTGGTGAGGCGCGTGAAACGTCCCAGGTATTGCAGCGAGCGGGGGTCCGGGAGGAAACGGTCCAGTAGGCGCGAGCAGTGGCGGTAGTCGGTGTCGAAGAGGGCATAGAGGTCGGCCTTGACTCGCGCATCGCTCGTGGTCTCGGGCCCGAAGGCGAGGACGCATTCCCAGTGGTCGTCGAGATCCAGACCCTTGAAATGGGCTTCGGCCCGGGTGAGCGCGGCCTCGATCACCGGAGCTGGATCCTCTTCGAGCTCCTGCATCGAGTCCCGGACATCCGGCCACTCGAAGCTCGAGAGCGCTCTCTGTAGATGTCGCGACACGCCGTGGTAGTCGACGACCAGACCGTGGCTCTTCTCGGTCGGTACGCCGTCCTTGACGTGGGAGAAGCGCCGGTTCACCCGGGCGATGGCCTGGAGGAGGGCGTGCTCCTTCAGTGACCGGTCCAGGTAGAGAACCTGTTCCACGGGGGCGTCGAACCCGGTGAGCAGCATGTTGACCACCACCAGGATCTCCGGGCAGCCCGCGGGGTCTTTGAACGCGCTGACGATCCGGCTCTGGTCGAGACGGCGAGCCTCGTCGAACTCCGCTCCGTCCTTGGGGGTGGTGGTGATGATCGGGTAGGTACGCAGACCGAGGCTGCGAAGGTGCTCCGTGTAGCGGAGGGCCGCCCTGCGACTGGGCGCCGCCACCAGGGCCTTGAACCCGCTGGGTCGCACTTTCTGGGTGAAGTGCTCGGCGATGTCGAGGGCGATCATCTCGATGCGGCGTTCTGCCTCGGCGACCGTCTCCTTGTTGGCGTAGCGCCTCCGTATCCGCGCCTGGGTCTCGACAGGTTCGTGTCCGAACAAGGCCGCGAACAGCCGGTCGAGCTGCTCGCGACCCTCTACGGAGAGGTCCGGCAGCCGAGCCTCGTAGAGGATCGGTACCGTGGCCCCGTCGTCGACCGACTGCGGGATCGTGTAGGAATCGATGAGGGGTCCGAAGCGTCGCATCGTGCTACGGCGGAAACCCTTGTCGATGGGCGTGCCCGTGAAGCCTATGAGAACCGCGTTGGGGAGTGCTCCGGACATGGCTGTTCCCAGCGTCCCGTACTGGGTACGGTGTGCCTCGTCCACCATGACCACCACCCGCTCCGAGGGGTTCAGCACGTAAGGGCCTTCGCGCGGGGCGACCAGAGCCTCTTCGAACTTCTGGATGGTGGTCATGATCGTGCGGCCTGCCCCGGTGGTCAGGAGACGCCTCAGGTGGCGACCGCTGCCGGCCTGCTCGGGTGCGGGAAACCCGCACCGCCTGAACGTGGCCGAGATCTGGCGGTCGAGCTGGCGGCGGTCGGTCACCACCACGATGATCGGCGACCGCAGTCGCGGCTCGCGGCGTAGCTTGGTGGCCAGCCACAGCATGGTCAGGGACTTGCCGGAGCCCTGGGTGTGCCAGACCACCCCGCCCCGGTCTTCCGGTCTCCTACCCCTCAGGACGCGCTCGAGCGCCCTGTTGACGGCCCGGTACTGCTGGTAGCGGGGGACTTTCTTGACGATGCGACCCCCGTCCGGTTCGAAGACCACGTAGTCGCGCAGGATGTCCACCAGGGTGGCCGGCGCCAGCAACCCCTCGATCAACCGTGGCTGTCCGAGCGGTTCCACGCCGGAAGGCTCCCGAACCTCGTTGTCGGAATGGGCCGGCGCCGACTTCCATTCGACGTAGGCGTTCTCCGGCGCCCCGAGCGTGCCGAAGACCGCCCCGTCGACCGAGTGGGCTACGCACAACAGGTTGTAGTGGAAGAGCCGCGGCGCTCCCGCGCCACGCCACTTCGTCCCGGTCTCCTGGTACCGCCGCAGTTGGTGTATCGCTTCCTGCTGCCACAGCAGGTGGGGCGCCCTGGCCTCGATCACCACCAGCGGGATCCCGTTCACGAATAGCACCAGGTCCGGCCTGATCACGCGGGTGGCATCTCGGCGGACCCGGTACCCCGTTGTGGTGAACACGAACTCGTTGAGCCCGCCGGTCGGATGCGCGAAGTCGAAGAAGCGCACGATGCGCGTGCGCCGCCCGCCCGGACCGTCCACGGCGAGCGGCATACCGTACGTGAGGTATTCGTGGACGGCTTGGTTGCGGGCCATCCCGGTGGAATCGATGTTCTCCAGCTCGAAAATGACCCGCTCTGCGTGGCCACCGGTCATCCACTCATTGATTCTCAACAGGGCCCTGGTCAGCCGTCGCTCCAGCAGGACCGCCCGTTCACCGGGGCGCTCTCCTGCCAAGACATCACTGGGAAGATGGATCCATCCGATGCGCTCCAGCAACTGCCGGGCCGGCTCCTCGGCAGCGGTGAGATCATCGGATCTCCTAGTCACTGTTACCTCTCATGGCTGCGACAGGTATCCGCAGACGTCCTGCGAGCAATGCCTCAGCAGTCGACTCCTTCGCTTCGTTCAAAGCCTCCCGGTCTCGTTCGTGATGTTCAATGGCGTTGTCGATGGAGTCCAGCACCTCGGCGATGGCCTGTTGCTCGGCGGGGGGCGGAAGCGCGAAGCGATAGGCGCTGATGTCGGAGGGTCGGACTGCGGGATAGGCCTGGCCTGTGGCGGCCCCTTCGAGATGTCGGGCGAAATCGTGTGCCATGACGTGATGGAATATCAGGGAAGCATCGGTTGTGGGTAGTGGGGTCAGTACGGTAAAGCCTGTCGAGGCGACCAGGTTGTCGGGAGCTTGGCGAACGCGGGCGAAACTCCTGAGATTGGGGCGAACAGTGCTGACGAGGATGTCATGAGAACGTACGAGGCGCCGAGCTCTACTGGGCGCATTGCTGGACGCCAGCTCCCTTGGGGATGAGAGCTTTCCGGGTGCGACAACGGCGGTCAGATCCAGATACAGGATGGGAGAACTGTCAGTCGGATTCCAACCATGGCGATTGACCGCGGTCACATCGCCAAGCCGAACTACCTTCCAAGCAGCGGGGATGGTGCCAAAGCCAGGTACATCGCGCCGCTCGGTGTGCCATCCAGGGAGGCCACGAGAGAGCAGTTCGCAGCGAAGAGAGTCACGGAATTGCTCGGTGGCACTGATCACCGCCTCGGTTCGCTCGATCGCCTCGTCGATGGAGTCCAGCATCTCGGCGATGGCCTGTTGCTCGGCGGGGGGCGGAAGCGCGAAGCGATAGGCGCTGATGTCGGAGGGTCGGACTGCGGGATAGGCCTGGCCTGTGGCGGCCCCTTCGAGATGTCGGGCGAAATCGTGTGCCATGACGTGATGGAATATCAGGGAAGCATCGGTTGTGGGTAGTGGGGTCAGTACGGCAAAGCCTGTCGAGGCGACCAGGTTGTCGGGAGCTTGGCGAACGCGGGCGAAACTCCTGAGATTGGGGCGAACAGTGCTGACGAGGATGTCATGAGAACGTACGAGGCGCCGAGCTCTACTGGGCGCATTGCTGGACGCCAGCTCCCTGGGGGATGAGAGCCTTCCGGGAGCGACAACGGCGGTCAGATCCAGATACAGGATGCGCGAACTGTCCGACGGGTTCCAATAATATCGATTGACTTCTGTGACATCCCCAAGCCGTACTGTTTTCCAGCCCTCCGGGACCGCGGACTTCATCTCCTGGTACAAACCATTCCAACAACTTCCGGTCCTACCGTATAACTACCGCTTTTGCAAGACCTACACGTGTACTGTCGCAACCGATACCTGAGGTTCGGGAATAGGATCACCATGCTGGCGAAGCGAGTCGATATGTAGAAGGATTGCTTCGCCGATCAGCTCTCTGACTTCAGCACGCGTATCCGCCGCGGCCACACAGCCCGGGACATCCGGGGCATATGCCGAGTATCCATTGCCGGTCTTTTCGATGACAACAGCGTATTTCATCTCGCTTCTCCTCTCTCTATCCCTGCCTGCCTGAGAATACTCTTCCATGTCCGGGGTGCCAGGTCTTGGCTCATGCTGCCTGCTATCGTGACGGTCCCCGGTTTGTCGGGATGCCGGTATTGCCGATGGCTGCCGCGGGTGTGTTTCAGTCTCCATCCCTCCCTTTCCACCAGTCGTATTGCCTGCCTAACCTTCGGCATACCTCAGCTCCAGGAGCAATGCATCCATCTTGGCCACCGCTTCGTCCCGGGCGCGTTCTGCTCGTCGCATCCGAGCCAATGCTTCTTCGACGCTGAGCACTTCCACCGGCTCGGTCGTGTCCACGTACCGGCTGATGTTCAGGTTGTAGTCGTTGGCCGCGATTTCCTCGAGGTTCGCCACATGGGTAAAGCGTTCGACTTCCTCGAAGTCACGGTAGGCATTCACGATCCTGGCAATATGTTGGGGTTGGAGGATGTTCTTGGCCTTTTCCTTGCGGAAGCAGCCCTCCTGGTTGGCGTCGACGAAGAGCACCTTGCCCCGGCGCTCGGGAGGCTTGGCCTTGCTGAGTACGCAGATCGCCACGGGGATGCTGGCGCCGAAGAAGAGATTGGGTGCCAGTCCGATGATCGCCTCGAACAGGTCGGCTTCCAGTATGCCGCGGCGGATCCTGCCCTCGGCGCCGCCTCTGAACAGGATCCCGTGAGGCATGACGACCCCGACCATCCCGTCGGCGCTGGTCACGCCGAGCATGTGGAGCAGGAAAGCGAAGTCGCCCCTGGTCCGTGGGGGAATGGCGCCGTAGCGGTCGAACCGGTGGTGGGGATCGTAGGGCGCGAGGTCGTGCCCCCAGTTCTTGAGGCTGAAGGGGGGATTGGCGATCACCCGGTCGTAGGCGAGCAGGCGGCCCGTCCGGTCTACCAGACCGGGCTCGGCGATGACATCGCCGGGTTCGAGGCGGGCGGCCGACAGCCCGTGCAGCAGAAGGTTGAGCTTTCCGGCGGCGAGGGTGCCCAGATTGCGTTCCTGGCCGTGGAGCACCAGGTTGCGCCGGTTGCCGCCGTTCTCGTGCACATACTGGGCGGTATAGATCAGCATTCCCCCCGAGCCGGCCGTCGGATCGCAGATGCGCATCCCTTCGCGCGGTTGTAGCAGCTCGACGATCAGCCTCACCACCGGCCGGGGGGTGTAGAACTCGCCGCCCTTCTTGCCGGCGTCGTCGGCGAAGCGGTTGATCAGATACTCGTAGGCATCGCCCAATACGTCGCTGCCACCGCGTTCGCCGTCCCGGAGGTTGTCGTCCCGGAGGTTCAGGGCGCTGAAGTGGTCGACCAGGCTCCGGATGATGCGCTCACGGTTGGCCGGGCTGCCGAGTTTGGTCTCGTCGTTCCAGTTGGTGCCCACCATCACACCGTCGAGCCTGGGAATGTTGGCCGACTCGATGTTCTGGCCGGCGGCGTTGAGGACCTCGCCGAGGTTCATCGAGGCCGCTGTGATCGCCCGCCACCGGGCCGGCTCGGGGATGAAGAACTCGTGCTCGTCGAGGTCCGTCAGGGCAACCCGGCGGGGGACCCCCGCGGCCACGGCCGCCTCCACCTCCTCGTCGAAACGGTCGGAGAGTCGTTTCAGGAACAGCATCGAGAAGATGTAGTTCTTGTAATCCGCCGCGTCGATCTGCCCGCGCAGGATGTCGGCGGCCTGCCACAGCTTCGACTCCAACTCCTGTTTGGTGAGCGGCATTAGGGTCTCCTCAACTTGCCTCCACATTCTGGTAGACAAGTTCGCCGATCAGCGCATCGCGGAGTAACTCCCGACGCATCTCGGCGGCTTCGATGGTTGCCTTGTAGGCCGCTTCGGAGGTTTCGACCAACTCGGCCAGGCGATCCAGGGTCCGCCCCGGAGGTACCGGAACGAGCACCTCCCCGAGGTTGCGCGCCGAGAGCGAGGTCAGCGTGAGGCTCGGGGTGGTCTTCCTGGCCAACCGGGCCCGCCCGAAAGACGACGTGAGGTAGTACCAGAGATAATGGCCCATGCCGGACTCGGGGTGGTGGGGCCGGACGACCAGGAGCGTCACACCTGCCACCGTTCTCGATACGTCGGGGGGGACGAGGGCAGACTGAACCTTACGGGAGCGTGCGGTGACCAGCACATCGAACGGTCTTAGCAGGTGGCGTTCGGTGCGGACACCCGGAACCACACCGATCTCCTTGAGATTGTCGAGCACGAGACCGTCTCCGACTACGTTCTTGCTCTCGACGATCCGGAGTTTCCAGTCACCGGGCCGTGCTCCGGCCCCGCGACCGGAACGCACCAGCCCCTGAGATATGTCAGCGAGTTTGGTGAGTGTGTGCATTACTCGAATCATAACAGTGGAGACTAAATAACTCACCATATACAAGTACTATTTGTCACGTTGCAGGGGGCGGCTTTTGCTCAGTTGGTAGCGCGCAGGCCCCGCACCAGTCTCTAGTCCCGACCTCCTACGAAGGTGGGGCAAGACCCCTTCTCGACCGGTCGGTCGATGACATGATGCCTGTTCAGAGGAAGATGGCCGCTGCTCCCACTGTTCTGCAGCAATCTCCTGGCGGTCTACCTGGGGCGGAGCGTTAGATCTTGTAGGCAGAGGGAGATTCAGAACAGTTCGACGCCCGGGTCACCTTCTTCTTCGAACCATGCAGGAGGCATCGGAGACACGATATCGCCGAGGATCCGAATGTTGTCCCGGTTCCGACCGAAAGGAGTCTGTGGCTTCCGCCGGTACGGCACGAGCCGGGAGACCGGCCGGCAGTGCTTGGTGATGGCGATCTCCTCTCCGGTACTTGCCACTTCGTCCATGAGCTTGAGGCACTTTGGCCTTGAACTCGGATGCCGTGACTGTTCGCAGGGAAATCTATCCGGCAGTGGTCGGGGGTTCGACCCGGCCGGTAGCCAGGAGACGGCGGAAGTCTTCGACCGTTCCCGCGATGCCATCCTCAAGGGATCGCTGCTCTATGTCGATTATCCGGTCCAGGCCGGTACCGTCGATTATCGAGGGCAGCGGGAACGGGGTGGTGTCGTAGGTGGTCTCGATTCCCGGGGTGGTGGCGTCGATCATGGCCGCTATCTCGGAGATATCGGCCGCGGGTCCACCGACGTTGTGGACCAGTGCGGTCTCTGACTCGAGTCGGGCCGCGGCGATAAAGATGGCGGCCATGTCCTGGGCGTGCTGGTAGGTGACCGTGCCGCCGTGGGTGATGTGGCCCGAGACGCCGGCCGCCGCGGCCAGCATGGCCTTGGTGGCGCCGGAGGTGAGACCCTGGTCACGGCCGAGCCCGTAGATGACCGAGGGTCGCAGACCTACCGAGCCGACACCCCAATCCGCTCCGAAGATCCGTGCGGTCCACTCGTTGGCCTGCTTGTAGGCCCCGTATAGGGTGACCGGTGCTGCGGGTGAATCGTCGTAGGCGACGCCACCCTCGTACAGGTGGGCCTCTCCGAACACACCGATCGAGCTGGCGTAGGTGATCCCGCGTACCTGCCCGTCCGAGCGACGGGTCGCCTCCAGCACGTTCAACGTGCCGGTGACGTTGACCAGCGAGCCGTTTACGGGATCGGCTGCACAGAAAGGGACCTGCAATCCTGCCAGGTGGACGATGTGGGTGATGCCCTTGTCCCGGACCGCGTGCCGGAAAGTTGCGCCGTCGCGTATATCTCCCCGATGGGAGACCACACAGGATAGTTCGTCGTCGTCGAGAACCAGGCGCAACCGGTGGAGGTCTTCGGTGATGTCGAACGCTACGACAGGGGTTCCTTCACGGACCAGTTCGTGGACCGCCCAAGCCCCGATACACCCCGCTGATCCGGTTACGAGCACCCGCTCCGACTCGCTCATCCGTCCCTCTCCTCAGATTTCCATGGCCCGAAGGCGCGCGACAGGATAAGATAGTTCGTCAGGCACAAACTGGCGCGATCGAAGGAGGACATGCGTATGGGTGACTCTTGGACGGAGTCCGAGTTCGGGTCCGAGGTTACCGAACTCACCAAGCAATACAAGGCTAAGGAGATCGGTCGGCGCCAATTCATGAAACGGCTGGGCACAGCGGGTATCGGCGTAGCCGCAGCCGCCTCCATCCTGGCCGCCTGTGGCGACGACGAGCCCGAGGCGACGACAGCCACCACTCAGGCCGCGGCGACCCAGGCGACGACCACCACCGCCGCCATGGCAGAGGAAACCCCCGATACGACCAAGGCCATGGAGGAAGAAGCCGAACCCGAGATGATGGGGCCCGTGGTCGGCGGAACGTTACGGGAGGGCTACAACCGGGACGTCTCCAAGCATGATCCCCTCACCACCAACTGGTACGACCCGGCGTTCTTCGCCATCTACGAGGCCATCCTGTCCAACGACCCGAGCGGCGCAACGGTGCCCCAGTTCGCCTCCGGTTTCTCGGCGTCGGACGACGGGCTCGAGTACCGGTTCACCATTCCCGAAGGCAAGCTCTCCCACTCCGGCGGGACCATCAACGCCGAGATGGTGGCCGAGTTCTACCGGTCGATCCAGCAGTACAGCTTCATCGCCGGTCTGGCCGCCCCGGTGGACACCTACGTGGCCGACGGCAACGACGTGGTGGTCAAGATGAAGAACCCCTGGGTGGGTGCTCTCGGACCGCACAAGACCGGCTACTGGCGGATCGTGAACATCAACACGTGGAAGGAGCACTCGGTGCTGCCCGACGGCAGCCTCAACGCCGCCTCGACGTACGGGACGGAACTTGCCGACGGTACGGGTCCCTTCACCCATGAGGAGTGGGTGCCGGGAAGCCACGTGCTGGTGAAACGCTGGGATCAGTACCCGGGATCGCAGACGCCTTTCTTGGAGAACACGGGTACGGCGTATCTGGACGCGGTTCGGTGGACGGTCATCACCGAGGCCGGCCAGAGGGCGACCCAGCTGGAGAACGGTGACGTGGACACGCTGATCAACCCGGCCCACCAGGACATCGGTCGGCTCGAGTCGAACTCGGACCTGACGGTGATCAGGCACCCGGAGTGGTCCGGGTACCACCTGGCGATGAACCGTGACTATCCGGAGTACTTCGGTGATCGGCTGACGCGGCAAGGTCTGTCGCACTCACTCGACCGGCAAGGCATGGTGCAGGCCATCCTGTTCGGTAACGGCGCTCCCACCCACGGGCCGTTCCCGACCACCGACCGGAACTACGAGCCGGCGGTCGAGCAGTTCAACCAGTTCGACATCGATCTCGCCAACCAGAAGCTCGACCGGGCCGGATGGGTTCGCGGGAGCGGCGGGATCCGCGAGCGGGAAGGAGTGCGGTTCGAGTTCCGGTATCTGGTAGAGGACGAGACGGTTCAGAAGTCGGTGGCCGAAGCGGTCCAGGCCCAGTTCGCCAACGTCGGGGTCCGGGCGAACCTCGATGTGGTCGACCGGGCGCTGGCCTTCGAACAGCAGAGCGGGCCGGGCAGGGACTCGGTGGAGATGTCGCTCTTCT
Source organism: Candidatus Spongiisociaceae bacterium (assembly GCA_965262915.1). GTDB lineage: Bacteria > Actinomycetota > Acidimicrobiia > Spongiisociales > Spongiisociaceae > JAPPFW01. The sequence goes on along the minus strand of OZ253564.1, from coordinate 3,321,917 downwards.
TCTGGCTCTGGCCGATCCCGCTGGACGTGTTGATCCTCTTCGGCGGATCCCAGTTCATCCCCGTACCGAACTTCTCGCACGCAGTGGAGGCGCGGATCGACGACGCGATCGCCAGTTGGCAGACATCGGCCAACGAGACGCAGGCGCAAGCGGCTGCTTCGCAGTTCCAGTTGGCATGGGCTGAGGAACTCCCGTACATACCCATCATGAACCAGAACGCCACCTTCGTGCACAACAACAAGGTGCACGGATGGCAGCCGTTCGTATGGAATCTGTACCCGTACTACAACGACACATGGATCGAGTCTTAGAGGGCTCAGTTGCAGCTTCCTGACTGATCGAAGCGAAGCGGGGGTCGTGTGTTCACGGCCCCCGCTTGGTAAGGAGCCTGGGCGATGAAGGTACTCGCGGTCCGTACCGCCTACATGGTGCTGATCGTGCTCGTGTCGTCGGTAGCAGTGTTCTATGCGATCCGGCTGGCAGGAGGCGACGCGGTCGCGGCGGTCATCCAGCCCGGTTCGGCCTCACTCGAAGCACGCGAGCAGCTTCGTGAACTGTGGGGCTTGAACCTTCCCATCCACGAGCAGTACTTCGCCTACATGGGCAGGTTGCTGAGGGGCGATCTGGGGAACTCGTTGACCAACAGCTCGCCGATAGTCGACATGCTGGTGATCCACGGCCGTCACAGCCTGATCCTCGGCGGAGCCGCCTTCTTCCTCGTGTTCGCGGTGGGCGTCCCATTGGGAATCCTCGCCTCCCTGCGGCGCAACGGCGTGGTCGACGCGTCGATCATGACGCTCTCGGTGGGTGGGATGGCCGTTCCCAACTTCTGGTTGGCGCTCCTCACCGTGTGGCTGTTCGCGTCGACGCTGCACTGGCTGCCGACTGCCGGGTGCTGCAGTCCCCGCCACCTGGTGCTCCCGGCCGTCGTGCTGGCGATGGAGGGTCTGGCGCTGACAGTGCGCATGACCCGCTCCGCCATGGTCGAGAACCTCGAGAGCGACTTCGTGCGGACGCTGCGGGCCGGCGGGTTGCCGGAGGTGAGGGTGATCGGTAGGCATGTGCTCCGCAACGCGCTGATCCCGATCGTATCGCTGGCCGGACTTCGTATCGGCCAGATCGTTGGCTACGCGCTGGTGGTCGAGACCATCTTCGGATGGCCGGGTCTCGGCCAGGTCCTGGTCAACGCGGTGCTCAGGCGTGACTACCCGGTTGCCCAGTTCTTCTCGCTGGTGCTCGTGGCGCTGGTCGTCCTGGGCAACTGGTTGGCCGACCTGGGTTACCTGGCGGTCAATCCGCGCCTTCGCACCGCGAGGTTGCGGGGCGTATGATGCCTCCGGAGGGATCGGGCTGATGGTCACAGAGCAGACAAGTTCCCATCTGGAAGCGTGGAACCGGCGCCTCGCAGAGTACGAGGAGAGCCGGCGCGTAGGCCCTGTCCGGGCCGCTCTCGATCGAATGCGCCGGAACAAGCTGCTGCTGCTGGGCAGCGCCCTCGGCATACTGGTGCTGTTCGCCGCTGTATTCGGCCCGATCATCTCGGGTGCCGATCCGACCATCCAGAGCTTCTCCAACACCAACTTGCCACCCGGGAGCGAGGGTTACCTGCTGGGGACCGACCATCTGGGCAGGGACATGGCGGTGCGGGTGTTCGTCGGGATCCGGGTGAGCGTCATGGTGGCGGCGGGTGTCACCCTGATCTCGCTGGTTCTCGGCCTCCTGCTCGGCATGATCGGCGGTTTCCTGGGGGGTTGGAAGGACCGCACCATCCGGGGTGTGGTGGACTTCGTGTGGGGTTTCCCGCTGATCCTCGTGGCGGTGCTTTTCGCGGGTGGCCTGGGTAAGGGCTTGTTCCCGGTGATCCTGGCGGTCGGGTTGGTGAACACGGCCGCCATCGCCCGGGTTGTGCGGGGCGAGGTGTTGGCCCTGAGCGAGCGGGAGTTCATCGAGGCGGCCCGGGCGGGTGGGCTCTCCACGACCAGGATCATGGGCAAGCACCTGTTCCCCAACATCCTGGCCCCGGCGCTGGTCCTCGCCTCCTATTACGTGGCTGTGGCCGTCATCGCCGAGGCGGCCCTGTCGTTCATCGGCCTCGGCGCCCAGCCACCCACCCCGAGTCTGGGAGGGATGGTGTCCGACGGTCGCAACTACCTCCAACTGAACCACTGGGGGTCGACGATTCCCGGTCTGACCATCGTTCTCCTCGTGCTCGCCGTATCGCTCATCGGAGACGGTCTGCGGGATGTGTTCGACCCGAGGCTGCGCCATGAGGCGAAGGGGGTCGAGCAGGAGTGAAGCGCGTCCTCGCCCGCACGGTCTACATGGTGATCGTCCTCGCGCTGTCCTCGATAGCGGTGTTCTCTGCGATCCGTCTGTCCGGCGGAGACGCCGTTGCCGCCCGCGTACCGGCCTCGGCCTCCGCCGAGGAACGGGAGGCTGTGCGGGAGCAACTGGGTCTCAACGACCCCTTCCACGAGCAGTACTTCGACTACGTGGGGAGGATCCTGTCCGGAGATCTGGGGAACTCCCTCACCAACAACGCCAGAATCGGAACCCTGGTAACCGAGCACGGCAAGAACAGCCTCATCCTCGGCGTGGCCGCGTTCGTCCTGGTGTTCGGTCTCGGGATTCCCCTCGGTATGCTCGCCTCGCTGCGAAGAAACTCGTGGTGGGACGGGGGGATAATGACCTTCTCGGTGGCCGGGATGGCGGTCCCGAACTTCTGGTTGGCCCTGCTGGCGGTGTGGTTGTTCGCGTCCGTCCTGGGGTGGCTTCCGTCTGCCGGCTGTTGCAGTCCCAAACAGCTGATCCTTCCGGCGGTGGTCCTAGCGATGGAGGGCATGGCGCTCACCGTCCGCATGACCCGCTCCGCCATGCTCGAGAACCTCAACCAGGACTTCGTACGGACGTTGAGGGCAGGAGGACTTTCGGAGGCCCGGGTGGTCGGACGCCACGTCTTCCGCAACGCCCTGGTGCCGATCGTTTCGCTGGCCGGTCTCCGTATCGGGCAGATCGTCGGCTACGCCCTGGTGGTCGAGACCATATTCGGATGGCCCGGCCTGGGCCAGGTGCTGGTCAACGCGGTGCTCCGGCGTGACTACCCGGTGGCCCAGTTCTTCTCCCTGGTGCTGATCACCATCGTCCTGCTCAGCAACTGGCTGGCCGATGTGGGATACACGGTCGTCAACCCACGGTTACGGAAGACGTGATGGCGTCGGCGACGGACCTGGCATCCGGCCCCATGCGGGCACCCGGGGCGCGAACGGATCCGCTGCTATCCGTTCGCGGGCTCCGGACTGCGGTTACCACGCGGGGGGAGTCGTTCGACGTGGTGCGGGACCTGTCACTGGACATCTACCCGAACGAGATCCTGTGCCTGGTGGGGGAGAGCGGCTGTGGCAAGAGCATCACCGCCCTGTCGATCATGCGCCTGCTTCCGACGCCACCGGTGCGGGTGCGGGCAGGGCAGATCCTGTTCAAGGACGAAGATCTCCTCGATCTGGGTAAGAGCCGGATGCGCAAGATCCGCTCCGACTCCATCTCGATGATCTTCCAGGATCCTCTCACGTCTCTGGACCCCGTCTTCGCCGTAGGGGACGTGATCTCCGAGGTGATCCGAGCCCACCGCGACGTGAAGTCCTCCGAAGCACGGCAGATGGCCGGGGAGGTGCTCACCAAGGTCGGGCTGCCCGATCCCGTCAGACGGCTCGACTCCTACCCTCACGAACTCTCCGGGGGAATGCGCCAGCGGGTCATGATCGCCCTCGCCCTGGTTCTCGATCCCGACATCCTGATCGCCGACGAACCGACCACCGCCCTCGACGTCACGGTGCAGGCGCAGATCCTCGACCAGCTGATCCACCAGCAGCGCGAGCGGCACATGTCGATGCTGCTGATCACCCATGACCTGGCGGTTGTAGCGGCGGTGGCCGACCGGGTGGCGGTTATGTACGCAGGGGAGATCGTCGAGCAGGCGCCCGTCGACGAGTTGTTCGAGGACCCCCGTCACCCTTACACGCAAGGGCTGTTGCGGGCACTCCCGCAGGTGAGCATCAAGAGGCTCCGCCTGCATCCGATTCCCGGGCTCGTCCCGCCGCCCCAGCTCATGCCGCCGGGATGCTGGTTCGCCCCCAGATGCCCCCATGCGATCGAGCCCTGCTGGACCGAGCATCCCGAGTTGACCACCCACGAGGTCGGTCGGATCTTCCGCTGCTTCAACCCGCAGCCGTTCACCTCCTGATGGTGACTACGCCGGTCCCGATCGCGATCCGGCTCCAAGACGGAATCATCCTCCGAGGTCACGAGTGGTCGCGCGACGGCCCGCCCGTCGTCTTCGTGCATGACTTGGGGGACGACCTCGACGCATGGGGTCCGGTTACCGTCCGGTTGGCCGCCCACGGACTCCGGGTGATAAGCGTGGAACTGAGGGGCCACGGCCTGTCCGACGGGGAGCCCGACGCCGATTCCTTGCGGGACGATCTGGTGGCGATGCTGGCCGAGATATCTGCTTCCTTCGGCCCGGTAGCGCTGGTGGCCTACGGCTCGATTACCGAGACCCTGCTGTTTCTCGACGCTGACTGTGGGGCGCCGGTGCATGTCATGATCGCTCCACTCCCGCGGGTGGCTGCGAGCATCGACTGGCGGACAACCCGTCCGGCCATGCGGCTCGTGCTGAGAGGCGCCCTAAACGAGGAAGTGAGCAAACACGTCGGCTTCATCTACCCGAGGATGATGGGCCAGAAGCTACAGGTGACCGCAGCTTCGGAGTGTGCCGGCCCGGGCCTGCTCACCGACCAACCTCAACTCCTCGAGCATCTGCTGATGTTCCTGCGTCGATACCTGACCGGCCATCACCTATCGTGGATCGCCGACCAAGCCGAGCAGATCGAAGCTGTGCGCGCCGAGCGATTGGCTACCGACGTCTGACGCTCTGGCCGGCACCCGGACAACATGAATGGAGACCTGACATGGCCGTAGTCGACGCTCACTTGCATCTGTTCAAGGCCCACAGCGATACCTACCCCCGCCTCGTGTTCGACGGGATGGCGCCGGCGGGGAGGGAGGAACTGGCCGAGGAGTTCCTGGGAGTAATGGACGCAGCCGGTGTGGATCATGCCCTCATCGTTCCGCTATCGCCCCACGATCACTATCTGGCGGAGATCCTGGTTGACTATCCGGGAAAGTTCGCCGGCGTGGGCGTCTACGACGCGGAGGCGGCGGACGGCGCCGGGCAAGTTGCCCGCCGGGCCGAGCGCGCGGGTATCCAAGGTCTGCGTATGTACGGTTTCGGAGCGGATCAACGTCAAGCGGCTGAGTCGATGGACGTGTTCCCCGTTCTCGAAGCGATGCGCGACCTCGACATGAAGGTATGGTTCTACGGCTCGCCCGACCAGGTACGCCTACTCGACGAGGCCATGAAGCTCCTCCCCGGTTTGAAGGTGGTGCTCAACCACCTCGGGTTCTGCCCCGACATCTGGATGGAGTTGGCGATGGACGAGTACCGGCGTCCCCGGTTCGACATCCCGCTCCCACCCGACTCGCTGCAGTTGATCGAGCAGGTGGCGGCCCGACACCCCGACGATCTCTACGTTCACGTATCAGGTCAGTACGCCTTCACCCAGACCGACTACCCGCACCCCGACATGCAGGGGGTCGTGGACCGGATCTACCGAGCGTTCGGCGCCGACCGCATGCTCAACGCGTCCGACTGGCCGTGGATCAAGATCAACCCCGGGCACGGCAAGGTCCTGGCGCTGGTGGACCACTACCTTCCCGACCTGAGCCCCGACGAGCGGGCCGCCATCCGGGGAGGCACCGCCCTCTCCCTGTTCAACTTCTGACGCCGGCGCGCCAGGTCTTCACGGCTTCGGCCAACCGGCCCACCCCTTCGAGGAGGGGTTCGGTGGCGGTGGCGAGGGACACGCGTACGTAGGCGCCGCTGTCGGGACCGAACGCGGTTCCGGGTACCACCGCCACGCCGCGTTCGAGTACCAGCCGGCGGGCGAATTCGAGATCGCTCAGTCCGCTGCCACTGATGTCCACCATCAGGTAGAAGGCGCCGGTGGGCCGCACGTAGGGGATGCCCTCGTCGTCGAGCAGATCGAGGGTGAGGTCCCGCCGTTCGTGGTAGGACTTGCGCATCTCGGAAACGATCTCCTGCGGTCCCGTAATGGCGGCCACGGCGGCTTTTTGCGCCGGGGCGTTCACGCAGGACGTGATCGGTTCCTGCGCCTTGATCACACTTTCGGTCAGGCCGGGGGGCGCCACCAGGTAACCGACCCGCCATCCGGTCATCGCGTAGGTCTTGGAGAAGCTGAAGAAGGTGATCACCCGACCGTCGGGATCGAGCGGCCCGGCGGACACCGCGGGCGAGTCGAACCAGATCTCGTCGTAAACCTCGTCGGACAGAAGCCACAGGTCGTGGGCGCGGGCGAGTTCGACGAGATCCGCGAGAGCCTCGGCGGAAGTGGTGGCGCCGGTAGGATTCCCCGGCGAGTTGAGGAGCAGCGCGGTGGTGCGATCCGTGATGTGCGGTTCGATGCTGGCGGCGTTCGGTACGAAGTCGTCTTCCGCGGCGAGAGGGAACAGAGCAGGCCGTATCCCCAGCAGGTTCATCATCAGGTGGTAGTTGGGCCAGCTCGGGTCGCTCACGAGGATTTCCGATCCGGGGTCGGCTATAGCGGCGATGACGCTGTAGAGGCCCACCACCGATCCCGGCGTCACCACGATCCGGTCGGGCTGGGCGTCGATACCGTTCCGTTCGCGGACCTTCGTCGAAAGGACCTCTCGCAGCTCGGGGATCCCGGCGTTGGGTGTGTAGCGGGTGAAGCCGTCGACGGCGGCCTGGTGAGCTGCTTCCACGATGTGGTCAGGTGTGGGGAAGTTCGGTTCGCCCACTTCGAGGTGGATGGCGTCACCCACCGTCCAGGCCAGTTCCATGATCTCCCGGATGCCCGAGCGCGGCAACGACTCGACGGCTCGCGACGGCCTCACCATGTCAGGACCTCCTCCACGTAGCGTCGCTCGATCTTGGCCAGGGCGGAGTACACGGGAGGTACCACCTGGCCGACCCTTACGGTACCCACCGCGCCCACCAGACGGTAGGCCTCGGGGAGGGTGAACCGGCCGGAGTGGCGCAGGCGCCGGGCCAGATCGTCGTAGGCGCCTCTCACCAGATCCTCCAGGTGCCCGGGTCCGGGTGCCACGCTGCCCCATTCGGTGCGCGTGTTGACCTGCGGGAGCCCGGAGAATCCGACTTCGTCCGGATCCCGGCACCGGAGGTGAAGCCGAACATCGGCCTGGCACTCGATGGCCGAGCGGTGGATCTCGGCATCACCCTGGGCCAGGTGCGCATCTCCGAGCGAGACGAACGCCCCATCCACCGCGGCCCTCATGATCACCGAGGCTCCGCGGGACACCTCGGGCAGGTCGACGTTTCCCAGGATCTCGGTGCTTTGCCCGAACGACAGGACGGGCCCGCCGGCCGGCGCCACGCCGATCGTCCCCACGAAGGGCCGGTAGGGGATCATGACCGGGCCTTGCCGGGTCGGTATCGCCACCAGGTCGTCCCGCCGGTGGCATATGACGGTCTCGGCTGCGAACCCGGAGTGAAGGGTGGGGGTGGTGTTCATGTACCCGAAGCCGGTGACGGGAGCGCCTTCCACTTCTTCGATACGGACCTCGACGCACTCCCCAGCCCTCAACCCGTCGACGGAGATCGGGCCGGTCACCGGGTTGGCGCCTCCGATGCGGTCCATCACGTCGTCGAGCGTCTCGTAGACGACTTCGGGGCCGGTGATCGTGCCGCTGTGGGCGTCCTGTGTCTCGACGATGATCGACTCGCCGGGCGCTACGGTGATGGCCGGTTCGACCGAGGCGTCGAAGGAGAAGCGCGTCTTGTCGCGGGTCAGCCGCCGGATGCCCTCACCCCTTCCACGAAGCTCCGCATCGCCCGGCCGAACAGGCCCACGTCGCCCGCGGCGACGAGACGGGCCCCCCGTTCCAGGTATCGGCGGGCGAACCCGATATCGGGCGCGGGTACCCCGAAGGCGATCCCGTGGGCGTCACAGGCACCCTTGATCTCCATCGCTCGATCCACCACCGACGGGTGGGTCCACTGCCCGGAGAGGCCGAGATCGACCGTGAGGTCGGAGAGCCCGGCGACGATGCAGTCGATCCCGGGTACGGCAGCGATGGCGGATGCGTTCCGCACCCCCCGGGCCGACTCGATCTGGACCGATACGAAGGTGGCCCGGTTGGCCGCCTCCGTGAACTCGCCGAGGGGTATCTTCAGCCCGAAACCGCTCCTCCGGGACCCGGCCGTCCCCCGCGTACCGCCTGATCCGTAGCGGGTCGCGGCCACCACCGCCCGGGCCGTCTCCGGGCTGTCCACCTGGGCGATCATGATCCCGTGAGCGCCCACGTCGAGGGCCCTCGTTATCAGGTCCCTCGCCGGGTTGGACAGCCTCAGGACCGGTACGGTACCCGCGGACTCGGCTGCCAGGATCATCGCCCCTGCCTGTTCCCATGTGATGCTGCTGTGCTCCATGTCGATGAGCACAAAGTCACAACCGGCGTGCCCGCACAGTTCGGCCAGCTCCATGCCCGGCAGCCGCAGGAACATCCCGACCGCGGTGCCACCCTCGGCGAGGGTCGTTATGAGGGGATTACCGTCGCGGATGTCGACGAAGGCCACTCCGGAGGCTCCTCAGATGATCGACTTGACTTCGGGAAAGTGGCACGCCACCGAGTGCCCGGGAGCCTGCTCCTCGAGGGGCGGCTCCTCGATCCGGCAGATCTCCTTGTCCTTCCCCACCGGGCAGCGGGTATGGAAGCGGCACCCGGACGGAGGATTGAGGGGGCTCGGTACGTCCCCTTCCAGGAGGATGCGGGACCGCTGTCGCTGGATTCGCGGGTTGGGGGTGGGTACGGCCGACAGAAGGGCGTGGGTGTAGGGGTGCATAGGTCGGGCGAACAGTTCGTCGGTGGCGGTCTGCTCGACGATCTTGCCCAGGTACATGACCGCGGTGTCGTCGCATATGTGCCGCACGACCGCCAGATCGTGGGCGATGAACAGGTACGTGAGGCCGAGCCGGTCCTGAAGTTCCTCCAGCAGGTTCAGCACCTGGGCCTGGATGGAGACATCGAGCGCCGAGACCGGCTCGTCGAGGATCAGGAAGCCCGGGTTGAGGGCCAGGGCCCGCGCCACTCCGATCCGCTGGCGCTGCCCGCCCGAGAACTCGTGCGGGTACCGGTCGGCGATGTTGGGGTTCATACCGACGAGTGTCAGGAGTTCTCCCACCGTCCGGGTGCGGTCCGACCGGGACATGCCGGTATGCACATGCAGCAACTCACCGATGGCCGCTCCCACCGACATGCGCGGGTTAAGCGAGGCGAAGGGGTCCTGGAAGACGATCTGCATGTGGCGGCGCAGTTCCCGCAGTTGTTTGCGGTCGGCCGCCATGACATCGATCTGCTCGGTGCCGCCGCCATCCATCGGGCGGCGCAGGATCACCTCCCCGGAGGTGGGTTCGATGAGGCGGAGGATGCTGCGGGCGGTGGTGGATTTACCGCAACCCGACTCGCCCACCAGACCCAACGTCGTGCCCGACCGTATGTCGAACGAGATACCCGCCACCGCCGACACCTCGCCCTTGTGGCCACCGAACACCCCGCCGCCGATGGTGAAGGTCTTGACGAGGTCGCGGACAGAGAGGGCGGCTCGACTGTCGGTCACAGCGGAAGGCGCGAGGCTTGGTCGGTCGGCATGGCGCACCATTCTACGCCGTTTGCGACCAGCCTTGACGTAGTTCGGCCGGGATAGTCGGGTGGCGGACCCGGAGACCATCGGCCCTGCCGGTTCTAGGAGGGTGGGCAAAACCCCCGTTTGCCCGACGGTCGGCAACACGACGCCACGTCAGCGGACGACGGGCCAACCATTGCCCATTTTCCAGCACCCTGCTAGGGATAGTATGGGCTGAGCACCCGCCCTGATGGCGGTGCCGCAGCGAGATGTCGAGCAGAAAGGTGAACGGATGGCCGAGGATTTCCGGGGGAGGCTGGGGGGACTGGACGACAACGAGTTCGAGCAGTTCCTGGACGGGGACTATCTGGCCCGGGTGGCATGTCTCACACCCGACGGCGCTCCCTATGTAATACCCCTCTGGTACCAGTGGGACGGAGCGGCCATGTGGCTGGTGGGCAGGCAGCGAGCAGTCTGGTGCGAATACATGAAGAACGATCCGCGTGTCTCGCTGGTGGTGGACGCCCCGCACAGCGAGCCCGACGAGTCGGGCAGGAGCATGGAGATCCCGAAGGTCATCATGCAGGGCAACGCCGAGGTCGTCGAGGAGCCCAATGTCGGCCGCATGTGGGTCGAAGTGGCCAAGGAGATGTCGTACCGGTATCTCGGACCGAACGGTCCCGAATACCTGACGGGGACCATCAACCAGCCGCGCTGGCTCATCAAGGTGGTCCCCACCGAGATAACCAGCTGGCAGGGAGTCGGATGGGCCCGGCGCTACTGGGTGGAAGGAACGGGCGGGGCTTCCTACGCGGATGCCCACGGCGGATAACCCGCTCGGTCTCCTCCGCGTCGACGGCCGGGTAGCCCTCGTGACCGGGGGAACCCCGGGGGTTGGGCGCGGCGATAGCAGAGGGGCTTTCCTGGGCCGGGGCATCCATGGCTGTGATGAGCCGCGATGGACGACGCTCGCCGAGTCCGCGGAGAGAATCGCTCGGACCACAGGTGGCCGGGCCGTCGCAATACCCGGTGACGTGGCTGACGGCGCCGATGCGATCGCGGCCATCGAGCGGACCGTTGCGGAGTTGGGCGGTCTCGACATCCTGGTCAACAGCCCCGGGATCAACATCCGGGGTTTCATCGAGGCCATCGATCGGGCGGCCTTCGAGGGTTCCAGGGCGGTCAACGTCACCGGCGCTTGGGCGCTGTGCAAGGCTGCCGGGCCGTATCTCAAGGCATCGGGTCACGGTCGGGTAATCAATATCTCGTCGGCCTTCGGGGTGGTAGGCGTGGCCGAGCGGACCGCCTATGCGACCACGAAGGGGGCCATGGTCCAACTCACCCGGGCTCTCGCCATGGAGTGGGCGGGTTACGCCGTCACCGTGAACACCATCGCCCCGGGGCCGTTCCTGACCGACATGAACATCCCGTTCCAGCACAGCGAGCATGCGGTCCGCGTGCTCGACCAGGAGGTGGCGATGAAGCGCTGGGGTGAGCTCCACGAGATCCAAGGAGCGGCCCTCTACCTGGCCTCGGACGCTTCGAGCTACGTAACGGGCGCCGTTCTGGCAGTGGACGGAGGCTGGACGGCCCACTGACCGGTGGTCGGTCGCCAAGAGCGATCGGTTGAGGTCCCTGTCAGGTCGCGAAGTCATGCCTCTTCACATCCAGGTCTGATCGTTGTATAGTGTTTAACATGGTTGTTGAAGGATTTGACATCACCTTGAAGGAACGCCCTCAGAGGGAAGGGGACCGGGACCTGTTCAAGCTGGCCTACGCCCTCGGGTGCCCGCCGATGGAGATTCCTCCGCCGGACGGGGACGACGGGGATTTCCGGCTGTATGTGATCCAGTTGTCCAAGGCGGATCGCCGAGTGTCGGGTGATCTCGATGATGATGATTGGACGCCGGTCGAGGAAACCCCCGAGGAGCGGGCCAAACGTCTGGAAGAGGGCCTGGCGGCGGTCGCCGAGTACGAGGTCGAGTACGGCGCCTTCACTCCCGAGCAAGAGGCCTGGGCGGCTGCGGTCTTGGACAGGCTCGGGATCGGGGTGGACACCTGACCGTATCTGGTGTTACGTATGACACCGGGGCCCTGATCGGCGCCGAGAGGAACCGAGACGATGTCTGGACGATCCACAAGGAGGCGCTGGCACGGGGTATGACGCCCACGGTGCCCGCCGGTGTCCTGGCTCAGGCGTGGCGTGGTGGCCCGCAGCCGTTGCTATCACGGTTCTTGAAGGGTTGCCGTATCGAGGCGCTCGATGAGGCGTTGGCCCGCCGGGTGGGTGCCGAGTCCCGCCGATCCGGCGTCCCGGACGTGGTCGACGTGTCGGTGGTGGAGGGCGCCGACCGGCGCGGCGACGAGGTCGTCACAGGAGACCGCCGGGATGTGGCTCGTCTGGCCGGAGCGCTCGGAGTCCCGGTCCGCCTGATCTGAATTCCGCGGCCTATCCCAGTCGCTTCAACCACCCCAGGGTGAAGGTGTTCCATTCGTCGGCCATCTCGTAGAAGGCGATGTGGCTGGAGGCCGGACCGGTGAAGACGTGCATGGTCGATCCCGGTATGCGGCGCTGCACTGCGAGCCCGTAGCGGGTCGGCACCTGCCAGTCGACCTCTCCGGACGTGATCAGGGTGGGTACCGAGATGCGGTGCAGCCGGTCGAGGGTGTCGTGGGTCTTGTCGGCGTGGAAGTGCCCGAGCATGCCCTCCTTGCTGGGAGGATGGGGGTTCTCGAAGATGAACGCGCGCTCGAAGGCCTCCGCGTCGTCGGTCCGCTGGTTGATGAAGTGGGGGCTCGCCACCCAGAGCAGTGCGGTCCTGATGTAGGTGGCGTAGTCGTCGTGGAGCACCGGTAGCTCGTTGGTCTCGATCATCCTGATGAACCACTCGTCCGAGCGACCCCACGTGCAATGGAGTTGGACGGAGGCCACTCTTCCGGGATGGTTGATGGTCAGCTCCTGGGCGGTGGCGCTGCCGAGGGAGAGACCGGAGACATGGGCCCGGTCGACGCCCAGATGATCCAGGAGGGCGGCTGCGTCGTCTCCCAGGACAGCCATCGAATAGCCGGTGGGATCGGCCGGCCGGGTCGACTGCCCGGTACCGCGGGCGTCGTAGGTGATCACCGTGTAGTGATCGCAGTAGGCGGCTACCTGCCCGGCCCAGGTGGAATGGTCGGCGGCGGTCCCCATGATCAGCAGCAAAGGATCGCCGGAGCCCTCGATCTCGTAGTACATGTCGATGCCGGTGGGCAACGATGCGAACGGCATGGTGCTCCTTGGTGTCGGGTGTCGGGTGTCGGGTGTCGGGTGTCGGGTGTCAGTGGGACTATTAGCTCCATCACTGGCACCTGGCACCTGGCACCTGACACCTATGTGGGTGCCGCGGCGCCGGTGGACATCATGATCTTGACATCCGTGCGGGCGCCGGTAGCCAGATCCTCGAATGCCGCGGCGATGTCCTCGAAGCTCTCGACGCTCCCGATCAACGGCTCGAGGTCGAGCCGTCCGGCTTCCAGATGGGCGGCCGCCTCCCGGAAGACCGAATCCGGGTAGCAGAAGCTTCCCACGATGTTCCGCTCGCTGACCACGAGGTCGAAGAGCGGGATGCTCACTTCGGGTAGTCCTAGCCCCACGAAGCAGGCGACCGCCGCTTTAGGGATACTCCGGATGGAGGCGAACGCGGTGGCCGATATGCCGACCGCGTCGAAGGAAACGTCGAATGGTCCGGCTCCCTCCACGTCATCGGGTTCCAGCGCCTGGAAGCCTCCGGCCGTCGCCAGAGCCCGCCGGTCGGCGATCGGATCGGATACCGCCACCCTCGACGCGCCCTCGAGGCGGCACGTCTGGGCGATCGATTGACCGATCATCCCGCCTCCGATCACCAGTACCGACTGGCCGCTCCGGACTCCGGCCCGCCGGGTGGCCTGCAGGGCCACCGCCATGGGTTCCACCCCCGCGCCCCAGAGGAGGCCGAGTTCCCCCAGCGGAACGACGCGGGCCGCCGGTACCACCATCGCGTCCGCAAAAGCACCCTGGATGTCAGGTGTCACACCGATCACTTGCAGGGCGGCGCAATGGTTCTCGGGTCCGTGCCCGCACGATCCGTCACAGGGCAGGCTCGGGTTGAAGGTGACCGGAGTGCCTACTTCCGGGTTGGCGACGCCCGGACCGACCGCCTCGACCCATCCGCTTGCTTCGTGACCCATGATCATCCCCGGCAACCGGCGTCCTGATTCTCCGGTATAGCCGTGAAGGTCCGATCCGCATATACCCACATAGGCCATGCGTATCCGCACCTCGCCCGGACCGGGCGCGGGGCGCGGCCGGGTCTCGATATGGAAGCGATGTGGGCCGTCATATACCAGCACCCGCATGTCAGCGCTCATGCCGCCTCCACATGTACGGGGGGACGGCGGCGCAACCACGGAGTGGACGCCTCGTAGGCGGATCCGACCTGAAGAACCGTCGCCTCGTCGAAGGGACGCCCGGCAATCTGCAGGCCGACCGGGAGTCCATCGCTGTCGAAGCCGCACGGCACGCTGAGCGCCGGCTGTCCCGAGAGGTTGAACGGCGCGGTGGTTCTCACGTAAGCCTCGGTCACGTCCTCGGCCACCCCGCCGCATTCCAATTGCTGCTGGTCGGCCGGCGCCGCTGTGGCGGGCAGGGTCGGAGTAACCACAACGTCCAGTTCCTTGCGTCCAAAAGCGGTCCTCAATGCGTCGCGGATCACCAAGCGGGCGCTCAACCCCTTCAGGTAGTGGATGGAGGGAACCACCGTTCCGATTGTCAGCAGCCGGCGGATACCGGGCGAGATCGCTTCCGGAATGTCCCGCAGGAACCGCCGGTGGCATGCCGCCGCTTCGGGGCCGACAATGGCGAACTCGGCGGGGAGCGTGTAGTCGAGTTCGGGTACGTCGACCGTAAGTAACTCGGCCCCCAGAGAGTTCAGCATCTCGACCGCCTCGCCGAACGCCTCGGCGACATCCTCCTGCATCGGGGAGAAGGGACCATCTGCCATCACCCCGATCCGTAAGGCGTCCACACCCCTGTCCAGTCCCTCGGAGAAGTCGGGTACCGGCACGCGGGTCGTGGCAGCGTCGGCCCGGTCGAAACCTGCCATGGCCTGTAGCGAGAGGGCGCAGTCGGCGACTGTGGCCGCCAGCGGTCCGATATGGTCCAGCGACCACGCCAGCGGTTCGACACCCGCCCGCGAGACTCTCCCGTACGTGGGCTTCAAGCCGGCTACGCCGCACACCGAGGCCGGGATCCTTATCGATCCTCCGGTATCGGTGCCGAGCGCCATCGGGACCACACCGGCCGCGACCGCAGCCCCGGAACCCCCGCTCGAGCCTCCCGGGAGCCGGTTCGTGTCCCAGGGGTTGGCGGCGGGGGCGCTGTAGACGCCGCAGGCGAGTTCGTGGGTGGTGGTCTTGCCGACGATCACGGCGCCGGCCTCGCGGAGCCGGGTGACGACGGTCGCGTCGGCTGAGCGGGCCTGGTTCGAAGAGGCGGGGGACCCGCACCGCGTCGGTAGCCCTCGCATGTGGATGATGTCCTTGACACCAACCGGTATACCGGTCAGCGGCCCTGAGTCCGTCCCCGAGCGGAGTCCGGCGTCGGCGGCTTCGGCAGCCTCCAGGGCCCCTTGCCGGTCGACCAGCACGAAGGCGTTCAGTCGATCATCCAGTCGGGCGATCCCGTCCAGCGCCTCGCGGGTCAACTCGACCGAACTGGAGGTACCGGCCCTGAGCTTTCGGGCCAACGCGGCAATCGATCCTGCACCCATAGCCACTACCGCCACTCCGGATCGAAGAGAGTCACATCGTTGACCGTCCGGTCTTCGAGCAACCGGTCCAGTTCCCTGCCTGCTTCCCGCCATCCGGCCAGCACGTCGGCGACCGCCGCCGGGTCGAAAGCGGGGCCGTCCAGGCCGTTCTGCGCCAAGATCTCCGCAACTCCGGACTTGGATTGTTCAGCCATCGCCCATCACCGCGATCACGTCGACCTCCATCTTCAGCCCGGGGAGGCCGAGGGCGGCGGCCTGCATGGCGGTGACAGCCGGGAACGGCCTGCCCTCGAACACCTCCTCGCGAACGGGGAACTCCTCGGTGATCTCCCGGATGTCCCCCATGATGTAGGTCACCTTCACCACGTCGGCTATCGAACTCCCGGCCGCCTCGAGAATGTCCCCGATGTTCCGCCACACTTGGCGGGCCTGCTCCTCCACGGTGTCTCCCACGATCTCGCCGTTGCGGTCGAAAGCCACTTGTCCGGCCAGATACAGGACGTTGCCGGCCCGGATCGCGTGGGAGTAAGGCTCGGGTGGTGGGCTGAGGGCGTTCACTTCGACTGCTTCGATCCCCACGGAGTGCCTCCTTCCTGCCGCAGGAGAGCATATACAATCTCGGCCAGCCTAAGCGGAAGTGACTTCATGCGAATAGCACGTTTCAGGATCGATGAAGCAGCCGGATGGGGGTTCGTCGCCGGTGACGAGATTCGGCCTGTCACCGAAGGGCCGAGCCTGATGCAGGTTCTGAGCGACCGAGCCGCGCTGGAAGAATTGTTCCGGCGGTCCTCCGGCGGCCTGCCGCTCGGGAATGTGCAACTCCTGGCGCCCATCCCGGACCCGCCTCAGTTCGTCGGCATCGGTCTCAACTACCGGGCCCACGCCGCCGAGTCGGGCGCCGCGGTTCCCACCTCCCCGATCAGCTTTCCCTTCTTCAACTCCTCGATCATCAACCCGGGCGATCCCATCCTGATTCCTCCGTTCACCGACGAGGCGGACTGGGAGGTCGAACTCGGTGTCGTGATCGGGCGGGAGGCCCGTGATGTGCCGGTGGAGGACGCCCTGGACCACGTGGCGGGCTACGTGATCGTCAACGATGTCTCCGCCCGGGACATACAGAGGAGCGAGGGACAGTGGAGTCGGGCCAAGTCGTTCGATACCTTCAAGCCGATGGGCCCGTGGATCACCACCACCGACGAGTTGGGCGCCGCCGACGATCTCGATGTCAAGCTCTGGGTCAACGGTGTGCTGAAACAGTCCGGAGAGACCTCGGATCTGATCTTCGACGTTCCGGCGCTCGTGTCCCACCTGTCCAGCTCACTCACCCTCGGGACCGGGGCCGTGATCTCCACCGGGACACCGAGCGGGGTGGGCTTTGCCCGCACTCCGCCCGAGTACCTGGCACCCGGGGATGTCGTGACGCTCGAGATCGAGGGAATCGGAAGGCTTACCAACCCGGTCGAACCCGGCTGACCGAAGTCCGGCACGATAACGCCGGCCGCCGTAGAATCAGAGCCATGGTGAGGCTTAGGAGGCGTCAATGCCAACGGTAGAGGTCAACGGGGTCGACATCTGGTACGAGTTCTCGGGTGAAGGCGAGACGGTGGTGCAGATCGGGGGAGCGGTCAGCGGCCATGAAGGATACGCGACCATTACCCCGGGCGTTTCGCAGCACTACCGGGTCCTCGACTACGACCACCGGGGCTACGGCCTCAGCAGCCGCCCCGAACAGCGCTACACGCTGGAGGTATGGAGCGCCGATCTGGCTGCTCTCATGGAGACCTTGGAGGTCGAGAGGGCCCATATCCACGGCGGGTCCATGGGTAGCTTCATAGCTCTCGACTTCGCAGCCAGCTACCCCGAGAAGGTCGACAAGCTGCTGATGGGCGCCGGAGCGGTGGCCAAGTGCGACGCGATGAGCGTGCATATGTTCCGCATCTGGCAGTATGTGGCGTCGGCGTACGGAGTCGCATCCGAGGAGCTGTCACGAGAACTCCTCACCAAGGGTTTCTCGAGAACCTTCCTGGATGAGATGGGAGAAGACTTGGTGTGGGCGATCAAGGAAGTCCTGGCTCGCAATACGGAACTCTCCGTGTTCATCGACGCGTGCCAGGCGATGATCGATACCGACGTGCGGGAAATAGTCCCCGAGGTCCGGGCGCCGGCATTGGTAATGGTGGGCGCCGAGGACATCCTCACACCGCTCGATGGCGGGCCCGGCGGTGCGGGAGCCCGCTACGTGGCCGACCATCTTCCGAACGGCCGGCTGGAGATCTTCGAGACGAGCGGCCATACCCATTACATCGAGGAACCCGAGAAGTCGATTGAGGTGATCCTCGATTTCCTGGCCGAGTGAAGGAGGGGATTGGCGCGGATCTGACCGGCGGGCGGCCCCGATCAAACGACCGGAAGGCGGGAGATCGAGATGGCGCTGAGGTTGGACGGGAAAGTGGCGATCGTCACCGGGGCCGGCCAAGGTATCGGAGCGGCCATAGCCTGTCTGTTCGCCGCCGAAGGGGCCAGGCTCGTACTGGCCGATGTAAGAACCGGTCCGGTGGCAAGGGTGGTAGACGAGATCGTCGAGGCGGGCGGGGAGGCGATGTCGGTACAGGTCGATGTCACGTCCGACGAAGAGTGCCGACGGATGGTGGAGGCAGCTGTGGAGCAGTACGGCACGCTCGACATTCTGGTCAACAACGCCGGGATTGCCGGCAAGGGGACGGTGACGGAGGTCACCGAGGAATTCTGGGACCGGGTGATGGCCGTGAACCTCAAATCGGTGTTCCTCGCCTCACGGCACGCTGTCCCCCACATGGAGCGGACCGGTGGCGGATCGATCGTGTGCATCGCCTCGGTAGCCGGTTTCACCGGTGAGAAAGGCCAGGTGGCCTACAACACCTCCAAGCACGGCGTTGTCGGGCTGGTGCGCTGTATGGCCTACGATCACGCGTCCGCCGGTATCCGGGTCAACGCGGTCTGCCCCGGAGCGATAAACACCCCTTTGCTAAGTCCGTTGACCGAGGAGCGGAGGGCCAGGCTGGAAGGCATGCACCTGATGGCTCGGCTGGGCGAACCGGAGGAGATAGCTCGCGCGGTCCTCCACCTGGCAGGCGATGAATCCTCCTTCACGACCGGGGCTGCCTACATGGTCGACGGGGGGTACACGGCTATCTAGCAGAATGCCAGAAACGGTGAGAACGGCTGGCCCCCCGTCAGCTGACCGGGCATTTTGTCATCGACCATCGGGTCAACGGAGGGGGTTTCTCAGTACCGTCCAAGGAAGGTGGAAGCAATCCACCGGGGCCCGACGCCCGCCCGTATGATTTCCTATCGGTATGAGGCGGACCGCCGGGGTCCGTGGCTGTGTCAGCATTGTCCGAGCGGGAGGTCGACTCCGTGAAGGTGGGTTTCGTAGGGCTTGGAAACGCCGGTAGCAAACTGGCGGGGAGCCTGCTGCGTAGTGGTTACCGGTTGGTGGTCAGGGATCTCAACCGTGACGCGGCCGGATCGCTGCTCGATGCGGGTGCCGAGTGGGCCGATACGAATCGCGAGCTGGCGATGAACAGCGAGCTTGTCATTACCTGCCTCCCGTCGCCGGCCGCGGTCCGGTCTGCGATGGAGGGTGACGACGGGATACTGGCGGGCCTGGGACCCGGGAAAATATGGCTGGAGATGAGCACCACCGACGAGGCCGAGGTACGGCGTCTGGGGGATCTGGTGGTGGCCGCCGGAGCCCGCCCGCTGGACGGACCGGTCTCGGGGGGATGCCACCGGGCAGCGACCGGCAACATCTCGATCTTCGTGGGCGGGGAGCGCGAGGACTTCGAACGAGCCCTTCCCGTACTCACGACCATGGGGCGGCGGATCCTCCACGTCGGCAGGTTGGGCTCGGCATCGATCCTCAAAGTGGTGACCAACTACCTGGCCTCGGTCCATCTGGTGGCGCTGGGCGAGGCGTTGATGATCGCTCGGCAGGCCGGCATGGATCTCACCACGGCATACGAGGCGATCCGGATCAGCTCCGGTAACTCCTTCGTTCACGAGACCGAGTCCCAGGTGATCCTCAACGGAAGCTACAACATCAACTTCACGATGGACCTGGTGGTCAAGGACATGTCGCTATTCCAGCAACTGGCCGACCGGCGGGGGACTCCCCTCGAGCTGTCACCGCTGGTGCTGGACATCTTCAGGCGGGGCGAGCAGGCATACGGATCCCGCGCCTGGTCGTCGGGCATCGTGCGCCTCGTCGAGGACGCCTGCGGTGTCCAACTGCGGGCGCCGGGGTTCCCCCCCGAGATCGTCGACTCCGATCCGGAGCAACCCGGCTACGAGGTGGTGCCGGCGCCACCGGTGTAGCGTCGGTCGACACGGGTGTTGATGTTGGTGAGGACTTCGTATGGAATGGTGCCCGCCCACCGAGCCAGGTCGGTCGCACTGATCGATGCGTCCCCCTGCGACCCGATGAGGACCACCTCGTCGCCGTTGTAGGCTTCACCGTCGGGCCCGATGTCGACCATGAACTGGTCCATGCAGACGCCTCCTACGATGGGCCTGCGCCGTTCCCCGATGATCACCTGCCCCCGCTCGGACAGGGCATGGAAGTAGCCGTCGCCGTAGCCGACCGGCACGGTCACGATCCGGGTGTCTCCGTCCGGTTTCCAGGCGGCGCCATAGCCGACCGGGTAGCCCGACGGCTGCACCTTGAAGAACACGACCCGGGACTTCCATGCGAGTACAGGCCTTACGTCAATGCTGCGGGCAACTTCCTCCGAGGGGTAGATACCGAACAGCAGGATGCCGGGCCGGACCAGGTCGAGGTGGGAGGCCGGATGCTGGAGGATCGCTCCCGAGTTGGCGAGGTGCAACTTCGGCAGGGGGAGTCCGCGGTCGCGGTAGAACGACAGCGCTCGGCGGAACTTCTCCAACTGCCGGTGGGTCTGTGCGGAGTCGGCCCGGTCGGCGGTGGCGAAGTGGCTGTAGATCCCCTCGACTTCCACATGGGTGGCTTCCAGGCCGGACCGGAACATGGCCTGGGCGGTGGCGGGCCTCATTCCTATGCGTCCCATGCCGGTATCGACCTTGAGATGTACCCGAGCGGTCACGCCCATCGCGGCGGCGGCCCGGTCGACCTCCCGGAGCTTCTCGACCGATGATGCGGTGATCGTGAGGTCGTACCGGAGGAAGTGCGGGATCTGGTCCACGTCGATTCCACCCATGATGAGGATCGGACACCTGACACCCGCCTCTCGGAGGAGAGAGCCCTCTTCGAGGAAGGCCACGGCCAGGCCCACCGCTCCCAGGGCTTCCAGATGCCGGGACACCGGGATGAGGCCGTGCCCGTAGGCGTTGGCCTTCAGGACGGGAAGCATCCCGGCCCCGCCTGCCGCCGCTTCGACGGCCCGGTAGTTGGCCGTGAGCCGGTCGAGGTCGATCTCGGCGAAGGTAGGACGAGACAAGCGGGGGTCGGTGGCCACCGTCGGTTCGAACACCATCGACGGGAGAGTACCGTTACCCGAGTCCCCCCGAGATGACCAAGGCGGTCCGGATGGAGCAGAGAGAGCGGCCCCGCTTCTTCGACAGCCGGGCCGCCTACATGATGTTCGTCACCACCACCACCGAGAAGTCGGAGGTGGCGGCCCGGATCGCCCGCGAGGCGAGCCTGGTGAGTCCGGGTCCCGATGCCCTGCGCCTGTTCGATGCAGGTATGGGCGATGCCACCGTACTCACCGACGTGATGCGCAGCCTCCATGCTCTCTTCACCCACGTTCCCTGGTTGGTGGTGGGCAAGGAGATCAGCCTGGAGGATGTGCGCCTGACCCTCGACAAGCTTCCCGACCGCCTCCACGAACATCCGGAGATGGTGTTCGTGGTCACCAACATGACCTATCACGAAGCGCCCGACCTCCGGCCCGGGCCCGGGAAGGTCGATGTGTCATGGCGCCGGTGGGCCCTAGAAGGGTCCACGACGATCGACTTCGCCCGCCAGATGAGGGACATCCAGGACAGGGCGACCGAGGACTGGGAGGTGGCGACCAGCCCGAGGACCGGTAACCCCGTCTACGTCAGGCCGGCTGTCCATGTCATATACCGCAAGGACCGGGAGTTCATACTCCGCCGCGTATTGCCCGAGCAGCACGCCTACGAGGGGTCCTACGATCTGATCATCGCCTCCCAGCCCTACCGGGCGCGCACGACGGCCCGGCACAAGGTCCGCACGGTCATCAGGCCTCTCGCCCGGGCGTTGGCCCCCGGGGGGCGCCTGCTCGGTATCCACGCCTACGGCGATGATCCCGGTATCGAGATCATCCGTAACCTCTGGCCCGATGAGAACCCCTTCCGGACCGACCGCCGGACGCTCCTGGAGGAGGCCTCCCGCCGGCTGTCGGCGCGGCGGGATCGGGATCTGGTGATGGAGCCCCTCGACGACGGGGAGTCGTTGTTTCGCTACGAGATGCATGCCATGCCCGTGGAGGGGCACGAGCACATCGGGACCTCCTCGATCCTGGCCGCTTGGAATGCGGCCGCCTACGTGGCGCAGATCGACGAGGAACGGATGTCCGACGCGGTCTCCTCGGCCGCCTACATCGAAGCCACGCGCTCGGTGATCGAGCGCTACGGCGGGGTCTGGTTCAACGACGAGAGCTACGTCATCCACCGGGAACGCCGATGAGAGCCGCCGGAGCATGAACGACACCATTACAGCCGTTCGAGGTGTGGAGGTCGGGCACTGGACGTCCGACGAGCACGGGACCGGGGTCTCGGTACTGGTGTTCCCGGAGCCCAATGTGGCCGCCGCGGAGATGCGGGGCGCGGCGCCCGGTAGCCGGGAGACCGCCCTGCTCGGTCCGGAGATGAGGGTGCAGCAGATCCAGGCGCTTGTCTTCTCCGGGGGATCGGCCTTCGGGCTGGCCTCGGCCGACGGGGTGGTCCAGGAGTTGGCGGCGGACGGTCGGGGGCATCCGACCCGTAACGGCCCCGTTCCGATAGTTCCCGCCGCGGTGGTCTACGACCTCGACCGACCGTCCGGACTCAGGCCGGGAGCGTCCGAGGGAGCCCGGGCTTACCGGGACCGCTCGTCCCGCCCGGTTCAACTCGGCCGGGTCGGGGTGGGGAGGGGGGCCACCATATCGCAGTGGCGGGGACCCGGAGCGGTGCAGCCCTCGGGGTTAGGTTCGGCGGCGGTCGAGGTCGACGGGGTTCGGGTGGGCGTCCTGGCAGTGGTGAACGCGGTGGGCGACGTGTTCGCGCTCGAGGGGACGCCCCTTACCGGTGGCGATCCCGTCCCCGGCCCTCCGGTATCCGCGATCACACCCCATGCCAACACCACGCTGGTGGCGGTCGCCACCGAAGCCCGCCTGACCAGGGTGGACCTCCTCAGGTTGTGCATCAGGGCGCAGGACGCCGTGGCGGCGTGCATCCGACCTGCACATACCCGATATGATGGCGATGCGGCGTTTGCGGTGTCGTGCGGGCAGGCGGAGCGAGATCCGGATGCCTTGGGTGAAGCCGCCTTCGTTGCGACCGGACGGGCGATCGAGAAGGCCGTGACAGGAGTCTGTCTGTGAAATGGCCAAGTTGTTTTGCAGCTAGACCACAGTGGTCTGTATGTGAAATAGCGGCGTGGTATGCGCCGGCAGCGGCGTTCCTCGCAAGGCCCGCCGACGAGGGCGTACCGGCAGCGTACGTCGAGGAGGCGGAACGCAGCGAGGGGCGTCGATGGCAAGTAGAGCACGCTAAGTTGTTTTGCAGCTAGACCACTAGCCGTACAGCCTGGAGCTTCCGATCGAGCAGGGAAGTGACATGACCGAGTCAGAGGTCCGAACGCAGTTGGCCGAGTTGGCGGGGCGTGCCGCGGTCTGTACAGACTGCCGTTTGAGCCGGGGTCGGACCCAGGCGGTGTTCGCCGACGGGTCCCCGGACGCCGACATCATGTTCATCGGGGAGGGACCGGGCTTCAACGAGGACCGCGAGGGGTTGCCCTTCGTGGGCAAGGCGGGCATGCTGCTCAACCGGCTGCTGGGCGACGTGGGCCTGGACAGGCGGGATGTCTACATCGCCAACGTGGTCAAGTGCCGGCCCCCCGGAAACCGCGACCCCCGCCCGGATGAGATAGAGGCCTGCAAGCACTTCCTGGTGTCGCAGATCCGGCTGGTGGATCCCGTTGTGGTGATGACCATGGGCAACTTCTCGACCAAGTTGCTGCTGAAGACCGCCACGGGGATCACCAAGACCCGGGGGATCGTTTATCCCTGGTGGGGGCGGGTGGTGATACCGACCTTCCATCCCGCCGCGGCTCTGCGGAGCGGGCCTGCGATGGCGGAAACCATCAGGGGGGATCTGGAACTAGCGGTCCGTACCGTTCACAGCCGGTTGGCCGGTGACGACGGCACGGGCGCGGGGGCCGAGGATGCCAGCGAGCCGGAGCCCGAACAGCACGAGCAACTCGGCTTGTTTGGATGATCGTCGTGGAAGCGGCCACGGCCGCCGACACGAGACGCCTGGGCCGAGCGCTGGCGGCACTGGTGCATCGGGGGGACATCATCTTGCTGACGGGACCGCTCGGCGCCGGCAAGACGGTGCTGGCGGCCGGAATCGCCGAGGGTCTCGGGGTCGCCGAATCACCCCCCTCCCCGAGTTTCGTGCTGGTGCGGACCTACCGGGACGGCTTCATGCCGCTGGTCCACGCCGACGTGTACCGGCTCGGATCGTCCGGTGAGTTCGAGGACCTCGATCTTGTGGACCTGGCACGTGGCGGGCTGCTGATGATCGAGTGGGGCGATGCCGTGGCCGGGTTGCTCCCCGACACCTACCTGACCGTCGAGCTCATGGGGACCGGCGACGGAGCCCGCACCATCCGCTTCACCCCCCGCGGTTCCTGGTTGGATCGACCGCTGGAGGGATTGGTGGAGGTCGCCTCGATGGGGAGGGCGTCGTGAGGATCCTCGGTATCGAGACCGCCGCCGGTTCATCATCGGTGGCTCTCGTCGAGGACCGGGTGTTGGTGGCTTCGGCAAGTCGCGGCGGGAGCACCGGCCACGACAACTTCCTGGTGCCGGCAATCGACTTCTGCTTCGACCAGGCCGGCTGGAGGCCCGGTCACATCGATGTCGTGGTGGTGGACACCGGTCCGGGGCTGTTCACCGGTATCCGGGTGGGTATAGCCACCGCCCAGGGACTGGCCGCCATGCTGGGTGTCCCCATCATGGCGGCGTCCTCCCTCGACGCGCTGGCCATTCGGGCTGCCACCGGTCACCGGCATATCTGGTCGGTGGTCGATGTTCGCCGCAAGGAGGTCGCGGTAGCCGGCTACCAGCCCGTACCCGGAGGAGCGGTGATGGATTCCCAACCGGAACTGGTCGGGTACGAACACTTCCGGGGGATCCTGGAATCCGATGGCCGGGATGTGCTGGTGGTGGGTGACTGGAAGGTGCTCCCGGCCTCCGTTCTCAGAGGCCTACGCCGCGTGAAGACGGGAAGGCCGCGCTACCCCTCGGCCGCCGCGCTCACCGATCTGGTTGCGGCCAGGGCCGGGCGGAGTGAGTTCGGCCATCCCGACGATGTGAGGCCCCGGTACATGCGGGAGCCCGATGTCATGCTCGGTTCGGTGCATCGCCGCGAGGGCGGCTTGTGGCGATGAGAACCGGGACCCTGGTGAGGGAGATGCGTTCCGCGGACCTGGACCAGGTGATGGAGGTGGAGGAAGCGACCTTCTCGATACCGTGGTCCCGCCAGGTGTTCCTGGACGAGATGGAAGCCCCGGGCCGGTGCTACCTGGTGGCGGAGCACGCCGGGCGGGTGGTCGGTTACGGAGGGCTGACGGTGGTGGGGGAGGACGCGCACATCAATACCCTGGCAGCGGCGCGTCCCGTGTCGGTACCCGCGGTCGGTACCCGCCTCATGCTGTCTCTGGTGGCGAGAGGATTGGAGAGCGGTGCAGAACAAGTGACACTCGAGGTGAGGGCTTCCAACCGCCGGGCACAGGAGTTCTATCGCAAGTTCGGTCTGGCGCCTGTCGGGGTTCGCAAGCACTACTACCAGGATGACGACGCTCTGATCATGTGGGCTCACGACATCGGAGGGGCCGACTACCGGGACCGGCTCGATCGGATCGAGGAGGCTCTGCCGTGAGCGGACCGGTCATCCTGGCATTCGAGACCTCCTGCGACGAGACGGCGGTCGCGGTGGTGGAGGGCCGCCGGGTCCTGTCCAACATACTGTCATCCCAGGTGGAGGAACACGCCCGCTTCGGGGGCATCGTGCCGGAGGTGGCGGCCCGGGCCCACGTCGAGGCCATCCGCTCGCTCACCCACCGAGCGCTGGGAGAAGCCGGTGTCCATCCCCATGACCTGGACGGTATCGCCGCCACCCGGGGTCCCGGACTGGTGGGATCACTGCTGGTGGGGTTCTCGTTCGCCAAGGCCATGGCCTGGAGCCGGGGCCTTCCCTTCATCGGCATCGACCACATGGAGGGCCATCTGTTCGCCCCCCGGCTGGACTTTGACGACTTCCGGCCCCCGGCGGTGGTGCTCCTGGCTTCGGGTGGCCACAGCCAGGTGGTCCTGGTGAACGGATGGGGCGACTACCGGGTCCTGGGTCAGACCATCGACGATGCCGCCGGGGAAGCCTTCGACAAGCTGGCCAGGTTCATGGGTCTCGGGTTCCCCGGCGGACCGGCCATCGACGCCCTGTCCGAGCGGGGTGATCCCGAAGCGATCAGGTTCCCTCGTGCCCTGGCCCACCGCAGGTACGACTTCTCGTTCTCCGGCCTCAAGACATCGGTGGTGACGCGGCTCGAGAAGGCCCGGGCATCGGGATCGCTACCGTGCATCGAAGACGCGGCTGCTTCGATTCAAGAGGCGATCGTCGATGTGCTGGTGGGCAAGACCATGAACGCGGTGGAGGATCACCGTGTCGAGATAGTGGGGGGTGGTGGGGGTGTGCTGGCCAACCGGCGCCTGCGTCTTCGCCTGCAGGAAGAGGCGGACCGGCGGGGCATCGGGTTGTTCCTGCCGAGGCCGGTCATGTGTACCGACAACGGCGCCATGATCGGAGCGGCCGCCTCGCACCGCCTCGAACAAGGCGACTACACTCCCTGGTCGGTCGGCGTCGACTCCTCCATGAAGTTGTGATCAGTGGCGAATGACCACAGCGCTGGACACCGATCCTCGACGACCGGCCACTCACCACCAGCCACCGGATTAGCACTCTCCGGCAGAGTCTGCTAGCGTTTGGCACTCGTAAGGTACGAGTGCCAATCCGGCCCAGCGGTCTGTCGGCGAATCGCTTCGCAGACTGTCCCTGACACCGGTGCCGCCCGATCGGGCGGTTGGCGCTTTGTACGCATATTCACCTGTTTAAGGAGGACTTCGGATGAATCTGAAGCCACTCGGCGGCCGTGTGATCGTCAGGCCCAACGAGGATGACGAGCAGCGCACGTCGTCGGGACTGGTAATCCCCGACACGGCCAAGGAAAAACCACAGACCGGAACGATTATGGCTGTGGGGCCTGGTGATCTGAGTGATGACGGAGAGCGGATCCCCCTCGATGTATCCGAGGGTGATGTGGTCGTCTACTCCAAGTTCGGAGGCACCGAATTGAAACATGAAGGCGATGAGTATCTGATCCTCTCGTCCCGCGACCTGTTGGCGATCGTCGGTTGACGGTTGCTGTAGGACAGGATTAGAGGAAAGGAAACCAAATGGCAGCGAAGGATCTTCGTTTTGACGAGGACGCGCGGCGTGGTCTGGAGGCGGGTGTCAACAAGCTCGCCGATGTGGTCAAGGTAACTCTTGGGCCCAAGGGACGCAACGTCGTGCTTGAGAAGAAGTGGGGCGCTCCGACCATCACCAATGATGGGGTGACCATCGCCAAGGAGATCGAGTTCGACGACCCGTATGAGAATATGGGTGCTCAACTCGCCAAGGAAGTAGCTACCAAGACCAACGACGTGGCCGGTGATGGTACTACGACGGCCACGGTGCTGGCCCAGGCCATGGTGCGGGAAGGACTCCGCAACCTGGCGGCAGGCGCCAACCCGATGGGTCTCAAGCGGGGTATCGAGTCGGCGGTAGCCGCGGTTGTCGCGTTCATCGAGGACTTCTCGCAGGATGTTCAGGCTATTGAGGGTGGCGTCGCGGCGGTGGCGGCGATCTCGGCGGCGGATTCGGAGATCGGTACCACTATTGCTGAGGCGTTTGAGAGTGTTGGCAAGGATGGGGTGATCACGGTTGAGGAAGGCCAGACCTTCGGGTTGGAGTTGGAGTTCACCGAGGGGATGCAGTTCGACAAGGGCTACATTTCGCCGTACTTCGTCACCGATCCTGACACCCAAGAAGCGGTGCTCGACGATCCTTACATCCTCATCGCCAACCAGAAGATCAGCTCGGTCAACGACATGCTTCCGGTGCTTGAGAAGATCATGCAGACCGGCAAGCCGGTGATGGTGCTTTCCGAGGATGTGGAAGGCG
Source organism: Candidatus Spongiisociaceae bacterium (assembly GCA_965262915.1). Lineage (GTDB taxonomy): Bacteria > Actinomycetota > Acidimicrobiia > Spongiisociales > Spongiisociaceae > JAPPFW01. The sequence continues at coordinate 3,293,921 of OZ253564.1, read as the reverse complement.
AGGCCCTAGCGACGCTGGTGGTCAACAAGATCCGCGGTACCTTCCCGTCTCTGGCCGTCAAGGCGCCCGGGTTCGGTGAGCGCCGCAAGGCCATGCTCCAAGACATAGCCACCCTCACCGGTGGCACCGTGATCTCCGAAGAGGTGGGCCTCAAGCTCGATGGTGTAGCCCTCGACATGTTGGGCCGGGCCCGCAAGGTGATCGTGGACAAGGACAACACGACCGTCGTCGACGGTGCCGGCGGGCAGGCGGATGTCAAGGCTCGTATCAAACAGATCGAACGCGAGATCGAGAACACCGACTCCGACTGGGACCGTGAGAAGCTCCAGGAACGGCTGGCCAAGCTGTCCGGTGGGGTATCGGTCATCAAGGTTGGTGCCGCCACCGAGGTCGAACTGAAGGAGAAGAAGCACCGTATCGAGGACGCTGTCTCTGCAACCCGCGCCTCCGTCGAGGAGGGCATAGTGGCCGGTGGAGGCGTAAGCCTACTCCGGGCGCAGGGAGCCATTGACGCGATCGACGACGGAACCCACGACGAGCAGGTTGGGCGTTCGATCGTCCGGCGTGCTCTCGAGGAACCCATCCGACAGATCGCTTCCAACGGCGGCTACGAGGCCGGCGTGGTAGTCGACCGTGTACGCAACGGCGAAGGCACTTTCGGCTTCAACGCCCAGACCGGTGTCTACGAGGACCTGCTCGATGCCGGCATACTCGACCCGGCCAAGGTGACCCGCTCGGCGGTGCAGAACGCTGCGTCGATCGCAGGGTTGCTCCTGACGACCGAGGCGCTGGTGGCGGAGCACAAGGACGACTCACCCCCGGCTGGTGGCGATCACGGACACGGCGGCGGTGCCCCTCCCGGAATGGACTTCTAGTCACACCATCGTCACAAACGCAAGAAAGGCGGCCCGTCCCGAGCGACGGGCCGCCTTTCTTGTAGACCCTGATGCCGTGGCCCCGGATCCGGCGGCCATGCGCAGTTATGGTGAAGGACGGGTTAGAGGGCGGTGCTGCGAGCGTCTCGGTGCGCCGCGATCTCGTGCAGGGTCACCCCGCGACCTGCTCGGCGCGCCAGCATCCATCGAGCCAGGGACTGGCTGCTTTCGGACGACCGGACACCGGCGAGCAGGTGCTCAACGCTGATATCCTCGTCTAGGTCCGCCCAATGTATCCCGATACCGTCACCTATCAGCTCCCATTTGCTGCGTTCCTCGAACGTACCGTCGTGCAGCCGCGGGTACCACGCGAGCGGGACGGTGAGGGTCCGGCCGTCGCGTAACCGGATCGTGAGAGTGTCCCGTGTGACCTCCACCTTCTGGGCCCGCGGGCACCTATCCTTGTTCTCGGAAAGTTTCATACCAAGCCCTCAGCATGGTGTCTCGGTTTCTCGTGATGATCTTCTGGATCTGTCCGATCTCTTTTGCTGTCATTCGACCACTGCTCTCCGGCTGTACCGGTTCCAGCGAGAACCTTGCTGTCTTGTCGTCCCTCCGTACATGGATATGCGGCGGATGCCCGCGGTCTCCCGACCAGAAAAAGAACCGAAAGGGACCCTCTCGTAGGACTTCCGGGCTCATAAATCCCCACCACTCCCTTCCGGTCCGGATGAAAAGGCGGGAGTCCACTTCCTCATCGCAATGTAGCACGGGCCAGGCCTGGGAACCGGCTGCTCCGGCGGGAACCTCGGCATGGCGAGCTTATAAACTGTAGTGTTTTGTTTTGGTTTATAATATACATCAGGCTGTGATAAATGTCACAGCCCTACTCGCAAGCTTATGAGATCGAAGACCCAGAGCCTCGGGAGCCGACGGATCACCTGCCACGGCCGGCCAAGGGTCGGTCCTGATTGCCGGGAGGCGCGGTAGTCTTCCGGTCAGCTTCAGGAAGGTGTCCGAATTGTCTCTGCGTCAGCTGCTACCCCGGATCGATCTTGCTTACAAGCCCACTCCGCTCGAGGAGTTCCCCCGCCTGCGGGAAGCCTGGGGCGGTCCTCATATATGGGTGAAGCGTGATGATCTGACCGGCTTCGGCCTGTCCGGCAACAAGGTTCGAAAGCTTGAGTTCCATCTGGCGGCGGCCCGGGAAGCGGGTGCCGACACGGTGATCACGTGCGGGGCGGTCCAGTCCAACCACTGCCGGGCTACCGCACTCGCCTGCGCGCGGCTCGGCTTCGACGTGCGGCTGGTCCTCCGTACCGCCGACGGTAAGAAACCCGCCAGAGCGGTGGCCAACCTGCTGATCGATTCGCTGGCCGGCGCCACCATCCGTTACATCTCGGTGGACGAGTGGGAGGATCGGGACGCCATCATGGCCGAGGATGCGGGACGGTTGGAGGCGGTAGGCCGCAAGGTGTGGGTGATTCCTCAAGGCGCCTCCGACAGGCTGGGGATGTGGGGGATGTCGCTGGGATTCGGGGAACTGATCGAGCAGATCCCGCAGGTGATCGGCCAGGACGTGGCCGAGATATGGCACACGGGCTCGTCCGGAGGCACCACCTCCGGATTCGGCTGGGGGGCGGACCGGGCCGGTTTCCGTACTCCCATCGTGGCGCTCTGTATCTCGGAACCCGCCGATTCGTTGGTGGCTCGTGTGAGGCGGATCTGGTCATCCGGGGTTGAAGCCTTCGGAGGCGAGATGCCGTCACCACCCCTCGAGTACATCGATCGCTACCTGACCGGCGGGTACGCGCGGGTGACCGATGAACTGGTCGAGGTACAGGCCGAGGCTACCCGGCTTACGGGGTTGCTCTTCGACCCGACCTACACCGGCAAAGCGATCTACGGCCTTCGAATCGAAATCGCCAAGGGTCGGTTCGACCGCGACGACCACGTCGTATTCTGGCACACAGGAGGAGGATTCGGCGCCCTGGTCGATCGGGATTAGGAGGCGGACCGGCGAGGTTTCCCGGTGCTCAGGCGAGGGTGCCGGCCTGCTCGATCCAGGTAAGCAGTTGCGCCTCGTCTATCCCCGTCCGGGCTGCGAGGGTTCGGGCATCGGCCGCGGCGAGCTGCGCAGCAGTGGTGATGCCTGCCGAGTAGAAGCGGTCGACGTCATCCGGCGCGATACCGTCGAGCCGGGTGAGGTCGCTGGTGGGCGGAGGGTCGACTACGGGCTCGGGCGCCATTTCGGGGAGTTCCGGTTCCCGATTCATGGTCATGCTGATAAACCGGTGCCGGATCAGCCATCCCACCGCCCCGAGACCCCCGAGGAAAGCAAATAATTTCAGCAGCCGCTTCATGGCCGTGCCTCGTTCCTTCCGGATTCTGGTCCTGCAGGCCCTGCCTACTGTACCCGGTCGTAGTGACCGTGTACGGATGGTACCCATGTCGCAGTTCTAACCGGTTGCTGGTCGTGGTCGCCGGTAGCCTTGTCCCGGCGGGGGAGTTCTGAGAACGGGTAGAGATGGTTGGCCCGTCGTCCGCTGACGCGGCATCCGGTCATCGACCGGCGGGCCAACGTGGCGTCTCTCAGCACCCTCCCGGGGCGGTTTAGGGAAGGAAGGGCATGAAGATCGATTACTACCTTCCCGATGGCCGGCTCGAAGCGGTCTCCCGGCGGGCGGCCCGGGCACGGGACATCGGCTACGACGGCATCTTCACGGCCGACAGCGCCCACGAGCCGTTCCTTCCCATCGTGGCTGCCGCGCCCGCTGCTCCCGGTCTGGACCTGGGGACCGCCATCGCGGTGGCCTTCGCCCGTTCCCCGATGGTGGTGGCCCAGACGGCCTGGGACCTGGCTTCCCTCACGCGGGGGCGGTTCCTTCTCGGTCTCGGCACCCAGATCAAGCCGCACGTGCAGCGTAGGTTCTCGATGCCGTGGGGCTCGCCGGCCGCCCGGTTGGCCGAGTTCATCCGGGCTCTGAGGGCCATCTGGAATACGTGGCAGAACGGCGTGCCCCTCCGTTTTAGGGGCGAGTTCTACTCCTTCACCCTCATGACCCCCTTCTTCAACCCCGGACCGATCGAGCACCCCCGGATACCTGTCTACATAGCAGGGGTCGGCCCGTACATGTCCCGCCTCGCCGGTGAGATGTGTGACGGATACCACGTCCACCCGTTCCATACGGTCAGGTTCCTGCGTGAGGTGACCCTGCCCGCCATGGCCGAAGGCGCACGCGCGGCGGGCAGGCCGGTCGATGCGGTCGAGCTGGCGTCGACCGTGTTCGTGATCACCGGCCGGGATGAGAGTGAGATGGCGGACATGCGCGCCCAGGTGAGGCAGCAGATCGCCTTCTACGCCTCCACGCCTGCCTACCGCAGCGTCCTCGAGGTTCACGGGTGGGACTTCGGTCCCCTTCTCACGGCCATGTCGAAGCGAGGCGAATGGGCCGAGATGGCAGGAGCGATCCCTGACGAGGCGCTGGCCGAGATGGCCGTGGAGGCACCTATCGATCAGCTTGGGGAGGCTGTCCGGGCCCGGTACGAAGGTCTGCTGGACCGGGTTGGCTACTACGCCTTGGGTGGCGGGATGGGATCCGTCACAGACGAGGAATGGGCGGTGGCGGTAGCGGCGATGAGGGGCTGAGCATCGCCCCGGTCAATCATCGGCTGAGGGCCAGTGCCGTGTCCACCCGGGGATCGGCCACCGCCTCGCGGAGCCCGTGGCGACCGATCCGGATGGCCGACACCGGTCCCCAATCCGCCATCCATCGATCTGCGATCGTCACATCGTGGCCACGATCTCTGAGGGAGTCGGCGAAGGATGTGTCGACGCGATCTTCCACGGCCGGCTCCGACGCGGCAGTGCCGATGTCGCCGATAGTCCAGCGGGGAAGGGCTTGGGCATCGGCCAGGTCGAGGCCGGCGTGGAAGTGGTTGGCGGCTACCTGGGCCAGCAGCTGCGGTTGCTGGTGCCCGCCTCTGGTACCCAGAACCAGGGCGAGCCGATCTCCCCGGGTCCAGATGGTGGGGGACAGGGTATGGAGCGGCCTCCGTCCGGGCGCCAGCTCGTTACGATGCCCCGGGGTGAGGCTGAAACCCGCGCCGCGATTGTGCAGCCAGACTCCGGTGCGGCCCGCCGAGAGCCCCGAGCCGATCCCGTGGAAGTTGGACTGGATGAGCGAGACGCCCATCCCGTTACCGTCCACGGCACACATGTAGGCAGTACCCCCGGCGGCCGGTACGGGGCGCTCCCAGCGGCCGGCCCGGTGCGGTCGGATCACGGCGGCCCGGCGTTGGAGCAGGTCGGGGTCGAGGAGCTCGGAGCCCGGTGCGCCTCGGGACGGATCCGCCAGGAGGTGGTTTCGTTCCCAGGCGACCGAGCGGTATGCCTCGATCAGGCTGTGCCAGTAAGCCGGACGTACGGGATCCGTCGTCACCTCCAGCATCTCGAAGATGGACAGCGTTGCCAGGGTCAGGTATCCCTGGCTGTTGGGGGGTGTTGTCCAGGCGGTGAGGCCGAACAGGTTCCCGGACAACGGTTCCACCCAGTCAGCCTGGGGCCGGTCCAGGTCTTCGCTCGTTATGGCGTTGCCGGTCGCCTTGGTTATGGCGGCGCCGACCCGCTCGAGGTAGAAGCTGTCACGCCCTGAGATGACCGCCCCGAGGGTCTCGGCGAGGTAGGGCCGGGTGATCCGCTGCCCGACCAGCGGTGGTCGGCCGCCGGGGAACATGGGCGCCGCCGACGGCTGGGTCCGGAGGCGGTGGGCATGACGGGCCCATGTCGCCGACAGCTCCGACGAGGCCGGGAACCCCCCTCGCGCCAGCCGGAGAGCGGGGGCGAGCACCTCGGAGAGCGGCAGGGAACCGTAGCGGCCGGCCAGCGCGTACCAGCCGTCGACGCAGCCGGGCACGGTTACGGTGGCCGGTCCGTAGAGAGGCATGGTCGTGTGGCCCCGGTCCCTCAACGCCCGGGCGCTTGCGCCCGACCCTGCCCGGCCCGAAGCGTTCAGGCACGCGGGAGCCGGCGTCCCCGGTACATGGACCAGAGCGAACAGGTCACCTCCGATCCCGCACGTCTCGGGGGCGACGACGCCCTGCACCGCGTTGGCGGCCATGGCTCCGTCCGCTGCGTTCCCGCCTGCCTGCATGACTTCCAGTGCTGCCAGGGTGGACAACTCGTGGGGTGCTACTGCGGTGATACCGAACCCTCGAGCGGTCCGGAGCGGGACGGGATGTGTCACGGATACCAGGTTAGGGGCGTGTGGTGGCTCGTGCGCAAGATACCTCGCTGTGCCCTGTCTGCCATCGATGGCCGCTGCCGGCGCATGTCACACCGCCATCTCGCAGACAGACGCTCAGTGGTCCGCCTGCGAGATGATTCGCTGTGTCCTGCTTGCCATCGACGTCCCTCGCGGCGTTCCGCCTCCTCGACGTACCGCTGCGGGTACGCCCTTCGTCGGCGGGCCTTGCGAGTAACGTCGCTGCCGGCGCATGTCACACCGCCATCTCGCAGACAGACCACTACTAGCCTGCCTGCCGGGAAGGGAGTCGTGCTTGAGATCAGAATCCGCCTCGTTCCAGGACCTGTTCCGCGACATCATGTCGAACTTCGCGGCCAGCGTCACCGTCGTCACGAGCTGCACCGGCGAACGTCACCACGGCCTCACCGTCTCGGCCTTCACGTCGGTGTCGCTCGATCCTCCCCTCGTCCTGATCTGCATCGACCATTCATCGCACAGCATCGAAGCTCTGCGGATCGCCGAAGGGTTCACCGTCAACATGCTCCGCGAGGGGACCGCCCGGGTGGCGCTGCGGTTCGCCTCCAAGGATCCCGACAAGTTCGAGGGCCTGGCGGTGACCAGACCCGATTACGAGGGTGCCGGGCTACGGCTCCCGGAGGATTCCTACGCCTGCCTGGAGTGCCGAACCGTCGAGTTCGTCGAAGCGGGCGACCACACCATATTCATCGGGCATGTCGAACAGGCCGCCCTCTACGACCACGCGAGACCGCTCCTCTACTGGCAGAGAGACTTCCGCCGGATCCGGACGGATTGATCGGATGGGTACCTGCGGTACGGTCTCCATCTCGATCGGGACCGGATGGCCGCTCGGCCGTACCCATGTCCGCACCGTCACGCTCAGCTGAGCGCCGGCCCGGTCATCGAGAATCTACGCGGACCGCTTACGGGTACCGTTCAGGTATCGAAATCGTGGTCGATGAAGGCCTGCAGCGCGGCTCCGCTGAGCTGGCCCTGGATCTGGCGGGCGACGGTGCCGTCGGAGGCGATCAGGTAGGTGACGGGGAGCCCGATGAACGGGTAACCGTTCTTCACGGTCAGGTGCTGGTCGATTCCCAGCGGGTAGGACGCTTCCACCTCGGCCGCGAACGCCTCTGCCGGGCCCCGGGCGTCCTCCACCGCCACGCCCAGGAAAGCGACATCCGGATTGGCCTCCGCAACCTCGGAGAACTCCGGTATCTCCCGGCGGCACGGTGTGCACCAGCTGGCCCACAGGTTCAGCACCAGCGGCCGTCCGTCCTCCGACATGTGCTGGGAGAGCAGGAACTCGGAACCGTCGAAAAGGGGCACCGACATCTCGGGGGCCGGTTCGCCGGCCAGCGCTCCCTTCGGAAAGCTCGCCACGTCGATGGCGGGCACCGCTGCGTCGCCGGACGGCGGTTCGGGCGGGTCCTCGCCACCGACCGTACGGAGCACCACCACCGCGCCGATGACCGCGGTCAGCAGGACAACGATGATCGGGAGGACAGCGGTAGCCGAGCGGTTGCGGGAACCAACCCCGTCTGGCTCAGCCGGCGGATCTTCGTGTGTCGCGCCCACGGTCCCACAATAGTGGGGTATCCGAGGTGTCCGGTACGACCGCCGGCGCGGAACAGGCTCCGCCCCCCGACTCGCTCTCGTCCGTCGCCCGTTCGGGGAGCGGGGCGGATCGATGTATGGGCGCTCTGCTAACCGGTTGCCGCCATCTCCTTGAGCACGGTGTGGAGGATCCCGCCGTTCCGGTAGTAGTCCACCTCTACCGGGGTGTCGATCCGTACAACGGTGGAGAAGGAGGTCTCCGTGCCACCGGGATGCCGGGCTGCCACCACCACCTCCTGGCGGGGTAGCAGGGTGTCGTCGACATCGATGTCGAAGGTCTCCGAACCGTCGAGCCCCAGCGAGTCGGCGCCCTCGCCAGGCATGAACTGGAGCGGGAGTATCCCCATACCGATCAGGTTGGAACGGTGGATGCGCTCGTAGGTCTCGGCGATGACCGCCTTCACCCCCAGGAGGAAGGGCCCCTTGGCTGCCCAGTCCCGGCTGGAGCCCATCCCGTAGTCGCCCCCCGCCAGGATGATGGTGGGAATGGCCGCCTCCCGGTAGCGTATGGCGGCGTGGTAGACGGCCTTGACCTCTCCGTCGGTGAAGTCGGTAGTCCACCCTCCCTCCGTACCGGGCGCCAGACGGTTGCGTACCCGCACATTGGCAAACGTACCGCGGGCCATCACCTGGTCGTTTCCCCTTCGCGAGCCGTAGCTGTTGAACATGAGAACGGGAACACCGGCCTCTTGCAGGTACTGCCCGGCCGGGGTGTCCGGTGAGATAGCTCCGGCAGGGGAGATATGGTCGGTGGTCACCGAGTCACCCACCATGACCAGAACGCGTGCCCCCGTGATGGGGACTATGGTGCCTCGCTCCATGGTCAGCCCATCGAAGAAAGGCGGTGCCTGGATGTAGGTGCTTCCGGGGTTCCATGGGTACAGGTGCGAGGTCTCGGTGGTGATCCGCTGCCACTCGGAGGGCCCGTCGAACACCGTCGCGTACTGTTCCTTGAACTGGTCGGCGGAGATGGAACGGGAGACGATGGCGGCGATCTCGGACGCGTCGGGCCAAAGGTCCCGCAGGAAGACGGGGAGGCCGTTCGGGTCATACCCGAGCGGATCCGCCGTCAGATCGATGTCGATGGTCCCGGCCAGTGCGTAGGCGACCACCAGCGGGGGCGACGCCAGGTAGTTGGCCCGGATGTGTGGGCTGATCCTTCCCTCGAAGTTGCGGTTGCCCGACAGTACGGACGCCACCACCAGGTCGTTGCTCTCGATGGCTCGGGTGATCGGGTCCGGCAGCGGTCCTGAGTTCCCGATGCAGGTGGTGCATCCGTAACCCACGTTGAAGAACCCGATCGCCTCCAGGTCCACGGTCAGCTCAGCCCGGTCCAGGTACTCGGTCACTACCCGGGAACCGGGCGCCAGCGATGTCTTCACCCAGGGCTTGCGGGCCAAGCCCAACTGTCTCGCCTTGCGGGCCAGCAATCCCGCTCCCACCATCACCTCCGGGTTCGAGGTGTTGGTACAACTGGTTATGGCGGCGATGACGACCGCCCCATCGACCAGATCGAAGGTGGCGCCGTCCAGCTCCACACCCTTTGTCCCTTCGGGATGGCCGTGCCCGGCGAAGGTGGAGTTCCGGTCCCTTTCCCACTGGCCCTTCATGGCCGGGAGGGCGATCCGGTCCTGGGGACGGCGTGGTCCGGCCAGGGACGGTTCGATTCCGCCCATGTCGAGTTCCAGAACCGACGAGTAGGTGATCTCCCTGGTGTCGTCCCGCCACATGCCCTGGAGCTTGGTGTACTGCTCGACGGTCTCGATCATCTCGGACGGGCGACCGGTCAGCTCCAGATACTCGATGGTCTGGCGATCCACCGGGAAGAACCCGCATGTGGCTCCGTACTCGGGCGCCATGTTGGCGATGGTGGCCCGGTTGGCGAGGGGCATGGCGTCGAGGCCCGGACCGTGGAACTCGACGAAACGGCCCACCACACCGTGCTCCCGCAGCATCTCGGTGACCCTCAGAACCAGGTCGGTCGCGGTGGCGCCCTCCGGGAGCCGGCCGGTGAGGCGGACGCCGACCACCTCGGGAACCAGCATGAAGATGGGCCTGCCGACCATCGCCGCCTCGGCCTCGATCCCTCCCACGCCCCAGCCCAGGACGCCCAGACCGTTGATCATCGTCGTGTGCGAGTCGGTCCCCACCACCGAGTCCGGGTACAGGGTGGTTCCGTCGTCCCACACCACCTTGGCCAGGTACTCGAGGTTGACCTGGTGGACTATCCCGGTGGCCGGCGGAACCACCCGGAAGTTGTCGAAGGCCGACTGGCCCCACTTGAGGAAGCCGTACCGCTCCCCGTTCCGCTCGAACTCGCGCTGGGAGTTGATGCGGAGGGCGATGCTGGAGTTGAAGGCGTCCACCTGGACCGAGTGGTCGATCACCAGGTCGCAGGGAACCAGTGGGTTTACCTTGGTCGCGGCCGCCGGATCACCGGTCATCCTCACGATGGAATCTCGCATCGCGGCCAGATCGACGATGGCCGGCACACCCGTGAAATCCTGCAACACGACCCGTCCGGGCGAGAACGGTATCTCGGCCTCGGCCACCTTGGCGCCGTCGTAGGAGGCGAGCGCCGTCACATCCTCGGCGGTCACCGTGCGACCGTCGTAGTTGCGGAGAGCAGCCTCGAGCAGCACCTTGATCGAGTAGGGCATCGCATCGATATCACCCTGGTGGCGGAGGGCATCGAGGCGGTATACGGTCCGGGCCCCGATCGGTGTGGAGATGGTCGTGGATGATTCGAACAGGCTGTCGTGTGGTGTGGTGGTCATCGTCCCCGGTCCCGGTGTTCTTGGATTTCTAGGTGTGGTCACCGGCCGTCACGCACGAGTGCCCGTACCCTGCAGTCCCATCCTAATTGGCGTGGGCCACCTCCTTCGCCCGGCACCCGGTCTGCCGCCAAGCCCCCGGCGAGCGATGGCAGAGTGCCGAGCAATCCACCGGGGCCCACCCCTCAACCCCGGATGCCCGGTCAGCGGGTAACTGGCCGACAGCAATCGTCGTTGTGCCGCATTCCCGGGGAGGGTCAGCAGCGAACCTCGGTTATGCAAACCTCGCCGACTGTCGAGCGGGGGAAGAGCACCGGCTCCCATCTCCGGTCGAGCTTCCCCATGAGGCCGTCGAGCAACCCCTGATCGAGCGAGCACACCACCTCGGGGTACCGGGTTGCCATGTCTCCGAACGGGCAATGGTTGGTGATCAGGCGGGATCGGCCGGGATCCGCCTCGACCCCGAATCCGATGCCGGTCATGACACGGGCGACGGCGCGGACCGTCCCTTCGAAGCCCTCGTCGGTGGGTAGCCCGATCTCCTGTTGCGAGACGGTGTAGCCCTTGGCGGGACAGCCGGAGCGGGGAGTCTTGCGGCTCGGAGGACTCCCGGGCGGCGATATAGATGCCGCGGCGGGTGGCGTCGCCGAGGCTGGCGGTCAACGCTCCGAGCCGGCGGTCGAAATCGGCTGTGTCCATAGACCATGTCACCCGAGCAAAGGCAGGCTACCGTTGCTCACTATAATGTTGGCACTCTGAGCGATCCCACGATATGAGTGAATCGAAGGCCGAGGCGCTTACCGCTGTCCTCTCCGCCATGATCGATCCCATCCTCCGACGCCCGTTGGGCGAAGTCGGCTACCTGAGATCAGTCAGGATCAGGCGGCTGGGAACTGCGGTAGTCGACCTGATGATCCCGGTTCCCGGGCCGCCGGGCCATGAGCTCATCGAGGTGGTGACCGCCGCGGCCCACTCGGTGGGCGGGGTGCGCTCGGTAAGGATCGAACACGAGCTGATGAACGACGATCAGCGCACCGACCTGATGGCCCGCGTCCGCGGCGAGAAGCGGCCGGTGGGTGGGCCTGGTTCCTCGACGTTCGTGGTGGCGGTGTCCTCCGGCAAGGGAGGGGTGGGCAAATCCTCGGTGACCACCAATCTGGCAGTGAGCCTGGCCGCGTCGGGCCACACCGTCGGGGTCATCGACGCGGATGTGTGGGGGTACTCGATCCCGAGGATGCTGGGAGCCGATGGAGCCCCGGTGGTGATAGCGGATTCGATCCTGCCCCTCCGGTCTCACGGCGTGTCGGTGATCTCCATCGACTACTTCGTGCCGGACGGCCAAGCCGTCGTGTGGAGGGGCCCGATGCTCCACAAGGCTCTCGAGCAGTTCCTCACCGATGTCTTCTGGGACGATCCCTCCTTCCTGTTGATCGACATGCCCCCGGGCACCGGGGATGTGGCGATCTCGATCTCCCAGTTCGTACCGCGCGCACGGGTGCTCCTGGTGACGACTCCGCAACCCACGGCCCGTCGGGTGGCCTCCCGCGCGGCCCGAATGGCCGAGCGGGTGGATCAGAAACTGATCGGTGTGGTGGAGAACATGAGTTGGTTCACGGGTGACGACGGGAAGCGCTACACCATCTTCGGGGAAGGAGGAGGGGCAGCTCTGGCCCACCAGACCGGGGTGGAGTTGCTCGCGCAGATCCCGATCACACCCGAGATGCGGGCCGGGGCGGACCGCGGCGATCCGGTCAGCGTATCCGCTCCGGACAGCGAAGCCGCGGCGGTCTTCGATCGCCTCGCCCTGCGTATCGTCGAGAGTCGCCCGCGTATCCGGACCCATCCCGAGTTACGGATCGGTTGAACGGTTGCCGGACTCCCCGGTGGCCGGACCGGCCGTGCAGGGTCGATCAGAGCCGGATCAGGGTGAATGATCCCGCCGCCAGGCAGTAGACCGCGAAAGGCCACAGGCCGTGGCGGGCCAGGGCCTTGATCAGGAGAGATATGGCCCCGTACCCCGAGACAGCCGCGACCAGCGTCCCGATCACCAACTCGGGACCGAGGATGCCGCTCCCGGCCACGGTTATCGCCTCCCGCGCCGCGGCGCCGAGGGTCACCGGAATCGCCATGAGGAACCCGAAACGAGCTGCCTCTCGTCCGGACAGGCCGCGTGCGATCCCGGTGGTTATCACCATTCCCGAACGGGAGACACCCGGCAGGAGAGCCAGGGCCTGAGCCGCGCCGATACCCACCGCATCCCGGACCCCCACCTCCTCGGCGCGCCGGGTGCGCATCGGTAGGAACTTCGACACCAGGAGCACGGCACCGGTGCCGATCAACGCTATGCCGACCGCGGTGACCGATTCCTGGAAACGCTCGACTGCGTCCACCACCGCGGCCCCTACCACCACGGCCGGAATGGTGGCGACGACCACCATGAGGACCGTTCTCCGGGCGAGCGGATCCCGGCGGATTCCCCGGGCCATCCATACGATGTCGCTCCGGTAGTAGGCAATAACCGCTACCAGGGTCCCCAGGTGGAGAACCGCGGAGGTGGCGAGATCGGGAGGGCTCAAGCCGAAGAGATCGGGGACCACGCGCAGGTGCCCGCTCGACGAGACCGGCAGGAACTCGGTCAAGCCCTGTAGAAGGCCCCAGACGATTGCTTCCAGCATGTTCACAAGATACCCGTCCGGGATCCGGTCGTAAGAGGGTACGCGGATAGGCGGGCGCGATCGCCCGTGTGGTTACTTCCGATGCGGCCGCCGGTCAGGAACCCTGTGGTCACCGCTGTCTCCTCATGAAGTGTCAAGACTTTGCCTTCCCTGGAGAGCACCTACCCGCGTAGCCTCTAGGAGGGTGGTGTGAAACCCCTTCACGGCCCGTCGACCGATGACATAATGCCAGTTCAGAGGAAGACGGGCCGTTGCTTCCCACCGTTTTAGACCACCCTCCTAAGCCTGTAGCAGCACCGAGACCCGTTTCTCGGCGATGGCGACCGCGGCGGTTGCGGCCCGGTCGGGCGGGAACGCCACCGAACCGATCAGACCGTCGCCCTCGAAGTTGGCGGGACGTACCCCGGTGACCACCCCTCCGATCGGAGGGATCGGCCGATGACCTGGATGGGGGAGTACCACGAGTTGCACCTGTGTACCCGCCGCGGCCTCCGCCGGAACCGCCACATCTACCAGCCACCAACCGGGAGGAGCGGTGATGGCCACATCCGTGGTGTCGCCCGGTAGCAGCGGCTGCCCGGCTGTCAGGCGGCGGTCGGCGAACCCGGTACCCGACACCGGTTCCACCACACCTTGGGCGATATCACGCCACTCGAGGGCGTCGTGCACCGGCTCTCCACGGATGAGATCTCGAGTGAGGTAGGGGTGGCTTGCGGTGGCCGACGGTTTGAGCTCGAGCCACAGGCTCACGAGAACCAGCAGCCCGATGAGCGTCCACCGGAGGTAAGGAGGGCGGGCGATCCACAACACCCGAACAAGTTACCTCCAAAGGACAACGGTGAGAAGAGGCTTGTCCACCGCGCATCGCCCACCGCCTAGCCGAGGAGGTTCAATCGGAAACGCTGTTCGGCGGTGATTATGGAGTCGGGTGTGTCCATCGAGAACCAGGACCGTCCGTCTTCCCCCCACCTCGACCAGACCTCCCTGCGGATGGGGGTCCAAGGAACAGAGCGCAGCATCTGCTGGATCGACCCTCCGGATCTCAGCTGGCGGGTCGCCTCCTCCAGGCACGCGGGGGTATAGGAGGCGCACGTCACCTGGGGCCTGTCATCGATACAGATCGCGGTCTCGCCCTCCGCCGCCAGCCCGGCAAGCCGGAGCAGGGTCTCCGATCGGACCAGTGGCTGGTCCACCGCCACCACGACCAGCGGGCGCCCGAAGGCCGAGAGCGCCGTGTGCAGGCCGCTCAGAGGGCCCGTTCCTGCGGATCGCAGGTCCGGGATGGCATCGAGGCCGGCCAGACCCCGGCGCCGTCCGACTATGACCGCCGTCTCGAATACGCACATCGCGTCGGCCACCCACTCAGCCATCGTCCGTCCGTTCATCTCGAACAACGCCTTGTCGGTGCCCATGCGGGTCGACTCACCGCCGGCCAGAATTATCCCGACGACCCCTCGCACCCCGTCACTCTCCAAAGGGCCGCACGGCTCCGCCGGTCAGAAGTCCTGTCCGCAGCGGCGGGTGCACCACGGGTTCCTGCCGGAGCCGCTCGGAGCGGGTGCTGCGGCTCGCTAGCGATCGTTGGTCCCCGACTTGGCGGGCTCTTTCCTGGAGGCCGATCCGTTTGAGGATGTGGGGGTCTTCTTCTTGGCCGGTTTCTCGGTGTCCTTCTTCCCCCGCGAGTCCTGGCCGGATCCACTCGGGCGAGGTCCGCGAGAGTCGTTGACGTAGAAGCCGGAGCCCTTGAACACCACCCCGGCGGGAAAGAGGACCTTTCGCAGGGCGACCGTCGAGCATTCGGGGCAAGTGCGGAGCGGTTCGGCCGAGAAGCTCTGGAATATCTCAAAGCGGTGTTCGCAGTTCTTGCACTCGTACACGTAGGTGGGCATGACAGTCCTCTGGTCGGGATTGCCGCAGCCGTGCCGGGTCGGTGGCTGCACCGGACGGGATCATACCAGCGTCCCGATAGAATCATCCGGTGATGTTCACCGGAGTCGCCATCCTATGCGCGAGCGCCTATCTCCTCGGCAGCATCAGCAGCGCGCTCGTGGTTGCCGGATCGCGGGGTGTGGACATCCGAGCGGTGGGTAGCGGCAACCCTGGTGCTTCCAATGTGCTTCGTAGCCTCGGTAAGGGTCCGGCACTTCTCGTTACCGTAGCCGATCTCCTCAAGGGTCTCCTCCCGACACTGGTCGGATTGCTGATGTGGACCCCGATGGTGGCTGCCTTGGCGGGGCTTTGTGCGGTCATCGGCCATTGCTATCCGGCTTTCCATCGGTTCCGTGGCGGGAAGGGCGTTGCCACGGCGGGCGGGGTCGCGCTCGCCCTCTCGCCGCCGGTCATGATCGTCATGGTTCTGATGTACGGGATCGGGCTGGCTCTCACGCGCATCTCAGCCGTTGGGTCCCTGGCCGCTGCCGTGACTTCCGTCCCGGCCTTGCTCATGGTTGGTGTAGAGAGGCGGGCCGTCCTGTGGTTCGGCGCCACGATGTTGCTCATCATCTTTCGGCACCGCTCGAATCTCCTGCGGCTCCGAGCGGGCAAAGAACACAAGATGAGTTCGTGAGCGGATTGCTGCCCCCATGCGGTGTCCGTTCTTGAACGGGGGCCTAGTGTCCTGATTCGGGGATTCGTTGTAGATAGTTGGTGAGGTTGTCGAAGATTTGGTCGGCGGTTTTGTGCCAGATGAAGGGTTTGGGGTTTTGGTTCCAGTGTTGGGTCCATTGGTTGATGGCGTCGGTGAGTTCGGCTACGGATCGGTGGGTGCCTCGGCGTATCTGTTTGGTGGTGAGTTCGGAGAACCATCGCTCGACGAGGTTCATCCACGACGCGTAGGTGGGTGTGAAATGGAACGTGAACCGTGGATGGCGTTGCAGCCAGCGCTGTATGGGTTCGGTTTTGTGGGGCGACGCGTTGTCCAACACGACATGGACGTCGAGTTCTGGTGGGACTTCGCGGTTGATGAGGTTTAGGAACGTCTGGAATTTGTGGGTGCGGTTGCGTCGTGTCATGGAGGTGATGACCCGGCCGGTGGCCGTGTCGAGCGCGGCCCCGAGGTTGGTGGTGCCGTACCGGCGGTAGTCGTGGGTGCGCCGCTGGGGGGTTCCGGGCAACAGGGGCAGGATCGGCGCGGTGCGGTCGAGGGCCTGTATCTGGGATTTGTGGTCCACGCACAGCACCACCGCCGCGTCGGGCGGGTTCAGGTACAAACCCGCCAGGTCGCGGACCTTTTCCACGAACTGGGGGTCAGGGGAGATCTTGAAATGCTCGGTCCGGTGCGGCTTGAGACCGAACGCCCGCCATATTCTTAGGATCGACGACTGGGACAGGCCGACGGCCCTCGCCATGGACCGGGTCGACCAGTGCGTCGCGTCTCTGGGTGTTTCCTCGAGGGTCTTGACCACCACTTCTTCTACCTTGGCGTCGTCGATGCGGCGGGGCGGCCCGGGGCGGGGATTGTCGTAGAGGCCGTCGAGACGGCGCCGGGCGAAACGGTTCCGCCACTTCGAGACCGTAACCCCGCTGCAGCCCACCTCCGCTGCGATGTCCACATTGGTGCGGCCTTCGGCCGCTCCCAGCACGATACGAGACCGCATCGCTAACCCTTGTGCGGTGCTACGCCGCCGTATCCACCGCTCGAGCGTCTGCCGTTCCTCTTCATCCAGCTCGATAACCACTGCTTTACGACCCCGCTGCTTCTCCATGCGCTGCTCCCACCACTGACTGACACTGACCTGCATATTCTAGCAGTATATGGCAAAGAAACTAAGGAATCAGGACACTAGGAGGGTGGTCTAAAACGGTGGGGAGCAACGGCCCGTCTTCCTCTGAACAGGCATTATGTCATCGGTCGACGGGCCGTGAAGAGGCTTCACACCACCCTCCTAGGGAGTGCGACTGGGGGATGCGCGGACACCGCCCCTCATAGGAGTACGGGTAGGTGCCGACCTGGGGCAATACTGCCTGCGACGAGTGATGCGTCGACGGCAATGCCCAGGAGTTTGCCGAGTGGGAACCGGCCGGCGTTTACTGCAAGGGTGGTCGCGGTCCGCCTACCAGCGCACCCCCTCGGCGCCAAGAGCCCCGTTCTGGTCTCCGGACCCGGCGTGGGGTCCGGTCTCTCACGGGTTGCCAGATCGCCACATGCCGTGGGGGGGCCAGATATTGGGTCCGGAGATCGGTGTTGGAGGGCCGGCCGAGTACAACTCACCGAATCTCTCGAGGTGCGCAACGGTGTAGGGCGCTGTGGCGTGGTGTCGGGCCGCCGAGGGGCCGGTGTGGACCTTGTACAGCCAGAACTCAGTCGGGGTGTCGAGGTTCTGATTGATCTCGAAGCGGATCAACCCCCTTTCATGCTCCCACGCAGCACGCGCCTGTTCGGTCACCGAAGAGATGAAACGGTCCACATCGTCCGGCGGCACGGAGACACGCGCTTGGTAGACCCGGATCCCCCTTTCGGAGGGAGTTTCATCGTTTACGTCGCGGTGCGCCGTGTCTCCGGGGAACAGGTTGCGGCACGTCGCCCACACCATCTCGCGATCCAGCATGCCCTCGGTGGCCGACAGCCATGTCGCGAAATGTTCCGAATCGCCATGGGCGCCGACCGCATCGTCGTTGTCGTAAACCTCGTTGAATCCGATCCTCGCCGGGTTGTTCGCATCGTGGAAGACATCGAAACGCCGACAACCCGGTTCGGTGGCGACGGCGGCCCGTGCGTTGGCGGTCGAAGCCGCCACGAACTGTTTCAGGTCGCCCTCACGGAGCGAGGCCTGAACCGTGATTACCCTCATGTCACTCCATCCTGTGTCGATAGGCGGCGATTGGCCGACCTCAGATGAATCCCTCCACGGGCCTTTCACCGAGGCTGATCGGACTCGCCCGATGCAGGGAGAACGTATCGATGGACGCCGGGACCTCCGCAAACGGGAGGAGTGCCGGACCCCGTTACACACCGGATGTCCTCGGTTGTGTCACCGTAGTCGCACAAGCCCCGACCCGGGTTACCAGTCGGCCAGGTCTTGTTCCGCCTGGTTCCGAGTAGGCGCTTCGGTCCATCCGGTGCTCCTTCTTACGGGAGCCTGTCACGGGAACTGGGTAGGCCCGTCGCCTCCTTGCGGTCGGTGGCGACGGGTAAGATGTCCCTCACCGTCGGCAACTCCCGAAGGGATGATGAGCCATGATGAGCGGAGAGGTCGATCTCGCAGGTGTGAGTTCGTTCGCGGTAGCTGACTCGGCGGGCCAACGATCGCGGCGGTGGTCGGGTACGGAACTCTCTGGGGCCCGGAGTCTGCGATAGCGGCGGGGAAGTGACCACACCGGCGCCGACAGTGTCCCGGTGGCGGCCGGCCGTCCTGGGAACGGTCGGTGTGGGTATCCTGGTGGTCGGTTGGGAACTGGTCGGCCAAGCCGAAGCGTTCGGTCGAGGCTGGCCTCCCTTCAGCGATGTGTTCGGATCCCTCATCGACGACTGGGAGATTCTTCGTCGTGCAGGAGCCGCCACTATCTGGGACGCGGCGCGGGGGTTCGTGCTTGGCATGGCAGCGGGAGTCTCCCTGGCCATGATCGGGTTGCTCATCACGCCACTGCAGAGAGGAATCGGCCGACTCGCCACGCTGGTCAACTCCATTCCCTGGATCGCCCTAGGTCCCCTCATCGTCATGGTGGTCTCGTCGTCGGCGACTCCCTTGGTCTTTGCCGGGCTGGCGGTCTTCTTCTCGAGCTTCGTTGCGGTCAGTTCGGGCTTCAACCTGGTGAGCCGATCTCATCACGACGTGTTCACCGTAATGGGAGCTTCCAGGCGAAACCGGTTCCGGAGGCTCGAACTGCCGGCGGTGTCTCCTTCGATCGTATATGCCGCCAAGCTAGGTGCGCCTGCCGCCATGTTCGGGGTTGTCTTCGGCGAGTGGTTCGGAACGACAGATCCCGGATTGGGCTTGGTGATGGTCGTCGCGCTCCAGCAATTCTTCACGGCGCGGCTGTGGGCTGCCGCCGGACTCACTGCGCTCATCGCCATCGTTGCCTTCAGTCTCCTTGCCTTGATAGAAGAGCTCGTCCGGCGTCGCGAATTCTCCGTGCGAGATGACGTCCGGGCGTCCATACCCACCAGGAGGGTAAGGGCAGAAAACGGGCAGCCGACTTCCTGGCGCCGGCGGACCGTGGACTTTGCGCTCACGGTGTGGCCGTTCGTGGTCGTCCTCGGTTTCTGGCAACTGGCCGTGACCATCTGGGATGTGAGTTCCATAGTGGCCCCGACGCCCGAATCGGTCGTAAGCGATATCGCCGGAAACCCCGGTACCTATATCGACTACACGTTCAAGACGCTCCAGTCGGCCGCCCTGGGCCTGTTCATCGGTACTCTGATCGGGCTGGTAGCAGCGCTGGCTAGCTGGCTGTCTCCGATGCTGAAGGGCATGCTCACCGCTCCCATGATCATCATGTACTCGGTCCCTCTCGTAGCGACCGTGCCGATCGTGGCACGGGTGATCGGATATACACGGACGACGGTGGTGGCAGTTGCCGCCCTGGTATCGATGTTCCCCACATTCGTTCTGGTCAGTTCCGGCTTCCGTTCCACACCGCCCGGGGCCGATGACGTCTTCTCTGTCCTGGGGGCGCGCCGGCGTGCCAGATTGCGCCACCTCGCGCTACCGTCGGCGGTGCCTGATTTCCTCACGGCATTCCGGCTCAACGCAGCCCTGGCGATCGTTGCCGCGATCCTGGGAGAGTACCTAACCGGAAGGGATGGCCTGGGATGGCTGTTCGCCATCGCCAACGGTGGTCTCGACATGTCTCGGGCCTGGGGCTCTGCGGTCGTGATCGTTGTGTTGTCGGTAGTCGTATACGTCGGCGCAAGCCGGGTGGAGGAGCTAGGCCGCCAGCGCATGCTGTGAGGCTGTTCCGGCATCCCCGGTGGATTCGTCCTGGGTGGTTTGGACATCCGGGAGTGCGGGCTGGCAGACTTGGTGGATAGTCTGCCTAGGAGACGTTCAGTGCGATACTCAAACAGGTCCCGAGTGGGTGGGATGATCCTCGTGTTGGCCATGCTGGCGGTCGCGTGTGGCGACGACGAGCCGGCTGCCACGACGGCGGCTCCTGCCACCACCGCGGCACCTACCACGACCGCGGCACCGACCACCACCGCGGCACCTGCCACGACCGCGGCTCCTGCCACGACGGCCGCCCCGGCTACCACCGAAGCTCCCATGGAACCTACGGTCATCCGCGTCCGGCTCAACTGGACAGCAGATCCCGGGTTCCTGGGGCTGTACATGGCGGACGAACTGGGGTTCTTCGCCGAAGAGAACGTGGCGCCCGAATTCGAGTATGGCGGGCCGAACGTACCGCATCCTGTCCAGATCCTCGCCGGTGGAGCCGCCGACATCGGTTTCGGGGGGCTGGCCATCATCGCCGACGCAGTATCCCAGGGCGACGAGTTCGTGATATTCGGTACCAGGTTGCAGGAAGGAATCCTCGGGATCAGTTCGTTGAGTTCCGACCCGATACTTACCGCCGGTGACATATGCGGTAGCAAGATCGGAGCCACTCCCGGTGACATCGTCCAACTCGATGCCCTGCTGGTCCTCAACGGGCTCGAGCCGGGCTGTTACGACATGGTGCCGGTTGGTTTTGACCCGTCACCGGTTGCCGAGGGCCTGGTACGTGGCCAGGTCAACTACATGAACAGCCACCCGGTCATTCTCGACTTCATGGGTGTCGACAACGTCGCTGTGTCCTACGCCGACCTCGGCATGCAGATGTATCACGATCTGGCGTTCGTGGATCGCGAGTTTCTGGATGCCAACCGTGAAGCTGTTGTCGGCTTCCTGCGGGCGATGATCAAGGGGTGGGAAGCGGCCTTCGCCGATCCCGACACTGCAATCGACCTGATGATGAACAAATAGGGTGGGGCCGAACTCGGCATGGACATCTCGTTCCAGCGGCCTATCCACGATGCTCAGGTGCCTCTGATGACGAGCAGCCTGACCGACGAGCAGGGCCTCTTCCGCATGGACTTCGATCTTATGGCGACCACCATGTGGGATGTACTGGGTCTGACGGGGATCGAGAACCTGCCGGCTCCGGAGACGATGGTCGACATCACGCTGCTCGAGGATGCGTTCGCGAATTGCGGAGCCTCGCTGTTGGAGTGTTGACCGGATAAGCCGACCGGTCCGAGGGAGTGCTGCCCCCGATGAGCGGGGGCAGCACTTCTCGCGTCCGTCGGATCGGGTTACCGTGACATGCGCTACAGCGATGCTTGGCCGCCGAGGCTCGCGGCATCCACGGCTCCATCGCCGAACCGGATCGGGGAGCCCCACCGGCCTGATCCCTCCGGTCCCGGACCGTCCTAGGGGTTCTGCGGCGGCTCTCCGACTCCGGTCGAGTCCAAGGCCAGCGTGAGTTCGTCCGCTATGGCGTGGAACTCCCGCGTGGCGGCGAGTTCCTTCTGCCGAGGTCTCGGGAAGCCGACTTCTTTGACGAGCTTCACCCTGCCGGGGCGCTCCGTCAGCACGATGACGCGGTCGGCGAGGAACAGTGCCTCGTCCACCGAGTGGGTCACGAGAATGGTTGTGTGCTGCTGGGCAGCCCAGATTCTCTGCAGTTCCAGGTTCATCTGGCGTCGCGTCACCGCATCGAGCGCTCCGAACGGCTCGTCGAGAAGTAGCACTTCGGGGTTCAGTGCAAGAGCACGCGCGATGGCGATACGTTGGCGCATCCCGCCGGACAGCTGCTTGGGTCTCGCCTTCTCGAATCCCGCCATCCCGACCAGCGCCATGAGATGCGAGATTCGCTGCTTGTCGGGTTTCATCTCGGCTAGGTGGAACGGCAGCGCGACGTTGTCCCATGAGGTGAGCCAGGGGAGCAGTGCGTGGTCCTGAAACGCCACTCCCAGACGGTGCGCCGCCGCCAACTCGGCTGGTCTACGTCCGTTCACCACCACGGACCCGCGGGAAGGTGTCTCCAGCGATGCGACCAGGCGCAGCAAGGTTGACTTCCCGCAGCCCGAAGGCCCGATGATCGCCACGAACTCCCCGGCTTCGACATCAAGGCTCACGTCGGAGACAGCCAGCAGTGGTTGACCCCTCCTCAGCTGGAATTCTTTGCTGACACGTCGCAGCGAGATGGCCGGTGATGACTCCGCAGCCTCCCCGCTGCCGCTGCTGTCGCTGAACACCCGGTTGGTCAAAGATTCCTCCTCGGAGGGTACCTCGCTAGGCAGATTAGTCGCGGATCGGTCGGGGTGACTTCCCCCTGCAGGGCCCGAGTGCGAGGTTGAACACGGCGATCACGGCTGACTCATAGCGTGCCCCAGAACTCCGGCGGCGGGCCGATCAGTTCGTGGACCACGGCTTCCATGGCAAAGACCGTTGTTCCCGTGTTCACGTGGCCGCTGAAGATTCCCCCGGTCGAGTCGGCGAACACAGCGTGTATGTGTACCAGTGGTTGGCCGTCGAACAGGGAGATGTTGCCGGTTCCGCCCGCAACCTCCAGTTGTGCCTCCACAGTGAAGGTGCGGTAGTCCCCGGCGTCGGGGTCATACCAGGACAGATCGGCCCGATTGACGGAGCCCAGGAAAGTGATGGTCGCGGCCAGGATCCCGTTCGACCGAGCGAACTCCGTCAATGACTGCAGGAGGTCATCGCCTTCGCGGAGGCTCAAGAGGTGGATCCTGCCAGGATCAAAGCTGAAGACCTTCACGTTGGCGCTCCTGGTCGCGTCGGTAAGTTGTCGGTTGTCGGACCGGTCGAAGTCTAGGAGGGTGGTGTGAAACCCCTTCACGGCCCGTCGACCGATGACATAATGCCTGTTCAGAGGAAGACGGGCCGTTGCTCCCAACCGTTTTAGACCACCCTCCTAGGAGAATGGTGAACGATGACGATTGCTGAAGGCCGGCCACACGCTGATCGGGGACTCAGGGTCGAGCGGCAGGCCGGCCGGTCGTCACGCCCCGATGCGGGATCGAGACGGGATTCGGATGCTTGCGAGAGTGCGTTGAGTCACGACCGGGCAAGTTCGATCGCTCGATCTGTGTTGATCTCGAAGAACACGCGATAATCGACCGCTATGAGTTCTTGTAGCAGCCCCGGTTTGCCACCACCGGCCGGCAGTCGGGACGCGACCGGATGCCCGGTGCAGGTCCGGGCGGTCCCGCACAGGCTGACCCGATGACGTGTCCAGCACCATGAAGGTCGACGTAGCGCTGGTCCCGGCTGCGGGTCGCGGGACGCGGATGCGTCCGGCCACCAACGCCATTCCCAAGGCACTGCTCACCGTGGTCGATCGTCCGAGCATCCAGTGGGTCGTGGAGGAGGCAGTCCGGGCGGGAGTAACCGAGGTGGTCGTGGTGGCTGATCCCGATGGCGGGACGATCATCGAGCGACATTTCGTCTCATCCCGGTTCCTCCCGGGATTGGAGGGCATCCGGGTTCGGTCGGTGGTCCAGCACGAGGCCAAGGGACTGGGGCATGCGGTGCTCATGGGACGCGAGGCGATAGGGGACCGCCCGTTCTACGTGTTGCTGGCCGACGATCTGATCCGGCCGCGAGATGACATCCTCCCCCATCTGGCGGCAGCAGCCGACGGCGGGGTATCGGTCGTCTACGTGCGAGAGTTGCCGGACGAGATGCTCGACGTCAAGGGGGTGATCGTTCCTCGATCCGAGGTGTCCGGCGATGTTGTGGAGGTCGGGGGAGCGGTGGAGAAGCCGGGTGCGGCCCGTGCGCCGTCCAATTACGGGATCCATGGACGCTACCTGTTCATGCCCGAGGTGTTCGAGTACCTCGAACGGACCCAACCCGGCTACGGAGGCGAGATACAGTTGACTGATGCGATCGCAGCGCTGGGGGAGGCAGGAAGATGCCGGGCGTACGTGGCCGATGTCGAGTTGCTCGATGTCGGGAATCCTCTCGGCTACCTGCACGCCAACGCGGTGCTGGGCGCCCTCGATCCCGTCTACGGCCCAGATTTCCGCGCCATAGTCGACGATCTTCTGGTGGAATGGACCTATGCGCCCGCTCGCTGAAGCCCAGAGAGAAGTACTGATCTCGGTGCCCCCGCTGCCGATGGTGGAACTACCGCTCGGCCAGGTGCTCGGCTTGGCCCTGGCCCGGCCCGTGCTGGCGCCTCACGATGTCCCCCCGTTCACCAACTCGGCCATGGATGGGTACGCGGTGCTGGGCGCCGACGTGTCGACGGCGCCGGCGACGCTCCGGGTGCTCGAGGATGTGCCCGCCGGACATGTGGCGCGGGCCACGGTCACGCCCGGTACGGCCATCAAGATCATGACCGGTGCACCGATGCCCGGTGGGGCCGATACGGTCGTGAAGGTGGAGGACACCGAGCCGCTTCCCGCCGGGGTACTGATCCTGGCGGAGACCGCGACGGGAACCGCGGTTCGCCCGGCCGGCGGCGATCTGGTAGCCGGCGAGCCGGTATTCGAGGTCGGGGAGCGCCTCACCGCCCGCCACGTGGCGGTGCTGGCGTCGCTGGGTGTCGCTCCGGCCGTCCGGCGCCGCCCTCGGGTCGCGGTACTGTCCACCGGCGATGAGGTGCTGCCTCCTGACACGAGAGTCCTCGGTCCGGGGCAGATCCGTGATACCAACCGTCCGTTGCTCATCGGTCTCCTGGAGAGGTTGGGAGCGGTGGTCGTGGATCTGGGCATCGTGGGGGACGACGCCGACACCTTGCGCAGCGCCTTGGCCGAGGGGGCTGCGACTGCGGACATGGTGCTCACGTCGGGTGGTGTTTCCAAAGGCGAGTACGACCTCGTCAAAGCGATCCTGGCCGAACTCGGGACTGTCGAGTTCTGGCAGGTGGCCATGCAACCCGCCAAGCCGTTTGCTTTCGGCCATATCGACGGTACGCCTCTGCTGGGCCTTCCCGGCAATCCGGTCTCGGTCATGGTGGCCTACGAGCAGTTCGCCCGCCCTGCCCTGCTGCACATGATGGGATGTACCGCGGTGTTCCGTCCCCTGGTTCCGGCGGTCGCAACCGAGAGATGGCGTACCGATCCGGCAAAGACGGTGTTCACCAGGGTGATCACCGACATCCGGGATGGGATCACCTACATCAGAAGCAGCGGCGCCCAGATGTCGAACGTTCTTTCCTCGCTGGCCCGGGCCGATGCCTTCGCGGTGGTTCCGGTGGGGACCGGCTATGTGGAGGTGGGGGATCGGGTCACGATCGAGTTGTTCCGCGCTCCGGAGACCCGCCCCGCATCCGACGCATTCGATGGTTGACATCGGTCTTACCCATATCGACGAGCGAGGCCGGGCGCGGATGGTGGACGTCGGCGACAAGCCGGTCAGCGACCGGAGGGCAACCGCCGAGGCCGTGGTGGTGGCGTCCGAGGCGACGCTCGACCTGGTATTCGACGGTGGCCTGTCGAAGGGTGACGCGATCGGCACCGCCCGGCTGGCGGGGATCATGGCGGCCAAGAAGACTGCCGAGCTGATCCCACTCTGCCATCCGCTGTCGATATCGGACGTGACTGTCACCGTGGACCGAACCGGGTCGGCAGCCCGGATCCGGTCCACGGTGAGGACCACGGACCGGACCGGGGTGGAGATGGAGGCCCTCACCGCGGCCTCGATCGCGGCCCTGACCCTCTACGACATGATCAAGGGAGTCGAACGAGGCGCCCGGATCGACGGGATACGCCTTCTGCACAAGTCGGGGGGCCGGTCCGGATCCTGGTCCGCCGGATCGGAGTGAGGCCGGAGGTCCTTGCGCGGGGGTCCGACACCGCCACGCATCGGCCGGAAATCCTTGGATACTCACCCTGTGGCGTATAACCTGTCTTGCGATTGCGGATCGGGGAGTTGGCTGCAGAGATGGCTTGGGCGCTCTTTCTGGTGATTGCCTGTCTATGGGCGGTGTGTATACTGCCTCCTCTATGGGCCGATCGGCGCACTTCCTGGCTCAGTCCCAACCGCCGTGCCGCCAGGCTCACCGAGCAGCCGGAGCAGGCCGGGCGGGCACCCCGGGACACCTATCACAGTTCCGCTCCCGGTCCGGTCGCCCCGGTCGAGGCGGTGGCGAGCGGAATGGCTAGCGCCGCGATCCTGTCCCGTCGGCGCCAGGCAGTCGTCACGCTGGCGACCGCCGCCATCGGGACCCTGGTCGCAGCCGTCATCTTCCGGAGCCTGTGGATCATCGGTTCCCATCTGGCGTTCGACGCCCTGCTCATCTGGTACATGGCGATGCTCCGCCAGATCAAGGATCGGCAGAGAGCGGCCGAGCTCGAGAGCATGGCTTCGGAGCAGGAGACCGAGATGATGTTCTACAGCTCCAGGGTCAGAGTCGTTCAATCTCGCTAGCGATCCCATGATCCTCCCCGATCTCTCCTCCATCGAGACTGCCGCACGCGCCGAACTCGACCCGAAGTTCTCGGCGAGGGAAACGGTCATCGTCAACGGTCGCCAGATCATCAGATGCTCGGCGAGAGCCATCCGTTCGGTACACCGGGGAGAACTCGAGGCAGCCGGTTCGTTGCTCGAGGAGGCTCGCCTACTCCTCGAGGAGTCCACCGGCGCCATGGCCGGCCATTCCGACATCAACGTAGGCATTCTCAACGACGCGGCCAAGGAGTACGCCGAAGCCCGCCTGTTCCTGGCTTTGGCGTTCCGCCACGAACTCCCCACCGCACAGGACCTGGGAATGACCATGGTTCCCTACCTCAAGGGTCTGGGCGAGGCGGTCGGGGAACTCCGTCGTCGTCTTCTCGACCAGTTGCGAGCCGAGGAGTTCGAGGAGGCGGAGCAGCTGCTGGCGGTCATGGACGAGATCGTCGATTTGCTGGCGGCCCTCGACTATCCCGATGGCATGACCGGCGGGTTACGCCGCACCACCGACGTAGCCCGCAGCCTGACGGAACGTAGCAGGGCCGATCTCACGTCGGCGCTGGTGGCCGAGCGACTCCGCCGCGACCTTCGGGAGTGCGCAGCAACCCATGCGCCACCCGTCGTCCGGCCATAGAAAGCGCGCTCGACGAAGACGGGCGAGAGCGACCGCCGTTCTCCAAGGCATTCCGAGGCAGCGGTGAAGTCCTGCTATAGCCGGATCGCCCCGCCCGTCATTCCGGGTACAATGGCGCTGCACCCGGGGCTGTAGCTCAGTTCGGCAGAGCACCTCGTTCGCAACGAGGGGGTCAGGGGTTCAAATCCCCTCAGCTCCACCACAGCGTTTCACCGCATGGCCAACGGCTCGGCGTAACCCCACGAACCAGAGAACGGCTAGAAAACACGACCAAACAAACCCCCTCCCCAAAAATGCCTGCCCCACCCACCACAGGACCCGACCCACCTAACTGGAACCCTCTAACGGTAGATTATGAGACCGATACCCGCCGCAAGGCAGTTGCCACGACCTCGCTGACAAGGAGATTCGCGAACCGGCCCGACGTAGGACACCCGCGCGATACCTGCAACAATCCGAGTGGTGTACGTTGGGTGAGGGTCCTTTGGGTTAGGTGACTACCGCTCCAGCCTCAGGGAGGTATTGGCATTGGACCGTGAGGAGGAACGCGGTCGTCGGTGCAAGGATGGACGAGTTGGTGTGGTTATGCAACCGGCTTGAGGCAGAGGGTAATGATTTGCTGCGGGAGATGGTCCGTAGCTTCGGCGCAGGGGCTGATGTCGCCGGAGGCGGATGTGATCTGCGGAGCTCCCTGGGGGCAGCAGAGCCCGGAACGGGTGAACCGTCCGAACGGATATCGGACTCGGCGTTGGGAAGCTCGGGTGGGTTCAATCGAGCTGCGGATTCCCAAGCTTCGGCGGGGTTCGTACTTTCCGGAGTGGGTGTTGGATGCGCGTACCCGTTCGGAGCGGGCCTTCGTGCAGGTGGTGACCGAGGCTTGGGTGCGGGGAATCTCGACCCGTTGGGTGGAGGGCCTGGTCGAAGCGGCGGGTGTCACGTCGCTGTCCAAGTCCCAGGTGTCCGAATTGGCCCGGGAGCTGGACCAGACAGTGGCAGAGTTCCGTAACCGGCCCGTACCGTCGAAGCGGCAACCCCCGCGGGCTTCTCGAATGTTGCTTCTCGAATGTTGCTTCTCGAATGGCCGGTGCCTTCGTCGGCGGTCGCGAGTCGCTTCATCCCTGCTTCTTCGTCGAGATGGAGGCGATGACATTCCTCGATGACTGACCAACCGCTGGGAAAGGAGCCTCGCAAGATGGACATCCGATCGAACATGTTTGACCTCACCGGGAAGACGGCTCTGGTCACCGGTGGCGGCTACGGCCTGGGCCGGACGCTCGTCCATGGACTAGCCGGCCACGGCGCCACCGTGCTCAGTGTGGCCCGCAGCGCGGACGGGCTCGCCGAGACCTTCTCGAGCCTCGGACCGGAGCATCGGTACATCGTCGGCGACCTCACCGACGACGCGCTCTATGAACAGCTCGACGGTATGGACGAACACATCGACATCCTCGTCAACAACGCGGGCGGCGATCCGCACACCAAGCCTTGGGGAGAGCAGGCCGCTCAGGAGTGGCGTAATACCTACGAAATCAACGTGATCGCGGCCGAGCGGCTGTGCCGGCTCCTGACCCCGAAGATGGTCGCCCGCGGCTGGGGTCGCGTCATCAACGTAGCGTCGGTCTATGGCTCGATCGGCCAAGATGCTCGCAACACCCTGCCCGTAGGCGGTGCGGGCGCGTACACGGCCGCGAAGCACGGACTGATCGGCTTCACCCGCTATCTCGCGTGCCAGCTCGGCGGGACCGGCGTCACCATCAACGCGCTCAGTCCCGGCATGATCACTTGGGCCCCTACGCCGAGCGCGGAAGTATTGGCGCTCTGGGCGAGGCTTGCGGAGCAGACGCCCGTGGGCCGCAACAGTTTGCCCGAGGACTACGTGACTGCGGTCGTGTTCCTCTCGGCGGAAGGCTCCGCGTTCGTGAACGGTCACAATCTCGTGGTCGACGGAGGCTGGAGTATCTGGTAACCGGTCCGGTTTTCGACACTTACCCGAAGTTGACGGAACCCGACCGAACCTATACCCGTAGCCCGGCCTCACTCCGTCCAGGGATCGGTTAATTCCGGGTCCCACGGCCACATCGGGCGCGGGATGCGTTTGAAGGGGAACGCCGTGAGGTCGCTACCGGCCGGACCGGGAACATCGATGTCGATGCAGGTGGCGATCGGCTCGTAGTACTCGCGATAGGCACCGGCGGACTTGGGTTGGACAATGCGCACCTGCCGAGGATCGGCGCCGACGCTGAGATAGGCCTCGTAATCGACCATCGGCGGGCGGTGGGTTGGGATCATGATTGAGATCGATCCCACCTGGAGCACCGCCGTGGGGCCCATGTCAACCGGCCGGATGCCTCCGTAGTGGTTCGTGTAGCGTCCGTCGGTCAGGCTTTGGACCGTCCCGGTGACCTCCACGGGGCTGTAGAAGGCGGGGTTGGATGTGCCGCCGAGTTCCGTGGTGACCGTGGTGCCGACACCGGCGCGGATGCATAGGTCGGCGGCGGCCGGGTCGCTGACCATGACCAGACAGGGGACATCGACGCCGCGGCGGAGGAGCGCTCGCAGCAGGAGATTGCCGTCGCCCAGTCCGCCGGCGGTTGTGCTGTCGGCGCCCTCGGACAGGGCGAACAAGCCTTCGCCTCCGAGAGAGGCGTCGATCGCCTCGTCAACGTCCATCTTCTCCACCCGGTAGTGCTCCCTAAGGTCCCAGGCCTTGCGGGCGATGGCGTCGGCCGCGCTCTGGCCCAGGGCTGCGTCATCGTCGGTCACCACGACCACGGTCCACCCCAGCTCGGGGATGTCCAGCCAGGGCTGGGTGCAGAACACGGTCGCCGCCAGGACTCGGGGGTCCGTCTCGGCCTCGTGGAGGGCGGCGATCACCTCCCGGTTGGGGAACAGCCGGTCGTCGTGGGTTTCCGAGGAGGTCATCATCCGGATCTTGCGCTGCGATACGACCGGATCCACCTCTCCCCTGATCGTCCGTATCAGGATCTGCATCGCCACCGTGCCGGTGCGGCGCAGATCCACGTGTGGGCACGTCTGGTAGCCCACCACGATGTCGGCCAGCTCGCCCATTCGCCGGGTCATATGGGTGTGAAGATCGAATGTGGCCGCTACGGGGACATCTCGGCCCACGATCGCACGTACCCGGGCGAGAATCTCACCGTCCGCATCGTCGAGACTCTCAGTGACCATGGCGCCGTGGAGGCCCAACATCACTCCGTCGATAGTGTCACGGTGCTCGCGGATGCCATCACAGACCTCGCCGACGACGTGCTCGAAGGTGGCGTCGTCCAGAGGTGGCCCAGACTGCGCCTTGGCGTCGAGCAACGGGATGAGTTCGCCGCCGAGTTCCTCGGCGGCGTCGAGGTATCCGTCGACCTCGCGGTTGCCGACCCGTTCGAGGACCGCCGCGCCGGTAGCTATACCGTTCATCTCGAAGTCGGCCAGCGTTGTCGATCCCGGCACGAAGCTATTACTTTCCTGCCGGATAAGGGCGACCAGGATCCGCTCGGATCTGTCCATGTGCATCCCTTCCCGTCGGGCTCGAACTCTGGACCGCCTCCTGGATCAGAAGACGATCAACCCACGTGCCTGCTCGCCGGCCGCCAACGCCCGGAACGCCTCGTCGGCCTCGTCGAGGTCGTATCGTTTGGTGATCAGTTCGTCGATTCTCAGCAGCCCGGCCCTCGACAACTCGATCATCTTCGGGAACTCAACCATCGGATTGCTGCTGCCGTAGCGGGACCCGAGGATCCGACGTTCACCGGTCATGAGGAGGAACGGATCCGCGGCGAAGGTCTCTCCGGTACCCGGCAGACCCACCACCACCTCCACCCCCTGCTTGGCGAGGATCTCGAGGCCTTGCTTCATGGCTGTAGTGTTACCGACCGCGACGATGCTCGCATCTACTCCGTGGCCGGTGAGCTCGAGGACCTCTGCCACGACGTCATGCTTTGCCGGGTTGATCGTGTGGGTGGCGCCGAAATGGCGAGCCAGGTCGAGCTTGGAGTCGAGTACATCAATACCGATGATCGGGTACGCCCCCGTGACCGCGGCGCCCTGGACGGCATTGAGTCCAACGCCCCCACAGCCGAACACCGCAACACTCTGACCTGCTCTGACCGCCGCCGTGTTCACCACCGCCCCGAAGCCCGTAGTCACCGAACACCCGATCAGGGCGGCCAGGTCGAGCGGGAAATCCCCGGGGATCCGTACCGCAGCCGCCTCGGACACGATGATCTGAGGGCCGTATGTCGCAGGTCCATAGTGGTGAACGTCTGAGCCGTCGTGATGGAAGCGGGTTGTACCGTCCCCCATCTTGCCGGTCGGGGGCGTGTTGAGACACAGTGCGGGGAACCCGAGAGCGCAGTATTTGCAGGCTCCGCAATCGGGTGCCCAGGAGATGATGACATGGTCGCCGGGCGCCAGCGACTTGCAGCCCTCTCCCACGGCATCGACGACTCCCGACCCTTCGTCGCCTAGCACGATCGGCATCGGAATGCCGGTGTGGGACCCATCGGCGGCATGAAGACAGCTATGACAGACGCCAGTGGCCGCCATCTTGACCCGGACCTCGCCATACCCGGGGTCGTCGAGTTCTAGATCGAGCATCTGCATCGGCTCGCCTGGTCTGATGAGTACTGGAGCTGTGATCAGCATGCTGTGTTTCCTTTCGAGATGTCAGACCGAACCGGCCGAAGCTCGCCACAGCTGTGCCGGCCCGTGCCGACGCTCTCGCCGAAGTCGTGGTCTCCCGATACTCGGAAAACCCGGCACACGATCCGAATCCGCTGCATGACAGCAGGCGGTCGTACACGCCGGGAGTACGCAGACACGGTGACCGGATGCGTCCGCTTTGTAATCGAACGATCCCAGGTCTCTTCAAGAGCATCGCCATTGTATTGGCTCCGGCCACCGATTGCCGTCGTCTATAAGAGCCCGGCGAAGCCCTCCCAGCCGTCGCTCCCTGTGGTTCCGGAGGGAGCGACGCCATGGGGCCCGGTCACCGCTGGGAGAAAGGCCAGGTCGGTGCCACGACGTTGGTGAGCATGTGTTGGGATCACCAAGCGACCATGGACGAATGTGGCGAGGCGCCGGGTCAGACCGGAACGGCGCGCACCGCGTTGATGGCTGGTGACGCCGGTGTCGAGAGGCTGGTTCTCGTGCACCGTGGGCCGAGGTTGGAGGGAGCGGAGTCCGAGTGTCGAGTGCTTGCTGCCGTCGCACGTGCCTTCGACAGGGACGTGGTGCTCGCCGATGAGTTGGATGTCATCGACTTGTGGTGGGAGACGGAACCGGGCGAACGGCTCTGAACCGTGTCCGCATAGCTTCAAAGCCATTTCGAACTCGCTTGCCCGGTACTGAAGCGGGGTCTATCGTTCATAAAAGTTCTGGCCGGTGCTGCGAGCAGATTGCAGTAACGAACTGGCCTGCGAGGGAGGCTGCATAGTGAGGTATTTGCGCAAGAAACATTCGAAGGTGGCGCTGCTGCTAATCGCGTTTACGTTGGTGGCGGCTGCCTGTGGCAGCGACGATGAGGGGGACGCTGCGACCACTACTACGGCGGCTCCAGCTACGACAGCGGCAGAGGCACCGAGCACAACGGCGACTCCGGCAGAAACAACCGCAACAACGGAGGCGCCCCCACCAGAGCCTGAGGACCCACGCGGCACGACTCTGACCTACTCCTACTCGCAGGAGCCGCCGAACTGGGACTACACCGAGACCGGACTGACCGCAGTCACCGCACCCTTGCTGCTGAACGTCTGGGAGACGCTCGTTCGACTAGAGGCGGACGGCTCCTTGGTCCCGGTGCTGGCCGAGTCGTGGGACGTCAGCACCGACGGTCTCACCGTCACCTTCGACTTGCGTCAGGGCGTCAAATTCCACGATGGATCCGATTTCACCTCAGCCGACGTTGTGTATTCGATGAACGCGAACGGTCAAGCCAGTGTCGATAGGACGGCGGGACCCTACGGCTCGGTCGCGGCCGTCCAGGCGGCGGGAGACCATGCGGTTGAGGTGACCCTCAACGCGCCGAGCCTGACGTTCGTCAACACCATGGCGGATCGTGCCGGGATCATGGTCCCGGAGAACTTCTTCGAGGACAACGACGCCGCTACAACGGTGATCGGTACCGGCCCGTACGTGTTCGCCGAATACAGGATCGACCAGGACCTGACTATGACTCGTTTCGAGGACTACTGGGGAGACAAGCCCTTCTTCGAGACGGTGATCCAGCGGTTCATCCCCGATGAGACCGCGGCGATCAATGCTCTGCTCGGCGGAGAGCTCGACATGGTCGCCTCGGTGATCGCTGAGGGCATGGACCGGGTGTTCGCCGTGTCCGGAGAAAACGACGGTATCGAACTCGTACTCCTTCCCGGCACCGAGGTCTCGTACTGGTTGCTGGACACGAATGTGCCGGAATTCCAGGACCCCCGCGTGCGCCAGGCGATCCAGCACGGACACAACCGGACGGCGCACATCGATGCGGCGACGGCCGGGACGGCCACCCCATCATGTTCGATGGCGGTACCTTCAGGGATAGCGTGGGACTCGGATTACTGTCCGTATCCCTACGACCCCGCTAAGGCAGTTGAGCTCCTTGCAGAGGCCGGTTTCGGACCGGGCGAGTTGGTGTTGGACTTCCCATTCGCCAATGTCGCGTGGCATACCGTGATGGCCCAGGTCTTCCAGGCAGAAATGGCTGAGATCGGTGTCACGATCGAGTTGCGGAGCCTGGACCTCGCCACGTGGTTGGATCAGGTCAATACGCAGGGTCAATACCAGGTATTCCAGATCACCAGTGGTGCGCCACTTGTCAACTACGGGTGCGATCGAGGCCGGCAGCAGTTCGGTAGAGGCAACCAGGCGTTCTGCGACGAAGGCATGGATGAGTTGATAGCCGCAGTCGAGGCCCAGTCCGACTATGACGACTACGTCGCTGCGCAGCGCGCTCTGCACGACTACGTCGCCGATCAGGGGTGGATCTTCGCGACCAAGAAGCCGAACGTCCCGGTGCTCTACCGTTCGGATCTGCTCGGGATCAAGCAGCACCGCCTTCCGGACATCCACATCTACGTGGGCGACATGCGTTGGGCGGGCTGACGTTGCGCCGGAGCTCTCTCTGCGAGAGTTGAGCCCGATCACTAAGTCCGGGTGGGGTCCGCCATTTTGATGGCGGACCCCACCGAGTTTCCTACCGACATCCGACTGGCGCCCGGTGCCCTTGAGGTGAGCCGGAACCGACGTCTGTTTGTTAGAGGGAGGTTCGAGTGGCGCGGGTGATCGTCAGGTCCGTCGTGTCTCTGGCCCTTGCCGCGGTGCTCGGATCCTTGGTCGTCTTCGGCTTGTTGCGCTCCATCGGCGGCAACGTCGCGCACATCATCCTGGGCCAGTACGCGACCCCCGGGGCCCTCGAGGCCCTGCAGGAGGAGTTGGGCCTGAATGCTGCGTGGTACGTGCAGTACTTTGATTGGCTTGTCGGGGTGTTCACCGGAGACCTCGGGACGTCCTACTCCGCACGGTTCGACATCTACGACGAGGTCCTGCGTCGACTCGGCCCGACGACCCTCCTAGCGTTCGGTTCGCTGCTCATCTCTATTCCTGCTGCTCTCGTGCTCGGGACGTTCTCGGCCATTCACGTCAAGAGAGTTCGTGGTGGTGTCGTCGATGTGATGAGCCAGATCGGTATCGCAGTTCCGGCGTTCTGGGCGGGGCTCCTCATGGTGGTGGTCTTCGGGATCCAACTCGGATGGCTGCCGACCGGCGGCTACACATCACCGTTCGACGACCTGGGCGAGTCCATACAGCGCCTCGTGATGCCGACACTCGCCCTGTCGCTCGGGATCACGTCGGTGCTGACCCGTTATGTCCGCTCGGCGATGCTCGACGTGATGGGCGAGGACTTCATTCGCACCGCGATGGCCAAGGGCCGCACCCGCCGCGGGGCAGCTCTCGTCCACGGCGTACGCAACGCGTCGGTGTCGCTGGTGACCGTCGGTACCCTGCAACTCGGAGCGCTCATGGCCGGAACGGTGGTGATCGAGAATGTGTTCGTCATCCCGGGCATCGGACGCCTGCTGGTCACGTCGGTGCTAGGGCGTGAGGTGATCGTCGTGCAGTCGCTCATCCTGGTCATCCTGTTGATGATCCTGGTGATGAACTTCCTGATGGACATCGCCTACGTCCTGATCGATCCGAGGATTCGTGATAGCCAGGGAGGTGAGGCCATTGCGTGACGAACCCGGACGGCCCGCACCCCGCACATCAAGTCCCGGTCGTGGTGAGCCGACCTCCGACCTGCTGGTTAACACGGACTTCACCGAGCCCCCCGACAGGCCGAGTCTGTGGCGCCGCACTCGTCGGCTTCCCCTGCCGCTGATCATCGGCGCGATTCTCGTCGGATCGTTCCTGTTCGTTGCGACCGTCTCGTTCGTGTGGACGCCCTACGACCCCAATGTGTTGGTCGTGGTCGACCGGCTGCTGCCACCCGGCAGCCCCGGGTATATGTTCGGCACCGACAAGTTCGGCCGTGATGTCGTCAGCCAACTCATGGTGGGTGCCCGCAATTCCCTGTTCGTCAGCTTGCTGTCGACGTCGGTGGCGATTGTCGTCGGCGCGCTGCTCGGGCTGCTGACCGCCGGCGCCGGCTCTCGGTGGCGCAACGCCCTGTCCCGGCTGATCGATGTCGGAGTGGCCCTCCCGGGTATCTTGATCGCGCTGGTGCTGGCGACCTCGACCGGCCCCGGTAACCAGGCGGCGATCGTGGCGATCATCTTCTGGTTCATACCCATCGCCGCTCGGGTGACGATCGGTCCCGCCCGCCAGATCCTTGCGCTCGACTTCGTGGAGGCCGCCTACGCCTACGGTCGCACCAAGTGGTACGTGCTCTTACACCACGTCACCCCCAACATCGCCCCGCTGCTGATCGTGTTGGGATCGGTGATGTTCGCCGCCGCAATCCTTATCGAAGCGGCACTGGCCTTTCTCGGTATAGGCGCTCAGCCACCAACAGCGTCCTGGGGACGGCTGCTGCAGGAGTCGCAGCCCCTGCTCGAGGCGGCGCCGACCCTGATGTTCTTCCCGGGTGTGGCGATCGTGCTGACCGTCCTCGGGTTCAACCTCCTCGGCGACGGGCTGCGTACCATCCTCGATCCGCAGCAGGCTACCCGTTCGGGACTCATTTGATGCTCGAGATCCACGACCTCAACGTGACCATCGGTCGCCACGCCATCGTCGAAATCGAACAGCTGACCGTCCCGTCCGGTACGCGCCTGGGGATCGTGGGTGAGTCCGGGTCGGGCAAGACGATGACGGCCATGAGCATCGTCGGCCTGCAACCCAATGAAGCCGTTGTGTCGGGGTCAATCCGCTTCAACGGACGGGAGATGGTCGGATTGACCGACCGCCAGCTTGCCGAGGTACGCGGCCGCGAGATCGGCGTGGTCTTTCAGGATCCGGCCAAGGCGCTCAATCCCATGATGCGCATCGGCCGGCAGGTCGCCGAGGCGATCCGCCTGCACATGGATCTGCCCCGGAACCAGCTGCGAGCGCACGTCCTCGACCTGCTCACCCAGGTTCAGCTGCCCGAAGCCGAAGCGCTGCTGCGCCGGTACCCGCACCAGTTGTCGGGTGGCCAGCAGCAGCGTGTCCTAATCGCGATCGCGATCGCGTGCGATCCCAAGCTGCTCATCGCCGACGAGCCGACGACGGCGCTGGACGTCACGGTACAGAACGGGATCCTTTCGCTGCTGCGCGAACTGAGCACCTCGCGCAACATGGGCCTGCTGTTCGTCAGTCATGACCTCGGTGTCGTCCAGGCAATCAGCGAGGTGGTCGGCGTCGTTTACGGTGGCCAGATGGTGGAGTTCGGTCCGGCCGAACGAGTCATCGGGCATCCGCGCCACCGGTACACCCAGGCGTTGGTGTCCGCCAATCCGGGGATCGCAGCCGACGAACATCTCGGCGAGGTTGTAAACCAGCGGCTTGAAGTCATCCGAGGCTCGGTGCCGGCACTCGGCAAGTTCCCGTCCGGTTGCCGATTCCGGGGCCGGTGCACCTCGGAGATCGAGGCGTGCGCACAACCACCTGAGATCTCGGTGGCGGCCAGTGGCCACATCTTCAAATGTTGGAACCCGACCGAGCGCATCGCCGCTACCCGAGGAGCCATCGATGCCGCTCGTTGAGGTCCGCGGACTGCACTTCCGGTACCCGAGCGTGCGGGGGCGCGGCGCCCTCCCGTGGACACTCAAGGACATGGACCTGTCGATCGAAAGGGCATCGTCGGTCGGCATCGTCGGGGAGTCGGGTTCGGGGAAGTCGACGCTGGTACGTATCCTGTGTGGTCTTCTGATCCGTCAGGAAGGAGAGGTCATCTTCGATGGACTGGAGCTCACGGAGTGGCTGGCGCGGCGTCCCAGGGAACTCCGTCGTCGCAACCAGATCGTGTTCCAGAGTCCCCGGCGGTCCCTCGATCCACGAATGAGCATCCGCCGATCGTTGAGCCAGCCGGTAAGGGCAATCGAGCGCCGCGCACCCTCCGACGACGAGCTTATCGGTTGGCTCGAACGAGTGGGTTTGACCGACGAGGTCCTCCCGCGTTTCCCGCATCAGTTGTCCGGCGGGCAGCTGCAGCGGGTCGGGGTTGCCCGCGCCCTGTCGGTCGGTCCGGAGGTTCTCTACGCCGACGAGCCGACCAGCGCCCTGGACGTGTCCGTCCAGGCCCAGGTGCTCAACCTGCTCATGGACATTCGAGCGGAGCTCGGTCTGACCCTGGTCATGGTCTCGCACGACTTGGCGGTCATCAGCAGGATCTGCGAGCAGGTCATCGTCATGAAGGAAGGCCGTATCATCGAAGCCGGTCCCATGACCAAGGTGCTCAGCAGTCCGTCCGATCCGTACACGGCCGCACTCGTCCAATCCGCACGGACCGTCAGCCTCAAGGCGTGAACTTACGTGCCGGCACCCCACGGCATTGAAGGTGATCCCGGCCCTGCCGCGAATCCGGGCCGGGGTCTTCGAGAGGCCGAACCTGCCCGCCTGAGAGGCTGACGCCCGACTGCGTCTGAGGCGACGGCGAACTACCCGCCGATGTCCCGTGCCACGATGCTAGCGAGGACGCCATGGTGTATGTGCAGCCGACCAACCAAGTTGATGTCGATGAGCCGGCACCACTCCTCGGGGGTCGAATCCAGGAAGACGTGACCACGTCCTATCCGGTGTTGCTGATCAGCCTGCCGCGCACCCTCTTGTCGGCACATGCCTGGCCGACTTCAACTAGGTTCTGGGTACCCCGCGCTGCGATAAACGTAGTTTGTCCAGAGCGAGCATTCGAGCGAGACGGTATGGAAACCCAGGCCACCTAGGACCGAGGGCCAACCCACGGTCGATCCACAAGAAGGAGCAGTGTCGAGATGGATGTCAGGACCAACATGTTCGACCTCTCGGGGAGGACAGCCCTCGTAACCGGGGGTGGATACGGCCTGGGTCGGACACTCGTGCACGGGCTCGCCGGGCACGGCGCCACGGTCATCAGCATCGCCCGGAGCGCCGATGCGCTTGCCGAGACCTTCTCGACCCTCGGCCCTGAGCATCGCTACATCGTGGGCGATCTCACCGTTGATTCGTTGTACGAGGAGCTCGACCGGATTCCCGAGCACATCGACATTTTGGTGAACAACGCGGGCGGTGATCCCTTTATCAAGCCGTGGCCGGAGCAATCCCCCGACGACTGGCGGGGGACCTACGAGATCAACACGGTGGCGTCCATGCGTCTCATCCATCTACTGAGCCCCAAGATGGCTGCGCGCGGATTCGGACGGATCATCAACGTGTCGTCCATCTACGGTATCCTCGGCCAGGACCGCAGGTCGGCCGCTGCGCGGGGCGGCGCCGGTGCGTACACAGCCGCCAAGCACGGCGTCGTCGGCCTCACCAGATACGTTGCCTGCCAGCTGGGTACGACAGGAGTGACCGTGAACGCCCTCAGCCCCGGGATGATCTCTTGGTCCGAGCCGGACGAGGAGGGCGTGGCAGTCCGTGCCCGCAACGCCGACCACACCCCGGTCGGGCGCAACGGCACTCCCGAAGACTTCGTCACCGCGGTGGTGTTCCTGTCGGCGGAAGGCTCGGGATTCGTCAACGGCCACAACCTGGTGGTGGACGGCGGTTGGAGCATCTGGTGACGGAGCGCTCGCCGGCGTCGCCGTCCCGACCACGAGACT
Source organism: Candidatus Spongiisociaceae bacterium (assembly GCA_965262915.1). GTDB lineage: Bacteria > Actinomycetota > Acidimicrobiia > Spongiisociales > Spongiisociaceae > JAPPFW01. The sequence goes on along the minus strand of OZ253564.1, from coordinate 3,254,515 downwards.
GTCCGGTGAGACCACGGCCTGGGACGCGATCCGGTATCGACTGCTCCGGCTCGAGGGTCGAGGCCGGCTGAACCGGTGACGGCATCGCACCGACCGGACGGTGGGTGAACGAGAGGTAGTAGAAATGGGTCGGCTGGATGGACGGGTTGCGATCGTGACGGGGGCGTCGAGGGGGATCGGCGCGTCGGTTGCCGAGGCGTTCGCGTCAGAGGGTGCCGCTGTGGTCGTTAACACGATCCCAGAGCAGCAGATGGACGCTCTGGCCGACGAGGTCGTGGACCGGATCGTGGAAACGGGCGGCGACGCGATCAAGGTGGCTGCTGACATTTCCGTGCCGGAGCAAGTCGACCGCTTGGTGGAGGCCGCCCGGCGCCAGTTCGGCGAAGTCGACGTACTCGTTGCCAACGCGGCCTACTCGCGCCGGTCTCTGTGGACCGAGATTCCTCTGGAGCAATGGGACCACACGCATGCGGTCAACGTACGGGGAACATTCCTCTGCGCCCGGGCCGTCCACGAGGGCATGGTCCGCAAGGGTCGGGGGAGCATCATCACCGTGACCAGCGTCACCACCGAACTGGGCATGGCGGGGTTGCTCGACTACGTCACGTCCAAGGCGGCCATCATCGGTCTGACTCGCGCCCTCGCCCGCGAAGTGGGCAAGCAGGGGATCAGGGTGAATGCAGTGATGCCGGGCGCGATCCGAACCGAGCACGAGGTGGGTCTCGGAGTCGATGAGCGAGAGCTAGCGGCGAAGGCCGCCGAACGCCAATGCCTTCCAAGGCGAGGCTACGCCGCGGATCTCACTGGGACGTTCGTCTACCTGGCCAGTGACGAGAGCGCCTTCGTGACGGGCCAGGTGATCAACGTTGACGGCGGTTGGATCCACTACTGAACGGGTATAGCCCGGTCAGGTGGGAAGCGTCGTTGTCCTCGGAGAAGGCTTAACAATTACGATTGCTCTTGGCCCGTCGCGCTCTGACCAGTCATTTCGTCGTCGAGTGACGGGTCGGGGGTGGATGGCTCAGCACTCTCCTCGGCCCCGGCGATATTACGGAACGTCGGCCCCGGCGATGCGGTCCTCAATGGAAGCGGTAGGGTTGTGGCGGTCCGCCTTGAGCCCGACCGAGCCCACCGGGAGGCCCCCGAGGGTGGAGCCATACACGTAAGCGGATGGGGTGTGGCGCTCGCCGGGTGACACCATCGAGGAAGGATCACGGATGGGTAACAGTTCGGAGAACTGCCAGGCACCGGTGTCGGCGAAGGCCGGAGTTGTTCCGATGGGCGGCGACCCTAACCCCCGGCCCAAGGGTTTCCCGCTCCGTGCCGAAGAAACGACCGGGTGGTCGGTCTTCGACCCCGACATCCCTTATCCGATCGCGATCATGCACGAGTCGGCGCTCGACCACAACGGCGCCACGATGCGTGAGTTCTGCCTCCGGAACGGGGTGGACCTCGCACCCCATGGCAAGACGACGATGTCACCCGAGTTGTTCCGCCGCCAGATCGACGACGGGGCATGGGCGATCACCGCCGCTACCACCTGGCAGGCCAAGGTGATGCGGGAGGTGGGCGTTTCGCGGGTGCTGATCGCCAACGAGGTGGTTGCGCCGGGAGAGATCGAATGGCTGGCGGCCTCGAGGGCCGAGGGCTTCGATGTCATCTGTTACGTCGACTCGCTCGCCGGTGTGGCCGTCTTCGACGAGGTGCTCGGGCGACTCGGGGTCAATGGGCCGTTTCCCGTGCTGGTCGAGATGGGGGTTCCGGGTGGTCGGGCAGGCGTCCGGACGGTCGAGGACGGTCTGGTCGTGGCCGGGGCGGTCGACGCCTCCCCATATCTCACCCTGACGGGTACCGCCGGGTTCGAGGGCATTCTCGGAGCCCGGGGCGACCGCAGCGCCCAAGAGGTCGTCGACGAGTTCCTCGATCAGATCATTGAACTCACTCGCGAGATAGACCGTCGTGGGTGGTTCGAGCCGAGTCCCGACATCGTCGTCACCGCCGGCGGCAGCGCCTTCTTTGATCGGGTGGTCGCCCGGTTCTCGCTCCTCGACATCGACCGCCCGGTCCGGTTGGTCATCCGGAGCGGGTGCTATCTGTCCCACGACGACGGGTCCCTGCACAGCGCCTCGCCGATGGGCGAGGTGGGGAGGACCGGTCACTCCGACCACCTGATTCCCGCCATCGAGGTGTGGGGAATGGTCCTGTCCCGGCCGGAGCCGACCAGGGCGATCGTCGGCGTCGGCAGGCGGGACGCTTCATCGGACGGGTTGCTCCCGGTTGTCAAGAAGGTTCGGCGGCGTGGGGCATCGGTCGTCGAGACGGCGCCCGAGTACCGCGCCGTCGCGGTCAACGACCAGCACGCCTACCTCGACCTGCGCCCCGACGATCCCCTGGCTGTCGGCGACTTGGTGGCCTTCGGCATCTCCCATCCGTGTACGACGTTTGACAAGTGGAGGGTTATCCCGATCGTCGACCACGGCTATCAGGTGACCTCTCTCGCCCACACCCTGTTCTGAGGGTCGCCGCCTCATCGCCGGGCCTGAGCTGTGCTTCGAGCGCGCCGTGAAGGTGGGATCCGGATGGTGTGTCTTCAGGAAACGTCCCTTCCGCTCGGGTTGTCGTCGGTGTTCCTGGATGCGGGACTCAGTAGCGGGCATCATCCTCGAATGGGTACATCGGTCGGCGGCGGTGCTCGTACACAAGCCCGCTCAGGTCGGCGCCTGTGCAACCGGGTGTGTTCATCCAGATCAGCTCGGCGGCGATCGGCTCGAACGCGGCCCGCGGGGAGTGGACGCCCTTGGCGACGATTATGGGCTGGGTCAACGGGTCGATCCCGGCGCTGATCAGCTGCTGAAGGCTCGTGTTCCCCAGCGGCAGGCTGTCGATCAGCAGCGTGTGGTCATCGGTGGTATGGACCACAGCCCGGTGGCCGCTGTCGTAGAAGCGGAAGCCTCCGTGAGTGGCGCCCGGATCCTCGAACTTCCCCTCGTCGAGCATTCGCACCGTGCCGGTGATCGAGACGGGCTTGCCATGGAGGTCGTCGGTCTTGCCGCCGACCTCGAGATGGACCGTCGTACCGAGGCCCGCCGTTTTGCACGCTTCGACCGCTTCAGCGTCGCACAACGACTGGAACAGGCCTCCGATCCCGAGGCGCTGGGCCGCGGCGAGGGCATGGGTGGAGTCGCCGGGGCTTCCTCCGCCCACATTGTCGCCCACGTCGAGAAGAACGACGGGGCGTCGGTCGGCGTCGGCAGCGCTTCGCAGGGCCTCTTCGATCGCCACGCCGTCGCCATTCAGCTCGAGGCGGACCTTCCACGCCTCGTCGGCCACCGCCCTCGCCACCTCGGCCGCCAGGGCGGGGTCGCCGTCGGTGACGGCGAGGAAGGCCATTCCCATCTCCTCCACATCGGCGTACGGGAAGCCTTCTGCGACGCCCACCGACAGGACTCCGGGCCGTGTCGCCTGCTCGTGGGCGAAGGCGACGATCTCGCGCATGGGGGAGTCGTCGGTCCCTTGACGAAGGATGTTGACGGCCAGCGGTGGCTTCTCGAGGGACATGACGGGGCGGATCTTCTCGCGGACGGTTTGGACGGTGAGTTCGGCTGCCAGACGCGCCCGTAGCCGGGCGTCCAGGTGCGGGTTGGTCATGTAGGTATTCACGACGGTGGAGTGGTCGACCATCGCCTGGGAGATGTTGGCGTGCATGTCCAGCGAGACACCGATGGGGATGTCGGGTCCGACGAGGGCACGGACCCGTCTGAGGATCTCGCCGTCGGCGTCCCGGTACTCCTCCGAGACAGCCGCGCCGTGCAGGGCGAGGAGGACGGCATCCCACGGTCCGTGCTGCTCGAGGTCGGCGAGGAGGCGTCCGACGAGGGTCTCGAACGCCTCGATGGTCATCGGGCCCATCGGCGTCAGGCTGAAGAAGATGAGTGGGACGATCTCGATGCCGGGCTCGGAAGCGAGCTCCAGGTAGCCGCCCAGGGTCGCCTGGGACTCGGCGAACTTGGCCACCAGGGCGTCGCCCTCGACCGGATCGGCGGCCAGCCACCGGTCGAGGGTTGCGGGAACCGGTGCATATGTGTTCGATTCGTGGCTGAGCCCGAGGGCTGCGATTCTCATCGTGATCCTTTCTCGATCAGGGTTAGCGGGTCGGTGTTTGCCAGGCGCGAGTGGCCGGTGGCCGATGAAGCGATGTGTCGGGGCAATCAGCGGCTGAGGCCTGAACAAGTGAGCAGCACCAGCGGTCGGTGATCGGTGAGGTTGTCGTTTCCGACTGACCACCGCCGGGTCTTCTTGAGCGTAGCGAGGGCACGAGTCTGTTGATCAACCGTCCTTCCTTGCCGGTTCGGGGCAGAACACGACTGATCGGCTTTCGCTGGGTCGTCCCCCGTCGTGCATCGATGACCGACAAGGGTCTGCGTCGCTACCTGACGATCTGGTCCTACACGCCGGGAACCATCGAAATACTGTCCCGGTCGCCGCCAACCACTGGTAAGGGACCCGGGGTCCCTGTTCACGGTCCTAACCCGGCAAATGGCCACCGGCCACTGAATGTTGTGGGTGATCGGCTACCAGATAGACCAGCCCCCGTCGATGACGAGGTTATGGCCGGTTATGAACCGACCTGCGTCGGACGCGAGCAACAGAACCGCCCCCTTGAGGTCGTCGGGTCGTCCGACGATACCGAGTGCGTTGCGGTCGACGACCCGGGCGACGAACTCCGGGTCGGCGGAGTCCGTGGGGATGTGCCCGGGGCTGATGCAGTTGACGCGGATGCCCGACCGTCCCAACTCGGCGGCAAGGTTACGGGTGAGCCCGATGATCGCGGCCTTGGCGACCTGGTAGGCGAGGCTGGACCGCTGGCTCATAGCGAGTCCCTCGTAGAGGCGAGGATCCGCGGCGAGCGACCCGTGCACCGATGACACGGTGATGATGGCGCCCCCTCGGCCCATCATCTGGCGGGCGGCGGCGTTGGCCGTCGTCACGGTCCCGAGCAGATGCGACTCAAACGTAGAGCGGACAGCATCGAGGTCGGAGTGGGGTGGATAACGGTTCTCGCCGGATGCGCCGGCACTGCAGACAGCGATGTCGATCGGGCCCACTGTGTCAGAGATCCTACGGGTCACATTGTGGACCTCGTTGGCATCGGTGATGTCCATCACCATCGCCTCGCAGATCGAGCCCTGGGCTCGAATACGCTTGATTGCCTGGTCGAGGACCTCGACGCGACGCCCGACAATGACGGTGTGGGCGCCGTGGGCCGCGAGCGTCTCGGCCATGGCTCGCCCCAGGTGGGTGCCGCCGCCTGTTACCAGGGCCACCTTACCGGTCAGGTCGAACGGGTCGGCCGTGTTCACTCAGGGCCGCCGGGGAACAACGTCCGGTACGGGTAGCCGTCTTCGTCGAGGTTCCAGGTCACCCTATCCACACACTCCTCGTTGTCGACACCGTACCTCCTGGTTCTTGTCGCCGGCGTCAGTGGTTCATGGTCCGGGGCCCGTCTCGTGGCGGCCTGCAGGACATCAACAACCTGGCAGGCCGCCGGCCACTGACCGGAGCCGCCGGAGCGGTCAGACCCACCGCAGCACGTGTCCCGGCCGGTCGGTCGAGATGACGCCGTCGTCGACCATCACCGTCCCCGACACGACCACGATCTCGATGCCGATGGGCGCTGCAGGGATCTGGCCGAAGTCGGTGGTGTCGATCACCGTCTCCGGGTCGAAGACGACGATGTCGGCGATGGCGCCTTTCCGGACCACCCCACGGTTGGTCAGTCCGAGCCGCCTCGCAGGTTCGGCGGACATCTTCCGGACGGCCTCCTCCAGCGAGAGGATGCCTTTCTCCCGCGTATACCTGCCGAGGACTCGGGGGAACGTCCCGAAGTTGCGCGGGTGCGGGCGGGCCTGGGGCTGGTGGATCGGGACGGCATTACCGTCGGACCCCACCACGGCCAGCGGGTGGGCGAGGAAAGCTTGGACGTCTTCTTCGGTTCGATAGAACAGGACGACCTGCAGCCCGTTACCGTATCGCTCGCACAGTTGGAGGGTCAACTCGTAAGGGTCGACACCAGTCTCGTAGGCGAGCCCCTCGAGAGACTTCGCAACTCCGTACCCGTCCGACGAGTCGCTGATCACGAAGCGGTCCCACAGCCAGGGGATGCCGCCGAACCAGCCCTCGGTCATGTCGTCGAGGGCCCGGTGGCGGGTGACCGGGTCTGCGAGACGGCTCCGCATCGCCTCGGTGCCGCCTGCCTGCAACCAGGGCGGCAGGTACTGGGTGAGCGACGACGATGACGCGTGGTAGGGGTACACGTCGAAGAAGATATCGATACCGGATTCCCTTGCCTCGTCGAACAACTCGACCAATTCGGTTCCGGTGCCCCAGCGGCTCGGGTTGTTGATGGCGAGGTGGCTGAACTCCACCGTCACACCGGTCTCGCGGCCGAGGTCGATGGCCTCGCCGACCGACCCGCGTTCGAAGGTACCGCTCATCCGGGAGTGGGTAGCGTAGAGGGCTCCTCGTGAGGCGAGCACCCTTGCTAACGCCGCCACTTCGTCGAAGGCGGCGTAGGCGCTGGGAACGTGGGTCAGGCCTGTGCTCATCCCGAAGGCACCCTGGTCGAGGGCGACGGTGAGGTCCCGTTCCATCCGGGTCAACTCGTCGCTTGTCGGCGGGCGCTGGTCGACGCCCATCGCCGCCACTCGCAGAGTGCCGTGACCGGCCAGGGGGGCGACATTGATGGCAAGCCCTTCTTCGTGAAGGGCGTCGGCATACCCGTCGAGATCGGTCCACCAGGGAGTGATGGCGGTGGTGGCCCGGGCCAGGTGGTCGGCGTGCAGATCGAGCCGGGATGGCTCGATCGGGAAGGCGGCGAACGAGCAGTTACCGACGACCTCTGTGGTGACGCCCTGGAGGATCTTACTCTCGCCGGCCCCGTCTGCGACCAGGCTCAGGTCCGAATGGGTGTGGATGTCGACGAATCCGGGGCAGAGCACCTTGCCGGCGGCGTCGATCATCGTCCGCGCCTCGATGTCCTCCGGGAGCGATCCGATCACCTCGATCCGGTCGCCGGAGATCCCGACGTCGGCGGGTCGGGCGGGTGCCCCGGTCCCGTCGACGAGCGTAGCGTTGCGAATAACGACATCGAACATGGCGCACCTCTAATCGTCCGATACGTGGACGAGTCGTAGCGTAGGTGGAGCGGATGTTGCTGTGAGGTCGCCCGCCGGTTTGGATTCGCATGGTGAAATAAACTGTCGCACTGCGAACAGATGGGACGAGATGCTCGATTACTCCACCACCCGCTCGGGCGAGCTGGCCCGACATGCTCGAAACCTCACGCCGGGCGGTGTGCACTCGAACGTCCGGCTGACGGGACCCCAGGTCTTCTTGAGCCACGCCAAGGGCTCGCGGCTTGTCGATGTGGACGGCAACGAGTACATCGATTACCTCCTCGGGCAGGGTCCCAACTTCCTCGGTCACGCCCCTGACGCTGTCCTCGACGCGGTGGACGCGGCTTGCCGTAGGGGGATGGTGTACGGGGCGCAGCACCAGCTGGAGATCGAGGCCGCCGAACGGATGCTGTCGGCGATCCGGTGGGCTGATCGGGTGCGGTTCGCCATGACCGGAACCGAGGCGGTGCAGGCGGCTCTCCGGGCGGCGAGGTCATACACCGGTCGGTGTCTCTTCGTCAGGTTCGCCGGCCACTACCACGGCTGGGTCGACAACGTTCTCGCCGGTGTCGGCGCCGACGGCTCGGCCGTTCCGGTGAGCGGGGGTCAGATGGCAAGCCATCTCGACGACTCGATCATGGTTCCGTGGAACGATCTGGATGCGGTCGAGGAGGTGCTCGCCACCCGATCCGCAGAGATCGCGGCCGTGATCATGGAGCCGGTGATGCTCAATGCAGGCGCCATCGAGCCGGGCCCGGGGTACTTGGAGGGCGTGCGTGCGGAGTGCGACCGGCACGGGGTGGTGTTGATCTTCGACGAGGTGATCGGCGGCTTCCGTGTGGCCCTCGGCGGAGCAGCCGAGCGATACGGGGTGACTCCCGATCTCGCCACCTATGGCAAGGCGATGGCGGGCGGGTGGCCGGTGGCCGCGTTCGCCGGGAGATCCGAGATCCTCGATCCGCTCGGGACTGCCATGGTCAACCACTCAGGGACGTTCAACGCCTCCGTGATGGCGTGCGCGGCGACCGCTGCCACGCTCCGGGTCCTGGTGGAAGATCCGCCCTACGGACGGCTCGGCGCAATCGGTGGCCGGCTACAGGACGGCCTGCGAAGGCTGGCGAGCGATCACGGCCTGGAGATGAACGTTCAGGGCCCGCCCATGGCGTTCCACGTCGGCTTCGGAGAGGGACCGGTGCGGTCATTGGCCGACCTGCAACGCCTCGACCTCGACCGCTATGCGGTGTTCAGCAGGGTGCTTGTCGAGCACGGCGTGTGGGTGACGGGCCGTGGGATCTGGTACGTGTCTACGGCCCACACCGATGCCGATGTGGACGAGACTCTCGACCGCGTGGGTCGGGCGATGTCGGCGTTCACGGCCGGATAGGGGAGCAGGCTCAGGGGGAGGTCGCCTGGATGAGGCCGCGGATGTAGCCGTACGCGTAGAGGCGACCGAGCATGGTGTACCCGGGGATGCCCTTCTCGCCGACCATCTGAGGTACGTGGTCGGGCCGCATGGGGCCCGAGAAGCCGACCTCGTGATAGGCCCGCATCGCCTCGACCATGTCGGTCTGTCCGTTGTCCTGCCAGGTCTCGGTGAACGACTCGGCAGTGCCCCGCACATCGCGGAAGTGGACGTAGGCGATGTGATGGCCCAGACGGCGGATGGCGGCCGGTATGTCGACGCCCATCTCCGAGAAGGTGCCCTGGCAGAACGCGATGGCATTCGAAGGGCTCGGCACCAGCGAGACGAGCCGCTCGAACCCCTCGACGTCCCACATGATCCGGTCGTTGCCGAGGAGTTCGGGCAAGGGGGGATCGTCGGGGTGCATGGCCAAGATGACACCCGTCTCCTGGGCCACAGGGATGATCTCGGTGAGGAACGCCTCGAGGTTCCTCCAGAGATCGTCCCGCCGAACCCCCGGCTCCAGAGCGCGGTCGTAGGGCTCACGACCTGGTATCCGGGCGCTGGCGAGCCGGCTCCGATCGAAGGCGGTGACCTTCGATCCGCCGCGCTCGAGTGCGTCGATGCTGGTACGGATCCAGTCCGTGCCCGCCATGAAGTTGTAACAGACGATCGGCACGCCCATCATGCCGAGGCGCCGCACCAGAGCCTTCATCCGGTCGAGCTCGGTGCCGTCGTCGGTGCCGAGTTTGATCGCGCTGATGGGCAGTCCGCCCTCGACGACGCCGAGCCGCATCCCGAAGGACTCGATCCTGGCCTTGATCGCGTCTAGCCGGGACAGATCGGTTCTCGGGCAGCGAGCGACGATCTCCTCGACGCCGGTCTGCGCCGCAATGCGTAGGTTCTCGTCGGACAGGGGCGTCAGGACGGAGGCGAGCTTCATGCCGGGCATGATATCGGTACCCGCCTCCGGTTATCCGAAGAGGAGGTCTGTCGCCGCCGGTCAGCCCAACCGGTCCAAACCTACCAACCAGCACCGGCACTCTCCTGTCCGAGATGCGGTCCTTTTAGGGTCTCCCATCGAACTCGGGTCCGGTCATTGCAACGAGGGCATCCTTTTCGTAGAGGCGGTCCCACACGAACACGGCAGTCGGCTCGACGAGAGTCGCAACGTCGTTGCGTGGGTCGGACGCGTAGAGACCGAAGAGTGCCGGTCGTCCCTCTGCGATGATGCCTGCGTCTGTGCCGCAGATCGCCGCGCCATCACATGTTGCCGCCCGGATGATTTGCTCCGGAGGCATTCCGATGTCGCGCAGAGCAGTGATCTCTTCTCGAAACGTACCGGTGCTGTCGGTGCCAATACCGATCTTGATGCCAGCCGCCATCGCAGAGCGCACAGAATCGCGGTGCGGAGCCAGGATTTCTCTTACAAACAGCTCGACCCGTTCTGAAGTACCCGGCGCGGTGTTCATTGCCGGGGACGCTATCCGCTGCATGTTCGCCATGGTCGGGACGTAACTCGTTCCCCTGCTTACCATCATCTCGAGCACTTTGTCGGTCAGCCGGACACCGTGTTCGACTGAGTCGACTCCAGCGCGAACTGCACCTTCCACCGCATCGGCGCCGAACGCATGGGCGCACGTCGGAAGGCCGAGTTTGTGCGCCTCGTGGGTGATCGCGGTGAGCTCCTCCGGGGAGTATTCGGGCACGCCGTAGTCTTCGTGCGGGAAGTTCGAGAGCCCACCGGAGGCCATGATCTTGATGACCCTGGCCCCGGCCCTCCGTTGCTCTCTGACCGCCTTGCGACACTCATCGGGGCCGTCCGCCTCTCTACCGAAGCTCGATACATGCCCTCCCGTCATGACGATCGGTCGGCCTGCCGCCACCAACAGCGGACCCGGTACCACGCGACGCGAGAAGATTTCGGCTACACGGGTGTTCAGACCGTGGCGGCCGCCGAGATCTCTTACGACGAGGACACCCTCGGCCATCTCGGCCCATGCGTTGCGGATCATGACGGCAACGGTCAGGGCCTCGTCGCGGTGATCGATGAGCCGGCGCATCGTCCTCAGGTCGTTGCCGGTCGTCGGGTTGCGGAGCTCTTTCGAGTACAGGTGGTCGTGGGCGTTCACGAGACCGGGCAAGAGGAACCGGCCACGGCCGTTGATGCTGCCCGGGCGGGTGTCGGCGCTCGGTGTGATCGAGACGATCCGCCCGTGGGTGATCTCGACATCGACGAGGGGCGATACGGGGATTCCGGGGTCTTGAACAGAGAGCACGCGAACGTCGCGGACGCTGAGACGGTCGTTCACCGCATATCCTGTGCCGAACGGAGGCTGAGCTTCACCTGGAAATACGCCTGGGCTGTCTGAGGGGAGGAGAACCGCGCCGACGAAGTCCTCGGGCTGTAGATCCTGCTTGACCGGGGAGTCTCAGGACTGGCGTCGACACTCTGGTCCCCCGATGCCGGCCGTAGGAGAAGGATCATTGTCACAGTCCGAGCCGGGTAGCTCGGGCGAGTTGTCCCCGGTGTTGTCTGCCATCCCGTACTCCCTTCCTCCGCCCCGGCGGACTCTAACTATCACCGCGAGAGTCCGGAACGTGTGCAAACTTGGCCGCCGAGACGTACCGGGTGGAAACCACGATTCGTTACGACTCCGGACGTTCGGCGTCGCCAACCTCTATCGGAAGCGCACCCATCCTCACCGACAACTACGGCGACAAGTCGTACTTCGAGCGCAAGTGAGGCGTATCGTTCGTCAACGTGATCGCTCTGACCTGCTACTCCTACTCCGATTGCATGAACCGATTGCGTGCTCCAAAAGGCTGGTACGTTCCGACCGAGCGGCGACTTGCGTTTGAGAAGACCGACCGGAGGTCTCTTTGAGAGGCGATGCCGATTTCTCGCTGGAGGGTCGCGTGGCGCTGGTGACGGGCGCCACGCGGGGGATCGGCGCCGCAGTAGCCCGGCGGTTTGTAGCGTCCGGGGCGAGGGTAGCCATCACGCATCGAGGGACGGAACGCAACGAGCGGCTTGCGGCGGCTTTGGTGACGGAGTTGGGGGAGGATCGTATGCTGCCGATCGTCGCCGATGCTGCTGACGGCGATCAGATGGCCGAAGCCGTGATGTTGGCGGATTCCTGGTTCGCTCCGGGTGTTGACACCGTGATAGCCAACGCCGCCGATACCGCCAAGGTTCCGTGGGACGAGATCACGGTCGATCAGTGGGACCAGATGATGGCGGTAAACCTGCGGGGATCGTTTGTCCTTGCGCTCCACGCCGTGGAGGGGATGCGGCGGCGGGCATATGGCAAGATCATCACGGTTGGTTCGGTGATGGCCAACATCGGCGATCCGAGAGCTCTGCACTATGTCACTACGAAGGGGGGTCTGGTGGCGTTCACTCGATCCCTTGCCCGGGCAGAGGGTGCCAACGGCATCCGGGTCAACTGCGTCGTCCCCGGCGCCATCATGGTGGAGCGTGAGCGCGAGGAGGGCGGCGACCCCGCCACCACTCTGGCGTGGATGCAGCAGGTGCAGTCGCTTCCGTGGCGGGGGATGCCCGACGACATCGCGGCGACCTGTCAGTTCCTGGCCAGTGCCGCCGGCGACTTCATCACCGGACAGGTCATCACCGTCGACGGCGGATGGAGCAACTACTGACCTGTCAGATGCACCCGAGCGGTTCCGAGCAGGACTGGAAGCCCGCGATGAAGAGGGAGCCGCTATGACGGCGGTGCTGTCGGCTGGGGGTGACGTGCGGCGGCTCGTGGCGTCGGGCGACATGCTCGGGGAATCGCCGGTCTGGGACCCGCGAACCGAGGAGGTCGTATGGATCGATGCTCACGAGTCCTCGGCTCTCAACACGCTGGACTGGCGGACCGGGAAACACAGACGCCGGTCGTTACCGGTTAGGTGCACCGCCATCGGTCTCAGCGCTAATCCTGGCGAGTATGTCGCTGCACTCGGTGACGGTGTGGGAATGATCGATCGTTCGGGGTCCGTGCTGTCGAACGTGGCGTTGAGGGGTGAAGGTCCCGATTCGGTAACCAACGACGGCGCTTGCGATCCGGCGGGGTCCTTCTGGTTCGGCACTACCACGCGATCGAGAACACCGCTCGCCGGTTCGCTCTGGAGATTCGACGGCACGACCGTCGGTGCGGTAGGCGCCGGCTACACCTTGTCGAACGGGATTGCGTGGCTCCCGGATGCGAGCAGCTTCTTTCACGTGGACACGTTCGAATATGTCGTTCGCCGTGACGTGTGGGACCCTGTGGGCGGTCGTCTGGACGAGAACGTATTCCTGGAGTTCTGCGCTGACGATGGACTCCCCGATGGAGTGGCGCTCGATGGCGGCGGTGGGCTCTGGATCGCCTTCTGGGGTGTGGGCGAAGTACGTCGCTACGACCCGGATGGGAGACTCGATCTCCGGATACGTCTCCCGGTTCCCAATGTGACCGCCGTGACGTTCGCAGGGCCCGACAGGTCGACCCTCGTCGTCACGACGGCGCGTTCGATTGAGGGAGGAGTCCCGGTCAAGGGCTCGGGCGACCTCTACGCGTACGATGTCGGAGTAGCGGGCTCCGAGCCAATGGTCTTCGTCGCCTAGACCTACCACGGCTAGATGTGGGTGACGGGCTACTGCCGGGGAGGGTTCCCCGAGCACCCAGGAGAGCGGGATGCCCGTTGGGCGGCTTTCCCGGTGGCGGCGACTATTGAGTCGCGGCGGTGATCGAGACGAGCTCTCGGTAAAGGCCGCGGAATAGGAACCCGCCGGCTCACCCCCCGTTCCGAATATGACGGCGCCGACCCTTCGGATCTCCTCTAGTTGGTCGAGGAAATCGTTCCAGCCCGTGTTGTCCGTAAGTGACTTCAACTGCCGATCGGGAGCGAACCTCTGGGTCGGCGTGATTTCATTTACCATCAGCCTTGTACCAGTAAACGAGGGGAAGAACCCAAAGTGCGGTTGGCGCTGGCGCAATTCGGACAGGAGACGGATACGTTCAATCCGGAGCCCACGACGCTGGAGGATTTCCGGGCGTTCGGACTGTATTTGGGTGATGAGGTGGTCGACAGGATGCGGGGTGTGTCGACCATCGGTGGGTATTTGGATGTGGTGGCGTCGTGGCCCGATGTGGAAACGGTCCCGATCATCCGAGGCAACACCACCGCGGGTGGTCGGATCACGCGGGAGGCGTTCGAGTTCTTTCGGGATGCGATCGCCGATGGTTTGGCGGATGCGGGCGATGTGGAGGGGGTGGCTTTGCATCTGCACGGGGCTTGTGCAGGGGAGGAGCTCGACGATGTCGAGGGTGCGATCATCGCACGGTGTCGGGAGGTTGTAGGTGCGGCGGTGCCGATCGTGGTGACGTTGGATCATCACGCCAACGTGACAGAGCGGATGGTTGATGGCAGCGACGCTCTGGTGGGGTATCGGACACAGCCGCACGACCAGGTCGAGACGGGCCGGGCGTCGACCGAGCTGCTGCTGCTGATAGTCAAGGGGGCGGAGCCAACGATGGCGTGGCACAAGATCCCTCTGATCTCCCACCAGGAGCAATACCTCACCTCCCATGGTCCGATGAAGCGGTGGTTTGATCGGGCGCGGGCGATGGAATTGGAGCCGGGGGTGTTGTCGGTGTCGAACTTCCCTATGCAGCCGTGGCTCGATGTCGAGGAGGCAGGTTGGGCCACGGTCGTGGTGACCGATGGGGACCGGAAAGGGGCAGAGCGACGTGCCGACGAGTTGGCGGAACTGGCGTGGTCGATGCGAGACGAGTTCCAGGTCAAGGAGAGCGTGTCGGCCGATGAAGCGGTGTTGAGGGCGGTAGCGGCGTCCGACGGGGTCGTCGTGATCAGTGACACCGGCGACTCGATGTTCGGTGGGTCGGCAGGGGACAGCACGGTGGTCCTGGAGTCGGTGTTGCGGATTGGTGGTGGGGTGTCGGCGTTGATCCCGATGGTGGACCGAGGGGCGGTCGCACGATTGACGGCGGCCGGTGAGGGGGCAACGGTGACGGTGGAGGTTGGGGGGTGCACCACTCCGTTCTTTGCTCCTGTGGAGGTGAGGGGGGTGGTACGAACGGTTGCCTCTGGTGTGTTGGATTTGAGGGGGGCGGGTCATTGGGGCCTTGAGGTGGATATGGGGACTACGGTGATCTTCGATGTCGGTGCGGTGACGTTGATGATCTCCGAGTTGAGGGGGTTGGGGGGGAACCTGCCGGTGATATATCGCCGGTTCGGGGTGGAACCGGGCGACTATAAGCTCGCCGTCCTCAAGACCGCATCCAACTTCCAGTTCTTCCGCTCGGTCACATCCGAAGTGATCCGGGCCGACACCCCCGGTCCCACCCAATCCGACATCACGGCTCTTAGCTGGCTCCGGGCACCCCGGCCTCTCTACCCCCTCGACGACTTCGTCGATTGGCATCCATGATGTACGCCGACGTGGGATCGTCGACTTTGGATCGCGAGCGAGGCGTTTCGTGGCAGACGTAGCGGAGCGCTGTGTGGTGGTGACCGGCGCGGCGAGCGGTATCGGGCTTGCTGTGACCGAGATGCTGCTCGAAAGGTGGCCCGGTGTGGTGGTGGGCGCCATCGATCTGGAGGGTGATCCGCTTACCGAACTCGGGTCCCATTCCGGGGTCGCCGCTGTTCCCTGCGACGTCTCGGACCGTGCGCAGGTGCGCAGTGCCGTAGCGTTGTTTGCAGAGCAGGTGCCCGTCGTCGGACTCGTCAACGGCGCCGGCAACCATCACGCCGGAGCCAGTGTAGATCTGGAAGAGGCCGGTTGGCGTTCGGTCCTCGGGGTACATCTCGACGGTTCCTTCTTCGTGGCTCAGGCAGTGGCCACCGCGATGATCTCTACTGGAACCGGAGGTTCCATCGTCAACATCAGTTCTGTTGCCAAGGATTTCGCGTGGCCGGGGCGCCTCCCGTATGCGGTTGCGAAGGCGGGTATCGGGTCGTTGACGAGGACGCTGGCCGTGGAGTGGGCCGAGCACGGGATCCGTATCAACGCCGTCGCGCCCGGATACGTCGACACGCCGATGGTCCGTAACGCCGCGGTCCGTGGGGCGTTCGATGTACAGGAACGTATCGACGGGCACGCACTCAAGCGCTTCGCCCAACCCGACGAAATCGCCGAGGTCATCGAGTTCCTCCTCTCCGATCGGGCCTCCTTCATTACCGGAGAAGTAATCCGCGCCGACGGTGGCTTTTCCATCTTCAAGTAGACGAGACAGTATCGCTCTGGATGGCACCGGCCCCACCTCGTCCTGGAACGCCCGTCAGACTTTTGATTCGGTCGATCCGTCCGGTTTGTCGGCCAACGTTCCGGACCTGATCGGTACGGGGATGTTGATCCCGCTCCCCTCGCTGTACGCGCGCGAGGTCGGCCTCTCTCCTCCACGGGCGGCGGTGCTGATGGAGCGTGTCGTTTGTGGTTGAAGGTGGTTGGGCGGGTACACATCGATGACTCGGGTGTTAGCGCGCAGTGCTGAGATTCCTCACGAGGGCGTATCAGGGCCTCAACCGTCGTCCAGACCGCATTTACCACTTCAGGGTCGAGCAGGCGCATCACGATGCCCTCCAGTTGGAGATGTTTTCGCACTCGGCATGAAAACCGATATATACCTCAAGTAGTGGCTTCCTACTTACCAGCGCGGCTCTAAGTACGTTGCATGAATCTCACAACTTGATTGCGAACGCTTCCGTGTTGCGGTAGTCACAAACCAGTTGCGCTCACCGCAACGGGAGGTTAGGGTTAAATTGCCACTACCCCGTCGCATAGGAGTTATCCCATCATGCAGAGCAGCAGGTGCCAGCCCCGCCATATCAGATCGCTCCCGATCGTCATGGCAATACTGATGTTGATATCCGTAGCGTGCGGGAGTTCCGAGTCGGAAGACACCACGACGACGGGAGCCACCACGGCTACGTCGCCACAACCGGCGTTTGAGGGTCGGTTGGCTGAGGTTATGGATCGTGGTGTGTTGCGGGTTGGTGTTGCCTTCTATGCGCCGACGTCGATTGAAACTCCGGAGGGGGATATCACTGGTGTTGATATTGATGTGACTGGTCAGCTTGCTGAGCGGTTGGGTGTGGAGGTTGAGTACGTTCCTGTGGGGTGGGATGTGATCGCGGCGGGTGTGCAGGCTGATCGTTACGATATGACGGTTACGTTGGTTGTGAGCGCTGAGCGTGATGAGGTTTTGGACTTTTCTGATCCGTTGTATTCGGTCGACCAGCTGTTCTTGGTGCGTGCTGATAGTCCGTATCAGACGCTTGATGACCTGAACGATCCGTCGGTTACTGCGATCGTGAGTGTCGGCTCGTACGGCGAGACCGTGGTTGATACGTATCTGCCGAATGTAACGAAGCGGACGGTTGCTGGGATCACCAACGTTCAGACGTTGGCTGAGGTGTTGACCGGCCGGGCTGATGTTCACGTGATCGAGACACCGTTTACGACGCGTCGTGTTAAGGCGCGGCATGGAGATGATGTCAGGTTCATACCTGATGTCAGTGAGCCGTTGCAGAGTGATTTTGTCGCCTACGGGCTCCCTGACGGTGACACCGAGTTCGTGGAGTACGTCAATGCGTTTCTCGCCGACCTGCGAGCCGAGAACGCAGTCGAGCCACTGTTCGACAAATATGTGGAGGAACTCCTCGAACCGATCGATATTTCTCAGGCATACACCTTTGAGGGTCGGTTGGCTGAGGTTATGGATCGTGGTGTGTTGCGGGTTGGTGTTGCCTTCTATGCGCCGACGTCGATTGAAACTCCGGAGGGGGATATCACTGGTGTTGATATTGATGTGACTGGTCAGCTTGCTGAGCGGTTGGGTGTGGAGGTTGAGTACGTTCCTGTGGGGTGGGATGTGATCGCGGCGGGTGTGCAGGCTGATCGTTACGATATGACGGTTACGTTGGTTGTGAGCGCTGAGCGTGATGAGGTTTTGGACTTTTCTGATCCGTTGTATTCGGTCGACCAGCTGTTCTTGGTGCGTGCTGATAGTCCGTATCAGACGCTTGATGACCTGAACGATCCGTCGGTTACTGCGATCGTGAGTGTCGGCTCGTACGGCGAGACCGTGGTTGATACGTATCTGCCGAATGTAACGAAGCGGACGGTTGCTGGGATCACCAACGTTCAGACGTTGGCTGAGGTGTTGACCGGCCGGGCTGATGTTCACGTGATCGAGACACCGTTTACGACGCGTCGTGTTGAGGCGCGGTATGGAGATGATGTCAGGTTCATACCTGATGTCAGTGAGCCGTTGCAGAGTGATTTTGTCGCCTACGGGCTCCCTGACGGTGACACCGAGTTCGTGGAGTACGTCAATGCGTTTCTCGCCGACCTGCGAGCCGAGAACGCAGTCGAGCCACTGTTCGACAAATATGTGGAGGAACTTCTCGAACCGATCAATATTGACGAGTAGCGGCCGCTAGGAGGGTGGTGTGAAACCCCTTCATGGCCCGTCGACCGATGACATAATGCCTGTTCAGAGGAAGACGGGCCGTTGCTCCCCACCGTTTTAGACGACCCTCCTAGGACGGTGATGCGCGAGCGAGCGGACGGTGGACATACGCTCATCGCTGGAAGCAGGCCGATACCGAGTCCGTCATTTGGTGTAACCCCACCGTGTCCGGTTCTCCCTCTGTATCGCGTTCGAGCTGTGAAGGTACAGGCTCCATCCGGTTCATCGCCTAAATGGAACTGAGTTTCGTCCCGGTATTTGAGCGGATTCCCCTTCTTCTCCAAGGGCTATGGCTCACCGTTGCCTTGGCTTCATTGGCATTCGTGATGGGAACCCTAGGGGGACTGCCACTCGCGTTGGGGCGTATGTCTTCGGTGCTTCGACCCGGCATAACGGGGATGATCGAAGCAACGTTGTCGACGCCCGTGCCGCTCCAACTACTCTTGGTGTTCTTCGGCCTGGCGAGTACGTTCGATTTGTTCTTCACTCCCTTTCAGGCGGTGCTGCTCGTGTTGACCTGGAACCAAGCGGTTGTGATGGCCGAGAATTACCGAGCCGGTATCCAGTCGGTGCCTGAGGGCTACAAACGAGCGGGGATCGTGCTTGGCCTGAGCCGGACTGACCGGTACCGTTTCATAATCCTCCCGCTGGCGATACGCGCAGTCCTTCCACCGATGACGAGCTCGACTGTGAATATCATCAAGGATTCGGCACTCGCCGGTTTCATCGGTGCGACCGACCTTCTCAATGCGGGTTTGATCGGTGCGACCCAGAGCTTCAGGCCGATCGAGTTCTATACGGTTGTTGCTATCGTCTACTTCGTAATATCCTATCCGATCGTGCTGCTCTCTGATCGCATGGAAAACGCTATGGGAATCTCGAGAGACCGGTAGGCGAATGGAATTCGTGGGTGAACTAGTCCACTACATCCCGGCGCTCCTGCGCGGATTGCGCTACACGCTCGGCCTGGCAGCTATATCGCTTACGCTTGGAGTGGTCCTCGGACTGTTGCTTGCCCTGGCCCGCAGGTCGCGGTATCGAATCTTTCGGATTCCGGGAACTGTGTTCGTCGAGTTTTTCCGAACGACGCCGCTCGTTGTCCAGCTCGTCTGGATATTCTTCGTACTGCCGGTGGTTCTCAACATCTCTCTGTCGTCGTTCCAGGCGGGAGCGATCGCCCTCGGTATGAATCAGGCGGCATACAAGTCCGAGATCTTTCGCGCCGGCCTCGAAGAAGTGACAGGTAGCCAGCGTCGAGCAGCGCGCGTGCTCGGCCTCAGCCGCTTCGACACCTTTCGGTTTGTGGTAGCACCTCAGGCAGCCGCGGTCGTGCTACCGGCGTTCATGGCTCACACCATGCTGCTCGTCAAGGGAACGGCCTATGTCAGCATTCTCCGCGTCCCGGAACTCACCCACACCGCGACACTGATCTCGCTGGAGTCCTTCCGCTTCCTAGAGGTCTTCGTAGCCGTCGGTGTCATCTACTTCGTAATGATCTACCCGCTTGGCGGGATCGGGCGTTGGCTGGAGAAGAGAGGGAGCGGTCGATGGAGGATTCAACAATGAACGGGGCCGGATCGCTGGGATCGCTGTCGGCGAAGGTCAGAGTCCGGTCGCTCGATAAGTCGTATGGCGCCTTGGCTGTGTTGCGTGATATCTCGCTTGATGTAGAGCCGCGCGATGTGTTGGTTCTCATCGGCCCGAGCGGCTCCGGAAAGAGCACGCTGCTTCGCATGATCGCACGATTGGAGCCATTCGACAGCGGCGAGCTGTGGATCGAGAATCAACTCGTTGCCGTTGGGGAACGCCAAGAGCGCGATGCAGCGTCGTCACTCGCAGCCCCCGATGTTCGCCACGCCCTTCGCAAAGAGGTGGGAATGGTCTTTCAGCAGTTCAACCTCTTCCCGCACCTCACCGTACTCAGGAACGTGACGCTCGCTCCCCAACGAGTCAGGAAGCTCAGCCCCGGCGACGCCGAAGCTTTGGCCATGACTCTGCTCGCCAACGTCGGCCTTGCAGACAAGGCCCATGAGTACCCGGCGCGTCTGTCGGGTGGGCAACAGCAACGCGTCGCAATCGCCCGAGCCCTTGCCATGGGCCCGCAAGTGATGCTGTTCGACGAAGTGACGTCCGCCCTCGATCCGGAACTCGTTGGCGAGGTGCTCGCGGTCATACGAAAACTCGCAGACGATGGGATGACGATGATCGTCGTCACACACGAGATGCACTTCGCACAGGATGTTGCCGACAAGGTGATCTTCATGGACGAAGGACGAGTCGTTGAGATAGGTCCCCCAGCTGAGATCTTCAACCAGCCCCGTCAGCCGAGAACTCAGGCATTCCTGCGGAGGCTGCTCGCTCGCTGACGTAACCCCCGGTTGGCAAAGGACCCCAACCCGACGATGACCGATAGTATTGTGTATAATGCAATGCCGTTGCGTTCTCTGAGTGTCGGAGAAGATATGTTGACCAAGCTCCAGATCGAGAGCTACCGCAACGACGGCTATCTCGTAGTCGAGAACGTCCTAAGCACTGATGAGATCGATGGGCTTAGACAGGTCACCGACCTACTCCTACATGAGTCCCGCAACCTGCTAGGCCACAGCGATGTGTTCGACATCGGGCCGGAGCACTCGCCGACATCGCCTCGAGTACGACGGATCAAACATCCGAATGTCGTTGATCCCGTGTACGACGGAGTGCTGCGACACTCGGTGATCCTCGGGATCGTCGAGCAGTTGGTTGGTGCTTCCGGGATTAGATACCAGGAGACCAAACTCAATGTGAAGGCAGCCCGGAGCGGTGAACCCGTGGAATGGCATCAGGATTGGGCTTTCGTTCCCCACACCAACGATGACCTGCTCGCCGTTGGGATACCACTCGACGATATGACAACGGAGAACGGTTGTCTGAGAGTCGTTCCTGGCACACATCTAGGCGACATCTTCAACCACCACGCCGATGGCCTTTTCGTCGGAGCAGTCGATCCGAAGCCGATTCGTGACCTGCTGGAGGCCGCGGTTCCGATCGAGGTTGAGGCGGGCGGTATCTCGATTCACCACGTCCGTGCGCTGCACGGCTCGGCGCGAAATCCCTCGGACCGGTCGCGTCGTCTCTACCTACTGGAGATGGGCGCCGCCGATGCTTGGCCTCTCTTGGGCGTTGACGATTTCGACGAATTCAATGGCCGCATTGTCAGCGGCCAACCAACGATCGAGCCTCGCGTCGAGCGCGTACCAGTTCGAATCCCGCTCCCGAGAAGGCCCGCCGGATCAATCTACGAACTGCAAGAAGACGTTGCTGCGTCGGCGTTCGATTAGGAGTATGCGGGCCGGCGCGTAGTCAACGATCTGCAATGGCACCCCACGACAGCCTCTTACTTCCACCCCGAGGATGAAGACAGTTCTGGTGGATTCCGACTCCCCCTGGCAGATCCCCTACTCCCCCCTCATTTCCGAAGAGCCGGAAAACAACCCCTATCGGCCATTAGGGGTTCAAATCCCCTCAACTCCACCTTAGTGTTCCACCCGATCCCGGAAAAACCTCATCTACCAGGGGTTTTGCAGATTGACGACTCAGTTCTCGTTTACAGATTGACGACTCAGTTCTCGTTTCAGGAGATAAGTTGACTCCCCTTAGTCCCACACTTAGCCTGAATCCACCGATGGGGAGGGCGCAGCGGACATGGAGATATGGTGGAAATGCCTCCTGATCTGCGGCGATAGCTATTGGTAAGGATGGTTCGGTCCTGGGAAGAGGAGCAACTTCCTGTGAGTGGTGGATCCCGGAGATCGCCCTGGTCAGGATTGGTTTTCGGAATATGAATCGGTGGATTCAGGCTTAGAGCGTGCGCGGATAGCTAGAAGCGGCCGCCCCCACGGGTAAACTCAACCCGCTTCCCGCTCGGAAAAGCCCTGGTCATCGCCGTGGACTCGTCAACCCGCGCAGCCACTGTTCCCCCAGGCAAGGAGCTATCCGCGCATCCTCTTAAGGTAGTAGAAGTAGTTACGACTGCCCCAACGGTTAGTAGCTGAGGAGATACCAGGGGAGGTTCTGTGTTGAGTATCCCGACTGGGCGGTTTGCAGCCCTCATTGGTCTGTCGGCGGTGTTGGTAGCCGCTGTGCTGGTATCGCCGCTGGCTGCGCAGGATGACAATATCGTTCCTGTCTGTTATGTGGGTTTGGTAGTGGCTCCTGGTGAGAGTTGTAGCTATCCGGGAACGTCGTCGGAGTTCTGGGTTGACGAGAGCGGCCGGGCCGCTTGTTGTAGCCGGGCCGGTGGGGCAGGGTAGGGGAACCAGGGTCCCAGATGGGCGTGGGCGTAGCGCAGGAAACGGGCTTCGGAATCGAACCGCAACAACACCTGGATCACCGCCAGGGTTACCAACTCCGCGTCGGACAGCTTGGGAGCGATCCCCACCGCGAGACGCTCCGGCGCCCGCTCGGGATGCTGGATCAACAGATCATCAACCGTTACGTATAGTGTGGTAGCGGGGGTGTCCAGGTCCGGGTTCGTACCAGGTCCTCCGGGATCGGGGTTGTCTTTTCACCCCGGATCTCGGACCCCCTCGGCACCGAAACGGTGGATTTCACCCCGGATCCCTTGGAACTACTCATCTAGGAGCCTGCTGATTATCGGGTTCGGCGAGTTGGCTGTGTTGGTGTGTTGGGTGTGGTGGTGTTGGGTGTGGTGGGGCTGGTTGGGGCTTGTGGGGTGGGTGTTTTGGGTCGGTTGGTGGCGGTGGCGGGGTTCTTTGGGGGTGGCGGGCGGGTTTTGGGGTTCTAGGCGGGGTTGAGGACCCAGCCGGTGGTTGTGTGGGTGAGTCCGAGGTTGATGAGGCGTTGTAGGTTGATGGCTGCTGTTGGGGTGGTGAGCCATTGTGAACCGTACCGGGTTTGCCGGAGAGTGTTTTAGTTGAGTCCAGCTAGCTGGACTCGTTCCTGTTGTTGATGGTAGTTGGCCTCCTTTTCTGCTGGTGGGATGTCTCCGATGGGTTCGAGAAGCCGCCGGTGGTTGAACCAGTCGACGTATTCGAGGGTGGCGTACTCGACCTGGTCGAGGTCCTTCCAGGGAGCGCGTTTGTGGATGAGTTCTGTCTTGTATAGGCCGATGACGGATTCGGCGAGGGCGTTGTCGTAGGAATCCCCAACCGAGCCGACTGATGGTTCGATGCCGGCTTCGGTGAGCCGGTTCGTGTAGCGAATGGACAGATATTGCCCAGGTTCAAGGGGTCGTTGCAACACTGCCTTGTTTGAGGGAGTGTAGGTATTCGTTGAGGGCCTCGGCTGGAGTCCTCCAGCCGAGGGTTTTGCGGGGTCGGCTGTTGAGTGTTGCAGCGACAGCGTCGAGGTCGTTGCGTGAGTGTCTGTGGAGGTCGGTGCCTTTGGGGAAGTATTGGCGGAGCAGACCGTTGGTGTTCTCGTTGGTTCCACGCTGCCATGGACTCTGCGGGTCGCAGAAGTAGATGTCGAGGTTGGCCTCTGTGCGGAGTTGAGCATGCTGAGCCATTTCGACTCCTTGGTCCCAGGTCAACGACTTCCGGAGCTGTTGGGGCAGGGTGATGATCGACGCAGCGATAGCGTCTCGTACGGCTTGGGCGCCGTGGCCGGCGAGAGGGGGCCCGTTGTGGACCCGTTGCTGTTTTCCGTGGCCTGGCATGGGTGGGAGATGCAACAGCATCGTGAACCTGGTGGTGCGCTCAACCAGCGTCCCGATCGCGGAACTCCGAAGTCCCAGGATCAGGTCACCTTCCCAGTGTCCTGGCACTGCCCGGTCGTCGGCCTCGGCGGGGCGTTGGCTGATCATGATCTCGGGGCTGACGAAGGTGCGGCGCCGCTGCCGGGTCCGTGCCCGCGGGACCCGCAAAGCTCGCCCGGTTCGCCCACACGCCACAAGCTCCCGTTTTAGCGCGCCTCGGCCTTGCACATAGGCCGCCTGGTAGATCGCCTCGTGAGAGATCCTCATGGACTCATTATCAGGGAAATCGATCCGGAGCCGCCTCGAGATCTGCTCAGGACTCCACGACGTTGCCCACCGCCGATCAGCTCGCCTTCCGTGACGGCGACCCGCCCAGCGCACCTGGGGCCCTGGCACCAGCTCACCATCCGGGCGGGCGATCTGACCACCCAAACGATCCTGCACATACTCACGAAGCTCGTCGTTGGCGGCCAGCTTCGCGACCTTCGGGCGGCTGGCACGCCGCTCCGCGTGCCACTGCGCTGTCGTTGCCCGATAAACCACACCACGACTACGAGTTGCGGCGTTGCGGCGCAACTCCCGCGAAATCGTCGACGCGCAACGACCCACGCGACGACCGATCTCCCGCACCCCCACACCCTGCGCACAGAAGATAGCGATCTCTTCCCGTTCGGTAAACGACAGATAACGGCCCGACACCGAACCCAGAGAGATCGGCGGCATCCCACCAGCCTGGCGGAACCATCTAGACCCAACCGCCGGTGACACCCCCGCCCCGGCAGCAGCGTCCTCGCTCGAGACACCCCCAGCGATCGCTTCCCAGAACCGGACCCGATCCTCACGCCGCGCTTTCGACGGCCGACCAGGCGACCACAACTGACCCCGCATCACACGAACCGCCTCCCGACGCTTCACAACACTCACCATGAACCTCCTTCATCACCAAGTGTTGCGACCACCAATTGAATCCGCCTTGCCCTCCGGCGTCGGAGTGATGGACCAGCCGCTGGTCGGGATCGGCTGTGTCGGGTCGCCGGGCCCAGAGTGCTTGCTCGAGCGCGTCGAGAGCCAGGTCGGTTCGCAACGAGTTCGACACTCGCCAACCGACGATGAACCGGGAATAGGCGTCGATCACCAACGCCGCGTAGACGAACCCAGACCAGGTGGGAACATAGGTGATGTCGGACAGCCAGAGACGGTCCGGGCGGTCCGCTTCGAAGCTGCGGTCTACCAGATCGGCGGGTCGGGCCGCGCTGTCGTCGGGGATGGTCGTGCGCTTGGTTTCGCCTCTGACCACGCCTTTTAGGCCTTCGAGGCGCATGAGTCGTTCCACCGTGCAGCGGGCCACCTCTACTCCTTCACGGTGTAGCTGGCGCCACACCTTGCGGGCTCCGTACACCCCGAAGTTGGACTCCCAAACCCGCCGTATCTGGGGGCGCAGCTCCCCGTCCCGGCGGCTGCGGGCCGAGCAACGTTCGGGTTCGCGCTCCCTGCGTTTGTGCTCGTAGTAAACAGACGGGGCGATCGGCAACTCAGCGCAGATCGGCTCGACCCCGTATCCCTCTCGGTTCTCATCGACGAAGGTGGTCATCGTCTCGGTCGGCGGTCGAGCTCCGCCTGGGCGAAATACGCAGACGCCTTCCTCAGGATCTCATTCGCCCTCCGCAACTCCCGATTCTCCCGCTCGAGGGCCTTGAGCCGCTCCCGCTCCGGACTGGTCAACCCAGGGCGTAAACCCTGATCCGTCTCGGCCCGCCGCACCCATTTGCGTAGCGTCTCAGACGAACAGCCGAACTTCTCCGCTCCCGAACAGATAGCCGCCCACTCCCAGCGGTGCTCCCCCCGATGCTCCAACACCAACCGGACAGCACGCTCCCGCACCTCCGGCGAATACATCATCAGTCTTCCCATGACTCCATTATCTCCCAACTAATCGAGTCTCCGGAAAACCCGGTGCGGTTCATTGCTGGTTGGGGATGATTCCTCGGTAGGGTACGCGTCTGGGGTTGTGGCGGGTGAGCCAGGCGATGGTCCGTTCCACGGACGGCCGCAAGTTCCGGTAGGTGTTGCGGGTTTCTTCTTTGGCCCACCGTGCTTTGTTGGCTCTTCGCGAATGGGTGGGGAGTAGGGGATCTGTCAGGGGGGATCGGAATCCACCAGAAGTGAGGGGGGGTCCTCCATAATCGGCTGTTGATAAGCGACATCCGAGGCAGGAGGACCCCTGTGGAAGCTGATCCCTGCGCGCATGTGCGAGAAGTTGGTAGGCCTAGGCGACGTTGACCTGGTGGGGATCAACGACTCGGGCGAGGGTGCACCGCTTGGGGTGGTGATCGGGTCTCGCAAGCCCCGGCCGTCCTGTGAGGCCTGTGGTGGCCCGGTGTGGTCCAAGGGTGAGCGGACGGTGGTGTTGGCGGATTTGCCGGCGTTCGGCCGTCCGGTTCGGCTGCGGTGGCGGAAACGCCGTTGGACATGTCCGAACACCGACTGTGCGCTCAGATCGTTCATCGAGCAAGACCCCACGATTGGTCCCCAACGGGCGTTGTTGACATCCCGAGCGGCGAGGTGGGTGACCATCGGGGTGGGTGGGCGGGGTCGCCCGGTCGACGAGGTCGCCGCAGAGCTTGGTTGTGGGTGGCATACGGTGAACAACGAGGTCGGCCGCTGGGGCGAAGCCCTCCTGGGGGCCGACACCGACCGGATAGGCGAGGTCCAAGCTGTGGGCATCGACAAGAAGCGTTGTTCTGGCGGAAGGGCCGGTGGCGTACCAAGGTCTGGTGCACCTCTGTCGTCGACGTTGGGGGCCACCAGCCGGTTCGACATAGTCGGTGGTAGAACGGCAGAAAGCGCCGCAGCCTGGTTCCGGGCGCAGCCCACCGAATGGTGTGAGGCTATCCGCTGGGCGGTGTCGGGTCATGTCCGGTTCGTATCGGAAGGCGTATGACAGGGTGCTGCCCCACGCCCCCGGGGTAGCGGACCCGTTCGGTGTCAGCCGCCTCGCCAACCAGCGTCTCGACGACCTACGACGAAGAGTCCAAAACGAAACCCTGGGACACAGAGGCCGCAAGGATGACCCGCTGTATCGGATACGCCGCCTCCTCACCGCCGCGCATGAGAGGATCAGCGACCGCGGTCAAACACGGCTGCGTGGTCTTTTGGACGCCGGTGACCCCCACGGGGAGGTACGCACAGCCTGGCACGCAACCGAAACGGTACGGGGCATCTACGGGATCGAGAGTCCGGTCCTTGCTCTCCGATACACCCTCCAGCTCGCAGACGACCTCCAGGACGAATCCTGCCCACCCGAGATCAACAAGCTGGGTCGCACCATCGCCCGCTGGACCCCCCAGATCACCAACTGGCACATCTCGAAGGTAACCAACAGACGCCACCGAAGCCCTCAACAACCTAATCAAACGGATCAAACGAGCAGCGTTCGGGTTACCCAACTTCGCGAACTACCGAATACGGGCCCTTCTCTACGCCGGGAAACCCAACTGGGACCTACTCGCGACCGTCACTCCCCACTGAAACGCGATGAGCCGCTTTGTTCGCCGCCCGACGGTCGTGGTGTTTGTCGACTGTGATGGTCCGTCCTCGCTCCGAGGTGGTGCATCGTGTCCGCAGGGGGCAGCCGTTGCATCGTTTGGAGAAGGGGGCGGTACCTCCGGGACGTATGTGGGTGGTGTGCCCGGCGGGGCAGGTGACTGTGCGGGCTCCGGTGTCGATGGCGAAGTCGTCGCGGTGGAACCCGTCTTTGATGTGGGGTTTGCGTACGATTGGTTTGGTCACCGGGGTGTGACCGAGATCGTCGAACGTTTCGAGGGCCGATCCGGACGCGTACGCCGAATCCGCGACGATTTCGGCGCCCGGGGGTTGGTCGGCAACGAGATCCGCGATGCTGTCGGCGTCTGGGGTGTTGGCAGCTGTTAGGACCGCGGCGGTGACCAGCCCGGTTTCGGGTTCGGTAGCGACATGGGCCTTGTACCCGTCCCGTTTGCGGGTCCGGGTCTTGTGACCGTGCCTGGCTTCGGGATCCACCGTCGATATGGTCCGGT
The DNA here is from genome assembly GCA_965262915.1 of Candidatus Spongiisociaceae bacterium. Taxonomy (GTDB): domain Bacteria; phylum Actinomycetota; class Acidimicrobiia; order Spongiisociales; family Spongiisociaceae; genus JAPPFW01. Next base: position 3,226,703 of record OZ253564.1, on the reverse strand, counting down.
CTCGGGCCACACGCCGCGCTATCCGCCATCGGCCCTCCCTATCGGGGTCCGGTTCCACATCTTGGCCTGTGACAACTCCCAACAGCCCTAGGGCGTCGGCCTGTTCGGGGTCCAGCTTCATGTCCTCGACTGCTTCGATCAGCCTCAGCCCGTCGGTGACCAGCCCGTCCACCAACTCCGAGCGGGCATCGGGATCAGACCAATCGCAGGACGGTTTGGTCACCGATTCGTAGTCATGGGCCACCAGCACCAGATCGGCTGCCTGCGGAATCAGACGGCGGCAACGCCTTATCTGCGATGAGATCATCGTCACCGTGTCCCCGGTAGCGACCGCGTCGTGCAGAATGGTCGAGTCCAGGGCCCGACGGTCCCTGGTCGCCAACACGCCGGACTCGGTGACTACTTGACGCACCGCGTCGAAGATACGCTCCGGCTTTTCGCTGGCACGCAGGCGGGCCCGCCATAAGGTCAGCACCGTCGGGTGGAACCCCCCATGTGTCAACGACAGACCAGCCGCGGCTTTCCAAGCTATATCACGACGCAGCCGCTGGATCGCTTCCCGATCAGAGAGGCACTCCAACGCCTGGAGAACCATCACCGCCCCAATCACCGGACCCGGTATCGACGGGCGACCCCGCGGGCCGAACAAATCGGCGAACATCTCATCGGGAAACAGACGGCGGCGGTTCTCGGCCAAGAACCGGTACACCGACCCCACCGGAACCAGATGCCACAGGTCCGCTGTGTCCAGAAACTCACGGTCAAAGCTTTCATATCCTTGCATGACCCTTACAATACCCCCAACAACACAAAACGCGAACCGCCCGTACCCCGACAAGGCGACTAAATCAGCACCCTCCTAGTGTCCTGATTCCTTAGTTTCTTTGCCATATGCTGCTAGAATATGCAGGTCAGTAGCAGTCAGTAGTGGGAGCAGCGTATGGAGAAGCAGCGGAGTCGTAAAGCAGTGGTTATCGAGCTGGATGAAGAGGAACGCCAGACGCTCGAGCGGTGGATACGGCGGCGTAGCACCGCACAAGGGTTAGCGATGCGGTCTCGTATCGTGCTGGGAGCGGCCGAAGGCCGCACCAATGTGGACATCGCAGCGGAGGTGGGCTGCAGCGGGGTTACGGTCTCGAAGTGGCGGAACCGTTTCGCCCGGCGCCGTCTCGACGGCCTCTACGACAATCCCCGCCCCGGGCCGCCCCGCCGCATCGACGACGCCAAGGTAGAAGAAGTGGTGGTCAAGACCCTCGAGGAAACACCGAGAGACGCGACGCACTGGTCGACCCGGTCCATGGCGAGGGCCGTCGGCCTGTCCCAGTCGTCGATCCTAAGAATATGGCGGGCGTTCGGTCTCAAGCCGCACCGGACCGAGCATTTCAAGATATCTCCCGACCCCCAGTTCGTGGAAAAGGTCCGCGACCTGGCGGGTTTGTACCTGAACCCGCCCGACGCGGCGGTGGTGCTGTGTGTGGACCACAAATCCCAGATACAGGCCCTCGACCGCACCGCGCCGATCCTGCCCCTGTTGCCCGGAACCCCCCAGCGGCGCACCCACGACTACCGCCGGTATGGGACCACCAACCTCGGGGCCGCGCTCGACACGGCCACCGGCCGGGTCATCACCTCCATGACACGACGCAACCGCACCCACAAATTCCAGACGTTCCTAAACCTCATCAACCGCGAAGTCCCACCAGAACTCGACGTCCAAGTCGTGTTGGACAACGCGTCGCCCCACAAAACCGAACCCATAGGGCGCTGGCTGCAACGCCATCCACGGTTCACGTTCCATTTCACACCCACCTACGCGTCGTGGATGAACCTCGTCGAGCGATGGTTCTCCGAACTCACCACCAAACAGATACGCCGAGGCACCCACCGATCCGTAGCCGAACTCACCGACGCGACTGGAAATTCATCTGCACCCTCCGACAACCTAGTCTCAGCACGTCTGCCGTTTGTTGTTCTCGCGCTGGTTGGGGCGTTTGTGGCTGTGCTGGTCTTTGCGCGGCCGGCGTCCGCTCAGGACCCGCCGGGGGCGCCTACGTCGGTGGCGGTGTACAGTATCTCCACGGGGGAGTTGGAGGTTCGTTGGTCGTCGTCCGACTATGAGGCGACTACGGGTTTTGAGGTTCAGTGGAAGTCGGGTTCCGAGGTGTTCGGCTCGTCGCGTGAGGCGTCGGTCGATCCTACGACGAGTGTGGTTGTCGGGTCGTCCACGACATCGACCAAGAGGTATAAGCACACGATCACCGGGTTGACGGACGGGACCGAATACACGGTGCGGGTGATCGCTACTAACACGCATGGTGACAGCGACCCGTCGTCCACGGCGACGGGCACCCCGCAGTCGACTCCTGGGCAGGTTGGCGCTTTCATCGAAAACGAGGTTGTCAAGAGCCATGAGGGTTCCTACCCGTGGTTGCGCAGCACGTGGGACTACATCATCGACCAAAGTGTCGACGTTGACCTTCACCCGAATGCGGGCAATGGCGTCGCAATCTGGTGCTCCCCGCATCGTCCGATGGAGTCGAACCTGAGAAAGTGTTATGCGACCTGGGTCTATATTGGTAGAGGCAGCAGTTATCTGATTCCGACGATCACCCATGAGTTGGGTCATGTGTTCACTTTGGCGAACAGTGTGACGGATAGACCCGGTCCTCTGGCCGTTGCTCATTTGTATTTCTACAGGTTGGATTTGCGAGGCACGTTTTGCGCTGCCGAAGAACTTTACGCCGACGCATTGATGATCCTGGTACACGGTGAACGCACACGTATCAATAGTACCTATTGGTCTATCTTCGCGTCGGGCGGTGAATGCCCCGGCACGACCGACAGCGTCACAGAGGAGGCTCTGGCGGTGGTGGGGAGCGCGGTGGAGGGAGCAATGCCGTCCTGGTTCGCTGATACCTACCACGACAGCGACGGGGAACCGGATCTGGAGCGGTTGTGGGCGGATGTGAAGGCTGTTCCAACATCTTCGCGTCGGGCGGTGATGGTTTTCCAGTTGCGCGGCGAGTTCGGAGGCTACTGCGACAACGCGAAGGCGACCGACTCCGCTTTCGGTACCGGTGTGACCAGGAACCCGTGGCAGGATGGCGGATGCGTCCCGGAAGAGCCCGGCGGCCTGACGGTAACACCCATAGGTAGCGGGAAGCTCACCGTGTCTTGGAAGGCCCCCGTTGACGATGGTGGATCACCGATCGAGGGCTACAAGATACAATGGAAGAGCGGCTCCGAGGACTACGGGGCGTCCCGTCAGGCCGTGGTAACCGACCTGACCACTCTGTCACACACGATCAGTGGCCTAGCCAGCGGCATCGAGCACACGGTGCGGGTTCTTGCCTATAACCACAACGGCGACGGTGCCGCCTCTGATACGACGGCGACGCCTTCTGCTACCGACACGACACCGCCCGTGCTGTCCTTGGTGACGGTAGACAGAGCAACGATCACGATCGTCTACAACGAAGCATTGGACGGGGCTTCCGAGCCGACAGCCGGCGCCTTCACAGTGAACGTTGGCACGACGGTTCGGGGAGTCTCCACAGTGGAGGTGAGTGGCAGCGCCGCTACCCTGACTCTGGCTTCGGCAGTGAGTGTGGGAGAGACGGTCACGGTCGACTACACGGTACCTACCGGGTCGGATGCGAGCCCGCTTCGGGACCAAGCCGAGAACAACGCCGGGGGCTTCACCGGCAGACAAGCACGAAATCATGCTACTGCCGTAATGATCGTCTCGGATCCCGGTTCGGACATGACCTATATCGTCGGCGACGCGATCCGTCATCAAGATGAGATCGACGTGACTGTGACGTTCGGCGAGAGCGTGCAGGTGACCGGGACCCCCGAACTGACCCTCGAAATAGGTGATGTCACCAAACAGGCCAGGTATCTGGACGGTTCGGGTAGTTACAGTCTGGCGTTCCGTTACACGGTGGCCGAGGGCGATGAGGACACCGACGGGCTGCGCGTCCCCGCGGGAGTGATCGGTGGGAGCGGGACGATAAGGTACGTCGCGGACAGTTCCGAGGCGCCGGCCCTGGTGGAGTTGGCCACACAGTCGGGTCACAAGGTGGACGGTATCAGACCCACTCTGGTCACCGCCGGCGCGGATGCGAACACGCTCAGGCTCACGCTGACCTGGGACAAGGCACTGGACGAGGACTCGGTACCGTCGCCGCACTCCAACGCATTCACGCTGTCGGTGAACGGTGACCGGCGGGGGATCACCGGGGTCTCCGTGGACGGCAAGGTGGTGACCTTGATACTGGCATCGTCGGTCATGTCGGGTGACGATGCCACGGTGTCCTACGGCGTGCCGTTCAGGACCTATGACCCGCTCAAGGACATTCTTGGGAACTACGCAGCCAACAACAGCGCCACGGTCGCTATTGGCGACGATACGACTCCTCCGACCGTCAGCGGGGATACCAGTATCAGCTATGCAGAGAACCGCACCGACCAGGTGGCCTCCTATTCGGCTACGGATCCGGAGAACGAAACGGTCACGTGGGCGGCGCTTGCGGGAGCCGATGCGGGCGATTTCGCTATTGCCGACGGTGTGTTGACGTTCCGCCAGTCGCCGGACCACGAGCAGCCGGCTGATTCGAACCGAGACAACGACTACCTGGTCACGGTACGAGCCTGGGACGGGACCAACTACGGCACCCTCGATGTGACGGTGACGGTCACCCCCGTGGATGAGGCGGCGACGGTGTCCGGTGAGACCGATGTCGATTTCGCGGAGAATCGTACGGGTCAGGTGGGCAGGTACACGGCTACCGACCCCGAAGGTGAGACGGTGATGTTGTCGCTGGCCGGCACGGACGCGGGGGATTTCGAGTTGTCTGCTATCGGTGTGCTTACCTTTGGTGAGGTGCCGGATCGTGAGGACCCGGCTGATTCGAACCGTGACAACGTGTATCTGGTGACGGTGCGGGCTTGGGATGGGAACAGTTACGGCACCCTGGATGTGGTGGTGACGGTCACCAATGAGGATGAGGACGGGACAGTAAGCCTGTCGTCGCTACAGCCCCAGGCGGGCACCGAACTGGAGGCGGACCTATCTGATCCGGACGGGTCGGTTACAGCCACCACCTGGGTGTGGGAGCGGTCCACGAGCAGCACAGGCCCCTGGTCGACCATCGGTGGTGCCACCAGCGACGCGTACACGCCTGCGGATGCTGATCTCAACCGCTTCCTGAGGGTCACAGCCTCATATACGGATGGGGAGGGGTCGGGCAAGGCCGCCGAGGCGGTGTCGACAAATCAGGTGCAGCCGGCACCGATCATGAACACCCCACCCGAGTTCCCGACATCCGAGACCGGCCAACGCGAGGTGGAGGAAAACACCCCGGCCGGTCGTGACATTGGTGATCCGGTGGCCGCGGTGGACACCGACGTGGGCGACACGCTCACCTACAAGCTGGACGGCACCGACGCGGCCGCGTTCGATATCGACGAGTTGTCGGGGCAGCTACGCACCAAGACAGCCCTCGACTACGAAAACAAACGGTCGTATTCGATGACGTTGACCGTCACTGACACGTCCGGGGCGGACGACAGCATCACCCTAAGCCTGAATCCACCGGTAGATATCCTGTGGTTGGGGGTGGATAGACGCGGAAAGTGCCTCTGATCTGGGACAATAGCCATACGAAACAAGTGTATTGGCCCGGAGTCAGGAGGCACTTCCTGTGAGTGGAGTATTGCAGAATATCGACCGGTATGAGGTGGTTTTCGACGATGAGGGGCTGGTAGCCGACGCTGGGCTGTTGGCGGCCGGGACGCTGATGGACCGTTTGGGGTTGGAAGATGTGGTGGATCGGACGGTGCGGTTGGGCGGCCGGGTGGGTGGCGCGCATCCGGGTCGTAAGGTGTGCACGTTGGTAGCTGCGATGCTGGTGGGCGGCTCTCATATTGATCATGTGGGTCGGCTCCGGGCGGGTTCCACTGATCGGGTGTTGCCCCATGCGGTGATGGCCCCGTCCACTGTGGGGACCTTTCTGCGTTCGTTCACCTGGGGTCATGTACGCCAGTCGGGGGAAGGTGTTGACCTTGGCGCTGGGTCGTGCGTGGCGGGCGGGCGCCGGTCCCGGTAAGGGAGCGGTGACCGTTGATTTGGACTCGACGATCTGTGCGGTGTCGGGCAAGACCAAACAGGGGGCCGCTTACGGCTACACCAAGGAGTTGGGTTATCACCCTCTGTTGGCGTTCCGAGCCGATACGGGGGAGGTGGTCGGTGCCCGTCTGCGTGCAGGAGCATCGCAGCGGGGTGTGGTCCATTTCGTTGGGGAGACGATCCGGCGTGTGCGACGGGCCGGGGCCAGGGGCCCGGTGAGCGTGCGGGCCGATTCGGGGTTCTGGTCCTATGCCCTCTTGGCCGCCCTCGACCACCTCGGGGTGGGATGGTCGATCACCACCCAGGTGAATGCCAAGGTCAGGACACTGATCAGCAATATCGACAAAGACGCGTGGACCCCCATCGTCTATCCCCGGGGCGGCGAAGCACAAGTGGGGGAAACCGTCCTGGAGATGACCAACCCCAAGAAACGGTCGCAGCGGCGCCGGGTCCGTCTCGTGGTGCGCCGCACCCGCTTGGTCGGTTCCCAAGCCCAGCTGTTCCCCGACTGGCGGTACCACACCTTGGTCACCAACCTGGACCTAGCCGCGGTCGAAGCCGACCGGCACCACCAACCCGGGGCCGGACAAGACGACACCGGTCACCAACCCCGCGGCGAACAAGACACCGAAGTGGCCGAACTGTCGGCGGTAGAGATCGGTGACAACCCTGGGGAGGCGCACAGCCCGCTGCCCGCGGTCGAAGCCGACCGGTACCACCGCCGCCACGCCACATGCGAACTCGCCATCCGCGACCTCAAAGACTCCGGGGGACTCGCCCACCTACCTTCCGGCGTCTTCGCAGCTAACGCCGCCTGGCTGATCTGCGCCGCCCTGGCGCATAACCTCTACCGCCATATAGCCCTCTTGGGCGGAACCCGCCCATCGGGCTGGGCGGCTGGTCTGTGGACGTACCATCCGTACCCGACTGTTCGGGCTCCCTGGACGGGTCGTCAACCACGGCGGACGCCGCCTGCTGCGTCTACCCGCCCGATGGCCCTGGGCCGGCACCTACCTAACCACCCTCACTAACCTCCGGACGCTGCCACAGCTCTGCTAACCCGGCCTCACGGACCCCCCACAACCATAACCAACCACCTAAACCCCAGCCATACACGCCTGAAACAACCCCAACCAGCTTTCAACACCATCTAGCCACTAAACCATACCCACCACGCCCCTAGAACCCCCCCCAAAACCAACCAACCCCGACCCCTCAACCTCCCACCAACCGCACCCCGGACCACCCCCCGGGGAGGCCGTCGGTGGATTCAGGCTAAGAGTGTCGGTCACCAACATTGATGAACCACCCGATCTGAGCGGCCCCGCAGCGGTTGACTACGACGAGAACAACAGGGGCACGGTGGCTTCCTACACAGCGGTCGACCCTGAGAGGGCCACTATCACCTGGACCCCGGCCGGAGACGACCAGGACGACTTCCGGATCAGCAGCCGGGGTGTGCTCACCTTCACCGACCCACCGGACTACGAAACCCCGACGGACTCGAACGTGGACAGCACCTACGAGGTGACCGTTCAGGCCTCCGACGGGACCAACACCCCCACCCAGACGGTGAGCGTAAGGGTTACCAACTTGGACGAGGGAGGCACCGTCACGCTCACAACAACAACCAGCCGCCCGCAGGTGGACACCGTGGTGGAAGCCGCCCTCGATGACCCCGACGGGGGAATCCGCAACACGGTGTGGCGATGGGAACGGTCCACCAACCGTCGGGACTGGGCTCCCATCCCCGGCACCAACACGGCTTCTTACACACCGACCAGCGCCGATGTGGGCCAATACCTCCAAGCCGTAGCCACCTACGACGACGACGAAGGCTCCACCAAGGTTGCCTCGGCCCACACCACCAGCACCGTAGTGGACCCGACACAACCACCCCCAACCCCACCCCCGCGACCCCCGACCGGTGGCGGCTCAACCGGTGGCGGTGGTGGCGGTGGGGGCTCAACCGGTGGCGGCTCACCCGGTGGCGGCCCTGCGCCTCCACCACCGGGTGCTAACCAGCCCCCCGAGTTCACCGAAGGTTCCCGAACCTCGCGTGCAGTGGCAGAGAACAGCCCTGCCGGTGCGAACATCGGCACACCGGTCACCGCAGAGGACCCCGAAGGGGACCCCCTCACCTACAAGCTAGCCGGCACCGACGCCGGCGCTTTTGACCTCGACACGTCAACCGGCCGGCTCAAAACCAAAGCAGCCCTGGATTACGAGACCAAGAACAGCTACAGGGTGACCGTAGAGGTTCGTGACAGCAAAGACCCCGAAGGCGAGGCGGACCGGCGCCGGGACGACTCCATCGCAGTAAACCTCAACGTCGCTAACCGCGACGACACCGGACATCTCACCCTGTCCGCACCCACACCAAGAGCCGGCCAACCCCTCGCAGCGGTGCTAGTTGACCCCGACGGTGTCACCAACATCAGTTGGGTTTGGGAACGCTCCACCGACCGGATCACGTGGGTACCCATCCCAGATGCCACCTCGGCTGTGTACACCCCGGATGCTGACGACGAGGGCCACCAGCTGCGGGTGGCGGTCTCCTATGGCGACCCGTTCGGGTCGGGCAAGACCGCAGCAGCCACACCCCACAACCCGGTCACCATCGGGCATGCGATCGTATTCTTCGACGTGGCCGCAGAAGGTGTCCACACCCCCGCCGTCGAGGCGCTAGCCGCCGACGGTACCTTTGTCGATACCGAATGCGGCCAAGGGCTGTTCTGCCCCCAAGATCCCATCCGCCGATCGACGATGGCCATATGGCTGATCCGTGTCTTGGGTGGCGACCCCCCAACCGTGGGGGATTCCCGCTTCGACGACATCCCTGGAGGGCAGTGGTGGATCCGCCACGTCGAGCAGCTCGCTGACCGAGAGATCACCGCAGGATGCGCTACTACTGGCCCGCCCCGGTACTGCCCCGACCAGTCGGTGACCCGGGCGCAGATGGCCACCTTCTTGGTCCGGGCGTTCCAACTGGCCCCAGCCCAGTCACCCGCCGGGTTCGGCGACATCGAAGGCAACACCCACGCTGCCAACATCGACGCCCTCGCCGCCGCTGGTATCACCGCAGGCTGCTCCAACGACCCGCTCCTCTACTGCCCCAACCAGGCAGTAACCAGAGCGCAGATGGCCACCTTCTTACACGGGGCCCTCAACCACCAACCCGACCACCGGAGCCTCCGCATGATCCGGGCCGCTCACCCGGGACGGTCCAGTGGTGGCACCCTGATCGCTTACTGATAGCAGGCGCAGTCGGGGTGAAAGGATGATACGTAGTGCTCTGCGCCCCTTGTGGATTGCCTGCTAGCCGGTGGAAGGCGGCGGCCACGAACTCGCCGCCGGGCCGAACCCACCAACGAACCGCACCCGGGCAAACATTCGCCCGTTACGTCCCGAATCCGTCCGATGACCAACGGCCCGACGTTGCACAACGCACCCTCCGGCGGTCTGTCACACCGTCCCGGTACCACCGCCGCCGCGGTGCCACTCTCGTCCGCGGTGTCTTGTTTGACACGGTTCCCAACCAGGGCAGCCACTTCCGCCACCGGTCCCGGCCGGCTGAGTACTATTACCCGGGAGGCAGGATGATCCCGCCGGGTCGAAGGAGCGGAGACGGCGACGGCAACCCGTCCGAGACGAGAATCTCGCACCGGTCCGCGATCAGGATGCTTTCCACAGCCTCCATACTTCCTCGGCTACCAGTTTCCGGGTCTTTCCGTCCATAGGAATGCTGAAGTGGGCGGCTTCCTGGTAAAGGTGTTTGCGGGCTTCCCAGATCTCGGTGTAACGCGCCCCCAGGTCGGCATGGCCCTGCAGGAGGGGGCGGTTACGGGTCTTGCCCTTGGCGATGACAGAAGCGATGGAGGGTTTCAGCCATACCACCAATCCGGTCTCTCGCATCAAGCGGCGACTCCTTCCATCGAGGATCACGCCCCCGCCGGTGGCCACCACCAACCGTTGCCGACTCCCGGCAATGCGCGCCACCTCCTCGGATTCCATGGTCCTAAAAGCCGGCTCACCCTGGGTGGCGAAGATCTGAGGAATGGTCATCCCTGCCCGCTCCACGATCTCGTCGTCCACATCCACAAAGGGAAAACCGCTGCGATCAGAGAGCCTCCGGCCCACCTTGGTCTTCCCGGAACTCATCATCCCGATCAGCCACAGCTTGGGAGTCACAACCTCTCCACCTCTCTCCGGCCGGCGCGCCGTCCCGGTACGAGGCGGGATGCTCAACACCGGCTCTCGGGTTGGTGGATGGTCTCAGCGACCCTCGGCTACCAGTTCGGGGTTGTAGGGCTCGATCATGATGCATTCGCCGGGGCACTCCTCGGCCGATTCGATGACATCCTCGATCAGGTTGTCGGGGACCCTGGCTACTCCACGGGATCCTTCCGGTCCGTGGCCGTCGCCTGCCTCGTCGTCGAATACCAGCGTCGAGCCGAAGTGCCTGGCCTCTTCCTTTACGACCCACAGTCCGTCGTCGCGACCTTCGAACACATCCGGCGCGATCTCCTCGCAGATGCCGTCGCCGGTGCACAGGTCCTGATCGATCCACACCATCATCTTGTAGCCGGCCATCTCTTCTGACTCCTTCGGCTCCTAGCGTCCCCATTATGACCGCCGGCAGGCTCGATTCGCAATATATCGGTGCCTGCGCGGGGTGCTGGGTGACTTGTCCTCAGGGTACCAGGGGAGACACGGTAAGGGGTTGCGTCCCGGACTACCGGGTACGGGCGACGGGGCAAGGTACGAATGGGGTCGTATAGACTTCCCACCGCTTCCAGCTTCGAGACATGGGGTCGCAGGTGCCGATCGGTCTGATGGGGTTCGGCCGGATCGGTCGCAACGTCTTCCGCCAGCTTGCCGGGGACACCCGGGTCACCGTGGGAGCGATCGTGGACATCGCCGATCGGGATGCCCTTGCCTACCTGCTGAAATACGACTCGATCTACGGACCGTTCCCGCGACCGGTAAGGCTCGAAGGGGAGTCGCTAGTCATGGACGGCCGCCATATTCCGCTGATCCAGGCCAAGGAGCCGGGAGACGTGGACTGGGAGGCCTTAGGGGTGGACGTGGTCGTACAGGCGACCGGTAGGTACCGGACCGCCCAATGGTGCGCTCGCCACCTCCGGGTGGGCGCCTCCAAGGTTGTCCTGGCGTCCACGCCGGAGGAGCGCGGGGACATCCCGTTGCTGCTCAGCGGCGTCACCGATGCCATACTCGACCATTCCCCGCCAATCGTCGCGATGGGATCGAGCAGATGTTCTTCACGACCATTCACGCCTACACGAACCGAGCCCGCTTGGGCGATGTCCCGACGGGAGGGTTCCGCACCAGCCGGGCGGCAGGGGAGAACATCATTCCGGCGGACAGCAACACGGCCGACATCCTGGTGGACGTGTTCCCGCATCTGGAAGGCCGTCTGTCATCGGGGGCGCTCAACGTACCGGTGGATGATGGTTCCACGGTGGACGCCGTCACCCGCCTTCGCACCGGGACGAGCGTCGAAGAGGTGAACGAAGTGGTTCGGGCGGCATGCACCACCGATTATCCGGCGGTGTTCGGATTCACCGAAGACCCGATCGTCTCGAGCGATGTCAGGGGCTCGGAGTTCTCCGGGGTCTTCGACAGCAAGGCGACGATGCTGATCGGAGGGTCGCTGCTGAAGACCGTCGTGTGGTTCGACACCGGTTGGGGCTACTCGGCCCGGATCGTCGAACTGCTGCGCCGTTACCACCGGCGAGCGGATGCGGCATGACGATCAGGGTCGCCATCAACGGCTTCGGCCGCATCGGGAGAGCCGTCCTCCGGATAATCCTCGATCGCCCCGACTCGCCCATCGACGTGGTGGCGATCAACGACCTGGCCGATGACGAGGTGCTCGCCTACCTGCTGCGGCGCGACTCGGTCATGGGAACCCTCAACTACAAGGTTATGGTGAGGGAGGGGGCGATGACGGTAGGTGGTCATCACATTCGCATGTTGCAGGAACGCCATCCCGCCGCGTTGCCCTGGCGCCGGCTGGGTGTCGACGTGGTGATCGAATCGACCGGAGTCTTCCGCCACCGCGCCGCGCTTGAGCAGCACCTCGAGGCCGGCGCCGGGAGGGTCCTGCTCACCGTGCCCGCCAAGGACGAGATCGACAGGACCATCGTGCTCGGAGTCAACGACGCTGACCTCGAACCTTCCGACCGGATCGTTTCGAACGCCTCCTGCACCACCAACTGCCTGGCGCCGGTGGCCAAGGTGCTCAACGACGAGTTCGGCGTCGTCCGGGGAATCATGACCACGGTTCACGCCTATACCAACGATCAGCGCCTAGCGGACGTGCCTCACAAGGACCTCCGCCGTTCCCGCGCCGCCACCGAGAACATCATCCCCACCTCGACCGGAGCGGCCAAGGCGGTGGGGAAGGTCCTACCCGAACTGTCGGGGAGGTTGGACGGGATGGCCATGCGGGTACCCGTACCCGACGGCTCGCTGGTCGAACTGGTCGTGGAACTTGCAGAAGCGGTGGATGTCCCGGCGGTGAACCGCGCGGTGCGGAGGGCGGCCGCCGGGCCGATGCGTTCCGTCCTGCAGTTCTCGGAGGAACCTCTCGTGTCTTCGGACATCATCGGCAACGCGCACTCGAGCGTCTTCGACAGCGAGGCGACCGACGTTCTCGGGGGCAACCTCGTCAAGGTCGTGGCCTGGTACGACAACGAGTGGGGGTACTCCAACCGGGTGGTCGACCTCATAGAGCGGCTCGGATCGATACCGGTGAGCGCCCCAGCGGTGGCGAGAACCCTCCCGTGGCCGGCGGCTCGACAACTATAGTGCCTGGTCAGCGAGCTACGAACCGGTGTAATCGTCAGTGCTCAGTTGCCTCATAGGCGCCGACGGATGAGCGCTCTGCCCTGGCTTCGTTCGGCTCGCGGTCGCGCGGTCCTGGGCCGGATGCCCGGTCTGATACTCGGCTTGGTCCTGTTCGGGATGGGAATTGCCCTGAGACTCCGCTCGGGTCTGGGGCTCTCACCTTGGGATGCTTTCCATCAGGGAGCCGCCAGGCACGTTCCGTTCTCCATCGGCCTCGTGGTCATCCTCGTCAGCGCGGTGGTCCTGCTGGCGTGGATCCCGCTCAAGCAGAGGGTCGGGATAGGAACAGTATTCAATGTCATGGTGGTGGGGGCCACGGTGGATGTCACCCTGGTGGTGGTCGGTGAGACCGATGTACTCCTGGTGCGCTGGCTCTACCTGTTGGCGGGCACCGGGTTCACCGGTATCGGATCCGGTCTCTACATCGGGGCGCGGCTCGGGCCCGGTCCCAGGGACGGGGTGATGACGGGTCTGGCGGACCGGGGTATATCGATCCGGCTGGCCCGACTTCTCATCGAGGGAACGGTCCTGGTGGCCGGGTGGTTGTTGGGTGGCGCCGTGGGTGTGGGTACGGTGGTGTTCGCGGTGCTGATCGGCCCGCTGGTCCAGTTCTTTCTGAGACTGCTCGACAGGGGGCCGATCGAAGCCGCCGCTTCCGGACGAGCCGAGCCCCGGCGCTCCGCATAGGAAGGTTCTGGACAATGATCTCTGCTCCCGGCCCAACAACGGACGGATGGCCGTTCTCCCACCGCACGGGAGACCGCGAGGGAATCCGCGGATCTTCCGCCGCCAGGGTGGTGGGCTGAGGAATGCCTGTCGCCGGTATCGACGGGGGAGCCGTGACGGCTTGGATGGCGGCCAATGTCGAGACCGCCGAGCCGCCCTTCGTCTTCGAGCCGATTCCGGGTGGTAACTCCAACCTGACCTACCGGGTACTCGGAGCAGGGGGGCGCCGGTTCGCACTGCGCAGGCCCCCCCTGGGACACATCCTCCCGAGGGCCCATGACATGGCGAGGGAGTACCGGGTGATATCCGCCCTCCAGGGGTCGGGCGTGCCGGTGCCCCGGGCGATGGGCCTGTGTTCCGATCCGGCGGTGAATCAAGCACCCTTCTACATCATGGGTTTCGTGGACGGACTGGTACTCCACGATCGCCGCTCGGGTGCCCTGGTACCCGAAGACGAGCGCCCGTCGGTAGCGGCGTCGGCGGTCGAGGTGCTCGCTGCCCTCCACTCGCTGGATCCCGCCGAGATCGGCCTGGGGGACCTCGGACGCCGCGAGGGTTACCTGCAGCGCCAGTTGTACCGGTGGGCTCGCCAGTTGGAGGCTTCGAAACAACGCGAGCTCCCCGCGATGGATCGGGCTCGCATCCTCTTGGGGGATGGGATCCCGTCCCAGGCCCGAGCCGGTGTGGTCCACGGGGACTACCGGCTGGGCAACCTCATAGTCGCCTCGGGGAAGGTTCAGGCGGTGGTGGACTGGGAGCTGTGCACGTTGGGTGATCCGCTGGCCGACCTCGGCTACCTCGCCAACGACTGGATCGCGCCTCACGAACCGGTGGTGTGGCGGTCCTCGGCGATCCAGGCAGGCGGATTTCCCGACCGCGAGGAGATGGTCGCCCTCTACGGACAGTTAACCGGCGCCGACGTGTCGCGGATCGGCTACTACCGGGCTTTCCAGTCGTGGAGGCTGGCCGCCATTCTCGAAGGAGTCTACGCCCGTTACCTTCACGGAGCGATGGCGAACATCGCCGATGTCGACCTGTCGGATCTCGCACGGTCGGTGGAAAGGCTGGCCGATGACGCCTTGGAGCAATTGGAAGCCTGATCGGGGAGCCTGTCCGCAACCTTGTGCTCTCCAGCCGCCGATGAGGCGAGCCGGGCCATCGCGAGCAGGCCAGGCCGAGGAGGCCGAGAGCCGTCGCCGGTGACCAATGACCACCAACCACTGGCTACCCTGATTCGGTGCTCCGTTTCAGGGTGTTCGGATTCCCGATCGGAATCCATCTCAGTTTCCTGTTGCTTGTTGTCCTGATCATCGACTCGGGACTCAGTGCAGTCGCGATGATCCTGTGGACGGTGGCGATCCTCATCTCGGTGATGCTCCACGAGCTAGGCCACGCTACTACGGTGCGACGTCTCGGTGGTTCTGTGGAGGGCATCACCATCTATGCCCTGGGGGGCGCCACCGTGTGGAGGGAGGGAGACCGCCGACTGCGTGCATGGAAGCATTTCACCATCGCAGCCGCCGGCTCCGGCGTCGGATTGTTCGCCGGGATGGGGCTGTACCTCTTCGTCCGGCTCGGCGGGATGGGGGAGTCGGCGGGGTTGATCATCGACCAGCCATGGCGTATCCACCTTCGTGCTGCGGACGCCTCCGGCGAGTACGTGGTCTTCTTCGTGGGGGCTTTCATTTGGGTGTCGGTTGTATGGGGACTCGTCAACTGGCTGCCGATCGGGGGTCTGGATGGCTCAAAGATGCTGCGGGTGGTGCTGGTGGGGATGCTCGGTCCGAGCGGCGACCTCCATTCCCGCATCATCGGCTTGGTGGTCGGCGTGGCCGCCGCGGTGTGGTTCTGGCAGCGGCGTCTGGTCTTCGCCGCGGTGCTCGTCCTGGTATTCGCCGGATCCGACATCGTCTCCTACCGGCGACGCCGTGGAGTCACCTAGCCCGCTCTCACGCCTGGGTGGGTAGGAGGGTGCTCAAAAACGAACTTGCGGGGTTCGCTGACTGGTGAACCACCTGGTCTGAGACTTGTGGGCTAGCGAGCGAACCCCTTTGCACGGGGTTTTTGAGCACCCTCCTAAGTCGTGCCCTCCCGATCGGCCTATCGGCGCTCGAACGTACCCGACCGGGTTGCCGCGTAGCCGCGGTGGGTAGCGGTCAGCCACTCGGAGCGATGAAGGCGAGCCTCCGTACCGCTGCCGTCCCGCACCCGGATAGGTACTTTGAAGTAAGAGGACTAGCGGATAGGCGGAGCGCGCTCGCTTGTGTAGGCAACACGAGGCGGCTGCTCGTTGGGAAACCCCAGGTCATCGCGGGCGGTTCTTGAAATGTCGCAGCCTGTGTCTCCCCAGGTGAGCACCTATCCGCTAGCCCTCTGCGGACCAGGCCGGGTCCATCGTCGAACTCACTCACAGGACGCATCGCCGAGCGGGCATGGGCGACGGTCGTAGAGGAGCGGCGATTTCCCTATAGAACCGCAGTACACGACCACAGACACACCACGGCCGGCGAAGCGGGTGGCGTTTGCCGCCGGATCGTCGGAGTCGCGTGAACCGCTCTGGTCACACGGGGTCATCAGTGCGGGTATGCAGCCCCCGAAGTTCGGGTGGCCGATGAGCGGCGACTCGCTTCCTCCGGGTGTCGTAGGAGGGTGCCGAGAAACGAATCCTGCGGGGTTAGCCGGTTGGCAAACTACCTGGTCTGAGAGTGTCGGCTCCCTTGCCAACCCCTCTGTACGGGGTTTTTAGGCACCCTCCTAGATGTCGCACGATCCTGCGGTATCGTGGCCGTACATCAGGTACGCCGCGACAACGCCATGCTCCACCCGAGGGGGTCGGATTGCCACCCGAACCGGTTGACCAAGATCCATCAGTCTCGACACCACCAGGCGGGTCGCCGTCCGCCGGCCGACCCAGACCCGAACCGGTTGACCGAGGTCCATCAGTCTCAACCATTCCCGGCCAGGCCGACGTGGCCGTGATCGGCGGAGGTGTGATTGGACTGTGCACGGCTTACGAACTGGTGGCCCGTGGCCGGGAGGTGGTGGTAATCGACAAGGGCCCGATCGCGCGCGGCAGCGCGGCGGGCAACGCCGGTTTTGTTGTCCCAAGTCACGTGATCCCGCTCGCGGCGCCCGGCGTCCTGCCAGGGGTGCTCAAGGGCATGCTGAGGCGTACCGGGCCGGTCACCGCTCGACCCTCGCTCGATCCGGACTACCTGAGGTGGATCCTCCGATTCGTCCGTAACTGCACCCGCAAGGCCGCCCATAGGGGCGCCGTCACGCTGACCGCCCTCGGCTTCCTCAGCGCCGAGTTGATGGTCAGCTGGATCGCCGAGGAGGGGATGGACTGCGGTTACCGACCGGACGGGCTTCTGCACGTGTACGGGGACGAGAAAGTCCTGGCGAGCGCCAGGCACGAAGCAGCCGAGATGGAACATCACGGCGTCGCCATCGAGATGTTCGGGGCCACCGAGATCCACGAGCTCGAGCCGGCGCTGAACGACGAGGTCATCGGGGGGTTTCTGTGCGTGGACGACGGCGGTCTCGATCCCGCCCGCTTCCTGTCGTCCCTGGCCTCGATTCTGGCCGAGCGGGGAGTGAGGTTCGCTCCGCAGACGGAGTTGCTCGGGTTCACCACCTCGGCGACTGTGGTGGATCAGCTCGTGACGTCGCGCGGCAACCTGGCGGCCGACCAGGTGGTGGTGGCCACCGGGGCTTGGACTCCCGGGGTGGCTTCCTTCCTGGGCGACTCGATTCCTGTCCAGCCCGGGAAGGGCTACAGCATGACGGTCGCTCGGCCGCGCCTGGGTCCCCGCCTCAACATCCTTATAGGTGATAGGTGGGCGGCCGTGAACCCGATGGGCGACCAGCTGAGGATGAGCGGATGGTTGGAGCTGGGGCGTCTCGACACCAGACCGTCCCTCGATCGGCTGGCGCATATCGAGGCCAACGTTCGATCCCGCATCCGGCTCGATCCGGACCTGACGGTCCTCGAGCGGTGGGCGGGAATCCGGCCGGTGACACCGGACGGGATTCCCATCATCGGTCCGACGCCTCGCTGGAGCAACGTCACCTATGCCGTGGGTCACGGCAAGCTCGGGTTGTCGCTCGGTCCGGTTACCGGCCGGATGGTGGCCCAGATGCTGTGCGGGCTGCCCACCGATCTCGACCCCGGTCCGTTCTCGCCTACGCGGTTCTCGTGAGGGATATGCCAACCCGGGTCCCCACCGCTGTCCCCGAAGAAACGGTACGGGTCCCGGTCACCGACTCCCATGCCGGAGGCGGACCGCCCCGGGGTTGTCGCCGGCGGCGTTCCCACTCCGGCCGGTAACTCGGTGGCGGAGCGTCGCTCCGATCTGGCGGCCCGTCTCGGCCGGCTCCCCGAGAACGAGTATGACGTTCAATCCCGGGATGTGCCGCCATATTCGTGAAGAATGACATTCTTTTCCGAATGGCAGTATTATTTAACCTCCACTAATCTCGACAAACAACATGTTCATGCTCGTAGGCTCACTTCATGTTGATGAATGCTGTGCTGTTCCGGTAGGTGGATGTGATCCGTCCCGTCGAGAAGGCCTTGTTTGCCCTGACCCTGGTCGGTCTCCTGGCGTTGGCTGTCGTGTTGGGAGTACCCGCCGGGGAGGATGCTCCAGACGTATCCGACTCCACGTTGCCCCATCTCGGCGGTACCCCGGTTGTCTCGACCACTCTCCGGACGCCGGCTACCGCGCCGGTCCGGACCGTGGATCGGTCTACGGTTGCCTCCTCTACCGGGGTCGCCCACACGACTGAGGTTCCCGCGGTAAGACAGGATGTGGCCATCACGACCGAGGCGCCTGTCGCTACGGACGCCGCATCGCCCGCGGCCGATCACGATAGGGCTCGGGTGTCGGAGGCGACTGCCGTGATGCCATCCACCGCTATCCCCACCCCGACGGAGGGACCGGCCACCACGGCCGGGCCCGGGCCACTGCGGTGCGCCTCGGTGGAGGAGTTGTGGGAGGCCGATGGATACCCGGTTGAGGACCCCTGCACGTTGGCGGAAATCAAGAGGGTGTTCCGTTGGGCATGGACCGGTACCGACGACCAGCGCCGGTCCGCCATTCGGAACAGCCATCTGCTCGAAGAGGTGTTCGCAGCTCTGGACGACTTCGGCCTGACCCATGACGCCGGCCTGTTCCGCCCGGACGAACGGGGACGATACAGCATCATCTTCGAGGATATCCGGTGGCATGGCGGACCGGATCACGATGAGGCCGTCATCGGTGTCAGGTACCGCTTCGACCATCCCGACTGGCCGCCGACCGATCAGCTTCTCGACACCCTCGTGCAGATCGAGGGGGAGTGGAAGCTCTCCTATAGGAGGTCCTACTGCGTGAAGGTGCTTGTCATCATGGAACTGATCGGTAACGACATCCGGTGTCCCCGTGATCCCCATCTGGAGATCAACGAGGACGAGGCACCCGGATCCACAGGACGTTACTGACCGGTGCCGCACTCCACCCTCCGATCGCTCCGCTCCGTGTTGCAGACCGTGGCGGTTCCTGCCGGCTGGATCGCGGTGGGAGGTCTGCTGCTACTGGCTGCCCTGTGGGCCTCGGAACCCGGAGGGGCAGACCCTCCCGCGTCGTCGTGGAAGGCCGGCCGCACCGCTACGACCTGGGACTGGGAGCGCCATTGGAACCACTGGAAGGAATGGGAGTGTGCCGGCCAGGGCATGCTGCCGGGTGGAGCTATCCCGGTCTGCCTCAACTGGTCCCAGGTTGGGCCCGTATGGAAGCCGTGCGGCCCGGTGATAAGCCCCCCGAGACCGGGGATCACCAACAGTTGCAACATCGGACAACCCGGCGGGCATTCGCCTCACGGCGACGGACTGGCGGTGAAGTACACCTACCTAGGCCGGCACGAGGACCGGACGGGTCCCACCTACGCGGTGTGTGTCGGCGCCCACAGCCTTCCCGCCGACACGAGCCCGGGAAATTGCGGTACCTGGGTGAACATCCCGCATGAACATTGCGAGGATGATCCGGACTCCCATCCGCCGGACTGCCCGCCGCCCACCGACGGGCCTCCGCCCACCGAGGGGCCGGCTCCGACGGAGGGGGTACCCCCGACCGACGGGCCGGGCCCGACCCGACCCCCGGAGTCAAGGGTGTGCGAGGATCCCGAGGCCTTCGACGCCTTCCTCGCTGCCGTGGAAGACCGGCCGACCCCCGGCCTGGGCTTGCAGCCGACCGCCAACGGCTACGTCAGGGTTCCGATGAGAGCCCTGTACACGGACGATCCGCGATTCAGCCTCAGCACCCGGATCAACGGTGATCAGGTGAACCTGAGGTCGTGGGTGAGCCATCTGTCCTGGTCGTTCACCGATCTCGGCACCCTGGACGGTACCGATCTGGGCAACAGGACCTTCCATCGGTACGCGCACAGCTTCCGCGCCGCCTGGTCGTTGACGTCTCCTGTCACGGTGGACATCGGAGGTACCACGGTGGTATACCGGAGATCCTCCCTGCGAGGCGGCTACAGCGCCGGGTACCCCATCATCCTCGACGTGGTCTGGCAGGCCGAGTGCCGCGAGAGCGGAACATCCGCTTGGACGGATCTGGGCGAAGAGACCCGGAGGTACCGGCACAGCTACAAGGTCTACGCCATCCGGAGCCGACCCGGATAGGTGACCATCGGCCATCCGGTCGGCTCCCGGCCACCACCGGATCAGTTGCCGGAGGACGACCTTGCGATGCCGGTTGTTCTCGAGGGCGGTCGGCCACTGGTTAGGGTCACGGCATGGAGGATCTCCTGGATCGGGCCCGGGCATGGATGGCCGCAGACCCCGACCCGTCCACGAGGGCCGAGCTGAGAACCCTGATCGAGACAGGCGATGTCGATGAGTTGGCCGAGCGGATGGACGGGACGCTCGCGTTCGGGACTGCCGGGCTGCGGGGAGCCGTAGAGGCGGGGTCCAACCGGATGAACAGGGCGTCGGTGATACGTACGACCAGGGGTCTGGCCGAGTTCCTGCTGGATCGCCACGGGGGTGTCCCACCAGGGCCGGTGGTCGTGGGGAGAGATGCGCGGCTGTCCAGCCATCGTTTCATGCGGGACACGGTCGCGGTCCTGGCGGCTGCCGGTCTCGAGGTGCGGTTCTGGGAGGACGAGGTTCCCACCCCGCTGGTCGCCTACGCGGTCTCGGAACTGGGCGGCTCCGCCGGCATAGCGATCACCGCCAGCCACAACCCTCCCCGGGACAACGGCTACAAGGTCTACGACGGCAACGGAGCCCAGATCATCCCACCGATCGACTCGGCTATAGCCGCCGCGATCGACCGGGTGGGTGCGGCGATCGACGTGCCTCGGGACCCCGCGGCGCAGGATGGCGGCCCCGCGGCGGTTAGCCCCGTCGGGCCGCGGTTGCTGGAGGACTACTACCGGGACATTGCCCGCCTCCGATCCCCGCCCGCCGGTGATCCGGGACTCCGGATCGTCTACACCCCGCTGCACGGGGTCGGCTGGCGGTACGTCCGCGACGCGCTGTCCCGGGCCGGGTACGAGGATGTGCATCCGGTCGTCGAGCAGGTGGAACCCGACGGGAGGTTCCCGACGGTCGCGTTTCCCAATCCTGAGGAACCCGGGGCTCTGGACCTCTCCCTGGAACTGGCAGAGCGGGTTGGTGCCGACATCGTGCTGGCCAACGATCCCGACGCGGACCGCCTGGCGGTGGCGGTGCCCGGCGCTGCGGGCTGGGTGCAGCTCACGGGAAATCAGGTGGGCGCTCTGCTGGCCGACTACATACTGTCGAGCAAGCGAGGCGACCCCCCGCCCTTGGTGGTCAACTCGATCGTCAGCTCCCCGATGACCGCCCTCATCGGGGCTGCCCACGGCGCCCGGTTCGAGACCACGCTCACCGGATTCAAGTGGATCGCCAACGCGGCTCTCGATATCGAGGCGACAGGTGAGGCATCCTTGGCCTTCGGCTACGAGGAGGCGCTCGGCTATTCGGTCGGGGCAGTGGTGAGGGACAAGGACGGTGTGTCGGCGGCACTGGTGATGGCGGACCTGGCTGCCCGGTGCCGGGCCGAGGGAAGAACCGTTCCGGATCTGCTCGCTGATCTGTACCGTCGCTTTGGGCTGTGGGTGTCGGTTCAGAGGAGCATCCGGCGGCCGGGGGTGGCCGGGATGGCAGCTATCGGGGATGCGATGGCGCGTTTGGGAGCAGAACCGCCCCGCGAGGTCGGAGGGGTGGCGGTGACGGACACCACCGACTACCGGGTGGGTGCGGAGGATCGTCCTCGCTGGCTGGGCCCCACCCCGTTGGTGGCTCTGACCCTCGAGGACGGTAGCCGGGTGCTGGTCCGTCCGAGCGGTACCGAGCCGAAGCTTAAGATCTACGTGGACGTGCAGGCCCCGGTGCCGGAAGGCGGCAACCCGTTCGCGCTCGAGGAGGGTCTCGTCCGGGAGGCCGAGAGAGTGGCCGCCGACCTGGCCGGATTCTTGGGCTTCTGATCAGCGGTCTCATAGGAGGGACGAATGTCGGTAGTGGATGAACTGTTGGGGGGTCCCAGGACCCGTCTCCATATCGGGGGTGAGTGGGCCGAGGGGGATGGCGAACTCGATGTCATCGACCCCGCAACCGAGCAGGTATTCGCGGCCGTGGCGATAGCAGGTCGTGATCAGGCGCGAGCGGCCGTGGACGCGGCTGCGGCTGCGGCACCGGAGTGGGCCGCCACCGCGCCACGGGTGCGGAGCGAGATCCTGCGTCGATCGTACGAGACCATGCTCGATCGGGAGGAGCAGCTGGCCGAGTTGATCGTGTTGGAGAACGGGAAGACCTATTCGGACGCGCTCGGCGAAGTTCGCTACGCGGCCGAGTTCTTCCGGTGGTTCTCGGAGGAGGCGGTCCGGATCACAGGCGAGTTCCGCACTGCGCCGGCGGGTGACAAGCGGATAATCGTCGTGCCGGAGCCGGTCGGGATCTCCCTCATGGTCACTCCATGGAACTTCCCCTCGGCAATGGCGACCCGCAAGCTGGGACCGGCTCTGGCGGCCGGTTGCACCACCATCCTCAAGCCCGCTTCGGACACGCCCCTCTCCGCCCTGGCCGTGGCGGACATTCTCACGGAGGCCGGGCTCCCGCCCGGTGTGGTCAACGTGGTCGCTGCTCGGGGTTCATCGGGTGTGGTGGACACGATGCTCGAAGACCCGCGGGTGCGGAAGCTGTCCTTTACCGGGTCGACCGAGGTGGGCAGGTTGCTGATGGCCAAGGCCGGTAGGCGGATCCTGCGCACCAGCATGGAACTGGGCGGCAACGCTCCTTTCGTCGTGTTCGACGATGCCGATATCGGATCCGCCATCGAGGGTGCGATGGTCGCCAAGATGCGCAACGCGGGGGAGACCTGCGTGGCGGCCAACCGTTTCTACGTCCAGGCGGGAGTTGCCGAGGCGTTCACGTCCCGCCTGACCGAGGCGATGTCGATACTGCGGATGGGTCCCGGCATCGACCGGGCCAACCAGGTGGGTCCGATGATCAATGCCCGGGCTATCGAGAAGATCGACTACCTGGTGACGAGCGCGGTGGACGCCGATGCCACCGTCCGTACGGGCGGCCGGGCGCCGGACGGACCCGGATACTTCTACGAACCGACCGTGCTCTCGGAGGTCGCGCCCGACTCGTTGATCCTGGACCACGAGATCTTCGGTCCGGTGGCGCCGATCGTCTCCTTCGAGACCGAGGAGGAAGCGATCACGGCCGCCAACGATACGGAGCACGGTCTCATCTCCTATGTCTACACCGGCGACGTCAGGCGTGCGTTTCGGGTAGCCGAGGCGATCGAGTCGGGCATGGTCGCTCTCAACCGGGGCCTGATCTCCGATGCGGCTGCTCCGTTCGGCGGCGTCAAGCAGTCAGGTGTGGGGCGAGAGGGAAGCCACCACGGTATGGAGGAGTACCTGGAACTCAAGTATCTGGCATGGTAAGCAGTCGCTGGTCACCGGTTACCGGTGGGGCTGGGACCTCTGACCTGGGGTTTCTGAGTGTTGACGAGCCCGGTGTCCCGTACAGCCGTTTCACTCCCAGAGTGAGCGGCGACTGAGCGCACTTGTCGACTTCACCCGGCCGATAGTGGAACATCGGCCCGTGTGTCTGAAGAGCCAGGGCTGGTTGCTGGTAGTGACTTCCCAGCATGAGTTAGCACACCTGACACCTGACACCTAACCGGGAAGCGAACCCAACTGGTCCGCGGTGGGTTCCGCTCAGCAGAACCACGGCTCGGTGAGCCTGGGTCTCCCGGCAGTGGCGCCGTGGGGGAGAGCGTCGGCCAGGCCCGGATCCTCTCCGGTGGCCTCCAGCACGACTCTCCACATGCGGGCGAAGGTGGTGGCCGGTGGGTGGTCGGTGCCCTCTTCGGCGTTCCGGGCGAGCCGGACGCCCAGTTCGTTCACCCGGCGGTCGGGTGATACCCACCGGTAGGTGGCGGCGCCAGGGTCGTAGTCACCGCGATGGGGAACGAAGGCCGGATCTTCGGTCAGTAACGACCCGCGGGGCACCAGAAGGCGGATGCTGAGTTGCACCGGATCGGTCAGTTCCACCAGGTCGTGGGTCACGATGAACGAGAAGATGTCGCCCACGTCGCCTAGGGAGGTCCACGGCGTGAAGGGGAGCCAGGTCGGGCGGAGCTCGAACCCGGCTCGGCGGGTGGTGTGGATGACCACAGCGGCATCCCGGGCCGTATGGCCCTTGTCGAGGATGGTGAGGATACGGTCGTTGAGCGTTTCGAAGGCTGAGACCACGAAGAGGCATCCGGTCTCCGCCAGCGTGGGAAGTTCTCGCTCGAATCGCTTCAAGTGCTCGACCTTGATGGTGGCGTCGTAGGTCACCTGCGGCCAGCGGCGCCTCATCTCGGCGACGATCCTCAACGAGTGCCGCGGGCCGTTGAAGAAGTCGGCGTCGCCGAAGGTGATGTGACCGGCCCCTGCTTCGACCAGACGTTCGATATCTGCCAGAACGGTCCTCGCGGGGACGGCCCTGAACCGCCCGTCGTAGACGGTGGGGAGCGGGCAGTGCCGGCACTTGTGCATGCATCCGTGGCTTGCCTCCACCGATCCCACCAGCATTCGGCTCGCCCCGATCTCGAGCTGTGCGTACCGTTCGAGCCCCGGGAGATCGAACCGATCCGGCTGCAGGAACGTGGAGCGGCCCCTGAACACGGTGGTTCCGGTCGATGGGACTCCATCCTGGATCGATGTCACCCAATCCACCAGTTCACGCTCGTATTCCCCGGCTATCGCCCGGCTGAACGGGGCATCCGCCCCCGCCACGGCGGCGTAGAGGCCGTAGACCGCCAGGGGAACGTCGCCCCGGCGCGCCCTGATACGGTCGGCGACCACGTTGGCCAGGCGTAACGCGGTGTGCATCGGGGTGCTGAACGCCACCGCTTCGGCCCAACCGACCAACTCCTCGTCCCATGGGTCCACCGCCAGGTCGAGCGTTCGTACCTCGTGACCGGCGGCCCTGAGGCGCGCGGCCGGGGAAGCCAGGTGGACCGGCTGTCGACCGAGTTCGTAGGTGGAGATCAGGGCGACGCGCATTGCATCCCGCGGTACGGCATGGGGCAATCCTACGCCGGTGGTCTGTCTGCGAAATCGCTGCATGGTATGCGGCGGCAGCGTGGGGCGTCGCGATGGCAAGCAGAGCACGCCGAGTTGCCTTGCAGACAGACCACGAGGCCGCTTGCGGCTACGCTCGGCGGCGCTATGACCGCCCTATCCACCCTCCGCCTCGTAGCAGTCGTGGGCTTGGTCTCGACCCTGTGTGCGGCGGCCGCCGGGTGCCGTTCGGATACGGGTGAGGCACCGTCCGAGACCACCGATGCCACCGCCCCGACCACCGATGCCACCCCGGTGACCACGACCACCCGGGTGACGACCCCTTCCGCGACGGACGGTCCTACCGCGACGGCTCCGACCAGCACCACTACCAGGGCGCCCGCCCCGAGCACGACGACCACCACCCTCCCTTGGTCCCTACCGCAGGAGTTGGCCCGCCAGGTCGAGGAGTTGATGGGTGTCACCGAGACCCTGCGAGGGCGCACGTTCGCCCGCCGACCGAGCTTCGAGGCCGTCACGCCCGAGGAGTTGGCCGAGCGCACGCCCGATCCCTCTCGCGAATCCCGCCGGGAATCCGTGCGGTGGCAGAGCGCTTTCTTCGAACTCCTCGGTATGCCTGCGGACGCCGATCTGGGGGCGGTGCTGGCCGCTCTGGCGGCTCCTGTACCCGAACCCTTCTACGATTTCGCCCGCGCCAGGGTCGTGATACCCACCGGTGGGGCGCCGCTGGACGAATACCAGAAGTGGGTGCTGGTCGGTGAGTTGGTGCATGCCCTGGCCCACCAGCGCAACCCGCTGGTGGTTGGCAATCTCTCGGCGGTCGGTCAGGATCCCGACCGGCTGGCGGCGCGGATCGCTCTGCTCGAGGGAGAGGCGCTTCTTGTCCAGTCGTTGTACCTCGACTCGCTGCCCCCCGAACGGAGGGCACAGGCTGCCGGACAGGTGGGAGAACGGTACCGGTCGGTACTGGACGAGGCGCCGTCGATGCTCCGCGAACTGGCTCGGTTCCCCTCACGGGCCGGATCGTTCCTGGCGGCCGAGCTGTACCGGTTGGGCGGTATGGCGGCGCTCGACCAGGCCCTCGACCGCCCGCCGAATACCACCGAGCAGGTTCTCCACATCGACCGGTACCGGCGGCTCGAGCCGGGGATCGAGGTCGATCCGCCGGCCGTCGAGGTGGAGGGATACACCGTGGTGGAGCAGGGGACCTGGGGGGAGCGCCGCTGGAAGGCGATGCTGGACCGTCATAGCGGTACGGTGGCGGCCGCTCGGGCAGCCGACGGGTGGGGTGGCGACCATTACCAGATCCTGTGGGAACCCGACACCGGTGGGTTGGTGTTCGTGATCCGTTACGCCGCCGACTCGTTCGCCGACGAGTCGGAGATGAACGCCGCGATCCGCAACCTGATCACCTCCGGTATGCAGATCGGATCCTCCAGGGTGTTCGACACGGTCACCGAATGGGTGGAGGGTGCCGACTATGCCATGCTCGCCTGGGACGTGGATCTGATCACCTTCCTGATAGCTTCCGATCCCGAGGTAGGGCGCTTGGTCGTCCGCCAGATCGGCGTCGGGATATGATCAGGGGACATCTCGTACTGTGCGGTACCCCGATCGGCCACCTGGGTGATGCCTCTCCCCGGCTCGGCGAGGCGCTCGAGTCCGCCGATGCCATCTTTGCCGAGGACACCCGACGGGCGCGGGTTCTCCTGGACCATCTGGGTGTGCGTACCAGACCGCAGTCGTACTTCGCGGGCAACGAGTCGCGGCGGTCAGGACGGTTGGTCCGTCTGCTGGAAGGAGGCGCGACAGTTGCCCTCATCTCCGACGCCGGGATGCCGGGGGTGGCCGATCCCGGCCTCACGGCGGTGCGCGTAGCTCGCCGGGCCGGCGCCGCTGTATCGGTGGTACCGGGACCTAGCGCAGTGGTGGCGGCTCTGTCCGTATCCGGCCTGGACTCGCACCGCTTCGTCTTCGAAGGCTTCCTTCCCCGCAAGGGGAGGGAACGGTCGGCGCGTCTGGAGCAACTGGCCGCCGAGACCCGCACCGTCGTCCTCTTCTCGGCCACCGCGCGGGTCACGACCGATCTGTCCGAGCTGGCACGGACGCTGGGCGGGGACCGCCCCGTCACGGTGGCCCGCGAGCTGACCAAGGCACACGAGGAGGTGTGGTGCGGGACACTCGAGGAGGCGGTGACTGAGTGGACCCGGCGGGCTCCGCGAGGCGAGTTCACGCTGGTGGTGGAAGGATCGCCGGGATCCGTGACGCCGATCGACAAGGCCGTCCAAGAGGTCATGAACCTGATGGGCGAGGGGCACCAGATGTCGGGAGCGGTCCGGGAGGTGGCCAACGCCCTCGGACTCGGCCGCCGAGCCCTCTACGAGGCCGTGCTCCGGCGCTGACCAACCGACCGCTGCTGCCGACCAACCGGCCACCGACTCATCGCTACGCTCGCGGCATGGGCCGATGGGTCGACACACACTGCCATCTTCAACTCGACGCGCGGGATCCGGGCCTGCTTCTCGATCGGGCAAGCGACGTGAAGCATGTGGTGGTTCCCGGGGTGGATCTCGCCACCAGCCGGGCGGCCAGGGAGCTTGCTCTGCGTTTTCGGGGGCGGATCTCGTTCACCGCCGGCCTCCATCCCCACGAGGCATCGCGATGGGGCCGGGAGAGGAGCGGACTCATCGGGTTGATGGAGGAGGCGGTGGCCATCGGCGAGACCGGACTCGACTTCTACCGCAATCTGTCACCACCGGCCGCCCAGATGGAGAGCTTCGTCGCGCACCATAGGCTGGCCCTCGACATGAGCAAACCGCTCGTCGTCCACTGCCGAGACGCCTTTCGCCAGATCTACGAAGTACTCGAACGGGACGGTGCCGGGCCTTGGGTGGTGCTCCACTGCTGGACGGGGGGTCCCAGGTGGTCCCGGAGGTTTGCCGAGTTGGGGGTCACGTTCTCCTTCGCGGGTCCGGTGACCTTCGAGACCGGGGATACGGTGCGCAGGGGGGCGGCGGTCGTACCCCCCGACCGGACGGTCGTGGAGACCGACACGCCTTACCTGGCGCCTGTTCCCTATCGGGGAGAGCCGAACGAGCCGGCGCACGTCGCGCTGGTCGGGGCGGCCTTGGGAGACGTGTGGGGTTTGGATCCGGCGGAGGTCGCCCTGCTCACCGGTGAGCGGGCCGTCGAGGTGTTCGGATTGTGAGCCAGACCCGCTCCGAGATCGGCGGGTTGCTGGCGCGGCACGGGATCGAGCCACGCCGGCGGCTCGGTCAGCACTTCCTCGCCGACCCCAACATCACTTCCAAGATCGTGGCCCTGGCGGGTGACCCGGCAGGCGTCAGAGTCCTTGAAGTGGGAGTGGGAACCGGAACTCTCACGCGCGCTCTGGTGGAGGCGGGGTTCGCGGTGACCGGCTTCGAGATCGACGAGCGCTTGAGACCCCTCATCAGCGAGGTGCTGGCAGGATCGGACGTGGACCTGCGCTTCGAGGATGCGGCCTGCCTGGATGCCGCGGAACTGGGGGCAGGTCAACGCTGGGCACTGGTCGCCAACCTTCCGTACCAGGTCGGGACATCGATCCTCCTGGATCTTCTGAGGGGGGCGCCCGGTCTGGAGCGATGCGTGGTTATGGTCCAGCGCGAGGTTGCCGAGCGCCTCACCGCCCGGCCCGGATCGAAGACCTACGGCTTGCCCAGCGTCGTGGTGGCGCTCTACGGCGCCGCACGTCTCGAGTTCCGGGTTCCTCCCCAGGTGTTTCTCCCGGCTCCCAACGTCGACTCGGCGGTGGTCGTGATCCGGCGCACGGCTCCTCCCGGTCCGCTTCGCGACCTGGCGGTCCGCCTGGCGGCGGCGGGCTTCGGGCGGCGGCGCAAGATGCTGCGATCCTCGCTCGGATCGGTGGTCCCCCATCCGGTGGCCGACCGGCTCCGTGAGGCCGGGATCGAACCCTCGCTCCGGGCCGAGAACCTGAGCGCGGAGCGGTTTCTGGACATAGCCGCGGCCATCGGAACTGCGGCCCGATGACCGTCACCCGGGCAACGGCCCCTGCCAAGCTCAACCTCTCGCTGCAGGTGCGGCCCAAGGACGCCACCGGACTCCACCCGGTCCGGGGTCTGACGCAGTCGATCGGTTGGTACGACATCTTGACGATGGAGCCGGCCGACTCGGATTCCCTCGTCGTCCACGGGGCCCAGCTTCCCTCCGGTGAGGAGAACCTGGTCTGGAAGGCGGTGGAGGCCCTGAGGGAGCGAACCGGTGATCACCGGTGGGCCGCCTTCCGGCTCTGGAAGCGCATCCCCGTTGCGGCGGGGCTCGCGGGAGGCAGTTCCGATGCAGCCGCCGCGCTGCTCCTGTACGGAAGACTGATCGGCGCCGGCCGCGGCCGGTTAGACCGTCCGGCTGCATCGATCGGCGCTGATGTCACCTTCTGCCTGTACGGGGGTCTGCGCTGGATACATGGGTATGGCGAGATGTTGGGATCGCCGATCGGAGCGAGCAACGGTTTCTGGGTGGTGGTGGCGGTACCGCCGTTCCCGCTCGAGACCCGCCGGATATACGAGGTATGGGACCTGCTGGGAGGGCCGGAAGGCCCGCGCGCCGTGGGACACGACCTCCCGCCCGGTATCCGCGGCCACGGACCACTGTCCAACGATCTCTACCCGGCGGCGGTGTGGGCCGCACCGGTGCTGGACGACTGGCGGGCCGAGTTGGTGGATCGCTGGGACCGCCCGGTGCTCATGTCGGGGAGCGGTCCGGCCCTGTTCGGGTTCTTCGCCAACCAGGAGGAGGCGACCGAGGCGCTGGCTCTGGTACCTGTCGAGGCGCGCTCCACCTTCGCGGCGGAGACTCTCGACCACGGCGCCCGGGTGATCGATGACCGGTGAGCGAGAGGGCCGCGGCGTCCCTGTTCGTGGCAGTAGAGAGGACGTGTATCCTTTGCTGCGGGCCAGCGGTGGTCGGTGGGCGGGACGAATGAACGATCACCTCTGCCGGTGGCTGACCACCGATCATCGACCACCACCATGGGGGGTGGTGTAACTGGCAGCACAGCGGGTTTTGGTCCCGCCGGTACGGGTTCGACTCCTGTCCCCCCAGCCGAGAAAAGGAGTGATGCCATGGCCGTGAAGGCAGTCGTGCTGGGCGCCGGCGAGGGGACGCGTATGGCCGCGATCCTTCCCAAGGTGATTCACCGGGTAGCCGGCAGGCCGATGATCCGGTGGGTTCTCGACGCGGTAGCTCCGCTTGAGCCGGCCCAGACGGTGGTGGTGGTGAAGCCCGACGCCGATCAGGTAGTGGCCACCCTGCCCGACTACGCGGAGCCGGTCGTCCAGGCCCGCCAGCTGGGCACCGCCCACGCGTTGGGGGTGGCCCTCGGGGTCTTCTCCACGAACCCCGGCGATCATGTGTTGGTCGTACCGGCCGACACACCGCTGATCACCTACGAGACCCTCGAAGCAATGGCCAACCTGCACCGGCGTACGGGCGCGGCGGCTACTTGCGCAACCGCCAACATGGACGATCCGACCGGGTACGGACGGGTGGTGCGGGACGGGTGGGACCGGGTGCAGCGGATCGTGGAGCATGCGGACACCACCTCCAGGGAACGTGAGATCAAGGAGATCAACGGCGGGATCTACATGTTCGACGGCGAGTTCATACGCGACGCCGTGGACCATGTGGGACGCAACAACGCGCAGGGCGAGTACTACCTACCGGACGTGCTGGCGATCCTCGGTGCCGAAGGACACGGGATCTCTGCCTACCGCACCGGCGCCGAGGAACTGTCGGGTGTCAACACCCAGGACCAGCTGGCACGGGCCGCGGCAATCATGCGGAGCCGGATCAACCAGGCATGGATGCGCGCAGGAGTATGGATGCAGGATCCGAGCCGCACCTATATCCACTCCACCGTCGAGATCGAGGCCGGGGTCCGTCTCTACCCGGGAGTACACCTGGAAGGTGCTACCTCGATCAGCGCGGGTGCCGAGATCGGTCCCGATGTGTTCATCAGCGACAGCGAGGTGGGATGCGGGGCAAAGGTGTGGTATTCAGTGGTCCGGGACGCATCCATCGGCCGCGACGCCGAAGTCGGTCCCTACGTCTCGTTGCGGGTTGGTTCCGAGTTGCACGAGGGATCCAAGGCGGGGACCTTCGTGGAGGTCAAGAACTCGGTCGTGGGCCGGGGCGCCAAGGTCCCCCATCTTGCCTACGTCGGCGACGCTGACATCGGGGACGAGGCGAACATCGGTGCCGGGACCATAACCGCCAACTACAACGGGTTCGAGAAGCACCGGACACGGGTGGGCCGGCGGGTGCAGATCGGGTCGAACACCGTGCTGGTGGCGCCGGTCGAGGTGGGGGACGATGCCTATACGGGGGCCGGTTCGGCCATCACTCGGAACGTGTCGGAGGGCGCCCTGGGTATCGAGCGATCGGCCCAGCGCGAGATTCCCGGTTACGCTGAGCGTCGCAGGGCGCGATACGAGGCGGGTTGAGATGGAGTTCGTCAATCGCAAACGTTTCATGCTCTTCACCGGTTCGGCCAACCCGGAACTGGCACACGATGTCGCCGAGGAACTGGGGGTTCGGCTCGGCAAGGTGGAGTTGGGGCGCTTCGCCAATACCGAGGTGTACGCCCGGCCGCTGGAGTCCGTACGCGGCGCTGATTGCTTCGTGATCCAGAGCCACGCTCCGGAGATCAACTTCCACATCATGGAGCAGTTGATCATGATCGAGGCCCTGAGGCGGGCGTCGGCGCACCGCATCACGGCTGTGGTGCCGTTCTTCGGCTACGCGAGGGCCGACAAGAAAGTATTGCCGCGGGAGCCCATCTCCGCCCGGCTCATGTGCGATCTGTTTCTGGCCGCCGGCGCCGACCGGATCGTGTCGATCGATCTCCACACCGGCCAGATCCAGGGTTTCTTTCCGAAACCCCTCGACCACCTGACGGCCCTCCCCATCGTCACCGAGTACCTGAAGGACCGGCTGGACGGTCCCACCACGATCGTGTCTCCCGACGCGGGCGGTGTCAAGCGGGCGGAGAAGTACGCCCGCTATCTGGGTGCCTTCGTGGCGTTCGTGCACAAGCGCCGGTCGGCCGATGCCCCCAACCGCTCCAAGGCACTCACGGTGGTGGGGGCGGTCCGCGGTCGGCATGCCGTGATCGTGGACGACATGATCGACACGGCCGGGACGGTGGTCAACGCTGCCAGGCTGCTGCGCCAGAAGCAGGTTCGGAGCGTGTTCGTGGCGGCTACCCACCCGATCCTTTCGGAACCTGCCCTCGACCGGCTCAAGAACGCCCCGATCGACGAGGTGGTGGTGACCGACACCCTCCCCATCAGCCAGGATGCGAGGAACTTCGACAAGTTGACCAGGCTCTCGATCGCTCCGGTGCTGGCCGAGGCTCTGCAAGCCATCTTCATGGACAGCTCGGTCTCGGCCATCTTCCTCGGCGACAACACCTGACCCCGTGGATACGCAGGTCTTTCGTGTCCGTACAGGGGGAGCGGCGGCCGCCGTCGACATCACCGACCGGGTGGCGGCGTTCGTGCAGGGCAGGGGCGACGGTTTGGTGTCGGTGTTCGTTCCGCATAGCACCGCGGGCCTGGCAATCATCGAGACGGGGGCCGGTTCCGACCGCGACCTGATCCAGCACCTCGAGGAGCTGTTCCCCCGCGACTCCCGATGGTTACACCGGCATGGCGCCTACGGTCACGGAGCCGACCACGTATTCCCCGCATTCGTGTCCCCGAGCGTCGTGATTCCGGTCGTGGACGGCGTGATGACCCTCGGAACATGGCAGTCGGTGCTACTGGTGGATCCCAACCGGGACAACCACGGCCGCTCGGTGAGGGTCAGCTTCCTGGCCGGTTGCTGCTGACGGACTACCGGCCGTCGTTCACGGGTAGCGGGGGAGTAGTAGTTCCTCGCCTGGGAAGATCACGTCAGGATTCCCCGATCCGATGCGGTCGCGGTTGAGATCGATCACGTCCCGCCATACCCGGGTGACAGCGGCTGCCGCGGGTTGCTCGCCGTGGAGGTGGCTCAGGTAGGCCACGGTGACCGACCACATGCTGTCTCCGGGCTGAACGGTGTAGGAGACGGTTCCCGACGAGTCGTCGGTGTTGTTCTCGCCGGCCACAAGCGGCACCGGGATACCAACGGCAACCGGAGGTCGATGCCGGGCAGGAGCGATCGTGAGATGGACGGCATCGTCGTCGGCCCGGAGAGGAACCGGTATGAGAACGGGGGTCGCCGCTCCGTGGTGGTCGAGTGCGGTCGGACCATCGGTGACGTCCGTATCGGAACGGAGCGGAATCGGTACGGCGAAATCGGTGGACGGGTCGTGGTATGCGCCTCCGGGCGGATGCACGGTCAATCCGACGGACTGCTCGTCGGTGACTACCACCGGAACGGGAGGAAGCTCGGTCGCCCCGACGGCGGCAGGCGCCATCGCCAGGTTGCCGACTGCGAGCAGCAGGGCCGCGAACCGACGCGCCAGGCGGCGGATCGGCGGGAGGGTCATCCACTCCACGGCTCGGATGGCAGCCGGCAGGCGGCTGGTGTATGCGAACACCGAGAGGACGGCGGTAAGCGTCACCCAGGCTGTCGCCGCGACCGCCAGTAGCCAGACTGCGCCGTAGATCGCTTCGTCGGGGCGAGCATTCAGTATCTCGCCGGGTCCCGGAAGCCACGATTCTCCCCTCAGTTGGAGGAGAAAGTGTCCGGCGCCGCCGAGGCCGCCGCCTAGCAGGGCCGAAAGTATGGTGGATCTGAATAGTCGCATACTGGATATATATCACAGCTATCTATTAACTATCAATAGATAAGATTGAAAAAATTTCCAAACTTTGTGAAGGAAATAGCTTGCGGCTCGACCATCGGAGCGCTATCGTATTCGCCTGTCGGCCAACGGCATTTATTTTGGCCCGTTCTTGTGAATATCTTCACAAGCGACCGCGGTTATGCCGTTCCGACCAAGGGAGCGGAAGATGCTCCCTTGCCGAAACAGATGAACCCGGAGGATCCGACTCTCCGCAAGAGAGGTACTTACCGTGTTGACCATGACCAGAACCGATTGGCGGGAAATCGCCGCGTGCCGCGACTCCGAACCCACGTTGTTCTTCCCGATCGGCACCACCGGACTCGCCGTCGATCAGATCGAGGAGGCCAAAGGCATCTGCACCGCCTGTCTCGTAACCGAAGACTGTCTCCAGTACGCGCTCCAGACCAACCAGGAAGCCGGGGTCTGGGGTGGCTATGCGGAGGACGAACGCCGCCGGTTGCGGAAACGCTGGCTGGCCGAGCGCAGGCGCGCTGCTAGTTGAACCGGGCCCACCCGGGTCTGGACTCCGATTTGGAGGGTGCTCGAAAACGGCTGAATGGTTGTCCTGCCGTCCGCTGAAATGATCTTTTTCATCGATCGTCCGGCCTTTTCATCGATCGTCCGGCCGAGGGGGGGGTTTCTCAACATCCTCCGAGACGAAGCTCACACTCGGAGAGTCGTGGTCGATCAGCGAGCGAAACCGACCGCCCGGTTGGGATCGTCGATGAGTTCTATGAAGGCGATGCGCTCGAGCGGGACACCGACATCCCTGCCTTTCGCATTCTCGAACCACAGTATGGGGACGCTCTCCCGGTAGGCGGCCTCGAGGCGCGCGGCAACCGCGTCCCGGCTCTCGACTTCTACCTCGATCTCGCGCCCGGTGTCCGCGATGCCTATGCGTGCTTTCACGTTACGCGCTCCTGATCGGTGGGGTGGTTCCGACCGGGATCGTACCCGCTCGGTTCTCGGTGGGTTTCGCTAGTGGTCTGTCTGTGGAATAGCTGCGTGGTGTGCGCCGGCAGGGGCGTTCCTCGCAAGGCCCGCCGACGAAGGCGTACCGGCAGCGTACATCGAGGGCGCGAAACGCAGCGAGGGGCGTCGATGGCACGCAGAGCACGCCAAGTTGTCTTGCGGACAGACCACTATCCCGCCTTCCGGCGGGCCGCCTGCATCTTGGTCGCTTCGACCGAGGCGGCCAGAGCTTCCAGCAGGTCGACCACCTTCGTGGGCTCGGGCGTCTCGGGAGCGACGATCTCTTCCCCTTCGATCTTCTGCCGCGCCAACTCTTCGATCCTCTCCCGGGTGGCGTCGGTCCAGTTTGCCGGGTCGAACCCTGAAGTGAGGTTGTCGATCAACATCTCCGCCATCGCAACTTCACTACCTCGCACCTCGAGTTCGCGGTCGAGGCTCTCGAAGTGCGCCTCCCGTATCTCGTCGGGCCAATACATCGTCTCCAGCACCAGGACATCGTCGCGGGCCCGTAGAGCGGCGAGATGTACCCGGGCGCGCAGGGCCACCTTGGCGATGCCGATGCGCCCCTTGTCCGCAAGAGCCTGCCGAAGGATTGAGTATGCCTTGAGGCCGGTGGACTCGGGTTCCAGGTAGTAGGAGGACCGGTAGTAGATCGGGTCGATCTCGGCGGCATCCACGAACTCGATCACATCCACTATCCGGGGGCCGCCCTGGTATCCCGCCGCTTCGATCTCCTCGGCCGTGAAGACCACGTAGCGGCCCTTGTCGAACTCGTACCCCCGAACGATGTCCTTCGACGGGACCTCCTCGCCGTCGGCTTCCGCCACCTTCCGGTACCGGATCCGGCTGTGGTCCTCACGGCGGAGTTGGCGGAACTTCGGTCGATGGTTCGTCGTGGCCGGATACAGGCGCACCGGTATCGTGACCAAGCCAAAAGAAACGGCACCGCTCCAGATCGGTCGCATGACGCCCAGTCTAGGAGAGTGCCGACAACGTGTAAATGCTTGGCCCGTTGTCTGCCGACGTGGACTTGTGTGATCGACCGTCGGGCCGCCGGCAAGCTGATCAGCACCCCTCCGGTCCTGTCGCGGATGGTCCGGCTCCGGCGGTCGTTCCGGGTACTCTCATCGAATGTGGTGGTCCCGATTCGGGGATCGAGCAGAGCCCCGGCTCCGGCCCCGATTCTGTGCTGGACAACTAGGCCCATGATGCTGTATGATGGGGTGACCCACCAACGGCAGGACACCCACCTGCCAGCCGGCCGGGGCGCAGAGTTCTCTCCCCCTAGAACCGCGCCCCGGCCATCTCATTGTGGAAGCACCCCTCCGCCGTGCGGAGATGGGGGGTGCGGATACGCTCATGCGGTACTGGTAGGGTGAGTGACGGGCCCTCGTAGCTCAGGGGATAGAGCGCCGGCCTCCGGAGCCGGGTGCGCAGGTTCGAATCCTGCCGGGGGCGCGCCCGCCGGACCGTGCCAACGGAACCACCGGCGGGTTTCGCCGGTGGTCCGGCGGTGAGATAGCGGCGACGGCAGGCACGGCGCTGTGAATCATCTTGTCGGTGGACCGCTAGCCTGGAACGGTTTACCCCCAGAGGATCGTCATGGCACTGCGCGATGTGCTACCCCGAACTTGGACACAGCAGGCGGGCCGGGCCGCGATCGGCGGCGTGCCATTGCACGCCATAGCCGAGCGTTTCGGCACGCCCGCGTACGTATTCGATCTGACCCACCTCAAGCGTCGTCTGGATGAGTTCTCCGTAGCGTTCGGCGGCTTCGGGACGCCGGTATACGCCACCAAGGCCTTCCTCTGCACCGCTCTGGCCGAGTTGATCGTCCCTACAGGTTGGTGGGTCGATGTCGTCTCGGTGGGCGAGGCGGTCATGGCGCGCCGCGGAGGCGTACCGGCGTCCAGGATCCTCCTCCACGGCAACCTCAAGTCCGAAGCGGAGCTCGACCTGGCCGTCGAGGGCAGGGTGGCGATCACGGTCATCGACAGCCTGGACGAGATCGACCGACTCGAAGCACGGGCGCGTATGGCGGGCAAGATCGTGGACGTGATGATCAGGCTTAACGAGGCGGTGGATCTGGTGACCAACCGGAAGGTGCTCACCACCGGTGGGCACGCCAAGTTCGGCCTCACCCCGGACGCGGCGGACACTGCGGTCGTCCGGATCGCCGCCTCGAGAGCACTCAGGATGCGGGGTGTGCATCTCCACGCCGGAAGCCACATCAGCGACCCTTCACTGTTCGGCGTCATCCTCAAAAGGTTGGCGGAACTGGTCATCCGGCACCGGTCCGCCTTCCCCACCAGCCCCGTGCTGCTCGACGTCGGGGGCGGCCTTTCCTCGCCTTACCTGCGCGACGATCCCGTTGTGACCCCGGCGGCGGTGGCGCGTGCTATCCGATCGGCTCTGGAGACCAACCGGTTGAGGGAGCGGATCGGGCCGGTGCAGGTGATGGTGGAACCGGGCCGGGCACTGGTCGCCAACGCGGCGGTCCTGCTCTACACGGTGGGCGTTCGAAAGCCGCTTCCGGTTGGCGGCGAGATGCTGGCCCTGGACGGGGGACTCACCGACAATCCCCGCCCGGCCCTCTACGACTCCAGGTACGAGTTGCTGGCGGTCGACCGGCTCGACCTGGCTCCGAACCACCCCTTTCGCGTGTTCGGCCGCATGTGCGAGACCGATGTGCTCCTCGACGCGGTGGAGTTGCCCGACAAGGTCGGGCCGGGTGATCTGGTGGCCATGCCGACCGCGGGCGCCTACACGTTCTCGATGTCTTCCCGATACAACGCTCTCCCGCGGCCTCCGGTGTTGTTCGTCGGTGACGGGAAGGTCCGGGAGGTGGTTCGCAGGGAGACCATCGACGAGGTGCTCACGGGCCAGCGTATGCTGGACGAGGCCGAGCCGTGGTCGTGTAGCGTCAAAGGGAGCGGAATATGAGCATGCAGAGCGGAATATGAGCATGCAGATCGGCGTCGGGTTTCTCGGAGCAGGCACAGTCGGCAGTGCCCTGATCGGTCGGCTCATCTTCGAGTCCGACGCCATTGCCGCCAAGACCGGGCTTGAGCTGGTGGTAAGGGGGATCGCGGTTCGCGACATCTCCAAGGAGCGCGGTGTCGACATCCCGCCCGGGCTCCTCACCGACCGTCCCGAGCAGGTGGTCGACAATCCGGCCGTCCAGATCGTCATCGAGGTTATGGGCGGTCTGGATCCGGCGGGCGGGCTCGTGATGCGGGCCCTCGACTCCGGTAAGGCCGTCGTGACGGCCAACAAGGAGTTGATGGCCGCCCGGGGGAGCGAGTTGCTGGCCGCCGCCGAGAAGGCCGGCGTGTCGCTGCTGTTCGAAGCGGCGGTGGGAGGTGGGATACCCATCATCCGACCCCTGTCCGAGTCGCTGGCCGGCGAGCGCATCACCTCGGTTCTGGGGATTGTCAACGGCACCACCAACTACATCCTGACGAAGATGTTCGAGGAGGGAGCCTCCTACGACGAGGTATTGGCCGAGGCGCAGAGGCTCGGTTACGCAGAAGCGGACCCTGTGGCGGACGTGGGAGGCGGGGATGCGGCGGCCAAGGCCGCCATCCTGGCCAGTCTGGCCTTCGGCACCTGGGTGGACGGTGACCAGGTCTACCGGGAAGGCATCGATGGTCTCCAGATAGCGGACTTCGACTTCGCCAGGAAGCTCGGGTACGCGCCCAAGCTGCTGGCCATTGCCGAGTACTCCGCTGAGGGGATAGCGGTGCGGGTCCACCCCACCCTGGTACCCCTGGATCACCCGCTCGCCTCAGTAAGGGGCGCGACCAACGCGGTGTTCGTATCAGGCCCTTCGATCGGCGAGTTGATGTTCACGGGTCCGGGCGCTGGAGGTGAGCCGACCGCCACCGCGCTGCTCGGAGATGTCATCATGTCGGCACGGGAGCGGCTCGCCGGGACTCAGGTGAGATCGAGGATCCGATTCGCCAGGCCCCGCCTGCGCGACATGGCCGATGTCACCACGAAGTGGTTCCTTCGTATCACGGTGGTCGACCGCCCCGGGGTGCTGGCCCGGATCGCGGCGGTCTTCGGTCACCACCGGGTATCGATCAAATCGGTCTGGCAGGACGGCCGCGGCGACGAGGCCACTCTGCTGCTCGTCACCCACGAATCGAGAGAGGGCGACCTGCAGGCCTCGGTGAGCGATCTCGGGGCCCTCGACGTGGTCTCCGAGGTGGCTGCGGTGCTGCGGGTCCACAGCGACGAACCGTAGTGGCGCTCCGGCTCGTCTCCACTCGCGGTCGGGCGGCCCCGGTCGACGTTCCGACGGCCATGTTGAGCGGGCTGGCGCCGGACGGGGGTTTGTACGTACCGGAGGTCTGGCCCCGGGTCGATCCCGCCACCGTCGACCGCAGTGGCGGATTCCCTTCGGTCGTGTCCGGCGTGCTGCGGCCTTTCACCTCCGACCTGGTTTCCGAGAGGGGGCTGCGGGAACTCGTCGAGCACGCCTTCGCCCGTTTCGATCACCCCGAGGTGGCGCCGGTCGTCGAGTTGAGCGATGACCTGTTCCTGATGGAGCTGTTCTGGGGCCCGACGCTGGCGTTCAAGGATTTGGCGCTCCAGGTGTTGGGAAGGCTGTTCGACCTTGCGCTGGAGAGGCGGGGAGGTAACGCCATGATCCTGGGCGCCACGTCGGGCGACACCGGTTCGGCGGCGATGGAGGCGTTCCGCGACCGCGAGCGGGTGGATGTGGTGATCCTCTTTCCGGACGGCCGGACGACGGCGGTGCAGCGGCGCCAGATGACCACCATCGATGCGCCCAACGTCCATGCCGTAGCCGTCGACGGTACCTTCGACGACTGCCAGGATCTGGTCAAGGCAGTGTTCGCCGAGCCGGGCCTCCGTGAGGACCTGTCGCTGTCCACCGCCAACTCGATCAACTTCGGGCGTCTCGTCACCCAGATCGCCTACTACTTCTGGGCAGCTATCCGTATCGGCGGACCGGTATCGTTCGCGGTGCCGAGCGGCAACTTCGGAAACGTGTACTCCGGCTACGCCGCCACCAGGATGGGTCTTCCGGTCCCGCGGTTGGTGGTCGGCAGCAACGCCAACCGCACCCTGGACGGGTTCTTCCGCAGGAACAGGCTCGATCTGGGCGAAGTGGTTCCCACCCTGAGCCCGTCGATGGACATCCAGGTCCCCTCGAATCTGGAGCGCCTGATGTTCGAGATGTACGGGAGCGACGGCGGGCGCCTGGCGCGGGCCATGGTCCGGCTCCGCGAAGCAGGGTGTCTCGAAGTGCCGGAGGGTCCCCAGACCTCCATTTTCTTGTCGCGGTGGTACGACGACCGGGCCACCAAGGAGGTGATGGCCGACATCTACCGGAACACCGGCCGCATAGTCGATCCACATACCGCGATCGGTATCGGTGCGGCCCGAGATTCCGGGGTCGGAGGCCCCGTGGTGTGTCTTGCCACCGCCCACCCGGCCAAGTTCCCGGCGGCGGTGGATGCGGCGGTGGGCCGGACAGCACCGGTTCCGCCTGCGCTGGCGGGCCTTGAGAAGCGTCCCGAACGGGTTACCCGGATGCCCGACGACCTCGCTTCGGTCGGCCGTTTTCTTCGCAGGGCCAGTCGTTTCGTCTAGGAGGGTGGTCTAAAACGGTGGGGAGCAACGGCCCGTCTTCCTCTGACCAGGCATTATGTCATCGGTCGATGGGCCGCGACCGGGTCTTTCGGCATTCTCGTCGGAGGGTTCGCGGCCGCTACGGCGGATGCTCTCTCGGCAGGAGAGGGTCGGCCGACGAGCAACGGAGCGGGGCCGGTCGTTGTCGTTTCGCGACCCTCCCCAGAGGGTCGGCGGATAGGCGGAGGCCGATCGCCTCGTTAGCCCTGTCCGGCCGCCGC
The DNA here is from genome assembly GCA_965262915.1 of Candidatus Spongiisociaceae bacterium. GTDB lineage: Bacteria > Actinomycetota > Acidimicrobiia > Spongiisociales > Spongiisociaceae > JAPPFW01. The sequence goes on along the minus strand of OZ253564.1, from coordinate 3,185,689 downwards.
TTGAGAAACACCTGGTCAACGTGTTCATCCCATGAACGGTCGTACGCTGTGTTCCCGCTAGGTGACCACCTATCCACGGACCCTCTACAGCGCGGTCCTTTCTAGCGCTCTATTCGAACGAAGTATTTGCGTTTCCATCCGCATGGGGTATCATTCGATTCTTCCCGCAAAGCTGCCGGGTATCGACCCTCATAATCCGTCGGGCGCTCTCTCTTCCAAGTAGGAACCCGATGCGTGGACGTGGTGGCTTTGGAACGGATTGCCGAGGTCTGGAAGGCCTTTGTCCGGATCCGTACCGTCGGGGTCTGTCCGGTAGGTACCGGTCAAGTCCGGGTGCTGTGATTTGGGTGGGTGATTGAGAGGGTTAGTGATCGTGGGTAACGCGGAGTCCCCGCATTTGGAAAGCCGCATGGAGGAACCAGATGGCCATTCGATCAGAGCTACAGGCCAAGAATATCAAGGATCTTCGTAGCATCGCCGAGACCGTCGGCATCAAGACCGACGGCATCCAGAAAGCCAAGCTCATCGACGCGATCATGGGAACCGGGACGTATGCCGGATCCGACGGTGTCATCGCGATCGACCTTCCGGAAGTGGTAGCCAAGGATGTCGGTTCGAAGGCCAAGACGAAGCCACCGGCGGAGGAGGCAACGGTCAAACGGGGCGATTCCAACGGGGAGCCGCGGGCGTCCGCCGCTCCTGCCAAGACCGGAGCACCCGCCGCGACCGCCCCTGGTCACCAGCGGAGCGGAGGCGGGCGGAAGGAGGGAGGCTGGAAGGCCTCGGATCAGCCCACCGGCCGCCGGAAGCGTCGGGGTCGTGGCGGCGGAGGACAGCACGCGGTCCCCTCAGGCCCTCCCGAGGTAAGGGAGGGAGCCCTCGACATCCTTCCGGAGGGCTACGGGTTCCTGCGATGCGGAGGATTCCTTCCGGGTGAGAAGGACGTGTACGTCTCGGCCGGTCAGATCCGGAAGTTTGCCCTTCGGAAGGGCGATGTCGTGAGCGGTCCGATCCGTCCGCCGAGGAGTCAGGAGAAGTTCCCGGCTCTCACCCGGATCGACAAGAACAACGGTATGACGCCCGACGAGGCCCGCCGGCGACCCAAGTTCTCCAATCTCACGCCGCTGTTCCCCGATATCCGGTTGCGCCTGGAGGTATCCCTGAGGCCCCGCAACACGCTGACCCGGATAGTCGATCTCATCGCGCCGATCGGCAAGGGCCAGCGCGGTCTGATCGTATCCCCGCCCAAGGCCGGAAAGACCACCGTGCTCAAGGAGATAGCCCAGGCGATCACCACCAACAACCCCGAGTGCTACCTGATGGTGGTCCTGGTCGATGAGCGGCCCGAAGAGGTGACTGACATGCAGCGCTCGGTGAAGGGCGAAGTGATCTACTCGACCTTTGATCGCCCGGCAGAAGAGCACACACAGGTCTCCGAGCTTGCTATCGAGAGGGCCAAGCGCCTCGTGGAGATGGGCAAGGATGTCGTCATCCTGCTCGATTCCATTACCCGGCTCGCCCGGGCCCACAACCTGGCCACCCCCGCATCGGGTCGTATCCTGTCCGGTGGAGTCGACTCGACGGCCCTCTACCCCCCGAAGCGTTTCTTCGGTGCGGCCCGCAACATCGAGGAAGGGGGCAGCCTGACCATCATCGGTACCGCGCTGGTCGAGACCGGTTCGAAGATGGACGAGGTGATATTCGAGGAGTTCAAGGGGACCGGGAACATGGAGTTGCGGTTGGATCGCCGGCTGGCCGACAGGCGGGTGTATCCGGCCATCGACATCGCCGCCTCCGGTACCCGGAGGGAGGAACTGCTGTTCGGTCCGGACGAGCTCAAGCAGGTGTGGAAGCTGCGGAGGGTGCTGCTGGCCTTGGAGCCGGGAGCGGGCCTTGAGCTGCTGATCGACAAGCTGAGGACCTCGAAGTCGAACGCCGAGTTCCTCGCGGAGGTAGCCAAGTCCCGTAACTAGCGGTCTGTCGGCGAACAACTTGCCGTGCCCTGTTTGCATGACACGACGCCATTTCACAGACAGACCACTATCGGTCGGCGCGGGGCCGCGGCGGGTCCCCGATCAGTGCGTCCCGTCATCGATCGGGCCGGCGCCGGTTGATGCTCGCCATTCTCTCGGGACGTGGCATAATTCTCGGAGCCTGCTGCCCTTCCCCGGTCCGGGACGCCGGGGGAGGCGGATGATGAGCAGAACCGGCACGACGGAACAGGAGTATCCGTGAAGCAAGACATACATCCCCAATACAAACCGGTTGTGTTCCAGGACGCATCCGCCAACTTCGCGTTCCTCACCCGCTCGACCATCCGCACCAACGAGACGATCGTCTGGGAAGACGGCGAGACCTATCCGCTGGCACGGGTCGAGATATCCAGCGCCAGCCATCCGTTCTTCACGGGCAAGCAGAAGCTCGTGGACACCGCGGGGAGAGTCGAGCGGTTCGAGCGGCGCTACGGGAAGCTTGCCCGCGGTCGAGGGAGCGCGGGCGCCAGGACCTGACTGTCGGCGGCCGGATCGTGTCGCGCTCCCCAGGCGCCAAGGTAGGAGGCCAGGCGGTCATCGAGGGTGTCATGATGCGCGCGCCCTCCGCTTGGGCGGTAGCGGTGCGCACCCCGGACGGGGAGATCGATGCCGTATCCCACCAGCTACCCCGGCTCAGTTCGCGGTCCCGTTGGGCCAAGGTTCCCCTAATCAGGGGGGTGCTGGTGCTGGGCGAGAGCGTCACTCTCGGGTTCCGCGCGCTGGCCTGGTCAGGCCAGCGGTCCGCGGGGGAGGACGAGGAACCGGTCACCACCGGTCAGATGGTGAGTTCGATGACGCTGGCGGCGGTGTTCTTTGTCGGTGTCTTCATCGTGGTTCCGTTGCTGGCGGCCCGGTGGGGCGGGTTTGACGCTTCATCGGTCGTATTCCATCTCGTCGAGGCCGTGATCCGGATCGGAATGCTGGTCGCGTATATCTGGTTGATCGGGCGATGGGAGGAGATCGGGAGAGTGTTCGCTTATCACGGAGCCGAGCACATGACCATCCATGCGTACGAAGCCGGCGATCCGCTCGACCTGGCCCATATAGGTACCTACCGTCCCGAACACCCACGATGCGGAACCAGCTTCCTCCTGATAGTCATGCTGACCGCCATCGTGGTGTTCAGTCTGGTCGGCAACCTGCCGTGGTACTGGTTGATCGCCAGCCGAGTGGTTCTGATCCCGTTAGTGGCCGGCATCTCCTACGAGATACTGAAGCTGGGCGGATCGCATGCCGGCCGGTTGCCGGGCCGGATACTCACCGCTCCCGGGTTGTGGTTGCAACGCCTCACGACGCGTGTGCCGGAGGAGCCGATGATCGACGTGGCGGTGGTCGCCCTTCTCCATGCTCTCTCCGACGACGAGGTTGACGAGGTGAAGGCGAGGGGTCCGATCGCTCCGGAGGCGCTCGGTACCTACGGCGGGTAGCCGGTCGCGATGCAGGGAAGACTGGCCAGACGCTTGGCGGAGATCGAGCGGACCTTCTACGAGACGGAGTTGTTGCTGGCTGACCCGGAGGTGCTGGCCGATCCCGTCCGTTACGCGGAGATCGGCCGTCGATACTCCAAACTCCGACCCCTGGTCACTTCGTACCGGGCAATGCGGGAGGCGGAAGAGGAGGCCCGCGACGCGATGGAACTGGCCGACGCCGAAGGCGACGCGGACTTTGCCGACGAGCTTCGGGAACTGGCCGAGGACAGGCAGCAGGCGGCGGATCGGCTCCGGGAGGAGCTGAAGGCGGCGCTTGTACCGCAGGATCCGGACGACACGAAGGATGTGATCGTCGAGATAAGGGCCGCAGCCGGGGGTGCCGAGGCAGCCTTGTGGGCGAGCGATCTGCTGAGGATGTACCAGCGGTATGCCGAACTCAAGGGTTTCGCGTCGGAGCCTCTCAACAGCTCCGGATCGGGCACCGGCGGGTTCAGCATGGTCACGTTCGCCGTCAAGGGAAGAGGAGCCTTCGCCAAGCTCAAGTACGAGGCCGGGGTGCATCGCGTGCAGCGCGTGCCCAAGACAGAGTCGCAGGGTCGTGTTCATACTTCTACAGCCACGGTGGCGGTGATGCCGGAAGCAGAGGAAGTCGAGGTGGTGATCGACCCCGCGGATGTGAAAGTCGACACCTTCCGGTCGTCGGGACCGGGAGGCCAATCGGTCAACACCACCGACTCGGCGGTGCGGGTCACGTATCTGCCCAGCGGGATGGTGGTCACTTGTCAGGACGAGAAGTCCCAGCTTCAGAACAAGGAGAAGGCGTTCCGGGTGTTGCGGGCCCGCCTCTATCAAGAGGAGATGCAGGCGCAGAACGCGGACCGGGCCGCAGGCCGCCGATCACAGATCGGTAGCGGCAACCGTTCCGAGAAGATCCGCACCTACAACTACCGCGAGAACCGGGTTACGGATCACCGGATCGGATTGACCATCAAACGGCTCCCCCAGATACTCGAGGGGGGACTCGACGCCTTCGTGGATGCCTTGAGGGCCGACGAGGCGACGAGGCGACTGGGGGAGGGTATGTGATCCTTTTCGTACGCTTCCAGTCGGATGCCGGCTTTCCGCCTGCGGCTGTCGAGGAGGTGGTGCAGGGATGCGTCGGCCGCGCCGGCTCGGTGATCGGCGCGTCGGCCACAGCCGTCGATGTCGAAATCCACGACACCGGCGCCCTCCGCTCCATTATGGGGGCGTTGGCAGCCGAACTCCGCGCGTTGGGCCTTCCACCCTCGACCGTGATCGACATCCCGGCGCGCGGCCAACGGTTCGGTATCAACGACTTCTGATCGAACCACCAAGCGCGTGAACGATCGGGGCATCTCATGGACAGGCCGGCAGGGTGGGTGGCGACGATGACCGGACTGACTCCTCGGCGGATTCTGCGACGATCGGTCAGCGGGCGGGTGGAGTCCGGCGAGTTGGTTTCCGGGTCGGGCCTGCCCCGCCATGAGGCGGAGCGACTCCTGAGAGGGGTGGCCGGTGCTCCCCGTGCTGCGCTGGTTGGTGGCCTGCGGATGGATGATGTCCAGGCAGGGCGCTTCCACAGGTTGGTCGAGCGGCGGCTTGCCGGCGAACCCCTCCAATATCTGGAGGGCACCGTGCAGTTCGGTCCCGTCGAACTGGATGTGGACCGGCGGGTGCTGATACCCCGCCCCGAGACCGAGCAGCTCTGGGAGCGGGCGATGGGACTGTTTCCCGACGGACCGTGCGTTGTGGTCGACATGGGGACCGGGTCGGGTTGCCTCGCCCTCGCTATCAAGTACGGGCGCCCCGATGTCCGGGTGATGGCCACAGAAATATCAGCCGAGGCGCTGGCGGTTGCCCGCAGCAACGCTACACGGTCGGGCCTGGAACTGGAGTTTTACTTGGGCGACCGCCTCGATGCGCTCGATAGGTCGGTTCGGGGTACCGTCTCGATGATCGTCACCAATCCTCCCTACGTTTCGGAACGGGAGTGGCAGGACCTTCCTGTCGATGTCCGGGACCATGAGCCGAAGGTAGCCCTAGCGCTGGGAGACGGTGTGGACATGTACCGATATCTCGCGTCGGAAGCGGCTCCATGGTTGACACAATCCGGGGTTCTGGCCGCTGAGATCGGCGAGACACAAGGGCAGGAGGTGCAGGGGTTGTTCGAAGGCCTTGGCTGGCAGGCTGAGATCGGACGCGACTGGACGGGACGGGACAGGTTCCTCGTAGCCCGGAGAGACCGATGAGCATCGAGGCAGCCGTCGCGGCGATCGGCAACGGTCAGGTGGTCGGTGTCCCGACCGACACCGTGTACGGGGTGGCGGTGGACCCTGCCAATCAGTTTGCCGTCCGTGCGCTCTTCGAACTGAAAGGGCGCGGCTCCCACCTTCCCCTCGCGGTGCTGGTTGCCTCGTTCGCGCAGGCCGAGGAGCTTGTGGTGTTCGAACAGAGGACACGCGAGGCGATCGAACCGCACTGGCCCGGTGCGCTCACAGCCATCCTCGAGTCCAAGGCGGCGATGGCGAATGGGGTAGGGGACCACCGTCGCGGAACCCTGGCTGTGCGGATGCCAGACCATCGGATCCTGGCGCGGTTGCTCGCCCGGTCGGGCCCGCTTGCCGTAACGAGCGCCAACCTGAGCGGGGCCCCACCCGCCCTCGACCTCCAGGAGGCGAGGGGAGCGCTCGGTGACGGGGTCGCGGTCTACGTCGAGGGTGAATGCGAGGGGGGTCGACCCTCCACCGTTGTCGATCTGACGCGGGACCCGCCCCGGTTGATCCGAGCGGGTCCGGTGCGGGTCGACAGCACCTGAAGACCGATACCGTAGGATTGATCGCTCTGCTTCTCGTTTCACCGCTCGACCCGACTCGATCGACATCCCCGGTGCTGAGGACCGTTACCATCCACTGCCCATGAAGAAGCGGTTCTCCCGGTACTCGGCGGCCGGACTCATCGTCCGGGGCGCACTGAACAGCAGTTGGTCCCGTGTATGGCGAGACGCACCACTGCGAGGGGCGTACGACGTTGTAATCATCGGCGGGGGCGTTCATGGGTTGGCCACCGCCTACTATCTGGCTGCCAACCACGGCATCACGGATGTGGCCGTGTTCGAGAAGGCCTATCTCGGAAGCGGGGGCTCGGGTCGCAACACGGCCATCCTTCGATCGAACTACCTCACGCCCGAGGGCGTGGTGTTCTACGACCGCTCCCTGCATCTCTACAAAGCGCTGGCCACCGATCTCAACATGAACGTGATGTTCTCCCAGCGCGGTCACATAACCCTGGCGCACAGCGACGCATCTCTCCGCACCATGCACTGGCGGGCCGAGGTCAACAAGCTACAGGGTGTCAACTCGAGCGTTATCGGACCGGCCGACGTGAAGAAGCTGGCACCGGTCCTCGATACGTCCGGTCATCCCCGCTACCCGATTATGGGCGCCCTCTACCACCCCCCGGGGGGCATCATCCGGCATGACGCGGTCGTGTGGGGATACGCGCGCGGGGCTGACTCCCTGGGCGTCGAGATGCACCAGAAGACAGAGGTCGTCGACATCACGGTCACCGGAGGCGACGGACCCGGTGGCAAGGGCCCGGGCGGCAGGGTCACCGGGGTTCGTACCAACCGCGGCGACATCGCTGCGCCCGTCGTTGTGAACTGCACCGCGGGGTGGGCCACCCTGATCTCCGACATGGCGGGTGTCAAGCTGCCGATCACCACCCGTCCTCTCCAGGCCGCGGTGACCGAACCCGTCAAGGTATTCCTGCCGGTAGTAGTGGTGTCGGGGACGTTGCACGTCTACGTCAGCCAGACCGCCCGGGGCGAGTTGGTGTTCGGAGCGTCCGTCGATCCATACAACACATACAACATCCGCGGGTCTCTGGAGTTCACGGAGCAAACGGCGGGACATCTGCTCGAACTCATGCCCGGCATCTCTCGGATGCGCCTGCTCCGGCAGTGGGCAGGCCTCTGCGACATGACTCCCGACTACTCGCCGGTGATGGGATTCACCCCCGTGGAAGGGTTCCTGTGCGATGTCGGCTGGGGAACCTACGGGTTCAAGGCCGGACCCGTGTCGGGCGAGCAGATGGCCGAGGCAATCGCTAGGCAGAGGACTCCCGATCTGATCGCACCTTTCACGCTCTCCCGGTTCCGGAGAGACGCCCTTGTGGGGGAAAAGGGCGCCGCGGCGGTCGGGCACTAGTGGTCTGCCTGTGAAACAACTTGTCGTGCCCTACTTGCCAGCGACGCCATTTCACAGACAGACCACTGGGGGGATACCTTGCTGATCGTTCCCTGCCCCAACTGCGGTCCCCGGAACGCTTCCGACCTGCGATACGTCGGCGAGTCCCGCCCCAGACCCGATCCCAACTCGGCCACGGCGAGCGAGTGGCGAGGCTACCTGTACGAGAGAGCCAACCCGGCGGGGCTCCTTCGCGAGACCTGGTACTGCCGCTCCGGCTGTCGCCGGTACTTCGTGCTCGAGCGCGACACCGTCACCAACGAGTTCACCAACCCCCCGATACCCGGAACCAAGATCGGGAAGAGGCCGTGAGTCGCCTTCCCCTCCAGTCCGGTGAGGTGATCGACCGGTCCCGCCCCGTCGAGTTCACGTGGAATGGGTGGCCGATGTCGGGTTTCGAGGGCGACACGATCGCTTCGGCGCTGGTGGCCGGTGGCGTCCGCGTCATTTCCCGGTCGATGAAGTACCGCCGTCCGCGGGGTTACCTGACCAACGACTTCTGGGATCCCAACGGGCTGGTCCAGGTAGGAGACGACCCCAACGTACGCTCGGCCCACCGCCTGATCGAGCCCGGCATGCAGGTCGAGGCTCAGAACGTGTGGCCTTCGCTCGATCATGACCTGAGAGCCGTTGCCGGGCTGGCCTCGCGCTTGCTGACAGCCGGTTTCTACTACAAGACCTTCATGCGACCGCAGTGGCTCTGGCCCACCTACGAGAAGGTGCTGGCTACCTTCTCACCCGGAGGGAGAATCGCCCTCGATACGCCGCACCGGTACCACGACAAGCGTTATACCCACCCGGATGTGGTGGTGGCCGGCGGAGGTCCGGCGGGGATGGCCGCCGCCCTCGCGGCCGCCGAGGCCGGGGCGCGGGTGCTGCTGGTGGAGCAAGGTCGCCGTCTGGGTGGCCATCTCCTCTGGGCCGATGACCGCGACCGTGCCCTGGCCGCCGACCTAACCGGCGCAGTCGTGGCCGCAGGGGTAGAGGTGCTGACCGACTCGACCGTCACCGGGCGCTACGAGGACAACTGGACCGCCATCGTCGGGCGCAACCATCCGGTCGCGGTCGAGCGGCTCATCAAGGCCCGGTCCAAGGTTCTGGTCGTTGCGCCGGGTCTGATCGAGCGACCCTACGTGTTCGACGGCAACGACAAGCCGGGAGTGATGCTCTCGGGTGCGGTGCGGCGCTTCATGAACATGTACGCGGTGAGACCGGGCAACACCGCGGTGGTATTCACGGCCAACCCCGATGGGGACGCCGCCGCCGCCGACCTGGACCGGGCCGGTGTGGACGTGACGGTGGTGGATGCCCGCGAAGGCGGGAACATCGTGGCAGCCCGCGGGGGAGCCAAAGCCGTCAAGGGTGTTGAACTGGCCGACGGTAGGAAACTTGAGTGCGATCTACTGGTGACCGCGACCGGTTGGACAGCACCCACCTCGTTGCTGAACATGTCGGGTGACCGACCTGTCTACGACCAGGATGCAGCTCGGTTCTTCCCGTCGGTCCCGATCGCCAACGTGCTGGCGACGGGCGGCATCGTCGGCGATGGCAGCCACGAACAACTCATCGAACACGCCCGGGCCACCGGTCGGCTGGCTGCAGCACGGGCGCGGTCCGTAGCTCATCGCCTGCAGGCTGCCACGACGAGGGCCGTTCCCGTAAACGGAGACGAGCCCGAGTGGCCGGGGGATACCCGCCCCGCGCTGCCCCGACACCCCCATCCGGCCCTCTTCCGGTCGTCCACGCACGGGGTCGTCGACTTCTCCGAAGATGTGAGTTCCAAAGACATGGTGAGTGCCGCGGCGGAGGGGTACGACTCGGTGGAGCTCCTGAAGCGCTACACGACCGCCACCATGGGTCCGAGCCAGGGCAAGCTGGAAACCGTCAACACGGTAGCGGTGCTGGCCGAGGCTCGGAGACAGACCATCTCCGAGGTCGGTACCACGGTGTGGCGACCGCCCTACGCGCCGATCACCTTGGGGGCGCTGGCTGGCCGCATGTTCGAGCCGGAACGGGTGTCCTCGATCCAGCCCTGGCACGAATCCAGTGGCGCCACGTTCATGCTGGCCGGCCAATGGATCCGCCCCGACCACTACGGCGACCCGGTCGGCGAGGTGCTCAACACCAGGCAGAACGTCGGCCTCATGGATGTCACCCCGCTGGGCAAGCTCGACCTTCGCGGACCCGACGTACCGGAACTTCTCAGCCATCTCTACACCAACAAGTGGATGAAGCTGGCGGTCGGATCGGTGCGGTACGGCATCATGTGCACCGAGGACGGCGTGGTCCTCGACGACGGGGTCACCGGGCGCCTCGGTGACCAGCACTACATGACGACCACCACCAGTTCAGGCGCCGCAACGGTGTGGGAATGGGCCGAGAACTGGCTCCAGACCGAGCATCCCGACTGGCGGGTGCATATCACCCCGGTGACCAGTGGGTTCACCAGCATCAACGTGGCAGGTCCCAAGGCACGGACTCTCATGCGCCGGCTCGTGGAAGGCGTGGACCTCGACCCCGAATCCTTCAGGTACATGCAGGTGCGGACCGGCACGATCGCCGGTATCCGGAACTGCTTCATGTGGCGTATCGGGTTCACGGGGGAACTGTCCTTCGAGCTCCACGTTCCGGCCGGCTACGGCCTCCACGTATGGGAGGCGCTGCTAGAAGCAGGCAAGGATCTCGGTATCAGGCCGTTCGCCGTGGAGTGCCAGCGGATCATGCGGCTCGAGAAGGGCCATTTCATCGTGGGACAGGATACGGACGGTCTCACCAAGGTACCTACCACGGGACTGCAGCACCTCGTCAAACTGGACAAGCACGATTTCGCCGGCAAGCCCGAGCTTGCCTGGGCCCTGGACGACACGTCGGCGCCGATCCTGGTGGCCATCCAGCCCTCGGACCCCCTGATCGTGCCGGACGAAGCCAGCCAGATCGTGAGGCCCGGCACCAACGAGATCATCGGGCGGATCACCTCCTCGCGCATGTCGCCGACGCTCGACCGCTCGATCTGCCTGGGTCAGGTGCTGCCTGAGGCTTCGACCCCGGGTTCGGAACTGACGGTCGTCATGACCGACGGCCGTCGTATCACGGCTCGGGTCATGGAACACCACGCCCACTTCGATCCGGAGGGAGAGAGAGTCCGTGGGTGATCCCCCCGCCTTCGAGAGTCCTGTGAGCAGGACTTATGTGTCCTATGCGGGTACACCGATGGAGCCTGGCCGACCCGACGTGCGGCCGGCTCTCCGTGACATCTCTTCGACCACGAAGGCCATCGTGAGGGCAGGACGCGAAACGAAAGCCTGCCTCCAGATGTCCGCCCCCTTCGGTACCAGCCGGACCGAGGACGGTGTGCTCATCGTCGGCCAGCGCCCGGACGAGTGGATCCTCCTAGGTCCGGAATCCGCCATTCACGTCCTGGTTGGCAGCCTGGATCGGTCCGGCCACGTAAGCGTGATCGACGGCACCCACAGCCGGGCCCTGTTCCGGTTGACCGGCGCCGAGGGCGCCTCGGTGCTGGAGAAGCTGTGCAGCCTCGATTGGCACGACGATATGACGCCTCACGGCGCCGCCGTATCGGCATCGTTGGCCAGGGTGACCTGCGACATCGTTCGCAACGACCTCGATGGCACTCGCTCCTACCTGATCTCCTGCGACCGGTCGTTCGGCCAGTACCTGTTCGGTGTAATCCTCGACGCCGGTCAGGAATTCGGCATCAGTCCCTTGACGGACCCGGCCGCCTGAGCGCTTACCGCCTGCGTCTGGCTCCGGGAATCCAGTCGGTGCCGGCAACCGGTACCTGGGCCATGGCGGCTGCCTCCAGCGTCAGAGCCGCGAGATCCTCCGGTTCGAGATTGACGATATGCGACTTCCCGCAGGCCCGGGCGATGGTCTGGGTCTCCAAGGTCAGCACCTGCAGGTAGTTGGCCAGACGGCGCCCGGCGATCACCGGATCGAGGCGCGACGTCAGCCGCGGATCCTGGGTGGCGATGCCGGCCGGGTCCGTCCCGTCCTGCAGGTCGTCCCAGAACCCGGCTGCCGAGCCCAGCCTGCGGTACTCCTCGTCGTAGGCGGGGTCATTGTCACCGATGGCGATCAGCGCCGCGGTGCCGATCGAGACGGCATCAGCCCCCAGCGCCAGGGCCTTGGCCACGTCCGCGCCGGATCGGATACCCCCCGAAGCGATCAGCTTGACCGAGCGGCGATGCACGTCGAGGTCCTGGAGTGCCCGGGCAGCCTCCGGTATGGCGGCGATGGTGGGAATCCCCACATGCTCGATGAACACGTCCTGCGTGGCGGCCGTGCCGCCCTGCATGCCGTCGACGACCACCGCGTCGGCGCCGGCCTTCACGGCCAGGGCAGTGTCGTAGAAGGGTCGGGCCGCGCCGATCTTGACGAAGATCGGAACTTCCCAGTCGACGATCTCGCGCAGCTCGTGGATCTTGATCTGCAGGTCGTCGGGACCGGTCCAGTCGGGGTGGCGGCAGGCTGATCGTTGGTCGATGCCGGCGGGCAGCGTGCGCATCTCCGCCACCCGCTCGCTGACCTTTTGCCCGAGGAGCATGCCGCCCCCGCCGGGCTTCGCTCCCTGCCCCACCACCACCTCTATCGCGTCGGCCAAGCGAAGATCGTCGGGGTTCTGGCCGTAGCGTGACGGAAGGTACTGGTAGACGAGCTTGGAGGAATGCTCGCGCTCCTCCGGAAGCATCCCGCCGTCCCCGCTGGTCGTCGACGTTCCCATCGCGCTGGCCCCCCGGCCCAGCGCCTGCTTAGCCTGGCTGGACAGCGAGCCGAAACTCATACCGGCGATGGTCACCGGTATTTCCAGCGCGAGGGGTCTAGCCGCTCGCTCCGCCCCGATGACGAGATCGGTTCCACATGACTCGCGATAACCCTCGAGGGGGTAGCGCGACATCGACGCTCCCAGGAACACCAGATCGTCGAGGGTCGGAAGCTTCCGCTTTGCCCCCCAGCCCCGGATCCGGTAGACGCCGGTGTTGGCCGCCCGGTGGATCTCGGCGATCACATGCCGGTCGAACGTGTATGACTCCCGCAAGTGCCAGTTGTCGCCGGTGGGATTCATTCGGCTCTCCCCGCCAGTTCCGCGTCAACGTCGTCGATGTGGAAGTTGTAGAGGTTCCGACCCGATCCGTAGCGCCTGAAATCCTTCGGGTCGGCCTTCATCCCGGCGGCGTCGAGCAGCCCGGCGAGGGTCAGGACATGTTCGGACCGCAGGTCCTTTCGGATCGCATCCGCGCCGAGGCTCTCCACATCACCACGCACGTAGAGGTTGGCCTCGTAGACGGAGTCACCGAGATCGGCGCCGGCGTTACCCAGCACGACCAGATTCCCTGCCTGGGCCATGAAAGCGCTCATGTGTCCGACATTGCCCCCCACCACGATGTCGACTCCCTTCATCGAGATCCCGCACCGGGCACCGGCATTTCCCTCGATCACCACCAGTCCTCCGTGGCCGGTGGCCCCGGCTGACATGGTTGCGCTCCCTGCGATGTGCACCGTTCCCGACATGATGTTCTCGGCCAGCCCGGTGCTGGCGTTCCCGTCGACGTATACCGATCCCTTCTGGTGCATACCTGAGCAGTAGTAGCCGACCGAGCCACGGATCTCCACGCCGATGTCGGCGTCGATACCGCATGCCACGCTGTGTGCCCCGCGAGGGTTCAGTACCCGGAAGGAGCCTCGTTCGGCTTGGTGGAGCATCTGGTTGAGGTCGCGAAGCGGCGTCTCAACCAGATCGATAGTGGTGATCGGATGCGTTCTGCTCACGCAGCGCGGGACCAGGTGTAGATGACGCCCGGCGCCGGTTCCCACACGGTGGCGTGGCCGGAATCGGGCAGGTGGGTGATTGCCCGGTACTCCGATGACATGGCCACCCAGTCGTCGGTCTCGGCGACGATCGCCGGCTTGCAGGCGATGGGATCCCGCAGGATGGCGAAGCCGTCCTCGATTCCGATCGCGAACGTGAAGAACCCGTCGAGCGCCACCAGGGCGCGTTCGAGAGCTTCCTCGATGCTGTCGCCTTCCCGGAGGCGCCACGCCAGGTAGCCGGCGGCCACTTCGGAGTCGTTCTCCGTCTGGAAGAGCTCGCCCTGGCGCTCTAGCCGGCTCCGGAGGTGGTTGTAGTTCGACAGGGAACCGTTGTGCACGAGGCAGGTGTCGGCGCCGGTAGCGAAGGGGTGGGACCCGTTGGTCGTGACCGCCGACTCGGTAGCCATCCGCGTGTGGGCGAGGGCGTGGGTTCCGGAACGGGAGCGGAGGTCGTAGTTGATCGCCACCAGATCGGGATCGCCGACCGCCTTGTAAATCTCCATCTGGGACCCGTAGCTGAGGACCTCGACCTCGGGTGCGTTGTCGATGAACCATTGGCGGGCCCGGCTGCCGTCGCCTCTGGTCTCGAGCACCGCGTGATCCCGGATCGGCCGGACCGAAACCTCGGCGCCGAGGACGGTTTCGAGATCGGCAGCGGTCTCACCCCAGTCAGGCCTGCGTCCTTCCGCCAGCACGGTTATGCGAGTCAGGTCGGCTCGGCCCCGGTTGTAGATCGCAAACCCGGCGCTGTCCGGACCGCGATCGCGCATCTCGTGCAGCATGTCGGCGGTGAGCTCTCCGAGTTGTGATTGGAACCTCTCGGTTTTGAGAAACAGGCCCACGATTCCGCACATGGTGCCCTCCTCATCAGATTGGCTCGGGGACTGCGGGGCTAATGTACTCTCGAACACTACTAGTGGTCTGCCTGTGAAATGGCGTCGCCGGCAAGCAGGGCAAGGCAGGTCGTCTTGCATGTAGACCACCGGTTAAGCCCGTTTCCCAGCAGTCGTTGCCGGACACCCGTTGCCGCCGAAATCAATTGCTGGGACGCTGCACGAGGAGGTTTGACATGGGCTCAGTGGAGGACATCCGGTCCAGGATCGAAGCGGATGGCGTCGAGTTCATCTACGCCATGTTCGTCGAGATGCACGGCAAGCCCTGTGCCAAGCTCGTACCCGTCGAAGCGCTCGACGGTCTGATGGCCGACGGCGCCGGGTTCGCCGGCTTCGCGGCCGGCCCCATAGGTCAGGACCCTTCCAGTCCGGACATCCTGGCGATACCGGATCCCGCGTCCTACACGCAGTTGCCGTGGCAACCGAACGTAGCCGTCATGCAGTGCGACCCCACGGTGGAAGGCGAACTGTGGCCCTACGCACCCCGGGTGATCCTCCGTAAGGCGCTCGAGTCGTTGGCGGATCGCAACCTGGTCCTCAAGTCCGGCTTCGAAGCCGAATACTCCCTGGTGGTGCGAGACGGCGATGGAACCATCAGAGTCGCCGACGAGCGTGACAACGACCCGCGACCCTGCTACGACGCGCGGGGGCTGACCCGTATGCTGCCGCATCTGACCGAAGTGTCGAAGCATATGAACACGATGGGTTGGGAGAACTACGCCAACGACCACGAGGACGCCAACGGCCAGTTCGAACAGAACTGGAAGTACTCGGATGCCATGACCACCGCCGACCGTCTCATCGTGTTCCGTCTGATGGTCCACACCATTGCGCAGCGGGACGGACGGTACGCCACGTTCATGCCCAAACCCTTCGCCGACAAGACCGGAAACGGGCTCCACGCCCACATGAGCCTATGGACCGGGGACACCGACGAACCCTTGTTCCCAGCCGGCGACACCGACACCAAGGGCCTGGGTCTCAGCGACCTCGCGTACCAGTTCACCGCCGGTCTCCTGGCTCACGCCGAGGCGCTTGTCGCCCTCGCGTGCCCGATCGTCAACTCCTACAAGCGCATGGGAGTGGGAGCGCCTACCTCCGGTGCAACCTGGGCCCCGGCCTATGCCGCCTACGGTGGAAACAACCGCACCCACATGATCCGGGTGCCCGAGCCGGATCGCATCGAAATCCGCCTGCCCGACGGCGCCGCCAACCCCTACTTGTTGTTCACCGCCATGCTGTCCTGCGGTCTCGACGGTATCGACAAGCAGATGGACCCGGGAGAGCCGAACACGGCCAACCTGTTCGCCCTCTCGCCCGGAGAGATAGCGGATCGAGGGATCAAGACCCTGCCGCCCACCCTGTTGCATGCAGCGGACAACCTGGCCGGCAACGACGTGCTACGTGAGGGGCTGGGGATGACGCCCGACGGTCCCTACTCCGACT
The DNA here is from genome assembly GCA_965262915.1 of Candidatus Spongiisociaceae bacterium. Classification (GTDB taxonomy): domain Bacteria; phylum Actinomycetota; class Acidimicrobiia; order Spongiisociales; family Spongiisociaceae; genus JAPPFW01. The sequence goes on along the minus strand of OZ253564.1, from coordinate 3,169,793 downwards.
ACTACGCAGCAACGAAGCGGCGGGAGTTCCTGGACCACCATCACCAGGTGACCCGCGCCGAGGTGGACCAGTACCTCACCCTCGTCTGACCGACCTTCCCGCACCGAGCGATTCGAACCGGCCGGCGCGATAATGCCGGCGTAGTCACCCAAGGGCAGGAGCACGGAAGGACATCGGCCCAGGTAGGTGCCTTCTCGTAGCTAGGAGGGTGGTGTGAAACCCCTTCACGGCCCGTCGACCGATCACATAATGCCTGTTCAGAGGAAGACGGGCCGTTGCTCCCCACCGTTGTAGACCACCGTCCTCGGAGGGTGTTGTCAAAGCCCGCATTGGGCGGTCTTGCAGCCACGATACCCCGGTCGGAGCGCTGCTGATTCCGACGAACCGGTATTCGTACCAGTCTCTCAGCAGGGTGCCGAGAACCCCCTCGGGCCCGACGGTCGAGAATAGAATCCTGCTCAGCGGACGATGGGCCAACCGTTGCCACTGTCTTCTTGGAGGACTCTCCAACTGACCAGCCGCAAGGCGCCGCGGCTTCCGGCGGCCCCGGTCCGCTACCCAACCACCGGCTACCGGCCACTGGTCACCCGCCACCAACCACCGGCCACCGAATACGGGCTACGCTGCCGGTTGGTAGCCGACAACGGAGGTCACGGGCATGACCGACATGCGACCCATCGAGCAGGTGGACGGAGCGGTAGCCGATCTCATCGGGGCAGACGTGCACCGCCAGAACACCCATATCCACCTGATCGCTTCGGAGAACTTCGCCTCCCCCGCGGTCATGCAGGCCTGCGGATCCATCTACACCAACAAGTATGCGGAGGGATACCCCGGCCGGCGCTACTACGAGGGCTGCCAGGTGGTCGATCTGCTCGAGAGCCTGGCCATCGACCGGGCGAAGTCGCTCTTCGGTGCCGAATACGTCAACGTCCAGCCCCATTCCGGGGCCCAGGCCAACATGGGGGTCTACTTCGCGCACCTCGAGCCGGGAGACACCGTGCTCGGGCTGAGCCTTGCCGAGGGAGGTCACCTCACCCACGGCTCACCGGTCAACTTCTCTGGACGTCTCTACCGCTTCATCGCCTACGGAGTGGACCGCCACACCGAAACCATCGACATGGACGAGGTACGAGCCAAGGCGCTCGCGCACCGGCCCAGAATCGTCCTGGCCGGGTATTCGGCCTACTCGCGTCACCTCGACTACCAGGCCTTCCGTTCCATCGCCGACGAAGTGGGTGCTCTCTTCATGGTGGACGCAGCCCACTTCATCGGTCTGGTGGCCGGCAGGGCGATGCCCAATCCGACGCCCATCGCCGATATCGTCACGGCCACCACCCACAAGGCCTTGCGGGGTCCCCGCGGCGGCCTGATCATGGCCAAGGAAGGGTACGGGGCCGGGCTCAACAAGTCTGTCTTCCCCGACATGCAGGGCGGTCCGATCATCAACCAGATAGCGGGGAAGGCGGTGTGTTTCCACGAGGCTTCCACCGTGGAGTTCCAGGCGTACGCCGCCCAGATCATCGCCAACGCGTCGGCCATGGCCGACGCGTTGGCGGCCCGGGGAGTACGGGTCGTGTCAGGCGGAACCGACAATCACCTCTTGCTGCTGGACATGCGATCCATCGACGAGGATCTGACCGGGAAGGAAGCATCGGCCCTGCTCGACTCGATCGGTATCACTCTCAATCGCAACGGGATCCCCTTCGACCCTCGCCCGCCGTTCATCACCAGCGGGCTCAGGATCGGGACCCCCGGAATCACGACCTGCGGCATGAAGGAGGCGGAGGCGGCCCATGTGGCGGACCTGATCGCCCGAGCCCTGCGAAACCGGTCCGACCAGGATGAACTGGAAGCGGTACAGCGTGACGTGGCGGCCTTGGTCGAGGACTTCCCTCCGTACCCGCCGGGCTTCCCGGGCCATGTCTGATCGTTCAACCTTCGGTAACGCCAGGGCGGCAGGAAAGCTTGTGAAACTAATCACAATCTTGTAGGGTGCCGGTGATGACCGAGTCAGTTGGCCAGCGCGGCTCCAGTGGTGACACCGCCCCGGCGGATGCGGTCCGGACGGCGCACCGTGGTGTCACCTCGGCCGTTGCGGACGGCTGGGTCGCAGGGGGTTCCTTCTTCGGTTCGATCATGGCCGGAACCCTGCTCGGCTGGCTGGCGGACTGGTGGCTCGACACGGAGCCGTGGCTTCTGGTGGCCGGGATCACCGTCGGTTCGGCGAACGGCTTCTACCGGATGTGGGAAATGGGGAGAAGGCCAACCGGGAAGCAGAGGGTGAGTGTCCGCTGAGACCCGCGGTCCCCAGGGGTTGGGACGCTCGGAGGTGGAGCGTTACATTGCCGGTCGCCCTGCGGTAGAACTCCTCATGGCACAGTCCATCGTCCGGCGGGCCGTAGTGGTGGGTCCGGTCATGCTGGCCCTCTTCGGTCTGCTCAGAGGCCTCGACGGCTTGGTGGCGGCCGCGATCGGGGTGATGATCGTTACGGGGTACTACCTGCTCACCGGCTCCATGATGTCGTGGTTGGCGAGGGTGTCGCTAGGGGCCTATCATGCCGGTGCGCTCCTAGGGTTCATCGTGCGCCTCGGTTTGATCGCGGCGACGATGATGGCGGTCATCTCCCTGTTCGAGGTTGATCGGACGGCGCTCGGGCTGGCTGTGATCGCCACCTACGTCGGCTTGCTGCTCTGGGAGGCGGTGGCACTCGGAAGAACTAAGGGAAGGAGAGCCCGGTCGCGTGGGTGACTTGACGATTCTGGCAGTGGCAGGTTGCGACGTCGAGGGCGAGGTCATATGCGCTCCTTCCAACGTCAACGAGTTATTCGAGTTCACCAGGCCGCTGTTTTCCATCGGCGGGTTCCACTTCACCCGTACGGTGTTCCTGATATTCGCCGCGATGCTCATCGTTCTTGGCTTGCTTTTCTTCGGGCTCCGTCGCCAGCAGGTGGTTCCCTCCAAGTTCGAGTTGGTGATCGAGAGCCTGGTCGGGTTCGTACGTGACGACATCGCCAAGGGCGTGATCGGAGTTGAACACGGTGCCAAGTACCTGCCGTACCTGCTATCGCTCTTCTTCTTCATACTGGTCGGGAACCTCTTCGAGGTAACACCGCTGGTCAACTTCCCGATCACCTCCCGCATGGCACTTCCCGGTTTCCTCGCCATCGTCACCTGGGTCCTGTTCGTCATCGTGGGGTTCGCCAAGAACGGCTTCAAGCACTACTTCATCGACACGATCTGGCCCAAGTCCGTACCGATCGCGCTCCGGTGGCTGGTCGGAATTATCGATGTGGTGTCGATATTCGTACTCCGCCCCATCACCCTGGCAGTGCGGCTCTTCGCCAACATGGTGGCGGGGCACCTCATGCTCACGCTCCTGCTGGTTTCCGGTGTCATCTTCGTGGCCAACATCGGGAACATTGGGGCGAAGGCCGGAATAGGAGTGGTTTGGTTCGCCTTCGGTTTGGCGATCTTCGTCTTCGAGGTGGTGGTGGCGGTACTTCAGGCCTACATCTTCACCCTGCTCTCTGCGGTGTACATACAAACGTCGCTGGAGCCGGCGCATTAACCGATTCGGGAAGTCTGCAAAACGAATGGCTTTCGAAACACAACCAGAAAGGGAGAACAAAGGATGGACGCAGTTCTTGCGGTAGCGCTGGGTACCCTCTCGCTCGCCCAGGCAGGACTCACCGGCGAGATCAGCGGGAGTCTCAACCTGGTCGGCTATGGCTTGGCAGCGGTGGGCCCCGGCATCGGGATCGGCATCGTGGTGGGCAATGCCATCACTGCAATGGTGCGCCAGCCGGAGATGGAAGGCACGGTCCGGACGACCATGTTCCTGGGCATCGCCTTCACCGAAGCGCTTGCCTTGATCGGCTTCGTGCTGTTCTTCATCGGCTGATGAGGGCTCTCGATACACGGATCATGATGGCGGCGCCCCCGCTCCTGCTGGCGGCCGAAGAAGGCGGGGAGGAAAGCGGCGGTCTCGGGTTGCTGTTGCCGGAAACGTCGGAGTTGATCGCGGGCATAATCGCTTTCGCCATCATCTTCTTCTTCATCTGGCGATGGGTGGTGCCGACCCTCAGCACCACGTTGGCCCGCCGACAGGAAGCCGAACGTTCACGGCTGGAAGCCGCCGAGAACACCCGGCAGGAGGCCGAGCAACTGGCTTCTCAATACCGGGAGCGATTGGCGGGAGCCCGGGGAGAGGCAGCCCGTATCGTCGAAGAGGCTCGGCAGGCGGCCGACGCGGTGAGGGCGGAGACGGTCACCAGAGCCCAGCAAGAAGCGGACGACATCGTAAGTCGTGCCAGGGACGAGGCTGGGGCCGAGTCCGAGCGCGCTCTCGATGCCGCCCGCCTGCAGGTGGCCAACCTCTCGATCGATCTCGCCGAGAAGGTTGTCGGGCAGAGCCTGGATCGCCAAGCCCAGCTCGGATTGGTCGACAGCTATCTGGCGGAGCTGGAGTCGGGCGACTAGATGGCCGACGCGACCATCCGGGGTTACGCCGCCGCCATCTTCGAGATGGCTCAGGGCGAGGGCGTCCTGGAGCGCGTCGAGGGCGAACTGTTTCGTTTGGCCAGAGCCATGGAAGGTTCCGACGAGCTGAAGGACGCTCTGAGCGACAACCGGCTACCCATGCAACGCAAGCAAGCGGTGATCGACGATCTGCTGGGCGGCCGCGCCCACCGACTGACCACCGCCTTTGTGAGTTTCGCGGTCGGTCTCGGCAAGGGTGGCGACCTGAGCGAGATCGCCGACGAGTTCACCATCCGTTCGGCGCAAGCCAGAAACCGCGCGGTAGCCGAGGTCCGTAGCGCCATCCCGCTGGACCAGGCCACCGTCGAACGCTTGGCCGGCGCCCTGGCGGCCCGGATCGGTAACCAGGTAGAGGTGCGGGTCGTGATAGACGAGTCGATCCTGGGCGGTCTGGTGGCGAGCGTAGGCGACACCGTGATCGACGGTTCGGTACGCAAGCGGTTGGAGCAACTGCGTGAAGCAGTGACAGGCTGACCACTAGAGGATGAACCGAGACGTAGGAGAGAATATCGATGGCCCAACTCACGATTAGTCCCGAGGACATCACCGCCGCGCTTCGCAAGCATGTGGCGGACTGGTCGCCCAGCCTCGAGCAGGAGACGGTCGGTTACGTCACGTCGGTCGCCGACGGCGTGGCACGGGTTTCGGGATTGCCTCACGCCGCAGCCTCCGAATTGCTCGAGTTTCCGGGTGGTCTGCTGGGTGTGACGCTAAACCTCGACGAGCAGGACCTGGGCGTGGTGCTGATGGGTGAAGCCGCCCACATCGAGGAGGGCGACACGGTACACCAGACCGGCCGGGTGCTCTCGGTGCCGGTCGGGGATTTTCTGCTCGGCCGGGTGATTGACCCCGTAGGGCAACCTCTGGACGGCAAAGGGGATATCCCACAGAACCCGCGCCGACTGCTTGAGGTCCAGGCACCGTCGGTAGTCCAACGCAAACCGGTGCACGAGCCGCTACAGACCGGCATCAAGGCCATCGACTCGATGACCCCTATCGGCAAGGGCCAGCGCCAGCTCATCATCGGCGACCGGCAGACCGGCAAGACCGCCATCGTGGTGGACACGATCATCAACCAGAAGCAGTTCCAGGGCACCCCGAACGAGGTCAAGTGCATCTACGTGGCCATCGGCCAGCGGGCGTCCACGGTTGCCGAGGTGGTTGCCTCCCTCGAGGAAGCGGGCGCCATGGAGTACACCGTGGTCGTGATCGCCGCGGCCTCGGCGCCCCCCGCCCTGCAGATGTACGCCCCCTACGCAGGATCTGCGATCGGCCAGCACTGGATGTATAACGGCCAGCATGCTCTGGTCATATTCGACGACCTCACCAAGCAGGCGGTAGCCTACCGCGAGATATCGCTCCTTCTGCGCCGCCCCCCCGGTCGGGAAGCCTTCCCTGGAGACGTGTTCTATTTGCACAGCCGTCTGCTGGAACGTTGCGCAAAGCTGTCGGACGAACTGGGTGGCGGATCTCTGACCGGGTTACCTCTGATCGAGACCAAGGCCAACGACGTGTCGGCCTACATTCCCACCAACGTGATCTCGATCACCGACGGCCAGATCTTCCTGGAGACCGATCTGTTCTTCGCCGGTATCCGACCCGCCATCAATGCCGGTATCTCGGTCTCCCGTGTGGGCGGTAATGCCCAGACGAAGGCCATGAAGAAGGTGGCCGGAACGCTGCGCCTGAACCTCGCCCAGTACCGGGAACTCGAGGCATTCGCAGAGTTCGGTTCCGAGCTCGACGCCGTCTCGCTAGCTCAGCTGGAGCGGGGCCGCCGGGTTGTGGAGATCCTCAAGCAGCCGCAATACGCGCCGGTGCCGGTCGAGGAACAGGTTCTGATCATCTACGCGGTCTCGCGCGGTCACTTCGACCAGATAGCGGTAGCGGATATCGCCCGGGCCGAGAACGAATTGAGGGACTTCGTCCGGGTCAGGCACTCCCACGTGCTGGAAGGCATCCGGCGGACCGGCAGTCTCCCGAATGGTGACGATCTCGATGTCGCCATCGCCGCCTTCACGGAGGCTTTCGGGGGAGGGGAGTAGCTCTCCGCAATGGCCAGCGCCGAACTCCGAGCCATCAGGCGGCGGATCCGCAGCGTCGAATCCACCAAGAAGATCACCCGGGCCATGGAGTTGATCGCCGCCTCCCGCATAGTCAAAGCCCGTCAACGGGTGAACGCGGCCCGGCCCTACGCCGAGAAGATGACCGAGGTTATCCAGAACGTGGGGCGAGCGTCCGGCGCTGTCGGTCATCCGCTCCTGGAACGACGTACGGTTCGAACCATGGGCGTTCTGGTGATCTCCTCGGACCGGGGTTTGGCAGGTGCTTACAACTCCTCCGTGATGAGGATGGCAGAGGGACGCATGAGCGGCCTACGGGCCGAGGGCGTGGCGGTGCGCCTCTACGCGATCGGTAAGAAGGCACAGTCCTACTTCTCCTTCCGGGCGTACGAGATCGCCAACAGTTTCTTCGGAGTCACGGACCAGCCGACTTACGAAGATGCGCGGCAGGTCGGCGTCGCTCTCATGGAGGACTACGAAGCCGGTGCCGTAGACGCGGTGGAGGTCTTCTACACCGTCTACCGGTCGGCGCTCTCCTACGTGCCGAGCCGGGTCGAACTGCTGCCTGTTACTCCTCCCTCGGTAGCGGAGAGCAGCGAGGAAGGCGGTAGGGCGGTCTCCTACGAGTACGAGCCCGACCCGGTCTCAATCCTGGACAGGTTGCTGCCCCGGTATGTGGAGTCAGCCCTCTACGGTCAACTGCTTGAGAGTTCGGCTTCCGAGCACGCCAGCCGGCAGCGGGCGATGAAGGCCGCAACGGAGAACGCCGCCGAACTGATCAAGGAGCTGACGCGTACGGCCAACCAGGCTCGGCAGGCCGAGATCACGACTGAAATAGCAGAAATCGTAGGCGGCGCGCAGGCGCTGTCAGCGGGTTGAAACTGGAGTACATATGGCAGAAACGGTCAGCGTAGGACGGATCAGCAAGGTTGCCGGTCCGGTGGTGGACGTGGAGTTCCCTCGGGGGGGTCTCCCTGAAATCCTCCACGCGCTCGAGATCGACTTCGACGTCGAAGGAGAGCAGAAGACGATCGTCGCAGAGGTAGCCCAGCATCTCGGTCGGAGCCGGATTAGGGCAGTGGCGATGGCGTCTACCGACGGTTTGGTGAGGGGTGCGGCGGTGCGCAACACCGGCGCGCCGATCTCGGTTCCGGTGGGCGACCAGACGCTCGGCCACATCTTCAACATGTGGGGCGATTCGCTCGATGCTCCTGATATGGAGTTCTCCGGCGAGCGTTGGCCCATCCACCGTCCCACGCCGCCCTTCGAGGATGTGCAACCCACCAAGGACATGTTCGAGACCGGGATCAAGGTGCTCGACCTGATCTGTCCCTACCTTCGTGGCGGGAAGGTCGGCCTGTTCGGAGGGGCCGGGGTCGGAAAGACGGTGCTCATCCAGGAGATGATCAACCGGGTGGCCACCCAGCACGACGGTGTCTCGGTGTTCGCGGGAGTGGGCGAACGTACCAGGGAGGGCAACGACCTATTCCTCGAGATGTCCGAGACCGGGGTCATCGAGCAAGCGGCGCTCGTGTTCGGACAGATGGACGAACCACCCGGAGTTCGCCTGCGTGTGGCACTGTCCGCTTTGACCATGGCCGAATACTTCCGGGACGTCCAGCGCCAGGACGTGTTGCTCTTCATCGACAACATCTTCCGGTTCACCCAGGCCGGTTCGGAGGTATCGGTACTTCTTGAGCGGATGCCTTCCGCGGTGGGATACCAGCCGACCCTGGCCGGCGAGATGGGGTTACTGCAGGAGCGGATCACCTCGCTGAAGGGGCGGTCGATCACCTCCATGCAAGCGGTGTACGTACCAGCCGACGACATAACCGACCCGGCGCCCCACACCGCCTTCGCCCACTTGGACGCCACCACGGTGCTGGAAAGGTCGCTCACCGCCCTCGGGATCTACCCGGCCGTCGATCCGCTCGATTCGACCAGCCGGGCGCTCGATCCCCAGATCGTGGGTCGGGAGCACTACAACGTGGCCACCGAGGTTCAGAGGGTCCTCCAGCGTTACAAGGACCTTCAGGACATCATCGCCATTCTCGGAGTCGACGAGCTGTCCGAGGAGGACAAGCTGATCGTTGGCCGTGCCCGCCGCATCCAGCGCTTCCTGTCCCAGCCCATGTTCGTGGCCGAGCAGTTCACCGGCCAGGCAGGGATCTACACACCGCTGGACGAGACCATCGCATCCTTCAAGATGTTGCTCGAAGGTGAACTCGATCACCTGCCCGAACAGGCCTTCTACATGGTCGGCGGCGCCGAGGACGCCATGCGCAAGGCCCGGGAGATCCAGGGGGCGGCTGCCTAGTGGTCACCGCCACCACCCTCATGCGGGTCGACGTGGTATCACCCGCGGCCGTGCTGTGGTCAGGCGAGGCTGGTTTCGTGGTAGCCCGGACGGTGGACGGGGAGATCGGGATCCTCGCCCACCACGAACCGCTTATGGCAGCCCTCGCCACCGGCACGGTGGAGATCGAGACAGCGGAGGAACGAGTTCGTGTGGAGGTAGGCGGTGGTTTTCTCCAGATCTTCGACAACACGGTCACCGTCCTCGCCGACCAGGCCAGGCTCTCAAGCGATCCAGACGGCTAGGGATCGAGCGCCATCGCCAGATTCACATCATCGGCCTAGAGCGAATGCCCGGCAGTTCTTAGCTAGCTATGGCAGGTTGAGTCGTCTGGTCAGACGATCAAAGCTTGGTTGTGTCACACGTATACGTTACGTTGTCTCGGAGGCAACGTAAGGAATTCCTTGATCTCGATACCGCAATTCGATCAAGAAGCGCTTCTGCTGCTCCGCAAGCTCACCGGTTCATCCGACGCCGAGTTCCGACCCCACCAGTTGGAGGCAATCCAGGCACTCGTTAGGGATCGCAGCAGGGTACTTCTGGTACAGCGCACCGGGTGGGGGAAGAGCGCAGTCTATTTCATAGCCACCCGGCTGCTCCGAGATCTAGGTGCGGGACCTACGTTATTGGTGTCACCCCTGTTAGCGCTGATGCGCAACCAGATCGCGGCGGCCGAGCGCATGAGTGTACGGGCCACGACCATCAACAGCGCGAATCGGGACGAATGGGATGAGGTTCATGCTAGAATCGAAGCCGGGCTAATCGACCTGTTGCTGATCTCCCCTGAGAGACTAGCCAACTCCAAGTTCCGTTCCGAAGTACTTCCTGCGGTCGGTCGCCGAAGCGGTCTTCTCGTAATCGACGAGGCCCACTGCATTTCCGACTGGGGACACGATTTCCGTCCTGACTACCGCCGGATCGTCCGAGTACTTGACCTCCTGTCGCGGGGAGTACCCGTGCTCTGTTGCACGGCGACCGCGAATGACCGGGTCGTCGATGACGTGAAGCAACAACTCGGCTCCGAGCTTGTGCCGTTAAGGGGTCCGCTGGGTCGAGAAGGCCTCCGGCTACATGCGCTCCCTATGCCGTCTCCGAGAACTCGTTTGGCCTGGCTTGCCGATCTCATCCCCAAGCTGGAGGGGACAGGTGTCATTTACTGCCTGACCATCCGGGACACCATCCGCCTGGCATCCTGGCTCCAATCGAGAGGTATCGACGCGGTCGCGTACAGCGGAAGTACCGATAAGGAGCTAAGGCTCACCATCGAGCAGGAACTGCTGGCTAACGAGCGCAAGGTGGTGGTAGCTACCTCGGCCCTCGGGATGGGCTTCGATAAGCCCGATCTAGCCTTCGTGATCCACTATCAGTCACCAGGATCCCCGATCGCCTACTACCAGCAGGTTGGACGAGCCGGTCGGCAATTGGACAGGTCATGGGGAATCCTTCTAAGCGGATCCGAAGATCGAGAGATCCAGGATTATTTCATCGAAGGGGCTTTCCCACCGGTGGATCTTGCAACAGAGGTGGTGAAGCTTCTCCAAGATAGGGCGGAGCCGATGTCTTCGGCGGAGTTGCTCCGCGACGTGAACATCAAATGGGGCCAACTGAATCAGCTGCTGAAGATCTTGGAGGTCGACGGCGCTGTGGAACGGGAGGGAAGAGGTTGGCGCCGCACATTACGCCCATGGTCGTATGACCGCGATCGCATGAAAGCCGTCACTGCGCTGCGAAGGTCGGAGCAGAACCAGATGCTGCAATACATGTCGACCGAGCAATGTCGCATGACCCTCCTGCGCCGGTTCCTCGACGACATCGCCCAGCAACCGTGCGGCATATGCGATATCTGCACCGGGGACCGTCTACCAGTCGATCTCGATCCACGGGACGTGAGAGAGGCAGCCGAGCACATTCGCGCCTCGGAGCACTCGATCCAGCCTCGTAAGCTGATACCCGGCGCCGGTCGGATCGGCCCAGACCGTATCCTCCAAGTCGGTCGTGCCCTATCTGTGTGGGGTGACGGAGGCTGGTCGGGCCTCGTCCGCCGAGGGAGGCAGACAGACGGGCGTTTCGACGATCGTCTGGTCAGCGCCGCTGCACAGTTGATCCGACGACGATGGTGGGGGGACAGGACACCCGAGTGGGTTACATTCGTTCCATCGCTCCGTAACCCGGATCTGGTGTCTCATTTTGCGGTGCGTCTGGCGGAGTGCCTGAATCTGGCGTGCAAAGATGTGGTGACCAAAGTCCGGGAAATCCCACCTCAGAGAACGATGCAAAACATCGAGCAGCAATATGCCAATGTCAAAGGCACCTTCAGGGTCCGCCAACCGGTACCTTCGGGACCGGTCTTGCTGATCGATGACATCGTGGACTCCCGTTGGACAATGACGGCAATCGGATGGCAGCTGCAGGAGGCAGGATCCGGACCGGTCTACCCGCTCGCGCTGGCCGATACGGCGGGAAGGTCCGTTAGATGAGGAATGATGACTCGCTGGCGACCATTCTGCTCGTGAGCCGGATCGCAAAGGATGGAGCCGTTCCGCTCAAAGCTTCGGAATTCTGGAAGTTGGTCGAACAGGTACCAGCCCCGGGCGACCTTCTCTCACAAACCAAAGATGATCTGATCGACTCCGGGTTGACAGCAGAAGTGGCAGGTCGGATGGGCGAACTCCTTGGGCGCGCTACTGCGATGGCCTTCCAGTTGGAACGACTCGATCAGTCCGGGATAGCGACGCTCACTCCGTTTGACGATTTCTACCCCCAACGACTTCGCGCACGCCTCGGGTCCAAGGCACCGGCGATCCTCCATGTCGCCGGTGCCCTCGAACTCCTCAACGAGCCGGGGATTGGAGTAGTGGGAAGCCGCAACGTGAGCCAGAAGGGCGCCGAAGTTGCCCGGCTCCTGGGCCGATGCGCAGCCTCGCTCGGCGTGCCGCTCGTATCGGGTGCCGCCCGCGGGGTGGACCAGCTCGCCATGGACTCGGCCTTCCAAGCCGGTGGAACGGTCGTCGGAATCCCTGCACAGTCGCTCATCCGCACCCTGAGGGCTCCCGACGTACGTCGGGCGGTCTACGGCGGTCGCACCGTGGTGTGTACTCCCTACGCACCTAACTCACCGTTTAGCGTCGGCAACGCCATAGGCCGCAATAAACTGATATACGCGCTCTCGGCAGTCACCGTGGCGGTGGCAGCCGATCGCGGTTCAGGAGGTACCTGGTCTGGTGCGACCGAAGCGCTGAAGGGCAACTACTGTCGAGTAGCGGTATGGAGGGGGTCGGGCGAGGGTCCCGGAAACGAGGCACTCGAACAGAAAGGCGCCCTACCGGTTGCCTCGGTGAACCAGGTCAACGCAATCCTGAGCGATCCGCAACGCGAGAAAGTCGAGTCCCCTCACTCCGAGCAAACTGCGCTCTTCTGAGTCCCGAGTCAGTCCCGGACTCCGGGAGCAAGGGTGTTCGGTCCTGGGAATCTGGACCCGTATTCGTTGCACATGCGCTGGATGAACGAGTCGTAGTGCAGCGGATCTTCTACGGTCGGCGCCGGATCGGTATCCACAAAGGCGGTTGATTCGAAATCGAGATTGTCCATGGACAGCACCAGAGCTGTGCCGGCGTCCAAGCCGTGTCCGGTCCTTCCGCTGCGGATACTGACGTTCCGCATCTCGTTCACACAGTGCCTTACAAGCGCGCGAGGGTTCTTGTGTGACGTTGTTGCAGTACGGAGGGGCGATTTGAACGTTGGCGAGGCATTGATGACCATCACACCGCCCGCGATAGTGAGGGCCGAATAGTTGTGGGTGTGCTCGTGATGAGCTTCGAGGTCTCGTTTCCGGTTCTTCACGGCCTTCCGATGTTCTGTCATGACGCTCTTGATCTCGATGGCGATCTGGACCGTTGCGGGGCTCGTCGTTCGGATGGGCCCATTGGTGGGCGGAGGCGTACCAGCCGGCGGCGTGCCGAGGACTAGGTCGACGTTCCAGGTTGAGGTTCGATACCCGAGGTTGAAGTTCAAGGAGTAGACCAACCGGCCCGCGGCGGCCGGTTCAGCCATCGCCGGGCAATTGGCAATCAGGTCATCGACGATCGCGTTGGCCAGTGAATTGGAGTGCTTGTTGGAACGTGGGTTGTAACCCTCCGAGCGGAGGTGGTCGAGGAAAGCTCGGGGAGGAGCCACCGCCTACGGACCCATTCCGGGATCGGTGATACGGATGACGGTAGCCGGAGAGCCTGCTCGGGCCGCGCGTAGCCGATTCTCGGTTAGGTCGAGGAAAGTGGATTCGATGTCGTACCCGACCGAATTCCGTCCTGCCAAGGCGGCGGCGACGCAAGTGGTGCCTGATCCTCCGAACGGGTCCAACACTGTATCGGCTACAAACGAGAACATACGTACCAAGCGGTTTGCTAACTCGACCGGGAAAGGCGCCGGGTGCTTGGGCGACGAGGCACCCCCGATATCTGTCCAAACCGCACGATACCAAGCGTGATAGTCCTCCTTGGGAATACGGGACATACGGCGCTGTTCCTCTGTGGGTTTGCGATAGCCACCGGGTTTCCGCAGAAGGAGGATGTACTCGATCTCGTTCTTGATGATTCCATTAGGTTCGTACGGCTTGCCGAGAAAATACGTGTTCCCCGACACTTCGGTGGTCATGTTGGTGCGCTTCCACCAGAAGATCGGGGTCAGCACGTCAAACCCGGCTTGACGGGCGTGCGCGAGGATGTCCGCGTGTAGTGGTACAACCCTGTGGCGTCCGTGCTTGCGGCGGGACAGGGTCACGTCACCGACGTTGACGCAGAGCCGTCCGCCAGGTAGAAGCACTCGATAACACTCATCCCAGACCCGGGCCAGTTCCTTCTGGAACAACTCGTAGTCGGCAAGGTCTCCTAGCTGGGCTGGATTGTCAGGGTATTTCTTGAGTGTCCAGTAGGGCGGCGAGGTGACTACAAGGGCTATCGACTCATCATGGATCGCGACCATCTGTCGAGCATCACCGAGGATCAGTCGGTGGTGAGTGGGGGGAAGTCCTGTGTCGTCTACGATCAGTTGTGGCTGTTCCATCGTCATCCCCCGAGTTACATGGCTGTAATCTTAGTGCGGGTGTCGGGTCGCCAGTCGACGGCAGCAGGTCACATGTGCGTGCCAACTCGGTTAAGCCGAATACGACCCTGACTTGCCAAACTATATCGATGAGCAGTGACAGGCGGTGTTAGTGGTAGACACTGTTCTCCGATACTGGCTGTTGGTGGTGTAGCATCGACAGGTGGCGCGGCTCGAGCACTATCTCAGAGCAGGGCAATTGTCAGCCTAGGGTCAGTTCGAGGGAGTTGAAGCCGCGCAGGACGAACCGTGGAGGACGAACCGGGTCTTCTGCCAGTTGCAGTCTCGGGCACCTCTTTACGAGTCTGTCGAGTGCGACGTCTACCTCGAGTCGGGCCAGAGGGGCGCCGAGACAGTGGTGGATCCCGCCGCCGAAGCTGACGTGGGTGGGGTCGTCCCTTCCGATCCTGAAGGAGTTCGGGTCTTCGAAGTGGCGGGGGTCGCGGTTGGCGCATCCGAGCAGCACGGTCACCTGCTCGTACTGGGCGATCCGCTGCCCGCCGACTTCGTAGCCATCGGCGACGACCCATCGATCGAAGGTCTGGATGGGTGCGTCCCACCGGAACAACTCCTCGACGGCATCGGCCGGGTCGACTTCTCCGTCGGTAAGAAGAAGCCACTGGTCCGTATGTTGCATCAATGCCAACATGCCGTTGGCCAGCGTATTCACCGAGGCCTCGTGGCCGGCGTTGAGGAGGGTGATGATCATCGACACTATCTGGATGTCGGTCAATGTCCCGTCGTCGGTCCTGGCGAAACACAGGGCGGTGATCAGGTCGTCGCGCGGCTCGGCCCGACGGCGGGCCATGAGTTCTTCGCAGTATCGGGTGAACTCGAGACTGGCGTCCACGGCCGAGCGGGTCTGCGCATTGTCGGTGTTGTACTCGTACATTCTGGTGATTCTGGACGACCAGTCGAGCATCTGTCGCCAGTGGGTGGTGGGCGCGCCCAGCAACTCGGCGATGACCTGGACCGAGAACGGCGCCGCGTAGTCGTTCACGAGGTCCATACGGCCCCGCTCCACGATCGGATCGAGGAGCCGGTCGGCGAGTTCGCCTATACGCGGTCGCAGGCCGGCCACCCGGCGCAGCGTGAAAGCCTTCGACACCAACCGGCGGATCTTCGTGTGGTTGGGTGGTTCCAACCACACCAGCGCCCAGTGTTCCACGTCGTAGTAAGGCGCCCACCCGTCGTGGAGCGGGGGGAGTCCCCAAGCGGCGCGGTCCACGGTGGGTTGGTCGATGCGGCCGAGCCGGCGGTCCCGTAGGGCACGGCGCACATCGGCATAGCGGGTCAGGAACCAGATGGGCCGTTCACCCTCGCGGCCCGAACCACGGAAGATGGGGGTTTGCTCGCGGATCCGAGCGAAGACCGGGTAGGGGTCGCGAAGGAAGTCCGGATCGTAAACGTCGAGAGAGACCGTCATCGCCCAACAGTACCAAAGGGCTTTCTCCGAGCTTTCGAGGCGGTGGTCGGAGTGTGGTTCAGTCGACCAGCGGCCATACGGCGTAGGTGGAGGCACCCACGCCGGCTTCGAACTCGGCAGCAGCTGCTTCAATCATCCGGTAGGCCGATGCCGCGTCGAAGCGGGTGAAGCGACCGTTGTCGAGAATTGCTTCCCCATCGACGAAGACGGTGTCGACAGTGCTCGATGACCGGAAGTACACGAGGTTGTCGACCGGGTCACGGAAGCGGGGATATGCCTCGGGTCTATGCAGGCTGTGGATCACCAGGTCGGCCCGCTTACCGACCTCGATCGAACCGATCTCGTTCTCGAGACCCAGCGCGCTTGCTCCGTGAAGGGTAGCCATCTCGAGGACGGTCTCTCCGGTGAGGACGGGCAGTTCACCCCGGAACTCGCGGAAACCGACCGCGGCCAGGTAAGCCTGGCGCATCACGTCCCTCCGCCCGCTGTAGCCGTCGGAGCCGAGTGCCACGGGGACGCCCTTGGCCAGCATTTCGGGGAAGGAGCCGTTCCTGATCGCACCCATCCCGCGTCTCAGCGATGCCGCCGGGCAGTGCACCACCCGAGTGCCCGAGTCGGCCACCAGATCGACCTCGGTCGGGGAGAGGTGGTTCATGTGCACCAGGGTCAGGTTCTCGTCCAGCACGCCGATGTCTGCCAGATGCTCGATCGGGCGGCATCCGTACAGGGCCTCGGAGATGGTCACCTCTTCGGGATCCCAGGACTGGTGCATAAGCATCGGCGCCCCGTGCTTCCTGGCAAGCGCCTGAGCCTCGACCAGCAACTCGTCAGAGCAGCGCATGCAGCCGTACATTGTCGCTCCGCCCCGGACCCGCCCGCCGTTGCGGAACGGGTAGCGGGTCATCTGTTCCTCCAGCCGTTCCACGCACGTTCGTGTCGGAGTCCGCAGTATCTCCGCCTCTTCCTCGGACATCGCGCCGGCGGAGGTGTCACGACCCGGAACCTGTGGGTTGAAGTCGAGCATCGAGTATCCGGGCATACCCCGCATCCCGACCTTCTCGATAGCCCGCACGGTCTCGTCCAGGTAGAAGGAGCCGCCCGTATCGCTGTAGGCTGTGGTGCCGTTGGTGACCATCTCCATGCAGGACAGCAGGGCGCCAAGGTAGTCGGTCTCCGGCTTGCGGAAGGTGAACAGCCAGTCGTCCACCGCCCCATAGTCGGCGTGGTCCTTGGGGGCCATTCCGCGACTCAACTCGGAGTTGCCGGCGTGGACGTGGGCGTCGATCAGCCCTGGGTGGACCAGTGCCCCCTTCAGGTCTCGGGTGGATGCCGCCGCGGTACCAGCGCCGATCTCCCGATCCGGGCCGACCGAGATGATGATTCTGTCCCGGATGGCTATGGCGCCGTCCACGAGGATGCGGCGCCGGGCATCCATGGTCAGGATGCGACCGTGCCTGAGCAGCAGATCGACCACGGCCTCGTCTCCGGCGTCCTCCCTTATGTGTCCACCTCCTGCGTCCAGCCTACGGGGATGCTACGGAGTGCGCCAAGACAGCCGAGGGGGCGGTAAAGTCCACAGTCGCCGGCCGACACCGAAGGGGCCGGGATAGGAGGCAGGTCGGATGAGCGATCCCGGAAGCGTAATGACGGTACGCGGACCGGTAGCGGGTACGGACCTCGGCTTTACGCTTCCCCACGAGCACATCTACTGCACCCTGCGCCACGCCGACTACCGCTACGACGTGGCCGACCAGTTCGTGGACGAGGACGTGATGGCGGACGAGATAGCGGCCTTCGCCGATCTCGGGGGAGACACGATCTTCGACCTGAGCGTTCCCGACAACGGCCGTTCCCCGGAGCGGCTGCGTACGTTGTCGGAGCGGACCGGTATGCATTTCGTCATGGGCTGTGGCTGGTATCGCGGCAACTACTACCTACCGGAGGAACGGATCGACCGTCGATCGGCTGACGATCTCGCCGAGGAACTGATCCGGGAGATCACCGACGGGGTGGGCGATACCGGGATCCGCCCCGGTGTGATCGGTGAGATCGGATCCGAGAAGGACTGGGTATCGCCAGCCGAGGAGAGGGTCCTGCGTGCTGTCGCACGGGCTCACAAGGCGACCGGGCTGGGCATCGGGGCCCTACACGCCATCGGTCCCGTCGCCCCGGCGCAACTCACCATCCTCGAGGAGGAGGATGTGGACATGACCCGGGTGGCGGTCGCCCACTGCGACGCCTACCCGCATCTCCGTTACCTGCTCGGACTCCTGGCGCGGGGCGTCTATATCATGTTCGACAACTGCGGCCAGTACCGCGGGATGGGCCGCTTCGAGGACCGGATCCTCGACCTGATCCGTGAGTTGATCGAGCGGGGTTTCGAGGACCGGCTGATGCTGTCCCATGATGTATGCAAGTTGGGGCAGCTACGGATACATGGAGGTACCGGGTTCGTCTACCTGTCGGAGACCTTTCTTCCCGCCCTCATCGCCAAGGGCGTACCCGAAGCCACCATCAGGACCATCACCCATGACAACCCGCGACGCTGGTTGACGGGAACATGAATACGGACGAGTGCTTGTTGCGCTGGTACCAGGGTATCGTCGAGGAGTACCGCCGGCTCACCCCCCGGTCGGCGGCCCTCTTCAAGCAAGGTGGAGGTGTCCTGCCGGGTGGGGATACCCGCTACTCGATCACCACGCGCCCGCACCCCCCTTACTTCGAACGGGGGGAAGGTCCCTACATATGGGACGTGGACGGCAATCGGCGTCTGGACCTGAACAACAACTCCACGGCTCTCGTCCATGGCCACTCCCATCCCGAGATCGTGGCAGCTGCCCGTGCTCAAGCCGCTCAGGGCACCGCCTGGGGTGGGCACAACCCAACCGAAGTCGACTGGGCCGGGATCATCTGCGACCGGGTTCCCTCCATCGAACGGGTGCGCTTCGCCAACTCGGGAACCGAGGCAAACATGCACATGCTCAAGGTGGCCCGTGCATTCACCGGCAGGGATCTCGTCCTCAAGCTGGACGGCGCCTATCACGGCACCTACGACGGGTTCGAGTTCGCTGCCTCCGCGGGTAGTGACGGTATCTTGCCGAGTACCGGCGGCGTCCCTGCCAACCTTTCGGCCAACGTCATCCTGGGTCGCTGGGGAGATGCGGAAGGCGTTGCCGGCCTGGTGCGAGAGAACGCCGAACGCCTTGCCGCGGTGATCCTCACACCCTTCCGTTCGGCCGGCGGATTCGCTCCTCCACCCGATGGGTTCCTGGAGACCCTACGAGCGGTGACGGCAAACGAGGGTGTACTCCTACTCTTCGACGAAGTGATCTCGCTACGCCTGGGGATGGGAGGCGCTCAGGGGCGCTACGGGGTGATCCCCGACATGACGGCCCTCGGCAAGCTGATCGGGGGTGGACTGCCGGTCGGGGCCTTCGGAGGGAGAGCTGACATCATGGCAGTCACGGACCCGCTAGGTGACATGAAGGTGGCTCTGGCGGGGACGTTCAACGCCAACCCGATGACCGCCGCGGCGGGCGTGGCCGGCTTGCGCCTCCTGACACCCGAGGTCTACGAATGGATCGACCACCTGGGCGGTTTGCTACGCGAGGGGTTGGCCGGAGCGGTAGGGGAGTTCGGGCTGCCGTTGCAGGTCGAGGGAGGCGGTTCCCTGCTCAGCGTTGCATGCGAGCCGGAGGTGGCCCAACCGGACGTGCTGATGACCGGCCTTTCGCTGGCGTTCGGAAACCGGGGCGTGTTCGGGTTCCCGTACCTGTCAACATCATCGGTGATGGAGGAACATCACATCGAGTTCGTGCTGGACATCGCGGCCCGAGTACTGGAGGACCTGGCTGCGGCTCTGGTGAACTGAAACCAGCCGTCGACTACCGAACCCGGAATCCGTCAGAGCCCCAGCAAAGCCTGTTCCACTACCTCGGGCAGGGCGGGATGGATGTAGTACTGGCCGCGGGCCATCTGGTCGACGGTCAGGTCGAAGTGCATACCCTGGATGAGTTGCTGGATCAGGGTGGGCGCCTGCGGACCGATGATGTGGGCGCCCAGTAGCCGGCGGGTCTCGGCGTGGGCGATGACCTTCGCCACGCTGTCGGTATCCTCCATTGCCCAGCCATAGGCGGCCGCGGAATAGGGTTGGGTGTGGCTGACGTAGGGAATGTCCTGTCGTCGACATTCCTGCTCGGTGAGGCCCACGCTCGCGATCTGGGGATAGCCGAACACGGCGTGGGGAATGAACCGGTGGTCGACGGTGGCCGGGTAATCCGGGTTGGTCAGGTTGTGACGCACCACCCGAGCCTCGTGGTTGGCAGCATGCTTCAGTTGGATGGGATTGGTGATGTCACCGAGAGCCCAAACCCCGTCGACGTTGGTACGGAGTTGGCGGTCGGTGATCACGAAACCGCGACTGTCGACCTCGATTCCCCCCGCCGCCAGGTCGAGCCGGTCGGTGTTGGGCCTCCGGCCTGTGGCGACCAGCAACTCATCGCCCCTCAACTCGGCACGGTTCCCCTCCTTGTCGTCCAAGCTGATGACCACCTCGTCTCCGTCACGGCGGACTTCGAGCAGCCGGGTGTGCGTACGCACCTCGAACCGTCGGGAGTAGGCGGCGGTGAACCGGCTGCTGATGTCGTGGTCCTCCCGACGCAGGAAGGTGTCGCCCCGCAGCAGGAAGGTCACCTTCGAGCCGAACGCTCCCATCACGCCGCCCAACTCCGCCGCGATGTACCCCGCTCCGATCACCAGTAACCGGTCGGGCAGCTGGTCGAGGCGCATGATCGTGTCCGAGGTGTGGTAGCCGCACTCGGCCAGGCCCGGCACAGGGGGCACGGTGGGCCGTCCGCCCGCCGCTATGACGATCCGATCAGCGGATATGACCTCGTCGCCCACCGCTACCTGTTTCGGTCCGACGAAGCGCCCCGTACCGGAGTACACGGTCACGTTGGGAAGTTCCTCCCTGTAGACGCGACCTCCCTCGGCGATCGGGTCGATCCGCCCGAATACACGGTCGCGGATGGACGACCAGTCTGCGCCATCGAAGCGGGTCCGAACGCCAAGCCGTTCGCTGTCGGACGCCAACTCGGCCATCTCCGCGGCGTACACGAACATCTTGGAGGGTATGCAGCCCACGTTCAGACAGGTGCCGCCGAAGCGACCCCGTTCCACGATTGCGATGTCCCAATCGTCGTGTTCCGGTCCGATCACCGAATTGCCCGATCCGGTGCCGATGATCATCAGGTCGAAGTTGCGCACTGCGTCCGGCACGCTAGCAGTAAGGGCAGCCGAGTGACTGTTGACCGACGAATGCTCTCGTACAGCGTCCAGTCCGAAGCGGCCGGGCCGAGTGGGGCGGTCTAGCCTCCTCCGGGCTGGCGGTCGGAGTCAGGTGTCCGATGTCAGGGAACATATGTATTCAATATGGGACGTATTCCTGAGAGGTTCTGGAAGTCCTTCTGGAACCACCCCGAACCTGGCTTGCTCCGCCTGCCGGGTGATGCCGAGTACGTAGCCGGACGGATGTTCAACGGTCCCTGGCCGGATGCCGCGGTCTGGGCATCGGTACATCTCCCTATTGAGGTGCTCGAATACTGCCTGACCCTGCGATCCACCAAACCGGCCACCCGAGACCTGATCGTCAACGCCCTCGATGCCCGTCGCTGACGGCGTCCTGACTCCCGCGATGATGAGGATCTGGGATTTGGTGGGTTCGTTGTCTCCACCATCGGGGACACTCATGGGCGGGACGGCCCTGGCTGTATACCTGGAACATCGGCAGTCGGAGGATCTGGATGTATTCGTCCACAGTCCTTTCGATCCCCTGAGTCTGCTCCGGCGACAGTGGAGGGCGACTACTGGTCCGAGGCTACGCTGAACTGCGTTTTCGAGAACGTCAAACTTCAATTCCTCTCTGCTACCGGACAGCAGCAGATCGAACGCGGTCAGAAGGTCGGGGAGATGGCGGTCGGGTCGTTCGCCGACGTGGTTGCAACCAAGCTGAAGGTTGTGGGAGATCGGGGGAACTACGCGACTACTACGACCTGATGTGTATCGAAATGATGGGCGATACGGACGTAATGGCGATGCTGGACTGGTACTACATCCGATACGGAGTGAGCAGGACGCACCAGAGCGTCTATCACATCGTTCGGGCGTTGGGCTCCTTCAACGACGTGGCCGACGATCCGTGGCTCTCGGCAAGCCTTGGCAAACCGGGATTGTTGGATACTGTCGCTCGGTACTGGCAACGTCGCCAGCCTGAAATCGCCAAGGGACTGTTTCGGTGATGCACGACTCGGGCACTCAGAGGCCGGCCGGATCGGCTCCCAGTCGGATCCGCGGGGCGTTCATTCGGGCTACGTGGCCCCGGCGGGTTCCGGTAGGGCCGTTCGGGTCCACCGCCACCGCGCCGCCGACGATCACCCATTCGATACCGGAAGGTGAAAGCCTAGGTTCGTCGTAGGTTGCCCGGTCGAGTAGCCGGTCCGGATCAAAGGCGACAAGGTCGGCTCTCTGTCCCTGGGAGATCTCACCTCGGTCGTTCAGCCCGACCCGCCGGGCCGCCCGGAAGGACAGCCGGGCGATGGCTTCACGTAGGGTCACGATGCGATCCCTGATGACGTAGCGGCCCAGAAACCGGGGTGCTGTGCCCCACAACCTGGGGTGGGGGATGGCGGCGAAGACCGCGTCGCTACCCACCAGCATGGCCGGGTGCCGGGCGATGGCCTTCACGACGGATTCGTCGGCGTAGTGCAGGATGACCAGGGCGCTCATCCCCGTTTCCAACAACAGGTCGATGACCACCCGCTCGGGTTCGACATTGCGGGCCGAGGCGATCTCGGCCAGGGTGCGGCCGACCGCATTTTCGGGACCGTCCGGGCCGCAGTCGATCACCACGATCCCTTCCGGGCCGCACTGGTAGTAGAAGCTCTCGGGGCCTGCATTCGGATCCTCAAGTGCCTTGAGCAGGCGATCTACCGTCGAACGGTCTTGGAGGCGAGCGGTCATCCGGACGATGCCACCGTCGTGTGCCCACGGAGGCAATAGTGCCGAGAGCAGGGTCACACCGGCACCGTAGGGATACTGGTCGAAGGTGAGATCTATCCCGTCTGCCAGTGCCGTGTCGACCATCTCGAGCAGGGGTTCCAGCTTCCAGGCATTGCGCTGTCCGAGCACCTTCAGATGGGAGAGATGCACAGGCGCACCGCTGCGGCGCGATACGTCGATCATCTCCTCGACGGCCTCGAGAAGGTTGTGGCTCTCGCCCCGCATGTGAACGGAGATCAGCCCACCGAATCGTGCCGCCTCGGTGGATACGGCCACCACTTCTTCGCGGTCCGCGTAGGCGCCCGGCGTGTACACCAAGCCGAAGGAGATCCCCCATGCCCCCGCCTCCATGCCTCTAGATACCTCGCGCCTCATCGCACGCAACTCGCCGGAGCCGGGCGCCCGCTGCGCGCCGCCCAGCACGGCGTCGCGGACCGCGCCATGAGGTACCAAGGGGCACAGGGTGATGGCGGGTCGGGTCCGTTCCAGTTCGGCTATGTACCCGTCAATGGATCGCCAGGGCCACTCGGGCGGGCCCGGCCCTTCGGACAGAGCCAATTGCGTCATCCGGTCAGCGAGCCGCTCGTCTGTTACGGGCGCTGGACCCATCCCGTCCGGGTTGATGAGTTCTGTGGTGAAGCCTTGGAGGAGCTTCGGGGCAAGGATGGGGTCTTGGAAGGACCGCAGAGCGCTGTGGGCGTGCATGTCCACGAACCCGGGAGCCAGAGAAAGCCCCGTGAGATCGATGGTCCGGGTGGCTTCGGGTCGCAGTCCGGTGCCCACCGCTACTATGACACCATCGTCGATTGCGACATCCCCCGGTCGAGGCTCGGCATCGCCGGGGTAGATCGTCGCATTCCGCAGGAGAAGATCGACCATGCGCCGAGCCTACCCGGGGGGAGGTCCTCGATGACCGGCGCCGAAGCACTGATCGAATCGCTCCGGGTGAACGGGGTCCGCCACATCTTCGGCATTCCGAGCACCCACACGCTGGAGATCTACCGGGCGCTGGGACAGGTTAAGGAGATCGAGCACGTCACGACCACCCATGAGCAAGGCGCCGCGTTCATGGCGGACGGGTACGCCCGCGCTACAGGGCGGCCGGGAGTGTGCCTGGTAACCGCGGGGCCGGGAGTGACCAACGCCGCGACCGCGATCGCCGAGGCCTACTCCGACTCGGTCCCCGTGCTGTGTATCGCTGCCCACATCGTCACCGAGGACATCGGGCGGGCCAGGGGCCACTCCCACGAACTGCGGTCCCAGGAGAGGGTCCTGGAGGGAATCACCGACGAAGCGCACCTCATCCTCTCGCCCGACCGGATCCCGGAAGCCGTCCACGCCGCGTTCCGCCGTTTCCGCACCGGGCGGCCCCGACCCATATGCCTCACCGTTCCGGTCGACGTCCAGGAGGCGCCGACCACCGCCCGGATTCCGCCCGCTCCCGACGATGATCCGCCTGCTCCCGACGATGATGTCCTGCATAGGGCGGCAGAGTTGCTCGAGTCGGCCGAGAGTCCCGGTGTGGTGGTCGGGGGCGGGACGGTGGCGGCCGCCCAGGAGGTGGTCCGGCTGGCCGACCGGATCGACGCGCCCGTCGTGACCACGTTGAATGGGAGGGGGGTCATCCCCACCGGCCATGCCTTGGCCGCCTCGTCGGTTATCCACCGGTCGGTGGCCCGGTTCCTGGAGGAGTGCGACGTGGTGCTGGCCCTCGGGACGGAACTCAGTCCGGCGGACTTCTGGACCGGGCCCCTCCGGCTCGGCGGGAAGCTCATCCAGGTGGACATCGACGCGGACCAGATCGGAGTCAACCACCCGGTCGACCTTCCCGTGGTGGGGGATGCCCGCGCCGCAGCGAGCTTCATCGAGGAGGCGTCTCGTCTGGCTTCCAGGCACGGCTGGGAGCGCGCCGCCGAGGTGCGCGCCGCGGCCTACAAGGAGGCCTTGGTAATGGGACACTCGTACCTTCCCTGGATCCAGGCCCTTCGCGCCGCCATGCCCGACGACTCCACTCTCGCATTGGATGTTGCGATGGTGGCCGGTTTCGGCGCCTATCCCTTTTACGACCTGCCCGGAGCACGCACCTGGATGAACCCGTCCGGCCTGGGAACGTTGGGATACGCGCTGCCGGCGGCGATCGGCGCCAAGATCGCTCGACCCGAGCGAGCGGTGGCGGCCCTGGTGGGAGACGGCGGTTTCATGTTCACGATGTCCGAGTTGATGGTGGCCGTACAGCACGATCTCACTCTGCCGGTGGTGGTCTGGAACGACCGCGCCTTCGGTGAGATACGCCGACTGATGCGCGAGCGCGGTTTCGAGCCTCTGGCCACCGACCTCCACGTTCCCGATCTGGCCGCCCTGGCCACGGCTTACAACATCCGATGGACCCGGGCGGACGAACCGGACGACCTGGCTCTGGCGGTGGACGTTGCCTTATCGGTGGACGGTCCCACGATCGTCGAGATTCCCGCGTGGTCCTGACGGATCGCTACCGCCCGCTCTTCCCGATCACCGAGACCCGTGCCTACCTGTTCGCAGGGGGTCTTGCTCCGGCTGCGATCCCCGTCAAGGCGGCGCTCGACGAGTGGTCCGATCGGTGGATGTTCGATCCGGCCTATCACCGGGCGCGCTACTTCGACGAGTGGGAGATCCTCAAGGCCCGGTTAGCAGCTGTGTTGGGAGCCGATGCTGGCGAGATCGCCATAGTCGACAATACCTCTAGGGGATCGAACCTGGCGGTCCAGATGATCGAATCCCCTCCCGGTGCCAACATCGTCACGGATCCGACCTCCCATCCGAGCGCCGTCTGGCCCTGGCTGCTGCCCGGCCGGAGCCCCGTGGAGGTCCGTAAGGCTCCCGTCGGACCGCCGTCGAGTTGGGCGGCCGGGATTGAGGAACGCGTGAACGAGGACACTGTCGCAGTGATCGTCTCCCATGTCGACGCTCGCACCGGGTTCCGTCACGACCTCGGCCGTCTTGCCGACCTCGCCCACGGAGCAGGAGGATACCTGATCGTCGACGCTGCCCAGTCCGCAGGCGCCGTTCCCATCGACGCTGCGGAAGATGGAGTCGACTTCATGAGCGGCACGCTGATGAAGTGGTTGCTCGGTCCGCCCGGGCTGGGTTTCATCTATAGCCGCAGGGAACACCTCGAAGCCCTACCGCCGCCCCACGTCGGATACATCGGTGCTCACTGGAAGGAAGGGCTTGACGAGCCCGGGCACCTCTCCTTCCGCCCGGGAGCGGCCCGCCACGAGATCGGTCTCGCCGACCTTCCGGGTATAGCGGCAGCTCGCAGAGGACTGGACATCATTCTCGAGGCAGGCATCCCCGCCATCGAACACCACGTCCTGGACCTGACGGATCGGATGATCGATGGGTTGGCCGAACGGGAGATCGAGATACTCACGCCGGCGAGCCGGGCCGACCGGGCAGGGGTGGTGGCCTTCCACTTCGGGGGTGCGGTGCCGTTGTGCCGCTATCTGCGGAAGCTGGGCGTGGACGTCTGGGGCTATCCCGAAGACGATCGGGTCCGCGCCGACCCCCACCTCTACAACACCTCAGGCGATGTTGAGCGCCTGCTGGCAGGTATCGACGCTTACCGTCGCCGAGGGGCGAGTCGTCAGGTATGACCCGGAGCGGTGGGGTATGGCCCGCCGGCATGGGTTGCAAGAGATCAGAGCCCTGGATAGCGAAGCCGTCCGGCCTACCGCGGAAAGGTATCGAATCGGACCGGGCGAGGCTGAGAGCAAGCTCGCTTGACGAAGGACCGCTCGGGCGAGCAGGTCGCCAAGACCGGCGCGGCTCATCCGCCCGCTGGGCCCGCCCCCTCCACCACCGTGCCTGGGATCGGAACGTGGTCCGTCCGGCCCGATGTGGGGCTGCTGGTTCCGATCTTTGATGATCCCCTCGGATGGCTGATGTGACGTCGGATCTCAAGCCACCGGGTGTTTGGGATACGTACCATGCAGTGAGGGTGTGACAGGGTCAATCTCCTTGCCGGCAGTGTGGTGTGGCGCGGTCGTTGCGGACCTGGCCTGTCGCCCGAGCCGAACACCGAGGAGGTAGCGATGGACTTGGACGGACGAGTGGCGCTGGTGACCGGCGCCGGTACCGGTCTGGGGCGCGAGACAGCCTTCGCATTGGCTCAGGTCGGTGGTCTGGTGGCCGTGAACTACTCGAGGTCACGCGCTGCGGCCGAGCGAGTTGCCCAGCAGATCGAGGGCCGGGGAGGGAGATCCCTGGCAGTCCAGGCCGACATCAGCGACGATTCCGCCGTCGCTGCGATGGTGGCTTCGGTCGAGAAGGCGTTGGGACCGGTGGAGATCCTCGTCAACAATGCGGGTACCACCCACTACCTGCCGTTCGACGAACTCCAATCACTGGCGGTGGAGGAGTGGCGGCGGATCATGGACGTGAACGTCACGGGTGCCTTCCTCTGCTCGCAGGCGGTGGCATCCGGGATGCAAGCCCGGGGCGCGGGCAAGATCATCAATGTGGCCTCCAATTCCGCTTTGACCAGCACGGGCAGTTCCATTCCCTACGTGGTATCGAAAGCGGCTCTGGTGTCTCTTACCCGGTGCATGGCCTTGGCGCTGGCACCCGCGGTACAGGTCAACGCGGTTGCGCCTGGATGGATGGATACCGAGTGGATCGATCGTTACGTGCCACACGATCGTGCCCGTGAAATCCGGTCCGGAGCGGTGCCTCTCGTACCGGTGGAGGACGTGGTGCGGTCTCTTATGGGGCTGATCACCAACGATTCGATCACGGGTGAGGTCGCCGTGGTGGATCGGGGGGAGATGCTCGGTTAGCCGGTAGCCCGGCCGGTCAGACGAGGCGGCGGTTGCTCGCCCAGTGGGCCAGTTCGTAGCGGCTGGATAGCTGCAGCTTCCGTAGCACGGCCGAGACGTGGGACTCAACCGTCTTGACGCTGATGTAGAGCCGTTTGGCCACTTGCTTGTAGGGATAGCCGCGGGCGATCAGGCGGAGGACCTCCTTCTCGCGTGCGGTGAGCCGGTCGAGTTCCGGATCGGACGGCGGGGGAACATTGGCCGCGAACCTGTCGAGGACGAAACCGGCCAGCATGGGGGAGAAGACAGCGTCGCCCGCGTGCACCCTCGTGATGGCGTCGGCCAGTTCGTTGGGTCCGATGGACTTGGTGACGTACCCTCTGGCACCGGCCCGGATCATGGCGATCACGTCCTCGGCCGCGTCCGAAACCGAAAGAGCGAGGAACTTCACGTCGGGGTTGGTCTCTCGGATATTCTCGACTACGGCCAGACCACCGCCTCCCGGCATGTGGACGTCCACCAAAGCAACATCCGGGGGGTCTTGCCGCAATGCGTCGATAGCCTCGTCGACGTCTTGAGCGGTGCCGCTCAGGATCATGCCGTCCCGGCCCGTCAGTTCGGCCTTGACTCCGGAGAGGAACAGCCGGTGGTCATCTACCAAGAACACCTTGATCATTGTCGTTCCCCCCTCAGCTGGAGGTGTACCTCGGTGCCTTCCCCGGGTTCGGATGAGACGGTGGCGATCCCACCGTGGCTCTGCATCCGGCTGACTATCGACTCGGCTATACCACGGCGATCCGAGGCAACCCGGCGGGTGTCGAAACCCTTGCCCAGATCGGTGACCCAGACATCGGATGATCCTTCGGTCACCTCGGAGTAGACCGATATCTGATCGGCTCCTGAATGCCGGGCGGCGTTGGTGAGAGCTTCGCCCGCCGCCGCCACCATCGCCCGGACATGATCGTCGATCGGCCGGTCACCGACCGTTACCAGTTCCACGGGGACGTCGAAGGTGTTCTCGATGCGGTCCGCCTCCTTCTGCAGTTCGCCCGACAGTAGCTCCTGGCCGTCAGCCGGCCTCGAGCTGTACAGCCAGCGGCGCAGTTCCCGCTCCTGGACACGGGCCAGGGTGACCACCCGCCTAGGATCGTCGGTCCGCTGGATCAGAGCCAGGGTCTGCAGTACGGAGTCGTGCAGGTGGGCGGCCATATCGGCTCGCTCCTCCTCGCGGATCCGCTTGCTCCGTTCGGCGCCCAGGTCGGCCACCAGCCTCCACACCCATGGTCCGAACAGCACCGCCATCCCGACGCCTGTCACCAGCACCGCCAGCACCACCGTCTCCACCGCGGGGACGGCCGCGGCCAGGATCGACAATCCGACCACTAGGAGCACGATCCCGATGATGGTCCGGCTCCGGAACCTGCCGCTATTCGGATCGAAGAGTGCCAGGATCGCGGAACGTGGATCGATATCGCGCCGGTCCACCAGGAATGCGACACCGAGAATCACCGCTGCCCCGGGCCAAACCAACTGGTCGCCGCTCCAGACCCCGATGGTGCGGAGTACCAGCAGACCGCCCGCGAACATCAGGAGGTACCCTGCCCTCCGCTCTGCCGATACGGGTTGGGACGGCGGCGGATGGTCGGTGCGGTCCAGGGTGACCGCCCATAGCACCAGGTAGACGATCACTCCGATGCCCCATATGAGTGCCAGAACCAGGAAACCGGCACGAACGTACAGATCAGCGACGCCAAGGCGATCGGCGATTCCGCCGGCGACGCCGGCGATCAGGCGGCCCTGCTGCCGTCTCGAGATCATGCCGCCGATGAGCTGGAAGCGGGCTGATCCTGTGGTCTCCATGCCGAACATTGTCTCACCGCAGGTTGGCGCCAACAACCGGTGACATACCCCTACCGGCCCCTAGGCCCTCAGGGATAGACCAGGGTGATACCCCATAGACAATCCGTTCGAACTGCCGGATAGTAACGGCATGACTAACAGAACCACATCACTTCACCGTCCTGACGAGGGCCGCTGGCTGGCAGGGGTAGCGGCCGGTGTGAGCCGGCGTTTCGGAATCCCGGTATGGATCCTCCGCATCGCCTTCGCCCTGCTCTGCTTCGCAGGCGGGCTGGGAGCCCTCCTGTACGTGGCGGGCTGGCTGCTGATCCCCGGTGAGGGTGAGACCGATGCGATCGTGCAGGGCTGGTTGGGTACCGGCCAGGCCCGGCGGTGGGTGGGCGTGATTCTTGTCGGTCTCGCCGTCATCATCCTGGTCAGCGAGACAGGCCTCATCAGGGGTGACCTGGCGTTCGCGGTGGTACTGATCGGTATCGGCGTGATGCTCTACCGCGGAGACTTGAGCCGTGGAGACAGCCAGCAGGACTCCGCCCTGCCGCATGCCCAACCTGCTGCATCGTCGTCCGCGCAGGCCATGCCCTCCAGTACGGCCAACGACCCGCCGGTCGGGACCCCGTCCGTGCCGCCGGTGCGGACGCCACCACCGGTGCAGGAGACTTCGCTTCTTGGCAGGGTGTCGGTGGGGTTCGCCGTGCTGGCGCTGGGAGTGCTCGGCCTATTCGACAGTATCGTTCCCGGTTTCCATCCCCAGTTCCGCCACTACGTGGCGTTGTTGGTAGCGGTCATAGGCGTCGGTCTGGTTGTCGGGGCTTGGTTCGGTCGCCCGGGAGGCCTGATCGTGCTCGGCGTCCTCCTGGTACCTTTCCTGGTCCTGTCACCGATACCGGAGCTGGTCGACCAGAAATCGTCTATCGATTTCGACTTCACATCGACCGAGCGGTCCGACCATCGGCCCACTTCCGTGGGAGAGATACTCGATGAGTACCAGATGGGTATAGGTTCGCTGCTTATCGACCTGAGGGATGTCGACTTCGCCGGTCAGACCGTGGCCACGCAAGCCGACGTGGGAATCGGTCAGGTACTGGTCCGGCTTCCGGACGGCGTGTCCGCGAGCGTAACCGGCGACGTGGGTATAGGGGTGTTGCAGGTAGGCGACGTGGAACAACACGGCCTCGGACTCGACGGCTCCTACCGCTTGGAGGGCTCAGCGGGCACGCTGCTGCTCGACGCAGACGTTGGCATAGGCCGGGTCGAGGTGAAATCCTGGCCGGTCGAAAGGAGTGTGATCATGGAGGAGGAGCGATGAAGCGCCATCCATTCAATGTCTTTCCCTTGGCGTTCGGAATCATCCTGATCCTGCTCGCCGCCTGGATCGCCGTCCCCGACCAAGGATGGTTGTTCGATCCTCCGCGCTGGCTCCTGCCAGCAGCGGTGATCCTCGTCGGTGCCGCGCTGATGAGTCCCTTGTTCACCTCCAAGGAGAACAAGAAGAGGGGCCCGGAGGAGAGTGGTCATGGCAATCAGCCCTGGGAGGCGAGCGAGGCCCCGGCTGGCGAGTCGTCGAGCCCCGGCTGGCTTGGAGACGAGCAGGACGGAACCTCCTGAGGCCAGTGCGACCCGCGAAGCATGGATTCCGGTGCCCGCTCTGACTAGTGGCTCTCACCAGGGGAGGATCCCCTCGAACCGGTGAGGGCCACCAACGTCTCGCGCCGTTCGCGGGAGTTCTCCACCTCGTCGGGAAAGTGGCAAGCCACTGCTCCTGAGGCGGCCTGCTCCCCGGCCGGAGCCAGAGAAGGTGCCTCCGTTGTGCATACTTCCGGGTTGCCCAGATTCCGCCGGAGCCAGCAACGGGTGTGGAAGCGGCAACCCGTCGGCGGGTTGGCAGGGCTCGGTACGTCACCCTCCAACACTATGCGTTGCCGGGTCGCCTCGGCCTTGGTGTCGGGAATTGGCGCCGACGACAGGAGGGCAACCGTATACGGGTGGAGCGGTCGCCGGTAAAGGTCCTCGGTGGGCCGCAACTCGACGATCTTCCCGAGGTACATCACCGCCACCCGGTCGGTCACCTGGCGCACGAGGGCGAGGTCGTGCGCGATGACCAGGTAGGTGAGGTGGAACTCCCGCTGGAGGTCGCTGAGCAGGTTGAGTATCTGGGCACGGATGCTCACGTCGAGAGCGCTGACCGGCTCGTCGGCGATGATCAGGTCCGGTTGCAGGGCCATGGCCCGGGCTATGGCGATGCGTTGGCGCTGGCCTCCGCTGAACGCGTGCGGGTAGCGGCCGACGGCGTCAGGCGGCAGCCCGACCGTATCGAGCAGTTCGGAGACCCGTTCCCTGCGCTGCGATGCCGATCCCTGGCGGTGGATGACGAGCGGCTCAGCGACTATCCCCCCCACCGTGCGCTGCGGGTTTAGGCTGGAGAACGGGTCCTGAAATACCGGCTGCATCCGGCGTCGTATCAGCCGGAGTTCTCTACGCGAGACGGTTGACAGATCGACGCCGTCGAACAAGACGCGTCCCTCCGTCGGGTCCAGGAGTTTGAGGATCGCCCGGGCGGTCGTTGTCTTGCCGCATCCCGACTCACCCACCAGACCCAGGGTTTCGCCGCGACGGACGTTGAACGTAACCCCGTCCACCGCTTTGATAAAGCCGCGCCGCTTGGTCGACGATCCCCGCCCTGCCGGAAACCAAACCCGCAGGTCCTGGACCTCGACCAGGGCCGGACTCGCAACCTGCTCGGTGCTCATCGGGCCGATCCTCGTTCGTCTCCTGCAGGTTCCGGAGGGTTCCAGCAGGCGGTCAGGTGGGGGCTCGCCGGTCCCGGAACCTGGTCTCCGTCCTCCTCGCGGATCGACGGGATGTCCCAACCCCGGGCAGCGGCACGACGGGCGGTGGGGATGGTCATCAACGGCGGGTCCTCGTCGGCGCATCGATCGATCCTGGAAGGGCACCTGGCAGCGAAGGGACATCCCCTGACAGGTTGTGTCGGGTCGGGAGGCTGGCCCTCGATCGTCACCAGCCGCTCTTGGCGGACATCGATCCGTGGTAGGGATCTGTGAAGAGCGACCGTATAGGGATGGGATGCTCTCGTGAACACGTCCTCGGTGGAGGAGGACTCGACTATGCGCCCCGCGTACATGACCATCACCCGCTGCGTGACGCCGGCCACTACACCCAGGTCGTGGGTGATGAGCAGCATCGTGGTCTCGTGCTCGGAAGTCAGATCCTGGAGCAATTCCAGGATCTGGGCCTGTACAGTGACATCGAGGGCGGTGGTCGGCTCGTCCGCGATCAGGAGTGCGGGCCGGGGTGCCACCGCCATGGCTATGACGGCGCGCTGCCGCATGCCTCCGGAGAACTGGTGGGGATAGTCGGAGATACGTTCCTCCGCGTTGGGAACCCCCACGGTTCCCAGCAGTCGGGCCGCCTCCCGGTGCGCCGCCCTCGCTCCGAGCCCCTTATGCGTGCGGAGGACCTCGGTGAGTTGCTTCCCGATCGTCAGTACCGGGTTCAGGGAGCTGAAGGGGTCCTGGTAGACGATCCCCACGCGGTCACCCCGGACTTCCCGTAGTTCACGCTCGGTAAACCGCAACAGATCGGCGCCGTCCAGCATCACTCTCCCGGACACATCGGCGTAGTCTGGTAACAACCGCACCAGCGCGAGAGCTCCGGCACTCTTGCCCGATCCGCTCTCACCGACCAGGCCGACCTGTTCGCCTGCCGACAGGTCGTAGGAGACCCCCCGCACCGCCCGTACCCGCGACTTCGCCCGGAAGGTGACGTTCAGATCCCTTACCGACAGCAGGGGCCGGTCCGGGCCGGGCGACGCGGCGGCCTCCGCGCGGGATTCAGCGACCGGGGACTTCATGGAC
The DNA here is from genome assembly GCA_965262915.1 of Candidatus Spongiisociaceae bacterium. Taxonomy (GTDB): domain Bacteria; phylum Actinomycetota; class Acidimicrobiia; order Spongiisociales; family Spongiisociaceae; genus JAPPFW01. The sequence continues at coordinate 3,136,727 of OZ253564.1, read as the reverse complement.
CGACCGGGTCACGATACCCCCGGCGAAGTTGATGGCCGACACGAACAGCAGCAGGGCGAGACCGGGGCTAAGGATGAACCACCAGTGGGTCGGGTACTGAAGGGCCTCCCGGATCATCACCCCCCACTCGGGCGTCGGCAGCGAGACGCCGAGACCCAGGAAGCTGAGCGTGGAACCGGCCAGGATGGCGTAGCCGATGTCGAGGACGAAGATCGTCTTCATCACCCCGAAGCTGTTCGGGAGGACCGTCCGGAACAGGTTGCGGATCGGGCCTGCCCCGAGCGCCCGGGAAGCCGTCACGAACTCCCGCTCCTTGACGGCTATTACCTGGCCGCGTACCAGGCGCGCGTAGACGGGCCACCACGCGGTAGCGATAGCGATGATGGTGTTGCGGATGCTCGGACCGAGGGCGGCGGATATCAGAAGGGCCAGCATGATGGAAGGAAACGACAGGAAGATGTCGACGATCCGCATCATCACCGCGTCGACCATCCCGCCCGCGTATCCGGACACCGCGCCGTACAGCACGCCGACCGCGCCCGCCGTCAGGAGGACGAAGATGCCGATCACGAGCGACACCCGACCCCCGTAGAGGATCCGCGACCACAGGTCGCGTCCCAGGTTGTCGGTACCCAGCCAGTGTCCGGCGCTCGGGCCGGCCAGGGGCGACGTCAGGTCCTGGGCGAGCGGGTCGGGGGCGATAAGCGGCGCGGCGGCGATCACCCCCACCATCACCAGGATCACCAACACGCCGTAGGTCTCGAGGAACGTCCGGGGCCGAAGCGACGCCAGGGTTGTCGCGAGGCGGGTCGGCGCAGCCGCCTCCTCCAGTCGGCGTACCCGGCCCGATGTCACGACCTCATCCCGTCGCGCACCCGCGGGTCGGCCACCGTATACAGCAGGTCGACCGCCAGGTTCGCCAAGACGTAGGCCAGGCTGATCACCAGCACCACGCCCGTTATGGCGTTGAGGTCCAAGCGGGTGGCCGCTACGAAGGCGTACTGGCCTAGGCCCGGCCACCCCACCACGTGTTCGACCACGATGACCCCGGTTAGCAGCGATCCGAAGGCGAGGCCCGAGAGCGTGATCACCGGGATGAGGGCGTTTCGCAGGGCGTGGCGGTAGAGGACCAGCCGGCGGCGCAGGCCCTTGCCCCGGGCGGTGCGGACATAGTCCGACTCCAAGGCTTCGACCATCTCGGAGCGGACCACCCGGGCGAAGTAGAAGCCGATGACCGACCCCAGTAACAGAGCGGGGAAGGCCAGGTGGTGGAGGGTGTCCACCAAGGTATCCCATCGGCGGGCGAGTATGGAGTCGACCACGACCATCCGGGTCACCTCCGGCGGCGGGCGGGTGAAGATGTCCAGCTGGCCCGGCCCGGCCGCCCAGCCGAGCCGTCCGTAAAAGACAGTGAACCCGACGATGGCCAGCCAGAACACCGGGACCGATATCGCCAGGGTCGAGATCACCTTGAAGGCCTCGTCCCAGACACCCCCCCGGCGCGCCGCCGCGAACACGCCGAGCGGGATACCGAAGACAAGGGCAATCACGAGAGCCGCCACCACCAGCTCGATGGTGGGGGGCACCACGTTGGCCAAGTCGGTGCTGACCGCACGCGCCGTGTGGCTCGAATCGCCCATGTCACCCCGCAGCAGGTTGGTCAGGTAGATCCAGTAGCGCTGCGGGATCGGTTTGTCCCATCCCCAGCGGGCGTTGAGGGCGTCGATGATCGCCTGTTCGGCCGCGTCGGAGTGGGCCGCCCCCCGACCGCCCAGGTAGGCCGCCACCGGGTCGATGGGGATCAGCTGGGACACCAAGAAGGTGATGCCGGTCATGCCCAGCAGCACGAACGGGGCTAGGGCGAGGCGCCGCAGCGCGAACCAGCGCACCTCAACTCCTCAAGGTCATGGCGTACGTCGCGCGAGAAGGGGATCGGGGGGCGACCGCCTGGGCCGCCCCCCGATCCGTTGTCCGGTCTCCCGCGACACCTCGACTACCGGGACCGCCCCATCCGGTAGGGCTCGAACCGATAGACGGCGTGGTAGTAGACGCCGGTCAGTGTGTTGACGTGCGGGTACCACTCGGGGATCTCGACCATCAGGTGGGTCGGGTTGCTCTCCAGGCTGAACCGCTCGGTCTCGTTCAGAAGCCTGATCCGCTCTGCCGGATCGATGGCCTCCAGCGTGGCGTGGCCAGCCGCCAGGGTTTCCTCATAGAGAGGCCAGCCCTCCGAATTGTCGGGCCATAGCGACCGCTGCCACGACAGGAACCCGTCGGCGAACGACACCTGTGCCGAGTTCACCGCTGACGGGTACTCAGGGAACCAGTCGCTCACGTTGATGTCGAGGTCACCCTTGCGGAAGTCGGTGAAGAAGACGCCGGCGTCCCGGATCTGCACCTCGGTAACGACGCCGATGTCGTTGAAGTCGGAGGCCAACTTCTGGGCCACGTCGCCGAATCCGGGACAGAACCCGCTCCACTGGAACGTCTGGAGACGGATCGGGTTCTCCGAGTCGTTGTAGCCGTCGGGATAGCCCGCTTCTGCCAGCAACTCACGGGCCTTGTCGAGGTCGCGCTCGTAACCCTCGGTGATGCCGCCCAGCCGCATCGGTGCGAGCCCGTACACCCGGTTGGCGGTGTAGCCGGGGCAGAGTCGCTGGAGGCCGTCGTAGTCGATGGCGTACTTGAGCGCCTTCTGGACCGTCGGGTTGGCCACGAACGCGTTGTTGTTCGGATCGGTCGTGAACATCACGTAGTACCAATGGTTGGTGTTGGCCTGGAGGATCGTGAAGTTCTCTCCCAACGACGCGGCCTGATGCGGGATCACTGTCCACGCCAGGTCGATATCGCCGCGGCTCAGCGCGTCGATGCGCGATTGCGCCTCGGGGATGTTCACGAAGATGACCCGCTCCATGACGGCGGGCGAACCAGCCCAGTAGTCGTCGACTCGGACGATCTCGAGGCGGTTGCCCGGGTCGGAGAAGTCGAAGGTGAACGGACCGGAGCCGGCGCTGTTGAGAGCCAACCACTCCTCGGCGGTGTCGGTCTCTGCGGCGTCCTCCCCGTCCGTACCGCCGTTGGCCCTCACGAGCGCGCTGTTGAGGACGCTGAAAGCGGCAGCGGTGGTCAGGCCTGGGAACTCCGGGTCGGGCGCGGCCAGGTTGAACACGACGGTCTGGGGGTCGGGCGTATCGGCGCTGTCGATGTTGGCCGCCTGGTAGGAGGGTGTACCGGCCACGTTCTTCAGGCGCATGAACGAGAAAGCAACATCCTCGGAGGTGACCGACGCCCCGTCGTGGAAGCGGGCGTTCGGGTCCAGCGTGAAGGTCCATTGGGTGGCGGCGGCGTTGGACGACCACTCGGTAGCCAACTCGGGAATCAGCTTCTGGTAGTCATACCCGTTTTCGGTCGGCGCCCACTGCACCAGCGTGTCGTAAGCGGATCCGAGTACCAGTACGTACAGTTCCTCGAAGGCCCGGGCCGGGTCGAACTTGGTGTCGGCATCCATCTTCTTGCCGACCACCACGGTCGCCTCGCGGCCTGTCAGGGGCTCGGCCATCGCCTCGGTTGTGGTTGTGGTCGGGGCAGCCGTCGTTGTGGTCGCGCCTTCCGGGGCCTGGGTCGTGGTTGTGGTGCCCACCTCGACGACCGTGGTAGCAGTCGTTACCTCCGCCGCAGCAGCGGTGGTGGCCGGTGCGGAAGTGGTCGCGGGCGCCGCGGTGGTCGCAGGCGCGGCCTCTTCCGTATCGTCCGAGCCGCAAGCCATGGCGAACAATGCCAGCGTCAGCAGCAGCGCCCACCAGCGGGCTGTTCGATGGATCAACATATGTCTCCTTCTCGTTGGATCCCGGGAAGGCACACACAGTCCGGCCCGTCCCGGGCAATCGCACGACATGTTACATACCTGGGTCATCCGGCGTCCGGGACGGGTCCGGGGACGGCCTCCCGGAAGGATTCGGCAATGTCGCCGGTGTCCGGCTAGGGGATCAGGACTGCCCGGCCCTCCACTTTCCCCGCCTCGAGGCGGGCCAGGACCTCGTTGACCTCTCCGAGTGGATGGCGTTCCAATGACGGGGTAAGCCGGCCGGCGCGGGCCAGAGACACCACCTCGTGAAGGTCGTTGCGGCTGCCCCACCACGCGGTGGTCAGGTCGACCTCCGCAGGGTAGCCGTAGGGCGAATAGGACAGGACGCCGCCTCCGAGGCCCACGTTGACGATCAGGGCGAAACGGCCGACCACACGAACCGAGAGCTCCATGGTGGCGCTGGACCCGACGAAGTCGAGCACCACGTCGGCGCCGTCACCCCCGGTCAGGTCCCGCACCATGCCGGCCACGTCGTCGGCGGGGTCGAGCACGAGGTCGGCGCCTAGGCGCGTCGCGAGGCGGCGGGCAAGCGGCGAGGTGTCCACGGCCACCACGCGGGCAGCAGAGAGGATCCTCAGGTACTGCAACCCGAAGTGCCCTAGGCCTCCGATCCCGATCGCCACCGCCACCGAACCCGGAACCAGTCGGGGCAGCGCCCGCCGCACCGCCCGGTAGGGGGTGAGACCGGCGTCGGTGAGGGCCGCCGCTTCCACCGGATCCAGCTTCCCGATCAGCTCGAGGTGGCGGGCAGCCGGGACCATCAGGTACTCGGCGTAGCCACCGGGAGGGCCGTGTCCGACCCAGCGCAACTGGTCACACGCCTGCTCGTCCCCGCGGACGCAGTACCGGCACTGCCCGCATCCCCACGCACCGAAGACCGCGACCGGATCACCTTCCTCGATCCCTGTCACGCCCTTTCCCAGTGCGGCCACATAGCCGGAGACCTCGTGACCGAGGATCAACGGAAGGCCGAAGGTGATCCTCGAACGACCCGAGACCACCGTGAGGTCGGAGTGGCACACGCCCACCCCGGCGACGCGTACCAGCACCTGGCCGGGTCCCGGCCTGGGTGTGGGGACATCCCTGATCTCCAACGGTTCCCCGTAGGCGGTAAGCAGGGCAGCCTTAATTGACGGGACCTCCCGCGCCGTTCGTGCTCGACCGATGATAGGCGTGCCCCTCCGTGCCACCCCTGCGGGAGCGTTGGGGCTCATTGAGAGAAGATGCGCGGCCGGAGCGAGGCCGTACCGGGAAGACCGGGTCTTGTGGGGGTTGATCCTGTCACAGTCGCATTGCGCGATGGACGTACCAAACATCGGGGCGGTCTCGAACGGGACATCATTCCACCGTTGCTGATCTCCCGTCGGGAGATCACCCCGCCGTCGAAGGAGTGGGTCCCTCGCTCCTCTGCCTACGGCGCTTTGCGCGTGATAGCGCCAGCCGGCATAACCGGATCTCGACCCGCTACTCGAACAGGATCGGCGAGGCCCGGCTGTAGACCGTGACGAGGAGACCCTGGGGAGGAACGAACATTCTGAGCAGCGTGAGTTCCACGGTACCGGTCAACTCCACCGAGACGTCCCTTGGGCCGGCCGAAGCCCGGACGGTCATCGAACCACCCTCCCACCCCGGCTGGGCGCGGGCGAAAGCCTCGGCCGCGCCCACTGCTCTGCCAGGCACGAGCACGAGCCGGTTCGAGTAAAGGGCGTTCACATCTATCTCAGCCGCGCCCGCCACCGCCGCCTTGTCGGCGATGCCGGTGAGGGTTCCGTGATGCGAGAGGACCCGCCACAGATCCAAGGCCAGGCCGCCCGAGAAGAAGAGCAGCAGTAGCAGGCCGAGGCTCCACAGGACGACCGTCCCTCGGTCGTCCCCGAACGGACTCCGGTTGCCGGCCGGCCGCTTCACGGCGCGCTGCGGTAGGGCTCGATCTGTTCCCAGTAGGTCCGTTCGATGGTCACAGAACCGAAATCCCCGATTCCGACCACTTCCAGCACTGGCACATCGAAAGAGACCGTTGCGGTGACCACGCCGCCGGGTTCCCAGGCGCGCAGGCAGTCGACCGAGACGGAGGCGCCTTCCGCTGCGATGCCTCGCTCGTCCAGGATCTGGTGAGCGATGTCGTGGGCGCGCTGCTGCCCGGTGGACGGATTGTATGCATTCGCGCAGGCCCGCACCGCCTCCCGGGCTGCGGCGTCCCCCATCGATCGGTATTCCACCAGGATGGGCAGCCCGAGCATCAGCATTGCGAACGGGATCAGTATGAATGCCGCTACCAGAACCAGTTCCACCGCTGCGGCGCCCCGTTGGCTCCGGCGAACAGACCGAAGCGTGCGGCGCGTCAAGGTGCCGGCTCGGTCGCGGTCGTGGCCCGGATGGTGAAGCTCCATCCCGGTCCGAGGTCGGGGAACACCGGATCGAGGTCTGCGGAGACCGTGGCCGTAGTGGTCGTCGCGCCCCTCGAGCACTGCACCGCGGTGTCGTCGCGGTAGAGACTGGCGAGATCCCCGATGGTAGCGGTGATGAGGGTCTCGCAGACAGATGCGCTGCCTCCGGATCGGGCGGCGCTCCGGGCCCCGACATCGGCAGCGTGCTGGATGACGGATCTGGCATAGAGCATGAGGAGGGCGTTGACCAGAAGGACGGTGAGTGCCAGCGCGGTTCCCATCGCCATCAGCACCTCGACCGTAGCGGATCCCCTCTCACGCCCCGCGTCCCGACGGCGGGCCGATGGCCACCGGCGGAGCAGACCCCCACCCACGCTCATACCGGGTTCGGGCGGGTGCCCACCCACCGGGCAGCCGATAGATACTTCGAGACCGCCAGTGTCTATGCGTTGTTTGCTATGGTTGATCATGTCCACATTGGATAAGATAGATCAGTACTATGTAATGATCAAGTGGTAGCGAGCACTACGGGCAGGTCTGCTGCTCGTACTGCTCGGTGCGGAAGAGCGGTAGTCTATGGCCATGAAGTCCGTGGTCGTCGACACCCGAGGGCGTTACCTCCGAGATCTGCGGCTGTCCGTAACCGACCGGTGCAACTTCCGGTGCCGCTACTGCATGCCTGCGGAGATATTCAACCGCGACTACGTCTTTCTCAGGCGCAATCTGCTCCTCAGCTTCGAGGAGTTGACCACGCTGGCCAGGGCTTTCCAGCAGTTGGGCGTGCAGAAGATCAGGCTCACGGGAGGCGAGCCGCTACTGCGGAAAGGCATCGAGGATCTGGTCGCCATGCTCGTGGAGGCGACCGGATGCGAGGTCACCCTCACCACCAACGGATCGCTGCTGGCGCGCAAGGCCGCCGCCCTGGCATCCGCGGGGTTGGCCCGGATCACCGTCTCCCTCGACTCCATCGATGACGATGTGTTCCAGGCGATGAACGATGTCGGATTTCCGGTGGGAGCGGTGATCGAAGGGATCGAGGTGGCCGCGGCGGCCGGGTTGCCGGTCAAGGTCAACGCCGTCGTCAAGCGCGGGGTCAACGATCACGGTGCGGTCGACATGGCCGGTTACTTCCGCGGGACCGGTCACATACTGCGTTTCATCGAGTACATGGACGTGGGAGCCACCAACGGGTGGTGTCTGGACGACGTGGTACCGGCTGCCGAGTTGATACGAGCCATCGACGCCGTGTTCCCGATCCGGCCGGTGGTGCCCAACTACCGGGGGGAGGTGGCCAGGCGCTGGCAGTACGTGGACGGCCGGGGGGAGATCGGGTTTATAGCCTCGGTCACCCAGCCGTTCTGCGCTACGTGCACGAGGGCTCGCATCTCCGCCGAGGGGATGCTCTACACCTGCCTGTTCGCCACCGACGGCACCGACCTGCGCACGCTGCTGAGGGCCGGGGCAGACGAGGAGCAGATCGTGCGAGCCGTGCAGCGGATCTGGGAGGCAAGGACAGACCGTTATTCGGAGATCCGCTCGGAGGCCACGGTAGCTCTTCCGAAAGTCGAGATGAGCTACATCGGGGGATGAGTCCCTCCCGCCGAGCGTCGAATCTCTCCTTCGAACGGCCTCGCCGGATCGCACGTGACCGGGATCTGTTTCCTTCCCTCTATCCTGACGCATCGAAATCGCTGACCCCTCACCGGAGAACCTATGCCCGGACTGCTTGCCTTCCATGCCCATCCCGACGACGAAGTCACGTCGACCGGGGGTGTGCTCGCCAAGTACTCGCAGTCGGGCGAGCAGGTGGCGGTGGTCACCGCTACCGACGGGGCGGAGGGAGAGATCCACAACTACGAAAACCCGGACGAACTCCGCCCCCGGTTGGTGGAGTTGAGGGCGGAGGAGATCGCCAAGGCCCTGGCCATCCTCGGTGTACCCAACCACCACTTCCTGGGATACCGCGACTCCGGAATGATGGGGACCGATCCCAACCGCCATCCGGGGTCCTTCTGGCAGGCCGACTTCATGGACGCGACTGCCCGGTTGGTGCATCTCATCCGTCGGTACACCCCGGAGGTGCTCACCATCTACGACCCGTTCGGGGGTTACGGGCATCCGGACCATATCCAGGTCCACCGGGTCGGGTTGGCCGCCTACTTCGGTACCGACGACGTTAGGCGCTTTCCGCTCGAGGAGGACGAGGAGCCCTGGCGGGTGAGAAAACTCTACATGAGTACCTGGCCCCGATCGAGGGTGGCAGTCATGACCGCTGCCCGGCGCCGGGCCGGTCTGATCACTGAAGAGGAGGCGAAGGAGTCGGAAGGTTGGGGTACCCCGGACGGGGACATAACTGCTTTGGTCGATGTGACCGACTGGGTGGATCTCAAGGTGGAGGCCCTGCGAGCCCATCGTTCCCAGATCCCCGAAGACTGGTTCATGCTCCAGGTGCCCGAGGACGATATGCCCAGCGCGCTCGGTACGGAGGCCTTCCAGCGCCTGTATTCGCGGGTTCACGTTCCCTTCCGCGAGGACGACCTCTTCATAGGCATACGCTGAGCGCCGGTCCTTCGCTGCGTCGCCCACCCCGACGTCGGCCCCTATACCGATACCTTGGACTGCCCGATCTCGTCCCGGGGGCACGGGCGGGAGAGGTTCGAGGCCTCGAATGGCTCGACGGTGGACGGAAGAATCAACTCGGGCCTTCGAGAGTGCCGAGGTGCGTATCGTGGACGCGCCACCGTCGCCCACCGTCCGGTCCGGTGGGCGCCTGTCAGGCCGACAGTTCGGTCGCGACCGCCTCGGCGAGACGATGGAACTCCTCGATCCGGTTGTACTGCTGGGCCGATATGCGAAGCAGGCGGCGGGGCGGCCGGGGCCAGTTGAAGACCATCGCTTCGATGGACCAATTGCACCGCAACGCCACCATCAGGGAGTCGAAGATATTTGCGTCCTGTACGGACGAGTCGGGGAGCGGCACCGAGGCGATCGACCCGATCATCTCGTCGGGGGCAGGCGCCTCGATGCCGAGCGAATCTACGAGGATGTCCCTCCCGGCCAGGCAGAGTTCCCGGTTGGTGCGCCGTACACCTTCCCAACCATCCGGCCGGAGCGCGCCCACCGCGTCGAGAGCGTCCGGAACAGCCAGCCACGCGGTGGGATCGTCGGTGCCGGTCCAGTCGAACTGGGTATGGAGGTGTCCTCCCTCCGCGGGCCAGGCGCCGTTGTATCCGTGGCTGATCACGGCCGGGTAGATCCGGCTCCGGCGATCCTCCCGCACGTAGAGAAACGCCGAGCCCTTGGGGGCGCACATCCACTTGTGGCAGTTCGCCGTGATGTAGGAAGCGCCGATCGCGGAGGCATCGAAGTCGATCATCCCGGGGGCGTGGGCGGCGTCTACCAGCACCGCTATGTCGGGTTCGAGGGCGGCTACCAGTTCGGTGACCGGGAGGACGAGCGCGGTGGGCGAGGTAACCGAGTCGATCAGCAGCAGGCGGGTCCGGCCGGTGACCGCCTCCATGATGCTCTCGATCACGGCGTCGGGCCCATCGACCGGGAACGGGACGGCTGCGAGAACCACCCGGGCGCCGGTACGGGCCGCGGTGACCGCAGCGGCGTTCCGGCAGGCGTTGTAGCCGTGGTCGGTGATCACGATCTCGTCGCCCCGTCGCAGGGTCGCCTCCAGGGACCGAAGAACCGCGTTTACTCCCGTTGTCGCGTTGTTGACGAACACGAGCCCGGCCGGCTCGGCTCCTACGAAGGCGGCCACCTGGTGTCGAGCCCGGTCTAGAGCCGGCTGGTATTGCTCCAGCATGAATCGAGTCGGGTTGGACTCAAGACGGTCGCGCCACCTCTGCTGGGCTTCGAGGACGGTCGCGGGCGTGGCGCCGAACGACCCGTGGTTGAGGTGGCTGACGGACGGATCCAGGCACCAAACGCTCACCCCCATAGGCTACCTGCTCCCGACCCGATCTCGTCAGGTCGGCCGATTACCCTTCTGCATCGGGTTCCGATTGGTGGCGTTCTTGGTGCTGCACTCGTCTTCGGTGGAGCCGTTTAGTACCGGATCGCAGAATCCCACCCTTCCCAACCGTGCTACGTAGTTCTGGTACACTACAAGAGCAATCTAGGGAGAGTGTTCTTGGGTTATCCAGCCACGTTCGAGTTCAACGCACCAGAGAAGGTCAACCGCTGGCGGGTCATCGGGAATGCCATATTGTCGATTCCACACCTTATCGTGTTGTCGGTGGTCGGAGCCATCGACTCGGTAGTCACCGTCTTTTCTTGGATCGCTATCGTATTCACTGGCCGGCTACCGGAGGGGCTGGCCAACTTCAACTGCATGCTGATCCGATACAACATCCGGGTCGCGACGTTCGCCAGCTTTCTACGGAACTCCTACCCGCCGTTCGACTTTGATGCCACCGCAGCCGACAACGGTGGCGACCCGGAGGTGGTTGTCAACTTCCATCCCGAGTTAGAAAATCGGAGCAGGGCCAGTGTGTTCTTCCGCCCCATCCTGCTGATTCCCGTAGCGGTCATGTGGGTCGTGTGGAACGTCGTGGCTGGTGTCGTTGAATTCATCGGACTCTTTGCCGTGCTCCTAATGGGCCGTTGGCCTATCGGGATGCTCAACCTCATAGTCGGCGTCAATCGCTTCCACGTCCAGACGTTGGCTTATGCGAACCTGCTCACCGACCGGTACCCGCCACTCGGGCTGCGCTGAGCCGTCGACTCAGGGCGGACCGGAGTCGGATTGGCCCCTCAAATGCCTGATCAAGCCAGAGCGGCGCCATGAGACACACCTGGCCGACACCCGAAACACGTAGGGCTGATTTCACGACCCTCCCTGTCTCATAACGGTGCGTCACTGTCACGCGGAGGCGATAGAGTAGGTTCTAGGCACAATGGCAGGAGGGTCGCTGCATTGATGATCGACGGGTTCTTCCACCAACTTCCCGACATCGATCCGGAGGAAACCCAGGAATGGCTCGACTCGCTGGAGTCGGTCGTTAACGAACGCGGGAAGACGCGCGCCCGTTTCCTCATGCGGGCCATGCTGGAACGAGCCAGGCAGCTCCAGGTCGGCTATCCGGCTTCCGTTTCCACCCCGTATGTCAACACGATCCCCGCGGAAGAGCAGGCGTGGTTCCCCGGTGACGAGTACCTGGAGAAGAGGATCCGGCGCTTCATCAGGTGGAACGCCGCGGTCATGGTTGTCAAGGCCAACAAGGCGGCAGAGGGGATAGGCGGGCATCTGTCCACCTTCGCTTCGTCCGCGGCCCAGTACGAAGTCGGATTCAATCACTTCTTCCGCGGCAAGGCCGACGGCACGCCCGGCGACCACGTATACATCCAAGGCCACGCTGCTCCGGGGATCTATGCCAGGGCGTACCTGGAGCGGCGCTTGGACGAGGAGAACCTCGACCACTTCCGCCGCGAGCTGTCGGGAAGCGGCCTGTCATCGTACCCGCACCCCCGCTTGATGCCCGAGTTCTGGGAGTACCCCACCGTCTCGATGGGGCTCGGACCGATCGCCTCCATCTACCAGGCCCGCTTCAACCGCTACCTCCACAGCCGCCGCCTCGACGACACCAGCGAGTCGCGCATTTGGTGTTTCCTCGGTGACGGCGAGTGCGACGAGCCGGAGACCCTGGGCTCGATCTCGCTGGCGGCCCGCGAGCAGTTGGACAACCTGATCTGGGTGGTCAACTGCAACCTGCAGCGTCTAGACGGTCCTGTCCGCGGCAACGGCAAGATCATCCAGGAGTTGGAGGCGGTGTTCCGTGGCGCGGGCTGGAACGTCATCAAGGTGATCTGGGGTTGGGGTTGGGACGAACTCCTGGCTCGCGATGTGGACGGCGTCCTTCTTCATCGCATGAACAACACGGTGGACGGTGAGTACCAGCGACTCCAGGTCGCGCCCGGCTCGGAGATACGGGAGAAGTTCTTCGGACCCGACCCTCGACTTCGTCGAATGGTCGCTCACCTCTCGGACCGTCACCTTGAGAAACTACCCCGCGGGGGCCACGACTACAAGAAGCTATACGCGGCCTACAAGGCTGCCACCGAGCAGGAGGGGGCACCCACGGTGATCCTCGCCAAGACCATCAAGGGCTGGACCCTCGGGCCGGACATCGAAGGCCGCAATGCGACGCACCAGATCAAGAAGATGTCGAACGAGCAGTTCCACGAGTTGCGGGTACGGCTCAGCCTGCAGGATGACATTGCGGCCGAGCAGCTCGAGGATGGTCGGGAGCTTCCCTATTGCCGGTTCTCGGTGGACTCACCCGAGTACCAGTACATGATGGACCGGCGCAAGGCACTGCATGGGACACTCCCGAGCCGTTCCGTGCGGATCCGGCGGCCTGCGCCGCTACCCGATCCCGCGATATACGAGGAGTTCCACGCCGGAACGGGCGCCTTCGCCGCCTCTACCACCATGGCTTACGTCCGCATGCTGCGCAGCATGGCCAGGGATGAGAACTTCGGTGAGCGTCTTGTCCCGATCGTGCCGGATGAGGCCCGTACGTTCGGGATGGACGGTCTGTTCCGTGAGTTGAAGATCTACGCATCGGCAGGTCAGAAGTACGAGCCGATCGACGCGGACATGCTTCTCTCATACAAGGAGGCACAGGACGGGCAGATCTTGGAGGAGGGCATCACCGAAGCGGGATCCATGTGCAGCTTCATCGCCGCCGGCACATCCTATGCGGATAGGGGCGTGCCCACAGTTCCGTTCTTCACCTTCTACTCCATGTTCGGGTTCCAAAGGGTCGGCGACCTGATCTGGCAGGCTGCCGACGCCCGAGCGCGTGGCTTCCTAATGGGAGCGACCGCCGGGCGGACGACGCTGGCGGGAGAGGGTTTACAGCACCAGGACGGCCACAGCCCGATTCTGGCTGGTACCAACCCGGGTGTTGTCTGTTACGACCCCGCTTTCGCCTACGAACTGGCGGTGATCATCGAACACGGTCTCCGACGGATGTGTGTCGCCCACGATGACATAATCTTCTACATCACGATATATAACGAGAACTATCCCCAGCCGAAGATGCCCGAAGGGGTCCGCCAGGGCATCGTCGAAGGGATGTACCGGTTTTCCGAGGCACCGCAGGACGCCACTCATCGAGCTGCCGTTCTCTTCTCAGGACCTAGCCACGCTGCGGCTCGGTGGGCCAGGGACGAATTGGCGGAGCGTTACGACGTGGGGACCGAATTGTGGAGCGTAACCTCCTACGGCTCCCTCAGGGACGACGCTATATCGACCGAGAGGTGGAACCGTCTCCATCCACGCGAGACCCCCCGCCGTCCGGCCGTTACCGAGCGCCTTGCCGGGGTGGGAGGTCCCGTAGTGGCGGTTACCGACTACATGCGGGCGGTCCCTGACCAGGTTTCTCGCTGGATTCCCCAGCCCTACACGTCGCTGGGTACCGACGGATTCGGTCGTTCCGACACCCGTGAGTCCCTGCGCAAGTTCTTCGAGGTAGACGGTCCCCACATCGTCGTCGCCGTGCTGGCCCATCTGGCAGATTCAGGCATGGTGGACCCGGGGGTGGTGGCTGCGGCCATCAACCGGTACGACATCCCGGCGGATGTCGTCGATCCCTGGCACGCCGACGACTGAGAATGGAGGCTCGAACGATGAGAGCATGGGTGGTCCGCGCCGGCAAGGACGGTGAGTATGAGGACTTCGCCTTGGAGAAGGGCGTAGTCGTTATCGATTGGGATGACCTGGGGGACTTGTCGGCCGTCACGACACGCGATCAGGTCCGCGAGATGCTCACAGCTACCGGCTACGCCGAGGGAAACAGGCTGGCGAACCACGCCGGGCAGATCTTCCGCTTCGTCCATGAGATCGACACCGGCGATCTGGTGGTGCTGCCCGCCAAGAGGACGAGGACCCTGGCAGTAGGACGTTACGCGGGCGGATACGAGTTCCGGCCTGACAACCCTGACGGCTGCCGTCACGTTCGCCCCGTGGACTGGCTACGGACTGAGCAACCACGAAGTTCACTCCGCCAAGATCTTCTCCACACGTTGGGCGGCCTGCATACAGTCTTCAGGCCCAAGCGGAACAACGCCGTCGCCCGTCTGGCCGAGTTCTCTCGGACCGGGCGCGATCCAGAACTCCGTCACTCGGACGACGTGTCTCACGAGGACGGCACGGACTCCATCGACGAGGAAGGCGCGGTGGATATGGAGCAGCTGGCCACCGACCGCATCGCGGCCCACATAGCCCGGACGTTCAAAGGACATGGGCTGGAGAGATTGGTTGAGGCGATTCTCAGGGCGGAGGGCTACATCACCAACCGGTCCCCGGCCGGTCCCGACGGCGGGGTCGACATGCTGGCTGGCTCAGGGCCACTCGGTTTGAATGCGCCGAGGATCGCGGTCCAGGTCAAGTCAGGACAGATGGCCGTGGACGCGCCCACGGTGCGCAACCTCTTAGCCTGAATCCACCGATTCATGTTCCGAAAACCAATCCTGACCAGGGCGATCTCCGGGATCCACCACTCACAGGAAGTTGCTCCTCTTCCCAGGACCGAACCATGCTTACCAATAGCTATCGCCGCAGATCAGGAGGCATTTCCACCATATCTCCATGTCCGCTGCGTGCTCCCCATCGGTGGATTCAGGCTTAGACGCCGCCAGGAACTTCGGCGCCGATAAGGCGCTGTTCGTGTCGTGGAGCGGCTTCAACCGGGGTGCGCAAAGACTGGCGCGGGACCAATGGTTCAACCTTCGCACCTGGAGCTCGGGCGATCTGATCCGCAAGATCACCGAGAGCTACGACCGTCTTCCGAAGGAGATCCAGACCGAGCTCCCGCTGAAGCAGATCTGGACTCTGACCGACGACGTCGAGTAGCCGACGCGCACTGTCGGGCCGAGGAGACGGGCTGCGGTATGAACGGGCTGATCGACCCTGGCTACGCCTCATGAGCGGAAGGCCCCATGGAGGCGAGAGCACATGCGGGATCGGGCCGATCGAGGACATCCAGTGATGAACAATGCTGGGCTCGAGTGGCACGCGGGTTCAAGTGACGCGCTGTTGCTGCTGGGTCACGCTACGGGATTCTGCAAGGAGGTCTGGCGACCGGTCGTGGCCGAACTCCGGAGGCAGGGAGTGGGCGCCACCGCCCTGGCATGGGATGCCAGGGGCCATGGAAGCGCTCCTCCGCTCGGCTCACCGATCACGTGGTGGACATTCGGACGCGATCTGGTCGATCTGGTTGACGGATTGTCACCGACCGCCCCTGTCGTAGGCGTCGGACACTCCATGGGCGGATCGGCCACGGTCATGGCAGAGATGATCCGCCCCGGGTTGCTGTCCGGCATGGTCCTGATCGAGCCGGTCATCATCCCGCCGGATTTCCGCTCCTCCGGAGATCACCCCCTGGCGATGATGGCGGCGATGCGTCGCCCGACATTCCCGTCCCGCCAGGCTGCTGCTGCCTCCTACCGTTCGAAACCGTTGTTCAAGCGGTGGCATGCGGACGCCTTCTCCGGGTACCTGGAGGGCGGTCTGGCGCCCCATGCCGATGGTGTCGCATTGGCTTGCCGTCCCGAGGTGGAGTCGGCTGTCTTCGCGGCGAGCACCGAGACCGGCCTGTACGGACGCCTTGATGAGCTGACCGCGCCGATCAGGCTGTTGATCTCCGACTATCCCGGAGAACTGGAGGCGGTAATGGACGCCCTGGAGGGCCGACTCCCCAACACCAAGACCTCTTTCCTGATGGGCCAGTCCCACATGGTGGTGATGGAACGTCCCGATCTGGTAGCCGCGGAGATCGCCGACTTCCTGCGTGAACTGTCACTCACCTGAATGCTTCGGTTCTTGTCGAAGCGTCCCATACGCGCGTCTCCCGGAAATAGCTCCAGGCGGATGGGTTCTGGAGCCTGCCGGTACCAATGGACACGAAGCGGCTCCGGGTAAACCTGAGACTGCTGTCATCCGAGTGCTGCCCCGACTCCCAGCCCGAGACCTACCAGCAAATGCAGGCGAGCCGTCCCTTCGAGAACTCTGATCAGCATTGGACCGTCCGTTGTGGAGCGGATGGTCGCAATCAGTGGGAACGCCAACGGCGAGACCAGCAACGCCAGCGCTGTCCAGCGCGGAACGATCCCGATCACCGCCGTTCCTGCGATCACCGCGAAGGACGCACTCAACATCACCGTGTACAGCCTTCGGGCACGGTCGCGGCCGAGCATCACCGCCAGGGTTCGCTTGCCGGCTACCGCGTCGGTCTCGATGTCACGCACGTTGTTGGCAACGAGTATGGCCGACGCGGTGAATCCGATCGGAATGGCCAGCAGCCACGCCTCGAGGGGTGCCGATCCGTCGTGCACGTAGCGACTCCCGACGGTGGCGGTGAGGCCGAAGAAGACGAACACCGATATCTCGCCGAATCCCCGGTACCCGTAGGGAGACGGGCCGCCCGTGTAGGTGACCGTGGCCAGGATGGCAGCTGCGCCCACCGCGACGATGACCCAACTGGTGATCAAGGCCAGGTAGAGGCCGCAGACCGCAGCCATCCCGAACATGGCCCACACGCCGATCCAGACCTGCCGGGAGGTCAGGAGACCGGTCGCCACGGCCCGCGTCGGACCGATCCTCGTCTCGGGATCGGCGCCCCGGCGGGCGTCCGAGGCGTCGTTGGCGAAGTTGGCCGCGACCTGGAGGGCGACGGCGCAGATCAGGGCGGCAACCATTGCATCCGCCCGGAAGACGCCGCTTCCGAGCGCCAGACCGCAACCGACCAGTACCGGCGCGATCGCGGCCCAGAGCGTCCGGGGCCGGGCAGCCAGGATCCAGGAGTTGGGTGTATCGGTGCTCATACCGGTAGTTTGCATCATCATGACGCCCGACGCGAAACGAGACCTCCACCTGGAGCGGGGTCCGGTGATTCCCGCCCGGGAACTCCGTTGGGATTTCGGGCCCGCCTCGGGGCCGGGAGGCCAGCATGTCAACCGGGCCAACACCCGTGTCGGCCTGTCTTTCTCCATCGCTGGATCGGACGCCCTGTCCGAAGCGCAGAGGGGACGGATGCAGCGGCGGCTGGCCACCCGGATACGCTCCGGCTCGGTGCGTTTGGTGGTGGCCGACCACCGCTCCCAATGGAGGAATCGCCAGGTCGCCAGGCGACGCCTGCGCGCCCTGCTCGACGATGCACTGGCGCCGGACCCGCCCCCGCGCCGGGCAATGCGACCCGGGCCAGCCGCTCACCGCAGGCGGCTCGAGGAGAAGCGGAAACGCGCCGAGACCAAGCGGTTGCGACGTCCCCCCGGGCAGGTCGAATAGGGTCGTTGCAGCGGCGGCGACCGGGCCCGACGCTCATGCATCGCACCGGAAGGGGAAGGCGAGCAGCGATCGGCGTCATCGACACGGCTGTGGTACCAGGACACCGAACCGGTAGGCTCGCCCGATGCAAGAG
The DNA here is from genome assembly GCA_965262915.1 of Candidatus Spongiisociaceae bacterium. Lineage (GTDB taxonomy): Bacteria > Actinomycetota > Acidimicrobiia > Spongiisociales > Spongiisociaceae > JAPPFW01. The sequence continues at coordinate 3,119,040 of OZ253564.1, read as the reverse complement.
AACCTCAACAACGACGTGAAAGGCCCCCTGGAGGGGTTGAGGGTCGTCGATGCGGCCACGCTGTTCGCCGGGCCGATGGTGGCCACCCTGCTGGGGGACTTCGGCGCCGATGTCATCAAGGTGGAGCATCCCGGCGGGGACAGCCTCCGGAACCTGGGCTGGGAGAAGGACGGGGTCTCGCTGTGGTGGGCGGTGGTCAACCGCAACAAACGGGCCGTAACCCTCAAACTCTCCCACGATCTCGGGCGACGGGCGTTGCTGCGGCTGGTGGAGGGGGCCGATGTCCTCGTCGAGAACTTCCGTCCGGGGACCATGGAGCGGTGGGGCCTCGGTTGGGACGACCTGCGCGAGATAAACCCGCGGCTGGTGATGGTACGGGTGACCGGCTTCGGTCAGACCGGTCCGTACCGGGAGCGTGCAGGTTTCGGCACTCTGGCCGAGTCGATGTCGGGTTTTGCCCATATGAACGGGTATCCGGACGGGCCACCGACCCTGCCGCCGTTCGCCTTGGCGGACGGCATAGCCGGGATCAGCGGCGCCTTCCTGACCCTGGCGGCTCTCCGGGCCAGGGAAGCGGAGGCCGGGGTGGGGCAGATGATCGACCTGTCGATATACGAACCTATCTTCTGGTTGCTGGGACCGCAGGCCAGTGTGTACGACCAGCTAGGAGTCGCACAGGGCCGGAGCGGCAACCGGGCCCCATTCACCGCGCCGCGCAACGCGTACCTGTCGAGAGATGGCGTTTGGTTGGGACTGTCGGCTTCCTCGCAGTCGACCGCTGAACGGACGGTCGACCTGGTCGGGCATCCCGAACTCGCCGAGCAGGAGTGGTTCGCCAACCACACCGGACGGCTCCAGCACCAAGACGAGTTGGACGAGGTCATTGGAGCGTGGGTGGCGGAGAGGGATGCCGACGAGGTTGTGGCCACGTTCGGGGCCGCCGGAGCGGCCATCGCCCCGATACTGGATATCGCCGGTATCTTCGAGGATCCGCAATTCGCCCACAACGAGAGCGTCACCACCGTCGAGGACCCCGTCCTCGGGCCTGTGCGCATGCAGAACCTGGTCGGCCGTCTGTCGGCGACTCCTGGACAGGTGCGGACCACCGGGCCTGCCCTCGGCCAGCACAACGAGGAGATCCTGGGAGGCTTGATAGGGTACGGGGAGGCTGAGTTGAGACATATGGCCGAGGAAGGAGTCATCAGTTATACGTAGCTCCGCTCCCATGGCGGGCGCCCCCCTCGGACCCGGAACACACTCTGGAGGCGGCCATCGCGGCATCCGCAGGGTCGATGGGGGAGCAGCCTGATGATAACGGTCGATTGCCATCTCCATCTGACCGAGTCGTCCGAGCAGGCTCCGCTCTGGTGGATGGAAGAGTTGTACCGGCCCTACGGCGGCGACTACATCTGGACCGACGGCGAAGCGATCGTGGGCATCCTCGACCGGGCCGGGGTAGACATCGGGATGGTCCAGGGCTCCGACATCCGCCGCACCACCTACCATCCCGGCTTCCCCGATCAGCGCAACCTGTTCGTAACCAACGACTACACCGCTCGCCAGGTGGCCCGGTTCCCCGATCGGCTGATCGGTGTGGCCAACATCGATCCCCTGCGGGATGTCAGAGCCGGGGTGATCGAACAGCGTCGCTGCGTGAAGGAATACGGGTTCAGGTCGTCGAAGTTCTTACCCACCTACCAGAACTACTACATCGACGACCCGGCGGTGGCGCCCATGCTCGAGAGTTGCCTGGAACTCGGCATCGTGGCACATGTGAACACCGGGTACTCGCCGATCATCACGGCGGCGCTCCGGTACGGTCACCCCGAACCGCTCGACCGGGTCGGCATCCGCTACCGCGACCTGCGCGTTCTCGCGTACATCAACTTTCCGTACGTTGACGAGGGCATCGCGGTGGTGGCGCGGCATCCGAACTTCTACGCGGATATCGCCTATTTTGTCGGGGCCGGTCCGGAGCCCCTCTTCGACGCCCTCGACAAACTCCGGGGCTTGGATGCTCTGGACCGGGTGGTCTACGGCTCGGACAACAACGACAAGGATCGGACCGGGGGAGGCCAGCAGATCGGGACCCACCTTATGGAGGAACTCGCCGATGTGGCCCAGCGTACGGACCGGGAGCCTTTCACGTCCGGGCAGATCGACGCGATCGTGGGCGGCAACGCCGCCAGGCTGTACCGGATGGATTGATCCGATGCCTACCGTCGATGTGCTCCTCTACCTCACCGAGACCCCTCGCCACGCACCGGTCTGGTGGATGGAGGAGTTGTATCGGCCCTATGGCGGGGACTACCGGTGGACGGACGGCGCAGCCCTGGTGGAACTGCTCGATCAGGCAGGTATCGATGTCGGTCTGGCCCACGGATCGGACCTACGCCGCACCACCTACCATCCGCGGTTCCCGGATGAGCACGAGGTGCACGTACCCAACGACTACACGGCGGCCCAGTGTGCTGCCCACCCCGGCCGTCTGTATGGGGTGGTGTGCGTGGATCCGCTGCGTGACGTGCGGGAGGCCACCGACGAGATCGAGCGTTGCGTCCGGGAGTACGGGTTCCGCATGATGAAGCTACTGCCCACCTACCACCACCACGATCCTGCTGACCCGAGGCTGGCGCCGGTCTACGAGAAGTGCCTCGACCTCGACCTCCCCATTCACACCCACACCGGCTTCACACCGATCATCAACGCTCCCATGCACCACGCCCGGCCGCTGCTCCTCGACGAACTGGGCATTCGCTACCGGGATCTCAAAGTCCTCGTCTACCTGGCTTTTCCCTATGTCGATGAAGGAATCGCGGTCGTGGCCCGCCATCCCAACTTCTACGCCGACCTGTCCTATTACGCTGGTGGGGACCCCCGTGACCTGTACCGGGTGCTCGGCAGATTGAGAAGCCTGGGCGCGCTGGATCGGGCGGTCTACGGGTCGGACAACAACGACAAGCACAAGTCCGGTTCCCGTGGGGTGGCTTCGGGCATCTTCCGGAGCGTCAACCGGGTTGCCGAACAGGTTGGCGGGCCCGAACTCACCGCCGAGGAGTTGGAAGCCATCATGGGGGGTACGGCCGGTCGGCTGCTCAAGATCCCGGCCCCCGAAGTCGACCGGGACGGCGCGGCCGCCGGATGAAAGGGAGGTTCCGCCCGATGAACCAGAGAAGCCAGGACTGCGACATCCTGCTCACCGGAGGGTCAGTGGTGACCGTCGATGACGACCGCCGGGTCATCGAACCGGGGGCCGTGGCGGTGACGGGCAGCCGGATCGTCGCGGTCGGGCCGGTCGCTGACCTGGCCGGCTACCGGGCACGCCGCACTATCGACTGCACCGGCCACGCCGTGCTGCCGGGACTGATCGACACCCACAACCACCTGTTCCAGGGTCTGGCGCGCGGGTTGGGCGAGGGCATGCCGCTGTGGACCTGGCTGACTGACTTCATGTGGCCCTACTCGATCTCCATCAACCTGGCCGAGGGTCGGATCGGCGCCAAGCTGGGGGCGGTGGAGGCTGTCAAGGCGGGCACCACCACTGTCATCGACCACCACTACGCGCCGTCCGACCTCGACACGACCCTGGCGGTGGCCGGCGCCATCCGCGAGGTGGGGCTGCGGGGAGCGGTGGCCCGAGGAATCGCGGGGGAGGCGACCGACATCGCTCGGAGGTCCAACCTGGCCGGGGAGCTGTTCTCCTACTCCAACGACGAGGAGATCGAGATCACTACGACGGCCATTGAGTCGTACCCGGCCGGAGGCCGCGTCGAGGTGTGGCCGGCGCCCCTCAACATCATCTACAACGATCAGGACCTGGTCCGGCGGAGCGTCGCCCTGGCCCGCGAGGCGGGTGTTGGGTGGCACACGCACTGCTCCGAGCGCCTCGAGGACCCTCCCACATATCTCGAGGAGTACGGCATCCGGCCGGTCGAATGGCTCTACCAGGAGGGTCTCCTGGGGTCGGAAGCGACCATCGCTCACGGGATCTACCTCGACGATACCGAGATCGATCACGTGGGCGAGACGGAGACCGGGATCGCCTACTGCCCCATATCCCACCAGTACATAGCCCTTGGCGTCATGCGCTTGCGCGACCTGCGCGCCTCCGGAGCGCCGATCGGTCTCGGCACCGACGGTCCGTGCTGCAACCACCGCCAGGACATGTTCGAGGTGATGAAGCAGTCCATCCTGCTCCAGCGTGTCCATACCCTGGATCCGACCATCAGCAACGGTGAAGAGGCATTGGAGATGGCCACGAGAGAAGGAGCGCGCTACGCGGGGATCGACGCCGGTGTGCTCGCTCCCGGCAAGCTGGCCGACATCATCGTCGTCGACATGCGCAGTCCCCATCTCACACCGTGGCACAGGACTGTCTCCGCCCTTACCTACTGTGTCAGGGGATCGGATGTGGCGTATTCGATCATCGACGGCAACGTCGTGCTGGAGAACGGCCGTTGCACCATGGTCGACGAGGAGGCGGTGATGAGCGAAGCGCAGGCCCGGGCCGATGACCTGATCGACCGAGCCGGCTTACACGGTCTGCTCGTACCGTGGCGGCGGTAAGCGCCCGACGGGAGGACCGGGCGCGGGTTGCGCCCTGTCTCGCTCCCCGGCCGGGGAGCTCGCTACCAACCCGACCGACGTCGAGCGCGGGATCCCATCCTCTGGTTGAGCACCGACCATCCGGTTGGCTGGTGGGGGCCCGAGTAAGCGGGGCCGACTCGGTGAGGCGTTCCGGCCCGGATCGATCTCGCCCTAGCCAATACAGCCGATAGACCATGCCTAGCTATGCGCATCTCGTAGCACGTGGGCGGTTCGTGCCGGTCTCGGGATGTCGCGAGCACGAGTCGGCCGATCCGAGGCTCGCCGGTCTGCCAGGACCCCTTTCCGTCGCCGCGTCAGACGTTGCGTATGTACGAGCCGGCCGCTTCGGTCGCCGGCGAGTAGTCCCACGGAGTGTGCTTGCCGGCGATCAGCGCTAGGTGGACCAATCTCCGGTCCCTCTGGCTCGCCACCACCTCCGCCCTCAGCCTCGCGAGATCCCAGCGTGCACCTGCCCGAGCAGCCAGCCGCTCGGCCACGTCCCTGAAGCGGGTGGCACCGGCCAGATCCGAGAGCTCCTCGGGGTCCGAGACGACGTCGAAGAGGCCCGCAGCTGCTCGGGGGATGGAAATGTACTTGAAGCGGTCCTCCCGGACCATCACCACAGGGTCCGTCACACCTTCTCCAAGCATCTCGGCAAAGACGGGCGGCGCGCTCGTCTCCCGTTCGCCACACGCCAGCGGGACCAGGCTCCTTCCGGGGGTACCGGCGCTGTCCGCACCGACGCCGGCGATGTCGAGGAGGGTGGGTAGGAGGTCGATCAGGGATACCGGCGTAGCAACTCGAGTCGGTGCTATGCCAGGACCGGTGATGATCATCGGTACCCGGGCCGAACGCTCGAAGAAGCTCATCTTGAACCAGAGCCCGCGCTCGCCCAGCATCTCTCCATGGTCGGCCACGAAGATGATCGCGGTGGGCCGGCCACGGTCGCGCTCGCGGAGGGCGGCCAGGACCTTACCGATGCAGTCGTCCAGGTAGCTGATGGCCGCGTAGTAGGCGCGGCGGGCGGTGCGCACCTCGGCGCCGCTCAGGTCCAGGCCGTCGAGGTCGAGAGCCGCCCGCAGCTGCCGGGAAGGCTCGTCGAGCGGCACATCCGTCGCCGCCGGTGGGGTGATCGGATCGTCGATCGCACGGCCCCGGTAGCGGTCCCAGTACGCTCGGGTGATGTTGAACGGGTCGTGTGGATGGATGAAGGACACGGTCAGCGCAAAGGGCCTGTCCCCGTCGCCCGGTCCTCGGAGCCACCGGACCGCCCGGTGGGTCACCTCGTCGTCGTAATGCATCTGCAGGGTGGGTCCCGATACGCCGGCCCGCTTTAGGTCACGGGCCGCCTGGCGGAGGTAGGAGCGGACCGGATCTCGGTCCGCGTCGTCCCAGTCCGGTGTCCACCCGAAGTCGGCCGGGTAGATGTCGGTGGTGAGGCGTTCCTCGAAGCCGTGCAGTTGATCGGGTCCGACGAAGTGCATCTTCCCGGCCAGGACCGTCCGGTACCCACCCCGCCGGAGGTGGTGGGCGAAGGTGGGGACGGCAGGGGAGAGGGGGGAGGCGTTGTCGTAGGCGCCGATGTCGGACGGCATCTGCCCGGTCATCATCGAGAAACGGGACGGAGCGCAGAGGGGAGAGTTGCAGTAGGCCGAGTCGAACACGGCGCCGCTCCCGGCCAGCTCCGAGAGGTTGGGCGCCAGGGTGACCGGATGGCCGTATACGGGCAGGAAGTGTGGGGCCAGTTGATCGGCTTGGAGCAACAGTATGTTCGGGCGTCGAGCCATCGTCACTCCTCTCGGCTGCCTCACCTTAGAAGGGTGCACAGGAACGGCTGGAATGCCGTTGCTCCCTACCGTTTAGAGCACCCTCCGAGGCCGGGCGCACCACACTTTCCCCCTTCCGGGGTCGGCTGCGAGCCCGATGCGGCCACCAAAACAGCTCATGACACCGCGGCCGGCGCCGGGCGGCCGACTTCGAACACCGTGGGTTCCGACACGGTCGCCTCGAGTGCTGCGATGGCCGTTTCCACCACCCGCCTGCGGTAATCGAGTTCGTCGGCGGTCTCCAACTCAGGGTCCCCGAACGGATGCGTGACGGCCGTGCCCGCCACGATGCGGAGGACGCCGACCGACTCGGCCAGGGGCACCAGAGCCGTGACCAGCGCGGCCGGGATTCCCTGGTTCTCGATCGACTTCGCCAGCGTAGACCCGCTACGCGTACCCGTCCCTCAGGTGGCCCCCACGATCACCGCCTGGACCCCGTCCGCCACCAGCGCCCGTGCCATCTCGGCGCCCATACGGGTCATGTCCCGGAGCGAACCCATGTTGCCCGTGGTGGTGAACAGCTCATCGTGAAGGCTCAAGCGGCCGTCGGTCTCCAGCAACCGGGTGGCGTCCAGAGGGACCTGGCGGTCGGGATCGCGGTTGGCGAGACTGGTGTCGATCCCGCCGTGCACCGACTCGAATTCGCCTTCTGCAAAACCGTCCCTGCCCTCGATCGGGTACTTCAGCCAGTCGCTAGCCCATCCCGAAGGCAGCCGGTCGGGGTTGCCTGCCGGGACTATTCCCGCTTCGGTCACCAGCGCCAGCCGGAAGTGTCGGCCCTTTGCCAACGGCTCGGCGGGTTCGGCGGGCTCGTAGCGGGGCAGGGGCCACTCGGTCTCGAACGGCTCGCCGCGCATCTTGGCGAGCAGCATCTCGATTGCCCGGGTGGAACCTCTCCTATCCTCGAAGATGTTGCGCCGGAGGCCCTTGGTGAGGATACCCTCCTCCCGGGCGCCGCCCAGTTCCTCGCCCCGGCCCAGCTTGTTCGCCAGGCGGGCCATTTCGCGGAGGGCCGCGCCCATCCCCGCCGCGGTCTGGGCGGTGGGGATGACGGGTACCCAAGGGCGGAACTCGTGGGCGCCGGGGCTGTCGGCATGGAGGGCCGTCACCGCCGGTATGCCCAGCCGTTCGATCACCGCCCGGCAGACCGCGCCGCAGGCCAGGCCGTACCGTCCGGATCCGAACGCCGGTCCGGCCACTACCACATCCGGGTCGTGGGCCGATATCAGATCAAGGACCTCGTCGACCACCGCCTCGCCGCCCTGGGCGATGTAGTTGTCGCCGCAGATGACAGTTCCTACGATCCGGTTGCCTCCTTCCAGCAACCGGACCAGGCCCCTGCCCGTACCGACCGGGCCCGCTTCGCTCACAGGTCCGATTCCGGCCCGGTCCTCGCCGCCGAGACCTCCGAAGAACTGGTTGAGATAGTGAACTATGCCGGCCATGGGCGCCTCTCAGTACTCCTCTCCCCTTATACGGGTGTGACCGAACTGGTGGGTGCTCGCCAGCACGATGGCCAGCGGAGCGTCGAACGCCCCGGCGGGATCACCATCGATCCGGATGAGGGAATCGCCGCCGATCACCCGGTCGACCGCCTCGAACGTCACGGTTTCCTCGTAGTTCCCGGTACTCACGATGGCGTCCGCCTCGGGGACGAAATGGACGAACCCCGACTCTCCGGGATTGGCAGCCATCTCCATGGACAGCATGGTGGTGGTCACGCCTCTCCTCTCGAGGTTCCGACAGATCATCATGGCGTCGACGGCGGGATGCCCGCCCCCGGCGTAGTTGATCAGCGCACCCTCGGCGCCCATCATTATCGCCAGGCCGGCTGCGTGGTTGGCGAGGCGCTCCTTGCTGGCCCGCGAGTCCCCGTTGGTGAACAGCACCACCCCGCGGAAGTCGATCTCCTTGCCGTGGCGGGCGTACAGATCCTTGACGATGGCGTGGTTCTGGACGGTGTAGGTGAGTTCCCGCATGCAGGCGATCGCGTTCCATCCGCACACCAGGGCCCCGTCCAGCAACTCGTTGGGGTGGATAGGGGTGGGGAGGTGCGCCGCTCCACCTATAGCGCCGGCACCCGGTGCGATCTCCCCGTGCAGGTAGGGGATGGCGAGTTGGTACAGGTAGACCACGGCCGGTAGTTCGCTGTCCGGCAACGGTGCCAGATCGAACGTATCCACCCGGTCGGGTGTCTGTCCGAGCGTCGTCGCGGCCAGGTACTTGGCAGCCTTGAGCCCCGCTAAGCGGACGGCCCTGTTGTATTCGACCGCCTCCGGTGTCCCTTCGAACAGGTTGGTGGGGCGTCCGCTGCTCTCCAGCAGGTCCCTGGTCGGTTCGCAGGACACCACCACGTTGGCCAGATCCGAGAACGGTGAGTATTTCGCGCTCGTTCCCGCCATGTCGAAGACCGCTTCCCGCCAGTAGACGGGTTCGCCCGGAACCGGGAGCGCGGTCTCGACCACCGACACGCCCTTGAGCGCATGAGTGGTGCCCAGGCCCACCTGCCGCGGACCCGTCAGCAGACCGGAGAAGTCAGTGCCGGGGGGATCGACCTTGATACGAGGTTCCACGGCATCGATAGCGTTGATGACCCGCACGGAGTCGCCGGGCCGCACGATGTCCACCGAGACCGAAGCGAAGTTCGTCCCGTCCACCAGTCTCCCAGCGAGGTCGTCGGTGTCGATGGTGAGCACTCCGTCGCGCAACGACGTTGTCGAACCTGCATTCACCTCGCGGACCTCGAACGATCCGACATCGAGAACCTGGCGGCGCGGGCTGCTGCTGTTCACTCAGTCGCCCGGGCCGTCTCGGTCGAGGTCATGCGACCTGGGGAAGGCCCAGCATCCTGCGTGCCTGGGCCGGGGTGGCGATCTCGCGGTTCATCTCCTCAGCGATACGGCGGATGCGGCTCACCAACTGGGCGTTACCGGTCGCCTTCTCGCCTTTCCGGTAGTAGATGTTGTCCTCGAGTCCCACCCGAACGTGGCCTCCAAGGAGAATTCCGAGGACGTTCATAGGGATCTGGAAGGGGCCCGTGCCGATCACCGAGAACAGAGCTCCGGCCGGTAGCTCGTTGATCAGCGACGTGAGGTTGGCAGGGGTCGGGAACGAGGCGGTCTGGGCGCCGAGGACGAACTGCACCATGTATGGCGGTGTGACGTTGTGGTTGTAGATGAGGTCTCGGAGCACCCAGTACTGGCCCGGATCGTAAACCTCCAGTTCGGGCTTCATTCCTCGCTCGGCGATTACGGACGCGTAGTGGTTGAGTTCGCCGTAGGTCGTCCCGCTGCACATGTCGTACTCGACAGGCCCGCGCGGGTGGGGTAGATGGGCGGGGCGCTCGGGCATCGTGAACCTGGAGACGAACGGGCCGAGGTTGAGCGTTGCCACATCGGGGGCCGGGTCGGCGAACAGGGGTGAGTAACGCTCCTCGGTGGTCAACGTGGGACCGCCTCCGGTGCTGTTGTTGATGATCACGTCCGGGCACTGCTCGCGGATCATCCGGTTCACCCGCCCGTAGTCCTCCGGGTTGCCGGCGCACTGGCTCCAGTCGTTCGGATCGCGGGCGTGCACATGGATCTGTGAAGCGCCGGCTTCGTAGGCCCTGCGCGCTTCCTCCGCCTGCTCCTCCGGGGTTTCGGGGAGGGCCGGGTTGGACTCCTTACCGTGGCCGCCTCCGCTGATCGCGGCAGTGATGATCAGGGGCGGCAGCGCACTTCGGGCCGTCTTCTGCATCCAGAGGTACGGGTCCCGAAAGTCCCAAGTCGCTTCGATCTCGGTCATGGGGAGTCCTCTCGAGTCATATCGCCGCATCGGGGGCAGCTGGCCTGTCCGGGAGCAGAACGACCGGGAGCGCTTGCCGTCCCGCAACCTACCCGCATACCGGCCGAACAGTCGCATCGATCGGTCGAACGATCCGTCCGGGCGCGGCAGGAGCCGGCAGGACACAGGTCTCTTTGATCCTACTTGAGTGCCACCCCGACCATGACCGGACCGGCCAGACGGCCTGCGGGCATCGGAAGGAAGGCCCGGACCGGGCTACGGCGCACCGGGCTCCTCCCGTCAATCGGTCCCCTCACCGGTGTCGATGGCGAGCATCAGCTTGTCAGCGAGGGAATGGAACTCCTCGGTGGTCATCAACTCCCGGCTCCGGGGCCGGCCGAAGGGGACCTTCTCGATGACTTTGATCCGGCCGGGTCGTTCGGTGAGCACGATGACCCGGTCGGCCAGGAAGATAGCTTCGTCAACGGAGTGCGTCACGAGGACGGAGGTGATGCGCTGCTCCGCCCAGATGGATTGGAGTTCCAGGTTCATCCGGCGCCTCGTCACCGCATCGAGCGCCCCGAACGGTTCGTCCAGCAGCAGCAGTTCGGGCTCGAGAGCCAACGCTCTGGCTATGGCGACCCGCTGCCGCATACCGCCGGACAGCTGTTTGGGTCGGGCCCTCTCGAAACCGCTCAACCCCACCAGACGGATGAGGGAGGAGATGCGGTCGGCGTCGGGCTTGGCGCCCATTACCCGGAACGGGAGGGCGATGTTGTCCCATGCGGAGAGCCATGGCAGGAGGGCGTGCTCCTGGAAGGCAACCCCGAGGCGGTGGGCAGCCACCAACTCGGCGGGCGACGCCCCGTTGAGCTGCACGGTTCCCGCCGTCGGCCTCTCCAGACCGGCCAGCATCCGGAGGATGGTCGACTTGCCGCATCCGGACGGACCGATGATGGCAACGAACTCTCCCTGCGCCACCGAGAGATCGATGTCGTCGACCGCCACCAGGAACTGCCGTCTCGACATCGTGAACCGCTTGGTAACACCTGCGATCTCTATGGCCTGGGCGAGGCCGGATGGCGAGCCCGCGGGCAGGGGAGTGTCTGCAGTCACCCTCGCACCTTACATTCCGAGGGAATGGCTGGGGAAACTCACACCGGGTCGAGAGCATCGGCCGCCTCGAAAGTGTCGACGACCGCCGGGTGTGCCAGGTCCCGTTTGCGCAGCACCTCCGCGCGGCCGCAGTAGTCCTAGAATCCGGCGCCCGCGCGGGACCGAAGTAGCCGCGCTCCACCGGGTCCGCCAGGTAGGAGAATGCTGGAAAACGGGGAATCGGTTGGCCCGTCGTCCGCTGACGTGGCATTTTGTCATCGACCGTCGAGCCAACGGGGGTTTCTCAGCACTTTCCTAGAGCGACCCGTCGAGGCCCATGCTCCGGCGGCTCTCGGGAATCAGGTCTGGCGGATCGACCAGGTGGACGGTCAGACCTGCGCGAAGACCCGGGCGATGGCGTGGCCCATGACGCCCGCCCCCACGACGGCCACCATCCGGACCGAGTCCGGTTGGGGTCTCACCGGCTCCCCCCGGGTGCCGGTCCCATCCGCCACGGTTCCAGGAGCGGGCCCAGTCCGGCTCGTACGACGAGATCGGCCGCCCGACCGTTCGCCTCCTCGATGACCTCCGCCTCGTCCACCTTCGTGCAGTGGCCGTCCTCGAAGACCACCTCTCCACCGACGATCGTGTGGGTCACGTCGGCGGCGCTCGTGGAGTAGACGACGGACGCGACGGTGCGGTGGAGCGGTGCATGGTGCGGACCGGACTGATCGACGATCACCAGATCGGCCAGCTTTCCGGGCGCGATGACCCCGGCGTCGATCCCCATGTACTCTGCGCCGACGCGGGTGGCGAGCTCGATGGCCTCCTCGCCGTTCGACTCGGTGGGGTTCTGCGAGTGCACACGCTGCAGGAGTACCGCCTGCTTCATGCAGGCGAACATGTCCAAGCGGTGGCCGCTGCCCCCGTCGAGGCCCAGACCCACGGTCGCCCCGGCGCTCCTCAGGTCGCGCAGGCGCATGACGCCTAGCGCGATGTACTGGTGCGAGATCGGGCAGTAGGCGATGCCGGTGCGTGAGTCCCCGACCAGTTCAACCTCCTGATCGTCCAGGAAGATGCCGTGTGCCAGCGTGGTCTCGGGACCCAGCAGACCCTGCTCCGCCATCCATACCACCGGACGGCGGTCGTATTCCTCGAGGTAGAAGACCGGATCGTTGGAGGCTTCCGAACAGTGCGAGTGCCAGCCGGTGCCCTTCTCCCGGGCCAGAGCCACTGCTTCCACCACCAGACGCTGGTCCACATAGATGATGTTGAGCGGCGCCGGCCAGACCCCCACGCGGCTGGTCGGCGGTCGCGCCGCTATGCACGCCCGGCTGATCTCGATCTCCTCGCGGTTCGAGTATCGGAACAACTCACCGGCGAGGCCATGCTTGGCTGCCATCCCGGTCAGCTCTCCGGTCATGCCCCGCGCGACCGCGCCCCTGATCCCGACCTCCTCGATCGCGCCGGCCACCGCCATCGTCGAGTCGAAATCGGTGGGTGCGTAGTGGTTGTCCAGAACCGTGGTGACTCCTGAGCGGGCCGCTTCCACCGCTCCGATCTGTGCTCCGATCCGGGCCTCGTCAGTGGAGATCGTGGTGGTGACCGGCCACATGAAGTCGGACAGCCACGGCCATAGCTCCAGTCCCTCGCCCAGACCCCGCAGCAGGTACTGGAAGAGATGCTGGTGGGTGTCGATCAAGCCAGGGAGTACCGCCTTCCCCTTGGCATCGATGACGCGCTTCGCCCGGTAACCGCCCAGGTCGGCGGCGCTACCGACCGCGACGATCCGTTCTCCGGCAATGGCGACCGCTCCCGGATCGATCACCCGGCGCCGGTCGTCCACAGTGACCACCACTCCGCCCGTAACGAGCAGATCGCAGTAGAGAGGGTGTGAGGTAATGAGAGACTCCTGTGATGTGATTGTCGGGTCCGACCGGCTTCTTTCCAATCGCGCTGTCGAGGTTAGTGGGGGACTGGGCAGCCGCGGGTAACGCCGACCCTGCAGTCCTGCGGGTTTGACTCAGTTCCAGAGTGCGCTAATCGGGATAGCCCGGATCCGGTCGGCAAGTTGGAAGGGCTCCGGGCCCGTGTGCAGGACAACGCCTGCCAGGAACTGGTCGCCCAGCCGGTCGCGTAGCCAGACGAGGTGCCGAGCCGCTTTGAGCGACGGCGCGCTGTGGGCCTTGACCTCGATCGCGACCAGCCCTCGGGCTCCCAGGTCAGCGATGAGATCCACTTCGTGCCGACCTTCGCGATCCCGCAGGTGGTGGAGGTGTGGCCGGTTCGGATCGACCGCGGCTTCGGCCCTCAGTTGGTTGGTCACGAAGGTGTCGATAAGACGGCCCAGAAGGAGTCCGTCACTCATGACCAAGGCGGGATCCGCTCCAACGGCCGCTCCCCACAGCCCCGTGTCGGCGATGTATCGCTTCGGTCCTCGGGTTAGACGCTTGATGCGGTTGCTACTCCATGCGGGGAGTTCGGCGATGGCGCCGAGGTCGGTGAGCAGCTTCGTGTAGCCGATGGCGGTACGACGGTTGATTCCGGCGGCCTGATAGAGGGTCGTATCGCTGACGACACCCGCCGAGTTCAGGGCATAAGCCCGCAAGAAGGCGCCGAGCCGGGCGGCGTCGGGTACTCTGCCGGGTCTCGGTGAGCCCTGGGTGAGTTGCTCGACGTAAGCGGCGAGCCAGCCGTCGCGGACCCGGCCTCGAAGGTGGATGGCCGGCTCGGGGAATCCGCCCCGCAAGGCGATCTCGGCGTATCCGCGCAAGTCGGGAGTGTCCGCGGGCGGCTCCGTCGGGTCATCGGTGAGGAGCCGGTCGAGGAACAGGCGCCCTCTACACGAGAGTTGCTCGCGGACAGCCAACGGGTGCATCGTGACTCTGATGAGCCGACCGACGCCCGGCCACAGAGCCGGATCGGTATCAGAGTGGACCGAACCGGTCAGAATGAACCGGCCCGCCCGTCGTTCGGTGTCGATTGCCCGCTTCACGGCGCCGAGCACCTCGGGACACTCCTGCCACTCATCCAACAGCACCGGCTCGGGGCGGTCTCGTAATGCAGCATCAGGGTCCGCCCTGAAGGGGCCGGCTTCTTGCTCGTTGTCGAGCCGAACGACACTCGACGCGTGCCGGAGCGCGGTCGTGGTCTTACCTGCGGCCCTCGCCCCTGTGATCATCACCGCAGGGGCCGAGGCGAGTAGCTCCGCGATCCAGGGATCCACGAGGCGCGTCAGGTATCCGTCCACAGTAGCATGTACACTACCACTTTCGCACAGTTATCTATACCGCTTCTGCACATCTATAGATACGCTGTCTGCACGTTCGTCGGTACCGCTCTCGCCTACACCTGGATCCCCGATAGGCGGGTGTCATGTTCAGAGGAAGACGGGCCGTTGCTCCCCACCGTTTTGGACCACCCTCCTAGTCGATGGAGGCCAGGAAGGCGAAGAAGGTCTCGGACCAACGGTCGGCGGCGTCGATGTGGGGGCCGTGGCCTGAGGTTTCGAGGATCTCGGTCTTCACCCGGCCTCCCGCCTCGGAGTACTGATCGAGGATGTCTCTGATCTGGGACACCATGGGCTGGGGCGGGAAGGCGTCCTCGCCCGGCCAGCCGGGTATCACACCCATCTGGCCGAGGGTGCCCATCTCCCAGAACGAGCCGTCCGACACCACGATGTCGGCCGAGCCATGCGTCCACAGCACGGGGGGCTTGCCGGCCAGACCGACCAGGCCCGACCAGTTGCAGTACTTGCCCGAGAGCGCGTTGAGTATGCCCCGGACTCCCGGCGCCACATTGGGCCAGTTCTCCGAAGGTGTCAGGTCTCCGGGGTAACCGTCGTCGCCGGTGACGGTGAGAAGGACCTCGTCCACCAGGATCTCCTCCCGGTCGGGCGGGAGGCGGTATTCGGCCGACCAGTAGGAGGAGGTCATCACGTTTCGAGGCGACACCGGGTCGTCGGCGGACCGGTCTCCGGAAGCCAGCCGGGCGGTGAACTCGGGGTTCCCGGTTCCACCACCGGTACCCGCCCAGTCGGGTTGGCACGGCGTGCCGTCTCGGAGGGTGGCACCATATCCGTAGGGTGAGACGGGGTCGATGAAGGTCAGGGAGGCGACCGGATGCTTCATCGCGTAGGCGGCGATGGCGGCGCCGCCGGTCGACCATCCGACCAGGTGGGGAGGTTGCCGGATGTCGAGTTCCTCCAGCAAAGCCCGGGTATCGTCGGCCCAGTCGCGGAGGCCTCTCGTGGCGTTTATAGGTTTGGGTTCGGAGCGGCCGAAGGAACGCATGTCCGGAGCGATGAACCGGTAGCCGTCCGGCGCCCCCGGCCACAGATGTTCGAAGAAGCGACCGGTTGACAGGTTCCCATGGATCATCACCACCGGAGTCCCGGACTCCGGTCCATATTCGTAGTAGTGGGTACGCAGTCGGCTGGTGGTGACAGTGCAGGCTGCCACGCCTGGCAACAGGTCCATTCGGGCTTCTCCTTACGTCAACGGGTCGGGGGACCGACCTTAGTGGTCTGTCTGCAGGACGATTCGCCCGATCCTGCTTGTCGGTGACGATCCCCGCCGCATTCCGACTCCTCGCCATGCCGCTGCCGGTCACGCTCTCGTCGGTGGGCCTTGCGAGGAACGGCTCTGCAACACATTCCAAGCGCTCACTTCACAGACAGACCGTTAGCAAGGCGACCTGGACATCTTTCCGAGCCGTCGCCCAGAACCGAGTTGACGAACCGGTGCATCCGGTCCCGGGCGGCTCGCCCGTATGCGGTATCGAAGAGGTCGAAGGCGTGTATGGCGCCCGGCCACACGTCGAGCCGGGCATCGTTACCCGCTGACCGCCACCGAGCGGACATGAACAACGAGTCGTCCAGCATAGGATCCAGACCACCTACGGTGAAGAGAGCAGGCGGCAGACCGGCGAGATCGGCCCAGATCGGCGACACGTCCGGGTCCTCCAGGTTCCGGTTGCCGGTGAACTGCTCGACGAACCACCGGACTGACGAGGTGTTGAGGATCAGTGGCTGGTCGCCGAAGGCCCTCACGGAGGGTGTACAGCGGAGGTCATAGCAACCGTAGGTGAGCAGCGCGACCTCGAAAGGCCTGAGCCGGTGCCGGTCCCGCATGCGTAGGCAGGTCACCGCGGCGAGATGGGCGCCTGCCGATTCCCCGCCGATCGCGACGAGTTCCTGTCCCAACTCCGTAGGGCCGTTGCGGTATAACCACAGGGCCGCCTCCTCGCAGTCATCGGGCCCTGCCGGGTAGGGGTTCTCGGGAGCGAAACGGTAGGACGTCGAGACCACCACCAGCCTCGTGGCGTCCGCCAGGGACACCAGTAGGGGGTCGTGGTGGTGGGGACCTCCCCAGACCCAACCTCCCCCGTGGATATGCAGGAAGATCCCTCGTGGCTCGCCCTCGGGAGCTATCACCCGCAGGCGGATGGGTCCGCCTGCTCCGTCGATCATGCGGTCGGACGCTATGGGAGACAGGATCCGGGGGCCGAGTATCGACAGACCTTCTTCTCTCACCCGACGCGCTTCCGAAACGCCAACTTCCCATGCGGGCGACAAGTTTCGCGTGAGGGCCACTACCTCGGCGTTGAATGCCAGGGTCTCGGGGGGCGCCTCGGTCGGGATTCCGCTCATACTCCTGTCAAACCTCCGCGCATGGGTCCGGAAGGCTCATCGCACCGGTGCCCCGGTCGTCGTGGATCCTGGTGCGGTCGGGTAGGAAGGCGCCGCGGACCCCGCTACTCGCCCACCGGCCCCGATGGCAGGTAGTCGAGGAAGTATGTCTCCCGGACAGGCCGGCGTGGAGTGCCGCATCGGGCTGTGTCGTTCGCAGGCTCACCGGTGGGAGGGGCGGTGAGCCGGTCCCGGTTCGGGGCCCACGACGATCTGGTTGAAGTCCACCGCCGCTCCGGTCATCATTCCCGAGTCGTCCGACGCGAGGAACGCGACCGCCTTGGCGACTTCATGGGTCTTGAGGAGCCGTCCGAACGGTTGGCTCTCCTCCGCCTTCTCCAACCATTGCGGATCGCCCCCGTGGAAACGCTCCCGAATCATGTGTTCGGCCGGGCTGTCCATCCAGCCGATGCTCAATGCGTTCACCCGGATGCGGTCCCAGGCCACCGAATGGGCGACGTTACGGGTCAGCACCACCAGCGCTCCTTTGCTGGTCGCGTAGGCGGTCAGGTAGGGCGGGCCGCCGTGGGACGCCACCGATGCGATGTTGATGATGGAGCCCTCGATGCCTTCCCGTCGCATGATACGGATGGCGCCCTGCATCAACATGAACGGTGCCCGGACGTTCACGGCCATGAGGTGATCGAACAGCTCTATACCGGTGTCCTCGATCGTTCCCCGGTGCGAGTCTCCGGCCGCGTTCACGAGGATGTCCAGGCGGCCGAAGTTCCGGTCAGTGGCTTCGATGAGCCCGGCGGGCCCCTCTGGCTCGGCGAGGTCGGCCGGGACGAATACGGTCCGGCAGCCTCCGTCCGCCAAACGGCTCGCGACGGCATCGCCTCGCTCGGAGTTGCGCCCTGTTACGACGAGCCCGGCGAGTCCCTCCTCGACGAACCGTTCCGCGACGCCCTCGCCGAGACCCTGCGTGCTCCCGGTGACGAGCGCTACCTTGCCGCTGAAACGTCCCATCCTCTACCTCCTTTGGTTACCGGCCTCTAGGAGGGGGGTGTGAAACCCCTTCACGGCCCGTCGACCGATGACATGATGCCAGTTCAGAGGAAGACGGGCCGTTGCTTCCCACCGTTTTCGACCGCCCTCCTACAGCAGTGCTCATAGGCGGTAGCGACCGGATTACCTGCTCGGGTCGGGTAATGCGGTCCCATTAGCAGCTGACCGGCTTGAAGGTGTCGCAAACGGTGACGGTCGGATCCTCGAACACCTCGATCTGCTGGAGCACCGGGTCGACGATCCGATGCTGGAAGGTGTCACCCGAGAGAATGAGCAGAGGAAGACGGTTGGCGTGGGCGGTCGTAAGCCGGACGGTCTCCATTCGTGTCTCCTATTGCATTCCCGTCAACAAGGTGCCATGGGTCACCTCGTCGGCGCGTCGTCAATCGATACGCACGGACTCTACGTCTTCCCACCGCTCCGATGTCCACGAGCGGATCATCGCGGCAGCCACGGAGGCGTTGGCGACTGCCGTCGCGAAGCCCGGCTCGTGGGGCGTCCCGGACGCCACCGAGCAGAGAAACTCGTACGCCTCCAGGATCTTCAGGTCCTCGAACCCGATCGAGTTGCCGCCGCCCGGAACCAGGTTCGCCTGGCGGTAGAACTTGTCACCCGCCAGGACCTCGATGAAACCGTCGTCGGGCTGCTCCTCCGGCAGGTAGAGGCGTAGCTGGTTGAGCTTCTCGTGGTCCCACGAGATGGCGCCCTTCGATCCGTTCAACTCGAACGCCAGCTGGCACTGCGGTCCGAAGATCGAGCGGTCGGCCTCAAGGGTTCCTCTTGCCCCGTTGGCGAACTGGACCAGCGCGCCCACGTAGTCCTCGTTGGTCACCTTCCCGGTCGGATCGACGGGTGAGCCGCGGTCGTAGTGCGTTCCCGTCCCGGTGGGGAGAGGGCGTTCCACCACGAAAGTCTCCCGGGTCGCCACCACCCTACGGATCGGTCCGTAGAGGAACTGGGCCATGTCGATGGCATGGGACATGATGTCGGTCAGAGCGCCGTGGCCGGCCGCCTCCTGGAGGAACCGCCAGGTGAGCAACCCGAGCCGGTCTCTGCCGTACATACTGAAGAAACGGCCCCGGTAGTGCGTTGGGGTACCCACCCGGCCCTCCTCGATCAACTGCTTTGCGTAACGGACCAGCGGCGCCCACCGGTAGTTGTAGCCGCACCCGGTAATCACCCCGGCCCGCCGGGCGGCTAACTCGATCCGGGCGGTGGCATCCGTGGATATCCCCACCGGCTTCTCGCAGAAGATGTGCTTCCCGGCTGCCGCGGCCGCCTCCGCGACCTCCTGGTGCATGGCGTTGGGAGCGGTGATGTCGATGATGTCGAGGTCGGGTCGGTCCACCAGTTCCCGCCAGTCGGAGGTCCCGGCTCGGTACCCGAAGTCCTCGACAGCCCGGCGCACCCGCTCGGGGATGGTTTCGGCCACCGCGGCGAGAACCGGCCGGAAGGGCGCCTCCGGGAAGTAGAGGGGGATCGAGATGTACGAGCGGGAGTGGGCCTGGCCCATCCATCCGAAACCGACGAGGCCGATCCGGAGCCTTCTTTTCATCCCTGTTGTTCCAGCCGGGCGAGTACGCGACCCCAGGCGTCGGGGTTGACGAGATGTGGGGGTCTACGCCCCTCGATCACCATCAACGCCTGCTCGACGGCGAACTTGAACATGCGCACCCGGGCCTCGCTCGTTGCCGCTGCGATGTGGGGGGTTACGGTCACGTTCGGCCGGTGCAGCAGCGGGTGGCCGGGGTCGAGCGGCTCGGGATCGGTCACATCGAGCCCCGCACCGAACAGGTGGCCGGAATCCAACGCGTCCAGCAGGGCTTCCTGATCGACGAGGCCGCCCCGCGCAGCGTTCACGAACACCGATCCCTGCCTCATCCTCGCGAACGCATCTTCGTCGAACATCCGGGCATTGCCCGGGGTCATAGGCACGTGAACCGATACCACGTCGCTGCGGGCGAGCAACTCGTCGAGAGTCGGCGCCCGGACCACCGGCGGTGGGAATGCGTCGTCGGCGAGATAAGGATCGTAGGCCAGGATCTTCATACCGAAGCCGCTACCGATGGTGGCGACGCGCCGGGCGATCCTGCCGAACCCGACGAGGCCCAATGTCTTGCCGTCCAACTCGAACGCTCGGTGCGACGCGTAGTAGTTGCCTCGGGCGTTGCGGAGCCGGTTTCCCGACTGGATCACCCGTTTCGCGGTGGCCAGCATGAGCGCCACCGCGTGCTCCGCGGTGGAGACCGTTGGTCCGTCCGGAACGTTGCAGATCGCTACGCCCCGCCGCATGGCGGCTTCGAAGTCGATGGCATCACACCCGATTCCGGTGCGGCAGATCGCCACCAGATCCGGCGCCAGATCGAAGAGGCGGTCGTCGTAACGTAACCTCGCTGCTATCGCTGCTCGGGCCGTCTCGATCCCGGCGTGCACGTTGTCGGGGCGGCTGGGGCCCAGCATCTCCACCGATGGAGGGATATAGGGCCTGAGATCGGCAATGACCTTGCGTTCGAACCAGATTCGGTGCGCCATCTCGACACCTCCCTATGCGGTGGGAGGATGGTAACGATCCTGGGCGCGGGTTCGGAAGGCCCGGACTTCAGAGACCGGCAAACGGGGCATCGGGCATGCCGGTGACACCGGGGTCTATCGCGAACAGGTCACCCGCTCGGGGTTCATCGGCTGCCAGTGGATGGCTGCCGCCACCACCGATCGAGGTTACGAACAGAGTCCCCAGATCGGACCCCCCGAAGGCCGTCATCGAGGGCTTGGTGACCGGCATGTCGATCCTGCGGTCAACTACACCGTCGGGAGTGAACCGCAGCACGGCCCCGCCGTGGACGGCTGCCACCCAGTAGCAACCCTCGGCATCGACACACGCTCCGTCGGGCCGTCCGGGGAGGTCGGTGAAGTCGGCAAAAACGGCCTCGTTACGAGCGATCCCGGTCTCCAGGTCGTAGTCGTAGCTCAAGACGGCACCTGCCAAGGAATCCGCGAAGTACATCCGTTCCCGTGCGGGATCGAAGGCCAAGGCGTTGGGGACTCCGATCCGCCGGCGGGTGACCGTGAAGGATCCGTCCCCCTCGATCCGGTACAGGCTGCCGGTGTACCGCTCGTCGGATGCCCGCTGGTACATCGATCCGACCCAGAAGCGCCCGACGGGATCCGTCCGGCCGTCGTTCATCCGGTTGCCCGTGCCGTCCGGCTCGAGGGTCACCCACGGAGTCGTGGCGCCGGTGTCCCAGTCGAACCAGACCAATTCGGTCTCGGCTGCGATCAGGAGTCTTCCGGGTCGGGTGGTACGAACCATCGATCCGGGGCGTCCCGGGACCTCGCGGGTTTCGTCCATGCCGGTGGCCGGGTCGTAACGGTGCACCAACCGACCGTCGATGTCCTCCCAGTACAGCACCGCTTCCTCGGGACTCCACAGCGGGCACTCACCGAGGAGAGCACCGGCGCGGACCGCTACGTCAACGGCGACCACGGCGCGCACCCCGTTTGGAAGCGGACCTGTCAGGGCACCGGTAGCTCGCCCGGACAAGGCCGGCGGTGGAGACGGGCCGTCGGGGGATCGAGGCAATCGTCATCGTCAGTGGTCTCCTTCTGACCGGGCGCGTATCGGATCGACCGGCCAGGACATGGATTCCGGTCAGATGCCGGTCTCTTGCTTGTGCCGCACCGGTTGACACTTGGCATCCGACACAATACCGGGTGGCATCTTCGATCGACTACCGGACTGCCCCCGGGCAGGCGACCTACGGGCCCGCGCGGCATCGGCCCGTTCCGCCCTCTCACTCCGAGTCCTGCCCACCCGGTTCTTCAGAAGGCCCGCAGCCATATGTCCCGGCGGATGAACACGGCGAGGGGCGTGATCGCCAGGGCGGCGGCGGTGATCAGAAAGAGCGCCGTCGGACCGGCGGCTTCGTAGATAGGCGCCGCCGCGAACGCTCCTACGGCAGCCAGAGTAAGCCCGTAGACCTCCACGAGACCCTGAGCCTCCGCCGCCTGGCCCGGGGGCGCTACCTTGGCGACCGCAGCCTGGCCCGGAAGGGTCACGAAGGCCCAGAATGCCGAGTGCAACGCCCCTACGACCAGCAGGGCAGGTATCCCGCCGACGAGCCCGTACGCCGCTACCAGCGGGAGTCCTCCGACCGCGGCTACCAGAGCGAGCCGCACCGGGTTGGTGCGATCGGCCAACCGACCGCCGATCGGTGTGAGCACCACGGTCGGAAGAGCGATGATCAGAAACCCGAGACCCACGACCACCGGCCGCGCCCCGAGGTCGGTCATGTAGCGGGCCCAGATCGCATCGATGACCCCGATGTAGAGCCAGTTCGAAGCGGCGAGCAGCAAGCCGGAGGCGAAGCCCGGGATGGCAGTCAGGCGGCGCCGGGAGAGCCGGGCGGGTGTTCGCTGGAACTCCGCGGCGGGTCGGACCATCGGGAGAAGGAAGAGCACCAGGAGGCCCACCGCGGCCGGAACCAGGAATGGAAGGACATGGTTGATCTCGTTCAGCACTCCCCCGAGGGGAGGACCGAGCAGGATCCCACCGATCATCGCCACCATGACATTGCTCAGCGCTCGCCCAGGGCGGTCCTGATCCCAACTCATCATGATCCGCCGGCACGCCCCTACGGAGACACCTTCGGCGAGTCCCATGAGCGCTCTCGCCGCCACCCATTGCCACAGAGCGGTGGCGAAGATCATCCAGACCAGGGACGCCACCAGCAGCGCGCAGCCCAATGTGACCAGCCGTACCTCCCACCCTCGGTCGGCCAGCGGGGTCAGCCAGATGTTGCCGAAGAGGGTCATAGCGAAGGGGATACCGGCCAGGAGGCCCAACGACCAGGTCGGGAAACCGTAGCGGTCCTGTATCTCTGCCAAGAGTGAGAAGATCACCCCTATGCCTATAGCCAGCGTCGCGATGTAGGCGAGCACGATCAGGCGAGGTATTCGAGAGGGGGAGGGCGACACCCGGCTGATGCTACTTGCAGGTTGCCGGTGGTTGGTTGCCGGTTGTGGTTTCCAAGCTGCGGGCGGCTCGTCAAGAGGATGCGCGGTTAGGTGCTCACCTTGGGAAGACACCTCTTGCGTCGGTTGATGAGTTCACAGCGAGAACCAGGGGTTTTTAGAGCCGGAGTCGGACAGGCTGTTCAGCAGGGACGGTCGCGATTCGCCTACCCGCGCATCCTCCGATGACTACTGAGAACTGACAACTAGCAACCGGCTCAGGGACAGTGGCCCGGGTTAGCCTCGGTGGTCGGATCGGATGCCGCCAAGAACGACTCGACCTCCGCGGATGCGTTGGCGTAGGTCATGTCCTCCAGCCGGGCTGTGGCGTACACCAGTCCGGTCATATGGTCGTCGGAGTTGAGAACGGGGCTGCCCGAGTAGCCGGCCCCCGCCTCGGCGCGCACCCGGACGTTCTCTCTCCGCGCCGTGCTCTCCTCGTCATAGAGGTTCCGACCTACCGCGGTCACCGGTTCGGCATCCGTGAAGAGCACCTCGGCTCGCTTGGCTTGGCCCCGCAGGCGGATGATCCGCCCATTCTCGCCGGGGGTCGGATGCGCAAGCAAGATCGAAGGATGCCGGACGGTCGGGGCGGACAGCAGCGCCAGATCGCGGTCGACGTCGATGCCCACCAAGGTCACCGGGTGCTCGAGCCCGTCCTCGAAGGTGGCGTTGAGGCCGCCCTGCGATCCCGCGACGTTGTGCGCGACCGTCACGAGCAGGCCCGGTCCTACCACCACGCCTCCCACCATGTCCCTCCCGCACACGCGGCCGCGGAGTAGTGCCACCGAATCGAACGGATCGGCGGCTTCGGGCGACGATGGCGCACAGGCCCCGACTAGCAGGGCCAGCGCCAGCAGCAGCCCGGTGGATCTCACGACCCGGTGGAGTGCTCTCGGCGGAAGCGTTCCAGCAGTGGACGGATCGGGGTCGAGTGCCGACCCACCCGTTCGGACGGACGCAGGCACGTGAGGGTGGCTACGTAGGAGACGGCTGTAAGACGATGGGGAACAACGGTCCGCCTGCCTCCGGAGGCACACTCGTTCATCGGTCGACGGGCCGTGTAGGGGTCCTATACCACCCTCCTAGGAGATTGGGAGACCCGGTATCGGGCCCGGGCCCGGTGAACCTCCGTCGAGCAAGCCGGGATCGAGATCGAAGACCAGTACGCCGGTCGGGAACGGTCGGGCGTCAACGAGAACCACTGCCATCCTAGGAGTGTGCTCAGAAAAGGCTACATGGTTGGCCCGTCGTCCGCTGATGCGGCAGTCTCTCACCGACCGCCGGGCCAACCGGGGGCCTTGACCACCCTCCTGGATCAATCCAGCCTTTCCCGGAGGCAGGACGATGATGGGGCAACCCATTGGGATGTCTCCTAGAGTTGCGGGATGGACTCTCTCGAGACCTCGCTCGATCCGACTCCCAGGGTCGAGTTCGCCATGGTGGCCGATGCCGTGCAGGCGGTGGGCGGCAAACTGTACGTTCTCGGTGGGGGATGGGACATGCTTTGGGTGGGTTCGTTTCCGGCCCGCCATCCGTCGCTGGGGATCGGGATCCGTATCAGGGTGCCGTGGTCGCACCTCGAAGAGTTCGATCTGTCCGTCGACCTCGTCGATGAGGACGGGAAGAGCCTGTTCGGCGGGAAGCGGTTCGCCCAGCACATCAAGGTCACGCACCGTCTCGGGAGGCCGGCGGGAAGTGATACGGGCGTGACCCGGGCCTTCACCTTCAACAACCTTCTCTTCCCGAATCCGGGCGGGTACGCGTTTCCGATCTTCGTAGGCTTCACGGAGGTCGCTCGCATACGTTTCCGGGTACAGCAACGGTCGGGCCATACCCGCCGGGTGCCCCGAGGGACGGCTTCTCCCGGCGATGCCTGAGCGACCATCGGTCGAGTGGCTCCCGATGTTCCCGCTGAGTAGGGGCATCTTCCCCGGTGCCGTACTGACCTTGCGCGTCTTCGAGTCCCGGTACCTGGAGATGATCGACCGCTGCGTCCGGCGGGACTCGGGGTTCGGGGTGGTGCTGATCGAACGAGGTTGGGAGGTCGGGGGTGGAGACGCCCGTTTCGACGTCGGCGTCGCTGTGACCATCACAGGAGTCGGTTCGCCGGGGGACGGGCAACTCCTGGTAGTCGCCCGCGGCGATACCCGGATCCGGGTCGAGGGGTGGCTCGCCGACGATCCGTATCCGCAAGCCCGGGTCCAACGCCTGGACGATCCGTCCGGCTTTGTCGCCGATCCTCGATGTCGCCGACGCCTCGACCGGGCGTTTTGGCGCGGGTTGGCGCTCTTCGCCGAGATGGGGATCAACACCGGGTCTATCGGGCCCTTGCCCGACGAGGCCCTGCCCGCTGCGTACCGGGCGCTCGATGTTCTCCCGGTACCGGACCTCGACAGGCAGGAGATCCTCGAGACAGACGATCCGGCCACCAGGATCGGGCGCTCGATCACAGCCCTCGAGTCGGTCAACGGGCTGGTGGAGGCGCGCCTGGCCGGCCGATGATGCGGCCGGTGGCCGGTGTTTGGTGATCGGTAGTGGTCACCGGCGGCAGATTCATGGCCACCAGCAGCCGATATCAGGTTTCCTGTTCGACTGTTCCGTCGGGGTGAACACGCGTCGAGCGGTCGCCGCCCAGCAAGTCGAACCCCTCCTCGACGACCACCAGCGGGCAACCACGTCCGGGATATAGTTCCGCCGCCACCATCACCCCTACGACCAGGATGGGGTCGGCACTGTTCAGCACCAGTCCCGCCGGCGCGGTTCCCGCCCTTATGGACTCGGCGAGAACGGCCGAGCCTCCCGAGGACCCGCGTCCGTGGGGCAGAACCAGGATCCTCCCGGTGGTCCGCTCCCGGAATTGGGGATGGCTGCCGTCCACCACGGTCCCGGTGATCGGATCCAACCCACCCCACCAGCTGAGGGGTTCGGTGAGCACCAGGCTATCTCCCACGGCCGCGCCCGGCACAAGGGGCTTACCCTGCAGCCGGATCTTCACCACGGTGTGGTCTCCCGCACCACCCGGCCCGCGAGGGCCGACTCCACGCAGTCGGCGGTTGATCCGAACATGACCTCCAAGCCGAGGTTGCCGGGGGCGTAGTAGGCCCACTTGGCCGAGTCGGTCATCGCCACCCCGTTCCGGTCCTCGATCATCGGAGTGACGTAGGTGCAGGTGTCGACCACGAACACCACGCCCAATCCCTCCAGGTCGCCGACCTCCTGTGTCGAGCGAAGGACATCGCGTCCCGTGTTCACGTACATGGTCACGCGCTCATGCACCCTCCGTCCTCCCAGCAGGGCGCCGAGCCGGACGATCTGTCTGGCCGAGTAATGAGGAGTACCGAGGTTCACGGTACGCAGGGTTCCGGCCGAGGCATTGGAGAGCGCGCCGTAGGCGGCATCGAGAGCCTCCGGGGTGACCTCCACGAATCGCGGCCGCCGCCCCACGGTGACACTCCCCAGGGTAGGAGCTTCCGGTGTGACCCCGACCAGGTGAATCAACCCCACCGCCCCCGAGGTGGCCGCGGCGGCGCCGAGCACCTTCATCTGGTCCTCGGTGGCTGACTCGATTCCGGTGATGACCGGCACTTCGAGACCGGCTTCCTTCCCTACCAGGAAGCCGAGCACCGCGAAGAACTGCTCGGTCACCTTGGCAGGCTGAGGAATGCCGGATACGTCGAAGTGCACCCCGGCCCGGCGGCAGTCGTCCAGGTAGAGACCGAACTCGGGCGCCCGCCCGGTGAGCGCTGCCGCGATGTCGACGAAGTCCCCGAACCGCGGGGTACGGGCGCCCAGTACCGAGTTGGCGAACACGATGGCGTTGGATTCCCCCCAGGCGACCCGGTCCCCGAACCGCGGTCGCTCGGGGAGCTGGTACGGAGCGCAGGTCCATGTGGGGCGCCCGCCCATGTCGAGGTAGGCCTGCATGGTCGCCCGCGCCGCTCGCCGGGTCGAGTCGTCGCCCCGGAACAACTCCGGGTGGAGCAGGTCGAGCGAGGAAACGTTGAGCGTGGTGGGCACCCGGACCCTCCCGCCGAGATCGCGCAGGCGGGTGGCATAGTCGAGGCTGGCCCGGCCGAGGTAGAGGGTCCCGTCGATATGGGCGCCGGTGATGTCGATCAGGCGGCGGGCGCCGGTTGCTCGGGCCAGTCCGACCAGCAGGCGCATGGCGACGGCGTCGGCCTCGCCGAGTTCCCCGGCCAGCATGGCCCGGTCCTCGGGGCTCAGGTCGAGACTCGGCATCAGATAACCGCTGACTCGGGTATGGTCGAGCCGGTTTCGAACCGGCGTGCATCGAAGGGCGCCAGGTCGAAAGTGGGTACCAACCCCAGGGCGAGTTCGGCGAGGTGACGTCCGACTACTGGTCCCTGCTGGAAACCGTGCCCGCTGAACCCGGTCGCGTAGTGGAGCCGTTCGACTCCGGGCGCGGATCCGATCAGGGCGTTGTGGTCGGGGCTCGTTGCGTAGTAGCCCCACCAGCCATGCGTTATCTCCGATTCGAGGAGGCATGGAGCACGGTTTGCGACGGTGGGCGCCAACTCCTCCAGAGTCTGAGCCCGGCCGCCCATCGCCAGTCCGCGCCCCTCCCGCTGTATGTAGAAGCCGGTGGCGAAGTCGATCACCAAGGGGAGGCGGTGGGGGAACGGATCGGGGCCCCGGCTCAGCCAGATGTGCCGTCTCTCGGCCCGCACCGGGAGACGGAGGCCGAGCGGAGCGGCGAGCCGGGGGCTCCACACGCCCGCCGTGAGCACGACCTCACCGGTCGAGATGAACCCGTGGCTGGTCCGGATACCCCTTATCCGGCCCCCGGCTTCGACGATCTCGATCGCCTCGCATTGCTGGACGATGATCGCGCCGTGACGGACCGCGGCCCGGGCGTATCCCTGGGCCACGGCCTCGGGTGTGCAGGAACCGTCCCAAGGACAGAACGTAGCGGCGGCCAGGTCGTCGGTGCGGATTCCGGGCGCCATAGCCCGGGCGGTTTCCGGATCGATCAGTTCCGAAGGAACTCCATGGGACCGTTGCAGATCGACCGCTCGGCGGAAGGTCTCCACGTCCCGCTCGGTCAGCAGGAACAGGTATCCCCACTGCCTGAGGCCGATATCCGTGTCGAACTCGGCCTCGAATCGTTCCAGGCGGCGGATATTCTCGACCGCCATCCTGATGTTGAGTTCGTCCGAGAACTGCGCTCTGAACCCGCCGGCCGACTTGGCCGTCGAGCCCGAACCGATCGTGTCACGCTCCAGCACGGTGACATCGGCGCCGGATGCAGCCAGGTGGTACGCGGCGCAGGCGCCCATGATCCCGCATCCGATGACCGCTACTCCGGTCGAGGACGGAAGGTCGGCCATTTCCCACTCCGGATCGTGAGGCCGCTGTCGGGAGTCGGCCTGCGTTACCCCGGCTACGGTACTCCTCTCGTCGTCCCGGGCAGTGCAGAGAGGAGTAGGCTCGCCCCGTCCATGTCCTTATCGGAGTCCTTCCTCAAGCAGTACGACGAGCCGTTCGGCTTTCTCGATTTCGCCGCGATCGGCGCCATGTCGATCCCCGCGCGGGCGCGTCTCGCCGAGATGGGAGAGGCCATGGCGGGCGGGCAGGGGGGTCTGATCCCACTGGTCATGGAGCAGCTCGAGCTCACCTCGGCCCTGGCAGCCGATCTGATCGGTACCGCACCGGACCGGGTGGGCGTGGTTCCGAACACCTCCTCCGGCCTCTTTGCGGTGGCGTTCGGCCTCTCCGGCGGTTCGGTGGTCATCCCCCGTACCGAGTTCGCCGCCAACCTGTATCCGTGGGTGCGGGCCGGCGAGGAGGGCCGCATAGAGCCGAGGATGGTCGAGGTCCCCGGTGGCCGCCTCACCGCCGATCTCATTGCCCGAGCCCGGGACGCTTCGACCACGGCCGTGGCGCTCAGTTACGTCGACTTCCACACCGGCTACCGGTGCGATCTGGCTTCGATGCGCGAAGCCGCCGGCGAAGCTCTGGTGGTGGTCGACGCCGTCCAGGCCCTGGGTGCGGTGCGCTTCTCGATGGAGCATGCCGATGTCGTGGTGGCCGGAGGTCACAAGTGGTTGAGGGCGGGTGGTGGGGTGGGGGTGATGGCCGTCTCGGAGCGGGCGCTCGAGCGGCTCTCCCCGACCTTGGTGGGCTGGCCCGGAGTGAAAGATCCTTTCGACACCCGTGTACCCCTCCCGCACCCCCCTCTCGACAACTCCCGCCGCTTCACCATGGGCAGCCCGCCGCTCACCTCCGTCGCGGCGTTGCGCGGCTCGCTGGAAGCGCTTCGCAGGGCGCGGATCGAGGATGTGGAGGCTACGGTGATCGACCGTTCGAAGGCGGTTGAGGACGAGGCTCGGAGAGCGGGTGCCCACGTCGTGAGACCCTGGGCGAAAGACTCGGAGCGGAGCGGCATCGTCAGCTTCCGCCCGTCCGGCGAGCCGGTTGCCGAGGCGTACAAGCGGCTGACGGAGGCCGGATTCAGGCTCACGGTGAGAGACGGGTTCCTGCGGGTAGCCCCCCATGCCAGCACCCATGCCGACGCTCCGGGGGCGCTGGGCGAGGTCTTGAGAAACCGTCTCGCATCCGAGACCGTCCGACGCGGGTAACCCCTGGTCGGATCGGCGACGCGCGAGGCTTCCGAGCCCGGTAGCTCGGGGACGCCGAAGGCGGCATGGGCCACCGGCCGCCGGAGTCAATCCGGGAGTTGGTGTACTCCTTCGAGCTCTGCCACCTCCCGGGCTGCCCCCTCGATGTATCGGCCGACGGTGACGGTCGCCACCTCGGGTACCGGCCGGGGGAGCGGTAAGCGGCTACCCTCTCCGGCCACCCAGATGGCGCGCTGAACACCTGCGTTACGGATCGCTCCGGCCCATCCCTCGATGACAGCCTGCGGATCGGCGGCGAACGCTCTCTCACGACCGTCTGTGGCCGCCTCGACTACCAGGACCGCGCAGAAACAGTTGAGGGCAGCCGCTTCGACATGAGATGGATCAGAGACATCGCCGAGTGCCACCTTGACACTCGAATCCCTGAGATCGCGGGCCCGCTGCCCATCCGAGACGAACGCCCGCACCTCGGCCGCCGACGGTAGGACGAGATCCACGATGGCGTCTCCGACGGGCGTGTCGGCGCCTATGACGATAACGGGCATGCCCTCCCAAGTTATCAGGTCCTAGGAGAGTGCTGAGAAACCCCCCGTTGGCTCGACGGTCGATGACAAAATGCTACGTCAGCGGACGACGGGCCAACCATTTACCCGTTCTTCAGCATTCTCCTCCAACCGCTCGGAGCGGCTCCGCCGGCAGGCGTGTATAGTCGGTGTTTTTACCTGACGCCGGACGAACCTCGTCGATCCGGCCCGATCGAACGGGTGCCTCCACGCCACATGGTGAGGGTTGTCAGCAAGACCGGGGGAAGGGGAGTTGATGGCCGGTCTCTACCGGGAGCAGTTCGAGCACGACGCCTGTGGTGTCAACTTCGTCGCGGACCTGAAAGGAAGACGAAGCCACCATCTGGTCTCGCTCGGCATAGGAGCCATATGCAACATGGCGCACCGGGGGGCCACGGGCGCCGACCCGGCGACGGGGGATGGCGCCGGCATTCTCCTGCAGGTGCCCGATCGTTTCCTGCGTGCGGCGGTACCGTTCGCGCTCCCTCCCATCGGCCGCTACGCGACCGGAATCGCCTTCTTCCCCAACCGCGAGGACCTCACCGCACTCGGGATCCGGCACGTGGAGAGAATCGCGGCCGAGGAGGGCCTCGATGTCTTGGGCTGGCGCGAGGTACAGACGGATCCGTCGGTGATAGGGCGAGATGCGCGCAGGACCATGCCGGCCATCGGCCAGGTGTTCATAGACGGTCGGGGCGCGTCGGCGATGGCGTTGGAGCGACGGGCCTACGTGGTGCGGAAACGGATCGAGCACGAGGTACGCCTCGTATCGGGCGACGATCGTCCGGCGGAGGCCATCGGCGGCGCCTCGGCCATGCACGAGGGAGTCTATTTCGCGAGCCTGTCGTGCCGCACGCTCATCTACAAGGGGATGGTCACCGCGACGCAGCTGGCCGACTTCTACCCCGACCTCCACGACGACCGGGTCGAGAGCGCGATCGCCCTGGTGCATGCACGTTTCTCCACCAACACCTTCCCGACGTGGCCTCTGGCGCATCCCTACCGGATGATCGCCCACAACGGCGAGATAAACACCATCCAGGGCAACCGCAATTTCATGCGTGCCCGGGAGAGCCTCCTGGCAACCGACCTCATCCCGGGTGACCTCGATCGCATCTTCCCGGTCTGCACGCCGGGGGTCTCGGATACGGCGGGCTTCGACGAGGTGCTGGAGCTCCTCTACATGGGTGGTTACTCGCTCCCCGAAGCGGTCCTGATGATGATTCCCGAGCCGTGGGAGAAACACGAGAGCCTGGATCCCGCGGTGCGGGACTTCTACCGTTACCACTCCGCGTTGATGGAGCCGTGGGACGGCCCGGCATCGATCGCCTTCACCGACGGGAGGCAGATCGGCGCGGTGCTGGATCGTAACGGGCTACGCCCCTCCCGCTACTGGGTCAGCGATGACGACCTGGTGGTCATGGCTTCCGAGGTGGGGGTGACCGACGTGCCCCAGTCGCGTATCGTCGAGAAGGGCCGGCTCCGCCCCGGAAGGATGTTCCTGGTGGACACCATTGCGGGCCGCATCGTTCGGAACGTGGAGATCAAACGGGACCTCGCGACGGCGCGGCCCTACACGGCGTGGCTCGGCGACGGGCTGGTCCACCTCGGGAACCTTCCGGCGGTGGCACCGGAAGGTGACGACCGGCTGCCCGTACTCCAGCGCCTCCAGACCTTCGGTTACACCCACGAAGAACTGAAGATGCTGATCGCGCCGATGGTGCTCGGCGGCGAGGAGGCGCTCGGCTCGATGGGGACCGACACGCCGCCGGCGGTCCTCTCCAACCGTAGCCGCATGCTGTTCGAGTACTTCAAGCAACTCTTCGCCCAGGTGACCAATCCTCCGCTCGACGCGATCCGGGAGGAGTTGGTGACCTCGATGCGAACGACCATCGGTCCGGAGTCGAACTTGTTGGACCCGGGGCCCGACTCGTGCAACATGATCGAACTCGACAGCCCCATAATCGACAACGGGCAACTCGCATCACTGCTGAGCATGGACGAAGTCCCGAAGATCCGCGGGTCAGCCGCCGTGGTGCGCTGCCACTTCCGCCCCGACGGCGGCGGAGCCGCCCTGCGCGACGCTCTCGCGCAGGTCTGCGCCGAGGTCGACGAGCTGATCGAGGCGGGGGTCTGGGCGATCGCACTGTCCGATCGTGAAGTGAGCCGGGACCGGGTTCCGATTCCGTCCCTCCTCGCGACCGCCGCCGTACACCACCATCTTGTCCGGACCCGGAACCGCACCCGGGTGGGCCTGATAGTGGAGACCGGGGACGCCAGGGAGGTCCACCACCTGTGCCTGCTGCTGGGATACGGCGCCACCGCCATCAACCCCTATATGGCCTTCGCTGCCATCGACCACATGATCGACGGAGAGAGCCACGGCCTAGTTGGCATGGACAGGGGGAAAGCCCATGCCAACTACATGAAGGCGGCCGACAAGGGCATTCTGAAGGTGATGTCGAAGATGGGCATCTCGACAATCGCCTCATACATCGGGGCCCAGATATTCGAGGCGGTGGGAGTCGGCGCCGAGGTGATCGATTCCTACTTCACCGGCACCGTGAGCCGGATCGGGGGTGTTGATCTCGAGATCATCGCTGCGGAGGCGGTCCACCGTCACCGAGCGGCCTTTGCCGACAACCCGGGGGAGACGGCCCACCGGGATCTCGACGGCGGCGGGGAGTACCAGTGGCGGCGGGAGGGCGAGTACCACCTGTTCAACCCCGATACGGTGTACAAGCTCCAGCATTCGACTCGGGAGGGCCGCTACGACATCTTCAACGAGTACACCCGCCTCGTCGACGACCAGTCGGAGCGCCTGGGCACCCTGAGAGGCCTGTTCCGTTTCAGGACCGAGGACCGAACGCCGGTCCCCATCCAAGAGGTCGAACCAGTTCGGGAGATCATGAAGCGGTTCAACACCGGGGCCATGTCCTACGGTTCCATCTCCAAGGAGGCCCACGAGACTCTGGCCATCGCCATGAACAGGATCGGCGGCAAGTCGAACACGGGGGAAGGGGGTGAAGACCCGGCCCGCAACATTGCCGACCCCAATGGCGACCTGCGGCGCAGTGCGGTCAAGCAGGTGGCATCGGGCCGCTTCGGAGTGACGTCCGAGTACCTGGTGAACGCCGACGACCTCCAGATCAAGATGGCTCAGGGGGCGAAGCCGGGCGAGGGGGGCCAGCTACCCGGCTACAAGGTGTATCCGTGGATCGCCGAGACCCGCATGTCGACTCCCGGTGTAGGTCTGATCTCGCCGCCGCCCCATCACGACATCTACTCCATCGAGGATATCAAGCAACTCATCCACGATCTGAAGAACTCCAACCCGCGGGCCAGGATCCACGTGAAGCTGGTCGCCCAGATGGGCGTGGGAACGGTTGCCGCCGGGGTCGCCAAGGCCAAGGCCGACGTAGTCCTGATCTCGGGCTACGACGGTGGCACGGGCGCCTCCCCCCTCACGTCCATCAAGCACGCCGGCGGTCCCTGGGAGATCGGTCTGGCCGAGACGCAGCAGACGTTGTTACTCAACGGCCTGCGGGACCGGATCGTGGTACAGACCGACGGGCAACTGAAGACCGGCCGGGATGTGGTGATCGCGGCGCTGCTGGGTGCCGACGAGTACGGGTTCGCCACCGCACCGCTGGTGGTCTCGGGCTGCATCATGATGCGGGTGTGCCACCTCGACACCTGCCCGGTCGGCGTCGCCACCCAGAACCCGGAACTGCGCGAACGGTTCAGCGGAAAAGCCCGGTTCGTCGTCAACTTCATGCGCTTCATAGCCGAACAGGTCCGGGAACTGCTCGCCGAACTGGGCTTCCGGAGGCTCGACGAGGCCATCGGCCATGCCGAGTTGCTGGACGTGAGGGATGCCGCGGCCCACTGGAAGAGCGAGGGCCTCGACCTGTCTCCGATCTTCTACGTGCCGGAACTCGCCCCAGGCCAGGCCAGACACCAGACCACCGAGCAGGATCACGGCCTGGACCAAGCCCTCGACCAGACCCTCATCCAACTGGCCGAGGGAACGCTGTCGGGTGGCCCTCCGGTGACCCTGGACCTGCCCGTACGCAACGTCAACCGAGCGGTGGGAACCCTCCTCGGCTATCACGTGACCCGCCGCTTCGGGGCGGCCGGACTCCCGGACGACTCCATCACCGTCAACTTCACGGGTTGGGCCGGTATGAGCTTCGGCGCCTTCCTGCCCAAGGGCATCACCCTGAATCTCGTCGGGAGCGCCAACGACTACGTGGGTAAGGGTCTGTCCGGCGGGCGTATCGTGGTGAAGCCACCCCCCGAAGCTCCCCTCGTGGCAGAGGACAACATCATCGCCGGCAACGTGATCCTCTACGGGGCGACCTCCGGTGAGATGTTCCTGCGGGGCGTGGTGGGGGAGCGATTCTGCGTCCGCAACTCGGGCGCAGTGGCCGTGGTGGAGGGTATCGGCGATCACGGTTGCGAGTACATGACCGGAGGGCGAGCGGTGATCCTCGGCCTTACCGGTCGCAACTTCGCCGCGGGCATGTCAGGCGGCATCGCGTACGTGTACGACTCGGACGGATCCTTCCCCGGCCGGGTGAACCTGGAGATGGTGTCGCTCGATCCCCTCAGTGGCGAGGACCTGAGGTTCTTGCACGACCGGGTGACGGCCCACTACTTGGAGACGGGCTCCGCGCCGGCCGAACGGATACTGGCTGGATGGGACGAAGAGGTGTGGCGTTTCGTGAAGGTGATGCCGGACGACTACAGGAGAGTCATCGAGGCCGTGCGCCACGCGGAGATCACCGGAGAACCGGTACTCGAGGCAATCATGGGTGCGGACCATGGGTGACATCAAGGGTTTCCTCAAGCACGGGCGCCGGACGCCTTCCCGGCGATCGGTCGATGTACGGCTCCTCGACTGGCAGGAGGTCTACGCGGAGTTCCCGCTCCAGGATCTCCGCGACCAGGCATCGCGGTGCATGGATTGCGGAATCCCCTTCTGCAACGGCGGATGCCCCCTCGGCAACCTCATCCCGGACTGGAACGATCTCGTATACCGCGACAACTGGAAGGAGGCGATCGACCGCCTCCACGCCACCAACAACTTCCCCGAGTTCACCGGAAGGCTGTGTCCGGCGCCGTGCGAGGCTGCCTGCGTCCTGGGTATCAACTCGGACCCGGTGACCATAAAGCAGGTGGAACTCGAGATCATCGAGCGGGCCTGGGCGGAAGGGTGGGTGGCTCCGGTCGTACCGACCACGCTCACGGGCAAGCGGGTGGCGGTGGTGGGGTCCGGTCCGGCCGGCCTCGCGGCAGCCCAGCAACTCACCCGGGCGGGACATGCCGTGACGGTCTACGAACGGGCCGACCGCATCGGGGGCCTGCTCCGATACGGCATACCCGAGTTCAAGATGGAGAAGCGTGTCCTCGACCGGCGTCTCGACCAGATGGAAGCGGAAGGCACCGAGTTCGTGGTCGATGCCGAAGTGGGCGTCGACCTGACCGCCGACCGCCTGATGTCCGGGTTCGACGCGTTGATCCTGGCCGCGGGCGCCACCCGGTGGCGGGATCTGCCCATTCCGGGAAGGCGCCTCGCCGGGATCCACCAGGCCATGGAGTTCCTCCCCATGGCCAACCGTGTCCGGTTCGGGGACACGGATGAGCCTCCGATATCCGCGTCCGGCAAGCATGTGATCATCATCGGTGGGGGAGACACGGGCGCCGACTGCCTGGGGACCGTCCACCGGCAGGGTGCCGCTTCCGTGCACCAGTTCGAGATCATGCCCCGGCCGCCGGACGCGCGGGCCGACAGCACACCCTGGCCGACCTGGCCCCTCATGTATCGGGTCTCCTCGGCCCATGAGGAGGGAGGAGTGCGGCGCTTCGCCATCAACACCGAGGAGTTCGTCGGGAACGGACGGGGCCGAGTGACGGCCCTGCGGACCCGCGGCGTCGACCTGTCGTTCCGTGATGGACGGATGTCCTTCGACAAGATCGAGGGCACTGATGAGGAGTACCCTGCCGACCTGGTGCTGCTGGCCCTGGGTTTTACCGGACCGGAACGCTCGCCGATGCTGGAACAGCTGGGAGTCCGCCTGACCGACCGGGGTACCGTCGCCAGGAACAGCAACTGGTCAACCAACATCGAGGGTGTCTTCGTCGCCGGCGACATGGGACGAGGACAGTCTCTGATCGTCTGGGCGATCGCCGAGGGCCGGAGTTGCGCCACAGCTGTGGACGGGTACCTCATGGGAGACACGATGATGCCCGACCCGGTCACTCCTACGGACATGCCGTGGCGTTAGGAGAATGGCACGGATAGGCACTCACCCGGGGAACACAGCTTGCGACATTTCATGGGGCGGCCATGGTGATCGGGGGTTTCCCGAACAGCATCCGGATAGGGAGTGAGTACACGGGGTGATCGTGTCCGCCTGCCCGAGCGCCCTGTCAGCACCGATTGCCGCCCTGATTGACCAGGAGAGTTGGTATGATCAAGTCGTGCAGCCCCGTGACGATCGGGGCCGACTAGACACAGCAGAGGTTACGGTAGAAGCATCTCATGACCACCACAGTTGACATAGATCTCGGCGCCTACAAGCTCGGTTGGAGTGATCCGGAGGACGACTACGTCTTCAAACCCGAGAAGGGCCTATCAGAGGAAATCATCCGCGAGATGTCGTTCATCAAGGGCGAGCCGGAGTGGATGCTCAAGTTCCGCCTCAAGGCGTACCGTCGCTTCCTGCGCCGACCTATGCCCACCTGGGGCGGCGGCGGGCTGCTCGATGAGATCGACTTCGACAACATCTACTACTACGTCAAGCCGGCCGAGGAGCAGGCCAAGGACTGGGACATGGTTCCCGAGTCCATCAAGGACACCTACGAGAAGCTGGGGATCCCCCAGGCAGAGCGCAAGTTCCTGGCCGGGGTGACCGCCCAGTACGAGTCGGAGGTCGTCTACCACCGGAATCGCGAGGACCTCGAGAGTCTCGGCGTTCTGTTCATGGACATGGACTCGGCCGTTAGGGAGCACCCCGACCTCGTCCGGGAGCACTTCGGTAAGATCATCCCGCCCAACGACAACAAGTTCGCGGCGCTCAACTCGTCCGTATGGTCGGGCGGTTCGTTCATCTACGTTCCACCGGGCGTGCACGTCGACCAGCCCCTCCAGGCCTACTTCCGGATCAACTCGGAGAACATGGGCCAGTTCGAGCGGACATTGATCATCATCGACGAGGGAGCGTTCTGCCACTACGTCGAGGGTTGCAGCGCGCCCGTCTACTCGACCGATTCGCTGCACTCCGCCGTGGTCGAGATAGTCGTAAAGCGGGGCGGCCGGTGTCGTTACACGACCATCCAGAACTGGTCGAACAACGTGTACAACCTGGTGACCAAGCGCGCCGCCGTCTACGCCGACGCCACCATGGAATGGGTCGACGGCAATCTGGGATCGAAGCTCACGATGAAGTACCCGGCAGTGTGGCTGATGGAGCCCGGAGCGCACGGTGAGGTGCTGTCGATCGCTTTCGCCGGACCGGGCCAGCATCAGGACACGGGGGCCAAGATGGTGCATGCCGCCCCCAACACCACCTCGACGATCCTGTCCAAATCCATCACCAAGGGTGGCGGCCGGGCTGGTTACCGCGGGCTGATACGGGTCGAGCCGGGTGCCGAGAAGGCCAAGTCGTTCGTCCGGTGCGACGCGCTGATCCTGGATGACGCCAGCCGGTCGGACACCTACCCCTATATGGAGATCGAAGAGGCGGACACCCAGATCGGCCACGAAGCGACCGTATCGAAGGTGGGCGAGGACCAACTCTTCTACCTGATGAGCAGAGGACTCACCGAGGACGAGGCCACGTCGATGGTGGTGGCGGGGTTCATCGAGCCGATCGTAAAGGAACTCCCTATGGAGTACGCGGTCGAGATGAACCGCCTCATCGAGCTCAACATGCTGGAGGCGGGCGCGGTCGGCTGAGCACGTCGCCGGGTGGCGGAGACCACGCGACCGCTAAGGCGGATACGCCACAGGTTTCTCCTTCCCGTTGGCCACCGGACACCGGCCGGCAGCCGCCGGTACCTCCCGGGAGGGTGGTGCAAAGCCCCTCCACGGCTTGTCGGCCGATGACACAAGAAGGTGCGCGTAGGAGGATCGCGACCGGCCCTGCTGAATAGCCTGTCCGATTCCGGCGCGAGAACCCCCTGGTTATCGCTGGGAACTTGTCAACTGACGTAAAAGGGTTGTCCCCCAGGTGAGCACCTACCCGCGCATCCTCTCATGCCTGTTCGCACGAAGACCGGCCGTTGCTCGCCACCGTTTAGACCACCCTCCTAGAGCTCCAGCAGGTACCTGAGTCCGAAGGAGAACGAGGGATGCCGGAGCTTCGAGAGGGCTCGATTCTCGATCTGGCGGATCTGCTCGCGGGTCAGCCCGAGAATTGCGCCGATGTCGGTCAGCGTATGGGGGTCGGACCCTCCTAGCCCGTATCGCTTGACGATCACCGTGCGCTCGTTCGGGTTGAGGACGGTCAGGGCTTCGGCGATCTGCCGCTTGCGGATCTCCACCGCTGCGTGGACGAACGGGTCGGTGGCTCCCTTGTCCTCCACGAAGTCCCCGAAAGCGGCGTCACCGTCCTCCCCGACGGGCCGGTCGAGTGAAATCGTACTGCCGGGCGCGTCCAGGGCCGCGTGCACCCGGTCGATATCGAGTCCGCTGGCCTCGGCGATCTCCTCGCGGGTGGGCGAGCGCCGCAACTCCTCGGTCAGCGTGTAGCGGGTCTCGTTCACGGTGCGCACGATGTCCACCATGTGAACCGGGAGACGGATGGTACGGGCCTGGTTCCCCAAGCCTCTTGTGATGGCTTGACGAATCCACCAGGTGGCGTAGGTGGAGAACTTGAACCCTTTGCGCCAGTCGAACTTCTCGACCGCTCTGATCAACCCCAGGTTGCCTTCCTGGATCAGGTCTATCAGATCCAGACCGCGACCCACGTAGCGCTTGGCGATCGAGATGACCAGACGGAGGTTCGATTGGATGAAGAGCGCCTTGGCCTCGTCGCCCTGCCGGACCAACCGGAGGAGTTTGCGACATTCCGTGGGACCGAGTTGGGGTGACGTGTCCAACTCTTCCTGTGCCCGAAGGCCGAGTTCCATCGTTCGGGACAGTTCCACTTCGTCCTCGGCCGTCAGCAGGGAGTGGGTGGACACCTCCTCCAGGTACATACCCACGGTATCCGCTAGCGGCAACGCTTCCCGGGCTACGATCACCACGCCTGCACGAACCTCTCTTTTGCTGAGGCAAGGCAACGTATCACCCCGAAACGGATTTCGCAACGTGATCTCTCCTGGTTTCGTAAAGTCCTTCCCGGGAAAGGCTGTATCGAGGGTGGAGATGCGGTTCGGCCGAGACCGGTTGAAGATAGTCTCCGAGGTGCTATTACCCTTTGGAGGTCATTGCAGTAGATGTGCTCGGCGAGTGCTCCACCATGGTCATCAGTCTCAGATCCGCCCGAACGAGCAGATGCACCAGCCGCGAGCCGTGCCCATCGGTCTGCCATGTGCGATGGGGAGCGCAGTGATCGGACTACCCCGGTCCGCCTCGCTTCGCCACAGCCCGCTGCGGTGGGCGCGGCCGGTGGCTGTTGCTCTGCTCGGCATCCTCCTGGCTGGATGCATGGCACAGTCCGTGGTGGTAGTCGGGGAGGCGCCCGTTCCGCCGCCCGGCCGGGTTCCGATGGTGGCGGTTCAGGTCCAGGACGATCTTGGAGTCCCGATCATCGGCGCCCGGGCGAAGGTCAGCGGCAACCGCTTGGTCACCGACGATAGCGGCGTCATCCAGGTCCGTTGGGAGGGGGTACCGTTCTCCGTTTCGGTCGAGGCCGAAGGGTTCTTCCCCGGCGCCGTGGCCGTGGAGGCCTTCCAGAAGAACCCTTTGGAACTCATGCTCCGCCCTGTCGTGCTACGGGGTACGGTAGTGGACGGCAACGGCTTCGGTCTGTCGGCTGCCTCCGTGTCCCTCGGGGACAGGGAGGTGATGACCGACCAGACGGGCCGTTTCGAGATCAGTCGCCCGTCGGTGGGCACCATCAGTGTCAGCCGGCCGGGATGGCATGACAGGGCGCTCTATTGGGACGGCGAGTTCCTGGTCACCAACATCGAGATCAAACCGCGGGTCATCAGAGGACTTCATGTCGCCTATTCGGTCCACACCGACCCCGAACAGTGGGAAGAACTGCTGGCGATTGCCGATGAGACGGTCGTGAACTCGCTGGTCATCGATGTCAAGGACGAGTCGGGTCGTGTTCTCTACGACACGCAAGTGGCCCTGGCCAACCAGCTCGGAGCTGCGGACAGGTTGTTCGATCTTGACAGGGTGGTGGCCGAAATGGACCGGCGGGGCCTCTACAAGATCGCTCGTATCGTGACCTTCCAGGATCCGATCGCTGCCCGACTCAGGGAGGACATGGCGGCTTACGACACCGCTACCGAGTCGCCGTACAGGAAGGGCAACCAGTACTTCCTCGATCCCACCGACCGCCAGGCCCGGGCCTACGCGCTGGACCTTGCCGACGAGGTCTGTTCGGCGGGCTTCGACGAGATCCAATTCGACTACGTCCGCTTTCCGGATGGCTTTCCGGAGACCGTCCGCTTCGACCTCGACAGTTCAGCGGAGGTCAGGAAGAAGGCGATCACCGGCTTCCTGCAGGAGGCTGTCGATCGACTGCACCCGCTCGGCTGCCTGGTGGCCGCCGACATCTTCGGCTTCATCACCTCGGTGGCCGACGACGGCGGGATCGGCCAGGAGTTCGCTTCCCTCTCGGCCGCGGTCGATGTGATTTCGCCGATGGTCTACCCGAGCCACTACTCGAAGGGCTGGTTCGGGTTCGACAAGCCGAACGATCATCCTGGCGAGGTCGTAGGGTCTGCACTCGCCCACGGTATGAAGCGTCTGGAAGGAGCGGCCATCATCCGGCCTTGGCTGCAGGACTTCTATTACGATGACCCTTCGCAGGTACGCGCCGAGATCGACGCCGCCGAGGGCCTGGAGCTGGGTTGGATGTTGTGGAACGCGAGGAGCCGGTTCAAGGTGGGTGCTCTCGAGGCCGAACCGCCCGCAGCCATTCCGCCGGAAGGGGACGGTGATTCCGGAGCGTCGACCGGCCCCGCACCCGGATCGTGAGTGACCAAGCCTTCAGGCGGACCCAGGAGGAACTGATCGAGTGCCGCCGCTGCCCGAGACTGGTCGCGTGGCGCGAGCATGTGGGGGCCTCCAAGAGGGCCGCCTATGCCGACCAGGAGTACTGGGCCCGCCCGGTGCCGATGCTGGGCGGCCCGACCGCTCGGCTGCTCATGATCGGCCTCGCACCGGGCGCCCACGGGTCCAACCGGACCGGTCGCATGTTCACTGGCGACCGCTCCGGCGAGTGGCTGTTCCGAGCCCTCTACCGGACGGGATTCGCCAACCGTCCGGTGGCAGTCAGCCGCGACGACGGGTTCGAACTCCGCGACGCCGCCATAACCGCCATCGTGAGGTGCGTACCGCCCGGTAACCGCCCGACCCCCGCGGAGCGGGACACCTGCGCGGTCTGGCTGGATGCCGAACTCGATCTGTGCCGCCGGGTGCAGGTGATCGTTGCCCTCGGAGGTATGGCCTTCGACCAGACGCTGCGGCTCGGCCTCAAGCGGGGATGGGAGGTTCCTCGTCCTCGCCCCCGATTCGGCCACGGGGTGGAGGTGGAACTCGGCCCCGGCGCTCCCCTTCTCATCGGTTGCTACCACCCTTCCCAGCAGAACACCTTCACCGGGCGGCTCACCCAGGAGATGCTGGACAGCGTCTTCGAGAGGGCTGCCGGGGCGATCGGTGACCGGTAGCGCCGTTGGAGGAGTAGCCTGGGGGGTCGAACGGTGCCAGCGGACCTTTGCCAATGGTGATTGTGCGTCCGTTAGCTGGTAGCTATAACAAGGTGGAGCAGTCAACGCCTTGATCCGGCCATCTGTCAGCGAGCACCGGCTTCGCACTACGGCGATAGTGCTAATACGATGGGGAACCCGTCTACCATGCGACACCCACGATGTGGAGGATCGGTCCGTGCCCGGATCATCACCATTTGCAGCCCTTTCGAAGTCAGATGCCGCCCCTGACTGGTTGGCGCCCCTCCGGCGCCGCGGTCTCGAAGTCTGGTCCGAGTCTTCGATGCCGTCTGCCGGCGACGAGGATTGGAAGTATGTCGATCTCGACTTCTCGCTCGATGACTATGGTCCCGTCCCGCAGCCGTCCGGCGAGCTGGGAAGTGATGAGTACCTGGAGGCACTGGGTGGCTCGGTCGCCCGCGTGACGCTGGTGGATGGGACGGTGGTGGACAGCGAGGGGGACGAGGTCACCGTCGGGGCAATCTCGGAGATGCCCGAAGAGCACGTACGGTCCCGCTACGGCGTCGCCGCGCCGCCCGATATCGATATCTTCACCGCCGCCAACCACGCTTTCGGCCCTCCCGGCGCGGCCATCCTCGTCCCGGCCAGGCGCGCGGTGACCGCGCCGGTGGTGGTGGATGTTCAGTCGGTGACCGACGGTGCGGCCGTCTTCCCCCACATAATGGTCATCGGAGGACCCGGCTCGGAGGCGTCGGTGGTCGTGGTGTACCGTTCCGCTCCGGGCGCCCGGGTACTCGTATGCCCGATCCTGGAGGTACTGGCCGACCGGAATGCCAGGCTGACCGTGTCGGTGGTACAACGCTTGGCGGACTCGGCCCGGATGGTCGCCCACCACCAGTTCGTAGCCGACCGCGATGCGACTCTACGCATAGACGAGATCGGCTTGGGCGGTCGGTACGCTCGCCAACGTCTGGGTATCTCGCTCCAGGGTCTGGGCTCGTCCGTCAAGATGGGTGGAATCTACTTCGGCGACGGCAGGCAGGTGCTCGACTACCGGATCCATGTGACCCACTACGGCCCCCACACCACATCCGACATCTTCCTCAAAGGGGCGGTGGCCGATAGAGCCCAGGCGGTGTGGGCCGGGTTGATGCGCATCGAGAACCCGGCGGTGGGAACTTCCGCATTCGAGACCAACCGCAACCTGGTGCTGTCCGACGGTGCCAAGGTCCACTCGATACCCAACCTGGAGATCCTCACCGATGATCTCCAGTGCGGTCACGGGTCGTCTTCCGGCCCGCTCGACGAGGACCAGTTGTACTACCTCATGAGCCGCGGTCTACCCACCGACAAGGCGGAACGCCTCCTGGTTCGCGGGTTCTTCAACGAGATCCTTTCCAAACTGGCGGTTCCCGGTCTGGCGCCACCTTCGCGGGCAGCGGTGGCGGCCAAGTTCGCAGGTGCCCAGCAGAGGGGGAGCTTCTGATGGAGTGGATACGGGTAGGTGACGCGGACACGTTCCTCGACGGGGAAGGTACGAGAGTGGAGGTGGCTGGTCACCGTCTGGCCGTGTTCCGTATCGAGGACGACTTTTTCGTGATCGGCGACCGGTGCAGCCATGCCGACGCTTCCTTGGCCGAGGGTGAGTTGTTCGACTACGACGTGGAGTGTCCCCGGCACGGCTCCGAGTTCGACGTGCGGACCGGCCGCCCCGATTCCCTCCCCGCCACCCGCCCGGTCCCCACCTACACGGTGCGGGTCGAGCACGGGGTGGTGATGGTGGGACTCGAGCCCGGACGGGGGGAGCCATGACGACCGCGCTCCGGGTCGAGGGTCTGAAGGCTTCTGTGGGTAGTCTGGACATCCTCAAAGGCGTGGACCTCAGCGTGCCTTTCGGCGAGGTGCACGCCATCATGGGTCCCAACGGCTCAGGAAAGTCCACCCTCTGCCATGTGCTGGCCGGGAAATCGGGCTACCAGGTATCAGGAACGATACTCGTAGACGGTCGGTCCCTTACCGACTTGGGCGTCGACGAGCGGGCGAGAGCCGGGTTGCTCCAAGCCTTCCAATACCCCGTGGAGATTCCTGGCCTGGACCTGTCCGTGTTCGTCGAGGAAGCCGCTATCTCCCTAGGGGCCTCTGCCTCGGACGTGGGAGGCCGGATAGCAGCGGAGGCCCGTCGGTTCGGCATGGAGCGGTTTCTCAGCCGCTCGGTCAACGGGAATCTGTCGGGAGGCGAGAAGAAGCGTTCCGAGATATTCCAGATGGCCGTACTGGAACCCACGGTGATGGTGTTGGACGAAGTCGATTCGGGCCTCGACATCGATACCGTCAAACAGGTGGCACAGGCGGTGTCGGCTATGCGTAGCGATGAGGTGGCGGTGCTGGTGATCACCCACTACAGCCGGATCCTCAAGTACGCGGTACCCGACCGGGTCCACATCATGATCGGAGGCCGTATCGTCGAGTCCGGCGGTCCGGATCTGGCAGACGAGCTGGAAGCGGGCGGATACGCGGCGGTACGGTCCCGGCTCGGATTGACTGCTCCCGCCTCCGAGCGGCCCAAGCCGAAGGTGAGCGACATGTTCACCGACACCCCCTTCGACCTCTAGGCAGAAGCGCGCTCGACTCTCGCTGGTTCCTTTGGGACCGCCCTCTGAAGCTTGATGCCATAGCACAGTCTTGCTGCACAACGATGGGCACGTTGTATAACGGTACTACAGGGTGTATCTGAATAAGCACGGTCTAGGAGGGTGCTGAAAAGCCCCACCGTTGGCCCGACTGACAGAGTGCCACGTCAGCGGAGGACGGGCCAATCATTTACCCGTTCTCCAGCATTCTCCTAGAACTATCCCCCGTCGCGCGTCCCCGACGGCTGAG
This sequence comes from Candidatus Spongiisociaceae bacterium, assembly GCA_965262915.1. Classification (GTDB taxonomy): domain Bacteria; phylum Actinomycetota; class Acidimicrobiia; order Spongiisociales; family Spongiisociaceae; genus JAPPFW01. Next base: position 3,074,159 of record OZ253564.1, on the reverse strand, counting down.
GTCAGGTAACTGTCACACGCGTCGTTTCTCACGGAATCTTCAGGTTGCTCTCAGGAAAGGCACAGGTTGGGATTGGACGATTTGCTCTGCATAACCGGTTGGAGAAAGGAGCAAGGTATGCGCAAGATAGTCATTCCGGTGGTTGCGGTCCTCGTGCTGGGGGTTGCAACGATTGCATGGGCACGAGCCGGCCATCACGGATCCGAACACAGATCCCGATACGAGAGAGCAGGCCTGTTGGAACAAGTCCTGGAAGACCTCGTAGAAGGCGAGACCATCACCCAGGAGCAGTCCGACGCAATCGTTGCGGCGTTCGAGGAGAAGAGGGCCGAGGTTCTGGAAGCCCGCCGGACAGCACGGGCTCAGTTGGAGTCGTTCTTGGAGGACGATGTGCTGACTTGTGAGGAGATAGCGGAGCTTCCCTTCGCGGCTCGGCTTACAGACCCGGATGGACCCTTCGCCGGTGCGCTCGAAGACGGGCAGATCACGAAGGAGGAGTTGGAGGACGTCCGCTCCGAGCATGGCAAATGTTATGGAGGCGGTGGTCGTCACCGGCATGCAGAGAAGGAGGCATCCGAATCCAGTGTCGAGGATGCCTGATCTGACAGCCGACTAGCCGTCTCCCCTCCGGTAACGGGTCTCGGTAGCCTCCGCCGAGGCCCGTTACCGCATCATCACCCACACCGTCCCGGACCAGAGGGCGAAGGGAGTGGACGATCCCGGCTGGGGCTGCCATTGGAACCGGGACATCACGGATCATGGGTTACGGGCAGCGTGAAGCCCACTTCGGCCCCGCCGGATTGAGCATTGCGCGCGAAGACGGTTCCGCCATGTGCAACCACCAGATGTTCCACGATGGCCAGTCCGAGCCCGGTGCCGGGTGTTGAGCGGGCCTCGCGTGACCGGTAGAAACGCTCGAAAATGTGTTGGATCTCATGCTCAGCGACACCGGGGCCGTCATCGATAACGGTCACCGTGGATCCATCCAGGACGATCTCCACGTTCGCACTTGCCCACTTGATCCCATTGTCGACCAGGTTTCCGAGCGCCCGTTCCAACTGCGACCTCCGTCCGGTCACCGTCGCGCCCTCTCCCGAGACCACGATCTTCCTATCACCAACCCGGCGGTGGCGGTTGGCGACCTCCGTGGCCAGCAACTCGAGATCCAAGTTGGTGATCTTCTCGTCGGTGTGATGCACATCAGAGGCGAGATCGACCAACTCGGCAGCCAGAGCGGCTAGTTGGTTCGACTCCGAATGGGCCGCTTCGACAAGTTCAGCTCGCTGACGGCTCGACAGGCTGTCGCCCTGCCGCCTGAGGATTTCGAGATTGGTCTTGAGAGCTGTGATCGGCGTCCGGAACTCGTGACCGGCATCGGACACGAGCCGCTGCTGCTGGTGCCTCGAGGCCGACAGAGCGCCGAGCATCGAGGAGAAAGCAGCGGCCAACCGACCGATCTCGCCGGGAGCAGACGTATCCAGTTGTCCCCCGGTATCCAACTGTTCAGTGAAGGCTATCTGTTCAGCCGCCTCGGTGGAGGTCCTCAACCGGCCGCACCGCCCGGGAGGCAAGGACCCAGCCGGTGAACGCCACCAGAAGTACACCTACCACCCCTATCAAGACCAGCGAGCGGGTCGGCGCCTTAAGGTTGGTATCGACCCGCGACCGGTCGGTCGCGATCTGAAACGCCAACGGGCCGGTCTCGTAAGCGGTCGCGCGCGCCACTCTCAGGGTGATCATCCGGTAGGGGGTGCCGTCTATGCGCACATCCCGGATCAACGATCTCCGCCCACCTGCCAGAACGGCCAGATCCGTTGCCTCGATCGGTGGAGCCACTCCCTCCCGCCCCATCCGCAGGACGACTGTGCCGTCGGTGTCGAAGGCCTGAACGACCGCGTCGAAATCGATGATCCTTGGTTGGAGGCGCCGAGGGACGTTCCGACCGTTGGTGAGCAGTACCCCGGCCCACCGGTTGACCTCCACCGCTCGCTCTCTCAAGTCCACATCGACTGTCGCCTGTAGCTGGCGTTTGGCAGATACAATGGCGGCGGAGGTAGTGAGGCCGATGGCCAGAGCGGCCACCATTCCCAGGCCAAGCGCCCATCTCCAGCGCAGGCTCACCGTTCCCTCGCCACGTATCCCACGCCTCGAACGGTGTGGATGAGCCGCGGCTCCCCGGCAGCCTCCAGCTTCCGGCGCAGGTAACCGATGTACACCTCGAGCGGATTGGAGCTGGTCTCGAAGTCGTATCCCCAGATCCGATCCATGATCACGCCCCGCGAGAGCACGATCCGGACGTTGAACAGCAGTAGTTCCAGCAGGTCGAACTCGGTCTTGGTCAGGATGATCTCCCGACTTCGCCTGAAGACCCGGCGGGCAGCCGGGTCGAGCGACAGGTCCGCCAGACGTAACCGGTTGCCCTGCCCGGAGAGCCCGCTGCGACGAAGCAAGGCCCGGATCCGAGCAAGCAGTTCGTCGAGGGCGAAGGGCTTGACCAGATAGTCGTCGGCGCCGGCGTCGAGGCCGTCAACTCGGCTCGACACCTCATGGCGGGCAGTAAGCATGAGGATCGGCGTGGTATCCCCGCGGGCACGGACCCGCCGGGCCACTTCCAACCCGTCGAGGCGCGGCATCATCACGTCGAGGATGATGGTGTCGGGAGTGTGCGCAATGAGCATGTCGAGCGCCACAAGGCCGTCGGACGCCGCGCACACATCGAACCCCTCCAACTCGAGGGCGCGGCACAACGACTCCCGCACCCCTCGATCATCCTCGACTAGGAGCAAATTCCCTGTGCTCATAGACATAGGTTATTGGCGGGGTGGGAGGCAATCGCCGGCCTGCAAGACGGTTTGGTGTGTCCCAGCAGCCATCTACGCCCTTCGCTGCATTCCACCTCTGCGTGTGCCGCTCGCGGGACCGCCGCCGTTTGCGGACCTTGAACGCAACTGCCGGAATATGTCACCCGGCCCGCTCCCCGACGGACCCCGAGCATGATCCGAACGAGGTTGCGACTACGGCGACCGCTTCGAGTCGAGTATGCCCCGGAGAGTCCGCGGATACGTGCTCACCCAGGGCAGACCGAGTGTGCGGCCCTTAACGAGGCGACAGCGACGACCAGGTGTTCCTCGAGCAGCGGCAGGAGGGCCGAGGACAGGGGGGATCGGCCTCTGCCTACCCGCGGACCTCTCACTCCGGCGTCAGTTCCGGGAAATACCTGGAGAAGCCACGATCTCGGGTAAGAAACGCATCGGCCGATGAGAGGGCGTGGGCGCCGATGAGGAAGTCCGTGAAGATCCGCTTCCTCGGGCCACCGGACCGGCGGTAGGGCAGCCAACGCATCCCGGCCTCGTAGGCCATGGCGTTGTCGATCGGAGTAACCGCGACGCCGAGTTCTCGGAGCGCACCGTCGAGGGAAGCTCGACCGCCGAACACCGGTACGAGTTCTGCGTAGACCACGTTGCAGATGCGAATCGCCCCACGGTCGTAGGCATCTCTGAGCCAGTCCCTGGACTGTCGACCATGAGGCGCACCGGCAAGGAAGACGTCCAGCAGGACGTTCGTGTCCACCGCGGTGATCATCGGCCGCGGATTGCCTCGATGTAGTCGTCGACGCTCTCGTCGCTGTCCAGGATTCCGTACACCCGATCCACCGGATGCTTCGATGTTGTGTGCTTCCGGACGAGCAGGCCCATCTCGGTGGGGGTGATCTCCACCTCCACGTTGTGGGTAAGCCCGTACTGATCCCTCAACCGTTTGGGGATGGTGATCTGGCCACGTTCCGATATCCGCATAACTTCTCCGTATGGAATTCTGTCACCGTATATCATACTCCGTCCACCGGATGCATACTATATGCTCCTACGGTTTCCAACTCTCTGGTGGGCCGGCCCGGCACGGTAACCTTGCAGGTCTTGACGACGGGAGAGTGCCGGCCGGTCGGGGAGGAATACGTGGGATACAGGGTTGAGAAGGACTCGATGGGTGAGGTCGAGGTTCCTGCCGACGCCTTGTATGGAGCTTCGACGCAGCGGGCGGTGGAGAACTTCCCTATCTCGAACCTGCGGTTCGGCCGCCGGTTCATCTGGGCTCTCGGGTTGATCAAGAGCTCGGCCGCCCATGTCTCCGGGCAGGCCGGGTACCTGCCCGACGAGACAGCCTCTGCCATCGCCCGGGCCGCTGATGAGGTGATGGCCGGTCTCCTAGACAGCCACTTCGTGCTCGATATCTTCCAGACCGGATCGGGAACCTCGACCAACACCAACACCAATGAGGTCATCGCCAACCGGGCCGGCCAACTTCTGGGCGGCGGGATCGGTGACCGGTTGATACATCCCAACGACCACGTGAACTTCGGCCAGTCCTCCAACGATGTGATACCCACTGCCATACACATAGCTGCGTCGGCCGCCGTACGCGAGGGTCTCATCCCCGCCCTGCAGGGCTTGGCAGTCTCACTGGAGACTCGGGCGACAGCCTTCTCGGAGGTGGTCAAATCAGGCCGGACCCACCTGATGGATGCCACCCCTGTCACTCTGGGCCAGGAGTTCTCGGGCTACGGGGTCCAGGCGCGCCGGGGTGTCGAACGCCTCCTGGCGGTGGTGCCCGACCTCGACGAGTTGGCGCTCGGAGGAACCGCGGTCGGAACGGGTATCAACGCTCCCCCCGGCTTCGCCGCCTCGGTCATCGGGTTGATCGGCCGAAGGACCGGAATCCCGTTCCGCGAGGCCGACAACCACTTCGAAGCCCAGGCCGCCAAGGACGCGGTGGTCATGGCTTCGGGAACCCTCAAGGTGGTGGCGGTGTCACTGTTCAAGATCGCCAATGATCTCCGCTGGCTTTCGTCCGGCCCTCGCACCGGGTTGGCCGAGATCAAGCTCCCGGTCCTCCAACCCGGCTCGTCGATCATGCCCGGAAAGGTGAACCCGGTCATCCCCGAGATGGTCATGCAGGTGGCCGCTCACGTGATCGGCAACGACGCCGCCATCACATGGGGGGCTGCCAACGGGAACCTCGAGCTGAACGTGATGATGCCGATGATCGCCCACAACCTTCTGGAGGCGATCGATTTGCTGACCAGCGCCTCGTCCACCCTCCGGGAGCGTTGTGTGGAGGGCATCGAGGCCGATGCCGAACGGGCGAGGAAGCTGGTGGAGGCCAACCTGATCGTGGTGACCGCCCTCAACCCCCGCATCGGCTACGACAGGGGTGCCGAGGTCGCCAAGGAGGCTTTCGCGTCCGGTCGTACCATCCGGGAGGTGGTGCTGGAGAAGGGCCTGCTGGACGCGGATGAACTCGATCGGGTGCTCGACATCAAGCGGATGACCGAAGGGGGCGTGCTCTAGAAGGGTGCGGCAAAACGGTGGGGAGCGACGGCCCGTCTTCCTCTGAACAGGCATTATGTCATCGGCCGACGGGCCGTGAAGGGGCTTTGCACCACCCTCCTAAGCCTGAATCCACCGGTAGATATTCTGTGGTTGGGGGTGGATAGACGCGGAAAGTGCCTCTGATCTGGGACAATAGCCATACGAAACATGGTGATTGGCTCGGAGTCTGGAGGCACTTCCTGTGAGTGGAGTATTGCAGAATATCGACCGGTATGAGGCGGTTTTCGATGATGAGGGGCTGGTGGCCGACGCTGGGTTGTTGGCGGCCGGGACGTTGATGGACCGTTTGGGTTTGGAAGGTTTGGTGGATCGGACGGTGCGGTTGGGCGGCCGGGTGGGTGGCGCGCATCCGGGTCGTAAGGTATGCACGTTGGTAGCTGCGATGCTGGTGGGCGCCTCCCATATTGACCATGTGGATCGGCTCCGGGCCGGTTCCACCGACCGGGTGCTGCCCCATGCGGTGATGGCCCCGTCCACTGTGGGAACCTTCCTGCGTTCGTTCACCTGGGGTCATGTACGCCAGTTGGAGAAGGTGGTGACCGTAGCGCTGGGCCGTGCGTGGCGGGCGGGCGCCGGTCCCGGCAAGGGAGCGGTGACCCTCGATGTGGACTCGACGATCTGTGAGGTGTCTGCCAAGACCAAACAAGGGGCCGCCTATGGCTACACCAAAGAGTTGGGTTATCACCCGCTGTTGGCGTTCCGAGCCGATACGGGGGAAGTGGTCGGCGCCCGTCTGCGGGAAGGAGCATCGCAGAGGGGTGTGGTCCATTTCGTTGGGGAGACAGTGCGGCGTGTGCGACGGGCCGGGGCCAGGGGCCCGGTGAGCGTGCGGGCCGATTCGGGGTTCTGGTCCTATACCCTCTTGGCCGCCCTCGACCGCCTCGGGGTGGGCTGGTCGATCACCTGCCCGCTGAATGCCAAGATTAGGACACTGATCAGCAATATCGACAAAGACGCGTGGACCCCCATTGCCTATCCCGAAGGCGGGCTGGCACAAGTGGGGGAAACAGTCCTGGAGATGACCAACCCCAAGAAACGGTCGCAGAAACGCCGGGTTCGCCTGGTAGTGCGCCGCACCCGCTTGGTCGGTTCCCAAGCCGAGCTGTGGCCCGACTGGCGGTACCACACCTTGGTCACCAACCTGGACCTGCCCGCGGCAGAAGCCGACCGGCGCCACCAACCCGGGGCCGGACAAGACGACACCGGTCACCAACCCCGCCGCGGCGAACAAGACACCGAAGTGGCCGAACTGCCGGTGGTAGAGATCGGTGACAACCCTGGGGAAGCGCACAGCCCGCTGCCCGCGGTCGAAATCGACCGGTACCACCGCCGCCACGCCACATGCGAACTCGCCATCCGCGACCTCAAAGACTCCGGGGGTCTCGCCCACCTACCCTCCGGCGTCTTCGCAGCTAACGCCGCCTGGCTGATCTGCGCCGCCCTAGCCCATAACCTCTACCGGCAGATAGCCCTCCTCGGGGGTACGCAGCCGCCCGGGCGGCTGGTCTGTGGACGTACCATCCGTACCCGACTGTTCGGACTCCCTGGACGCCTCGTCAACCACGGCGGACGCCGCCTCCTGCGTCTACCCGCCCGATGGCCCTGGGCCGGCGCCTACCTAACCACCCTCACTAACCTCCGGGCGCTGCCACAGCTCTGCTGACCCGGCCCGACGGACCCGCCGCAACCATAACCAACCACCCAAACCCCGACCACACACGCCCGAAACCATCCCAACCAGCCCCCAACACTACCTAACCCACCAAACCACACCCACCACACCCCCGAAACCCCCCGAATCCAACCAGCCCCAACCCCTCAACCCCCCACCAACCGCACCCCGGACCACCCCCCGGGGAGGCCGTCGGTGGATTCAGGCTAAGAGGGTGCTCAAGAACGGGTAGATGGTTAGCCCTCTTCCTCTGAACAGGCATCTTGTCATCGACCGACGGGCCGTGGTCAGCCGGCCTCGTAGTCCCTGAGGGCTTCCTCCAGAGTGGTCCAGGGCAGGTCGGCGCACTTGATCCGCACCGGGAACTTGCGCACGCCTTGGAGGGCTTCGAGATCGCCCAGCACCGCCCCCGGACGGTTGGGATCGAGTCCCGGGTCGGTGGCGCCGTCGATGCTCATCATGCCCTTGAAGCGGTCGGCGAGACGGTGCACCGCATCGATGGACTTCGTCTTGAGGGCGTCGCCCATCATGGATCCGGAAGCCTGGGAGATCGAACAGCCGTGCCCGGTGATCCCGATATCGACGATCACATCCCCCTCGATCAGCAGATCGACGTGGACCTCATCACCGCACAGGGGATTGTTGCCGTCGGCGCTCGCGTCGGGTTGGTGGAGGACGCGGCGATTCCGGGGGCTCCGGTAGTGGTCGAGGATCACCTCGCGGTACAGCTCTTCAAGCGCCATAGGTAGGTTCCAACGATAGAGCCTGGGACCGATCCCCGACGAATACCACCTGCCTGCTCCGGTCTAGAAGGGTGGTGCAGAACCCCTTCACGGCCCATCGGTCGATGACATAGAAACTGCTCAGAAGAAGACGGGCCGCTGTTCCCCACCGTTTTACAGCACCCTCCTAGGTACCTCAAGGGAGTCCGAACAGCCGCCGGGCCACGCCGAGGGCGTCGACCAGGACATCCACGTCTTCGGGCACGTTGTAGATATAGAACGATGCCCGGGTGGTGGCGGTCAGACCCAGGCGGCGCATGAGGGGCTTCGCACAGTGATGCCCGGCCCGTACCGCCACCCCCTGCTCGTCGAGGATGGTCGCCACGTCGTGGGCGTGGATGCCGGGAATGTCGAAGCTGATCGCCCCGCCCCGGTCGGTGGTATCGGTGGGTCCCTGGATGGACAGGTTGGGCACATCCGCCAGGCGCTCCAGCGCGTAGGCGGTCAACTGCCGGTCGTGCTCCAAAACGCTGTCCATTCCGATGTCGGACAGGTAGTCGATGGCCGCCCCCAGTGCGATCGCCTCCACGAACGGCGGAGTACCCGCCTCGAACTTGTGCGGTACCGGAGCCCAGGTGGATTCGAACAAGCGGACGTCGCGGATCATCTCGCCTCCGCCTTCGGCCGGCTCCATCTCCTCCAGCAACTCCCTCCGTCCCCAGAGCACTCCGATGCCGGTGGGTCCGAGCATCTTGTGCCCCGAGAAGGCCAGGAAGTCGGCCCCCAACGTCTGGACGTCCACCGGGGAGTGGGGAACCATCTGTGCCCCGTCGACCAGCATGACCGCACCCACGTCGTGCGCCATCCGGGCGATATCGGTGATCGGGGGCATGGTTCCCAAGACGTTGGACATGCCCGAGAGGGCAACTATCTTGACCCGCTCGTCGAAGCAGTCTCGAGCGCCGGCCAGGTCGAGCCGGAAGTCGTCGGTGAGGTCTATGTAGGCCAGTTCGGCGCCGGTATGGCGGGCGATGATGTGCCACGGCACGATGTTGGCGTGGTGTTCCATCACGCTGGTGAGAACCCGGTCGCCGGGCTTGAGCGTGTTGAGTCCCCAGCCGTAGGCGAACAGGTTCATACCCGCGGTGGCGCTCCGGGTGAAGATCACCTCCTCGTCGCCGGTCGCGTTGAGGAACCGGGCCACCTTGCGGCGGGCCTCCTCGTAGGCCTCGGTGGATTCCTGCGAGAGGGTGTAGGCGCCGCGATGAACGTTGGCGTAGGAAGTGCGATAGATGCGCATCATGGCGTCGAGCACCTGGACGGGCTTCTGGGAGCTGGCCGCCGAGTCGAGGAACACCAGCGGCCGGTCGTTGATCCTCCGGTCCAGGATCGGGAAGTCGGCGCGGATGGCTCCCGGGTCGATCATGACGCCGCGGTCACCCGAAAGGCCTCATAGCCGTCGGCCTCCAGCCTGTGGGCCAGACCGGCCCCACCCGACTCGACGATGCGGCCGTCGACCAGAACGTGGACGACATCGGGGGTGATGTGGTCGAGGAGGCGCTGGTAGTGGGTGATGATCAGGAAACCCCGTTCCGGTCCGGCCAGCCGGTTCACGCCCTCGGCCACGATGCCGAGGGCGTCGATGTCCAGTCCCGAGTCGGTCTCGTCCATGATGACCAGATCGGGTTCGAGCACCGCCATCTGCAGTACCTCGTTGCGCTTGCGCTCCCCACCCGAGAATCCCTGGTTGACGTACCGATCAGCGAAGGCGGAGTCCATGCCCAGGGACGACATGGCGTCCATCACTCGCAGGCGCAATTCGAGGACCGTGTAGTCGATCCCGCTCCGGTTGCTCAAAGCGGTACGGAGGAAGTTGACCACCGACACTCCCGGTATCTCCTCGGGGTACTGGAAGGCGAGGAACATGCCCATCCGGGCCCGCGAAGGCGTATCGGCCCCGGTGATGTCCTCCCCGTCGAAGTACACCTTCCCGGACGTGATCCGGTACGTTGGATGTCCCATCAGCACCTTGGCGAGGGTCGATTTGCCGGACCCGTTCGGACCCATCAAAGCGTGGATCTCGCCTCGGAACGTGGTCAGATCGACCCCTTGGAGGATCGGCTGGCCGTCAACGGCCACATGAAGGTCTTCGATAACGAGCAGCGGGACGGTATCCGTCAACGGTGGTTCTCCCGGTAGATGCGTAGATCTGTATCCCCAAGGGTAATTGCCCCATCGCCATGTTGGTAACCCATTGCAGGACGGCGGCGCGGGGAGGTCATCGGGCGCGCGGTGACGGCAGGTTTGTCCAAACCGTCCTATCTCCGACGCGGCGGGAACCTTGCGACATCTACCGTACGTCCTAACTACCGAGAGAACACCCGGCTGGATGACTCCTGGAAGGAACCGATCATGAGGAAGCACGTAGGATGGATGGTGGCCCTGGTGATGCTGCTCACCGCCGCAAACCCCGGTCTTGCCCTGTCGGAGCCCGCCCCGAAGCAAACGGAGTCCGGCCTCGTGGCCGCCGATACCGAACAACCGTCAGATCCCTCCCCATCGCAACTGGTCGGCTTCGACACCTGCGATGCCTTCCTCGACCACCTCAAGAGCGAGGCGTTGGCGCGGGTCGGTCCGTACGGGTTCGCCAGGGGCCGTCCGCTCACTTTCTTCGGAGCTGAGGATGCTGCGGAGGCTGCAGCGGAAGAGGATTCCGGTCGGGCGGCCGGCGGGGCGGCCGGCGGGTCCACCAGGCTCACCGCCGGCGTGGACTACTCCACCACCAACGTCCAAGAGGTGGGCGTCGACGAACCGGACATCGTGAAGACGGACGGTACACGGATCCTGGCGCTCGCTCAGGGTGTCCTGTACTACATCGACGTGTCGTCGGGTGCTCCCGCATTGGTGTCCACGTACGACCTGTGGCCTTGGTACAACCCCCTCCGGCGCGGGTTGGGATCGCCGGATATCGAATTGTTCCTGAGCGGTGACACCGCTCTCCTCATGATGTCCGGATACCGGTACGAGCCGCTCCGGGAGCCCGGCGTCGAGACGGTGATCGTGCAGATCGATCTCTCCCAACCCGTGGTCCTCCGCGTGGTGAGGAGTCTCTCGATCGAGGGAAGCCTCGTATCGTCCCGGCTGGTGGGTGAACGGGCCAGCCTGGTGCTGTCGTCCATGCCCCGTATCGAGTCGGAGTTCGTCTATCCCGCCAGCATGTCCGAGTCGGCCATGGCCAGAGCGGAGCGGGCCAATCGCGCGGCCATCAAGGAGTCGACGCTGGCGCACTGGCTACCCGGATACGAGCTGAGAGTCCGGAACTCGCGAACCGCCAGAGAGGGAAGGCTGATCAAATGCTCGGCCAACTACGCACCGCAGGAGTTCTCCGGGTTCGGCCTCCTCTCGGTGCTGAACCTCGACCTCGCCGAGAACATCGGCGTGGGGGAGGTGGCCACCGTCATGGCGGGAGGCGACACCGTCTACGCGTCCGCCGACCGCCTGTACGTGGCGAACCGGCGGTGGATCGACCGGAACAACTTCGACGCGGCCGACGCCAAAGGGATCACTACCCGGATCCACCGGTTCGCCATCGGCGGGTCCGATGGACCTGTCTACGAGGCGAGCGGTTCGGTGGACGGATTCCTGCTCAACCAGTTCGCCATGTCCGAGCACAACGGCTACCTGCGGGTGGCGTCCACCGACGCCCCGGTGTGGGGTTGGTGGCGTAGCGAGGCTTCCGAGAGCCGCGTGGACGTTCTCGAACGGGATGGGGGCGAGCTGAGGGCCGTGGGGTCGGTGGCCGGCCTCGGCAAGGGAGAACGGATATTCGCGGTGCGGTTCATCGGGGAGGTCGGCTACGTGGTGACCTTCCGCCAGACCGACCCGCTCTACACCATCGATCTGTCCGACCCGAGCGACCCGAAGGTGGCGGGCGAGTTGAAGATCCTGGGCTACTCGGCCTACCTGCACCCGATCGGCGAAGGACTGTTGCTCGGTGTGGGCCGGGATGCCGACGAGGTAGGCCGAGTCAAGGGAACGCAGGTGTCCATCTTCGACGTGTCGGATCTGGCGAAACCGGTCCGGACCCACCAGTTCACGCTTCCGGAGTCATCGAGAACCGAGGTCGAGTTCAACCACCGGGCGTTCCTCTATTGGCACCCGACCGGAACCGCTGTCCTGCCAGTCGGATGGTGGGGAGATAGGGACGAGTCGGGCAGGAGAGGGATATACCAAGGGGCGATCGTGCTCGGCGTCGGACCCGACGGCATCGAAGAACTCGGCACCATCGAACACGAACCCCCCGAGGACGCTCCCGAGTTCGATCGGGGTTCGTACTACTGGAGATACGTTCCCATCCGACGATCACTCGTCATAGGCCAGACGATCTTCACCCTCTCCGACGCCGGCCTGGCCGGAACGGACCTGACATCGGTGTCCGAGACCTCCTGGACGAGGTTCCCGTACGAGTCGTCTACCTACCGCTATTGAGGCTGGCAGCATCCGCGGTGGTGGACGACGTCGACGCCGACATTGCGGTTCGGTACCGCCGGTAGCCGACTCCGGTCGATGACCTATAGCGGGTCGTCGACCGGAGTCAGCCGGGAAGGTCGACCGGCGGCCGGCAGTCGCGTAGAGGAAGCGACGCGGGAAGGCGGGCGGCCGGCTCGAGCCACCGCGCCCCGCGTGGGGTTGATGCTGTCACACCTGTGTTGCACTATTGGAGGTACCAAACAGCAGGGCCATGACGAACCGGACGTCGCTCGACCGCCCAAAGGATCAGGAATCTCGGTGCCCGACAGCCTTCCGGAGGGGGCGGGGAGGACGCGCTCCGAGCCCAGGCACTGTGGTGGACGGGGAGGCCCCTGAGCAAGCGCCGGCAGCGGCGTTCTTGGCGGTCTGGTTGCGCGATTCGGGTGATGATCGCGGCGGAGGTCTCCTTCGCCGGATCTTCCTCACCGCGGTGGCCTGGCGCGATCTGCGGTGGTCCGTACAAACCCGCCAACCGTGACAGCAACTATTTCGTCAAGCACTGATGAGTATCCGCCGGAATCCATCACATTCCCGGCCGACGGCGGGAACCTGCCGTGGTCTCCGATACGTCTCACCTCTCAACTGGTCAGAATGGAAGAGATTCCAGAAGGAAGCGGTGATGAGCAAGATTGCAATCCGGCTGGTCGCACTGGCGGTCTTGGTGGGCGCCTGCGCGGCCGAGGCCACCGAACCGGCTGTGACGAGCCTGACGGGAACCGGCGCCGACTCCACCGTAGACACCGTCGCCCCAACGACTGGAACCGTTCCGGACGGACCCGTGGGGCTGTTCGCATCGGAGTTGGTGGAGTTCGACTCGTGTGAAGCCTTCCTCGCCCATATCAAGGCTGAGGCGCTCGAACGGGTAGGACCCTACGGATTCAACAAGGACAATCCCCTCCTAAGAGAAACGGTCCAGATGATGGTCGAGGAGGAGGCCGCGGATGCCCCCTCCGACGCATCGGTGTCCGCACAGGCGGACGCGGTGGTGGACTACTCCACCACCAATGTTCAGGAGGTAGGAGTCGATGAGCCCGACCTTGTCAAGACCGACGGGGGCCGCATTCTGGCCGTGGGTTACCGCGCTCTGCACTACATAGATGTTTCATCCGGTGTCCCGGAGTTGGTCTCGTCTATGCCGTTGCTGTCATGGAACGACATGGACCTTTGGAACCAGCAGATCTTCATGAGCGGCGATACCGTTCTGCTGATGGCGCATGGTCTCGATCCTTACGCGAGAGCAGACCAGGACATCACGCTGGTTGCGCAGGTCGACCTCTCCGATCCCGACGAAATGCGTGTGGTCAGCACCCTCATGATCGAGGCCGGTTTCGTTTCCGCCCGGCTGGTCGGCGAACGGGTGGCCTTGGTCGTGAGCGCCTCGCCGACGATAGGCTCCGAGTTCGTCTACCCCTCCTCCAGCACCGAGTCGGCCGAGTTGCGGGCGGAGAGGGTCAACCGCAGCGTCATCGAGGAATCGGCTCTGGAGCACTGGGCGCCCCGGTACGAGCTGAAAGTGCCCGACGGAGGGGTAGCCTCGGAGGGCTCGCTGATCGACTGCTCCTCCGGTTACGCACCCCAGGAGTTCTCCGGGTTCGACACCCTCTCGGTGGTCACGTTCGACCTCACGGAGGGCGTCGCTGTGGACCAAGTGGCCACCGTCATGTCGGGAGGCGACACCGTCTATGCGTCCACCGACCGCCTCTACGTGGCCAGCCACCGCTGGATCGACCGGGACGAAGCGGGCGAAGACGATGTGGAGGGCATAACGACCCATATCCACCGCTTCGATATCAGCGGTGCCGGCGGGCCGGTCTACGAAGCGAGCGGATCCGTCGACGGTATCCTGCTCAACCAGTTCGCGATGTCCGAGCACGACGGCTACCTGAGGGTGGCGTCCACGGATATGCCGACCTGGTGGTGGCGCACTGACGGGACTTCCGAGAGCCGCGTGGACGTGCTGGAACGGGACGGCCGGGAGCTACATGTTGTGGGGTCGGTGGCAGGTCTCGGTGAGGGCGAACAGATCTTCGCGGTGCGCTTTATGGGCGAGATCGGCTACGTTGTCACGTTCCGCCAGACCGATCCTCTCTACACGATCGACCTGTCCGACCCCACCGCGCCGAAGGTGGTCGGGGAACTCAAGATCCTGGGCTATTCCGCCTACCTGCACCCGATCGGGGAGGGGCTGCTGCTGGGTGTGGGCCAGGACGCCGACGAGCAGGGGAGGACCAGCGGTACGCAGGTGTCCGTATTCGATGTCTCGGATCTGGCCAACCCGATCCGGATACACCAGTACACGTTCCCGGAGTTCTCCAGATCCCAGGCCGAGTTCGACCACCACGCCTTCCTCTACTGGCCTCCGACCGGTATCGCGGTCCTACCCATCGGATGGTGGGACTACAGAGACGGAGATGACAACTGGGTGAGCTTCAACGAGGCTGCCGTACTCGACGTCGGACCCGACGGAATCGACGAACTCGGCAGGATCCGCCAGGAAATCGATCCTGATATCGAGTATGAGCCATTGCTTGGTTACGACCTCTACTCGTATATGGCGTCCGTTCCGATCTCCCGTTCCCTGGTCGTCGGTGACACCCTCTTCACCCTCTCCTGGTTGGGACTCCAAGGATCCGACCTCGATTCCCTGTCCGAGACCTCCTGGATACGGTTTCCCATCGAGGAGTACGCCGCCAGCTGAGCCACCTCTACCCGGCCGGGGCCATGACCAGCGCCACAGGTGATCGATGGCTCGTCATCGTGGTGGGCGGTTGCCCGGGTACTGGAGCGGGGGCCGTGCGGGAACGTCTCCCGACCGCCTGACCGACATCGGGAACCTTTGGCGCAGTCGCCGGCGTCATACCTACCGAGTAGCGCTCCGGAAGGACTGATCATGAGGAAATACGCAATCCGGCTAGTGGCGCTGGTGGCGGTTTTGACCGCCTGTGTCTCCGACACCACCGAACCGGTCTCCGACACTACCGAGCCGACTGTATCGAGCGGTTTCGGCACGTTAGTCGACAGTCCAATCGGCTCGGAAGGGGATAACCCAATCCGGCCCATCGGCCTGTTCGGATCGCAACTGGTGGACTTCGAGACCTGCGACGCGTTTCTCAACCACGTCAAGCGAGTTGCGACCGAACAGGTCGGACCCTGGGGTTTCGAGGGCGAAGGCTGGTCGGCGGCCACCACGACAGCCGCCGTGGCGACGACCGCGGCCACCGGGCAGGACAGCGTGGGAGCTTCCATGCTGAGACCGGGAGTGGACTACTCCACCACCAACGTACAGGAACTGGAGGTCGACGAACCTGACATCGTGAAGACGGATGGCAAACGTATTCTGGCCTTGGCCGGCGGGATCCTGTACTACATAGATGTCTCTTCCGGTCCCCCGGAGTTGGTCTCAGGGTTGCCGCTCCTCTCATGGGGGACCACCGATCTCTGGTACCACCAGATGTTCATGAGCGGCGACAGCGCCCTCGTCTTGGCATCAACGTATTCCGACGGCGGTCGCGTCACAACGCTGGTGTTGCAGATCGATCTCTCTGAGCCCGAGCGGATGCGGGTCGCGAACACTCTTGTGGTGGATGGAGAGTTGATTGCAGCCCGGCTGGTCGGGGATAGGGTAGCTCTGGCGCTGACCTTCGAACCGAGGGTCAGCGATGAGTTCGACTACTCCTCCTCGCATTCCGAACCGGAGAAGTCGCGGGCGAAGGAGATCAACCGGCAGTTGATCGCAGAGTCGACACTGGAGGACTGGGCCCCAAGCTACGTGTTGAACCGAGGCCCGGATGATTCAGCCACGAGAGGGGTCATGATCGACTGCTCCGCGGCTTACACCCCCCAGGAGTTCTCGGGCATCGCCGTCGTCTCGGTGCTGACCTTCGATATGAGCGAAGCGATCGACGTGGAATCGGTGGCCAGCGTAATGTCGGGAGGCGATACTGTCTACGCGTCGACCGACCGCCTCTACGTGGCGAACCATCGGTGGATCGACTCGGACGACGAGGATATCAGCGGGTTGGCCACCCATATCCACCGCTTCGGCATCGGCGGCCCCGAAGGCCCGGTCTACGAGGCGAGCGGGTCCGTGGAAGGCTTCCTGCTGGACCAGTTCGCCATGTCCGAGCACGACGGTTATCTCCGCGTGGCTTCCACGAGTGCGCCGCCATGGTGGTGGAGCGACGAAGAGCCGGACAGCCGCGTGGACGTTCTGGAACGGAACGGGAGAGAGCTTCTGGTCGTAGGTTCGGTTGGTGGCCTCGGCCGGGGAGAACGGATATACGCAGTCCGATTCATGGGCGACATCGGCTACGTCGTGACCTTCCGCGAGACCGACCCGCTCTACACGATCGACCTGTCCGACCCGGCCGACCCGAAAGTCGTGGGTGAACTCAAGATCCTGGGTTACTCGGCCTACCTGCACCCGATCGGCGACGGGCTGCTGCTCGGCGTGGGCCAGGACGCCGATGAGGAGGGCCGGATCATGGGAACGCAGGTCTCCATCTTCGATGTCTCCGATCTGGCCAACCCGGTCCGGGCACATCAGCTGACGTTGCCGGAGTCATCGTTCTCGGAGGTCGAGTTCGACCATCGCGCTTTTCTATATTGGCCACCGACCGGAATCGCTGTGTTGCCCATCGGGTCGTGGGAGTACGACGAAGAATCGGACGTCTGGACCGATTTCCACCACGCGATGGTCATCGATGTGGGCCGGGAGGGCATGGAGCAGCGCGGGAGCATCGAACACGAGGTCGATCTTTCCGATGGCGACACCCTCTACTATGGCGGCATGGGCCCCCTCCCTATCGAGCGATCGCTCGTGGTGGGTGACACCCTGTTCACCCTCTCCGCCGCGGGACTCAAGGGATCGGATCTGGAATCGTTGTCCGCGACCTCCTGGATACGGTTCCCCCTGGAGGAGTACATCGGGAACTGAGGGGCCGCGAACCCGCAGAGGTAGCTCTACCGGGGCAGGCGGATGACCATCGCCACGGGTGATCGACAGGGTCGTGATGGCGGTGCCGGTCGCTGGGGGCCGGTCCGGGAGCGCCCGCCGGACTCCCGGTCGAGATCAGCAACCTACCGGGACGGTGGCGCTCAGCATCGGACCCGGCGGCATCGGGGAACCGGGCCTGGTCGAGCACCGATGCCAAGCGGAGGAGCGGGACGGCCGGTACTACCGGGGGGTTCCGAACGACCGCTCCCTCGTGGTAGGCGAAGCGCCGTTCACGCTGTCCGAGATGGGCTACGGGGGTCGACGCCTCGTCGCCGGCCGGGAAGTCCTGGATCCTGCTCCCGTTCGGATAGCGTGGCGGCCCCGCCGCCCGGGAGCCGGCGCTGCGCCTGCCACCGGCAGCGATTCGACTCGCCACTGATAGGCTACCGGCTATGCCTTCCAATACCGCGGTGGTCATCGGCGTCCTGCTCCTCGTGCTGCTGATTGGCGCTGTGGCGCTGGTGGCGGTCGTGGAGGCCCGCGGTCGGCAGCCGGTGGAACCCGCCGTCTACGTCATAAACGACGCGGTGGACTTCACGGTCGAGACTCTCGACCCTGAGGTGTTGGAGCGACTCGGTCCGGCGGGGGTCCGCAGGACCGTCGAGTGGTCCACGCACTACCTACAGGGTCTGGCCGTCCCGGCCCGTCTGCGCAAAGGACTGCAGGTGGTGGCCGGAGGGGAAGGAAGCGCCATCGAGTACATTCGGGGTCAGTTGGCCAGGCAGGGCCACGAGTACTCCACAGCCGACATAGCTGCGGTTCTGGCCGGCGAGGCCGGATACCTGGCCGGGATCGGCGCTCTGGGCGAACGGGTCAAGGAACAGGAGCCGGTATGAGGGCACGTTGCGGTCGATGCGGGACAGGGTTCGAGGTCATGAGGCCGGGTCGTTACGCATGCCCGGCGTGTGGGGTTACCAACGAGGTCCGGGCGTCCGGTTCTCCTCCCCCGGGGGCGGCAACACCTCCCGGAGCCCCCGGTCCCGGCGGGCCAGGATCCATGGCGCCACCGCCACCGCCACCGCCACCCGAGCGACCTTCCCGCCGGACGGTCTGTCCCGACCGGGACTGCGGCTTCAGTTTTATCGTCGGGGAGATCGCGGTGGCGCCCTGCCCGATGTGCGGTACCGAGGTCAGGACGGGCCGTGGGGGTCGGTCTCGATGAGGACCGGGAACGCCGGTCCTCGCTCGCCCGGAGCAGGAGCCGGGCCAACCGAACGCGAGACTGTCTGAGGGGAAGGTCGCCATGCCTCGAATGAGACGCTTCGAACACAACCGGTTCGTCGGCGCCCGGGACACGATGACCGTCTATGATTGCGACGACCCCGCGCAGTTCGCCCAGCTGGAACACCGCATCGAATCCGACGATCTGATGGGACGGAAGCTGGTCCAGACATACGGTCCGGACACCCTGGCCGAAGCCCGCAACCGGGGATTCAGACCCTTGCAAGTAAACCGTGGCCGATGACCGGTTCGGTTACGGCCTGACCACTGATGCGACGAGAGATCCGCCCACCGTATGGTCGGTTCGGAACGGTTGATCCCTAGGCGGCGAGAACCCGCCGGGTAGGCACACCGTCGGCCCCCACCAGGCTCACCGCCACCCGGTCAGCGCACGTATCGCCACACGCCGTCATCCAGGGATCGGCGCAACCTCCCTCTGTTGACCAGGTACTCGAGATGCGACATCGTCTCGAGGAAGGCCAGCATCTTGTCGAAGGGGTCCGGATCGGGCCGGAAGACCTCGGTCGTCATTTCCCAGGCGGTTGCCGGCTGGCCCTTGACGACCTGGGAGAGGGCGCCCAGCCTTCCCTCGTGGTGCAGAGCGATCTGGCGGGCACTGGCTCTTCCCCGATCGATGGTCTCGCCATGGCCGGGAAGGGTTACCGCGGGGTCGAGGTCCTCGATGAGTTCCAGTCCAGCCAGGTACTCGGCCAGGGAGTCCCGATCCGGGTCGTACGGTATGAAAGGAGTGATCCGGGGAAGGACGTGGTCGCCGCTGAACAGGTAGCCGCTGCGGCTGTCGCGCAGGCAGATATGGGTGTAGTCGTGGCCCGGGGTGGTTATCACCTCCAGGTAGCGACCCGATCCGACCCGTATGCGTTCACCGTCCACCACCGGGTGGCTCGGCCGCATGGCGATCCCGCGATACGAGCGACGTGTCCATACCGCCTCGACCGGATCGAGTTGGGAGGGGAGCGCCCCATGAGCCCGGGCCAGCTTGCGGAGATCAGACCGGCCGGCGGTCCGATCGTTGTAATTCTCGACCCGGTCGGCGGTGGAGCGGTGCATGACGAACTCCACCGGATGCCGGGACACCAGTGTGTGCGCCCCGCCCATGTGATCGAAGTGGAGATGGGTGCATATCAGACGATCGAGCGCGACGGCGCCTCCCGAGATGTCGCCTAGCCTCGCCACCAGACTCTCGAGTTCCGCGCGGGCGTTCGCTCCGCCAGTCGATGAGAGTCAGACCGTCGTCACCCTCGACCACGTAACAGTTGACCGACTCGGGCCGGAGCATGGGGAGCGCCAACGTGATCCGGTGGATCCCGTCACCCAGGGGAATGGCTACCGATGTCACCCGTGAGTCGTGGCGTCCTTCACGCCGAACGTCACGTCGCAGGTGACCTCGTGAGCCCAGGCGGTCTCGTCATCGAGATATCCGGCCACCCGGACCACCTCGTAGGTGCGAACACCCCGGAGTGAAGTCGCCGCCCTCTGCGGAACCGCGGCGATGGCGCCTTCGATGGACTCGGCGGATTCACCCGTGAGACGGATCGTCTTGGTTATCTGCATTCCCAGCCTCGACGGATCGTCGCCAGGCAGATACTCATTGGGGCGGGGAAGCTCACAGCACACCCAGCAGGAACCACAGGCCTACCCCCACCAGGATCACCAGTGCGGTCACCAAGGCCCCGAAGATCAGGTAGCGGGTCGGCATCTCGGCGAAAGGGTAGCGCCTCGGTCGCGCCTTCGGCCTGGCCTCCCCTGGAGGCCAGGCGCCGAACGTCCACCCCGACGGTTTGCCCACCCCTCCTGCCGTGACGTCGCCCGCCCGGACAGCGGAGGCGCCCGTCTCGCCGGGTTCCCTCCCGACCCGCCGCCGCCTGTCCATCGGTGATCGTCCGGATAGCGCGCGGCTATCCGAGTCCGAAGGTCAACCCGTCGGCTGGTTGCTCGTTCCCTGGGGGCGTTACCGGAGCGGCCGCTCCGGGGAAGGAGACTCGATGATGATCGGAGAGGTCCGGGCCGCGGCGATCTTTGTGTCCCTTTCAATATGCGTCCTCGGGTGTGACAGTTCAAGCCTTCCGGGCGGCTCGCGGCCTGCGATTGTTTCGCGTTCTCGCTTTCCTCGCCTACCGGCGCCTGCGCACCTCTGGGACGCTGGCGGCTCTCGAAGCCGGCAGGCACGGGTCGCGCAACCGGACACCTGTGGCGGGATCGAGGCAGGCAGGTCGGGTCGGAGCAGGTCGCGCTGATGGCGTCCTTACCCGATACGATTAGGCTGAGCCGTCCGGGGAACCGAAAAAATGGAGGCGTGACATCCGGTGTATGACCTAGTAATCGTCGGTGGGGGTCCCGGTGGCTACGGCGCCGCCCTCTACGCCCGCAACTTCGACCTCTCGGTGGCACTTGTCGAACATGACGCGGTCGGGGGAACCTGCCTGCTACGGGGGTGCATACCGGCCAAGAGCTGGCTCCAAGCGGCCGAGGTGTACTCCACGGTCCGGTCAGCGGGGGAGTTCGGGGTGATAACCGGCGAGGCGAGCTTCGTCTGGCCGACTGCCCTAGCTCGAAAGAACCGGATCGTCAACGGCCTGGTGAGGGGCCTCTCCGGGCTGCTCCGCCACCGCAAGGTCGAAGTGTTCAAGGGGCACGGTCGCCTCTCGGGCCTCGGCCGGGTCGAAGTGGAAGGCCCGAGCGAGTTTCGTATGCTGGAGGGGCGCCATGTGGTCCTCGCCCCCGGCTCGGTACCCATCGAGTTGCCCGGATTCCCTTATGACGGGGAGCGGATCGTCAGTTCGGACCACGCCCTCGACTGGCCGGAGCGCCCCGGCCGGGTCGGGATCGTGGGAGGGGGCATCGTCGGATGCGAGTTCGCAAGCCTTCTGGCCGATGTGGGCAGCGAGGTGGTGGTCTTCGAGATGATAGACCAGATAATCCCCGGGTTCGAGCCCGGCGCCGCCCGCGAACTCCAGAAACAGCTCGGACGGCGCGGAGTGAAGTTTGTCCTCGGGGCCGGGGCGCAACTCGGCCGGTCGCGACAAGGGATCACCCTGGGCGCTGTGGGGGGGGACGATGCAGTGGAGGTGGACACGGTGCTGGTGGCGGTGGGCCGGCGCCCGCTCACGGACGACCTGGGTCTCGACAGCGTTCGAGTCGGGACCGACCGGGGTTTCGTGCTGGCCGACCTGGACACCATGCAGACCGCCGAGCCGGGTATCTTCGCGGTGGGCGACGTGGTGGCCGGAACGCCCGGTCTGGCACACGGCGCGTTCGCCGAGGCCATCGCGGCCGTCACCTTCATCGCCACGGGCCGGACGGCG
Source organism: Candidatus Spongiisociaceae bacterium (assembly GCA_965262915.1). GTDB lineage: Bacteria > Actinomycetota > Acidimicrobiia > Spongiisociales > Spongiisociaceae > JAPPFW01. Next base: position 3,052,308 of record OZ253564.1, on the reverse strand, counting down.
CCCGTCGACTACCGGGCCCTCCCCAGCGTGGTCTACACCCATCCGGAGGTGGCCTCCGTCGGCTTGACCGAGGCACAGGCCATCGCGGCGGGAATCGAGGTGGAGGCGCATGACCACAGCTTCATGGGAGTGGGCCGGGCCCGGATCATCGGAAGGAACCGCGGCTTCGTCAAGATCCTCAACGAGGTAGGCGGGCCTATCGTCGGGGCCACGGTGGTCGGTCCCTATGCGGGGGAGTTGATCCACGAACTAATGTACATGGTGGGATGGGAGGCGCTGCCGGAGGAGGCGGCGGCATTCGTCCATGCCCACCCCACTCTGAGCGAAGCGGTCGGGGAGACCTTGATGTCCGCGGCCCACCGTCCCCTCCACTGACAATGTCGAACGTGCTGTAAACCCCGGGAGATGCGAACGATGTCAACCACAGTCTCGATGCCGCAACTCGGTGAGACGGTCACCGAAGGGACCGTGCTCCGTTGGATCAAGCAGGTCGGCGATCCGATCGCCGAGGACGAGGCGCTCGTCGAGATATCCACCGACAAGGTGGACACGGAGATCCCCTCGCCGGTGTCGGGCGTGGTCAGCGACATCTTGGTGGGCGAGGGCGAGACCATCGAGGTGGGAACCGCGATGGTGGTCATATCCGAAGCGGGGGAAGCCGAAACCCTCATCCTGGAACCGGCACCCTTGCCCGCAGCCGCAGCCGCCCAGCCGACGGATGAGGCGCCCCCCGGGCCGGTCCCGCCGACTCCACTCCCGATGGCGCCGGCCGCCCCGACCCCGCCACGTCCGGTCGAAGAGGCAGCGCCCGTCACCGGGCCGCGACGGCGCCGGCCCGGGCCCGGCCAGTTCCTCTCCCCGGTGGTGCGCAGGTTGGCCCGGGAACACGACATCGACCCCAGCGACATCGAAGGCACCGGGCGTGACGGCCGCGTCACCCGCAACGACGTGTTGGCCTACATAGACCGGATGGCCTCCCGACCGGCCCCGGAGCCGGCAGTCGAGCCGGCTCCCGCCCCCTCCCCGATACAGGCGGCCCCGCCCGCCCCTGCACCCGGTCCCGCCCCTTCCCCGAGGCCGGAGCCCCCTCCCGCGGAACCGGTCACGAGCCGGGACGAGGAGGTACGCCTGAGCCGTATGAGGATGAGGATCGCCACCAACATGGTCAAGTCGCTCCAGACGGCGGCCCACGTGTGGACCTCGGTGGAAGTCGACTACGAGGGGGTGGAACGAGTGCGGCAATCCCATCGCCAGGCTTTCAAAGAAGCGGAAGGATTCTCGCTGACCTACCTTCCGTTCATCGCCCGGGCCACCATCGACGCGCTCCGGGAGTTCCCGATCGTCAACAGTTCCTTCGATATCGACGGGCGGAAGGCCGTGTACCACCACGACCTCAACCTGGGGATCGCCATCGACCTCAACCAGGCGGGCCTGATGGTCGCCACCGTGAGGAGCGCCGACGACTACACCATGCGGGCGCTGGCCCGCAAGATCCGGGACGTGGCGGATCGGGCCCGGACCGGCCGGGTGGGACCCGACGACGTTACGGGAAGCACCTTCACGATCACCAACCCCGGACCCTACGGATCGTTCATGTCGGCCCCGGTCATCAACGTGCCGAACGTGGCGATACTGTCGACCGACACCGTGGCCAAACGGCCCAAGGTGGTCACCACCGCCGACGGCCAGGACGCCATCGCCATCCGGCACATCGGCTACCTGGGACTCTCCTGGGATCATCGGGCCTTCGACGGTTCCACCGCGGTGCTGTTCCTGCGCCGGATAAAGGACAACCTGGAGAATTGGGATTGGGAACAGCATCTGACCTGAACGGTGACCGGCCGGCCGGGAAGCCCGACAGGTTTCTCCGGGTGGCGGCCGACCACGCTCTCCTGCGGACGAGATGGCTGGGACGCCTCACGTACGAGGAGTCCTGGGACCTGCAGCGGGCCTTCTGGGAGGGGCGGCACACTGGAAGGAGCGCCTCCGACTACCTGCTGCTGCAGGAACATCCCCACGTTTACACGCTGGGTCGCAACGGCAACGGCGCCAACCTGCTGATCACCCCCGAGCGACTGGTCGAGGTCGGAGCCGAGCGCTTCGACATCGACCGGGGAGGAGACATCACCTACCACGGTCCGGGCCAGCTGGTCGGATACCCGATCGTTGCTCTGGCCGACACCAAGAGGATCGTTCCCTACGTGCGGGCCGTCGAAGAGGTCCTCATTCGGACCCTCGCCGACTTCGGGATCGCGGCCCGGCGCGAAGCCGGCAACACGGGCGTGTGGACCAACCGTGGCAAGGTGGCGGCCCTCGGTGTCCGGGTGGCCCGCCACGTCACCATGCACGGGTTCGCCCTCAACGTCGATCCCGACATGGCCTACTTCTCCTACATGCACCCCTGCGGGATCACCGACCGGCCCGTCACCTCGTTGGTCGAGTTGCTGGGCCGTCCGGTCTCCATCGAGGAGGCGGTCGAGGTGCTGGTTCCGAGGTTCCAGGAGGTGTTCGGCTACGCCCGCAACGAGATACAGCTCGGAGCCTTCACCAGGGGACAGGGCCGTCCCCGCGAATATGAGGTGGACCGGTTGCTCGCCGACGGGTGCTTCTCGCCCAAGGGACGCTCGCAGGTTCCGGTCACCATCGGGCGGCGGCTGACCGGGGAGCCACCTCGGGCGCCATGGATGAAGGTCACCGCTCGCTTCGGGGACGAGTACCTCCGCTTGGGCAGGCTGATGAGGGAACTCGACCTCCACACCGTCTGCGAGGAAGCGGGGTGCCCCAACATCTATGAATGCTGGGGGCAGGGAACCGCCACCATGATGATCCTCGGCGACACGTGTACGCGGGCCTGCGGATTCTGCAATGTGAACACCGGACGCCCGCAGGGACCGGACCTGGAGGAACCCTTCCGGGTGGCGGAGGCGGTGGCGGCGATGGGGCTTCGCCATGCGGTGATCACCTCCGTCAACCGGGATGACTTGGACGACGGTGGCTCCACCATCTTTGCCCAGACCGTGCGTGAGGCGAGAAAGCGGGTTCCCGGCTGCGATGTCGAGGTGTTGATCCCCGACTTCAAGGGAGTGAGGGCCGATCTGGAAAGGGTGCTGGAGGCCGGACCGGCGGTGCTCAACCACAACACCGAGACCGTGCTGAGATTGCAGCGGGAGGTACGGACCTCGGCCAACTACGGCCGGTCCCTGGCGCTACTGGCCAGGGCCAAGTGGTACGACCCGGCCGGTACGGTCAAGTCGGGTCTGATAGTCGGGATGGGGGAGACCCGCGAGGAGGTGCTCGGGGCACTGGCCGACCTCAGGGCGGTGGGCGTCGACATCGTGACCATCGGGCAGTACCTCCGGCCGACGGTCCGGCACCGTCCGATCCACCGCTACGTGCACCCCGACGAGTTCGTCGAGTACGCCGACTACGGCCGGCGCGTCGGGTTGGCCCACGTCGAGTCCGGGCCGCTGGTGCGGTCGTCCTACCACGCCCGAGACTCGCTCGGCGCAGCCACCGGGAACGCGGTACCGATGGCGACCGGAGCCGGCCACTGACCCTCTGAGAGGGTTCGAAACGGGTGAATGGTTGGCCCGTCGGCCGATGACATAGTGCCTGCTCAGAGGGGGGCACGGGCCGTTGCTCCCCGTCGTTTTGCAGCACTCTCCCACGGTCACCCACCGGCCTCCCGCCCGGCCTGGGCGGATCGCCACCGCAACTCTCGGATCGGGCGCCGGAGCAGCGCGGGCGGTGTGCTCAGTTCCGGTCCACCCGCTCGGCGATGCGGAGGATGTTCTCCGCCAGGCGGCTGGAGGCGGCATCGATCATCTTCCCCCGGTAGCGGGCTGCTCCCTTTCCTTCGGCCGCAGCGGCTTCCATGGCCTCCACCAGACCCAGGGCAGCCGCAACTTCTTCGGGCGTGGGGGAGAACACCCGGTTTGCCAGGGGCACCTGGCGGGGGTGGATGGCCCATTTGCCCTCGTAGCCGAGCCCGGCCGCTCGGTCTGCCGCAGCCAGATAGCCCTCGTCGTCGTGGAAGTCGTCGTAGGCGGAGTCGATGGGCCGGAGCCCCCAGGCGCGGGCCGCGACTGCGATCATGGTCTGGACGGCGTGCCAGCGGCCGGCATACCCGAGACCGTCCCCGATCGTGAGAGTGCGGGCACCCATTTCGGCCCCGAAGTCTCCGGCGCCGAAATGGAGCGCCTCGAGACGGGGATCGGAACCGGCGATGGCGTTGACGCAGGCCAGCCCTCGGGCGGTCTCGATGAGTACTTCCAGACCGATGGGCCTCGAGATCCCCTGGTCTTGCTCCAGATCATCGAGCAGGTGGGATACGCGGGTAATCTCCTCGGGGCCGGTGACCTTCGGCACCATCAGCGTGTCGACGTAGTCGCCGGCCCCGGTTACCACCGCCCGGATATCCCCCACCATCCACGGGGTGCCGGCGTCGTTGATGCGCACCGTGACCGTCTGGCCGGCGCCTTGCCAGTCCACCTCGCGGAGCCCGGTCACCACCATGGCCCGGGCGGCCTCCTTGTCGTCGGGCGCCACCGCATCCTCGAGGTCGAGCATGACGTGGTCGGCGCCCGAGCGGGCCGCCTTGGGAAACAGGGACGGCCGGGATCCGGGAACCGACAGCATCGATCTCTGGACACGCCGGGGACGCCTGATTCCGGTCACCTTCCCAACATAGCCGTTCGGAGACACCCATCCATCCACCGGCTCCCGAGCCCGCGAGAAAAGAATCCGTCCTCCAGGAACAGAGGGGGTTGAAACCTTACCGGCCAACGTGCATATTGAAGGGCACAGACATCGGGGCGGTCCGGATCGCCCCCATCGACATCGAGTCTCGCTCCCGGAAGGCGGCCCTCCGGGCAACCCTCGACAGCGTGCAGCGCCTACGCCGGACCGGCGTCCCCGCCGAACGGATCCCTTGAACCTCCCCAACTCCACCCGTACAATCGGAGGTATGGATCTCACGATGAACCTCGCGCTCGCTTTCCTTGCCCTGCTCCAGGGGATCGCCTACTACTACCTGTGGCGCACCAACCGGCGCCTCGACGCCGTGACAATCGAACTCCGAGAGGAGATCGAAGCCTCCAGGCGCGAGATGGAGGAGATGTACGCCGCCATGAGCCGGTACGTGGACGAGGTCGCCGAGGAGATGAGGCAGCGAATCCGCGCCGCCAACCAGAAGCTCGACGAGACGATCGAGACGAACCGTCTCATGGAAGAACTCAACGACCGGACCGCCCATTGCCTCAGAGCGCCCCACGGTATGTCCAAGAGGGTACGCCGCAGCGACCACCGGCAGTAGCCCGGCTCTGCCTATCCGTCTGGCCACCCCCACGAGACGGCGCAACCCGCCTCGCGAGCCGGTACCCTCCGACCCAACCGATCCGGAGCGAGGAGACGTGGCCGAGCGCACCATCGAAAGCCTGTTGCAAGAAGACCGTACGTTCCCGCCATCCTCCGACTTCACCTCCCAGGCCAACGCCCAGCCCGGCCTGCACGAGGAGGCGGGGGTAGACCCGGTGGCGTACTGGGAGGCCCAGGCACGCAACCGCGTCACCTGGTTCAAGGAGCCCTCGGTGATGCTGGACGACTCCAATCCGCCCTTCTTCAAGTGGTTCTCCGACGGCGAGCTCAACATCGCCTACAACTGCCTGGACCGCCACATCGAGGCGGGCCGCGGTGACAAGGTGGCCTACTACTGGGAGGGCGAGCCGGGGGACGAGCGGGTGCTCACCTACCGCGACCTCTACGAAGAGGTGTGCCGTTTCGCCAACGGGCTCCGCTCCATCGGCGTGCAGAAGGGCGACCGCATCGCCATGTACATGGGCATGGTTCCCGAACTGGCCATCGCCATGCTGGCCTGCGCCCGTATCGGCGCAGCCCACAGCGTCATCTTCGGAGGATTCTCCTCGGAAGCCATCGTCGACCGGGTGGAGGATGCCGGAGTCGAGGTACTCATCACCTGCGACGGGGCCTGGCGGGGCGGAGGCGTGATCGACCTCAAGGGAGCGGCCGACCAGGCGATGGAACGCACCGACCTGATCCGCAACTGCATCGTGGTGGCTCGCACCGGCAACGACGTAGCGATGACACCGGGGCGCGACATCTGGTGGCACGACCTGGTGGAAGGCCAGGCGGCTGACTGCCCACCCGAGGTGATGAACGCCGAAGACCTGCTCTACATCCTCTACACGTCGGGTACCACCGGCAAGCCCAAGGGGATCATGCACACCACCGGCGGCTACCTGGTGGGCGCCACCACCACCCACAGCTACGTGTTCGACATCAAGCCCGACCACGACATCTACTGGTGCGCGGCCGATATCGGGTGGGTGACCGGGCATACCTACATCGTCTACGGCCCTCTGGCCAACCAGACCACCTCGGTCATGTACGAGGGGACGCCCGCGTACCCCGACAAGGACCGTCTCTGGTCGATCATCGCCAAGTACGGGGTGACCCAGCTCTACACGGCTCCCACCGCCATCCGGATGTTCATGAAGTGGGGCGAGGAGTACCCGCAGCGTCACGATCTTTCCTCCATACGCCTGCTGGGCACGGTGGGAGAACCCATCAACCCGGAAGCGTGGATGTGGTATCACGAGCACATCGGCGGCGGTTCTTCTCCGGTGGTGGACACATGGTGGCAGACCGAGACCGGTTCGATCATGATCTCGCCGCTGCCGGGCATCACCACGACCAAGCCCGGTAGCGCGACCACCACCATGCCGGGAATCATCGCCGACGTGTTGGACGAGGAAGGCGCCTCGGTCGGCAGGGGAGGGGGCGGCTACCTGGTGATCCGCAACTCGTGGCCGTCGATGCTGCGTTCCATCTGGGGCGACGATCAGCGGTACGTCGACACCTACTGGTCCCGCTTCGAGGGCCTCTACTTCCCGGGCGACGGCGCCAAGCTCGACGACGACGGCTACCTGTGGTTGCTGGGCCGGGTCGACGACGTGATGCTGGTGTCTGGACACAACATCTCGACGATGGAGGTCGAGTCGGCCCTGGTCTCCCACCCGTCGGTGGCGGAAGCGGCCGTGGTGGGCCGCACCGACCCGATCACCGGTCAGGCGATCGCGGCCTTCGTGAGCCTGCGGGGCGACTTCGAGGGTGACAGCGCGCTGATCACCACCCTGCGGAACCATGTGGCGAAGGTCATCGGGCCCATCGCCAAGCCCAAGAGCATCGTGTTCACCGCGGACGTGCCCAAGACCCGGTCGGGGAAGATCATGCGCCGCCTGCTACGCGACATCTCCGAGCAGCGGAAACTGGGCGATGTCACCACCCTCGCCAACGCCGACATCGTGGCCGAGATCGCCGAGAAGGCGGCCGCGGCCCCCGGCGACGAGGAGTGAGCCACCGGGAACCGGGCCGGTCTCTGGCAGAATGCTGAGAAACGGTGGTAGCAGTTGGCCCGCCGTCCGCTGAACAAGTAGATTTCCATCGGCCGTCGGGCCAACGGAGGGTTTCTCAGCACTCTCCCAGGACCGGAGCCCTACACCCGGGCGGGGGAGGAGTGCCATGCTGCTGACAGGTAAACGACTGCTGATAACCGGCGTGCTCACCCACGGCTCCATCGCCTGGCACACGGCCAAGGTCGCCCAGGAACAGGGCGCCCAGATAGTCCTGACCGGATTCGGGCGGGGGATGCGCCTCACCGAGAGGTCCGCCCGGCGCTTGCCTGACCCCCCCGACGTGTTCGAGCTCGACATCAACGACGCGGCCCACATGGAGCAGTTGGTGGCCGAACTGACCGGACGATGGGGCAGTCTGGACGGCGCGGTCCACGCCATCGCCTACGCCCCCGAGGACGCTCTGGGTGGCAACTTCCTGACTACGCCTTCGGAGAGCGCCGCGCTGGCTTTCACCACCTCGACCTTCTCCTACAAGACTCTGGCCGTCGGCCTGCTCCCCTTGTTCCGGGAGGCCGGCGGCGGGTCGCTGGTCACCCTCGACTTCGACAACAGCACCCAGGCCTGGCCGGTCTACGACTGGATGGGCGTCTGCAAGGCGGCTCTGGCCTCGGTGACCCGCTACCTGGCCCGTGACCTGGGACCCCACAACGTCCGGGTCAACGCCGTCTCCGCCGGCCCGTTGTCAACCGTGGCCGCCAAGGGCATCGCCGGGTTCTCCCGCTTCCAGGATGTGTGGGACGAACGGGCCCCCCTCACCTGGGACACCACCGACCCCACCCCGGTAGCCAACATGATCTGCGTCATGCTGTCGGATTTCTCCACCAAGGTGACCGGGGAGGTGATCCACGTCGACGGCGGCTTCCACGCCATCGCCACCTCCGACCGGTCCCCCGAGTAGGGGGCTGACCACCCACCTCCGAGCCGCCCTCGCCCTTTCTTCCGGTAGGACCGCCGTAAAGTACCGACACCGCCGTGCTCGTCGGCTGCGTCCCCGATGTCGGGGGCCATCTCCATCGAGAAACTTGTACGGGACCGATCGGCAGAGAGGAGCGATCCATGCCCTTGACGAACTATGCCGGCGGACGGCTGTTTGCGGATCGTTACGGCTCGGGGGACCCGAGGGTCGTTGCGTTGCACGGATGGGGGAGGGATCGGCGTGACTTCGCGAAGGTGTTGGATGGACTCGACGCTGTATCGGTCGACCTTCCCGGATTCGGAGCGAGCCCGCCTCCTGCCGAGGTCGTCGGGGCCGCCGGGTATGCGGACGTGGTTGCGGAGTTGGTGCGGGAACTCGCCGTTCGTCCGGTCGTGGTGGGACACTCGTTCGGTGGCCGGGTGGGTACGGTGCTGGCCGCATCCAGGCCGGAACTGGTTGCGGGGCTGGTCCTCGCGGGCGTTCCACTCCTGCGGCGTGCCGACCAGCCCGTGCGAAAACCGCCGCTCGCCTACCGGTTGGTGCGGTGGGGCCACCGGATGGGGTTGATAAGCGACGAGATCCTCGAACGGGAGAAGCGCAAGCGGGGATCGGCCGACTACAAGGCAGCCTCTGGCGTGATGCGTGACATCCTGGTCAAGGTGGTCAACGAGACCTACGAACGCGAACTGGCCCGTGTGACCTGCCCCGTCCGGATGGTTTGGGGTGTGGACGATCAGGAAGTCCCCCCGGAGGTGGCTCACCGCTCCGCCCGGTTACTGGCCGAGGTAGAGGTGGATGTCGTGGGACATTGCGGTCATGATGTCCCGCGCGAAGCGCCCGACCGGATCCGTTCGGCCATCGAGGGGCTCCTGTGACCTGGGTGATGCCGGTACTGGGCGCCGCAGCAGTGGCGGTAGCGGGCATCAAGTGGCTGCGGGTCGCCCAGCGCGAGCACTACCTGGCCCGCTCGGTGGGCGGGATCCGGCGGATCTGGCTCGGGAGCAGGGTGTTGAACATGGCCGAGCCCGTACTGGTGGTAGCGGCCGCGGTCGGGTGGGTCATCCGGCCCGACTCCTTCTGGCCCCTGCTCGGCTCGGCGGCGCTGGCGGTGTTCCCGCTCGGACTGACCCTCCGAGGCCGGACATCCTCACTGGTCTGGACGACCCGCCTCAAACGGATGGCAGCCCTCTCGGCGGGGGTCCTGTTCGGCGCCACAGCGCTGGTGACGTGGCTCGTCCTGTCGGTAACCGGTCGTACGCCGCAGGGCACCGCCACCATCGTCGGCACCGTACTGTTCTACTTCGCGCTGGACGTAGCGCTCTGGATCGCCGGCCCCCTGGAGAAGCGCCTGTCACAGAGGTTTGTCGACCAGGCGTCCCGTACCCTCGAACGCGTCGCTCCGATGGTCGTGGGCATCACCGGCAGCTACGGGAAGACATCGACCAAGTGGTACGTGTGCGATCTCGTGGAAGGTACGAGGCGAGTGGTCGCCAGTCCGGCGAGCTTCAACAACCGCTTGGGGCTGGCGCGGGCGGTGAACGAGCACCTCACGCCCGACGCCGAGGTCTTCATAGCCGAGATGGGCACCTACGGGCGCGGCGAGATCGCCGAGATGTGCTCGTGGTTGCCCCCATCGATAGCAGTGCTGACTGCCATCGGACCGGTCCATCTGCAGCGGTTCAAGACCGAGCAACGAATCCTCGAGGCCAAATCCGAGATAGTCGCAGGCGCGGACGTGGTGGTACTCAACGTCGATCATCCCCTTCTGGCGACCCTGGCCGGAAGTGTGGCATCAGGTGGTGACGGTCCAAGGATCTGGCGATGCGGTTCGACGGAGGCAGCTACCGATGTCCGGGTCCGCACAGAAGGGGACGAGGTCGCCATCCTGGCGCGGGGTGAGCGGATCGGTGCGGTACCGGCCACCAAGGTGTTCGGGGCCAATCTGGCATGCGCGGTGGCGGTGGCTCTCGAAGTAGGTGTCGCACCCGCAGATATCTCCAGGCGGAGCGACAGGATCACCCAGACGGAGCACCGCCAGTCGATCGGGCGATCCACCAAGGGGTTCACGATCATCGACGACACTTTCAACTCCAATCCTACGGGCGCCGCCAGGGCTGTCGAGGTCCTGGCGGTCAACGGCGGGGAACGGGCGCGCCGGGTGGTGGTCACCCCCGGGATGGTCGAACTCGGGCCGCTGCAGCGGAGCCACAACGCCCGGTTCGCGGCTGCGGCTGCGGACGTCGCCGACGACCTCGTCATCGTGGGCCGGACCAACCGCCGCTCGATGGTCGAGGGAGCCCGGGACGGCAAGGCTACGGTGACGTTGGTAGACACCCGGGATGAGGCCGTCGAGTGGGTCCGCTGCCGTCTCGGACCCGGCGATGTGGTCCTCTACGAGAACGACCTGCCGGACCACTACCCGTAACCCCCCGGCGCCGGCCCGGCCCTCCGCCGCCCGGGGACTGCGAAGATCAACGGAGGACCGCCTCGGGCCGCCCAGTGGTCTGTCTGCAAAACAACTTGCCGTGCCCTGCTTGCCATCGACGCCCCTCGCTGCGTTCGGCCTCCTCAACGTACGCTCCCGGTACGCCTTCGTCGGCCGGCCTTGCGAGGAACGCCGCTGCCGGCGCATGCCACAACGCCATTTCACAGACAGACCACAGTAGTCCGCCAGCAAGACAACTTGCCGTGCCCTGCTTGCACGGCACGACGCCATTTCACAGACAGACCACTAGCCTTGGTCGCATACCGAAGTGCCGGTGTCTACACGGGATTCCGAGATGCCTGGAGGAGAGGGATGAGCCATCCGGGGGTGGTGTTCGGTGGTCCATCGCCCGAGCACGACATCAGCGTCCTGACCGGATTGCAGGCCGCTCGCCTGCTCGCCGAGGCCGGGCGGGATCCGATCGCGATCTACTGGTCGAAGGTGGGCCGCTGGTACAGGGTCGATCCGACGGGTGAGGCATCCGACTACGCCACCGGACCGCCGCCCAAGTCGAGGGATCTGCGTTTAGTGGCCGAGCCAGGGGCGGGATGGATGGTCAAACGCCGACGGCTGGAGGTCGACACCGCATTGATCTGCTGCCACGGGGGGCCGGGGGAGGACGGAACCCTGCAGGGGGCACTCGACATCGTCGGGATCCGCTACTCGGGCCCGGATGCGGCCGCGTCGGCTGTCGCCATGGACAAGTTGGCCTTCGGCGCCCTGGTGCTGGCTGCCGGCCTGCCGAGCCTGCCGCGTCGGCTGGTGACCGCCGATGCCGAACCCGACTTCCCTCCTCCCTACATCGTGAAGCCCCGTTTCGGGGGCTCCTCCATCGGTATCGAGGTGGTGGACGACTACGACACCGCTCTGGCGTTGCTCCGCTCCTCGCCCCACATGGATAGGGGGGCGGTCATCGAACCGTATCTGGGCGGTGGCCGGGACCTGAACATCGCTATCCGCACCTATCCGGAGTTCCAACTGTCCGCTATCGAGGCGCCGGCGAGCGAGAAGTTCTATGGCTACCGCGAGAAGTACCTGTCCGGGGGTGGCATCGAAGGATCCGCACGGGAGCTCCCGGCGTCACTTCCCGAAGCACTGGAGGCTCGTATCCGGTCGCTGGCCCGTACCGTCACCGAACTGGCCGGCATCCGGTCGATTGCCCGCCTCGACTTCCTGGAGCGTGACGGTGATCTGTGGGTCAACGAGATAAACACCATCCCCGGCAGCCTGTCGCTCTACCTGTGGGTAGATCCACCTATCAGCCGCCAACGGATCGTCGTGGACCTCGTGGGCGAGATGGAGGGATCGAAGGCTCGGGTGTTCTCCACAGCGGGGGCCGACGGGGTTGCCCTACAGAGCGCCGCTTCGATCGCCGCCAAGCTCGGCTGACTCCCCCAAGCTCTCCCGACGATCGGACCTGTTACAGAACTTTCACGCGAGCCCGGGCCGTCACGGCCAGAAGCATCCCGATCAAAACCAACCATGTTGAGCCCAGTCCTCTGGATGCGAGGATCAGCCATATCGTTACGGCGGAAACCGTTGTCACGAAGTAGCCATCTCGCAGACGTGAGGCGACGACCATCGGTCCGGTTACGGCCAGTACCAAGGCCGAAATAGCCGGAAATGTCCAAAGGACTATGTCACCGAGTTGTTCTCCATAGAAGGCTCCCGATACGGGTCCCAAGAAGAGTAGCAGTATGTCGGACAACAGGAGCCAAAGGGGGTTGCCGAGGGCCAGGAATAGCGGCCCTTCGAAAATGGGGATGGGTAGCGCAGTCGTGTAAGACTGCCATATCCAATGGAGGGAAGGGAATGTAGTAGCCAACGCAAGCAACAGGCCGACGAACTGCAGGGTACGGGATGGTTTCGGGAGCAACCATTTGGATTCGACTGCAAGCAAACAGAGCAGCCCGGGCAAGATCATCCCGGGTATGCCTATCACGATGAGACCGGCGCCTATATTCGCTCCGTCAACGGGAATCGTCCACACCCGGATGATGGAGGCGAGCATCATGGCGGCTGCCACGGTCCACACAATGACAAACCACCGGCGACGGCCGAGGGGCTGCATCCGGTGGACTCGAGTTGTTGAAACTAAGAGGATGCGCGGATAGCTCCTTGCCTGGGGGAACAGTGGCTGCGCGGGTTGACGAGTCCACGGCGATGACCAGGGCTTTTCCGAGCGGGAAGCGGGTTGAGTTTACCCGTGGGGGCGGCCGCTTCTAGCTATCCGCGCACGCTCTAAGCCTGAATCCACCGACGGGGAGCGCGCAGCGGACATGGAGATATGGTGGAAATGCCTCCTGATCTGCGGCGATAGCTATTGGTAAGGATGGTTCGGTCCTGGGAAGAGGAGCAACTTCCTGTGAGTGGTAGATCCCGGAGATCGCCCTGGTCAGGATTGGTTTTCGGAACATGAATCGGTGGATTCAGGCTAAGGACCAAACCAGAAAACTCAGCCCGATCAGGGCGATACCGAGCCCTGCCAAGGACTCGCGGCGCCTCCCCCAGTCCAGAGCGTCCGCGGCGGTGATGGCCCACCACGTTGCCAGGAAAGCTCCGAGCGCACCCACGAGGATCCGGGCTACGAGCACGCCATTCTCGGGAGATTCCGAACCGGATGATTCTCCTGGCATCGGGACGGTCATGACTCCCATCTGCCTCGGCTACCGCCAGCGTACAGCAGGAATGCGGTGACCTGAGCGGATCACCCGGAACGAGTCGTCAATCGAAGAAACGGGGTCGCCTGCGCAGGTACGCGCTGTGGCAATGGGATCCTGCCGACACTCGGGTGACAGGATGTGAGGTTAGAGGTGGACGATCGGGCAGGTGAGGGTACGTGTGATGCCGCTGATCGCCTGGATCTTCGCGACCACCAAGCGGCCCAGTTGATCGACATCGCCGGCTTCCGCCCGCACGATGACATCGTAGGGTCCGGTCACATCGTCGGCGGACGTGATGCCTTCGATCAAGCGGACCTCGTCCACCACCACCTTGGCCTTGCCTACTTCCGTCTGTATGAGCACGTATGCCTCGACCACGGGGCTCCTCTCCCTCCGGTTCGATGAACTATAGCGGTTATCGATGGGACACTTTGGCTCCGGTCACCTACCGTCCGACCCCATCCGGACCGAATGCACGAAGCGTCGCCCGTCGACCTCCTCGATTTCGAAGATGATTCGCTGGCCCTGGCGGAGCAGGCGGAACACGCTGCCTGCTAGAGAGCCGGCCCGGAGGTATACCTCGCTCCGGTCCCGCTCGAGCACGACCACCCCGGCCCCGGTGTTCGGATCGTAGAGTTTGACCACGCCTTGCATGAGCGCGCAGTGTACCTGGCCGGTGGGTGGCATAGCGTCCCGGCGATTCCCTCCCCTTCACGCTTGGCACGGGATTGTCGCACACCTGCCGTATCCTGACCGGCATGGAAGGGCATACCAGGCTCCCGACGACGAGCGGAGCGGGGAGGACCCTCGCCTATCTGCACGGTATCGGGGTCGATCAGGTGAAGTGGCTGGGTGGAAAGCGGGCTGCGGCGCTACGGGACAGAGGGATCCGCTCGGTCACCGACCTGCTGTTCCACATTCCGCGCAGGCACGTGGACCGGTCCAGGAGGATGGCCCTGGACAAGGTGGAGGAGGGGGTGGAGACCACCGTCATCGGCCGGGTGGTCAGGGTAGACGTGCGGCGCCTACGCCGGCGGATGGTCCTTGTCGAGGCGACCGTCTCCAACGAAACGGGCTCCATGAAGGCGGTGTGGTTCAACCAGCAGTACCGGGCCCGACGTCTGGCTCGCGGCGCCGAAGTGGCGCTGTCGGGAAAGATAGAGCGCTTCCGGGGCAGGCTCCAGATGAACTCCCCCGCCGTGGACGTGCTCGCCACCGGCCACGAGAACCTGGCGGTGGGCCGGGTGGTCCCCGTCTACCGGGCTGTCGGGGATGCCACCCCTCCCTACCTCCGCCTAGGCATCCACAACGCGTTGAGACGCTCCCGCCCCATCGCGGACCCGTTGCCGGGGGATCTGGTGGAACGTCTCGGGCTGGTTCCGCGCGACCAGGCCATTTCCGCCGTCCACTTCCCCGACTCCCTGGCATCTGTCGGGCCGGCGCGCCGGCGGCTGGTGTTCGACGAGTTCTTCCGCCTAGAGGTGGCACTGGCGATGACCAAGCTCCACAAGACCGAGACGGCGGTCGGCGTATCCCACCACGTCGATCCCGAGGACGGGCTGGTCGAGCGGTTCGTGCGAGGTCTCCCCTACCGGCTGACCGGGGCCCAGCAGCGCGTGATCGACGAGATCGCCGGGGACCTGGGTGCTCCCCGCCCCATGCACCGCCTCCTCCAGGGCGAGGTGGGTTCCGGCAAGACCGCGGTGGCAGTGGCCACCGTCCTGACCGGTGTGCAGGGAGGATTCCAGGCGGCCGTGATGGCGCCCACCGAGGTACTCGCCGACCAGCACTACGAGGGGATCACCCGGCTCCTGGCCGGTGCCGGGATGGCGCCGAGCTTCGAGGGGTTGCTGGCGCTGATCGATACGACCGGCGGCCGCCCGCCCGTCAGAGTGGCCCTGCTGACCGGTAACCGTGCCAAACTCAACTACCGGCAAGGGAGCGCCACCGGTCGCAACGAGCTTCTCGAGGGTATCGCCCGAGGAGACATCGATATCGTGATCGGCACCCACGCCCTCATCCAGGAGGGCGTCCGGTTCTCCCGGCTGGGAGTGGCCGTGGTCGACGAGCAGCATCGCTTCGGAGTCCACCAGCGGGTGAAGCTCAAGGACAAGGCCAAGGGGATCGATCCGGACCTCCTCATCATGACCGCCACGCCCATCCCGAGAACGCTTTCGATGACCCTTTACGGAGACCTCGACGTCTCGGAACTGGACGAGATGCCTCCCGGACGCCGGCCTGTGAGAACATGGTCCGCCTCCAAGGAAGGTCCCGATATCGAGAAGGTCCAGCGGACGATCCGCCAGGAGGTGGAGAAGGGACGGCAGGCGTTCGTGGTCTGCCCGCTGGTCGAGGGTTCCGAACGCGTGGCGGCTGCTTCGGCGGTGGCGGAGCGCGAGCGGCTGGGCGAAGTGTTTCCAGAAATGCGCCTCGGGCTGTTACACGGACAGATGCGACCCTCCGCCAAGGAAGGGGTGATGGATGCCGTCCGGTCCGGTGAACTAGACGTACTGGTCGCCACCACCGTCATCGAGGTGGGTATCGACATCCCCAACGCCACCGTCATGGTCATCCGCGATGCCGACCGCTTCGGGCTGAGCCAACTGCACCAGCTCCGAGGACGGGTGGGCAGAGGTTCCCATCCCGGGCAGTGCATCCTGTTGGCGGATCCGGCCACCAAAGAGGGTGCCGAGAGGATCAGCGCCATGGTCAAGATCTCCGACGGTTTCCGGCTGGCTGAAGAGGACCTCCGCATCAGGGGCCACGGAACCGTTTTCGGAGCTCGCCAGTCCGGGTTCTCGGACCTGCGGATCGCCGATATCCTCAGGGACCGGAAGGAACTGGTGGCGGCCCGGCGCGAAGCGTTCGCTCTCGTAGGGGATGATCCGAGCCTCGACCGGCACCCGGAAGTGCGCGAAGAGGTACGGGTCCTGCTGGGAGACGCGGTCGAGTGGCTCTTCAAATCATGAGGGAGCCCGAGGCATGCGGGTGATCGCGGGTGTGGCGAAGGGGCGGCGGCTCAGAGCGCCGGCCGGTCTGGCAACCCGGCCGATGACCGACCGGGCGCGGGAAGCCGTATTCTCGGCCATCGCCGCTTCGATCCCCGGTGCCCGCGTACTCGATCTCTACGCCGGGACGGGTTCCCTGGGACTGGAGGCGTTGAGCAGGGGCGCCGCCTCGGCCACGTTCGTCGAACGGGACCGATCCGCCGTGACGGCTCTGCAGGTGAACGTGGGCATGGTGGGGCTCGGCGGGCGGGTGGTGCCCACCGACGTGGCCCGGTTCCTGGCACGGTCCGCCGCCCGAACCATCCGCGACGGAGAGGGCCCATACGACCTGGTGTTCGTTGACCCCCCTTACCGTCACTCGCTAGCGTCGGTTGTAGCAACGTTGCGCTCGCTGACGCCCCTGGTGCGGATGGACGGGTCCGTGGTCGTGCATCGTCGCTCGGATACGGAGCGGCCGGAGGCGCCGGGGTTGGTAGCGGAAAGTGAGCACACCTACGGGACGACGCGCATCTGGCGTTACCGGCGTACTCCGACAAGCGACGAATAGGCGACGCGCAGGCGTTAGATTTAGACCCAACCGTAAGGATAGGAGAAGGGTGGCTACAGCAGTCTGTCCCGGAAGCTTCGATCCGCCCACCAACGGACATGTGGATGTGATCCGGCGCAGCGTTTCGGTGTTCGGGCGTGTGGTCGTGGCGGTTATTCGCAATGCGTCCAAGACCCCGATGTTCACGTCGGGTGAACGGGTGGACATGCTGCGGAAACTCTTTGCCGACGAACCCGGGGTCGAGGTTGCCTCGTTCGACGGCTTGCTGGTCGACTTTGCCAGGTCGCGGGGGGTCAACGTGATCGTCAAGGGTCTGAGGGCGGTGTCGGACTTCGATTACGAGCTCCAGATGGCTCAGATGAACCACAGCCTTTCGGGGATGGATACCGTGTTCATCCCCACCAGTCCCGAACACGGCTACCTTTCATCTTCCTTGGTGAAGGAGGTGGGCAGCCTGGGAGGAACGGTGGAGAGCCTGGTACCCGCGGAGGTGGGCCACTTGATGAAGGAACGGTGGTCGCATGAACGGTGATCGAGAACGCCGAGGCGGAGGGGAACCCCCCGGTGCTGTTCCCTCGGTCGGGGAGATACAGGACCTCGTGTCGGAGATGATCATGGCGATCTCCGAGGCCAAGAACATACCCGCGTCGGGCAAGGTCATCGTTGATCGCGAGCAGATGCTGCAGACTCTGGCGGTCATCGAGGATCGCCTGCCCGAGGAGATGAGGGCTGCCCGATGGATGGTCAGGGAACGTGAGGTCTTCGTCGCCAGGACCAACGAACGCGTGCGCGACCTGGTGCAAAGGGCCCGCCAGAAGGCCGACCAGATGGTGTCCGACACCAACATCATCGCCGAGGCGACCGAGGAGGCCAACATCCTCGTGCGGAGGGCGGAGGACCGCGCCCACCGGATCCGTCTGGAGGCCGAGGACTACGTCGAGGACCGCCTCGAACGGTTGGAGACCCTGCTGGCCCGAGTGCTGGACCAGATCCGCTCGATGCGCACCGAACTCCGCCAGACCCGGCCCCGGGGCGGGTAGCACGCGCTCGACGACCTCCCGGGTCACGGTACTCTTCGAACTGTGCGGAACCACTCATTCCTCGTCCAGATCTCCGATCTGCTCCGACGCCACGGCGCGCAGCGCCGTGTCAGCGTATCGGGTTCGATAGAGGTCCAAGTCGACCAGATCGAAGAGTGCGGGCCGATCGACGCCCAGGTCCGGATCGAGGAGATGAACGGCGGCGTCCTGGTACGCGGAGAGGTGACGGCTTCGATGCTGCTCCGGTGCAACCGTTGTCTGGGCGCGGTCTCGTTCCAAGCCATCGCTCCGGTCGTCCAGGCCTTCGGGGAGGAGACCGGAACCGATATCCTCCCGATCGGTCCCGACGGCGCCATCGACCTCTCCGAGGTCCTCCACGACGAGTTGTGCTTGTCCATACCGCTGGTACCGCTATGCTCGGAGGTCTGCCAGGGACTTTGCGCTTCATGCGGAAACGACTTGAATGTGGATCCCTGTGGAGGGCACTCCGAAGCATCCGGGTCCCCATTCGCTGCGCTGGAAGGCCTGCTGGACCACTAGTGGTATGTCCGTGAAATGGCGTCCTGGTACGCGCCGGCAGCGAGGAGCGTCGATGGCAGGCAGAGCACGCTAAGTTGTTTGCAGATAGACCGCGAGGCCCGGAGTTGAACACCGGTGGGAAGCGGATCGTCATAACCGAAGGGGTACGTCATGGCAGTGCCGAAGAGAAAGATGTCGCGCTCTCGCACTCGACGGCGCAAGGCGGAGGCGATGAAGATGCGTCCCGTGCGGACTGTCACCTGCCCTAGGTGCGGCCGGCCCAAGCTGCCGCACCGTGCGTGCACGGGTGAGGGCGGCTGCGGTACCTACCGCGGCCGGACAGTGGTGGACACCTACAGCTGATCCCCAACAAGAGGTTTCCGAATGCGAGTCGCCACATGGACCCCGGGTGTGGGGGTAGCCGGTATATCGGGATGCAGCTTGCAGGAATCGGGTATACGGACGCACCGTGCATGCGCGGCGCGTCGGGCCTTCCGTCATGTTGATGTGGCGCCGCCCAGCGTGATGCCGACCGTTGGCGTATCGCGACCGGTCGGAAAGACGGCTTCCCCGGAAGCGGATAGTTCGCGGAGAGCTCCTTGGCACGGATAGCGCTGGACGTGATGGGCACCGACCGGGGCCCGGCGGAGATAGTGGCCGGAGCCCTGATGGCCGCCGAGACGGGCCACGAGGTGGTGCTGGTCGGTCGCCAGGAAGTGGTGGAACCCGCATTGGTGGCGGCCGGCGCCTACCTCGAGTTCGTGCATGCCCCCGAAGTGGTGGAGATGCACGACGACCCGGCCAAAGCCGTGCGGGACAAGCCTGGATCCTCGGTGCTGACCGCGGCCCGCCTGGTAGCCGCCAGGCAGGCCGACGCGCTTGTGTCGGCGGGATCCACGGGAGCAGCCATGGCGGCGGCCTCGATAGTGATCGGCCGGCTCAAGGGGGTGCTTCGCCCGGCCATAGCCACCCCCATTCCCGGCCCTGACAGACCGGCCCTGCTGCTCGACGCCGGGGCCAACCTCGAGGTACGCCCCGTTCATATGGTCCAGTTCGGCGTCATGGGCGCACTCCTGGCCGAGATCGTCTACGGGATCGACCGTCCCCGGGTCGCCCTGCTCAACATCGGCGGGGAGCCCTCGAAGGGACGTGATCTGGAGCGTTCCGCTTTCCGGCTGCTGGAGGAGGCGCCGGTCAACTTCGTGGGTAATCTCGAAGGCGGCGACATCACCCGCGATATGGCCGATGTGTTCGTGACCGACGGCTTCACCGGCAACGTGGCCCTAAAGAGCATCGAAGGCGCTGCCGGGCTGGTGGTCCGGCTGATCGACCGGGCTTTCCGCCATCTGCCGGATGAGGTGCTATCCCGGATCGCTGGTTCGATGGCCGAGATCCACGGGATCACCAACCCCGAGCGTTACGGCGGCGCCCATCTGGTCGGTACGTCGGCCGGGGTGGTCATATGCCACGGTTCGTCGTCACGGTTGGCCATCTTCAATGCCATCCAGCTCGCCACCGAAGGTGTCAAGGGCGGTCTGGTGGAGCGCCTCGAACAGGGACTGGTCCGCTCATGACCGACCCCGACGGCGCCCAAACCGATGGTCTGGAACGCGCGCTCGAATACTCGTTCACGAATCCTGAGCATCTCCACGAGGCGCTGCGTCACCGATCCTGGATAGCCGAGTCCGGGCGGGGACCTTCCAACGAACGTCTGGAGTTTCTGGGGGACACCATCCTGCAGTTGGTGGTGACCGACTTCATATTCTCCCACTACCCGGACCATCCCGAGGGTGACCTGGCCAAGCTCCGTTCGTCCTCGGTCAACAAGGAGGTTCTCCACGGGGTCGCCCGCCAACTCGGACTGGGCGCGTATCTGATGCTGGGTAAGGGGGAGGAGGCGACCGGAGGGAGTTCCAAGCCTTCCATCCTGGCCGACGCGATGGAGGCGGTTCTCGGAGCGGTGTACCTCGACGGCGGCCTGGATCCCGCCCGGCGGATCATACTGCGCCTGTGGGAGGATCGGATACGGCACCGGGCAGAGTCGCCGGGCTGGAGCGACTACAAGAGCCGACTGCAGGAGCATCTGGCACAGGAGGGGACGCGACCCGGCTACCGGCTCACGGAGGCGGGTCCGGATCACGAGAAACGGTTCACCGCGGTGGTGTCGGTGGACGGAACCGACCTGGGCGCCGGTACGGGTCGCTCCAAACGGGAGGCGCAGCAGTCGGCGGCTCGCCAGGCTCTGGAGGCCCTGGCCACCACGACGGAGAATCCCGACTAGTGGTCTAGTTGCCCGAACTGCCCGAGGTCGAGACCACCCGGCGAGGGCTGATCACCGCCCTGTCCGGCCGGCGGATCGTCGCGGTCCGGGTCCACCACCCCAGGATGCTGCGACGGCAGCCGGACCCGGCTGACTTCGCCTCCCGCCTCGTTGGACGGGTGGTGCGTTCTCTGGGCCGGTTGGGCAAGTTCCTCATGTTCGATGTGGGGGACGAACTCACCTGGGTCACCCACCTGGGCATGTCGGGGAGGATGTCGGTCGCGGTGCCGGGCGCGGCCGAAGCGCGGCATACCCGCGTCGTGATCCGGACCGGGCCCGGCTGCGAGGTGCGGATGGTGGATCCCCGCACCTTCGGTTTCACGGCCGTGTTCACAGCGGACGAACTGGCCGCCTCGACCCTGGCCTCCCTGGGACCTGATGCGCTCACGGCGCTCCCTCCGGCCGAGTCGCTGGCAAGCAGGGCCGCGGGACGGCGGGTCGCCATCAAGACCCTGCTGATCGATCAGCGTTTCCTGGCCGGGTTGGGGAACATCTACGCCGGCGAGGTGCTCTTCGGTGCCCGTATCGCCGGGGGCAGGCCGGCGGGTTCGCTGCGACTTGCCGAGTTCCAGGCCCTGCGGGGCGCAATCCGCACGGTTCTGGCGGCAGGTCTCGAGCACGGCGGGACCTCCCTCGACGACCTCGCCTACCTCCTGCCCGACGGGAGGGCCGGCCAGTATCTCGAGCACCTGGAGGTCTACGGCCGGAATGGAGAACCGTGCCACAGGTGCGGCACCCGAATCCTCCGAGAAGTGATAGGCGGACGGTCCTCCTTCCGGTGTCCCGCCTGCCAGACCTGAGCCGGGCAGGGTTCCCTCCGAGTCTGCAGGCAGGTGGAGTACACCTCGGTTGGCGGGCGGTTGCCACGGCAACCCACCCGGGGCCGCTATCGTGCGCGGTTACGGAATCACAAGGGTGTGACTTGTATCTCAAATCGATCAAGCTGGCCGGGTTCAAATCCTTCGCCGACCGGACCCTGCTGGAGTTCGAGCCCGGTGTGTCGGTTGTGGTGGGACCCAACGGCACCGGCAAGTCCAACATCGTGGACGCGGTCGCCTGGGTACTCGGCGCCCAGTTCACCAAGGCTCTCCGGACCGAGCGGATGGACGAAGTCATCTTCGCCGGCACCGCCACTCGGGCGTCCCATTCCAGGGCCGAGGTCACGCTGGTGCTCGAGAACAACGACCGCATCCTTCCGCTCGAACTCGACGAGGTGTCGCTGACCCGACGCCTGTTCCGGGGAGGCCTGTCCGAGTACGAGATCAACGGCGTCGGCTGCCGGTTACTCGATGTCCAGGACCTGCTGTCGGACAGCGGCATCGGGCGCACGCAACATCTGATCGTCGGCCAGGGCCGGCTGGAGTCGATCCTGACCGCCAAGGGCAACCACCGGCGCCGGATAATCGAGGAGGCCGCCGGGATCCTCAAGCACCAGGTGCGCAAGGCCAAGGCGATCCGACGTCTGAAGCGGACCGACGCCGACGTCGTGAGGCTTCACGACATCCTCCGCGAGATCGACCGGCGCAAGCGACCCCTACGCCGGCAGGTCGAGGCGGCCGAGCGACATGACACCGTCCGGGCCGAGTTGCGGTCACTGAGGCTCTGGCTGGGTGGCGAGGACCTGCGAAACCTGAGGCAGAGATCCTGGGACCTGTCGGAAGAACGGGCTGTACTCGACGAGCGACTGGCCGGGGAGCGCTCGGAGATGGGTCGACTGGAGGAGCGGATGGCCCGGATCGAGGAGAGGTCGGCCGCCACGTCCCGGACATTGAAACGCGACACGGCAGCCGCCGCCGGCCTCGAAACGGTAGCCGCCCGCCTGCGCGGGATCGTACAGGTGGCCCGCGAGCGCGCCGGGGGGTTGACCGCCCGGATCGAGGAGACCGCGGCGCGGCGGCGCCACCTCGCCCGGGAAGCGGAGCTCCTGGTCCTCCGGCTGGAGGAGGCAGCCTCCGAGGAGCGGGAGGTGCGCCAGGAGGTCGAGGCCGGTGAAGCGGAGCTCCGTGCCGCCGAGGACCGGATACGCTCGGCGCGGGCGCAACAGCCCGCAGCGGCCGAGACGGACCTGGTCATGATGCACCACGACCTCCGGTCCATGGAGGCTGCCGCCGCCCGTGACTCCCAAGATGAGCAGAGCCTCGTCTCCCGGCTGAAGGCCACCGAGTCCCGCAGTAGCGAGGAGTCGGAGGAGGCCCAATCTCTGGAGGAGCAGCTACGTTCTTGTGCCGAGCGGCTGGGTCCGGCGCGAACGCGGCGCGACGCGGCTGCCGGAGTGCTTGGATCCAGGCAGGCGGCATGGGAGCGGACTGAGCGCCGGCTCCGGGCCGCAGAGGCCGATCGGATCGCCGCCGTGGCCAAGGCTGAAGCCTTCGAGGCCGCGGCCGGTCACTCCCGCGCCTCGGCCAGGGAGCGCCTCGCGGGCGCCGACGGGGTGATCGGAGCACTCGCCGACCTGCTGGACGTACCCGACCACCTGCTGGCAGCGGTGGACGCCGCGGTGGGTGGATGGGCCGAGGCCCTGGTGCTCGACGGGGGAAGGGGAGTCCGGCGGGCGGTGGGAGTGCTCAAGTCCGAAGGGTTGGGAGGCCTCCCCCTCATCGTTCCACCACCCTCCCCGGGGGAACCGCCGGCGGTTGCCGCCTCCGGTCGGTGGGGGGTGGAGGCGCTGGTGGACCGGCTCGGTCCCGGCGCGAACCGTACGCTGGCCGCTGCGGTCCTGGGAGACATCGTTATGGTCGAGGGCTGGAGCACGGGGTGGGACATCGTCGAGCACGAACCGGGGATCCGGGCGGTTACGCCGGAGGGCGACCTGGTCACCTCCCTCGGAGTGCGGCCCTCCGATCCCGACGAGGTATCGCCAAGCGTGATAGAGGCCGCCCGCCGGGCCGCGTCCGCCGCCGAGACCGGCGAGGCGATGGCCAGGGAGGCCGGGGCGCTCGCCCGAGCCGAACTGGAGCGCGTCCGCAGCGAGCACGATTCGGCGCGCGACCGGCTTGCGGCCCTGGAGTCGCGGCAGGCTCGGGCGTCCGGCGACCTGGAACGGCTCGCTCGGGCCCGGGTCTCGAGTGAGAAAGGGATAGCGGGACTGGAGCTGCGCCTCGAGGCGGTCCGCCGTTCGGTCGAGCAACGGGAGCAGCGCGTCGCCCGGCTACGGGAACGGATCACCGCGGCCCGCGACCACCTGGCGCGTGAGGAGCGTTCCCGCGAGAAGGCCACGCGGGAGCGGGAAGCCGTCGAGCACCAGCACGCAGCCGACCGCCGCGCCAGGGACAACGCCATCCGGAAGCTGGGCGCGGCCGTAGAGCGGCGCCGGATGCTCCACAACCGCCTGGAGAGGGTGAGGGGCGAGCTGGGAGGATCGGATGAGGCGCCTGTCGAGCCATCGGAGCTCGAGAAAGCGCGGGTGGTCGAGGACATGTCAAGGCGGGTGCTGGTCGTGGTGCTCGCCAAGCTGGAGGAGCTGGCCGGACGCCGCAAGGAGCTCAGAAGCAGGATCGCGACCGATGACAGTCGCCTGGCCGGAGTTCGGCGACAGGTGTCCGGAGTTGCGGCGACCATCGAAGCCGCCCGGGAACGGCTCGGCGAACTGGCGGTCGAGGAGACCGAGTTGCGGATGCGGGAGGAGTCGGTAGCCGAAGGTCTCCGGCGGGACACCGACGCGTCCGAGGAGCAGGCCCTAGCCTCGGAACGTCCTCCTACGGCGGGCGACGATCCGGCCGGCCGGGCTGCATCCCTGATGGCCGAGCTGTCCCGGATGGGCGCCATCAACCTGCTGGCCACCGAGGAGTACCGCCGGCTCGACGAGCGGCATCAGCTGATTGCCGGACAGTTGTCCGACCTCGAGACGTCCAGAAGCGAACTGGACAAGGTGATCATCGCCCTCGACACCGAGATGGAGAACCTGTTCCGGAAGACCTTCGAGGATACCGCTCGCCACTACTGGCGCTTCTTTGCGGTGTTGTTCCCCGGTGGAACGGGCCGGCTGGTCCTGTCGAACCCCGACGACCCGCTCGCCTCCGCGGTCGAGATCGAGGCACAACCGCTCGGCAAGAAGATCGGAAGGCTCGCCCTGCTGTCAGGAGGGGAGCGGTCGCTGGCCGCCCTCGCCTTCCTGTTCGCCGTCTTCGCGGCCCGGCCCGGCCCCTTCTACATCCTCGACGAGGTTGACGCGGCGCTGGACGACGCCAACCTGCACCGGCTCCTCCGCCTGGTGGACGAGTTCCGCGACGATGCCCAGCTGATCGTGGTCACCCATCAGCAGGCCACCATGCGGGCGGCCGACATTCTCTACGGGGTGACCATGGAGCCGGGCGGTTCCTCCCAGGCGCTGACCAAGCGGATGGACGAGGCGCCGGTCCTGGTCCGACCCGGGGTTGTACGGGCCGCCCGATAGAATCGACGCCGTGAGTCTCCCTGCCGTCAACCGGGCGTTCCCGGCCGGTCCGCCGTCATGACCCCTCTCATATGGGTGCTGGTGGTGCTGGTCGTAGCCGCCATCGTGATCGCCGTCGCGCGGCGAGCCCGCACCTCTGCCAGATCCTCTCCCGACCCCTCCCAGAACCTCGGTAAGCGTCTCGCCGCCACCCGGAAACGGCTCGGTACCAGGCTGGAGTCGGTCCTGTCCCGTTCGGGGATCTCGGCGAGCGGGTGGCAGGATCTGGAGGAGGAACTGATCGCGGCCGACCTGGGGGTAGAGGCGAGCAGCAGGATCGTCGAGGCGGTGCGTGCGGCCCGCCCGTCCGGCCCGGACCAGGCCAGGTCGGTGATCCGAAACGAGATGATCAGCCTCCTGGCCGGCGCGGATCGGAGCCTCCGGATGGAGGGCCGGCCCTCCATCCTGGTGGTGGTGGGAGTGAACGGGGTGGGGAAGACTACGACGGTGGCCAAGCTGGCCGCCCACCTGAGCAGAGCGGGGAAGACAGCGCTCATCGGCGCGGCCGATACCTTCCGTCCTGCCGCGGACACCCAACTCAAGGTCTGGGCCGAGCGGGTGGGAGTCCAGGTGGTTTCCGGCCAATCCGGGGGCGACCCGGCCGCGGTGGCCTACGACGCTCTCCAGGCGGGGAGAGCCCGCCGCGCCGACGTGGTGATCGTCGACACGGCCGGCCGCTTCCAGACCCGGCACAACCTGATGGAAGAGCTGGCCAAGATCATCCGGGTGCTGCGCAGGGACGGCGACCGGGTGTCGGAGGTACTCCTGGTGATGGACGCCACCACCGGCCAGAGTGGGATGGCCCAGGCCAGGCATTTCGCGGAACTGGGGGCCACGGGAATGGTTCTCACCAAGATGGATGGGACGGCCAAAGGTGGAGTGGCGCTGGCAGTCGAGAGGGAACTCTCCCTGCCGGTGAAGTTCATCGGCGTCGGCGAGGGCCTGGACGACTTGGTGCCGTTCGACGGCCCCGACTTCGTCGACGCCCTGCTAGCTCCCTCGTGAGTCCGGAAGAACTCGCCGCCGCAGCCCGGCAGGCCGCTCTCGGTTCCTACTCCCCCTACTCCGGTTTCCGGGTCGGGGCGGTAGTAATCGACGCGGACGGCCGCCGTTACACCGGGTCCAACGTCGAGAACGCAGCCTACGGCTCGTCCATCTGCGCCGAGGCCACGGCTATTGCGGGCGCCGTGGCCAGGGGACTCCGCAAGATCGATGGGGTGGCGGTGGCCTGTATTGATGCCGAGACCGTGGACGGCGCCTACCCGTGCGGAAACTGCCGCCAACTCCTGAACGAGTTCGACACCGAGTGGGTGATGGTTACCGCGGGCGAGGGGAGCGAGGTGCGCCGCCATTCGTTTGAGGAACTCCATCCCTTCGGTTTCTTCCTGCAGGAGGGTGCTCGCGAACCCTGATCGCGACAGGCCGGCGCAGATTCGGGAGACGAGGCGACCCTGTGTGTCACAGCCATGATGCATACTGGAAAGTGCCGAGATCACAAACATCACCGCCGGTCCGGAAGCGGTGATCATCGTCGGGTTCCGTTCCCGAAGCGACCACCCATGAGAGGTGATCGCCGACCGGGACGGACATTGAGCGGACCTCCCCGAGCACGCCGGCCACCGGCACGCCCGGCGCGTCCGTCGGGGATCCGATCCTGTGGTGGTGGAGGCGGGGGCCGGGCCCGACAGGGCAGCCGGGTGCGCTCGTTTTTCGCGACCTCGAGGTCGGCCGCAGCGGTCGGATGTCCCCGGTTGCGGCCGCCGCCCCGAACCTGTCCTATGCTGCCCGGATGACCTGGCCGCTGACACCCCCCATCAAGCCGATGAAGGCGAGGGTACGAGCGAACCCTCCTACCGGTGAGGGCTGGATGTACGAGCCGAAGTGGGATGGCTTCCGGATGATCGCCTTCGGGGGTGAACAGACGAGGCTGGACTCGCGCAACGGCAAGGACCTGCTTCGCTACTTTCCCGAACTCCGGCCTGCCCTCGACCGCCTGCCGCCGGGGACGATCGTGGACGGCGAGGTGCTGGTGGTGGTCGACGA
This sequence comes from Candidatus Spongiisociaceae bacterium, assembly GCA_965262915.1. Taxonomy (GTDB): domain Bacteria; phylum Actinomycetota; class Acidimicrobiia; order Spongiisociales; family Spongiisociaceae; genus JAPPFW01. The sequence continues at coordinate 3,024,902 of OZ253564.1, read as the reverse complement.
CGTCACCGAATTCGACCTCCTCCAGCTTCGCATCCATCCCGCCCGGTCGCGGATCGAGCGCCTCGCAGAGGAATACCCGGCCCGTCTGGTGGCGTTCGACCTGCTGGCCGAACGGGGGGAAAGCCTCGTCGAAACGCCCTACGCCGCTCGCCGGACTCGCCTCGAAGGGCTCTGTGGGGGCCTGGGTGAACCGTGGCATCTCACCCCTGTCACCGGGGATTTCGACACCGCCACGCGCTGGTTCCACGAGTTCGAGGCGGCCGGGTGCGACGGGATCATCTGCAAACGGGCGGAGGGCTCGTACCGCCAGGACAAGCGTGAATGGATCAAGTGGAAGCACCGGCGCTCGATCGATTGCGTGATCGGCGGCTACCGGGTCCACAAGGACGGAGCCAAGGTGGGCTCCATCCTGCTGGGGCTCTTCAATCCGGCGGGTGAGCTGCACTTCATCGGCCATTGTTCCGGCTTCTCCAACAAGGAACGGGCCACCATCCTCCACCTCCTCGAGCAGATCCGCACCGATGAGAGCTTCGGCGGCGGCGGCCAGACCCGAGCGCCAGGAGCGCAGAGCCGGTGGTCCACCGAACGCTCCATGCAATGGACACCGGTCGAGCCCGGAGTCGTGGTTCAAGTGAGCTACGACCAGCTCCAGGGAGGACGCTTCCGCCACGCGACCCGCTTCGAACGCTGGCGCCCCGACAAACCGGCCGAGGAGTGCACGATGGACCAGTTGGTGAGGCCCATCGGCGCCGGCTTCTCCGAGGTGGTCGGTTGAACCCGGAGGGGAGAACGGTCCTTTCCCTCGAGATCGCGGAGATACGTCCGGAGACAGCCGACGCCGTCACGGTCACTCTCGACGATCCCCGGAGGCTGGTCGGGGGAGAGGCCGGACAGTACGTGATCGTCAGGGTCGTCATAGATGGCGAGGAGCACCGCCGGGTCTTCTCGCTGAGCACCACGCCCGAGTTGGGACACGCCCCTTCGATAACCGTCAAGCGGCTCCCCGGGGGAGTGGTCTCCACCTACTTCGTCGAGCGGGCGGCGGTCGGTGACGTGATCGGGGTCGAGCCGGCCGCCGGGACCTTCGGGGTCGGGATCGCTCCCCGCAACCGCCGCACCTACTACGCGTTCGCGGCCGGGAGCGGCATCGTTCCCGTATTGAGCATCCTGCGCGGCGCCCTCCGCGTCGAGACCCGATCGGTGGCGCACCTCGCCTACGGCAACAGGCATCCGCAAGACGTGATCTTCGCCGCCGACCTGGAACGGCTCGTAGCGGCCCACCCGACCCGCCTGACCCTGAGGCACGTGTTCAGCGGCCGGGGAGGCAGGATCGACTACCGCTTCGTCGATCGCTTCCTGGTGACCAACCCTCCCAGGACGGCCGACGTTTGGTACCTGCTGTGCGGACCTCCCGGCATGAACCGCACAGTCGAAGCCCGATTGCGGACCTTGGGTGTCATGGACGACCGTCTACGGGTCGAGCACTACGTCCCTCCCAGCCGCGATGGTGCCCCGGTTCCCTACGACGGCGCCCTGGTGAGGGTGGAGGGCCACGAACGCACCGGCTCGGTGAGGGCCGGGGAGGTGCTGCTCACCGCCCTCGACAGGATGGCTGCGCCGGTGCTCTACGCCTGCCGGTCAGGAGTGTGCGGAACGTGCAAGGCGAGGCTGGTCTCGGGCAGGGTGGATCCGGGTGTCCCCTTCGCCCTCACCGAGGAGGAGCAGGATTCGGGCCTGATCCTCACCTGCGTGGCCCGGCCCCTTACCCCCGAGGTGGTACTGCGCCCACCGGCCTGATCCGGTTCCCTGTCCCACAGTATCGGGTCCTGCGCGGATCGGCAGCCCTCCTCCGTACGCCTACGACGGTGGTCTCACTCCCAGTTCGCCTTGACCATCTTGGAGGGTTGTACCCGAGGCGGCTCGCCCGGCATCTTCGGGTAGTTGGGAGGCCACGGAGCATCGCCCTCGCCTGCGGCCTCGTCCCGCGCCACCCACTCCAGCAACCGATCGATACGCGCCGGGGCGCGGTCGATGCCGGCCGCCAGGTCGCCCACCGCGGCATAGCGGTCGGCGAAACGGTTCATGGGGAAGTCCTCGGTCTCGACATCGGGCAGTTCCTCCCACGTGACAGGAGCCGACACGAAACCCGTCGGCCGCACGCCGTAGGCCGAGGACACGGTCTTGTCACGGGCGTTCTGGTTGTAGTCGACGAAGATGCCCCGACGTTCCTCCTTCCACCACTTGGTGGTGATCAAATCGGGATGGCGGCGCTCCAGTTCCCTCCCGAAGGCGAGCACCGCCCGGCGGGTCTGGAAGAAGTCCCACCACGGCTCGATCCTCACGTACACGTGGATACCGCGACTCCCGGAGGTCTTGGGCCAGCCCACCAGGCCCAACTCGTCGAGCAGTTCCTTGGCGTGGAGGACGGCCCGCTTGACATCGGAGAAGGTGAAGCTGTCGGTCGGGTCGAAGTCGAAGCGCAACTCGTCGGGGTGGTCGAGGTCCTCGGCCCGAACAGGCCAGGGATGCAGGTCGAGGCAGCCGAGTTGGACGAACCGCAGGATGTCGGCCGGAGTGCGGAGCACGTTCATCCGACCGGCCCTCTGGGAGGGGAACCGGATCATGGCGGTCTCGAACGGGCTCTTCGCCGATGCCCGCTTGTGGTAGATGGGCGGCAACTCGACGTTCTTCATGTACCGCTTCATCATCGTGGGACGGCCGAACACGCCCCGCAGGCAACCCTCGGCCACCGTCCTGAAGTGGAGCACCACATCCAGCTTGGTCCAGCTCTGCCGCGGGAACACGACCCGATCCGGCGAGGTGATACGCACCTCCTCGCCCGCGATCTCGATCATTGTCGCCTCCGAGCCCACGCCCCAACGCTACCCGACACGGATCGATACCCGGGGAACTCGGCAACCTCACGAATATCGAGATTCTCGACCTGGCCGGTAATCACTTGACCGGATCGATTCCGGCGGAACTGGGCCGGCTTGAGAACCTGGTCAGCATGGATCCCCATGACAACCTTCTGGAAGGATCGCTACCGACGGAGCTGAGCGGGCTTGCCAAGCTCCACTATCTATACCTTCACAACAACAACCTGACTGGTGAGATTCCTGAGGAAACTCGGTGATCCGTACAGCGTGCTCAGGATATCGCAATACGGTAACGAGTTCAGCGGCCCGTACCGGCGGCTATAGCCCGCCGTGTTCGACCTCCGCCCGGCACGGAAGGTGAGAAGCCGAGGAAGAGTACTCCAGAGGACCCCTTCGCGGCGGATCCTTTACGCCTCATTGTTCGTGCTGATCTCCTCCGGCACTGCTCACTGGGTACGCATTGTGGGGCGTGTGGTCCTCTGACTCGGCGAGTGGTCCCGTGATCAATGATTCGGACGCAAACGTGACCTTGTGAATGAAGAACTGCTTCTCTACTTCGATCGGCTCTCCAATGGCCGGTACGAGACGGTGCCCCAGCACAGAGGAGAAGTCAAGGGCGAGAGCCGCCTGGTATCTGGGATACGTGGAGAGGCTGGCCGATCTGGGAGTGGTGGAGCCGTACGAGGACGTGACCTTCCGACCCTACGAACCGCTTACCCGTCTCGACATGGCCGCGTTCCTGGCGCGCGCATTCCCCGCGATCAGCCAAGTGGCCGAACCGTGGGGGTCTTTGTGGACGTGCCCGCTGACGCCGAAGGGCGCGAGCTGTGGAGGGCATCCTGGCGGCGGGGTAACCAGGGGCTGTAGGGCGGAACCGCTGTCCTACAGCCCCGACAGAGCGGTGCCACGCGACCAGATGGCATCCTTCCTCGCCCGCGCGCTCACAGCCATACCCCCGGTACTGCAACCCGGCGAGGGTGTGAGCATCCGGATGGCCCGGGCCAACTGGTCAACCGGCTACCTCCTGGCCGGACGGTCGCCCGCGAGGAGGGGCGGTAGTATCGGCAGCCATACCTCCAAAGCGGGTCCGCAGGGTGTTAACACGAATCAAACTGGGCGCGACCGCGTCCGGGTGCTGGATCCTTGCAGGGCTGACTCTTGGCCTTCTCATCTGGGTCAGTCCGGCGCGGGCGGAGTCTCCGTGCGACTCGGAAGCTGTCGTACCTGACACACAGGAGACCTTGCTATCCGACTGCGGGACTCTGTGGGAGTTCCTCACCAACCTCGACGATCCCGGTGTCCTGGATGACCCCGACAACCCGCAGGCCTGGCTGTCGACCACGCCGTTCGTCCGTTGGCAAGGGATATCGACGGGTAGCTCCGGTGTCGAATCCCTCGACCTGCCCGACGCCGGCTTGACAGGATCCATCTCGCCCGCACTCGGAGGCCTTTCCGGACTCTTGGTGTTGGACCTCGGTGGCAACCACCTCACCGGCTCGATCCCGGAGGAACTCACCGAACTCGGCGGCCTCAAATACCTGTCTCTCCACACCAATCAACTCATCGGCTCGATACCCGAACAAATAGGAGAACTCACCCAGCTAGAAATCCTCGACCTCGGCAGCAACCAACTCACAGGACCTATACCAGCAACGATAACAAGACTGCCCAACCTCAAATACCTGTCTCTCCACACCAATCAACTCATCGGCTCGATACCCGAACAAATAGGAGAACTCACCCAGCTAGAAATCCTCGACCTCGGCAGCAACCAACTCACAGGACCTATACCAGCAACGATAACAAAGCTGCCCAACCTCAAGCACCTGTCTCTCCACACCAATCAACTCATCGGCTCGATACCCGAACAAATAGGAGAACTCACCGAACTTGAGAATCTTGACCTGGGTATGAATCGTCTGACAGGGCCTGTCCCATTCACCCTGGCTAATCTCACCAACCTTCGATATCTGTCTCTCCACAGCAATCAACTGACCGGATCCAGAATCGCGGGGCTTTCCAACTTGGCAGAACTGGAAGTTCTGAATATCGAAGGAAACGAGCTGACGAACCCCGGCTCGATCGACCCGTTCCTATCCGACCCGTTGCAACTTGTCATGTACGCGGACATACACCGGTTCTACACCCTCAGGGATCAGGTATGGAACGTATGGACCTGTGACACACCGTCAGGTGAAGTGGAGATCGAGCCGTCCAGGTTGGTGGACCGGCTGAACCGCGAGCTCACCCGATACTTCGACTGGATCTCCGGCGGTCGGTACCGGCCGAGCTTCCGCTTAGCCGGCACCGTTGAGGGCGACGACAGGTCTCGATGCCACACTGCCATACTTGGTGAAGGATCCGACCGGCCACTGCTCGTCGTGGACGACACCACCGCTATCGATGGCTCCGCCGGCCTCGAAGTGGTGGCGGTCGGGGCAGGCGCCGTTTCGGGCGCCGCGCCCCGCAGGGAGCCACGCCTGTCGACAGTCGCCCACTGGATCGGTCACAGCCTGGGCCTCCCGCGCTCGTTCGGCGGCAATATCCGCTGGTCGCGCCGGGCCGAGACCCGCGGGGTATACGAGCACGACAACCCGATGGACATGATGAGCGGTCCCCTCGACCCCGACCTCAGAACCGGAACGATCGCGATCAACCGTTACGCGGCCGGCTGGATCAGCCCCGACGAGGTGATCGTTCACGGGGCGGGGACGGTAGCCGACTACACGCTGCGCCCGCCCGGAGAGGGTGGCGTCCAGATGCTGGTGCTCCCCGGTGAGCGACCGGGTGTGTTCACAACCCTGGGGGCGCGGGTGGCGATCGGGTACGACGCCGCCATACCCAGACAGGGCGTGGAGGTCTACCGCATAGATCAGCGCGAACGGGCATGCGCCCGACCTGCCGGCGGCGCATGCTGGGGAACCGCCCGGCGCACCCAACCCTTCCCTCCCGCCGAGACCGGCACCACCCGCGGCGATGACCTCGACAGCCGTGGAAGGGCCCGTCTCGTCAAGCATGTGCATTTCGCCGGTGAGACCTTCGAGATCGGGGCTGCCACCGTGGAGGTGGTGGAGCGGGTGGGCAACAACTACGTGGTCCGGGTGACAGACACCTCCGCGCCGCCCCCGCAACCGGAGCCGCCGCCTAGCCCTGAGCCTTCGCACGCGGGCCGTTTCTCTGATGATGACGGGAACGTGCATGAGGAGAGCATCGAGACGATGGCCGAGTTGGGTATCACCTTGGGTTGTAACCCGCCCGACAACGACCGGTATTGCCCGGCAACGGTGGTGGCCCGCGCCCAGATGATGGCATTCCTGGCCCGGGCGCTGGGAGAGGAAGGCGACCCTGCGGTGACCACCAGTCGCTTCTCCGACGTGCCTGATGACGCCTGGTATCTGGGATATGTGGAGAGGCTGGCCGATCTGGGGGTGGTGGAGCTGTACGAGGACGGGACTTTCCGACCCTATGAACCGCTCACCCGCCTGGAGACGGCCGCGTTCCTGGCGCGGGCATTCCCCGCGATCAGCGAAGTGGCCGAAGCGGTGGGGGTCTTTGTGGACGTGCCCGCCGACGCCGAAGGGGCGGGGGCCGTGGAGGGCATCCTGGCGGCGGGAGTGACCAAGGGCTGTAGGGCGGAACCGCTGTCCTACTGCCCCGACAAAGCGGTGCCACGCGACCAGATGGCATCCTTCCTCGCCCGGGCGCTCACAGCCATACCCCCGGTACTGCACCCCGGCGAGGGTGTGAGCATTAGGATGGCCCGGGCCGACTGGTCAACCGGCTACTTCCAGGCCGCCCTCTACCGGGCGCTGCTCCAAGAACTCGGCTACGAGGTCACCGATCCCGCCGACTTGGAACTGTCCCCCGGGATCGCCTACCCGGCCATGGCCGAGGGAGACTTCGATCTGTGGCCCAACGGATGGTTCCCGTACCACGAACGCTTCCTGGACCGGCAACTACCGGACGGGTCCTCGGTCCGGGACCACGTCATCGCCATCGGCGACCAGATGACCGCCGGGGGAGTGCAGGGATTCTTGGTCACCAAGAGCTTCGCCGATGAATACGGGATCGAGACCCTCGACGACCTGAACCGGAGCCCCGCCGCCCTCGCCGCCTACGACCGCACCGACGCCAACCCCGGAGACGGCGTGGCCGATATATACGGTTGCCCGCCGAGCTGGACATGCGCTGACATCATCGACAGCATGATCGCGTTGGCGAACTGGACCAGTATCCGCCAGGTCACAGGCGACTACAACCCCCCGCGGGACCAGATGGTGACCGGAGTCCTGGAAGGCGAACCCGCAATAGCCTACGTCTGGGGACCGAGCCACTACCTCGACGCGCTGGATCCGGGCCGACACACCGTGTGGCTTGCGGTAGAGCAGGTCCTCGACGACTCGAACCCGCTGGGCGTCCCGGGCGGCGAGGATGGGGACCAACGACCCGGCACCGCACCCATCGCCCTGCACCGATGCCCCGCTGCCGCCACCCGAGGCACCTGCCAACTCGGATGGCTGGCTGCCGATATCAAGGTCACCGCCAACGCCGAATTCCTCCGGGCCAATCCTGCGGCCGCCCGGCTCCTCCAGGTGGTCGAACTCGATCCCATCGACGTGTCGCGCCAGATCGCCCAACAGAACCAAGGCACAGACCTCGTCGGCCTCGTCACCATATGGGTCGCCCTGCACCGCAACCAGGTCGATGTGTGGCTCGCCCGAGCTCGAGCGGGCGCCTGAACGCCAGCGGCTAGGCAGGAGACCGGATCGGCAGGACTCCGCCGCGCGAGAGGGTTTCTGGAGCCGCCTACACCCTCTGCCCCCCGGAGCGGGTGGCGTGCAGATGCTGGTGCTCCCTGGTGAGTGACCGGATGTGCTCCCCACGATGGGATGGCGCGTGGCGATCGGGTACGACGCCGCCATACCCGAACAAAGCGTATCGAGGTCATGGACGGGTTGGGAAGACCCCTGGGCTGCAACCCGGCCGACAGCGACCGCTACTGCCCGCAGACCTGGGTGGCCCTGGACCGGATGGCCTCCTTCCTCGCCCGTGCGCTCGAGACCCGGCCGGGCAGCACCGGCTACCCGGCACATACCGTCGCGTCCCTGCTCCGGCTCGGCAACCGGCCGGATCGATTGGGACAGCGTATGCACGGCTCTTATCGTGGCCCTATGAGCGCCGGATACTCGGGTACCCCCCTGGTGAGGAAACTCGGCATAAAGGAGGGATACCGGGTCGGGGTGGTCGCAGATCCCGGACATCTGGCCGCCCTGGTCGATCCGCTCCCCGCAGACGCCAGGTTGATCAACAACCCTCGGTTGCCTTGCCCCCTCCTGATCGCGTTCGCCCCTGACAGGCGCCGCTTCGACCGGGTGTTCCCGCGCCTGGTTGGACGGCTTCCGGCCCACCGGCGCCCTGTGGATCGCCTGGCCAAAGAAGTCATCTCCCCGGCATGTCGACCTCACCGAAGACGTGATCCGCGCCGTTGCCCTTCCCCTGGGGCTGGTCGACAACAAGGTGTGTGCCATCGACGGCGACTGGAGCGGTCTCCGCTTGGTGGTGCGCAAGGAGAACCGAAGAACGTGGCATTCCCCGTAACCGTCGACCACTGCGGTCCGGTTTGGGACGGCGCGTAGGTTTCCACTTCACCGGTGCTCGACGACCGGCCAAGAGGCGAGAGGTGCGCGGGCCGTAACTCGCCGGTAAGGAGGCCGGTCGCTCGACCGCCCTTTCCTGCTAACCCCTGATGCGCAGCGCCTCGGTCAGCTTCGGCAGGACCTTGTGCAGATCGCCCACGATCCCGAGGTCGGCCACCGAGAAGATGGGGGCCTCCGGATCCTTGTTGATGGCCACGATCCGCTTCGAGTCCTTCATCCCCACCAGGTGCTGCATCGCGCCCGATATGCCGCACGCCATGTAGACCTCGGGTTTGACCGTCTTGCCCGTCTGGCCCACCTGCTTGGCGTAGGGAACCCATCCGGCGTCGACGATGGCCCGCGTGGCGCCCGTGGCTGCATTGAGAGGTTCCGCGACCTCATCGATCAGCGAGTACGCCTCGGCACTGCCCAGCCCGCGGCCACCGCTCACGATGATCTTGGCATCGCTAAACTGCGGTCCCTCCGCATGCTCCACGATCCGGTCCACCACCTTGGGTGACCCGGCGTGTCCGACCTCGGGCAGATCGATGACCTCGACCCTCTCTACAGCGCCCCCGGTTTCCTCGGCCGTGAACGACTTGGGCCGGACGAGTACCAGGTGGGGACCGCCGGCCGTGAACGCAGTCTGCACGATCTGGGTACCCCCGAATATCTCGGAAGTCACGGCGCAACCACCGTCGATGGCTACGTCGACTGCATTGGAGATGACGGGTCGGTCGATCCTGGCCGCCAGCCGGCCCGCCACGTCTCGCGACGTGTAGGTCTGGGCGAACATCACCGCTCGGGGAGACTCCCGCTCGACCAGCCCCCCCAGCACGGCCGCCGCGGCGGCTGCCGGTAGCTCGCCTCCACCCGTCAGGTGGTAGACGGTTCCCGCGCCGTAGGCGCCGAGGATCGACATAGCTCGGTCGGATTCCCCGCCGAGATACACAGCCGTGACCTCTCCAAGGGACGCTGCCTTCGTGAGTACCTCGAGCGCCGCCTCCCCGGGAGCCCCGTCCACTTCTTCTGCGAAAACCCACGTCGACATCTAGATCACCTTTGCCACTTCAAGAAACTCGACGATACGAAGGTGGCCCGTTCCACCGTCCTCCACCACCTCGCCGGCCTGCCGCTCGGGGGCGGGAGCAACCGATACCACCGCCTGTCCGGCCTCTCCCTCCACCATCAGATCGGCGGCCGTCAAGCGGTCTATGGGCTTGTTCTTGGCCGCCATGATGCCTCGGAAGGTCGGGTAGCGCGGCTCGACGGAGCCCGCCGTAACGGCCAGCACCGCCGGCGGATCGCATTGGACGACGTCGAACCCTCCGGCCGTCTGACGCTCGATCCGGAGCGCCGAACCTTCGAGAGCGACCTTGCGGGCAAACGTGAGGGCGGGGACATCGAGCAACTCGGCCATCATCTGCGGCACCACCCCGGAGTAGCCGTCGGTCGACTCGACACCGGCCACCAGCACGTCGAATCCCTCCCGCTGCGCGGCGGAGGCGAGAACCTTCGCCGTGGTCAGGGCGTCACTGCCCTCCAGAGCGGGATCGTCCACGATCACCGCCTTGTCGGCTCCCATCGCCAGGGCTTGGCGGATTCCCTGCATGGTTCCGGTCGGTCCCATCGAGACGAGGGTCACCGAGCCTCCGGTCTTCTCGCCGAGTTGCAGGCCCACTTCGATCCCGTAGCGGTCGGTGTCGTCCAGTATCTGCTCGGGGGGACGGACGAGCCGGTTGGTGGCTGGATCGAGCGAAGAGGGCGAGGCAGGATCCGGGATCTGCTTGACACACACCACCACCTGCATATTCACTACTCCTCGTCGTCGACGATCACGGGCCCTAGGGCGGCACAATGGTAGCGATCTTTCAGCCGATCTCCTCCAGGATCAACGATCGGGGATCGGGCGGGTAGAGATCCAAGCGATAGGCGTCGGTCACCAGCCGGGCCGCCCCGTCGAGCGGGCGGTGATCGTTGAATCGCAGGGTCGCCAGCACGTCACCGGGCCGCACCTCATCGCCGACCCTGGCGGACAGGGTGATCCCGACCCCGTGGTCGATCGTGTCGCCGAGGGTCTCGCGCCCCGCTCCGATCCGCATGGCGGCCAAGCCGATCCCGCGCGCGTCGATCGCCGCCACGTACCCCTCCCGGTCGGCCCTCAGCCTGCGGGCCCGGGCCGCTCCCGGGAGCCCCTCGGGTTCGTCCACCACCGATCCATCCCCGCCCTGCGCCTCGACCATCTCCTTGAACTTGGCGAGGCCGTCCCCAGACTCGATGGCCCGCTGGAGGCGGACGCGTCCGTTGTCGACTCCGGCGGCCTCTAACATGGCCGACCCGAAGGTCTTCACCAGTTCGACCAGATCCGGGGGACCCTTGCCCCGCAGGATCGAGATCGACTCGGCCACCTCGTTGGCGTTCCCAACTTCACGGCCCAGGGGCTGGTTCATATCGGTGAGGAACGCCTTGACCGACACACCGTGCGAAGCGCCGATCTTCACCATCGTCCGGGCGAGAAGCCGGGCGCTGTCGATCGTCTCCATGAAGGCCCCGCTTCCCACCTTGATGTCGAGGATCAGGGCATCGAGACCCTCGACCAGCTTTTTCGACATGATCGACGATGCGATCAGCGGTACCGATGCGACCGTGGCGGTGGTGTCCCGGAGGGCGTAGAGGGCCCTGTCGGCCGGGACGATACGATCCGACTGGCCGGCTATTACCACACCGTGCCGCTCGACCAACCCGCCGAACTCCATCGGGGTCAGCGAAGTGCGGAACCCCCGGATGGACTCCAGCTTGTCGAGGGTGCCTCCCGTGTGGCCCAAGCCCCGGCCCGACATCATCGGCACGGTGACGCCGCACGCCGCCACGAGCGGGGCGAGAGGAATGCTGACCTTGTCGCCGACGCCTCCGGTGGAGTGTTTGTCCACCTTGGGCGCTGCCGTCCGGATCTCGAGGCGGTCGCCGGATCCGATCATGGCTGCAGTGAAATCGGCCAGCTCCGAGTCCGTCATCCCGCGGAAGTAGATCGCCATGAGCATGGCCGCCGTCTGGTACTCCGGAATCGATCCGTCCACCACACCCGACAGGAATGCCCGGATCTCGTCCCGGTGCAGTTCCCCACCGTCACGCTTGTGCCGGATCAACTCCGTAGTACTGCGCACGATCAGCCTCCCGTCCCGCACCGCGACCCGACCACCCGGTTCCCGGAGACGGCTATCCCTTCGGCAACCAGGCGGCGCGCGTGCTGCTCCTCCATCCCCGGCACCAGACGACCCCCGACCGTGACCACCCGCCACCAGGGGAGCCCCGCCGAGTTGGCCAGCACCCGACCCACCGCTCTGGCCGCGCCGGGTCGCCCCACCTGCGCGGCTATCTCGCCGTAGGTGGTCACCTCGCCCGGCCCGAGACTACCGATGGCGAAGCGTACCCGGTCTCCGAACCCGGAGGGTTCCCGTTCTACCAGGTCATCCTCACAGAGTTCCGAAGAGCCGGTCTCCCATATCACCGAGGCCGGGCACGATGAAGAATCTGTCGTTGAGATGGGAGTCGAGGGTGGCCGTCACCACCCTCACGTTCGGGTGCTTCCTCTCCATGACCGCGACGCCCTCGGGTGCGGCCACCACGCACAGGGCTGTGATGTCGGCGCCACCGGCCTCCTTTACCCGCTCCACGGCCCATGACAGCGATCCTCCGGTCGCCAGCATCGGCTCGAGAACCAGGACGGTACGCCCTTCCATGTCGGGGAACTTCGTGTAGTACTCCATGGGTAGGGCCGTTTCCTCGTCCCGCTGGACGCCGGCGTATCCGACGGCCACATCAGGGATCAAGTCCAGGACCGCATCGACCAGCCCGAGACCCGCCCGGAGTACCGCAACTGCAACCACCTGCCGGGCCAGCCTGTATCCGGTGGCGGGAGCAAGGGGAGTCTCCAGTCGGTACTCGTCGACCGCTTCCTGTGCGGTCGCCTCGATCAGCAGGATGTAGGCGAGGCGCCGGGTGGTATCGCGGAACTCCTCCGAACGGGTCGACGAGTTGCGGAGGATGCTCAGGTAGTGATGGCTGAGCGGATGGTCGATGACGGTGATTCCCAAGGTCCCCCCCGGTTTGCTCGCTTACGCCGACTGTTGGTTTCGACGCGAGGGTACCCACCCGGCGGTGGTAAGGCGTCGAGTTGTGGTAGGCCGCCGATCCTTGGAACATGGGGACGTCAGGGCGACTGATGTATCTCGTGAAAGGAGCCCCGTACCGTGTTCGAGTCGCTGACCGGCCGCCTCGAGGGAGTATTCGACCGTCTCCGGGGTCGCGGCCGCCTGAGCGAGAGCGACGTCGACGCGGCCTTGGCCGATGTCCGCCGTGCGCTGCTGGAAGCCGACGTCAACATCGAGGTGGTCCGACATCTCCTCGATCGGATCCGCCCGAGAGCAATCGGCACGGAGGTGCTGAAGAGCGTCACACCAGGCCACCAGGTGATCAAGGTGGTCCACGAATCGCTCATCGAGACGCTGGGGTCCGAGGCGGTCCCGCTGGTACGGGCCGGGACCAAACCGCTGGTCACCCTGATGGTGGGCCTCCAGGGATCCGGCAAGACCACCTCGGCGGCCAAGCTGGCGCTCCTCCACCAGCGGTCCGGCAAGCGTGTCCTCCTGGTGGCGGCCGATCTGGTGCGTCCGGGAGCGGTGGAGCAACTCCGGTTGCTCGGCCAACAGGTGGACACACCCGTCTTCACCGGCCGCCGCAACAATGCTGTGGCGCTCGTCAGGAACGCGCTCCGGCACGCCCGCCAGCAAGGTTTCGACGTGGTCGTGGTGGACACCGCCGGACGTTTGCAGATCGACTCGGTCCTCATGAAGGAGTTGGCCGCCATCACCCGGGTGACCGACCCCGACGAAGTCCTGCTGGTGGTGGACGCGATGACCGGCCAGGAGTCCGTATCCGTGGCAAGGGGCTTCCTTGCCCACACCAAGCTGACCGGCATCCTGGTGTCCAAGCTCGACAGCGACGCCCGGGGCGGAGCCGCTATCTCGGTACGGGAGGCGACCGGGTGTCCCATCAAGCTGGTCGGGACGGGGGAGCGTCCCGCAGACCTCGAAGTGTTCCATCCCGAGCGCATGGCGTCTCGTATCCTCGGGATGGGGGACGTTCTGACGCTGGTCGAGAAGGCCGAGAAGGCCTTCGACCGCAGGCAGAGCGCTGAGATGGCCGATCGGTTACTCCGAGCGGAGTTCACTCTCGACGACTTCCTCGAACAGGTCCGGGGTCTGCGTAAGATGGGGCCGGTGGGCGATGTGCTTGGTATGATTCCCGGTGCCCGCTCCGCTCAGGCGGACGCACGTGAGGTAGATCGGGAGATCCGCCGCTCCGAGGCGATCATCCGTTCGATGACCCCGGCCGAGCGGGCCAGCCCCAAGGTGATAAACGGGAGCCGCAGGCGTAGGGTCGCTCGCGGGTCGGGAACCTCGGTTCAGGATGTGTCGGGACTGCTCCGGCAGTTCGACCAGGTTCGGAACATGATGAAGTCCCTCTCGCAGGGGAAGCCACTACCGGGCTTCCCGGGGTTGCCGGGAATGCCGGGCCCGGGTCTTCCGGGCAGTATGCCGAGGTCGAGACCCGGAGGGAGGAGAACCGCAACGACGACACGGCCGACCGGCAAACGACCCAGAACACCGAAGAAACTCCAGAAGAAGAAGAAAAGGAAGAGGTGAAGCTATGGCGGTCAGGATCCGCCTCAAACGAATGGGGAAGAAGAAGCAGCCCACCTACCGGGTGGTGGTGGCCGACGCTCGGGCGCCCCGGGACGGCCGCATCATCGAGTCGATCGGTCGCTACGACCCGCGTCCCGCCCCATCGATCATCGTGATCGACAACGAGCGGGCCAAGTACTGGCTTGGTAGCGGCGCCCAACCCACCGATCGGGTCCGGAAACTCCTCGAGATATCAGGCGCCGTCCGGCGGCCCAAGGTCTCGCGTTCGGGTGTCTACCGTCTCGACGACGACCCGATGCCGGTCCCCGATGGGTCCACCGACGGGGAATCAGCGGACGCCGGCCATCCCGATGGTGAGAAACGCCCGGTCGAAGCAGGCGCGGGCAGATCGGATGGTCGGCCATGAGCGGCCAGATCGTTGAGAAGGTGGTCCGCTTCATCGTGTGCTCGATCGTCGACGACCAGGAGTCGGTTCGGGTGACGATCGTGGAGCGGGGCGAGGACGACGTGGTGGCCGAGGTGAGGACCGCTTCGGGGGAGATGGGCAGGGTGATCGGAAGGGGTGGCCGGGTGGCCCGAGCCATCCGGTCGGTCGCTCAGGCCGCCGCCGAAGAGGAAGGCCTGACCTCAGGAGTCGAGTTCGTCGACTAGGAGGGTGCGGCAGATTCCCGGATGGCCCCGTGCCGGGTCGTCGTCCACGACTCGGCCCAGGCGCAGCGCTCGGAGGTAAGGAGATGGTCGGGCATTCCGAGCGTGACATGGCGGTGGTGGGCCGGATCACCCGCCCCCACGGGATCCGGGGTGAGGTGTGTGTGCTGAGCGAATCCGACAACCCGGACCGTTTCGTACCGTCTGCGACGTTTCACACCAACCACGCGGAGGTACGGATCCTGGTGCTGCGCACCGCTCGGCCCGGTCCCAACGGTCTGATAGCAGAGTTCGCGGGAATCACCTCCCTCGATGGCGCCTCCCGGCTGGTGGGAACCGAGTTGCGCATCCGGGCGGCGGAACGTCGGGAACTCGAACCCGGCGAGTTCTGGCCGGACGATTTGGTCGGCTTGCAGGTACGAGTCGGGTCGGAGACGATCGGGATCGTCGACGACGTGATCCTCGGTCCCCAGGACAGGCTGGTGGTAGCGCGCCCGGACGGCTCCACCGCCGAGGTCCCCTTCGTCGAGGCCCTGGTACCCGAAGTCGATCCGGCGAGAGGCTGGGTGCGCATCGAACCACCGGAGGGCCTGTTCAGCCCGCCACGAACTCCAACTCCACCCCTTCCGGCGGGGCATCGTCGAGCGGCGGGTAGTCACCGACGAACAGGGTGACCCGCCCTGAGGGGCCCGCCTCGATCTCGAGGCGGAACTCGCCCCACATCTCAATGTAGTCGGCGGCGCTGGTCACGGCCACGATTTCACGCCCCTCGTCGGTGCGGAACTCTCCGATCACGTTCGCCTCGAAGGTTCGGGCGTAACCCATGACCGCCAGCGGGTAGTCGACGACCCGCCCCGTCGGACCGGTCACCACGACGAACCGCGAGACGACCGGGAACCCGGGCGCCGGCCCTCCCAGATCCCGGAGCTCGACCACCAATGCGCCCGTGTCCTCCCGGAGGTACGCACGGGCGGCTACCTCGGCCGAGAGATGGACATCCACGAAGATTCCTCCGTCGAGGCCGCGCACCACGAACGCCCGCTCCGCAAGACGCCCGCCGAGAACGGAATCGGTGACCTCCGTCCCGGTCACCGTCGGCCCGAACCTGATCCGGACCACGCCGGCGGCGGAGAGCAACTCCACATCGGCAACCGGCGGCACGGCCGCCGGAGCGGCTTCGGGCCCGTTCAGGATCACCTCGAACCGCTCGCAGGCGCCCGAACCCTCGGTCGAGAGCCGTGCTATGCGCCGTTCTCCCGATGCGGCGTCCCCCAACACGCCCAAACGGCCTTCGGATCGAAACTCGTCGGGGGGCGCCCCGCAGCCCGGCTCTGCGACCTGCTGTCGCGTCGTCACGGCTGACGTGGTGGCGGGCGACGTCGTCACGGGGGTGGTCGTCACAGCCGATGTGGTGGCGGGCGACGTGGTCACGGGAGCCGCAGGCCGAGCGGAAGTGGACGTGCCGCCGGTTGGCGCAGCCTCCCTTACGCTGACTCCGCAGCCGGCCAGCATCACGGCCGCGGCGACGGATGCGATGGTTAGAGCCCTTACCCCGGCCATCGGATGGCTATCTTCCCAGGGACGGGAACCCGCCGGCGAAGCGGAGCGTCTAGTCATCGAGGAGCCGCCGTGCGATCTCCCGGGCGTCATCCAGGTTCTCGACGAAGTGATCCTCGGGGACCCGCCGCAACACGTCGAGCCCCTGGAGGCTGGTCGCCGGGAGACCGGCCAGGCCCATGACGATGCACTCGGTGCGGTCCGAGATTGCGGCGTCGATCATCCGTTCCACCACCAGGGCGGCGCTCTCGTCCATGTAGACGGTCTTGGAGAAGTCGAGGATGACGACCTCGTGCTCCCGGATGTCCAGCCTCATGGTCGTGATCAGCTTCTTGGAGGAGGCGGCCGTGAAGGTCCCCCTGAGCGACACCAGACCGACCCGCGCCGAGAACGGATCGAAGTCGCCGAAGTCGTCCGGACCACCGAGGAAGGTCGCGTCCAGCAAGGGGACGGAGATCACGCTGTCCAGCTCCAGGCGCTCGAACTGCCGGGCGCTGGCCATGGCCGCGGCGATCAGGCCGACGGCCACCGCGATCACCAGATCGACGAAGACCGTGAAACCGAGCGTCAGCATCATCACCACGAACTGTTCGCGCTGCACATGACGGAAGCGGCTCAGGAACCGCCAGTCGACGATTTCGAACCCGATCTTCATCAGGATGCCCGCCAGCACCGCATGGGGAACCGAGCCGATATACCTCCCCAGGCCAAGAACGAGTGCCAGCAGGATCGTGGCGCAGAGGATACCTGAAACCCTGGACCGACCCCCGGCCCGGATGTTGGCCACCGTACCGGTCGTGGCCCCGGCGCCGGGAACGGCCCCGATGAGGCCGGCGAGAACGTTGCCGAGGCCCACCCCCACCAACTCCCGGTTCGGGTCGTGGTCCTGGCCGGTCATCGAATCGCCGATCAGTGCGGTCAACAGGCTATTGATCGAGCCGATCAGCGCGATGGTGACCGCCGGCAGCAGAGCGCCCAGCACCGTGTCTATGGAGTAGTCCGGCAGTCGGATCCCGGGGAGGCCGGTGGGCACTTCGCCGATGACCGGCGCTCCCTGCAACCAGAACATACCTAGCAGCGTTCCGACGATCAGCGCCGCCACTGTGGGGGGAAGCAACTTCCTCAGCCGGGCCGGCCAGAAGACACCCACCGCCACCGTGGCCGCGGCCAGGGTCAACGCGCTGGGGTTGATGCCGGTCACGACCTCCGGCCACCGGCGGACCGATTCCAGCGGGCCCCCCAGCGCCACGGGAGCGCCCAGGAACGGCAAGCTCTGTACCAGGATGATGATGGCGCCGACTCCGGATGTAAACCCCGAGATCACCGAATAGGGGGTGTAGGCCACGAAGCTCCCGAGTCGCAGAGTACCCAGGAGGATCTGTATCACCCCGGCCAGGGCGGCGATCGTGAGCGCTTCCTCGATGCTGTCGGCGTAGCTGGTGACGACCACCGACATCGCCACCGCCAGCGGTGCGGTGGGGCCCGATATCTGGGTTCGGGTCCCCCCGAAGACGGCCGCGAAGAACCCCACCGCGATGGCGCCGTACAGACCGGCGATGGCGCCGAGGCCGGACGCTACGCCGAACGCCATCGAGAGGGGCAGCGCAACGACGGCTGCCGTCATCCCGCCGAAGGCATCGTCGCGAAGAGTCTCGGGATCGTACTTCACACCGGATCGAACTCTAACCGTGGAGCATCCACGGCGACCGGACGAATCACCCGGCAACCGGATCTCCTGGGAGGGTGCTCAAGAACCCCGGTTGGCCCGACGGTCGGCAAGAAGAGCCCCCGTCAGCGGACGACAGGCCAACCATCCGCCCGTCTCGGAGCACCCTCCGTGCTCCGATCTCGCCGAGCCGCCGGGACACTCCCCTACGGCTCGACCGCCGACAACTGCTCGGCGATGTTCCGCTCGACGCCCGGGCACTGTTAGATTCCTAAGCCCAATGGGTCACCCGCTCCCTGATCGACAACTGGCGGTTGCCTACCTAGACGGCACCCGCGATCTTTCGCCCCTGTTCGAGCATGCCCGCCGCCTGCGAGACGAGGGGCGGGGCCGAACCGTCACGTTCAGCCCCAAGGTGTTCATCCCGCTCACCACCCTGTGCCGGGATGTCTGCACCTACTGCACGTTCGCCAAACCGCCCGGCGCCGGAGGCGAGTACCTCACGCCCGAAGACGTCATGGCCATCGCCAGGGCAGGTGATGAGGTCGGGTGCAGGGAGGCGCTGCTGACTCTCGGGGACCGGCCGGAGGAACGGTGGCCGCAGGCGAGGGACTTCCTGGCCTCGCAGGGTCACGTCACCACCATCGGATACGTGGCGGCCATGAGCGAGCAGATAGTTGTCGGCACCGGGCTCTTCCCCCATGCCAACCCCGGCTACATGACCGCTCGGGAGATGGAGTCCCTCCGTCCGACCAACGTGTCGATGGGGATGATGCTGGAGAACATATCGCCGCGCCTGATGGAACCCGGAATGCCCCACTACAACTGCCCCGACAAGGACCCCCGACTCAGGATGGCCACCATCGAGGCGGCCGGAGCGCTGCGGATCCCGTTCACCACCGGTATCCTGGTGGGCATCGGCGAGACCAACACGGAGATCGTGGACAGCCTGGCGGCGTTGGCCGAGGTACAAGCCCGGCTGGGCCACATCCAGGAGGTGATAGTCCAGAACTTCCGGGCCAAGGCTGACACACGGATGCGCCGCTCTGCGGAGCCGATCCCTGCATGGTTCGCTCGAGTGGTGGCGGTGGCTCGCTGGTTTCTCGGACCGGAGATGAACCTCCAGGTACCTCCGAACCTCACCGAGGCGTACGAGATCTATCTCGACGCGGGGATCAACGACTGGGGCGGCGTCTCCCCGCTCACGATCGACTGGGTGAACCCGGAGGCGCCCTGGCCTCACTTGAACGAACTGCGAGCCCGTACCGAGACCCGCGGCTTCGAGTTGGTTCCGCGACTTCCGGTCTACCCGGAGTACATCGACGACAGATGGATCGATCCGGGCCTGATCGGACGGGTCCGCGACGCATCCGACGAGCGCGGGTACGCTGTACCCGTTCAGCGGGAGGGCATTCGATGACCGAAGACGTGATCGGGAACATCACTTTCTTGAGGCTGCGGCCGGCCGCCGGGGTGACCGAGCCGACCGCAGCGACCCGCCGCGCAGAGGGCACCACGGCGCTGGAACTGGACCGGCCCGACCCGGAATCGGTGGCGGCCTGCTTGGCAGGCGGCGTCCTGCCGGTGGCGGCCGGGCATAGCGGCGAGGGGGTGATGGCCTGGGTCGTGGAGCCGGGGGAGGCGCTGGAACTGTCCGACGCCGGGATTCCCGGCTGGCGACTCACGGTCGCCCACACTCCCGATCGGGCCGCGGTGGTCGACGCCCTGGCCCGTACCGAGGCCGCCTTCCTCCGCACAGGCCGTAGCAGGGTGGCCGAAGCGGCCGACATCTGCGGCCTGCCTGCCATGGACGCTCGTGTCTCGGTCTTCGTCGACTCGGTGGCCGACGCCGCCGCCGCGGTCGAGGCGGGAGCCGGTGACCTGCTGCTGCGCGACTGGGATACCGAGCGTATCGGCGACCTGCGCGATGCTCTCTCCGGCCGGTTGGTGGAACGGGTGGCGGTTCCCGGAGGGGTCTCGGTCGACGAGGCGCGGAAGTCTTTCTCCCGGAAACTCTTCAAGGTCTACCTCGACCTGGTCGACGCCTGCGGCCACGCCCGGCCTCGTTACTCGTGGGCGCCGGGGATGCCGATCGAGCCTCCCCTCAACCCCCATCGGATCTCGGTGGCGTGGCCCGATGCGCTGTGGACGGGGGGGACGTCACCCGGCCTGGCAGGCGCCTCACCCCGGGTGCGGACCATCATCGAGGCATCGCTGGCGGGAACCCCTCCGACGGTGGCGGAGACGGCGGAATTACTCTCGTCGCGCGGCGACGACGTGGATGCTGTCGCCGCGGCCGCCGATGTGCTCCGGAAGGAGCGGGTGGGGGACACCGTCACCTACGTGGTGAACCGCAACATCAACTACACCAACGTGTGCTACTTCCGGTGCGGCTTCTGCGCCTTCTCCAAGGGCCCCCGCAGCCTCAACCTGCGCGGCGACCCCTACCTGATGACCGTCGAGGAGGTCGTCGACCGCACCACCGAGGCCGCCGCGCGGGGCGCCACCGAGGTGTGTCTCCAAGGGGGTATCCATCCGCGCTTCACGGGCGCCTTCTACGTGGATGTGCTGTCGTCCATCAAGGAGGCGGTTCCCGAGATGCACGTGCACGGGTTCACGCCGCTCGAGGTGTGGCAGGGAGCCGAGACGCTCGGTATGACGGTCAGGGCGTTCCTGGAGATGCTCAAAGATGCCGGCCTCGGAACGCTGCCGGGTACCGCGGCCGAGATCCTCGACGATCGGGTGCGCAAGCACCTGTGCCCGGACAAGATCAGAACCGCTCAGTGGGCCGAGGTGATGCTGATCGCCCACGAACTGGGCCTCAGGTCGACCTCCACCATCATGTTCGGGCATATCGACGACCCCACCTCATGGGCCAACCACCTGGAGGTCATCCGCCGGATCCAGCGACGGACCGGTGGCTTCACGGAGTTGGTGCCGCTTCCCTTCGTGCATATGGGGGCCCCGATCTACCTGCGGGGGAAGGCCCGACCGGGTCCCACGTGGGACGAGGTGGTGCTGGTGCACGCGGTGGCCCGGTTGGCCCTCGACGGACTGGTTCCCAACATCCAGGCTTCCTGGGTGAAGCTGGGGCTCGAGGGCGGCGCGAGGTTGCTGGACGTCGGGTGCAACGACCTCGGGGGCACGCTGATGAACGAGACTATCTCTCGGGCGGCGGGGGCATCCCACGGCCAGGAGGTGCTGGCGGACGACTTCGAGGAGCTCATCACCCGGATAGGCCGCATCCCCAGGCGGCGATCCACCCTCTACGAATACCTCGACGAGGTACCCCAGCCTGTGCGGTAGCTACCGGTAGCCCGGTGGCCGGTGACCACCGACCACGGACCTAAGGTGGATACGAGATGCACATAGCCGTTATCACCCTCTTTCCGGACTTTTTCGACGGTCCGCTCGGTATCGGGGTGGTGGCCAAGGCAGTCGAGACCGGCGCCCTCCACATGGAAATCGTACCCCTCCGCGACTTCGGAGTCGGTAGCTACCGCCAGGTGGACGATGCCCCGTTCGGTGGCGGCGCCGGAATGGTGCTGATGGCCGGACCATTGGCAGACGCCATCGAGGGCCGTGACGACTCGATCAGGGTCCTGCTCACCCCGGTGGGGAGTCCTCTCGACCAGGCCACGCTCGATCGGTGGGCGAACCTGGACTCCCTGACCCTCGTATGCGGGCGGTACGAGGGGGTCGACGACCGCTTCGCCCGACACTTCATCGACGAAGAGGTCTCCCTGGGTGATTTCGTCCTGGCCGGGGGTGAGGCGGCGGCCCTGGCGGTGATCGAGGGAGTCGCCCGGCTGCTGCCAGGAGTGCTGGGTAATCCCCGCTCCACCGAGATGGAGTCCTTCCGCGACGGGCTCCTCGAGGAACCCCAGTACACGAGACCGGCCGTCTTCGGTGACCATCCGGTACCCGAGGTGTTGCTCTCGGGGGATCACGGCCGGATAGCCGCATGGCGAGCCGAACAGCGTCTCGAACGTACCCGGGCCCGGCGGCCCGACCTGTTGGAGTGACCACCGCCGAGGTATCGGGTGGCCACGAGGTGGGTGGATAGTTGCTCACCGGAGGGGACACGGCTTGCGACAGTTGATGCGACGACCACGATGACCAGGGGGTTTCCCGGTCGGCAGCCGAAAGGGGAGTGACTTCAAGGGCGATCGCGCTCCGCCTACCCGCGTACCCTCTTATTCGTAAGGCGGGGGAAACTGCGGTAGACTACAGTGCTGGCGCGGACACGTTCCGCAGCAGACCCCACGAGCCCTCTAACCAGCCGGGTCGCGGGACCACCAGGATCGCGATCGTGAGGAGACCTGGATGAACGACCTCCAGTATGTTGAGCGCGCCCACCTGCGCGACGACGTTCCGGATTTCCGTCCCGGCGATACCGTCCGGATCAACGTCCGCGTGGTCGAAGGCGGCCGGGAACGCATCCAGTTGTTCGTAGGGGTGGTCATCGCCCGCGACGGCGCCGGCCTCTCGGAGACCTTCACCGTGCGCAAGATCAGTTTCGGCATCGGTGTGGAGCGGGTCTTCCCGGTCCACGCCCCGATCATCCAGAAGATCGAGGTGGCGCGCCGGGGCCGCGTGCGCAGGGCCAAGCTGTACTACCTGCGGGGCCGGGTAGGCAAAGCAGCCCGTATCAAGGAGAGGCGCTAGCCGGCCCACGAGGCCGGGCGCCGGACGCGGGGCCATGGTCGGATCTCGATGAACGGGCGAATCGAGCACCTGTCTTTGGGCGGGCCCACGGACACCGACCGGCCAGACGGTCCGCCCCATGCTCCGGACACCCATTCCGGTCGCCGGACGCGGCCCGGGGGATGGACCAGGTTCCTGCGCGACTTGCCCGGCGTGCTTCTGATGGCCCTCCTCCTGGCCGTGCTGATAAAGACCTTCCTCCTTCAGGCCTTCTTCATCCCCTCACCATCGATGATTCCGACCTTGGAGATCGACGACCGGGTACTGGTCAGCAAGATCGCCTACAGGTTCAACGGTCCGGAACAAGGGGATGTCATCGTCTTCGATTCCCCCCTGATCACGGATGATCTGCAGGAATCCTTCCCGCAGAAGGTGACGCGCAACGTCCTCGAGGCGGTCGGGATCAGGACCACCTACGTGGAGGACCTCATAAAGCGGGTGATCGCGGTCGGGGGGGACCGGCTGGAGATACGGAACAACCAGGTGCTCTTGAACGGTGTTCCGCTCGACGAGCCCTACCTGGCACCCGGATTCAAGATGCGGGACAGGGCGCCCGTCTACATACCGACCGACCACGTGTGGGTGATGGGTGACAACCGCAACAACAGCCAGGACAGCCGCCGTTTCGGGCCGGTTCCCATAGACGAGGTGGTCGGCAGGGCATTCGTCCGGATCTGGCCACTCTCGCGCTGGGAGGGCCTGTGACCCTCATTCCACCGGCCGAGGCTCCAACCGGCCGTTCTCTCGGGTCCGCACTCCTGGACACACCTTCCTGACGATCATCCACCGACCACGCGGACGAGGCATGCGATCGGGTCTGTCACAGGGCCGCCGTAGCATCGCTCTGCAGGAGCACCTACACCCTGGAGGACCGCCGATATGCCGGATGACGCACTCGCCGCCCATCGTCGACGCCTGGGCGCGTTCGGGGAGTGGGCCGCCGCCTCGTTCCTGGTTCGCAACGGCGTGAGGATCGTCCGGCACAACGTGACCGTCGGCCGCGGCGAGATCGATCTGATCGCCGAGGACGACGACGGAAGGTTCGTCGTGGAGGTCAAGTCAGGAAGCCACCCGGTCAGGGATCACCCGCGATGGAACTTCACGGACCGCAAGGCGAGCCGGGTGGCTCGGATGGCCCGTTCCATAGGGGTCCGCAGGGTGGATCTCGTCACGGTCGTGGTCGGCGCCGACGGAGTCGGGATCGAGTGGCACCGTCGGGTGGCCTGAGTAGATGGTCGGTGGTCGGTGGGATGAGGTCGGGTCTTGGTTGCGTAGGCTCGTCGCGGTCGGGCGTCTTTCCGTGTCTCGGTAAGCCTGCCTTTCTGCGATAGCATCGGAGCATGGGGTTCAATCCGTTTCGAAAGCAGCAGCACCGCGCCGCCGACATAGCCATGGTGGTGGGAGCACTGGTTCTGACCGCAGCCTTGGTCGCATGGGCATTTCTGGGCGGTTGAGCGTTCGTCACGTGCAACCCGGATCGGCTACCAAGGCCTACCGCTGTCCGGGATGCGAAGGCGTGATCGCCGTTGGCAGATTCCATCTGGTGGTCGTCCCAGAGGACGCACCCGACCTGCGCAGGCACTGGCATCACGGATGCTGGCACAAGGAGCAGCGCCGGCTGACCGGCAGGCCCCCGTACCCGTAGCCGGGTTCCTGACTCCTAACCGTCGATTTCCATGCCTACCGGCGATCCCCATACCTACCGGCGCCGTGTACCCACCTCTCCAAGACCCCCCGGCACGCTCCACCCGGCCGGTCGGCCATCCTCTACGGACATTTAACAGCAACTAACTATCGCCAGCCAACTGTGTGTCACACCCTCTCTCTATCCTTATCGACATGTTTGCATCAACCAATTCTGTAGCGCTGGTCGGAGTGAAGGCGCGTGCCGTCAGCGTGGAAGTCCAGCAAGGGAGTGTTTCCCCAGGTCACGGCGTTTTCGGAAGTTCCGATTACCACTTCCGCTATGCCAACGTGTTTTCGGATGAGCGCCAGCGGAGTTGCTAACCCATCGGCCACCAGCCCGGAGATCGCGCCCGCGGACATCAGCTAGCGAGACGCTCCTGCTTGCGGAGGTTGTAGGCCCGGACCGCGCACGCCGCACGGGTTCGACCCAGCAAGCGGCCGGTAGCGATCCAGTCGGGCTGTCCTGAGGCTGCCTGTTCGAGGATCACTGCGTCTTCCTCCGGGGTCCAGAGACCTTCGACGGTCCACTGGCCGCCTGCATGTCCGGCCCGCTTCATCAGCCGGTTGAGACGGGTGCAGCATGCCGTCTCGGTGCGGCCAAGCTCGCGGGCAACATCACGCAAGCGGGACTCGCCAGACCATCGTTCGGTGTGGGGTGTCAACCCGGCAGCGAGCAGCAACCTGTCTTCCTCGGGTGACCACAGCGCGGGTCGTGGCCTGGTCTTGCCACCGCGGGTTTTCCATCGTAGGTAGTGCTTGTTGCACATGCCCCGGGCCAGGTAGGGGTTGTCGCAGCCGTCGAGTTCGCATCTACGCGGCATCGTCAACCATCAGCCCGGATATCTGCAATGCACGGTCGGTGTCCATGCCCCCGGCGACGAGTTTCTGGAACGCCTGCGCCCTTCCCGCGAGGTCGAGCGGGTAGCTGTCGAAGCGGAGCGTGACCGGCGTTTCGAGCTTGGCGGCCAGTTCCCAGGCCGCCAGGTCGGCGAGGGGGATGACGGTTCCCAGGTGCCAGCGTCGGACGGCTTCACGCTGTGCGGTGCCGTCGTCGCTAATGAACAGTGACGGTGGCACGCCGCAGGCGGCGAGGGTGCGCTCGAAGGCTTGCTGCGCGACGGTGGCTTGTACTTGGGTGGGGTTCGGGCCGAGGCGTCGTACCTGCCAGTCGGCTTGTGGTGCTGCCATCTTCCCCTCGCCCCATCCGGCCGATGTGGTTTCGACGAGTACCGCCCGGCCGCGGGCTGCTGCTATGTCGGCCTTGAGCGGTGCGAGAGGGTCCGTGTCGGACCCGTCGCCACCGTCTTGGGGAACGGGCAGCAGGTTGGTGATAGGCCCGCCGGACTCGTCGGCCAGCGCCTTCTCGGCTTGGGATTGGAGGCGGGCGGTGGTCTGCGCCCACGATGTAGGCCCTACCCCAACATACGGCTGGCCGGGTGTTGATCCCCAACGGACGAACACGACACCAGACGCGGGAAGGTTCCAGGTGGTGGACGTGGAAGGCCCGTAGGCGGTTGCCCGCACGGTCCAGGTGTCCGGATCATGGCTACCTTCCCAATGCCACGAGGAACACGGAATCAGTTTCGCCCGGCCGCCGACCACCTGGATGACGTGCAGTGAATCGCCGGACCTTACGAGGTCACGGCCGATCTGAGCCAGCACAACCGGGGTGACGGCTTCCCGTGCCCAGGGTTCGGCTTCTACGGTGGCGGCGGCGAAGGATCGGGAGAGGGCACCGGCTGCTGCTTCCACACCGGCAGTGCTGCTGGCGTCGGCTGCTGTGCCTGCGGCCTGCGCCTCGATGAGACGTACCACTGCGTCGGAGAAGTCGCCACCCGAGTCGCGCTTCTCGGTACGGGTCCACGGCCATCTCATCCGACAGTCCCGGCTCTTCGCTGCTTGTACCTGGTCAGCAACATGGCCGCACCGGAGTTTCTGAAAGCGCTGGAATGGTTGACCACATAGGACACCGACATAGGCCCTATCGACTCGTCACGAACCGCGCCGTAGTCACTGCTGAGCAGATAGCCGCCGAACCGGATTGCGGCTTCGTCCTGTATCTCAGACGGTGCGAGCGGCGCGTAGTCCTCGACCATCCGGCGGGCAACGGCGAGCACACGAGTAGCCCGGTCGAGGTCTGCGCTGGTCTCGTCCGCGAGCTGCTGCGCGGTGAGGGTTACAGCCACAGCCGCCTCCTACGGGTCTGTACGCCCCGTACACGGGCTGCCCGGTGGCCTCGGCTGGTCGGGGGTTGGTTTGACCAGTAGCGCCCGTGTGACAGCCCGTGTGTAGCGTCTGGTGGTGCCCTCATCCTGGTACTCGGACTGTTCAACGTCGATCAGCGGCCGCACGAAGATGTCAGCAACCGCGGCGGCTTCGATCACTCGCCGGGCCGTGTCCGTCTGCTGGTTGGTCAACCCAACCCGGAGACCCTTGTCGGTCTGCTCGACCAGCAGCGTTCCCCGGCGGGTAGAGCCCAACACGTTGGCAAATCCGCCACCGCCGACAGCTAGGACATCGCGGCGCTCCATCAGGTCGGTGAACGCTCCGGGCTCGAACTCGACATCGGTGCAGGTCAGCCCCTGACATTGGCATTGCATCCGGGTACCAAACCGAATCTCGGCAGTCAACCAGGCGTCGCCGAACGCGGCCCGTAGTTCGACACCGGTCCGGTAGCTACCTGAGTCGACCAGCCCGATAGCGGGAAGGTCGGCCTTCTCGACTACCCGCAGGCCGTCGTCTCGCCGTTCGGACCGGCAGCGGAACTCGACGCTCAGGCCACGCAGAGCGCGGCGTCTCACGAGCGCCAGTTCCGCCGAGTTCTCCCGCAGATCGGCTTCGAGTCGGAGAGCGTCGGGACTGTCGTCGATCCGCAACGTTCCGGCCCTGGTGTCAGCGATCACCCGTTCCGGGTCGTGCTGTAAGTTGAGGGTCACGTCCCCTATGGGTTGGAACGCTCCCGACTCGAACAGTTCCGCCCGGTCACGGGCCTGCTGGTTGTAACGGATGGCCTCCCCTACAAGGGTGCGACCCGAAACGCGGAACTCGACCGCGGCAGCACGCTCCGGCACATCACGCCGCCGTCTTGAACGCGACCTGCGCGTAAGCGTCGGGCTGGACCAGGATCACATCGCCCAACAGGACGTGCATGGTGAAGTACCGCTCACCCTGCGCCGAGCCGGAGTAGATGTCGTCAATGCTGATCATGTTCCAATGGGGACACACCGCGGTGCGCATCCCACCGGAGCCGCCCATCATCGACCGGCCCTTCCGGTAGAGGATGGCCTGTTGAACCTTCGACGTGGCGTCAGCGGCGGGCATCCGCTTGTTCGTCCACCATCCGCCATAGTTCGCCATCGCATAGTCAGCGAACGATGTGTCACCGAGCGACACCCCGCCCCGCTGTCCGGTGTCGATCACCCGGTCCCGGAACGTCTTCGCGGACAGCCCGTAGGTGGTAACACCGGCCACGACCGCTACCTCGGACACGGTGCGCGCCCACAGCCCGTCTATCCCACCGGCGAACGCGGCTACGAACGCGTCGAAGGTGGCCGCGGCGGTTGGTGCGGTCGGGTTGTCAAGCCGGTGGAAAACACCCACCAGGTCTTTGCCCGAGTTGCCGCCCGCTCCGTTGAGACCCTGCTTGTCCAACTCATTCGACAGCGCCAGGCTGAGGTTCTCTCGTAGGATGCTCTCGAAGTTGGCCTGACCGACCGCGGCCACATCCTCAATTGCTATGGCAAGCCGTGCGGAGATCCGCTTCGGGGTGACGGACGTGACGGTGAACGCAGCCGCCGACGCCGAAGCCGCGTCACCCTTCGCCTGAGCCGCGGCGGTCAACGAGGTCGTGATTGTCCCGGACGCGTAAGTACCCGAGGCGACCCTTGGCATTTCCACACCCAGCCGGGGCAGGATCGACGGTGCGAACACGGCAGGCCGTAGCCGGTCCAGGTTCACGCCAACCGTAGAGGGCGAACCCGACACCGAATCGGCCCGCTGCTCCACCGGCCGGTTCGTGTCCCACAACTCCAGGGGGATCGTCCCATCATCGAGTCCGGCCTCGTCCAACAGTTCCCGCTCCGCACCCTGAACAGAACGGCCCCGCATAGCAGCGAGCAGGTAGCGGCCCACAGACGCCTTCGACCGGAGTTCGAGCCGGTCCCGGTCCGTGTTGTCCGCTGCCGGTGACGTGACCGGATCGGGTTCCGCGATGATCGCTGCCCGCATCTCGACTTCGATCTGCTGCATTCGCTTGGTGAAGTCGTCCATCTCGGACCGCTGCTCGTCTGATAGCTGGTCTTCGGCGAGCAGGTCATTGAGACGCTGGCGTTTCTCGGACTGTTCCAATTGGAGGCGTTGCTTCGGAGTCATGAGATAATTTTACCATTATCCATGGTTATCAGTAGATGATACTATCTGATACGAACTGAGACCTGGTGCAACAACCGGTCTCCGCCATTTCCCATAGATCCTCAGCGGCAAGATGTACCCTGCGGTCTATGGGTCATTTAGTGAGGATCGCACATGACGGTTCTTGAAGTAGTGAACTTGGTTGCGAGCGTCGTAGTCATCGCAGGCGCACCGATCGCGGTCTTAACCTGGTGGAAAAGCAGACCGTCGGTCGTTCTCCCTTA
The DNA here is from genome assembly GCA_965262915.1 of Candidatus Spongiisociaceae bacterium. GTDB lineage: Bacteria > Actinomycetota > Acidimicrobiia > Spongiisociales > Spongiisociaceae > JAPPFW01. The sequence goes on along the minus strand of OZ253564.1, from coordinate 2,995,784 downwards.
CTACCCAAGGCTCAAGGAAAACCAGAAAGCCCAGAATCCCAAACGCTGGGTTCAGATTCAGACAGTGCCGGGTCTAGCGTCCGCGAAGCTTTACGCCGGCGTGGTCGTGGAACTCAAAGGGAAGATGGTCACCTTGGACCATCCCCAAGTGGGGAACCAAGCTCTTGATCTATCACCCACATACAGGGTGGTGAAAAAGCACTATCCGGAAAGGGATTGGGACGGCTGGGTCCCGAGGCTCGATTCGGAGCGGTAGGCGTGACGACTGGCAGGAAGCTTCCCGGGGGTTAACTTGAGAGACGGGTCAGAGCAACTCGTCCACCAACTGAATCCACGCTTCAACCTCCGGCAACACCGGGCGACGAGCCCGATTCTCCACCGTTGTCTTGCGAATGTGACACCGCCGGCAAAGGGCCTGCAGGTTATCGGGCGCCCACGGATCGCCGCCATCCTCAAGCGCCCGGACGTGATCGACCTCCAGCCGGCCCGCCCGCCCACACTGCTGACACCGCCAGGCGTCACGATGCAGGGCGGCACGACGGACAATCGCCCACCTACGGCGGTTGAGGGTCAGGTGGTGGCGGGACATTCCCCAAACCTACCGTTGCGGCGGTTACGCTCCGAGCATGATGGAGAAGGCTATAGCAATCGTCGTGATCGTCGTCGTTGTCCTTGTGGTTGGGACAAACCTCAGTTGGTTCTTCGACCCCCCGTGGCGACAGGCGTTGGGCGTGGGCCTTGGGGTGATTGCTTTGCTAGCTGCGTTAAAGTTGCGGTAGCCAGTGGCGTGCTGATCTGGAGGGCGATCAGCCGACCAGAGCTGTCCGCAGCCTCCGACGGGCCGGGCCGCGTGACCGCCGTCGCATCCCTGCAGCCACCGCCAGGATCGCCGCTGCGGCCGCGTCATCCCGAGCCCGCAACCGACGGCCGCCCTGCGAACCCTTCCCCAACTTCGAGTTACCAGCCGGATCGCTCACGGTACGAGCCTCAGCCATCGCAGACCGCAACAGCAGACTCCGGACCGGTGTAACGATGCCGTCAGCGCAAGCCCGACGAAACTGGCGAACATCCTCCCCACCGTCCTTGAAACCCATACCCCTAGTCTCGAACGCCGCCGCCGGAACCCTCGCCCGGTCCAGACCGTCACGGAGTTCGGCTTCCCGCCAACGGTCCGCAACAACCACGCTGGGGCGGCCGAAACGGTCCAACGCCATCTGCAGCAGCTGCTCCACGTCCACAGCCCGCCGTTCCAGGGTCAACAGTTCGCCCCGACGGTGGCATTCCCGATAAAGGCCGGCCACACCGTCACGGCGGCCGCGTTCCTCAAGCGACGGAATCTCCGGGAAGGCTGCCAACACCGCCAACGCACCCGACTCCGGCCAGAAACACGCAACCGCCGACTGAGCCGCCGACGTACCCAAATCAACACCCCAGACGGCCGGGCCGACCATCGGCGCTTCGCCCTCAATCGACGCCCACAACCCGGCGTCTAACAGCACCGCAGTCTCAGTGTCCGGAGTCCCAAGATTCAGCCGCAACGCCTCGAACGATGCCAGCAACGACGGGTCACGTTTCGACTGCTGCGCCTCAGCCCGGATCGCCGCCTCAAGATCAGGCATGAACCGCATCGACGGATTTGCCCGCGTCCAAGTCCGCTTCTGAAACGGTGGATCGCCAGGCCGGGCCGCGTGACACTGCGAATAGTCCGCACCACCCGACAGCATCTTCGCGAACCAATGCTCCGGATCATCCGGACGAGTACCCAAAGCCACAAACCGGGAGTGAGGCTGCTTACCCGCCGCCGTCCTCAACGCCGCCACCATCCGCTCCCCGGTAGTAGGCGGCCACTGAGCCGGTTCGTCAGCAAGAACAAGTACCGGCGCCAAACCATGCGCCCGACGCGGATCAGAACCAACACAACGCACCCGAGCACCCGTCTGCCGGTCCTCAATCCGCGCCTGCTGCGCCGTGTCCCAAACCCGCCACCGGCGATCCGAAAAACGCCGCTTCCGATCCTCGGCCAAGGTCGGTTCCATGAACGCCCGAACATGCTCAAACGCTATCCGAGCCTGCTCGAAACTCGACGCCACGATCACCGTCTCACCCCGCGGCACCACCAGCGGACCGTCCAACGTCGCCGCGGAGATCCCAGCCGTCAACGAGGTCTTACCGTTCGCCCTAGCGACCGATAGCGCCGCCGTCGTCACGTCCGTCCGGAACGCCCCCCGAATGAAACGACCCTCCCACGGCAACACCCGAAACGGCTCACCGGCCAGCCGTCCCTGAGAAACAGTCAGCCCTTCGAGATAGTCAACTATCGACCGGGAAAGCATGCTCTCAATGCGGCTACTAACAGGACCACTCGAACTCGTACTGGGACCAGTCCTTGGTGTACCGCACCTCGACAGTCACTTGGCCACCCTCAGTCACCGAACCCACGAAGTCGTTTCCCCAGTCGCCTGTGCGACGACCGTTGTCATCGAGCAGATGAACCTCGACGTAGAACCCGCTGCACGACTTATCCACCCGGAATCGGAACGCCCAATAGTCGTTGCCGAAACGCTCGAAGTAGTAGTTGTCCTCCACACACAGCTCGCCCCCGCACACTTCCTCGGGAGGCGCCGAGGTCGTCGTAGTCGTCAATGCTGTTGGCGGTCGTACTCGGTGAGTCTGCCTTGGAGGTGGGTCGTCGGGGTGGGGCTTGGTGGTGGGTTGATTGAGTAGCTGTCTTGTACTGACACTGGTTGGTCCTTTCTGTTGTGACGGGCGGAGGGTAGGTGTTTGGGAATCGTTCTCGGAATCAGGACCATCAGGACGATTAGGACCTTTTCATGGTATCGCCTTCACGTGTGCACGCGCGCATACGCATGACGCGCGCGCATACGCGCGGGCGGGACCAAACGGGAGAAAGGTCCTAATCGTCCTGAAGGTCCTTTGCGTGGTCATCGGTGGGCCTGGTCCTGGTCGGCTGTTGGGGGATGGGTGGTGCGGCTGCGTAGTTGGATGCCGAGCCGGTAGATTTTGCCACCGATCTTTGCGGGGTGGATGCCGTGGCTGCCGAGTTGCCGCCCGAATCGGTGGCGTGTTCCGGGGTCGATACCGTTGGTCTTGGACCATGCTGTCCACGTTTGCCAGAGGGTCGCGGCTGATTCGCGTGGGTGCTGGGCGCCGGGGGTGTAGGTGCAGGTTTCGCCGAGCCACTGGCCTATGAGGTCGGAGTCGGTGAAGTATGCGGCGGTTGCCTGTTCGACGATGGCGGCGCCGCCGAGTCCGTTGTCGTACCAGAGGCGAGTACCTTCGAGAGCCCAGGTGAGGATGTCGGGGAGTTCGTAGCGGAGCTTGGCGGCGAGGTTCCGGTCGGGTTTCGGTGGTCGGTTGATGAAGGGGACCACGCGGAACCGTCGGCGCATCGCTTCGTCGGGACTCTTGAGGGTCGGCAGCTCGTTGCCTGCTACGAGTAGCTTGAAGCGGGGCCGGTAGGTGAAAAAATCCCTACGCATGTATCGGGCGGTTATGGGGTCGTCTCCGGTGAGGGCTTTGAGTTTGGCTTCGTCCCAGGGGCGGCCTTCGTCGGTTTCTACGGCTGTTACGAGGCGGGCTCCGGCGAAGCCGGCCAGGTCGGTAGGATGCCGTTCACCGCGGGCTACGAGGAACGTGTCCATAGGCGAGTGGCGGGCGTACTGTCCGAGCAGTTCACGCACCACATTTGCGAACGTCGATTTGCCTGTTCCGCCTGGCCCGTAGATGAACGCGAGGACGTGTTCGGACGTGTGGCCGGTCAGGCAGTAGCCGATCCACTTCTGCAGGAAGTCGATCAGTTCCACATCGAAGCCGGTCGCCTGGTTCAGGAACCGCAGCCAGGCGTGCGGCCGTTTCCCATCGTCGGGAACCGCGCCGAGTCTCAGCGATATGAGCCTCGCCGGGCTGGGGGCGAACAGTTCGCCGCTGGTCAACTCGACGTTGCCGTAGGGTGTCCCAGCCCAATCGGGGTCGCTGTTCCACCAGTCGGCGGCGGTTATGTGAACCGGGTCGAGGCGGGCCAACTGTTCGACGCCTCGCACGAACCCAATTGTATGGGCCTTCGCCCCGGCGCTTTTCGTCGAGTACTGGGCGGCGCGGGCCATAAGGCCGCGTATCTCGGAAAGGGTGTGGTTGAGTTCGTCGCGGGACCAGCCATACTCGGCGCGGTACTGGTACCAGCCGACCCGCGGAGTGTACCGGTGGGTAAGGGTGTGATTCATCGAGTTGAGTTCTGCGAAGACTTCGGCCAGGTTGTGCTGGGTGAGCGCCCAAGAAGTGGGGTCGGCCGTGACCGGTTTCCGTGTGCTAGCATTCGGTCTGGACATGGTCATGCTTGTCCCCTCCAAGAGCCCGCCGGAATCTCGTCCCGGCGGGCTCGCTTTATCTGGTCCTGCTCATCACGTTCTTCTCCCTGGTTGGTGCGTGAAAGGTTGCCGAAGTATCAGGCGGTTGGAGGCCGCGAGTCCAGCCACTCCTGGATGACGCTGGCTCGCCAACCGACAAAACGCTCGGAAAATTTGAGCGGCTTGGGCAGTCGGCCAGATGACGACCATCTCCGGAGCGTGGCCTGAGATATGCCGATGGTCTCGCCTAGTTCACGGGGTCGGATGATACGGTCGAGTTTTCTATCAGGTTCGGTCATGGACGCTACTGTAGTGTCCCTTTTCTCTATCCGCAACCACTAAAGAATAACCTTATATCAAAGTGAACAGCTATTTAGGTAAGGCCTTTAATATAGGTCTATATGGCAACGTATTGACCCCAGGCCTCCATCAGGTCGGCCCGTATCTGGAACAGGTCGGACCGTTGATAGGCGAGTTCGGTAGCTGACCCGACCCGATGGGCTAGGCACAACTCGGAAACGGTACGGTCCGCTCCGGCTTCGGCGGCCCATGTTCTGAAGCTGGTTCTGAAGCCGTGAACCGTTGTCTGAAGGTTGGCGTGTCTGAAGACCATGCGAAGGGCTTCGGTGGTTAGCGGACGCCCGGAGCGGTTGGGGAACACGTACCCAGACCAGGCGGAGAGTTCGCCCGCCTCGCCCAGGACGGCCAACGAGGCTCGGCTGAGCGGTACTCGATGCTCCCGGCCGTTCTTCATCCTTGAGGCCGGAACGGTCCACATCCGGGAGTCCATGTCTACTTCGCTCCAGCGGGCAGCCCGTGCTTCACCGGACCGGCAAGCCGTGAGCACGACAAATTCGGCCACCAGTCGGGTTATGGGCCGCGCTCGGACCCGTCGTATCCGCGCCACGGCGTCGGCTACTTCGGCGTGTGGTAGCGCCCGGTGATGGTTTCGGGGTCCGTTGGTCTTGGGTAACGCAGCTAGGACAGCTGCACCGGCCGGGTCGTCCGCTCGGTGACCCTCGGCTATCGTCCAAGACATGATCGCCGATATGCGGCGGCGTAGCCGTTGCGCTGTGGCCGGTTTCTCGTTCCAGATCGGTTGGATCACGCGCAGCACGTCGGCGGTGACGATCTTGTCTACCCGTTTCGGTCCGATCACTGGGAACGCGTAGGTGGCGAGTGTGCGCCGCCAGTCCTTTTCCGTTTTCGTCCCTTGCTTCCAGCTTCGCGCGTGAATCCCGATGACTCGTTCAACGGCTTGCTCGAAGGTTGGTGTTTTCGGCTTTAACGGGTCGCGCCCTTCGGCGACTTCCCGTGCGTTGCGCAGGGCACGCCGCCGGGCTTCGGCCAGAGTGACCGCGGGATAAGCCCCGAGGCCGACAGAACGTACCCGGCCGTCGATGCGGAGCCGTTGGGACCAGCTGCGGGATATCCGCCCGGTGCTGGTCATCGGTTTCACGAGTAATGAGAGACCGTGGCCGCCTCGACCGTCGCCGTACCGTCCGGGCCGTGTCACTGTCCGGCAGAATGCTGCCGTCATCGCTGCGCCTGATCGTTTCGCCATATCCGTTTCCAAGTGGTGACCGGTTTGGTTACCACTTTAACGGGTGATTCTTAGCGTTATCAAGTGATACGCTGAACCTCAGCCCCTTACAGAATAACCTTATAATCCCAGGTGAACAGGGGTTTCATGATGGCTTCTGCTACGTCCTGAACTAGTAACTTTGGCTTCCAGCGTGGAAGCCCATGTAGGTGGAGGAGAGAAAGGCCGATTGAACGTGGTGGGGCTGCCCGACACCGCAGTCCGGGAAGCCAAGGACCGGGTGTTGGCGGCCATGGCGGTGTCGGGATACCGCTTCCCGCCGCGCTCGGTGACCGTCAATCTTGCGCCCGCCGACCTACCCAAGTCGGGCAGCGCGTACGACCTACCCATAGCCCTGGCTCTTCTGGCTGCCGCGGGGGAGATCCCCGATGCGGCGTGCAACGTCGTGGCTCTGGGAGAACTGGCGCTGGACGGTAGGCTGCGGCCCGCCCGAGGGGGCCTGGGAGCAGCCATCGTCGCCTCGAAGCTCGGGATGACGTGCCTGCTACCCCCCGATGCAGCCGCCGAAGCGAGCCTCGTGTCCTCTGCGGACGTTCAAGCCGTGAGATCACTGGCCATGGCCGTCTCGGCTGCGTTGGGGGAGGGAGACTTCCCAGCCCCGCCCCGTCCCCGGCAGCCCGAACCGGATCTCCCCGATCTCGCCGAGGTCCGGGGCCAGCCCCTCGCCAAGCGGGCTCTCGAGGTCGCGGCCGCGGGTGGTCACCACATGCTGCTCACCGGTCCCCCCGGCGCAGGGAAGACGATGGTGGCCCGGTGCCTGCCGGGTGTATTGCCCGGCCTCGACGAGGAAACCGCCTTGGAGGTCGCCCAGGTGTGGTCATCGGCGGGACGGCCCAGGACCTCCCTGTTCCGGCCACCGATCCGTTCGCCTCATCACACAGCCACCACCGCGGCGGTCATCGGAGGCGGATCGGGCGTCCCTGTACCGGGCGAGATAAGCATGGCCCACCAGGGAGTCCTCTTCCTGGATGAACTCGGAGAGTTCCCGCCCAAGTTGCTGGACGCCCTGCGGCAGCCGCTCGAAGAAGGGCAGGTGACCATCGCCAGGAAGGGCGTCTCGATGACGTTCCCGGCCAAGGTGCAGCTGGTAGCCGCCACCAACCCGTGCCCGTGCGGCTACAACAACGACTACCGCCAAGGATGCACCTGCACCGACAGGATGATCCAGCGTTACCGGCGGCGCCTGTCGGGTCCCCTGATGGACCGGTTCGACATACGGGTCCGGGTCCAGGGGGTAGACCCGGATGCAATGATCGGTCCGCCCGAGGAGCCCAGCCACGACGTGGCCGGGCGGGTGTCGATCGCCCGGGAAGCCCAGCGGAGGCGGGGACGCCGCAACCGGGATCTCGGTCGGAGCGACCTCGATGCCGTGGACATGGCCGTCTCCGCCCAGAAGCTGATCGAAGGGGCCCTCAGGCATGGCTCACTGACCGGAAGAGGGTTCGACAGGGTACGGCGGTTGGCCAGGACCATTGCTGATCTGGCCGGATCGGACCGTGTGGAGGAGCCCCACGCGTCCGAGGCCCTGATCCTGAGGGGGGTGCTATGACCAGCGCCGCAGATGCTTGGATCAGGCTGGCCCATGTCGGGATGCACCCCGATCGGTTGCGGGGCCTGGCATCCAAGACCGGCTCCCCTGCGAAGGTGCTGCGGGATATCGAGCGGGGAAGGCTCACCGTACCCGCCGGGGCCCGGCAAGCTGCCGCCATACCGGCCTCCGAGCGGCGGGAAAGCCTGCGCAACGCGAGGATCGACTTTCTCCTCCGGGACGATGAGAGGTTCCCCGAACATCTCCGAGAGCTACCCGACTCGCCCCTGTTCCTCTTCCAGCGAGGGCGTTCCTTCACAGGGACAGCGGTTGCCATCGTGGGTACCAGGGCTTGCACGACCTACGGCAGGCGGCTCGCGGAGCAATACGGCGAGGCGGTCTCCCGAGCCGGCTGGTCGGTGGTGAGCGGTCTCGCCAAGGGCATCGACGGCGCCGCCCACCGTGGCTCCCTGCTCGGCCCTGCTCCGGGAGTGGCGGTACTCGGCTCCGGGGTGGATGTCTGGTACCCCCGCCGGCACCGGGAACTCGGTGCGAGCCTGCTCGAAGCCGGTGGCACCGTGTGGAGCGAGGCGCCCCCGGGCGGCCGACCGTTCGGTTGGCGGTTCCCTCCCCGCAACCGGATCATCTCGGGCATCGCCCACGCGGTGGTAGTGGTCGAGGCCGGCGTCAAAGGAGGCGCGCTGGTCACCGCCCGGATCGCGCTCGATCAGGGTCGTGACATCTTCGCTACGCCGGGTGACGTGGGAAGGCCGAGTTCGATAGGTTGCAACCTGCTGATCCGGGACGGAGCCTTCCCGGTTCTGGACGCCGAGGACCTGATGGCGTGTCTGGAGTTGGTGATCGGAGAACCACCGAGCACCCCCTCCGACGCTCCGGCCGCCATCCCGGTCGCCAACACCGGCCTGCCGGTTGCCGAGTTCCTGTCCACGCTCGGAGCCGATCCCGTGGCGGCCATGGCGGAACTCGGACGCCTCGTGGCGCACGGCAAGGTGGTCATCGATGCCAGGGGTCTGGTCGTTGGCGGACCGTCCGCTCCCGGTGCGCCCGATGCGTGAGCCGGATATCGGGTTGCCCGTCGGCGCTCGCGCTCCTCCCGAGACAGCTCCGCTCAGGCTGGCCTCGAGGACGAGCGGTCGACCAGGCCGAACCTTCCCGGTGGCCCTGGCTACGCTGATCTCATGCAGGTCACCGTTCTCGGTTCCAACGGCACCTACCCGACCGCCGGGCGTCCCGCCTCCGGGTATCTGATGTCCAACGGGGACACCCGGCTGTGGATGGACGCCGGACCCGGGACCTACGTGGCCCTCTGTAGCGAGATGGATCCGCGCGACCTCTCCGGCGTCTTCCTGTCGCACCGCCACCCCGACCACTGCACCGACATCTTCGCTCTATACCATGCCGTCGCCTACGGTGACCGCGCCATTGAGCCAATTCCGGTTCTCTGTCCCGAGCGGCTCGCCCACGAACTCGGGGAACTGGCCGGGGCTTCGTCGGCGTGGTGGTCTGCGTTCGATTTCGTCACCCTTTCCGACGGGGACTCGTTCAGCTTGGGGTCGATGGGGATCTCGGTGGCGCGTACCAATCACCCCCCTCCCACGCTCTCACCCCGAATCGCTGCCAACGGTCGTTCCCTCACCTATACCGCCGACACGGGACCGAGCCGGGTGCTCGAACGTCACGCCGCCGGATCGGACGTCCTGCTGGCTGAGGCGACCCTCCCCGAACCGCGTGACAGCGGTTCCGTCGGGTATCACATGACCGGTTTGGAGGCCGGGTCGATGGCGAGCCGCGCCGGGGTGGGGCGCCTCGTACTGACCCATATCGCACCTTATCTGGATCCGGAGAAGTCGCTCATGGACGCCGAATCCGTATTCGAAGGAGAGGTCTCCCTTGCGGTCCCCGGGGCCCGGATCAGGATCTGAGGAGCTTCGGAAGGGAGACCCATGAGTTCGGAACGGGTACGGCAACGGGACGAGTTGAGACCCGTGAGATTCACGCAGGGGTACACCGAGATGACTCCCGGGTCGGTACTGATCGAGATGGGCCGGACGATCGTGCTGGCGACCGCGTCCTTCGGGGACCGGGTACCGAGATGGATGCAGAGGACGGGGACCGGCTGGGTCACCGCCGAGTACGCCATGATGCCGGGATCGTCGGATCGCCGGATCCGCCGCGACCAGTACACCGGGGGACGATCGAAGGAGATCTCCCGGCTGATCGGTCGCTCGCTGCGCTCGGTCGTCGACCTCCGGAAGATGGGGGAGGTCATGGTGAACGTGGATTGCGACGTGATCCAGGCCGACGGAGGTACCCGCACAGCGGCGGTCAACGCGGCATGGGTCGCTTTGCACGACGCCTTCGAGTGGGCTGTCGAACAGCGGATTATGGAGTCGAGTCCCATCCTGGACCAGGTCACCGCGATCTCGGTGGGGATCGTCCACGGAACGTCCCTGCTGGACCTGGACTACCGCGACGATGTGGCGGCGTCGGTCGACCTGAACGTGGTGATGACCGGCCGTGGTCTGCTGGTCGAGGTCCAGGGGACGGCCGAGGGACTTCCCTTCAGCCGGGAGGAACTCGACGGGCTCCTCGATCTGGCCGAAGTGGGGATCGATCAGATCGGAGCTCTGCAGGACGCACTGGTCGCAGGATGAGCGGGCCGGCGATCGGTCGGGTAGTCGTAGCGTCGAAGAACGCCGACAAGATCAGGGAGATGGAGTCCCTACTGGTGGGATCGGGGGTGGTGAAGGAGATCGTGAGGGGTCTCGACTGGCCTGACGTGGTCGAGGACGCCCCCACTCTCCAAGGAAACGCTCGCCTCAAGGCTCGCGAGGTGGCGGCAGCAACCGGACTGGCTTCTGTAGCAGACGACACCGGCTTGGAAGTGGCGGCCCTCGGAGGCGCCCCGGGCGTTCACACGGCCCGCTTCTCGGGACCCGACGCCACCTACGAATCCAACGTGGTTGCCCTCCTAGCGGCCCTCGAGGGGGTTGGAGAACGCAGTGCGCGATTCCGGACAGTGGTCGTGGCCGTCCTGGAAGACGGCAGGGAAGTGGTAGCAGAGGGCGTGCTGAACGGTGCGATCACTACCCGCCCCGTCGGCTCGGCCGGATTCGGTTACGACCCGGTGTTCGCGGTCGGCGGAAGAACTCTCGCCCAGATGGGTGAGAGCTACAAGAACCGGATCAGCCACCGAGCCAGGGCCATCCGAGCTCTTGCCGATGCATTGAGAGCCCTCTAGCGGAACGGCGCAGGCGCTTCTCGCAGCCCCGGGAGCCGGATTACACTGGTTGCGGGTCGCTAGCTCAATCCGGCAGAGCAACGGACTCTTAATCCGCAGGTTCCGGGTTCGAGTCCCGGGCGACCCACTAGTTTCTCCTCGTTTCTCTCTGCCATATGTCGTTGTAAACTCCCAGGTCAGGGGCACTTTACGACAGGTGCCAAGGGAACTAAGTCAGCCGATGTCCGTTACGCGAGGTTTCATACGGTTCCCGGTCGTCTATCTGCTACGAGGGTTAACAAGGGGATAGATTGGGGAGGAAGACGGCGGGGAATCACAGCGAATCGGGCAACTTTCGGCCCGCGGACAGCGGTCCGTTGCCGAATGCACCGATGCGCGGACCCCGGTCCGTTGCTGGACGGGTCCGGGGACGGACTGAGGGACAGAATCGGAGACCAGCCTGAGCACCAAGAAGGGAATTACGGCAACGTTCGTTAGGTCCGTCACGAAACCGGGTAAGTACCAAGACGGATGCGGAGACCGTCTCGTGCTCCGGGTCGCGCCAGGAGGATCGAAACAGTGGCTATGGCGTAGCACCGTCAAGGGCCGGGGGCGTGACTATGGGCTAGGTGCCGTCCGCTACACGAGTCTCGCTGAAGCCCGACGGACCGCGTTCGAGTATCGTAAGATCGCCAGGCAGGGAGGCGACCCAAGAGAAGAGCGGACCCTCCACCATGTTCCTACATTCGAGGCAGCCGCCGAGGTGGTGATCGGCCTCTACTCGGTCAAGTGGAAGCCCGGCAGTCGGTCGGCCGACCAGTGGCGCCAGTCACCCGCTGACTACGTGTATCCGGTGATCGGATCGAAGCGAGTCGACAGAATCACCACCGCTGACGTGATGGCGATCCTCACACCGATATGGGCAACCAAACCAACTACGGCGAAGCGGGTGCGGTAACGCATCTCAGCGGTGATGGCGTGGGCCGTGGTGGAGGGCCACCGGTCAGACGATCCGGCAGGGTCCGCGATTACCAAAGCCCTACCTATGACCAATGGGGGCGCGGAAGAACCTCGCATCTGTTCCTCACCGTGAGGCGGCGGAAGCGTTTCGGAAGATCAGCGCAGCAAGCGGGCATAAGCCAGCCCGCATGGCGACGCAGTTTGCGATCCTCACCGCAGCCCGCTCGGGGGAGGTACGGGGTGCCCGCTGGGGGGAGATAGACCAGCAAACGGCCGTCTGAACTATCCCAGCCGAACGGATGAAGGCAAGGCCGTGAACACCGTGTTCCGCTTGCCCCCACGGTTCTCAGGATCCTTTCCGAGGCGGCGGAGTACAGGGACCCGTCCGACCCTGCCGCGTACGTGTTCCCCAACGCCAAGGGCGATGAGCTTGGACCGTGGCAACTTACCAAGCTGGTATCCGGCCTTGACCTCGGAGGAACGTTGCACGGATTCCGCAGTACGTTCCGAGACTGGGCCGCGGACCAGTCCGTATCCCGAGAGATCGCCGAGTTGTGCTTGGCTCATCGGATCGGGTCGGCGGCTGAGCAAGCCTACGCAAGAGGCGCCGTACTCGACCGGCGCCGTGACGTGATGGAGGCCTGGGCTCAATACCTCACCCGCTAACCACTTAGACAGCGCCTCGTGCGTTGCTTCTGTTGGTGCTAGGAGCGGATCCTAGCTCAGATGCATCCGCTCTTCTGGTGATCCTTGAATGCACTCGTGTGGCTCCTGAACCAGATCCTAGACAGGGGCGGAACTGGTTGCCGATCGACTCCATATCATGATGTTTGGGTCTGGTTGGAGAAGGGTTCGCGGGGGTTGGTACAGTCGGTGAGCGGCCGGTCTCCTACTGCGGCCATCGAGGTCTGATAGCTGTCCAGGTTGACTGCGATGCCGGTTCCAGTCGGGTTCGCATCTTCCGTCGGCTACGTCCTGGCAGGGCACAGGTGGGTGATATTCGCCTCTGATTGCCCCGGGGCCTGGGCGAGCAACGGCAGGCGCCCCGTACTCGACACTACGGAACTCCTCCCATTCATCTGCCCAGGGTCTTAGTAGAACGACCGGGCCGGTTCGAGCAGGCAAGGCCTGTTGCGGAGTTGGGCGATCTCGAGGATCAGAGGTCTGGGTGACGGTCAGGCGGGTTCCGATGCTGGGTGTGGGTGCCCGACCCAACCCCGTTGGTCACCGACGCCCTGGACATGGCCCTCGCACAGCGCGCACCCGACCAGCTGATCCACCACTCGGACCGCGGAAGCCAAGGCGGATTCAATTGGTGGTCGCAGCACCTACGAGTGAAGGAGGTTTGTGATGAGAGCAAGGAAGGTTCGTCGGTCGGATCGTGCGTTGAGGCCTGCGATGCGGTCGCCTGGTCGACCCCCGGGTTGGCGGCGTGAGCATCAGGAACGGTTTTGGGAAGGGATCGCTGGTGGGTTGTCGAGCGAGCAGGCCGGTGTGGCGGCTGGTGTGTCGCCCGCGGTTGGTTCGCGTTGGTTCCGCGAGAATGGTGGTATGGCACCTTTTTCTTTCGTCCCTGTTTCGGGACGCTATTTATCTTTTGTGGAGCGAGAAGAGATCGCGGTTCTCCACGCCCGCCAGTGTGGGGTGCGTGAGATCGCCCGCCGCCTGGGTCGGTGTGCGTCGACGATCTCTCGTGAGTTGCGCCGCAACGCTGCTACTCGTGGCGGAGGCCTGGAGTATCGGGCCACGACCGCGCAGTGGCATTCGGATCGGCGCGCCAGCCGCCCGAAGGTTTCCAAACTGGCCTCGAACGACGCCCTGCGTGAGTATGTGCAAGATCGTCTCGGCGGTGTTATCGCCCGCCCCGACGGCGAGCTGGTACCAGGCCCTCAGGTGCGTTGGGTGGGTCGTCGTCATGGGCCCCGAAAGGATCGTCGGTGGGCGACATCGTGGAGCCCCGAGCAGATCTCGGGGCGGCTCCGGGTCGATTTCCCCCATAATGAGTCCATGCGAATCTCTCACGAGGCGATCTACCAGGCGGCCTATGTGCAAGGCAGGGGTGCGCTCAAACGGGAACTGGTGGCGTGTCTGCGCACCGGGCGAGCGTTGCGGGTGCCGCGGGCACGGACCCGCCAGCGGGGCCGCAGCTTCGTCAGCCCCGAGATCATGATCAGCCAACGCCCCGCCGAAGCCGACGGCCGGGCAGTGCCAGGACATTGGGAAGGCGACCTGATCCTGGGACTGCACAGCTCCGCGATCGGGACGCTGGTTGAACGCACCACGCGGTTCACGATGCTGTTACACCTTCCACCCATGGCTGGCCACCGAAAACAGCAACGGGTCCACAACGGACCCCCTCTTGCCGGCCACGGCGCCCAAGCAGTCCGAGACGCCATCGCAGAGTCGATCACCACCCTGCCCCAACAGCTCCGCCGCTCCCTGACCTGGGACCAAGGCGCCGAAATGGCCCAACACGCTCAACTCCGCACAGACACCAACCTCGACGTCTACTTCTGCGACCCGCAGTCACCATGGCAGCGTGGAACCAACGAGAACACCAACGGTCTCCTCCGCCAATACTTCCCCAAAGGCACCGACCTCACCAGACACTCAAGAGGCGACTTGGACGCCGTCGCCGCAGCCCTCAACAGTCGACCCCGCAAAACTCTCGGCTACAGGACCCCAGCCGAGGCCCTCACCGAACACCTAGACTCCCTCCAACAAGGCACTGTTGCAACGACCCCTTGAACCTGGTCAAACCTCGCCCATGCCAGGAGCCGCTACCTAAGCCTGAATCCACCGGTAGATATCCTGTGGTTGGGGGTGGATAGACGCGGAAAGTGCCTCTGATCTGGGACAATAGCCATACGAAACATGTGTATTGGCTCGGAGTCTGGAGGCACTTCCTGTGAGTGGAGTATTGCAGAATATCGACCGGTATGGGGCGGTTTTCGATGATGAGGGGCTGGTGGCCGACGCTGGGTTGTTGGCGGCCGGGACGTTGATGGACCGTTTGGGTTTGGAAGGTTTGGTGGATCGGACGGTGCGGTTGGGCGGCCGGGTGGGTGGCGCGCATCCGGGTCGTAAGGTGTGCACGTTGGTAGCTGCGATGCTGGTGGGCGCCTCCCATATTGACCATGTGGGTCGGCTCCGGGCGGGTTCCACTGATCGGGTGTTGCCCCATGCGGTGATGGCCCCGTCCACTGTGGGAACCTTCCTGCGTTCGTTCACCTGGGGTCATGTACGCCAGTTGGAGAAGGTGGTGACCGTAGCGCTGGGCCGTGCGTGGGGGGCGGGCGCCGGTCCCGGTAAGGGAGCGGTGACCCTCGATGTGGACTCGACGATCTGTGAGGTGTCTGCCAAGACCAAACAAGGGGCCGCCTATGGCTACACCAAAGAGTTGGGTTATCACCCGCTGTTGGCGTTCCGAGCCGATACGGGGGAAGTGGTCGGCGCCCGTCTGCGGGAAGGAGCATCGCAGAGGGGTGTGGTCCATTTCGTTGGGGAGACAGTGCGGCGTGTGCGACGGGCCGGGGCCAGGGGCCCGGTGAGCGTGCGGGCCGATTCGGGGTTCTGGTCCTATACCCTCTTGGCCGCCCTCGACCGCCTCGGGGTGGGCTGGTCGATCACCTGCCCGCTGAATGCCAAGATTAGGACACTGATCAGCAATATCGACAAAGACGCGTGGACCCCCATTGCCTATCCCGAAGGCGGGCTGGCACAAGTGGGGGAAACAGTCCTGGAGATGACCAACCCCAAGAAACGGTCGCAGAAACGCCGGGTTCGCCTGGTAGTGCGCCGCACCCGCCTGCTCGGTTCCCAAGCCGAGCTGTGGCCCGACTGGCGATACCACGCGTTCGTCACCAACCTGGACCTGCCCGCGGCAGAAGCCGACCGGCGCCACCAACCCCGGGCCGGACAAGACGACACCGGCCACCAACCCCGCCGCGGAGAACAAGACACCGAACCGGCCGAACTGCCGGTGGTAGAGATCGGTGACAACCCTGGGGAAGCGCACAGCCCGCTGCCCGCGGTCGAAATCGACCGGTACCACCGCCGCCACGCCACATGCGAACTCGCCATCCGCGACCTCAAAGACTCCGGGGGTCTCGCCCACCTACCCTCCGGCGTCTTCGCAGCTAACGCCGCCTGGCTGATCTGCGCCGCCCTAGCCCATAACCTCTACCGGCAGATAGCCCTCCTCGGGGGTACGCAGCCGCCCGGGCGGCTGGTCTGTGGACGTACCATCCGTACCCGACTGTTCGGACTCCCTGGACGCCTCGTCAACCACGGCGGACGCCGCCTCCTGCGTCTACCCGCCCGATGGCCCTGGGCCGGCGCCTACCTAACCACCCTCACTAACCTCCGGGCGCTGCCACAGCTCTGCTGACCCGGCCCGACGGACCCGCCGCAACCATAACCAACCACCCAAACCCCGACCACACACGCCCGAAACCATCCCAACCAGCCTCCAACACTACCTAACCCACCAAACCACACCCACCACACCCCCGAAACCCCCCGAATCCAACCAGCCCCAACCCCTCAACCCCCCACCAACCGCACCCCGGACCACCCCCCGGGGAGGCCGTCGGTGGATTCAGGCTAAGTCCCTTCGCGCGCAACATGCCCACCGTGCTGGGAAGCTACGACACAGCGCTGATCCCCGAGATGAACAACGGCCAGCTATCCCGGATGGTGAAGGCCGAGTTCGTCCGACCAGTGATCTCGTACAGCAAGGTGGAGGGGTTTCCGTTCAAGTTCGGCGAGATAGACTCCAAGAGCATGGAGATAGCAGGGCAATGAGCTACACGCGGGTTGAATCCAAACCGACCACGAAGTTCGCTGGTGCCCCGGATGCGGCGACTATACGATCCTCGCCGCAGTCCAGAAGTTCTTCGCCGGACTCGACATCAAGCGGGAGAACCTGGTCTTCGTCATCATCGTGTGGCGGTGGGAAGGGACCCGATATCTCCGCTCGGCGGCGGCGAACCCCAGCTCTGGAGGAGCCGCGACGGTGACGAGACCGGGCAGATAGAGGCGGACGTGCTGATCGTGCTCATGACAAAGCGATACACGGACTGCCCACCGGGGGAGACTCCTGCGTGCCGGCCTGGAACACAGTGGGTGAGAACCGTGCCATCGTGGTCGGGCAGGGACGGTTCGCGTAGGGCCGGTGGCGCTGGGAGAGCGCCAGCGACTGGTTCAGGATCGCGGGTCCCGGCGGCGATCCGATCAGGGTGCCTCCGGGAAGACTCTGGATGATGACCTGCCCGGAGACATCCGGCCCTGTCTGGTAGCCGTGCAACCGTGGTAGGCCCGGTCGAGTCCATCGTCAGGTCTGTCCGCGACGGGAAACGGACCGCCCGCCAAGTGGTCGAGTGCTACCTGGAGACAGCTGAAGCGCGAAACCCGGATCTAAACGCCTTCACCGAACTCGACCCCGAGGGTGCGCTGTGTCGGGCCGACTTGGTCGACGCCGGGTCCCGCGCCGGCTCGCTGGCGGGCGTCCCGATCGCCCTCAAGAACCTGATCGATCATGCCGGGCATGTGACGACCGCCGGGTCGGCCTTCTATCGGAACGAAGCCGCGGTGTCGGCCCCGGTGGTCGAACGCCTGGAGGCCGCGGGGGCGATCATCATGGGCCGGACCGGGCTGGACGAGTTCGCGTACGGGGGCTCCTCCGAGAATCCCTGGTTCGGGGTAGTTCGCAACCCTTGGGACCGCAACCTGTCGCCGGGCGGATCGTCCGGGGGGTCGGCCGTCGCGGTCTCGGCGGGGATGGCCCCGGCCGCCATCGGCACAGACACCGGAGGTTCGGTACGGGTACCAGCCGCCCTGTGCGGCATCGTCGGCCTCAAGGTTACCCACGGACGGATCCCCCTCACCGGGATCTTCCCGCTGGCCGCATCGATGGACACGGTCGGACCGATGACCACCACCTGCGCCGACGCCCGCCTCATGTACAGGGCCATGAAGGGGTTCGACCGGAGCGACCCCTGGTCCGACCCCAGGGATCAACAAGGCCGTCGGCTCCGCTCGCTCGACCGGGTCCGGGTCGCCGTGCCTCTAGCCTGGCTCGAGTGGGTGCCGACATCTGACGAGGCCCGAACCTCGTTCGAAACTTTCTGTGACCGGCTTCGGGAGGCCGGTCCGAGGGTCGAGCCGCTGCGGAACCAGGCTTTGGTCCCGGATCCGATCCGCGTCTCGCTGTCCGCCGCCGAGGCAGCCGCCGTCCATCGGCAATGGATCGACGACGCCGACAAGCCATACGGACCTGAAGTCCGGGAGCGCGTGGAGGCGGCGATGCGCACCACGACCGACGAGTACACGCGGGCGCTGCGATGGAGGGCCGGAATAGTCCAGGCGGCCCGGAGGATATTCTCCGAATACGACCTGATCCTGACGCCGACGGTCGGTCACAGCCGCAAGACGATCGGGGTCGACGACATCGTGGTCGGCGGAAAACCCCACTGGACCGGCGACGTACTGGGTGGCTACACGTCCCTGGTCAACGTGTTGGGCTGCACGGCGATCTCCCTGCCCCTCGCCAACGGCGGGACGCCCCCTCCGGCGGTGCAGTTGATCGCTCCCTGGTGGGAGGAGGAATTGCTGCTCGATGTCGGGGAGTTCTTGGAACGGACCGGGCTCGTGGCGTCGAGACCTCCGCCCGACTGAAGCCCGATACAGGCCGCTGTCTGGCCGGAAGCCCCACTTGTAGACGAGTTGTAACTTGATACGAGTACCGAAAGGCGACCGCTTCGACGTGTGCCACGGCTTGCTTAAGACGGGCCGCCACCATGCGGTTCTTCTCCGGCCCGGCAGTGCTCGTAGTGGATGAGCTCGGCTGTGCGCCACGAGGCGCTGTTGGATCGTGCGGGTTGAGAAGCCCGCCGCCGGTTGTCGCAGCGACCGGTTGAAGCTGAGGGCAGGCCGATCCCCGGGTTGGGGGTGAGGCTGGGAGCAGCCCTGACAATGTACGGGCGGGTCGGTACCACCAGACGGCTCGTGCCCGCTAGCAAGGACAGAAAGGTGTAAGGAAACTGAATCGGTGTCAGAAGTCTCGTGAGTCGTCAGCGACCTGTCGAACCTGGTGGATGGGTTGCACTGCGGTAGTGGAGGGTGCCCTCTCCGATGGTCCCTCCTCTCGGCCTGGCCGTATCCGATGGCCAGGCAGGGGCTCGTGCCGAGACTGCGATGTGGGGGACGGGCGACGCCGTCGGGGTATAGCTGGGCACCTTCTCTGTCATAGCGAACATCAGTGAACGTGGGATGGGACTCGGTGTTGCCCTCCCCGCCGTGCTACCAGCACGGAGACGGGCAGGCGCAACGTCCGCTGTTGACGCCGGGTCGTGGCGGAGCCGGCGTAGGACTCCGGGATCCGAAAGGGCCGGGTCGGATGGGGAAGGGCGGCAGAGTGTGAGCAGCAGCAGGTTTTAGCGAGGAGGACGTGCACCATTGCCAGAGCCACCGAACAGCCAGGTTCCCGGCTGGATCAGGACGCGGCGGGGTGGTGACGTCCCACTCTGCGTACGACGTTCCCGGCGACTACCTTCGATAGCGGCTTCCGGAAACGCCGTCGCCTTGGCGCTGCAACGAAGGCAACCACGGCAGGTGGATCTCACCGGAGGCCATCTCGCTGACAGGGCAATTAGGTGCTACCCGCCGCTGTGAGCGACCAGCCCCGATAAGAGACCACGGAGTATGGCGATCCGACCCGACCCATCGGGCTCTGTGTCTCCAAAGGCGAAGGGCGGCGAGGTTGGGCCGTCGCAGTGGTCGAAGCTGGTAGCCGGTCTCGACCTCGGAGGAACGCTACATGGGTTCAAAAGCACATTGAGAACCTGGGCCGCTGATGAGTCGGTACCGAGAGAGATCGCCGAGTTGTGCCTGGAACATCGGATCGGGTCCGCGGCTGAACAAGCCGATAGCCGTGGTGACGTACTCGAACCGCAACGTCAAGTGATGAACGATTGGGCACAGTCCTTGGCCGTGTAAGCGGCCTGTCCAGACCGGCAACTCCGTACTTTGGAGTTCAACCTGAGTTTGAATCGCCCCGGGTTTCCCGGTGTCTCCGATAGACCCGGCGCGGCTCACTACCGCTGTTGGCTGATCCCCACTCGGTCGTATCGGCCGCTGCTGAACTCTCTAACCGGTCAGGAAATGAAGGGGCAAACCCAGTTGACAGCCGATTCTGTCGCTATGTAGCCTCAAAATCAAGTGGCGAAGGACGGTGTTCCCCGGTGATAGGTTGGCGCGAGCCCGCTGTTGGTCACCAGCGCCATATACAACGATTCAGGTACCTAGTGTCCTGATTCGGGGATTCGTTGTAGATAGTTGGTGAGGTTGTCGAAGATTTGGTCGGCGGTTTTGTGCCAGATGAAGGGTTTGGGGTTTTGGTTCCAGTGTTGGGTCCATTGGTTGATGGCGTCGGTGAGTTCGGCTACGGATCGGTGGGTGCCTCGGCGTATCTGTTTGGTGGTGAGTTCGGAGAACCATCGCTCGACGAGGTTCATCCACGACGCGTAGGTGGGTGTGAAATGGAACGTGAACCGTGGATGGCGTTGCAGCCAGCGCCCTATGGGCTCTGTTTTGTGGGGCGACGCGTTGTCCAACACGACATGGACGTCGAGTTCTGGTGGGACTTCGCGGTTGATGAGGTTTAGGAACGTCTGGAATTCTTGGGTGCGGTTGCGTCGTGTCATGGAGGTGATGACCCGGCCGGTGGCCGTGTCGAGCGCGGCGTGGAGGTTGGTGGTGCCGTACCGGCGGTAGTCGTGGGTGCGCCGCTGGGGGGTTCCGGGCAACAGGGGCAGGATCGGCGCGGTGCGGTCGAGGGCCTGTATCTGGGATTTGTGGTCCACACACAGCACCACCGCCGCGTCGGGCGGGTTCAGGTACAAACCCGCCAGGTCGCGGACCTTTTCCACGAACTGGGGGTCGGGAGATATCTTGAAATGCTCGGTCCGGTGCGGCTTGAGACCGAACGCCCGCCATATTCTTAGGATCGACGACTGGGACAGGCCGACGGCCCTCGCCATGGACCGGGTCGACCAGTGCGTCGCGTCTCTCGGTGTTTCCTCCAGCGTCTTGACCACCACTTCTTCTACCTTGGCGTCGTCGATGCGGCGGGGCGGCCCGGGGCGGGGATTGTCGTAGAGGCCGTCGAGACGGCGCCGGGCGAAACGGTTCCGCCACTTCGAGACCGTAACCCCGCTGCAGCCCACCTCCGCTGCGATGTCCACATTGGTGCGGCCTTCGGCCGCTCCCAGCACGATACGAGACCGCATCGCTAACCCTTGTGCGGTGCTACGCCGCCGTATCCACCGCTCGAGCGTCTGGCGTTCCTCTTCATCCAGCTCGATAACCACTGCTTTACGACCCCGCTGCTTCTCCATACGCTGCTCCCACTACTGACTGCTACTGACCTGCATATTCTAGCAGCATATGGCAAAGAAACTAAGGAATCAGGACACTAGGAGGGTGGTGTAAAACCCCTTCACGGCCCGTCGACCGATGACATAATGCCTGTTCAGAGGAAGACGGGCCATTACTTCCCACCGTTTTTGGAGCACCCTCCTAAACCCTCACTCAATATTCAGAGCTATAGAAGAAGTAGGCACTGGCATCGGACTTCCAGTCGTAATCGTCATTTGGCTCATACTGGGTGACGAGCGAGATGGGCGTTGTGGGTACGCTTGGGGCGTTGACGATCATTCTCGGCGGCCGGTGTCGTGTCGCTGACGAGAATGCCGTAGGTGCCCGATGCCAGGTCGGGCATTCCGCGCACGACCACGTAGTAGGTGGTGTCCGCCGCGGGCTGCAGTTCGGAGCCGCCGGCGAGGCTGTGGGCGCCGCGGTCGGTGATCACCTCGGAAGCACAACCCTGGACCTACTTGACCGTCTTCGGGCTGGTAGCCTGGTGGCGGGCGCCCGAGGACCATCCCGTGCCTACTGTAGGCTGAACTGTGGGACGTATAACCAGAAGAGGCCGTTACGCCGGTATCCGGACTTCTATCCGCAGGTTCCGGGTTCGAGTCCCGGGCAACCCACCCTTCGGGACGGCTACCTTCCGGCCAGACCGTCCCGGTCGGCGGGTGTGGCGGAAAGGTAGACGCGCCAGGTTTAGGTCCTGGTGGGCAATGCCCGTGGGGGTTCGAGTCCCTCCACCCGCACCCCGACGCCATCCACCACGCTGTACGCCGCCATCATGCCACCGAGGGGTTCACTGGTAGGACACGAACACCGGTACCGGCGTGAGATCCAGCACCTGTGCCGGGGTGGGGGTCGGGAAGTCCTCGTCGTAGAAGTTCTTCCAACCCCACCGGAAACCCAGGTCCTCCGTACCTCTGGTGAGGGTTCCCCAGGTGTTGTACTTGGCCCCGAGGCCACCCTGCCCGTCCATCTGGATCACAACCGCCAACTCGGGTGGCGTCTCAATCAGTTCGCGGTTGGTGATCATCGAGAACCTGAACTGGTGCACTATCAGAAGCTTCTGGGGCAGCGCCTCCTCCCTGACGACTCCCGCCAGCCAGCGGACCACCTGGTTGACCTCGGACGCATCGACGGTGCCGATCTGTTGCAGATGGACCTGGTTCGGCTTGAGCCTCCACTCGGGATCCAGTGCCAGACCGACATGAGGCAGGCGGAGGAATTCCTCGTAGATCTTGGCCTGGGTGAGAAAGTCGGTGCGGCCCGGCTGCAGGTCCAGTACCACGTAGATGTCGTTCTCGGAGGCAGATTCGATCCAAGGCCGGATCACCTCCCGGTCGGTCTCGGCCGAGTAGTCGCCGTCCCGTCCGGGACCGGCCGAGGCCACCGTGGCGATGATCTCGAAGGTGGGCAGGATCGTTGCCCCGTCCGCCGCGTAATCGGCCGCCACCTCGCTCAGCCGAAGGATCCCGCGCTCCGGGTTCTGTTCCCCCAACACTCCGAGACGGGAGGTCGAGGGATGACCATAGAAGGCCACGAGACGTCGCATCACATCGCCGTCAAACATCACCTGCCCACCACCCGGGATCTCGTCACCCTTGCGCACGACCTCCAACTGCCAAGCCACCTCCTCGTCCCATTCCGTGAGCAGGTCGATCCGATCGGCTTCCGAGATCAGGTTCCGCGTGCTGGCCGGCAAGGCCCGAAAGTCGGGTTCGGCGACGATCAGGCCGATGCCCAGATCGGCGGCGATGACCGCCAGGGGCGCCACCAGTTCGCCAGGGGCGACCATCCAGATGCGCTGGTAGGCACCGGGATCGGGCAACGGGGACGCATCGGCATCGACCTCGAGAACGGTCACCTCGAAGTCGGCGAGGGGGGCCAACTCGTCTTCATCGAAGCCGGCTGCGACGACCTTCTCGGGGGCCAAGCGCCCGATTTCGCCCATCACGCCGCTGTCGAACTCCTCTCCGACCAGTAGGAGCGGACCGTCGATCCCGGTCGCTGCCAGGGTGGCCGCCGCAGCCGGATCGTCGGCCGGAGCCACTCCGACTTCGACAGCGCACGTGTAAACCATCTCCGACAGTTCGACCGTGGCGGGAGCGGGATCCGCATCAGGCAGATGCAGGGTGGGCGGCTCCACGGGCGTGCAGTTCCGGGGCGGGTCGGTGGTGGTCGTCGCCATGGTTGTCGAGGTCGTCGAAATGGTGGGGATCGTGGTCGTCGTCGTAGTGGTCGTCGTCGAGGGTACGAGGGCCATGGATCGGGACACGTCGGCGGTAGTCGAGATGGCCGTGGTAGCAACGGAGGAGGTAGTTTTCTCCGAGACGGCGGCGCCCGAGCACGACATCATCAGAACCAGGACGGAACTCGGTACCACCGCCAAGCGCCTCATGATCGGCGTCTCGGATCGGTTACTCCGGTTCCCTCCGCCGCCGGTGCTGGAACCAGCCGGACCGGATGCATCAAGAGGATTGCTCATGGGCCACCCACGGTCTGAAGGCCGTCGCACCCAGGGCAGAAAGCCGTGAGGATGAGGCTCCGGGGAAGCGCGACATTATCTTGTACCACGAGTCGGCCACCCCTCTCCACACCGAGATCGACGGGCCGGAGGCATACCGTCGGCCCGTGCGTGCTGGCTTAGAATGTGTCCCAATCGGGCTGTGGCGCAGCTTGGCAGCGCGCCTGCTTTGGGAGCAGGAGGTCGTCGGTTCAAATCCGACCAGCCCGACCATCACCTCCATGCGTCAATGCTCCACACTAGACAGACCGCGCCCTCCCGTAGGTTATTTTCAGTAGCCCGAAGCTCGAGCCTGCCGCCGGCCTGGTCCATAAATCGACAGCGGGATATGCGCTGTCAGCAGGGGGGCCGGTCGTCGACAATCGGAGGGCTTCGACCATCCGGCGTTCGGATGTAGTATGAGGCCGACCGGCGGGTGTAGCTCAATGGTAGAGCTCCAGCCTTCCAAGCTGGCGGTGAGGGTTCGATTCCCTTCACCCGCTCCGCGGAGAAGCCCGGACCGACCGCCGAGTCTGCGCCTGGTGGCGGTGAGCCCCCGTAGCTCAGAGGACAGAGCAGGAGCCTTCTAAGCTCTTGGTCGGAGGTTCGAATCCTTCCGGGGGCGCGGCTCGCTGATCGTCCGGTACGAACGGAGCCGTGCAGGCTCTCCCGCCCAGATATCGAACATGGTGACCGTAGCTCAGCTTGGTTAGAGCGCCTGGTTGTGGTCCAGGAGGTCGGGGGTTCAAGTCCCCTCGGTCACCCCGGTGCCGCGTCGGACGACGCCACCCCGTCTACCCGCAACCAGAGGAGTCCCGTGTCCGTCACCGTCACCGAGTTGAGTCCGTTCGAGCGTCGGCTCACCCTTCGGTTGGAAGGTAAACCCCTCGACAATGCGGAGACCCTGGCGGCGCGCCGGATCTCCCGCCAGATCGACATCAGCGGTTTCCGCCGGGGCAGGGCCCCTCGCCGGATGGTTGAGAACATTGTCGGGAAGGACCGGATCCGGGGCGAGGCCATCGAAGAGATGATCGAGACGATATTGCCCGACGTCTTGGTGGATACCGGCCTCGCCCCGGCGGTTGCCCCCTCGGTGGACGAGATACGTGACCTGGGACCGGGGGTCGAGGTGGACATCCGCGTAAGCCTGTGGCCGACAGTCGAGGACCCGCCGCACTACGAGGGTCGCCGCTTCGAGCTGGATGACCCGCCAGTGCAGATCGACGACGACATCATCGCCCAGCACCTGGACATGCACCGGGAACAGTTCGCCGAGTTGGAGACCGTCGACCGTCCCTCCGTGGCCGGGGACTACGTAGCGATAGATCTGCACGCCTCTCCCGACGGTCAGAGCTTGGAACCGGTCTCGGTCGGCGACTTCCTCTACGAGGTCGGATCCGACGGTCTCCTCGACGGTCTGGGTGACAACCTGGTCGGATGCTCTGCCGGTGACATAACCGACTTCATGAGCACCCTGCGGTTCGATGTAGGCGGTCTCGGCGCCGGGACACCGGTCGAAGTCCGGGTGCTGGTCAAGGAGGTCAAGGAGAAGCGCCTGCCCGAACTCGACGACGACTGGGTTTCGGACTTCACCGAGTTCGACACCGTGGAGGAGTTGCGAGACCAAGTGGTCGAGCAACTGGAGGGGAGACGGCGCTCGACGTTGCAGTACCAGCTCCGCAACAAGGTGGTTTCCGATTTGAGCGGAGAAGTCGACATCGACATTCCCGGAGCGGTGATCGAGGTGACCGCAGCCCGGATCTTCGACGTGCTCCGCGGCAGGCTGGAAGCCGCCGGGATGGACTTCGACGAATATCTCGAGGCGGCGCGACAGGATCGGGAGACCTTCTTCGAGCAGTTGCACCAGCAGGCGGACGCCCAGGTACGCCGTAACGTGCTGCTGGATTCGGTGGCTACCCGGGCCGCTATCGACGTGGAGGACCACGAGCTACGGCAGGCGTACGAGGAGGTGGCATCCCGAAGCGACGAGACGGCCGACGAGTTGTCGGAGCGGTTGGCGGGCAGTATGCACGAAATGAACCTCGTGAGTGATATCCTGCGATCCAAGGCGCTCACCACTCTGGTGGAGGGCGCGGTGGCAGCAGACCGGGACGGTAAGGTGCTCGACTTTGGTTCGGACCCGTCGGAAGGGTTTGAGATCGTGGAAGCCGAGATCGAACAGGGGGATCAATGACCGGAAGTACAGGCCCGGGTACCGGCACCCGATTCGGCATTCGCCCGAGTAGCTATCTGGTCCCGACGGTGGTGGAGTCCACCAGCCGGGGGGAACGCGCCTTCGACATCTTTTCCCGACTCCTGAAGGACCGGATCATCTTCCTCGGTACCGCGATCGACGACGTGGTGGCCAATCTAGTCATGGCCCAACTCCTCCACCTCGAGTCAGAAGATCCCGACCGGGACGTGAACCTCTACATCAACTCGCCGGGCGGCGAGATCACCAGCCTGTTCGCCATCTACGACACCATCCAGTACATAAAGCCCGACGTGAGCACGGTCTGCATGGGGATGGCAGCGTCGGCCGCGGCGGTCATCCTGGCCGGCGGCACCCGGGGCAAGCGGTTCGCCCTGCCACACGCACGGGTGATGCTGCACCAACCTCAGGGGGGAGCGAGCGGGCAGGCGGCGGACATCGAGATCCAGGCCCGACTGATCTTGCAGATGCGCGAGCAACTCAACCGGATTCTGGCCAAGCACACGGGCCAGGAGTACGAGAAGGTGGCCGAGGACACGGACCGGGACTTCTGGATGCGCGCCAATGAGGCGGTCGACTACGGCATCGTCGACGATATCCTCTGCCGGAGGGATCTGGCCGCGGTATCAGAGGGGTTCTGAGAGTGGCCATCAAGTACGGCGAGGGAAGCGAACTGCTCAAATGCAGCTTCTGCGGGCACTCGCAGAAACAGGTCAGGAAGCTAATCGCCGGTCCCGGCGTCTACATCTGCGACGAATGCGTCGTGCTGTGCACCGAGATCCTGGACGACGAACTCTCCTTCGGCCAGTCCGACCGCAGCAACGAACTGCCCAAACCGACCGAGGTGTTCGCCTTCCTCGACGACTACGTGATCGGCCAGGATCGGGCCAAGAAGGCCTTGGCGGTAGCTGTGTACAACCACTACAAGCGGATACGCGCCGGGACTCCCCACAAGGACGACGTAGAGTTGTCCAAGTCCAACATCCTCCTGATCGGCCCTACCGGATGCGGCAAGACGCTGCTCGCCCAGACGCTGGCGCGCATGCTCAATGTACCGTTCGCCATCGCCGACGCCACCGCCCTCACCGAAGCGGGCTACGTCGGGGAGGATGTCGAGAATATCCTGCTGAAGCTGATCCAGGCAGCCGACTACGACGTGAAGCGGGCCGAGCAGGGCATCATCTACATAGACGAGATCGACAAGATCGCCCGCAAGGCCGAGAACCCCTCCATCACCCGCGACGTCTCGGGGGAGGGTGTGCAGCAGGCCTTGCTGAAGATCCTTGAGGGCACGGTGGCCTCGGTACCTCCCCAAGGTGGCCGCAAGCATCCCCACCAGGAGTTCATCCAGATCGATACCACGGAGGTGCTGTTCATATGCGGAGGAGCCTTCGCCGGCCTCGAAGACGTGATCGGGCGCCGGGTGGGTAACCGTATCGTGGGGTTCGGGGCCGATGTCCGGTCTCGCCACGAGCGACCGAAAGACGACCTCCTCGCCGAAGTACTACCCGATGACCTCATTAAGTACGGCCTCATCCCCGAGTTCATCGGTCGGCTACCGATGGTGGCCACGGTGGATTCGCTCGACCGGGAGGCTCTCATCCGGATCGTGCAGGAGCCGCGCAACGCGCTCGTCAAGCAGTACGTCAAGATCTTCGAGTTCGACGGTATCGAGTTGGTTTTCGAACCGGCCGCCATCGAGGCGATCGCCGACCAGGCCATGCTGCGGGGCACCGGAGCCCGGGGGCTGCGGGCGATCATGGAGGAGGTACTCCTCGACACGATGTATGAACTGCCCTCCCGGCCCGACATAGGGCGGGTGGTGATCGATCGTCGAGTGGTCGAGGAGAAGGTCAATCCGACCCTCCAGCCCTTACGTGAATTGGACAAACGCCGCGAGAGGAGCGCGTAGTCGACCGGTTCATAACCGCCGACCGGATCCGACTCGACACCTAACATGGATACTTCCCGTACCGGCATCCTGCAAGGAAGCTATGACCCCAAGGCTGTGGAGGCCCGC
Organism: Candidatus Spongiisociaceae bacterium; assembly: GCA_965262915.1. Lineage (GTDB taxonomy): Bacteria > Actinomycetota > Acidimicrobiia > Spongiisociales > Spongiisociaceae > JAPPFW01. The sequence goes on along the minus strand of OZ253564.1, from coordinate 2,967,924 downwards.
TGGTACCCGATCTGGGAGGAGGCCGGCGCCTTCAGGCCGGAGATCAACCCGGAGGGACGACCGTTCACCATCGTCATTCCTCCTCCCAACGTGACCGGGGTCCTCCACATTGGGCACGCCCTCGACCATTCGATCCAGGACGCCATCATCCGCCGCAAGCGCATGCAGGGATACGCCGCCCTGTGGCTCCCCGGAACCGACCACGCCGGAATCGCCACCCAGATGGTGGTGGAACGCGAACTGGCCGAAGAGGGTCTCACGAGACACGACTTGGGCCGTGAGAGGTTCGTCGAACAGGTGTGGGGCTGGAAGCGCCGCTCCGGCGGCGCAATCACCCAGCAGATGCGGGCTCTCGGCGATTCCTGTGATTGGACCAGAGAGCGGTTCACGCTCGACGAGGGTCTCGCGGCCGCAGTTCGTGAAGCGTTCGTGAGCCTCTACGAGAAGGGCCTCATATACCGAGGGCACCGCATCATCAACTGGTCGCCCGGACTGATGACCGCCATCTCCGACATCGAGGTGGAGTACGAAGAGGTGCTTGGTCAGATGGTCCACATCACCTATCCGTTCTCAGGCGCCGACCCCGATTCCCGGGATGGCATATCGGTGGCGACGACGCGCCCCGAGACGATGCTCGGCGACACCGGAGTGGCAGTACACCCCAACGATGAACGATACCGGCATCTGGTCGGGCGCAGCGTTCGCCTACCGCTCATGAATCGCGATATCCCGGTGGTGGCCGATGAGGCCGTCGATCCCATGTTCGGCACCGGTGCGGTCAAGGTGACGCCCGCTCATGATCCACTGGACTTCGAGATCGCGATGAGAACCGGACTCCTGCCTGTCGAGGTGATCGGCGAGGACGGCCGCATGACGGAGGCCGCCGGAGGGTTCGCAGGTTTGGACCGCTTCGACGCCAGGGAGCGGGTGATCGAAGCGCTCCGGCGCGACGGGTACCTGGACCGTGTCGAGGACCATCACCACACGGTCGGGCATTGCTCAAGGAGCGGGGCGGTGATCGAACCCCTTCTCTCGCGTCAGTGGTTCGTCCGGGTAGACGCGTTGGTCGGAGCGGCTGTGGATGCGGTCCGGCAGGACACATGCCGCTTCGTTCCCAAACGTTGGGAAAAGAACTACTTCCATTGGATGGAGAATCTCCATGACTGGTGCATCAGCCGCCAACTGTGGTGGGGCCATCGCATTCCTGCCTGGTATTGCGATGTCGACGGCACGACGATGGTGTCCAGGACGGAGCCCCAACACTGCAGCGAGTGCGGCTCGGAGGATCTGCGAGCCGAGGAAGATGTGTTGGATACGTGGTTCAGTTCGGCCCTCTGGCCTTTCTCTACCCTGGGCTGGCCTGAGGACACCCCGGATCTGCAACGCTTCTACCCGACCGATGTCCTGGTTACCGGCTACGACATCATCTTCTTCTGGGTAGCTCGCATGTTGAAGATGGGTCTGGAGTTCGTCGGGGACGCGCCTTTCGGAGAGATAGTGATCCACGGATTGGTACGGGCCTCAGACGGGCGCAAGATGTCCAAGTCGCTCAACAACATCGTCGACCCGATGGAGATGATCGAGACCTACGGGGCCGACGCCCTGCGCCTCAGCCTGCTCCGGTCGGCATCGCCCGGCCACGACGTCCCCTTCGACGTCAAGTGGGTGGACGCCGCCCGGCGCTTCGGCAACAAGCTGTGGAACGCCGCCAAGTTCGCCCTCATCCACATGGAGCCCGGAGCCGTACCCCGCGAGGGTGGCTACCCGGAGGCGCCGGGTCCGATCGATCGGTGGATCCTGGCCCGCCTCGGCGAGGTGGCCACCCGGGTGGACTCCCTCCTCGACCGCCACCGGCTCTCCGATGCCTTCTCGTTGCTCTATTCGTTTGCCTGGTCGGAGGTCTTCGATTGGTACCTGGAAATGTCGAAACCGGCCCTCTCGGCAGGGGGGCCGGAGGCTGCCGCCGTCCGCCGAACCCTCGGGGTCGTGCTGCGCGACCTGCTCAAGTTCTTCCACCCTGCCATACCGTTCCTGACCGAGGAGCTCTACAGCCACCTCGTGGCGGGCGGCCTGCTCATCACGTCTCCGTGGCCCCGGGTCCCGCGATACATACCGCCCCAAGGCATCGGAACCCTCCAGGAGTTGGTGGCCGGGGTGAGGCGACTGCGAGCTGCTCACGGCATACCTGCCCGCCTGGAACTGACCGCCGTCCTCCACGACCCGGAAGGCCTGTGGGCCGGCTGGTGGGGCCCGCAACTGACCGCTCTGGCGGCTACCGATGCCCACGTCGGCGATCCTCCGGCAGCTCCGGGACACCTCCGGGTGGACGCCGGCGCCCTCGAGGCCTTCATTCCGGTGGAAGGGGTGATCGACCTCGAAGCGGAGCGAGCACGTCTCGGCCGCCGCATCGGCCGCGCCAGGGCCGAGTTCGAGAAGGCCGAGCGGAAACTGTCCAACCCCGCTTTCCGCAGCCGGGCTCCCGTCGAGGTGGTTTCCAAGGAGGAGGCGAGGGCTGCCGACGCTTCCAAGCTCCTCCAGACGTTGACCGCCCAACTCGACGCACTGGGGGCCGGAAGTTGCTGAACCATGGAGATCATGCTCGGCCGGCCGGTCGCCGACCCGGTACCCGGTCGCTCATCCGAGCGGCCCCGACGGGAGGCGCCCACACCCGATGAACTACGACCAAGCCGTAGCGTACCTCGACAGCCACATCGGCCTGGGATGGAAACCGGGACTGGACCGTATCGCCCGGCTGGTCGAGATGATGGGATCGCCCCATCGCCGGTTGCCGGTGATCCACGTTGCAGGGACCAACGGCAAGACCACGGTGACCCGAGCCTCGGCCTCGATAGTGGACAGCTTGGGCCTCAAAGCCGGTACGTACACCTCCCCGCACCTCCAGCGGGTCGAGGAGCGGTTCGGTGTGGCAGGGGAGGTGGCCACCCCCGAGCAGTTCGCCCGGGCGGTGGGGGACATCGCTCCCTTCGCCGACCTGCTGGAGTGCGAGATCGGGGAGCGTCCCACCTACTTCGAGCTCAGCACCGCCGCCGCCTTCGCCTACTTCGCCAACGAAGCCGTCGATGTGGCTGCGGTGGAAGTAGGGATGGGCGGGCGCCTGGATGCCACCAATGTGGTCGAGAGCGAGGTGGCTGTCCTCACTGGAATCTCGATCGATCACGCCGAGTATCTCGGGCACACGCGGGCGGAGATCGCGGGGGAGAAGCTGGCGATCCTCGAACCGGGAACAGTCCTGGTCACCGGGTACCTTCCAGAGGAGGTGATACCGGTCACCGACCGCCGGGTGGACCGGATGGGAGCGGTGCGCCGGACCCTGGGAAGGGACTTTCGGATCGAGGACCTGCGCATGTCCGTCGGCGGTTGGACCATGGACCTGGACGGGCTCTACCGGTACTACGAGGACCTATACGTTCCCCTGCACGGTCGCCATCAGGCCGCCAACGCGGCGGTGGCAGTGGCAGCCGTGGAGGAACTGCTCGGCCGGGCGCTGCCGGCAGACGCGGTACGCGAGGGTCTTGCAGGCCTGCGGGTACCGGCCCGTACGGAGGTGGTGAGCCGTTCCCCCCTAGTGGTCATCGACGGGGCCCACAACCCGCAGGCCTGCGAGGCCCTCGTGCGGACCCTGGGTGAGGAGCTGGCACCCGTAGCCTGGACGCTGGTGGTCGGGGCCTTCCGCGACAAGGACATCTACGCCATGTTGCGCCCCTTCGCCGGTCTGGCCACCAAGGTCATCGCCACGGCCGTCGACCACGAACGAGCCGCCGATCCGGCCGGTTTGGTGCGGGTCATAACCCGGGTCCTCCCGGGCATCCCCGTTTCCTCGGTGGACCGGGTCGCCGGAGCGATCGACCTCGCCATGGAGTGGACCTGCCCGGAGGAGGCCATCGTGGTGGCCGGGTCCCTCTACGTGGCGGGCGAGGCCCGATCGTGCTTCCTTCCGTAGCACCCGCCTGGAGGACATCGCCGATCCGGCCCTCAGCCTGAATCCACCGATTCATGTTCCGAAGACCAATCCTGACCAGGGCGATCTCCGGGATCCACCACTCACAGGAAGTTGCTCCTCTTCCCAGGACCGAACCATCCTTACCAATAGCTATCGCCGCAGATCAGGAGGCATTTCCACCATATCTCCATGTCCGCTGCGCGCTCCCCATCGGTGGATTCAGGCTCAGAGGGTGCGCGGATAGGTGCTCACCTGGAGAACTACTGGGTGCGACGTTGATGAGTACACGACGATGACCAGGTGTTCTTCGATCCTCAACCGGGCATGGTCTATCGACAGGGTGCTTGCGGTCCGCCTATCCGCGCACCCTCTCAGACACGTGTCGGCAACCTTGCTGCAAAGTGGAACTAGAGTGAGGGTCCGCGGCCTCGGCAACAGCCCGGACCGCCACCGACCACCCACCATCGTGAGGTCCCCCTCGATGCTGCTGACGGAACCGGTCACCACCGACCACCGACCACCGACCACCGGTAACCGGCGATGAGCCATCAGAACACCTTCATAATGGTCAAACCCGATGGGGTTCGCCGCCGGCTGGTGGGCGAGGTGATCGCCCGCTTCGAGGCCAAGGGCCTGTCGCTCGATCGGCTTGAGATGCTGGTCCCCGACGAGGACACCGCCGCCCTCCACTACGCGGAACATCGGAGCAAGGCGTTCTACTCCGACCTGCTGGCGTTCGTAACATCGGGACCGGTGGTCGCCATGCAGTGGTCGGGGAACTCGGCCGTATCGGTCGCACGAACCATGATCGGGAGTACCAACCCGGTGGAGGCTCCTCCGGGAACCATCAGGGGTGACTACGGCTTGGACATCGCTGAGAACATCGTCCACGGATCCGACAGCCCCGAGGGCGCCGAACGCGAGCTGGACATCTGGTTCGGAGAGCGGTAGGTGAGGTAAGGTCGGCGGTTTCGTACCGCCCTCCCGGGAAACGGGCCGGACTAGTAGGGCTCCCAGGGTCTCGCCCGTTCCAGTAGGGACTACAATCGGGGGACGATTTCGACTCGGGGTGTACCAATGGCCGAGAACCTGTTCACGATCGCCGGCCAAGACATGGCCGTCGATCTCGGCACCGCTAACACTCTCGTGTACGTGCGGAATCGTGGCGTGGTGCTCAACGAGCCCTCGGTAGTCGCCATCAACACCCACACGAACGAAGCGTTGGCGGTGGGTATGGACGCCAAGCGAATGATCGGCCGCACCCCCTCGTACGTCCAGGCCATCCGACCTCTGCGCGACGGGGTGATCGCCGACTTCGACATAACCGAGCGGATGCTGCGCTACTTCATACAGAGGGTTCATCGGCGCCGCTGGGCCAAGCCCCGCATCGTCATATGCGTACCGTCGGGCATCACCGGAGTGGAGCGACGGGCAGTGGAGGAGGCGGCCTACCACGCCGGAGCCCGCCGGGCGTTCACCATCGACGAGCCGATGGCGGCCGCCATCGGCTGCGCTCTCCCCGTCAACGAGCCGATCGGGTCGATGGTCGTCGACATCGGTGGTGGCACCACCGAGGTGGCCGTGATCGCCCTGGGCGGCATCGTAGTCTCCAAGAGCATCCGGGTGGGTGGCGACGAGATGGACGAACGCATCGTCGAGTGGATCAAGAAGGAGCACAACCTGCTACTGGGCCTGCGTACCTCCGAGCAGATCAAGATGACCATCGGTTCGGCCTACCCGTTCCAGGACGAGCCGAGCGCCGAGGTCCGAGGCCGGGACCTGGTGTCCGGGCTTCCCAAGACCATTCTCATATCGGCCTCCGAGGTCCGGACGGCGATCGAAGAACCCGTCTCCTCGATCGTCGACGCAGTGCGGGTCACCCTGGACAACACGCCACCGGAGTTGGCCGCCGACCTCATGGACACGGGTATCGTCATCACGGGTGGCGGTGCTCTGCTGAAGGCCCTCAACCACCGCATCTCCTTCGAAACCGGGATGATGGTCAGCATCGCCGACCGACCCCTGCAGTCTGTCGTCATCGGGTCGGGTAAGTGCCTCGAGGAGTACGAGGTGCTGCACACGGTGCTCGACTCCTCCGGCCGCCCTTGGAAGGGATGAGAGCGAACCGAATACGCGGCACCCGGCTACCCTACGACACTCCGGCTCCCTGTCACCGGAGACGGGGCCGCCTTCCTACCCGAGTCCCTCCAGACGGTGTGCGGACGGGTGCTCGCCTGGGGGAATAGCCTTGCGACATTCGAAGAGGAGACAGAGATGACCAGGGGTTTCCTGGCCGGCAGGCGGATGGGAAGTGACTACACGGGCGACCGCGCTCCGCCTACCCGCGCACCCTCTTAGAAGTACCAACAGGCAATCATGCCACGGGTTTCGCATCCGTTACCGAGAATCTTCCATGAGGCTCCACGGTCGAGGGCCGGCTGCCGGTGCTCATCGGGAGCGCTGGCTTGCCGGGCGCGTCCGTCCCGGATACGGGCCCGCAGATGAGTACCATGTCCTCGATCGACCGCCCGACGATAGGCCCCGACACTCCGACCCGGGCACCCTCGGCGAAGCGCCGCTCCGAGCGCCGCACCGACCGATCCGCCTTCGTTGCCATAATGCTGCTCGCCATCTCGCTGTTGTTGATGACCTTCGACGTCCGCTCGTCCGACGAGGGCATCGGCGCCACATTGCGCAACGTCGCGCAGTTCCTGGTGGCACCCATCCAGGCGGGAGTGAACGTGGTGATCACCCCGATAGTCGAATTCACCGACGGGCTCGCCAATCTGGCCGGTCTCCGGGACGAGAACCAACGGCTAAGGGACCGGATCGCCGAACTGGAAGCCGAGGTCATCCACGTCGACCACCTCGAGGCGCGCGTCGACGAACTCAACACCCTTCTCGGCCTGCGCCTGGTGGACGACATCCACGAACTGGCGGTCACCGCGGAAGTGACCGGCCGGGCCGGTACGCTCGACCCGACGCTCATCATCGATCGGGGAACCGATGACGGGGTACACGCCGGCCAGCCGGTGATAGACAGCCAAGGTGCGCTGGTGGGGGTGGTCTTCGAGGCCACCCAACGGGTAGCGACCGTGACACCCATCACCTCCCGGCGGGCCCCGGGTGTGACCGTGCGACTGGCGGACGGGCGCCGGGGGATAGTCGAGGGCCTCGGTACGGGAATCCTGGAGCTGTCGATCCTCGATGCCGACGCACCCGTGCGGCCTGGCGAGCTCCTGACCACCTACGGCCCGTTCGGAGAATCTAACTCGTTTCCCAAGGGCCTGGACGTGGGTACGGTGGTCGCCTCGGCGTCACCCCGGTCCGGCGTTGTCCGCGTGGAGGTGACCCCAATAGGCGATGTCGACCGGCTCGAGTACGTAGCCGTGATCCCATGGCCTCCGGCCCCGGACCAGATCGAGGCTGACGAGGAGGCCGGCTTGGATGGCCCCACGGTGGCGGACGGCGAGAGCAGGCCGGGAGCGGCGGACGACCGCGGGGAGGGAACCAGCCGGTGACCGCCCGACGTGTATTCCTGTCGCTCCTGCTGGTGGTCCTGGCCGTGCTGGCACAGACCACCATCTTCCACAGCGTACGTCCCTTCGGTGAGAGCCCGGATGTGGTCCTGCTGATCGTGATCGCCTGTGTCCAATGGCTGAGACCGGAGCCCGGGGTCATACTGGGCTTCATCGGGGGGTTGCTGCTGGATCTGTTGGGAACCGCGCCTTTGGGGCTGCACGGACTGGCCTTCACTCTGGCCGCCTACGCGACCGTGCGGGTCGGGGACCGCTTCAACTACGGTATCCACTTCGCCGTGTCGGCGGTCGGGCTGATAACTTTCATAGGGCTGGCCACGGTGGCTCTGATCGGTACGCTGTTCGGTGAGGGAACTCTCGGATCGCCCGGGATCCTCAAGACGTTTCTCCTGGTTCCGGCGTACAACATGGTGCTGGCGTTGGCCATGCTCCCATTGATCGCCAAGCTGTTCACCTCATGGTCGTCATCGCGGTACGGCCGGCCGGGAGGGTTGCTGTGAGGCACCAGGCCCGGCGCCGCGCCCGACCCGGATCCCGGCGGCGAGAACGCGACGATAAGCCGATGAGACCCAGGTGGAGGGTGGGCCTGCTCGCCCTAGTGTTCACGGGGTGTTTCGCCGTCCTCTTCATCAGGCTCTGGTTCGTTCAGCTGGCGGTCGGCGCCGACTTCCTCGAGTTGGCCGACCAGAACATCGTCAGCATCGAGTCCATCGCCGCTCCCCGAGGCAACATCGTCGACCGGAACGGGATCCCGCTGGCAACCTCGCGGCCTCATCTGATCCTCGAGGTCAACAGGGCGGTGCTACCGCTCGAGGTCGAGCACGACGTCATCCAGAGGCTGGCCGCCATCCTGGATGTCCCCCCGGTCGAGGTGCGCCGGGAGGTCGAACGTACCGCGTCCGGAGGGACCGCGGCCCTGACCAGCTTCCCCATCGACACCGATACGGCCTACCTGGTGATGGAGCGGCGGCCGAGCCTTCCGGGCGTGACCGTCAGGACGCTGCCGGTGCGCGGATACTTCCGTGGACAGCTGATGGGGCATGTCATCGGCCACATCGGGCTCCCTTCGCGCGGCGACCTCGAACGCCGACCGTGGTTGGACACCAACACACCGGTGGGGAAACTGGGCGTGGAACGGGAGTACGACGAGTACCTTCGAGGTAGTCCGGGCAAGGTCGCCTACCGCGTCAACCCGAACGGGGACATCCTGGAGGAGATAGGCGTGGAGGAACCGGTTCAGGGCTCGACCCTGCGTCTCACCCTAGATGTTGCCACCCAGGAGACCGTCGAACGTATCCTCGAGGAGGCGATCGAGTTGTCCAACGTCCTGAAGGGCGAGCGGACCGACCAGGATCCGAATCGTATACCCCAGCCGGCCGAGCGGGCCGCCGCCGTGGTGATGGAGGTCGACACCGGTGCGATCCTGGCGATGGCCTCCCACCCCACGTTCGAACCGCAGGCTTTCGTGGGCGGGATCGATGTGGACACCTTCGAGGAGTTGTCGAGCCGCCAGGCGTTCAACAACCTGGTCATCCAGGGTCTCAAACCTCCCGCCTCCACCTTCAAGGTCATCACTTACGTGACCGCTCTGGAGGAAGGCATCTTCCCGAGGGGGGTCTCGTCACCCGAGGAGCACATCGAGTGCTCTCCCCAGCTCGCTGCCGACCTCGGCGATGACTCCCGGCTGAGGTGGCGGAACTGGACATATCCGGCTTCCGACGGTCGCCAGAACCTCCATGACGCTCTCCGCCGCTCGTGCAACATCTACTTTTGGGAGATCGCACTGTCCATATGGCGTGACTACGCTCGCACCGGCCGCGAGGGCATCGTTCAGGACTGGGCCGCCGATGTGGGATTCGGGCGCGGTACGCAAGTCGACCTGCCCTTCGAGAACGAGGGGATCCTCGGAGATCGGCAGCTCTTCGAGGAATGGCAGGAGAGCCAGCCGTGGAGGGTGCGAGCCGAGGGTTGGCTGGGGGGCGACCTGATGAACCTGGTAGTCGGCCAGGGGCCCATCCTGGCCACCCCGCTCCAGATGGCGGTCGCGTACGCCTCGATCCTCAACGGTGGGACCGTCTACCAGCCGCGGGTGGCGGAGGGTATCGAATCCCCGGTCGGAGAGCGGATCCGCGCGCTCGAACCCCGCGTGTTACGTACGGTCGACATCCACCCCGATACAGTGGCATCCCTGCGATCCGATCTGGCATCGGTGGTCCGGTCGGGGACCGCCCGCAGAGCATTCGAGGACATGGGTCGGCTGGCTGAACTGGTCGGTGGTAAGACCGGCACGGCCCAGGCCTTCGAGGATCAGGACGGAACCTTCCACGACGCCACAGCATGGTTCGTGGGAGTGGCGCCCATCGACGCTCCCGAGTGGGTGGTAGCGGTGATGGTGGACGAGGGCGGATCGGGCGGCGCGGTGGCCGCGCCCGCCGTGCGAGCGGTCATGCAACACCTCTTGGGGGAGGTGGTCACCCCATTGGTGGCCGGCGAGGACACGGAGCGCTAGGAGGATGGTGTGAGGCCCCTTCACGGCCCGTCGACCGATGACATGATGCCTGTTCAGAGGAAGACGGGCCGTTGCTCCCCGCCGTTCTACAGCACCCTCCTAGGGCACCGATGGCGGTAGCCGGACGCACGCTCGACGGGGTGGGGGGGCTCTTCCGGGACCGCTCCAAGCCGACTCCGGATGTCGTCATGTTCGTGCTGATGGCCGGTCTGGTGGCCCTCGGAGCGCTCATGGTCTACTCGGCCACCTATGTACGGCTGGAGGCCGAGTCGGGCGACCCGACCGCCGCGATGCGACGGCAGCTGGTGTTCGGCGGCGTAGCCCTGGTGGCCTTCGTCGCCGTATCGATGATCGACTACCGGATCTACCGGCGCATGCTCGTCCCCATATACGGGACCATGGTGGCGGTTCTGGTGGCGGTTCTGTTCTTCCCGCCTCATCAGGGCGCCTCCAGATGGATCCCGCTGGGATCCTTCCAGTTCCAGCCCTCGGAATTCGCCAAGGTGGCGCTGGTCGTGGTGCTTGGCGGATTCCTGGCGCGCGAATCCAAACGGAAGCTCGGCTGGAGGCGTCTGGCCCTGGCCCTGGCCCTTATGGCCTTACCCGGTTCGCTCATCTTCAGGCAACCCGATCTAGGGACCATGCTGGTGTTCGGGTTCATCGCCATCGGGATCCTCTTCGCAGCCGGCACCGGAATAAAGCAGATGGCGGTCCTCATGGCGATCAGTGTGGGTGGGATCATGGCCGTCTTCCGCCTCGAAGTCCTTCGCTCTTACCAGGTGGAACGTCTGGCTGGCTTCTTCGACCAGACCAGAGACCTGCAGGGTGTCAACTGGCACCTATACCAGTCGCAGATCGCCATCGGCTCGGGCCAACTCCTCGGGCGGGGGCTCTTCCAGGGAACCCAGACCCGGCTCAACTTCATACCGGCGCAGACCTCCGACTTCATCTTCACCGCGATCGGCGAGCAGTTCGGCTTCTTGGGCGGGGCGGCCGTCATCATCATGTACGCGGTGCTGGTGTGGAGGATCCTGATCGTTGCCGCCGGGGCGCCCAACCGTTTCGGGGCTTTCATCGCGGTCGGCATGGCATCCCTTCTGTCATTCCACATCTTCGTCAACATCGGGATGACCATCGGGTTGGTTCCGGTCACCGGGCTGCCGCTCCCGTTCGTGAGCGCCGGGGGTTCCGCGATGATCTCCATGGCGGCAGGGCTGGGCATCGTCAATTCGGTGTGGCGCTCCCGCTCTCCGATGAGCGACTCGTACCACGACCGTGGCGCTTCACACTGATCCTCGACCACCCTCCTCGAAGCTGCTAGAGTATTTGTTGGACCGCGCAAGCGGCCCGGCATGAGCCTGGCCCCCGATGCCGCCTTCGATTTAGCGCTGCAGCTTCTCCGTTTCCCGGTGAATCCGCTCAGGGCGGCGTCATGAGGACCTTTGAACACGAGGACCAGTGAACACTCCGACCGACCGAGGGATGAACGACGGACCGGGTGAGATTCGTACGTACGCAGACCACAGATTCGGCAAGCAGTTCAACAGATACGTTCCGACCCGGCGTCGGAGAGTCGAGCAGCGGCTCATGAATCCGGCCGGACACCAGTCGGGGGCACCGGCCACTGCCAGACAACACCGCGCAACCGAAGAAGGGGCGCCGGACCGCACAGCGGGAGCACAGGAAGCTATGCCTGACCGCTCTGACCGCCCTGCTCCCGAACCGACCCGGCCCCCGTACCCAACCGGCGCGGTAACCAGACTTACTCAAGGAGTCGCCTGCAATGTTTTTTTCTCGGCGCAGCACAGCCGAAGTAGTTCGCCGCGGAGTCGGCGACGAACCAACCGAAGAACGAACAACCAGGAAGATCGGCCGTAGGACCGTAAAAGTCCGGCGGGTACGCGAGCTCCCCACCCGACCCACATCGGTGGGAGCGCACGCCAGGAACAAGAAGAAGCGGAGGAGGAGGTCTGCCCAGCAGCCTTCTGTGAAGAAGGCCTCTCCCGCCCGCCAGAAGCCGGCAGAGGCAGCGTCCGCACCCGGGACCGGTCGCAAGCAGATGCTGGTCCGGGTGTTGCCGCACCAGACCCAGGTGGTGGTTCTCGAAGGGCCCCTCCTGGTGGAGCACTACGTTCACCGGTCCGATCAGGAGTCGCTGGTCGGCAACATCTATGTGGGCAAGGTGAGAAGCGTTCTGCCGGGGCTCGAGGCGGCGTTCCTCGACATAGGGACCGAGAAGAACGGCGTGATCTACGCCGGTGATCTCAACTCGCGTCGCCGCACCCATGGGGGCGGTCCGCGTATCGAGCACCTGCTCAAGCCGGGGCAGCATCTGGTCGTGCAGGTGGACAAGGACCCGATGGGCGGGAAGGGTCCGCGACTCACCAGCCGGGTAACCCTGGCGGGGCGCCACCTGGTGCTCTCGCCCCTCAACAAGATGACCGGTATATCGAGACGCCTGCCCGATCGGGAACGTGCCCGTCTACGCCAGATCATCGAAGCCGAGAAGCCGCAGGGGTTCGGCGTGATAGTCCGCACGGCTGCGTCCGGCGCCTCACGGGAGGAGATCGCGGCCGACATCAAACGGCTGGTGGCGACGTGGCGCGAGATCGACAAGAAGAGCGAGGGGGGTTCTGCACCCCGGATGGTGCACCGCGAGCCGAGCCTGCTGATCCGCGCGATACGCGAGCACTTCACCCAGGACTTCCGGCGCCTGCTGATCGACGACAAGATCTCCCATCAGGCGCTGGTCAGGTACCTCGAGCAGGTGGCCCCCAACCTCGTAGGGCGGGTGCACCTCACCGAGGACCGGCAGCAGAGCCTGTTCGAGCGCTTCCGGGTCGAGGATCAACTCCGGCGAGCCCTGGACAGGAAGGTATGGCTGCCTTCGGGCGGTCACCTGGTCATCGACCGGACCGAGGCTCTGACGGTGATCGATGTCAACACCGGCAAGTTCGTCGGCAAGGTCAACCTCGAGGACACGGTCCTCCACAACAATCTGGAATCCGCCGAGGAGATCGGGCGCCAACTGAGGCTCCGGGACATCGGCGGGATCATCGTCATCGACTTCATCGACATGGAGTCCAAGAAGAACCGCGAGGCGGTCCTGTCGAAGCTGCGCGGGACCCTCGCCTGGGACAAGACGACCACCCAGGTGCATTCGGTTTCCAGCCTCGGACTCGTGGAGATGACCCGCAAGAACGTGTCGAGCGGCCTGGTGGAGTCCTTCTCGGACGTATGCCACACCTGTGATGGGCGGGGTCTCGTGCTGCACGAGACCGCGGCCACGATAGGGACGCCCATCAGCCGGGTGAGCGCGTAGGAGGGCTGAACAATGAAGTTTGCTCCGGGCCCGTCGCTCATCCATCGGCATTCTGTTGTTCGGGCGACTGGCCGCCTGCGGATTGTTCCGTACTCTCCTCGGTGTGTCTGTGACGACCCGGCGGAGCTACGGAGTTTCGTTTACCCGCCGGCGCACGCCTAATATCCCCCGAGGCGAAGGGATCCTGGTCCGACATGTACGCAATCATCCGCTCGGGCGGTAAGCAGGCAAAGGTCGCGGCGGGCGACATCATTGATGTCGAACTGCTGGGGAGTGACACCGGCAAGGTGACCTTCACGCCGTTGCTGGTGGTCGACGACCGCGGAAGCGCGGTCACAGACGGCCCGGACCTGGCCCGGTTGCAGGTGACAGCCAAGGTGCTGGGTGAGGTGAAGGGCAAGAAGGTCAACGTGTTCAAGTACAAGAACAAGAGCGGCTACCGCCGCCGCCGGGGTCACCGCCAACGCTACACGCGGCTCGAGATCACGAACATCGGTTCAGCACATTCCGAGGAGGCCTAGATGTCCAAGACCAAAGGTGGAGGCTCTACTAGGAACGGGCGTGACTCGCAGGCCAAGCGACTCGGCCCGAAGGTATTCGACGGCCAGCAGATCCACGCCGGGACCATCATCGTGCGCCAGCGGGGTACTCCGATACACCCAGGCGACAACGTGGGCCGGGGAGGCGACGACACGCTGTTCGCCCTCAGGCACGGAACGGTCAAGTACCACGTACGCGCCGGTCGCCGCCGCGTGAGTGTCATCCTGGACTAATGGCCGGGAACCGGTGGCCGGTGGTCAGGGGCCGGCGCCGGGTATCCGCTGCAATCCCCGTGTCACAGGGCCGATGGTGGCGCGCCCGGTGGTCTGTAGATGCTCCGGTAGCCGGTGACTCGTGCCAACCGTTTACCGGCCCGTTTTCCCGAGCGCTGGGGAGAGCCCGGATCCCTCAATCGACCCCGTAGCCTTCTCCTGGATGCGCACACCGCAATACACTGACCACCGAAATCCGCCGAACGGCCGCCTAACGAGAGAAAAGCCGTGTTCGTAGACCACGTTCGAGTACAGCTCCGATCCGGCAACGGAGGGGCTGGGGCGGTGTCGTTCGTCAAGGAGGGACGCCGGCCTCGTGGAAAGCCGGCGGGAGGATCCGGCGGCCGGGGCGGCCGTGTCGTGATCGTGGCTGACCAGGGGATGTCGACCCTCCAGATCTATCGACGCCTCCCGCATCACTCCGCCGGCAGTGGAGCCCACGGAGCAGCCGATCTGCGCCACGGCCGGCGCGGAGATGACCTTAGCCTCACGGTTCCCCCCGGAACGGTGGTGATCGACGACCAGGGCAGGCTCCTGGCCGATCTGGTGGAACACGGGCAGCAGGTGGAGGTTCTGGCAGGAGGCCGGGGCGGCCGGGGTAACGCGGCCCTCGTCTCTCCCCGGAACCGGGCTCCGGCGTTCTGCGAGCAGGGCGAGTACGGGTCCGAGGCGTGGTTCACGCTCGAGATGAAGCTGGTCGCCGACGCGGCCCTCGTAGGATTCCCCAACGCCGGCAAGTCGACCTTGATCTCCCGGGTGTCGGCGGCGCGTCCGAAGATAGCCGACTACCCGTTCACCACCCTGGAACCGAACCTCGGGGTGGTCTCGATCGGCGACCGGGAGTTCGTGCTGGCCGACGTCCCCGGCCTGATCGAGGGGGCCGCCCGGGGAAAGGGCCTGGGACATGATTTCCTACGCCACTGCGAACGAGCTCGGGCGCTGGTGATCCTGCTGGATCCTTCGCCCCTCCAGACGGTGTCCCCGGAGCGCCAGTACCGGATTCTCTGCGGGGAACTGCGGGCCCACGACCCCGAACTGGCGGAGCGTCCCCGGCTGGTGGCGGTCACCAAAGCCGACCTGCGGATACCGGATGCCGTCTCGCCCGGGCTCCGCCGGGCAGCCCCCGGCGTGACCCAGATCAGCGCCGTCAGCGGCGAGGGTATCGAAGGCCTGCTGCACCGAATAGCGGATGCGGTCGACAGGTCGGAGCGGCATCTCGAGAGGAGTGGGGGGTATATCCTGCACCGCCCGCTCCAGCACGTCTTCACGGTGGACCGGATCGACGATGTCTGGGTTGTGGAAGGGCGAGCAGCCGAGCAGGCGGTGGCGTTCAACGACCTTACCCTGGCTGAGGCGGCAGGTCTCGCCGCCCGGCGGCTGACCCGGCTGGGTGTGGACGACGCCCTCCGTCGGGCCGGAGCGCGACAAGGTGACGAAGTCCGCATCGGGGACCACCTGTTCGAGTTCTCGGAGCCCGACGATGAGTGAGAGTTCGGGCTACCGCCGGCTCATCCCGCCACCGGGAACCCCGATGGTGCTCAAGATCGGTTCCTCAAGCCTTACCCGCCGGGACGGTGGGATCGACGAGGCCGCCTTGAGTCGGGCCACGAGCCAGGTGGTCACGCTCTGGGACGCCGGGTACCCGACCGTGCTGGTCTCCTCCGGAGCAGTCGCAGCCGGATCGCCCACCCTGGGAGGCCGCCCTACCGATACCACCGGCCTACAGGTGGCGGCGGCGATAGGCCAGAGCCTGCTCATCGCCCAGTACAGCCGGGTCTTCGCCCGCGTGGGCCGCACAACGGGTCAGGTACTGATAACCCTCGACATCCTGTCGATGCGTTCCCAGTACCTCCACGCCCGCGGAGCGCTCACCCGCATGCTCGACAGTTCCATCGTTCCGATCGTCAACGAGAACGACACCGTGGCGGTGGACGAGCTGAAGATGGGCGACAACGATCGGTTGGCCGCCATCGTCTCCCATCTGGTGGGAGCCGGAATGCTGATAATCCTCACCGACACGGACGGCTTGTACTCCGCGGATCCCAGATCCGGCGAAGGGGAACCCATATCCATGATCGAGCACCGCGATCCGCTCCTCGACCGGGTGGCCGCGGGGTCTGCCGGTCCGATGGGATCGGGCGGCGTGGGCACCAAGGTGGAGGCGGCCCGTATGGCGGCCTGGTCCGGTATACCGACCGTCATCGCCAGATCAGACCGGCTCGGCGTGGTCGAGACCATCGTCCGGGGGGAGGAAACCGGAACCTACGTGGTGCCGGGAAACGCCAAGCTGTCGGCCAGGAAACTCTGGCTGGCCTTCGGCCAGCAGGCGGAAGGCTCCCTGCGGATCGACCACGGCGCCGCGCAGGCCCTGGTGAAGCGGGGCAGCTCCCTACTCCTGGTAGGCGTCACCGGAGTGGAAGGCGAGTTCCCGGCCGGCGCGGCGGTGGAGGTCCGTGATCAGCACGGCGCGCTGGTGGGAAAGGGCCTGGTAAGCGTCGGGGCCTCCGATGTCCGGCGCTGGATGGGCAAGCGCTCCACCGAGCTCGGCTGGAACGGCGAATTGATCCACCGTGACCGGCTGGTAGTCCTGGTGCGGTGACCCGTGACCGGCGGCCTCCGAACCTCATCGCCGCCAGAGCGACCGCGTGAACAACAGCAGAACCGGAAATAGTTCGAGTCGGCCGGCGATCATCAGGAAGGAAAGCAGCCACTTTCCGGGCCAGGTGAGTCCCAGGTAGTTGCCGCTCGGACCCATCTCTCCGAGGGCGGGACCGATGTTGCCCAAGGCGCTGGCGGTGGCCGAGACGGCGGCCACGATGTCCATCTCGGGTCCGAAAGTGGATCCCATAAAGCCCAAAAGGAAGGTACCGGTCATGAATATGAACATGAAGAAGAGGAAGAAGGACTGCACGCTCTCCACGATCGGATCCGACACCCGTTTGGCGCCGAACGTGGTTATGAACACGCCCCTGGGGTGGATCAGCCTCCGCAGATCGGCCGAGGCGGCTCTCATTAGTACCCCGATTCGATAAATCTTGATACCACCCGCGGTCGATCCGGCCATGCCCCCCACGAACATCAGCCCGACGACCAGTATCTGGAGGGCGGGAACCCACTTGGCGAAGTCCGCGGTGGCGAACCCGGTGGTCGTGACGATCGCCAGCGCGGTGAACAAGGAGTCCCGGATGCTGTCCGAGAGAGATGCTTCCCCCCATATGCCTCCCAGAATGATCACGGCAGCCGCCAGCACCACCCCCGCGAAGAGCCGGAACTCGGTGTTCTTCCAGTACCGGCCCGGATCCCGGACGGCCCGGAAGTGGAGGGCGAAGGAGGTTCCCGCGATGAACATGAACACGATCACCACCCATTGCACGTAGGGGCTGAACCCGTCGATCGAGGTGGCCTCGGTCCCGAACCCGCCGGTTGACATGGTGGTGAATGCGTGGTTGATCGCCTGGAACAGGGTCATGTCGCCCGCCCAGAGAAGGAGCATCTCCGCCACGGTGACGAGCGCGTAGACGTACCACAGCCGCTTGGCGGTCTCCCGGAACCGGGGGGTGAGGCGATCCGGCTCCGGCCCCGGGGACTCGGCCCGGGCCAGTTGCACACCCCCGACACCCAGCAGCGGCAGGATGGCCAGGGACAGGATGATCACCCCCATCCCGCCCAACCACTGAGTGGTCGATCGCCACACGAGGATCCCGTGGGACAGTAGGCCGGGATCGGGTACCACCGATGCGCCCGTCGTCGTGAAACCCGAGGTCGCCTCGAAGAAGGCATCGGTCAGGTTGCCGATCGAGCCCGTGAGCAGGTAGGGGAGGACGCCGAAGAACGCCATCGCGAACCATGCCAACCCCACGGTGGCGAATCCCTCCTTGGTCGTGAGAGTGCCCGACCGGCCCACCACCCGCCACCCGACGAAACCCACCGCCACGGTGATGACGGCCGACAGCGAGATCCATCC
The DNA here is from genome assembly GCA_965262915.1 of Candidatus Spongiisociaceae bacterium. Classification (GTDB taxonomy): domain Bacteria; phylum Actinomycetota; class Acidimicrobiia; order Spongiisociales; family Spongiisociaceae; genus JAPPFW01. The sequence goes on along the minus strand of OZ253564.1, from coordinate 2,949,817 downwards.
GGCCGTTGCCCACTCCTTGTAGACGAGCGCGGCGATCAGAGCGGGCACCATCGACACGCCCGCCGCCACCACCACGGCGCCGATGACATAGGTGAGGCGGCGGAACATAGGTCCCTGGCGGCGCAGGAATAAGCGGTTCCCCGGCTTCGGCCCTCTACGGCTCACCGGTGGCGGCTCCCCGACGCAGCTCGGCATACCTCACAAAGAGAACATGGATTCGACCGTCGCCATGGCCTGAGGCAGCGTGAAGATGATCAGATGGTCGCGCGCCTGTATGGCAGTGTCTCCGGAGGGGACGAAGGCCATGTCGCCCCGCAGGATGCCTCCCACCACCGCACCCTCCGGCAGCGGTAGCTCCAGGAGGGTGCGTCCGACGGCCTCCGAGCCCGGAGCGACCTCGAGTTCTATCACCTCGGCATCCGTGTCGGAGAATGTGGCGACCGAGTGAACGGTACCCCGCCGCACGAACCGCAGGATCGAGGCGGCGGCGGCCAGACGGGTCGAGACGGTGGTGTCGACACCGATGCCTGCCAGCAGCCCGACGTAGCTCATACGCGTCACCCGGCTGATAGTCGTGGAAGCTCCGAGCGCCTTTCCGACCAGGCATCCGATCAGGTTCATCGAATCGACCCCGGTGAGCGCCACGACCGCGTCCTCGCGGTCGATATCCAGATCTCCGAGTACCTCCGGATCCATGGGATCACCGACGATGACCAGGGCCGAGGGCTGCGTTTCGGCCACGGCGCGGCACCTGACCATGTCGGGGTCGATGACCACGACCGCCAGACCGGCCCGCACCAGCAGATCCGTTGTCAGACGGGCCACCCGCGTCGTTCCGATGATGAGCGCCCTCCGGATCTTGCGGTCGTGGATGCCTATCATCGTCTTGGCCCGATCGACGTTCTTGCGCCTCACCATCAACAGCAGATGGTCGCCCTCCTGCACCGTCGTATCGCCGTGCGCCACGATCGTCATCCCGTTCCGGACCACCGCGATCGCCAGCCACCGGAACTCCTGGACCCGGCCACCCATGTCCCGCAGCGGTACCCCTACGAGCGGCGAGGAACTGGTGGCGGTTCCGCCCACCAGGGAGAGCCTCCCCCCTCCGAACTCGATCAACTCGGACACGCCCGACTCGCTCACCAGGTCGGTGATCTCCTTGGCGGCCGAAACCACCGGGTCGATCACGAAGTCGACATCGAGACCGTCGAGTCCGTCCTTGAGACCCGGATCCTGCACCCGGGCGACGGTCCTCCCGACCCCCATCTTGGTAGCCGTGTGGCAGGCGATGATATTGGCCCCGTCGCTGGTCGTAACCGCCAGAAGCAACTCCGCGCGATCCGCCCGCGCTTCTTTGAGGATCGGAGCGCTGGCGCCGTTCCCGGTGATGACCAAGGCGTCGAGTCGCTCCCTGATCTCCTCCGCTCGCCGCGGGTTGTTCTCGATGACGACCACGTCCTGGCCTTCGAGCGATAACCGCTCGGCGATATAACCGCCCACAGCACCGGCACCAACAATGATGATGTGCATACTTTGGCGACCTCGTCTGACGCTGAACTACGGGACTTCCAGGTTAGTTGAGACAACACGCATTTCGCGACACGTGGTCTGTCTGTGAAACGGCGGCGTGATATGCGCCGGCAGCGGCGTTCCTCGCAAAGGCCCTCCGACGAAGGCGTACCCGCAGCGGTACGTTGAGGAGCCGGAACCAAGCGAGGGGCGACGATGGCAAGCAGAGCACGGCAAGTTGTTTTGCAGGCAGACCACCCAACGTCTGTCTTTGAAACGGTGGCGTGGTATGCGCCGGCAGCGGCGTTCCTCGCAAAGGCCCTCCGACGAAGGCGTACCCGCAGCGGTACGTTGAGGAGCCGGAACCAAGCGAGGGGCGTCGATGGCTGCCAGAGCACGGCAAGTTGTCTGCAGACAGACCACTGGTTAGTCGGCCCCGAACCTGATCGGCCGGCCGTCGACCCCCTTGTCCGGCCCTTACCGATGGGGTACCTTGACGGAGCGGGTGCCGTCGGTGCGAAGCGGGCCACGGTAGTCGCGCAGCGGCGCGGAGCAGCGATGCGCGGCGGGAGGCAGGGAGCGTTCCGTGTTTGTCACCCGCCTGCTGGTCTTGGGAATCCTGCTGTCCGTGTCGATCACGGCCCCGGCCCATCCCGGTGCGCCCCGTTCGGTGCTCTTCGACGCCAACCGGTCGTGCGTCGGCTTGGACCCGCCCGCCGACGGGCAGGTCAGCGTCCGTTTCGCGCCCGGCGAGAACTACTCGGGTCACTGGGGCATCGACTACCGCGGCGGCTCGGACGGATACGTCCGGGCGGCGGCCTCCGGCCGGGTGACCTTCTCCGGATTGGTGGTGGGCAATCTGGTGGTGACCGTCGACCATGGAGGAGGGCTCAAGACGAGCTACTCCTATCTGGACGGTGTCGCGGTGACGAGGGGGCAACGCGTGGCCCGTGGAGCGGTGCTAGGACGGGCCGGCTCCGTGTCAGGGCACGGCGATGTTCACTTCTCGGTCCGGATCGACGGGCTGTATATCGACCCGGAGCCTCTGTTGGGGTGCCTGCCGAGAACCCCCGCGGTAGGCTTGAGGCTGGTGTCGGTCATCTGACGATCGCGCCCATGTCGCCGGCCGGCCCGACCGGTCGCAGCGTCGGGCGGGCCGGCCGCTGGTGGATTTCCCGGCACTCTCCTACCCTGTGGGTGTGAGCGTAGGCATCGTCGGAGGGACGTTCGATCCGCCCCATATTGCCCATATGGTCCTGGCCGAGGCCGCCTTCCGCCAACTCGACCTCGACAGCGTGCGGTTCATACCGGCCGGCGCCCCGTGGCAGAAGCTCGGCACGTCGGTCACGCCGGCCCGGCACCGCTGGGGAATGACGGTGGCAACCACCTCGGGGATACCGTACTTCCGGGCTGACGACCGGGAAGTCGTGCGTGCCGGTTTGACCTACACGATCGACACTCTGTCCAGCCTCGCCACCGGCACGCCCGTCCTGATACTCGGCGCCGACGCCGCCGCCCGCCTGCCGTCGTGGCACCGGGCAGAGGAGGTCCTGCGCCGGGCCCGCATCGCGGTGGCGCCCCGTCCGGGAACCACTCGGGAGACCGTCGAGCGGGCCGTGGCTCGCGAAGTGGAATGGCTCGACATCCCGCCCCTCGAGATATCGGGAACCGAGTTGCGTCGCAGGGCCGTTGCCGGTCACAGCCTGCGTTTCCTGGTACGGGAAGAGGTGCGACGGTACATCGACAACCACTCCGTGTACGGAAGGGGAAACCGAAGCGGATTTGACGCCCGACAGCAGCATCCGGAGCTATGATCCTGGAATAAGCCGCTTCGGCGTCGACCGGGAAAGGTGAGCATCACGGATCGTCAGGCATTACGGGCAGTAGGTGTCGACCTCCCGACGGCCCAACTGGCCGCGACTGCCGCGGGTGCCATCGACAGCAAGCAGGGACGTGAAATCGTCATCCTCGACGTGGCCGACCTTCTCGGAATAGTCGACATCTTCGTCATCGCCACCGGTACTTCGAAGCGACAGGTCAGGACCCTGGTCGAAGAGGTGGACCGGCAACTCGAGGGATACGGCCGCTCACCGTTCCGGACCGAGGGAATGGACACCGCGGAATGGGTGCTTCTCGACTACGGCGACTTGGCGGTCCATTTCTTCCAGCCCGAGGCGCGTGACTTCTACTCCCTCGAGAGGTTGTGGGGTGACGCCCCTCGGATCGCATGGGCTCCCGCTCTTCCGACCGGAGCCTGACCAGCACGTTTCCATACCTAGAGGGTGCGCGGATAGGTGCTGACCTGGAAAACACTGAGTGCGACGGTTGATGGGTACCCGGCGATGACCAGGTGTTCTTCGATCTTTGCCGGGTAGGTGGGGAGCAACGGCCCGTCTTCTTCTGAACAGAGATTATGTCATCGACCGACGGTCCGTGAAGGGGTTTTGCACCACCCTCCTAATGGGGGTCCACCACTTCTGCTGGTGTTTCTGGCAGGGTGTGGTGGTCGTCCGCCTATCCGCGCACCCTCTTACGACCCGCGGCCACCGACCACCCGGATGTTGGTAAGCTGGTCCCTCTCGTGGTGACGATCGAGACCGACCGTTCGATCATCCTCTCGGGGCTGTAGCTCAGTTGGCAGAGCGCTTGCATGGCATGCAAGAGGTCACGGGTTCAAATCCCGTCAGCTCCACCTCCGTGCTCCACAGTGGCGCGCAGGTCACCCCGGCGATAGGCGCGGGCATCCTCCACGAAGGCCTCGAACAGGGCCGACTCCTCCGAGTGACCCAGCATCTCCGGGTGCCATTGGACGGCTAACAGCGGCCAGCGGGGGTCGGTGCTCTCGACAGCTTCTACGGCGCCGCCCGGCGTGCGCGCCACCACCGCCAATCCGGGCGCCGCGCGGGAGATCGCCTGGTGATGCAGCGAATTGACCCGCCGTTCGCCCACTCCGTACACCGACGCCAGCCGGCATCCCTCCACGAACTCGACGGTGTGCCGATGGGCATTGCGATCCGTGGGCTCTCCGGCCGGACCGGGGTGCTCGGGATCCGAGTCCGAGAGCACGTGCTGGTGGAGTTCACCGCCCAGCGTCACGTTCACCGCCTGGAGCCCCCGGCATATGGCCAGTACCGGCATCCTCCTCATGCGGGCCTCCCGGATCAGAGCCATGTCCCGCGTGTCGTCCCCCTCGTAGATATGCACGCTGGCCGTGTTCTCCTGCCCGTAGAGGGCCGGTGAGAGATCCCGCCCCCCGGTGATCACCAGACCATCCACCCTGTCCAGCACCTGGCAAGCCGCGCCGGCGCGCATACGACCCACCATCAGCAGGGTGGCCCCCGCCCGGTCGAGCGCCACGGCGTAGGTCTCGACCAGGGTGTGGAAATCGAGACCATGGCCCAGGGGGGTCTCGAAGGTCCTCATCGCGGTCGTGACCGCCACCACCGGTCGCATTTCCGTCCTCCGCAGAAGCTTTCCGAGGATGCAACAGTACCTGGCCTCCGGCCCGGGCGTGGCGAGCAGGCCCGCTACCCGGAAGGCGGATCGGAGAGGGCCCGGTCTGCGATAGGATCACGCCGTGAACCGGCGATACAACCACCGCAAGGTCGAGGCGTACTGGCAGAAGGTCTGGGAGGAAACCGGTCTCTACCGGTCGGATGTCGACTGGGACCGGCCCAAGCACTACGCCATGACCATGTTGCCCTATCCCAGCGGGGACCTGCACATCGGGCACTGGTACGCCATGACACCCTCCGATGCCCGGGCCCGGCACATGCGCATGAGGGGCTACAACGTGCTCTTCCCCATGGGTTTCGACGCCTTCGGGCTGCCGGCCGAGAACGCCGCCGTGCAGGCCAACATCCATCCCTGGAAGTGGACCTACGCCAACATAGAGCGGATGCGCCGGCAGCTGCGGTCCATGGGGACGATGATCGACTGGCGGCGGGAGGCGGTGTCCTGCACGCCCGAGTACTACCACTGGACCGAGTGGTTGTTCTCCCGGCTCTACGAGGCCGGCCTGGCCTACCGGGGAGAGGCGCTCGTCAACTGGTCGCCCACCCTCCAGACCGTACTGGCCAACGAGCAGGTCATAGACGGGAGGGACGAACGCACCGGCCAACCCGTGGTCCAGCGGATGATGGAGCAGTGGTTCTTCCGCATCACCAATTACGCGGAGCAGCTGCTGGTCTTCGAGGGGCTCGACTGGCCCGAGCCGATCAAGGCCATGCAGACCAACTGGATCGGCCGGTCGGTAGGGGCGAGGGTACGGTTCCCGGTCGACGGCGCCGACCCGATCGAGGTGTTCACCACCCGTCCCGACACCCTGTTCGGCGCCACCTTCATGGTCCTGGCGCCCGAGCATCCCTTGGTCGAGGTGCTCACAACGGAGGAGCAGCGGGAGTCGGTGGACCGCTACCGGGAGTATGCCTCCCGCCGCTCGGAGCTACAGCGCACCGATCTGACCAGGGAGAAGAACGGCGTGTTCACCGGAGGCCACGCGCTCAATCCGGTGACCGGAGAAGACATCCCGGTATGGATCGCTGATTACGTCCTGATGAGCTACGGCACCGGGGCGATAATGGCGGTACCGGGCGAGGACAGCCGCGACTGGGAGTTCGCGGAGCGCTTCCACCTCCCCATCGTGCGCACCGTAGCGCCTCCGGCCGACTTCGCCGGCGACGCCTACGAGGGTGACGGCCCGTCGATCAACTCGGGGTTCCTCGACGGCCTCCACATCGAGGACGCCAAGGCTGCCATCATCGAGTGGCTCGAGCAGAACGGTCATGGGCGAGGTGCGGTCCAGTACCGCCTCCGGGACTGGTTGATCAGCCGCCAGCGCTACTGGGGAAGCCCCATCCCGGTGGTGTATCGCAGCGACGGGACCGCCGAACCGGTCCCCGACAACTCCCTTCCCGTCGAGTTGCCCGAGAACGTCGAGTTCATGCCCACCGGCCGGAGTCCCCTCACCTACCACGAGGATTTCCTCAACACGGTCGACTCCGAGGGCCGGCCGGCCACCAGGGAGACCGACACCATGGACACCTTCATGTGCTCGTCGTGGTACCAGCTCCGATACCTGAGTCCCGACTACGCCGAGGGGCCCTTCGACCCCGAGGAGGCGGCCTACTGGCTGCCGGTGGACACCTACACCGGGGGTGCTGAGCACGCGGTGATGCATCTGCTTTACACCAGGTTCTTCACGAAGGCTCTGCGAGACATGGGCGTGTTCGACGCCACCGCGGAGGCCATGCGGTCCCACGGACGGGATCCGGGGGGACTCTTCGACGAGCCGATGACGATGCTCCGCAACCAGGGTCAGGTCCTGGGGGAGGAGCGGGACGGTGACCTGGTGGTGGTGGAGGGCCGGACCGAGGACGATCGGTTCATGGCTTCGTCGGTGCGGGTGGTGACCGATCCGTCGGAGGGGGAAGGCGACCGGTATCCCGGCGGGGTGGCCGGTGAGATCATGAGCCGCACCGAGCACATCCTGGTGGTGCAGCCGGGCGGGTCGGCCGAGCCGATCACGGTGGAGGTACCGGAAGACGCGGAGGTCCGGATCCCGACCATTCCCGGAGCCAACAACGTGTCGCAGCTCCGGCACCGCCTCGATGTCCAGCGCATGTCCAAATCCCGCGGCAACGTGGTCAATCCCGACCTCCTGGTGGACCGCTTCGGCGCCGATACGGTCCGGACCTATCTCATGTTCGCCTTCGAGTGGGAGAAGGGGGGTCCGTGGGACAGCCGGGGAATCAGGGGTGCGCAGCGGTTCATCGCCGACATCTGGAGGCTGGGTCAGACCGAGTACCGCCCCGGAGTCCTCGACCCGGCAGCTACCGCGGCCCTCCGGCGGCGCGCTCACCAGGCGATCATCAAGGTCGGGGACGACCTCGAATCTTTCAGTTGGAACACCGCGGTCGCCGAACTCATGAAGCTGCGGAACGCGCTGAACGACGCTCTGTCCGCCCGCAAGGTGACCGCCGAGGCCTGGCGGGAAGCGTTGTCGACAACGGTCATGCTACTGGCCCCGATCGCCCCCCACGTCACGGAGGAGGTGTGGCGGATGCTGGGCAATACCACCAGCGTGCACCTCCAGACCTGGCCGGTGGCCGACGAGGAAGTGGCCGCCGAGGAGGTGGTCACGATGGTGGTGCAGGTGAACGGGAAGGTACGGGCCCGGCTGGAAGTGCCCGTCGACATCTCCCACCACGACGCCGTCGATCTGGCGCTTTCGGCTCGCAACGTGGCACAACACGTCGCCGGCGGCGAGATCCGCCGGATCGTGGACCGGCGGCCCAGACTGCTCAACCTCGTAGTCTGAGGCTTCGCACCTGCCGGCGGATCGCTCGGAACGGCGGCAACACCGGCAGGGATGGATGGAGTCCACCGGCCGCACGCCGAGTCACCGGCCACCGGCCACCGGCCCTCAGAACTCCGCCGAGCGGACGGCCTCCCGCAGCTTCACCCGGCTCCGGTAGTTGAATACCCCACCGGCGTAGACCTTTCCCGCCACCCGGATCAGCCACATTCCGAACCCGACCATGACCGTCGCCGCAGCTACCTGCTCCCAGATGCCCACCGAGTCGGACACCGCCCGGACGGGTATCACGAACGGCGCGGTGAGCGGGACGAAGGACAGTGCGGCAGAGATCACGGAGTCGGGATGCTGCCCCACGTAGAAGATTCCGGTGAAGTAGCCGATGAGCGACACCATCGTCATGGGGAAGGCGGCATTCTGGGCGTCTTCGGGACGCGAAGCCACCGCACCGACAGCCGCGTAGCCGATGGCGTACACGGAGTAGCCGAGAACGAACCAGACGAGCAGCGTCGTCAGCAGGCCCGCATCGACCTCGGGGATCAGGTCGGCGCCGTACACGAGCCGCACTCCCAGCACGACTCCTCCCACGAGGACACTGAACTGGAGCAAACCCAGGATGCCCACCCCGAGGATCTTCCCCGCGAGGAGTTGCCAGGGTCGGAGAGCGGAGAGCAGCACTTCCGCCACCCGGCTGGTCTTTTCCTCCGTCACCCCCAGCAGGACCCACGACCCGGTCATCATGATGGCCATGAAGAGCAGGACCAGCGCCGCCTGGCCGATCACGAACTGGCGGTCCTCTGCATCCTCGTGCACCTCGGGGCCGGCCGCGGACACCTCCAGCGCCTCCCCGGACAGCAACGCCACTACCCGCTCGGTAACCTCGCCGGAGGCCACCATCTCCTCGATCCCGACCGACCGGGCCGCTTGCTGCAGCATGGACACCAGGCCCGAGCCTCCCGCCTCCTCCACGATCAGCTCTTTCCCGTTCACGAGAGCCACGTCGATTGCACCGTCGGCCACCGCACCCACCGCGTCGGCTCGCCGGGAGAACGGACTGGTCTCGATGCCGATAGGCGGCTCGGCGCCCGACACCATGGAGCGGGCCCTCTCGATCACCCTCCCGTTCTCGGACCCCACCAGCCCTATCCGGTAGGTGCGCTCCTCGTCCCCATCGCCCAGGAGGTTCGGCAGGGTGAAACCCACGCCGATGAGGAACACCAGCACCAACCAGCTGATGAGGTACGAACGGCTCAGTCCGCGTTCGCGGAGTTCACGCAGCGTAACGAGGCCGGTGGCCCGGAAGCCGTTCATGCCCGCACCGCCTCCTTGAACAGGTCCGACAGGGTGGGCGGACCGTACGAGAACTCCCTGATCCTTCCCCGCCCGTGCAACGATGCGAGCAGATCGTGGACATCGGCGCCGGCGGGGACCAGCAAGGTATGCCTGGTTCCGCGCGCCTCCAGCACCTCCGCTTCGCCCATACGGTGGGCGAACCCGGCGGTGCTGTCCATGTCCACCTCCAGCCGCCGGTACGAGGAGCGGTCCTTCAGTGTTCGGACATCTCCCGCGACGACCACCCGCCCCCGGTTGATGATGGCCACGTCGTCGCACAGATCCTCCACCAGGTCGAGTTGGTGGCTGGAGAACAGCACCGCCGCCCCGCCGTCGGCCCTCTGGCGCAGGATCCCGGCCATCTCCTCCAAGCCCAGGGGGTCGAGACCGCTGAACGGCTCGTCGAGCACCAGAAGGTCGGGGTCGTGCACGAGAGCGGCCACCAGTTGCGCCCGCTGCTGGTTCCCGTGGGACAGTTCCTCCAGCTTCGACCCGGCCCGTTCGCCCAACCCGACCCGCTCGACCCATCGGGCGGCCGCCTCGGCCGCAGCGTTCCTGTCCATACCGTGGAGCCGGCCCAGGTAGGCCATCTGGTTACCCACCTTCATGCGCGGGTAGAGCCCCCGGGCCTCGGGCATGTATCCGAACCGGCGCCGGTCGGCACCGGACACCGGTCGGCCCTGCCAGGTCACCGTCCCGCCGTCGAGGCGCAGTAGCCCGAAGACAGCCCGCATGGCGCTGGTCTTGCCCGCGCCGTTCGGTCCGAGGAATCCCACCATCCGACCGGGCCGGACAGACAGGTTGCAGCCGTCGAGCGCAACCACGTCGCGGTACTTCTTTCTCAGATCGTCCAGAACCAGCAAGACCGTCCTATGCGCCGGGCCCGAGCAGCGTAGCGGCCCCTCGCCGGTAGGAGGAACGCGGCGACCGCCGACCACCGGCAAGCCTCTTCCCGGACGAGGTCGCATTTGATACAAGGTCAGTAGCCCCTCGACGAAAGGTCCGCATGCCCGATACCGATAGCCGGCCACCTGCGAACATCTCCCAGCGGCGCGTGGTCGTACCGATCGTGGGAGCCGGTCTGGCTCTCGCCATCGCCTTCGCCTTCTGGCACCGGCCCCAGGCGCCCCCTCCTTCCGTACCGCCCGCCGCCACCACGCCCCCGACCTCGTCGCCGGTGGCGTCCCTTCCGGCCATGCTGACCGTCCATGTGTCCGGGGCGGTCACGGCGCCGGGGCTGGTATCGGTTCCGGACGGGAGCCGCGTGGCCGACGCGATAGTTGCGGCCGGAGGGGCCCGCCTGGGCGGGAGGCTGGGAAACATCAACCTGGCCGCCCCGGTGGCGGACGGGATGCGGCTCGTCGTACCGTGGGCGGACGGGGCTACTCCGACCCCGGTAGCCGCGCCGGGACCCGAAGCCAGGAAGTTCCCGGTCGATTTGAACCGCGCCGGGGTCGACGAGCTGACCGGGTTGCCCGGAGTGGGGGAGGTCCTGGCCACCCGCATCATGACCTATCGCGAGACCCACGGCCCGTTCGAGACGTTGGAGGACCTGCTCGATGTACCGGGCATCGGCGAAGGAAAGCTGGCCGGTCTCCGTGATTACGCGGTGGTGAGTCGATAAGCCGTCTCCCGGATCGGCGCGCCGTCCTCTACCTGGCGGGCGCCGCCGCCATATGGATCGGGATCGCTTGCGGGGTATGGATCTCGTGGTCCCCGGTCGCGCTGATCGCGGCGCTCGGGCCGGCGGTCCTCGCCAGTGGTCTGTCTGCGAAGTGGCGGTGTGTCATGCGCCGGCAGCGGCGTTCCTCGCACGGCCCGCCGACGAAGGCGTACCAGCAGCGGTACGTCGAGGAGGCGGAACGCAGCGAGGGGCGTCGATGGCAAGCGGGACACGCCGAATCGTCCGACAGGCAGACCACTCAGTGGACGGCGGGCCTGGTGATGGGGCTGGCTGCCGTAGGGATGGTGGCCGGTCTGATGCTCGCCGCCCGCGACCAGCGCACGCTCGGGCTCGAACTCCCCGTCGGCGAGGTGATGTTGGTGGTGGAGGCGCTGTCGGACGGCATCCGGATGCGGGACGACGGACTGGTGCGTGCCCGGGTCGTTGCCGTGGGGGAGGAGGGTCGGCGCCGACCCTGGGACGGTCCGGTCGGTTGGCTCCGCGGCGATGTTGCCCATTGGCCCAGGACCAGCCGTTGGTGGATCAGGACCGAGATGGAGCCGATCCCGGATGCAGCCCAGGGGGGCGGTCCCGGTCGTAGGGTGACCTGGCGGGGAGAGGTGGTGCAGTCCCGCACCGCCGGAGCATCCGGTGGATGGCTGGGTCAGACGATCGTCGCTATCCGTGCGGGGATCATCGAACGGTTGGGGCCGGACGCAGGTCGCGGCCGGGCCCTCCTCGCCGGTTTCCTGCTGGGCGACACCTCCCATCTGGAGGAGGTGGACGTCGAGCGGATGCGTCGCGCCGGGTTGTCCCACTTCGTGGCGGTGTCGGGAAGCAACGTGGCTCTCTTCCTGAGCGCCCTGTTCCTGGTGGCCGGTCCCCTCGGATGGAGTTCCCGGCGCCGGGCGGTGATCGGCCTGGGCGGACTGGCCTTCTTCGTGTTGCTGATCGGACCCGATCCCTCGGTGGTTCGGGCCGCGACGATGGCCGGACTGGTTCTGGTGGCCCGGCCTTTCGGGCTACGCCCCGACATCTGGGTGGTCATCGCCGGCGGGGTAGGCCTCCTGCTCCTCGCCTCTCCCGAGCTTGCCTTCAGCCTGGGATTCCAGCTCTCGGTGGCCGCCACCGCCGGTGTGGTGATCGGCGCCGGTTGGTTCGCAGCGCTGCGGCCGAGATGGGTGGGAACCGCGCTGGGCGCGTCGTGTGGGGCGCAACTGGGGGTGGCGCCCATCTTGCTGGTTGCCGTGGGGACCATCCCGTTGTGGTCGCCCGTCGCCAACGTGGCCGCGGCTCCGTTCGTGGTCGCCTCCACCGGATTGGCCGGGGCGGGCGCCCTGGCCGGGATCGACGTGGTCGTAGCCGCGGCAGCCATGGCGGCAGAGGTGGTGCTCAGCATCGCAACGATCACCGCCGACCTACCCCAGATCGACTGGCGGGGCTTCGTGGTCCTGTTGGTGCTCGGGTCGGGGGCGATGTGGGGTCGGATCCGTCCGGCAGCGGTCGTGGCGTGCGTGCTGGTGGTGAGCGTGCTCACGGTCTCCGCCGCCCCTCACACGTTCGCTCTCACCTCGGTCCGACCCGCCTTCGTGGCGCTGGATGTCGGGCAGGGAGACGCTCTGCTGCTGCTCGGCGAAGGCGGCGAAACGGTACTGATCGACGGAGGGAGCAGCGGGTTGAAGGTTCGCGACGGGCTGTCCCGATTCGGCATACGGGCCATAGACCTGCTGGTGGTGTCCCACCCTCACCACCGATACCGCCTATATCCCCAGGTCAGAGTGTTTTAGGAAGTTTCGGTTACCACTTCCGCTATGCCAACGTGTTCGGCTGGAGATCCGTCCGCGAGACGATCCCGTTTCCGCAAGAAGGTCGCACGGGTCCTACACGCCTGCCTGGTGCGTCCAAGTTGAAGGGCCACGGGCAGCCAGTCGGCCTTCCCCAAGCCCTTGGCTATCTCAGCGAGGATGAGGGCGTCTTCGGCGGGTGTCCAGTAGCGGACCAGCAACTCTTCGGGTCTTGGGTTCTCTTTGAGCGGTTTCCGCCCTTCGGCCAGCCGACGCTCCCGGAACCGGACCCGCGCCCAGTGGCTCTTACAGAAGCCGCGAGCCTTCGACGGTTCGGTACAGCCGTCGAGCGAACAGACCGGCTTACCCATCGGCCACCAGCAGCCCGGATATCTGTAGCGCCCGGTCGGTGCCCATGCCGCCGGCGACGAGCTTCCCGAACGCTTGAGCACGTCCGGCGAGATCGTGGGCGTAGGTTCCGGTGAAGTCGAACCGGACGCCGGGGGTGTCCAACTTGGCGGCGAGTTCGGCGGCTACCAGTTCCCCGAGCGGTTCCAAGCCTGTGGTCAGGAACCGGCGGAAACTTTCCCGCTGCGAAGTTCCATCGGCGTCAGTCGCCAAGGACACGGGCACTCCGCACGCGTTGAGTACCGCGCCGAACACGTCAGCCCGCAACGTCGGCAACACTGCGGGCGGGTTCGCACCGATCCGCCGTGGCTGCCAGTCGGCTTGAGGGGCGGACATCTTCCCTTCTCCCCATCCGCCCGCGGTGGTTTCGGTGAGCACCGTCCCACCCTTCGCGTTGCGGATGTCAGCCTTGAGGTCGGCGAGCGGGTCGTCGGTGCTGCCGTCGCCGCCGTCTTGGGGGATGGGCAGGACGTGGGCGACGGTTCCGCCGGCTTCTTGGCCCAACCGTGTCTCAAGGTAGGCGGCGAGGGTGCCCGTTGAGCGGGCCCAATCGAGGGGGGCGACTCCGAACCAGGGGCGGGCCGGCTCCACGGCGTAGCGGGCGTGCACGACGGCGCCGGCGGGTGTGTAGTGGGTTGCGTTGCCCGACGGTCCGAAGGTGTCAACCCGGTACCACCAGTCCCTCTCGGTCCAGGGTCCGCGCACGTCCCACGACCCGACGGGGATGAGTTCGACCTGGCCGCCGCTGACTTCGATCAGGTGAACGCTTTCGCCGCGGCGTATCAGGTTCCGGGCGATCAGAGCCCGCACGGATGGGCCTATGACCGGCTGGAGTTCGGCTGGTTCGACCGTGGCGGCGGCGAAGCTGCGGGCGTACAGTCCGGCCGCTACTTCGAGCGCGGCGAGCCCGGACGGGTCAGCCGCGACGGTTCCGGCGGCCTGCGCGTAGATCGTGCCGACTACGGCGTCGGTGAACGGCTGGCTTTCCCGTTTCTCACGCCCCCAAGGCCAGCGCATCAGACCGCCCCTGCCCGCCGTCGCTTGTACCGGGTGAGCAACGCGGCGGCCCCCGAGTTGCGGAACATGGCCGCATGGTTGAGCGGATACGTGACGGTCACCGGCCCGATTGTTTCGTCGCGGATTCCGCCGAAGTCAGACCCGTACAGGTACCCGGCGAATCTGACGGAGGCTTCGTTGTGGATCGCGTCGGGCGCGTGGGGTGCGTAGTCCTCGACGATGGTTGTGGCGGTTTCCAGTACGCGGGCAACGACGGTAGGTGAGTTCTCACCGCCGATGGCTTCGGCGAGGGCGTCCGCGTCGATGGTTACAGCCACGGGCGTCGCCTCCTGCGGGTCTGGACGCCCCGTATGCGGGCCGGACGGTGACCCTTGGCGTTCGGGGTGGGTTTCACCAACAGCGCCCGTGTGACCGCCCGTGTGAAACGTCTGGTGGTGCCGTCGTCTTCGTACTCGGACGCTTCGAGGTCGATCAGCGGCCTCACAAAGATATCGGCCACGGCGGCGGCTTCGACGATGCGGCGGGCCGTGTCCGTTCCCGCGTTGGTGAGACCGACCCGCAGACCCTTGTCGGTCTGGTCGACAAGCAGCGTTCCCCGCCGCGTGCTCCCCAGGACGTTGGCGAAACCGCCGCCACCAACGGCGAGCACGTCGCGGCGTTCGATCAGGTCCTCGAACGCGCCAGGCTCGAACTCAACATCGGTACAAGTCGGGCCTTGGCATTGGCATTGCATCCGCTTCCCGAACCGGATATCGGCGGTTAGCCACGCTTGCCCGAACGCGGCGCGTAGCTCAACCTCGGTCCGGTAGGAACCGGAATCGACCAAGCCGATAGCGGGAAGCTCCGCCCGCTGTACCACCCGGAGACCGGCGGGGTTCCGCCTATCTGCCAGTGCCCGAAACTCGACGGACAGACCACGCAGAGCGCGGCGTCTCACCAACGACAGTTCGGCGGAACCCTCCCGCAGGTCGGCCTCGATCCGTAGCTCGGTGGGCGTGTCGGTGATCCGCAGCGATCCCCCGTCGGTGCTTGCTACTTCCCGGAACCGGTCATGTTGCAGGTTCAGAGACACCGACCCTATGGGTTGGAACGCCCCCGGCTCGAACATCTCGGCCCGGTCTCGTGCCTGTTCCCCATATCGCAACGCGACGCCGCGAAGGGTCCGGCCCGCGAGCCGGACCTCTAACGGTCGGGTCCGTTCGACCATGAGCCTATGCCCGTATCTGTATGTCGATCTGCTTGTAAGCCGACGAACGGAACGCAACCACCGCGTCCCACAACGTCAGCCACGTCAGCACGACACCCTGGGACGCCTTCGTGTAGATATCCCGGATCACTTCGAGCGTCGGCCATACAGCCGCCACCGAGTCGCCCCGCATGATCCCCCCACCGTTCGACCCGGCCGCGTGCAGAATCGCCGACTGTTTCTTGGACGCGATAGCGGGAATGTACGTCGAAGCCCTACAACCACCGGACCGGCGCTTTAACAGTTCCGAACCGGACTCGCCGGAACCGGTGATGTACACGCCGGCGGCGTGCTGATACGTTTCGTCACCGATCACCGACATAACTTCCGTCTCGGTGCTGGCATGGACACCGTCAACCGCAAGAGCGTGCAGCTTGCCGTAATCGGCCGCGGTTGCCTGCGATGCGGACAGGTCCGAGCCGGTGAGCTTGGTTATGAACCCCTCCACGTTCTGCGGGTTCTGGTTAGTCGGAGCGGTCCCGTTGACGATCTGCTGTTCCATGTTCGACCTCACAGCATCGGCGAGGTCACGCCGCAGCGCCGCCTCTAGGTCCGCGACGCTGGCGGCCATCTCATGGGTGTACTCGTACACGCCGGTCAACCGCTTCGGCTTGAGATTGGCGAAGCTGAATCCGGCAACCACCGCAGCCGCGGCAGCGTCGGGTTCCTTCGCCTGGGCGGGTGCCACGCCGGACGTGATGAGCGGCCACTCCGCCCGACCGACCGGAACCGAGTCCATCCGAACCCCGAGCGTGTTCATGATCCCCGGCCCGAACAGCCGCTGCAGGATCGGGCGTTGCATCTCCGTACCGTCGTTGTTGGCGGTGGTCGTGAACGCACGGGCCTCGATCCCACCATCGGGAAGCAGCACCCGCCACGGAACCGCCACCCCGCCGGACGGACCCGCCTCGGGTACTTCCAAGGCAGCGTTGAGTTCGGCCGCCGCGCCCCGGCTGCCGGCACCGGCAGCCGCCGGACCGAGATAGTCGGAGAGGGTGACCCGGCCCAGCAACTGCCGGACCTCGGCGCCGTCCTGGTCGTCACCGTCGGGGAACATCCCCACCGCGGCGCGTTCCTCGTGGGCTTCGGACAGGATCGCCGCCCGATGCCGGCGTTCGAGGTCTCCGAACTCACCTTCGAGGTTGTCGAGTTCGGCCCGGTGTTCGTCGGTGAGTTCCTCGACTCCGGCAAGTTCGTTCAACCGGGAGCGGACCTTTGAGAGCCTCAGTTCGATCTTCTGTCTGGTAGTCATAGCAACAGTCTAACGCCTTACATATGTGAAAGATGTTGAATGTTGGTTAACAGAGTGGGTAGGGTCCAAGTCGTGGCTGTTGCAACTGACATCATCGCCTACCTCGCCGGACTGACGTTGGCGGGCGGCGACCACGACGGGCAGCCGTTCGTGGTGTTGCCGTGGGAGCGGCGGTTCATTCGAGGGGCGTTCCGGGGGCCGGGCGATTCGGCTCTGACGGTTGGCCGGGGTAATGGCAAGTCGGCGCTTGTGGCGGGGATAGCGGCGGCGATGGTGGACTCGTCGGGGCCGTTGCATGGTCGGCGGCGTGAGGTTGTGTGTGTGGCGGCGAGCTTCGACCAGTCACGGATCATCTTCGAGGATGTGCTCGCGTTCTTGGGTAACCGCTACGACTTGGGCGACCGGTCGGCGTGGCGGAAGCAAGACAGCGCGAATCGAGCGACGCTTGAGTTCCGGGCGTCGGGTTGCCGGATTCGGTGTATTGGTTCCGATCCGGGGCGGGCTCACGGGCTACGGCCCGCGTTGGCGCTTCTCGACGAACCCAGCCAGTGGGAACCGGGGCGGGCGGATCGGATGCTCCAAGCGATTCGCACCGGCCTAGGGAAGGTGCCGGGTTCCCGCTTGATCGCGTTGGGTACCCGACCGGCGGACCAGACGCACTGGTTCGCCCGTCTGCTCAAGTCGGCTGCCTACGCCCAGGTTCACGCAGCCCGTCCGGATGATCCGCCGTTTTGGATGCGAACCATTCGGCGGGCGAACCCGTCGGTGGATCACCTGCCGAGCTTGAAGGCCCGGATTCAGGCGGAGATTGTGGACGCCCGCAACGACCCGGACGCGCTCGCCTCGTTCAAGGCGCTCCGGCTGAATCTCGGCGTGGCGGACATTGACCGGGCCGTGCTACTGGACGCCGCCGCGTGGAAGCGGGCAGCCGGGTTGCCGGAACCCGAACCGGTCCGGGGCAGCTACGTGCTGGGCGTCGATCTTGGTACGTCGGCGGCTATGTCAGCGGCAGCGGCGTATCACCGGTCCGGGTGGCTGGACGCGGTGGCGGTGTTCCCCGCACAGCCCGACCTTCGCCGCCGTGGGTTGGCCGACGGTGTGGGTTCGCTCTACTCGAAGATGGCGGAGCGGGGCGAGTTGGTGATCGCCGGTGGTCATGTTTCCGACGTTCGGCGGCTGTTGTCGGAAGCTCTGATCCGCTGGGGCAAACCGGCGGCGGTGGTGTGTGACCGGTGGCGGGCGGCGGAGCTGCGGCAGCATCTCGACGCGTTACGCTTCCCGACCGCTCAACTGGTAGTGAGGGGTCAGGGGTACAAGGACGGCGGCGAGGACGTGCGCCAGTTCCGGGCGGCCGTGTTGGGTGGCCATGTCCGGCCCGCGGATTCTCTGCTACTCACGGCGGCCATGTCCGAAGCGCGAGTGATGGTTGACCCGGCGGGTAACGCGAAGCTGGCGAAGGGGTCGGAGGGTGGCCGACGTGTTCGGGCGCGTGACGACGCGGCAGCGGCGGCGATACTGGCTGTCGCGACCGGTTACCGTCATTGGCACGCCGGGCGGAGCCGGAACTGGCGGCTTCGGTCGGCGATTGTCTAGACCGATTACAAACTATGAGGAAGGTTACAGATGACAGGTATCGGTGAATGGCTCAGCGTACACAGCGAAGCCGTGGCGACCCTTCTCGGATTGACTGGGACCCTCCTAGTTTGGAGATATACGCGTCGTCCACGACCGCGGGTACGTTTGCTTTCTTTGGACATCTTGGTTCTCGAAATCGAGAATATAGGCAAGAGAGTTGCACGGAATGTCGAACTGTGCTTTTCTCCCGAGTATGAACCCTATGACGATAGAGACCATGTATATGGAACTAAGAACCTCGGCGATATGGACAATGGCCAGCGTTATGAGTTTGACATGGGCTGGGCTTCTAGTAAAGAGTTCCTCAGTCGACTACGGGAGACTAAGATCTCAGTCAGTTACGATCGGCGAATTCTATTCTGGCGCGTGAAGAGCTCTACACATCTGCATCTCGCTGGACCGGGTATTTCTGGATCAAACTCTGCTGAAGGCAACAACACACCAATTGGGAAGATCGCCAAAAATACAAACGACCTTGCCCAAACTATGAATACCCTTGTCACCGAAGTAGGGAACATAAAGGGGCTCTTCGGAAATGAGTGGGGAGTAGGGGATCTGCCAGGGGGAGTTGGAATCCACCAGAAGTGAGGAGGGGTCCTCCATAATCGGGTGTTGGTAATGACATCCGAGGCAGGAGGACCCCTGTGGAAGCTGATCCTACGCGCATGTGCGAGAAGTTGGTAGGCCTAGGTGAGGTTGATCTGGTAGGGATCAACGACCCGGGCGAGGAGGCACCGTTGGAGGTGGTGATCCGGTCCCGCAAGCCCCGGCCGTTGTGTGAGTCCTGTGGCGGGTCGGTGTGGTCGAAGGGCTATCGGACGGTTGTGTTGGTGGATTTACCGGCGTTCGGCCGGCCTGTGCGGCTGCGGTGGCGGAAACGGCGCTGGACATGTCCGAACCCCGACTGTGCGCTCAGATCGTTCATCGAACAAGACCCCAAGATTGGTCCCCAACGGGCGTTGTTGACATCCCGAGCGGCCCGGTGGGTGACCATCCAGGTGGGTGGGCGGGGCCGTTCGGTCGACGAGGTCGCCGCAGAACTTGGTTGTGATTGGCATACGGTGAACAAAGAGGTTGGCCGCTGGGGCGAAGCGCTGCTGGAAGCAGACACCGATCGGGTCGGGACCGTCGAAGCTGTGGGAGTGGACGAGACGTTGTTCTGGCGTCGGGGCCGTTGGCGTACCAAAGTCTGGTGCACCTCTGTCGTCGACGTTGGCGGCCACCAGCTGATCGACATAGTCCCTGGTAGAACAGCAGAAAGCGCCGCAGCCTGGTTCCGGTCACAACCCACCGAATGGTGTGAGGCTATCCGCTGGGCGGTGTTGGACATGTCCGGTTCGTATCGGAAGGCGTATGACAGGGTGCTGCCGCACGCGCTGCAGGTAGCGGACCCGTTCCACGTCATCCGCCTCGCCAACCAGCGTCTCGACGAGGTACGACGAAGAGTCCAAAACGAAACCCTCGGGCATCGAGGCCGCAAGGATGACCCGCTGTATCGGATACGGCGGCTCCTAACCGCTGCGCATGAGAGGATCAGCGACCGGGGTCAAATACGGCTGCGTGGTCTCCTCGATGCTGGTGACCCCTACGGGGAAGTGCGCACAGCCTGGCACGCGAAAGAGACGGTACGAGGCATCTACGGGATCGAGAGTCCGGTCCTTGCTCTCCGATACACCCTCCAGCTCGCAGACGACCTCCAACACGAATCCTGCCCACCCGAGATCAACAAGCTGGGTCGTACCATCGCCCGCTGGACCCCCCAGATCACCAACTGGCACATCTCGAAGGTAACCAACGGACCCACCGAAGCCCTCAACAACCTCATCAAACGGATCAAACGAGCAGCGTTCGGGTTCCGCAACTTCGCGAACTACCGAATCCGCGCCCTTCTCTACGCGGGGAAACCCAACTGGGACCTACTCCCATCGGTCACTCCCCACTGAAATCCGATGAGCCCATAAAGGACCGGATCCCTTAGCCGCCTCCTACAGGCGGGGTAGGTATTCCATACAAGAAGTGTGCCAATTGCCAGTGGGATCAGTTCGCATATATACCACATAGGCAGATGGATGATTTCTTTTGTAACAACTGCGACGCTGTCTTTAGTCGGAGTGATAGTTGTGACTGCCCAGGACTCTTGGTGTGAACATACGCCCGCGCCTGAGCAATGTGTCCGTCGGATGGGATGAAGTCGGGGTGGCACACCCGAGCTCGGCTATCAACCGGAACCGATGGCGGGTCGTCCGCCGGGCAGTGCTGGAACGTGACCAGCATAGGTGCCGATCCTGTGGGTGTGCGGGCAAGCTCGAAGTGGATCATGTGATCGCGCTAGCAGATGGCGGCGCATCCTATGACCTTGGCAACCTTCAGGTGCTATGCCGGTCATGCCATATCTCGAAGACGGTGGCGGAGAATCGGGCTCGGCGTCCGGTGTCGCCGGCAGTTGAGGCGTGGCACACCCTGGTCCGCGAGCTCCTCGACCGCTGACCAGACGCCGGGAAGGTGTGTGTGTCTCCGAGGCTACACCGGTCGGCGCTGGCACGGGCGGCCGGGCCGGGCGGTGCCCTACCGGGGGTGGGGCGGGTGGCTAGTGATCTGGTAGGAGGACCGTGATCGCTTCGCAGGTCTGTTCGGTGGCGATCTTTCCGAGTGCGTGCCAGCTGATGGAGAACTGGATGAGGACGCCGGCGCGGTCTTGTTCGTAGTCGGCTTCTGTCTCTTCGAGGTGGATGTGGTCGAAGTCGCTGCCGATGAGGTTGTTGCGTCCGAAGATGGCAGCACCGAGTTTCAGGAGTGCTGCGGTTCGTTCGTCTTGCGTGGTCATGGTGGTCCTTTCTCGTTGACTTGAACGTCAGATGGGTGTTCAACGTGCATGTTCAACCCCTACGGGGTGGGTTGAACACTTGAACGATTGAACGTAAGCCATCGTTCAGGTGGCGTTTGAACGTTCAAATGAACACTTGAACGATAGGTCATGTGGGCTCGGGAAGGGTCAAGATGCCCTGGTCGTCGGGTGCTGAGAACACGAACGTTCGCCCCTTGGTGTGTTGGGTGAGTTCGCCGCCGGCGGCGAGTTCTTTCAGGTAGTCGAGTGCGGTCACCTTCCCTACTCCGATACCCTTCGCCAAGTCGAAGGCGGTCACGGGTTCGGGCTGCTTGCGTACCCACACGATGGCCTTCTCTAGCCGCTTGAGTCGCCGGGCGCGGGACGAGTCGCCGGGTGCTTGTTCGATGGTGGCGGTGGCCGGACGGTGTATCCGCCATGCGAATCCGCCGTCTTGATAGTCGCCGGTGATGGACGCGACGGCGGGCGGGCCTGGCAGGTCGCCGTGTCTGTCCTTGATCCGGTGAAGGGTGATCGTGCCCGGTTCGGTGGTGGTCCACGGTGTGCCGTCTACCCGGAGCACGATGTCCACGTCGGCGACTTTCTGGCCGGTGCCCATCGGTCCCTGATAGTTGGAGCCTTGCGCGGGGCGGGTCTTGGTTTCGTGGTCGAGTAGCACAACGCCGACCTGTTTGGTGCGGTAGGGCTTGACGTTGCTGTCGGCCCATTCGAGATACTCGGTGGGGTGGGTGGAGTAGCCGCCGGCACGGTTCACCGAGTCGATGACAACCACCGATCCGGGGCGGGCTGCGAGCCACCGGGCGGATGCTTCGACATCGGCGGGTTGGGTCTCCGGTCCGTACAAATAACGAAACTGGTCGGGGTTGCGAACGTAGCGGTAGCCGCCGAGCAGCCGGAACCGGTTAGCGCAGTCCCGGACGTTCATCTCATGGTCGACGACTACGGCCCGCCCACCCGTTTTGATAGCTGCCAGTGCCACCATGAACCCGATCCACGTCTTGCCCCGTTCTGGTGGTGCGTAGATGCTGATTGACCTGTCGGCGGGCACAACAGTCTGCCCGTCGTCTCGGGTCAGCAACGGGGCGGGTGGTGGTGGCAGCCGGTCGAGGTCGGGTATGTCGGTCCACCAGTACGGCCCGCCGAGGTCCTCTTCGTGTACACCGCGCAGCCGCAAGAACCCCCGGAGCACCTCGGCGACTTCGACGGCACCGAGTTGTTGAGCTTCGGCGAGTTCGTCGAACAGTTCGGCGGTTGATCGGTTGGACGCTGGCAGCTGTTCGGCCTCGATCCGGTCCCACGCGAGCTTGTGCCACCGTGCGGCTGCCTGTTCGGCCTGGAAGTCGGCGATGGCTGAGTAGTCGGACCAGAGCATTTTGGGGGATGGATACGGGTGGGGTTCGTCGTTGTGGAGCGCGGCTAGGTTGGCGTCCTGTTTGGTCTTGTCCCAGGGGTTGGTGTTGTTGTCGTGTTCCCAGTCGGCGGCGGAGATCGAGACGGGCCGGTCGATGCCTTCCCGATACACCAGATATCTGTCGGCGGTTTCGTGTATACGGGTGACCGGTGGCGGATACTGCCGGGTGGTGGTAGAGTGCATTCTGTCCTCCTTGACTGTCACCTTCTTTCTTGGAGATTTGAACCCCACCGGTCGCCCACCGGTGGGGTTCTTCGTTCTGAGTCTACGCGCTACGCGGCCGGTCGGCTGTCAATCCAGTCGGTTACGTCTGCGGCTTTCCAGCCTATGGAACTTCTGGCGGATTGGCCCAGTCGGATTGCCCGGGGGAAGTCTCCGGCTTTTTCCCACCGTCGGATGGTCTGTGTCGAGACTCCGAGCCGTTGCGCGAGCTCATCAACTCGGAATATGAGCCGTTCCGATGCCATGTTTGCCCTTCTCGTCCGCTACTTCGATTGGTGATATCACGTTAGGCTTATTGGTTATGAATGTCAACTAACACTAAGGATAATAGGCTTATAACAGTTGGATTAGGCGGGTGTCTATGTTATAGGCTTATAACAGTTTGTGGGTGATGTATTCGGCCCAGGCTTGCATGACTGGCCGGCGCAGTTCGATCACGTCGGACCGTTGGTAGGCCAACTCGACGGCGCTGCCGACCTGGTGGGCGAGGCACTCTTCAGCTGTCTCCCTCTTGATCCCCTCATCGGCGCACCATGACCTGAAAGCCGACCGGAGACCGTGGGCGGTGGCTATCTCCAGTCTGCGGAAGGTAGCGCCGATGGTGGACGCGTTGATGGCCTTCCCGTTCATCGCGAAGATCAGCCCGGACCCGTCGTCTACGGCTTGGGCCTCTGCGAGCACTTCCAGCGCCCGGCCGGAGAGGGGTACCCGGTGCTCACGGCCTGCTTTCATACGGGAAGGTGGAACGGTCCAGATGGCCGTGTCGAAGTCGATTTCGGGCCACTGCGCGAGTCGGGCTTCGCCGTGACGGGCCGCTGTCAACGCTACGAACTCGATGCAGAGCCGGACCGGGAGAGTGGACGTGGACGCCCGCACCTTGCGGATGGCTGCCGGTACGGCGCCATGGGGGAGCGCTTGGTGGTGCTGCTTGCCGTTCTGCTTGGGGAGTACCGAGAGCAGGTCCGGTCCGGCCGGGTCGTCTGGCCGGTAGCCCTGACTCATGGCCCATCGGAACACCAGCGAGAGCCGCTCGCGGACCCGTCGGGCGACCACCGGCCGGGAAGACCATATCGGTGTCAACGCTCGGAGCACGTCGGCGGTGGTGACTTCCGACACCAGCCGGTCGCCGATGGCCGGCGCGATGTAGTCGCGGTGCCATTGTCTCCATTGGTGTTCGGTGCGAGAGCCGGGTTTCCAGTCCGGCCGGTGTAAGGCGATCACCTTCTCGGTGGCTGCTTCGAGAGTGGGGAGTCCGCCGCCTCTTGGGTCGCGTCCGGCGTCGAGTTCCCGACGGTTGTGAAGCGCCATCTTGCGGGCTTGCGCCAGAGTTACGACCGGGTACGCACCGAGCCCGATGCCGGTCGGTCGCCCTGTTCGCGGGTCGAGGACCCTTTGCGACCATGAGCGGGAGACGCGGCCGTTGGTCATCGGCTTCACCAACAGGCTCAGACCGTGACCACCCCGACCGTCGCCGTACCGGCCTGGCCGTTTCACTGACCGTACGAAGGCTGCTGTGAGGGGTTGCCCTTTCCGTTTCATTGCACACCACTAACGGTAGATACTACTTCAGTTACTACTATAGTAGTGCAATTCGGTGATATCTAATGATAATGCCTGGATCCCCGGTCCCTCCTGTTATACGTCTATAACACCAGGTCAATGGTGTTTATTGAGGTCTGATAAGTATAGATAAAAACATGAGTAGTGGTGTGCCCACCCTCACCACGATCACTACGGCGGCCTCTCCGACGTGGTGGGATCCATCCCGGTCCGGGCGATGTGGTACGTACCCTTCCCCGGACAGGGCGACGAGTTCGCCGCCTTCATCCGCACCGCCTCCGCCCACACCGACATCTCCACGCCCCGGCCGGGCCGCTACCTCATCGGCTCCATCGGGCTCGAGGTGCTGGGGCCCCTGCGCAGGTACGCATCCCTCAACGACCAATCCATCGTCATGGTGGCCACCCTGGGCCGGACCCGGATACTGCTGTCGGGGGACGTCGAACGGATCGCCCAGCGGGAACTGCCACCTCCCCCGGTCGCGGTGCTGAAGGTCCCGCATCAGGGTGCGGCCACCTCCGACTCCCGATGGCTGATCGATTCGGGCGCCTCGGTGGCGGTCGTGAGCGTGGGCCCCAACCGCTACGGTCACCCCTCTCCTGAGCTGTTGGCCGAACTCGAGCAAGCCGGAATGGAAATCCGCCGCACGGATCTGGAAGGCGACGTAGTGATACATCTCCCGCCGTGACGCTCTCCGAAATGCCCGGCGGCGTTACCATCACCTCGGTAGGGCACGACCGCGGAGATGGCGCGTCTATGAAGGTACTGGTAACAGGGTCCGCGAGGGGTCTGGGAAGGGCGATCGCAATATACCTGGGACTCGAAGGCCACGAGGTGGTGGTCAACTACCGGTCGAGCCGGCCAGAGGCGGAGTCGGCGGCCGAGGTGATCCGGCAGAGGGGCGGCAAGGCCCACCCGATCCAGGCGGACGTGACCGTTCCGTCGGATGTCGAGCACATGGCGGAGATGATCCGGTCGAGGGTCGGCGGCCTCGATGCCCTGGTCAACAACGTCGGCGACTTCATCCTCAAGAACCTCGACGACCTCACCATCGACGAATGGGACTCCCAGATAGCCTCCACCGTTTCGGCCACCTACTACGTTTCCAGGGCGATGCTTCCGATGCTGCGCAACGGTGGGGGGAGGATCATCAACGTATCGGATTCGGGCGCCGATCGCCTCTCCGCCCGCCCCCGTAGCCTTCCCTATTACATCGGTAAGACCGGTATCCTGATCATCACCAAGACGATGGCGGTGACGGAAGCGCCCTACGGTATCACGGTGAACGCCATCCTCCCGGGCGTTCTGGAGAACTCCGAGCCACTGCCTGCCCTGGCCCGGATCCCGGCCCGCCGTCACGGAAAGTTCGAGGATGTGTGCACGGCGGTGAGATTCCTCCTGCGTGACGACACCGACTACATAAGCGGCTCGTTCATACAGGTCGGCGGAGGCTGGAACCTCTGAAGGCCCTGGTCCATATCAGCGGACCGCGCGAACCCGGCCCCGGCGAGCGCAAGCAGATGCTCGATCGGGCGGCCGAGATCTTCGCCGGCTCCGTGATACATCCGGCGGACATCGTGCGGGTCGACGTACCCGGCCGGGGCCAGTCGGAGGCGGGCGATGCGACCATCCGACCGGAGGTGGAGCCCGTGGTCCCGGCGCTCCAGTCGGGCTCGCTGTTCGGGGGACGCACCGGGCTAATGGTGATGGATGCCCACCTCCTGCGCTCCACGGAGGCGTCGGCGATCGCCGACCTGCTCGGCCGGCCGGATTCCGGCGACCGCCAGGTGGTCCTGGTGTCGGGTGGAAGGCTGCCCGCCCCGCTCCCGGCCCACATCCGGAAGCACGGCCAGGTGGTGACCATCAGGAAGCTACGGGAGAAGGACGCGGCCTCTTGGCTGCGCCAAGCAGCCCGGGATCGGGGACTACGTCTGAGCGCCGAGGCGGTCGGAGCGCTCGTGGGACGCTTCGGATCCGACATCGAGGCACTGGCACAAGCACTCGACCAGCTCATGATGGCCGACGAGCCGATAACCGGCGACATGATCCTGGGCCGTTTCCGCAACCGTCCCGACGAGCCGATCTGGCATTTCACCGACGCCCTCGCCAAGGGAGCCGTGGAGGACGCCCTCCGCCGGCTGCACGACCTTCTGACCTACAGCCACCCCCTGTTGCTGCTCGGCGCCATCGAAAACGACCTCAGGAGACGGGCACTCGCCTCGGTCGCACCCGATATGGAAACCTTCGCCGGGTGGATCGGCTCCAAGCCCGACGCCTTTCCGACGCGGAAGAGCTGGCAGGCCGGCAAGAGGATGACAGACGAGAACCTGATGCGCGCCATCGACGCCGTCCGGCGCGCCGACGCGACCCTCAAGACCAAGCCCGAGGAGACCCACCTGGTCACTATGGAGCGCCTCGCGGTGTCGCTCTGCTACTGGTACCGGCCGTAGGCAGCAGGCGGACGACCGGCCAACCACTTACCCGTGGTTGAGCGCCCTGCTAGGTGGGTGGTAACAAACCCCTTCGCGGCCCGTCGACCGATGACGTAGTGGTTGTTCAGGGGAAGACGGGGCGTTGCTCCCCACCGTCTTACACCCTCCTAGCCGATGCGGCGGACTTGGCGGACCAGATTGCGCTTCCGGCGGGCCGCTGTGTTCTTCTTCAGCACGCCCTTGGCAGCAGCCTGGTCGATGCGCTTCTGGGCCAAGCGGAGAGCTTCCGCAGCTGCGGCTGCGTCACCGCTCTCGGCCGCGGCCACGGCGCTTTTGATCCGGGTCTTCAACTCCGACCGCACGGCCTTGTTGCGAGCAGTGCGGACGATCGTCTGGCGGTTGCGTTTTTCCTGAGATTTGTTGTGTGCCATGTGTGAACTCGAAAACAGGCGGCCGGCCACTACGGGCCGATGACGGGGAGCCCCCAACAAAATCGGAAGAGGGGCCCGGCAAGTGTAGCAGAACATGTGGTCTGTCTGTGAGATGGTGGTGTGGCGTGCGCCGGCAGCGGCGTTGCTCGCAAGGCCCACCGACGAAGGCGTACCCGCAGCGATATCGAGGAGGCGGAACGCAGCGAGGGACGCCGATGGCAAGTAGCGCACACCGAATCATCTTGCTGGCAGACCACTAACACTCCACTCCAACGCCGCCGAGCCGCGGTCGGACTCGGAGGGCACTCACCTGCGCCTCTCGTATGCCGTGCATATATCATGTCCCCCATGTTGCACGACCGGAAGGCGAAGGTCCTCAGGATCCTGGTCGAGGAGCACATCCGAACGGGGGGACCGGTGAGCTCGCGGGCGATCCTGCAGTCTGGCCATCTCATGGTGTCGGCCGCCACGGTGCGAACCGAACTAGCGGCGCTCGAATCCGAGGGATACGCCGTGCAGCCGCACACGTCCGCCGGACGGATCCCGACCGCCCGCGCCTACCGCTACTACGTCGATCAGCTGATAAAACCCATCCAGTCGCCCGCTGCTTCCGCTCGTGTCTCCGAGTTCTTCGCCTCGGTCCATGCCGAGTTGGGGCGGCTCCTCAAGGCCACCTCGACGCTCCTGAGCGAGATCACCCACTACCCGTCCGTCGTGACCGGTCCCGGAATGGCAAGCGAGGTCATCCGGGCCATCCATATGGTGCAGACCAGGGCCGATGCGATCCTGATGGTGGTGGTAACCCAGGCCGGGCGGGTATCCCAGTCCCTCTTGATGCTGCCGGCGCCCGTGGACCCGATCGAAGTCGATGACGCCCAGCTGCTGCTGCGCAGGTACCAGATCGGGTTGCCGATGTCGCAGGTATTCGATCTCGATCTGCTACCCCCGGGGGAGATGACGGGCGGAGTGGGTCGCATCCTCTGGAAAGCCGCCCAGGCCCTGGCAAGAGCGGGCGCCACTGACCAGGAACTCTATCTGGGGCCGGCCAGCTACCTGACTGACGCGTGGGGGGAGATCTCCAAAGTGCGCGGGGTACTCGAGATCCTCGAACGCGAGGCCGCTCTCCTGGAGGTGCTGGCCCACCTGCCCGACGGTACCGAGGTACGTATCGGCCGGGAACTGGGCATCGACTCGCCGACCGACATCTCGCTGGTCTCGACCAGCTACGGAGGCGAACAGGGTGAGCCTTCCGGGCGGATCGGCGTCCTCGGCCCGATGAGAATGGACTACGGCCGGACGATCTCCGTGGTGGAGGAAATCAAGGGTGGCCTCGACGAGAGTCTCGGAGATCGCTGAACCGTGGCTACGATCCTGACTCCTCGATCCCGCCCGGGACTGCGGCGCCGCACCAGGACCGATTGCGGACCACCGGGCCGCGGCGCCGTTGGATCGGCCGCCTGACCGACGGTATGGCCGACTACTACGCGACCCTGGGCGTGGAGCGCGACGCCTCGCCCGACGAGATAAAGAAGGCCTTCCGCCGCCTGGCCCGCGCCACGCATCCGGACGCCAATCCGGACGACCCCGCCGCCGAGGCGCGGTTCCGCGAGGTCGCAGAGGCGTACGAGGTGCTCTCCGATCCGGAGAAGAGGGCTCGCTACGACCGCGGCGAGACTCTCGACCTGGCCGGGTTGTTCCAGGGAGCCGGATCCTTCGAAGACCTGCTCGGTTCGGTGTTCGGCCAGGGAGGGATATTCGGCGGAGGGGTCACCGGGGTCCGGGACTCCAGGGGAAGGGACATTCGCGTTCGGCTCGGGGTGGATCTGGAGGAAGCCGCCTTCGGCGCCACCAGAAGCGTCCGGTTCAGGGCGGCGGTCACCTGCGGAAGCTGTTCGGGCTCCGGCGCCCGGCCCGGATCGGGTACCCGTGCATGCAATATATGCGCCGGAACCGGCCAGGTCCGGATGGCGAGGAGGAGCGTTTTCGGCTCTCTGATGACCGTCACGACCTGCCGGGCCTGCCAGGGCGCCGGCTCCGTGATCGCCGACCCGTGCGCAGGATGCGGAGGCGAAGGGATCACCGAGGGCGAGAAGGAGATCTCCGTGGACGTTCCCACGGGGGTCATGGATGGGAGCCGTCTGCGGCTTATCGGCGAGGGCGAAGCAGGCAGGCGCGGGACGCCACCGGGGGATCTGTACGTGGATCTGGGCATACGACCCGACGATCGATTCACGCGCCAGGGAAACGACCTGGTGTACCAACTGTCCGTCGGAATAGCTTCGGCCGCATTGGGGACCGAAGCCGACGTCCCGCTCCTCGAAGGCGGGACCGAGCGCGTCAAGGTTCCTACCGGAACCCAGCACGGAGAGGTGATGCGGCTCAAGGGCAAGGGAACGGGTCGCCTCGGGCGCCGGGGACGCGGCGACTTGTTCGTGATGGTGGGGATCGAAGTGCCCAAGCGCCTCAGCCGGTCCGAGCGGCAACTGCTGCGCCGCTACGCCCAAGCCAGGGGTGAGGATGTCCTCTGACACCTGGCACGACCGGTGAGGACCTCCGAAGAGTTCAGCGTCGCCGGCGGCAACCACCGCCGCAAGGGGGTAGCGCCCACGCTCGGGCATGCTTGCCGGACCGCGGCCCTCCGGCTCCTGCTCCCGGGGTATTGACGCCTACCACCAGTCGGGATAGGAGTGTAGGAGGGTGGTGAGAAACGGGTTGAACGGTGGGCCCGTCATTGCTGACGTGGCAGTCTGTCCTCCGCTGTCGGGCCAACGGGGGGTGTCACACCACCCTCCTAGAACCATTCGCATGGTACTCTTTACGATCTCCTTGTTGTCCTACATCACGGGTCTGGTTCGCTGATGCGCCCCGCTGCGTCCCGTTTCCTCTTGCACGTTCCCGCTGTCGGTCTGATGCTCGACCTGCTGGGCGAGCGCGACTGCCATCTACGAGCGGTGGAGGAGGCGTTTCCCGATGTGGTGATCGTGGCCCGCGGCAACGAGATAGTGTTCAGCGGTGAGGAGCCGGCGGCCCGCAACGCCTTCAAGGTGGTCGAGGAGTTGTTGATGCTGATACAACAGGGTCTCAGTCTCGAACCGGAAGGCGTGCGGCGAGTGATCAACATGGTGAACGATGCGGTCCCCTCCCCGAGCGGAGTGCTGGGAGAGGCGATCCAGGTGGGAAGAGGCAAGGTCATCCGGCCCAAGACCGTGGGCCAGCTTCACTACATCCAGGCGATCCGCCACCACACCCTGGTAATCGGGATCGGCCCGGCAGGCACCGGTAAGACATACCTGGCGATGGCGGCGGCGGTGGAGGCTCTCACCACCGGTACGGTGCGGCGCATCGTTCTGACCAGGCCGGCCGTGGAAGCCGGCGAGCGTCTCGGCTTCCTGCCGGGCGACCTCGAGGCGAAGTTCAACCCCTACCTGCGCCCGCTCTACGACGCCCTCTACGAGATGCTGGGCCCCGAGGACGTAGCAGCCTACACCGAGAAGGGGGCCATCGAGATCGCACCGCTCGCCTACATGCGGGGCCGCACCCTCAACGACGCGATCGTGGTGCTCGACGAGGCGCAGAACACTTCGCGGGCCCAGATGAAGATGTTCCTCACCCGGCTGGGATTCAACTCCAAGATGGTCATCACCGGCGATGCAACCCAGGTCGATCTACCGAGCGAGCGCCCGTCGGGTCTGGCACACGCCGAGGCCATCCTGCGGGGGATCCGTGATGTGGCGATCGTACACCTCACGTCCGCCGATGTGGTCCGGCATCGCATCGTGGCCGCCATAGTCGAGGCCTACGAGGCGGCCGCGACCAAGAGGCACAAGCGATGAGCCGTCGCGTCAGGATCGTGAGCAGGGTGGTGATCCTGGTACTGACCGCGACTCTCTGCTGGGCGGGCCTGCTGATCGGCCAGGACTTCAGGTCGACCGTCGTAAATGTCGGGGAACCATCCCCCGAGACCTTCACGGCGGAGGCTCCGATAACCATCGATGACGTATCCGGCACCGAGGCGGCCCGGATGGAGGCGGCCAACGCGGTCCTGCCCGTGTTCGGACGGGACGAGGCCATCGACACCCTCGTGATCGAGAACATCCAGACCTTCTTCGCCTCGGTGAGAGCCGCAACCGTCGATCAGAGCGCCCGACCGCTGCCCGTGGTCACCACCAGCACCACCATCCCGCCCTCCACGATCCCGCCCAGCACCACCAGTACGGAGGTCACCACGACCACTCTGGAAACCACCACGACCTCCTCCGCGGAAACCGACGGCACCACATCCGTACCCGAGTTCGTGGAGGCGCCCGAGCCGACCGAACCGACCACCACGGTTGCCCCTTCCACGACCGTACCGCCGACCACCGTTCCCGCGGTGCTCCGCACCGCCGGGGTCACCGGTCAGGTGTTCGTCGACATCGACGGAGACGGTCTCTTCTCTCGGGACGACCACGGGCTTGGCGATATCCGTCTCGTGGCCTACGACTCGACCCGAACCCAGTTCGTGGCCCGCACGTTCGCAGACGGCCGGTACGCGTTCACGGGCCTGGCGACGGGGCCCGCCACGGTCCTGGTCGACACCGGTACAGTGCCGGAACGGCTCACCGCACCGGTCCCGCTCCTGTCGCAGCGGGTCGAGTTGCTCGACGACCAGGAAGCGCAGCTGCGGCCGCTTCCCATGACGATGGTGGTCGTCCCGCGGGAGATCCAGGCCGCCAACCTGCGGGCGGCCGGGTATCTGCTCTCCATCGACACGGTGTCCCAGCTGGTCGACATCGCTACGGGGGATATCTTGCGGGAGATCACGGGGGAGGATCCCTGGCTGACGTCGATCGAACAGGAAGTGATCCGTCTCGCCAACGAGGCCCAGAACGAGAACGGAGGGATCCTCAGCGAGGATGTGCTCGATGTCAAGCTCGCCTACCGGCAGCGCACCGTATTCGTACCGCTTCCCCATGCAGAGCCGGTAGTGATGCAGCAGGTTTCCACGGTGGTGACCGAGGTCGCCACCGAGTTCCTGCTGGCCAACAAATCGGTGGACGTGGTGGCCACCCAGCAACTCAAGGACAACGTTGCCGCGGCCGTGGAACAGCTGACCATCCAGTACCCGGCCGGGGTCATCATCGTCGAGGCAGACGAGGAGGTGACCGCCGAGATCGAGGCGGCCTTGGTGGAGGGACGCCTACTGAGGCACGCTACGCCCCGCTACCTGGCCCTGGCCACAGCCGTGGTGTTCGTGGTGGGACTGCTGGCGCTCTACATGTTCCGGTTCGAGCCCCGTGTCTGGAACTCGATGCGGCGCCTTGCCCTGTTCGGATTGCTCGTGGCCCTCTCGGCTCTGGCGGCCCGGGGAGTGGCGGTGTTCGTCGACGACAACGCGGCTATCGGGTACCTGGTTCCGGCCGCGGCATTCGGTCTCATGACCGCGATCCTCTTCGACGCCCGGGTAGCCGTGTTGATGGCGGTGGCGGTCGGTTCGATGACGGCCATTGCAACCACCGATCCCGGTTACACTGTGTTCGCGGCGCTGTCCACTCTGGCGCCGGTTCCGTTCGTGTCATCCATCTCGGCACGCCGGGAACTGCGCCGGGCGGCGATCTACATCGTGGCCCTCTCGGCCGCTTTCGCGGCGGTGATCGCATGGTTCTTCCACGAGGACATGAGGGTGTACGAAGCGGCGGCCTTCGCTCTGGCCAACGGCGCCATCTCCTGGCTGATAGGCAGTTCCCTGCTCTCCGTGCTCGAGATCACGTTCGACATCACGACCTCCCTGCGCCTCCTTGACCTCACCGACCGCAACCATCCGGCCCTCCGCCTCCTGGAGGAGAAGGCGCTCGGCTCGTTCAACCACTCGCTCATGGTGGGAACCCTCGCCGACCGGGCTGCCAGGGCGGTGGGCGCCAATCCGTTGCTGGCCAGGGCCGCTGCCTACTACCACGACCTCGGCAAGACCGAGAACCCGCAGTTCTTCATCGAGAACCAGTTCGGCATCCAGAACCCCCACGACCGGATGGCGCCCGCCCGCTCGGCCGAGGTGATCCGCCGCCACGTGACGGGCGGCATCAGCCTGGCGCGCAGGTTCCGCATTCCGGGTGAAGTGGCCGAGTCCGTGGTCACCCATCACGGGGACGGCGTGATGCACTTCTTCTACAACAAGGCGCAGGAGCTCTACGGACCCGACACGGTGGACATCGAGGACTACCGGCATGCCGGTCGCAAGCCGGTCAAAAAGGAGATGGCGATCGTGATGATGGCCGACTCCGTGGAGGGCGCCTGCCGGGCGGTTTTCCAGACGCAGGAGCCGTCGCCGGAGCGGATCGAGCAGTTGGTGCGAAGGGTGGTGGCGGAGAAGTTGGCCGACGGACAGCTCTCGAACTCCGAGCTCACCCTCGGGGACCTCACCAACGCCAAAGCCGCCATGGTCGATGCGTTGAAAGGCCACTACCACCAGCGTATCCCGTACCCGAACTTCCCCGACGCCGAATGATCCCCGCCGACCGCGACCGGGATCCAGTGGTCTGTCTGTGAGATGGTGGTGTGGTATGCGCCGGCAGCGGCGTTGCTCGCAAGGCCCGCCGACGAAGGCGTACCCGCAGCGGTACATCGAGGAGGCGGAACGCAGCGAGGAGCGTCGATGGCTGCCAAGGCACGCCGAATCATTTTACAGACAGACCACATAGAGTAGGGTTGGACAAGGCCGTGGACATCTACGTCACAGACGACCAAGACGTTCCCTTACCGTTGCAGCCGCTCCGGCGGCTGGCCCGCGTCGTGCTGGAAGAGGAGCAACTCCCACCGGAGACCGAAGTCGGCATCATGTTCGTGACCGACGAGGCGATGGCCGTGCACAACCAGCGGTTCCTCGACCGGGAAGGACCCACCGACGTCCTGGCCCTGCCGCTGGTCCCGCCGGGTGATCATCGCCGGGCCGCGGTGGGGGAGGCCGCCGACGGCGTTCCCTACGGTCTCGGTGACGTGATCGTCGCGCCCGCGGTCGTCCACCGCCAGGCCGCGGAGCACGGCGCCGATCCCACCGAAGAGATGTCCCTGATCGTGGCCCACGGCCTGCTGCATCTTATCGGGTACGACCACGAGACGGACGCCGAGGCGGCTCTGATGGAGGACCGCGAGCGCGCCCTGCTGGCTAGCGTGGGGGTGAAAC
Organism: Candidatus Spongiisociaceae bacterium; assembly: GCA_965262915.1. Taxonomy (GTDB): domain Bacteria; phylum Actinomycetota; class Acidimicrobiia; order Spongiisociales; family Spongiisociaceae; genus JAPPFW01. The sequence continues at coordinate 2,915,595 of OZ253564.1, read as the reverse complement.
GCCGGTGAGCGGCTTCGCATGGGGAATCTCCGCGGCTGTACTGATCCTGGCAGCCGCCCTGCGGGCCGCCGGGGCTTCCCTGGTCCGGACTCCCAGAGCCGACGCCATCCACGACGCGGCGGACGGTATGCCCGGGGCAGTGGTCGTGGCCGGGCTGCTCGAAGACCGCTCGCGTATCCAGCCTTCCATATCGCTGGTGCACTCGGCATTGCTGGTGGCTGCCGCCCTCCCCACGGCCTGGGTGATGGGCACCGTCGTCAGGGGTTGGTGGTTGGCCGGAGCCCTGGTCCTCACCGGGGTGGTCCTGGTGCTGGTCGGGGAGCTGTTTCCCCGTTCTGTGGGCCGCGGGCGGCCTCGCCGCATGGCCTACCGCTTCGCCCACCTCCTGCGGGTAGCGATCTCGGTCGGAGATCGGGCGGTAGACGTGATCAACGACGAGGAGGACGAGGACGACGCCGGCAGCGAGGCCGACGGCGACCACGACCCGTCCGACCGGGAGGAGATCAGGATGATCTCCTCCGTCCTGGAGTTCTCCGACGCCATCGTGCGGGAGGTGATGGTCCCGCGCACCGACATGGTGGCCCTCAGTGCCCACCTCACGACCAACGAAGCCCTGGAACTGATACTGGAACACGGGTTCTCGCGGGTACCGGTGACCGGGCAGGGAGCGGACGACATCGTGGGCCTCGTGTACGCCAAGGATCTACTGCGCCTCCTGGGGGTTCCCCCTGCGGCCACACCGGTCACCGAGATCAGCCGCCCGCCCTACTTCGTCCCCGAGACCAAACGGGTGAAGGACCTCCTCAGGGAGATGCAATCCTTCCAGGTGCACATGGCCATCGCCATCGACGAGTTCGGCGGAACCGCCGGGCTGGTCACCATCGAGGACCTACTCGAGGAATTGGTGGGAGAGATCGTGGACGAGTACGACACCGAGCCCCGGATGGTGCAGCCCCTCGAAGACGGCGGCTTCCTGGTGGACGCCCGCCTTCCGGTCGACGATCTCAACAGCCTGCTCGACATCCGCTTCCCGGACGCCGAATGGGACACGGTCGGGGGTCTGGTGCTCGGGTTGGCGGGACGGGTCCCGCTGGTGGGGGAGCGGTTCGAGTTCGATGGAGCGGTGCTCGTCCCCGAACGGGTCCAGGGGCGCCGGGTCGAGCGGGTCCGGGTGAACCGGCCGGAGATGTCCCATCGATGAGACTCCACCGATGAGGGTGGGGTTCGTGGCCGTCGTCGGGCGTCCCAATGTCGGCAAGTCGACCCTCATCAACGGGCTGGTAGGCCGCAAGGTCTCGATCACCTCCCGGCGGCCCCAGACCACCCGGATGCCCACCAGAGGTGTCCTCACCGTCGGAGACCCCCACTCCGGCGCCCAGATCGTGCTGCTCGACACCCCCGGGCTCCACCGCCCCCGCACTGAGCTGGGGAAGCGGCTCAACTCGGTCGTCTACCGGACCCTGGCCGAGGCGGATTGCATCCTGTTCGTGCTCGACGCTACGGGCAGGGTGGGCCCCGGCGACCGCCGGATCGCCGAACGTCTCCTTCGTGCCGGCACACCGGAGATGGTGATCGCGATCGTCAACAAGGTCGATCTGGTCCGCAAGGGGCGGGTGGCGGAGCGTCTCGGCGAGGCGGCGCACTGGGATTTCGGCGCCTACGTACCCGTCTCGGCGCTGACAGGTGACGGCCTGGATCGAGTCATCGGGGAACTGGTCCCCCGGCTGCCCGAAGGGCCGGCCCACTACCCGCCGGGTACGACCACCGATCAGCCGGACGAGGTACTGGTAGCCGAGACGGTGCGGGAGAAGTTGCTGGACCTGCTGCGCGAGGAGCTTCCCCACTCGGTGGCCGTCAAGACCGACGACATCGAAATCCGGCGGGACGGCCTCATGTGGATCGAAGCAACCGTATACGTGGAGCGTGAATCCCAGAAGGGAATCGTCATAGGTGCGGGCGGATCGCTGCTCCGCCAGGCCGGAACCGAGGCCCGGCGGGAACTGGAGGAAACCTTCTCCCGTCGGGTGTTTCTCCACCTGAGGGTGAAGGTCGAGAAAGACTGGCAGCGATACCCCGATCGGATCCGACGACTCGGACTGTAGCGGCGGCTGGTCGCTGGTCGCCGGCGGTCCAAAACTGTCCCCGGCACTTCTAATACTCGTGGAAAAGTAGCTTGTATGAGCAACAGTAGTTTATATACGAGGTAGACGAATATGTACAGACCAAACCAGGCCTTTACGGACTGAACCAGGCCTTTACGGACTAAGCCAGGTCTTTGAGTACCGGCCTCGGGTAGTGGACACAGAACTGAGCGATCTGTTGGACGCGCTTCCCGCGGTAAGCATCGAGGGGCCTCGAGCTGTCGGCAAGACGCGGACAGCCCATCGGCTCGCCAACACGGTGTTTGCGTTGGATGACCCTGAGACCCTCGACGAGGTACGAGCCAACCCGCACCTGCTGATCCGGGGCAAGGCGACCATACTCATCGATGAGTGGCAGCGGTACCCGGCGTCATGGGACATCGTACGTCGGGCCGTCGACGAGGACTTCAGCCCCGGCCGATTCATCCTCACCGGCTTGTCCAAGCCCTGATCGACGCGGTGGTGGTCACCACCGGTACAGAGGCCTGCCGCGATCCCTGGGGATCGCCGTCGTCCCGGCAGGACTGCTAGGACCCTGATCCCGGGCCAGTAGTCAGTGGCGTTTCCAGTGGTCAGTTGTCAGTGGCGACCGGGGACTGTGCACAAAGGCTGTCGAGCCCTGCTGAGGGGTCATTGGTCCATATCCGTGTCCGCCTACACGGTCCACGCTGAGTCGTATCCGGGCGGCGCTCAACGGCGTCACACGTACCCCAGACGGACGTGTACATGTCCGTCGCCTCACCTTCGCGACCCTTTTGGGGAGGCTAGGCGACGGAGCGCCCAATGAGGCTGACGGTTCTACGTCGGGGCCGCTCAGGCACCCGCTGTCAGACGGTCGATACGGGCTGCCAGGGACGTGTCCTTGTGGGTGAGGCCTCCCCGGTCGTGGGTGGTCAAAGACACCTTGACCCGGCTGTAGCGGATGTCGATGTCAGGATGGTGGAAGGCTTTCTCGGCCAGCACGCCCACCGAGGCCACGAAACCGATCGCGCCCGCGAAATCCCGGAACCTGAAGGTCCTGGTGATCGTTTCCGCTGAGAGGTCCCAACCGGGATGAGAAGCCAGGAACTCCCGGCGGGCAGATTGATCGAGTAGCACCATCCCCTCCAGCCTACCCCTCGATCCGGGCCCTACGGGGTACCCTGCCAACTAGACATGTACCGGCCTAGACCTTGAGCGATGATGACACTCCGCCGTGATCAGGGAATCGTCCTCCGTGGGTATCCGTTCGGGGAGGCCGACCGCATCGTGGTGCTCGTCAGCCCCAATCACGGCAAGGTCCGGGTGGTGGCCAAGGGCATAAGAAGGACCAAGAGCAGGTTCGGCGGCCGCTTGGAGCCCCTGACCCACGTGGACCTGGTTCTCTACCAGGGACGCAATCTGGCCACCGTCACGCAGGTCTCGGTGATCGAAGCCTTCCCACGCCTCCGCCTGGACCTCGACGCGGTGTTGGTGGCCGGAACCATGGCGGAGGCGATCGACAAGGTGGTGGTCGAGGGCGAACCGTCCCACCGACTCTTCCTGCTCCTCCAACGTGGGCTCCATGCCCTCGAGCACGGGGCGGGCGGGATGGATCTGGTGGCATCGTTCCTCCTCAAGCTCATGGACGCGCTCGGTCTAGGCCCGGCTCTGCGGTACTGCGCCGCCTGTGGTCGGCGGGACGACCTCGGTAGGTTCAGCCTGGCCGGCGGGGGCCTGGTCTGTAGCAGGTGCGATGCCGGCAACGCCGTCCGCCTCAGGGAAGGGCTCACCGAACATCTGGCCCGGTTGTCTACCGCCGAGTTGTCCGGGTTCACCGGGCCGGACGGGAAACTCGCCGGCGATGCCGCCGGGCTGACGAGACGGTTCGTGGAGTTCCATATCGAATCCGGGCTGGCCGCGCTCGCCTACGGCGCGATCAACAGTGGATAGGTCGGCAGGAGGCAACCTGATCGCAGCCGGCGGAGCCGCGTCCCGCCTGGATCTCGGGCTTGTCGACCCGGAACGGGTTCCCGTCCACCTGGGCCTCATCATGGACGGGAACGGACGCTGGGCGGCGGCGCGTAACCTGCCCAGAACCGCCGGACACGCCGCGGGGGAGGCGGTGCTGTTCGACTGTGTGGAGGGCGCGCTGGCGGTCGGGTTGAGGTGGCTGTCCGCCTACACCTTCTCCACCGAGAACTGGGCCCGCCATCCCGAAGAGGTGGCGTTCCTCATGTGGTTCAACGAGGACATCCTTCTGCGCCGGCTGGACTCGCTGGACCGTATGGGGACGAGGCTCCACTTCGCCGGTGACCTGGCCGATCCTCGCATCCCGGAGCGGAACCGCACTCACATGAGGAACGCGGTTGACCGGACCCGGGACAACACCCGCCTCGACCTGGTCCTGGCCTTCAACTACGGGGGGCGGGCCGAGATCGTCCACGCCGTGCGCAGGCTGGCGAGCCAGGTGGCCTCCGGTGACCGGGATCCCGGTTCGATCACCCAGCGCGACATCGCGGAGCACCTGCTCGTGCCCGGAATGCCCGACCCCGACGTGATCGTGCGCACCTCCGGCGAGATGCGGATCTCGAACTTCCTGCTGTGGGGCAGCGCCTACGCCGAGCTGGTATTCACCGACACTCTCTGGCCGGATTTCGGGCCCCAGCACCTGGTGGACGCGGTCGTCGAGTTCCAGATGCGGAAGCGGCGGTTCGGTGGCGTGCGCCCCGGCACTGCCGGAGGGTCCGGCGGTGAGTGAACGGGTTCGGTTACCATCCTCCCGCCTCGACTGACGGATGGGACGGATGGCGCAACCTAGCTTCGAGCGGATCGTGAACCTGGCCAAGAAGCGCGGCTTCGTGTTCCAGGCATCCGAAATCTATGGCGGACTCCGTTCCGCCTACGACTACGGCCCTTTGGGGGTCGCCCTGCTGCGTAACGTCAAGGAAGCATGGTGGCGGTCGATGGTGCAGTTGAGAGACGATGTGGTGGGGCTCGACTCGGCCGTTATCCAGTCGCCCATGGTGTGGGAGGCGTCGGGTCATGTCTCCCAGTTCCATGATCCGCTGGTGGAGTGCACTTCCTGCCACACGCGCCACCGGCTCGACAAGTTGGACGACACCGGGCGCTGCCCGACCTGCGGGAGGCGAGATTCGTTCACCGAGGCCCGTGACTTCAACCTGATGTTCAGGACCCACATGGGTCCCGTGGCCGGCGAAGGCACCCTCGTCTACCTGCGACCGGAGACCGCCCAGGGAATCTTCACCAACTTCGAGAACGTACGGCGGGTCATGCGCCGCAAGCTCCCTTTCGGCATAGCACAGCTAGGCAAGTCCTTCCGCAACGAGATCACACCCGGCCAGTTCGTATTCCGCACCCGCGAGTTCGAGCAGATGGAGATGGAGTTCTTCACCCACCCCGACGACGCGGACCGGTGGTTCGACTACTGGGTCGGAGAGCGGGAGGCCTGGTACCTGGATCTGGGCATACAGGCCGCCAACCTCCGGTTGCGAGCCCATGAAGGGGATGAGCTGGCACACTACGCGGTGGGTACCTACGACGTCGAGTACCGGTTCCCGTGGGGATGGGACGAGTTGGAAGGCATCGCCAACCGCACCGATTTCGACCTGCGGAGCCATGCGGAGCACTCGGGCAAGGACCTGCGCTACTTCGATCAGGCTGCAGGAAGGCGTTTCTTCCCCTATGTCATCGAGCCGGCCGCCGGCGCGACGCGAGCCGCCTTCGCCTTCCTGATCGACGCCTTCGGGGAGGAGATCGTTAGGGGCGCCACCCGTACCGTGCTACGTCTCGATGCTCGGCTGGCTCCCATCAAGGTGGCGGTGCTCCCGCTCTCCAAGAAGGCCGACCTGGTCGAGGTGACCGGGCGGGTGGCGTCCCTGCTCCGGCCCTGCTGGGACATCGAGGTCGACATAACCCAGGCGATCGGGAGGCGGTACCGGCGCCAGGACGAGATCGGAACGCCCTACTGCGTCACCGTCGACTTCGAAACCCTCGACGACGGAGCGGTTACGGTCCGCGACCGGGATACGATGGACCAGGACCGGGTCGGGATCGATGCCTTGGTGGGATACCTCACCGACCGGCTGACCGGCACCGCGAGCAGAGGTGGGTGATGGTCAACAAACTCGGGATCGTGATAGGGCTGGTTCTGGTAGTGGTCGCGGCCGGGTTCGCCTACGTGTGGTTCTCGGGGGGAAGCGGAGAGCCGAGCACCGAGGTCACCGCACCGCCGGTCACATCGCAGCCCGAGCCCGAGGTGGAGGAGGGGCAGAGGGAACAGGAGCAGCAGGAGGCTCCACCGGAAACCGTCCCCGAGGATCCCACCACCACCACGCCGACCACGACCGCAACCTCTTCATCCCCCACATCGGGAACCACCGTGGGGGAGGATCCCGGCGAGCAGCCGACGGCCGTGGTGTACCGGATCGTGGTGGCCGAGTCGTCGGTCAGCTTCGAGATCGACGAGATCCTCAGCGGGAGTCCCAAGCGGGTGGTGGGCACCACCAACGAGGTGGCGGGCGAGGTACTGATCGACTTCGGTGATCCGGCTACCTCCCGGCTGGGCACCGTCGTGATCAACGTACGCACCCTGGAGACGGATTCGAACTTCCGGGATCGGGCCATGCGGGGACCCATCCTGGGTTCCGCCCGCGACGAGAACGAATTCGCCACCTTCGAACCCACCGGTATCGAGGGCCTTCCCGACCGAGTGGCAGTGGGGGACCGGGTGGCGCTGTCGGTCAGCGGCGACTTCACCCTCAGCGGGGTGACCCGACCGGTGAACTTCGAGATGGAGGCCATCGTGGTGACCGCCGACCGCATAGAGGTGGAAGGTTCGGCAACGGTGCTCCGGTCCGACTTCGGCTTGGTCATACCCGACGTACCGAGCGTCAGCAACGTGGGCGACGAGGTGTTGCTCGTAATCGATCTGGTGGCGGTCGCCACCGACGGCTGACCACCGACCACCGACCATCGAGCACAGGGCAGCGGCCACGCGTACACTCGCGGGGGTATGGCTGCCGATCGAGATGACCTGGAGCGGATCCGCCAGGCAGTGAATCTGGTCGAGTTGTTCGAGGGGGTGACCACGGTCCGGAAGGTCAGGGGCGCCTTCAAGGCGCTGTGTCCTTTCCACACCGAGAAGACGGCTTCCATGTCCATCGACCCGGCGCGCGGCCTCTACCACTGCTTCGGGTGCGGGGTGGGTGGTGACATCTTCACCTTCGTGCAGGAAACCCAGGGTCTGGCGTTCGGCGAGGCCGTGGAGATGCTGGCCGATCAGGCGGGGATCGTGGTGCGGCGCGATCCGCAGGCGGCCAGGAAGCGGGAGCGACGGAGCCGGCTGGTCGAGGCGGTCGAGGCCGCGGGCCGGTTCTATCACGCCCGGCTCAAGGAGGCTCCCGACGCGGGCCATGCCCGCGCCTACGTACGGAGCCGGGACTACGGAGTGGAGGTCGTCGACGAGTTCCGGCTCGGCTACGCGCCGGACGACTTCGATGCCTTGACCAGCCACCTCCGCGGTGAGGGATTCCGGGAGACCGACATCGAGGCGGCCGGGCTGGGCCGGAGAGGGAGGGGTCGACGCCTGTTCGACCAGATGCGGGGTCGCCTGATGTTCCCGATCCACAGCGTGCGGGGCGAGATGGTGGGCTTCGGAGGCCGGCTGCTGCAGGGTGAAGGTCCCAAGTACCTCAACACCGCCGAGACCCCCCTCTACAAGAAGGGCGAACTCCTCTACGGGCTCGACCGCGCCCGCTCAGCGATCAGCCGGGAGGGCACCGCGGTGGTGGTCGAGGGATACACCGATGTCATAGCCTTCCACATCGCCGGGATGCCGGTGGCCGTCGCCACCTGCGGCACGGCGCTGGGGGAAGGGCACTTCGACCTGCTGCGCCGTTTCGCTCCTCGAATCGTCCTCGCCTTCGACGCCGATGCCGCCGGAGCCGGGGCGGCCATCCGGGGCGACGAACTGCGGATCACCTCCGACCTCGACCTGGACCTGAGAGTGGCCGAGATGCCCGAGGGGCACGACCCGGCCGACCTGGTCCAGGACGGCCGGGGTACCGTGCTCAGGGAGGCTGTCGACGACTCCAGGCCGATCACCGCCTTCCGCGTGGAGCGGGTACTGGCGCAGCACGACCTCTCGGACCGCGACGCCCGGACGAAGGCCATGAAGGAAGCGGCCCGGGTGATCGCCCGGCACCCCGATGACTCGATCCGTTTCCAATACTCCTCGTACGTGGCGGTGCGGACACGGATGAACGAGGCCCGGGTTCTGAGAGAGATAGAGGGGGCGATTCCCGACACCGGCCGAGCTGTGTCCAACAACCGGTCCTACGCGACGCCTGCGCCCCGGATTCGGCGCCTCGACAGATCCGAACGGGACCTCCTCCGCCATCTGATGGCAGGCACGGCGTCACGGGAGGAGGTTTCTCCCGACCTGTTCGAATCGGATGACGCATACCGCCTCGCCACCGCGCTCCGGGCCGTAGGTCGCCATGTCGAGCCCGGAAAGCCCATTCCCCTCTCCGGTATCGAGGACTCGCCGCTGGCGGCCATGGCGCGGCGGCTGGCGCTGCTGGAGGATCCCCTGCTCCCCCTCGCGGATGTCCTGACTCACCTCGAGGCCCGGTTCGCCACCCGGCGCAAGGCCGAACTCCGCCTCCAACTGGAATCTCTGGACCCCGATTCGGACTGGGAAGGGTATTCCCAAGCGCGGCAGGAATTGATACGTTTGACGGAGCGGAGTGCCCGAACGGGCGAGGAGTAGGTGTGGACCCATCCGTAGAGGCGGCGATCGATCAACTCCTGGAGCGCGGGCGCCGGCGCGGTTTCGTGACCATGGCGGAACTCCAGCACGAACTCGAGGCGGTGGACGCCCCCGGATCAGCCTTCGACCGGGCGGTCGACAACGCCCGCAAGAGCGGGGTGACCGTCGTGGAAGAGGAGTCGAACGGCTTCGACAACCCGGCCAATGAACAGGGCACCATCCCGGTGTCCGATCCGATCCGCATGTATTTCAACCAGATCGGTCGGGTTCCCCTGCTCACCCCCCACCAGGAGGTGGAACTAGCCGTGGCGGTGGAAGCCGGTAGCCATGCCGAAGCCAAGTTGTCGGAACTCGAAGCAGCAGGATCATCCGGGTCGCTGAAGGAACGCGTGATCCTCGAGCGGGCCGCACGGAAGGGACAGCAGGCCGAGAAGCGGCTGGTCGAAGCCAACCTGCGCCTGGTGGTGTCGATCGCCAAGCGCTACGTGGGCAACGGCATGCCCCTGCTCGACCTGATCCAGGAAGGAAACCTCGGACTGATGCGAGCGGTGGAGAAGTTCGAATACCGGCGAGGGTTCAAGTTCTCCACCTACGCCACCTGGTGGATTCGTCAGGCCGTGAGTCGGGCGCTGGCCGACCAGGGGCGGACCATAAGGTCCACATGGTGGAGACGATCTACAGGCTGGCCAAGACGCAGCGCCGCCTGTTCCAGGAACTCGGTCGTGAGCCCACCATCGAGGAGATCGGCCGGGAGATCGAGGCCTCACCCGGACGCGTGGTCGAGATCAACAGGATCTCCCAGGGCACCCTGTCCCTCGAGACACCCGTCGGCGAGCGGGAAGGCGCCACCTTGGGCGACCTGGTGGAGGACCAGCGAGCAGATGTCCCGCTGGAGGGCGCCTCCTTCAAGCTGCTCCAGGAATATGTAGCCCTGGCTCTCGAAGCTCTCAACGAACGTGAACGCAAGGTCATCCTGATGCGCTTCGGGTTGGAGGATGGCCGGGTACGCACCCTCGGCGAACTGAGCAACCACTTCCACGTGACCCGGGAACGGATACGCCAACTCGAGACCAGGGCCCTGTTCAAGCTACGCAACAGCCGGAACCGCCATCTGGAGGGCTACCTCCGGGATGCATGAGGCCCGCCCCGCCCCGGCCGGCATCGTTCACGCCTTCCCCCGGTACTGGTACCATGGCAGGCCGACCCAACGATCCGGGGTAGCTCAATTCGGCAGAGCAGCGGACTGTTAATCCGTTGGTTGTGGGTTCAAGTCCCACCCCCGGAGCCCACACTCCACCAGGTTCCTGATGGTTGCCAGCCGTTTCATGACTGCTCATAGTCCCAGGTAAGAGACTATTCCGTCTAGTCTTCACCGGCGGATAATCCGGTCCTGGCAAGCCAGCATCGGTTGCTTGACTTTCCCTCTTGTTGCGGGCAGTTTCACTCTAGTGTGGGACGCTAAAGGGGACGCTCAGAAGGCCAGGAGGAGAGGGAATTGCCAAAACGAACAGCTGCGTGGGTGCGTTCGGTCACCAAACCGGGCAAGTACGGAGATCAGCACGGCCTCATCCTTCGCGTCCAGCCGTCAGGATCCAAACAGTGGATATGGCGAGGAACCGTCAACCGCAAACGATGCGACCTCGGGTTGGGTGGCTACCCGTATGTGGGATTGGCCGAAGCACGCGCCCATGCGTTCGAGTACCGCAAGACCGCCCTGGAGGGCGGCGACCCCACAGCGCTGCGTTCCGGGGGTGTTCCCACGTTCGCGACCGCGGCTGAGGCAGTGATCGCTCTGCACGCGGGGAAGTGGAAACCGGGCGGCAAGTCTGAGGGACAGTGGCGATCATCGTTGGCTACCTATGTGCTGCCGGCGGTCGGTTCCAAACGGGTGGATGAGGTGACGTCTGGGGATGTGATGGATTGTCTGTCTCCGATGTGGAACAGCCGCCCGGAAACAGCTAAGCGGGTACGGCAGCGGATCGCAGCGGTCATGAAATGGGCCATCGCCCAGGGATACCGGGCCGACAACCCGGCGGGAGAGGCGGTCACCGTTGCTCTACCGAAACAGGTCGGAGCCAGAAAACACCTACGCGCTCTCCCGCATCGTGACGTCGCAGAAGCGGTCGCCAGGTTACGGCAGTCGAAGGCGCATGCGACTGTGCGCCTCGCGGCCGAGTTCACCATTCTCACCGCGGCGCGATCGGGCGAAGTAAGAGGTATCCGCTGGGAGGAGATCGATTTTGATGCGGCGGCGTGGACGATCCCCCAAGAGCGGATGAAAGCAGGCCGCGAGCACAGGGTACCGTTGTCGGGGCGGGCTGTTGACGTGCTTGCCGAAGCCCGCCAACACAGTAACGGTTCGGGTCTTGTGTTCCCGTCGAAGTCGGGTGACGAGATCGCCTCTTGGGTCCTCGCCAAGCTGTTCACCAGCCTGGGTATCGAGGGGACGTTACATGGGATGAGAGTCCCGTTCCGGGACTGGTGCGGCGAAACCGGTGTTGCCCGCGAAGTAGCCGAAGCGTGTCTGGCGCATCGGGTTGGGTCAGCGGCGGAGCAGGCCTACGCAAGAAGCGATCTGCTGGAACGCCGTCGCCAACTCATGGAGGCCTGGGGACACTACGTATCCGTCCTAGAGTCCTAACCCGAAAGCCGCTGGCGATGCGTTTGGTGGACGGTTTCCGCTACATCGCCTCGGATCTCACGTCTGCGGTCAGCTTGTGGCCCGGAACGGAGGTTTGTGTGTTCACGGGCGCTCGCGGAGTGAACCGCACCGGGTTCAGAGAGGAAACGGAGTTCTTGTGGTTATAGGAGGTCGGAACGATCTGGGCGGGGTGGGGCTTCGTTCCCGCCGGTCTGGTAGAAGTTATCGGCGGGAGCCGGGGTCGATTCGAGGGTCACGACTGGGGACGGGGCGGGGACCGTTCAGGGTTGTTGGGGTTGTGTTGGCGGTTGTGGCTTCTGTTGTGGTAGCGGTTGGCGTGTTGGCGCAGGGGAGTGGTGATTGTTATGTGGGGTTGGTGGTGGAGCCGGGCGGCTCGTGTAGGTATCCGGGTAGCGACGTGGAGTTCCGGTAGACGATTCTGGTTCTGGCCGCCTGTTGTTTTTCACGTCGGGGCAGCGTATCGAGCTTAGGGCTGCGTCGGTGAATGGGGTGGAGTACACGTTTGTGGCTTCTAGGCAGTCTGGTGGGGGATGGCTGATCGAGGAAGTAGGAGGAGGATCAGCCGCGACCGGACCGGCGACTACGCCCACGACGGCGCCACCGGCCACCGTCGATGGGGACTCGGGTGTCTACACGGACGTGGAGGGCTCTGTTCATGAAACAGCGATCAGCGCTCTTGCGGCTGACGGGGTGTTTGTGGGCACCGAGTGCGCACCCGCCAGGTTCTGCCCGACGGATGCGGTGCAGCGTTGGGTGATGGCAGTTTGACTGGTGCGTATCCTCGACGGCTCTGATCCGGACCCGGTGGGGAGGAGACGTACGGAACTTCAGTATTAGGAGACTACTCGACGACCCATCAGGCAAATGCATTATCCAAACGATCTGGGAAGACAGCTGATGGTTACCCAGTTTCGTGGAGTCGGGATATTTGAATTAGTGGTGTGCTGACCCGCAAAGGAGAGGTCTTCATGCCGTATCGATACCCACCCGAGTTCCGTCGCAGGATCCTTGGGTCTGTTAGCGGCTGGCAGGTCGGTGGCGTCCTTGTCTGCTGATCTTGGTGTGTCGGATCAGACGATTTACAACTGGCGACGCCAGGACGCTGTTGACCGTGGCCTGAAGCCCGGTGCGACCTCGGCGGAACAAGGGGAACTGTGGGCGGCGCGTCGCCGGATTGCCGAGTTGGAAACGGAGTTGGCCGTGACGAGGCGAGCCAACGAGTTGCTGTGAGCACAGGTGGTGTCCGCAGGAGACGGTTCGAAGCGATCCAGACCATGAGAACCGAGGGGCTGCCCGCCCGGGTGGCTTGTCGGGTGCTGGGGGTGTCGGAGTCGGGGTTCTAAGCTTGGAGGACCCCGACCGCCTTCGGTCCGGGCCATCCGCCATGTGTCGTTAACCGACCTCATCCACCAGGTCCATCAACAGTCACGCGGTACCTACGGCGCCCTGCGGGTCCATCCGGAACTGAGGTTGGGTTATGGGATCACGGTGGGGCATAACGCGGTGGCGATGCTCATGCGCCGGGCCGGCCTCAGTGGGAGCCGAGGCTGCAGACGGCTGATCCGCCCCGTCGACACGCCGGCGGGCCTGGTCGATCGTCAACAACGAGCCGGACCGCCTGTGGGTGACCGATGTGCAAGCGCCACGAGGCGCCGCTTGCACCCGAGGGTATTTCCTGGGAGAACCGTTACACCCTCAACCCGCCGTTCGGTCCCCGGGGACGGATCAGTACAGCCACCAGTACGTCGCAATGACCGTCCACGCCTTCGTCGACGAATCGCAGCGAGGCCGCTTCTACCTGGTCTGTGCGGTAGAGGTCCTCTGGGGGCTAAACCGGGAGGTGTCGGTCCGGGCAGCTCCGGGGCACGTGGCACGGGTGGCTGCCAGGCCGAGTTCGATGATGGGGGAGCTCGGTGGGTAATGGTATGGCTGGGGTGGTTGGTGTCGCGCTGTTGGTTGGTCACCCGGTCTGGCGGCGGGCCTGGTCAGTGAACGAAGGCACCCCCGCCCTGCCGAGGGCTTCGAGCAGACCGTTCAGCGTTTTGGGAGCTCGCCGGTTGGCGGTTGCTTGGCTGTTGAGTTCGGTGATCACGATGGAGGGAGCCAGATCGAGTAGGTCTAGGAGGAAGTCTGCTGGGTGGATAACGTCGATCTTGTAGGGGTCGACGCTGGGGGCAGGGAAATCCGCCACGTTGAAGGTTACGATGGCGGCGGCGTCGGAACGGACCGCCGCGGCGAGGACGTGGCGGTCTTTGGGGTCGCAGGTCATCGAGTGCATGGCAGTGTGGTAGCCGGTGACCTCAGCTTGGGGGAAGGCGCCTTGCATCTCGGCGTGGAGATAGTCGACGGTGTCGCTGCGGATCCCTACCTCCACGAGGTTCCGGTGGAGTTCGGTGAGGATGTCAGCGGACCACAACGCCTGGTATAGACCGCGTTCGGCGAGTCGCAGAAGCGTGTCGCGTAGGTGGGCCGGGTACAGCACGCACGTGTCGAGGACGACCGCGCACGGCACCGGCGTTGCTCAGCGAGTTCGTTTGGGTGTTGCGGTCCGTTCGTACATTCCGCCTTCGTCGGCGATCTCGACCATCCGATCGAGGGAGTCCCGACGCTGGGTTGAGCGGTGCTGGCGGTAGGCGAGCACATCGGCGAGGCGAACACGACGGTGATGGCCCGGCCGCTCAAACGCTATCTCGCCTGACTCGAGAAGCTTCACGACCGTCGGTCGGCTGATACCCAACAGGTCGGCTGCTTCCTGGGTTGTGAGACGCTGATGCACGGGAACAATCGTGACCGCCTGGCCGTGGGCCATTGCTTCGACAACATCGCGTAGCACAGCGAAGACCTCAGGGGGCAACACCATATGTTCGCCGTTGGAGCCGGACACCGTCGCTGTCGGCTCAGCGCCTATCGGACCGAGCAGAGCGACCAGCTTGTCGAGCGACTCCTCGGGGGGCAGAACGGTACGTTCAAGCGTCAACGCGGTCATGGTGTGCTCCTCCTCAAACACTTACGATACCCCAAATCGAAAACATCGCAAGGGTCTCGACACTTGGGTATGTGTCCTGGCGTCGCTTCGGGAACAGCCACCTACACAGCTTGCCGCCTAGGGCTGAGGCCCTGTTCAGTAGTTGCACGGCGACGCTTGTGTTGTGACATCCGACCGTCAACAATCCGAATGCCCGTTCTGTCCGCTTCGCATTCCGTATTTCAACATACAGCCGGTCCGCCGGCGTTAGGGACGACCTCGACCCGGAGCAGCCCCTCGAGGAACTCGGTATGACCGATACCACCTCGGCGGGCTTGGTCAAGGTGGGCGGGCAGCGCTTCGGCTGCTGCTGCCAGGTTGAGGTAGGCGAGATGACCCCTCAGCTGTTGGTAGACAGAGTCTTTGCTCATCGGCGCCTCCGACCCTGGTTCTGTTGGTCGATGTGACGCTGGTAGACCCCAAGATCGATCACGGCTCGCTGCTTCGGGTCGCTCCGATGTTGGCGACGATCGCCAGTGCTGCTGCTGTAGGCGGACGGTTCAGCTTCGGTTTGCAGGGCCCGACGGTTGTGAACGTCCCGAGGACGACCCTCTCCAGGGCTTCGGTGTGCTCTGGGACTCGAACCACCCGTCCTCCGGCGGCACGAGCGCGACGCTCACGACGCTCTACAAGGCCGCAGCAGCCCTCGACATGACGGTCACGGTCAACCTGGCTCCGGCGCACTGACGCCAGCATTGGCTCGGTTGGTCGGCTACGGCTCAGGATGGGGAGACCCGATCTGGGGGCAGTAGCCTTCGTGGGAGGAACCAGGAGCAGAAATGACGATCTCGGGTGTCTGGACGCAGAACGATGAGGGCTGGACGCTGAGCCGGCCCGAGGGGTTCCCCGACGAGGCGACCCTGCACCACCTGATCGAGAAGACACCGGAGATGCTGCCGCTGTCGGGGGCGCCGCCGCTGCTGATCCTGGGTAGGGAGGTGCCGCTGGGGTCGGGCTACGCCGATCTTGTGGGGGTGGAGACGTCGGGCCGTCCGGTCATCATCGAAGTCAAGCTCGCTGAGAACAACGAAGCCCGTCGCGCTGTTGTAGCTCAGATCCTGTCCTACGCGGCGAGCCTTCACGGCACGACCCGAGAACAGTTGGAGGACCGCTTCGGTGACGGCTTGGCGAAGCGCGGCCACGAGTCGCTCGTGGCCGCGGTGCGGTCGGTTCAGGAGGATGCGTTCGACGCTGACGAGTTCACGGCGGCCCTTGACGAGCACCTTGGCGAGGGCCGCTTCCGGCTCGTGTTCGTGCTTGACGCTGTGCCACCGGAGTTGATGACACTGGTGGCTTACCTCGAGCACGTAACCGACAAGCTGGTCATCGACCTGGTCGCTGTCAACTCCTTCAACGTCGGCGGTATGTCCGTCGTGCTCCCCCAGCGTGTGACACCCGAGCGGCACGAGGTGACCGTGGAGAAGACACGCCGCAAGGAATCCGGCACTCTCTATCCCGGCAGCGACAGATTTGAGGCCACGATCAGCCGAGCGCCTCTGGAGACTCGCGAGTCGCTGGGCCGGATGCTGCAGTGGGCTCGCGGCCTCGAGCGGAGTGGCTTCGTCAACCTCTCGACCTACGAAGGCGTAGGAGCGAAGCGGTACACCCTGTTACCGCGTCTGGTTGTCGGCGGTAGGGGTCTGGTCACCATCTGGAATGACGGAGGCGCCAGCCTCCAGTTCTGGCGCAGCGTCTTCGAGAAGAGAGCGCCCGGCTTCATCGACCGGATCGAGGATCTGGCAGGGACCACGGTCGGTCAGGGAAACACAACCCGCAATATCAGCGAGGACCTGCTGGACGCGCTAACCGAGGCATACACAGAAGCGGCCAAGTAGCGGGAGCCCTGGCGAGAGGCGACCGGCGAACTGGCGGTTACGGCCCTGGGCGAACCTGCGGGCACCGGCGTACTCGTTGGAACTCGGAACCTCTCCCCGGGTCCGGGGCGGCTTCGCATCTGCGCGACCACCAGACCCGCCACATCGGGGCTGTCAGCAACGGATACGGACACCCGACATCCGGGCACCATCCGACATAAACCCCTACCGGAAGGGTCAGGAGAGCTGCGCCTGTGCCTTACGAGAGATATTGGCGGAGTATCTCTGGTAACAGCAGAACGAAACCACGAACAAGCTGGGGGAGCGGGTAGCCTCCACACTCGTGAACCCTGTCGGATATCTCTGGTAACGGCTGATACGATGCCCGAAGTCCTGGCCCTCCCGCATCGTGTCCCCTCCCTCGGACGTGCTGTCGAGCAGTTCCTGGCGGCCAAACCGCTGTCGCCTAACGGACGCCGCAGTTACGCCCACACTCTCAGGACTGTGGTCGGGGACCTCGACGCTGACCTGGCTCTTGATGAGTTCACCGCCGAGCGGGTACGGCGCGTTCTCGAGGACCGCTGAGGTGACGCTTCGGCTGCGACGTGGAACAACCGTCTCACCGCTGTGGGGTCGTTCCGCCGCTGGGTACGGGCGCAGGGTTGGATTACCGAGGATCCGTTAGCGGGGATCGAACGCCGCCCCCAGCCCCGGGACGAAGTTGCACCGATCCGCTACGAACAGCTCCACGCCCTGTGGACCCGGCCGGATGTCCATGTGCGGGAGAAGACACTGTGGAGGATGCTGTACGAGACAGCGGCCCGGGCCAACGAGATACTCGCCCTCAACATCGAGGACCTCGACCTCGGGGCCAGGAGGGCTGCGGTCAGGGGCAAGGGCGGCCACCGCCAAGAAGTGGTGTGGGCATCGGGTACCGCCCGCCTCCTACCCCGCTATCTGGGTGGCCGGCAGCAGGGCCCTGTGTTCGTCACCCACCGCCGACCCAACCAGGCGCCAGCTCTTTCTGATCTGTGTCCTGATACCGGTCGGGGACGCCTGTCGTATCAGCAGGCGTGGGCGCTGTTCCGCAAAGCGTCGGGCTGGACGCTGCATCAGTTGCGTCACTCGGCGCTGACTCATCTGGGTGAGGCGGGGGTGGGGGCTCCGTTGTTGAAGGCGAAGAGCCGGCATCGGAGTCTGCGCAGCCTGGACCGGTATGTTCGGCCGGTTATCGGGGCGGTAGCGGCTCTTACCGCTGAGCATGACCCGGGCCGTCGTTACCTGCCGCAGGGTCGGGAGGGTTGACAATGGCCTGTGGAAGGTTCGATGGTGTGGTGTTGGTGGGCGTGTGGTCGGGCCGGTTGGCGGGTTGGTGGTAGTGGCGGCCGGGGTGGTTTCGCGGGGGTGGTGGTCGATGGTTTTGTTGGTGGCTGTGGTGTTGGTGTGTGTGTCGGTTCCTTCGTGGGTGCGCCAGGACGAGATCAACCGGGGAGAGCGGGAAGGGCTGAGCAGCGATGAGCGGGAACGGCTCCGCGAACTCGAGCGGGAGAACGCCCGGCTGCGGATGGAGCGTGAGCTCGAAAAGACGAGCTGTGGCCTTCTGGGTGAGGGAGTCGAAGGTGTGACGCTGTATCGCTTCGTCGATGCCCAGAGGGCCGAAGGGTTCCCGGTGAGGCTGATCTGTTCGGTCGTGGGGGTTTCCCCCTCGGCTTACTACGCCCACAAGCAGCGGCCCCAGCCGAGTCCGGTCCAGCTGGCCGAGGCTGCCCTGGTCGCCGAGATCCGGTCTATATGGGCTGAGTCGGCCGGGACTTATGGTTCGCCCAGGGTGTCCGCCGAGCTGCGTAGGCGGGGTCGGGTGGTGAACCACAAGCGGGTGGAACGGCTCATGAAGTGCCATGATATGGCAGGTTTCGTTCCCCGCAAGAGGCGTGTCACGACCACAGCGGACAGCGCTCATCGGCTCCCTGACCTGCTGGAGGGCGACTTCGGAGCCGCCCGCCCGGATACGGCATGGGTAGGCGATATCAGCTACATCAGAACCCGCCAAGGATTCCTCTACCTGGCGTTCGTCCTGGACCTGGCGTCGCGCCGCGTAGTCGGGATCTCAATGGCCCCACACCTCAAAGCATCACTCGCCACCGACGCGCTGCGCGAAGCCATCGCCACCCGAGGCGGCCAGATACGGGACGTGATCTTCCACACTGACCGCGGTTCCCAATACACCTCCGAAGCCACAGCCCGGCTCAGTAAGGCTTATGGCATCCGCCAATCCGTGGGCCGGACCGGGGTGTGCTGGGACAACGCCGCCGCCGAGTCGTTCCTCGGCACCCTCAAAAAGGAACTCGTCAACCGGGCCGACTACCACAACCGGCACCAGGCCCGCCTGTCAATCCGTTGGTGGATCGAAGCCTGGTACAACCCCCGCCGGCTTCACTTCACCATCGGACAGCAGCCACCAAACGAATGGGAGGACAACTACTACCATCACACGGCCGCATAAACCGAGTGTTCAGCACACGGGGGGAACTCCAACACCCCTCGGCATGCGCTGGACCGTCGAGCGTACCAACTCATGGCTCTCGAACTACGGGCAACTACGCCGCAACACCGACCGACACACCCACCACCGACACGCCCAACTCCAGCTAGCCATCACCCTCATCATCACCAGCAAACTCATCGACTGGAGAAACCGCTGGAGCCCCCACTCAGTCCCTATCCGCTAATGCTCTTAGTCGGATTGCCCGGGTAAACGCGCTAGCCGTGCGGTAACAGAACCTACGCTCAGCACGTCTCCCGGGGGGTGTAGCCTGGGGTGATGGACGAGTATCTTTCTGGTCTGAGTTTGTGGGACAGGCGGGTTCTCTGCGAGGCCCGAGTGGACCCCCGTCTGCTGGAGGCCCTGGTCGACGACCCCGACGTAGGGGTCCGGACCGAACTGGGTAACAACTGGAACACTTCGGCCGTGACCCTCGAACGTCTGGCCGCCGACCCTGAGCAGGACGTGCGAGCCGCGGCAGCGTCCAACCCGAACACCGCAGCCGACACACTGTCCGGGCTGGCGGACGACAGCCGCAGCGTCGTGCGGCTACGGGTCGGCTGGAACCCGAACGCGTCCGCCGGTGTGCTCCGACGCCTGGCTACCGATCCGGATCCGGGGGTGCGGGCCGCCGTAGCGGCCAACCCCAACACCCCCGTGTCGTTGCTGCACCGCCTGGCCGACGATCCCAAACCCGCGGTACGCAGCCACGTCGCACACAACGAGAACACCCCGGCCGATGTGCTGGAATGCCTGGCCGGGGACCCGGCGGCACGGGAAAACGTGGCCGCCAATCAGAATACCCCGGCCGGTGTGCTGCACCGGTTGGCCGCTGACCCCGACCCTGGGGTACGTAGCATGCTCGCCTGCAACAAGAATACCCCGGCCGGTGTGCTGCATCGCCTGTCGGACGATCCCGACCCTGAGATACGTCAAATGGTCGGCTCACTTGGGCGCATGTCCGTGTCGATACTTGAACGATTGGCGGCCGATCCCGAACCCGATGTACGCCGCTCGGTAGCCGGGAACCGGTCTACACCGATCCCGGTCCTGGCCGCGTTGGCGAACGACGTTTCCAACCTGCAGAGCATCGCCGGGAACCCCAACACCCCAACGGAGATGCTGGACCGAATAGCCGAAGACTGGGACACCCCGGCGGAAGTGGCGGGACAATTCGCCGACGACTGGGCAACTCGGCTGGCCGTCGCCCACAACCCGAACACGCCGATCCCTGTACTGGAACAACTGGCCGGCGACACGTCACTGAAATGCTGCACCGGTGTGGTCGGAGACAACCCGGCCGCGCCCGCCCACCTGCTGACCGAACTAGCCCGCTCAGACTGCCACCACGAACGCGTCGCTGTCGCCGGCCATCCCCACACTCCCGCTCATGTGGTCGCACAGCTAGCCCAAGATCCCCGACCCGAAGTACAATGGGCAGCCCACCACAACCCGAACAATCCAATCCCGGAACCGCCCCGGCCCCGGTTGGACTACACGTCGTTCGGACAGTGCCAAGCGGCGCTACCGGTAGATTGAACAACCCCTCCACACACGACCTGGTACCGCAGCCGCTCGCCTGACGCTCCCTTGACGCGGCCCTATCCTCTTGTGCGTCAGGTGACAGATTCCGGCTGAAGGGGTGACAGGCTGTCGGGCGGCTACACCCGCCGGCGTTGACGATCCACATCCAGATAGCCGACAAACCAGTGGAGACAGCGTGCTTTCATCCCGTTGTCACTGTGGGCCTTATTGTGGGACGGTGACCTCCGAACTATAGGCTGACCTGGGGTGTTACGCGGTCTGACACTCCGTAGGCGAGGATCAGTAACCTTCAGCGTGGGTCTAGGCGTTCACCGTCAGCGGCCCGTCAGGTGACC
The DNA here is from genome assembly GCA_965262915.1 of Candidatus Spongiisociaceae bacterium. GTDB lineage: Bacteria > Actinomycetota > Acidimicrobiia > Spongiisociales > Spongiisociaceae > JAPPFW01. Next base: position 2,894,780 of record OZ253564.1, on the reverse strand, counting down.
CTGTGAGGCTTGTCATGGTGCCCTGTGATACTTGGTTCATGGAACCAACTGCAGTTGGGCAACGAGTGGCATCCGAGTGTCGTCAAACAGATCGAGGGCACCATGATCGGAGAGTGGCACCTACACCAGCCGAGCCATCGCCCGCAGGTAAGAGGGATTCGATAACTGAAGCACGAACAAGACGGCGGGGTGCTCGGTGGGTCAAGGAGGTCGGCTATGGCTGAGAATCAGGGGACCGACTACTCAGTCGGGGATCGAAACCGGGAGAGGGTGCGGGCCATTCTCGACAACCCAGAACTCGGACCTAGCGACGCCACCGACAGGGAGTGGGCAACAGCAGGCGAAGAGATCGACGCTATCCGGGAGCAGATCCGCGCTAATCCACGAGCAGCCGCGGTCGAGGCCCAGACGTTCGCGGAGATCACCAACCGGGTCCGAACCCTCCTGCGTTCTCAGGACGGTGTCCGATAACAGACATTATGACAACCTAGGGTGGGGACGTTTCCCCAGGTAGAACCAGGTTTCACCCGTCGGTGACCCGGAGTGGCGCATAAACCAAACCAGCAACGTGTGCATATGCGACGGTTAGCGAGGGTCAACGGTGGTCTAGGTACGGGCCGTCGGGTTGTCCAGCTAACTGGGTTGTTTCTCTGCTCTGGGCAACGGACTGGCCCTCCGTAGGCGGTACTCCAGAGGAAAGACGCGACACAATCCTCCCGACCGTAGATCCAGCGACTATACCCGCATGTCCAGGCAAAAGGCCTCGTCAGCGCCCTCACGCAGGCGACCCCAACCTCGCTGTGTCAACGCTGAACGGTCCCGCTGCAGTCGGAAACCCGGAGGTCGATCGTGTCGGGTGTTGCGTCCTTTGTAGGCTGACCTCGATGATCCCTGCCACTCTGGCCGATTACGTACCACGGCTCAGGGAGGCCGACGACGATATTTGGCGGATCCGGATCGTCTGTCACGAGTTCGGTCTCCGCTGGGAGGACACACCGCTGCATCAGCGGCTGGGCCTAGTCGAATCAGAACCTGAGCCGATCAGCGCAGCTTGGGACGCTTTCTTGGCTGCCTATGTCGAGCATCGCTGCTACCACGACCGGCTGGCGGCACCGGCTTGGGTGTTCAACGAATGTCGTTACTTGGACGGCTACTGGTTCCCCTTCCCCGTTGAGTGGGAAGCATTCCGGGTAGAAGCAATGGAGCATGCCCCGGCCGCGTTCGAAGCGCACGGGACGCTGATCGCGGAGCGGGATCTGATGGTTGTCTGATGCCTGCAATGGGACACCGCGAACTGGTTGAGGCTCTCGAGGTGCTGGCCGAACTACTCCGTACGCGCAGAACGACCGCACGTATCTACATTGTTGGGGGCGCTGCGATGGCGATGGCCTATGGAAGCGACCGGTTCACCCATGACATCGACGCTCTGATCCTCGACAACCACACCGCTGTCACCCGAGCAGTGGAGGAGGTCGCCCGCCGGCGTGGGCTGCCCACCTCGTGGCTGAACGAGCAGGCAACCGCCTACATGCCAAAAGGCGACGACGTCCACAGCAGGGTCGTGTTCGATCATCCCGGCCTGCGTGTGACCGCCGCGTCGCCGGAACGGATGCTGGCGATGAAAGTCAGAGCAGCGCGGGTCACCGACATTCCCGATCTGCAACTGCTCGTGGACATCCTCGGATACACAACCCCCGAACAAGTCGAGGAGACCGCGCTGTCCGTCTTCGGTAACGAACCACTACCACAACGCTCCAAATCCACCATCGCAACCCTATTCACCTAACTCATATGGGCCGGCCCGACCAAGCCTGACGGGTGTCTCTGCGGGTCCAAGGGAGTTGCGCCATTCGATGGGATTCGCGTTTCCGGCTGGAACAAACGGTCACGTCCAGGGATGTGGTGTAAGAGAGGGCTTCCGCGTTGCCTCTGTTGTTGGGTTCTGTTCTAGCTGATTTGGGTTCTGGGTGCGACCTCTTCGGTTAGCTGTTGGGGTTCGGGTTCGAGGAGCCGGATGCGTGCCTGGGCCAAGCTGTCGAGGCTCATGTAACGGCGACAGATGGCCCATTCATCATGTTGCTCAGCGAGGATGGCGCTGGCGAGTCGGATGATCGATGCTCGGGTGGGGAAGATGCCTAACAGCGGAGTGCCAGTCCGTTACTGCGGGCGGTCTGACCTGGGCTGACAGCCAACAGCCCAGGATGAGTCCCACATTTCGTCCTTCGCCCGCCGGATGGTCGATCACAACGGTCGGATGTCCTCGAGTTCCCCCACACCCTGGGGACGGTGGTCACGGGCCAGCGTCTTAGCGAATCGAGCAGGTCCAGGCCATAGTCAGCACGGCCTGTATGTGGACTCTACCCAGAAAAGTCTCTCAGACTGACCTGCAACACCGTAGTTCGCTATTGTTGGTCACAATCCGACGCGATGGGAGTGGACCAATGGCCAACCTTCTTGACGTCTGCGGTTGCGGGCGCCCCAAGATTGGAACCTACACCTGCGGGGGCTGTGATACGAATGTCGGCCGTTGCAGCTGTGACCCGGTCTAGTTGTTGTTTCCGGGAGGTCTGATCGACAGCGGATCATCCCGGCCTCGATCTTGTAGCCGTTTCCGTGCACAAACTGGCGTCTGTAGGGTGTTGGGGCCATGGGACCGATCGTCGGGCCCGTAAACGGCTTCCAGCCCCCTGTGTTCCGTTAGTTAACGCTCCGCAGACGGGTTCGGGGGAACGTTGGTTACGTCGATGCTTGGATCACCCCGCTCACCATCGGCATGCCCACCGCCCACGACTGGCGTCGCCTCCTCGACGCCTACACCCTCATCCTCCGAGACGGATAACACTTCTGACATACTCGACCGGTGGCCCTTTGGTCACCGATGCTACGAAACGCTAGGCAGAGCGGTTGCTACCGCGTGTCGGGGCAGTTATTCAATCGGAGGCTGCGTGATTACCGCAGGTATGAGGCGGATACGCGTGGAGCGTGGAGTGCCTGTACTAATACGTCTGCGTGTTTTGTTGTTATTGTCGCCTCATGGGTCGGGACGAGATCGTTGTTGATGATAACGGGCGTGAGTGTGTTCCTTCGGCGGGTTCGGAGTGGGATGAGTGGGTGGCGGCGTCGTCGACGCGTAGCTTTGTGCTTGGCGATCCGCTGCTGGATTGGCTTGACCGCTATGGCAGCTCGAGGGGGTTCGCGTGCTGTGAGCCTGATGAGCGCACTGACTTCGGGCGGTTCATTTTCCGCAAGGGTGCGGAGTTTGAGCGGGCTGTGGTTGAGCACTTGCGGAGCCTGGGTGTGGCCGAGGTCCGGGCGGTCAGCGGTCGGGATCCTGAGCGGGGTACCGCCCGCGACGTCGGTCTTGCTCTAGCAACTTGGGATGCGATGGCGGAGGGTGTAGCGATCATTGACCAGGGAGTGTTGCACGATCCTGAGCATCGCACTTATGGGCTGCCGGATCTGTTGGTGCGCAGCGACGTGTTGGCACAGTTGTTTCCCGGTGCGTTAGAGCCTGGGGAGGTTGCTGTGGCCGCGCCGGATCTGGATATCGGCGCCCATTATGTAGTTGTCGACATCAAGTACACGACGTTGCGTCTGTCCGCGAGGGGCAGGGTTCTGAGTTCGGGTTCGAGCCTCGCGTACATGACACAGTTGCACATCTACAACCGGGCGTTGGCCCGTCTGCAGGGTTACCTCCCGCCGAGGATGTTCTTGTTGGGGCGGGGCTGGACGCAGACCGTTCGGGGCGCCACTACCAGAGTCGGTGACTGCCTGGATCGTCTCGGAGGCATCGACCACGACGAGGTAGTTTCCGGGCTGCCTTTGAGCGGGTGGGCCGACGACGCTGCCGACTGGCTGCGCCGTCTGCGCCGCCACGGGGAGAGTTGGGATGTGCTGCCTTTGCCGTCGGTGGACGAATTGCGTCCCAATGCTGGGGGCGACGCCGGGGTGTGGGCGGATGCTGTGAAGCGTATCGCGGCCGAAGGAGGCGACCTGACCGCGCTGTACGGTATGGGTGTTCAGGCCCGGGACGAGGCAAACGCGAGGGGGCTTAGCGACTGGCGTGACATGGGGGTCACACCCCGTTCGCTTGGTGTGACGGGCACTCTGACAGCCGTGAGGCTTGGGGCGCTGCTGGACGTGAACCGCACACCGGGACCTGGGGTGCGGCCGGCTCGGGTCGGTGCTGCCCGCTCGGAGTGGATCGACAGACCGTCTGTTGAGTTCTACGTCGATTTCGAGACGGTGAGCGACCTCGACGACGACTTCTCCGCTATACCTGCCAGGGGCGGGCTCCCGTTGGTGTTCATGATCGGCTGTGGACACGTCGAGAACGGCCATTGGCAGTTCAAGTGTTTCGTCGCCGAGCAGCTCAGCGAGCCTGCAGAGGCGACGGCGATCGAGCAGTGGCTCGACCACATGGCCGAAGTCCAAGAGCGGCTTGACCCGGGGTCGCGTCCCCGTGTGATCCACTGGTCGGACCATGAGGTGTCTTCTCTGGAGAAAGCGTACAACGCGGCGGTCAAGCGGCACGGGAGCCGGGGCAGACGCTGGCCCACACCTCGGTGGTTCGACTTCCTCAAACACGTTGTGAGGCAAGAGCCGGTAGCGGTACGCGGAGCGCACGGCTTCGGCCTCAAGGCAATCACGAACGCCCTCCACGCACAAGGCCTAGTCCAAACCCGCTGGCGGACCGGACCCGCGGACGGTCTCGGAGCCATGGTCGGGGCGTGGTGGTGCCAAAACCAGATCGACGAGGGCCGCGCCGGCCGGCTCATCGACCTGGACCTGATGCAGCAGATACGCGACTACAACGAGGTCGACTGCAAAGCGATGATGGAAATCGTGCGCTACCTAAGAGAGCACCACTGACGGCCTAGCCGTCTCCGCCTCCCGAATCTGGTTGACGCCCTGTATGCGCGACGCCAAGAGTTAACGGTCTCAATGATCACCTTGAGGCCCCTCCTGTTCCCAATCCACGGGGCGGACACTTCGTGTTAGCGATGAGGTGGCCGTCTGTGAACCGCGCTGATGGTCCCAACCAGCGGCGTATGCGACCTGGGTGACGTTGGGCAATGGCTGCCGAGTGCGCGATCCCCGAAGCTCCATATGTTGGAGTTCCCCCCGTGTGCTGGACACTCGGTTTATGCGGCCGTGTGATGGTAGTAGTTGTCCTCCCATTCGTTTGGTGGCTGCTGTCCGATGGTGAAGTGAAGCCGGCGGGGGTTGTACCAGGCTTCGATCCACCAACGGATTGACAGGCGGGCCTGGTGCCGGTTGTGGTAGTCGGCCCGGTTGACGAGTTCCTTTTTGAGGGTGCCGAGGAACGACTCGGCGGCGGCGTTGTCCCAGCACACCCCGGTCCGGCCCACGGATTGGCGGATGCCATAAGCCTTACTGAGCCGGGCTGTGGCTTCGGAGGTGTATTGACCAGGTTCAAGGGGTCGTTGCAACAGTGCCTTGTTTGAGGGAGTCTAGGTGTTCGGTGAGGGCCTCGGCTGGGGTCCTGTAGCCGAGAGTTTTGCGGGGTCGACCGTTGAGGGCTGCAGCGACGGCGTCCAAGTCGCCTCTTGAGTGTCTGGTGAGGTCGGTGCCTTTGGGGAAGTATTGACGGAGGAGACCGTTGGTGTTCTCGTTGGTTCCACGCTGCCATGGTGACTGCGGGTCGCAGAAGTAGACGTCGAGGTCGGCATCTACGCGGAGTTGAGCGTGTTGGGCCATTTCGGCGCCTTGGTCCCAGGTCAGGGAGCGGCGGAGCTGTTGGGGCAGGGTGGTGATCGACTCTGCGATGGCGTCTCGGACTGCTTGGGCGCCGTGGCCGGCAAGAGGGGGTCCGTTGTGGACCCGTTGCTGTTTTCGGTGGCCAGCCATGGGTGGAAGGTGTAACAGCATCGTGAACCGCGTGGTGCGTTCAACCAGCGTCCCGATCGCGGAGCTGTGCAGTCCCAGGATCAGGTCGCCCTCCCAATGTCCTGGCACTGCCCGGTCGTCGGCTTCGGCGGGGCGTTGGCTGATCATGATCTCGGGGCTGACGAAGCTGCGGCCCCGCTGGCGGGTCCGTGCCCGCGGCACCCGCAACGCTCGCCCGGTGCGCAGACACGCCACCAGTTCCCGTTTGAGCGCACCCCTGCCTTGCACATAGGCCGCCTGGTAGATCGCCTCGTGAGAGATTCGCATGGACTCATTATGGGGGAAATCGACCCGGAGCCGCCCCGAGATCTGCTCGGGGCTCCACGATGTCGCCCACCGACGATCCTTTCGGGGCCCATGACGACGACCCACCCAACGCACCTGAGGGCCTGGTACCAGCTCGCCGTCGGGGCGGGCGATAACACCGCCGAGACGATCTTGCACATACTCACGCAGGGCGTCGTTCGAGGCCAGTTTGGAAACCTTCGGGCGGCTGGCGCGCCGATCCGAATGCCACTGCGCGGTCGTGGCCCGATACTCCAGGCCTCCGCCACGAGTAGCAGCGTTGCGGCGCAACTCACGAGAGATCGTCGACGCACACCGACCCAGGCGGCGGGCGATCTCACGCACCCCACACTGGCGGGCGTGGAGAACCGCGATCTCTTCTCGCTCCACAAAAGATAAATAGCGTCCCGAAACAGGGACGAAAGAAAAAGGTGCCATACCACCATTCTCGCGGAACCAACGCGAACCAACCGCGGGCGACACACCAGCCGCCACACCGGCCTGCTCGCTCGACAACCCACCAGCGATCCCTTCCCAAAACCGTTCCTGATGCTCACGCCGCCAACCCGGGGGTCGACCAGGCGACCGCATCGCAGGCCTCAACGCACGATCCGACCGACGAACCTTCCTTGCTCTCATCACAAACCTCCTTCACTCGTAGGTGCTGCGACCACCAATTGAATCCGCCTTGGGAACCGCGGTCAGTGTGGAAGATCACGTCCCGTATCTGGCCGCCTCGGGTGGCGATGGCTTCGCGCAGCGCGTCGGTGGCGAGTGATGCTTTGAGGTGTGGGGCCATTGAGATCCCGACTACGCGGCGCGACGCCAGGTCCAGGACGAACGCCAGGTAGAGGAATCCTTGGCGGGTTCTGATGTAGCTGATATCGCCTACCCATGCCGTATCCGGGCGGGCGGCTCCGAAGTCGCCCTCCAGCAGGTCAGGGAGCCGATGAGCGCTGTCCGCTGTGGTCGTGACACGCCTCTTGCGGGGAACGAAACCTGCCATATCATGGCACTTCATGAGCCGTTCCACCCGCTTGTGGTTCACCACCCGACCCCGCCTACGCAGCTCGGCGGACACCCTGGGCGAACCATAAGTCCCGGCCGACTCAGCCCATATAGACCGGATCTCGGCGACCAGGGCAGCCTCGGCCAGCTGGACCGGACTCGGCTGGGGCCGCTGCTTGTGGGCGTAGTAAGCCGAGGGGGAAACCCCCACGACCGAACAGATCAGCCTCACCGGGAACCCTTCGGCCCTCTGGGCATCGACGAAGCGATACAGCGTCACACCTTCGACTCCCTCACCCAGAAGGCCACAGCTCGTCTTTTCGAGCTCACGCTCCATCCGCAGCCGGGCGTTCTCCCGCTCGAGTTCGCGGAGCCGTTCCCGCTCATCGCTGCTCAGCCCTTCCCGCTCTCCCCGGTTGATCTCGTCCTGGCGCACCCAGTTGCCAAGGGTCGAGTCGTAGATACCCAACTCGTTGGCGACCTGGCGGATCGGCTTGCCCGACGTGCGGACGATCTCCACCCCATCCTCGTTTGAACTCATCCGAGAACCTTCTTCTCGGTCGTTTCCCTCCCAACAGGACTCCTTCCCAGAGCGCAGTCCCACTGTCGGAGACCAAACGCGCTCACTGTGGGAATGTCCGTCCACCGGGGGGAACTCCAAATCCTGCCCACCCGTGATCCACAAACTGGGCAGAACCATCGCCCGCTGGACCCCCCAGATCACCAACTGGCACATCTCCAAGGTGACCAACGGACCCACCGAAGCCCTCAACAACCTCATCAAACGCGTCGAGCGGGCAGCGTTCGGGTTCCGCAACTTCGCGAACTACCGAATACGCGCTCTCCTCTACGCCGGGAAGCCGAACTGGGGCCTACTCCCATCGGTCACTCCCCCGTGAAATCCGAAGAGCCCGTTTCACCCCCCGGGTAGAGAAGGGAGCCTTGTTGGCGGGTCGGCCCGGAAGGGGACTCCTTAAGTAGCGATACCGGACCCCTATCCCTGCCGAGAACGGTAGGGCCCACGACGCTGCCGATCGGCAAAACCTACAAAGCGCGGGTTCTCAGCAACGGTGCAATCCGCCTCAACGACGACAGAACCTATTCGTCACCCTCGCTGGCAGCCCGAGAGGCCGCCAGCATCGCCGCCGCCAACGGCTGGAAGACCTGGAAGTTACGCGACGGCCGAACCCTGTCCGAACTCCGCACAGAACTACTGGAACAGCACAATGACGACAACGCACAATAAGGGTCACGACTCCCGACCCGGGACTGCAACGGATGGCTAGTCCTTTCCTTACGGCCCGTACTCGACCACCGCGCTCTATCGCTAGCCGTCGCATATTCGTACGTTGTCGGCCCGGTTTATGCACTAGGATGTCCCACGCTTCCATTAGGACCTCTATCTGGGTCTAAGAGCATCTACCAACGCCCTCCTGGGGCCTATGCTCAAACCCTCAACCCGGTCAACCACCCCTAGACCCTGCAGAGGGGGGGACTCCAATAGGCGATAAGAGGGTTAGCGAGGCTATCTGCAAATGTCTGTATCCGCGACGTCGCGTACCGTCTGTCCGGTAGTGGAGCTGACCGTCCGCGACCATCCTGACGCCGATCGTCTCGAAATAGCCGGCCACGGCGGCTATCAGATGGTCGTCGGGAAAGGTGTTTGGTCAACCGGCGACCGGGCCGTTTACGTGCCCGAAGCGTCCGTTCTGCCGGGCAGTCTCATCGAAGAGATGGGCCTGACGGGCAGGCTCGCCGGTAAAGGCAGGGACCGTGTCAAAGTGGTTCGGCTGCGGGGAGTGGTGTCGCAAGGGCTTGTAGTACCGCTCGGGTCGCCGCACCTTCCCACGTTCCGGAACCCGCCGGAGCTGGGAGACGACCTGGCGGAGGCGTTGGGGATCGTCAAATGGGAACCTCCGATCCCGCCGCGGTTGGACGGCGTCGCCGAACCGTGTTCGTGGCCGTCAGGGTTCGACGTCGATTCGTGGCAGAAATATCCGGACCTGTTCGCGCTGGGGGAGCGGGTGCAGGTCACCGAGAAGCTTCACGGCACGTTCTGCCTGCTCGGATACGACCCCTATCAGGGTTCGGTAGCGGCGTCGAAACGGATGGCTGGCAAAGCCCGGTTCGTGCCCGACGCCGAAGAGAACACCGGCAACCTGTATGTGCGGGCGTGGCATGGACACGCCGACCGTATCGTCGGATGGGCAGAAACGCATGGGCGGAGGCTTCAACTGCTCGGTGAAATCGTCGGCCCGAAGGTGCAGGACCTCACCTACGGGCAGCAGCGTCCGACGTTCATGGCATTCGACGCCAAAGTTGGCTACGACACGCTCAACCCGGAACAGACGCAGACGCTGCTAGCCGACCTGAGTGTTCCGTCGGTACCAGTCGTGGAGGACAGCGTCCCCTTCGACCATGACCTGATGCTGCGGCTGGCGGCGGCGCCGTCAAGCTTCGGCGGCCTCCGCGAGGGGGTGGTAGTCCGTCCGGTCGAGACCCGCACCGCCAGCGGCGCGGGTCGGGTAATCGTCAAATATGTGAACCCGGCGTATCTGCTACGACGCGGCGGCACCGAACACAACTAGAGAGGCCCCCCCCCCCCCCCCCCCCCCCCGGGAAGTGGAGTCCATTCTTGTGGTGTACGGGGGGGTGAGGGTCCTTTGATTTAGGTGACCACCGCGTCAGCCTCACGGATATTGGTAACTCGACCGTGAGGAGGTACGCGGTGGTCGACACAAGGATGGACGAGTTGGTGTGCTTTGCGCAACCAGCTTGAGGTAGAAGGCAATGATCTGTTGGGGGAGATGGTGCGTAGCTTGGCTCAGGGGCTTATGTCTGCTGAGGCGGATGTGGTCTGCGGGGCGCCTTGGGGGCAGCAGAGTCCGGAGCGGGTGTGTCGTCGTAACGGGTACCGGAGGCGCCGGTGGGACACCCGGGTGGGTTCGATCGAGTTGCGTATCCCGAAACTGCGGCGGGGTTCGTACTTCCCCGAGTGGCTCCTGGATGCTCGGACACGGTCGGAGCGGGCGTTCGTGCAGGTCGTGACCGAGGCCTATGTGCGGGGCATCTCCACTAGGCGGACTCCTTCCCAGAGCGCAGTCCCATTGTCGGAGACCAAACGCGCTCACTGTGGGAATGTCCGGCCACCGGGGGGAACTCCATATTGGCCTGAGGTACTCGCGTATGTAGCCGAGTTGTGGGCGGCGGGGATGTTGGCTAGCGCGGCCGGGTGGTGGGTTCAGCGCATGCTTTGCGGTTGGTGGTGGCGGCCCATTGTACTGAGGGGTCTGGGTCGGTGGTGAGCTGTTCGAGTACTTGTGGTGGGGTGTTGGGGTGTTGGGCGACTGCGCGTCGTGTCCAATGGTTGTTGCTGTCGGCGAGTTCGGTGAGCAACTGTGGGGTTGCTGTTGGGTGGGCGGCGGCGCCGCCTGTGCAGGTGAGCAGTTCGGTGTCGTAGGCGAGGACGGCTAGGGCGCCGGGTGGGGTGGCGGGATTGTCCAGGAGTCGGTTACGGGCCCAGTTGTTGCCGGCCTCTGCTAGATACGTCAGGATGTCGGCTGGGGTGTTGGGGTTTGTGGCCACTCCGGGTTGTGCCTGTTCGTCCTGAGCGAGACGTGCTAGCACGTCGGGTGGCATGCGGGGGTTTGTGGCGGCTTCGCGGCGTACGGCTCCGCTGGGATCCTCGGAAAGGGACAGGAGCGTCCTCACAGGAATGTTGGGGTTGTGGGCAGCTCCCTCACGTACTTCCTCGTCGGGGTCGGCAGCCAGTTCGCGGAGATCATCGGTGGGGGTGTTGGGGTTACACGCGGTGGCGTAGCGCACGTCGGGATCGGCGTCGGCTGCCAGGTCGGCTAACAGGGTGGGTGGGCAGTTCGGGTTCCACGCTGCGCCTTCCCGCACCAACGGGTCCTCCGCCAGTTCCCGCAGGTCTGTGTCGGAGTTGGCGTTGGAAGCCAACTCCCCGCGAACCCGCCAGGAGGGGTCGGTGGACAGAGCAGCCAAGGTGGCCACCGGTGTTGCCGGGTGGGCGGCTACCGCTGTCCGTACTTTGTCGTCGGGATCCGACGCCAAGCTGTTCAACAACCCCGGCGGGCAGTTCGGGTTCCATCCCACCCCCCCACGGACCCGAGCCTGCGCATCCTCGGCCAGGTGGGCCAACACGTCGGGCGGGGTGCGGGGATTGCCCGCGACTCTGCCCCTCACCTCGGGTTCGAGGTCGGTAGCGAGACGGGTCAACGTTTCGGGGCTGGTGTTGTCGTTGCCAGCCACCTCGGCTCGTACCGTGATGTCCGTGTCGTCGGCCAACGGGGTCAGCAACTCGGGATCGACCGGGCTCTCGGCCACGGTGACCCTCTCCATCCATGTCATAGCGGAACCGCCCAATTCCATACAGTTCTTCCTTCTCTAGCGCTGAATCGCCCCGGGTTTCCCGGAGACTCGATTAGTTGGGAGATAATGGGGTATGGGACGACCGATTATGTATTGGTCGGAGGTGCGGGAGCGTGCTGTTCGGATGGTGTCAGAGCATCGGGGGGAGCACCGTTGGGAGTGGGCGGCGATCTGTTCGATCGCGGAGAAGTTCGGGTGTGCGTCTGAGACGTTGCGCAAGTGGGTGCGGCGGGCTGAGCAGGACAAGGGCGTGCGCCCTGGGTTGACCAGTCCGGAGCGGGAGCGGCTCAAGGCCCTCGAGCGGGAGAATCGGGAGTTGCGGAGGGCGAATGAGATCTTGCGGAAGGCGTCTGCGTATTTCGCCCAGGCGGAGCTCGACCGCCGACCGAGACGATGACCACCTTCGTCGATGAGAACCGAGAGGGATACGGGGTCGAGCCGATCTGCGCTGAGTTGCCGATCGCCCCGTCTGTTTATTACGAGCACAAACGCCGCGAGCGCGAACCCGAGCGTTGCTCGGCCCGGTCCCGGCGTGACGCGGAGCTGAGGCCCCTGGTTCGGCGGGTGTGGGAGTCCAACTTCGGGGTGTACGGAGCACGCAAGGTATGGCGCCAACTGAAGCGTGAGGGAGTGGCGGTTGCACGCTGCACGGTGGAACGTCTCATGCGACTGGAAGGCCTCAAAGGCGTGGTCAGAGGCGAAACCAAGCGCACGACCATCCCCGACGACAGCGCGGCCCGACCCGCCGATCTGGTCGACCGCATCTTCGAAGCGGACCGCCCGGACCGGCTTTGGCTGTCCGACATAACCTATGTTCCCACCTGGTCGGGCTTCGCCTACGCGGCGTTGGTGATCGACGCTTATTCCCGGTTCATCGTCGGTTGGCGAGTGTCGAACTCGTTGCGAACCGACCTGGCTCTCGACGCGCTCGAGCAAGCACTCTGGGCGCGGCGACCCGACACGGCAGATCCCGACCAGCGGCTGGTGCATCACTCCGACGCCGGCGGTCAAACCAGGTTCAAGGGGTCGTTGCAACAGTGCCTTGTTTGAGGGAGTCTAGGTGTTCGGTGAGGGTCTCGGCTGGGGTCCTGTAGCCGAGAGTTTTGCGGGGTCGACCGTTGAGGGCTGCAGCGACGGCGTCCAAGTCGCCTCTTGAGTGTCTGGTGAGGTCGGTGCCTTTGGGGAAGTATTGACGGAGGAGACCGTTGGTGTTCTCGTTGGTTCCACGCTGCCATGGTGACTGCGGGTCGCAGAAGTAGACGTCGAGGTCGGCATCTACGCGGAGTTGAGCGTGTTGGGCCATTTCGGCGCCTTGGTCCCAGGTCAGGGAGCGGCGGAGCTGTTGGGGCAGGGTGGTGATCGACTCTGCGATGGCGTCTCGGACTGCTTGGGCGCCGTGGCCGGCAAGAGGGGGTCCGTTGTGGACCCGTTGCTGTTTTCGGTGGCCTGGCATGGGTGGGAGGTGTAACAGCATCGTGAACCGCGTGGTGCGTTCAACCAGCGTCCCGATCGCGGAGCTGTGCAGTCCCAGGATCAGGTCGCCTTCCCAATGTCCTGGCACTGCCCGGCCGTCGGCTTCGGCGGGGCGTTGGCTGATCATGATCTCGGGGCTGACGAAGCTCTTGCCCCGCTGGCGGGTCCGTGCCCGCGGCACCCGCAACGCTCGCCCGGTGCGCAGACACGCCACCAGTTCCCGTTTGAGCGCACCCCTGCCTTGCACATAGGCCGCCTGGTAGATCGCCTCGTGAGAGATTCGCATGGACTCATTATGGGGGAAATCGACCCGGAGCCGCCCCGAGATCTGCTCGGGGCTCCACGATGTCGCCCACCGACGATCCTTTCGGGGCCCATGACGACGACCCACCCAACGCACCTGAGGGCCTGGTACCAGCTCGCCGTCGGGGCGGGCGATAACACCGCCGAGACGATCTTGCACATACTCACGCAGGGCGTCGTTCGAGGCCAGTTTGGAAACCTTCGGGCGGCTGGCGCGCCGATCCGAATGCCACTGCGCGGTCGTGGCCCGATACTCCAGGCCTCCGCCACGAGTAGCAGCGTTGCGGCGCAACTCACGAGAGATCGTCGACGCACACCGACCCAGGCGGCGGGCGATCTCACGCACCCCACACTGGCGGGCGTGGAGAACCGCGATCTCTTCTCGCTCCACAAAAGATAAATAGCGTCCCGAAACAGGGACGAAAGAAAAAGGTGCCATACCACCATTCTCGCGGAACCAACGCGAACCAACCGCGGGCGACACACCAGCCGCCACACCGGCCTGCTCGCTCGACAACCCACCAGCGATCCCTTCCCAAAACCGTTCCTGATGCTCACGCCGCCAACCCGGGGGTCGACCAGGCGACCGCATCGCAGGCCTCAACGCACGATCCGACCGACGAACCTTCCTTGCTCTCATCACAAACCTCCTTCACTCGTAGGTGTTGCGACGACCGATTGAATCCGCCGTCCATTTACTACGGTCACCCCGGTGAGGCAGCCAAGGAACTCCGCCGGGTTCTGGGCACAGCCGAAGTCGATGTCGTTGACGACGCGACCGACGTGGAGACGTTGCTGGCGGAGGCGGTGGCAGCGCGGGGTCGGCAGCCGAATCTGTCGTTCTTCGCGTTCACCGCTACTCCGAAGGGTCGGACGCTGGAGCTGTTCGGCAATCAAGGGCCCGACGGTAAGCATCATCCTTTCCATCTGTATCCGATGCGCCAGGCCATCGAGGAGGGTTTCATCGAGGATGTGCTGGCCAACTACCTCACCTACAACCGGTACCTCCATCTGGAGAAGACGCTGCTGGAAGATCCCAGGTACGAGACAGCGAAGGCTCGTGCTGCGCTTGCCCGTTTCATCAATCTGCATGATGTGAACCTGGCGCAGAGGGCCGAGATCGTCGTCGAGCATTTCTTGGACAAGATCGCCCATCGGATGGCTGGGAAGGCCAAGGCGATGGTGGTCTGCTCGTCGCGGCCTCACGCGGTGCACATGTGGGAGGCGCTGCGCAAGCACATCAACAACCACGGGTACGACCTTGGGGTGTTGGTGGCGTTCTCCGGCGAGGTGGAGGGTCTGACCGAGTCGAAGGCTAACGGGTTCCCCTCCTCGGAGACCGCTACCCGGTTCGATGGCGACGAGTACCGGGTCATGGTGGTGGCCGAGAAGTTCCAGACCGGTTTCGACCAGCCCAAGCTGGTAGCCATGTACGTTGACAAGACGTTGACCGGCCTCGCCGCGGTGCAGACCCTGTCACGTCTGAACCGGATCCATCCGGATAAGGACGGCACATTCGTGTTGGACTTCGTGAACGACAGCGACGACATCGGCGACGCGTTTGCGGTTTACCACGGCAAAACCGTCGCACCTCCCACCGACCCGAACTTGTTGTTCGACACCCGCGACGAGCTGAACGGCTTCCAGATCCTGGACCCCGGCGAGATGCAACAGGCCGCCGGCCTCCTGTTGGGGAAAGGCAACCACCACCAGATCCACGCGGCGATGCAGCCAGCTGTCGAACGTTTCAGGAACCTGGACGAAGAGGACCAGACAGTGTTCCGCGATGCGCTCACCCGTTTCGTGCGGGTGTACGGGTTCTTGGCCCAGATCGTCAAGTTCGCCAATCCCGGCCTCGAACGTGACTACATCTACTGCCGGGCCCTGGCCATGCTGATCCGCGACCAGAACCCCAACGGCGGCATCGACCTGGGTTCCGAGGTTGATCTCACCCACCTCCGCCACGAGAAGATATTCGAAGGTTCCATCCCGCTCCCCGACGACGAAGGCGAAGTGACGACCATCTACTCGGGTACAGGGCCGATGACCGACCCCGAAGAGGAGCGCCTGTCGGAGATCATCGCTCGTATCAACGAACGTTTCGGTACTGACTGGACCGAAGAAGACGAGTTGGTGTTC
The DNA here is from genome assembly GCA_965262915.1 of Candidatus Spongiisociaceae bacterium. Taxonomy (GTDB): domain Bacteria; phylum Actinomycetota; class Acidimicrobiia; order Spongiisociales; family Spongiisociaceae; genus JAPPFW01. Next base: position 2,879,270 of record OZ253564.1, on the reverse strand, counting down.
GAAGCAGCCGCCCAAGACCTTGTCAAAGACGACGAGATCCGGAACCAGGCGATCAGCAACGACGAAGAAACGTTTCGTGATCATGTCTTCGCCGGACAGTTCCAAAAGGCGCTGGTGTCACGGCACGACCGCAACCAAAAGGTCGTCTTCGCCTACCTCGACAGCAAAGAAATGCAGGAGGCGGTGGCAGCGGTCTACGCGGCGAAGATACAGAAACAGGCCATCGTCGCCCACCAACAAACCTGTCCCATCGGTGACCTGCTCGGCGCCGACCGCGAGTCCCTCTACCTCGAATACAAGTCCACTCTGCGGTGGGACATCAAACAGCAGCAGAAATCCAAGACCATCGAGACCGCAGCTATCAAGACCGTCGCCGGCTTCGCGAACTCCCCCTACGGGGGCACCCTCCTCATCGGAGTAGCCGACAACGGCAACGTCCACGGCCTCGAAGACGACTACAACACCTTCACCAAACGGGGCCTGATCGGCGACCGCGACCTCTGGGGCCAACACCTCCAGAACCTCATCCACCACCGCCTCGGCGACTACGCCCTCTCCCTGCTCACCTGGGTCTTCCACAAAATCGGAGGCAACGACCTCACCCGCATCAACGTCGGACCCTCCGCCCACCCCATCTACGACCACAAGAACAAAACCGAAACCTTCTGGCATCGCACCCCCGTCAGCACCATCTCCATCACCGACCCCAAAGAAAAAGCCCGCATCATCGCCACCCGCAGGGGAACGCACAGCTAACACCGGACCCTTCAGTTTCACCGCTGAGCCAGCTGCGACCCGGCCAGATGCTTGCAGAATTTGGTGGCCCTGCGCCGGAAATGTGGCCCTGCGCCGGAATTGTGGGTTGGGTGGGGTGTAATCCTTGGAATGGGGGCGAGGCCTAGCTGGGTACAGACCCGGGGGTGGATCAGAGACGATCCGCTCCGTGAACAGGCCTCTGGTGAGACCCCGCCCAGCTGCGGCGAAGAGGGCTTGTTCCCACTCGGTCCACCCACGGTCGGTGACCCAGTGTCCGTAGAATCCCGTGCCGGTTTCGAAGGCGGCTGGCTCTGTCGCCGTGGAGGCGGTAGTGCGCTGTAACACGTCCCGGATTTCTTGGGCGGCGAGTACGGCTGGCTGCTTCGACCGCTGCAGAGCGGCGACCTGGTCTATCAATCTCGGTTCGAGTCTCCGCAAACCGCGCGCAGCATGTCAACGGTCGGGATCAGGGTCGTGTCGGTTCGAGTCGGATACTCTCGGCCTGAAGTGGGGCCCTAGGGGAGAACACCTGGGAGGGCTGTAGACAGTTGTCACAGCGTCTTCTTACAATGGGTCTAGGCTGAACGTCGTTTTGGGTACACCGAGGCGCATCGGTCCAACCATCACCGGGACCCCCGCCGTGGGGTCCCGGTTGACATCCGATCTACTTGGGCGGCCATGGTTGCCTCCAGGTTCGGAGTTGCGTGTCGACGTGTTCGCTCACCAGTTGACGTACGGCCGCGTCTGATGGCGGATTGCTGGGATGACGACTCGTTCTTTCTCGCCGATTGAGGATGTATGCGACCAGATCGGCCAGTTGGATTCCTCGGTTCCGGTCGGAGCGATCGAAGTAGACGGCATCGACGAAGTGATCCAACGTGATGTTGAGTCCGAGACCAGCTCCGATCGGGCCACCGGCAGCCTGCATCGCATGGACCAGATCAAGCGCGTATTGTTCCTGTTCGTGGTTCTCATCTGCCACCAGTAGTACCCGTTGGCTCAATATATCCGTCTGGGGTCTGAGGAACTTTTCGATTTTCTCGGCAAGGAACTGGAGGGCAAACGTGTGCGGATTCGGCTTTGGGTAGCCTTTCTTAGCCAACATTGGCTTGTTGATCGAGGCGTAAGCCACGTCTGCATCCACCTGACCCAGGACCGCTAGCGCCTTGGCGTACTCGCCAATCCGTTGACGTGGATAGACCCCCTCCCATGGTCCGGAACCGTGGAAGAGTTCAGAAGCGTGATACTCGATCAAGGGTTTTCGCGTTGGTGCTCGCCTCGCTAGTTCATCAAGGCGATCGGCCATGTCACGAACCCGATCTTCACGTACCATCACTGCAGCGATCAGGTGAAATGGCTGATGTGGGTCATCAAGTCGGCTACCCGTATTGCCCGATTCGTCGACGTAGCAGATCAGCATCCGACTGTTCTCTCAAACTTGTGTTCAGTTATTATTGCAACTCTGCACGGTGTTGCACATTGTTTTACGCTTTTCCTTTTACCCGTTTCGGAAGGTCTCATCCCGTCCTAGCTCAGAGTCTCTGGGGAGGTGTATACGCTTACCACTGAAGAACCCAGTCTATAGTATCATACTCGTTTATGGTGTACGAGTTTGGATGGCTGTTGCTTGAGGCTCGCGAGGGGTCTGGCCTCACGCAGGCTGATGTGGCGAATCGTATGGGCGTGAGTCAGCAGACGGTGAGCCGGTGGGAGTCGGGCGCTTCGCATCCGAGGCGCCCGAACCTTGCCAAGTTGGCTGACCTGTTGGGGGGTGCGGATCGTGACGGGTTCTTGAGACGGATTGGTGGCGGGCGGGTAGCGGAGTCCAGGCAAGTCCGTCCCGTTCGGCCGCTGGTCGCGCGGTTGCCTGTTGCCAGCCTGACTTCGGAGGATTTTGAGCGGTTCTGCCGGGACTTCATCGGGATGCGTCATCGGGGGGCTGAGGTGTGCCGGTATGGCGGACCGGGCGAGGCTCAGGGTGGGGTTGACGTTGTTGCCGAGTTGGCTGATGGCACAGTGGTGGGGTATCAGTGCAAGAGAGTGAAGCAGTTCGGTCCCGAGAAGCTGAGAGCCGCAGCCGACGCGATCGGGTTTGACGCGGACCGGTATGTCCTGTTGCTGTCACGCCCGGCCAGCGCCGAGTTGAGAAGAGAGGCTCTCGCGCATCCCAAGTGGAGTGTTGAGGATGTTGAGGATGTTTCGACGGTGGTACGGCTTGACTTGTCGCCTAACCATGCCGAACGATTGGTGGAGACCTACTTTCCTGGCTGGTCGAAGGACTTCTTGGGTATCACCAGGCCGGGTGTGTGGCTGACCGCCGATGAGTTCTTCCGACCTTCAATGCGGCCCAGCGCTGCGATCAGCCATGGGTGGAACCTGGTGGGAAGGTCCGGGGAACTGGCTGCTGCAGATCGGTTCATGGCTTCTGACCAGAAGGTGCTTGTTCTCAGCGGCCGGGGTGGTATTGGGAAGACAAGGTTGCTGCGGGCGTTGGTCGACCGCGTCGACCGGGACATGGAGGTGCTTTTGTTGGCACCGGACACGGAGTTCCGGCTCAAGGACATGGAGTTTCTCCCGACCGAAGGTTTCGTAGTGGTCGTCGATGATGCTCACAACCGAGGTGATGTCGTTTCTCTGTTGGCTGCTCTGAGTCGTCACCCGTCTCAAGAATGGAAACTGATCTTCACTACTCGTCCCTACGGCCGAGACAGGCTCGTGGGTGATCTCTTGGCCAGTGGGCTGCTCACACCCGAAGGCCAGTCCGTGATCGATGTTGAGGACTTGGAGATCGACGACACTGAGGCGCTCGCGTCGGAAGTCCTGAGCGTGTATGGCGGTCCGCGCGAAGCGGCGCCGATTGTTGCCAGAGCGACTGGTGATTGCCCGCTCTTTACCGTGATTGCAGCGAAGCTCGTCGCTACCAAGCGGCTAGATCCGCGAGACCTCGGAAGCGACGTGGTTGCCCGCTCCTTGCTGATCAGCAGGTTCAGGGACGCGATCATCGGCGAACTCGGTGATCCCGCAGAACGATCCGCACTGCGAGAGTTGCTGGAACTCGTCGCACTGTGCCAGCCGGTCATCGCCGATGATGAGGCGTTCCAAGACCTGGCCGAGGGCTTGCTGGGTCAACGCACAGACCGGGTACTGCGCGGTTTACGTGTCTTGGAGGACGCAGGCATGCTTACCCGTCGAGGACGCCAGCTAAGAGTCGTTCCCGACCTCCTAGGCGATTTCTTGGTAGCGGACTCGTGTGTCAACCCAGCGACAGGTTCGTCTACCCGCTTCGCGGAGGCTGTGTTCGCTAAGGCCGAAGGTGCCTTGGCCCAGAACGTGATTATGAGCGTGGCGAGGCTGGACTGGCGCGTATCCCGAGAACGGCAAGGAGACTCGACTGTCCTCGACCGCATCTGGGAGTCACTCACCCGCGACCTTGCTACATCCGGCATGCTGCAGCGGGAAGCGACATTGTTGAGCCTGACCGAGGTGTCCTATTATCAGCCACGGCGAGCCCTCAACCTTGTCAAGGCATTGCTCAAGAACCCCCCCGACCCGAAAGACCCCTACCTCCCGGCAGGGTCAGGAGCGGATCATCGATACAGGCTGATCGGAATAGCGAAGTTCCTCCGAAATGCGGCTTACAGCTTCGGCTATGTCGGTGAAGTCTGTGACCTCCTGTGGGCTCTAGGACGAGACGAAGAAGGCAGACTACCCGCAGAACCCGACCACGCCATCCGGATCCTCCAAGACATAGCTTCAATCAGGTCCGACAAGCCAACAGAGTTCCTAATGGTGATCGCCGACCGGGCGGTCGCATGGACCCGCGACCCCAGGCTCGGTAGCTACCGGTACTCTCCCCTCGATGTTCTCGAACCTCTTGTAGCTACCGACAGCCGGGACACCGAAGCGCGGGGCGGGACATTGCGAATCACTCCGTTCGTAATCAACCCAGACGCTGTGCGTCCTCTACGGGATCGGTCAATAGACACGGCTATCTCACTACTCAACCATCCACATCTGCGAGTCGGTGTCCGAGCGGCCCGGTTCCTTCACGCAGCACTGCGCACCCCGACCAGGCACCTCACAAGAGAACCCACCAGCGACGAACTATCTTCCTGGACCGCGGAATTCTGTGGAGAATTGAACCGGCTTCGCGACTTCCTGCGTGATAACACCGTGGACCCGATCGTCGGAGAGGAGATACGCCACGCGGTTGGTTGGCACGCAACATACGGTGAGGAAACAAGAGACGCCGCGCACTCGGTTCTCGCTCTCCTAGACGCGGGGGGACTCTTGGGACGGCTGACCCGGGTTCTCGCCTACGGGTGGGCCGATGAGCATCCAGGTCTGGACCAATTGGGTCTCGACTACGGAGAAGTCGTAGCACGGTGGCGATCAATCCAGCGTCAGGTCGCAGGCGACCTGAAACGTGAAGCGGCCGTTCCGGCTGCTGCGGTGGACATGATCGAAGAGCGTATCGGTGCTCTCATGTTGGCGGGGAGCCGTCCCCCGTCATCGACAGAACCCTTCTTGTCGGTCCTATGTGACGAGTGGGGAGAGGTGGCCGAAGAGATTCTGGCCAGAGTGACCACACCATCGAGTCCCATGCGACCGTACACCCGGATCGCCCTATCGGACCTCCGCACCCATCGGCCCTACCATGCCCGCGAGATATCCCGACGACTAATCGACACGGGAATCTCCGAACTCGCCGCGCAAGTCGCCGACGCGCTAACGCGACATGCCAGGTCCGCTGAGCCGACGGCCGAGGAGCTAGCAACAATCACGGAGCTTTCGGTGCACCACGACGCGAACGTACGTGTGGCCATCGCCCGAGGCCTCCGATTCGCATCCAGTATTGACCAAGCCACCCGCCTTGGGTTGATAGCAGGAATCCCGATCGATGGTGACCTATCGGTCGCGGAAGCGGTGGTTGACCACTTCGGAAGGCGCGGGGACTTCAACATCGAAGAGACACCGCCATCGTTCATCCCTCGGATCCTCGACGGCCTAGTTGCATGCGAGAACCTCGACGACTACACCATCAGCGAATTCCTCGCCGAGGTATCCGCTCTCAAACCCCGCGAAGTGCTCGACCTCTACACAGCCAGGGTAGACCACGACCAAAACACACACACATACGACCCGCTACCACATTACTTCCGGGACCATCCGCCACTGCGCTTCCGCGAGTCAGGGAACATCAGAGATGTCATACACCGAATCTGCGACTGGACCCTGGAAGCCCTCGACGACTGGCACCGGTCCTTCTGGGCCCCTGACCTATTCGCCCTGGCTATAGGAACTGTCGACGGGCAGGTACTTGACCTGTTAGACAACTGGGCCGGAACCAGCGACCCTCGAAGGCTCCAAGTCGCCGCCCACCTCCTGCGTGACCTAGGAGACGACTACATGTGGGAACTCGTGGACTGGGTCAACGATCTACTCGAGAGAGCCTATATCCTCGGTGACGACTGCTACAACACCGTGTCCGCCGCGCTACATGCAACTGTCGCATCAGGCGTACGGAGCGGCGAAGCCGGCAAGCCCTTCCCAGCCGACATCAAGCAACGGGACCGCTCACTTAGCGTGGCCGCCACGCTGACGGTCGGCAGTCCAGCGCATCGCTTCTACACAAGCCTTGTCAAATCAGCCCAAGCGTCCATCCGATGGACCCAGGAGCAACACGAAGAGAGGTGGCCTAGCCCATGAAGGTCCGGCAGCAACAAGCCGGCTCCCTTAGCGCCCGCTGGGTTCACCTACGACTCCACCTACACCCTCCAAGGCGGTTTCCACTCGGACTGGGGCAGCGATGACGACTGAGCTGGTTGCGTTCCTCGACGAGTCCCACAAGCCGATCCGAAACCCCAAGACCGGGCGCGTGGGCGACCACGGACGCAAACATTACGTTGTCGCCGCGGCGGTTGTCATCGGTGGAGACATCTCCAACATTCGCAGCCAACTCAGGCGGGTCAAGGCCGGGCTTGGCTACCCGCTGCACTATCGGGAGCTGAGCACGGCTCGCCGGGTAGAGGCACTTGGGGCGATCGACGGGATCGACGGGTGGGACGGCTACCTGTACGAAACGGCCCGACCATTACCCGACGCGGGCTACAGCGAACACCATGTGCGGGCCAAAGTAATCGAACAAGCCTTGACCCACCTAAGTTCCCAAGGCGTTGTGGAGGCGGTACTCGAGACACGAGCAGGTACCAACAGACGGTTCCTCCCTCTTGACGACAAGGATCATGACGTGCTGCACCGGCTTCAGCAGCAAGGAACCGTCCCAGAAAGTTTCCGGATCAGCCACGACGACAAAACCGAGACCATCCTGCACATAGCGGACCTACTCGCCGGGGCACGCTCCGACTGGCTCTGTGATGTCAACCGAGAAACCCACGCCAGGATCGGCCACCGTGTACAGACGATACGCACCGTCTTCGACAAGAAGCCCTAAACGCGCAGAGGCCCCGGGACTACGATCCGCAGCCGATTCCGGGGCGTACTTCCAGCGAAGTCCTCGAAGCTACTGCGGTTCCGAGGATAGGTCACCGGCCGCTCCTATCATCGCAGACCGGACAGAAAACGCCAAGCGGTGATGTGTACTTGGCGCCTGCCCTACCCCTCAACCCCCCGATAGAGCTCTCCGGCCCGGAAACGGTCAGGACCTCGATCCCCCCGACTCGTGGAAGGGGAGGGACGCTACGAACCAGCGCAGCGGCTGGCCGTCGACCTTCCCGGTTCGGAGTCCTGGCAGCAGCCGCCCTCCCTGGGGGCGGGCGGTGTCCTGGCGGATCATCCTGGACAGGACGGCCGGGCTCATGCCGGCGGAGGCGGCCACGGCCCGCTGGGTGTGACCTGCGGCAAGAGCGTCTGAGATCGCCGCATAGCGTCGGCGGCGAACGCGGCGCAGCTCGGTGGTGAGGGTCCGCAGCTCCTCGAGGACAGGTCCGGTGGGCACAGCCCAATCCTAGTTAGCTCAAGCTAACTTTCGTTTCGGCTAGCTGAAAGAAGCCGGGTCCACTTGCACAGAGCGTGGGACTAAAAGTGGGACGTGACCATGCCACCGCTGCCGGACACACCCTGTTACCTGGCTGTTCGCCGCTGTTGGCAGCGGTCTACCCTTCCGTTTCCGAAGGCAGCTCCCCGCAGGCTCGGAAACGAACCGCTGCATCGGAAGCCAGGATCTCCAAGACCGTCCGACCGGAAGGGCGGAACTCCCGGCTCCAAATTACCTGATCGCCTGTGTACTGGAACCCGGAATACCGATACATAGTGCACTGACGGATGGTGGTCGGAGAGGCAGAGGTGTACTCCACTGAGTACACACCGGGCTGGATGTCTGTACCGACCTGCAAGGTGACGTCGCCACCGTTGCCGCTTAACACCAGGTCGGGTTCCGTGTAGTCGATAACCTTGACCTTCTCCGGGAAGGCGTTGTGGTAGCGGTGCAGGATCGTGACCATCTGAGCACGGGTCAGCCGTCCTGACGGGTCGAAAGTGGTGGCTGTCTTGCCGCCGATGATTCCCAGGTCAACAGCCCACTCGATAGCAGGAGCGTGAGGGGAGTCCTCCGGTACGTCAGTGAAACCTGCAACAGCCCATCCTGCAACCGCACCCAAGATGAGCGCCCCTGTGACTACACCAATCGTGACGATCCGCTTCATGCTGCCCTCCCAGGTCCGCCATCGAGAGGCTACCGCCGGTCGATGGCCCTCGCCGGGTCGCCAGCAACGGACTAGCCCTCCGCTGCGGCCGTTCCCTCGCCGAAGCTCAGTAGGGGATAGGGTATTGTAGTGGACCAATGAGGAGGACCATGAGCGACATCGGTACTGAACTCGAATCGCAGTTGCAGGAACACGAAGCCGGAGTGGCCGATCTCGTTGCTGCGTACGCGGTCGCGGAGGTTCAGTACTTCGCTGCCGTGACCGCTACCACACCTGTTGTTCAGCAGTTCGTTGCCTCGAACTCGTCGGGGTGGGTACCGAATGTCGACATGGGGTGAGCAGCTCCGCGAACTCTATGACCTGAAGAAGGCTGCGGCCGCCAGACCACCGAGACCTGGAGCCCCGTCGCCCCATGACCAGCTTCGTCGCAAGTACCTGAAGAAGCTATCGGACTACACGGGCCGCGCCACGGTTCTCTACGCTACGTGCTGGCTGGAAAACAAACCCGTTCCGAACGATGAAGCCCTCTCCCTCACCCTGGGCGACCAGCAAGGGTTCATGGAAGCTATGTCCAACATCGCGGAGCGGGAGCTTGACCTGATCCTCACGAGCCCCGGCGGTAGTCCCGAAGCTGCCGAGGCCATCATGGGGTACCTGCGGACGAGGTTCGATCACATCCGAGCAGTGGTGCCAGTTGCGGCAATGTCGGCAGCGACCATGATGGCGTTGGCGTGCGACGAGATCCTCATGGGGGCACACTCACAGCTTGGCCCCATTGATCCGCAGTTCACCCTGATGACGCCTGAAGGTCCCCGGTCGTCACCGGGCCAGGCCATCATCGATCAGTTCGAGAAGGCAAAAACCGAGTGTCAGGATCCCAGGAATATCGGTGCCTGGCTCCCGCTGCTGCGTTCGCTTCTCCCTGGCCTCATAGCGCAGTGCCACCATTCGCAGGAGCACGCCGTGTCGTTTGTCGCCGAGCAACTCGGAGCGCACATGCTCGAAGGCGACCATACCAAGGCAGAAGCAGTTGCGAAGTGGTTCGCTGACTTCTCTCGGTTCAAGTCACATGGGAGACCCGTGACAATCGGAGACGCTCAGCAACAGGGGCTGAAGGTGACCCGCATGGAGGACGACCAGACGTTACAAGACCTCGTCTTGTCGGTTCATCACGCCGCTCGGCACACCTTCAACGACACGGGGACGACCAAGCTCATCGAGAACCACCACGGCCGGGCGTACTTGGAGATTACGCAGGTCGTCATGCAACCGCCACAGCCCGGTCCTCAACAACCGCTAGGTCCGCAGCCGGCTTTGAACCGGGAGCAACGCCGCAAGCAGCAGCACCAGAACAAGAAGAAGGGCCGCCGCTAACTGCTATCACTCCCCCAACGGCGAGTGTCTGGAGCCTGGCCCCGCTAGAACAGCGGCATTTGCGTCACCAGCGGCACCGATGAGGCTACATCCGCCAATCCCCACCCTCTTGCCCTGCTCGACCAGGTAACGGACCACCCTTCCGCTGGGGGCTTGTGTCGGTGGTGTGGTCTCGACGACGGGCGGCCTAATGGTGGTCACCCAATGTCGGCTTTTGGTCGTGTCGCTGCGGGTGCTGGTGGGTAAAGACATGCCGGCGGCGGATCGGGAGTGGTCGTCGTCGGTGTCCCGCATCCGGTGAGCCCGCGGGTAGAGCAGCGTTGTGGGCCTGGGAACCTCGGGCTGTTTCTCCCCACGTAACGGCCCCGCCCATCTGCTGGCGTACTCTCGGCCTCCGAAAGGGACTCGGGGGGCTCGACCGGCCGCCGACAGCGGTTACCCGCCCGATGGTCTCACCAGCGTTGGCGGTCCCGTTTGAGGGGGGAGTGGAGGCCGCAGTGGTCGGTCGGGTTGTAGATGGATAGGCGCGCCGTGCAGCTGTCGGTGGCGCAGTGGCGGCCGGGGGGATATGTGGGTGGTGGGCGGCCTTGTTGGGGGCGGGCACTGGTCATAGGGGGTTTCACGGTACGCGTTTGCTATCGCACCGGTTTTGGTGTTCGGTGGCGTCGTGATCTCTCGGCTACTGCCGTCACCGAGATGGCTACCAGCAGAGTCCCAAGGGTGAGCGGCGCAGTCATGGTGGCGGTCAGTGCCCAGGCCTCGGGTTGCACACCGGCGACTTCTACGTTCAGGATCCGGGTAACGGCGACAAACAGGACTAGCAGTGCTAGGAAACCGCCGCCAATAACAGTTACCCGTCTAGTCCAACGGTAACTCGCCATGATACCTCCTCAACAATCCCACAGTGGGATAGATAACCTAAGCGTACCGGGTATGGGCGCTTACCCGAGGGGAACCCAGACAATCGGACCGAGGGCTGCAAACTTAGAACGGCCAAGCTGTATGGGTCGTGGCCGGGTTCTCCCAACCCCCAAATCGGCTTCCGGGCTTTTGGGTCGCGTTGGTTAACGGTTCGGGGGTCGGGTTCGGGGGTGTTTCCGCCCGAAACTGGCGGCTCGAAAATCATCAGAGGCTGAGGCCGGGTCTGGCCTGGCCCTTCCCCGCTGTGGGCAACGGAGGACCCTTCCGTGGGAGGGGCTCAGGGGGCAGTTAGGCAGGCTGGGCGTTTCAGGACAGCCAGCGCGCGGGTAGGGAGGCTGTGGGGTGTGTGCCCGGGTGGGGAAATCCACCAGTTGAGGAGGTTCCTCGGGTTTGATACCGAGTGCAAAAAACTCACCCCAACTGGTGGAGACACCATTATGCGCGCGCTCGAACCCGAAGTAGCAAACGTGGTCTGGACAGCGGTCGAGGCTTTGATACCGTCCCGTGAGGACAACCATCCACTCCGATGCCATAACCACGCATCCCGGACCGTCTCTGTTTTGTGGGGATCCTGGTGCGGCTGGTGACCCGTCGGGCCTCCGTACCCCACCAACAAGAGAACCCGACCGACCCCACACACCCTCACCAGCCCCAACACGGCTCCCCCTCCTAAACCCCCACCACCTACACCCCCTTCCGCTGCAAGCTCATGAGGTGCCTGGGAAACCGTGGAACCAACCACTAGTTCTCGACGATGTGATCGGGGCGTCAGTTTGCATGGATAGCACCGGTAACGGCCGCCGAGCCCATAACCAGGACACCCCCGGATTCGGCGTGTAGCTGTCCGTCGGCGTCAATGGCCACAGCCGGGTCGGTCCTCGTCTTCCGCCTCGACGGGACCCTTCGCAGCTTCCGCCGCTTTGTATCCTGGGTGTTCGTGCGGTTACACCCCAACGAGTTCGAGGCTGACCCGAAGGACCCCTTCAAGCACGACAAACTGAGCCGGCGCCACCACGTCGAGGCTTTCTGTTCTGTGCTTTCGGGTATTGAAGGTCCTGCTGTTGTGTTACTCGACGCCCCGTGGGGTTCGGGCAAGACCGCGTTCGTGAGGATGTGTTCGGCGTTTCTTCAATCCCGAGACGTGCGGGTGGTCGAGTTCAACGCGTGGCGGCAGCAGTACACCCAGAGGCCCCTGGTCGATCTGGTGGCCGCGATATCGGCTCGTGTCTCTGGTCCCGTCAGGGACACCTTGAGGCGAAATGCCGACGCTGTAGCGTGGCATCTCGCCAAGGTACTCACGAAAGGGATCATCGACCGGGAGATGCTGGGTAGCGGCCCCTCGATGCTGGGTTCGTGGGACGCTGCTAAGACGGCCATCGACGCCTTCACCAAGGCGCTGGGGGCCGCCACAGCCGAGGACCGTCCCCTAGTCGTGTTCGTGGATGAGTTGGATAGATGCCGACCGGCGTATGCCCTCGATCTTTTGGAGGTGGTCAGGCACCTGTTCTCAGTTGACGGAGTTGTGGTTGTCTTGGCGATCAACCGAGACCAGCTGCGCTGTGCTGTGGGGTCGCTCTACGGTGAGGAGTTTGGCGCCGACAGGTATCTGCGACGCTTCGCTGATCTGCATGTTGGCCTTCCGGTACCAGCCCAACCGGACATCACAACGTTCCTCGATGGGCTACTGGACGCTACTGGACTCGCCGCCCGTTTCGGACCGACCAACGGATGGATCCGCCAGATGATGCACCTGGTAGTGGAACACCCCGAATGCAGTCTGCGTGACCTGGAGCAAGCGACCCATCTAGCGGCCGTGGTGCTGTCGTCGCTGCCTGACAATGACCTATGGGTAGGCTCCGCTGTTGCTCTAGTCGTGCTCCGGATCCTCGACAAGGACGCCTACGAGCGCTTCGCCCGCCATGAGACCGGTATCTTCGATGCAGCGGCCGTCCTCAACACGGCCCTCCCAGACCTCCGACGGGTTACGACGGCAGATAACGCCCCCATACCTGCAATACCCGGACACTTCGGGCAGGTCCCGTTCGGGTACAAACGATGCGAGCTGTCCGACGCCGCCCACGGCAACCACCCCACCCCCCGACCCGCCAACACATCCACATCCACCCACCCTGGCCGCTTCTGCCTTACCCACCCCCCAAAAGGTTCTAAGCTAGGGTTAGTGTTCGTCAGTTTGGTTAGGTTGGTTGGGGGTTAGGGTTATGGGCCGATACGTCTCGGGGTACTGGCAGCCACGTCTGGACGCGCCAGCAGCGAGAGAGCGGCGGGGCGGCCGTTACCAGGCGTATGTGCCAGACCCCCTTGGTGGGTGGACACCGCGTCTGTCCCTCGATGTGGTAGCCACAGCTGGTGACGCCTCCGCCGCGGTTCGGGCGCTGAACACCCGACACGCCGCCGGCAGCCCCCATCCTTTGGACACGTTCGCTCATGTGCTGCTGCGCGTCGAGGCCATGGCGTCTTCGCGTATCGAAGCGATCAACCCATCGGCTCGGAGGATCCTCACCGCCGAGGCCGAACAACGGGAAGGGGGCAGGTCGTCGGATCGGGCGGCGACAGAGGTGCTGGGGAACCTCGAAGCGATGGAAACCGCTATCCGCGTCGCTACCAGCGGTGGACCGCTCCGAACCACAGACCTACTGGAGGTCCACACCCGGCTGATGGCCACCTCTGCTCATCCACACCTAGGCGGCTGGGTACGCGACACGCAGAACTGGATCGGTGCAAACGCATACACACCAGTGGGCGCTTCCTATGTGCCACCCCCCGCCGAACAAGTCCCCGACCTGTTGGCGGACCTAGTCGCCTACATGAACCGATCCGATATCCCACCGCTGATCCAAGCCGGTATCGCCCATGCCCAATTCGAGACCATCCACCCGTTCGCCGACGGCAACGGACGCGTCGGGCGGGCACTAATCCACGCCGTGCTACACCAGCGGAATCTCGCTCCCGCGTTCGTGCCGCCCATCAGCGCCGCCCTCGCCCGGTCTCCCAACGTCTACTTTGACGGACTCACCGCCTACCGGCACGAAGGTGCCCCCACCGACCCGGGCCGAGACCAGGCTGCCGAACAATGGCTAGGAGTGTTCCTCGAGGCCACCTACGACGCCTGCCACGAAGCGCAACGCTACCTCGATGCTGTCTCCGCACTAGAAGCAGACCTCCGCGCCCGGGCCGCACCCATCCGGCGTGGATCAGCCGCTGACCTGCTCGTGGGCCTGTTACCCGCCCGACCGGTCTTCACCGTCACAACAGCCGCCGCCACCATCGGACGATCCACCGTCACAACAGGCCAGGCCATCAACCGGCTCACCCAAGTAGGCATCCTCACAGTACGCAGCGTCGGCAAACAAAGATACCGAGTCTTCGAAGCACCCGACATCACCCACCTAATCGCCAGCCTCGACACAGCCCTCACCACCCAAAACCAACCCACCACCCCCTGACCCCCAGCAGCCCGACGACAACCACCCCCAGCCGCCTACCGTCCGGGACGGTTATTGCACATATCCGTCCCATATGTGCAATACCGGACACTTCGGGCAGGTCCCGTTCCGGTCCGTTGAAGCGCGGTGTACTACCCGAGCCTGTCGAACACGTTTTCCAAGAGCTGGAGGACCCGTTCGTCTGCGAGCTACGCGGCTGTCGCTGGGATCGCGAACAACCACTCGCGGTTCACTGCGATCACCATCGGTTACCTCCTCAAATGTCGAGTGGACGGGACGCTCTTTGCCTCTGCCCCTCTTTCTACGTTTCAGTAGGGGGACGCACAAGCAGGTGGGAAAGTTACGAAGAATCCCCGGGGGCGTAACTTTCCTTAGTGGCCTGACCGGCCGGCCGAGCAGGAACCGGGGACGGTCGGTCAGGCCACGTCGAGACCTTTGGTCAGTCGCGGTCGGGTAGGACGCTGGCCCACCATTCCTTCGCCGCGGAGATGCCCCCAACCCCGAAAGCGATAACCAGGATCGCTCCGACTGTCCCTACCACAGCGATGAACAGGGTGTTGACGATCTCCTCGGCGATCTTCAACGTGTTCAGAGCAGCGAACACACCGAACCCGATGACCATCCACCGCGCCGTTGTGGGCAGCCACCGGATATGGCGCTCCTGAGACCAAGGCGTTGACACCTCAGCGAGGAATGCACCAACCGCCGCTGCGACGATGACGATGACAATGGCCACCACCACCAACGGTAGATACCCGATCAGCCCCGTCAAGATACTGCTGAGATACTCCACATCCAACGCTTCGGCCGTGAGCAGGAACACCACCAACAACGCGATCCAATAGATCGCCCGCGCAACAAGGTCGGTAGCCGTATGGCCCACCGCCTGCAGCCGCTCACCAAGCCCGGCCCGTTCCAACAAACCGTCGAGGCCTACCGCTTTCAGCAGACGTTTGACCGCCCGATGTACCAACCGGGCGACCAGCCACCCGACCACCAGGATGACCAAAGCTCCTATCAGACGCGGCAAAAAAGACAGGATCGTCTCCCCCGCGTTCTGTAGACCGTCCGACAGGCCATCAATAAGATCTGACATCAACTCGTACCTCCTCGAATCTCCCTAGGACGGAACACCAAACGCTTCGCTCGGCCCCGCCCACTAATACTTCCACCCACAAGACGCACCCAAAACAGAAAAGTTGCAGAAAAACGGAAATGAACCGTCGACCTGCTCGTTATGTGGGAGTTGGTCGCTGTGGCTGTGGGGTTGTAGCGTCTGGTAGGTCGTTGGCCGGGTTGTCTCTCCCGGGGTGTGCCTCCCATTTGGGCGGCTACCCAACCTGTCCCAAACGCGAGGATACTGGCTACGGCTTGTGTACCACGAACTGTTCGGCTGGTTACCTGGTTACGGAGACCAGGGCCGATCGTGGGAGCGGGTCTCCGGTGAGTGCCTGGCTGGTGCTGTTGTCTAGGATGATCCAGTGGCGGGTGGCGAGGCCTCGGCGGTTCCGTACCGGCCGTCCCAGCCGTATCACCCGGTCGACCTCGAGAGCGGCCTGCTCCGGCGACATGCCAACCCCACCGCCGAGCCAGCTCCGACCCCACCAAGCCCACCTCAGGTCCCGCCCAAGACCCCGAAGTAGCCCCGGTTTTCGTAGTTGCGCCTCTCCGGAGTCCACCTCCGCCGACGCCGGGTGGGTGGGCCACGTCCCACCACCCGCCGTTTCGTGGTGATTCTTCTCCTCGGGGCGTCGCCCGAAGGGCGCGCACCAAAAGATTCCTTACGCGCCGGTCATAAACATCCCCCCCACCCCAGCCACCAAACGCCGAAACCGAACCGGACAACGGCCACTAGACCACGGATTCCAACAGCCCTAACAACCCTGGCGCTGCGGCGGTAGATCGGAACGACTTCCACCAGGCGGTCTCGTGCCCGACCGGGGTAGCGTCGCGATGTACGAGGCGGTACGAGAAGTGGCCGGGTGCGGTCTCGTCGGTTGCTCCGGCGACGGGTTCGGACAGCGACTTGGTTGGCGGCGGTCAACCGTCCCGAGGCCGGGGGTGTTGCTGCTGAAGCTGGGGACGACACGTCGCTGCTTCGGCAGCCGGTGCCTTCACGGAATGCCCCTTCTGTGAAGGCAACCGGTAGCCTGGTACCACCTGGGTGAGCGCACAAGAGCCCGGGCTGTTCGCGACCGGAAACCCCTCCACCGGTGTCTCTGCGTTGCCGCTACCACCGTTGGAACCGCGCAGCCTCGCCCCGGGACAGGTGAGATCACTCAAGAACCTATGCGATCGGCTGGAAAGATACAGCCAACGTAAGGGCCGGCGGCGGGGGAGAGGGGATCCGCCTCGGCTGCATGGCCACAGCCGACCCGTCCAAGATCGTGCAATCGTGTTCGTGCTGTTGTCCACCGGACTCCGACGCCTCGAACTTGTGCTGCTTGACCTCGACCAGGTTCAACCGTCCCGACCAGCGCAACTGCGTGCCGCCCGCCGCGCCCGGGTCGTGGGTGTTCGGGGCAAAGGAAAAACTCAGCGCACAGTCTTCCTCTCCGTCGACGCCCGCCACGCCCTCGCCGACTACCTGGAGGAGGAACGACCGGCCGACACCACCCCCAAGTCCACCGCATTTTTCCTATCCGCCGCATCGGTGAGCAGCCGCCGCCCGGACGGGCGCCTCTCCGGACGTAGCATCAACACCATCCTCGAACGGATCGGCCGGCTCCACGACGCTGAACACACCGAACCCCAACGACGCCTCGGTCACCGATCACAGCGCTACATCGCCCGCTACACCAACCCACCCGAACACGTCGCAGCAAGCTATATCGAACACATGTGAGTCACCGCCGCATCCGTCACGCAGGTCTGCGGTGGAGGTTGCCACGGTATCGGAGACGAGACCGCTAACACCCGTCGGGTAGGTAGCGGGAGAAAGGATTGACCTCAGAACCCCAGGACACGGCACCGTTCCCATATCACGGGAGAATTCCAGCGAATGGTAGAAGACCGGCGTGTCGCGGTGAACACCGAAGGCTCATTCGCCGACTAGATGAGAAGGTTCGCCACGTCCGTGAGAATTCGCCAACTATCGTGGGATCGGACACGAACCGCCTGGTCACAGTGTTTCGGACATGTCGGGTATTGCACATATCCGTCCCATATGTGCAATAAGAGGATGCGCCGGTAGGTGGGGACATCCACCAGTTGCGGGGTTATCTCGGGTTTGATATCGAGTTGGCCACCATTGGCGACCGACTACTGGACTAGCAGTCTTCGGGAGGGTCTGCTAGTTTGGCACTCGTAAGGTACGAGTGCCAATCCAGGTGCCGTGGGAGACTACTGGTTTCTGGTGATGCCCGATCGGGCGGTTGGCGCTTTGTACGCATATTCACCTGTTTAAGGAGGACTTCGGATGAATCTGAAGCCACTCGGCGGCCGTGTGATCGTCAGGCCCAACGAGGATGACGAGCAGCGCACGTCGTCGGGACTGGTAATCCCCGACACGGCCAAGGAAAAACCACAGACCGGAACGATTATGGCTGTGGGGCCTGGTGATCTGAGTGATGACGGAGAGCGGATCCCCCTCGATGTATCCGAGGGTGATGTGGTCGTCTACTCCAAGTTCGGAGGCACCGAATTGAAACATGAAGGCGATGAGTATCTGATCCTCTCGTCCCGCGACCTGTTGGCGATCGTCGGTTGACGGTTGCTGTAGGACAGGATTAGAGGAAAGGAAACCAAATGGCAGCGAAGGATCTTCGTTTTGACGAGGACGCGCGGCGTGGTCTGGAGGCGGGTGTCAACAAGCTCGCCGATGTGGTCAAGGTAACTCTTGGCCCCAAGGGACGCAACGTCGTGCTCGAGAAGAAGTGGGGCGCTCCGACCATCACCAATGATGGGGTGACCATCGCCAAGGAGATCGAGTTCGACGACCCGTATGAGAACATGGGTGCTCAACTCGCCAAGGAAGTAGCTACCAAGACCAACGACGTGGCCGGTGATGGTACTACGACGGCCACGGTGCTGGCCCAGGCCATGGTGCGGGAAGGACTCCGCAACCTGGCGGCAGGCGCCAACCCGATGGGTCTCAAGCGGGGTATCGAGTCGGCGGTAGCCGCGGTTGTCGCGTTCATCGAGGACTTCTCGCAGGATGTTCAGGCTATTGAGGGTGGCGTCGCGGCGGTGGCGGCGATCTCGGCGGCGGATTCGGAGATCGGTACCACTATTGCTGAGGCGTTTGAGAGTGTTGGCAAGGATGGGGTGATCACGGTTGAGGAAGGCCAGACCTTCGGGTTGGAGTTGGAGTTCACCGAGGGGATGCAGTTCGACAAGGGCTACATTTCGCCGTACTTCGTCACCGATCCTGACACCCAAGAAGCGGTGCTCGACGATCCTTACATCCTCATCGCCAACCAGAAGATCAGCTCGGTCAACGACATGCTTCCGGTGCTTGAGAAGATCATGCAGACCGGCAAGCCGGTGATGGTGCTTTCCGAGGATGTGGAAGGCGAGGCCCTAGCGACGCTGGTGGTCAACAAGATCCGCGGTACCTTCCCGTCTCTGGCCGTCAAGGCGCCCGGGTTCGGTGAGCGCCGCAAGGCCATGCTCCAAGACATAGCCACCCTCACCGGTGGCACCGTGATCTCCGAAGAGGTGGGCCTCAAGCTCGATGGTGTAGCCCTCGACATGTTGGGCCGGGCCCGCAAGGTGATCGTGGACAAGGACAACACGACCGTTATCGACGGTGCCGGCGGGCAGGCGGATGTCAAGGCTCGTATCAAACAGATCGAACGCGAGATCGAGAACACCGACTCCGACTGGGACCGTGAGAAGCTCCAGGAACGGCTGGCCAAGCTGTCCGGTGGGGTATCGGTCATCAAGGTTGGTGCCGCCACCGAGGTCGAACTGAAGGAGAAGAAGCACCGTATCGAGGACGCTGTCTCTGCAACCCGCGCCTCCGTCGAGGAGGGCATAGTGGCCGGTGGAGGCGTAAGCCTACTCCGGGCGCAGGGAGCCATTGACGCGATCGACGACGGAACCCACGACGAGCAGGTTGGGCGTTCGATCGTCCGGCGTGCTCTCGAGGAACCCATCCGACAGATCGCTTCCAACGGCGGATACGAGGCCGGTGTGGTAGTCGACCGTGTACGCAACGGCGAAGGCACTTTCGGCTTCAACGCCGAAACCGGCGAATACGAGGACCTGCTCGACACCGGAATTCTGGACCCCGCCAAAGTGACCCGCTCGGCAGTGCAAAACGCTGCGTCGATCGCCGCGTTGCTGCTCACCACCGAAGCGCTGGTCGCCGAACACCAGGACGACTCGCCCGCGGGCGGAGGCGATCCTGGACACGGCGGCGGTGCCCCTCCCGGAATGGGCTTCTAGCCCCCCAGACCACCACATCTACCAGCACGAGCGGCCCGCCCAAAACGGCGGGCCGCTCCACGCGACCCCCTGGCTCGACCCAGTCCTCCCGGGAGTCGTGACTGGAATCGGCCGCCTGGGTTCGGGGCTGATACATTCGCCGTCCGCTGCCCACTTTGAACGTGTGGGTACCGCATGCGCCTTCGGCGCGGGGCGAAGCCTCTGGTGTTGGTTACGCTGTCCGTGGAGGGCTCAGTTGGTGTAGCACACCGAACGCAGCCGGGTCAATGAGGTTCAGGTACTGGTTATGGGGAAGAGGTGGCCGGCTATGCGGGAAGGCGGAACTGAGAGCATCGGGATATCAGACCCCGGTGGTCAGGCCGGTCGTTCGGCCCGGCGATCTAGGTCCCCCGTCGACCTGCGTCGTGGTCGTGGTGTTTCGGGGGCTGGTGCGATGACGACGTCGGTCGCATTGCTAGCCCAACGCCTTGCGGGCGGTGGTAAGGCGGGCGAGTTGGGCTGCTAGGGGTGCGGGTAGGCGGGCTAGGGCGGCTTCGAGTTGTGCCTGGTCGATGATCCGGGGTTCTGGAGTGGTGACCGGAATCGTCTGTCTGGGTTCGGTAGCCGGGTTCGGGGCTGGTACTGGTCCGGTCGGGGAGCTGTGGTCGCTGTGTTGGGTTCGACCCTTGAGTTGTTCGTCGAGTCAGCGTCCGCGGTACAGGTTGAGGCGGGTCGCCGCACACACCTTTGGCGTCGTCTGGGGCAGTGGTTGGGTTGGGCAAAGCAGCGGGCTAGTCCCCGCCGGACCCGTGGTACGTCGCCCGCCACCCGAAGCCAGCGACGGACACGGAACGATCCCAGGGCGGTGGGGTGTCAACGTCGTGGGTCTTTTCGCCGGTGTCAGTTGCCGAATAGTGATGTTGGCTTGTCGCGTAGGGGTGGGTCGCAGACGACGCCTGCGCAGCGGCAGCATCTTGTCACAGTCCACTGCATGGATTTGAGGCGTTGGAGTAGTTCTGCGCTTGGTGGCCAGTCGGGTCGGACGTGGCGGCCGATCACAAGAGGTCCTGCAACTTCGGCTCCGGCGTCGGTGAGTGCCTGGTGAGCGGCTAAGAGGCTCTGGCCGGAGGTGAAGGTGTCGTCTACTAGGGCGTGTTCACCTAAAGTTACACTGATGTGATATCATTACGATATGACAATAACACAAGAACAATACCAACTCATAGTAGACGTGTTCCCGAAACCCCGCGGTACCGTCAAGGTATCCAACCTCCAAGCCCTCAACGGCATCCTGTACGTACTGGAGCACGGCTGCAAATGGCGGGCGCTTCCCGAACGGTTCGGGAACTGGCACACCGTTTACATGCGGATGAGCCGCTGGGCGGCCAGCGGCGTCTTGGACCGGGTGTTCCAGCGTCTACAGCAGGAACAGCTCATCGACCTCGAAGTTCTGGGCCTGGACAGCACGTCGGTCAAGGTTCATCCCGACGGCTGTGGTGCTCTCCGAAAGCGGGGTCCCCAGGCCATCGGTCGCTCCCGGGGAGGGTTGAACACCAAGATCCACAGGTCGCGGCCAGCGCTTGTAGCGCCGTCTTATTCGCTCTTTCCCCAGGTCAGGACCATGATGCTCCCCATGGGCGGGAGCTCCTCAAAAAGATGGGCCCACGAAAAAAGGAGCAGGAAGGGGAGCAGCTAGAGCTGTTCCTGGTAGCGGACCGCGCCTATGAAGGGGACGAAACACGGCAACTGGCCGTCGCTCTGGGCTACACGCCGGTCATCCCACCCCGAAGCAACCGCCGCCACCCGTGGGACTACAACCGTCCGATATACAAGCGACGGAACGAGGTCGAACGGCTCTTCCGACGGCTCAAAGGCTACCGGCGTGTCTTCACCCGCTACGACAAACTCGACGTGATGTTCCTAGCATTCATCACCCTCGCGCTCATACACGACACGCTCAGAAACGTGAACACGCCCTAGTAGGACCCGCTGGTCTTGGAGGTTGGCGGTGGCAACGAACCTGTGCTCTGGCTGGTAGGTGAGTGGGTTGGTTTGTCCGGCGAAGCGGGCGAGCCAGCGGATGATTCCCCATGGGGCATCGCGGTGTTGCGAGGGAACGGTAGCGACTCGGTGTACGGGGCCACCGAGACATGAGTCGAGGTGGTGGCGGAGAAACAACTCGATCAGTGCGGCAAGGCGGATGGTGAGTTTCTGACGAACGTCGGCGTGCGGGTTGTCCTTGTAGTGCCTGAGATGGTGGTGAAGGAGCTCACTGTGGATCGACAGCGAGATCGGGACTACGGACACGGTTTGGCCGGCGCAGTGGTAGCAGTCGTCGTAGCCGTCGTTGGCTGCGGTCCGGCAGATGGGGCATACGCCAGGTTGGACCGCCGGTACTGGCACCAGGCCTGGGAGGAGCGGCTGGAGGTACTCCTCAGCAGTAGTAGGCATGGTCAGATGAGGACGTCGGCGCGGGGCGCGACCTCCGCGTCGACGGCCGTGACGATGTCGTGGGCGTTTGACGCAACGGTTACCTGAGGGTTCTCTGCCATGTCTTTCGCCCAGGGTTGTCGGGTGAGTTCTTCAACGAGGAACACCCGCTTGCCGTGAGCGAGCGCTGCTTCGGCTTGCATCTTTGCTCCCGACGTCTCCCCGGCCTCGACGACGATCGTTCCGAGTGAGAGTCCCGAAGTGGTGATGTTGCGGACCGGGAAGCACCAGGGACCGGTGCGCATTGTCGGGAGGAACTGAGAGACGCAAGCTCCAGAGCGGGCAACGGAGCGTGCCAGGCCTCTGTTAGCGGCCGGGTATACCCTGTCGATGGTGGTTCCGTACACGGCGATGGTGCGACCACCGGCGTTGATCGCCGCTGCGTGGGCTGCCGTGTCTATGCCCTTCGCTAGTCCGGAGACGACGGTGATCCGGTTGGTTGCCAGCTCGGACGCAATACGCGTTGCCAGTCCCACGCCTTCATCGCTCGCCGCGCGCGTCCCCACGACGGCCACGGCGCGAACGTCGGCCTCGGTCAGGTTGCCGCGTACGAACAGGAACGGCGGACGGTCGTGGATCATGGCCAGGTTCGGTGGATACGATGGATCAATACAGGAGATGATGCCGACACCCTCATCGGTCAGCCGCTGCACTTCCGTTTCCCAGAACGGCAGCCGACCCGCTGTTTCGGCCTTTTCCGCACCAGTTCGAAGCCATTCCGCGTCCACGGGGTCAACGAAGTCGTTCCCAAGCGAGACATCATCGAGCACCGCTGACAACCGTCGAAGTGCAGGACCGTTCATTGAAGGGGCGACTTGTTCACTAACGGCGAGGGCGAGAGCCTTATCCGCGAGGATCGCTGTTAGGTCAAATAGGCCGGTCATGGTCACACCGCTTTCTCCCCGTTGTCCCCGTGGGCGGGGCCCCGCTGTTTCTCTGCTTACCGTACGCGCCAAGTGTGACAGGAATCCATCCGGACGCGTGGATGTAGGAGAACCTGGCAGGTTAATTGCTGTCCCAGCAGCATCCCCTGAACCGGTAGACGGGTTACGGCTTTCAGATATCACAGGTGTGGGGTGTCCCTCCGGGGGGTCTGCGCGGTGGATTCCGAACTGGTCCCGTAGCGGCTAGCTAGGCGGGCGAGTTGGGCGGCTAGAGGTGCCGGTAGTCGAGCCAGGGCGGCTTCCAGTTGTGCCTGGTCGATGACCCGGGGTTCGGTAGCGGTGACCGGAACCGTCTGTCTGGGTTCGGTAGCGGGGTTCGGTGCTGCTGTTGGTGTCGGTTTGGGGGGGCTGTCGCCACCTTGGGTTCGGGTGGCGAGGTTTTCGTCGAGGCGGCGGCCGCGGTGCTGGTTGAGACGGGTGCCACCGCAGGCGCCTTGGTGCCGGCGGTGGCAGAGTTGGGGGCGGGCGAAGCAGCGGGCGAAATGGGTGGCGAGGCACCAAACTGGTGGCAGCGAAGGTCAGGAGGGCGCTTTGCATCTGTCACGGAGAAAAGCGTTCGCCTCACCGCTGGTACCCTGCAGCGCCTGGGCGACCGCCTCGCGTACTTGGACGACGGGTGCGTCGCCGTCCTGGAACTCGGGCGGGATGAAGTTGACGGTGACGATTCTTGATGTGTCGAGCCTGTCCGTGAGGAAGATGAGTTCTTCCAGACGGTCGAGGGGAACGTCGGTTTGGATGTGGTCGGAGATGATGTCGACGAACTTGGCATAGTTGTAGATCACTTCTAGGGGCGGGATCTGGTCGATCAGGGCTTCGATCACGCATCGTTGTCGGGTCATGCGATGCCAGTCCGTGCTTCTGGTGCGGGAACGGACATAACCTAGGGAAGTTAAACCGTCGAGGTGGTGAACGCCCGGTTCGACAACTATGTCGATGTGGGGACCGTCGGGCACGATCGGTTTGATCCGGTCGTTGATCGATTCGCTGACATGCAGGTCGATACCGCCGAACAGATCGATTAACTTGACGAAGCCCACCATGTCGATGAGCACGTAGAACTGGATGTCGAGGCCGGTTAGCTGAGCGAGCGCTGATTTGACCGCGTGACCGGCAGCATCTTCAACATGTGGGAATGCCTCGGGGTGTCTAAGCCCTAGACCGTAGATCTCGTTGGCGATACCCGGATAGCCTTCGGGCCAGCGTTCATGGGCGGGTGTCCCTTCGGGGAAAGGGACATGATGCCAGTTGCGCGGCACACTAAACGCCGCAGCGTCGCCGGTAGCCACATCGAAGGAGACCACAATGATCGTGTCGGTTCTCACCCCATGGCGGTCGAAGCCGGCGTCACTACCGAGCAACGCGATGGTGAGCCGATCGGCACCGTCCCAGGTCGGTACCGGTTCGGTAGTTGACGGAACCGACGTTGTGTGCGCGAGCGCAGGCAGGGAAGTGGACCGTTCGGGAACAGAAGTCGAAGGCAGTGTTGTAGGAAGCGTGGTAGCAGGAACGGGAGTGGGGGTCGCCGTTCTGGTGACGGTCGTGTCAAAGACCGCTGACAGCAGGTCCAACTGCGCTAGGGCGAAACGGATCGTGATCGCATGAGGCGCAGCCATGATCACCGCTACCACCACCAGCGTCGCTAGGGTTCCGACCCGCCGGGCCAAGCCCCCACTGCCGGTACCGTAGCGAACCGCCGCTGTTCGGTACGCGTCGGCTGCTACCGCTATCCGAAAGACCAGGACGCAAAGCGTGGCGGCGATCAGTGCCCGCAGCAACGAAGGGGTCAGGCTCCAGGTGAGTAGGGTACCCAGGCTGCGTGTTGCGGCATGACCAACTCCTGCAACAGCAGCGGCCAGGGTCAGGTTCGTGAGCAGCAGCGCACGAGCGTTGCTATGCCCGAAATGGCCCAAACCCGGCCAAACGGCGGACAGTGCCACAGCCACCAGCGGATCGGGCCCCTGCCGACGGAGGTCTGCCCATGCTTTGTTCACAACACCTCTGTGTTTGAGTCGCGGCGGAGGCCTGGTTGGACTCTAGTTCTGGATCGAGTCGGTCACCTGGGCATGCACTAGAAGGGTCCGGCGGCACGAATCCGCTGCGGATCCGAGCATCCCCCTATGCATCCATGAACGGCCACAGCCCGGCTGTCACGTGTCCGTCTCAGCCCAGCACCACAACCGGGGTACCGATCGGCGCCCACTCGTAAAGCTGCTGCGCCTTGTCGTCCCGCTGGCGCACACACCCCGCTGACCGGTACTGACCGAGTTCTTCGGTGGTTTGCATCGGGGTTCCATCCGCGTAGAGAGGTATGTCATGGAAACCGGTGGCTGCCTTGCCGGGTGGTTGCACGAAACGCACCATGTACTCCATGGTGATTCCACCCTGAAACGAGCGGGTATGCCGGGACTTCGACAGTACCTTGTAACGCCCCGGTACCGGCCAGTCTGCTCTGCCGCTCACCGGGTACGAATCGAACAGGGTTCCATCAGCTCCGATCAGCCAAACATGCTGTGCGCCCCGACCGTAGACGACGTGCTTCGCGCCGCCCGCCACGGCTTCGCGTAGAGACGCATCCAGGAACTTGATGGTGGATACGCCCGGACCGGTGACCAGGTCGAGAGCCCTGGCAAGGAACGTGGCCATCTGCGCGCGGGTGACCGTACTGTCAGGGCAGTAGCGGACAGGACTCGTATCGCAACCCGTTGTGATATTGGCCATGGCTAACGCGTTGATGCTCGGTTCGTGGGTGTTGGAGGCGGTATCAGCAAAGCCGACCCATCCGGAGGGATCCAGGCGAAACGCCCGGGCGAGGAACGAGGCCATCTGCGCGCGGGTGACCGGTTCCTGAGGACAGTACCGGGCCGGACCGGTTGCGCAGCCTCTGGTTATACCCAGATGGTTGAGACGTTCCACATGGGGCGCCCACCAGACACCACTATCAACGTCGGTGAAAGGTGCCACCGCCATAGGGTTGGGGTCTCCGCTCTCGACCGCTCGTGTGATCCACACGGCCATGACCCAGCGTTCCAACCGTTCGTTCGGACAGAATCGATCCCCCCCACAGCCTGTACCCTCGAGGATCCCAGCCTTCTCGAGAGCTGAGATGGCCGGGGAGTGCACACTGTCGCCGACATCCTCAAAGCCCTGCCGGTTCTGCCCATGGGCCGCGAAACCTGGTCCCAGGATGGTCGCAAGCAGGCAGCCGACAACCAAGACCCAACGCGACCTGGCAGGATGTGATCGTGTCACCGGACCTCCTGGTTGCCGGACGTACCGAGGCCGGAACCGTACCAGTCCGGCGCCCCGGCCATGAAACCGGCAACGGCAACCGGTCGACCAGAAAACCCCAGTAGCACCCGGCCGGGCGAGCCGAGGCTAGGGTCGGGAGGTGCCCCCGACGGTGGGGAACCTCTTTGTGACCACATCTCCGATAGCGGCGCACCGTTCACTAAGGATTGGGCCAGGGAAAGGGGGAGGACCAGGTGTTACACCGGCGGGTCAGGCGCCACAGGACCGGAGGTCGGCCAGCTTTGCCCGGGAGATCACGGCCGCTGACGCACACCCTAGGGCCGTTGATGGCAGCGCTGACCTTAGCTGTGCTGGCAACCGCGGCCCCCACCACGGCTCAGGACATCACCCCGAACCCGCCCGGCAACGGCGTGGTCATCACCCCCTCCGGAGTCGTGCTTCCCGTACGGGCGATACAGGACGACGGCTATCAGGTCACGACTACCTGTTGGAAAGAAAGCCTCGTCACCACAGGCACCTACATTGCCGGCGTAGACGTGGTACTCGATCCCGGCCACGGCGGCACCGAACACGGAGCCCTCGGATCGAACCGCCTATCGGAAAAGGACCTGAACCTCACAATCGCGCGGCTGGCCGCCTCCGAACTCAGAGCCCACGGATACAGCGTTCTACTCACCCGCACCACCGACATACGAATACCGGTTGTCGTACGAGCCGAAATCGCCCGAGCCCTCAACCCGTACGTGTTCGTTTCCATCCACCACAACGGAGGAGCCCAACGACGATCCACCGACCCGGGCACCGAAACCTACCATCAGGCCCACAACCCCAAATCCCAACGCCTCGCCGGAATACTGTACGACCAGATCCACACCGCCCTGTCCCGCTACGACATCGGATGGCGCGACACCGTGTTCCAGGGAGCCAACGCCATCGTAAGAAAACGCGACGGCAAAGACCTCTACGGCATCCTGCAATACACCCCAGGGATGACATCGGCAATAACCGAAGCCGCCTACCTGTCCACCCCCGCCGAGGCGCGCCTCCTCGCCGACCCCGAGGTGCAAGCCGCCGAAGCCAAAGCCATCTCCCACGGCATCCTCCGGTATCTCACCACCGACCATCAAGGCTCCGGCTACAACGGCACCACCACCACCACAAGAAGGCTGTACAGCGGCGGCCCCGGCGGCTGTGTCGCCCCCCCTCACGGTGACACACCACCCCCAGGAAACACTTCCCCCTACAGCGATACCAGCACAAGCACCCACAAACCCGCCATACTGGAACTCGCCACCCAGAGCATCCTCCAAAGCACCGAATGCGGTCCCCAACTGTTCTGCCCCGCCCAGCCCATACAACGATGGACCATGGCAGTGTGGCTCGTGCGACTCCTCGACAGCAGCGAACCCGACCCGACGGCGACCAGCCGCTTCGCCGACATCGACCCCGACAAGTGGTGGGCACCCCACGTCGAACGGCTCTCCACCCTAGGAATAACCCACGGATGCGCCACCGAACCCGCCCGCTTCTGCCCCCACGACCACCTAACCAGAGACCAGATGGCAACCTTTCTAGCCCGAACGTTCGAACTGACGCCCCGAACCCCCACCGGATACACCGACATCGCCAACAACCCCCACGCCGCCAACATCGACGCAGCCACAACCGCCGGCATAACCAAAGGATGCGCTACCAACCCAGCGCGTTACTGCCCCCACCAACCAACCACCCGAGCCCAAGCAGCAACACTCCTCCACCGCAGTCAACACCCCGATCCACCCCAACCCGCCCCCTGAACCGTACCGGGGGTTTCCCGGTACGGTTGGAGTTCCCCCCGGTGGCCGGACACTTCCACAAAGAGCGCGTTTGATGTCCGAGAATGGACACAGCGTGTGGGGAAGGAGTCCTGTTGGGAGAGACTCGACCGAGACGCAAGTTCTCCGATGAGTTCAATGAACCGCACCGGTTTTGCCGGAGAGTGTGGTGACACCCAAAAACGTCCACTACAGCGGGTCAACCCAAACACTGGCCGTGTCCAGCCTTCCGGAATGTCCCATAATACCGGTTATGTAAAGTAGCCGGGACGGTGTTTCCCCAGGTAGATACCGGTTTCCGCAGCTGGCGGCCATAACCCGCCCCGGCCACGGTCAAATATGCGACCGTTAATCGTGGTCAACGCTCGGTGTCCGCACGTCAACCCGGAAACGCCGAACCCCCCGGAGGAGGGCGGGGGGCCGACGTAAACGCGTCTGTACTCTCAGACGCCGCTAAAACTGTACCGCCGCCGCAGCACATCGGTGGGTAACGATTCGAAGGGGCAACCCCTCATAGGCCCCGGTCACGCCGGGCGAGGCGCCGGTCACTCCGGGCGAGGCTCCGGTCACTCCGGGTGAGGCGCCGGTCATGCCGGGCGAGGCCCCCCCGGTCAAGCCGGGTGAGGTGCCGGGACCACCCGAGGTGCCGGAAGGACCGCCACCAAGCCCTCATCGTCCCGCCCGTTTCTGAATCAACATCGGCGACACACCAACCGCCTTAGCGAGACCGCGGACGGTCCAGCCAACGTCCGCCCTAGCTCGATCTCAGCCACCAAAGGCTCCGCTAGGTCCTGGTCGGCCAGCAGCCCAGCCAACACCCCGAACGCCTCACCGTTACTCACCCACCCAGACTACCGAGCGGGTCTAGAGGCAGTCGGGCAGGAAAAAAGGCTGCGCTGTAAAAAACGGCCCTCCCCCCTAACGCCGTCCCCCGGCCCGTTTAAAAACCAGCGTGAACGTTGGTGGCCGTCAGGCCACCTGCAACTCCGGTTCATGCATGTAATGGCCGTCCTCGTCGAGCACCTTCACGAGCGCGACCCGGCGGCGGAGGCCGACCACCACCCCACCGGCGAGGGGTTGGCCGTCGGATCCGAGGAAACGGCCGAACACGGTACGGGGGGGAACCCCGAACCCCGAGCCCTCGCAGCGGAAGGGTCCTCCGCTGCCGCCACCCGGCTGACAGCCAGGTAACCGGTTCCCCCCAGCACGCCGTTGGCGGCTCTCCCTCTCGAGGGGTTTCGGGCGGAAACGCCCCACAAACCGCCCCTGGAACGTTAACCATTATAACCCAAAGGCCTAGAAGCCGTTTTGGGGGCCGGGGGAACCCGCCCACGATCTGCACGCCCCTGCGGACACCAGTTCGCACAACAAAACCCAGACAGGGGGCCCTGACCTGAACATCCGGAACGTTGCAGAAATCACATGCGTTTCTCACCCGCGGTCGGTTGCTGTGATTTCGGGTGAGACGGCGGGACCGACCCTTGTCAGGGTCGGGTTGTAGAATTACGACCATGAAACTGATCAGAGACCTATTAGGTGACGTCGTCGATGTCGTGTTCGCGGGAGTCGGAATCGTGGTGTGCCTGGTGGCTCTCCTCGTCGGTGTTCGCTTCGCTTTCTGACCCCGAACCCATACGGGGCTTTAGTGCTCGAGTTGGCCGCCTGACACGGCCGGCCGGTCCCGGTTGTGTGTCGAGGACCGTTGTTCGGAGGTGACCAGACGGTGTACCCCTTCGATCACGTCTTTCTGAGAGTCCCGTGCCCGCGGTGCGGCTACGAGGTAATGGTCGGCGCCGTGAAACATCCGCCTGCTGTGCCACCCGGTCCGGAGCGGTCAGACAGCCCGGAATGGACTTCGATGTGCCCGCATCCTACGTAGCAGGAGCAGAGCGTTGATCGACATGAACGAACCGAGTGAGAGAACCAAACAGACGATTCCCATTGAGTGGGACTGGGACATGGACGCCACAACCGTCTCGCTCGGTGTCATCGGTGGCCAGCCCCCCTTCTCAGAGTTCGATGCCACGGGACGCTGCAAGCGGTGCTGGGGAGTCCTCAGGGGAAGAACCGACCCGGAGCGTGCTGTCACCGGCTTAAAGTGCATCGTCTGTGGCGAGATACTGGAAGGCAGCGCTGCAGCGGCAGAGGCAAAGAGGATATCCGAGGAGTCCTTCATCAACGCGTTGAACATGATGTTGGGACATCAACCCAAGTACGGTGACGGTCCGTTCGCTCAAAAGGTTTTTCCTAAGCTCCACAGGTTGTCGAAGCAGGAGCTGCTGGACCGGGTTGCCCGCAGCAAAAGCCCTAGGGGAAAGCTCACCCGCCGTGACTTCGACGCAGGTTCACCAGGTTTGTTCTTCCTCCAGGCGAGGGCTCTCCTCGACGGAGTATCCCGTAACACCGACCATGAGAGGGTCTCGATCGCGGACTTTCCCGATTACCGAGTCAACGCCGATGGGTCGGTCTCGTTCCAGATCGATGCGCATGCCCTGAGCCAGAACCCGCGGCACCGAGAGCAAGAACTTCTTGCGACAGCTGGCTTGCTGCTAGGGAACGGGATGATCGCCGCCTTCGCGTGCGAGCTCGCGCTGAAGGCCATCTCACTAACTTGTACCGATGAAGCGAGCAAGAGCCACGACCTGCTGGATCTATTTGACCACCTCCCACGGGAGAGCCGAGATCGGATCGAAGCAGACTTCGCAACCATACGGGATGTGCTGACAGAGAACCGCGGTACCTTTGGGAAGTGGCGTTATTTCGAGGCTGCTGTAGGAACCGATGCGTTCAGGGGAATGGCTGGCCCCCAACCCGCACGGTCTTTGGCAAAGGCCGTCCGTGTGATCCTGGACGAAGCCGAGTACGTCGGGGTAACGGGAAGCTTAAGAGTCCAAGCGAAGAGAGAGGTTCGTGTGACCGGGGACAAGAGGGAGTTTGCGGACAAGATCAAACTCACGATCAAGGGAGAGGAGCGTCCAATACGGCCTTAGCGGTGCCACCGCCGCCGAGTATCCATGTGACGACGCCCTCCGACCTGGGCTGGCCCAACACCCACAGCCACAGCGCCTGAGCGCCTCCAGCGGAAGGGTCCTCCGCTGCCCACAGCGGCGAACGGCCAGCTGACAAGGTGTGTCAGGCGGCAGCTGAGTAGGTAAGTCCCACTTCTAGTACCTGGTTCATCCAGAGACCGCCGGGCCTCAGCCGGCAGGGGCGGGCACCTCGGCGACGTCCCGTCCTTCGCCCTCGACCGCACCCCGGTAGGTAAAGGCCGCCCCTGCCATTAGTCGGTGGCTAGGAACCGGACCGGCCCCCCGCCGAACGGATAGCCGACGCCATCCGCAACATCGGCGGGAACACGGGACATTGGGGTACAGGCCGGACTCCGATCGATTCGGTGTTACCCTCCGCAACATGGAACGGGACGGGGTAGTACACACCCATCCCGGACGGTCCGCGACCGCCCCCTGGTGGTGCATCGCCTACCACCTCCCCGCCCTCTACTAACCAACACCACCACCCGCCCCACAACTGTGTATTGGGGTTATATGTTGGTGCCATCCGCGACACACCATGACATTTCCACTAACCAACCACTTCCAGACCCGAGACGACCGCGCACAAAGAACACATGCGCGGTGCGGCGGTCACCCGGGAGGCACCGAATCTCGATGCACACCCGGCCACAATCGACACGAAAGAACCCACCCATGACCACGCCACTACCACCCCTCCTACCCGATCGCGTCATCGCCCGCAACATCGAAACGGCCCGAACCCCCGCCGCCCGTCAACGGTGGGAAGACGCCGCCGAGTACTCCCGGCGCCGCCACAACACCGGGCAACACACCGACCCACGACGCCGGTCACTCGTCTACCGGATACTCGGCGGAACAGCCGAGACGGAACGGGCCGCCCGTGAACAACGCGAACAGGAACGGGACGACGACAGAGGCCACGCCAAGTTCCTCGGGTTCCATCGGTGGGCCGCGACCCGACGACGGGCGGATGGTGACCGACACCGGCGACACCCGTCCCTTCCCCAGTCACGGCCCATCGGGAAGGCTGCCCAAGCTCACCCCTGAAAACATCATCCGGCGGCGGATCCGCGAGCAGTCCACCTTCCCCGCCGGTACGCGAGACGATTACCTCGCCCGCCTCGACGAGCAGCTCAAGTTCCGCCTCCGGCGAGACAGCAAGGATGTGCAAGACAAACTCGAGCCCGAAGCGCGGGCCTACTCGGTCATCCCCACCGTTTGTGGGGACACAGCAGGGCTTGACGAGAAAATGCGCATCGATAAGGAGCAAGACGGTTACCTCGCCCAGCGGAACCGCCACTACGGGTTTCACCTCTACCGGTAATGGTCGGGTACCCAATTCGGGACGGGTACCGCACCGTGGCATCATCATCCGGACCCTTCCACGGTCGATCGTGATGGCCGAAGCACGTCATGGCCCTGAGAGCTGCCGAAGTCGTCCCGCTACCGGATCGGATCCCCACTCTTGCTGATGCTGTGGAGGGGTTCTTTTCCGACAAAGACCTGTCCCCCAACACCCGCCGCACGTACCGCCAAGCCCTCGACGCTCTGGTTGCGGACCTCGGCCAGAACATGATGATCAGCCACCTAATGGGGTCTCATATTCGGGCGGTACTGACCGGCCGCTGGGGTGACGCTGCGCCAGCTACCTGGAACGCCTGCCTAACAGCCATCCAATCCTTCGTCCGTTACTGCCGTCGCAACCAGTAGCTCACCGAACTCCACGATTCCGATCCCAGAGGCTTACTGGTCGACCAGTATCGACTCGACAGCATCGGCTCGGTCGGTCTCCGACGGGAGACTGTAGCGTCGGGTCGTGTCCAAGCGGCGATGCCCGGCGAGTTCTGAGATCAGCACGACATCGGCTCCCGAGCGAACCAGGTTCGTGACCAACGTGTGACCCAGCACATGGCCAGACAACCCCTCAAGAGCCGTGTCAGCCGCGACAGCGTCGGTCATCGGTCTGTGCAAGACCGTACCCATCCGAGAGAAAGGACCATGGCGGGACCTCGGCCGCCTCGAGTACGCGGCCCTCGAGTACGTCGACCGGTTCAGCCACCGACGACCAAGACCTCCAAAGCCCAATGCCTCGCCCTGCCTACCACCGCCATCGCCACCTGGAACACCACCTACCTCAGTGCAACTATCGACCACCGTTTACCAACACATCAACCTCCACCGTCGATACGACGTCACCAACACAACCACACCACCCCCAGTCCAACTCCGGCCCCTAACCGACGCCCAAACCGACGCTTTATGTACAGATGCTGGATCTACTCCAGGTTCCTCGACGTGTTTTTCCGTCTGAACCTGGCGGAGGTCGAAGCCGTACTCGATGCCGCAGCCATCCGGCCGATCTGAGGCTGGCTACGGAGTGTTAGTCCGTAGCTCTGGGCCGCTGGCTTGGCGGTTCGTGGTGGTCTGGCTGCTATGTCTCTCATTGTGTCCCTCGTTTAGAGCTCGATGCCGGGGCCGGGGCCGGGGCCGTCCCGTTCCTGGCTTTGGGTGTTTTCGGCTCTGGCCACAACCAGGTCGAACACGGCTCTGGATAGTTCGGTGTCGCCGAGTTGTTGGCGGATCTGTTGGTGGGGCCTGCCCGACGGCTGTCCCGGCGGGTAGGTGTTCGTCTAACCATGCTGCGGCTGCTTCCTCGGGGCGCTGTGCCATCCTCACAGCCCCACAAGGATGGCTGCCACCCCCAGCGAAACACGTAAACACCCTCATAAGTTGAGGCTTCTGTTTCGGTGACGTCCTCGCACTCCTCGGCCAGCTGCCCGCCGGGGGTCCCGTTTCCAACCAGAAACCTGAACGGGAGGACCACCCCGGTTCAGGCCGCCCGGCACCCCGAGACAACAAGAGGCAGAGAAGAGGTTACATGGGTTCCGCTGGTGGGGGAGATAAATCGATGTGTAATGAGGGTGCGATCTCGCTTGGGAGTTCGGGGCGGCACTGCTCAAGCAGGAACGTGATTAGGTCGTCCTGTCTGAACTGGCCGAAGACCATCCGGTATACAGCCAGGGAGCTTGTGAGTGCCTCGAGTTGAGATGCGTCCTGGCTAAGGGGGAGCGCCGGGACATGTCGCTCGATGCGCGCGCCGTCCGGAAGCGGAAAGAGCCAGTAGGGGACGAGTCCGCGCCCGTTCGACGACTCTGCGAGAGCAGCGTCGAACAGAGCAGACCACACGTCTTTCGAGACGCCACCGAGGATGTCGGCCCCGTGCTTCTTTGCGACGTTCTTGCGTACGGCGTGGCCTTTGTAGCGGTTAACACGACCTTCGCGCTGTTCGAGATCGACGGGGTTCGACGGTAGGTTCCAGTGGATGACGGAGTGGCAGTAGGCGTGGAAGTCCAGCCCTTCTTGGCCGACCGAGGTGGACGCGAGGACGAAGGGCCAGAAGGGGGAGTTGAAGGCGTGACGCACCTGCCCTTCGCGCGCGCCCGCTTTGCCGTCGTCGCTCTCCTGGGCGCCGAAGCGCATGGCGAAGTGATTGCGCATTCGGTGGTGCTCGATCCGGATGGTTTCGTTGTCGGTCCGGATTTCGTCCACGCGTGGAGCACCTGTTCGAAGCGAGAGGGCACTTGACACCGCTTTGGCAAGCGTGTCCCACGTCTCTTTTTCCTCGGCTGCAAAGAGCCCCTCGAGATCCCGCAGGGTGTGGACGTACTCGTCCAGTACAGCTTGGAGGTTCCCTGCCGCACAGTAGTCCACGACTTGTCGCCAGTATGGTGTGTCGTCCCGCGGGCGCTCGCCTCGGATGAGGGCGGTTGCCTCGGGAAGGTTGAATAGCGTCCGGAAGCTCCAGGCGATCCGGGCCGCGGCGTCCCGGGCGGCGGGGGCTGTCGGCGGGTCCGGGCCCGAGGCACGTGTGAGGGCCCTGAGAGCACTTGTCGCAGGGCCGGCTATGGAGCGGGTGGCAAGAACTTCCGCCAGGTCCTCGGGTGGTCGTCCGAGGTCCAGCGATCCGTGAGCAGCTGCGTCGACGAGGTTCTTCGCTTTCCAGACATGTTGCTCCCATTTGGAGCCCTCGTCGTCGTCCTTCTTGGCACCGTTCCACCGGCTTGGAAGGTCCGAGCGAGCGAACCACTCCCTGGTCGACTCGCCGTGCCTTTGGAGATCGAGAAGGATCGGGGCCGCCCAGTACCAGTTCTCGTCTTGCCGCGTGGCGTTGAGATACGGCTCCGTGACTCTGGCGAGGAGCGGTTCGAGTTGCGCTTTCGCACCGGCAACGGCGTCCTCCAAGGTAGCCTCGCCCTGTGCCACCGGGACTGGGTCGCCCAGCTCGGCCAGGCTGGGGCTCGGGTACATCATCCCTAGCACCGGCATCCCCGTGAGACGGTCGTTCGAGTACGCGAATCGCAGCAGCGGTCGCCGTCTTCGGCGCTCTGCGGGTGCGTTGCGGATCGAGTCGTCGAAACGTGGGAATACGCGGCGCTCAACTTCGTAGCTCACCATGCTCGCTACGGCTTTGGGAACGACCTGCCAGGTGGAGAAGATCAAACGCTTGGAGAGTTGCTGCTGGCGCGCCGTCTTCCAGGGGCCCGACTCGGCGTAGTAAGGAAGGGAAGGGGGCAGCCAGAGGAGTTTCCACGCCTCGGCGCCCTCCATCCACTCGAGAAGGCTTCGCAGGCGGGCGTTGGCTGGGTCAAGACGTGAGTAGGCCTCTACCTCTTCCCAAGAGAGAGACACCCGTCCGCTGTCGGCCAGGAGCTTCGCGAGCCCGTTCTCCGATGGCATGTCCAGCATCGCGACGACCTCGGTCTTGAGCTTGTAGTCGTCCATGAAGCTCAGGAGGTACGGTGCCGACTTCCAGTATTCGAGGACCTGGGGCTGCCCCGCTTCGCGGCCGATCTCCTGAAGCGTCAGAAAGTCGTGTACATCTCCCGCGGTGAGTCGCAGTCCTACGCTCGGTACTTCGCTCATCATCCCTTGAGAGTCCTCGGAGGCGCGGGACCGCTCGGTCCGCGACATGACCCGCCGGAGTTGCGACTCGATCTCTCCCTTGACCCGTAGGAGCGGATCCGTTCCGGACTCGATCCGGTACATCGCCTGCCGATAGTCGTCCAGGAGCCGACGGAGGTCGCCGCTCGCCTTCTTGGATTCGAGGAACTTGACTGTTCGCAGGAAATCCTGGTGGTGGTCGTCCTCGGCGCTCTCGTGGTGTAGCGTGTACATCCGGTAGGGCGTCGCCGAGAGCAACAGAAGGCGCACGTCCGATGTCTCGCCTGAATGGGTGAAGAGTCGTTCCGCCAACCACGCCGCTTCATCCGTTCCGTCGAGGAGGTTCTTGAAGCGCTGGAATTCGTCGAGGATCACAAGGTCGGGTTCAAGCGCGTTGACGCATTCCTCGGCCAGGATCCAGCGCAGCCGGCCGATGAACCCTCTCTGCCTCTGGCGAACATCCGGCGGGATATGCAGTCGGCTCCGCCAGAATCGCTTGCAGAGATCCTCGTACTGTTCTCGGAGAGAGTCGCCCTCCCGACCCAGCCGACGTTCAAAGACTTTCGCGAGGTCGTCGTCGATACTCGCGGGGTCGAACCTTTCTAGTTCCCTACGGAAGTCGCCCGTCTTGGTCACATTTCCTTGGAGAAGGTTCATGGGGCCCTTGCGTTGATCGGGCCACATGCGTTGCAGGAGGTGATAGAGAAGCACTCGCTCCTCCCGCCTCCCCATACTGCTCTTGAGATCGAAGGACGTTCCGGGTGTGAGGGCGAGGTAGTTGACCCTCCTCGCCTTCAGGTCGCGGATTTTTTGGGGCAGCAGCGTCAACCGGTCGACCTGCACGAAGCTGCCGCTGCCTATCTGAAGTCGGCGGACGTTCTGTCGGGCGATCTGGGCGTTGGAGCAGATGTAGACGATGTCGATCCGCTCGACCCTATTCGGACCTTCCCATAGGTGTTCGACCGCCTTGGCGATCACCCCTCGCGCTACGAGCGTCTTACCGAGACCGGCCTCGTCGGCTACCAGGAAACGGTGGGTCGAGTTCGGCGCCAGGTAGAGGCGCTCGAAGGCGTACTCGACGGTGTCACGCTGGAAACCTTTGAGGCCTTCCAGCACGGCACGTGTGTCGGGTCGCTCGCCCGCTCGTCGTTGACTCATGACCTCAGCGTCTCCCGTACCTCCCACACCGGTTCCCATATCTCCTTCAGACCCTCGGGCAGGAGCCTCCTCCCTTCCGGTGTTCTCTCAAGGTCGGAGATAAGCCTGGCAACCTCGTCGATGCGCCGGGGATTGCGGCTCAGACACCGAAGGAGGGTCTCTAACAGGGCTGCCTGGTCCCAACCTCCGATGGAGCCTTGCGGAGCGGGGCCGCCAGAGTGCGCTGCTCGCTCGAATGCCGACGCGTCGGCGCCCTCACCCATCAGGATCAGGAACAAGAGTTGGAGCACACGCCTAGGATCCTCCAGAAGCGAGCGCAGAAGTTGCTCTTTGCGGTTCTCGGGCGCACCGATCAACTCTGCCGTGACCGCGAACCGCTTTCGCGCCTTGTGCCCTCCCTCCCGCAGCGACACCTCGAACGCCAAGAAGGCGGTGAGGGCTTCGAAGGATATGTCTCTGAACGTCGCGATCGGGTAAGCAGGCTCGGCCGGACCGACCGTCCCATGCCATGTTTCCTTCCGGCCATCGATCAGCGAAGCTGCGTCCGACGGGAGCGTTGCCGGCCATACCTTGACCTCCGCGGCGACGGGGATATCCGGGAGTTCTCCCAACACGGTCATGTCCCACCGCTGGTCCGCGTCATCGTGCTGCACGTGCGCGGTGAGCGGTACGGCCGCCAGGGTCCGCGCCAGCCGGTCGACCTTTGCCTCCAGCTTCCTATCGGATGGCCCCGGTCCCGGGCATTTGGGAGGGTGGTATTCCTGCAGGAGTGATCGGAGGGTTTCAAGCTTGGGATCTTCCTCAAGTCCGAGGAGCGCGTCGATGCCGCAGTCCTTCGTCTTTCCGACCAGTTCGACCAGCACCTCGACGTTGACGTGAAGTGCGGCATCCGTGGCGTTCGCAGAGCCCGTGAACAGCCGCGCGTCACGACCGTTCTCGAACAGGAACAGCTTGGCGTGGAGGCCCGAGAGTTCGACCTTACCTTCGCCGGGCGAGGTTTCGTCGGGAGGTTCCTCCCCCTCCTCCTCCTCTGTATCACGCGTGTCTAGACCGGCTCCGGGTGAGAGGACGTAGCACGTCTGGGGCAGGGCCGCGCGTCCTGCTTCGCGGGCGGCATCCTCGAAGGCTTCCGGTCGAGAGATGAGAACTTCGAGCCCGTGTTCACGCACAAGGTGTCGCACAGTCGAACCTACGAGAAACGGTGAGATTACCAGGCTCCGTCCACCCTTCGGGAAGGGCCATCCACGCCTGCCGCGTAGGCCGAAGTTGTGGATATTGAAGTTCTTGAACGGGCGGGGCGGTTCGAAGTCCACCCTCCTGACCTCGTACGCCATCCGCTCGAGGTCCTCTTGGAGCTCATCCCTGATAGGTCGGCGGGTAGCGAGCCCTGGGAGAGCCAGGAGCAGATCCGCGAAGGGTTTGTTCCTTGAGTAGCCGAGTTCCCGTTGCGCGAGTCGCCCTTCCAATCGGAGGCAGGTGTCCCATGCCCGCGCGAACGTCAGGTTGCGGGAGAGGCACAATACCCGGTAGATGGCGGGGCCCTTCTCGGATTCGAAGTTGAGCACCCAGACCTTCGGGTGGAAGATCCCTCTTTCCCGCTTAGCCTGAACCTCGATCACCGATCCTTCGAGGTAGGCCAGAAGCTTCTGGTCCGGTCGCGGTACATCGATCGCGCCGGCCTGGCAGAAGAGAGTCACCCTCTCAGCATGCCGCCGGAGCGCCTCGAGCAGCGCCACCGGGTCGGCCACGGGCGCACCATCCTCGTCGTGGGCGTCGAAGAAGGTGAAGGCGAGCGGCGCCGTCAGGAGCGCCATCAGGTCCAGCGTGAAGCTGGTCCCCACAGCACGTCGCAGACGGTAGCCAGCGGGCGGGCGCAGGTTTTCCAACAGAAGCGTCCGCTCACGCGTTCCCAGCATCGTCCTCGCTCCGCGCCAGCCCGTCGAAAATGTCCTTGAGGATCCGCCGAGTTCCACCCCACCGGTAGGCCATCCGCCCCGTCCCCGATTCCCCGCCCCACAGTTCAAGCCGCCGCGTGTTTGTCAACCGCGCCCGGGAACCCTTGAGTTGAAACTCGCGACCCCTCACGAGAGTTCGCGCGTTGGACTTGTCGGCTACGACGCCCCTGGGGCCACCCAGCTTCAACTCCTCGACCCAATCTTCGACGAAGCCCCGGGTCGGGTAGCCCAGCGACCGGCCCTCAGCCGTCACGACCCGCCACACCCTGTCCGGTTTCCAATCCTCCACTGCCTGCCCGAGCGCATCAACGTCGGTGGCCCAGTCCTCCAGCCTGCGCCGATACGCATCCGTCCACTCGTCATGCTGCCTCAGTTCCGAGAGCATCAGGTTGTAGAGAAGCGCCGCCCCCTGCATGCAGATAGCGAAGAGCTTCGCGTCGTGAAGCTGGTCCCGCAGAACGGGTGAGATCTCGGCGAGATGGGCGAGTTCCCAGGGCCGATCTGCCTCCAAATCCTCAACGGCCACACGTCCTGCTAGTACGGCCAGCAGGCTGTCGGGATGTCGGGCCTGTATTCGGTCTCGTAGATATTCGGCATCTCCACGCCGAAGCGCCACCGTGATTCTGCCTCGAAGAAACCCGGATGGGGGGTCAGGGAGGTGAGGATGCCAGTTCGCGGGAGGCGCGCTCCGACCCTCTGGGTCTCGCGGTGTACTGCGGAACCGGTCGCCGCGCCGGTAGAAACCGTCAAGCGATCGGAAGTACGCCCATTTGTGACCCGAGAAGGTACGGATACCCCAGCTTCCGAGCCCGCCCCAATAGACCTCGCTGGGTAGACGCTTCAGAGCGTCGCCGGCTCGGCTACCGAAAACCCCCCGCGTATCAGTCCCTTCGCGCAACCGTTCGTTGAGATTCAGTTCCTCCCACCGAGCCCTCTGCACCGCCTTGCTCGACGGAACCCGCAACCGCTCGAGCCGCAAGAACGTCCACGGTACGAGCAAGAAGTAACACGCCCGAGTCTGGATCGTGCTAGTCCCAGGGAAGAAGAGATCCGAAAAGCTGTCGCGGACGGATGCGATCCCTAGTTCGTCGACTGTACTGGTCTCCCGAAACAGGTCGATGACGTCCAGCGCTCGACGGCGGTCCCTCTCCGAGTAGTCAAGCCAAGTCAAGGAGGCCGTCATCCCGCCAGGCTATTCGGTCTCCTCCCCCGGCCCAACACCACCCGGCGCTGCACATGCTCCGCTAGACGCCTCCGAATCCACGGCTTTCACAACGCCTCGAACAATGGAGCAGAGTTCACGGCCACCGAACAGGATCAGTGCGTCATGGACACCCGTCGGCTTCGGATGGCGGGTCAAGGAATTGGACCAAGGCCTCGATGAGTTGGCGGCGACCTTTGCAGCCGTTCACTTCGTGTCTACACCTGCTCGGCAACCGACGCAACTGACGAGCGAGGTCCGCTTCGGCCAGGTTCAAGACGTTACGAGACCGAGTACCCAGGGTGAGATTCGAACCCGCACGCCCCTCAGGGGCAGCGGAGGGGGTGTCCGCTGCCGCAATCGGCGAACAGCCAGCTAACAGGGTGCGTCAGGCAACGATCGAATGGTCACGTCCCACTTCTAGTACCACGTTTCGCCAGGAGAGCACCCGATAAACGTCCTCCCGAACACCCGCCAACCTGGCTCATCACGTTTTAAGGGGAAGTGACGGTGGGGAGTAGAACCTGCCCCCCGAGCGGGCCCGCTGGGAACGGGGCTCTGGAGAGCGGCGGGGAGATCAGGGCCTACGGAGGGGATCCCGATTTGACCAAGATCGCTTTCAACCTGGGCGGTCGGGTATTTCTGGCCGCTCTCGCCAACGGCTCTGTCGTTTCGCTGCCAGCCGAGCCCGGCGCGTTCGATCCTCGCCCCTCCCCGACGGGCGGCGGGTGGTTCCCCTCAGTGAACGGCGGGAGACCGATCAAGGCCGGAGGGTCGACAAAGCGGAGGCTGGGCTGCTGCCGATCTTTCTGGGACATTGCTACCGGTCGTTTTCCGGAACGTACAGCTAGATTGTTGTTTCCCTACCCCGAGGAGTGAAGGTGGAAGCACGGAACCGGAGTCTGGAAGGGTGGTTCAGCCAGATCGAGAGCGGAAAGGTTCGTCTACCGCGGTTTCAACGTTTTGAGGCATGGAGTTACAAAACGATCTCTTCGTTTCTCGAGAGTGTGCTCAATGGCCTCCCGGTAGGGGTGGCGCTTATCCTCGAGGTCGGGGAAGAGGAGATTTTCCATTCGAGGCCCCTTCGGGGTGTCACCACGTCTACTGAGCGGTGTACCGAGCATCTTCTTGACGGCCAGCAGAGGCTGACCGCTCTGTGGCGTGCCCTCAACAACGATTACGAGGATCGTGTATTCCTAATACAGGAGGAAGATGGAGAGATCCATGTTTCGCCCGAGTGGCGACACAAGTGGGTGGCAGACCCCACCAAGTGCTGGGATAGAGGATTCGTTCCCGTGTATCTCTGCCGGCCGGGCAATGACGGAGAGCGGGAGGCGAGCGAGTGGAAGGACACAGCAGCTGGTACAGGGGTCACCGAAGCCTTCGAAAGATACAAAGAGATAACTAGGTATGTTGATAAGTATCGAAACAGGTTCGCTTCGTTCAACATTCCGTTCCTGAGTTTGCCTACTTCTACTACCAGTGACACGGCCATCGACGTGTTTGTCAGGATGAACACGAGTAGCGCCCGGCTGACGACTTTCGACATCGTGGTAGCCCAGTTCGAGGCCAGCACCGGAGAGTCGTTGCACGAGAGGCTGGAGCACATCAAGTCCAAGGTGCCACGCCTCAGCGCCTACCGGGACAACGTTGAGAACGTTCTGCTTCACGTGGCGGCCCTTCGCGAGGGGAAACCGCTTCGTAAGTCCTCGTTCCTGGATCTCGATCTGGAGAACCTGTTGGATGACTTCCCACGGATAGAGGAGGGAATGAACTTCGCTGTGGATGTTCTCCGGAACGAAAGCGTCTTCGATTCTGATCGCCTACCAACTGCGGACGTGATCCCTGTGCTGTCCGCGCTGCATCCACACCTACCCGATGACCCAGATGAACTGGGCAACGCCATGACGCTGGTACGGGCCTACTTGTGGCGAGCGTTCACAACAAACCGCTACGACAGCGGCATGAACACGGGCGTACTCCAGGACCTCAAGGGGATGATCACGGAATTAGGCGGTGGGCCGAGAACGGCGTACATTTTCGACGAGGACCGCTATCCGTTACTTACAGCGCGCGACCTCCTCCGGGCCCGATGGCCAAAAAAGCGTACCAGAGTCGCCCGCGCTGTCCTCGGCGCGGCGCTCCGGCACGGTGCTTTGGACCTAGCAGACGGCTCGTCAGTCACCCCCGGGAACATATCCCGCCGCGAGTACCACCACCTCTTCCCTGACGCCTATCTGGCAAAACATCTCCCCGAAGAGGACACCGAACAAGCACAGCGAGCTCTGAACTGCGCCCTGATCTCCTCGGCAACCAACCGGCGCATTGCAGCCAAACCCCCCCTTGCCTACCTACGGGAGCGTATAGACCACTCCACCCTGGGCGAGAAAGAGATCCGACGCCGCCTCGAATCGCACCTAATCCCCTGGGACGAATTCGTTACCGACAATCCTGACGTACCAGATGCCTACCGTCAGTTCCTGCAGGCACGCTCCGAGCTAGTCGCACAGGCATTGACCGACCTATGCCAAGGTCACGAACCCCAGGTCATGAAGAACGGAGAGACCTGACCTAACCACCTACTCCCGTACCCCAGGCCGGTCTAGATCGATGGGCTCAAAGAAGTGCCTTAGACGGTCAGACGGTGCGGTGGTTCGTGGCCACTGTCCCCCTCGACGCGCCCGGACGGGTCGTAGGCAAACCGTTTCCGCCAGAAACTGCTGGAACCCCGCACAACGAGACCACCCAACGACCAAGCCCCCCTCCCGCTCCCTCATCGCATACGACCACTAACCCTTGGAACCAACCATATAGTAGCATACGCTCTGTTTCACAATTGCTCGGAGCCCTCGTACGATCAGTATTCACCCTGGGTGCCGATGGTCCGATTACTATCGCACCATGCGACCATGGAAGTGGTACTCAGGTTGACGGTGGGTGGGAAGGGAACCGACAGCACTGACCAGGCCTCGAACGACATCCTTCGCGATGGGCCGGCGTTGCTGCCGACCGGGATCATTGACTTCGCGTACCTCCGTAACCGAGCGGGCTCCGATGAGGGTGGAAGGGCACTGTTTGAGGAAATGGTGGTTCAGCTCGTCGGTATCGACTATCCGCAGGTCCAGAACTTGCGGCCTCTGCCTGGAGACTGGGGGATAGACGGGCTAGTCGGCGAACTCGACGACGTTGTATCGGTGTGGCAGGCGAAGTACTTCATCGAGAAGTTCGACCAGTCTCAGAAGACTCAGATCACGAAATCCCTCAACACGATGCTGAAGAAGGCCGGCGAGAACGGGTACGTAGTGAGGGCGTGGACCCTGTGCGTTCCAATCGACCTTGAGCCCTCGGCCATGAAGTGGTGGGCCGGGCTCTGTCGGAGGATGCGACGGAGACATGGACTGGCGTGTGAGCTGTGGTCCTCGACCCAACTGAAGCGTCGACTGTTACGAGAGCCAGCCGAAGGGGTTCGTAGGTACTACTTCCCGAATGCGGACGACCGCCCGAGACTTCGCGACATCAGTTCGATTCCTGACGGCAGCGTATACGAGAATTCGTTGTTCGTGGCGCAGCTCCGAGTAGGAAAGATCAGCCAGGTAGAGACCGCGAAGCTGGAATTCTTCAATGCCGAGATCTTGGAGCGCGACGTCTACGCAAAGAAGGATGAGTCCGAGTTGAGCGAACTGTTGGCTGCCCGCGTGACTGTCCATTCTCTGTGGGCCCACAGATACGACGCCGTCTGTTCCGGAACAGACGGCAACCTGCTTCCTGGCCTACACGGCCAAACGATGGCTGCTATCGAGAACGGTTATAACGCAAGCCCACCGACCTACCTTCGTTCCCGATCAGTTCACCATTTCGGAATCGCACATCAACTATGTGACAACGGCATGCTCGGCTGGGTGCGAAACTTCCAACAGATCGCTGCCGAATATGGATTCTGAAACGATCCCGACGACCATTCTCCCCGAAGACTTGCCTGCCTTTCGAGTCGCGCAACTACTTGTCGTCCTCGAGGGAATCGCTAGCTCGGTCACTGTTGAGCGCCTCGCCTACTACGACTTTTTTCTGGCGAACCCGATGCTCATCGATTCGATCGACACCGTAGATCGAACTGCGCTGGTAATGGCGGGCTTCGACTCGCGGACGATCGATCACCAATCCGCTGCGCAGCGATTCGCAAATCGGCGACAACGGATACGTGCCGACATCGCATCACTGGTTGCATACGGCCTCGTGTATCCGATCGTCGCCGGCGGCTTGGTGAAGTACGAGTTAACCGAGTTGGGGGTCTCCTCGGCTGCCGAACTCAGAGCTGCATACGCCGACGGATTGCGCCGCTCTATTTCCATTTCACTACCCACGCTTCGCAAACTCTCAGACAGCAGCCTTCGGA
The DNA here is from genome assembly GCA_965262915.1 of Candidatus Spongiisociaceae bacterium. GTDB lineage: Bacteria > Actinomycetota > Acidimicrobiia > Spongiisociales > Spongiisociaceae > JAPPFW01. Next base: position 2,834,541 of record OZ253564.1, on the reverse strand, counting down.
AGAGTGCTCAGGTGTGGTTACGGGCCGAACGGTTCGGCCTCGATCTCATCGGCTTGGATGATGGCTTACTGGACAGCGAGGTGCTGATATGACCGTCGGGATCAGGATCCGTCATCTCCAGCTTCGCGGCGCCGGGCGAACCTACGACGTGAGCTTTCTAAACCCCGATGGATCCGTACGGGCGCTCAACATCATTGCGGGCCAGATCGCGACAGGCAAGACATCAGCCCTCGAGCTAATCGACTACTGCCTGGGGGCCAAAGACCACCCGCGCCACCCCGAGATACAACGACGAGCCCGCTCCGCGCTGATCGAAATCGAGTATGGCGACAAGGTTGCCGTCATCGAGCGCCCCCTCTGGTCCTCCTCCAAGGCCCACGTTCACCACGCCCCACTCGCAGGACTTTCCCACGACTTCCACGACATCGAGGAGCGGAAAATTCGGCCGGCTAGCGATCGCGACTCACTCTCGACGTTTCTGCTGGACGCCGTAGGGCTAGCGGGACGGAGCCTAAAGCAGGCGCCAACGCAGGACGCCTCAGCGGTTGACCCTCTCAGCTTCAGGGATCTCAATAACCTATTTTTCCTTCCTCACCGCCGGATGGACAATCTCGAGTTGCTCCATGAGAAGCATTTCCCCCGTCGTCTCAAGCTCCGTCAAACCATCAACGTAGTCTTCGGCACACACGACGATGCACTTGTCGACGCCAACGCGCGTCTTAAGGCACTCCGCAGCGCCATCGAGCGCCTAGAAGGCGATATCACCACAATCTCGAGCTTCCTGAGCGAACAAGGTGTCAACGAAGACGGCGATCTCGCTGCAGATGAGCGCTCAGCCGAACAAGAGCTCATCGAGAGCAGAAGTGCTCTCGCCCAACTCGAGGCAGAGATGGCATGCGAAACGGCCTCGGCCGATGAGTTGCGCAGCCAGTACGACGCTGCATCCGCCTCTGTCGCGCGGCTGACGGCCATCGTCAGGGATCGAACTATTCTTGTGCGGCGCTTGGGAGCACTACGAGCTCAGTATGCAGATGACCTCTCGAAGCTGCGCTTCGCAGCTGAGGCAGGTAGGCTTTTTGATCCGCTGGCCCTTGCCACCTGTCCCTCCTGTCTCCAACCCCTCGCTGAACCCGCCGGCCCGAGCGGCGGAACCTGTGGGCTTTGCTATCAGCCAACCGAAGGTTTGGATGCAGACTCAGCCTTCGACGTAACCAAAGAAATCCGCACAACCAAGACAAAACTCCAAGAACTCAGCAGGTCGATGGATGAGATCGACAACGAAGTCGCTACCGCGCAAATGGAGCTCATCAAGGCCACCGATCTTCGTGATCATGCTCGCACGGAAATCGACGATGCGGTCGCGGCCCGACTTGCACCATTCATCGCGCAGCGAGACATCATCCGCGATCGGTTGACCGATAGCCAGCAGCGGATCAGCGATATCGCACGAACACGCGCACTGGTCGCGGGACTCGACTCAAGACGAGTCCGACTCACCAAACTGCGGGTGGACGAGGAGCGACTCCAGACACGAATCAACCGACTCCGTACCGATGGGCAGGAGGGTGACCACGTCGTCGCGGCGTTGTCCTCACGATTCGCATCAATCTTGGACGACTTCAATTTCCCCAAACTGGAGGGGCCACGAATAGACAGTTCCTTCACGCCCTATGTCCGCGACATGCGCTACAGCACCCTCGGAAGCGCAGGCGCAACCACGCTGATTTCCCTGGCCTGGCATCTGTCAATATTCGAAGAAGCCGTCGAGCAAGATGCACAGCATCCCGGCTTCCTCATGATCGACAGCCCCCAAAAGAACCTCATGTCAGAGGAGGAACCAGACTTTGATGGCGAAATCATCGCGGATTCCGTCTATGCGCACCTCATTGAATGGGTATCCAATCGCGGCGCCGGTCAGCAGTTGATCCTCGCCGACAACGCACCACGGCCTGCGGCGGAGCCGTATATCGTTGTTCGTTACAGCGGCGACCCTGAAAGGCCGCCATACGGACTTATCGACGATGAAGTCTCGTGACCGCCGAGTACGACTAAAAGAGATGGTCACTGTTACGGCACAAACCTTGACGCGAGCTTTGAGATTCATGCCCCTTAGCTGGCCTTTAGCGGCTCTGGGGCGGTAACCACCAGGGAATGGATCTGGTTAGCGGCCTTGGTACGGGTTTTGACCGCCGGAGCGGCGAGCGGCCCCATCAATCCGTAGGCACTCCAACCGGCCTTGACAAGGTCGGTACGGGAGTTCATGGCCAAGACGGGGGACAGAACGGATGGTGGGGGAGTCGGATCGGTTCTATTGGTGGAGTGGGCACCCATCGGAATATCCACGTTCGAGGGATATCGACGTTGCGGTGGTTATGGATCCTGTCGGCAGAGTTCTCGGTTCGGGTCAGCCCGGCCCGACCAGCACGCTAGAGTTCTCTGCTCTGCCGCTGCCACTCCTCTTGGGTTGGACGCGAGTCGTTGGCGACTTCCGCTATCAGGGCACGGAAGTCCCGCCATCCCACCTCGCAGATGTTGTCAGCGATGAGGGGACCGCCAGCCGCCTCCTCTACGTGCGGGAACAAACCCAGTGTGAACGAATCGTTGCCAGGTTGGTTGGGGAGCCACGACAGCGCCAGAAAGACGTTGGAGAACTCCAGGGCGGCTACCTGGATCGGCTGTTCGCCGTTCTCGATGATCTCGATCTGTGCCAGTAACTGTCGGCATTGATCTTTGTCAAGGAAACCCTTCTGGGGTATGTGACCTGTGCCGAGGCTGATCTCCAAGTAGGGGGCTAAGGGTCCTTCGGTCCACATTTGCGATAATCTGCCCGGTACAGCTACGCCTAAGTTCCCCTCATCGGGGATGGCCGTAGCGTGGAAGTACTCGAGCAGGCCTCCCTCCGTCAAGACCTGCCTCGAGCGCTGGGCGTGCTCTAGGTCGCGAACGCGGATCTCGTGGACGATTCGACGTGCGATGTCGGCCACCATCATTCGGTCAGTCCCGAGTTTGGCGGGTGTTTCGCGTGTTGCCTGGTCAGGGGGGTTTGGGGGTGGGGTGTTTCCACTACATGGGCGGTGTGGGCGGCTGGTGGTGGGGTTAGGTGATCGTGGCTTTGTCCCAGGTGTGGGTGTCTGCTCCGATGGCGGTGAGGGTACGGGCTTGTAGGGGGCTGCGCCGGGTGGTGAGTGTGATTCGGCGGCCGTTGGCGGTGAGTTGGTGGCGGCGGATGCGGTTGAGGTCGCGCAGGGCTCGGGCGGCGGTGAGGTGTTGGTGGCCGAGGTCGGGGTCGCGGACGTCGGCTTGGGTGAGGGCGTGGTTGATGAGGGTTTCGATTAGGGCGGCGTAGACGCAGACAGCGACGTGGCCGCGGACTCGTTGTTCGGTCCAGTGCCGCACCGGGCGGAGCCGTAGGTGATCTTTGAGGACCCGGAAGCGGGCTTCGACTGCTTGCAGTTGGCGGTAGTAGTCCACGACTTGGGCGGTGTCAGCTTGGTTGGGTGTGAGGCTGGTAGCTAGCACGTAGCGGCCGGCGAGGAGTTCTTCGTATTGGTGGGCGTCTTCGTTGTAGTGGTATAGGAAGCGGCCCGCTCCGATCTCTGTGTCGAATAGCCGTGCGGCGCCGCCGGAGGCGAGGATGCGCTGGGCGGCTGCCCCTATTTTGGCGGGGTCTTTGAGCCTGCCTGCACGGACGCGGCCCTCCAGCGCCCGGAGTTTGGCTTCGGTGTCGGCGACGATCTGCGTTGTGCGGGCGGTGTCTCGCCGGGCCCGGGCGTCGGATTCGACCACGACCGCTCGGGTGCCGTCGTCGAGCGCCACATCGGCGGCGCGGCAGCGGCGCTGGGGGATTTGGACCCAGGCGGTGTCTTCGTCGATGGCTTCGAGGGCTTCGACGCCGATGAGGTCACGGCGCAGCTTTGTGGCCAATATGTGGTCGAACCCGGCGTCGGTGACCGCTTCGACGTTGGCTACCGAGATCAGGCCCCGGTCGGCGACCACACAGATTCGGCCCACCGCGAACCGCTCCGCGAGATCGGCGAGAACGTCCGCCAGGGTGGTGGCGTCGTTGGTGTTCCCCGAAAACACCCGATGGGCGATCGGGATACCGTCTGAGGTGCACAACAGGCCGATCATTATCTGGGGCCGATCCGCGCGATGGTCCCGCGAGTACCCGAACGCCCGGGAGGGGAACCGCCCCGAGGGGCGGGCCGAACCCTCGAAATATGTGGAGGCGACGTCGTAGCACACCAGCCGAAGGTCCAGGTTCGTCAAGTCGCACAACCGCGCATACAGATGCGTTTCGGTTCCGTCTTTGGCGGCGGCGACCGCATCCAAAGCCCGGTAGTACTGGTCAAGCGACGGAGCCGACCAGCCATCGGGCATCACCACATCACAAGCCGCCCACTCGACCAGCCGCCGCTTCGAGCACGGCGCCACCAGCCGGTTCGCCACCATCGCGAACACCGCATGCTCCAGGGCCTTCGCGCCCCGTCCCGCCCCGACCGCAGCGAACCACTCCCCAAGACCCAACCGCTGCCACACCGCCCACACCGCCGCTACCGCCCCCACCCCGGGCGCCCCTTCAGCCGCCAACGCCCCGACATCGACCCGTTCGCGTCGTAGATGACGTTCCAGGGCGGCCACGATCCGCTCCAGCTGGCCCGACTCGCGTAAAGCGGTCACCTCCCCCAGGCGCAGAAGGGTCCGATGCCCGACCCTCGATCCGTCGCGGACGGACTCCACCAAAGACAAATACTCGTACACCTTGTCGCCCCTGCGGCGGCGGGTCGTCTTCACGAACATACCCCAGGATAATACCACTAACAGCCCGGCCAACCAACCATATGTCGCCCCTACAAATCCCTACCCAAACGGTACCCAACACCGCAAAACCCCAGGTCAGCGGCCTCCCCCATAACCAAACCCCCACGCACCCGCCAAACTCCGGTCTGACGGCCTTGGCCCTCCCCGACGCCGCCGTAGCCACGTCTGGGATCGGCGAGCCCGTCGCCCAGTCGAACGGCGGCACCTACACGGTCCCTGACCGGGTGGAGTGCGGTGATGCGGAGGGGGATCTCGTCCCGTTGTGCCGGGCGTACAGTCTCATAACGACGGAATATGTGGACGTGGTCACCGTCTCGAGTCTTGCTGCGAAGGCGGCCGAGCACGTTCGTGACGCCGGCCTGGCTGCAAGGACCGACGTTACCCCGCCGGCGTGTCCCCTTCCCTCCTCGGAGTTCGAGCAGGTTTGCGAGGAGATCGACGCGGTCGAGGACACGGCCTCCGCGGTCTGGGAGGCCATTGCTGGGATGGTCTCGGTACTCGATTCCCAATCCTTCCTTTGGACCAACGACCGGTACGCTCTGGCCAAGGCTGCATCCGCGAATATCCAGACGCGAATAGGTATGGAACTGGCGCTTATGGATGGGGATGATCCCTGCGAGGAGGTCTCCACCACCTGCCGTCCGGCCATCGTGGATGTCTACCCGGGCAGCCCGGCCAAGAGCGCCGGACTCCAGGAAGGCGATGTCCTTGTCGGGCTGAACGGACCGCTTCCGTCCGATCTCAGCTGCTCTGATATCCCCGATCTGGACAGCTTCGAAAAAGACGAGACGGTGGAGGTGAAGGTAACGCGGGGTACCCAGACCGTCACCGAGACCCTGCAGGCCGCCGCGTTCACCGTGCCGGTGGCCCGGGGTCGGGTGGTCCACACCAACGTCGGCTACCTACGTCTCGACAGGTTCAGCTCCTCCGCAGGAACCGACACGGAGGCGGAACTGGCCCGGTTGACGGGGATGGGTATAGGGGCGCTGGTCTTCGACCTTCGGGACAACCCGGGTGGCTCAGTGAGTTCGACGGTCGACACCGCGGGGCTGTTCCTACCGGATTCCTCGGTGGTCATGCACCTCGTCTACAGATCGCGCGAGCAAACGTATGCGGCCACCGGGGGGGCCAGGGCTCCCGATCCAGCCCTCCTACCGATGGCCGTCGCGGTCGACGGCCAGAGTGCTTCCGGTTCGGAGGCCTTGACCGGCGCGCTGATGGATCACGAGCGCGCCACCGTCGCGGGGAAGCGAACCTACGGTAAGAACACGGGTCAGGTTGTGTACGAACTCAAGAACGGGGACCAGGAAGTGATCGGGGTGCTCCGTCTTACCGTGATCCGATGGCTGACCCCGCTGCGCCGGAGCGTCGCGGGGGGTATCGCACCGGACATCGACATGGACCTGCCCGGGTGCCTCCATCCGGCGGAGGTGGCCCGCCGGGCGGCGGCTCCGCTCCGGCCGCAGGTTTCGGGCCTGGCCGTCACCTCGGCCCCGGTCAACGGCAGCGCCTACACACCCGGCCAGGCCGTGCAGGTGACCGTCTCGTTCGCGTCACAGGTGGTGGTCGACGCCACCGACGGTACTCCGACCCTCGACCTGCCGATCGGTGTTACCGATCGGCAGGCAGCCTACGAATCCGGAAGCGGAACGGCCGACCTGCGGTTCGAATACACGATTGCCAACGGAGAGACGGACACGAACGGCATCGAGGTCCGAGCCGACTCTCTCGCCACTAACGGAGGCACGATCCGGCATCCGGCAGGGCTGGACGCCACCCTGGAACACGACGGAGTGGGCGCCGATCCCCGGCATACGGTGACCTCCGAGGTACCCACAGCGATCGTGCTGACGATCGACCCGGACACCATACGTGAAGACGCCGGCACTACGCAGATCACCGTTACGGCCTCTCTGGAGTCCGGCTCCGGCACCCATCCTGATCCGTTGACGGTACCGGTAGGCCTTCCCGACGACCCGGCACAATACACATCCACCACCGTGGAGATAACCGTTCCTGCGGGTCAGGAGAGCCAGACCGGATCCCTCTTCGTGACACCTGTGAACGAACCTCTGCCCGACGGAGATCAGGAAGTGGAAGTGTCCGGAACCCTTGCGGGATTCACCATCAGCCACGCCGTCCTCACCATCGAAGACGACGAGACCGTCCCGGACTTCGGAACGGATGCGACCACGCGCTCGGCGCCCGAGAACTCATCGTCGGGCACCGAGGTGGGTACACCGGTAGCGGCGGTAGATCCGAACGGTGATACCTTGGCCTACACCTTGGACGGGCCAGACCGGGATCTGTTCGCTATCGACGGTAACGGTCAGATCACAGTGGGACGAAGAACTCTGCTGGACTACGAGACCCTGGCTACCTACACGCTGACTGTTACCGCTACCGACCCTGACAACAACGCCGCCACCCTCGACGTGACCATCACCATCACCGACGAGGAGGAGGGGGGAACGGTGCACCTCCCCTCAAGCCAGCCCGTGACAGGCACGGAACTGGTCGCAACCCTGACAGATCCCCTACTCCTCCCTCATTTCCGAAGAGCCACTATACTCTCATATATTGACTGAATCATCTCGGGTATCCAAGAACCACGGAATACGCAGCAACGGCCTTGACCTCGAGGCTCTTTTCTCGACGACCAATGCTGGTATTCCCGTCGAGAAAAGCTATCAACAGGTCGACCTAGCCGACCAGCTTGAAGCTCCGGGGGAGTTCCCTTTCGGTCGAGGAATCACCGAGGATGGATACCGCTCAAGTCTGTGGGTCATGGGCCAGTACTCCGGCTACACCAGCCCTCGGGAGACGAACGCGCGCATCAGATCTCTCCTGGATAGCGGGCAGGCCGGATTCTCGATTGCACTTGACCTCCCAACCCAGAATGGACTTGACGCCGATCATCCATTGGCGGAGGGCGAGGTGGGAAAAGTGGGGGCTCCCATCAGCTCCCTGGATGACATGGTTGAGATTCTAGACAAGATCGATCTGACCGCTGTTAGTCAAATCCGCACAACAGCAAACTCAATAGGACCCATAGCGGTTGCTCTTTTTGTGGCTGCCGCGCGAGTTCACGGCTACAAACCTGAGGACTTTCGCGTGATGCTTCAAAACGACTCGCTTAAGGAGTATCTGGCCAGGGGCACGCAGATCTTCCCGCCAAGGCACGGCTTGGAGTTCTCGATTGATGTTGTGGAGTACTGCGCTCGGCACCTCCCACATTGGGAACCCATCGAGTTCTGCGGCTACCACATTCGAGATGCAGGCTCCAACGCCACTCAAGAAGTTGCAATAGCCATAGCCAATGCCTTCGAGTACATATCCGCTTCAATAGACCGGGGGCTCAATATCGACGACTTTGCCCACCGGTTATTCATGTTCCTCTCCGCCGACATCGAGATATTTGAGGAGGCGGCCAAATTTCGGGCTACTCGACGCATCTGGGCGCGTGCGATGCGAGACAGGTTCGGCGCCGAACTCCCCGAGAGCATGGCCCTCAACTTCTTCGCCTACACACTCGGCGGGTCATTGGCAGCAGCCGAACCCCTGAACAACGTGGCACGGATCGCTTTCGAAGCCTTAGGAGCTGTGTTGGGGGGTGTCCAGACCCTGGCCACATCTTCCTACGACGAAGCGTTCCGAATCCCAACGAGCGCCGCTGCGCGGCTCTCGCTTCGCTCTCAGCAGATCATCGCGTTCGAAACGGGCGTTGCGAAGACCGCTGACCCCCTCGGCGGCTCCTACTACGTCGAGGCTCTGACACAAGAAATGGAAGCGAGGATTGAGGCATACATCTCACTGATAGAGCAGCAAGGAGGAGCGCTGGTAGCCCTTGAATCGGGTTGGCTTCACTCTGAGATAGAGAATGAAGCCTTCCGGCAGCAGGCCCGTCTCGAATCAGGAGAGAAGCCAAGAGTGGGAGTGAATCTGTTCGGCGGCGCGGATGATCAATCCATCGAAGTCTCCGGATCACCCGCCTCGCGGGAGGCCGAGCAGGTCGAGAAGCTGCGGCGACTTAGAGCTGAGAGGGACTCCGCCAAGGCGTTGGAAGCGCTCAAGGCACTGCGCAAACACGCCCAAGACGGCGGCAACACAGTGGAGCCGATTCTCGAGGCAGTGACTCAGGGAGTAACAGTCGGCGAGGTCGTGGAGACACTCAAGGCCGAATGGGGCTCATGCCGTTGATCAGCTCGACACTGAATATCAACGTCGAGCGTGCCTTAGCCTCTTACGGACCGGCGCCTGCTGTAGTGGATGGAGACCGAGAGGAGACATACGCGCAGCTTCGCAATCGGACCGGCCGCCTTGCCAACGCGCTCGCGGGGATGACCACGAATGATACCGGTGTGGTCGCAATTCTCCTCGACAACTGCCTGGAATACATAGAAGCTGACGTCGCAATTATCCGGTCAGGAAATACCAAGGTACCAATCAATACCCGGTTGTCCAGCGATGAAAGCGATTACATACTCCGGGACTCGCAGGCTCAGATTCTGCTGACCGACAAAGCTCACGCTGAGTTCGCGCGCATTGCAGTCTCGGGTGACGGGCCCTTGCACAGTGCAATGATTGTGGGGAGCGACGAACCCGACGGATACGAAGCTGCTCTTGCTAACGCCAGCGAACGGTTCACGGTACCCCCGATGAACGGATCGGAAGCGAGTGTCATCCTCTACACCTCTGGCACAACCGGGCGACCTAAAGGGGCAGTGGCTTCACTGCGGAGCAGAACCGCCTCAGTTGTCAACATGCTTGCTAGCGAGATGGAGATCAGCCCGGGTGATGGCATGGTGCATGTAGGTTCGCTAGCTCACGGGTCAGGCTCCAAGGTTTTGCCAAACCTACTCCGAGGAGTTCGCAACATCGCTATGCCTCGCTTTGATCCAAACTCCTTCTTCGCTGAGGTCAACCGTGTCGGCGGGACATCCACGTTCGTTGTCCCGACCATGATTGCCATGCTTGTAGAGGCCGTTAACAACGGCGCCAACATCCCGCCATCTCTGCGATCAATCGTCTACGGGGGCGCGCCACTCGACGCGGACGTCATGACATCTGCGATCGACATGTTTGGACCGATATTCATACAGGTTTATGGCTCTTGCGAGGCTCCGCATCCGGTGACCGTACTCAGCAAAGCTGACCACAGACGTGCTCTTGACGAACGAACTCTGCTGGCATCAGCAGGTAGGGAGTCACTCCTGACATCGGTATCAGTTGTCAATGAAGCCGGTGAAACAGTTGCTCCGCGGGAATCTGGGGAGTTGATTGTTAGCGGCGAGACTGTGATGACCGGCTATCTCAACAATCAGGAGGCAACGGATGAAGTACTGGACGAAAGTGCATACCGCACTGGGGATGTTGGATGGAAGGATGAGGACGGGTTTGTCTACATCGTGGACCGGAAACGAGACCTGATCATCAGCGGTGGCTTAAACGTATATCCAGCCGAAGTGGAGCGCGTTTTGTCACAGCACGCCGATGTAATCGAGGCTGCCGTCATCGGCGTCCGGGATAATCGTTGGGGCGAGAGAGTGGTCGCATTCATATCCACAGGGTCTGTGCCCGAATCGACTAAGGCGGAACTTGACGAGCTCAGCCGTACGATGCTCGCCGGCTACAAGAAACCGCGAGAATATATCTTCGTTGACTCTATCCCTAAAGGACCCACGGGCAAGATCCTGAAGAAGGATCTGAGGGACCTGATCCAGACAACCGGGAGTCGATGAGGAGAGTCAACCTGTGCGGATACTCGTAGCCTAGGTCGGACTTGACGGGCACGATAGGGGAGCGACAATCGTCGCGCGCGTCTTGAGGGATGCTGGCCATGAAGTCATTTATACGGGCCTTCACCAATCCGCCGAGAACGTCGTTGAAACCGCGATCCGATAGGACGTCGACGCCATAGGGATCGACGTCCTATCGGGTGCTTATATGACAATATTAAAAAAGGTGCGTGAGAGGCTGGACAGCCGAGACGCAGAATCGGTTGTGGTGTTTGGCGGAGGCATCATCAGCGATGGTGACATCGCAGTTCTGGCGAACAATGGGATTACCGTCTTCACCCCGGGCACACCGTCGCGAGACATTGTGAGTTGGGTGAGAGCGAACCTGCCACCTAAACAGGGATGAGCCCGACGTTACGAAACAGGTGGAAAGAGACCTTGATACCGCCATATCCACGGAGCGGCTTCCTCAATCTGGGAAGCCAGGCTCACCAGGGTTACTTCAGACCCGAGGCGTGCGGCAAACTGCACCCCTACAGGCTCGCCCGAATCAGTCCAATAGATAGGAACTGACATGGCAGGTTGTCCGGTGATGTTCCAGACGGCGGTGAAGGGTATGAACTCCCACACTCTCCTTTGGAATTCGTCAACATCTTCAGAATCTGCGTCAAAGGTTCCGAGGGGCTGCGGGACCTTTGCAAGCGTTGGGGTCACGTAGACATCCACGCCTTCGAAGAACTCTCCCGCAGCACGACCGATTCTCTGGATCTCCATCAAGGCTCGCGCATAGTCTGCAGCAGAGAGTTCGGCACCGTAGGATGCTCGACGCGCGACGGCATGCTCGACCATATCATCCGACAGCGCCCTACCAATTTCTGCGGCCCGGTTCTCAAGGTCGACTAGGACATGAGCTCCCACGATCGTTCGAAAGCTCTGTCCGAGGTCTTCCGCAGAGTAAGCAAACGGACGTTCCTCCACATGATGGCCGAGCCGTTCGCACACCTCCATGGCTAGAACAACGGCTTGCTTGCATGCGTCGTCGACGGCAACCCCTGACGTAGCGTCCACGGAAAACCCGATCCGGAGTGCCTTCCCGCCTAGCGAGCGGGCGGCATCGAGTAGTGGCCTCTCCATAGGGGGTGCCCAGTATGGGTCTCCCGGCGCTGGTCCAGCGATACTGTCAAGGACAACGGCAGTGTCTCTGACAGTTCTACTGATGACTCCCTCGACGCTGAGACCGCTCCACACGTCGCCAACCTCCGGACCTGAGGGCGTTCGACCGCGTGTTGGCTTCAAACCAAAGACGCCGCAGCATGAAGCTGGTATTCGAATCGAGCCTCCTCCGTCACTCGCATGAGCGATCGGAGCGATGCCAGCTGCCACAGCTGCCGCGGAACCTCCGCTGGAACCTCCGGCCGTCAGGCTCAGGTTCCACGGGTTTTTGGTCGGGCCATGGGCCAATGGCTCTGTGGTGATGTTGAGCCCAAGCTCCGGTGTATTGGTCTTGCCGAATGTAACGAGGCCCGCAGCCTTGAAGCGACGAACGATCTCGCTGTCCCCGTCTGCATATGCATCGCCATACAGCCGACTTCCGTTGCTCGTGACTGTCCCCTTCATATTCACCCTCAGATCTTTGAGAAGAAAGGGGACCCCGTGCAACACCCCCGTGGATACTCCCGGCAATCGTTGTACTGACTCTCGAGCCAGTTCCTCATAGATCGCGACCACCGCATTGATCTGAGGATTGACCGCTTGGGTACGAGCAAGCGCGGCGTCCAGCAATTCTCCGGGTTGCACTTCCCCCGATTCGACAAGCTCCACAGCGCTCTGGGCATCAAGCGCCACGTACTCGGCTTCACTCAGCATTCGTATCACATCCTCGCCGCAATCCAATATTCAAGACTATCCTCCAACATTCGAGATGAGAATGTCAACAGGAGGCGAAATCTGAACATGTTGTCGGTACCACAGACTGCCTTCACACTCAGCATCATGACGGACCTGCGTCCGGGTCCTGGATGTGAAGACTGGGTGACGCACTATGACCAGTGTTTGGAGGAGGTCAGGTTCGCGGACTCGCTTGGGTTTCGAACAGTTCGCATACCCGAATCTCATGGGCACGACGACGGGATGGCAGCCGCTCCTCTGACCGTCTTGGCAGCAGTCGCTGCAGTGACCAACACCATAAGGCTGATGACGTATGCCATCCCTTTGCCTCTACACAATCCGCGGGTGATTGCCGAACAGGCTGCTGTCGTTGATCTCTTGTCTTCAGGTCGGCTGGAACTCGGTGTTGGAGCAGGCGGTCGGACTGCCCAGTTCGACGTCTTCGGTGTTTCTCCATCTACGAGAGGCCGAAGGGCGGAGAGTGCCCTTCGGGCCCTCCGAACAGCGTTCACTACCGGAGTACTGAACGACGGTAAGGATGGACAGCCGGTCCCGATTAGCCCTCGCCCTGCTCAGGATAACCTGCCCATCTACTACGGAGGCCTTTCCTCGCCTGCTGTGCACCGGGCCGTGCGGATGGCGGACGGATGCCTTCCATACGACTACATAGCTCCAGAGCGGAACCTCCCAGCATTCTACGCCGAGAAGTTGATCCCCGCCCTACAACACTACGAAAGAGACCTCAATAGCTTCTTTTTCGGAGTAGGCGTCGTCCTATGGGCGACCGACGACCCTGAGCGCGCGTGGGACACAACGATTGAGCCTGCCCTGGCTTACCGGCAACAGAAGTATCTCGAGTGGTCAGGACATGAGGATGCCCTTGAGGGCATGACTTCAAAGGCGCTCAGGCAGGGTGTACTGGTGGGTACACCGGAGGATCTTGCCCGGAGACTACGTGCGACCCACGAGAACGCTCCTTGGCATGATTTGGCCTTCTGGCATCGGCTTCCTGGTGTGCCCCACGACGCCGCCATGGAACATCTCGAGTTGACCTCACGCCGACTGATGCCGCTGCTTGATGACAATGGATCGGGCGGCTAGGTGCGGTCAGGGGATGATATCGACCGACGGGACCGAAGATAGGCGATAGTCAAAACCGCCGCTATCACATAGACGATAAGACTTGAAATGGCTGCCAATGTGGGTCGGATTTGTGTCTCAATGAACTCGAACATGCGTAGAGGTAGCGTCTGTGATCTCGCTCCGCCGATGAAGACCACGAGTACCACTTCATCCCACGAAATGAGGAATGAGAAGACGGCAGAAGCCAAGAGAGCGGGAGTGATCCCTGGAAGTACGACCATCCGCCAGGCCCGCCGGTTCGTGGCGCCGAGGCTGAGCGCTGCTTCGAACGGACCGAAGTCGACGGCTCTGAGCGCACTCTCGATGAGAAGAACGGAAAACGGTAGGGCCAGGATCGTGTGAGCAACAACCAGCCCTGGGAATGTGCGGAGAAGCCCCACCCTCACGTATATGTCGAAGACGGCAACAGCAGTGACTATCGGTGGAACGATGAGCGGTGCAACGAGAAGACCGCGCACCAGGAATGCCCCCCTCTTGACGTATCGGGTGAGGGCAATGGCCGCGAGCAAGCCAAGAGCCGTCGAGGTGATAGCGACTGCCACGCCAAGTCTGATGCTCAACCAAGTGGCATTGATCCAGCGTTCGTCGCCGAAGAAGTCTTGGTACCACCTGAGAGAGAGGCCGTCCGGTGGAAAGTCGAAGACTGTCCCCGGTGTGAAGGACAACGGAATCACAACCAAAATCGGCAGAATCAGGAAGGCGACCACGGTGTTGGCCGAAATGGCCAATATGCGTTGACCTATCTTGCCCAGCCTCAACGTCTGCTACCTCCAACTACCACACTTCTGGGATCGAACACCTTGGTTAGCAAAGCGAAGAGAGCAAGGGTCACGATCAGCAGGATCATGCTCATTGCGCTGGCGATCCCCCATTTGAAGAGACGTATCTGCGTCAGCACATATATGGGAATGGTGATGTCTCCCCCGCCGCCCAAGACGGCTGGAAGAATGAAGAAACCCATAGACATGATCAGGACCAGTAATGACCCGGCAATCAACCCAGGGCTAATGAGGGGCAGGTATATCCGCAAGAAAGTCTGCCGAGGGCGAGCCCCGAGGCTATCGGCACTTTCGATTAGTGATTCATCCACTCCGTTCATTGACGAGTAGAGAACAAGGATCATGAATGGCAGCATCACGTGAATCATACCGATGAGAACTGCTCGAGTGTTGAAGAGAAGATCGAGTGGTTCCTGAACCAGCCCCATAGCCGCTAACGAGTCATTTATGAGCCCTCTTCTCCCAAGAATCACTGTCCATGCATAGAGTCGAGCGAGAATCGCCACCCATAGCGGAGCAGTACTCAGGACCAGGAAGAGCTGTGCTCTTCTCTTCTCGAGGGTCGTGATGTACCACGCCACAGGAAACCCGAGAACTAAACAACCCACAGTTGTTACGACTGAGATCTCAACTGTCAGTCTCAGGATGTTGCGAAAGGCCTGTGACGAAACGATCTCAACGTAGTTACTCATGCCTGGAGCCGGGTCTGAGACGCTTCTCACGAACACACCTACCAGCGGATATGCAAAAAAGAGCAGAACGACGACCAGGCACGGCAGCAATAGAGCTAGGCCAACAAGGAAGTCCCGGTATGGACGCCGCCGAGTCCGTCTTTGCCAGCCGAGTTTCTTCACGGTTGCCGGTTTGGCGGGATGAGGACAATCGTCTGTTCCTCGTCCCAATGGAGCCAGACAGTTGAGCCTTCGTCGGGTGTCGACAGTGACGAACTTGATTCAACGATGAAGCGGTGACCATCTCTGAGACGAGACAGGATCCGATAGGAGTTTCCGTGGAACGACACCAACTCCACGGTCGCCTGCAAGCGCGGGCTGCCCATCGGCTCTTCTTGGATCAGGACCATCTCTGGTCGAATGCCGCAAAGCACGCGGTCTCCTTCGCCCAGCGACCGGCTCACATATGGCGGCACTGCCAGGGTGTTACCTTCGGCTATTTCGATGACAAGTCCGTGACCGGACTGACGCAAGACGCCCTCAATCTCGTTGATGTCTCCAACGAAGTCTGCAACGAAATGCTCCGTCGGGGAGCGGTAGACGGTTTCCGGGACTCCTACTTGTCGCACAGCTCCTCCATGAATGACCACAATTCGGTCTGACATCGCGAAGGCTTCTTCCTGGTCATGAGTGACGTACACCGCCGTGAAGCCAATCTCCTTCTGAAGGAGTCGGATGGAGTTCTGGAGGTATTGGCGCAATCGCTTATCTAAAGAGCCAAGAGGTTCGTCCATCAAGACAACCGTGGGGCCAAAAACTAGCGCTCTTGCTAGCGACACTCGCTGTTGCTGGCCGCCACTCAGTTCTCTGGGGAGACGGGATCCCAACCCTTCGAGGTTGACCAACTCTAGAGCTCGCTCGACATCTCGATCAATTTGGTCAGAAGAGATCCCGCGAATCTGAAGGGGAAACGCGACGTTGTCCTGGACCGTCATGTGAGGAAACAGCGCGTAGTTCTGGAATACGAATCCCATTCCCCGCTCCCGCGCAGGTAGAAGTGTCATGTCAACACCCCCCACGATCACGCTGCCCTCGTCAGGAATCGTTAGTCCGCCGACGATCCTGAGAAGAGTCGTCTTTCCCGATCCGCTAGGGCCCAGAAGAGTAAGAAACTCACCCGGTTCGACAGTTAGATCGAAGTCATCGAGGACCAGCACCTCCCCAAAACTGTGCCGAACACCTCTTATCTCAATCTTGGCGCCCGTCGAAGGCTGAATGGGACGCGACTCCGTCGAGGGTATGGACTCGCTCATGCGTCCTGAGCCGCATCGGCGTTGACCTCGCCGAGGAAGTTGAAGATTATCTCGGCGGCGACCCCAAGGCTGCGGATCGGCACCCGTTCATCGTGACCCGCGATCGTGGCCCGATCCTCGAGGGTGATAGGCGCGGTGTGACACCCGTAGGCGGGTATGTTCCGCGCTCGGAACATACGCAAGTCGGTATAGCCCGCAGAAACCACCGGAACCATCGCAGCGCCTGGGACAGTCGCCGCCAGGGCTCGTTCCAGCGCTCGGGGTACCAACCCCCCTGGGTCAGAAGCACCGCTGACGGCTCGGAAGGTCTCAGTCACACTGACCCCAAAGTCCGCGATCAGGTTTTCCAGATCGGCAATGAATTGGCTCGGATCCGTGTCCGGTAATAATCGACAATCGAGAGTGGCGTTCGCCAACGATGGCACAACACTCGGCTTCATTCCTGCTTCAACAATCGTGATGCTGATCGTGTCTTTGAACATTGCCGAAAACGCAGGAGACTCTGCAATCGCCATCTCGACTCTGCTCCGGTCTGACTCAGAGGTACGCATCATGAACTCAATGAAATCATCCTGTATGTGGCCGGCGTGGCGGGCAGATTGAATAGACGCGATAGCCGCCAGGGCACCTACGAGTCTGGTCACAGCAGTCGCCTCACGTGGAACCGAGGAATGCCCACCGGGGCCTTGAGCTTCCAACTCAAGCCAAAGGGCAGTCTTTTCTTGCGGACAGTACGTGAAAACGGGGCCCTTGCTGCCCAGCAGCGTTGGATAGCTGAAACTCCCCTCTCCCAAGACCCAGGCGACGTCCAAGATATCTGACCGATGCTCCTCAATCCAGCGGATGCCCGCCTTGCCGCCACGCGTCTCGTCAGCCACGGCCAACAGCATGACGTCGATGTGAGGCGACGGGTTCTCACGCGCAAACTCTACCAAACCAACAGCATGGGCTGCCACCAGAGTCTTCAGGTCTATCGCTCCGCGTCCCCAGAGATAACCACTGTGAACGGTGGGGGTAAAGGGAGAAGTGGACCAGAACGAACGTTGCACAGGTGACACGTCGAGATGGGACAACAGAAGCCCCGGCGGCCCAGCACTTGCAGAAACGCCCCGCATTCGGGCAACGACGCTCATGCGGCTGCTGCTGGACTCGATCAACTCAACATCAAGCCCTTCCCTCGCGAGGAAGTGTTTCAGAGGTTGTGCGGCTCGATCTTCGTTGCCAGGAGGGTTCGAAGTGTCTTGCCTGATCAACTCTTCGACAAGGCCCAGCGTCTTCTCTTGGAAGCTGCTTCGTCGCGTATCCAGGACAGGCTCTTCAGCCATTCTCTAGCATTCTGGTCGCTCGACTCATCGAGACGTCGCGCTCTTCAGAGGATTGCATTCCACTCTCAAACAGATCGTCAGAAGGCAAGATTGCTGCCAATCCAGCTTTACCATGTAGTGATTACTGAGAACCCGACGTTTTCGAAACTTGACATCCCGTCAAGTACAGAATTCACATCCCCAAGACTGACTTCTTGGCCAATCAGGGAAGCCGGTTGGAGCTGCCCCTTGTCGACCATCCTCAGTAGATCTGGATAGCGCGGTCGCGGCATGCCATGACAGCCCGAGATCCGGATCTCTTGGGCAACGATGATATCTATGGGCATCGGGACCATACCTCGCTCCTTTGCCGTAGTAAGTCCGATCTGAACATGCCGCCCACGCACGCGTAGGCTGCCGATTGAGTTCTGGACTGTTTCCTCTATGCCGAGAGCGTCGATCGTCACTTCAACACCACCGTTGGTGAACTCCTTGATTGCTAACACTGGGTCCTCGCTCGAACTATTGACACTGAAGCTGGCGCCAACCTCATGGGCCTTCTCAAGCTTCACATCATCGATGTCAACTGCAATGACCTCGGCACCCAAGGCAGAGGCGATCATCACTGCTGACAGACCAATCCCACCGCATCCATAAACAGCGATCCGCTCTCCTGGCCGCAACTGTGCAACCTCGACCGTTCCATGAAATGCCGTCATGAATCGACAGCCAAGGGTACTTGCAGCAAGTGCATCGACACTGTCCGGCAACATAAGCAGGTTCACTTCCGCACGTGGGACAGGCACATACTCTGCGAATCCGCCTTGGATCGAAGATCCAGGAAACTGGGGATGCTCACAGAGGTTCTGAAAGCCCGCCTGACACTGACTGCAAAGGCCGCATGAGTAGTGGAACGGCGCAACAACGCGATCGCCCACATGAAGATTCCGGACTTCGCCGCCCACCTCCACAACAACCCCAGCCATCTCGTGCCCGAGTATCAAAGGCAACTGTGGGTGGACCCCCAGCCAATCCCAGTGTCCTTTCCAGATGTGCCAGTCCGTCCTGCATACGCCGCAAGCATCAAGCTTGACGACCACGCCATCGGGGGAAACTCGTGGAAAATCAACTTCGGATATCGCGAGCGGCTCGTTTTGCCCGACCATCAGAGCCGCTCGCATTGCCTTCTTCAACGTGGCGCTAGGCGTTCATAACTGTGCTATGAAGCCTTCTTGCGTCCTAGTGGCCGCTTTGCCACTCCGCCCAAGCCTCTTCGACTTCGGGTCGGTCGGAGAAGAAGAATGGATCGGCAAGTCCGGCAGCCGCTTCGTATTGCGGTGCCCACTCGGATCCAAAGTCGTCAAGGCAAGCCGGGAATGGATCAGCGTTCATTACTACGCCGTAGCCGATTGCATTCAGCGCCGCACACTGCCGGGAGGGAAGCATGGAGAGCGCATAGACGGAGTGGGCGGCATCGTAGTTGGGAGCGCCCTTGGGAATGGCAAACGGTCCACCGTTGATGATGCTTCCACCCCAAGTAATGGCCACCGGCAGTTCCGGTTCCTGTTTGATGCGAAGTGCTGGTCGACCGTTGAATGTGATGCCAAGGTCGCATTGGCCATCTAGCAGGAACTGAATGGAATCAGCGCCGCTGTTTGCCCAGACGATCTCGTCGTAGATTTGATCAAATCGGTCGAAAGCTGCCTGTCGCCCCTCCTCAGTGTCTAGTACGCCGTAGACCTCGTCCCACGTAGCACCGTTGGCCATAGCGGCGAACTCGAGGTTGCCACCGAACTGTGCGAAGTTGAACGCGCACCGTTTGCCGGGGAACTGCTCGACGTCAAAGAAGTCAAGTGTTGAGCCGGGTTGGGAACCGGCCGCAAACACGTCGGTGTTGTAATGCAGGACGATTCCGTAGTCTGAGGCACCCACGTAGTAACCCTGCGATGGGATTGCTTCTCCTGAGCCACCCCTGACGAGGTTGCCTTCTGCATCCGAGTAAAAGGCGACGTCGGGGAGCGCAGCAACGTCGAAAAGGCTGTAATCAATGGGCTCCCAGTAGCCTTCTAATGCAAGACGCTCAGCCGTTCCGTAATCCAAGATGGCGAACACGTCCCACTCTGTGGCTTCGGAGTCGACCTGAGCCTGCACGGCTGCAGTAGAGAGGTCTAGCCCTGGGGCCGCCTCGATCACAGTCCAACCGGTTATTGTCTCCCAATCGTCGAGAAAGGCTTCGCTCCACCCTTCGTGCACTTCACCACCCGCATCGACCCAGACAAGCTCCCCGGGTCCCTGATCGCGCACGTCAACGAGAAGTTGCAGCAGGTTGTCGGGAATGTCTTCGGTCAGGGAGTGAACCTCCGCCGGAAGCCTTTCCAGAAGAGAATCACGCATTGACGGACTTTCTGTGGTCTCGGAGGACCCGCTTGTCGGCTCCGTTGAATCGACTTGGCTCGTCGTCGGCGATTCTGATGTACTCGTGTCGTCGCTGTCATCTGCGCCGCAGGCGGATGCCGTAAGCGCTATCACTACCGCCAGGGCGAGTACCCGGGCCCTACTTTTCGCTGGTCGACTCCCGGTTCGCCCCATCAGTATCTCCTTCCAATCTAACGCGTTCATCGAACCTTAGAATCCTACACCAATATGTGAGACAAGTCAAGCGTGACTAGTCCTCAGGATTAGGGCGCTAGCTGCGAAATCAAGAGACGCGTACCAGAAGCGCCTCCGCCTCGCCAATCCCTCCACATATCGCGGTCACGCCGACTCCTCCTCCCCTCCGGATTAGCTCACCTGCAGCGGCCATTATCAACCGCCCAGCAGAGGCTCCAGTTGGGTGGCCAACGGCAATAGCTCCACCGTTGACATTGACCTTCTCTTGAAGTCGAGAGGCTCTTGAGGAGTCGCCCTCGGCAAGGACCAAGCTTGAGACCAATGGTACTGCCGCGAACGCTTCGTTGATTTCTATGACATCGACGGAGTCAACATCGAGCCCCGCATGTGACAGACACTCAGCTACGGCCCGGGCGGGGATCGATGCGATGCGAGCTGGATCCCCTGACACCTGGGTCCATGCCTCCAGCGTCACCGTGGCTCCAACGGCTGTCAGAACTTGGTCTTTGCTGAGCAACAATGCGGAAGCCCCGGTGCTCATGTTTGGAGCGTTCCCAGCGGTAACAGTTTCACTTCCATTGACGGTCGGCAGAGCTGAAAGGTCGTCGAGGGTCGAATCCGGTCGGGGAACCTCGTCATCATGCAGGCTCACTTGGTTCCCACTTCGGTCCAAGACGTCCACCGGTGTCACTTCCGAGTCGAGGAGGCCCGCGACACGTGCACGCTCATATCTTGCTTGGCTGCGAAGCGCCCAATCGTCCTGGGCTCTCCTGTCCACCCCAAACTCCTTCGCTTCCATGGAAGCTTGAATTGCTCGAGCAGCACCAGTATGAGGACAGGAGATCACGAGTTGATCCTCGAGTTGAACATTGCCCCGGCGGCTTCCAAAACGCATGTCCTCGATGAAGTACGGAACCCGGCTGAGACTGTCGACTCCTCCCGCAATAGCAATCCCTGTGTCTCCGATTCGTAGGCCGCGGGATGCAACCGTTACAGCTGTCATGGACGAACAACAGGCGCGGTCGACTGTCAGGGCGTTGCACTCGTCCGGCAACCCACTGCGCAAGGCCACTTGCCTGGCAACAGATCTCTCCGAACCCGGGAAGTTGACTCCGAAAACAACTTCGTCGACATCCCCGCCATCAAGTGCGGCCCGTCGCAGACACTCCTTTACTGGCACTGCTCCTAGGACGGGGAGTCTGACGTCTGCGAGTACTCCACCGAAGCGGCCGAAAGGAGTCCGTGCCCATGCCAACACATAAACCCGTTGACTATTCATCAGTCATACCGGCAGGCGACGACCACCCGTCAATCAGAAAACAGCGTCCACCGCATTGCGCATTAGACATTGTCGGCGTGGCCGCTCTGGTGCTCGATTGCCTCGACTGAAGAGAGGATCTGCAGCGCGAATGACTCCATCGTCTCTCTAGTCCAGCGATCGCTCGGACCCGTGACATTGATGCCGGCGATCGGGTATCCGGAGGAATCCCTGATCGGTGCAGCGATTGCGGCTGCGCCCTTTACCACTTCCCCTTGGCTCAGCGCGTAACGTTTGGCGTGAATTGCTGCCAGGTCCTCCTCCAGCTCAATTCGTGCTGTGTGGATTGTGTTGGCGGAGTAGCCTCGATCGAGATAAGACTTCATTTCGGCCGGCGGAAGACTGGCGAGCAGGACCTTCCCGGCGGCACCAGCGTGCAGTGTGTAGCGGCGACCCAAGCCAGAGGACATCCGGATCGACTGATGGCTAGCCCGTTCGGCGATGCACACTCTCTCGTTGTCAACGAGCCAGTGAAGCGAAGCGGTTTCACCTGACGCACGACGCAGCTCGATAAGAACGGGGTCAACGAGTTCCAGTAGGTTGTCACGCCCAAGAACGGCTCCTGCGAGCTGGACGACCGCTGGACCGAGGCTGTATTTCTTGGATTCGGGATCTAAAACCAAGAACGACTTCGACGCCAAGGTCTTCAGCAACCGATGAGTTGTCGGAACCGTGATCCCCGTCGCGACGCTCAGTTCGGTGGCTGTATGCTCAGGCTCCTCTGCTGAGAAGCGTCCAAGAAGGGTCAGGGCCCTCACAACTGTCTGAGCTCTGGCGTCACCACCCGTCATCGGAGTGATTCTTTCATACCTCAGTAGCCTATTCCAATAAATGATTGGAGGCTGCGCGGAAACGTGGGTTTTGGCTGTTCTGGTGCTCGGTGTGGGGGTCATGTTACAAGGAGTCCTCGGGCTGCGTAGTTGTCGTAGTTGGTGAACCCGTGAGCGACTCTTCGTAGGACCTGGAGGACATTGTTGATCCCCTCGAGGGGTCCGTTGGATGCTCGTCTGCTAAGATGGTAGGCTAGGATCTCTTCTCCCCAAGCGATGATCGTGTCCACAACTTCGCGGTATTCGGGGATCTGGACGGTGGCGTAGAGATCAGCGAACCGTCCCGGCGCCTCGTTGGCCGCGTCGAGGTCGTCGGCTTCGTAGATCCGGTAGAGCTCCTGGAGAGCGGCCCAGGCGGTACGGAGACGGGGATGAGCGTCGAACAGCCGGTCTAGGTGCTCCTGGTGGGCGTCGCTGAGATTGCCGGCCCGGCGCAGGAGGGTGAAGCGGGCTCGGAACACGTCCGGTTCGTATGTTGGGGGCCGCTGATCTGGGGGACGGCGTTGTATCTCCCGCCGTACCAGGGTGAGTCCTTCGGTGAACCAGCGCGCCACATGAAAACGATCCAACACATGAAGAGCGTCGGGTAGATACTGCGCGATGGCTGCCTGATATGAGCGGGACCCGTCGGAAACGACTATCTCCACCCGCCGGCACCAGTCCGCTCCTTGATCCCTAAAGAGCCTGGTCAGCGATGCTTTCGTACGGCCTGGGATCATCGCCAACACCTCGCCGCTGTCACCGCACGCCACCACGGTCACATACCGATGCCGACGCCGAATCGACGTTTCGTCCACCAGCAGCACACGGGTGGGCCCGGCCCGGCGACGCTGAGCCACCCGCTCAGAGTGGGCTCTCACCAGGCCCATGATCCGATGCCACCCAACCCCATGATGGCGGGACACAGCCCGAATCGACATCACCCGGGCGTCCCGGACCAACCGGCGGGCGAACCGCCGAGACAGCCCACCCTGGAACTGGGCATGGTCCTCGAGATGCCGCTCACCACAGTTTCCACATTCGAACCGCCGCCGTCGCCACACCAACGTCGTTCGCCGACCGCTCACCTCCAGGTCACGAACCCTCTTCGGTCTCCTGTCCCAGACCCGTCGACACTTGAACCCGCAGTGAGGGCACCTCGACCACTCCCGGGTTGATTCCACTTCGACCTCGAGGCGGTCAACAGAATCGACTCCCACCCCCCTCACGCGAACACCCCACAGGTGCAGACGAACGGACATGAGATCAGACACTGAGGCCTCCCTGGATCGGCGTCTTGGCTATTCGCCGATTCCAGCTGGGCCTCACCCCCTTTCCAAGGATGCTCCTACGGTTGTCAAGTCGGTGACGGGGCGGGTTGGTGGGTTAGGAGCCAGTTGTGGTATTGGCTGGCGAGTTGGTGGTTGTGGTCTCGGCCGTGTTCGAGTTCTGAGATGCGGGCGGTGTGGGTTCGGAGGGCTTGGGCGGCTTGGGTGATGGTGATGCCGTCTTGTTGGCGCTGGTTGCGTAGGCGGGCGCAGTTCGGGGTTGGTGGCGGGTTGGTGAGTAGTCGGTAGATCTGTGGGGCGATGTGGCGTTTGAGGCAGCGGATGATCTCTTTTCGGTTCTTGCCTTCTCCCTGGCGTCTGGTCACATATTCTTTGGTGGCAGCGTCGGTACGTATCCGGGTGGTAGCGCATCGGCCACAGCGCTGTTGGCTTGGCGGTTGCCGCCCCGGTTGAGACGATGCCGTATGGTCTGTCCTGATGATGCCTGGACAGGGCTGGTGCCGCACAGCGCCGCGAAGGACGCTTCTGTTTTCATTCGCCCGGGGTTGTCGCCGGCGGCGACCAGCAGAGCGGCGGCTGTGTCAGGGCCCACACCGGTGGCGGCCAACAACGCCGGGTTCGCCCGGGCGCAGAGACGGCGGATGTCTCTCTCGAGTTGGGTGATCTCAGCGTTGAGGGTTTGGTATCGGCGGGCCAGGTGGCGTAGAGCCTTCTTCGCGTACGCGGCTGTGGTCTGTGCTTGGCCGGGACGCCAGCGGGCACAAACCGCTACTCGTGCTCTGAGGTTGAGGCCCTTGAGCTGGTGTTTTACCGGCTCTGGGGCACCAACGATCACAGAATGGATCTGGTTAGCCGCCTGGGTGCGGGCCTTGGTCGCCCAGCGGCGGGCCACCAACAGCATCCGCAGGGCACTCAACCGGCCCATCACCAGATTTGGGAACCGCCGCCGCCTCCCCGCTAGCAGCCGCCCGGGCTGGTGCCTCGGCGTCGACGCTGTCAGACTTGCCGCCCTTCTGGCGGCGTAGTTGCCGGTTGGGGCGGTTCACCTCCACCACCTCGATCCCGGCTGCGGTCAGATAGCGAGCCAGGCCGGCGCCGTAGCTGCCTGTCCCTTCCATCCCGACCCGAACCAGCCGACCCTGCGACCCGAACCAGGCGACCATACGCCGATACCCGGATGCCTCCGCGGAGAACGACTCCGAACCCAGCAGCCGACCAGCGCTATCCACCAACGCCCCCACATGCGTATCCTGAACCGCCCCGGGTTTCCCGGAGACTCTATTGGTTGGGAGATAATGGAGTCATGGGAAGACTGATGATGTATTCGCCGGAGGTGCGGGAGCGTGCTGTCCGGATGGTGTTGGAGCATCGGGGGGAGCACCGTTCTGAGTGGGCGGCGATCTGTTCGATAGCGGAGAAGTTCGGGTGTTCGTCGGAGACGCTACGCAAGTGGGTGCGGCGGGCTGAGACGGATCAGGGTTTGCGACCTGGGTTGAGTTCGGATCAGCTGGCGGAGTTGAAGGAGTTGCGCCGGGAGAACCGGGAGCTGCGGCGGGCGAATGAGATCTTGAGGAAGGCGTCTGCGTATTTCGCGCAGGCGGAGCTCGACCGCCGACCCCGGAGATGACCACCTTCGTGGATGATCACCGAGAGACCTATGGGGTCGAGCCGATTTGTGCTGAGTTGCCGATCGCCCCGTCTGTCTACTACGAGCACAAGCGGCGGGAGCGTGAACCCGAACGCCGATCGGCCCGGTGTCGCCGGGACGGGGAGCTGAGGCCCCAGATTCGGCGGGTGTGGGAGTCGAACTTCGGGGTGTACGGAGCCCGCAAGGTTTGGCGTCAGTTACATCGTGAAGGAGTAGAGGTGGCTCGATGCACGGTGGAGCGTCTCATGCGCCTGGAAGACCTAAAAGGCGTGGTCAGAGGCGAAACCAAGCGCACGACCATCCCCGACGACAGCGCGGCCCGACCCGCTGATCTGGTCGACCGCAGCTTCGAGGCGGACCGCCCGGACCGTCTGTGGCTGTCCGACATAACCTATGTTCCGACCTGGTCGGGCTTCGTCTACGTGGCGTTGGTGATCGACGCTTATTCCCGGTTCGTCGTCGGTTGGCGAGTGTCGAACAGTCTACGAACCGACCTGGCGCTCGACGCTTTGGAGCAAGCACTCTGGGCCCGGCGACCCGACACAGCCTCCCCAGATCGGCGGCTGGTGCATCACTCCGACGCCGGAGGGCAACCCAGGTTCAAGGGGTCGTTGCAACACTGCCTTGTTTGAGGGAGTGTAGGTATTCGTTGAGGGCCTCGGCTGGAGTCCTCCAGCCGAGGGTTTTGCGGGGTCGGCTGTTGAGTGCTGCAGCGACAGCGTCGAGGTCGTTGCGTGAGTGTCTGTGGAGGTCGGTGCCTTTGGGGAAGTATTGGCGGAGCAGACCGTTGGTGTTGTGGTTGGTTCCACGCTGCCATGGACTCTGCGGGTCGCAGAAGTAGATGTCGAGGTTGGCCTCTGTGCGGAGTTGAGCATGCTGAGCCATTTCGACTCCTTGGTCCCAGGTCAACGACTTCCGGAGCTGTTGGGGCAGGGTGATGATCGACGCAGCGATAGCGTCTCGTACGGCTTGGGCGCCATGGCCGGCGAGAGGGGGCCCGTTGTGGACCCGTTGCTGTTTTCCGTGGCCTGGCATGGGTGGGAGATGCAACAGCATCGTGAACCGGGTGGTGCGCTCAACCAGCGTCCCGATCGCGGAACTCCGAAGTCCCAGGATCAGGTCACCTTCCCAGTGTCCTGGCACTGCCCGGTCGTCGGCCTCGGCGGGGCGTTGGCTGATCATGATCTCGGGGCTGACGAAGGTGCGGCGCCGCTGCCGGGTCCGTGCCCGCGGGACCCGCAAAGCTCGCCCGGTTCGCAGACACGCCACAAGCTCCCGTTTTAGCGCGCCTCGGCCTTGCACATAAAGCGCCTGGTAGATCGCCTCGTGAGAGATCCTCATGGACTCATTATCAGGGAAATCGATCCGGAGCCGCCTCGAGATCTGCTCAGGACTCCACGACGTTGCCCACCGCCGGTCAGCTCGCCTTCCGTGACGGCGACCCGCCCAGCGCACCTGGGGTCCTGGCACCAGCTCACCATCCGGGCGGGCGATCTGACCACCCAAACGATCCTGCACATACTCACGAAGCTCGTCGTTGGCGGCCAGCTTCGCGACCTTCGGGCGGCTGGCACGCCGCTCCGCGTGCCACTGCGCTGTCGTTGCCCGATAAACCACACCACGACTACGAGTTGACGCGTTGCGGCGCAACTCCCGCGAAATCGTCGACGCGCAACGACCCACGCGACGACCGATCTCCCGCACCCCCACACCCTGCGCACAGAAGATAGCGATCTCTTCCCGTTCGGTAAACGACAGATAACGGCCCGACACCGAACCCAGAGAGATCGGCGGCATCCCACCAGCCTGGCGGAACCATCTAGACCCAACCGCCGGTGACACCCCCGCCCCGGCAGCAGCGTCCTCACTCGAGACACCCCCAGCGATCCCCTCCCAGAACCGGACCCGATCCTCACGCCGCGCTTTCGACGGCCGACCAGGCGACCACAACTGACCCCGCATCACACGAACCGCCTCCCGACGCTTCACAACACTCACCGCAAACCTCCTTCATCACCAAGTGTTGCGACCACCAATTGAATCCGCCCAATATCTGTCCATTCGCTACACGAACCGGCTCACCGAAGCCGGCATCGAACCATCAGTCGGCTCGGTCGGCGACTCGTACGACAACGCCCTCGCCGAATCCGTCATCGGCCTGTACAAGACAGAACTCATCCACAAACGCGCTCCGTGGAAGGACCTCGACCAAGTCGAGTACGCCACCCTCGAATACGTCGACTGGTTCAACCACCGGCGGCTTCTCGAACCCATCGGAGACATCCCACCAGCAGAAAAGGAGGCCAACTACCATCAACAACAGGAACGAGTCCAGCTAGCTGGACTCAACTAAAACACTCTCCGGCAAACCCGGTACGGTTCAATCCCGATGGGTGTCAACCCCACCGAAAACAACAACCCCATCCTCTGACACGACCCACCTCCCCGTGGACTACCGTCTTTCCAAATGGGGTTCCGGCCAAAAACGGCAGACAATACACTCACGGTGCTGGCAAGCTAAAGCTCCTACAAGGTCATGTCCGCTTCGAGCCAAAACCCTCCCCCCGGACCGGGGACAGGCCGACAGATCCTTGGAAAGGCGCACCACACGCCAGATTTCACCAGGGTCAGACCCGCCCCCGGTCCAACCGGGCCACCCATGCGCAGCGGCCGCCAAAGAACCGGACACCACCCATGGGACACCACCCATTATGAGTGATGCCACCCCACCACACCCACGTTTCCGCGCAGGGCCTGATTGGAGGCCCACCCGGCGTACCAGACAAGGCGGTCCAAAGCGGCTCATCGATGCTCCTATGGTTGTCAAATCGATGATGGGGCGGTTTGGTGGGTGTGCAGCCAGTTCTGGTATCGGGTGGCGAGGTGGTGGTTGTGGTCTCGGCCGTGTTCGAGTGCTGAGATGCGATTGGGGTGGGTTCCGACGGCTTGGGCGGTCTGGGTGAGGGTGATGCCGCGTTGTTGGCGTCGGGTGCGTAGGCGGGCGCAGTTCGGGGTTGGGTGCGGGTTGGTGAGGAGCCGGTAGATTTCTCGGGCGATGTGCCGCTTGAGGCAGCGGATGATCTCCTTTTTCTTCTTGCCCTCGGCCTTGCGTCGTGCCACGTAGGCTTTGGTGGCGGCGTCGGTGCGCATCCGGGTGGTAGCGATCCGCCATAGCGCGTTGTTGGCTTGGCGGTTGCCGCCCCGGTTGAGACGATGCCGAAGGGTTCGTCCTGATGACGCCTGGACGGGGCTGGCGCCGCACAGCGCCGCGAAAGACCGTTCCGATTTCATTCGCTTGGGGTTGTCGCCGGCGGCGACCAACAACGCGGCGGCTGTGTCAGGACCGACACCTTCTGTGGCCAGCAGGGCCGGGTTGGCCTGGGCGCAGAGACGCCGGATCTCGGCTTCGAGTTGGGCGATCTCTACGTCGAGAGCCTGATACCGGCGGGCCAAATGCTGTAGGGCACGCTTCGCATACGCGGTGGTGGTGTGGTCTGTGCCGGGTCGGAACCGGGCACAGGTTTTGACCCGTGCTTTGAGATTCATGCCCTTTAGCTGGTGTTTTAGCGGCTCGGGAGCTGTTACGACCAGCGCATGTATCTGGTTAGCGGCCTGGGTGCGGGCCTTGACCGCGGAGCGGCGCACCACCCACAGCATCCGTATGCACTCGACCGGGCCCACACCGGACTTGGGAACCGCGGTTGCTTCGCCCGAGGCAGCTGCCCGAGCTGCCGCCTCGGCGTCGACGCTGTCGGTCTTGCCGCCCTTCTGGCGGCGTAGTTGGCGGTTGGGGCGGTTGACCTCCACCACCTCGATGTTCATCTCGGTCAGGTAACGGGCCAGGCCGGCGCCGTAACTACCCGTTCCTTCCACCCCAACCCGAACCAACTGTCCCCGCGACTCGAACCAGGTGACCATTCGCCGATAACCGGATTCCTCCACCGCGAAAGACTCCGATCCCAGTACCCGCCCGACGCCATCCACCACCGCTGCTACGTGGACGTCCCGATGGGTGTCAACCCCACCGTAGATAATCTGGTCTGCTTCTCCCATGATGCTCTTCTCCTCTAGGGGATAGAATCATTTCCGATCCCCGGACCCGTGTGCGGTTGGACAGGCCACTCACGGTGGAGAAGTTGAAGGCTCCTATTAGGTCACATCCGCCCCGGGTCACGGGCGTCACGCCCCAGGCCGGGAACGGGCCGACAGATCGATGAAAAGGCACAAGGCCAGATTTCAGTTGGGTCAGACCCGCCCTAGCCCAGGAACCTTCTAATTATGAGTGGATCTCAGTAGGGAGTGACCGATGCGAGGTGGTCCCAGTTGGGTTTCCCCGCATATAGGAGGGCCCGGATTCGGTAGTTCGCGAAGTTGGGTAACCCGAAGGCTGCTCGTTTGATTCGTTTGATCAGGTTGTTGAGAGCTTCGGTGGGTCCATTGGTTACCTTCGAGATGTGCCAGTTGGTGATCTGGGGGTCCAACAGGCGATGGTGCGACCCAACTTGTTGATCTCGGGTGGGCAGGATTCGTGTTGGAGGTCGTCTGCGAGCTGGAGGGTGTACTGGAGAGCGAGGACCGGACTCTCAATGTTGTAGATACCTCGGACGGTTTCCTTCGCATGCCAGGCCGTGCGTACCTCCCCGTGGGGGTCACCAGCATCGAGGAAACCGCGCAAGCGGGTTTGACCGCGGTCGCTGATCTTCTCATGAGCGGCGGTGAGGAGGCGGCGTATGCCGTAGAGCGCGTCACCTTTGCGTCCTCTATGGCCGAGGGTTTCGTTGTGGACCCGGCGTCGTACTCCGTCGAGACGCTGGTTGGCGAGGCGTATGACGTGGAACGGATCCCCTACCTGGAGGGGGTCCGGTAGCACCCTGTCATACGCCTTCCGATACGGACCGGACATGACCCGGCACCGCTCAGCGGATCCCCTCGAGCCAATCGGCTGGCTGTGCGAGGAACCACGACACGGCGCTCTCTGCCGTTCTACCCGCCACTTTGTCGATCAACTGGCGGCCTCCCACGTCGACGACAGAGGTGCACCACTGCTTGGAACGAGCCATTCATGACGGCGATCCAGAGACGCTCGACGTGTATGCGCACGGCTGAGCCTATGTGCTGTTCATGCCCCTGACCTGTGCTTTTGCGCTCCTCAGCCAAGAAGACGTTCCAGGATCGCGTGAGATCCGTTCTGAGCCCCTCATGGTCCGAGCCGCTGACCTCGGCTTTCGATGATTTCGCGCCAGCCCCATGCTGTTCGTCGTGACCGGTCCGTCGGCGTACTGGCCTTCGTCGCCTGTGGGCACTACGGTCAGTAATGCTCGGGCATAACGCACAGCGAAGCGCTTACCTAGCCGGGCGAATCGGCTCTCGCGGAGCAATCATGATCATCCTCGCTAACGGCAAGACGAACGAGGTCACCCAGCGGACCGACGCCACGGGGGCTCTGTGGGTGCGAATCGACGAACTGCCTGGCGCCACCGGCTGGCAGATGAAGCCGCAAGGCGCGTGCCTGGGCGAGCTGTGCCTGCCGCTGCCGGCGAACAAGCGTGAAGCGTGGATCGCCGACGCCGACGGCTGGGTGTGGTTCTGCTACTCGGACTTCGCGGACATGATCGGCCAGAAGTACGTGCGCGACGGCGACGTGTGGAGCCTCGGCTCGGTGCCCGAAGTCCGTCGCGTCGGGCTGGAATCCGCAATTGCCCCCGACTTCGAGGTGACCGAGCGCAACGGCAACACGTTGAGGCTGTCGGACTTACGTGGCCGCAAGGTTGTGCTGTTCACCTGGTCATCGTGGTGAGGATGCCGCATCAGCCTGCCGGCCTGGCAGGATCTGTACGAATCCATCGGTCCGGACCGGTTCGAGCTGATCAGCGTGGCGCAGGACTCGGGGGGCCTCGAGGCTGCGGGCAAGTGGTTTGACCGGGCCTCGCCGACCTACCGGTGCGTCGTGGACCCGACACACCAGATCAGCTCGCTGTTCGGCTGGGTGGCCGTGCCGTCGGCCGCGTGGATCGACGAGGACGGGCGCATCGTTCGCAGCAACGAAGGGGTGTACCCGGCTAAGACCACCATCAGGTTCGGCGTCGGCAAGGTTCGCGTCGGCGACAACGCATTTGCCCAGGCGACTCGCGACTGGATCGAGCGGGGAGCCGACAGCGAGCACGTCTGGTCGAGCAAAGAACTAGCCGAGCGGCTCAAACCCGTCGACGACGACACGCTGCTGGCAGAAGCGACGTTCAAGCTGGCGTTGCACTTCGAGGCGGTGGGCGACAACGAGCGTGCATGGCGGCATTTCACCGCGGCGCAGCACCTGGCGCCCGACAACTGGAACTACCTGCGGCAGGGCTGGACCCACAAGGGGACGGTCTATGCCAACTTGCGGGTGCTGAAGCGAACGAACGACCTGCGCAAGAACTCCGACAAGAGCTACTACGACCCCATGGGGTTGCCCGGCGAGAACCATCGCCGGTTTACCGAGCCCGAGTGGCTGTGGACGCCTGCCGTTCGGCGGCTCAAGCAACTGCTCCGCCGCTAGAGGGGCGCGGCACGGATAGAGAGGTGTGACACCAAAACCGGTCCTGGCGAGCGGTTGGCACTATTCGATGCAATCCCCATTTGGTCTTAACGGGAGTATCTGTACTTCGATCCCACTAGGGCGTGTTCACGTTTCTGAGCGTGTCGTGTATGAGCGCGAGGGTGATGAATGCTAGGAACATCACGTCGAGTTTGTCGTAGCGGGTGAAGACACGCCGGTAGCCTTTGAGCCGTCGGAAGAGCCGTTCGACCTCGTTCCGTCGCTTGTATATCGGACGGTTGTAGTCCCACGGGTGGCGGCGGTTGCTTCGGGGTGGGATGACCGGCGTGTAGCCCAGAGCGACGGCCAGTTGCCGTGTTTCGTCCCCTTCATAGGCGCGGTCCGCTACCAGGAACAGCTCTAGCTGCTCCCCTTCCTGCTCCTTTTTTCGTGGGCCCATCTTTTTGAGGAGCTCCCGCCCATGGGGAGCATCATGGTCCTGACCTGGGGAAAGAGCGAATAAGACGGCGCTACAAGCGCTGGCCGCGACCATGTGGATCTTGGTGTTCAACCCTCCCCGGGAGCGACCGATGGCCTGGGGACCCCGCTTTCGGAGAGCACCACAGCCGTCGGGATGAACCTTGACCGACGTGCTGTCCAGGCCCAGAACTTCGAGGTCGATGAGCTGTTCCTGCTGTAGACGCTGGAACACCCGGTCCAAGACGCCGCTGGCCGCCCAGCGGCTCATCCGCATGTAAACGGTGTGCCAGTTCCCGAACCGTTCGGGAAGCGCCCGCCACTTGCAGCCGTGCTCCAGTACGTACAGGATGCCGTTGAGGGCTTGGAGGTTGGATACCTTGACGGTACCGCGGGGTTTCGGGAACACGTCTACTATGAGTTGGTATTGTTCTTGTGTTATTGTCATATCGTAATGATATCACATCAGTGTAACTTTAGGTGAACACGCCCTAGTCGCGTCGTGGGAATCCGCTCGCATCTCGTACCAATTCGAGGACGATCCACACACAATCCTCGTGGGTATGACAGCCTCCGCTCGCCAGGTTCGCTTCGCCGAGAACACCAGTAACTCTATCGAGAAGCTAGTGACGGCTGGTGGTACCTGCGCCCACAGGCGTGCCAGGTCTACGGCCTCCCCGACGATCCGCCCGTCGGCATCGGCTTCGGTGACTGGCACCTACCCAGCATCCGGGAGTGGATCGCCAAGGCCGGGGATGTCACCTACTCCGCCGACACCGCCATCCTGGTCCCCGAGTGATGGCGATCACCCAAAAACCCCATGAAGCCGGTTCAAGCGACCGGGAGAAGCAGTCCGCGTCCGGGGAGGTCTAACCGCTTCAGTTCGAGCAAGCCCAGGAACCGCCGAACAGCGGCTAGGAGACTGCTGATTTAATCGCTGTATCGGGGTTTGGGGTGTTCGCGTTTTGGGTTTGTTGGTATTAGTGTAGGGGTTATGCAGGGTTTTGAGAGTTTTGACCGTGAGTTTTTGGACACGACAGATCTGTGGCATCTGGTTCCTGTGGGGTCGGTGTACCGGTTCTTGGCCGAGAACCGCCGCCGCCTGTTCCCTGACGAGATGTTCGCGGATCTGTTCGGGAGTGGGCGGGGTCGCCCGTCTGTGCCGGGGCCGGTGATCGCCGTGGTGATGGTCCTCCAAGCGCTCGAGGGACTGTCGGATAGAGAAGCGATCCAGAGTCTGCGGCGTGATATAGCGTGGAAAGCGGCGGCGGGTCTGTCGCTGAGCGACGGGGGATTCCACCCGACGGTGCTTACCCTGTGGCGGGCAAGACTCCGGGCCAGTGACCGTCCCGAGCGTATCTTCGACGCGGTACGGCGGGTGATAGACGAGTGTGGGGTGTTGGCAGGCAAGGACCGTCGTGCTCTGGATTCCACCATCTTGGACGACGCGGTAGCTACCCAGGACACGGTAACAATGATCTCATCGCAGATACGGCGTTGCCGTCGTCTGATACCGCAGGCGGCCGATCTGGTGCTGGTAGCTCACGATTACGACTCGAGGGCGAAACCGTCCTGCGACTGGTCCGATCCCGAAAGCCGCTCTGAGCTGATCAACGGGCTGGTGTCCGACGCGTTGGCGGTCATCGCAGCGGTCGAGGATGCGAAGTTGAGCGGCGAGCAGGCCGACGCTGTGGGACTGTTGGGTGTGGTGGCGGGCCAGGACGTGGAAGCCGATCCGGAGCGGGAGGGCCGCTGGCGTGTGGCCAAGGACCGGACCATATCCACGGTGGACCCCGACGCCCGGCATGGTCACAAGACCCGGGCGCACAAACGGGACGGTTACAAGGCGCATATAGCCGCGGAGCCCGAAACCGGGCTGGTCACCGCCGCGAAGATAACTGGGGCCAACACCCCCGACGCCGACCTGGTTGCCGACCTCGTTGCCGACCAGGCCCCCGACAGCGAGGTTATTGCCGACTCGGCGTATGGGTCCGGTCCCGCCCTCGAAACCTTCGACCAAAACAACCTCACCCCCATCACCAAACCCATCGTCCGCAAACCCCACATCGAAAACGGCTACCACCGCGACGACTTCGACATCGACACCAAAGCCAGAACCGTGACCTGTCCCGTCGGGCACACCGCCCGCATCCGCCCCGGCGGTACCGCCCCCTTCGCCAAGCGATGCAAAGACTGCCCCAAACGGGCCCGGTGCACCACCGCCAAGAAAGGACGCACCATCGTCGTCGACAAATACCACGACCTACGAGCCGCCAACAAAGCCCGCTGGGCAGACGACGAAACCAAAACCACCTACCGCCGATACCGGCCACCCGTCGAACGGAGCATCGCCTGGCTCACCCGCGGCAAAGCCCGACACGTCCCATACCAAGGAACCAAAGCCAACCAAATGTGGTTCACCACCAGAACAGCAGCCATCAACCTACAACGGCTCATCAACCTCGACGTGGCCCACACAACCAGCGGCTGGACGCTCACCACCACCTAAACCAAAACCAACCGCCCCCGGACCGGCCCACCACCCCCAAAACGGCCACCAAACCCCCCGAAACCACCCCCGAAATCCCAATCCAGCACACACACCACCCCCCAACACACCAACACAGCCACCCCACCTACCCCTAAATCAGCAGGCTCCTAGGAGGGCGGAGCGTAGACCCGGGGGCCGTCAGCCCTCCAAGCGTTCGAGTTTGCCCAGGAGAATTCGAAGGCTGGGAGTAACCCTGGCGGAGGGGAGCGGAGACGGTTATCCGTCCGCGACGGGTATGTCGCACCGGTCCCCGTTCAGGATGCTTTCCAGAGTCTCCAGACTTCCTCGGCTACCAGTTTCCGGGTCTTTCCGTCCATTGGAATGGTGAGGTGGGTGGCTTCCTGATACAGGTGTTTGCGGGCCTCCCAGATCTCGGTGTAACGCGCTCCCAGGTCGGCATGGCCCTGCAGGAGGGGGCGGTTGTGGGGCTTGCCTTTGGCGATGAGGGAAGCGATGGAGGGTTTCAGCCATACCACTAATCCGGTCTCTCGCATCAGGCGGCGGCTCGTTCCGTCGAGGATCGCACCCCCGCCGGTGGCCACCACCAGCCGTTGCCGACTCCTGGCGATGCGAGCCACCTCTTCGGATTCCATCGCCCGAAATGCCGGCTCACCGCGGTTGGCGAAGATCTGAGGAATGGTCATCCCTGCCCGCTCCACGATCTCGTCGTCCACATCCACAAAGGGAAGGCCGCTGTGATCGGAGAGCCTCCGCCCCACCTTGGTCTTCCCCGAACCTCATCATCCCGATCAGCCACAACTTGGGAGTCATAACCCCGCCACCATCATCCGGACCTGACAGAAACGATGCTCCCCGAACACCGTGTATCACATTTCGCAGGTATCGCAGACCCGACCGCGAATAGGCCGCTCCCTGCTAGTGCCGGGCAACTGCCTCCGGTAGGAGGGTTGGGGGTCGGGGTCACGTCCAGGATGTGGGTAACAGCGTCCGCGGCGCGCTCCCACCACTCAGCCGGACTACAGCCACGTCTCAGGATTCCCCAGCAGAATCGGTGCGGTTGCGGATTGCCGCTTGGGCAGCGGCGAGACGGGCGCCAGGTATTCGGGGGGGACTCATGGAGACGTAGTCGAGGCCCACCCGGTGGCAGAAGTCAATGCTGTCGGGGTCCCCCCCGTGCTCACCGCACAGTCCCAGAGTCAGATCCGCCCGAGCCGCTCTTCCTCGCTCCGTAGCCCACTTCACCAACTGTCCGACACCGTCTTCATCCAGTGACTGGAAGGGGTTCTGTGACAGGATGCCGTCGGCCAGGTAGGTGTTGAGGAAGCGAGCTTCCGCGTCGTCGCGACTCATACCGAAGGTGGTTTGCGTGAGATCGTTCGTGCCGAACGAGAAGAACTCCGAGATGCGGGCCAATTCTCCCGCCAGCAGAGCGGCGCGGGGGATCTCCACCATGTTACCCAACTTCACCTTACGATCAACGCCGAAGGCCGCTTGCTCTTCGGCGAGCATCACTGCCACCCTCTCCATTTCTTCGGGACCGACTACCAAGGGAACCATGATCTCCAACATCGGATTGCCCCCTGCCTCCAAGCGGCGTCGAATGGCCTGCAGCGCCGCCCGGATCTGTACCCGGTAGAGGGAGGGACGAATCAACCCCAGCCGAACTCCACGGAGGCCAAGCATCGGATTGGTCTCTTCCCAACTCCTGACAACCTCCATCATTCGCTCCACCTCGGCCGTGGATTCGCCCCTCCTGCACAGTTCGTCGTACTGGTGACGAAGGTCCCAGCGATCCGGTAGAAACTCATGGAGAGGAGGATCGAGTAACCGGACCACCACGGGCTTACCGTCCATGGCTTCCAGCAGACCCGTGAAGTCATCGGCCTGCAACTCTTGCAGCTTGCTCAAGGCAGCCCGGGGTTCCTCGTCCATGATGATGCGTCGCACCACCGGCAACCTGTCACCCATGAACATGTGCTCGGTTCTGGCAAGCCCTATGCCTTCGGCGCCAAGTTCGGCGGCGCGGGCAGCCTCCTCGCCCGTGTCGGCATTCGCCCATATTCCCAGGCGTCGGGTTTCGTCGGCCCATTCCAGCAGCGTCGTCAACTCTGCAGGTGGAGATGGCGCCACCAACTCCACTTCGCCGACGAACACCCGTCCCGTGGTGCCGTCGATAGCGATCATCTCGCCTTCGTTCACCCGGACACCATCCGGCGCGGTGAAGAATCCCCTTTGCGCGTTTATCGTCACCTCCGCGGCGCCGGTGACTGCCGGAGTCCCCATGGCCCGGGCCACAACCGCCGCGTGGCTGGTCTTACCACCGTGGCTGGTGAGGATCCCTTGGGAGGCGAACATCCCGTCGATGTCGTCGGGGGTCGTCTCCCACCGAACCAGTATCACCGGAATGCCCTGAGCGGCCCATTCCACCGCCTTGGGAACATCGAAAACAGCCCTTCCCGTAGCGGCACCGGGAGACGCCTCCAATCCGAAGAACGCCGGAGGAGGAGATTTCTCCTCGTTTACCCCGGGAACGAGCAATTGTTCCAACTGGGTGGGCTCGACCCTCATCAAGGCCGTCTTCCGGTCGATCAAACCTTCCCCCACCATCTCCACCGCTGCTCTTACCGCCGCCGCCCCGGAACGTTTACCGACCCGCGTCTGCAGTATCCAGAGCTTTCCCTTCTCGATGGTGAACTCGATGTCACACATATCCGAATACACAGACTCCAAGGAGTCTCCTACTGCTCTCAACTCCTGGTGCGCCGCGGGGTGAACCTCGGCGAGAGAAGAGATGGGAGATGTCTGGCGAATCCCCGCCACTACGTCCTCACCCTGGGCATTGGCCAGATAGTCCCCGAACATTTCTCTCTTGCCGGTAGCCGGGTCGCGAGTGAAATACACTCCGGTGCCCGAGTCGCCGCCGAGATTTCCAAAGACCATCATCTGGATGTTGCAGGCTGTTCCCAGATCGTGGGCAATGCCGTTGAGGCGGCGGTAACTGTACGCACGCGGCGAATTCCAGGACTCGAAGACGGCTTGAATTGATGTCCGCAACTGTTCCATGGGATCAGCGGGAACCTCTTGATGCTGGGCTGCCAGAATCACACGAAACCTCCGAACGGCCTCAACGAGGTCGGACGTGGGGAGTCGGGAGTCTTCTGTCACGTTCCTCCGACCCCGGAGACTGCTCATCACCGCTTCGAAATCATCTCTCTCTGCCCCCAGCACAACATCCCCGTAGGTCTGGATCATCCGTCGGTAGGCATCCCAGGCGAAGCGGGCATCACCGGACCACATCGTCAACTCGGAGACGACTGCGTGGTTAGCGCCAAGGTTGAGCACAGTATCCATCATGCCCGGCATGGAGAACTTGGCGCCAGAGCGGGCCGACAGCAGAAGCGGAGCCCCTCCCATTCCTCCCAAGCGCCGTCCGGTCCGGTCCTCGATCCTCGTCAGAGCGGCTTCCACCTGCGACCAGAGCTTCGGAGGAACCCGACCTCCTTCCAAGAAGGAACGGCACGCGGCGGTGGTGATGGTGAACCCGGGGGGCACGGCCAAACCCATCTCGACCATCCGGGCCAACCCGGCGCCCTTGCCTCCCAGTAGATCATTGTCCCTGGGATCGGCCTCATCGAAACTGAAAACGTACTTCTTGCTCATCCGACCTCTCACTGTGGCACTGGCATGCCCCCATCGGCTGGACACCTTTGCTGTTGGGCGTGTTTGTAGGCTGGTCGGGCCGGTGTGGTCAGATCGCTGCGTACGGACCATCCCACTACCCGCCTTGACCAGACATCGATCACAGCCGCCAGGTAGAGGAACCTTACCCGGGTCGGAATGCTCCGGTTCGGTCCGCTATTCGCTGATCACCGCCATCGGATGAAGGAGATGGCGGTATGGAACATCGAGAAGGGACTCTCGGAAACCATCGGCGACAAGGCCGACACGTCCCGCCCTCACACCCCGCTGTTCGGCAGGGTCGGCGATTTCAGGTCAGCCGACCAGAACGGTTCCGGATTCCCGGTGTGCTCCGTCACCCAGTTGAGCCTGTTCCCTGTCGAAGTCGAGCATCGTCCCAAGAGACGGTCCTCGCTGCTCGGCATCGAGACCGCGAGTTCGAATCCACCGCTGTCCCGCTGAATGCGTTCCCACAGTCAGGTAACCCGAGACTGATCCTCCGCGACCAGGCTACGGGGGATACGATGACACATTGCTACACGATGCTGTGGTCGAGGAGGCTGGCCGGGAACCTGCCCGGACACCCCTCGATTCGAGGTTGTCGGGCTGTGGGGAGTCTCTTCCGTTGAGCATCGTCCCGCTCGGGGTGTAGCGAACCGACAGCTGATGGCTCGTCGAGCAGATAAGCCACCACGACCCCCGAGATTGTCAGCAACTTGACGAACGAGTGGCGTGAGCTACTGACGCCGGACCAGACGGCGTGGCCTTCGCCAATGATACTTTCAACACCTCCTACCCGGCATGGAAGCCCGAGCCGCTCTTGGCTAAGGAGACCACGCCAGTCGCCGCCGACGTTATTGGTGATTTGTTGTTCGACACCGGTGTCCAGATCGAGGATGCAAATCTCCCAGTCGTAGAGTTCGCCGTCGTCCTGGTAACTGGAGTATGCGATGCGGTGGTGAGGGAGATTCGTATTGGTATTGGCGCCAGACCTAGCCAACTCCCTTTCTCGTTGTCTCACTCGGGACGACGCGGGATCTCGCGGGCGGACTTCGACTCGGAAAGGTGGGATCCGGACCAATGTGCCAGGATCCGGCGACCTCGCCGGCAGTCCGGTACTACGGGACATGGTCAGGATGATCCTCGCCGAGAAGTGGGTTGGGTGGAATGCTCCTTGTCACGCCTCGGTTGCAGTCATGCGGTGCGCTCCGACCTGGCTCGTGCTGCAGAGGTAGCGCCGGAGTGATAGTCGCAACGGTCCCTTCGTAGGAGTCCCATCTCGCAGTCGATCCGGGCCCAGTGTGCGTATCACTTCCGGCAGATCGACAAGCTGATCGCGGTTCCCGGAGCTAACCATCAGATCCGCCTCCGGTACCGAGTCGACCAGGCCCGGATCGCCGCCGTTGTCTCCCGCCATTTCCTGCAGTATGAGAGCAGTTACTATGCCGGCCTTCTCACATTCCTGGACGATATTGAGAGCGTCGATGTGCGCGTTACCGCCAACTGCTGGATGAGTCACCACCCCATCGACCTTCCGTTCTACCAACATCTCGACAATTCGGGCTGCTGCCTGGCGCTTTTCGGAGTGAGATCCATACCGCAGGGTCAGGATCACGCCGTCGAGCACCAACTCAGGCCTATTCCTGATCGCCTCCACAACCGGGTTGCGCTGATACAGCACCGTGGGGGTCCGCTGGCAGGAGAAATGGAAATCGGAGCTGACCAGGGCACCGTCAACGAGCTCTGGCACGGTGATCCAGCGGGGCTGAAGGCACTCCGTCGATTGGCCGTACAGCATCGTGTCGTGGAGCGGCCCCTCCGAGATCAAGGAGCATACGTAGGCGACGCGGATCGAATCCCGGTCGTTATCACCGCGGTCAGTTTCATCGTGGATGTCGTGATCCGGATCGTGTCGCGCGAAGACCTCGACATCTCTCGACTCGGCACCCACCGCTCGTGCTGCAAGGAACCGGGCTATACGGATAGCCGCAAGACGCCTTACCGCCACATAGTCCCCGTCATTCCCGTCCAGAACGTCAGCGAATTCGACAACGAGGTGCGGGACAGTCGAGAACGGCGAGTACCGAGCGCCGGGGCCCGCCATATCAATGAGAGAGTCCTCCTGCACGAACGTCTCTCGCCCATCGGGTAGGCGGCCGACAGGCATAACAGTGACCCCGCGCACTGCGTGAGTACGGCCCACCCCGATGGAGACCGAGTCGGTGCCGATGCCCGGAAAGGTTGTGTGGGAGTTGTCCGGGTCCTTACTGCGCGGCTCGATCACGTCGAGGATCCCATTGATACGGGTGCTGTCGCCGGGGCGAGCAATGTGAAGCGTCAGGTCGGGGATGCGAGGGTCCCTCTCCAGGAAATCCGACAGCTCTGTCTTCGAGACCA
Organism: Candidatus Spongiisociaceae bacterium; assembly: GCA_965262915.1. Lineage (GTDB taxonomy): Bacteria > Actinomycetota > Acidimicrobiia > Spongiisociales > Spongiisociaceae > JAPPFW01. The sequence continues at coordinate 2,793,633 of OZ253564.1, read as the reverse complement.
CCAGCTCTCCATTCGAAACCCGGGTCTTCTTGCCGAATCGAACATCGCTGACGCGGTGTGTAACCAATTCGACGGTACTCAAGCGGATGTTCCCCACGAGTCGGCTACTCGCTCCCAGACGGAGCGCTCGGCGCCCCGGCGCCTCAGCTCGTGTCGTTCAGCATATCTGATGCAACGAACTCCGTGGCTCTCATCGAGCTGAGTCCATGGGACCGGATCCTCACAGCCTTCGGTTGCGAAGGGACACCTGCTACGAAACCGGCATCCGGTCGGCCACTCGCCTGCTGCAGGTGGGTGACCCGGAATCGAGACCGCATCGGTCTCGGCTTCGGCACTCGGGATGGCGTTCACGAGCCCGATCGTGTACGGATGTGCAGGCTCGGCAAACACATCTTCCACACTCCCGGTCTCGACGATCTCCCCGGCGTACATGACCGCCACGTCGTCACAGGACTCCACGATGATCCCCATGTCGTGGGAGATCAGAATCATCGAGTTGCCGGCGGATCGCTGTAGCTTGATCAGCTGACCGAGAACGACATCCTGCGTTATCACGTCGAGGGCCGTAGTCGGCTCGTCGGCTATCACCAGATCAGGTTCCAAAGCGATGGCCATGGCGATGCCCACCCGCTGCTTCATTCCCCCGCTCAACTCATGAGGATAGCTTCTTACCCGGTCCGCCTCGATCCCGACTTGTCCCAGCAGCCTCCGGGCAGTCGCCCATGCCTCCCGCTTCGAGACCGGTCGGTGCCAGCGGATGGCCTCGGCGATCTGGGCACCGATCCGGAAAACGGGATCCAGAACGTTCATGGCGCCTTGAAACACCATGGACACGCGGTCCCACCGGTATCGCCGCAGATCGGAGTCTGTGAGGGCCAGCAGGTCGACGCCATCCAGTACCACACGGCCACTTGTGATCCGGCCATTCTCGGGTAACAACCGGATCAGCCCGCGTGCCAACGTGCTCTTTCCACAGCCGGACTCGCCGACTATTCCCAGTATCTTCCCTCGTTCGACCGTGAACATGACATCCGAAACGGCAGGACGCCACTCTTCGTCCGCTCGATAGTCGATGGAGAGATCGCTCACACTCAGAAGCTCGTTCATGCCTTTTCCTTGGGAAGTTCCCTGGCGAGCCGAGGGTTGAGAACCTCCTCGAACGGGCGGGTGAGAAAGAACATGGATGAGGTTACGACTGTGATGGCTAGTCCCGGCGCGATCATCCACCACCAACCCAGGTCGAGAGCACCGCCATCAAAGGCCTTGCGGAGGATGGATCCCCAACTCTGGGACTGGGGGTCTCCGAAACCTAGAAAGCTGATCGACGCCTCGGCAAGGATGGCGTTGCCGAACGCGACCGGAATATATACGAACGCCAACGGAAGGACGAGGGGTATCAGGTGCCGGAACATGATCCGCCGGCTGGAAGCGCCTGCCACCCGGGCAGCCTTGATGAAGGCGGTGTCCCGCAGCGTCAATACCTGATTCCTGATCACGCGCGTGGGACGTCGCCAGTACAGGAGCGAGATCGCCAGAATGAGGGTCCATCGGCTCGGGCTGATGAGAGAAATGAGAACGATCGCAACCGGTTCGAACGGTAGGGAGTAAGCGATCTCCACGAATCGGGAAACGATAGTGTCGCTTGCCCCGGACTTGTAGCCGGCCAGAACCCCTAGCAACAACCCGAGACCGGTCGGGAGCAAGGCTGCCCAGAAGCCGACGATGAGCACGGGGCGGGCTCCCGTGAGGATCTGGGAGAAGATGTCACGCGCCAGATCCGTGGTCCCGAACGGGTGGCGCAACGAGGGGAACTCGAGCACGAGCGCCGCGCCGCTCTCGTCCCTGAGAATCTCTTCGGGATCGTAGGGGGCTAACCCGGGACCTAGCAGCGCCATCGCTATGAACAACACCAGAATCCCCCCGGCCGCAAGCGCCATCGTGTCCCGCCGCAGCGCTTGCGCTATCTGTTTCCAAAACATGGTGTGCCGCCGCCTAGTCGGTCGAAGACCGGCGCCGTACACGAGGATCAAGCATGCTGGCCAGAAGGTCAGCCAGGAAGTAGACCACTAGCACCAGTATCGCAATGGAGAGAAACGCACCCTGTGCGACCGGGTAATCCCGGGCGTCGAGCGCGTTGACGATCTCACGACCGAGTCCCGGCCATGAGAACACGAACTCGATCGCTACCAGGCCGCCGACGGCCCAGCCGAGGAATTGAGAGCCCTCGGCGATCAGGGGCATCAGTGCGTTCCGGACACCGTGGCGGATCATCACCGCTCGCTCGGACAGTCCCTTGGCCCGCGCCAGATCGAGGAAGTCCGCGTGCTTGAGATGGATCATCGTGTTTCGCATTATCAAGGCGGGTACGACATGCGCGTAGAGGGAGCCGGTGACGACCGGCAGGATCATATGTTTGAGAAAGTCGGAACTCGTGTAGATGCGGAACAGGTTCGTCTCCTCAAAGCCGCCACTCCGCATCCCTGTGGATGGCAACCACCCCAGGGTTATCGAAAAGATCAGGATCAAGATGACGCCCACGAAGAAAGTGGGCGCCCCTCGTATCAGGAGTTCCAAAGCTCCGCCGACACGTTCAACCCAGGTACCGCGCTTCCAGCCGAGAAGTGCTCCGATGAGGCCACCGGCCGTGAACGAGACCACGAAGATGCCGAGCACGAGAACCAAGGTGTTCGAGAACGATCTGAAGACAACTTCTCTGACGGGGCGGTTGGTCATCAACGAGGCGCCCAAGTCACTGGTGACCAGCGAACGCATGTACTTCACATACTGGAGCGGTAACGGGTCGTCGAGACCGTAACGGTCGATGATCGTCTGCTTCAGTTCTTCGCTGGCCAGCGGACCCACCATGATGTCGGCCGGGTTGCCGGGGACGAGCCTGAACAGGAAGAAGGCAATCGTCACGATCACCAACAGATTGAGAGTTACATAACCGAGCCGTCGCAGTATGTAGCTTGGTGTCATGGGCCCGACCCGCGGCGGCTCGAGCCGGTCGCGTACGGGAAAGCCGTCGAATCAGCGCCGGGGGAGGGGGCGCGGTACCCCAACGCCATACGCCAATGATCACCGCGCCCTACGAATCCCCGCACCGGGGCCGCGATCTCACGGCGCGTACGCAACGGCATCCATCATCACAGTACACCCCGGCACCTGGAATGGCCCGGGAACCCCGGCTACAACAACGCAGGGCGGGTCACTAGGGATGTACTTTCGCAGACCGTCATAGACGGCATACCCGTCTTTCGGATCGGAGACGTACGCCCTGAGTCGAAGCAGCTGATCCAGCGTCGTCCCACCTGCTTCGCAAATATCACGCAGGCGGCGGAAAAGGAAGTCAACCTGACTGGGCGCATCGGGGGCCGTTACGAGGCCCTTGGTCCCTCCGGCGAACTGGCTCGAGACCCAGAGCAGATCCCCCGCCTTGACAGCAGCGGGGTCGATCCCGAGTTGACCCTCAACCTCGATGATCTCCTTGACGGTCCCGTGGTCCGGTCGGATCGACCTGAACTGGATCTCCATCTTCATGGAGCCCTCGGCATGGTGCTTGGCTCCCTCCCAGCGGGGTGCACCCAGCCCGCGTACAGGTGTGACGGTGCGGGCGGGCGGACTGTCACCGAACGCTTCTTTCCAAACCAGGTCCAGCTCGTAGAGATCTTCGATCTCGTTGAGCAGCACCGTGCAATGGACCGCGTTCTCTATCGACGTTCCACCGGTTTCCAGCTTCCGGCGCAGGGCCTCCATTCCCCACAGTGCCTCGTTGCGGATCTCCTGGCCCCACCAGACCCAATCCGGGAGTATCACGTCCGGATGGACTCCCGTCTCGTAGTCGGAAGCCCAGATGGTACAAAAGACGTAGGGCCCGGCGAGGACGACTTCGCTGAACGGAGCCTCATGGGTGTAGCTGGGACCGAATTCCGGGTACTTGCGAGCGTACGCGAGCCCCGTCGAGCGGATCTCCTTGCCCTCCAGACCCGGCCGCGGAACGAACCCGAATGCGCTGGGGGACACCACCATTCCCTCCGGAATGAAGTCGCCGGTTTCCATCAGAGCGCTGCTGGGACGGTTCCAGTCCAGGAAGCCGGTGCCGCGGCTAACTTCGAGATAGCCGTCGGCATGGGACTTCCACTGTATGTACTGCTCGACCTGCGCAACGTGCTGGAAGGTTGCGCCCATGTCGTCGAGCAACTCGCCGTACTGCTCGAACACATACTTGGTCTGGTTTCGGACATGCGCCGACGGGCTGAGCGTATAGGGCGCCGGGACCTCGACCTCAGCTGGAATTCGCCCATGTTCGTCCACCGGCGGGCTCGCCATGAAGAACCAGTCACCTCCGCGCGCTATGCGCGACTGGTACAGACCGTTGCCGTCAATCCGTCCTGCCACATGCCGGCTCATTCTGTCTCCCTACGTGGACATCTCTCCGTTTGTACGGTCGCTCGCCGGTCTTCTCTCACCGATCGTCGGAGGCTTAGTCCGGTTTGGGTTCCGACCCGCACATCTCCTGCGCTTGCGCCGCGCACCTCACGAAGCCTGGCGCACCGTCTGGCCTTCGACCCGCTCGGCGAGAACCTCCAGAGCCCGCGCCACCATCTGCCTGCGAAGCTCCCTCTCCTGGTCGTATCCCAGTTCGGGTGCCCCCAGCGGGTGCGTGATGGCAGTTCCGACCACGATCCGGTTGGCGCCGATGTTGCCTGCCACAGAGGGCATCGGAGTTATGAGCACGGTGGGTATCCCGGCAGCATCGATCTCGCGTGCAAGCGTTGCCCCGCAACGCGTTCCCGTCCCTCAGGTGGAGGTGAGGATGGCGGCCTGGATCTGGTTCCCGATCAGATCGGCCGCGATCTCGCGGCCGATCCGCTCGGCGTCGGCAATCGCCATGGTCATGCCGGTGGTGACGTAGTACCTCTCGTGCAGGCGTCCGAACACTCCTTCACGCTCGAACTCGCGAAGAACATCCAAGGGGATCGCCCGATTCGGGTCCGCGCAGATCGGGGCGTTGTCAAAACCTCCGTGGATGGTCTCGTAGCCGTCGGCCGACAGCTCATCGAGATCATCGTGTGGATATGTGAGCCACTTTCCGCAGCGGGCTGACTCGAGACGATCGGGATTGCCCTTCGGGACCACGCCCGCCTCGGTCACGATGGCAAGCGTCAGATCCTGCAGCGGGGAGGCCAGGTACGAGGGAGTTACCCGGTGGTATACCGGGAGTGGTATTTCGGTCTCGAACGGCTCACCCCGTATTTTTCGCACGAGCGACCCGACCGCCCGCTCGGCGGCGTTGCGCTCGGAGAACGTGTTCTGCCGGATTCCGCGCGGGATGAACCCCTCATCGGCGGCCGTACCGATCCCGGCACCCCGCGCCAGGCGTTCACCGAGGCGCACCATCTTCTCCATTGCTTCCCGCATGCCCGCCGCGCTGGCGTCCGCCGGCACTGCGTAAACCTTGGAACGGTTCATATCGACACCGGGGTTCTCACGATGCAGCCCGGTGACGGCCGGTACACCGGCATCGTGCAGGGACGCGCATATCCCCGCACTAGCAACACCGTATCGCCCGGCCTGGAAGGCCGGCCCGACCACCACTAGGTCCGGTTGGCGGTCCAGGATGAGTCCGACGACGCTCTCAACGGCACCGGGGTGCTCCGCCATGTGGTTGTCCCCGGCGATCACGGTGGCCACGACGATTCCCCGATCGCCCAGCAGATGCTCGAGAAGCTTGGCCGATCCGACGGCGCCTTCCGCAACATAGGGCGCTATAGACCCGGCCTCCTCCCCACCGAGACCACCGAAGAACTGGTTCAGGTAGGAAACGACTCTGATCGTGCCGCTCCTGGCAACATTCATGACAAGGTTGCTCCTATTCGCCATGCTCCCATCTCGTTGTTGGAAGCGACAATCGTTCGAAGCGGCACCCGTAGCTCGCCGGTGGCGTCCTCGCCGCCGCTCTCATCCTGTGGCCCGTCGAGCAGGTTGGCTCCACCCAGCACAGTACCGGGTGGGGGAAGAACAATCAGTTCCTCTCGATTGCCCGTCGACACCATGAGATTTGCCTCCGGAACCGTGTCGACCATGCCCGGGTCGGCACCGGTCGAACCCGCCATCTCCACGATGGAAAGAACAGTCGGGATATCCCTACGCTCGCACTCGCGCACCGCGAACATGACGTCTAGGTGGGCGTTGCCACCGGCCACCGCGGTAATGACGGCGCCCTCCGCGCCGGATAGCTCGGCAAGATGGGCCGCGAAGGCAGCCCCGGCACGCTTCTTGGTGTCATCGATCCCAACCGGAAGAACCACCGTTCCCAGGAACTCCGATCCACTCGGAGAAACACCGACGACGGCTTTCTCAACTGGATTCGCTTGGTAGTAACAGGTGTAGTTGCGTTGGCCCGCGTAGTGGTAGTCGGCGGAGACGACCGCACCACCCGCCATGGCATGGAGCGACACGAGTGTCGGCAACATATTGCGCGCCGACCTGCCGATGATCAGCGTATCGAACAAAGGCCCAAAGGACGATACCTCACAGATGTGGATCAGACGCAAGGGGCGGCCTGAGTCCCGGGCCGGATCCGATACCGGTTCGACAGCCTCGGGGATGTCCCCTGCAGAGATATGGTCGGCGGCCATCTCACCGATGTACTTGGCGACTCGCAGGGCGGCATTGCGATAGGCTTCGGCCGCTGCCATCGGCTCGATATCGGGATCTACGGCCAGATCGAGCACCACGTGAGGTTCGCGGGTGAGCGGCGACAGATCCGCGGATCTGTCGCTCATCTCGAGGATTCCTTCTTGCTGGGTCAAGAAGGAATCGACGGGTGGTATCACGCCCAGCACGGTCACCTTGAGTCCGTTCATCCTCAGAACCGGACCCATCCCGACTTGCTCGGGTGGGGTGAGAATACCCGGGAACACCGCCTGGTTCCTGCCGTTCATCCGGGCGACGGGCTGCACGACGTCGAGAACGTGTACGAGGCGCACATCATCCCCAGGCTGCACAACGTGAACATGGGCTTGCCGGATCCGCCCATCCTCTTCCACCATCGCCGCCACCTCGGTGGGGTCGAGGATCAACCTGCCGTTCGCGAACCGCGTACCCGATCCCAGTTCGGCCCCGCCGATATCGACATCGACGATCTGCCTAGCCGCTCGCATCATCTCGCTTCAATCGCCCATCGAACCGCCATGTGGGCCGACGTCGATGAAAACCCTTCAGCACTTAGTGGTTTGCTCGATCGAACGAATACCGAGAAGGGTGGGGGCTTGTATCGCCCCCACCCTTAATTCCTTCGCTCCTAACCACTGTAGTGGAGCTGTGTTACGTGGTTCTCCGGGTAGTGGAGATTGCCTTCGTCGTCCCATCGGTACCCGTCGTCCTCCAGGATCTTCCTCGCCTTGGCAGGATCGAATTGATGCCAATGCGGCACACCGTCATCCATCTCCTCATGCGGGATGTTCGGGTTTTGCCAGAAGGTGTTCCCAGGTCCGATCGTGCCCTGTCCCGGGGCTCCGTAGCCTTGGAGGATGACATCGACCGTGGTTGCGTAGTCGTACGTGTGGGCCAGAGCATGCCTGAGGTGATAGTCCTGGAACGGTGAGTCGTCTCTCATACTGAAAGCAGTCCACCGGTCCGTGATACCTCCGACCTCACCGAGTTCCAAATGGGGCTCGTTAGCGGCCTGGGTGGCACCCGCCGGAGTAAGGCTTGCCACCTGATGGAAGTAGATAGTCCCATCCTGGAGTGCACGGAAGACCGCCTGGTTGTCCGCCAAGTAGAGGGTCAGAAAACCTTCGGACGTCGGCGGGTCGAAATGGTCGTCGTTCCTCGCCAACTCCACAGCCTCGCTGGAAGCGCTCTTCAACTTGTACGAACCGCTTCCGATCATGTTGGTCTCGGTCCATTCAGAAGGATGGGTCAGTCCTTCGTCGGCGACGACATTCTCCCAAATGTGCTTCGGGAGAATCAGCACTTGTGACAGTGCGCCGGACGTCACTGTTGCGGTCGGGCCGGACAGGTTGATCCTGACGGTGAGAGGGTCGACTACATCAACGGACTCAACAGGCGCCAGGGCATTCTGGTAAAGACCTACTTCCCATTCCTTGAGATAGTCGAAGCTGAACTTCACATCCTCGGCCGTTACGGGCTCGCCATCCGTGAAGGTCATTCCAGACCGGATTACGACGTCAACGACTGAAGGCTCGGGGAAGCTCCAACTCTCGGCTGCCCAGGGAACCACGACACCGGTCGGGTCCGGTTTGGCCAGGCTGTCATAGATCAGGTTGTGGATCTCGACATCGCTGTCGTAGTCGTTGGCAGCCGTGGGGTTGATCGACCGGAAGAACCCCTCGATGGCGATACGGTAGATCTTGTCGTCTCCTATAGGCTCGGCGCCTACGAAGTTCCAGAAGTTGTACAGACCGGTTCCGACGCCTGCTACGACGTTGGTATACGCATTCTTGTTCCAGGTGTAAACCTCGGAGGGGTGATAAGAAACAACTACCGGGATGTCCAGTGCTTGGATCTCTTGCAGTCTCCACACGAGTTCACGTCGTGCGTCAACGTCGAGTTCGACCTTGGAGGCCTCGAGAAGGGAATCGTACTCGTCGAAAACCCAGTCGCCGTAGTTGCTGGAGCCGGCGAATTCGCCATATAGCGGCCGGGACAGCAATTGATCAGGATCGATTCGGAAGATATTACCGACGTATCCGGCGGCTGCCATATCCCAGTCGCGCTGCTCGGCTGCTGCCGAAAAACCTCCCCAGTCGGGGACGAAAGTCGTCTCGACCGTGATCCCTAGCTTTTCCCACTCTGCGAACATGCGATTGTTGGCTTCGAAGTGCGGCGATTCGTATCCTGCGGACGGTCCCATGAACCGTATGGTCGGAACCCTCGTAGCATCAGAGAGTTCGGCTTCCATCGCCATGGCTTCCGTCGTGGTCGTCTGGGCCGCCTGGGTGGCTGCCGTCGTCTGGGCCGCCTGGGTTGTTGTGGCGGTCTCGCCATCGTCGTCCGAACCGCACGCTGCGACCGCCATGGCAAACACAACGGACACGATCAACAGGGTATGGCGCAGGCGCAGTTTCTCATGTCGAAGAGCTTTCATCCTGAGTTCCTCCTTCTCTCGGGATCGGGATGGCAAACCCTAGTCTCGCGAATCGGATTGACCGATTGGAGACTTTTCGCGTTCTCCTCGAACTCGGGATGCTCCTCGAGGCGAACGGGTGCCAGTCTCCACCTACGAACTGGCGCTGAAGCCTCTACGTCCAAACACCTCTGTCGCTGATACCCCACCCCTGGCACCTCATAGGCTCGACATCCCTACGCCATGTGGGTGGCACCGTCGGTAACAACTCGATCAACTCCGGTCACGTTGCGGGTCGGCGGGTCGGCTGAGATCAGAGCGCTGTCGAGCCAGGGCTGCTGTCGACGCTGAACAGATGACAGGCAACCCAGTGATCTCGTTCCACAGTGAGTGGTTCCGGCCGTATGGAGTTGCACACGTCCATCCTCTCCGGGCATCTTGCTGCAAACGGGCAGCCCTTGGAGACTGCGGAGCCGGCCTCGTCGATCGAGAGGTGTACCCGTTCCCGCTTGATCCGCGGGTCAGCGACGGGGATCGCCGAGGCCAGCGCTTGCGTGTACGGATGGAATCGCTCGGCCATGACCCGATGCGCCGGGCCTAGCTCAACGAGATGGCCCAGGTACATGATGGCGATGCGATCACACACGTAACGCAGCGTTGTGAAATCGTGAGATATGAAGAGCAGCGACATCTGAGTTGACTTCTGTAGGTCCCGGATCAGGTTGAGAATGCCGGCCCGAACCGACACATCCAACATCGTGGTCGGCTCGTCGGCGATGAGCAGTTGCGGATCGAGGATCAGCGCACGCGCAATCGCGACCCGCTGGCGTTCCCCGCCGCTCAACTCGAAAGGGTATTTGCTGATGAACCTATCGGCAGGGATGAGGCGCACTAGCTCGAGCGTCTCCATGACCTGTCGCCGCCGCCCGGCCTCCGTTCCCACCTTGTGGATCTCCAGGGGTTCCGCCACCAACTTTCCGACGCGCTTTTGGGGATTCAGCGAGTCGAAGGGGTCCTGGAAGACCATGCTGACCGATCGTCGGAACCGGGCATTCCTGGAGCGTGGTATTCGCCCGGTCATGGACGCGCCCTTGAAATAGACGTTCCCCGAAGTCGGCTGCTGCAGGCCGGCTATGACCTCGGCGGTCACTGTCTTACCCGAACCGCTTTCGCCGGCAAGCCCGAGCGCTTCTCCGGCCCGAATGACGATCGAGAAGCCGTCTACGGCTTTGAGATAGTCCCTATTCGCACGAGTCACGATCTCCGCCGCGGTGCGCCGACGCGGGAACCACTTGCTCAGCAGACGGGTCTCCAGAAGCGTACCGTCCGCCCCCGATGTCGATGAAGCCACAAGCCATTGTACATTCGCTCCATGACCTCGAGCGGCCCCGTCCGCAGTATCGTGTACGGGAATCGTCGGCTAACAAGGGTCTCCTCGACGATAACGAGTTTCATCGATGTCGTTCGTGAGGTGATCCCCGATAGGGTCAACTAACACCGGGGGAGGGACTCGACAAGTCATGAGAGAAGCATTCTTCGGGCTCAGCACCGATTGGAAAGAGGGCATCAACTGGGCCAAAGTCCGCGACTGGCGGCTGAAGAGAGCCCACGCCGAGATGGAGAAGGCAGGGCTAGGCGCCCTGCTCCTGTTCTACGACGAGAACATGCGCTACGTCTCCTCGACGCTGACCCCGGGCTGGAACCGTCTGAAGCCGGGTCTGCGCTATGTGGTTCTGCCGGCGGGGAAGCCCCCGATCGTCTACGAGCAGGGTGACATCGGCTACCACCTCAAGGTGCACAATCCCTGGATCCCGACGGAGAACATCCGTCACTCCTACATCTGGATCAAGGGCGCCGTCGGGCCCGCTGCCGACCAGCAGGTCCAGAAGTTCGTCAACGCCTTGATGAACGATCTCGAAGAGGCGGGTGTTGAAGACCAGCCACTCGGAGTCGACTTCATCGACATCAACCTGATGCGGGAGTTCGAGAAACGAGACATCGACTGGACCGACGGGATGACGCCGATGATGAACGCCCGAGCCATAAAGAGCCCGGACGAGATCAAGGCCTTCTCCATCGTGGGCGCCATCTGTGACTACGTCCACTACGCGATCACCAACCACATGACTCCGGGCATGACCGAGAACGAGGTTGCGGCATTCGCTTTCGAGAAGCTGTATTCGATTCCTGGCATGGAGGATGTGGAAGACGTAATCGTCTCTTCCGGACCCAATGCGTGGCCGAATTGGCGGAACTTCTCCGATCGCATGATCAGACCCGGTGAGCTGGTGATAGTCGATCTCGCGGCCCTCACCTGGAACGGCTTCAAATCCTGCGTGTACCGCACCTACTGTGTGGGTGGCAAGCCCACCGACGAGCACCAGGCCACCTACGACGCGGCCCACAAGTGGCTCTGGGATTCGATCGAGACGGTGAAGCCGGGGGTGACCACAGCAGATGTCGCCGCGAAGTGGCCGTCCGCCCGGGAGGCGTGGGGCTACGAGGAGGAGGATCAAGCCGCCGCGAACAACTGGGGCCACGGTCTCGGTCTCGCCCAGTACGACCCACCGGTCATCTCGCGGATCTGGTCGCTGGACCATCCGGTCGAGATACAACCCGGGATGACGTTCGCACTCGAGACCCAGCACGGGAAGATGCACGACCACGGGGTCCGTCTCGAGGAAATGCTGTACGTGACAGAAACCGGGTACGAGATGGTCTCCACGTACAAGCAGCACGAGATCATCTCGATCACCTGACTCGTTAGGGTGGTCTAAAACGGTGGGGAGCAACGGCCCGTCTTCCTCTGAACAGGCGTTATGTCATCGATCGACGGGCCTTGAGGGGTCTTACACCACCCTCCTAGTGCTCTGTCTGCACGACAACTTGCCACGCTCTGGTTGCATACGACGCCGCCTTTTCACAGACAGGCCTCTGGATTGATCGTCGACCTCGACCACGAGGGAAGCCTCGACCCGGGAAGGGTCGGCGCCAAGGCAGCCTGGCTCGCCATGGGTCGCCGAGCAGGTCTCCCGGTCCTTCCCGGCTTCGTGCTCGAAGCCGGAGACTCACGGCATCACATGGCGATAGGAGAGCGGGCCCTCAGCAGACGTGGGTCTGGTGCCGCCCGTCTCGCCATTCTCAAAGAGCCTGTACCCAACGCGAACGAGCTGGCCGCCTCCGGCTCTGCTCTGAGCCCGCGGCTCGTTGCCCGTTCCTCCACCCGCTTGGAGGGATCGAGCGAGTGGTCAGGAGCGTTCACCTCCTATCAGGATCTGACTCCCGGCGATCTACCGCGCGCAATCGTCGGCTGCTGGGCCTCGGCGTTTGCGGTCGCCGCACTGGAAAGGCAGCGTGTCGCCTCGATCAAACCGGGAAACGTGCCGATGGCGGTTCTGGTGCAGCCCGCGCTGGAGCCCGCGGCGGGAGGAAGCGCGGAACTGGCAAATGGCAAGGTAGTGGTCCACGGGGTCAAAGGATCACCTGCCCCACTCCTCCAGGGGTGGGTCGTGGGCGATACTGCCAGATGGGACGAGGGTTGGGTGGGCGACGGCCTGATCGAGTTGCTCGGATTGAACGCCCTCGAAGGGATCCGCTCCGTCCTCCAGGTTGCCCATCAATCCATCGGAGCGAACAGGTGTGAGTGGGCCTGGGATGGAGAGGTGTGGATCCTTCAACTCGGTAAGTCCACTCCCATGCAACTCACCGAAGCCGACAGCCTTACTGAGGTGGACCCGCTGATGATCAGGGTGTCACGTCTGGCCGTTCTCGCCCCGGGCCCCTTGGGTGAGGAAATGGTGCTCCCATGGGCATTCGCTGGGCGCCTGCCGGCGGGGTCCGAGATTGCGAACCCCGACCTCCGGGTGGCGCGCGACCTCAGCGACGAGTTGGTCTCCCAGGTCTGGGAGTTACCCGGGGACGAGGCTCGACGTGCGGCGCGGGACACGATCAGGAAGCTGCGAGGCCCCGACCCGGCCGCTGCCCTGGAGCGGATACGCCGCCTGCAGGAGCCGAGTCAGGCCTTGGCAGGCCGGCTGATCGGTCATCTCGACCGGATTCGGGATGAGATGGTGGCCCGAGGTGTAGTGGGCGAGCCCAGAGCCGCCTGGTTCCTGACCGCAGAGCAAGTCGAACGGGTGCTCGCTGGTGGGGCGCTCGTGGCGGGATCGCGTGTCGGGATCGGGCGCTGGGACCCCCTGATCACGGCGGTTGTCCTCCAGACGGGCGAGATACATCGGGGAACGCCGGCATCGAGGGGGTTCGGAGCCGGGTTGGGGACAACTCCACATCTCGCCGACCCCGGATACCGCCCGACCCCACGATCGGTGATCACCTCTGTCTACCCCACCCCGGAGCTCGCCCCGCTGCTGTGGGATGCGTCAGGGATCGTCACCGAGACCGGAAGCCCGGCGGCCCACCTTTTCGACGCGGCTCGTGCGCTCGGAATCCCGGCAGTCTGCGGGATCCGGCTTCGCACATCTTCAGACCGCATCATCGCCGTAGACGGTCATGCCGGCGTCGTGGCGACACTTCCCCTCGAAGGAGAAACAGATGACTGAGATGGTCGGAGTAATCGGGCTCGGGGTCATGGGCTCGCCCATGGCAGCCAACCTGGTCGCCGCCGGTCACACGGTCCTCGGGTTCGACATCGACCAGGGGCGACGATCCTCCGCGGCCGAAGCAGGAGTCCGTATCGAGGACTCGGCGGGAGCCGTGGGAGCCGCCTCCCAGATTGTCATCTTCTCACTGCCCACCGTGCCGGCCCTCGCCGACGTTGCCGCCCAGGTGGCGGCCCATGGCCCGGAGGGTCTGCTTTGCCTGGAGACCGGGACGTTCCCCCTCGCAGCCAAGATTGCGGCCAGGGATGTCCTGGCGGCGTCGGGGATCGACTTGATGGACGCCCCACTCTCGGGAACCGGGCTCCAGGCAACCGATGGCACCCTTGTCGTGTTCGCATCCGGGGGCCGCGAGGCCTTCTACCGGGCTCAATCCGTCTTGACGGCTGTCGGCCGTTCCAGCCACTATCTGGGGGGGTTCGGGAACGGGTCGAGGATGAAGTACGTCGCCAACCTGCTGGTGGCGGTGCATAACCTGGCCGCCGCTGAGGCTCATGTTCTGGGCATGGCAGCCGGCATGGACCCGGCGACGGTGCAGCGAGTGATGGAGGACGGTGTCGGCTCCTCGAAGATGTTCGAGATCAGGGGACCGATGATGGTGGTCGACGACTACCCGCCGGCAGGCCGCCTCGACATCCTCCTCAAGGACGCCGAGATAATCCGGGACTTCGCGAGGGGTGTCGGGGCTCCCACGCCGCTGCTCGACACAGCACTGGAGGCTTATCGGGAGACGAGCGCCGCCGGCATGGGCAGCCTCGACGCCGCCGTCCTCTGTCGCTATCTCGAGATCAGGGCCGGTCTGGAAAGGTGATCGGGGCCCCTTCGCGGGCCGGAGGACCTGGATCCGATCACGGAGTCAGGGGCTCGATGCGTAGATACAGCGCGACCGTGGGAGCCCCGAACTCCTCACCCGGATCGAACGATGCGAGCCGAGCCCGGAGTCAGACCAACCCGTAGAGTCGGGCGGCGTTGCCTCCGGAGATGGCGGCTCTGTCCTCGTCGTCGAGCCCCGGCGTGGCGCCGATGAGGGCAAGCGGGTCGGTCTCGCCCATGTCGAACGGGAAGTCGGTGCCCAGCATCACACGGTCGACACCGACAACCTCGATCAGATGACGCAGGTAGACCGGCTGGAAGACCATCGTGTCGTAGAAGAGCCGCTTCATGTAGTGGCTGGGCGGATGGTCGGGGATCCTGGTCCGTGTTTCGGGGCGAACCTTCCAGGTGTGATCGGCGCGGGAGCAATAGAACGGGAGGTAGCCACCACCGTGGAGCAGTACCAGCCTGATGCCCGGGTGCTCCTCGAACAGCCCGCTGAAAATCATCCGGGTGGCCGCGACCATCGTCTCCAGAGGGTTACCGATACAGTTCACCAAGAAGTAGTCGGAGAAGCGCAGGCCCTCCGGGTATCCGCTGGGATGGAGGATCACCGGCACCCCCTTGGCCTCGACCGCTGCCCAGAAAGGGCGGAACCTCGTCTCGTCCAGATTGTGGCCATCGACGGTTCCCCCGATCTGGAGCCCCCTGAAACCGAGTTCGTCGACAGCACGGTCCATCTCTGCGATCGCGAGATCGATGTCCTGGAGGGGCACCGTCGCTCCCAGGGCGACGAAACGGTGGGGATAGTCGGCGACGGCGGCGGCGAGGTTGTCGTTCTGGATCCTGGCCGACTCGGCAGCGGCGGGCCCGGGTGCCCAATAGAAATACTCCGAAACAAACGTAGCCAGACCCTGGACCTCCACCCCCATCCGGTCCATGAGCTCGAGCCGGGCCGAGGGAACGGTGAGACTGTCCGCGATCTCCGGGATCATGAGCTTGTTGCGATCCTTTGAATCCTGACCCATGAAGTAGTCGTAGGGTTCGAACTCAGGCCGTCGATGGATCTCGACCGGGGAGCGGGCGTCAGGCGTCGCGAGATGGCTATGGATATCGATCGTCTTCATGGTCCCATGTGCGCTTCGATTCGGCTCCACGCACCATAACCGGGCCGCCCGAGGCCCTGGCACCGCGTGAGCGCGTCCGATTGAAACGCATCTTGGACCCGGGCGTCCATCGAAAAGAGCTCAGGCCGACCAAATCCGCCATCTGCCTTGCTCCTAGCGCTGACGGAGCTGTGCCTCGGGCACGGATCGGGTCCCGATCGTTGACCCCTACAATTTCCCCGATAGAGGAGGAGAGCCCGATTGAAGGCGGTACGTCTCGTAGGCCCGGGCGCCGTCGAGATCGCCGACGTGCCCGAGCCGGGAGTTGACGGCGAGGTCGTCGTCCGGATCAAACAGGTGGGTATCTGCGGGACCGACACGGAGATCTTCACCGGGAGGGTCGGTGTCGCCTACCCACTGATCATGGGTCACGAGATGGCAGGTGAGGTGGTCTCGGCCCCCGCTGGATCTTTCTACGGCGTTGGGACCCGGATCCTGGTCGACCCCGCAGTGTCTTGCGGGTGGTGCGACCTCTGTGCGGCGGGTAGGCCCAACCTGTGCCGGAACGGCGGGCTCCTCGGTCGCGATATGGATGGGGTGTTTACCGAGTACATCACGGCACCCACCAACCGCCTGGTGTCGATACCCCCCAACGTTTCGGAAAAGGCGTCGGGGCTGCTCCAGGTCCTGGGGACCTGCGTCCATGCTGTGGAGCGGCTCCACCCCTTCCCCGGTCAGGTGGCGGTGGTGGTGGGGCTGGGCGTGAGCGGCCAGATCCTGGCCCAGCTGCTCCGTCTGAAGGGGATGGATGTGATCGGGATCACCCGATCAGAGTGGAAGCGCGACCTGGCTCTCGAGTTGGGGGCCATCGCCGTAGCCGACCCGTCCGAGGCGACGGAGGTGGTCCTGGGGCACACAGATGGGAGAGGCGCCGATCTCGGGGTGGAAGCTGCCGGGTACGAGGCCACACTCGCCGACACCATTTCTCTTACCGGTATCGGTGGTGAAGTCCTCTCTTATGGAACTCTGGTTGGAGCCGGTAAAGGTCTCCCTTACTACGACCTCTACTTCAAGGAACTGACCATCCACCACCCCCGCGCGGCGCTCATCAGCGACTACGCCAGTGGGATCGCGCTCACCGCCGCAGGGTCGGTCAGCCTGGAGCCGATCGTCACCCACCAGCTCGATCTGAGCGAGGCGGCGCGAGCGTTCGAGCTGGTCCAGGACTCGTCATCGATGAAGGTGCTGATGAAGGTCTAGACACCCCGGGAGCCGTAGTTGCCAAGCGGCGGCTCATGGTGGGTCGGTTCCGGTGTTGTAGGTGTGGTCGAGTGAGCTGTCCACCCGTATACGCCGAACCTGGTTTGTGAGCCGCTCCGGGAACCCCGGCAACGTTTCACTCGCCGGGCTGTCAGTCTCGCTGCCATCTGTCCCAGTGCGTGAACTCCTCGGCGGGGATCCTCGTGACGGGCTTGAAGTCATCCGCGGGATATCCAAGAGGAATCAGGGCGATGATCTGGGTCTCCTCGGGCATCCCCAGCGCGATCTTGGCGTCTTCCTCCAAGATGTTGAGAGCCGTCGTGAGGCACGTACCGAGACCGAGACTGCGGGCCGCCAGCATCAGGTTCTGGACGCAGGGCATGATCGATGTGAAGGTCGCCTCGGCGCGGATAGCCTTGAGTACCCCATAGCGGGGGAGGTGGTCCTTTTCCTTGTTCATCGCGACGACGATGAGTACCGGGCTCTCCTCGAGGTGGTCACGCAAGAAGCGAGACTTGCGCATCATCGTCTTGTGGAAGGTGCGCTTGTCGGGCTGCTTGTGACCCTGGCGTCGAGGGTGGTCCAGCAGGAATCTCAAACCCTCCCGATAGATGTCGGCAACTCTCCTCTTGACGTCGGGGTCCTTGATGACGATGAACTCCCACGGCTGCGCGTTGGTGCCGTTCGGAGCCCAGGTAGCTGCGGTCAGGATGGTGCGGATGTCATCGTCGGACACCGGGTCCGGCCTGAAAGCTTTGACGCTACGTTGCGTCCGCATCAACTCGAACACGTCCACTTCCGCCTCCTTCCGACTGCCCGGCCACCAATAGGCTACTCATCGCAGTAACCGCTCCCCACCAAAGCCCGGTCCGCGTCGGGGGCTGAGTAGAACTCATCGACGTAGTAGTACAGGTGGCGGCCGTCGCGGCGGACGCCGGAGTAGGGCACCGAAGCGGGGACTTCGAGGTGGCCTGGCCGGACGAGATGGTCGACAGGGTGCACGCCACGATCATCAAGAGGTACAACGCCGAGGGCCACGCCCAGTCGGTTATCGAAGCCCTCCTCGAGCTACGAGAGAGACATTCTGTCTCACCGTCCCAACTGCACTACATCGAGGTGGACGTGTTCGACGCTGCCTACGAGATCATCGGGAGTGGGGCAGGAGACAAGACTCTGGTCGCCACCAAGGAGGAAGCCGATCACTCGCTCGTCTACCTCGTGGCCGTTGCTCTCATCGACGGTGAAGTCACTCCTCGGCAGTTCGCGCCGGAGCGGATCTCCAGGAGGGATGTCCAGGACCTGCTCAGGAAGGTGATCGTGCGAGAGGATGACGAGATGAGCGCCCGCTTCCCCGCCGAACTGCCGTGCCGGGTGCGGCTCCATCTGCAGGACGGAACCGTGCTCGTCAACGTCAAGAACGACTACACAGGTTCGCACACCGGTCCCGAGTCGTGGGATCTGCTGGAAGAGAAGTTCGTCAGGCTGGCAGCCGAACGGGTCGATAAGGCGTTGCGAACCAAGATCGTCTCTGCGACGAAGCACCTCGATAGCATCGGCGTGTCGGATCTCACCGAACTGCTCGCTTCGGTTCCGCTGTCCGGCTCCTGAAGCACATGGGGGGCGCCCCGTTCGCATGCCGCCGTCCGAGAACCTTGGAGTAGCGGCGCCGTCTGTGTAGCTTGGGGTCAGGTGTTACGCAGGACGAAGATCGTGGCCACGATGGGCCCCGCGGTCGCCCACCCCGACTCGGTGAAGGCCCTGGTCGAGGCGGGGATCGACGTGGCCAGGCTCAACTTCAGCCACGGCGACCACGAATCCCATCGCCGGATGATCGGATGGCTGCGCGCGGCCGCCGCAGAGGCGGGGCGGTCGGTGGCGGTGCTCCAGGACATTCAAGGCCCCAAGACGCGGGTGGGCCTCTTCGAGGGCGGCGAGATGGAGTTGAGCCGCGGTGACGTGGTACGCATGATCGCCACCGACAGGAAGGGGAGCCCGGGCCTGATACCGGTCGACTACGACCACCTGATTGACGATGTGGAGGTCGGGGCCCGGGTGGTGATGTCGGACGGGGTGATCGGCGGCCGGGTAACCGATGTAGTCGGTGACACCCTCGAGGTCCTGATCCACCGGGGCGGTACCTTACGAGATCGCAAGGGTGTCGCGTTTCCCGACAGCGACCTCCAGGTAGGTCCGGTCACGGAGAAGGATCGTGAGGATCTCGAAGTGGGTCGCGAACTCGGCGTGGACTACGTGGCCGCCTCCTTCGTCAAGGAAGGCGACGACATCACCGAGGTGCGCGAACTCGCCGGCCCCGATGTGCCGATCATCGCCAAGGTGGAACTGGCCCTCGCCTACCAGAACCTCGATTCGATCCTCGAGGCGGCGGACGGGGTGATGGTGGCGCGGGGGGATCTCGGCGTGCAGCTCCCGCTCGAGACCATCCCCAACGTCCAGTCGGACATCCTGCGGCGCACCAACCGGGCCGGTCTGATCTCGATCACGGCCACCGAGATGCTCGAGTCGATGGTGACTGCTCTGCGCCCCAGCCGGGCGGAGGTGACCGACGTGGCCAACGCGGTGGCGTCGGGCACCGACGCGGTGATGCTCTCCGCCGAGACCGCTGTGGGACGGCACCCGGTCCGGGTGATCGAGGCCATGTCGTCCATCTGTCTCGAAGCGGAACGTTACCGCGACATACACATGGCCGACGACGACGAGGTGGACTTCCTGGAGAGCTCGATGAGCTTCGCTTCGGCGACCGCCAAGGCGGGGACCGAAGCCGCCCGGGATCTGGGCTTCCGGACCATCGTCGCCTTCACCGAGTCGGGCGGTACAGCCCGGCTCCTATCCAAGTACCGGCCGTCCGCCGACATCATGGTCTTCGCTCCCAGCGCCCGGATCAGGCGCCGGATGGCCCTGTACTGGGGCGTCACGCCTATCCCCTTCGAGCGCCGGTCCTCCACCGATCTCATGTTCGCGGCCGCCGAGAAGTACCTCGAGAAGACCGGTATCTGCGAGCGCGGTGAGGGTGTCGTGATGATCGCCGGCGTACCGCCCAACAGCCAGGCGTCCACCAACCTCGTGAAACTCCACGTCATCGGCGAGCGTCTGAGGTTTCCTCAGCGACACAGACAGGAAACCGGGCGCCGGTTGGTGACCCGCCGTGGGGTCGCCTAGAGTTCCTGTCGGCGCCGCAAGGAGACAATTGGGTCAACTGATCGAAGTCGATCGTCTGCTGCTCGGTGACGTGGCCGTCTTCGACACCGACCGCAGCCTGTCCGGTCAGGAAGGCGAGACGTACCCCGGCCCCGAATCCGCGGCCGCCTCGAATACGTTCCCGGCCAAGTTGGCGAGCGCCCTCTTCGCCTCCATTCCTTCTCTCGTCTCCGTGTACGTGTTCTCGAACGCCATCTCGGCCAGACGTTCAGGGGATTGGACCGACGAGCAGGCCGAGTTGGCCGCCGGCACCATCCGGAACTCTCTGATCCACTACGCAGAGAACCGGCAGTAGCCACCGGTCGCCGGTCGTCCGTTCAACCTTCCGACGTGGTGGTGGGTGACGCGGCTTCGGAGTCCGGGGAGGGTTCCGTCGAGGTGGGGGAGTCTTCGGTCGTCGGGATGGTGGCCGGCTCGAGGGGACACTCCTCACCTGTGTAGTCCTCCGAGTCTTCGGGAAGCAGGCACGGATGGACCTCGACATGGCGCGGCCAGGGCCGGTAACGCACGATCCAATCCTCGGTAGTGGTCGAGCCGTCCACGAAGGTGAGGTCGCGTGTCACCTTTACGGACCATCCGTCGGCGCCCCGCTGCACCTCCAATTCCTCGTCCCAGGGCATCAGTTCGGGGTTGGGGAAGTAGACCGTGGGAAACTCCTTGGGATCGAACCGGCCCGTCACCCACGCGTCCACCCTCCGGTCGGAGTTGTCGCCGAACAGCTTGACGGTTATCGAAGTGCTTGTGTATGCGGTCTTGATAACCACCGCATGGTTCGTATCGTTACGGAAGACCAACTCGGGCTGTCGCCAACTGATCGTCGCCTCTATACCCTCCGGGTACCGTGAGAAGTAATAGCTGTGGGGCTGGTGCTCGATGATCTCCAGCCCGGCCCAGAACACCGCGTTGTAGAACGTGGTGGCGAACTGGCTCACGCCACCCCCCACGGTATCGGTAATCTCACCTCTGATGATGGTCGGCGCCGGAACGTAACCCTTCTCGAACGTCCGCTCTCCGACTGCGTCGTTCAGCGACACGATCTGGCCGGGCCACACGATCAAGCCGTCGATGGTCCTCGCGAACAGCTGGATGTTGTTGACCCGCGGTTGGCAGCACGGATGCTTGGTGGTGAACTCGCTGATCTTGCCCTTCACACCGAGAGCCTCGAGTTCCTCCGCGCTGACCTGGGGCACCACTCCTGCGACGAGGGGGAGGACTGTGGTCCTGTTCGGATTCCGGGCCCCTTGGACCGCCTGGAGGGCGGCCAACTCCGCGTCGATGATGGCGCCGGGGATTCCCGGAACGATGGTGATGTTGTCCTCGTCGTCGATGACGAAGCGGGCGTCGACCGGGGCGGGGACGAAGCTGGTCCGGAGAGGTTCGATGTATCCGTCGATCACGGCGGGGTCGAGACCCACCACCAGGCGCGGTTCGGGCACCCGCTCCACCCGCACCAGCAAGGCCCGCGCCAACCGCTCCACGCTCAGCACGAGGGTGGCATCCGGATCGGTTCGGGTGAGCGTCACCGGCCCGTCCAGCAGAAGCCTCGCTTCGTCGAGTGCCGAATCCACGGCCTCGATCGAAAGGACCGGCATCTCCTCGATGGTGTCGATGAGCACCAACTCGGGCCTGGGCCACCCACCCAACGCCTCGACTATGCGGGATCCGGCGGTCGAGCGATCGATCACCAAGCCCGACCGCGGGTACTGCGGGACAGGGGTCGTCCCCTCCACGACGATATTCCCCTCCTGCGGTCCATGCAGAAGCGAGTCGTACTCGTCGAGCATCCTGGACAGCGCCGCCTCGTCGACAGTGGGCACGATCGGCCAGGAGACGGTTGCCTGGTCCTGCTCGACCCAGAGCTTGACCGCTTCGAGAACCGACTCCGCAGAACCTGTCTCGAGCGCCGCGTCCAGAATGGAGTACTCGTCGAGGTCGAAGCCGATGGCGGCGGGGATCAACTCGAACCGGGTCCCCGCGACATCGACCCAGATTGGGATCCTGGCGAGCTTGCCCTCCAACTCGAGTATGGCTTCGATGGCATCGTCGCTGGTCGGACCGGACGGTTCCGGTGGTTCCGGCGAACGGTCGATGGCATCGAGTACGACGAGCACCAAGCCGACCGCGGCGGCCATCGCGACGATATAGAGAACTGCTCGGAGGGGCTTAGACATGTGGATCGGGAACCACCGAGTCAATCATAATGCGGGGCCGCCGAAAACCTAGCACCTCCGACGATCCGGACCCCGGTGACAGGAGGTCGGATCGGGAGGTCTCACCGGGACAACCGGTCGCCCGGCGGCGAATCGGCTGTCAATATCCGGAGGTGGTTTGCACGAACTGCAACGGAGAACTTCCGGGGTGAACCGAGTAACTCCCCGTCGGCCTGGACGGGTATGCCGTCGGCGCCCCCGACCACGCCCAACGAGGTGATCCCCGACCAGACCTCGAATCCCTCAATCCTTTCCAGATCGGCGCCCGTCACGGCCCGCCACAGCACCGATGGGATCCGGCGGCGGCACAACGAACGCGCCACCAGTACCGCCAACGTGTCCGGCCGGTGAGATCCGAAGCGGACGGGTATCCGACCGAAATAGGTATACCTGTCGTAGAGCCGGACGAAAACCGCCACTGCATCGGCCGACCGGTCCCGGGCGCTGACCGCCAGCACGGGCTCACGTCCGGCGAATTCGGTCCACGCCACCGAGACGGCCGACCTGGCGTAGTGGAGTCCGGCGAGGTGGTACTTACGGTGCGGCTCCTGCTCGGCCCGCTCCACAACCGCGGCGTCGAAACCGACACCGCACGAGAAGGTGGCGAGGCGGCTCTCGACCCCTCGCTCACCGTGATCCAGGGTGAGCATGGCAGCCGGCATCGGGCGGGCCGGCGGTCGGGTGCAGATGAACTCGGCTGCCGGGACGGCTCTGGACGGGACACCCTGCAGACGGGCGAGCACGTTGGCAGAACCCACCGGGATGATTCCGAGGGCGGTCGGCGTACCGCCGATCCCGTTGGCCACATGGTGCACCACTCCGTCCCCGCCCATCGCCACCACGATGTCGTATCCGTCCGCGGCGGCAGCCGCACTGGTAGCCCGGGTATCTGCGGCCGTCTCGGGCCATTCCGACTCCACATCGAACTGCCGGCGCAGGCGCGCCAGGACGGCCCGATGAAGACCTCCGGTGAAGCCCGACGCCGCCGGATTGGCGCACAACAGGAGTCGTTCCATATCCGGAAGGGTAGGAGACCGCCGAGGGTCTGGTAAGTCCGAGCTCTCGATCACACTCCCGGGCTGATCCCGAGAGGTGTCCTGCCGATCAGCTATTCTCTATAACTCGTAAAGCAACCAGAACTAGGGAGCAGCCCGAGGTGGAGGTAATCCGTCCGGCGGACATCCAGGAGGCGGTAGCAGCCTTGGAGGCGTGCCCGCGCGCCGTGCCCCTCGCCGGGGGAACCGACCTGATGGTGGAGGTCAACTTCGGACTCCTGCGTCCCGAGGCGGTGATCACCCTCCGCCGTGTCGAGGAGCTCCGAAGCGTTTCCCGGCAGCGGATAGGGGCGGGCGTGACCTTCCGATCCCTCGAGTCGGGGGATCACAATGCGCTGGCACAGCTGGCCCGAACCATCGGATCGCCCCAGATCCGGGCAGCCGGGACCATCGGCGGCAACATCGGCACTGCCAGCCCGGCGGGAGACGCGCTTCCGTTCCTGGCCGGACTGGATGCCGAGATCGAGCTCGCATCGGTCCGCGGGACTCGTCGCGTCCGTTGGGACGAGTTCTTCACCGGCGTGAAACGGACCTCGAAGCGGCCTGACGAACTGATAACCGCGGTCCTGTTGCCCGACGAGTTGCCTGACCGCCAGGAGTTCGCCAAGATCGGCCAGCGAAGCGCCATGGTGATCTCCATCGTGTCGGCCTGCGTGTTCCGGTGGCATGGCGGGCGCACCCGGGTGGCGCTCGGTTCGGTCGGTCCCACCCCGATCCGGGCCCGTCGGGCCGAGGAGATGATCTCCCGGGAACCGAACCCCGGACCGGCGGCCCTGGACCATTTCGCCCGGCTCGTCTCCGAGGAGGTGCGTCCGATCACCGATCACCGGGGTACCGAGGACTACCGGCGCCATGCCTCCGGCGTACTGGCGCGGCGCCTGCTGGAAAGGTGCCTTGCAGCATGAGGATCCGAGCCACGATCAACGGAGAATTCAGGGAGTGCGAGGTCAAGGGCTCCGAAAGCCTGCTGTTCGCCCTGCGGGAGCGGCTCGGGCTTCCCGGATCCAAGGGCGCATGCGAGCAGGGGGAGTGCGGTTCCTGCTCGGTACTCCTCGACGGCAACCTCGTCTGCGCCTGCCTCGTGATGGCGGTGGATGCGGAGGGCTCCGAGATCGTCACGGTGGAAGGACTGGGCGGATCGGAACTACATCCCGTGCAGAGAGCGCTGGTCGACTCGGGCGCCGTGCAGTGCGGCTTCTGCACCCCGGGGTTCGTGGTGGCCGCCGCTGCCCTGCTCGACGAGAACCCGGCCCCTACCTCCGACGAGATAAGGGAGGCCCTGGCCGGTAACATCTGCCGCTGCACCGGCTACGGTGCGATCCTGCGCGGTCTCGAGACCCTGGTGGTCGGGCCATGACGACCCGGGTCCGCACGCGGAGGGTCCGGGGCGGTGTCGGCGAGTCGACCCACCGTTGGGACGGTATCCCCAAGGTGGACGGAACCTACACGTACTCCTCCGACCTGTATATGGACCGGATGCTCTGGGGCGCCACCCTGCGCAGTCCCCACCCCAAGGCCAACATCACGAAGCTGGACATCGGCTCCGCCGTGGCGATGACCGGTGTCCACGCGGTGCTCACCGGCGACGACGTTCCGGGACGCAAGACGTTCGGTCTCGAGCACGCCGACCAACCCATCCTCGGTTCGGAGACGGTGGAGTTCTGGGGCCAGCCCATCGCCCTGGTGGCGGCCGACGATCCCGAGACGGCTCGTTTGGCGGTGGAAGCCATCGACATCGAGTACGAAGTGCTGGCGCCGCTCACCGATCCCGAGGAGGCCGACAAGATCGATTCGGTCTTCCACCGGCTCAGTTGCCGCCGGGGCCCGCAGGACCTCCAAAGCTCGGTGGTGGTGGAGGGTTATTACGAGGTGGGAATGCAAGACCAGGCGCCCCTCGGCACCGAGTCCGGTATGGCGATCCCCGACGACCGGGGTGGAGTCGACCTGCACATAGCCACCCAATGGACCCACTCCGACCACGAGCAGATCGTGGCCGGGCTCGGTCTGGAGGACGATGCGGTGCGGGTGCATCATGCCGGCGTGGGAGGGGCCTTCGGCGCCCGGGAAGACGTGAGCCTCCAGATCCACCTCTGTCTGCTGGCTCTCTACACGGGCAAGCCCGTCAAGATGGTCTATAGCCGAGCCGAGAGCTTCGTGGGCCACGTTCACCGGCATCCGGCCCGCCTCTGGTTCCGCCACGAGGCCGATACGGACGGGACTCTCCGGCGGATCGAAGCCAAGATCATCATCGACGGGGGCGCATTCCAATCGACCAGCAACTCGGTGATCCTCAACGCCGTCTACCACGCCGCCGGTCCTTACCGCTGTGACTCGGTGGCGGTCGACGGCGTGGCTGCCAGGACCAACAACCCTCCGTGCGGGGCGATGCGCGGGTTCGGCGCCGTACAGGCCTGCTTCGGCCACGAAGCCCAGATGGACAAGCTGGCCGACGCCCTCGGCATGGACCGGGTCGAACTCAGAATCAAGAACGCGCTACGGCGCGGTGACCCGCTGGCCACCTCCGGGCAGCTGATCGACACATCGGCGCCCGTCGTGGAGATACTGGAACGGGTGCGCCGCATGCCGCTGCCCCCGGAAAACCTGAGCGAGGACCCTCGGCTACTCCCGGGCGGTACCGGCCTCACCACCCCCCGCGGCGCGGTGAATCGTGGAGTTGGCTACGCCGTCGGGGTCAAGAACCTGTGTTTCTCCGGTGGCTTCGATGACTACGCCGAAGCACGGGTCTGCATCACGCCATTCGGTGTCGAGGTGCATACCGCAGCAGTGGAAGTAGGCCAGGGTCTCGGCGCGTCATGTGCCCAGATCGCCCGGACCGTCCTCGGGATCGAGGACGTGGTGGTCTACTTCGACGACACCTCCAAGATCGGATCGGCAGGGTCCACATCGGCGTCCCGCCAGACGCAGATGACCGGGGGAGCGGTGCTCGAAGCCGCCGGCATGGCGCGGGAGATCGCCCTCAGCCGGGGCGGGGGCGACGAGCTGGACGCGTCGGGCGTGTGGAAAGACGGGATGCTGGTCACCTCGATGAGAGACCTCGTGGGCAACCAGAACATCGAATACCACACCCGGTTCCACCACCCCCCAACCGAGGCGCCGGACCACAACGGCCAGGGCGATCTGTACGTCGATTTCGGGTTCGCGGTTCACCGGGCGGTGGTCGACGTGGATCAGGAACTGGGACTGTTCAAAGTGGTGCAGATCGACACGGTCCAGGACGTCGGTTTCATGATCAACCCCCGCTCCGTGGTCGGCCAGATCGAGGGCGGGACCATGCAGGGCATCGGTCTCGCCACCCTGGAGGAAGTGGTGGTCGAAGATGGCGTCATCAAGAACCCCACCTTCACCGACTACCTGCTCCCCACCTTCCTGGACGCCCCGCCGATCGAAATCCAGGTAATCGAAGAACCCAGTTCCTTCGGTCCGTTCGGCGCCAAGGGCGTCGGGGAGCCACCTACCGTGTCCTCCACGGCCTCGGTGGTGGCGGCCATCCGACAAGCCACCGGCCTCGAACTAAACCGCACCCCCGTCAGACCCGAACACGTCGCTCTCAGCGGCCGGTGTCGAGTGGCGGATGGAGAATCCGCTCGAGCCTGAATACCCACTGATGCAAGCTCAGGGACGCTTTCCGCGCATCTCCACCACTCCCGACCCCGAACCCCCTCGATCAATCCATTGCCGATCACCTGCACGTTCCTTCGGGTCTGGAGTTCGCAGCAAAGCCTCGTAGTGTTTCACGGTAAGTTCCCTTCGAGTTTGCCGGTAGAACAGCCCTAAATTTCACGGTAGAATAGCCCGGAGTTTCACGGGGAGGAGACTGGCCGGTGGAGTTGATTCGGCGACGATTGGAGAACATTGCCGTTCGTCGTATGGCAGAGTCGCCGGTGGTGTTGCTGCAGGGTCCTCGGTCCGTCGGCAAGTCGACGCTATTGCAGGCGCTGGCTGCGCGTCACAGCGCCTATGTGGTCGATCTCGACGATCCGGGAGTGCGCGCGGCGGCTCGCGACGATCCCGGGCTGTTCGTCTCTGGTCCCGGGCCGGTGTTCATCGACGAGTACCAGCATGTCCCGGTCTTGCTGGACTCGATCAAGGCCGAGTTGAACCGGGATGGTGAGCCGGGACGGTTCGTGCTGGCCGGATCCACCCGCTTCGAAGCGCTACCACTCGCGACGCAGTCCCTGACCGGTCGGCTGCACCGGCTTGAGATCCTCCCGCTCTCACAGGGAGAAATCGACGGAACCCGTGAGAACCTGATCGAGGCATTCTTCGATGATCCGGCGGTGACCGTATCCCCCGAGCCGTCTACTACTACCCGTCACCGGTACGCGGAGCGTATTGCACGGGGTGGCTTCCCGTTGGCTCTGACGCGAACCGAGGCGGCGCGGATTCGCTGGTTCGACGACTACTTGGCTCTCTGTCTGGAGCGGGACCTGCTGGAGGTCGGCCGTGTGCGGCAGCCTGCCGCGCTCGCTCCGCTGCTCTTGCGCCTCGCGTCGCAGACGGCTCAGGTCGTCAACGTGTCACGCGCGGGAGGGGCGGCGGGGCTGGCAGCCAGCACAGCGTCCGACTATGTCAAGCTTTTCGAAGCCGGCTTCCTGGTGCGGTTACTGCCTGCTTGGGGCAGAACTCTGCGCTCGGCGACGGGAGCGCGTCCCAAACTCCACATAGTGGACTCGGGTCTGGCTGCACGGCTGCTTCGACTCCCACCTGAGAAGCTGGCAGGGCTGGATGCGGCGGCGCTGCAGCAGTTCGGGCATCTGCTGGAGACCTTCGTCGTCGGCGAGGTACTCAAACAGGTTTCCTGGATGGAACATCGGCCCCATGTCGGCCACTGGCGCACGCATAACGGCGCCGAGGTGGACATCGTCCTCGAGGATGGGCGGGACGGCTCGGTGGTCGGTATCGAGGTGAAGGCCGGTTCGAGGATTCATCCCAAGGACCGTCGGGGTCTGCGGATACTACGCGACGCGCTCGGCGACCGCTTCACTGTCGGCGCGGTGCTGTATACGGGCCCGCACAGCATCCGCTACAGAGGCGCAGATGCGGGCATCATTGCCCTGCCGATCGACCGCCTGTGGTCCGGAGCAGGCGCCGGGTGAACCTGACAGGGCACCCGAGAGGTTCCTGACCCTCATGGGAAGCGCCGGTTCTGCCGTTGGATGAAGATGCCGATCGGGCGCAGGCGACGGAGTGTCGATGATGGTCTTTCTCCCCAACCCATACGGGGCTGTCCGCGGGATCCTTCTAACATGAGAGGGGCTCACCTGAGACCGCGAACCTTCAATGCTGCAATCGCGCGAAGGACCAACCCGGCCGCCGACCCTGGCCGGCTGTGATCACTACCGAAAGCGAGGTCGCCTATCGTGTGTGAGCCGTCTGATGGCGGGTCGCTTACACGGCGCGGATTCCTGGTACTGGGCGGACTCGGCGCCGCGGCCGGATTGCTCCTGCCGACAGCCTCCGCCTCTCGTGCTGCCGCTCAGGCGGATGGTGTCTCCATCGGAGCCGGTCACGTGATCCTGCCTCGCGACGTGTGGGGTGCCGGCCTGCCGCCGACCGGACCGATGAAGAGGGAGGCGCCAGGCGATGTGCGCTTTCTCCTGGTGCATCACAGCGCATCGCCCAACGACTATTCGGCTGAACAGTCCATCCGGTATCTGCGCAGCTTCTACCACTACCACACGTCGGCCGCGAAGGGTTGGCCCGATATCGCCTACAACTTCCTCGTCGACGAGCATGGGCAGATCTTCGAGGGGCGGCAGGGGAGCATCGAGTGGCCGGTACGGGGTGACGCCACCGGCGGGAGCCAAGGGTTCGCTCTCCTGACATGCTTTATCGGCAATCACCAGGATGTCGCCCCCACCGAGGATGCCCGATCGGCCATGGTCGCTCTCCTGGCCTGGCTGGCGAATACTTACAAAATCGATCCCCGCCCCGGGTCGACCGTCGAGTTCGTCTCCCGCGGATCGAACCTCCACCCAGAGGGAAAGTTGGTGGTGACACCGACCATCACCGGCCACCGGACCATGTCGAGGACCACCTGCCCCGGCGACCAGGCCTTCGCGCTGGTTGAGCACAGCTTCCCGGCGGCAGTTACGGCCGCTCTCTCGGTAGCAGGACCCGCTTCCTCTTCATCACCCACGCGGTCCACCACAGCCGCGGCGACTACGACATCAACCACGTCGGCTCCCGCGCAGCCGGTAGATCTGCCGGAGACGACCATCGACGTTCCACCCGACACCACATCCGTCACGTTGGTATCGCCCGCTCCGACAGCCCCCTCAACGATCCAACCGCATGAACAGTCGCCTCCGACCTCTGGCCTCTTACCCGCCCAAGCCGGTGGCGAGGAGATTGGCGTTGCTTCTCCTCCGCCCGATCCGAGCCCGGAGTCACCGGACAGCCGGTCCCGACGGATCCTCGAAATGGTGTGGGCCGGAATAGGAACGGTGGTCCTCGGAGGTGCTCTCTGGCTCCGGCGCCACCTGGACCCGACTATCAACC
This sequence comes from Candidatus Spongiisociaceae bacterium, assembly GCA_965262915.1. Classification (GTDB taxonomy): domain Bacteria; phylum Actinomycetota; class Acidimicrobiia; order Spongiisociales; family Spongiisociaceae; genus JAPPFW01. Next base: position 2,763,741 of record OZ253564.1, on the reverse strand, counting down.
ACACACCGGAACAGTGAGTCGATAGACCGTCCCGGCGACACAACATATACGTCCTATTGGCCGGTCATGAGACCAAGATGTTCCGGAGTACGCCGATTCGTAGTCAACGTCGTGCGGGCGCGTAGACGATCTCCCTATCGGCAGGATCCTGGGAGAGGCGTCGCCCGTAGCAGAGAGAGGCGCTGCGCATGTTCAGATCGGACCAGCAGACGTCTTGGGACTCCGCAGCGGTTGCGAATGGTCCGGCATAAACGACCCAATAGCCCGGATTAAGGCTCTTGAAGTCATCACTTCGGAGAATCCCGAACCGGAACCCCAATCGACCCTCGAGGTCATCGCGCGCCTGCTCCGCAGCTGTCCCGGACGTCGCCGACACTACCACCGAAACGAACGTGCCCTCGAACGGCTTCGGCCGTTCGGCCTCTGTCCCCGTGCGTCCTGCCCTGACCGTCGTGACAGGCGCCGTCGGATTCGCGTCTCGGATTATCCTGTCCACAATGGCTTCGTAGTCGGCCGCCGAGTAAGCCTCAGTGAAAACCGGTTGGTCGCTTATGCGGGACCTGATACCTCGCGTTGTCACTCCGATTACCTCACCCAGCGCGTTGACCATCGCCCCTCCGCTCTGTCCACCCATAGCGGCCGCGTCGGTCCGAAATACCGTGAGTCCGGTCGCCTCTTCTTCGTAAGACCGCGACAAGACACCCTGGGTGATAGACGCCTGCGGGTAGAGCGTCACCTCGGCGGGGTAACCCACCAGGAAGACATCACTACCAGGAGCCATTTCCTCTCCGTTCTGGAGCCTCAACGGCGGGATATGAACAGTGACCGGCCCCAGCACGGCTAGGTCAGCCGCTGTTGCCCACCCCACCACCGGAACATCCCGGAACTCTGTGCCATCAGGAAAGACCATCCACATAACCGCAGTATGCGGCTCGACAACATGGTGGTTCGTTACCACGTAGCCGCCCTCGATCAGTATTCCACTCCCCGAACCGGTGCCATCGCCATTCACGATGAACGCCACCGACGGGGCAATCATTTGGTACACGCCAGGTGCTGACAACTCCTCATCGGGAGTCGCGATCGCACTAGGTGCGGATCTACGACGAGCAGGTGCAGGCGGATAGACAATCTCCACATCCTCAGCATTCTGAGAGAGGCGTCGACCGTAACACCGAGAGGCGGTCCGCATGTCCAGGTCGGACCAGCAGGCATCCTGGGACTCCTCGGCGGTGGCAAATGGCCCCGCATAGACGACCCAGTAGCCCGGATTGAGGCTCCTGAAGTCATCGCTACGGAGAATCCCAAACTGCAGCCCGAATCGGCTCTCGAGATCAGCGCGCGCCGCTTCCGCGCCAGTCTCCGAGATTTCCGACACTATCACTGAGATGAACTTGCCCTCCAGCGCCGGTCGCTCATCGGACTCCGCAAGAGTGTCCGGGGGGCGGGACACGGTCGGGGTCACAGACGTCGATATCGACGTACTCGTGGTAGGCGACTTACTGGTGGTAGACGTTGTCGAAGCTGGAGTCTCGACAGGTGCCGACGATGGGATCGCAACGGTGGTGGTACTAGTCGCAGTGGCTACAGGCGTGAGGGGGGCCGCTGTGCTCGGAACGACAGATGGGGAGGTAGTCACAGTAGTTAGCGGTGGTGTCGGTCTTGGACTGTTCCCACAACCGGACAGCGCAACCGCAACCAGTGCGACAACGCCCAGGACAAAGCACCGGAAGACGGGGCCCCGGTATCCAATCATCTCTGTCGGAGGCATGGTGAGCAAGTGCAACTTCTCGGACTGACCGTACCGGAGTCGTCTATTAGGGCGTGTTCACCTAAAGTTACACTGATGTGATATCATTACGATATGACAATAACACAAGAACAATACCAACTCATAGTAGACGTGTTCCCGAAACCCCGCGGTACCGTCAAGGTATCCAACCTCCAAGCCCTCAACGGCATCCTGTACGTACTGGAGCACGGCTGCAAATGGCGGGCGCTTCCCGAACGGTTCGGGAACTGGCACACCGTTTACATGCGGATGAGCCGCTGGGCGGCCAGCGGCGTCTTGGACCGGGTGTTCCAGCGTCTACAGCAGGAACAGCTCATCGACCTCGAAGTTCTGGGCCTGGACAGCACGTCGGTCAAGGTTCATCCCGACGGCTGTGGTGCTCTCCGAAAGCGGGGTCCCCAGGCCATCGGTCGCTCCCGGGGAGGGTTGAACACCAAGATCCACATGGTCGCGGCCAGCGCTTGTAGCGCCGTCTTATTCGCTCTTTCCCCAGGTCAGGACCATGATGCTCCCCATGGGCGGGAGCTCCTCAAAAAGATGGGCCCACGAAAAAAGGAGCAGGAAGGGGAGCAGCTAGAGCTGTTCCTGGTAGCGGACCGCGCCTATGAAGGGGACGAAACACGGCAACTGGCCGTCGCTCTGGGCTACACGCCGGTCATCCCACCCCGAAGCAACCGCCGCCACCCGTGGGACTACAACCGTCCGATATACAAGCGACGGAACGAGGTCGAACGGCTCTTCCGACGGCTCAAAGGCTACCGGCGTGTCTTCACCCGCTACGACAAACTCGACGTGATGTTCCTAGCATTCATCACCCTCGCGCTCATACACGACACGCTCAGAAACGTGAACACGCCCTAGAAGAAACCCCTCGCCAGCCGCCGACTCACAGGATTGAGTGATTCTATTTTGGGTACTGAGTAAATCGAGACCCTTCTTGCTCTCTCAAGAGGTTCCGAGGAGGTCTTGGAATCTGGCCAATCCGGTCACGAGGTCTTCATCACCGAGTGCATAGGAGAAGCGGGCGTAGCCCGGGGCCCCGAACGCCTCACCGGGAACGAAGGCCACCCCGGCCTGATCGAGGCAGGCGTCGGCCAGTTCCAGTGCGGTGGCGGGCCGGACATCTCCCACACGGCGGCCGAGCGCCCCCCGTACCGACGCGAAGCAGTAGAAAGCTCCTTCCGGTTCGATGCAGTCGATGCCTTTCGTCTCGTTGAGCATCCGGTGCATGATTCGTCTGCGCCGGTCGAACGCCTCTCTCATCATGTACACATCGTCGAGGGGCCCCGACACGGCAGCAATGGCGCCGGCCTGCGCAATGTTGGACACGTTGGATGTCAGGTGGCCCTGGAGCTTGGTAGCTCCCGCGATCACATGGGCCGGGGCGACCATCCATCCCACCCTCCAACCGGTCATCGCGTAGGTCTTGGCCACCCCGTTCACTATGACGCACCGTTCGGCCAACTCGGGCGCCTCCACCGGCAGCGATGCGAACTCGGCATCCCCGTACACGAGATGCTCGTAGATCTCATCGGTCAGCACCCAGATACCTCGATCGACCGCCCAACGCCCGATCTCGGCTACTTCAAACGCGTTGTATACCGCACCGGTCGGGTTGGACGGGGACACGAAGATCAACAGCTTGGTACGGGGGGTGTAGGCGGCCTCGAGTTGATCCACCGTCACCTTGAAACCGCTGCCCTCATCGGTCTCGATGGGAACGGTCACCCCGCCGGCCAGGTCGACCACCGCCGGATAGGTGACCCAATAGGGCGCCGGCAGCAAGACCTCGTCCCCCGGATCGACCAGGCAGTGAATCCCCGTGTAGACACCTTGCTTGCCGCCGTTGGTGATGATCACCTGCGAAGGCGCCACCTCGTAGCCCGAATCCCGGTAGGTCTTGGCGGCCACCGCCTCACGGAGCGAAGGGAGGCCGGGTGCCGGGGTGTACCTGTGCATGACCGGGTCAGCGGCAGCTTCTATGGCGGCGGCCACAATGGGGGAGGGAGTGGGGAAGTCAGGCTCGCCAGCCCCATAGCCGATCACGTCATGACCGGCGGCGCGCAGAGCCTTCGCCTTGGCGGTGATTGCCATGGTGGCCGATTCGGCCATCGATTGGATTCGCTGCGATAATCCTGGCATCACACTCTCCGTATCCGGTCCCAGGGATGGAACGATAGACATGCCGGAACACATCTCGATCCAGATACCGTCCGACCTGCTCCCGGCGGACGGCCGGTTCGGTTGCGGCCCCACCAGAGTCCGCCAAGAGGCGCTGGATAGTCTGGCGGCCTCGGGCACGTCCTATATCGGCACTTCACACCGCCGACCGACCGTGCGTGCGATGGTGGGCCGGCTGCGGGAGGGCTTGGCCGAACTGTTCCACCTGCCCGACGGGTACGAAGTCGTCCTCGGCAACGGCGGGGCCACGGCTTTCTGGGACGCCGCCGCCTTCGGCCTGATCGACCGTGCAAGCCAGCATCTCAGCTTCGGCGAATTCTCATCCAAGTTCGCCCGGGCGGTGACCGGCGCCCCCCACCTGGATCCTCCCCAGGTGATCGAATCGGTTCCCGGTACGCATCCCTCGCCCGTGCCGTCGGACCGGATCGATGTCTACGCGCTCACCCACAACGAGACCTCGACCGGGGTGACCATGCCTGTGACCATGGTGGAGGCGGAAGGGCTGACCGTCGTCGACGCCACGTCGGCCGCGGGCGGGATCCCGGTCGACCCGGCCCAGTTCGATGTCTACTACTTCTCGCCCCAGAAGGCCTTCGGGGGCGACGGCGGGCTGTACGTCGCCCTCTGTTCACCGAAGGCGGTCGAGCGGATCGAGCAGGTCGCGGCATCCGGACGATGGATGCCACCCTTCCTCTCCCTCGCCGCGGCCGTCAGCAACTCCCGCAAGGACCAGACGTACAACACGCCCGCCCTGGCCACCATCTACCTGCTGACCGACACCGTCGAGTGGATCAACGGGCGGGGTGGCCTGGCCTGGTCGGCGCAACGCTGCGCCCGCAACGCCGACATCCTGTACGGCTGGGCCGATGCCCATTCCATGGCCGAACCCTTCGTCGCCGATCCGTCCATCCGGTCCCGTGTTACCGCCACCATCGACTTCGAACCGCCGCTGTCCGGCGACCACCTGGCCGCCACGCTGCGGGCCAACGGGGTGGTGGACACCGAGTCGTACCAGAAGCTGGGACGCAACCAACTGCGGATAGGGTTGTGGCCGACGATCCCCCCCTCGGATGTCGAAGCCCTGACCGCCTGTATCGACTACGTGATCGAGGCTATCGGCAGCTGACCGGCAACCGGAACCCGCCGTTCCTCACGCGCATCTCCGTCACCCGCGTTTGAACAGTTTCTTGACTCCTGAAGCTAAGGTGGACGCAACCAGCGACACGCCCTTCACATCGGACGCTTCTATCTCGGCTGCTGCCGCCTGGTTCTCGGCCTCGAGTTTGGCCTCCAGGCACTTGACGAAGTCCTGGATCAGACGCTGGGAAATCTGGTTGATCAACCCGGTGCGCCCGAACTGGGCTGCGGCGCCCGAGATCTTGATGTCGGCGTTCACAGATATTGCCGACCCGCCGTCGGTCTCCGAGACCGAGTAGTGGACATTCACCTGGCCCCGGGAACCTCCCCGACGATCGACCCCCTTGCCGGCTATGTTGCCGGTCCGGGTGCCGGCATCCGACGTGACGGTGGCCTGGCCTTCGAAACCGGCTGTCATCGGTCCGAGCCGGACGGAGATCTTGCCCGTGTACTCCCCGTCGCCCCTGTCCTCGGTCAGCTCGGCCCCGGGCATGCACTGGACGACCGACGGTACGTCCTGGAAGAACCGGAACACGGCCTCCGGGCTGCTGGCGACCTGGAACTCCTGTGTGATCTTCATCTCAACCTCCCGATGCGGTCAGAATCGTAGTTGGTGTTTTCCGTATGGATGTCCCGTTCCCGAGACATGCGACGCAGTAGACATCGAATCGGGTCTCTAGCAGGTGTGATTTCACCTTCTCCGCCTGCCATGGCGAGGCGTCCGCTCGCCATCGTGACGCGTTCTGCGCCTTCTCCACCGGAGAACCAGCCAGACCAGCCTCTGGACTACGAGCGTGAGAATAGCGGTGGCCACGATGACAACCAGGAGCGGGATCTTGAACTCCCACCAGAACGCCCGGACCGATACATCCCCGATGTTCTGGTACGCGATGAACCCTAGGGCCACGGCCAACGCCACGAGGGCCACCAAGCCCCACCTGACACGTGATCGCAGCCGCTCGGGGGCTTCGGTTAGCGGCGGTGCCGCGGAACTCCCGCCCTCCTCAGGACCCTTGGTCGATTCCTCGGTCATTTCAATGTGATACCCATCGATGTCGGGTAGCCCTCGCCTCGTCCACGTTCACCCTCGCCAGCAGGAAGCCTCCGACTACGAAGAAGGCGACGATAGAGAGGATAGCCGGCCGCCCCGACCCGGTCCGATGGCTGACGATGCTGAACACGAGCGGTCCCCAGATCGCCGAGAACTTCGAGAAAACTGAGAAGAAACCGAAGAACTCGGCCGAGGCCTCCTCCGGAATCATCGTCGCGTAGAGGCTGCGGCTCAGCGCCTGAACGCCACCGAGAACCCAGCCGAGCACCACCGCGATGATGTAGAAGGGCATCACCTCTCCGGCCGGGAGGAAGTAAGCCGCCACCGCGATAAGGGACCACACGACCAGCGACCAGATAATGGCCTGTTTCGCTCCGATCCTGTCCGCCACCATCCCGAAGAAGAGGGCCCCCCCGAAGGCCACGAACTGCACGATGAGGAACGCTATCGATATCTCGGCTATCTCAAGATCGAGCGTTTCGGAAGCGTACGACCCGGAGATGTTGATGACGGTCATGGTCCCGTCGTTGTAAAAGATGAACGCGACCACGAAGAGCAGCAGCTGCGGGAACCCGACCAACTTCTTCGCCGTCGTCATAGTCCTGCCGAAGCCTATGGCCGTGTACGCGCGCCACGGCTGCATGTGCCGGTAGCGTGACGGGATCGGGGATGCCACACCGACCTCCGGCAGCAAGCGGAGGGCATAGACGCTGAAGCCCATCCACCACAATCCGGAGCCGAAGATGGCGACGCGGGCCGCCCCGCTGGTCGACAGGCCCGTAAAGCCATCGTCACCGCTCGACAGCAATAGAGCCAGGGCCAAGACCAGATACAGGCCGCCTCCCACGTAGCCGAAGGCGAATCCCTTCGAGGACACCCGATCGATGGTGTCCTCGGTGGTCAGGCCCGGGAGGAAAGCGTCGTAGAACACGTTGGCCGCCACGAACCCGATGTGGGCCGTCACCGCCACTACCAGGAACCACGGAACCGCCCCATCGGGTACGAAGGGAAGCACCAGCACCGTGATTCCTCCCGCCACGGCGCAGTTGCGGAGGAACCTGCGCCTGGCCGAGTTGAAGTCGGCGATCACCCCAAGGACCGGCATCAGGAGGAAGAGAATGATGGAACCGATGGACACTACGGCCGCCCATATGGTCTCGGCCGACCAGCCGTTCCAGCCTCCTTCCGGCACGATTACTTCGGCGAAGAACGGAGCGATCACCGCGCCGAGCGTGACGGCGAAGGCGGAGTTGGCCCAGTCGTACATGGCCCAGCCGAAGATCGTCTTGCGATCGTTACGCACCAGATCGGTCAAGGTCAGCACCCAAGGAAAGGTCGGGGACGCTCCGACGGTAGCACCACCGCAGCCCGTCTCACGGGTATTGGCGACCGCCCGACGGATGAACATACGACGCTACGGGTCCGATAACCGGCCGGGCGCCAATACTCTTCCGGCATGCGCCGATGGATATCCGTCCTCATCCTGCCCGCGGTGGTGGTGGCTGCCTGTGGCGGCGCAGCCGAGCCTGCCGTCGTTACCGTCCCACCCACCAGCACGTCCCCGTCCACCTCCACAACCGCGGCGCCCGTCCTAGCAAGCACCACGACACCGATCCTGGCAAGCACCGCGACACCCGCAACGTTGGTTACGGTCGCAACCACGGGCGCAAGCTCCGAGGATCCGGCCGAACCATCCGCGGAGCCGCCGGGCACTTCCACCACCGCATCTCTCGCGCCGCTCCGTTCCCTCGCCTACCGGGAGGTGACGACGGTACCGTTTCCGATCGACCTGGCGCCACTTCCCGGAACCCGGCTCCTGGTCATCGCCTCCAAGGGTGGATATCTCTGGCTGTACGGGGCGGACGGATTGGCCGACGAACCGTTTCTCGACATCAGTGATCGGGTCCGGGACCGGGGCGAGCAGGGTTTGCTCGGCTTGGCCTTCTCTCCCGACTACCCCGACTCCGGTCGCCTGTTCGTCCACTACACGGCCCGCAACGGGGACACCGTCCTGGCGGAGTACGCGGCTGCCAACGGGGAGGTCGACGCCGACGGAGAGGCCGTTCTGTTCCGGATCCCGCAGCCGGCCGCCAACCACAACGGCGGGACCGTCGCCTTCGGACCGGACGGGTACCTCTACATGGGCCTCGGAGACGGGGGAGGGGCGAACGACCAGTTCGGACACGGTCAGAACGACCGGAGCCCGCTCGGCGCCCTGCTCCGGTTCGATGTCTCGGTTCCCGGCGCCCTCCTCCCCGCGGCGGGCAACCCCTTCCCGGCGCCGGAGGTATGGGCGATAGGCCTCCGCAATCCGTGGCGCTTCGCTATCGATCCCCCGTCGGGTCTCATCGTGATCGCCGATGTCGGCCAGGATCGCTTCGAAGAGGTCTCTGTGGCCTCGATCAGTACACCTGGCCTCAACTACGGCTGGCCCATCACGGAAGGTCTCCACTGTTTCCGACCGCCCTCGGGCTGCGATGCCGCCGGCCTGACCCTGCCGGTTCTCGAGGTGGAACACGGGGACGCCGGCACGTGCTCCATCACCGGGGGAGTCGTCTACCGGGGAACCTCGATCCCGGAGCTGTACGGGCACTACCTCTTCTCCGACTACTGCGGGGAGTACCTGCGCAGCTTTCCCATCGAGGGCTCGGTCGACCAACCCCTCGACTGGACCGGCGAGGTGGGCAACGCCGGGCACGTGGTGTCATTCGGGATGGACAGGGCGGGGGAGGTGTACGTGATGACGGCCGAGGGATCCGTGCTGCTCCTGGTCGCCGAACGCGGATGATCGCCATACCCATGAGGATCCGTAGAACTGCCCGAATCATTGTTGTGAGGCCGCAGCACGAGGTTCTCATGGTGCAGTACCGCGAACAGGAGCCCGCTGATCCGGCCAATCCACACCATCTGGAGTTTTGGGTCCCACCTGGTGGCGGGGTCGGAGATGGAGAGACCTTCGAGGAAGCGGCGGCACGAGAACTCGAGGAGGAGACCGGCATCGTGCTGACGACGGTGGGTCCATGTGTCTGTACCCGCCAGCCCCTCCTGAAGCATCGAGGAGAACTCAAGGAGTACGACGAACGCTACTTCGTCGGCCGGGCGCCAAAGCCTGATTCGCTGTACAACCGGACGGACGAACCGATTCGAGACATACGCTGGTGGTCGTTGGAAGCCCTCCGTGAGTCGGATGAGTTGTTCTTTCCCGAGGGATTCGTGGCGCTGGTCGGAAATCTCCTCGCGGGCAGTGTGCCCGGCTTTCCGCTCACCACATGAGTGCGAGCAACGGCGGGCGAATGAGATCTTGCGCGAGGTGTCGCCCGGACCCCCTCAGGGTGGGGATCGGTTGGAGTGTTGTTCGAGGATGCGGAGGATGGCCACGGTGTGAGGGTCGGGGCCGGGTGGCTGGTAGCCGCACCGTGCCCGTGGGGGTAGTAGCCGCCTTCTGCGGGGTGGGGATTGGGGGTCGATGCGCATTCCTCGCCGGTGGATGGCTACGTGGTGGTGCCACCAGCAGAGGGTAGTGAGGTTCTCCGCGGAGTGATCCCCACCCCCGGACCTCCTGATGATGTGGTGGACTTCGAGCCGGTAGGTGGAAGTGCAGCCATCGATAGTGCACCCATCATCTCGGGCCAGGACAGCTCGGCGCAGCGAAGGCCGTATCGAAGACGTCGAGCCGTGGTAGGTGAGGCTCTGTCCCCCGACCGTGACGTGTTCGACCCGGCCCCGACAGGTGAGCATATCGATGGTGTCCGGCCCCACCCTGCCGCCGGCCAGTACCCCGGCGCCCTGCTCGTAGCCGGACTCCTCGGCGAGGGGATGGTGGGCTACGACCATGAGCAGCGGCTCCCGCCGCTTCCCCGATGATGAAGCATCCGGGTTGTCTGATCTCGGTCCGGAGCTCGGGTCCCGGTCCAATTCGTCCTGGCACAGGGCGGTGAGCGCCAGCGCCCTTCGGTGCCCCGGATCGGGACGGGTCTCGCCGGCGGGTATGAGCCGGTCGCCCAGTTGGTTGAGGGCCTTGCGGCACAACTCCCCCTCGTAAGCACCGAGTTTGCCCATCACCCGCATATGCGTTCCGTCCAGAGACGGCTGCAACGCCACATACTGGCCCTCGAACACCCGCCGCTCATCCTCCCGGGTCATCTTCCTCCGCTGCTGGCAGACCCGCTTGACCCGATCGAGATCCAACTCACGGGTTGCTTCCACCTCCCCGGCAGACGCTCCGGCTTCTCGCAGGCGGGTTTCTTCCAACAGTCGGGCATAGGAGACCTCGCCCGCCCGTATCCGCGCAATCTCGCCTTCGTCCAGCCGCTCGGCCAGATACACGAGCTCGCGGGCGGCCGAGCATGGCACATCTGCCAGGGAGACCACCATGTCCACCGGGGTCCGGTACCCACGGTGTGCGGCCATGTTGAACCGCAGCATGCTCTTCACCCACCCCACTTGGTCGCCCTAGGCCCGGCTGATGCGGACCTGGGCCCTTACCAGTCCGGCTTCTGCTTTGGCGTCCTCGGTTTCCCGATGCGGATGATGACCAGCGCTGTTGACCATATGCGCCGCCCGGTCGTAGGCGCGCTGGCGTTGTTTCTGGTAGCGGGTCATGAACATACCGGCGAATGACCGCTCCGCCTCGGACACCACACCGTGGCTGGGGGTGATGGGGTCGGGTTCGCCAATGTCGAGAAGGTATTCGTACATATGTTCGGATCATACCGGCCGGGTGTGACATAAAACAGCCGTCAACACGGCAAACCAGCACTTATGTTAGGACCTTCTCCCCGACTTCGAAGAGACCCGAACACCGGGTCCCGGGAATCGAGTTGGGAATGGCCGAACGACCGCCGCCCGAGGGGAGTACGGTACCGGCATGCGCGAGTACCGAGAGCCATGACCGAGATATACATCGCAGACGCATGCCGCACTCCCATGGGGCGGATCGGAGGGCAACTGGCCGCACTGCGGCCCGACGACCTGGCGGCCCACGTGGTGGGCGCCCTGATGGAGCGCAACCCCGGCCTCCACCCATCCGACATCGAGGACGTGGTGTGGGGCGCCGCCAACCAGGCCGGGGAGGACAACCGCAACGTGGCGCGTATGGCCGTGTTGCTGGCCGGACTGGGTATCGAGATCACCGGCCAGACCGTTAACCGTCTGTGCGGATCGGGACTCCAGGCCATCATCACCGCGGCTCAGGCCTTGGCCTCGGGGTGGGGAGACGTGATGATCGCCGGGGGATCCGAATCCATGAGCCGCGCTCCCTTCGTAGTGACGAAGCCCGAGCGAGCCTACGGGGTGGGAGCCCCTCGAATGGTGGACACCGTTCTCGGCTGGCGGCTCACCAATCCGCGCATGCGGATGATGTACCCGCCCATCACTTTGGGCGAGACCGCAGAAGAGGTAGCGGCCAAATACGATGTCTCCCGTACCGACCAGGATGAGTTCGCCCTGACCAGCCACCGCCGGGCAATCGCCGCCCAAGGCGCGGGCCGGTTCGACGCCGAGGTGGTCCCCATCGAAGCTCCGTCAGGACCCAAGGGTCGCACCATGGCTCTGATCACATCCGACGAAGGGCCCCGGACGGACACCTCGATGGAAGCGCTGGCCAGACTCCGGCCCGTGTTCAGGAAAGGGGGAACGGTCACCGCGGGCAATTCCTCGCCGATGAACGACGGCGCCGCCGGAGTGATCCTGGCGACCTCCAAGGGCTTGGAGGAGACCGGCCTTACACCCATCGCCCGCCTGGTCGCCTCGGCCGTGGCCGGAGTCCATCCCGACCTGATGGGAATCGGCCCGGTGCCCTCCACCCTGAAAGCATTGGATCGCGCCGGTCTGAGCGTGTCCGACCTAGACCTGGTGGAACTCAACGAGGCCTTCGCCGCCCAAGGGGTGGCCTGCCGCAACGAACTCGGTATCGACCCGAAAACCCTCAACGTGAACGGAGGGGCTATCGCCCTCGGGCACCCGCTGGGCTGCTCCGGGGCCCGGATTCTCACCACCCTGGTTCACGAACTCAAGAAGCGGGAGGGACGCTACGGCCTGGCCACCATGTGCATAGGAGTCGGCCAGGGTATTTCCGTCGTCGTCGAAAGGATCTGACGGCGCCGCCGTCTCGAACCTCCACGCGGGAAGGCCGTCACTCGGACAGATCCGACCCTGGTGGTGGTTCAACTGTTTCCATCGGGGTCATCGAACGGGTTGTAGACCGCCACCCCTAGCGTCTCGAAGTCCCCTACGTTGCGAGTGACCACCGTCAGTCGATAGGTAACGGCGACTGCGGCGATCATGGCGTCTTGTATCAGGGTGTCGGATCGACGGCGCATGAGCCGGGCCTATTCGCGAAACGCGACGGCGTCCAGCGCCAAGACATCGTATCCCCCGAGCACCTGCTCGTCAAGCCGCTCTTCGAGTTCCTCTGCTTTGGCGGGGTCATGGCGACGGGTGATCTCTATCCCCGCTTGGATCTCACCGATCGTGACGGCGGATACGAATAGCTGTTCGGCCGGTACGCCGGCAATCCAGTCAACTAGGGACGCGTCCAGACGTGGTCGCCGTAACTCGGAGACGACGTTGGAATCCAGCAAGTACACGGCCGGCTAGTCGGATGCGGGCGGTGGACGGCTGTTGAGTTGTCCTCGCCGGGGTGTCAGCGTCTCGGTGCGTGCCTCAGGCGTGAGTAGCCACTCTTTGCTGTTCCGTCGTCTCGTGCGTTCCATCCGGCGCCATTGCCAGATCGGGACGACAACCGCCATTTCGATACCGCGACGTGTGACGATCTGGGAGCCCTCCACGTGGCCAGGCAGCGTGGCGGCCTGCGCGCGCTGATCTAGCCTGGGCTCGGAACACGCGTGTCGGTCGGCCACTACACCGGTGCTTAGTCGCGGGTGCTCGATCCGTCTTCCGGGTGTTTTGCCGTTATGTCCGTCCGAGGGCCTATGCTCGACGGGTAATGGTTGAACGTGGACCGGTTGTGGGCCGTGTGCTGGGAACTGAGTTCGCCACTCCGTTGGACTTCTGGGTTGGCATCGCCCCCGGCAGCTATTTGCAACTCGATGACGTGGTGGCGCTGGAGAGGTCGCTGCCTGACGGTGGAAGGGTGCGGATCTTTGGCGTTGTGGTACAGGTACGCGCGCGCCATGAGGGTACCAGATTCGACTCTGACGTGTTCTTAGTTTCCGATGGTCGTCTTCCCGCGGAGGTTGCCGAGGCCGCACAGGTGACGACTACGCGCTTCGTCCCCGAGGTGTTCGTGCCGCCCCTTCCCGGGCTAGAGGTATACAAGGCGCGTGATGAAGAGCGCGACCTTGCCCTGTCTTTCGATCGCATGAGGGAACGCCTTCCGATTGGGCTTTCCCGGGTAGGAGATCCGGTATTCGTCAATCTGGAGTTCGTGGACGGCCGCCGTGGTGCCCATGCCAACATTTCCGGAATCTCGGGAGTGGCCACCAAGACCAGTTACGCCACGTTTCTGCTCCATTCCTTGTTCACGAGTCGTGTGTTGGGTGTTCGGGGTGTGAACACCAAGGCGTTGGTCTTCAATGTTAAAGGCGAGGATCTGTTGTTTTTGGACCGTGCCAATAAGTATCTCGACGCGGACCAACCTGATCGTTACAAACGACTTGGGCTGCCTAGTAGGCCATTCCGGTCAGTAGGGATCTACGCACCGCCCAGGCGCCACTCTGCGGATGCTGCTCCTGACGTGGCTGCCCGTACCGATGGCGTCACCTCCTTCTTCTGGACGTTGGCCGAATTCTGTAGAGAGGACCTGCTTCCTTTCTTGTTCGCCGACGCCGAGGATGATCGTGCCCATTACTCGATGGTGGTCCACAACGTCATGGCACAGCTCCGTTGTGTCCCCGAGTTACCGGACGGGGGAGTACGTGTAGGTGAGAAGACGGTACACACATTCCGTGACTTGGCCGAGGTGGTAAGCAGCATGGTCCAAGACGAGAGCACGCGCCGACAATGGGCAGGCCCGGCCATCGGTGCCGGCACCATAAACGCGTTCATCCGCCGACTGATGGGGGCGGTACGCCATGTCGAGCGGCTGATCCGCGGCGACGTACCGGAGTCTGCACGGCACGCTGTGATTCCGCTCCGTCATCAGGTGACGGTGGTCGATCTGCATAACCTTCATGACCGCGCTAAGCGGTTTGTCGTGGGCGTAATAGTCCGGAAGGCTTTCGAGGATCGGGAAGCGGCCGGACAGTCGGGCGAACTGCTGTTTCTGGTGTTGGACGAGCTGAACAAGTACGCACCGCGGGACGGGTCGAGTCCCATCAAGGAGGTCCTGCTTGATGTATCAGAGCGGGGGAGGAGCTTGGGCGTCATTCTTTTCGGTGCTCAGCAAACCGCGTCGGAGGTCGAGCGGCGTATCATCGCTAACTCTTCGCTACGCGTAGTCGGCCGACTCGACTCGGCGGAAGCCTCTCGGCCGGAGTATGGGTTCCTTCCTGCATCTTTGCGCCAGCGTGCCACCTTCCTGGAGCCGGGCACTATGGTGGTCTCCCAACCTGAGTTGCCGCTGCCGTTGGTGGTAGAGTTCCCATTTCCTGCATGGGCTACACGGGCCTCGGAGTGTGCCCCCAATCCGTCGCCGGATTCTATCTCTGGAGACCCGTTCGCGGGTCTTGACCGTTAAAGACGGACACCCGCTGGCGTTGTAGAAAGAGAACTGAGCGGTTACTTTGTTGAAGGTGTAAGCAGAAGGGCCATCTCTTGATTTCGAACCCGGCGTAGTCGGATGCTGTGTGCAAGGCTATCCGATTGCTGCCTGGCGCAACGCTCGGAACAGTAGCTGCTGGTCTCCCATCCGGTGGTGTAGCTGCCGCTCCAGAGCCCCCACCGGATAGAGGTTCTGAGGTGCTCTAGGATCCTTGTGTTCCTCGGACGCGTATCTGGGCAGGGTAGCGGTCACCAGATCGGCCATCCGCGCTGCATCGGTGACAGCCCGATCTGCTGCCAATTCGCATCTCACTATCCCACCCATCGGTCCGGCACCCTGAGCGACACGCAGGTACCAAGACCAGCGGTAGGTTCCGTTTCCGAGGAAAAACAGCGGGGTACGGCATCCGGCAGGAAGCGCGGGGAGGATTCCTCGCAGCTTCTCTGGCAGATAGTAACGATGATGTGTCTTTACGTACCCTACTGCGTCCGGTACATGCCGATGATGCGATAGTGGACCATCAACAACGACTAGGCCCATGCCACTAAGTCCACCTGAGACCTGCCCCTCGAGCCGTCCCATCCGGTCCTGTATCGCCAGCCACAATTCCTCCGGGGTGCTTCCCTTGGTTGGTTGAACGGCATACGTTCCATATCGAGTGGCGACATCCAGTGCTTGCCTGGCCACGGTAAACAGACACCGCTCGACGCGGCTAGCCACCAAGCGCGCTGTGTGCTGCACTGAGCGTATCGCTCCGGCAGAGTAGGATGCGCACAATCCAAGCACTGGATCAGATCCGGATTGTTCTATCCAAAGGTTTGCGTCGACGCGCCGCACTCCGTCCACAAATAACACATCGCGCGCCGGATCTGTCGATGGCCGGAGCGGCGACCAATAATCGGCGCTTACCTCACGGCCCACATCCGGCACAACGTCGGATTGGACGATATCCGACGCCATCGGGGTGCCGTACTCCGAAGACCATGTCTCAACGCTGAACCTCACGTCTCCACCTTCATGACTTCCGCTCCGGCTGCGGTCTTGCGCACCTCGAACCGTACCGGAACCTGGTCTGCTAACTCCTTGACGTGCGTGATCACTCCGACAGTTTTGCCGGACGCCCCTAGCTCCCCAACCGCGGCGGAGACAACCTCTAACGTTTCCGGATCGAGCGCGCCGAAGCCCTCGTCAAGGAATAGCGATTCGAGGCGTGTCACACCTTCAGCTGTGTCGGCCACATGATCCGCTAAGGCCAGCGCTAACGCCAAAGACACCAGGAAGGTCTCACCACCGGAGAGGCTCTGCACCGAACGCCGCTCGCTCGCCGCGTGGTGATCGACGATCTCGAGGTCCAGATCTGAGGAAACAGCAAGTTGGTAGCGACCTCCTGTGAGTTCCGAGAGACGGCGTTCGGTACGGTCGGCCAAATGCTGCAGCTCTGTGGCAAGCAACCACTTCGGAAAACGACTGACACGCATCAGACGGGCTAGAACTTCAACTACTTGAGCCTGCTCGGTAATCTCACGTAGCCGTTCGCGCACCTCGGCTCCCTCGCGCGCTCTGGCCACGTTATTCCTAGCCAGCGCGGCAGCATCCACGACCGCGTCCCGCATCCGACGACCCGTAGTGTCGACGCTGACGCGCCGACAAGCAGCCTCGAGCGCCTGGCTCAACTCGCGCCGTCCGGAGAGAAAGCGGTCCGCCCCCTCAGAAGACAATGCGGCACGCCGATCCGCATCACACCCGGCCACCTGCGCCCAATCGAGCAATCTGGACCAGCCCTCGGCCGGATCCTCCACATCGAACTCTGGTGGCCCAAGTTCGTCCAGCCGACCACAGGTTTCCTTTAGCGCACCAACGGCGGTCGTTCGCTCGCGCTCGAGTTTCGCAACTTGCAGATCGGCTCTCGTCTTGGCTTTCTCCGCCTCCGTCTGGGCTGTTCGTCCCGCGACCAACTGTTGTTCCGCTGCTACCACTTCGCTGAGTTCGACCTCTAGCGCTCCGATATCTCCCACACCTCGCAGCCCTGCACGTAGGTCGGCCACCGTGGCACAGATAGTTTGCACTGTACGTTCCTTCTCCTCGGCGCGGCTGCTCACGGAAGCCAGCATCTCAGCGGCTGATGCCGCGCGGGACCTCTCGTTTCTGGCCGCATCGTGCGCCTGATCGGACCTCTGCCGCGTTTCGTCCGCGGACTCTCTAGCCCGGACCGCATCGGCCCGCGCACCCTTGGCCACCTCCCTCGCCGACACGGCGGACACCCTAACTTCGCCCGCCAACTCCCCCGCCCGTACCGCACCCGCCCGCGCCCCACACAGCGCGTCCTGCGCCTGATCGGACCTCTGCCGCGTTTCGTCCGCGGACTCTCTAGCCCGGACCGCATCGGCCCGCGCACCCTTGGCCACCTCCCTCGCCGACACGGCGGACACCCTAACTTCGCCCGCCAACTCCCCCGCCCTTACCGCACCCGCCCGCGCCCCTCTCGCTGCGTCACCCGCCGCGTCCGCTTCCCGTCTTTTCCCGTTAGCGGACTCCCTGGCCTGGAGCGCCCTTGCTCGCGCGCGAGTTGCGTCCTGTCGTATCAGGTCAGCGGACATCGACATGTCGCTCGCCAGCTTCCCAACTCGAACCGTATCTGCTTGAGCTCGACCCAGAGCCGCTTTCCTGCGCTCCGCGGCTTCCGATGCTGCTTGTGCGTCTCCTCTCTCCTGATAAGCCACACTCAACGCCTCTTCGGTGGACGCACGTGCGTTACTCACGCGTTCGTCGGCTGCTCGCATGATGGCAGCGATCTGTTTTCTGCCACGCATCTGAAGAAGGGTCGACAACAGAATCGCTGAAGCGGCACCTATGGCAGCGCCGATAGCAGGATGAATTAGGTCTGGCACAATGGCCCCGGCAGCAGCGCCCACCGCTGCCCCCAACCCAAATGTCGCGGCCAAACGTCGGGTCATAAGCGGATACGGTTCCGTCGACTCCACTTCTCCCGAAATCAGGCCCAACTCTATCCGACGCTCGTCTCGGTCCGCTATTGCTTGCCCGGTTTGTCGCTTCGCTAACCGAGCTTGCTGATCAGCTGCGGCTGCTCGTTCCTCTGCTACTTCTGCTTCACTCGCCGTGGTCTCAGCCGCTCTGTCCGCGTCTTCGGCCCGGCGCTCCGCCTCCCGGGCGTCCTTCTCCGCTATCTCAAACCGGCCTTCCGCCGCAACAGCTTCTCGATCGGCGTCCGCGGCCCGACCTTCCTGCTCCACAGCATCTCGCTCGGCTTCACGGGCTTGAGCCTCCTCAGCCTCGGCCGCCACATCCACCGCCTTCGCGCGGGCTTCCGCCTCTGCAACATCTCGCTCGGCTTCACGGGCTCGAGCCTCCTCAGCCTCGGCCGCCACATCCACCGCCTTCGCGCGGGCTTCCGCCTCTGCAACATCTCGCTCGGCTTCACGGGCTCGAGCCTCCTCAGCCTCGGCCGCCACATCCACCGCCTTCGCGCGGGCTTCCGCCTCTGCAGCGTCCTTCTCGGCCATCTGGGCTCGGCCCTCCGCCTTCAAGGCTTGCCGATCCGCGTCCGCGTCCTGACCTTCCAACTCTCGTGCCTCCTTCTCCGCCACCGCGGTTTGGGCTTCCACGGCGTCCGCGGCCTCATCCGCCGCCTTCGCCCTAGCAACCGCCTCCGTCGCACCAATGTCTGCTTCCTGGCGCTGAGCCAACGCCTCTGCGGCGTCACATCTGGCATCGCTAAGTCGCTGCTCAGCGTTGCTAAGCTCCCGCCGACGGTCAATAGCCACCGTGATCTCGTTTGAGGAGCGCCTAGCCAGCGCCTCCTCAGCGTCCAACACCACGCGGATGGCCTGCTTCCTGCCTTCCTCCGCAGCGGTAGCTGCTTCACATGCCTGGCTGATGTCGTTCATCAATCGGTCAAGGCCTTGAGGTCGACGTAGCGCGGCGAGTCTGGAACTGCGCCTGTGATAGTCTTCGGATCCGGCTCGTGCCTCAGCTTCTTTGCGAGTCAGTTCTTCGATCTCCGACTCCGCCCGATCCAACAGGTCTATCACCGACTCGATTTTCACGACACGCGCCTCGGCGTCTTTCACCTCTAGGAAGTCTCCAATGGCCCGAAGTTGTGCTCTTATCTCCTCCGCTCGGCCTTCTGTGGACTTACGTCTCTCAGACGCGAGGCGACCAACCCGTTCGTATATGTCGAGGTCTAGCAGCTTTATCAGTAGATCTTGGCGATCCCTTGCGCTTGCCCGAAGGAACCTATGGAAGTCGCCCTGTGGGAGAGCCACGCATGTAGTGAACTGATTGAAGTCGAGGCCCAATGTTCTCTCCACCCGTGCGTTCACGCCCCGGGCGCCTTGGGCCAGCGTGACACCTTCCCCCTCAAGCATCGCATCGCCTGCGCCCTTCCGGCGGACCAGCCGGGCCACGGTGTATGAATCGTGACCCACGGTGAAGTCGAGGCGTACCCGAGCTTGGAGCAGCCCCTGGGTGATCACGGGTTTCACCGCTCGCTTCCCGTACCGATAGACAGACCCGTAAAGAGCGAAAACGATCGCATCGAGGATTGATGATTTGCCGACACCCGTCGGACCCGTGATGACGAACAGGTCAGCAGTACCGAACTCGACTACGATGCGCTCGCCGAACACGGAGAATCCTTCGAGTTCCAGACGGCTAGGTCTCATCGGAGGACTCATCCACCAGTTGGTCGAACAGTTCGCTCACCCGCTTGTCCTCAATGCCACACTCTGACAGGTATTCGCGAAACAGGTCCCGAGGACTACGACCCACACGCTTGGGCACATCAGATGCGGCCGACTGACGGTGGACAACAGAGAGCGTCACGTCAACCACGCCGGGGATCCTCGCCCGTACCTCGTCAGCCATCCCAGCCCGGGCGGGTTCGTCGATCTCCACCTTGATGTAGGAACCCAAATGGTCCCCGGCAGCCGTGACAACCTCGTCAAGGGTCCCGCGCAGCACCACTAGCCGCTTGCCGGACACTAACCGAACTGGATTTACAGCCGCCGGAAGACCCGGCTCGGCCTCAATCACCAAAACCCCCTTGTCTTCCCCCGCTTCCCCGAAGTCAAGTTGAAGAGGGGATCCCGCATACCACACCGGTGCCGAAGCGGGGATCTGCTGCTGTCGGTGGAAATGACCCAATGCCACATAAGAGAGGTGACCAGGGAAAGTCTGAGCAGCTACGGCATAACCGAAGACATGGGCGGCTCTCTCGCTTCCCACATCTCGGGCACCATGTACAGTCAGATGACTGACCAGCAGATTAACCGAATCGAGAGTCATACTCTGACACAAAGCGTTGATAATAAGACCCATTCGACCCGCGTAGTCAGAGGTAGTCTGATCGGCCTGTTTCGACATCAAATCAGCAGCCGTCACTATCCCGCGCTGGTTTTGCCACGGGAGCAAAGCCACGCGAGTCGGGCATCCCAACCCGATGTCGGACCCGACAACCACCCCACCATCCTCTGGACGCGTAACGAAGCCTAGAGAGGTGACGCGGCCGAGTTTCAAGAGCGGTGTCACAGCCCGCAGCCGACGCGGATTGTCGTGATTGCCAGCAACTATGACCACCGGCGCCACGTCGGCCAAGTCAAGCAAAGTCCGATAAACAATCCGCTCCGACTCAGGTGACGGTGCCGCCGAGTCAAACACATCGCCCGCGACCAGGACTAGATCAACTTCCCACTGCTGCCCGATGCGCACGATCTCAGAAAGGACCGCTCTGTGCTCATCCGCCCGACTCCTGCCGCGAATCGCACGCCCCACATGCCAGTCCGAAGTGTGCAGAACTCTCATCCGTCACAAATCTAGACCAAGGATCACGAGTAGTGTCCATTCTTGTGGTGTATGGGTGTGGGGGTCCTTTGACTTAGGTGACCACCTAGTGTCCTGTAGTTCTATATCGCCATATTTTGTAGTATGAGTTAGAGATGGATTGTTATTGATTAGAGAAGATATCGATGAGTACTAGCCGGGGGCGTCAACCGGTGGTGACCGAGCTGAGCAGCGACGAGCGGGAGACCCTGCAGCGTTGGGTACGGCGGCATACCACATCTCAGGCGTTGGCGATGCGGTGCCGGATCGTGTTGGAAGCGTCGCAGGGTCGGGCCAATGTGGATGTCGCCGCGGAGCAGGGTTGTCATCCGACGACGGTGGGCAGATGGCGGAACCGTTTCGCCGTCCGCCGTGTGGATGGGCTCTGTGATCAGCCTCGGCCGGGACCGCCGCGGAAGATCACCAACGAGAAAGTCGAAGAGGTGTTGGTCATGACCTTGGAGGGGAGCCCTCGGGGAGCGACGCAGTGGTCGACCCGCAGGATGGCGGCGGCGGTTGGGCTGTCCGCGTCGTCGATCTCCAAGATTTCGCGGGCTTCCCGCCTCAAGGCGCACCGGACCGAGGACTTCAAGATTTCGCCTGATCCCCAGTTCGTCGAATAAGGTCCACGACGTGGTGGTTTGTACCTGAACCCCCCCCCGGAGCTCGATGTGCATGTGATCCTCGACAACGTCTCCACCCACAAAACCGCCTCCATCAACCGCCGGCTACAACGCCATCCACCGTTCACGTTCCATCACACACCCACCTATTCCTCGTGGATGAACCCCGTCGAACAATGGTTCTCCGAGCTGACCACCAAACGGCGACGACGCGGCACCCGCCGGTCGGTACGCGAACTCAACGCATCCATCAACGAAACCGTTCGTCTGGCGCAAGACCGCCGACCAGACACTCAACAACCTCACCGCATATCTTCAGTGGATTCCCAACACAGGGCACTAGTCACCGTCCCAACATGGAATCGAGAGTTCGATCGATGTGGCCCTGGCCGAAGTCAGGGCGAGGCGGGATCAGATCGCCGCCGACTTCGAGTGGGAAGAGGAACTGGTAGCCGGCGTGGTCGAGCTGTTGCGTGAACGCCGAAGACGGGAGAACGGCGTGCGCCTGAACCGACGACTGGTCCGTGGCCTGACCGATGCCCGCTTCATCCGGTTCCTGCTCGACGAGGAACGGGCGGTCCTGGCCGGTCTGGGATCCGACCACTTCGAGCGCCTCTCGTCCGGACGCTACCGCTTCACGGAGGACGGGCAGTTCCATGTGATGGATCTCAACTCCGCCGACGCTATCCACCGAGCTGACGGCCTCTCAGGTGGTGAGACCTTCCTCGCTTCGCTGTCCCTCGCGCTGGGGCTGGCCGAAATGGTCGGCCGCAGGGGAGGGCGGCTGGACGCCTTCTTCCTCGACGAGGGTCTCGGTACCCTCGACCCGGAGCATCTCGACCTAGCCATGGAAGGCGTGGAATCGTTGGTGGCGGAGCGCCGCCAACGCCTCGTCGTGGTGGTTTCGCATGTAAGCGAACTGCGCCAACGCATCGAGGATCTGATAGTCCTAGATAAGGACCCGCTAACCGGAGACTCGATAGTCGCCCACGGTGGAGTTCGTTGAGCTCAACTCCTCGTTGATCTGTCCTGTCGCCAGGCCAATAGGTCCCAAACTTCGTCCGGGCCACACGCACAGGCTGCCGGGGCCCGAAGGAACTGTTGCCAAATCGTGCACGCCGTTGCTTGAATACCCGACATCACGATAGGAAGGTACCTTGGCGACCACTCCCCAAAGACGAAGGCTCGAAGGTTCCGATCTGGAGGTGTATCCACTGGCTCTGGGGACGAACACCTTCAGTTGGACGGCGGACGAGCCCACCTCCTTCGCGGTTTTGGACGCGTACGTCGCCGCCGGCGGCAACTTCCTCGACACCGCAGACTCGTATCCGATGTGGGCCCCCGGAAACGAGGGAGGGGAAACCGAGACCATCATCGGCCGGTGGCTGAAGAAACGGGCCAATCGTGACGACATGGTGATCGCCACCAAAGTAAGCCAGCATCCCCGGTACATAGGTCTGGCGCCCGCCACGATCAGAGCCGCGATCGAAGCCTCGCTCCGGCGTCTCGGCGTCGACGTCATCGACCTCTACTACGCCCACTTCGACGACCCCGACACGCCACTCGAGGAGACCATCGGGGCCCTGTCGGAGCTGGTGGACGAGGGCAAGGTGCGGTATCTGGGCGTCTCCAACTACTCAGCCGAACGCCTGGAGGAGTGGGTGCGGATCACCCGGGCCGGCGGGTTCCATCGACCCATCGCGCTGCAGCAGATGTATAGCTTGGTAGAGAGGGGCGTCGAACAGAGCACCCTCCCCGTCGCCCAGGATCAAGGATGGGCCTTCCTCCCGTACTACGCGCTGGCATGCGGCTTCCTGACCGGCAAATACACATCGGAGCACCGGGTCGACAGCCCCCGGGCCGGAACCGCCTCCGCCTACCTGACCGACAAGGGAAGGCGCATCATCGCCGCGATGGAAGAAGTGTCGGGGGCCCACGGAGTCGCGCTGGCCTCCGTGGCCCTGGCGTGGGTAGCCGCCCGCCCGGGAGTGGGGGCGGTGCTAGCGAGCGCCCGCACGCCGGAGCAACTGGAAGCGCTGATCGAATACACGACGCTGACGCTCACGGAAGGCCAGATGGCTGCGCTGGACGAGGTCTCACGATAGATCTGAGCCAAGGAAGGCGATAACCGGAGGGTGGGCAATGGCTGATTACGCCAACATGCACGGATGGGACAAGCAGGAGTTCGTAGAGCGCCCGGACTTCTCCCTGCCTGCGTACATGGGAGCTACCACATTCGCCAAGCTGCCTCTGGTCGAGGACATCGGGGAGGTTGCCGCCCGGGCACCGGATGCGGTCATCGTCGGTGCGCCGCTCGATGACGGCAGCACATACCGGCCGGGCGCCAGATTCGGGCCGAGGGCCATACGCACGGCCAACAACAACTACGGCGGCTTCTACTCGCTCCAGTTGGGCGTGGACGTTTTCGAGGTTCTCGACGTGGTGGATGCCGGCGACGCCAACATCGAACCGGTGTGGCTGGAACGGGGCTACGCGATGATCTATCGAAAGGTTCGCGATCTGGCGAGAACCGGCGCGGTACCGATCGTTCTCGGAGGCGACCACGGTATCACCTGGCCGTCAGCCACTGCCATCGCTGAGGTCAACGACCCGACGAGGATCGGGATGGTCCACTTCGATGCACACGCCGACACGGGCGAGGTCACCGGACCGATCGCCAACCACGGATCGCCCATGCGCAAGCTGCTGGAGTCGGGTGCGATAGCGGGACCGAACTTCGTCCAGGTCGGCCTCAGGGGCTACTGGCCGGACGGGGAGACCCTCGCCTGGATGAAGGAGAAGGGCTTCCGATCGCATTTCATCACCGAGATCGAGGAACACGGCGCCGAGGCGGTCGTGGACAAGGCGATCGACGAAGCGCTCGACGGCGCCGATGCCGTCTACCTCAGCGTCGACATCGACGTTCTCGATCCCGCGTACGCTCCGGGGACGGGTACGGCCGAGCCGGGCGGGCTGAGCACCCGAGAACTGCTGCGGGCAGTCCGGCAAGTAGTCAATGCGGTCGATCTCGCGGGTATGGACGTCGTTGAGGTGTCCCCTCCGTTCGACCATGCCGACCTGACCTCGATGGCGGCCAACCGCGTGGTGATGGAAGCATTGTCGGTGCTGGCGGTCAAGAAACGGTCGGGTACCCAGGTCCGCAGATTGTTCGGTTAGCTAAGGGGTTGAGCGTGTCACACCCCCGTTGCATAATGGTGAGTAACCGTAAACACCACCGGTCCGTTTCCGGTACCGACCGGACCGGGGCAGGGATCATGTTGTCGAAGCCGAACCTCTCGGGGAGGGAGGAACGCGGTCGGAGCCGAGGAGGTGGCGGTTGGGGGAGGGCCCACGGCTAGGGTCCGGTCGGGTGTTTTTCGCGTTCTCGGTCGTCCCGGGCCTGCCGGGTGGGAAGGAAGGTTCCTCCGAACACCTGCAAAGAATTCCCGAATCAGAACACTCGCAGGGTGCTGAGAAACGCCCAGTTGGCTCGACTGTCGATGACAGAATGCCGGGACATCGGACGGAGAGCCAACCACTATCACCGTTTATGAGCACCCTCCTGAAGGGGGTCCACCACTTCTAGAGAGCAGTCAGCATCCTGGCGTCGACTTTGTCGATGTAGTCCATCGGGTTGAACGACATCTCGCCCCGGCGCGGATCGGCGTAGTAGCGTTTGTCGACTTCCTCGAACGCCTCCTCGCCGTCGTAGTGAACGATCCACACGTACTGGTAGTTCTCCTCGACGATCCACGGGCCGCTGCGCCGGAAGCCGTGGTCGAGGCGTATCGGGATGAGTTCCTCGTCGACCTTGGCCGCGAATTCTTCCATCATTCCCGGCTTGATGTCATAGATGCGGAGTTGAGCAGTCATACCGGGATGGTACCGGACGACCGTCGTCGCCCGATCCGGGTGTCGCTGCTACGGGAGCACTATCCCGTGACCCTCCGATGTGAGCGCGCGGCCCATCAGGGTTGCCATCGCCTGCTGCACCGTCTCTCCCTCGTAGAGGATCCGTCCCACCGCCTCCGCGATCGGCATCTCCACACCATGCCGGGAAGCCAGATCGAGAACTGCCCTAGTCGTCTTCACCCCTTCGGCCACCATGTTCATCTCCGCAACGATCTCCTCGATCCGCCGTCCCCTGCCCAACTGGTAACCCACCCGGTTGTTGCGGCTGCGCGGGCTCCCGCACGTCGCCATGAGGTCACCCACACCGGCTAGCCCCCCGAACGTGAGCGCCTCGCCTCCCAGGGCGATACCGAGACGGGTCATCTCGGCCAGACCCCGGGTGACGAGGCTGGCCGTCGTGTTCATCCCGAAGCCCAGCCCGGTCGAGGCCCCGGCCGCGATAGCGATGACGTTCTTTGTGGCGCCGGCCACCTCCACCCCGACCACGTCGGGGTTCGTATAGACGCGGAACATCGGCGTGGTGAGGACGGGCTGTATCCGCCGGGCCGATGCGGGATCGCCCATTGCGATGACGGTGGCGGCCGGTTGGCCTTCCATGATCTCCACGGCCAGATTCGGACCGGACAGCACGCCCACCGCGGCCGGGTCGTGCCCTGCGAGAACTTCCAAGGTCACCTGCGACATCCGCAGGCCGGTGTCGACCTCGATTCCCTTGGTGAGGCTTACCACGGGTGTCGAAGGAGCGATCAGGCCCTTGGCCCGTTCCAGGACCGCCCGATACCCGTGCGACGGAACGCCGACCACCACCATGTCGGCGTCACGCAGGGCGCGGCCGATCCCGGAGGTGGCGACCAGCCGTTCGGGCAGTGAGAACCCGGGTAGGTAGTCGGGGTTGGCACGATCCGAGTTGATGCGGTCGGCCAACTCCGGACGCCGAGCCCACAGGACCACCTCGGCGTTGGCGGACGCGATCGCAGCAACGGTCGTTCCCCAAGAACCGGCCCCGACAACCACCAAACGCATGAACAGGATCGTAGACCCTGTTGCCAGGTGCCAGACACCCCAGGAGCGTAAATGTCAAGCTGCGGCTCGGTCGATGGTGGTTCGGTGTGCCCATGCGGTGTGTTCGTTGTAGGGGGTTTGGTGTTTGAGGCAGCCGTGGAGGATGCCGACGAGTCGGTTGGCGAGGGCTCGGAGTGCTTGGTGGTGGAGGTCGTCGGCTGCTCGGCGTTTGTCGTAGAAGGCTCGGGCTCCTGGACTGTTCTTTAGGGAACAGAACGCCCATTGGTCCAGGGCGTCGTAGAGACGCCGGTTACGGACCTGGCGAGCCAGGACAGCGTGCTTGCGGCCTGACGCCACTGTGATGGGCGACGTGCCGGCGTAGTTCCTGCGAGACCGCCCGATACCCGTGCGACGGAACGCCGACCACCACCATGTCGGCGTCACGCAGGGCGCGGCCGATCCCGGAGGTGGCGACCAGCCGTTCGGGCAGTGAGAACCCGGGTAGGTAGTCGGGGTTGGCACGATCCGAGTTGATGCGGTCGGCCAACTCCGGACGCCGAGCCCACAGGACCACCTCGGCGTTGGCCGATGGCGGACGCGATCGCAGCAACGGTCGTTCCCCAAGAACCGGCCCCGACAACCACCAAACGCATGAACAGCGATCGTCTGGCAGGACCCCGGGTGCCACCAGTACTCACCGGCCAGCCAGCTCAACCACCACACCCTCCCAGACAAACCAGCAGAAGTGGTGGACCCCCATTAGGTGCCACACCTCGACCATCGTGAGAATTACCTAGCTCGGTAGTCGAATACCTTTAGGAGTTGAAGCGGCAACGGACAACGGACAACGGGCTAGCCTTCCGATTCGGATGACATGCATCGGCCTCCTCGGATATCCCAACTCCGGTAAGACAACCCTCTTCAACGCCTTGACCGGCCTGGAAGCCCCCACCGCTCCCCACCCGTACACCACCACGGAGACGAACCTGGGGGTGGTCAGGGTGGACGACCCGCATCTCGACCGGATCGCAACGTTGGAGGGATCCCGCAAGTCGACCTATGCGAACCTCGACCTGCACGACCTTCCGGCCGTCCGGCCCGGATCGGTCCGCAGCCTGGGTCCCGGGAGAGAGCCGGACGCGCTACTGGCGGTGCTGAGAGGCCACGAGGCGGAGTGGGTACCCGCCGGCTCGCACGGAACCGACCCGGTGGCCCAGGCCGAGGAACTGCTGGTGGAGCTGGCACTGGCCGACTTCGAGGTGTTCGACCGGCGCAGGGAGCGGATCGTCAAGGAGGCATCCGCCGACCCGTCCATCCGTCCGGCGTCCGAAACGATCGCCCGGGCGGCGGAACGGCTGGGGGAGGGGACCCCGTTGCGCGAACTCTCGTGGTCCGAAGCGGAACTACGAGCCTTCCGGGACTTGGCGCCACTGAGCCTGGTTCCCTGCATCTGGGTGGTGAATGTGGCCGAGGACGGCGCCGATCGGGACAGCCGGATTGATAGCTTGGCGGAGATCGTCCCGGCTACCGATCCCGTTCTGGCGGTCTCCGCCCTCCTCGAGGAGGAAGTGATCCGCCTCGATCCCGCCGAACGGAACGATCTTTACGAAGGGCTGGGATTGGGAGAAGGTGCGGGCGCAGCCATAGCCCGGGCCGTCTACGAGGCTCTCGGGCTGGTCAGTTTCTACACCGTCAGCCGGAGGGAGTGCCGGGTATGGACGGTTCCCGAGGGAACCACCGCGCGGCAGGCGGCCGGCAAGGTCCACTCCGACATGGAGCGGGGATTCATCCGGGCCGAGGTAGGCTCCATCGAAGATGTGATCCGGTGTGGCGGATGGGCCGGCGCCAGAGCCGCAGGTGGTGTGGTCAGGGTGGAGGGAAGGGACTACCGGATGCGGGATGGGGATGTGATGCTCGTGAGGTTCTCTGTATGAGACGGCGCCGTGCGGGTCGCCACCCGTACCCACCGTGCTCATGAGCAGGCCCGCGCCACCTCCGAGAGGCGAATTGGTCGGGCTGGTCGTGCGAGGGTTCGCCATCGGCACCGCCGACCTGATTCCGGGAGTGTCGGGCGGCACGGTAGCGCTGGTAAGCGGTATCTACCGGCGATTGGTCTCCGCCATCGGCAGCGGGGCGTCTGCTGCGGGCCGGTTGATCAGGGGAGATATCACCGGGGCGGCCACAGCCCTCAAGGAGGTCGAGTGGCGATTCCTGGTACCGGTCGTAGCGGGGGCCGGCCTGGCCGTGGCGGCGTTGGCACGGATAGCGGAAGGACTGTTGCGGGACCATCCCGTCAGAGCGGCTGCGGTGTTCTTCGGGCTGATCGCCGGTGCGGTCGTAGTGGCCTGGTGGCTCATCCGGGTACCCGGCGGGGTTCATGCGGCTGTTGCAGGAGTGGTCGGCGTCGCCGCATTCGTCCTGTTCGGCTTCCGCACTTCGGCCATCCCCAACCCGGACTGGTACCTCTTCCTGGGCGCCGGCGCCCTGGGTGTCTGCGCGTTCATACTCCCCGGAGTCAGCGGATCGTTCCTCTTGCTGGCCATCGGCATGTACCAACACGTGCTGGGAGCGATCAACGACTTCCGTCTGGCGTCACTGGTGAGTTTCGGGATCGGAGCCGCGGTAGGCCTGGGCTCATTCTCCCGATTCCTGGAATGGTTGCTTGACCGTCACCACGATCTGGTGGTGGCCGCGATGATCGGCCTGATGCTCGGGTCGTTCCGGATCCTGTGGCCCTGGCCGGCCGGATTGGGCAACGAGGCGGGGGTCGGCGCCACGACGCTTGGGACACCCGGACCCGACATCGCGATACCCGTACTGCTGGCCGTCGTCTCGGCTCTGCTGGTGGTCGGCGTCGCCACATGGGCCGAACGGTCGGCCACCGCCGACCACGGGTAGAAGCCGTCGCCACCCTCCTATGGTGTGGCGATCGTCTCGTATATCTCGGGGCGGCGATCCCGGTAGAAGGCCCAGTGATGGCGGACCTCTTCGATCAGGTCCAGGTCCAGGTCCCGTATCACCACCTCGTCGGCGGTATCGGAGGCGGTCCCACCGATGATCTCCCCTCGCGGTGAGGCGAAGTAGGAACTGCCGTAGTAGTCGGTACCCTCGAGGTTCTCGCTGCCGACCCGGTTGATGGCGCCGACGAAGTACTCGTTGGCCACCGCCGCCGCAGGCTGCTCCAGTTCCCACAGGTACTTCGAATGCCCGCGGGTGGTTGCGGACGGGTTGAAGACGATCTTCGCACCGGCGAGGCCGAGTTCCCGCCAGCCCTCGGGGAAGTGCCGGTCGTAGCAGATGTACACGCCGACCCGCCCCACCGCGGTGTCGAACACCGGGTAGCCGAGGTTTCCCGGCCGGAAATAGAACTTCTCCCAGAATCCGGCCACCTGGGGGATGTGGGTCTTGCGGTACTTGCCCAGGTAGGTGCCGTCGGAGTCGATCACCGCCGCGGCGTTGTAGTAGTGACCGGTGTCCTCCACCTCGAAGATGGGCACTATCAGCACCATCCCGGTCTCGCGGGCCAACTCGATCATCCGCGATACGGTGGGTCCGTCCGGGATGGGTTCGGCGGTGGCGAAGTGCTGGTTCTCTTGGTCCGTGCAGAAGTAGGGAGTGTTGAAGATCTCCTGGAAGCAGAGGATCCGGGCGCCCTGCGCGGCGGCCTGGCGGGCGTACCCGACGTTCTTTTCGACCATGGACTGCTTGTCACCCGTCCACTCGCTCTGGACGAGCGCCGCCCGCACCACATTTGCCATTCTGTTCCTCCTTGCGACGATGTCCCGGTCAGGAATCCGGGCAAGTTTACAAACTGTAAAATGGCAACGGTAAACCGAGGAAGGTTCTCAGATGTCACGACGAGTCACTGTCGGCGCGGCCCAGATGGGCCCCATCGCCCGGGAGGAAACCAAGAGCGAGGTGGTCGACCGCCTGATGGCCCTGCTCCACGAAGCGCACGAGCAACGGGTCGATCTCCTGGTCTACCCGGAACTTGCCATGACGACTTTCTTCCCCCGGTGGTTCATGCCGGATCCGGCCGACTTCGAGCATTACTACCACCGGGAGATGCCCGACCAGGACACCAAGCCGCTGTTCGACGAGGCCCGAAGCCTGGGAATCGGGTTCGCCCTCGGATACGCCGAGATCCACACCGGCGAGGACGGCACAGAGCACCGCTACAACACCTATATCCTGGTGGAGCGTGACGGCACGGTGGTGTCGAAGTTCCGCAAGGTACACATCCCGGGCCATGCCCACTACGAGCCTTGGCGCGAGTTCCAGCACGCCGAGCGCCACTACTTCGAGCCGGGCCCGGACGGGTTCGGGGCCTGGCGGGCCTTCGGAGGAATCGTCGGAATGGCGATCTGCAACGACCGGCGGTGGCCCGAGACCTACCGGGTGCTCGGCCTGCAGGGCGCCGAGGTGATCCTGATCGGCTACAACACCCCGCTCCACTACGCACCCGACCCCACCCAGAACGCTTTGTCGGGATTCCACAACCATCTGGTCATGCAGGCGGGCGCCTACCAGAACGGGGCCTACGTGGTGGGGGTGGCCAAGGGAGGTATCGAGGAGGGCGTGGACAGCCTCGCCCAGAGCGTCATTATCGCCCCTTCCGGGCAGATAATCGCCCAGTCGGTCACCACCGCCGACGAGGTGATCTCGGCGGCCATCGACCTCGACTTCTGCGACACCTACAAGAACACCCTCTTCGACTTCGATTTCTACCGGATGCACGAGCACTACGGGCTGATCACCCAGCGGCGTGGCGCCATACCCCCCGAATAGCGGATGTTCCTGACGTCGCTGCGCTGCACCGTCTGTGCAGCGTCCTACGCACCCGAGCCGGGCCGCTATGTGTGCGACCGTTGCGGCGACGCCGGCACCCTCGATGCCCGCTACGACTACGCAGCCATCGGCGAGGTGCTGACCCCCGAGAGTCTGACCGCCGACCCGGAGCGATCCATGTGGCGCTACCGACCCCTGCTTCCTGTCGGGTCCCGTACGGCTGTTTCCGCTCTGGGAGTGGGATGGACACCGCTTATCGAGGCGGAGAGACTGGCCCGGCGCTGGGGGGTGGAGCGGCTGTGGATCAAGGACGAAGGCCGCCAACCCACCGCCTCCCTCAAGGACCGGGCCTCGGCGGTGGCACTGGCAAGAGCTGCCCAAGAGGGGGCCAAGACCGTCACCACCGCCTCCACGGGAAACGCAGCCGCCGCTCTGGCCGGTCTGGCAGCCGGAACCGGCCAGACCGCGGTGATCTTCGTCCCCGAGACAGCACCCGAGGCGAAGGTGGCCCAACTGCTTGCCTACGGGGCTTTTGTGATACTCGTAGAAGGCACCTACGACGACGCCTTCCGATTGTGCCAGGAAACGGTAGGCCGCTTCGGTTGGTACAACCGGAACACCGGGATCAATCCCTACGTAGGAGAAGGTAAGAAAACGGTGGCTCTGGAGATCGCCGAGCAACTGGGGTGGGAGGCGCCCGATGCGGTCTTTGTGAGCGTGGGTGACGGGTCGATCATCGGAGGGGTGCATAAGGGCTTTCTAGACGCCTTGGAGCTGGGGTGGATCGACCGTATGCCCCGCATCTACGGGGTGCAGGCCGCCGGCAGCTCCTACCT
This sequence comes from Candidatus Spongiisociaceae bacterium, assembly GCA_965262915.1. Classification (GTDB taxonomy): domain Bacteria; phylum Actinomycetota; class Acidimicrobiia; order Spongiisociales; family Spongiisociaceae; genus JAPPFW01. Next base: position 2,731,919 of record OZ253564.1, on the reverse strand, counting down.
GGCCGAGGCCTGGCTAAAGGAGGAGGATGTGGTTACGAAACCGCCGATCAGTGCAGATACCGCCGCCGACTCGATCAGCGCCGACCTGCCCCGCGATCGGGTCAAGGCGATGGCCGCGGTTGTCGACACGGGCGGTGCATGGGTGGTAGTCGATGACGAGGCCATCCTGAAGATGATCCCGACGGTTTCGGCCGATTCCGGTATCTTCCCGGAGCCGGCCGCAGCGGCGGCCTTCGCCGGGCTGGCCGAAGTGGCGGAAGGATCACAGGGGAGCGTACCGGAGGTGGGGACCCTTGACCGGGTGGTGGTCATCTCCACCGGATCGGGGTTGAAGGACATCCGCGGGGTCATGGGCGGGATCGAAAGGATCGGCGCTGTACCGCTGCCCGTCCGCCCGGGTCCGGATGGACTCGACCCGATCGAGATATCCGCCAGAATGGAACGGTGGCTCGAGAACCTAAGGAAGCAGGCATGATCGATCTGACAGTTGACGAGACCGCCCTCGATGCGGTGGCCGCCCACACCAGGGACCGCCGGGTTCGCATCCCGACCCTCGCCCAGATGCAGGATCCGGGCCTGATTCCCTCCGATGTCCAAACAGGGCTCGTGGACATCGGCCTGTGGGACCTCCACCCTCTCAACCTGTACCGGATCACCTGGCACAACGAGCCCGTCGTCCACGGGGGCGGGTTCGGGGGCGTCAACTACGTCGAATGGCCGTCCGCTCTCACCGGCACCGACGCCCGGATCGTGTCGCTGATCGGCAAGTGGTTCCCGACCGGTGCGCACAAGGTGGGAGCCGCCTTCGGGTGCCTGGTTCCCCGCCTGGTTACCGGCCAGTTCGACCCGGCGACCCAGAAAGCGGTGTGGCCGTCCACCGGCAACTATTGCCGGGGCGGCGCCTACGACTCCAACCTGTTGGGCTGCGAGTCGGTGGCGATCCTGCCGGAGGGAATGAGCCGCGAGCGGTTCGAATGGTTGCAGACGGTAGCGGGGGAGATCATCAAGACGCCCGGATCGGAGTCCAACGTCAAGGAGATCTTCGACAAGTGTAACGAACTGGCCGCCTCCGGCGAGGACCTGATCATCTTCAACCAGTTCGACGAGTTCGGTAACTACCTGTGGCACGTGTCGGTCACCGGCCCGGCCGTCGAGGAGGTGCTCGGCGAGGTGATGGGGGAGCGGGATCGGTTCCGGGGCTTCACTGTCACCACCGGATCGGCCGGCACCATCGCCGCCGGCGACTACCTGAAGCAGCGCTTCCCCAGCTCGGTCATCGCCGGCGGGGAGGCCGTCCAGTGCCCGACGATGCTCCTCAACGGCTTCGGGGAGCATCGCATCGAAGGGATCGGCGACAAGCACATCCCGTGGGTCCACAACGTCAAGAACACCGACTTCGCCATCGGGTTGGACGACGAGGCGGCCATGTCCCTCACCCGCCTGTTCAACGAGCCGCCCGGACAGGAGTACCTCGTGTCCCAAGGAGTCGATCCCGATGTCCTCGAAAGCCTGCCCCTGCTCGGCATCTCCGGCGCCGCCAACCTGCTCTCCGCCATCAAGTTGGCCAAGTACTACGAGATGACCTCCCGAGACGTGGTGGTCACCATCGCCACCGACTCGATGGACATGTACCGCAGCCGCCTCCACGAACTCAGCGAGGACCGCGGCACCTTCACCACCCACGACGCGGTAGCCGCCTACCACCGCCACCTCCTCGGGACATCCACCGAACACGTCCACGAACTCGGCTACTACGACCGCAAACGCATCCACAACCTCAAGTACTACACCTGGGTCGAGCAGCAGGGCAAGACCTACGACGAGATCCAGGCACAGTGGTACGACGACGACTACTGGACCGGTATCCAGGCCCTTGCCGATCCCGTCGACCGACTCATCGAGGAGTTCAACAACCTAACCGGACTCGGATGACGACAGGCAGCCGGTCCGAACTGATCGGCTGGGCCCTGTTCGCTGTATCCGGCGTGGTGTTCTTCATCGCAGCAGTCCGCGACGGCGACCCCCTCCCGGCCTGGGACTCCATCACCTGGCTCGCCGGCGTGGCCTTTCTTCCTGGTCGGGCACGGCCGGTGCCGCAACCGGCTGCGCAAGCGTTAACCCGACGGTGTTGTCTCCGTAAACTATCGTATTGTCTACAATGACGCGGCCAGAGAGCGAGCGGAAATGACGACGGCCACCGACACCAAGCTGCTGACCGCAGATGAGTTGCTCCGACTCTACAGCCGGGGTGTGCGCGGTGAACTCATCCGGGGGGTGCTGCACGAGACCATGCCGACCGGACAGGAGCACGGCGAGATAGTGATGAACCTGGGGTTTGAGCTGGGTGGCTTCGTGAAACCCCGGCGGTTGGGACGCTTGACGGCCTCGGACGCGGGTGTCTGGCTGGAACGTGATCCTGATACGGTTCGGGAGCCCGATGTTGCGTTTTTCTCCGCGGAGAAGGTACCGCCGGGGATGCGGGTGACCGGGTATTCGGAGACGGTCCCCGACCTGGTGGCGGAGGTCGTGTCGCCTGGCGACAGCCGGCGCGAGGTCCGGGATAAGGCGTGGATGTGGCTGAGCCACGGTGTACGTCTGGTCTGGGTAGTGCATCCGGATACGCGCACCGTTCACGTGTACCGCCCCGATCTAGCTGTATCGACGCTCGGCGAGGACGCCTTCCTCGACGGTGCGGACGTCTTACCCGGCTTCTCCTGTGCGGTGAGCGCCGTCTTCGGCGGTTGAGGCCGTATACGCCGTCCCCGACATCTAGTCGAGCACCTCCACAAGCTGACTGGGGATGATCTCGTCGATAGTCCGAATAATGGTGTCGGCTCTCCTTTGTACATCTCGCCAGTCCGCCCTGATGACGATGATGCCCAATCGTCTCGCCGCGAGATTCTGCTGATACCGGATCCCTTGATCGGCAGCAATCAGAACGTCGTTAACCTTCCCCCTCCGCGGCGTCGAACAGCGCTCTATTGGCCAGCTCCTCCCACCCCTTCTCGTGGCAACTGTCAACCGTGTGCCCTACGAGAAACCGGTGTAGTGGTCGCGGTGTACCGTGGTCGAACAGGATTCTCACCGACGTTGGAGCCACGCTCTCCTATCTTCTGCCAGCGTAACTTCAGCCAGGTGACCGAAGACAGCCAACACAGCGTCCTTCTCCGCACCGTCGAACCAGTCTAGGAAGTCCTCGACGGACGCGCCCGATGCAAGATTCTCGAATAGATGTGACAGTGGTAGGCGAGTCCCGCGGAAGATCCAAGCTCCACTGACCTTGCCCGGAATCCGCTCTACGGCTTCGCAGGTCTCCCATATCGACATACAACCACCTCCCTTCCCATCCCTGGATTTGGCGCAGCGTCTAGCACAAGGTTAATGAGACAGGGCGGGCATGGCTCACCGTGACCGACCAAGGACGCCGGTTGCCAGGCACCGGATCGCCGCTCGTTCCCGGCAGATATATGCGGTTCGATAACCTGGCTGGCCGGAGTGGCCGCCTCCCTGTCCGGCGTCCGTTCACGAGGTGGCCGAGGGTGGGCACTCTGACTCTCGACCCTGCAAGCCGGGGGAACGCCCCGATGGACTTATGAACCGATTTCCGGATCAGAATGAGCAGAAACAGATGGGGGGTAGCCACGGATCAGCCTCACCAGATCCTCATGCCGGCCCTCTGCCCGACGGTCGATCCGAGTCAGCCTGCCATCGAGCACCCGGAACACACCGGCCACCAGCCCAGCCACCGGGACCAGTATTGCTATCACGGTTCCCCATTCGACCACCACCACGCTTTCCCTTCCCGTGGCTATCCGAAAGGATAGCGATAGCTACTTGTCCTGATCCAGGTGAAGGGTGAGGCCTTTCCGACATGTCGCGGCAGCCTGGGGAGGCCAACGGCGGCTCGGTAACCAGGCAACAGGGCCGGTCCTATTGGCATTCCGGCCGGGAGAGGACATTGTGACTGGTAATCCCGACGACCTCGCCGCCCTCGGTTGTCCGTTTGGCCTGGCAGCCCCGACAATTCAGCGCTGGCCTTAGGTCCTGGCTAAGGGTTGGCCGACGCCGGTGATGCGGGTGGGGTGGATAAAGACCGCCGCGCTTCGCTCGGCCGCCATGGCTCGGTCGTAGTGGTCCCAGTCCTCGTGGGTTCCGCCGGCGGCGGTGAACACGTCCCGAAGCAACTGCGGAACAGCTGAAGGGTCGAAGCCCTCGTACAGGTCGTCCGGGCCGATGATGGTGGTGCTGCCTTCCATGCCTATCCAGAACCATCCCGACCGGAAGACGATGGTGGCCCTCGGGGTGTGGCGCCAGTGGCGGAGCTTGACCGTGTTGCCCGGCACCACCAGGGCCACCACCCACTCGCCGGTCATTGGATGGTCGATCACACCGGCGTTGACCAGGCTGGAGTGCACAGACTGGTCGGGACGGGCGAACGAGACCACCGACAGGCCCTGATCGGCGCCCGCGAACCGGCCTACATCATCCATGGTGTAGCTCATTCGACTGCTCCTTCCCGGTGGGAACTGCACCCTGCGGCCGGAGGATGAACGGCCGGCCGACGGGATCGGGTCCGGGTCCATCGGCATTCCTGTTGGACACCGACCAGACGCCCGGCATGCGGGGAGCGAATGTCACGTTCCTGAGGACCGGACGGTAGCCTCCGACTCCGATCGGGAACGAGCCGGCCGGGCGGGACTGCCTGGCCACCAGGGGAGTGGACCCCACCACGGTGGAGAGCCTGCCCTGTTGGGAACCTCGGGGGCTGCCAACCCCCTCTCCGCCATAAAGCCGGCCAACCACCCGTGATTGCTCGACCCGTCGGATCGACCGCACCGATAGTTAGGAGACCGGTCGATGCTACGGCGACTCCCACGCCCGACCATCAGGGGCTGAACCAGGAGCAATACAGTACGTATCCCTGCTCGTCGTCTGTTGCGGCGTAGCGAGCGTCTCATCAGCAAGAGGAACGTGATCAACACCAAAGCCGCTACTTGACGGGCATACAAGTGCGATATACGATCGTCAGCACGTCAGATCCCTCACAGGAGGAAGCGAGTTGGCGATTCCACAGTCGGGGGAAGCACGTTCGCATGTCTGACGAGCAGTCTGGGTCCTCGTTCTTGCCTCGTCGGATCAGGATATCGTTTCCGGGTTCAGACACCACCGCTATCGCTAATCTCTTGGACGACGATTGTCCCGATACCTGCTCGGCCCTGTGGAACATGCTTCCACTTCGTCTCAAGGCGACACACGACATCTGGTCGGGACATCTAATCCGCTGTCATCTAGAGAGCAACCCTGTTCTCCGGCCGGAGAACGTTCTCACCTACATCCCTGTTCCCGGTGATATTTTCTACTACTACAGGCCGGCCAACTACTACCGCGGTGCACCGTACGGCAGGTTGGAGTCTGCCGAAATAGGGATCGTGTACGAACGAGACACAAGGCCACAGGGTCCACGGGGGCCTGAGGCTGTGAATCTCTTCGCCGAGATCTCCTCGGGTTTCGAGGAACTTGGCAAGGCCTGCGAGGCGATGATATACGAAGGTCAAAGAGAACTGGTCATCGAGAGAGTGGATGAAGGTTGAGAAGGCTGCTCTTCGAACTGGCAGGGACAACCGCAATAGCGGAGATGCACGACGATGTCGTGCCGAACACGTGCAACGCCGTATGGGACATTCTCCCTGTTACGGGAATGTCCCTCCACGCGAACTGGGCAAGCCGCGAGATCATGCTGCACCTTGAGGGAGACAAGATCCTGAGACTACCTCCCGAGGGACCGCCACACCATGGGATAATTGCACCGGGAGACATACTCTATTTTTGGCGGTCTCCTCAGATGTCTCGAGGTAAGCAGCTTGCTTACAGTTCAGAGTTTCAGCGTGAGCTTTCGGAGTTCGCTATCTTTTACGGTGACCCTTCCGCGGGTGGCTTGGCGGCGAACGATCCAGCCCGTAGTGCGGATCCTGAGCTTCAAGTGACGACACTGTTTGCGAGCTTTATTGACCTTCCCGTGACCTTTACTGATAGATGTGAGGATATACGTCATAACGGGTTAGGAAGGCTAATCGTCAAGAGATTCGAAGCATGACGGGTTGGGTCGGATGGCAAGAGTACAAATAACACTGGGCTCGGCTGTAGCTATTGCAGAACTGGACGAGGCCGGTGCGCCCAAGACAAGTGAATGGTTGAGAGCAATACTCCCGATAAAGAACCGGGCCATACACAGCATGGAGAATGGCAGGGAAGTATATACCTTGCTCGACGGGCATGATCAAGTGCCAGAAGAGAATCAGACTATCTATCAGTGCGTGGGAGACCTGTTCGTTTACCATAAACCAGCCATCTTCGTACAACCAGTGTGGCCACGACATGATCGCACGTTTCTCGTCATCGGGTTCATATACGAGCGTGACAGCGCGATCAGGGGTATGAATGGAGCGCTGGCCACCAACATCGTCGGCAGGATCACTGAAGGGATGGATGCCCTGGCCCACGAAGCTCCGCGGATGCGCAGAGAAGGCTTCGGAGAGCTCGCGATAAGCGCGCTCTGAGGGTCGGGGGTGACGTGCTTGACTTAGTAATCCTCGGTGGCCGGATAGCGGACGGATCTGGGGACCCGCTCTACACCGCCGATGTTGGTATCGTCGGCGAGAAGATCGTTCGGGTGGGAAAGCTCGGTGACGATGATGGCCACACATCGATCGACGCGAACAGGCTCATAGTCGCCCCCGGGTTTATCGATGTACACACGCATTCGGATGTCACTATTCTGGTCGATCCGAGGGCGGAAAGCGCGGTACGCCAAGGTGTAACTACTCAGGTCTTCCCGAATTGCGGGATGGGACTGGCACCGGCGGTCGGGGGGGCGTTACGGGACATCGTAGAGAGGGTTGAACGTTTCGGGCTCGAGGTTGACTGGGAGTCCGTAGGTCAGTACTTCGAGCGGGTTCGAGTTGCCGGTCCAGCAATCAATGTCGTACCGATGGTAGCCCAAGGGACGGTCCGGATGGCAGTCATGGGGTTCAGCAACGAGGTGCCGTCGCCCTCGCAGCTTGAAGCCATGAAGGACCATATCCACGAGGCAATGCGAAGCGGTGCAAGGGGGATGTGCTCTGGCCTGAGATATGTTCCGAGCGGCTACGCGAGTGAGAGGGAGCTGATTGAGCTTGCCAAGGTCGTGAACGAATACGGTGGTCTCTACGCAAGCCATATTCGAAGCGAGGGCGACAACGGCGACTGGTTCGACGCAATTGAAGAGGCTCTGGCCATCGGACGTGGCGCCGGGGTCCCGGTGCAGATCTCACATCTGAAGGCACTTGGAGCCGACGTTTGGGGGCAAAGCCAGAAGGCACTCTCTGCAATTGAAGCTGCCAGAGAACAGGGTGTCGATGTGATGTGTGATCAGTATCCGTACGAGGCGACGAGCAGCACACTCCTTCTTCTGTTCCCCCAGTGGTCTCAGGAAGGCGGAGTCGACGCCTTACTAGAGAGGGCGACCGATACGAGACAACGGGCGAATATCGAAACCTCATTCACGAGATCTCTCCATCTGCGAGGCGGAGGATCCCGGATGACCGTCTCGGAGTACCGCCCTGATCCATCACTGGAAGGGAAGACCCTGACACAGATCGCTGGGCAACACGGGGCTTGCGAGTTCGATACTGCTCTTGAGTTGCTGGAGAGATCAAGTGGCCATGTAAGCATGGTCTTCCACACTCTTGAGAAGGCAGACATCGAGAGAATATTCGTAACTTCCTACGTCATGGTCGCGAGCGACGGCTCAGCAGTAGCTCCCCATGGCAAGCTAGCCGCGGACTACTACCCTCATCCACGAAACTATGGATGCTTCCCAAAGGTACTAGGGGACTTTGTCCGGGATAGAAGGCTCACAAGAATCGAAGAAGCTGTGAAGAAGATGACGTCCTTACCTTCTGAGCAGTTCGGGCTCGACCAACGAGGGAAAATCCAGCCTGATTGGTATGCGGACCTGACCATCTTCGATCCGGACAGCGTGGCGGATAGGGCGACCTTCGAACATCCGCGGGAGTTCCCCGCCGGGATCCCATACGTAATTGTCAATGGCCAAGTGGTGGTCGAGCAAGGTACACACACCGGGAACAGACCCGGAAAGGTGCTCACTGCCGGAAAAGGATAGGAGTCACCTAGTGGTCTCGTTCGGTGTGGGGATGGCTCCAGTAGAGCCCCTTGAGAAGATCATATCGGTCGCCAAGATGGCGGAGGAACTTGGGTTCGAATACTTCGTACATGCCGATCAGAGGTTCGCTGGCGAGAAAGATGTATTCGTAACACTCGCAGCCGACGCCATCGCTACGAGCCGAATCCAGATAGGGCCCTGCGTCGCCGACCCGTACACCAGGATTCCCGCCATGCTTGCCGTGGCGATCGCAACCCTGGATGAGTTGTCCGGGGGACGGACCCTCCTGACCCTTGGAGCCGGGGGATCAGGATTCCAGCAGATGCACCTGGAACGAACGCGCGTGAACCAGGCATTGCGAGAGACAGTCCTCATGATCCGCTCGCTGTTCAGTGGAGAGACGGTCAATTTCGACGGAAGCCTCTTCAAGCTCTCTGACGCACAATTGAACCTTGATGTAAGGCCGGACATCCCAATACTGATCGCTAGTCGCAGTCCGAGGAACCTTGAGCTCGCTGGTGAGCTGGCCGACGGCGCGGTGATCGCTACGTACGTGTCGAAGGAGCAGCTTGAGTTTGCGATCGAACGAGTCCGGCATGGAGCCGAGAAGTCCGCGAGGTGCCTCGACGATATCCGGCTGGTTTCTTGGGTGTATACCTCGATTTCCGAAGATGGCCAGCAAGCTGTCGAGAACGTGCGGCCGTTCGTGACCCAAGCGCTAGTCAACACTTCTCCCGACACATATACGACGATCCTCCACGGATTCGATGAAGGTCTGCCCGGTTTCCTCATGCGGTGTCGGCAGTTAGGTCGTGAAGGCGTAGAGGCAGCATACAGAGATAGGAAGTACTTGACGGATGAGGTGATCAAACGGTTCTCGGTTGCTGGCACCGCCGATGACTGTATCCACAAGATACGAGAGATCATCTCAATGGGAATCGATGAAATCTGGCTGAGGTGCTTCTCGGCTCCCCGGTCCGAGGTAGAGCACGAAAAGGTAATTATACCTTTTGCGAAGCAGGTGATGCCGCACTTCGTTACCAGGGCAACCGACTCCTAATAGACGGTCGGTTCGTCTACTCAACCCTCGCAGTATGTATCTCAAGGAGCTTCTCTCGTACTTGCCGAGCAGTATCGAAGAACTCGATACTGGTCCTCATTTCAGGATTCCTAACAAGGGGCAAGTTCACCGGCACCTCGCTTACGATGGTCCCGGGCCTTGGTGACATTATGAGGATCCGGTGGGAAAGGAACACGGCTTCCTCGATATCGTGTGTAACGAGCATCGTCGTCGCGCCCAGATCTCTGATCAGCGTACCCAACTCGTGCTGTAGTGCTTCCTTGGTCAGTTCGTCCACACCGGTGAATGGTTCGTCCATCAAGACGATCGAAGGCCCATGAACAAAGGCTCTTGCGAGCGAGACGCGTCGCTGCATACCACCCGATAGCTCGATCGGGTAAGAATTCTCGAAGCCCTTCATTCCTATCATCGTAATAAGCTTGTCTACGTTGTCAGTAGACCCCCCGTCCTTAACAACTTCCAGCGGAAGCTTGATATTGTCGTATACCGTTCTCCAAGGCATAAGACTTGATTCCTGAAAGACGTACCCGACGACAAACCTGCCATCCGACCGCTCGCGCTCGATCCTTCCGTCGCTTGGAGTGTCTACGCCGGCGATCAGTCTGAGGAGGGTACTCTTACCACAGCCACTTGGTCCGACGATGGCGAGTGTCTCCTTTCTACGGACCTCAAACGACACATCTGTCACGGCAACCACATCGTCGCCTTTGGCTGTCGGATAGCGCTTGTTAACGCCCTCCATCGTGACGACATTCGGCGGACTCATACGCGTTCGTACCACGGCATCAACCGCCGCCCGAGAAACACTACGCTTCCATAGAGGGCCAGGCCAAGAACCGTCAGTATCACGAAGGCTCCAAAGGCGGCAGTAGTGTTGAAAGTGAACTGAGAGTTCAGGATGAGAAAACCGAGCCCTTCACTTGAACTTACGAACTCCGCAACGATCGCGCCTACCAGAGCACCGGATACCGCAATCCGCAAGCCATCGAAGAAATACGGTAGGGAGTTGGGCAGCCTGACTTTGTAGAACGCCGTGAGGCTGTGAGCACCCAGCGAGTTGAGAAGGTAAATGAGATTTCTATCCACAGAGCTCAAACCCGTACTCACATTGATGACAATCGGAAAGAATGTGAGAATCACGATTAGTATGACTCGGGAGGTATTGGTGAACCCAAGCATGACGTAAAGAATTGGAGCGATCGCCACCTTAGGTAACACCTGGAGTGCGATCACATAGGGCATGATGACTCGACTCAGTAAGTCGGAAATAGTAATCACTACTGCAAGTATGAACCCGAACGCTACACCAATAACGAATCCGGTGAGTGCCTCGCGGAGAGTCACAAGAGTGTGATCGACCCACCTGATATCACCTGTGAAATATGCCTTGAATATGTCTGTTGGTGGTGGAAATAGGAACCTCGGAATGTCAAAGACATCAACTAGCCACTCCCAGAGAACCAGCCCGACAACGAAGGACAACAGGGACAGGCCGCGGCCTGTCAACGAAGACAGGCCGCGGCCGATGTTCATGCTACTCCGAGCCAACTGAGCGTTCCTTAAGGTGCCCGGACGAACTCGTTCGTATACAGGGACGTCGGTTCAAAGTCCGTGCCTATGTCAAACAGGAGTCGAAGGTCAGGGAGGGTGCTGGCAATGAGCTCTGGGTCGAACCACCCAACTGCCAGGGGATCCATATTTGCGGCTTCCTCCGGATCGATCCCATACTGAGCTTCCAGAGCCACCCGCCATTCCGCCAAGGTCTGGTCAAAGTCACGACCGTCGTTGATCGTGACGAAGTCAGTTACGCATTGCTCTGCATTGATGGCACAGAAGTGTAGTGAGCGAGTGGTGACCTCGGCGATCGCCCTAGCCACGTCGGGATGCTCGTCCAATAGGCGCTTCTGGATCACAACGCCGGTCATCGGTGAAGCGATGCCGTAGTCAGCAAACAGGAAGGCCCCGACGCTGTCGCCTTGCTCAGGAGCAACGATCGAGAGGCTCGCGATCGCTCTGGCAAAAGCCACGATCGCGTCTACCTTTCCCGTGAGCAGCGCAGGGTTCAGAGCACCGAAACCGATATTCTGGATCGTGACATCGCTCTTCGAGATGCCTTGGGTTTCCAGGAACACATCGAGATACAGCGCTGACAGGCTGCCCTGGGGGACAGCGATCGTTTTACCGGTAAGATCAGCCGGAGTGCTTATCCCTTTTCCTTCCAGGAACATGAGGGCCACGGGATTGCGCATCGCGCCAGCCGAGATGGCAATGAGCGGAGGCGCATCCGGGTTATTGTGAGCTATCAGCATCTCGTCCAGAATGCTGCCCTGGGTGTAGGCGAAGCCACTTCTATCGGCTGCCACCGCCAAGACCGCCTGAGACGTTCCATCGAGAACAACCACCTTGATGTCGATGTTCTGCTCCTCGAAGAAACCTTGTGCCTGGGCCGCGTAATCTTGCGGTGCACTGCTCGTAACACCTCCGACATACAACGTCACCGTGACCGGTTCCTCGGGTTCCTCTGGTTGGGTGGTAGTAGCCGCTTCCGTGGTTGCCGGTGTCTGGGTGGTTGCCGGTGCTTGGGTGGTTGCGGGTGCTTGGGTGGTTGCCGGTGCTGCGGCCGTCGTGCTGGTCGTCTCGTCGGACCCGCATGCGGACAGCACCATCAGGACGCCAAGCAATAGCGCCAGTGAGTGTCGTTTCATATCTGTTCCTTTCCGGTAGGCCTGTTGGGCCAATCGACCTCGTTGGTGGAATCAGGTGTGAAGGGAGTAGGTGAGACAGGAGAGGACACCCGACAATCGTAGAGGATCATGTCTCATCCCTAGCCGCCGAAACCGGGCTCGCGGCCATTGCCCGGCGGATGAATTCGAACCGTGCGTCGTCGGCGGTGAGAGGGGCGCGGCGCGCGGCCGGCCCTCGGGCCCGGATGACCGTGATACCAGACTCCCAGGCGCCGACATTCATGAGGCTTGGGCTCCGAGGGGTGTGAGTCCAGCCAGAGCCTCATCGACGCCGGTGACGACTTCCTTGAGGTTTCGGACTTCAACTTCAGACAGGGGCTCGTACGGAAGCCGGACCATCGACGTGCCCGCATAGCCTCGCAACGTCATGGCAGCTTTGACCGCTCTCGGCTGACCTAGGGCCCGGACCGCATCGAAGTACGGCGTCAGAGCCTGGTGTATCGCTTCGGCTTGTTCGTGATCGGAGGTCGCTGCGTGGGTAGCCAGGCTCGTGATCGCTCCAGGAAACACCCAGAAATTGGTCGACGTGAGGCCGTCAATACCAGCTGCCAGCGTGACCACGGCAGTGAGATCTGAGGCGGCGAGAACCCTGAGCCGACCGGAACCGTGGTGGGCCGCGTTGACGCTGGCGAGGAGGCGACTCATTGAAGAGGTCCCCTGCTTGATCGAAGTATATGAGACCATTTCGGCAAGACGAGCGATCAGATCGGGCTCAAGATCGTGGCCGAAGACCGGGTTGTTGTAGACGGCAAGGGAACCCTCGGACCGCACTCCCAGGTAATCGAAATGTCGGAGAATGTCGGACTCGGTCACCTCCGCAATGGACGGCGGTCCAACCATGACTTCGTCGGCTCCGGCCTGGAACAGACGATTGGCCAGACGGAGAGTGGCTTCCGTCGAGGGGTGGACTGCTCCGGCCATGATCTCGACCCTCGGTGATATCTGTCTGACCGCAACTACCACTCGGACCCGCTCATCGTCGTCGAGACTCGGAAACTCCCCGTAGGCGCCCGTGAGAAGGAATCTGGATACGCCGCCAAGAGACGCCCGCTCGACATTCTCGGCAATTGCCCCAACATCCAGCCGGCGGTCTTCGGTGAACTGGGTGGGGGCAATGGCATAGAAGAGCCGGGGTATGTTCACCAGTGCTCTCCGACCGACTTCGCCTCGCTGAGCATGGCAAGCTTCATTGCCACTTGCTGAACTTCGCGAGCATGCTGAACGGCCCTTTCGGCTACGTCGTTCCACCGTCTCCTGTATGGAATTTGGTGTGCGGGAATCTGGTGTGCTAACGATCGTATATGGCATTCTGTATGCCGGTCAAGTAGTGACTTCGGATTTGGTCGCGGTTCTCAAGCTCTTGAGGCGTTCTCCACGCCGCCAACAGGCGAGGAACAGAGATACGAAAATCCTGCGGGAATTCGTGGGGAGTGGGGTGGCTGAGGTTCCGTGAGTAGTGGTCGAGGTCCTGCTATCGGTGATTGTGATTCGGGCTTGATGTCGGCGGCGGTCGCATTCCCGAACGCGGGGTACTGGAGGTCAAGCCGGCAGGCGACGACGTCTGGCTTGCTACAGAGATCGATCAGGTGAGGCGGTACTGGAACCGGTACCGCCTCGTGCTGGTGACCAACATCCCGCGGTCCTGGAGAGCCTGCCCCTGATGAGCGTCTCCGGCGTTGCCAACCTCCTGCCCGCTGTGAAGCTTGCCAAGTACTACGAGATGGGTACCCGGGACGTGGTGGTCACCAATGGCCACCGACTCGATGGACATGTACCGGTGTCGAGCCCTGCTCCTCGTCCAACGACCGGGCCACAACGGCTACCGGCCGTCGAGCAGTTATCATCCGGGCCTCATGAAACCATTGCCAAGGGCTATGCCCGCCATCATCACACCCTTCGACGACCGCCAGGAGCTCGATCTCGACGCCCACCGTCACAACCTGTCCTTTCTCGGAGGACTGGGATATGACGGTTTCGTACTGGCCGGTTCCACCGGTGAAGGTCCCCTCCTGGAGCCGGGAGAACGCAGACAGTTGGCTTCGGCCTCACGAGAGAGCGCGGGCGACGACGCTTTCTTGCTGTGCGGGATCAACGCCGAGACGAACCGGGTCGCCCGACGCCAGATCGACGAAGCGGCCGAGGGCGGCGCCGACGCAGCCCTAGTGCTGACCCCCACCACCCTCTCCCGCAACCGCACCAACTTCGTGACCGCCTTTTTCCGGGAGGTGGCGGATGAATCCCCCCTGCCGGTCTTCCTCTATTCCGTACCGGTGGTCACCGCGTACTCCATCCCGCTGGAGGCGGTTTGGGAATTGGCCCAACACCCGAATGTGGTAGGCATGAAAGATTCCAGCGGAGACGCCATCCGCATCCAACGAATGCTGGCGCTGCTACCGGACGATTTCGCCCTCTACAACGGATCGGCCCCGGCGGTGACCCTGGCCTCTGCCGCGGGAGCACACGGCGCCATTCTGGCGGCCGCCAATTACGTGCCCCGGCTAAGTCTGGAAGTGGTGGCCGCCGCGTTGGAGAGTCCTCCCGGGAACATGAAAATGCAGCATCGTTTGACGGCTGCCAATGACGTAGTGGCCCGCTTTGGGATCCCGGGCGTCAAGGCGGCCGCGGAGATGGCGGGACTGCGCGCCGGACGTTCCCGAGCCCCGTTGTTGCCGACCACCGAGGAGGCCCGGGCCGGGTTCGCCCACCTTCTCCAACCCTGATCGGTCACCAGGATCCGGCCTGCGGGCTGGAGAACGACCTCCTCCAGTGGAGCCCGCCCATGCGGGGAGTCGTGGTCTTGTCCCGGCGACAGAGCGAAGGTCACCGCGGTTCGGTCGTCAGCGGCGAGGAGATGGATCTTGGTGGTCATGCCACCCGGGGACTTCCGGCGGATTAGGGTGCCGAACGCCCGGACGTTCATCCAACAGAACCCGGGTCGGGGATGTGAGTCGGTTGATGACCGGCGATCCGCTATCCCCGGTCACGGCATGTCCCCGCCCGCTTCGGGCCCGTATCGGGTCGCGCCCGATCTCCTATGGCCGAGCGTTGTACACTGGTGTATATCAATGTCTGTGCTATAGTAGCGATATGAGCATCATAACTATCCGTCTCAATGCCGAAGACAAGCGGATTCTTGACAAGCTTACGTTGGAGTTAGGCAGCAAGACCAACGCCATTCGTCAGGCACTTCGCATGCTCGCCGCCGATCGAGCACGGCGCGACGCCTTCAACGCCTTCGTCAAGGTCTGGAACTCCGAGGACGGCCCCGTCGACCCGGCCGGGGTAGCGGCTCTGGCCAAGCGGCACGGACTGTGATCCTCGATGCAGGGGTCTTGATCTCGATCGAGCGCGGCGAGGACGTTGCACAACGCTTCGTCATCGACGACTCCTCTTCCGAGACGCCATTGCATACCACGCATCCCGTGGTTGCCCAGGTGCGGCGGTCAGCCGTCTTCTGGCACTCTCGTCCACCTCCGATGTCGTTGACGCTCACCTTGTTCTCTTGGCATTCCGGCTCGGTGAGGAGGTTCTGACGGGCGACCCTGACGATCTCGGTAATCTGGCATCTGCGTTGGGTTCGGCGGCGCCCACCATCCACCATTGGCCGTAGCTGCCAGGACAGACCCCTCATCCGAACCGCGCCACTTCCGCGCGGTGACTCTCCTTCAGGTTCTGACACCGGTTCAGGGTTGACCGACGCCGGTGATGCGGGTGGGGTGTACGAAGACCGCGGCGCGGCGTTCATCTGCCATCACCCGGTCGTACTCGTCCCAGTCCTCGTGGGTGCCGCCGGCGGCGGTGAATACGTTCCGGAGCAACTGTGGCACCGATGACGGGTCGAAACTCTCGCAATCGTCGTCCGGACCGATGATGGTGGTGGTTCCCTCCACGCCGACCCACGACCAGCCAGACCGGAATACGATGGTGGCTCTCGGTGTACGGCACCAGTGTCGGAGCTTGACCGTGTTGCCCCGCACCACCAGGGCCACCACCCGCTCGCCGGTCACCGGATGGTCCATCACGCCGGCGTTGACCAGCGAGGAGTGGACCGACCGGTCCGGCCGTCCGAACGAGACGATCGCCAGACCCTGGTCGGCGGCCGCGAACCGGCGTACATCATCCATGGTGTAGCTCATTCGAATACTCCTTCCCGGTGGGAACCGCACCCCGCGGCCGGGCGAATGACGGCCGGCCGGCGGGATCGGGTTCGGGCCCATCGGCATTCCCGTTGGACACCGACCAGACGTCCGGCGCGGGGGAAGCGAACGTCACATTCCTGAGGACCGGACGATAGCCTCCGATCCCGATCGGGCAGGTCATTCCGGCCGTTGGACTCCTCCGTCCCTCTCCGGACTCCAACCCGAAGGCCGCGCCGCCTCCGTTTGCAGTCCCTTCCCCGGAGAATGACTATTAGCATCTGCACAACGGTTCCGCCACGCCACCACGATGGCAGGAACGGAACCGGCTACAGGATGGGACAGGCCACGGAATGGATCCTCGACAGTCAGGGGACCAACGTCGCGGGGCCGACGGCAATCCGTTGGCAATCGCCGGGTTCGTATGCTCCTTGGTAGCACTCCTATTTGCAGTCGCCGCATCATATCTACCGGCATTGGGGTTTGTGGGTTTCGCAGTCCTAGTCGCAGCGTTCGTACTCTCCGCCATGGGCCTGCACAGGGCTAGCAGGCACGGCCTCCCACACCGCGGGCTCGCAATCGCCGGCTTGGTGATCGCACTATTGCAACTCGTGCTAGCCCTGTTGGTAGTAGTTATCACGATTCTATGATTTGTCTGGTTGACGGATAACTCTACGTAGAAGAGCCGGGTGCTTCCTTTCCGGTCAGGCGTCCCGGCTTGCTCTACTTCCTGACCGGCTTGCTCGATGGAGGCAGCACGAAACCCTCGGCGCCGTTGAGCAGCAGGAGCAGGTCGCCGGTCCATCGGGCAGCGGCAGCGTTGGGCTGGAGCCAGTACCCGTCGGGATCCTGGTGGACCAGGAAGGCTTGGTCGGTTTCTTGCTCGAAGCGGTGCTCGCTCATGAACAGGCGTGGCTTGATGACGGCGGGATCCCCGATCTCGGGACAGAACACCATGCAGTTGCCGCACTCGTTGCACAACTCGGTCAGGACCAGGTACTGCTGGAGCCCGTCCGCGTCGAGTTCGGCCGGCGTGGGTATCCGGAAGAAGGCGTCGTTGGGGCACACGGTCACGCAGAAGTTGCATGCCACGCAACCCCACATCTGCAGTTCGTGGTCCACGGCCCGGGGCAGCTTGGAGTTGCCGGCCAGGGTGTATCGCCCGTTGGTGGCCGGGTCGTGGAGCCGGGCGACGTAGGCCGCCACCGCCCCTACCCCATTCGACATCGCTCCGCGATGGGCCTGCCACTGGGCCAGCGTTCCGGCCCCCGCCCCGGTCATCACCTTCTGCAGCGCTTTCAGCATCGGCTTGATACGGCCGTACCCACCCGGTTTCAGCAGGTCGGAGCAGATGGTGATGGGGGCCAACCCGAGCGCGGCGGCGTCGGGGAGGTTCTCCTTGACGATTCCGGCCGAGAACGAGACCTGCACCGGACCGCCCTGACCGTCGATCCGCAGCATCCCGGGAAGAGCCTTGTGGAGCTCCCCGAGCAGGGTCGTGGAGACGACGTGAAGAGGCGGCCCCGAGAGGTACATGGTCTCGTCGGGCATGAACCCCTTGGTGTTCTCCACCACCAGCGTGTTGGTGAGCTTGACACCGAACCGGCGTCCGTGGTGGGCGGCAAAACGCTGCAGCTCGCCGATCAGCTCAAGTCCCCGGTCGAACTGCAGGTCGTTGTCGAAGTCCGCCCTCCGCAGGACCGTCGATCCGTACCCCAGCGTTTGATGGACGATTTCCTGCACCCGTTCGAATCCCAGCAGGGTGGGGTTGAGCTTGACGATCACGTCCAGCCCGTGGCGGGTTATGAGATGCTTGGTGATCGATTCGATCTCGTCCGGCGGGCACCCGTGGAACGTCGACAGGGTCACGGTATCGGCGATGCGGGACGGGAAATCCAGATCTCGGAACCTGGTGAACTTCCCGTCGATCTCTGGACGCAGACGCTCGATCTCCTCGGTGGCGTCCATCATCGAGTCGATGAACCACGCAACCTGATCGGTCGAGATACCGGCCAGGTCGTAACCCACCGACAGATCGAAGATGCAGGGACCCGGATCGCTGCCGATGTACGGGGTGAGTTCCTCCCAGCGGCGGAGGATCTTGAGCAGCATCCATGCTTTGACGTACTCCTCGAGCGACTGGGGGATCTTCAGTTCCTGGCTCCACTCGATGTTGTAGCCGATGGTCTCCATGTCAATGCACGGGCGCCCGATCTCCAACTCGTCGAGGATCTGCACCGTTTTGAGCTCCATCAGCCGGCCGCCCCCCAGCCACGACAGGACGATGTTCTGGGCCATCTGGCTGTGGGGTCCGGCCGCCGGACCGACCGGGGTGGCGGCGGGCCTGCCAAGGAAGTCGATGGAGATGTCCGGGCCCTCCGACACGTTGAAGAACCGGGCGATGGGCAGGTCGAAGATGCGATGCCGGGACTCCCACTCGTGAGCGATGCGGTCCAGCAGGTCGGACAGGCCGAACGGGGTGAGCGGTTCGTGGACTTCAGTCATCATTGCCATCCCATTCTCCGGCGCCCACTCTTCACAACCTCGCGTGCAGGCGGGCGGCCTGCTCGCGGGCCTTGGCCCGGATCTCCGCGGCGTCCACCCGGGTGGGGGCGCCGTCCACGAACACCACTTCGCCTCCTACCTCGACCTCCACAGGGCGGATTCCCGCGGTGAAGACGATATGCCAGGGGTCCATCGGGTCGTAGCTCCAGGTCACCCGGTCTTTCCGGCACTCGGGAACCAGATCCTGACCTGTCTCCAGCCAACCCCACGCCTTCTCAGGGGTGGCGGTCACGTCGACCGACCGATGCATCACGTAGGCGAGACGGAAGGACTCGATCATGTTGGCGCCGATCCCGTCTGTTCCCAGGGCTACCGGGTTGGAGAAGCGGGCCGGGTCGGCATACCCCACCGAGTTGTTGAGGTTGGAACGGGGATTGTGGAGAACGGTTCCTCGCAGCCGGTGGTCGGTGGGTAGGTGAACGCCGTGGGCGAGCAACCACGAGTCTCCGGAGAGCCCGTCCAGCCACTCCGGACCGTCCAGATCCTCCGGTCCCTCGGCCACGTGGACGTGTACTCCCACCCCGAGTTCGTCCGCCAGGGCGGCGGCTTCCTCCAACGTTCCCTGCTCGCAGGTGAAAGCGGCGTGGATGCCGACCATTCCCTGGCCGCCCTCCGACAGGAAGCGGCGGTTCTCCTCCAGACCCCGTCGGGCGCCGTCGGGGCCGTGCCGGTCGGTCACGCCGTAGCAGGTACGCACCCGAACCCCCACCTCTGCGCAGGCATCGGCGACCACGGAGAGGCTCCCCTCGATGGCGTTGGGCGATTCGTGATGGTCCACGATCGCCGTGGTGCCCGACTCGAGCGCCTCGAGGGCGCCCAGCATCGCCGACCAGCGGATCATCTCGAGGTCGAGGGCCGTGTCGAGCCGCCACCAGATCTGCTCCAGGATCCCCTGGAACGTGGTGGGCACCTCCGGAGGGGCCGGCATGCCTCTCGCCAGCATGGAGTAGAGGTGATGATGGGCACAGACCAGGCCCGGCGTGGTGTTCATCTGGAGATCGGCTGGTGAACGGCCATGGGTAGCCGGTTACGCCACTGCCCGTCCACCTCGTGGAGGGCCGCGGCCACTGCGCCGGCGGTGGGGACCAGCCCGATCTCACCCACTCCCTTGATGCCGTAGGGGGCACGGGGCTGGGGGACCTCGACCAGTATCACGTCGACTTCCGGCATGTCCTTGGGACGGATGATTCCGAGGCTGCGCAACGTCATGTTGGTGGGACGGGCCTGGTCGTCGGCCGGGAACTCCTCGGTGAGGGCGTAGCCCAGCCCCATGTGTACCGAGCCTTCGATCTGGCCCTCGCACAGCACCGGGTGTATGGCTCGACCGACGTCGTGTGCGGCCACCACCCGCTCGATCTTCCCGGTCGCTTTGTCAGCTATGACAAGCTGGGCGGCGTATCCGAAGGCCGAGTGGATCGTCGGGTTCGCCAGACCTTCTTTGAGGGAGTTGGTCCAGTCGATCCGGTAGTCGCCGTGGTAGTCGACATCGGGGAGGCGCCCTCCTGCATCGGCTGCCCGGCAGGCGGCCTGGATGGCCCCCGCACCCATGAGCGTCCCCCGCGAACCCGTGGTCTGGCCGGCCCCGAGTTCCCGGCTGGTATCGACGATCACCCTGATCAAGGTGGGATCGATGCCCAGCTCCTCGGCCGCCACCTGCTGGGCCACCGTGTGGATGCCCTGTCCCATCTCCGTCCAGCAGTGCCGGACCTCGACGGTCCCGTCGCGGGTGAAGCGGACCACCGCCCGGGCCACTTCCTTGAACCCGTTGCCCAGGCCGCTGTTCTTGAGGCCGAGTCCCACCCCGACGGCCTTGCCGGCCACCCGCGCCGCGTCGTAATGAGGTTTGACGGCGTTGAGGGACTCGCGAGCGCCCCGGCAGCCGTCGTCCATCACCTGTCCCGGACCCCACACCGCTCCGGGATCGATGACGTTGCGGCTCCGCATCTCCCAACCCGAGATACCCACCAGCTCCGCCAGGCGATCGATGACCCCTTCCATGGCGAACTGGGCCTGGTTGGCCCCGAAGCCCCGGAAGGCGCCGCACACCGGGTTGTTGGTCCGGGCAGCCACGGCCTTCACATCGATGTTGGGAACCACGTAGGGACCGCTGGCATGGCCCGCGGCCCGCTCGAGGACCTTCATGCCCACCGAGGCGTACGGGCCGGAGTCGCCCAGCATCCGGGCCTTGAGGGCGGTGAGCCTGCCGTAGTGGTCGCACGCCGCCCACAGCTCGATGCGGATCGGGTGGCGCTTGGAGTGGATGCGGAGGGACTCCTCCCTCGACAGGGTGCACTTGACCGGACGTCCCAGCAGGTGGGCCGCCAGGGCGGTCTGTGCCTGGTTGGCCATGTCCTCCTTACCGCCGAAGGCGCCCCCGTTGGAGACGAGTTCCACGGTGATACTGGAAGGGTCGATCCCGAGCACCGAAGCCACCTGGTCCCGGTCGTCCCACACTCCCTGACCACCCGAGTAGAGCATCAGCCGCCCGCCGCCTACAGGGACCACCAGCGTCGACTCGGGTTCCAGGAAGGCGTGCTCCACCCGCTGGGTGATGAACGTCTCGTGAACCTTGTGGGGAGCTTCGCGGTAGACGGCCTCGAAGTCTCCCCTGGTGTACTTGGAGACCGAGAGGACGTTGCCGTCGAGACCCCACACCGCGTCCTCCTCGGAGGCCACTGCCGCGGCAGGGTCGGTGAACGGTTTCAGGACGCGGTACTCGACCTCGATGGCCTCGGCCGCCTCGCGGGCTGTCAACCGGTCGTCGGCCACCACGATCGCCAGCACGTCGCCGTAGTAGGAGGTCCGCCCACCCTCGGGTATCAGTACCGGCCAGTCCTTGTGGATCAGCCCCACCCGCAACTCGCCCGCCACGTCGGCCGCGGTGAACACGGCGTGCACGCCCGGTATGGCTTCGGCGGGCCCGGTGTCGATCCTCAGGATGTCCGCCCTGGCGTGGTCCGTGAGCCGCAGGGCGCCGTGGAGGATGCCGTCGAAGCGGATGTCGTCGATGTAGTCGCGGTCGCCGAGCGCCAACTCGTAACCCTCGTACTTGATGCCCGACTTGCCGATGCCTCCCGATGTCTCGAGAGGCGGGATCTCGCCTCTGGCGAGCATTTCGATGGCGTCGAAGATCTTGGTGTAGCCGGTGCAGCGGCACAGGTGGGCGCCGAGCCGCCCGGCCGTGACCCGCTTGGTGAGCCCGGAACCCTTCAGGTCGATCAGCGCCTTGGTCCGTACCAGGATCCCGGGAGTGCAGAAACCACACTGGAGAGCTCCGGACACCGCAAAGGCGGACGCCAGGCGGTCCCTCTGCACCGGATCGAAGCCCTCGAGGGTGACGACCTCCTTGCCGGCTACCTTCTCGAGGGCCAGGACGCAGGCCACGAAAGCCCGGCCGTTGACCAGGACCGTGCAGCAGCCGCACTGGCCGGACGGCGCGCAGCCGTCTTTGGCCGAGGTGATATCGAGTTCCTCGCGCAGGGCTGAGAGCAGGTGGGGATGGTCGGCTCGCACCGAGACGTCCCGTCCGTTGAGCCTGAAATCTATGGTTCTGTGAGCTATCAGGGTCATGACATCCTCCAGCCGAATCCAGGCTCCGTACCGATCGAGCGACCACCGGAAGCTCGGTCTGCTTTACATTTTGTCAAAAAACTGCGGGCTGCGCAACGTTACTTCGGTAAAATCATTCTCCGTATACCCTTGTTGGGCGATCAAGGAGCAGGATTGCCGGCCCGTGCCGAGTTCACCGTAGAACCGTTCGAGGAGGGAAACCCGGGTCCCCACGTTCAGGCGGCTATCGACGCCCTGGCTCCCCACCAGCCCGACATCGGTCCGTTCGGCACCGCCATCGAAGGTTCTCTCGAGGATGTGTTCGGGGCCGCGGCCAAATGCATCACGGCAGCGATGAGCGCCGGAGCGACGCGCGTATCGGTCAACATGACCGTGACGCCATGAACACCGAGCATCCTCTGATCAAGGCGTTGCGACCCCTGGCCGACGCCGTCGGTGCCGAGTTCGTGGACCCGGACCAGATGGACGGCAATGCCATCTCCCTGGAGTGGGAGGGGGAGGTGGTGGCAGGCGTCCGGATCCTCTCACTCCACAACGTTCTGGGTCGCATGGTCGCCCAGGTCGAGGGCGAGTTGGGCGGCAAGCTCGCCGACCTGGGGCGGGTGCAGAAGCAGGTGGCCGTCCGCCTGCTGGACGAACGGGGCGCTTTCCGCCTTCGCAAGTCCATCGAGGAGGTCGCCGACCTGATGAGCGTGAGCCGCATCACCATCTACAACTACCTCAACTCCATCCGGGGCAGCCGGGCGTCGTGACCGGACGCATCCCCAAGTACGCGTTCGGGCTGCTCGCGCTCCTGGTGGTGGTCCTGTCTGCATGTGGAGGCGGGGGAGTGGCCGAGGACGCCACCGGCGAGGAGATCTACGTGCAGGTCTGTGCCCGGTGCCATGGCGAGGACCTGGGCGGCGGTACCGGGCTGCCCCTGGTGGGGGAGGACGCCCGGTCGATCGACAAACCCGAGCGCTACTTCGTCCAGTCGATCTCAGCCGGGATCGGCCGGATGCCGTCCTTCCGCGGCACTCTCAGCGACGAACAGATCCTGCGCGTGACCCGCTACGTCATGGAACAGCAGGGGAGGTAGTCGCCGGTGATCAGTTGCCAGTGGTCAGTGATGGGTAGTCGGTGGCCGCGAGAGGGCTTCCTCCTCCAAGTCTAGACTTTGCAGCACCCGGCGACATGACCCGGCTCTGCCTTTCCAGTGTCCGCGCGCTTTGGCGAGAGTACAAACGTCACAAGCAGGAGGAGTGAAATATGCCGCTAACCCGTGCCTTCAAGCAGACCGTACAGGCCCGTGCCAGGCGCGACCCGGCCTTTCGAGAAGGGTTGCTCGAGGAAGGCGTCGAGTGCCTGCTTGCCGGGGATATCGAGACTGGCAAGATCATGCTGCGCGACTACATCAACGCCACCGTCGGGTTCGCTCAACTCGGCGCCCTCACGGACAAACCGCCGAAGTGTCTCATGCGCATGTTCGGACCGGCCGGCAATCCTCACACCCGGAACCTCTTCGAGGTCATCAGCCGTATCCAGCAGCACGAGGATGTGCATCTCAAGGTGAAGGCCGTTCGATTCTGATCACCCGTTTAGTACTTGATGAACCGGTCATATTCGTCGTGGTTACCGATCCACACCCAGATGAAGCCACCGTCGTCTTCAACGGCAAGCGCTCTATAGTCGAGTCCTACCCGTACCGACCAGAACTTGCCTACCTTCTTGAAATGGAGAGAAGGATGTCTTGGATTATCTGCTAGCAGGCGGAAATTTCGCCTCGCAGCCCGCTGGACCGGCGCCGGGAGCTGTCCGAGATGTCTCCAGAACCGGGGCGTTGTCCGATGCATCTAAAACTCTACGAGCGTGCCATTCCCCTTGGCCTCGAGAGCTTCTGCAATCAGGAAATCCAGTCTTCCTTCCTCTGAATCGGCTTTGATTTGCCTGTCCCACTTTTCCCAATCCAGATCGTTGAGCCACTTTCTCAACTGGACATACTCGGACCTAGGAAGAACGAGAATAGCCTGCTGGATCTCCACAATGCTGGACATGGTTTCTCTCCTGACCTCGACCATGTGGACCGCGCAATGGACGGTCCCCGAGGAGTGCGGGAAACGGTACCCGGCTCTCACCAACCTT
This sequence comes from Candidatus Spongiisociaceae bacterium, assembly GCA_965262915.1. Lineage (GTDB taxonomy): Bacteria > Actinomycetota > Acidimicrobiia > Spongiisociales > Spongiisociaceae > JAPPFW01. The sequence continues at coordinate 2,707,541 of OZ253564.1, read as the reverse complement.
ACATCGGTACCAGGACGCTGCACGAGGAGATCTCCGAGGCGGCTGCTAACCGCCCATATCGAGGCGGCTGATCGCCTCCACCGCGGCGGGGTTCTCGAGGCTGGTGAGGTCGCCGGTGTCCTTGCCCAGCGCGCGGGCGCGCACCACGCGGCGCATGATCTTGGCCGACCTGGTGCGGGGAAGGTCGTCCACGAACCTGATGACGGCGGGGCGGAAAGGCTTGCCGAGAGTCCGAACCACCATCTCGGACAGTTCATCTGCCAACTGCTCGCCATCCCCTTCACCGGTTGGCACCACGAAGACCGCTATCACCTCGCCCTTCACCGGGTCGGGAATGCCGATCGCCGCGGCCATGACCACATCCGGGTGGGCTACCACCGCGGACTCGACCTCGGCCGGACCGATCCGCTTCCCGGCGATGTTGAGGGTGTCGTCGGAGCGTCCGTGCAGGAACCAGAACCCGTCGGCGTCGATGGTGGCCCAGTCGCCGTGTACCCACACGTCGGGCCAGCGACCCCAGTAGGTGCCGAAGTAGCGGTCGTCGTCCCCCCAGAAACCTCGGGTGATCGCCGGCCACGTCTTCGTGCAGACCAGTTCGCCCACCTCCTCCCGGATGGGGCGGCCCTCCTGGTCGTAGACGTCCATGGCCATCCCGAGCGAGGGACCGCCCAGCGAGACGGGCTTGATCCCCTGCAGGATGTTGACCGTCAGCAGGCACGCGCCGACCTCGGTGCCTCCCGAGATGTTGATGATCGGGTATTGCTCGCCGCCCACGTCGCGGAACAGCCACCACCACGGGGCCGGGTTCCAGGGCTCTCCGGTCGAGCCGAACGCCCGCAGCGTGGAGAAGTCGGCGCCGGCCGCATGACGGGCCCCGTGAGGCTGTAGAGCCCGTACCAGAGTGGGGGAGATGCCCAGGATGGTGATCCCGAGTGATCCGACCAGATCCCAAGGCCTGCCGGGTGTCGGGTAGTCGGGGGCGCCGTCGTAACAGACCACCGAGGCCCCGTTTCCCATGCCGGCCATCACGGTCCACGGACCCATGATCCAGCCCATGTCGGTCATCCACATCACCCGGTCCTCGGGCTGCATCTCGAACTGGAACGCGCCTTCCACCGCCAGCTTGGCGGTCAGACCGCCCTGGACGTGGACCACCCCCTTCGGTTTCCCGGTGGTGCCGGACGTGTAGGCCAACAGGACGGGATCCTCGCTCGATGTGGCCAGCGCCGGCAACCGCTCCGAGGCCTCGAGGGTCTCCTCCCACCATCGATCGCGTCCCCGGGTCCACGGTGCATCGGTCCGTCCCAGATTGGAGACCACCAGAACAGACGGTGTCACGCCCGCCATCTCGATGGCTCTGTCCGCCACCTCCTTCATGGCGATGGGCCTGCCGCGGCGGGTGTAACCGTCGGCGGTGACCACAACCGCCGGGTCGCACGCCTCGAGACGGGAAGCCACCGCCTCGGCGCCGAAGCCGGAGAAGATCGGCACGTATATGGCCCCGATCCGGGCAGCCGCCAGCATCGCCACCACCGCCTCGGGAATCATCGACAGGTAGACAGCCACGGTGTCGCCCTTGGACGCACCCACCCGGATGAGGGCGCCGGCAGCCCGCTCCACCATCTCCAACAGCTGGCCGAAGCTGTAGGTTCGCTGCACACCGTCCTCCCGCTCGGCGACCAGCGCCACCCGGTCCGGGTCTCGAGCCGCCCAACGATCGACGCAGGCCTCCGAGAGGTTGACGTGTCCACCCAGGAACCAGCGGGGGAACGCCGGACCGTCGCCGGCGTCGAGGACCGTGTGGTAGGGGGTCGAGAAGGGGATTCCCAGGTACTCGACGGCCGCTTCCCAGAACCACTCGATGTCCTCGGCGGAACGGCGGACCAGCTCCTCGTAGCTTCCGATCCCGTGTAGGGCCATGAACTCCGCTGTGCGCGAGCGAGCCACATCTTCTTCGGTAGCCCGCCAGACAACCTGTTGTACTTCCATGTGAAGGGATTCCCTGTTCTCGGTGCCGGATGTGTGGTGTCCCTACTCTATCGGCGCCGCTCCCTTCATCTGCACCACCAAGCCGGGGAAGCAGGTAGGCGCCCACTAGGCTCGCATCCATGGAAGAAGCCACCGTCCGCCACGACGGTATGCCCCCGTGGATCCCTCGGCTGCTCGGCTTGGTGGTACTGACATTCCTCGGCACCTACGCTCTCGTGTGGTCACTCGGTCGGTTGCGCAGCCTCCTGCTCACCTTGGTGCTCTCGTTCTTCATATCCTTCGCACTGGAACCCGGCGTCACCTTCCTGGCCAGGCGGGGCTGGCGGCGAGGCGTGGCGACCGGCGTCGTGTTCTCCGTCTCGGTGCTCGCCGGGCTGCTCTTCATGGCCATCACCCTCCCTCCCCTCGTCACCGAGATGGCATCCCTGGCGTCCAACATTCCCAACTGGCTCAGAACGGTGAGCGAGTTCCTCACCGAGCGGTTCGGAATCGACATGGACCTTTCGAACCTGTCATCGGATGTCATCGATCTTCAAGGCGTTCTCGAGAAGTACGCCACGTCCCTGGCCAGCGGCATCCTGGGGATCGGCAGCAAGGTGCTGGGGCTCCTGCTGCAGCTCTTCACGATGGCCCTCTTCACGTTCTACCTGCTGGCGGACGGACCCCGATTCCGTCGCCTGGTCCTGTCACTGGTCCGCCCCGAACGCCAGGCCGAGGTGGTCCGGATCTGGGAGATCGCCATCCAGAAGACCGGCGGATACGTGTATTCCCGCGCTCTGCTCGCCCTGATCTCCGCGGTCTTCACCTACGTGGCGCTGCTGATAATCGGCGTTCCGTACGCTCTTGCCCTGGCAATCTGGGTGGGGGTGGTATCCCAGTTCGTTCCGGCGGTGGGAACCTACCTGGCAGCGGTGGTGCCCGTACTGGTGGCCCTCACGGTCAAACCGATCACGGCCCTGGTGGTGATCGTGGTTCTGGTCGCGTACCAGCAGATAGAGAACCTGGTTCTGTCTCCCCGAATCACAGCCCGGACGATGTCGCTTCATCCGGCGGTGGCGTTCGGCTCCGTGCTCGTCGGCGCGGCTCTCGTGGGAACCGTCGGAGCGCTGGTGGCCCTGCCGGCGGCCGCCATCACCCAGGCCTTCGTGTCCACCTACGTCGAGCGCCATCAGGTTGAGGAGTCGAATCTCGATCAGCCCCATCCGGAGGAGACGACGGCCCCACCGATGGAGAGCCCGCAGGAACCCGAAACAAACTGACGGTGTTCGCCCGCGAGGCGGGAGCTCGACAAACCGCCTCGGGATCCTGAACTCCCACGAACCGAAGCCACAGGTTGGATAGACCGGCTAGTTCTCTTATTATAAGAAGAAGTTCGCTTTACCAAGGAATTACAGAAATGTTGTTTCAAGCACCTTCGCTCGATGGCCAGGAGCTCGAGGTGATCGACTCTATCAATGAAGTCCGGCGCCGTCTCCAGCACCTGCTGTACGAGCCACCCCGTTGGCAAGGCCTACTGCGGAGGTCGGTGGCCGCCGGAAACATACGCGCCTCCACCGGCATTGAAGGGCACCACGTGAGCCATGACGACGCCACCGCGGCCGTGGACGGGACAGAACCCTTCGAGGCGACCGGCCACGACTGGGAGGCGGTCCGGGGTTACCGCGACGCTATGGACTACATCATTCAGCTTGTCTCGGACCCCCACTTCACCTACAGCGACGGGGTGATCCGGAGCATCCACTACATGATGATGAAACACGACCGGGGGTGTCTACCCGGCCTCTACCGACCAGACCCTATCTTCGTGGGCGCCTACGAGGGTCCGGACCCGGAGATCGCGCCCGATCTGGTTCGCGAACTCATCATGTTCTTGAACGATCCCGCCGACAATGCTCCGGTGCTGGTCCGGGCGGCAATGGCGCACCTGAACCTGCTGATGATCCACCCTTTCAAGGACGGGAACGGTCGGATGTCGCGCGCGCTTCAGACCCTCGTCCTCGGACGCGACGGCCCGCTCGACCCGCGCTTCTCCAGCATCGAGGAATACCTGGGACGCAACACACCTGCCTACTACCAGGTGTTGGCCGAAGTCGGGGGCACCCGCTGGAGCCCGGACCGGGACGCCCGCCCCTGGATCAGGTTCGTTCTCACCGCACATCATTGCCAGGTCCACTTGATGGCCTGGAGAGTTGAAGAGGCCGATCGTCTGTGGGGGCTCATCGATCGCGCCAGGACCGACGCAGGCCTGCACGAGAGAAACATGGGATCTCTGTACAACGCCGCGGTGGGATACCGGATCCGCAGACACGATCACGTCGCCTACGCCGATGTCAGCGAACGGGTGGCGACTTCCGACCTCACCAGACTGGTACGGCTCGGATTCCTCGGTGCGGTGGGAGAACGACGGGGCCGCTATTACGTGGCGGGAGAGCGGCTACCCCTACCGAGTCCGGAGAGGCGTCCCCGGGTACCCGATCCGCTCAGGCGTCCGGTCATCGGCCCGGGGAGCGGGGGAGCATGAGTGCTGGCGTGACGGCGGAGAGCGGTCGGGTTTTCGAATCCAAGTGCTGTGGCTACGAGGGTGCTGGGAAAACGGTGAAAACGGTTGGCCCGCCGTCCGCTGAGCTGGCATTCCTTCCATCGACCGTCGGGCCAAGGGGAGGTTCTTCAGGGCAGCTACATACCTAGTCGGCAGAGTGGAGGAGTATTGTTAGAATAGGATAGTAGAGGAAAGAGAAGAACCGTGATTGACTGGGCAGAGTTCAGTTCGGTATTTGGAGCGGTCGGTCCTACGGTTATTGCCTTGGTAGTGGTGGTTCTCAACCGGCGGGATCGGCTCGCTGATAAGGTGCAGGAACTCTCTGAGCGGGTAGCCCGCATCGAAGGCATCCTGGTCAAGAAGGAAGTATGACACGGCGGCCAGAGGCGAAGCCGGTTCGTGAGCGGGCCAAGGGTCGCAGGGCCGGCTACCGCGGGGCTGCTCCGGTACCAGCCGGGACCGGGCGTGCGGTCCCGCCGGTTCGTCAAGCCCAGCCGGTAGCGCCCGGTTGCCTTAGCCCTGGGGGAACCCCGCATCACTGCTAGCGGAGCACGGCAATGATGAGCCCGGCCATAGCCAGGTTGAATCCGATGATCCAGAAGGCGATCTGGATCATCCGACGTTCGATGGCGTTGACCGACTCCGCGATATCGACTCGTGCTTCGGCTTGGCGGGCCTCGTCCTTGGCGTCGACGAGGGATTCGCCACTACCGTCATGGCCGCATCCTCCTGTTCACGGTGTCCGGGTCCGTAGTCGAGCCGATGTTTAACATCTGTGATCACTGGTGTACGTTTCGTTACCATAAGCCTGGTATCGACGGTACGGCCCCCCTTGTCCAGGACCATCGATTCGAGGAGACCGATCGTTGGTACGAACCCCATCGATCGTGTCAGGGCCGAGGACCGCCACGATTGAAGTCCTCTCGTATATGCACCTTCCGCCGATCGGATTCACCCCATGTCCACGGCTGTTCTACTCTTGGTCCCAAACGAGCAGGAAGGACGACCGTGGCACAGTTGGATATCGACGCGATGCTCGAGAGGTTCCGTGGCCGGGCCGAGGCGGTGAGTAAGCGGGGCCTGCCTCCCGTGGCGGGGGAGGGTAGGCGAGCCTTAATCGAGCAGGCGCAACTCGATTACACCGACTTCGCGCTGGTCGGGGGCGCGGCCTGGTCGGTCGAGGACGACCATCTGGTGTTGCGAATCCCACTGGCGGGCGGGTAGCCCCGTGGACTTCACAACCTGGATCCATGCTCTCCGCAGGGAGGGGGTGCGGATGGCCGACGCCACCGAGCAGGTCAACCCCGACGTGCCCGTGCCCAGCTGTCCCGATTGGTCGGTACGCGACCTGGTGCACCACACCGGCCGCGTCCATCGCTGGGCGGGGTTGATGATCTCGGAAGGACGCCCCGAACCCCCGGCCGACCTCCAAGAGATCCTTCCCGCGGGATGGCCCTCCGACGCCGGGCTGGCCGACTGGTTCCGGGAGGGCCACGAACTCCTGATCGCGGCCTTCGAGAACGCTCCACCGGACCTGCGGTGCTGGACCATCATGGGCGCATCCTCGCCGCGGGACTTCTGGGCCCGGCGCCAGGCGCACGAGACCTCGATCCATCGGGTCGATACGGAACTGGCGGCAGGCACCCTCTCCGGGTTCGACCCGATGCACGCGGCCGACGGGATCGACGAGTTGGTGGTCTGGTTCATCAGCCGTCCGGACCGCTTTCCCAGCGCCCCCGGGAACATGACGCTGGGGGTGTCGGCCACCGACGTGGATCGAGGCTGGACCACCACGTTCGGACCGAAGACAGCCCACGGCCGGAGGGGGCTCGGTGAGGCGGACTGCACGGTGTCGGGCGCCGCGGCCGACCTGTACCCCTACCTCTGGAGCCGTACCCCGCTCGGGAACCTCCACGTCGAGGGCGATCCGGCGGTACTGGAACGGTGGACGGAGTCCAGCGCATTCTGATATGAGGTAGGGAAGGGTCCGGATTTCCTCCGCCGGGCCCACGACGGGACTATGTTTGTTACAGTCATGTGATTCGGAGGCACGATGCGTCAGTACCTCGACTTGCTCAGGGAGATCAGGGACCACGGGATCCCCAAGGACGACCGGACGGGCGTGGGCACGTACAGCCTGTTCGGTCGCCAGTTGCGCTTCGACCTCGACGAGGGACTCCCGCTCCTCACCACCAAGAAGGTGCACGTCCGCTCGGTCATACACGAACTGCTCTGGTTCCTGGCGGGGGACTCCAACGTGCGCTACCTGAACGATCACGGGGTCAGGATCTGGGACGAGTGGGCCGATCCCGTCACCGGCGACCTGGGGCCTGTCTACGGCGTGCAGTGGCGTTCCTGGACGGGCGCCGACGGGGAGACCATCGACCAGTTGACCGACGTGGTGAGGCGGATCGGGACGGACCCGAACTCGCGCCGCCTGGTCGTGTCGGCCTGGAACGTATCGGACCTCCCCGATATGGCACTGCCGCCCTGCCACGTTCTGTTCCAGTTCTACGTGACAGGTGACCGGCTGAGCCTCCAGCTGTACCAGCGCAGCGCCGACATCTTCCTCGGGGTGCCTTTCAACATGGCTTCGTACTCGCTCCTGTTGATGATGGTGGCCAAGGTGACCGGCCTGCGGGCGGGGGAGTTCATCCATACGTTCGGGGATGTCCATCTGTACCGGAACCACTTCGAGCAGGCCACCCGGCAGCTGGAGAGGGCGCCCCGGCCCCTGCCGCGCCTGGAACTCCCCGCCGAGCCCCGCGACCTATACTCATTCTCCTACCAGGACTTCCGGGTGCTCGGTTACGACCCCTATCCGGCGATCCGGGCGCCGGTAGCCGTATGACACCGAACCGCTAGCCCAGGACGACCGACATGACACCGGAACAGATACTGGCCGAGCCTCCGCGGGTATTGACCCAGGACCAGCGGCAATCCTATTTCGAGAACGGTTACGTGACCGTCGAATCCCTGATCTCCGACGAATGGATCGAGAGGCTCAACGAGGTCACCGCCTCCTTCGTGGACCGGAGCCGGGGGGTCACCGCATCCGATGGCGATTTCGACGTGGCGGACGGCCACAGCAGCGACTCCCCGAAGATCCGGCGCATCAAGATGCCGGACCGCCAGCACGAGACATACTGGGAGTTCGCCACCGGGCTCATCGCCGACGTGGCCGCCGACCTGGTAGGTGCCGACGTGGTCTTCCACCACTCAAAGCTCAACTTCAAATGGGATGCCGGGTCCGACGATGTCAAGTGGCACCAGGACATCCAGTTCTACCCCCACACCAACTACAGCCCGCTGACCATCGGCACCTATCTAGCCGACACCGGTATGGACGACGGTCCCCTGATGGTGGTGCCGGGCAGCCACGACGGCCCGCTCCACGACCAGTACGACCGGGCCGGTAACTGGGTGGGGTGCCTCTCGTCCGAGGACGGCGCCGCAGTCGACGGCGACAGCGTCGCCTACCTGACGGGGCCGGCCGGGTCGATCACCGTCCACAACTGCCGCACGGTCCACGGTTCGCCCCCCACCGGCAAGGCCAGCGGCAGACCGCTGCTGCTCAACGCCTACGCATCGGCCGACGCGTTCCCCTACACGGCCCACCCGCAGCCGACCCGCAACACCGGGAAGGTTATCCGCGGCCGGCCGGCCCGCTGGGCACACCACGACCCTCGCCCGTGCCTGATCCCACCCGACTGGTCGGGCGGGTACGACTCGATCTTCGCCGCGCAGGACGACGAGGGTTAGGGGTGAGGGGGACGGCTGCGGACATACCGCTGCGCGGCTGAGCGGCGGAACCACCTCTAAAATGCCGTCGTGGTCGCGCTGCTGAAGACCCTCCGTGGGATCCTGATCCTGGTCGCCCTGCTGCTGGCCGTCATACCGCCCGCCATACTGATCGATCTCCTCACCGACGGCACGGGATACGGGCTGTGCGAGGGTGGGCTGGCGGGATGCGATACGGCGTTCGCGGCGGGACCGGCTCTGGCGCTCCGCATCTGCCTCGGTCTGTTGCTTGTGACCGTGGGCGTGCGGGTGATCTCGCGCGTGATCGTCCGTATCGAGAAGCGCCGCCGCTGGGAAGCCGTGGCCGCCTACTACGCATCCCTACACGGTCCCACCGACGGGACCGTGTAGAGGGACGTTACCGGCCGCCTGATGACGGATCAGACCAAGCCGCCGACCCGGGCTGACACGTCGTCGATCCCTTCCCGACCAGACAGCAAGCACTCGAAGAGATCATGGAGGTTAGGCAGCCCTTAGTGCGATCGACCGCCCGATTTCGAACAGCACCTAACCAACGGGCGGAGACTCTACGCAGCGACACGGCAGCATCGACAACGACCCACGCAGATGGCCCGCTCATGCCTCGAATCGTTCCGCGCAGCGTTCAGTGAGAGACCCGATGCTTCCTTACCAATCGTTGCCTGCGGTCAGCGGGATGACCTCACGTCCGATGATTTCGATCGCCTCCATGATGGCCTCATGCCGTGGCCCACCCGGATGGCCCAGTCGGAGGATCACCCGGTCGGCGCTCACCTCGTCCCGATAGCGACGAAGCTCCCCGACGACATCATCGATAGCACCAATGACGAATCGGTCCTCCGCGACGGCCTCAAGGGTCAGATCTTTCGATGATCCAACTGAAGCCATACCCGAATCGCGTGTGTAGGCACCCAGGTCGAAGTAAAGCCGATGCGTGGAAAGTACCGGCTCGCCGTAGTCTCGGGAAGCCTCCGCCCGTGATGCTCCGACCCACCCTTCACGGAGCACGGTTACTTCGCCACAGTCGCCTGAGAACTCCTGGCGCGCTTTCCGATATCGAGACGCGAGCCGAGACACGTCGTGAATGGGTGCAATGATGGGTGCGATCCATCCGTCTCCCAATCGAGCCGCTCTGTGCAGCGATGCTTCTACGACCCCGCCAACCCAGATACGTGGACCACCCGCCTGGAAAGGACGGGGCGATACGACCACATTCCGATACTTCAGGTATCGGCCCCGGTACGAGAAAACCTCACCGGTCCACGCACGCCGAAGCACCCCGAGTGTTTCGTTGGTGCGAATACCTCGTTCGTGTGGATCTACCCCGAAGGGGTCGAAGTCAACGGCGGCGTAGCCGGTGCCGACACCGATGGCAAGGCGTCCCTTCGCGAATAGGTCGATCGTTGCGATATCCTCCGCCAGGCGAATGGGGTCATACAGCGGTGCCAGCAGGACGGCGGTCGCCAAGCGTATCCGTGACGTCACGGCACTGAGAGCAGCCATCACCGCCAGCGGCGATGACAGAGAACCGTCTGGTTGCTGATGGTGCTCGGTGAAAACGCACGTCTCGAAGCCCCAGCGGTCTGCGTAACGGACCTGCTCTACAAGCCGGTCGACGAGAACGCTCGGCGCCTCGCCCGGCGCTGCCTGCGTGGCCAAGCTGAGTCCTATCCTCACCGAATGTCAGTCCCGGGTGAGGGTCAACCGCTCAACTGGTGACGACGGTGATCGCGTAGCCGCATGGACCACCCGCTTCGTCGCGTCGATCGTGGCATCGATGTCAGCGTCGTCGATATCGACGTGAACCGCGAACTTGAAAGCCTGTTCCTCGAATGCATGTACTGCGATCCCCTCCGCAGCAAGGGCGCTCGCGAACTCGACCGCTGAGTAGCCAGACTCGTCCGTCTCGACGCGCACGAGGTTTGTCTGTACCGTCTCCAGATCCACCCGCAACCCGTCCATATCCCCGACGGCTTCGGCCAGTCGCCTAGCTCGAGCGTGGTCTTGAGCCAGCCGTTCGACCATGGTTCGGAGGGCTACGAGCCCTGCAGCCGCATAGATACCCGCCCTGTGCATGGACAGGGCTCCGATGCGCCGATAGTTGACCTTTGCCTGATCCACGAACCCCCTCGTTCCGCAAAGCAGGGATCCGAAGGGCACAGCAAGACCCTTGCTCAAGCCGATCACCACGGCGTCCGCCGGCGACGCCAGTTCTTCCAGGGACACTCCGGATCCGACCGCAGCATTGAACAGTCGAGCTCCGTCCACGAAAACGGTGACTCCGTACCGGTGGCAGAGGTCCACGACCTCCGCCATGTACGCCGCAGTGAGTATCGTCCCGCCACATATGTTGTGCGTGTTTTCGAGACACAACATCGAAACGGGCTGCCGGCGTCCGAAATACTTACGTGTAAGCGCGGCTTCGATGGCGCCGAGCGCGATGGCGCCGAATTTGTCTCCGTGAATGAGTTGTGTAGTGGCGCCGGCAAACGCAGACACGTGCCCTTGCTCGACCCAATGAATGTGACACCGATCCTCCATCAGGACGATCGATCCACGGGGGGCGTAACCGAGGATCGCCAGTACATTCCCGACGGTGGTGGTCGGGACCAGGATCGCTGCTTCTTGGCCCGAGAGATCTGCTGCGAGAGCCTCCAATTCGCGGACCTGCGGATCCTCGCCCACATCTGCCATGCCCAGCTTCGCCGCTTGCATCGCGGACCACATTTCGGCGGTGGGATGGGCCGACACCTCCCACCTGAGATCGATAGCAGGGGGTCGATCCCAGTAGACAGATTCTCGTTTCTCGATTGCCACGGTCTTCTCCTTTACCGATGACGCTCCTGTTCAGACATCCGCTCGATTGTTGTCAACGCGACTTATCGTGGCTTCACCGGGTTGGGCCTCTCGTCCTGTCATCGAGGTATGTCACAGAACGTTGCCGCCCAGTGGTCGATGCCGACCTCCCGGAGCATCGGACGCTCATTCTCGCATCTCGGATCCATCCGGTGCGGGCAACGGTCGAAGAAAGCACAGCCGGATATGGGCTCCCGGAGGTCCGGGACCGTTCCTCCCAGACTCTCTAGCTTCGTACCGGGCTTCGGTACGGCCGACACCAGTGCCGTCGTGTAGGGATGGGCCGGAGCACGAAGGACATCGAGAACCGTACCCATCTCGACGATGCGTCCTGCATACATGACGGCGATCCGGTCACAGTATTGGGCGACGACCCCCAGATCATGGGACACCAATATCATGCTGCTCCCGGCGTCGCGCTTGAGTTCGGCCACGAGCTCCAGTATCTGCCTCTGCACCGAAACGTCCAGGCCCGTTGTGGGCTCGTCGGCGACGATCAGCCGAGGAGTGAGCACGAGGGCCATGGCGATCACCGTCCGCTGTGCCATCCCTCCGCTCAGCTCATGGGCGTAGCCCCGTAAGACTCGTTCAGGATCCCGAATCCGGACTCGCTCCAACATCTTGGCCGCTTTCGACCGGCACGCACGGCGGGAAAGACTCTGGTGGGCCCTGAGTACATGGCGGAACTGGTCATTGATCCTGATCACGGGGCTCAGCGCACCGAACGGATTCTGTGGAATGAACCCTATTTCCGACCCGCGTAGACGGCGCCAGGATCGGCTCGAAAATGACGACAGTTCAATGTGGCGATAACGGATTCGCTTCACTTCGACTCGACCCGGAGGGGGCACGAGCCCGAGAATGGATCTAGCCAAACTCGACTTCCCGCAGCCCGTCTCTCCGACGATGCCGAGCGTTTCCCCCTCTTCGAGCCGGAACGACACATCATCCACGGCTCGTACGATCCCCTCGTCCGTATGAAAGGTCGTGCTCAGATTCGAGACCTCCAGCAGCTGTCCGGTCACCGTCATCGTGCCCTGTCCTCGAACACGTTCAGAACGTGTTGAGCAATGGCGTTGAAGCTGGCAACAGCAATCACGATCGCAACGCCCGGTGCTACAACGGGCCACCAGTGACCAGTTGCCATGTCGTGAGAACCGGCGCGAATCATCGCCCCCCAACTCGCCTGTGGCGGGTCGATACCGACTCCGAGATACGTTAGGCCGGCTATCAGGACGATTCCGTGAGCAGCCGCAAGGGATGCCTGGGCCACCACGACGCCCAGGAGATTCGGGAGGACGTGCCGACTCATGATGCGAAATCTCGACGCACCGATTGCGATGGCTGCCTCGACGAAGCGGCTCTGACGGAGGGTAAGGCCCTGGCTCCTGGTAGTTCGCACGATTCTCGGTGTGTGCACCAGCGCGATGGCGATGATGATGCTCCTGAGGTTGTCGCCCATCATCGCTACGAATACCAACCCGAACACCAGCAGTGGAAACGCTTGGAAAACGTCGAGTCCGCGCATCACACCCTCGGATAGTTTGCTCGTTCCGGTCGCCATCAATCCGAGTACGACTCCCAGGATGAGAGCAGCAGCCGTGCCGGCAAGGGTCAGAGGAATGTCGAGGCCCCCCGCTGCGATCGTCCGGCTGAATACATCGAACCCGATAGCGTCCGTACCGAACCAGTGTGAGCTACTTGGCGGCTCGAGAGTAGCCCGTCCATCGGGTACCAACGGTCCGTAGGGCAAGGGGGCGAGGTACGCCGCAGCCACCAGGATCGTGATCACTCCGATGGCCAGGAACAAGACACCCCGCTGCCGGATGGCCGGCACGACCCGTCGAACGCCGTCGACTCGCATCCCGGAACCCGTCAACTCAATCCCTCCTGTCCGCGCGCAGCCGCGGATCCACCACCGGCAGGGCCAGATCAAGCAACAGGTACGTGAAGAGGGATGTTGCCCCGACCACCACAACGAACCCCTGGATTGCAGGCAAGTCCTTCCGCAAGATCCGCTCGACTCCCCATTGCCCCATCCCGTTCCAAGCGAAGACCGTCTCGAGAATCGCCGCACCTCCAACGAGTACGGCAAACAGGATCGCGCCGTACGTGAGGATGGGTGCGGCCGCGTCGCGCAAGGCGTACAGGGCGACAGTACGCTCTCGCAGCCCGCACGCCCTCGCAAATTCGACGGACCTCGATTCGAAAGCACTGCCGAGCGCCGCCCGGGCCACGCGGCCTACGTAAGCCGCACAGACCGTTCCGAGGGCCAATACCGGCATCACCGAGTGTCGCAAAGCGTTTACCGTCGATCCCCATCGCCCTGCAATCAAGCTATCCAGGATCACGCCACCCGTTACGTTCGGGGGAAGTTCCTCCAACAGACCCAGCCTCCCGACCGGCGGTGGCGCCAACCTCAACCTGAAGAAGAGTACGTAAATCAATATAAGGCCAACGAAGAAATCGGGAAGCGACTGCGCCAAGCTCATCAGAACCCTTCCCGTCGCATCCGGCCAACGACGTCGAAACCGGGCCCCGACGAAGCCGACGAACAGGCCCAACCCGCTGGCGACGATCAGGCTCATGATCACAAGCTCTACGCTGCTACCCAGCCGTTCTGCGATCTCAGTCGCAATCGGCCGCTTCGTGAGATATGACGTTCCCAGATCGAGGCGAACCAGGTCGCCGAGGTACCGTGCGTAGCGCTCCGGTAACGGCGCATCAAGTCCCAACTCGGCTCGCATTTCCGCGAGCCGCTCATCGCTGATCATTCCACCCGCCAGATCCCGAACGGGATCACCCGGAGTCAGGTTTACCAAGCCAAAGGACAGCGTCGCTACTACGAGCAGGCCCAAGGGGATGAAAAGCAAGCGCCGCACGAGATACCGGACGAAGCGGCGGCGACCCGTTGCGCGCTCTTGAGGCTCATGAACTGCCGGAGCAGAGCGACTAATCATCCGGCCGCGACGTGCGCGCACATGTCGGGCTTCCTGCTAGATGCGGCGGCCGGACACATCTGGGATCGGGAGCATCGGGCATTTCGCGCCCGATGCATCGATAGTTCTCCTCGTCATCCCGCTTGGCCGACGCCTCATCAGGTGCTGCACGAAAGGTGATAGGTGTCGGTGGCCGTCAACTCGGCTCTCCAGCCCGGATCAACGACGATTACGCACATCGACTCGTATATGAGGGCCGGTCCATCGATCGGTAATCCGACCACCGCATCTGCCCCATCGTATATGGCGGCGCTTCTCCCGTTTCCGTCCGAGCCGGCGGATTGGTAAGCGCCACCGGCCCAGAGACCGGCGATCGTCCGGCTTCCCACCGGCCGCCATTCACGACCCTCATCTTGAGGTGGCCGGTCAGCCAACAGGACTTCTCGACGGACTGTGGCTCGAACTGCCAGGCTCACGGCTTCGCAGGGCGTGTCAGGTTCCGAGTAGGCGTACAGCTCGTTATGCCGCTCATGAAACCTGTTGACCGCCTCCTCAGCGGTCGCCGTGTCGATCTCATCTCCCTGAAGCCACAAGAGAATCTCCCAGAGTTGACCCTGATACCGCAACTCGATGCCGCTCCTGAGCTCGACCGGTTCGTCTCCTTCCGGATGTGCGTCCCCAGAGTCATGGGCGCGTCCGGAACGCGGAGTCGTAGCATCCCCCGGACCCGCTCCGGCCCGCCTCAGGACCTCGGATTGGATCTCCTTCAAGGCATCGTTCAGCTCTCCGTATGCCGCCCCATCCCCAAGTCGCATCGGGTATGACCGGCGAAGATCGTGGATTTCATCCGTGAGGATTGCGCCGAAGGCACACAGTGCAGGCGCGGCCCTAGGAACGAACACATCGGTGATACCCAGCCGATCGGCGATCGCACAACAATGTGCCGGCCCGGCCCCTCCACCGGCAACCATCACATAGTCCCTGGGATCCCGGCCCTCTGCAATTGTGACGCCGCGGACGGCCTCGGCGAGCTGGTCTGTCAGAACCCGCCAGATGCCTTCGGTAGCCGCCGCAGCAGGCATCTGCATCTCATCGGCAAGCCTCCCGACCGCGGCCCTGGCGGGGGACGTGGCCAGCGACACTCCGCCCGCTATCGAGCCTTCCTGATACAGACCGAGCAGCAGGTCGGCATCGGTCACCGTCGGATCACTCCCGCCTAGCCCATAGGCCGCGGGTCCTGGATGCGATCCGGCGCTCTGCGGCCCTACTCGAAGAATACCGGAGTCCAAGTGGGCAACCGAGCCCCCTCCCCCCCCGATGCTATGCACATCGACCATCGGAAAACCCACACGTAGCGAGTCGATGTCAACGGGTCTCGACTGCCGGATTTCTCCCCTCGTCACCGCGCTCGTGTCGAAACTCGTCCCCCCCATGTCGATACAGATAACGTTGTCCCACCCCTCACGTGATGCGATGTAGCGAGCAGCGACAGGGCCCGTAGCCGGACCTGACAGCAGGGTTCTGCTGGGTAGCCGGACTATCTCATCCCTATTCGCGACCCCACCGTTACTCTGCAGATACTGGATGCGACCACGCAATCCGGCTTCTCGCAAGCCATCCTCGAGGCGATCTATGTAGCCCCCGAACTTCGGGCCGAGATAGGCATTGAGGACCGTCGTGCTCCAGCGGTCGTACTCCCGAATCTCAGGCAGGACATCGGAAGATACCGTGATGTATGTGGCAGGCAGGAGCTTCTCGCAAGTATCCCTGACCCGGTTTTCGTGGGACGCATTCATGAAGGACCACAGAAAGCACACCGCTATTGCGTCGACACCCTCCGACTCGAAGACTCGACAGGCGTCGATTATGTCGGCTTCTTCGAGCGGACGCAGCACCTTGCCGTTCTCATCTATACGCTCACGTACCTCGAGCCGGAGGTGTCTCGGAACGAGGGGTATTGGTGGTGGTGCGCGCAGATCGAATCTCTCGTGCCGGTAGCCGGTTCGAATCTCGGTGATGTCGCGGAATCCTTCGGTGCAGATGAGGCCGGTCCTGGCTCCCGTCCGGGTCAGGAGCGTGTTGATCGCGAGGGTCGATCCGTGGATGATCGTCGCCTCGCTCAGTAGCCCAACGAGATCCACGCCCATCTGAGTCGCCAGGGCCCGGATACCGGCGACAACCGCGTTCTCTGGCGCCTCGGGATCCGACGCCACCTTTGTGATCACCAGCGAACCCGACCGATCGACTGCGACCACGTCCGTGAAGGTGCCCCCGACATCGACCCCAATGACGACAGGCTGATTCATGATTTGGTCACGCCTCCCAGCCGTACACGGTCCTGGCCCGCTCTCGATCGATGAGGCCACTCGCGACGTCGCGCTCCAACGCCACCCGGGACCGCAGCTTCGGATCGCCGATCCCGCCGCCGCCTGTGCTTCGGCTCACCAGAACCTGCCCTTCATCCATTTCGAAGACCAAACCGCCCGAGACATCACGGGTGGAGCCATCAGGTTCGCGCACGAAGCGTGTGAACACACTTCTCCATTCGGGACCGACCTCGGCGGCTTCGAAGCGCCCGGGGGGTGCTAACTCGTACCCTTCGCCGACGGTGGACACTGCGATCGGACCAAGCGGCTCGATTTCGACATCCACACCGAAACCGCCCCGCCATCTGCCAGGACCTTCCGTGTTCGGGGCTAGTTCGAACCGGTGTATCCGGATCGGCACCTGCAACTCGAGTTCCTCGACGTTTCCCGTGCGCATGCCTCCAAAGGCCGCTTGTGCCCCACAGCATGACCACCCATCCGTCTCCCACATAGCGCCGGCACCGCCCGTGCCCGATAGGGACGACAGATGCGAGAACTGCTCCCCGACACGCGGGTCTACACCGGCAAATGCAGCGCCGGCGAAATCCGTCCAACCGGCCATGGCACGTTCCGGTACCAACTTGGACAGGGCATCTTGAACCGCTTCGGTGATGTTGTCGAACGGATTGGACGTCGCGAGCGAACACGGCGCAGGCGATTCCGCGTTCGTGATGGTTCCCTTGGGACCGAGGTCAACCTCGAAACGCCGGTAAGTACCGCCGTTTCGTGGAATCCCCATCGGGAGTCCCGTCAACAGGCCCGCGTAGACCGCGGAAATCGAATTGCCGAAATAGCTGTTCTTGTACGCCGAGATCTGGGGACCACTTCTCACCACAACCCGCAGTCGACCATCACCCACGAGCAACGTGCAGGTGATGGGTAGGGGCGAACCCCCGAAGGGATCTTCCATGAAGGCTGACCCGGTCACTTCGCCCTGTGGCAGCGCTCGGATGGCCTCCTTCGTCATTTGCTCACCGCGTTGCAGCAAAGCGGACATAGACCTCGAGATTACGTCTGCACCCAGGTCGTTGCAGAGTCCCTCGAGTCGGCGTTCTGCCACGCCAAGAGCTCCGTACTGGGCCCCCATATCTCCTCGAAAGGCACGCGGGGTGCGCACATTCAGCAGAATCAAGTCGACCACGTCGGATCGAACACGACCCCGATCGTAGATCTTGATCGGAGGCATCCGCAGGCCCTCGCCGTAGATCTGGGTCGCCAACGGGTTGTACCCACCGGCTACGGGTCCTCCGGAATCCGAGACATGGCAACGACACCCTGCCCATGCGAAGAGATCGTCGTCAATGAAGATCGGCTTGAACATGGACATGTCCGCCTGATGCCCGCCGCCATAGGTCGGGTCATTGACGAATATGACATCACCGGGGGAGATGTCGTCTCCCCAGTAGGTGCGCACCTCTCCGAGCGCCACCTGCATCGAGCCGATATGGACGGGCTGACCGTAGGACTGGATGACTTGTTCGCCGTTCGTATCGAATATCGAGTTTGAGAAGTCGGTTGAGATTGAGATGATCGGCGAGCGGCCGGATCGCACCACGACCTCCCGCATTTCTCTGATCGTGGATTGCAGGGCACCTTCGACGACGGCCAGCGTGATCGGATCAACGTCCATGCCACCACCATCCTGCGATCGACCAGTAACTCGAGCGAGGTATAGGGGCATCCCATCCCGTCGTACCGGCCGGCTCCCGCTGCCTCATGAGGCCGATCCCTCTCCATCACCGGAGCCGTACCCACCGCCACCCGGCGTACGAATGACGATGCGGGAACCCGACGTGAGTCGGCCGGACCCAGGGGGCATACTCACACCGTCGATGAAGAACTCTCCACTCGATCCACTGCTACCTCCCAACACACCTCTAGGCTGCCGTTCGAGGTTGCCGGCCATGAGGACGTACACCAGAGAACCCTCGACCAGGAGTTCGAGTGTCTGACCCTCCCCCCCGCGCCATTCTCCTGCGCCGCCGGAACCCTCTCGGACGCGTTTCTCCACCACGAGAACGGGCAAGGTCCGCTCCATTACCTCAACCGGCGTGCTCGACAGGTTGGCCGGGTAGTGCACCGTTTGTCCGGCAAGCCCGTGCCTGGCACCGGTGCCGCCCGCAAACGCCGAGAGCCGTGGAACGTCTTTGAAATCGCCTTCCAGAGGCGTCAACATGGTGACCCAACCCGGGGCCGACCCATTCTCGCCGTGAACCCGCTCTGGTAAGACCGGCGCAAGGGCCTGGCTCAGCAGGTCACATGTTCGCTGGCCGACCATGTGCCGGTTCACGCACGCCGCCGGTCGAGCCGCGTTCAGCAACGTTCCCTCAGGAACCACGATCCGGACGGGGCGAGTGAAGCCGTCGTTCTGGCGCACCCCCGGGCACAGGAATGTCCGCAGGGCATACATGGTATAGGCTCTCGTGAAGGTCTCCAGAGAGTTCACGTTCAGAGCGACCTGCGGCGAGGTGCCTTCATAGGAGACCAGCAATTCGTCGTCCCCAACCTCCACCCGAACGCGCAGCGCCAACTCACGATCCTCTCCGACTACCCCGATGTCTAGCGCGGGAAAGACATGCTCCGCTGTGTAGGTGCCCGCCGGAACGCCTTTGATCGCCTCCCTCATCAATCGTTCGCTGCGCCCGAGTATCTCGGACGCCCAATAATCGAGGCTCTCACCGTGTTCGGGCAAGATCACTTCACTCACGCGGTCGGCGATGGTCCCGACCGCAGCTACCTCCGCTTCGATGTCCCCCAGAGTCTGTTCGGGGGCACGCGAGTTGGCTCCGATTATCTCCCAAATTGATTCGTTCCGGACACCCTGGCTGTAAAGCCGCAAGGCGGGAATCTGGAGGCCTTCTTCAAAGATATCCGAGGCCTTCATCCATTCTTGAACCCCACCAAGGTCCGGATTATGGGCGATACTGCCGGCATATCCTTGCAAGGATCCATTCCAGAATATGGGCTGTAGGACGAGAATGTCGTTCAACTGGGCCGAGACGTTCCAGGGATCATTCCAGATGTATATATCGCCCGGCTGCGGATCGCTCATGCAGTCTTTCTCGATGAACCGCCGCACAGCATTGGGCATCATGAGGGAAAAGGAGGGCAGAGAAATATCGGAGTTGACTATCAGATCGCCGCGTTTGGTCATCAGCCCACAGGCGAAATCGTTAGCCTCGGTGACTGCAGTCGAAAATGCAGACTGTTTCTGAGCAATAGTGGCGAGGTTGATCGCTCCGCTCAGGCGCTCCCAAACTATCTTGACATCGACGACGTCAACCATCGCCAGCACCTTCCAAGATCCAGACATTGCCATTTTGATCGCTGAGGGCTCGCCATCCGTCGGGAACCACCGCGGCTGTGTGCGGCGCCTGGATGATCGAGGGACCGTGCACGCTCCACATCTCCCCTTCTTGGGGCCACCTGATGACGCTATGGCCGACTCTCGTGCCCTTGTTGGTCAGGACGCTTCTCGTCCTTGAAATTGGTCCCCTATTGCGTGAACTATCCCGGCGTCGGCCTTGATCGAGGCTGTCGTGAGGCTGTAATCCGTCGAGCTCGGCTTCGGGCCGCATGACGGCCGACAAATGAACCGCAGTGACCATCAAGCGTCCCCCCTTGACGGTCTTACCAAAGCGCGCACGATACGTTTCAGCGAAGATACTGCTCAGTTCCTCGGTGTCGATCGGTTCATCCGGATGAGGCGCTTTTCCGAGGGCGACGTCGATGCTGAAGGGCTGCCCCACATACGACATCTCGACCACACGGTCGTAGTACAGCGGCGACTCTCCCTCAGTCAGCCCCACACGCTCCTCCACCGTCAACCATGCCGCGCTCCACTCAGAGGCGAATGACTCCCTCCATACCCGAAGCGTGCAGCTCAGCCCTCCGCGCCGGCTCAACCGGGCCAGAGCCAGGCCCCAAGCCGACAACACCCCCGCTTCGCGGGGACAAAGGATCTCGGAAACACCGATCTTGGTCGCTATCGCCGCGGCATGAAGGCCACCCGCGCCGCCGAATGCGATGAGCGTACGGCCGTGCTGCCGAACCTGGGACTCGGTCAAGTACAGTCGCGTCGCCTCCGACATCTTCTCGTCGATGAGCGCTCGAATCCCCGATGCGGCTCCGTCCGGCCCACCCAGCCCCAAGCGCCCCAGAGCCTCGGAGGCAAGGTTCTCATCGATCTCGATCTCGTCACCCAGCTTGCCCTCAGGGTCTATCCACCTGAGATGCACGTTCGCATCCGTGATGGTCGGCTCTGTCCCCCCCCGGCCATAACATGCCGGACCTGGAACCGATCCGGCCGAGTCCGGACCTACATCGAGCAGTCCCGTCGGGTCGATCCGGGCGATCGAGCCACCGCCTGCGCTGATCTCTCGCAGGTCGATGCTGCGCAGCACCACCGGGTATCCGCTGCCCGGCTGCTCTCGCGCCACTCGGCCGACCTCGAGGTTCTTGGTGAGGATGGGCCTCCCGTCAACAGACACCCCGACCTTTGCGGTCGTCCCTCCCATATCGAAAGCAAGGACCTCCGAGTTCACAGCCCTGCCGATTCTGCAGGCCGCCACATGGCCCGCCGCTGGACCGGACTCGAGAAGGGTGACCGGATGAGCGCTGCCCTGCTCGAAGGTCACGGCATCGCCTGCCGATGTCAGGACGTAATGAGGACAATGGAATCCATGCTCTTTCAGGCCGAGGCTGAGTGTCCGGAGATACTCGGACATGATCGGCATGAGCGCGGCGTCTATTACGGTCGTGACAAAGCGCTCATATTCCCGTCCCTCTCCCGAGACTTCGTGGGACGCGACGACGCCCAACTGCGGCCATCTCTCGCGGATCGCAGCCGCCATCCTCCGTTCGTTAACGGGATTCACATAGGAATGGAGGAACCCCACCGCAACGGCTCTGACCCCTCGCTCAACCAGTCCGTGTATATGAGCCAGCGTGTCCTCGACGGGCACGGGCGACACGACGTCCCCGTCATGCTTCACCCGCTCATCGGCCTCTATACAATCCTCCTTGCGAACGAGGACCTCAGGGAAACGATTTGCCGGGTCATAGATGTAATACCTGTCTTCCCGCCTCAGCCAGAGTACGTCCCTGAACCCCTTCGTCGTGATAAACCCGATGGGTGCTGTCTTGCCCTCGATGACCGCATTGCTCGCCAGGGTTGTCGCGTGTACGAGGAAGGCGCAGCCAGCCGACTCGAGGTCTGTCTCGACCAGAAGCCGGCCGAGACCCCTCATTACACCAGCGCCGGGATCTGGATAACTGGTGAGTACCTTGCTCGTGGCTCGGACGCGCCCTTCTTGTGTCGCCACCAGATCCGTAAACGTCCCACCGACATCGATCCCGAGCGCCCATCCGGCCTGACTTCGCACCCTCATCACTCCCCAACGTGCTTTCGTGGCCCCTGATGCCGGCCGAAGCGAGTTTCTACTCTTGAATCCGTCACTTGAGCAAGAACTCCTCGAGCACCACGCGAGTGTACGCCTCCGGTTGCTCGAAGGAAGGCACGAGGCCCGCATTCGGAATGACTTCGGCGCGGGCGCCGGTGAGCCCATGGAGTAGCCTTCGGATGGGTGCCTCCCCATGCCCAACAGGCTTGATGCTCCAGTCTGACTCACCGTACACAACCAGCGTGGAGGCTTGAACGGACGGCAGCAGTACGAATCCGTCATACCCCATGGCCTCCTTGATGCTGCCTGGGATCCATCGCCGGTGGCGCAAGAACCCGGCTTTGACCCTTTCCATCGCGATATCTCGCTCGTCTCCCGCCAAACTGGGAAATGGGTCCCCAGTCCATTCGGCCATGTCGTAGGACTTCATGAATTCGTTCTCGTCCATCCAGACGGGACGTATCATGTCGCGAAAGAGAGCAACACCTTCCGATGAGTTCCAGGGAGGATATCCATCGAGAACCAAGCGACCGACGCGGGTCGGCCTTGTAGCCGCCAGATGAACCGCGTTGAGCCCACTGCCGTGGACACCCACGAGGTGGGCTTGATCGATACCCTGCCGGTTCATGAACTCGATCAGTGCGGCCGCGTACTGCGGCGGTCCGTAAGGAAGTGCGGGCTCGCCAGACTGCCCGCAGCCGGGGATGTCGATCGCGTAGGTCGTGAAATGCTCGGCAAATGCATCCAGGACAGGTGAGAGCCACCACGACTCTCCTCCGTAGAAGTGCATGAGCAGCACGGGGAAACCTTCGCCTCTCTTAACGAAGTAGACCCGGCCGCCCTCCAGGTTTGCGTACTCGCCGCATCGGACCCACTCTTCGTACGAATAGCCGTTCATTCGATCACCTCTGTACTATCTCTCATACGATGGCTCCTGCTATGGAATCCCAATCATCCGCCGTAACCTCACAGAACGTTGCCGCCGCATGGCCCGGGGTCTTCTCCTCGAGATCGGGGATCTCAGTCGCACAGCGGTTGTCACTGGCAAAAGGGCATCTCCCCCGGAAAGCACATCCCGCCGTAGAGTTCACACGTCCACTCGACGTATCTTCTCTCTCCAGAACGGGAACAGGAGACTGCTGCGGATCAGGTGAAAGAGCGGAGGACAGCAGGACGAGTGTGTAAGGGTGGAGCGGGCGGTTGACGACTTCTATCCTCGGGCCGGACTCCACGATACGACCCGAGTACATCACCAATATTCGGTGGCTCATGTAACTTACGACACGGAGATCGTGAGATATGAATAGGTAGGAGAAACCGTGTTCCTGCTGCAGTCGCAACAGCAGGTTCATGATCTGCGCTTGGACGGACAGGTCGAGCGACGAGGTCGGCTCATCAAGGACGATAAGCTGTGGGCGCGTCACGATCGCACGAGCTACGCCGATCCTCTGCTGCTGGCCGCCGCTGAGAGATCTCGGTCGTCGCTGCCACAACTCTGAGCCGATGTTCACGTCGGCGAATGCCGTCTCTACCCGAGCGTGTCTCTCGCCGCTGCTGAGATGCGGCTCATGAATCACCAAGGGCTCCTCCACGATTCGAAACACCTTCATGCGGGGATTGAGTGATTCTTCCGGTTCTTGGAAAACCACCGACGCCTCAGATCGTGTCGAGCGGAACTGCTCCCGCGACAACCCGGCGATATCTCGACCGAGAAACTCGACGGTTCCTTTATCGGGCGCGAGTAGGCCCAACGCAAGCTTCCCGACGGTGGACTTTCCGGAGCCGCTTTCCCCAATGAGCCCCACGGTCTCAGCCGGCCGAATCTGGAACGATACGGTATCCACAGCGAGGATGTGATCGCCTGTACCCTCCTCCCCGAAGCTCTTGGCCACGGAGCGAACGCGCAAGACGCTGGCACTCAAGGTTCGTCCAGAAGATGCGGGTACGGACTCATGGAAGCGGCCGAGAGCCACGTAGCCCCGATGCGCGTGACACTTCCTCCCCGTGACGTTCCTTGCGGGGCCATACGGGCCGGGACCGGCCGGGTCGCGAAATCCCAGGTATGTTCAGGCGGTATCGGCACGCACCGTTCGGGTCCCCGGCCGGACTCCTTCACGTCAGCAGTCCCCTCAAGGGGACTGCTAGCCCTGTCGCTGGAGACGGTGCGGGTAAAGCCGCAGATTCGCTACGGGATAGTATCCCCCGATGTCACTGCCGAGCGCGACCAGCAGGACATCTTCTACCAGCGGAATTACCACCGCCTCGTCCTGGAGAATGAGAACCATCTCGATGAGGAGTTCGTCGCGCTCAGCTCCCGGTTCCAGCGCCGTCGTCAACTCGACTAGTTCATCCACCCGCGCATTGGCATAACCGGCCAGGTTGTAAATGCTGGTCGATTCCAGGAACAGTCCTACGTGATAGGACGGATCCGGAACCAGTGACAGATACTGGTCTATCCACGCTACGTAAGGACCGTCTTTTGCCCTGCCCGCGTTGTAATCGGCCGACGAAGCAACCATGTTGATGGTCACGTCAATGCCAATCTCCGCGAGTTGGGACTTGACAAGTATGGCTATGGGTTCCGCCTGAGGACCGGGCCGGCCGTTGAACCCTACCAGTTCGAAGGAGAAACCATCCGCTAACCCGGCGTCGGCCAGGAGTGCCCGCGCCGCGTCTGGATCATAAGAGTACGGCGTGGACGGTGGAAGACCAGGGTATGGCATCCGGGAATCGATTTGGAAGAGCGATGGCGTTCCTAGATTCTCATACGCGGCTTGGACCAGAGCACCTCTGTCAATTGCCAGGGCAATTGCCTTCCTTACCCGGGGGTCGGTGAACGGCGCGACACCGTGCCTCAAGAAAATGACGTCGCTCTTAGCTGTGGGTGAAATGATCGTATTCACATCAGGGTTACTTTGGAGGTCGGTGAAATGGCGTGCCGACAGGCGACCGGCGAAGTCAATCTCACCAGCAGCCAACAGCTGTAGCCTCGTACTCGAGTCCGGGATGGCTCGAATCAGAACCTCAGTAAAGGCCGGAGGTCCGCCCCAGTAGTTCTCATTCGCCCGAAGCCGAATCTCTTCCCCCGGCGTAAACGAATCGAGAGTATATGGGCCAAAGGTGGCGATGTTGCCAGCCAGCCACTCAGAAGCCCACGGATCTTCGTCCGTCGCGTACTTCAACGCTTCTGTGCTGTCGAGTACCGGCAGATTCTCCGGAATGAGAGTACGCAGTGTTACGATGCTCGGAGCGGTGACGTTGATCGTGAAAGTCTTGTCGTTGATAACCGTGATTAGGTTGTCGGTATCGAAGTTTCCTGCGTCGTATAAGAAGGCCGCGATCGGATCCAGTTCTTTTGCCCGCTCAAATGACCACCTTACGTCCTCTGACGTGACCTCATTCCCGGCCGTGCTTCGGGCCGAACGCAGAGTTATCGTGTAGCTTCCGTCATCGTTGCGTACCCACGACTCGGCAAGTTCGCCGACGATATCAGTAGGGCCCTGCAATCCAGCCGGATCGGCTCCTATGTTGGCGTACTGGATGAGGGTGCTGACCCAAATCGAATAAGTATCGTTACTCGCATTTCCTTGGGGAACCTGGGGATCGAGGCTGTTGGGCACAGACGGGATCGCCATCGTGAAGAGGTCCCCTACTACCGGGCCCGGCGCCGCGGTTGTTTCAGTGGGTGCCGCGGTTGTTGCTGTCGGCGCGGCGGTTGTCTCGGTGGGTGCCGCGGTTGTTGCTGTCGGCGCGGCGGTTGTTTCAGTGGGTGCCGCGGTAGTCGGGGCAGGTGTGGCCGGCTCAGCCGAGTCGTCACCGCAGGCAGCTACGATGAGCGCGAACGTCACCAACAGTCCTAGATAAGTCAAACCTCTCCGGTACATAGCAGATCCTTCCCTCCGCTCCTGGAGCGTCTCCCCGCTCCAGGGAATCCGACTCTAACAGTGGAAGGGTGGAGTTGCCCCGCTGTTGTGGACAATTATATGGAACCATCCCGCCACCCTCCGGGCCCAGACATCAGGCACTACCACGAGGTAGAGGAACCTGTCCTCTCGGGTAGGAACATAGGTGTAGAGTCGGATCGGAGGCGCCCTGACTGCTAATCAGCTGGTGGGTTTCTGTGACCGGCCCTCCGAAGGTGTGGGGATTTTGGTGCCTCAATATCAGTAGCGCACAACGGCGAACCGCCTGGGGTCGGACCATTTCACATCTGGCCGTCTCTGATCTCCCATCGGGGGATGTAGCGACGGACCAGGGTGTGCACACTCAGTCCGAGGTATCGTTTCCTCAGCCATCGCACCACACACCAGTGGGCGAAATGGTCGAGGGATCTGAAGGTCCGTTTGGATACTCCGCGACGGATATTCGTGCACCAGCCCCCCAGCACCGGGTCTTGGTCGGCGACCCGGGTATGTGAGCTTGCGATGTTGTGAACGGCCTGTTTGTTGGTTCGGCTCCGCCTGGCGCGGGATTGGATACGCCAGCCCACAAGGGTCGAACCCCTCATCGATGTGGCAGACTCTTGTCTATCGACCCATTAGGACGAACATGTACAGAGCTTCATCCGGGTCGCCATCCGACCGTTTGCTGATCTCTTCCTCGACAGGCCGCAGGTCACGGCGGAGCAACGATAACGCTTTTCGGCACGCGCTACCGACTCGAACAGCACCACCCTGCTCACCCCCTGCCGACACCAGCACAGCCGCCGCCCGCTCGGCGTCAGCCCGGCACGGCGCCTTGATCATTCCAGGCACCCGAGCAGCTTGTCCTTCCTACGCGCGCCCTTGGCCACCGCGGGGAACGTCGACCAACCAGCCTTACTCGACTCTCGCCTAGACCGGCCGGGACCGGCGCCACGCCACCAGACACGTCACTTGTAGGATCGGGTGGTCGGTGGTCGGTGGTCGGTGGTCGGTGGTCGGTGGTCGGTGGTCGGTGGTCGGCCTGTATTGCCCGCGTGCGATCGGATCATCCCGCCCCCATCAACTCGGCAACCGTGTGGCTGACCAGGTAGAGGCCCGAGGCGGAAACCGAGACCGCACCGTCGCCGGCATCGAGCTCGCCGCTGATGTTGAGCCGCCTGCCCCGGCGCTCGTCGACCCGGCCCCGCAACAAGATGTAGCTACCCAGATTCCCCACGGGCCGGCGGTAGCGGAGTTCCAGCTTGGCGGTCACGGTCAGCACCTTCTCCTGAAGGATCCCCGCCCACACCAGTATCTCGTCCAGAGCGGTGGCCGCGATGCCGCCGTGCAGGCTCCCGATGATCCCCTGAAAGTCGGGGCGGGCCGGGAACCGGGCCACTATGTCGCCGCCGTCGCGGGTGAAACCGTCGATGTGCAGGCCGATCGGGTTGGCAAGCCCGCAGGCGAAACAACCGTTGCCCGTGTGGTCCCTCAGCTGATCCACGATCCGGGCGATCGGTATCGCCGTCTCAGGCAAACCGGACGATCCCTCCCTCGACCGACGCGATGTTGATCACCGACCACACCGGCCATCCCCGCTCCTCGAGCAGCCTGCGGCCGCCGACCCACCCCTTCTCGATGGCGAACACCGCTCCCAGCATGTGGCAGCCGATCTCCTCGATGATCTCGGCCAGCGCCACCGCGGTACGCCCCTGGGCTAGGAAGTCGTCGACCACCAGAGCCCGCAATCCGGGATCGAGCACCCGCCGCCGGATCTCGATGGTGTACTCGAACCCTTTGGTGGCCGATGCCACCTCCCGGCTCACGGCCTGGCGGGGTCCGGGCAGCACGTACTTCTTGGCGTAGATCATCGGTAGCCGCAGTTCCACCGCGGCCAGGAGGGCAGGAGGGATGCCGCTCGCCTCGGCGGTGACGATCACGTCCGGGCGGAGCGGAGCGGCTAATCCGGCGATCCGCCGTCCGATCTCGGACATCACCGCCGCGTCCACGCGGTGGTTGATGAAGCTGTCGACGTTGACGATGTCACCGGTCACGCTCGCTCGCTCGGATATGTAGCGCTCAAGGTTCATGACACAGGGAGGTTACCGCCCATGAACGTGCTTACGGCCCGGGCGTCTTCGACTCGTAGGGGCATAGCCTGCGTAGGTCGCACTCCCAGCAGCGGGGGCGGCGGGCCTCGCACACGTCCCGGCCGAACTGGATGATCCGCATCGACAGACGCTGCCATTCATGCTTGGGGACCAGGGACTTGAGGTCCTGCTCGATCTTGGCGGGATCGTGCTCGCGGGTCAGCCGGGTCCGGTTCGTGATCCTCCTCACATGGGTGTCGACCGCGATGGCCGGCTGACCGAAGGCCTCCGCCAGGACCACCGAAGCGGTCTTGCGGCCCACCCCCCTCAGAGTCACCAGCTCATCGATGTCGTCGGGAACCACCCCCTCGTAGCGGTCGACCACATCCTGGGACAGGGCGATGATCGAACGGGTCTTCTGGCGGTAGAAGCCGGTCGAGAAGATCACCCGCTCCACCTGCTCGGGGTTGGCCACGGCCAGGTCCTCGGCTGCCGGCCACCGGGCGAACAACTCCGGGGTGGCCCGGTTCACGTTCTCGTCTGTGGTCTGGGCGGAGATCACCGTGGACACCAGCAACTCGAACGGATTGGCGTACCGGAGCGCGGTACCGATCTCCGGATAGCGTATCGCCAGGCGGTTGACGATACGCCGGGCGAATCCCCGCTCTTTCGGGGTGGGTACGGTGCCATCCGCTCGTTTCTCGCCTGCCGCCATAGGTGGAGCAGGTTAGATGGCCCGCCGACGACTTTCCGCCGTCATGCGATCCTACCGCATGCCGAAGCCGCCGGGCGATCCCGACCCGTTCCGGAGTCCCGGCCAGCGGCTCGCCGGGCCGGGCCGGTGTCCCCGACGCCCGTGCCACCTCATAAGCTCCCCGGTACACATGCTCTCAATCACCTCCGACGACCGAGAGATCTTCCGGCTGGCCATCCCGGCTCTCGGCGCGCTGGCGGCCGAGCCCCTCGTGGCTCTGGTGGACACCGCGTTCGTAGGTCGCCTGGGCGGAGCGCCCCTGGCCGCCCTCGGCGTGGTGACGGGGCTGCTCGGTCTGGTTTTCTTCGTGTTCATCGCTCTCGCCTACGCCAGCACCCCTCTGATAGCCCGTGCGATGGGCGCCGGTGACCGCGACCGAGCGGCGGTGCTGGCTGGCCAGTCGATGCTGATCGCGGTCGTTCTCGTGGTGATCGGCCTGGTGGTATTCGAAACGGCCGCCCCGCAGCTGGTGCGCCTCATGGGCTCGGCGCCCGAAGTCGAGCACCTCGCGGTCGGTTACCTGCGCCTCCGGGGACTCGGTCTCCCCGCGTTGCTCGCCATCACCGTGGGGCACGCCGTATACAGGGGATTGGGAGACACCCGAACCCCCATGTTCATCAGCCTGGGCTTGAGCCTGATCAACGTGGTCCTCGATCCCGTCCTGATATTCGGATTCGGCTGGGGCCTGGCGGGGGCAGGCATCGCGACGGTGATCGCCCAGTCCGCCGGAGCGGCGGCGTTCATGTACCTGCTCTTCACGGGTCGCACCGGCCTGGAGATTCGATGGACCGCCCCTAGCTGGGTCAACATGAGAGAGCTGATCGGCGCCGGATCGGCTCTCTTCGTGCGCACCCTGGCCCTGGTCACCACATTCACGGTGGCCACCGCCTCCGCGGCCCGCCTGGGAGTGACCGAGGTAGCCGCTCACCAGGTGGCCATACAGGTTTGGTTCTTCCTCTCACTGGTGGTGGACTCGATCGCCATCGCCGCCCAGAACCTCGTAGCCGCCCATCTGCGAACCGACCCGAGCCGGGCGAGGAGGCTGTCCAACCGCATGCTGGCGTGGAGTTTCTCCTGGGGTGTACTCATGGCGGTGGTGTTCTGGGTGCTGCGCAACGCCCTGCCGGGCTGGTTCACACCCGATCCGGCCGTCATAGCGATGGCAGCCTCCCTGATGCCGTTCGTAGCCATCACCCAGCCGCTCAACAGCGTGGTCTTCGTCCTCGACGGGATCATGATCGGCGCCGCCGATTTCACGTTCCTGGCCGCGGCCATGGTCGGGGCGAACGGGCTCGCCTGTACCCTGCTGCTCACCGCCGGCTCGATCAGCGGTATCTGGTGGGTGCTGGTGATCCTGATGCTGGCCCGGGTGGGGCCGATCACCTGGCGTTACGTCCGGGTGGTTATCTGACCCATCTCGTTGCCCAGCGTCTCGGGGATCGCGGTCTGCACGAGGATGGCCAGGAGCACTCCCGACCCCAGCGCGGCCACCGTCAAGGGCAGTCCCCAGAGCTCGATGGTGTATCCGGCCACGGACAGGCCCAGTATCGATCCCAGCACGGCAACCGAGTGGAGCCACTGGCCGGCGGTGGCCCGGATCTCGGTGGGGAAGAGCTCGGTGCGCTGGGCGGCGCTGACCGGAAGGGCCGCCGAACTCCCGAAGGCGGAGAGGGTCGTGGCGACCAGGAGCAGTTCAGGGGTGGACCACCAGTAGTACCCGACCCCGCCCACCAGACCCACCACCAGCGAGAAGATGATGACCGGCTTGCGACCGAGCGAGTCGGCTATCCGCCCGCCCAGGAAGAACCCTATCCCGCCGACCGTACCGCCGATCAGCAGGGTCCTCGCCGCATCGGCGCTCGAGTAGCCGAGATGGTTGACCAGGCGCTCAAGAGAGAAGGTCACGGCCACCGCCGAGAAGGCGCTGATCGACAGGCTGTAGACGGCCACCAGCCAGAACCGTCCCGCATAGTGACCGACCAGGGGGTATACGGGGTTGGTGCGGCTCTCCGTGTAGCGGAACACCCGGCTTTCCCGGACCTTGATCCGCAGCACCAGGTAGAACGGCAGCCCCACGACCGACGCGGCGAAGAGCACCCTCCAGCCCTGCTCGTTGATCTGCGCGATCGGGAGCGCCAGCAGACCGGTGCCCGATCCGAGCGCCACCGCGGTGGCATAGAAACTGATCGCCCAGGCCCGGTTGTCCCAGCGGACCTGCTCCGCCAGCAGGACGGTGACCAGCATCGCCATGGCCGCCGCCCCCATCCGGGCCATGACCTGGAAGGCTGTGTAGAGGGTGGGCGAGATCGCCAGCGCGGTGAACCCGTTGGCAGCGAGCAGCATCAGGTAAGCGATGAGAAACGGACCCCTGCGCCCCCACCGGTCACCGAGGACAGCATACACCACCGCCACCAGAGCCCCGATGCGGGCGATGGCGAACAGGCGGCTCATGTCGGCTTCGGTCAACCCGAAGGCGATCCGGACGAAAGGGAGGGTGTTGACGGCCTGGGTCTGCGCGTACCCCTGGAAGAAACCGGCCACATACATGAGCCCGAGCAGGAGGCGATCCTGGCGCCGATACCCCGAGGCCGGCCCGAACAACCGGATCAGGCGGCCGATCATGGTCTCGATCCTGGCGGTACCGGCGGATAGCGGGTGCGGGATCGGCCCGGGGTTCCGAAGCACGTCGGTATCGCATGGGCCATCGCCCCACAGACTACCCAAGAGCGAGAAAAGACTGTCATACCGGCATATCGGACTCCGGCGGTC
Organism: Candidatus Spongiisociaceae bacterium; assembly: GCA_965262915.1. Lineage (GTDB taxonomy): Bacteria > Actinomycetota > Acidimicrobiia > Spongiisociales > Spongiisociaceae > JAPPFW01. The sequence goes on along the minus strand of OZ253564.1, from coordinate 2,676,155 downwards.
TCGACCGGTAGACCATCCGGCATCCACGGACGCCGCATTTGTCTCGGGCGGCGTTCGTGCGAAGATAGAACCGTGAGGGCGATTCCCACCGGCGAGCGCGGAGGAACATGGAACCCGCCAGTTACCTGAGCGCCTTCGTGTTCGGGGTCCTCTCGTTCGTATCGCCCTGCGTCCTCCCCCTGCTCCCGGGCTACCTGGCGCTGATGTCCGGGTATTCCGTAGCCGATCTGCAGCAGGGGAAGGCGTCGACCCTCCGGATGCTCCGGGTGACCGTGCTGTTCGTAGCAGGGTTGACCGTGGTGTTCGTAGCGCTCGGGGCCGGCGCCACCTCGATAGCCGGCCTGCTGATCCGTAACAAGACCATCATCACGCAGGTGGCCGGGTGGCTCATCGTGCTGTTCGGGGTGGTCATCCTGGTTATGGCGCTCGGCAACTCGCCGCGCCTGGCCTTCCTGGCGAGGGAACGGCGGCTAGAAGTACGACCTTCCCGCCTGGGCGGGTGGGCGCCTCCCTTGATGGGCATGGCGTTCGGGTTCGGATGGACACCGTGTATCGGACCGGTCCTGGCCGCCATCCTCACCCAGGCCGCCACCCAGGAAACGGTGGGGAGGGGGATGTTCCTGCTGTTCCTCTTCTCGATGGGTATGGGGATACCGTTCATCGCGGCAGGCATAGGGGTGACCAAGGTCTACTCGGGAATCAGGCTCCTCCAGCGCCACCTCCGGAAGATCAATGTGGCGTCGGGCCTCCTGATGGTGGTGTTCGGATGGCTGTTCATCACCGGGAGGATCACGGACCTGTCGAGCCTGATCAGCGACTGGATGATCCGCCTCGGGCTGGAGCGCCTGGCCGAGATCTAGGATCGCGGACCGGTCCGGATATGGAGATCCGGCTTCGGCCTGAGCACGCGTGAAAGCTACCCGGCTCAAGGCCCACCAACTCGCCCGGAACGGACCACACGTCAACCGGTTCTGTTGCCGCCATCGTCCCTTTCCTCACCGGCAGGACACCGTTCCCTCCCGTGAGCCTCCCATTGCCCAGGGGCGCGGTATTGGTATTTTTTTGACAGCTTTGAGCCGTCGAGTACATAGAGACAACGACTTCGGTAGTCGGGTACTATCGCCCAGCGACAATGATCGGAGAAGGCCCGGGCCGGGAGGCCGATCACAACGAGAGTCAGGACGGATGCGAAATGAACCCGGATACCGGATCGAGAGGAAGCGTGGCCTGGCTGCGTAGTCCCACGTTGCGAACCTTGCGCCGTCTGACGCTGGTGCTCGTTGTGTTGGCTGTCCTGGCCGCTGCATGCGGAGACGACGAGCCGACAACGGCCGCACCAACCACAGCTCCACCAACCACAGCCGCACCAACCACAGCCGCACCCCCGATGGTCGAGGGCGAACTGACCCTGGTGACCAACAACGCCTTCTCGACGGTGGAGTACCTCCTCGAACCGTTCCGAACGGAGACCGGAGTCGATCTCGAGCTTATTGCAGGCGGCGATGTCGGCAGCATGGTCAACCAGGCGATCCTCACGAAGGACAATCCACTCGGAGACGTGCTCTACGGCTTCGACAACACGTTCCTCAGCCGGTTGCTCGCCGAGGACGTGTTCATCCCGTACCGGTCGCCGCTGGCGGACCAGCTCCCGGCCGAGTTCCAAGTGGATCCGGAGAACCGGGTGACGGTCGTCGACTTCGGCGACGTGTGCATCAACTACGACAAGGCATTCTTCGAGAGTTCCGGACTGGCCGTGCCGGAGACGATGGACGATCTTCGCAAGCCCGAGTACTCCGGCCTGCTCGTCGTCCAGAACCCGGCCACGTCGTCGCCGGGCCTGGCTTTCATGCTGGCAACGATTGCCGAGTACGGCGAGGAGGGCTGGCTCGACTTCTGGGCGGACATGCGCGCCAACGACGTTCAGATCGTCGCCGGCTGGGAAGAGGCTTACTACACGAGTTGGTCACTCTACGGGGGCGGTCAGCCGCTCGTTGTCTCCTATGCGTCGAGCCCTCCGGCCGAGGTGATCTTCGCCGATCCCCAGCCTGAGGTAGCACCGAGCGGTGTTATGGAGGCGAGTTGCTTCCGCCAGATCGAGTTCATCGGTATCCTCAAGGGCACTGACAACCTGCCGGCCGCTCAGGCCTTGGTCGACTGGTGGCTCACCGATGCGCTGCAGGCGGAATTGCCGCTCAACTACTTCGTCTTCCCGGCAAACCCGAACACTCCGCTGCCGGACGCGTTCGTTGAGCACACCGCCATCCCGGCCAACCCCCACATTCTCGACCCCGGCGTGATCGCGGCCAATCGTGAGCGTTGGATCGGCGAGTGGGACAGCACCGTTCTGCGCTGATCGCTAACCGGGGGAACACCTCCGCGAGGGTCGACTCCCTCAGGCGCGTCGCCTTGAGGGTGGTCCTCGTGGGGGTGCCCCTCGGGTTCATCCTGATCTTCTTCGTCTATCCGGTGGCGTCGATCATATGGCGCGGCCTGACGCCGGACAACGTCTTCAGCCTTGAGGCGTTAGCCGACGTCTTCACGGACCGCGATCTACGCAAGGTGGCGTGGTTCACCCTCTGGCAGGCCGCGGTATCGACGATCTTGACCGTCCTCATCGCTCTCCCCGGCGCGTACATCATGTCGCGATACCGGTTCTGGGGGCGGTCGATCCTGCGGGCGGCGATCACGGTGCCACTGATCCTTCCGACGGTCGTGGTCGGTGTGGCGTTCCTGACCCTCGCCGGGCCCAATGGCTCGCTCGGCATCGATCTCAAGGGCTCGATATGGATCATCCTCCTGGCCCACAGTTTCTACAACTACGCAGTAGTGGTGCGCACGGTGGGTGGCATGTGGGCCCACCTCGACCCCCGTATGGAACAGGTGGCGCGCGTGCTCGGCGCCGGTCGAATCAGAACCTTCTTCGAGGTCACGCTCCCGTTGCTTCGTCCTGCCATAGCTGCCGCGGCCTCGATCGTGTTCCTCTTCTCTTTTACCTCTTTCGGGGTGATCTTGATTCTCGGGGCGCCGCGCCGCGCCACGCTCGAGGTGGAGATATTCCGCCAGACCGCCCAGTTCCTCAACCTTCCCGTCGCGGCATCCCTCGCCATCGTGCAGCTCATCGGTGTTTTCCTGATCCTCAGCGTCTACTCGCGCTACCAGGAGCGGCGGGCGATCGAACTGAATCTGCGACCTGCGAGCGAGGTGGAGCGCCGCGCCACTACATGGAAGGCGCGGGCGACAATCGCGGGGAATCTCACGGTGATGGGAGCGTTGCTGTTCGTCCCCTTGGGGGTCCTGGTAAAGCGATCAATCACCACGTCGACCGGTATCGGCCTCGATTATTACCGCAATCTCAACCAATCAGGGGGACGCACCACGTTGGCGGTGCCTCCGACGGAGGCCATCGTCAACTCGTTGCTGTTCGCCTTGGTGGCGTCACTGATCGCCCTCACAGTCGGCGGGCTGGCCTCGATCGTCGTGGCCTACGGTCGCAGCCGCTGGTCACGATGGTTCGATTCGCTGTTGATGCTGCCGTTGGGGACCTCGGCGGTCACCATCGGTTTCGGCTTCCTCATATCGCTCGACAAGGGCATCCTCGATCTGCGCACCAACCGGTTCCTCATCCCGCTGGCACACGCGCTGGTGGCCGCCCCGTTCGTGATTCGCGTCATGGCGCCGATGATCCGCTCCATCGACAACCGATTACGTGAGGCGGCGGCCGTGCTCGGCGCCAGCCCGGCCAGGGTGGGACGCGAGATCGACTTACCCATCGTTGCCAAAGCGGGGCTGGTCGGCGCCGGGTTCGCCGCGGCCATCTCCCTCGGAGAGTTCGGAGCTACGGCGTTCATCGTCCGCCCCAACATCCTCACGCTTCCAGTAGCGATATTCCGGCTCATCGGCCGTCCCGGAGAGCTGAACTTCGGCATGGCGATGGCGATGAGCGTCATACTGATGGCGGTGACCGGAGTAGTCATGTTGCTGGTGGAGCGATTCCGCGCCGGCGATGTAGGGAACTTCTGAGAGGGGCGCCGATGTGCTGAAGGTCGATGATCTCACGGTTCGTTTCGGCGACATCACCGCTGTGGACAACCTGAGCATCCAGGTGGAATCCGGAGAGGTGGTGTGCGTCCTCGGCCCCAGCGGCTGCGGCAAGAGCACCTTGTTGCGGGTTATCGCCGGACTCGAAGAACCAGCTGCAGGAAGGGTCTCCTGGGACGGGCAGGATGTGACGAAGCTGCCGGTGCATAAGCGCGGGTTCGGCTTGATGTTCCAGGACTATGCCCTGTTTCCTCACCGATCGGTGGCTGACAACGTGGCCTTTGGTCTCCGGATGCAGTCGATGCCGAAGGTCGAGATCCACAAACGGGTCGAGGAGGTCCTCGATCAGGTCGGCTTGGCGGGCCTCGGGGAACGAGGGGTCGGCCAGCTTTCCGGTGGCCAGCAGCAGCGGGTCGCCCTGGCCCGGGCCATCGCACCGTCCCCGAGGCTGCTCATGTTCGACGAGCCGCTGGGATCCCTGGACCGAAGCCTGCGGGAGCGCCTGGTGCTCGAGCTCAGCGAAGTGCTCTCCAGCCTGGGCACCACCGCGCTATACGTGACCCACGATCAGGAGGAGGCCTTGGCGCTGGCAGACCGGGTCATGGTAATGAACACCGGCCGCCTCGAGCAGATCGGAAGCCCGCTCGACATCTGGTCCCGTCCGCGTAACGAATTCGCCGCTCGATTCCTCGGTTTCAACAACCTGATCGACCCGCAGCGGGCCAGGGAACTGGGATGGCCGGTCCCGGACGGCCCCGCCGGCGGGTACGTCGTGTATCGACCCGACGGATTCGAGATCGACCGGGCGGGTCCGTTCATCGGCGTCGTGCAGAGCCGGACCTACCGCGGCGACCACTTCCTGGTGAAGCTGGAGGCCGCCGAGGATATCGTCCTCGAAGTAGTCGTGCGCTGGCGGCCGGTGCCGGAAGCCGGGGACGAACTCCGCCTCGGGGTGGACCTCGAAGCGGCCTTCGCCGTCCAGCCCTAGGAAGGTGCTGAGCAATGACGATTCCTCTTGGACCGGCGGTGGATTGCTCGGCACCCTCCTGCTGATGCGCCACAGAATGCCACCTCAGTCGCCGAACGTAATTACGGTCCGGGCCAACGTTCCCCCGTCGAGGTCGGCCATCGCGGCGCCGATCTCTTCGAGCGGACGGGTACGGCCGATCAACTCGTCGAGTTTGATTCGTCCCCTGCGGTAGAGGTCGAGGTATCGGGGGATGTCAACCCGGGACCGGGTCGATCCCATGTTCGAGCCCTTGACCGTCTTCTCGTAGAGGAAATCGACGCCCGGGAGAGAGATATCCACCCCGAGGGGAATCATGCCGATGAGGGTGGCGGTACCCCCGGGGCGCAGCATGGCGAACGCCTGCTCGGCCGTGGCCTTGATACCTACTGCGTCGAAGGCGTAGTCGACGCCGCCCCCGGTGAGATCGAGCAACTCGTCTACCGGGTCCTCGGACCCTATCCCGTCCGTAGCCCCAAACCCCCGCGCCGTGACGAGCTTACGGGGGGTGATGTCGACGGCGACGACCCGGCTCGCTCCGGCAAGGATGCTGCCCTGGATCACGTTGAGGCCCACGCCGCCGGCCCCGATGACGGCGACGGTGGTCCCCGGCTTCACCGCCGCGGTGTTGAAGACGGATCCCAGCCCGGTGACCACGGCGCATCCCACCGTGGCGGCGCTTAGCAGGGGGATATCGTCGTCGATCTTCACCACGGCGTGTTCGTGGAGGAGCATCTGCTCCGCGAACGCCCCGATGGCGCTGTATGGGTGGATCAACTCGCCGTCCTTGGATAGGCGCGGCGGTTCCATGTCGCGCATCGTGCCCTCCTGGGCGCACAGGACCATCCGCCCGGTAAGGCAGAATTCGCACCGTCCGCAGAAAACCGACAGGCAAGCCACGATGTGGTCTCCCGGCTTCACGTGGGTAACCAGGTCGCCGACGGCTTCGACGATCCCGGAACCCTCGTGGCCCATCACGGTCGGCAGCGGCGTCGTGTACTTACCGACGAGGTAATGGTGGTCGGAGCGGCAGACGCCGGCGGCAACCGTCCGGACCAGGACTTCGTGCGGACCGGCCTGACCGATCTCGATATCCTCGATCTGCAATTCGCCGGGGATGGATCGCAGCATCGCCGCCTTCATCTCTCACTCCTTGATCGGTGGTCGTGTCGTACCTGATGCATCGAGCACCGGTGCTTTCTGCCGGCCGGCCGCGACGAAAGGGCGACGACCAGTTCGGGCGTAACCGGAAGACGGTCGATAGCGGCATGGCAGGGGAGGGCGTCCGCCACCGCGTTGGCGATGGCGGCCGGCACCGCGATCATCCCCGACTCACCCATACCCTTGACCCCGCCGACGGTGTTCGGGGACGGCGACTCGAGATGACCGATACGGATCCGCGGCGAGTCGGCGGACGTGGGGAGCAGATAATCCATGAACGTGCTCGTGAGCAACTGTCCCTCTGCGTCGTGGACAACCTTCTCGAGCAATGCACACCCGAGACCCTGAACGGCGGCCCCGCGCAGTTGACCTTCGACGATCAGCGGGTTGATCATTCGGCCGCAGTCCTCGACCGCAACCAGGTCGAGGACTTCGACACCCCCTGTCTCGAGGTCGACCTCGACCACCGCCACCATGCAGCCGTTGGAATAGGTGGCGCCCGGATCGTGGAAGCGCTGTGAGCTGAGCAGCGGTTCGGGCTCCGCGGCCCGCACGGCGGGGTCGAAATACGCCGCGGCGGCGACCTCTGCAACTGGCAGACCGGCCGTCTCGTGGCCGACGACGCACGCGGTCCCGTTCGTGATCACCACATCGTGTTCGGCCGCCTCGAGCAGATGGGCGGCAACCCGGACCAGCTTGTCCCTCACGTCCTCCGACGCCAGCACGACTGCGCCGCCGGTCACTACTGCGGTGCGAGAGGCGCGGGTCCCGGCCATGCTGGGCGGCGTCGCGTCGGTGTCGTCGTTGCGGACCTCGATCGTCTCCGGCGGCACGCCCAGTGTCGCCGCCGCGACTTGGGCCAGCGTGGTCTCGTGGCCCTGGCCCTGGGAGGGTGTGCCCACCGCAACAGTGACGTGGCCGGTCGAGTCCATCGTGACCCGGGCTGCGTCGTGGGAGGCAAAGACCCACTGTGATTGGGCTGCTCCCTCGCTGCCCCAGCCGTTCGGTTCGACGTAGGGGCTGATACCGATACCGCGTCGGCGAGGGGTGGTCGCCGGGTCGGCCTGTGCCCGGAACCCGGCGTAGTCGGCCATCCGGAGGGCCTCGTCGAGCGACTCGCGGAACGAGCCGCTGTCGTAGACCATTCCCGTAACGTTCGTATATGGGAAGTCCGCGGTTCGGATCATGTTCATCCGGCGCAACTCGGCCGGATCCCACCCTTCTCCGTGGGCGATACGGTCGATGAGCAACTCCCGGGCGGTGTGCGAAGCCGTCCACCCGACACCCCGGTATGGCGAGACCGGCGACTTGTTGGTGAGCGTGGCGATGATCTCGCATTCGAAATGGTCGATCGCGTAGACGCTGGGCATCAGTAGAGCCGACAGGTACGGCTCGATGAGGGCGCTGGCGCTGTTGAACGAGAAAGCGCCTGCGTCCCCGATGACGGTGGCCTTCATCGCCAGAAAGCGTCCACGTTCATCCACGCCCAGATCGGTGATCACCACCTGCTCCTTGGCCTGGGGAGCGGCGACCAGATTCTCGCGGCGATCTTCCACCCATCGCACCGGCCGGCCCAGCGCGATCGAGGCGAGAGCCACGGCGATCTCCTCCGGCGCGGCGGGGATCTTCTGGCCGAAGCCGCCCCCCACGTCCGGGACGATGACCCGAATCCGGTTTTCCGGAAGGCCGGTGGTCGTCGCCAGCCGTCGGCGCAGAAGATGATGCCCCTGGGTCGACGCCCACACCGTCAATCGTCCCCGTCCGGCGTCGTAGTCTGCTACACATCCCCGGCACTCCATCGGGGCAGCCGTCAGCCGGCCTCCGTGGAACTCTGATCGGTACACCCGGTGCGCAGTCGCCAGCACCCCACCGGGGTCACCGAAGGTCTTGATGGTCCGGTAGACGACGTTGGTGCCGAGAGCGGGGAACAGCAGCGGAGCATCCGGGTGAGCAGCGGCGCGGCAATCGGTCACCGCCGGGAGCGTCTCGTAGTCGACGAAAACGAGGGCGGCGCCGTCCTCGGCAACGTACCGATCCCGGGCGACGACCACGGCGACCGGCTCTCCCACGAAGCGGACCCGGCTCGAAGCGAGCGGCGCCTGGGGCGTCTTGACGAGGCCGTCGATTCCCACTGCGTCCACGAGCGGCGCATGCTCCGGGAGGGTTTCGCCGGTGAACACCGCGGCCACTCCGTCGAGCGCGAGCGCCCGCGTCGAATCGATCTCGGTGATCGTGCCGTGGGCGATGGGGGAGCGCACGAACGCGGCCTCGAGCGCACCGGGGACGCGTATGTCGGCGAGGTATGCGGCCCGACCGGATAGGAGCCTCGCATCCTCGCGTCGTGTGCTGGGCATGCCGATCAGGGCACTCATCGCAGTCCGCTCGCTCCCGTCATGTGCGGGCTTTGACGGCGTCGGGGCCGCTTCCTGTATCGAGCAGGGAGCCGCGGTGGCCGGAACCCGGTCGGTGTATTGTATCTGGAGATCCACTTTGGAGTGACATGGTGCGGATGGTGGTACGGGGTAGCACCGTCCTGGCGAACGGCGATCTGGGGACCATCACGGACGGTGCTCTGATAATCGAAGACGGGATCATCACCGATGTAGGCCCCCGTCAGCGTATCGAAGCCAAAGGTCCCTTCGACGACGAACTAGGCGGCCCCGACCGGATCATCGTCCCGGGCTTCGTTAACGGGCACTACCACACCGAATGCTGGACGGCGCCGGGGCTCATCGGCGGCCGAATCTTCGAGCTCGACAACCTCTACATGGGCTCGGGGCTCATCGACACCACCGAGGAGATCATCGAGTTGCTGGCCACCTACGGGCTGATCCACGCCGCAAAGGGAGGCCAAACCACCCTCATCGACACGTTCTACGGCCGTCCCTGGCTGCCCTTGCTCGGTGCCGAGGCCGTGCTGCGGGCGTACGAATCCGTTGGAATCCGGGTCGCTCTCGGGATCACGATGCGGGACCAGAACACCTATACGCACGAAGACGACGAGGTGTTCCTGGCCCGGCTGCCGCCGGAGATCGTGGCCGAAGTACGGAACTCCCCGCTGGGATACGCCTGGCCGATCGACGACCAGTTCAGGGTCTTCGACGAACTCTACGAGAAGTGGGACAGGCGGAACGGCCGATCCCGGATCATCCTTGCTCCCGACTGGACGCCGGCATGCTCGGATGAGCTGTACCGGCGATGCCGACGAGCGGCCGACGAGTACGAAACGACCATCTCCACCCATGCACTCGAGACCCGCTCGGAGCTGATGTGGACCGTCGAGAATATCGGCCCGTCGGGTATGCGCCGCCTTGCCGACCTGGGTGTCCTCGGCGAGGACGTCACTTTGTCGCATTTCGTGTGGGCGACCGACGAGGACATCGCCATCGTCGCCGACACCGGGGCAGTGCCGGTCCACTGTCCCGGCTCGAACCTACGCTCGTCCGCAGGCATCTGCCGGGTCCGGGACATCCTCGACGCCGGGAGCACGGTCAGCATCGGGACCGACGGCATCTCCTCGGGCGATCGTGAGGACTTCATCGGAGAGGTGCGCCTCGCCGGCTACCTCCAGCGCGAGCCCAACGATGTTGCCGGCTACCGCATCCCCTCGGAGACCCTGCTGCGATCGGCCACCGAATCGGGAGCGGTTCCCGCGGGCTTCGGGGGTGTCGTCGGAACCCTGGCCCCGGGTTATCAGGCTGACCTGATAAGCGTCCGCAAGGACCGCATCGGATTCCCGCCCGCCCGATACACCACCACACCCGAGTTGGACCTGGTGGTGGAACGGGCCGACGCAACCGACATCGACTTCGTCATGGTCGGCGGCACCAAGGTGGTGGAGAACGGCGAGGCGCTGCTGGTCGACGAGGACCGTCTCGCCGACCGTATCACCGAACTATCCGACGAGTTATACAAGCCCACACCAGAAGCCCGGCGCCGGCGAGAGCTGGCAGACCTCATGAACCCGCACATCGAGGAGTTGTGCCGCCGCTGGTACAGGATCCCCGTAGAGCGGCCCGCGTTGATCATGAACACACGCTCGGCGCCAGGCACATGAGCGGTGTGCCCACATCGACGGCGTCTCAACCGATGAGATCGTCCGTGCCGAGACCCAGGACCTGAGTTCGGTGGCGGTGGCGGTGGCCGCCGCCTGGTTCGCTCCAGTTCGCCCACCGGCCATGCTCTCTCACTATCCGCGCATTCTCTTGGCGTTCGGACTTTCAATCGAACAGACGTTCGGTATACTGTATGGCCCTTGTCGATGACGAGGGAGTGAACACCACCCGGATACAGGAAGGAACGGGTAGGGAAGGGAATGGCCACGATCGTTTCGGTGTCCGACATGACTGCGTGGGTAGCCGCCGACCCGTTGGGGTTGCGTCCCGGACATGTGATCGGGTTGGAAGGCCCCACCGGGCTGGGGCTTACCCGGGTCGGGTTCTCGATGCTGGCCGGGGTGTCGCATCCCTACCGGGTGGTGGTGGACGTTCGGGGATGGGTATGCCCACTGGCGGTGTGGGAGGTGGGGATCCGTCCTGATCAGTTGGCGGTTGTCCGTTGCGGTGATCCGGCTCGATGGCCGCGCGTCGTCGCCGCCCTGCTCGATGGGGTGAAGGCGATCTACGCCGAGGTTCCTCCCGGCATACGGGAATCGGTGTTACGACGGCTCGGCGCCAAGGCGCGGGCACGGGACGCCGGCATGATCCTACGCCCGCTCGATGGTCGGCTCCCTTCCGGTTTGGCTTACCTACGAGTGCAGATCCACCAAGTCGTGTGGGCGGGTGCCGGAGAGGGGCACGGGCGTCTGGACCGTCGCACCCTCGTCCTCGAACTGTCCGGGAAGGGCGCAGCGGGCCGGAGGCAGATGGTGGAGGTGGAGGACGATGGCGCGCATCCTGTGCGTGTGGTTTCCCGATTGGTTACTCCGCAGACCGGACGCGCCGCCGGATAGGGCGGTCTTCGTCGTAGGGACCCGGGACGGCCGTCCGCTGGTGGCGGCCGTCAACCATCCGGCGCGGGAAGCGGGAGTGAAGACCGGCATGGCGTGTCGCGCCGCCGAGGCTCTATGCCCATCGGCCCTGTCCCTGGACCGTGACCCGGTCGGCGAGACCCGGCGCTTCGAACCGGTGCTGGACGTGATCGAGGACCTGATTCCCCGGGTCGAGGTGGTCGAGCCGGGTTGGGTGCTCGTCCCTATCGACGGGGCGATCCACTACTACGGCGGGGAGGAGGCTGTCGTGGACCGGGTGGCCGGGGCGGTTGATCCTCTGGCGGAAGGGGGCCGTTTCGGGGTGGCGGGCGGCCCGTTCGCGGCGTACTGGGCAGCCCGTTCGGCCCGCCCTGCGCTGATGGTGGAGGACGACAGGGCCTTCCTGGCCGGGCTGGATATCTCGGCCTTGGCGACCGACGAGCTGATCGCCACCTTCCGGTGGCTCGGGGTGACCACCCTCGGGGGGCTGGCGGCCCTTCCCCGCGGCACGGTGGCGTCCCGGTTCGGCGCCCGTGGTCTGGAGGCCCACCGGCTGGCGAGCGGTGAGGACCGGATGGTCGCACCGCGCCGTATCCCTCCCGACCTGGTAGTCGAGCGGACCTTCGAGGAGCCGCTCCGACTCCTCGAGCAGGTGGGGTTCGCCGCCCGCAACCTGGCCGGGACCCTCATGAGCTTGCTGGATCAACACCGAATCGCTCCTCACCGGGTGGAGGTGGAGGCGGAAGCAGCCGAGGGAACCACGCGATCGCGGGTATGGCGGAGAGCCGAACCCTTCGACGACCGGGCACTGGCCGAAAGGATCTGGTGGCAGCTCCGGGCATGGACCGAGACCGGCGGGATACCGGGCGGTCTGGCCCGCCTCAAGCTGTCACCGGCCGACCTGTCCGATGAGGGTCACCAGCCGGGACTGTTCGAGGCAACGGCGGCGCGCATCGAGGCCGAGCGTGCGCTGGAGAGGACCCGGACCATCGTGGGCCCCGACTCGGTCCTCGAAGCCCGCCCCCAAGGGGGGCGAGACCCGGCCGAGCGGGTGCAGTGGACCCGCTGGGGGGAGGAGTTCCCCGAGCCGGTACGCTCTCTCGGGTCCCCGTGGCCGGGGAAGGTTCCGGAGCCGTCCCCGAGCCTGGTACCACCCCGCCCCCGGCACCTGGACGTGGAATGGGACGCCGGCATCCCGACCAGGGTGCGCCTGGCCAGCCGGTGGGAACCCGTGGTGGCCTGGGCGGGACCGTGGAGAAGGCTGGGCCGGTGGTGGGCCGAGGAGGAGCCGAGCGACCTCTACCAGATCGTCACCTCGGCGGGGGCCATGCTGTGCCGGGTGACCGACGGCCGCGCATCGGTGGTCGGCGTCTACGACTGAGGCCAGGTGCCAGGTGCCAGGTGCCAGGTGCCAGTGAACCGCGCACCACCAACCACGTTACGGGTCGGTCTGGGTGCCTACGGCGAGCAGGAGGATGTCCAGGGGTAGGGTGCCGATTCCTGTGGCGTCCGGGTGGATGATGGGTGCTTGGGGTGCGACCAGGTAGCAGCCTCCCCGGAATCGGTGGTGTCTTCGGATGAGCTGACGGAGCCCCGAGCGGCTGTGGTTGGGAGAGGATGCGATCTCGAACGCGAGGGGTTGCGTCGGGTGAGCGTAGATCAGATCGACCTCGTTGTTGCCGTCTCGCCAATGGTGGAGACGGATTCCCGAACGTAGGGCGTGTCCTTGTAGTGATGCGGCGACGAGGTTCTCGATCAGGAGACCGAGTTCGGTGGGGTTGTCGAGCAGGGCCAGACCGCGCTGGAGAGCAGCGTTACGGACTGCGCCGTCGAAGAAGTACAGCTTGCGTCCCCTCTTCTGGATGGTGGCCTCTCGGCCCGAGTAGTTGGGGAGGGTGAACACCAGGAACGTGCGTTCCAGGTAGGAGAGGTACCGGTCGAAGGTGGGCTGCGACATGGCCAGCTCGCGGCTGATCTTGGAGGGAGAGAGGATCCCGGCGGTCTGTCCTGCGAGTACGTACAGCAACCGTTCCAGCAGGATCGGGTTGCCGACCCCGAACGATTGGGGAATGTCCTTGTAGATGGAGCGTTCTACGGCGTCGCTACGCAGGATCTGTTGGGATTCGAGGACGAGGTCCTCATCGGGACGTTCCCTACCACGGTCGGCGGCGAGCAGCTCGGGGAATCCCCCCACCAGCATGAACCTGCGGCGTGCCGCAACCAGGTCGGCATCGGCGTACCGGCCCTGGGGTAGGGATCGGAGTGTCTCGGCCAGCGTCCGGCAGGCGTGCATCTCGTAAGGGTGGTCGACCAGGTCGAGGTATTCGCGGAACTGGTAGGGGGTGAGGTGCTGTTCGGACCATCTGCCCACACCGCTCTCCAATCGGCGTTCGCGCAACGCGGCGGTAGCACTGGAAGTAGCGGCGATCCGCACCGGCCATCCTTCGTCGTAGAACGTCTTCAGCCACAGATCCCAGTCGCTCGCGTATACCAACTCGTCGAGCATCAGGTACAGCGGCGACGCGTGGTCTGCATCCAGGACATCCATCGCTTTTCGAACCAGCGAGCCGAGGTCGAACTGCATCAACAACGGGTGGTCCATCCGGAGCCACCCTATGTGCCGTGGGTCGATTCCCTTGCTGAGGAGGTGACGCACCGTCTGGTAGAGAACCGTAGTCTTGCCAACGCGGCGCGGCCCCAATATCAACTGGTAGCGTCTCGGCTGGTCTCTCACGAGCCTCTGCCACAAAGCGGATGCCAGTGGTCGTTCTGTCGGGGGAGCCAGTGACGATGGTACGCGGCCCAGCATATGCCAAGGGTTCTGCTCGAGGATGACCCTGACCAGATCTTCCGGTTTCGGTTCCCACACAGGCTTCAGCTCCTCCACCTATTTGAGGCTTACTTCCATAGTAACATATAGCTGACGAGGCTTATAGCGGAATTAACCCAAATAATCACCCTAAGGCGAGGGTTACAGGTATGGATATTTTTGCACCCCTCTCGTTATGGAAGTCCGGCTGGAGCGAACATGCGTTCGCTCACTTGGCTAGCCTGGGGGAATGAGGGGCCCCCGCTACGCCGAACTGCACGCCCATTCCAACTTCTCGTTCCTCGATGGGGCCTCGCATCCCGAGCGGCTGGTGGAGCGGGCCGCGAAGCTCGGGTACGAGGCTCTGGCGATCACCGACCATGACGGTTTCTACGGGTTGGTGCGGTTCTGGCAGGCGGCGAGGGAGACCGGGTTGCCGTCCGTGTACGGGGTGGAACTCTCGCTCCATCCCGCGAGCTCGCCCGATGAAGGGATCACGTCGCCCTTCGAGGAGGCGGCTCAGCGCGATGCCGCGCCAACGGCCCGGGCATCGTCGGATGACCCTACCCGGAGTAAGGGTCGAAGAACCCGTCGCAGTCACCGGACCAAGCCGTCGGCCGATCATGGTGAATTCGAGCACCTGGTGGTGCTGGCGCCCTCCCCGGAGGGGTACGCCCAGCTGAGCCGCCTGGTCTCCCGGGCCCAGCTGCGCGGGGAGAAGGGCCGCCCCCTCTACCGGTGGGAGAACCTGGCGGAGGCAGCCACCCGGGGCGAGCTGGTGGCTCTCAGCGGGTGCGGGCGGGGGGCGGTCCCGCACGCGGCCCAGCAGGGCGACGAGGTGGAGGCCCTCCGGGCGGCGTCCCGCCTGCGGGAGATCTTCGGGCGGCGTCTCCACATCGAGCTCTGGGACTACCGGATGCCGGAGGACGACCACCGCAACGACCTGCTGTGGGAGGTAGCGGACCGGCTGGGCCTGCCCGTGGTGGCCACCAACAACGTCCACTACGCCGACCGCCGGGACGCCGACCTGTCCGAGGTACTGGCGGCGGTGGGGGGGCGCCGTTCTCTCACCGAGCACGACGGGTTCCGGCCCGCCACCGACGAGCGCTACCTGAAGTCACCGGGGGAGATGGCGGCCCGGTTCCGCAGGTATCCGGGGGCGGTGGAGCGGGCCGCCTCCCTGGGCAGGGAGATGGCCTTCGACCTGCGGCTGGTGGCACCCCGGCTGCCCGACTTCCCGATGCCCGACCGCTTCCGCAACGAGATGGACTACCTGCGCCACCTCACCTTCGAGGGTGCCCGGAAGGTGTACCGGGGCGGGGGAGGAGGGATCGATGAGCGGGCGACCGCCCGGCTGGCCCACGAACTCGATGTGATACAGCGGTTGGGCTTTCCCGGTTACTTCCTCGTGGTGTGGGATATCGTGAACTTCGCCCGCGACCAGGACATCATGTGCCAGATCCGGGGTTCGGGCGCCGACTCGGCGGTGTGCCGCTGCCTCGGCCTCACCCGGGTCGACCCCATCCGCCTCGGTCTGCCATTCGAGCGGTTCCTCTCCGAGGAGCGCGGCCGCCCGCCCGACATCGACCTGGACCTCGAGGCGGAGCGGCGCGAGGAGGTCATCCAGTACTGCTACCGCCGGTACGGCCGGGAGCGGGCGGCCATGGTGGCCAACGTGATCACCTACCGGGCCCGCTCGGTGCTCAAGGACGTGGCCAAGGCCTTCGGCTTCACCCAGGCGCAGGCCGACGGCATGACCCGGTACGTGGACACCCATGCCCCGGCCGAGTTGTGCCTCGAAGACCCGCTCCCGGCCGGGCTGACCACCGAGTTGGTCTACGACATCTGCCGCCGCCTCGACGGGTTCCCCCGCCATCTGGGCATCCACTCGGGAGGCATGGTGATCGCCGACCGCCCGCTGTGGCAGGTGGTACCCATCGAATGGGGCCGCATGGAGGGCCGCACGGTGCTGCAATGGGACAAGGACGACTGCGCCGCCATGGGCATCGTCAAGTTCGACCTGCTGGGTCTCGGCATGCTGGCTGCCCTCCACCTCACGGTGGACACCATCGAGGAGGTCCACGGCAGGAGTATCGACCTGGCCACCGTACCCCAGGAACCGGCCGTGTACGAGATGCTGACCAAGGCCGACACCGTGGGGCTCTTCCAGGTCGAATCCAGGGCGCAGATGGCCACCCTGCCGCGCCTCAAACCCGAAACCTTCTACGACCTCGCCGTGGAGGTGGCGCTCATCCGACCCGGCCCCATCCAGGGCGCCTCGGTCCATCCCTACCTGCGCCGGCGCAACGGGGAGGAGCGGGTCCGCTACCCCCATCCGCTGGCCGAACCGGTCCTGGCGCGCACCCTGGGGGTGCCGGTCTTCCAGGAACAGCTCATGGAGCTGGCCCGCGTGTGCGCCGGTTTCGACGGGGGGCAGTCGGACCGGCTCCGCTCTGCCATGACCCACAAGCGGTCGGACAAGGCGATGGTGCAACTCAAAGAGGAAGTGTTCGAGGGGATGCGATCCAAGGGAGTGACCGGCGCCGCCGCCGTGGAGATCTGGGAGAAGCTGCAGGGTTTCGCCTCGTTCGGCTTCCCCGAGAGCCATTCGGTGTCGTTCGCCTACATCGTCTACATGTCGGCCTGGCTGCGCTACCACTACCCGGCCGAGTTCCTCGTCGGCCTGCTAAACGCCCAGCCGATGGGCTTCTACTCCCCGAACACCCTGGTGCAGGATGCTCTCCGCCACGGGGTGGTGGTGCTCGACCCGGACGTGAACCGCTCCATCGAGGAGTGCACCATCGAACCGCACCCGAGCGACGAGGACGACATCGTGGAGCACTGCGGTATGCGGTGGCGGCGCGGGAGGGGACCGGTCGGGGACCCCCCTCGGAGATCGGTGGCGGCCCGGCTCGGGATGGGATACGTCCGCAACCTGGGGGAGGCCGAGGCGAGACGGGTCCTGGCAGCCCGCCAGATCGGGGGAGCGTTCACCGATCCCGCCGAATTCGCCCACCGCACCGGGCTGCCGGTGGACACCCTGGAGGGTCTGGCCGCCGCCGGCGCCTTCGGATCCCTCGGGGTCACCCCCCGCCAGGTTATGTGGATGGCCGGCGCCCTGGCCGGCGCCGGCCCCGAACGGCTGCCGCTCGTACCCGGACTGGATCCGCCCTCGCTGGCGCCGATGGACGACCGGGAGGCCCATCAGGCGTCGCTGTGGGCGACGGGGGTGTCGGTACGCCATCCCATCCACTTCGCCCGCCGCCGGCTGGCCGCGCTCGGATGCCTCCCGATCGCCGAAGCGCTCGAGATGCGCCGCAACGGGGCTCGCGTCCAGGTGGGGGGCGTCGTCACCCACCGCCAGCGCCCCGCCACCTCCAGGGGGATCGTCTTCTTCAACCTCGAGGACGAGACCGGGCTGCTCAACGTGGTCGTGCTGCCGGAGATCTGGAACGAGCACCGCAAAGTCGCCCGCCGCAACCCCGGCCTGATCATCCGAGGCACCCTCGAATACCGCTACGGCGTGACCAACCTGGTGGCCAGAGGCTTCGTCCCCCTCCGAACCGACCGACTGCAAAGCCGCAACTTCCGGTAGGGGCCCGGCAGTAGACTTCTCCGGTCTCCGCTCGAACCAGCCGAGTGAACGAGTCGGATAGGAGGTCCGGATGAAGCTGTCGGTTGTCGTCCATGAAGCAGAAGAGGGTGGCTTCTGGGCAGAGGTACCGACCATACTCGGATGCGCCACGCAGGGAGACTTATTCGAAGAGTTGCTGACCAACTTGTACGAAGCGGTCGAAGGTTGCCTCTCGGTCGACGTGAGCACGGCTTCGGTTTCCGACAAAGGCAGGGTCATCGAAATCGCCGTATGAAGGCGGTCAGCGGCAAGAGGCTCTGCCGGCTGCTCGAAATTCACGGCTGGCGGCTCGTACGGGTGCGGGGCAGCCATCACATCTATACGAAGCCGGGCATCGATGTGGGTGTGGTCGTTGGTGAGGTTGACCCGCTTGGCGGACACTCCCACGACTTGGATCAAATTGTGGCTACAGTGGTGGCCACAATAGGAGGTCTTGTTCATGCAAGCAGTCGGGATCAGGCAATTCAGGGATCAGGCAACCACTCTGATGAAGCTGGGGGAGACCATCCGGATCGAGCGGAACGGCAAACCGGTAGGTTTCTTCGTGCCGGTTCCGACACCCGAGCGGGACCGGGCGGAGGTTCTCGAATCGCTCGAACGGGTCGGCGAGGTCGTCGGAAAGATCCTGGAGCGGACCGGTCTGGGCGAGGAGGACCTCGTTGAAGCTCTGGCACCCGAGGGCCGGAAAGGCTGATGCTGCTGGTGGTCGACGCGAGCGTGCTGGTAGGTGACCTGCTGCGGGCAAAGGGAAGGCAACGGCTGAGTGACCACCGGTTGGACCTGTTCCTGCCCGAGCACACCCTTGCCGAGGTGCACGTGGAACTACCCCGCCGCATCGGCGCATTCGCCACCTCTGTCGGGCTTAGCACGGCCGAACGAGACGCCCTGGTCGTCGTGTGCCTCGACGCCGTGGACAACAACCTGGCCATCGTCGTTGCCGATGTGTACTCCCCGTTCGAGGACGAGGCTCTGGCCCGATCGCAACGCGACCCGTCCGACTGGCCCGCCGTAGCCTGCGCCCTCGCCCTCGACGCCGGGGTATGGACCAACGACAACGACTTCCTGGGCGCCGGCGTTCCCACCTGGACCACCCAGACCCTGCAAACCTGGTTGGATCGGCACGAATAGGGACGCAGCAACGGGCCGTAGCGACAGGCGCGGAGTGACACTCGCCGGAGAACCGTCCGGTTCGGGATCGGCTCGGGTGGTCGGTAACGTGGGATCCATGGAGGTAGTACCCGGACCCGAGGAGTTCCGCCGGTTGGCAGGGTCGTTCCCGGTGGTGCCGGTGACCATGACGGTTCTGGCTGATCGGGAGACGCCGGTGAGCGCTTACGGCAAGCTGGTCGGCGACGCACCCGGTTTCCTGCTCGAGTCCCTGGAGGGGGGCGAGCGATGGGCGCAGTGGTCGTTCCTGGGCTGGGACCCGGTGTTCACGGTCACCAGCTACGACGGGGTGACCCGGGTCGACGATCCGCGGCTGGAACTGCCCGAGGGGGATCCGCTCACGGTGATGGAGCGACTGCTGGAACGCTACGCCACCGGACCGATCGAGGGGCTGCCGCCCTTGCACTCGGGGGCGGTGGGTTACCTCTCCTACGACACGGTCCGCTACGTCGAGCACCTTCCCGACCGGCCGGCCGACGACCGGGGTCTCCCCGAAATGATGTGGCAGTTCGTGGGGAGCCTGGCGGCGCTCGACCGCTTCGGCCAGACGCTCACACTGGTCCGGAACGTGTTCACGGATCTCGAGGAGGATCTCGACTCCGCCTACCGGGATGCGGTGAGCCGGCTCCGTGCCGCCGCCGACCGCCTGGGCATGGCCCTGCGGTACGAACCGGCCGGACCCTTCCACTTCAACCGCACCGCCCGCCCGCCGGTCACCTCGACCATGACCCGGGAGGTCTTCGAGGAATCGGTGCGGAAGGTAAAGGACTACATACGGGCCGGTGACGCCTACCAGGTGGTGTTGAGCCAGCGCCTGGCGACCCCGTTCGAGACCGATCCGTTCGGCCTGTACCGAGCCCTGCGCCTCGTGAACCCGTCCCCCTTCCTCTTCTACCTGCACCATCCCGAAGTGACCGTGGCGGGTTCGTCGCCGGAACTCATGACACGGGTGCGGGATGGGACGGTCTATTCCCGCCCTATAGCGGGGACCCGGCCCCGTGGCGCCACGGAGGAGGAGGATCTGGCTCTGGAGAAGGAGATGCTGGCCGACCCCAAGGAGCGGGCCGAGCACGTGATGCTCATCGACCTGGCCCGCAACGACCTGGGCAGGGTGTGCGACTTCGGCTCGGTTAAGGTGGACGACCTGATGGTGGTGGAGCGTTACTCGCACGTGATGCACATCGTCTCGGGCGTATCGGGACAGCTGAGGGAGGGGTACGGTCCGGTCGATGTGGTGCGGGCGGTGTTCCCGCACGGCACCGTGTCGGGCGCCCCGAAGGTGCGGGCCATGGAGATCATCGACGAGCTGGAGCCGGTGGCGCGAGGCCCCTACGCGGGGGCGGCCGGCTACCTGGACTTCAGCGGCAACGTCGACACCGCCATCTGCCTGCGGACGGTGGTGATCGCCGACGGAACCGCCTGGGTCCAGGCCGGGGCGGGCCTGGTGACCGATTCCGACCCCACGACCGAGTACCGGGAGACCGAGGCCAAGGCGGCCGCGGCTCTGGCCGCCATCGTCGGCGCGGAGATGGTGTGAACCGGTGGCCCGACTCGTTCGGCGACGTGACCGGGGAGTACGCCGCCGCCCATGACGGCGCCGGGTTCGTCGGGGGGATCAGCAGCCTGTTCTGGGCGGTTGGTCCTGACACCGTCACGTTCCTGCAGGGGGTGCTGAGCCAGGACGTGGAAGCCCTCGCTCCGGGGGAGATCGCCCGGTCCTTGCTGCTGCAGCCGCGGGGGAAGCTGGAGGCGCTGCTGTGGATGCTGCGCGGCGAGGACCGGGTGGGGCTCGTCTGCGAAACCTCCCGTCAGGAGGAGACAATCCGGTACCTGTCACGCTGGCGCCTGCGGGTCGATGTGGAGCTGGCGCCCGACCCGAGGGAGGTCTTCGAGGTCTGGGGCCCCGCACCCGCCTCCCTGGAGGTTAGGGGCGGTTGGCGGGAGGAGGACGGGATCCTGGTGGCGGAGGTCCGGAACGCACCGATCAGGCACCGCCTGGTGGCCGGGCTGGACTCGACCGATCTCGGGAAGCGAGGCCTGCGGCCCGTCGGACGGCAGGTGGACACGACGCTCCGGATCGAAACGGGTGAACCCCGCATCGGGATAGACGTGGACCACAAGACCATCCCCCAGGAGTCCGGACTGGTTCCCGAGGCGGTCTCGCTCACCAAGGGCTGCTTCCTCGGCCAGGAACTGGTGGCGCGCATCGACAGCCGCGGACGGGTGAACAGGAACCTGAGAGGGGTGAGACTTCTCGATGCGGTCATCCCTCCGGTGGGGGCGCAGGTGACCCACGCCGGCAAGGTGGTGGGAACCCTCACATCGGTGGGGGAGAGCCTGGCGGTGCGGGCGCCGGTAGCCCTGGCCCTGATCCGCCGCGAGGCGCCGCCGGGAACCCATGTGACGGTGTCATGGGATCGGGGAAGTGCGCGAGCAGTGATCGAGCTACTGCCCCTCATCGGTTCGTAGGAGGGTGCTGCAAGACGATGGGGAGCAATGGCCCGCCTTCCTCTTAACAGGCCTTACGTCATCGGTCGACAGGCCGTGAGGGGATCTCACACCACCCTCCCAGCGCCTCCGGACTCCGGTGATCGTTCAACGATTCCCCCAGCACCGATTAGCCTTCATGCCCATGCTGGACAACATCATCGGCTCGGTCCGCAACCGCCTCGCCCCGTTGAAGTCACGTGAGGGCGAACTCCGCGATGCGGCCGCGAGTCTTCCTCCAGCCCGGGACTTTGCCGGCGCGCTGGCCGCACCCGGACTGTCAGTCATCGCCGAGTTCAAGAGGGCCTCACCGTCGAAAGGCGTGATCAACGCCGGTATGGAGCCTGCCGAGCGGGCGGTAGCCTTCGAGACGGGCGGCGCCGCCGCCATGTCGGTGCTCACCGAGCCCGATCATTTCATGGGCAGCCCCGACGATCTGCGAGCGGCGAGGGCCGCCACGTCCCTTCCGGCGCTGCGAAAGGACTTCACCTTGGATACCGCGCACATCTGGGAGGCGCGGGTGATGGGTGCCGACGCGGTGCTCCTGATCGTGGCGATACTGGACGATGCGCTGCTCGCGGAGTTGCTGGGTACCGCCGCGCAAGCGGGTCTGGCCGCCCTCGTGGAGGTTCACAGCCGCGAGGAGACGGCGCGGGCGCTGGACGCCGGCGCCAGGATAGTGGGGGTCAACAACCGCGACCTGCGCACCTTCGATGTGGACCTGGCCACCTCCGAAGATATCTCCCTCCTGCTGGACGGTGTCGATGTGCGGGTGGCCGAGAGCGGAGTCACAGGCCCCCGGGATGCAGCCCGGTTGCGGGCCGCGGGATACGATGCTCTCCTCGTGGGCGAGTACCTGTCCAGATCGCCGGATCCCGCCGTGGCCATCTCGGGGCTCCGGGGAGCGACGTGACCTGGGTCAAGGTGTGCGGGATGCGCACCGCGTCCGATCTCGAGGCAGCCGCGGAGGCAGGCGCCGACGTGGTGGGTCTGGTGCTCGTCCCGGGAACGCCCAGGTACCTGGAGGTCGACGACGCGGCCCGACTCGCCTCCGCATCCCGCCTTCCCGCAGTCATCCTCACCCTCGACGCCACCCCCGGCGACCTGGTCGACCTGGTGGACCGGGTGGGGGCGGCCGGCGTCCAGCCGTACGGCGACCACGTACCCGAAGCCGCCCACGCGGCCGCCGAGGCCGGGGCTTTCGTGCTCCGGCCCGTCAGGGTGCGGGGTCCCGTGGATCTCGGAGCGCTCCCTCCCGGACATACCGCCCTCCTCGACGCCTACTCGCCCGACGGTCTGGGCGGAACCGGCGAGCAGGTGGCGCCCGAATGGCTCCCTCCTCCCGGGAGCCGCTACGTCCTGGCGGGCGGTCTGAAGCCGTCCAACGTGGCGGACGCGGTGTCGCGGTACCGTCCCTGGGGTGTGGATGCCTCGTCCGGCCTAGAGTCGGCGCCGGGGGTGAAGGATCCGGCCAGGATCCGGGACTTCGTAAAGAACGCCAAACAGCTGGAGGAAGGGCCATGACGGCAACTGCGAGGACAGGTCAGGGACTCCGGCTGGACCGCCCCGACGAACGGGGCCGCTTCGGAGAGTACGGCGGCATGTTCGCTCCCGAGACCCTGATGCCGGCCTTGGGGGAACTGGCTACCGAGTTCGCCCAGGCGTGGTCCGACCGGAACTTCGTGAGCGAGTTCCACGATCTGTTGAACACATACACGGGGCGACCCACACCGCTGCACGGCGCCGATCGCCTCTCCCGGGAGATAGGCGTACGAGTGCTCCTCAAGCGGGAGGACCTAGCACACACGGGCGCCCACAAGATCAACAACGCGCTGGGCCAGGCGCTACTCACCACCCGTATGGGCAAGAGCCGCCTGATTGCAGAGACCGGCGCCGGCCAGCACGGGGTGGCCACCGCCACCGCCGCCGCTTACGCAGGTCTCGAGTGCCTGGTCTACATGGGGGAGAAGGACATCGAGCGCCAAGCGCTCAACGTGGCGCGGATGCGCATGTTGGGAACGGAGGTGATCCCCGTGACCTCCGGGGCCGGCACGCTCAAGGACGCGGTCAACGAGGCCATGCGCGACTGGGTTCGCACCGTCGAGACCACCCATTACATAATCGGGTCGGTGGTGGGTCCCCACCCTTTCCCGTGGATCGTGCGAGAGTTCCAGAAGGTGATAGGGGAGGAGAGCATCACCCAACTGCGAGGGGAGATACCCGATGTGGTGGTGGCGTGCGTCGGAGGTGGCTCGAACGCCATCGGAATGTTCTACCCGTTCGCCGGGCATGAGGGAGTTGAACTCATCGGTGTGGAGGCGGCCGGTCACGGCATAGAGACGGGCCGGCACGGCGCCTCGATCGGGGCCGGGTCGCCCGGCATCCTCCACGGGGCCCGCACCTACATGCTCCAGGATGAGGAGGGCCAGGTCCTGGAGGCGCACTCCATCTCAGCCGGGCTTGACTATCCGGGGGTGGGACCCGAACACGCCTACTTCGCCGACGTAGGACTGGCCCGGTACGTATCCATCACCGACGATGAGGCGTTGGGTGGCGTCGATCTGCTGTCCCGTACCGAGGGGATCATCCCCGCGCTCGAGTCGGCCCATGCCGTGGCCTGGGTTGCGAAGGAGGCGGACAGATTGCGGGACAGCACGGTCCTGCTCAACCTCTCGGGGCGTGGGGACAAGGACGTCGAGATGATCGCCACCAAGACCGGGATGAGGTGAGCGGATGAGTCGCAAGGATCTGGACAGGCTTTTCGCACGGGTCAGGCAGGAGGGACACACCGCCTTCCTGCCGTTCATGACCGCTGGTTTACCGAGTCCGGAACAGACGGTGGAGGCGTTCGTGGCGATGGCCGAGGCGGGGGCGGACGCCTTCGAAGTGGGCATCCCGTACAGCGATCCGCTCATGGACGGACCC
This sequence comes from Candidatus Spongiisociaceae bacterium, assembly GCA_965262915.1. Lineage (GTDB taxonomy): Bacteria > Actinomycetota > Acidimicrobiia > Spongiisociales > Spongiisociaceae > JAPPFW01. The sequence goes on along the minus strand of OZ253564.1, from coordinate 2,651,959 downwards.
ACCATCCAGCTGGCGAGTGCCAGGGCCATCGAGCAGGGCATGACCCTGCGGGGCGGGTTGGAGATACTCCGACGGGTGGTGGACGCGACCGGTCGCCCCTCGCTGGCCATGTCGTATGCGAATCCGGTCTTCCGGCTGGGTCCGGGGGAGTTCTCCCGCCGGGCGGCCGACGCGGGGGCATCCGGGCTGATCGTGGCCGACCTGCCCTTGGAAGAGGCATCGCCGGTGATCGAGGCGACCGAACGAGCGGGTATCGGCTTGGTCCTGTTCGCGGCCCCCACCACCCATGACGAGCGCCTGTTGCGCATCGCCGCCCGAGATCCGGTGTTCATCTACGGGGTGGCCGCAATGGGAGTGACCGGGGAACGGGACACGGTCTCCGATGTACCACGACAATTGGCCATCCGGATCAGGGCCGCAACCGACGTTCCGCTGGTGATGGGGGTGGGAATCGGAACACCCGAGCAGGCGGCTGCCCTGACCCCCCATGTGGATGGCATCATCGTAGGCTCTGCACTAGTCCGTAGAGCACTCGAGTCGGACGACCCGATCTCGGGCATCGCCACCGCCACCCGAGCGCTCGCGGATGCCATCTCGCCAACTCGACGCCAGGCCACCTGACCAGACAAGTTGCTCCCCGCCCGGGGAACCGCCCCAGCCGATCCACCAATCCTTCTGGGCTCCCCGCAGCGCCGGCAGGAAGGCGAGTAGCAGACGGAATTCGGAGTAGAACTCCTCGGACTATCGCAGGAGGAGATTCCCGAACACGGGGCTGGTCCCCACAGCCCCTTCACTTTCCGTTTTCACAACCGAACCTCTCGTATCGACCGGATATATAGATACCGCGGCTGCAGCCCGTCGAGACGGAGACAGCCCCGAATGCTGGAGGTTGACGGCTCTCAACCGCGTCCGGACGTGATTTTCATCACCGACACGAAGGCCTCGGGTGGCACCTCGACGCTACCTATCGCCTTCATCCGTTTCTTGCCGGCCTTCTGGCGTTGCAGCAGTTTGCGCTTGCGGGTCACGTCGCCGCCGTAGAGCTTGGCCGTCACGTCCTTCCGGTAGGCCTTCACCGTCTCGCGGGCGATGATCCGGCTGCCGATGGCGGCCTGGATGGGCACGTCGAACTGCTGGCGGGGTATCAGCTCGTGAAGCTTGGCGGTCATAGTCCGGCCGTAGGCGTAGGCCTCGCTGCGATGGACGATGGCGCTGAACGCGTCCACCGGATCGCTCTGGAGCAGAAGATCGACCCTGACCAGGTCGGCGTCGTCGTAACCGTCGGGCTCGTAGTCGAGGCTGGCGTAGCCCCGGGTGCGGCTCTTCAGCTGGTCGTAGAAGTCGGTGACGACCTCTGCCAGGGGTAGGCGGTAACGCAGCTCGACCCGCTCCGGCGACAGGTAGTCCATGCCGATCAGGCGGCCTCGTCGCCGCTGGCACAACTCCATGAGCCGCCCCGTGTAGGCGGCCGGGGTGATGATGCTCAGCAGCAGGATCGGCTCGGCGATGGCGGCCACCTCGCCGGGCGGCGGCAGGCGGCTGGGATTGTCCACCGCCAGTTCCTCGCCCGCGGTGGTACGCACCAGGTACTCGACCGACGGTTTGGTGGCGATGATGTCCAGATCGAACTCCCGCTTGAGGCGCTGGGTGATGATCTCCATATGCAGGAGGCCGAGGAATCCGCACCGGTATCCGAAGCCGAGGGCAGCGGAACTCTCGGGAAAGTAGCTGAAGCTCGAATCGTTGAGTCGCAGCCTGTCGAGGGCGTCCCGCAGGTCCGGGTACTCGTCGCCGTCGATCGGGTAGAGACCGCAGAACACCATCGCCTTGGGCTCGCGGTATCCGGGCAGGGGCGCTCCGGAGGGATGGCGGGCGTCGGTCACGGTCTCGCCGGGGCGCGCCGCGGCGGTGTTCTTCACCCCGGCGATGAGGTATCCCACCTCACCCGGGCCCAGTTCACCCACCCCGGTCGCCGTCGGGGTCCGCACCCCCAACTCCTGCACGCCGTGGACGGCCCCGGTCTGTATGAACCGCACCTGCGAGGCGGCCCGCAGCGTGCCCTGCACGATCCGTACCGAGCTGATCACTCCCCGGTAGTTGTCGAAGTGGGAGTCGAAGATCAGGGCCTGCAACTCGGCATCCGGGTCGGCGCAGGGGGCGGGAACCCGTTCGGTGACCGCGTCGAGCAGGTCCGTCACGCCCTCGCCGGTCTTGGCGGAGATGCGAAGCACCTCTTCGGCGGGAATCCCCAGCACCTGCTCGATCTCCCCCGCGACCCGATCGGGGTCCGCGGCGGGCAGGTCGACCTTGTTGAGGGCCGCCACGATGGTCAGATCGTGCTCGAGCGCCATGGTGCAGTTGGCCAGGGTCTGGGCCTCGATGCCTTGGGCCGCATCCACGAGCAGGATCACGCCCTCGCACGCCGCCAGGGAGCGGGACACCTCGTATCCGAAGTCCACATGACCGGGAGTGTCGATCAGGTTGATACACCACGGGCCGTAGGAAAGGCGCACGCTCTGCAGCTTGATGGTGATACCGCGCTCCCGCTCGAGGTCCATCGAGTCGAGGTACTGCGCCCGCATCTCCCGCGGCGCCACCGCCCTGCACAACTCCAGGAAACGGTCGGCCAGCGTTGACTTGCCGTGGTCGATGTGGGCGATGATGGCGACGTTGCGTATGCGGGACTGATCCATGAACTTGATAACCGCCGGATCGTGGGGGTACAGGTTCCTGCGCGTAGGCCGGACACGTCGTTCGCCGCGACCGGCGGGTAAGCAAAGGACAACTGCCCGCGATGCTAGTGGTCTGTCTGTGAGACGGCCGCGTGGTATGCGCCGGCAGCGGCGTTGCTCGCAAGGCCCGCCGACGAAGGCGTACCCGCAGCGGTACGTCGAGGAGGCGGAACACCGCGAGGAGCGTCGATGGCAAGCAGAACACGCCAGGTTATTTTGCAGACAGACTACCAACGCGGGCTGTCGAGCATCCTGACAACTCCTCCCACCCCGACGCCGTAGCCGAGACCGCCTAGGGCACCGGCCGCCCATCCGATTAACATCGACGTTCCCGGCCGGGATGGCGGAATTGGTAGACGCGCCGGACTCAAAATCCGGTGCCCGCGAGGGCGTATGGGTTCGAGTCCCATTCCTAGGAATCAGTTGCCAGTTGCCAGTTGCCAGGTGCCAGGTGTCAGTGGTGAGTGGCGGGACTGGAGGATTCTCGGTGTCTTTGAGCTAGGTTGGTGACCTGTCCGTCCCGTCGGTGGCCACAGAACCCATCATCGAGGACTGGCACCTAGCCCCAATTCTTCAGGCATGAACGGCTACGTCCTCGAAGGTGGTGGCACAGGGACCTCTGACCTGGGATTATTGAGGGCTGGCGAGCTCCGGTGTCCCGTACAGGCGTTTCACCCGCAGGGTGAGCGGCGACTGAGCGCACTTGTCGACTTCACCCGGCCGGTAGTGGAACATCGGCCCGTGTGTCTGAAGAATCAGGGCTAGCACCTGGCACCTAGCACCTGTTGCAGGGTGCCAGTTGCCAGTAAATGGCTACCACCCCTGCCCATCGTTAGCAAGGCCTATCTCGGCAGTTGAGTACCTCGGATCTCCGACCACCGACCACCGGCAACCGGAAACTGGCAACTGGCAACCGACCAAGGGCTACGATCCTCGTATGCCCACCCTGGCACTCCTCGACGGTCACAGCCTGGCCTACCGCGCTTTCTACGCCCTTCCTCCCGACCTGGCCACCCGCTCCGGAGAGGTGACCAACGCGGTGTACGGCTTCACGTCGATGCTGATCAAGCTGCTGGGCGATCATTCACCGGAGGGGCTGGTGGTGGCCTGGGATGTGGGGCGTTCCACCTTCCGGACCGAACTCTTCCCCCAGTACAAGGCCCATCGGGCATCCGCCCCGGACCGATTCCGCAGCCAGCTGCCCCTGATCCGCGAAGTGCTGGATGCGATGGAGATCACCCAGGTCGAGTTGCCGGGCTACGAGGCGGACGATGTGATCGCCAGCCTGGTACGCCAGGCAGGGAAGGACGGCTGGGACGTGCTGGTGGTGACAGGCGACCGGGACAGTTTCCAGTTGGTCACCCCCAAGGTGAAGGTCGTGTACACGCGGCGCGGGATCACCGACATCGTGCTGGTCGACCCGGCCTGGGTAGAGACCAAATACGGAGTCCGGCCCGATCAATACGTCGATTACGCCTCCCTGCGGGGCGACACCTCGGACAACCTCCCCGGCGTACCCGGCGTGGGTGTCAAGACGGCCGCCCGTCTCGTATCCACCTTCGAAAACTTGGAGGGCGTCTTCGAACACATCGACGATCACACCCCCCGGCTGCGGCAGAACCTGGCCGCTCACCGAGAGCAGGTTTTCCGCAACCGCTCCTTGATGGCTCTGGTGGACGATCTCGATCTCGGCCTCGACAACCGGCGTATGCAGCGCGCCGTCCCGGACAGGGACGCCACCAGGGCGGTCTTCGACCGCCTGGAGTTCTCGTCGCTGTGGACCCGGCTGGTGGAGTTGGAGGAAGGGGTATCGGAGATGTCCGGCACACCCATCGAGGTCGATGTCCTGGTGCTCCAGACGGCTGAACGGGTGGCGAGACTCGGCGGGTCTCCGAGCCTGGTGATCGAGCCGGTCTACGACGGGGACGACCTGGTAGGGCTGATGGCCATACCCGACGACCTCCGGCCCGACGGCGAGGGCGAGGACCCGGATAGCCCGGTCGGCGACGACGGAACGGCGGAGGAGGTGTTCTTCGTTCCCATCGATCATCTCCCACACCTGGCGCGTGCCCTAGCCGATCCGGGAACGCCGATCTCGGTCTACGAGTCCAAGGAACTGTTCCGCAGCCTGATCCAGCTCGGATACGACCTGGACGGTCCGGCGTTCGATCCCGTTCTGGCGGGCTACATCATCGACCCGGCCGCCCGATCCGACACGCTGGAGGACCTGGCATCCCGGTACCTGGGTATCGACCTGACGAGCGGGGACGGGGACGGCAACGGATCGAGCCAGGGAATGCTGGACTTCGGGGACGGCCCGGACCTCGAGGCCGTCGGATCCCGGGCGGTGGCGGTCAGGCAGCTGCGCCCGGTCATGGAGGCGAAGCTCGAGGAACGTGCCCAGATATCGCTGTTCCGCGATATGGAACTGCCGCTGGTACAGGTCCTAGCCCGCATGGAGTTGGCGGGAATACTCGTGGACCGGACCTATCTCGAGGCCATGGGCGCCTCGCTGCGCGAGGAACTCGCAGGACTCGAGGCCGAGATCCACGGCTGGGCGGAGGAGGCTTTCAACATCAACTCGACGTTGCAGCTGCGCAAGGTGCTGTTCGATGGGCTGGGGCTCCCCGTTCTCAAGAAGACGCCGAAAGGGGCCCCCAGCACCGACGCCTCGGTCCTCGCCAAGCTCGAGGATGCCCACCCGATCGTGGCCCTGCTACTCCGGTACCGGGAGATCGAGAAGCTTCGCAGCACCTACGTTGACGGTTACCTGCCCTTGGTGGGGCAGGACGGCCGCATCCACGCCCACTTCAACCAGACGGGCGCGGCCACCGGCCGGCTGTCGTCCGATCGTCCCAACCTCCAGAACATTCCGGTGCGTTCGCGCACGGGCCGGACCCTCCGCCGCGCGTTCGTCGCTCCGGAGGGGCACGACTTCGTCGTGGCGGACTATTCACAGATCGAGCTGCGCATCCTCGCCCACCTGTCGCGGGACCCGGGGTTGCTCAAGGCATTCGGAGCCGGGGAGGACATCCACACCACCACCGCGGCCCGTGTCTTCGGCTGCCCGACCGATCTGGTCACCCCCGACCTGCGCCGCCGGGCCAAGGCCATCAACTTCGGCCTGCTCTACGGGATGGAGGCGTTCGGGTTGGCCGACCGGTTGAAGATCAGTCGGGATGAGGCCCAAGAGCACATGGACACTTACTTCCGGCAATTCCCCGATGTCCGCGACTATCTGCGGTCGGTGGTCGCCGAGGCCCGGAGAACCGGCTACACCACCACTTTGTTCGGCCGGCGCCGGTACCTGCCCGAACTGTCATCCGACAACTTCCGGATACGCCAGATGGGGGAGCGGATGGCGCTCAACGCCCCCGTCCAGGGATCGGCGGCCGATGTAATCAAGATAGCGATGATCGAACTTGACCGGCTTCTGCCCGAACGCGATGCCAGGATGCTCCTGCAGATCCACGACGAGTTGGTGCTGGAGGCGACCCGGGTGACGGTGGCGGACACGGCTCACCTGGTCAAGGAGGTCATGGAAGGAGTGGTCCAACTGGATGTGCCGCTCACCGTCGACATCGCAATAGGATCGGACCTCGAATCGGTCAAGAGCTGAGAGCGGCTCAATTGCGATACCCAAAGGAAGCGCCCCAAAATGAGGCGCACACACGTGCCCAGGAAGTGGTAAGCTACTAGTGCCCCGGCTCCGCGTCGAGCGGAGCGTTTCTTGCTGCTCGGAGGTCCATACCCACTCATGTTCGATACGAAAGCTAGTGCTGAACCGGCCCCTACCCACATCGAAGGGCCGCACAGCACCAAGACCCCGGCCCCCCACTGCACAGCCGGCTAGATGCAAGATTCACAAGTTACACGCGACGTACGGAAGGATGCCGGTGACCGCCCGGCCTCGGAGGCCACTACGGACGCCGACCGCCTCTCCGACCGCCGCCCAGCCATATTCACCGCCCCGTTGAGCGCCGACATCGACAACAGTTCGATCATGGGACCACCGGCCATCAAGGCTCGTAGCGTCTCCTCGCTGCCCGACGATCTAGGCCCGGAGGACTTCGCAGCGGCCATAGCCGAGACCGTCCTCGAGTTCAAGGAAGGCGACATCATCGAGGGCCAGGTGGTGAACATCGAGCAGGACGAGGTCCTGGTGGACATCGGATACAAGTCCGAGGGTGTCGTGCCGCTCAAGGAACTGTCGATCCGCAAGAACGTCGCGCCTGGCGATATCATATCGATCGGCCAGCACATCGAAGTCCTCGTCCTCGAAAAGGAAGACGAAGAGGGCCGCCTCATACTTTCGAAGAAGCGGGCCCTCTACGAGCGGGTGTGGGGACAGATCGAAGCGGTCAAAGAGCAGAGCGGCACGGTGAAAGGAACCGTGATCGAGGTGGTGAAGGGCGGGCTGATCGTCGACATCGGCCTGCGCGGCTTCCTGCCCGCCTCCCTGGTCGATCTGCGCAGGGTCCGCGATCTGGAACCGTTCATCGGGCAAGACATCGAGGCGAAGGTCATCGAGTTGGACCGTAACCGCAACAACGTGGTGCTCTCCCGCCGCGCCTACCTCGAGGAGGCTCAAGCCGAGCAGAGAAGCGCGTTCCTTGACGCCTTGGAGGAAGGCGAGGACCGGTCAGGCGTGGTCTCGTCGGTGGTCAACTTCGGCGCCTTCGTGGATCTGGGGGGCATGGACGGGCTGGTACACGTGTCGGAGTTGAGCTGGCAGCACGTCAACCACCCTTCGGAGGTGGTGAAGGTCGGCCAGCAGGTTTCGATCAAGGTCCTCGAAATCGACCTCAACCGGGAACGCATCTCGCTGTCCATCAAGCAGACCACCCCCGACCCATGGCAGGCGTTCAGTACCAAGCACGAAGTAGGCGCCGTCCTCGAGGGCACCGTCATCAAGACCGTTCCGTTCGGGGCTTTCGTGGCGGTAGGGAACGGAGTCGAGGGCCTCGTGCACGTATCGGAGATCGCCATGCACCGGGTGGAGTCACCCGAGTTGGAGTTGTCGATCGGCCAGATGGTGAAGGTCAAGCTGACCGAGATGGACGAGGCGCGGCGACGAGTGAGTTTCTCCATCAAGCAGGCCCTCCCCGAGTTCAGCGCCCGGGGGGCATCCGGTCACCGCCCGCCCCGCCGCCGCCGACCGGCCGTCGCCGAGTTCGAGCGGGCCGAGAAGAAGGAAGAGCAGCGGACCTTCGATGTGGACGCCTCGCTCGAAGCGATCCTCCAGGAACTCAAGGAGCGCGGCATCGGCCGGCGCTGAGCGCTGGCTCCGTGGTGCGGATCGGACCCGACCGCACCCTCGACCTTCGGGACCAACCATAAGACCGGTTCGTATCGTCATCGGTGGCGGTATCGGCTCGGGCAAATCGGAGGTCGGTCGGATGCTGGCCGAGCGGGGGTTCTCCGTACTGGATGCCGACCGGTTAGGCCATCGGGTACTCGCACCCGGCCATCCGGTGGCCGCCCGGGTTGCGTTGCGCTGGCCGGAGGCGGTGGTCGAGAGGCGGATCGATCGTGGCAGGCTGGGACGGATCGTGTTCGACGACGAGTCGCAACTGGAAGAACTCGAAGCCCTCACCCACCCGGCGATCCGTGAGGCGATCGAGCAGTGGGGAAGCGAGGTGGGAAACCGTCCGGCAGCCGTGGAGATCCCGGTCCTCGCGGATCTGGCCGACGCGAGCTGGGTCCGGGTCACGGTGGATGCTCCCATCGAAACGAGGAAGGAGCGGCTCCGCCGGCGCGGCCTGACGGAGGACGACATCGATGCCCGGATGGCCGCCCAACCGAGCCGTGACGACTGGCGCTCGGCCGCCGATCTGGTACTGGACAACGGAGGACCCGGAGAGTCGCTCGTCTCGGAAGTCGACCGGCTGGTCAAGCGACTGATGGCCGGTAACCGGTAGCCGGCACCTACCTGGCACCTGGCACCTGGCACCTGGCACCTGGCACCTGGCACCTGGCAACCGGCAACCGGCAACCTCCTAGACTCGGCCGGATGGCCGAGTTTCGTGTGCACTCCGAGTTCCGGCCGGCGGGAGACCAGCCTGCCGCAATCGAATCCCTGGTGGAAGGGGTGGAGCGAGGGGATCACTTCCAGACCCTGCTCGGCATCACCGGATCGGGAAAGTCGGCCACCATTGCCTGGGCGATCGAGGGCACCCAGCGTCCGGCCCTCGTCATAGCCCCCAACAAGGCCCTGGCCGCCCAGCTGGCCTCGGAGTTCCGCCAGTTCTTCCCCGAGAACCGGGTCGAGTACTTCGTGTCTTACTACGACTACTACCAGCCCGAGGCGTACATCCCCCACACCGACACGTATATCGAGAAGGACGCCACCATCAACGACGAGATCGATCGGTTGCGGCACGCCGCCACGTCGTCGCTGCTGTTCCGGGACGACGTGGTGATCGTCGCCAGCGTGTCCTGCATCTACGGGCTGGGCAGTCCGGAGGAGTACGCCGGGCAGGTCCTCCGGCTGGTCAGAGGGGTGGAGTACCCGCTCCACGAAGCGATCCGGCGGCTGGTCAACATCCAGTACGAACGCAACGAGGTGAACCTCGTACGGGGTCGGTTCCGGGTTCGGGGTGACACCCTGGAGGTCTTCCCCGCCTACGAGGAGACCATCGCCCGGGTGGAATACTTCGGCGACGAGGTGGAGCGCATAGTGCGCATGAACCCGGTAACCGGCGAGATCATCGAGGAATTGAAGGAGCTCTGGGTCTATCCCGCCTCCCATTACGCCGTCACCCGGGAACGGATGGAACGGGCCTTGGTGCAGATCGAGCTGGAGCTGGCAGAGCGGCTGTCCGAGCTCGAGCGGCAGGGGAAACTGCTCGAGGCCCAGCGCCTCCGGATGCGCACCACCTACGATATGGAGATGATCCGAGAGATCGGTTTCTGTTCCGGGATCGAGAACTACAGCCGGCATATAGACGGTCGGGCCCCCGGAGAAGCCCCCTACACACTGCTCGACTACTTCCCCGACGACTTCATCACCATCATCGACGAGAGCCATGTGGCCATACCGCAACTCCACGGGCAGTACGAGGCCGACCGGAGCCGCAAGGACGTACTGGTCGAGCACGGTTTTCGCCTGCCGTCGGCGGTCGACAACCGTCCCCTGCGCTTCGACGAGTGGTTGGAGAAGACCGGCCAGGTCGTCTTCTCCTCGGCCACCCCCAGCCCGTTCGAGCGCCGCCAATCCGCCAACATCGTCGAGCAGATCGTCCGGCCGACCGGGCTGGTGGATCCCGAGGTGGTGGTGCGTCCCGCCAAGGGTCAGATCGACGATCTCCTGGAGGAGATCCGTGCCCAAGCCATTGTCGACGAGCGGGTGCTGGTCACGACCCTTACCAAGAAGATGTCGGAGGACCTGACTGACTACCTGCTGGAGATGGGGGTGCGGGCCCGGTACCTGCACTCGGAGATCGACACCCTGGAGCGGATAGAGCTGCTGCGGGACCTGCGCCTGGGGGAGTACGACGTGCTGGTGGGCATCAACCTGCTGCGGGAAGGCCTCGACCTCCCGGAAGTGTCCCTGGTGGCCATCCTCGACGCCGACAAGGAAGGATTCCTCCGGTCCGAGACCAGCCTCATCCAGATAATCGGCCGGGCCGCCCGCAACGTGTCCGGTCGGGTGATCATGTACGCCGATGAGGTGACCGCCTCGATGGGAGCGGCCATCGGGGAGACCAACCGGCGCCGGAGCCGGCAGATTCAGCACAACGCAGCGCACGGGATCGATCCCCAGACGATCCGCAAGAAGGTGGCCGACATCCTCGAGCTGGTCTCTTCGGGGAAGACGTCCGGCCGGAGGAGGCGCCGTCCCGACATGGAGGTCCGGGCGCCCATCGAGCTGGCGGGTGAGGACCTGGGACGCCTCATACAGAGCCTCGAGGACGAGATGCGAGAGGCCGCCCGGGAACTCCGTTTCGAGTACGCCGCCCGGCTCCGGGATGAGGTAGCCGAATTGAGGAGGGAGATGCGAGAAGTGGCCGAGGCCACCCGTTGACGACATGTACGGTCGCCGGCTCTCGAAGAGAATCCGCATCCCCCGCCGCGACGGACGACCCGGTGATCGAGAACGGGAACATCCGTTCCGCATCCGATCCGGAGCGGAGGGTGGACTATCCCGCGCCATCCGCCGGCTCCTTCTCAAAGAAGAGGGCTCGGTGATCATGACCACGGCCTTCTACGACCCGCCAACCGAACGCCGGAACAAGGAGTACATCGGCAACATCTCGGCTACCTACGGCTTCGGCGCGCACGTTGCCGAGGTCGAGGTCGATCCGGACACGGGAGAGGTGACACTTCTCGGCCTCTGGGCCGCCCACGACGTGGGTCGGGCCATCAACCCGATGACGGTCGAGGGGCCGGGCTGATCGAGCGGGAGGGCCGGAGATACCGTCTGGGCCTGAAGCTGTTCGAGCTGGGCAGCCGCCTGGCGGGCCGGCTGCCTCTGTGCGGCACCGTCACCGCCACCGGCAAGGTGCTGGTGGCCTTCTCACCTCCCGATGTCGCCCGGGACATGGCAGGGCGAGAGCTAGAAAGCGTGACCCCCTACACCATCGTGGTACCTTCCGTGCTCTTGGAACAGTTCGATCAGATACGCCGGCGCGGTTGGGGCGCCGAGAGGGAGGAGTGCGTGCTCGGGTGGGCGAGCGTCGCGGCACCCGTCTTCGGCCTGGGCGGCGCACTGGTCGGCGCCGTCTCAGCCACCCTGCCCTCCGCGGGGCTGATCGAGGAGAGCGTCGCTACGAGGGTCGTGGCCACCGCCCGCGCCGCGTCCCGGGCAATCGGTCGAGGCCTGGGCCCGTCCTCGCATGGCGCCGGACCGTAGCGTGGTTCCGTCCCGCCGAGCGCCGATGCCCAGGTTCGGCGTGCTGTTCGCGCCTCCCGTGGGGGAAGGGCCCGTGATCGAGGTGGCCAGGCGGGCGGAATCGTTGGGATTCGACGTCTTCTACGTCCCCGACCACTTCAACGAGGTGATCTCCCCCGTGCCCACCCTGGCCGCGGTCGCGGCGGCCACGTCCCTCCGCGTGGGCGCATACATGCTGGCCAACGATCTTCGTCACCCGGCCATGGTGGCCAGAGATTTCGCGGCCCTGGACGTACTCTCCGAGGGCCGGGTCGAGCTGGGGATCGGCGCCGGCTGGTGGCCCGCCGACTACCGGGCGGTGGGCCTGAGCATGGACCGGCCCGCCGACCGCATCTCGAGGCTGGCAGAGGCCGTGCACCTGATCCGCCGGTGCTGGACCGACGGCGAGGTGGACCACGAAGGGCGGTGGTACCGGGCACGCCTCGATCCGATGACCCGACCGGTGCAGCAGCCCCACCCTCCCATCATCGTGGGAGGTGGGGGCCCCAGGATTCTCCGGGTCGCCGCCGAGGTGGCCGACGTGGTGTCGATCGGCATCTCGCTCGCGAGCGGGAAACGGGCCGACATGCCGGCGGTGGCCGCCTCGACCACATTCGACGAAGTGTCGGGCAAGGTCCGCACCGCTCGGGCGGAGAGCACCAGGAACGCGCTCATCGACGTGCTGCTGTACCGCGTCGCGGTGGGGAGCCGATCGAGGCAACTGGTGGAGTCCGTGGCCGCCGACCATGGTGTCGGCCCGGACCAGGTCCGGGAGTCGCCCTTCCTCCAGGTCGGCACGCTACCGGAGGTGGTAGCCGGGTTCGAGCGTCTGGCGGCACTTGGAATCGGTTCGATAGTGGTCAGGGTCTCGGACATGAAAGCGGCCGCGCAGGTGAAGGCCGAACTCGAGGCGCGGCGCTGACCGAGCCGGCCCTCAAGGCTCGACCCGCACCTAGAAGAGGGCTGAGAAACCCCCCGTTGGCCCGACGGTCGATGACAAAATGCCACGTCAGCGGACGGAGGGCCAACCAATTACCCGTCTTTTCAGCCTCGCGCCGTACAGCATCGAGGTGATCCATCCCGACAACTTTCTGCTCGACGCTGTGGATCTGGCGCCAACTGTGGAGGGCTGGAACGATGTGGACGGTGAGAGGATCTACTTCGTCTCCAACCCGGGCCAGGGTCTCTGGGCTCATCGGGGGGATTTCGTCGGCGTCCCGGTGACGACCGAGGAGTGAAGGCAGCCGGAGTCGCTCGGGCAAGATCTGTCCATGCACTGCAACCTCCGCTCCGGTAGTTCGCGAGAGTGGCCGAACCGAACCCGAGGCGTTCGGCGTGTTGGCCGCACAACCATCGGATTCTCCTAGGATCACCATCTGGACCGGTCCTCTCACCGCCGGAGTTCCAGTGATCCTCGAATGACAAGGAGCAAGCGTGAAGCACCCACAGGGCACTTTCTGTTGGATGGACATCTACCTGCCTGACCAGGATCGGGGTAAGGCCTTCTACGGCAACCTCTTCGGTTGGGACTGGACGGATGTACCCATGGGCGATTCGGGAATGTCGTACACCATGTTCAACCTGGACGGAAAAAGCGTCGGGGCTCTCGGACCGGCAATGCCGGGGATGCTGCCTGAAGGGGTCCCGCCACACTGGTTCTCCTACGTCGCCACCGACGACCTGGACGCGACCGCGGAGCGGGCGAGGAGTCTGGGTGCGACGTTCATGATGGGACCCGCCGATGTGGGAAACGGGCGGGTCGCGTTGATGCAGGACCCGGGCGGCGCTTCGGTGTTCCTCTGGCAGGCCCTCGAATTCGGTGGGGCGGAGATCATCCGCAGCCCCGGCGCCCTGGCCTGGAACGAGCTCTACAGCCGTGACCTGGAGTCCACCAAGAGCTTCTACACCAGCCTGTTCGGTTGGGAGTGGACCAGCATGCCGATGCCTCAGGGCGGCAACTACCACCTAGCCTCCGTCGGCGATTTCCTGGTATGCGGGGTGCTGGAGATGGACGAGAACTGGGGCGAGATACCGCCCCACTGGATGGTCTACATCCAGGTGGAGGACGCCGATGCGACGGCCGCCAAGGTGACCAGTCTGGGCGGGGATGTCTGCGTTCCGGTGACCGACATCATGGTCGGCCGCTTCGCGGTGGTGAACGACGATCAGAAGGGAACCTTCACCATCTTCGAGCCCAGCTGATTCCAGCCCAGCTGACAGCCAGGAGGGTGCTCGACAACGGCGATTGCCACGAGTCCCTCGCCGGATTGTCTGGCGGCCTGTTGCCAAGCGACAGGCCGCTGGTGGATTTCCCCGGACTCTCCTCCCTACCCGGACAGCCTTCACGACCATGGCCGACGCCGCGTCGGTCTCCCGCCGGGGCGTCTCCATCCGTTCCGGCGCCGCGTCCGATGACGACCGGTGGCGGTCAGGCATGCCGGCAGATCTCGTCTATCAGCCGGTCGGCGAGACTCGCGGCGTCCGGCAGGTCCCCGGCGAGCATCTCGACATAGAGCGGACCGCACAGGAACCACACTCCGCCTCGGCCCGGCCCGCGCTGAATCCCGTCCATCCCGGAGACGGTGTTGACGATGGTGCTGAAGGCTCCCATGGGAGCAGCTTGGGACCAACCCAGCGCGACCTCCACCTCGGGCGCGCCGTCCGAGCCGACCACCAGGAAGGCGACGGAAGTCGGACCCGGGTGATCGCCTCCGAGGTTCTCGTATCCGAGCCGAGCAAGTTCGGTCTCGACAGCGTCTACCGCCGACCGGAAGTCGGGCCAGGCCGGGCCCGTTCCGGACATCCCGGCGCCGGTCGCCGGAAGCGGCCCGGGAGTAGTCGGGTCGGCCGAGGAAGTGTCACTCGGGAGCAGCGACGTTGCACAGCCGGCCACGACCAGGGCGACCCCGACCAACCACCGCCGTGGTGACATCAGCCTGCGCCGCATCCACGGCGGGATCCATCCCGATCGGGGGCGGATCCGAGGCGCACCGGCGCGCGACCGGTCACTCGGCTATCCGGTCGAGACAAGAAAACCGTGCCGGCACGGGAAGGGCTGTACGACAGGCGCGGCCCTTCGACCCTCCGCTCCGGACGAGCGGCTACGAAAGTGGACTCGTGAGTATGAGAGATATGAGTATTGATGAGATGGTGGCGATCTTGGATGATCCTCACCAGCGGCTGGGGTGGAAGGGAACTCCCGCCGGGCCTGAGTTGGAGGAACAGGTAAGGGAATGGGCGTTCGGTATTTTCGCCCGGTGGGAGACCGACCGGCAGGTTAGCCATCTGCTCGAGGTCGGAATGGAGGAGGCGGCTGACATACTCACCATGGCAGTAGGGCCCGATAAGGAGTCTCTTCTGTCTCGCCTGCCTCCGGAGGTTCGGTCCGGGATCGAAGCGCTGTTGCCTGTTGCAAGTGCCTGAACGGGGCTTTACCTGCCTATCCGGTTCCAAGGGCAATATCTGGATACTCATCCCGCCACCCTGAGACACAGAACCGAAGAGGACATCGAGCGAGTGCTTCGCGCAAACATCAGGGTGGATACAGAAGGTACCCATGGAAGACAAGATATCGTGGCGGTGGCAGGCTGGGATATGGAAGGCCTGCCTACGGTGATTCTGATCAACACTCGCTTCGGAATGCAGCCGCGTGGGCCGTTTTGCCGCGCCGGTCAGCCCATTGTTCACCCGTAACTTACCGAGACTCCCATCGACCTGGCGAGAGAGACCACATCCGGGCGGTCACGCGTGACGACCTGATCCCCTCGGCGGGATGCGCCGGCCACCACGGATGTGTCCACGACGTCGGTCACCCCGTGCTGGTGGCAGATGACGCCTATCTCACGAGCCAGGGACTCGTCCAGCGCTTCGATCCGGCAATCGGAAAGGAACCTGGTCAACCAGTACTGTCGGGATCCACCCCGCCATGCCTGGGCGAGCACACCGGCGGGTACCGTCGGTTCGATGCCCCGATCCACCAGGCGCCTGTGAAACCGCCAGACGCGTTTCTCTTTTCGCTCGGCCGCGATCAGCGCGCCCGTGTCGTAAGTGATCCCCGATGTCACGGCTCGTCCATCCAGTCGCCACTCCCGTCCAAGACGGAGTCCGCCCAAGCCTTCTCCTCGGGCTTCAGGGGACCGAACTCGGCGTCGTACTCGGCGGTGGCGGCCTTGCACCGATCGAGGCGCTCCGCCCGCTCTTGGGGTGTCTCCTCCGGGGGCGTGCAGTCGTCCACGATCGACGCCCTGATATCAGGATCCATCTTGGACATGTCGATAACGAGGAATGGTCTCTCCCGGTCCTCACCTCCAGCGACCTCCGCGGCATCTACCGGGGCCCGATCATCAGTCGGAGGCCGCTCGCTGGGTCGCTCCGGCGGAGCGCGGGTTGCAGCGAGACTTGACGAGTTATCCATACACGCAGTATACCACAATCTCACATAAGCCACTATTGACAGAATTGCAAGCCGGGAAGGCCGATGTCACCAACCCGGCAGTCGAGCCAGCAACCACTACCCCGACTGGGCGTTCCGGAGCGCCCGGCCCGACTCCCCATCACCCGAGATCGTGATGACGAGTCTGTCCATGGCCCTGGTCATGGCCACGTAGAGAAGCTGCTTGACGGCGACCGGCTGGTCCTCCTCGGCGACGTCGTGGACGTACGCCTGGTTGACCCCACCGATGAACACCCGGCTGAACTCGAGACCCTTGAGACCTTGGAGCGTCGAGACCCGCACCTTGTCCCGGACACCCATGGCTATGTCCCGGTTGGGCCTCCGGCCGCGACGGTCCTGGTACTGGATGTGGAAGTAGGGGAGACGGCGCTGACGGAAGGCCTTCTGCAGCTCCGTCTCGAGCTCGCGGTGGCCGTACATGACGGCGATGTCGCCGACATCCACTCCGTCGGTGGTGAGGCGCCCGATCTCGGCGGCGATGGCTTCGGCCTCGCCCCGCAGGTCCCGGCAGTCGAGCAGTCGGGGTACCGGACCGCTTCTGGGGGCCGCCTCCGGCTCGATACGGTCCTTGGAGTCACCCCCATCGGAGACCGGCGGCGAGCGGTCGGGCGATCCTTCGAGAAAGGTCCAGGCGAGCTCCAGGATCTCCCGGGTGTTGCGGTAGTTGCGCCGGAAGACCGTCGTGCGTCCCCGAGCCGTGAGTCCCGGGGGGTTCCACGTCATGCTCCGCCTGTAGACGTTCTGGGCGCTGTCCAGGGCCATCACGAAGTGTCCGGCCCGGTACGACCGCAGGTTACGCCCGGCCGCACCGAGATCCCGGCGCGACGGCTTCAACATCGCGTAGGCGAGCTCGAGACCTTGGCGGCCGAAATCCTGAGCCTCGTCGACCAGCACCACGTCGTAGCGCCGGGAGTCCGGCAGCCGGCCTGCCTTGACCGCCGCCCGCTTTCTCAACTCTTCGAAATCGGGCCGGCCACGGCCGCTCTCCTGCCCGGCCAGCCGGTAGGCCAGGCGGTCGATGTTGGTGACATCCACGCGGTCGCTCTCGTCCACCATCATCTGCAGCGCGTTCGCCAGCAACCGGTTGTAACACAACAACAGGATCCGCCAGTTCGGGAAGAGCCGGTGGAGATGGCGGACCCGGTGCGTGAGCACCAGCGTCTTGCCGCTGCCTGCCACGCCGCGCAACATCCTGTACCCCCACCCGAGATGCTCCGCCACCCGTTCCTGTTCGCGGTCCATCACCCGGATGATGTCCCCGGGCGCGATGTCGGGATCCTGGAACAGTGGAAGGGTCTCGTAGCCCTCGGTCGCGCCGAGAACGATCTCGGGGTTGATAACCGCCCGGGCCCGGTTCTCCTCCTGCTCGGTCAGCGGGGTCATCGTCAGGCTGCCGAGGATGCGGCCGATGGCAGGCCGGAGACGGGACCCGGTCATGTCGGACCGGGTGAGTAGCGGCAGATCGCCCTGCACCGAATCGAGGGCGCTCACAGGCACCTCGTCATGGTCCGGAGCAGCCAGGACACACCTCACGGGTAGCGACCTCACCAGCGCCCGGTCGATGCGCTTCCGCAGATCCTCGGCGCGCTCGGCCATGTCATCCCGGATACGGACCATGTCCTGCTCGCTGAAGGCGCGCCACGGGCGGCGGCGCCGGCGTCCACCCACCCTTATGGGCGGGGCCTCGATCACGACAATCCCCGCCGCGGGGTCGAGCACCTCCAGGTAGGGGGCGCCCCCCTCCTTCTCCGCCAGCCAGACCGTCGTCTCGTAGGGCATGAAGTCCCGCAAGGCCCGTGCCACCTGTCGGAGCCGGTCCGGCACGCCGGAACGGCTGGGGATGTTCTCGGGTGTCAGGAACGCCATCGACCTGCGAATACTACTGGTCTGTCCGTGAGACGGCGGGGTGGTATGCGCCGGCAGCGGCGTTCCTCCCAAGGCCCGCCGACGAAGGCGTACCCGCAGCGGTACATCGAGGAGGCGGAACACAGCGAGGGGCGTCGATGGCTGCCAGAGCACGGCAAGTTGTTTTGCAGACAGACCACTACAGGCGGCGGCTCCTACCGGGAGTAGCGGCCCCGGAGGAGGCTACGACCGTCATCGGTGAGCCGGAGCGTCTTGTAGGTCCGGCCCCCGGGCCGGACCTCCTCGAGGTAGCCGTCCCTGATCATCCCGTCGATCATCCCTTCCACCTCTTCGGGGTCGAGCAGCCCCAGCCGGTCGAAACAGCTGTGCAACCGGAGGCGCTCGGGCAGGGGATGGAGACCGCCGCCCTCCCCACGCAGCGTCCGCACCAGGTTGCGCCTCGACCACCGGCCACCTTCGACATCGTCGATCAACACCAGGATGATGGCGTCGGCTCCTTCGTGGACGGCCTCCCGCATCTGCTCGACACCGATCCCGGTCCCCGCCCAGGGACGGGGAAGTTCCGGGGTGCAGGCGTCACAACCCCCGCAGGAGTAGCCGCGTTCGAAGGGATCGGACTCGCCCAGGTACCGCAGCATCTCCCGGCGACGGCAGTCGGGACGCCCATGAGCCAGGCGCCGCGCCCGGCGGGCGCGGTCCTCGACCGACCGTCGGCGACGCCGGATCAAGCGGTCGAGATGGCGCCGGTCGGGCCGGACCCCCTCGATCCTCTCGAAGACCCACCCGTACTTCCAGCTACTGAACCAGCAGATGTCACGTTTCTGCATGTCGAACAGGACAGCCTCGATCTCGCCGGGCGACATACCGAGACGTGAACTCCAGTCGAGACCGCGGTACTCGCCTCCCTCTCTTTCCACGATGCGTAGGACATCGTCGGCTTTCCGAGCCGACTCGGGATCGCGGGTCCGCAGATCCGCGAGGCGCCGCCCGGTGTCCTCCACCGGCGCGACGCGGCCCCGCAGCACGAAGTCTCGGTGCCGGCGCAGGACCCCCACCCGGTCCAGATAGTGCAGCGCCAGGACCCGGAGCTGGTCGGGCTCCGCGTCCTCCGTACCGGGACGGCGGCTGAGCCGGGCAGGGTCGATGTAGTTCATCCCCACCGCCAGCGGAGCCAACTCTCGCTCGATGTCCTCGAGTTCGGGAACCGCCGAGCGCGCGAAGAACTCGTGGATGCCGCAGTCGTTGGGAGTCACCAGCAGCACGGCGGTTCCGATGTCCGGTCCGGTACCGTCGCGGGCACCGCGGGCCACCCGTCCCGTCTCCTGGACGTACTCCTCGATGGAGGCGGGCATCTCCAGATGCACGATCAGGGCGATGTCCGGTTTGTCGATACCCAGACCGAAGGCCTTGGTGGCCACCACCACATCGATCTCGCCGTGGCGGAACGCATCCTCGGTGTGCTGGCGCTCGGTGTAGCACATAGCGCCGTTGTAGGGCCGCACCCGGTTGCCGAAGGTGCGCAACAGGCCGGAGAGGCGGGTCGTGTCCCTGCGGGTCGGCACGTAGACGATGGCGCTCCGCCGGCGGAAGGCCTCCACCACCTGGATGACGCGCAGATCACGGTCCTTGCGGTTCCGGCAGCGCTCCAGGTAGTAGCGGATCTCGGGCCGGTTGACCGATCCGACCAGCGGTCGGCCCGACGGCCGCAGGTCGAGCAGGGCGGCGATGTCCTCGAGAACCTCGCTCGTGGCGGTGGCCGTCACCGCCAGGGTGGGAAGCCTCGCGCCGGTCACCTCGGCAACCGCACGGGGGATCATGGCGTACTCCGGCCGGAACGAGTGGCCCCACAGGGAGATGCAGTGGGCCTCGTCCACCGCCACCCGCGCCACGTCGACCTCCTTCAACCAGGTGCGGAACACCGGTGACCACAGTCGCTCCGGGCTGACGTACAACAGCTTGATGTGGCCGGCGGCCGCGCCGGCAAGGATCGCCTGCTGCTCCGCCTGGCCTACTCCGGAGTAGATGGCCGCCGCTTCGGTGACCCCTCGGGCCCGCAGGTTGTCGACCTGATCCCGCATGAGGGCGATGAGCGGCGACACCACCATCGTCACGCCGGGGGATACCAGCGCCGGAACCTGGTACGTGACCGACTTGCCGAACCCGGTGGGCAGCACCGCCACCACGTCCTCGCCCCGCATGAACCGGGTCATCACCTCGTGCTGGCCCGGCCTCCACTCCTCGAAACCGAGCCACTCCCGGGCCCTCTCCAAGCGCCGGGCGATGGCCGGGCGGTCGGGGGAACCATCGTCACCGACCTCGAGGGCCGCCTGCGACAACGTCTCGATCCCGGGTATCCGGCGGATCCTCTCCCACCGGACCCGGTCGAGGTCGAGACCCAGGTGATCCGTGATGGCGTCGTAGGCAGCCTCGGGAGTGTCGATCTCCCGCTTGGATGGGGGTCCGGTCAGGCCGCGCAGCAGCACGTCGCGGTAGGGGATGGGGCGGCGCAGGCGGCTGTCCAGCACGACGGTGACGCCTTTGTCGTCGGCAGTGCGGATCAGGCGTCCCACCCCTTGGGCGAAGGCGATGGCAGCCCGCGGGACCATGTAGTCGGCAAACGGGTCCCGTCCCCTCATCTCGATCAGATCGCTGCGAGCACCCACCACCGGATCGCCGATCGAATCGAACGGAACCTTCTCCACCACCAGCAACCTCAGGGCGTCGCCGGGGATATCGATCCCCTCCCAGAACGACCGCAGTCCGAGCAGGCAGGAGTCCCGATCGTTTCGCATCCGCTCCACGAGAGCCGGCGACGGTCCGTCTCCCTGGGCCATGAGCTCCAGTTCGAGAGGCCCCAGATGGGCACGGGCGTGATCCCGCACGTAGTCCAGCCGGGCCCGGGCCGTCATGAGCACAAGTGCCCCGCCGTCGCTCGCCACGCACAGCCTGGGTATCTCGGTGGCCTCGGTCTCGGTGAACCGATCCATGAGCTGCCCCCGTGGCGCGGGCAGGTAGTCGGTCAGCAGGAGGAGATGGTTCTCGGGCAGATTCCCGAACGGCGTGTCGATCACCTTCGACTCGACCGAGCCGAGTCCCAGGCGGCCGACCAGGTAACCGAAGTCGTCACCGGCCCGAAGCGTGGCCGAGGTGAGCAGCACCGAGTGGCTCCTTTCCCACAGTTCGGACAGCAGGCCCGCCACCGACAGCGGAGCCCGCCGTAGCGCCCAGCGCCACTCTCCCTGCCCGCTGCGGCCGGCCTCCGCGGCGGTCCCGCCAACGGCCTCGAATCCGTCGCGTCCCCTCCCGAACGTTTCGAAGGAGACCTCGGCGATGTTGATCCAGTCGATCAAGTGGTGATCGCTCAGGTCGTCGTCGAAGAGACGCATGTCGGCCGCGGCTGAGAGCACGGAGTGGACCAGCAGGGCCGCGTCGGAGATCTCCCGGCCGAACCGGGCCAATTCATCCTCCAGAGCGTCGCGGCGGTACCGGCCGTGGAGTTGCTCCGGCACGCTGATGGCGTCAAGGGCCTCGGTCACCTCGCGGAGGGCGCGCCTCATGGCTCGGCCTGCTTCGAGAACGGTCCGGTACGAGGGGTGGTAGGTGTCGACCCCCCGGCGGATCCGGTAGGAGGAGCCGTAGCGCGCCGCTTCCTCCCGCCTCACGCCGGTCCGGTCGCGCACGTACTCCGTCAGGGGCGCCGAGAAACGCCTGATTGCCGCTCGGGCCTCGACGCCGGCGCGGCGGATCCGATCGATCCTGCGGTCCCGGAGACCCACCCCGATGGCAACCGCCAGCCTCGTCGCCAAACCCCGTCGTGTCTCCGGGTCCCATAGAGCGTCGCATATCCTCTCTAGGTGCTCTCCCTCCACCTGGAGGGTCGCCGCAGAGGTGACCGAGTCCTCCAACCCGTGGGCCTCGTCCACGATCAGGTTGAAGGATCCCTCCCCCAGTTCCGGACCCGTGGCGAGGAGGGCATGGTTCAGCACGGCCACGTGGGCGGTCCTCAGAGTTCCCGAGGCGCGGCGGTAGAAGTCGAGCGCATCGAGGCGGTCCCGCACCGGCCCGGGCCGGGTATCGACTCGCAACCTCCACCGCAGGAACCTCAGAGGAGTCAGGTGATCCTCCAGCGCCCTCGTTCGCAGGTCCGCCCAGTCGCCGCTGGGCGTCTCGGCCACCCATCCGCACAGGATGGCCAGAGCCATGGCGGTGGGATGGCGGACCGGGCTGCGATCCGATTCCTCCTCCATCCCGGTGAGTTCCGCATCGAGAGACTTGAGGCTGATGTAGTTCTGCCTGCCCTTGAGCACCACCTTCGTGAAGGGCCCGATCTCGGTTTCGAGTTGCTCCAGAGTGGTCAGGATCTGGTCCTGCAGTACCCGCGAGTGTGGGGTGACCACCGCGGTGCGGCCCGAAGCCCGAGCCATCTCGATGGCGGGAACCAGGTAGGCCAGCGTCTTGCCGGTCCCGGTGGGAGCTTCGATCATCCGACGCCCACCGCGGGTGGTGAAGGCTCTGCACACCGATATCGCCATCTCGGCCTGCTGGGCGCGGGGCGTCCGGCCACCGGTCATCAACCGACCACCCGACCGGAATGCCCTCACGATCGCAGCCGCGTCGAACCGGCCGGTCGGGACGATCGGTCCGGGAACGGGAACCGAGGGGACCACGTCGGCGAGCGGCGGCGGTCGGGACTGCGGCTGCACGAATCCCGCCCACGGATGAGCGGACACGCCGAGGATCCACCGCTGCAAGCGGCGCACCGGCGAATCCCGATCCAGTTCCTCGAGCAGGCCCAGCATGACAGCCCGGGTCATCCGGGAATCGACCAGAGCGTCGTGGCGGTCCCGGCCGGCCAGATCGTAGGCCGCCGCCAGGTGGTCGAGGCTGCGTCCGGGTGGAGGAGAGGCACCGTCCACGCTGCGGATACCGGACCCGGCCCGGGGGTGAACGAGGTGAGCCAACTCCAAGGTGTCGAGCCGGTCCCCGGCCGGCACGACGATCCCCTCCGCGGCCGCGGCAGCGTCGAGAACCACGAAGTCGTAGCCGAACCCGTTGTGGGCGATCAGGGGCCGGTCGCCGAGCCATTCGAAGAACTCGCCCAGGACGCGCCCGAGAGGCGGCGCGCCCGCCAGATCGCCGTACACCAGCCCGGTCAGCTCGGTGATCCGGGCGGGCAGCGGTCGCCGGGGCCGGACCAGAGCCTCGAACGTATCCACCTCGCCGTTCCCGACTGCGGCTACGGCGCCGATCTGGATGATCTCGTGCTCGGCCCGATCAGGTCGGTCGGCGTTCGTCTCCAGGTCGAAGACCACGTACTCGGGTAACCGACTCATGAGCAGGCGATGGTACAGGTAGCCCGTATCCGGCTTCCGCAAGTCGGGACTCGGGGTGACCGGGCTACTGGCAACTGCCGACCGCCACTACCATGGTGCCACCACCCCTGCTTCCCCGTACAGCAACACACCCGGGCACTATGACGAGAGACAAGCTGGCCGTTCGCGGAGCGCGCGAGCACAACCTGGCGGACATTTCCATCGAGCTCCCGCGTGACCGGTTGATCGTGTTCACCGGACTGTCCGGCTCCGGGAAGTCCAGCCTCGCATTCGACACCATATACGCGGAGGGGCAACGCCGGTACGTGGAGAGCCTGTCGGCCTACGCCCGCCAGTTTCTCGGCCAGATGCACAAGCCCGATGTGGACTTCATCGAAGGGCTGTCGCCCGCCATCTCCATCGATCAGAAGACGGCCAGCCGCAACCCCCGCTCCACAGTCGGCACCATCACCGAGATCCACGACTACCTGCGCCTGCTCTACGCCCGCATCGGCCGGCCCCACTGCCCCGAATGCGGGCGGATGGTGGCGCGCCAGACACCCCAGCAGATCGTCGACCAGATCGCCGAGTTGGAGGAGGGGACCCGGTTCCAGGTGCTGGCTCCCCTGATCCGGGGACGCAAGGGCGAGTACGAGGAACTGTTCCGGGACCTCTCGCGCCAGGGTTTCAGCCGGGCCAGGGTGGACGGCGAGATCATGTACCTGGCAGACCGCATACGTCTCGACCGTTACTACACCCACACCATCGAGGTGGTGGTCGATCGCTTGGTCGCCGGTAGGGGTGGCATCCGCCGGCTCACCGAGTCGCTCGAGACCGCACTGGGCCTCACCGGCGGTATCGCGGTGGTGGACATCATCGATGGTCCCGAGCTGACCTTCAGCCAGCACCTGGCATGCAACGAATGCGGCCTCTCGTTCGATGAGCTGGAGCCGCGCTCCTTCTCGTTCAACAGCCCCTACGGAGCGTGCAAGGCGTGCTCGGGAATCGGCACCACGTTCGAGGTCGATCCGCTGCTGGTGATCCCCGACGACGAGCTCTCGATAGCCGCCGGCGCGGTCGCCCCCTGGTCGAGCAACCGGAACCGTTACTTCCACCACCTGTTGGCAGGGCTGGCGAACGAGCTCGGCTTCGATGTGAACGCACCGTTCTTCACTCTGGCCGAGGACCATCGCCGGGCGGTGCTGTACGGGACCGGGGACCTGTCCATCCAGGTGTCGTTCACCAACCGTTTCGGCAGGAGGCGGCAGTACCAAGCGACCTACGAGGGGGTGATCCGGGTCCTGCGCCGTCGCCACGACCAGACCGAGTCGGAATCGGCCCGGCGCTACTACGAGGAGTACATGCGGGAGATCCCGTGCCCGACCTGCGGGGGAGCGCGGCTGAATCCGGTATCGCTGTCGGTGACCGTCGGGGAGTTCAACATCTTCGAGTTGTGCAGCCGTTCCATCCGGGGCACGCTCGACAGCCTGGACACCCTTGAGATGGGCCGGCGGGATGCCACGATCGCGGCGCCGGTGCTCAAGGAGATCCGGGCCCGGCTGCAGTTCCTCCTCGATGTGGGCCTCGAGTACCTGACCCTGTACAGGGGAGCGGCCACCCTGTCGGGGGGAGAGGCCCAGCGAATCCGTCTGGCCACCCAGATCGGCTCGGGCCTGGTCGGGGTGCTGTACGTGCTCGACGAGCCGTCGATCGGCCTGCACCAGAGGGACAACCGCCGCCTCCTCGAGACCCTGCTCCGCCTCCGGGATCTGGGTAACACCCTGATCGTGGTCGAGCACGACGAGGAGACCATCCGTACCGCGGACTACATCGTGGATCTCGGACCGGGGGCGGGCGAGCAAGGCGGTCATGTGGTGGCGGAAGGAGGTGTTGCCGAGATCATCGCCGAACCCACCTCCTTCACCGGCGACTACCTGGCCGGCCGCCGCAGGATCCCTACACCGGACCGGCGCCGGCCGGGAGACGGCCGCATAATGACCGTGGTGGGCGCAGCCGCGAACAACCTCTGCCAGATCGATGTCGAGTTCCCGCTGGGCATGTTCATCGCGGTCACCGGGGTGTCGGGGAGCGGCAAGTCGTCCCTGGTGCAGGAGATCCTGTCGAAGGCCCTCCACCACAGGCTGTACCGCTCGCGGGCGGTCCCGGGGCATCACCGCCGTATCGAAGGCGCCGAGCACCTGGACAAGGTGATCAATATCGACCAGTCGCCGATCGGTCGGACTCCCCGGTCGAATGCCGCCACATACACGAAGCTGTTCGACCGGATCAGGAAGCTGTTCGCCTCCACTCCGGAGTCCAGAGCCCGCGGTTACCTACCGGGGCGCTTCTCCTTCAATGTCCGCGGCGGCCGCTGCGAAGCCTGCAAGGGCGACGGGAACATCAAGATCGAGATGCACTTCCTTCCCGATGTCTACGTCCCCTGCGAAGTATGCGAAGGTCGTCGCTACAACCGGGATACGCTCGAGGTGCGATGGAAGGGACGATCGATCGCCGACATACTCGACATGTCCGTTGCGGAGGCCTTGGTCTTCTTCGAGGCGCAGCCGCCCATTGCCCGCATCCTCCAGACCATCTACGACGTGGGACTCGGGTACATCCGCCTCGGCCAGCCGGCCCCCACCCTCTCCGGCGGCGAGGCGCAGCGGGTCAAACTCTCATCCGAACTGGGAAAACGATCCACGGGCAACACGCTGTACATCCTCGACGAACCCACCACCGGCCTCCACTTCGAGGACACCCGCAAGCTCTTGGAGGTCCTCCATCGCCTGGTCGACGGCGGCAACACCGTGGTCATCATCGAGCACAACCTCGACGTGGTGCGCTCGGCCGACTGGATCATCGACATGGGACCCGAAGGCGGTGACGAGGGAGGCCGCATAGTCGCGATCGGAACACCCGAACAGGTGGCGCAGGTTCCGCAGTCCTACACCGGCAAGTTCCTCCGCGATGTCCTCTAGATGGTTAGTTCCAAGGTTTTAGTGGTCATATGCGATGAGGGAGCGTGCTGGGCCTGGTCGTTAGGTGGTTTCGTTGTGCCAGATGACGGTGGTGAGGGCGAGTATCGGTTGGAGGACACGTGCCACAACACCCGGTTTGGTGCGTCCGCCGTGACGTTCGAGATCGAGTTGGCCCTTGAAGGTTTGGAAGATCGATTCGATGATGTGGCGGAAGGGTCGGAGGAACCGCTGGCCGCTTCTGGGCGCTTCTGTTTTTGTGGCGGGGCGGATGAGGGTCATGTGGGCCTCGTTGAGGTCTTCCTCGAAGCTGGCGCTTCGGTATCCTTTGTCCGCCATGAGAGTTTGGCCCGCTCGGGCTAGGCGGGCGTGGGCGATCATTTCTGTGGCGATGTCGCGTTCGTCCGCTTTGGCCGGCGCCAACGCGAAGGCTATCGGCAGTCCCGATGGGGTGGCCACCAGGTGGAAGCGCAGCCCCCAGAAGTAGCGGGAGTGGGAGGCGCAGTAGCCGTATTCGGCCCATCCCCCCAGGTCAGAGCGTTGTTGGGTTGTGCGGCTGCGTCCGCACTCGACGGGCGTGGAGTCCACCAACCACAGGTCGTCATGCCACGACGGGCAGTCCCGGGCCAGCCAGGCGATGATGTGTTGCATCGTGAGGCCGAGGCGGCGTAGCCGCCTGTTGTAGGCGGATCGGGTAGGCAGATACGGGAACCATGGTTTGAGATGGGCGTGCGCGTAGCGCAAGAAACGGGCCTCGGAAGTGTATCTGAGCAGCGACTGGATCACCGCCAGGGTGACCAACTCGGCGTCGGACAGCTTGGGAGCGATCCCCACCGCGGGTCGCTGGGGCACCCACTCGGGATGCTGGATCAACAGATCATCAACCGTCACATATACTGTGGTAGCGAGGGTGTCCAGGTCCGGGTTCATACCAGGTCCTCCGGGATCGGGGAAGTTTTTTCACCCCGGATTCTGGACACCCCCACCCCCAAAACGGTGGATTATCCACCCACACCCCTTGGAACTACTCATCTAGCCTGGCAACGTACCGGCAGCCGGAATGGAGGCAGAGGACGATGTTCATGGACCTCGCGTTGGCGCGCAGCGCGGAGAGCGGCCCGACCGATCGGTCCTACTGGGTGATTCCCGAACGCTTGGCGGCGGGCGCCTATCCCAACCCTGCTCCGTGGAACGACAAGGCGGGCCAGTTGCTGGACGCCGACATCAACGTGTTCGTCAACCTGACCCAGGACTATCCGGGCGGAACCGACGCACACATGGACCGCTACGACATCCGCGCGACCGATCGTCACGCGGTCGTGGTACGCCGCCAGATAGAGGACAACGGAGTGACGACCGAGACCGAGATGGTTACCACCCTCGACGTGATCGACCGCCACCTCGCTCATGGGTGCAACGTCTACGTGCATTGCTGGGGCGGAAGCGGGCGGACCGGTACGGTGGTGGGCTGCTGGCTCCGGAGACACGGCTACGCCTCGCCGGATGAGGTGATCGATCTGCTCCGCACGCTTCGCCGTCGGGGCGATCGCAAGGGCGGCTACAAGCCAACGCCCCAGACGGGGGCGCAGCACCGGATGGTGGAGAGTTGGGTGACCGGAGCATGATCCTGGGGCCCCCAGGAGCGGGTGTGGCGACCCGCTCCTGATCGACCGATGGGCGACTGGAACGAACTGACCGAATGGTGGCTGGTGGAGGCCGACGATCCGGCCTACGAGGAGGAGGTGGTACCCCTCTTCCTGGAGGTGTTAGGGCCGGTGGGTGGTCAGGTCTTGCTCGACCTCGGATGCGGCGACGGCCGGATCCAGGATCTGGTAGCCGCCAGGGGAGCGCGTGTTATCGGAGTCGACCTCAACATCGATCTCGCCCGGATCGCCGCCCGCAGCCATCCTGTCCTCATCAACCATCTACCGGACATGGCGTGCGTGCGGGATGCGGCGGTGGACGGCGCCTACATAGTTCTGACCCTCGAACACCTGGGTGACTCCCGACTCTTCTTCGCGGAGACTTCGCGGGTGACCCGTCCGGGCGGATTTCTGGCGGCGGTGATCAACCACCCGGTCTACACGGCACCGGAATCGGGACCTGTACTCGACCCGACCGACGGTGAACTGTTCTGGAGATTCGGCAGCTATTTGACTGAGGGGCAGACCCGTGATCCAGCCGGAGATCGGACCGTCGAGTTCATCCATCGGCCGATCGGAACGCTGCTGACCGAAGCCGCCGCGGCGGGATGGATACTGGAGGAGATGCGGGAGCAGGGCGTCGGGTCGGGCGCGGCCACCAGGGATCCGATCCTCGCGAAGCACCGGGACATCCCTCACCTCATGGCGATCCGGTGGCGGCGGCGATAGCAAGGTTCGCCCAGCCACGCAAAGACCCGGCTCCTCATGAATCGATGAGGAGCCGGGTCTTCTTTTTCGCTGTTTGCTGTCTCGGTTCTCGACCTATCAGCCGGCGGCTCGCGCTGTTGCCAGCCAGCTGTCGACCTTGTCCCGATTACTGGCAATCCATGCTTGGGCGTCAGCTTCGACGTCAGCCTCGGTGTAGTCTCCGGCTGCCATCTTGGCGTTTTGCGCTGCGATGTCACCCAACGGAATGACCACCTCCTCGAGGAGAAGGCGGATATCCGGGTTTGCATCCAGGAAGTCACTGTTGGCTACTGCCCGGATGTCATTCACGTTGGACTGCAGCCATACCGCGTTGTCGCCCGCCACCAGGACGGTGTTCGTCCAGTTGGGTGTCCAAGCGTAGAACAGTGCCGGCTCACCAGCGGCTACCTTCGCCACGACGCCTTCGGCCAAGTCGTTGTAAACACCGGAGATCTGTTCGACCCCGGCGCCCCAACTCTCATTGGCGATCTGTTCGTTGATGGCGGTTTCACATCCCCATCCGACGTTGCATCCGATCAGATCGGCCTTGCCGTCGTCGCCCCCGTCGAAGAGACCGGCATTGGCAGCCACGCCGTCCATCGAGGTGATGCCGTAGCTGTCAGCCGTGGCCTTGTCGATCATCAGGCCGTCCGTGGCCCCTTGGGCCACTTGCCAACCCACCTCTTCGATGGGTAGTTCGACCGCCTGGCCGGTAACGTTTTCTCCTTCCAGGTAGATATCGTGGAGGGGGAACCACCCGTTGGCCCACAGATCGTACTGGCCGGCGGCCAACGCCGGATAGAACGAATAGGGGCTAAGGGTGCTGGCGGCGGGATCGGTGACCTCGTACCCGAGTTCCTCGATCAGCTGTGCATAGATGGCGGCCTGCATGTAGCCGGAGTCCCAGTTGGCCCGGGCTATGGCCACGGGCCCACCTTCGTCTTCGACGCCGCAGGCCGAGAGCACCAGCACGAAAGCCGCGACAGCGGCGATCAGTGTGCTTGATCTCTTGATCACTTTTCACCTCCACTTCCCAGTCGCTCGATCAAGCCGCTGTGCTGGGCTTCGAAGATGGCCTCGTCGTAGTGGCTCTCCAACAGGTCGAGCTCTTCATCGAAGGCCTTCTTCAGGGCCCACAGCATGATCAGGAGCACGAAGAGGAAAGGCAGTCCGGTAGCCACGGCAGCCGTCTGGAGGGCCGATAGGCCGCCTCCGATCAGCAGCACTATGGCCACCAAGCCTTCCATCAGCGCCCAGAAAACGCGCTGCGGTTTGGGTGAGTCGAGCTTTCCTCCTGAGGTGAGGTGGTCCACCACCAGAGATCCCGAGTCCGACGAGGTGACGAAGAACGAGATCAGCAACAGGATGCCGACTAACGAGACGAAGTAAGTCCACGGGAAGGCCTCCAGCATCACGAACAGGGCGGTCGCCACGTTCTCGTTGACCGCAGTGGCCACGTCCAGCTCACCACGCATCTGGAGATCCATGGCCGCTCCCCCGAACACCGCGAACCACAGGAAGCACAGGAGGCAGGGAAGGACGATCACACCGATGATCATCTCCCGCACCGAGCGCCCCTTGGATATCCGGGCGATGAACATGCCGACGAAGGGGGACCAGGAGATCCACCATCCCCAGTAGAAGATGGTCCACCACTGCTGCCAC
Organism: Candidatus Spongiisociaceae bacterium; assembly: GCA_965262915.1. Classification (GTDB taxonomy): domain Bacteria; phylum Actinomycetota; class Acidimicrobiia; order Spongiisociales; family Spongiisociaceae; genus JAPPFW01. Next base: position 2,621,694 of record OZ253564.1, on the reverse strand, counting down.
TGTGTGTCGACCAAGGCGGCGTTCCAGAACGAGAACTCCGGGAGTATCTGGAGATAGACACCGATGCTCTCCACGTACAGCGAGAGAACCAACAGGGTGGGACCGACCAGGAGCACGAAGACCAGGAAGGTTCCGGCCAGCCACACGTTGAGCTGGCTGAGCCTCTTGACCCCGGCATCCAAACCGGCGACCACCGAGATGGTGGCCAGCCCCGTAATACCTGCGATCAGCACTATCTGGACCAACAGGGTATCCGGGAGACCGAAGACCTTGTTCAGCCCCGCGGCAGCCTGTGACGCGCCGAATCCCAGTGAGGTGGCGAGACCGAAGAGGGTCGCCACCACGGTGAGAGTATCGATCGCATTGCCCCATCTGCCGTAGATCTTCGGCCCGAGGATCGGATAGAACACCGAGCGGAAGGTCAGTGGCAGACCTCGGTTGTAGGCGAAGAATCCCAGGGCGAGGGCTACCAGGCCGTACAGCGCCCATCCATGAATCCCCCAGTGTAGGTAGGAGGTCGCCAGTGAGGCTCTGGCCGCGCCCGCCGACAAGGGTTCTACGTCGAACAGGGGAGGCGGTGCTGTCAGGTGGAAGATCGGCTCTGCCACACCCCAGAACATCAGCCCGATGCCGAGACCGGCGGAGATCAACATGGCGTACCAGGCGCCGGTGGAGAACTCCGGAAGGGCCCTTGGACCACCCAGTCGAATCTTGCCGTACCTGCCCAACGCGAAGTAGAGCGCGGCTCCGATGAAGATGTTGAACGAGATGATGTACAGCCAGCCCACCTTCTCGTTGATGAAGTTGAGGACGGCGCCGAACACCCCGCTCGCCTGATCTGGGAACAACAGAGTGGCCAGGATGAACACCACCATGAATCCGGCGGCGGAGAAAGTCACCTGGGGATGTATGTCGAATCCCCACTTGACTATGTTCCTGTCACCGGGCTCCCGGTCGGCCACCTCGGGATAGAAGTCGATGTCAGCATCGACCTGAAGACCCTCGAAGTGCCCACGATCCCGGATGGCAGCCTCGCGGCGGCGTTCTTGCTCCTCTTCCCAGTCCTCGTAGGCCTCGGAGATCTTGGTGAGGTCAAGGTCCTGGTCGTCAGCCATGGCGCGAACCTGTGTCGCAACAAACCATCTGTCGCTCCTCTCTGTAGCTGTCTCTAGCCGTCACCGGCCATTCTCGGAGTTCCTCCGGTCACAAAATCCTACATCCGGGAGCCGACACCGTGTCGGCCATTCATTCATTTTCTTCATAGTTCGTTTCACGTCTGCTCAACTATCGCTAACCTTCGGTGTGCCCCCAGACGGATAGAACCATGCGCCGTACTGTCATCCTCGTTCCCGTGCTCGCGGCAACCGTTCTAGCCCTTGTGCTTGGCGGGACGACCACAGCCCAGTCGGATGACGGGTCGGCCGACGAACCAACGGTGCGGATGGCCCGAGCGACGTGGGACACCGGCTGGTTCCAGGCAGAGGTGTACCGGATCCTGCTCCAACGCCTGGGCTACCGCGTGGAGGATCCGGTCACCATGGACAACCCGGATTTCTACCGAGCCGCGGCAAGCGGTGATGTGGACATGTGGGCCAACGGCTGGTTCCCCTCCCACGACCTGTTCATCGAGCCCAACGTCGTGGAGCCGGTCGGAAAGCAGGTCGACGACGGAGCCTTGCAGGGTTATTTCGTCGATCGGGTGACCGCCGAGGCGCACGGTATCACCAACCTCGGGGATCTTGCTGATCCGCGTATCGCCGCCCTGTTCGATGTCGACGGTGACGGCCGGGCCGACCTGGTCGGCTGTGAAGCCGGCTGGGCCTGCGCCAAGATCATCGACCACCATCTCGGCGCCTACGGTTTGTCGGCAACAGTGGAACAGGTCCAAGGGGACTACTCGCCCCGGATAGCCGAGACCATCACCCGCTACCACGCCGGAGCACCCGTCCTGTACTACACATGGACCCCTAACTGGACGGTCGGCGAGTTGGTGCCCGGCAGAGACGTGGTGTGGTTGGAGACACCGTTCCCATCCCTTCCTCCGGGTCAGGTCTCCTTCCTCGACCAGACCACCATTCCCGGCATTCCCGGGTGCGCGAACGATCCGTGCCAGGTCGGCTGGCCCCCCAACGACATCCGGGCGGTGGCCAACTCCGGCTTCCTGGAAGCCAACCCGTCGGTTCGCAGGCTCCTGGAGCAGGTCGTGATCCCTCTCGACGACATCTCGGCCCAGAACGCGCTGATGGTCGAGGACGAGGGGGATCCCGGGGATATCCGGCGCCACGCCCGGGAGTGGGTGGCGGCCAACGAGGCTGCGGTCAACCGTTGGATCGAGACCTCGGACCCCGACGCCATGGCATTGGACGACTCGCGGACGGATGCGATGGCAGCAGGAGGTGTACTCAGGGTGGCGGCGCGCACCCTCCCACCCTTCGTGATCTACGAGAACCGCGCCTACAGCGGCTTCGAGGTGGCGCTGGTGCGCCTCATCGGGGCCCGCCTCGGCATGCAGGTGGAGATCTATGCGGTGGATACCGTCGCCAAGCAGATCGACGACATAACCCGCGGTGTCGCCCGGTTGGGCCTGGGAGGCGTGGTTATAACCGGACCACGTGAGGAGGTGGTGGACTTCTCGTTGCCGGTGCTCGACACGGGCCTGACCGTCATGACGCCCACCGACGCCTCGGAGGGTATCGGGGATCGTATCCTGGCCTTCCTCCGAGCCATCGCCTCATCCGATCTGCCGTGGCTGCTGATCGTATTCGGGGTGGCGGTCCTGGTGGCCGCCCACTTGATCTGGTGGCTGGAACGCCATCACAACCCCGACTTCGCCGTACCCTACCGCCGGGGAATCTGGGACTCGTTCTACTGGTCGGTGGTGACCATGAGCACGGTCGGGTACGGCGACAAGGTGGCACGGGGCGGGTTGGGGCGGGTGTTCGCCCTGGTCTGGATCGCCCTCGGAACCCTCGTCTTCGCCAGTTTCACCGCCGCGATCGCCTCCTCGCTGGCCGTGAACGAGTTGCGGGGCGAAATCTCGGGCCCCGCCGATCTGCCGGGCCATCGCGTGGCCGCGGTATCCGGATCCACCGGGGAGACCTACATGGTGGCGCTCGGGGTCGGTCCGGTGCTGGTGGAGGAGATCGACGAGGCCTACGACCTCCTGGCTGTGGGCGATGTCGAGGCCATCGTTTTCGACGCGCCGGTGCTGCGTTTCCATGCCGCCCGTGAGGGCGCAGGCGCGGTAGCCACCGTCGGTCCGCTCTTCGAAAAGGTCCAGTACGGGATGATGCTCGGCGAGGAGGATACCGATCTGCGCGAGAGGATCAACCTGGTGCTGCTGGAACTGATCGAGAGCGGCGTCTACCGCCAGGTTCACGACCGCTGGTTCGGCGCCTTCGGCTGACCCATCCGGAGTTAGAGGGCTAGCGGATAGGCGGAGCGCGCTCGCCCGTGTAGTCATTCCGAGGCGGCTGCTGGTCGGGAAACCCCAGGTCATCGCGGGCGGCTCTTGAAATGTCGCAGCCCGTGTCTCCCCAGGTGAGCACCTATCCGCTAGCCCTCTTAGTGGTCTGTCTGTGAAATGGCGGTGTGGTATGCGCCGGCCCCACGCCATTCGGCCGTGACCCGACCCGCAACCGGAACCGGGTAGCCTCGGACCCGAGGAGCCATCCTGTGAAGCGACCCCAGTCCGCCGAGATACCCGACGCGCCTGGCGCATACCTGTTCCGGAACGCCCACGGTCAGGTGACCTACGTGGGCAAGGCGAAGTCGCTGCGCAAGCGGGTGGCGTCCTACTTCACGAGGGACCTCGCCCCCCGGACCCGGGCGATGATCGAGGCCTCGGACCGGGTGGAGTGGATCGTGGTGGACAGCGAGGTAGCGGCCCTGTTCCTCGAGTATTCGCTGATCAAGGAGCACCTGCCCCGCTTCAACATCCGGCTGCGGGACGACAAGAGCTACCCGTACCTGGCCATCACCCGCTCCGACCAGTGGCCCCGCGCCCGCGTCGTGCGGGGTTCCAAGAAGAAGGGCACCCAGTACTTCGGGCCCTTCGCCCACGCATACGCCATACGCAACACCCTCGATCTGCTCCTCAAGTCCCTCCCCGTCCGTACCTGCTCCGACACCGTCTTCCGCCGCCACCAACTGAAGGAACGCCCGTGCATCGAGTACGAGATCGATCGTTGCTCGGCGCCTTGCGTCGGATACGTCGACCAAGATACGTACGCCGAGTACGTGGACGGCCTGGCTCAGGTTCTGACCGGAAGCGCCGAGGAATTCGTGGCGCGGCTCGATCGGCGGATGCTGGACTCTTCGGAGATGCTGGAGTACGAGCGGGCCGCCCGGATCAGGGACCAGATACGCGACGTGCGCCGGGCTGTCGCTCGCCAGGAGGTGGTAACCGACCGTGCGGAGGACTTCGACCTGATGGCCACCGAGAGCGACGACCTCGAGTGCTCGGTACAGGTGCTGAAGGTACGGAACGGCCGGATCGTGGGACGGTACGGATCGATCATCGACAAGGTGGAGGATGTCACCCCGGCACAGATCATGGCCACCGTCCTGCGGGACCTTTACGACGAGGCCTCACCGCCGCCCCGCCGGATCCTAATGGAAGCGCTGCCCCCCGAAGATGAGCCCTGGGCGGACATGCTGTCGAGGCGGCGCGGATCCCGGGTGACGCTGCGGGTGCCCAAGCGGGGGGCCAAGCGCCGGCTCATGCAGACCGCCAAGACCAACGCCGCCGAAGCCTTCCTACGCCACCGCCTCCGTCGCCAAACCGACCACAACGCCCGGGCGAAGGACCTGCGAAGCCTCCAGACGGTGCTGGCCCTGCCGGAGCCGCCGTTGCGAATCGAGGCCTACGACATATCCACCATCCAAGGGCGCCACACGGTCGGAGCGATGGTGGTGCTGGAGGACGGACTCCCACGCAGGAGCCACTACCGGCGGTTCCGGATCCGCACGGTGCAGGGTCAGGACGACTTCGCCTCCATCGAAGAGGTGATCAGGCGTCGCTTCAGTGCCTACCTGCAGGACCTGGAGAAGCCCGTCTCCGAGCGAGGGAAGTTCGCCTATCCCCCCTCGTTGGTGCTTATCGACGGCGGGCCGGGACAGATCGGAAGGGCGGTTGAGGTTCTCGACCGGTTCGACCTCGACGTCCCGGTAGCCGGTCTGGCCAAACGAATGGAGGAGGTCTACGTACCCGGACAGCCGGAGCCCATCGTGATCCCGCGGGACCAACCGGCACTGCACCTCCTCCAGCGGGTCCGTGACGAGGCGCACCGATTCGCTCTCATGTACCACCGGCAACTCCGCGGGAAGCGGATGATCGACTCGATCCTCGATGACGTGTACGGCATAGGTCCGGCCCGCAAGAAGGCCCTCATCCGCGAGTTCGGATCGGTCAAGCAACTCCGGAACGCCGACGTGGAGCGCCTGGCCCGGGTGGTACCGCTCAAGGTGGCCGAGAACCTCTACGCTACGTTGCATGGCACAGCCTGAAACCCCGGCGGGACCATCCACCGGAGACGGCCCCCGGTTGCTGGTGCTGACCGGTCTGTCGGGCGCCGGGCGATCGACCGGGGCCAAGGTCCTCGAGGATCTCGACTTCTACGTGATCGACAACCTCCCGCCGGAACTGCTGCGCCGGGCGGTCGACCTCAACGATCTGCGGGCCGGCAGCCGCCACCTGGCAGTCGTACTGGACAGCCGGGGAGGATTCCCTCTATCCGAACTCGAGACCCACATCCAGGAACTCGAGCAGGCCAGCATCCAAGTGACCCTCGTGTTCCTCGACGCCGACGACGATGCCCTGATCCGTCGCTACGAGGAACACCGGAGGCCGCATCCCCTCGGCCTGGAAACCCTTGCCGAATCCATAAGCGTCGAGCGGGAGATGATGGCCGACCTGCGCCTGCGGGCAGACATGTACGTGAACACGAGCGAGACCAATGTCCACCAACTGCGCAGCTGGTTCGCCCACCACCTATCCGCCCTGGTCGATCTGCATCCGATGCGCCTGGCGGTGATGTCGTTCGGGTTCAAGAACGGTACCCCCCGGGACGTCGACCTGATGTTCGACGTACGATTCCTGCCCAACCCGCATTGGATCCCCGATCTGCGCCCGCTGACAGGCCGGGACGAGCCGGTCCGCCGCCACGTGCTCACCCACGAAGACGCCGAGGGTTTCCTCGACCGGGTGCGCGACCTGCTTTCATTCCTGGTTCCCCGCTACCGGGAGGAGGGCAAGTCCTACGTGAGCATCGGTATCGGATGTACGGGTGGGCGCCATCGATCGGTTGCCATGGCCGAAGAGCTGGGAAGCTGGCTGGCCGGGCAGGGATACCACGCTACGGTCCGGCACCGGGATGTGGACGGGTGAGGGTTTTCCGGCTCCCGACGGACGGGGAGCGCGCATGCAACCGTTCCTGACCCTGGCCGACATGGAACTGGAAGGCCTCCGGGTGCTGCTGCGGTCCGACCTGAACGTGCCCCTCGCCGAGCGGGCGGTGGCCGACGACTTCCGCCTGCGAGCCACCCTCCCGACCGTAGAACTCCTGCGGAACTCGGGCGCGGTCGTCGTCGTTTGCAGCCATCTGGGACGCCCGGGAGGACGGGTCGACGAAGACCTCCGCATGGCGCCGGTGGCCGCCGCTCTGGCGGAGATCGGTGGTTTCCCGGTTACCGCCGCCCGCGACACGGTCGGACCGGACGTCGGCCGCCTGGTCGAGTCCGCCCTTCCCGGAGAAGTGATCGTGTTGGAGAACACCCGGTTCCATCCGGGCGAGACCACCAACGACCCTGGATACGCAACGTCGCTGGCTCGTTGGGGAGACGTGTTCGTACTCGACGCCTTCGGATCCGCCCACCGCGCCCATGCCTCGACCACCGGGGTGGCCACCCACCTGAGGTCGGCGGCCGGACCCCTGCTGGTCCGCGAGTTGGAGGCGTTCAGGGTCCTGATGGACGACCCGCCCCGACCTTTCACGGTGCTGCTGGGCGGAGCCAAGATATCGGACAAGCTGCCGCTCATCCGGGCTCTCCTACCGCGGGTGGATGCGATGCTGGTCGGGGGTGGTATGTGCTTCAGCCTCCTGGCAGCCGAGGGATACGAAGTGGGGAACTCCCTGGTCGAGCCGGATTTCCTCGATCCTCTGGGTGAGATGCTGCGGGGTGAGGCGGGCGACCGGATCTTGCTGCCGGTCGATGTGGTGGTGGCCGACCGCTTCGCGCCGGATGCCCCCGCCACCATCCTGGATGTGACGGCCATGGAGAACGACCTGGCAGGACTGGACATAGGCCCTCGCACCGCTGAGCTGTTCGGTAACGTGATCGCCGGGTCGAAGGCGGTGTTCTGGAACGGTCCGATGGGTGTGTTCGAATGGGAGTCCTTCCGCTCCGGGACCGCCTCGGTGGCGGCTGCCGTGGCCACCTCGGACGCTTTCATCGTGGCGGGAGGGGGTGACTCGGTGGCCGCGCTACGGCTGCTGAGTAGAGAAGGCGACCTCACCCACCTGTCCACCGGGGGCGGCGCTGGTCTCGAGCTGCTGGAGGGCCGGACCCTGCCGGGAGTAGAGGCTCTGGGGAGATGGGCACTGTGAAGCGCAAGCCTCTGATGGTCGGCAACTGGAAGATGCACGGCTCCCATCTGGAGGCCATCCAGCGGATCCAGAAGCTCAGCTACCGGCTGGACCCGGCTGACTACGACCGGGTGGATGTGGGCGTGGCGCCTCCGTTCACCTCGCTGCGCTCGGTCCAGACGGTGATCCAGATGGATGACCTGCGGATCAGGATCGTCGCCCAGAACCTGCACTGGGCAGAACGAGGCGCCTACACCGGGGAGATATCGGCCCGAATGCTCGCCAAGCTGTCGGCGTCGTACGCGATAGTCGGCCATTCGGAACGCCGCCGCTACTTCGGGGAGGACGACCGGGTCGTCAACCGGAAGGCCAAGGCCGCGCTGGCGGCCGGGGTCACGCCCATCGTGGCCGTGGGGGAGACCCTCGACGAGCGGGAGGCAGGGGACACCCGGCAGGTCCTGCGCCGGCAGGTGGCCGGTTCCCTGGCCCGGATCCCTTCCGACGCTGTGGCAGCGCTGGTGATCGCCTACGAACCGGTGTGGGCCATCGGGACGGGCCGCCACGCCGCTCCGGCTGATGCGCAGGAGACCATCGCCGGCATACGGGAACAGATCCGGGCGCGCCATGGCCCCGCCGCCGACCGCGTCCGCATCCTCTATGGGGGGTCGATCAACCCGGGTAACGTGGCCGCACTGCTGGCGAAGCGGGACATCGACGGGGGCCTGATCGGAGGGGCCTCGCTCGATCCGGACACGTTCGCGGCTTGCGTTCGTTACTGGAAATAGACTCCTGTCGACACCTGGAAGGAGTGAACGCTTGAGCAGGCTGGTGATGGTGCGTCACGGCCAGAGTATCTGGAACCTCGAGAACCGTTTCACGGGATGGACAGACGTGCCGCTGACCGAGGCCGGGGCGGGCGAGGCCAGGACGGCCGCCGATCTGATGGCGTCCGAGGACATGTCCTTCGACGTCGTGCACACCTCGGTGCTCAGGCGGGCAATCGGCACCGCCAACATCACCTTGGACCGCATGGACCTGCACTGGATACCGGTACGCCGGAGTTGGCGCATCAACGAGCGGCACTACGGGGCGCTGCAGGGCTTGGACAAGAAGGAGACCGCCGCCATCCACGGTGCGGAGCAGGTGTTCCGGTGGCGGAGGAGTTACTCCATCCCGCCTCCGCCGCTCGACCGGGAGGATCCGCACCATCCCCGCTTCGATGCCCGGTACGCGTCGGTGTCAGCCGATCAGCTACCGGCGAGCGAATGCCTTGCGGATGTCGTGACGCGTGCGGTGCCCTATTGGGAGCAGGGAATCGTTCCCGACCTGCGAGCCGGGTTGCGCATCCTGGTGGTGGCCCATGGCAACAGCATCCGCGCTCTCCTCAAGTACCTGAAGCGGATCAGCGAAGAGGACATCACCCGGCTCAACATCCCGACCGGCATCCCTCTGGTCGTGGAACTGGACTCCGAATTCCGCTACGTGTCCGACCGCTACCTGGGCGACCAGGCCGCAGCGGAGGCGGCTGCTGCGGCGGTAGCCGCTCAGGCGGGCTAGTGGCCAGGTGTCAGGTGTCAGGTGCTAGTTGCTAGTTGCTAGTTGCTAGTTAGCAGTATTTAATATCTTATAGGGACTAGAGTTTTAGTCATGGGTAGTTATCAGGATTTGGAAGTTTGGCGGAAGTCGCTCGAGCTGGCCGAGATGGTCTATCGGCTCTCGGCCGAGTTCCCGCCTTCGGAAAAATACGGCATGAGGGGGCAAGTGCGGCGGTCTGCCTGCGCGATCGCGGCGAACATCGCTGAGGGAGCGGCGCGCCGAGGCACCAGAGAGTTCCTGCAGTTTCTAGGAATTGCGAGCGGATCGCTTGCAGAGACGGAAACCTTTCTGATCTTGGCGGTCCGCCTGGGAATGGCCGAGGACGAGCAGATTAACGATGTCCTGGTCTGCGCCGACGAGGTTGGTAGGATGCTGACCGGCCTCAAGCGACCGCTTAGTTGCTAGCAACTACAAACTACCAAACTAGGGACTACTCCATGACCATCGCTACCGCAATCCTCACCATCGTCCATCTGATCATGGCCGTCGCCCTGATCTTCCTCATCCTGCTGCACTCGGGCAAGGGTGGGCTGGGAGACATGTTCGGTGGGGGTATGCAGGCCGGCGGGATGGGCGGATCCACCCTGGCCGAGCGCAATCTCGACCGGATCACTGTGATCGTGGCGGTGCTCTTCGGGCTCACGACGATCAGCCTCGCCATACTGCTCGGCCGCTGACCCCATGATCGCAGCCGACGCCTGGTGGTCAGTCGGCGAAGCACCGCATGACCGACCCCTCTGAAGAGAGCCGCGACCCGGCCTATCGCCGCAGGGTCCTGATCGTCGGCTTGATCCTTACCGCGGCGGCCGCGGCTGTCGTTGTAGCGATCTCCGCCGGCCCGCGGGATACAGATGACCCATCGTCGGTCGACACGGAGATGCCAGTCGGCGAGAACGCAAGCGACCCGACGCCGGCCACCACAGAGCAGACCGCTGCGGAGCCAACCGAGACCACTCCCGATGAACCCCCCGAGCAGACCACCGCCCCGGCCACATCACCCGACGCCGACGCGAGCGGGGACGGTGCGGCGCCCTCCCCTCAAGAATCTCCGCCGGCCGGAGTGGCGGCCGACCTGGAAGCGGTGTTGCAGTCGTTGACAACCGGGCTCGACACAGAGGCGATCACGCGACTCAGCCGGTCCGGCGACCTACGAGTGGCATGGGTGATCGCGGATCTGATGCGATTCTTCCATCCAGAGGAATCGGGCCTCCGGTCTGCCTTCATCGACCTCACCGTGGTCGAGATCGCTCCCGGTTCCGAGGCATGGCGAGACGCCAGCAACAAGCTCATGGAATGGGATACGCCCGCCCCGCCCGGGTTCGCCAAATGGAAGGGCGCAATGTATACGCTGGTCGAGCCCGGTTGGCTACCGTTCTTCGCCGACGAGGACTCGCTCATAGACTGGCGCCACGTCACATGGGGCGGAGTGCGCATCGATGATCGCCCGCTCGACGCGGTGCACCTGCCATGCCCTCGGGGCTGCATTCCGGCGCTCAACGATCCACGGCTCGTACCTGCTTCGGAAGGCGGCTATTACCCGGACGACAGCTTCGTGTTCGCGGTGAGCGTCAACGGGGAGGCGGTCGCCTTTCCCAAAAACATGATGGAAGTCCACGAGATGGTGAACATCACGATCGGGGGCCGCCGGCTCGGCATCCCCTATTGCACCCTGTGCGGATCCGCCCAGGCGTACTTCACCGACGACGTGCCGGACTCTGTCCGCGGGTTGTTGGGCGGCGCCGACACATTCGAGCTGCGCACCTCCGGGCTCCTGTCGCGCTCCAACAAGATGATGTACGAGTTCCATACCCGCTCCATGTTCGATACCTTCACCGGCCAGGCGGTGAGCGGACCTCTTCGGGAAGCCGGTGTCCGGTTGCCCCAGACCACCATGGTGACCTCCCGCTGGGGCGAGTGGACGGAGGCCAACCCGCACACTCTCATAGTGGCGATGGATGGCGGGATCGGCAGGTCCTACCCGGAGAACCCACTAGGGGACCGGGACGACTACGGGCCCATCTTCCCGATAGGGGATCTTGATGAGCGACTGCCCGTGCAGGCGAAGGTACTGGGGGTGCTGTTCGACGGGGAACCGCAGCCGACCGTCGTCGCCTTCCATGTGGCCACGGCACACACAACCCTGGAGGCCGGTGGCTCGGTCGAGTTGGAAGGCATAACGGTTACGCAGGACGGAGGCGGCCTCCGGGCATGGGGACCCGACGGCACCGAGATTCCTGCTCATGAGGCTTTCTGGTTCGCGTGGAGCCAGTTTCATCCGCAGACCCGGCTCTGGAGTTCAGAGGGGCTATAGGAGGGCGGTCTAGAACGCTGGGGAGCAACAGCCCGTCTTCCTCTGAACAGGCATTATGTCATCGGTCGACGGGCCGTGAAGGAGGTTCGCACCACCCTCCTGGCGAACCCCTCTAGCCGCACTGACGGAACACTCCTCAAGAAACCGTCCACCTGGCCGCATCCCCATTGACGCACACACACACGTCCTCGAAAGCGGTCCTGGCCTGTCGCGCCGCGCCGGCCCTCCATCGAGACGACAAACAGGCAAGGGGTCGGCTGATCCGACGCTTGGAAGCCGGGATGTCTCGCTGTAAGACCGGCAACTATCCTCGCATCAGTTTCGAAAACTCCCGGTGTTGCAATCAAGAGCAGGCCTCTGTGCGCAAACCAATCTTGAAGCTGACGACGCTGGCGGCGGGTCTGGCGTTGATGCTGGCGTGCGGAGGTGGGCAGGACGGAAGCGCCGACACGAGCGGCGACCCTCCGGACGTAGCCACCGGCGAGGGTCGCGCGGGCACGATCCGGTTCGGGGCTGCTCTCAGCGAAACCGGCAAGTTCGCGGTCGAGGGCCGTGACTCACGCCAGGGCTACGACACCTGGGTGACGCGGGTGAACGAGGAGTACGGGGGCATCCAGATCGACGGGCGCCGCTTCGCCGTCGAGATCGTCTACTACAACGACGAGTCCGACGCCGACACCGCCGCCAACCTCGTTCAGAAACTCATCGACGAGGACAATGTCGACTTCCTGCTGGGCCCCTACTCGAGCGGCCTCACCACCGGCGCGAGCGCCATAGCCGAGGCCAACAACGTCATCATGGTGGAGGGGAACGGAACCTCCGACACCATGTTCGAGCGCGGCTTCCGAAACCTCTTCCTGGTGGCCACCATCGCCAGTGACTACACCAAGTCGGGCGTAGAGGCTCTTGCGGCCCGGGGAGCGCGCACCGCCGTGATCGCCTACGAGGACACGTCCTTCCCCACGGCACTAGCCAACGGCGCCCGTCGTCATCTGGAGGCTGCCGGAATCGAGGTACTCGCCGTCGAGACCTACCCCAAGGACATCCAGGACGCTTCGGCGATCATGACCAAGTTCCGCGACCTGGACCCCGACGCGTTCGTGGGCGGCGGCCATTACAACGACGCGGTGCTATTCGTCAACGCCGCCAAAGAACTCGGGTTCTCGCCCGGCGGGATGCTCATCACGGTCGGCCCGTCCAACCCAAAAGCTCATCGAGGAACTGGGAGAGGACGTGGAAGGCGTGCTGGGACCCACCCAGTGGGAATCGGTGATGGCCTATGAAGGGCCCTACTTCGGAAGCGCCTCCGACTATGCGGCCTACTACGAGAGACTTTGGGGTGAGCCGCCCGTCTACCAGGCGGCCAGCGCCACCGCCTCCGCTCTGGCCTTGCACATCGCCATCGAGGCTGCCGGAACAACCGAAACGGACGCGGTGCGCCAGGCCCTCTACTCACTGCAGGCGGACACGTTCTACGGTCCGATCGCCTTCGATGAGCGAGGCGTCAACACCGCGAAGCCGATGGGCACAGTGCAGGTGCAGGACGGCGAGGTCCGGGTAGTGGCGCCCGCAGCGGCCGCGGTGTCCGAACTCCGCTATCCCTTGGGCGGACCGGGACCGGGAGGAACACCCTCGGGGGCGCAGCGGATGGCACAGATGCTGGTCAACGGCATCGCCCTCGGCGGTATGTACACGATCCTCGTCCTCGGGTTCTCGATCATCTGGGGTGTGATGGGCGTCATCAACTTCGCCCACGGCGAGTTCGTCATGATCGGCGCTTACATGGCTTGGCTCGCCAACGACCTCTGGGGAGTGGATCCGTTCGTCTCCGTGCCGGTGGTGTTCGTATTGATGGTGATCCTGGGCTATGCGACACAGCGCGTCCTGATCAACCGGGTAATCGACCGTTCGCATCTGGTCTCCCTCCTGGTGATGTTCGCGGTGGCGATCATCTTGCAGAACGTCATGAAGGTGGTGTTCTCGGCTGACTTCCGCCGCGCCGATACCAGCCTTGACGGTGCTTGGCCTATCGCGGGCGAGGTCACGGTACCGGTCACCCGATTCTGGATCCTCATAGTGGCACTCGTCATGGCCGTGGGCCTCAGCATGTTCCTGACCCGGACACGACTCGGCAAGAGCATCCGGGCGGCCGCCCAGAACCGGGAGGCGGCTCGCATCGTCGGCATCGATGTCGCGAGGGTCTATGCGGTGACCTTCGCCATCTGCATCGGGATCACCGGCGTGGCAGGCGCCCTGATCAGCCCGGTGCTGGCTGTCCAACCCTTCCAGGGCCCGCCGCTGACCCTCAAGGCCTTTGCCATCACCGCCATGGCAGGCCTGGGGTCGGTGCGTGGGGCACTGGGTGGCGCCATGGTGCTCGGCATGGTCGAGGCCGGGCTGGCGATCTACATTCCCCGCATCGGCACCAACCTGGCCGTAGTCGCTTCGTTCGTGCTTCTCGTCGCGGCGCTCGTGCTGCGTCCCCAAGGCCTCTTCAGAGGGCTCCGACCCGTGGACGCCACCGCGACATGAATCCCAGGCTCTTTCGAGCGTTCCCGTCGATGGTCGATTTCGCATGGCCCGGGAGAGCGACCTGATGGACCGAACCCCAGCCCGCAAACGCCCGCCGACGACCCGCCCGGGTAACTCTCGCCTCCGGCGGATGCTTCCCGGCGTATCGATCGGACTGCTCGGGTTGTTCGCGGTCCTGCCACTGCTGCCCGCCGTCCGGGACGCGACGCTGTTCACCCTCACCCTGATGCTGACATCGGTCGCCATCGCGGTGAACTGGAACCTCACCGGCGGGTTCACCGGTTACGTGGACTTCGGCCACGCCGCCTGGTTCGGGATCGGGGCGTACACCACGGCGATCCTGGTGTCGCTGCAGACCAACGGCCCGCAGGTCGGATTGCCGGCCCCGCCCGCCATCCTGATAGGCGCCCTGGTGGCCGGCGCCCTGGCCGCAGCCATCGGCAGGGCCACCATGCGCCTCAAGGGTCCCTACTTCTCGATCGCCATGCTGGGAACCTTCGTGGCGGTGCGGGGGATAGTGCGGGTATCGGGTGGGCTAACCGGAGGCGGGGTGGGCCTGACCCTGCCTCCCTACCTCAACCGGCCACTCTTCTACTACATCGAGTTGGTGCTCGTGGCCGGGCTGGTGGGGTTCACCTGGTGGCTGCGCGGCACTCGCTTCGGCGCTGCTCTCGTGGCGATACGCGAGGACGAGATCGGGGCGGAGATGCGCGGGATCGACACGACGCGCCTCAAGGTCACCGTGTTCAGCTTCGCCGGCTTCTCCACCGGACTGTTCGGGGGACTCTGGGCATACCAGAACACGTTCGTCGATCCGGACATCGCCTTCGTGGAGATACGTACTGTCGACGCGGTCATGGGAACCATGCTCGGCGGCCTCGGCACTGTGGCCGGACCCGTGGTAGGAATGGTGGCGCTGTTCTGGCTGCGCGAGCTCCTGTGGGCTCACCTTCTCGACTACCACCTGATCGCACAGGGAGCGCTCCTGATCGTCATAGTGCTGTTCATCCCAAGGGGCCTGGTCGGAACGGTGGACCCGCGAGGCGCATCCGTCACCGCGTTCTGGAGACGGTGGCTGGGTCGGAACGGCCGGCTGGAAGACTCGGGGAAGGAGCCATGACCGCCTTGCTCGAAGCCCATGACGTGGTGAAGCGGTTCGGTGGGCTGACCGCGGTGAATCGGGTGGACATAAGGGTCGACGCCGGTGAGATGGTCGGGTTGATCGGTCCCAACGGCAGCGGCAAGACGACCCTGTTCGACTGCCTGAGCCGGGTGTCGGCCATCGACTCCGGATCCGTAACATTCGACGGGACCGACATCACCCGGCTCCGTCCCCACGAAGTGGCCCGGCTGGGCTTGGCACGCACGTTCCAGTTGATCCGGGTGTATCGCGACCTGACGGTCTCCGAGAACATGGAGTTGAGCATCCAGTGGGCCCGGATCGGCGGTGCGCGCCTGTTCGGCCGGACCGATCCGGCCACTCGCCGAAGGGTCGAATCGCTGCTGGAGTTCCTGCTTCTCGCCCCCCTCCGCTACGAACGGGCCGGCAATCTGTCGGGAGGCCAGAGGCGTCTGTTGGAGATAGGCATGGCACTGATGAGCGAACCGAAGCTGATCCTGCTCGACGAGGCCACCTCCGGCGTCAATCCCACCCTGGTAGCCGGCATCGCAGACCACCTCAGGATGGCTAACAGGGAGGGGGTGGCCATCCTTATGGTGGAGCACAACGTCCAATTCGTCGCCGACCTGTGCGAGAGGGTGGTGGTTCTCGATCGCGGCGCCAAGCTGGCCGAGGGCACGCCGCACCAGATCATGCAGAACCCGGCCGTCATCGAAGCGTACTTCGGAGCCGCACCGGAGGAAACCGGGTGAGTTCCGCCGGGCGCCCGCTGCTCGAGGTCCTGGATGTGAGCGCCGGGTATTACGCGGGTCACAATGTGATCAACCACGTGACCCTCGAAGTAGCCGAGGGAGAGATTGTCTGCGTAATCGGCCCCAACGGCGCGGGCAAGTCGACCGTGTTCAGGGCTGTCTACGGCTTGGCGGAGGTGCGATCCGGCCAAGTTCTGTGCGACGGTCGTGACATCACCAACATCGGCCCGCAGGACGCCTTGCGTACGGCACGCATGGCCATGGTTCCGCAGCTCCGCAGCACCTTTCCGCAGATGACAGTGTACGAGAACCTCGAGCTGGGCATGTACGTGGAGCGCGACAAGACGCGGGTGCGTGAACGGATCGACTACGTGTACGGACTTTTCCCGAGACTCGCCGAGCGCTCCCGGCAGGCCGCCGGGACGATGTCGGGCGGGGAGCAACGCATGCTCGAGATCGGCCGCGCCCTGATGCACGAGCCCCGCCTCGTGCTGATGGACGAGCCATCGGCGGGCCTGGCGCCGATCATCACCCGTCAGGTGTTCGAGGCGATCCGCCGGCTCAATCACGAGATCGGGCTGACCGTGCTGATGATCGAGCAGAACGCCCGCCAGGGACTCGAGGCCAGCCACCGAGGCTACGTGCTGGAGATGGGCCGCAACAGCTACCAGGGTCCCGCCCGGGAACTTCTAGCCGACCCCGAGGTACGGCGAGCTTTCCTGGGAACTCGCTGAGCGGGCCTGTCGAGCGCGGATCATCCCAGGCGGTATCAAATTGTGTTTGTACTACGCTAACAACCAATGACTAGTATATTATAACCGACTGACAACTGGACTGATACACTGCAGAACACGATGGGACTTATCCGCACCACCGCCGCGATACGGAATCCGGCCGAACCCGATCGGGTCTGGGAAGGAACTTTCCTCGTCAATACCGGTGCCATCGACTGCCTCGTGCCCCGTCCCCATCTTGAGGCGATCGGTATGAGGCCCGAAGGACAACGGGTATACGGGCTTGCCGACGGCAGCGATGTCACGATGGATGTCACCGTCGGCCGAGTCGAGTTCAGGGATGTATTTGTCGGAGCGACGATCGTCTTCGGCGAGGCTGATACTGAACCGCTGCTCGGCGCCACCGCCCTGGAGTCGTTGGGCATCGAAGTGGACCCGCTCAACCAGACCCTCAAAAGGCACCCGGTGATCAGCCTCAGGGGAGGACTCCGCCCGAGGTGATCGGAAATAACCTCCTCGCTCGGGCACACGTGGTCTCCCCTAGCAACCGACCTGGCTACTGAACTAGTCTTCCGGTAGGCCGCCCGGATCGATCCCGGTAGCGGCCCTGGTTCTGATAGCAACAACAGGAGATGGAAATGCCACGAACCGTGCAGGGTGTGGTGTCAATGGCGGTGGGCGAGCCCGTCACGATGGAAAACATCGTCATCCCGGATCCCGGACCGGGTGAAGCGGTTGTGGCGATCCAGGCCTGTGGAGTCTGTCACACGGACCTCCACTACCGGGAAGGGGGAATAAGCAACGACTACCCCTTCTTCCTCGGCCATGAGGCGGCAGGTGTGGTGGAAGAGGTAGGTCCGAGTGTGACCGAGGTGGCTCCCGGTGACTTCGTCATCCTCAACTGGAGAGCCGTGTGCGGCCAGTGCCGCTCGTGCCTCAAGGGCAGGCCCAACATCTGCTTCAGCACCCACAACGCCTCCCAGAAGATGACCCTCGAGGACGGCACCGAACTGTCGGCCGCTCTGGGAATCGGCGCTTTCGCCGAGGCAACCCTCGTGGCTGCCGGGCAGTGTACGAAGGTAGATCCGGCGGCGTCCGCGGCGGTGGCCGGTCTGCTGGGTTGCGGGGTCATGGCCGGGATCGGCGCGGCGGTCAACACCGGGGGAGTGGGTCGAGGCGACAGCGTGGCCGTGTTCGGCTGTGGCGGCGTCGGCGACGGGGCCATCGTAGGATCGAAGCTGGCCGGAGCGACCACGATCATCGGCGTGGACATCGACGACCGCAAACTCGAATGGGCCCGGGAGTTCGGCGCTACCCATACGATCAACTCCAGCAACGAGGATCCCGTGGAAGGGATCAAGAACCTCACGGGCGGTAACGGTGTGGACGTAGCCATTGAGGCGATCGGCCTTCCCCACGTCTACCGCCAGGCGTTCGAGGCCCGCGATCTGGCAGGTACCGTCGTGCTGGTCGGGGTGCCCACCCCGGACATGACCATCGAACTGCCCTTCCTTGAAGTGTTCGGTCGGGGCGGCGCTCTGAAGTCGAGTTGGTACGGCGACTGCCTTCCCTCTCGGGACTTCCCGATGCTCATCGACCTGTACCTCCAGGGACGTCTCGATCTCGATCGGTTCGTCTCCGAGACGATCGGGCTCGGGGATGTGGAGGAAGCCTTCCACAAGATGGAACGGGGTGAGGTGCTCCGTTCTGTCGTGATCATGTGACCCGACTATGCCGCTGGAACTGGTAACGACAGACGGGATCTTCCGCCTTGACGGGGGTGCGTGGGAGGTAACCAACAACATCTGGCTGGTGGGGGACGAACGTGAGGTGCTGGTGTTCGACGCCGCCCACGACCACGCCCCGATCGTGGAGGCGGTGGCCGGACGGCGGGTGGAGGCCATCGTGCTCACCCACGGTCACAACGACCACATCAACTCGGCGGTGGCGCTCCGAGACGAAGTCGACGCGCCGATCATGCTGCACGCCGGCGACCGGATGCTGTGGGACATGGTCTACTCGGACACCGAACCCGACCGGAATCTGGAAAACGGGATTACCTTGAACGTGGCCGGGCACGAACTCGGGGTGATCCACACTCCCGGCCACTCTCCGGGATCGTGCTGCTTCCGCGACGAGGCGAGCGGTCTCGTGTTATCGGGAGACACGCTGTTCAACGGAGGTCCGGGAGCGACCGGGCGCAGTTTCAGCGACGAGCCCACCATCCTGCGCAGCATCCGGGACTTCCTGCTCACCCTCCCCGACGAGACCATGGTCCATACGGGACACGGCGACAGCACAACGATCGGAGCAGAGCGGCAGGGAGTCCTGGATCGGCTAGCGGAGTTGGGCATCGACTGATGCCGGGGGTCAGGTGCCAGGTGCCAGGTGCCAGGTGCCAGGTGTCGGGTGTCGGGTGTCGGGTGTCGGGTGTCGGGTGGCAGGTGTCGGGTGGCAGGTGTCGGGTGGCAGGTGGCAGGTGTGTGGCAGGTGCCAGGTGCCGGTTGCCGGTTGGTTAGTGGTTAGTGATTGCCGGCCTGTGGTCTGTCGTCTGTCCACGGCCCGACTCAACGGTCCACGGCTGCCGCAACGCCGCCTTCCGGACAGGCCACTCGCTACGGGGCCCGGTTATACTCAGGTGCCGCCCGTCGGAGTGGCGGAATTGGTAGACGCGCTAGGTTGAGGGCCTAGTGCCCTAAAGGGCGTGGAGGTTCGAGTCCTCTCTCCGACACCCTATTCCAGTTGTCAGTTGGCGGTGGTCGGTGCGAGACCGGCGCTGTTGCCGAGTCCCTCGGGCAGCTTTGCTCGTAGGCGGAAGAACCGGAATCCGTATGCCGGTCGATCAGTTCTTCTTGGCTTACACCGTGTGCTCGACAAGCCGTACACTCAACTAACCAGCACGCCCTAGACCACCACCGGCAACCGGCAACCGGCCACTGGCACCTGGCACCTGGCACACAACCGATCAGAACAGGCCGGATACCTTGATGTGTACACCCTCCGCGTCCGACTCGAGGATGATCGCGATGTGTTCCACGCCGGGCTTGTAGACCCAGATCGCCCTGTCGACTCCCTCTTCCGTCCTTACGTCGAGCGGTGGCTCCAGAGCATTGGTGAAGAAATCGATGATCTCCTCGAAACCCGCCGAGGTTTCGAAGAAGACATCGGTGCCCGCCCCGGTCGGTTCCCACTCGCTCGAGGTCACACCTGGTGGAACCAATTCCGGGGGATATCTCTCCGGGAGTCCTTCGGTGGGCGCAACCGTCACCGTCGGCGGCGGGAGCGTAGTGGTGGAGACCTGGGTAGATGTGGGAGCAACGGTGGTGGTGGTAGTAGTGGTCGACGGGCCGGGATCGCCACTGCACGCGGTAAACACCAGGAGGGCGATCCCCAGAGCGACTCGATGCCTCATCGGCCTTCCTCCTCCTCCGGGATCAGTCCACCTGCTTGTGATCCTACTTCCCAATCGGGATCGACGCGGCCAGCATGTGACGGATCGCTGGGGAGTAGGTAGCATCCGCGGCGTGTCGGAGAAGGACTGAATGGACAGAGGCACCGGTCGGCCAACCCTCGTCCGTCAGGCACGACTCGAGAAGCAGTCCCTGCTGATCGCCCAAGCCGCGGTAGTACCGGTGATTCTGGCGATCATCTGGTTCGTGCTCACAAGGGAAACGCAACTCGACCCGGCAACCCTGCCCGCATCCATCCGCCTGTTCTTCACCGAGGGAAGTCCGGGTCATGTGCGGATCGACCCCGTGTACCTACCTCCGCCCGAGGCCATTCTACGAAGTGCGATCGAACTCTCCGATGTTCTTCCGAGCGCCCTGCGAATCTCGCTGCGGACCGTATTGCTCGGCTTGGCGATCGGGGGTATCTCGGGCATCTCGGCCGGCCTCCTCCTCGGCTATAGCCGTACCGTCAGGAGATACTTCGAGGCCACCCTCGACAATCTTGTGCGCCCCGCTCCGTTCATCGCGTTTCTCTGGCTGTTCATTCTCTGGTTCAGGGTCGAGACGGTGCGTTTGGTAGTACTGGTGGCCATAGGCATATTCCTACTGCTCAGCCTGACCACGCTGGAGGCCGTACGGAATGTCCCTCAGATCTACGTCAAGGCCGCTCTGACCGCCGGGGCAGATGCGTTCCGTATCTACCGAACCGTCGTCATACCGGCGATCACTCCGCATCTCATCGCATCCGTCCGGTTAGGAGCAGCCTATGCCTGGGGACTCCTTGTTGCCGCCGAGTTGGCGGGCAGCCAGCAAGGGCTTGGCTACATCCTGATCAGCCGCGTCAACTACTACCTGGACACAGCTTCCGCGGCGCTCATCGTGTTCATTTTCTGCTCTCTGGCGGTAGTTTTCGATCAGTTGGTGCGGTTCGCGGCAGGTCGCCTGACGAGGTGGAGCCCCAGGGCCCGCCGGGGCCTTGTCGGGCACATGCTGGGGAATTGACGAAGATGGCTCTACCACGCCTCTCACGGCCCCCGACCCGAGCGGAGAGAAGCCGGATCAGCGTTCGGGTTGCCGACACCGGACCGGGACGCCGTCTTGCCGATGCATCCGTGGTCCCGTTCATTGCCCTGCTGGTCTGGTACGCGGTGACCCGCGGCCTCGTCGATCCTTCCAAGCTTCCGAAACCGGAAGCTGTCGTCAGATCGTTCATCGAAATCATCGACCTGCTCCCGGCCGCTACATGGGCCTCGCTGCGAATGGTGTTGTTGGGGATGGCGTTGGGTAGCGTCACCGGGCTGGCCACCGGCATCATCTTCGGCTACAGCTCTTTCATCCGTCGCTTCTTCGAGGCAACCCTTGACAACCTGGTCCGCCCCATTCCGCTGTTCGCGCTGATACCGTTCTCCATACTTTGGTTCGGAGTCGGATACGGGCCCCAGGTGACGCTGGTAGCCTTAGCCATGTTCCTCTTGTGGACCCTTGTGACCCTGGAAGCGATACGCAACGTCCCCCACATCTACATCCAGGCTTCACTCACCACAGGAGCGAGCCGGTTTCACATCTACCGGACGGTGGTAGTGCCGGCGATCATCCCCCATCTGGTCGGGTTCCTCCGCCTGGCCGCAGCCTCTGCATGGGGGCTCGATGCGGCCGTAGAACTCATCGGCGGTTCCCGAACCGGTCTGGGCTTCATCTTGTTGGTCCGGAACCAGTATCTCGACCCGGCGGGAATGCTCATGATCATATTCGTATTCTGCACGATGGCGATCGTCTTCGACCAGACCGTTCGCTTGATCGCGGCGAAAGTAACTCGCTGGAGCCCACGCACCGAGCGGGGACTGGTCGGTAGCATGCTCGGTAATTGATCCCAGCGATGTGAACGCGACCGATGAAATGTAACTACCTCCGACACAAGCCATAGGGACCCTGAGAAAGGGGAGGACAAAGTGAGAAACTTACGAGCGAGATGGCGCTTGACGGCGATCCTGGCGGTACTGGCCTTGGTCGCGCTAGCGTGCGGCGGCACAGAGGAGCCGGCAGCCACCACGGCTGCGCCGACCACTACAGCAGCGCCCACCACCACGGCCGCGCCCACAACAACAGCAGCGCCCACCACCACGGCCGCGCCCACAACAACAGCAGCGCCCACCACCACGGCCGCGCCCACAACAACAGCAGCGCCGGCCGCGCCGCAAGAGGTAGTGGTAGTGGTGGAGCAGGAGGAACCGGATATGGGGCCGATGATCCCGGACGCGCCGCTTGTCACGGTGCGGATCAACGGCGGGCCCTTCTACCCGTTCAACCTGTGGGCTGCCTCCAAGGCATTGGGCATCGCCGATGAACTCAACATCGAGCTGGACATCTCGAGCCAGGGGTTCTTCCCGACCGCCGCGCTGAAGCGGGGCGCGTTCGATGTCATCGCCTCCTGCCCGGCCTGCGGCTTCGGTGTGTACGAGAGCATTCCGGAGTTCCGGAACTGGATCACCTCCTACCAGTGGAGAGGTTTCCAGATCATCGGCCGCAAGGACCCCGCCACCGGCGCGGCGGTCCATAAGCCTTGGCTAGATTTCTTCGTGGACGCCGGTGGAGACCTCGCAGTGGCCAACCAGGAATTCTCCGCGGCGCTGGCAGGCAGGAGCTTCGCCATCTGGGATCCGGGCAGCATCCCGACCCTCAAGGCGCTACTCGAGCAGGGCGGACTCACGCTCGACGATGTCGAGATCATCGGCTTCGCCGACATCAACGTGGCGTCCACCTCGTTCATCGCCGGCGAGGGTGACTACCACATGGGTGACAGCATCCAGATGCACCGGATGCTCACCGCCCCGGACCTGAGAGACAAGTTCACCTCGGCCGCCCCGTTCCAGGCGTTCGGAGCGACCGGTCTGTGGTACAGCACCTACGCCTCCACCGAGCAGTGGCTGGCGGAGAACGAGGAGACGGCGCTGCGCTTGCTGGCGATCTGGTACCGGACCACCCGATACCTGCACAACCGCACCGAAGATGTGCTTCCCCCGATGCACGAGGCGGTGAGGCGAGCCGGCGGCGTCCTGGTGGACGACGAGACCCTCAAGGCCGAGCTCTTCAACATCGAGGACTACGTACGGTTCCAGGACGCTTGGGACCACTACTTCGCCGACGGTTCACCCACCAACATGGACCTGTCGATCGCCAACTCGCACAGGAACGCGGTGGAGGCGGGAACCGTCGCGGCGGATTCCGACTGGCGTGTCTTCGAGGTCGAGAAGGAGTGGTTCGCCAAGCTCCAGGCCCGAGAGGACCTGGTCGCCTGGATCATGAAGCCTCTGTAGCACAGCCGACCGAGAGCAGGCCCCGGAGCCCGATCCGGGGCCTGCTCCGCGCGTTGAGACCACCCGATCGGCCATCCGATCGTGGCCGTTACAACAACGAGAGACAGGAGAGCAGTGCCCGACCTCAGCGGATACGTGGCCGCGGGCTTCGAGCCGGTGGCCGCCGCCTTCGAGGAGAACTTCGCGACCAGAGGTGAGGTGGGGGCCGAGTTCTGCGCCTACGTGGGCGGAGAGCGGGTCGTCAACATCTGGTCCGGCATGGCAACGCCCGACCGGCCGTGGGCCGAGGACACGCTGGTCCCGGTCTTCTCGGTCACCAAAGGAGCCGCGGCCCTGGTAGCCCAGATACTGGCTGATCGCGGTCAGATGGACTTGGAAGCGCCGGTTACTAGCTACTGGCCCGAGTTCGCGGCCCGAGGCAAGGACCGAGTGCGGGTTCGGCAGCTCCTCAACCACACGGTCGGGATACCGTCCTTTCCCGACTACTGGAACCTGGTGAGTTTCGACGATGCGGCTGGTTGGCGTCGCACGACCGAGATAGCCGCCCGGCTGGCGGCGGCGCCCCTCGTCTGGGAACCGGGAACCCGGCTCGGCTACCACCCCATCACCTACGGCTGGCTGGTGGGCGAGCTGGTGCGACGGATCGACGGCCGCACCCTGGGAACTTTTTTTGCAGAGGAGGTCGCCCGACCGCTTGGCCTCGAGTTCTGGATCGGCCTTCCCGACGAGCAGCGCCCGAGGGTGGCCAGGTTGTTGCACGATCCCGCTCCCGCGTTCGATCTCATGGCGGCCATCGGGGGACCCGAGAACCCGGCCGGCGCCGCCCTGTTCATCGGGCCCGAGGGCGGGTCGCCCATCGACATGGGCAACGATCCGACCTTCTGGGCGGCCGAGATGCCGGCCGTGAACGGGGTGGCCGACGCCCGCAGCGTGGCCCGCATGTACGCCATGCTCGCCTGCAGAGGCGAACTCGACGGGGTGCGGATCGTTTCCGAGTCATCCATCGCCATCCACTCGGCCGAGCAGGCCAGGGGAACCGACGCCATCTTCGGAGGTGAGTCCCGGGTAGCCCTCGGCTACGGCCGATCCACGCCGGGCGGCATGTCGTTCGGACCGACCGACGAGGCCTTCGGGATGCAAGGGTTGGGCGGCGCTCTCGGCTACGCCGATCCCGTAGCCGGAGTAGGTTTCGGCTACGCCATGAACCAGACCCATCTGGAGATAGGTACCGACCGCCGACCCCGCGCCCTGTCGACCGCGCTCTACCGGTCGATCACATGATCGGTTACCGGTGAGGTAGTCGAGGGGCCGATTCGACTATTCGTAGGTTTCGGGTCCAAAGACAGATAGGGCTCGGCGAGGTCACGGGCGAACGACCGTCTTGTCTTGAACAGTATCCCGTCGGTGCGGGCCGCCGCTGACGAGGCCCTCCCGGGATCCGTCACGGACGAGCAGGCCGAGGCCTTCCAACGCATCGATCCTGTAATCTATGTTTCCAACCGTTGAAGCAGCTCTTGTAGCCGGGACAACGGCACTACTTCACCCCTGCTTCGCGACTGGTTGGTGAGGCCACCGTAGACAACGGCTTTGGAAGAGACTCGGGGGATCAACTCGGCGACGCGGTCCAGGGAACGGAAGTAATCGGAGGCCACGGTAGAACCCGCTTTGATCTCGATGGCGCCGATGGCTTGTCCGCTCTCGTAGAAGAGGTCGCATTCCAATCCTTGCGAGTCACGGAAGAAAGAGAGGTTGGATCGGCGGCCCTGATTGAAGCGGTGCTTCAGCACCTCGGCGACTACCAGGTTCTCAAACAGCGGCCCTCGCAGGGGGTGGGTAGCGATCTGCTCGACGCGTTCGATACCGATGAGATAGCAGGCCAGCCCGACGTCGTAGAAGTACAGTTTGGGTGATTTGACCAAACGCTTCCGTATGTTGGTGTGAAACGGTCGCAGCCGGAAGGTTACGTAACTCCTTTCCAGTGTCGTCATCCATGCTCGCGCCGTCGTGTGTGACACGCCTGCGTCCGAACCCAGCGCACTGAGGTTGAGCAGCTGTCCGACTCGCCCGGCGCACAAGCGGGCGAAGAGCCGGAAACCGGAAAGGTTGCGTATCCCGCCCATCCGGCGTACGTCGCGCTCGACGTACGTCTCCAAGTAGTCGCGGAGCGCTTGTCTGGGTTCGAGCCCTCGGTCGTGGATGCGCGGATAGAAACCCGAGTAGATGATGTCGTCCACTGTGTCCTTGGCGCCGGTGCGGCGGCGTTCGTCCAGGGAGAAGGGCAGGAGACGGAGTAACGCTGTCCGACCGGCCAGAGACTGGCTGATGGTGTCGGAAAGCCCGAACTGCTCGCTGCCCGTGAGCACGAAGAGGCTGTTCCGGCCTATCTCGTCAGCGAGGACCTGCAGGTATGACAACAGCGAGGGCACGTGCTGTATCTCGTCGATGATCGCGCCCCGGCTGAAGCGGGCTAGAAAGCGCCGCGGATCGGATTCGGCGAACTCCCGCACGTCTGGCGCTTCGAGGTTGGCGTAGTCGAGGTCGGGAAAGGTCGCCCGGCACAGGGTCGTCTTACCGGACTGCCGCGGTCCGGTCACCGTGACGAAGGGGTAGTGCTCGAAGAGGGCGGTCAGGTGGGGAGTGATCTCGCGCTCGATCATGGTGATCAGGCTACCCGCATCCCGTGCAGATTGAAACTACCACTTTCAATCTGTATTAAGAGGGTCGGGGGCCTCCGGTACTCAGACCGGGTGGGACTTCCCCTCCGGCCCCATGGCGCTGTAGCCGCCGTCGACCTTGAGGTCGGTACCGGTTATGAACGACGCGTCGTCGCTGCACAGGAAGAGGATGGCGCGGGCCACGTCAATGGTCTCCCCGCAGCGGTTCAGCATCATGTGCGGGACGATGTATTCCTCGTAGGCCTTGCGGTCGATGATGGCCGCGGTCGCTTCGGTCCAGGTCCAGCCAGGGCTGATCGTATTGGCCCTGATCCCGTGAACGCCGAGGTCGAGGGCCATGCACATCGTCATCGCCAGCACAGCCCCTTTGGTACCGTGGTACGTCCAAGCACCCGGTTTCGCCACCACCGCGACGACGCTGGCCACGTTCACGATGGCCCCGTTCCCCACATCCTTCAGGGGCTCGAAGGCGGCCTGGACCATATTGGTCGATCCCAGAACGTTGGTCGACCAACTGGCGTCCCAGTCCTCCTTGGTCACATCCAGTGCCTCGACCACGAAGCTGGCGGCGTTGTTGACCAGGCAATCGATGCGGCCGAAGCTGTCCACGGCTTCGGCAACCGCACGACGGCAGTCGTCGATCTCCGCCACGCTGCCCTGGATCGACCGGAGTGAGTCGGGGGAGCAGTCGAGATCGCGGGTCAGGTAGTCGTGATCCACGGGCTGCAGGTCGATGACCACCACGCCGGCGCCCGCCCGGAGAAACTCCCTGGCGGTGGCGCCGCCGATCCCCGACGCTCCTCCGGTCACCACCGCAACCCGGTCCTTGAACCGCACCATGCCGACCTCCCCGTAGTAACAGTCCGAGTGCCGATCCGGCCCGTCCCGCCGGACCTCGCACCAGCGTCAGAAGCGTATGCGATGGCCGTAGCCGGTGTCAACAGCGCAGCGTGGTCGGGCGGTACGGACCGCTACAGTTGATTACAGTGGGGCTTATATACGTGAGTGCCCACATTGTCTCGAAGTGTCACAACCCCCAACTATTATGAGACTATGTCCTCTCGGGTGACGACGTTGAGGTTCACGGCGAAGTGCTCCCCGTCCCAACACCGCTGCCTGGATGAGATACTGGCCATCTCCTGCGAAATGTACAACGCCCTCCTCGAGTCTTGGAAGGGCACCTACGCGTGGTGGAGGGAACACAACCCGGGAGCTGGGCAGTACCCCGCGGATCGGAACCTGTCCCGTTACGACCTGTTCAAGATGTTCACCCTGGTCCGGAACGAGGATCCCCGCTGGGCGGCGGTGGACACCAGGGTGGGCCGGGGCGTCATCTGTCGTTTCGACCGTACGGTCAAGTCCTTCTACAAGCGCTGCAGCAAGGAAGGGACCAAGCCCGGATACCCCCGCTTCAAGCCCCGACACCGGTGGAGAAGCATAGAGATAGTGGGAGCGAGGGCATCGATGCTCGTACCGCCGGGTCCCGTGGGTCGATGGTGGCGTCTGCGGGTCAAGGGAGTCCCCGCAGCCAGGTTCTGCGATCGCAACGGACGGCTGGCCGCCGCTCTCGATGCTGGCACGGTGGTGGAGCTGCGGGTGGTGCGCACCCCGTTGCGGGTGGAGATACACGCGGTGCTCAAACATGGAGCGGATCCTGAGGTGGTGTCCGCTCCCCTGAACCCGGTGGGGATAGACAAGGGCCTCACAACGCGGATGGCACTGTCCGACGGGCGGTACGTACCGGCGCGGACTATCGACAATGTGACTGTCCGCCGGTACCAGCGGCGTCTGGCACGGGCACAACGGGGATCTCGGTCCCGGGCCAAGAAGCGGGCTGCTGTGGCCAGGGTCCGGCGCAGGGAAACCGAGAGAGCCCGGGCGGCGGACTTCCGCCTGGCCCACGACCTCGTTACTTCCTTGGACGGCGTCGCCGTCGAGGACCTCAACATCGCGGGACTGCTCCGCTCCCGCAGATACTCCAAGAAGATGTCGGAACAGCGGTGGGGTACCTTCGACCTCGTACTGGGACACAAAGCCGAGAAAGCTGGTGTCCCGTATGTGAAGGTGAGCCCTTCCCATACCAGCACCGATTGCTCCCGGTGCGGGCATCGCCAGCCGATGCCGCTCGGAACCAGAGTCTATCGGTGCGGGCGTTGACGTCTCAGCCTGTGCCGGGACGTCAACGCCGCCAGGAACATATGCGCCCGGGCCTTCCCACAGGTCCGGGGTCGGGAGGGGCCACCACCTGACGCGGCGCGCACTACAAACAACCACCGTGAGACCGACTCGCCTCTCGGGGCGGGGACGCAAGTGGTCGCCGCAGAACAGTATGCCTGAGCAGCCCGCATGGGCACTCAAGTATATAGGCCCCATTACAGTGCTCCCGATGCACGGAAACTCGATGCCACCGGAATACCCGACCGAACCGATACCGATGGGTAGCCCGGTCATCCATCCATCGGCCTTTATCGCCCCCGGAGTCCACATATACGGCGACGCTGCGATCCGGGCAAACGCGGTGGTCATGTTCGGGGTGGTGATCCGGGCCGAGTTCGATCGAGTCGAAGTAGGCACCTACTCCAACATCCAGGACAACGTCGTGATGCACGTGGACGAAGGTTTCCCGTGTGCCGTCGGCGACCACTCCACGGTCGGCCACAGCGTGGTGCTCCACGGCGCCACGATCGGGAACCATTGCCTGGTCGGGATCGGCGCCCGCGCGCTGAACGGAGCGGTACTGGGCAACGGCGCCTGGCTTGCCTCAGGGGCCCTGCTCCCCGAAGGGAGGACTATCCCGCCGTGGACCCTGGCGATGGGCATACCCGCCAAGCCGGTGCGGGAGTTGACCGAGGCCGAGATCGAGCGCCAGCGTCACGGCGTGGTGGCCTACCAGCGACTCGCCGCCACCTACGGGTCGGTGGCCGGTGGTCAGTGGCCAGCGGCCGGTGTGCCTGACCGGTGAGTTACACCTGCGGACTCCTCACCGACGGACGGTCTGGGTGAAGGGTGGCCGGTGGTTTCACCAATGGCGCTGATGGTCGGCTACCGGATTGCCCAAACTGATAGCATTCGATCCGTAGGTATCGCGACCCCACCGGAGTGATATGGCCGTAGGGACCAGACGTCTGAAGTCGATCGGCCGGCGCATCGAGTTGGTGGCGATGGACACGCACTGCCAGGACATAACCCTCGGCCTGTACGAGCAGACGGCCGACGACGGGGCCCGGTTCCTCGTTCACTCGTATAGTTCCCGCGAGGGGGCAGCCGAGCGAACCCGGTTCGTGGCACGGGCCATGGCTGTCATGGGCGGCATGGAGATCGACCGGGACCATGACACGATGTTACGTTTCCCGTGCGGGCGCCCCCACCGGGTTGCTTGCAGGAGGATCTTCCTGGAGTCGGCCAAGTTCGCCACGGGAGCTTCGCTCGAGGCGAGGCCGCTGGAGATTTTCGACAAGAGGAAGAAAAAGACCATCTACGTGACCAGCCTGGGGGAGGGTGAGTACCTGACGAGGACCGCCGGGGAGGTAGGACTCCAGGACCGCCGGGCGGCCGTGGCCGTCCTGGGTCTGGTGAAGCTGGGCGACATGGAAGCGGTACCGGACACCAGCGACCGAGTTCGCTTTCGCTGCGACACCTCCCATGACGCGGCGGTGGGCATGCTCCTGACCCGGGCCTTGGAAGTCCGGGCGGCATTGCGAGAGATCGAGAACCGGGCCGCCCGGGGTGTGCTGGCCGCGCCGAGTGGCCAGGCGTTGTAGGTGCCAGGTGCCGGGTGCCAGGCGTTGTAGGTGCCAGGCGTCGGGGGTCAGTGGTCAGTGGTAACAGTTAATACTGTACTGACACCTGACACCTGACACCTGACACCTGACACCTGACTCAGTTCACCTGGTGCAGCAACGGTTCGCCCGCGCTGAGGCGGCGGCAGTTCTCCGTTGCCACGGCGAGGCTGCGTTCGAGGGTCTCCCTGGTCTGCCAAGCGACGTGTGGCGCTAGGACTACGTTGTCGAGAGCAAGGATCGGGTCGTTCGGAACGACGGGCTCCGAGGCGAAGACATCGAGGCCCGCGGCAGCCAGATGTCCGGACCGGAGTACTTCGACCAGCGCTAATTGATCCACGACTTCGCCACGTCCGGTGTTGATCAGGATGGCGCCCGGTTTCATCGACGCCAGGGCTTGACGGTCGATCATGCCGTCCGTCTCCTCGGTCAGCGGCACATGGAGGGACACGATGTCCGACTCCCGGAGGAGTTGGCGGAGCCCGCGCCACTCGCCGATGGCATCGTCCTTGGGAGATGTCGCAGTGTAGAGAACACGGGCACCGAGGGCCGTCAAGATGGGCGCCAGGATCCGAGGGATGCTCCCGTAGCCCACCAAGCCCACCGTCCGTCCCCCTAACTCCATGCATCCCTCGGGCACTTCCGGCGCGATCTGCCAACCTCGCCCCGAACGCGTCCGCTCATGGAACCACGCCAGTCGCCGCAGGCAGCCGAGCATCAGTGCCAGGGCCATTTCGGCCACCGCCCGGCTGTTGGTCCCGGGCATGTTGCAAACCGCCACACCCCGCGCGTTGGCCACCTCCACATCTATCGTGTTGACACCGACGCCGATCTTCTGGATGAGCCGCATCCGGGGAGCGGCCTCGATGTGGGCGGCCGTGAAGGGTTCGAGGACGTGCCAGATCACTTCCGCATCCGCAAGAGCCGTGTCGAGACCATCGTGATCGTCCGGCGCCACGGTCACGACATCGAGGCCTGCCTCGTCGGCCAGTGCATGCAGCCGCTGTCTCATCCACGGACCGGCCGTGTGGTGGTAGATCACCTTCATCAGCATCTCACCCGATCCTCGACAACAACAACCTGATCCTTCTCGCGCTCTCGACTGCCATCACACCGGTTCCCCTACAAGCGGTTCCCCTACAAGTGGTTCCTCTACAACTTGCCAACAGAGGGCATGGACATCGGGTCTTTGACTCCGTTGACAACCCCGGCCATCAGCCTGACGATACTAAGCTCGACCGAAGCATCAGCTCTATAATGCGCCGGTCGGCCACCGATTGCGTGTCGTACTGTTGCCCTGACCGAGTGGCTGACCATCGGCGGGATCGGAGGGAACCCGTGGCAAGCGAGCAAGTCTGGCTGAATGAGCCGCCCCGGTGGAGCGTGGATGGGGAGACCATCACCATGCACACAGGCGCCAGGACCGACTTCTGGTGCCGGACCATGCAGGATATCCTGTCGGCCGAGGACTGGGCAGCCCGTGCTCTGGAGCCCCCGTTGTACGTGGTGGACAACGGCCATTTCCTGTACGAAACCGTGAGCGGTGACTTCACCGCATCCGGCTTCGCGTCGGGCGACTACAACGCCCAGTACGACCAGGTCGGGTTGTTTCTCCGCGATGACGCCGACAATTGGCTGAAGGCGAGCGTCGAGGTCATCTACGGGTCCTGGTCACCCGACTATCACTTGAGCAATCCGGCTCATGTCTTCGGGGTGACGCTCACAACGAACGGCTGGTCGGCATGGGCGCCGTTGCCGGAGTCGCCGGCCAATCCGCCCGGTGTGTGGGTCCGGGTTCACCGGCAGGGCAGTACCTACCTCGTCGACTACTCCGAGGATGGCGAGCGCTTCGACCTGGTCAACATGTTCTCCATGCCGGGCGTGGACGAGATAATGGTGGGGGTATACGCCACATCGCCGACAGGATTCGGGTTCGATGCACGGATCGATCACTACTCACTGGTCAGGAACGGCACATGAACCACGGTACGCCGGTATCCGCGTGTCGTCGCGGTCAGGTCTTCAACCCCGAGAGGAGGGATCTATGACAGCGTCTCCTTACTTCCACATCGGGATCCTGGTGCCCGACCTCGACGAGGCCATCGAGCGCTTCGGCGACGTGCTGGGCGTCACCTTCGCCGACCGCGTGTACCAGGACAGCCAGTACTTCGACGACGGCGGCGTGATCAAGGACCTCCGGCTCCACCTCACGTTCTCCACCGACGGTCCACCCTATTACGAGCTTCTGGAAGCCCAGGGTGACGGCCTGTACTCGATGAAGCACGGCGCCGGTCTGCACCACATCGGGGTCTGGGAAGCGGACTGCAACGCCAAGCGCCAGGAGTTCGAAGGCAAGGGCATGAATCACGAAGCGACCATCTATCGGCCGGACGGGAGCATCATCGTCACCTTCTTCGAGCCCGGTCCGCTCGGCGGTGTTCGCATCGAGCTCGCCGACCTCGACCTGAGGCCGGGGCACGAGGATTGGCTCACCGGCGGCGAGTTCGTCCGGTAGGAGATCCCATTTGCCGCTGAAGGTCCTCTACCTGCCGGCTTACGATCCGAGTTTCTCGTCGATTCCCGATGATGCGATAAGACTCGCGTTCGATCGAGCCGGGAGGCACGAGCTGATCTTCTTCGATCACTCAGCCGAGCTCGAGCCACAGTTCGAGGATATAGACGTAGTGATAGATCTCGGAGGGTCGGTAGGGACGAGGCGGATGCTACACGCAGCCACCTCGGTGCGTCTCTGGCAGGTGTTGGGTTACGGCCTCGACCATTTCGAACTCGACTACTGGGGCTCCCAAGGCATGGTCACCGCCCATTGCCCCGGTCCCAACAGCGCCGTGGCGCTTGCCGAGTTCGCGATGATGCAGATTCTGATGCTCGCCCGGCGGTATCCGGAGGCAAGGGCCATGGCGGAGGCCCAGAGGTGGAGCACGCCCTTCGGGATGGAACTGGAGGACCGTGTCCTGGGACTGGTCGGGTTCGGAGCGAGCGCCCGCGCCCTGGCGACCAGGGCATTGGCATTCGGGATGCGGATCATGGCCATCGAGAAACAGCCTGTTTCATCGGAGGACATCGAGCTGTTCCGCCTCGAGTCCGTCGCCGGTCCGGAACGTCTCGACGAGATGCTGCCGCATCTGGACTTCGTCTCCATGCACCTACCTCTCAACGACGAGACTCATCACATGCTCGACGGGCGCCGACTCCGGCTGCTCCCGCCATCCGCCTACGTGATCAACGTCGCCCGCGGCGCGCTGATAGACGAAGCAGCCATGTCCGACGCTCTCGTAAATGGTCGCCTGGCCGGCGCCGGTCTCGATGTCTTCGGCGAGGAGCCGTTCCCCCTCACATCACCCCTCTACGGCTTGAGCAACGTCATCATCACACCACACATCTCGGGCGGCACCGACGGCACTTATCGACGCCGCGCCGCGTTGGCGGTGGAGAACTGCGATCGGATAAGCCGCGGTCAGGGACCGCATTTCCGGGTCGCCTGACTGAAACAGCGTGTAGCGTGTCGAATGTGAGGTCCTGCACCATGTACGTTTTGCCCGCCCGGGAATTCGGCCCCGAAGGCGGGTTTCGGCGCACGACAGCCCCCCTCGAAGGGTTGTGAACAGTGAGCGCCCTCTTGGAAGTCCGCGGACTCACGGTCGAGATCCCCATCGAGGGCACCCGTAGCCAAGTCGTGCACGATGTCGATCTGGACATCAAACCAGGCGAGACACTCGGCCTCGTCGGAGAGTCCGGATCCGGCAAGTCCCTGACCGCCCTCTCGATACTTCGCCTGATCGATATCCCGGGGGCGACCGTCAAGGTAGACCGGCTGCGATTCGATGGCCAGGATCTGATGTCTCTGTCCGAGCGGAAGATGCGAGACATACGCGGCAAGGACATGGCGGTTGTCTTCCAGGATCCGCTGAGCGCGCTGAACCCCGTTCTGCGGATCGATGACCAGATCGCCGAGGCCATCAAGGCCCACGACCGGCGCATTTCAAGGGCCGCCCTCGGCCGGCGCGTGCTCGAGCTCTTGCGCCTCGTCGGGATCCCGGATCCGGAGAACCGGCGCCGGGCCTATCCTGGCCAGTTCTCGGGCGGTATGCGACAGCGAGTGATGACGGCCATCGCGGTGGCCAATCACCCGAAACTGTTGATCCTGGACGAACCGACCACGGCACTGGATGTGACGATACAGGCGCAGATCCTTCGAATGCTCGAGAACATACGGGACGAGTTCGGCTGCGCCGCCCTCTATATCAGTCACGATCTCGGAGTGGTGGCCGGGATCGCCGACAAGGTGGCTGTCATGTACGCGGGGAAGATCGTCGAGACATCCCCGGCGTCCTCCCTCTTCAGGCGGCAGGACCATCACTACACCCGCGCCCTGTTCGAGGCCCGCCCGTCTTTGAGGCATCGGGATACCCGCCTCACCGAGATACCAGGCCGGCACCCATCACCGGCCGCCGTGCCGAGCGGGTGCAGCTTCCACCCCCGGTGTCCCCGTGGAGCCGATGAGGACACGTGCCGCACGGTTGTCCCGGAGCACGTTGGCGCGGGCCCGGATCGTACGGTGGCGTGCCACTTCCCGATTACCGGCGAACCCGAATCTGCAGCAAGCGAGAAGGTGGCCGAGGTGGCCGTCGAGATTGGCCTCGGACGGACAGCCGACGACGAGGCAATCGTTTCTACACGGGACCTCGAAAAGACCTTCGCGGTCGGCAAGCATGTGAAGGTACGAGCGGTCGACAAGATCGACTTGGACATCTTCACAGGACAAACCCTCGCCCTCATCGGCGAATCAGGTTGCGGCAAGTCCACAGCAGCGCGGGTCATCGCCCTGTATACGCCGCCCACCAACGGAGCCCTCATCTACCAGGGATCGGAGTTGGGGGATGTCAAAGCAAGTCAAGCTCGAGCGTACAGGCGAGACGTGCAGCTGGTTCACCAGGACCCGGCGTCGAGTTTCGACCCGAGGCAGCGCATAGGCCATGCCTTGAAGGAGATCATGCGTGCCAACGGCCTGTACGCAGGGAATCGCGGCCAGAAAGCAGCCGAATTGATCGCCTCGGTCGGTCTCGACTTGAACTCGCTTTCCAAGAGGCCGTACGAGTTCTCCGGCGGCCAGCGTCAGAGGGTCGCCCTCGCCCGGGCTCTGGCAGTGCAACCGCGCGTTCTCGTCCTCGATGAGCCGGTGTCGGCGCTCGACGTGTCCGTGCAGGCTCAGATCATCAACCTGCTGTTCGACCTCCAGCAGGATACGAAGCTGTCCTATGTCTTCATCGCCCACGACCTTGCCGTAGCGCGCCACGTAGCCAACCACGTAGCGGTCATGTACCTCGGACGGATCGTCGAGCACGGGCCCTCCGAGGAGGTGTTCACCCGCCCCGTCCATCCGTACACCCGGGCCCTTCTTTCGGCGGCACCGTCGAAGGAACTGGATGAGTACACCGACAGGATCGAGCTGCAGGGTGAGATCCCCAGCGCGGCGGACCCTCCGTCGGGTTGCCACTTCCGTACCCGGTGCTGGCTCGCCACCGCAAGGTGCACGGACGAGATACCCCAACTGCTACAGATCGACAGCACATCCCCGCACCGCGTGGCATGCCACTACACGGAGGAGTCTGAGCGGGAGCGTATCGGGGGAGTCGCAGTCCTCGGAGGGAGCTGAACAGATGGTGATTGCTGTTCCGATTGCTCCTGAGCCATTGCGACATGCATGAATGAGCACTCGGGCCCCGGGCCGGCCAGACCCGACCGGGCCCCGAATACCAACCTGTAGCAGGTCGGTCGGACGGGCTCCCGCGCCCGTCCGGGTCGGCTCTTACGCTCACAGATGTCATCGGTCGACGGGCCGTGAAGGGGTTTTACACCACCCTCCTAGTTCTCCTGCGCCAGCACCCATACGGCTGCATCGGAGTCGCCACCCAGCCCTTGGAAACCGGGCCCCTCGAAACCCACCGCCACCAGGCCAGGCTCTGCGGCGACGACGTCGAGCATGCGCTGGTCCCGCAGACCGCCCAGGGCCTCGTCGTCGTGGGGAAACCGGGACCAGCCGATCCCGTCGGCCGAGCCCCACACCGCGGCATCGAGCGCGTCGAAGGGTCCGTCCCACCCGACCGCCACGATCCCGGTTCCGCCGATCGTCGCGCCCACCATGGCCTGGCTGCCTCTTCCTCCGAAGAGCTCCTCGTCGTGGGGAACGCGCGACCAACCGATCCCATCCGACGAGGTCCAGGCCGCAGCCGAGGAAGCATCGAAAGGTCCGTCCAATCCCAGCGCCACCAGGCCTGGCCCGGCGACTGTCACGTGATGCATGACCTGGATGCTCTCGCCCCCGAAGACCTCCTCGTCATGGACAACCCGGGACCAACCGATCCCATCAGGGGAGATCCACACCGCAGCGTCGTGGTCGCCGCCCGTTCCGGCCGATCCGACGGCTACCAGGCCGGGGCCGCCGGCTACCACGCTCAACATCACCTGGTCACGTCTGCCCCCGAAGACCGCCTCGTCATGGGGGACGCGCGACCAGGTGATTCCATCAGAAGAAGTCCACACCGCTGCGTCGACGTCGAAACGGATCGTCTCGGATCCGACCGCCACGAGGCCCGGCCCGCCTACGACCACGCTGTTGATCACCTGGTCGCCGTCGCCGCCGAAGATCCCGTCTTCGTGGGGAACGCGCGACCAGGTAAACCCATCGATCGAGGTCCAGACGGCCGCATCGATGTTGAGGCCTCGCAGGTTCGTTCCGTCTGCTCCTACGGCTACCAGGCCGGGGCCGCCGGCTATCAGGCTGCTCATGGACTGGTCGTCGTCTCCGCCGAACACCGCCTCATCGTGTGGGACCCGGGACCATGTGATCCCGTCGGTGGACGTCCATACGGCTGCGTCCGGATCGCCGTCCGAATCGTCCGCTCCGACTGCCACGAAGCCTGGGCCGCCGGACGTGACGCTATTCATCGACTGGTCGCCGTCGCGGCCGAGGACAGCATCGTCGCGGGCCACCCGGGACCAGCTGAGCGAGGAGACGTCGACCAGAGGCCTGGTGGCTATCGGAGCGGGCGGCGCCGTGGTGGAGGTCTGTGCCATTCTGTCCCCTGTACCCTCGCAGGCCGCCACCACCAGCGCGATCACCACCAGGAGGTACGGGCTTCTGACGATCGACAACGTATCCTCCGCAACACCGATTGTTTGATGGAGAGGTGTCGCTCCGATCCTAGTGGTCTGTCTGTGAATTGGCGGCGCGGCACCTCCGGCTGTCGCCGGTCGCACGCTGTAGCGCTCGCGCGTTCCTCCGGCCGGGGGCTCGCCGACCCGTCACATGCCGAACAGGAAGGCGCGTGTGTTGTCCGTCAACATCCGCTCCACAGTGTTCCCCTCAAGGCCGAGGTCGGTGAGGTACATGCTGAACGTGTTCATTATGTGCGTGTAGCCGAAACCTCCGAAGCATTCGAGTTCGATCTTGATACCGAGATCCTGCGAGAGAAGGATCTTGTCTCGCAACCCTGCTCCGACCAGCCAGGCCACACCGTGCGCCCGAATCTGGTCTGACGGGACCCAGAATGGAGGGAAGGGGGAGCCCGGTCGGGCCGGAAAGTAGTGCTCCTTGCCGCACCCGTCATACCCGATGAAGCAGCCCCGCTCTCCGAGTTCCTTCTGGTAGATGAGAGCGCGATCGAGCGCCGCGCCGACACCGAGGACGTTGTCGAGGTGGCTCAGCAGCACTCTCTCCGGGGAGACGCCCTCTTCCTCGAGGATGTCCAGAACCTCGTGACCCTGCCACCAGCCCTCCCGTGGGGGCGAGAGGTGGACCGCAATCGGTGCTCCGGTTGCTACGTGGGCGCGTCCCGTGGCTCGCAGCACTTTCTCCTCGGTGCGGCCGATGGGAGCGGACGTACCGATCTCGCCCAGGACCCCGGTCCTGATTCCCGTCGATCCCACTCCTTCTTCCAACTCGAGAATCAGGCGTTCCGCGATCGAATCGACGGGTTCATCGGAGAGGCCCTCCGGATGTGAGGCCTCGATGTAGTGGCCACTTCCGGCAATGATCTTCACGCCGGACAGACGCGACGCAGCAAGCAGGGCTTCCACATCCCGCCCGATGTCGGGAACGCTCATCTCGATGACCGTGTCACCACCGACGCCCCGAAACGCCGTGAGTTCTGCCACGGCCGTCGGCACGTCGTCGAGAACCAGGTTGTCGAGGTTCCCGAGCACATCTCTCCTCAGGGCGCTGATCAACTCGATAGTGAGTGGCGCGTAGGCGTTGGCGAGTGCGACGACCCCTGATGGAGGTGACCAGAGGGGGCGAAGGTCGATGAAGACGTGTTCGTGGGAAAGCGTCCGTCCGAGATCCTCCGGCCGAAGCGGGCCATCGACCCCCTGGATGAGCCGCTCCATCAGTGGTCAGTCTGTGAAACGGCGGCGTGATATGCGCTGGCAGCGGCGCTCCTCGCAAGGCCCGCCGACGAAGGCGTACCCGCAGCGGTACATCAAGGAGGCGAAACGCCGCGAGGAGCGTCGATGGCAAGCAGAGCACGCCAAGTTGTTTCGCAGACAGACCACTAGTATGGGAAGTCCGCCTCGGGAAGATCGGCGGGAATATCGATTTCCATGTCGAGGAAGGGTCCGCTGAGGGCCTTGCCGTGGAGGTCCTGGCGCAACGATTTGGACGACCCTCCTTCGAGGGCGTTGGTCAGCACGAAGTTCAACGCATGAATCTTGGGAAGCTCGTACCTCTGGACCTCGCCCTTGACCAGAGTCCCGAAGTAGCTCTTCACCCGTTCCGGCGTCACTTCCCGCAACAACACCGGGTAGAACTCCGGCAGGTAGGCGACCAGGCCCAGGTTGACGTCGTCGCCCTTGTCACCGGCGCGGGAGTGAGCCAGTTCACGCAACGCAACCCGCTTCGTTCCTGCGTCAGGCAATGCTCATGCCTCCCGTATCTCGAGCATCGACGGTTTCATGTCCTCCTTGTCGATGAACGTCGTGTAGATGCTCGGTGTGTCGTCGACCGGAAGAAGCTGTCGCCCCGGAGTACCGGCCGCCGGCGCGTAGTGGTTGCCGGCACCCATGAAGGCGTCGAAGACGAACTCCTCGGCCGCTTTTCTCGTCCGGAATCTGGCCGCGAGATGGAGCGTGACCTCGCGGGGAACCACCGCTCCGTCGCCCCAACCCCTACCCAGCGAGTCGATACCCATGAAGCCGGCACGAAACTCCAGGAGCGGCAGGCCCATGATGTCAACCCGCTCACGCATCGTCTCGGCCGCGAGCTGAGCTCTCTCGAGGGCACCGCCGCCTCCGAAGGTGACATAACTCTCGCCGATGAACCCTTCTCTGACCGCCAGCAGCACTTTGAGGGTCTGGGGTGCCGGATGGCCGGCGATGCCCTTCATCCTCACCCGATCGTCGCCGAGGTCCGAGATCGTGGCTCCGGTGAAGTCGACGACAACGTCGGTGTGAACGTAGCGAGCCGGGTCCCCGATTTCGTATAGAAGCTGCTCCTTGACCGTCCCGGCCGTGATCTTTCCGCCCGTACCGGCCACTTTCCGGTACTCGGCGTTGCCGTCCGGGTCGACCACCGCGTAGGGCAGGCCGAGGCTGGCGAGACCGGGAACCACCTTGTACGGCGGCGCCGCGTAGTACCCGCCGGTCAACTGCCCTCCGCACTCCATGAGGTGGCCGACAGCCATGCCTCTGGCGAGGAGGTCCCACTCGTCTCTGTCCCACTGATACTCGAAAGCCAGTGGCGCCATGTAGAGGGCCGAATCGCCGACCCGACCGGTAACTACGACGTCCGCCCCATCGTGGAGCGCCTCCACGACCGGCCACGCGCTCTCGTACACGGTTGCGCCGATGACCTCTCCATCGAGTTCCGATACGGGTTTGCCCGTCTCCGAGACCGTCGGATCGACGGCGCGGACGGCCTCCATAGGATCCTGCCGCGGAATCGTCGCAGCAACCCTGAGCCCCACCAGGTCCAGGTCGCGAGCCACGCGCACCGATGCGTCGAGGCCTGCCGCGGTGTCCTCGCCTCCGGCATTGCTCACCAACGCTACGCCGCGGCGACGAGCCTCCGGCAGCAATGCCGTGAGGTAGTCCTCCCACTGCGGCGAGTAAGCGCGCAGGCCCCTGGTTCTCGCCAGGTGCATCTGGGCACTGGTGCGCTCTGCGAGGCGATCGAATGCCAGATACTCGACCTCACCGCTCTCGAGGAGCCGCTCTGCCTCCTCGAGCCGGCATACCGATGATGAACTTCCACACCCGATCGCGACCCGCGTCTTGTTGCCGGTCGGCCTATTCACGCCCATGCCCTCTGCTCCGATCGACAAACACTCTACCCGTGGATCGGTGTCGGTGAGCTCGAAAGTTGTTACGAGGTCCGGGTGCGACCACGCCGGATGCTACGGTGTCGGAGGGTACTTGGAACCTTGGGAGGAAACCATGTGGGAGGGTGCTGAACGTGTGAATGAGGAGGAACTTGCTCCGTTTCAAGAGGTGAGAGTCGGCGTCGACAACCCTGTCGACATCCGGCGTTTCTTCGAGGAGAACAGCTACCTGTTCTTCAAGGGTGTGCTCGACAAGGATCTCGTGCTGAAGACAAAAGCCGACGCCGTTGCCGAGCTCCAGAGGCAAGGAATCCTGGAGCCGGACACATCGGAGCCGCTGGTAAGACCAGGGCTCACCCACACCGATATCGATGACGATCCGATCTATGCCCTGACCTCATGGCTTGACATCACGACATCGACTGAATTGCAGGAGGCAATCGACATCGCCTACGGCGAACCGGGATATATCGCTCCTACGGTCGGCTTTCGCCACGCAATGCCCTCGGATACCCCGCATGTCACGCCGCCTCACCAGGATTTCTTCTACATCCAGCAGACGGATCGGTTCCGGATGATCTGGATCCCGCTGATGGACCTCGAGATCGCCAACGGTGGCCTGGCGATCGCTGCCGGGTCGGAGAAACACGGGCTCATCGACCACGTAGAGCTTCCAGGCACCTACTCGGTCGGCTTCAAGGGACGAGCACAGAAAGGTGTACCGGATAGGGACATCGACGGTGTGTGGACTTCGTCGCCGATGGAGGTCGGTGACTTCCTCATGTGGCACAGTTGCGCAGTTCACCGGGCGCTTCCGAACACCTCCGACAAGGCAAGGCTCTCGCTCAATACGTTGACGTATCCGGCCCGAATTCCGAAGATCTGGCAGGCCGAGAGGACGATCCCCGAGTTGCAGGCCTACCGGGATGAGTTGAGACGGTTGGCGGACGCCGAGGGCATCGACGACGATCTCTTCGAGTTGATAGCAATCGAGGCGATGAAGCGGGCCGGTGATCCAAGCCGAGAGCTGGTGACCGAGCTCGCCGAGGTACTCGGGTAGGGGGATGCCGGGTGGCCCCGAGTACTTGGAGCCCCAATCCATCAACTCCCGGAACCTGCCCGGATAGGACATCGTCGTGGGTTCTCCCCGTGACGACTCGCTCGAATAGAGTTGTCGAGTTCGGGCGCGGACCGTACTAGATGCGTAAGAGTACCGAGCTAACCCGGCCCATTCTGAGGGATTTGGGCGAGGGTCTCATCTTGAGACAGGCGACCGCGGGGGATACCGAGGCCGCTGCCGAGTTTCAGGCTCAGGTTCATGCGCGTCCGGGCGAATCCGGTGAGCCGTTCAGAGTCTGGACCAGGGACCTGATGAGCGGAGCTCTTCCGGGTTTCGGGCCCGGGGATTTCACCTTGGTGGAGGACACCGACACCGGCGCCATCGTGTCGATGCTGAACCTGATCGCCCAAACGTGGTCATACGGCGGCATCGAGGTAGCGGCCGGCCGTATCGAGTTGGTGTCCACCCATCCCGACTATCGCAGGGGAGGACTGGTACGCGCTCAGATGGGAGCGGTCCATGACCTGAGCGCCGCGCGCGGGGAACAGATGCAGGTCATCTCCGGGATACCGTGGTACTACCGCCAGTTCGGGTACGAGATGGCGGTGGAGTACGGGTTCGGCCACGCGTGCTCCTGGTCCGGTGGGCCGGCGCCGACCGACGGCGCAGAGGGTCCCTACAGGGTGCGCCGGGCGGCGGAGGGCGATATACCTTTCGTGTCACGCGTGTACGACAAAGGCATGAGTCGTTACCTCCTCTCGTGTGTGCGCGACGAGGGGCTGTGGTGGTACGAACTGTTCGGGAGGAGCGAGGATACCTACGGATTGACCGAGATATGCGTTGTGGAGGCCGCGACGGGTGCACCGGTCGGTCTCCTCGCTCACGCTCGGGAGCTATGGTACGGCGATCTGGTGGTGCTTCTCTACGAGCTGGAAGGCGAAACATCGTGGCGCGAGGTCACTCCCGGCGTCGTTCGGTACCTCCGCGGGACCGGCGCGGAGTACGCCGCGCGGGACGGATCCGGATCGTTTCGCGATGTGATGTTTGCGTTGAGCACGGAACATCCGGTGTACGGAGTCGTCGAGGACGCAACGTCGCACTGGGAGCGCCCTCGTGCCTGGTATGTCCGCATCGCCGATATCCCTGGCTTCATACGCCACGTCGCCCCTGTGCTGGAGGGTCGTCTGGTCGGCTCGGACGCGGCCGGTCACACCGGTGAACTGTCCATAGGCTTCATCGACTACGGAGTGGACCTGTTATTCGACAACGGGCGCCTCGCCCGAGTGGAACGACGGCGCAATCCTGCGCGGGGCGATAGCTGGCTGGACCGTGGATCGTCGGACGCTCTCTTCCCCGGGCTGACCTTCTTACAGCTGCTCTTCGGCTTCCGTTCCTCGGAGGAACTCGAGTATGCCTTCCCCGACTGTGAGATCAGGAGTCCAACGGCGCGTGTGGTGCTCGATGCGCTCTTCCCGAAATCTCCATCGCACCTCTGGGCTATCTGGTAGGAAGTGGGACTCATCACAGCACGATCATCGCGGAACTTCACGAGGGCTTGGAGTCCCCCTGGGAGAAGGCTGCACGATGACTATCGCTGTCGCTCGCTGGTGGATTGCTCAGCAGTGTCCTAGTGTCCTGATTCCTTAGTTTCTTTGCCATATGCTGCTAGAATATGCAGGTCAGTGTCAGTCAGTAGTGGGAGCAGCGTATGGAGAAGCAGCGGAGTCGTAAAGCAGTGGTTATCGAGCTGGATGAAGAGGAACGCCAGACGCTCGAGCGGTGGATACGGCGGCGTAGCACCGCACAAGGGTTAGCGATGCGGTCTCGTATCGTGCTGGGAGCGGCCGAAGGCCGCACCAATGTGGACATCGCAGCGGAGGTGGGCTGCAGCGGGGTTACGGTCTCGAAGTGGCGGAACCGTTTCGCCCGGCGCCGTCTCGACGGCCTCTACGACAATCCCCGCCCCGGGCCGCCCCGCCGCATCGACGACGCCAAGGTAGAAGAAGTGGTGGTCAAGACGCTGGAGGAAACACCGAGAGACGCGACGCACTGGTCGACCCGGTCCATGGCGAGGGCCGTCGGCCTGTCCCAGTCGTCGATCCTAAGAATATGGCGGGCGTTCGGTCTCAAGCCGCACCGGACCGAGCATTTCAAGATATCTCCCGACCCCCAGTTCGTGGAAAAGGTCCGCGACCTGGCGGGTTTGTACCTGAACCCGCCCGACGCGGCGGTGGTGCTGTGTGTGGACCACAAATCCCAGATACAGGCCCTCGACCGCACCGCGCCGATCCTGCCCCTGTTGCCCGGAACCCCCCAGCGGCGCACCCACGACTACCGCCGGTACGGCACCACCAACCTCGGGGCCGCGCTCGACACGGCCACCGGCCGGGTCATCACCTCCATGACACGACGCAACCGCACCCACAAATTCCAGACGTTCCTAAACCTCATCAACCGCGAAGTCCCACCAGAACTCGACGTCCATGTCGTGTTGGACAACGCGTCGCCCCACAAAACCGAACCCATAGGGCGCTGGCTGCAACGCCATCCACGGTTCACGTTCCATTTCACACCCACCTACGCGTCGTGGATGAACCTCGTCGAGCGATGGTTCTCCGAACTCACCACCAAACAGATACGCCGAGGCACCCACCGATCCGTAGCCGAACTCACCGACGCCATCAACCAATGGACCCAACACTGGAACCAAAACCCCAAACCCTTCATCTGGCACAAAACCGCCGACCAAATCTTCGACAACCTCACCAACTATCTACAACGAATCCCCGAATCAGGACACTAGGAGGGTGGTGTAAAACCCCATAACGGCCCGTTGACCGATGACATAATGCCTGTTCAGAGGAAGACGGGCCGTTGCTCCCCACCGTTTTAGACCACCCTCCTAGTGTCCCGAATCTCAAGTTCGTTGTGGTGAATACAGCTTCATCGGACTGCCGCGGCCCCGACCGGACCCCGGTCCTCCCTCTCCAGGTAACCGGCTGCCACGCAAGGGCTGATCCTGTCACACCCACGTTGCATAATGTTCGATAGCCGTATACACCACCGGTTCGCTTCCGACGTCAAGCGGACCGGGCCAGGGATCATAATGCTTCGCGCCGACCCTCCCGGGGGATGGGGGAGCGCGCTCGGGGACCGATGGAGGTGGCGGCGGGGGTGGGCCCGCGGAAGTGGTCCGTTCGGGCGTTTTTCGCGTTCTCGTTATTGGGAATCGGGTGGGTGGGTTGCTCAGCCCGCTTTCGGGTATCTGTAACGATTTTCTGATTCAGGACACTAGGAGGCCGGTGCAAGACCCCTTCACGGCCCGTCGACCGATGACATAATGCCCGTCCAGAGGAAGACGGGCCGTTGCTCCCCGCCGTTTTAGACCACCCTCCTAGTTCCCGAGTCTTTGGTTCGCTGCGTTGGGAGACCGGCGTCCTCCCACGACCGGCACGCCCGCCCGCTTACTGCACCCCCGGGACCGAGCTCGCCGCCACAAGAGGGTTGAACGTGTCACAGCGCTGTTGCATACTGGTAAGTAGCCGGAAACACCACCGGTCCGTTTGCGGTACCGACCGGACCGGGGCAGGGATCATGTTGTCGGAGCCGACCCCCTCGTAGGGGATGGCGGGACACGTTCGGGAACCGAGGAGGTGGCGGTCGGGGGTGGGCCCGTCGGAGGGGTCCGGTGCGGCGTTTTTCGCGTTCTCGGTCCCCCCGGGTCTGACCGGCCGGATGGTCGGCACGTTCC
The DNA here is from genome assembly GCA_965262915.1 of Candidatus Spongiisociaceae bacterium. Lineage (GTDB taxonomy): Bacteria > Actinomycetota > Acidimicrobiia > Spongiisociales > Spongiisociaceae > JAPPFW01. The sequence continues at coordinate 2,576,701 of OZ253564.1, read as the reverse complement.
GAGTATCTACAACTAATCCCGGAATGAGCACCCTCCTAGCCGACAACCGGAATCAATGGCAGGTTGATGCTCGATCGGTGCGCCTCGGAATGGTGGACCGTGTTCGTCGCGAGCTGAGTCCGAGTGTGGCGGCCGAGCGGTTCGCCGGTGTTGGGGTTGATGTCGAAGCGAGGAAACGACGATGAAGAGACCAGTACCCGTATGCGATGGCCGGCCACGAAACGGTTGCTCGTCGGGTAGAGCTGGAACTCGACCTTGGCGACCTGCCCGGGATCGAGCAACGTACCGCTGTCGAAACCCTCGCGGTAGCGCACCCGCATCAACCCGTCGGCTACGTTGAGCCGGAAGCCGTCGGGCCAGTCGCCGCTCGCCGGGTAGAGGTCCTGAACCATCACGAACAGGTCGGTGTCGGGCACGTCCGAGGAGAGGTAGATCGTGGCTTCGATGGGGCCGGTGACTTCGATGTCGACGTCGAGCGGTTCGGTCTCGAACATGATCACATCGTCGCGGAGTTCGAGGGGGCCGACGAAGTCGTCGGTGCGAAGCGTGTCGGCCCGGACGCGTTGATCGGCCCCACCCTGGATCACCATCGGTCGGTTCAAAGAAATCGCCTTGAGAGGATCCACGCGCTCCGGCACCGGCACGAACTCGGTGAGCGAGGAACTGTTCGCCGAGACCGTCGGCAACGGGTACCGGGGGTCGTAGAAGAAGGACGAGCTCCCCCCATCCTCGGGTGGCAGAGCCCGATCGAGCCCGCCGCCCGGCTGGAGATAGAACGGGGTCACCGCCGCCCGCTGGAGTGGCCAGGTCGGCTCGTCACGCCACCGTCCGCCGTGGTCGATGAGGCCGGCCCCGGTGCGGCGCCCGCTGCCACCTCCCATGACGAAGATGCGCACCGCCGCACCGTCGGCCACACCATCGTCGGTTCCGCGCAGCCAGTAGTCGAACCAGCGCAACAACTCACCCAGCCAACTTCCTCCGGGGAACATCTCGTCGTTCGAGCTCATGGCCGCGGCCGGGCCCAACTCCACCTCTCCGGCGGAGGACTGTTCGAGCGTCACGTCCCCGTGTGTCCAGGGTCCCATGAGAAGCCGTTGGTGGTGGAGCTCGCCCTCGAGGCTGACGAAGTTGTCGGTCGTCGCTCGGGTATAGGAGTCGTACCAGCCGCCGCTGTAGACGGTCGGCACATCGGCGGTGCGGTCGAAATGCGCCTCGAAGTTCAAGCCGGGCTGCTGCCAGAATCCGTCCTCGCTCACCTCGTCGCCGCGCTCGTAGATCTCGCGCGCCCAGAGGTCGTAACCGGGGAGTCCCGACAGTGGAGATTCCTCCCGCCACGGCAGGCGCCGCAGCCACTCGTACATGGAAACGCCATGCAGCCACAGTTCCTCGGCAAGCTCCGGGTCGGTCTGCGCCACCGTCGTCGCCCCGTGGGTCACGGCCCACGCCAACCAGCGGAGCTCGAGTGCGCCGTTGTGGCGCAGTGCGGTGCGATTGCCGTTCGAGCCGCCCTGGTTGATCCACATCGCCTTGAGGTGGGGAGGCCGCTCGATAGCCAACGCGCTCTGCACCCAGCCAGGGTAAGAAGTGCCGTAGGTTCCGACGTTGCCGTCGCAGAACGGCAGCCCGGCGACCCACTCCACGGCGTCGTAACCGTCGGGTCCTTCGTTCGCGAACAGCACGAACTCCCCCTCCGACGCGAACCGCCCCCTGCAGTCCTGCACGACGAACAGGAAACCCCGGCTAGTCCAGAACTCTGCTTCGGGACCGTACCGCGGTTCGGTGCGGTCGTAGGGGGTGCGGGTCATCACCGCCGGAAACGGCCCCGACAAGGGTTCGCCGTCACGCGCCGGGCGCCACACGTCGGTCGCCAGGTGCACGCCATCGCGGGCCGGCATGCCCATGTCTCTGGCCAGAATGGTGCCGTACCCGGGTGATGAGACCATCCGCAGTACCTCGTGTGATCGGCGGAGCTAACTTCAGTATATGAAGGGGTCGGCGACCAAGTACCGGGCTCACAGTCTCTGTGTCACGGGCCCGAGTGCGGCCCAGCCGGATGATGGCAGTTACTCCGGTCCTGAGCGATCCCAACCTGGCTCGCCATCAGTCTGCGAGCCAGTGGTCTCCCTCGAAAAAACTTGCGGTTACCCCCCTGCCTGCGACACCATTTCATGGACAGACCACTAACTTCTGAACCATGGACCTGAGCGCGTACGCAAACCGCTGGAGTGTGGAGCCGGGCGATGCCGTCCGCTTGGCGGTGAGCACCGACTCGGACGCTTACGAGGTCGACATCATCCGGCACGGTGGAGAGGATGAGATGCTGCCGACGGCGGTCAGCGGCTCTCACAGCGGCCGCGGGCAGAGCATCCATCCCGGTTCGTACGCCACCGTGCCCGACTCCCCGCTGCTTCGAGAGTTGCGCAGCTTCACGATCCAGATGTGGATCTGGCCGACCACGCCGGGGCGCAACGAGCCGCAGGGGCTGTTGACGAGGTGGTCGGGATCCGAGCGACGGGGTTTCGGGCTGTTTGTGGATGGTGACCGGGGCGTTTCGCTCTGGCTGGCCGGCGCAGACGGGGAGACGTTGTCGGTAGCGACTCGACGGCCGCTCGATGCCAGGGTCTGGTGTTTCGTCGCAGCATGCTACGACGCCGATGATGGGCGGGTAACGCTCCATCAGACACCGCTCGACAACCGCATATCGGATCCGGCGTCGATCACCAACGATTCGATTCCTCCGGTCAGACCGGCTGATCACGCCGGGCCTTTACTCATCGCAGCAGGTGGCGACCCCCGGGGCGATGTCCCGAAGCGGGGTGCCGGATATCTCTACAACGGGAAGATCGACAGTCCCCGGTTGTTCGGCCGGGCACTCGGTGACGACGAGATAGTGCTGCTCGGAACAGGGATGCCTGCCGGGGATATACCCGGTCTCGTTGCTGGCTGGAACTTCGCCGAGGGCATTCCCACCCAAAAGATCCGGGACGTCTCGGGTCACGGTTTACATGGGGACCTCGTGAACATGCCTGCGCGGGCCATGACCGGTCACAACTGGGATGGAACGCATCTGGACTTCAGCAAGGTCCCGGAGCAGTGGGGTGCGATCCACTTCCACGACGACGACCTCGAAGATGCCGGCTGGGAAACCGACTTCGAGTTCCATGTTCCCGACGACTTCCGGTCCGGTGTCTACTCGGTTGCTCTGACTGCGGGGAGCACAGATTGGCACCTGCCGCTCTTCGTCGAGCCGGGACGCAACGCCGAGCGAGCGGACATTGCGTTCCTGGTCCCGACGCTCACTTACCTGGCGTACGCCAATCACCGCTACGCGCCCGGCCACGAAGCGGAGGTGGTGCGAACCATGACCTTGCTCGACGAGGTCGATCTGGACTCCCGGGACGAGTACCTCGCGGACCACCCCGAGTTGGGGTTGAGCCTCTACGCCACCCATTCGGACGGCAGCGGCGTCTGCTACACCTCCCGACTCCGGCCCGTTCCCAACCTCCATCCGGAGTATTGCTGGTGGGGATCCGCTGCGCCCCGCCACCTCTCGGCCGATCTCGAGCTGGTTCGATGGCTGGAACACGAGAACTACCGCTACGACATCATCACCGACGAGAGCCTCCACTCAGAGGGCACTCGGTTGCTGTCTCACTACCGAGTCGTGTTGACCGGAAGCCATCCTGAGTACTGGACGGCCCCGATGCTGGACGGTCTGAGCCGCTATCTCGCTCAAGGTGGAAGGCTCATGTACCTCGGAGGGAACGGCTTCTACTGGGTAACGAGCCTGGGTGAGGATCTGCCCCACATCATCGAGATCAGACGCGACTGGGCCGCCTCGAGCCTCTGGGAGGCGATGCCCGGCGAAGCCCACCACAGCATGACCGGTGAGCCCGGCGGCCTGTGGCGCCACCGCGGACGGCCGCCGCAAGCGATCGTCGGGGTCGGACCTGCTGCCATGGGGTGGGGCCCGGCGGCGGGATACGTCCGGCAGCAGGACAGCTTCGACAAGAGGGCGGCTTTCGTGTTCGAGGGCATCGGCGACGACGAGGTGATCGGTGACTTCGAGGATAGCTTCAGCGCGGCGACGGCCGGTGCGGCAGGCGACGAGATCGATCGCCTCGACCTCGGTCTGGGGAGCCCCCGGCACGCTCTGCTCCTGGCCACCTCTGCGGGAGGTCACAGCGAGCACTACCAGCCCATGGTCGAGGACCACGCGGCTCGCACACCGGGAGCCGGACCGACCGATCAGCCCAGGGTCCGCGCCGATATGGTCTACTTCGAAACACCCGATGAGGGGGCCGTCTTCTCCGTCGGGTCGATCAACTGGATCCTCAACCTGCCCTACAACGGCTACCGGAACAACGTGTCACGCATCACAGGAAACGTGTTGAACCGGTTCGTTTCGTGACGGATGCCCTCGCACTCCCACGCCATGCAACAAACGTACGGTCGTACACCGGAACCAAGACCCCGAACCCTTCATCCGGCAAACCGCCGACGAGATCCTCGACAACCTCACCGGATATCTACAACTGATTCCTGAATCAGGACACTGGGAGAGTGCTGAGCAATCCATCCGCGGCCCGTTGCTCAACGACGAAATGCCTGGTCATCGAGCAGCGGGCCAACAGCAATCGTCATTGTTCAGCATTCTCCCGGGAGAGTGGTCCAAAACCCGTTCACGGCCCGTCGACCGATGACATAATGCCTGTTCAGAGGAGGACGGGCCGTTGCTCCCCACCGTCCTACAGCACCCTTCCGGAAGGGACGGAGGCCATGAGGCAGGATCAGGCAGGTGCGTTCCCTGGGGACCGGGTCGCCAAGCGCTCGCTCGACCGTCTCCTGCAGCCCGAGTCCGTCGCTCTGATCGGTGCGTCCGAGTCGTCGCGGGTCGGCAAGGCGATCGTCGAGAACCTGCGGCTGTCGGGCTTCCGGGGCGGCGTCTACCCGGTCAACCCGAAGTACGACCGGGTGCTCGGCCTGCCTTGTTACCCGTCGATCGGGGACGTGCCGAGGCCGGTCGACGCCGCGCTCGTCGCTACGGCCGCAGGGCGGGTCGTGCCGCTCCTCGAGGATTGCGGCAGGGCCGGCGTCGGGTCGGTGGTCGTCACTGCGGACGGTTTCGGGGAGGTACGGGGCGAGGGAAAGGCGCTCCAGGCAGAGGTTCGCTCCGTGGCCGAGCGCTACAACATGGCGGTGTGCGGGCCGAACTGCATCGGAATCGTCAACACCGCCAACGGCGCCTCGCTCTACATCGCGCCTCTGGAGCGTCGCGTAGAAGGGGGGCACGTCTCGGTCGTGCTCCAGAGCGGCTCCGTGGCGATGACGTTGCTCAACACCAGCCTCGGAGTGGGTTTCCGCTACGTGATCTCGAGTGGAAACGAGGCCGTGCTGGACGCGGCCGACTACGTGGGCTATCTGGCCACGGACCCCGGCACGAGGATCATCGCGCTCGTGCTCGAATCCGTCCGGAACCCTGATCGCCTTCTCGCCGGTGTCCGGACCGCGAAAGCCGCGGGAAAGGCGGTCGTTCTGCTGAAGCTGGGAACATCCCCCAAGGGCCGCTCGCTGGCGTTGTCCCACACCGGCGCACTGGCCGGGGCAGCCGCCGTGACATCAGCCGTAAGCCGCCAGTTCGGAATCGGGCAGGTGTCGGATCTGGGGGAACTGCTCATGGCCTGCCTCCTTCTCGACCATCGTCGGCCACCCGCCGGGAACCGGGTCGCTTGCGTGACCCTCTCCGGTGGATATGCGGCCCTGCTTGCCGACCTCGCCGATCGGAACGACCTGGTGCTGCCCGATTGGGCGCCCGAAACGGCTGAGGCGCTCGAGCCGTTGACCCCTGTCGACCCGCCTCCCAATCCGCTCGATGCATGGGGTTCGGGCGACTTCGAGAACACGTTGCACAGTGCGATCGGGTCGGCCTTGCAGGATCCTGCGACAGACATGCTGGTCGTCGGCCAGGACCTTCCTCCCGACACCAGCCCGCATGGCACTGGCGTGCCCAAGGCGGTCGTCCGGATTGCCACAGACCTCTCCCGCCATGCGGACAAGCCGGTTGTGGTAGTAGGCGCGACGGCGGAGCCGCCTGCCAAGACGCTCACCGCGCCACTGCGGGCAGCGGGAATCCCGTATCTTGCCGGTGGGGCTTCCGGCGTGGCCGCCATATCGGCCTGGATCGGCGCCGGGAAGGCGTCCCCACGGGAGAGGAGGGCTCGTTCGGTTCCATCGGACGGCCCTCTCGACGACGCGGCACTGCGCGAGTTCGGCATCCCGATCGTGCCGGAGTTGGTTGCCGAGACTGCGGCCGAGGCCCGCGCCGCAGCAGAGAAGATCGGCTATCCGGTGGTGATGAAGGTAGCTTCCCCCGATATCGCGCATAAGAGCGACGTGGGGGGCGTGATCGTCGGAGTCGGGCCCGAGGCCATCGAAGCCGAGTTCGAACGTCTCCTCTCCGACGTTGCAGCAGCAGCTCGGGAGGCGCTCCTCAGCGGAGTCACCGTGCAAGCGCTCGCGCCACAGGGCGTGGAGATGATCGTGGGGGCCGTATGCGATTCCGATTGGGGGTGGGTCGTCAGTTGCGGTCTCGGGGGCGTGTATGTCGAAGTGTTGCGGGATGTGGTCTTCCGGCGCGTACCGGTCACCCACCGGGAGGCGAGGACCATGCTTGCCGAGTTGAAGGCGTACCCGATGCTGACCGGAGCCCGCGGACAGGAGCCGGGCGATGTCGATGCTCTCTGCGACCTGATCGAGTCCGTGAGCGATCTCGTGCGGGCCCGGTCTCGGGTGCTTTCCCAGGTCGAATTCAACCCCGTAGTCGTACACTCGGCGGGACGGGGCGTGAGCGTGGTCGATCGGCTGGTAGTCCCGGCGCAGTCCGCTCCGGCGCAGTGAGGGAGGATCGAACCGATGAAGAGTGACACCCCTGGAGCCGACGCCGAGTACTCGACTGTCCTGGTGTCGCGGGCCGACGGCGTGTCGACGGTGACCTTCAACCGTCCCGAGAAGCGCAATGCGATGAATCCCACCATGCACGTCGAGATGGTCGAGGTGCTCCACGCGCTGGAGACGGATCCGGAGACCCGGGTCGTGGTGATCACAGGTGCCGGCGAATCCTTCAGCGCCGGGATGGACCTCAAGGAATACTTCCAGGACCTCGAAGGCGATCAGGACCGGCGGGACCTCTATCGCCGTCTCGCGACGGAGTGGGGTGACCGGATGCTCCGCATGTTTCCCAAACCGACCATTGCGATGGTGAACGGATATTGCTTCGGGGGGGCTTTCACCATCGTCGCTTCCTGCGACATAGCCATTGCTGCCGACGAGGCGGTCTTCGGTCTGAGCGAGGTCAACCTGGGATACATGCCGGGAGGGTTGGTAGCCAAGTCGATCGCCAGCCTGATGCCGTACCGCGATGCGGTCTATTACGCGATGACCGGAGAGCGGTTCGACGGTCCCGCCGCGGCACGAATCCGCTTCGTCAACCGTTCTGTTCCCAGATCGAGCCTCGAGTCGGAGGTGGCGAAGGTCGCCGACCGGCTCAAGGCGCTCGATCCGGCCGCGGTGCGATTCTGCAAGGAGGCGGTCAAACAAGTGATGGATATGTCCTACGACGAGGCCTACTGGTTTCTCGCCGCCAAGCACAACGACCTCAATTGGCGTCACCATCAACTCGGTGAGGAGGGGAAGGGGGTCGAGCTGTTCCTGGCCAAGCAGTATCGCCCTGGCATCAGCTCCTACACGGAGGCCGAAGGAGACGATACGTGACTTATCTATGGATGTCGTCGCAAGATCCAAGAGGTATCTCTAATGTGCATCTACCGTCCGGGTCCCTTCGCCCCCGCCGGTGGATTCAGGGTTGCATGTGTTGTAGGAGCCGGCTCACAAGCTGTTGACGACCAAGAGTCCGACCAATAGCATTGGCGAGGACGTTCATACTTCACCTCCGGCATCCAAATTGCGGGAGGACATCTAAGTAGGGGAGGACCCTAATGGCGAGCGCACCGTTCCTGGGTGGTTCGAGACTTTCGATCCGTAGGAGGCGTCGGCTTGGTCCGACGGTCCGCCGGGCATGGCCATGGGCTGTAGCGCTCTTGGCGCTCGCCTTGGTCGCGGGTGCCTGCGGTGATGGCGAGGGGGAGACGACGGCGACCGCAGCACCCGAGACGATCGTCGTCACCGAGACCTCCATCGTCACCCAGACCTCGATCGTGGAGGTGGAGGTGGAGGTGCCCGGGGAAACAGTCACGTCGATCGTGACCGTGACCTCGATCGTGGAGGTGGAGGTACCCGCTTCCACCACGACGGCGGTACCTCCGGAAGAAGCGCCGACACGGACGGACTACGACACGCTGAACGTGTTCACCATCATCAACGCGCGATCCATCGATCCGGTGACTGCGGGGTCAACCGATGCGGTAGTGCTGCACCAGATCTATGACGGGATCACCAAGAACGACTGGGCGAACTATCACGCGATCGACTGGATCGGCACGGTGGCCCAGGAAGCGGACGGGAACTTTCTCATCGACCTACGAGACGATGTGAAGTTCCACAGCGGGGAACATCTGACGCCGGACGACATCGTGTTCACGTTCGAGCGTCTCACGAATCCGGACTTGCGATCGCGGGCAGGCGCCCTGTTCCGTTCCATCGTCAGTTCGGTGGACATCGTGGACGCCGATACCGTGCGGTTCAACGTCATCGATCCCCCGCAGCCGCAGTTGTTCGAGAACCTGTACGCCTTCCGGCCCATGCAGAGGGCGTGGACGGAGCAGCACGATGTCGAGTACCTCACCACCCATGCCAACGGCACCGGCGCCTACAAGGTGGTCAACTTCATTCCCGAGCAGATCATCGAGTTGGAGGCGTTCGAGGACTACTGGGCCGGCCCACCCAAGATCAAGAAGCTGAACATCCGGCTCAACGTCAACGCGGCCGCCGCGCTGACTGCGATGCAACGCGGCGAGGCGGACATCGTGTGCTGTATCCCGGTCGATCTGGTCGAGTCGGCACAGGAGGCGGGCTACAACATCCAGAGCATCAGCGCGTTCGGCACCGGGTTCATGCCCCTGTACACGCTCGATGCCGAGAACCCGCTGGAGCCCGGTCAGCCGAATCCGTTGCTCGATGTGCGGGTCCGGCGTGCGCTGAACTTCGGGGTCAACAAGCAGGCGATCATCGACAACGTGCTCGGCGGGCACGCCGCCCCGATGGCGAGCGGTCCTGACCGGGGGATTCACCCCATCCCATCGATGCAGGCCTTCCAGCCCGGCAGCGAGTTCACCGACTACGGGTACAACCCCGAGTTGGCGAAGCAACTTCTCGAGGAGGCCGGGTACCCGGACGGGTTCCTGCACCGGATCATCGTTCCTGAAGGGCTGTACGAGAAGGGGAGCGAGATCGCCCTCTCGGTTGCCGACCAGCTCAACGACATCGGGATCCGGACGTCGGTGGAGCCGATGCCGATCTCGCCGTGGGTGTCGTTGCTGTTCGCCGGCGCGCCGGGTAACAACCTGGGACCGAGCTATCTCGACCTCGGGTACAACTTCACGGCCGTCGACTCGCGAAACCTTCCGCGGAACATCACCAGCCGCTTCAAGGTCACGGAGGACCCGGAACTCGTCGCCGCGCTGGCTGCCTCGCAGGTACTCGACGTCGACGAGCAGGTCGCGGCGCTCAAAGAGCTGGACAAGGTGCTCTGGGAGAGCGCGGTGGGCCTGTGGCTGTGGCACCCGCAATTCATCTTTGCGGTGGTTGCCGATCTCGATTGGACGGCGCTGCCTCAGCGCTACGCCATCGACTACAACACAGCAGGGTTCATCGGAGGGTAAGCGTCGCACAGCCTCAGAGGGTGCGCGGATAGGTGCTCACCAGGGGAAACAGCGATTGCGACGGTTGATGGGCCCACCTTGATGGCCAGGGGTTTCCCGAGTGGGCACCGGGTGCGGTCGTCGACCGGGACCGATCGTGGTTCGCGCATCCGCGCACCCTCTCAGTCCGGTCGGAAGATCGAGCCGGTAGAGATCCGCCCTTCGCGTCTCCCGCTGATCGAGGTCACCGATCTGGCGGTGCACTTCGAGACGAGCCGAGGCTCGGTGCGAGCCGTCGACGGAGTGAGCTTCTCGGTTGGCAGGAACGAGCGTCTGGGCCTGGTCGGCGAGTCCGGGTGCGGCAAGACGGTGACGACGCGCGCCCTCATGCGCCAGATACCGCCCTCGGGCCGTATCGCAGGCGGCCGGGTTCTCTGGAAGGGGAAGGACATGGCGGCGATGTCCGACCGCGACATCCGCCGGTTGCGGGGTGCGGAAATGGTGGTCATACCCCAGGACCCGATGACGTCGCTCAACCCGGTCTTCACGGTCGGGAACCAGGTGGCCGAGCCCATGATGAGCCACCTCGGCTATCGCCGTGCAAAGGCCACCAAGGAGGCTGCCCGGTACCTGAACCGGGTCCGGATTCCCCAGGCCGAGCGTCGGATCGGTCAGTTCCCGTTCGAGTTCAGCGGCGGAATGCGGCAGCGGGCCCTCATCGCGATGGGTCTGACGTGCGATCCCGAACTGATCATCGCCGACGAGCCGACGACGGCTCTGGACATGACGGTCCAGAGCCAGATCCTCGCAGTCCTCAGCGAGGAGCAGCGCCGCACCGGCGCCGGGTTGATCCTCGTGACCCACGACCTGTCGCTGATCGCCAAGATGTGCGAGCGGATGGCCGTTATGTATGCCGGCCGGATCGTTGAACACGGTCCGACCCGTGACATCTTCCGCAAGCCTGTGCATCCCTATACGGAGGCACTGCTCCGATCGCTTCCCGTGCCGGGCGACGACCGCAAGCGGCTCTATTCGATCGAGGGCCAGCCTCCCGATCCACTGGCCTGGCCCGACGGCTGCCGGTTCGAACCGCGGTGCCCGCACGCCTTCGACAGGTGTGCGGAGGCGTATCCCGATGTCGAAGAAGTGGCGGTGGGCCATCAGGTCGCCTGCTTGATCGCGCGCTCGAGGGCTGAAGGAGGGCCCGGGCGTGGATGACCGGGCCGTCATCGAGGTCGACGATGCCGCCAAGCACTTCCTCACCAAGGAGCCGGGAGCCTATCGCAGGGTGAAGCTCAGGGCCGTCGACGGCGTCAGCTTCGAAATCCGGCCGGGTACTACGTTCGGCCTGGTCGGGGAGTCGGGCTGCGGGAAGTCGACGCTCGCCAAGCTCATCCTCGGCCTGGAACCGTTGACGTCCGGAAACGTCCGTTTTCGGGGAGTGTCGTTGGTCGAACTGTCGCGAGAACAGAAGCGGGAGTATCGGACCTCGGTGCAGGCCGTGCCGCAGGACCCCTTCGACTCGCTCAATCCACGAATGCGCATCCAGGACATCGTCGGTGAACCTCTCCGACAGGTCAGCGAGCTCACCGCCGACGACCGGAGACGGCGCGTGGCCGAGGCCCTCGAGATGGTAGGCCTTCCCTCCGGTATCGAACGGCTCTATCCGCACGAGTTCAGTGGAGGCCAGCGCCAGCGCATCGCCATTGCTCGGGCCATCGCCACGCAGTCCACCCTGATCGTTCTGGACGAGGCCACCTCCGCCCTCGACGTGTCGATCCGGGCCCAGATCGTGAACCTGTTGAGCGATATCCGCGACCAACTCGGCACCAGCTACTTCGTGATCTCCCACGACCTGCATGTGGTCGAGTTCATGAGCGACATCGTTGCCGTCATGTACCTGGGCAAGATCGTGGAGATGGCGCCCAAGGCGGAACTGCGAGACCACCGGCTCCATCCCTACACGCAGGCCTTGTTCGATGCCATCCCGCAGCCCGATCCCGATGATCCGAAAGGGGAAGCAGTGGTGGAGGGGGAACCGCCCGACCCCGCGCATCCACCGACGGGTTGCGCGTTCCATCCGAGGTGTCCGCTGGCCGTGGAGCGGTGCGCGCGGGAACTGCCATTGCTGCGGGAAGTGCGATCCGATCATGTCGTCGCATGTCACCTGGTTTGACTGAGGAGGGATCGATGGCTCCGACCGGCGTCATGCTGCGGGGAAGGACGGTCAACCATCTTCCCGAGTTCGCTCGGCTCGCCGAGGGGCTCGGGTATGACTCGGTCTGGCAGGTCGAGGGCCGCGGGGGCGATCAGTTCTCGGTGCTCACCGCCTGCGCGCTGGCCACCGAGCGGATAGGCCTGGGGACCAACATTTCCAGCATCTTCGTACGCACCGCCCCGCTGATCGCGATGGCGGCGGCCACCGTCGACCGTTTCTCGCACGGCCGGTTCATTCTCGGTCTCGGCACCGATCACGCCCACCAGGTGGTGCGGATGCACGGTCACCCGTTCTCCAAGCCCATCCCTCGCATGCTCGACACGGTCGACATCGTCAGGCAACTCATCCGCGACGGCGAGGTCTCCTATGAAGGTGAGATCTTCAACATCGACCACTTCGACCTATGGCTGGAGCCGGTCCGACCCGAGATACCGATCTACGTAGCGGCGGTGAACCCGAAGATGCTGGGCATCGCCGGCGGGATCGGACAGGGTGTCATCATGGTGAACCATACGGTGGACTCCGTCCGGGACGCCCGGGCCAACATCATGCGGGGAGCGGATCGCGCCGCCAAGCAACCTGCAGATGTGGTGGTTTCCACGATGATTCCCTGCGCGGTCACCTCCGATCGGGAAGACGCCCGCCGGTTGATGCGTCACAGCACCGTGGCCCTAAAGACGGTTCTTCCCCGCTACACGAGGCTTCACCACGAGCTCGGTTTCGGCGAGGAGCGGGAGGCCGTGCTGGCGGCGCTCCGGGAGGACGATCGGGCCGGGGCCGCGTCGATCGTCAGCGACCGCTACCTCGACGCGTTCACCATCACCGGCACTGCCGGGGAGGCGCGGGAACGCCTCGAGGCGTGGCGCGAAGCCGGCATCGACCTCCCGATCCTCGTCCCGGTCGGCGACGACGACCAAGTACTCGAAGCTGTCAAGGCGCTCGCGCCCTCCGCCGCATGAGAGACCGGACCGACCGGGCGCGGGAGCCAGAGGCCACGATCGTAGCCGCATCCGAGGCGGCAGGAGCAGTTCGGACCGGGCCGCCACGAAAGGCGGCCGGACTGCTACGCCGGTTCAGGAACAGCTTCGGGGGGATACCGAAGCTGGCCGCCCTGTTCCTGCTCGCCATCGTGGTCGCCGCCATCTTCGCCGGCGTGCTGGCACCTCATGACCCGGCCGACATCGATTTCGAACACACCTACGCACCACCGGTGTGGGACGCGGAGGGGACGACCGCCCGCCTGCTGGGCGGCGACAGTCTCGGGCGCGATATTCTGAGCCGCATCATCCACGGTGCGCGCATCTCGCTCATCGTCGGGCTCGGCACGGTAACGCTCACGTCGATCGTCGGGACGGCCATCGGCATCGTGGCCGGCTACCGCCGAGGGGTGCTCGATACCATCATCTCGGGCGTCGTCGACCTGTGGCTGTCGATTCCAGCCATCCTCTTCCTGCTGCTGCTGGCCCTCATCATCGGGCGCAACATCATCGGCATCATCATCGCCATCGCCGTCCTGGCCTGGCCCCGCTACGCCCGCATCGTTCGTGGTCAGGTGCTGTCGGTGCGAGGACGCGAGTTCGTCGCCATGGCCAGGGTGTCGGGTAGTAGCGCGCGCCGGATCATGTTCCGTCACATCCTGCCGAACATCGCCAGCAGCGTCATCGTCCTGGCGACACTGGACGTCGGGCGGGTGATCGTTCTGGAGGCGAGCCTGAGCTTTCTGGGTCTCGGGGTGATTCCGCCCACCCCGGCGTGGGGTGTCATGGTCGCCGAGGGCCAGTACCAGATCCAGCAGGCCTGGTGGGTGGCGGTGATGCCGGGAATCGCCCTCGTCCTGACGGTGCTGTCGGCCAACTCCCTCGGTGACTGGTTGCGCGACACGCTCGACCCGACCGGGCCGTCGCGCCGAGTCGCACGCTGATGCTCAGGTACTCCGTCACCCGCCTGTTCCGTGCCCTCCTCACGTTCTGGGGGGTGGTGACGATCGTGTTCATCGTGCCGCGCCTGTTGGGTGATCCGGTGGTGCTGATGGTCCCGCTGGGGACGGACCAGGAGACGATGGACATCATGCGAGAGAGCCTCGGCCTCGACCGTCCGATCATCGTGCAGTACTTCGAGTACCTGGCCGGCGTCTTCCGCCTTGACTTCGGGGAGTCCATCCTGTTCCGGAAGGACGCCATGAAGGTGGTGCTGCAGCGATTCCCGGCCACGCTGCAGTTGGCCGTGGCGGCGGCCATGTGGGGGATCGTCATCGGGATCCCTCTCGGGCTCCTCTCGGCCCGCCGACCGGGGAGTGCCGTCGATCACACCAGCCGATCCGCGGCCGTGCTGGGGCAGTCGGTTCCGGGCTTCATCAGCGCGATCGTGTTGCTCTACCTGTTCACCGTGCAATGGCGGCTGTTGCCGCCCCGCGGTCCCGACGAAGGCTTGGCGAGCGTCTCGGAGTTGATCCTTCCCTCTCTGGCCCTCGGCTTCGGGATCATCGGGCCCATCGCCCGGCTGACGCGGTCTTCCATGCTCGAAGTTGTCAACACCGAATACATCACGATGGCGCGCTTGAAGGGTCTGCGGGAGCGGGCCGTCATCGGCAAGCATGCGTTCCGCAACGCGATCATCCCGGTGATGACGTACCTGAGCCTGACGTTCGCCGCGCTGCTGGGTGGTGTCGTGATCGTGGAGTCCATCTTCGGGTGGCCGGGGATCGGTCGCGTGGCCATCTCGGCCATCAACGAGTGGGACTTCTCCGTAATCCAAGCGGTGACGGTGGTCGGATCGACCGCGTTCATCATCGTCAACTACGTGGTCGATCTGCTCTATGCCTTCACGGATCCACGCATTCGTTACACATGAGTCGCCGGTGAGACATCGAGCGAGGGTCCGGGTATGAGCGAGCAGGGATTTCGAGTGCAGCCGCTCATGATCTGGAGCGATCGCGAGCAGGCGTTCGGCGAGCGTCCCGGGATAGCGAACGGGCTGCTGTACCTACCGGCGGGACAGACGCTGGGGGAGCCCGGCCGCGCCGTGCTGCTCGCGCACAGGTGGGGCGGCTACCACTACGACGCGTTTGCGCGCGCTCTCGGACCGGCGCTGGCCGAACGTGGCGTAGCGCTCCTGTCGTTCGCGCTTCGCCGGCGCGGACTCGAGGGCCCCTTCGCCGCGACTCCGGACGACGACATGGCGGACATCAAGGTAGCGCTCGACTACCTGGCCTGTGTCGGGTTCCGGGACGTGGTGCTGGCCGGGGAAGAGGTCGGAGCGCTGTCCGTGTGCCGGTATGCGGCCGCCCGCCCGGACCTCCGTGTGGCGGGCGTGGCGCTGATCCGCCCCGCACACGACCTCAGCCGGCAGATGCGGGAGTGGCTCGGTCCCGACCGCTACGCCGCCGTGCTGGCCGACGCGGTGCTCGCTCTGAGGCTCGGCACTGCGCACGATCATCTCATCGACGCAACGTTCGTCGACGAGGATGGTCGTCCGGTTCGGGTTTCCCAGAACGCGGACCGGTGGATGGCGTGGTGGGGCCCGACGGCCGACACCAGGCTGAGCCGGGTGGTGGAGAGAGTGCCGCGGCCCCTCCTGATCGTCGGCGCCTGCGAGGAGTGGTCGGCCACCCTCGAGGCCGGAGCCGCGAGCCATCAGGTGACGGTGGCCTCCGGAACCACCGACGGAGAGGTCGCGGCCGCCGTTGCGTCTTGGGCCGGCGATGTCCTTCCCCATCCCGTGGGTGGGCCCCTGCCGTTCGAGATCGTGACGGCGGAGACGGCGGACGGGTCCGACCTTGCGGGGTTCCTCTGGACTCCGCCGGACGCCCACTCGGACACCGTCGTGATGTACGTCCACGGCATGACCTCAACCGCCCTGCGTACGGTGCCCGTATTGCAAGCGCCCGTCTATGCCCGGGCGGGGTGGTCCACCCTGACGATCGAGATGCGGCGCAGCGGGCTGTACGGCCACTCGATCGGCACCACCGAGATGGACGTGGAGGACATGGAGACGTTCATCCAACTGCTCGTGGGACGCGGCTACCGAAAGGTCATTCCCTGCGGCCACAGCCTCGGCAGTATCAGCACCACGATGCACCACGTGCTGGCGGCCAACCCGGCGGTGGTGGCACACGTGCACATGGCGCCCACCGCGGAGACCGCCGACTGGGCTCGCAGAGGCATGGGAGACGAGAAGTATCAGGAGGCGGTCGAACGCGCCCGGGCCGCGGTGGAACAGGGCCGGGGTGACGAGGTGCTGATCCGTGACGACTACCGGAGCCCGGATCCGGATCGCCATCACCGGCTGGGACGCCACTACCAGGCCGCTCGTTCGTGGCTGTCCTGGTGGGGCCCCGACTCGATTGCCACCCACGCCGAGCACATCAGCAAGGTGGATGTGCCGATCATGCTGCTGGTCGGCGGCCTCGACCAGTACAGCGACAAGGCCCGCATGGATGAACTCGAGGCGGCGGCCACCTGTGCACCGGACGTCTACAGCAAGATCTACGAGGGCTGCAGCCACTTCTTCGGGGGTTTCGAGCAGGCGGTCGCGTCCGATGTCGTCGATTGGCTGAGCCACCGGATCGCAGGCGGCGACCCACCGTGACCGGCCGTGCCGCCCCTGGCGCCGTCGTTGCCCCATGAGTAGTCGGGAGACTGTATGACCGTGACCGGAACGATCGTGCGGAAAGTCGTCGGCGAGAGGTTCGAGGACCTCCCGCCCGAAACCGTCGACCGGGTCAAGAGCTTCGCCCTCGATGACCTGGCGTGCGGGTTTCTGGGGTACTACGAGACCTCGCGGAGGGGGGCGGCTCTCCTCAACTACGCCAGGACTGCGGGAGGCACGCCGGAGGCGACGATCATCGGTGACGGGCTGAAGGTGTCCTGCGGTGTGGCGGCGGGCGTCAACTCCCAGATGGCGTACGAACCCGACTACAACGAGACCGGTCCCGGGGGTGGGCACGGGTTCACGCTGTACTTCCATACCGGGGTGGCGGTCGGCGAGCGGGTCGGGGCCTCGGGGAAGGATCTGATCACGGCCATCGTGCTCTCGTACGAGATAGCGTCGCATTTCAACGCCGCCCTCAAGCCGGAGTCCGTCGATCTGCTCGGCTTCCGACAGGATCGCAGGCAGACCGCGGTGGGCTGCGCGATCTGTGCCGCCAAGCTGATGGGGCTCGACGAGGAGCTGACATCCCGGGCCATCGGCCTCTCATGGATGCTTGCTCCGCAAGCATCCGGATTCATGCTCCGACCCATTCACAAGGACGGCTCGATCTACAGGATGCTGGGGACCAACTCCATGATCCTCGTGGCGCCGTTCGGTGTTCAAGCGGCTCTCCTGGCGAGCCTGGGTTACGAAGGCCCCGAAGACATCATCGACCACGATGCCACCTACGACCTCGAGAAGCTCTCCGAGCTTGATGCACCCAGCCCGTACTTCTACCTGACGAGGAAGGCCGGGATGAAGTACTACCTCGGGCCGTACCTGACCGGTGGGGTGATCCAGCTCGCTCTCGAGATCATGGAGGAAGAGGGACTGCGGGCCGAGCACATCGATCAGATCACGGCCGGCATCACGAGCGTTTACCGCCTCGTCGAGCCGCCGTTCTCGTCCGGGGCGCCGAAGGACTACTGGGAGGCCTCCTACGCGATCCCTTGGCTGGTCGCGATGCACTTGCTGCACGGCGTCGGCAAGGCGGGGCCGGAGTTCTTCTCCGAGGAGGCGCTGAGTGATCCCGAGGCCCTCGACCTGGCGAACCGGATCCGGATCGTCTACCTGGATCCGGTGGTCGACCGGGAAAAGTTGGGTATCACCGTCGAGGTGGCGGTCGCAGGAAGGATCCACCGCAAGTTCATCACGATCTCCCAGATCACCGGCACGGCCGATCGGCCCATGACGAAGGAGCAACTGGAGGGGAAGTTCCGCAGGCTCGCCGCCCCGGTGATCGGCGAGGGTCAGAGCAACGAGATCATCGCGATCGTCGACGAGTTGGAGAGGGTCGACGACCTCAGGGAGCTGACCCGGCTCTACGCACCGTCCGGTGGCTGAGTCATTGCAGCCTGCTGGATCAGAACGTCGACGGCGCGAGAGCGAGGGTCACGGCCAGGGCCTCCTTGGAACCGAAGCCCCCCGCGATGATGGGCAGGTCGACGCCGTTGGCGACCCACAGCTTGATGCGCTCGCGGACCTCGCCGGGCGTTCCGCAGACGGTGAAGGCGTCCAGGTAGTCGTCGGAGAGCACCTTGGCGGCGGCGTCCCTCCCGTCCTCGTCGAGGATCCCGAGCATGCGCTCCCACTCCTCCCCGAAGCCGAGCCGGTACTTCAAGGCGATATAGCGGGGGTTGCGGGTCACCATCCCGGTCAGGCGGTAACGCATCTGCTGTCGGGCTTCGGCCCGATCGTCCGCCACCGCCACGGGGATCATGGCCGCCATCGTGACGTCGGCGGCTGTCTTCCCGGCCCGCTCCGCCCCCTCTACGAACTGCGCCTTGGCGGTCCTGGCCGACTCGATCGTGTGGTTCACGAGGATCGTGCCCGAACTGATCTCGCCCGCCACGCCGAGCATCTTCGGGTTGACGGCTGCTATCCAGATCGGGATCTCTCGGCGCACGACCGGATGGACGTGCATGTCGTAGCGGCGGATCTTGAAGATATCCCCGTCGTAGGACACCACGTCGTCGCGGAGCAAGGCCCGGATGATGTCGACAGTCTCGACCATCCGGGGGATGGGCTTTTCGAACGGGTGACCGTGCATGTAGACCACCTGGTTACGGTGGTCGGTGCCCAGACCCAGGATCAGCCGCCCATCCGAGAAGGCGTCCACCGTTGCGGCGGACATCGCTAGGAGCGGAGCGGTCCGCACGAAGACGCTGGAGATGTTGGTGCCGACCTTGATGCGGGTCGTGGCGAGGGCACAGGCGGTAAGGATCGAGAACTGATCACCGCTGCGCCCTTCCGGCATCCAGATCGAGTGGTAGCCGAGTTCCTCCGCGAATCTGGCGAAACGCTGCTTCTCCTTGATCGAGCCCGCGGCGCCTATTCCGATGTCCATCCGGCTCCTCCTGTTGTATCCGGTCTATTGCCGATGGCATGCACCCCGGCTGGGTGGCCTTCGAGCGGTAACCCGGCAATCATTCCTACCTCCATCCTTCCCAGACTTCACAGCGCGTGCGATCGGGATCCTTCACGACAAGCGGCGGGTCATCGAGAACCAACGTCTGCCGGGTCTCGGTCGTATACACGGGCCAGGTCGGCAGACCGCCGACATTGGGGTCCCCGTCGGTGGCGAATCCGATCACCGACTCCCGGAATCCCCTGGCCAGAAACGCGGGAGGGTCGGGGCCCAATACGGGCGCCCACCCAGGTTGGTCCAGGTTGTCGAAGAAGAACGGCGTCCCCAATCCGTGGAACGACCCGAGAAACCCGTCCAGGAGCGGGGACGGCCAGGCGAACCTGTACAGGAAGGACCGCCCTCCGGCGGAACTATGGGCAGCGGCGAACTGGATGGTGGGGATGGCCATCACGTAGTCGGAGCTCGCCGCCGAAGCGAACTCGGCCTCGTTGAACTCCCATCCCCGGGCGGTGACCGACCGTGCATAGATCCGCCGCACGTCGTCGAAGGGTCGACCCGACGGCTCGAACAACCGCTCCCATGTTCTCGTAGAGAAGGTCGCTCTGTCCAGGGCAATGGGAAGGCCGGCTCCGTCCTCGCCGAAGTATGCCGACCGCTGCTCGTCGGTGGTGGAGCCGGCCACCACGTCCACCCCCGCTCCGGCTCCGCGGGCCACCAGGTCGATGACCGGGCCGGTGAGCACTTGCCCGTCACTGACCGGGCACAGCGGATGCCAATCGGCTATCCGGACCATGTCGGTCCATACCGGCCCGGACGGAATGATCAGCCGTCGCGCCGGGAGCGCTTGTAGCGAGCCCAGGTCACCCGGCATCACGCCGACGTGATCGAGGAACCTGCGCCCGATCCGGCCGGCCGTGTCGCGGTCGAGGGTGGTGTGCCCGGCGGCGCTGCTCATGATGACCGCGCGTCTGAAGAGGCCCCTTCGGAGTGGAGACGCCAGCAGCGCTGCAGTCGTTATCGCCCCCGACGAGCTGCCGGCAAGCGTGACGTTGTCCGGATCGCCGCCGAAGGCCGCGATGTTCTCCCGGACCCATTCCAGCACCCGGACCACGTCCAGAATGCCCAGGTTGCCGGTGCTCTCCAGTTCGGGGAAGCAGTCGTCGAGATGCACGAACCCGAGCCCGCCCAGCCGGTAGTTGCACGTGACGAAGACGGCTCCACCTCCCGCGTAACGGGTTCCGTCGTAAAGCTCGACCGCACCCGAGCCACTCAAGTAGGCGCCGCCGTGTACGAAGACGATCACAGGTCTCTCCGCAGCCTTCACACCGGGGGTCCACACGTTCAGGAAAAGACAGTCTTCGTCCCTCTTCTCCCGGACCCGGTAGCGGGCCGCCATGCCACCTGCTGCGCCTTCTCGTTGCAGGGATGCGGGACCGGGCTCCAGGCAAGGGCGAACTCCGTCCCAAGATGCAGGTGGAATCGGCTTGCGGTAACGCAGTCTCCCGACAGGGGGCGCCGCATACGGAATGCCCATGAACACCTGAATCCCGTCCCTGCACGAGCCCCTGACAGCGCCTGAAGTGGTATCCACCAGGGCATCCTCGGGTTCGGTCATCCGCCGGTTCCTCCGGGCCGATGGTCTGGCCGGTCGCATGACCGATGTCCGGAGTCCGGGACAAAGGGACGCCGGCCATTGCCGGCCGCTCGGCCTGTATTGTACCGAGAGGCCCTCGGAGAATGCTGAACATGACGATCCCGCTTGACTCGTCGACGCCACACCCGACCCCTCTTGTAGTCGACCGGCCGCGAGCGGATTGCTCGTGCCCTTCGTGAGTCCGGAGAGGTGCCCGTGACCCTGGTCACATACTGCCTCGAGGTCCGTCCGCGGTGAGGAATCCGGGGGAGCGGGCTGCGCAATGACCCGACGGCCCGAAGGACGCGCCGGGGTAGATAGGCGTACGTCGGGGCTGACGCCGGCGGGCCGCAGAACCTTCCTGGCGCTTCTGCTAGCCATGGCCATCTCCGCGATGGACGCCACGATCGTGTCGACGGCGTTGCCGACCATCGTCGGTGAGATGGGCGCCCTCACGTTACTCCCATGGGTTCTCACGGCCAACGTGCTCGCGTCGACAGTCACGGTTCCCCTGTACGGCAAGCTGTCGGACCTGTACGGTCGTCGCCGCCTCATGCAGGTCGCGCTAGCGCTGTTCGCCGTAGGGTCGTGCGCAGCGGGCCTCAGCCAGAACATCGGGCAGCTCATCGCGTTCCGAGCCGTCCAAGGGACCGGGTCGGCCGGCCTGATCTCCCTCAGCTACATGATCGTGGGTGACATCATCGCGCCGCGGCAGCGGGGCCGGTACCAGGCGTACATAAGCGCGGTGTTCGCAGTCGCCAGCCTGGGAGGGCCGTTGGTGGGAGGTCTGATGGTCGACCATCTCTCGTGGCGTCTGGCCTTTTACCCGAGCGTTCCGCTGGCTGTCTTCACATTCCTCGTGATCCGCCGGAACCTGACCAAGCCGCCGGTGGCCAGGGGGATCCGGATCGACTGGCTCGGGGCGATCCTCCTGGCGGTCGGTCTGTCGGCGTTCCTGCTGGTCGCGACCTGGGGTGGTCGTGAGCATGCCTGGAACTCAGCGGTGATCCTCTCGACTCTCGCGGTGGGAGGGGTGGCGCTGCTGTGGTTTGTGGGGCGGGAAAGGAAGGTAGCTTCGCCCATCCTGCCACTGTTCCTGTTTCGGAACCGGGAGTTCTCGGTCGCGAACACGATTAGCTTCATCACCGGCTTCGGTCTATTCCTTCCCTTCGCCTACTTGCCTGTCTTCCTGCAGATTTCCTTGGGTATGTCCGCAACCCATTCCGGGCTCCTGCTGTTTCCCATGCTTACCGCCTCCCTCGTGGGAAGCCTCGTCTCGGGCCGTATCGTGACGAGATGGGGTCGCTACAGATCCGTGGTGACTGTGGGATGCTTGCTTCTCGGAGTCGGGTTGGCGCTGCTGAGCACCATGACCGTCTCGACCACCCCGCCGGCCGCAGCCGCCAACGTCGCAGTCCTCGGATTGAGCATAGGCATCCTGATACCGGTGCTCGTACTCGTCATCCAGAACGCGGTCCATCCGCGAGATCTCGGGGTGGCGACCTCGTCCGTGCAGGTGTTCCGCCAACTCGGGGGGAGTACCGGGATAGCAGTCTTCGGCGCGCTGTTCAACGCACGGCTCGCGGCGACCCTCGCTTCCGAACTCCCGGAGGACTCGCCTATGGCCGGGCTGAACGTGAGCGAACTCGTCGCGAGTCCGGCCGTCGTCGCGACGATGGAAGCACCTCTCCGAGACATCATCCGCGAGGCGGTCGCTCTCAGTTCCAGCCAGATGTTCCGGCTAGCCATACCGGTAGCCGCCGCGGCGGCCCTCGCCGCCCTCATGCTGAGGGGGGTCCCCTCCGCGACGTGCTCCCGCACCAGCAGAGTTCCGGTTCTCCGTCGTCCTGAGCTATGGCATGGGCGGGTGCGCCGGCGAGGTGCCGGACTAGGCAACCTTCCACCGGGTTCCGGTCCCCTGATACCGCCCGACCCTCGAGTGACATCGAGATCGGCACCGGCGAGGCCTTTCTCGGTCTGAGCGAGGTTAACCTCGGCTACATGTCCGGAGGAGTGGCCGCCTAGGTGATCGCCGACCTCATGCCGCACCGGGACGCGGCGTATGACGCGATGGCCGGGGCGCGTTTCGACGGTGGCGCTGCCGCGGGGATCCGCGGAGTGAACCACGCCGTCCCTTGCGCGGCCCCCCGGTTCGGTGCGGAGCGGGACTGATGGACATGTCACTCGGTCCCGAACTGGCTGCCTTCCGGACCGGGGTCGCGAACTTCCTCGAAGCGGGGATAACGGCGGAGCTCCTGGACGAACTCGACACGCAGCAAGCGGCGGAGAGCAACTGGTCCCAACCGTTCTCGCGGAAGCTCGCCCGGCGCGGGTGGCTGAGCCTGGCGTGGCCCACCGCGTACGGCGGATCGGGACTTCCCCTGTCCTACGTTGCCGTGCTCAACGAGCAACTGGGGCGGTACCGGGCTCCGGTCGGTTGGCACAACATCGCCACCGAGTGGGTGGCGATGCCGCTGATCACGTACGGCACCGAGGAGCAGAAGCAGCGCTTCCTGCCCCCCATCGCCCGAGCAGAGCACTGCTACGGACCCGCCTTCACGGAGCCCGAAGCAGGATCGGATCTCGCCAACATCCGGACCAGGGCGGTGAGAGAGGGAGACCACTACGTTCTCAACGGTCTGAAGGTGTTCAGTACGGAGGCCCATCGCGCCACGCACCTGTGGTTGCTGGCTGTGACCGACCCCGGCGCACGCCGTCACCGCAACCTCAGCATGTTCATCGTCGACAACTCGACGCCGGGCATCACCGTGAAGGGGGTTCGCACGATCAACCACGGGCGTCTCAACAGCATCTACCTGGACGACGTCCGGGTACCCGCCGGCAACCGGATCGGACCGGAACACCAGGGGTGGCGGGTGGCGATGTCCACCCTCAACATCGAGCGGTCCGGCATCTACTACGTGGCCCTCTACCAGAGCCTGCTCGGCGATCTGATCTCCTACTGCCGTGACACCCGCCGCGCCGGCGAGCCGCTGATCGCAGAGCGATCCGTGAGGCGCGGCCTGGCGAGGTGGGCCACGGAACTCGAAGCGCAACGGATGCTCTCGTGGCGCATCGTGTGGTTGCAGAGTCGCGGCGAGGAGCCGAGTTCGGAGGCCTCGATCCAGAACCTGCGGACGCGCCAGTTCCAGCATCCGTTCGCCAACTTCGCTCTCGATCTACTCGGTCTCCCCGGCCTCGTCCCCGCCGGGTCGCGCCGGGCCGTTCTCCGGGGAAGGATCGAGAAGCTCTACCTGGCCAGTTGTTCCCAGCACTCCGGCGGGACCACCGAGATCCAGAAGAACATCATCGCATTGCGGGGGCTCGGCCTCCCGCGGGGCAGCTGATGGGACTCGATTTCTCCCTCGAGTGGCACCAGGAGGAGCTACGCAGGAGCGCCCGCGAGTTCCTGGCGGCGTACTCGACCCTGGAGGCGCTCACGGAAGCCGAGCAGGAGGGGCACGGGTTCTCCCGGGAGGCACATGGCCGGATGGGGCGCCTCGGATGGCTCGAGCTCGGTGTGCTGTCCGACCCGAACGGACCTCCCGACGACGCAGTGGACCTGGTGGTCCTGCACGAGGAACTGGGCAGGGCCGCGCTACCCGGCCCGCACTTCATCTGCCGGCTGGCGGGCCGCCTGCTCCGTTTCCTCGAGCCCGTCGGGCACGACCAGCTCCTTGGCGACGTGCTGCGTGGCGATCGGGTCGCAACGGTTGCCCTGTACGAACCGGGTGGCGAGATGACGCCCGTAGCCACCGTTGCGGAGGAGATCCCGAGCGGCTACCGCCTCAGCGGGATCAAGAGCTTCGTCCCGTACGCATCGGCGGCGGACTCCATCCTCGTGCCGGCCATGTCGGGAACCGGCGAGCTGGACTTCTTCATGGTTGACCCCCGAGATCAGGGGGTGGCTCTGGAAACCCTGCACACCCTCTCCGGGGAGCGCCAGCACCGGCTGCTGATCGACAATGTGGAGGTCGCCGGATGCGCACGCCTCGGGGAACCGGGTTCCGCGCTCGCCGCCATTGAGTCGGTTCTTCCGGCCGCGCGCATCGCACAGGCGGCGGAACTGGTCGGCTTGGCGGACGCAGCACTGGAAATGGCCGTGGAATACGCCAAGAACCGGATCGCCTTCGGGCGCCCGATCGGCAGTTACCAGGCCATCCAGCACAAGTGCGCCGATATGGTGGCGGATCGCGACGCAGCACGGTTCCTCACATACCAGGCCGCTCACCTCTACAACCAGAGGCTGCGGGCCGACCCGCGCCTGGTGATGGCCAAGGCGTTCGCGGCAGGCGCCGCCCGCCGCGTCACGAAGGAGGCTCATCAGATCTTCGCGGGGGCAGGTTTCGTCCTCGATCATCGGCTCAACTTCTACTACCGCCGGGCGAAGGGCATAGAGATGTCTCTCGGCTCATGCCGTGAGTTGTTCGACGAGATCGGAGACCTCCTGATCGACCCCGGCAGCGACGGGGAGTCTTCGAGCAGGATGGCTCGGCAGTATTCCTAAGAATATCCTCCGAAACCGCCGTTGGCTCCTACCGTCGATGCCAAGCAGGGCACGCCGAGTTGTCTTGCAGGCAGACCACTAAGCTTGAAGCAGTTCCATTTCGATGAATCACCGGTCGCGGAAGGAGGAACGAGTTGCCCATTGCCAGAGCCCGGTCGCTCTTCGTGGCTGTAGCGCTGGTAACTGGGGCTTGTGGCAGCGATCTCGCGCCCACCACCACCGTGGCGCCAACCACCACTTCCGGGCCGACACCTACCGCGGCAGCCACCCCTACCGCGGCCATTGTTTCCTCGCTCAGCTGGTCTCGGGTGCCCGGCGACGAGGCGGTCTTCGGAGGCGAGGCCGGCCAGGCGATGACCGGCGTGACAACCGGCGGCCCCGGCCTGGTAGCAATCGGAACCGAAGCCTCGGAAGACGGTCTCATTGCGGCGGTATGGACCTCCGCCGACGGGGTCACCTGGTCACGAGTCACCCACGACGACGCAGTCTTCGGAGGAGGAGGCAACCAGTCGATGACGAGCGTCACCGCCGGCGGCCCCGGCCTGGTGGCAATCGGAACGGACGGGCCGGTCGGCGATCTCGATGCGGCGGTATGGACCTCTCCCGACGGGGTCACCTGGTCACGAGTCACCCACGACGAGGCGGTCTTCGGCGGCGAGGGTGACCAGTCGATGACGAGCGTGACGGCCGGCGGCCCCGGCCTGGTAGCAGTCGGAACGGACGGGCCGGTCAAGAACTCCGATGTGGCGGTATGGACCTCTCCCGACGGGGTCACCTGGTCACGAGTCACCCACGACGAGGCGGTCTTCGGAGGAGGAGGCAACCAGTCGATGACGAGCGTCACCGCCGGCGGCCCCGGCCTGGTAGCAGTCGGAACGGACGCCTCCAACGACGATGGCGATCCCGCGGTGTGGACCTCTCCCGACGGGGTCAACTGGTCACGGGTGCCCGACGAGGCGGTTTCCGGCGGTGAGGATCGAGAGTTGATGGGAGCGGATCGCCAGGTAATGGAGAGCGTCACCGCCGGCGGCCCCGGCCTGGTGGCAGTCGGGTTCGAAGGGTCGTTCAGCAATTCCGATGCGGCGGTGTGGACCTCTCCCGACGGGGTCAACTGGTCACGGGTCCCCCACGACGACGCGGTCTTCGGAGGAAGGTTCAGCCAGACGATGGTGAGCGTCACCGCCGGCGGCCCCGGCCTGGTGGCTGTGGGATGGGACGGGCCGTTCAGCGAGTTCCGGCTTCGCCATGCAGCAGTGTGGACCTCTCCCGATGGGATTACCTGGTCACGGGTGCCCGACGACGAGGTCCTCGGTGCCGAGGGTGACCAGTCGATGTCCGACGTCACCCCTGGAGGGCCGGGCTTGGTAGCGGTGGGAGAACACGAACAGCAGGGAAGAAGCGCCGGCGGCGCGAGCGGACCGCTTGGCCTTGCCGCGGTGTGGGTGGCGGAGAGCCAAGCCTGACGGCCGCAGTCACTGCGGACCGGCTCCGGCACGATACGAAACTGTCGTATGTCTTCATCTGTCTTCATCGCACACGACGTGGTCGCAGCGCGCCCCGTGCGGGCACCTACGTTGGGATCGGCGGTCGAAGGAACTCGACGAATACACCGACAGGATCGAACTGCGGGGAGAGATAACGAGCGCGGCCGACCCTCGGGCGGCTTGCCGCTTCCGTATCCGGTGCGGGATCGTCGATCCCAATGCAAATTGAATTGCATTTTCTCTGGCAGGCTCCAACCACCCCGGAGTAGCATCCGTATATCTTCGAAGGACACCCTTGTCGACAGCGCGGGGTGGCGATGTGGAGGTACGGGCCTCACTGGTGTAAACGGAAAGCGTGAGGGGTTCGGGAAAGAGGAAGAGCATGAGAATCACGAGATTGTTAGCCCTGCTGGTGGCATTTGCGCTGGTTGCGGCTGCCTGTGGTGGAGACGAAGAACCGGCGGCAGAGACCACCGCTCCGGCTGCGCCGGCGACCACCACCGCAGCGGAAACAACCGAGGAAACCATGGCCGAAGAGACCATGGAAGAGACAACCGAGGAAACCATGGCCGAAGAGACCATGGAGGAGGAAGAGGAAACCCCGACCACCACCGAGGCTGAAATGATGGCTGAAGGCGGTACCTTCACCATGGCTACGTCGGGGGACCTGACGAACCTGAAGCCTGAGACGGCCACGATCGGGCACATTGCGATGTACTACTCGATCTACGACACGATCGTGTCGGGTCCGTCCGGCGCCGGAGCCTTCGTGCCGGACCTTGCGGAATCGTGGGAGATCAGCGACGACGGGCTGACGTACACGTTCCACGTGCGGCCCGGAGTGAAGTTCCACAACGGCGTGGAGTTGACCGCGCAACACATAATCGACGTCTTGGAGCACTACCAGGATCCCGCAAACAACCTCCAGAACGGCCAGGCGCAGGGCGAGCAAGGGATCACTTACTCGGCCCCCGACGACCTCACCCTGGTCTTCCATCTGCCGGATGTATTCCCCGGCCTCCTCCACAACCTGATCGAGATCGCTATCCCGTACCTGCCGGAAGCTGATCAGGGTATCGGAACCGGCCCGTTCAAGGTGAAGTCCTTCTCGCCCGGCGTGGAGATGGTGGCGGAGAGAAACGAGGACTTCTGGGGTCCGCGCCCACCGATCGACGAATACGTGGTCAAGCAGTTCGCCGATTCGGCGGCCGCAATCATCGCGCTCGAGACCGGCGAGGTCCACGGGTTCATCCAGCCGCCGCTGGAAGAGGCCGTGCGGGTTGCCGAGTCACCGGATTTCCGGATCTTCGAGGGCGACACGGCACGGATCCACATGTGGAATGTCCAGACGGCCACTCCAGAGTTGAGCGACAAGCGGGTTCGCAAGGCCGTGAGCCTGGTGGTGCCACGCAAGGAGTTCGTGGACATCAACTTCGGGTACGCCAAGCCGACCGCGAATTTCTTCGCCGACAGCTCGGTGTTCTACAACCCGGACGACGATTTCATCGACGTCGATTTCGACGGGGCGCGAGCGCTGCTGGCTGAGGTCGGTCAGGGTCCGTTCACCATCGAGTTCGAGCTGTCGCTGGACGTGAACCCGGAGATCAATGACTGGCTGCCTCTCTTCCAGGCCAACCTGGCGGAGATCGGCATCACTCTGGACATCATCGTCCTGGAGACGGCCACCTGGGCGGATAGGTTCCTCGGCGGAACCTTCACCGGGTTCAGCTCCGCGTACTACGGCTCGGGAGGACTGGTCGATCCGAGTTCGACTCTGGGAGCCAGGTTCACCAAGCCCGAAGAAAACATCTCCAACTTCGACAACGAGGAGTACAAGAGGCTCGTCAACAGTGCGAGGGTGGAAATCGATCCGCAGAAGCGCATAGACCTCTACCAGGAGTTGGCCCGGTTCATGATCGACCAGGCCTTCGTGATCTCGGTGGGGTCGAGCGGCCAGCTCGTGCTACTCGCCTCCTGTGTGGTGGGATACAACGACAGCTATCTGGGTCGCGTCTATCCCGATAACATCGACATGTCCGATTGCTCCTGAGCGATCGCGACCCGAATGAATGAGTGCTCGGGCCCCGGGCCGGACGTATCTGCCCGGGGCCCGAGCACGAACCCATAGGAGGCTCGGATGAGCGGCTACGTCGCGCGGCGTTTGGGCCAGGCATTGCTCGTGCTCTTCATCGCGAGCGCGGGCGCGTTTGCCGTGCTCCGGCTGGTCCCGGGTGACCCCGCTGCTCTCCAAGCGGGCTTGGAGGCCCGTCCCGAAGCGGTGGAGGCAATCCGGGAGAAGCTGGGGCTGAACGACCCGATTCCCGTGGCCTACTCCAAGTGGATCACCGGGGTCGTCCAGGGCGAGTTCGGGGAATCGTTCGTGACAAAAGGGCCGGTAGCGGACCGCATAAAGGGTGTCTACGTACCCACGATCGTTCTGGTGATGAGTTCTCTGGCGGTCGGTGTCGTGATAGGCATCGTCGTCGGGACGATCGGAGCGGTGAGTCGCCGCGAGTCGGTCCGGATCGGCGTTACCGGGATTGTCTCCGTCCTCTATGGCGTGCCTCCCTTTTGGATCGGCCTCATTGCCATCCTGGTCTTCTCGCTGTATCTGGGCTGGCTTCCCACCGGGGGATACGTCAGCTTCGCGGAGGATCCGGTGGAGGCCATCAAGTCGTTGGTCATGCCCGTCGCCGTCCTGGCCATGATGCTCGGGTCGGTGCTCGCACGGTTCGTGCAGGCGGCGCTACAGAGGGTTCTCTCCGAAGACTATGTCAGGACGGCCAGAGCCAAGGGTGTGCCTTACCACCGCGTCATCAGGCGCCACGCCCTTCGCACGGCGCTGATTCCCATCATCACGGTCATCGGCCTGCAGTTCGGCGCGCTCCTCGGTGGATCGGTCATCATCGAATCCGTGTTCACCTGGCCGGGAATGGGACGCCTGCTGGTCGAGGCTCTGGGAGCCAGAGACTATCCAACCGTTCAAGCGTGCCTGTTCCTGCTGGTCGTGGGGTTCGCATTGGTAAACCTCGCGACCGATCTGCTGTACGGGTTCGTCGATCCTCGTGTGAGGGAGCAGATCACACAGTGAGCACGCCCGGCGACGTTGGACCCGTCAGACCAACGCTCCTGACCGGCGGTGGCAGGAGCGGCCGGTTGTTCGCGGCTGTTCGGGCTGAGAGGGCAGCCATGATCGGCGGGATCGCCATCCTTCTGCTCGTCTTCGGGGCCGTTGCCGCACCACTCCTGGCTCAGTACGGGCCGACCGATATCAACTTCGAGTCCCGCTTCCAAGGCCCTTCCGCCGAGCACTGGTTCGGAACGGACCAGATAGGACGGGACCTCTTCGCAAGGGTGCTCTACGGGGCCCGCATCTCTGTGGTGGTCGGCCTGCTGTCGGTCACCGCTGCGGCCCTGATAGGCGGGCTGTCCGGAGCCGTCGCCGGCTACTACGCAGGGTGGGCCGGCGGAGCGATGATGAGGTTCTGGGACGCCCTCTTCGCGATACCGATGATGCTCGTGGGCATCGGGACGGTCGCCGTCCTCGGTACGAGTTTGAGGTCGGTGGGCGTCGCCATAGCAATCGGTCTATCCGCCTACTTTGCTCGAATAACGAGAGGCGCCGTCGTTCAAGAACTGGCCTACGACTACGTCGATGCGTTGCGGGGACTCGGGATTTCCAACCCGCGGGTGATGTTCCGCCACGTGTTGCCGAACGCCATGGCCCCGGTGATCGTGCAGGCCGCGCTTGCCCTGTCCTCGGCCGTCTTGCTGGAGGCGTCGTTGAGCTTCCTGGGCCTAGGCGCTCAGGAGCCGGAACCTTCATGGGGGGCGATGCTTGCCACCAGCCGCCGCTTTCTCCGATCTGCGCCCTATTACGGAATCATCCCGGGCGTGGCCGTCACCTACTTCGTGGTCTCGGTGAATCTGGCTGCGGACGGTCTCAGAGTCCTGCTCGACCCGAGGGCCAAGCGCCATGAGGGAGTGAGCGTCGAGACGGACGAGGGATGATGGGGCCGGCTGACGGTGGTCTGTCTGTGAAATGGCGCCGTGGTATGCGCCGGCAGCGGCGTTCCTCGCAAGGCCCGCCGACGAAGGCGTACCCGCAGCGGTACGTCGAGGAGGCGGAACGCAGCGAGGGACGTCGATGGCTGCCAGGGCACGACAAGTTGTTTTGCAGACAGACCACCAGACAGGAGAAGAAGCGTGGATGACCGCTTGAAACTGGGTAGTGCACCGTGCTCGTGGGGTATCTGGTTCGGGGAAGACGACCGCCAGATGCCGTGGAACCGGTGCCTCGACGAGATCGCGGAAGCCGGCTACGAGTGGATCGAGTTGGGACCGTACGGGTACCTTCCGACAGATCCGTCACAGCTCCAGGAAGAACTCGGAAAGAGGGGCCTGCGGGTCTCGGGAACCTTCGCGATGGGTCCGCTGGACTCCGCCGATTACTGGCCCACTCTCGAAGCCGAGGTGGTCGGCGCATGCGAGTCCCTGACCGGTCTCGGCGCGGGTTACCTGATCGTCATCGACGGCACCTACACGGACATGTTCACGGGGGAGATGCTCCGCAGCCCGACGCTCGACCACGACGAGTGGCGGGCCCTGATCGAGACGACCCACCGGATAGCCCGGATCGCCTCCGAACGTTACGGGCTCCGGGCCGTGTTCCATCCCCATGCCGAGACCCACGTCGAGTACGAGCCTCAGATCGAACGTTTCGTGGCCGACACCGATCCGGATCTGGTGGGCATATGCCTCGACACCGGCCATCACGCCTACCGGGGTGGTGACCCGGTCGAGTTCCTGCGGGAGCATCCGGACCGGGTGGAGTACTTCCACTTCAAGAGCGTGGATGCGGAGGTGCAGCAGCGGGTCGCACGGGAACGGATTCCCTTTGCGAAAGCCGTCGAGCTGGGTATGTTCTGCGAACCCGACCGGGGGGCGGTGGCCTTCGCCGAACTAGGAGCACTTCTGGCTGAGATCGGTTTCACCGGTCACGCCACGGTAGAGCAGGACATGTATCCGGCGCCGCCCGACAAGCCGCTGCCGATCGCCAAACATACCCGCCGGTATCTGCGAGAGGTGGGATTCTGAGATGGTGGTCTTGCAAGGAGGAGATGAGCCGTGGTGAATGCACTTGCCGTTGAGTCCGTCCAAGACCCCGTCCTGTCCGGCGGGACGCTTCCGACGGGCAAACCGATGACGGTCTACAGCCCCTATAGCGGCGCCGCGGTCGGTGAGGTGACCGCCGCCAGCAACGAGGACATCGCCGCAGTACTCGACCGGGCGCAGGCGGCTGTGGCGCCGATGCGGAAGTTGAGCGCCAACGAACGGGCCGTCCTGCTGGAGAAGGCCGCTTCGATCTGCGAGTCGAGGGTCGAGGAGCTGGCCCGGATAGTGGTAGCCGAGGGAGGAAAGACCATCGGGGAGGCTCGCGCCGAGGTTGGCCGTCTCGGAGATCTCATCCGTTACTGCGCCGGAGAAGCGCGCCGGATCTCCGGCGAGGTGCTGCCCCTCGACGGGAGCCCCAACGGGGAGGGGCGCCTCGGGTTCACACTCAAGCAGCCTGCCGGGATCGTCGTTGCGATCACACCCTTCAACTATCCGTTGCTGCTGGTCACCCACAAAGTAGGCCCGGCGCTTGCCGCCGGTAATCCGGTGATCGTCAAGCCGTCTTCGGATACTCCCATGGGTGCGTTCGCCTTCCTCCGGTGCTTCGTCGAGGCCGGCTTCCCGCTCGGCGCCGTGCAGTGTGTGGTAGGACCCGGGTCGACTATCGGGAGGCAACTCACGACCGATCCTCGCGTACGAGTAGTGACGTTCACGGGTAGCGCCGCGGTGGGAGCCGAGATCGCGAGGTCAGCCGGTGTCAAGCGGTTGCTCCTGGAACTCGGCGCCAACTGCCCGGTTGCCGTGTTGCCCGATGCGGACCTCGACATTGCCGCCGCGGCTACCGCTACCGGGGGGATGGTGAACGCCGGTCAGGTCTGCATCTCTCCGCAGCGGATTCTTGTGGACCACCGAGCCTACGTACCTTTCCTCGATCGCTTGGTCGACGGTGTGTCCTCCATACGGTACGGCGATCCGATGGATCCCGGAATGGGCATGGGATCGATGATCAGCGAGCAGGCGGCGCAACGGGTGGAGACGACCATCCGGGAAGCTGTGTCGTCGGGCGCCAGGGTTTTGACAGGAGGAGGGCGAGAGGGCGCCCTGCACCAGCCCACGGTGGTTGCCGACGTACCTCACGGGTCGCGGATATCCACCGAGGAGTTGTTCGGGCCGGCCGTGGCGGTGACCCCGGTCTCCGGTATCGACGAGGCCATAGCCCTGTGCAACGACACCAGCTACGGGCTCGGCGCCGGAATTTTCACGAGAGATCTGGTGGCGGCGACACGCTTCGCACGCGAGGTGGATGCGGGCAACGTCCATGTGAACTGGACACCTCTCTGGCGCGTGGACCCGATGCCTTACGGAGGGCTGAAGATGAGCGGGATCGGCAAGGAGGGGCCCCATTACGCCATCGAGGAGATGATGGACTCGAAGAACGTGATCATCCATCCCACCGGCTGAAGCCCTGCCACCCGTCTGGGAAAGAACGTACAGAGAGGGAAGTGAAAGGGGGCCGCAAATGGATGGTCCGGGAATGGATGGCACCGACGGCATGGTCCGGCTGACGACCGCCCAAGCGATCGTCGAGTTCCTCAAGGTTCAATGGAGTGAACTGGACGGAATGCGCAGACAGCTGGTCGCAGGATCGATCGGGCTGTTCGGCCACGGGAACGTGGTCGGCCTCGGGCAGGCACTGGAGGAGTACGGCGACGACCTGCCGTTCTACCAGTGCAAGAACGAGCAGTCGGGGGTTCATCAAGCCATCGGGTTTGCCAAGGCCACCAACCGGATGTCGACCCTCGCATGTCTGGCATCCATAGGGCCCGGTTCGACCAACTTCGTGACGGGGGCCGCAACCGCCACCTCCAACCGCCTTCCGGTGCTGCTCATACCGGCGGACACGTTCATCAGGGGCCGCCAGGGTCCCGTTCTCCAGCAGATAGAGGACCCGGTCTCGTCCGCCACGACCGTCAACGACTCGCTCCGTCCGGTCAGCCGGTTCTTCGACCGGATCACCCACCCCGAGCAAATCCTCTACTCGCTCCCGGAGGCGTGCCGGGTTCTGACCGATCCGGCCGAGACCGGGGCGGTCACGATCTCGCTGCATCAGGACACCGAGGGTGAGGCATGGGATTTCCCGGTCTCGTTCTTCAGACCCCGCACCTGGCACATCGACAGGAGACCCCCATCTCCCGGCCAACTCGAGCGGGCGGTCTCTCTCGTCAGAAACTCGGAGCGGCCCTTCATCATCGCCGGCGGCGGCGTGCGGTACTCCGACGCCGGGCATGCGCTGGCAGACTTCAGCCGGGCGTACGGTGTGCCGTTGGGCGAGACGTTCGCGGGTAAAGGATCCGTCCCGGCGGGCGAGTACCACCTGGGGGCCGTCGGTGTCACCGGCACGGCCTGCGCCAACGCCATGGCCTCCCGAGCCGACCTGGTGATATGCATCGGGACGCGTCTGCAGGACTTCACCACCGGATCGCATTCCTTGTTCCAAAAACCCGATGTCCGGTTCCTCTCCATCAACGTCGCGGGTCGGGACGCGTTCAAACTGGGAGGAATGGCGGTTGTCGCCGACGCTCGGCTCGGGGTCGAGGCTCTCGCCGCCGAACTCGGCACGGACTGGACGACCGGTGCCGACTACCGCACAGAGACGGTGAGCAGAGCAGGGGAGTGGGACAGCGCGGTTGGCTTGCATCTGGAACGACCTGCCTCCCAGGTGATGAGCCAGGGCGAGGTGATCCGCACCGTCAACGAATTCTCCCGGGCGGGTGATGTGGTCGTGGCCGCGGCGGGTTCGCCTCCGGCCGACGTTCACAAGCTATGGGACCACTCCAACGGGAGTGAGGTCCACCTCGAATTCGGATACTCGTGCATGGGCCACGAGGTCCCGGCGGCGATCGGATACAAGATGGCCCGGCCGGGCGGATCCGAGGTGTACGTGGTGATGGGGGAGGGGAACTGGCTCCTGGGGAACCCCGAGATCGTCACGGCCGTGCAGGAAGGGATCAAGATAACCGTGATCCTGGTCACCAACGACGGTTACCAGTCGATCCGGAACCTGCAGGAGTTCAAGACCGGGGTCCTGTTCGGAACCGAACTCCGTCGGCGTGATGCGAGCGGGAGGCTCGCCGGAGAGGTCCTGCCGGTCGACTTCGTCGGAAACGCCGCCAGCCTCGGATGCCTTGCGCTGCGTGCGGAGGAGGTCGACGAGCTCGAGGATGCGTTGGCAGTCGCCCGGGAGGCCACCCGGCCTGTCGTGATCGTCTGTCCGGTGGAGCCGTACCGCATGCTGCTGGGTGGTGACGCCTGGTGGGATGTGGGGATCGCGGAGACTTCCCAGCGCCAGGACATGCGCGACATCGCCGAGATACACCGCAAGGAGAGGGAAATGCAGAAGTTCTACTATTCGGGCGCAGGTTGAGCGATGCGTGAGGAATCGAAGATCGACGGCTTCGGACGGCGACTCAGGAACCGCGAGTTCCAGCTGGGCGCCACGGTCAGCTCGACCGATGTCGCGGTCGCCGAAGCGATGGCCGGCTCCGCCCTCGACTTCATCATGCTGGACACCGAACACAGCCCCATCGGTCCCGAGACGGTCCAGACCCTCGTGATGGCCGCGCATGGCGCCGGCACCCCGGTGCTGGTACGGGTGGGCGGTCTTGAGCCGATTCGTCTCATGCAGCCGCTCGACGTGGGCGCCGCGGGCGTGATCGTGCCGCGGGTGCGGAATGCCGACGAGGTGCGGTGGGTGGTCGAGCACACCAGGTACCCGCCGGTAGGCCTGCGGGGCTTCGGCCCGCGGCGGGCGGGCGGCTATGGACGCACCACCGCCGAGTACGTCGCAGGGTCGTCGGACAACGTGGGCGTCGTGGTTCAGATCGAGACCGCGGACGCGGTAGCCAACCTGGCCGAGATCGCTTCGGTACCCGGCCTCGACGGTCTGCTGGTCGGGCCCAATGACCTGTCGGCCGCGCTCGGTGTTCCCGGCCAGACCGACGGCGCGCTCGTGCGGGACGTGATGCGCCAGGTGGTCGAGGTGTGTAGGGATGCCGGGCTGGCGGCAGGAACGGCGACCATGCCCGCCACCGGTGAGGTTCAACGGGTGCAACGTTTCGGCTGGACCTTCGTCGTCGCCGGGGTCGACCTGTTCTACATGGTGGACGCCTTGGACTCCTTCCTCGCCGACGTGACCGAGGCGTTCGCGGAATCGGAACCGGATCCCGAGAGCAGGTGAAATCAATTCGGAAGGATCGAGGATGACAACCCTGGCCATCGATAGGACTGCGGCACCTGCGCTGACACCGATCGACTACGAGGTGAACTTCGGAGAGTTCATCGGCGTGGGGACCGACGGCAACCTGTGGATCGAGGGATGCGAGGTAGCGGAGTTGGCAGCACGCTTCGGAACCCCGTTGTTCATCATCAGCGAGAGCCAGTTTCGCTACACCTACCGCCAATTCCGTGACGCGTTCCGCAAGCGCTACCCGGGCCCCTCCGAGATCCTGTTCGCCAACAAGTCCAACAACGGTCTCGCGTACCGGCACATCATGAATCAGGAGGGGGCCGGGGGTGACTGCTTCGGGGTGAACGAGTTGTACCTGTCACTCCTGGCAGGAACCGACCCGAAGACACTGGTCCTGAACGGATCCAACAAGAGCACCGAAGAGTTGGAGATGGCGGTCGCCAACGGGCTCTGCATCAACATCGACGCTATGGACGAACTCGATCGCATCGACGCTGTCTGCAGGCGTCAGGGCCGGGAGGCGGACATCGGTATCCGGCTCAAGCTCGATCTGGATCCGCTCGCGGAACGTACCGGCGTCTCCATGCACGGGCCCGGGACCCTGAAGGAACAGAGCGACAGCACCAAGTGGGGCATGACCCGCAGCCAGACTGTCGAGATCGTGAGACAGGCGATGGCGATGCCCCACATCCATCTGCAGGAGACCCACTTCCACCTCAGCCGGATGTCCAACGTCGCCATGGACTTCGCCGCCATGGCGCGGGAGATGATCACCTGGTCCGGTTACATACGCGACCACACAGGGTGGACGCCCCCCTGTATCGATATCGGCGGTGGATGGACCTTCGGCAAGTGGTACGGCACCGGCCCCCGCACCCAGATCGACGACCACACGGCGCCGACCGCCGACGACTACGCCCGGCTCTGCAGCCGGGAGGTCCAGGCCGAGGCGCGCCGCCTCGGCCTACCGTTGCCGAAGCTGCGCCTCGAACCCGGCAGGTCGCTGTCGGGACCGGCCGGCGTCACCGTGGGGACCGTCGGAGCGGTCAAGCAGGGTGACCGCAAGAAGTGGGTGAACCTGGACCTGTCCACCAACCACCTCTCCTGGGCGGCGATCCTCGACTGGTACTTCCACCCGGTACCGGTCACCGACACGATGGCGGCACGATCGGAGATCGTCGATCTCGTGGGCCCCCTGTGCAGTTCCGACGAACTCGCCCCCCACGTGGCCTTGCCTCCGCTCGTGCGGGGGGACCTCGTGGCGTTCCTCGACACCGGCGGGTACCAGGAGCCCCAGGCCGGGCGCTACAACGCCCAACTCCTGCCGGCAACCGTGCTGGTGTGCGGGGACCAGGCGGAGATCACCACGGAGCGGGAGCGGCTGGACGACGTGGTGGGCCGATTCCGGGTGCCGCCTCGGTTGCTGGCCGGGTCGTTCGCTCGTAGCTAGCGGCCAGTAGCCATCCCGAGGTTGTAGCTGTCAACTATTGCAAGAAAGCTGCCACGGTCCGTGATCCGGGATCAGAGTTCCTCGGGCTTGCCCCATGCGGCGAGCACACCGGGGCCCGTCTCGAAGACCTGGCTGGCGGCGGTCATCCCGCCGTCGACACCGATCGATTGACCGCTGACGTACGAGGCCTCGTCGGAAACCAGAAACGCCACCACCTCGGCGATCTCCTCCGCAGAAGCGATACGCCTCATGGGTACCGAACGGGCGATGATCCGCTCGGTCTCGACCGGATCAGGGGTGGCGTCGATAAGGCGGCGGCTCATCGAGGTCATCACCGCCGCCGGCGCCACGCTGTTGGCACGAACGTCAACGGGACCGTATTCCACAGCGATGTAGCGCATCAGCGCTTCAACGCCTGCCTTGGCCACCTCGTAGGCCATCCCGTCCGGGTATGCAGCCCTGGCGTGGATCGAGGAGATCGTCACGATGCTCCCGCCGGAGCGTTGCGACATGAAACACCGGATGGCTGCGGAGCTTCCCCAGATGCAGGCGTTCTGGTTGATCGCCAGCAGCTCTTCGATCACCTCGCGGTCCGGGTCATGCAGGTTGGTCGGACGGGTGATCCCGGCGTTGTTCACCCATGCACCGAGGTCGGCGACCGTCACTGCCGCGTCGACGGCCGCGGCGAAGATCCCGTCGTCGCGCACGTCGCCGATCACGACCGATCCACGGTTGCCCAGGTAGTGCCCGAGAGAGGCGGAGGCGTGGGTGTCCCGCTCGATTCCGACCACGTACCATCCCGAGGCCGCAAGCCGCTCCGCCACCGCCTGGCCGATCCCCAGCCCTGCTCCGGTAACCACGACGCTGCGCCGTCCCGCCGGCCCGCTCCCCGGCCCCCGTCCGGCACCCTTACCCGGCATAGATCGGCTCCGGACGCCCTTCCACGCCCACGTCGGTGGCGAAGACCCCACCGGCGTGCGGTTCGCGCGATAGCTGTTCGTCGGTCAAGGTGGCCCACGCGCTGGTGATGTACAGCGTCGCCAGGTCCGGACCACCGAACGCGCAGCTGGTAGGGATGGAGACCGGCAGCACCACTTCCGAATCCAACCTCCCGCGGGGCGTGAACCGCAGCACCCTCGACGAACCCCACACCGCCACCCAGACGCATCCTTGAGCATCCACGGCCAGTCCGTCGGGAACACCGAGCCTATCGGGGACTTCCGCCAGTACCTCCCGGGGGCCCAGCGATCCGCTCTCCCCGTCGAAGCGGAAGCGATCGATCCTGCCGGTGGGGGTGTCGATGTAATACATGACCTCGCCGTCGGGGCTCCAGCCGATCCCGTTGGAAACCGTCACGCCGGACAAGGTTTTCTCGACCTGCCAGTCGGTATCGAGCCGGTACAAAGCGCACTCGCCCGGCCGCCCGGAGGACCGCTGAGCCGTTCCCGCCCAGAACCGTCCCTGAGGGTCGCATCCCCCGTCGTTGAAGCGGTGTCCGGCCTTTTCGAGTCCCAGCGGAGCCACCGGACGGAAAGTGCCGGACCCGAGGTCGAGAGTGCCGAATCCGTCCCCTCCGGCCACCACCAGCCCTCCCGCCGAGCGGAGAGCCACCGAGCCGATGCCACCAGCAACCTCGATCGCCTGACCGGCTCCGCCGTCGGGATCGTGGACGTGGACCACGCTGGTCGGGTCGTCTGCTCTGTTCCACCAGTCGACGAGATCGAGCCAGATCAGCCGATTCGATTGGGGATCCCAGACCGGTCCCTCACCCAGGCCGGCGCGAGCATCGACGAGCAGCCCGGCAGACTCGATGGTCCTGACCCCGGGTGGCATGTCAGATGCGGGTCCTGGTGACGGTAGGACCCGCCCTCATCCGCAGAGGAACCGGCGGGGGTTGTCCTCGAGAATATGTCGAATCATTGCCGTGTCCACACCGTGGTCCCGAAGGTTGTCACTGAAAACCCTCAGAATGTGCCCGTAGCCGAAGCCACCCAGGCTCACCAACTCGATCTTGAAGCAGACATCGTGCGAGAGCAGGAGTTGATCTCCGCAGCCGGCCTCCACCAACTCGGCAACCGCGTGTGATCTGATCTGATCCGAGACACACCAGAAGGACGGGTAGTCGGCCGCCGAGCCGCTCGGGAAGTAATGCTCCTTCCCGCATCCGTCATATCCGATGAAACATCCGCGTGCGGCGAGCTCGACCTGGTACCGGACGGCGACATCGAACATCTCGCCCGATCCCAGCACGTTGTCGAGGTGGCTTATGAGAACCCGGTCGGGAGCGACTCCCCCTTGCTCGAGGATGTCCAGAACCTCGTGGCCCTGCCACCACGCGCCGCGAGGCGGAGGGGAGATATGAACGATGATCGGGGCGCCGGTCTCCTGGTGGGCGAGCGCCACCGCCCTCAGTACCTTCTCCTCGTCCGGAAGTATGGGAGCCAGGGTGCCGATCTCGCCTATGACTCCCGCCTTGATGCCGGTGCCGTCGATTCCTTCCTGGAGGTCCCCGATGAGACGCTCGGCGATCTGATCGATGGTCTCGTCGGCAAGGGTCGGGGGGTGGGCCATCTGGATGTAGTGACCGCATCCGGCGATGATACGGACGCCCGAGAGCCGGGACACCATCCGCATGGCCAGCGGATCCCGCCCGATGTCCTGGTTGGTCACGTCGACGACCGTGCCTCCACCAATCGCCCGGAACTCGGTGAGCTCGGCAACGGCTACCGCCACGTCGTCCAGCACGAGATTGTCGGTACTCGCCAACGGGTTTCTTCGGAGGCTCCCGATGTTGTGGATCGCCACCGGCTCTCGAGCCTTGGCGAGTTGGGCAACCGCGGCCGGCGGGTTCCAGTACTTCCGCAGATCGATGAACACGTGCTCGTGGGTGAGGGTGACTCCGAGCTGATCCGCCGTCACCGGTCCGTCAACAGTCTCGATCGTGCCGGCCATCGTCATCCTCCCCGACTCGACGCCATCTCTTCCCTGCCGGATAGTCGCCCGCCTTCGACGCTGCTTACCGGATGAGAACACGGATTCCGGAACGCCAAAAGGTCGGCGGCACCCGCCGTTCCGGACTATACATACAGAGATCCATGTCCCTGATGAACCGTAGTGACCGGGATAGCCGCCCGCAACGGCTCCTGACTATCCCGGTGGCCACGAGCGGGGACGGTTCGTAGCAAAACGAGAACGTACCTGCATTTCTGCGAGGGGTCGGTCGTGCCAGGAGGATGCCAGACAGAGCCAAGGCGAGCTTTACGCTCCTTTCGAAGGGGTGAGGATCGACGTCGACGGACCCGACGCCATACGCGCTTCGTTCGAGGAGAACGGTTATCTCCTCTTCAAGGGTGTCCTCGACCGTGACCTGGTGCTGGCGGCCAAGGCCGAAGCCGTCGCCGAGTTGCAAAGGCAGGGAGTCGCCGAGGAAGGCGGGTCGGAGCCTGTGGCCAGGCCGGGCCTGACGTCGGGCGACGTGGACGACGACCCCTTGTATGCGTTGACCTCGTACCTGGAGATCATGGCCTCGGACAGGTTACGGGAAGCGATCGATGTCGCCTACGGGGAGCCGGGTTACATCGCCCCTTCGGTCGGGTTCCGTTACTCGATGCCCACCGATGCGGTGTACCTGACGCTCAACCATCAGGATCACTTCTTCATCCGTCAGACGGATCAGTTCCGGATGATCTGGATTCCGCTCATGGACCTCGAGCTCGCCAACGGGGGACTGGCGATCGCGGCGGGATCCCACCGGCGTGGCGTCCGCGATCACGTGGAGCTTCCCGGTGTCCTCTCCTATGGCTTCAAGGATCGTACGCAGAAGGGCATTCTCCCGGAGAATGTGGGTGGTGTCTGGTCCTCGTCCGCGATGGAGGCGGGTGACTTCCTGATGTTTCACAGTTGCGCCGTCCACCGGGCGATTCCGAATACCAGCGACCTGGTAAGGCTGTCGATCAATACGTTGACATATCCGGCGCGCCTTCCCAGGTTGTGGCAGGCGGAGAAGTCCATTCCCGATCTACGGGCACACCGGGAGACGCTGAAGCAACTCGCCGACGAGGAGGGTATCGGCGAGGATCTCTTCGAGAAGATAACCCTCGAGGCGATGAAGCGAGGCGCTGATCCTAGTCGTGAGTTGCTGATCGAACTCGCCGAGATCCTCGCATAGGGCTCCCGGAGCTGCTAATCGAGATATGCCACGGGCTTCGGCTCCAGGACTCCCACCAGGCTGTCCTTGATGGCGAAGGCGGTGAAGTGGTTGCCCGTGGGGTTGTAATGGCCGATGTAGTAACGCCTGAGATACTCGTCCACGCTCAGGTCGGTCGTCGCGAACTCCTTGCGATGCCATTCCATCAGATCGACAAAGGGCAACCCGTTCTCCCCCAGGAAGTCCACGAAGGGTCGGTCGGCCCGTGAGCCATATCGGAGCGCTCCACCCAAATGCTTCTCGGTATGGGAGAGCACGTAGAGGATCTGCTTGTTGTGACGGGCCGCGAACGTCTCCATCGCGGCCACGATGCGCATGCTGGCGAAGAGCGCCGCTTCCGTGTACATGGCCTCCAGCTTCTCGTAGAGCCCGTCCAGACCCGCCGGCGGTGGTGTGAGTCCGTATTGCACGGCGATTTCCATCACCTCCGTACGGCTCTCCTCCGCTGTCCGGTGTCCCAGCCCGGCGCCGGCGGCCAGGACCTTCACCGGTAGGAGCTCCTTGAACCGCTCGTAGACCCACTCGGCGTCGCACAGATCGAACAAGTATTCGGGCGTGGGGCAGGGATTCCCGCGTTCCGCCAAGCTACCGGCAGCGGGGTTGACCTCGACGTATGGCATCGTCGGTCTTTTGATGGCTTCCCGGATGGCCTCGGTACTTCGGACCATGAAGTTCAGGGCGGACCAACCGAACAGGCTCCTCGTGTGATCGTCGTTGTAGATGTTGACGATCATGTACGGAGTCGGCGTACTCGCCTCCTCCCGTCGCATTCGGAGGTACATCTGGTACACGGAATGACCGCTGACCCCGTAGTTCCGGATGGGTTCGCCGATGTGCGCGGCCAGGACCTCTTGCCACGTCTCCCCGTCGTTCACCTGGTCGCAATGGGTGAAGCTGTTCCCGTAGGTGTTGATCCGGCAGGGAGCTTCCCTGTGCTGGATCATGCGGCGGGCTCCGCCGGAGTCGTAGCTATAGCGGGTGACAGACCCGTCGATTCCGTGCCGGAACGTGCCCGCCGTGGGCACCCACCCCACAACGCTGTCGTACCTCTCGTTTATGTAGTTGTCGGTGCCGCGGCCCTCGATCCACCCGGTTACAGAGTCGGGCGAGAAGACGAGTCGTTCGAGATAGCCACGGACGCGCAGTTCTTCGGCGTCACCGGTAGGGTCGGTTCTACCGATAGCGGGCGCCCTCGAACCGGTCTTGCAGGGCGAAGAGGGTGGTGGGTCCCGTCTCCGGCCAGCGCGGGATCGGACCGATCGGCACCTTCTCGAGGCGGGGCGCTCGGGGGGCTGTCCCCCGCAGCATCTGGTCGTCGTAGGCGTCGAGATCGGCGACCCCGGAGAGAGGCCACGAGTCGGCCGCGGAATACGCGTACAGCAACAGATGCCGAGGGATGGTCGAGGTGTTGGGTGCGGAACCGTGCAGCAGACGGATGTTGTGGATCGAGATCGACCCGGCCTCCAACTCGATCGGCACCGCGCCGGCCGGGTCGAAAGCCGGGTCGGTGACCGCTCCGACGAATTCCTCACCCTGGTAGTGGTCCCAGATCTTGCCCCGGTGGGACCCCGGCACGACCAGCAGGCACCCGTTCGAGAGCGTCACGTCGCTGACGGCGATCCCCACCGTCAGGATGTCGTCGTTGGTGGCGCCGCCGTAGGCCCAGTCCTGGTGCCATTCGACCGCGGTGCGGGCACCGGGGCCTTTCAGATTGAGCTTGCTCGAATGAGCCCGGATGTCGGGACCCAGCAGGTAGGCGAGGATCTCGAGCAACGCCGGGGCCTTGTGCACCTTCTCGTACGCCGGGTGTCGCCTCTCGGGATCCTTGATCCTCCGCAGCTGCGGTACATCCGGCGAGTGGTCCGGGCCCAGGTCGAAGACCTCGTCCGACCGGACCACGGCTCTGGATCGCTCGACGAAGCCCTCCGTTGCCTCTTGCATCGCCCGGACCGCGGTTTGGTCGAATACGTTCTCGATGCGTACGAACCCGTTGCTTCTGTAGAAGGCAACCTCGTCGGCAGTAATAGTCACTCGACTCCCTCCGATCCGTAGACCGCCGATTGTATTCGCCCCTCTGGCAGCACCGCGGCTGCGATTCGACCCGGACCTGTCCACCTCGAACCCTGGGTCCAGTAGAACGATGCCCCCGGTAGTGATTGAAGGAGTGTCGGTCGCCGGCATCCACCTCGCGAAGAA
Organism: Candidatus Spongiisociaceae bacterium; assembly: GCA_965262915.1. Taxonomy (GTDB): domain Bacteria; phylum Actinomycetota; class Acidimicrobiia; order Spongiisociales; family Spongiisociaceae; genus JAPPFW01. Next base: position 2,532,773 of record OZ253564.1, on the reverse strand, counting down.
CATCCCCGCGCAAAGGGGTTGACCCTGTCACAGTTGGGCGCCACAGGCCCATCTCCCGTCGGGCTGTCAGCGGGCCTCGAGACCGCAATGGATGCAACGCCACACCGTGTCAGCCAGTCTGTCAGGCTTCCAGCGGGATCGCTCGGGAAATGGGGGATAGCAGACGCCGGGGATGAAACGGGCTGTTGCCGTGAAAGCGTGCGGCGGTTGCCGTTGTCCGGGGTTGTCGTCGCACCCGTTGTCGCACTATGGGTAATACCAAACACCCGCGCGGTCTCGAACCCGACGTCACTCGATCACCCCGAGGGATCACAAATCTCGGAGCCGGGTCGCCCCGCTGCCGGCGGGACAGGACGCGTTCCCGTCCCAGGAACGGTGGTGGCGGGGGCGGGGCCTGCGGACAGGCCGGCCGGAGCGATTTTCGCGACCTGATGGTGTGACCTACCCTTCGGGGTGCCGACGTGGAACGACCACCGAACATCGTCTTTCTGTTCCCCGACCAACTCCGTCGCGACTTCCTGTCGTGCTACGGCGCTCCGTTCATAGACACACCTGCCATCGACTGGATAGCTCACCAAGGGGTGCTCTACGAAAATGCCTATTCCGCGTCACCGATCTGCGTGCCGGCCCGGATGGCCCTGCTGACGGGCATGGACGCCGTCCGCAATGGAGTTACCGACAACCTCCACACCCTCCGACCCGACTACAACGAAGCCGGGATCCGCACCTGGCCGCAGATCATGGCCGCCTCCGGCTATTACACGGCCGCCGTCGGGAAGATGCACTTCTACCCGTGGGACAGCCTCCACGGCTTCCAGTACCGGGTGGCCTGCGAGGACAAGCAGTGGGCCCTCATCAGGGACGACTACTACCACTACCTCAAGGACCGGGGCCTCGAGAAGCTGGGATGGGACGCCTACGGCGACTACATCGAACGCAAGGGCGTCGCGCACACCGATGTGCCCTGGGAGCATTCGTGGGACCGCTTCACCGGCCGCGAAGCCCGCCGCTTCATCGACACCTACGGCCGCGACGGACCCTTCGCCCTTATGGTGGGCTTTCCCGGTCCTCATGACCCGTACGACCCCGCCACCGACTTCCCGCACACCTACCGGGCAGAAGACATGCCCGATCCGATACCTCCCTCTCCGTCACACGGGCAGACCCTGCGTGAGGCGAGGATCCGGATCCGCACCGGCATGGGCATGGACATCGAGACCTGGACCGAGGACGAGATGAAGGACGCCCGGGCCCACTACACGGCGCTCGTGAAGCAGATCGACCACGAAGTCGGCAGGATCATCGACACCCTCCGGTGCAACGACCTCCTGGACAGCACCGTCATCGTGTTCGCCACCGACCACGGCGACCACCTCGGCGACCACGGGATCGACGGCAAGGCCACCTTCTACGAGGCCTCGGCCCACATACCGATGCTGGTCCGGGTGCCGGGAAGGGAGGAGAGCTCCACCTGCTCGGAACTCGTGGAGCTACGCGACGTGACGGCGACCATGCTGGCCCTGGCAGGATGCGACATCCCCGGATACATGGACTCCCGACCGCTGCCGGGCCTGGGTCTCGACGCCCCGTCTCCCCGCCGCCACATCTTCGGGATGCTCAGCTCCGCCTGGATGGCCTTCGACGGCCGCTACAAGCTCAGCAAGTACTCATCGGGCGAAGCCATGCTGTTCGACCTCCGAACCGATCCCGACGAACAACTCAACCTTATCGCCGGCCCCGAACATGCGGAGGTATACCGGCGACTCGACAACGCGCTGACTGCCGAGTTGATGCGCTCCATGTCCCTGTCGGTGCACGACCGGATGCCCCGGCCGCACTCGATGTCCGAGGACGAGGACATGGGCCGCGAAGGCTGGACCTGGAGCTTCCCCGCCCCCGTCGACGCCACCGGGGAACAGCAGTTCTATCTGTGAAACATGTGTGACAACTGTAACGATACACGTTATAGTAGCTCTGTGTGATTGAGAGTTTCCGCCACCGAGGGCTCGATAGAGAGCATACGAACGTGACGACTATCGACAACTACACCCCAACTACGCAAAGCGGATCGCCAGAGCACTATCCGACCTCGACAACGCAGCCCAGCCATCAGACCTCAACGCACCTACTTACCGGCTTCACCCACTCAAAGGCGACCTGGAAGGACTCTGGAGCATCCCGCTCTCGAAGAACTGGCGAATCGTCTTCCGATTCGGCGAAGGAGGCCACGTCCGCGACGTGAACCTGATCGACTACCACTAGAAAGGAGTAGGCACCATGCCCATGAAGAACCCTGCGCACCCCGGTGTCAGCGTCAAGGAGAACTACGTGGAGGGCTACGGCCTCACCGTCACCGAAGCTGCACGAATTCTCGGCGTGGCCCGAGTCACTCTCTCACGAGTCCTCAACGGCCATAGCGGTATCTCACCGGAGATGGCCATCCGCCTCGAGAAGGCGGGATGGTCCAACGCCGACTTCTGGATGCGCCGCCAAGCTGCCTACGACCTCGCACAAGCCCGCCTCCACGAAGACCAGATCATCGTCGAGCCCCACGAGATACCAGCCCTGGCATCCACCAGCCCATGAGGAAACCTCATCACTGCCGCCCGCCACGCATTGGTTTGCCGTAGGGACCGTATCCGTATTCGGTGACGTTACGTCGTACCGCCGACGTGTCCCACCGGGCACGCCAGTGGCTGTGACGACCGGGGCCGCGGTCTTGCTTGATGACCCCCGAAGCCTGAATCCACCGACAGAAGTTCTGGATTGGGGGGTTGATATGCGACAGGAAATGCCTCTGATCTGGGACAATAACCGTCGAAGATAGCGGTTTCGGCCAGCCCACACCCCTTGGAACTACTCGTCTGGTCGGCGGCGTCTGTTGGGTGCTAGTATTCTGAGTCGTTGGTTGGCTGTGTTCAGGAACCGGCGTCGTCCCACGATCGGCATGCCCACCCACTCGCAGCGCCCCCGCAGGGACCGGCTGCGCCGCCACAAGGGGATTGACATGTCACACCCCCGTTGCATAATGGTAAGTAGCCGTAAACACCACCGGTCCGTTTTGCGGTACCGACCGGACCGGGGCAGGGATCATGTTATCGGAGCCGAACCCACCCAGGGGATGGCGGGACGCGTTCGGGAACCGAGGAGGTGGCGGTTGGGGGTGGGCCCGTCGGAGGGGTCCGGTCCGGTGTTTTTCGCGTTCTCGGACCCCCCAGCGCCTGCCCGGCGGGATGGCCGGCACGTCCCGGGTATCCATAACGAATCCCGGAATCAGGACAACTGGTGGTCTGTCTGTGAACTGGGGGCGTGGTATGCGCCGGCAGCGGCGTTCCTCGCAAGGCCCGCCCACGAAGGCGTACCCGCAGCGGTACATCAAGGCGGCGGAACGTAGCGAGGGGCGTCGATGGCTGCCAGAGCACGGCAAGTTGTTTTGCAGGCAGACCTCTCGGTCGTCAGCGGCGCCGTTCGAGAAGTGTTGCCACCGCGTCGACCAGCAGCCGGTGCTCCACCCGGTGGATCCGCTCGGTAAGTGTGTCGATCGAGTCGTCGTCGTGGATCGGGACCTCCTCGCAGGCGATGACGGGGCCGTCGTCCACGCCCTCGTCCACGACGCGATGAACCATCACACCGGCGGAGTTGATCTCGCCGGCTCGATAGGCCGCCCACGTGTCGTCGATGGGGGTAGCTCCGGGAAACGTCCCGGGAAGCGCAGGATGGAGGTTGATGACTTGGTCCGGAAACCGATCGAGAAACGCCATGGACAGGAGGTGCATCCACCCGGCGAGCACTACCAGATCGGGTTGGCCGGCCGCTACGGCGTCGGCCAGGTCGGCGTCGTAGCGGTGACGGGCCGCCAGATGATCGGGAGCACGGTCGACATACGGGCCCAGCAGGCAGCACTCTTCGGGGATCCCTGCGCGGCGGGCCCGTTGGCGAGCCGGCGCCCCCCGGCGGTTGACGATCACCCTGGTCACCTCGGCCCGAAGCCGGCCCGCCCCGACTGCGTCGATCAAAGCTTGCAGGTTGGTGCCCGAGCCCGATGCGAGGACGACGATCCGTCCCGTCACCGCCACGACCCGGTGAGCACCACCCGGTCACCCCCGTCCGCGACGGGTATGACCGATCCGATCTCCGCACAGCCCAGCTCGGCGGCCCGCGACCCGAGACTCTCATCGATTACCGCCGCCATACCGACACCCATGTTCCATGTTCGGAATGCCTCACCATCATCGATCCCGCTCCAGGCCACGAGGCTGACGAAGGGCTCCGGCACGTCCCACGATCCCAGCTCGACGGTGGCACCCAGGCCGGAGGGCAGCACCCGCGGGAGGTTCTCGACGAGGCCACCACCGGTCACATGCGCCAAGGCCTTGGGCTCCACTCCTTCCGCTTGCAGCGAGCGCACGAACGGCAGGTAGCTACGGTGCGGCGCCAGCAGGCGATCGACCATGCCTTGCGACAGTTCCCGGCCCTCGATCAGCCGGCGAATCAGCGAGTAACCGTTGGTATGCGGCCCGCTGCTCGGTAGACCGACCACCACGTCCCCCTCCCTCACCTCGTCGAGGCGGGGCCAGAGCCGGTCGCGGTCGGCCATCCCGACGATCGTTCCGGCGATGTCGACCGCGCCGGGCATGTAGACACCCGGCATCTCCGCCGTCTCACCGCCGAGCAGCGCACAGCCCGCTTCCCGGCAGGCTTCCGCGATACCCGCAACGATTGCGGCCACCACTTCGGGGATCAGCTGCGAAGTCGCGATGTAGTCGAGGAAGAACATCGGCTCGGCGCCCACCACCAGGATGTCGTTGATGCAATGGTTGACCACATCGATCCCCACCCCGTGCCAGCGGTTGTAGCGGCCTGCCAGCTCGACCTTCGTGCCGACACCGTCGGTAGATGCCACCAGCACCTTCCCGGGTCCGAGCCGGTCCGCCGCGTACAGGCCGCCGAATCCTCCCCCGCCCGCCAGTACCTGATCGGTGGCGGTGGAGGCCACCGGTGAGGCCAGGAGGGCCACGGTCCGGTTACCGGCATCTATGTCGACTCCCGAGTCACGGTAGGTGATCATCCGACGCCCACTTCCCGGAACGGCGGCGATGGGGCCGGTTCGGGTGCGAGGCGGCGGCCGATATCCCGACGGTAGTGCGCACCCGGGAAGGAGATGACTTCCACCCCCGCGTAGGCACGCTCGGTCGCCTCCCCCAGGGTGCTCCCCAGAGCGGTGACGCCCAGCACCCTCCCGCCGGTGGCAAGGGTCACGCCGTCGATACGGTCGGTCCCGGCATGGAACACCAGGCATCCTTCATGCATGGCCTCGTCGAGGCCCGTGATCGGTACGGGCAGCGCCGAGGTGGTCGGGTAACCGGCGGACGCCATCACCAGGGTGGTGGAAGCGGACCGCGACCAGTCGACGGCGACGCCGTCGAGCGAACCGGTGGCGCATGCGACCATCACCTCGTAGAGATCGCTCTCCAGGAGCGGCAGGACCGCCTGGGTTTCCGGGTCTCCCAGGCGGCAGTTGATCTCCAGCACCTTGGGTCCGGCGTCGGTGAGCATCAGCCCGAAGTAGATCACTCCCCGATACGGTGTACCGGCCTCGCCGAGTGCGTCGAGGGTCGGGCGGATGATGCGGTCGGCCACTTCGTCGACGAGCGCGCCGGTGGCAACCGGCGACGGGACGAAGGCGCCCATCCCTCCGGTGTTCGGTCCGCGGTCCCCGTCGAGGAGCCGCTTGTGGTCCTGGGCCGCCGGCATCACAGCGAAGCCGCTCCCGTCGCTGAAGGCAAGCACCGATACCTCGGTGCCCCACAGCCGCTCCTCGACCACGAGCTCACGACCTGCTTCCCCGAACCGTCCGTCGACCAGCATGGCGCGGATGGCCGCAGCCGCCTCTCCATGTGTCTCGGCGACCACCACTCCCTTGCCGCCCGCCAGCCCGCTGGCCTTGATGACGGGGACGGACGGGAGCCGCTCGAGATACGCCAGGGCGGGCTCCGGCTCGCGGAACGTGGCCGACGCGCCGGTCGGTATCGAGAGCGCGTCGAGGAACGTCTTGCAGTAGGCCTTCGAGGCCTCGAGGCGGGCGCAAGCGGCGCTGGGTCCGAAGGTGGGGATACCGTCCGCATCCAGCGCATCGGCCAGTCCCGCAGCCAGCGGGGCTTCGGGACCCACCGCCACCAGGTCGACCGACTCGCGCCGGGCCGCGGCCACCAACCCGGCTAGGTCACCGGCGCCGACGGCGATGTTCTCGCAACGCTCCGCCAGGGCAGTGCCGGCGTTGCCGGGCGCCACCAGGATCCGGTCCACGCGGGCGGACTTGCCGAGGGACCAGCAGAGCGCATGCTCACGGCCTCCTCCACCTACCACGAGCACCGTGGTCACGTGCTCATTCTCCCCACACCGAGGCGAAGCGGTCCTTCAGGCCGAGTTGCAGCTGGACGAAGCGCTCGGGCTCGAACGGGTACTTGCCGGTGAAGCAGGCGTTGCAGTAGCCGTCGTCGGCATCGAGCGCACTCATCAGACCCTCAAGCGAGAGGAAGGCGAGGGAGTCGGCGCCGATCTCCTCGCAGATCTCGGGAACCGACATGCGGGAGGCGATCAGATCCTCCGGGCCGGCCATATCGATCCCCATGTAGCAGGGATTGGTGATGGCGGGACACGCCACCCGCACGTGCACTTCCGAGGCCCCGGCATCACGCAACATGCGCACCAGCTGCCCGGCGGTCGTCCCCCTCACGATCGAATCGTCGACCATGACGATCCGCCGGCCTGCGAGGTTGTCCCTGAGGGGATTGAACTTCATGGCCACGCCGGCGTCGCGGAGCTCCTGGGTCGGTTCGATGAAGGTCCGGCCCACGTAGCGGTTCTTGATCAGCCCCTCGGTGTAGGGCAGGCCCGCCTCCTGGGCGAATCCGACCGCGTGGGGCGTTCCCGAGTCGGGTACGGACAGGACCAGGTCGGCTTCGACCGGGGCTTCCCGGGCCAGCTCGCGGCCGAGGCGCTGGCGGACGCTGTGCACGAGGTTGCCGTCGTGGACGGTGTCGGGCCGGGAGAAGTAGATGTGTTCGAAGGTGCAGAAGGCTCGGGGCAGCGGCGGCGCGCCCTGTTCGATATGGAGCCCGAGAGCGTCGATCCGGACGATCTCCCCCGGCTGCAGCTCGCGCACGAATTTGGCGCCGGTGGTCGAGAAGGCGCAGGTTTCCGATGCCAGTACGTAGCCACCGTCGATCTCCCCGATGGCGAGGGGACGGAATCCCCACGGGTCGCGGACTCCGTAGACGGCCTCGCGAGTGAGGATCGTGAGCGAGTAGGCTCCCTCGGCCTGCCTCATGAGCGCCCGGATCCGGTCCAGCCAGCTACCGCCCGCCCCAGTGAGGATGTGCACCATCAGCTCGGTGTCGGAAGAGGTCTGCAGGCCGACGCCCCGCTCGAGAAGCTCCCGGCGAAGCTGGGGCGCGTTCACGAGGTTGCCGTTGTGCGCCACTGCCAGCGGGCCGTCGATGGTCTCGATCACCTGCGGTTGGGCATTGCGGAGGGTGGATCCGCCAGTGGTGCTGTAGCGGGTGTGGCCGATGGCGGCGGGGCCTTTCAGGGACGAGAGGATGTCTTCGTTGAAGACCGAGCCGACCAGCCCTTCGCCCTTGTGCACATGGGCGAAGACGCTGTCGTAGCTGACGATCCCGGCGGCTTCCTGACCCCGATGCTGCAGGGCGAAGAGGCCGAAGAACGTTATCCGGGCCGCCTCCCGGCCGGTTGCGTACACGCCGACCACCCCGCACTCCTCACGGGGGCTGTCACAGTCCAACCCGGGAATCATGACCGCCGCCGGAGCCTGCGACGAGCCGCCAGAGCGCGCTGCAAGGCCCGCTCGGCTGTGGTGTCGGTGCATGTGATGTGGCCCATCTTACGACCGGGACGCACCTCCTCTTTGCCGTAGAGATGGAGGTGCACGGCAGGGTCGGCTATGGCCTCCGACCATGCAGGTGGGTTGCCGGAGGGATCGTCCCACAGGTCCCCGAGAAGCTGCACCATGGCTGCCGGACGGCAGGAGCCGTCACCGAGGGGCAGGCCGCATATGGCGCGCAGTTGCTGGCCGAACTGGCTGGTCGAGGCCGCCTCGATGGTGCAGTGGCCGCTGTTGTGGGGACGAGGGGCGATCTCGTTCACCACCAGGCCTCCGGCCGCTGCGAACATCTCGACGCACAGCACCCCGACCAGGTCAAGGTGCCGGGCGATCGTGGTTGCGAGTTCCACGGCCGCTCCGGCCACGCCGGGGGAGACCGACACGGGCGGTGTGACGGTCGTGTCGAGGATCCGGTTGACGTGGACGTTTTCCATTACGCCGTGATGGGCCACCACGCCGTCGATACCCCGGGCCACGACGACCGAGATCTCCGCATCGAAGGGAACCACCTCCTCGACTATCAGGCGTTCACCACCCAGCGCATGGAAAACCCCGCCCGCCTCAGGCTCCTCGCCGGTCGTGAGCCGGACCTGGCCGCGGCCGTCGTATCCGAAGCGGGCGCGCTTGGCGATGACCGGTAGGCCGAGGTCCGCTACGGCGCGGACCAGCCCGGCTGCGGTCGCGACTTCGCGATAGGCCGCCACCGGCGCCCCGGCGGCTATCAGGGCGCGGCGCTCCCGAGCCCGGTCCTGAGCAGCCTCGATGACCGAACCGGCCGGCCGGAGCGGTACGCCCGGACGGGCGGCCAGCTCCGCCAGCAGAGGTACTTCGACATTCTCGAACTCCCATGTGATGACATCGGAGAGATCGACGAACCGCTGCACGGCCAGGTCGTCGTCGTAGGCCGCCGCGACCTCGAGGTCCGCAACCCGCCCGCCCGGGGTGTCCTTGGCCCCTCCGGTCAGCACGGCCACCCGGTACCCGAGCCGGTGCGCCTCGAAGGACAGCATCCTTCCCAGCTGTCCACCACCCACGATGCCGATGGTGCCTCCGGGAGCTATGGCACGGTCCATCACAACTCGAGCTCGATATCGTGGACGGCCGCGGCCCGCCCCTCCCGGTACGCGGTGAGCCGACCGGCCAGCTGCGGATCGTGGCGGGCCAGCATCGCCACCGCGTAGAGACCGGCGTTGGTGGCCCCCGCCTCGCCGATGGCCATGGTGGCGACCGGTACACCGGCCGGCATCTGCACGATCGACAGGAGCGAATCCATACCCCTCAGGGCGCGGCTCATGATCGGAACACCTATAACCGGGATGATCGTGTGGCCGGCCACCATCCCCGGCAGGTGGGCGGCGCCACCGGCCCCGGCGATGATGGCTTCGAGCCCTCGCCCGGATGCCGACTCGGCGTATTCCACCATCAGGTCGGGGGTGCGGTGCGCCGACACGACCTTGCACTCGTACGGAACGCCGAAGTCTTCGAGTACCTCTGCGGCGCGGCGCATCGTGGGCCAGTCGGACTCGCTGCCCATGATGACGCCGACGAGCGGGTGCCCGGTCACGCTCTTCTCTCCTCCGCCCTCCGCTTACGGGCGGTTAGGTGGTCTGTCTGCAAAACAACTTGCCGTGCCCTGCTTGCCATCGACGCCGTTTCACAGACCGACCACCGGCCACCCGGCGGATCCTGAGCCACCATTATGAACGACCGTACGGGCAAATCGCGGTAACGACTCGTGGGGCGGCCGGGTAGGAGGCCGGAACAAGTGGGCGGCGGGTGAGCGCCTCGAACACCTCCAGATAGGCCCGGGCGGCGCTGACCGCCAGTTCGGTTCCGAGAGGTGGCGGGTCGCCGTCGCCGGTGAAACCCTGAGCGGCATAGGCGAGACGCACGAGTTCCTTGTCGAGGTTCTCTGGCTCTTTGCCGGCCGCGAGGCGCTCCTCGACGGTTGCCACCCTCCAGAACCGTGACGAGTCGGGCGTGTGGACCTCGTCGATGATGACCACGCGGCCCTCCCGGTCGAGACCGAACTCGTACTTGGTGTCGACCAGCACCAGCCCTGCCTCCGCGGCCGTCTCCTGGCCCCGCTCGAACACGGCGAGAGCGATGCTCCGCACCTCATCCCAGCACCGGGCCTCAACCAGGCCGCTCTCCACGATGTCCCGCTCGGTGATCGGACGATCGTGGGCGCCCATGGCCCCTTTCGTGGTCGGGGTGATTATCGGTCGGGGGAGCGGGTCGTTCTTCTCCATACCGTCGGGGAACCGGATGCCGTAGACATGGCGGGCGCCGGCCGCGTAGAGGGTCCACGCCGATGTGCCGGTCGTCCCGGTCAGCCGGCTCCGCACCACGACCTCCACCGGCAGGGGCAGGCACTTGCGGGCGATCATCACGTTGGGGTCCGGCACCTCCACCATGTGGGTGGGAACCAGATCGGCGATTCGCTCGAACCACCAGGCCGACAGCTGGTTGAGGATCTGGCCCCGATAGGGCACCGTTCCCAACACCCGGTCGAACGCCGACAGACGATCGGTGGCGATCAATGCCAGCCGGTCACCCAGATAGACCACGTCACGGACCTTGCCCCGCACGACGGGACCGATGTCGTGCACGTCGGAGGCTTCGATCCCGGTGAAGGGATGGGCCAGGGCCGGCCCCAGGTCGGTGATCACGAACTCAACCTTGTGGTCTGTCTGCAAAACAACTTGCCGTGCCCTGCTTGCCATCGACGCCCCTCGCTGGGTTCCGCCTCCTCAACGTACCGCTGAGGGTACGCCTTCGTCGGCGAGCCTTGCGAGGAACGCCGCTGCCTACGCATGGCACGCCGCCATTTCACAGACAGACCACTAGCCGGGCCGCTCATCGGGCGGCGTCGACGAACGCCTCGAAGAGGGGAAGACCCCGCGCTCCGGGTGGTCCCCCGGGTCTTTGCCAGTCGACCACATGGTCTTCGGGATGCGGCATGAGCCCGACCACCGCCCCGGTGGCATCGCAGAGACCGGCGATGTCACCCACCGACCCGTTGGGGTTGGCCGGGTACAGCCCGCCCGCCAACCGGTCCCCGCCTCCTCGGCCGTCCTCCGACAGGTAGCGGAAGGCGACCATTCCTTCACCTTCGAGGATCCCGACGACCTCGGGATCGCTCACCGCCACCCGGCCTTCGCCATGGGCCACCGGGCAGCGGATGCTCATACCCGCCAAGGAGCCCAGCCACCCTGACCGGCTACCCGGCTCGACGCGCAACGTCACCCACCGGCATTCGAAGCGCCCGCCGGCATTGTCGGTGAGCGTTACCCGCCGTCGCTCTCCCGGTCCGTCCGATCCCCCTAGCAGGCCGGACTTGAGGAGCGTCTGGAATCCGTTGCAGATTCCGAGCACGGGCCGCCCCAGCCGGACCGCGTCGGCGAGTTCCCCGTACAACCAGGTGCGGAGCTCGAGGGCCAGGCGCACTCCGGCTCCCAGCGCGTCGCCGTACGAGAACCCGCCCGGCAGCACCAAGCCGCCGAAGTCGGACATCGAGGCTGCTCCCGTCCGGAGGTCGTGCGTGGACACGATGCGCGGGTCGCCTCCCGCCAACTCCACAGCCACCGCGGCCTCCGTGTCACGGTTGGTTCCCGGCGCGTGAAGGATCAGGATCGGTGGGGGAGTCACGACTTTCCCCTCCGTCCGGTGAAGGCCCGTACAGCCGCATCGAGGTCGATCGTAACCGGCCCTGCGTGTACCGGATGCGGTCCGCCCGGCCCGGCGACACCGATCCCGACCGAGGAGCCCCCGGTCACCACACCGATGCGCCGGCCCACCGGACCGAGCCGGGCCGCGAGGTGGCCACGCCTCGCCCGAGGCGACTCCAGCAGCAGCCGTCCGGGCGCCTCGTTGGTGAGCGCGGCGACGATGCCTGGCCCTGCCGTCGGGACGGTTGCCTCGACCCCCAGCCTTCCGCCGATGGCCATCTCGGCGATCGCCACCGCTATGCCACCGTCGCTCACGTCGTGGGCGGCGGTGACGCTCCCCTCGGCGATCAGCCGGTGAACAGCGATGTACCGCTCCAGCGGATCGTCCAGGGCCGGAGGTACCCGGCGGTCACCGATACCCAACAGGTCGTCGACCACAGAGCCGCCGAGCCGGTCCGACGGGTCGCCGACCAGCCAGAGGTCGCAACCGGCCCGGGTGAATGCGCTGGCAACCGTGCGGTGGAGGTCGGGTACCAGCCCGAGGGCCGAGATGAGCAGCGTTCCGGGGATTGCCTCTCCGGCGAATTCGTTGAAGAGGCTGTCCTTCCCGGAAATGAACGGCATGCGGTAGCGGCGCGCTCCCTCCACGCACCCCTCCACCGCCCTGACGAGCGATCCGAGTCGGTCGGGTTTGGTGGGGTCGCCCCAGCAGAAGTTGTCGAGCAGGGCGACCCGTCCCGGATCGGCCCCCACCGCAACGAGATTCCGGACGGCTTCGTCGATGGCATGCAGCGCCATCGACCAGGGATCGATCCGGCCGATACGCGGATTGATACCGACCGCCAGCGCCACGGCCGCGTCATGGTGCCAGGTGCCCAGGGGCTTGAGCACCGCGCCGTCTCCGGGGCCGTCGGCGTGGACCCCGACGAACGGACGGCCGACGGTGCCGCCCCGCACCTCGTGGTCGTAGGTGCGGACGATGGCCTCCTTGGAGGCGACGGTCGGATGGGACAGGAGGTCGAGGACGAGCCGGGTGGGGTCGACGTCGGGCACTTCCACGGGCCCGGGTACCGGGTCGGCCCAGCGCCCGACCATCTCCCTGCCCGGGACCCCGCGGTGGAGGAACTCCATGGCAAGGTCGACCACCGGGATATCACCGTGCCGCACCACCAGACGCCCGGTTCCCGTGAACGACCCGAGGTCGGTCATCTCCACCTCGTTGCGCTCGCACAGGTCAGCCAGGGTCTCGACCCGGCCGGACGGCACCGCCAGAACCATGCGCTCCTGGGCCTCTGAGAGCCAGATCTCCCACGGTTCCAGCCCCTCGTACTTGAGGGGTGCGCCCGCCAGGTCCACCTCGGCGCCGAGGTGCTCGCCCATCTCTCCCACCGCGGAGGAGAACCCGCCTGCCCCGCAGTCGGTGATGGCGTTGTAGAGGCGCCGGTCGCGAGCCTGCTCGACCACCTCGATGCAACCCTTCTGGGTGATCGGGTCGCCGATCTGTACGGCCGTCCCGGCCTGCTCGGCGGTAGCCTCGTCCATTCCCGCCGAGGAGAAGGTGGCTCCGTGGATGCCGTCCCGGCCGGTCCGGCCTCCGATAGCGATGATCCGGTCACCGGCCCGCGGATCGGTGGGATGTGAGCCTGCCGGAAGCAGGCCCAACGCCCCGCAGTAGACGAGCGGGTTGGCGACGTATCCCTCGTCGTAGAGCACCGCGCCGTTGACGGTGGGAAGGCCCAGCTTGTTGCCGTAGTCGCCAATTCCGGCCACCACGCCGTCGCGCACCCGACGGGGATGGAGCACGCCCGGAGGGAGGTCACGGTCGGGCGGGTCGGGGGGCCCGAAACACAGGACGTTCGTGCAGGCGATGGGACGCGCCGACACTCCCATCACGTCCCGGACCACCCCGCCGATACCCGTATTGGCGCCCCCGAAGGGTTCGAGCGCCGATGGATGGTTGTGGGTCTCGACCTTGAAGGCGAGGTCGAGGTCACTGTCGAAGGCCACGATGCCTGCGTTGTCATCGAACGCGGAGCGGAGCCAGGGTGGGGCGATCTCCTCGGTAACCGCCCTGAGCGCGGCCAGCAGGCCCTCGTGGGAGGAGACCGTGACCGAACCGTCCGCCCTCGTGTGCTCCAGGCGGATGCGAGCCCGGAACGTCTTGTGCATGCAGTGTTCCGACCAGGTCTGGGCCAGCGTCTCGAGCTCGGCGTCGGTCGGATCCCTTCCCTCACGCCGGAAGTGCTCCCGGATGGCCCGCATCTCGGCCAGGTCGAGCGAGAGCAGACGTTCCCGGCTGAGGCGCAGCAGATCGGCGTCCGCCAAACCGGACAGCTCCACGACATCGACCCGGACCCCCGCGGGAGCTGCCCAGTCGAAACAGGGCTGGACCGTACCGAGCGAGTGCAGCTCGATCGTCTCGTTGGCCAGCAGCCGCCTGCTGATGGCGGAGACCTCGGCCTCATCCAGGTCGCCGATCAACTCGTAACGGCGGGCGGTGGAAGCCCGCACCGGGGGTAGGCCCAGGGCGGCTGCGGCCCGTTCCAGCTCCCGGGCCTCAGTATCCGTCACGCCCGGACGCGGTGCAACCTCCACCGCCGGGTGTGGGATGGGCAATGGGGAACCCACGGTCACCTCGTCCACTACCGGGTCGACCAGGACTTCGCGGCACAGCCGGTCGACGTCGGCCGCGGACAGGTCCCCGTGCAGGTAGTGGACCCTGCTGACCCGGCAGGCGACCAGACCCGGCACCCCCAGTAGACGAGCAACATCGACGACTTGGCCCGCTCTGGGGTCCTCGGAAGCAGTCACCTGGATACGGATTGGCACGCGTACCGAACTTAGCCGGGAAAACACCCGATGACGTGTATCTGCGCGGCCTCGCCGGCACTTCCTGACATCGGACGCCGACGATCGCGACCGAAGTGAACCGCCGACGCTGCGCGGGAGCGTGGGAGTCGACCTTGTCGCTCGTGGGACGTCCCGCCGCGTTCGGTGCTCGGTGGGCAGCGGCCGGTGTTTGGCGGATCGATCTCTAGGAGGGTACTGAAGAACGGTGATAACGGTTGGCCCGCCGTCCGCTGAGCCGCCATCCTGTCATCGATCGTCGGGCCCATCACCCATCCGTTCCCGAGCACGCTCCCGGTGTCCCGAATCTGTGGTTCGCTGTACCCAGGACCCGCGTCGGCGCACGGCGGGCACGCCGAATCGCCCGAAGAACCCCCGCCGGACCGACCGCGCTGCCACAAGGGGGTTGACCGTATCACAATCCCGTTGCATACTGGTAAGTAGCCGTAAACACCGCCGGTCCGTTGCGGTACCGACCGGACCGGGCCAGGGATCCTGTTGTCGAAGCCGAGCCTCTCGGGGAGGGAGGAACGCGGCCGGAGCCGAGGAGGTGGCGGTTGGGGGAGGGCCCGCCGGCAGGGTCCGGTCCGGCGTTTTTCGCGTTCTCGATCCCCTCGGTCCTGCCGGCATGGGAAGGACGGTTCAGTCCGAGTATCCGGAACGGCTTCCCGAGTCGGGAGACTAGGAGGGTGGTGTAAAACCCCTTCACGGCCCGTCGACCGATGACATTATGCCTGTCCAAAGGAAGACGGGCCGTTGCTCCCCACCGTTTTAGACCACCCTCCTAGGGGACTGCTGATTTAGTCGGTCTGTTGGGTGTTGGCTTGTTCGCGTTTTGGGTTTGTTGGGATTATTGTAGGTGGTATGCAGGGTAGTGAACGTGGTGATCGTGAGTTTCTGGACGCTATGGAACTGTGTGGGGAGTTGGTTCCGGAGGGTTCGGTGTATCAGTTTTTGGCTGAGCACCGCCGGCGTCTGTTTCCCGCTGAGATGTTTGGGGATTTGTTCGGCCCGCGGGGCCGCCCGTCGATACCGGGCTCGGTGATTGGGGCGGTGATGGTCCTCCAGGCGTTGGAGGGCCTGTCGGATCGGGAAGCGGTCCAGCGGCTGCGTCGTGACATAGCTTGGAAAGCGGCGGCTGGTCTGTCGTTGACCGATGGGGGGTTCCACCCGACGGTGCTGACGTTGTGGCGAGCGAGGCTTAGGGCGAGTGACCGTCCTGAGCGTATCTTCGACGCGGTGCGGGAGGTGGTCGCCGCCTGTGGGGTGTTGGCGAACAGGGGACGCCGTGCGTTGGACTCGACCATTCTGCACGACGCGGTTGCTACCGGGGACACGGTGACGATGATCTCGTCGCAGATAAGGCGTTGCCGACGTCTGATCCCGCAGGCAGCCGACCTGGTGCTGGTGGCCCATGACTACGAATCGAAGGCGAAACCGTCCTGTGACTGGTCCGATCCCGACAGCCGATCGGAACTGATCAACGGTTTGGTCACCGACGGGCTGGCGCTGATCGAAGGGGTGGAGGACATAAAGCTGAACCCCGAACAGGCCGACGCAATAGGTCTGTTGGGAGTGGTTACGGGCCAAGATGTGGAACCGGATCCCCACCGGGAAGGCCGATGGCGGATAGCGCGGCGTGTGGCCCGAGATCGGACCATATCGACGGTGGACCCCGAAGCCAGGCACGGTCACAAGACCCGGACCCGCAAACGGGACGGGTACAAGGCCCATGTGACTACCGAACCCGAAACCGGGCTGGTCACCGCCGCCCACCTAACCGCTGCCAACACCCCAGACGCCGACAGCATTGCGGATCTCGTTGCCGAAGCACCCCCGGGTGCCGAAATCGTCGCCGACTCCGCGTACGCGTCCGGTGCGGCGCTTGAAACGTTCGACGATCTTGGTCACACCCCGGTGACCAAACCAATCGTACGCAAACCCCACATCGAAGACGGCTATCACCGCGACGACTTCGAGGTCGACACCGGAGCCCGGACGGTGACGTGTCCCGCCGGGCACACCACCCGCATACGCCCCGGTGGTACCGCCCCGTTCGCCAAGCGGTGCAACGGCTGCCCCCTGCGGGCACGATGCACCACCTCCAAGCGTGGACGGACCATCGCAGTCGACAAACACCACGACCGTCGCGCCGCGAACAAAGCACGGTGGGCCAAAGAAGAAACGCAGGACACCTACCGGAACCACCGGCCGTCCGTCGAGCGGACCATCGCCTGGCTCACCCGCCGCAACCCCAGACGTGTCCCACACCGAGGAATCAAACCCAACCAGCAATGGCTCACCACCCCAACAGCAGCCATCAACCTACAACGCCTCATCAACCTCGGACTCACCCACACAACCACCGGCTGGGCACTCAACCCCACCTAAACCACCAAACCCACCGGCAACCCCAAAAACCGGGGCAACTCCACCCCGACAACCAGCACCACCACCCCCCAACCGGCAGCCTCCCACCAACCCACACCAGCCAACAGCACATCCCAGGGTTCAAGCAGCACCCCTTCAGACGGATTGCTCAGCACCCTCCTAGGAGGTCATGGGATGGTGTTTCGAGCGGACCGGGAGCGGGTCCACCGTCCACGCAATCCGGTCGGCCAGCGTCTTGAGCATCGAGAACCGGACATCCCGGTAGGCGGGGTCGTCCCAACTGTTGCGGGTCTCGCCGGGATCCTCGGCCAGGTCGTAGAGTTCTCCGGTCTCGTGCCCGTGCACGGCGACGATCTTGTACCGCTCGCTGCGCACCATCGTCATGAACGCCAGGGGATCGGGATCGCTGAACATCACGCTGGCGTTGTAGTACTCGCTGTACACGTCGTCCCGGTGCCGGTTCAGATCCCCCACACCGCTCAGCAGCGGCCATAGGGACCGTCCCTGCATGCCTGGCGCTCGGGGCAGGCCGGCCATGTCCAGCAGGGTCGGCGCTATGTCGACTGCCTCCACCAACGCCTCGCTCCTGCGGCCCGGAGGGATCGCCGCCGGCCACGACACGATGAACGGCACCCGTATGGCCGGCTCGTAGAAGAACGGCCCCTTCAGGTAGATGCCGTGATCACCCAGCATCTCGCCGTGGTCGGAGGTCAGGATGATCATCGTGTCCTCGAGCTGCCCGGTCCTCTCCAGGGCCGCCACCATCCGCCCAACCTGCGTGTCGATCAGGTCGACCATCGCCCAGTAGGCGGCGCGTATCAGCCGGTGGTCCTCGCCGTCCATGCCGTCGAAGCGGAAAGCGCCCGGAACGTTGTAGGCCCCCTCGTGGCAGAGCCGCTGGAAGATCGGCTTGTCCCGCAGTTCGCCCGGCGAGTAGTTCGGAAGAGGGATTTCGTCGAGCCGGTCGAGGTACGGCTCGAGATATTCGCGAGGCGGGTCGAACGGATGGTGCGGGTCGAAGGGGTTGACGGAGAGCAGCCACGGGTTGTCAAACGGGGCGTTGGCCTCTATGAAGGTGATCGCCTTCTCGGCGCACCACGCGGTCTGGTGGTGCTCGGCGTCGATGCCGGTCTCCACGTACTTCGATCCCCGGAAGGGTGTGTACTCGAAGGAGACGCCCTTGGCCCGCAGCCAGTGGCTGTATTCGTTGGTGCGCGCCTGGTCGATCCCGAGCCGCCAGTCCGGGAACGAGGTCATGGACCAATGGAAGTAGCTGTATCCGTCGTCGATCCGGCGCTCGGTCACCGCCACGCCGCCCGATTCGGAGAAATCCCAGCCCAGATGGAGCTTGCCCACCAGCCCGCAGACATACCCGGCATCCGCCAGTAGGCGCGTGACCGGGACCTCGTCCTCCGGGATGGCCGTGCCGTTCTGCCGGAGACGGGTGGTGCGTGGGTAGCGGCCGGTGAGGAAGCCGGCCCGGCTCGGCGCGCAGACGGGGCTCTGGGTGTAGAAGTTGGTGAAGAGCACGCCGCGGCCGGCCAGGCGGTCGATGTTGGGGGTGTTCACGAAGGGGTTGCCGTAACACCCCAGCGTATCGAAGCGCTGCTGATCGGTGCAGATCCACAATACGTTGGGACCCCTGCGAGGCACTTCGAGCGTTGGCGAGGACATTCCGGCAACCTTCCCAGAGTCGGTTTCGGCGGCGATCCCGGCGCCAATCGTAGATCACGATCGCCTGGCTAGTGGTCCGTCCGCCAAGAGGTGTCTATGTCTACCAGGGGACGGAGCAGGCGGATCAGGGACCGCGTCAACCGGACGCCTCAGAGGATTACGTCGTGTCGCCACGGGCACGTCCGGCGAAGGGGGGACCTGCTCTTCGCCCGAGCTAAGGCTCGGTCCGCTGCACCTGTGCCACCCGATCGAAATCCCTGTCATAGCTCACGATCTCGGTTATGCCCTGCCTCTCCATGTGAGCTACTGCAAGAGCATCCTCGAAGTCCAGGGACGGGGAGGATGCATAGATGTCCAGCGCCCGGACATAGACCCGCTTGTGCAGGAGCCGCAGACCTCGGAGTGACAGTATCGGCACCAGCCGGGCTCTGATGTCATCGTGGCTCAATCGGTAACCGGCAGGCGGGGAGGAGAGCACGTAGACAACCTCGGTGACGATGGCCTCACAGGTGAACAGTTCCTCCTCCCCGTTCTTGACGCTCTGGAACAGCCGGTAACAGGCCTCTGCCTTGGCTTCGTCATCGCGAGTCAGGTATCTGAGGATGATGTTGGTGTCCAGGAACCTCATGCCTCGCCGAGTTCCCGTGCGGTCTGCGCGGCCTTGGCATCCTTGGCGTCTCGGGAGACCTGGTCGAAGTCTTCGGGGGTGCGGTCAGGTGTCACGGATCCGAATGCCGACTCCAGACTGAAAGGAGCGGCATCAATGCGCACGGTACCTCCGTCCTCGATGGTGAACGCGACCTTGTCCCTGGGCTTGAGGCCGAGAAGGCGCCGAACCTCGACCGGGATGGTCACCTGGTTGCGCTGTGTGGTGGTCATCGTGATTTCTCTCATCTGTGGTTCTCCCAATGAGCTTTGACTATTACAATGATCAGATCGGATACCATTGTAGTTCGCACCAGCCCTTGATACCCAGATGAGTTCTGCTCTAGGGCGGGTACTGCCCCCGCGCAATAGGATCGGTGCTCAGCGGCGAGCGGAGGCAACTGTTGTACGGGAGCGGGCCGCCGGCGGTGACCGAACTGGAGACGATTCCCATCCGGGTCAGCCCTCGTAACGTGTGGCTGTTCGTGCGCCTGCACACCAACAAGGGCCTCACCGGTCTCGGGGAGGCGTCGCTAGGAACAGCCACCCGGCTCGACGAGCTGGGTGAATTCTTCCGTCTGGTCGATGGATGTTCCCCTCTCGACATCCAGCAGTACCGCTCCCGGGCCATGGCAAGCGCCGCGCGCGGCGGCCTCCGGGCCCGGACCGCCATGAGCGCCATCGAGCAGGCCTTGTGGGACATAACGGGGAAGGCTCTCGACGCCCCCGTCCACGTGCTGATGGGGGGCGCTCTCCGGTCGGAGGTCCTGCTCTACGCCAACATCAACCTGACGACGACGGATCGATCACCCGCCGGCTTCGCCCGCAGTGCAGAGCGCGCCGCGGGTGCGGGATTCTCCACCGTCAAGGCTGCACCGTTCGATGGCTTTCCCACACCCGAGGATGGCGTCGAGGCGGCGCGGCGGGCCGCCGATCTCGGTATCGACTGCGTGGTGGCCATGCGAGAAGCGGTCGGAGAGGGAGTGGCCATCCGAGTCGACTGCCACCGGTACTTCGACTTCGAGCGCGCCGTCGACATCGCCCGGAGGCTCGAGCCGGCCGGTCTCGACTGGTACGAGGAACCAACCGACCCGACCGACGCGGTCACGACAGCCCGGATCAAGGCGTCCATACCCCAACGTGTCGCAGGCGGCGAACTGCTCTTCGGGGCGGCAGGGTTCGCGCCGCTGTGCCGGCGGGATGTGCTCGACGTGGTGATGCCCGACGCCATGCATTGCGGTGGAATCCTGGAGGGGCGGCACATCGCGGCCATGGCCGGCGCCGCGGGAGTATCGGTGTCGCCCCACAACGCGTGCGGTCCCGTCGCGACCGCGGCGGCCCTCCAGTTCGCCGCCGGCATCGAGAATCTCGACAGCCTCGAACTGCAGTGGGGTCAGGTGGCCTGGCGAGCCGATATCACCGACCCTCCGGAACGCGTGCGAGCCGGGATCATCGAGGTGCCGGCAGGCCCGGGCCTCGGGATAGAACTCAACGAATCGCTCGTCGCGGCGCACGCCGCCTGAGACGAACGGGTGGCGGGATCGGGTGCAGCAGCCGGACCGATTACCCGCGCGGGTGCTACTCCTCGGCCACATGCGGGTTGAGCGCCTGCACCTCCGGCGGCATCCGCTCCCAAACAGACGATTCCAACAGGCGATAGCCGGAAGTGCGTACGTCGTACCAACCGGGCATGTACCCACTCGCCAACTCGACACGCTGATGCGAGAGGGAATCGTTGGCCGCCAGCCCATGCCAGGTTGCTCCGTTGAAGAGGACGAAGGAGCCGGCGGGTGCCTCGATCCGGGTCACATGCTTGTAGGGATGGTCGGGATCCGGAAGCCGACCCGATAGCTGACTCAAGGGCATGAACAACCGTGAACCGCTCTCGTGCGTCAGATCGGTCAGAATCCAGGAGAACGGCAGCACGACACGGTACCGCGGAATCGGAAAACCCTGCTCTGCGAACCATGCGGCCGGAGCCGTGCAATGCAGCGGGTGGGCCGGCGCTCCAGGTTTCCGTAGCAGAGCCGTCGCCTCCACCATCTGGACGGATTCACCCAGGGCGTGATGGGCCAACTCCAGGCATACCGGATGGGCCAGCAGGGGACTGAGCCGTCCGTAGTCCTCGGGATCCATGTAGTTGAGGACACCCCGCAGCGCGAGGTCGTTGCCCTGCGACGGAAGATGCTCACGGATCAGCGATTCGAGAAGACAGGCGAGGCGGTCGGCGTCGGAGGCGGTGATCAGATCCTCGACGACCACGAACCCGTACAGGTCCAGGTCGTGCTTGAACTCCTCGATCCGGCTCCGGTCGTGCCTCACCGGGTTCAAATGATCCTGCCGTCGGGTCTGGTGGTCTGTCTGCAAGACAACTTGCCGTGCTCTGCACACATGCCACGCCGCCGTCTCACAGAAAGACCACTTGCTATCGCAGAGCCGTCGGCAACTCCCGTCCGCGACACCTTCAGGCCTGCGCATCCGCGATGAGCTGCTTGGCCAGGGCTACGCAGGCGAGCGCGTCCTTGCCGTAGCCGTCGGCGCCCATGTCGTCGGCGAACTCCTGGGTGACCGGGGCGCCACCCACCATGATCTGCACCTCGTCGCGGAGGTCTTCATCGATGAACGCCTCGATCGTCCGGCCCATGTTCGGCATGGTCGTGGTCAGCAACGCGGACATTCCCAGCACCTTCGCCTCGTGTTCCTCGACCGCATCGATGAACTCGTCCGGCGACGTGTCGACCCCCAGATCCACGACGACGAACCCGGAGCCTCTCAGCATCATGATGCACAGGTTCTTGCCGATGTCATGGAGGTCGCCCTTGACGGTTCCCATGATCACCGTCCCGGCCGGCTTGACCCCCGAGGCGGAGAGAATGGGTTCGATGTAGCGCATTCCGGCCTTCATGGCGCGGGCACACGCCAGAACCTCGGGCACGAAGATGAAGTTCTCCCTGAACTTGATACCGACGATGCCCATCCCGGCGATCAGGCCGTCGTCCATGACCTCGAGGGCCTCTATACCCTCGTCGAGCGCGTGCTGCGTGAGGCGGTCGACATCGTGGTGCTCGCCCTCGATCAGGGCTGCGGCGATGTCCTGCATGAGCGGCCGGGCCCGGCTGAAGAGCTCGATGTTGCGGCTTATCTCCTCCGGCCGTTCCAGGTAGTCCTCGATCTCGAACCGGATGATCTCGTTGCCGATGTCGGACAGTTCCGCCATGTCTCCTGCGTCTCCCCTCAAGCCGCCGAGGCACGCTCGGCGTGCCAGTCCCGCACGGTCTTGGGGATCTCGAGCAGGTTCTCGATGGGAGTCTGGAGGGGGATGGCGCACTCCGGGGCGACCATCTGCACGCCGGCTTCGAGGTTGGCCAGGACCTGCTGCCGCACTTCGGCCGGTCCCCTGGAGAAGAGCGTCTCGGGGTTGTTCACGTTGCCGACCAGCGCGATGCCGCCGTGGACGGCCTCCATGGACTCCTGCGGCTTGTTCTTGGAGTCGTAGTGGAAGGCGGCCATTCCCGTGTCGGCTATGAACCCCATCCGGTCCACCGTCCGCCCGCAGATGTGCAGGATCAAAGGAACCGGGATGCGTTCGACCATCTCGATGTGGAGGTCCTTCAGGTAGCGGTAGTAGTAGTCCCCGGATACGAGGTCCCCGGTGGCATGATCAGGAAAGGTGAGCGCGTCGGCGCCGGCTTCTATCTGGGCTACACCGAACAGCACCGAGATCTCCTTCATGCGATCGAGAGCGTCCTTGGTCTTGGCCTCGTCGTCGTAGGACATCAGCAGGAACGGTTCGACCCCGAAGCAGTGGTACCCCAGAGTCCAGGGTCCCATCGTCTTGCCGATGATCGCCACGTCGTCGCCGAACTCCCGCCTCAGGATCTTGATCGCGTCGAGCACGCACCTGGTGTCCTGATGGTCCAGGAAGCCATCGGGAATGTTGATGTCCTCGGGTTGCTCCCAGATCGGCTCCCGCATCCGGACCGTCGGCCAGTTGTCCTTCTGTTCCCATTGCATCTTGCATCCGAGGGCGGAGGATTCCTGGATGATCGAGAACACCGGCATGATGCTGTCGAAACCGAGTTCGGTATGACCCGTGGCGGCCAGGCGGGCCATCAGTTCCGGGTCGCGGTTGGCCTCGGGGAAGTAGGCATCCACCAGATCCATGAGCTCGACCGTCGCCACGGAGGTCGGGTTGGCGACGGGCGTTCTGTCCACCGGCTCCCGTCGGAGCGCAGCCAGCACTCGCTCCCGGCTGGTCATTCTCGGCACCGTAGCGGTCGACTCGTTCATGTCGTCTCCAGATCCCCGTGTCCGGGTTGGCGACGGATAGCCGCCCTGCGCGCAACTATAGGGTATCGCTCGGCCCGCCCGCCGGGTCGAGACCGGGCCCTACTCGCCAGGCCCGCGGACAGGTGCTACGTGACCGCGAGTGCGACACCGACGAGCCGGATCGGTCACCGCCGGCAAGCGCCTGGTGCCTCCGGCGGGGCAATCCGGTCGGATGGAGCCGACCCGCTCGGCCGGCGCCGCTCTCAGAGGCCCAGCGAGCCGGGGTTGGTCAGGCGGTGCGGATCGACGTGGTCCTTGATCGCTTCCAGCAGGCCCCTGGCGCCGGGATCGAGCCCGTCCAGGTAGGGGTATCGCTTGCCGATCTGCAGGTGGGCCGCCCCGGCCTGATGGAACGTTTCGATGAGCCGGGACCGCAACTCCACGATGACGCGGTCCACTTCGGGGTCGTCCTCGAAGTCCCGGTAGCGGCTGAGCTTGGAGGGGTCCAGCATCCGCTCGTGCCACAGGTTGCGGGGTCCGGGCCAGTACAGCACCACCTCCAGGATGCAGCCTCCCGTGCCCACCACCGCCGTCAGGAGACCGGTCACGATCCCGAACCGCTCTATCGGTGCGGCGAAGTGGGCGAACAGCTTGTCGAGCCGGTCCCAGGCGTCGTTCACGGCCGACAGCGGGAAGATGCCGTGGGTGGGGATCCACCGCTCGCCCTCGGGCCCCAGCGTGGCGGCCAGGCTCACGTAGGGGTTGCCGACCATGACCCGGGGGACCGAATCGGGGAGTTGGCGGCTGCCCGCACGGCTCATGGCTGTTATCTCGGCGATGGCGGCATCGGCCGCCTCGGCGGAGCGGCCCTCGACGATCACATGCAGCGCGTAGCCGTGTACGTCGGCCACCCGCCGTCCTCGCAGGGCCACCGCGGCCGCCTCCCTCAGGCCTGCCACCGTGGTCTCCGCGGTGGCGACCACCCCTCGCAGCTTCCGGGCTCCTTCCCGCAGCCGGGTCTTGCGGACCCGCTGGTACTGGAGCAGCGGATCGAGCCCGAAGCAGGTGGAGGCCGTGCCCGACCGCGCCACGTCGGCCATGGCGTCCACGAACCTGCGCCGGTCCCGGAAGGAGAACGAGGCGAACCGGGCGGCGGCGGGCTTCGGCATCAGAGGCAGGGTGGCCTCGACCTTGATCCCGAGAGCGCCCGAATCGCCCAGGAAGGCGCCGGTCAGGTCGGGACCGAAGTAGCGATGGAAGGGCGACCCCGCCGACGTCGCGGCGGACCCCGTACGCACCAGCGTGCCGTCGGCCAGTATCACTCCCAGTCCGAGCACCGAGTCGGCAGCCCCGCCGTGGGCGGCCGATCCCCACAGGATGGCGTTCTGGGACAGGGTTCCGCCTACGGTGGCGTACCGGCCGGAGAAAGGCCCACCGAACGGGGTCCTGGTCCCGGTCCCTTCGAGAACCTCGCTGAGTTGCTCCCAGGTGCAGCCGGCCTCCACCGTCACGTACATGTCGGTGGTGTTGACATCTATCACCCGGTCGAGCGCCCGTGTGTCGACCATGACCGACGCGGCGCTCTCGGGGAGGTAGCCGCCGGTGTAGGAGACCCCGCCTCCCCTCGGTACGACGGCGAACCCGACCGTAGTCACGTTGCGCACCGCGGTGGCGAGTTGCTCGACCGTGCCGGGGCGGATCACTGCCGCGGCTGTCGCCCCGGCCTCGAAGATGTCATGGGAGAAGAAGCGCCGGTCGTCCTCGCCCTCCAAGACCGAGTCCTTCCCGAGGATGTCGTGCAGAGCCTGGCGGAGGCCGGAAGGAAGGCCGGCCGTCATGTTCTCGGACGCATCACCGATTCCACCGCCACACGGTACCATTCCGCCGCATATGCATTCGGTACGGCGAGGCTATGTGGATGTCGAGTGGGGCCAGGTCCACTACCGCACATCCGGGCAGCGCGGCCCGGCCGCCCTGTTTTTCCACGAGTCGCCGCTGTCGGGCATGGCCTACCAACGGGCCCTGCCGCAGTTGGGCAGGCGCATGCGTGCTTACGCCTTCGACACTCCCGGATACGGGCATTCCGATCCGCCTCCCCACGACAGGTTCGAGATACCCGACTACTCGGCCATGCTGCTCGAGGCCGCCGACGCCCTCGGCCTCGACACGTTCGCGGTCGCCGGAGTCCACACGGGGGCGTCACTGGCCCTCGAGGTAGCGCTGCAGGCCGAACCCGGTCGTGCGACCCACGCCATCCTCACCGGCGTGCCGCTGATGACCGAGGAGGAACGCCGCCAATACCTGGCATCCTGGTCACCGCCGATGCAACCCACCTCCGAGGGGAAGCATCTGGAATGGGCCTGGCAGCGCTACCGGAGAATCTGGGGCGCAGACTCGGACCCGGCGGTCCTGCATGTGGGCGCGATCCATGTCCTGTCGGTGCTGGATCGGTACGAGTGGGCCTACAACGCCGCCTTCCGGTACGACCCCGAGCCCGGCCTGCGACGCCTCTCCTGCCCGACCCTGCTGCTCGACGCCGAGTTCGACATATTCGCCGATCAGGACGAACCGGCCGCCGCCCTGATCCCCGATGCCCGCATCTCGATTGTTCCCGGATTGCCCGGCCAGTTACCCATCCGCGTACCGGAGGAGTACGCCGAGCGGGTGGCCCGGTTCGTGGCGGGATGAGTCGACACGCCTCGGGATGACCGATGGGCGATGACCGAACCCGCGACGAGCCGGGCGGCGAGGAGGTAGAAGCCCCGGACCTGGCCACGGTGCTGGCCGGAACGGTCCGTTCCGTAGCCATGCAGCTGCCACGCGACCGGGTGCTGCCCGTCGTGTACGTCGTCGATCCGTTCCCCGCAGACCGGTCCCGATGACCGGGATCGCCCGGCTGTCGCTGATCGAGGCCGCCGGGGAGGTCCGCTCGGGCCGCTTGTCCGCCAGGGACCTGGTGGAAGCCTGCCTCCGCCAGATCGAGTTGTGGGAACCGCACATCGCCGCCCTGCCGTTCGTCCTGGCCGACCAATCACTCGAGGAGGCGGCCGCCCGCGACGCGGAGGCAGCTTCGGGGAGGTGGCGGGGACCGCTCCACGGGGTGCCTATCGTCGTGAAGGACCTCATCGATGTAGCCGGAGCACCCACCGAAGCCGGTTCGAGGCAGATGGCCGGGAATGTGGCCACCGATGACGCCACCGTCGTCGGCCGTCTCCGGGCGGCGGGTGCGATCATCCTCGCCAAGTCCAACACCCACGAGTTCGCGTACGGGGCTCTGACCCCTCCGACCCGCAACCCATGGGACACGAGCCGGATGCCGGGCGGATCCAGCGGTGGATCGGGCGCCGCGGTCGCCACCGGAGAGGCCTTCGGAGCTCTGGGAACCGACAGCGCGGGCTCCGTCAGGGAACCCGCGGCGCTGTGCGGATTGGCGGGACTGAAACCCACCTACGGCAACGTGTCATACCGAGGGGTCGTACCCCTGGCCTGGTCGCTGGACACGGTAGGTCCGATGACCCGCACCATCGACGACAGCCGGGCACTGATCGAGCTGATGGTCGGACCCGACCCGACCGATCCCGCCACCCTGGCAGCCGCGCTCCGGCCACCTACCGGAAGGCCGGTGCGCAAGGTGGCTCTGCTGAGCGAACTCATGACGCCGATGCAACCGGAGGTCGGGTCCGTGCTCCGTTCGGTCCTCGACCGCCTCTCGGACGCCGGGGCGGAGATCGAGGAGGTGGAGGTGGCCGATCCCGGGGAGGTGATAGCCACCATCTTCGTCATCCTGGCCGCAGAGGCGTCCGCCTATCACCGCCGTCGGCTCGAGGAGCGCCCCGACCTTTACGGTGACGACGTCCTCGCCTACCTGGAACTCGGCATGGAGTTGCGTGCGGTGGACTACGTGGACGCGCAGCGCCTGCGGGGCGTCTACCGGGACCGCCTCAACAGTATCCTCGACACGGCCGATCTGGTGGTAGCGCCCTCCCAACACGTCACCGCACCGTTTCCCGACAAGGAGGAGTTGGCGTTTCCGGACGGGGTCGTGACGCCCCGCGACCTGACCCTCATCCGGCCCCTGTCCCTCTGCTCGCTCACCGGGCACCCGGCGGCCAGCATCCCGGTCGGCTGGTCGCCGGACGGCCTTCCGATCGGAATCCAGGTGATCGGCCGGCCACACGCGGAACCGGAGGTGCTGGACGGCGGCGCCGTAGTCCAGGAACTGGCGGGCTGGACTCCCCGGCACCCGGAGCCGCCCACCGCCGACCGAGGGCCGGGATGACTGCGCAGGTGGTCCGCGGCGAGCAGGTCGCCCCGGTCAGGGGGCTCGACACGGTGGAAGGGATGCCGGACGGCTACGCGGGCAACGTGGGGCCGGAAGCGGAGTTGGCGGCCACCTACTCCCTATGGGAGCAGAAAACGCTGCTCGACGACCCCGAAACCACCCGGCGGATCGACCTCGTACGCCTGCTGCCGGGCTTCGCCGACCCCGGTCCCGCCTATCACGACTCGGTGGAGGAGTGTCTGGTGCTCGAAGGTGGCTGCGAGATCGACGGGGAGGGTGAAGTGGCGGCGGGCGACTACTTCTGGCGACCTCCTGGGTGGGTCCATGCAGCCCGTGCCCCGACAGGTTTCCTGGGCCTGTTGATGCAGGAGGGGGTCAGCGAAGGCGACCGGAGCGGGCCGGCCTCCCGGCGGGTACGGCCCTCCGACGATCTCGGTCGCAACGTCCTGTTCGAAGACCTGGAGACGGCCGTAGGCCCCCGGGGATGGATACGCCGGCTGCCATCGTCGCTCATGCCCTGGGTCCCGGCGACGGTCCTGGCGCGGGGGGAAGACTGGATGCGGAACCTCGACCACCCGTCCCTGTCCGTCAAGATGCTGAGCAGGAACTGGATCAGCGGCTCTTGCTCCCTGCTGGCCCGCTTCCACCCCGGCTACCGAGACCGGGAGCCGCACCGGCTCGGCCGTCTGCTGATCGGATATGTCACGTCGGGGGAGTTGGGTATCGACGACCGAACCGCAGGCCGGGGAGACCTGGTCCACCTCCCGGCCGACTCAGGACGGGTGCACCTGTCCACTCCTACCGGGGCAGACCTCTTCGTCAAGCTGGGCGACGGCTAGGCCGACCACCGACCACGACCGAGCCACCTGTCAACGCTGCCTAACCACCCCACGTCCACCGGCCGGCGACCCACCTATGGACGGCCCTGACCCTAGGCACTATATTCGTGAGGTCGTGAGAGCGTTACCTGTAGGGGGGTGACGCGAGAGGAGAGCGTGATGATTGCGAACCGGATCCGGAAACTGTTGGGGATTCTGCTGGTACTTACCTTGGTCGGCGCCGCGTGCGGTGGTGACGACGAGGCGGACCCGACCACCACACGGGCTGCCACCACCACCCAGGCCGCGGCCGAGGGACCTGAGGAAATGCCCGAAGAACCCGAGGAAATGCCCGAAGAACCCGAGGAGATGCCCGAAGAACCCGAGGAGATGCCCTCGGACGAGAATCGCCGGCTGATCGTCGGAGTGGCCGCTCTTCCCGTCACACTGGACCCGGAGTTCGCACCCGGACAGGAGTCCGTAGAGATCATCACCACGGTCCTCGACTCCCTCTACTGGTTCGAGTCGGAGGAAGGACCCGGCGGTGTGCGCGGAGCCACAGAGCTGCGCAAGGGAGACGCAGGGATGCTCCCCGCCCTGGTCGAGCGGACCGAGGTCTCGGCCGACAACCTCACCTACACCCTGCATCTCCGCCAGGGCGTGATGAGCGCGGAGGGTAACGAATTCACCTCCGAGGACTTGCGCTGGATGATCGAACGTAACTTCGGCGTTGCCGTGGTCGGCGCCTTCGTAGTCGGGGTCGCCAAGATCCCGTCGATGGACAACGTCAAGGTGATCGACGACTGGACCGTGGAGATAACCATCACCGCTCCCAACCCGCTGTTCTACCGGGCCATGCAGCTCCAGACCATCAGCCCGGCGGATTCGACGGTGGCCAAGGCGAACGCCACCGATGACGACCCGTGGGCGACCGAGTGGATGAAGCGGAACCAGATGGGGTTCGGCCCCTACTATGTGGAGGAGTTCACCCCGGGTTCCCAGCTGGTGCTCAAGGCCAACGAGAACTACTGGCGAGGTGAGCCCTTCTTCTCCGAGATCATCTACCGGGAGATCCCCGACTCGTCACAGCGCCTCGCCTTGCTCAAGCAGGGCCAGATCGACATAGCCGAGAACCTGTCCAGCCGGGAACTCGCGTCGCTGAGCCCCGAAGAGGGCAAGACAGTCTCCGCCGTTCGTAACCAGGTGATCTTCGCTGCCATGAACACCCGCGAAGGCTCCGGGCCGACCACCGACCCGGCGGTCAGGCGGGCGATGCAGTACGCGGTCAACCAATCCCGGATCATCAACGACGTGTACGGGGGAGACGCCGCCCCGCTGTCGATGGTGGCGCCCTCCTCGTATCCCGACTACGCCGGCGAGGTGTGGCCCTATCCCGCCGACGGCGACATCGAGACGGCGAAGCAGTTGCTGGCCGAGGCAGGGTATCCGGACGGGTTCGACATCCCGCTTCTGATCAACGCCGACGTGGCCGACCACGACAATGTCGCAGTTCTGCTCCGGGACTCGCTGGCGCAGATAGGGGTCAACGTCGAGATCGACGCCCGGCCGGCAGCCGCCTATATCGAGGTCGGTAACTCCGGCGACATCGGCATGGTGCTGCACCAGGGCTACGCCATCGTTTCCGACATCCCGTACCACTACCTTCTGTATGTCTCGGGTCCGACCGGTTTCCTGAGCTTCGGCGGGTTCACCAACGAGCGCTTCGACGCGGCCATCGCCGAGGCGCTGGCGGTCCTGCCGGGCGCGGAGCGGACCGCATTGGTCACCGAGATCCAGCAGATCATGGCTGACGACGTTCCGCACCTCTCGGTGGTGGGCGCGCCGACGAGGTACGGATTCGCTCCCGACATCGAGGGTTACACGTGGTACCCGAACAACCAGATCTGGTTCTACGACCTGAGCCGTTCGTAGGAAGCAACCGGGTGCCGGGCGGGTGGGAGCCCGTCCGGCACCGGTCCTACCGTCTATCCGTGCTACAGGAGAGTGCTGGAGGATGACGATTGCACTCTGTCGCCGCGGCGGGTCACCGTCGGGTCGTGCAGACCGTTAAGTGACTGCTACGCCGACAGAGGCGGCTAGGGGAAGCGCCGGGAAGCGGAGTGGTCTAGGGCGGCTCGGCCGCCTGGTCGCTCGTCGGGGCCGCTTCGTGATCATCCAGTTGGTCGGCGCGGCAACGGCGGCTTTCTTCCTGATCCGCCTCGTCCCGGGAGACCCCGCCCGAGTCATAGCCGGACCCGCCGCGAGCGAACGGGTACTGGCATCCATCCGTCGCCATTTGGGGCTCGACGAGTCCCTGCCTGTCCAGTTCTGGACGTTCCTCGTCAACCTTGCGCAGGGGGACCTGGGTGATTCGATCACCAGCGGAAGGCCGGTCTTCGACGATCTGGTCCAGCGGGCCCCGGCCACCCTCGAGCTCATCTCGCTGGCGATGCTCGTCTCCCTGGTGCTGGGAATCCCGCTGGGCTTCGCCATGGCTCGGCGGCGCATGCGGGGCAAGGGCAAGGTGATCTTCGGCTATGCCATGTTCTCCGGGTCGATTCCGGACTTCTGGCTGGCGCTGATCCTCGCGTTCCTGTTCTCCTATACGTGGGGGATCCTCCCGCCTCCCATCGGCCGTCTCGGGTTCGCCACCCCACCCGACCGGGTCACCGGCTTGCTGACCATCGACTCGCTCCTGGCCGGTGACCTATCGACGCTATGGCTGGCACTCCAGCACCTTGCCCTGCCCGTGCTCACCCTCACGCTCGTCTACTCGGGCTTGATCGTGAAAGTCGCCAATGCCGCTTCCGAAGAGGCCATGCGGGCCGGTTTCAACGATCTGTATGCCAGCGCCGGGATCCGCCAGCGGCTCACCGACCGGCGCGTCGTCCGCTTGGCCCTGCCGCCGGTGGCGACGGTGGCCGGCATCACCTACGGCTTCCTTCTGGGAGGAGCGGTTCTCGTCGAGCAGATCTACTCGTGGGGTGGAGTGGGGCAGTACGCCGTCTCGGCTCTGAGAGGCGCCGACTTCGCCGCCCTCCAGGGTTTCATCCTGCTGGCCGCGGTGTTCAACATCGTCAACTACCTGCTCGTCGACGTGGTCCTCTGGATGGTGGATCCGCGCCTGGGTAGGGCGGAGTCGGCATGATCCGGGAGGTGTTCGACCGCTACGGGGCCAAGACGGTATGGGGCGCGGCCATCGTGGGCCTGATAGTCCTGCTGGCTCTCCTCGCCCCGGTGATCACCCCGTACGGGTCGGAGGAGTTGACCGGCGAGATACTGTCGGGACCCGACGGTGATTTCCTCTTCGGCACGGACCGCAGGGGCATGGATATTCTTACCAGAACTCTCTACGCCCCCCGCGTCGACCTGACCGTGGGGCTGGCGGCCACCCTTCTGGCGTTCTTCATAGGCATCCCGCTGGGGACAGTCGCCGGGATGTTCGAGGACCGCGGACGGATCGGCGGCTTCTCGGCCCAGGTCATCATGCGGGGTATGGATGTCATGCAGGCCTTCCCGGTGTTCGTGTTCGCCCTGGCACTGGTGGCGGTGCTCGGGGCCGGTCCCGTCAACCTGATACTCGGCCTGGCCTTCGTCAACACCCCGGTGTTCGTGCGGCAGATCCGCACCGGAATCCTGGTGTTGCGGGAAGAACCGTTCGTCGAGGCGGCCATCATCGCCGGCTGGAGTCGGCTGCGGATCGCCTTCCGGCATGTCCTGCCCAACGCGCTGGGTCCGGCCGCCTCCCTGGTGTCGGTGATGATCGGTTTCTCGATCCTGCTGACCGCCGGCCTGAGCTTCGTCGGTGCGGGCGTCCGCCTTCCCACCGCGGAGTGGGGGGTGATGATCTCCGAGGGCTCGAACCAGCTCGGCACGGGGGAGTGGTGGCCGTCGCTGTTCCCCGGACTGTCGCTGGCCTTCACCATCTTCGGCTTCTCGCTGCTGGGGGAGGGCCTCAGGGAGGCGCCGTCCCGCGGAGGTTCGGGTACTCTGTCCAGGTCCCACCGCTGGGCGGACAGGATGTTCGGATGAGCGGCATCACCGCCGACCGTTTCACGCTCGCCATCGGCGACAAGCGCCTGCTGGATGAGGTCACCTTCGATCTGGCCCCGGGCCTCACCCACGCCTTCATCGGTGAGAGGGAGGCGGGCAAGACGGTTCTCCTCCGTGCTCTGGTCGGCATGTGGCCCGCGGCGGCCCGTGTCAGCGGCCGGTTGACCGTCGACGGCCTCGAACCGGCCACTCTCGACCCGGCCGAGCGGCTGGTCATGCGACGGAGACGGCTGCTGTTCGTACCCGCTTCCGGAAGGGAGGCACTGAACCCGGTCATAAGGGTGGGGCGCCACTTCGAGGATGTCTGTTCGGTGCTGGCCGGCCAGAGCCGGCGGAGGTCGCAGCGGAGGGCCGCCATCCGGGACCGGGCCCGCACCGCCCTCCTCGACCTGGGCATCGCCGATCCCGACCGGGTCCTGGCATCTTTGCCCGATGAGCTCAGCGGCGGTATGCGCAAGCGGGTGCTGCTCGGCTTCGCCCTGCTGCTCGAACCCAGCGTCCTGGCGACCGACGATCCGACCGGGGGTCTCGATGTCACCATCCAGCGCCAACTGATGGACCTCCTGGCATCGCTGCGGGAGCAGAAAGGCTTCACGCTGGTCATCGCCACCCAGGACCTGGGGGTGGTGGCGCACTATTCGGACACGATCACGGTGCTCGAGCGGGGCCGGGTGGTGGAGCACACCACGCCTGTGGCTTTCTTCTCCGGACCGCAGAGCAATACGGGGGCGGCCATGCTGGCGCGGGCGAGGGTGTGATGAGCCGGGTGGTGACCGTCGAGCGGCTGCGCAAGGTCTTCCGCCTCGAGGGTGGGGACCGGCTGGTGGCCGTGGCGGAAGCCTCCTTCCGGATCGACCGGGGCGAGGTGCTGGGGCTGATCGGCGAGAGTGGCTCCGGCAAGAGCACGGTGGGACGGTGCCTGGCCGGGCTGCTGGCGCCAGACGGCGGGACCATCACCTGGGGCACGGACGATGCGCAGGTCGGGATGGTGTTCCAGGAGCCGCGCGACTCGGTAAACCGGCGTTTCCAGGTGTGGGAGGCGATCGCCGATCCGCTGCTCGCCCACGGTGTCCGGAGAGGTGCCGAGTTGGCGACCCGGGTGGAGGAGGCGGCCGCCCTGGTCGGACTCGACCGCACCCACCTGCTGCTGAACTGCGACGGCCTCCCCGAGGAACTGCTGCAGCGGGCCTCGATAGCCCGGGCCCTGATCCTCGAACCCGACCTGCTGATCCTCGACGAGCCCACCACCGCGCTGGATCCCGACGCCCGGGCCGGGGTGCTGGAGCTGATCAAGCGGCTCCGGGGAAGCTCGTCCACCGCCATCCTGCTGATCAGCCACGACCTGCTCGCCATCCGGTCGGTCACCGAGCGGGTCGCCATCATGTACTTGGGAAAGATCGTCGAGCGGGGCCCGACCGACCGGCTGTTCGTCGACCCGTTGCACCCCTACACCCGGGCGCTGATGCAGTCGGCTCTCGAATTGGACCCGACCGTCCCGATGGCCCCGGTGGAGCTCATCGGTGAGATCCCCAGCCCGATGGAGCGACCCCCCGGATGCCCGCTGGAGCCCCGCTGCCCATGGTCGATCGCCGCCTGTTCGGAGGCGGAACCTCCCGAGGAGGACTACGGCGACAAGCACTCGGTGTCGTGCATCCGGTCCGGGGAGTTCGCCGCCGACACCCGGCTGCTGGCCCGTTCCACCCGCCCGAGGAACCTCGTAACGGATCGGGCGCAGACGCCTGGCACAGCGGATGGGACGTGATCACCGCACCCCCGGCCAAGGTGCAGTCGACCACGTCGACCGGGTGCCCGGCCAAGCTGGATCCACGCCCCCAGGTCGCGAAAATCGCCCCCGCCGACCCTCCGGCGGGCCCACCCCCACCACCACCTTTCCTGGGGTCGGAACGCGTCCTGCCGCTGCCTTCGGTGATGCCGACCTGGTTCCGAGCTTGATGATCCCGCGGGCGGCCGAAGGACGTCCGGTTCGATGCCGCACCGGTGTTTGGTATCACCTATTGTGCGGCACGGGTGTGACAAGGTCAACCCCTTTGCGTAGCGTATTTCTCGCGAGCTCGATGCTCGCCCACCAGCGCATGGTCTGAGGGACGACGACAGCGACGACAGAAAGGCGGGTGTTTCACATGGACAGGCTCGGGCTCGGCCTCTGGGGAGGCATGCCGATCAACGATCTCATCGACGTGGTCAAGCTGGCCGACCGGCGCGGCTACGAGTCCGCCTACATAATCGAGAGCTTCTCGGACCCGTTCTGTTTCCTGGCCGCATGCGCCCGCGAGACCGAGCAGATAATCCTGGGCACCGGCGTGGCGACGGTGTTCACCCGCAACCCGACCACCATCGCCATCGCCGCCGCCACCGTCGACTCCATCTCCGAGGGCCGGTTCCGCCTGGGCCTGGGGGTCGGCCATCGCGAGATCCACCTGATGCGCGACGACGTGGAGATCAACCGGCCTTCCCCCTTCGAGCGGCCGCTGCAGAGGCTGCGCGAGACCACCGAGTTGACCCGCGCCGTCATCAAGGGCGCCTACCAGGGCGAGCCGGTCCGCTACCGGGGTGAGGTCTTCCACGTCCGCGACTACGAGCCGTGGCTGGGACCGTACCGCGACAACATCGAGATCTTCTACGGTGCGCTGGCCGAGAAGACCTTCGAGTTGGCCGGCGAGATCGCCGACGGGGTGGCGCCGATCTTCGTGCCGCTCGACTTCGTGCCGGTCATGAAGGAGGCTGTGGCCAGGGGAGCGGCCCGGGTAGGTCGGGATCCGGCCGAGATCGAGCTCGGGTGCTACCTGCCGACCTCGGTCAGCGAGGACGTGGAGGCCGCCAAGCTGGCGGCCAAGCACGACGTGGCCATCCACATGTCCTCGTACCACTACTACCGCACCTACTTCAACCGCCGCGGCAAGGGAGAGATCGCCCGCCAAGTGACCGAACGGGTCGAGGCGGGGGACATGGAGGCCGCCGTGGACCTGATCGACGACGAGATGGCCGACGCGGTGACCGTCTACGGAACGCCGGAGATGTGCCGGGAGAAGATCGACGTGTACCGGGCGGCCGGCATCACCCTGCCGATCATCTTCCCGCTCTACCCCGGTTTCAGCAGCTACCTGCCCAACCCCATGGCCAGAGACGGGATCATGCACATCGTCGACTCCCTGGGCGACTGACCCGCCACACGGCTCTCGGGTGGCCGGAAGCCCATCCGGGGAGGAACTTGCCCGCTCGAGAGGGTTGAACCTGTCACAACCCTGTGGCATATTGGTTGGTGTCAAACACCCGGCGGTCTCGAACCGGACGTCATTTCGACCGCCCGAGGGATCACGAATCTAGGTGCCGGACAGCCCCCCAGGTGCGGGCAGAACGCGCTCGGAACTCAGGAACGGTGGTGGCGGGGGAGGGCCCGGAGGACAAGCCGGCGGTCGCGTTTTTCGCGACCTGACGCGGGATTCGGCGATTACCCGCAAGCGTGGAGTGCGGCGTCAATCAGCCATTCCTTCGCCAATGGCCGGCTCCTGGTCTACCGGGCTCTGATCATCGGCCGAAACTCACCACCTCCCGGCGCATGCAGCCCACGGGACCGGCGCCCACCCTTCACAGCGCTAGGCAGGCTGACTCTGCGGGTCAGGCCACGTCGCCGGGGAACTCGATCACGCGGCGCCGGGAGAAGCGCCACCGGCCATCCACTTTGCGAAGTTCGTCGTCGTAGGCGGCCAGCAGGGCAGGGTTGGCACCCGGACCGTGGGGCGTGAACATTATGTGGTAGGCGAACAGGGTGGCTCGGTCACCCTCGCCATCGATGATCATGTTGGTGGTCCAGTGCTGGGCGCCCCGCCACTCGGCGTACTCGGGTTCGGTCCAGAATTCGGTGGCGAAGGCCCGTAACTCGTCGTGGCCCCGGAAGGTGGGGACCACCAGACCCTCGAACACCCCGTCCGGGAGGAAGGTATCCACCCAGCCCTCCACATCGCCCGAGTCGATAGCCCGGTTGTATCGGGCTACCAGTTCGTGGATCTCGACCTTGTCGGCGGCGGGGAGGGACATGTCACGCTTCCTTTCTCAGGTATCCGGAGGACTACCGGACTTGCGGATCAGGACGCATCGGCGCCGAGAGAACCGACGAAGGCCCCGATGTCCTCGCAACTCTCCAACTCGGAGCACCGGGCCAGGATCTCGTCGAAACGAGCCCTCGGCATCGAGTCCGAGAGGCAGTAGTCGTACAAGGCGTTGTACTTGGCCATGAGCTCGGCCTCGGACAGCGGCCGCTCCGGCTCACCCCGCGGGTGGTGGATCGTCCTGGTAACCGAAGTCCCGTCCCGTTTCTCCACCGTCACCCTCGCCGGCAATCCCTCCGGGAAGAAGGCATCCAGATCCGCAGCCGGTCGACACTCGACCCGGTCCATGAGTTGCTTCGTCTCGGCGTCATGAAGCGAGGCGGGTTCGAGGGCATCCAGCCAGGCCCGGCGATCCTTGATGACCTTGGCGGCGAAGAAGAACGAGCTGAGGCGGGCCACCTCTGGGGCGGACGGATCGAGGCGGTCATCCGTTCCAGTGACCAGGTGCATGGACCGCGGTTTCTCGATCACGACCCTCTCCACGTCGTCAGGGGCCAGATCCTCCTCCACGACGATGCGCAGCAGGGCCTCGATCTCCGAGTGGATGTACCTGGTGGTCGGGTAAGGCTTCAGACCCACCCGCGTGACCTCGAACGGGTCGCCGAGCGCCGACAGGGGAGCGGGGTCGGGAACCAGGCTCCGCGCGTTCAGGAAGCCCGTGGCGGCCTCCAGCACCCGAGGGGACCCCCGCAGCCCCTCCCGGGCCAGCATGGCGGAGATCACGCCGGTACCGGGTTGCCAACCGCTGAGCAGCGGCCTGGTCCAGTACCCGGGAGAGGTCAACTCGAGCGAGATGGTGCCGCCCACCGCCAGGTAGGCACCGATCCCCAACGCATCGGCATGCCCGTCCCGGTCCAGGCCGAGCAACTTGGCGCCCGCCAGCGCCGCTCCGGGAGCGTTGGCGTCGGTGGTGTCGATCACCCCCTGGCCGACGTTGAGCGCCATACCCAGCTTGGCTATCCCCTCCACGCCCACCACCACCGCCACCGCGAACTCGGGGAAGGCAACCTCCCTGGTCTCCGCCAGGGCAAAGACCGCCGGAAAGACCCCGGGACAGATATGGGTTGGAGCGCTCCACCGATGCACGTCCATCAGGTTGAGGGTGTGGGCAAAGGCGCCGTTCACTATGGCCGCATGCTGGGGCGTGGTGGTCACATCCCGTCCGAGGATGGTGCACGAACCGGGATAGAGAGCGGCCAGCTTCACCAAGGGCTCCAGGCCGGGGCCCGACGACTCGCCCACGCCCCGACCGGTCGAGGCAGCCAGCGATATCACCACGAAGTCCCGGCACAGGCGCACCACCGCCTCGCGCTCTTCTTGGCCTAGATCCGCGTAAGAAAGGTCGTATGCCCAGTCGGCCAGTCTCCTCGTCAGAGGTTCCGGCAACTGACTCCAAGGAAGGTCGGCAACAGTCGGACGCATGTGAACCTCCCAATAGATTATGTGGCCGCCAGTGGATCGGTTCCGATCGAGGCCGTAGCTCAGGCTAGCGACAATGCCCGCAGCGGTCCTCGAATTGTGCGGGGCATCCGGATTCCTGCGCCCCCAACCCAGCTACGACCACGGCTTGCCGCGGGTGGGCAGTTCAGGCCAATTCGGCAGATCAGGCATGTCGATCTAGTAACAACCAATAGGCCAATGCTGTAATAAACAGTTGGCCAATCGTGTAACTTAGACACCCGGTAGCTGACGAGAGGCAAGGACCCCGAGGTGACGGCAACGGTTGCTCGACAACTCGAGGGGATAGTCCGTCTCCGGATGGAAGAGATCCCGGTGGTGTTGGTTCAAGGACCCCGGTCCGTTGGGAAGACCACGCTCCTCCGCTCCCTTGCCGCGTCGTTTTCGGTGGAGATGATCGACCTCGACGATCCTGCCACACGCACCTTCGCCCGACTGGACCCCCGAATCCTCGTCACAGGACCCCGTCCCGTGCTAATCGACGAGTACCAGCACGTTCCCGGACTGCTAGCCGCCATCAAGAACCAACTCAACCAGGACGGATCGCCCGGCCAGTTCGTCCTCACGGGGTCGACGGTAAGCGACACCGTACGGCCCGATCTGTCACGGTTCCTCACAGGCAGGCTCTACCGGCTGCCCCTCTACCCGTTTTCTCAAGGAGAAGCTGCATCCGTCCGCGAGAACCTGGTCGACAGGCTCTTCACCGACCCCGAATCCCTGCACGACGGATACCGATCCGCTACGGCCCGCGAACAGTACGTACAGCGGGTGGTTCAAGGCGGTTTCCCTCCAACGCGGCCGATGAGCACAGCCGGCCGGCAACGATGGTACGACAACTATGTCGAATTATGCCTCGAACAAATACGCGACGAACTGTCCAATGTACGCGACCCGGCTGGACTGCGCCGGATGTTCCACCGGCTCGCTTCCCAGACCGGCCAAGTACTGAATGTTACGTCTGCAGGAGACGCCGCGGGACTCAAACAAAAGACAGCCCACACCTACACGGGCCTCCTCGAGTCCTCCTTCCTTATCAGCCGTCTACCGGCCTGGCGAACCACTCTGCGCGCCCGAGCGACCAAACACCCCAAGCTTCACATCGTCGACTCCGGACTAGCGGCACGACTCCTCGGCCTCTCAGAGGATCGGCTAGCGAGACGGGACGGGACGGCCCTGCAGCAGTTCGGTCATCTGCTCGAGACGTTCACCGTAGGTGAGATTCTCAAGCAAGTGTCGTGGATGGACCACACACCCACAGTCGGGCACTGGCGAACCAGAGGAGGCCTTGAAGTCGACCTGGTCGTGGAACAGTCCGACGGTTCCGTATTGGCGTTCGAGATCAAAGCAGCAGGAGGCTGGCAGCCTCGAAGCGGGCGCGGCCTGCGAACCCTGCGCGACGAACTCGGAGACCGCTTCAAAGCCGGCGTAGCGTTCCACACCGGAGAATGGAACAGCCATCCTGAGGACCGCATCCATGCGATGCCCATCGACCGGCTCTGGACAACGGTCCTCGATCAGGGCAACTGACCACAAGACACTGGCCGCGTAGTGGGCCCAACGGTAGAGACCCTCAGCCACGGTCTGGGTGCACGGTGGCCTTGGTTGGCCACCGACCAGCGCAAAGGACCCTCAAGACCTGGTCCTGTTGCCCGGTCGCACCACTGACTACCGGCAACTGATAACGGTTCTTGAGCGAAGAGCTCGGCCTCAACCAGGAGGTATCACCGGCAGCACTATGTGGGAGGGCCGGGTCGTGTCGTGGTGGACGGTCTGGCGGGCAACCCGGATCTGGTCGTCGTCGGCAATCGGGTTGCCCGTGTTGAGGTTGCGGTCGAAGCGGGGGAAGTTGCTGCTCGCGATCTCCACCCTGATGCTGTGTCCCCTCCTGAACACGTTGCTGGTGACCCAAAGATCGATCGTGAACTCGTAGACCTCATCCGGCTCCAGCAACACCTGGCGCTCGGCGCCCTCCCGGTACCGGCCGCGGATGATGCCGTCGCAGAGGTTCCTGGCGAACCCGTCCGGATGGACATCGACGAGCTTCGCGGTGAAGTCCGTATCCTTCCCGTCGGTGCCGGCGAACAGCTTGACAACCACCGGCCCGGTGACCTCGAGATCCTCTTCGAGCGGCTGCGACGTGTACACGAGGACATCGTTGCGGTACTCGACCGGTCGTTGGTCGAAGGAGCCCCAGTCGACGATCTCGGGATTGCAGCAGGTGGTCCCGCCCATGGTGGGGGTCGGGTACCCGGGGTTGTAGACGTATCCGTCGGCCGGCTCGTCGGTGCACGACTCGGTGGACAGGGCTCCGTCGCCCAGGAGGGAGTTGGCCGACCCGTCGCTGTGGAAGTACCAGGGAGTGAACTCGGTCCGAGCTAGCGGCCACTCGTGCTCGTCGCGCCACTCGTCGGTGCCCATCGTGTAGATACGCAATGGCGGATCCGCATCGACCCCGTTGT
Source organism: Candidatus Spongiisociaceae bacterium (assembly GCA_965262915.1). Taxonomy (GTDB): domain Bacteria; phylum Actinomycetota; class Acidimicrobiia; order Spongiisociales; family Spongiisociaceae; genus JAPPFW01. The sequence goes on along the minus strand of OZ253564.1, from coordinate 2,492,176 downwards.
CCTCGCCCTTCAGCCAGTGGTCGTACCACCGCAGTTGGATCTCGTTGACATCCAGCACCGAGGCCTTGCCGAAGTCGATCTCCCCCGCGTGGGTCTCGGTGTTGGTGTGGTGGTGCCACGGCCCCATGACGACCCGCTGGTGGTTGCGAGCTAGCTCGGAGCCGCCCCGCTGCTGCATCCCGACGAAGTTGTTCATCGTCCCACCGGCGAAGATGTCGTACCAGCCGCCGATCTGCAGCACCGGAATCCTCACCTTCTCGTACTGTTCCTTGATCGCCAGGGGCTTCCAGTAGTCGTCGTAGTCGGGATGGTCCAACCAGTCCTGAAAGAAGTGAACGTCCTTGCCGCCGAACGCCGGTATGGCCCGCAGCGGCAGCACCGGGAAAATGCGCTTCCAGTTGAACCGGTCGATCAGCTGCCAGGTGCGTCCCCCCATGCGGTAGCTCCAAGTGGCGTTGAGGTGCAACGTGAACGCCCCACTCTGGTAGTGCGGCGAATTGTGGAGGTCGTCACCGATGACCCGGGGAACGATCGCCTTCAGATACGGGCTGCCCATGACGGCCGCCATCCACTGCACACCGCCCACGTACGAGTCGCCGTGCATGCCGATGTTCCCGTCGCACCAGACCTGCGAGCCGAGCCACTCGACCGTGTCGTGCCCGTCCTCGAACTCCTGGACCCACGGGTTGAAGCGGCCGTCCGAGTCGTTGCGCCCGCGGCAGTCCTGGGCGGCGAAGGCATAGCCGTTCTGGGCGAAGAAGATGGCGGAATCGACCAAGCCCTCCGACATGTTGTCGTACGGTGTCCGCGCCAGGATCACCGGGAACGGTCCTCCGCCCTTGGCCGGGAAGTAGATGTCGATGGAGAGCTCGACCCCGTCACGCATCGGCACCCTCACGTTGTTGCGAACGTCGATACCGGCAGGAAGAAAAGCCGTCTCCGCCATCAGTCACCCTCCTTGACTCTCGGCCAGACAATACAGCCGTAGTCGGAGCCACGCAGAGGGATAGGATCTCCGGACCCTGGTGGGTCTTCGCGACTCGAGCGAATACGCACTTCGAACCCGGCACCCTCACTTCGCCCCCAACGATGGCAACAGCGGAGCATACAGAGTGGCGTTACCGACCATCGTCCCAGCCAGTAGGCCCCGTATCGATCACCGATCGGGGCACTCCGGAGGCAGGCCGGACGCGGTCATAGGCTACGGGCCGGGCGTTAGCTGCGTGCCCGCGATTTTCCCGCTCGCATATCACATTAACTATATTGAGGTGAGCATGTATCGGCAGTTGCGAGAGATCCGGTTAGACAAGGGGATAACGCTTTCCCAGTTGTCGGCCATGACGGGCATCGCTCAACCGAACCTGTCCCGTATCGAAGCAGGGAAGGTGGATGCCAGGTACTCCACGCTGGCTCGGATAGCATGTGCGTTGGGGGTGGAGTTGGTGCTCTCGGCTCCTGCTCCTCTCACACTGGCCGACGTAAAGGCTCGGATGGCCGAGGGTGCCCGACGGTTGGCCGAACGCGGCATTCCGGCGCGTGATGTCGAGCAGCGGATGGTGTGGAAACAGGCCCGCGGCATCGATACTACGGTCGAGCGGCGGCTTCTGGGTTGAGAGCTTCCGAACTGATCGCCTTGGCACTGCGGGCGTCGCCGGACAGTGCTGAGCGGGTCCTCCTAGCAGTTGCTGCTTTCGACACTGCTGTACGGGCGCCGCTCGTGCTGGTCGGTGGCGCGGCTCAGATGATCCACACCGGCCGTCAGCGAATGACGGACATCGACATGGTCGGCCCTGTCGACTCCCGAGACAAGGCAGTGCTGGCTCGGCTGGGGTTTGTCCGCGACGGGCGGCATTGGGTCTGCGGCACCGGCGATGAGGAGATCGCTATAGAGGTGCCGGCCGAGACGCTGTTCGGGGAGGACCCACCCAAGCAAATCGAGGTCGGAGGTGTGGTGGTCCGGGTCATCTCGGTCAACGACCTGATGGTGGATCGTCTCGTGCAGGCAACCGATGGAACGCCTGTGACCTGGGACGAAGCAGTGGCCCTAGCAATCGCAGCGCAGGATCGTATCGACTGGTCACTTGTTGAATCGAGATGCAGAACTGCCCAGGCAGACGACTTCTTTCTCCGGAACCTACCGACCGTGTTGGACCGGCTGATCGAGCACCTGGCCTGACGGACCGGCATGCCAACCCACTCACAGCACCCCCGCAGGAACCGGCCTCGCCGCCACAAGAGGATTGACGTGTCACAGTCCCGTTGCATAATGGTAAGTAGCCGTAAACACCACCGGTCCGTCTTGCGGTACCGACCGGACCGGGGCAGGGATCATGTTGTCGGAGCCGACCCCTCGCAGGGGATGGCGGGACGCGTTCGGGAACCGAGGAGGTGGCGGTCGGGGGTGGGCCCGTCGGAGGGATCCGGTCCCACGTTTTTCGCGTTCTCGGTCCCCCAAGGCCTGCCCGGTGCCAACGCCGGCACGTCCCGAGTATCCATGACTGATCCCGGAATCAGGACACTGGGAGGGTGCTGAAGGGCTCATTGTCCTCGACGCCGGTTGGTCCAGTAATGCTTGCGGATGTGCACGGCGACGCTGCGAGGGCTGGTGCGCCAGCAGCGCAGCGGATCGAAGCCGTCGTGTGCCAGGCACATGTTGCACGAGACGCACGCCATGGCTCCCGTGCGGCCGGCCGCCAGCTTGCGTACCAGATCGGGTTCGCGGATGAACGGGCGGGCCATCGCCAGGAAGTCCGCATCGCCGCTGGTGAGGATATCGATCATCGAGTCTGTGGTGCGGACGCCGCCCACGAGGATCACGGGCAGGCCCGTGGCCTGCTTCACTGCACGAGCGAAGGGCCGGTAGTAGGCCTCCGCACCGGCGGGTTTCCAGGCCCGCTGCACCACCAGATTGCGCCACGCCTGCGCCCGCTGCACCGCCACGTACGGACGGATGTTCTCCAGGTAGCTGCGCATCACGCCGTAGGTCGTCTCGAAGCCGTCGATGCCGCGCTCCGCCAGGATCCGGGCCCGCTGCAACGACTCCTCCCGCTGCAACCCGCCGGGCACCGAGTCCTCGACGGCGAGGCGAGCGGTCACGGGAAAGCCGTCCCCGACCGCTGCCCGCACCGCGCCGTACACCTCGAACATGAAGCGGCTCCGCCGCTCGGCGTCGCCACCCCAGCCGTCGGTGCGGGTATTCGCGTGCGGCGAGCAGAACTCCGAGATCAGATAGCCGTTTCCACCGTGGATGTGGATGCCGTCGAACCCGGCGGCGACCGCCCGCCGTGCCGCCTCGCCGAAGGCGCGCACGAGCGCTTCTATATCCGCCGAGGTCAACACCTCCGGGCGGATGCCGTACATGGCATTGGGTACCGGCGACGGTGCCACCGGCGTGACGCCCGACACCTTGGTCTGGCTGCCGCAGTGCCCGATCTGGGCGAAGATCCGCCCGCCGGCGTCGTGTACCGCGTCGGTGGCCCGCCGCAGAGCCGGAATCAGCCCGTCGTGGTGGATGCCGGTCTGCTTGGCGCTGGCCTGCCCGCGAGGATCCACGTACATGTGCCCGGTGAGGATCAGACCCGCTCCTCCTTCGGCGAGCCGGCGGTACAGCTCCACATAGGAATCCACCACGACGCCCTTCGGCGTGGCCATCGTCTCGGAGGTGGCGGCCCGCACCAGACGGTTGGGCAGCATGAGCGAACCGATCCGGCCCGGATGCAGATACAGGGGGGTGCAGTTCACATCGTGCCTCCCGTGGTTGGATGAGCGGACCCAATGGCCGGTTGCCGCGCTTTTGTGGACAGTACCCAACGCCGTACCCTGCCGCGGTCCGCCGAAAGGAGCTTGCCATGACGGTCGTCAAGGAGTCCTTTGACCTTGTGCCCCTGTGTCCCCACTGCGAGTCGCCGCTCAACGAGGTAGAGGCGCGCACTGTCCGAACGACGGGAAGGGGGACTGCGCAGTTCCGGTTCGGCAAGCGGTACATCTACGCTTGTCCCGCCTGTCGCAAAGCGCTGGGCATCTCCCATCGCAAGGGGTTCTGGGCCGGCTGAACCTGCGGCCACCGACGGGCAGACCGTGCCGCACGGGGCCTGCCCGTCTCCTGTCGACGTGAAGGTGTCCGGTTCTAATGTTGGGGCCGCCGTTCCGGGTCCCGGCGTTGTATCTCCCGTCGAACCTGTTAGCTAGCGGCTGAGCAGTCGATACGGGTTCTTGACGAGAATACGCTCCAATGTGGCGTCGTCAACCCCCGCGTAGCGCAAGGCCGGCACAATATTCCGTAGGATATGTGCGTAGCCGTAACCTCCGTACCGTGTGAGCTGGGTCTTGTAGCAGGTATCCTGGGACACCAGAATCTGGTCGCGGTAACCGAGTGCCAGCAGCTTGAGTAGGTGTTCGTGACGTTGCGAGTCATGGCTGTTATAGCTGAAGTCGATAGAGTCGTAGTAGTTCTCCAGGCCGAAGTTGTCGAATGAGATGAATACGCCCAGGTCTGCTACACGTCTCTGATAGTCGAGGTTCATGTAGCCGTCCATGTGGCACATGTTGATCTTCTGCGGATCTACGCCCTTGCGTAGCATGAACTTGGCGACCTCAGGAGCAATCCTGCTCCTAGCCCCGAAATAGGGATGTATGTAGAGCGGGAGTCCCGTTTGTTTCTGCGCCTCGCATGCGGCTCCGAGGACCTTCCATTCGTCCTCTTCGACCGGCTGGCTGAGCCCGATCTCGCCGATCACACCAGGTCTGATGTCAGTCCCCTCGAGGCCGTGCTCTATCTCGGAGACGATCCTCTCAGCCAGGAATCGGGAGCTTGACGTCCTCACGTACTCCGGATGGGATGCTTGGATGTAGAACCCGCACCCTGCGATCACATTGACACCAGCCTCTACAGAAACTGTCCTTAGCCCAGCCGGGTAAAGCTGGCGGGACTGAGGGCGAGCGCCGATCGGAGTCGCATCCACAATGGTCTTCCCGCCGTATTCGGCGAATCTGGAAATCTCGGAGATGGCTAGATCTACGTCATCAAGGACCATGAAGTCCGGGAACTTGGAGTAGTCACGGCGCCATTCTCCCAGCATGTGAATCTGCGGCGGGCCGTATTGCGCGTCTGGATGGTGCTCCGTATATGACTGTCGCATGTCGAGGAAAATATGCTCGTGAACGAGCGCTATTCCGATATCGTCGGCGGCGACCGGACCCGTCACCGTCATGACGGTTAGCTGCGGTTCTCCGGAAGAGACCCCCGTCGATGTCATATGTTGTTTCTCGTCAATGCGGATGCTGGCACAGGCCGATAGTACCTGTGCCTTTCTGGGTTCGGAATAGGTTCAGACCTCGCGGAAAGCATCGATTATACCGGCGACAGTGTCATGTTCGCCGGAGTGGTGTGCCGTGGGAACGATGATGCTACCGGTCCGGTACGATCCGTGAGCAATACATCCAACGGGTGGTTGATGGAGGTTTCCCACCCACCCGGACGATGAGCGCGGTTGCCCGGCAACGATGGTTCGACAACTACATCGAACTGTGCCTCGAGCGTATATCCGACGACATCTCCAACATCCGGGACATGGCGGGACTGCGCCGGCTGTTCCATCGGCTGGCTTCCCAGACCGGCCAGGTACTGAACATGACATCCGCCGGGGCCGCAGCCGAACTCAAACAGAAAACGGCACACAACTACACCGGCCTCCTGGAATCCTCGTTCCTCATCCAACGCATACCGGCCTGGGGAACGACGCTGCGCGCCCGAGCGACCCGGCTACCCAAGCTGCACGTCGTCGACTCCGGAGTCGCGGCACGACTCCTCGGCCTCTCATCGGACCGGCTGGCCGGACGCGACCCCACGGCGCTGCAACAGTTCGGTCATCTTCTCGAGACCTTCGCCGTCGGCGAGATACTCAAACAGGCCTCCTGGATGGACCACACACCCACCGTCGGGCACTGGCGCACCAGGGGCGGGCTCGAAGTCGACCTGGTGGTGGAACTACCCGACGGTGCCGTCGTAGCGTTCGAAATCAAGGCAGCAGGAGGATGGCAGGCCCGGAGCGGACGCGGTCTGCAGACCCTGCGCGACGAACTCGGAACCCGATTCAAGGCCGGCGTCGCTTTCCATACCGGCGAGTGGGCCACGTACCCCCAAGACCGGATCTATGCACTACCCATTGACCGGCTCTGGGCAGCCGCTCCGCAGCAGCGCGTCTGCCCAACCAAGATTGTCCGGCCGTCAGGAACCCCGGTGGGGTCTCCGAAGACCACCCCGCCTCCTCCTAGGGAGTTGGGTAGTGGACAATGATCACCGGGAGGTATGTTAGGTAGTCGTTGTAGTAGTCTGTGATCGGTGACACAACTGAACTACCAAGAGATAATCGCGTTGTCGGAAGATCCCAATATGACGTTCGAGGATGTCGGCGGTCGACCCCCGACCGCCGAAGAACTTGGCGAACTCGGTGAGCTTGCCGCTGCCGTCTTCCTCCAGTGCTCTCTGGAAGAGCGGATCGAGGTCACCCTCTCCCTTCCGGCCTATGTATCAGCACGTCACCTAGCCCCGCTGTCCGATCAGGAACGTGCCGACATTCTCCCCAGGTTGCCTGGCGAGCTAGCCGAGGAAATCGGCTCACTGCTGCTGTCCCGCGTCTCTTGAATCCATCTCTCCCCAGCGACCGGTTACCGGCTACGAATCAACGAATACGCGCCGTGCGGTTCGAGGGTGCATGTCCAGCCTGGTTCCACGAAGACGGTGCATAGTTCCTCGCGGATCAGTGCCGGTCCTTCCACCGGTGCGGATACGGGGGCTTTGCGGCCGTCGAACACGGGGGTGATCAGGAAGCGATCACGGTGGCGGACGCTCCGCTCACCGAGCCGCACCCAGCTGTCATGAGTCCCAAGATCCCAGTCGATCTCGGGCAGCTGCCTCGGGACGGTGGCCCGGACCGCCAGGCTGACCAGCTCGCAGACGTTGTCGGGTTCGGAGTAGGTGTAGATCTCGTGGTGGCGCTCGTGGAAGGCATCCACCACCCCTTCGATAGTGTCCAAGTCGATGAAGGCGGTAGCCATCGGGACCATGATCTCCCACAGCTGCTCCCGGTAGCGGAGTTCCAGGCCCCGGTCGACGTGGATCTCGTCCTCGCGGTAGCGGAGCCCGACCCGGCGGTCGATCCTGGTGCCGTCGCTCGCCAGTCCCTCTCCCTGCAGCATCCCGATCAGGTCACGCTCCATCTGCCCGAACGCGGTGTCGATCGCCTCGACATCGAACGAACCTGACAGCTGCATCGGGTAGGAGCGCCGCAACTCGTACACGACGTCCATCACGATCGCTCCGAGCGCGCACAGGGTGGAGGCCGCCTTCGGAATCATGATGCGGTCGATACCCAACTCGTCGGCGATGGCGCAGCAGTGGACCGGGCCGGAGCCTCCGCCCACCACCAGCACGTAGTCGCGGGGATCCCGCCCCTCGTCCACGGTGATGTCGCGGATCGCCTGGGCCAGGTCGATGGTCAGCACCCGCCACACCCCGTCGGCGGCTTCGATCCGGCCCACCCCGATCTCGCCCGCCAGACCGTCGATCACCGCCTCGGCCGGGCCGCCGTCCAGAGAGAGACCACCGGCGATGGGACCGGGGCTGTACACGCCGAGGACCATGTTGGCGTCGGTAACGGTGGGGGACGTCCCCCCCAGGGAGTAGGAGGCCGGGCCGGGAACCGATCCGGCGCTCGACGGCCCGACCCGGAGTATGCCGGTGTCGACCCAGGCGATCGAGCCGCCGCCCCCTCCCACGGAATGGACGTCGACCATCGGCAGCCCGATCCGCACCCCGTCGATGTCCACCGGGCGCGACTGGCGCACCGATCCTGCGGTGACGACGCTGGCGTCGAAGCTGGTCCCGCCCATGTCTATGCAGATGGCGTTCTCGATGCCGGCCTGGCCTGCGAAGAACCCTGCCACCGCAGGTCCTGCTGCGGGACCCGACATGAGGGTTCGAACCGGGACGCGCATCACCTCGTCGGCGTGGGCAACACCTCCGTGGCTCTGGAGGAAGTGGAGCGTGCCGGCGAAACCGTTGTCCTCCAGGCGTGCGGCGAGCTCCCCGACGTACTGCACCACCCTGGGTCCGACGTAGGCGTTGAGCACCGTGGTGCTGACCCGGTTGTACTCGCGGATCTCGGGGAGGACATCCCACGATGTGGTGACGAAAGCATCGGGGAGACCCTGTCGGCAGAGCTCTGCCGCCCGGATCTCGTGGGACGGGTCGAGGAACGACCACAGGAAGCAGATGGCGACCGCCTCTACTCCTTCGCGGACCATGAAGTCGCAGGCGGCCAGGACCTCCTCCTCATCCAGCGGCGTTACCACGGCCCCGTCGGAACCGAGCCGCTCGGTGATCGGAAGTCTGAGACGGCGGGGTACGAGCGGGACGGGCGGTTCGAGATCCAACTCGTACCGTTCTTCCTTGTATCCGACCCTGATCTCGAGCATGTCCCGGAAGCCGGAGGTGGTCAGCAGAGCCGTCCGGGCCCCCGTCCGGGTCAGGAGCGTGTTGATCCCCATCGTTGTTCCGTGCACCAGGTGCGCGTCCCGCAGTATCGATTCGACCGGAACCCCGATGCCGCCGGCGAAGGATTCGACGCCTTGCATCACCGCCGAGGAAGGATCGTCGGGCCTCGAAGGCACCTTGAACATGAGGGGCCGCCCCCCTCGGTCCAGGCCCGCCACGTCGGTGAAGGTCCCTCCAACATCGATGCCGAGGACGAAGCGCTCAGCCATCCTGGCCGCCCTCGTAGCCGTAGACGCGGGCGGCCCGTTCGGGGCTGATCAGCTGGTTGTCGACATCGCGGGCCATGGCGGCCCGGTCCCTCAGCCGGGGATCACCGATCCCGCCCCCACCCGGGCTGGTGCTGACCAGCGCGCTCCCCGGGTCCAGGTCCACCACGCTGTGCGGGACGATCGGTCTCACCACCCCGTCCTGGCCTCTGATCGAGCGGGAGAACACCGCCCTGTCGTCTTGGTAGCCGTCGGGTACGAACCGCCCCGGCGGGGGGATCTCCAAGCCTTCACCGATGAAGCTCACCACCGTGCCCGGCTCCAGCGGCTCCATCTCCAGCGCCATCCCGAAGCCCCCGCGCCACTGCCCGGGTCCTTCGGTGTCGGGGGCCAGTTCGAAGCGGTTGATCCGCATCGGGATGCGGAACTCGATCTCCTCCACGTTGCCGGTGCGCATCCCCCCGAACGTGCACTGGGGACTGCAGCACGACCAGCCGTCGGTCTCCCACATCGCCCCCGCCCCGCCGATGCCGGACATGGTCGACAGATGAGAGAAGCGCTCGCCGGTGCGGGTGTCCAGCCCGCCGAAGGTGGATCCGCAGAAGTGGGACCAGCCGGCCACGGCCCGCTCCGGAACCGCTTCGGCCAGAGCAGCCTCCACCGCCTCCATGATGTTGTCGAAGGGAGTGGAGGTGGCCATCGACGAGGGGGAGGGCTCGACCGCGTTGACGATCGTTCCCTTCTCCCCGAGGTCGATGTCGATGCAGCGGTAGACCCCTCCGTTGTGGGGGATGTTGGTGGGGAAGACGGTCAGCATCCCGGCGTATATGGCCGATATGGAGTTCCCGAAGTAGCTGTTGAAGTAGCGGTTGATCTGCGGCGATCCCCCCAACTTCACGAGGATCTGGTCGCCGTCGACTCCGATGGCGCAATGGATGTCCAGCGGGGGTCCACCCCGGGGATCCTCCATGGCCGAATGCCCCCGATACGTACCGTCGGCAATCTCCGAGATAGCGCGTCTCGCCAGCTCCTCTCCCCGGTCGAGCAGCGCGGCGAATCCCGCCTGGAGGCGTTCGGGGCCGAGAGACCTGTGCAGCTCGCGGATGCGGCGTTCCGCTACCCCGAGCGCCCCCATCTGCGCTCCCATGTCCCCCCGGTGGGCATCGGGGGTCCGCAGGTTCAGCAGCAGCATGGTCACCACGTCCCGCCGGACCTTTCCTCGTTCGTAGATCTTGATGGGGGACATACGGATGCCCTCCGCGTAGATCTCCCTGGCCAACGGGTTGTAGCCCCCGGCCACCGGACCGCCCGAGTCGGAGACGTGGGCCCGGTTGCCCACCCAGGCGAACAGTTCGCCGTCGATGAACACCGGCTTGAACATGGTCATGTCGGCCTGGTGACCGCCGCCGTAGGTGGGGTCGTTCACGTAGATGACGTCCCCCTCGGCGAGGTCGTCCCCGAAGAAGCGGATGGTCTGCTTGAGCGCCACCTGCATGGATCCCAGATGCACGGGCTGGTCGTCGCCCTGGACGACCTGCTCCCCGGCCGCGTCGAGGATCGAGTTGGAGAAGTCGGTGGAGATGGCGATGATCGGCGACCGTCCCGATCGCACCAGCACGTGGCGCATCTCGCGGATCGCCGACTGGAGACTTCCTTCGAGCACCGCCAGGGTGATCGGATCGATTTCGATGCTGCTCATTCGGTGTTCGTGGTCCGTCTGTGAAATGGCGGCGTGGGATGCGCCGGCAGCGGCGTTCCTGGCAAGGCCCGCCGACGAAGGCGCACCGGAGCGTACGTTGAGGAGGCGGAACGCAGCGAGGGGCGTCGCTGGCAAGCAGGGCACGCCAAGTTATTTCGCAGACGGACCACTAGACACCATCTCGATCAGCCCGTCCAGCGAATCGGCCTCATCCAGGCTCATCACCGCCTCGTGTATGGCGCTGCCCCGGCGCCGGCCCACCGCCCGCTCGGCGTTGGCCAGGAACTTGGCCTCGATCTCGTCCACTTCCAGCCGCCCGGCCTCGTCCGTGCTCCGGAACACCCGCCCGTCTGTGGTCTCGATGACGATCTCCCCGTCATAGGAATCGGGGAACAGGCTCTCGGGGTAGCGCTCGTAGCGGATCGAACGGGCCAACGACAGGACCTCGGGGTCCCGCACCATCTCGTCGGTCAACTGCCGCTCGGTGATCTCCCCGCTCAGGATGGCAGCGGCGAGGACGTAGGGGAGGCTCTCCTGAGCGTCGTGGGCGTTGAGCGGCGCGTCCCGGCGTCCCCGCGGTTCACAGATGGTGGGGATGACACCGTCCGGCGCCCGGCAAACGATCGACCGGATGTTCCCGAGCTCGATCCCGTGCCGTTCCGACAGCTTGAACCAGCCCTTGAGGAACGCCTGGCTGAAGTGGCACACCGGGTACTGCTTGGCCGCCGTCTCCAATGTCTCCCACTTAGAACCGAGGGTGGCGAAGTACCCCGGGTCCAGCTCACCCTCCGGGTCACGCAGATGCGTCTGGTAGAGGCCGAACTCGCCCTCATAGACGGTCAGCGGACCGCTGAACCCGGCCATGGCCAGGTACCCGGCCGACACACCGCCATGGGCCGACCACGCCCCGTGGATGTTCTTGGTCCAGGCCCCGTCCGCCAGGAACTCCAGCAAGCCGGCCGCCGTGCTGCCGGCGATGCCTTGGGCGTGGGCAATCTCGGAGGCCCCACCACCCAGCAGCAGCGCCGTGGCAGCCGCGCATCCGAACGGCGGCGCCACCCCGGTAGGAGCAAACCCCGCCTGATGGATCCCATCCCTCGGCGCGGCCGCCGCCCGGCAAGACACTTCGAGAGCGGCGATATAACCCAATAGGAACTCGCGCCCGCTGCACCCCTGCGCCTCCGCCACCGCCAACACGGCAGGAAACGCACCAGCACTGACATGGAACGCACCCTCGAGGTGCGTGTCGTCCCAGTCCAGACCGCCCACCGCCAAGCCGTTCAGGAAAGCCGCGTCCCTAGCCGTAAGCCGCTCACCGGTCGCCAGAACCGTGCTGGGACCCCCGGCGACACCACCCATGGCTTCCAATGCCCGCCGCCCGGTAGCCGCCACCGGCGTATTTGCCGCCACCAGTGCCAGCCCGAAGCAGTCCAGCGCCAGCGCCTTGCCCCGCTCGATCACCGGCGAAGGTATGTCCTCGTACGACAATCCGGCTACCCAGGCGCCGGCCTGCTCGGCCAAGGTGGCGGCGGGAGCCTCCTTGGTCTGGCTATCCGCGCTTCGTTTTTCTTCGAGAACGACCATCTCAACCACCTTCTTCTTCATCCCGCCCGCGGCGGAACTCATCGGAATCCCGGAGGTCCGTACGCTAGCGGACGGTGTGGATGGCGACCTGCGTCAACCGGCCATGGGTCTCCGTGCGCAGGGCCTATCCTCAGGAAACACATGCGGCGAGGTGGTTCGGAACTCTTGTCGTGGGGGGATCAAGTCGGAAGGGTGAGAGGATGGTAACGTGCTACCGCGTCTACCGAGAGTTGAGGATATTCTGCCTCCCGACGCGGTGGCGTGAGCGACAGGCCCGGGTTCCGTGGACTGCACGCCGCCATCGAAGCCAATCTCAAGAGCCTGGGTTTCTGGGATCAGTGATGAACTCGATTAGCGAAAGAGTCGAGCGCCGTCTGCGCCTTGGTGAAGACAGCCTTTGGGAGTTCAAGCAGGTGGAGTTCGTCGACTCGGTGCTCAAGGCGCCGCGTCAACAGGATCTTGCGGACGAGTTGGCCGCGTTCGCGAACGGACGCGGCGGATTCCTTCTCTGCGGCGTCACCGACGATGGCCGGGTACAGGGAATGTCCAGAGCACAGATGGACGCTCTGGATCGCGTCCTGGTCGAGGCGTGCGCTTCCTCGGTCAAACCTCCTATCGACGCCCACATCTCGCGTATGGAGATTGAAGGCATGCCCTTGGTCGTCGTCGAAGTGCCGCCGGGCTACGCGCAGCACGACAGTCCGGGTGGGTGCTACCGCCGGGCCGGCAGTTCGAAGCGCAGGATGACCAGCGACGAGCGCCTCCGTCTCGCGCAGCAACGAGGACAAGCTCGGTTCGTATGGTTCGATAGACAACCCGTGGCCGGCACGGGTATTGCAACCATGAACGAGAGGTTGTGGAAGCCGCTTATCAGTACAGCCCGCGCTGCGAACCCTGCCACCGCCCTTAAGAATCTTCGCCTTCTGGTCAGAGACGACGGTGATGTAGTGCGGGCCACAGTGGGTGGGATCCTGCTCTGTGCCGATGAGCCGCAAGATTGGTTCCCGCATGCGGCCATCATGGCGACGCGTTATCGGGGTCGCGACCGCGCCTCGGGACAGTTCGACGCGCAGGAGATCACCGGTCCGCTGCATCACCAGATAGCCGGAGCGGTACGGTTCGTGGTGCGCAACATGCGTGTCGCAGCCCGCAAGGTGCCCGGTCGGGTCGAAATGCCCCAATACAGCATCGAGGCGGTGTTCGAAGCTGTGGTCAACGCGGTTGCACACCGGGACTACTCGGTTCGAGGCCAACGGATCAGGTTATCGATGTTCGAGGATCGGTTGGAGATCGACTCGCCCGGCGCCCTCCCCAACGGTATGACCATCGAGAACATGGAGGTCAACCAGTCCACGAGGAACGACGTCATCGTGTCGGTGTTCGGACGCCTGTCGGTAGGTGACATTCCCGGATCGGAGAACCGCCAGTTCCTGATGGAACGTCGCGGTGACGGGGTAGCAGCCATTCTCCGGGGGACGAGGGAGACCGCAGGACGGGATCCGGTGTACCGGTTGATCGACGAGTCCAACCTGGTGCTGGCAATCCCGGCGGCGTCCCTCGACATAGCTCCCGCCCGTGCGGTTGTCTCGGTCCGCTCCGGAGGCAGTCCCCTCACCGGCGCGGACGTCCTGGCCCTGTTTCCGAACAACACCTGGAAGCGGGCAGTGACCGACGAGTACGGAGAAACCGTCGTCGATCTATACACGACACAACTGGCGATGCGCGTGTTCGTAGCGGCAACCGGACACCTCGCACATGTGGAACGGGAGTGGCTTCCGAGTCGGCGCGCCTTAACAGTGGAGCTCCATGACCTGTCCGCAGGGGGCGCGGTCATCTTCCCGGAGGCAACCGGATATATCCCAGGTGTGACAGGGCGGCTCAATCCCATCCGGGACAACCTCGACAGAACGTACCTGTACGCCTCCAACATCGCCATCAACCAGGGACGCCCGCAGCCGGTTCATTTCGTTCTCGGAGAGGAACTGCGCCTCACCGACGCCACCGGACGCGAGATGATGGTTCGTGTCGTGGACATCGCCGGTCGGTCTGCACTCCTGGAATACCGCCCTCGAGCTGGTTAGTTCCAAGGTCCACTGCCTGGACCCATCGGTCGATTCGGGCTCAACCATCGCCATACTCGATGCGGCTCGACACGTAGGGACGAGGTCGGTGGCCGCGGTCTGCTACGCGCCCCCCGACAAGGTAGATGAAGCAGACCTCAGACGGGTTGGTAGCGATCGACGTCGACTTCGTCTGCCCGGGCCCGCATTCGCGCCGTGTCGTACCAGGCTTGCATCCGCAACAGCATGTCCATGCTGATGTCGAAGGCTTTCTCGATGCGGAGGGCCATCTCCGGTGAGAGGGCGGCGTCGGCGTTCAGAAGCTCGGAAAGTGCTGTCCGGCGTACTCCCAGAATCTCGGCCGCCTGCACCAGGTCCAGGCCCAGTTCCTCGATGATCTCCGTGCGGACGAAGTCGCCCGGATGCGATGGAGTCATGTTCACCTTCATACGCTAACACCGCCCAACATACAATCCGGATGCTCGGCAGCAGCCCGGCCATCCCACCGAATGGCGCGATCCAGGTAGGCGTCCACATGGAGGAACCGATCGACCAAGCACCCTGCTCACGCTTGACCCGATTGCGACCTGCTCCCTCGTGGAGATTCGCCCTGAACCGCGAAATGAACCCACGACGCCATAGGAACGTCTACCGACCATGTGTCTCCTGCGTCCGTCCATACCGCCGTCGTCTTGCCATGATCGGGAAGGTCGGCCGTGACTAGCGCAACGGTAAGGTTGGAGAACCATGTCATTGGAACTGGAAAGCCTTAGGAAGGCTATCGGGGCGCTCGGTGATCTCTTGACGGTAGGTGAAGACCGCCGGCGCATGGAGCAATTCACCGAGGTCGAACGGAACGGCCTTCGAGCCGGGGTAATCCAGTACTTCGAGTTCACCTACGAACTGAGTTGGAACTCCATCAAGCGGTGGCTTCAGGAGAATCGTGATCCATCCATAACCGTGGGCACGACCCGACGCCACGTCTTCCGGATCGCTGCACGGGAGGGGCTGATCCACGATCCGGAGGGATGGATGGAGTACACGTACGCGAGGAACCTCACATCTCACACGTACAAGAAGGAGATAGCCGATAGAGTCTACGGTGAGGTACCGGCCTTCCTCCAAGCGTCCCGGCGGCTACTGGCAACTCTCGAAGACTCCAATGATTGACCTGAAGCCGCATCACCTCGAAGAAGTGCAGCAGATACTGGCTGAGCACGTACCGGACTGCGAGGTGCGCGTCTTCGGCTCGAGAGCGAAGTGGACCGCCCGTGAGTATTCCGATCTCGACCTTGCCATCGTTGGTGACGAACCCCTGGATTGGCGAGTTCTCGGCAGGCTCCAGGATGCCTTCGAGGAGTCCGATCTCCCCATCACGGTCGACGTACTCGACTGGCACACCACGTCCCAGAGCTTCCAGAAGAAGATCGATTCGGACTACACGGTCGTGTTGAAGAGAGACGGGCGAGACCGGAAGGAATAGGATCAGAGGGCGGGATCCGGTCGGTCGCCGTCCTGATCGAACCCACACATCGCGACTCTCGCCTAACCGAATGCGTTCACAAGGCCAGGGCGTTAGGGCCCTTCAACCAAAACTCGCATTGCTGTTCAAGCCGGTTCCTGAAGGTAAATGCCGTTACCTCATGGCGGGCTGGGCGACGAGAACGCGAAAAACGCCCCGCCGTAGCCCTGCCGCGGGCCTTCCCCAACCGCCACCTCCGAGGCTCCGAGCGCGAACTCTCCTCCCCTGTGAGGGTGTGCTCGGACAGATTGATCCCTGCCCCGGTCCGATCGGTACCAGCAACGGACCGGTGGTGTTTACGGCTATTTACCATTGTGCGACATCGGTGTGACAGGATCAACCCCCCTTCGGTACAGCACTCAGACTATAATTCTGGTCATGTCAAGGGTGCTTTCCCTATCAGAAGTCAAGGCCAAGCTGTCGGAGGTCGTCGATCAAGTCGTCACGACGCATGAGAGAGTCACAGTTACGCGGAACGGTCGTCCGGTAGCTGTGATGCTCAGCACAGCCGATCTCGAAGCCATCGAAGAGACCGTCGCCATCCTGTCCGATCCCGCTGCCGTACAAGCTATTGAAATGGGCCGTGCTGCCATCGCCGATGGTGATGTTGCCACCCGGGAAGAGATAGAAGCGCTCCGCGACCAACTTCGCCGCAGCAGGGCGTGACCGATGCGTCTTCGGGTCTGGTAGTTGCCCGACCCGCACGGCGAGCCATCGATCGCCTCCCCGCGAAGGTCGCCGTTGCAGTCGTGGACTACATGCTCGGGCCTCTTCTCGACAACCCACCCCGGGTTGGCAAACCGCTGCGAGGCGACCTGTCGGATCTTCATTCGGCAAGGCCCCCACGGTGGCAATCCGTAGGTGCCCTCCCCGATGGTGGCGTCGCGGTTGGTGAGGGAGTCGCGGTTCCTGGGGGTCTCAGGCAAGTCGGGGCTGTCAGTTGTCGCATCCCTTGGCGACCGATTCTGCGGCCCGGGCGAGGTACTGCTCGGCGAAGGCTGCGAAACGTACGTGCAGTTCGGCGGTCACGACGCTGGTGGCCAGTTCGGTGAGTTGGCTGAGGGCCATTGTCAGGGAGGGCATCTCTTCGGCGGGCATACCCTTGCTGACAAACGGGTCCCAGAAGTGGCGTTGGAAGACCTCGCGGAATCGGTCGGCGATACCGTTGACGGAGATCTTGAGGGCCTCGCGTTCGTCGAGGATCTCCGAGGCATGGATCCCCCTGCGCGCTACGGCGGCGCCGAGATCGATAAAGGCTTCGTTGGATACCGACCGCTCCGCACCTTCGAGTTGGACCAAGCCGATCTGAACGGCCCGCTGAATGTCTTCCTGGGTGATCGACCACGACGAAACGTGCGGCGAACTCTTCGAGTGACAGACGCACGGGCTTGCGCTCGAGGATGGGAGCGACCTGGCTGACACCCAGCAGATGGGCGAGGGAGCGGCCCTCGGTCCAGTGGTCCAGGGTCTCTTTGATGGCGGCCAGGGAGAATCCCCGTTCCTGAAGGTGGGCGATCAGCCGCAGACGGTCACGGTGCCCGGTGTTGTAGTAACCCATCCGGCCCTCACGCCGCGGGGGAGGGAGCAGTCCTCTGTTCTGGTAGAGCCGCACCATCGAAGTAGGAAATCCCCGCCTCGTATGCGAGTTGGTCGAAGGTCACTTCCGCTGCCCTGCCGAACGGGTTCGTTTCCTCGACAAGTCTTGCGGGCTGTGGTTCCCGGTGGAGTCGAGTAGTGGCTGGGTAGACGGCTCCAGGCCCGCTGCGAGCAGAGCTCGCCTAAGATTCGATATAAGCTATCCATTATACTGGGCCGGCCCTTTGTGGGAGGTTGAGTACACGAACGAGTTCGGGGAGTGGTGACACACGCTCACCGTGGGCCAGCAGGAAGCCCTTGACGATCGGGTCCAGGTGCTGGCGGAACAAGGACCCGCGTTGAGACGTCCCGTCGTTGGCGCTATCAGGGGATCCCGTCATCAGAACATGAGGGAACTACGTGCATCGGCAGGGGGCGGTTCGTTGCGGATGCTGTTCGCGTTTGACCCAGGACGGCAGGTCATCCTCCTTAGACAGAGTGGGAATGAATAGAACATGCCGAGCACCAGGAACTACAAGGAACTGCGCAGACAAGTCATAGCGCGGCCCGGAGCTGTGGAACGCCTCGCCGCGCTGGGTCAACAGACCCTGGCTGAGATAGGGCTCTACGAGATGCGCAGGCATCTCGACTGGTCCCAGTCGGGACTAGCGGCCGAACTCGGAATCAGCCAGGCCGCCGTGTCGCAGTTGGAGAACGCGCAGGACCTGACCGTATCACGACTCCGCAAATACCTAGAACCTCTCGGTGCGCGGCTTCAGATACTGGCCGTGTTCGAGAACGAGGGGGAGGAGTACCGCATCCCGATCCGTGTGGGGAGGAAGGCCTCCTGAAGCTCTCCGGCATGTGTAAGTCCATGTAACACATCGCCGGCCAATTCCCGGAACGTCAGTGCATTCCTGTAACGCGTTGTAGGGGATTCCCAATATGTATTACGGATAATTCCCGCAATGTACTACGGTCATGGCGGGCGCCCAGACATGGGGGGCATTCCCCAACGTAGTGTCCAGATGGGAGGAGTTCCGAGTCCCATGAGACCCGCCGGCAGCGCACTTCGCACGCTCAGGATGCCCGGATATCTCCCGCGTGTCGCCGACCGTGAGATCGATGGCGCCCTCCGGCGACGTGGAGCGGTCTTGATCGAGGGTTGCCGGGCAGGTGGCAAGACGTGGGCAGCGCGCAACGTGGCCCGGAGTGAGGCTCGCCTCGATGATGAAGCAACGCTGCTGCTGGCTGCGGCAGACCCGGCCGCCGTGCTGCGGGGTGACACGCCGCGGTTGCTCGACGAGTGGCAGAACGCTCCCCAGCTATGGAACCGAGTGCGCCGGGAGTGCGATGATCGTGTCGGGTTCGGGCACTTCATCCTCACGGGCTCAGCAACTCCGCAGGATGACACGACTCGTCACACCGGCGTGGGTCGGATTGGCCGCGTATTGATGCGGCCGATGTCACTGTACGAGATGGGTGCCTCTACGGGTGCGGTCTCGTTGCAGAGCCTGTTCGGGGGTCGCCCCGTGTCGGCCCCGCCGCCCGAGATCGGCCTGAGGGATGTGGCGTCGTTCCTATGTGTGGGGGGATGGCCCGGGAGCCTGAAGCTGGACGAACTCGACGCCCGCCTAGCGGTCGGTGACTACGTGAACGAGATCATCCGGGTGGACGTGCCCTCTGCAAGCGGCGTCAGGCACGATCCGCTCGCGGTGAGACGCCTGACGCGATCGATGGCCCGCCATGTAGCCACCGAGGCGAAGACAACGACACTCGTAGCCGACGCGGGCGGAAACACCCGGCTCAGCCGTTCCACTGTCGGCGCCTACTTGGATGCACTCGAGCGCATCTTCGTCGTGGAGAACCAACCCGCGTGGTCGGCCAGCCTCCGGTCCAGGGCTACCCTGCACAAGGCTCCCAAGCGCCACTTCGTCGATCCATCACTTGCCGCCTCGATGCTGCGTGCTTCGCCCGAGCGACTGCTGGCCGATCCCAAGACCTTCGCGTGCCTGTTCGAGTCACTGGTCGTACGCGACCTCCGCATCCACAGCCAGCCCGATCGGGGGAGCGTGTTCCACTACCGCGACGACACCGGCCTCGAAGTTGACGCCATCATCGAACGGGACGATGGCGCGTGGCTGGCCGTCGAGATCAAGCTGAGTCCTGCGCCCGACACTGTGGACGAAGCGGCCAGATCCCTGCTCCGGCTACGGGACAAGATGGCTAGACACCGGGTCGAAGACCTGGCTGCCCTGATGGTCGTGACCTCCACCGGCCCCGCCTACCGCCGCCCCGACAACGTCCAAGTGGCACCGATCACCGCCCTCGGCCCATAGCTACCTGTATCTAGGGTGGTCCGTGGTTCGTGAACCCTCGCGTCAAATGAGTGAGGCTGCGCGGAAACGCGGGGTCTGGTAAACACCATGACCGTGACCCATACAACTGCAGAGGCATTCCCTCCCGGTGAGTACCTGCGCGATGAACTCGAAGAGCGCGGGTGGACCGTCACCGAGTTGGCCGAGATCATTGGCCAGCCCGTACTGGTGGTATCGGAGATCCTCGACGCCAAGAAGCCGATCACCGCCGACACGGCATCGTCCTTGTCCGAAGCGCTCGGCACCAGCGCAGAGCTGTGGCTCAACCTACAGACCATGTACCAGCAACACCGGCGCCGCTCGGATCGGTGACGCTATAGTTGTCCGGTGTCCTGAATCAGGAAATCGCTACAGATACCCGGAAGCAAGGCTGAGCAACCCACCCACCCGATCCCCAACAACGAGAACGCGAAAAACGCCCGAACGGACCACTCCCGTGGGCCCGCCCCCGCCGCCACCTCCATCGGTCCCCGAGCGCGCTCCCCCCATCCCCGGGGAGGGTCGGCGCGAAGCATTGTGATCCCTGCCCCGGTCCGCTTGACGTCGGAAGCGAACCGGTGGTGTATACGGCTATCAAACATTATACAACGTGGGTGTGACAGGATCAACCCTTGTGTGGCAGCCGGTTACCTGGAGAGGGAGGACCGGGGTCCGGTCGGGGCCGCGGCAGTCCGATGAAGCTGTATTCACCACAACGAACTTGAGATTCGGGACATTAGGAGGGTGGTGCAAATGATCGGGTGCTGGTGCCCGTCGCCCGCTGACCAGGGATTATGTCATCGGCCGACGGGCAGTGGAGGCGATTTTGACCACCCTCCTGGAAGCCCCGTTCCTGCAGGTGAGCGATCAACCGGAGCCAGTCGCGATGCTCGGCGTTGTAGAAACCCATCCGGCCCTGCCGCAGCGAGGGAAGGAGCAGCCCTCTGTTCTGGTAGAGCCGCACCGTCGAAGTGGGAATCCCCGCCTCATGAGCAAGCTGGTCGATGGTCATCTCGGCGCTCCTTCTGACCGGAGAGGAAACGTCCACGCGAACCCTGCTCTCCGAGTCCCGTTAGCCCAGTCGTGGAATGTCTGAACTGGGTGGCCGTCAGCATAGGAGGTCCGGGCGGCCCGAGTGGGCGTAGGATGGTGAGAACCGAGTGCAACCCACGGTCTGTGTCGGTGCGACCGGAGTGGCTCGTGATGCGTGGGGCGCGGCCGGGGGGCACCGGAAGGGAACGGAGCGCATGGCACTCACCGCTGATCATTTCAAGGCGCTGGTCCGTCGGCATATGGAAGGTGACGACGACGGCTTCTACTCCGTCGCGCTTCAGGTTGCCGCGAGAGCCGCCAGAGAAGGGAAGAATCGGTTTGCCCAGGACCTTCGGGAGCTGATCGATTCTGCGAAGGGGGCACGTGCGGCCACAGCATTGCGTCCCGTGCCAATGGTGCAGCCGCGGGGGGAACTCGCCGGCCTGATGACGGTCAGCTACCCAGATGTCTCCCTGGACATGATGACGTTGGACCTTGAGTTGCGGGCGAAGCTCGAGCGCATTCTGACGGAACAGCGTCGTTCGGACCTCCTGGCTACCCACGGTCTTGACCCCATCCACCGCGTTCTCCTCCTAGGCCCGCCGGGTACGGGCAAGAGCATGTCAGCGGCCGCGCTTGCGCACGGTCTGAAGCTGCCGCTCTTCACCATCCAGCTCCATGTGTTGATCAGCAAGTACATGGGGGAAACCGCAGCTCAGCTGCGCCTTGTCTTCGATGCGGTAGCGTCGACCAGAGCCGTCTACCTGTTCGACGAGTTTGACGCTCTCGGAGCCGAACGCGGTGTGCCCAACGATGTGGGCGAAGCCAGGCGGATGCTCAACTCCTTCCTTCAATTCCTGGAACATGCGTCCCCGATAAGTGTGGTTGTGGCGGCGACGAATCATCCCGGGTTGTTGGACAAGGCGCTCTATCGCAGATTCGACCAGGTGGTCGAGTATCGGCTGCCCGATCCTGATGCAGCGGTGGTCGTGATGAGGAATCGGCTTGCGATGCTCGACACGAAGGGCGTTGATTGGGATGCCCTTGCCCGGTTGCACCGCGGGCCTGAGCCACGCGGACCTCGTTCGTGCTGCCGAGGCTGCAGCCAAACGGATCGTGTTGGCGGGGGAGAAGAGGATCACGGCGGGTGCTCTAGAGGCGGCACTCCGAGAGCGGCGCCCCAACGAAGACTGATCGGGCAAGCGGATGGACTACAAACTTCCACACATCCTTGTTCCGTGATCGACGGGAGGGCGCTAGACCGTCAGCGGTAGGCGTCCTTCCTTGCGACGATTGTCAGAACCACGACTCCGTCCTCGGTAATCGTATAGATGATGCGATGAGACCGTCCCAGACGTGTCGAACGCTTGCCTTTCAACGGCCCCAACAGCTTCTTCCCTAGATCAGGCTCGTCGTCCAGGCGTCTGACGATCTCGTATGCCTTGGTCGCGAGGGCTGAGGGCAGCCTGTCGAGATCCTTCCTAGCGCGGCGGGTTAGCCGGGGCATAGCCAGATCAGGTGAGATCCACCAGGTCTCCTGCGGCGAGATCTCGCTCGGCTTCGGTCAGGGCTGCCATGGCTTCGGGGTCGGAGAGGATGTTGAGCGTCTCGAGAAGAGCTTCGTACTCTTCGTAACCGATGAGCACGGCTGCAGGCCGTCCGTGTTTCGTGATGACGAGGTCGGAGCCGGTGGAGACCACCTCGTCCACGATCTCACTCAAACGGTTCCGGGCTTCGGTCAGTGGTGTCATCGAGATACCCCCGAGAAGAACTGCTATTTCTCCTACCCATGAGTATTGCCCCATGAGTATTGCACAGAATCCAAGGCAGAACTGTGCCATCACCTGTGGTGTTCGACGCAAACCTCCACCTGGGAGACCAGACCCGCCAGTTCGATGTGCTGCCGATACCGAGGTACACATCTACGCCGCCCGCGGGCTCCTCCTAACATGACAGCGCACCGGCAACAGCTACTCCACCATCCCACAGGACGCGAAGGGCCGATAAGTTCGCATGGCCTGGCACGCAGAGGACACCGTTCGAGGTCTCTACCGGATCGACGACCCCCGACTCGGCGCCGGATGCCCGCAGCGTCTTGCCATAGACCTCCACGACCGATCCTGACCCGGGGAGGGTCAGCGGCTCGGTCGTACCATCGGCCATCGGGCCACCCGGATCAGCTGCGGGTACTCCCCACCCGGATCCGATGAGCCACCCATCCCGCACGGGGGAGTGAGCTTCGCGATGGCAGAGCAACTACCGGTCGGTACTGGGGTGAGGAGAGCCGTCGTCGGGATCGCCCCGGGATGCGGACCTGAACTGTTCTGCCCCCACCGCAACGCCACCCGAGCCGAAGCAGCAGCCTTCATAAACGGTGTATTCATCCGACCCGACACCTGGGCACCGGCGAGCACCTCCTTCGAGTAGACCACGAAGATCCCGATGTCGGTTTGGCCATGCTGGTCAGTTGTCGCGTCCTTCGGCGACCGACTCTGCGGCCCGGGCGAGGTACTGCTCAGCGAAGACTGCGAAACGCTCGTGCAGTTCGGCGGTCACGACGCTGGTGGCCAGTTCGGTGAGTTGGTTGACGGCCGCGCTCAGGGAGGACATCTCCTCGGCGGGCATGCCCCTGCTGACGAACGGTTCCCAGAAGTGGCGCTGGAACACCTCGCGGAATCGCTCGGCGATGCCGTTGACGGAGATCATGAGGGCCTCGTGCTCGTCGAGGACCTCCGAAACGGGAATCCCCATTCGCGCTACGGCGGCGCCGAGATCGATGAAGGCTTCGTTGGGTATCGACAACTCCGCGCCTTCGAGTTCGACCAAGCCGATCCGCACGGCCCGCTGGATGTCCTCCTGGGTGATGTCCATCCCCGCGAATCGTTCGACGAACTCCTGGGGTGACAGACGCACCGGCTTGCGCTCGAGGCTGGGAGCTATCCGGCTAACGCCCAAAAGATGGGCGAGGGAGCGGCCCTCGGTCCAATGGTCCAGGGTCTCTTTGATCGCAGCCAGCGAGAACCCCCGTTCCTGCAAGTGAGCGATCAGTCGCAGGCGGTCCCGGTGCTCGGCGTTGTAGTAGCCCAGCCGGCCTTGGCGCCGTGGGGGAGGGAGCAGCCCTCTGTTCTGGTAGAGGCGCACGGTCGAGGTGGGGATCCCGGCCTCGTGGGCAAGCTGGTCGATGGTCATCTCGGCTGTCTTGCCGCCTGGAGGGGGGATGTTGCCGGATTCTGTCTGCGTCACGCGGGTTCACTATAGTATGGTCCACTCAGTGAGTATAAACTAGCAGAGTGTATAATAACCTTATAAATACCAGACCGATCCACCTGGAGACGCGCATCGATTCCGCTGTCGACCGATTGTGCGCTCGCACCCAGGAACCTACATCCACGACGCTGGGACGTCTGCTTCACGGAGATCGTCCAACTCGAAATGGGTCCGGAGAAAACCGCAACAGATCTCCCATTCAACCGGGGTGGAACCGCGGGCACGCGTCGGCGGTCGAGGGGAGCATCGATCAGCCTCGGAGGATCTCGCGGCGGTGTCCGCCGACCGTTGCCATTGATTCGGACTGCGAGTCGACGGCCTGATCGTCTGCTGGGGTGGCAAAGGGTTCCAGGCAGGGGGAACTGCATGAAGGTCGCGACCTCGCTACTCGAGGCCCCACCCACTCCGAATCTCGGTTTCCCAAAAAACTCGGATCGAACGACTCTATGATCTTTGATACTTTGGCGTTCCGACACCCCGATTCCCTGAAACATCTCGCTGGGGAGATCTCCGAGCCCCTGGCACAGAGCGCGACATGGTTGGATACTGTGGCCAACTGGACTTGCGCTCAGAGCGGACAGTCATCATGCGATTGGTATCATGGCACCTGGCAGTATCTTCGGTTGCTAGATCTTGTATCTACTCCTTCTTGGCATGCTTCGTTCTTTCGCAAGGCGATGGCCGAACAAAGCGCCGATCGAACCGAACTGCGGATCCTTATCAGTGGCTGCGCCGACTACTCCATGTATGCGTTGGTACATAGCCAGCTATCCGACTCCGGAATGGTTACCGCGCTTGATCTATGTGCCACACCACTGATGGGGATATCATGGTATGCGAGACATATTGGTGTACCTGTCCCGGAGTTGTTGGTCGCCAACGCGATCGAGCACGAAAGGCCGGCCTTCTATGACATTATCGTAAGTGACTCATTTCTCCCTCGGTTTCCTACCAATGACCTTAAGAAACTGCTGGCTGTCTGGTATGAATCGCTGTCGCCGAAAGGGGCGGTTCTCACGACTGTTCGCCTCCATCAGGTAGGCTCCAACTCAGGGGCTCAGACCGCACAGAGAATCAACCGCTGGCACCAAGTGGCCACCGATGCTCGGTCTTGGTGGCCCGAGGTATCCGATTTACGACATGATGAATTGATCCACCGTATCTCAGTTTTCATGGCGAACCAGGAGAGAAACAGCTTCCTGGATACATCGACACTATACAAACTATTCTCAGAGGCCGGGTTCGAGCGTTCGACCTTTACTACACAGAATCATCGCAACAGAGCGTTCGCCCATATTGCAGCATACAGAGGACCGATTCAACATCCCTGAGGACACAAGAAAACCTACCGCCGGTAGATGAGCGCCCAAAGCCTCAACGAAGGTAGTTCAGTTCAGATCGGGACGACGTCAACCCGGCGGTCGGTGGCGGCGACAAGGACGGCGAGGTCGTCGGGGTCGGAAGTGATGATCTGATCACTGTGAGCGGCCATGGCCGCTAGTGCTGCGTCGACTGCGTCGCTCAGCCCGGAACGGGCGAGCAGCACACCGGCCCGGCGGCCCAACTCGTCGTCGAGGGGGACGGTCTCGACAGCGTGCAGCGCTCGGGCGAGTCCGGCTTGGCGGCCGTTTCCGCCGCGCCATACCTGAGCGATCACACCACCGTGGGTCATCGGTGGACTCCCTGACTTCAGGGCTGCTTTGAGACGGCGCCACATCGCCCGATCGTCACGCTCGAGCGCCACGAACGCGCCCGCGTCCAAAATGACGCTCATCCAGCTCGGCGGGCTGCCATCCGTGCAACCGCGGCGGCGTCCCTGTCCCGCTGCGCCTGTTCGGCTATCTCGTCGCCGGTGATAACCCCGTGTGCAGCCTCGTAGTCGCGGATCAACTCGCTGAGCACCGCGAGGCGTCGATCCCTGGCCCGCCGTTGTGCCATGGCTCCGGCGACCCACTCGCTTACCGATCGGGCGTGACCATCGGCTACCGCAGCGTTAACCTCGTCGAGAAGATCCTCGTCCACTGTGATCGTGACACGCCGTTTACGCATACAGTCAGCATATCAGAGTATTCACATGCGCGTACTCCAGTCCGGGGGACAGGTACCCCCGCCCGGTCCTAGTGTCCTGATTCCTTAGTTTCTTTGCCATATGCTGCTAGAATATGCAGGTCAGTGTCAGTCAGTAGTGGGAGCAGCGTATGGAGAAGCAGCGGAGTCGTAAAGCAGTGGTTATCGAGCTGGATGAAGAGGAACGCCAGACGCTGGAGCGGTGGATACGGCGGCGTAGCACCGCACAAGGGTTAGCGATGCGGTCTCGTATCGTGCTGGGAGCGGCCGAAGGCCGCACCAATGTGGACATCGCAGCGGAGGTGGGCTGCAGCGGGGTTACGGTCTCGAAGTGGCGGAACCGTTTCGCCCGGCGCCGTCTCGACGGCCTCTACGACAATCCCCGCCCCGGGCCGCCCCGCCGCATCGACGACGCCAAGGTAGAAGAAGTGGTGGTCAAGACGCTGGAGGAAACACCGAGAGACGCGACGCACTGGTCGACCCGGTCCATGGCGAGGGCCGTGGGCCTGTCCCAGTCGTCGATCCTAAGAATATGGCGGGCGTTCGGTCTCAAGCCGCACCGGACCGAGCATTTCAAGATATCTCCCGACCCCCAGTTCGTGGAAAAGGTCCGCGACCTGGCGGGTTTGTACCTGAACCCGCCCGACGCGGCGGTGGTGCTGTGTGTGGACCACAAATCCCAGATACAGGCCCTCGACCGCACCGCGCCGATCCTGCCCCTGTTGCCCGGAACCCCCCAGCGGCGCACCCACGACTACCGCCGGTACGGCACCACCAACCTCGGGGCCGCGCTCGACACGGCCACCGGCCGGGTCATCACCTCCATGACACGACGCAACCGCACCCACAAATTCCAGACGTTCCTAAACCTCATCAACCGCGAAGTCCCACCAGAACTCGACGTCCATGTCGTGTTGGACAACGCGTCGCCCCACAAAACCGAACCCATAGGGCGCTGGCTGCAACGCCATCCACGGTTCACGTTCCATTTCACACCCACCTACGCGTCGTGGATGAACCTCGTCGAGCGATGGTTCTCCGAACTCACCACCAAACAGATACGCCGAGGCACCCACCGATCCGTAGCCGAACTCACCGACGCCATCAACCAATGGACCCAACACTGGAACCAAAACCCCAAACCCTTCATCTGGCACAAAACCGCCGACCAAATCTTCGACAACCTCACCAACTATCTACAACGAATCCCCGAATCAGGACACTAGACCCTGACTGCAGAACGAGCAGCCGATTCTCCCTCACGTCGAGTCATGGCGCCGGCCCGTCGCGCGGGCGGGCCTCATATCCGTGGGCGGTGTGTATGACTACGAGGTTCTCGGTTTCGAGCCACTTGTGGTGTCTGCGGCAGACCGCGACCAGGTTGTTGATGTCGGTCCGGCCACCGTCACGGTGCCACTCTTTGATGTGGTGGAGTTCGCAGCGGTGCATGGGGGCGCCGCATTCGAAGCATCCCCCGTCGCGTACGGCCACCGCGAGCCGTTGGGCGGCGTTGGCGAGGCGTTGGCGGCGGCCCAGCCAGAGAGGACGGCCGGCCCGGTCGAAGACCATCCCGGCCAGTTCCGTATCCGGTGTGAGGGTCTCGAGTATCTGGCGGGGTACGGGACCCGCGCCGATCATCTCGACATGACCGCCGGGGTCGGTGCCGTCCACCACGCCCACCGGCGCAACGAGGATCACCTGGGTGGAGGCCTTGGCCTTCACACCGGGCATCCCAGCGATGAACTCTCCGGTGAGCGCGTCCCGATGCGTGACGAGTTCGAGAACGGCATCTGCCAGGCGTTGTCTCGGGCTGCGGACGCCGTCTGGATCGAGGCCCTCGGCTCCGTCACGGCGGAGAAGCTCCAGGTAGTGATGGTCGATGGCCTGGCGCAGGTGGG
The DNA here is from genome assembly GCA_965262915.1 of Candidatus Spongiisociaceae bacterium. Classification (GTDB taxonomy): domain Bacteria; phylum Actinomycetota; class Acidimicrobiia; order Spongiisociales; family Spongiisociaceae; genus JAPPFW01. The sequence continues at coordinate 2,464,355 of OZ253564.1, read as the reverse complement.
TGAACTGGGGTGCCGGTAGCTTGGCCATCAGCACCCCGAGACCGGTCCGGTCCTCCACCCAGAGTTTCGCCTCCCGGGCGCGCCGTTGCCGATCGAGTGGGCTCACACCTTGTTCGATCAGCTTGCGGTCCGCCCACTTCTTCGCATGCTGCCCGAAGGTGTCCGGCAGGAGCCGGTCGGCGAGTTCCAACAGGTCGGGATCGGACTCCACCGCGTCGGGCCCCACCTTTTCCGCGGCGTTGGCCAGAGCGGTCGCCTGGTCCAAAGTGATGTGACCCTCGGCGAAGCGCTCCCTCACCTTGGGCATGTCGGACAATTGTCGGGCTACCTTGGCCATCCGCTTGGACTCGCGCCGGGGGAGACGGGCTTTCGTACGCAGGATCTCCGCCGGATCTGAGTCGGTGTCCGTCGCCGCCACTGTCCGGCTGACATCACACATCAACGATGCCACCCGAGTCTTCATGCGACCCAGGAGATCGAGCGTGCGGTCCGCTCGAGGTCGGGACATCGGGCTTATCTCGATACGGTCCAGCTCACTCAGCAGAGCCGCGATCCGGTCATCTACTGCATTGTCCGAAGGTAAGGGGCACCCAGACCCTTCAGACATCTCCATATCCGCATGACCGAGGTGCACGAACATCTCTTCGGTTCTCATGGTGTAGTTGTATCACGGCCTTGTGACACATACAATCTCTAAACAGTGCCGACCATTACAGAGTTCACTATGAATCCCGACACTGATGCTGCGGACAAGGCGAGCCGGCAAGTCGTCCGGCAACCGGCAGGTCCGCGAGCTAGCCGTGGAGGCGGTGACCATTCGGGGTGGTCCCTTCTCTGAAGACCCCGTCAGGCCTCGCGGCGGCTGGTGAGCCATGCCCCCAACAGCACGACTGCAGTTCCGGCCCACTGCAAGGGCAGGATGACCTCCGAACGGAACACCACCCCCAGCACCATGGCGATGATAGGAACGAGATACACGGCGACACCGCCACGGGTAGAACCCACCCTGCCCAGGAAGGCAGTCATGAGCACGAAAGCGGCACCGGTATTGCTCACTCCCAGCACGATCATCGCAAGGACCGGTCCGGTGCCCCACTGCGAGCCGGCCAGTCCAACCAGGCCGAAGGGCGCGGTGGCGAGGGCCGCTACGCCGATCGCCCGCACCATCACGGCGGGAGCCCCGTAGCGCTGCTGGAGGGGGACCGCCAGGTTGAGAGAGATGCCGTGGAAGAAGGTCGCCAGTACCACCAACATCACGCCCCAAGCAGCGGCGGACGAACCACGAGCGGCCGGGAGGCCGATGCTGACCGCACCGGCGAAGCCCAGCGCTATGCCGACCGCTTGGCGGAGCCGGGGGAGTGACCGCATGAGCACTATGGCGATGGAAGTGCTGAAGATCGGCACGGTGGCGATCAGCATCCCCGCCAGCGCCGAGTCGATGTGTTGCTGGGCTATGGGAAAGATGAGGAACGGCACTACCAGCCAGGTGAACCCCAGCAGCCCCACGCGCAGGTAGTCGGCCCGGTCCACCGGCCTTCGGGCTGCCGGGACGAGGGTCAAGACCAGGAAACCGAGCGTGATCCTCACCCAGGTGATCGTCGGCGGCGCCAGCGACTCCAGGCTGATCTCGATGAGAAGAAACGACGAGCCCCAGGTGAGCGCCGAAGCAACGAGCAACGCCCACTCGACCGGCCCGAAGGTCCCGAGCCGCGATCCCTTGGCCGTGGACAGCACGGGTCGACGGCCTGGGGTAGCGGAGGGATGGGACATCAGGCGAAGGAGCGTAGCCGGGCTGACCGACGTCCAACGCCGGTCCGGGACAGGTCGAAACTGACCGAGCGTTAGCCGTAGCGGAACTCACCGTTCGATCTTGCTGCTCAGGACTCGCGGCGGCTGGTGAGCCACGCGCCGAACAGCACCACTACGGTTCCGGCCCACTGGACGGGGAGCACGACCTCGGAACGGAACGCCACGCCGAGGACCATGGCAACGATAGGAATGAAATAGACGGCCACGCTCCCGCGGGTCGGGCCCACCCTGCCCACGAAAGCTGCCAAGATCACGAAGGCGGCGCCGGTGTTGATGACACCCAGCAGTACCACGGCCAGGGCAGGGCCGGCGCTCCATTCGGAGCCGGGTAGAGCGGCCAAGCCGAACGGGGCGGTGAGCACGGTCGCCACACCGATCGCTCTCATCATCACGGCGGGGGCTCCATAGCGTTGCTGGAGCGGACCGGCAACGTTGATGGAAACCCCGTACATGAAGGTCGCGAGTACCACCAGAAACACGCCCCAGGCGCTGGCGGCCGAGTCCCGGACGGCCGGGAGGCTGATGCTGATCGCTCCGGCGAATCCGACCAGGATTCCTGCGGCTTGGCGAACGCGGGGGAGTGCGGGCCAGCACCATGGTGATCGCGGTGCTGTAGATGGGGACCAGGGCGTTCAGCATCCCCGCCAGCGCCGAGTCGATGTGCTGTTGGGCGACGGGGAATGCGATGAACGGCACTACCACCCAGGTGACGCCCAGGAACACGATGCGCGGGTAGTCGGCCCGGTCTACCGGCCTGCGGGCTGCCGGAAAGGCCGCGAGCACCAGGAAACCGAGAGTGACCCTGACCCAGGTGATCACAGGGGGTTCCAGTGACTCGAGGCCGATCTCGATAAGGAGGAAGGAGGACCCCCAGATAAGGGCGACGCCGGTGAGCAAGGCCCATTCGGGCAGGCCGAACGGTCCGAGTTTCGATCCCTGGGCGGCGGTAGGCAGGGGTCGTCGGCCGGTGCTCGACGAGCGTTGGGGGGGCATGGGAGAGCGCACGGTAGCCGGGCTAACCGACGTCATTTGCCGGCCCCGACAAGCGGAACGCGACCGGGGGATGGCTCTAGAGCAACTTGACTGCTCTCGGTTGCAACCGCTCAGGCCTCGCGGCGGCTGGTCAGCCATGCGCCGACCAGCACTACTGCGGTTCCGGCCCACTGGACGGCGAGCACGGTCTCGGAACGGAACACGACGCCGAGGACCATGGCGACGATGGGAATGAAGTAGATGGCCACACCGCCTCGCGTCGCGCCGACCCTTCCGACGAGCGCTGTCATGAACACGAAGGCGGCGCCGGTTTGGATGACTCCCATCATGACTACCGCCATGACCGGACCGATGCTCCATTGCGAGTCGGCTAGGCCGGCCAGGCCGAAGGGAGCGGTGGCGACAACCGCCACCCCGATCGCTCTCATCATCACCGCGGGGGCTCCATAGCGTTGCTGGAGCGGGACCACCAGGTTGTGGGAGACGCCGTAGAGGAGGTTTGCTATGACTATGAGGAGCACTCCCCACGCGCCGGCGGCCGACTCACGGACGACCGGGAGGCTGATGCTGATCGCCCCGGCGACTCCGAGCGTGATGCCGACCGCTTGGGGGATCCTGGGGAGCGAGCGCATCAGAACCATCGCTATCGAAGCGCTGAAGATCGGGACCATGCCGTTCAACATCCCGGCCAGCGCCGAATCGATGTGCTGCTGCGCTATCGGGAACAACAGGAACGGCACGCCGACCCAGGTGATCCCAAGCAACGCCACGCGGGGATAGTCGCTCCGGTCGACCTTCTTACGAGCTGCCGGAAAAGCCGTCAGGACCAGGAATCCCAGCGTAACCCTGATCCAGGTGATCGTCGGGGGGGCCAGCGACTCCAGGCCTATCTCGATGAGGAGAAACGCCGAACCCCAGAGGAGCGCGACACCGGAGAGCAACGCCCACTCAACCAGCCCGAAGGGCCCGAGCTTAGATCCCTGGGCGGTGGAAAGTACTCGACGGCGGCCGGAGAGGCGGGAACCCTGGGACATAAGAGAAACGAGAGTAGCCGTGCCGGTCTACACCCAATGCCGACCTAGGACAGGTGGACCCGTCCCAATGGGGGTCAGCGTCCGAGAAGAACCCCATATGAGTGCCACGCCGGCGAACAAAGCCCATTCGATCAACCCGAACGGCCCGAGCTGCGTTCCGGGAGCAGTGGAGAATATGGTTCTGCGGCCGGATCGGCCAGCCTGGGATATCAGAGGGACGACAGTAGCCGGGGATCGAACCCCCGTTACGGCCCCACGCGGCCGAAGGTGGTCGATGGGTACCGAGGCTTTCGTCTTGACAAACAGTGCCGAGAGTTGCTCTTGTAGGACTCCGAGTGTCTCGCAAGGATTTGTCATCAATACGCCTATGTCTCCGCCTTCGTGCCCGCGCTGTGACAGCCCGATGGTCCGGCGGACCGCCCGCCGAGGCCAACACCAGGGAAGCGAGTTCTGGGGCTGTCCGAACTTCCCGAAATGCCGCGGCATCGTGTCCGACCCGCCACCCGACCATCCCGAAAGCGACGTTGGGGAGCGCCCTGCCCCGATCCTGCCGGACGACGAACCTTCCGTTAATGGAGGCGAGTCCCGTGGATGGCGGGACAGGGTTCTCACAGCGGTCGGCACGGTGGTCGAGACCGTCGACAAGGTTCAACGCTGGCAGCTGGAGTCGGATGAACCCGACGTGACCGGACGTTGGAACCCGGAGCATCGCGACAAAGTGCTCCACTACGTATTCAAGCGGGATGGCCGCCGATGCGGGCTCTGCGCGGGGGAGATGAAGCTCAAAGGCGCCCACATCGAGCACATAGTCCCCAAGGTCTTCGCCGTGTTCGACATCCGCAAGGGAGGCAAGGCCGTAGAGGGAACCCGCTACAAGAGCCGCCTCCACAAACTTGACAACCTACAAGCCGCCCACACCTACTGCAACAGACGCAAAGGCAACCCACCCGAAGTCTCCAAATGGCGACATCCGAACATGCCCGCACTCACAGTCGCGGACACTGACGACGGGAAAGAGTTCGTAGTTCCTTGGAAACCAACCCGGAAGCGCGCCCACGCTCGGAGCCGACGCCCCTAACTATCAAGGTGGCTCCCGCTAGCACACCCAGGACGGCCGGGTTCCCTCTCGTCGGTGATGTGGCCAAGCGAGCGTGACCTTCAGACCGGTAGCACAGGAGGCGTCGATGCCGCACATGAGCATCTGTAGAGAGTTACATGATCAGGTTCCCGACACCCCCACGCTTGAGCGGGTAGAGGATACGGACCTCTCGACGGCCCTGCACCATGAAGTCGTGCTTCGTACAGCGTCTCGGGCGTTTCAGTTGAGCGCGTGAGCCGTCCGCAAGATTCCAAGGCGACGCCCCGGTGGTTACGGGCCGATCACATGCTTGTAGGGATAGTAGCGTTGGAGGTGATCTTGAAAAGAAAGAAATGCCTCTAAGTTTTCTAGAGGACTGTAATCGAATATGAATGAGCCAACGCTTACACGGCGCTCAATGATGGACCGTTTGAAGTTTCTCCCACGGCGACCTGATGGAGATCCTGCCGCCTCAAGGAGAAGCGTATCCAAGCGCCTCTTCGGATTCGAAATAGTCTCGATATCGGAGATTCTGGGTGTGGATACTGCGTACGCGGATGAAGCGGATGAACCGGCAGCCCGGGCGATCGTGATTCCACTGAATAGTATCCAAGCTTCAGACATACGAACGGAGATTACAGGAACACGGTTGGACCTATTGACCGATTCGAACTCCGTCATACATTCCTCGAGCGTGAGGTTCTCTGAATCTCGGTGAACGAATATGAGCATCACATCTGGGTCGTAGCTATTCAAGAACTCCTTGACACTTCCGGATCGTTTCAAGAACTCCGGCTCGAGGATCTCAACTTGAGGATCAAGCCGATGAATCGCCCATTGGATTATTGGTACGAGAAACCGATCGATACCACCGTCAGCTACAACGGAAATGTTAACTGGCGACTCACCTGGCGGTACCGAACGCTAGCCTCAACTGGCCTATCTCGTGGCCGACGGGTGATCCACCGATGAAGTCTGCAACAGCCTTCCTACTGATCGGTAGTGCCGTTGTCTCCTTCCCGTTTGGTAGGCCTACACGCCAAGTGTCCATGACCGGCCGGAAGACACTGATCGGGCCACCCATGCTCGTGAGTGCCCGCTCGACGAACACGATGTCGCTGAATGAGAGTTGTCTAGCCACTTCTGGAGAATGAGAATTAACTATGATCTGGCGGAGGGGATTGTCGGAAGCAACCATCCCTTGGGTATCAACCGCGTAGTCGCGAAGTAACTCAACGAGGTTTGGTATTCGTGACGGATGGATACCGTTCTCAGGTTCTTCAATGCACAAGACAGCTCGATCCCGAACATCGACCAACATCAAAGCCAGCGCTATGTAGCGAAGAGTACCATCGGACAGGGAACGAGCATAGAGCCAATTGTCGACCCCCATGATTCGCGCCCGGAGCGCGATCTGATCTCCTGCTTCGTCGATGTAGACTCCCAGTTCCTCTATGTCCGAGTTGAGTTGTCTCAGTCGGTAGACGATTTCTGAGCTCGAATCAGGGTCCCGCTTTATGAGAGCATGAAGTGTGGCGGGGATGCGACCGCCTGAGGCGGATACGTGTTGAGGTCGTGCCCACCGTGTGTCAGGACTTCTCATCGCACTCGGCTCGAGGTGTAGCACGCGCCACGACGACATCTCCCGCTTAGCAGCGAGCACGGTCGGGTAGTCGGATGTATTGGTGCCTCCTACAACCGTGAGAGGCGATCTACCCACCGGTGCCGGGCGTCCGCGGCTTCCGCCGTCACCGTGGAGCATGATGCGATCACTCTTGGTAGAGATCAATGGTCCACCCCTTCTAGACCCTAAAGCAACCGAACCCTTGAAGCTTGGCGACGATGGAAATGCGACAAAGTTCTTGTAATCCCCTAGTTTCACATGTGTCAGGCTTTCGTATTCAACAAGAAGACGATCAGAGTCCGGCGCATAGCGTAGCTTCACCGTATATTTGAGAAGGGTAGTACTAGGCTTGGACGGTTCGTCGAAGTCGTCAGTTACCTCGGATGGAACTATCATATCGGCACAAAGCTCAATCATATGATTAGGCTCTCGTCCGAAGACGAGATCCAGAGGAGAGTGCCCACCACCACTTGTACGCCTGACTCTGACCGCCGCCTCAGATATATCTCGCTCGGCAAGCTCACTGAGAAAGTAAACCGCATCAAACATATTACTCTTGCCGACCCCATTGTGACCGATAAAGCAAGTGAACGGTCCAAACCGAACGCGGGCCTCCTTGATACTCTTGAAGTTCTTTACGTATAAGGCAATGAGCATCTTGCACCTAGCTTCCCGGCCGACATCCGGTTACGCCGTCCGCCTGCCTGGGCCCCTCCGGTTGTCACACCACGATAGTTGAGCCGTCGCCCAAAAAGGTGGGGAGAGGTCGGCTCTGCGAGCCGCTGGTGGATCTGAGCGATGCTGAACTGTCGGGATCCGGCAACCCCGGGGACGGGTATCTGCTTGCGTGGTGGTCCGTTCCCGTTTGCCCCGGCCGAAATGTGGGGCCGGAGCGGTCCAAAGGGGATCGGCTGGTGGTGTTGTGGATTTGCCGACGCGTCACATCTCTCAACACACCCATCAAGAGTCGCGGCGGCTTGTGAGCCAGGCTCCGAAAAGGACGACTCCGGTTCCGGCCCACTGCAGGGGCAGAATGACCTCCGAACGGAACGCCACCCCCAGCACCATCGCAACGATGGGGATTAAGTACACGGCCGCACCTCCACGAGTGGGGCCGACTCTGCCTAGGAAAGCCGTCATGATCACGAACGCGGCGCCGGTGTTGATGACTCCCAGCACGATCACCGCCAGGACCGGACCGAGGCTCCATTGGGAATCGGCCAGGCCGGCGAGGCCGAAGGGAGCGGTGGCGACAGCGGCCACCCCGATCGCCCTCATCATCACGACGGGAGCCCCGTACCGCTGCTGGAGGGGGACCGCCAGGTTGAGGGAAAGGCCGTAGAAGAGGGTTGCCAGAACCAAGAGCAACACCCCCCATGCAGCAGCGGGCGAATCGCGGGCGGCCGGGAGACCGATGCTGATCGCCCCGGCGAAGCCGAGCACTATGCCGACGGCTGGGCGGAGCCGGGGTAGGGAGCGCATCAGCACTATCGCGATCGACGTGCTGAAGATCGGAACCATGGCGTTCAGCATCCCGGCCAGGGCCGAGTCGATGTGTTGCTGGGCTATGGGGAACATGAGGAACGGCACGAAGACCCAGGTGATTCCCAGCAGTGCGATACGCCGGTAGTCGGCCCGTTCCACCGACCTGCGGGCTGCCGGAAAGGCCGTCAGGACCAGGAAACCCAGCGTGACCCTCACCCAGGTAATGGTGGGGGGTGCCAGCGACGCCAGGCCGATCTCGATGAGCAGGAACGAAGACCCCCAGATGAGCCCCACGCCGGAGAGCAGTGCCCATTCGACCAGCCTGAACGGCCCGAGCTGCGATCCCTGGGCCGTGGAGAACAAAGGTCTGCGGGCGGAGCGAGGGGAGGTGTGAGACATCGGAAGGACGAGAGTAGCCGCGGTTCGTCTCCCTACGCCGGTCCCGAACAGCTGAAGCACACCCCAGGGGAAGCAGTAGCCGACCGGACCGCCCACCCCGACCGACGCCGGTCAGGACTCCGGCCGGATGAAGAAGAAAAGCCCGCCAGGTCGCGCAAGAGCACCATCGCCATGGCCGCGCTGAAGATCAGTTACTCCTCGCGCCGGCTGGTCAGCCAGGCACCCAGGAAGACCAGACCGGTTCCGGCTATCTGCAAGGGCAGGATGATCTCGTCTCGGAACACAACCCCGAGGACCATGGCGACGATCGGAAGGAAGTACACCGCCACGCTCCCTCGGGTGGAGCCCACCCGTCCCACCAACGAGGCCATGATCACGTACGCCATGCCGGTATTGACGATGCCGAGCAGGGTCACAGCCACGATCGAGCCGGTCTTCCATTCCGATCCGGCCAGGCCGATCATCCCGAGCGGCATGGTGACAACCGCCGTCACGGCCAGGGCCCGCATGATCACCGCCGGAGCTCCGTAGCGCTGCTGGAGCGGAACCGCCAGGTTGATCGACAGACCGTACAGCAGGGTCGCAGTAACTACGAGCAGCACGCCGAAAGAGCCGGCGGCCGAGTCCCGGACAGCGGGAAGGCCGATACCGATCGCTCCCAGCAGTCCGAGAGCGATACCTACCGTCTGGCGCAACCGTGGGAGCCTGCGCAGCAGCACGACCGCGATGGCTGCGCTGTAGATCGGTATCGGTGCGTTCAACATACCGGCGAGCGCCGAGTCGATGTGCTGCTGGGCGATAGGGAAAAGGATGAACGGAACGGCGTTCCAGGTCATCGCCAGCACCCCGATCCGCCACCAGTCGGCCCGGTCCACCGGGCGGCGGGCAATCGGAAACGCCGCCAGGACCACGAGGCCGAACATCACCCTCACCCAGGTAATAGCCCATGGGGCAAGGGCTTCCAGGCTGATGTCGATAAGCAGGTAGGAGGAACCCCAGATGAGCGCCACGCCGGGAGAACAGAGCCCATTCGACCAACCCGAAAGGTCCGAGGTGCGTTCCGGGAGCAGTGGAGAATATGGGTCTGCGGCCGGAGCGGCGGGAAGCCTGGGACATCAGAGGGACGAGAGTAGCCGGGGCCGTAGGCGCCCGACACGGTTCAGAACAAGGCTGAACATGTCCCGGTGGTGGCAGTAGCAGAACCGGACTGCCCATCACGGTCGCCCCGGTCAGGTTTCGCGCCTGCTCGTCAGGAAGGCTCCGACGAGCACCAGGCCGGTCCCGGCCCATTGCAGCGGCAGCACGACCTCGGACCGGAACACCACGCCCAGCACCATGGCGACGATCGGCAGGAAGTAGATGGCCACGCCCCCACGGGTGGGGCCCACGCGCCCGACGAAGACTGTCATGATCACGAACGCGGCGCCCGTGTTGAGGATCCCCAGCACCGTCACCGCCACCACGGGAGCGACTTCCCACGCCGAGTGGCCCAGACCGGCGATCCCGAAGGGTGCGGTGGTCACCGCCGCCACCCCCAAGACCCTCATCATCACCGCCGGCGCCCCGTAACGCTGCTGCAACGGTACGGCCATGTTGAGCGCCAATCCGTAGAGGATCGCAGCCACCACGGCCAGGAGGATCCCCCATGCGGCCGCCTGGGACTCCCTTCCGACGGGGAACCCGAGGCTGACCGCGCCGACGAGTCCGATGAGGATTCCCGCTACCTGCCGTACTCCCGGCAGCGCCCGCAACAGCAGCATGGCGATGGCGGCGCTGAAGATAGGTACGAGACCGTTGAGCATTCCCGCCAGAGCCGAGTCGATGTGTTGCTGGGAGATGGGACCGAGCAGGAACGGGACGGTGGTCCAGACAACCCCGAGGGCCACGATCCGTCGCCGGTCCGACCGGTCCACCGGGCGGCGGGCGGCCGGGAAACCCACCAGGACCGCGAATCCGAGCGTCACCCGCATCCACGTGATGACCGGAGGCGCCAGAGCGTCGAGCCCGATGTCGATGAGGAGGTACGAAGAACCCCATATGAGGGCTACTCCGGTCAGCAGCACCCACTCCAGCCACCCGAACGGTCCCCTCTGGGTTCCCACAGCCGTGGAGAAGATGGGTGGCCGGCCCGGCCGGCCGGGAGAGTACGACATCGAGAGGACGAGGGTAGCCTCCGCACCGGACGCGGCGAGCGACGAGTGCATGGACGCGAGAGAGAGGGATGACTCGTTGACCAGCCTCCCGAACGGCCTCGGGAAGCGTGCTTCCGAAGATTGGTTGGCGGTGTGGCTGGGCGCCGCCCTCGTAGTCCTGGTCCTGATCGGGGTCCGGCCGGTGATGCCGGCGTTCTCCTGGGGCCCCGCAGGCCCCGGAGACGTGTTCACGGGGAGCGTGGCGGCGGTGCTGCTGGTGGGGATCCTGTTGATGGTCGGCTCGGCTGGTGGGGTGCGTCTGATGGGACGCAGCGTCGGGGCTTACGCGGCCGGTTTTCCGGCGGTGTTCCTGCTCGCCTGGACGAGCCGGTTCGTCGCAGGCAACGCGGTCCTCAAGCAATGGCGATCACCTACGTCATCGTGGCGCTGCTCGTCGGGCTCCTCATCTCCAACGCGTTGGGCGTGCCCGCCCGGATGCGCGAGGCGATCCGGACCGAGTACTACATCAAGACCGGGCTCGTCATCCTCGGGACCAACGTCCTCTTCGGGGAGATCCTCCGGGCGGGCCTGCTGGGTGTGGTCCAGGCCCTGGCGGTCGTCCTGGTCGTCTGGTACCTCTGCTTCCGGATATCGAGGCGGCTGCGGGTGGACGACGAGTTCTCGGTCATGCTGGCCTCGGCGGTCTCGATCTGCGGGGTCTCCGCGGCGATCGCCGCATGCGGCGCCATCTCGGGAGACCGCAGGGAACTCTCCTACGTCACCTCGCTTGTTCTAGTCGTCGCCGTCCCGATGACCATCCTCATGCCCTGGGTGGTAGAACGTGCGGGCATGTCCACCATCGTGGGGGGAGCGTGGCTGGGCGGTACCATCACCCATCGACACCTCCGGCGCGGTGGTGGCCGCCGGCGAGATCCTCGGCGAGTCGGCACTGAACGCGGCGGTGATCGTCAAGTTCTCCCAGAACGCCCTGCTGGGCTTGGTGGCCTTCGCCATATCCCTGTGGTGGGCCTTCCGCAACGACTCCCGGAACGGGGAGCGCCCCACCGTCTCGGTGATCTGGGAGCGGTTTCCCAAGTTCGTCCTAGGTTTCGTCGTCGCCTCCCTGCTGTTCTCATTCGTGCTGAGCAGCGAGTTCGTCGACTCGACCCGGGACCTGATGAGAGGCCTGCGATCCTGGTGGTTCGCTCTGGCCTTCGTATCCATCGGCCTCGAGACCCGTTTCCGCAACCTGGTATCGATGGAGCAGGGCCGTCCCGCCATCGCCTTCCTGTTGGGCCAGGGCGCCAACATCGTCTGGACGCCTCTGATCTCCTCGCTGCTCTTCGGGGGCGTCATCTTCGATGTCCCCGCCCTCTGACGCGGGCCCCAGCCGCTCGGAGACTGCTGGGAAACCCCCCGTTGGCCCGCCGGTCGATGACGAAATGCCACGTCAGCGGACGACGGGGCAGCCGTTTTAACCGTTTTCCGGCATTCTCCTAGAATCGGGAACGCGCTTGTTGGCCACCCATGGTGATCTATTGAATAAAGCCGAGATACCCCGCCTGGTCTCCGAACTGTTCGAGTTGTCGAAGGGCTACCTCGAGCAGGAGGCGGTCGCGCCCCTCCGGCGAACCGCCCGGTATGCCGGTTTCAGCCTGCTCGGCGGTGTCCTGTTCGCGCTGGGTTGGCTGCTACTGGTGATCGCAGGCCTGCGGCTGGCCCTGGACCTCCTGCCGGACACGCCGCTGTGGAGTGTCCTGGCCTACCTGATCGGCGCGCTCCTCGCACTGGGGCTGGCCGCGACCATCGTGTGGGCCGCCGTCCGCTCCAAGGTTGCGCCATGATCGAGCGCGACGCTATCGAAGCGAAGGCTCGCGAGCTGGAGGAGGCTCTCAACGAGGCCGGAGGAACCATCCGCTCGAAGGCCATGATGAGCGCGGCCGGCATGGTGGGGGCGGTCGTGTTCTCCTTCCTGGCCGGCCGGAGAAGAGGTAGGCGCAAGGGCGCACGGATCGAGATCCACCGCCTCTGATCAGCGGTCCGCATCGACGCGGAAGGTGACCGGATCCTCCCCGGGCCGGCTGACCCGCAACGCCACGCTGCTTCCCGGTTCCAGGCGCACCCCGGCGACCTTCCTATCTCGGCGCCTCCACCGCAGCGCCATGCGACCCACGACCATCAGAATCCCGAAGGCCACCAGCGACATCCTGCCTTCGCGCAGCCCGCGCAGCACGTAGCGGCCGCCTCTGAACCCGTATCCCATCCACTCAGCCTAGACCGGCGAGCCTGGACCGCCGGCTCGGAGGCAATACCGCTGTCCGAGGTGCGGTCACGAGGGCCAACGGGGGCTTCTCAGTACTCTCCTAGAGTAAGGCCATATGAGGCGGAAACGGAAATGGGTACAGGTGGTCGTCTGGCTGACCGTTGCCGGCATGATCCTCACGTTGCTGGCAGGCGTGCTGTCGATCGGGTTGACCTGAGGCCGTGGTAGGGGGGCGCCCCTTCGCCGAGGGTGAACCGGCGCTGCTGCTCGACGACAAGGGCCGCAAGTACCTGCTCCATCTCCGGGCTGCGAGCGTCTTCCAGTACCACAGGGGCATCCTGGCCCATGCGGACCTGATCGGCAGTCCGGACGGCTCCAGGTTCCTCTCCTCCAAAGGCGCTCCGCTCATCGCCCTCCGCCCCCGGCTCGGGGATTACATCCTCAAGATGCGCCGGGGACCACAGGTGGTGTATCCCAAGGACCTGGGCGCCATCCTCATGTATGCCGACATCCACCCCGGCCTCTGCGTCATCGAGGCCGGCACCGGTTCGGGCGCGCTAACCATGGCCCTCACCCGAACGGTGGGACCCACGGGTCGGGTCGTGTCCTGCGAGTTGAGGGAGGATCACGCCGCCCGCGGCCGGGCCACGATCGTTCGCCACTTCGGGGACGTGCCGGGGTGGCTCGAACTCCGCGTGGGTGATGTCATAGACACCGTTGCGGAACTGGAACACGACCGCCTGCTGCTGGACCTCCCCGAGCCTTGGCAGGTGATCCCCGCCGCGATCGAGCGCTTGCGGACCGGGGGCATCGTCTGCAGCTACCTGCCCACCGTTCCCCAGCTGGAACAGCTCCACAAGGCGCTCGAAGCCGCCGGGACGTTCGTGGACGTGGAGACGTTCGAGGTGCTGATACGGACCTGGAACGTGAGCGGGCGCTCGGTCCGTCCGAATCACGGCATGGTGGGTCATACGGGCTTCGTGACCACAGCCCGGTGCATCCAACCCTCCTGACCGATCGGAAGCCCCCGGGACCGGACGAAACGCTGCGCCCAAACGCCGCTTCCAAGCCGCCCTACCCCCGTATACTGGACTGGGTGCGAGCCGGGTGGTCACATGCCGGATAACCGGGAACGATACGAATACGAACGCCAGTTGGGCGCTCTGCGGGGCACCGTCCACGCCTTGGAGGAAGAGGTACTGGTGCTGCGCCGCCGTCTCCAGGACGCACCCCGCCGGGTGCGGATGCTGGAGGCGCGCCTCGCCGAGACCAAGAGTCGACTGCTGCAGGCCGCCCAGAAGAACGAGAAGCTCAGCGCGGTGCTCGAAGAAGCCCGCGAGCAGCTCAGCATGCTGCGCGAGGAGGTCGAGAAGCTCACCACGGCCCCCAACCCGTTCGCCACCGTGCTGGGCATCAACAGCGACAGCACGGTGGACGTGATGAGCGGGGGACGCAAGATGCGGGTCAACGCCCAGCCCTCCATCGAGATCAAGCAGCTCCAGCGGGGCCAGCAGGTTCTGGTCAACGACTCCATGAACATCGTCGAGGTCCGGGACTTCGACCGCTTGGGCCAAGTGGTGTCCATCAAGGAGCTGCTGGCCGACGACCGCCTCCTGGTGCTGGCCCATGCCGACGAGGAACGGGTGGTGGGGCTGGCCGGACCCCTCCTGGGGGTCCACCTCCGGGCCGGAGACCACGTGCGCATCGACTCCCGCACGGGTCTGGCCTACGAGAAGCTCATCCGCCCCGAGGTCGAGGAACTGGTGCTCGAGGAGGTACCGGATGTCACCTACGAGCAGGTGGGGGGGCTCCGGGACCAGATCGAGGCTATCCGGGATGCGGTAGAGCTTCCCTACGTGTACCGGGACCTGTTCGAGGAGTACGGACTGGTCGCCCCCAAGGGGGTCCTTCTCTACGGTCCACCCGGTTGTGGCAAAACCCTCATAGCCAAGGCGGTGGCCAACAGCCTGGCCGAGGCGGTGGCCGACCGCACGGAGCAGGAGGACGCCCGCTCCTACTTCCTCAACATCAAAGGCCCGGAACTGCTCAACAAGTACGTGGGCGAGACCGAACGCCAGATCAGGCTGATCTTCCAGCGAGCCAAGGAGAAGGCCGACGAAGGGGTGCCGGTCATCGTCTTCTTCGACGAGATGGACTCGCTGTTCCGTACCCGGGGCAGCGGCATCTCGTCCGATGTCGAGTCGACCATCGTTCCCCAGCTCCTCTCCGAACTGGACGGGGTGGAACTGCTCAAGAACGTCATAGTCATCGGCGCCTCCAACCGGGAGGACCTCATCGACCCGGCCATCCTCCGTCCGGGGCGCCTCGACGTCAAGATCAAGATCGCCCGTCCGGACGCCGTAGCCGCCCGGCAGATCTTCGAGATATACCTGGATCCGGATCTGCCCTACGACCAGGAGGCCCTCGACAGGGCGGACGGCGACCGGGTGACCCTCGTCCGGAAGATGGTCGGGCGCGTGGTCGAGATGATGTACGCCGGGAGGGACGAGAACCGTTTCCTCGAGGTCACCTACCAGAACGGCGACCGGGAAGTCCTGTACTTCCGGGACTTCGCCTCCGGGGCGATGATCGAGAACATCGTGCGCAGGGCCAAGAAAACCGCCATCAAGCGCCGGATAGCCGGCGAGTCGGGCGGCATCAAGCTGAACGACCTCCTGGTGGCCATCAAGCAGGAGTTCCGGGAACACGAGGACCTTCCCAACACCACCAATCCGGATGACTGGGCGAAGATCTCGGGCAAGAAGGGGGAACGCATCGTCTACGTGCGCACCCTGATCAAAGGACAGGACGAGTCGAGGACCATAGAGGCGGTTGGAACAGGCCAGTACCTGTAGTGGTCTGTCTGCAAAACAACTTGTCGTGCTCTACTTGCCAGCGACGCCCCTCACTGCGTTCCGCCTCCTCAACGTACCACTGCGGGTATGCCTTCGTCAGCGGGCCTTGCGAGGAACGCCGCTGCCGGCGCATACCACGCAGCCATTCCACAAACAGACCACTGTGGTCCCCTCTGCAAAACAACTTGTCGTGCTCTGGCAGCCAGCGACGCCCCTTACTGCGTTCCGCCTCCTCGACGTACGCTGCGGGTATGCCCTCGTCAGCGGGCCTTGCGAGGAATGCCGCTGCCGGCGCATACCACGCAGCCATTTCAAAGACAGACCACTAGGTATGGCGATTCCCAGCGTCATAGGGACGGAAACGGAATACGGCATCACCGTCCGCAACCAACCGGACTTCAACCCGACCATCGCCTCGTCCCTGGTGGTGAACTCGTACCAGGGGGGCCGGGCGCGGGTCCAGTGGTCGTTCGACGAGGAATCCCCGGGGCGGGATGCCCGCGGCCTCGGCCATGAGGCCTACGGGCTCGCCGAGGCGGACAGCGGCCTCGTCAACGTGGTGCTGTCCAACGGCGCCCGGTTCTACGTCGACCATGCCCACCCCGAGTACTCGAGCCCCGAGTGCGCGGATCCCCTGCAGGCGACCCTCTACGACAAGGCCGGGGAGAAGGTACTGTCGGCCGCGGTGGCGTCGGTACGGCGCCTGCTCCGCCCCGGTGAGAACCTGTACGTGCACAAGAACAACAGCGACGGCAAGGGCAACTCCTATGGTTACCACGAGAACTACCTGGTGTCGCGGATGGTCCCTTTCGCCGACCTGATCCACTACGCCACCACGTGGTTGGTGACCCGCCAGATCTACACGGGCTCCGGAAAGCTCGGCTCCGAGAACGGCCGCCCCGGTGTCGGGTACCAGATCACCCAGAGAGCCGACTTCTTCGAGGAGGAGGTCGGGCTCGAGACGACGCTCAAGCGGCCCATCATCAACACCCGGGACGAGCCTCACGGGGAACCCAGCAAGTACCGCCGCTTCCACGTCATCATCGGCGACGCCAACATGTCCGATGTACAGACCTTCATCAAGCTCGGCGCCACCGCCCTGCTCCTGTCCGCCGTCGAGGACCGGGCCATTCCCGACGCGCTGACTCTGGCCGACCCGGTGGAGGCTACGTGGCGGACCAGCCACGACCTTTCCCTCAAGCGGCCCCTGCTCCTAGCCGACGGTTCGTCCGCCACCGCCCTCGAGCTGCAGTTCCGGTATTTCGAGTGGCTGTCGCGCTACGCCGACCGGGCGTTCCCCCAACCGGTCTGGTCCGATGTGATCCGGGAGTGGGGCGCGGTCCTCCACGACCTGGAGACCGACTTCGCATGCACCGCCGACCGCCTCGACTGGGTCGCCAAGCTCCGCATGCTGAACGGGTTCCGCCGGCGGGACGACCTGGACTGGCGCAACCCCAAACTGGCCATGGCGGCCCTCCAGTACCACGACACCGACCCGCTCAAGGGCCTGGCCTACCGCCTGCAGGAACGCGGGGTGCTCCGCCGCCTGTTCACCGATGCGGAGCTGGAGCAAGCCACCAACGACCCGCCCGTCGAGACCCGCGCGTACTTCCGCGGACGGTGCGTGGAGCAGTTCTCGGAGTCCCTGGTAGCCGCCAACTGGGACTCGCTGGTGTTCGACACGGGTGAGGAACCGCTCAAGCGGGTACCCATGATGGAGCCCCTGCGGGGGAACAAGGCGTTGGTGGGGAAGTTGCTGGATGCCTCATCGGAAGCCTCCGACCTCCTCGGGGCTCTGGGAGGCGGTTGAGATGGTGGAGGGTTTGGCATAGGGACGTGGAACCTCCCTACGATGAACCAACTATCGGGCACGGGTCTGTGCTAGGAGGAGATAATGGCTCAGGAACGTCGGCAGAGAGAACGCGGCCAGCGCGAGAAGCCGGCCCAGGGTACTTCGATGCCCCGCGGTCCCGAGACCGCGGGGGTGAGCAAGATAGATGATCTGCTGGACGAGATCGACTCGGTTCTCGAGGAGAACGCGGAGGAGTTCGTGAAGAACTACGTCCAGAAGGGCGGCGAGTGAGCGAGACGCTGCTCCCGCTCAGCGCGCCGCTCCCGGGCGCCAGCTTCACCGAACTCGTCCGCTCCCTGGATCTCGCCCCGAACTGGGCGGTGCCCTCGGAGATCAACCCGTCCGCCATCCCCGCTCCCGACGCCACCACGGTGCTGGCCCTCCGGTACGAGGGGGGAGTGGCGATGGTGGGAGACCGCCAAGCGACGGCCGGCTACGACGTGGCGCATCAGCGGATCCAGAAGGTCTTCGCCGCCGACTCGTACTCGGCGGTGGCCATCTCCGGCACCGCGGGGCTGGCCATCGAGATGGTCAGGCTGTTCCAGACCGAGCTCGAGCACTACGAGAAGCTGGAAGGGGTGCGCCTCAGCCTCGACGGAAAGGCCACCTACCTGGCCCGCATGGTGCGCATGCAGCTACCGCTGGCGCTGCAGGGCTTTGTGGTCGTGCCGATCTTCTGCGGGGTCGAGCCCCTTACCGGAACCGGACACGTGTTCACGTTCGATGCGGTGGGGGGCCGCTACGAGGAGAGTGACTTCGGGGCGGCCGGGTCGGGGAGCCGGGAGGCGAGAGCGTATCTTCGCACCGTCTACCGGCAGGATTCCGACCGGGCGAGGGCGATCGACCATGCCATGGAGGCCCTGGTGGCGGCGGCCGCCCAGGATCTGGCCACGGGCGGTCCCGACCTCAGGAGGGGTATCTACCCGAACGTGGTGACGGTCACCGGCGACGGCTTGGCACACGTGGACGAGGCCACGGTGGAGGCGGCCGCCCGACGAGCCATCGAGGTGGTGCGTTGACGCTGCCTTTCTACGTCCCCCCGGAGCAGCTGGTCAAGGACCGGGCCGAGTATGCCCGGAAGGGAATCGCCAGGGGGCGGTCGATCGTGGCGCTCGAGGCGGAGGAGGGGGTGGTGATCCTGGCCGAGAACCCCAGCCGCACCCTCACCAAGGTCTCGGAGATCTACGACCGTATCGCGTTCGCCGGGGTGGGCAAGTACAACGAGTTCGAGTCGTTACGGGTGGCGGGGATCCGCTACGCCGATGTGAAGGGCTACCAGTACGGGAGGGAGGACGTGACGGCCAAGAGCCTGGCGTCGGCCTTCTCCCAGACTCTGGGCAACATCTTCGTCCAGGGACCCAAGCCTTTCGAGGTCGAGGTACTGATCGCCGAGGTGGGCCGGTCGTCCTCCGAGGACCGTCTCTTCAAGGTCACCTACGACGGCACCCTTTACGACAAGCTCGGCTACACCGCCATCGGTGGCCAGTCGGATGCCCTGTCGGACCGGCTGGGAGAGAACTACGACGGGACCCCCACCGTCGCGGAAGCCCTCCGCCAGGCCGCCGAGGCCTTCCGCCACGTCGAGGAGCGGCAGATCCACGGCTGGGAGGGGGCCCTGCTCGATCGGAGCCGCAGCAAACGCCGGTTCCGTCGCCTGACCAAGGAGGAGCTGGCCGAGGTCTAGGTGTCAGGTGTCAGGTGCCAGCCAGGTGCCGGGTGCCAGCCAGGTGCCGGGTGCCAGGTGCCAGCGGTGACTGGCGGGACTGAAGGATCCTCGGTGTCTTTGAGCTAGGTTGGTGACCTGTCCGTCCCGTCGGTGGCCACAGAACCCATTATCGAGGACTGGCACGTCACGGACCACTGACTAACCACCACTAGCCTACGGCTATGAAACGGCGGATATTCGGGCTCGAGAACGAGTTCGGCATCACATGCACCTTGCGCGGTCAGCGCCGCCTCAGTCCCGACGAGGTGGCCCGTTACCTGTTCCGCAGCGTCGTCTCATGGGGCCGGTCCTCCAACGTGTTCCTCGAGAACGGCGCCCGCCTCTACCTCGATGTCGGCAGCCACCCCGAATACGCCACCCCCGAATGCGACAACCTCCACGACCTGGTCGCCCATGACAAGGCGGGGGAGCGGGTCCTGGAGAACCTCCAGCGCGCCGCGGAGCAGCGGCTGCGGGAGGAGGGGATCCGCGGCGACATATTCCTCTACAAGAACAACACCGACTCGGCCGGTAACTCCTACGGATGCCACGAGAACTACCTGGTGGGGCGGAAGGAGGATTTCCAGAAGATGCTGGACATCCTCATCCCTTTCCTGGTGACACGCCAGATCTACGCCGGCGCCGGGAAGCTGCTCCAGACGGCCCGGGGACCGGTGTTCTCGATCTCCCAGCGGGCCGACCACATCTGGGAGGGCGTATCGTCGGCCACCACGAGGTCCCGCCCGATCATCAACACGAGGGACGAGCCCCATGCCGACGCCGAACGTTACCGGCGGCTCCATGTGATCGCCGGGGATTCGAACATGAGCGAGTACGCCACCTACGTCAAGGTCGGGGCCACCACCGCGCTCCTCGAGATGATCGAGGCCAAGGTCGTGTTCCGGGACATGACCCTCGCCAATCCGATCCGCGCCATCCGGGAGATCAGCCAGGACCCGACCTGCCGCCGGACCGTGCGCCTCGCCAACGGGCGGGAACTCTCAGCTCTGGACATCCAGTGGGAATACCTCGAGCGGATCATGAGGTACGCGCGGAGCCCGGGTTTCTCGCCGCCGGTCCAGAAGGCGGTCGACATGTGGGAACACCTGCTCACCGAACTGGAGAAGGATCCCCTGTCGCTCCACCGCCAGGTCGACTGGGTCACCAAATACCAACTGATCGAGCGATACCGGCTCAAGTTCGGCCTTTCCCTCTCGGACGCCCGCGTCATGCTCCTGGACCTCAGCTACCACGACGTCACCGAAGAACGGGGCCTCTACTACCTGCTGGCCCAGAGGGGGTTGATCGACCGCCTGGTGACGGACGCGGCCATCGCCTCGGCGGTCAACAAGCCGCCCCAGACCACCAGAGCCCGCCTGCGAGGCCGGTTCATATCGGCCGCCAAGGCTCACAAGCGGGACTTCACCGTGGACTGGGTACACCTCAAGCTGAACGACCAGGCACAGCGGACCGTGCTGTGCAAGGACCCCTTCAAGTCGGCCGACGAGCGGGTCGAGCGCCTCATCGCGGGTTTGTGATCGGTAGTCCGTGGTCGGGTGGGGAATCGGCGAGGTGTCATACGAACAGGTGGAGAGGGCTCTCGGCGCCGGCCGGTGAATCCGACCGCACCACTACCCACGCTCGCTGCTCTTTTAGAATCCGGTAGTGCATGAGCGTGGTCGTCGAACGTCTGATCAACCTGCTGGCCTTCCTCCTCGACCGCGACCAACCGGTGACCGCGCGGGAGATCCGGGAGACCGTCGCCGGATACGGCCAATCGTCCGACCAGGCCTTCCATCGGATGTTCGAGCGGGACAAGGACAGCCTACGGCAGCTGGGCATCGTGCTGGAACTGCAAGCCACCGACGTGTGGGAGGTCGAGTGGGGTTACGTGATCCCCGAGGAGACCTACCGGACAATCGACCCTAGGTTCACCGAGGAGGAACGAACGGCTCTGGCGCTGGCGGTGCACATGGTGCGGACGGGTGGCTGGCCGGCCGGATCCGATGCCCTGCTCAAGCTGGGAGGGGCCCGGCTGGTCGAATCCGGCACGCCGGTGGGCGCCAACCTCGATCTCGGGAGCGCCCGGCTCGGCCTGGTCTTCCAAGCCGTTCTCGAACGGCGCAGGCTGTGCTTCGTGTACAGGGGCCGCCCGCGGACCCTCGACCCGTACGGGATGTACCACCGCCGGGGACACTGGTACTTCGCGGGCGCGGAGCCGGCTCATCCCAACGGCACCCGCACCTACCGGCTGGACCGGACCGAGGACCTGGAGATCGTCGGTCCGGCCGGAGCGTTCGAACGTCCCCGGGCCTTTTCGGCCCGCGAAATACTCTCGTCCCTCCCCTGGGAGAAGGGCGCCGAGGACTCGACGGCCCGCGTGCGCTGGGATGCCGACGTGGCGTGGTGGGCGGAGAGCCGCTTCCCCGGAGCGGAGGTGGTGGAACGGGACGAGGACGGCTCGACGGTGATGGACATCCCCTACTCGGCGGAGGGCGCCTTCATCGACATGATCCTCGACCTGGACGATGCCGCGGTCATCCTGGCTCCCTCCGATCTGCGGGCCGAGTTGATCCGGCGGGTCAGGGGTCTGTCTGCAAAATGATCGCCGTGTCCTGCTCGCATGCCGTGCCGCCATCTCGGAGACCGACCACCAGGAGTGGGGTATGACCGCCGCCTCGACGCAGCGACGCCTGATCCGGATCCTGGCCATGGTCCCGTGGGTCCTCGCCAACCCGTACCCGCGGGTCTCCGAGGTGATGGAACGTTTCGGCTACCGGACCGAGAACGACCTGGCCAAGGATCTGTCCCTGCTGTTCGTGTGCGGTGTCCCCGGCTACGGACCGGGTGACCTGATGGTGGCCTTCATCGCCGACGATCTGGTGGTGCTGGACATGGCCGAATACTTCTCCCGACCGCTCAGGCTCACCCCTCCCGAGGCACTCGGACTGCTCAGCGCGGGTATGGCGGTGGCCGGCACCAACCAGGGCAACCCGGCCCTGGCCCGGGCGGTCGACAAGCTCGTGTCGGCCGTATTCCCCGAGGCGTCGGATGTCATAGGCGCCGAGTTGCCCCCCGAACCGGAGCACCTGGAGACCCTCAGGCAGGCGGCGGGCGACGCCCGGGCGATCCGGATCACCTACCTGTCGGTGGGGGCCAACCGGACCACGACCCGTGAGGTAGAGCCCCTGATGGTGTACGCGGCCATGGGTCGGTGGTACCTCTCGGCCCGGTGCCGGCTCGCCGCCGACCGGCGCACCTTCCGGGTTGACCGGATCAGGTCGCTCACCGAACTCGATGAGTCCTTCGCCCCGCCTCCGGACACCGAGCCCCCCGTGGTGGAGTTCACGCCGTCCGCGGACGCCATCTACGCCATACTGGCGCTCGGTCGGACGGCGCGCTGGGTAGCCGAGTACTTCCCGGTCGATGTGATCCGGGACGGACGCAACGAACTGGTGGTTCGCTTCGCCATGTCCGACGCCCGGGTGGCGGCCCGACTCCTGGTCCGCCTCGGGAGCCAGGCCCGCTTGCTGGAAGGGGACGAGGTAGCCCGGGAGACGAAGCGGCTCCGCAGCGCCATTCTGGCCAGGTACGGGGAGACCTGAACCGGCCGTAGTGACCGGATCGAGAGCGCCATCCGCTTCCGACGTGGGCGGGACGGCGAAGTCCCGACGCCGCCGGTCGGCAGCGAGGGCCGACCGATGTCTTTATCCCGCGCGAGACGGCCGACATCCGGGTGACCTGCACCAGGCAGACGCCGCCCCGTGCTCTGAGGGGCCGACCCAACCCGCGAAAAACGCCCGATACCCGGCCTCGATTCGTACACGGCCCGACGCGGATCCTCTTACGTAACCCAACCGGTGCTCGACGATGATCACCGCATCCGGACCGGCGGTGATGTTTGTGCTTGCGGCACCTTCAGTGCGCACCAGATCTGTGACACGTACAACCCTCTTGTCCTGACCCGGCCGTGCCTGCCGAAGCGCCCGCCGCGACCGGCGAGATCCCCCGACACGGTCGACCGGTCGGTTCGGGAGGTGGCGGGAGACACCACCGGCGGGGTCCACACCGGGGATCGTGAGGGCGCGGGCCGACCCTCCGGAGCGCTCGGGCAGGTGACGCGGGAAGGTCCCCGGGCCGGTAGCATCACGCCCCGGGGACGGCTGTACCATTGCCCCATGTTCGAGTCCCTGAGCGGTGCCGAGATCCTCACCATCGCGGTGATCGCTCTGGTGGTGTTCGGACCGGGCCGCCTTCCGGACATCGCCCGCACGATCGGGAGGCACCTGCGCGAGTTGAAGGCGGCGGTGACCGACCTGCGACAGGGCATCGAGCAGGAGATCGGTCCCCTCCGCGACCCCATCAAGGAGATCAAAGAGGACCTGTCCAAACCCGTCTCCGATGTGCGCCGCACATTGACCGAGACCGCCGATGTGGCCAAGTCGGCCGAGCGGGACATCAGGCGTTCGGCCAAGGGTCCGCTGGCCGGCGCCACAGGAGCGGCCGCCGCGACCGGCGGAACCCCACCACAAACCACCGCTAGTAAGCAGGCTGCCAGCGCCACAGGAGCGGCCGCCGCGACCGGCGGAACCCCACCACAAACCACCGCTAGTAAGCAGGCTGCCAGCGCCACGGAAACGGCCGCCACCGGCGCCAAGACCCCCCAGGCACGGTGGATAGCTCCGGATCCGCCCACCGGGGTGTCCCCGAGCGATGTATGGGAAGGCATGGGGGACCCGATGCCCGAATCCGTACATCCACCGCCTCCCGCCGACCCTCCGCCTGACGGAGAGGGCGCCGGGCAGGCGAGCGACGGAGCGGACGAGACCCCACCGGAGGACAGCGTGGCGGAGCAGGACGGTTCATGACCGATGTGACCGATTCGTCGAGCCAGCCCTTGATGGGTCACCTGACCGAGCTGCGGTCGAGGTTGATCAAGACGCTGTCCGCGATCGCGGTGGGTGCAGTGGTGGCCTTCTTCTTCCGTAACCTCCTGCTCGACCTGATACAACGCTCCTACAGCGAAGTGGCCGGCCGGGACCTGGTAGTCACGGGCCCGACCGACCAGTTCTCGATCGCCATGCGCATGGCCCTCTTCGGAGGGGCGATGCTGGCCAGTCCGGTCATCTGCTACCAGGCATGGTCCTTCGTAAACCCCGGCCTCACCACCAAGGAGCGCAAGTGGGCCTTCCCCGTCGTGGGGGCTCTCGTCGTGCTCTTCTGCTTCGGTGTCGGGTTCGCCTACTGGACGCTTCCCCGCGTCGTCGGTGTTCTGGGATCGATCTTCGACCAGCTCGAGAACCTATGGACCGTCGAGTACTTCACCCGGTTCGTGATCCGCTACCTGCTGCTGTTCGGCATCTCGTTCCAGTTCCCGGTATTCCTGTTCGGAGCGGCCGCCGCGGGAGCGGTGACGTCCGACAAGCTGGCCGCCGGCCGCCGCTGGGCGGTGCTCATCATCGTGGTCGTCGGGGCGGTGGTGAGCCCCACCGGCGATCCTCTCACCCTGTTATTACTCGCCACCCCCCTCTACGTGTTCTACGAGGCCACCATCTGGATCATCCGGTGGACCCTCAAGAAGTGAGGATCGACGGATTCTTCGAGTCCCTACCCTTCGAGCCCGATCCCTTCCAGGTCGTGGCCGCCGAGGCGGTGGAGCGCGGGGGGTCGGTGGTGGTGACGGCGCCTACCGGGGCCGGCAAGACGCTAGTGGCCGAGGCGGCGGCGCACCTGAGTCTCGAGAGGGGTCGCCGAGTGTTCTACACCACCCCGTTGAAGGCCCTCTCAAACCAGAAGTTTCGTGACTTCACCCGCGTATACGGGCCCGACCGGGTGGGACTGCTCACCGGGGACAACACCGTCAACGGCGGGGCGCCCATCGTCGTGATGACCACCGAGGTCCTCAGGAACATGATCTACGCCGGCACCGACCTGCGGATGGTCGACACCGTGGTCCTCGACGAGGTCCATTACCTCCAGGACCGGTTCCGGGGAGCGGTGTGGGAGGAGGTGATCATCCACGCTCCCCGCCATATCGGTCTGATATGCCTCTCGGCCACCGTGGCCAACGCCGACGAGTTCACCGACTGGCTCCGATCCAGGCGCGGCCCCACCGAGTTGATCATCGAGGACCACCGGCCGGTGCGACTGGA
Organism: Candidatus Spongiisociaceae bacterium; assembly: GCA_965262915.1. GTDB lineage: Bacteria > Actinomycetota > Acidimicrobiia > Spongiisociales > Spongiisociaceae > JAPPFW01. Next base: position 2,438,974 of record OZ253564.1, on the reverse strand, counting down.
GAGGTGGTGGTCGGTCTGGGACCGCCACGACAACGGGGTCCACCTGTTGCCCCTGTTCATCGACACCGCCCGTGGTCTCAGACCGAACGGCTCCATTCCCCGGATCCTGGCCCGCCGGGGCGGGCGCCGGAAGAGGTTCGGCACCCCGAGACGGCTGAGGGTGGTGGAGCACCTGGCCTTCCTGGACATGCTGCCGGCCATCTACTTCGTCTTCTCGCGGATCGGCTGCGACGAGTCCGCGGCCCGGGTGGCCGACGCCGGCGTCCGGCTCACCGACGACGGGGAGCGGGAGGAGATCCGGCGCCGGGCGGAGGAGGGTACCGCCCACCTGGAGTGGTCCGACCTGCGGGCGCTCGGCTACGACCGGTGGCTGGCGGGCCTCGAGAGGGGGGTTGCCGCCCATCACGCCGGGCTGGTACCGGCCTTCAAGGAGGTGACCGAGCAGCTCTTCTGCGACGGTCTGGTCAAGCTGGTGTTCGCCACCGAGACGCTGGCCCTGGGCATCAACATGCCCGCCCGCACCGTGGTGCTCGACCGGCTGAGCAAGTTCACCGGCGAGGGCCACGAGCTGATGCTGCCCGGCGAGTTCACCCAGCTCACGGGACGGGCGGGCCGGAGGGGTATCGACACGGTGGGCCACGGCGTGGTGCTCCACTCGCCATACGTGCCGTTCGAACGGATGGTGTCGATCGCCGACCTGGGCAGCCACCCGCTCCGGTCCAGCTTCCGGCCCACCTACAACATGGTCGTCAACCTGATCGCCAACTACCCCCGCCGCCGGGCGGAGCGCCTGCTGGAAGCCTCCTTCGCCGAGTTCCAGCGGCGCGGGGGGAGGCGGGGCCCGAGCGGCCGCCGCCGGTCCGGCCGGAGGTCCCCGGACGAGCGGGGCAGCCTGGTGAACCAATTCCACCGGGCACGGGAGCTGCTGGAAGAACGCGGATTTCTCACAGGATGGACGCTGGAGGCACCCGGCCAGGCGCTACGCATGGTCTACAACGACATGGACTTCCTCCTCGTGGAGGCCGTACGGGCCGGGTGTTTCTCGGGCCTGGCCCCGGCGGAGCTAGCTGCCCTGGTCTCTGCCTTCGTGTACGAGCCACGGCGCGACGCTGACACCGACGAGGGGTGGCCCACCGAGCCCCTCGACCAGCGCTGGGAACGGGTGGTCGACCTGTGGGACCACCACACCACCGGCGAGCGGGCCCACCGGCTGCCCATCACCCGCCCGCCCCAGACGGGCTTCGGCTATCTCGCCTATGCCTGGGCGCGCAACCGTGACCTGGAGGATCTCCTGGAGGACACCACCTTGGATCCGGGGGACTTCGTGCGCACCGCCCGCCAGGTGCTCGACGTGCTGCGCCAGCTCCGGGATGTGGCCGAGGCGCTGGGAATCGAGGACCTGGGCCGGGTGGTCGCCAGGGTCCAGGCCGCCGTGGACAGGGGGGTCGTCGCGGCAGGTGGCGTCACATGACACGGTGGTTGGCCCTCGTCAACCCCTATGCCGGCCGGGGCCGCCACGCGGAGGCGCGAGCCGAAACCGCGCTGCGTTCGCGGCAGGTGCCGGCCGACGTTGTCGTAGTGGACGGCATCCCAGCCTTGAGTGACGCGGTCAGCCGGGCCGTCGCCGACGGCAGGGACCGGTTCGTGGCGGTAGGCGGGGACGGGACCGTCAACGCGGTGCTCAACGCCGTGCTGGGCCACCCATGGGACACGCCCCCCGTCCTCGGCGTGCTGCCCGCCGGGACCGGCTGCGACCTGCTCCGCACCTTCGGGATCGGCAACCGGATCGGCGACGCCGCCGACCGCCTCGCCGGGGACACGACCTACCCGGTCGATGTGGGCCTGGCGATCGGTGAGTGGGGACGGCGCTTCTTCCTCAACGTGGCCGCCACCGGCGCAACGGCCGCGGCGGCGGTCGCCGCCCTCCGCCTACCCGGATGGCTGGGAACCTTCCGCTACGTGGGAGGGGTCGCCGCTTCGCTGCCCGGGTTCCGCAGATCCGACATCGTGCTCGAAGCCGGTGGACGGCGCTTCGAAGGAAAGTCGCTGGGGGTGATAGTCGCCAACGGCCAGTTCTTCGGCGGTGGCTTCAACATAGCCCCCCGCGCCTCGATGGTCGACCAACTGCTCGACATCCAGGTCATAACCGCCCGCAAGCGGGAAGTGGGGAGGCTGATGTCCAAGGCCCGGGGAGGCAACCACCTCTCGGACCCGGCGGTCCGGCGGTACGTGGCGCCCGAGGTACGGGTCGAGGCCACTGAGCGGTGGCCGGTGGAAGTGGACGGCGACCCGATCGGCGAGACGCCCCTCGTGGTCCGGCTCCAAGCCGGCCGCGTGGTGCTGAAAGTATGATGGGGCCGGGCCGCAGGGGCGAACTGGTGACCCGCCCGCGGATGAGCCGTCTATACTCGCCGCCGCGTAAGGGAGTGGGTTGGTAACCGTAAGCCAGGATCCGTTCGGGGACGACGCCGAGAATCACAACGAAGAGGTCGACCGCGACGACTTCGACCTGGTGGACGACGACGATGACGACGAGGAACAGGACGGCACCGGCACCCTCGACGCTCTCGAAGCGGAGGAACTCCAGACAGTAGAGACCAACGAGTCCGCCACCATCCTGGTCGACGAGGCATCCGAGATCATGGCGATACGCCGCCAGGAGATGGCCCTCGATGCCGGTTCACAGGATCGCCGCGGCGACGAGTTCGTGTGCCGCTCCTGTTTCCTGGTACTCAAGAACGTGCAGCTGGCCGACCGCCGGAACACGCTCTGCTTCGATTGCGCCTGATTGCCGCAGCGGATCGGCGGATAGCGGGGTTCAGGGCGCATACCGCTACCCTCACCCCCCAAGATGGGTATCTCGGTCACCACCCGGCTTGCCGGAACCGAGGATGTGGGCATCCTGGTCGATCTGTACCGCAAGCTGGAGGCCGAGATGGTTGCGATACATCCGATGTGGCCCCGAGCCGACGGCCTCGACGAACCGGTCGACGAGTCGTTCCGGGACCGGATCGCCGACGCGGGGTCGCGGGTGTACATCGGCGAGGTGGACGGCTACCCACTCGGTTTCATCTACGGGCGCACCGAGTCCCTGCTGGCCCACGAGGAGGGCACTCCGGTAGCGGCCATCCACCTGGTGTTCGTGGAGGAACCCGCCCGGGGCGTGGGGGTGGGTGAGATCATGAGGGATACCCTCATGGACGATTATCGCGCCATGGGACACCACCTTTTCGATGCCCACGTACTGCCGGGCCACCGTCTGGCCAAGAACTTCTTCGAGGCCGGGGGCTTCTCGGCCCGTACGATCGTCATGCACCACAGCGACCGCCCCGACGGGGGTCGCCGCATAAGGGAGGCCTACCGCCCGTGACCGGCAAGGAACGCCCGCTGGTGGGAGTCGGGGTGGTGGTCATCGACCAGGGGAGGATGCTGCTGGTGGAGAGGGGGAGCGGCCCCCTCGTGGGCTCCTGGGCAATACCGGGCGGGAAGGTCCGCTACGGCGAGCGCCTCACCGACGCCGCGGTGCGGGAAATACAGGAGGAGACCGGCTTGGAGGTTGCGCTCGGAAACGTGGTCTGGGTAGGGGAGGCGTTGGGAGAGGGCGACCCACCCGAACACCACGTGGTGCTGGTCGACTACGCCGGTAGGGTGACCGGCGGTGAGCTGGCAGCGGGGGACGACGCGAGCGCGGCCGCCTTCGTGCCCCTCGAGGAGCTGCGTTCCCTCCCCCTCACTCCCACGATGTACAACCTGCTGGAGAAACTGGGGATATGAGCGACCGACCCGTCACCCATACCGAGGGAGAGGTGCTCGAGCTCCTCCAAGCACTCATCCGGAACCGCTGCGTCAACGACGGGTCGCCGGCCTCGGGTCACGAGGCCCGATCGGTGACGACCCTCGAGGCCTACTTCGGTGCATCGGGGGAGGTGGTGGAACCGGCGCCGGACCGCCAGAGCGTGGTGTACCGGATTCCGGGGAGCGACCCGGCCGCACCCTGCCTGCTGTTGATGGGCCATCTGGACGTGGTGCCGGTCACCGAGGAAGGGTGGTCGGTGGACCCGTTCGGCGCCGAGGTCATCGACGGGATGGTATGGGGCCGGGGGGCGGTGGACATGCTCAACCTGACCGCCGCGATGGCGGTCGTCTTCAAGCCCTACCTGACGGGGGAGTCGCCCCCTCCGCCGGGTGACCTGGTCTATCTCGCCGTGGCCGACGAGGAGGAGGGGGGAGGTCTGGGCGCCGGATGGCTCATGGACCACCGGCCCGAGTTGATCGAATGCGACTACGTGCTCACCGAGGTCGCCTCCCCGGCCATCCGCAGCCCGGGCCGGCCGCCGGTCTACCCGGTCAAAGTGGCCGAGAAGGGTCCGTCTTGGAGGATCGTCAGAGGCTCCGGCGTACCGTCACACGGCAGCCAGCCCTACGGAACCGACAACGCGGTGGTCAAGGTGGCGGAGGCCATCGTCGCTATCGCCCGTTCGGGAAGCCCCGTCGAGATCACCCCCGAGTGGCGAAGCTTCGTGGGAGGGGTGGGCTGGGAACCCGCCCGTGCGGCCGCCCTCCTCGACCCGGACCTGGTAGATGCCGAGATCGAACTCATGGCCACCGAAGACCCGCTGCTGGCCCGCTGGGCGCATGCCTGCACCCACCTGACCCTCAGCCCCAACCTGGTGAGCGGGGGAACCAAAGCCAATACGGTGGCCGACCGGGCCGACACGGCTCTCGACATCCGGGTCCTTCCCGGCCAGACGGACCAGACGATCGACGACCATCTCCGCAAAGTCCTGGGACCCCTCTACGACGAGATCGATATCGAGTCTGTGATCGACTATCCGGCCAACTCGTCCGCCGCCGACGGACCGCTCTGGGAAGCCATCGGCGACGCCTACGAATCCATGACCGGGAGCCGCAGGATCGTACCGGCCATGACCCCGGCGACCACCGACGCCCGCTTCTTCCGCGCCAAAGGGATCAAAGCATACGGCGTGGGCCTCTTCGACGACCGGGTCCCGTTGAGCGACTTCTTGGGGATGTTCCACGGCAACGACGAGCGCATCGGCGTGGGTTCGCTCGGACTCACCGCCGAGCTCCTGAGCCGGATCATCCGACGCCTGCCGTATCGGGCAAACGGATAGCCCAACCACCTCCGACGACAAATCACAGGGCAAGGATCAGCCCCGATATTGCTATTGTCCGAATCGTTCCCTATATGTAGAGGAGATCCGTTTCGGCATGCGGCGGGCGGAGTAACGACAGGCGTTCCATGGGTTACGAGTTCGAGTTAGATCCGCGATCCTCCGGGAGCGACAGAGGAAGAAGAGTTTCGCGGCGGCCTGCTCGGCGCCGACCACCGGGGTTGCATGTCATCCCATGGGCCTGGTGGCTGGCCGTCGCACTGCTCGGCACCTCTCTCGCGGTGACGGCGGCTCTGATCGCCCACGAGGTGCGGGCCATCGGTGACCCGGGATTCCAACGGGCAGTCGGCGGAATCCTGGGCGTACTGGTCCTGTCGCTTCCCGGCTTCGCCCTATTCCAGTTGGGAAGGTCCCGCGAGCGGACGAGCTGGCGGGAGCGGTGGTGGAGACCCACCATTCTGGCCAGGCTGTCGCTGCTCGCCTCCGTCGGCGCAGCTCTCTGGTGCGGTTACCTGATCGCTGTCCGCATCGCCCGCGAGTGGCCGGTATGACCCGAACCACGGGTCGCGGTCGCCGATCGGTCATATCCATATCCGTTCTCATTGCCCTAACCGGCGTCGCCATCGTCGTAGTTCCGGCCCGGGGTCAGGATCCTGTGGATGCGGACGTATTCTGCCCGCCTGAGGCGCGGTCGTGGGACGTGTTGATCCTCATGGACGAGTCCCAGTCGCTGCGCCGCAACGACCCCGACGGCGAGCGAATCGCCGCCGCGAAACGTTACGTAGCGTCCCTCGAGAGGTCCGTCCGGGCAGGCCTGCGGGTACGCCTCGCCCTGGCGGCCTTCGGTACCGACTTCGAGTTGCGGCGCGACTTCACGGACCTGCAGGCCAACGGCAACGAGGACCTGCTGTCCACGATCGAACAGTTCGGCGACCACGACCTGAACACGGACTACGTGGCCGCCCTGTACGGCCTGCTGGATCTCGAGTGGTCGGCCGACTGCCACCGGGTGGTCTGGTTGACCGACGGGCGTCACGACCTTGGCGACGCCTATCGGGGCGACCGGAGCCCCCGTGCGTACGACGGCCTTCAGCGTCGGCTCACCAGTCGGCGGGTCGGCAACGCGGTAGCAGATCTCCTGATCCCCGCGGTGTGCGGCGACGAGTCGCAGGAAGAGGAAGTCGCAGCGGGCTACGGTGACCTGTCGGATCGTCTCGCCCAACTCGGTACTCGGCTCGATGTCCGCCTCTTCTACGTAGGAGACCCTCCGTCAGGTGACACCAAGAACCTTCTCAACATGATGGAGACGGGGGGTTGTGGCGATCACATCGCTTTGGAAACGACCACGCATCCGGAGTTCAGATTCGTCGAGCCTCCGCCACCTCCCACGACCTCTACAACCACTACTATCCCGACCACTACCACCACCACTATCCCTACCACCACCACTATCCCCCCTTCCCGCGCGTGCGAGAACCTCTCCGGGCCGTGGCTCACCGTAAGTGCCCGGGACGGTGTCCTGTGGGACGGGAAGCTGCCCGACGGTATCCCCCCGTCGTTCGTCCGTTCGGTGGTGGTCGTGGCCGAAGGCGACGATGCGGAACTGTCGACCAACCACCCTGCATTCCGTCTGGATGACGCCGACCGCGCCCGCCGGATAACCCTCGACTACCCGGAAGCGCCGTTCACCCCGGCCGAGGTCCGTGGCGAAGGGGTCGATGAGGTCTGCGGTGCGTTGGTCCTCCGCACTCCTGCCCTGACTATCCGGGTGCACACGAGTCCGATCTTCCCCGACACGCCCGTCGACTTCTCGCTGCACGCCAACGGGGCGCCGCTCAACCAGGCCGACGAGCCCTTCCTTGAGGTAGTGCTCGACGGAGGCCCGGTCACGCCCAAACGCCTCGGACACGGGCGTTTCCGGTCATCGCCGCTCACCGCAGGGGACCACACGTACCGGGTCCGCCTCCTCTCCGATCATGCCGATCCTGCCTCCGCATCGACCACTTTCACCGTGGCCGATCTGCCCGACGGGCCAATTCTCCGGGTCACCGAGTCCAGGCTGGGTTCTGTCGAGGCCACCGATTTCGCCATCCCGATCGTCATCGAGGACGACGGTCGAGAGGGGGAGATACGGCTGCTTCCGGCCGATTCCATCGTGGGCACCGACGGAACCGAGGTCGGCGTCGAGTTGGCGTTCCCGGACGGAGCAGCCGCGTGGGTCTCCGGCGATTCCGAGCCCGTAGAACTGCATGTGCGCCTCGACAACTCGGTCCAGACCCCCGACGACCACATCCTCCGCTTCGCCTACGTGAGCGATCCGGCCGACCCGGCAGGCGAGACGCGAGAGATATCGTTCGAGGTCTCCGTCGACATCGACCATCCCCGCAACCAGACCCTCGAGGCGATCCTGATCGGGGCGATGCTCGCTCTGCTCCTGGCGTTCATCTGGGGATGGCTGTACGGAATCAACCGGATCGCCGGCCGGATACGGCGACCGCGGCGCGGCAGGTACGCAACCTTCCGGGTCGGAGACGACTGGACCCTGGTGTCCGACCTGGCCGGAGCGGACTTTCGCAGACCCCGCCATTCCCCGGCCCGCCTCCAGGCCGGCGACCTGCGGGCGGTACGGAAGACGCCGTGGCGACCGTGGCGGCCTCCCTACGTCCGGCTATCCCTGTCAGGGCGGCGCTTCGTCGGGATGGTCGGCTCGGGGCACGAAGCCACGAACGTCGCAGGGCGAACACACGACCTGCGCTCGGAAAGACGTCTCCATGAACCCATCGTCGTGATAGACGTGTCGGGAGGAATGCCGCATCCCGGGGTGGTGATGGCGCCGGTTGACCCGTCCACCCCTACCGAGGACCAGCTCGCCGGGTACATCAGGGAGGCACTCTCGAGTATCCCGGCACCCGAAGAGATGGGGCTCGATGAGTGAAACAACCTGCGCCCGGTTAAGGGCGTCCCGGATCTTCGGTCCCGACCAAGGAGAGGCATCGTGCTGCAACAGTTCCTGATCATCGGCCTCGGCGGCTCAGGTGGCAAGACCCTGCGCTACCTGAAACAAGCCCTTGAGGAGAGGTTCCGCGAGATCGGCTGGGAGGAGGGCATGCCCGACGGTTGGCAGCTACTCCACATCGACACCCCCGTCCAGCAGGACTCCCCGGTCCTCCCGGGAGCCCCGGATCTGCTCGAGGCCGATGAATACTTGGGACTCGCTCGGCCCGGTATCGATTTGGCGGCGATGGTGGACAGCCTCGAACGCAGGGGACGCGACTTCGGCGGTTGGCTGTTCGACTCCGATTACATGCGCATTCCCATCGAGGCGGGCGCCGGCCAGTACCGAGCGGTGGGCCGCGTGCTCGGCCTCTTCCACGCTGACGAGATCCAGAGGCGAATAAGGATGAAGAAGCAGGCTCTCCTGAGCGCAGGCGCCATGGCTCAGCTCCGGCAACTCGCCGAGCGGGCCTCCGGCCTATCTCTGGCCAGCGAGTCCGCGGCGACGCCCGCGGCGATCGTGGTGTCTTCTCTGGCGGGCGGGACCGGCGCAGGCATCGTGATGGATGTGTGCGACATCCTCAGGGCCGAGGGCGATTCGTGGATGGACGAATCGATCGGCATCCTCTATTCGGCTGACGTGTTCGTCGACCTCTCCGAGGCTGCGAGCCGTGGCGTCTATCCCAACACGGCCGCGGCGTTGGCGGAGATACTGCACGGCTACTACGGAGATGGGGGGTTCATCCCGCCGGGTGGCGGCCAGGTCCAGCAGCGCTCCGGCCCTGCTTTCCCCTATCTGGTAGGACATACCAATACCAAGGGCGTGAGCTTCGGCGACCAGCTTGCCGCCTATCGCTTCATGGCGCGCTGCCTGGCCGCGGTGATGACGGACCGGCGTATGCAGGACGACTTCACGGTCTACATGAAAGCCAACTGGCAATCTTCTGCGGGCAGTTTCCCCACCCACGGCGCTGAGACATTGATGTTGCCCGATCCGCCGAAGTACTTCGGCGCCATCCAGGCGCTCGGGTTCGCCGAGGTGGACCTCGGCGTGGGCCGACTCGGCACCTATGCCGAGCAGCGGTTCACGCGTGACGCAGTCGAGTTCCTGCGCGGTGCCTACGTCAAGGCCGCCAGGAAACGGCCGCGCTACGAGAACCAAACCACCGAGGAGATCGTCGAGGATCTCGCTGAGGACGCCTTCACTCGGTTTCTGAAGACCTCCGGCATCAACGAGCGGGGACGCGACAACAACCAGGTTCTCGATTCCATCGGACTCCCCGATGTAGAACTCGACGCGATCTTCAGGGATGTGGCGGACCGGGTCCGCTACGAAGCGTCTGAGGAAGTCGGTTCGAAAGCCAGGACCCAGCGATGGGCGGACTGCATCGTGGAGGGGGTGGAGGTCCGACGCGCCGGAGTTCTGAAGAAGCTGGATGATCGGCTGCGGGACGAGGCCTTGAAGTGGGTGGAGCGGATCACCGACCGGATCGTGCAGGTAGTCGGCACGAACCTAGCCGACTATGGAGCGCAGATAGCTCTGCGACTCCTTGCCAAGGCCGACGCGGAGATGGCAAATGTGGCCGAAGAACTCGAGTCCGAGCGCCAGGAAGAGCTTGCATGGGCAGGACACCTCCGATCCGATGTTCTGGACGCCATCGGGATGGGTCTGGGTGCTCTACCGGCCGATCACGAGGGAGTCCGCAACGCCATCAGCAAGGCGATCCAGACCGGCCTGGTACATCCCTACAACGCTGCGCATCGTCTCATTGCCTCTCGGCTGGTCGCAGACTTGCGCGACGGAGTTGTCCAGCCGCTCCGCGATACGATCGAGCGAGGATACGACGCCTTGCGTCAAGCGGTGGAAGCCGATAGGAGTGAAGCAGGTTCAACGCCGATCGATGATTGGCCCCGCCACCATCCCGCGTCCGACCGATTAGTTCCCGAGGCGCTCGAGCCCGGCGCCAGCACCATGCTGGTCATCGATCCGGCCGATTTCCCTCGGCTGTTCGAAAAACACACCATGGACTCGACCGGAGCGGAGGGACTCGAGGAGGCCTGGATTCAGGTCCGGCGAACCGTGATCACCGGCGAGAGCGAGCAGAGCACTATGGAGCCTTGGATACTGACCAACTCCAGATGGTCCGCCCCGGAGTGGCTCACGGTCGGCGACGCTGCCCCGCGCCGCGCTTCGTTCACCGTACGCATCAGCCGAGACGACCTGCTCGCGCGGGCACGTGCCTGGTTGCGAACCGACGGCTCAGCCTGGAAGGAGTCTCTAACGCTGGGGCTGCGGGGATATCTCTCGGACTCGTTACCTCCTGCGGTGCGGGCCCCCAGAGAACAACGGTTCCGGAAGTCGCTCGAAAAGGCCTTTGAAGCGGCCGAACCGTTGGTATCGGTCGACCGCGAATTGGTTCAACAGGTACATTCTGGCTTGGATCTGCGCATCCGGCCCGTAACCAGCCCGATCCCGGTCGCCGGCCTCCCCGTCGAACCGCTCGTCCGTGAATACCTCCTCTCACGGCTTGACAGAGATGCCGAGATGGTGGAGCAGACACTCAACCAGTCCGAACGGGAGACCAGAGTGGCGATCTACACCTCGCTCGGCGGTGCTCTCCATCCCATGTGCTTCGACTCGCTGACAAAGCCCATCACCGACGCATGGCGAAAGGAGAAGGACACGTCCAACCTGGTCAGTTTCTGGAACGCCCGCCGATCGCGTGCCCTGTCGAGGGCCACGCCGATTCCACGGCCCATGTTGCGCGCCCTGATCAGAGGATGGTTCATCGGCAGGATGCTCGGATTGGTCGAACTCGAAGTCAACACCGTGGCGCTCGCAACCGAACGTGGAGTGTCCAGGTTCGAGCCCATGCTCCCGTTACGCGGACAGCCCTGGGCCGTCCTCGCCTCCCTGATAGAGGGGCTGTGCCTTGCTCTGCCGGCGGCCGCTGATCGCAAGGACGCCGAACGCTTTCTGGGTCCCTACTCACAGCTGCTGGAGTGGGGCCGTTCGCATGGCGCGGTCGGTCCGGACCTCAAGGTGTTCCCACACCCCAGCCCGGTACTTTCGACGTGGCTCAGGACGGGAACGACGCCATCTGGAAGGGAAGCGGTGGTTACGGGTATGGATCCTCCATCCCGAAGACAGGAGGCAACCGAACTATTGGAGCAACAGATCGGGTTGTATCGCCGGCAAGCCGAAGAAGATCGCCGCAGCGACAACAGTGCCCGGAATGCATGGCTAGGCATCGCCGACCTCATCACCGAGGAGATCGCCAACATCGTGCGTTGTCTGAGGGCTGATGCCTCGGGCAGAAGGCCCTCGCTATGACCGCCCGCCGCAGCGTCCTCGTAGTCGCCAACGACAAGGCCACGACTGCGGCAGTGCGGCGGCTCACCGAATGGGCTCGGGCGGGTCTGGTGAAACCCTTCGTCGCCTGCACCGACGATGGACCCGACATGGATATCGGTCGCGCAGGAGTGGAGCAACGCCCACTGTTCGAGACCCTGGCGCGTGAGGAACTCGATTTGCTCCATGTGGTGGCTGTCGTCGGCCCCGACATCGAGAGCGCCGCCTACGTATCGGAGACTGCCGAGCGTCTCGCGGACCAGATCGAGGCACTCAAGCCCAAGGGAATGCAGGTCGTCGAGGCACGGATCTGGTCGCCACGACGCGATCCGAGGGTTGATGGCGTCCTCTCGGCACCCGATGGGTTCTTCACACCCCGGGTAGACGCCAACCTGGTCATCATTCCCGAGGACCGTCGCACCGAGGCGACGCTCGGCGTCCCCCTCACCGATCCGCACTCCGACGCATTCGCCTCCCACGTCGCGGCCGAGGTGGCCACCGCGCTGGGAATGTGGTCGGGCATGGACGAGGCACCCGTGGAATCCCTGGGCAGAGGTCCCATAGGCTTCGGCCAGGCCAAGGTACACCTGACCCGCTCGTTTGTCCGGGTCGCGGAGATCCCGGCAGTCACCCTCGCCGCCGCCGCCAACCACGGAGGCACGGCGCCGGTGCCCAGAGGCTGCTACGAGGCGCCCTACCCCCGTGAGACACTCACCGACGTACGGCAGCGGATGGTCTCCCACCTCGACAGTCTTCTGTTCGAGTTCAAACCCGAGCAATACCGGCGTCGGATGGGTTTCGGGGACACCCTACGCCTGATGGGCGCCGGGATACTGAGCGGCCTCCGATATACGTTCGCCATGTTCAGCGACGTGTCTGCGGCGCTGCGCGACGCCACCGGCCGGATACTGCAGGACGCGGCCGGGCAGGACTCGATCCTGCGGGTCATATGGCGGGGCATGCCCTCCGATGACGACCGGACTCCGGACGATCCCGACAGCGTGATCGCGGCGGTGAGGCAACACCGGGCCCTGATAGGCGGTGTGGAGATCGACCAGCAACTGTGGTCGGACCTGGGGACCGCGGTCTTCTCGCTCGTCGACGGCGACAAGGCCCCGGGCGACATGGCGCCACCACAACTCAAGGGACGCAACGTGGTGATCACCGACATCGGCCTGATCGCGCCCGCCGATATCGACGCCCTCGCCGATGAGATCCGTGCGGACGCGTCAAGGAGTGTGCCCACGACCTTGCTGGGCCGGATCGGCGCCTTTCTGCGTGACGCTGAGCTTCGTAACAGGGCCGAGTTCCGACGCCTCGTGGACCGTGCCCGTCGCGTGTTCGATGTCGATGAACTCCCTGCACTCACCGCCACCGGGATCGTCACGTCCGGGCTCGTTGTGCTGGCGATGACCGGATTGTTCGTCCTATCGAGGCTGGTCGAGGTAGTCGGGATAACAGCGCTCTCCTCCACGGGCCGTTCCTGGGCCTGGTTCCTGGTCACTGCGGGTTATGCTGCCGCGCTGGCGATCATCTCGCGTGCGGTGGCCTTACGTTTCGGCGGTCCAAGCACATCCCGGAAGCGGACCGAGCCTCGGTCCGGGACGAGCGCGGGCGAACTGGACGGCGAGGACACCGATACGACATCCACCAAGGAGACATCGAGCACCGCTGTCCCGGATCGGCCCGAGGAGTCGGAGGCTCCGCCGGTACAGCCTCCCGCCGGTCCCTCCTCCGAGATCCCACGTCTGAGGACCATCGCCGTGTGGTCCGCCGTAGTCGGGCTGGTCGCCGGGCTGATCGCAGCCGCCGTCGGGGCCGGTGGTGACGCCCCTGCGTTCGGATTGTCCGTAGCGCTGGTCCTCTATGCCGTGATACTGGCTGTTCGGCTCGATCGTCCGTCGATCCGCTCGATGGAGAGCTTCCGGCAGGTCCGGATGCTGCTCTTCTTCACGATGATCTACGGCGTCTTCGGACTGATCGGGCTTCTGGCCCGTGACGGCGGTTGGTACGGGCTCCGTCGTCGAGAGGGGTTCGGAGACCTCTGGTGGTACGAGGCGGGGATCCTCTTCGTCATCCTCCTGCTGCTCATGGCCATGGGTATCGACGGTTTCCGCCGCGACCACAGGGAGAGGGCCAAGGTGGCCGATCTCGAACGGGGGATCCTTGCGGCCTTTGATGCGTCGTGGCGCGCCGCCGAGGCGTTCGAACAGTTCGTAGCCTCGGCGGGCGCGTGGGCGGCCGTGCTGTGGAGGCCGTTCGGCTCCCAGGCGGCAGACGAGGAACGGTCCGGCCACGACCGCGTGCTGGGTGTGGGGAAGGCTGAGAACCGCGCCTTCCGCGTGACGAGCCTCGGCGCCACCGCCATGCGGGCCCGCATGATGAGCGGGCTCGCCCGACCGGGATGGTTGCGCAAGCGTCACGACGTGGCTATAGACGCCTACCGCCACCTACGGGCCATCGAGGTGGGCTCCGATCCGTCAGGAATCCTGCGTCCCGACCAGGATCCTCGGGAGGTGTCCAGTGTCGAGTCCGACCGGCGCGCCCAGGTGAGCGGACGCTGGCGCTTCCTCCGAGACATGAGCCTCGGGACCTACGACCGGGAACTGGGCCGGGCCCTGGTCGAATCCGATCAGGCGGCCGCCGCCGAGTGGGTGTATCGCCAGCAGGGGACGCTCCAGGCCTCGGAGTTGGGCGGCGAACCGCTGGACGACTTCCTCGGGTCGGTCGCACCTCGGTCCGCGTCCGATGTCTCGCACTCTTACTTCCAACCGGAGGCGCTGAAGGACGCGGACCGCGCGTTGACTCCCGGCGTTTGGTGGCCCTCGACCCTGATCGCGCCTCCCGGTGACCTCAACGTCAAGGCGTCGCGGGTCTGCAACCTGACCGACGGCGACCTCGCCATCATGTCGGTCCGCCATGACCTGGCCGGACCCTACGTTCCGGAAGATCTGTTCCACCACGACGTGGCGGAGCCATCGTCCGACAGCATCCAACCCCCCACGGAGGATGAGAAAGACCGAGAAGGACCAGTGCTTTAGCCGCCGATCAACGCTCGGAAACTCGCTCACCCGTAGCCGAGACGGGCCATGCGCTTCCGCTCGAGCCTGGCTATGCGCTGCAGCAGTGGTCGGCGGGCCACCAGGGTGATCAGCATCCCGAACAGGAAACCCGCCACGTGCGCCTCCCAGGCGATACCGGTCTCGACGGCGGTGAGGGCGAACTGGCCGGCGAACCACACCAGCAGGAACCACCCGGCCGAGATGGTGAACGGGATGAAGAACAGCAGCGGGAACACGCTCACCACCCGGGCGTGCGGGAACAGCACCAGGTAGGCACCCATCACCCCGGCGATGGCGCCCGAAGCTCCCACGAGAGGCACGGTGGTGCCGGGGTTGAGCAGGACGAACCCGAAGGTGGCCACCACTCCCGAGACCAGGTAGAAGATCAGGTAACCGAGCCGCCCGTAGGCGTCCTCGACGTTGTTGCCGAACAGGAAAAGGCTCCACATGTTGCCGATCAGATGAATCAGACCTCCGTGCAGGAACATCGAGACGATCACGCTCAGCTCGAGGGGCTTGTCGGGATGGAGCGGTGCGCTCCCACCGTCCTCACAGTCGCCCCGTTGGATCTCGTCGGGGGACAGCGCCTCGGCGGTGGTCAGCTCGCAGGCTATGGCGGCCTGGCGGTACAGGAAGTCCAGCTCGTCCGCCGGATCGGCCGGCTGGACGAACAGGTACACACCCACCGACGCCACCACGAGCAGGAACGTCACGACCGGGGTTCTCAACGACGGGTTGATGTCTCGAAGGGGGATCATGGGATGTGTCCGGCGGCTCTCGGATTCGGATGGGGTCTCGGCGTCTTTAGTGGTCTGTCTGCAAAACAACTTGGCGTGCTCTGGCAGCCATCGACGCCCCTCGCTGCGTTCCACCTCCTCGACATACCGCTGTGGGTACGCCTTCGTCGGCGGGCCTTGCGAGGAACGCCGCTGCCGGCGCATACCCCGCAGCCATTTCACAGACAGACCACTAGTTCCCCACCGATCATACGGGAGCGGACCGCCTATGGAGCGCTACCGTCGAGGCCATGGGGGAGGATCGATCCCTGCCGAGGGTAGACAACCCGGAATGGCGCGCAATAATGCGACCATGAACCCACAAGACGAGACCTCACGCCGAACGGGCGGCGAGGGCGACGGCGTGGCCGAAGAGCCCCACGTCTCCTACCTGGCCGCCATCGAGCAGGGCGACGCGGCGGACGCACCCGCTCCGGCTGCCGCCCTGGCCGAGTTGCTGGCTGCCCGGCTGGACGGTACCCGCGCGCCCGCGGCGCAGGAGTTGCTCGACTCGCTGGTCCGTGCCGCAGACGGCCCCGCCGAGGGGGGTTCGCCTTGAGGCGGAGGCTCGATGTGGAGATGGTCCGGCGCCGCCTGGTCGAGTCGCGTACCGCCGCGGCCCACGCCATCCGGGCCGGCAAGGTGGTGGTGGCGGGAACCCCCCTCCCCAAGCCGGCCACGCTGGTCGAGGCGGGAACCGCGGTGCGCATGGTCGCTCACGGCCCCCGCTACGTGAGCCGGGGCGGCCTCAAGCTTGAGGCGGCCCTCCGGGACTTCGGGATCAGGGTGGAGGGGTGCCGAGCCATCGACGTGGGCGCCTCCACCGGCGGCTTCACGGACTGCCTGCTCAAGCACGGCGCGAGCCGGGTGGTGGCGGTCGATGTCGGGTACGGGCAGCTGCATTTGCGATTGCGGAACGACCCGCGGGTCACCGTCGTGGAACGTACCAACATCCGCTACGCCGATCCGGGCGGTCTGGGGGCACCCTTCGATCTGGTGGTCACCGACGTCTCGTTCATCTCGCTCCGTACCATCGCCCGGGTGCTGGTCGATCTGGGGGATCACCGCACCGACTACGTGCTGCTCATCAAGCCCCAGTTCGAGGCGGGGCGCGGAGCGGTGGACCGTCGCGGCGTGCTGAGGGACGACGAGACACGTGTGCAGGCGGTCCTGGACACGATCACCGGTCTGGACGGATCGGACCTGGGCGCCGTCGCCGTGATGCGGTCGCCCCTGAAAGGCGCCAACGGGAACCGCGAGGTGCTCGGGCTGTTCCGGCACGGACCCAATCTCGCCGACCTCGAACAGGTGCGGGAGGCCGCCCGGTGAGGATCGCGCTCGTCCCCCACATCGGCCGGCAGCACTCCATGAACCTCGCTCGTGACCTGGCCGCCGAGGCCCGGGACCACGGGGTCGAGATCGTGGCGTCATCGGATGCCGCCCCCGACATCGGGGTGGCGCCGACCGGCTTCGAGCCCGAGGCGGGTCTCGACCTGGTGGTGGCGATCGGAGGGGACGGGACGGTCCTGAAAGCGGTGCGGATCGGCCGGGGGAGCGGCGCCCCGATCTTCGGTATCAACGACGGCCGGCTGGGATTCCTGGCCGAGGGCGCCCCCCACGACCTGCCCATCATCCTCGAACAGCTGACCTCCGGTAGGTGGTACACGTCCGAACGGATGCTGCTGGCCGCCTCGGTGGATGGATCACCGCCGATCATGGGGCTCAACGACGTGGTGATCGAGAAGGTGCAGAACCAGCGCACCGTGCAGCTGGCCGTGTCCATAGACGGCGAACCCTTCATCACCTACCGGGCGGACGGGGTGGTCATCGCGACCCCTACCGGTTCGACCGCGTACAACCTGTCGGCAGGCGGACCCCTGGTCGATCCCACCCTCGACGCGCTGGTCATGACCCCCGTCGCTCCCCACTCCCTGTTCGCCCGCGCCATGGTCTTCCCACCCGGTCGACGGCTCCGCTTCGAGGTAGTCGAGGACCGCTCGGTGGCGGTGGGAGTGGACGGCATCGAGATCGCCACCGTGCAGCCCGGCGGAGCTGTCGAGGTGGAGGGCGCCGGACGGGTCGCCTTCGTGAGGCTCACCGACCGATCCTTCCCCACCACGGTCAAGCAGAAGTTCTCGCTGGCGTGACCGATGCTTGACGAGCTGTCGGTGACCAACCTCGGCATCATCGCGTCGGCCCGGATCGAACCGGGTCCCGGCATGGTGGTGGTGAGCGGCGAGACCGGCGCCGGCAAGACACTCCTCCTGGGCGCCCTCAGGCTGCTGATGGGGGCGCCGGCCCGCTCGGGCCTCATCGGACCGCACGGAACCGAGGCGACCGTCGAGGGGAGGTTCCTGGTGGATGGCAAGGAGCTGATCGTCTCCCGGCGGATCCATGGCCGCGGGAGCCGGTCGTACATCAACGGAGGGATGGTCCCGGCCCGGGTCCTCTCCGAGCGCCTGGAGGGATCCGTAGAGATCGTGGGACAGCACGATCCGCTGTCGCTGACCCGCCCCAGATCGCTCCGGAACCTGATAGATCTCCGACTCGAGTCACCCGACCACCTGGTGGCCTACCGCTCGGCTTGGAACCGGGCCAGGGAACTGGAATCGGCCGCGGCGAGCCTCGGAGGCGACCTTCGGGCCCTGGAACGCGAGATGGACCTTCTGACCTACCAGATACGTGAGATAGAGCAGGCCGGATTCCGGATCGGAGAGGACGAGGAGCTCGAACAGCTCGCCAACCGCCTCGGGAACGCCGAGGAAATACGGGAGTTGCTGGCCGGAACACGTCGGGATCTGGCCGCGGCGCGGGACCGGGTCGGACCCGCGGTCGGAGCGGTCCGGCGGGTATACGACCTCGATCCCTCCCAGGACGGCCTGCTGGAGATGCTGGAGGGTCTCGACGCCACGATCACCGAGGCCATGACCGTCACCCGTGAGGCGTGGGAGGACATAGATGCCGATCCCCGAGCCCTCGCATCGGTCAACGAACGCCTCGCCCTGCTGGGGGACCTACGCCGCAAGTACGGAGCAGGGATCGCGGAGATCCTGACTTTCCGGGACAACGCACGCGGTCGGCACGCCGAAGTGGAAGGCCTACTCGAACGAGCGGCCACGATCGACGCCGACCGCGCAACCGCTTCCCGGCACTTGGAGGCGTCGGGAAGCACCCTGCGCACCGCCCGGCAGGAGGCCGCAACTCGGATAGTCGGGGAGGCCACCGCCCACCTGCGCGAGCTCGGCTTCGGCGACCCTGTGATCCGTATCGAGGTCGGGGAGGCACCGCCCCGGGCCACCGGCGCCGACACCCTGGACCTGCTGTTCTCCTCCGACTCCCGGCTGCCGGTGGGACCGGTCGCGAAGGTCGCATCCGGGGGGGAATTGAGCCGCCTGGTACTCTCCCTCCGCCTCGCGTCGGGGTCGGGCGACGCCCGCTTGGTGGCCTTCGACGAGATCGACGCCGGTGTGGGCGGCGCCACCGCTCTGGCGATGGGGGCGAAGCTGGCACGTCTCGCCGCGGACCGCCAAGCGTTGTGCGTGAGCCACCTCCCGCAGGTGGCCGCCTACGCCGAGACCCATATCGTCGTCGAGCGGGACGGACCCAAAGCCACCGCCCGGACCCTCGACGAGGAGGAACGACTCCGGGAACTGTCCCGGATGCTGTCCGGCCTGCCAGACTCCGACCGCGGCTACCGCCACGCCCGAGAACTCCGAGAGGTTGCACAGTCCCTCTCCCTACCGACCTAAGCGTCAAGAGCGCTCGGCTCCACAGACGGATCCGAGCTGCGATGTTGCCCATCTTCCCCACGATGGTCCGAGGATGTACAATTGGTAGGTGGGACGCCCGAACACTATGGAGGGAGAATGGACATCAAGGAAGCCGTAAAGGCGGCGAAACAACATGTCATCTATCTCTTCGATGACGAAAAGATATGGGACATAGGCCTTGAAGAAGTCAAGTTCGATATCGTGTCCCAAAACTGGTTAATAACAATTGGTTTCTCGAGGGAATGGGAGCAGGCTAGGCCTGTACTAACTATGTTCGAAGCTGCTAAGAAACGAACATACAAAGTTGTAACTATTGATCAACTAGGTAAGGTTATATCGCTGACCGACCGCGTTCTACCCACGCCTACAAGTTAGACGTAGTGCCTCCAGTAGGGTACTTCATAGATGCTAACCTGCTCACGTTGTTCGTCGTAGGCAGTGTGAATAAGTTCCTAATACGTAAGCACCGCCGCCTGCAAGAGTTCTCCGAAGAGGACTACACTATACTCTATGAGATGTTGGAGAGCGTGAAGTGTGTATTCGTGACACCAAATACGCTGACGGAAACATCTAATCTTCTCGCGCAACACCGGGACCCGGAGCGTTCCGCATTCATACGCGGCCTTGGATCACTTATTTCTGATAGCAGGGAGGTTGTCATTGCCAGTGTCCAAGCCTCCCGCAATGACCGGTTCGTACGGCTCGGACTCGGTGACGCGGCGCTGCTCGAGGCTGTCGGACCGGAAACTCCATTGCTGACTGTAGATCTGGAATTGTACGCGGCGGCGATGGAGAAGAGCGCAGCAGTGAACTTCACGTACTATCGGAACCTGTAGTTGCCGTGGCACGCGGTCACCGTCACACGACCTGATCGCCGGGGGGCCTCCGGTCCACGTCCGCCGGCTATGAGAAGACGAACGCTACCCGGGTCCCGCATCCTCGAGTTTGGCTAGGGCGGTCTCGGCGTCGTACACCGCCCACGTACCGCTCGGTCCGCTACCGAGACACCCTGTCCGCGCTCTCCAACCCGCTGTCGCGTCCTCAGCGATGCGATCCGGGTTCGATTAGTAAGGCAACTTGACAAACTAACTCACATGGGGTGAGAATACGCCTCGGGAATCGGCAAGCGCCAGCCCCGTGCTCGAACAACGCGGCCGCGCTTCTGATGGATCACGAGGATGCGAATGACGTCTGACACCCATATCTCCCGGTGCCGGCGGGCCGGCCGGGGCATACGGACTCCTGCATGGCATGACGCCCAGCACCGTCACCCGGAGCCCCTCGACAAGTGATCGACGGATCCGGGCCCTGGGCGCTTCGCCTCCGCAACGGCCAGGCGGTCTTCGACGAGTTCATGGAAGCTGCCCCTTTCCCGATCTCACGCGCCACGCTGGCCCGCCGGACCGGGCTGTCGAAGCCGACCGTGTCCGCGCTGGTCTCCGACCTCGAGCACGCCGGCGTGGTAAGCGTCAACCCGCAGGAACGTTCGCAAGGTCGGATCGGGCGGCCCGCCACGCCGTACGCGCTGGTTCCGGATGCCGCGCTGGTGGTGGGCGTGGACATGGGCGCCACCAAGATCATCGTGGGTATCGCCGATCTGCTCGGACGGGTCCTGGCGGAGGACCGTATCGGGACCGCTTCCGATGCCCGGGCCGCGGTGGAAGCCGTAGTGGAAACCACCACCCGCCTGCTCGGGGACCTGGGGGAGAGGGGGCACCTCCTGGAATCCGGCTGCGTGGGTGTGCCCGGCGTCTACCGGCCCGCATCGGATCGGGTCGAGATGTCGCCCAACCTGCCCGTGTTTGCCGACCTGCCTATCCGGACGGAGCTGACCCAGCGGCTCGGCGTACCGGTCACCATCGAGAACGACGTCAACCTGGCCGCCGTGGCGGAAGCGGAGGAGATGGACGACCGGGGCGGGCTCGACTTCGTAGCTATCTCGGTCGGCACGGGAATCGGCGCCGGCCTGGTCATGGACGGGAGACTCTACCGGGGAGGCCATGGAGCCGCCGGAGAGCTCGGATCGGTCCACATCTCGGGAGCCGCCCACCAGGAGCGACCGCGCCTCACGCTCGAGGACGTCGCCTCCGCACCGGCTATCCGCAAGCGTTTCAGGCAGTCGCTGGACGCCGGGCGCCCATCCCGTCTCGAGCGCGATGCCGAGGTCTCGGAGCTCCTCCTCGCGGCGTCTCTCGGGGACGATGCCGCGTCCAAGGCTCTCGGCATCGCCGCCGAGGCGATGGCAGCGGCGGTGGCCTCCCTGTGCTGGATCACCGATCCGGCCCGGGTCGTCTTCGGGGGTGGGGTGGGTTCCAATCCCATCTTCGTCGACGCGGTCCGCTCCAAGCTGGATCGCCACCTGGACGAAACGCCGGAAGTGGTCCCCTCGGCGCTGGGCAACCGGGCCGCCTTCCTGGGCGCGGTCTCCGCCGCTCGCGCCTCGGTAAGGACCACCTTCGTGCGCGGCCGCCTGGGCCGGGCGGACAGATCATGAGTTCGCCCCCCGACGAGGTTGCCGCCGTCGTCGACCAGGAGGCACTGGTCGGGCTGGTGCTGGAAGCAGTGCGGATCCCCAGCGTCACGCCCGGCGAGATGGCTTTCGCCGAATGGGCCAGGACGCAGCTCGAGGAGGGAGCCTAGAACCGGGTCCGCCTGGTCGAAGCGGAACCCGGACGGCCCAACGTCTACGCCGGGACGGGAGGAGCCGGAGGACGGTCCCTGGTGCTGGCCGGGCATCTGGACACCGTGCACGCCGATGACTGGGACCGCGAGTGGTCCGGGACCGACCGGGCCGACCCCTTCGCCGGACACATCGTCGACGGCGAGATATGGGCCCGGGGAGCCACCGACCAGAAGGCGGGGGTCTGTTCGATCATCGAGGCGGTCAGGGCGGTCGACCGGACGGGCTACCGCCTGGCCGGCCCGCTCACGGGGGTACTCGTGTGCGACGAGGAGTCCGGGCAGCCCGGCAGCGGCCTCTCCGTAGGCATGCGCGCCGCTGTCTCGCACCTGTTCGACAGCCCCGGGCCGGTTCCCGAGTTCGCGATCTACACCGTGCCGACCACCGGGGCCATCTACACCGCCCAGATGGGGTTCCTGATCGCCGACATCACGCTGGCCGGCCGCTCGGCCTACTTCGGGACACCCGAACTCGGAGTTGACGCGCTGCGGGCGGGTCACTCCCTGCTCGGCGAACTCTGGGATCACAACGCGAGGCTGCAGGAGGGCCCGCCCCACGATCTCCTGGGCAGACGCTTCCTGCTGGTCACCTCGGTCGAGGCGGGGGCAACATCGCGGTTCCCGGCGAGTTCCGACTGTCGCTCATCCAGAAACTTCTGCCCGGCGACGACCTCGACTACCAAGCCGCCGCGTTGCGCACGATCGCGGCAAGGGTGTCCGAAGACCACGGAGTCTCCGCCGAGGTGGTCTTCTCAGCACCCAGGGATCACGCCGTGGGGGGATGCCGGACGAGGTTCCGCCGGACCATCCGGGCGTCTCCGCACTGATGAACTCGATAGAACGGACCACGGGGAGGCCGGCCCGGATCGAGGGCGCCCCCTACTGGTCCGAGAAACCACTCCTGGGGGCGGCGGGGATTCCCGGCGTCTACTTCGCCCCCGGAGACATAGCGACCTGTCACACCCCGTTCGAACGGCTCCCGATCCAGGAGTTGACCTCCGCGACCCGCACCCTGGCGCACTTCGTGGCGTCGTGGTGCGGAGTGGAGAAAACCGGGAAAGGGTGACCAGAGGAGGAATCATGAAGACAAGAGCAAGGACACCGAAGCGGCTGGTATTCATGGCCATGATGGCGATGTTCGGCCTGCTGGCCGTAGCCTGTGGCGGCGAGGAGGTCGCCGAGGAAACCACCACCACCCGGGCAGCCACCACTACCCAGGCCCCGGCGACCACGGCAGCGCCGTCGGCTCCGGTGATGCCGGTTACTCAGGGGCCGGGAGGTGAGCCGGCGACGCCGTCGAGCGAGATCAGCCTCACCAGTGACGAGATATCCCAGGTGAAGGCGGGTGGTTACACAGCCGCCCTGCTGTGGCACACCGCCGGAGCCTTCACCGACGCGGTGAGCCAGGGCGCCAAGGACGCCTTCGCCGAGTTGGGCATCGAGGTAATCGCCGAGACCAACGCCCAGTTCGACGCGGCCCAGCAAGCCAACGACGTCGAAACCGTAATGGCCCAGAACCCCGACATAATCATCAGTCTGGTCCTCGACCCGGTATCGGGCGCCGAAGCGTTCCGTCCCGCCGTCGAGGCAGGCGTCCAGCTGGTGTTCCTCAGCAACGTGCCCGAGGGATACGTCCACGGAACCGACTACGTCGGGGTGGTCACCGACGACCTCGCAGCCATGGGAGTGGCAGCCGCCGACCTGCTGGCCGACGCGCTGGGAGGCCAGGGCAAGGTAGGTTTCATCTTCCACGACGCCGCCTACTACGTCACCAACCAGAGGGACCAGGCGTTCAAAGCCTGGATCGAGGCCGCGTATCCCGGCATCGAGATCGTCGACGAACAAGGCCTCGCCGACCCCGCCGCCGCCGAGCAGATCGCCGCGTCGCTGCTGACCCGCAACCCCGACCTCAACGGCATCTACGCCCCCTGGTCGGCTGGGCCCGCCGACGGAGTCCTCGCCGCTCTGCGAGCAGCCGGCGCCTCCGACGTAGCCGTGGTAACCCTCGACCTCGACACCAACGTCTCCCTCGATCTGGTCGAAGGAGGCAACATCGTGGGGATCGCCGCCGACGAAGCCTACGCGCTGGGCCGCACCATGGCCCTCGAAGGAGCCTACGGACTGGTCGGCAAACCAGCCCCACCCTTCGTCGTCGTCCCCGCCATCGGAGTCACCGCCGACAACATCATCGACGCCTACCGCCAATCCCTCGCAACCGACCCACCAACCGAAGTCATGCAAGCCCTCGGCGGATAAGCTGTGAGAACCCGAGCGCCCGAAGGAACTGTCGGAAGTGAAGGCGGTCCGTAAACCGGTACGAGCCGTAACCCGATCGATACGGCTGCGGGCACGGCAGGGCGACGAGGCCGGGTTCCGGCAATACGTCGTCTACGTGGCCTTCGTCTCGATCCTCGCCGTCTTCGCCCTGTTCCTCTGGGACGACGGGTTTCTCAGCGGCTCGAACATCTTGAACATCGGTCGGCAGGCGGCGCCCATCGCGGTGATGGCCGTAGGGATGGCCTTCGCTCTGGCATCGGCGGAGATCGACCTGTCCGTCGGATCCACCGTGGCCCTCTCGTCGCTGGTGGCGGCGGCGGTCGTCGCCGATCACGGGTTCCTGCTCGGCGCCCTCGCCGCGGTGGCCACCGGTGTCCTGATCGGGCTGGTCAACGGCCTCATCACCGTGAAGATACGGATCCCCTCGTTCCTGGTCACCCTGGGCACGCTCGGGATCATCAGCGGAGTGGCCCGCAACATGAACAACCTCCAGTCGATGCCGATCCGCAACGACACGTTCTCGGCTCTCTTCGGCGCCGGGTCACTGGGCCCGGTCTCATCCCTGGTGATCTGGACGATCATCGTGTGTGCCCTGGGACACTTCGTGCTTCACCACCTGCGCTGGGGACGCCATGTCATCGCGACGGGCGCGAACAGGGAATCGGCCAAGGCCGCCGGTCTCAACACCGACCGGATAAGAGCCGGCGCCTTGGTGGTGAGCGCCACCACCGCCGCCTTCGCCGGGATCCTTCTGGCCGGACGGCTGGCCATCGGTCGCCACGATCTTGGCGAGAACGATCTGCTGACCGTCATCGCGGCCGTCGTGATCGGTGGCACCAGCCTGTTCGGAGGACGCGCCTCGATCGCCGGCGCGGTGACCGGAGCGGTCATCATGGCGATGCTCAACAACGGGCTGATCCTGATGGGACTGGAGGTGGCGGACCAGTTGATAGCCCGCGGCGTGATCATCGTCCTGGCGGTGGCGCTCAGCATGCGAGCACCTACCGAAAGTTGAGCGACCATGTTCCTTGGAGCACTTCTGACCCGCAACCGGCCTTTCGTGGAATCTGCCATCCAACTCCATCAGGCAGGGATGATCCCCGTCAACAGTTACGTACTGGATCTCGATGCGCTCGAGCACAACACGCGCCACTTCTCCCATGAGGCGCATCGCCGCGGGCTGACCGTGTACGCGATGAGCAAGCAACTGGGGCGTGCCGGGGGTGCGCTGGATGCGATAACCCGCGGCGGCGCCGACGGGTACGTGGCGGTCGACATGGCCTGTGCCCGACCGATCGTGGCCGGCGGGCACGCTCTGGGCAACCTCGGGCATCTGGTCCAGGTACCACGAGCGGAGGCGCCGGAAGCCGCCGGTCTCGCCCCCGAGTACTGGACCATCTTCTCCGCCACCAAGGCATCGCAGGCGTCACGGGCGGCCGCTCGCCTCGGACGCACCCAGAAGGTGCTCCTCCGGATATGGAACGACGGCGACGTGTTCTACCCGGGACACGAAGGGGGGTTCAGGGTTGACGAACTCCCCGCTGCCATCGAGTTCGTCAACGGTCTGGATGGGCTGAGCTTTGCCGGCCTCACCACGTTCCCCGCCCTGCTGTACGACAAGGATTCCAAGCAGGTGGCTCCCACCCCCAACGTCGAGACCCTGGCCAGGGGCGTGGAGGTGGCTGCCGCCACGCTCGGAACCGACACCCCTATCGAGGTCAACGCCCCCGGTACGACCTCCACCGCGGTCCTCGATATGCTGGCGGACATCGGCGCCACCCAGGTGGAACCCGGCCATGGTCTCACCGGTTCGACCCCCCTGCACGCCGTGGAGGACCTGCCCGAGCAGCCCGCCGTCCTGTACCTGACCGAGGTCGCTCACGTTCATCAGGGCGTTCCTCTCTGCTTCGGTGGAGGGTTCTACGTGGATCCGGTCTTCGATCCCTATGACACGCGGGCGCTGGTGGCAGCCGCCCCGGAGGATGCGTCCACGGACCCGATCCCGCTCGACATGCCCGATCCGGCCGGTATCGACTACTACGCCCGGCTGCATCCCCCGGCATCCCGCACCGTCGAGGAGGGCGATACGGTCGTCTGCGGGTTCCGTGTCCAGGCCTTCGTGACCCGTGCATATGTCGTGGGAGTGACGGGTGCCGGAACGGGCGATCCTGCCGTGACAGGCATCTGGAATGTGCTGGGCGACCCGGTGGGGGAGGAGCACCGATGACCCCGCCCGCTCTGGAGATCCGCGACCTGTCCAAGGCATTCCGGGCGGTGAAGGCCCTCGACGCTGTTTCCCTCGATCTGCACCGGGGACGGGTGACGGCGCTGCTGGGCGACAACGGGGCCGGCAAGTCGACCCTGGTGAAGTGCATCTCCGGCATCTACCAGCCCGACTCGGGAACCATGAGCATCGACGGCACCGACCACCGGATCTCCTCGCCCCATGTGGCCCGCACGCTGGGCGTGGAAGCCGTGCACCAGAACCTGTCGCTGATCGACACCCTGGACGTGGTCGAGAACCTCTTTCTGAACCGGGAGTACACCCGGGGCGGCCGGTTCGGGTCACGACTCGGGCTCCTCAACAAGAAACGGATGCACGCCGAGTGCCGGACGACCCTAGCGCGCCTCGACATCGCCATCCCGTCGCTGCGGAGGCCGGTCGGTCTGCTGTCAGGGGGACAGCGGATCGTTCTCCTGGACGAACCGGCCGCGGCACTGGGCGTCGAACAGGCGGGGAGGGTTCTGGACCTGATCAGGGCACTGCGGGACTCGAACGTGGCGGTCCTGCTGATCACCCACAACATGGACAGAGTCACGGCGGTGTGCGACACCGCCGTCGTTCTGCGGCAGGGCCGCAAGACCGCCGAGGTTCAGGTCAGCGAGGTGACCCAGGACGATCTCGTGGCCTTCATCACCGGCGCCAGGACCACCGAGTCACCTGCATGACAGCATCCGGCGAGCCCGAGCCGGCGCAGGCAGGCGGCGGCCGGTCCGGGCGGTTCAGCGGCCGGGGATACAACTTGGTCGCAGGCATGTGGCGTGGACGGCCGCCCCCAGTCCCTTAATCCCCCACCAAGGTTGGACCCGTACGTGAAGGTGATGGTCGTCGAGAACATCGACAGGTTGGCCGTCGCCGCCGCCGACCTCGTCCAGGACTTCGTATGTTCCACTCCCACACCCGTGCTGGGCCTGGCAACCGGTGCATCGGTGCAGCCCCTCTACAGTGAACTGGTCCGCCGCCATCGGGAGGAATCCCTCAGCTTTGCCACGGTCCGCGCCTTCCTGCTCGACGAGTACGTAGGACTCGATCCGGACCATCCGCAGTTGTACCGCAACCTCATCCGTACCGAGCTGACCGGACGGGTGGACATCGACCCCGCCAACCTGCACTCGCCCGACGCGAACGCACCCGACCTCGAGGAGCAGTGCTCCCGCTACGACCGCCGGATCCGCCGGGCCCGGATCGAGCTCCAGATCCTCGGAGTGGGACGCAACGGCCATCTCGCGTTCAACGAGCCCGGAGCACGGTTTGACTCCCGTACCAGGGTGGTGCATCTCACCTCGGAGACGCGGGCCGACAACGCCCGCTTCTTCGACCGCCCCGATAACGTACCGCGGAAGGCCGTGACCCAGGGTCTCGGAACGATCCTGCAGGCCGGCCATCTGCTGATGATAGTGGTGGGTTCCCCCAAGGCGGCGGCGGTCCGGGGCGCCGTGTCGGGTCCGGGGCGCCGGATGCTTCCGGCCTCGATCCTCCAGACCCACCCCCGAACGACGCTGATGCTCGATTCGGAGGCCGCCGGGGCGTCGATCGGCTGAGCAGCCACCCGAGCGGAACCCCTCGGTTGGGAGAGCTCCGTCTCAACCGCCGCGACGACTGTCCGTTCCCCACTCGTCGCGAGCAGCCGATAGGTCGGGAATCCATTCCTACATTCCCAAGGTCTGGTACGGTGTAACCCCGTGACGAAGTATGTGTTCGTAACCGGGGGAGTGGTCTCCAGTCTCGGGAAGGGGATCACCGCTTCTTCTCTGGGTCGGCTCATGAAGGCCCGTGGTCTCCGGGTTGTCAATCAGAAGCTCGATCCCTACATCAACGTCGACCCGGGCACGATGAACCCCTTCCAGCACGGGGAGGTCTACGTCACCGACGACGGGGGCGAGACCGACCTGGATCTGGGACACTACGAGCGTTTCACCGGCCAGAGCCTCTGGCGGGACTGCAATGTCACCACCGGTTCGATCTACCTGTCGGTGCTCAACAAGGAACGCCGGGGTGACTACCTGGGGGACACCGTGCAGGTCATCCCCCACATCACCAACGAGATCAAGGATCGGATACGGCGGTTGGGGGATCGCGACGACGTGGACGTTGTCATCGCCGAGATCGGTGGGACGGTGGGCGACATCGAGATCCTGCCGTTCCTCGAGGCGGTCCGGCAGTTCCGCAAGGATGTGGGGTTCCGCAACATCGCCCATATCCATGTGACCCTGGTGCCGTACATCGGTCCGTCGGAGGAACTGAAGACCAAACCCACCCAGCATTCGGTTGCGGAACTGCAGTCGAGGGGTATCAGGCCGGACGCCATCGTAGTGCGGTCCGACCGGCCGATCGACGAGGCGGTCCGCAACAAGATCTCCCTGTTCTGCGACGTGGGTGCCGAAGCGGTGATCTCGGCGCCCGACGCCCGTGACATCTACGAGATGCCGCTGATTCTTCACGATCACGGGCTCGACCGGGTAATCATCGACCTCCTCCGACTCGAAACCCCGGAACCGGACCTGACCGACTGGCAGCGGATGGTGAAGAAAGCCTCCGCAGCAACCCGGACGGTGACCATCGGGCTGGTCGGCAAGTACACGGTGCTCCCGGATGCCTACCTGTCGGTGGTCGAGGCCCTGCGGCACGGTAGCCTGGCCAACGGCGTGCGGGCAGACATCCGCTGGATCCCGGCCGAGGAACTGGACGGCCTGTTCGGCGATTCTCATCTGGACGGCCTCGACGGAATCCTGGTTCCGGGTGGGTTCGGGGTACGGGGGATCGAGGGAAAGATCCGGGCGATCAACCACGCCCGGACCAAGGGCATCCCGTTCCTGGGTCTCTGCCTGGGTCTCCAGACCGCGGTGATCGAGTTTGCCCGCAACGTCCTGCGCCTTCCCGAAGCCAACAGCTCCGAGTTCAACCCCATGACCCCGCATCCGGTCATCGACCTGATGGAACGCCAGCAGGGCATAGCCGACAAGGGCGGCACGATGCGTCTCGGGGTCTACCCGGCCAAGCTGTCGAAGGGTTCACTCACGCGGAAGCTCTACGGTGAGGAGTTGATATACGAGCGCCACCGGCACCGCTACGAGGTCAACAACCGCTACCGCAAGGATCTGCAGCAGGCCGGCCTGCTGCTGTCGGGTATCTCACCGGACGAGCAGCTAGTGGAGTTCATCGAACTGCCCTCACATCCGTACTTCGTCGGCACCCAGGCCCACCCGGAACTCAAGTCCCGCCCACTCGAGCCGCATCCCCTCTTCACCGGATTCATCGCGGCCGCCAAGCGGTACCGGCAGGCCAGGGAATCAGCCGCCGCCACCCCGTCGTCCGCCGATAAGCGACTCAGGCTCCTGGAGACTCCCACAGCCCGGTAGCAGCTCGGATCCGGTCCCATCCGGGATGCCTCCTAAGCTCCCACCGTGAATGGTGAAGGCACCGGATCCGGCAATGGGTGAAGGGGAAACCCTCTACGTGGAACACGCACACCGTCGACGAGGCTTGGGCTCCGGCTGGAGGGGGTGGAGTTCTCACCGTGGCCTGCGGGCGGTGCTGGCCTTCGTGGTCTGCACAGGCCTCGCAACCGCTGTCGCGGTAGCGGCCCTGTGGCCCACCGGGGAGGGAACCGCGGAAGCGATGGCGAACGCTGACCGGATCGGATTGGTCACCGACCGGTTCGGTGCCACTGTCCAGGAGATCCGCGACGGTCCCTGCAGCTATTCGAGTGACGACAACCCCTTCTACTGCCGCTCGGTCACGGTCGTCCTCGATGAGGGTCCCGCCCAAGGCTCGGCCATAGCCCTACCCGAATTCGACCTGGCGTTTGCCGAAACGGCGCCTCCACTGGCGGTCGACCAGAAGGTGATCCTCGGCTACGAGCAGGCCACCGACTTCTACTTCTACGCCGACACGGACCGGCGGACCCCGCTGGCTTGGCTAACTGCCCTCTTCGCGGTGTTCGTCATAGCGCTGGGACGGCGGCGGGGAGTCCTCGCTCTGGTGGGTATGGCTGTCACGCTGGCCGTGCTCGTGGCTTTTCTGGCGCCGTCGGTGCTCGACGGAAACGATCCGCTGCTGGTGGCGGTGGTCGCCGCCTCAGCCATAGCATTCGTGAGCCTGTACCTGGCCCACGGATTCAACTCGATCACGACCGTGGCCCTCGCCGGTACGCTGTCGGCGCTGGGATTGACGCTGGCGCTGTCGTGGGCCTTCTTCGAGTTCGCCGGCTTCACCGGACTGGCCACCGAAGAGGCCCTGGTCCTGCCCCTCATCGCCGGAGGTCTGGACGTAGCCTCCCTGATCCTGGGCGGAGCGGTCATCGGCGCGCTCGGCGCGTTGGACGACGTCACCGTGACCCAGGCCGCTCTGGTAGCCGAACTCCATTATCGCAACCCCGCCCTGACGGTCCGCCAGCTAGTCGCATCCGGGATCCGGGTGGGCCGGGAACACATCGCTTCCACCGTCAACACCCTTCTGCTGGCCTACGCAGGCGCCGCCATCCCCCTCCTGATGCTCTTCGCCATATCCAGCCAATCCCTGGTAATGGTGGCCAACTCCGAGATGGTCGCAGTGGAGATCGTCCGCACCCTGTGCGGATCGATCGGCCTGGTAACCGCCGTCCCGATCACCACCACCCTCGCCGCCCTGGTCGCCGTCGACTCCCGCCAGCCCTACAAGGCACCCGCGGCGCCTGCCTCCCCGAAGGGCTGAATGCCCCGCCACTCGCCCGACACCCTGAACCCTGGCAGGCGTCTCGAGAGCCCGACAACGGGTCCTCGGCACAAGACCTAGCCGAACGCCGGCTCAGGATGGTGACGGAAGCCGGCTGCCAGAACAGCGAACCATCGGTGAGCGGGGGCCCGGCTATGCCGACAACTTCCGCCGGACCAGCCCCTTCATCCCGAGATCACCTCGCCGCCGAGCGCAGTCGGCCGACCACAACGCCTTGAACCGAATGCCGTCCCTCCGCCCTTCCCTCCTGGAGGGTACGCTCTCCCGATGACAACCCGACTAACCGAGCGGCTCGACAGGTGGATCTTCACCGGATCCGTCGTTGTGAGCACCCGCAACGCCATCGGCCTCTCCGCCGCCGGAGGCCTGAACGCTCTCGGCCTGGCTGCTCTAGGCGGGCTGAACGCCTTGGGGCTGGTCTCGTGCGGTGGCGCCAACGCGGCCGGCTTGGTCGCGGTAGGGGGTGTGAACGCAGTCGGCCTCGTCGCCATCGGGGGAGTGAACGCGTTGGGGCTGGTCGCGGTGGGTGGCCGCCGGGCGATGGGTCTGGTTGCCATCAACGGCCGAGACGCCAGGAACCTTCGGTAGCAGTTGCAGTCCATCAAGCGCAGGGGTAGGACTTGACGGACAGGTTCGTATCACCATCCCTGATTGCAGCCCCATCACCATACTTTATATAATATTAAACTTACCTGTACAATAGTAGGTAATGGCTTGGAAGATCATCGCTACCACGCAGGTACGAGACTGGTACCGCGGGTTGCCCCACAGCCAGCAGCGCCAAGTCCGCGGAGCCGTGCGGGTTCTGTCGCGTCACGGTCCTGCGCTTCGTCGTCCGTTGGTGGGGCGGATAGAGACCTCGCAGTATCACAACCTCAAAGAGCTTCGACTCGGGGGAACCGCCAAACATGTCCGCATCCTGTTCGTCTTCGACCCCACACGTCGGGCTATTCGGTTGATCGGCGGTGACAAGGCAGGCACCCGGGCGAGGTGGTATCGGGTGGCGATTCCACAAGCGGACGCCCTCTACGCCGCCTACGTGGAGGGGCGACTGGCCACGCACGACGACATATGGACAGATGGAACGATTGAGGGACCACGACCATGACCACCAAGGAACGAAAGGCCGCCAGCACCCACAACTACCACACCTGGGACGAAGTCGTCGGCGACCTGAGCCCGGAGCAGCGCGTAGCGGACGAGGCTGCCGAAGAGGGCCTGTGGCAAGACATTGCTGAATACCACTTGGCGGAGATACGCCGCATTAGTGAAATCACGCAGGCCGAAATGGCGAGGCGGCTCGAAAACGCCCGGGGATGCGACCCTAAAATTGGACCCACCCACGACTACTCCGTCTCCACCATCCGTTCCATCGTGGAGAGCCTCGGCGGTCGACTCGAGCTGACAGCCGTATTCGACACAGCGCGACTACCGATTCCACTACCGACCGCGCGACCCGAACGGGACCAGCCGGCCGAGACGAAGTAGCTCCAAGGGGTCGGTGGGGATGATCCCCCACTCAGCCCTCGCTCGCAAGGTTATGGGCAGGTTGTGTCATGTAAGGACCGCGCTCGACTCGGGCCACCAGAGGGGCTCCCGTTGCAGCACTCGCGCCTGATCGCCGACAGTCGGGCCGTAGCATAAGGGACACGGATCGGATGGGCAGCGAGCCCATGGGTAGATGACACAACCGGAGGAATCCAACCGGCCGGCCATCCAGGTCGAGGGTTACCTGTGGGCGCTGGCGGTGGAGCGGGGGTTGAGCCACAACACGATCTCGGCCTACCGGCGAGACCTGAAGGGTTATCTGGCGCATCTGGCGCATCTGGCCCGTCTGGGCCACGACTCCTTTTCTCCGGAGTTGGTGGACGGCTTCCTGGCGTCGTTGCATGAACGGGGTATGCGGCCGGCGACGATCGCCAGGAAGTTGGCGGCGGTACGGGGGTTCCATCGCTTCCTGGTGGCCGAGGGCGAGGCGGACGAGGACCCGACCCGGTTCACCGAGACCCCGCGCACCCGCATGGGCTTCCCCAAGGCGCCCGATATCGACGAGGCGATCCGGTTGGTGGAGGCGCCCCCGGCCGATACGAAGCTCGGGATCCGCGACCGGGCGATGCTGGAGACCCTCTACGGGACCGCGGTGCGGGTGAGCGAGCTGGTGGGGCTCGACCTGGCGGAACTGGATCTGGACACCCGCACCATCCTGGTGACGGGGAAGGGGAACAAGCAGCGCCTGGTACCGATGGGCCGTCCGGCGACCGAGACGATCCGGTCCTACCTGCCGGTCCGGCTGGAGCTATGCCGTTCCGGGGAGGACCCGGGAGCGGTATTCCTCAACGCCAGGGGAGGGCGGCTGACCCGCCAGGGCATCTTCGGCATTGCGTAGGAACCCAGCCTGGTCTTTGTCAACGTGGCGGTGCCGGTCAGGTGCTGAAGAGAGTCAGGTATTGGGGGTTGGCCGACCATTCGGGTAGGGCGACTCCGGTTTCTTCTGCCGGTAGGCCGAGGTCGAGGTTCACCAATACTTGAGCGCTGATAGGGCGCTTGGCGTCCCAGAACATGAGGGAGCGGAGGAAGCCGGTGGCGGCCTTCGAGTTGAGCGGATCGGTGAGGAGGGCGGCGTTTTGCCGGGTTCGGCACAGCAGGAAGTACTCGCTCAACTCTGCCGCTATCCCAACGAGCATCGCCGCCAATCTCATCGGCCGGCGAACGCGATGGTGTCCCCGACTAACACCTACCCGCTCTCCCTTCTATATTGATGCTGGAAGGGCAACGATGAGCGCCCGTGTGAGGATGCGGCGCTGCCAATCAGATCTCTTCGGAGATCAGGGAAGCGAACTCAGGGACGCTAGGGCGTGTTCACGTTTCTGAGCGTGTCGTGTATGAGCGCGAGGGTGATGAATGCTAGGAACATCACGTCGAGTTTGTCGTAGCGGGTGAAGACACGCCGGTAGCCTTTGAGCCGTCGGAAGAGCCGTTCGACCTCGTTCCGTCGCTTGTATATCGGACGGTTGTAGTCCCACGGGTGGCGGCGGTTGCTTCGGGGTGGGATGACCGGCGTGTAGCCCAGAGCGACGGCCAGTTGCCGTGTTTCGTCCCCTTCATAGGCGCGGTCCGCTACCAGGAACAGCTCTAGCTGCTCCCCTTCCTGCTCCTTTTTTCGTGGGCCCATCTTTTTGAGGAGCTCCCGCCCATGGGGAGCATCATGGTCCTGACCTGGGGAAAGAGCGAATAAGACGGCGCTACAAGCGCTGGCCGCGACCATGTGGATCTTGGTGTTCAACCCTCCCCGGGAGCGACCGATGGCCTGGGGACCCCGCTTTCGGAGAGCACCACAGCCGTCGGGATGAACCTTGACCGACGTGCTGTCCAGGCCCAGAACTTCGAGGTCGATGAGCTGTTCCTGCTGTAGACGCTGGAACACCCGGTCCAAGACGCCGCTGGCCGCCCAGCGGCTCATCCGCATGTAAACGGTGTGCCAGTTCCCGAACCGTTCGGGAAGCACCCGCCATTTGCAGCCGTGCTCGAGTAGGTACAGGATACCGTTGAGGGCTTGGAGGTTGGATACCTTGACGGTACCGCGGGGTTTCGGGAACACGTCTACTATGAGTTGGTATTGTTCTTGTGTTATTGTCATATCGTAATGATATCACATCAGTGTAACTTTAGGTGAACACGCCCTAATCACAATTGTCTCCCACACTATGTCACAGCTGACGTTGAAGTACTCATGTGAGATGAGATTGCGCATGGCCTTAGCCGTGCGCATGGGCAGATCCGGCCTACGTCGAGCCATATCCTCCGACAGATTTCCTGCCGCTACACCTATGATCTCTAGCTGTCTTTCAACAGCGCTGCGGACCACCCAATTCATGTCGTAGTTCTCTCGTCCCAGCGCCACAATCTCGGACAACTTGCGGGAAGCTTCCAAGATGTCCGCGACAAGTTCCTCGTCGCTTCTGCTCACAAAGGAATAGCTTCCTTCAACATACCGCGGTACTTGTCCTTGAGGTCTGCAGCGCAGACAACATCGACCTCGCGTCCTAGCAGGTCTTCGAGAGCCACTTTCGGCCCCGCTATGTCGAACAGCGTCGTCCCCGGCAGGAAGTCGGTCAGGAAGTCGTAGTCACTGACGTCAGTGTCGTCTCCGCGGGCGACGGACCCCACAAGGGCTATCGAGCGGGCGTTGTGTCGGGCCGCTGCAGAGCGGATAGCCTCGCGGTGTTTGCCGAGAACATCGTGTCGTCTCATGCCTGCGAGCGTAGCACCGACCGTACCTGGTCCATCGCGGGCGCTCATCCGTAACATGAGGGAGTCCTAATCGGAGGGGCCGCCAGGCGCGGGGTATATGGCACAGACGGCAGATCCCAATCAGACGGCCATCCAGGTCGAGGGTTACCTGTGGGCGCTGGCGGTGGAGCGGGGGTTGAGCCACAACACGATCTCGGCCTACCGGCGAGACCTGAAGGGTTATCTGGCGCATCTGGCGCATCTGGCCCGTCTGGGGCACGACTCCTTTTCTCCGGAGTTGGTGGACGGCTTCCTGGCCTCTTTGTATGAACGGGGTATGCGGCCGGCGACGATCGCCAGGAAGTTGGCGGCGGTACGGGGGTTCCATCGCTTCCTGGTGGCCGAGGGCGAGGCGGACGAGGACCCGACCCGGTTCACCGAGACCCCGCGCACCCGCATGGGCTTCCCCAAGGCGCTGGATATCGACGAGGCGATCCGGTTGGTGGAGGCGCCCCCGGCCGATACGAAGCTCGGGATCCGCGACCGGGCGATGCTGGAGACCCTCTACGGGACCGCGGTGCGGGTGAGCGAGCTGGTGGGGCTCGACCTGGCGGAACTGGATCTGGACACCCGCACCATCCTGGTGACGGGGAAGGGGAACAAGCAGCGCCTGGTACCGATGGGCCGTCCGGCGACCGAGACGATCCGGTCCTACCTGCCGGTCCGGCTGGAGCTATGCCGTTCCGGGGAGGACCCGGGAGCGGTGTTCCTCAACGCCAGGGGAGGGCGGCTGACCCGCCAGGGCATCTTCGGCATCGTGCGCAACCACGCCGTGCGGGTGGGTATCCCCAAGTCCCGGATCTCGCCCCATGTGCTGCGACACTCGGCCGCCACCCACATGGTGGAAGGGGGAGCGGACCTGCGCACCGTACAGGAAATACTGGGTCACGCTAGTATCTCGACCACGCAGGTGTACACCCGAATGTCGCTCCAGCATCTGCACGAGGTGTACGTGGAGGCCCATCCGCGAGCCTTGCGATAGACTAACCGTCCAACGCCGGAAAGAGGTCGCATGGCCGACTACTCAGCAGCCCGCGAGATACTGCTGAAGGAGCGGGAGAGGCTCGTGCACCAACTGGCCGAGTTGGGCGCCACCGAATCCGGCGACCTGCGCCGGCACCTGGGTTTCAGGGAGGGCTTCGCCGACGCGGCGGCCATCACCGCCGAACGGACCGAGGTGCTGGGCATCGTGGAGACTCTCAAGACCCACGTCGACAAGGTTGACGGCTCCCTGGCCCGGATCGAAGACGGGACATACGGTACCTGTGCCGGGTGTTCGGACACGATCGCGGTCGAGAGGATGGAGGCCCGACCGATCTCCCGATTGTGCATACGCTGCAAATCGGCGCGGTCCTGACCGGAGCGGCACCAGACCCGCCGATCGGACCGTCCGCACCTACCGGCGTCTGATGGCCCACCTGTCCCGCTTGGCCCACCTGGCGGCCCGGCTGGTGGATGTGGTCCTCTCCCGGCGCCTCACACCCAGCGAGCAGGCCGAGGTGGCGGAGCATCTGGCGTCGCCCGCCGAGCGGGCGATGTTCTGGGAGCAGCCGAGAGCCGACCAGCGTCACGGCCTGGCATCCGCCCGGGCGGTTGCCGCCCGGTGTCCCGACCGCGGTGACCTGATCCGGGCCGCCCTACTCCACGACATCGGCAAGCGCCACGCCCGGCTGGGCGCGCCGGGACGCTCCTGGGTGGCGGTCTGCTCCGTGATGGGTCTCCCGCTCTCCGCTCGCATAGCCGGCTACCTGGACCATGGAAGGTCGGCAGCCGGCGAACTGTCCGCCGGCGGCGCGGAGGCGCTGGTGGTGGCCTATGCCCTCCACCACCACGGGCGGCGTCCCGACGGCATATCCTCGGAGGACTGGGAGGTGCTCGAGCGGGCCGACCGGGCCCGGCTCCCCATACCGGCTCCCATCCGCCGCCTCCAAAGGCCGCGAACTACCCGTTCTCGTACGTACGATGGCGTATCTCCGGCAGGTGAGGCGACCAACGATGAGCTATGAGGTCAGGACGGCGGTCTTCGAGGGCCCGTTGGATCTCCTGCTCCAGCTCGTCAGCCGGCACCATGTCGACGTCACCAAGGTGAGCATTACCGGGATCGTCAACGACTACCTCGACTCGCTCGAAGAACGCCGCCCGGACCTCGATGTGGCGTCCGGGTTCGTCCTGATGGCCGCCATGCTCATCCACCTCAAGGCCCGGTTCCTCCTACCCGACGACGAACCGGTCGACATGGAGGAGGAGCTGGCGCTACTGGACGAGCGGGACCGGCTGCTGGCCCGCCTGCTGACCTTCCTCACCTTCCAGGACGTGGCCACGGTGCTGGGGCACCGACTCGCCAGGGCCGGCCGTTACGTGGGGCGTTCGGTCGGCATCGATCAGGAACTCGGGGGTGCGGCGGTCCCCGTACTACCTGCTTCGGTGACGCCCGCCGGCCTCGCCGCCGTGGTCGCCCGGCTGGAGACGACCCGGGCGCCGGAGCCCGACGTCGATATGGACCACCTCGATCTGGACCTTCCTTCGGTGGGCGACGCCATCGAGGAGATCAGGGCCCGCATCACCGCCGAGTTGGAATCCACCTTCGAGTTGCTGGTCGCCCACTGCACCCGCCGGGTCGAGGTGGCCGCCTACTTCCTGGCCGTGCTGGAGCTGGCCCGCTGGGGTGTGCTGTCGGTCGCCCAGCATCACCCTTCCCGGATCTCGATCCGCCGGTCGGACGGCCCCGACACCGGTCCGGCCGAGGGCGTCGGGGACGGCTCATGAACCCCCCGGCAGCCCTCGAAGCCATCCTCTTCGTCGCCGAATCCCCGGTGCCAGAGGGTGAGTTGGCCGAGGTGCTGGAGATACCGCTGGCGACCGTCAAGGCGGAACTGGCCGCCTGGGCGGAGCGGCTGGAGGGGGAGGAACGGGGCATCGTCCTGCGCTACGTGGCCGGAGGGTGGCGCCTCTACTCCAAGCCGGAGGCCCTGCCCTATCTGGAACGTTTCGCCACCACCGGCACGGCGTCCCGGCTCTCCAACGCCGCTCTCGAGGTGCTGGCGGTGGTGGCGTACCGCCAACCGGTTACACGCGGCCAGATCGCCGAGATGCGCGGGGTCGACTCGGTCTCCGCCCTGCGGACTCTGGCCCGCCGGGGGCTGGTGGAGGAACGGGGACGCCTCCCCACTCCGGGTAACCCCGTCATCTACGGAACCACCGATCTGCTCCTGGAGGCGCTCGGCCTGGGTTTATTGACCGATCTGCCCCCACTCGCCGACCACATGCCCCCCGCCGAGGGGGTCGAGTCGCTGGACCAACCCCCGTCCCCTCCCGCCGGTGCACCGGACTCCGGGCGCTGAGCGCCTGCAGAAGGTCATCGCCCGCAGCGGCCTGGCCTCGCGCCGGAGCGCCGACGCGATGGTCGTGGCCGGCCGGGTGTCGGTCGACGGGCGGGTGGCCTCCCCGGGCCAGATCGTCGATCCTGCCAAGGCCGAGGTCCTCGTCGACGGGATCCGGCTGCCGGTCGACCCTCGACTGGTGCACTACCTACTTCACAAGCCGCTGGGAATCATCAGCACCACCCGGGACCCCCAGGGCCGGCCCACGGTGGTGGAACTGGTTCCTTCCCGCCCCAAGGTATATCCGGTGGGGCGCCTCGATGCGGACACGACCGGTCTCCTGCTGCTGACCAACGACGGTAACTTCGCCAACGTGGTCACCCATCCGCGTTTCGGCGTCGTCAAGACCTACGAGGTGCTGGTCGACGGTGTAGCGACCAGGCGGGACCTGGCGTCGATACGGCGGGGTGTCCATCTGGAGGACGGTCCGGCCAGGCCGGTATCGGTGCGTAGGATCGGGTCGGCCGGGCACCGCACCCACCTGGAGATCTCGATGGGGGAGGGACGGAACCGGGAGGTCCGGCGGCTCTGCAGGGCGGCGGGCTTTCCGGTCGTGCGACTCCACCGCACCTCGATCGGTCCCTTACGCGACCCGGTGCTCAGAGCGGGGGAGTGGCGGCGGCTGGAGGTCCAGGAGGTGCGATCCTTCTACCGATACGGCGACATTCGATACAGCGGCGATACCGTCGAGCCGGGCAAAGCTACGGAGGGCACGTGACCATCTACGAGGTGAGGCCCAAGCCGATAGGCGACAGCACGGTGCGCCCGCCGGGTTCGAAGAGCATCACCAACCGGGCCCTCGTGACGGCTGCCCTGGCCCCGGGCAGCTCGCGGATCGCCGCCCCGCTCCGCAGCGAGGACACCGACGCCATGGTGGGATGCCTCCTCCGGATGGGTGTCGGGGTGAAGGTGACCGACCAAGCCTTCGAGATCCGTTCGGAGGGCCGCCTCCGGGGGGGAAGCCGACTCGATGTGCGTGCCTCGGGAACCACGGCCCGTTTCATGACCGCCGCCGCCACCCTGGCGGATGGCCCGAGCCTGGTCGACGGCACCGCCCGGATGCGCGAGCGTCCGATCGGTCCGCTGGTGACCGCCCTGCGCGCCCTCGGCGCCGGGGTGGAGGCGGAGCGCTGCGGGGAATACCCACCGGTGCGGGTGGCGGGCGGCGGGATGGCGGGCGGCCGGATCACGCTCGACGGCTCCCAGTCGAGCCAGTTCATCTCGGCCGTCCTGCTGAGCGCTCCGCGAGCCGAACAGCGGGTCACGCTCGAGTTCGGCCGGGGGGCGGTATCGCGGCCCTACCTGGACACCACGCTCGAGGTGATGGCCTCGTTCGGGGCCGAGGCCGGCTGGCTGGACGAGGGTTCGATCACCGTGGCGCCGAGCGGGTACCTGGCTACCTCGTTCACGGTGGAGGCCGACGCCTCGGCCGCCGTATACCCGTGGGCCGCCGCCGCTGTCACCGGCGCCACGATCACCGTGACCGGGCTCGACGCGGCCAGCACCCAGGCCGACATGGCCGCCCTCGGTGTGCTCGAGCGGATGGGTTGCCAGGTACGGTCGGGCAGGGCCGGCATCGCGGTAACCGGCCCTCCGATACTCTCGGGGGTGGACGCCGACCTGAACGACTGCCCGGACGCCTCCCTGGGATTGGCAGTGGTGGCCGCCTTCGCCGGGACCCCGACCCGCTTCACCAACATCGCCAACCTGCGTATCAAGGAGACGGACCGCCTGGCGGCGCTGGAGACCGAACTCGCCCGGCTCGGTACCGGAGTGACCGCCGGCCCCGACTGGATCTCCATCATCCCCGGTCCGCTCCGGCCGGCCCGCATCCGCACCTACGACGATCACCGCATCGCCATGGCCTTCGCCGTGGCGGGCCTGGTGCAGCCGGGAATCGTGATAGAGGACCCGGGCTGCGTGGCGAAGACCTGGCCGGGGTTCTTCGAAATGCTGGAGAAGCTGTGAGATCGGACCTGTCCGAACAGGTACACGTGGTGGCGGTGGACGGACCCGCCGGGGTCGGCAAGACCACCGTGTCCCGGCGGGTGGCCGCCGCGCTGGGGTGTCCCCATCTGGACACGGGCGCCTTCTACCGGGCTGCCACCCTGGTCGCGATGCTGCACCGGCTGGATCTGTCCAACGATGCGGATGTGATGGCCGTCATGGCAGGGGCGGATCTGGACTACGAGGGCGGCGCGATGCTGGTCGAGGGCGTAGACGTGAGCCGGGCGATCCGCACGGAAGC
The DNA here is from genome assembly GCA_965262915.1 of Candidatus Spongiisociaceae bacterium. Lineage (GTDB taxonomy): Bacteria > Actinomycetota > Acidimicrobiia > Spongiisociales > Spongiisociaceae > JAPPFW01. The sequence continues at coordinate 2,398,017 of OZ253564.1, read as the reverse complement.
CGTCACCGCGGAGGTGAGCGGGGTCTCGACACTCGCGGGCCTGCGGCTGCTCCTGGCCCGTCGCCAGCGCGAGTGGCTGGCTTCGCGCGGGGGCCGGGCGGTGGTGGAGGGCCGGGACATCGGAACGGTGGTGTTCCCCGCCGCATCGCTCAAGGTGTTCCTGACCGCCCGCCCCGAGGTGCGGGCGGCCCGCCGGGCCGGCCAATCGGATGCCACGGTCGAGGAGGTCCGCGAGGAACTGGCCCGGCGGGACCGCATCGACTCGACCCGGCGGGCCTCGCCGCTCGCCTTGGCGGAGGATGCCGTGGTGATCGACACTTCCGACATCGGGGCGACCTCGGTGGTCGACCAGGTGCTGCAGCTCTGTACGGAGCGGGGTATCGGTCGGCCCCCCGTCTCGGAATGATGAACGTCGGTGGGTCGGGTCAGGACACCTGCAGAGCGGCCAGGGTGTCGGCAGCGGTGATCTCACGGTCGTGATCCTGCCGTACCAGACCGTTCCTGCGAGCGGTGAACCCGAGCTTCAGGGCAGATCCGAGGGCGGTCAGGAAGGATCTGAGACCCCTCGGGAGCGGGAAGTACTCATCTTCTTCGATCACCCGGAACAGGTCCCAGCCTTCGACCGGATCCAGCCACTCCAGCACTGCTTTGACGAGGTGGTCGGGCGCCGAGGCTCCGGCCGTCACCCCCACCATGTCCGCATCGTCGAACCATTCGCGGCGGATGGCCTCCGCGGAGTCGACCCGGTAGGCGGGCGTGCCCAGCACCCTGGCTGTTCGGACCAGGGCCTTGGTGTTGGACGAGTTGTCGGATCCCACCACCAGTATCAGGTCGCAGTCGTTGGCCATCTCCCGCACCGCCTGCTGGCGGTTGGTGGTCGCGTAGCAGAGGTCGCTCTTGCGGGCCGTCACCAGGTCGGGGTAGCGCTCGACGGCTTCCAGCCGCACCGCCTCCCACTCGTGGACACCGAGCGTGGTCTGGGCGAACAGGGCCACCCGTCCGGGATTCCGAGGCTCGAATGCGGCGAGTCCTGTCTCCGGTTCGACCAGCGTTATGGCCCCGGGCGCCCTCGCCATCGTTCCCATCGCCTCGTCGTGGCCCTCGTGCCCTACGAAGACGATGTCGAAGTCCTTCGCCGCGGCTCTCTTGACCTCATGATGGATCTTGGTCACGAGCGGACATACCGCATCGATGACCACCCCGGACCGCTCGTGGGCTCCGTTCACCACTTCGGGGGCCGAACCGTGGGCCGAGAGCATCACGGGGACGCCCTCGGGCACCTGCTCTATCGAATCGACGAAGACTACGCCGGCCCGTTCGAAGACCTCCACCACGAAGCGGTTGTGGACTATCTCGTGGTAGCAGTACACCGGAGGATCGAAGATCCGGGTCATCCATACGAGCGCCTTGATAGCCATCTCCACTCCGGCGCAGAAACCACTGGGTTCGGCCAGCAGGACCTTGGTGGGACGGCGGGAGCCGCGCAGAGACATCAGAATTATCATACCCGGCCCAACAGGGTGCGCGGATAGGTGCTCACCTGGGGAAACAGTGACCGCGACAGTTGACGAGTCCACGGCCCTGACCAGGGGTTCTCCGGCGGGGAAACCGGGTTGGGTCTACGGATAGGAGCAGTCGCGTCCGCCGATCCGCGCACCCTCTGACAGCCACCACCAGAACATACGCCCCCGTTCCCCCTGTCGCCGCCCCCCGGACGCGCCCGTCCGCGATCCGGTCCAGGAATTGGTGGCGGTGGGGGGAGGGGCCGAGAGGGCCGGCCGTTCGAGCGATCCTCCCGAACGGATGGCCGGGTGGCTCTCGCGGTAGGAGACCTCAATCCTCGACCAGAACAGCAAGCCCCCGGCAACACGACGTGACAACTCTCGTAGACTGGTCGGCGGGAGCCCTCGATTCGTAGCGGGTGGCCATCTGTTGTGCTTATTTCCAAACCCCTCATCGCCGTCGTAGGTCGGCCCAACGTGGGCAAGTCGACCTTGGTCAACCGGATCGTCGGTTGGAGGGCGGCAGTCGTCCAGGAGAAGCCGGGCGTGACCCGAGACCGCCGCGAGTTCGAGGCGGAGTGGGCGGGCCGGGCATTCTGCGTGATCGATACCGGAGGGTGGCAGCGGAGCGAGGACGCCGAGTTGGTGGAGGACATCCGTGCCCAAGCGGAGCTGGCCATGGCCGCGGCGGACCTGATCGTGTTCGTGGTCGACGCCCAAGGAACCATCTCCACCGACGACGCGGCGGTCGCCGAGTTGCTCCGCCCGGTGGGGGATCAGGTGGTGGTGGCCGCCAACAAGGCCGACAACGAGACGATCGCCAGGGAAGCGGCGGCTTTCGGTCGGTTGGGCCTCGGCGACCCCATCCCGATATCGGCCATCCATGGTCAGGGTGTGGCGGACCTGCTGGACATCGCCATCGGACGGCTCCCGGTCACGATCGAGGAGCCCGACCGGGAATCTTTCGCCGACGTGGCCATAATCGGACGTCCCAACGTCGGGAAGTCCACCTTGCTCAACCGTCTGGTGGGGGAGGAGAGGGTCGTGGTGTCTCCGGTCCCCGGAACCACCCGCGACCCCATCGATGTCACCGTCGAACTCGACGGAGCGGCCTACCGGCTGATCGACACGGCTGGGATCCGACGGAGGCCCAAGATCTCCGAAGATGTGGAGTTCTTCGCGGTGGTCCGGGCCCGCGAGGTGCTGAAACGAGCCGACGCGGCCCTGCTACTGGTGGATGCTGTGGACGGGGTGACCCACCAGGATCAGCGGATCGCCCAAGAAGCGGTCCGCTCGGGCACCTCGCTGATCTTCCTGCTGAACAAGTGGGATGCAGCCGACCGGGAACGCCGGGAACAGACCACCTGGGAAGTGGGCACCAAGCTGCATTTCGCCGGCTGGGCACCGGTCCTGCGCATCTCCGCCCTGACCGGGGCTCGCATGCACCGGCTCGGTCCGGCGCTGGAACTGGTGTTGGCCAACCGGTCCAGGCGGATTCCCACGGGAACGCTGAACCGCCTGGTGACGGAGTGGACAGCCGAGCACCCGCCCCCGACGCGCAAGGGGCGCCGGCCGAGGATCCTGTACACGGCCCAGGCCAGGACCACCCCTCCCACCCTGGCCTTGTTCGTGAAGGGCGGGAAGCTGGACGACACCTACCTCCGCTACCTGGAACGAAGGGCCCGCGAGGCATATGACTTCACCGGTACCCCCATCCACGTGGTGGTGCGCCGGGGGTCCGGACGGTCGCGCCCTCGATGAGCGACCCGGTCTCGCAAGGGGACCGGGAACCACCCCCGAAGACTCCCTTCAGCTTCAAGTTGATGGTCGGGCTGGCGGTCCTGTACCTCGGATGGCGCCTCGTCCAGGGCATCGCCGCCTTCATTCGGTGGATCACCTGACGGCGTCCCCCATGAGGAGTCGAGGGAGACGACCGTGCGTCGAGCTGCCGGCTGCGGTCGGGCTGGCGGGATTTGAACCCACGACCTCTTGACCCCCAGTCAAGCGCGCTACCAAACTGCGCCACAGCCCGCGGATCAGCAGTCTATCACCAGCCGGTTCCGGAAGGATACCGGATGACAGATGCATCGGCGTGGCGCCGCCATCGTAATGGCGTCCTGCAACCGGCCTCATGGAGGTGCTGGTTGCCGGCCGCAGCCGTGGTCGCGCAGATGCCGGTCGCTGCTCGAGAGGACCGGAACCGACCGAATGGAGGACCGGATGAACCGGCTCGGCTCGAAGGGAGGCGATGCCGCCCTTCCACGGTTGCAACGGTGGCTCGCAGCCATCGCGATCCGGACGGCCGGCGATACGACCGGACCGGCCGAACACTGTCGACAACCTTCCTCGCTTGCCCTTGCTATTTCGTGATAACCCACGCTTGTTGGCGTGCCTGTTACCGACGCATCGAAACCGCTGTCGATCCGTTCCTAAACCGTGCAGGCCAGACCCCGATACTAGCGACGACCGGCGGTGCCGACAGCCGGCACCTAACCAGTTCATCCGGTTCATAAGACAACCGGCCGTCAAGTTACTAGCGCCTTCCAAACACTACCAATCGGAGAATCACTCCGGGAAATCGAGCCGCGACTATACGCCGCGTGTCGACCGGGCAGCAGTTGCGTCTAACTGCGACTGCCATCTCTTGTTATTCCTCTTGTTTGTGCGGACCAAATTTTCCCTGATACGTCGTTACTAACAATACGGCGAACCAATAGACTCAAGGGATCGCGGACTAAGCGTGATCGAACCTATTACGGAGGAAATCCCATGAAGGTGTCATCGAAACATAGGCCGCTGCGGTGGCTCGCGGCTTTGACCGTTTTGGCCATGCTTACCGCCGCCTGCGGGGCAGAGGAAGAACCGGATGAACCAGCGGCCGCGCAGGCCCAGGCGGAAGCAGCCACCGCAGCACAGGCTCAGGCAGACGCGGCGCAGGCGGAGGCAGACGCAGCCGAGGCCGCGCTGACCCAGGCGCAAGCCGATTTGGAAGCCGCCAAGGCGGCTGCGGCCGAGGCCATGGAGGGCGACGAGGCCGCCCAGGCCGAGCTCGCCGCAGCGCTCGCCGCAGCCGAGGCAGCTCTAGAGGATGCCGAGAAAGCTGCCGCGGACGCCATGAAGGCAGCCGAGGCGGAGGAAGCCGCGGCGACCAGCACGACGGCAGTAGAGGCGATGCCGGAAGCCGCTCCGAGTTTCACCTACAAGCTGGCCATCTTCAGCGATCCGACCACCGACAATCCTTGGGCGTACCTCGACACCGAGGCGGACGTGTGGAACCAGTATTTGCTGTCGCCGGCCATACCAAGCCTGTACGGGTCGGCGTTCCCGAGCTACACGGTGGTTCCGGGCCTGGCAGCGGACGTAGAGCCCCCGCTGGGCGCCGCGTCGGGCGACAACTGGGTCATCGAAGTGAACCTGAGGCAGGGGCTGGTGTGGAGTGACGGCTCGCCGATCACCGCCAACGACGTGGCCTTCACCTTCAACGCGGTCAAGGACCTGGGGATGGGCGGGAACTGGTTCTCCGCCCTTCCGCTGGCCAAAGCGGACGACCCGGCCACCGAGGAGGACGAGAGCGCCGAAGGACTGATCTCAGTCGAGGCGATCGACGACTCTACGGTCCGGTATACCTGGAGTTCGCAGCCCGGCCTTGCCCAATGGCAATTCGGGGCCGCCCAGGCGGCGGTCTTCTCGGAAGCCTTCTGGGGACCGCACGTGGCCGCGGCGGGCGACGCCGGCGAACTGTACGCCGTGTCCGGGGAGGGGGCGCCCTCGGGCGGCAGCATGGTGTTCGACCAGCGTGAGCCCGGCGCCTTCGCCCGCAACTTGGCGAACCCCAACGCCAACGACCAGGGTGCTCGCAACGCCAGCTATTCGACCGGCGGTGTGACGTTTTCGGGAGACGTGAGTTGGGAGGTGGGCAACACCTCCGGCGATGTGATCGCCGAATGGACCGACGGGCCCTATGCGGGCGACGCCATCTACTCGGTCTACGACACCCAGGACGCGGCGGTACTGGCCCTGGCCGACGGGGAGGTGGACTTCCTGCTCAACCCGCTGGGTCTCCAGCGCGGTCTCCAGTCCACGGTGCTGGAAGCGGGCGACCTCGATGTGATCGCCAACTCGTCGAACGGCTTCCGCTATCTCGCGTTCAACACGCGGCGGTTCCCCGGTTCGGATGTGGCCTTCCGCCAGGCCATGGCATGCATGATCGACAAGGAGTTCATGGCCACCAACGTCCTCCAGGGCGTGGCCATCCCCCTGAACTCATTGGTGCCTCCCGGTAACGCCTTCTGGGCCAACCCGGACCTGGACGCCTGGTGCGCCGGCCAGAGCCAGGAGGAGCGGGTCAACTCGGCCGTCGGCATCCTCAAGGACGCCGGATGGACCTGGACCGTCGAGCCCCAGTGGAACGCCGACAACCGGGACGTGATTCCCAAGGGCGAGGGCTTGGCGGGTCCGGACGGCACCCCGGTCGGAGAGCTCGAGTTGCTGGCGCCCGGGCCCGGCTACGACCCGCTCCGGGCCACCTACAGCCTGTTCATCGCCGACTGGGCCAACGACCTCGGAGTCCCGCTGCGGGCGGAGCCGACCGGGTTCTCGGTGATCGTCGACAAGGTGTTCGGGCCGGTCGACTGGGACATGTACATCCTCGGATGGGGACTCACCATCTTCCCGGACCATGTGGCGGACTTCTTCGACTCACGGGCCGACTCCGCCACCGCGGGCGGGTTCAACATTCCGGGTTACGCAAACCCGGCGTTCGACGAGATGGCGGACTCTCTGAAGGCGGAAACGGACCTCAACAATGCGGCGGCGATCGTGCGGGAGATGGATGCGATCATCGCCATGGAAGTGCCGTACGTGGTCCTGTTCACCACGCCGGTCCTGGAGACCTACCGGAACACGCTCGATTTCCCGAGCACGGTCACCCTCGACGGCCTGCAGAACTTCCTGGCGCTGCCCGGATCGGTGAACCTGGCCCAGTAACCATCGGCGGCACGGAGGCGGTGGGAGGAGGGCCTTTCCTCCCACCGCCTCCACTCCGCCACGACATCCGGACCGGGTAAGACCGGCATAGCGGAGGTGACCATGAGATGATGCGCTACATAGGGCGGCGGACCGCTCAGATGTTCCTGCTGTTCATCGTCTTCCTGACCCTTACGTTCCTGCTGCTCACGGCCCTGCCCGGAGATGCGGTCAAGCAGCGCTTCGCAACCAACCCCAACGTTCCCCCGGAGGCGGCTCAGCTGGCCATCGAGCGGCTGGGCCTCGACAAGCCCCTGTGGGAGCAGTACAGCAGCTACATGTGGAACTTCTTCCGGGGCGACTTCGGCTTCTCCTTCATCCAGTACCCGAGGCCGGTGTCGGACATCATCCTGGAACGGCTGCCGAGAACCATGGTGCTGTTCCTGACGGTCGTGGTGAGCTACTACGTGCTGGGATTCGTGGCGGGCAAGTTCATCGCGTGGCGCCGTGGCCGACGGGGCGAGCATGCGATAACGATCGGCGGCGTGTTCCTGTACACGGTCTTCTATCCGTGGTTCGCACTGATGCTGATCTGGTTCTTCGCCTTCTACGCCGACGTGGTGCCGATCAACAAGTTCCTCGACCCCCAGGAGTGGGTGGACGCCCCGTTCAGTTCCAACCATGTGTTCATGGTGATATTCGGAGTGATGCTGGTCGGCGGGATCCTGACGCTGGCCCTGTGGATCCTCTCCCGCCGGATCCGGGACCCGGTGTTACGAAAGCGGGTCGTGTGGGGGGGGAACACCGTCTTGGCGCTGGTCATACTCTGGTTCTGGTACTGGAGCGACTTCGGATCGGCCCGTCGCCTCTATGCCGGGGACATCGCCCATCACATGGTCCTGCCCGTCATCACCATCACGTTGATCAGCTTCGCCGGCATCATGCTCCTGACCCGGAGTTCCATGCTGGAGACCATGCGCGAGGATTTCATCCTGACAGCCCGGGCCAAGGGCCTGGCGGAGAAGACAGTGCGGGACCGCCACGCCGCCCGCACCGCCCTGCTGCCAGTCACCACCAGCCTGGTCATCGCGGTGGCGACGGTCATCGACGGAGGGATCATCACCGAGACGGTGTACTCCTGGCCCGGTATGGGTGAGTTGTTGTTCACGTCGGTGGTCCAACAGGACCTGAACCTGGCGATAGCGGCGTTCTCGTTCGTCGGGGTCATGGCCATGGTCGGACACCTGGTGGTCGACATCCTCTACATGTTCCTCGATCCCCGCATCCGGGTCGCGGGCGAGTAGCTGTGCGGAGTCCCTTGCGATGACCGATCTGCTCGATGCCCCCGTCTCCCGGGATCTCGTTCGAGCCGGTTCGCGGTGGAAGATCCGCACCAGCCTGGCCTGGGCGGGCCTTACCAACAGCTGGAACCTGTTCAGGGCCAACCGCATCGGGATAGTGGGGCTGTTGATCATCCTGTTCTTCGGACTGTTGGCACTCATCCATCCTGTACTGATGTCCGGTCTCCGCTGGTACTCGGCGGCTGCCCTGTTCCTGGTGTGCTGGCCGGGCGTGGCCTGGTCGACGTTCCCGCTGCTGGGGCGTCTCCGCCATGAGCGGCGGGTCACGCTCCCGCTCACCGTAGGTCTGACCGCGGTACTGGTAACGGCCGTGGGGGTGGGCCTCGGAGGGGTATGGGACTCCGGCACCTACCATCCGGTGGTAGGCAACGAGGCGAACCCACCGACCTACGTCAAGACGGTCGTCAACGAGGTGACCGATCCGGCCATCGAGATGTCGATGCGTGAGGCGATCCTCTACTCCAACCCGGACGGGTCACCCCTGCTGCCCGGAGACGTGGTCGAGGTGCGGGAGCAACCCACCGCGCCGTACGGACGGCATTTGCTCGGTACGGACCCGCTGGGACGGGACATCCTCTCCCAGTTGATGAAGGGGGCCCAGGGGGCGTTTCTCCTCGGCATGGTGGCGGCCCTGGTTACCGTGTTCTTCGCCACATCGGTCGGTGCGGTCGCCGCCTATCTCGGAGGTTGGATCGACTCGTTCTTCATGAGGTTGGCCGACCTCCTCCTGATGCTCCCCGCCCTCGCCATATTCATCGTGATGAGCTCGGTGTTCAGGTTCGAGCTGTGGCACCTGGCCGTTCTGATAGGCGTATTGTCGGGGTTCGGCGGGGTGGCCATCGTCCTCAAGTCCCAGGCTCTTGCGGTGAAGGTCAAACCGTTCATCGAGGCGGCCCGCGTGGCGGGAGGGTCCACGATCCGGGTCATCGTCGTCCACGTGGTGCCCAACGTCATGCCGCTCAGCCTTCTCTACATGATGTTCACCGTCACCGCGGCTATCCAGACCGAAGCGATCCTCTCGTTCCTCGGTCTGCTGAACATCGATATGAGCTGGGGACTGATGATCGAGCTGGCCAGGAACCAGGGATACTTCCTCACCGGCATGCGTTTCTGGTGGCTGGTCTTCCCGGCCGGCCTCTGCGTGTCGCTCCTGGCCGCGGCCTTCTTCCTCGTCGGCCGGGCGATGGACGAGGTGATCAACCCCCGGCTGAGGAAGCGATGATGGCACGCCCGGCCGCGCCCGGAGGGAGGAGACGATGACCCGGTCCGGGACGCCGCAGCCGCCGCGGCTGAACCCGCTCAAGATCGCGCTCGGCACGGCTGTCGTGGCGGTGCTCAACTGGTGGCTGGGAGGCTGGATAACCCCTCCCGAGGGTGAGTACCGGCCGGGCTACCTGGTCATCGTCGTGGCGTTGCTGGTGCCCGGATTCCTGGGCGCGCTGACCTCCGGCCTGGCGGCCGGCCATCGCCGGGCGACGCACGGGATCCTGGCCGCCCTGGGCATGTTCGCCCTGGAGGTGATCTGGGGCGCGGTGGCGGGCGATCTGGCCATCGGCACGGTCATCGTGCGGGCTCTGGGTTTCGGTTTCGGTGGTGGCTTGGGCGGACACGTGGCAGGCCGGATCGGGTACCGCCTGGACTCCCGGTGGAAAGCGCCGGATTCCGGCGCCGGCGGCTCCGGCGCTGCGGCCCTGCTGGAGGTGGACGACCTCAGCATGCACTACAGGACCGCCCACGGCTGGGTGTCGGCAGTGGACGGCGTGAGCTTCGATCTGCACAAGGGACAGGCGCTGGGACTGGTGGGGGAGTCCGGCTGCGGCAAGACCTCGGTGGCCATGTCGCTGCTGCGTCTCGTGGCGGAGAACGGGGAGTTCCGGGGCGGGCAGATACGCCTCAACGGGCTGGACCTGCTCGGGGTGACCGAGGACGAGATGCGGACCCACCGCTGGTCGGACATAGCCATGGTGTTCCAGGGAGCCATGAACGCCTGGAACCCGGTCTACTCCGTCTACGAGCAGATCCGGGAGGCGATGGTCACCCACTTCGAGGGAAGCCTCACCGAGGCCCAGATCCGCACCCGGGTGGGAGAGCTGTTCGAGATGGTCGGGCTCAGCCCGGCCATGGCGAACCGGTACCCCCACGAGTTCTCGGGCGGGATGCGGCAGAGGGCCGTCATCGCGATGGCGCTCTCGTGCAACCCTCAGATCATTATCGCCGACGAGCCGACCACGGCCCTCGACGTGATCGTGCAGGATCAGATCCTCAAGGAACTGAAGAAGGTCCAGAGCGCTCTGGGGATGAGCATCATCTACATCTCCCACGACATCGCGGTCATCGCCGAGGTGACCGAGGTGATGGGGGTGATGTATGCCGGACGGCTGGTGGAGTTCGGTACGACAGAGAAGGTCTTCGCCCACCCGCGGCATCCCTACACCTATCTGCTCCTTCGCTCCACCCCGTCCATAACCGGACCCCGGCGCGCCTTGGCGCCTCTCGAGGGGGAACCGCCCGACCTCCTGGATCCGCCCGGCGGGTGCCGGTTCCATCCTCGCTGCCCGTACGCCACGGCGCGGTGCAGCGAGGAGGAGCCCACTCTGGAGGTCGTAGAGGCGGAAACCGGCTACAAGGTGGCCTGCTGGAACTGGACCAGCGTTCCGGTCACGCTGAGCAAGGGCGTGCGATCATGACGCGGCCGCTGGTGAGGGTAGAGGATCTGACCAAGCGGTTCCCCATCGCCCGCAGCGCCCTGCGCAAGGCCACCGAGTTCGTCCACGCGGTGGACGGGATCAGCTTCGAGATCGCCCCCGGCGAGAGTCTCGGCCTCGTGGGGGAGTCCGGCTGCGGCAAGAGCACGACCGGCAAGCTGATGGTGAAGCTCCTGGATGCCACCTCGGGCAGGATCCTGCTGGAGCAGGACGGCGAGATGGTCGATGTGGCCTCGATCTCCGGCAAGGAGAACCTGCGGCACTTCCGCCGGCGGGTGCAGATGATCTTCCAGGACCCCTTCGAGTCTCTCAACCCCCGGCGCACGGTGTACGACACGGTGGCGGAACCCCTCACAGTCCAGAGGATCGGCGCCGTCAAGGACCGTGAGGAGCTGGTGGCGCGGCTACTGGAACACGTGGGGCTGACCCCCGCCCCGACGTTCCTGTTCCGCTTTCCCCACGAACTCTCGGGGGGGCAGCGGCAACGTGTCGCCATCGCCCGGGCTCTGGTCCTCGAGCCGTCCTTCGTGGTGGCCGACGAACCGACCTCCATGCTGGACGTGTCGATCCGTATCTCGATCATGGACCTCATGCTGCACCTGGCGGAGGAGTTCAACGTCTCCTACCTGTACATAACCCACGATCTGGCGGTGGCCCGCTACATGTGCGACCGGATCGCGGTCATGTACCTGGGCAAGATCGTGGAGGTGGGCGACACGGAGGAACTGCTGGGCAACCCCCAACACCCTTACACGAAGGCGCTGCTGGCGTCGGTTCCGGTTCCCGATCCCACCCACCGCCGACCACAGGCGGAGATCGTGGGGGGGATCTCCAAGGCGATCAACCCACCCCCGGTCTGCAGGTTCATCGAACGCTGCCCGATCGCCGCCGACATCTGCCGCTCCAGCGGCCACCCTCCGCTCGAGGAGGTACGACCCGGCCACTTGGTATCGTGCTACCGGGCGGAGAAGGGAGTCCCTGACTGAACGTATCCACTCCCAGCCAGCGGCCTGGACCCGAGCCGGACGCCGGACCGTGGACCATCCCGAACCTCATCTCGGTTCTCCGGATCGTCGCCATCCCCTTCTTCCTGTGGGTCCTGCTCGGCAGGGAGGACCCAGGCGTGGCCGCGGTCCTCCTAGGCGTGATCGCCTCGACCGACTACCTCGACGGCGTCCTGGCCCGCAAACTCGGACAGGTCTCCGAGATCGGGAAGTTCCTCGACCCGCTCGCCGACCGTCTCGTGGTGTTCGCCTCGGTGGTCGGCGGCCTCCTGGCAGGTCTGGTCCCCCCGTGGCTTGGATGGCCACTGCTGGCCCGGGAAGCAGTGATAGGCCTGATGACCCTCTACCTCCTATCGAAACTCAAGCTGAGGGTCCCCGTCCGGCAGCTCGGCAAGGTAGCTACCGGCCTGGTGTTCCTGGCCGTACCCCTCTACTACCTGGCGGGCACCGGGATCGCCCCGGGTTTCTGGCAGTGGCCGGGAGGGCTGATCGGCGGCGCAGGTCTCCTGCTCTACTTGATCGTGTCCTGGCAGTACCTGGGCGACATGCGCCGCTCGATACGCCTCGTCGGCGAAGAGGGATCCGGACGGCCCTGAACGGACGACCGACCGATGGAGGATCTTGAGACCTCGTAGGAACCTCGGCCCACAGTCTCCCCGGATGATCTCGGGACCATCGTCCCCCAAAAAGGCGTCCCATACCAGTCGGCCCAACCTACAATCACGCTATGGCGGATCACGAGCGAGAATCCAACAAAGGCTTCGTCCAACACGACGATGAAGCCGACCTCACGATGGTTCTCGATCCTTCCGACGAGGAGACCCGAGTCGTCCCGCCGGTCCGCGAAGGCGTGCACACCCCATCGGACGCGCCCGAATACGCGCTGGTGGTGCGGAAGGGCCAGCAGGCGGGCAGGACGTGGCTCTTGTTGCCCGGAGTCACCAGGGTAGGTAGGCACCCCTACAGCGACATAGCTCTGGATCACATCACGGTCTCGAGACGGCACTGCCGTATCCGTCTCGATTCGAACGGGCTGTCCCTAAGAGACCTCAGTTCCACCAACGGGAGCTACGTGAACGACCGCCTGGTCGAGGAAGCACCGCTCCGCGCCGGCGACACGCTGATGATCGGGACTTTCCATCTCCTGGTGGCCCGAGGGCGATGAGCGACACCTCGGCCCTTACCATCGGTAGGGTCACCGACCTGCTCAAGGAGGAGTTCCCCGGCCTGACAATGTCGAAGGTGCGGTTCCTGGAGACCCGGGGCCTGATCCATCCCACCAGGTCGCCCTCCGGCTATCGCCAGTTCCTCCCGGGTGACATCAGCCGTCTCAGGTTCATACTTCGCCAGCAGCGCGACCATTTCCTGCCCCTCAAGGTGATCAAGTCGCAACTCGCCCGGTGGGAGCAGGGTGGGGAAGCCGACCCGGAGCGGGCGGAGGCCGGCGACACCTCCTCGTCACCTGAACCCTCCGTAGAGGTCCTGGATCTCGGTGAGTTCGCCCGCCGGGCAAGTGTCTCGAGGAGCGAGATCCGCCAACTCGTCAGCCACGGGCTCTTCGCACCTGCCGAAGGGGACGGGGTACCCAGGTTCGACAACCGAGACGTCGCCGTCGCCCGCCTGTGCGGCGTCCTCCTGGAGCAGGGGCTCGAAGCCAGGCACCTCCGGATCATCCGCAACGCGGTCCTCCGCCATGTCCAGCTTCTCGAAGGACTCACGCTCGCCATGCGCCGCAATCGGAGCCCAGAAGCCCGTCGCCAGGCCGTCGAGAACCTGACAACGGGAGCCGAAGCGATGAGGCGGCTGATCGACCTGCTGTTCCTGGCGGAGGTGAGGGCGATCCTCGACGAGGATTGACCTTCTCGATGAGGCGTACCGGGGCAGCCATCCTGGTGGTGCTGACCACGCTGGTGATGCCCCTCGGCGTTATCCCGGCCGGTCACGCCACCCTTCCTCCGGACGACGGGCTGGTCGCACCGGACCCACCCTCGGTCACGGCGGCGTCGTGGATCCTCTACGACGACACCTTCGGGCAGGTTCTGGCCGAACGCGACGCCGATGTCCGCCGCTCGGTGGCCTCCACCACCAAGATAATGACCGCGCTGGTGATCCTCGAGCAGGAGAAGACCGACGAGCCGGTGGAGATCACCCACACCGCAGCCCTCGCGGGGGAATCGGAGATCGGCCTGGTCGCCGACGAACCACCCTGGACGGTCGGGGAACTGCTGGCCGCCCTGATACTGCACAGCGCCAACGATGCCGCGGTGGCCCTCGCCGAACATGCGGCCGGATCGGTCGGAAGGTTCGCCGATCTGATGAACGCCAAGGCGTCCGGGCTCGGTCTGGTGAACTCGAATTTCGTCAATCCCCATGGTCTCGATCACCGGGATCACTACAGCTCGGCACGCGATCTGCTCACCCTGTCCGTCGCCGCCATGGATAACCCGCTCTTCGCTCGGCTCGTGCAGACCCGGAGCGCCAACCTGCCGGCCACTCCCGACGCGGAACCGCGGGTTGCTCTCAACCGCAACGAGCTCCTGGCCAACTATCCCGGCGCCATCGGCATCAAGACCGGCTACACCGACCGCGCCGCCCTGACACTCGTGGCGGCCGCGGAGCGGGACCGGAGACGGCTCTACGCTGTCGTGCTGGGTTCCACCGACCACTTCGGCGACGCCATCGCCCTGCTCGACTACGGATTCGAAGAGTTCAGCCCCATGACCCTGGTGCCCGCCACGTCCGACGCCAGAAGACCGCTGGTGGCCGGTCTCGACCGGGGACCGGAGGCGGACTTCGAACTGTTCATCGCCGAAGAACCGGAGGAGGCCCGGGTGGCGGTGGACCCGGGAGGAGAACCCGTGCCCGAGGCGGAGGAACCACTTCCCGAACCCGAGCCGGAGGAGGAGACGGCGCCGGTCGTGCGGGAGTTCGAGCGAATACCGGAGCTGCCCGGCATGGGAGACGCGCTGGCATGGATCGGCCGCTACTGGGACTGGATCCTGGGGGAGACATGACCGTCCGCCACGAGATCGTCACCGAGGTCGTGCCGCAGGAGATCCTCGCCGCTCGCGTGAGGGAACTCGGCGAACGGATAGCCCGGGACTACCGGGGTCTCGAGCCGGTGCTCGTATGCGTGCTGTCCGGCTCGCTCGTCTTCCACGCCGACCTCATCCGCCAGGTCTCGATCCACTGCGAGACGGACTTCCTGGCTCTGACCCGGTTCGGCCAGGGAGGAAGGGTACGGCTGGCGATGGACACAGCCACCAACCTCGAGGATCGTCACGTCCTCGTGGTCGAGGATGTCGTCGACACGGGCCTGACCCACCATCTCCTGTGCCGGACCCTGGAGGCCCGCAACTGTGCCAGCCTCGAGACCGTGGCGCTGCTGGACAAGACATCGCGCCGGATCGTCGATGTGCCGATCGGATACCGGGGGTTCGAGGTCGGTGACGAGTTCCTGGTGGGATACGGCCTCGACTGGAAGGGATGGTTCCGCAACCTGCCGTCCTTGTGGGCCGTCCTCGACTTCGCCCGCTTCACGGAGGACCCCTCCGTCCTGTTCGAGGTTGCGGACTCGGCGCGTGGTGATAGTCTCAAGCCATGAGCGACACGGTTCCGATGGACCTGGTAGGCGTACGGATTGAGTACCCGACCAACCAACCCATTGTTCTGCTCCGAGAATCGCGTGGTAAGCGGTATCTGGCCATCTGGATCGGCGCCATGGAAGCGACCGCCATCGCCTACGCCCTCGAAGGCGTCACCACCCCGCGACCCTTCACCCACGACCTGCTCCGTATCACCACCGAGGTACTGGGAGGCCAAGTGGCCCGGGTCACAGTCACGGAACTGCGCGACAGCGTGTACTACGCCGACCTGGTGCTCACCCAGAACGACCAGGAACTCCACGTCAGTTCCCGCCCGTCCGACGCGATCGCACTGGCGGCCCGGACGGGCGCGCCGCTCTTCGCCACGACCGATGTCCTTGACAATGCCGGGATCGAGATAAAGGACGAGGAGCAGGAAGCCGAGGTGGAACGCTTCCGGGAGTTCCTCGAAAACCTGACCCCCGAGGACTTCCAGACGTAAGCATTAACCGGTGGCCGGAAGCGATCGAAGCCTTCATCAAGAGCCGGTGACCTGATAATCGCCGGTGGCGGTGGGCAGCCGGCGGAACAAGCGGTACTCGGAACGACCGTGAAGCATGGTTGGCCTACTTGGAGGAGGCGGAGTCGATCTCGGTGGCCGATGGTATCGGTTGACGAACTCTGGCTGGTCGACTTCGGCGACCCGTATCCGTGGGGAGCCGACAACCACAACCGCCTTGTTCGCCGTTTGGGAAACGCACAGGCTCGGTCTCAGCCATCAAGTCGAACGAATCATATTGACGATACCGAAAGCCCCCCGGTGCTTAGTCACGATCCCGGTCGCGACCGACCACCGACCGCAGACCAGAGTTTTCCACAGAAACCGTTGATAGCTGCCTCCCGATCGTCTATCGTGCCTGTGACGGGCAGGTAATTACGAAGCTGTAAGCCGTGGCGACGCGCTGCGGTCTGCGTCGGTCGGTTCGGTTGCCACCGCGATGCCGGAGGAACCGATGGCCAGGGAAGGAAGGTCTATGGACAGCTCGATCGATGTCGGCGCCACGGTTGGCGTCCCGCACGGTTACCGGGCGCCCCAGGTGTGCAAGGTGGCGGGGATCTCCTACCGGCAACTCGACTACTGGGCCCGAACAGACCTGCTCAAACCTTCACTGCGGGCCGCGGAAGGCTCGGGAACCCAGCGCCTCTACTCGTTCACCGATCTCGTAGCTCTCCGGGTGATCAAACGGCTGCTCGACACAGGGGTCGGCCTGGCCAAGATCCGTAAGGCCGTCGATTGGCTCCAGTCCGAGACGCACACCGACCACCCTCTCCAGGACTCGACGCTCCTGTCCGACGGGATAGACATCTGGACCAGCTACAGCTCCGACGAGACACAGCAATACCTGATGGACATTCTTCGGCGCGGTCAAGGTGTCTTCGCCATCGCGGTCGGACAGGTTCAACGTGACCTCGAAGGTGAGACACTAGAACTGTTCCCGGTGGAAGTAGAGTCCGCTCAACCGGGAACCGGCCGGGAAGCCACGCAACCGGGAACCGGCCGGGAAGCCGGCGCAACCTGATACACGGTAGACGCACCCCGGATCCTCACCTCGCGGCAGCGATCCGTTTCGCCCATCGGAGCGAGCGGCAGTTCGCCCGCCTGCTGGACTTCTACGAGGTCAGATGGGAGTACGAGCCCCGATCGTTCCCGGTCGAATGGGACGAGGCAGGCCGGCCCGCCAAGCTGTTCACACCCGACTTCTACCTCCCCGAAGAGGACATCTACGTCGAGATCACCACGATGAACCAAAAACTGGTCACGAAGAAGAACCGCAAGGTCCGGCGACTCCGTGAGCTCTATCCCGACATCAACATCAAGATCCTCTACCAACGCGACTATCTGCACCTGGTGGCCAAGTACGGACTCGACGACGAAACCGGCGAGCCGGTACGCGCCCCCGTCCGGTTCCCCGGACCACCCCGGGTCGTGCGCCTGAGCGACCGGGCCGGCGCCGGTTAGGAGGGTTCCCGTCATCCGACGCCGGTGACGCACCGGGATCGATCCTGGCTCGTGGTGTCGTAGAATCGGCCGCAGTACCGTCACATCTTCCAAGCGGAGCCGATCGGGAGCGTTGTCGATGGCGACCAACAAGAGCATGATGGAGATCGTCACCACCCGGACGGGCGTCACGGAACTGCGCCGGCGATGGCCGGCCTCCGACCCCTGGGCGACCGCCCTCATCGTTCACGGCCTGGCCGAGCACTCGGGCCGTTACGAACACAGCGGCGCCCGGCTGGCCGCGGCCGGGATCGATACCCACGCCTTCGACCTCCAGGGGTTCGGGGCGTCGGGGGGAGGAAGGGCCGACATCGATCGCTGGTCCACCTACCTGATACAAGTGCTGGACAACCTGGTCTCGCTCTTCGCCACCAAGCTCCCCGTGGTGTTGTTGGGCCACTCGGTCGGGGGACTGATCACGGTCGACTACACCCTCTCCCGACATCGCCAACCGGACCTGGTGGTGCTCAACGCGCCGGCGATCGGGGCGGTCGTGCCGACCTGGCAGCGGGAAGGAGCGCCCGTGCTGGCAAGGCTGGTACCCCGCCTGACGCTGGCCAACCCGATCTACCCCGAGGAGATCTTCTCCGATCCGAAGACGGTCCGGAACTACCTGGCCGATCCGCTGGCCGTCACCCGGACGACCGTGCGTCTGGGGGCGATCCTGCTGGATCGTATGGACCGGGTGAGCCGCTCTCTCGATCTGTACACCGCCCCTACCCTGGTACTCCACGGTGCGGATGACACCCTCGTGCCTCCGGACGTGAGCGCGCCGCTGGGCGAACGCCCGTCCGTGGAGCGGAGGGTGTACCCCGGTATCAGGCACGGATCCATAAACGAGCCCCAGGGGCTCCCGCTGGTCAACGACATCACGGCATGGATCCGGAGCCGGGTCGGGCCCGGCGGTTGACCCGGTCAGGTCCGGGTATCTTGGCTTCGACGGGTGGGGCCCTCGGCTCTCGGTCACGGGGGATCGCGCTGGTCGCGGCGGCCGGCCTCCTATGGAGCACGCTCGGTCTCGGCGTCCGGCTCATGGACTCCGCCGGACCCTGGCGGATCCTCTTCTACCGCTCCATCGCGCAGATCCTCGTGGTGGGTGCGATGGTGGCCGCCCGCAATCCTCGCGGCTTCGTGCAGGCTTTCGTCAGGATCGGCTCGAACGGTCTCATGGGTGCGGCCTCCCTGGCTTTCTCATCGTGCTGCATGGTCTACGCCCTCACCCTCGGCACGGTGGCCGAGGTAACCCTCATCCTCGGCGCGGCCCCGGTACTGGCGGGTTTGCTCGCGTGGCTGCTGATGAGGGAACCCGTCATCAGGACCACCTGGCTGACGATGGGCATGGCCGCCGGCGGCGTCGCCGTGATGACCTCCACGGGTGGGGACACCGGAAGCCTGAGGGGCACCGTGCTCGCCTTCGGTGCGGCGCTCGGCTTCGCGGCCTTCACCGTGTTCCAGCGCCGCGGCAAGCAGGTGGACATGCTCCCGTCGGTCGTGGTCGCCGGGGCCCTGATCCTGGTGACGACCGGTTGGCTCATCGACGGTGGGGGGATCAGCCGGTTGGACCTCGTGGTGGTTTTCTATCTGGGGGGTGTGGCGCTGGCCGGCGGGTTGGCGCTCTACACGGCCGGTTCTCGGTATTTGCGGTCGGCCGAGTTGATCCTGATCTCCATGACCGAGGTGGTGTTCGCTCCCATCTGGGTCTGGTGGGCATTCGGGGAAACGGTGGCCGGCACGACGATCATCGGCGGTGCCATCATCCTGGCGGCGGTTGTCATCCAGACCCGGGCGGGCTCCCAGTGGAACTTTCCAACTCCGCTACCAACCCCCCGAACTCGCTGGAGGCATCCTCGAAGCGGGCCAACTCGGAATGCCGGGTCTCCCCCGTATCCGGAGAATCGAGCCCGGCCTTCATCCCCTCGGCGGCTGAAGCCAGGGTCGAAAGCGACCTGACCAGCCGTTGGTGCCCGATGGGATCGGCCCTATCGGGGGGCGTGATAGCGCTCAGTCGATCGGGCAGGGCGGCGGCCCGCGACGCCAGGGCGCTCATCTGCTCGCGAGTCGTGTCGTAGTCCTGGGTGCGGTTGTCCCACGCATCGTTGACCTCGCGGCCCGTGACCGTCAACTCCGCCACATCGTCGGCCACTGCCGAGATCTGGACCACGTAGAGCCGCAACTCCGTATCGTCGGGTGCGGGGAGGGTGGTCGTGGGCTGCTCCTCGGCCACGGTCGGGGCCACAGCCTCGTTCTGCTCCGGTTCCTCCACCGGCTCGGTGTCCCTGTTCTGGAACGCGTTGAACCCCAGGAAGAGGATGGCCACGACCACGATCATGACGAGCAGGAAACGAACCCGCCTCAGGGTCGGGGACGACCCTGCCGGCGGGCCTGCAAGGTCGTCCTCCTCGTCCCAATAGGGCGTGGGCGACTCGGTCACTCCCACCACGGGTCGATCACCGGTCGGCTGGGGAGTGACCTGCTCGTCCCTCGCCTCGGAGAGCTCCGCCGGTGGCGCGTCAGGGCGGAGGAACCTGACCCCGCAGGCCAGGCAGTAGGAACCGCCGGAGGTGTTCCGCCGGCCGCATGACTGGCAGAACCGAACCTCGATCTCTTCGGCCTCTTCAGGATCCGAGGGAGTGGTGCGGGGGGTGACCATTGCCTCGGTCACCGGAGTGGGCTCCGCCGGGCGCACGAACACGCGGCGGGGATCGTCCGGACCAGAACGCTCGTCCGGAGAACTCCTGTCGTCCGAATCGGCCAAGGCACACTCCTGTAGGTTTCCTGTCAAGGAACGAGAATAGTGACCTCGAACCCCCTCCCCTTGACAATCCCTCCCGGATACCCCGGGGTACGGAGCAAATGCCCGGGTCCGACCCGCATCGGTGGGTTAGCGGTTCGGATGGGGCCGGACCGTCCCGCCAGGCCCTGACTTCCCCACCTGGTCACTCGGTCGCCTACCCTCCTCGTCTATGCAAGTTCGGAGCGCCCCGCCGGAGGAATTGGGAGATCGCCTGTGGCAACTCATCGCCGGAGTGGAGCAGTTGCAAGCGGCTCCTCCGTTCGGTGAGGCTCTGCTGACGGCTATGAGCCGACCCGGCCGCGAAGCCATCGGCGTCGCGGCCGAGAGGGACGGGGAACTGGTCTCATACGGCTTCGCGGCGCCCAACCCCGACGGTCGGGCATGGACGTTGGAGATAGCCGAGGGCTCGGGCGCCTACGGATGGTTCCTCGGTGAGGTCCTGGACCGGCTGGCAGCCGCCGGGGTCGAACAGGCCGTCCTCTGGATCCACACCGGCGCCGTGGAACCTCCTGGCGGTCTCCTCACGAAGGAGCGTGATCTGCACCGCATGGCCACCGATCTTCCGGTGGCGGACGATCCGGTCACCCTGCAGGGCGTGGAGTTCAGGGGCCTCGACGTGGACCGGGACGGCGCGGCCCTGCTCGAGTTGAACAACCGGGCCTTCGCCGGCCATCCGGAGCAGGGGGATTGGAGCAGGCAGGACCTGGACCGGCGCCTGGCCCTGTCCTGGTTCGATCCGCGTGGGGTACGCACGGCCTGGATCGAGGGCCGCATGGCTGCTTTCAACTGGACCAAGGTGCACGAGGATCCTGCGCCGGACGGGGGTGCGGTGGGCGAGATCTACTCCATCGGGGTCGACCCGCGTTACCGGAGGAGGGGACTGGGACGCGCCCTGGCCCTCGACGGATTCCGCTACCTGGCCGAGCAGCGCCATGCCACTCGGGCGATCCTGTACGTCGACTCCTCCAACGAGGCGGCTGTACGTCTCTACCGGACCCTGGGCTTCGCGACCGAGCACGTGGACCGGGCCTACCGGTGGGTCCGGGACCCGTGACCGGCGGCCGGACCCCGGCGGCCGGCGATTACGATGAATCTCTGATACGCCATCCTCGAGCAACCTGATCGTGACTATCGAACTCATCCTTCCCGACAACACCGTCGCCCTCCATGATCGGGGGACCACCGGACGCGGGGTAGCCCACTCGATCGGCCGGAGCCTCGCCTCGGCGGCGGTCGCGGTGTCACTCGACGGGATCCTGATGGATCTCGACCGCCCTCTGGAGACGGGCGGCCGGTTCGCGGTGATCACCGAATCCTCGGAGGAGGGTCGGAGCGTGCTGCGCCATTCGGCCGCCCATGTGCTCGCCCAGGCGGTGCTCAACCTCTTCGAGGGATCCACCTTCGCGATCGGCCCGGCCATCACCGACGGCTTCTACTACGACTTCGACATCGGTCGTGCCTTCACGCCAGACGACCTTCGCCGGATCGAAGCCGAGATGGAGCGGATAGTGGCGACCGACCAGCCGTTCATCCGGGAGGAGATGTCCCGTACAGCCGGGCTGGAGCTGTTCCGCGACCACCCCTACAAGACCGAGATAATCCTGTCGGTGGACCCCTCGGAGGTTGAATCGGCCGACGCGGTCTCCGTATACCGCAATGGCGCCTTCGTGGACCTGTGCCGGGGACCTCACCTGCCGTCGACCGGGCGTGTCGCGGCCTTCAAGCTGATGAGGACGGCGGGCGCCTACTGGCGGGGCGACGAGTACCGGCCACAGTTGCAGCGCATATACGGCACGGCCTGGGAGACCGGCAAGGCCCTGAGAACCTACCTGCAGCGGATCGAGGAGGCGGCCCGGCGGGATCATCGCAAGCTGGGACGGGAACTGGACCTCTTCTCCTTCCCCGACGAACTCGGACCCGGGCTGGCCGTGTGGCACCCCAAGGGCGGGATGCTGCGGCGCCAGGTCGAGGACTACAGCCGGAGGATCCACGAGGCCTTCGGGTTCGACTTCGTCAACTCGCCACACCTCGCCAGGGCCGATCTGTGGATAACGTCGGGCCACCTCGAGTTCTACGCAGAGAGCATGTACCCGGGCCTCGAGATGGACCAGCGGGACGAGTACCGGGTCAAACCGATGAACTGCCCCTTCCATGTCCTGATCTACCGCGCCGCGGCCCGCTCGTACAGGGACCTGCCGATGCGCCTGTCCGAGTTGGGAGCGGTCTACCGGTACGAGAGGTCGGGCGTCGTCCACGGCCTTCTGCGGGCCAGGGGGTTCACCCAGGACGACTCGCACACCTTCTGTACGAGGGACCAGGTTCCGTCCGAACTCCTGCTCCACCTCGACTTCGTGCTGCAGCTGCTGCGCGACTTCGGCTTCGAGGAGTTCGAGGCGGAGTTGGCCACCCGGCCCGAGGACAAGTGGGTGGGCGAACCGGGACTCTGGGAACTGGCCGAGCGAGCCTTGGCGGACGCTTTGACGACGGTCGGGGTACCCCACCGCGTGGCCGAGGGAGAGGGCGCCTTCTACGGACCGAAGATCGACGTCCATGTCCGCGACGCCATCGGCCGACGCTGGCAGATGTCCACCATCCAGATGGACTTCTCGCTTCCCGAACGCTTCGATCTCGAATACGTGACCCCGGCCGACACGCGGGAGCGTCCGGTGATGATCCACTCCGCCAAGTTCGGATCGGTCGAGCGGTTCGTCGGGGTGCTGATCGAACACTACGCCGGCGCGATGCCGATGTGGCTGGCCCCGGTGCAGGTGGTGGTCATCCCGGTGGCCGACCGTCACGAGCCTTACGCGGCAACGGTCGCCGGATCGTTCAAGGATCGGGGTCTGCGGATCGAGCAGGGAAGCGGGCCTGGCAGGCTGGGGGAGAAGATCCGCCAGGCCATCACACGGAAGGTACCGGCCGTGGTGGTGGTGGGCGACCACGACATCGCCCATGGAACCGTGGGTCTCCGGCTGAGAGGAACCAAACAGGACCGGCGCGGGGTACCGTTGCATGAAGCTGCGGAGGAACTGGCTACCGCCGCCCGGCCGCCTCACTAGCCCAGGTGCCAGGTGCCAGGTGCCAGGTGCCAGGTGCCGGTGATCAGTGGGTGCTGGTCAGTGGTCAGTGGTCGGCGGTTCGAGGGCCTCGACATAGGGGTCGTCCAACTGGACCCCGGTCACGGCGTCCAACCGGACCAGCGCCCGGCGATCCGGCGGTTCCTCGGCCGAGTAGAGAATGACGGCCCAGACCGGCCGGGACTGCAGGCCCACGAATCCGAGCGCGGCCGACGCATGCCCCACGGCGAAGGGCACCAGGGCCGCCGCCGTGCCGAGCGCCTCCTCCTGGCGGATCACCAACGGCCAGGCGGCGCGGTCGTGCAGGAAGGCCAGCACCAGGAACCCCGCCGCGATCACCCACAACCCGGTTGCCAGACCGGCCAGTGCCCCCAACACGGCGAGGACGGCCCCCACCACATACACGAGACCTGCCGTCCGGCGACGCGCCGGCGAGGGGAACCGGTACGGTCCCAGCACTCCCGAGTCGAGATCGTCGGGCACGCCTTCTGCCCGGGCAACCTCCTCCGGGATGCGGATCCCGTCCATCAACGCTCGGAGATCGGTACGTAGTCCCGCCGGGTGTACCCGGTGTAGAGCTGCCGGGGCCGCTTGATCCTGACATGGGGGTCGACGATCATCTCCCGCCATTGGGCGAGCCATCCCGGCAGCCGTCCGAGCACGAACAGGACGGTGAACATCTCGCTGGGGAATCCGATCGCCCGGTAGATGATTCCCGAGTAGTAGTCGACGTTGGGGTAGATGCGGCGCTCCATGAAGTAGTCGTCGGCCAGCGCCTCCTGCTCGAGCTGCAACGCCACCTCCAGCAGGGGACTGTCCGCCTCGTCGAGCAACTCCGTGGCATGGCGCTTGATCAACTCCGCCCTGGGGTCGTAGTTCCGGTACACGCGATGGCCGAAGCCCATCAGCCGGAACGGATCGCTCCGGTCCTTGGCCCGGTCCAGCCAGCGGCGAGTGTCGCCCCCGTCGGCGAGGATGCCCTCCAGCATCTCCACCACCCGCTGGTTGGCGCCGCCGTGGAGCGGCCCGGAGAGGGCCAGGATCCCCGCCGAGATGGCCGAGAACAGGTCGGTCTGGCTCGATCCGACCAGACGTACGGCCGATGTCGAGAGGTTCTGGCCGTGGTCGGCATGAAGCACCAGCAAGGTCTCCACAGCCCGGACATGGATGGGGCTGAACTCGTGGTCCCCGCCCTCGGGATTGAACATCATGTTGAGGTAGTTGGCCGTATACCCGAGATCGGAGCGGGGCCGGACGTAGGTCCGGTCCGAGCCGGACCGGTACGACCAAGAGGCCAGGGTCGGCATCTTGGCGATGAGCCGGATCGCGCCCAACCGGTTGGCCTCCGCGTTCAGCGGGCTACCGGTACCCGGATAGTACGCGCCCAGCAAGGCCGTCGACACCGCCAGCCGTTGCATCGGGTGCGTACCCGCCGGAAAGGACTCGAGGGCGGAGGTAAGACCCTTCGGCAACGTCGCGTGACGCCTGATCTCCTCCTCGTAGGCATCCAGCCCCGCCCGGGAAGGTAGCTCGCCCCGGTCGAGGAGATAGGCGACTTCGAGGAACGATGACTCCTCGACCAGCTGGTCCACCGGGTAACCCCGGTACCGTAGGATGCCTTCCTCCCCGTTGATGAAGGTCACGGCGCTGGCCGCCTCGGCGGTGTTCCCGTATCCCGGATCGAACGTGACCATACCGGTTGTCCCGCGCAGTCGTGTTATGTCGAGGACCCGCTCGCCTTCCGTTCCCGTGTTGATCGGGAGGGCTACGAGATCCTCATCGTTGGCCCGGATCGTCGCTCTGTCCATCAGGTCGGGCAGCCTCCTGTTCGGCTAATCGGCTTCGGTCCTGGCCGCCGCCACGACCTTCTGCACCTCCTGGGGAGGCGCCGGGTCGTAGTGCGAGAACTCGATCTCGAACCATCCGCGTCCCCCGGTCATGGACCGGAGATCGACAGAGTACCGCTGCATCTCGGCCATCGGAACCTCGGCGGTGAGTACCCGGCTCCGACCGTCCGCGTCCATCCCCAGGACCCGTCCCCGCTTGGCGTTTATATCCCCGATCACGTCCCCCATGAAGTCGTCGGGTACGCGGACAGTGACCACCGCCAGGGGCTCAAGGATAGTGGCGCGCAGCCGGGGCGCCGCGGCCCGCACCGCCATGATCCCCGCCATGCGGAAACTCAACTCGTCGGAGTCCACCGAGTGGTACTTGCCGTCGTGGACGGTCGCCCTTACATCGATGACCTGGTAGCCGGCCAGGATCCCCCGCTCGAGAGCCTGCCGGATGCCCTTGTCCACCGCCGGGATGAGGTTGCGGGGTATGGAACCCCCCTTGATCTTGTTGACGAACTCGTACCCTTCGCCTCGTTCGTTGGGCTCGAACTTGACGTAGGCCACGCCGAACTGTCCCCGCCCGCCGGATTGCTTCTTGTGTTTTCCTTCGACGTCGGCCCGGCCCAGGATCGTCTCGCGGTACGGGATGCGCGGCATCCCGGTATCCACCTCCACCCCGAACCGGCGCGCCACCCGGGCGAGCGTAACCGCCACGTGCGCCTCGCCGAGACCCGAAAGGACGGTCTCTTTGGTCTCCGCCCGGCGTTCCACCAGGATCGTCGGGTCCTCCTCCTGGGCCCGGGCCAGCGCGGTGGAGAGCTTGTCCTCGTCCTGGGTGGAACGGGGCGAGACCGTCACCTCGTAGACCGGGCGGGGGACCTCCACCGGAGCGATCTCCACCTGGCTTCCCGCCGACCGCAAGGTGTCGCCCACCCGGAGGGCGTCCAGTTTCGCCACCGAGGCGATGGATCCCGCGGCGACCGATCCGAGGTTGGTATGGTCCTTGCCCTCCATGGCGAAGAAGTTGGCCACCTTGATCCTGTCCCCGGCCGATGTCTCCAGCGCCGCGTCGGCGATGAATGATCCCGAGAAAACCCGGAAGGTGTTGATACGCCCCACGTACTGGTCACCCGCGGTCTTGAAGGTGTAGGCGGCGACGGGACCGTGGGGAGTGGGGTTCAGCGTCCCGGCCACCAGCGGCGGCATAGGACGCTCCAGGGGCGAGGGCGCGAAATCGACCATGAATTCGGCCAGGGTGTCGATCCCGACCAGGGCGCTGGCCGACCCCGCCAGGACCGGAACCATGTCCCCGGAGATCATGCCGTCGTGGACGACCTCGACCATCCTGGCGCGCGAGGGTTCCTCACCCTCGAAGTACGCCTCGAGCAGGTCGTCGTCGGTCTCCACCACCAACTCGACGAGGGCCAAACGCGTCTCTTCGAACAGTTCGGACACTTCGGATGGGATGTCCATCGGCGACCCCTTGGTCCGGTCGCCGGTGTATCCCAACGCCCGGCCCGACACCAGCCGGACGATTCCCGCCAGGCGATGCTCCTCGCCGATCGGGATCTGCACCGGGGCGATCTGCTTGCCGAAGACATCGATCAGCTGTGCGAGGGTGCGCGAGAACGACGCCCGGTCGCGGTCGAGCTTGTTGACGAAAACCGCCCTGGCCAGCCCCTCCCGGAGGGCCGCCTCCCAGAGCAGCTCCGTCTGCACTTCGACGCCGTCGACCGCGGACACGACGAATACGGCCAGGTCCACCGCCCGTAGGGCCGCGAGCGCGCTCCCCACGAAGTCCGCGTAACCCGGGCTGTCGATGAGGTTGACCCGGCAGCCGTCGTGAACGAAGGATGCGATCCCGAGTCCGAGCGAGTTCTGGCGCTCGATCTCCTCGGGTTCGTAGTCCATGACCGTGTTGCCGGCCTCCACGGTACCGACCCGGGTGGTCTTGCCGGCGTTGAACAGCAGTGCTTCGGCCACGGCGGTCTTGCCCGCGCCGCCGTGGCCGAACAAGCCCACGTTGCGTATTCTCTCCGGTCCCATCCTCCTCCGCTTCCTCTCGGTCGCCCGAGTGTAGGTGATCATGATTTGGGCGGTGACTGTGGTACTTTGCCGGGAGGGGAAGGAGCAGTACGTGATCGAACTTTGGACCCGCCCGCACGTCGAGAAAGTCGTGGCACCCGTTGGTCACGCCCTGGCGTGGATGCGGGTCCGGCCCGCCCACCTCACCCTGACAGGCCTGGCGGTCACGCTGGTCGGGTCCGGCTTGCTGGCCAACGGCACGGTAAAGGTCGGAGCGCTGGTGATCCTGGTCGGCTCGGCGCTCGACGGGCTCGACGGGGCCGTGGCCCGGGCTTCGGGCTCGGCATCTCCCAGGGGCGCCCTCATCGACTCGGTCTCCGACCGCGTGGGGGAGACCGCAATGTTCGCCGCCTGCGCGTTCTGGCTCTCGTCACGGATGCATCCCTACGAGGGAGACCCGGGCCTGGTCGTTCTGTGCGTGCTGAGCCTGGGCGCCGCGCTGGTGATCTCCTACCTCAGGGCCAAGGCCGACATCGGCGGCGTCGAGGGGCGGGGCGGCATCATGGGCCGGGCCGAGCGGGTCATCCTGTTCACGGTCGGTTTCCTCACCGGCTGGGTCAGCCAGATGCTGTGGGTGATGGCGATTCTCAGCTGGCTCACCGTCTTCCAGCGGTTCCACAAGACCTGGCGCCAACTCAAGAGTGAGTGACCGCTCCACCTACCTGGCCTACCGGATCGGTGCAGGCCTGATCAGCGCTTTCCCCGAACCCGTAATCCGCCGGCTGGGCAGCTGGGCCGGCCGCCTGGCCTGGCACTGGGCCAGGGACCGTAAGGCCATGGCGATCCGGCACATGCGGCGGGTACTCGGCGAGGCCGACGGACGGGCCGTGGAACTGGCCGCCCGGGAGATGTTCAGCGCCTACGGCCGGTACTGGGCCGAGACGCTCTGGTTCCGTCCCCGCCGGTTCGGTGAGGTGCGCTCCCGGGTGACCCTGATCGGGTTGGAGCACGTGCGGGCTGCCCGGGAGGAGGACCGTGCCGTGATCGTGGCCCTGCCGCACATAGGCAATTGGGAGATGGCCGGAACACTGTCCGAGGATGCGGGCGTGCGCATCACCGCGGTGGCCGAGGCGCTGGCCAACCGCCGGCTCGCCGAGTGGTTCACGAACATGAGGGCGCAACTCTCGATCCAGGTCATCCTGGCCGAAGGGATCTCCACCATGCGGGCCCTGCTGACCGCACTCCGCGAGGGGGGGCTGGTGGCGCTGGTGGCGGACCGGAACATCGGCGCGAAAGGCATAGAGGTGGAGTTCTTCGGCGAGCGAACCACGCTCCCGGCCGGACCGGCGGTGCTGGCCCTGCGGACCGGCGCCGTCCTGCTTCCGGGGGCATCCTATTTCAGGGCCGGAGGCGGGCACCGGATGGTTCTTCTTCCCCCCGTCGAGGTTCCCGCCGCCCGGACACCCGGCCGGGCGACGGTCATGACCCAGGAACTGGCCCGTCGGTTCGAGCAACTCATCGAGGAGGCGCCCACCCAGTGGCACCTGGTGCAACCCAACTGGCCCTCCGACCGGGAGTTCCTCGCCGCCCGACGGGGGGGCGTATGAGGATCGCCGTCGTCTCCCCGTACGCTCTCGAGGTTCCCGGCGGGGTGCAGCAGCAGGTGATCGGCCTGGTGGAGCAGTTCCGCAGGATCGGCGAGGACGCCTACGCGGTGGCGCCCGCCGCGGGGGAGGGACCGGACCGGATCGACGTGGGAAGCTGGACAGGGGTGCGGGTCAACCGTTCTCGGGCCCCGCTGGCGATCTCACCGCGGGTGGCCGCTCGGGTCAGGGAGGCGGTCTCGACGGCCGAGGTGGTACATGTCCACGAACCGTTCGTACCGATCGTGGGGTGGGCCGCCCTCCGCAGCGGGAAACCCACCGTGGTGACCTTCCACGCCGACCCCTCGAAGACGGTCAGGACGGCCTACCGGCTGGCCAGGGGCTTGCTGCGCCGGGTGTTGCACGGCTCGCTCGCCACAACGGTGAGCCGGACCGCCATGGGGGCGATCGAGCCGCTGGGCATCCGGCCCGAGGAGATTCCCAACGCCATCGACGTCCGCTCGTTCCGGGTTCCGGCCCGCAGGAACCCCCGCCAGGTGGCGTTCGTGGGCCGTCCCGATCCGCGCAAGGGCCGCGACCTGCTGCTGGCGGCCTGGCCGGACGTGCGTGCCGCGGTACCCGGAGCGTCGCTGGCGATCATCGGAGGCGGGAACACCCCCCCGGTGGAGGGCGTGCGGTACCTGGGCCGGGTGACCGAGGAGGACAAGCGGGTGACCCTGGCGACCAGCGCCGTGTTCTGCGCGCCAAACCGGGGAGGGGAGAGCTTCGGCATCACGGTCGCCGAGGGCATGGCGGCCGGCTGTGCGGTGGTGGCCAGCGACCTCGACGCCTTCTCGGATGTGCTCGGCGGTTCGGGCCTGCTGTTCCGGAACGGGGACCGGGCCGGCTTGGCGGCCGCTCTGGTACGGGTCCTGACCGAACCGGACCTACGCAACGGGCTGGCGGAGGCCGCCTCGGTCCGCGTCCGGGCGTTCGACTGGGAGAAGGTGACCGGCCGCTACGCGGGGCTCTACCGGAAGGTCAGTGGCCGGTAGTCGGTGGTCGGTGGTCGGTGAGCACCGGTGCGGTACCCCTACACGCGTTGCGTGCTCAAGGATGGGTGAGTCGCGCGTTCACGGCACCCGCTGTCATCATCCTGGGACAGTAGCCGCTCAGCGAACCCTTTTTTTCCCATCAATGTCTAGGCCGGACCTCGACTCACCGGATTGTCTCTCCGGCGGGTCCCACCCCGTGGCTTCTACTTGAGAGTCGTTACAAGCGATAGGTATGCGAGTGAAGCGTCACTAACTTAGGCAACACCTCAGTGAAGAACCGGGATACGGCTTTCATGAGTTGAGTTTCACGTATATGTGTGAGGACCCTCCCTCGGTCTTCGACTGTCGTGTCTCGAATAGCTTAGGACGAGACTTGATCAGCAGCGATAGTTGCTTGTATCCATAGGTGCGCACGTCGAACGCAGGGTCCAATTGACGTATGTAGGCGCCGACCTCCCCAAGGGAAGCCCAACCATCATCCTGGGTAGCCATCTCGACAGCACGCTCGGCTATCTGGATCCACTCTTTCTTGTCCATATCCTTGGTACGGGTTTCTTGTTGCGCCGGTCGAACCAGGTTTTCCGTATGGACGAATATCTCGCATGCCTTCACAAACGGCTCGGGTGTATGAGCCTGACCTATACCCATCACAAACAAGCCCTGTTCACGAATTCTTGTAGCCAGCCTCGTATAGTCACTATCACTCGATACTATACAGAAGCCGTCAACCGTTCCTGCATGGAGTAGATCCATCGCATCGATTATCAATGCGCTGTCGGTGGAGTTCTTACCGACGGTATAGCGGAACTGTTGGATGGGTTGGATGGCAAAGGTGTGAAGCGAGTCTTTCCATCCCCTCATCTGTGCTGTGGTCCAGTCGCCGTAGATCCGTCGCGTAGTTACTGTCCCGTACTTTGTGATCTCGGCAAGGACATGCTCTATCAAGGATGGCTGCGCGTTGTCACCGTCAACCAGCATAGCTATGGGGCGCGACTCTGGAATACTGCCTCCGATCCACCTGCTACCGACGAGTGCAATCAGTCGGTTTCCTCAACTCAAACCTTAGCCAAGATACTCCGGCGTCGGAACCGGCTGGTTCTCGGAAACCCACTCGTGAGCCGGGTACTGATCGACCAGGCGGGTCAGATCGAGCCTTACGACCGCATCTAGCCTGCCGAAACAAGGACCCCACATCTACCTGAAGCAGGTCCCGGGCACCACCCCCGGTGTGGGGAGAAACATACCGGCAGCCACACCCGGCCGGATTCCAGGAGGGTGGCGAGACTTCGATGGTCAACCCAGGAGATACTTTGGCGATCACCATCACAACCAGCACCCGACAATCCGCTGACCATGGGCAATCGCCAACGTACAGATGCTTGGTCCCAGCGGGATACCTGCCATACCCACTTCCACCGAGGCATGGGTTTCCCCGTAAGTTGCAGTGGTGTACGGAACCGTCGGTACAAGGAGGCAAACTATCGGCCCACCGGGCAGCGGATAGGCCGGCACATCTCGTGTCGGATTGCGCCCCGGGTCGCCGCGGGCCTCGTCAGATCGGCACGTCGATTCCTGATCCCGCCTTGCAAACCGTTCGGCCATCGGCCTTTCTGTGCGTGCCGACGTTCTCCCGGCCCGCACATCGCCTCCTAGCCCCTTGCGTTACGATGGTTAACGTCCACGGGCCGGAGTCGGCCGGTTTGGGACGGAAACGGGTCAGGGTCTCGACCCTCTCGATTCGTCGAGGGGGAGAGCCGCTATTCCGCTAACCGCCACGGTCACCTCCCCGCGTCGCTGCTCGTGTCTATGATCCCGGTATGAAGAATTTCTTCCTCGCAGTAGTAGCTGTCGCTATGCTTGCAGTCTCCGCGTGCGGGGGCGACACAGAGCCTCAACCGCCCGCGACGCAAACCTCCCAGCTGGAGGTGATCGAACCAGCGACCACCGCGGCCGTGTCCAGCACCACCACAGCACCGCCGGAGAGCACCACCACAGCACCACCGGCGAGCACCACCACAGCACCACCGGCGAGCACCACCACAGCACCACCGGCGAGCACCACCACAGCACCACCGGCGAGCACCACCGCTGTGGCTGGGGAGCCGTCGCCGCTGCGCGCCGAAACAGAACTCGCCGTCGCGGCCCGCTTGGCGGAGGACGCCCCCGGAAGCGTCACCGACGAACAGATCGCGTGCGTGGCCTCCGCGACAGTCGACGCTCTCGAAGAGGAACGCCTCTCAGAGCTCGCCGCTGCGCTCGCCGAGCCGTCCTTCGCTGTGCTGCCCGCCGGTGTCGTTTCGAACCCTGAACGTGACCGGATCGTCGACGCTGCCGCAGGGTGCCTGCCATGGACACAGACCATCCTGGAGTCGCTGCAAGAACTCCCCGACGTACCACCGGCGCTGCTGGAGTGCGCGCAGGCAGCGGCCCCCAGCGCCGAGACCGACCGACTCGCCGCAGACATCGCGTTGTTCGGCGGGGAGCTTGGGACAGTCCTCAATCTGCTGCTGCCGCCGGAATGCCTGCCTCAGACCGGCGCTTCCCAAGCCGACACACCGGCCGGAAGGCTCACAGCAGCGCAACTGATCCTGGTGGGAGTCTCACCCGAGAGCGCCGCGTGCGTAGCGGAACAAGTCGACGCCCTCAGCGAGATCCCCTCCGGCGAAGGCGACACTGACGAGAGCGACACTGACGCCGCCATGCCGGCGGAACAGGCGATCGTCGCCATGATGCTCGGATGCCTCACACCCGAGGAGATGGCCTTGCTCAGCGGCCCCGACAGCCCAGAAGGCTGAACCGCCCCGCATCATCCACCCGGCGGCCAACACCGCGACCCGGGGTAGATCCAGCATCGGTACAGAAAGCGTCGGTTAGGGGTCGGAGTTGACCTGGGGGTGATGTGGTTGGGTTGGCGAAGTCTTGCATCGGGGGCGAGGCCCGGTAGAATAATGGGCCTAACTGGTACCATCGAAAGGACAAAAGAGCCGTGGAACAGGGGACCAAGGGCCGCTCCACCGGCACGGCCCGCGTAAAGCGGGGACTGGCCGAGATGCTGAAGGGCGGCGTCATCATGGATGTCGTAACGGCCGAGCAGGCCCGGATCGCCGAGGAGGCCGGTGCGGTGGCGGTCATGGCCCTCGAACGGGTACCGGCCGATATCCGGGCCCACGGAGGCGTGGCCCGCATGGCCGATCCTTCCCGGGTGGAGGAGATCATGGAGGCCGTCTCCATACCGGTGATGGCCAAGGCCCGGATCGGACACTTCGTCGAGGCCCAGATACTGCAGAGCCTGGGGGTCGACTACATCGACGAGTCCGAGGTGCTGACCCCGGCCGATGTCGAGCATCACATCGACAAGTGGGCCTTCACGACCCCGTTCGTGTGCGGGGCCCGGGACCTGGGGGAGGCGCTGCGCCGTATCGGCGAGGGCGCCGCGATGATCCGCACCAAGGGCGAACCCGGTACCGGCAACGTTGTGGAGGCGGTAACCCACATGCGTCGCATGAACAACGACATAAGGCGGGCCGCCCACGCCGGTGACGACCAGATCATGGCCGCCGCCCGGGATCTCAACGCTCCGGTCGAGTTGCTCCGCGAGGTGGCCGAACTCGGCCGCTTGCCGATGGTGAACTTCGCCGCCGGCGGTATCGCCACCCCGGCGGATGCGGCCATGATGATGCAACTGGGTTGCGACGGGGTGTTCGTAGGTTCCGGGATCTTCAAGAGCGGCGACCCGGCGGAGCGGGGGCGGGCCATCGTCGAGGCCACCACCTTCTACAACGATGCCCAGATACTCGCCAAGGTCTCCCGCAACCTGGGAGAGGCCATGGTGGGTATCGAGATCGACACCATCCCGGCCTCCCAGCGCATGCAGGATCGGGGCTGGTAGGAACCGTGCCCGAAGCGCCGGCGCCGGTCGTCGGGGTGCTCGCCCTGCAGGGAGACGTGCGTGAGCACATCCGGATGGTGGCGGAGGCAGGCGGCACCGCGGTCGAGGTTCGCATGCCCGGTGACCTCGATGCCATCGATGCCCTCATCATCCCGGGCGGCGAGTCCACGACCATCGGCCGTCTCGCCGGTCTCTACGGGCTGATCGACCCGCTGCGCAAGCACATCGACTCGGGGATGCCCACCCTGGGAACCTGCGCGGGCATGATCTTCCTCGCCTCGGGAATCACCGAGGGCACCCAGCCACAACTGGGCGTCCTGGACATGGTGGTGGAGCGGAACGCTTTCGGACGCCAGAACGAATCCTTCGAGTGTGACCTGGCGGTCAAGGGCTGGGACGAAGCCGTCCGTGCGGTGTTCATACGAGCTCCTCTGGTCGAGACGATCGGATCGGACATCGAGGTCTTGGCCGGCCACGAGGGCCGTCCGGTCCTGGTGAGGACGGGCAACGTGGTGGCGTCCGCCTTCCACCCGGAGTTGACGGGGGATCTGCGGCTCCACCGGATGCTCCTCGAGATGGTGGGGAGGAACGACGGTGGTGACAGCTGACGGAGACGAGAGACCGATGGCAGGAGGGCGGTGATGGCGGGCCATTCCAAGTGGGCCAACATCAAGCACCGGAAAGGCCGCCAGGACGCCGCCCGGGGGAACCTGTTCGCCAAACTGTGCCGGGCGGTCGAGGCGGCCGCGCGTCAGGGGGGCGGAGATCCGACCGCCAACGCCGTCCTGGCGGGCGCCATCGACAAGGCCCGCTCCTCTTCGGTACCCAAGGACAACATCGAAAGGGCCATCAAGCGGGGCACCGGGGAACTCGTCGCAGAACGGCTCGACACCATCTACTACGAAGGATACGCGCCCGGGGGAGTGGCGCTCCTCGTCCAGGTGGTCACCGACAACCGGAACCGTGCGGCATCCGATGTGCGGTCCGCCTTCACCAGGAACGGCGGCAGCCTGGGTGAACCCGGCTCAGTGGGTTACCTGTTCGACCAGAAGGGTTACCTTCTCGTCGAAGGTGATGAGGACGACATCTTTCTAGCTGTGCTCGAATCCGGCGCCGAGGACATTCGCCCGAGCGGCGACCAGTTCGAGGTGATCACTGCGCCCGGCGACTTCGCCGCGGTGCGGGAGGCACTGGCCGAAGCCGACCTCGCCGTACAGTCCGCCGAGGTCACCCGGCTTCCTTCCACCACCGTCGAACTCGACGCCCGCAAAGCCTCCCGTGTCCTGCGCCTGGTCGACTCCCTGGACGATCTCAACGACGTGCAGGAGGTCTACGGAAACTTCGACATACCCGACGGGATCCTCGAGTCACTCGCTAGCCGCTAGCTGTACTTCCGAGAGACGCAACCGACGCTCGATCTGAGGGCGTGCCGGGGGAAAATGCTGTGAATGCATGCCAACTTCACGACTCAGAAGGCGGGTTCTCGTAGCACCTGGTAGGGCCAGGTTGATGCCTTTCCGGCCAACGCCTGCTGGTATAGCACCTCGTTGTCGGACGCTGGTCAGCGCGCGGCGGATGCGCGGCTTGTCTCGCCGGATCAAGGGTCGGAGTGCCGACACTTTCCGACCTCTGTCTGTATTGGTACGCGACTCCCGCGAACTCTGACGGAGGTGGCGGAGAGGAACCCTCGCCCCACCCCTATGTTGCCTAAGGAGACCATTGCAACCCCACGACTCCGCCCGGATTGTTCGTGACTTTCTGTTCCGTCCCGCCTTCCAGGTCGCGGACATATACGTCCCAGTTGCCGTCGCGGTCGGTTTCGTAGGCAATGCGGGTGCCGTCCGGTGACCAAACCGGGCGTTCGTCGTCGTGGGTGTTGTTGGTGAGTTGTTGTTCGACGCCTGTGTCAAGATCGAGGATGTAGATCTCCTGGTCACCGTCACGGTCACTGGCGTAAACGATGCAGGTGCCGTCGGGTGACCACAGATGCCACCAATCGAGGCGGGTGTTGTGGGTGATCTGTCGTAGGGTCCCGGTGTTCAGGTCGAGGATGTAGATCTCCTGGTCACCGTCACGGTCACTGGCGTATGCGATACGGGAACCGTCCGGTGACCACAGCGGCCACCAATCGTCCGCCGTGTTGTCGGTGAGTTGTCGTTCTTTCCCGCCGGCTAGGTCGAGGATGTAGATCTCGAAATCCCCGTCACGGTCGCTGGTGTAGACGATGCGGGAACCGTCCGGTGACCAATCCGGGGAATGATCGTCGGCTGTGTTGTCGGTCACTCGATGTTCCGTCCCGCCTTCCAGATCGAGGACGTAGACCTCGAAGTCGCCGTCACGGTCGCTCAGGTATGCGATGCGGGAACCGTCGGGCGCCCACCGCGGACCCCTGTCGAAGTGGGTGTTGTTGGTCACTTGCTGTTCGGTTCGGGAGTCCAGGTCGAGGACGTAGACCTCGGAGTCGCCGTCACGGTCGCTCAGGTATGCGATGCGGGAACCGTCGGGCGCCCACCGCGGACCCCTGTCGAAGTGGATGTTGTTGGTCACTTGCTGTTCGGTTCGGGAGTCCAGGTCGAGGACGTAGACCTCGCTGTCGCCGTCGCGATGACTCTCGTAAACGATGCGACCACCGGTAGGCCCCGAGCCGGCTGTGATGGTGGGGACGGTTCGGGTTGGGCAGGTAATCATGGTGGTTGGCTCGATGACCTCGTCACGGGCCCGCAGCCACAGGAGATACGAGACCACCAGGGCCATAGCGACCGCACCAGCAACGATCCTCACCCGCACGGCCCCTGAACCCGCCATGGTGATCTCTACTCTCCTCCGTCCCCCCGTGCCTGGCTGACGACAGGACATGGTGCTCCCCGCTGCACGCTACCCGGGGAACGCTCACCCAAGAAGCAAGACCCCGAACCACTCACCCAGAGGAGCCAAATCCAGCCGGCCGAAGAAGCCACCCGCAGAGCAGGTGGGCGGGCGCATGCAACTCCTGCTCACCAAGATGACGGCCGACGAGGGGGTTGAAGTTGTCACAGCCGTGTTGCACTATGGGAAGTACCAAGCACCCGCGCGGTACGAACGGACGTCATTCGACCGCCCGAGGGAAAAACGATCTCGGAGCCAGGTAGACCGGCCCAGGCGGGAACAACGCGCTCCGACCCCAGGAACGGTGGGGGGGCCCTGCGGAGAGATCGTAGCGGCGTTTTTCGCGACCTGGCGGTTCTGACGCGGGCACCTATTTGGGACCGCCACTGTTTTGGCGGTCGGGATGTACTGCGTTAGCCTGAATCCACCGATTCATATTCCGAAAACCAATCCTGACCAGGGCGATCTCCGGGATCCACCACTCACAGGAAGTTGCTCCTCTTCCCAGGACCGAACCATCCTTACCAATAGCTATCGCCGCAGATCAGGAGGCATTTCCACCATATCTCCATGTCCGCTGCGCCCTCCCCATCGGTGGATTCAGGGTTAGAGGGTCCGCGTTCGGTCAGGCGGCATTCACACGGACCATGTGGTAGCCGGTTGCCCCATCGGGCCGGGGATCCTGTACCTCTGCGGTCTGGGTCGCGCCGGTTGCGTCGGTAGCTCTCACAGAGATCACATGGGAACCGGGAGCGAAGTCATGTTGCAGGTACCACTGCCGCCACGAGTCGATCGACAACTCCTCCGGTAGGGCCGCCTCCATCCAGGGACCCTCGTCGACCTGGATCTCCACCCTCTCGATCCCCCGGCTTTGGGCCCATGCGACCCCGGCGATGACGTTCGCGCCGGCGGTGATTCTCCCCGGTTGGGGGGTGTCGATCCGCGATTGGGTCTTTATCGGCGCCTCCTTGGCCCACCCTCTCGGGACCCAGTAGGCATCGAAGTCGTCCCATCCGGCGAACTCGACCTCCGCCAGCCACTTGGTAGCCGAGACGTAACCGTACAGGCCCGAAACGACCAGCCGGGCCGGGAACCCGTGCTTGAGCGGCAGCGGCTCGCCGTTCATCCCGACCGCCACCAGCGCCTCCCGACCGTCGAACACCGCGCTGGTGGGGAAGCCGACCGTGAACTCGTCGACCGACCTGCCGATTAGCTGCGTGCCCTCGGGCCTGACACCGACCCGCTCGACGAGTTCCCGCAGGGGAACCCCCAGCCACTTGGCGTTGCCTACCAGGCCGCCGCCTACCCGGTTCGACACGCAGCACAGCGTGACGTAGCGCTCCACCATCGGCATGGCCAGCAGTTCGTCGTAGGTGATGCTGAAGGGTGTGTCCGCCAGACCCGTGAAGGAGAGGGTCCAGGTTTCGAGATCGACCCGGGGAACGCTGAGGGCGGTGTCGATTATGTAGAACTCGTCGTTGGGGGTGATCAAC
The DNA here is from genome assembly GCA_965262915.1 of Candidatus Spongiisociaceae bacterium. GTDB lineage: Bacteria > Actinomycetota > Acidimicrobiia > Spongiisociales > Spongiisociaceae > JAPPFW01. Next base: position 2,360,221 of record OZ253564.1, on the reverse strand, counting down.
TCCGACACGGCGTCGACCGGGGCGATCTGGGCAGGGGTCGGATCCGGGACCCCGGAGACCGCCTGCTGCGGATCGGGTTCGGTCGCAACACCGCTCGCAACGGTCTCGACGGCCTCGGCGGTCTCGGGGGTCTCGGCAACGGTCGCTGTGGTGTCAGGCGTGTCGGCCACGGCCGCCGCAGCGGTCGTCGTCGTGGCGGGCTGGGACTGTGAGGCAGAGGGGAGGATTACCTGTTCCCGGCCCGCCACGGCAGCCTGAGTCCGGTTGGCGAGGTAACGCCCTAGAAAAACCTCACCGACTGCAGCAACTACGGTTGCGGCCGCCGCCGTAAGGAAGACACGCCGCGACCCGGCGGGCGTCCAACCGGCCGCGGAGGAGGATCGCTGCAGCACCGATCGGAGCCCGAGAAGGATGCCGACTCCCGCTGCGGCGGCGACCGCAGCGGCCACCAGGGTGAGAGCCGCCCCGGCAAGCGGATCCGTCAGCCCCGCCACGTACCCGACCACTCCGAACACCACGAATCCGGCCGCAGCGGCGGCCGGCCGGTTCCTGGCGACTAGACCGAGCAGAGTTCCGATGGCGAGGGACACCACGACGATGCCGGTTATGAGCGCCAACTTGTCATTGGTACCGAAGGTGGAGATCGCCCAGTCCTCCACCGGGGCCGGCGTGATGTCGATGACCCACTGGCCGATGGAACGGATCAGGGACGGGGCCGACAGGAAGATGCCGGCGATCAGTTCGGAAGAGGCCAGTGCGGCGCCGGTAGCGACCACCCCCAACAGGGCGTAGTCAAGGCGTGATCGCCAGGAGGTGGGGGGCTTGTCGTCCAGAAGTGGAGCTTCGTGTTGCATACACCCGAGATTAGGATGCTCGCGAAACTATCGGTAGCGGCATTCACCCTGCTAGCCGGATTGTTTACAGACGCGAGCCTCGCATGCCGGACCTGGAGTTCACTTACCCGAGGCAGTGGAAGGAACCAAGAAATGACCGAGACCAGCACGACTACGGAGGACAACCCGCTTCCGACCACGGAACGGGAGTGGCGCAAGCAACTGACACCGATGCAGTACTACGTGGCCCGGGAGGCTGGCACCGAGCGGCCGTTCACGGGCGAGTACTGGAACAACAAGGAGGCCGGCACCTACATGTGCATCGGATGCGGCGCTCCGCTGTTCCAAAGTGACGAGAAGTACGACTCCGGGACGGGATGGCCGAGCTTCTACGATGTAGTGGACGGGGCGCCCATCGAGCAGCACACCGATCGCAGCCTGGGAATGGCCCGCACCGAGGTGATCTGCGGGAATTGCCGGTCCCATCTCGGCCATGTCTTCCCCGACGGACCCCGACCCACCGGCCTGCGCTACTGCATCAACTCGGCGTCGATCGACTTGGAGCGCGCCTGAGGAGACAGAAACCGACTGTCGCCGGCGTCCAGCTGTCAAGCAAGCGAACCACCTCTAGCGCGTGCCACCGCCGCAAGGCTCCCACCACTCGTGCCGAGCATCATTCGGATTCACCCTTCCAGTACTACACTGGCGGACAATGCATCGTCTGCGGATCCCTCGCTCTTGAGCGGCGATAACCTGCCGGACTTCTCTAATCCGCCCGTCGTGGAGACTGTGCTGGGTGTCGGGTTTCTTGAGGTACCTGAACTCACCTCAGCGCAGATCGTTCGCTTCTGGGACCGCGAGTTCGCTCGTGAACTGCCGTCAGATGCCCAGTCTCCCCCTTACGACATGCCCATCGAACGCGTCCCATCCGTACCTGCCAAGAGTGGAGTCACGTTGACGGTGCGGAATGAACCGCGTCCACCACGATTCTTGTTCTTCGACGACAACCACCTCGTACAGTTACAGTCCGACTGGTACGCGTATAACTGGCGCAAGACACCAGCCAAGCCTCACTACGAACGTTATGAATCTGGTAGAACCAGATTCAAGCGGTATCTCACCGCACTCAGTGACTTCCTCACTAACGAGTTATGACGTCCAGTCAGACATGCCATACGTAATACTAAGTTTGACTGCACGAGGTAAACCCACAGCTAGTGATATAACTGGTGTCGTTAAGTTTCTTGATTGTGGTCGTGAGTGGATCGTAAGAGGATTCTATGATATTACAACACCCTCTATACACAAGAGCTGGGGGTATAGACAAAGGGAGGCTTTGACATGACTACAACGAGTGCAGCAAGCTTGCCTCCATTCCCTTCACTATATGAAACAATAGATGTCAGTAGTGTTGGCTCCGTTGTTAGATGGCATACGGGCGAGCCTTCTGAATGGGCTACTGGTGCCGTACTGTCGAATCCTCATATTCTGACGAATTGGAAAGACCCAACTCTTGTCAGCGTGCGAAACTTACGATGGTTGACTCCAGGCTGGGATGAGTCCGACTCTGGCCCTATTAGTCCTATCGCGATCGGAACAGCCTCCAATCTGATCAGTGCCCTCGCAGGGGCAATGCCAAACCTTCCTGTTCCTGCTATCACTCCGACTCCTTATCTAGGTATCTATATTGAGTGGTACTCACCGAACCGCATCGTTGCCTTTACTGTAGCGGACAACGGGGAAATTGAACTTGAATATGAAGACGAAGGCATGGGACTCGAATGGGAGGGGCTCTTGCGGGATGCTGCCGGTACTGACCTATACCGAGTTCTCTCTGCGTACAGCTGTGAAGTACTTCATAAATAGCTATAATGCCAGGGGAATACTACAGAGATGATCATACAGGTGTTCCTCCCGAATCACTACTTATCCGTAGGATTAACTCACAGTTCTGTGACTGGAGCAGACCAGATGATATGGGGAGACCACGGATTAACAGTCAGGCAATTCAGTTCTACCGACCAGCGCAGGCTCAGAAACTTGGTTGCCCCGGACCAGCTATGTCCTTCCACCTAGAAAGTACACCGAACTCTATTGATCGTCTAATAAACGACTATCCCACATATGGCTTAGCACAAGTGAGCGCTGCCGTGATTCGGCTCGGAGGAAAGCTCGGAGCACAACCTTTGGCCTACGGATGAGCACCCCGAGCACGTAGTAGTCTTCCGCATCGACGGTGGCTCGAAGATCCAGAAGAGCGAGGCACGACGGCTTGCTCGTTTCCTGAACGGTAACTGGATTCGTATACCGCCCCACCCCGGGATCTCTTAGTAGAGCGGACCGCGTGGTTCCAACGATACGACTGGATTCCCTAGTTGATCCGGCGATCTCGACCTTCCCAGTAGGGGGCGCGGAGCTTGTACTTCTGCAGCTTGCCGGTGGCAGTACGCGCCAGGACATCGCGAAACTCCACCGACGAGGGGCACTTGTAGTGGGCCATGCGCTCCCGGCAGTGGTCGATCAGTTCCTGCTCGGTGGCTGGGGAACCCTCGACCAGCACCACCAGCGCCTTGGGCGTCTCCCCCCAGCGCTCGTCGGGAACACCGATGACGGCCGCCTCCGCCACCGCAGGATGGGTGAATAGGCAGTCCTCAACCTCTATCGAGGACACGTTCTCGCCGCCGCTGATGATGACGTCCTTGCGTCGGTCGGTGAGCACCAGGTAGCTGTCCCCGTCCAGATAGCCACCGTCTCCGGTGTGGAACCATCCATCCGCCAGAGCCTCATCGGTAGCGTCGGGTTGGTCCCAGTAGCCCTCCATCACGTGGTTGCCCTGTGCTTCGACTTCACCTTCAGGTGACACCTGTAGGCGAATGCCCAGTGCAGGCACACCCTGGCGGACCAGACGCTTGGCCCGCTCGCCGGATCCCAGATCGTCCCACTCGGGTCGGACCCGGTTCATGGTCAGGTAAGGGGCTGTCTCGGTGAGCCCGTACAGTTGCATGAACTCCCAGCCCAGTTCGGACTCCATGCGCTCGATCATCCTCGTGGGCGGGGGAGCACCCGCCACGGTCATGCGCACCCGACCCGATCCCGGGATGGGTCCGGGCCACTCCGCGGCGGCCGTCAGAGTCGCCGCCACCACCGCCGGGGCGCCGCACAGGTAGGTCACCCCGTGGCGATCCACGCGGCGTAGGATCTCCGCCCCGTCCACGTTTCGTAGCACGACCTGGGCGGCGCCCATCCCGGTGAGGGCGTAGGGCATGCCCCAACCGTTGCAGTGGAACATGGGCAGCGTGTGCAGGTAGATATCGCGGTCGCTGACCCCGGCGCTCCAACCGAACATCACCGCGTTGAGCCACAGGCTGCGGTGGGTCATCTGCACACCCTTCGGGCGGGCCGTGGTCCCGCTGGTGTAGTTGATGGTGGCTGTAGCGTCCTCGTCCGGAACCCAGGAACGGGGGTCCGCATCGGTGTCGCCGAACAGGGCGTCGTCGGACTCCGCGCCGATCACGTAGCGGTGCTCGCAGTCCACCCCGGCCAGGTCGTCGGCCAGTTCAGGGTCGATCAGAAGCAGCCGCGCCCCGGAGTGGGACACGATGTAGCCGACCTCCGCGGCGTTGAGGCGGAAGTTGATGGGGACCGAGATGCGCCCGTAGGCGCTGACGCCCAGCATCATCACGAGCAGCCGGGCGGCGTTGTGGGACACGACGGCCACCCGCTCGCCCCAACCCAGGCCCAGACGATCGAGCGCTCCGGCCAACGACCGGGTCCGGTCCGCCACCTCGCCGTAGGTGAGCGTTCCCCAACTCGTCGCCGGCTGGTCAGGCTCGTCGATCACCGCCGGGCTGTGCGGGTAGATCAGAGCAGCCCGGTCGAGGAAGTCCCGGACCGTCAGCGGTACCTTCATGCGCCCTCCCGAACTCGTGGTCGGTCACTCAATCTAATCGAGTCAGCCGGTACGTTCCGTCCGCGTTCCCGAGCTCGGGAACACCGGGTGCGGGCCGGCTCGAGATTCCGGGTCGGTCTCGGTCGCGGACCCGCCAGGAACTGCGACCAGGTCAGAACTCCCGATGCACGAAGAATCTAGTCTCCTGATCTCGAAGGAGGAATACGCCGTATCACCTCGTTGGCCAGCTTGCTGAAAGGCAGCGACTGGAGCCAGACCCGGCCTGCGCCGCTGAGGGTGGCCAGGAACAGTCCTTCTCCTCCGAAGATCATCGTGGACGCCCGGCCGGCCCGCTCGATCGAGTACTCGATCTGCGGCTCGAAGGCGACGATGCAGCCGGTGTCCACGCGCAGCGTCTCTCCGATCAGACGCTTCTCGACAATGGTGCCTCCGGCGTGGAGGAAGGCGAGACCGTCACCTTGGATGTCCTCGAGGATGAACCCTTCACCACCGAACGCACCAGCCCCGAACCTGCGGTTGAAGGCGATACCTAGTTTGGTCCCCATCGCCGCGCACAGAAAGGCCTCTTTCTGGGCCAGTATCCGGCCACCGACCGCGCCGAGGTCTAACGGTATGACCGTGCCGGGATAGGGCGCGGCGAAGGCCACGCTCCGCCTCCCGGTTCCGTGATTCGTGAAGTGGGAGAGGAACAGTGACTCACCCGCCAAAGCCCGCTTTCCGGCCGACTTCAGTTTGCCCCATGTTCCCTTGTTCGGCTCGGACCCGTCACCCATCCGGGTCTCGAAGACGATGCCTTCTTCGACGTACATCATGGCGCCGGCCTCGGCGATGACCGATTCCCCCGGATCTAGTTCGATCTCGACGAACTGGAGGTCATCCCCCCATATCCGGTAGTCGACTTCGTGGCTCCTCATCGCAAATCCTCCATCGGGCCCAGCTGACATCCAGCGAGCCGACTGTAATACCAGTCTTGTAGTTATTCGAGCATCAGCTCCGCATTCGAAGGCCGTCAGGATCGAATAGGGGAGCGGGCTGCACCTCGGCACCGCGACGACTCCCGATGATCTCGATCTCGAGCCTCACCGCCGGATCAGCCAGCTCCGCAGGTACGTATCCGAGCGCCACCGAGCATCCCACCGTATGGGCGTAGCCACCCGAGGTAACCCAACCCACCACCTCACCGTCATGCCAGACCGGTTCGTCACCCACCACGTCCGCATTGTCCGAATCGACGACCATCGCTACCAACCGCCGTTTCGGACCGTTCGCCCGCTCCCGCCGGGCGGCCTCACTACCGACGAACTCGCCCTTGTCGAGAGCCACGAAGCGGGACAGGCCCGCTTCCGCAGGACCGTATATGGGTCGGTACTCCCTGGCCCAGGAACCGAACCCCTTCTCCAGCCGTAGGGAGTCGAGTGCCCGGAGACCGAAGTCAACAATCCCATGCTTCCTACCTGCCTGCAACAGCAGGTCGTAGAGCCCCCTCAGGTTCTCCGGACCCACCCAGATCTCGTATCCGAGATCTCCCGTGTAGGTGAGCCGACCGACCAGGGCGGGGATCATACCTAGGTCCATGGCCTTGATGTCCATGAACCGGAAGTCCGCCCGCCCCACGTCGTGGTCCGCCACCGACGCCAGCACCTCACGCGAGGCGGGGCCGGCTATCGACAGGCCGACCATGGTCTGCCCGAGCGGGGCGACCTCGACATCGCCGTTCGGGGGAAGCTCCGACATGAACCAGCGCATGTGATACTCCTCGGCCGGGCCCGAGCCGAACAATATGAAGTGATCGCCGAGGTTGGCGAGGGTGAAGTCACCGATCAACTTGCCCTTGTAGTTCAACATAGGGCTGAGGGTTATACGCCCGGGAGGCGGAATCCGGTTGGCCAATATCCGGCCCAGCCAGGCCCCGGCGTCTCGACCTTCGACCCGGTACTTGGCGAACCCTGAAGTCTCGGTTATACCCACCCGGTTGCGAACCGCCGCGCACTCCGCGGCTACGACCGGGAAGGCGTTGGAACGGCGGAACGTGATCTCCTCGACCGGTTCCCGGCCCCGATCCTGGAACCACAGCGCCACTTCGAGACCGAACGACGCGCCCCACACGGCGTTGGCGTCCGTGTACCGGTCGTACAGGGCAGTGGTGTGGAGCGGGCGGCCGGCGGGGAGTTCCTCGTTGGGGAAGGTGATCTTGAATCGTCGGGAGTAGAACTCCCGCACCTTGGCGTTCGTGTAGGCAGCGGTGGCCCAGCCACCGAAGCGGGAGGCGTCCATCGCCCATATGTCCATGCCGGGATCCCCTTCGGTAATCCAGTTGGCCAGGGCGAGACCCACTCCGCCGGCCTGGCAGAAACCGGCCATTACCCCGACCGCCAGCCAGAAGTTGGGAAGCCCCCGGACCGGTCCGATACAAGGGTTGCCGTCCGGGGAGAACACGAACGGACCGTGTACGACACTCCGGATGCCGGCATCGGCCAGGGCGGGGTAGTGGGCGAATCCGGCTTCGAGTTCGGGAACCATCCGTTCGATGTCCGGCGTCAGCAACTCGCTCCCGAAACTCCAGGGTGTCACCCGGGGCGACCACGGCCTGTGGTCCCGCTCGTAGGTACCCATCAGGATGCCGCCGGATTCCTCCCTCATATAGATGTCACCGCCGAAGTCGACCACCGTAGGCAACTCTTTACCCGTCGTCCGGCGGTATTCGGCCACCTCGGGCACCGGTCCGGTGAGGATGTACTGGTGGGCCATCGCCAGGAGCGGTAGTTCCAGCCCCACCATCCGTCCCACCTCGCGACCCCACAGACCACCGGCGTTGACCACATGCTCGGCGCGGATGTCTCCCCGGCTGGTACGGACATCCCAAGTACCGTCACGACGTTGTGACAGACCCTCGACCATCGTGTTACGCACGACGGTGGCTCCTCCGACCTCGGCGGCCTTCGCGTAGGCCCGGGTAACTCCGGAGGGGTCCACATGGCCTTCCTGACGGGTCCACATGGCACCCACGAAGAGCGAGGGGTCCATGAGCGGGAACAACCCGGCCGCCTCCCGGGCAGAGATGAGTTCGGTGTCCATCCCCAGGTACCGCCCGCGGGCATGCACCATCTTGAGCCAGTCCATCCACTCCGGGGAGTTGGCCAGCTGCAACCCGCCCGTCATGCGGAGACCGCAGTCCTGTCCGGATGCTCTCTCGAGCTCCGGATACAGTTCCACCGTGTACTTCTGGAGATCGGCCAGGTAGACGTTGCCGTTGTGGGTGTGGATGTCCCCGGCCGCATGCCACGAAGACCCCGCCGCCAACTCGAGTCGCTCGACCAGCATCACATCGGTCCACCCCGCCTTGGTTAGGTGGTAGAGCACCGAACAACCGACCACGCCACCGCCGACCACCACTACCTGGGCTTGCGACTTCAAGCGAAACCTCCTCGGTAGGGAAGCGGCCGACCGGTTCGACAACCGGAACCCTTCCCAAGCGGGCCTGAGGATATTAGGGGACTAGCGGGGATAGCGTGAGAGCCGCGAGTTGGTTAGAACCAGGCGGGAGGGACGGGTCGATCAGTACAAGACAGGAGAGTTAGGATGGGCTATGCGGATAAGGGCCGCCAAACCGGCAGACGCCGGTTCCCTCGCCAGGGTTCACGTCGACTCGTGGCGCTCCACCTATACCGGCATCCTTCCTGACGAGTTCCTGGCCGGCCTCTCTTACCGGGATAGGGAATCGTACTGGGAACAGATCCTCACGACGGCGCGGCCCACCGTTAGCAACTTCCTTGCAGCAACCGAACGCGGCGAGGTGGTCGGCTTGGCCGCCGGAGGACCGGAGCGCACAGGAGACGAGACCTACCGGGGCGAACTCTATCTCGTCTACCTACTTGATCAGTACCAGCGCAAGGGTCTGGGGCGTCGCCTTGTGTCGGCAGTGGCTGAGAGACTGCTGGCAAACGGGTTCGACTCGATGCTGCTGTGGGTGGCGAAGGATAACCTTGCAGCCTGCCGGTTCTACGAAGCGCTTGGGGGTGACCTCGTCGGGAGTCAAACCCTCGAGATCTCCGGGCAGGGCATCGCCGAGGTGTCCTACGGTTGGAGGAACGTCGCCGACCTGGTGATCGGCCGTGGAGTTGGGGACCGGTCCGACGGCAGGTAGCCGTTCGATCGACAACTAGCCCATCCGGAAACCTGTAGTGATCACCCGCATGGGTTCATCTGACAATCGCCCAGAGGTGAAATCGGCGAGACCAAGGGTCCTGCTGGACAGCATGGCCGGCGGTCCGCTGCTCACCGGCTAGGGGGACCCGGCTGTCCTTGGTCCGTCAACGGGGTTTGAAGGGCTACCTCCCTCATCTGTAGGCGTTGTCCTCGTGCTGAAGTAGGCTTCGGTTGCGAGGTTGATCGCGGATCTTCCCCTGAGGATCGAGGAGGAATGATGAACGCTTATCATCGGACAAGGCGAGTTGCTGTCGTTGGCGGAGGATTGCTGGCACTGATAGCTCTGTTTGTTGCCGTCGTCCGGCTCTTGGACGTGGTAATCGCCGGCGTGCAGCCCGAAGCTTGGGCGTTGACCGCCATGATGACGGCACCGTTCACGATCGGGATCGTGCTTCTGGCCACCTTGGGTACGGCGGCCGTGGAGACGGTCCTGCGACATCGCCGTACATGACACCGTCTCTGGGCGGGCAATCCGACGACTGAGGACATCTATACCCGGATCTCGCTTCCCGGTTGGTGTAACCGCTAAGAACCACTGATCGGGCGGCACGTTTCGCCCCGGTACTTGACCGCCCTATAACGCCCGGAACCTTTGAGTAACCTTCCGCTGGCCCAGCAGATGGAGAGGGAGGCGGAAGTGGACCTATACGAGGCGATGCGAACGCTTCCGAGCGTCAAACGATACAAGCCGGACCCGGTGTCAGACGACGACATCCGCACCATTCTGAAGGCGGCCACCTGGGCTCCGAGCGGCGGCAACGCGCAGCCGTGGGAGTTCATCGTCATCAGGGATGCGGCCCTCAAGCAGAAACTCGCCGACCTCTACCGGGCGGGTTTGAAATTCCTGTGGGACCACCCTCGCCGCCAAGGCTACCGGGAGTTCGACAAGCGTACTTTCCAGAAGACGATGCTCAGGAAATCGCACTACTTCCGTGACCACCTCGAAGAGACCCCGGTCCTCATCGTCGTAGCGATGGACAGAGAGAAGGACAACCTCCCGCGCTACGGGGCGCTCAAGGCCATCCGCGCCGACTCGGTATTCGCATCGATCATGCCCTGCGTTCAGAACCTGATGCTGGCTGCCCGCGGGCTCGGTCTCGGCACATGCCTCACCACGGCTCTCAACATCCTCGAGGAAGACGCCAAGATCGCGCTGGGGATGCCCGAGGAGACCCAGATCGTCGCCCTGATCCCGCTGGGATATCCCGCCCATGACTTCAAGCCCGTCACGAGGATCCCCGCCGAGGAGTTCACCCACTGGGACGGATGGCAGAGAGACTGACAGCTTGGAGGGTGCGACGGAGAACTCCGGCGTGGTGACCTCTGCACCTGCAGCGGGGAGGTCACCAACGAGGGGCACCGAGAGCCACAGTCTCAACGAGGCCATGGCAGGCTCCCCGAACCGGAACTAGAACAGAGCCACAGATGTCACCTAAGGCCCCGGGATCAGCTACAACAGAATCCGGCAACCCAGGCAACGCGGAACTCATCCGTTCACATCGTGCCTGGACGTGACCTCTGCATGAGGAGTTCAGTTTGAAAAACCGACCCGTACGCATCTTGGCAATACCCGGGAGCCTTAGGACGGCCTCGTACAACAGGATGTTGCTCGAGGCTGCGAGGCGGTTGGCGCCGTCTCCGGTCGAAGTGAATATTTACGAGGACGGACTGCACATACCGCTGTTCAACGAGGACACAGAGGGCGATCTGACCCCGGAGTCGGTGCTGGAGTTGCGCCGCAGGATTCGCTCAGTTGACGCGGTGCTCATCGCATCCCCTGAATACAACGGCAGCATCACGGGCGTGTTGAAGAATCTGATCGACTGGGCATCGCGCCCTTACGGTCAGTCCGCCTTTGCGGACAAGCCGGTGTCGGTGGTGGGCGCAAGCCCGTCCCGCTTCGGAGCTCTACGGTCTCAGGAAACCGCGATCGCGGTCCTCACCAGCGCTAACGCGAGGGTTGTAGGAGGTCCGCACCCGGTCAAGAGAGTGTTCAAATTGGTCGACCCGGACGGCGGTATTGGCGATACATCGACCCTGGGGATGCTTCAGGACGTGTTGGCCGAGCTAGCCGGAGCGGTTGAGAATTCCCCTGAGCCGGGTCCTTGACCGGTTCCGGGTGCTGGCCAGGATGCGGATGCTTCGCACCTTCGCGGCGTGGCAGCCCCACTTAGACCAGCATGACATCACCCCAACAGGCCTGCCTCCTTCTTGGACCTCTCACCGACTGATCCCGACCCGATCGCTCCTCGCTTACCGGCGTCAGCAACTCGCTCCCGAAACTCCAGGGTGTCACGCGGGGCGACCACGGTCTGTGGTCCTGCTCGTAGGTGCCCATCAGGATGCCGCCGGACTCCTCCCTCATATAGATGTCACCCGAAGTCGACCACCGTAGGCAATTCTTTACCCGTCGTCCGGCGGTATTCGGCCACCTCGGGCACCGGTTCGGTGAGGATGTACTGGTGGGCCATCGCCAGGAGCGGTAGCTCCAGCCCCACCATCCGTCCCACGTCGCGACCCCAGAAACCGCCGGCGTTGACCACATGCTCGGCGTGGATGTCCCCCCGGCTGGTACGGACATCCCAAGTAACGACGTAGAACCCACGACATCGCCGGAACAGACCTCGTCGAGGTGTGCTACGGCTGGAGGGACGTCGCCGAACTGGTGGTCGGTGGTGCAATTCGTGACCTGGGCAACGGTGCATAGGTCTGCAAGCAACGACGAGTCCGCTCCGATCTGGTTCTAACTGAGCTGGTAGGAAAGACTGGATCGGCGCCCGGCGGAAGTAGGAGCAATCGGGTGTGCGCCGGCTCTGCCTCGGGTCGCGGGCGCATGACCGCGGAGGTGTTGGATCACAGATCAAGCGCCCGGGCCAGGAAGGTTGCCATCTGGGCCCTGCTTACCGGTGCCGACGGGCAGAACTCCCGCTCCCCACAGCCCCCGGTGACCCCCGCTGCGGCCAGACGATTGATCGCGTCCTCATGCACCGAGCCATCATCGTCACCGAAGTAGTCCTCACCTGTATCAGGTAAGCCCAACGCCCGGGCCAGGAAGGTTGCCATCTGGGCCCTGCTTACCGGTGCCGACGGGCAGAACTCCCGCCCTCCGCAGCCCCCGGTGACCCCCGCTGCGGCCAGACGATTGATAGCGTCCTCATGCACCGAGCCATCATCGTCACCGAAGTAGTCCTCACCTGTATCAGGTAAGCCCAACGCCCGGGCCAGGAAGGTTGCCATCTGGGCCCTGCTTACCGGTGCCGACGGGCAGAACTCCCGCTCCCCACAGCCCCCGGTGACCCCCGCTGCGGCCAGACGATTGATAGCGTCCTCATGCACCGAGCCATCATCGTCACCGAAGTAGTCCTCACCTGTATCAGGTAAGCCCAACGCCCGGGCCAGGAAGGTTGCCATCTGGGCCCTGCTTACCGGTGCCGACGGGCAGAACTCCCGCCCTCCGCAGCCCCCGGTGACCCCCGCTGCGGCCAGACGATTGATAGCGTCCTCATGCACCGAGCCATCATCGTCACCGAAGTAGTCCTCACCTGTATCAGGTAAGCCCAACGCCCGGGCCAGGAAGGTTGCCATCTGGGCCCTGCTTACCGGTGCCGACGGGCAGAACTCCCGCCCTCCGCAGCCCCCGGTGACCCCCGCTGCGGCCAGACGATTGATCGCGTCCTCATGCACCGAGCCATCATCGTCACCGAAGTAGTCCTCACCTGTATCAGGTAAGCCCAACGCCCGGGCCAGGAAGGTTGCCATCTGGGCCCTGCTTACCGGTGCCGACGGGCAGAACTCCCGCCCTCCGCAGCCCCCGGTGACCCCCGCTGCGGCCAGACGATTGATCGCGTCCTCATGCACCGAGCCATCATCGTCACCGAAACTGTCAACCGGCTCAGCCTTCTCCGCCGGGCGACCACCCGAAGAAGAACCACCACCACCGGAAGAACCACCACCAGAAGAACCACCACCACCAGAAGAACCACCACCACCAGAAGAACCACCACCACCGGTAGAGCCACCACCCGAAGAACCACCACCACCGGTAGAGCCACCACCCGAAGAACCACCACCACCGGTAGAGCCACCACCCGAAGAACCACCACCACCGGTAGAGCCACCACCCGAAGAGTCCTGGGGCGGTGGGTCGGGGATTGGTTCAGGGTCCGAATCCGGTGGGTCCTCAGGCAACAAGGTTACGTCCAAGGCAGGTCTGGTGGATATCAGTGCTTGTCTGAGCATCTTGTTGCCGGCGTTGTTCGTGATCTTGAGAGTAAGGAGACCGGGATAGTTGGAACCTTCGAACTGTTCTTGCCGAAGTATCAAACCGTTGTTGTCGTGGATGTATAGGTGTTTCAATCCGGTGAGGGAACCTATCTCATCAGGTAACGATCCTGTCAACTGGTTGTCGAAGAGATGTACACGCTCCAGGTGTTCGAGTTCGCCCAGTGAAGCAGGGATTGATCCCGATAGGCTGTTACGTTCGAATTGGAGGTGAGTTAGGGTATTCTTCAAATCGCCCAGCTCGGTGGGAAGCGTACCCGTCAGCTGATTGTTGCTGATATTGAGAAAGTCTATCGCCTTTAGTTCACCGATCTGGGTGGGGATGGTTCCGGTCAACGCGTTGTGGCTTAGATCGAGTACTCGTAAGCTATCGAGATCACCGAGCCAGGTAGGGACTGTCCCTGACAGGTTGTTATCGCGAAGGAACGCCTCTACGAGATTGTCCAAACCAGACAGGTCGGGGATCGTCCCCGATAGCTGGTTTTCTGGCTCATCGGATTTCAGTGGGGAGTGACCGATGGGAGTAGGTCCCAGTTGGGTTTCCCCGCGTAGAGAAGGGCGCGGATTCGGTAGTTCGCGAAGTTGCGGAACCCGAACGCTGCTCGTTTGATCCGTTTGATGAGGTTGTTGAGGGCTTCGGTGGGTCCGTTGGTTACCTTCGAGATGTGCCAGTTGGTGATCTGGGGGGTCCAGCGGGCGATGGTACGACCCAGCTTGTTGATCTCGGGTGGGCAGGATTCGTGTTGGAGGTCGTCTGCGAGCTGGAGGGTGTATCGGAGAGCAAGGACCGGACTCTCGATCCCGTAGATGCCTCGTACCGTCTCTTTCGCGTGCCAGGCTGTGCGCACTTCCCCGTAGGGGTCACCAGCATCGAGGAGACCACGCAGCCGTATTTGACCCCGGTCGCTGATCCTCTCATGCGCAGCGGTTAGGAGCCGCCGTATCCGATACAGCGGGTCATCCTTGCGGCCTCGATGCCCGAGGGTTTCGTTTTGGACTCTTCGTCGTACCTCGTCGAGACGCTGGTTGGCGAGGCGGATGACGTGGAACGGGTCCGCTACCTGCAGCGCGTGCGGCAGCACCCTGTCATACGCCTTCCGATACGAACCGGACATGTCCAACACCGCCCAGCGGATAGCCTCACACCATTCGGTGGGTTGTGACCGGAACCAGGCTGCGGCGCTTTCTGCTGTTCTACCAGGGACTATGTCGATCAGCTGGTGGCCGCCAACGTCGACGACAGAGGTGCACCAGACTTTGGTACGCCAACGGCCCCGACGCCAGAACAACGTCTCGTCCACTCCCACAGCTTCGACGGTCCCGACCCGATCGGTGTCTGCTTCCAGCAGCGCTTCGCCCCAGCGGCCAACCTCTTTGTTCACCGTATGCCAATCACAACCAAGTTCTGCGGCGACCTCGTCGACCGAACGGCCCCGCCCACCCACCTGGATGGTCACCCACCGGGCCGCTCGGGATGTCAACAACGCCCGTTGGGGACCAATCTTGGGGTCTTGTTCGATGAACGATCTGAGCGCACAGTCGGGGTTCGGACATGTCCAGCGCCGTTTCCGCCACCGCAGCCGCACAGGCCGGCCGAACGCCGGTAAATCCACCAACACAACCGTCCGATAGCCCTTCGACCACACCGACCCGCCACAGGACTCACACAACGGCCGGGGCTTGCGGGACCGGATCACCACCTCCAACGGTGCCTCCTCGCCCGGGTCGTTGATCCCTACCAGATCAACCTCACCTAGGCCTACCAACTTCTCGCACATGCGCGTAGGATCAGCTTCCACAGGGGTCCTCCTGCCTCGGATGTCATTACCAACACCCGATTATGGAGGACCCCTCCTCACTTCTGGTGGATTCCAACTCCCCCTGGCAGATCCCCTACTCCCCACTCATTTCCGAAGAGCCGGTTTTCTTGAAGAAACAGATTCCTTAGGTTGACGAGACCGCTAAACTGGGTGGGGATCCCACCGGTCAAACCATTCTGGTAGAGAAACAGCTCTTCCAGATTTTCGAGGCCTCCCAATTGGAAGGGAATCGCGCCGGTTAGACCGTTGCTGCCGAGATTCAGAACCACCAGCGCGTCGAGGTTGCCCAGTTCGGAGCCGATGGTCCCCTCCAAGCCACTTGCTTCGAGATCCAGCCCACTGACACGGCCGCTCGTGACCTCTACCCCCGTCCAAGCCGCCAGAGGCGAGCCGGCGCCCCAAACACCGGCACCCGCAGCCAAGCGTCCCTGATTGGTGAGGCCGTTGTAGAACGCCCACAAGGCATCGCAGTCGGCTGTCAATGCATCGGATGCGTCAGTCGGTAACGCTCCGGACGTGGTACACGGCGATGTGGGGGTCTGAGCCGGGGTCGGCGTAGCCTGCGCGGCCGGCAAGACAACCGATAGAACCAGCACCGCCCAAACCGAATTCCACCGTCGTACAGTCATCAATCGGACCTCCTGAGTTCGCCCACCGGGAACCGGACCGGACGCGAAGACCACGGACTCCACCGGCCATGGGCATCTGGCGGTATCGAGAGCATCGCCGCTGCGGATCCCCCCGCGGCGGAACCGGCAGGGGCGCCTGCCCCGCGAAGCGGTCTCACACGACTCCGACTCATGGACACAGCCTCTTGGACGCAGTGAGTAGCATCGGTACTGTTCTCCTGAACATTCAACTAGATATTAGTAGACACAGTATGATAGACACTTCATGATAATGGACACTTCATGTCCTGAACAGAAAGTGGGATGTGAGTACGTGCACTCCATGGTCGACAACCACAGTGGTCCGGCCCGATCTGAAGTCCTCGACCCGGAGGACGGACGGACCTGCGCCGGGTTCGTTCGCGCGGCCCGCCGGCTTGCCATCTGTGGGTATCGCATAGACCGGTGATGACCGACGACGCCATGGCCTACCGCAGAAACCAAACACTTCGCAGATGCCCTTTCGGAGATCGGCGCCGCCCACAAGCTGATCCGACCCTACCGTCCCCAGACGAACAGGAAAGTGGAACGGTTGGAGTGGGCGGCCTATTGGGCGTGCTCGCGGTCGCCGTTCTGGTCTCCGCCGGGCCGGTGCGGGCAGAAGGGTCGGAAGACGAACAGGCCCCGTCCCCACAGATCGTCGAGGTCGTCCCCGGTCCGAGCAGGATGGAAAGCTCCGTTACCAGCAGTGCCGTGACGCTGGTGGACTCAGACGAAGGCAAGGCCGCCAAGGTGAGGGTGAGCTCCAGTGCCGACGACGGTAACGACGAGACGGTGACGGGCGCGGCCACCCGGGCGCGGACGACGACGCTCTCCGACGATGCCACCCTCGGCGACCTCTACGCTCACCGGCGCGAGGCTGTACCCGACGTTCGTCGGCGCAACGACCTCCTACACCGCGTCCGTCGGCTACACGGTCGCGCAGACCACCGTCACCGCCACCACGAATGGCAGCAACGCTACGTTAAGGACCGTCGGAAGAACCTTGAGCGACGTCACGCTCACCAGCAGGTACCCGCGGTGACGCTCACGACGATGATCGCGCCGAGCCACGACTGGTTTGTCGGCGTCTCCGGGCTGCCCTTGCTCGACAGCGAGGGCCGCCGGCTCGCCTCCCGCGAGGTGGACCTCTTCCCGTGGGACGCCGGAACCGAGGACGGCGACGACTTCTCGCTCAGCCCCAGCGTCGCCACCAACCCGCAGGGCGTGATCGCGAGCATCAGCGGCACCCGCAGTTTCTCGGCCAAGCCGATCGCCACGCTGACCTTCACCCTCCAGTCGCTCTCGCCGTCCTTCCCGGCCACGGAGAGCGGCGCCCGCGCCGTTCCCGAGAATACGGCCGCCGGTGTGGACTTCGGCGAACCGTTTGTGGCCACGGACCCCGACAGCGGAGACTCGGTGAGCTACTCGCTCGGCGGCCCCGACGCCGCATCGTTCGCCATCGACGCCACGACCGGCCAGATGCGCACGGAAGCCGCCCTCGACCACGAGGCCAAGTCGGAGTATTCGGTGACGGTGATCGCCACCGACAGCCTCGGCCTCAGCGGCGAGATCGTGGTGACCATCGACGTGATCAACGTTGACGAGGACGGAACCGTCACCCTGTTTCCCACCCAGCCGCGGGTTGGAACCGTGCTCAGGGCCAGGGTGGACGACCCGGACGGCGGTGTGGTGGACGAATACGGCCAGCCTGTGGAATGGCAGTGGGCGTTTTCCTCGAACAAGGTCAGCTGGACGGCTGTTTCCGACATGCCCGACCGCTGGGCCGGCGTTGATTACGCGCCTGACGGCGACAAAGAGGGAATGTATCTTCGGGCCACGGCGACGTACACCGACGCGCAGGGCTCCGGCAAGACCGCGGAGGTCGTATCGGACCACCCGGTCGGTGAACCCGCACCGGCGCCTGAGTTGTCGGTCCTGGAACTCGTCTCGCGCCTGTCGCACCCGTGGGACATCGCCTTCACGCCCGATGGGACGATGCTGTTTACCGAGCGGTGGGGGGTACTGAGCAGCCGCCTCACCGACGGAACGATCCAGACCGTCACCGCCGACTTCAGCGATCTATGGGTCGATGTGAAGACTGGCCTGATGGGGATCGTCACCGATCCCGACTTCGCGTCCAACCGGCGGTTCTACACCTGCCAGGGCCACTGGGATGTCGCAGTGCAGGTGGTTTCCTGGACTATCGACGATGGCTACACCACAGCCACACGGGTAGACGATCCCCTCGTCTACTGGGAGATCAGCAACTTCGGCGCCGGTCTTGCCGGCTGCCGGGTCCGCTTCGGCCCGCAAGGCTACCTGTGGATCTCGACCGGCGACGGAGGGGTGCAGACCAACGCCCAGGACCTCGGCTCACTCGCCGGCAAGATCCTGCGTGTTGACGCATCGACAGGCGCCGGGGCGCCTACGAATCCCTTCGCTCCGTCGCCGGTCTATACCTACGGCCACCGGAATCCGCAGGGCCTGGCCCTGCGGCCCGGCGCCAACCAGATGTGGTCGGTGGAGCACGGCCCGCACTGGGATGACGAGATCAACCTGCTGGTGGCAGGCGGCAACTACGGCTGGGATCCGGCGAGCTCCGGCTTGGACGGCCCCATGACCGACCTCGAGCGTTATCCCGACGCCATCGAGGCCAAGTGGTCGTCGGGGAACCCGACGCCGGCCACCAGCGACGGCGCCTTCTTGGAGGGGGAGGATTGGGGCGAGTGGGAAGGGCGGCTGGCCGTGGCCACGCTCAAGATGAAGTCGCTGCGTATCTTCGAGTTCACCCAGGAAGGCGACTTCGTGAGCCATGTCATTTCACCCGAACCCAACTGGGTATGGGGCCGGCTGCGGAGCCCCGTAATGGGTCCTGACGGCGCCCTCTACGTCACCACCGACCGATCAGACTTAGGTCTGGGCAGGGACCGGATACTCCGGGTCACTGCCAGCCGGGCGCCGGCCTTCATGACCGACACCCAGGTCCGAGATGCGGAGGAAAACAACAGCCCATTAAGCATCGTCGCCAAGGTGCTGGCCCTTGACCCGAAGGGCGCAACGCTCACCTACACGCTGAGCGGCCCCGATGCGGCGTCCTTCAACATCCCGGATCCGACGGTTGGAGAGTTACGGGCCAACGCGGCAATGGACTACGAGACCAGGCGTTCATACGAAGTCATAGTCACCGCCACCAACCCGGACGGTTTGAGCGACAGCGTCACGCTGACGATCAACGTCACCGACGTCAACGAGGCCGATCAGAGCCCGCCCTCAGGCGGTGGCGATGCTGGTGGCGGCGGTTCTTCGGGCGGCGGTGGCGGCGGCGGTTCTTCGGGCGGCGGTGGCGGCGGTTCCTCCGGCAGTTCTTCGAGCGGCGGTTCCTCCGGCAGTTCTTCGAGCGGCGGTTCTTCGGGTGGTGGTGGCGGTGGTGGCGCCGATGGTGGTGGTGAACCGCCCAGAGCGTCTGAACTGTTCGACGATGTCGTAGCCGGAGCCTGGTACGAGTCAGCCGTGTCGTGGATGATCCTCCACCAAGTCACCGCAGGATGCACACCCACAATGTTCTGCCCTGAGAGCAACCTCACCCGCCAGCAATTCGTGACCTTCCTGTGGAGAGCCGCCGGACGACCCACCCCAACCTATCGGGGATCGGAAGCCTTCACCGATGTCCCAGATGGTGTATACGCCGACCAAGCCATCGGCTGGGCGGTCTCCAACGGAACCACACTGGGATGCACCCAAGGCCGGTTCGGAGACCCCGACTGGCGGTTCTGCCCCACCCAAGATGTCACCAGGGGACAGATGGCGACCCTCCTATACTGACATGTGCAAGCCGACCACCAGGGTGGAACCCCTCCCTACACCGATGTGGCGCCCGAAAGGTTCTACACCCCGGCCATTGCCTGGCTGACAGACTTCCAAGTCGTGCCCGGATGCGAACCCGGACTGTTCTGCCCCCACCGCCCGGCAACCCGCGCCGAAGGCGCGCTCTTCATAAGCGGCGTAGCCATCCGACTCGACATCTGGGGACCAGGCAACACCGCCTTCATATTCAATGAGGTGCCGACGGCGCAGTGAACGACGAGACGCTGACCAGCTCGGCCACGGCGGCGCCGGAGCCGCCTCCGGCGCCGACGAACCTGACGGCCACGGCGAACGCCGACGGCTCGGTGATCCTGACCTGGGAGGCCCCGGACGACGATTCGGTCAGCGGCTACCTGATCCTGCGGCGGCGTCCCTGCGAGGGGGAAGAGACGCTGCTGGTGTACGTGGCGGACACGGGAAGCGCAGCGACCACCTTCACCGACACCGACGTGACGGCGGGAACACAGCACGTGTACCGGGTGAAGGCCGTCAACGGGGCCGGAGCGGGCGAGCGGTCCAACTACGTCAACGTCGACCCGTAGGGCCTGACCGGATGAGATAACGGTCCCACCCCAGTTTTCTCGGTCCGGCTCAGCTGACATCCGAGCCGGACCGAACCCTGGGTGACCCAACGCGAACGCCACCACCCGATGTTCCACATGCGGACTGGTCGCGTTGGGCGTCCGCGGCCGGCGCCGCTCCCCGGGACGCAGGATCTCGGTGCCGTGCCGTTCCATCTGATACTTCCACCGATAGAACGTGGAATGACGGATTCCCATCATCGGACACGCCAAACACACGTTCCCCAACTCACGGGCTAGGGCGAATACCCGCAACCACAGGTTCCGGCCCGATAATCCCTCACCCGATAATCCCTCACCGGAGGAAAACTGTTATCGTACCGCTGCTACCTCACCGGAGGACAACTGTTGCGATCCTGCTACCCAAAGAGGTTTGACTGCCACCTCAATGACACAAAGGTCTGGTACATGTACCAATCCGAGAGACCACAACCATGGCATCTGCCATCACGCCTCTTCCCCCCTTATACCTTGTTCGGTAGCTCTGGTGTGTGAGTATCGGGGCTGGTTGCTCGCCGCGGCGGGCAGGGCTCTGTCCCCCTGTCACAGAGATGGCCTGGGGGGTGTTGCCACCTGCCGTGGTTGGGTGCCTGCGACCTCTGAGGGGGACATGCACCGAGATTGTGGGGCTGGTTCGCAGATGTGGTTGAGGCGTTGGTACCTGCGGGCAGCGTCGCATGCGTCCGAACCGGAAAGGATTCTCCTGATGCAAGATTGTCCCCAGCCCACCCCCGAGGTGTTCGTCGGTGTTGATATCGCCAAGGGGAAACACTACGCCTGTGTGCTGTCGGCTCGAGGCGAGCCGTTGTTCGCCCGCCCGGTTCCCAACGACGAGGGGCCTATCCGCCGGTTGATCGAAGACGCAGCAGCTCATGGCAGCCCGGCGCTGGTGGTTGACACGACCTCGTCGGCGGCTGTGTGAACCGCACCGGGTTTTCCGGAGACTCGATTAGTTGGGAGATAATGGAGTCATGGGAAGACTGATGATGTATTCGCCGGAGGTGCGGGAGCGTGCTGTCCGGATGGTGTTGGAGCATCGGGGGGAGCACCGCTCGGAGTGGGCGGCTATCTGTTCGATAGCGGAGAAGTTCGGCTGTTCGTCTGAGACGCTACGCAAGTGGGTGCGGCGTGCTGAGACGGATCAGGGTCTGCGGCCTGGGTTGACGAGTCCAGAGCGGGAGCGGCTCAGAGCCTTGGAGCGGGAGGTGCGGGAGTTGCGGCGGGCGAATGAGATCTTGAGGAAGGCGTCTGCGTATTTCGCCCAGGCGGAGCTCGACCGCCGACCGAGACGATGACCACCTTCGTCGATGAGAACCGAGAGGGATACGGGGTCGAGCCGATCTGCGCTGAGTTGCCGATCGCCCCGTCTGTCTACTACGAGCACAAACGCAGGGAGCGCGAACCCGAACGTTGCTCGGCCCGCAGCCGCCGGGACGGGGAGCTACGCCCCCAGATTCGGCGGGTGTGGGAGTCGAACTTCGGGGTGTACGGAGCCCGCAAGGTTTGGCGTCAGTTACATCGTGAAGGAGTAGAGGTGGCTCGATGCACGGTGGAGCGCCTGATGCGGCAAGAAGGCCTAAAAGGCGTGGTCAGAGGCGAAACCAAGCGCACGACCATCCCCGACGACAGCGCGGCCCGACCCGCCGATCTGGTCGACCGCAGCTTCGAAGCGGACCGCCCGGACCGTCTGTGGCTGTCCGACATCACCTATGTTCCGACCTGGTCGGGCTTCGTCTACGTGGCGTTGGTGATCGACGCCTATTCCCGGTTCGTCGTCGGTTGGCGAGTGTCGAACAGTCTACGAACCGACCTGGCGCTCGACGCTTTGGAGCAAGCACTCTGGGCCCGGCGACCCGACACAGCCTCCCCAGATCGGCGGCTGGTGCATCACTCCGACGCCGGAGGGCAACCCAGGTTCAAGGGGTCGTTGCAACACTGCCTTGTTTGAGGGAGTGTAGGTATTCGTTGAGGGCCTCGGCTGGAGTCCTCCAGCCGAGGGTTTTGCGGGGTCGGCTGTTGAGTGCTGCAGCGACAGCGTCGAGGTCGTTGCGTGAGTGTCTGTGGAGGTCGGTGCCTTTGGGGAAGTATTGGCGGAGCAGACCGTTGGTGTTCTCGTTGGTTCCACGCTGCCATGGACTCTGCGGGTCGCAGAAGTAGATGTCGAGGTTGGCCTCTGTGCGGAGTTGAGCATGCTGAGCCATTTCGACTCCTTGGTCCCAGGTCAACGACTTCCGGAGCTGTTGGGGCAGGGTGATGATCGACGCAGCGATAGCGTCGCGTACGGCTTGGGCGCCGTGGCCG
Source organism: Candidatus Spongiisociaceae bacterium (assembly GCA_965262915.1). Lineage (GTDB taxonomy): Bacteria > Actinomycetota > Acidimicrobiia > Spongiisociales > Spongiisociaceae > JAPPFW01. The sequence goes on along the minus strand of OZ253564.1, from coordinate 2,337,775 downwards.
GCGAGAGGGGGCCCGTTGTGGACCCGTTGCTGTTTTCCGTGGCCTGGCATGGGTGGGAGATGCAACAGCATCGTGAACCTGGTGGTGCGCTCAACCAGCGTCCCGATCGCGGAACTCCGAAGTCCCAGGATCAGGTCACCTTCCCAGTGTCCTGGCACTGCCCGGTCGTCGGCCTCGGCGGGGCGTTGGCTGATCATGATCTCGGGGCTGACGAAGGTGCGGCGCCGCTGCCGGGTCCGTGCCCGCGGGACCCGCAAAGCTCGCCCGGTTCGCCCACACGCCACAAGCTCCCGTTTGAGCGCGCCTCGGCCTTGCACATAAAGCGCCTGGTAGATCGCCTCGTGAGAGATCCTCATGGACTCATTATCAGGGAAATCGATCCGGAGCCGCCTCGAGATCTGCTCAGGACTCCACGACGTTGCCCACCTCCGGTCAGCTCGCCTTCCGTGACGGCGACCCGCCCAGCGCACCTGGGGTCCTGGCACCAGCTCACCATCCGGGCGGGCGATCTGACCACCCAAACGATCCTGCACATACTCACGAAGCTCGTCGTTGGCGGCCAGCTTCGCGACCTTCGGGCGGCTGGCACGCCGCTCCGCGTGCCACTGCGCTGTCGTTGCCCGATAAACCACACCACGACTACGAGTTGCGGCGTTGCGGCGCAACTCCCGCGAAATCGTCGACGCGCAACGACCAAGGCGACGACCGATCTCCCGCACCCCCACACCCTGCGCACAGAAGATAGCGATCTCTTCCCGTTCGGTAAACGACAGATAACGGCCCGACACCGAACCCAGAGAGATCGGCGGCATCCCACCAGCCTGGCGGAACCATCTAGACCCAACCGCCGGTGACACCCCCGCCCCGGCAGCAGCGTCCTCGCTCGAGACACCCCCAGCGATCGCTTCCCAGAACCGGACCCGATCCTCACGCCGCGCTTTCGACGGCCGACCAGGCGACCACAACTGACCCCGCATCACACGAACCGCCTCCCGACGCTTCACAACACTCACCGCAAACCTCCTTCATCACCAAGTGTTGCGACCACCAATTGAATCCGCCCGCTGACCTACAGCCTGGGAGGCGCGGACTCCGGCTCCTTCGAGATCGACAGCGGCGGCCAGATCACGGTGGGGGAGGGAACCGTCCTGGACCACGAGACGGGGCAGAGCTACACGGTCACCGTCACCGCCGCCGACCCCCACGAAGCCAGCGCCAGCATCGCGGTGACCATCACGGTGACCGACATGGCAGAGCCACCGGGCCGCCCGACGGTTTCCATAGCAGGTCAGACGCGGACCTCCCTGGTGGTGGGATGGACCGCGCCCGACAACGCGGGCCGCCCCGCGATCACCGACTACGACGTCGAGTACCGGGAGGTGACCGACCCGCTGTCGTCGTGGAACAGCGACGCCGATCACGAGGGGACGGGCCTGTCCATCACCCTGACCGACCTGACCCCCGGCACCGACTACGAGGCGCGGGTGCTGGCCCGCAACCACGAAGGCGACAGCCCCTGGTCGAACCTGGCCCAGGGCACCACCGTTGCCAGCGAGTCCCAGGACCCTGAGGACGACTCAACCGGGTGCGAAATCGGAGCGTTCCCGACCGGTGTGAGCACAGTGACTGACGCGTGGTTCGAGCCTGATCCGTCCACAATGACGGTGGGTGTGTGGACGGAGTACACCCTGACAGTTGCAGGGGGAGGGTGCGTAAACGTCCTTTTCGGTGGTCGCGGCCCGAACACGGACCGGCTGCTGGTTGATGCTTGGTTCAGTTCCGTCTCAGCAGAAATGATCGAGCAAGGTTTCCCGCCGCGTTACCCGCCCGATCCAGAAACATTCTGCCGTTCCGAGGAGAGGGCCTCATTCGAGACAATGACCGTTGGCATGGGCTCAAAGGTCTGGATGATCGCTTGCCACTCGGGCACGGCCATGCTCCCGATATACGACTACAACTCTCCAGACAACGTCGAAGAAGGGCCAGTTCGGACATACAGCATTACGGCAGTCGACCCACTACCCGTCTCCGGGCAGCAAGATTCGCAGGCGGGCTCGATCTTTGGCCTAGGCGCCTACTTCGAGGGGGCCCCGCCGTACCACGACGGAACGGCCCCCTTCACCTTCCGCATCGTCTTCAGCGATGACATCGCCCCGCACAGGTTCCACTTCGTCTGGAACGGGGGCATCCCCACAGGCTACGCGGACCTGCGCCCAGGTATGTGGGTCAACGGCGCCTGGCCGAGCAAGTATGCCAAGCGGGTGGACGGGCGCAACGACCTGTGGGAGATCACGGTGTTGCCGAACTCCGACGGCGCAGTAACCGTCGGCCTTAACACCAGCGGCGTCTGCAGCTACGGCACCATCTACTGCACGGAGGACGGCAGGCCCTTTTCTCACCTGGCGAAGCTGACCGTCCCCGGCCCTCAGGATGTGCAGGTTGTGGAAGAGGAGAACGACGAACAGCAACAGGCTCTGGAGGCGGAGAACAGTCCGGCCGGCGGCGCGCCGGCCATCACGGGCACGGCCCAGGTAGGCGAAACCTTGTTGGCGGACCCATCCGGGATAGCCGACGCCGACGGCCTGGACGACGCCACCTTCACTTACCAGTGGATTGCCGGCGGGTTGGACATCGACGGCGCCACGGGTTCCAGCTACACCCTCACCGAAGCCGACCAGGGGCTGAGCATCCAGGTCCGGGTGAGCTTCACCGACAACGCGGGGAACGCGGAGACGCTGACCAGCGCGGCCACGGCAGCGGTTGAAGCGGCCCCGGAACTGCTGACGGCGGAGTTCCTAGAGGTGCCATCATCCCACGACGGGGAGAGCGCCTTCACCTTCGAGTTGCGCTTCAGCGAGGAGTTCCCCATCGGCTACGAGAAGCTGCGGGACCATATCTTCGAGGTCACGGGCGGCCGGGTGACGCAGGCGCGGCGGCTGGATAAGGGCAGCAACGTCCGCTGGGAGATTACGGTTGAGCCCAACGGCGACAACGAAGTCACGGTCGCGCTGCCCGTCACGAACGACTGCGACAACCAGGGGGCGGTCTGCGCCGAGGACGGGGGGATGCTGTCCAACCGGACGGAGTTGACCGTCGCCGGTCCGGTAGCGGAGGAAGAGGAGCAGCAGGATGAACCGCAGCCGGAGAACAGTCCGGCCGCGGGAGCGCCCAGCATCAGGGGCACGGCCCAGGTGGGCGAGAGGCTGACGGCGGACACGTCGGGCATCGCCGACGCCGACGGCCTGAGCAACGTGTCGTTCAGCTACCAGTGGCTGGCCGGTGGGGCGGCCATCCAGGGGGCAACGGGCTCCAGATACACCCTGAGAGATTCCGTTGCGGGCAAGGCCGTCCGGGTGAGGGTCTCCTTCACCGACGACGCGGGGAACGCGGAGACCCTGACCAGCGCGGCCACGGCGGCGGTGGCGGAGGCGGTGGCGGAGTCCGACCCGGCGGAGCCACCGCCCGCGCCCCGGAACCTGACGGCCACGGTGAACGACGACGGCTCGGTGACCCTGACCTGGCAGGCGCCGGACGACGATTCGGTCAGCGGCTACCTGATCCTGCGGCGGCGTCCCTACGAGGGGGAGAAGACGCTGCTGGTGTACGTGGGAAACACGGGCAGCACGGCGACCACCTTCACCGACACCGACGTGACGGCGGGAACGCAGCACGTGTACCGGGTGAAGGCCATCAACGGGGCGGGCGCGGGCGCGCGGTCCAACTACGTCAACGTCAACCCGTAGGGCCTGACCGGATGAGATGACGGCTACCCGTTCATTCAGGGTTTCAGATAGCAGCGGGGTTACGCAGGGATAGCGATTCGGTTTCGAGTGTTGAGAGGTCCACCAGCTTCGAGGCGTGGTCTATGTCGAAGCCGACCAACTCGCCGGCGGCGTCGAGGTCTACGTTCAGCCCAACGACTACCTCGCGGGTTTCTGTTCCCGGGGTCGGTTTGAACTCGATGTAGAGGCTGTCGGTTTCCGGGTAGTAGTGAAGCTTCATGGATCGTCCTTTCGGAACCGCCGATCAAAGAAGGCATTCTGGATGGTTTCGCCGTCCTCCAATGTAACAACCCGCAGAAACCGACGTGTTGTCTCGCCGGGGCGTTCTACTTTCCCCCACAGGCGTACAGGGCCGTCGGGTTGTTCCTCTCGGTGGAGTGGTGCAGACACGATCTGGGTACACCAGGCCGGGTCGATGTAGGGCCGTTTGCGGAGTACCTGTTCTTTGAAATACCTGGTGGCTTTCGCGGACCCGGGGATTCGTCGGCAAAGGCGAGTGTAGATACTCGACCTGGCCCTGCCGGGGCGGGTACCCCCGCCTTGGCGTGCCTTCCCCGTCTGGGTTTCTTTGTGCAAACTGGCGTCCGTAGGGTGGTTCGGGTCACGGCGGGATCTCCCGGCCCGCTAAATCGGCTTCTAGGGGTTTGGGTTATATTGGTTAACGATCTGGAGGCTGGTTTCGGGGTGTTTCCGCCCGAAACGGGCGGCTCGAAAAGTCTAGAAGTCGAGACCGGGGGGCTAGCCCGTCCTCCCCAGGCCGACGGCGACCTCGTCGCCTTACGCCCGCTGCCCGAGGAGGACGGTTACGAATCCGGCGAGCGGCGGCCAACGGAGTAACCCTCCGCTGGAGGGGCTCAGGAGAGGGTTAGGCAGGGCCGGGCGTCTCAGGACAGCCGGCGCCACAGGTCGTCCCCGTCCAGGTCTTCGCCGGCGTGGGTGATGATCCCCGATTCGGCGTGTAGCTGTCCGTTGGAGGCGTGCCCCCTGAAGCGCGGTTACGCCCTTCGCCACTGAAAGACTTAGGGGACGACTCGCCGAGAGTGAGAGCGGCTCGGGCCCTCCTGGTGTTCTAACAAAACTTACAGTAAGATATGTGAGTAATGCTTCTACTGAGCCAACGTCCGCTGACCGGCTCCGATGCCGATCGGGGACTGTTCGTTGATCGTACTGCAGAACTTGGTCATCTGGAACGGTCGGCCCAACTCGATTTCAATGTCCTCGTGCTGGGGGAACGAGGCATGGGGTCAACCTCGCTGGTGCGTCAACACCAGCGCCGGCTCGAAGATACCGGACGCGCAAGTTACTACATCAACGCCGGCTGGGCCGAAGATATGACCGAACTCGTCACGGAAATTCGTATCGCGATGGACGGACCTCGCCCACCGGAGTACAGCCGTGACCAGCTGGTGGCTCACTTGGCGTTGTCTCGGGTTCGCGTACAGGAGGGGGATCCTGACCCGCTCCGAGACATGAGAGCCTTGAGCGCGCGGGTGTCGGAATCGGAAGGTCGGCGACCGATCATCATCCTCGACGAGATGCGCGAACCGGAGCTGGTCCATGAGATGTTCGGGCGCTATCGCGACGACATATGGCAGATGCCGTTTCGATGGGTGGTCTGTGGACAGGCGACCCGGCGGTCTCGATACCTGGAACCGCCGGCCGATGCTTTCTTCGATTCGGTTCTAACGCTCGGCCCCTTGGATACGGCCGCGTCCCTGGGTCTCCTCCAAGCTCGGTTGGCTGGAGCAGATATCGATGATGGAGAAGCGAGGGTACGGATCATCTCCAACCGGGACCGAATAATCGAACAAGGCGATGGCAACCCTCGTCGACTCCTTGCAGCGGCACGGGACGTCGTTCTCCGTAGCTCGGAGGAGGCCTTGGTTGCCGATCGGCTCGTGACCTCCGCCGCCGAACTCGGTGCGACGGAAGGGCTTGCGGTTCGGTACCTCACAAGACATGGACCTACCAGCGCCTCCGACGAGAAGTTGCTCGAGTCCCTGGACATCACCCGGGCGCGGGCTACACAGGTACTCCGTCGCCTCGAAGACGCCGGGCTCGTGCATGCCTCCAATGAGAAGACGCACCACCCCGGCCGTCCACGCAAGCTCTACGCAACTCGTCTCAGCCATGAGGAGGGGTGATGAGCCTTCGCCTTCTCCGACGACTTCAGGCCGCCCACGCCTTCGACCCATCACCTATCCGCCTTGACCTTGGCGTCTATCACGTACCCTTCGATCAGTTGGCACCCGGGACATCGCCCGAAGATCGCCTGGCCGGCGCAGCTCAGAGGGGTGAACGCATAGCCATCGTGGGGCGTTCCGGGTCTGGGAAGTCAAGCCTCATCGAACACGTTCTCGGCCCGGCCATACCAGGAATAGCCCCCATTCCGATTCCGGTCTTCGGAGAGCCGGCCGCAACAGTGACCAGTGTCCAGGCCGTGGCCGGGCTCATCATCCAGACACTGGTCAACCACGCCGACCTCGACGACTCGGAACGGGTCGAAGCCCTTCGATCAGCCTCTACAAGACGCCTTGTAACGTCCACAAGTCGGACCAGCGGGCTTACTCTCGGAGGTAACTGGATGGGCATTGGCATACAAGCTAACGTGAAACGCCAAGTGCCGCCAAACACCGAGCTAGCGGTGACAACCCAGGCGACTCTTGAAGTAGTTCACCAACTGCTCACCATCCTTCAAAAAGATGATCTCATGCCAGTGTTGGTATTCGACGATACGGATCGCTGGTTCCGCAACGTGGGCAGCAGCGTCAGTTACCAAGACCTTGCCCTCGCCTTCTTCGGCACGATCTTGCCGGAACTACGGCAACTCCCCACCGGCATGGTGGTGGCCGTCCACACGAACTACCTGAAAGACACGGAACTTGCCGACCACCTTCGCGCCAGCATCGAGCTTCGTGTCAATATCCCACAGCTAACCTCGCCAAACGCGCTCCGTAAGGTGATCCACTCACGAGTCATTGCTCACACGTCGGACGACCCCACCACAGCGCCGCCACTCGGGGCAATCATCAGCCCCACCGCAGTTGACCGCCTCTACGAGCTATACCAGACCGAGTTCCCAGGTGTTCTCCGAGATGTCATCCGTACCGTCCATGTGGCCGTCGCCGACGCTTGTAACGGTGGATTCGATACTGTCACACCCGAACTCATCGACCAGGCAGCAGCCTGGTGACTACCTGGATAGGAATCCCTCAGTAACCCACATCGCCGTCCCCGCCCCTCGATTTCTCTTGGCCCTGCGCCGAATACGAAGGCTTCTCTGTCTGTCGGGGTGTTGGAGGAGCGATAGATTTGAGGAGGGGAAGGAACTGAAGAACACAAGAACCCGGACGTGGATCCGGAAACGGGACCTCCGCTGGAATGGAATACAGCCTATAACCTGGCGCAGCCCGTCGAGAATGGAAGCATGACGAACTGATGGGTGGTGATACCAACCACCGCGGGTTACCAGATCCTGGGGTCGGGCCGCGCTGTCATCTCCGATGGTCGTACGCCGCTTTTGGGCCCCTCACTACGCCCTTCAGGCCTTCTTGGCGCATGAGACGTTCCATAGTGCAGCGCGCCATCGCAGCGCCTTCATGCTGTAGTTGGCGCCCGACCTTGCGGGCGCCGTACACCCCGAACCTCGCACTCCCATACCCGCCGAATCTGGAGCTTCTCCGGGGAAACCGGGACGGTTCACATCGCCAACTGGATCCACACCTGGTACAGCCAACACCGACTCCACTCCACACTCGACATGACCAGCCCCAACTACGAACAAACCCACCAAACAACCTAACCAACCCTCCACGATCTGGGAGGAACCTCAGTGTGACTAATGGCGCGCCATAGAAATATCAGGTCTTGCGCGGTGTCGATAACACATATATACTCATAGATACATGTATATTCGAGCTCACAGACGCATTTCTCCTAACTAGCAGTTTACTGGAATATGCCTCTCTCTCGAAGATGCAAACCTGACCCACCGACAATTCGTCGCCTTCCCATCGAGAACAGCCGGACCACCCACCCCTTGGACAGTCTCCACAAAACCCGGGGTGATTCACCCGGGGTGATTCACAACCCCAGAGGCCGAACCACCCAAGAATCCATTCGACAAGCAGATCACCCCCCCCCCCCCCCCCGATTTGCTTTCTGCTCTAACGCCCTAGATGGCGTCGTTCCTGACCCGGTCGTTGGGGCTGTGATCCCCACTTGCGTGGCAAATCGACGACCCCCGACTCGCGTTCGGCCCATGATGGTCATGTGGCTCCACTCCGCCAACGACATGTTCAGCCAACATGCTCCGGCCCAGTAGATCACTAACTAGCCAACGTAGCCCAACCAACCCTCCAGGATTCGGGAGGGGAGTTTCTATTGGATGTGGGGGTGGTGGAGCATGAGGGGTTGGCACCCGCTGTGTGCTTGGGTGACGGTGTTGGCGCTGGCGGCGTTGGTGGTGGCTGTTCCGGATCGGGCGAGTGGCACCGGGGGGTTCAGCGCGGAGTTCTTTGATGTGCCTTCGACTCATGATGGTTCGGTGTTCGAGCTGGGGTTGAGGTTCGTCGGTGCTGAACTGGCGGTGAGCTATCTGACGCTGCGCGATAATGCGTTCAGGGTGGAGGGCGCTTCCGTGCGTGGCGCGCGTCGTGTGGCGCCGGGCAGCGACACGCAGTGGACGATCACCGTGGAGCCTGATGAGGGCCACCTCGGCGACGTGGTGGTGAGGCTGCCAACGAGGCCGTGCGCTGATGCGGGAGCGATCTGCTCAAAGGACGGCGCGCCGCTCGCTGAGAGCGTTGAGGTGACGGTTGCGGGCCCGCACTCCCTGACTGCGGTGACGGTGGGGGACACGATCCGTGGCGTGGCGTTCGCGCTGCAGTCGGCGAGCACGGCCCGCAGCGTGGCTGAGAACACGGCCGCGGGTCATGACATCGGCGCGCCGGTCACGGTGGCGGACAGCAGCGGCACGGTCACCTATTCGTTGGGGGGAGCAGACTCCGGCTCCTTTGACATCGTTGCTGCGACGGGCCAGCTCCGGACCAGAGCCGCTCTCGACTACGAGACCAACTCCCGCTACGAGGTGACGGTCACCGCCACGGACTCCGAGAGCTCAACTGACATCGCGGTCACCATCGATGTCATCAACGTCACCGAACTGCTGTCGGCGGTGACCGGGCCGACGGAGGTGACCTTCGCCGAGAACGACGCGACGCGCGTGGCCACCTACACCGCCTCCTCGCCCGAGGACGCAGGGGGTGTTGCCTGGTCGTCGTCGGGCGCCGACCGCGGCGCGTTCTCCATCGAGGGCGGCGTCCTCAGATTCCTCGCGCTGCCCGACTATGAGTCGCCGGCGGACGCGGACACGAACGGCGCGTACGCGCTGACGGTGACAGCTTCGGACGGAACCGGCTCGGTCAGCCTGGCCGCAACCGTCACCGTTGCCGATCAGAACGAGGCCGGGACGTTGAATCTGGGCTCGCTGCGGCCCAGGCTGGGCGAGGCGCTGACCGCCGGCGTCAGCGACCCCGACGGCGACGTTGTCGACATCACCTGGACCTGGGAGCGATCGGCGGGCCGCAACGCCTGGACCGAGATCGGCGCGGCGACATCGGCCAGTCACACGCCGGCCGCTGCCGACGCGGGGCAATACCTGCGGGTGAGCGCGACCTACACCGACGGTCACGGCGCCGGCCAGACCGCCCAGGCGGTGACGCCGAACGTAGTGACAGCACAGTTGCTCAGCGGACTGACGGCCACCACCAGCGACTCGGCGAACTCCGTAGGCGACGCGTTTCCGCGCGTGATGAAGCCCGCATTCGACGCGGAGACTCTCCACTACGCCGTCGGCTGCACCGACGACGGCGATCTGTATACGCCGGCCGACGACACGATGACACTGACCGCTTGGGCGGCGCCCGGCGCCCGGTTGGCGGTCAACGGCGTCCAGGTCGAGAGCGGGAGCCCCATCGACGTGCCGGTGCATGTGGACAGCGTCGTCGAGAGCGGGAACCCCATCGACGTGCTGGTGCATGCGGAGAGCGACGTCGAGATCGCCGTCACGGGCGGCGACGGGGCGAGCACGACCTATGTCGTTCACTGCCTCGCGGGCGACCTGGGGAACACGACGGCGACAAGAGCAGCGGGCGCCACCGGCGTCATCGAGGATCTCATCATGTTCACTCGGGGTTCCTACCTGGCCATTGTGGACAACAACGCCGTCCCGAGATTCCATCGGAAGATCGATGGCCAAGCGGGCGGTCACTTCCGGGTCCACCGGGCCGGCAACGACCTTGAGTATCGATACTCCTACACGGGACCGTCCGCATGGATCAGACACCGTCGGGGATGGGTCGTCCTAGACGAGAACCTGAAGATCCTGCATGGCAGCGGGGTCTTCGCAGCTACCGTGGATCCGTTGGCGACCACCGACCTCCATGACTTCCGGGTTCTGGAGAACGGGAACTACCTGCTCATGGCCTACGAGCCGGCCATGCGCGACCTCAGCGGCCTGACGTTCGAACACCCAAGCGTCGACAGCGTCCAACCGCAGCAAATCAAGGACTCTGCCATCCAGATCGTCACGCCGGGCCTCTTTCCGCGGGCGGTGTTCACCTGGAACTCATGGGGCAACATCCCCCTCGAGGACTGCGCCCAGCACCGCTTCCCGGACGGCTACGCCCACATCAACTCGCTGCAGATGGTGCACGGGCACATCATCGCCTCGTTCCGGGGCTGCTCCACGGTGTTGCGGATCGATCCGGACCACCCGGCTGAGCACAAGGTCGTGTGGCGTGTGGGCCGCAGCAACCTGAGCGATGCGGAGTGGGAGGCCCGCGACATCGGCCCGCCGCCGTTGGCCGTCGTCAACGATCCCGAAGGGGAGTTCTGCGGGCAGCACGCCGCGGAGATCCTGCCCAACGGCAATCTCATCATGTTCGACAACGGCGCCGTGTGCCTGAAGGACCCATGGGAAGACGCGGAACTGGGACGGCAGAGCAGCGTGTACAGCCGCGCGGTGGAGTACGCGATCGACGAGGCCAACGGCGAGGCGGTTTTCCTGCGCGATCACTCGCTTTACGGCCGCAAGGAGTTCTACGGGAACGTCCGTGGCCACGTCGAGGCGCTGAACAACGGAGACTGGCTGATCAGCTGGGGCGGCACCCGAGGCTTCTCCTACGGCGCGGGGCCGCCCTACCCGCCCGATGAATCGGTGACTCAGGTTGACCCGGACACCGGCGAAGAGAAGTTCTCCCTTCGGATGCCCTACGACGGCGGACAACTCTCCGTGCACGCCATTCCGCTGGCTCCCCACGCGCTGGCGCCGCAGCCCGGTGCGCTGACCGCGGATCTTCCGGCCAGCAGCCACACGTCGGTGTTCAACCTCGGTGCTCCGCAGGTGGTGGTCGCGTTCAGCCGGCCGGTGGTGGACTTCGCCGCGGACACGCCGTCGGTCAGCGTCGAGGGTGCGACGGTCGCCGGCGTCAGCCCCCATGTGGCGGCGGGCGAGCCGGCCAACGCCTACCTGGTCACCCTTACCCCAGAAGGCGACGGCGCGATCACGTTCCGCCTTGTCGCCGATCAGGCCTGCGCGGACAGCGGCATCTGCACGGCCGACGGCACGACGCTGTCTGAGGCGCCCCCGGCGCTGGTGATCGGACCTCCCGTCACCGTTTCTTTCGAGCAGGCCACCTACACGATCGCTGAAGGCGCGACGCTGGCCGTCACGGTGCGCCTCAGCGCCGCCCACCATGGCGTCCGCGGGGTGACCTTCCCCGTCCTGGCCGGCGCGGGGAGCAGCGGGTCGTCCGACGACCTGACGGTGGCCGGCAGCGTCACCTTCGACGCCGGGGAGACCCGCAAGACGCTGACGGTCGAAGCCGTGCACGACTATCTGGTCGAGGGACCGGAGACCGCCACGCTCGAGTTCGGCGCGCTGCCATACGGCGTGACCGCGGACTCGACCGCCGCCCCGACCGTGACGATCAGCGACGCCGACCGGGCACAGATCAGCTTCACCGCGGCGGTGCACCAGGTCGCCGAGGGCGCCGAGACCAGCCTCGTCTTCGCTATCACCAACGGCGTCACCTTCGAGCACGACCAGACCATCAACCTCACCGTTGGCGGCACGGCCACGCCGGGGGACGACTTCGTCCTCGTGGACGCCGGCAACCGCATCCTGTCCCCGCCCTACGCCATCACCCTCCCGGCCGGGGCGGACGCGGTCAAGGCCACCATCCGCGCGGTCGACGACACCGTCATCGAGACGACGGGGGAGACCGTCACCGTCAGTGCCAGACTCGACCTCACCAACGCTTCGCTCGGTACGCGCACGGTAACGATCCCCCCGAGCGACGTGGAGGGCACGCCGCTGGTCACGATCGCGGCGGGCGGGACGATCACCGAGGGTGAGAACGCCACCTTCGCGCTCACGCGAACCGATGCCCACAGCCTGCCGCTCACCACTGCGCTGACGGTCCGGGTCCAGGTGACGGCGACCGGGTCGACACTGAGCGGCTCCACGCCCACCACCGCCACCTTCGAGCAGAACAGCGCCACCGCGGTCCTTGATGTGGCAACGCTCGACGACACCGTCATCGAGGACGACGCGGCCGTGACGGTGCTGGTGCTTGGCAGCACCAGCAGCCCGCCCGTTTACCTCACCGGCACCGCCAACGCGGCGGCCGTGACCGTCTACAACGACGACTACGTGGCGGACTTCAGCGTCTCTCCAGGCTCCAGCGAAGTCGCGGAAGGCAGATCAGTTCGCGTCGTCGTGGAGACCGTCGGCGTCACCTTCGCCGATCCGCAGACCCTCGAGTTGGCTCTCAGCGGCACAGCCACCCCCGTAGACGACTTCACGATCACCAACAGCCGCAGCCAGGACCTGACATCGTCACAGCGCTTGATCCTCGCGGCTGGCGCCAGATCCGCGAGTTTCACGCTGAGAGCGGCGACCGACACCGAAGAAGACCCCGACGAGACCATCGAGGTCTCGATATTTCACGGCGCGTACAGCATCGGTGTCGTGGCCGTCACCATCACCGAACCAGCCCCGCGCCCTGGTGGCGGCGGAGGCGGGGGCGGTGGCACCGGTGGTGGTGGCGGCGGTCCGGCTGCTGTGGTCGAGATCGGCGGCGCCTCCTACACCGCCGCCGATACGGAGACCGTGTTCACCGCGGCTATCAGCGACGGCACCAGGATCCGCGCTCTGAGATGGACAGTCACCGGCCCCCACGGGTTCACCGCGACAAGCGACGCGCAGCGTTTCGCGTTCGTGGCACCCGCGGACGGCACCTACACGGTGAGCGTGACCGTCGGCGACATCGCCCGGCGGACCCTCACCGGCAGCGCCACTCTCACCGTGTAGGGCGATATCACCGATCACCAGTTCGTCAACGAGATCATATGGCTAGCCGAACAAGGAATCACCGGAGGCTGCGCCGCCTACACCTATTGTCCCAACAACCCAGTCACCCGAGCACAAATGGCGAGCTTCCTCACCCGCGCTCTCGACCTGCAAGCCCCCCAACAGCAGGCAGGGTTTGTTGACGTGGATCCCACCAATGTGCATGCCACCAACATCGAGACGCTCCACCAGGCACAGATAACCACAGGCTGCACCCAGGAACCGCTTCAGTACTGCCCCAACAAACCCATCACCCGAGCACAAATGGCGAGCTTCCTCACCCGCGCTCTCGACCTGCAAGCCCCCCAACAGCAGGCAGGGTTTGTTGACGTGGATCCCGCCAGCGTGCATGCCGCCAACATCGAGACGCTCCACCGGGCACAGATAACCGCGGGCTGCACCCAGGAACCGCTTCAGTACTGCCCCAACAGACCCATCACGCGAGCGCAGATGGCTGCATTCCTGTACCGGGCCCGCCACCTAATCACCGCCGCCGGCACCTCCACCCCAAACTAAACCGCCCCCATGTGTGGAGGAAAACCCGTCCGAAACCTCCGAATAGTATCCGGACCGTGTTAGAACGATGATCGAAGGGCCGCACCGCCATCGGGTGAGCGGGTTGTTAAATGCAGCTTTGCTACGGGTGGGGTACGGCAATGCCGGAAATAGCTCAGAAGTCGGTCTCAGATGGCCTCCTCGCTGGAACGTTGTTGTTCGCTATCGGCTATCCCACCGTAGCTAGAGCGTTGGTAGATACCAGCAGGTACACACCGAGTGAATACGACCCCTCAGCGAGGCCAGACCCGTTGCCGGATGCGGTGCGACGTATGTGAATATCCTAGAGTCCGCGATCGGGCCTCTCCCCGGGGGAACCGCTCAGCGGCAGACAGGTTCGAATCGCACACCCAGTGCCGACAGGCGGCGCAGCGCGGTGTCCAAAGCCTGAACAATCTGACCGTTACCCACGCCATCGTGCATCAGGATGATCGCCTCGGGAGAGACTCCCGTCAATATATGATCGACGATGCTGTCCACCCCGGAATTGCTCCAGTCATAAGTGTTCACCGTCCAGGGTATCAGTTCCAGCCCCAATGCCCGGGCCCGTTCCTCGGTGAGAGCATTGGCGGCGCCGAAGGGGGCCCGCAGACAAGCCGCGCCATGGTCTCCAAGCAGTTCCTGAGTACGTCCCACGGTATCGTTGAACGATTCCAGCGACAGGTCGTTGAGCCGTTCATGGCGGTAGGTGTGGTTGCCGACGGTGTGGCCCTCTGCGACCATGCGTTCAATGAGGTCGGGATGTTGCGCAGCGTGCACCCCTATCACGAAGAACGTGGACCGGGCGCCGTAACGGGCCAGTATGTCCAGTATTTGGGGGGTATGCGTGCTGTGGGGGCCGTCATCGAACGTGAGGTACACGGGAAGGGAGGGGACGGTGAGTTCTATCCAGATGGAGAGCCGCTTGCCGTCTTCGGTACAGATGGATCCCGGGAGGTCGCACGGGAGGCCTGTGGGCAGCATGATGTGAATCTCTCCGGGATGGTTATGCGCCGGACGCACGATGATCTCCCAAAGGTCATGGCGACCGTCAACGCGCCCCGCGCTGATGAATTGGCCGCCCGTTAATTCCAGGGAGGAGAACATCGAGGGCTGGTGGCTGGTGGCGACTGGCTCGCTGAAGGCGATCCGAACCGTGAATGGCTCTGCGCCGTCGTGATGGGCCGGTGCGTCCTGGAACGCTGCTGTCAGCGCCTCCACGGGCGCCACGGCAGCCGTGGGGGCGCTCTCCATCGCCTCGGCGTTGCCGGCGTCGTCGGCGAAGCTCGCTTTCACTCTGACGATCTTGCCTTCCTCGGCTTCGGTGAGCGTGTAGGACGTACCGGCCGCACCGTCGATTGGCGTGTTATCAGTCAGCCACTGGTAGGTGAAGCTCACCCCGGTCAGACCATCCGTATCGGAGATGGCCGATACGTCAGCCGTCAGAGCGTGTCCGACCTGCGCTGTGCCGCTGATGGTGGGCGCGCCGGTGGCCCGGAAGTTGGGTCGCTGCTGCTGCGCAGGTGCCGTTGCGTCCTGCACTGCGGGACCGGCGACGGTCAGCTCGGTCCGGTTGGACAGCTCCCTTCCGTCCCCGGTGCAGATGGCCTCAAGGTCGTCGCAGGCCCCGGTGACGGGCAGCACGACCGTCACGTCGCCGGAGCCGTCGGGGTCAATGGTGATCTCCCAGCGGACGCGGCTGGGCGGGGCCGGCCGCCGCGCCTCCACCACCAAGCCGCCGGACAACTGGAGGGCAAGGTACCGCACCGTCCGGTACTGCAGACTCTCAATCTCCTCGCTGAACCGAAGCTCGAAGGTGAAGGGAGTCTGTCCGTCGTGGGACTCCGGCGTCGCGTGGAAGTCCGCCGTCAGCGCGGGCGCCGGTTCCGGCGTGGCGGGTTGGCGCGGCACATTGATGTTGACGTAGTTGGACTGCGAGCCAACCCCCTCGGCGCTGACGGCCTTCACCCGGTACACGTACCGTATCCCCGATTCCACGTTCCGGTCCATGTAAGTGGTGGCCGCGCTGCCCGTGTTCTCCTCATACACCCGCAGCCTCTTCTCACCCGCCGGCGGGCGACGCCGCAACACCTGATAGCCGGTTACTGCAATGTCGGCCGGCGCGTCCCAGGCCAGTCGGATGACATCGCCGACTACTGTCGCGCACAGGTTCCCCGGCGTCCCCGCCGGCGTCAGAGCGGATGGAGGCATCTTGACATTGTGGTAGTTGGACTGCGGCCCAACCTCGCCCCGGTTGACCGCCTTGACCCGATAGACGTACTCCACGCCCGGTTCCACGTCGATGTCGGTGTAGGTGGTGGCGGAACTGCCCGTGTCGGCCACGTACACCAGCAGGGTCCTTTCGCCTTCAGACGGGCGGCGGCGCAATATCCGGTAGCCGGTGACCGCACCATCCGCCGGGACGTTCC
Source organism: Candidatus Spongiisociaceae bacterium (assembly GCA_965262915.1). Lineage (GTDB taxonomy): Bacteria > Actinomycetota > Acidimicrobiia > Spongiisociales > Spongiisociaceae > JAPPFW01. Next base: position 2,321,615 of record OZ253564.1, on the reverse strand, counting down.
AGTTCAGGGTGATGGAACCGCAGGAGGCGTGGCCGGCCAGGTTCCGCGGGACCGACGGCGCTTCCGCTGCCGGCTGCGTCGCCGGTGTGGGTTCGGGAGTCGGCGTGGGCGCAAAGGTGGGCAGAGGCTCATCAACCAGGTCCGGCGAGATATTGGACAGGAAGAGGATTTCCGACCACTCCGACGCGCCCGCAGCGTTGACGGCCTGTACCCGGAAGTAGTAGACCCCCTCGTGTGGCAGCCCGGTCAGTATCGCCAAGGAACCGTAGAACAGCACCTCAACCTTGTTGCCCGTCACCAGGTTCCGGCTCGGTACGTCGAAAAAGTCGCTGCCGTCCCACGCCTGAATCCGGTAGGCGGTCGCTTCGGCCACGTCGCTCCAGTCCAATTCCACCATCCCAGCGTGAATCACCGTCCCGGTGAGTTGGCCGGGCGCGGCGGGCGGAGCGGTAGACGTCGTGTCGTGGGCCAAGGCGGGCCAGGACAGGGTCAGCAGCACGCCCAGCACGCACGCCGTCCTCAGCCCACATAGCCGCCTACCGAGAAACGAAATGAACACCTCCATTGATAAGCCCGTTGACGATGATAGTTTGTCACACTGGAGGTACCCCACTTTCGTGGACAGTTTTCGGTTAGGGGATCAACAGGGTGAGTCTCTACAGAGAGGCTGTAGAGACTCTTCTCCGGAAGGGACCGAAGATCAGGGGAGTAGGTGAGGCTGGTTGAGGCCGAGCGGCGGGAACGTGTGATGCAGACACAGGCTGAGCCAGTAGTGGCATGAACACATGGAGAGCCGGATGCACCCGAAGTTGCACGTCCGGTTCGGAGGGCGGGCCGGGGAAACCCGCCAGCTCAAAAGCAGGAAGGGCGCCCCGGTCCGACCCTACACCTACGTTCCCACCTGGTCGGGGTTCGCCTGGCTGGAGGTGCCCCGTCACCGAACTAGCTGTGTGCCCCCAACCCCACCGCTTTAGGAATGGGACTATGCCCCGGGACGGAACTGTGCCTCGCTCCGGCTGCCCACCCCAGGACTTCCCGATGGACTGTGGACCCCCTTCTTGTGGGCGCCGGTACCGTCGGGATGGACCTTGACGATTGTGGAGTCGATCCCGCCGGCTTCATTCCACGATCGGACATCAGCCACCGAACGAATGGGAGGACAACTACCACCATCACACGGCCGCATAAACCAAGTGTCCAGCACACGGGGGGAACTCCACCTGGTGCATCAGGTCCAGGGATGTTGGCGTACGGGAGTGTGGATCCTTCAACACGGGCTGCGCTGGAGGCGTTTCTTGTTGCGGCCGCGTACCCCGGCCTCGAGAACCACCTTACGGAGGCGAAGGAAGTGCGGGGTGACCTCAACGCACTCGTCATCGGCGATGAATTCGAGAGATTGCTCGAGCGACAGGATGCGGGGTGGGGTCAGACGGACGGTGTCGTCGGAAGCGGCAGCGCGCACGTTGGTCTGTTTCTTCTCACGGCCGATGTTGACGTTCATATCGTCGAGCCGCGGGTTCTCGCCGATAACCATGCCCTCGTAGACCTCGTCGCCGGGAGTGACGAACAGCGAAGTCCGGTCCTGCAGGGCGGCAACGGCGTAAGCGGTGACCGCGCCCCTGCGATCGGCGACGATCGAGCCTGAGCGGCGAGAGCGAAGCTCCCCCAACCACGGGGTGTAGCCTTCGAACACGCTGCCCATGAGACCGGTGCCACGAGTCTCCGTGAGGAACTCGGTGCGGAAGCCGATGAGTCCACGGGCCGCCACGATGTAGTCGAGACGAACCCATCCGGTGCCATGGTTCGACATGTTCACCATGCGGGCCTTACGCTCGCCGAAGAGCCGGGTTGTCGCACCAACGAATTCCTCGGGGACATCAATGGTGATGCGCTCGGTCGGCTCGTGGAGGCGTCCTCCGACGGTTCGTGTGACGACTTCGGGCTTGCCGACGGTCATCTCGAAGCCCTCACGACGCATGATTTCCACTAACACGGCGAGCTGAAGCTCGCCCCGTCCCTGAACTTCCCAGGTGTCGGGACGGTCGGTGTCCGACACTCGAATCGACACGTTGCCGACCAGTTCGGCATCGAGACGATTCTTGATGAGGCGGGCGGTCACCTTTTCACCGTCGAGTCCAGCCATTGGAGACGTATTGGTACCGATCGTCATCGAGAGGCTCGGCTCCTCCACCGCGATCACAGGAAGAGGAACGGGCCTGGCGAGATCGGCGAGTGTTTCGCCGATGGTGATGTCGGGGATGCCGGAAATGGCGATGATCTCGCCGGCGCCGGCGGCGTCGGAATCTACTCGGTTGAGGCTCTCGGTGACATATAGGTCGGTGATCTTGGCTGTGGTGGTTGTTCCGTCGCTGCGGCACCACGCCACGTATTGACCCTTTTTGATGGTTCCGTGCATGATACGACAAATCGCGATGCGGCCGACGTACGGGTTGGAGTCGAGGTCGGTGATCCAGGCTTGGAGTGGATGCTCCGGATCGTGGCGAGGTGGCTGAACGGTCTCGAGTAGCGTTTCGAACATGGGCCGCAGGTCGCTGCCCGGCTGCAGGGGATCCAGCGTTGCAGTGCCACGGCGAGCGTTCGTGTAAACGATCGGGAAGTCGATCTGATGTTCTTTGGCGTCGAGGTCGAAGAACAACTCGTAGACCTCGTCGACGACTTCGGAGATACGGGAATCAGGCCGATCGATCTTGTTGATCACCAACACGACAGGCAGGTCGAGTGCCAGCGCCTTGCGGAGCACGAACCGTGTCTGTGGTAGCGGACCCTCGCTCGAGTCCACCAGGAGGAGTACCCCGTCGACCATCGTCAGAGCCCGCTCTACCTCACCACCGAAATCAGAGTGCCCGGGTGTGTCGACGATGTTGATCTTGATCTCCTCGCCGCTGTCGCGGACGTAGCGGACCGCGGTGTTCTTGGCGAGGATCGTGATGCCCTTTTCCCTCTCTAGGTCCATCGAGTCCATAACGCGCTCGGCGACCGTCTCATTGGCCCGAAAGGCGCCGGACTGCCAGAGCATGGCATCGACGAGGGTGGTCTTGCCGTGGTCGACATGAGCGATGATCGCCACGTTGCGCAAGTCTGCACGCGCGACCAGATGTAGGGATTCAGCCATTGGGTCACGTCCAAGGGGTGGTATGCGGGTGGGGTTGCTACGGCTCCGTCGCTTGCGGATTCAACTCGACGAAGCGTCGGGCCAAACATGGAGGGCTAGTCTCGCACAGCGCCGCCCACCTTCGCAGTTGGCTATAACACCTATGAAGACTAGCGGATAGGCGGAGCGCGCTCGCCCGCGTAGTCACTCCGACGCGACTGCCGGTCACCAAACCCCAGATCATCGTAGTCGGCTCTTGACCTGTCGCAGCCGCCGTTCGTCACCGAGGCCGACGGCACCCGTTTCCTTAAGACGGTTATTCCCAGTCGCAAGGCGATGAGATACTATTGGGGGAGGTAGACCCGTGAACTACGAACTGACTGACGAAGAGCGCGAGATTCTCGAACGCTTTGAACGCGGCGAGTTACGCCGGTCGTCCGATGCGGACCGAGAACTAGAGATTGCGCTGCAGGCGGCGCGCAATACTCTCAACGACCTCGACAAGGCAGCGGAATTAAAACTTCATTCTCGGTGATGAGTTGGTGACGTTGGCCGTCCGCCAGGTTCATTCCAGTTATCTTCACACGATGAGACCCGTCCCTCTGTGACCTACAGCGGCCGGTCCGACTCGCCTTCCCACCTCCAACCACGCACTCCGGCAGTCTGTGGACTCCGGGAGCTGACGCCTCTGGACCATTGGTCGTTAACCGTGGGCCCGCTTGACGCTGATAGCCGCCCAATAGAGGAAGACCAGACCCCATACCCAGTACCGATCGAAGACGGTCGCGGCCAGAAGCACGACTAGGGCCACCTTCGTTGGCCATTTGGCCCGGGCCACCCCGGAAGGAAATCGGTTCGGCGTAGGCCGGCCTCTAGTCAGCCAGTCGGGGTCCGCCTTGGTGACCCCCGAGCAGACCAGCACGCCGGAACGGTCCACCAGACGGGTTAGCCACACCCGTTCGTGGTGACCGTCCGGTGGAACCATCATCCGCTACAAAGCCTAAAATACTGCCTCGGCTGGTGTCCGCCCTGGGTGAGTGTCACAACCCGGTGGCATCATGGAATCTCCAGCGGCGAGAGGACTCAAATGGCTGTAGAGATGGCAATCTGGCGGATGACCGAAGCCGGACCGCGTCAGTTGCCGCTGCTCCCGCTCGATCTGGAGGAGCGCCTTGAGGACATGCTCGCCGAGGACCCCGGCATGAGTGGTATCGACCTACTCATCATCGGAAGGCAGGTACGGACGGGGTATGGCGGATACATAGACCTTCTGGCGCTCGATGCCGACGGTCGCGTCCATGTTCTCGAGCTAAAGCGCGATCGGACCCCTCGAGACGTAGTTGCCCAAGCGCTCGACTACGGGTCCTGGGTGCGGGTTCTAGGCCTTGAGGACCTCGAGAAGATCTACTTTGACCACCACGACGGCGAAACCGACCTCGGTGCGGCCTTCGCTGAGCGATTCGGCAGCCCACTGCCGGACGTCGTCAATGCCGAACAGCAGTTCACGATCATCGCGTCTGAACTCGACCCGACATCTGATCGCATCGTCGAGTTCCTCGCAGAGTCTTACGGCGTGCCCATCAACGCCGTCTTCTTCCGCCACTTCAGCGACGACGACCGTGACTACCTCGCTCGGACGTGGCTGCTCGATCCTCAGCCGACCGAGGCCACCGCCCAACGACCATCGCGGCGCAAGTCCCGGCCGTGGAACGGCCGGGACTTCTACAGCGTGCTCGGTCGAACCGATGACCCCGGCCGCTGGTCGATAGCGAGCAAGTACGGGCTTCTCAACGCAGGCGGTGGATCGTGGTACTGGAAGCCACTACGGAACCTCACACGGGGAAAGCGCGTGTTCGCATATGTGGCCGGAGCCGGTTACGTCGGTATAGGCCGGGTCACCGGCGAGATGACCCTCGCTCGCGATGCCGAAGTCGAGATCGGCGGGCAGTCGCAATCGCTCCTCGATCAACCAGGGATAAGCGCACAGTGGAGGGAGCGGGCTGCCTCAGACGACCCGGAACTGACCGAGATGGTCGTCCCGGTCGAGTGGTTCGCCACACGGCCCGTCGATGAGGCGGTCTGGGAGAAGGGGCTCTTCGCTTCACAGGTCACCGTTTGCAAGCTGCGCGACGAGCACACAATCAAGACGGTCAAGTCGGCATTCGGGCTCAACTCTGCAATTAGCTGAGAACACCCTCGCCATTACCGACCCCAAGGAACGCGCCCACATCATCGCGACCCGCCGGGGAGGCACGGTCTAGTGCGTATCCTGCGCTTCCCGCGAGTAATTCATAGCCCGAGAGCCCGGGCCGGATCAGCCGCCCCGATCTCGGCAGGTCCAGGGAGCGGGCAACGTAGGCTAACGAACGGCTTGGTAGTTGATGGGCGGTGTGTCCAGCACGCGCCGTGAATCGCCCCGTGTTCTCACCTCACTCTCCGGAGAACCCGGGGCGATTCAGACCCTCGCGGCACAAGTGAAGAGGGACACTCCCAAGATCTTGGAGGGCAAGGACTTCCGCAACCGGCGAACTCGGTGATCAAGCCCCTTTTACCGCCCCGGCCACCTCTTCGATATCCGTCTTGCCGGTGTCGCGTTGTGGCATCCAACTAACCACCTTCTTGAATCCCTCGTTGAGCAAGAAGAACGTCGTGAGAGAATAGAAAGCCACGATAAACGCGACTATCAATAGCTGGGCGGTGTTGGTTTCCTGTACCGCCCCGTCGGCCAGGTACCCCAGCCCGGAGGAGTAACCCAGGAACTCGGCGGCTATCGCCAGTGACCAACCCCCTCCCATGGAGAGCAGCAAGGCGGAGCGCAATTCTGGAATCGACCCCGGCACTATCACTCTGTAATAGGTGTGCCGCCGGGAGGCGCCCAGGGTACGGGCCCTTTCGATGTACCGGTCGGGCACGTTGGCTACCGCATTCATGGTGGCCACCACCAGGACCGCCCACACTCCGAAGGCTATGTAGATGGTGATACCAGAGAAGGTGTTGCCCGCAACAACCTGCAAGAACGGAGCCGCCACCAAGAGGGGGATCATCCTCAGGAAGTTCATGGGCGCCCACGCGGTCTGGCGCACCGCCGGCCAGTAGGGAAGGGCCAGCCCGGTCAGGAGACCGAGCGTGATGCCGATCACCAGGCCACACAGCAGCCTGAGAAGGGTCGCGCCGGAGTGATAAGCGATTGCGAGGAACACGGCCGGCCAGGTCGCCTCCCCACCATAAGTGGGAAGAGGCGCCAGTCCTTCGAGATTGAAGGTCGCGAACCCAAGGTTCAACACGCGGACGGCCCAGTACCTGGACATTCCAAAGAAGGTGTCACCGAACACGTATTCCCAACCTGGAACCAGGGGATGCTCGAGAGTTCCCGCAGGCACGACATAGGACGCCACCTGCCACGCCACCAGTAACACCAGCCACGAGACGAAGAAGAGCGGGCTACGGCGCATACCAGCCCAGAGCATCGACGGCCCGGCCGCTATCCCCCGTCCCGCCCTGACCACACAGTCCTTGACACAGGTCGTACGGAACACAACCGGCCAGGCCCAGAACAGCACCAACCCGGAAACGATCAATGACCACGTGACGTTGATCACGCCCTCACGATGTGTCCAGGTAACGAAGGGAAGGCTTTCAGGCAGCCGAACAAGCAACCACGTACCCAGGACAGCCCAGATCAACCATCCAATCCAATAAAGGCTTCGGAAGCGGGCAGGCTGATTCAAACCGTCGTCACCTCCTCCTCGGTCACACGCGAATAGGCCAGGCCAACGTCCCCGATCGGCGCTCAGCCACACACCACGGGTTCTCAAAGCTCACAACAGTTGACATAGTTCCTCCTTGCCTACAAACCCAGCCGGCGACCTGCCTCGGACCATCCGGTGAATGAACGTATTACCAGTACCAGGATCCCGTCGACTACCACAGCCAGCACGCCGAAGAACAGGATCAGGGAGACCATCCCGGTCGGCCCCTCCGAAAGGCCCGCCGCGTGACTCCACATGCGGATCAGGAATCCTCCTCCCATCTGTGATCCCAGCACCTCCATCAGCGTCCCCAAACCCCAAGCTCCTCCCAAAGTGATACGAAGACCTCCCGCGATCTCTGGAATCGTTCCCCGCAAATAAACCCATTGGAACATAGTGCGGCGGTCTCCTCCCCTAGTGAGGGCCGCTTCAATGATCTCCACCGGTATATTTTGGGCCGCCCGGCGGCTGAAGAAATACATGAGAAGGGTGGTATAGAAGGCGACAAGCCCGATGGTGGCCAACAAGGGATGCTCGATCCCGAACCAGATCACGAAGAAGGGTGCCACCATAAAGATAGGGATAGTCCCGAAAAAACCGGCTACTGGAGTGACCATATCGGCAATCCACGGTAAGAGCAGACTGCTCAGTCCAACCCCCAAGCCGATGACCGTCCCCAGCGCAACTGCAATCAGGATATTGCGGGTGGTCCACAACAGATGGAGAGTGTACCCAAGACAGTGATCAGGGAGTTCGGACATCCTACCCCTTTTGAACTCCAACTGCTCCACCAGCTCCGGACAGGCGTGAACAAACCGCCGCATCATCGGCTCGCTGAATAACAAGTTGTTTCCGAAATGGGTGACGGTGTTAATCGGCGTCGGGATGAAAGAGAAAAGGGGCGAGAAGGGCGCGGCTAACAACTGCCAGAACAGCAGAAAGAGAATTATCCCCAGAACCAGATAGATGACGTAGGAGACCTGGCAGCGCCGCCTTTCTCGGCGCGCCGCCGCTCTTACCTCGAGAACATCGAACCTGGGCTGTACCTCTTCGTCGTCCTCGTGGTTTTGGATTCGCCCACGCGACGAGTGCGCTCGCCACCCTTCTGTTTGCCTACTAGGCAAACGCTACCGGAAGCCTGGCCACCTTCCTCCACCGAGCCCTGCTCGGGCTGAAGGAGCAGGCGGCCGAAGCGATCGTGATCAGCGACGATGTACCCAACATGGACCTGATCGACCTGTCAACCACCGAATCGGTCAACCTCCGCTCGTTCGTGACCGGCGACAAAGCCCTCCTCCTGTGGTTCTGGTCGCCTTACTGACCGACCTGCCAGGCGGATGCGCCGACTGTCGAGCAGTTCGCTCGACAAAACAGCCACCGGGTCACGGTAATAGGCATCAACGGCCAGGGCACTTCCTCCGACGTCAATGCCTTCGTGGCACACTTCGGGTTCACCTTCACCATCCTGCGGGATCGTTCCCCTTGGGTAACAAGGCACTACAGAATCAGGCACTGGTCCCAGTTCTGGCTGCTCGACGAGCTAGGCAACAGGGTGGGTGACGGTCCGACCCTGTTCAGCACCAGCCGGATCGAGGAACTGTTGGCGGAACTGGAGGCATCGGCCTCCTGATCGCTGCTGCCACTACCGGATGCGAACCGCTTCGGTTGCTCCTCCACCCTTGTCTCGCCGTGAAGATAATGCCACCCGACTCGATCGTGGCGCGAACGGTTTGGATTCGACTCCCGACAGCCTCCCAGTGTGGGTGGATCGCTACGAACCCCTCGTGGTAGAGGGTGTGCGTTCTCCACAGGTCGCGGCCAAGATCGATCTGCACCTCGCTCGACCGTTTCCGGGCTTTCTTCGTCGACGTGTACGGCCATGAGCGGATCTCCACAGTTGGCCGCCTTGACGTGGTCGACTGGCAGCGTGGCCTCGCTGAGAAGTTAGCTCCGGCCACTGTCAACAACCATGTGGCGTCGCTGGTGGGATTCACAACCTGGGTGAGCGCGCAAGCGTCTGATCTGTTTGCGACCGGGAACCCTTCCACGGATGTCGGCGTGTTGCCCCTGCCACCGTTGGAACCGCGAAGCCTCACCGAGGCGCAGGTGAGATCACTCAAGAACCTATGCGACCGGCTCGAAAGATACAGCCAACGTAGGGGCCGGCGGCGGGGGAGAGGGGCTCCACCGAAGCGTCATGGCCACAGCCGCCCTATCCGCGATCGTGCCATCGTGTTCCTACTGCTGTCCACCGGACTCCGACGCCAAGAACTTGTGCTGCTTGACGTCGACCAGGTCAACCGTCCCAACCAGCACTGCTGCGTTCCGCCCGCCGTGCCCGGATCGTGGGTGTTCGGGGCAAGGGGAAAACCCAGCGCACAGTGTTCCTGTCCATCGACGCACGCCGTGCCCTAGCCGACTACCTGGAGGTGGAACGACCGGCCGACGCCGATTCCACCGCATTGTTCCTGTCCGCCGTATCAGTGAGCAGCCGCCGCCCGACGGGCGGTTCTCCGGACGCAGTGTCAACACGATCCTCGAACGCATCGGCCGTCTCCACGACGCTGAACACACGGACCCTGAACGTCAGATAAGCCCACTCCGACCCCACGACCTCCGCCACACGTTCGCGTTCCAACTCGCCCAAGCCACCAACGCCGACCCCTACGAACTCGAACGACGCCTCGGCCACCGCTCGCAACGCTACATCGCCCGCTACACCAACCCGCCCGAACACATCGCCGCCAGCTACGTCGAACAGATGTGACCGCTCCAACAGAACCATGTTGCCTTGGACGGACACAACGGTTAGAGGGGTTCGTCGATGAGGGATGGGTACGAGGATGCCCTATCGATCGGCCTTGAGAACGAGGAGATGATCAGGCTAGGTAAGGCATGGTGTACCCGCATTCGTACCGACCACACCCCCTTTGGAGTCGGGCTTGTCGAAGAGATGTCCGGGCTACCGATCTCGGGTGGGAAGTACAGATGTGACTGCCAGGAACACACGTGGCCGGTAACACGACCCTCGAACTGATCACTTTCGATCCCGGTACCGCCACGCCGCTCAACATGCCCCACACGGCTAGGCGCCTCCAGCACATGATGATCGAACTTCAGAACCGATTGCCCCACATGTTCAACCAGACTTGCACGGCGCCGCGTGTTTGTGAACGCGTGGGCGCAATACATAGGCTGATGGAGCACACGGTCATCTTCAGAGGCATGGGGCAACGCGATTGTGCCGTGCATGACCCGCCCGCCGTGTGGTGGTGACGCGGTGGACGCAGTCGGGGTTGTGATGGAGGGGCCTCGAGGAGTTAGCGTGGTCAGGGTGCATGTTGCCGATAGCTTCGACTTGATCCGGGTATCCGGGGCGCGGGAGAACAACCTCAGGGATGTCAGTGTCGAGATCCCGAAGCGCCGCTTGACGGTGTTCACGGGAGTTTCGGGTTCGGGGAAGAGTTCTCTGGTGGTCGACACGATCGCGGCGGAGTCGCAGAGGTTGATCAACGAGACGTACAGTGCCTTCGCGCAGGGTTTCATGCCGAGGATGGCGCGGCCCGAAGTCGATGTGCTCGAAGGGCTGACGACCGCCATCATCGTCGATGGGGAGCGGATGGGTGCCGGCACCCGCTCCACGGTGGGTACCGCCACCGACACCAACGCCGTGCTGCGTATCCTCTTCAGCAGACTGGGGCAGCCGCACATCGGTTCGCCCAACGCGTTCTCCTTCAACGTGCCGTCGGTCCGAGCGAGCGGTTCGATCACGGTCGAGCGTGGTGCCGGCAAGACTGTGAGGAAGACCTTCAGCCGTGCGGGCGGTATGTGTCCGCGCTGTGAAGGACGGGGTACGGTGCCCGACATCGACCTGACGCAGCTCTACGACGACTCCAAGTCGCTAGCCGAAGGGGCATTCACGATCCCCGGGTACAAGGCGGGTGGCTGGATGGTGCGGTCGTTCACCGAGTCTGGGTTTGTCGACCCGGACAAGCCGATCCGTGACTACACCGAGACCGAGTTGGCTGATTTGCTGCACCGGGAGCCGGTCAAGGTCAAGATGAAGGGAATCAACGCCACCTACGAGGGGCTGATCCCGAGGGTCAAGAAGTCGTTTTTCTCCAAGGACCGGGAGTCGATGCGGCCCCATATCCGGGCGTTCGTGGACCGGGCCGCTGTCTTCGCGGCCTGTCCAGATTGTGGTGGCACGCGGCTCAGCGAGGAGGCCCGTTCCTCCAAGATCAAGGGGATCAGCATCGGCGACGCCTGCGCTATGCAGATCAACGACTTGGCCGGGTGGGTGCGCGGTGTGGACGAGCCGTCGGTGGCGCCGCTGCTGGAGGCGCTGGGACACACGCTGGAATCGTTTGTAGAGGTCGGGCTGGGCTACCTGTCGCTCGACCGGCCGTCGGGCACGCTGTCGGGTGGTGAGGCGCAGCGCACCAAGATGATCCGCCACCTCGGGTCGCCGCTCACCGACGTGACCTACGTGTTCGACGAGCCGACGGTCGGGCTGCATCCGCACGACATCCAACGGATGAACGACTTGCTGCTGCGGCTTCGCGACAAGTCCAACACCGTGCTGGTCATCGAGCACAAGCCGGAAGTGATCGACATTGCCGACCACATCGTCGATCTCGGCCCCGGCGCCGGCCGCGCCGGCGGCGAGGTGGTGTTCGAAGGCACCGTCGAGGGGCTGCAGGCCAGCGACACGACAACTGGGCGGCACCTCGACCATCAGGCTTCATTGAAGCGGTCGGTGCGGACACCATCGGGAGCGCTGGAGGTGCGCAGGGCCAGCACCCACAACCTCAACAATGTCGACGTCGACATCCCGCTCGGGGTGCTGGTAGTGGTGACCGGCGTGGCCGGCGCTGGCAAGAGTTCACTCATCAACGGCTCGGTGTCCGGCCGGGACGGTGTGGTGACGGTCGACCAGACCCCGATCCGTGGCTCACGGCGGAGCAACCCAGCGACCTACACCGGCCTGCTCGATCCGATCCGCAAGGCGTTCGCCAAGGCCAACGGCGTCAAGCCTTCCCTGTTCAGCGCCAACTCCGAAGGCGCCTGCCCCAACTGCAACGGCGCCGGGGTCATCGACTTCGACCTGGCGATCATGGCCAGCGTCCCCGTCACCTGCGAGGAGTGCGAAGGCAAGGGGTTCCAGAGCGAAGTGCTCGACTACCGGCTGGGTAGCCTGAACATCAGCGAGGTTCTCGCTATGTCGGTGACCGAAGCCAGGCGATTCTTCGTCGAGGGTGTTTCCAGGGTCCGGGCCGCACGTGTGATCCTCGACCGGCTTGCCGACGTCGGGCTCGGCTACCTCACCATCGGCCAACCACTTACAACGCTCGCCGGTGGCGAACGACAACGCCTCAAGCTGGCCATCCACATGGCGGAGACAGGAGGGATCTACGTGCTCGACGAACCGACCAGCGGCCTCCACCTAGCCGACATCGACCACCTGTTGGGACTTCTCGACCAGCTCGTGGACTCGGACAAGTCGGTCATAGTGATCGAGCACCACCAAGCCGTGATAGCCCACGCCGACTGGATCATCGACCTCGGCCCCGGAGCCGGCCATCATGGAGGCCGGGTCGTCTTCGAGGGCACCCCCGGCGACCTGATCACCACCCGTTCAACCCTCACCGGACAGCACCTCGCAAAATACGTGGCTGGGACTTAGCCGAATCCACCGATGGGAGGGCGCAGCGGACATGGGGATATGGTGGAAATGCCTCCTGATCTGCGGCGATAGCTATTGGTAAGGATGGTTCGGTCCTGGGAAGAGGAACAACTTCCTGTGAGTGGTGGATCCCGGAGATCGCCCTGGTCAGGATTGGTTTTCGGAACATGAATCGGTGGATTCAGGCTTAGAGGGTGCGCGGATAGGTGCTCACCTGGGGTAACAACGGGTGCGACGGTTACTTAGCCGACCGCGATGACCCGGCGTTTCCGAACAGGAACCGGGTTGGGTTGATTGACGGAGCGACCGGCACTGACAAGCCCGAGGATGGTTCCTGGCCCGTAGATGTGTCTCTCCCTGGTCCACCTTCGCCGTTGCGGAAGTAGACTCTAGGAAGCAACCGCGAAAGGGGAGGGTCGATTCATGAGTCCTACACCTGTGATCGGCATCGACCAAGAACCCACGATGACCCTCGCTAATATAGACGCAGACACAGGCAAATACCACGACCCGACCGACAACTCCGAGGCGGGCCAACGCCACCTGCACGCATCGGACGAGGAGTTCCTCGCGTGTCTCCAATCGCGGAGAACTCCTGGGGCTGGCGACTAGCCGACTCCCCGGATGCCGACACATGAAGAAACGCCTACGTTCCTGCGCGACTACGGACGGCTCACAAACACGCAGGAGAAGCGGCTCGAAGCCGCTCTTTCCCAATTCATCGCCGATCTACGCTCAATCGAAGCAGGCAAACAGACATGGTTCCGACCCGGGCTACGCGTCAAACGAGTACGCGGGGTAACGGGCCTCTACGAGATGACCTGGGCACCCGACGGACGCGCAACATTCTCATGGGACCAACCCCTCAGAATCGGGACACGACACGTCGTGTGGCACCGCTGCGGCGACCACAGCATCCTCCCATAAGCCAAACCGGGCACTCACGGGCAGCTATCCCGGCCTCCTGGGATGTCCCATAATGCACGTTATGTAAAGTTGTAGCTTCGAGGGAACCGATCACAACCTCAAGTTGTTGTCCGATCCCGTTCAAGTTGGCGAAATCCGTAAACTTTGGCGAAGAACCCCAAAACCCTGGCGAGACGTCCCAAAACCCTGGCGAAGTCGCGATAACCGTAGGGGTGAGGCCTCGCTGGAATCGGTGAGTTACCAAATTCGCCGGTCCCAGGAGGCCTCGATGTCTGATGTTATGTCTGTTCGTCTGCACTTGTCGGGTGTTCGCGTGAGGGGGGTGCGAGTCGACACCGTTGACTGAGGTTGACCCGCTTCCGTGGGTGAGATCCCATTTGCTCGCAACAGGGCCTCCAAGTTGGCAATTCTTGCGCTCTGGCTTGGCTGCCGTTCGGTCTCGATCCCTAGCCACCGCCTGACATACCCGGAGAATGCCTTCCCGTGAGCGGTGCCCTTGCCCCAGTACTCGATCTCAAGACGAGACTTCGGCTCACCCCGCTGCCAACGCTCGTGCATCTCTCTGGCAAGCCGGACATGTTTCTCATCCGTCAATTGCTCCTGGTCGTGGCCTCCCATCTCAAAACTCCATCCGACGTTTGCCACCGATGTCGCAGCCACCACACACGGCGACTTCTTCCACGAACCCAACTATCGCATGTGGAACTGACACACCGGAGATCATTCATTCCACACCACCACGATCTGGATTCGTGGTTGGGTAGGAACGTCGACCGGCTGTTACAGGACCGTTACTGTTGATTCGTCCGATACGTTTTTCAGGCTGTCGAGGGCCGGTCGCCTAGTGAAGATCTTTCATAACAGCGTTACATGTGGCCAAAGCGACCATGGATGACATAATACTTCCGGTAGTAGTACTATATCGTTATGGATTTGTTAGGGGTAGCCGATGCGGCAACCGAACTGGGCGTCAGTCGTCGCCGGGTTCGGCAGATGCTCGCTCGCGGAACCATCAGGGGTCAGCGAGTTGGGAGGACATGGGTCATTGATCCCAGCGCCCTCGAGCCCCTGAGACAGTATCGCGCCACTGCGGGTAGGCCATGGCAGCCGGAGTCGGCGTGGGCGCTGTTGGCTGTTGCTTGCGGCCGGGATACCGCCCTGTCTCCCTCCCAGCGTTCCCGAGCTCGCCGTCGTCTCGACGCGGGACTGGAACATCTTCTCGTACAGTTGGCGGTACGTGCCACGTTGCGCTCCTTCTACGCTCACCCTTCCATCCTTCCACTCCTTGGGGCGCAATCGGATGTCGTCCCCTCGGGTATCAGTGCGGCGGCCTACTACCGGCTCGACATAGTGGCAACGGACCAGTTCGAGGGTTATGCCCCAGCCGCCGCGTTGCCTGCCCTTGCCAGTCGGTACGCTCTAGACGAAGACCCCGAGCGACCAAACGTTGCTCTGCGGGTCGTGGCGGACCGGCTCTGGCCTTTCGATCCCAGTGACGAGGTTGCGCCACCGGCAATCGTGGCTGTCGACTTGCTCGAAGCCGATGATGACCGGTCCCGGCGGGCCGCCACCCAACTCCTGCAACTGCTGTGATCCGCTGGCCGGTACTCGACCGGGAGCCTGTCCAGTTGCCGATCCTGGCGGGTTATAAGCACAGCCTTTAGGGATCCCTCCTTGAACTCGCTGACCTGCGGCCTCAGGGGTGGACCCTCATCGGGGGCCAAATGGTGTTCGTCCACGCCATCAAAAGCGACGTCGAACCAGTGCGAGTGTCCTCTGATCTGGATGTGCTAGTGAACGCACGGGTCGTCACGGGCGGCGTCCGCGAATTCGTCCGAGCCATCCAAGGTCGAGGATTCGTGCTCGCTGGCGCGTCGCCCGAAGGGCTGGCCCACCGTTATCACAGTGGCCGAGTCAGCCTCGATGTGTTGGCACCCGAGGGTCTTGGACCTAGAACAGACATCACCACTACCCCGCCGGGGCGTACTCTGCAGGTTCCGGGAGGCACCCAGGCCCTAGCTCGGACCGAGTTGTTACCCATCGTCGCTGGCGATTCCGAGGGGTCTGGTCCCTCGACCATCGCTGCTGGGCGCGATCATCATTAAAGCCGCCGCGGTCGACGCCGACGACCTACCCCACGCGCAGCGAAGCGATCTGGCACTACTCCTGAGCCTTCTCGAACAACCCACCGTAATCCGTGAGCAGTTGACCCCGGAGGACAGAAAGCGTCTCAGGAGACGTTCCGGAATACTCAACGCCGAAACACCGGGCTTGGTCACCCCTACCAAGCTCTCAGGCTGACCGCGGCCGTAGCGCGCTCCGCCTACTTGTCGACCCTTAACCTCGAGATAGCGGATTCCCCGGATGAGATCATACGACGGTCGGCTCTACCCTATCTTTTCTATCTGTTAACATCTACTATCCCGTATACTACAAGTGACACATCTATAACCTATCGATCCGTCAGACTCATGTAGGGAGTTCTCCGTTTTCGCCAACTTCAATGGGACGTCAGTCGCCACTTCTGTCCCAAAACCCTGGCGAATGGGGTGTTTCCTCGCCAACTACAACGCGAACTGACAATCGGCTATCCGCGTGAACGGATTGCCTTCCTAGCTAGGACACTCAACTGGGCTTGGTGACATCTATCACGATTACTGTGATCTTGCGTGTTTCGTCGGTTGTTAGCTCGTTCTCGAGTTGTTGGGCTAATTCGTCGGGGGTGTTCGGTCGCGTCCCGTTCGGTGGTCTTTGTGTCTGGTTGGCTCCGAACCAGAGGACAAGGTATATCCCGTACCCGGATGTCTCCGGATCGGTTGTGTACTGGTCGATGAGCTGGCTGCGTATGGCACTCCAGAGGTCGCGGTGAGCGTTTTTCTTGATCTCGGTTGGGACGTTGAACCGGTCGAAGGTCGTGCGGATGTCGGCTCGTTTGTCGGCTGCGTAGCTGCCTTCGGGTGCTGCATCGACGCCTTGGGGTAAGCGCTCCTTGAGGGATTCGAGCAGTACGTCGCGGCAAGAGTTTTCCGGCTTACCTTCGATCAGGCGGCCATGGGGGTCTTCGTTCCAGAATTGCCGCCACGGGTTGGTGTTGTCACCGCGTATGTGGTCGGCGATGTCCTTGAGCCGATCGCGGAGAAGTGCGGCGAGGTCGGCTGCGTTCGCCGGTGCCCGGTTGCCGAGAGCTCGCTGTGTCTGCCTGATGTTGGGGTGGCTGTAGGAGACGTCGCGGTAAACGATCCATTGCTTTTCCTGAGCCCAGGTCAGCTGGTTGTTCCACCGTCGGAGCTGTGGGTCGGCGACCAGTCTGGCCAGCCCGTGGCGAGCTTCGGAGTCCGCAGCTGCGCTTAGCTGGCTGATCAGGCCGCCAATAAGGTCGGATGTGCTTTTCTCTACGGTGACTTGCCCGTCTAGGTCCTGCGGGCCGTAGGAGCGTCCTAGCATCTCGACTAGGTTGACAAGTAGTTCCGAGTCGCGGCTGTCCCGGAGGATCGTTTCACGGGCGGTGTGTACCGAAGTGTGGTGGAGGAACTCTGCTAGGTGCCGGATCCGCCTCTCGTTTGCTCCGACGTAGGCTCGGAACTGTTGTGTATGTTGTCCGCCCGATAGTAATGCATCTACTGTCATCCACCTGACCCGCTGAGCGACGCTCAGGCTTCTCATGGTCAGCTTCTTTTTGGCTATCGGTGTGACCCTGGTGTTGTCGACGTACCGGAGGGTCTTTTCCAGTAGATCGTCGAGGAGTTGCATTTGTTTGTTCGGGAGTCGTGTCGGAAAGGCTTCAAGCAATCTGAGTCTGATGTTGGATACGAGGTCGTCGTTTCCTGTGACACGATCTAGGTCGTAGACACCGGGAAGGGTTTCGTCACCGTTGCGGAGTGCTGCTACCGCGCAACGGTACAGGACATCGAATACCAGGTCTGGGTCTTGCTGCAACCACGCGTCATGACAAGCCTGTGCGTCGCGAGCGAGCTGACCCCAGTGGTAGTAGATACCGAGGGCTCGCCGCATCTGGGCTCTATCAATGCTCCGCTCGTGATCTGGTTCGTGGAACAGCAGGTCCATGCTCGCCAGTACCGGATGGGCCAGGTATGGCATCTTCGCTTGAGAGCGCAGGGAGATCGTCTCGTCTAGGTCGGGAACGTCGTCGCGCCACAGGCCACCGCGCAGCGCGGCCATGACAGCCTCGACGAGGCGGCGGTCGTCGCCGACCAAGTCTTCTATACGATCGGGGGGTGACGGGTAGACGCCACTCCCCTCCGCAAGGCATACCAGGGCCAGATAGTGGAGGTTGTGAGGGGGGAAGGTGTTTGCTCTTAGTTCGGTTTCCTGCGTGCGCAGATGGTGTGCCCAGTCGTCGCGGCGTTTCTTGGTTTCCTTAAGTTGCTGTTCTCTGAGTTCTTCCATCTCCTTCCGCCAAGGTGCATCACGATTGGCGGAAGTTGCCGACGATTGGGATGCGTCTAGCTCCTGAAGTTGTCTCTCCAGTGCCGCAAGCCCACTCACCCGTTCCTGCATCAACTCGAGTGTCAACCCCCTGCTGATTTTGGGATCCCTCAACGAGTAGAACGACTCTTTCAGTAGCGTCTGTGAGAGGTCCGGATCCGTCGCAGCGACCTGTATCGCCTGATCAAGGCACCAGATCCCGAAGTCGGCCGGGAGTCTGCTGTTGTGTAGGACATCACCGGCATAGCCGCGGTACGAAGCGAAGCGGTAGGGATTGTCATTCGGCTTTAGCCGCCCCAGAACCATCGCCTTTTGAATCTGGGGTCGATCCTCGAGCCAGGTTCGCACGTAGTCGACATCTTCGTCGGCAGTGCGTCGCCATCTGAGCGGAGGGACAGTAGCGGTCAGCCACTGGTAGAGACGGGACAGGTGGATGTCGTCACCGATCGCCCGCAAGCCTTGTGCCAGAAGCCGAACCGGTAGGTCTTCGAACCCGGAGTCCTGCAGCACCGGGACTATGTCGGAGGAATTCTCGTAGAGAGCATCCAGCAGGCCCGCGATCTGCTCGTGCGATGACTTCCTGAGGAGAACACGGTCCCAAAACCCCCAGAAACTACGCATGTCCCTATGGCTGTTCCGAGGTCCGGCGTACTGCCAAACCTCGGCCGGTGGGAGGTCGTTGGGGTAGAGGTGACGCAGTAGGGTTCCAGCGAGTTGGTCGTCAGGGTCAGGGATCGTGCGGTTGTGGACTGCATCCAAGACGACTCTCAGCCTGAGTGTCTTGGTGTCACCCGGCGGAGCTACCCGAATGTATGCTTCGAGGGCAGCTTGGCGTATCCGGGATGGTCGGCCCGGATCCCACAGGATCGCTTCCACCTCCGGGACCAGGGTCTCCAGACGTCCCAAATCCGTGTTCTCGGCGTTTGATAGCACTTGTAGCACGAACTCGAGGACCCGGTCGGTGGTTGGTTCGTCACCGCTTCGTTTGAGCAGATCTTCTAAAGCAGGAACCATTTCTTCGGATACAAGGGATCGAAAGGCCCACGCGGTTTCGTCCCCGTACCCGCCGTTCGGGAGCCTACGCCATCCGTAACCCAGCAGGGCTCCCTGCGTTGCGAAGGTAGCCAGCGACGTGAGCAGATGTTTCTTGTGGCGGGTGCTGAAACCGCTGATGTCACCGTAGAGGCCTACACCTACTGGATCTGAGTCGATCAGCAGGCTGCGCGCCTCGGCGGAGTGTGCCGCTAGCCAAGCCGACAGGCCTCGGAGTGCTGTTGCTACCCGTCCATCGCTGGGAGCTGTCATGAGAGCCGTCACCCTTCGGGCGGGTAGCCCGTCCTTAACGAGCTTCGCCAGGTAGCGGCCCCCGAGGAACTCCGCCAGCTGGCGATGACGAGGTAGGAATCCTGTTTCGTCATCGGCGGTAAACAGCCTCGTAGCCAACGCCCGCCTTAGTCTGGGCTTTGGGATAGGAAGTACCGTTTCATCGAGGTCGCCCAAAGCCCAGAATGAAGGGTCGTGTAGCCCGGGTTGGAGTGAGTATCCCTCAAGGCCTGAGAGCAGTTGCAGAGCACAGAGATACCCGGCAGCATTCATGAGGGCCGTCGACGACTCCGAAGTGGCCGGTATTAGATGCTCTTGGTTCTGTTCGGTTGCCGACTTCTCGCAGGCCATCTCGAACGTCTCGCGTCGACTCTGTGGCCAACCGCCCTCTTGGCTGATCGCTGCCACCAGCAGTTGCAGTGTGAGAGGGTTCTCCAACAGGTCCCAGATATCCCACGACAGAGCGTTTTCGATGAAATCCTGTATCTCTGAATCGGGGATCTCTTGAGCCAGCATCTGCCCGACCGCCTTGTGGTCTAGCGGGTCCAACCGGACAACGGTTATGCGCGAATCCCGAGAGACGACCGCCAAGTTCTGCCGGTCGTTGTGGCCTAACCAGTCCGCCTCGCGACAGGAGACACGGAAACCCAGCGGCCGGAGCTGCTCCAAGCGGCTGCGGATCTCATCCAGCGGAGGTCGCGAGTCCACCAACCCTGATCGTATCTCGTCGAGGCCGTCGATGAACAGAACGCTGCCATGCCACTCCGGATGCGAGTCGATATGCAGCGTGACGAAGTCCCGGGCCTTCACGTACTCGGCCCTTTCGCCTGACGCTGCCATCATTTCGGCTTCCCTTCCGAACTCGGTCGTCTTGCCGGCGCCGGGATCGCCAAGCAGCACATAGGCCGGCGTCGATCGGAACCCACCCAAAGGTTTGCTGTCACCAAGACGGACCAAGCCGTCGCTATCCATCTCGATCTCGGTGCAGGTTCGGTCGACGATGAGGCTCATGCGGGCTCGAACCACCAATCCGCAGGCAACGACAGGAACTCGTGCAGCGGCTCGCCCCCTGTCCCCACGACCAGGGTCCGCAGGGGCTGGAAACGCCGTTCGAACTCGGCCAAGCCCCAGAGGCTCCCCGGCTCCGTTCCCGTCTTGACCTCGATTCCGACTACTCGCGGGCCTCTTTGGAGAACGAAGCCCACTTCGTAGTTCCTGTCCCTCCAATACTTGACCTCGGTGCCAGACGATGCAGTGTTAAGAAGATGGGCACCCACCGCGCTCTCGACCAGACGACCCCAGAAGCTGCGATCCGCACGTGCATCCTCAAAGTCATACCCTGAAACGACAGCCATCAGAGCCGTGTTGAGCACGTTCAGCTTCGGGATGGAGGCCTTCGCGGAAATCGGACGCTTCGTGTACTTCGACAGCCCCGTCAACAGACCCGCATCCGACAGAAGCTTGAGATACCGGGTGAGGGTCGTGGTATTCCCAGCGTCGTGGAGCTGACCCAGCATCTTGTTGTACGACACCACCTGCCCCGAATACAGCGCACCCACATCGAAGAGACGCTTCAACAGTGACGGCTTGTCGACTCTCGTCATCGACAGCACGTCCCTCTCAATGATGGGCTCGACCAGAGCGTCCCTGATATAGGCGCTCCATCTCGGTTGGTCGTGGACTCGGGAAGCCGCACCCGGATAGCCACCGAAATAGACGTACCGGGCCAGGCTGAGACCAAACGCCTCGGACATCTCGGGATAGGACCAGTGCGCGAACCGGATCGGCTCGAAACGTCCCGCAAGGCTCTCGTTCAAACCGGCCTGCATCAGCAACGGTGCCGAACCCAGAACAACAACATGCATAGGGCAGCCGCTGGCTCGGTCCGCGTCCCAGAGCCCCTTCACCGCATCCGACCAGCCATCTATCTTCTGGATCTCATCCAGGATCAGAACGTACCCCCGCTCCGAGCGCAGCGCCTGGCGACGGCACCTCTCCCAAACATCCGTCAGCCAGCGAGTGTCGCGCACACCAGGTGCCAACACAGAATCGTCGGCGGCGTCCGTTGACGGCCAAGCTGTCGCCACCTGTGAGTCGGGCTCATCAACTGCCACGTACGAGCCTGGACACCCAATCGAGGAAAACGCCTGCCGAGCCGCCACGGTCTTGCCGATCTGTCGCGGGCCGAATATCGCGATAAGACGCTCGGGCGGCTCCGACAACCGCTCAACCAGAGTCGCAACCTGAGCACGCTGGAAACCCCTCATAACAAAGAGCGTACCGGATCAACACGCCTATTGAGTAACATTACTCAGGATCTAGTAGAAGCACTGTCACAAACCCTCGACGCGACCCTCACCGGAGCAGCCCACCACATCCGCCAGCACCACAACGGGTGCCCGCATAACCGCCGCAGATCACGCCGATGCGCTTTACGAATGTTCGCGGGCCACGTACCGCGGGTACCGGTCAGCGCGCGCCCCTGGCTGGTATGGCCAACCGACGTGATCGAGACAGTGCCCGATGCGGGCCGCTGCCGACTTGAAAAGCGATCCGTAGCCACCCGCCCGTTAGCAAGCCTTAGGTCACTCGTACTCTTCTTTCACGTCGTCTAGGTAGTTCGTGGCAGGGCCTTTCGCGACCAGCGGATATGGGTGCAACACCTGGTATTCGGTCGTCGCATACCGCATGGTTATGCCAAAGCGCCGCACCTCGGCCAGTTCGACTTCGAGCGGCCTACGGTCCGGCGTCGAGAGCGTCGATAACATCACGGTCACGGCACTACCCGGAAGCTGGCAATGGCGGGAACGCCTCCCGCCCCCAAACCGCTCGTAAATACATGATCAGTCGTGAGACCCCCCGTATATGTCGGAGGTAAGCGGGAGTGCGAAGTTCGCTTCCCCAACCCTCGGTTGGCGCTCACGACTCCGACACGCTGACCATTTGTCTCGCCCCCACCACACGGGGGGTCCATGGTCGGATTGGGGGTGGAAAGCCCGATGCAGTAGGCCATGACGGCTATCGATCAAGGCGCCGGTCGGTAAGTTGAACTGTCGCCAGGTACCAGTAGAATATCCAGTCTAGGAACTCAGAGCCATACTCCTGATATTGTGAAGCGTTACGATGTCGTATATCAAACTGGTTAGCGATCTCGAACAATGCCTGTTCATCCCTCTTGAGAAGCTGACGTCTTAGCGACTCCCTACGTTCCTCGAGGATGGCGGCCAACTCCCGAATTGCTGACCGGCAGTCCTCTCTAGTTGCGCCGCGTCTACGGTAGAGGGAGACCGCATGGCTTATGGAATCATGAGCAGCCGACTCGGCAGCGAGTGCCTCGTCGATCATCTGTCCTAGCTCGCCACCGGTTGCTCGCACCATACGGCCGAGATCCTGACCGTGCTCAGCAAGCCTGAGCCCGAAAGTGGATGAGTCGAGTAGTTGGTTCATCTCCCACCGGTAGAGGGCTTGACCGGTTCTGTGAGAGAAGGCCTCGGGGTGCCAACCGCAATAGTTATAACTATGCCACGAAAGCTGAGTGGGTCGCGAAGCCAAGTCGTGGAACACTTCGATGAAGTCGCAAAGGTCCGGTTCTGTCCAATCGTCGGGTTCAGCCGACCACAGACGCTGTTTGCCGATACGACGATCGAGTTCGAGCTCAGGTGTAGACAGGCGAGCGTCATAGTCAACACAGTCGAAACCTAGAAACTCAGCGAAGTAGTGCTTTCCCTCCAGCTCTCCGACCAGCGCACGAACACGCCTGACGACCGCTATCAGTGACGACTCACGGCTCTGAATGCCTGGCTCGCGCTGGGAGTAGTACGGCAACGGCCGGCGTTGCGGGGCAAGCGCAGGTGCAGCATCCGCGAGAGTGCTGAGCCAAGTCAAGGGTGAATCAGAAAGGCGCCTCATCCAATTCCCGATTCCTCCGAGCGACCTCCTCGAAGTCCGCGGCGGGCACATCCGACATGAACGCTTCCTTCAGAAGCAATGTCACCTCGCTCGTCCAGTCGGGTCCTGTACCCATCTGGATCCCGCGTCGGACGAGCAGTTCAGCCTCTGCGGCGAATAGCTCTCTCGGCCACCTCAGCGTGTAGTCCGCATTACGCTCGAAGTAGCTGTCAGGCAAGGTCCCCCCGCTACAAGATCCACTCTCAGGCCAGCATGATAGTGAGAAATCAGATAGGGCATTGCCACATGTGCCGGGTCCGGGATTGAGGTCTCACCCGTGTCCGGCGTTTTGACAGCGCCGGGGCTCCGGACATCCATAGAGGATGCAGCTCTCCACATCTGCACCTGCCCGCGGAGACCAATAATCCCCGAGGGACCAATCTACCCAACCGCGTACAACTACCGGATGGTGCCGAGCCTGACCAGCGCGCACGTGGCTACAAGAACGGCCGGATTCATACATCCACCGATCCCTCCTCGGGTATCAGCAGGTAGGAAACGTACTCCTCTCTCACCGCACTAACATGCAGTATACATATACCGATAACTGTCCACCTACTAAAACATACGACAACTATCTATCGACTGACCTCAAGATGCCGGTCTTCCGAATTCGCCAACTTCGATGGGACGTCACCGACCGATTATGTCCCAAAACCCTGGCGAATCGGGCATTTCCTCGCCAACTACAGCGGGATCGGACAGCTGTTGTCCGATCCCATCTAAGTTGGCGAATTCCCAAAACCCTGGCGAAATGTCCCAAAACCGTAGCGAAGTCGCGAATCCCGTGACTCCCGCGCTGGCCGATGCTCCGGCGGTCCCCGACCCTGCCAGCAGCCTCAGAAGCCCGATAGTCTCTGCGACATCGGGAATTACGCAGGCGGCAGCTGAATGCGCTTGTCCAGCACCCTCCCAGATGCGCAACTCACACTCGCCGTCGGACTTGGTGGTGTCAGCGATGAGTGCTGCTACCGCGATCCCCGGGGTCTTGGTGCGGTGATTACCTGCTATAATCACCGCATCTTATGCGGCGGTTATATATTCATGAACAGCCGGGATGGCCCCAACTCCGCTGGCAGACAGACAGTCTGGCGGACCGCCTCGCTGCTGTCCGCTACAAACAGGGACGTTTGGTGGGCCAGATGCAGTCGCTGGGGTTCGATCTTCGGCAGGAGGCGATTCTCGAGACTCTGACCCAGGATGTTCACAAGTCCAGCGACATCGAGGGGGAACGGCTGGACCTGGAACAGGTCCGTTCCTCTGTCGGACGTCGCCTCGGTATGGACATCGGTGGTCTTCGCCATGCTGAGGACGAGGTTGAGGGCGTGGTGGAGATGATGCTGGACGCAACCGGCAACTATGACCTGTCCCTGACAAGAGACCGGCTGTGGGGTTGGCAGGCGGCTCTTTTCCCAACCGGGCGTAGCCGGATGCGACCGATCACCGTGGGCGGCTGGCGCGTCGACCGTACCGGACCCATGCAAGTGATCTCCGGACCCATCGGCAAGGAGCGGGTGCATTTCGAAGCACCCGCGGCCGAGCGGATCGACAACGAAATGGAAGCGTTCCTTAGGTGGTTCAACGAGCCGTCGGATACTGACGGCGTGCTTCGGGCGGCGCTGGCGCATCTGTGGTTCGTGACCATCCATCCCTTCGACGACGGCAACGGGCGCATCGCCCGGGCGATCACTGACATGGCCCTAGCCCGCTCGGAGGACAGTTCACAGCGTTTCTACAGCATGTCGTCGCAGATCCGGGTGGAACGCCGCGCCTACTACCACATCCTGGAACGAACCCAGAAGGCAACACCGGACATCTCGGAGTGGATGGGATGGTTCCTAGCGTGCCTCGGCCGAGCCATCGACGGAGCCGAGACCACCCTGGCATCTGTGCTCACCAAAGCTCGCTTCTGGCAACAGAACGAGGGCGTCCCGCTCAACGTGCGGCAGCGCAGGGTTCTCAACCGACTCCTGGACGGTTTCGAGGGCAAGCTGACCACCTCGAAGTGGGCAAAACTGGCCAAATGCTCCCAAGACACCGCCCTACGCGACATAGCAGCCCTGGTAAACGACGGAATTCTCGTCCGAAGTTCCGCACGTGGTCGCAGTACCAACTACTCCCTCACGACCTCGTCATAGGCCTCGCTCCCATCACGGCGACCCACCCTCAGCCAGAACTCCCCAAGCCTGAGCAACATAGACACGGTCGGTGGCGTCTCTGTCAGTCGATCTTGGTGTGTCGACCACTTGATTGGAGAGTCCTCGACAACTCCCCGCAGACCCCCCGATGACTCACCAACCGAGACAACATGGGAGCCTTCGAATCTTCGGAAATCCACGCGGACCCGAACCGGAGATACCGACAGGATATCTCCGGTACCGCAGATCGCAAACCCCCGATATACAGGGGTTATAGCAACGCCCAGCCGGTATGAACCCTGCTGAATATCTCCGGTAAGAGAGGAGAAAGGATGGTCCAAGTTGCAGCCTTCGACCCCCAGGTTCCCTCCCTCGGCCACGCCGTCGACGGCTTCCTAGCGGCCAAGCCACTATCGGCGAACGCCCGACGCAGCTACGCCGATACCCTCGCCCGTGCCGGGCTGTGCGCTCTCGACAGCCTGGACTCGTGGTCGGCTCTAGTCCTAGCTGAACACCTACGCCTCCCCCCTCTTCACCGCGTCCGAAGAAGTGACCAGCACACGAATAACCATCCGACGGCCCTGGTAACACTCCCCCAGCGTGCAGCGGTGGGTATGTTGACGATCACTTGGAGGCGCTGTTGTGGGCGAATGGTATATCGCCCACTGAAGCCAGGGATCTGCCCGCGTTGGACGTTGCGGTGGCGGGTGAAGCACAGGCGATGCTCCTGAACTTCGAGAACCTATTGGTCGCCCAGTTCGGGGAGGACGCCGCCTTGGGTGACCGCCTAGCCGTACCGCTCCAGCTGAGCGGGTTCCGAAACGACGGGTCGCTGAGATCTCTGCGGAAGGCACAAGCGCAGCTCCCCGCGGACGTATCGAACTTCCTTGCGGGCCACCGTACAGGTGTCGACGACGATGTTCTCACCAGCCCCGAGTACTGCCTCAGAATCTTCTTCATTCCGGTCACAGCAAACAGAGAACGCTCAGCCGACGCCGTGGTCCGCTTCGTTCCACCCGACAAGGTCACACCCGCGCTGGAGAAACAACTCGGCCCTGCGCGGAATTGCCGGGTTCCGTGGACTGTTCGTGCCTGTTGCTTTCGGCGTCAGTCTGCCGCAAAGGTCGTACCCCGACGAGAACCACGGCCCCGCCCCCGGCACGATTCGTCTTCGTCAGGCGGCACATCTACTGGAAGCACGACCACCATCCCGACGGCCGAGAACAACTGGGGCACTCTCCGCGGCGACGCGTCGGGCGTCCACGACACGAAGCAGTCTGGATGTGCAGGACGAGAACCCGCCACGCCTCGCACCGGCCTCGAGCTGTGGCGGGGATCACTCCAGCCGAGGCGCAGGCAAGCACCGACAAGCTGGGTTCGGCGGCAACAGAATCGGCAGGCACTTCTGTTAGCATAATTGCATGCAGAGTACGAGTGTCCGGATTGACGGCGCAACCCATCAAGAGATCAAGAAGCTGGCGTCGACTCTTGGAGCGACGGTTGGCGCCACGGTTGCTCTGGCGGTTCGGGGATTGCGCCAGGAGTTGATCGGCAGGGATCTCCGCGGCGCGTTGACGGCCGACGAGACGAAGTGGCTTGATGCTGACCTCGGGTGATGTGGTCGATATGGACCTCGGCCATCCGACTGGGAGCGACGCGGGCTTCCGTCGTCCGGCAGTCGTGGTGACCGCGCAGCGCGTGCTGGATGCCACGCCGACAGTCGTTCAGGTAGTGCCGCTCACATCGGCTGTTCGAGGGTTCGCGTCGGAGGTGGTGATAGATGTCGACTCGACCAACGGCCTCGACCGCCGGTCCGCCGCTCAGTGCCAGCACATTCGTGCAGTCGCCGCCAGCCGGGCCAACCACATACGCGGGAATGTCGGTAGCGTCGCCGTGTCGCAGATCCGTGATCTTCTCGGATTGATCCTGGACATACCGAGCTGAATCGCAGCGGCTCGCGCGGTGATTGGGAGCCGAGCCGCCCTCGATAGACGGCGGCGAGTGATTCAGCGCCCGCCGCGGGTTCGCCGACTCCTGTCGCAGCACCTCTGAAGCTCGTTGCGGCGTGATCAAGGCCACGAACGACAGATGGGTTCATGAGCGCGCCATCTGATGCTCGTTGTCTGTGCATCGCAGCAACCGGCGTTGCACCGGACTCCGCGGACGCCGCGCTCCCGGCCGGGCTGAGCCCACAACCGGACCGCGGCAGTCCCCCTTGCCATCACAACACCGTGAGCCATAACACGGTAACCGTCTACAGAAGGGCGGTTAATCAGGGGTCGGCCGGCCTAGGCCTCGACTTCTAGTTCGAACCGCCAGTTTCGGGCGGTAGCACCCCAGAAACCGTGTCCAGAACGTTAACCAACACCACCCAAAGGCCTAGAAGCCGTTTTGAGGGCCGGGAGATCCCGCTCACGATCTGAACACCCTACGGACACCAGTTTGCCAAAGAAACTCAGACGGGGGAGGCACGGCAGGGCCAGGTCGAGTATCTACACTCGCCTTTCCCGACGAACCCCCGTTGTTCTGCGGCTTGTTTCCTACTGCACCCATCACAGCCTCCGATTCGTCCAACTCGCCACCTGAATCGCGGTTACTCCCCCCAAAGCCTTGTCCCTGATGGGGCCAAAGGGGTGGGTCCTGGACATGGCTGCTCACCCCGAACACGGGCGGACAGCGCACGCCGCGGTTGTGTCTAGGGCGGCGCGTTTGCGGGCCACTCCGACAAGACCGATAGCGAGCCTTGGCAGCGTTCGCGGGAGGTGGCGGGTTGGCCGGCTTCGGTGGCCGTCTACTCTCCGAGAAGCGGGGACGAGTCACTACAGGGACGGAGGGTTCTTCTGATGGTCTCGGTCGACAAGCACACCGGTGTGCCATCATCCTCACCCGGAGAAGCCTTGGAGGGTTATCTGCAATCCGGTGGTACCACTATTCTCCAAGCCGCTTTCGAGCACTCGTTCTTCGTGGATCCCTCCAAGGTACGGGCCAAGACCCCGTTTTTTCCGGAACGTGCGAGGACGAGCCGCGAGCACGACCCAGGAAAAGGTCGCGGAGATCAGGCTGTCTGGAATGGACGGGTCCCGCCGTGACGTGATGCTCGCCGCACAATGGGCAGCCGAGGAACGGTTCTACGCTGCGCTTATAGGTGATCGGAGCCGGTGGTAATTCCCTGCCATCGGAAGGGTCGTCCGCTGCCGCCACCCGTCAGCGAGACCAGGCTAGTAGACGAGCTCCCGCGTTTGCGGGCATCGGCCGCATCTGGTGACCTGCCGGAGACGGCCCGTGTTGTCACCGATCGGGACCGCTCCAACCAGCTATGCAACGTCGAACCGATAGCCCTCGGTCACAGCTAAACAAAACGAGTACCGTGAACCCCCTATGAGCAGAGTCCGCCCCCCAGGGCGCCCACCACCCACATATCCCCCCGGCCGCCACTGCGCCACCGACAGCTGCACGGCGCGCCTATCCATCTACAACCCGACCGACCACTGCCACCTCCACTCCCCCCTCCGACACCCACCCAAACGGAACCGCCGAGGCTGGTGAGACCATCGGGCGGGTAACCGCTGTCGGCGGCCGGTCAAGCCCCCCGAGTCCTTTCAGAGGTCGGGAGCACGCCAGTAGGTAGGAGGGGCCGTTATGTGGGGAGAAACGGCCCGAGGCTCCCGGGCCCACAACGCCGCTCTACCCGCGGGCTCGCCGGATGCGGGACACCATCGACCACCACTCCCGATCCGCCGCCGGCGCGTCTTTGTCCACCAGCACCCGCAGCGACACGAGCAAGAGCCGATATTGGGTGACCACCATTAGGTCGCCCGTCGTCGAGACCACACCACCGACCCCAGCCCCCAGCGGAAGGGTCCTCCGCTGCCCACAGCGGTGAACAGCCAGGTAACCGGTCCCCCCAGTAGGCCGTGGCAGAGGAACGCGACTGGTCGGATAGCACACACGTTTTCGGCCAGCGCCGTGGTGGCACTGCTGCCAGGGTCGAGACCCCTTCAACACCCCGATCGGGAACCCAGTAGTGGTTGGTTGATCAGTTACTGTCCGCCCATCCGCGGGGACATACCAATCCGGAGCATGCTCCTTCAGTCCCGTACGTTCACTCCGTATTCAAAGACCAGATCGCCGCCGGTCATTCCCGACAGCACCAATCCCACCACACCAACCAAGACGACTATCAGATAGAGCGAGGTTGTCCCGGCATCCGATCCCTTGCGGCGGGAACTCCATCGCCAGACCGTCAACACGATGAAGAGCAGCGTCACGGCAAAGCTCCACATCTGATGTACCTCTATCACGCCGTGAAGGTCCGTGTCTTCATAATCGAAATGAGAGATGACACCCGTTACATCGGCGAGGAGCGCCCCTATCGTGCCCACCCACAGCAACAACCACGACGAATGCTGCAAGTGTTGACTGGGTTTGATGCGTACTACAAGACTCACCCCGGCACTCACCACCAGGAGCGCTATCGGGAAGTGGGCGGCTATAGGGTGTGCATCCTGGAGCGTGTCGGTCAGAAACTGCAAGCCCCCTCCTCCTACCCAAGGCCAAAAGGACCCTAACAGGAGCCCATCGTCTGAACCCGACCCTGCCTTCCCTGAGAACATGTGCTCCCGGATGATCCGCCAGGGCACCGGCATCCTCTTCCCATGCCTGTCGCCATCGACTCAGCAAGCCGCTGGAGGCGAGCGGGGACACCGTCCCAGCCCCCACCCGGCTGAGGACGATGCCGAAACGGCGAGAACGAGTTGCCCCACCGCCGTCGGCTCACGGTTGGGACTTGCGCTACGCGAACAGCGGCGCGGTCAAGGGATGGGAACAGATCTGCGCGGCGGCCCCGACGAACACGCGGACAGCCTGGGAGAGGATCACCCACGACCCGCGTCGGCGAGACCACCGCCAGCATCCGCTGAGGGGCTCGTTGGGTCGACGACCGGGGGACGGAACCGAGGTGGAGCAGTGGCAGTACGAGATCACCGCGGGCAGGCGAATCTGGCACTGCATCGACAACAAGACCAAGACGGTATGGATCACTGACGCACAAGTGGACCACCCAAGGGCAACCGAGTAGCCGCACCGTTCGCCGAACCCATTGTGTAAAGAACCTCGTAGCGGAAGGGCGGGCCGTTGCGAAGACCACGGCAGGTGGATCTCAATAGGTTGGCTAGCTGGGCTACTATCCCCTGCATGGCTGCAGTGACTGGAACCGGGCAGGACGGCGGACCATGTCCCGGACAGCACACATCGCTGAGCGGCTGTGGCTCTCGCAGAGTCCTGACACCGCAGCGGACACACTTGACGAACTGAGTCGAGATTCCAACTGGGAGGTGCGGTGCCGTGTCGCGTCCCATCAGAACTCAAGTCAGGACACGTTGAACCGCTTAGCCAACGACAACAGACCGCTTGTCCGTCTCCTAACAGTTCAGAACCCCAAGACACCGGACTACGCGTTAGACACCTTGGCCAGCGACGGTGACTGGCGTATTGTGACCGCTGTCGCGAAGCATCTGCAAACACCGCCGGAGACCTTAGACCGCCTAGCAGACCATCCCGACCGTGAAGTGCGCTGCAGGGTTGCATCCAACTACAGCACATCACCCACAACGCTGGCCAGGCTAGCCAAAGACACTGAATACCGTGTACGCGACGCAGTGGGTTTCAACCCAAACACATCAGCCCGTATTGGGGCCTCACCGAACGGCCCAAACCCGCCACGGCTCCAATAGCCCGACCAAAGATCGCTGTTGCGATCTCAGCAGACACTCTCAGGACGACCTCTACAACAGAAGCGACGACACCGTCCGGCATCGGGCACCCGCTGCCGTGTTGTTGCGGTGAATAGCGGGGTTGGCAGGCTGCTCTGTTCCCCACGGGCCGTAGTCGCCTGAGACGGATCATCGTGGGCGGCTGGCGGGACGACAGCACCGGACCCATGCAGGTCATCTCGGGTCCTATCGGTCGGGAACGGGTCAATTACGAGGCACCGGCGGCCGGGCGTATCCACCAAGAGATCGAAGAGTTCCTGGACTGGTTCAACACAGGGTCGGACATCGATGGGGTACTCAAAGCCGCCCTGGCGCATCTGTGGTTCGTAACCATCCATCCCTTCGACGACGGCAACGGACGCGTAGCGCGGGCGATCACTGACATGGCCCTAGCCCGTTCGGAGAGCACTTCGCAGCGTTTCTACAGCATGTCGTCGCAGATCCGGGCGGAGCGCAGCGGCTACTACCAGGTTCTGGAACGAACCCAGAAGGAGACCATAGACGTGTCGGAATGGATGGGCTGGTTCCTGGCCTGTTTGGGTCGGGCGATCGACAGAGCAGAGGCCACCCTGGCGGCGGTGCTCACCAAAGCCCGCTTCTGGCAGCACGTCGGGACTGTTCCCCTCAACGACCGGCAGCGGCGCGTGCTGAACCGTCTCCTAGACGGCTTCGACGGCGAATGGACCACTTCCAAGTGGGCCAAGATCGCCAAATGCTCCCAGGACACAGCCCTTCGCGACATCACCGGCCTCGTCAACCACGCGATCCTGGCCCATAGTCCAGCCGGGGGCCGCAGCACCAGCTACCACCTCGCCTCCTTGCCCTGAACGAGGCAGTGGGGATGGCTGTGCACAGACCTCGGCTAACTCCCCGGACGGTAGGACAGGTGAAGTTCTTCTGCCCTTTTCGGGAAGCGACCAGCCCCCGCCGGTTCGGAAGCGGTTGGCGGGCCGGCGGTCGCGGTGACCGCCACACCCTTGCGGGGCCGCTTCGTCGACAGCGGCACCTTGCCGTCCTCGTCCACATCAGACACCGTCACCGTCACACTCAACGCAGAAACAGCCATGGTCGATCCTGACGAGGGCAGAAGCGTCACCACGTAGGCCTTGTCGGTGCCGCTGTTGGCAGGTGCCTCGAAATCCGGCGCCTTCGCAACGATCACCGGCACCACCGGGTCAAGGTCGAATCTGAGCGCGCCCGACGGGCTGTCGATGCTGAAATGCGCGGCGTCGCTGCCGCCCAGAGTCCACTCGATGGCGTCACCCACGACCGATATGAACAATGGCTCACCGCCACCACACGAAACCGACTTGGAGAACGTAGGAGCATCCCGGTCACCATCAAACTGTCCACGAAAGCGGGGCAACTCCACCTTCTACGAACAATCCCAAGTCGTAGAGCGTCCACTGGAGCGGGTCAACCTCAAGAGTGCACTGCCGCGCTGGAGGCGATTGCCGGTTGGCTCGAACCCGCCTCGGCTTGACCAGACCCTGGGTCAGTTCGGCTCGGTGACTCGTCACAAAGCCGGGTCGCCTAGGTCAGTCCGACTCCGTGATCTTTACTGAGTTGATCGTCACATCGGTCAGCGGGCGGTCGTTACGGTCGGTCGCGACTTTCTGTATCGCGTCCACCACGTCCAAGCCGTTCACCACCTTGCCGAACAGCGAGTAATGCGCCGGGAGCCGGGTGCCGTTGGAGCCGCTTATGATGAAGAACTGGCTGCCGTTCGTGTTGGGCCCCGAGTTGGCCATGGCCAGCGAGCCGAGTTCGTAGCGGCCCGGCTTGGGCAACTCGTCGGTGAAGCGGTAGCCGGGGCCGCCCCGCCCCGTACCGGTGGGATCGCCGCCCTGGCAGACGAAGCCCTCAATGATGCGGTGGAAGATCACGCCGTCGTAGTAGTGGTAGCGGGCCAGCATTACAAAACTGTTCACGGTGAGGGGAGCGGCGGCGGCATCGAGCGCGATGGTCATCGACCCCATAGACGTGTCCATCACCGCGGTGTAGCCCTTGGCCGCGTCGATGCACATCGGGGGCGGCTTAGGGAACTTGCGGCGGACGGGACTTGATCCGTCCGCCGCGGGGCAGGGTATGTCGGCCACTGGGAGCCTCCTCGACTGTTCTGTCATCGGGCGGAAGGGACCGGGCAACCCTAATCGCCCTCGCGGCCGCGGGGATCATCCGCCCTTGACGTTGGCCCACCTTTGGTGGACGTTGCGGTGATGTCCCAGAGTCTCCGAGAAACAGGGACAGTCCAATCGGCCGCCGGCTGAGTCAGCCAACAGCGCGCGCAATGGGTTGGATGAGATGGTGGACAACGGGATCGACCTTCGACTAGTACGCCGAGCGGAATCTCGTTGCAGTCTGCCGGGCAGTGCAGCCGTCGACCGGAAGCAGTTGGGGAAGGTTCGTGTGTCGACGTAGCTGCCCGAGTCCCATCTTCCACCATCCCCAAGGCCCCGCCACGTAGATACTCACAGGAAGGTCATTTCGATCCTGCGCCTGTGCCTTAGCATCGCAGTCTCCCACTCATCGTTTCGTGGGCGCATTGTGTTGACCAGATATATAGGGTTCCTATATAATAGGAACCCATGGACGCTCGAACTGTTATCACCCCGCCTATCCGGCACCTTCCCCCACCTTGTGGCCCTTGGCGGGAGCGCAACCGCCGGTGAGCATGCAGTCGGCGTACCCTGCTGCTCCTGAACTGGCGATCACCCGTTGGTTCAATACTGCCGACAATCCGACTTTGGCCGATCTCAGGGGCGAGGTTGTGGTGATCGAGGCGTTCCAGATGCTCTGTCCGGGTTGCGTCTCCCACGGACTGCCACAGGCTAAGCGTATCCAACACGTCTTCGGCGACGCCATCGCCCTGCTCGGGCTCCACAGCGTGTTTGAACACCACGACGCGATGCCCCCAGTCTCACTCGAAGCGTTCCTGTACGAGTACAGCATCACCTTCCCGGTCGGTGTCGACTCCCACGACGCCGGGGTCGCGCTGCCGATCACCATGGGCCGGTTCCAGTTGCGGGGCACCCCGAGCCTGGTTGTCATCGACCGGGCGGGACGTATCCGTCTTAACCGGTTCGGCCAGATCGACGACCTCATCGTCGGTGCCACCCTCGCCCGCCTCATTGACGAACCCCACCCCCAGCCAGCGGCCGACTGCGATCCCCACATCGGATGTCCCGTCCCAACCCCGAAATCCAATCCCTAGCCGGCACCTGCGACCTCGACCGCAAGCTGTTCGCCGCGGTCGAACGGCTCGGCCGTGCCCTACGCGCCGCCCGCCAGTATCTCGCCACCCGCTACCACCTCTCCACACTCGGCGTCAGCATCCTCGAAACCCTCGCCGACAACCGGAAGCGTCGGGTCGGCGACCTCGCAGCGGAACTCCACATCTCCCAGCCCACAGCGAGCGACGCCCTAGCCACACTCGACCAGCACGGTCTAGTTATCCGCCGACGCGACCCCAGCGACCGCCGCAGCACGCTCGTCTCCCTCAGCCCTGCCGGAGCCGACATAGCCGCCGACATCACCACTCGGCTCTCGCCCCTGCTCACCACCGGCGTCGAGTCCGCCGAAGCCCGCGGCCCGACGCTACGGCTGTTGCTCGCAGAGATCGCTCGGCTCCAAGCTGCGGGCGTCATCAGCATCAACCGCAGCTGCCTCACCTGCCACCACTACCAACCCACCCGGAACAGGTCGCCCGCCCACTGCCTCCTGCTCAACAAGACACTGCACGACACCGAGCTACAAGTCGACTGCGCCGACCACCAACCAGCCACAGCCGAGCGCACCCGCCGGCCGGACGGTCGATGAGCCGCCTCGCCATAGTGAATGTGATATACGAACGCTGTCGTGGGGCATTGACATCTGCCTACTACCGACAACGGTGCCCAACCGATCTAGGGAGGCGCACCCCGAAACGGGCGGACTGCCTGGCTACAGGACCTGAATCGGACCTTGGTAGCGGCCGACGGTCTTGTCCGCTGTCAAGAGCATGATTCCCTCGATCTGGGCCTGAGCGATCAGCATGCGGTCGAAGGGATCCTTGTGGATCGGTGGGAGCAAGTCCACCGCGACCGCGTGAACTCCGCTTACAGGCAACTCCGTATAATCATTCTCCAGCAAACCCCTCCGCAGCACGCGCGGGTCGACATCGAAGTCATGGCGTCCCAATCCGCTCTTGATCGCGATCTCCCAGAGCGACGCGACGCTGAAGACCACTTCCGTTGCCGGGTCCTCGATCAGAGCACGCGTCTCCTCGGGTAACCGGTCCGGCGCGCCGGCAGCCCGGAGCAGGACATGCGTATCGAGGAGAATGCTCACGTCTCACCGTCGAACATGGTCGCGATCTCCTCGGAACCCATACGCTCAAAGTCGTCGGGAACCGACATACGGCCCGCCATGAACCCGAGCCGGCGCTTTCCGCCGGGTTCCGGGGCTTCGACCGCAATGACCTTGACCAGCGGCTTGCCGGCACGTCCGATGATGAACGGTTCGCCATCGGCAGCAGCCGCCACGAGACGCGAAAGGTGGGTCTTGGCTTCATGCATATTGACGACACGCATAGCGACTCCGAACTTAGTCTGTAAGACTTAGTCTAGTCCTGATGCCATCTTTGGCAGGCGGATCGAGCTTCCCCTGTGACTCCGCACCCCCACGCCGTGACATGCAACACCCTCTCGAAATGATCGAGATCCCCCAGTAGCCGGTGGTGGTCTTCGCATCTTGCCCTGGCTCTGAAGGTCCACGAGCTTCTTGGGAGAGGCCACCAGCGTGCTACTCCCCTATCCCTCCACTTCCTTGCCCGCCCCTCGCCCACGCGCTCGGGCACAGCAAGCGTCCACCTCTCCCCTTCACCCGTCCTTCCAGCGCAGCACCGGCCGGCGGGCGGCGGTCGCCTCGTCGAGACGTCCGATGGGGGCGGTCCAGGGGGCGCCGTGCAGCATGTCGGGATCGCGTTCGGCCTCCTCCACAACCGCGATCATCGCCTCGGCGAGAGCCTCGATCGCCTCGGGTGGCTCCGTCTCGGTTGGCTCGATCATCAGCGCCTCTTCGACGATCAGCGGGAAGTAGACCGTCGGCGGGTGGAAGCCGTGGTCGATGAGCCGCTTCGCCATGTCGTAGGTGGGTACGCCGTGGAGGCGGCGCTGGCGCGAGCCCGAGAAGACGACCTCGTGCAACACCGGACGGTCGTAGGGCAGGTCGAAGTAGCCGTGCAGCAGGGCGCGCACGTAGTTGGCGTTGAGTACGGCTTGGCCGGAGGCGGCGCGCAAGCCGTCGAGGCCGAGCGCCCGCATGTACGCGTAGGCACGGATCAGGACGCCGGCGTTGCCGTGGAACTGCTGGGTCCGGCCGATGCTGCGCTCGGGAACGGCGAAGCGCACCAAGCCATCCTCGCACTCCTCCACCACCGGCGTCGGCAGGTACGGGGCCAGTTCCTCGCTGCAGCATACAGGCCCTGCGCCCGGGCCGCCCCCTCCGTGCGGCGTGCTGAAGCTCTTGTGGAGGTTTAGGTGCACGACATCGAAACCGAGGTCGCCGAAACGCACCCGGCCCATGATGGCGTTGAAGTTGGCACCGTCGCCGTACAGGTAGGCGCCGGCTTCGTGGATCAGGTGCGCGACCTCCTCGATGCCGCTCTCCCAAAGACCGAGGGTATTCGGCACGGTGACCATGACCCCTGCGACTGTGTGGTCCAGCTCACGCTCGATGGTGGCCCGATCGAGGGAGCCGTCGGCGGCGGTCGGGATCTGCGTGACCTTGTAGCCGGCCATGGCAGCGGTGGCCGGGTTGGTGCCGTGCGCCGAGTCCGGAACGAGGATACGGCGGCGCTTCTGGATCTCTCCGCGATCCTCGAGGGCCCGCGTGATCATGAGCACGCCGGCCAGCTCGCCCTGCGCACCGGCCGCGGGAGCGAGGCTGACCGCCGGCAGGCCGGTGAGTTCGGCCAGGCCGCGGCGCAACTCCAGCAGGGTGCGCAGCGTGCCTTGCACCTCCTCCGCCGGGGCCTGCGGATGCGCTT
Organism: Candidatus Spongiisociaceae bacterium; assembly: GCA_965262915.1. Taxonomy (GTDB): domain Bacteria; phylum Actinomycetota; class Acidimicrobiia; order Spongiisociales; family Spongiisociaceae; genus JAPPFW01. The sequence goes on along the minus strand of OZ253564.1, from coordinate 2,284,487 downwards.
TCGCCAACCCCGGCAGCGACGCCACCAGATCGTTAACCTTCGGGTTGTACTTCATGGTGCAGGAGCCGAGCGGGTAGGTGCCGGAGTCGATGCCGTAGTTCCGCGCGGAGAGTTCCGTGTAGTAGCGCACGAGTTCACTCTGGCTCAGCTCCGGCAGCCGCACCGAGTCCCGCAGCAGGTGGGCATCCGGCAGCGGCGTCTCTCCCCCGGTCCAAGAGGGCACGTCGACGGCCCGGCGGCCAGGTGCGCCGCGGTCGAAGCTGAGGCGTGCACCGAAATCCCCGGCGCTCGGTCCCGGCCCGCTCACGCGTCGCCCCCTATCTCCCCCAACGCCCCGACCAGCGCGTCGACGTGCGCGTCGGGTGTTGCCTCGGTTACCGCGAACAGCAGCGCATCGCGTGCCTCGGGCTCCGGCCGTCCCGAGACGTCGAGGCCGGCTACGATGCCCCGCTCCGCGAGTTGAGCGGCGAGATGCGCAGCAGGGACCGGGCCGCGCACGAGGAACTCCTGGAACCACGGCCCGCGCTCCGGCGTCTCGTAGCCGGGGAGCGCGGCGATGCGCGCCGCGGCGTCGTGGGCGCGCTGGTAGCAGAGCTCGGTGGCCTCGCGCAGACCGAGGGGCCCGAGAGCCTGCATGGTGATGGTGAAAGCGAGGGCGATCAGCGACTGTGCCGTCGAGACGTTCGAGGTCGCCCGCTCCCGCCGGATGAACTGCTCGCGGGCCTGCAGGGTGAGCACGTATCCGGTGCGTGGTCGGCCGTCGCCATCCGGTGGGGCGTGGCGCTCCTTGGTGCGGCCGACGATGCGGCCCGGCATCTGCCGTAGGTGCTTGTTGCGCGCCGCGAACAGCCCGAGGGACGGCCCACCGAAGCTGGGCGAGCCCGCCAGATCGCGGCCCTCACCGGTGACGATGTCGGCGCCCGCGTCGCCCGGTGCGCGCAATAGCCCCAGCGCGAACGGATCGGCCACCGTCACCAACAGCGCCCCGGCACAATGCGCAGCCGCGGCGGGCGGTTCGAGGTCGGCGATAACGCCCAGGAAGTCCGGCTGCTGGACGACGAGGCATGCGTGCTCCGTGCTCGTCGCATCCGCCGAGAACACGGTATCGACGCGTAGCCCGGCGCCACGGGCGTAGGTACGGACCACGTCGGCGGTTCCGGGGTGGATCGGTTCGAGGAGCGCGACCGCTTTGCGCCTCGTCACGCGCGTCGCCAGGAGGCATGCCTCGGCAGTGGCGCTGGCCACGTCGTAGTGGCCGGTGTTCGACACGTCCATCCCGGTCAGCTCGCAGACGACCGACTGGTACTCGAACGCGGATTGCAGCGTGCCCTGGCTGATCTCGGGCTGGTAAGGCGTGTAGGAGGTGACGAACTCGGACCGCCCTGCCAGGTGACCGGCGATCGCAGGGATGAAGCGGCGGTAGGCGCCCGCGCCGAGGAAGTTAGGCCGCGAGGGAGACACGTTCACGCCGGCGCGTTCCTCCAGCAGCGCGATCAGCTCCGGCTCGGTGAGTGCATGCGGCAGGTCGATTGCCGGATCGCGCAGGGCCTCAGGAAGGTCGGAGAACAGCGCGTCGATGTCAGCGACGCCCACCCTCTCGAGCATCCGGGCGCGATCAGCCTCGGTAGCCGGGATGTACGGATGGGACGACCTGGTGGGCGACGAGGATGCCAAACCTCAACTCCCCTGGAGCATTGCTCGATACGCGGCCGCGTCGAGCAGGCCCTCGAGCTCTGCCTCGCCGGCGACGCGCACACGGATCATCCAGCCCCGATCGTAGGGTGAGGCATTGACCAGTTCCGGCTGGTCTTCAAGATCCCCGTTGGCCGCGATCACCACGCCGCTGACCGGGGCGTAAAGTTCGCCGACGGTCTTGGTCGATTCGATCTCGGCGCAAGGCTCGCCGGCGGTTATCTCTGCTCCCTCGGCGGGAAGATCGAGGTAGACCACGTCCCCTACCTCGTCCTGGGCGAAGTCCGTGATGCCGATCGTGACCTCGTCCGGGTTCTCCCCGTCATGGCGCAACCACTCGTGGGTGCTCGTGTACAGGAGATCTGCGGGGATCTCGTAGTCCATCTTCATGATTGCCTCGGCTTTCGGTAGAACGGGCGCCGCACGACCTCGACCGGCAGCGCGCGGCCGCGTACATCGACCTCGAGCATGACGCCGGCGTTCGCAAGCCGGACGGGAAGGTAGGCCATACCGATGCCAAGGCGCAAGCTGGGACTGAAGGCCCCGCTGGTGAGTCGTGCAACGGGTTCCCCACCATCTGACGCGTACACCGCATAGCCAGCCCTCAGCACGCCCCGATCGCGAGCCGCGAGGTGGGCGAGCCGCCGCGTACGGGAGCGCGCCTTCGCCTCGGCGAGCGCCTCCCGTCCCGTGAAGGGCACCCCGTCGTCGAGGCTGACGGCGAAGCCGAGGCCGGCCTCGTAGGGATTTGTGGTCTCGTCGATGTCGTTGCCGTACAGCGGGAGCGCCGCCTCCATGCGAAGCGTATCTCGCGCGCCGAGGCCGGCGGGTGTCGCACCGCCCTCGATGAGAGCGTCCCACAGCGCCGCGGCGTGGTCGGCCCCGACGATGCACTCGCCTCCGTCCTCGCCGGTGTAACCGGTGCGAGCGAAGAGCACAGACGTACCGCGCCAGTGCAATTCCCCGCATTCGCGCGGCCCGAAGGCCGCCAGACCGTCACCGAGCACGCTGCCGAGCAGGGCAATCGCGTCCGGGCCTTGTACGGCCAGCATCACCGTTTCCTGCGTTATCTCGGACGCGTCCCTGCCGACGACGGCGCGCAGGCGTTCGAAGTCCTGCTCCGCATTGGAGGCGTTGTGGACCACCAGCCACCGGTCACCGGGCAGGTGATAGATGAAGACATCGTCCTCGATGCCTCCGTTCTCGTTGCAGTAGAGCGAGTAGTGAGCCTTGCCCACCGGCAGCGCGGTGACATCGTAGGTGGTCACCGAGCGCAGGAGCGGCGCTGCATGCGGCCTCTCGACCCAGGTACGCCCGAGGTGCGAGACATCGAAGACTCCCACGCTATCGCGAACGGCACAGTGCTCCGCGATGATGCCCCGGTACTGGAGCGGCATCTCCCAGCCGGCAAAGGGTGAAAAGCGTGAACCGAGCGTCTCGTGACGCTCACGCAGGGCGAGTTGCCTGAGCCCGCCTGCGTCGCCGGAACCGCTGTGTCCCGCCACGGTTCGACTGTATCACACTCATCGAATAAGAAGGGATGGTGAGTGATGTGACGGGCCCGCAGGTCCATTGAGGGTGGACTTCAAGCAAGGCGCCGCGGTGGTGGCCGCAGCGCGGGTAGAACCCGACACCGGCGACCTGATCCGCTGCTCGGACCGTACCGAAACCATGGTGGTGACCGGACAGGACATCACCCTCCATGGCTCAACGTCGGGGGCACGACCGGCGTTGCGCCGCGCTGTATTGGCCCGCGACGACGGATGCACCATCGACGGCTGCAACTCCAACTACCGGCTCGATGTCCACCACATCCCTCGAACAATCCAAGGGCGGGGACCACAACCCCGAGAACCTCACCACCCTCTGCTGGTAGCACCACCACGTGGCCGTACACCGCCGGGGCATGCGCACAGATAGGCTCCGGCACGGAGAGGTTGGCCACCGGACTAGTGGTGCCCTCCAAGATGTCACTTGACCCCTAGACCACGGACTGCCATATCCGGCGTAGTAGTTCGCGCGGACGGGGTCCCCTCTCGAACCGGCCTATCCCCGGGCGCCGGTGCGGGTATCGAGAATACGCGGGGGATGTTGGAGTCCGCTCCCCTATCGGCGGATCAGGTCGAAGACGCCGCGAATATGTTGGCTACCGACCGGTCCAAGGTACGGTCGAACTCGCCGTCGCTCTGGCTGACGCTCAGACCCTCCACGAGTGCCCGGCTGAAGCTTGCCACCATGCCGCGCTGGCGGGCCAGGCCCTCGCAGGCCTCGTCATGCGAATAGCCCCCGGACAGGGCCGCCACCCGCACCACCTTCGGGTGCTCCACGAGGTCGAGGTAGAGATTGTCCCGCGTGGGGATGGTGAGTTTGAACATGAGGCCGGTGTCATGGTCGAGGTACTCGAGTCGCTCGAGAATCGCCTCGTTCAGCAATTCCTCCGCCTCGGATTTCTGGGGACTGTTGATGTCGATCTCGGGTTCCAGGATCGGCATCAGACCCACCGCCAGGATGCGTTCTCCCACTTCGAATTGCTGCTCGACGATGTCTGCGATGCCATCGGGATCGGCCAGTTTGATGACCGACCGCATCTTGGTGCCGAACACCCCTTGCTCGCGTCCCTTGGCCACCAAGGCCTCCAGGCCCGGTATCGGCCTCATGACCTGAACCCCCTTCGCCTCCGGCTCGAGGCCCTTGTCGACCTTGAGGAACGGCACGACCCCCTTCACCTCCCAGAGGTAGGCAGCCGAGTTCCGATCGTCGATCCGACGGTCCATGGTGTTCTCGAACAGGATCGCTCCGACCAACCGGTCGCCCCCGAAGCTCGGGCTGGTGATTATCCGGGTTCTCATCTCGTGGATGAGGTCGAACATCTCGTCGCTGGTCGAGTACGCGTCGTCGGACACCCCGTACCCCCCGAGTGCTTTGGGGGTGCTACCGCCGCTCTGGTCCAGCGCTGCTATGAACCCTCGACCATCCTTGACCTTCTGGAATTGTTGAACCTTCATGTCACCATTCCGGGATCGCCTGCCTTACAGCGCCGAGAGGGTCGTTTATCAGACCGGCGCCAAGCGCTACGTTAACGGGATGAGCGCGCCATCCCCTCCGCCTCGCCACGATTCGCCGATCTTCCGCGCTACCCGGGCGGTGGGCAGGCGCATAGAGGACGCCTTCTCGGTTCACGGCTGGGCTTTTCGCCGCCTGGCCATCTCCCACGCCACCAATGTGGCCGGTGACACGCTGGTGGCCCTCGCGCTGGCCGACACCCTCTTCTTCTCCGTGCCGGCGGCCGAGGCAAGGGGCAACGTGGTGGCGTTCCTGCTCCTCACTCTTGCGCCCTTCGCCCTGATCGGACCCCTTCTCGGCTCCATGTTCCACCGGGTCCCGCGTAGCCACCGGGCGGGCCTGGGCTTCGGCTCGCTGGGGCGGGTCGTCCTGGTGGTGGCGATGATCCGCTCGGACAGCGGGTTCGTCCTGCTGTCGCTCGTCTTCGGGATGCTGGTGCTCTCCCGCATCTACGGGATCAGCCGCAGCTCCATACTCCCCGCGGCGTTGCCCCAGTCGGCCGCCCTGGTATCGGCCAATGCCCGGCTGGCGCGGCTGGGGATCATCGCCGGCGGATTGGCCATCCCCGGCGCGGCTGGGGATCATCGCCGGCGGATTGGCCATCCCCGCGGGGGCGGGACTGATCGGCCTGCTCGGCACCACCTACGCGCTGGGACTGGCCGCCGCGGTGTTCACCTGGTCGGCTAGCGCGGCTCTGGGACTGCGGCTGGATGTGCGTGCCACGGAAACGCCTTCCGACCCCGAGCATGCCGCCCCTCCCCGCTCCCCCGCCTCCCGGCGGGCCGTCCGTCATGCCCGGATCGCCACCGCCATCGTCCGTCTCCTCAACGGTTACCTCCTGCTGCTGGTGGCCTTCGTGTTCCGTGGCTCCGAGGAGAGCATGGCCAGCTTCGGAGCGCTCCTGTTGGCCGCCGGCCTGGGTTTCGGGTTGGCCTCCTACCTGGCCCAGTTCCTCGCCCGCCGGATCCACGAGGAACCGATGGTGGTGGCGGCCCTGGCCCTGGAGGCGGCCGCGGCCTTCATAAGTGCCCACGTGTTCGGGGTCTGGGCGGCCGCGGCGCTGGCACTGGCCTGGGGTCGCGGGACTGGCCTGGGGTACGGCCAAGTTCGGCTACGACGGCCTGCTGCACGCCAGCGTGCTACCGGCCGAGCGAGGCCGGACCTTCACTCACTCGGAGACCCTGTTCCAGCTGGCCTGGGTCCTGGGCGCGGTGATTCCGGTCCTGCTGCCCATCCCGGTGACCCTCGGACTGGTGCTGGCCGGCTGCACGGCTCTGGTGGCACAGGTGATCGTGGTCAGCGCCCTGCTGGTCTCCATGGCTGATCCTCCCGACCAGGCGCCCACCGTACCGACGCCGGAGCATGCCGACCCCAGGTTGACCGGCCAGGGTTCGTCCTCCGACCTTCCGGACCGGTTCTGATGTCCCGGAGCCGGTAACCCGTAGCCCACACCCATTGAATAGCCGACACCCAGGTGCCAGGTGCCAGGTGTCAGTCCTCGATGATGGGTTCTGTGGCCAGCTACGGAACGGGCGAGTGACCGACACAGATAAGCGGCACCGGGCATCCTTCAGTCCCGCCAGTCACCACTGACACCCGACACCCAACACCTGACACCCAACACCTGAACTACGCGCGACCCTCCAATACCCGGTAGATCATCTGGATCGTGTCGGCCTCTGCCGGCGCCTTGTCGGTCCGGTACCGTTTGACTCGAGCGAAACGCAGGGCCACCCCTCCCGGGTAGACAGGGCTGGGGAGGACCCCGTCGAATGCCACCTCGACCACCACCTCGGTTCGGAGGAACACGACATGGCGTTGGCGGCCCGACTCCAGCCCCAGGAACCGCTCGGTCTGCCAGGCCAGCATCTGGTCGGTCAGGCCTTTGAAGGTCTTGCCGACCATGACGAACTCTCCTGTGTCGCGGTCACGGGCCCCCAGATGCAGGTTGGAGAGCCACCCGGTGCGGCGCCCGTGACCCCACTCCGCCGCCAGCACCACCAGGTCGAGGTGGTGAGCGGGCTTGACCTTCAACCAGGCCGCCCCCCGCCTGCCCGCCTCGTAGGTGGAGTCGATGGCCTTGACCATCACGCCTTCGTGGCGGTTGCGCCGGGCTTCCGCGAAGGTCTCCTCGGCCACCGGCGCACTGCCGGTTACCACCCTGGGGACCCGGTACCCGGCGGGCACGACCCGCTCCAGCAGTTCGATCCGCACGTCGAGCGGCTCGTCGATCAGGTCGCGCCCGTCCAGGTGGAGGATGTCGAAGAAGAACGGGATGAGCGGAACGTCGTCCGCCGCCTCGTGGGAACCGAACCGGCTCATCGTCTGCTCGAACCGCCGGGGTAGTCCTCGGTCGTCGTGGGTAAGGGCCTCCCCGTCGAGCACGACCGCCGAGACAGGCATCGCGAGCACCACCTCCCGTACCAGCGGCATGCGGCCCGTGACGTCGTTGAGGCTGCGGGTGAAGACAGCCGATCTGTCTCCCGCCCGGTGAACCTGGATCCGGGCGCCGTCCAGCTTCCACTCGACCGAGCCGGTACCCACCGACGCCAACGCTTCTCCTATCGAGCCGGAGGTAACGGCCAGCATGGGACGCACGGGCCGCAGGAGGCGGATCCTCATATCGCGCAGCGCCGCTTCCCCGACTGTCAGGGCCGATACGGCTACCGAACCCAGTTCCCCTCCCAGCATGGCCGCCCGCCGCACGAGGGGAGCCGCGATCCCCGACGCGGCGGCGATCGCGTCCATCATGAGTCCCTCCAGGGCGCCCTGCCTCAACTCGCCGACGAGGAGCCGGCGCAGGAACTCCTGCTCATCGGCGGTGGCCCGCCCGAGCAGCTCTCCGAGCAACTGCCGTCGCCGTGCCTGGGAACCCGGACCGGTGATGGCGGGAATGCGCCCGATGGCCTCATCGACCTCCCGCACATCGAGTTCGGGCTCGGCTGCCGGCGGGGTCTTCACGGCCCACAGAGAGGCGCCGCCGACCCCTACCCGTCCCTGGCGGGGTGCCCCTGAGAGGAAACCGACCACGATTTCGATCTCTTCGGGTTCGGCCTCGGCGAGCAGTTCCGCCAGCCCCGCCACCTTCGCACGCCGGGACCGAGTCGAAGAGATCTTCCTTGAGGTTGCGACCGCTTCGAGCAGCTTCATCCGGCCTGCCCCAGCACCTTCACGCCCGCCGCACGCAGCAATCGTACCGCCATGTGAAGCGGCAATCCGACCACGTTGGTAGGGCTGCCGTGCACGGAGTCCACGAACATGGCGCCGATACCTTGCAGGGCGTAAGCCCCCGCCTTGTCAAGCGGCTCGCCCGTGCTCACATAGGAGGCGATCTCGGCATCGCTCATCGGAACCAGGCGAACTCGAGAATCTTCAACTTCCACGTTAACTTCACGTAGGTTCTCATCTTGCCGTACAACTACAACCCCGGTGCACACAATGTGGGTGTCCCCTTGGAGGCGCCTAAGAATCCGTTGGGCGTCGCCGGGACCGTCCGGCTTCCCGATTATCTCCCCGCCGTGTACAACGGTCGTATCGGCGCCGAGCACCACCCTCCCCGGCTCTGTCACCGTCAGGGCCTTCATGCGGGCCAGACGGCAGACGTACGATTGCGGGCGTTCGGCTCGGAGCGGGCGCTCGTCGACTTCGGGGATACGGATCTCGAAGTCGAGACCCAGCGAGGCGAGAAGGTCACGACGGCGCGGGGAACCGGAGGCGAGGACCAGTTGCATCAGATGAACCCTAACCCGCCACAGACTCAGACCTCGCAACCCGAAGTCACGGGTGCGGCCGGTTATTGACGCATTTCCTACGGTGATCAACCGCCGGCCGCCAAGGAATCGCTAGCTAGTAGCTAAGCAGTCGAAACGGGTTCCTGACCAGAATGAGATCCAACGTATCGTCGTCAACCCCGGCATACCGTAGAGCGGGTACGATATTTCGCAGGATATGTGCGTACCCAAAACCTCCGTACAGTGTCAACTGAGCTTTATAGCAGACATCCTGGGACACCAGAATCTGGTCGCCGTACCCGAGGTCCAGCAGCTTCAGCAAGTGGTCGTGACGCTGAGAATCATGGCTGTTGTAGTTGAACTCAAGGGAGTCATAGTAGATCTCTAGTCCAAAGTTATCGAATGAAATGAATACCTCTAGATCCGCCACACGCCTCTGATAATCGAGAGTCATGTTCCCGTCCATGTGACACATATTGATCTTCTGTGGGTCGACACCCTTGCGTAGAGCGTACTTGGCAACCTCAGGGGCAACTCTGCTTCGGGCGCCGAAATAGGGATGGATGTAGAGCGGGAGGCCCGTTTGTTTCTGTGCTTCACATGCGGCGTCGAGAACCTTCCATTCGTCCTCTTCGACCGGCTGGCTAATCCCAATCTCGCCAATCACACCAGGTCTGATACCAGTTCCCTCGATACCGCTCTCTATCTCGGAGAGCATCTTCTCCGTGAGAAGCCCGGCGCTCAACTCCATCACATACTCCGGATGGGATGCTTGGATGTAGAACCCGCATCCTGCGATGACATTCACGCCAGCCTCTGAAGAGACCGTCCGGAGCGCAGTGGGGTAAAGGTGTCGCGAGTGGGGGCGAATGCCGATCGGAGTTGCATCCACAATGGTCTTCCCACCGGATTCGGCAAATCTAGCTATCTCGGAGATGGCCATGCCTACGTTGTCCAGAACCATGAAGTCCGGGAATCTGGAGAAGTCACGGCGCCATTCGCCGAGCATACTCATCTCGGGTGGGCCGTGCTGGGCGTCGGGATGTTCCTCGGCATAGGATTGACGCATATCGATAAAGATATGCTCGTGGGTGAGCACTATGCCGGTATCCTCACGGGCGAGTGGGCCCGTCACTGTCATGACGGTTTGTTGCGGCTGTCCGGAGTAGAGTCCAGTTGATGACACCTGCTGTCTCCCGTCGCTCCAGGTGCTGAGAGGCCCAACAATACCCTTGAACCCTGCAGGGCTCAGGATACGATTCTGGTGGCCTCTAGGAGGGTGCTGAAAACCGTGCAAAGGGGGTTCCGCCCGCTAGCCCCAACGCTTAGACCAGGTAGTTTGCCAACCAGCGAACCCCCGAGATTAGTTTTTCCAGGATCCTCCTAGCCGACGGCCGTCGAGTATGCCTTGTTCTAACGGGATTCCATCTCCCGCTTCTTTGGTTTGTTCCCAGGAGGGTGCTGAGCAATCAACCGGCGGCCCGTCGATCGTTGACAAACACCGTGTCGGTGAGCAACGGGCCACCAGCCCTCGTCCTTGTTCAGCACCCTCCTAGCGTTCTATCAGCAACTACCTCCCGCGGCCGCTTCGAGCATCCGCGCGGCGTCGAGGTAGTTGCGGTTCTCGTAGTGGTTAGCGGCTAGAGCGGCCAACTCCGCATATCCACCTTCGAGTCCCGCCACCTGAGACACCATCGAGTCGTACTGATCGCGCAGTTCCACGAGGGTGTCGTAGATCTCCTCGGCTAGACCGAACCCCAAGGCCGGGTCGATGTCCTGGTCGGCCGGCAAGATACCGCCCGCCTGGGCAGCTTCGATCTGGGGGCGGTAGACGTTCTTGTAGTGGAAGGGGTTGCTCTCGCTGCCCCAGTACTCCTCCTGCTCCTCGAACGACTTCATCGGGTCGATCTGGCCGTAGATGATCCGAAGTCCGTCGATCCCGATCTCCACCGCGGCGGCCGACTCCAGCACGGGGAGGATATTGGCGAGGGCAACATCGGTGCCCTCTGCAACGTCCTTTTTGATCGCGTCGACGACACGGAACATGACGCCGGCAACCCGCAGGAAAGTATCCGGATCCTCCGCATAGTGGCTGGCCCGGGCCCCGAGACCCGTGTGACCGATGCCGGTTGCACCGCGGGAGTCACCGGGCGGCAACAACTCAATCAGGTCGGCGGCACCGAGAATGGGATACCAGCCGTCCTGGATCAACTCGGCGTTCTGCGCTCCCCCCAACGGTTTACCGAAGTCGATTTGACCTCCCCGCGCCAGGAGCAGCATCCGAGCATCATCAACGGTCAACAGCTCTGCGAAGTCGTCCGGAGTAACACCACCGGCCTCGAAGACCGCATCGACGAACGCCCGTGCAGAGCCCGTGTCGTCGATCGCAACACGCTTCCCTACCATCTGGCCGACAGCTTGCTTGAAGGCATCCTCATAGCTCATACCCGACGCAACGAGATCGGGAACCGTATCCAAGCCGCTGTCCGGCGGCGCCAGGAAGTACAGACCGACGTACGTATCGCTGAAGGTGACCTGCTGCACATCCGGTGCGCGGAGCATGCTCTGAATCTCGTTCGGCCCGTATTGGGTCGTGAAGTCATAGTCCTCGTTCACCAGCAGGGGAACGATCTGCTCGTAGGGGATGGTCACAAACTTTTCGTTGAGGATGACACCGACTTGCTCGAACCAACCCTCCGCCATGGCGTGCGAGTAGATGGTGTGGTCTCCGAACGGCGCCATGCCGAAATTGACACTGACCTGTGGAATCGCGACATCGCACATCGCAAGCAACTCGTCGGCGGACATGGGGGCAGCCGCTTGGGTTGTTGCCGACGCCTGCGTCGTTGCCGGTGCCTGCGTCGTCGTGGTGTCAGCGTCGTCATCACCGCAGGCCACCACCACTAGGGCAAAAGCGAGCAATACGGCGACCGTCGGCCATTTCTTGAACCATCGTGACACTGGAATACCTCCCTGTTCTTCGTGTCTCATGCTTGTCTCATGCGACACCGTGGAGGTGTGCGGCCCCGGCACGAGATGAAGTCTCGTACGGGTCGTCCCCTACGCTGTGGTCGCGGTCATCCAAGACCCAAAGACGTTGATACAGGCCACATTAATAGCGAACGGGGGGGCGCGGTTGGATGGCAGCGACGCCGATCAGCCGCCAGGACGACTAAATAGGGTCCGCGGATAGGTGGACCGTAACCGCCCCTGTCGATAGACCTATCCGGCTCCAACTCGAAGAACCCCTGGTCGTCGCTGTGTACTCATCAACGGTCGTACTCGGTGTTTCCCCGGGTGAGCACCGATCCGCGCACCCTCTAATCCACCTGACCACCGACCACGCCTATCCGGTCCCTACGCATTCGACAGGTATCGAGTTGGTATCGAAGTACGCGAGTAGCCGGGCGTAACCGTCCTCCCTCAGCGCGTGCTCGCTGTCAGGTCGGGGTTCTCCCAACACGACGAGTCCGGGTCGGCTCGACTCGGCCGCTTCGATCAACTGCTCGACGATGTCACCCTCCCTGATGTCCACGACTATCCGGCCCAGCGAGAATCCGGAGCCGGCCTCGGTCGGCATCACCAAGGCGTGGAGCAGCCATGTCATCTCATCACGGATGGCTTGCCGCAGTTGCGGGGGCTGGCGCTGGTAGTCGGCTCCGCTGAGAACGTAGACGACGAGCAGGCCGCTTCCCTTCTCCTCCGCTCTCCGGCGGGCGGTGTGGTGGAGCAAGCGTGTATCACCCCGAGCGCTGGTGGCCAGCATCACCAGACCCATCAGCCCTCATCCAGTTGGCCGGATGGCCGGATCAGCCGGGAACGGATGAAGGCGAGGGCAGCCAGACTTGTATTCAGATCCGCCGCTACCTCCTCCGCCACCTCGGTACTCACCAGCCCGCGCCGTACCGCGTCGAGCAGACCAGCCCGCTCGGCCTTGAGCAGATCGGCCCGTACCCTCAGGAATATCGCGGTCTCCAACTCGGGATGCTCCCTGAGGTGGAGACCCAGGGACGCCCGGCATTCCTCCAGCTCGTCCCGGTACAGATCGTCGAGGGTCTGCCACATGTAAGGCTGCACCGCCTCCTCCTGATGGAGGCGGCGGAGTTCCTGCCGGCCTCCCCAGGCTGCGAAGAACCGGGCCTGGCGCCGCTGCTGCTCCAACGCCGTGGCCGAAGGGCGGGATATACCCACCAGATCGAGCAGCCGCTTGATGGTGGTGCCCTGGACCAGGAGGGTGAACAGAACGACGCCGAAGGTCATCACCTGGAGGACCTCGGCAGTCCTGCTGTCGAACGCGAACGGCAGCGTGAGCGCCAGGGCGAGGCTCACCGCACCCCGCAGGCCCCCCCAGTAGACCGCGTGTTGGAAACCGCGCGGGAGGTAGCGGGTGGCGGAGATGCGGTTCTGCACGAAGGAGGTCCCGTAGACGATCACCGCCCTGGCCACCAGGATGGCCACCACCGCCACCAGGATGGCGGGCACGTGGTGGGACATCTGGGCGATGTCGATCCGCAGTCCGATCAGCAGGAATACGAACGCGTTGACGATGAACGACAGCACTTCCCAGAAGCTCTCCAAGCTCAGGCGGGTGGTGGGCGATGTGTTCTCGAGGCCCACCTCACCGACGATGATCCCCGCCGCCACCACCGCCAGAATCCCGCTGACATGCAGCTTCTCGGCCACCACGTACGAACCGAAGGCCAGAGCCAACGTTATGGCCGTCTCCAGCAGGTGGTCGTCCAGGTGCTTGAGCAGGACCCTGGACACCAGGTATCCGAACACCGCGCCCACCGCCAGACCGCCCACGGACACCTGGAGGAACTCGCCGATGGCGCCTCCGACGGTGAAGCCCGTGCTTCCCGCCGCCGCCAGGCCGAAGATGACGATGGCGGCGCCGTCGTTGAACAGGCTCTCACCCTCCACGAGGGTGGTCAGTCGCTTGTCGACACCCAGTGACCGGAAACGGGCGATGACGGCCACCGGATCGGTCGCCGAGACGAGAGCCCCGAAGGCGAGGGCTGCCGGCCACGGCACATCCACGAAGGGACGTACGAGAACCGCGACGAGGAAGGTTCCTATTAGGGTGCCGCCGATCGCCAGGGTGAGGATCGACACCAGGTCGGTCTTGAGGCGGTGCCATTGAAGGTGCATGGTCGCCTCGAACACCAGCGGGGGGACCAGCACCCCGAGGATCAGTTCCTTCGAGAGATGGATGTCGAAGGCGGTGGTGAACGAGAGGGCGAGGCCCACCAGCACCAGTGCCACGGTGAACGGCACCTTGATCCGCGAGACCAGCATCGCCACCGCGGCAGCTATCGCCAACAGACCGACCAGGGTCACCTCGGTCGAGAGAATGGCCAGGTCGCCGGTGTCGGAGGCTGCGAGAACCATGCTATCCATCCGTATGAATGTACCAAGGAGGGACACGCTCTAGGAAGGGGATCAGGACCGAACCCTCAGAGAATCCGGAAGCACCACGTCTCCACCCGCACGTAGGACTCCAGCTTCTCCATCGCCACACGGGGCTCGGTGCGATCTACCACCACCCAGACCCGGGTCGCGGCCAGTTCGTCAATGATCTCGGCAAACCCGTGCGACTCGATTATGTCGGGCCGGATCCCGACAACCACGTGGCCTCCCGGGCGGGTGACCCGGGCCAACTCCCGCAGGCCGGAGGCCGGAGCGTGACCCTCGGTGAAGGTGCCGGCGGAAATGACCGCGTCGAAGATGGCGGAGTCGAACCCCAAGGGTTGGCCGAGCGTCATCTCGTGCAAGGCCCGGTAGATACCCTTGCGGGCGGATTCCGCCAGCATCGCCGGCGAGTTGTCGAGGCCCACCAGGTCCCTGAAACCGAGGTCGGCCAGGCAGGCGCCCACCAACCCGGTACCGACCCCGGCGTCCAGTACGGTCGCGGGAGGCGTCACCCAGCGGGCGAAGTCCTCGGCGATCGTGTCGGGTAACCGGTAACCGTAGGTATCGACCAGGTCCTGCTCGTATTGCGGTGCCCACTGGTCATAGCGCCGGCGGCTTTCGGCGGCCGAGCGTGCGCCGTAAACCCACTGCACTCGCTGTTCGGCGCTGCGTGGCGCATCGACGTCCACGGGAGAGAATATAGGCAGCGCGAGTGGGGGTGGGAACCGATCTCGCTGTTCACCTGTCCGGCTGAGTAACGCCTGTGCCGGCTCAGCGGTCAGAAGAGACGAAGCGGGGCTGGCCTCCGGGCGGTCCCGCGCCGGAACCGGAACGCGAAGCAGGGAGCGCATCCATGGACACGAACTCGATGATCATCATCAGCGGCTTGCTGGCTTTACTCGTGGCTTACGCGGCCGTACGCGATTCCGAGGGCGAATGGCAGGGAACCGTCGGTCCGATGGTGTGGTCCTTCTCGGGAAGTTGGGCGTCCTCCAGCGCGGTCATCCTGGCGTTGGTCCTGACCTTTGTCAGCGCGGACATGTCGACCGCACTGCTGTTCGGCCTCGGTTTGATGATGCTCCTCGCTCCGCTGATCTACAAGGGTATGGCCGGAGGGGCAGGCGCTTCGAAGCCGGTCTTCTTCATAGTCTCGGCGATGATGACCTGGGCGACGTTGGCCATCCTCTACACGGCTGCCACCAAGGTGCCGGCCCTGGTCCAGTCCCTTCCACTGCTGTCGAAGCTCATCATGAACGCCGTCCTGGTACTGGCTGTGGTGAGCGCGGTCATGCACTCTGCCCGCTCACTGGCGGACGCCGTATCGGGCGACGGATCGGGGGCGTGGAACCTTCCCTGACCCGGGGTTAAGAGACCCGGAGTTCAGACCCCGAAGGGTGAGGCGCCGGCGCCGAGAACGGTCATCTGGCGTCGGCGGCCCTGTATAGGACCGGGCACGAGGAGCGCCGAGGCGCGGAACTCACCCGGAACCTCGAGTTCGACCGGCATGGTCTTGCCGTCCAGGGCGCCTCCGGCCCAGACGACCAACGTCCCTCCCCAGCGGTGACCGGGATGCTCGATGTGGCCGAGCGACGCCTCGGCCACATCGAGGATGTTCCCGTTCGCATCTATGACACGAAGGTAGCCCTGATAGCTCATCCCGTTCCTTTTCTGTCAGGCGGCGCTTTGATCGTACCCCGCTGCGACCACGAGGCCTTCCGAGTGGTGACGGAGTTTCCCCGCCTCCTGCACTCGCGCACCCCATCAGGATGAGCCGGCCGGCACTCATTCGGGGGACTCCCCCGCATCTCGATGTCCACCGGCGACGCCTCAGGCGTCGATCAAGGGTTGGTACTTGTCGAGCAGCGGCACTATGACCTCCGCCGGAGCGTGGGGGAGACCGATCATGACCCGCGAGACGCCGAGCGCTTCCCACTCCTTCCACTTCTCCGGATCCGCCGGCGCCATATAGACCGAGAGTTCCACCTCCGACGGGTCCCGTCCGGCGCGCTCGAGGTAGCCGTGCAACGTAGCGATCCCCTGACCCAGGTTGCGGGGCCGCACCGGCATCCATCCGTCACAGAATTCGGCTATGGCGGCGAAGGCCTTGGGACCTCCCATGCTTCCCATGACGATGGGCGGATGGGGCTTCTGAACGGGCTTGGGCCAGGCCCAGCTCTCCTCGAGATGCACCATCTTCCCGCTGTAGGAGGCGCGCTCCTGGGTCCAGAGGGCCTTCATCAGGCCGATCTTCTCGGGGAGCAGTTGGTAACGCGTCCGGTAGTCGACCCCGTGGCTGGCCATCTCCTCGCGGTTCCACCCGTACCCGATCCCGAACTCGAACCTCCCGTTGGATATCACATCCAGCGAGGCGACCTGCTTCGCCAGCCAGACCGGATCGTGCTGTGCCACAAGGGTGATCCCGGTCCCGATCCGGAGCCGCTTGGTCGTAGCCGCCACCGCCGACAGGGCCACGAAGCAATCGTGGGTTCTCCAGTACTCCTCCGGCAGCGGAGGAGCGTTGCGCCTGTTGGCCCAGGGTGTCCTGCGGCTGGTGGGGATATGGCTGTGCTCCGCCACCCACAGGGACTCGAAACCCCGAGCCTCCAACTCCTCACCGAGGTGGACCGGCTGGATGGACTTGTCGGTTAGGAAAATGCTGACGCCAACCCGCATCTGGGGATCGCCTCCGATTCGTTGTCGATACGGGCCAAGGCTAACCCGCCCCGGACGTGGCCCGTTTCCGGGAACAGATCACCCGCAATAGTGTTGTGCCTGGTAGGAACTAGGAAGGGGAACTAGATGTTTGGTCGGACTACGAAGGAAAGGCTGCCATCGGCCGACGCGGCTCCGGCGGGTAGGGGGACCGGCATCCTCGATCCCGAGCCTCACTTCGTCCACGGCCGGCCGATCACCCCCCCGTTCCCCCCCAACATGGAGGTCGCCTACTTCGGCATGGGGTGCTTCTGGGGCGTGGAGAGGATCTACTGGCAGATCCCCGGGGTCCATACCACCGCGGCCGGCTACCAGGGGGGCTTCACCCCCAACCCGACCTACTCCGAGGTGTGCTCGGGCCACACCGGGCATACCGAGGCTGTGCTGATCGTTTACGACCCGGACGTGGTTCCCTACGGGATGTTGCTCAAGAGGTTCTGGGAGGAGCACAACCCGACCCAGGGGATGCGACAGGGTAACGACCGCGGTACCCAGTACCGGTCGGCCATCTACTGGACCACCGAGACCCAGCGCAGGTTGGCCGAGGCCAGCAAGGATTCCTACGAGCGGGGCTTGGCGGCGGTAGGCAAGGGACCGGTCACCACCGAGATCCGGGAGGCACCCGATTTCTACTACGCGGAGGACTACCACCAGCAGTACCTGGGCAAGAACCCCTTCGGCTATTGCGGGCTGCGCGGCACCGGCGTGTCGTGCGAGGTCCCGACCGGGTAGTGG
This sequence comes from Candidatus Spongiisociaceae bacterium, assembly GCA_965262915.1. GTDB lineage: Bacteria > Actinomycetota > Acidimicrobiia > Spongiisociales > Spongiisociaceae > JAPPFW01. The sequence continues at coordinate 2,267,142 of OZ253564.1, read as the reverse complement.
ACCGGATGCATCCCGACCTGGCCTCTCTGGCATTCCTGATCGGCGTCTGGAAGGGCCGGGGTAAGGGGTGTTATCCAACCATCAAACCCTTCGAGTACTTTGAGGAGGCCACCTACACCCCCGGTCCCGGCAAGCCCTTCATCGCCTACCGCCAGCGGACCCGCCGGGCCGGGGGCGAGGGCGAGCCGCTTCATGCCGAGACCGGCTACATCCGTCCGGCAGGACACGGAAAGGCGGAGTTGGTGATAGCCCAGCCAACCGGCATCGTGGAGGTCCACACCGGGGAGGTGCGTGACAACCGGGTCGACTTCCGGACCAGCCTGGTCGGACTGTCGGGGACCGCGGTCGAGGTCTCACAGGCGATGAGGGAACTCGACGTCGTGGGCGACGCCATGCGTTACCGGCTGGGGATGGCGGCCGTGGGACAACCCATGCAGGTCCACCTGGAGGCCGAACTGGCCCGGGTAAGCCAGCCATGAGCAGTGCACTCGTACTCGAACCGCGAAAGGAATTCTACAGATGAGTCTTCGCAACTTCCTGCGGCTTTTGTTCAGTCCCCGCAAGCCTTGGACCGCTAACAACGAGTCCTTGGACTCCTTCCTCAAGACCGTGGACGAAGCTACCCACGTTCAAGGGAGGGGCCCTAACACTGCGGGCAACAGCCATGTATACCGGCTGATCACCAAGGCTCACAAGAACTACACCGACTCCTTCAAGTCGAAAGACGGTTGACCCGCATCCCCATACCTCCAGGCGGGTTGATCAACTAACCAGGAATCCGGCCGCGAATGGATCGTCGGGTTCCACGAGGAAGGCAGCGCTTCCGGTGTAGTAAGCCCTCCCGCCTACCTCTACGGTTACGGCCGGGAGAGTTCCGACCGTCTGCTCGGCAACGACCTTGCCGGTCATGGTGGAACCCACCACGCTCTCGAAGGTGCGCTCCTCTCCGATCATCACCTGGTTACGGGCGTACCTGAGGGCCATGCGGGCAGTCACGCCGGATCCGGTGGGACTGCGGTCGACCTGCGAGTCGGCAAATACGCAGATGTTGACGGACGTCCCGGCACCCTCCACCCCGTCGGTCAGGACCGAGCCGTACAGATCCGCCAGGTCCTCATGGTCCGGATGCGTCAGGACCAGATCACGCCGCACAGCCGCGGTCAGGCCGGTGGCTGCGGCGACCAGTTCTCGGACCTTCGACGTGCCTACGTCGAGACCGAATTGCCACGCCTCCGCCACCGCGTAGAAGGCGCCCCCATATCCGATGTCATAACGGACAGAACCATAACCTTTAACTTTTGCTTTATGGTCGAGGGCAAAGGCGAGGGCTCCCACGCTCCGGAACCGGACCCTCCCGGCTACCCCGTCCCGAACTTCCACGAAGGCGGTTACCGGTCCGCACGGACACTGGATCACTACCCTGGTTTCTGGCTCGACCTTGGTAACCAACCCGCGGTCCACGGCATACCGCCCCAGCGCGATGGTGGCGTGACCGCACATGGTCGAGTATCCCTCGTTGTGCATGAACAGCACAGCCAGGTCCACCTCCGGAAGGTCGGGTTCCACCTGGATCACCCCGTACATGTCGAAATGGCCGCGGGGCTCGTGCATGAGAACCCGCCGGAGGTGATCCAGGTTCTCCCTCACGTACCGGCGCTTCTCGAGGATGGTGTCGCCCGGTACCGGCGGGTACCCGGACTCGACGATACGGACGGGCTCGCCCCCCGTATGCATCTCTGTGGTCGTTATCGCGGTCCCGCTCCGTGCCCCCACGCTCGTTCATTCTACAGACGGGGATCGGTAGCCACTCCGTCGCGGTAACCTGACGCCGCGCAAACGGAGGTTTATGGGCTTCAGAACCGACCAGATCCACGCGGGTGTCGTACCCGATCCGACCACCGGCGCCATCCTCACGCCGATCCACCAGTCGACCACCTTCGTGCAGCCGTCGGTGGACGCCTACATGGCGAAGGGCTACTCGTACTCGCGATCGGCCAACCCCACCGTTTCGGCCTTGCAGGAGCGCCTCGCCGTCCTGGAGGGCGGCCACTCCGCCTGGGCGTTCGCCACCGGTATGGCTGCTACCAACGGGCTGTTCCTGGCCCTGCTGAATGCCGGAGACCACGCCGTGATCAGCGACGTCGCCTACGGAGGCACCTACCGTCTGGCGACCAAGGTCTTCTCCCGGTTCGGGGTGGACTTCACCTTCGCCGACACGTCCGACCTCGACGAGGTGGCCTCCGCCGTCAACCGGCGCACCCGCCTGATCTTCACGGAGACCCCCGCCAACCCCACCCTCAAGTACACCGACATCGCCGGGGTTTCGGAGATCGCCACCTCCCGAGGCATACCCCACGCGGTCGACAACACCTTTCTCACCCCCTATTTCCAGCGTCCGCTGCAACTGGGCGCCGACCTGGTCGTGCACTCCACCACCAAGTACTTCGACGGCCACAACGCCACCGTCGGTGGCGCGGTGGTGTGCCGGGACGAGGAGCGGTCGGAAGCTATCGGCTTCGTCCAGAACGCGGCCGGGATGATCATGTCGCCGATGGTCGCCTGGTTGACCCTTCAGGGCAGCAAGACCCTCAGCGAGCGGATGGACCGCCAGTCGTCCAATGCGCTGGCGGTGGCCGAGTTCCTCCAAGCACACCCCAAGGTCACCACCGTGACCTACCCCGGACTGGACTCCTTCCCCCAGCACGCGCTTGCCGCCAAGCAGGCCTCGGGCTTCGGCGCCATGGCCTGGTTCGAGGTGGAGGGCGGGGTCGAGGCCGGCAAAGAACTGATGCGGTCGCTGCGCGTGTGGACGCTGGCCGAGAACCTCGGTTCGGTGGAGTCGCTGGTCACCCATCCCGTCACCATGACCCACGCCGACGTGGAGGAGGAGGAGCGGCTCAGAGTGGGCATCACCGACGGTCTGGTGCGTATCTCCGTGGGCTTGGAAGATGTGGAGGACCTGATCGACGACCTCGCACAGGCACTAGACCAGATCTAGCCAGGTGCCTGGCACCTGGCACCTGGCCCCTCACCCCTGACCCCTGACCCCTGACCCCTGACCCCTGACCCCTGACCCCTGACCCCTGACCTATCATCGGGGACATGTTCGGGTACTCCGCCCCCCTCGAAGACATCCGCTTCGTTCTCGAACACATCGGACGGCTCGGCGATCTGGTCTCTCTCGAGGCTTTCCGGCACGCAGAACCGGATCTGGTGTCGGCGGTGCTGGACGAGGGAGCCCGGTTCGTCCAAGATCTCGTAGCGCCTCTGAACAGGACCGGAGACCTTGAAGGTTCATCGATTGTCGACGGCCGGGTACGTTCTCCGTCCGGATTCAAGGAGGCTTACAAGACGTTTGTAAACGCTGGATGGGGGGGGATCGACGCTCCAGTCGAGTGGGGCGGCCACCAGATGCCCAGGGTCGTCGGAGTGGCTTTCGAGGAGATGTTCGCCGCGGCCAACCTCGCTTTCAGCAACTGCCCACTGCTCACCGCAGGGGCAGTCACCACTCTCGCAGCCCATGGCACCAAGGAGCAGCAGGAGACCTACCTGCCCAAGCTGATCACGGGCGAATGGTCGGCCGCTATGAACCTCACCGAACCGCACGCCGGATCCGACGTGGGCGCGCTCTCCATGCGGGCTACTCCGGCCGGTGACGGTACCTTCCGGCTTGCCGGCACCAAGATCTTCATCACCTACGGCGACCACGACATGTCCTCCAACGTCGTCCACCTAGTGCTGGCCCGGGCTCCGGGATCCCCCCTGGGATCCAAGGGAATATCGATGTTCATCGTTCCCAAGTTCCTACCCGACGCGAACGGCGAACCGGGAGAAGCGAACGACCTCAAGGTCGTGTCCCTGGAGCACAAGCTCGGGATAAACGCCGCGCCCACCTGCGTGATGGCCTACGGCGACGACACCGGGGGGGCGATCGGCTTCCTGCTCGGGAGCGTGAACAGCGGCATGGGGAACATGTTCACCATGATGAACACCGCCCGTATCTCGGTGGCGGTCCAGGGGATGGCGGTGGCCGAGGGGGCCTACCAGCAGGCATCCGCATATGCTCGAGAGCGCCGGCAAGGGCGGGCGGTAGGCGCCTCGGAGAGTTCGCCGATCATTGACCACCCCGACGTGCGACGGATGCTGCTGACCATGCGCTCCAACACCGAAGCGATGCGTGCACTTCTGTACCGGGCCGCAATGCACCAGGACCTTGCCAAGCATGCCGGAACGGACCAGGAGCGGACCTGGCACGCCAACTGCCTGGCCCTGCTCACGCCGGTGGCCAAAACATGGTGTACGGACCTGGGCGTGGAGGTCGCCTCGGTGGGGATCCAGGTGCACGGAGGAATGGGCTACATCGAAGAAACCGGGGCCGCCCAGCACTGGAGGGATGCCCGCATCGCACCCATCTACGAGGGCACCAACGGCATCCAGTCGATCGACTTGGTGATGCGCAAGCTGCCCATCGACGGCGGAAGGTTCGTCCGCCGCTACATCGACTCCCTGCGCCTCGCGGTGGATCGCCTTCACGAGCTCGGGTGGGACCAGGCAGCGGGTTCGCTTTCGGTGGCGCTGGACACGTTGACGGAGGGGACCGACCACCTGCTGTCGCGGTCCGGCGATCCCAACCATCAACTGGCCGGGGCCAGTCCATTCTGCACCATGTTCGGGATCGTGATGGGAGGAGCCATGATGGCCGAGGCGGGATTGGCCGCGGCCAGGTTGGGGAACCACCCGAAGCAGGTCACCGCCCGGTTCTATCTGGAGCAGGTTCTGCCCACCGCCACCGGGTTCCTCCCCGCGGTGAAGGCGGGTTCTGGCGATCTGTTCGCCATCGACGCCGCCTCACTCTGAGCCTCTGGACCTCCGGTGGTCGGCGATGTAGCCGGCCGCCGCCCTCCGACTTTCGGGGTCGGAGGAGACAGCGGCGAGGATCTCGGCCTCGGCCACCCGCCCCCGCGCCGCCAGCATCTCCTCGGCTGCCTCGGCCACGCTACGATTCACGGCCCGGAGGGCAGCACCGGGCTTACCACACAGCGAATCCACCAGATCGTCGACAGTTCGATCGAGGTCCGAATCGGGCACCACCCGGTTGAGGAATCCGGCGTGCTTGGCCTCCTGCGCGGTGAAAGGTCGGCAGGTCATCACCAGATCCCGGGTCAGAGCCGGCCCCAGCTCGCGGACCAGCCGGGGTATGCCTCCCCACCCCACCGAGAGTCCCAGATCCACCTCGGGAATCGAGAAGTAGGTGTCATCGGCTGCCACACGCATATCGCACGCCGCAGCCAGTACCAGGCCACCTCCCACCACCGCTCCCCGCATCGCGGCGACCGTAACCCCCGGGACCGAATCGAAGGCCTCGATCATGGTGCGGCCCACCTCGCCCACCACTCTGGGATCGGCTCCGTCACCACCTCCGAGCAGGCTCAGATCGACTCCCGACGAGAACGCCCGACCACTCCCCCGAACGACCACCACCTTGAGCATCGGCCGGTCCGCCACCTCCCCGGCCGCCTCTCCCAGAGCGGTGAGCGTTGCGATGTCGAGCGAGTTGAGCGTGCGCGGCCGCTCGATGGTGATCAGGGCGCGGTCCTCGCCCGGGTAGACAACGGATACCTCAGTCATGTTGTCCGGAGCGTACCGCTCTGCATGCCAAGAGATCGACCGGCCCGGGACATTCGTGCTTGGCGGGTACGGCTCACGGGTTCGTCATCTCTAACCGGACTCCTCAGTCCGTTCGACCGCGGGGGGTGTTGGGGGTGCGGTTCCGGTCGTGGCCCTGCGGCGGCGCACCACGAACCTCACGAGGAGTGCCACCAGCGCTGCGACGACAAGGAACGGAGCGAGCACCGCGAGCACGAAACCGGTCCTGTAGAGAACTGCGACGAAGACGTCCCAACCGGTACTGAAGGCATCACCGATCGTGTCGGAGTCCTCCCCGCCCACCGAAGCGGCCGGCACGATGTCGATCGTCACGGTCGATAGTGCAACCCGGTCGCTGAGATTGCGCTGCTGTGCCTCGAGTCGTTCGAGGTCGGTCTGGCGGCGGGTCAATTCTCCCTCCAGAACCACGAGATCTTTGAGGTTCTCGGTGCGATCCATGAACTCTCGAACGTTTGCGACACTTTCCCGTACGTTCCTGATCCTGACGTCGAGATCTACCAATTGCTCGGTGACATCTTGCGCACTCTGGCTGATCGAATGCACGGTGCCGGTGTCGTCGAGTCCAGCCAGCAACTGGTCGATGCCTCCAGGTGGAACCTTCACCACGAGCATGGCAAAACCGTCGTCGTGGCCGTCGGTCCGGTCGCCGTAGTCGATGTTCGAGTAGGCGACACCACCACCTAACGCCGATACGTTGGCCATGATCGATGCGACCGTACGTTGGATGTTGTCGCTGCTGACCAGGACCCGCATCTCGATGATGACATCGCGCCCGATGACCCCGATGTCGAACCCGCCGCTCGAATACTGCTCCAGCCGGTCTTCGCCCGTGACGACGAATCCCGCATCGTCCTCCTTCATGGATACGACAGCCATCGCGGCGGTGGTCGCCGGCGCTCTCTCTTCGCTGTCGTTGCCGCCGAAGCACGCTGCGAGGGCCATTACACCGGCCACGGCGAGAACGCTCGCGGCAAGCCGGCTTATCGGGTTGGGTTGTGCGTTAGTTCTCTTCATACAACTTGGACGCACCGCGCTCCTCCGAAGTTCCCATGATTGTCCGGTCAGTCTATTGGCGATGGCGGCGGCGGCTGGTCTTCACTCGGATCTATGTCAATGAACGAGCCAGAGCCCCGTCGTGGCTACTGGTTGTTCCGGCATGATTCCAGTCGCTACCGAAGCATCCGCGAGGTCAGGACCGATTCTACTGAGTGGGCCCGGCCAGCTACTGGGAAAAGGTTAGAGATGGCCGCTCCGCCCCCAACCGTGCATGTCCCCCTTTACCGGCTCTTCGGAAATGAGTGGGGAGTCGGGGATCTGCTAGGGGGAGTGGTAATCCACCAGAAGTGATGGGGGGTCCTCCATAATCGGGTGCTGAGAAAAGACATCCGAGGCAGGAGGACCCCTGTGGAAGCTGATCCCTGCGCGCATGTGCGAGTTGTTGGTAGGCCTGGGCGACGTTGATCTGGTAGGGATCAACGACTCGGGCGAGGGTGCACCGCTTGGGGTGGTGATCGGGTCCCGCAAGGCCCGCCCGTTGTGTGTGGCGTGTGGTGGCCCGGTGTGGTCCAAGGGTCACAGAACGGTTGTGTTGGTGGATCTACCGGCGTTCGGCCGTCCGGTTCGGCTGCGGTGGCGGAAACGCCGTTGGACGTGCCCGAACCCCGACTGTGAGATCAGATCGTTCATCGAACAAGACCCCACGATTGGTCCCGAACGGGCGTTGTTGACATCGAGAGCGGCCCGGTGGGTGACCGTCGGGGTGGGTGGGCGGGGCCGTTCGGTCGACGAGGTCGCCTCGGAGTTGGGTTGTGATTGGCATACGGTGAACAATGAGGTCGTCCGCTGGGGCGATGCACTCCTGGGGGCCGACACCGATCGGATAGGCGAGGTCGGAGCTGTGGGCATCGACGAGACGCGTTGTTCTGGCGGAAAGGCCGGTGGCGCACCAAGGTTTGGTGCACTTCTGTCGTCGATGTGGGAGGCCACCAGCCGGTTCGACATAGTCGGTGGTAGAACGGCTGATAGCGCGGTGTCGTGGTTCCGGTCACAGCCCCCCGAGTGGCTCGACGGGATCCGCTGGGCGGTGTCGGGTCATGTCAGGGCCTTATCGGAAGGCGTACGACAGGGTGTTGCCGAACGCTGTGCAGGTAGCAGACCCCTTCCACGTCATCCGCTTGGCCAACCAGCGACTCGACGAAGTACGACGCCGCACCCAGAACGAAACCCTCGGGCATCGAGGCCGCAAGGATGACCCGCTGTATCGGATACGCCGCCTCCTCACCGCCGCCCATGAGAGGATCAGCGACCGCGGTCAAACACGGCTGCGTGGTCTCCTCGATGCCGGTGACCCCCACGGCGAGGTACGCACCGCCTGGCACGCAACCGAAACGGTACGAGGCATCTACGGGATCGAAAGTCCGGTCCTTGCTCTCCGATACACCCTCGGGCTCGCAGACGACCTCCAGGACGAATCCTGCCCACCCGAGATCAACAAGCTCGGACGTACCATCGCCCGCTGGACCCCCCAGATCACCAACTGGCACATCTCGAAGGTAACCAACGGACCCACCGAAGCCCTCAACAACCTAATCAAACGGATCAAACGAGCAGCGTTCGGGTTACCCAACTTCGCGAACTACCGAATCCGCGCCCTTCTCTACGCCGGGAAACCCAACTGGGACCTATTGGCCACCGTCACTCCCCACTGAAATCCACTCATAATTGGAGGGTTCCTGGGCTAGGGCGGGTCTGACCCAACTGAAATCTGGCCTTGTGCCTTTTCATCGATCTGTCGGCCCGTTCCCGGCCTGGGGCGTGACGCCCGTGACCCGGGGCGGATGTGACCTAATAGGAGCCTTCAACTTCTCCACCGTGAGTGGCCTGTCCAACCGCACACGGGTCCGGGGATCGGAAATGATTCTATCCCCTAGAGGAGAAGAGCATCATGGGAGAAGCAGACCAGATTATCTACGGTGGGGTTGACACCCATCGGGACGTCCACGTAGCAGCGGTGGTGGATGGCGTCGGGCGGGTACTGGGATCGGAGTCTTTCGCGGTGGAGGAATCCGGTTATCGGCGAATGGTCACCTGGTTCGAGTCGCGGGGACAGTTGGTTCGGGTTGGGGTGGAAGGAACGGGTAGTTACGGCGCCGGCCTGGCCCGTTACCTGACCGAGATGAACATCGAGGTGGTGGAGGTCAACCGCCCCAACCGCCAACTACGCCGCCAGAAGGGCGGCAAGACCGACAGCGTCGACGCCGAGGCGGCAGCTCGGGCAGCTGCCTCGGGCGAAGCAACCGCGGTTCCCAAGTCCGGTGTGGGCCCGGTCGAGTGCATACGGATGCTGTGGGTGGTGCGCCGCTCCGCGGTCAAGGCCCGCACCCAGGCCGCTAACCAGATACATGCGCTGGTCGTAACAGCTCCCGAGCCGCTAAAACACCAGCTAAAGGGCATGAATCTCAAAGCACGGGTCAAAACCTGTGCCCGGTTCCGACCCGGCACAGACCACACCACCACCGCGTATGCGAAGCGTGCCCTACAGCATTTGGCCCGCCGGTATCAGGCTCTCGACGTAGAGATCGCCCAACTCGAAGCCGAGATCCGGCGTCTCTGCGCCCAGGCCAACCCGGCCCTGCTGGCCACAGAAGGTGTCGGTCCTGACACAGCCGCCGCGTTGTTGGTCGCCGCCGGCGACAACCCCAAGCGAATGAAATCGGAACGGTCTTTCGCGGCGCTGTGCGGCGCCAGCCCCGTCCAGGCGTCATCAGGACGAACCCTTCGGCATCGTCTCAACCGGGGCGGCAACCGCCAAGCCAACAACGCGCTATGGCGGATCGCTACCACCCGGATGCGCACCGACGCCGCCACCAAAGCCTACGTGGCACGACGCAAGGCCGAGGGCAAGAAGAAAAAGGAGATCATCCGCTGCCTCAAGCGGCACATCGCCCGAGAAATCTACCGGCTCCTCACCAACCCGCACCCAACCCCGAACTGCGCCCGCCTACGCACCCGACGCCAACAACGCGGCATCACCCTCACCCAGACCGCCCAAGCCGTCGGAACCCACCCCAATCGCATCTCAGCACTCGAACACGGCCGAGACCACAACCACCACCTCGCCACCCGATACCAGAACTGGCTGCACACCCACCAAACCGCCCCATCATCGATTTGACAACCATAGGAGCATCGATGAGCCCCTTTACCTTGTTGGGGACGTATAGGACGACAAATACACGACGTGCTACTACACCCTAGGAGGACGATCGCACATGAGGGCCCTCGCAACTCTTCTGGATCACCTCTACGAAGGACGTGTCGTCGACACCGCCGACCTGGCGCGGGTTAGCGAGACCAACCCGCGCAGCGTCGCCCGTTGGCGCTCCCAGGAAACAGCTCCTCGCCGCCACGCCGAAGAGCGGCTACTCGAGCTCCGGGCGGTGATCGACCTTACCCGCCGCGTCATGCGCGACGACGCTGCACGGTTCTGGATGCGTTCCCCCAACCGCGATCTCGGTTACGAGAAGCCCCTCGATCTGGTCGCTGCCGGCCACTACAAGCGCGTGATCGATCTGTTTCTGGCCGTCGGTGAGGGCGTTACTGCCTGAGATGAGTGGTTCCGACCCACGATTCGGTAGCTCGCGTCGAGGCCCAGTCGCTGTGGGCCGGCACCTACCGCAACCAGGCTCGCGGCTTCGATGCTCGCAGCGGAGAAGGCACCCGACGGTTCGGTGGCCGGTTCAAACCAGCAGATCCCACCGCGAACATGACAAACACCGATTGAGTATGCGGATTCAATTGGTCAGTTCTTGATCACTGATATTATAGGTTGCCGATATGTAGGGGTTGACATTTGTCACAGGCGTTTGGTATAACTACATCATGGACAACGAACATGTGTTCGCTCTCTTCGGAGACAGCGTCGGCGTCGGCGGCGCAACCCTCGAGGCGTCGAATGGCTCCCACAGCGACCCAGCCGATCGGATCACTGCCGCGCTCGGGGAGTTGAACCAAGTCGAGATCGGTCCGATGTCCCGGCCCGACGCAGACCGGACTCTCGGGTTGTTAGGCCAGATGCAATCGGTGGTCACGTCCCTGATGTGCGATGTGACCCGCCAGGTGTCTGCTTCGGACTCCGACACCGACCCGGCGGAGGTATTGCGGCAGGGAGCGCGGCTACCCGGGCGCGAATCCAAGCGGATAGCCAAGGTAGCACGCCAGCTCTCGGAAATGCCCAAAGTCAGGGAGCGGTTCGCGACCGGTGAAATCACCGCAGATCACGTCAACGCTCTCGCAAACGCCGCGGAGAAGGTCGGTCCCGAAGCTGTGGAAGCCGACGACAGCCTGATCGAGGCTGCCGACCAACTCCTGCCCGATAGCTTCGACCGGCACACCCGGAAATGGTCCAACCAGAAGCTGATCGAAGCGGGCGTAGACCCTCTCGAACGTCAGCGGCGGGCCCGAGAAGCCAAACTCTGGGTGGAGAAGGACACAGGGCTCGGAGTGCTCATGGCCAAACTCCCCGGCCCCCAGCTCGAACACGTCCGCCAAGCCGTGGACAGCCACTACATGCGTCACCTACGCCGAGACGGCGCCGACGACCGCGACCCGGATGAAATCCGTACCCCGAAGCAGCGTCTCGTTGATGTGGTGTTCGAGTTGCTCACCAACCGCGATGCGGTCACCGGCGAGTTCATAGGCGAGACCGTTGGCGTGAAGGCCAAGGCCTCCACCCAGGTCATCCTCGTCGCTCCGTACGGCGTGGTCGACGGCACCAACCCCAACGGGCACTGCGAGATCGTCGGAGTCGGCCCCGTACCCCGCCGGATACTCGAAACGCTCAGCCCGGACACCGAGTTGGCGGGGATGGTCTTCGACCGGATGGGCCGTCCCCTTTGGCTAGGCCGCAAGCAGCGCCTGGCGAACGCCGCCCAACGCCTGGCGGTGACCGTTAGGGACGGGGGATGTTTCGAATGCTGCGCTCCCATGCACCGATGCGAACTCCACCACATGGAGGAATGGCATCGCGACCGAGGACGCACCGACATCGCCAACCTCGTCGCCGCCTGCCGCCGCCACCACAAATGGCTCGAAACCAGCAACCTCGTAGTCCGACGAACCCCCGACGGCTACCAAACCCACCCCCGCGACGGCCCTGCCCCGTGATCAGACGTGGGTGGGTAGTGGCGTCACCCGACAGGCGAACCGTCCGAACAAATCACGGATACGGTCCACGATCCTTTGCGTTAACCAACACGCACACAGAGATTGTCGCCATGGCCTGCGTAAACAGGGACGTCAACGTTACAGATGTCAACGTTACGGGTGTGAACGTTACGGGTGTGGCTACCGGACGTTCGGTACGAGATTCGGCATCGGGCGTGGACGACAGAGTTCTCGCAATCGGACTGATTGGTCACGAGCAGCGAGAACCTCCAGATCCTATATTGGCATCGCCGACGAGTTCGGTGGCTGCGTCGCGCAGGCGCAAAGACAACAGGAGCGGGTCTTGACGACGCTCCTTCGGTTCTGCTCGCTTATCCGCCCGTATTCTTAGCGAAAGCGAAGCGACCGCTACCACAGCGCCGAGGATGACTAGTGCGTGTCCTGTGCTGTCCATTGTCCGCGTTTACATCTGCGCCTGGAAGCCGGCGAGGTACTGGTCGATTGCTGCAACGGCTTCGTTGCGGAGCCGGGCCTTGGCCTCGTCGTCGTCAGGGTCCGCCAAGAACGATGCGTAGGCGTGGGGTCCGTCGTGGTCTGCGTCGGCGAAGCGTGCGAAGAGGAGGTCGATAGCCTCGGTGACTTGGGGGTGGCCGGCAATCGGGCTGGCAGCACTAGCACGTCCGGCTGCGGTTGGGCCGCCGGCGTAGTTGACGATCACAAAGACGAGGTCGTAGGCGTCCTTGTTCTCGTGGCGGTCCTGGAACGCGAGAATCTTCAGAACCGTGTAAGGGAGCAGCCCGGCGACGCGAACTGTCACCGTGGAGCGGCCGCCGTGTCGAGTCGGTCTCCTTCGATCGCGCGTTCGATGTAGTCCCGCGTGACGAGTTGGGCACCGCGGACGTTGAAGGCGTCGACCTTGGAGCCCGTGCCTCCTTTCGGGCGGTAGATGGCTCCCGGGTCGACCTGATCGGTCTCGCAGAGGAATTCGACGTAGACACCGGCATCATCGACCGTTCGGGACCATCGAAAACTGGGTTTGGTCTGTTTGAAGCCTGCTCTGTTGAGATTGTTGTGGAGAGTGCGGTAGGTCTCTGGAGCTTCGTCGCCAAGGGCGAGTCCGATGATCAGGTCCACATCAGTAGTGCCGACATGTGCTCTGGCTCCAGCGGGGAGCCGACCGACGACGTAGCGGGGTGCGAGGCCGCCGGCGAGGTAGATGCGCTCGCTCCAAGGGCCCACGTCGCCGAGAAGTGTGAGCAATACTCTTTCGCAGCGGGCTGTTACGTAATGGTCGTAGGCGGTGTGGTGGTCGCGCATCAGAACCTCATGACCTCTCGTCGTAGATGATCCGCTTGCTCGACCCCGCGGCGCATGTCACGTCGGAGATCGGCGTAGAGCCGGAACCGGTTGACGATCCAAAGACCACCGGATCGTTGGCGAAAAGCTAGCGGTGCGTCGGTACCGGCCTGCAGGAACGTGACGTTGTGGCCCTCGGTGACCGGGGTCACCGGCGTACGCTCGAAGAACTCTAGGGGGTCGGTTGCCGCGGCAACCCATACCTCGGTGACGGTGATAGTGGTCACGAAGGGCGCGACGATGCTGGCGGCGGCGGATCCGGTCAGCGCATAATCAATACCGGCGCCGTCGAGGCGCTCGCCGAGTCCGGTGATGAGTTGCCGGGGCGTCTGGGCCAGCAGGTAGCCGCGGGTGCGGACTGGTTTGTCGACGTTTTCCTCGGTCCACAGATCCAGCAGCGCGGTGGGATCCGTGACGTGGCGCGTCCGGTGGGGACCGGCACCCTTGGTGCTGACGATGCCTTCAACTTCGAGGCGTGCCAGCACGCGGTGAGTCAGGCCGCTCGAGACGGCGGTCTGTTCCGCGAGGTCTTTGATCCGCCATGCCCTCTCGGGATCTAGCAGTAGGGCTTGGGCGACCAGGCCGGCTTTGCCCGCTAGGCGGCTCGGCGCCGGGGCGCGGGTCGGCCGGCCGGTCCCCGTGACGTGAAAGAGCAGTCCCGGCAGTTCGATGTGTACGTTGCCGAGCCCATCAATGAACGCGATGTCATGCTCCGAGAGAATCCGCCGAGCGTCGGCCGTGGTTTCGGCGGTGATGAGCACCAATGGAAGCTCGGGACGAAACCGGGCGATGTTGACGAGGTGCCAAGCGGTCGCGGCGTTGGCACGAGTCTTGAACTCGATCGCGACACATGCCTCGGTCCCTGCGAACCTCACGAGCGCGTCGACGCCACGGTCGAAGCCGGCCGGCTCTGCGATAACATCAACATCGATACCAGGGATCGCGCGCAAGATCCGCAAGGCTTCGGCTGTGAACCTACCTTCTATCTTTACTAATGGATCCTTCTTCACAACGACTATGAAGATAGCAGAAATTGTGAAGAATCCGGCCGGGTCGATCGGATCCCTAGGGAGGACCGAGACGAGATCCGTCTCGAGGTCGACGCGCGCCGGACGTGGCCGCCTACGACTACCCCCGGGGGGCTCAACGTTGAGTCCAGCGTCTTGGGATGAGTTGTGTTGACGGTCCAAGCTTGCGGTGGCTTCCTCGTTGGCGGTCCTTTTCGAATCCTGCCGCTCACAACCTACGCTCGACTTCACGATGCGGGAGTGGCCTATGCCGCGGCAACCTTCACGCGGATGCTGTGAACCTGCGGAGATACGGTGGGAGTGGGCGGCTCGAAGTGAAGCTCCAGGGCCTCGCGGAGGTTGGTGAGGGCGCTCTCGACCGTCTCTCCCTGACTTGCTACGTCGATCTGCAGCGCTTGGGCCACGTACCACTCGCCTTCCTGCCACACGCCGGCCGCGAATGTCCGCTCGATCGATCTTTGAGGTTGACTCGCCTCGGTGGGCAAGGGTTCATTGTCCCCCGGCGCCGTGGCTGTGGTGCTCATGCCTCGTCTCTCGGTGATAGTCCACAATCTGGGTGACAGCCACGACTCGATATAAGTCGCCGGTTCACTCGCTGGTCTGACCGGTGGCTAGGCTAGCGCTCGCGCCTAGGAGCCTCATGGTTGATCCCAGATTCCTCAAGTTCGACACGCTCAGCGTCCACGCCGGGCACCATCCGGACTCGGACTTCGGGGCGAGGGCTATTCCGATCTACCAGACCACTTCCTACGTGTTCCGGGATGTCGAGCACGCGGCCGGGCTGTTCAACCTGGAACGGCAGGGGCACATCTACAGCCGGATCTCCAACCCGACCGTGGCGGCCCTCGAGGAGCGGCTGGCGGCGCTGGAAGGAGGGGTGGGGGCCATCGCCACCGCATCGGGCATGTCCGCCATGTTCCTGGGGATCGCCACCCTGATGGGCAGCGGGGGCCACATCGTTTCGTCCTCCTCGCTCTACGGAGGGTCCAACAACCTGTTGGCCATCACCCTCCCCCGCTTCGGGATCACCACCACGTTCGTGCATCCGAGGGACACGGACGGCTTCCGGGAGGCAATACGTCCCGAGACCTGCCTGGTGTTCGGCGAGACCCTGGGGAATCCCGGCCTGGAGATCATGGACGTGGCAGCGGTGGCCGAGATCGCCCATGAAGCCGGGGTGCCCTTCATGCTCGACAACACGTTCGCCACTCCTTACCTGTTCAGACCGTTCGAGTGGGGCGTGGATCTGATCTATCACTCGATCACCAAGTTCATCGGTGGGCACGGGGTGGCGATCGGCGGAGCGCTGATCGACGGCGGAACGTTCGACTGGGAGGCCTCCGGACGTTTCCCGACCCTTACCGAACCCTATCCCAGCTACCACGGCCTGCGGTTCACCGAGGAGTTCGGTACACAGGCCTTCATCATCCGGGCTCGAGTGGAGGGGCTGCGGGACTTCGGGGCGCCGCTGGCTCCCCAGAACGCCTTCTACATCCTGCAGGGCACCGAGACGCTGTCGATCCGGATGCAGAAGCACATCGAGAACACGCGCCAGGTCGTCGAGTTCCTGGACGGACGACCCGAGGTGGCCTGGATCAGCTATCCGGAGCTGCCCGACCATCCCGACCATGATCGGGCGGCACGATTGATGCCCGACGGGTGCGGAGCGATCTTCGCCTTCGGGATCGAGGGCGGCCGGGAAGCCGGTAGACGGTTCATCGAACGCCTGCAGGTTTTCTCCCATCTCGCCAACGTGGGTGACGCGAAATCCTTGGTCATCCACCCGGCCTCCACCACCCATTCCACCATGGACGCCGGACAACTGGAGAGGGCCGGAGTGGGCGAGGACCTGATCCGCCTCTCGGTCGGGTTGGAGGACCCCTCCGATCTGATCGGAGATCTCGCCGCTGCCCTGCGGGCCTCGAGGAGGTAGGAAGCGTGCGGCTCACGGTCGACGGCGCCGCCGTTTCCGCCACGACCGGCGGTCGTCCTGTGGATCGCGGGAAGCCGCTGATGGTGTTCCTGCACGGCTCCGGTCTTGACAAGACCGCGTGGCAGCTCCAGACCCGCTACTTCTCCCACCACGGTTTCTCGGTCCTGGCCGTCGATCTTCCCGGCCACGGAGGGTCGGAGGGAACCCCTCTCTGCTCGATCGAGAGGTACGCCGACTGGGTGGCGAGCCTGGTGGTAACAGCCGGTTACGGGACTGCCCATCTGGTGGGCCACTCGATGGGCAGTCTGATCGCCCTGGAAACCGCGGCCCGGCACCCGGGCATCGCATCCACCCTGACCATGGTGGGCGGAGCCGCATCGATCCCCGTTCATCCGGCCCTCCTGGCGGCCGCCGAGGCGGGCGACCACATCGCCTACGAGCTGCTGGCCTCTTGGAGCCATGGACGGCGCTCCCATCTCGGCGGGCACCAGACTCCTGGGGTGTGGATGATGGGGTCGACCATCCGGCTGTGGGAACGGTCACGGCCGGGTGTGCTCGCCACGGATCTGCACGCCTGCAACAACTACCGGGGAGGCGCCGAGGCCGCCGCCAGGGTCGGCTGTCCTTCCCTGCTGATCAGCGGATCGTTGGATGTGATGACCGCGCGTCGAGCCGCCGAGCCGCTCCGCCACAACCTGGAGGATGTGCGAGAGATGATGATCGAAGGCGCCGGTCACACAATGATGACGGAGCAGCCCGATCCCGTGATCGACGCCATTGCCGCCTTCGTGGACGAGAACCGACACCCGGTTGCCGGTGACGGGTGACCCCCCGTTACCTGCCTCCCGAGTCGGCTACACGATCCACGGGCCGGCCACCTCCCTCCGGCTCGTCGAATAGGACGCCCTGGGGCTCCGGCCGGATGTAGCGGGGGATCCCGGTCCAGGGTAGGTAGTCCATGAACACCCAGCTGCGGCGATGGATGCACGATGGACCCCAGGCGTGCAGGGCCGCTTTGTGCCGGGGGCAGGGATAACCCTTGTTGGACTCGAACCCGTAGTTCGGGTAGTCGGCGGAGAGCGACCGCATGATCCGGTCGCGAACCACTTTGGCCAGTATCGAGGCAGCCGAAATGGAGACCGACGTGGCGTCGCCTCCTACCAGGCGGATCGTGCGGCCACCACCGACGAAGTCCCACCTGCCGTCGACGAGGACCCGGTCGGGTGCGACGCCCAGGCCGTCCAGCGCCCGCCGGGCCGCTAGGCGCTGCGCCTCCGACATCCCGAGCCGGTCGCACTCGTCGTGGCCGGCATGCCCGACCGCCCAGTGCGTACACCAGCCCGCCACCCGCTCGAAGATTGCCTCCCGCTCGGCCTCCGTCAGCATCTTCGAATCGCGCAGCTTGTAGATGCGCCGGTCCTTCGGGACCACCGCTGCGCCTACGGTCAGCGGTCCCGCCCACGCTCCCCTACCCACCTCGTCGACCCCCACCACAACACCGTTCCCCGCCTCCCACAGCCTGCGCTCGACCGCCAGGTTGGGAGCGCGATTCTTGAGGGCGGCTCGAAGCTTGGGAACCGTGGCGACCACCCGGTCAGCATACCCGTCGGCGGCCGAGTCCCGATGGCCGCGGGGGTCAGGACGGATCGAGGTGGATGAACTCCTCCGCGTACAGCCTGTCGAGTTCCTCCGTGTAGATCAGGATCTCCAGACGGTCACGTACTTCCGCCGGAGGGTATATACCCGGATTGGCCGCCAACTCCGGGAGGATGTACTCGCCGGCCGCCGTATTCGGGGTCGCCACCCCGGCATAGTTCGCCACCTCGGCCGCGATCCCCGGTTCCAGAACGAAATCGATGAACGAATGGGCGCTGCACGGATGCAGGGAGGTGATGGGAACCGCCATGGAGTCCACCCAGATGATGGCCCCTTCCTGGGGAATCACGTATCGGAAGTCGCCGGAGTGGCGAGGCAGGGCCTCGACGAAAGCATCCGACCTGCCGTGGGCTACGTCCAACACCCCCTCAACCAGGTCGAGGGCGTACCTCTCGGACTCGAAGCCGCGCAGATGCGCCCTTGCATTCGCCACCAGCTCCACAGCCTCCCTGACCGGAATCCGGTCGGCCACGTTGGGGGAGTATCCGAGGTAGAGCATCGCCGCCGCCAGTACCTGGCGGCCCTCTCCGAGCAGGGAAACCCGGCCCGCGTAGATCCATGCCCGGTAGGTGTCGAAGACCAACCCCCAACTCTGCTCCGCGTCCTCTCCCACCACGTTGACGTTCAATCCGATACCCACCGTGCCCCAGACCAGGGGAATGGAGTAGAACACGTCCGGATCATCCGGACTATCCGGCGGGTGGACGAACTTCGGATCGAGGTTGACCCGCCCGGGTAGCGCGATGGGATCGAGCGGGAACAGTTGCCGCCCGCGCCAGAGGACCTCGGCCTGGTAGTCGGTGAGCAGGACGACATCGAAAGCGTCCGCTCCCGCTGTGACCCGGGACAGTAGATCGTCCTCGCTCTCGTAGAAGAGTTCCACCACATCGACCCCGTATCGCCGCTCGAACTGATCGATCGCTACGGGGGACATCTGGTCCGGTCGACCCAGCAGGATCACCTCCCCGTCGATCTGGCCCGCCGCGCACACCGGGTCCGGAGGTCCTTCCGGCTCGGTCTGTCCCAGATCGCAGGCGGCGGCGGCCAGCAGGAGAACGGCCAGCAGTACCGATCTCCGGTATCCGGCGCGACGGGAACTCCGCCTCCAGCGTTGGGGTGTGGACATGGTTGGACGGGGTTCTCCGTCCGGGGGCTCGTCTCCGGAACCGTGGCATAACCCCGGTCCGTGTTCGGCCCGGCCCGGCATGGCACCGGCGGTCAATGCGGCGACCCCGACGCGACGCACACCGAATGCAAACTGATCAGCCAGCGACCGGTCCGAAGCTCTCCAGGGCTGGGAGCAGCACCTGGTCGACCAGATGGGGGGTCTCCCGGGGATCCGAGACCAGGGCGACGACGATCGACGACGACCGTCCTTCGTAGAGGGCGGCCTCCAGCGACACGCTGCCCGCAGCCGCCGAGAACCTGCGCCAGACCCGATCCCCGAACTCGACTTCCTCCGACTCCTCGATCCCGACCCCGGTCCACGCCCGGGCCACTCCGGTGAGGACCAGATCACCCAGACCGGCAGCTCCCGGAACTATCAACAGGGCGGTGGCGTCGCTGCCCAATCCCCTCTGGTAATAACCGTTCTGCCCGGACCATCCCTCGGGCACGAGCACGGTGTACTGGAGAATCCGGTCCTCGACGAGTGCGACCTCATCGGAGGGAGCGAATACGTCGAAGTCGATCGCCGGCATCCCGGCCACGCACGATCGGTCGGGCGCGGCGTGCGGATCTGCGAGGAAGGCCAGGGTGACGGAACGGGGACAACCTTCTACGGCCGCTACGCCGTGTCCGAGAGTGGGGAACTCCACGAACCACCGGTTGTCCAGACGATCGGCAACCCTCCGCCCGTAGTCCGGCGGGGTTATGGGATCGAAGCGGCCGGCCATCACCAGAGTGGGAATGTCGCTCGAGACAGGCTCGGCTTCGATGGAATCGGCGACCCCGGCGCCCCATCCCGAACAGAAGTCGAAGGCGTACTCCGACTGGACCAGGGCTCCGTCCACAAGGGGTGCCAGACGAGGGTTCTCGTCCCGACCACTCCTCACCGAGGCGGGATCCGAGAAGGGGACCTCTTCGTGGCACATGACCGACAGGAACTGCCCGGCCGAGAAGAAGGCCTCGTTGGTGAGGAAGTACGACATCAGCGTCTGGGCGTTGAAGAAGTGGCCCTCCCGGGCATCGGCTATCAACTTGGGGATCCCCGGGAGGAGGACCTCCGAATACAGGCTCTGGAACACCAAGCCCAGCATGGAGTCCCCATCCAGCAGGGCCGGATAACCCCCAAAGTTCAGGAAATCGAGTACCCACAGCTCCGCAGGTGAGGCGTTCAGCTGCTCCACCAGGCTGAACAGGAGGGACTCGAGGTCGCCGTACGTAGAGTTGCACATCGGATCGGAGGCGCAGGCCCCGAAGAGCTCGTCGAAAGCGCGGGCGGCGTTGGGGACGATCAGGGCCACCCCGTCGATCTCAGGCGGATAGGTGGAGTCGAGGATGACGCTGCGAACCCCCTCAGGATGGTCCCGCATGACGGTCAAGGCGAGGCGGGTTCCGTAGGAGACCCCGTAGAGGTCCCACTCGTCGTACCCGAGAGCCACCCGCAGGTCGGCCACGTCGGCCGCCGATGCGGAGCTGTTGTAATGGGCGAGATCGGTCCCGTCATCCACCCAGCGTTCCCGGCACCGGTCGAGTACCGCCACCTCCCGGGCGACCACTTCTTCGGCCGAGAGATCCTCGTCCAGCAGCTCGTAGGCGAGGTCCACCAACTCGTGGCAGGACAGAGCCGGGTCAGAGTATCCCACTCCCCTCTGGTCGAACATGACGAGTGTCCGCTCGGCGTCGAGGAACGAGAACCGGTCCTCGTAGGTGAAGGGGATCGCTTCGAGTGCTTCGCCACCCGGTCCCCCCTCCAGGTAGACGATCGGCGGGTACGCCTCGGTCGACCGAGCCGGAAAGATCGCCACGGCCAGCCGGACCTGCCGCCCGGCTGGATTCTCCCGGTTCTCGGGGACGGAAAGATACCCGCACACGGGATCGGTGCCGGATGGCGGCTGGAAGGGGCAGCTCCCGGGTGTGAACTCGGGTTCGTACCGTTCCACGACGGCGCTCGGAGGTGCGGTGTCCTCGGAAGACGTCACGGGCGCCGGGTCGCCGGTCTCGTCCTCCACCGGGGAGGGAAGGGTCGTGTCGACCGTCGAGAGGGTGGTGGGCGGACCGGACGTGGAGAGCGATGCGGTGGTGGGAGGCGCCTGCTCCTCGGTGTCGCTTCCGCAGGCGACCACCATCAGGAGAAGAGCGCCGGCCGCCGCCACCATGTACCTGAAAGGGATGCGAGCGCCGTCGGGATCCGGACCGAAGAGGCGGGTTCGGATCACCCGGGAGGCCAACCCATCGCACGCCCTCCGAGCACATGGAAATGGAGGTGATCGACCGACTGGCCACCGTGGCGGCCGATGTTGGTCACCACCCGGTATCCGGACTCGGCGATGCCCTCCTGGGAGGCTACCGCCGCGCAGACACCGAGAAGGTGCCCCAGCAGGGCTGCGTGGTCGGCTGTGGCGTGTGCCAGACTCGGGATAGCCTCCCGAGGGATGACCAGCACATGGACATCGGCCTGCGGGGCGATGTCCCGGAATGCGATGGCCAGGTCGTCCTCGTACACGATGTCGGCCGGGATCTCGCCCCTCAGGATCATCCCGAAGATGGTGTCGTTTCCCCGATCAGCCACCGCTCATCACCGCCTTCCACTCCTCCTCGGTCATCTGCTCCGCCTCCTCCACCAACATGACCGGGATAGTGCCGTCGATCCGGTAGCGCATCCTGGTTCCGGGGTCGGTGGAGACCAGAGCCCCGTCGATCTCTCTCAACGGCGCCTTGCTGAGCGGACACACGAGTATGTCTAACAGGATGGGATCGATGGGCATGCCACGAGTATCGCACGCCCGTACCTGTAGTTCATACCTGCGGACCCCCATGCCGTCTGGGCCGACCCGACGCGTTGTGCCACCATTGGGGTTACGCCATGGACACCGACACCGCCCGCAGGGTGCACGACACCCTCTCCGCCCTGGACGCCACGTTCAGGGTGGTCGACATCGATCCTGCGTTCACCCATACCGCGGCCTATTGCGCCCATTACGGCTACCCGGTGGAACAGTCCGCCAACGCGATCCTCGTAGCCTCGAAGCGCCCGCGCGGACGCAACGCGGTGTGCGTGGTGCTGGCCACCACCCGGCTGGATGTCAACCGTCGGGTGCGGGGCTTGTTGGGCGTCAAGAAGCTGTCCTTCGCTTCGCCCGACCTGACTTCCGAACTGACCGGGATGGAGACGGGCGGGGTCACACCGTTCGGGCTGCCCGACGACCTCCCCGTCTACGTGGATGCGCGCGTGGTTGCCCTCGACGAGATTCTGGTGGGGGGCGGCAACCGTTCGACCAAGATTTACGTCGATCCCGAGGTCTTCGGACGGATGGCCTCGGTGCAGGTGATCGAAGGCTTGGCGATCGACCTTCCTACCGGTCCCTCCGGCGGCCGGGCCTGAGTTCCTTCCGCATCAGGGCCACGTAACCCAGCATGGCGATCGATCCGAAGGAGAACCACTGCACGGCGTAGGATAAGTGGGGTCCTTCGTCCACCGACGGTAGGGGCGCCGACACGGGCAATCGGTCCGGGTCATCCGGTTCGGTGAGTTGGATCCAGAACGGCAGGAGAGGGAGATCGACCTGTTCCTGGATACGTCCCACGTCGATCCGGGCCACGGTCTCGAGGCGCCCTTCCGGTTCCCTTCGGCCGAAGGCGGGACGCTGCTGATCGGCGCGCAGCAGCCCGACCAACTCGACCCGGCCCGATAACCCGAAGAGGCTCGCCACCGGACCCGGGTCGATCCCGAGAGGGAACCACCCCACGTTCACCAGCACCGCGGCGCCGTCTCCGAGGTCGAGCGGGAACACCGCATGGGTGCCCGCCTGACCGTCGACCACCTGCGAACGGACCAGTACCCTCCCCTCGTCGACCAGCATGCCACGGGCGGCGACGCGCGTGAACTCGTAATCGGAAGGATCGGCTACCACACCTTGCTGGGGTTGCAGTGCCTCCCGGATGTGGGCCAGCGCCAGCGGATCCCGACCCAGCCTGCTGCCTACCACCGCGTTGGAGGCCCGGCGCTCCTCCAGCCTCCCGAACTGCCAGAACCCCAGCACCACGCATGCGACGGTGACGAACACCACCAGGACCGAGAACAGGATCCAGCGAAGGCTGACACGGGGCCACACCGCCCCATTATCCCGCAGCGTGAATCGTGCCCGGCCGCCGACCGAACGTTGGCATCTGCCTCTTTCCCATCGGGCCGGACACGATTCCCAGCCGCGCCCGGTCATCTCAATCCCCGGTGTGCGCCTCACCCAACTCGACCGAGGTGGCGACCACCTCCACCCGGCTGTGGCGACCCTCGGCGTCGGTCCAGAAACGCCGGTGGATCTGCCCGATCACCTCGACGGGCACCCCCCGTATGGCGTTGATCAGCTCGCGGTCCGGCTCCCAGACGGTGACCGGCAGGACATCGGTCCGGTTGGGAGCGGTCAGGCGGATGGTCACCAGGAGACGGGCCAGCGATGCACCCGACCCGAAGCTGCGGTGCTCGGGCGCCGTGGCGAGCTTCCCTCGCAGGATCACCTCGTTGCGGTCCGCCGCCGGGGCCTCTTCGCAGGTTACGGTTGTGTGGTTCTTGGACATGTCCAGCTCCTTCACTTGATGGGGAAGCGCGGATGTGTATCAATATAAAGGGGGTCTGTGACAGGTAAGGCTGGTTAGCACTAACATTCCCTCTCTGTCATAGCCTTCGGAGGGAAACTTGTACTCGTCGACACCGCTCTGAGCTATCCGCTCGGCACACCAGGACGATGCTCGACGGACCGTTATCGACATCAAGTCGAACAGTTCGCCCAGGACCGTTAATTCGGCCGATCGGATCCCCGTATCATGGGGGGTAAGGCGGTTGAGGGGAAAGGCAGATCGAGTCATGGCGGAACGCAATCTCGTATTGGAAGCTGCCGAAGTGCGGGAAACGTTGATCGAGGCGCGCATAGCGCTCTCGGAGGTGATGCGGATAGGAAATCGGGCGAAGGCGGCCAGTGAGATAGCCGTAAAGGTCGGCTACGCCAATGCCCATCGCGTCTTGTCCATACTGAGTGATAGTCCGGATGTGGAAAGCGAGCGTAGGGCTATGGCGGAATTGGTCATCTATGCCGACGCAGGTGAGCAAGCGTTGGCGATTCTCAACAGGGTGACGGAGTAGAAGACACCGCACACGACGGGCGGCGCTCCGACTCCCGGACCTACTTCGAACCGTTCCCTGAGATGCCCGACAACGAGCGAGAGCGCCAAGGAGATCCCATCGCTCTTCGGTCAGCCCGGGTTTGGTTCCACATGTCGAGAGGTGGATACCGGAACTTCGGGGCAGACAGCTTTCTCGCCGGCCTGCGAACAGGGACACGAGCACGCCGGAGCCAGGTAAGGCCGGATCCACCGATCCGCGTCGATAGGAATGACCGACCGATCCCCCCGCTTCCTACGCTTCTCCCTCCCTCGTCCACTCCCCCGTCGAGGAGAAGGTCACCGCCTCTCCCCGAGGCACAGCCAGACGGATCATGTGCCCTGACGTGAGGCTCTCTCCTGCGTGCGGTTGGTGGATTGTGGGGAGAGGGTCCGGGCCTGATCAACGTGACGGAGAACGGCCTCTCTCCTCGTCGATGCGGGCGGTGAGGTCCTCGAGGCCGGGCATGTCAGGATCACCCCGCCGGACGGCTGCAACGAGTTTGCCTGCCGCATCCGCCTCACCGAGGGCCAGTGCGGCCCGGGCGGCCACGAACCAACGCCTCAACTCGTAGGGCTTGGAGTCCCGGGGAAGCCGGGTCGGTCCGGTCACTTTCCATGCATCGGCCGCCCGACCCTGGTCCAAGAGGTAGGAACCGAAGACGACCCGTGCCTCGGCATCGGTCGGGTCATTACCGCCCAACTCGAGGAACCGCTCCCAGGTGTTCTCGACGCCGGCGCCTCGCTTCAAGGCTCGCAGCGCGTCCAGCTCCACGGGCATGTTGAAGGTCTTACCGGTCAGACGACGGTAGGCCCGCAACTCGGACAGCGCCTCGTTCCATTTCCGGATCCGGTATGCGCTGAGCCCGAGCAACTCCCGAACGGCCGGGGCCCGGGGACTGAGTTCCTTGACTTTGGTCAGCTTGTAGTAGGCGGTTCCGAACTCACCGTCACCGTAGGCATCCACGGCCTGGGAGAGAAGCCGCAGGGCTGCTGCCTGCCGATCCTTACGGGTAACCCGGAGGACGTCTTCCCGCAACCAAGCGGGCAGGTTGTCCGGTCCCACACCCGTGTGGGGGGCTTTCCGGTCCGGTTGCCTCGGCGGCCTGCGGCCCGGCCTGCCACCGGCCGCACTCCGAGGGGACCGGCCACCCGACCCACGGCCTGATTTGTTCCTGGACTTCCCGCCCGACCTCCTGTCACCCTCCCGGCCGGGCTTACCACCCGGCCGGCCGGCCGCCTTCCGAGCCCGATTTCGATCCGGGTTCCGATCCGGCTTGCCACCGGGTTTGCGGCGCCGCTGATCTCTAGCCGGTCTACGTCCCGGACCTCGGCTCGAGCCGCGACGACCCCCTCCTGGCGGTCCGCCGCCGGGCCGGGCCGAGGAACCGGGCGTTCGTCGAGGCCGCTTCCGACCCGGTCTGTTCTGGTATTCGGTAGGCATTACCCGAAAGCTCCTGTAGGGCAGATCATCGAACCATTTTGCCGCAGATTCCACCCGACGAGGCCGTCGAGCAAAACGCCAGGTTACCGGTGAGATGGAGGATCGCAGAACCGGATCACACCGTCAGACCGTCCGGGGCGGCCGGTCGTCTCCTCCTTCTATGCGTGGGGCTTCCTGCCGGAACCCGACTTGGGCTTGGGCACCGCCTTGGACTTGGGCACCGCCTTGGACTTGGGCACCGCCTTGGACTTGGGCACCGCCTTGGACTTGGGCACCGCCTTGGACTTGGGCACCGCCTTCTCGGACTCCTCGGTGGCGGTGATCCCCACCGCCTTGAGCACCCTGGCCTGGAGTTGCATCGCCAACCCGGGGTTGTCCCGCAGGAACCGCTTGGCCTTCTCGCGTCCCTGACCGAGTTGATCGCGGTCGAATGTATACCAGGCGCCGGCCTTCTTGACGATGCCGACACTGACCGCCACATCGAGCAGGCTGCCCTCCCAGGAGATGCCCTGACCGAACATGATGTCGAACTCGGCTAAGCGGAAGGGAGGCGCCAACTTGTTCTTGGCGACCTTGACCCTCACTCGATTACCGATCTGTTCCCGGCCGACCTTGATCGACTCGATTCGCCGGATGTCCAGGCGCACGCTGGAGTAGAACTTCAACGCCCGGCCGCCCGTTGTGACCTCCGGTGAGCCGAACATCACCCCGATCTTCTCGCGGAGCTGGTTGATGAAGATCGCCGTAGTCTTCGAGCGGCTGATGTTGGCAGTCAGCTTGCGAAGAGCCTGCGACATCAGCCGGGCCTGAAGGCCGACATGGTGATCGCCCATCTCACCTTCGAGCTCGGCCCTGGGCACCAGCGCAGCCACCGAGTCCACCACCACCACATCGAGCGCGCCTGATCGGATCAGCATGTCGGTGATCTCCAGTGCCTGTTCCCCGGTATCGGGTTGGGAGATCAGCAACTCGTCGATGTCCACCCCTACGGCCTTCGCGTAAACGGGATCCAAGGCGTGCTCGGCATCCACGAACGCGGCGATCCCCCCGTTGCGTTGGGCCTCGGCCACGATGTGCAGGGCCAGGGTCGTCTTGCCGCTCGACTCCGGCCCGTACACCTCGACGACGCGCCCGCGGGGCACTCCCCCGATACCCAGCGCCAGGTCCAGAGACAGCGCACCGGTCGAGATATGCTCGATCTTCTGGTGGGAGCTCGCGCCCAGCTTCATGATGGAGCCCTTGCCGAACTGTCGCTCGATCTGCAACATGGTGGTGTCGAGGGCCTGATGTCGTTCCTTCATGGTCGCTCCTTCGTCTTGTCGAGCCGACGGGCTCGTACTTGTGGCGTTTCCTTCTCCACAAGGTAAGGGCCGGCTGTGACAGAACCGTGAACTCCTCCTCGCTCGGTACATCCCGGCTTTGGGGCGCCTGCCCCGGACACCGAACTACACACATCCGATTACATCCATGTTATCTGTTGATGAATGTTGTTTCCACATTACACGAACAGATGTTCGGAGTAAAGTACCCGAGGGTCGGCCGCTGCACCAACAGGGGATTCCTGAGCACCCTCCTATACCGGGAAGCGCTCCAACGGGTCGTAGACAACGGAGCGGCCCCTCGTGCGGCTCCGGTAGAAGACCACCTCGGTGACCGGAACGTCGATCCCCGCAGGGCATCGGGCGGCCGGCCCTCGCAGGTCACGCGGAGGACGGATCCGGGCCAGGGTGAGATGGCCCCGGAAAGGTCGTTCCTCGTAGCCGAACCCGGCCGACGCCACCGCTTCGTCCACCACTCCTGCCAACTCGGAAACCTTCCCCCCATCCCCCTCGAGCGCCGCCCAGGCCACCGTGGCTTTCCACAACTTCGGGAACCCGCCCAAGCCGCCGATCCGGAAGGAGAAGCAGCCGCCGAGCTCCGCCGTGTCGAGAGCGGCGACGATCCTCTCCCGCTCGACCTGTCCGGCCGGACCCACGAACCTCAACGTCACATGGAGATTCTGCAGCGGGACCAACCGGCCCGGCAGGTGCAGCCCGGCCCGCCAATCATCGAAAGCCAACCGGGCCTCGGCCGTTAGCGGAATGGCGACGAAGTACCTATCCCCGGATCCGGGCATCACTCCTTCCACCACTCGCCGATCACTGCCAGCCGGGTCAACTGGAGGGCGGTGGTGGTTGTGTAGGCCCGGACGCGCTCCCGATCGCCGGGCATCCTCAGGAACCTGGACCTGGTGGCGAGGGGCGTCCGCACGGCTACGAAGACCGAACCCGGGGGGTGCTCCAGCGCCTCCGGGCCGGCCACGCCCGTCAACGCCGCCACCACATCGACCCCCAAGGCCCGAGCGGCCCCCTCGGCCATCGCCACGGCGGTCTCCGCACTGACCACCCCGTGGGCATCGATCACCTCTCGGGGTACCCCGAGGATGCTCCGCTTGAGGTCGGCTGCATAGGCGATGACACTCCCTCGGAAGACCTCCGACGAACCGGGGAGCAGGCTCAGGCGGGCGGCGAGCATCCCGGAGGTCAACGATTCGGCGGTCCCGATCGTCCACTTCCTGACCCGGAGTTCCTCGAGGAGGATCTGCTCGAGGCTCTGGTCGTCGGTGGCGAACACCGCGGCCCCCATGCGTCGCCTCACCTCCCGTTCGACCGGATCGATCATCGACCGTGCCTCCGCATCCGTGCCTGCCTTGGCCGACAGGCGCACCTTCACCTCGCCGGCCGAGGCCAGGAAGGCCATCGACGGATTGGAGGAGGCGTGGTACAGGTCGTCGAGGAGGTCGGCCACGGCCGACTCGCCGTATCCCCAGGTCCGCAGCACCCTGCTCACCAGTACCTCGGCGGCCCCGGTCGCCGCCCGCAACCGCGGCACCACGTGTTCATCGATCATCTGGTGGAGCTCGGCCGGAACACCGGGAAGGGCGAAGATCAGGGTCCCGCCGTGGTCGAGGAACAGGCCGGGGGCGGTCCCGCGCCGGTTGGGCAGCTGTTCGGAACCCTCCGGGTACTCGGCCTGGCAGAGATTGCTCTCGGGAAACTCCCTCCCGAGCTTGCGCCAGAAGGCCCGCAGTACGGAGGCGTGTTCCTCGCTGAAGAGCATGCCCCTCCCGGTTGCCTCGCAGATCGCCTCGCGGGTGATGTCGTCCTGGGTGGGACCGAGCCCGCCGCTGATGATGACCGCATCGGCCCGGTCCATCGCCGTCCGGATCGTGTCGACCATGCGGTGGTGGTTGTCGCCCACCACCACCTGGTGGTGGGCATCGAGACCCAACTCCGCGAGCCTCTCCCCCAGGTAGGCCGCGTTCGTGTTGACCGTCTGGCCGAGCAGCAACTCGGTTCCCACCGCCACCACCTCGACGATCACGCCGACCTCCTCGCTCTCACCGGACCGCCCGCATAGGCAGGCCCCCGTACCTCCGCTACCAGATCGGTCTCGTAGCTCCCCGTGATCTCGGCATCCACCCACTCGCCGGGAGAGCCGGAATCCAGGCAGATCAGACCATCGATGTCGGGCGCCTCCCGGTAGGACCTTCCCACCGGCACGCCGTCCTCCACCTGGTCCACCAGAACCGTGTGCGTCCGGCCGACCTGCTCAGCGTTGCGCCGGGAGGTGATCGCATCCTGGACGCTGGTGAGTTCCCGGACCCGGACCGCTACCTCGGCAGGATCGATCCGTCCCGGCAGGTCGACCGCGCCTGTGCCCACCTCCGGCGAGTAGGGAAAGAATCCCGCCCAGTCGAGATCCGCCTGGATGAGGAACTCGACCAGTTCATCCACATCGTCCTCGGTCTCACCCGGATAACCGACAATGAACGACGACCGGAGAGCCGCCTCCCGCTCCGAGGTGCGGATCCGTTCGATCAGGCGCAGATGGGAGGTGGTGCTACCCGGCCGCCGCATGGAGCGGAGCAGCCGGCGGGAGGCGTGCTGGAGGCTGAGATCGAAGTATGGGGCCAACTTGGGGTTCGAGACGATCTCCTCGATGAGCGGGGGACGGATCTCGGTCGGGTAGAGGTAGAGGAGCCTCAACCTGGCCAGACCCTCCGCGTCCGAGACGAACCGCAGCAGATCGACGATGGTGTTTCGCGACCGGACCCCGATGTCCCGTCCGTAGGCGGCCAGGTCCTGGGCGACCAGCACGATCTCGGAAACACCCGCTTCGCAGAGGCCGGCGATCTCATCGCGGATCTCGGTGGGACGACGTGACCGCTGCGGGCCGCGGATCAGCGGGATGGCACAGAAGGCACACGTCTTGTCGCAGCCCTCCGCCACCTTCACGTACGCGTAAGGGAGGGTCGGCGCGGGTCGGTCGACCAGATGGAGGATGTCCATACTCGGAGGGCGCCCCAGCCGCACCGGCGTCCAGGGGGTCATGGAGTCGAGGATCCCCACCAGCTCTCCGTAGCGATCGAGACCCACCACCGCGTCCACGTCGTCCAGAGCCTCCTCCAACTCGGCGCCGAAACGCTGCGCCATGCAACCCATCACCACCAGACGGGCATCGTCGGCCTTGGCATGTTCCACGTCGAGGATCGTCTCCACCGACTCGCGGCGGGCCGCTTCGATGAAGGCACACGTGTTGACCATCACCACGTCCGCCCCCTCGGCCGAACCCGCCCGGCGGTAACCTGCCTCGTACAGCATCGCCTCCACCTTCTCGGAGTCGACCTGGTTCTTCGAGCATCCGAGCGTCGTGATGTGTACTGTCGGGGCCGGGCGCACTGTCATGGATGGTCAGTCTAAGCCTGAATCCACCGACGGCCTCCCCGGGGGGTGGTCCGGGGTGCGGTTGGTGGGAGGTTGAGGGGTTGGGGCTGGTTGGTTTTGGGGGTTTTTTAGGGCTGTGGTGGGTGTGGTTTGGTGGGTTAGGTGGTGTTGGAGGCTGGTTGGTGTTGTTTCGGGCGTGTGTGGCTGGGGTTTGGGTGGTTGGCTATGGTTGTGAGGGGTCCGTCGGGCCGGGTTAGCTGAGTTGGGGCAGCGCCCGGAGGTTAGTGAGGGTGGTTAGGTAGGTGCCGGCCCAGGGCCATCGGGCGGGTAGACGCACGAGGCGGCGTCCGCCATGGTTCACGACCCGTCCAGGGAGCCCGAACAGTCGGGTACGGATAGTACGTCCACAGACCAGCCGCCCAGCCCGATGCGTACCCCCGAGGAGGGCTATCTGGCGGTAGAGGTTATGCGCTAGGGCGGCGCACAGCAGCCAGGCGGCGTTAGCTGCGAAGACGCCGGAAGGTAGGTGAGCGAGACCCCCGGAGTCTTTGAGGTCGCGGATGGCGAGTTCGCATGTGGCGTGGCGGCGGTGGTACCGGTCGGCTTCGACCGCGGGCAGCGGGCTGTGCGCCTCCCCAGGGTTGTCACCGATCTCTACCGCCGACAGTTCGGCCACTTCGGTGTCTTGTTCGCCGCGGGGTTGGTGACCGGTGTCGTCTTGTCCGGCCCCGGGTTGGTGGTGCCGGTCGGCTTCGACCGCGGCTAGGTCCAGGTTGGTGACCAAGGTGTGGTACCGCCAGTCGGGGAACAGCTGGGCTTGGGAACCGACCAAGCGGGTGCGGCGCACCACGAGACGGACCCGGCGCCGCTGCGACCGTTTCTTGGGGTTGGTCATCTCCAGGACGGTTTCCCCCACTTGTGCTTCGCCGCCCCGGGGATAGACGATGGGAGCCCAGGCGTCTTTGTCGATATTGCTGATCAGTGTCCTGACCTTGGCATTCACCTGGGTGGTGATCGACCATCCCACCCCGAGGTGGTCGAGGGCGGCCAAGAGGGCATAGGACCAGAACCCCGAATCGGCCCGCACGCTCACCGGGCCCCTGGCCCCGGCCCGTCGCACACGCCGGATCGTCTCCCCGACGAAATGGACCACACCCCGCTGCGACCCTCCTGCACGCAGACGGGCACCGACCACCTCCCCCGTATCGGCTCGGAACGCCAACAGCGGGTGATAACCCAACTCCTTGGTGTAACCGAAAGCGGCCCCCTGTTTGGTCTTGCCCGACACCGCACAGATCGTCGAGTCCAAATCAACGGTCACAGGTCCCTTACCGGGACCCGCGCCCGCCCGCCACGCACGACCCAGCGCCAAGGTCAACACCTTCCCCCGACTGGCGTACATGACCCCAGGTGAACGAACGCAGAAAGGTCCCCACAGTGGACGGGGCCATCACCGCATGGGGCAACACCCGATCGGTGGAACCCGCCCGGAGCCGACCCACATGATCAATATGAGAGCCGCCCACCAGCATCGCAGCTACCACCGTACACACCTTACGACCCGGATGCGCGCCACCCACCCGGCCCTCCAACCGCACCGTCCCATCCACCACATCTTCCAACCCCAAACGGTCCATCAACGTCCCGGCCGCCAACAACCCCGCGTCGGCCACCAGCCCCTCATCATCGAAAACCACCTCATACCGGTCGATATTCTGCAATACTCCACTCACAGGAAGTGCCTCCTGACTCCGGGCCAATACACATGTTTCGTATGGCTATTGTCCCAGATCAGAGGCACTTTCCGCGTCTATCCACCCCCAACCACAGGATATCTACCGGTGGATTCAGGCTTAACCTGTTCGGGATGCGTTCGGTAACCGGCAGCCGGGACCGGTGAATCCGTACGGACCTCGCCGCCCCACCGGTTCAGAGATGACCGTCGGACCCGCCGGGGGGAGGATCGTCCGTCCCGGGCGGCTCCTCCTCCGGACAGGTGCCGGACAGCACGCAAGGGTGGACCTCGTTGATCTCCCGTCGCGGTACGTACCGGACGGTCCAGCGCTGGATGGTCTTCCGTCCTCCGCGGTCGATGGTGCGCGTCACCCGGACCGTCCAGCCCGCCAGGGCCGACTGGACCCGCTTCTCCTCGCCGTAGGCCAGATCCGGATTCCCTCGAGTCAGGGATCTGGGCGCACCCACCCAGTTGAAACGGTCCGAGACCTCGGCGGTCACCACCCGAGCCTCCGATCCTCCCTCGGAGATCACCTCCATGCTGCCCTTCCCGGCTTTCCAGTCCCCGACCACGATCCGGCCGTCGTTATCGCCGTAGAACTTCACAGTGATGGACGTGTCGGTGTACTCGGTACCGATCAGCACGTATCCGGACGTGTCGTTGCTGAAGACCAGGTCCACGTCGGGCCAGTTGATGGTGGCCTCTATGCCTTCGGGATAGCGGGAGAAGTAGAAGCTGTGAGCCTTGTGGGCCACGTCTCGGTAGCCGCCCCAGAACATGGCGTTGTAGAAGGTGGTGGCGAACTGGCTCACCCCACCTCCCACGGTGTTCACCAACTCTCCCTTCACGAGAGTACCGGCGGGAAGGAACCCCTCGGCGGAGGTTCGCTTCCCGACGTGCCGGTTGAGGCTGAACCGTCCACCGGGCGGCACTATCGCGCCATCGACCTTGTCGGCGAACAACTGGATATTGGTCACCCGGGAGGCGCAGCACTTGTGGTAGGTCGTATAGCTGGACACCAGGTGACCGATTCCGTGTCTCTCCACGTCATCGGCGAATGCGGCAGAGGGCACGAGACCCAGAGCCCGCGCCAGGAAGGTCGCCATCTGCCCCCGATCGACAGGCGCCGCCGGGCAGTAACGGGCCGGATCGGTGGCGCATCCGGCGGTGATGTCGGCAGCCACCAGCGCATCGATGCTGCCGGCATGGACGTTGCCGGCGATGTCGGTGAATCCGCCGGGTCGGGTAGCTTCGATGCTGAAGGCCCTCTTGAGGAAGGTCGCCATCTGCCCGCGGGTCACGGTCTCGGACGGGCAATACCTGGTGGGACCGGTGGCGCATCCTTTGGTTATCCCCAACTCGGCCAGCCGGTCCACGTGGCCCGCCCACCACGCCCCGGCAGGGATGTCCACGAAGTCACCGGAGTCGCCCGGTTCAGGGTCCGTACCGTCGAGTGCCCGCACCAGCCATACCGCCATCACCCAACGCCGCAGAGGTTCGGAAGGACAGAACCGCCCGGAGGCGCACTCGGTGCCGTCGAGACTACCCAGAGCATCGAGGATCTCTATGGCGGGGGCATGAACACCGGCTCCGGTGATGTCGGCGAAACCGTCCTCGTCATCCGCCCGGGCGCCAGCGGCCACGGCAGCCGCCAACATCACGGCAGCCAGCATCGCCACGAGGAGGGTGGTCGAAAACCCCCGGTTGGCCCGACGGTCGATGACGAGATGCCACGTCAGCGGACGACGGGCCGACCATCTGCCCGTTTTCGAGCACTCTCCTCGGGCAGCCGGACGGCGCCGCGCCAATCCTCCGGCGACGCTACGTCGGGATCCCGGCACCGCCATGGTCGGGCCGCCAGGATCTACTGCAGGCAACCGGGCACCGTCCGATACCGGATGGTCGGCGACGCAGGTCGGCAGGTGGGCATCCGATCCGATGATTCTCCGAAGGTTCCCTGGCGGTTCAGATCTCAGGGAAGAAGTAACGCCGTAGCACGGCGAGCCGGTGATCGAACCCGCCGGGGTGCA
This sequence comes from Candidatus Spongiisociaceae bacterium, assembly GCA_965262915.1. Classification (GTDB taxonomy): domain Bacteria; phylum Actinomycetota; class Acidimicrobiia; order Spongiisociales; family Spongiisociaceae; genus JAPPFW01. The sequence continues at coordinate 2,233,107 of OZ253564.1, read as the reverse complement.
GGTACCAGAGGGTGGCGGCAACCGTGGAGAGCATCGGGTTGCCGTCCTGGGGGGTGAAGCAGAAACCCACGATCCGGTTACCGCCCCGAACCACCATGGTCTCGACCGGCACGACCGTCTGGCTGAGTATCCGCCCGAAGTAACCGTGGTCGCGGCCGAACGAGAAGATCTGGCCAGCAGACCGCTTGTAGGTGATCGCCACGCGCGGGTTGGCCTCGAGCCGGTCTTGGGCCTCCTCGACGGTTATGTCGCGGTCGAGGGCGATCTCGAAGTGCAGGGCGTGCATGTACTGGCTGTTCACCTTGAGGGCCGAGGAGAACAGGTCCAGCTCCTGGCCCAGGGTCTGGAACAGATGATGGGCGTCTTTCGCATGGTGGGTGCCGAAACGGCCCTTGGGATGGGTCCCCACCTGGGGAGCGGGGATGAAACCGCCCTCCTGGCTGATGTCGTTGGCCCGGCGGATGCAGAGGAACTTCCCCTCGGCCACGTGGTTGGTCCCGTCCGCATCGAATCCTAGGGTCTTGAGCAGCACCGCGATGTTGTGCGTGTTGCACGAGACGATGTGAAGGAAGCGGTCCTCGTCGCGATCCAGCGCCTCGTCGTTTATTCCCCGGGCGTACATCTTCCCGAAGCCGAACTCCGAACCCTGGGCGAGAAACCCGGTGACATCGGAGGCGTGACGGTAGTACTTCTCCTTGTTCTCGTTGCCCGCGGGTGTGCAGTCGATCACCACCGTTGCCCGCTCGATGGCTTCCCACGCCTCTAGTTTGGGCGCATGACCCAACTCCTCGAAATCGCTCCAGCGATCGGCGTCGACCGAGAGGCGGGCTCCGCGCCGGACCAGGTCGTTCACCTTGCCCCGCTCTGCCAGCAGCGGGGTCCGTTTGTGGAACGTGACCTCGTCGATCCCGAAAGCGGCCTGGTTGTCGGCCATGAGCCCGATCAAGGGCTCGCCGATGGTCCCTGTTCCTACGATATGTACGATTCCGGCCATTCTGAGTTCCGCCTTCCCAGCAGCGTCCGGTACTCCCAACCGACCTGAGTTTAGGCGGCTGAATAGGCTCGGCACGGAATCCCGGCTGATGGACCGTACACAGCCGACTTCCATCCACTCGGCTACCGGCGCCGGCATTAGGCTCGGGAGCGAGACCAACCAGGTACACCTGTCGATACCGTCCGCCCTGACAAGGAAACTGTCCATCACCTCCCCACCATCACCATGCACCAGCGACCGGCTCACCATCCGCCGGCTCACATCCGGTGACCGCCGACAGGCGGTGGAGGTGATCAACGCAGCCGCCGCGTGGTACCGGGAGTTCCTCCCGCCCGAGGACCTCCACGACCCCGAGATGGACGAGACGGCCTGGGAAGCCGAAGCCGAACGCATGACCTGGTGGGGAGCATTCGTGGCCGGGGAACTGGTGGGGGTGATGGGCAGCGAGCCGATCAGGGGGGTCGTGCTGATGCGACACGCGTACGTGCTGCCCCGATACCAGCGTCAGGGCATCGCCTCGGCCCTGCTCCGCCACGTGGAGGAACGTCTACCGCCAACCGCACGCATAGTCATCGGTACCTACGCCGCCAACTACAAGGCCCGCGGAATTCTGGAGAAGGCGGGGTACCACCTTTCGGAGGACTCCGAAGCCGTCCTGCGCGCCTATTACCGGATCCCGGAGGACCGGCTGGTCACCTCGGTCACCTACGAGAAGGATGCAACCGGCTGAGACGGCCGATCCCGGACCGGCATCGGCTCCCCGACACCCGATGTCCATCCTCCCCGGCGGCAGGTCAGTCGGCCAGGAACAGGGCAGGCTCCTCAAGATTCTCGACCAGCATCGAGATGAACCGCTGGCCCGAGCCTCCGTCGATCACCCGGTGGTCGAACGCCAGCGAGAGCGGCATCATCGGCGCTATGGCAACCACCCCGTCTCTCGCCACGGGCGTATCGGACGCTCGCCCGATTGCCAGGATGGCGGTCGTGCCGGTCGGGATGATCGGAGTTCCGCGGCCCCCGCCCAGGGCCCCGAAGTTGGAGATCGTGAAGGTGGCCCCGGTCAGTTCATGGGCCGCCAGGGTGCGGGCCTTGCCCCTGGTACCGAGGTCCCTGACCGCCTGGGCCAACCCGAGCAGACCCGACTTCTCCGCCTCCCGGATCACCGGGACCAGCAACCCGTCGTCGGTGTCGACTGCGATGCCGGCATCGAAGGATGGGTGGAGTACCAGTTCCTCACCGTCGAGAGTGGCGTTGAACTCGCGGAAATGCTGTATCACGGGCACCAGCGCCTTGACGATCAGGGCCTCGACGGGGATGTCCGCTTGGTGCCGCTTGGCCAGGGCTCGCCGGACCGCCAGCAACCGGGAGGCGTCGGCATCGTGGAAGATGGTCACGTGGGGGATCTCCCGCCAAGAGGCACTCATGTGTTCGGAGATCGTGCGACGCAGCATGGAGAGGCGCACCCGTTGCTCGGGCCGGGCCGCCGGTGGCGCCTTCGGACGACCGGCCACCGCCGCCATCATATCGTCCCTGGTTATACGCCCCCCGGGACCCGTCCCCGCCATCCCGGACAGTTCGATGCCGTGTTCCCGGGCCAGCTTCCGCACCACGGGCAACGCCTGCACCCGGCCTCCGCCGGCCCGGGTCCTCCGATCCTGCGAGGGAGATGCGACACCGGCCGCCGCCGGAACCGGACCGGCCGCGATAGCGCCGGGCGCCCCATCGCGACCTCGCCACGACTCCCCGGCTTCGCCGATCACGGCCAGGACGGAACCGACCGTCAGCGTGACGCCCTCGGTAGCCCCGTGGTGCAGGACGGTCCCCGCGGCCGGCGAGGGAATCTCGACCACGGCCTTGGCGGTCTCGACCTCGACCAGAACCTGGTCCAACTCCACGGAGCTACCCACGGGTACGTGCCAGCGAACGATGTCCGCCTCGGTGAGACCCTCGCCTATGTCTGGAAGTTCGAAAACGTAAGCCATCAGGCCTCCATGGTACGACGGATCTGCCGTACACCCTCCGCAGGTTCGATTCGTGACCGCGCCGGCGCACCCACGCCGGTCATGAGAGTCACTCCTCGTGATCCGCCCGGTCGTCGACTGGAGCGCGTGTGTCGCGCAGCCGACCGGCCCATCACGACGGCAGTGTGGCCTCGGCTTCCAGGTCCTCGATCGTCACCAGTACTTCACGGGCCTTCGAGCCCTCGGACGGGCCCACTATCCCCCTCTGCTCGAGGATGTCCATGATGCGACCGGCCCGGGCAAATCCGATCCGAAGCTTGCGCTGGAGCATCGACGTCGAACCCAGCTGGGACCGGACCACGAGTTCGTGAGCCCGTCGCACCAGATCGGCGTCCCCCCCGTCGACCTCCTCGGCAGCAGCCTGCCGCTCGACAGCCACCTCCTCGGCGATCTGCCGGTAATCGGCCGCCTTCTGGCCCTTGACCCAATCCACCACCGCGGCGATCTCCTCCTCGCTCACCCATGCGCCCTGGACCCTGTTGGCGCGCGGTTCACGCGCGGTCACCACCAGCATGTCACCCATACCTATGAGCTTGTCGGCGCCCACCGTGTCGATGATCACGCGCGAATCGGTCTGGGACGCCACCGAGAAGGCCAATCGGCTCGGGATGTTGGCCTTGATCACACCGGTGATCACATTGACCGACGGTCGCTGGGTGGCGATCACCAGATGGATACCGACCGCCCGGGCCATCTGGGCGATCCGCACGATGGCGGTCTCCACGTCGCGGCCCGCAACCATCATGAGATCGTTCAACTCGTCGATGAGGACCACGAGATAGGGAAACCGGTCGAAGCGGTTGTCGGGGAGCCGGCCGGAGTCGAACTTTCCCCGGTAACCCTGGATGTCCCGCACGCCCGCGTCGGCAAGCAGATCGTAGCGCCGATCCATCTCGGCCACCGCCCACTGGAGAGCGTCCAACGCCTTCTTGGGCTTGGTGATCACCTTCGTGAGCAGGTGGGGAGCTCCGTTGTACTGGCCGAGTTCCACCCGCTTGGGATCGACCATGATCAGGCGTACATCGTCCGGATAGGCGCGTACCAGCAGGGAGGTGACGATGGAGTTGATGCAGGAGGACTTACCGGCCCCGGTGGCGCCGGCGATCAGCACGTGGGGCAATTCCCCCAGGTTGAGCAGCACCGGCCTTCCCGAGATGCTCGCACCCAGACCCACCACCAGCGGATGGGACTCCTCGGCCGCATCGGGGGAAGCGAGGACATCGCCGAGCGTGACCAGGCGGCGAACGCGGTTCGGAACCTCGACGCCGATCGCCGACCTTCCCGGAATCGGAGCCAGCAGTCGCACATCCGGTGTCGCCAGCGCGTAGGCGATGTCGCCTGCGAGGCTGGTGATCCGCGACACCTTCACCCCTGGCGCCAGCTCGATCTCGTAACGGGTCACCGTCGGACCCGGCACGATGTTGGTGAGACGGGCGTTCACCGCGTGATCGCGCAGCGTGGCCTCGAGTTGGCGAGCCGTTTCCTCCAGCATCCGGCGACTCTGACCTTCGCTCTGACCCTTCTGCAGCAACTCGACGGGGGGAAGCCGGTACCCGGCGCCATCCCCATCCGTCCGTGGCGCGGCCCGCCGGCTGACCTGCTGCTTGCGGGGTCGGGCCGGGCGGGGAGAAGGCGGGGGTGGCTTTTGCGGGGCCTTGGGAGCCGGCGCGGCAGGAGGAGGGGGTCTCTGCTCCACAGGCGGAGAGCGCCGGTCCCCCGAGGAGGGACGGCGTCGCCGGGCAGGTGATACCTCCCTGCGCACCCGCGCCGCAGCCGCCTTGGCCTTGACCTGCCTCACCAAATAGGTCACCAGCTCGCCGGCCGCTATCAGCACCTCGCGCAACGAGGCGCCCACAACGATCATGACGCCGGCGCCGGTGATGGCCGCGATGATCAGGAACGCACCCCAGAATCCCAGGAGGCGATGCAGCGGGAAGGCGATCAGCGAACCGATGGCTCCTCCCCTCTGCTTCACGATCTCGATGTTCCCGGCCAGTGACACGCTTCCCGTGATCAGGTGGAAGAGGGTCAGCGAACCGACAAACCAGAGGACCGCCCCGAACAGGACCCGGCGGAAGTCATCGCGGTAACGCCCCAGGATCAGGGCGCCGCCGAGCGCTATCAGGATGACGGGGAAGCCATAGGCCCACACGCCTACCAGGAAGCGGAGACCGTCGAGCGTCCATCGTCCCACCGGCCCGGAACCTTCGAAGAAGGCCAGGACGATCAGCAGCCCCGCGGATGTGAGGCACAGGCCTATCCGGTCGTGGGTCTGGCGTCCGATCCCGAACCGGATGCGCTCGTAAACCATGGTGAGGAAGGGCCGCGAACGCCGCTCGCGCCCTTGCTCGGCCGAGCGTTGGGTCAAGGCCGACCGGGACCGCCCGGACCGGCTCCTCGTCCGCTCGGGCCCGGAGGGTCGGCCGCCGCCCTTGGGTCCGGACGTGTTGCGACCCGCGGAGCCGCCCGCCCGGGGCTGCCCGCGCCCGGCCGGTCGCGGTCCGCGCCTATCGAGTCCGGCCTTGTTCCCATGTACCTGTGACACCCGCCTCCGCCCCGTGCCCCCACGGGTGGATGTCCCCTTGGTCATGTGCCGAGTAACATTACACCAACGACCCGGACCACTCAACGACCCTGCGCCCGACGGCTATCCGGCACTACCGGCGCCGGCGGCGGCTCTGTTCGAGACCGGCGATCATCGGCAGGATCACCGGACGGCGACCCGTCTCGGCCTTGATCACCTTGCGGGCCACCTGCCGGACAGCCGCGGCAGCGTCCTTCCCGAATCGACGACGATCCTCCGCAGCGGCGGCCCGGACCGCCCCGGCCACTTCGTCCAGCACCATCGACGCATCGTCCGTGAACCCGTGGCTGATCAGTCGGGGCGTACCGACCAGCCTGCGGGTGTCCGGATCGAGGGTCAGGGATACGACCACCACCCCGTCGTCCCCCAACCGGGCACGCTCCCGCAGCAGCGACTCGCGGATATCTCCGACACCGGCGCCGTCGACATACACGTATCCCGCCGGGACCGAGTCGCGCTCCACCCGGGTGAGCCCGTCTTCGAGGATCACCGCGTCGCCGTCCTCGAGCACCAGTACCTCGGGTACCCCCATCTCCTCGGCGAGATCGGCGTGGGCGCTGAGGTGGCGGTACTCGCCGTGTACGGGCACGAGGGTGGAGGGACGTACCACGTTGAGGAAGGTCTTGAGTTCCTCGGCGGTGGCGTGCCCGGAGACGTGGACGTTCGCGTTTCGCCCGTGGAACACCCTGGCCCCGCTCCGGGTCAGATCGGAGATGACCCGCGAGACGGCCGTCTCGTTACCGGGAATCGGCCTAGCCGAGATGAGCACCGTATCCGTCTGGTCCAGCTTGACCCACCGGTGCCGGCCGGCGGCCATGAGGGAAAGGGCCGAGAAAGGTTCGCCCTGTGACCCGGTGGTGACGATCATGACCTCGTCGTGGGGCACGTCCATCGCCTCCCCGATCTTGAGTACGCGCTCCTGAGGCAGGTGGAGGACACCCAGGTCGAGCCCGATCCGGACGTTGCGCTCCATGGACCGGCCGATGAAACTCACGTAACGATCGGAATCCAGGCCGGCATCGGCCAGCTGCTGGACCCGGTGGAGATGGCTCGAGAAGCAGGTGCTTATGACCCGGCCGGGGGCTTGCTGGACGATGGCCCGGATCGACGGTCCGAGGGACTTCTCCGACGGGACGACACCCTCCCGCTCTGCATTGGTCGAATCCGAGAGCAGCAGGCGAACCCCCTCGCGACCGTATCGGGCGAAGGTGGGAAGGTCGGTACGCCGGCCGTCCACGGGAGTGGGATCGAGCTTGAAGTCCCCGGTGTGGACGATCAGGCCCTCCGGCGTGTCGAACACCACCCCGCTCCCCTCCGGCACCGAATGGGATACCGGGATGAGCTGGAAGGTGAAAGGCCCCTCCATCACCCATCGACCGTCAGGAATCGGGCGGAAGTCCTTGTCGACACGCATCTCGTCCACCCGTCCCGCTGCGATGGCCAACGACAAGCGGGTCCCGAAGACCGGAACCGGTACTTCCTCCAAGAAGTACCCCAGCCCGCCCATGTGATCCTCGTGTCCGTGGGTCAGCACCACGCATCGGATGTCCTCGCGGCGCTCGAGCAGCCACCGCCAGTCCGGCAGCACGAGGTCCACCCCCCACATGTCCTCTTCGGGGAACATGAGACCGCAGTCGATCAGCGCGATCCGGCCGTCGATCTCGATGGCGGCGCAATTCCGGCCGATCTCGCCGAGACCGCCGAGAAATGTGACTCGGACGCTCACAACTCCTGCGCCGCCCCTACCGCGGCCACCACCGCGTCACGTGTATCCGACGAGGCCGGCACCAACGGAAGCCTCGGATCACCGACCGGCTCCCACAATGCATTGAGACCGGCCTTGGTGGGCATCGGGTTGGGCTCGACGAAACAGGCGTCGAACAGCGGTGTCAAGCCGTCGTGGAGGCGCCATGCCTCGGCGGCATCCCCGGCGTCGTGCGCCTCGATCATCCGCTTGATCTGCCGTCCCGCGAAATGGCCGGCCACCGAGATCACACCGACACCCCCGAGCTCGAGCATCGGAAGGGTTGCCGAGTCGTCACCCGAATACAGGAGGAAGTCGTCGGGGAGCAACTCGAGGCTGGCCTTGGTGTACTCGAGGTCGCCCACGGCGTCCTTGGTGGCGGCGATGTTGGGATGATCGGCCATCTCCGCCAGGGTCTCGGCTTCGATCAACCGGGCGGTACGGCCGGGAATGTTGTATACGATCAGTGGCAGGTCGGTGGCGTCCGCTATGGCCGTGAAGTGGGCTAACAGGCCGTGCTGGGGCGGCCTGGAGTAGTAAGGGGTCACCGCCATCAGCCCGTCCACCCCCAACTCCGCGGCGCGTACCGACAGTTCGATGGAGTGATGGGTGTCGTAGGTTCCGGTGCCGGCCACCACCGCCGCCTTGTGGCCCACCGCCTCGACAACCGTCGAGTACAGAGCCAGCTTCTCGGCATCGGTGAGGGTGGGGGATTCGCCGGTCGTCCCGGTCACCAGCAGACCGTCGTGCCCGTTGTTCACCAGGTGCTTGGCGAGGCGCGCCATCCGGTCGTAGTCGACCGATCCGTCGGCGGCGAACGGGGTGATCATGGCGGTGAGCAACCCACCGAACGGGCCCATGTTCCCTTCCTTCCACGGTTCGTAGCGTCCGGGGTGTACAAGCCGAGCCCGGATCCTCCCCAAGCTTAGAGGCTACGCCGCAGCCGTACCGCTGCGGGTACGCCTTCGTCGGCGGGCCTTTGCGAGGAACGCCGCCTCCGGCCATGCCACGCCGCGATTTCACAGACAGACCGGCGGTATTGCCGGTCAGATACCCAGGATCGATTCGAGTCCTACCGTCACGGCCCTCTCCAGCGACGGCACCGTTCGCAGCGCCAGGACGATGCCGGGCGTGAAGGCGGCATAGTCGGTGGTGTCGTGGCGGATGGTCAGGTACTCGCCGGTTCCGCCGAGTATCACCTCCTGGTGGGCGACGAAACCGTGGGCTCGCACGGAATGGATCGCCACCCCCTCCACCTGCGCACCCAGGGCGCCGGGCACCGACTCCCCCCCGCGCCCGTGAGGCTCCACCGCGGCTCTCCTGCGGGCCGATCCCATGCGGGCAGCCGTATTGAGCGAAGTGCCCGACGGAGCATCCGGCTTGTCCTCGTGGTGCAACTCGATGATCTCAGCCGAGGGAAAGTGGGGCGCCGCCAGCTCGGCGAACTGCATCATCAGGACCGCGCCGATCGAGAAGTTCGGTACCACCAGGCACCTGCGGGTAGCGCCGGCCCACTCGTCCTCGAGCGCGGCAAGCCGTCCGGTGTCGTACCCGGACGTGCCGATGACCACGTGGGCGTCGAACGACCTCCAGCGGCTCACGTTGGACGGGGCGACCCCGGGATTGGTGAACTCCAGGATCACGTCGCATCCTCCGAGCGCCTCGGCGTCCCCCGAGCAGGTATGGCCCAGGATTTCCTCACCATCGTGGCCCGGGCCATAGAGGCCTCCTACCGAAAGGTCATCCAGAGGGAGCAGGGCGGCCAGGGAGAGGCGGCCCATCCGGCCCGGCGCTCCGGAGATGCCCACCGATATCATGTCAGGTACCCCTCGAACTCACCGCTCTCGAACGGTCCCACCGCCCCCATGACGCGGGGACCCTCCATGACGCGGTTGGCGCTCTCCGCGATGTCGGACCTCGTGATCGACTCGATGCGGGCCAGCCGCTCGTCGAGGGACAGGTTCGGCAGGCCGAAGATCTGGTTGCGGCCCAGACGGATCATGCGGGTGTTGGTGTCCTCCATGGACAGGGCCAGCCCACCCCGCATGTGGCCCTTGGCCCGCTCCAACTCGGCTTCGGTGACCCCCTCCGACATCATGCGCTCGATCTCCTCGGTGAGGATCTCCATCACGGTGTGGGCCGTGGCCGGAGTGGTCCCCACGTAGACCCCCCATGCGCCCGTCTCCGCGAAGCGCATCGAGAAGCTGTGGACCGCGTACGCCAGGCCGCGCTCCTCCCGGATCTTCTGGAACAGGCGTGACGACATTCCACCGCCCAGGATGTGATGGAGCACCCCGTCGGCCAACCGGGCGTCGTCGGTCCTGTTGATCGACTCCCCTCCGTAGACGAGATGTATCTGCTCGGTATCCCTCCGGACCACCTGCACCCGCGATTCGATCGCCGGCGGCGCCAGGTCGTGGCTGCCGTCCCCGGCACTCCACGAGTCGAACAGTTCCTGCACCAGATCCGATACGCGGCGGTGTTCCGTGTTTCCCGCCACCGCCACCACAACCGTTCCTGATCCGTACCGGCGTCGCCAGTACCCGTCGATGTCGTCACGGCTCATGTCCCCGATGGAGTCGCGGGTTCCCAGCACCGGAAGCCCCAACGGGTGTCCGAGAAACATGGTTCTGATGAAGGTCTCCACCGCTACATCGGAAGGATCGTCCTCGTTCATGTTTATCTCTTCGATCACCACCCGCCGTTCGGAGTCGATCTCGTCGGGCCGGAAGGCCGGACGCTGGAGCATCTCGGCGAGCAGCTCGAGACCGGTGCTGAGCTCGCTGTCGAGCATCCGCGCCCAGAAACACGTGTACTCCTTGGACGTGAACGCGTTGCTCTGCGCTCCGATGGCGTCGAACGTCTCGGAGATGTCGCGGGCCGACAGCCTCTCCGAACCCTTGAAGAGCAGGTGCTCCAGGAAATGGGCGGCCCCCGCCTCGTTGGGACGCTCGTCACGGCTCCCCGTGTCCACCCAGCACCCAATGGCCACCGACCGGACTCCCGGAACGGACTCGGTGACCACCGTCATCCCGGTGGACGTACTCGAAACCTCTACCTGCACGGAGGACGATGGTACAGGGCGAGAAGCACCCTCCAGCCGAGTATGCTCGACACCCGCTACCGGGTTCTTTCAATCAGACTCGGACATAGTTCGTTCACCGACACGCCTGCGTCCTTCAAAGCGGTCCGATGGAGGGAGTAGTCGGAGTCGACAGCGTTGACCAGTTCGGTATCTTCCGTGCCCGACGAGACCGTCGCAGCCACGAACTTGCGAGCACTCCAGTCGAATCGCTCGAGCCGTGGGTCGCTCGGGAATTCGCGGTAGGCGCGATCGGGGTGTTCGTTGATACTGACACGGCGTATGTGGGCGGATGAGGCCGCCCATTGGAAGAAGCGGTCCCCTGCCTCAGGTTCGCCAACGACGCTCACGTGTCTCGAATACTCCCGGAGGATTTCCCAGCCCCAATCCAGCACGAGCGAGCGTTTCCTCTCCACTTCGAGTAGAGCTCTCGCAGAACGGAGGCGACACGTGTCGTCCGCGTGATCGGCGCGACCGCTCGCGACAACCAAAACATTGGTGTCGATCACAGAATGCCTCATGGGATTGCTGCACGTTTCGCCCCTGCTTCGACCATCGCAACCGCTTCCCCGATGGGGTCACCGAAGAATCCGGATGGCCAGTTGTCGATCTGACCGAACATGTTGAGATCGAGACGTTCGATACTCGATCGACGATCATCGTGATCGCAGAAATACAGCGCGATGTCCTCCTTCGAGACCGCACGCTCGGCAACCCTGCGTTGGAGCCTCCTCAGTAAGTACTCGCTATGGCTCTCAACGATGACCTGGGCACGACCCACGCGTGCGGTCTCGAGGATGACGTCGGCCAGCGCGGCTTGTACCGCCGGGTGAAGGTGCAGTTCCGGCTGTTCGAGTATCACCACCGAAGTCTTGGGAACACAGGCGAGAAGAACGAGGACGGGGAGCACCTGCGATACACCGAATCCCACGTCAGGAAGCAGGACCTCGGCCGAATCGGACGAGCGTTTGATCCGTACTCGGTAGATATCGGCATCTTCGGCTATTCGCTCCAGGTAGAAGGATCGAACCAGCTTCATCTCCCGAAGCCATTGAGACACCACGTCCTCGACAAGGAACAGCTTCTTGGCGTGCCCGTTCGACTTGAGTTCCCGCGCGATCCATTCCTTCCTCGGTCGGCGCCCGGATGCCAGGAGTGCCTCGATTGCGCGCTCACCCTCCGCTCCGACGCTAGAAGGAGTCGAGCCTTGCCACCGGTATGAGCGGGCCGGGTTCTGGCGTAGCGGACCGAGATAGAACAACGAGTTGCCGAACTGTCGCTCGAGCGCCAACTCGAACGCGTTGACGAAAGCAGAGTTCTGGAAGTAGGCGAATGCCTCGTCGGGGAAGCCGTAGCACTTGACGGGCGGCGGTAGACCCCACGCCCGACCCTGGATCCGCTTCAGGTAGCCGGTATCGCCGTTTACGGTCGCCTTCAGATCGTACTCCGGGCTCTTACGCTTCTGTCTTTGTCGGCGAGAGAATTCGACCCGCGCAGCACCTGTCTTGTATGCGAACTCCTCGACGCGTTGTGTCCCGTTCCGGACTGCAACAAGTGTACGAAAAGACAGCTCGGATTCGCTGAAAAGGTTGGACCCCGGATTGGCAGGGTCGGAAGCCTCGACAGGCTCCATGCTGCGCCACGAGAACTCGAATTCGAGACGTGACTTCGAATCGTGACCGTGTATCACGTCTCCGATTAGACCCAAAGACGTAGGAGACCGTTTGTCTCCGAGGTTGAGCACCTGCTTCCGATCGGCTGACTCGGTGGTCTGCTTCAGAAGCAGCAAGGCCTGAAGGAGGCTCGTCTTGCCCGAGCTGTTGGTTCCGAAGAGCCCGGTAACGGGCGCCAGCCGGATCAGTCCGCTGTCCTCCCAGGACTTGAAGTTGCGTACACGCATCTCGGTGAACATCGTATACCAGCCGCTCGTCCCGTTCATCATAGAGTGCCGGGCACGGACGTACCTCCGCCTCCGGGGTGTCGGCGCCCATAGGAATCCTGAGGGTACCCCCGTGCGCATCCGCACGGGTCGCCCCGGCTTCCGGCACCCGGTATCAATGGTCCGCCGACCTCGTAGAATGGGGCGGATGGACAGCGGAACGGTGTCGCCCTCCGATTCGATGCGGTGCTACCGGCACCCGGATCGAAGCACCTCCCTGAGGTGCTCGCGCTGTGACAAGCCGATCTGCCCGTTCTGCTCGCACGACTCTCCCGTCGGGCAGCGGTGTCCCGACTGCAGTCGCGGTAGCCGGGCCACCAGGGTGGTGAACGCCCGGCGGCTCGCCACCGGGATCACGCCAGCGGTGCTGGTCATCATGGTGGTCTCGGTAGTCGCCTACCTGGTACAGCGGCAGAACGTGCAGTTCACTATCGACTACGCCCATATCACCGAGGCCGTCCGGTACGGGGAATGGTGGCGGGCCGTCACGGCGGCGTTCCTGCACTCCCGCGGATCGGTGCTGCACATAGTGTTCAACATGTACGCCCTGTACCTGTTCGGACCGCGGCTGGAGCGGCAGGTGGGCACGGTGTCCTTCGTCGGGCTCTACCTAGCCTCGGCCGTCTCGGGGGCCGTCGCCTTCCAGTACCTCTCCGACGGAGGGGCCGTGGGAGCGTCCGGCGCCATCTTCGGCTTGTTCGGAGCGGTGCTGATCGGGACCTACCCGCTACGCCATACCCCCCACGGAGGCGCCCAGTTCCGTCGCCTTCTCCTCCTCCTTGCCATCAACCTGGCCCTGCCGCTCCTCGTCCCCGGCATCGCCTGGGAAGCGCATGTGGGCGGTCTGGTGGCGGGGATGATCATCGTTTCGATGTGGCAGCGGATCCCCTACGGTCCCAGAGCCCCGGTGCTGCGGGCACTGGCGGTGTACGGCCTGGGCGTGGTTGCCCTGCTGGCGATCGTGGTGGCCTGAGGGGGGTGGTCGATAACCCCGGTTGGCCCGGCGGTCGACGACAAAATGCCACGTGGGCGGATGACGGGCCAACCAGTTGACCGTTTCTGAGCACCCTCCTGAGGATAGACTCTCGGGAGCGACTCCTCCGGTCGGCGACCGTATGCAACAATAAAGGGTTGTGGTACCAAGGGATAGATCGCTCCTCACCGAGATCCTCCCTCCGGAGGGGCGGGCCATCGAGGCGGTCGTGGAGCGCTACCAGCGCGTGGCGAGCGCCGTCACCAGAGTGGCTCGCACGCTGACCGGACAGGAGGAGTTGCGCGTGGTGCTGGGCGCTTCGAGCCGGGCCTCCGAACACGAGGTGGTGATCGACCCCGGCCTGTTCCAGGCCGCCTACGGCCGGCGGGCGCCGGTGACACCCGAGGAGACGGCTCTGGCTTCCGCCCTCCACGAGGTCGTGCATCTGGTCTCGTCGGACTTCGATGAGCGCCGATCCCTCCCCGGCGACTGGCTACCGGACAGCGCCGATTCTCCCGCTGAGGAAGAGCTCACCCTTCTCGAAGCTCTGGACCGGGCGGGTGGTCCACCGGCAGAGGCGCTGTTCTTCGCCATCGAGGACGCCCGCCAGGAACGGCAGGGCCTGGCGTACTATCCGGGCGCCCGCTCGGTTCTCGAGGATCTCTACCGGGCCTCCCTCACAGGCGCCCTGAGCCGTCACGGCCCGCTCGCCCGCTTCGCGGTGGCGTGCTTCATGACGGTGGGCGGGTATCTGGACGACGGCCTACTCGAGCGCCGCCTCGACGCCCGCTCCGGCGCCGCCTGGCGCGACGCCATGGGAATCCTCGAGAAGGCTGCTGCAGCCGACGACCCCTGGGAAGTGGCCGACCTGGCGATGCGGCTGCTGACGGTCGCCGAGGTACACGGTCTCGTCTACGGGAGCCGACCCGACGAGCAACCCTCGAGGCAACGCGAGCGTGAGGAGGCCCAGGCTGAGGCGATGACGGAGGGGCTCGACCGGGTGCGCCTGTTCTCGCCGATCGTCCAGGACGCGGAGCGCTACCGCGAGACCCGCCGCGGGGCCGAGCGGCAGACCGGCCCGAACGGCAGACCGGCCGAGCTGGACCGGGCATCGGGCGAGGGTACGGACCAGCTGCTCAGGGTCAGCCAGGCCCCTGTCGTGTACCTGCCGACCGGCCAGAGCGGAAAGCTGGCGGTGGGCAGGGTACCCGAACCGTTCCGTCGCTTCGCGGCCCGTGGTAGGACAGCCCTGGAGGAAGCAGCCCGTGAGTGGAGTGTCGACCAGCGCCATGTGTCGGGCGAGCTCTATCCCCTGTTCGTGGCCAACCAACGGCGCGGCCTGCGGTCGGGGTTCGACGCGGGAGACCTCTCACCTCACGCGGCGCTCCTGCTCGGAGGCGGCCTATACGAGCGCATGTTCGAACGCCGCTCCATCTCGACGCGCCGGTCGTATGCGGTGAGCGTGCTGGTGGACGGTTCGGCGTCCATGCTGCAACCCCGCCGCCTTGCGGCGCCCCGCGACCGGCGTCCGTGGGGCCTGGCCGCCGCAATGTTGGGGGCTTGGACGCTGGCGGCCATGTGCAACGAACTCCAGGTCGACTTCGAGGTGGCCCTCTTCAACAGGGCGTTCGCGGCCCGTGTCGACGACACCGAGTGGACCTACTCGCGCCGCCGGACCGCGGCCATCAGCGAGTTGCGGCAGTCCCACGGCACGGCCGCCGACCGGCTCACCTCGACGGTCAACCACTACCTGCTCTCGAGTTTCAACGAACCGTGGAGGCGGTCCGACGATGTCCTGGCAGGGCTATTCTGGACCGCGGCCAAGACCGGAGAGGCCGGCCTCGAGGCCCGCCGGGCGCCCAGGGAGACGCCGCCGGTGTCGCTCTTCGAGAAGGCCGCCAACGTCGACGAGTTCAACGTCACCTACGCCGCCGAGCGCCTCGCCAACCACGGCGCTCATGTGCGGGTACTGGTGGTGCTGGCCGACGGGATGACCCGGGGATCAGTGGAGGCGCTGGCCCGATCGGTCGAGGAGGTGGACGGGAATGGCACCACGGTACTGGGGATCGGGGTGGGGGACGACACCGTCGTCGCCGCCTACCGTTACCACCAGGTGATCTCGCGGCCCGACGAGCTGGCCAACTCGATGGTGGCGGGGGTCAGGATGGCGCTCTGCCGCGGGCTGGCCCTGCACGGGGAGGACACCTGGTGGTCCCGTGCCGGACGGGAAAGCGCGCGACAAAGCCCGACCATCCGACCCGCGGAGCGCCGCAGTGCCTGAACGCCCGCGAGCAGTCACCTTCACCGACCCGACCGGGGCGGGCCGGCCCATCGAGCTCGAAACCCTCGTGGTGCCCGAGGTGGGGTTGCGGGACCATCACCAGCGCGTCGCCAAGATCCCCGAACCGGACCCCAACTACGTCGACGTGGGAATGCTCTACCGGTTCGCCCAAGTGGAGAAGATCCGCCGGGAGAAGCCCGAGGGGACCGTTCCTCTCCACCTGGCGGTACGGGGTCACATGGGAACCGGCAAGGACCACGACATCGAGCAGTTCGCCGCCCTCCTCCGGCTCCCCTACTACCGGGTGCCTCTCACCGGTGAGGTACGGGACATCACCCTCATCGGCTCGGTGAAGCTCTACGGGGACGGTATGGGCGGCACCGAGAGCCGCTGGGAGGACGGAGACATCACCCGGGCGCTCCGGGGACCGGCGCTGGTCAACCTCTCCGAGCTCAACGCGGCGGGCGCCGAGACCCTCTTCGCCCTCCACGGACTGCTGGACCGTTACTCGGCCCTCGACCTCCCCACCGGCGAGTCCGTCGCCCTGCGCGACGACGTGCGCCTCTTCGGAACCATGAACCCGACCGACCTGCGCGACTACGCCGGCACCCAGACCCTCAACAAGGCCTTCGCCGACCGGTGGGTGATCTGGGAAAAGGAGTTCCCCGACTCCTCGGAGATCGAGGCGATGCTGGTCCGCCGCTATCCCTCGATGCGAGACCCCTACGTCAAGCACATCAGCCGCCTGGCCACCGAGATCAACAGCTCGTTCCTCTCCACCGACCCGGGCACCCGGGTCGAGACCCCGATCAGCCTGCGTACCGTGCTGGACCGGATCCCTGCCGGCCTGATGATGTTCGGCACCCGCAAGGACCCGCTGCGGCGCGCATGGGAGATGATGGTGCTCCCCCACATCGACTCCTACGACGTCGACCACTACGAAACGGTGTGGGCGGCTTGCGTCCGCAAGGGGCCTGCCGCGCCGGCATTCGACTCTTGAGCGCACGCCGCGCCGCGACACGGGTCGCGGCGGTGGACATGGGCACCAACTCCACCCGCCTCCTGATCGCCGACGTGACCGAGGTCGGGCTCGTGGACGTGGAGCGCATCGAGACGGTAACCGGTCTGGGTAGGGGCGTGGACACTTCGGGGCGGCTGTCAGCAGGAGCCATGGAGCGCACCACCCGCGTCCTGGCGGTCTATGGCAGCCGGATCAGGGAGTCGGGTGTGCAGGCGGCCAGGGCGGTGGCGACCTCGGCGGCGCGCGACGGCGCCAACCGGGACGAGCTCGTCGAGGCAGCCCGGCGCGCCCTGGGGTTCCGGCCCGACATCATCGGAGGCGAGGAGGAGGCGGTCCTCGTGTTCGCCGGAGCAACCGGATCCGCTCCCGACCCCGCCGCCACGGTCGTGGTCGATGTCGGTGGAGGAAGCACCGAGATCGTCACCGACCAGGGAGGGGTGTCGACCGACATCGGATCCGTCCGGCTCACCGAGCGATGCCTGCCGAACCATCCCGCCACCCCCGGCGACCTCGCGGCAGCCCGCCGGGAAGCCTCCCGTGTGATGGGAGCCGCGGACCTGCCGCGCCGAGACAAAGCGATGGGAACGGCCGGGACCTGGACCAGCCTGGCCGCCATGCACCTCGGCCTCGACACCTACGACTCCCCGGCAGTGGAAGGAGCCACCCTGCGCCTCGCGGACGTGGAGGCCATGGTCACGTGGCTGGGCTCGCTCACCCTGGGGGAGAAGCGGGCCATTCCCTCCCTCAACCCCGAACGGGCGCCGATCATCGTCGGCGGCACCGTCGTGGCCGAGACCTCGCTTCGGATTCTCGGGCTGAGTGAGATCACCGTGACCGGCCACGACATCCTCGACGGGGTGTGCCGGTCGCTGGTGGCCGGGATCTCGTAGAAGTTCAACACCCCAAGGCGTCGCGGAGGACCCTGCAGGCTTCGATGATCCGATCCGAGGGCAGCTGCGCGACGAAACGGCGGAGGGCCGAGCGCGGGATCGTGTGGATGTTGTCGAAGTTCACCACGCAGTCCGTGGGTATCCCGTCCCGGTGCGCAGTCAAGAACAACTCCGACACGAGACCGCGCCGGGTCCTGGTGAGCGATGCCACCACCACGGAACCGATACGGTCGGCAACCGGATCGCGGGTCAGCACGAGAACCGGACGGTCTCCGCCGGGAGTAGCCGCGAACCAGATCTCACCTTGTCTCATCGTCCCAATCCGACCAATCCTCTGCCACTCCCCAGTCGGCGATCTCTGCAAGCGCCGACTCCCCTGCGCTCAGCGGCTCCTCTTCCCACCGATCAGCGTCCTCCGCCGACGCCAGCCACCTGAGATGGCGGCGCAGCGACTCGCGTATGAACTCCGACCTCCCGACGCCCAGCCGGTCTGCCCAACGGCCCACCTCGGCTATCTCTTCAGCCGCCATCCGAAAACTCAATACTGTCATACACGAAGAATACTGCGTATGACGGTCTGGGCGAGAGGGGACACGCACCGGTCCGCCCGCTCAGTGGTCGAGGGTGGTATCCCTCCTGATGGTGTGCCAGCGGCGGCAGCCCCCGGCGTGGAACCAGCGCTCCTGGTTGGCGCCCTCCGTGTTTCCGATCATGAACCCGCGGTCCACGTCCCGCTCGTCGGGGTCGGTGAGGTGGTCGGGCGGATCGGGCGCCTCTGCGTAGACCCATTCGGTGACCGGGCGGGGACCGCAGTGGGGGCACGCCAGGCGCAGGACCATCAGTGCGTGGTTCCCGTCGAGCCGGGGTCGAACATCAGCCGATCGTACTTGAACCGGCTCAGGGAGAACGGGGCGATCAGCTCGGGGGTACGGTCGGTGGCGATCAACTCCGCCATCTGCTCGCCCCCTGCGGGAATCGCCTTGAAACCCCAGGTTCCCCAGCCGGTGGTGACCAGGAACCCGTCCACTCCGGTCCGTCCCATGATCGGGGACATATCGATCGGCATATCACACACCCCCGTCCACTGGCGCAGGACTTTGAGGTCACGAAGGAACGGCAGCAGGGTGACCGCGGACAGGGAGCAGAAGGAAAGGAACTCGTAGCTGGAACGGTACGAGTAGCTCGGCTGCAGGTCGATTCCGCCACCCACCAGCATCTCTCCCCGGGCAGTCTGGCTGACGTAGAAGCCCAGATCCACCGATGCGACTATGGGACGGAAGGCCCGGGCGTAATGGTTGGTGACGAACGCCTGCAGCGGGTGGGTTCGGATGGGTAACCGCACGCCGGCCATGGCAGCCAGCGACGACACGTGGCCCCCCACAGCGCTCACCACGATGCCCGCCGACACCGGTCCCCGGTCGGTGAGTACTCCCGTGACCCGGTTCCCGGACTTGATGAGCCCGGTCACCGCGGTGCGCTGGTGAACGTGCACGCCCCGCTTCATGGCGCCCTCGGCCAGCGCCCATACCACCCGGTCGTGGCGGGCGGTAGCGGCGTGGGGGCTGTAGGAACCACCCAGAACGCGGTACTCGCCGCCCCCTGCATTCAGATCCACCTCCGGGCAGATCTCGCCTACCTCCGAAGCCGTCACGTACTCGGTGTCCGCTCCGAAGGCCTGGTTGATGATCGAGCGGGCCCGCTCGTTGCGCGTACCCGGCACGCCGTGGACCAGCCAGAGCAGGCCCTTGCGATCGTGCATTATCCAGCGCCCCGTCTCCTCCTCCAGTCTGGAATAGAGATCGACGCTCCGCTGGTAGAACCGGACCGCCTCGGGAATGCCGTAGTTGGCTCTGATGACCGTCGTGTTGCGACCGGAATTGCCGGATCCGATGTAGCCGCGTTCCAGTACCGCAACGTTGGTGATGCCATGCCGGGTTGCGAGATGATAGGCGGTCGAGAGACCGTGGCCGCCTCCCCCCACGATCACCACGTCGTACGAAGACCGCAGATCCTGCCAGGTGAGAGCTATATGGGCTTCGATGAACTCGTTCATACCTGCCGACCGCCGGTCTGGAGGCGGTCGGCCAGATGGTGTGCCACAACCGTCGGAACCAGGACCAGCAGCCGGCCCTCGGTGAAGAACAGCTTGGTCGGTATGCCAGCGATGTGGCCTTGGGCGAAGGCCGGACGGCGCCGGGGGAACTGCCACCCACAAACCGCTTGCAACCGAGGCCACTCCGGTTCGTCGAACCACGCTCCGGAGAACCCCTCTTCAGGCTCGATGATGGCATGGTGGTCGGCAACATCGATCCGGCTGACGGCGGGCAGCACCAGGAGATCGTCCGGCGCCGGCCGCATCACGTAACCGCCTTCCGGAGCCTCCACCGCATCGAGAGCCGCCGGGTCGGCCACGACCCTGGTGGCGGCCAGGCGCTCGAACCGATCAGCCACGGGCACGGGTGTGCTCCGGGTCGTAGAAGGGCAGCGGGACCCGCCGGGCGGTCCGTCCGTCGACGGCGACCTCATCAGCGAACCTGTCGTCGATCGCATACAGCCAGGCCAGCATGATCGACTTGTCGAGCACCCGGGAGCGGGCGCCGGAGGTCACGAATCCCGCATAGTCCCCTCCCACCCGCATGATGGCGCCGCGCGGAGGGGGCGAGCCTTCCATCTCCAGGCC
The DNA here is from genome assembly GCA_965262915.1 of Candidatus Spongiisociaceae bacterium. Classification (GTDB taxonomy): domain Bacteria; phylum Actinomycetota; class Acidimicrobiia; order Spongiisociales; family Spongiisociaceae; genus JAPPFW01. Next base: position 2,212,898 of record OZ253564.1, on the reverse strand, counting down.
CACCAGGAGCTTGTCCAAGGGCGACCGCGAGGTCCTGGACACCGCTCGGCGGCCGACGAAATCCCCCTTGTCCATCCGAACCGCCCAGTCATGACCCAGACGGCGAGGGGTGGAGTCGGGGAGACTGTCCACCCCCACCAGGATGTGGCCCTTGTCGAGGCGCAGCTCCTCCAGCACTTCCAGGCCGTGGGGCCGTACCCCGAGGCGGCTCCCCCCTTCCATCAGGGATGACCACAAACGGACCGAGTCTCCTGCCTGGTGGTGAAGCTCGTAGGAGCGCTCGCCAGTGAAGCTCAGCCGTAGCACCCGGCAGGCCACGCCGGCCACCTCCATCGGTCTATGGCTCATGAAGGACGGCGGATCGGTCACCCCGACTCTGGCGAGGAGCTCGTCGGACAACGGACCCGTGACGTTGATCGCCCCCCACGAGGCGGTCCGGTCAAGGATCCGGACGTCCATCCGCCACGTCTCGGCCCAATCACGCAACCACATCTCCGCGTGGTCGGCCCCCGCCGAGTTGAAGGTGAGGAAGAACCGGGTCTCGGCCTCCCGGCACACGATTCCGTCGTCGAAGACATAACCCCGCTCGTCGAGTGCCAGCACGTACTTGGCTCGACCGGGCCGGATGGTGGCGATGGGGGTCGGGTAGGTACGCTCCAGGAACTCCACCGCGTCCGGACCCGAGACGAGGAACTTGCCCAGGGTGCTCACGTCGCAGATCGACACCATGCCCCGCACCGCCCAGTACTCGCCGTCGGGATCACCGTAGGTCCAGGGCCGGTACCAACCGCCGACCCGCTCCATCGTGGCATCCAACGCCAGATGCTGCTCGTGGAGGGCGGTCCGGCGATCGGCGGGGTGGTACCAACCGGCTGCCGCCTCCCCCATAGTGATCTGGGTGGCCACCGGGCGCGCTGTGAAGGATGGCGGCAATTCCGCATCGCCGGCGGCTACGAAACTGCGAACGTGCGGCATGCACACCGCACCCTGGCACACACCGGTTCCGGCCAATGTGGACCGTTTGATCAGCTCCAACTCGTGAAATCCCCGGTCCCACACGGAATGCAGATCGTCCACGGTGACACCCGAGCACGGACAGACGATGCCCACCTCCGGAACGGGCGGCTGCTCGAGATCGCCGGCCGCGCCTCCCGCCGTCCGCACGCCTGGGATACCCGATGCCATCCGGGCGAGAGTGTCGCGCGGCCCGGTGCCCAACCCCACCACCGCGGTGTCGCAGTGATAGACGCGTTCGACACCCGTGTGGTCATCGGCCGTCACCACCGCCCGGACCGATCCTCCCCCCTCGAACCGCACCAGCCTTCCCTCGGACCGCTCGCACTCGACCCCCTCCGGGGGAGAACCGACCGCCACCGCCCTCCCCAGCCCGACTCCAGCAGCCGCCAGCCGCTCGGACGCCCGCTTGGTCAATATGCCGGCCAGTTGGTTACCCGGGCAGACCGGCTGGACCTCGACCACACCGGTAGCGACCACGACGTCGACGCAGAAGATCCGGGCCATGCCTTTCGGGGTCCGGGCGACCACTTCGGGACCCGGGTACACGCCCACCGCGTGGCGCCCCATTCGTGAGTCGAGGGTGACCACCCGGCGGTCCTGCTCCCTTGCTCTCGAAGCAGCCGCCCTACCCGAACGGCCCTGCCCGATCACGACCGTGTCGCAGTGGATCATCTCGAAGCCGACCTCCGTCTCCCCGTGACCCGACGGCAGGGGTGGGTAACCGTCGCCGGGATGGGAGACAGCAGACACACCGTCCTCGGCGGGTGTCCGGCAGGCGCGCCGGTACGAGATACCGTCCACGGTGATCAGGCAGTAGGGACAGTCCCCCTCCGCGCACAGACATCCGCCCCAGGGTCGCAACCCGGCCCGCCACACGGCGGTGAACACCGAGTCGCCCTCGTCGAACGCAACCTCGGTTCCGTCGAATTCGATGTTCATATGGGAAGCATCATCGCAGGCCGAGCAGGTAGCCGGAAAGGAGTCCGGGATCCCCGACGGTCCGAGCCGGGAAGAACAATGCCGTCTCGATCTCCCGAGGGACAGGACCCCGTTACTCTACCGGCCATGGCCCGATACGAAATGGGAAACGCGGACCTCGACCGCAGGATCGCCGACCTCATCCGCCGGGCCGGGGACGGTAGCAACCCGGATCTGATCGCCGAGTTGATGACCACGGCCCTGAAGCTCCACCGCGACCGGCCCGACCGCGGGGAGTTGAAGCTCTTCAACAGCGCACTCAAGGAGATGCGCTATTCGTCGAGGGTGTTCCGGGCCTACGCCGACCTACCCAAGGTCACCATCTTCGGGTCGGCCCGGACGGCACCCGACCATCCGGATTACCGGCTTGCTCATGATTTCGCCCGGCACATGTGGAGACGCCGGGGATGGATGGTGGTCACCGGCGCAGGCCCGGGGATCATGGAGGCCGGCAATCGCGGGGCAGGCCGCGAGGGCTCCTTCGGCGTCAACATCCGGCTCCCGTTCGAGGCCCATGCCAACCCCTACGTCCCCGACAGCCGGCTCATCAACTTCAAGTACTTCTTCACCCGCAAGCTCGGCTTCGTCAAGGAATCGCATGCCTTCGCCATCTTCCCCGGCGGCTTCGGCACCATGGACGAAGCATTCGAGTTGCTCACGCTGGTCCAGACCGGAAAGGCGCCCATCCAACCGATCGTCCTCATGGAGTCCGGGGACTCCTACTGGCCCGCATGGCAGCGGTTCGTGAGCGAGCGCCTGCTCGGGCACGGCATGATCAGCCCCGAGGACCTCGACCTGTACAGGATCACCGGAGACGTCGACGAGGCAGCCGACGAGATATGCCGGTTCTATGCCAACTACCACTCCCAGCGATACGTCCAGGGCCGGCTGATCATCCGCCTCAGACACGCACCCACCGACCGCCAGATCGGCATGCTCAACGAGGAGTTCGCCGATATTGTCACCGTAGGTCGTATCGAACGGGTCGATCCCCACGAGAGCGAAGTCCGCGATGGGGACGCTCTCGACTGTGCACGGGTGGGATTGGCCTTCAACCGGCGGAGCGTCGGGCGGCTGCGTCGCCTCTTCGACCGGCTAAACGGCTTCGTGTACCCAACGCCCGGATTCGAGGGTCCGCTACCCCGGCCGCTCCCCAACTGAGCGAAGGTCCGCGGAGTGGGCCGGTACGGGAAAGGTCACCATGGATCCCGCGGTCAGTGGGTCACCCGGTTGTGGATGCGGTGGATACCCGGAGGAGAACCGTGCCGGGGCGGCCGAACTGCCTCGAAGATTCAACACCCGGGCTATCGCTCGTCTCAATAATCTCCCGGAACCGGATTAGTGGCGGATCGGGCATAGTAGACTAACGCGGGTGCGGGAAATACTGTCCGATCTGGTAGCGGAACAGCAACAACTCGACCAGTGCCTCCAGCGCGTGAAGGTACGCAATTGGACCGCGCTCACCCCCTCCGAGGAGTGGGACATCCGCGACACGATCTCCCATCTCGCCCACACTGAGGAGTACGCCTATAACGCTTTGGCGGAAGACGGATCGATGATCGACGACGTCGACGACTACGAGACGTTCGACGACTTCACCCAGTCCGGTGTCGAGCGAGGACGGCAGATGCGTCCCCAGGACGTCATCGAGTGGTGGCGCCTCGGCAGGGCCACGGTGGTCGACGCCCTGAGTCACGCCTCGGCCCGCGACAGGGTTCCCTGGTTCTTCAGCGAGATGTCGGCCCGTAGCTTCGCCACCCTGCGGCTGGCCGAGACATGGGCGCACGGGCTCGACATCCATGCCGCCATCGGCGAGGAGTCACAGGACACGGACCGCCTGCGCCACATCGTCGTGCTCACCCAGAAGACCCTTCCCTGGGCATTCGAGCAGGCCGGTTACGAGTACGAGGTTCCGGTCCGCATCGAGGGAATCGGTCCCTTGTACGCCAAGTACACCGTCGGCCCCGAGGGCACCGGCCAGGTCATCCGCGGCCCGGCGGGCGAGATTTGCCGAGTAGCAGTACAGCGACTCCACCCCGATGATGCCGAGAACCTGATCGTCAAGGGCGAGGAAGCCGAGGCGGCCCTGCAGGTGATGCGCATCTACTGATGGCATCCCTCCAACTCATCGGGATGGTCCACGTGGGGGCCCTCCCGGGTTCCCCGCGTTACCGGCCTCCCATGGGACGGGTGGTCCGGCGAGCGGTCGACGATGCGACCACCCTGCAGAACGCGGGCTTCGACGCCGTCCTGGTGGAGAACTACGGCGACGTTCCCTACTTTCCCGACGATGTCCCTGATACCACCGTGGCAGCCCTGGCGCGGGTGGTGGCGGCGATCCGGGACGCGGTCGATCTGCCGGTCGGCGTCAATGTCTTGCGCAACGATGCCATCGCCGCGCTGTCGATTGCCGCGGCGTGCGAGGCCCGGTTCATCCGCGTCAACGTCCTCTCGGGCACCATGTACACGGATCAGGGGCTCATAGAGGGGAAGGCCGCTCACCTCACCCGGTTGAAGGCTTCGATCGGCCCAGAAATCGACGTGCTGGCCGACGTGTTCGTCAAGCACGCCACTCCCCCGCCTGGACTGAGGATCGAGGAGGCGGCAGCCGATCTCCGGTACCGGGCCATGGCCGACGCACTGATCGTGTCAGGGCCGGCCACCGGGCGGCCGGCCGAGTGGGCACTGATCCAGCGGGTGAGGGCGGCGGTGCCGGGTGCCAGGCTCCTGGTGGGATCCGGTGTCACCGCGGACCGTCTCGCAGGCTTGGCCGGCGTGGTTGAAGGCGTGATCGTGGGAACGGACATCAAAGAGATGGGGGATGTCCACCGGCCGGTGGATCCCACGAGGGCCGCCGCGCTGGTCAAAGCCGCACGCTGACCGGTTGCCAGGTGCCAGGTGCCAGGTGCCGGTTGGCGGTTGCCGGTTGGCGGTTGGCGGTTGTTAGCCCTGATTCTTCGCGGGCTAGCCGGTTTGGGGGTTGGCCCGGGGTCAGTGGCCAGTGGTCGGCGGTCAGTAGTCAAGCCTGATACGAGCCCTGATTCTTCAGACACACTGGCCCAATGTTCCACTACCGGCCGGGTGAAGTCGACAAGTGCGCTCAGTCGCCGCTCACCCTGGGAGTGAAACGGCTGTACGGGACACCGGGCTCGTCAACACTCACAAACCCCTCGTCAGAGGTCCCAGCCCCACCAGATTCAAGGACGTGACCCTCCAAGCCTGAAGAATCGGGGCTAGTCGGTAGTTGTCGGTCGGAGTTGAATACCGAGGTTGGCGGTTGGCACCGTTGGTAGCCAGTTGTTAGTTGCCAGTTGCCCGTGACCCGCTACCGGCCACCGACCGTGTCACACGCCCGCGATACCCTCTCGGTCATGGTGTTGCGCGATCTGTTCTCCCCTGCCACAGCGACCTGGTTCGAGGAGTCGTTCCCCGCGCCCACCCCGGCCCAGGCGAGAGGATGGCCGGCCATCGCCGCGGGTGATCACACCCTCGTCCACGCCCCCACCGGATCGGGGAAGACCCTGGCCGCCTTCCTCTACACACTCGATCGGCTTTTCACCGAACCCGTCCCCGCTCGGGCAAGCCGCTGCCGGGTGCTGTACATATCCCCGATGAAGGCCCTGGCCCACGACGTGGAGCGCAACCTGAGGGCGCCGCTGACTGGAATCGTCCATGCCGCGGCCCGCTACGGAACGGCCCCACTCGCCGAAGTGGCGGCGGCCATCCGCACCGGGGACACCCCGGCGGCCGACCGGCGGCGCATGCAGCGGCATCCCCCGGACATCCTCATCACCACCCCCGAGTCCCTGTACCTGATCCTCACCAGCCAGGCCCGCCGGATACTGGCCTCGATCCGATGGGTGATCCTCGACGAGGTACACGCGGTGGCGGGCACCAAGCGGGGCTCCCATCTGGCTCTGTCGCTCGAGAGGCTCGAGGAGATCACCGCTGTCGTTCCCCAGCGGATCGGCCTCTCTGCCACCCAACGGCCCTTGCCGGTCATCGCCGAGTTCATGGCCGGCGGCACGGTTGAGGGCGATACCTGGACGCCCCGGCCGGTGACCGTCGTCGACGTTCCGAGCGATCGGGGACTGGAGGTGGAACTCGTCGTCCCGGTCGAGGACATGGCTGCTCCGGCGCCCCCCGATCCGCTCAACTCCGATCCCGCGGATACGGGCTACCGGTCCATCTGGCCCTCCGTCTACCCCAGGTTGCTCGACCTGATCCGGGCCCACCGATCCACCATCGTCTTCGCCAACTCCCGGAGGCTGGCCGAGAGGCTGTGTACCGAGCTCAACAACCTGGCCGACCAGGAGATAGCCCGCGCCCACCACGGTTCGGTGTCTCGCCACCAGCGCCTGCTGATCGAGGACCTCCTGAAGCGGGGGGATCTACCGGCCGTGGTGGCCACTTCGACGCTGGAACTCGGTATCGACATGGGTGCGGTCGATCTGGTGATCCACATCGAGTCACCCACTAGCGTGGCGTCGGGCCTCCAGCGGGTCGGCCGGGCCGGCCATCAGGTGGGCGCCACCAGCATCGCCAAGATCTTCCCCAAGTTCCGCGGGGACCTGTTGGAGGCGACCGTGGTGGCCGATCTGATGCTCGCCCGTGCGGTGGAACCGACCACCGTTCCCCAGAGCCCGCTCGATGTACTGGCCCAGCAGATCGTGGCGGCGGTCGCGATGGACGACTGGGACGTGGACGAACTGTACGGGACGGTGCGGCGGGCGGGCCCCTACCGTGACCTCGCCCGCGGTCCCTACGAGTCGGTGCTCGACATGCTGGCGGGGCGCTACCCCTCGGAGCTGTTCGGAGAGTTGCGGCCCCGCCTGGTGTGGGACCGGGTGACCCACACCCTCACCCCCCGTTCGGGCGCCCAACGCCTGGCGGTGACCAACCCCGGAACCATCCCGGACCGGGGTCTCTACACCGTCAACCTCCCCGACGGGAGCCGGGTCGGGGAGCTCGACGAGGAGATGGTCTACGAGTCTCGCCCGGGCGACGTGTTCATCCTCGGCACCTCCACCTGGCGGATCAGCGATATCACCGCCGACCGGGTGGAGGTGATCCCGGCCCCGGCCGAGCCGGCTGCCCGGATGCCGTTCTGGCGGGGCGACCGTGAGGGCCGTCCACTGGACACCGGAAGGGCCATCGGCCGGTTCATCCGCCGTTTCGGTGCGCTGGAGCCCGGACCAGCCGTAGCCACGCTCCGCGACCAGCACCATCTCGACGCGTGGGCAGCCTCCAACCTGGTCGCCTTCCTCTCCGACCAGAAGGATGCAACCGGCGTGCTTCCCACCGACAGGACGATCGTCGTCGAACGCTTCCGCGACGAGATCGGCGACTGGCGGATCGCCGTCCTCTCCCCCTTCGGGGCACGGGTCCATGCCCCGTGGGCGATGGCCATCAACCAGCGCCTCCGCCACCGCTACGGGCGCAATCTCGATGTCATCTGGAGCGACGACGGGATCTCCTTCCGGTTCGTCGACACCGACGACCTGCCCACCCTCGATGATCTGCTCATCGACCCCGACGAACTCGAGTCGATATTGATCGACGAACTCTCGGGCACGGCGATATTCGCCGCCCGGTTCCGGGAGGCCGCCGCCCGGGCCCTCCTCCTCCCCCGCCGCCGCCCCGGCGGGCGCACGCCTCTGTGGCTCCAGCGACGGCGGGCTTCCGACCTGATGGCGATAGTCACGCGCTTCGGCTCGTTCCCGATCATCCTGGAGACGTACCGGGAGATCCTCCAGGACGTTTTCGACCTCCCCGCGTCGAAGGCAATCCTCGGCGAAATCAGATCCCGGAAGGTCCGGGTGGTCGAAGTCGACACCGCGGGTGCGAGCCCCTTCGCATCGTCGCTCCTGTTCGAGTTCGTCGCCTCCTATCTCTACGAAGGGGACACCGCACCTGCCGAGCGGCGGGCGGCGGCCCTGACCCTGGACCGTGACCTGTTGCGGGAACTGCTCGGTGAGGGCGAACTGCGTGAACTCCTCAACGAAGACGTGGTCGCGTCGGTGGAACTGGAGCTGCAGCGCCTGGCGGAGGACCGCAAGGTCAGGGGGAGGGACGGTGTGGCTGACCTCCTGCGCGCCCTCGGACCGCTCACCGGGGAGGGGGTGGCCGCCCGTCTTGTCGCCGGTGATGCAGCAGAGATCCTCAGCGAGCTGGAGTCGGCCCGGCGGGCGATCCAGGTACATGTGGCCGGGGTGCCGGCCTGGGCGGCCATCGAAGACGCCGGTCGGCTACGCGACGCTGTGGGAGTGCAGCCGCCTCCCGGAACCCCCCATGCCTTCCTGGAGGGCGGACCCGATTCCCTGGGTGAGGTGGTGGGCCGCTATGCACGTACCCATGGACCCTTCACGGCCGAAGAGGCGGGACTTGCGCTCGGCCTACCCCTGGCGGTCGTACAGAACACGCTCGGAACGCTCGAGCGGGCGGGACGAGTTACCCGAGGGGCGTTCCGACCGGGTGGCGCCGGTCAGGAGTGGGTGGACAACCGCGTCCTGCGGCGCCTCAAGCGGCGCAGCCTGGCGGTGCTGCGCCGTGAGATCGAAGCAGTGGAGCAGACCGCGCTGGGACGGTTCCTTCCCGCCTGGCAGGGGGTGGGTCGCACCGGGCGCTGCCACATAGCGGCGCTGGTGGAGACGATCCGCACCCTCCAAGGCGTTCCGATCCCCGCCTCCATCCTCGAACGGGATGTTCTCACCGCCCGCCTCGACTACACCCCCGGGATGCTGGACCAACTCATGGCGTCCGGCGAGGTGGTCTGGGTCGGCCGCGGGTCCATCGGACCGCGTGACGGCCGGATCGCGCTGTACCTGCGCGACCGGTTGCCCATCCTGCATCGGCCCACCGAACAGGATCCTCCCGAGTCGGAACTCCACGAGGCGATCCGCGCCCATCTCTCGGCACGGGGCGCTTCGTTCTTCCGCGACATCCACACCGCATCGGGAGGAACACGCCTCGAGGACACCCTGGACGCCCTATGGGACCTGGTGTGGTCGGGAGAGATCACCAACGACACCCTCGCTCCCCTCCGCGCCCTGCAATTGGGAAAGGTGCGCCGACGCCCGGTCCGGGCCCGTCCCCACCTGCCATCCACGATGCCCCCTTCCTCCTCGGGCCGCTGGTCGATGGTGACCGATCTGTGCCCGATCCCTGCCGCGGACTCGGTATGGGCGGCGGCGTGGACCGAGTTGCTACTGGAGCGCCAGGGAGTCCTGACCCGGGCCGGGGCTCTGGCGGAGAACATCCCGGGCGGGCTCACCACCCTGTACCCGGTGCTCAACCACCTGGAGGAGACGGGGAGCATCCGCCGCGGCTACTTCGTTGAGGGTCTGGGAGGGCTCCAGTTCGCCCTTCCCGGGGCTCTGGACCGGCTACGGGCTGCCGAGCAAGGCGACGAGGTGCTGGTACTGGCAGCCGCAGACCCGGCCAACCCGTACGGGACGCTGGTCCCGTGGCCGGAGCAAGCCGAAGGCCGGGCCTCCCGCTCGGCAGGCGCCTACGTGATCCTCCACGACGGAAGCCCGCTCGTGTTCCTCGAGCGGGGCGGTAAGAAGGCTGTCCTGCTAACCCGGGAGCCGGATCTGCACGCGGCTGCCGCCGAAGCCCTGACCGAGATAGGGCTGCGGCACCGCCGCCTGATCATCGAGACCATCGACGGCGAGCCGGCCGGCGACCATCCGCTGGGTCCGGCGCTACTCGAGAGTGGTTTCGCGGTCAGCCTGCACGGTCTGGCCTACCGGGGCCGTTAGTGGTCTGTATGCCAGAGGGCGACACCGTCCATGGCGTCGCCGACCGCATCCGGGAACGGATCGGCGGGCGTCCCCTCGTGCGTCTGGGGGGCAGTGCCCGCTGTGTACGGCGGCACGCGCACCGGCTCCGGGACGCCCGGGTACGAAAGGTCGGGGCGGTCGGCAAGCCCCTGCTCATCGACTTCGAGGGCGGCTGGACCCTCCGGGTACACCTTGGCATGACCGGCCGTTGGTGGTTCGGACCGCCCACCGGGCGACGGGGCGACGGCGCCGCCCGCGTGGCTTTGGAAACCGCCGGTTGGGCGATCCGGTGTTACAACGCCCCCACGGTGGAACTCGATCGTTCCCCCAAGGTGCGGGCTTCCGTAGCAAGTCTCGGACCGGACCTGAGCGTGCCGGTACCCGACCTCGAAGAAGTGCTGGTCCGGTCCCGGCGCCGGGATCCACGAACCACGGTCACCGAGGTCCTACTCGATCAGTCGGTGGTTTCGGGGATCGGCAACGTCTACCGCAACGAGGTGCTGTTCGAGATGGGGATCCACCCCGCGACGCCGATCGGGGAGGTGGACGACGCACTGGTTGATCGGATGCTGCGGAGATGCGCCCGGCACCTGCGGCTCAACGCGGGCCGCCGCCGCACCACGACCGGCGCCCGCCGCGCCAGCATGAACCTGTACGTGTACGAACGAGCGAACCGGCCGTGCCGCCGCTGCGGAATCGGCATAAGGAAATCCACAACCGCCGGCCGCACAACGTTCTGGTGCCCATCGTGCCAGGGCTAGGCCGTGGTCCGTGGCTCGTGGATTCGTGGTCCCTTGACGCGTAGTCGGTATTAGCGTCTACTAATACAACATAGGGGAAGGCACGACTATCTCATACTCGGGCAACCGGCAACCGGCAACCGGCAACCGGCAACCGAACCCCTACACGTATCCCGAAGCGTTGGCGATGCCGCCGTCCACATCCAACGTGACGCCGGTGATCCAGGACGCCCTGTCCGAGCAGAGGAACGCAACCGCCCCGGCCACGTCGACCGGCTCACCGATCCTTCCCAGCGGGTGCAGCGAGGCTGCCGCATCCTCGTTCTCCCAGAGAAGCCGTGACAATCGGGTCCTGACCACCCCGGGGGCCACCCCCACCACCCGCACCCCCGGAGCCAGCTCGAGGGCCAGGTGCCGGGTCATGTAGATCAGGCCGGCCTTGGAGATGTTGTAGGCACCCATACCGTGGCCCGGGAGGCGGCCGCCCACCGACGCGTTGTTACAGACCACACCCCCACGATCCTTCATCCACCGGTCCCAGGCGACCCTCGTGTACACCAGGGGACCGAGGAGGTTCACCTCCCAGGTCCGGTTCACCGCTCCGAGATCGACATCCATCAGCGGCCCGTAGGCCGGGTTGGTGCCGGCGTTGTTGACCAGCACATCGCAGGCCCCGAACCGGTCGACGGCGGCATCGATGGCGGCCGCCGCCCCGTCGGTGGTATCCGACTTGGCGACCACCGGAACCACCCGGCCCGGATCGGCGAGACGGTCCGCCGCCGCTTCTATGTTCTCCTTCCGACGGCTGGTGATCACCACCCCGCGAGCACCCTCGGCCAGGAACCCGGCCGCTATCGCCTCACCGATCCCGCGGGAGGCACCCGTTACCACCGCGACCTTGCCGTCCATACGTGCCTCCATCGATCTCCTTCAGCCCTCCAGGAGGGTGGTCCAAAACGTTGGGGAGCAACGGCCCGTCTTCCTCTGAACAGGCATTATGTCATCGGTCGACGGGCCGTGAAGGGGTTTTGCACCACCCTCCCAGTCGGATCAACCGGATATCGCCCGGGCTGATCAATGACCGCCCCGGCGTACGCCCCCGTACTTCATGCGGGTATCCCCTATCCAGGCGGCCCGGCCGGAATCGTCGACGATACCGGCTGCCACCAGTTCACCGGCGAAAAGGGTGTGGGTGCCGAAGTCCATGGACCTGCGGACCTCGCACTCCATCCATGCGATCGCCTCCTCGAATATCGGTACCCCCGTGATCCCCTCGCGGATGGGTCGGCGGTTCAGCGTCATCCCTGCCTTGACCGCCGGCTTGGAGAACTTGACGAACACCCTGGTGTCTTCGGGCGACCAGAGATTGACACTGAATGCGCCGCCCCGGCTTATCAGGCGGTGGGTGACCGCCTTGTTGTCGACCCCGATCCCGATGATGACCGGCTCCATGGACAGCTGGGTGATCCAGGAGGTGGTCATACCGTTCCACTCGTCACCCGACCGGGACCCCACAAGGGCCAGGGCGTTGGGAATCATCCATGTGACCCTGTTGATGAGTACGGGCTCGGGCACGTCCACCTCCTCGTATCGCGCTACCGCGGCGCCTTCTTTACGAAGGTTCCGATTCGAGAGTAACCGCAGCCCCGGCCGGAACCTCTATCCCGAGACCGAGCGGGTTCCGCCTGCCCGAACGGAAGGCCTTTGAGTCTCCATCGTCCGACATCACCACCGAGTGGTCTGCCTGCGAAACAACTTGCCATCGGCGCCCCTCGCTACCGGCGCATACCACGCCGCCGTTTCACAGACAGACCACTAGATTCTGAATTGTGCGTATCCTCGTCACCACCGCCGGAGTGTTACCTCCCGAACCGGTCGCCGACATTGTCGAAGTCCTGGCCGGTTCCCGCGGCGCGGTGACAGTCATGAACGTGGTCCAGACTCCTCACGAGTTCCTCGAGGAACTCGCCGCCGACGATTGGCGGCCGTTCGACGCCTCATCCCCGGAACGGACCGGACCGAGCACCAGCACCGCCGCCGAGCGCTACGTCCGGGAAAGGGGTTCGAAGATGGTGGCACCCGTGGTGGCGGCACTGAAGTGCCGCAACATCGCACCGCGAACGGTCTTCGTGGAGGCGAGCGACGTCGCCGACGAGATCCTCAAGACCGCCGAGATGATCGACGCCGACCTGATCGTGCTCGGCGCGACCCGCCGTCTCTTCACCGGGTCAGCCTGGAACAGCATCTCGATGACGGTAACGGCCGCCTCCAAGGTCCCGGTTCTGGTGATCCCGGAACCCACCAAACCGACCTGTCCCGGCCCGGACAGGGGCAGCGTGGCCGAACTCGAACGGCTCGGCGAGGCTTAGCGGCCACCGTGCCCGCAACGAGGCTCATCGCGTCGATCGTTAACATCGCCGGGCCCCGCAATCGGGCGTCCCTCACCACGGGATGGCCGGGCGGGAACGGAAGGGATACGATCATCGCCGCTCGAACTGATCACGGCGCAAGACCGAGGTCAACCTTTTGAACTTCGACAGCTACGACCTTGACGCGGCCATATACGACGAGATGTTCGGGGTCGATGGCTCGCCGCATCGCCACTCTCAGGAGCTCTACGACACACTAGGGCGCTTGTCGCCTCCCGACCTGGGCGCCATCGGGGAGTGGGTCACCCGCTCCTTCACCAACGAAGGAATCACGTTCACCGTCTACGGCGACGACGAGGAAACCGAGCGAATCATCCCCATCGACTGCATACCTCGCGTGATGTCCGCAACGGAATAGAGTGACCTCACAGCCGGTCTGGAACAACGTCTATCCGCCCTCAACCGGTTCCTCGAGGATATCTACAGCGAAGCCCGGATCATCGCCGATCGGGTGATACCCGCGGACATGGTCCGGGACTGCCCGCAATACCGCCTTGAGATGCGGGGCTTCAAGGCTCCCCACGGCGTGTGGGCGGCGGTCTGCGGGACCGACCTGGTTCGCACCACCGACGGGTTCCGCGTCCTCGAGGACAACCTGCGCGTGCCCTCCGGAGTGTCGTACATGCTTGCCATCCGGAAGGCAACCAAGTCCGCCCATCGGCTCCTCTATCGCCGTTCCCGGGTGCGAGACATCGAGAACTACGGGCTCGTCCTCGCCCAGACCCTGCGCGAACTCGCGCCCGAGGGCCCCTCGGATCCGACGATGGCACTGCTTACCCCGGGTATCTACAACTCTGCTTTCTACGAGCACATGTTCCTGGCCCGCCAGATCGGCGCCGACCTGGTGGAGGGCCGCGATCTCCTGGTCGAAGACGGCTACGTGTACATGCGTACCACCTCGGGGCTGAAACGGGTGGATGTGATCTACCGGCGGGTCGACGACGACTACCTGGATCCGTTGGTCTTCCGTCCCGATTCCCTGCTCGGTGTGCCCGGTCTGCTGCATGCCGCCCGCCTGGGAAACGTGTCGCTGGTCAACGCCCCCGGAACCGGCGTAGCGGACGACAAGAGCCTCTACGCCTTCGTTCCAGACATGATCCGCTACTACCTGGGTGCCGAACCGCTGCTCGAGAACGTCGAGACCTACCTCTGCAGGCGCCCCGAGGACCTCGAGTACACCCTCGACAACCTGGAAGGTCTGGTGGTGAAGCGGGTGGGCGAGTCGGGCGGGTACGGGATGCTGATCGGCCCCCACTCGACGCCTGCCGAGCGCAACGACTTCGCGATGCGGCTGAGGGCGGATCCCGCCGACTACATCTCCCAACCCACGCTCGCCCTGTCGCGTGCGCCCTGCCTCATCGAAGGTCGCCTGGAGCCTCGCCACGTAGACCTGCGTCCCTTCATCCTGTCCGGGCGCGAGACCCGAATGGTGCCCGGAGCGTTCTGCCGTATCGCCCTTCGCCGCGGCAGCCTGGTTGTCAATTCCAGCCAGGGCGGAGGCGGCAAGGACTTCTGGGTGCTGGAGGACTGATCCGCGATGCTGTCCAGAAGCGCCGCCGGGCTGTATTGGATGGGCCGCTACTTGGAGAGGGCCCGCCACCTATCCCGGCTCCTCAAGCAGCAGACCGAGTCCCTCGTGGAAAGCCCGCCCCGGGACATCTACTTCGGCTGGCACCGGATATACGGCGCCTTCGAGCGGCAACCGCAGGCCGGTGCACTGGAACTCGACACCGACGACCTGTACACCCTGGCCGACTCCTTCACGCTCACCGACGACCTCACATTCGAGCCCACCAACCCGGATTCGATCCGTACCTGCTTCGCCCAGGGTCGGGAGAACGCACGCCAGATGCGCCACCACATCTCGGCCGAGATGTGGACCTGCCTCAACCGGTCCCACCTACGGCTCCAGGGCATGGCGATACAGGACATCTGGCTCAGATCTCCCGAGAACTTCTACGCCGAGACGGCTGCCGAGATCGATACGTTCCGGGGTGTGACCTCATCCACCCTGTACCGAGACGACGCGTGGCACTTCGTGCAGTTGGGCAACTACGTTGAGCGCGCCCAGCTCTCGTCTTCCCTGCTGATCGCCCAGATAGCCGCGGTCCGGCTGTTCGAGGTCCCGGCTGACGCCTACTGGACGAGCCTGCTACGCCACTACTACGCGTTCGAGGCCTACAACCGCGCCTCCAGCGCCGCCATCGAACCCGACCGGGTCCTGGACCTGCTGGTGACCAACCCCCAACTCCCCGACTCCCCGACTCCCTCAGTCTGTCGGTCTCGGAGTTGTGCAGCGAGTTGGTCGCGGTCGGACCAGGACCCGACGCCGCGTCCACCGACCGGACCCGGCGCCAATCCGAGCACATCCGCCATCTCGTCGACAACAAGTGGCCTGCCGCGACCGACCGGGATGCTCTGCTCCGGGAGATCCGCAGCGCCTGCCGCCGGCTCCACGACCTCGTGACCACGACGTATTTCGACTACCCCGTCGTGGCTCCCATCGCGGGGAGGGCCGGCGGCGCCTACCAATGACCCGTCCCGGCAACGGCACGGGAGAAGCGACGCGCTACCACATCGAACACGTCTCGCGGTTCGCATACACTGCCCCGGTTCGTCGATGCACGATGTCGCTATGCCTCCGACCACTCGAATCCCCCGGACAGAGGCTGCTCGACTTCTCTGTCGAGACAACACCTCCGGCGAGTTTCACCACCGAGACGGACCCCTTCGGCAACACCAGGCATGTGCTGACCCTCCACCGGGAGCACGATAGGTTGGAGGTAGTTTCGACTTCTGACGTCGAGGTAGACCCGCCGCCCCCCTTACCCGACCGTCTGGAGGCCGGTGCTTGGGATGAGGTCCGCTCGATGGGGAACGATCCGCGATGGTGGGATTTCACCGGACCCAGCCCCGGGGCGCGCCCCTCGCCCGCGCTTGCCGAGTTCGTCACGCAGCTAGGCATGGAACCGGACACCGATCCTCTGGTCGAGGTGCTGGCACTGTCCGCGGCCCTCAACGACGCCTTCTCGTACACACCGGGCGCAACATCGGTCGACTCGCCCATCGACGACATCCTCGTCTCGAGGAAAGGGGTGTGCCAGGACTACACCCATGTATTGGTGGCCGTCGCCCGCTCGTGGGGCATCCCCACCAGATACGTCTCTGGATACCTCTACGTGACCGAGAACGGAGTAGGAGAAGCGGGATCCGCCTCTGGAGCAGCGACGCACGCTTGGGCCGAGATCCGGCTACCCGGCGCGGGCTGGATCGGTATCGACCCCACCAACCGTAGGCTCGCCGACCAACGATACGTGCGGATAGCCGTGGGTCGCGACTATGACGACGTTCCGCCGACGAAAGGGGTAATCGAGGGAGGCAGCGATTCGCGGCTGGAGGTCGATGTCCGGATGACCCTCCTGTCCGATTCCGGCTAACCGCCGACCGCGGGACGAGGTGTCTTCGGGTGTGATCTCGAGGGCTAGCCGGATGCGGTGCAGGGACCAGAGGGTCGGTGGCACGATCTCGACTCATGTCCACTGGCATCCTCCCATCCGCATCGGAGGAGCCGGCCGAATGCTCGGGCTCGGCCCGACGAGCGGCGCTTTCCGAGCTACGTGAACCTACAGATCGCTCAGGAGGGCCCAGATCTCCTCGAGCCGGGGAACCAGGTCGCCGACTCCTACCCGGTCCGGGAAGACGGCGACAACATGATCCACACCTGTTGCCGAGGGTGCCGCAATGGCCTCGAAACCGCTCCCATAAGCCGCCTCACCAATGCGGCGGGGAAGATCGAGGTCGGTTCCGAGAACCTGTTCCAGGGTCACCTCCAAGTGATCTCGACTCCGCCCTTCGCTCAGGTCGAGGACACTTTCGAGCGACACCCCGTATCGGTACAGCGCACGAGGAAGCAGACCTGTGATTCCGATCGTCCGGAGTTGGCCCGCGCGCCGGAACTCGGCCACCGCGCACGATCGAGTCGTGCACAGATAGACAACCGCAAAGCTGTTCGGCGGATTGAACCGGCCACCGTGGATTCGCGCCCCCTCCCCGCTCATGGGAAGGTTCCGGCGTACGGACATGTAACGAAAGGCCTCCCCCTCATATCGATGTCGGGGTGCGGTGGACGCACGCTCGACGCGCTCGCTCACGTCACGCCGTGACGCCTTCGGCCAACGCCAACAGCACGCCGATCACCCTCCGGTACTCGCCTCGTTCGATCAGGTCGAGGGGTTTCTCATAAGCAAGTTCAGGTTCGGGACTCCTCAGCCAGATTCGCGCCGGTTCGTCGCGCATCACCTGCCGGAGCAGATCGACGACGGAGCGGAGTTCCAGCAACCGTTCCTCGGCCGCCCGTCGAGGCTCAACTCCCTCCATCCATCTCGAAACGCTACGCGCTGTAGCTCTGGTCACCTTGGCTACATCGGGCGGATCCACAACCTTCCCGACAAGCATCCCATCTATCACGCCGACCATGCTCGACATGCCAACTCCTCCGCATGGACTCTTATGTCGGATATATGTCCTAATAATAGCGGATTGCTGTCATATATAACGTCGATACTGTGGGCAACAACCGTGACCGGTAATCGTGAACCTACTCGATCGGAAGACCGCCCTCACTGTCGATCACACCAACCGATCGCGGCTGTCTCCCCCTCGGCTCAGCCGGGTATCCAGACCGGATCCGAGTCCGCGAAGAAGGTGTTGTCGGTGAGTTGCGTCTGGCCGGTCCCGTCCGCGTTCGCCACGTAGATCTCGTCGTCACCGTCATGGCTGCTGCTGAAGGCGATGCGGCTCCCGTCAGGCGACCACACCAAACCCGAGGGGGCCGTTTCGGGCCCGGTTCTCGTAAGAAGCCTTTGGTTGGTTCCGTCTGGGTTAGCGCGGACGATCTCGAATGTGAAGCCGGTGTCCCCATAGTCCACGAAAGCGATGCTGGTTCCATCCGGAGACCACCTCGGACCCGCCCCGAACGTCAGGTTCCTCTGGTCAGTGCCGTCGGCGTTCACGACGAAGACGCTGGGGACTCCTCCGCGCCTGGTGATTCCCGTGAAAGCGATACGGGTACCGTCCGGAGACCACCTCGGACCCCATTCCTCGCCGCGGGTGCGCGCAAGTATCCGCTGGTCGGAGCCGTCGGCATTCACAACGAGGATCTTGGTGGTGGACTGCGTGCTGTGGTGGAAGGCGATGCGGGTACCGTCGGGCGACCACACCGGGTTGTGATCGTCACCGTAGGTCTGGGCCACCAGGCTCTGATCGGTTCCGTCGGAGTTCACGACGAGCAACTCGACGTCGATGTTCGAGATATTCGGAGCAGGGTTGAGATCCCGGGACCGGGTGAAGGCAATACGGGTACCGTCCGGAGACCAGACAGGGAAGCTTGCTCCGTAGGCCCCGCCGTCGGTGTGGGTGACTTGCGTCAGGTTGGTTCCGTCGGCGTCGATGAGGAAGATCTCGTCAACGAATCCCAATTCGTTCTCGGCGCTGACGGAGCGGGTGAAGGCCATGCGGGTACCGTCGGGGGACCAGACCGGGTCCTTGTCCCAGTCGGTACCGGCCGTCTCGGCGAGTCGTCGGGGAAAGCCGGCTTCTCCGGTGTCAACGACGGAGATGTACCCGAGATAGCCGGGACAGCAAGAGAAGGCAATGTGGGCCCCGCCGGGGGACCAGACCGGTGCTCCGGGACCTGTATCGACCACTCGACTCTGATCGGTACCGTCGATCTCGGTCACCAGACTCAGATAGTTCCCCTCCCGGTCGCTCGTAAACGCGATGCTCCATCCGTCGGGCGACCACACCGGGTCCCGATCATCGCTCGTGTAGGTGAGCCGTTGCCGGTCAGAACCGTCGGCGTTGATCGAATATATGTAGAAGTACCGCCACTCGTGGCTGGTGTAGGCGATGCGGACCCCGTCTGGCGACCAGACCGGCCTGTAGTTCCTGACACCGCCGTCCGTCAGCCTCCGCCGGTCGGAACCGTCGGCGTTCATGACATAGATGTCGCTATCCGGGGTCTCCTCGGACAGGTCGGAGTCACGTTCGCTGTCGAAGGCGATACGTTCGCCATCGGGCGACCAAGCCGGGTTCCGGTCGTTGCCGTCGGCGTGAGTGAGTTGCCGCTGGTCCGAGCCGTCGGAGTTCATGACGAACAGATCGTCACCACCGTCGACGGCGCGGGTGAACGCTACCTCCATGCCGTCCGGCGACCACACGGGCCCGCTCCCCTCGCCCAGGTAACGCTCACCGGTACCGTCGACTCCGATCACGAAGACGCCGTCGACACCCTCGACCGTACGCGTGAAGGCAATGCTCAGACCGTCCGGCGACCATGCCGGGTCCTGTCCCACCGCCAGCTTCCGGCGACCTGTACCGTCGACATCCATAACCAGAACGTCGGTAGCGCTTTCCCCGAAGCTGGAGAAGGCGAAACGGGTACCGTCCGGCGACCACACCGGGGAGTAACCGATGCCGAGGTCCTGCGCCTCGTTGCCGTAGTAGGGGTCGACCACAAAGATACGCGACGCGGTTTCCGAACCATGCTCACTGGTAAACGCGATACGCGTGCTGTCCGGCGACCACACCGCTCCCCAGCCACTGCCCTCGGGAACGAGCTGCCGCTGGTAGGCGCCGTTGGAGCTCATTACATAGACCCGGTCGACCGGAAGATGCTGACGAGTGAAGCCGATCCGGTAGGACTGGACGGTACCGGGCAGGGGAACCAGCCCTTCGGCCCGGGCTATGAAGGTCGCCATCTGACCCCTGCTCACCGGCTCATCCGGGCAGTACCGCAACGGATTCACCCCACAGCCGGCAGTGATCCCCGCAGCCGCCAGAGCATCGATACTCCCGGAATGAACACCACCCGCCACATCCTCGAAACCGGCGGGAGGACCGGGCTCGAGACCGAAGGCGCGGGTGAGGAACGTGGCTATCTGCGCCCTGGTGACCGGATCGTCCGGACAGAACCGCGACGGATCCACCCCACAGCCGGCAGTGACCTCGAGAGCCGCCAGACGCTCCACGAACGGTGCCCACCACAGACCTTCGTCGACATCGGCAAACGACGAAACGCCCACCCCGGGCGGTAGCGCACCGTCGTCCAGCACCCGCACCAACCACACCGCTACCACCCAGCGCGGGATCGGATCCTCAGGACAGAACCGACCCGCTGCACACTCGGTGCCCTCGAACACCCCGGCCGCATCGAGCGCGTCTATCGCCGGGCGGTGCACCCCACCTTCGCCCAGATCCGAGAAACCCTCCCCGTCGGCCGCCCGGCCCGCCACCGCCACCGCCAGGACCAGTACCACCAGCACGGCCACTCGAGCCGCTCCTAACGCCCGTCCACAACCGCTGGCACCCGTGACCATCATCGGTCTGCCTGACGGTAGTCCGGCCGGCGCCGCTCGTCGGCGAGAGCCATCCGACACATCGATCCAGACGCCGGAAGTCTCGCACCCTCAACCGATCGCACGGTCCGCCCGCCCTCGCCCTGTCACAGCGAAATCACCATAAGTGTCACACCGCCATGGCACCATTGTCTCGATGCGGTGCGCGAATCACACCATGGCCCACTCGGTCCATCGTGGCATATGGGTAGGAGCGTGCCAGGAGTGCCGTAGGGTCCGGTTCGGCGATGGCACGGGTAGCCGGGACGCGTGGGATGCCATGTCGACGGTGTTCGGCGACTACCAGTTGGTGGGCCGGGTGGACACGATCCGCGCACCCGCCGACGAGGTGCTCGCCTACCGTTCGCGTTGGCCTGCCGACAGCGCCGCACTCCGGGTGACGCCACCGCACCGGTGGTTCAAGGTGAACGAACATCTGTGGATGTGCCACGACGGGACTCTCCTGCTACTCGCCCACCGATCGCCTTTGGTATCGAGAACGGTGGGCGCCTGAACAGGCCGACTCAGGCCGGGGTCTTCTGGTGGCGGAACTGGGTTCTGTACAACCGGGCGTAGAGACCGCCCGAGTCCAGCAACTCCGCGTGCGTTCCCTCCTCCACCAACCGGCCTTCGTCCAGCACGAGGATCCGGTCGGCGGCCTGGATGGTGGAGAGGCGGTGGGCGATCACCAGCGACGTGCGGCCCACCATGACCCGCTCCAGTGCTTCATGGATCAGGGCTTCGGACTCGGAGTCGAGATGGGCGGTGGCCTCGTCGAGAATGAGGATCTGGGGGTCCTTGAGGATCACGCGGGCCAGCGCGACCCGCTGCTTCTCGCCGCCCGACAGGCGGTAGCCCCGCTCTCCCACCACCGTCTCGTACCCGTCCGACAAGGACGCTACGAAGTCGTGGATGTTCGCCGCCCGGGCCGCCTCCTCGAGTTCCTCCTGGCTCGCGTGCGGCTTGGCGTACCGGAGGTTGGCCGCGATCGTGTCGTGGAACAGGAACGTCTCCTGGGTGACCACCCCGATCGCGTCCTCGAGGGACCCGACCGTGGCATCACGCACATCCTTGCCGTCGATTCTCACCTGGCCACGGTCGACGTCGTAGAGCCTGGGAACCAGGTAGGTCACCGTGGTCTTGCCGGCCCCGGAAGGACCGACAACCGCGGCGAACTCGCCTGGTTCGATCCGGAATGTCACTTCCTCGATTGCCCAGGGTCGACTCGCCTGCGCGACCGGAGCATCGCCATCCTGGGGCTTCCATGGGCGACTCACGGCAGCCAGGCCCGAGGTTCCGGGTGTGTGGTAGCGGAAGAACACCCGGTCGAACTCGACCGCCCCACGGACCGGCCGGATGTCCACCGGGTCGGGGCTCTCCACGATCTCGTGGGGTAGATCCAGGATCTCGAACACCCGCTCGAACGAGACGAGGGAGGTGGCGAACTCCACTCGGGCGTTGGACATGGCGGACAGAGGACCGTAGAGCTGGACCAGCAGGGACGAGAACATCACCACCGTACCGAGGCTCAGGTCTCCCTGGATCACCAGGTAGCCACCCACCCAGAACACAGCCGCCGTGCCCATGGCGCCCACCAGACCGAGAGCCGCAAAGAACCAGCGGCCGATCAGGGCCTGACGAACACCCAGGTCCCGCACCATCCCGGCCTCCTCCGAGAACCTCGCCACCTCCTCCCGGCGGCGGCCGAACAGCTTCACCAGCAAGGCGCCACTCACGTTGAACGTCTCGCTGAGGATGGCGGCCATCGCCGCGTTGTGCTGCATCTGACGCTGGGTGATCCCTCTCAGAACCTGTGCCACCCTGCGGGCCGGGAAGACGAACAGGGGCAGTGCGGCCACCGCCAGCAGGGTTAGCCGCCACTCGGCCCGGACCATCACGATCAGGATCACCACCACCGAGATGAGGTTGGAGATGATGGTGACGAAAGTGCCGGTTATCGCTGTCTGTGCACCGACAACGTCGCTGTTCAGGCGCGAGATCAGCTCACCGGTCTTGGTCTCGGTGAAGAAGCGCAGTGACATGGCCTGAAGATGGGTGTAGAGGCTGCGGCGCAGGTCGAAGATGATGCCCTCCCCGGCCTTGGCGGACATCCATCGCTGCAGCGCGCCCACCGACACGTTCACCAGGGGCACGGCCACCATCCCCACGCCGAGCAGCGTCAAACGCCCGACATCGGCCTCGGGGATGGCGCGGTCGATCAGCTCCCGGACCAGCAGCGGAGGGATCACCGACAGCACCGAGACCACCAGGATGGTGGCCAGCACACCTACCAGCAGCCACCGATACGGACGGCCGTAGGCGAAGACCCGCTTCAGCAGTGCCCGGTCCAGCTCCGGTCCCGGTTGGCTCTGGTCATAGTTCAGGTAGGACCACCAACCTCCTCCCGAACCGTGGAAAATCGGGTCCTCCCATCGCCGCACCGGTCAGTCTACGGGCGGCCGGTCCCTATACGAATGGCCCGCCGCGTGGAGAGTTCCTGGGAGGGTGCTGAAAAACGAATCTTGCGGGGTTCGCGGGTTGGCAAACTACCTGGTCTGAGTGTTATGGGCTAGCCGGCGAACCCCTTTGCACGGGGTTTCTCAGCACCCTCCTGAGCCGTCGGGTCGGGAAGATCAGCCGGATACGTGATGCTGATCTCCGTGATCGACTTCGGGAAGTCCCTGCTGTTGTTGGTGATGAATCGCCGTGCCCCGGCTTGGACCGCCGTTGCGAGGTGGATCGCATCCCCGGCAAGGAGCCCGTACTTGGCGCCGAGGATGACGGCTAGCCGACCGGTAGCATCGTCCGCGGGACGCAGATCGAGCCGGGCGAGCAGCGCGCCCAGAGCAACCGACTCGTCAAGGTCTTGGTTACGGACCGGTCTGATCAGCACTTCCGGCATCAGGTAGACCGATCCGATCCCGGCGGCGCTCCCCGTAGTCTCCGGAGGTTCGGAAGGGAAGAGAGCCAAGACCCTTCGTCCCAATTCGTGCCCCGGTGCGGCCGCATAGATCAATGCGTCGGCATCAAATGCATCCACGGGTGGGACCTAGCGGCGTGCGCGGGAGGCTCTTACTTCGGCTACGAGCGCCTCGGCACGTTCGACAGAGAGACCCGCAAGATCCGTGAGGTGGGCCTTCTTACCCTGGGAGAGGGCATAGTCGATGACTACTGAGGGGTCGAGGGACTCTGCGCCACGACGACTCGCCAACCTATCGGGCCGGACAAGCACCGCGACAGGCCGACCATATCGAGTCAACGTGACCTCCTCACCTTCGAGAACGCGATCGACTAGGTGAGATATCGTCCCTCTTGCCTGACTGACGGTGACGGTCACCATGACGTACATCATATACAAGATGGGGAGCCTGAGTAGGAGACCAGGGCGGGGAGATGTACAAAACAGGGTCATCGGTCGGAGCCCGTACCCGATCGCCACATTCGAAGCAACCGATGTCAAGCACTGATCATGCGACGCTTATCCCCGCGGCGGGAACACGTATTCCCTGTACCGCCCTACCTCCTGGAACCCCATGGCAGCCGGCATCGGTGCCGCCGGGAGAGGACTCAACACGGCGGCCAGGGTCGCACCCTGCTCGAGACCGGCCCGGATGGCGGCACTGGTAACCGCGGTGGCGAGCCCTCGGCGGCGGTGATCCGGCTTGGTGCATATCCACCCGAGAAAGACCACACCCTCAATGAGCATTGACAGGACGCTGGCCGCGGCAGTCCCCTCTTCGTACGCCACGAAGGCCGCCTTGGTGGGACCCAACAGTGCCTGGATCCGCCGTAGGGCCACGTTCACGAACCGCTGCACGTCCTGGCCCGACCCCAATCCTGCGGTTACGGTGGCGCAGAACTCCAGCATCCCCGTAGGGTCCTTGACCCGACGGATCTCCACCCCGTCCTCGGTATGCGCCCCGGCAAGCGGCTCGGCCAGCACCATCGCTGCGTGCTCGGTGTCCATCGTCCAGCCGGCTCTCTCGATCTCCGCGATGAGAGCCCGGTCGTCGGCTCGCACCAGCACCGTGTACCCGTGGCCTCTCGCCCGGAAGAACCCGGAGGTTATGCCCAGGACCTCGCGCCCGGACATCAGCCGGTTGAGGCGCATCACTCCGTTGGCGTGGGCGGGCGAGGCCTGGGTGAGCGAACCGGCCCACGAGACCACACCGTTCGCCTCCCAGATCTCGCCCCCGCAGTTGCGGATGGTCTGGCGGAAAGCCTCGGCCAGAACCAGATCGAAGCGGTTCTGAAGCCTGCGATCAGTCATCGACGGTGGCCGATGGCCGCTGGTTGGTCGCCGGGTCCAACTCCTGTGATCGGTGATCCTCGTGAACGTCCCTTGTGGCGACGTGAGCCGATCGGCTCATCGCTCTTGGTAAAGTTCCGTATCCGTCGAGAGGGAACATAGGGAGCATGAAAGCACTCACTGTGGAAGAGATCGGTGCCTGGGAGCGTAACGGGTTCCTGAGAGTCGAGAACTTCGTCGACGCCGGCGAACTCGCCGACATCCGCAGGATCATGGACCGCCTCGTCGAGCAGGACCCTCCTGACGAGAACATCCACGTCGATGTCGACCCGGTCCTCGCCGACCGGACCGACATCCCGCGGACCGAGAAGTTCCGGGCGCTCATGCACGCCGCCCACGCCAGCCGGGAACTCCTCGACACCTACACTCTGCGGGCCAAGACGCTCGACGTGGTGGAGGACCTGATCGGTCCGGACATCGTCTACTACACCGACCAGACCTTCCTGAAACCTCCCGGCGGGAGCGCCGCGCCGCCCCACCAGGACAACGCCTACTGGGACGTCTTCTGGTCCGGGAAGGGCAAGCTCTCGGTATGGCTGGCACTGGACGACTCCACCCTTGAACGGGGATGCACCCAGTTCGTCCCCGGCAGCCACCGCCAGGTCTTCAGGCACGACCGGGACTTCAGCAAGGACGCCCTGTTCGGTGGAGCGGCCCCGGACCTCGACCCCGACGAACTCGCCTTCGAGCCGGTCGAGCTCAGGGCGGGTGACGCATGCATCCATCACTGCGAGACCATCCACATGAGCGGACCGAACGCGTCGGATCACTCCCGGCGCGGGCTGGTCACGATCTACTTCAGCGGACGCTGCACCTACACCGACCAGGAGAGCGGGTGGTTCACCCACCGCATGATCCCCGTCCGCGGCAACATCTATCCCGGATGCGTGGGCTGGTATGAGTAGGTGCCAGGTGCCAGGTGTCGGTAGTCGGTAGTCAGGCCGACGCCGGGTCACGGACCCCGATCAGCAGATCTGTAGTCCAGCGCCCGGGCTCTTGGCCCGCACGACGCTGCCGAGGGCCGATATGAGGGTGAACATACCGCTGACGCCTTTCATGGGGCTGACCCGCCTGATCGTCAGATCGGCAGCCTCGCCACGGGCGATGATCTCGATGTCGGACGTGTGGGAATCCGCCACGGCAACCAGCACCGATCTGGTCCGGTCGAATCCGATGCCTCCCAGGGCCAGCGCCGCGTGCGAGTTGACGTTGCGGGGAAACAACGGGCAGATACCCCTGGTGGGGCCGTCGTAGATCACCGTGTCGCCCGAGATCTCGTCGGCCGTGAGGGTGGGGTGGTCGGTGAAGTCGATGCTCGAAGGGCTCTTGCGCATCACCATGGTCACCTCGTCCCACTGGTCCCGACCTTCGGCAATGGCCTCCAATCCCACGACCGCCCCGTGAGGAATGTAGAACCGGGTGCCATGGGCCCGGGACGTGTCCAGGAGAGCGCGTTCCAGCTCGGCGTCGGCGAGGGCGGTGAGAGAGAGGGGCATGTAGTCGGTGTGGCGTAGAAATGCCGTGCCGTGGGCCACCGTCACAGACGCATGGGCCAGTTCGACCACCAGATCGGGCTCGCGCCCGGCAAAGTCCCTGAGATCGTCAAGGACCGTCTCCGGGGGCAGATGCGCGACCCTCCCCGGACTGCGGTTGTGCACGAACGCCACATCGAGCCCGAGTTCCGGTCGGGTGACGATCTGGCGGTACACGTAGGAACCGATGAGGCCGAACCCGACAATCCCTATGCGCGGACGCGACTCACTCATCGCTCACCTCGTGTCATTCGCTCAACCACCACCGGTCCCCGCCAGGATCTTCTCCAGGATGACGGGCTGGATGTTGCCACCCGACGCGATCGCCACGGTCACCCGGTCGTTGTCCACCAAGCCGTCGAGGAAAGCCGCCGCGGCGGTCGCCCCTCCCGGCTCGGCGAGGGTCTTGGTGCGGAACAGGATCGTCCTGACCGCCTCCGCTATGGCCTCCTCGGTCACCAGCAGGATGTCGTCGAGGTAGCGCTGTAGGTAACGGAAAGGAAGCACCCCCGGCCGCCGGCCCGAAAGCGCGTCCGCCATGGAGTCCCAGTGCTCGATGGTTCTCACTTCCCCGGCCTGCCACGACACGTATGCCGCGTTACCGCCCTCCGGCTGGACTCCGA
Source organism: Candidatus Spongiisociaceae bacterium (assembly GCA_965262915.1). GTDB lineage: Bacteria > Actinomycetota > Acidimicrobiia > Spongiisociales > Spongiisociaceae > JAPPFW01. The sequence continues at coordinate 2,186,092 of OZ253564.1, read as the reverse complement.
GGACCGCCACGTCCGGCCTGTTCTCTTTGATCGCCACCGCGATACCGGCCGCCAGCCCGCCGCTCGAGATGGGTATCAGCACCGTCTCGACATCGGGAACCTGTTCGAGGATCTCCAAGCCGATGCCGGCATGACCGATCGGAACTTCGGGGTCCTCGAACGAGTGCAGGGCGATCATCCCCTGATCCGCCGCCAGCCGCTCGACGGTTGGATCCCGATCGGCAAACGTCGGGCAGAGAACCACCTGCGCGCCGTAGTCCCGGGTTGACTGCACCTTTACGTCAGCCGTGTAGTCGGGCATGACGATGGCCACCGGCGACCCGACAACCGGTCCGGCATAGGCGAAAGCCTGGGCGAAGTTCCCCGACGAGGACATGACGATGCCCTTCCGGCGGCGCTCGTCGTCGAGGGAGCGGAGGATGTGGAAGGCGGCCCGGGCCTTGTAAGACCCGGTCACCTGCAGGTTTTCGGCCTTCAGGAAGAGACGCTCCCGCCCCACCTCGCCCGAGGACCGGGCCACCGGGAGGATCGGTGTGACCCGCACAGGTGGGTCCATGCGCTCGTGAGCGTCAACGATCTTCCCGAGAGTGATCTCACCATCGGCCATGCTGATCCTCCAACACCTCGCGAAGCACGCTAACCCCTTGCTCGAGGTCCGATTCGCCGATCGTCAGCGCCGGGAAGAAGACCGTGCAATCCCCCACCAGGGCACTCTGCGAGCCGAGCGTGTTCAGCACCACCCCACGCTCGTACATGGCGGCGGACAGCGATGCGGCCACCTTCGACTCCGCCGGGAACTTCTCACGGCCGTCTCGCGACCGCACGTACTCGACCATCTGCATGAGGCCGATACCGCGGATCTCACCCACGACGGGCAGGTGGCCCAACTCGTGCTCGAGCAGGGAGCGGAGGAAGGCCCCCCGCTTGGCAGCCTGCTCGACCAGGCCTTCCCGGATTATGACCTCGAGTACCGCCAAACCCACCGCGCAGGAAACCGGGGCGCCGCTGAACGTGTGAACCTCGGCCATGCGGCGATTCTGGACCGCTATCTCGCCGACGATCTCGTTCCTTACGAGCGTCGCTCCCAGAGGCATGTAACCCCCGCTGAGTCCCTTGGCGAGGTTGCAGAGATCGGGTACCACCCCGAAGTGTTCCATGGCCAGGAACTCGCCGGTTCGTCCGGCGCCGGTCACGATCTCGTCGGTGATGAGGAGGATCCCGTGCCGATCGCATATGTCGCGCACTTTCTGCCAGTACGAAGCAGGCGGCACGGGCATGCCCGCCGATGGGGATACCGGCTCGCCCATGAACGCCGACACGGTATGAGGCCCGGTCGCTTCGATGGCGTCCTCCACGGCGGATGCCGCGCGTTCGGCGAGGGCTTCGCCATCCAGACCGGCGAAGGGCCCCCGGAAGCCGACCGGCGCCGTCACCTTGACCGTGTGCATCAGGTGCGGGTCGTAGGCGCGGTTCACATCCCAGCGGCCGGTCATCGACAGTGCCCCGACCGTGGCGCCGTGATAGCTCGGCGCGAGCGCCACGATCTTGATCCGCTCCCAGTCGCCCCGGGACAAGTGGTACTGGCGCGCTATGCGAATAGACAGCTCGTTCGCCTCCGACCCGCCGGAGGTGAACATCACCTTTCCGACTCCTTCCGGGGCCAGTTCCGCCAGGCGGGCGGCCAGCAACTCCTGCTGGTCGTTGGTTACCCGTGAGTTGTGGACGAAGGACAGGGTTCGCGCTTGGGCAGCCATAGCCTCGGCTATCTCCGGCCTGCCCTGGCCGATTCCTGCGGTAGCCGATATGCCGCTAGAGAGGTCGAGGTACCTCTTGCCGGAGGAGTCCCACAGGTGGAATCCCTCGGCGCGCACGATCATGGGGTATTCGTCGTCGGGACTGCGGTAGAAAACCGCCGATTCGCGGGGGTGTGATGTCGTCATCGGCCGACTATACCCGGTCGTTGTTCCGTGGTCGGTGGTCCGTATTCCGTGGTGGTGGTCGCCACTCGAAGAACGGCAGCCTGCCAACCCCTTATAATCGGTCCTCGCACGGCGAGGGCCTTTGACATGCCTGAGCGGAGGGCCGGCCACGAGGAGGTTGGGAAGGTGTCCGAGTTCGATCAGATCTTCGACGACTGGGAATCACAGGGAATCAAGCGGGTACGCTTCGAGTTGCCCGACCTGCATGGCACCTCCCGCACCAAGATCGTGCCTCTCAACGCCGCCCCTGGCTTCGCACGCAGGGGCCTCAACATGTACGGGGGCGCCGCGGTTCTCGACACACGCTCCGATGTAGTTCCCGGAAGTCTCTACAACGAAGAGGTCGGCTACGGAGACCAGTTGCTGTTCCCCGATCCAACCACCGCCGCCACCGTGCCCTGGGCGCCCGAGACCGCCCGCCTGATCTGCGATGCCCAGTGGTACGACGGCAAGACCCTCGAGGCCACACCGCGGGCCGTATACCGCCGGGTCCTCGAGAAGGCCCACAGCATGGGGTTCGAACCGATGACCGGGTGCGAATTCGAGTTCTACCTCCTCGACGGCGAGACCCACGAGCGCCTCTTCGAGGGGTACCACATCTTCAACGTGGTCCGCAACGAGTGGGTCCCGACGATCAACAGGATCGTGGACCTGATGCCCGGCGTGGGTATCGACATCATCACCTCCAACTGCGAGTACGCCGGGTCGCAGTGGGAGATCAACTTCACCCCCGGCCGCGGCCTCGACGGCCCCGACAAGGCCTTCACGTTCAAGAACGGCGTGAAGCAGATCGCCCACCAGGACGGGTACGTGGCCACCTTCATGACCAAGCCGTGGGTGGATCATTCAGGCAACGGCTGCCATATCCACATGTCGCTGGTGGACAAGGACAGCGGCCAGAACGTGATGGCCGACGAATCCCACGACCAGGGACTCAGCGAGGTGGGCCTCCAGTTCGTGGCCGGACTCATCACCCATGCCAACGCCATCGACGCATTGCTCGCCCCCACCATCAACTGCCGCCGACGACGCCGGACCCACACCTTCAGCCCCACCAACATCTCCTGGGGATTGGAGGACCGCTCCGCCCTCCTCAGGGTGAAGGCAGCCGGTCCGGACGCCACCCGGGTCGAGACCCGGTCCCCCAGCGCCTTGATGAACCCCTACCTGGCCGGCGCCGCCATCCTGGCCGCCGGTTTGGACGGGATCGAGAGGGGGTTGGAACCGCCGCCGCCCTCGCGCAAGGGGGTACCGGCGGAAGAAGACGAGTCTCTGGAGAAGCTTCCTGCCACGCTCGGAGAGGCACTGGACCACTTCGAGGCCAGCGCCGCCACCACCGAGTTCTTCGGTCAGGAGTTCAAGGACGCGATGCTGGCCGTCCGGCGCTACGAGTTGGGAAGGTACGCCGCGGAGGAGGACGAGGACCCGGACTCGCAGCGCACCGACGGGATCAGCGCCTGGGAGACCAACGAGTACTTGGAACTGTACTAAAGCGGCGCGCTCAGGTTCTCACTGTTCTGCTATCATAAACACTTCGCCTATCCCGTATTTGAGGTATAGATGATGGGGGACAAACACTTCTATATCGAATCGTTCGATACGGTCCGGTTGAGTTCGTTCCGACTCGCCCAGTCACCCTTTGCTCACCGATATGTGACTGATGAGACGGTCTTCGGCTTGTACTGCGATCGCCTGTATCCGCTCAAGACGACCCATGACGAGGACCCTATTCCTCAGTATTGGAAGTTGCGCCATGGCGTCCTGTTGTACGACGTTCCGGAGAAACCGCTCGAGATCATCGGCCCAGATGCTGCCAGACTGCTCGAGAGAGTCCTCGCGTGCAGAGTCGAGACACTCGGAATCGGTCGATGTCGCTACGGCATCGCCTGCAATGAAGATGGCACTGTTCTGATGGACGGAGTAGTCATGCGACTGGCGGAAGATCGCTACTGGTATGTCAAGGCAAACGGCAAGTTCACCAGCTGGCTCAAGGCGAACGCTATCGGGCTTGATGTAGAAGTCTCCGATCCGAATTCACGAGTACTACAGATTCAGGGACCAAAATCCCTTGACGTGCTGGATGCGGCGACTGGCGGTGGACTATCGGCCGACTTCAAATACTTTCACGCTGGATTCTTTGACGTCTGCGGCCAAACATTGTGGGTCTCACGCACCGGGTGGACAGGGGAAGTGGGAATCGAGATCTACTGCAATAGCGGCCCAAGACCGACAGATCATGATGCCCTCTGGGATGATCTATTCGCCTGCGGTGAGCCTTTTGGCATGAAGTTCAGCTCGGGGTCGTCGATGGGAATTCGACGTATCGAGTCTGGAATTCTTGACAACGGCAGCGATATCGATCCGGACTTGACACCGTTCGGTGCAGGTCTCGGGCAGTTTGTCAGACTCGACAAAGAAGACTTCGTCGGCCGAGCCGCGTTGGAACAGGCCGATCGCAGCCAGCTCCTGTTTGGCCTGGTCTGTGCTACCGCTGCACCGGAAGCCGGAATGCAGGTCCACTTCAAAAACGGCCCGGTCGGGCATGTGACGATCGGAACGTGGTCGCCCACGCTGAATACGGGAATCGGCTATGCGCGCTTCGATCGGCCTTTGCCGGACGATGACTGGTTCGGCAAGAGGGTCTTGTTGCATGAGCACGATGGAACGCCACATGAGGCGACCGTGGACACTCTGCCGTTCGTCGATAAGGAGAAGCGGCTACCCCGCGCCGTATGGAGTAGCCGGCGACCCGGGAAGTAGCGCGTCGCCCAACTCCGCTGCGGGCACACGGGCGGACGGTAACCCTCCACCCCCCTGATCCAAGAGGGGAAACATTCCTGTATCCGCCGAGATTGGGCCTGGGGTGCTCGTGGTGAGATGTCAGATCTCCGCGCGGGAGATCATCCCGGCGGGCTTGGTCCGGCTCGGGGTCGGGTCTGGTAGCCGTTGGGGGTTCGCCGGACTACGAGGTTGTTGGTATCCAGCCACCTGTGGTGCCGGCGGCAGACGGCGACAAGATTGTGGATGTCGGTTCGGCCACGGTCGCGGTGCCATTCGCGGATGTGGTGGAGTTCGCATCGGTGCATCGGGGCGCCGCAGTCGAAGCATCCGCCGTCTCGTACGGCAACCGCCAATCGTTGGGCTGCGTTGCCGAGGCGCTGGTTCCGGCCTAACCAGAGCGGACGGCCTGCCCGGTTGAAGATCATGCCGGCCAGTTCGGTGTCCGGGGACAGCGTTGCGAGGATGTGGCGGGGCACGGGGCCGACCCCGATCATCTCGATCTGCCCACCGGGGTCGGTGCCGTCCAGCACACCTACGGAGGCGACGAGGATTAGCTGGGTGGAGGCCTTGGCCCTGATCCCAACGTTCTCGGTGACGAATTCGCCGGTGACCGCGTTGCGGTTGGTTACCAGTTCGAACACCACATCGGCGAGACGCTGGGTGGGGGTGCGCACTTGGTCGGGATCGGGGCTGTCGGTTCCGTCCTGCCGTACAAGGCGCATGTAGTGGCTGTCGATGGCTTGGCGGAAGTGTTCGAACTGGGGTCGAGGGACCTTCGCCATGAGCACTCCGAGCCCGGTTTCCTTCTCCACCCATAGCTTGGCTTCGCGAGCCCGCCGCTGCCGCTCGAGCGGGTCGAGACCCGCTTCGATGAGCTTGCGGTCGGACCACTTCCGGGCGTGCCGGTTGAAACTGTCCGGCGACATCTGGTCGGCGGCCTCCAACAGCCCCTCGTCGGTTTCCACTGCGTCGGGTCCGACCTTCTCCGCCGCGTTGGCCAGCGCGTTGACATGGGTCGGGGTGATGTCACCGGTCGAGAAGCGTTCCCGGACTTTGGGCATTTCCGACAGCTGCCGGGCTACCTTCGCCATCCGCTTGGATTCCCGGCTCGGCAGGCGCGCTCCTTGCCGCAGCACCTCGGCAGGATCACTATCAGGCTCGGTGTCGGCGACCTGGCGGCCTACGTCACACATCAAAGAGGTGACCACCGATTGAGCCTGACTCAGCAGTCCCAGCGTGCGGTGCGCTTCGGGCCGGGACATGGGACCTATCCGCACCTGGTTCAACTCCGCGAGCGCGACTCTGATCCGCTCGACGGCGTCGTTGACCGACTGGTCGGATGCCGGGCCGGTCGCAGTGTTGGTGCCCGTGGTGTCCCTGACGAGAGCGAACGTGTGTTCGTTATCCATGATGTAAGTTGTACCACGGCCCTGTGACACATCCAACCTGTAAATATCACTAGATCATGTAAAACGTATGACTCCCGCTACGGAGCCGTCTACCCGACGCGGAGAATCGGAAAACGGATCATCACCCCAACTGGTCCGTCTCCAGTATCGCTGAGACCCGGCGGATCAACTTCGCTACGACCATCAGCAAGTCCTACATGCGCGCAGGGATCAGATCCCCCCAACCCCAGATCAAAGCTACCGGCGGCCGGCTAGGTAACGTTTTTCTGCTCGACGGTCAGCTGGTTTCGAGGACTGCTTTCAGTCGTTGGAGGTCGGCTCGCAGTTCGCGCTCCATCGAGGAGCGCCGGCTCGTGGTGAGCAAGCCCACCAGACCGGCGACCTCGACCTGTACCTCAACCTCGACGATGGTGGACCCGATCCCGAACGGCTGCAACACATAGAGATCCCGTCCCCCCCGGACACGCGACTTGTACTCCCGGCACAGCCGAGCGTCGTCGACGAATTCCACTATCTCCCAGGGGACATCCACCTCGCGGCCCATGAACCGGATCAGGCTGTCGCCCGTGGACCCCAGCCGGAGAACAACCGGTTCGTCGGGTGTGTTTCGCAGCACGCTCCCCCGCCACCGCGGCTCGTTTACGGGCGAGGCCAGGTACCCGAACACCACGTCCACGTTCCGGTTGATGAAGACCTTCCTCTTGACTCGCAAAGGGGATCCCCTCGTCGCAAACAGCGGGCGATCAAGCCTATCGTGCGGTCCGGGGAGGAAGATGTGACAACCGATTCGATACGCATAGAGGCCAGTCTGCTGATTCCGGGACGGGGCGATCCGGTACCCGACGGGTGCCTGGTGATCGACGGCGAGACCATCGCCTACGCGGGGACGCGGGCGGATGCACCCGAGACCCCGCGCAGCGAGACCCATCACGTGCCGGTGGTCATGCCCGGCATGTGGGACTGCCACTCCCATTTCTTCGGGACCGAGTCAGCCGATCTAACGCAATTGGCCACCACCCCGCTGCCCATGCTGGCAGTGCGGGCGGCCCGCGACGCGCACACGCTCCTGATGGCGGGGTTCACCAGCACCCGCGAGATGGGAGGTATGGGTGTCCACCTGGGGCGGCTGGCCGACGAGGGAACGCTCATCGGACCCAACATATACGGCGCAGGGTCGGCACTCGGGCCCACCGCCGGGCACAGCGACATCCACTGGATGCCCGAGTCCTGGCGGGACGACCTGGCCGCTTCGGGCGTGGGTTGGGTGGCCGTCTGCGACGGGGTGGCGGAGTGCATCAAGGCTGTCCGGCGCCAGATCCGGGTCGGTGCCAAGGTCATCAAGATCAACGCCACGGGCGGCACCATGAGCCATTTCGACCATCCGGACCACCGCCAGTTCAACGACAAGGAACTGCGGGCCATCGTCGAGGAGGCCGCCATGGCCGAGATGGCGGTGGGAGCCCACTGCCACGGACTAGCGGGAGTTGCAGCGGCTGCCCGGGCCGGCGTCAAGACCATCGAACACTGCAGCACTCTCGATCAGGAGACGGCCGAGTTGATGCTCGAGATGGGGACCATGGCGGTTCCGACCCGCCACGCCGTCGAGTACCTGGTGTCGCTCAAGGGCCAGATCCCGGACTGGGCATGGCAGGCTCAGGCCAAGGTCGAGCGGACGCATTCCGCCGCGATGCGACTCGCCATCGCCTCGGGAATCCCCATCGCCACCGGGGCCGACATCATGGTGAGTGGCGGACCTTGGGGCACTAACGGTCTGGAACTCGCCGCCTTGGTCAAGGCCGGCATGACCCCGATACAGGCAATCGAGGCGGCCACCGCCAACGGTCCGCTGACCCTCGGCCCTCGGGCGCCCAAGACCGGTTTGCTGGCCGAAGGCTACGACGCCGATGTGATCGCGGTCGCCACCAACCCACTGGACAACATCTCGGTCCTCGGAGACTCCTCTCAGATCACCATGGTCTGGAAGGGTGGCCGAATGGTCAAGTCACCCGGCACCGACACGGCTCCCTACAGATGAGTGCAGCCCGGGTGGAGCAGCGTAGAGGTGAAGAGCAAACCACAACAAAGCTCATCAACCTGCTCATCTCGTTCCGGCCGGCTATCACAACAGGACGAACCTTTGCGGTCTTACTTCCGACCGCAAGGTTGAGACCGGCGAAGTGGACGGCGCACCGCTCGGGGAAGTCCGTCATCACCACAGGTCGTCAGCGGCAGTGATGTCGAAGTCGCTCCAGTCCTCTCCCTCGGCAGCCATTGCAGGGTAGGTTTGCTTCCAGGAGCACTTGCTGGTCTTGGTGCCCCTAAGGACGACACTCCCGTCCGGTTCCTCCAATACCAGCGACCCCATCCGGCCCTACCTGTCGAGTATTACCTGCTCGTCGGCAACCTTCTTCATCGAGCGCCTGCCGATTTCCTGAGGTGGGCGCCGGTGGTTCCAAGCACCAGCGGGTTGAGCACGGAGACGAGGTACCACGCAACGTTGTCGGCCTCGCTCAAGGACTCGCCGTCACCCAGGGTGAGCAACTGGAACCAGAGGGTGAAGAACCATATGGCCAGGGCCAGAGTGCAGTAGAACCCGGCCTGAGCCGCCAGCTGCCGGCCAGGCGCCGTGTCCGGATCGTCCGTTTCCAGCTTGTGTCTCCAGACGACGACAACGGATACCAGAATGCCCACCGCCGTGAAGTAGTTCATGACCCGGTACACCTCCATGCGGGGGAGCAGACCGGAATAGAAGATGTTGAAGACAACCTGTACCGCGTAGATGACGGCGTAGGCAAACAACGCCCCTCCAAGCGCTCTCCTTACCGTGTCCGGCATTGCTCAACTCCATCGCTGGATCGGGTCGGTGTTCGGACGGTATCTCCGATGGTTCCGTCCACATCTGCGTCGGGTATCAGCCGAGCGAGCGTCACTTCAGTGACCGAGACTAGACGGCTCGGGTGTAGCGTTCCCGCTCCCAGTCGCTGACGCTCTTCTGCCAGGCACTTAGCTCCCAGGCCCTTGATATGTCGTAGTAGCCGCTGAAATCCGTGCCCAATGCCTCCCGCAAAGCGGTATCGGCGCGAAAAGCTCTGAGGGCACTCTCCAGGGAGTTGGGCAGCGGCGGCAGGTCGGCCCTCTCGGAGACATCCTGGGTCTCGGGCGCCGGCGGCTCCACCCCATCCCTGATCCCGATGATGGCCGACGCAACCAGCGCCGCCAGGGCCAGGTAGGGGTTGGCGTCGGCGCCGGGACGGCGACACTCCAGGCGGGAACGAGCGGGGCGGTCACCCCGGATGGCACGCACCGACGTGGAGCGGTTCTCGTATCCCCAACTCACGTTCACCGGCGCGAAGTAACCGGGAACCAGGCGCTTGTAGGAGTTGACGGTGGGGTTCACCAGGAGGGACGCGGCGGCGAGATGGTCGAGAAGGCCTCCTACTGCGGCCATGCACGTATCGGGGAACTCTCCCTCGGCATCGGGGGCGAAGGCGTTCTCCTCTCCTTGCCAGAACGACAGGTGGACATGCCCGCTCGATCCCTCCTCGAGCGGCATGGTCTTGGCCAGGAAGCTGGCGGTGAGACCCAGGGAAGCTGCTACGTCCTTGACCGCGAACTTGAGCAAGGCGGCGTCGTCGGCGGCCGCCAGACCCCGCCGCGCCGAGATGTTCAGCTCGAGCAACCCCGGACCCGCTTCGGTGTGGACCGCTTCGAGGTTCACCCCGAGACCCTCGAGAGCCGGCACCAGCACCTCCAGCAGCCGGTCGAAACGGCCGATCTCCCCCAGGCTGTAGCTGAGACCCGTCGAAAGGGGTTGGCCCGCCCCGTCGAAGATCCGTACCTCGTACTCGAAGCCGGCCATCACCTCATAGCCGAGGTCGGCCAGGTCGGCGAGGACGTCGCGCAGCACCTCGCGGGAAGCCAGCCTGCATCTGGAACCGTCCGGCCAGCTCGGGTCGGCCAGGCAGATCCCCCACCCCGGTCTCCACGCCAGCGGGCGGAGCGTGTCGGGGTCCGGCGCCAGCAGGAGGTCAGGGGCGCCCGTGTTGATCCCGTAGTCCTGGTAGTCGGTGATCGGCATGTCGACCGGATCCAGGCCCAGCCACAGGTCGGTCATCACCGTGCCCTTCTCGACCGCCGACCGGAAGGCACCGGGTCGGTGCGCCTTGCCCCGGATGGAGCCATGCACATCAGGCATGCCGAGCAGTACGAAGCCGTCGTCGGAAGGCGTCCAGGTCATATCGTTCCTCCGTTCGCCACGCGGTCTCTCACCGTCCTGTCGACCTCCCCCACCACGCGAGCGAACCGCTCGATCATCTCGGCCAGCTCCTCGTCCGTGGCAGTGAGCGCGGGCGCAAAGACCGTCTGGTCCCCCGCGTAGCCATCGGCGTTGGGATGCGTAGACATCACGACGAGATCGTTGTCCATCGAACAGGTGTCGATCCGTCCGGCTATTTCCAGCGATTCGGGCGGGATGGAGGAACCGTCCCGCGGATCCACATATTCGACACCCATCAGGAACCCGCGGCCCCGGACCTCGCCCACGATCGCGTAGCCCTCGAGGGCCGACCGCAACTGTTCGAGCACCGACGGACCCCTCTCGGCCACCCGCTCGACCAGACCATGTGCTTCGATGTAGTCGAGCACCGCGAGGCCGACCGCACAGCCGAGCGGGGCACCGTCCCACGTGTGCCCCAGGTCGAAGTCCTTCGAACCGGACGCCAGGGCGTCATACACCGGTTCACGGCACATGGTGGCGGCAAGCGGGAAGTAGCCGCCTCCCAGCATCTTGCCGATGGTCACTATGTCGGGGGTGATCGGCAAGCCCTGGTAGGCAAACCAGCGTCCTGTGCGCCCGACGCCGGTAACCACCTCGTCGAAGCAGACCAGGAAGCCGTACCGGTCCCGCCGCTCGGCCAGCCCCTCCCAGAAACGGGTCGGGGGCGAGTAGCCGGGTAGGGAAGCCGCGCTGACCGGCTCGCAGAAGAATGCAGACACGTTCTCGGGACCGGCCTGCTCCAACGCCTCGTCCAGAGCGTCCAGGGCTGCCTCGCCGGTCGGGTCGAAGCGCTCCGTACAGGGTGGGATGTGGAGGTGCTCGGACAGGTAGGGACCGAAGGGCGCCTGCATGCCCGGGCGACCGACCAGGGCGAGGGTGGCCATCGTGGCGCCGTGGTAGGCCTGGGCCGGTGAGATGACCCGCCATCGCCCGCTCTCGCCACGATCCACGTGGTACTGGCGGGCCAGACGCAGCGCGGTCTCATTGGCTTCCGAACCTCCGCTCAGGAAGCGGACCCTGGCCATCTCCGGCGCTAGCTCCACGAGACGGGCCGCCAGCCGCTCCTGCGGCAGGTTGGTGAAGTGATGGGCGTAGTAGTAGACGATGTCACCCAGCCCGGCGGCGGCGGCGTCCACGATCTCCTCGACCCCGTGGCCGAGGCCTCCCGCCATCGTACCTCCCGAGCAGGCGTCGAGGATCCTCCTCCCGCCGGTCGTGTGAAGCCAGACACCGCGGGCACGTTGGATGCTCGGGTAGCCCCTATCCAGGTACTTCGGGAATACGCTGGTGGATGCCGCGTCGATGGTCATCCGGTTACTCCCTCCGGTCGATGAACTCATGATCCGCACTCGCCTCGTATCGGGAGAGCCAAGCCGGCTATGTCCTCGGCGAATCGCTCCAGCATCTGTGCAGCGACGGCCCGCGATTCGGCGGCCAGCTGCCTGGTCTCCTCCAGCAGGGCGTCGGGATCCACTCCTTCATCGTCGAGTTCGTGGCGGTAGACCGCAACCCAATCGTCCATGATCTCGTTGGTGATCTCCGGGTGGAACTGGACCCCGAGACTGCGGCCCATCACGAACGCCTGGGGACCGGCCTCGCTGTCGGCTACGAGTTCGCCGCCCGGCGGTACGGAGAAGGTGTCGAAGTGCCACTGGAACCAGGGACCTCGGGGCACGAGATCCTCATCAAGGGTCCGAACCGGTAACCAACCGACTTCCGATAGCTCTCCCCGATAGGAATCGCCACCAAGGACCCTGGCGAGTAGCTGGCCACCGAAGCAGAGGCCCAGGATCGGAACATCGGCCCCGTAGGCTTCCACCAATAGGTCCTTCTCCCGGTCGATCCAGGGGATCGAATCGTCGAATGCGGCGAATTCCGACCCGAGCGAGACGATGAGGTCGTAGCGAGTGGGATCGACACGGCGTTGCTCGAGGTCGATGCGGTAGATCTCCACGTCGGCGCCCTGGTCCACCAACCACTCATGGACGAACCCGGCCGGGGTGGGCTCCTCGTGCTGGACGATCAGCACGCGCAGCCGTGAGGGCGAATCGGAAGGACCGCCCCCGGGCGACAGGGTCCCACCGAGTTCGTCCCTCACCTCGGCAGCCACCTCGCCCACAGCGGTCGCCATGCGCTCCACCATCCCCGCCAGGTCCGCATCCGGGGTGGGGAAGGGCGGCGCGAAGAGGTGCTGGTCGCCCGCGAAGCCGTCCCGGGTGGGTTGGGTGCCGAGCACCAGCAGACCGTTGCGAGCCGCGGCTCGCTCGATCCGGCCCGCCACTCCCAGCTCGGGGGGAAGGAAGGATTGACCGTCTCGGGGGTCCACGAAGTCGATGCCCAGCAGGTAGCCCCGTCCCCGCACCTCTCCCACGAGATCGTTCCCCTCCAAGGCCGCCTCCAACTCCCGACGCAGCGACGGGCCCCGACTCGCCACATGGTCGATCCAGCCTTCCGATTTGAGGACTCCGAGCACCGCCAGACCCACGGCGCAGGGCAGCGGAGAGCCGTCCCATGTGTGACCCAGGCTGAAGGAGTCCGTCCCGGCGGCGATGGCTTCGTAGACATGAGCCGCATAGAGGACCGCCCCGATGGCCGTGTAGCCGGCTCCCAGCCCCTTGGCCGTGGCGATCATGTCGGGAACGATGGGGAGGTCGTTGGCGGCGAACCAGTTACCGGTCCTCCCCACTCCCGTGACCACCTCGTCGAAGCAGACGAGGAACCCGTACCGCTCGCGCCGCTCCGCCAGACCCTCCCAGAACCGCGCGGGGGGCGAGTACGCAGGTAGCGAAGCGGCGCTGATCGGCTCGCAGAAGTAGGTCGATACGTTCTCGGGGCCGACTTGCTCCAATGCCTCGTCCAGCGCATCGAGGGCCTGCTGTCCCGTAGGGTCGAAGCGCCGGGTGGCGGGCGGGATGTGCCGGTGGCGGCTCAGGTAGGGACCGAAGGCGCCGTGCAGTCCGGGCCGGCCGGTGAGGGCGAGGGTCTGCATCGTGGGGCCGTGATAGGACTGGGCCGGCGAGATGATCTGCCACCGCTGCGGCTCGCCCCGGGTGACGTGGTACATGCGGGCGGCGCGGATGGCGGCTTCGTTGGCCTCCGACCCGCCCGTGACGAATCGCGCCCTCGAGAACCCGGGCGGTCCCAGTTCTACCAACTCTGCGGCCAGGGCTTCCTGCCAGGGGTTGGTCAGACGGTTGTTGTCGAGGTAGCCGGCCCGGCGGGACTGTTCCCAGGCCACCTCGATCAGGTCGCTTCGACCGTGGCCGAGGGTGGCCGCCATCGAGCCACCGCTCATGGCGTCGAGGTATCGCTTGCCGCTGGAGTCCTCCACCCACGCACCGTCACCCGAAACGATCACGCGGTACGGCTTTACCACCTCCAGTTGGAGAACGGAACTGGCGCCGGGCTCTACCAACGGTGCTTTCAGCTGCACTTGAACCTCCACTCGCTGATCGGCGGCCGGCGTGGATGGGGTGCTCAGGATCCGGTTGTACCCTAGGGCCGTCCGGGCCATCCGCCAGGTTGCGCGCCGACTGCGAGGGCAGACTACCAACCCCGCGGCCGGTCGGTTCGAAACAAATCGGGACCATCCTGACGCGCGGTCTGAACGAATGCCGGAAAGCGCGAACCGAGTAAGAACGGAGTTGGGGATGAGCACGGTGGGAGATTCCATAGACGTCATCGAGCCGGCGACCGGCCAAGTCATGGCCCGGCTTCCCTCGGCGGGCCTGGAAGAGACCGACCGGGCCGTGGCCCGGGCGAAGCTGGCCTTCGAAACGTGGCGGAACGTCTCGGCCGGAGATCGGGCCACCCTGCTCCGGCGGATCGCCGTGGCGGTTGAGGAGCAGGCCATGTCCTTGGCCCGGACGGAGTCCCGCAACGTGGGCAAACCGATCAACGACGCGCTGGGCGAGATAGGGGTGGTGGCGGCCACCTTCGCCTACTATGCCGGATCCGCCGAGCGCCTGTCCGGAAGGACCATCCCCGTCCCCGGTGGCATCAACATGACGTTCAAGGAACCGATGGGCGTGGTGGGCATGATCACCCCTTGGAACTTCCCCCTCGCCATCGCCTCCTGGGGAGCGGCCCCCGCGCTGGCCGCCGGCAACACGGTGGTCCTGAAGCCGGCGCAGCTCACCCCGCTGACCGCCCTGGAGCTGGAACGCATCGCGCTGGAAGCGGGACTGCCCGAAGGTGTGTTCAACGTGGTCGCGGGACCGGGAAGCGTGGTCGGCGAGCGTCTCGTCGACCACCCCGATGTGGCCAAGATCACCTTCACCGGCTCCACCGAGGTCGGCAAGCGCATCAGCGCACGGGCTTCCGAGACCATCAAGCGGGTGACCCTCGAACTCGGCGGCAAGTCGGCCAACATCGTGTTCGCCGACGCCGACCTCGAGCGGGCGGCCGCCGCCGCTCCGGGCGCCGTGTTCGGCAACGCCGGTCAGGACTGCTGCGCCCGCTCGCGGATCCTTGTCGAGCGAACCGCCATGGATAGCTTCCTGGACCTGCTCTCCGCCAACGTCGCCGCCATGCGGGTGGGTGACCCCATGGACGAGAGCACCGAGATGGGACCCCTGATCACGGCCCGGCATCGGGCCAAGGTCGCCTCGTTCCTCGATGAGGACACCACGGTCGTGGCCCGGGGCACCGCGCCGGACGGACCGGGATTCTGGTTCGCCCCCACCGTTGTAACCCCGAACTCTCCCGACGCCCGCGTCGTGACGGACGAGATCTTCGGTCCAGTCGCCTGCGTCATGCCGTTCGGAGACGAGGAGGAGGCCATCTCCATCGCCAACGACACCATCTACGGCCTGTCCGGTTCGGTTTGGACGGAGAACGGCTCCAAGGCACTCCGGGTCGCCCGGGCACTGGAGGCCGGCACCCTGTCGGTCAATTCCAACTGGTCGGTGCGTATCGCAACGCCCTACGGGGGATTCAAGCAATCCGGAGTCGGCCGGGCCCTGGGCCCCGACGCCCTCGATTACTACACCGAACTCAAGAATGTCTACATAGCCACCTGATATCAGTCGTTCCGAGAACATGCGCGGACAGGCGCCGGCCGGGGAGATCCGAGCCATCGTCAACAGCTGCTTCGTGACGGCTCGTAAGTTAGTTGCTCTGGTTCTCACTATCGAAAGACCGCGAAAACCGCCCGCAGAGTTCTTTCCACCGGGCCCTCCCCCTCCACCACCTTGCCTGGGATCGGAGCGCGTTCTCCCCTACCCGTCCTGGGCGACCGGGTTCCGACATCGATGACCCATCGGGCGGCCGAATGACGTCCGGTTCGAGACCGCGCGGGTGTTTGGTAACACTCATGGTGCAACACCGGTGTGACAGGTTCAATCCCCTCGCGCAGGAAAGTTTTCGCGAGCCGGCTTTCCACCTACCCGGGTAGGTTCTGAGGACATAGATCCGCGGGCGAACCGGTTCGTAAGGCTTGCTCGCTCCCGGTCGCGGGCCATCCGCACGGGTCAAGGCCGGTTGCTCGCCGACTGTGCATCCACAACGAAATCGACGGTCGGCATGTCGGTAGTATCCGGCGGGCTCTATCCGATACGGGAGCACCGACGATGACAGTCAGTCTGGACGGCAGTCCCTACAGCCTCGAAGACACAGGCAAGTGGGTCTTCGACAAAGCCAACAAACTCCAGAAACGTGTGGACCTGCTCAGGGAACGGGGAGATCTCTCCGAACAGACGCTGCGGGCATACTTCGGCGATACCCGCTTCCGGCAGATCGCAGAGTCCAATGCCATCGAAGGCAGTACCTTGAGCGTGGGCGAGACCGAGTTGGCAGTGTCGAAGGGCATAACGATCACAGGACACGATCCCGCCTACTCGAAGGATGCCGTCAACCTCTCGAAGGCCTTGGAACGGATGGTCGACCTCGCCAAAGACAGATCCCCCACCGGTCTCGATCAGGTCAAGGAGCTGCATGCTCTGATCCTTGGCGATAGGCCGGGAGCAGGCCTCTTTCGCACCCAGGAGGTCAGGATCGGGGGATCGGGACATCGTCCCCCAGCATCCTGGAACGAAGTCATGTCCGCGATGGAGGAGTGGCAGGGCTGGTCCCTGTCCAACGATGGCGGACAGGCTCTTCTTCGAGCAATCGTGTTGAAGACCTGGATAGCCCACATACACCCGTTCTCGGACGGCAACGGACGCACTTCTCGAGCGGTGATGAACCTCGAACTGATCAGGGCGGGTCTACCGAGCATCATCATCCGGCGCAAGGACCGTCCCAGGTACCTCGAGGCCTTAGCCGAGTCCGACCTCGGGGGTGACCTCGGACCCATCTCGGAACTGATCCTCGCCCGCGCGGAGGACGCCTTGCGGGACTTGGAGCGTAAGGCAACCGCGATCGAGGGCTATGACCGTGCCCAAGCCGAGCTACGCAGGGCTCAGGAGCGCCAGGTCGCGATCTGGAATGACGCGGTACGCCTGCTGTTCTCGCTAGTGGATGACGCCCTCGAAGCCGCATTGGGCAGCGTCGGCGAGGTCTCGACGCGCCGCTACCACGACGAACTGCTCTTGGATGACTACGCAGCGCTCGTTAGGGGCGATCCGGCGGGGAACTCCTGGCTGTATCGCATGGATGTGAAGGTCCCCGCCCTCCGAGATCGACGCTGGCTGGCCTGGAGCGGATACCGCAGCCCTCAGATGAAGAACTGGCAGGATATCGGCCCAGGGCCGTCTATCTTCTGGTCGATCCCGGATCCCACCGGCTATCGCCCGTGGGATCGGGCCGGGTCGGAATCCCCCGGGCTGCAGGAGTTCACTCTCCAACTGCCAGATGTGGATCGGTGGATTGCGCGCCTTCCCGACGGCAGTATTCGGAGATTCAGACCGAGCGAGGTCGCCGGACGGATCGCGGAGGCCGTCGTCACGTCGATGACCGACTCCTGATTCGTCGGCTTGTCAGTCGGCGGTCGTGAGGACTTCGGTCCGGCCCTTGACCTGACCAACACTCTCGGCCAGAGCGACGAGGCCGGCGGTTAGGTTGTCGAACCGCCGGTCCATCCGTGCGAACCCCGAACTCATGTCAGCCTTCAACTCGTCGCGCACCGCCACGATCTCCCCCCTGAACCCATCACGCACACCCACAACCTCCCCACGCACACCCAAAATCTCCCCACGCACACCCACAATCTCCCCACGCAACTCATCACGCACACCCACAACCTCCCCACGCACACCCAAAATCTCCCCCCTCAACTCATCACGGACTCCCGCGACCTCTCCCTTGAACTCGTCCCGCAATACGGTGAACCCGGCGTTCATATCTCGGCGGAGGGCAGCGGCATCAGCACGGCGCGTGCGTTCCTGGTAGAGAACGACGGCGAGGATGAGGCCGACGATGCTGACGATTGCCTGTTCCATTTGATCCCCTCGTGTCGTAGCGGCTCGCAGACGAGTAGTCGGTCGCAGCATACGTAGCTGCTACTACTATACACGAAGTAACACAATGCTATACAACGTTCCTTGCTTTTTGTTGTGGACTTCAGGAATCTATCTGCCGCGCTCGATCTGTTGCCTCCGGATCGAGCCGGTAGTCGTCCGGGAGGCGTACGAGTTGGTCCTCGGCGCCGAGGTATTCGATTACCACCCCATAGTCTCGCCTGGCCGCCTCGATCGAGACATACCCCTCGATTACATCCCACAGAACCGCCTCGGGATCCCGGGTGAAGGGATCTCCGTAACCGCCGCCGCCCGGAAGGTTGAGTTGCACCCGGTTGTCGGGATCGAGCACCAGAAGCCGTTTCGGCTCCGCCTCCCGGGTCCCGTCGATCCGGAACTCGCCGGACGCGCCGAACCCACCTCCCAGCAACCCCTCGGCGGGATAGGAGATCCGGTCGACCATGGCCGAGACCGTCCACGCCTCGTCGGTGCGGCAACTCATCTCGGTCCACTGCCCGAGCCCTCCCCTGAACCTGCCCGGTCCCCCGGAGTCGGTCCGCAGTTCCCGGCGGTGCTGGACCATCGAGGTGAGGGTCTCCACGGATTCGGCCGGCACCCCCGCCACGCCGCTGGGAAAGCCGGTCGTGTTGAGCCCGTCCTTGGATGCCCGGGCCCCGGCGCCGCCGCATTGGAACAGGCTGAACGTGAACCGGTCGGCCGATCGCGCCGCTCTCCCCCTCCAGATGGAGATCCAGATCGGGTCCGAACCGGGCGCCATGAGCCGGTCGGGCAACGCCTCCGCCAGCGCCCCGAACACCACGCCGGGCAGGAAGTGGCCGATCAGGTGACGGGAGGCCACCGCCGCCGGTTCCAGGCAGTTGAGGATCGACCCGGGAGGCGCCGACACGTGCACCGGGCGGAAGGCACCGTCGTTGTGGGGAACATCGGGGCTTATGGCCGCCTTCATGGCGAACGAGGCGTAGGCGTGGGTGTAGTTGAAAACCACGTTTATGCCCCGGACGCTCTCGGGCGACGAACCGGCGAAATCGATGAGGATGTCCTCGTCGTCAATCGTTACCGCCGCTTTGATCAGGATCGGCTCCTCGAAACCGTCGCTCCACGTCTCGTGCCGGTGGACGCCGTTGGGAATCTCGCGGATGGATCTCCGCATCGCCTCCTCGGAGCGGGTGATGATCTCGTAGGAGAGGGGGTCGATCGTGTCGAGGTCGAACTCGTCCATGAAACCCAGCAGCGCCCGAGCACCCACGTCGTTGCACGAGGTCTGTGCGTACAGATCGCCCACCGTTTCGTCCGGGGTCCGCACGTTGGCCCTGACGATCGAGATCAGGTCCTGGTTGATCCTCCCCCGGTCGTAGAGCTTCATAATCGGGATGCGCAGACCCTCCTCGTACACCTCGCGAGCCTCCGCGGAGAGGATCCGTCCCCCGATGTCGGCCGCGTGGCAGGTGTTGGCGAAGTACGCCACCTCGACGCCCTTCTTGAAGACCGGCGTCAGCACCGTTATGTCGTTGATCTGGCCGGCGGTCATCCAAGGGTCGTTGGTGATCAGAACGTCGCCGGGTCGGAGCGTGCCGGGCGGGTATTCCTTGAGAAAATGGCGCACCCCGGTGGCCATCGCGTTTATGTGCCCGGGGGTTCCGGTGATCGACTGGGCCATCATCCAACCGTTGGTGTCGAACACGCCGCAGGCCAGGTCCTGGGTCTCCCGCACGATGGTGCTGAAGGCCGTTCGCTGCAGAGCAACCTGCTGCTCGTTGACCACCGACAACACCCGGCTCCACAAGACCTCGATGAGGACCGGATCCAGTCTCGGTCGCGTGGTCATGTTCCCCCTCCTACCGCTACGACGATGTTGAGCCGGTCGTCCACGTGCACCCGGCCCCCGGGTCCGATGATCGCTGTGGACTCCCGCTCCTCGATGATCGCCGGTCCCATCATCGTGGAACCGGAACCCAGCCGGTAACGGTCATATACGGGCGTGGGCACGAATCCTCCCGCAGACGGGAAGTAGGCCGGACGTTCACCCTTGCGGGCCGCCTCCGCATCGCCTCTCACGTCGTCGGGGTCCGCCCCTACCTGCTCGGGCCGCGGTCCCCGGCTCACCACCCTCCAGGTGAGGGCTTCGAGGCCGACCGGTGGTCCTTCCCTGCCGTAGAGGCTCTGGTAGACCCGGTCGAAGTCCTCGTATATCGTCTGGCGCTCTGCGATGGTCAGGATGCCGTCCGGGATCGGAACTCGGATCTCGTGTCCCTGGCCCACGTACCGGATGTCGGCGGTCCTTGTGTGGACGATCTCGTCGGGTCCGGCGCCCGATTCGACCAGCAGCTCGGTTCCGTCCCGCTCCATCTCCTCGAAGATGCTGTTGACCTCGCTCCAGTCCAGTTCGTCGAGCCTCCCGTAATAGGACCGTACGAAGTCGAAGGCGAGCGGCGCTACCAGCAGACCCATCGCGCTGGTCACGCCCGCACCGTACGGCAACACCAACTCGGTGCTGCCGAGTAACTCGGCGACACCGTACCCGTGAACCGGACCGGCCCCGCCGAAGGCGACCACCGGCAGGGCTCTCGGGTTCTTTCCCCGCTCCACGACGTGAACGCGAGCGGCGTTGGCCATGGCCTCGTTGACCACCTGGTGAACACCCCAGGCGGCTTCCGGCACCGACATCCCCAGCCGGTCGCCGATGCTCTCGGCGAGGGCGGCTCCGGCGGCGGCCACGTCGAGCTTCATAGCGCCACCGAGGAAGTAGTCGGGGTCCAGGTACCCGAGGACCAGATCGGCATCGGTTACGGTCGGGGACCGCCCGCCCCTCGAGTAACAGACCGGTCCCGGATCGGCCCCGGCGGAGTCGGGCCCGACCTTGAGAAGCCCCAGCGAGTCGACCCGGGCAATCGATCCCCCGCCGGCGCCGATCTCGATCATCTCGATGACCGGCACCCTGACCGGAAGGCCGGATCCCTTTTTGAAGCGGTAGCGGCGATCCACCTCGAAGTCATGGGTCACCAGCGGCTCTCCGCCGTCCACCACGCTCAGCTTGGCGGTCGTGCCCCCCATGTCGAAGGACAGCAACGAGTCCCGGCCCATGGCGGCGCCCACCGAGGCTGCGGCGAGCGCACCCGCGGCGGGACCCGACTCGAGGAGACGGATCGGAAACTGGACACAGGTGTCGAGAGTCGCCACACCGCCGCTGGACAGCATGACCAACAGCTGTCCCGCGAACTCCATCTCTCCCAGCCGACGCTGGAGTCCGACCAGGTAACGCTCGACAAGCGGCTGCACGTATACATTGGCGATGGTGGTCGAAGCCCGCTCGAACTCCCCGATCTCGGGAACGACTTCGGAGGAAATCGAGACCCGCATCTGCGGTGCTTCTCCATTGACGACAGCCCGGGTGCGCTCTTCGGAGTCCGGGTTGGTGAACGAGTGGAGGAAGCAGATCGCCACCGCCTCGACCCCGGCGGCGGCCAACTCCCCGACAAGGCGCGCCACGTGGTCTTCGCCGAGTTCGATCGCCTGCGTCCCATCGGCGAGGGTCCGCTCGGGGACCTCGAAGCGGAGATGGCGCGGCACGAGCGGCTTGGGGTGTTCCAGATTCAGGTCGTACAGCTCGTAGCGGTGTTCGCGGCCGATCTCGATAGAGTCCCGGAATCCCTCGGTGGTCAGCAGTGCGGTGAGGGCCCCCTTGCGCTCGATGATGGCATTTGTGACCAGGGTGGTTCCGTGGACCAAATGGCGAACCGAAGCACCGGATTGGCCCGAACGCTCGAGGGTCTGTACCAGCACCTCTTCGACCCCCTGTGACGGGTCGGGGGTCGTGAGAACCTTGCCGATCTCGACCCGGCCCGAGCGGCCGATCATCATCAGATCGGTGAACGTACCCCCGATGTCGACACCTATTCGTAATTCGTTGCTAGTTGATCCGGCCATCCCATGCCTTGACGAGTTCACTCTCGGCGGGCGCCAGCATACGCAAGTTCCGGATGGGATGCGAGAAAAACCGGCCGTCGGATGTCACTGCGTCGGCCGCGTATCGAGGCGCCGGTGCCGACCGGCGTCGACCCGGCGATCATCGCGGCCGGGCTCGATACCGCCGAACTCTTGCCGGCGACGGTCGCATTTGCGCCGTCGACGTTTTTGATCCCCACAGGGAGCCACTACCCAGCCACCCGACGGCGCGTGGAGCTTCGTCAAGTCCCTGAGATCGTCGACCCCCTCCAGCTGCTCTTTGGTCAGGGGCCGATCGGTGGTGCCGGTAGCAACTCGCGATGGTGGCTGTGATCTCATCGATGTCCTCGGCCCCCAGTCCCTCTTTCCTCCATGATCTCGATAGCGAGCTGAATCACTCCGCCGGTCACGCAGGGCCCGAGGTAGTACTTCATCCCGGCGCTCCTCTCCAGGTAGAACCATCACGATCGGACCGTCGGCCCGAGGGACCGGACGATGAAGCAGGCCGTACAGGTACTCGACTCGCCGGCGTGGGCGTTGAACCAAACGCCGCTCAACCGGGAGGTATCACGGGCAGCAGTATGTGGGAGGGCCGAGTCGTGTCGTGATACACCCTCTGGCGAGCAACCCGGACTTCGGTGTCGTCAGCATTCGGGTTGCCCGTGTTGAGGTTGCGGTCGAAGCGGGGGAAGTTGCTGCTGGAGATGTCAACCCTGATGCGGTGGCCCTTCTCGAACACGTTGCTCGTGACCCACAGGTCGATGGTGAACTCGTAGACCTCGCCCGGCTCCAGCAGATCCTGACGCTCGAGGGTCTCCCGATACCGGCCCCGGATGATGCCGTCGCATAGGTTCCTGGCATACCCGTCCGGGTGGACATCGACCAGCCTTGCGGTGAAGTCCGTGTCCCGGCCGTCGGTGGCGGCGAACAGCTTGACAACCACCGGCCCGGTAACCTCGAGATCCGCTTCGAGCGGCTCCGACGTGTAGACGAGGACATCGTTGCGGTACTCGACCGGTCGTTGATCGAAAGAGCCCCAATCGACGATCTCGGGGCTGCAGCAGGTGGCGCCGCCAACCGTGGGGGTCGGGAACGCAGGGTTGTAGACGAATCCGTCGCCGGGCTCGTCGGTGGGTGGCCCGGTCGACAGCGTACCGTCGCCCAGGAGCGAGTTGGCCGACCCGTCACTGTGGAAATACCAAGGAGTGAACTCGGTCCTGGCAAGCGGCCACTCGTGCTCGTCGCGCCACTCATCGGTGCCCATCGTATAGATGCGCAGCGGCGGGTCCCGCTCGACGCCGTTGTCCATGCCTTTCAGCCAATGGTCGTACCACCGCAACGCGATGTGGTTGACATCCAGCACCGAGGCGTTACCGAAGTCGGTTTCCCCGGCGAAGGTCTCGGTGTTGGTGTGGTGATGCCACGGCCCCATCACGACCCGCTGGTGGTTGCGGGCGACCTCCGACCCGCCACGTTCGCGCATACCGACGAAGTTGTTCATGGTTCCACCGGCGAAGATGTCGTACCAGCCGCCGATCTGCAGCACCGGGATCTTCACGCTCTCGTACTGCTCCCTGACGGCTAGCGACTTCCAGTAGCCGTCGTAGTCGGGATGGTCCAACCAGTCCCCGAAGAAGTCAACGTCCTTGCCGCCGAACTCGGGGATGGCTCGGAGGGGCAGGACCGGGAATATGCGCTTCCAGTCGAACCGGTCGATGAGTTGCCAGGTGCGTCCTCCCATGCGGAAGGACCAGGTGGCGTTGAAGTGCAACGTGAACGCCCCTCCCTGGTAGTGCAGCGAACCGTGGAGATCGTCGCCGATGACCTGGGGAGCGATCGCCTTGAGATACGGGCTGTCCATGACGGCCGCCATCCACTGCACGCCGCCCAGGTACGAGCTGCCGTGCATGCCGACGTTACCGTCGCACCAGGTCTGCGAACCGAGCCACTCGAGCGTGTCGTATCCGTCTTCGTACTCCTGGATCCACGGGTTGAAGCGGCCGTCCGAGTCGTTGCGCCCGCGGCAGTCCTGGGCGGCAAAGGCATAGCCGTTCTGGGCAAAGAAGATGGCGCCGTCGATCAGGGTGTCCGACATGTTGTCGTACGGGGTCCTCGCCAGGATCACCGGAAAGGGCCCATCGCCCTTGGCCGGGAAGTAGATGTCGATGGACAACTCGACGCCATCGCGCATCGGCACCCTTACATTGTTGAGCACGTCGATACCGGCAGGAAGAAAGGCAGTCTCCGCCATCAGTCACCCTCCTTTACTCTCGGCCAGACAATACAGCCCGAGTCGGAGCCGCACACAGCGACAGGATCCTCAGACGCCGCTGCGCCGCCGGAGCATCGTCGGCTGACGATCTTGCCAGTTCCCTCCTGCCCCATCGGCTACCGGATGGCGGGCCAGGCGGCGGGTCGGCTTGCCCGGTTCATCCTCGGTGCGTAAGATGTCCGGGTTAGGTCGCCCGCTTGGTGCGTGCGGCCATTTGTGTATGTGCGCACTCAGGAGGAGGAGTAGGCCGTGACCGAGCCGATGGACCGCAGAAAGTTCCTCAAGCGAAGTGGACTCATTATCGGGGTAGGCGCAGTTGCGCCGACCGTGCTGGCCGCTTGTGGTGATGACGACGAGCCCGCCACCACAACTGCGGCGCCGGCCGCCGCGGCCCCCGAGACCACCGCAGCACCGGCGGAGGCAGCCCCAGAAACCACCGCGGCCATGGAAGAGACCACCACCACCGCCATGATGGACGAGGCTCCGGCGGACTTCGAGAGCATCACGCTCGCTCAGGTCGCGGGGTGGATCTCGCTCGACAGCAACAGGACCACCGGTGGCGCCCTGAGCACCGGGCAGCACACGTTCGAAGGTCTGCTCATCAAGCTGCCCGATCGCTCGCTGATTCCGGGGCTGGCGGCCGAGATGCCCCAGCAGGTGGACGATCTCACCTACAGCGTGAAGATACGTACCGACCGGACGTTCACCGACGGTACGCCCATCACCGCCGCGGACATCGTCTACGGCTACGACCGCCTGAAGCCGGAGCGAGAGCTCGGGTCTCCTTTCACCCAGTACATCACCTTCATTGAGTCGATCGACATAGTGGCGGATGACGAGTTGCAGATCAATCTGGCACAGAAGGTGCCCGCGGACATCCTGTTCCAGCGCATTTCCGCCATCAAGGCGTTTCCCGAGGCGGTTGTGGAGTCCGTGGGCGGTATGGACTACTCGTTCGCGCCGACTCCTTCGTCCGGATCGATGATGGTTGCGGCTCCGTTCGACACCGAACTCAACGTGTTCAAGCGTTACGACGGCTACACGGGTCCCCAACCTCTGGCGGCCAAGGACATCACCTATGTGGCAATTCCGGAACTGGCGTCGCGGATCGCCCAGACCGAGGCGGGCCAGACCCAGATCCTCGATGGTGTGTCGCCCCAGCTGTATCGAGCCATCCAAGACTCGCCGAACCTGGAGTTGGGCATCGCTCGGGAGACCTCTTTCCTCGAAATGATCATGTTCAACACCACCAAGCCGCCGTTCGACAACCAGTTGGTGCGCCAAGCGGTGATGTATTCGATCGATACACCGCAGTTGATCTCGATCGGGCTGCAAGGGGAGGGTCGGATCGCCCGCTCGCCCCTGCCCCCCGAGGACCCCAGGTACATCGAGCCCCAGATGCAGTACAACTTCGACCCCGAGAAGTCGAAGGCGCTGCTGAGGGAAGCCGGACACGACCCGGACAATGCGCCCGTGCAGTTCCAGCTCGGCGTGGTGGAGTGGGCCTATGTCTATCCCCAGGCGCCCTTGCTTGCCCAGACGCTGCAGATGGGCGGTTTCGACCCGCTTCTGCTCGTGGACTCGATCGACGCCCGTTGGGTGTCCGACATCATGAAGCCGGAAGACGGCGGCCCCGCCCGGTACGACGCGTGGGTGGCGACGATCGGCTTCGAAGTGTTCAGCTACGACCCGGACGGTCTCTTCCGTGGTTGGTGGAGCGGCTGGGCGGATAACGCCAGCTTCGCCACGCCCGGCGTTCCGTCGAAGCTCGACGAGTTCCTCAACGCGGCGCTCGAGGAGCCGGACTTCGACAAGCAGAACGAGTTGTACGCGCAGGCCAACGAGGTCCTGGTCACGGAGGCGGGTGCGGTTCCGATCCTGTTCCAGCCCATCGCCCATGCATGGAACAAGTCGGTAGCCGGCTACCAGATGCCCCAGACGCTGGGCATGACGCTCTTCGGCGTCCATCCCTCCGGGAAGTAATCTGCCTCTGGCATACGAAACAGAAACAGAGCTGATATCGCATTGATATTGCTTGAGACCGGTAGGGTCTGATGGGAGCAGTAGGCAGGGTCGTCCTGCAGCGTCTCATTCAGGCCCTGCCGGTCTTGATCGGCGTCACGTTCTACGTGTTCGTAATGCTGGAGGTCTCTCCCATTGACGCCCGCTACGCGGGTCTGGGACTGTATGCCAGCGACGAGGCCCGCGAGCAACTCGCCGAGGAGTTCGGACTCAACGATCCGATACCTATCCGTTACGGGCGGTACTTGCGCGACCTCGCCGGCGGCGACTTCGGTGTGAGCATCTACGGCAGCCGGCCGGTGTTGGATATCCTGCAACAGCACGTAGGTATCACTCTGACGCTAGCGGCGAGTTCGGTGATCCTGGGTACCCTTATAGCCTTCGTTCTGGGGGTGACCTCCGCCTATTTCGCGGGGAGCTGGTGGGATGCGGTCGTCAGGGCGGTCACGTTCGGGGGCCTCTCCATGCCGGTGTTCTGGCTGGCGCTGCTGCTTATCCAGATCTTTGCCCTCAACTTGACTTCGATCTTGGGCCTTGAGAGTCCGCTGCTGCCCGCGGGCGGGTGGGTTCCCTTCTCCGAAGATCCAGTCGCATGGTTGAAGTCCCTCATCCTCCCCACACTGTCGATAGCTCTCCCTGTCGGGGGTTTCCTGACCCGGGTGGTGCGTTCGTCGGTACTGGACGAGTTGGAGAAGGACTACGTGCGCACCGCCCGTGGAATCGGGCTCCGGGATCGGGTGATCGTCCGCAAGAACGTGCTCCGCAACGCGCTGGTGGCCCCCCTGACAGTGTTGGGATTGCAGGCCGGTTACCTATTGGGAGGTGCGGTGCTGGTCGAGAGGGTCTTCAACATCCCCGGCCTGGGGTGGCAGATGATGAATTCCGCCACCACGGGCGACTTCAACATAGTCACCGGAATCGCCCTGATCGCCGCCGTGATGTTCATCCTCGCCAACCTGGCCGCCGACGTAGCGTTCATCATCTTCAAGCCGAGTGCCCGTGAAAGCTCGTAACGCATGAGCGAAGGCCGCGACCGCCGCACCGATCACCGGTCATGGATGAGGTTCGGCCCGAAATCCGTGGAAACCGCCATGAAGGCCACTCCCGCCGGTCCGGTGAAGCTCGGAACGCTTCCATTCCGGGCCAAGTTAGGGTTGGGCTGGGTCGTGTTCGTCATACTGGTGGCCATCTTCGCCCACTGGCTGTCACCTTACGATCCCTATAAGGTGGCGCTGACCCTGCCGAACACGGGTCCCGACTGGCCGGAGCACATCATGGGCTCCGATGAGGTAGCTCGCGACATCCTATCCCGGGTGATTCATGGATCGAGGATGTCGGCGCTGGTAGCGGTGGTGACACCGCTCTGCGCCCTGATCCTGGGAGGAACGATCGGAATGGTGGCAGCCTCCACCGCCCCGAATCGGGGGCGCAGATGGATCAACGACGTACTGATGCGTCTCATGGACATCCAGTTCGCGTTTCCGGCGGTAGTGCTGGCTGTCGTGGTTGCCTCGGCCTTCGGCCAGTCTTTGTGGACCCTGCTGCTGGTCCTCACCGTCGTGTACACGCCCATCATGGCCCGTTACATCCGCGCCGCGGTCCTCGACCAGATGGCCGAGGACTACGTCTCCGCCCTGAAGGCAATGGGTAGCTCCCAGCTCCGTATCCTGCTGCGCCATATTTCCCTTAACATCGCCACTCCGCTGCTGGTGTTCTTCACGCTGGTAGCGGCGGACGCGGTGATACTGGAGGCGTCCATCAGTTTCCTCGGGGCCGGGCTCCCACCGCCCACTCCCACTTGGGGGAACCTGATCCGCGACGGCGCCCAGTTCGTGTACGCCGGCACCTGGTGGTATACGACGTTCCCCGGTATCGCGATCTTCCTCACCGTACTGGCGCTCAATACGGTGGCGGAGAGCATGGCGGACCGTCTCGGTGGTAGGCGCCACTTGTTGGGCCAGTCATGACCTCATCGCCCGGTATGCCGATCCTGGAGGTGGAGGACCTCAGCATCCATATCCGGCACGCCTACGGGAATACTCCGGTGGTGTCGGGCGTGTCGTTCTCGGTGATCGAGGGCGAGAACCTGGGAATCGTGGGCGAGTCGGGGTGTGGCAAGACGCTGACCGGGTTGGCCGTCATCGGCCTCTTGCCGCGCCTGGTCGAAGCGACAGGGTCCATCCGCTGGAAGGGCCAAGATGTACTTGAGTTGTCCACGACCGAGCGCCGCAAGCTGATGGGTCGGGAGATCGGCATGGTCTACCAAGACCCGTTGATGAGCCTCAACCCCGGGATGACGGTCAAGGCCCAGTTGCGCCAGGCGCTGCGCCTCGACGGTGATCGCAAGGCTGGGCGCATGTACGAACTGCTCGAGCTGGTCCATCTCCCCAACCCCGAGGCTATCGCCGCCGCCTACCCTTTCCAGTTATCCGGAGGGCAACGCCAGCGGGTTCTGATCGCCATGGCGCTGGCTCGCCGCCCCTCGATCCTGATCGGCGACGAGCCCACCACCGCCTTGGATGAAACGGTGCAGGCGCAGATCGTCGAACTGTTACGGTCACTGCAGGCCGAACTGTCCTTCACCACCATCCTCATCACCCACAACCTCGCACTGGTGAAGGAACTGTGCGAACGCACCATGGTCATGTACGCGGGGCAGTTGGTGGAAGCAGCACACACCGAAGAACTCGTCCACAACCCGCGGCATCCATACGCCGCAGGATTGTTGGCTTCGATCGTCAGCCTCGAAGCAAGAGAACGACCCGCCCGCTCCATCGATGGTGTGGTCCCCAGCCCACTGGAGTTCTCACCCGGATGCCGCTTCGTCGAGAGGTGCGAAAACGCCGGACAACCATGTGCGGACATCCCGCCCCTTCTCGAGGAAGTCGGTGACCGCCACGATCTAGCCTGCTACTTCCCCGTAGGCCAAGCCATGGCCGGAGCGGCACGATGACCTCCCAGTTGGCTGCAGCGACGACCGCCGGGGTCGGTCGGGGCTCAAGTGGGGAAGATCTGCTCCGTTTGGAGAACCTCACCCATCACTACCGCGCTCCAAGAAGACAGAAAGTCCACGCGGTGGAGGACCTCTCGCTGACCGTAGCCCCCGGAGAAGCCCTCGGCCTCGTAGGCGAATCGGGCTGCGGCAAGTCCACGGTGGCCCGCTGCGTGGTGGGGCTGATCCGCCCTACCGCAGGGCAGATCATCTTCGACGGAACCGACATCTGGAAGCAGTCAGCCAAGTGGCGCCGCCGGACCTTCGCCCGCCAAGTCGCCATCGTCTTCCAAGACCCTACCTCCAGCCTCAACCCCCGTCTGAAGGTACGCGACACCCTGGCCGACCCCCTTATAATCCACGGCATCGGCGACCGCGCCGCCAGAGACGCCAGGGTCCAAGAACTATTGGACATGGTCCACCTCCCCCGCGACGCAGCCGACAAACGCCCTGAAGAGCTGTCCGGAGGTCAACGCCAGCGAGTGGCCATCGCCCGAGCCCTCTCCCTTAACCCTTCGCTCCTGGTAGCCGACGAACCCACCTCGGCCCTCGACGTCAGCGTCCAGAACCAGATCCTCAATCTTGTGGCAGAACTCCGCGACGCGCTCAACCTCTCCGTCATCCTCATCAGCCACAACATCCAGGCGGTCTCCTGGCTCGTGGACCGCGTTGCCGTCATGTACCTCGGACACAAAGTCGAGGAAGGGCCCGTCGCCGAAGTCAGGGACCACCGGCTCCACCCCTACACGCGAGCCCTGCTATCGGCCAGCCCCATGATCACCACCAGCAGCGAGCGGATCATCCTCGAAGGGACCCTCCCCAACCCCCGGAACCCTCCGAGCGGATGCCCATTCCGGACCCGTTGCTGGAAGACCGAGGAGGTCTGCGCGAGTGAGTTCCCCCCCGCCGACATCCCGGTGGAAGGCCACTCGGTGCATTGCTACTTCCCCGAAGACCCGAATCCGGCCTAGACGAGGAGAAGGGGTAGAACATGGACGTGGACCGACCACTCATCGTGGCTCCCGGCAAGTTCGACTGGGCACATGTGACTATCCCTGACACCGTTGAACCGGGAAGGGTCCGCCTCAGGACCCTTGTCAGCCTCATCAGCCCTGGAACCGAACTCCGCCTCTACCGCGGCGATCCCATGGTGAAGGAGGTATGGGACTGCTTCGCCGACATCGACGTCCCTATCACCGAAGGTATGGGCGTCATACCCAGCTACCGGGTAACGAGCCGGAACGAACCCTCGGGCGCCAAGTTCCCGGTCAACTCCGGCTACAACCTGATCGGGGAGGTGGTTGAGGTCGGTGCGGGGGTTCGCTCTTTGGTCGAAGGTGACCGCGCCTTCGCTCAGGCCAGACATCAGCCGATCCTCGATACACGGGAATGGCAGGCGATCAAGGTCCCGGACGGCGTTCCTACCGAAGCCGCCACATTCGGCTACCTGCCCACCTTGGGACTGCACGCCCTTCGCCGGGGTGGCTTCACTCCGGGTCTCAACGTGGCGGTTATCGGACTCGGCCTGATCGGGTTCGGGGCTGCGCTCGTGGCCGACGCGATCGGGGCCAACCTTGCTTGTCTGGAAATCAACCCGGTCCGGCGCCAAAGGGCTGCCACGGCACTCCCCAGAGCGCTGATCCTGAACCCTATGGAGAGCGGATTCGAGGCTGCTCTGATGAACCGGTTCCAACCGTTCGGGATCGACGTAGTGATCGAAGCAGCGGTGGGGTCGGCACCACTCGACTTGGGCATGCGTATCCTCGACGATCAGGGAAGAATGGTGGCCATCGCCCTGCACCCCGAAGATGTCGGGCCGCTGCTGGCAGCAGACTTCTACAACAAACAAGCCTCCATACTCGGAACCAGCAACGCCCCCTATCAAGACCCGGCCCGACGGCTCACCCGGTTCACGGCTATCGAGAACGTAAGGTACCTATTCGAGCTCTACCTGAGGGGAAGGCTCCATCTCGAAGCCATGCACACCAACACCTATCCATCCGATGAGATAGATGTCGCGTTCGCCGACCTCGATGCCGGGGACCGTGACATGATCGGCGTCCTACTCGACTGGCGCTGAAAGCTCTGTCGGCTGTTCGAATGACGTTGGACTCTTAGCCGACGTCCGCCATATCGTGTTTCCGAAACCATCGTGAACGACGAAATGAGCGCGGAGGAGCGCGACATTCTCGACCGATTCGAACGCGGCGTTGCGCTCTGGACCTGACCCTGAACACGAAGTCGAGATAGCCTGTCAGGCAGCTCGCAATACGTTCAACAAGACCAAGCGAGTGAATCTGCGAGGAACCGGGCGCGACTTCAATCTTGCCCACTCCCGGGCGATGGATGAAGGGATACCCTATCAGACACTGTTGTCCAGCGTTATCCACAGGTACTTGTCGGCCGGCTGATCGAGAAGAGATAGGCGGTATTCACGACCCGGCGAAGGCCTACTAAAGGACGGAATAGATGATCTGGATCCGTGTTCCCGCGATAGCACCCTCGCTCTTGTAGCTGAAGGTCAGGGAGCCATCGACGGACCAGATCGCCACATCTTAGGTTTCCAGGTAGACGCTGAAACCTTCCCTGTTCGACATATCTGTCGCGTCCGCCAACCCGAATCCGCGCCACTGTTGCCCCGACGAGGTACCGCCTGCTGCCAAGGCGCGAGCGACGGCTTCCTCGTTGCTCAACCCCGAGAAAGCCCTTCTCATAGTCGCGGGAATACCCACTCCATGATCCTGAACGGTGATCACAAAGCGGCTCTCTTCCTCTTCAACGAAAACGTTGCCATCTGCTTCGGCCCACTGCTTGACGTTCAGGCACAACTCGAATATAACGGGCTCTTCGGAAATGAGTGGGGAGTAGGGGATCTGCCAGGGGGAGTGGTAATCCACCAGAAGTGATGGGGGGTCCTCCATAATCGGGTGTTGGTAATGACATCCGAGGCAGGAGGACCCCTGTGGAAGCTGATCCTACGCGCATGTGCGAGAAGTTGGTAGGCCTAGGCGAGGTTGATCTGGTGGGGATCAACGACCCGGGCGAGGGTGCACCTCTTGAGGTGGTGATCGGGTCCCGCAAGGCCCGCCCGTTGTGTGTGGCATGTGGCGGGTCGGTGTGGTCGAAGGGCTATCGGAGTGTGGTGTTGGTGGATTTACCGGCGTTCGGTCGGCCTGTGCGGCTGCGGTGGAGGAAACGGCGCTGGACGTGTCCGAATCCGGACTGTGGGATCAGGTCGTTCATCGAGCAAGACCCCACGATTGGTCCCGAACGGGCGTTGTTGACATCCCGAGCGGCGCGGTGGGTGACCGTCCAGGTGGGTGGGCGGGGCCGTCCGATCGACGAGGTCGCCGCGGAGTTGGGTTGTGATTGGCATACGGTGAACAACGAGGTCGTCCGCTGGGGCGAAGCCCTGTTGGAAGCCGACACCGATCGGATAGGCGAGGTCGGAGCTGTGGGCATCGACAAGAAGCGTTGTTCTGGCGGAAAGGCCGGTGGCGCACCAAAGTCTGGTGCACCTCTGTCGTCGACGTTGGGGGCCACCAGCTGATCGACATAGTCCCTGGTAGAACGGCAGAAAGCGCCGCAGCCTGGTTCCGGTCACAACCGGCGGATTGGCTTGGGGGTATCCGCTGGGCGGTGTCGGGTCATGTCCGGTTCGTATCGGAAGGCGTATGACAGGGTGCTGCCCCACGCCCTCCAAGTAGCAGACCCGTTCCACGTCAGCCGCCTCGCCAACCAGCGTCTCGACGAAGTACGCAGAAGAGTCCAAAACGAAACCCTCGGACACAGAGGCCGGAAAGGAGACCCACTCTATGGGATACGGCGGCTCCTCACCGCCGCCCACGACAAGATCAGCGACCGCGGCCAAACCCGCCTGCGCGGACTCCTCGACGCTGGTGACCCCCACGGCGAAGTGCGCACAGCCTGGCACGCGAAGGAAACCGTGAGAGGCATCTACGGGGTCGACAGTCCCGCCCTCGCTCTCCAATACACCCTCCAGCTCGCAGACGACCTCCAGGACGAATCCTGCCCACCCGAGATCAACAAGCTCGGACGTACCATCGCCCGCTGGACCCCCCAGATCACCAACTGGCACATCTCGAAGGTAACCAACGGACCCACCGAAGCCCTCAACAACCTCATCAAGAGGATCAAACGCATCGCGTTCGGGTTCCGCAACTTCGCGAACTACCGAATACGGGCACTCCTCTACGCGGGGAAACCCAACTGGGACCTATTGGCCACCGTCACTCCCCACTGAAATCCACTCATACTTAGAAGGTTCCTGGGCTGGGACGGGTCTGACCCAACTGAAATCTGGCCTTGTGCCTTTTCATCGATCTGTCGGCCTGTTCCCAGCTTGGGGGTGTAACCCCCTGACCCGGGGCGGATGTGACCTAATAGGAGCCTTCGAGTTCTCCACCGTGAGTGGCCTGTCCAACCGCCTTCCGGGTCCGAGGATTAGGAAGTGATTCTATCCCGCAGAGGAGGAAGGCGTCATGGAAGAAGATGGTCGGGTTGTGTTCGGTGGGGTTGATACCCATCGTGATACCCATGTTGCGGCGGTGGTCGACAACGCCGGTCGAGTGCTGGGAACCGCTCCGTTCGGGGCTGATCCGGTCGGATATGAGCAGATGACCAGGTGGTTCGGAACCCACGGGCACCTGCTCCGGGTAGGAGTGGAGGGCACCGGCAGCTACGGCGCCGGCCTAGCCCGCTATCTGATGGCGGCGGGCATCGAGGTGGTAGAAGTGAACCGGCCGAACCGGCAGCTACGCCGCCAGCGGGGCGGCAAGACCGACAGTGTCGACGCCGAGGCGGCAGCTCGGGCAGCGGCCTCGGGGCAAGCTACCGCAGTTCCCAAATCTGGTGACGGCCCCGTTGAGTGCATACGGATGTTGTTGGTGGCCCGCCGCTCGGCTACCAAGGCCCGCACCCAGGCCGCTAACCAGATACATTCTGTGACCGTTACCGCACCTGAACAGGTAAAACGCCAGCTCAGAGGTCTCAAGCTCAAGGCCCGGGTTCGGGTCTGTGCCCGCTGGCGTCCCGGCCAAGCACAGACCACTGCGGCGTACGCGAAGATGGCTCTACGCTACCTGGCCCGCCGATACCAAGCCCTCGACACAGAAATCGCAGAACTCAAGATCGAGATCCGTCGCCTCTGCGCCGAGGCTAACCCGGCTCTGTTAGCCGCCAAAGGTGTGGGCCCTGACACAGCAGCCGCCCTGCTAGTCGCAGCCGGCGACAACCCCCAGCGGATGAAATCAGAACGGTCCTTCGCGGCGCTGTGTGGCGCCAGCCCCGTCCAGGCATCATCGGGACAGACCATCCGGCATCGTCTCAACCGGGGAGGTAACCGCCAAGCCAACAACGCGCTCTGGCCGATGCGCTACCACCCGGATACGCCACGACGCAGCCACCAACCAATACGTGGCACGGCGCCAGGGGGAAGGAAAGAACCGAAAAGAGATCATCCGCTGCCTCAAGCGGCACATCGCCCCACAGATCTACCGACTGCTGACCAACCCGCCACCAACCCCGAACTGCGCCCGGCTCCGCCGCCGACGTCAACACGCCAACATCACCGTCACCCAGGCCGCCCAACAGCTCGGAACCCACCCCAGCCGCATCTCCGCACTCGAACGCGGCCGAGACCACAACCACCAACTCGCCAGCCAATACCAGACCTGGCTCCTAACCCACGAACCGGCCACATCACCGACTTGACAACCATAGGAGCATCGATGAGCCATATAACGGTCTCCAAAGCTTTCAGATCGTTGTGGGGGGCGGAAACTGTTGCGACAGCCCGGCGGGCTACATCCCTCGGGGACGTTATCGGGATGGTATCCACCAGCGTCATGCGCTCATCAGCTTGGGAACGACGCTGCTTCTGGACGTGATCATTGTCAGCTCGATGATTTTCCGGAGACCGGCTATGGCTTCCTCTTTCGACAATGGCTCGGAAGTCTCCCGATCCAGAGTGGCCCATTGCCAGTAGTTGTGGGTACCGTTGGTCCCGATCGCTACATGGAGAAC
Organism: Candidatus Spongiisociaceae bacterium; assembly: GCA_965262915.1. Taxonomy (GTDB): domain Bacteria; phylum Actinomycetota; class Acidimicrobiia; order Spongiisociales; family Spongiisociaceae; genus JAPPFW01. The sequence goes on along the minus strand of OZ253564.1, from coordinate 2,150,956 downwards.
GGGGTGGTTGCCTGCGTAGGATTGTCTTATCCGGCAGGGAAGATCCTGCCGGAGCAAGCCTTCGAGCAGGGTCGGAGTGGGCCTGGTCCATCTGTATCGCTGCTCGACGACTATCTCATCGAGCCAGTCTTCCCTGTTCCTCGCGACATCACGCACTCTGAGCAGCCGTCGGTAACGCGCGCACCATGCCGCCGACGCGTTGATCGGCGATCACCAGGGCGTACCGCGCCTGTAGGTTGAGCCAGAACCGCGGCTCGACCCCGAACCAGTGTCCGAACCGTAGCGCAGTGTCGGCCGTGACGGAACGCCTACCGGCAATGATCTGGCTGATGCGGTTCGGCGGTACTTCGATCTGACGAGCGAACTCCGTAGGCGTCATACCCATCTCCGCCAGTTCGTCCGCGAGGATCTCACCGGGATGAACTACCCGCTTGAACATGCCGGAAAGCCTCCTAGGTCTCTGGTGATAGTCCACATCCTATGACATCGGCGTGGACAGACGATGGCACGGCTACGAGTCCGCCCAGGCCAGGAGACGGCGGGGGGTGTCGATCATCCAGCGGTCCAGGAGTTCCTTGTCGATGCCCATCTGATCCATGAGTCGGGGAACGATCGTCGGGATGTAGGCATACCCGTAACCGCCATGCGAGGTGAACTGCACCCGGCTGCAGACGTCGTGGCTGATGAGTACCCGGTCGGCATAGCCTCTCTCAGACCAGTCGGCCAGAACCGCCAACCGTTGCGGGTCGGTCGGGCAGTGGATGTAGTGGTCGATGGGTAGCCATACGGAGCCGAAGAAGTCGAACTCCACACTGATGCCCCGCTCCATCGCCCGTTCGTGCCAGGTGAGGTCGCGGATGTCGAAGTCCATGTGGCAGAAGGCAGTGCGTTCCCAGATCGGCTCGTACTCGTCGAACACCGCCAGGGCATCGGCCGCCACCGGTACGTTCATGAGGTGCACCCACAGAGGAGCGCCCGTAGCGTGCTGGGCGAGGACGGCCGCTTCAAGAACTTTCAGCTCCTCGGGACGAACCGGCTCGAAGAGCCCGATCTCCCCGATCACACCGGTTCGGATCCCGGTGTCGCCGATCCCTTCCGTCAGCTCGCGGATCATGACCTCGGCCAGCTGCTCCCTGGACGCCTCGAGGGCCCACGGACGCTGGTGGTGAGCCAGGTACTGGCCCGTTCCCGAAATTACGTTGACACCCGTGAACTCGGACACCTCGACCATCCTCTCGGGGTTCCTCCCGATAGGCCCGGTGGTCAGCTCGACAATCGTGTCGATGCCGGCGTCGGCGGCCTTCTTGAGTTCCAGCGCCTGGCCGCAACTGCTGTCGAGGTGGATGTTGTTGACGTTGGTCATGAGGTCGGAGCGGATCTCGCCCAGCCGGTCGATGGTGATGGGCCGGTATGCCTCCTCGCTGCTCGCCGGATACGCATAGGTCATGGTCGCGAAGAGGTGTTCGTGGGGAAGCGTCCTACCGATCTGGTCCGCGGGGATGAGGCCCGTGACCGTAACCGCGTTCTTCATGCGTTCACCTCCGTTCTGGATGGGGCGTCGTTTCTAACCCTATGCCGGACACCGGCCTTCACACTTCCGGTCGAACCGCCCCGTTGATACCGCTCAAGCCCCCGTCGAGGGCCAGCACTGCGCCGGTCATGAATCCGGACGCGTCCGAGCACAGGTAGCTCACCAGGTGGGCCACCTCGTCGGGCCGCCCCGCCCGGCCGACGGGCAGGATCTCGAAGTAGGCCGGGTCGGGCGGTATGTCGGCGATCATCGGGGTGTCGATGGCGCCGGGGGCGATGGTGTTGACGGTGATGCCGTAGGGTCCGAGTTCGGCACCCAGCGCCCGGCCCAGTCCTTCGATGGCCGCCTTCCCCGCGCAGTACGCGGCATGGCCCGCTATGGCGGCGCCTGCCCCGATCGACGACCACAGGATGATCCGCCCCCCGCGGCCTTCCTCGATCATCTGCGCTGTGGCAGCACTCGTGCAGTGGATCACCCCCACGAGGTTCACGTCGAAGACCCGGGCGGTCTCTTCCGGATCCCGCTGGTGGGACAGAGCCGCCTGTGGATAGATCGCCGCGGCTGCGGCCAGAACGTAGGCGCGGCCCAAATCGCCCTCGATCTCCTCGAAAGCCGACTTTACCGATCCCGCGTCGGACACATCAACGGGGAGACCGCGGCACCGCCTTCCCATCGCGGATATCTCCTCGACCAGACTGTCGAGTCCCGCGGAATCGATGTCCAGCGCACCCACCAGGGCGCCTTCTCCGGCCAACCGCAGGGCCGTAGCCCGGCCCTGACCCGACGCCGCCCCCGTGATGACCGCCACGCGGCCGGATACGCCCATGCTCGGCCTCCTTACGTGTCCTGCTGTGAGTCCATCATCGTCCGGGCCTCAACGGGTGCAAGGATGCATCGACCCAACTCTTACCGGGCCCCCGGACACCTGGCCAGCCTAACCGCGCCAGGTGGGACGCCGATTCTCGCGACCGGTTCTGGTGACACCGGCATCCAAAATCAACCGGAGACGCCGCCGGAGATTCGCCCATCGCCTATGTTGGTATCCTTTGCGATCATCCTGTAGCAACACGGTGGGAGCGCGCGTGCCTGAAGACTTCAAGACATCGTCCACCGGCGGGCTGGTCGAAGTAGCCCTGAGTGTGGGCTTCGAGGAGTTCCACCGCATGCTGCGGTACGAACTCGACGACCTGCGGGACCTGTGCTACGTCGAGCAGTTCCCCACCGACGAGGAGAAAGCTCCTCACAAGCCGTTCATCGAAGAACCCGACGGAAGCCTGGCGGCCCTGCCGTCTGCCAGCCCCATAACCAACATCCGCAGATGGTTCAGCAACGAAGACGGAAGCGGGTTGATACAGGTCCAACGCAACTGGTTCGCCCGGAACTGGCGAGCGACCGGCCGGGCCACCGCCAACGGAACACCTCCCCCCTACCCGGGCTATGGCTCGGTGCGCTCCGACTTCACCGAGTCCCTCACCAGCTTGATCGAGTTCGCGCAAGACACCGATCTCGGTGAGTTCAAGCCCCTCCAGTGCGAGATCAGCTACCGGTTCCAGTTCCAGTCAGGGGGCCTCTGGGACGATCCTGGCGGCTTGGACCGCGTAGCACGCATCTTCTCCGGGCGCCGGGGCGCGTACCTCCCGGACCTCGAGGCGATGCGGATCATCACCCAGTACGTGATTCCGGACGCCGACGGCCGGCGCGTGGGACGTTTGTACGGGCGGCTGGAAACCGCCCGGTCCGAGGGCGGCGCCGACTTCCTGATCCTGACCATGTTCGCCCGTGGGACACCGTTGGGCGCGGGCGTCGACGGCGTGTTCGCCTTCCTCGACACCGGACACCGATGGATAGTCAACGGGATACGCGACTTCCTGACTCCGGAAGCCGTGGAGTGGTACGAACTGGACTAGGAGGGTGCTGGAAAACGGTGTGATCGGTTGGCCCGCGGTCCGCTGACCAGGCATCTTCTGTCATCGACCGCCGGGCCAGCGGCGAACCTACGAGAGTTGCGATAACAGGATGGAAACGGCTATCCCGAGAGCCGCCACAACGGTACCGGCTACCCAGAACGCGGTCTGGTACATCGACCGCTGAAGGTTGCCAACCGCTTTCGCGACCTCTGTCTCCAGTTGTGCCTTCACCTTGTCATCCTTGGCATCCACCAAGGATTCCGTAATCGCCGTCATGCTTTCGGTTCCCCAGCCGCTATCGTCCCACTATGCACGAACACAGATACTACAGGCTATAGAACAACAGTAATCTCGATATTCAACTGGCTAAATCGACAAATGTGTCGGTGGTCGGTGGTTAACATTTACTAACGAGTAATAAAAATAGAGTCTGGAAGCTACAGACAGGAAACTACAGACTAGAGACTACAGACTACGCTGGCCGATCATGCGGATCCTGCTTCTCAACGGGCCCAATCTCAACCTGCTCGGAACCCGAGCACCCGAGGTGTACGGGGCCACCACCCTCGCGGAGGTGGAGGAACTGTGCCGGGCCGGGGCAGCCGAGTACGGCCACCGGTTGGAAGCCTTCCAGTCGAATCACGAGGGCGCCCTCATCGACGCTATCCACGCCGCCCGGAAGACGGCCGACGCGATCGTGTTCAACCCGGGCGCGTACACCCACACCAGCTACGCGCTAGCTGACGCCATCGAAGCCGTGGGCCTTCCGACTGTCGAGATCCACATCTCCAACGTGCGCCGCAGGGAAGCGTGGCGGCGGATCTCGCGGATCGAACCGGCCTGCGCCTACCAGATCTTCGGGCGCGGCGTCCAAGGTTACCTGTCGGCCATCGCCCACCTTCACTACCGGGCCGAACATCCGCCGGTGACGCTCGGCTACGGGACGCATCCCGATCAGGTTGGGGACCTCCGGCTCCCCGACGGGACGGGTCCTCATCCGGTGGCCGTGCTGATCCATGGGGGCGGCTGGCTCGACTACTTCACCCGTGACACCATGGACGGCGCTGCGGTGGACCTCGCCGCCCGAGGTTTGGCCACCTGGAGTATCGAGTACCGGCGCATCCCCCCGGTCGGCGGCTGGCGTAAGACGATCGCCGACGTCGTCGCCGGCGTGGACGCCCTCGATTCGATAGCCGGCAACTACCCGATCGAACCGTCAGACGTGACCGTGGTCGGCCACTCGGCCGGGGGTCACCTCGGTTTCTTCGCCACCAAGGCCGCCCGGAGGCGTCCGGTCCGTCTCGTATCCCTTGGTGGGATGCTCGACCTCCGCCGGCTCGGGTCCGGCTTCGAGGACCTTCTGGCCGGATTCCTGGGCGACGAACCAGAAACGAGCCTCGACCGGGTGGACCCGATCCGGGCGCTCCCGTGCGGCGCACCGATCGTGGCGGTACATGGCCACCGGGACGATGACGTGCTCCCGGACCAGAGCCGCCGGTTCATCGAAGCAGCTCTCGCGTCCGGTGACGATGCCCGCCTGGTAGAACTCCCCGAGGCCGACCACTTCGACCTCATCGACCCCCGGTCGCCCTCGTGGGATGCAGTGGTCACCGCCTGCCTGGGGTAAGCCTGGCGAGCAGCCCCGATGGCCGATGAGCCCGACAGGCGGACGGTTCAGGCTACGGCTGTGGCGCCCAGCAGATTCCGGATCTCGGCCAGCAGGGCCGAGGTCCGATCGACCCGGAACTGGTCGTCGAGTCGCAGTATCTTGAAACGGCCGTCGGAGGTCATCTCCACGAATACCGGTGCGGAGCCCGGATGGTTGATGAGTATCTCCTTGAGTTTCCCCACCGTGTCCCTCGACAGGACCCCGGCAGGTACGGTCAGCCGTAGTTCCGACCGGGGGGTCAGATCCGGTTCGACGATCATGAACGAGCGCACCTTCAGATCATCACCCGAATTGTTCAACCGACCCTTCACCACCAGGATCGCATCATCCTGTATCAGAGCACCCGATTGCGCCATCGTCTTGGGGAAGGCCAGCACCTCCACCGAGCTCTCCAGATCCTCGAGGTTGAAGAACGCCATCGGATCCCCGCCCTTGGTGAACCTCCGGGTTATCCCGCTGACGATCCCGGCGATGGTGACCTCGGACCCGTCGGGATAGTCCCTCAAGCCCGAGATCGTGCTAGTCGTGAGCCGCTGCACCACCCCGTCGAGACCGAGTAGAGGATGGTCGGACACGTACATCCCCAGCATCTCCTTCTCGAACGACAGCAGGAGCTTCTTCGGCCATTCCTGGTCCGGGATCTCCACCGGATCGAAGTCGGGTATGCCTATGTCCTCGCCGAACAGGCTGAACTGTCCCCGGTCCTCCTGACGCCTGCGCCCGATGGTCCGCTCGATTAGCAGCTCGTAGGCCAGGAACAAGCCCTGGCGGGGATGCCCCAGCTGATCGAAGGCCCCGGCCTTGATGAGAGAGCTCACGATACGCTTGTTCAGAACCGAGGTGTCCACCCGGTCTGCGAAGTCCTGGAAATCAGCGAACCGACCTCCCCCCTTTCGGGCTTCGGTGATCTTGTCCACCATCCCCGAACCCACGTTACGTACCGCTGACAGCCCGAATACGATCTTGGCGTCCTGGACGGTGAAGTCGCTCTCGGACATGTTCACCGACGGCGGCAGCACCTCTATGCCCATCGTCCGGCACTCGTTCAGGTAGATCGCGGTCTTGTCCTTGTCCCTCCGGACCGACGTGAGGAGGGCGGCCATGAATTCGGCCGGGAAGTGAACCTTCAAGTAGGCGGTCTGGTAGGCCAGCAGACCGTACGCCGCACTGTGGGACTTGTTGAATCCGTATCCTGCGAACCCCTCGATCGAGTCGAAGAGCTCCCCACCGAAGCCGGCGCTCTCGCCGCCGGCCACCACACCCGAGATGAACTTCTCCCGTTCTCTCTTCATGATCGCCGTGATCTTCTTGCCCATCGCCTTACGGAGGGCGTCCGCATCGGCCATCGTGTAGCCGGCGATGTCCCGGGCGATCTGCATCACCTGCTCCTGGTAGATCATCAGACCGTAGGTTTCGCCCAACACCCCTTCGGTGGCCGGATGGGGATAGTCCACCGCCTGACGCCGGTTCTTACGATCGGCGTAGGCGTTGTGCCAGTCGTTGGACATCGGACCGGGCCGGTACAGGGCCACGAGGGCAATCATGTCTTCGAATCGGTCCGGCCCGAGGCTCCGGATCAGCGAACGCATGGCCGTTCCCTCGAGCTGGAAGACACCGATCGTGTCCGCCCGGCAGAGCATCTCGTAAGTTGCCCTGTCCTCGAGATCGATTTGGTCGATGTCGAGACGCCTACCCGTTTTGCTCTCGACCAGTTCGAGGGTTCTCTCGATGGTGGACAGGGTGCGCAAGCCGAGTATGTCCACCTTCAGCAGACCCAGTTCTTCGATGGCGTGCATCTCGAACTGCGTAACGACCTCGGCGTCCTCGCCTTTTCGCTGAACAGGCACCAGATCGGTGAGGGGCTCGGGAGATATGACCACGGCGGCGGCGTGGATCGAGTCCTGTCGGCGCAGACCCTCCAGATCCCGGGCCGAGTCCAGTACCGGTCGAACCTCTTCCTCGGTGTGGTAGGCGTCCCGCAAGCCGGCTGCATTGGTGTGCCAGTCCTTCACGACCTGGGCGGCGTTCTCGGCGGGGGTCTCGAAACAGATGTCGAGCGATGCCTCCCTCCCCAGTACGGCGGGAGGCATGAGCTTGGCGAGCCGGTCTCCCAGGGAGTAGGGCAATCCCCGCACCCGTGCCGAGTCGCGAATGGCCTGCTTGCCTTTGATGGTGGAGAAAGTGACGATCTGAGCCACGTGGTCGGACCCGTATCTATCCGCCGCGTAACGGATCACCTCCGCCCGGTACCGCTCGTCGAAGTCCATGTCGATGTCGGGCATCTCCCGGCGGCCCGGATTGAGGAACCGTTCAAAGATCAGGCCGTATTGCAGCGGATCGAGGTCGGTGATTCCCAACGAGTAGGAAACAATGGAACCAGCCGCGGACCCCCGTCCCGGCCCGGTCCGGATGCGGCGCTTCTTGGCATAGCGAATCAGATCCCACACGATCAGGAAATAGTCGGGGAATCCCATATCCTCGATGATCCTCAGCTCGTGCTCGATACGCTCCCCCACCGATCCGCCGGTGTCCCCGCCGTAGCGTTCGCGTGCGCCCTCAATGACGAGCCGGCGCAGGTAAGAAATGGCGGTGTGGCCGCCGGGAACCGGGAAGTGGGGCAGCAGCAACCGGTCGAAGTCGAGTTCCACCTGGGCTCGTTCGGCGATCCACAAGGTGTTGTCGCAGGCGCCCGGGAACTCTTCGTGGGGGAAGAGAGCCCGCATCTCCCGCGCCGGCTTGAGGTAGTACTCGGACCCCTCGAACTTGAGACGATCCGGTTCGTCGATTACCGAGGCGGTCTGGATACACAGCAGGATATCGTGAGCCTCGGCTTCCTCACGCCGGGTGTAGTGGGCGTCGTTGGTGGCCAGCAGCGGCGCCCCGATCCGTCGGGAGATGTCCACCAGGTCGGGCAGGATCCTCCGCTGGGCAGCCAACCCGTGGTCATGCAGCTCTATGAAGAAGCGGTCCTTACCGAAGATGTCCTGGTAGAGGGCGGCCGCGGCGACCGCCGCCCTCACATCCCGGGCCCCACCGGTGTTGCCCTCCTCCCGCGAGGCGTCCGGATCCAGCAGCTGCGGCACGTGACCGCCCAGGCACCCCGAGGTGGCGATGATCCCCTCCGCGTACTCGGCAAGCAACTCGAGGTCCATGCGCGGTTTGTAGTAGTAGCCCTCCAGGTAGGCCCGGCTCACCAGCTTGACCAGGTTGCGGTAGCCCGTCTGGTTCTCGGCCAGGAGGGTGATGTGATACCTCACGTTCTCGGACCGGACCGGTCGGTCGAACCGTGAATCGGGGGTTAGGTAACCCTCGACACCGAGAACGGGCTTGATACCGGCCGCGGTGGCGGTCTTGTAGAAGTCAACCGCCCCGTACAGGACCCCGTGGTCGGTCAGCCCGATAGCCGTCTGGCCGTCGGCTGCCACGGCCCGGACCGCGTCGCCGATGCGTGCGGCGCCGTCGAGCATCGAGAACTCGCTGTGAACGTGGAGGTGAACGAAACCGTCGTCCGGCATGTTTGCCCGAACCTTGCCCTTTGGCCGATCTTTGCCACCGGTCAGGGGCACCCGGTCGCCGATGACCTTAGTCGTGCAGAGGGCCGATGGCCAGTGATCGGGGGCCTCTCGCCGCCTCTTCCGGAGGCCGGGTGGCGAGTTACCGGGGCACCGTACCCGAGTTCGGGATGCCCAGGGCATCGAGACCGGCGCGCAGGTCCGGGGGGAGGGCCGCGGTCACGTCCAGGTCCTCTCGCGTGACCGGATGCGCAAACCTCAGCCGGTGGGAATGCAGCCAGACCCTGCCGGGGTCCACCCCGGGGCTCGCCGGCTTTCCGTAGACCGGGTCGCCCACCAGGTGTCGCCCTATGGACTCCAGATGGACCCGGATCTGATGGGTACGGCCGGTCTCCAGGGTCACCTCGAGAAGGCTGATCACAGGCCGGACCCACGACGCGAGGCGACGGTAGTGGGTAACCGCCCGCTTGCCGCCCGGACCCACGAAACGTCGAGCCCGGCGGCGGTCGATGGGGGCATCGATCGTTCCGGTACTGACATGGAAGAGGCCGTGCACCAGGGTCAGGTAGTTCCTCCGGACCTCCCGGGCAGCGAGCGCCGCGGCCAGGGCCCGGTGGGTCTCTTCCCGTCGAGCGATCACCAGAACCCCTGAGGTGTCCTTGTCGAGGCGGTGAACGATCCCCCAGCGGGGATACACCCCGACGCCCTCCACCTCGGGCCAACGGCCGAGGAGGACCGACACCAGCGTCCCTTCGAGATTCCCCGGACCCGGATGGGTCACCATCCCCGGCGGCTTGTTGACCACCGCCAGGTAGGGATCCTCGTAGCGGATGTCGAGAAAGGCCGTAAGTGGGCGGAGCATGGCCCTGGCTCCCAGACGGAACCAGGCCCGATCCCCCGCCGTCACCCGAGTGTTCGGTCGGACGCCCGGCTTGCCCGTGGGAGGTAACCGGCCGGCCTGTCCCGACTCGATCAACCTCCGGGCCCTGGTCCGGCTCACCCCGGCCAGAGAGGCAAGCGCTACGTCGAACCGCGCTCCGTCCAATGACCCGGGAACGGTCACCTGCTGCGCTTCGCCGCCCATAACAGAATTCCCACTCCGATCGTGATTGCCGAGTCGGCAACATTGAAGTTCGGCCAGAAGCTGAAGTCGATGAAGTCGGTTACCGCACCGGTCAGCCAGGGTCCGTTCGTGATCCGATCCGCCAGGTTCCCCACTGCGCCACCCAGGATCAGGGAGAGACCGGCCAACTCGAACCGGGTCTCGGTTCGCTCGACCACCACCAGGATCACGGCGGACGCAACCATGGCGGCCAATCCGAGCCACGGACCGAGACCTTGGAAGAGCGAGAAGGCAGCTCCCGGGTTATCTGCTACATGGAAACGCAGGAATCCCGGTACGAGTTGGATGTCATGGTCCGCCAGAGCGGTGCGGGCCCAGACCTTGGTGATCTGGTCGGTGAGGAGCACCACCCCACCGATGAGGGCGGCTCTGGTACGCCTAGGGCTCAGCGCCGTCTTGAAGCGCACTTCACGCATAGGCTCGTATGCGGGAGCGCTCTCAGGCGCGCCACGGGGATGGGACAGCTGCAGACCCGACACGTCCCGTAGGTTCCATCCTCGACCGCGATTATCGCTTGGCGGACCTGGGCCAGGATGTCCCGCGTGTTACGGTCCACCGAGAGTTCTTTCTCGAACTCGAAAGCCATGGCACCACCATCGGCGGAGTCAGGATCCGGACTGCGCTCAGCTGCCGTCTCCGCCATCCGAACCTCGCTGCGTTCCGCCTCATGGTCGGCGATGACCGCCTCCAACTGACGCTCCTTCTCCAACAGGAGCCTCTTGAACCGATCGAGCGTCGACTCGGCCAGCTTACGAGTCGCCATTTTCGTCCACCTCCGGCATTGCTTCGGAAGGAGTGAAGCTAGCACGTCGAGCTTCATCCCGGACAACGAACCGTTCAGCGGGCCATCGAGCGTATGACCAAAGTGACCGCGGTGCGGTCGGCGCCCCGCAACAGCATACGCTTGATGCGCGTCCGGGCCCCGGACAGCAGATCCGCCCGGCAGCCGAAAGCGTCCGCCAGCAGCCGGGCGGTCGCCCGGTTGGCTTGCCCGCCTTGCGGAAGGGCGGTTATCCGCACCCGCAGGTAGGTGCCGTGCATACCTACGATCTCGCTGCGGGAGGCTCCTGCTGTGACCAGCACGGTGAGGATCACGCCATGAGGATGGTCACGCACCATCTGCTCGATCCGATCGGCCACGCCCCAATCCCCTTCCGTCTGCTACCCCGATACGATCGCAGGCTACCGCGAGCCCGCCGGGAAGCGCGCTCGAGATGATTCTCGGTCATGGTGCCGTCCGGCCCGACCGGGCGCCCGGATCCCTCGCGTCCGTACCGGCCGCCCCGTCGACGGACCAGACGAGGAAGCCGCCGTCGGCGCGAGCCGCACCGCCATCTCGCAGACGGACTACTGGTGTCCCGAGTCTCTCGTTCGCTGTGTTCAGGACCCGCGTCGGTGAACGATGGCCACGCCGAACCGCCCCCAGAACCCCCGCTGGACCGACCGCGCTGCCACAAGGGGGTTGACCGTGTCACAGTCCCGTTGCATACTGGTAGGTAACCGCAAACACCACCGGTCCGTATCCGGTACCGACCGGACCGGGGCAGGGATCATGTTGTCGAAGCCGACCCTCTCGGGGAGGGAGGAACGCGGCCGGAGCCGAGGAGGTGGCGGTTGGGGGAGGGCCCGTCGGGAGGGGCCTCGTCCGGTGTTTTTCGCGTTCTCGGCCGCCTCAGGCCTGCCGGGTGGGATGGACGGTTCATTCCCGGGTATCCGGGACGGATTCACGGATCAGGACACCAGGAAGGTTCCCCGAGACGGGTAGATGGTTGGCCCGTCGTCCGCTGACCTGGCATTCTGCCATCGACCAGAAGGTCGGCAGGGGTTCTTGACCACCCTCCTAGTACCATCCCCCACTGCCGGCCACGGGCCGGCGCCATTGCCGCCTACCCCCGAGGAGCCATGCCCGGAGCCGATCCGGACTCGAGACCGACCACCGACTTCCGCCGGGTCGCCCCCAAGCTCGACCTCCCCGCCCTCGACGCGCGCGTCCTGAAAAGATGGGACGAGACCGACGCCTTCCGTCGCTCGATCGAGATGCGCCCCGCAGATCGGGAGTACACCTTCTACGACGGTCCCCCGTTCGCCTCGGGAAGCCCGCATTACGGCCACATACTGGCCGGGATAATCAAGGACATCGTGCCGCGCTACTGGACCATGCGGGGTCACCGGGTCGAGCGGCGGTTCGGGTGGGACACCCACGGCCTCCCGGTCGAGATGGAGGTCGAGCAACGTCTGGGCATCTCCGGTCCCCGGCAGATCGAGGAACTCGGTGTGGTCGAGTTCAACCAGGCCTGCCGCAGGATGGTCGAGGTCACGACCGCGGATTGGGAGGACATCACCCGGAAGATCGGACGCTGGGTGGATTTCGCCAACGACTACAAGACGATGGACCCCGAGTTCATGGAGAGCGTCTGGTGGGTATTCCGTTCGCTGTGGGACAGGGGCCTCGTCTACCGGGCCTTCAAGGTCCTGCCCTATTCCTGGGCGGCCGGAACCACCCTGTCCAACTTCGAGGTCAGCCTGGGCGGCTACCGGGACGTCGACGACCCGGCCGTTACCCTCCGTCTCGAGGTGCTCGAGGTCCCGGAGGACGCCGGGCCGGCGCGGCCCGGGGACTACCTCACCATATGGACCACCACCCCCTGGACCCTTCCCGGAAACCTGGTGGTGGCGGTTGGCGAGGATGTCGAGTACGTGGCGGTGGAGGAGGGTGGAGCCCGCTACTGGGTAGCATCCTCAAGGGTCGAGGAGGTCTTCGGCGAACCGCGCCGGCCGGTAGCCGTAACGACGGGTCGTGACCTGCTGGGTGTCGTCTACCGGCCCCCTCTGGACTACTTCGAGGACCTACAGGATCGGGGCGGCTTCCGCGTGATCCCTAGCCCGGCCGTCAAGACCGACGAGGGAACCGGACTGGTCCACATGGCACCGGCCTACGGCGAGGAGGACCTCTACGCCATGCAGGTGCAGGGTATGGACCTGCTGGTGGACCCGGTCAACCTCGAGGCCAGGTTCACCGATGCCATCCCGGAACTCGCCGGTCTCCACGTCCACGAGGCCGAGAGCACGATCATCGGGCTCCTCCGCCGATCCGGAGTCCTGATGAAGAGCGAGCGGATCCTCCACGCCTACCCCTTTTGCTACCGCACCGACCAGCCGCTCATCTACAAGGCCATCCCCACCTGGTTCGTCAAGGTCGAAGCCATACGCGACCGCATGGTCGAACTCAACGGGTCGATCCATTGGGTACCGGAGCGGGTGGGCGCCAACCGCTTCGGTAACTGGCTGGAGGATGCCCGGGATTGGGCGGTCTCCCGCAACCGGTTCTGGGGAAGCTGCATTCCTGTATGGGAGTGCGACACCTGCGGTCATCAGGAGTGCATCGGCAGCCGTAGGGAACTCGAAGAACACTCGGGAGTGTGGCTCGATGACCTCCACAAGCACGTGGTCGACGAGATCACCTATCCCTGCTCGTCGTGCTCGGTGGGCGGGACCGATCGTGGAGCGGGTGTCATGGTCCGGGTTCCCGAAGTCCTCGACTGCTGGTTCGAATCGGGCTCGATGCCCTACGCCCAGCTTCACTACCCCTTCGAGAACGAAGACCGGTTCCCAGCCAGGTTTCCCGCCGACTTCATAGCCGAAGGTCTCGATCAGACGCGAGGCTGGTTCTACACCCTCCACGTCCTGGCAACCGCCCTGTTCGACGACGTGGCGTTCCAGAACTGCGTGGTGAACGGAATGATCCTGGCCGAGGACGGGCGCAAGATGTCCAAGCGGCTCAAGAACTACCCGGAGCCCTCCCTGATGCTGGACAGCTACGGAGGGGACGCGGTGCGCGCCTATCTGATCGACTCGCCGGTGCTGAGGGCCGAGCCACTCCGGTTCTCGGAGGCGGGAGTGCGGGATGTGGTCCGAACCGTGATCCTCCCATTGTGGAACGCCTACTCGTTCTTCACCACCTATGCGGAAGCGGACGGGATCGGGTTCGAGGACTTGCGGGGAGCGCCCCCGGTCGCCGAGCGGCCCGAGATCGACCGCTGGATCCTCAGCGTCCTCCAGTCACTGATAGGACAGACCAACCGGCTGATGGAGGGCTACTACCTGTACGCAGTGGTCAGCCCCGCCCTTGGGTTCGTCAACGACCTCACGAACTGGTACGTGCGGAGATCCCGCCGCCGGTTCTGGAGAAGCCGGGAAGGTCACGAGCAGGACAAGCGGGCGGCGTTCGCCACTCTTTACGAGGTGCTGGTGGTGTTCAGCCGTCTCCTGGCGCCGGTGCTCCCCTTCATCACCGAGGAGCTACACGGGGGCTTGGTGCCGGACGCAACCAGTGTTCATCACACCGACTACCCGACGGTCGACGCCGAGATGATCGACGAGGACCTCGAGAAGTCGATGGAGGTCGCCCGAAAAGTGGTCACGCTGGGGCGATTCCTGAGGTCCGACAACGCGGTAGGGGTTCGCCAACCCCTGTCCCGCCTGACCGTGGTCAGCCGTGACCCGGATCTGGCGCGAGCAGTCGATCGCCACCGTCGGATTATCGCCGAGGAACTCAACGTCAAGAACGTGGAGACCTCCGAGGACGAGCAGTCGGTGGTCGAATTACGTGCCAAGGCGAACTTCAGGCGGCTCGGCCCCCGCCTCGGGGCCGAAGTGAAAGCGGTGGCGGCTGCTCTGGCTTCGCTTCCCGGATCGCAGGTGTCGATCCTCGTCGAGACCGGTGGGATCGTGATCGGCGACCATCGGCTCACCACCGATGACGTGGTGATAACCCGCCGACCCCGTCCGGGGATGGTGGTGGCTTCGGACGGAGCGCTCTCGGTAGCGTTGGACACCGCGCTGAGCGATGACTTGGCGGCGGAGGGTCGGGCTCGGGAGGTGGTGTCCCGGATCCAGCGAACCCGGCGTGACATGGGGTTGGCGGTCAGCGACCGGATCAAGGTCAGCTATCACACCGACGACCACGATATCCGGACCGCCATCGTGCGCCACGCCGGGTTCGTAGCCGGAGAGATACTGGCCGCCTCGCTCACCCCCGGGCCGGCGACCTCGGGCACCGTCTACAAGATCGGTGGCGGCGCCCTACGAGTGGCGATCGAAAAGGCCTTCGGGTCCGAGAGGCCCTGAGGCAAGGCCGGACGGTCCGGGCTGCGGATCTCTCTCCATGATCCCCTCGAGCCCGCCCTCGGCACCGACCGGGGGGATGTTCTGGTCCACCTCGGCATGCTGGTCGGGTCGACCGCGCTCCGCCCCCGGCAAGGAGGGCTCCAACGCCGTTCGGATCTGGTCGAGGATGTGCTCGCCCGCCTCCAAGGCCTCCTCGACCACCCGTTCCGAGGTCCTGACCGCTTCCTCGAGCATGCCTGCCACCCGGTTCTCGACGTCAACGTGGGCATCACGGTCCGAACTCGGCCCTCTGATCTCCAGGAGCCGCGCTTTGCGGCATTCGTCGATGTCGGACCGGAGCCGTTCAATCTCACTGCAGGCCTTGGCGTCACGATCCTCGTACTCACCGATGGTGGCCACGACGAGGTCAAGGAGGGCGTCGACCTCGTCCTCTGCGTAACCGCGGAGGGTGACCGCGAACTTGACCCCTTCGACTTCGTGCGAACTCAGGCGCACCGCTCTACCTGCATATGATCCTCGTCACCAACGTCACCCCGACGAGAAGCACGATCGGGGACAGATCCAGCCTTACAGAACCCAGGGGGATTGCGGGAAGCGCCCGGCTGATCGACCGGAGCGGGGGATCGACCACCCTGGCGAGGACGGCCACTATCCGGCCGACCGGGTGGTGGCCGGGCACCGCCACCCAGCTCAGGATGACCCGGGCAATGATGGCGAACACGTACAACTGCAGGAGCGTGCAGATGATGAAGAACAGCCGCACGAAGCTACGCGTCCAAGTCGTAGAGCCCGAGTTCGGCCAGGCGGCGAAGCTCGCGTTCGAGGATTCTCACCCGCGGAGGGCTCACCAGGAGCACCCCCTCGGCGACCTTGCGGATCGATCCGTCCAGCGCGTACACCAGCCCGCTCGAGAAGTCGACCAGCCGCCGTACCAGTGTGGGATCGGTATCCCTGAGGTTCACGACCACCGGAATCCTCTCCCGCATCAGGTCGGCCATCCTCTTGGCGTCTTCGAAACTGCGAACGTCGATGGTCTCGGTATAGCCGACCATCGACCCCGCCTGCTCACCGGGTCGCACCACCACACTCAGGTCCGGCGTCACTGCTGTTTGCGGGCGCCGGTACGTGGGCGCCGCCTCGGCAAGCTGGCGACCTCCCATCGCACCGGTGGGCCGACCGCCCGCAGGTCGCACCTGGGGGCGGTGTGGCGGTCGGCGTTGGCCGGCGCCGGGCGAGCGCGAATCCCGGGGTTGGTCGCCCGAGTGCTCGGTCTCGTCCACCAGCCCCATCCATGCCAAGAACTTGTTGAAGGAACTCATACCTATTCCGCTATCGGGGTCAGTTGCCAAAGATAGCCCGTCCAACCCGAATCATGGTGGATCCTTCCTCGATTGCCACCTCGAAGTCGTCCGTCATCCCCATGCTCAGCGCCAGCGGCCTACCGGCCCGGGCGGACAGGCGATCCCTGATCTCCCTCATCCTGGCGAAGTAGGGCCGGGCAGCCTCGCTCGTCCCGCCCATCGGCGGTATCGCCATGATTCCGTGTAACCGGATGCCCGCCGCTGCCCATCTGTCGAAGGTCTCGTTGACCAGATCGGGGGGTATCCCCTGCTTCTGTGGCTCCATCCCTATGTTCACCTGCAACAACGCCGGGGGGGGGTCGCCCGCACCCCTGGTCCATGGCTTCACCAGCCGGTCCCGGTCGAAGGAGTGGATCAACGCCACGCGGGGGCGCACGATCCGCACCTTGTTGGTTTGCAGCGGGCCGATGAAGTGCCACTCCACGCCGGTCGGAAGATCACCGAACTTCGACATCAACTCCTGCGCGCGGCTCTCGCCGAACGTGCTCTGCCCGGCATCGAAGGCTTCCCGGAGCACCCTGGCCGGGTGACCCTTGCCGACCGCGACTAGCTCGATCTCGTCCGGACGCCGTCCGGTCCGGCGGGCGGCCGCCGCCACCCGTTCTTCGACCTCTCCGAGACGGGTTGCCACGCTCACGGTATCCATCCTATTGCCGCCATCCGCCGAGTGGTACCCGTCGCCCGGTGCGAGAACCATCCGTCCCCGCAACGCGTGCACGCATCGACCGACCACCAACTGGCGCCGGGTGCCTGGGAACGGATCTCTGTTGCAAGATCCACCGATACCGTCCCCCATCGAGTCGTGGATTCGCGGCCGGGAAACCGCACGGCCACCTCGTCGCCGACCTCGAAACAGCAGGATCCGATGAGAGGACCGAGAGCGGCCCTCGATACCCGATCACCGAAACGCGATTCCAGGTAGCGGGCGGTCTCGGCTACGACACCGGCCGCCGCACCCCGCCACCCCGCATGTACGACCGCCACGGCCCGGCGGGTCTCCAGCACCACTCCCGCGCAGTCGGCCGTGAACACGGACAGCGGCAACTCCGGGCAAGCCGTGGCCAGGGCATCGCCGTCACCCTCCCGGCCCGGACGGGTCACCTCGATGATGTCGGCGCCGTGAACCTGGCGCAGGGTGGCCCATTCGTCAGGGATTCCAATGCGCGCGGACAGCGCCGACCGATCACCGCACGACATATCGCCGGCCTGGGCCGTCGTGAAGGCTGCTCCGCGGAACCCGGGCGGGCGGATGATCACGGTTCCCGTGGAGAGTGCCGGGTCATCCTTCGACGAAGCCAGGGATGTCGAAGGGATCGTCCTCGGGGATGGGAAGGATCCGCTCGGATGCGAGACGGGGACGCGACCGGATCGTGGGGTCCGCAGGCCGGGGCGCCCGCCGCGACCGATCGACGCCCGCGGCGATGATCGTTACCCGGAACTCCTCCCCCACGGTTTCGTCCGGCGTTGCCCCGAAGATGATCTGGGCGTCCGGCTCGCAGTGTGCCTGGACGCTGGACGCAGCTTCGTTCACCTCGTACAAGGTCAGATCGGGCGGACCCGAGATAGATAGCAGTACCCCGGTCGCTCCCTCCATCGAGGACTCGAGCAGAGGACTGGCCATAGCCCGCTCAGCCGCCTGGGCCGCCCGGCTGTCCCCCGATGCCCGCCCTATCCCGAGAACCGCGGTACCCGCGTCGCCCAGCACGGTCTTGACATCGGCGAAGTCCACATTGATCAGACCGGGGTTGGTGATGATCTCGGTGATTCCCGTCACCCCATCCCTCAGTACCTCGTCCGCCAGCGTGAAAGCGTCCACCATCGACATCGACCGATCGGCCACCGCCAGCAGGTTGTCGTTGGGGATCACGATCAAGGCGTCCACCGCCTCCCGTAGTTCTGCGATTCCCTGCTCGGCTTGGACGGAGCGACGTTGCCCCTCGAAGCCGAACGGGCGGGTCACCACGCCGACCGTCAGAGCACCGAGGTTACGGGCTACCTGCGCCACCACCGGGGCGCCACCGGTGCCGGTTCCGCCTCCCTCCCCGACCGTGACGAAAACCAGGTCCGAACCCGTCAACACATCTTCGAGTTCCTCCCTGTGTGCCTCGGCGGCGGCCTTCCCGACTTCAGGGTTGGCGCCCGCGCCGAGCCCCCGGGTCACCTCGCGACCGATATCCAGCTTGATGTCGGCATCCGACATCAGCAGCGCCTGGGCATCGGTATTGACCGCGATGAACTCGACTCCACGGATACCGGCTTCGACCATCCGGTTGACGGCGTTCATCCCGCCACCGCCAACCCCCACCACCTTGATAACCGCTACGTAGGTGTGCAACCCGCCGACATTTGTAACGGCCATGCGCGTTCGTCCTCCCGGTTCAGCCTATGCGAGCCTCTACCCCGAACAGTCGCCGGGGTCATGTAGCCCTCAAGCTTACGCCATCCTATTTGGTTCACCTTCTAGATTAATCTTTGCCTCTTGTTAAAGCTAAAGGTCGATTCTGTCCTTCACCGAGGCTCCGATCGTATCCCAGGTCCGGATAGCCGGACGAGCGGGCGCGGTCACATCGATCACACCGTCGGGAGCGGAGTCCAGAACGGCTACCAGCGAAGCGGCCTTGGACTCCATCTCGACCGGGAAACCGAGACGGACCGTCCTGAATCCCACCGAGACCCAAAGCTCACCGTCGACGACGTTCACGATGCTCCGCTCCGACAGATCGTCGGGAAGGGCATCGAGGAATCGCAGTGCACCGAGAACCTCCTCGCTGCCCACCGAGCCCCCGATACCCGGATCGTCGCTGGGGGCCCGGATCAAGGATCGGATGGGCGTCGGGGTGCCGGCATAATCGATCACCACCCCATCGTCGGCCAGCAAGCCCCATCGGTCTTCCAACCATATCCAGGCCACGGCTACCCGTTCCTGCACGTAGACCTCGACCTCCGTGGGGAACACCAACTTGACGGAGGCCGACCGGATCCACGGATCTGCCATCAGTCCCTCCTCCACCGGCTCGACCCGGATCATCACCATCGGTCTACCGTCGACAACCTTGTGGCGGGCCAGGATCACATCCACCTCCGCGTTATTCGCTCCCTCCACCACCACACTGCGAACGCTCACGAGGGAGGAGGTCAGGAACCAGGCGACCCCTCCCACGCCCGCCAGCGCCACCAGCACCACCAGCGACCGCCGCACCCGCGATCTGGCCAGCTGCTCGGCTACCTGCCGACGTCGCAGGAGAATCCGGGGGTCGACCCTCACGGTTGAGCCCTATCACGCCCGCCGGCGGGACCGGAGCGGAATCGCCCTGCGAACCTCACTTCCGGTTCCAGCAGGATCCCGGTCTCATCCCGGACCCGCGCCCGTACCGCATCGACCAGGTCGTGGACATCCTGGGCAGTCGCGCCCGGATCGGCGACGAAGAAGTTGGCATGGCGGACCGAGACATGGGCCCCTCCCCGCCGCATGCCCTTGAGACCGAGTGAGTCGATGATGCGCCCCGCGGCGTCACCGGGAGGATTGCGGAATACGCTTCCGGCGTTGAGGGTCCCGCCCGGCTGGTTGTCTCGCCGCCACCGGATGGCTTCCCGCATGAGGGCCGACATCCGGTCGACCTCGCCGGGCTCGACCGAGAATGACGCCCCGAGCACCAGGTCTCGATCCGTGACGTTGCTGGTGCGGTAGCCGAATCCGAGATCGGCCGCTCCCCGATCGGCGACCGATCCGGACCCGATGTCCAGGATGGATGCGGAGACGAGAACATCGGCGGTCTCGGTGCCGTAGAACCCGGCGTTCATCGCCACCGCTCCTCCGATCGAACCGGGAATACCGACATAGAACTCCAGTCCACTGAGCCCCTCACTCACTGTCCGGCGGGCCAGGAGCGGGAGCGCCACCGCCGCCCCCGCGGTCACGACCCCGGCCCGGCGATCGATGTCCACATCCCTGAATCGCCCTCCAAGACGAATCACGAGACCCGAAAAACCCGCATCCGAGATCACCAGGTTGCTCCCCCTCCCCAGGACCAGGATGTCTACCCCTCGTCCGCGAGCCGCCCTCACCACGTCTCGAACCATCTCGGTCGAACGGGCCTCGCAGAACCAGCGCGCCGGCCCTCCGAGCTTGTAAGTGGTGAGGTTCCCCATATCGACGCCGGTGGTGATGTACCCGCCGACGCGAAGGGCCTTCCACCTGGTCATGCACGCTCGCTGAGGAGACTCGCCAGGCTGTCCGGCAACGTTGTGATGTCGCCGGCGCCGAGCGTCAGGACCATATCTCCAGGCCCGACCCGATCGGCTAGGAAGGAGGCCACGTCACCGAGATGCGGAACGTAGTCCACGGTCGCTCCGTGAAGGCTTGCGGCGTCCGCCACCAGCGCACCGGTGATCCCCGGGACCGGCGCCTCGCGCGCCCCGTACACATCGGTGACCACCACCCGGTCGCCGACGGCCAGAGCCGAGCCGAACTCGGTCGCCAGCGCATGCGTCCGTGAATAGAGGTGGGGCTGGAAAACCACCCATAGCTCGTTCCGATCGCTCGGCGCCAGAGCCTCGAGATCGGCGGCAACCTCCGCCGGGTGGTGGGCGTAGCTGTCGATGATGGTCACGCCCGCCACCGTCGCTCTGCGTTCGAGCCTCCGCCTGACACCTCCGAAGGACACCAGTCCCCGGGCCGCCTCGGCAGGGTCGTATCCCAGTTCGGCGAGCAAGGCGAGCACGCCGCAGGCGTTGCGGGCCGTATGCAAGCCCGGACGTCCCACCGTGACCTCGGTGGGACGGAACCTTCCACCGAGCCGGAAAGACACCTTCCCGGGACCGGGAACCACATCGAGAATCCGCCAGTCCGCCTCGTCCGACGTTCCGTATCCGGGACGCCCGGTCCGTCGGGCCAACTCCTGCCCACCCGGATCGTCCATACCCACCACCACAGGACCTTCCACTCTCTCGACCACATCCGCGAAGGCCCGATCGAGGAGTTCCCGGCTGCCGTAGTGATCCAGATGGTCGGTATCCACGTTCGTAACCAGCAGAGCACGGTACGTCAGGCGGATGAAGGTTCCGAACGCTTCGTCCGCCTCGAGCACCAGCAGGTCGTCGGTCCCCAGATGGGCGTTGGTGGGCGGATCCACGAGGTCGCCGCCCACGATGAAAGAAGGATCGAGACCGAGAGTTCTGGTTGCGGCTATCGCCAGGGCGGTCGAAGTCGTCTTCCCATGGGTGCCGGTGGCGCCGATGGTGGGCGTGCGGGCGGTTATCTCCTCCAGCAGCCGGGGCCGCTTCCACACGGTCACACCGGCTCGGGCCGCCCCCACCAGCTCGGGGTCACCGGCGGGAACCGCCGAGGAGGTCACCACCAGGTCACAGGCGGCCATCCGGGCCGGCCGGCTACCTTCCCATGTCTCGATACCGTGCCTCTCCAAGCCGGCAAGTCCTGGACCGGAATGCAGATCGGAACCCGATACCGCGTGTCCCATGGCCGCCAGTAGTTTGGCCAGCGGACCCATGCCCGCTCCGCCGGCCCCGACTACATGGATACGGCCCGGCTCATCGAGAACCCGCATAGGTGCTCTCCAGCATCGCGGAAGCAATCTTGGCCGCCGCGCCCGGCTTCACGGCCGACAAGGCGGCAGTGCCCATCCGCTGCCGACGCTCCACGTCGGCCAGGAGACCGGTCAACACCTCCCCCAGTGAACCCAGGTCGGATTCCTGAAGAACCAGAGCCGCCCCGGCCTCCACCATCGCCTCTGCGTTGCCCAGCTGGTGACGACCTCCGAATGAACCCGGAACCAGGACCGTCGGGGTAGCGGTGGCGGCAGCCTCCATGAGGCCACCTCCTGCTCGGGCGACCACCAGATCGCAAGCCGAGTAGAACATGTCCATCCGGTCCTCGAACCCCACCACCACCCTGGTCACCGACGACGCATCCACCTCCACCGATACTCTGTTCCGATGGGAGGCGCCAACCAGATGGACGATTTGCACGGGATCGCCCTCCCAACCGGCGGAGAGCCGGGTCACGGCCCCGTTGATCGCACTCGCCCCCAGACTTCCTCCCATGACCCCGATCGTGGGGCGGTCATGGGACAACCCGTACCGCTCGAGCGCCGCCGGGCGGGTGGAGCACGTGTCGAGGGAGGCCAGGGAAGCTCGCATCGGATAGCCGACCACCTCCCCGTCCAGCCCGCGGGTACCCGGAAACGACACGAACGAGCAATCCGCCAACCGCCCGGCCAGGCGGTTGGCCAAGCCCGCCTCGACGTTCTGCTCGTGCAGGTAGAGGGCCGCTCCCGTACGCTTGGCGGCCACCGCCACCGGTACCGTGACGTAGCCCCCCGTGCAGAGCACGGAACCTACCCGCCGTGCTCTCAACTCGCGCTCGGCCCTCCGGGCGGCTCTCCAGACGACCATGGGCAGCCGGAGGTTGCGGCCCGAGAGGCGCCGCACCAGACCCTGGAGCTCGAGCCGGACGAATGGGAATCCCTCTCGTGGAATGAGATCCGCCTCCATCCGGTCACCGCCGAGAAAGAGGATCCGGCTCTTGTCCACGCCCGCCGCGACCAACTGCTCGGCCACGGCCAATCCGGGGAAGATGTGTCCACCCGTGCCGGCCGCGGCTATCGCGTAGGTCATCGCGGCGACCCTTCCTCCCGCTCGTCGGATGCATGCGGGGCTGTCCGGGCTATGTTGACCAGGATGCCGACTCCGGCCATGGCAGCCACCATCGCGCTACCCCCGACCGAGACGAAGGGAAGAGCCAGCCCGGTTACGGGAATCACCCCTACCACACCCCCCACATTGACGATGGACTGCACACCCAACCAGGCCGTTATTCCGCTGGCCAGCAACCGGGCGAACATGTCGGTGGTCCGGTACGCGATCCATATCCCCGCCAGCGACAAGCCTGCCAGAGCCATGAGGAGACCGATCGCGCCGACAAACCCGGTTTCCTCGGCGATGATGGTGAATATGAAGTCGGTATGGGCATTGGGAAGGAAGGCCCACCGAGCCCTCGACGCGCCCAGACCCACCCCCATTAGGTTGCCGCTGCCGAGCGCCATCAGACTCTGGGCCAGCTGGAAGCAGCTACCGAGTTGGTCGGCGAGCGGATCCAGGAAGCAGGCAAAGCGCTCACGCCGGTACGAGTAGGCAAGGGTGGAGAAGGCAGCCAGAAGGCCCGCGAGCGCCCCACCCGCGAAGACGTACCTCATGGGAACGCCGGAAGCCAGCACCAGCGCCCCCCCGGCACCGGCGATGATGATGGCAGTACCGAGATCCGGTTGGATGACTACCAGCGCACACGTTACGCCCACCGACGCCAGGACAGGACCCAGCACGTGTTGCAAGTCCCCCAGGCGCTCCCTTCGCTGCGTGAGTAACGATGCCAGGAACACCACGACGCCCAGCTTGGCGAATTCGGAAGGCTGCATGGTCACCGAGCCGACCTGCAGCCACCGCTGCGCTCCCCCCCGGGTTACCCCGAACACCGGAACCAGGAGCAGGCCGAGGGTCGAGATCCCCAGTATCCAGACCGCGGCGCGCCGGTACCACTCGTACGGAGTGCGGATCGTAAAGAACAGTGCCACTATCCCGACCGCCACCCATCGAGACTGCCGCTTGAATACCGCCAGCCGATCGGACTGACCGAGTATTCCCTCCACCGACGACGCCGACAACGTAGCTCCGAGACCCACCACCAGGAGGAGACCCACCAGCACCAGTATGAAGATGACCACGCGGGACCTAGCGAGAGCAACCTGGTCGCGCTGGCGTGCCCTCTCCCGCAGGTGGGTGATGGAGGTCACTCGCGCTGTCATCCGGAAGCCTCCCTCCCGCTCCCGACCCCGCGAGCTTCGCGGATGCGCTCCCGAACCAAGCGACCGAACGCGGCTCCCCGTTCCTGATACGAGCTGAACATGTCGAAGCTGGAACAACCCGGCGACAGCAGAACGGTATCCCCAGCCACGGCCCGGTCACCGGCCACGGCGACCGCCTCCTCCATGGATCCGGCCAGGTAGCCGGGACGCCCCGCCACCCGGCTCAACAACTCGGGACCCGATTCGCCGATGGCGACCAGGAATCGCACGTTGGGAACGGTCGCCAGGGGCGCCAGATCGAGGCCCTTGTTACGCCCTCCCGCGATCAACACCACCGACGGGTACCAGCGAATCGCCGCCAGCGCGGCATGCGGATTGGTGGCCTTGGAGTCATCGACCCAGGTCACACCGTCCCATTCCGCCACCACCTTCCGACGGTGGGCCCGATGCCGGAATCCGGCCACGACGCGGCCCACCGGCCCGAGACGGGCTCCCATCTCCATCGCGGCCACCGCCGCCGCCGTCAGGTTGACACGGTACGCGGGGTCCACGACGGGCATCCGGTCCAGGGGTATCGTTCCACCGGGAAGCATCAGGCCTTCCGGCCCCACCCCGAAACCCCGTCCCGGAACGCCGTTGGAGCCGGCAACGGGTGCCTTGCGTCCGGGAGCACCGGCGGCCAGAGCCGCGGCGCCCGGGTCGTCGGCGTCATATACGAGCAGGGCATCGTCGGCCAGGCGCCGGAAGATCCTGGCCTTGGCCGCCCGGTAGGCGGCCAACGACCCGTGCCAATCGAGGTGATCGGCAGCTACGTTGACGAGAACCGCCACCCCGGGCGCCAGGGAATAGCAATGTTCCAGTTGGAAGCTGGATACCTCGAGAACCACCACTTCCCAGTCATCGAGTGCTATGTCGCTCACCGCCAAGCCGATGTTGCCCGCCGCAACCGCCCTGATACCCGACGCCCGGAGCATCTCGGTTGCCTGCTCCACCACGGTGGTCTTCCCGTTGGTACCGGTCACCGCCAGTACCGGGGACTCGAGCCTGCGAAGGCCCAGTTCCACTTCGCTCCATACGGGTATCCCTGCCTCCTCGGCCGCCCTCACCGGGACGGAGGAGGGACTGAATCCCGGACTGGTGACCACCAGGTCGATCCCCGCGAGAAGGGACGCATCCCACTCACCCCCGACCGTCTCGACCCCGGACGAGGCCAGTGGCCGGAGGGCGTCGGGACGCCGGTCGTAGACCGCATGGTCCACATCCATGCGCGCCAGGAGCCTCGAGGCCGCTCGGCCCGACACCGCGGCGCCCAACACCAGCGCCCTCATCCGATCCCCCCTGCCACACCGTCCACACCGCCACCGGCCAGGAAGTCACCGTAGAACAGTCCGAGTCCCAGCGCGACTCCGATCGCGGCCAGTATCCAGAAGCGCGTGATGATGGTGGTCTCCGGCCAGTCCTTCATCTCGAAGTGATGATGTATCGGGGCCATACGGAAGACCCTCCGGCCACCGAACCACCTGAACCCCGCCACCTGGACGATCACCGAGACCGTCTCGACCACGTACAGCCCACCGATGATCACCAGCAGCAAGTGGGTGTTGGTGAGGAGGGCGAGGGCTGCCATCCCCCGCCGAGCGCCTGGGAGCCCACATCGCCCATGATGATCCGGGCGGGGGCCGCGTTCCACCAGAGGAAGCCGAGCGTCGCGCCCAGCATGGCGGATGCCACCGATGCCAGAGCCAGGCTTCCCTCGACCTGGTAGAAGTCGGGGTGCCGGAAGATCCAGAAGGCGATGATCATGTATGCGGCGGCGACCAGTGCAGTCGATCCCGACGCCAGCCCGTCGAGACCGTCGGTGAAATTGACCGCGTTGGCGAATCCGGTCAGCATCAGCAGCACCCACACCGCGAACAGGCCGGCCCCCAGATCCAACGAGGTCGGGCGGGTGAAGCCGATGGCGGTGGAAGTACCGGACGCCACCGCCCCCCACGCGAAGAACCCGGCCACCGCCAGCTGGCCGATGAACTTGGCCGCTATGCCCAGGCCCTGGTTGCGGAAGCGGGATAGTTTCTGGTAGTCGTCGATAAAACCGACGATCCCCATTCCGACGATCGCCCCGATGGCCAGCAGCCCGGGGGAGTAGAACTCCCTGGCCGCCCACTCGATCCCGCCGTCCTGCAACCGGACCCGGAGATGGGATGCACCGTATCCGGCTACCACCGCCAGGATGATGACGATCCCTCCCATGGTGGGGGTCCCCCGCTTGTGCATATGACCCTCGAGTTCCTCCTGGATGAACTGGCCGATGTTCCAGGCGCGGAAGAGCCGGATGGCGTACGCCGTTCCGAAGATGGCGACCGCGAAGGCCACGCTCCCCGCGAAGAGCATGGTGATCACGGCGATCCCTCCCTCATCTGGCCTCCCGCCGGCGTAGCGCCATGAGGGTGCGCGGATAGGCGGAGCGCGATCGTCCCGTGCGATCACTCCCTGATCGGCCGCTGCTCGGGAAACCCCTGTTCATCGATGTCCTCTCATGAACTGTCGCATGCTGTGTCTCCCCATTGAGCACCTATCCGCGCACCCTCTATGACCATCTGGCCCGAAGGTGGGAAGCCGCCACCGTCCAATCGTCGAACGGTACGACCTCGTCACCCAGATCCTGTTCTTGCTCGTGCCCCTTTCCGAGTATCAGAACCGCGTCGCCCGGCCGGGCTCGTTGAAGGGCCAGTTGTATGGCCGATGCCCGGTCCACCACCCCGGTCACCTCAGCCCGACCGCCCGAGGTCCCGGCCATGACCTCGTCGACCAGAGTGACCGGATCCTCCGAGCGGGGATTGTCCGAGGTGATCACGGCCAGATTGGCCCGGGCTGCGGCGGCGCCCAGGAGGGGTCGCTTGGCAGGATCGCGCTCGCCGGCTGCCCCGACCACTACGATGACCGACCCCCCGCAATGGTCGAGCGCCGTATCCACCACCGATTCGACCGCCTCCGGCGTATGGGCGTAGTCGACCAGAACAGTGAACGGCTGTCCCACCTCCACCGGGTCGAGTCGTCCCCGGATCCGCTCGACCGCCGCAAGACCCTCCGCTACGTCACCTGTGCCGATTCCCACCTCCAGGGCACAGGCGGCCGCCACCGCGGCGTTGCGCACGTTATGGAGACCGCCGGGCCTGACCACCAACGTGGTCTCTGTGCCACGTAGCCGGCAAGTGAACCGCGAACCCTGCAGGTCTGTATCGGCGGTGAGGACAGGAACATCATGATCCTCGCCGACACCGACAGTAACGACACGGCCCGGCGCCGTTCGCGCCAGCCGACGTCCCGCAGGATCGGTGACATCGATCACGTGAATGGATGCGCGCCCGTCGAAGAGCCTCTGCTTGGCGGTGAAGTACTCCTCCATGTCGTCATGGAAGTCGAGATGATCCTGGGATAGGTTGGTGAACGCCGCCACCGCGAACGATGTCCCGTCCACCCGGTTGAGAGCCAGGGCATGGGACGAGACCTCCATTGCGACCAGCGAGACGCCCCGGCCGGCCATCCTCCGGAGCAGGCGTTGCAGGTCGGATCCCTCGGGGGTGGTGCGAGAAAGCGGCTCGTGGTCGCCCAGGATCTCGGCTCCGAGGGTGCCCACCCTTCCGAAGGGCCGGGCGGCCGCGGAGGCGATGGACTCGATCATCGCGGTGACCGTGGTCTTTCCGTTCGTACCGGTGACACCGATCACATCCAGATCCCGCGACGGGTCGCCGTGCACGAGCGCCGCCGCCGGGCCGAGCGCCCGACGCGTGTCGGGCACCCTTATCTGCGATATCGGCACGGGTACGAACTCCTCCACCAGCGCCGCCGCCGCGCCCCGGTGGGCTGCCTCCTCGACGTGGGCGTGCCCATCGGCCCGCAGACCCCGGATAGCAGTGAACAGGCTGTCCCTTCGGACCTCGCGGCTGTCGTGAGCAACGTCGGAGACCTCGACGGCCCCGTCACCTCGCAGTTCGCCGTTGACGCAGTCGGATACGGCGATCAGTTTCACCGTTGCATCAAACATCTGGCCTGACCCCCATCTGGTGGAGTGACCCCTCCATGATCTCGGCGAACAGGGGCGCGGCGACCACGCCACCCGTACGGTCGAAGACCGTCTCACCTACCCGGGGCGAGTCCACCACGACCGCTATGACGAGGCGCGGGTTGCCGACGGGCGCCATCCCGACGAAACTGGCTACGTAATCATCCGTATAGATCCCCAGGCTGTCGTCGAACTTGCGGGTGGTGCCGGTTTTTCCACCCACCGTGTAGCCGGGGACAGCAGCCCGCGCCCCGGTCCCACCGTCCACCACGGTCTTCAGCATCAGGCGGACCTGCCGGGCCGTGGCCTCGGAGAGAATCCGTTTCGACGGCGTCGGCGGCTGACGATTCAATCCGCTGCCATCCACGACCCCGGTGACCAGCCGAGGCTCCATCAGCACACCGCCGTTGGCGATGGTGGCATACACCGTTGCCATCTGTAGCGGAGACACCGAGAGGGAATAGCCGATCGAAGCAGAAGCCGGACATGTGGGGCATCCTTTGGGGAGGTTGACCGTTCCCCGGGCTTCTCCCGGGTAATCGATACCGGTGGGCCGCCCGTATCCAAAGGCGTCCAGGTAAACGGCCAGATCATCCTTCCCCAGATCCTGTCCGATCTTTACCGTGCACACGTTGGAGGAGAACCGCACGCAGTCCTTCACGGTCATCACCTCGGGCGGGTGCGGGCTGAAGTCGCTGAAGCACCCGAAGACCTCCTCCACCCCGTCGTCGCAGGCGCCGTCCACCACCTCGATCTGGTCCTGAACCAGGTACTGGGTATCCCATTCGACCACACCCTCCTCGAGGGCAGCCGACACGGTGACGGCTTTCTGGGTGGAGCCCGGCTCGTATAGAGAGCGAACCGCGGTGTTGGTGAGTATCCCGCTGGAGATGTCCAGATCGGAGCGGTGGGACGGGTCGAACGATGGAACGACCGCCATGGCCAGGATCTCGAAGGTCGCCGGATCCAGCGCCACGACGGTACATCTCTGGGCATCCGCCCGCAGCAGCGTGTCCACACATGCCCGATGGGCCATGAACTGGATCTCGCGATCGATCGATACTATGAGATCAGCCCCGGGGACGGCGGGCTGTACCTCGTGGCGACCGTGCGGGATCACCTGGCCGCCTGCCGCCCGCTCGGCCAGGACACGCCCGGGGGTGCCGGTGAGCAGGTCGTCGTACTGGGCTTCCAGTCCTTCGATGCCTTTCGAGTCAATGTTGACGAAGCCCACCGCATGGGCGGCTAGGGCACCGGAAGGGTACACACGCTTGGGCTCCTTCAGGAAGTGGATACCGGGAAGGTCCAGTGCCTCCACCTCGCCGGCTTGCTCCGGCTCGACCTGGCGGGCCAGGAACACGAACGTGCCGCCGGAGGTGAGCTTCTCCCGCAACCGGCCGATGTCCAACTCGAGCAGGCTGCTCAGTATCAGTGCGGTGGAACCCGGGTCGACCACCTGTTTGGGGTTGGCATAGATCGAGTGTGACTCGATGCTGATGGCCAGTTCCCGACCCTGGCGGTCGTAGATCGTCCCCCGGGCTGCCGCGGTCTCTTCGACCCGGACCCGCTGCCTCTCCGCGGCAGCCGTGTACTCTGCCGCATCCACCACTTGGACCTTGTAGAGCTGGTAGCCGATGGTCGCCCAAGCCGCCACGAAGAACAGGGCGATCGTCAGAAGACGGATGTCGGTGGAGCGCGTGACAAACCGCCCGGTCCTTTTCCTCTCCATAGGCTACGCCTCCGGTGAACAGCAGCCGGATGCCGTCGGGCACCCACCCGATCCGTACCGAGGACATGAAGCGACCCTGTGCCGGCGACAACCCGGGTAGGAAGATCGGCCGAGGCCCGTGTCGCCTCCAGCAGAACAAACGCCCCGTCGACCGGAACGACCAGGACGGTCTTGCGTCCCCATGCCCGCTTCGCGCCCCTTCGACATACTCTCAGCCCATCGCTATTTGTTCGAGGTGACCGGGTCGCCGGCACTCGGGACGCTCGGCGGTTCGGGTAACGCGCCAGCACGGGCTCCGGTGGTTGAGCCGGCGCCATTGGCATCTCCGCCGGCCTGCACCCCCACCGTGACCGGTATCACATCTTCCGGCAGCACCATGCCCAACATGTTCTCGGCGATCGGAACGATCTCTCCGGGGGACTCAAGGCGGATCTTCTGGAGGTGGAGTCGGTGCTGTCGCGCCAACTCGACCTCTATCCGCCCCTCCAACTCCCGAATCTCGAACACCGACTCATCGACGGCAGTACGAAGGAAGATCAACGTGAGAAACGCAACCACCGTGGCCACCGTATAGAAGGACCACACCAGCGCACGGGACAGGGATCGCGCATGCCCCGTAATGACCCGGAGCCTCGCCGGAGTGGCAACCGTGTCGGGTAGGGATCGGACCGTCATGCCGCCTTCTCCGCGGCGCGCAGGCGGGAGCTCCGCGCCCTCCGGTTACCGACCACCTCCTCGGGGCGGGGACGTACGGGCTTCCGGGTCAGCACGACCAACTCAATGGGCGGCGGGACGGGAAGGGTAGGACCGGGTGTGCGACCTTCGCCATGGCGGAACCTCTGCTTGACGACCCGGTCCTCGAGAGAGTGGTACGCGATGGCCACACACCGGCCACCGGGACGCAGTACCCGGATCCCACGA
Organism: Candidatus Spongiisociaceae bacterium; assembly: GCA_965262915.1. Taxonomy (GTDB): domain Bacteria; phylum Actinomycetota; class Acidimicrobiia; order Spongiisociales; family Spongiisociaceae; genus JAPPFW01. The sequence goes on along the minus strand of OZ253564.1, from coordinate 2,120,196 downwards.
TCGAGCCCCGATGACAGCGCTCCCAACTCGTCGTTGACCGCCATCCTCACGGCCTGGAATGTGCGCCGGGCCGGGTGACCCCCCGAGCGGCGCGTCGCCGCCGGGATGGCATCCTTCACCACTGAGGCGAGATGCCGGGTGGTGGTGATCGGGCGAGCGGCGGCTATGGCCCGGGCTACACGATGGGCAAACCGCTCCTCACCGAGGGTCCGGATGAGGCGGGTCAGTTCCGGGACCGGCGTCCCGTTGACCACTTCGTCGGCGGAAACGGCGGCATCGGGGCCCATACGCATGTCGAGCGGCCCGTCCTGACGATAGGAGAACCCCCGCCGAGCTTCATCCAGCTGGCGACCGGACACACCGAGGTCGAACAGCACACCGGCGATCTCTTCGATCCCGTGCATCTCGATGATCGTGTCCAGCTCGCGGAAGTTCCCGGCAACCAGAACCAACCGATCGCGATCCGGGGCCCGGTCGATCGCCTCCGGATCCCGGTCGATCCCCAGGATGGATATGCCACCTCCCAGCCGGTCGAGCAGGGCTTTGGTATGACCACCTCCGCCATAGGTGGCGTCGATGATCACGCCATCGGTCAGCGGCCGGAAGAGGTCCACTACTTCCTCGACCATCACGGGCCGGTGATAAGGATGACCGTACGCGGTATATTCAGTATCGATTACCTGGCTCATTGCCAGCCCCCCGGTTGTTGGGTACCAAGTAGAATGCGGGCGGAGTAAGGGCAGTCCATTGGTGTCCGGAGGGCTGGCGATGAGCAGGTCATCGATCCGGCCCGGGCGGTGTTGTCAGATACCGAATTCCGAAAGTGCCTCCTCGATATTCGAGTAGTAGTTGTCAGCCTCCTCGTCGTAGCGGTCCCAGGAAGCCGAGTCCCATATCTCGGCGCGTTCCTCGACGCCGATAACCGTTACCTCTCTCATGAGGCCGGCGTACTCCCGTAACCGCACGGGGATCTGCACCCGGCCGGCTGCATCCATCTCCTGGTGGATGGCTCCGGCGAAGAACGCCCTCGTGAGGCGGCGGGCACGTGCGTCTGTCCGGGGCAGCATCCGGTATTTCTCCACCTCTTGTTCCCACCTGTCCAGCGGGAATACGTAGAGGCAACGTTCCTGTCCCTTCGTGATGACACAACCCTTCATCAACTTGTCCCGGAATCGGGCAGGGAGTACTACCCGCCCTTTCTTATCAACCGTGTGCCTGTACTGGCTGAGGAACACCTGGTCTCGTTTCTTGCCGTCCGCCCGGGTGGGCGCAGTGGGGTCAGGCTGATTCTACACCCATTCTATGCCATTTCATACCACTTTCTACCACTTTACCAGAACTTTCCTACCCCAGCGGGCAGGACAAGCGGGGTAACCTGGTTTGATTCCGTGCTTGGCGGCCGGCACCCGGACGGACAGCGGTGGAGAGATGTGGCAATCCGGTAGTGGAGAATCAGCTACCGGCCAGGGCGGTCACATCGCACAGGGTTTCCCGATTCGGCGGCTACAATGGGAACACCTATTGAGACTCGATCCATCTCGAGGCAGTTCGCGCCTTCCCGATCGAGCCATTCCCGACCAAGAGGACGAACGGGAGAAGCATGGTCAGTCCACAGATAGAGCAGCAGATCGTATCGCGCCTTACCGAGTCCGACATCCGGTACACGAAGGGACGACGGTACGTGATACAAGCTCTGGCCAGGTCGGATGGCCCACGATCGGCGTCGGACATACACAGGCAACTCGACCGGGCGGTTCCGCTCTCGTCACTGTACCGTTCCCTTGCCGTCCTGACCGGCGTCGGCGTACTGGCGCCCCACCACGGGGGCGGTGGCGTCACGCGCTACGAGCTCGCCGAGTGGCTGATGGGTCACCACCACCATCTCGTATGCGACATCTGCGGCACGGTCGACGACATCGAACTCTCGGAGGATTCGGAGGCCATCCTCAACACTCTGGTATCTGGAGCGACCCGTCTGCGGGACTTCACCGCCACCGGTCACACCCTCGAGATCGGAGGCCTCTGCTCCGGTTGCAGCTGAGCCGGGAGCGCGCGGCGACAGAGCAGGCACCCTCACGACTCCCTCGCCGCAGGTGAAGCCGGCGACCGGGAGAGGGTCGGATCATCCAGGAGGCTTGTTATCGTCTACCCGATCGGTAGCCACCCAGCACCGGAGAAGCATCGGTTTGACCGAACGAGCATTGGTTCTCAACGCAACTTACGAGCCCCTATCCATCGTGAGCGCCCGCCGGGCGGTGGTCCTGGTTCTGCGCGCCAAGGCGGACACGGTGGCGACGGCCGACCAAATCTGGCACAGCGCCGAACATACCTTCGAGGTGCCTTCGGTGGTGCGGCTCCGCGATTACGTCAAGGTTCCCTACCACCGGCGGGTCCCCCTGACCCGCACCGCGGTGTTCGCCCGCGATAGCCACCGATGCCAGTACTGCCGGGCACCGGCCGAGAGCCTGGACCATGTCGTGCCGAAGGCTCACGGAGGCAAGCACACCTGGGAGAACGTGGTGGCGTGCTGCCGTCGATGCAACATCCGCAAAGGGAGCCGGCTTCCCGACCAGGCCGGGCTCAAGCTGAAGAGAACTCCCGCCACCCCGAGCTACCAGGGATGGTTGTACGCGGCCCTGGGCAAGTCACGCGACCCGCGATGGGATCCCTACCTCCTGGCCGAGCCGGCCTGAGATCAGGTGTCAGGCAACGGCTACCCCACCTAGCCCTCGCTAGCAAGAGTCACCTCATAGCCGAATACCCGTAAGAGTCACAACGGACAACGGACAACGGACAACGGACAACCGACAACCGACAACCGACAACCGACAACCGACAACCGACAACCGACAACCGACAACGACGCTACGCTTCTCCCGGATCTGTCCCCGACCCGGAGTTCGACAATGTCTGCTGAAAAGTCCACGATGCTGGCACTCGGGACTCCCGCTCCCGACTTCGACCTGGCCGATACGGTAGGCGGAGATCGCGTCCGCCTCGCCGATCTGGCGGACCGGAAGGCACTGGTAGTCGTGTTCCTGTGCAATCACTGTCCCTATGTGGTTCATATCCAGCAAGGCCTGGTCGATTTGGGTAACGATTACGCAGGATCGGACGTGCACATCGTCAGCATCAGCGCCAACGACGCCGAAACCTATCCCGACGACGCTCCCGACCGGCTCGGCGCCGTGGCTCGCGAGCGCGGTTACGGGTTTCCGGTTCTTTACGACGAAACCCAGGAAGTGGCCAAGGCTTACACGGCGGCATGCACTCCGGACTTCTTCCTGTTCGGCCCGAACCGGACCCTCGCGTACCGGGGAAGATTCGACAGCTCCCGGCCCAACTCGGGAGTACCCGTCACCGGCAAGGACTTGAGGGCCGCCGTCGAAGCCGTCCTGGGTGATCGGCCGGTCCCCGAGGACCAGTATCCCTCCATGGGGTGCTCGATAAAGTGGAGGCCCGGCAACGAGCCATATTGATCGGTGGCCGGGTGGGTTTTCGGGTGGACCTGATCGCTACAACCTTCTCATGCTGCGCCGCCAGCGGAGGAACTCCTCCATCTCGGTCGGCGACGGGAGGCAGTCCCTGCGCCCGTAGGCGGTTACCAACCGCCAATCCCGGTAGACCGGCTCCGGGCGGGGAAGAAACGGGAACTTGCCCAGCCAGCCGGGCGCGCTGGTCGCGAGCGCCAAGCGCACCGCTTCGGGCGCCAAGGACGGATGGCGAACCACCACCCCCAGGAACACCTTCCCCAAGGCACCCATCAAAGCCCTTCAACGACCACCGAGTTGCTCCCCCTCCCGTCAGCCACCAACCAGCGACGGTCTACTTGTGAAATAGCGTCGCGGCTGCAGGGCACGGCAAGTTGGTTTACAGACGGACCACCGGCTAACCCGTGCCACCCTCGACTCGGCGCCGAACGTCCTCCCGGCTCCCGCGCAGGAAGGTAAGGAACCGGTCACGATCCAATTCGAACAGGCTGACATCCTCCTCGACGCTCTGGGTGATCTCGTCCAACGCCACGAAGAACGCCAACTGACCTTCACGGAGCGCATCGAGTAATTCGTCATCGTCGTGCGCGATCCGGAAGATTGAAACCCCGTCGGTCACCAGCTTCACCCCACGGGGGTCTACGCCGTTGCGGCGCAGGTAATTCCATGCACGCCGGATCCGCTGCAGTGACATTCCGTTGTCCTTCAGGCTCCTCACAACTCGAAGTATCACCAGATCCCGGAATGAATAGATTCGTCGGACGCCGGCACGACCTCCCGTTCGCTGTATCGATGGCTGGACCAGTCGAACTTTGTCCCAGTATCGGAGTTGGGACTGGGTGCATCCCGTCAGCCGGGATGCCTGGTCGGCGGTGAATCCTTCTTGCAAGACTGTCTCCCTCGGACCAGTGGGGTACGCCGGAGCACCCCGGTTTGTTCTTCGTGCCGTTGTGCACTCCCGCGCCGGACGGTTGCATGCAACCGCGTGGGGAGGACCGAACGTTATGGTTGAGCCCTCCGCCTCAGAGTCGGCGTAATCCTACCGGAGGCGAGCCCTCAGCGACGGAACGGCCAGCGGGAGTTTCTCGCGCTCGACAAGAAATCCCCGGAAGCACCGCCCGAATCCTGGCTGGAACCACGCCGTGCCTGAACCAGCGCACTCACCGAGAGGACCATGAGGCCGAACCCAGCCAGCGCCAACACAACCGTCAGCGCCGTCGGGACCGAGGGCCACACCGTACCGACCCAGTAAGTGGCGAGCAACAGCATCCCGACCGCCGCCCCGGCTACGGGGACGCGGGGGTTCCGCTGGTCGAGACGAGAAAGGGATGATGATGTCTTGCGCGTGAACTCCGGATCCTCGACGCGGAACTGCCTCTCGATCTCCTCAAGGATCTGCTGCTCCCGCTCATTCAATGGCATAGAAGCCGCTCCAACTTTGTGTGCGCCCGCCCATAGTATACGTCGCCCTACCGGCTAGGGGGGTGGTGGGGAAACCCCCAACGGCCCGACGGTCGATGACAGAACGCCCCATCAGCGGACGACGGGCCAACCACTTACGCGTTTTTCGGCGCCCTTCCACGACTAAGCGTAGACAGCATCGAAAGCGGCCGGTGGCCTGGGCCGAGAGGTCAACCGTCAACCACCGGCGGACTTGGGGGTCCGGAGCCGGGCGGGTTCCACCGCCCTCCGACCGAACCTGGCCCTCACGCCATCGACCGCTTCCGCCAGGTCCTCCCAGCGCGCCTCCCGATCGATCAACAACTGCCGGGGCGCGTCGTCGGGTTGCAAACCGCTAACGGCCACACCCAGAAGCCGGACCGGACGATCCCCTACCCCAGCCCGCTCCAGCAGCCGACAGCACGCCTGGTAGATATCCCGGGTCACGGCGGTGCCGGCCTTCAGGGTCTCGGAGCGGGTAAAGGTGGTGAAATCGGGGTACCGGAGCTTGATCGACACCGTACGTCCAGCCAGGCTCGCCCGCCTGAGCCGCCAGGCAACCTGGTCGGAATGGTGGAGCAACTCGGCACGCAGAACTTCTTCCCCCGCGATGTCATCCCCGTAGGTCTGCTCCACCGATATAGATCTGGCTGAACCGTGAGGGGTGACGATCCGCTCATCGATCCCGTTCGCCAGGCGGTGGAGGTGCCTACCCACCGCCTCACCCAGGTGCTGGCGTAGCAGCGATGCGGGAACTCGGGCGAGATCCCGCACCGTCTCGATCCCCAGATCGGAGAGCCGGCGCCTGGTGGCCTTTCCGACCCCCCACAGCTCCTCGGTGGCCAGACCGTGCAGAAAGGCCATCTCGGCGCCGGCCGTGACGATGAATACCCCGTCGGGTTTGGCGCGGGCGGAGGCCATCTTCGCCACGTAGAGGGAAGTGGCGGCCCCTACCGAAGCCGGCAACCTCAAGTGGTTCCTGATACGAGCCCGGATGGCCTCCGCCACCGCCCGGGTATCTCGGTAGTGCCTGCGGAGGCCCCGGACATCGAGGAAGGCCTCGTCCATGGACAATCCCTCGACCAACGGCGTGAAGTCGCCGAAGATCGAGAGGACCCTCTCGGAAACCTCCCGGTAACGTTCGTGGCGGGAAGCAACGACGACCAGACCCGGACACATCCGGCGGGCCCTGCTCATGGGCATGGCCGAGTGAACCCCCGACGCCCTGGCCTCGTACGAAGCGGAGGCGACCACGCCACGGCGGCCTTCGCCCCCCACCACGACCGGGCGACCGCGCAGGCCCGGATCGTCGAGGCGCTCGACCTCAACGAAGAACGCATCCATGTCCACATGCAGGATCGGCTCGGCGATACGGGGCTCAGCCATGTGCCGCCAAACCTAGCGGTCTGTCCGCAGGACAACCTGCCGTGCCCTGCTTGCCACCACGCCGTTCACAGACAGACCGCCCGCGGCCGGCCGAGCGACAGCTCCGCTTCGCAGACCGACCAGCGGCTATTACCCTCGATGTCCATGGCCTCTGTGGTGCATCTGGTCCGACACGGCGAGGTCGAGAACCCTGACCAAGTCGTCTACGCCGACCTGCCCGGTTTCAACCTCAGCCGGCGGGGCCGGCGCCAGGCCGGATGGGCGGGGACCTACCTCTCCCCCCGACCCATCGAGGCGGTCTACAGTTCTCCGCTCGACCGGGCGATGGAAACGGCTTCGGTGATAGCCGCCCACCACGACTCGGGGGTGGTGACGGTCCCCGACCTGACGGAGTGGGCACTGTTGGGACGGTGGAGGGGATTGCGATGGTCGGACCTCGATGCTCACTATCCGGGCGAACTCGACGTCTACCTGACCCGCCCGCCGGCGATGGACTTCGCACCGGAATCGGTCGAGGACCTCGCCGTCCGGCTGAGCGGAGCGATCTCCTCCCTATCCGGTCACCATCTCGGTTCTGAGATCGTGGTGGTATCCCACCAGGATCCCCTCCAGGCGGCCCGGCTGTCGCTCACGGGGCAGCCCCTCGACCGGCTCCATGAGGTCAAACCGCGTCACTGCGAGGTGATCAGCCTGATCCCGGGAACACCTTGGATGGAGAGCGCTCGTCGCGTCCCGAACCTGTAGTGCGGCCGGTGGCCGACTGGGCCCGTCGGTAGGGAGGGATCGGCGCTCCGGTGGAGGGCGCCGCCGCGCATGTGTCGGGGTCAGGTCACCGGAGGCTGTTGTCCGGGGCAGGGCGCGCCGACGCCCAGGTGGATCGGCTCTGTCATGCCGTTCTGCAGCACCGCTTGCAGCGTTATGCACTCTGGTTCCGGGAGCCAGACCCCTCCGGTGAATACGAGCCACTCCCTCTCGGAGTCACATGGACCTACCGCCAAGGCAAGAGAGGGGCCGGACGAGCCGAATCCGATGGCGACCCGATCACGGAAACTCTCAGGTACCAGGAGCTCGAAGACCGCGGCCCTACGGACGAAAAGCGGCATCTTCGAGAAGAGGCCCAGCGTCGGGTCTTCCGGAAACTCGATCGTCCCATCCTCGACGTAACTCCATCTGGCCACCTGGTGCACATGGCCGGAGCTCTCGCCGGTCCTGAGCGCGGCGATCCCACCGATGATGTGCAACTCCGGATCGGCGGGTACGTCCCAAGGATCGTGATCCGGCGCCGCCGAGACATCGAGGACCGCGCCTTGGCACGGGACGGAAGCAGAACGGGCGACCCCGGGGCGCCTCGGGGCAGGATAGGCTCCCTCCACGTCCTGGCACGATGAGAAGATCGCGAGGAGAACCGCTCCCCATGCCAGACGGGAAGCCCTCCCCTTCAGCACGTATCACCTCCGCCGAGCCGAAGGTAGCTCCGGCTCCGCCTTCTCACCTCCGGTTCCGCTCCTCTTCTCTTACAATGCTGTCTTTTCTCATCCGCTCGATGAGGGCGGTGTCGGTATCGAAAGCAAGTTCGGGGAGATCGTCCAGGGCGAACCACCCGAGATCCACGGCGTCCGATCCGGGGACGGGATCGCCTCCTACAACAGTGCCCGAGAACCAGATGCACACGCTGACCTTGAGCGGGTCGTGGAAGTTGGTGGCCACGAATACCGGATCCCCGACCTCGACGACCAGGCCGGTCTCCTCAATCAACTCCCGGGCGGCGGCCGCGCGCACTTCCTCGCCGTAGTCCATGTAACCGGCCGGGATCGACCATAGGCCGGGACGCGAGGATCCGGGTCCCCGCTTGACCATCAGGATGCGATCCTCGTCGTCGCGCAGCAGGACCGCCACGGCAAGGGACGGAGACCGGAAGTCGACCCGGCCGCAGTCAGGACACGATCCTCGCTCGCGGCCGTACAGCCGGGTGCGCCGCAGGCGCGTCCCGCAGTCGGAACAGAACACCGCCTCCCCCGGCCACGGGGCCTCGCCACTACCAAACACCTTCACCATCGTACCGCCGGCTTCTCACGACGCGGCCTTCGCGCCACAATGGGGGGATGCCACACATGGTTCCCGCCTCGGCAGCCCTCATCCTCGTCGGCAGCCTTCTCTGGACCGGCCGGCTTCTGTTCGGATCGTCGCCTTGGGGAACGCAAGGCGCCGCGCTGCTGGCAGTCGGCCTGCTCCTGGCGACTGCGGTGAATGTGGTGGCGATGCTCCTGCAGCCCGGGCGATGGGTGCGCAATTCGATCACGGTGATCGGCTCCGGCTGGGCTGTACCGGCGATACTGCTACCGACCGACCCGCTGTGGGTGGCGGCGTTCGTAACCCATCTGATCGGGGTGGCCATGGCCTGGACCCGGCTGCTGGACGGATGGTTCCGGCAGGTCAAGCCGGATCGGGTTCCCGCCAGGGCCACCTCACTGGCCATCGGACTCGTCTGGCTACCGGCGGTTGTGGGCGGTCTGGGGATACCGGACGTTACGGCAGCAGGATGGGTGATGGCCGCATTCGGACTCCTGGGGGGATGGGCCTACGCCCGGGCACTCCCGGGTGCCCTCTGGGCGGTCCGGGTGGTGCTCCTACCGTTGGGCATCGTCTCGGTCGTGGGCCTCCGGCTCGCCGCCGCCGCCGCAGTACTCGCCGTCGCTTCGGCCCTCACCCTCCTGGCATGGTCCTCGGACGCCCGCCTGGCCGTCCGGCCTCCCATCCCGCGCCAGGCGAGCCCGGTGTCGATCCTTCCCGAGGTCACACCTCCAGGCGTCATGGAATCGGCCAGCTACGACAGGCGCGGTCGCCCTCTGAAAAGGTCCGACTGAAATGCTCCGTCCTCGCTACAGCTTCCTGATACCGGTACTGGCGGCCGGCTTCGCGGGTGGCTTCATCGGATGGACGGTCGCTCGGGTGGGGTGTGCCGGTAGCACCTGCACACTGTTCTCCAACGTGGCGGTCGGCCTGGTCTCGGGGCTGGTTGCGGCCGCCGGCGTGGGAATCGTCGTCGTGCTGGCCGACCGCTCCCTGCACGAGTGGCGGGAGTGGGAGGCCGGTGCGGAGAGCGGAGCGGAAGGCAGGTTCTCCTCCGGCCACGACGAGACCGCCGGCGAGGAATGAACCTCGGGAGATCGAAGGCGCCGGATTCGGGTTCCCTGGCCGACTTCGGATTGGTCGGGCTGGTCCTGGGGGGAACGGCCACCCTGATACTCGGCATGGTCACCCTCGGCGTCGGCGCCCTGCTGGGAAGGATCCCCCTCGTCCTGGGAATCCTTCTGGGCCTGGCGGCGCTCGTCACGGTCCTCGGACTCCTGCTCACCGTCGGCACCACCCGCAGCCCTGCTCCCGAACACGACGACGACTCCTGACCCAGCCGCATCGCCACACCAACAAGCGGCTGCCGGCAACCGCCGGCTACGACCCGGGTCCGAAAATCAGCGAGACGTTGTGCCCCCCGAAGCCGAACGAGTTGGTCATGGCGTATTCGACCTGCGCCTCGCGTGCCTCGTTGGGCACGTAGTCGAGATCGCACTCGGGGTCCGGCGTGGTGTAGTTGATCGTCGGGAGTATCAAGCCCGAGTTGATCGTCTGGAGGCAGAAGATCGATTCGATGGCCCCCGCACCCCCCATCAGATGCCCGCTCATCGACTTGGTGGACGAGATCGGGACCGCCCGGGCCGCTCTGTCACCCAGCGCCAGCTTGATCGCCAGCGTTTCGGTGACGTCGTTGGCCTTGGTCGAGGTGCCGTGGGCGTTTATGTAGTCGACCTGCTCCGGTCGGAGGCCGGCGTCATCGAGGGCCGCCTCCATCGCTCTGGCCGCGCCCCGGCCGCCGGGCTTCGGCAGGGTGACGTGGAAGGCATCCGACGTCATGCCGTATCCGATCACCTCGCCGTAGACCCGAGCACCCCGCGCCACGGCTCGCTCCCGGTCCTCGAGAATCAGGCAAGCGCCTCCCTCCGACATCACGAACCCGTCCCGGTCCCGGTCGAAGGGCCGGGAGGCCCGGGCGGGATCGTCGTTCCGGGTGCTGAGCGCCCGGCTCTTGTTGAACGATCCGATTCCGAACTCGCAGATCGTCGCCTCGGCGCCGCCCGCCAGCATGACATCGGCTGCTCCGCGACGGATGATCTCGGCCGCGTCCCCGATGGCGTTGGCCGATGCGGCGCAGGCCGTCACCACGCAGGTCACCGGCCCCCGCATGTTGAACCGGATCGACGCCACCCCTGCGGCCTCGTTGGGAATGATCATGGTGACGGCGAGGGGACTGATCCGGCGTGCGCCCCGGCTCATCATCACCTTGATCTGGTTGTCGAACGACAGCATCCCGCCCAGACCGGAGCCGACCACCACCCCGGCCCGGTCCGCATCCTCGGCATCGCCGACAAAGTCCATACCGGCGTCGTCCATCGCCTGCTGGGCAGCCCCGATGAAGAGCTGGGCGGAGCGGTCGAGGCGCCGGGCCTCCCGCCTGATGATCACCGATTCCGGATCCCACCCCCTGACCTCCCCGGCGAAGGACGTCTCCACACCGGAAGGATCGAACTGGGTGATGGGTCCTATCCCGGAGACCCCCGCCACGGCGGCTTTCCATGCTTCGCCGACCGTGTGGCCCAAGGGGGTGAGAGCCCCCATTCCGGTGACCACCACCCGGCGCGCCTTTTCACGCATCGATTGTTCCCGAGACGAATCCGGCCAGTGGTCTGTCTGCAAAACAACTTGGCGTGCTCTGGCAGCCATCGACGCCCCTCGCTGTGTTCCGCCTCCTCGACGTACGCTGCCGGTACGCCTTCGTCGGCGGGCCTTGCGAGGAACGCCGCTGCCGACGCATACCACGCAGCCTTTTCACAGCCAGACCACTAGGAGGATGGTGTGAAACCCCTTCACGGGCCGTCGACCGATGACATAATGCCTGTTCAGAGGAAGACGGGCCGTTGCTCCCCACCGTTTTAGACCACCCTCCTAGGAGAGCTTGGCGAGCACCAAGTCGACCGCTTCGCCGACCGCGGTGATGTTCTCGGCTTCCTCGTCGGGAATCCTCACCCCGAACTCGTCCTCGAGCGCCATCAGTAGCTCCACGACACCCAGAGAATCCACCTCCAGGTCTTCTTCGAACCGTGCCCCGTCGTTGATCTTGGAGGCATCGAGGCCGAGTTCCTCCACAAGCAGCTCCCGCATCTTGGACTGGACTTCCGAGCGATCCATCTTGCTTTCTCCCTTGGTGTGCTTTAGTTCAAAGGTCTCGACTCACAGGGCGAGTCCACCGTCGACCACCAGAACCTGCCCCGTTATGAATGACGCTTCGTCCGATGCCAGGTACCCGACGGCCGACGCAACCTCTCCGGGCCGACCGAGCCGGCCGAGGCTCGTGCTTGAGCGTACCCGCTCGACGATGCCTGTCCCCAACCTTGAGGTGAGATCGGTCTCGATGAACCCGGGAGCTACGACATTCACGGTAATACCCCGGGAGCCGACCTCTTTGGAGAGGGACTTGGAGAAGGCGATGACACCGGCCTTGGAGGCCGCGTAGTTGGTCTGGCCGGCGTTGCCGGACACCCCGGCCACCGAGCCGAGCGACACGATCCTCCCCCACCGGGCCCGCAGCATCCCCCGAAGCGCGGCCTTGCTGCACAGGTAGACGGACTTGAGGTTTATGTTCATGATCCGGTCCCAAGCCGCCTCGTCGAGCCGGGCCAGAAGACCGTCCGCGGTAGTCCCTGCGTTGTTGATCAGTATCTCCGGCCTGCCGAAGGTCTCGGCGACCCTCGCAAACAGGCTCGCCACGTCTTCGGATCGGCTGACATCCGCCTTGAAAGCGCCCGCCTCCCCGCCGCCGGCGAGAATCTCCTCCACTACTTCAGCGGCCGCGTCCTGCCTTGCCGCGTAGTTGACCGCCACCGTGTGTCCCCGGGCCGCGAGGTTCAGCGAAACAGCCCGACCGATCCCTCGGGAACCGCCGGTGACCAGGACCACCCGGCTCATGTAAGCCCCATCCTCCCGAAGTAGTCGAAGTTGGGCTGGAGCAGGTCCCACACCGACTGGTCGGTCGCGGGCAGCTCCCCCTCCGCCTCGCTCACGGGCTCCACCCGCTCGCCGAACCTGACCGCCGCCGCCGCCCACGTGAGCCCCCCACCGAAGGCTGCGAATAGCAGGTTGGCGCGAGGCGGCACCCGGCCGGTCTCGATGGCTTCGGTCAGGGCGATGGGGATGGTGGCGGCGCTCGTGTTGCCGTATGCGTGGATGTTGAGGAACACTCTGGACGGGTCCAGCTTGAGGCGTCGGGCGGTGGCGTCGATGATCCGCTGGTTGGCCTGGTGGGGCACCAGGAGATCGATGTCGTCGACTTCCCATCCGGCCTGGCGCACCACAGACTCGGAGGCGTCGGCCATGGCGGTGACCGCGCGCCGGAATACGTCCGATCCCTCCATCACGATCCTGGTTTCGGGACCCGCCGATCCGGGCCGGACCGTCCCGTCGTTCGGGACGCAAAGGATGTCGGCCATCGTCCCATCCACCCCCAACACGGACCCGAGAACTCCCGTCTCCAGATCGGTCGCCTGCATCACCACCGCGCCGGCTCCGTCGCCGAACAGGATGCAGGTACCGCGGTCCGTATAGTCCATCACCCAACTGAGACGTTCCACCCCGACCAGCACGACGGTGTCGGCTGCTCCCGATCTGACCAACGCATCCACGGTGACGTACCCGTATACGAACCCGGAGCAGTTCGCATTCAGGTCCATGGCGCCGGCGTTGACCGCCCCGAGCTTGGCCTGGACATAGGAAGCGGAGGCGGGAATGATCGATTCGGGGGTACAGGTGGCGTTGACGATCAGGTCCACCGAATCGATATCGATCCCCGCGGCCGCCACCGCGCGCCGGGCGGCCAGTTCCGCCATGTCGGACGCCGCCACGTGGGAGATGCGGCGCTCCTTGATCCCGCTGCGCGTGGTGATCCAGTTGTCGCTGGTGTCGACGATCAACTCAAGGTCGGCGTTGGTAAGCACCGTGGGTGGCAGGGCTTTGCCCCAGCCGGTGATCTCGGCGTAACGTGCCACGGCTCCTGCCTCTCCTCCTACTTCCTCGGTTGCCTGCCCACCCCTCATTGTATTGGAGGATGGCCCAAGGCCTACAACTCGAGCAACCCGGCGGCTTTCTCGGCTTGGGCTATGGACGAAACCACCATGACCCGGCATCCCCGCACCGCCCGCCGGGCCAGTCCGGCCGTCACATCGCCCGGCCCGACATGGACGAACACCTCGACACCTGCCTCGACCATCGACCGAAGCGAGGCGGCGAATCGTACCGGCGCCACCACTTGGCGGGCGAGGAGACCGCGTACCTCTCCGGGGGCCACCGGAGTTCCGGTCACATTGGCCCACACCGGGAAGCGCGCCATATTCGGCTCGACCCCCTCCAGCGCCGCCTCTATCCGAGGTACCGCCGGGGCCATCAGCGGGGAATGGAAAGCACCCGCCACATCGAGCTTCACGGCACGCCGGAGACCGAGTCGCCGTGCACCGGCCACCAACCAGTCGACGTCCGCGAGAGCCCCCGCCAGGACGATCTGGCCGGGTGCGTTGATGTTGGCCACCCACAGGCGTCCCCCAGCTGCGCGGCGGGCGGAGGCCACCTCCTCGGCCTGCTCCTCGGTGGCCCCCAGCACCGCGGCCATCCCGGACTCTTCCATCCTCACCGCGTCCGCCATTGCCCGGGCCCTGGAATCCACCAACCTCAGACCCTCCTCGAAGGAGAACACACCCGCCGCGGCGAGCGCCGTGTACTCGCCGAGGGAATGCCCGGCCGCCGCGACAGGCGGGCGGCGCAGGCGGGCGGCCAACTCCGACCACAGGGCGAATGCGAGTGCGTACAGGGCGGGCTGGGCCCGGTCGGTGGCGGTCAGCAACTCCTGAGGACCCTCCGTGCACACCTCTCTCAACGACCACCCGAGGATCCGGTCGGACACCCCGGCCAGGAGATCCGTTTGGCTGTCGAACAGATCGGCGCCCATCCCGACCTGCTGGCTTCCCTGCCCCGGAAACAGAAGTGCGTACCTCACGCTGTTCTTCGACCGTCCTGCCCCCACAATCGTTACCGGTCCTCCCTCAGCGACGAGCGAGCACGGTTCGGGAAACCGCCAGGGCTACCACGAGTGCCACAGCGGTGATCACGGCTCCGTAGAGGTTGGCCCACACCGCCCCGGCGGTGTCCCCGATGATGCCGGTGATCGGCCCACCCAACGGTCGCGAGCCGAGGAACAGCACGGTGGCCAGGGCCAGCACGCGGCTGCGCATGCGGGGGTCGGTCCGCTGCTGGATCACGACGGTGGAGGCGTTGACGAATACGGCCGCGGCCATGCCCAGGGGCACCGCGAACACGAAAGCCGCCGCGGTACCCGGCGCCAGCGCCAGAGCCCCCTGGAAGAGCGCGATCGCGGCGGCAGAACCGAAAGTCCACGAGAGGGAGACATCGGTCAGGCGGGCGGTCAGGAGAGCCCCTGCCACGTTGCCGACGCTCATCGCCGAGAGAATCCACCCGAACACCGCCTCGTCCTCCATGAACCGGTCCGCAACGAGTAGCGGGAGTCCCACCAGGTAGTTGAAGGCAAAAGTCGAGACGATGCCGAAGAGGACGAGAACAACCCGTACCGAGGGCTGGCCCCAGACCGCCCGTAGACCGTCGCGGATCGGGGTCTCGGACGGAGGCCCCGGCTGGAGCCGATAGAAGCGACCCGTATCGATCCGGACCACGGCGAACAGGAAGGCCAGGTAGGACACTCCTGTGGCTATGAACACCCAACCGGTCCCGAATCTGGTGGCCAGCAGGGCGGCGATGGCGGGTCCCGCGATGCGGGATCCCGTGATCACCGACGTGCCGAGCGACACCACGTTGGCCAGCTGGTCGGCGGGCACCAGCTCGGTCAGGAGGGTCCTGCGGGCCGGGTTGCTGAACGCCATCAGGGTTCCCGAGATCAGCGTCAGCAGGTAGACGATCAGAAGCGTCTCGGCATCGGCCAGGTCCACCAATCCCAACACGGTCACCTCGACAGCCATCAGCGCCTGGATGACGATGGTCAGGCGGCGCCGGTCCAACCGGTCGGCCAGCGCGCCCGCATACAGACCCAGCAACAACAGCGGCAGGAACTGGCATGCTGTGGCGATCCCCAACTCGAGTCCCCCGCCGCCGAGCGCGCGAACCAGCAGCACCACCGCGGTCGCCTGCGCCCACATGCCGGCCCCCGAGACGACCAGCCCCGCGAAGTAGATGCGCACGTTGGGTTCGCGGAACGACCGCAGCGGGTTGGTGTCGCGACCCGTCACGCGGGACCGTGCCGGAGAGGCGGGCACGCAGCCGGTCGACGGGAGAGAGGCGAGCGCGGAAAGAGTTTCATCCGATCAGGGGAGCAACTTCCCTACCGTACACTGTCGCGCCCGGTGGATCGAGGTGGAGCCCCGCTCAGTCCAGGCAGGTCCGCGAAGCCTCGGGCCGGCGCGGAAGTGTCAGGTTGGAAAGATCCGGGTCGGCGTGCGCCACCTCCCGGATCTCCACTCACGAGATCACCGGGTCCGTCCATCGAGTATCCGCCGGGCCATCTCCCTCGCGTCGTCCATGGTCACGGCGATCCGGCCGTCGGGAACACGCCGTAGCACGTCCAAAGCGCGGAGCACGTCGGCCGGCTGACCCCCGAGACCCATGACTATGCACTCGGTGTCCTCCTCGATGGCGGAATCAATCATCTGCTCCACGACCAACGCCGCGCTGTCGTCCATGAACGCAGTCTCTGAGAAGTCCAGTATGACCACCTCGTGATCCCGGATCAGGCCTATGACCCACCGCTGTGACTGTTCACCCTGATCGTGGTGATCATCTTGCTGGAGGAGGCAACCGTGAAAGCCCCCTGAGGGCTACGAGACCGACGCGGGCCGAGAAGTCGTCCGCCTCGACACTCTGCAGAAATGCCTCCACATGGTCCAGCAGCGGCACCGAGATCACGCTGTCCAGCTCCAGGCGCTCGAACTGCCTTGCGGCGACCATCCCCGCCACGATCAGGCCTATGACCCACCGCTGTGACTAGATCGAGGAACACCGTGAGGCCGAGAGTGACCGCCATCACCAGCAGGTGCTCCCGCCGCACGCGGTGGATGCGGGGTGAGGAACCGCCAGTCGATGATATCCCAACCCACCTTCATCAGGATTCCGGCCAGGACCGCATGGGGTATCGCCTTGACGTAGCGGCCGAGACCCAGAACCAGGCCCAGCAGGATCGCGGCGCGCAACGCCCCCGAGACCGGGGTCCGGCGCGCAGGTTAACCACCGTACCCAGGGTGCCCCGGCGCCGGGCAGACCACCCACAATGCCCGCGACTATGTTGCCGATCCCTTGGCCCACCAGTTCCCGGTCGGGATTGTGACGGGTGCGGGTCATCGAATCGGCGATCAAAGAGGTGAGGAGGCTGTCGATCGAGCCGAGGAGCGCCAGGGTCATGGCCGGCTGCAAGGAGCGCACCAGAAGGTCGAGAGAGAGAACCGGCCACATCACGTCGGGAAGGCCGGTCGGCACATCGCCGATGACCGGTGTACCGGTCAGCCAGAGCACGCCCAGCAGCGTCCCGGCTATGAGCGCCGCCAGCGTGGGCGGTAGGCGCCTGCGATGGCGCTTCGGCCACGTCACGCCTACCACGAGGGTGACAGCGGCGATGGCGAACGCGCTGAGATCGAAGTTGCTCACCGCCTCCGGCCAGGCGCGTACCGCTCCGAGCGGCCCGCCCGGGGCGAGAGGCGCACCCATGAAGGGCAGGGTCTGCAACAGGATGATGATCACGCCGATGCCGGACATGAACCCGGATATGACCGAGTAAGGCGTGTAGGCGATGAAACGACCGGTTCGAATGACGCCCAGGAGTATCTGTATCAAACCCGCCATCATGACGATCGTGAACGCCTCGGCCAAGGTCTCCGCGTAGGTGGTGACGATGACCGCCATCGCCACCGCCATCGGGCCGGTAGGACCCGATATCTGGGACCGCGTCCCGCCGAAGACCGCTGCGAACAACCCCACCGCGATCGCCCCGTACATACCGGCCAGCGCCCCGAGGCCGGACACCACGCCGAAGGCCAGTGCCAAGGGCAGCCCCACCACCGCCGATGTCAGGCCGCCGAACACGTCGCCTCGGAAAGTCTCGAGGTCGTACTTCACGCAGAAGTCCCCGGTTGGTGGACAATCCGGGAACTGTACAGGGCCTGCGACGTGTGGATGCGGCGGCCCATGCGCTCGCCTGAGCCGGCCACGTTGCCGGCTACCACGAGACGATCAGGGCGGTGGAAGGGTAACGGCCCGGACATCCATCTCGGCGCTTACCTCCGGAGGTAGCTGTTGATCGCCACCCGGACCGGTCGGGGAACCAGGCCGGCCAACATTCCGACCAGATCGACCATGAAAGAGAGCACCTCGTCGGGTCCGTCCCAATGTTCCCTGACCACCGACATTCCGGCCTCCTCGACGAGATGGTCCAGAGCGAGGGCCAGCACCACGATGTCATCGGTCCGTCCGAGAACGGGGATGAAGTCGGGAACCAGATCGATCGGTGAGAAGGCGTAGGCAGCCGCCGCGCCGGCTATCACCTTGGCCCGAAGCGGCACGCGGGGATCCCTGGCCAGGCGGCCCAGCAGCTTGGCCAGATTGGGAACGAGCATCGCAAGCTCCCGAACCCGCTCGCG
Organism: Candidatus Spongiisociaceae bacterium; assembly: GCA_965262915.1. GTDB lineage: Bacteria > Actinomycetota > Acidimicrobiia > Spongiisociales > Spongiisociaceae > JAPPFW01. The sequence goes on along the minus strand of OZ253564.1, from coordinate 2,102,126 downwards.
AACAACGTCGTCGGACAGTGCTCTCTCCAGCCACTCCTTGGTCATAGGAAACACTCCCTTGCGTACAGACCGGCGCCTATCACTCCGGCATCCTCGCCGAGGGCGGCGCCCACTATCGGGGTGGGTTCCCGATGATCGGCGCCCTCGAGCGCTTCCTCGAAGGCCTGCCGCGCCGCGTTCAGGAACAGGTCCCCGGCCCGGGACACACCCCCGCCGATCACCACCACCTCGGGATCGAAAGCAGCCACGAGTCCGGCGATACCCAACCCGAGCCACCAAGCCATCTCCGTCAACGAGTCCACCGCGTCAGGATCACCCTCCAGAGCGGCTTGGGTGAGATGCCGGCCGGTCGGGGTGACGCCATCGGAGATCTTGGCTACGAGCCCGTGCGGCCTCCTGGCCACCAGGTCACGCGCCATCTCGTCGAGCCGGCGACCGGAGGCGAACGTCTCCCAGCAGCCTCGCCGGCCGCAGGTGCAACGCGGCCCGCCCACGTCCACCGCCATGTGACCTATCTCACCGGCGAAGGCACGTCCCCTATACAGCTCGCCACCTATCACCCAGCAGCCTCCTATCCCGGTTCCCAACGTGATCATGCACACGTGCCGGTACCCGCGGGCCGACCCGATCCGGACCTCCGCCAGACCGGCCAGGTTGGCGTCGTTGTCCACCACCGTGGGCAGGCCCAACTCCGCCTCGAAGATCTCGCTGAACCGTACCTCATGGCCCTCGACGTTGGGTCCCCAGACCAGCACTCCCTCGTCGGCCCTCACCAACCCGGCCGCGCCGATACCGATGGCCTTCACCCGAGGGATCAACATGGACCGCGCCGCCTCCACTGGCATGATGTCCATGGCCTCGGCCGTCGCCGGGCGGGGCATCGACCACAAATCGAGGATCCGGCCCGCCGAGTCCACATGGGCGAGGGCCATCTTGGTGCCGCCCAGGTCGATACCGAGGGTCAGATCCTCGCTGCCTGCCATCGCCGACCATTGTCACCGTCATGTCCACCAGATACAACCGGGCCACGGAGAGAACCGTACTACGCGACAGGAAACTGGAATAAACATGAGTCCGAGTGCCTTAGATTATATGAACCACTGCCAGGGGATGCCACAGAGCCATCGCGCTGGCCAATCCAGGAAAGGCAAGAAGAATGCACCTAATACGTACCAGACCCTTCAAGCTCGCTCACGAGGTGGAAGCCAGCTTCCAGACGTTCCCGCGCCCGGCGGCCTACCGCCTCGGGCTCCGCGACAGCCGGTTCGGCGCCCAGGCGTGGCTACCGCGGATCGATGTCATCGAATCGGACACCGCTCTGGCCGTCCGCTACGAACTCGCCGGATTCCGGCTCGAGGATCTCGAAGTGACGCTCGACGACAACCTGCTGACCGTCAAGGGCACCCGCTCGCCGGTCATCCCCGAAGGCGCCTCGTACCGGATCCAGGAACTGGCCGATGGGGTGTTCTCCCGCTCCATCCGGGTGGCCGAGCACTTCGACCCCGACAAGGTCGAGGCGAGGCTCTCGGACGGGATCCTCGAGGTCGTCCTGGAGAAGCATCCCGATGTGCTGCCGAGAACCATCGAGATCGAGTCCGCCTGAACCGGACCCCCGGGGACGGAGGAAGGCCCGGCCGGACACCGGTGGATAGGGCTGAGTCGCAGCCCTCCTCCCCACCCATCTCCGGCAATCCCGTTCCGGCGCCCCCGGCGCCGGAACGGGATTGCCGGAGATGGGTGGGGACATTGGCGGGCCGGGCCGGGCCGGGCCGGATTCCGGACTGCGACTCCTCCTAGACGGTTAGTTCCAAGGGGTGGTTAGTGGTCGTAGGCGATGAGGGAGCGGGCTGGTCCTGGCTGGTTGGTGGTTTGGTTGTGCCAGATCGTGGCGGTGAGTGCTAGGAGACGTTGCAGGATACGTGCTATCACACCGGCTTTGGTACGTCCGCCGTGCCGTTCGAGATCAAGCTGGGTTTTGAGGGTGTTGTTGATCGACTCGATGATCTGGCGGAACGGGCGGAGGAACCGCCGCCCGGGTCGCGGTTTCTCGGTTTTGGTCGCGGGACGGATAAGGGTGATACCGGCCCCGTTGAGGGTTTTGTGGAAGCTGGCCCGCCGATAGCCCTTGTCCGCGATGATGGTCTGGCCGGGGCGGGCGAGGCCGCTGCGGGCCAACATCTCCAGGGCGATGTCGCGTTCGTCTTCTTTGGCCGGAGCAAGCGCCCACAGGATCGGCAGACCCGATGCGGTAGCCAAAAGGTGGAGACGCAACCCCCAAAAGTGGCGGGAATGCGACGCGCAGTAGCCGTATTCTGCCCATCCCGCCAACTCTGAGCGGCGGGTGGTCTCGCGGCTGCGGCCGCACTCGACCGGGGTTGAGTCGACCAGCCACAGATCGTCGTGGAACGATGCACAGACCCGGCTGAGGTAGTTGATGATGTGTTGCATCATCAGGCTACTGCGGCGCAGCCGCTTGTTGTAGGCCGCTCGGGTGGGCAGGTAGGGGAACCAGGGTCTGTAGATGCGTGTCGGCGTACCGCAGGAAACGGGCCTCGGATGTGTAACCCAACAGAGCCTGTATCACCGCCAGGGTGACCAACTCGGCATCCGACAGCTTCGGAGCGATCCCGACCACGGGACGCTCCGGTGCCCACCCGGGATACTAGATCAACAGATCATCTGTGGTCACGTACAATGCAGTGGCAAGGGTGTCTAGGTCCGGGCCCATTCCAGGTCCTTTCGGATCGGGGAAGATTCGTACCCCGGATTCTGGACACCCCCAACCCCTAAGCAGTGGATTTACACCCCGCACCCCTTGGAACTACTCATCTAGGAGGCCACCGCCGGTCGGGCCTGCGCCTCGACGCGCCTGCGGAGACCCCGCAGCGCGGTACCCACCAGCTGTTTCTCGGCTTGGCGGCGGAGGAAGCCGGGGATGTCGAAGGCAGGGACGACCCGCAGCGCGTAGACGACCGAGGTCCCCTCACCGGCCGGGCTGAACTCGTAGGACCCCTCGAGTTCCTCGATGTCGGGACCGGGTTCCGCGCTCCAGGACATGGAGCGCGGGGGATCGTAGACGTAGCGGAACGTGGTGGAGACCTGTCTGATCATGGCGTCGATCGTGAGGGTGACCCGGGCCGGTCTCCCGTCGATGTCCCGCTCGTGGATCTCGACCCGCCGCACCTCGACAGCCCACTCCGGATAGGACGCCAAGTCGGCCGCCACCTCGAAACACTCCTGTGGCGGAGCATCGATCTCGATGGTCTGGATCGTGGCCTCGGCCACCCTGCTGCCCCCGGTTTCGTCGCGGCCCCTGCACTCCCAGGCTAGTGGCCTGTCCGCAATAGGGCGCACCATCCCCCGCCGGCCGAGCGGCGATTCCATACGCCCACCACCGGATGCGCCTCGAGCCCACCCCGGCCGTCACACCGGCCCTCCTAGGAGCGCCACACCGGCAGTGATCAGGAAGCGGTATGGTCCCGGACCAGCTCGAGGACTTCCTCACCGTACTCGTCCAACTTGGCCGGGCCGACACCGTAGAGATCCAGCAACTCGGCTTCGGTACGCGGTTGGTGGGCCGCGATCTCCTCGAGAGTGCGGTTGCGAAAGACGATGTAGGGGGGACTACCGGACTTCTGAGCCCGCTCCAGTCGCCAGACCGTGAGTCTCTCCAACAAGTCCTCATCCACCGGCCGCTCAGGCAGCGCGGCCGGGGCGCCGACCTCCGCGGGTGGCGCCACACGACCGAGGGCAGTGGAAGCCCCATCGTGCACGTCGGTAACAGCGCCGGGAGTGGCCCTCACCAGCTCGAGGAGGCCCTCACCGTACTCCTTCAACTTGGTGGGGCCGACGCCGTACAGATCAGACAACTCCCACTCGGTCCGGGGTCGGGCCGCCGCGATCTCTTTGAGGGTACGGTCCCAGAACACCACATATGCGGGGACCCCCCGTTCCATTGCCGTCTCCAGCCTCCACGACTTGAGCCTCTCCAGCAGGTCCTCATCCACCGGCCCGGCGGCCGGATCGGCAACCTCCTCGACCGCAGGCACCGGCAACCGCGGGACCCGGACCTTCTCGCCCGCCATCTCGGCGAGAAAAGGGGACGGCCGGTCGGCGTCGGCTACTACCAGCACCCGGTGGCGGCCCCGGGTTATCGCCACGTGCAGCACGCGCCGCTCCTCTTCGATGTCCTCGGAGAGGGCATGGGGCATCAGCCCGTCGTCCACCCCGAACACCACCACGCGGTCCCACTCCATGCCCTTCACCCGGTGGACGGTCGACAGGGTGACTCCGGCCCCCGCCGGACCGGGTCGCCGCGTGTGGCGGTCGAGGAGGGTGCGAAGCCGATCTTCGAAGTCCTCCACGTCCGGGTAGATGGCCGCGGCCCGGCGTAAGGCGACCAGGTCGTCGGAGTGGGCGGCCCGGTCGACTCGGGTTCGCCCGCGATCGAGTAGGTCGGCTGCCCCACCTAGCCCGACCACATCGATGAGTTGGTCCAGCACGGCGCCGGAGTCGCCGGTACTCGCCGCCTCCACCACCCGGTGGACATCGTCCATCCAACCGGACCAGGCCTCGGCATGACGCCTCTCGAGACCCCGGCCCAAGCCGGCCAGGCCATCCAGCGTGACCGGCCATTCGCGGGGCACCAGTTCGGCCGAGAGGCGGTTGATCCTTCGGGAAGGGCGGCGGGCGGCCTCGAGCAGGTCCTGCCGCCACATCTCCCCGGGGTTCAGACCGAGGCGTATCCAAGCCATGGTGGCCCGCATCACCGTCCGGTCCAGGAGGCCGGGCGATATGCGCGAGCTCACGGGAACCCCGGCGGCGTCGAGTCCGGCAAGTACCGGAAGCAAGGCCGAATTGACCCGGGCCAGAACTGCCACCGCGTCGGGCGAAACCCCCTCCGACAGCCAAGCGGTGATCGTCCCCACCCCCTCCGACGTGATGGCCGACCCGGGTAACCGAGCGATCCGGAGGCTTTCGGGGTCGGGTCCGCCAACCGCACGGATGGTCTTCGGTATCCGTCGCCGGCTGTTGTCCAGGAGCGAGGTGGCCGCCTCCACCACCTCGCTCGGGGACCGGTAGTTGACCTCGAGAGCGTGGACGGCGGCGCCGGGAAAGAACTGGTCGAAGTCCAGGAGGAAGCCTGGATCCGCCCCGGCATACCCGTAGATGGTCTGGTCGTCGTCCCCCACCCCGAACACCGCCAGGCCGGGGGAAGCCAGCAGTCGTAGGAGGAGCACGTAGGCCGGGGTCAGGTCCTGGAACTCGTCCACCAGCAGGTGCCGGCAGCGCCGCTGCCACGTGTGCCGGAGGTCCGGATCGGCCAGGAGCAACTCGATGGCGCCGTACACCTGCTCGTCGTGGTCGGCTTCGTCGCGCTCGGCAAGACCGGAGCGATAGTCAGTGAGGACCCGGGCGAGGTCGGGGACATCGTCCCGGTCCTCCTCGACCTCCACCGGGGGGCGCAGGGCGATGCGTACGTCCGCCAACGCCTCGATGTAGGGACCGATGATGTCGGTGTTGAGCCTCGGCCTCCTCGGGATCAGCCTGCCCAGGCGTGCCCGCACCCGCCGGTCGTCGAGGAGTTCGGCGCCGGGCCGCACATCGCGGAGTATCCGCCAGCCGAGGGAATGGATGGTGCGGATATGGAGATCCGTTCTTCCGAGGCGGGTTCGCATCTCGGCCGCAGCGCGGTTGTTGTAGGCCACCGCGGTGACCAGCCAGGGCTCGATTCCCCGCCGGTCGACCAGGTGGGCCAGGCGGGCGTTTAGGGTTCGGGTCTTGCCCGATCCGGCCGGAGCGATGATCCGGGCCGGGCCCCCTCCGTGCCCTACCGCGGCCATCTGATCCGGGGCCAGTTCCTCGCCGGCCGGAACCGTGGCTCGAGCCGGCGCCAGGCGGCCCGACTCCACCGACTCGGCGTGGACCACCGGGAGACCGAACGGGGCGCGGGGCCCGCCGTCCACCCAGACCGCGGTCCCGTCGGGCAGAACGACATCGGCCTCGCCGCCGACATCCGCCCCCAAGGCGGCGGCCTTGCGGGCCCACCACCAGACCGGGAGGCCGCTCCGCAGGTCCCAGTTGTTGGCCCACACCAGGAAGTGGAGCCGCTCCCGCAGGAAGGTGAAGGCGGGGCCCAGGCGCCAGGGCGGGGATTGGTCGCTTACCGGCCGGCGCAGTTCCCCCTGGTCGACATCCAACTCCACGACCACCCGCTCCCTGGCGACCCAGGCCCGGTGCAGGCGCTCGACGGTCTCTTCCAAGCGCTCCTCGTCCGCGAGGAGGGCGGCATCCACCGTGACCCGCGCAGCGTCGAAGGGCGACGGGGCGCCGGGCGACACGACCACCCCGCGGCCCAGTTCATCAGGTCCCGGAAATGCCATGGGTCTATCGTGGCGGCAACGTGTGACAGCCGTTCACATCCGGCGGCGCCTCAGCAATGCCTCACCGCCCGCGCCGTGGCCCGGAAGTAGCCCACGTTGCGGCACACCGTCGCACCCACCCTCCAGGAGTGGGCCTGGGGCTGATGGATGTCTCCAAAGTAGTGGTACCTCGGCCGGTAGGTGAGCAGGTAGTCCAGGACCACCGGGGAGGAACGTTCCAGGACGCCCGTTATGACATCCCGGTGGAGGGGCGCAACGGAGGGCGGGACGTGGGTGCAGAGTATGTCCACCTCACCGAGCGCCTCCAGCTTGGCAGCCATCACCTCGTGCGGGACCTCGCCGCGCGCCCCAGCAGGTGTGGGGACACCCCCTCCCGCGAAACCCACCCGATGACCCTCGATCTCGATCACCTCACCGTCGACGAAGCGGGCCGCTCCCGAAAGCCCGGACTCCAGTTCGTCCGGCCAGTCGACGTTGCCGAAGGTCACGTAGGCATCGGCGCCGTCCAGCGCCTCCCGCGCCGCGGCATACTGTTGCAACACCCGTTCCTGCGTCCGGGCCGCCAGTTCGTCCGCGCGGCCGGCGATCGTCCGTCGCCACAGGCGGCGGTTGGCTTCCCAATCGCCGGTCTTGCGGTTCCGTATGAACGCGAGGGCGTGCTCGTGGCCGTATACATCGGCGGCGATCCCGGTGCCCGTCCGGTAGTCGACGAAGTTCAGCAGATCCCCCAGCACTAGGAGGGGCTCCCCCGAAGCGGCGACCGCAGCCAGTTCGGCAAACGCGGCATGCACGTCACTGACGATCAACATCGCCCGCGACCCGGGGGCGGGCGGGGACCGGTCAAGTCGGGCATGCCGCCAGCGTAGCCAGTGGTCAGGTGTCAGACACCCCAGGCGCGTAAATGTCAAGCTGCGGCTCGGTCGATGGTGGTTCGGTGTGCCCAGGCGGTGTGTTCGTTGTGGGGGGTTTGGTGTTTGAGGCAGCCGTGGAGGATGCCGACGAGTCGGTTGGCTAGGGCTCGGAGTGCTTGGTGGTGGAGGTCGCCGGCTGCTCGTTTCTGGTCGTAGAAGGCTCGGGCTCCTGGGCTTGGGGTTAGGGAACAGAACGCCCATTGGTCCAAGGCGTCGTAGAGACGCCGCTTTTCGGACGTGGCGGGCCAGGACAGCACGTTTGCGGCCCGACGCCACGGTGATGGGCGACGTTCCGGCGTAGTTCCTGCGAGACTTGGCGCTGGTGTAACGGTGGGGGTCGTCCCCGAACTCACCGAGCGCCCGGGCGCCGAGCACAGTACCGAGTCCTGGCTGGGAGTGGTAGATGACGGCGTCCGGGTGCTGCTCAAAACGGGTCTGGAGGGTTGCTTCGAGTTGGCTGATCTGGCGGTTGGCCTCCCCAATGATGCTCACCAGTGCCCCGACAGTCGCTCCGAAGGCGTCCTCAACCGGCCCCGGTGCGGCGAGGTGAGCAGCTCGGAGGCCCGCTTGGATACGGCGGGCGACCGGATCGAGGTTGCGTCGCCGTCCGCCCCTTTTGAGCGCAGCTCGGATCTGGGGCAACGTCAGGCGAGCGCCCATGCTGGGGGTGGGTGCCCGACCCAGTACGGCCACAGCGTCGGAATGGGCCAGGTCAGCGAACGTTTCCAGCGCTGCGGGATAGTACTCGCGCAGAGCGTTGCGGACCTGGTTGGTGTGACGAGTCCGAGCCCAGATCAGGTTCTGATGGGTTCTGGCCACGATCTTGATACCTTCCGATTCGGGGCTGTCACCGGCCACGGGACGGTGGTTGTGACGGTCGGTGCGTACCAGATCAGCTAACACCTTGGCATCACCGCGGTCTGATTTAGCTCCGCCCAGGCTGTGACGGTCCCGGTAGCGGGACACAGCCCTAGGGTTGATCGCATACACCACATAGCCCGCCGCGACCAGCGCACCCACCCACAGACCACGATCGGTCTCGATGCCTACCACTACCTCAGCCGCATCCGATGCGTGCTCGGCGACCATCTGGTGGAACCGGGCCACACCCGCCAGGCCTTCCGGGAGACGGGCGAACCCCAGCCGGGTCCCACCCTCGTCCAGCAGATACACATCATGGTGGCCCTCAGCCCAGTCGTTACCCACAAATATCATCCCTTCCTCCTTCAACGGGGATCGATCCTTGCCGAGCTGTAGAGAACGCCTGGCGGCGACCTAATGGATCAGTGCTCTGTGGCACGCCACCCCATGAGCGCTACAAGCGGCCCTCACGAACCGGCCGGGGTACGATCTGACACTAGGAATCAGCCTTCCGGGTGCCACCAGTACTCACCGGCCGGCCAGCTCAACCACCACCCTCCCAGACAAACCGGCAGAAGTGGTGGACCCCCATTAGGTGTCAGGTGTCAGGCGTCAGGTGCCAGGTGCCGGGTGCCGGGGTGCTGTTGACGATCATCAAGTACTGGCACCTAGCACCTCGCACCTAGCACCTGTTTCGGTGTCAGGAGTCAGGAGTCAGGTGCCGGTAACAGCTACCACACCTGGACTATTTGCGATGAAGACCCAACTCGGCAGATAGGTACCCGAAGGAGTTACAACGGACGACGGACCACCATCCGCCAGCCACCTATCATGTGCCCCATGTCGCAACCCATCAATCTCATCAGCAGACGCATAACCCAGGAGCGGTCACAGGGCGGATCCCAGGCGATGCTGTACGCCACCGGCCTCACACCCGGCGACATGTCCAAGGCCCAGGTGGGGATCGCCTCCATGTGGTACGAGGGGAACAGCTGCAACATGCATCTCGATCAGTTGGCGGCCCTGGTGAAGGAAGGGGTCGGCCGGGCCGGGCTGGTGGGTATGCGCTTCAACACGATAGGGGTGTCCGACGGCATGTCGATGGGCACCGAAGGCATGTCGTTCTCGCTCCAGTCGCGGGACCTGATCGCTGACTCGATCGAGACCGTCATGAGCGCGCAGTGGTACGACGCCAACATCTCGATCCCCGGATGCGACAAGAACATGCCTGGCGCGGTCATGGCCATGGCCCGGCTCAACAGGCCCTCGCTGATGATCTACGGGGGCACCATCCAGCCGGGGACGGACCGGTACGGCAACCCCATCGACATCGTCTCCGCCTTCCAGTCGTACGGGGAGCGCATCGCCGGACGGATGGACGAGGAGGACCGCCTCGACATCGTCCGCAACGCCTGTCCCGGAGCGGGCGCGTGCGGGGGTATGTACACGGCCAACACCATGGCCGTAGCCATAGAGGCGCTGGGCATGTCGCTCCCCTACAGCTCCTCCACCCCGGCCGTCGACGAAGGCAAGACCGCCGAGTGCCTGGCGGCGGGGGCGGCCATCCGGAGGCTCATGGAAGGGGATGTCCGGCCGCGCGACATCATGACCAGGGCAGCGTTCGAGAACTCCATGACGATCACGATGGTTCTCGGGGGATCCACCAACGCGGTCCTGCACCTGCTGGCCATGGCCCACGCCGTCGGGGTGGAACTGGAGATCGAGGACTTCCAGGCGGTCAGCGACCGAACACCCTACCTGGGGAACCTCAAACCGTCCGGACGCTACGTCATGGCGGATCTGCACGCGGTCGGCGGCACCCCCGCGGTGCTGCGGATGCTGCTCGACCGGGGGGCCATCGACGGCGACTGTCTCACCGTCACCGGGCGCACCATGGCCGAGAACCTGGCCGATCTACCCGGGCTGGCGGACGGCCAGCAGGTGGTCGTCCCCTGGGATGCCCCTGTCAAGGACACCGGCCATCTCCAGATCCTGCGGGGCAACCTGGCGCCCGACGGCGCGGTGGCCAAGATCACCGGTAAGGAAGGCCTGTCGTTCACCGGCACGGCTCTGCCCTACGACAGCGAGGAGGAGATGCTGGCGGCGTTGGAGCGGGACAAGATCGGACCGGGTTCGGTGATCATCATCCGCTACGAGGGACCCAAGGGGGGTCCGGGAATGCCCGAGATGCTGACCCCGACATCGGCGATCATGGGCGCCGGACTGGGCCAAGACGTGGCCCTGATCACCGATGGCCGGTTCTCGGGCGGCTCGCACGGTTTCATCATGGGGCATGTGAGCCCCGAGGCGCAGGAGGGCGGTCCGATCGCACTGGTGGAGAACGGCGATCGGATCTCGATCGACGCGGTTGCCCGGACGGTCACCATCGACATCACGGATGCGGATCTGGCCGGGCGGCGCAAGGCTTGGACGGCCCCTGCGCTCAAGGCCACCCGCGGCACTCTCGCCAAGTACATCCGCACCGTGTCGTCGGCGAGTACAGGGTGCGTGACCGACGCCTGAGCGATCCGCTCCCCTCCTCGGGAGAGCTACGGAGAGACCTGCGGAATATAGGAGGACCGTGACGAGTTCCAACATCGTGCAGCATTTCGAGAGCGTACCGCTATCGCGCATGAGGCTGTCGTCGCACGTCGTGGTCCGCAGCGGCCGCAAGGTTCGCAGCGTCGTCGCGGCCATGGCCGCCCAGCACACGGGGTGCGCAGTGGTCACCGAAGGCGCCAGGCTCGCCGGGATCCTCACCGAGCGCGACGTCACCAACCACGTGGTGCGGTCTCCCGACGTGTGGGACTCGCCGGTAGACGACTTCATGACGGCCGACCCGATAGTGATCGGCCACGACGCCTCGGCCAGCGACGCGCTGCGCCTGATGAACGCCCGCCGGTTCCGCAACCTGCCCGTGACCGACGCCGACGGCGACCTGCTCGGCAGCATCAACCACTACGACCTCATCCGGATGGCGGCGGCGTTCCTGGAGTCCCAGAGCGAGTTGGGCCCCGAACTGTCCCCGGAGCACAACCTGCACTTCGTGGACCTCACCGGCCTGCCCGCCCACGAGCCGCTGCTGGTGAAGCCCGGCGACTCCCTGGCCGCCGCCGTCGAGGCCATGATCTCTGCCCAGACCGGGCTGGTCTCGGTCGTCAACGACCGGGGCGTGGTGATCGGCGAGTTGACCGAGCACGACGTGTTCTTGAAGGTAGCCTGCCGGGTGGAGGATCTGGTCGACGAGCGCGTGGGCGACTGGATGACCGAGCAGATCGCCGCGGCAGCCCCCGGCACGCCGATCAGCGATGCGCTGGGCATCATGGCCAAGCTAGGCCATCGCTACCTGGTGCTCATCAACGAGACGAACCGCGCCCTGGGCGTGGTGACGTTCCGGGAGATCACCGAGTACTTCGAGGTCGTCTGCGCCGCCTGACCCGGTGGTGCACTACTCCGCCGGCGGTGTCTCGTCGGCCACGAGACCGACCACCGCGCCGGCCGGGTCCGAGAACAACGCCATGGTCACGGCGCCGGGAATGACCATAACCGGCATGACGACCCCAGCACCGGCGGCCACGGCCCGATCGAGGTAGCCCCCGATGTCGTCCACCTCGATGTAGAACGTCACCCGGGTCTCCCCGGTGGGCGATCGTCCGGAACCCGCCCGGGTAGTGTAGGGAGGGCCATGCGAATGATGGGCGATCTTCTGATATTCGGGGGTCTCATCGCCATCGTGGCCGGACTGGCGACCCGCTTCGGGCTGCTCTCCTGGTTCGGCAACCTGCCGGGCGATATCCGCCGGGTCGGTGAGCGGTCGGCGGTGTTCATACCCATAACGTCAATGGTGGTGCTCAGCGTGGTGCTCACCATCGTCGTCAACCTCCTGGGGCGACACTTCCGGGGGTGAAGGGTTAGGTGTCGGGAGCCAGGTGCCAGGTGTCAGGTGTCAGGTGTCAGGTGTCAGGTGTCAGGTGTCAGGTGCTGTTGACGATCATCAAGTACTGGCACCTAGCACCTAGCCCCAATTCTTCATGGGGTTGGTGGTGGGGGTGGGTGGTTTGACACGGGAATGCCCTTCTGACCTGCGATTATGGGCGGTGAAGTAAACGTCCATGGTCGCAGTCAGGAGGGCACCCGTATGGTGAAGGCTAACAGCAGTTTGGCGTTGAGGGTCGAGGTGGGTGGTGGCAGCCAGGTCGGTCATGTGGGGTTGTGGTTGTTGGGCCGGTTCGCGGATCGTCTGCGGGTGGGCGAGGTTTTGTCGGAAGCGTTCGGTGCTTCGGGGGTGGTTCATGATCGGGGCCGGGTGCTGGTTCATTTGATGCTCGTGTTGGCCGGGGGTGGGGAGGCTTGCACTGACATCGAGACGTTGCGTTCCCAGCGCCGATTGTTCGGTGAGGTGGCGTCGGACTCGACTCTGTACCGGACCCTCACCGGAGCGGATGGGGGGTTGGTGGAGAGGCTGGCCGACGGGATGGCCAGGGTCCGGGAGCGGGTGTGGGCTGATTACCCGGCAGGGGAGACGGTGGTGCTGGATATTGATTCGTCGGTTCATGAGCTGCATTCGGAGAACAAGGCGGGCGCCGCGCCGACCTATAACTACAAGTACGGGTTCCATCCGATGTATTGCTTCGCGGACTGGACGGGGGAGCCGCTCGCTGTTCGGCTGCGGCGAGGCAACGCCGCGCCTAATCAGGTTTCTGACCTGGTCGAGGTGCTGGACGCGGCTATCAGGGCGCTGCCCGCCCGGATGCGGGTGGGGCATTCGCCGGGTGACGACCCCGAGCGGGTGGCCTATCGGATCCGGGTCCGGGCCGATTCCGCGGCGGGACCCGCGTTCGCTACCGAATGCCACAAACGTAACATCGGGTTCAGTTTCGTCGCTAAACGCTCCGACGGGATCGCCGAAGCCCTCAGCCACATCCCCGTAGACGACCCACGCTGGGAGCCTGCCCTTCCCCAACCCAGACCAGCCCAACACAACAACCCGAACACCGCAGGGGTCGACAACCCGGAGGAGGGACCCGACGCTGTCCGCTCCGACAACGGGACCGAAGACGCAGAACCTGATCCGGTTCGTGCCCATGTGATCGAACTCACCGACCACGTCAAAGCCTACAACTGGCCCGACGACCTCCGACTCGTCATCAGACGCGAACCCCGCCACCCCGGCGCGAAACGATCCCTGTTCGGCTCCGAGGACTACCGATACTGGGGACACTGGACCGACAGCAAAGCAGCCGCTCCCGAATCCGACCGCGACATGCGCGCCCACGCCCGAGTCGAAACCCACATCGCCCGCGTCAAAGACCACGGCGGCAACCGCTTCCCATTCGCCAGATACGCCCCTAACCGGCTCTGGCTCCACATAGTCGCCCTCGCCGACACCCTGGTCCGCTGGTTCCAGAAACTCTCCCTACCCAAACACCACCCCCTCACCCGAGCCAAACCCAAAACACTGCGCCCGAACCTATGGCACATACCAGGCGTCATCGCACGCCACAGCCGACAAACCACCCTCCGAATACCGCCCACCTGGCCCACCGCCACCCTCATCGCGACCACCCACCAACACATCCACACCATCTGAACAACCCCCACCCCACACACCACCCCTGAACCGTACCGGGTTTCCCGGAGAGTGTTTTACTTGAGTCCAGCTAGCTGGACTCGTTCCTGTTGTTGATGGTAGTTGGCCTCCTTTTCTGCTGGTGGGATGTCTCCGATGGGTTCGAGAAGCCGCCGGTGGTTGAACCAGTCGACGTATTCGAGGGTGGCGTACTCGACTTGGTCGAGGTCCTTCCACGGAGCGCGTTTGTGGATGAGTTCTGTCTTGTACAGGCCGATGACGGATTCGGCGAGGGCGTTGTCGTACGAGTCGCCGACCGAGCCGACTGATGGTTCGATGCCGGCTTCGGTGAGCCGGTTCGTGTAGCGAATGGACAGATATTGGGCGGATTCAATTGGTGGTCGCAACACTTGGTGATGAAGGAGGTTTGCGGTGAGTGTTGTGAAGCGTCGGGAGGCGGTTCGTGTGATGCGGGGTCAGTTGTGGTCGCCTGGTCGGCCGTCGAAAGCGCGGCGTGAGGATCGGGTCCGGTTCTGGGAGGGGATCGCTGGGGGTGTCTCGAGTGAGGACGCTGCTGCCGGGGCGGGGGTGTCACCGGCGGTTGGGTCTAGATGGTTCCGCCAGGCTGGTGGGATGCCGCCGATCTCTCTGGGTTCGGTGTCGGGCCGTTATCTGTCGTTTACCGAACGGGAAGAGATCGCTATCTTCTGTGCGCAGGGTGTGGGGGTGCGGGAGATCGGTCGTCGCGTGGGTCGTTGCGCGTCGACGATTTCGCGGGAGTTGCGCCGCAACGCCGCAACTCGTAGTCGTGGTGTGGTTTATCGGGCAACGACAGCGCAGTGGCACGCGGAGCGGCGTGCCAGCCGCCCGAAGGTCGCGAAGCTGGCCGCCAACGACGAGCTTCGTGAGTATGTGCAGGATCGTTTGGGTGGTCAGATCGCCCGCCCGGATGGTGAGCTGGTGCCAGGACCCCAGGTGCGCTGGGCGGGTCGCCGTCACGGAAGGCGAGCTGACCGGCGGTGGGCAACGTCGTGGAGTCCTGAGCAGATCTCGAGGCGGCTCCGGATCGATTTCCCTGATAATGAGTCCATGAGGATCTCTCACGAGGCGATCTACCAGGCGGCCTATGTGCAAGGCCGAGGCGCGCTCAAACGGGAGCTTGTGGCGTGTGGGCGAACCGGGCGAGCTTTGCGGGTCCCGCGGGCACGGACCCGGCAGCGGCGCCGCACCTTCGTCAGCCCCGAGATCATGATCAGCCAACGCCCCGCCGAGGCCGACGACCGGGCAGTGCCAGGACACTGGGAAGGTGACCTGATCCTGGGACTTCGGAGTTCCGCGATCGGGACGCTGGTTGAGCGCACCACCCGGTTCACGATGCTGTTGCATCTCCCACCCATGCCAGGCCACGGAAAACAGCAACGGGTCCACAACGGGCCCCCTCTCGCCGGCCATGGCGCCCAAGCCGTACGAGACGCTATCGCTGCGTCGATCATCACCCTGCCCCAACAGCTCCGGAAGTCGTTGACCTGGGACCAAGGAGTCGAAATGGCTCAGCATGCTCAACTCCGCACAGAGGCCAACCTCGACATCTACTTCTGCGACCCGCAGAGTCCATGGCAGCGTGGAACCAACCACAACACCAACGGTCTGCTCCGCCAATACTTCCCCAAAGGCACCGACCTCCACAGACACTCACGCAACGACCTCGACGCTGTCGCTGCAGCACTCAACAGCCGACCCCGCAAAACCCTCGGCTGGAGGACTCCAGCCGAGGCCCTCAACGAATACCTACACTCCCTCAAACAAGGCAGTGTTGCAACGACCCCTTGAACCTGGGTTGCCCTCCGGCGTCGGAGTGATGCACCAGCCGCCGATCTGGGGAGGCTGTGTCGGGTCGCCGGGCCCAGAGTGCTTGCTCGAGCGCGTCGAGCGCCAGGTCGGTTCGTAGACTGTTCGACACTCGCCAACCGACGACGAACCGGGAATAAGCGTCGATCACCAACGCCGCGTAGACGAAGCCCGACCAGGTCGGAACATAGGTGATGTCGGACAGCCACAGACGGTCCGGGCGGTCCGCCTCGAAGCTGCGGTCGACCAGATCGGCGGGTCGGGCCGCGCTGTCGTCGGGGATGGTCGTGCGCTTGGTTTCGCCTCTGACCACGCCTTTTAGGCCTTCGAGGCGCATGAGACGCTCCACCGTGCATCGAGCCACCCCGATCCCTTCACGATGTAGCTGGCGCCACACCTTGCGGGCTCCGTACACCCCGAAGTTCGACTCCCACACCCGCCGAATCTGGGGGCGTAGCTCCCCGTCCCGGCGGCTGCGGGCCGAGCAACGGTCGGGTTCGCGGTCCCGCCGCTTGTGCTCGTAGTAGACAGACGGGGCGATCGGCAACTCAGCACAAATCGGCTCGACCCCATAGGTCTCTCGGTGATCATCGATGAAGGCGGTCATCTCCGGGGTCGGCGGTCGAGCTCCGCCTGCGCGAAATACGCAGACGCCTTCCTCAAGATCTCATTCGCCCGCCGCAGCTCCCGCACCTCCCGCTCCAAGGCTCTGAGCCGCTCCCGCTCTGGACTCGTCAACCCAGGCCGCAGACCCTGATCCGTCTCAGCACGCCGCACCCACTTGCGCAGCGTCTCAGACGCACACCCGAACTTCTCCGCGATCGAACAGATCGCCGCCCACTCAGAACGGTGCTCCCCCCGATGCTCCAACACCATCCGGACAGCACGCTCCCGCACCTCCGGCGAATACATCATCAGTCTTCCCATGACTCCATTATCTCCCAACCAATAGAGTCTCCGGGAAACCCGGGGCGGTTCACCCCCACCCTGAACCCACCACGCCCCTAACACCTAACCCCACCCCCTCAAACCCTCAAACCGCCCCCGTATACCCACCCCAACACCCCCAGAACCCGCCAACCCCCCAAAAACCAAGCCGGCTAACCCACCCCCAACCAGCTCACCCCCCTAACCCCCCAACACGTGAAGAATTGGGGCTAGCACCTGTTTCGGGTGTCAGGAACGACTACCACATCAAGCCCCCGCTAGCCAACCTAGCTCTGAAGTTGAATCCTTTGGGATTCGCAACGGACAACGAATACGAACAAGGAACTCAGCTCTTGAGAATCCACCCGGCCAGGGCCTCACTCCACAACCCGAGCGATCCCGACTCCTGTGCCCGCTCCCGAACCGTCCGGTCGCTCGACACCACCACGGCCGACGCACCCAGATCGGCGGCAAGCTCCACGAGCTCGTCGTCGGCGCTGTGCCCAGAATTGGTGAACCGGATCTCTACCCCTCCTGCCAGCCAATCGGAAGTCGTGTCTCCGGACTGGGCCGAGTCGTACACCACCGTCACCCTTGGCCTGCCTCTGGCCAGGCCCCTCAAGCGAACCAGATCGTTCTCCAGTCGGCGCCTGATCTCCGCGGAGTTGAAGCGGGCCGGATCAACATGGAACGCCAGGTTGTACCCGTCCACCAGCAGCGCGAAGGGTCTGTCCAGCGTGAGCAACCACTCGATGGCCGAACGATCGTCGGGCGCCGTCCCCCTGGGGAGACCGAGACGACCCTCCGTCGGAGCGGCCACCGGATCGGTGAAGGTGGACGTCGGCGAGAGAGCGGCCGCCACATCGTCGAGGAGGAGCGCCGCCCCGACGGGATCCAGATCGGCCCAGGCGCTCGGGGTGAGCGCAGGCGCGGTGGGCCGGCGGACGCGCCGTTCCTTCTCCAACTCCCTGCGAGTGTCCGACAGGCGCCGGCGCGCCTCGTCCCGCTCGCTCTCCACCGCGCCCAGTTCCTGCTTCAGCCGTCGGATCTCTCGGGAGAGCGCCTCGAGGCGATCTGGATACCGGTTCTTACGCATCTCGGCCCGGGCCGCCGCCACTCTCTGGTCGGCTTTCGCGGCGGCTTCCTTGGCCTCCTTCCGGAATCGCTTGGTACGGTCCCGCCAGTCATCGAGTTGCGACTCCAGTTTCTTGATTCGCCGCTCCATCCGGTCCATACGGCCGGACTGCCTGGACTTCTCCGAGCGGCTGCTTATCTCCTCCAGGTGGCCTTCCCACCCCTCCGGGCGGTAGAGGAAGAGAGCAGCCGCCCGCTCGTGCGGGTCGTCCGCCTCGACGGAACCCTCGAACCGCTCGGCCAACTGCTCCCGGAACCATTCGTTATCCTCGATCTCGCCGAGCAGCAGGCTCTCCAAGGGAGGCACCAGATTCCGTCCGGTCTGGGCGGCGACCTTCGTGAGGCTCCCCGGTCTCTCTTCCGGTTCGAGATCGACCAGAACCTGCCTGGCGACGGCCACGACCTGCGCCAGTTCATCCGTCCTTCGGCTGCGCATCCCCACCATCGTAAGCGCGACCCGTCAGGATCGCGATCACCGGATCATCAAAATGTTGACATCGAGGCCCACATGTTCCATACTGCGGGCTCCCATGATCCTTGGCGGCACTGTCCTGGTACTTACGTAGCGCACCGTCGCTACGCGGCGCGTGCGCTTCCAGCCCTCCGAACCGGGGGGCTTTTGTCTAGGACTCCTAGGAACACCCTCCCACCACCGACAACCCGCACGTAAGGAAATGCACATGAGCGCCATCACCGGTGCACAGGCACTGATCAAGTCACTCGAACAGCAGGAAGTGGATGTCGCCTTCGGCATTCCCGGTGGTGCCATCCTCCCCGCCTACGACCCGATGCTCGACGCCGGATTCCGCCACATCCTCGCCCGCCACGAGCAGGGCGCCGGACACATGGCGGAGGGGTACGCGTGGGCCACCGGCAAGGTGGGGGTAGCCATCGCCACCTCGGGGCCGGGCGCTACCAACCTGGTCACCCCGCTGGCCGATGCTCTCATGGACTCGGTACCGATCGTCGCGATCACCGGACAGGTCCCCACCCACGCGGTCGGTAACGACGCATTCCAGGAGGCCTACACCACCGGTATCACCATGCCGGCCACCAAGCACAACTACTTCGTCACCAGGCCCGAGGAGATCGCCCAGGTGGTCGCCGAGGCTTTCCACCTGGCGGGAACGGGACGGCCCGGCCCGGTTCTGATCGACCTGCCCAAGGACGTGCTCACCGCCCGCTTCACGTGGCGCGATCCCGGACCGATCTCGATGCGGGGCTACCGGCCCACGGTCGACCCGCACCCACGCCGCATCGCTGAGGCCGTCCGGCTCATCGAAAGCGCCGAGAGGCCGGTCCTCTACGTGGGCGGAGGGATCATCAAGGCGGGCGCATCGGAGGCGCTCACATCGTTCACCGAGATGACCAACATGCCGGTCATCACCACCCTGATGGGTAGGGGGGCCATCTCGGACAGCCACCCGAACACGCTCGGGATGCCCGGAATGCACGGTCTCTACGCCGCTACCACCGCCGTCCAGAAGGCCGACGTGCTGGTGGCCATCGGCGTACGGTTCGACGATCGGGTCACCGGGGACCCGGACGCCTTCGCCCCCTTCGCCAAGGTCATCCACGCCGACATCGATCCGGCCGAGATAGGGAAGGTCAGAGTGCCGGAAGTGCCGATCGTCGGCGATGCACGGCGCATCCTGGAGGCGCTGTGCCAGAGCTGGGGCGACAACCCCACCCCGGAACTCGAGAAGTGGTGGAAGACCATAAGGGACTGGCAGCAGAAGCACCCGCTGCGTTTCGAACAGGAACCTGACGGACCCCTCAAGCCCCAGTACGTGATCACCCGCCTGCGTGACCTGGCGGATCCGGATGCCATCGTGGTGTCGGGAGTGGGCCAGCACCAGATGTGGGCCTCGCAATACTGGAGCTTCGAGCAACCGCGGCGGTGGATTAACTCGGGAGGCCTGGGAACCATGGGGTTTGCGGTGCCGGCTGCCATCGGCGCCAAGGCGGGCCGCCCCGACCGGCAGGTCATCGCCGTCGACGGAGACGGTTGCTTCCAGATGACCTTCCAGGAGTTGATCACCGCGTCGGTGGAGAACATCCCGATCAAGGTGGCCGTGTTCAACAACGCGGCCCACGGTATGGTCCGCCAGTGGCAGCGGCTCTTCTACGGGGAGCGCTTCTCGTCGTCCGACCTGGGCCGGCACCTGCCGGACTACGTCAAGCTCGCCGAGGCTACGGGATGCGTGGGGCTCCGCGCCACCCGGACCGAAGAAGTCGATGAAGTGGTGACGCGTATGCTCGAGATAGAGGACCGATCCGTGGTGGCCGAGTTCGTCCTGGACCGCGACGAGATGGTGTTTCCCATGGTCCCCGCCGGAGGGTCCAACGACATCGTGCTCACCGGACCGGAGGACCTGTGAAACAACAGCACGTACTCAGCGTCCTCGTCGAGGACAAGCCGGGGGTACTGGCGCGGGTGTCCTCGCTGCTGGCCAGGCGGGCTTTCAACATCCACTCGCTGGCGGTGGGTCCCACCACCGATCCCGGCCTTTCGAAGATGACCATCGTCGTCAATGCGCCGCAACTGGAGCAGGTCAAGAAACAACTCCACAAGCTGGTCAACGTAGTGAAGATCAGCGAGCTGGATCCCGCCTCCTCCATCGAGCGGGAGATCATGCTGGTGAGGGTCAAGGCGGCCGCGGGCCGGCGGAGCGAGGTGCTGGAACTGTCCGCGATATTCAACGCCACGGTGGTGGACGTGGGGATCGGTTCGATGACCCTGCTGGTTACGGGCAAACCCATGAAGTTGAACGACTTCCTCGCGTTGATCCGTCCGTTCGGACTGATGGATCTGGTCAAGTCGGGCCGGATAGCGATGGGCCGCGAGCCCAAGGCCCGCAGGCTCAAGGCGGTGGGGTGATGCCCGGCGCTACCGCCGGCCCTGACCGTACCCGGCCGACGACCCCGGAGATGTAGGCATGGCTTCCATTTACTACGACGACGACGCCGACCCCACCGTCGTATCAGGACGAAGGGTGGCGGTGATCGGCTACGGCAGCCAGGGCCACGCCCACGCTCTCAACCTGCGCGAGTCGGGTGTGGACGTGATGGTGGGACTGCGCCCCACATCGCGACGCCGGGTCGAGGCGCAGGGCGAGGGCTTGGCCGTCGGTACGGTGGCCGAGGTGTCGGAGTGGGCGAACGTCGTAATGGTCCTGGTTCCGGATCAGCACGCCGCCGATCTCTACGCGGCGGAAATCGCCCCGCAACTCGACGACGGAGACGCCCTGATGTTCGCCCACGGCTTCAACATCCACTTCGGCGAGATCACCCCCGACCCGGGCCTCGACGTGCTGATGGTGGCGCCCAAGGGACCGGGACACCTGGTACGCCGCACCTACATCGAAGGGTCCGGCGTGCCGTGCCTGCTGGCCGTGCACCAGGACGCCACCGGGGATGCCCGCCGGCTCGGTCTCTCCTACGCCTGGGGGATCGGTGGTACGAGGGCCGGCGTGCTCGAGACGACGTTCGAGGAGGAGACCGAGACCGATCTCTTCGGTGAACAGGTGATCCTGTGCGGCGGGATGTCGGCACTCATCAAGGCCTCCTACGAAACGCTGGTCGAGGCCGGCTACCAGCCCGAGTCCGCCTACTTCGAGACCCTCCACGAGTTGAAGCTGATTGTCGACCTGCTCTACGAGGGAGGGTTGTCGTGGATGCGCTACTCGGTGTCGGACACCGCCGAGTGGGGTGACTACAGCACCGGGCCTCGCATCGTGACCGACGAGACCCGGCGGGTCATGAGAGAGGTCCTGGAGGACATCCGCTCCGGGAAGTTCGCCCGGCAATGGATGGCCGAGGCGCGCGCAGGGGCTCCCAACCTTTTAGATCGTCGGGCCGCCGACCGCAGTCACGAGGTCGAACAGGTGGGCGCCCGGCTGCGGGGGCTGATGCCCTTCCTGACCCCCAAGGTGCCCGACTGATGGATCCCCGAACGGAGCCCGTCGTACGCGGTCCCGACCGCCTTTACCGCGATCCGGTTCGCCTCCGGGTGCTACTGGTGCTAGCGGGCCTCCACGGCCTCGCGTAGGGCTGTGGAGGCATCCCCGCCTCTCACCGGCACAGAACACACCCACCACCGCAACCGGAGCCACCCCATGCCACAAGACAAACTCATAATCTTCGACACCACCCTGCGTGACGGCGAGCAGGCACCCGGAATCGCCCTGACCCCCGACGAGAAGCTGGTCATAGCCCGGCAACTGGCCAAGCTGCGGGTCGATGTCATCGAAGCCGGCTTCGCGGCGGCGTCCGACGGCGATTTCTACGGTGTCTCCCAGATCGCAAAGCACGTGAAGGGCCCGGTGATCGCCTCGCTGGCCCGCTGCTTGCCCGATGACATCGATCGGGCCTACGACGCGGTCCGCCACGCCGACCGTCATCGTATCCATGTCTTCCAGAGCACTTCCCCGATCCACATGGAGCGGATGCTCCGGATGACCCCCGAGGAAGTGATGTGCTCGATCATCGAGTCGGTCCGGCGCGCCCGTCGCTACACGGAGGACGTGGAGTTCTCTCCCCAGGACGCCACCCGCTCGGACCCGGACTTCATGATCGCCTGCTGTCAGGCTGCCGTCCGGGAGGGCGCCACGACCATCAACATCCCGGACACGGTCGGCTTCGCCACCCCCGCGGACTATGTCGAGTTGCTGCGGCGGGTGTACGACGAGGTGCTGGGGGGACGGGACGACGTGATCGTCTCCACCCACTGCCACAACGACCTGGGTCTGGCGGTGGCCAACTCCCTGTCCGCCATCCACGCGGGGGCCCGCCAGATCGAGGGAGCGATCAACGGCATCGGCGAGCGGGCCGGCAACACCTCCACCGAGGAGATCATCATGGCCGTCACCACCCGCCGGGATCACTTCGGGGTCGACATCGACGCCAACACCGCGGAGATAGTGCCCACCAGCCGGCTGGTGTCGCGCCTCACCGGCTACCCCGTCCAGTTCAACAAGGCCGTGGTGGGACGCAATGCCTTCGCCCACGAGTCGGGCATCCACCAGCATGGTGTCCTGCGGGACCGGGAGACCTACGAGATCATGGATCCCAAGTCGGTGGGCGCGGAGAGCCAGATCGTCCTCGGCAAACACTCGGGCCGGGCCGGGTTCGCCGACGCGCTCGCCAAACTGGGCATCGTGCTGGAGGACGAGCAGTTCGCCGACGCCTTCCGACGCTTCAAGGCCCTGGCCGATCGCAAGGTCGAGATAAACGAACGCGAGTTGCGAACGATCATCCGGCACGGACGGACCCGGACCGACCAGACGATCCGCATGGTGTCGATGAGGGTCAGCGGAGGCAGCGACGTGACGCCCTCCGCCACGGTTCGGGTGGTTCGGGGCACCGAGACCCGGACCGAGGAGTTCAGCGGGGAGGGAGACGGCATGGTCGATGCCACCTTCGATGCGCTCAAGAAGGCCTTCGGCCTCGACGTTCGGCTGCTGGATTACCGTGTGGTCCCGGTCACGGCCGGAGCAGATGCCATGGCCGAGGTGAACGTGGTAGTACAGGTGGACGGCTCGACCCATCGCGGCCGGGGGGTGTCCACCGACGTGGTGGAAGGGTCGGGACATGCCTTCGTCGAGGCTCTCAACCTGGCACTGAGCGCTGCCGATGAGTGAGCGGCGCCACCGGATCGCGGTGATCGGCGGAGACGGGATCGGCCCCGAGGTCACCGAACAGGGCCTCAAGGTCCTGGCGGCGGCCGCCGACCGGTGCGGCTTCTCGGTGGACACCAACCATTACGACCTGGGCGGAACCCGATACCTGGCCACCGGGGAGGTGCTTCCCGACTCGGTGGAGGCGGAACTGGCCACCCACGACGCCATCCTGGTCGGAGCGGTGGGCCGGCCCGACGTTCCTCCCGGCGTGCTCGAGCGGGGTCTTCTGCTGCGCCTGCGATTCAACTTCGACCTGTACGTTAATCTTCGTCCAGTGAAGCTCCTTCCCGGAGTGCCCACTCCGGTTAGCGGCCTCACTCCCGAGCGGTGCGACATGCTGATCGCGCGCGAGAACACAGAAGGACCGTATTGCGACGTGGGAGGCGTATTGCGGAAGGGCACCCCGGCCGAGGTTGCCGTCCAGGAATCGCTCAACACGCGTTTCGGTGTGGAACGGATCGCCCGGTTCGCCTTCGAGCAGTCGCTGGCCCGGCGCCGGCACCTGACCCTCTGCCACAAGACCAACGTGCTCGCCTACGCAGGAGACCTGTGGCAACGGACGGTGTACGAACTGGCCGACCTCTACCCGGATGTGGCCGTCGACTATGTGCACGTCGACGCGATGTGCCTGTACCTGGTCACCTCTCCGGAGCGCTTCGACGTGGTGGTCACCGACAACCTCTTCGGCGACATCATCACGGACCTGGGCGCCGCCGTCCAGGGTGGCATGGGCCTGGCCGCCAGCGGGAACCTCAACCCGGAACGGGACTACCCGTCGCTCTTCGAACCGGTCCACGGATCCGCTCCCGACATCGTGGGCCGCGGATGGGCCAATCCCGTGGCAGCGGTCCTGTCGGTGGCCATGTGCCTGTCGCATCTAGGAGAACACGAAGCGGCCTCGATCGTGGAGAGCGCGGCGGCCGCGGTGGTGCCTACGATGAACTCGATGGGCGGGCCGGACATGGGCGCCACCACCGACCGGTTGGGAGACCGGATCGCGCGTGCGGTGGCGGAAGCCTGACCCGGGCCGACTTTGTCTAGCGGATCGATAGGGAAGGGGTTGCCGCTATGGATATCGGAGCCCCCCGCCAGTGGGGTCCGGAGCGACGGGTCGCCATAACTCCCGACATGGCGAGGCGCTACATCTCGCACGGCCACCGCGTCTCGATCGAAGCGGGCGCTGGGTCGGCTGCCGGATTCACCGACGATGCGTACCGCGACGCAGGTTGCGACCTGGTCGACTCCGCATGGGAAGCCGAGATGGTGGTTACCGTCGGACCGCCCGGTCCGGCCGAGCGATCCCGCTTGGTACCCGGCGCCCTGCTCCTCGGTCTCCTGCGACCCCTCGACGATCCGGAGGGTATGGAGGTACTGGCCCGAACCGGTGTCACCGCCCTGGCCTTCGAGACCCTCCCGAGGACCACCCGGGCCCAGTCGATGGATGTCCTCTCCTCCCAGGCGACGGTGGCCGGATACGGCATGGCTCTGGAAGCAGCCTCACGGCTCACGAGGATCTTCCCGATGATGGTGACGGCGGCAGGAACCATACGACCGGCCACGGTGCTGGTGCTCGGCTGCGGGGTGGCCGGCCTCCAGGCCATCGCCACCGCCCGACGCCTCGGAGCGGTGGTCACGGGATACGACGTGCGGGCCGGCGCCGCGGAGCAGGTACGGAGCCTGGGCGCCTCGTTCATCGACCTGGACCTCGAACCCCAGGACGCCTCCACCCAAGGGGGCTATGCCCGCCAACTCGATGCGGACGAGGAAACCCGCCTGCGCCGGATCCTCGAAGAACATGTGGCCGGGGCCGACGCGGTGATCACGGCCGCGGCCATCCCGGGGAAGCCTGCCCCCACCCTGGTCACGGCCGAGGCGGTCGCCCGGATGCGACCCGGGTCGGTGATCGTGGACGGCGCAGCCCACCAGGGTGGAAACTGTGTCCTGACCGTACCCGACCAGGTGGTCGAGGCCGGAGGAGTCACGATCGTGGGACCTACCGGTCTCGATTCACGACCTGCCGCCGACGCCTCGAGAATGCTCGCCCGCAACGCCTACGAGCTGGTTCGGTACCTGGCCGGCCCACTGGTCCCCGGACCGGACGATGAGATCAGGCTGGGCGTGACCATCACCCACGACGGTGAGGTGGTACACCCGAGGGTCGTTGCCCGACTCGGGGCGAGCACATGACGCTGGTGATCGGGATTACCGTGTTCGTGCTGGCCGCCTTCGTGGGCTTCGAGGTGATCACCAAGGTGCCCCCCCAACTCCACACCCCGCTCATGTCAGGGTCGAATGCCATCTCCGGCATCACCCTGGTCGGCGCGCTGCTGGTGGCCGGCCGGGGCGACGCCGCGGCCTGGGTGCTCGGTTTCCTGGCGGTGACCTTCGCCACCATCAACGTGGTGGGCGGGTTCCTGGTTACCGACCGGATGCTGGAGATGTTCCGGAGGAACCGCCGGTGAACGAGGCGGTGTCGTCGATCCTCTACCTGGTCGCGGCATGCCTGTTCATAATCGGACTCAAGCGGTTGAGTTCACCCGTCACCGCCCGGTCGGGCAACCTGATGGGCGCGGTCGGCATGCTGGTAGCGGTGGTGCTGACCCTCCTCGACTCCGAGATCGTCGACTACACGGTGATCATCGCCGGTCTGCTGGTGGGGGGAGCGGCCGGAACCTTCCTGGCCCGCAGGGTCGCCATGACCGGGATACCGCAGCTGGTGGCGGCGTTCAACGGGTTCGGGGGAGTTGCCTCCGGCCTGGTGGCGGTATCCGCGTTCCTCGCCAATCCCGCCCCGGACGTGGAGACCGCCATCACGGTCACCCTGTCCACGGTGGTCGGCATCGCCACCTTCACAGGAAGCCTCGTGGCATTCGGAAAGCTCCAAGGACTGATCCCGGGGCGGCCCATGCTGTTCACGGGGCAGATCGTGTTCGACACCGTCCTGGCGGCCGCGGTACTCGGCGTGAGTACCTGGATGATCGCATCCGGCAATCCCACCGCTCTGTGGGTCCTGGTCGGCCTGGCCGGACTCCTGGGAGTGACCCGCACCCTGCCCATCGGCGGCGCCGACATGCCGGTGATAGTCGCCTTCCTGAACTCGATGTCCGGGCTCGCCGCGGCCTCCACCGGTTTCGTGATCGGATCGGACGCCCTGATCATCTCCGGCGCCCTGGTGGGGGCCTCCGGCCTGGTTCTCACCGCCATCATGTCGCGAGCCATGAACCGCTCACTCGGCAACGTCCTGTTCGCGGCTTTCGGCGGGAACGGCGAAGCGCAACCGGGGACGGCCGGCGGGGACCTGCCGGTGCGAAGGGCGACCGTCGACGACGCAGCCGTGACCCTCGCCTACGCACGTTCGGTCATCGTGGTTCCGGGCTACGGGCTGGCGGTGGCCCAAGCCCAGTACGGGGCGCGCGAGCTGGCCGACCGGCTGGCGGAACGAGGGGTGGAGGTGCGCTACGCCATCCACCCGGTCGCCGGGAGGATGCCGGGCCACATGAACGTGCTCCTCGCCGAAGCCGACGTACCCTACGAACAGCTGCTCGACCTCGACGAGATCAACGACGACTTCCCCCGTACGGACGTGGCACTGGTGGTGGGCGCCAACGACGTCGTGAACCCCGCCGCCCGGGAGGATCCTTCCTCTCCCCTCTACGGGATGCCGATTCTCGATGTCGACCGGGCTACCACCACCATCGTCATCAAGCGAAGCCTCTCCCCCGGTTTCGCCGGGATCGACAACCCGCTGTTCTACATGGACTCCACCCTGATGCTCTTCGCCGACGCCAGGGCGGCTCTCGACAAGCTGGCCAGAGCGGTACGCGAAGCCTGAGCGGACCGGAACGGCTACCGTCGGCGCGATGGAGTTCAGCGATGCCCTGGCCCGGCGCAGGATGGTGCGCAACTACACCGGAGAACCGGTCGACCGGACGGTACTGGTCCGGATCGTAGAAGCCGGGCGGCGAACGCCCAGTGCCGGCTTCGCCCAGGGTCAGGCATTCGTCGTGGTCACCGAGGAGACCGACCGCAAGGCCATCGCGGAGCTGGCCGGCGAGACCTCCTACGTCGAGGCGGGGTTCGATCCATGGATCAGCCGGGCCCCGGCCCACATCGCCGTGTGCGCCTCGGAGGCCGCCTACCGGCGTCGCTACCGGGAGGCAGACAAGCTGGTGGACGGCCGCGAGATCGAGTGGCCGGTGCCCTACTGGTGGGTGGACGCCGGCGCCGCGCTCCAGAACCTGCTCCTGGCCGCGGTGAACGAAGGCCTGGCGGCGGGCTTCCTCGGCATCCACGCCGTCCCCGGCTTGAGGGACCTGCTCGGTATCCCCGACGAGTACACGCCGATCGGCGTGGTGACGGTAGGTCACGCCGCACCGGACCGCCGCTCCGGATCGTTGAAGCGCGGGTGGCACCCCGGCAGCGAGGTGATCCACTGGAACCGGTGGGATCCGGATCGGTCACCGCGATAGGCCCGGCGGGTACGGTAGCCACCCATGAGCGGGATCGTCACGTCGCCCACCAACCCCAAGGTCAAACGCCTGGTGCGTTTGCGCAACCGCAGGAACCGGGACGCCGAGGGGGTGTTCCTCATCGAGGGTTTCCGTGAGTTGTCGCGGGCGGCCGACACCGGAACCCGGATCGACGAGCTCTATGTATGCGAAGACCTGTTCCTGGGAACCAACGAACCGGCGCTGGTGGACCGGATCGCATCGGCCGGGTCCCGATGCCACTTCCTGGCCCCCACTCCGTTTCGCAAAGTCGCCTACCGGGACCGGCCGGAGGGCTTGCTGGCGGTGGCGCCCCAGTTCGACACGCGCCTCTCGCAACTCGACCTACCGCAAGACGCGCTCCTGCTGGTGGCCGAGGCGATCGAGAAGCCCGGCAACCTCGGCACAATGATGCGCACCGCCGACGCGGCGGGCGCGGCAGCCGTAGTGGTGGCCGATCCCACCACCGACCCCTACAACCCCAACGTGGTCCGCGCTTCCCTCGGCTCGCTGTTCACCGTTCCGCTGGGCGTCGCCCCGGCGGTCGAGGTGAGGAGATGGCTCGCTGCCGAGGGCATCCGTCCGGTGGTCACCACGCCGGCGGCCCGGATCGACTACTGGGACGCCCATTACGCGGGCATGGTGGCGGTGGTGGTGGGCTCCGAGCAGTACGGGCTTAGCGAGGGGTGGCTCGACGGGCGCTACCAGGCGGTCCGCATACCCATGACCGGAAGCGCCGACTCTCTCAACGCCTCGACCGCGGCGGGGATTGTCCTGTTCGAAGCGGTGCGGCAACGGGCGGTTCACCTGAAGGTCACCTCGTACGACTACCGTACGCGTCCATGATCGATGAACCCACGTGGACGATCGGGGTCGAGGAGGAATATCTGCTGGTGGAGCGCGACACCGGCGCCCTGATCCGCACCCAACCCCGCGGGCTGATGGAGAAGGTCAGCTCCCTCCACCACGGCATCGTGAGCCCCGAACTCTTCAGTTCCCAGATCGAGATCGGCACAGAGGTCTGCCGGAACATGCAGGACCTGCGCGCCGAGATCGGCCTGCTCCGGATCGCGGTGGCGGAGGCCGCCGCTGATTACGGATTGGCCCCCATCGCGGTCTCCACCCATCCGTTCGCCCAATGGGAGGAACAGCAGGTCACCGAGGCCCGACGCTACCAGGAACTGGCCGAAGACCTGCAAGGGGTGATTCGCAACCTGATCATCTCCGGACTGCATGTCCATGTGGGTATCGAGGACCCGGAACTGCGGATCGACCTCATGGGCCAGGCCATATACTTCCTGCCCCACCTGCTGGCCCTGTCGGGTTCCTCGCCGTTCTGGGAGGGGAGCAAGACCGGTCTCAAGAGCTACCGCCCGTCAGTGTTCGGCGCCATGCCGCGCACCGGGTTGCCCGAGCAGTTCAGTTCATGGGCCGAGTACCAGCGTCACGTGAACGTGCTGGTGACGGCCGGCATCATCGAGGATCCCTCCAAGGTGTGGTGGGACATCCGCCCGTCGGCCCGGTACCCCACCTTGGAGATGAGGGTCACCGACCTGCCCACGAGGATGGAGGACACCATCGCCATCGCGGCCACGTACGTCTGCATCCTGCGGATGCTGTGGCGCCTCCGGATGGAGAACCAGCGATGGCGCACCTACGCCAACTTCCTGGTGTCCGAGAACCTCTGGCGGGCCCAGCGTTATGGGGTGGAGGACCGCTTGATCGACTTCGGCAAGGGAGTCCTGGTTCCGTTTCCGGAGTTGGTGGAGGAATTGATCGCGCTGGTGAAACCCGATGCCGAAGACCTCGGATGCCTCGCAGAAGTGGAGCACATCCGGACCATCTGCCGACGTGGCACCTCGGCGGACCATCAGCTTGCCGTGTACCACCAAGCTCTGGAATCGGGAGCGTCGGAGGCCGAAGCCATGCACCGAGTCGTCGACACCCTCATCACCAACACGATCGCCAAGCCCTCCGACTGGGTGTAGGAAGGCTCCCGAGCAAGACACCGGCGGCCCGTCGGTCAACAAGAGAGCGCCGATTCAGCGATCAATGGTCCGGCTACGAGGGCGTTGACCTTGTCACACCCCCGTTGTATACTGTTGGATAGCCGTATACACCACCGGTCTGCTTTCCGACGTCGAGCAGACCGAGGCAGGGATCATATTGCTCGGAGGCGACCCGCATGCGGAATGGAGGAACGCGCTCCGAGGTCGACGGCGGGGGCGGCGGGGGCGGGCCCTCGGGCGTGGTCCGTCCAGGCGTCTTTCGCGTTCTCGGTCCGGACGGCATGGGGGGCGGGGTTAGCCGGGCATCTGCAACAGCGCGTCGCGCAAGTCGATCGTTCCCTCGTAGAGGGCCCGTCCGATCACTGCCCCGTCGATCCCGACCGAAGCAAGGCTATGAAGGTCGTCCATGAGGGCTATCCCGCCGGCGGCCATGATCTCGGCATCCGGCGCCAGCAAGCGTACCCGGTCGAGCAGTTCCAGGTCCGGACCGGCGAGGGTGCCGTCCCGACGTATGGAAGTGACCAGGAACGTCACCGCTCCGGCCCCCAGCGCGCCTTCCACCACCTGCTCGAACTTCCGCCCCTCGTCCAGCCAACCCGCTCCCCCGGCCCGACCGTCGCGAACGTCGATGGCGGCCACGACACGGTCCGGCGCGCTGCGACGGATCGCCTCCTCCAGTATTCCGGGCGACCACACCGCGCTGGTGCCCATGATCACCCGGGTAACCCCGCATTCGAGAGCTGCCTCCACATCCTCGACGGCTCGTATCCCCCCACCTACCTGCACCGAGACGTCCTTCCCGGTCACCTTGTTCCAGAGGGCCGGATCGGGAGTGCCGGTGCGTGCCCCGTCGAGGTCGATCACGTGCACCCAGCGGGCCCCCGCGTCCGTCCAGGCGGCCAACTGATCCTCGACCGAGTCGCCGTACGTAGTGGCGGCGCCGTAGTCGCCCCGAAGGAGGCGTACCACCTTGCCCCCCAGGACATCGATCGCCGGGTAGATCTCCATCGCGTTTCGCCTTCATCCTCGGTGAGCCGGGGGACCGCGGGCAGAACACGGCCGTCCCCGCAGACTGTAACGGCCGTCCGGCCACAGCTAGCTGCCGGGAACTCCCACCACCGGGTTGTGCACTTCGATCGGGAACCTACCGAAGTCACGATCAGCCGACCAGAGGACCCGAACACCGTTCGAGATACAGATCGCGGCTATCCGGGCATCGTGAATCCGGGGTCCCGTGGTGTTGGTCGATACCAACAGCTCCGACAGAACCCGCCCATGGTCGCCGGCCTCGTGAAGCAGGACAACCGAAGGCGCTTCGAGCCAGACCCTCACCTGTTCGGTCGCATCGGCAACCGGTGTGGGCGGGTTATAGATACGCGGGTGGGTGACGATGGCCAGGAACTCGTGCACGCTCGGCCACGGGATGGCCCATGCCGCCCGGCCCTCCACCAGCGTGCGCAGCGCCTCGGCCGCTCTCCTATAAAACGCCGAATCACGTCTATGAGCGTATACCAATACGTTGGTGTCGACCGCGATCATGCACCGCGTCCGGCATATATCGTATCCCGGATGGATCCCCAGTCGCCCTCAACAATGCCGGCCTGAACACCCTGGCCTCCGAACGAGCGGTCGGGCAGCCGGTACGTGTCGCGGTGACGCCGCGCCACCTCCGAACGGATGCCCGACTCGACGATCTCGCGCAGGGTGATGCCCTCTTCGGCCGCAAGCTGTTTCGCTTTCCGGAACAACTCATCGTTCACTTCGATGGTGGTTCGCATCTGTATGAGTATATTGGCTATTGAGCCCATATTTATGTTTCACGCTACACCCACACTCGTAACGATCGGATCAGGAGGGTGAGAACCAGCACCGGACCGTATGATGCACGGATTCCGGACCGACAGCAGCCGATCGGGACTACCGCGGCATTCGGCACCGCAATCGTCCTGCTCGTCGGGTTGCTGCTCATACCTGCCTGCAGGAGCGACCCGCTCACCGAGGACGAGCGTGCTCCGGCCTCGGCCGCCATCTACGCCGCTGTGACACAACAACTCGTCGACTTCAACAATACGTTCGGACCGGATCACCGATTCACGGAGGTGCTGGTCGTGGATCATGTCGAGGCCACCGCCGGGGATTACGTGGCGAACCGCCGACCGGGTGATCCACTCACAGGAGAAGAGAGATCCGCCATCGCAGCCGCCATCGAAGACCTCTCGCCGGTGAGTTTCATCAGCAGCCGCAGCGAGTTCATAGAACAGGATGTCCTCCAGCCGGTCATCCCGGGAAGCGCCATCCTCACGCTGGCGCCTGTCGAGTTCGATCGGGAAGGAGCGACGGTCGGCGCCAACCTGTGGTGCGGCGGTGTTTGCGGTATCTGGCTCACCTACCGCGTCACCGAAGGACCGGACGGCTGGACAGTAGTGGGAACCGAAGGAGACGCGGCCATTTCCTAGGAGGATGCCGAAACACGATCAAGACGTTGGGCCGCTCTCCGTTGACCTCGCATCTTGCCATCGAACGTCGGGCCAACCGGGGGATCCTCAGCACCCTCCTGGTGTCCCGAGTGTGGAATCGTCGCGGGCACTCCGGAACGGCCGAGCACGTGACCCAACCGGTTCCCAATAACGAGAGCGCGAAAAACGCCCGCCCGGAGCCCTGCCGCGGGCCCGCCCCCGCCGCCACCTCCTCGGCTCCGGGCGCGTCCGTCCATCCGCCCTCGGAGGGTCGGTACGGACAATGTGATCCCTGCCCCGGTCCGTTCGACGTCGTAAACGGACCGCTGGTGTATACGGCTACCTAACAGTATGCAACGGCCGCGTGACAGGTTCAAACGCTCCGCGCGGGTGGGGGGCGCCGACCAGCGCGCAGGTGTGGTCAAATAGCGGGATGGACATCTGCTCGCGATCGGCCCTGGAGATGGCCTCGATGCTCTCGAGGGGAGAGATCAGCGCCCGCGAGCTGCTCGAGGCGCACCTGGCGCGTATCGACACGGTCAACCCCGTGCTCAACGCGCTGGTGACCCTGACACCCGAGACGGCACTCGAGCAAGCGGCGGAGGCAGACCAGGCGCACGCCCGAGGCGAATCGCTCGGCCCTCTGCACGGGTTGCCGGTGGCCCACAAGGACCTGGCTCTGACGGCGGGGGTCCGCACCACCTTCGGATCCCCGATCTTCGCTGACTTCGTACCGGATACGGATTCTCTGATGGTTGCACGGCAGCGGCGCGCCGGAGCGGTGACCGTCGGCAAGACCAACACGCCCGAGTTCGGGGCCGGATCCCACACCTTCAACCCGGTCTTCGGAACGACGCTCAACCCCTACGATCCCGGAAGGACCTGCGGAGGGAGCAGCGGCGGGGCGGCGGTCGCGCTGGCGGCCCGTATGCTTCCCCTGTGCGACGGTTCCGACCTGGGCGGCTCTCTGCGGAACCCGGCTGCGTTCTGCAACGTGGTGGGATTCCGACCCTCCCCCGGCCGGGTGCCATCGACCACCGCGCAGGATGCCTGGTTTCCACTCTCGGTCGAGGGTCCGATGGCCCGCACGGTGGCCGATGCCGCCACCTACCTCCGGGCACTGGCCGGCCCGGACCGGCGCGCCCCGCTCTCGATCGCGGAGTCGTCCGACATCTTCGCGGGTTCGCTGGAGCGGGATCTCATCGGTATGCGGGTGGCGTGGTCGCCCGATGCAGGCGGCTTGCCGACCGATCCTGCCATCATTGCTGCTCTGGCCGGCGTTCCCGACCTCCTCTCCGATCTCGGCTGCCATGTGATCCCCGCCTGGCCGGACCTCTCCGACGCTCCCGATGTCTTCCAGGCGCGGCGCGCATGGCAGTTCGCGCTCAGATTCGGTCCGCTACTGGCCGACCATCGCGACCTGATGAAGGAGACCGTGGTGTGGAACATCGAGAAAGGACTCTCGATGACGGTCGCCGACTACGCGGACGCCTGCCGCCGCCACACCCGGCTATTCGCGCAGGTCCATGAGTTCATGTCACCGGAAGAAGGAGGTTTCGACTTCCTGGCCTGCCCGGTCACCCAGGTTCCGCCCTTCCCGATCGAGGTCGAGTTCCCCACCGAGATCGCCGGTGCGCATCTGGAGACCTACATCGATTGGATGCGGGCCTGCAGCGATATCACCGTGACGACCCACCCTGCGATCTCCGTACCTGCGGGCTTCACGCCCGACGGGCTTCCTGTCGGCCTGCAGATCGTGGGCCGCCATCAGGCCGATCGCGCCGTTCTGGAGTTGGCGAGCGCATGGGAGCAGGCCACCGGGTGGGGAACGAAGGCCCCGCCCCTCTCGGAGATCGTCCGCCATCCTGGTCACGATCATCCGAACCGGTCCCGCCCGTAACCGCGCAACCGGCTACTCGTCGCCCGCAAGCGATGGCAGGGCTCCCGAACGCGATCGGTCCGGAATCCTGTATGCCGGAATCCTGTATGAACGTAATATTGTGCTAGTGTCTTAATACAGATTTACACAGGGGGCGGGCTACGAAACGAGCCTGACGCAATCCGGAAGGAAACTCGATGACCACCCGCCAGGAACGATGGAGGACCGACGAGTTCGACGCGCTGTGCCGCGCCATCCTGACGCTGGACACGGTGGACGAGGTGGCGCTGTTCCTGCGCGACCTGTGCACGCGCAACGAGATCGATGAACTGTCGAGCCGTTGGTCGGTGGCGACCTTACTGGAATCCGGCCTGCCCTACCGGCAGGTATCGGATCGGACCGGTGTATCGACCACCACCATAGGAAGGGTCAACGAATGGCGGCTGCACGGAACGGGTGGGTACCGCTTGGCGCTCGACCGGATCGAGGGAGGTCTGTGATGGGTGACGGGACCTTGCGGCTGGCCGTACCCAACAAGGGACGCATGAGGGAACCGACCCTGAGGCTGCTCCGCGAGGCCGGCCTAGCCTTCGAGCAGACCGAGAGAGCCCTGTCGGTGAAGGTGCGCAACGCCGATATCGACCTCCTGTTCGTGCGCACCGAGGACGTGGTCGAACTGGTGGCCGACGGAGCGGCGAATCTTGGTATCACCGGACTCGACCTGCTCGAGGAATCAGGCCGGCCGGCCGACAGCGTCCGTGCGGTCCTGCCACTCGGTTTCGGCCAGTGCCAGCTGACCGTTGCGGTTCCCAGAGAAAGAGACCACGGGTGTCCCCAGGACCTGGCGGGCCTGCGGATCGCCACCTCCCACCCCAACCTCACCGGGCGGTTCTTCGCCGCGCATGGGGTATCGGTCGAGGTGGTTCGACTGCGGGGATCGGTGGAGGTAGCCCCCAAACTCGGGGTGGCCGACGCGGTGGCCGACCTGGTCTCGACCGGAAGCACGCTGATGGTCAACGGCCTGCGTCCGGTGCTCCCCATCCTGAACAGCCAGGCTGTACTGGTGCGAGGGACCGACGGACCGGAGACCGGTACCGAGGTCGATGCGGTCATAACCGCGGTCGAGTCGGTCCTGGCAGGCCGGCGCAGGCGGTACCTGCTGCTCAACGCTTCCCGGGAGTCCCTGCCCGCTATCACCGACCTGATCCCCGGCCTCGAGGCGCCCACCGTGATCCCTCTGGCGGAGGACGGGATGGTGGCCATCCACTCGGTGGTGGAGAGGGACGAGGTGTGGAACATCCTCCCGCGGCTCAAGGCGGCCGGCGGCCGCGACATCCTCGTGCTTCCGATAGGACAGCTGGTGCCATGAGACTGGCTGCGCCGGCCTCCGATGCGCCTGCGACCCTGCTGAGGGCCCGCCGCCTGGCCGACCTCGACGCCGGCGACCGGCGCGAGCTGACGACCCGGTCGGCGGTTCCCGATCGGGAGGTACGCCGGGGGGCAGCCGCCATCTGCCGGTCGATCGAGCTGGGCGGCGACCGGGCGCTGGCAGAGGCGAGCGCCGCCTACGGCGGCGGACGGGCCGATCCCGGGGTTCAGGCCCGGGAGATCGCCGCCGCCCTGGAGGACACGGACGGATCGGTCCGCCGGGCTCTCGAGGAAGCGATCGACGCCGTGAGGCGCCACCACGAAGCCCAGACGCCGGATGCCAGCTCCCAGGAGACCCGGCCCGGAGTGCGGATCGACCGCCGCTGGGCCCCGCTCCGCCGGGTGGGGGCCTACGTACCCGGAGGCAAGGCCGCCTACCCTTCCAGCCTGGTGATGACGGTGGTACCCGCCCAGGCGGCGGGTGTGGCCGAGATCGCGGTGGCATCCCCTTGCGACGAGGACGGCAGGCTCGATCCCACCCTGCTCGCCGCGGCCGGGTTGCTGGGCGTGGACGAGCTATACGCCATGGGTGGCGCCCAGGCTGTGGCGGCTCTCGCCTACGGAACCGAGACCATCCCGAACGTAGACAAGATCGTCGGCCCCGGCAACGCGTGGGTGACGGCTGCCAAGTTGGAGGTGTACGGCGCCTGTGCCATCGACTTGCCGGCTGGCCCCAGCGAGGTGCTGGTGGTAGCCGACCACACGGCAGATCCCCGGCTGGTGGCGATCGACCTCCTCTGCCAGGCGGAACACGGCCCCGACTCCCCGGCGGTGCTGGTCACCACCGACCCGACCCTGGCGGCCAGGGTCGAGACCGAGATCGCCGGGTTCCTCCCTCTCCTCTCCCGCCGGGACATCCTTCGGTCCGCGCTGGCTGCCCACGGGGAGACCCTCGTGGCCGCGTCCCTCGACGATGCCCTGGGATTCGCCAACGCCTACGCCCCCGAACACGCGACCGTGCTGACCGCCGACGCCCGGAGGGACGCGGACCGGTTGGTGAACGCAGGCTCCGTATACGTGGGCAGGTGGTCACCCGAGTCGGCGGGAGACTACGCCACGGGAGCCAACCATGTGCTGCCCACCGGAGGTCTGGCCCGATCGCACGGACCGCTCGGAGTCGAGGACTTCGGCTCGTGGAGGCAGGTCCAGACCCTTACCCGCCGCGGGCTGGAATCCATCCGGCCGGTCATCGAGGAACTTGCCGGAGCCGAGGGTCTGGACGCCCACCGGATGGCCGCCTCGGTGCGGTTCGAGAATGCTCCCGCCACGAGCATGGAAAACGAAGACCCCTACAGCGAGGAGGCTTGAATGCCCCGCCAGGCCACATGCCGCCGCCACACCAAGGAGACCCGGGTGTCGGTCGAGATCGATCTCGACGGGAAGGGTCGGGCCGACGTGAGAACAGGGATCGGTTTCTTCGATCACCTGCTGACCTCGCTCGCCCACCATGCCCTCTTCGACCTCACCATCATCACGGAGGGCGATGTGGAGGTCGACGATCACCACACCGTCGAGGACACGGCTCTCTGCCTGGGCGAGGCGCTGGCGGGCGCGCTGGGAGACCGGACCGGAATACACCGCTTTGGGGATGCCCGCATACCGATGGACGAGGCGATCGCGCAGGCAACGGTCGACGTGGGAGGACGGCCCTATTGCGTCGCCCGGATCGAGTTGGACACCCCCTACA
This sequence comes from Candidatus Spongiisociaceae bacterium, assembly GCA_965262915.1. Classification (GTDB taxonomy): domain Bacteria; phylum Actinomycetota; class Acidimicrobiia; order Spongiisociales; family Spongiisociaceae; genus JAPPFW01. Next base: position 2,064,866 of record OZ253564.1, on the reverse strand, counting down.
TCGGCAACCTCACCACCCAGAACCTCTCGCACGCCCTGGAAGCGTTCGCCCGGACATCGGGCGTGACCCTCCACGTCACGGCCACCGGCCGCAACGACCACCATGTCGCGGAGGCTGCGTTCAAGGCTCTCGCGAGGGCGTTGCGAGTCGCGGTCGCACCCGACCCGAGGCGGAGCGGGATGGCTTCGACCAAGGGGACACCGGCCATGGAGGCGGGCTCGTGACCGCGGCGCCGCTGGTGGCTGTGATCGACCACGGCGCCGGCAACCTGGTGTCCATAGCGCGGGGACTCGAGATAACCGGCGCCCGCGTGCGTATGGTGACCGGACCCGAGGACCTGCGGGGAACCCAAGCGATCGTGCTCCCCGGCGTAGGGGTTCCGGGCACGGCGATGGCCCGGCTCACCGAGGCGGGTCTGGTGGAACCCCTCCGCAAATGGAACGGGCCCCTCCTCGGGATCTGCGTGGGCCTGCAACTGTTCTACAGCCGCAGCGACGAGGACGGGGAGCCGTGCCTGGGCCTGGACCGGGGCGTGGTGAGACGCCTGGTCGGAGCGCCCCTCCTCCCCCACATCGGCTGGAACGATATCGAGGTCCCGGGAGCCTGGGCATCCCGGGATCGGGTCTTCGCAGGTATCACACCGGCCGACACGTTCTATTTCGTCCACAGCTACGCGCCGGTCCCCGAGGACCCGTCGAGCGTGATCGCGTATGCCCGCTATCCACGCCCGTTCGTAGCAGCGGTCCGCAGCGGTCTCCGGGTGGGCTTCCAGTTCCACCCGGAACGGAGCGGCAAGGCCGGATTGCAGCTTCTGTCCAACTTCGTCACCGAGGTCGCGGGGCTCTCCGGAGCGCAGAGATTTGCGGGAGTGTCGGCATGAGCCTCCGAACGAGGATCATCGCCTGCCTCGACGTCAAGCACGGACGGGTGGTCAAAGGGGTCAACTTCATCAACCTCACCGACGAGGGCGACCCTGTCGAGCTGGCGACCCGCTACGCCCAAGAGGGGATGGATGAGATCGTCTACCTCGACATCGCCGCCTCCCCCGAGGGGCGTTCCGCTCTGCTCGACGTAGTCCGACGCACGGCTCGGAACGTCTTCGTGCCGCTCACCGTGGGGGGAGGGGTTCGGGAACCGGCCGACATGCGGGCCGTGCTCCGGGCCGGGGCCGACAAGGTCTCCCTCAACACCGCCGCGGTACGCCGGCCCGGCCTACTCGACGATTGCGCGGCCGCGTTCGGTAAGCAGTGCGTGGTCCTGGCCATCGACGCCAAGACCATGCCCGGAGGATCGTGGAACATGTTCATAAACGGCGGACGCCACGACACCGGAATCGACGCGGTGGAATGGGCGGTAGAGGGGGTGGCCCGCGGCGCAGGGGAGATCCTGCTCACATCGATGGACCGGGACGGAACAAACATCGGGTTCGACGTGGAACTGCTACGCGTGATAACCGGCGCGGTGAGTGTTCCGGTGATCGCATCGGGAGGCGCCGGCCGCGCCCAACACTTCGTCGAAGCGGTCGAGGCCGGAGCATCCGCCGTGCTGGCCGCCTCGATTTTCCACCGGCGGGAAGTGGAGATCGGTGAGATCAAGCAGGTGATGGAAGGGGCCGGGATACCGGTACGCCATGCGTGAACCCGACGTATCGCATAACATCTCCTGGAACAGCGACGGCCTGGTACCCGCCATCGTCCAGCATGACCGGACCGGCGAGGTTCTGATGATGGCCTGGATGAACCGGGAAGCCCTCGACCTGACCCGCGCCACGGGTCAGGTCCACTTCTGGTCCCGCTCCCGGCGACGATTATGGAAAAAAGGGGAGACCAGCGAGAACACGCTCGCCTTGGTCGGCCTAGCGGCGGACTGCGACCGCGATACCCTGGTGGTGAAGGCAGTGCCTGCCGGACCCACTTGCCACACGTCGGCCCGCACCTGCTTCATCAGCCCCGGGGACCCCTTGACGCCGCCCCAGGGTTTCGCCGATCTGGAACCCCTCTGGAAAACCATCACGGAACGGCTGTCATCGGCACGATCGGGCTCCTACACCCGGCGCCTGGCCACCGGAGGCGCGCCCGCCACGGGCCGCAAGACGATCGAGGAAGCCGCCGAGCTGGTGACCGCCGCCCTCAACCACCAGGCTGGGAGAGCCGGGAACACCCGGGTAGCCGAAGAGGCGGCGGACCTCGTCTACCACCTGCTGGTCCTCCTGGCCGAGCGGCGCATCAAGGCCGCGGAAGTGATCGAGGAATTGGCCTCCCGGCGCCGGTGACCCGCCACCACTGACCCTGACAGAGGCACCGGCCAAGGCCGGGCCATCAACGCCGCCCGCAGCCAGACCGTGGAGGGGGCCGTCCCCATGGTGCAGATAGCTCTTGAGAGCCTGGCCGACCGCGGCGTCGTCGAACTCGACGAGGAACGTAAGGCGGCCATGGTGAGCAACCTGCTCGTCGTGCTGTGCGGAGACAGGGCCACCCAGCCGGTGCTAAACACCGGCACGTTCTAGGTGTCAGGTGTCAGGTGTCAGGTGTCAGGTGTCAGGTGTCAGGGGACGGCAACCGTACTTAGCCCTCGTTAGCAAACCTGTATCTGTAGTGAAATACCATTAAGAGTTGCAACCGACAACCGATAACTAACTTGAGCCAGCCGTGGCACCTGCGACAGCGCCCGCGGAGACTGCGGCCACAATTGCCGCCTGCTGCGCATCCAGGATGGCGCGGATCGACTGCAACGCGGCCAGATCGCCGGCGCTGCGCCTGCCCGCGTCCTCGGCATCCTCGGCCAACTCGATCCCCACAGCCAGGGAGAACGCTAACTCCTTCGCAGGTCGGGGCCTGTGGTCCCGTAGGCGATCGCGGTACTCCAGCGTGCGCTTGACCACGCGGGCCGGCCTGTCGTGGGTCAGGGCCAGCATGGCGATCTCGTCGTACCGACCGGCGCGGACATTCTCGCCGGTCCGATCGAAATGGTCTGTGATGCTCGAGAATCGCTGAACACCCGTATCCGCCCCGCGAGGGTCCACGGACAGTAGGTGTGAGACGAGCTGCAAGGGGTTGCCCCGCCGGAAACCGGCCTCTCGCAGGTGGTCATAGGCGCGTTCCACCTCGGCGGTCAGTATCTCTACGGCTCTGTCCCGGCTGGCGTGCAACGCGGCAGCCGGCAGGTCGCTCGCGTTGGTCAGCAAGCCGTGGTCGGCGCGCCAGCGCCTGTAGATGCGGGCCAGCCGTTCGATCTGCACGGTCGGGACCGGACGCCCTTCCCTGAGCAGCGCCAGCAATAGCGCAGCCAACGTCGGACCGGCGCCCCGCCTCGCCAGTCCGTGCACCTTGAACTCCGCGAGCGTCTCGCCAACCCGAGCTTGGATAGAAGCGGGATCCTGCCCGCGCCGCAGGATCATCGCCGCCACAACGTAGCGGATCTCGGACCGGAGCGGGCTGGTGACGCCAACTCGCTTCCTGAGCACCGCCGCCGCCGATTCCAGGTCGTCGTAGGTGACAGAGGCGCCGGCCGCGCCGAGGGCCAGCGCCACGAAACGAAAGGTCGCCGTGTTGTTCGACCAGCGCTTGCGGGAGCGCAGTCTCTCGAACGTCTCCAGGTAGCGTGCGACCGGATCGCTGTTCCCCCCGGCAGAACCTCTGGCCCCCGAGCTTTCACTCACGGCTGTCCCCCTCCTCGTCGTTTCTTGAGGGACGAGGTTCGATGAAGTCCGCTCGTCGTCTCATGAGTGATCCTATGAACCCGGGCAGGCCTACGACGGTGGATCGACTGAGAACGTACGCTGGTAGGCACGCATGCGGCGCGGCAAGATGTGCCCCGCGAAGGGTTTGGCGCTGTCATTGCCTTGTTGCACTACGGGTAGTGCCAGCACCCGCCGCGGGTCTCGAACCGGACGTCATCCGACCCCCCGAGGGACCATGAACCTCGGAACCGGACCGCCCGTCGCAGGTGGAACCGAACGCGTTCCAATCCCAGGCTCGGTGGTGTGGGGTGGGCCGATGGAGGGGTGGGCGGCGGAGATTCTTCGCTAGCTGATGGTATTGCTCGGCTCTGTTCCGAGCCGACATGCCCGAGGCGCAGCTTCTGTCGCCGGACTGAGCCTGCGGCGGAAGGTCGCTCTACACTCGGTGTGTGGTCACTCCCCCGCTGGTCCGATTCGTCGACGTAGGGTTCTCCATCTCGGGATCGGTGATCCTCCGCGGCGTTGACCTGATCATCGAACCGGGTGACGTCCTGGGCGTCACGGGACCGAACGGCGCCGGTAAGACCACCCTCTTGCGTCTGGCAGCCACCCTGCACCGACCCGGAGCCGGCAGTTGCACCGTTCTCGGTGCCGCCACGGACGCCCGTCCCGAGGTACTGGCGCCGGTCCGGCGGCAGATCGCCCTGATCGGGCACTTCCCGGCGCTGTGGCCCGAGCTGACCCTACGGGAGAACATCGAGTTGGTGGCCCGGTTGCGGGGTGACCCCGCCACCGGCGACCCGCTGGCCACCGTCGGCCTGGCCGATCTCGCCGGGTGGAAGGCGTCGCGTACCAGCCTCGGGATGCAGCGCCGGGTCGAGTTCGCCCGGCTGCTCACCTGGACGCCCCGGCTGTTGCTGCTCGACGAACCCCACGCCGGTCTCGATGAGGCAACCGCGCCGTTGGTGGACGAGGTCGTCGACCGGGTCGCCCGACTGGGAGGGGCGGCAGTGCTGGTCTCCCACGATCCGGGCCGGGTCACCTCCCTGGTAACGCGCCGCCTCAGGGTCACCGCCGGAACAGTGAGCGAGAGGCGGCCATGACCCCGACCGGTTTCTGGAGCCAGGTCGGATGGGTGTTCATCAAGGAACTCCGGGTGGAGATGCGGGGCGGCGAGACGTTCTGGATGGCCACTCCCTTCGCGGCGCTGGCGCTGTTGCTGGCGCCGCTCGCCACGGGAACGGAGACTGCCCTGCTCCGGCGCATCGGCCCCGGCATGCTATGGCTGGTGGTCCTCCTGTTCGGGATGACCGTAACCCTCCGGTCCGGCTCGTTCGAGCCCCGCCCGGTACGGGACCTCCTCACCCTGAGCGGTCTCGATCCGGCCGCGGGCTTCTTGGGCAGGAGCCTGGCGTCGGCCATGCTGCTCCTCGGTGTGACCCTGATCCTGACTCCCGTGATGATCGTGCTGTACGCGCCGGATGGAACGTCCGCATGGGGATGGTTAGCCCTGCTGGCGGTGGCGGGGACGACCGCGCTCGGCCTGCTCGGAACGCTGGTCGGTACCCTGGTTACGGGGCTGCGGACGCGCACCGCGCTGGCGCCCCTCCTGGCGGCGCCGCCGGCCGTACCGGTGCTGCTGGCCACCACCCAGGGAACGGAGTCGGCCATCGCGCGGCGCAGTAGTATCTCGTGGCTGCTCCTGCTCGTCGCGATGGACCTGGCCCTGGCTATCGCAGGCGTACTGCTGGCGGGCCCGCTGGACGACACCACTAGGTGAGGATCGAAAATGGCGCGACGTCCTATCCCGAGACATTCCGCAGGACGAGAGTCGCCGGGCGAACCCCCCCTCGTCGGTTGCCGCTAGATGGTCACCTATCCTGCGTCCCGCTTTCTCGGAGTCCTGGGCGCCGTGGCCATCGCACTGCTCGGGGTGGGCCTCTACATGTCCTTGACCGCACCTCCCGAACAGACCCAGGGCGAGGCGGCCAGGTTGCTGTTCGTCCACGTTCCTTCGGCCATCACGGCGTACCTGGCGTTGGCCGTCGGGCTGCTGGGCGCCGTGTGGTACCTGATCCGCCGCGCCCCCACCGCCGATCTGATCTCGGCATCCGCCATAGAGATCGGCGTGCTGTTCACCGGCCTGACCATCCTCACCGGGATGATCTGGGGCCGGGCGGTGTGGGGCCTCTGGTGGGACTGGACCGACGCCCGGATGATGTCGACCGCGGTGCTCTTCTTCTTCTACATCGGTTACCTGGCCCTGCGCCGGTCGATCGCCGACGCGCGGATACGGGCGGGACGATGCGCCGTCCTCGGAGTGGTTGCCTTCGTGCAGGTACCTATCGTGCATTACTCGGTCCTGTGGTTCCGCACCCTGCACCAGGGACCCACCATCCTGCGTCCCGATCCCGGCAATGCCCCCATGGACGCGGCATTCAGCCGGCCCATGGGGGTGTCCATCCTGGCCTTCGCCGCCCTGTTCGCCTTCCTGCTGGTCGCCCGACTGAGCCTGGCCCGTGCCGAGGTCACGGTCGCGGAGATGTCGAGGCAGGCGGCCCCGGTCGGCGGTGCGGTGCTGCCACCCCGGTTCGGGGATACAGATGGATAGCGGCTGGGTCGTGTTCGGCTACCTGGTGAGCTACGGGGGAATCGCGGCTTACATGGGGTGGATGTTGCTGCGCGTCAGGTCTCTGCGTCGATCCCTTCCGCCGCGGAGATGACCCGGCGACGCTTCGTACTGCCGGCACTCGCGCTGGTGGCCGTCGTGATCGGATACTTCGTCTGGGGAAACCTCAGCGAGAACCTCGTCTACTACCTCACCCCCTCGGAAGCGGTCGAGCAGTGGGCCGACTACCCGCCCGGAGAACGGTTCCGCCTCGGCGGCCTGGTGGAGACCGATGGCATCGAGGAGACGGCGAACGGGATCCGCTTCGTACTGGGCGACGGGGCCACATCGGTGAGCGTCGTCCATGAGGGGACACCGCCCCAACTGTTCCGGGACGGGATAGGGGTGGTCGTGGAGGGGGCCTGGAAAGGGGACCGGTTCCACTCCGACGTCCTGATCATCAACCACGACGAACAGTACCGGTCCCCCGACACCGACGGGGCGTACGAGGTTCCCTCGAGCGGAACATGATCGCCTGGCTCGGGCTCGGCGCAACCCTGACCGCTCTCGCCGCGGCAGCGGTCCTTGCCTGGAGAGGGCTTCCTGCGCTCCTGGCCCGGGGACCGGTGACGGCTGATCGGGTACGGGGGCCGGTGCGCTGGCTCCTGGGCGGAGCGATCGCCGCCATGCTGATGCTGGAACTGGGACTGGTAACGGATGACTTCTCGATCGCCTATATCGCCAACAACCACCGGACGGGCACCCCCCTCATCTTCACGGTGGCAGCCGGATGGGCGGCGCTCGAGGGATCCATCGTCCTGTGGGGCCTGGTGCTGGCCATCTTCACCGCATCCGCGTTCCGGGCCATGTACCGCACAGGGCACCCTCTGGCGGGCGGCACGATGTCGATCCTGGGGATGCTGGCCGCCTTCTGGTTCGGTCTCATGGTCACTGTCGCCAACCCCTTCGCCGTCTGTACATCGGCTGCCGAAGCCGGATGCAGCGTCGCTGCCTGGGCTCCGTGGTCGCCGGTGGACGCACCGGTCGACGGGCGGGGCGCCAACCCCCTCCTGCAGAACCACATCCTCATGGCGGTCCATCCACCTCTGCTCTACGCGGGGTACGTCGGCTTCTCGGTGCCCTTCGCGATCGGGATGGCGTCGCTGGCCGCCGCCCGCCGCGGGGCTTCCTGGCTGGAAGTGACGCGCCGGTGGACCCTGACCGCCTGGGGGTTCCTCACGGTCGGGATCGTCCTGGGCGCCTGGTGGAGTTACGAGGTACTGGGGTGGGGCGGTTACTGGGCGTGGGATCCGGTGGAGAACGCCTCGTTCATCCCGTGGCTGCTGGCCACCGCGTTCATCCACTCCACTGTGGTGCAGGCCCGCCGAGGGGTGCTCCAGTCCTGGAACTACGTGCTGGTGATCGGCACCTTCGCGGCCACCATCCTCGGGACCTTCCTCACCCGCTCGGGTGTGATCGCCTCGGTTCACAGTTTCACCCAGTCCGCGATCGGTCCAGCCCTCCTGGGGTTCCTGGCCCTGATCCTGGTCGGGGCGCTGGCCTGCTTCGCCGCCCGGATCCATCTCGTGGGAAGCGCTCCGCGGCTCGACTCGCTCGCCAGCCGCGAGGGTGCCTTCCTGCTCAACAACCTGCTACTGGCGGTGTTCGCCTTCGTGGTGCTCTCCGGAACGCTGTTCCCGTTGGGGATCGAAGCCTTCCGGGGCGCCACTGTCGGGGTGGGCCGACCTTTCTTCGATCGTTGGGCCGTACCGCTTTCGTACTGTCTCCTCCTGACCATGGGCATCGGCCCGGTGACCCCGTTCCGGGTGGCGCGCCCTCGGGTGCTGTGGCAGCGCCTCCGCACCCCTCTCAGGATCGCCCTGGCGATCGCCGCCGTCGTCGTGCTGGTGGTGAGCCGCAACCGTCACGTGATCATCGTTGCCCTTCTGGCGACTTTCGTGGTCTCCGCCATCGCCCGGCACCTGCTGACCCTGGCCCGCAGCCGGAGCGCGGCCACCGGCGAGGGCGCGTTTGCGGCCGCGGGTCGCCTGGCCCTCCGCGATCCCGGTTACTGGGGGGGCCAGATCTCGCACACGGGAGTGGCGATCCTGGCCGTCGGAATCGCGGTTTCCGCCAACCTGGGGGCGACCGGCTCGATAGACCTGAGCCCCGGGGAACGCACCGCGTTCGGCGGTTACGAGCTTGCTTACGATGCCCCGTTCTCCCGGGTGGAGCCCAACCGCACGGTGGTGGGCGCCCGGATCGAGGTATTCCGGGACGGACGGCCGGTCACCGTCCTCGCTCCGAGGCTCAACGACTACGGCAGCACGTCGGGGCCGGTCATCACCCCGGCTGTGTACACGACCCCACGGGGAGACCTCTACGTGTCACTCACCCGCATCGACGACCGCTCTCTCCACGCCGACGTGTGGGTCTACCCCCTCCAGTGGATGGTCTGGTTCGGCGGGCTGATCACCGCGTGCGGCGCCGGGTTCTCGCTGACGGCGATCGGTCGGCGAACCAGTGATCCGTCTGTGAAACGGCGGCGTGGTACGCGCCGGCAGCGGCGTTCCTCGCAAGGCCCGCCGACGAAGGCGTACCTGCAGCGGTATGTAGAGGAGGCGGAACGCAGCGAGGGGCGTCGATGGCTGCCGGAGCACGGCAAGTTGTTCTGCAGACAGACCACGGAGGTACCCGAGGTGGCCGGTCGTGCTTGACCGCAGGTCTACCCCGGCGACGCTGGCCACCCTGCTGCTGGCGGGGGTGGTGATCTGGGGCCTGACCGTGGGGGAACCGACCGACCGCGACCGGGTGGAGGCGCTGGGCACCCGGATTCGCTGCCCGGTATGCCAGGGAGAGTCGATCGTCGACTCCCCGACGCCCTACGCCCGGGACATCCTGGGTTTCGTGGAGGAGCAGGTCGAGGAGGGCTGGACCGACGAGCAGATCCTCGACTACCTCGAAAACCGCTTCGCGGGCATCCGGCTCGATCCGCGCTTCTCGGGCAGTACGATGCTGCTCTGGTTGCTACCTCTGGGGGTGGCACTGGCCGGTATCGTCCTCGGCGCCCGCCGCCTGATCAGGCCCCAAGAGCCATCCGATGAGTGATACCCCCCTCTCCCCCGCCGGAGCCCGGCGCGTCCTGGCGGAGCAGGACATCGAAGGCGTGCGCCGGCAGCTGGCCGACGGTGAACTCGATCCCGAGACTGCCGAACGGCTCATACGCCGGTACCGGGACGAGATCGACCGCCTCGAGCCGGGGGCGGAACAGCCGCTCCGGAGGCAACCCCAGCCGGCCTCGGTGCGGAGGCGCCTCGTAGGAGCCCTGCTGCTGGTCGGGGTGTTCGCGGGAGTGGCGATCACGGCCTTCTATGCCATCCGTCCCCGCGAGGGCGGATTCGTCACCGGCGACGTGGGGGGTCCGGTGGACCTGTCGGAGGTCACCAACGACCAGATGGAAGCGGTGATCGCCGCCAACCCGGACGTTCCCCAGATCGCCGCCATGCGCCTCAGCCTGGCCGACCGTTACTTCGAGGAGGGCAGTTTCTCCTCGGCGCTTCCCCACTATCTGGGCGCCCTGGGAGGCACCCTCGACAGCGCCCGCAGTGCCCGCGCCATGGCCAGGGTCGGTTGGATGAGCCACCTGTCGGGTGGGCAGGACATCGCCGAGGCGTACCTGGTAGAGGCGCTGGAGATCGAACCGGACTATCTCGAAGCCCGCCTTTTCCTCGGCTTGGTCCGCTTCGACCGGGGAGAGGCAGCCGCCGCTCTGGTGCAGCTGGAACCCCTCCTGGACGAGGAGGGCCTGCCCGACGGTACCCGGCGGGTCATCGAGCAGACCGTGGAGGAGGCCCGGGCCGCGGTGGAAGCCGGCAGATGAGCCGTCCGAGGGTACGCCGATGAGCCCCTCCGGAAGGCGTCTGCTGGTCGCGGGACTGGTCGTGGTCGGCGTGGCGGTGGCGGTCTTCGCCGCCCGGTTCGGAGGCGATCCCGACGGAGGCGTCTCACCGGTGATCGGCGCCCGGGCTCCCGACGTGGCCCTCCCTCGCCTGGAGGGAAACGGAACGGTGGCGCTGCGGTCGGTGAGCGACAGTAACGAGGTGGTGGTGGTCAACTTCTTCGCATCGTGGTGCCTCCAGTGCCGCAACGAGCACGCCGACCTGATCTCGACCGCCGACGCGTACAATCACCGCTCGGTGCGTTTCCTGGGAATCGCCTTCCAGGACCAGCCGTCCCGGGCCATCGCCTTCCTGGACGAACTGGGCAGAGGCGCCACCACCGAATACCTGACCGACCCCGGCTCCCGGGCAGCCATCGAGTTCGGGATATTCGGGGTCCCGGAGACCATCTTCATCAAGGACGGCAGGATTGTCGGGAAGCTGCTGGGCGAGAGCGACGCACTGACGCTGAGCGGCGCACTGGAGCGGATCCTGTCGGGAGAGAGCATCGGTTCCCGGCAAGTCGGAGACTTCCGCCGGGGGCCCGATGACGGCGGCGGGAGCTAGCGTTCCACCTGCTGGACAACTCGCCGTGGCCAGCCTATCACGCCACCGTTGCACGCAGAGACAACTCGCGGCTCGCCACTGGAGAGTGCAGAAGAACGGGATAAGGGTTGGCCCGTCACCCCGCTGACGTCGCACCTTGCCATCGACCACACCGGGCCAACGGGGGCGTTTTCAGTACCCTCCTCGAATCAAGCGGTCACGGCTTGGAGGCCCTGCCGGAGCTCCTCCTCGCCGATATTTCCGAACCACCGATTCACTTCCACCCCGGCCGTCGCCAGTATCGCCACGGGCTGGCTGTTCACAGCGAAGGCGGCGAACACCGAGTTGTCCTCGTCGAGCGTCCAGCGGGTAGCCCCGGAAGGGAGAAGACCGCCGGCTGCAGCGGCCGTCTTGTCGTGCGTGGAGGCCCAGGCGATGGCGATCACATCCACCTTGCCCGCGTACTCCTGGGCCAAGGCGTCGATGACGGGCAACTCCCGTCGACATGCCGGTCACCACTCCGCCCAGAAAACGTACAGCACCGGCCGGGTCGCCTCCGCGGTGACGAAGACGGTTCCGTCGTCCAGTTCCAGCGTCACGGCCGGGATAGGGGGGCCTTCCGGCACGGCGGCGGGTTCCGTGACCGAGACCGACTCCAGCGCGGTGGTGGTCACGACCTCCTCGTCCGGTTGTTCCTGCGGGACGGCGGTGGCGGTAGTGGATGCCGGAGGTGACTCCTCCGCGACCGTCGCTGGGGGTACCGTGGTCGTAGCGGATGATGTGGCCGGTGCAGTGGTGGTGGCCGGCTCGGCCGCATCGACCTGTTCCCCGGTTCCGCCGCCGCACGCCCCGAGTACCCAGGCCATGGCCAAGGCGACCAGAACGGCGAGACGGCGGGCTGTCATGGCCCCATGATACCTACGAAACAGGGCTAGCGGCACCGGGAAACGGAGGTAGTTGAGCGGAACGGCCCTCCCCTAGGAGGCCAACTCCCGGCTGCGATCCGCCACCCTTGCCAGCGCGGCCTCGGCCGCGCCGCTGTCGATGGCGTCGGCCGCCACCGAAATCCCGTCCTCCATGCTCCGGACCCTCCCCGAGACGAGTACCGCCGCGGCGGCGTTCAACACGGCGATGTCACGATAGGGTCCCGGAGCACCGCCCAGCACCCGGCGTGTTATGGCCGCGTTGGTCTCGACCGTACCGCCCAGCACATCGCCCACCGGTCTCCGGCGGAGCCCCACGTCCTCCGGTACGAACTCCGTCCTCGTGACCTTGCCTCCCTCCAGGCGCCAGATCACCGATGGTCCACTCAAGGTCAGTTCGTCGAGCCCGTCTTCGCCATGGAAAACCAGGGCGCGTTCCGCGCCCAGGAGATCGAGCACGCGGACCATGCGCTGCGCCATTCGCCCGTCCGCTACGCCCAGCGCGTAGCGTCGCACCCGCGCCGGATTGCTCAACGGACCGAGGAAGTTGAACACCGTGGGGATACCCAACTCCTTCCTGACCGGACCGGCATACCGCATCGCCGGGTGGTAGACGGGCGCAAGGAAGAACGCGTAGCCCGTCTCACGGAAGAGCCGGCAGTTCCGTTGCACCGGTAGGTCGATCACCACACCCAGCGCTTCGAGCACGTCGGCCGACCCGCACTTCGATGACATGGAACGATTGCCGTGCTTGGCGATCGGGATCCCCGCACCGGCCGCAATGAGCGACGCCGTGGTGGATATGTTGAAGGTGCCGGAGCGGTCACCGCCGGTACCGACGATATCGACCGGGTCGGCGTCCCCGAGATCGGCGCGGACGGCCGCCTCCAGCATCCCCTCGACCAGTCCCACCATCTCTTCGGTGGTCTCGCCCTTCATGCGGAGCGCCACGATCAGGCCGGCGATCTGCGCGGGGGTGGCGTTCCCAGCCATCACCTCTCGCATCGCGCTCCTCGCCTGGTCGCGCGTGAGGTCGGAACCGCCGGCGAGGGTTCCGAGAATCATCGGCCAGGAGAAATCCGCCACGGCCCGGAGCTTATCAGTCACCGGTAGCCCGTATCCAGTAGCCGGTGACAGGTGAGCAGCAGATGGTGAATCGTGAGTATCGAGGCTGCCCGGTCGCCCGCGGCCACCTACCGATTGACAACCCGCCGCCGAACGCTACCTCAGGTGCCCGCGTCGCCGGCCGGACCATCCGAACCCGCCCCGGAACGCAGGTACGGGGCCGGGACACCGCCCGACCCCGCACCCCAAAGGCCCGAGGAGTGAGGCCTTTACGACTCGCTTACGAACTTGTCCACGTAGACGCCGATGACCGCTCCCACCGCAGGTCCCAGGATGTAGACCCACACGTCGCCATAGTCGGCGGCGATGATGGCGGGACCAAGGCTCCGGGCCGGGTTTACAGACGCACCGGTCAGCGGTACCGCGGCCAGATGGACCACCAGCAGCGCCAAGGCTATCGCAACCGGCGCCACCGCACTCCCCTCACCCGACGTGGTACGAAGGATCACGATCACGAACACAGCCGTGAGGATGGCCTCGATTATGAAGGCCTGGACGGGATCGATCCCGCCTACCGCGGTGACGGTACCCCTTACGGCGTTGCCCGCCGCGTAGAACACGAGCCCTGCGGCCAGAACCGCGCCGGCCACCTGGGCGACAATGTATCCGACCAGGTCCGACCCGGAGATGCTCCCCCGGAGCAGCATGGCCAGGGTAACCGCCGGGTTAAAGTGAGCTCCCGAGCGGTCACCAAACATATAGATGGCAGCCAGTAGGGCGAGACCGAACCCGAAGGCGATCATCAACACGCTCCCATCCGCATTGAGAATCGCCATGGAACCCAGGGCTACCAGCACGAACGTGCCGAGTAGCTCGGCCAGATACCTGTTCAGCGAACCAGTCAACTCAACCTCCCTTTGTTGTGTGTGTCTCGCGTTTAGACCCACCGTGATCGTGGCGAGTTTCAGAATGATCCCCGATCACCCTATTTTTCGCTTCGCGGCCCGTCTGCGAGGCGACATGCCGTAGCCTGCAAGCCACAGCGCAATTCACGGACAGACCTCTCGGAGAGGCTGAACAATGACGACTGCTCCAGGCCCGGTACTCGCCGACGTGGCATCTTGCCATCGAATCGACAACCCGCCGCTGGATTACTCACCACCCTCCTAGATCGAGAGAGGAGCGCCTTGCCGGCACCATTCCGTTGGGGGACCGTGGGTTTGGGCGCGGTCGCGGGTCTGCTGTTGATGGTCGTCGCCGTATTCCTGGGAACGGCGCTTCTCTGGCTGGGCGGCCGGCTAGGTCTGGCAACCGGCCGGACCGCAACATTGCTCGTCCTGTCCCTGTCGCTGCTGGCAGGCGAGCTCGTAGGCGGATACGTAGCGGGCCGGCTCGCCGGACCGAGAGCGGCCGGGCTGCACGGCAGCCTTGCCGCTCTCGGTGCCTACACCGTATTCGCGTCGCTCAGCCTGCTATCCGGGAGCCCGGCCGGGGTCCCGACCCTGGTGGTGTTCGGAGTGGTGGCGGCAGCGATCGGCTACGGCGGGGGAACCCTCGGACGGAGGTCTGAGGGTGCGAGCACGGGACCGTCCTGATCTCCGACCGGCCGGTGTGGCGAGTCCGCCTGTAAGCCGGATTCTGTACCCCTACGGGTGACGGCCATCCATCTGGGGCCTGCGTTGCCGTCAGACCTCGGTGCGGTCCACCCGAGGCTTGGTCGGCGGACCACCGGCGCCTCTGTTCGACCTTGCTCCGGGAGGGGTTTACCAGCCACCCCGGTCTCCCGGGATGCTGGTGGTCTCTTACACCACCGTTTCACCCTTGCCTGTGCCGTTAGGAGGGTGCTCAGCACCCTCCTCGGCCATCGGCGGTCTGGTTTCTGTGGCACTTTCCGTCGGGTCGCCCCGCCTGGGTGTTACCCAGCTCCCTGTCCTGTGGAGTCCGGACTTTCCTCGATTGCCTGGCAACCGCGGCCGTCCGGCGAACTCGCCATGATCCCAGGTTAGTGACGAACCCGGAGCACCGGACGCCGGTTCCCCCATGTGGCGGTACGCTGGCGCCACCATGTGCGGGCGGTATGTGATCAACGACGATGCCGGGGCTCTGGCCGATTACTTCGGCGTGGATCGTGTCGTGACCGACCCACTGGATCGCAGCTACAACGTGGCGCCGACAGAAGAGGTGTACGGGGTCGCCGAACATGGTGGCGCCCGCCTGCTGGGGGTGTTCCGTTGGGGATTGATCCCTCATTGGGCCCGTGACCGGAAGGGGCCGCTCAACATCAACGCCAGGGCGGAGACGGTGGCGACCAGACCGGCCTTCCGCGACTCTCTCCGTCGCAAGCGGTGCATCATCCCTGCGAGCGGGTTCTTCGAATGGGGCCCCAAAGCCACCGGGCGGCGTCCCTACTACGTGACCATGGCCGATCGCCGTCCCATGGGGTTCGCCGGCATCTGGGCATCGTGGAGAGACCCGGACAGCGGCGAGTGGATCCGGAGCTGCGCGATCATAACCACCTACGCCAACGAGGCCCTCTCCTCGATCCATACGAGGATGCCGGTGATCCTCGAGCCGCACGGCTGGGATCTGTGGCTGGACCGCGACATCAGATCACCCGAGTTGGTGGAGCCCGTACTGGCGCCGATTGCCGCCGATCGGATAAGCCGCCATGCAGTATCGACCCTCGTGAACAAGGTCAGGAACAATCTTGCCGAGAACATCGAACCGTTGACCGGCAACGGGTGAGGGCGGCGACCGCACCGGGGACCCTGCGTAGCGGGGAACCGGGGGTCATCCCGTGCCGTCCCGGTACATCATCGTACGGTCTGGTCGCGAATCCCGGTGCGGCGCGCAGCGGCGGTGTTCGTCCCGCGGGCCACCGCGAGGCCCATCACGGACAGACCCACAGTGGTCTGTCCGTGAAATGGTGGTGTGGCATGCGCCGGCAGCGGCGTTCCTCGCAAGACCCGCCGACGAAGGCGTACCCGCCGCGGTACGTCGAGGAGGCGGAACGCAGCGAGGGACGTTGATGGCAAGCAGGGCACGCCGAATCATTTTGCTGACAGACCACTAGCCTGGGCCGCGAATGGCACGCATAATCCTGGTCCGCCACGCCCCGACCCCGGAGACGGGAACCCGTCTCACCGGGAGGCTCCCGGGCGTTTCGCTCGATGAGGCCGGAAGGGAGGCGGCGCGTGCCACCGGCGCGGCGCTCGCCGATCTCGAACTCTCGGCCGTCTACAGTTCCCCCATCGATCGGACCATCGAGACAGCCCGTATCGTGGGCCGGCCCCACGAACTCCGCCCCATCCCGGAACCGGGACTGACCGAGATCGACTTCGGGACGTGGACCGGAGAAACGCTCGATTCGCTTCGCCGCACAGATCTGTGGGAAACCGTCCAGCAGGCACCCTCGCGGTTCCGGTTCCCGGGTGGCGAGTCGTTCGTCGAGGCGCAGGCGAGGGCGGTGGAATGCACCCAGCGTATCGCCGGGGAACATCGTGGGGGCACCGTGGTGGCGGTAAGCCACAGCGACGTGATCAAGTTGCTCCTATCCCACTTCCTCGGACAACCGCTCGACCTTTTCCAGCGCTTCCGCATCTCCACCGCCTCGATCTCGGACGTCCGTCTCGAGGACGGCGGATCCCCGTGGGTGGTGTCCATCAACGCCTCGGACGCCCGCCGATGAACGGGGGCTCGAACCGTGACTTCGGAATGGTGGACCGCTTCCTCGTGGGCGCCATAGGCGAACCGGGACGAAGAACGTTCTACCTCTTCATCGAAGGCGGCGGTGGGTCCACCTGGTTCAAGTGCGAGAAGGGTCAGGCAGCGGCGCTCGGGGAGCAGGGCCTGGAGCTGCTATCGAACCTCGGATGGAAGGTGGACGAAGACCTGATCGAAGGCATGGTATCCGGTGCCGGGGATCTGCCCGCGCCGTCCGGTCCCACCGATGTCATATTCGCGGTCCGGTCCATCGCCATGAGGATCGACAGCCGGGACCGACTGATCCTCATGCTGGAGAGCAGCGAGGGCGACGACCGGGTCGTGTTCGCGATCAACGCCGAGCAACTCCGCGCCGCGGCCACCCTGGCGCTCAAGGCGGTCCACGCCGGGCGCCCGCAGTGCCCGAACTGCTTGCTCCCCGAGGAGCCGGACGGGCATGACTGTCCCTCGGGCAACGGCCACCGCCTGCCCGGGTGACCGAGCAGCCCTCCGGCGGTTGGACCATCACCGAGGTGATCGGACGGTTCCGCAACGCCTCCAATGCAACCCTGCTGGCTGCGACGGACACGGGCCGGCTGGTCGTCTACAAACCCGAGCAGGGCCAGCGCCCCCTATACGACTTCGACTCCCGCACGCTGCCCGCCCGAGAGGTACTCACGTTCGAGCTTTCCGAAGCGGCCGGCCTGTCCTCCGTTCCCGAGACTCTCGCAGTGGAGGGTCCGTTCGGCCCGGGATCGGCCCAGGAGTTCATCGAGGTGAACGATGAGTTCGACCCGGCCCCCCTCATCAACCGGTCCGATGCACGGCTCTGGCCGGTGGTCACCCTGGATCTGGTGATCAACAACGCCGACCGCAAGGCAGGACACGTGATCGCCGACCGGTCAGGCCACCTCTGGTGTATCGACCATGGGGTCACCCTCCACGCCCAACCCAAACTCCGTACCGTCTTGTGGGGGTTCTCGGGAAAACGCCTGCCGGACAGCATGGTGGCGGCGGTCCGGCGGCTGGATAATGCCCTCGAGCATCGGCTTTGGGCCCGTGCCTCGGAACTCCTGAGCGGGCGCGAAGCCGATGCTCTGGCGGAACGGGTCAAGGATCTCCTGGCGGAACCGGTGCATCCCTTCCCCCCGACCGACCGCCCTCCACTGCCTTGGCCCGTCTGGTAGCACGGATGCCGAGATTGGTTCCTGGACCGGGTCGCGGGCGTCTATCCTACGCGGGCAATGCCACCTCCCGACGCCCCGCGCCGGAACCGGTGGGGCTTCGTCCTTGCCGCGGTCCTGTTCATCGCCATCATGGCGCTGCTGTACATGTGGCCCGCGCCGGCTTAGAAAAATGCTGAACAATGACGGTTGCTGTTGGCCCGTTCCCGTTGACCAGGCACTTCGTGGAGCGACAGGCCGCGGGTGGATTGCTCAGCACTCTCCTGGAAGGAGTCCGGCGTCAGGCGAGAGGCCACCGGTGGATCTGCCCCGATCCGCACGAAGGTAGTATCCCGACCGTGATGCACCTCCGATGACCCGTTTCGCCTACTTCTGCGGCCATGAACAATGGCATCCGGAAGAACTCGTCCGCCACGCTCGACTGGCCGAGGCGGCGGGTTTCGACATGGTGGTCGTATCGGAGCACTTTCACCCCTGGGTGGACGATTCCTCGGCCTCCGGGTTCGCCTTCTCGACACTGGGCGCCATCGCGCAGGCGACCACGCACCTGGAAATGGCCAGCGGGGTCACCACTCCCCTATGGAGATTCCATCCCGCAGTCGTTGCGCAGGCGGCCGCCACGCTCGACCGGCTGAGCGGAGGACGCTTCACCCTCGGCGTCGGAACCGGCGAGAACATCAACGAGGGCCCCTTAGGCTACCGCTTTCCCAAGTACGCCGAGCGAGCCGCCAGGATGGCGGAAGCGCTCGAGATAATGCGCCGCCTGCTGGACGGGGACAAGCTCTCGTACGAAGGCGAGTACTACGTAACCGATCGGGCCAAGCTGTACTCTCCCCCGGCATCCGAGGTCCCGATCCTGATGGCGGCCGGAGGTCCCAAGTCGGCCGGGCTCGCCGGCCGCAAGGCAGAGGGGATCATCGTGTCCGTAAAGGACCCGGCCGTCGCCCTGGAGCGGGTGATCGATCCGGCTTCGCGAGCGGCAGCCGAAGCAGGTCGCACTGCCCCGGTGGTGCTCGCCTCCCGCTGGGCGATCATGGCCGAGAACGACGAGGAGGCCTGGGAAGCCCTCTACTCGTGGCGAGGGCTGCGGGCGCCGGGACGCCTCCAGGCAGTCGATCCGATGACCCTGCGGCGCCGGGCCGACAAGCTGCCCAGGGAAGAGATCCTCGGCAAGTACGCGCGGGCCTCGGGAGCCCAGGACATCATCGACATCTACACCCCCTTGATCGAAGGCGTCGCGGCCGATGTGGTCACCATCCAGATGGCCGCTGTGGACCAGGAATCCCTGATCGACCTCGTCGGTACGGAAGTGCTCCCGGCCTTGCGGGAAGCCGCCGCCCGCTGACATCCCGGCACACCGGGCCATAGTTTTTGCTTTGTCTACCCTTACTTCAAGAGTTTGCAAAACTCGCGCGCAACCTGCCAACGGCTTAGAGGGCTAGCGGATAGGTGCTCACCTGGGGAGACACGGGCTGCGACATTTCAAGAGCCGCCCGCGATGACCTGGGGTTTCTCGACCAGCAGCCGCCTCGGAATGACTACACGGGCGAGCGCGCTCCGCCTATCCGCTAGCCCTCTTAGTGCCTCGGAAACTGCGGGCCGGGACCGTACTCCACCGCTGGCCCGCGCTGCTGCTCAGAGGTCTTGACCAGGAGCCCCCGGCGTTGGAGGTTGCGTAGCAGCGCACTGGCACGGTGGACATCGATGTCGAAGAGGTTCCGAAGAGTGCGGTTATTTATACGTCCGTAGTCCTGGATATGCGAATGCGCGCTCCGCCTATGACCTTGATATCCACGCCTTCGATGGCCTGCCGTTGGTATAGAACTGCGCTACCAAGAGATTCGAGAACCGGTGACCGCAGCCGGTAAGTCGGCTTCCTCCGCCTTCTGGATTCCAGGGTCGTCTCGATGATCCCAGGATCGTCGGAGGCCAACCGCTTCAGAACCGATCTGGCCTCGACGGGTTGCTTCTGGATGATCGGCGCAAGCTCGGCTTCAGTAACCGTCCGAGAGGTCAGCAGCGTGAAGATCACGAGAAGGGTGTCCACATCGTCGCGTTCGCTCGGGCCAAGCCCGGCCACGAACCGCGCTACCTGAGTTCTGGGAGCCCCACCCACGAAGGCAACCCGGGTGGTGTCGGCGGTCTGGACAATAGACGGCGTGTCCCGGCCTGACTGGAGGAGTTCCCGGTGGATCGTTCTTTGGGGACTCCGCGAACATCGTGCGGGAAAACGGGAGATCGGTAGGCGTATTGGCCAAGGTCGATCAGCGCGGCCAGTCGTCCTTCAGGAGCCGGGAGAGGGCGCGATCGGCGAGGATCCTGCCACCTGTCTGGCACACAGCGCAGTAGTTGGTCTCGTTGGTGGCGTACACGATCCTCCTGACGGGGTGTCCGCAAACCGGGCAGGGATCCTTGTACTTGCCGTGTACGGCCATCTCGGGGCGGAAGGCTGTCACCTTCTCCGGAAACCCGTCCCCCACCTCGTCGCGCAACCTCTCCACCCACTCGGTCAGGGAATCTCTGGTGGCCTCGTGGAGACGGGCGACCTCGCGGTCGGTGAGCCGGCTGGTGAGCTTTATCGGCGAGAGACGCGCCCGATGGAGAATCTCGTCCGAGTAGGCATTACCGATACCCGAGAGTATCCGGGGATCGGTGAGTGCCCGCTTGAGGGTGTGGTTCCCTCTCAGCAGTGCCCTCGAAAATGCGGAACGATCGGCTTCGAGAGGCTCGACGCCGCCCCGCTCGTGCCGGGCCAATCCCTCCCGGTCCCGGTGGATATGGAGCGAGGCCCGCTTCTTGCTGCCCTGCTCGGTCAGTACCAAGGTACCGTTCGCAAAGTCGAAGGCCGCGTGACCCACTTTCTTCGGCACCGGGGCACCCCGCTTTCGCCAGCGGAACCGACCCGCGATCATCAGGTGGAACACCATGAACAGGTCGTCGTCCAACTCCCACACGAGACGTTTGCCCATCCGCCGGAAACCGACCACACGCTTGCCCTCAACCTCATGGAGTGGGGGGTCATAGGTACCCAGCAACGAGATGGACACCACCCGGGCCCGCTCGATGATCCGACCACCGATGAAACGCTCCAACGCCTCCAGGTATACGACTACGTCGGGGAGTTCCGGCATCGCCACGTAGCTTACGCGGCCTCCGGACAGGCCGGTAGGAGATGCCGGGGCGCTCGGCCCGTGCTAGGAAGGTGCTGAGAAACCCCTGTTGGCCCGACGGGCGATGACAGAATGCTACGCCGGCGGCCGACGGGCCAACCATTTTGTCCGTTTTGAGGACCCTCCTAGATCCCGTCTTTGAAGGCGTCCTCGAACGATGCGAACCGGCGACCACCGCCGCCCGATCCCTGGCGGTTACCGCCGGGGCGGCTACCACCCCGGTTGTCACGACCGCGCGGGCCCCCGCTACCGCCACGGCTGCCGCCACGACCACCGCCGCCGCCACGACCACGACCACCGCCGCCGCCACGACCACCGCCGCCGCCACGACCACGACCACCGCCGCCGCCACGACCACCGCCGCCGCCACGACCACGACCACCGCCACGGTCTCCGCCCCTCGGGCGTTGGGCATCGGGCTTGGGCTCAAGGTCCTCGACCAGCTTGAGGGAGACCTTGCCACCGCGGTCGATGGAGTCGACCACCACTTTCAAGTCGTCTCCCTCCGTGAGATAGTCGCCGACCCGGCGAACGTGACGGGTGCTGTCGATCTTCGAGATGTGCAGCAGACCGTCGCGGCCGGGGAGGATGTTCACGAAAGCCCCGAAGTCGGTGATACTCACCACCTTGCCCTCGTATTCCTTGTCGATCTCGGGCTGCGGTGGGAAGGCGATCTCCTTTACCCGACCCATCGCATCGGCGAGCGACGTGCCGTCGCTGGACGACACCAGCACCGTCCCGTCATCCTGGACCTCGAGGGTGGCTCCGGTCACCTGTTCCAACTCACGGATCACCTTGCCCTTGGGCCCGATGATCTCGCCGATCTTGTCGACCGGTATCTGCACGGTCTCCACCCGCGGGGCAGATTCCTTTAGTTCGGTGCGCGGGTCGTGGATGGCAGCCTCCATGACCTCCAGCACCTTCAGCCGGGCTGACCTGGCCTGATCCAGCGCACCGGCCAGGACCTCCGACGGAAGGCCGTCGATCTTCATGTCGAGCTGGAGGGCGGTGATCACGTCCGCTGTCCCGGCCACCTTGAAGTCCATGTCCCCGAGCGCGTCCTCCGCTCCGAGGATGTCGGTCAGGGTCACGTACTGGCCGTTCTCGGCGACCAAGCCCATGGCGATTCCCGCCACCGGTGCGGAGATCTTGATCCCGGCGTCCATGAGCGACAGGGAGGAGGCGCAGACCGAGGCCATCGACGACGACCCATTCGAGGAGAGGACCTCCGACACGAGGCGTAGCGTGTACTGGAATCCGTCGTCTTGCGGTACCACCGGCTTGAGCGCCTTCTCGGCCAGGGCCCCATGGCCGATCTCGCGCCGCTTGGGCCCGCGCATAAACCCGGCCTCACCGGTCGAGTAGGGCGGGAAGTTGTAATGGTGCATGTACCGCTTGCTCTCCTCGTTGCTGATGGTGTCGAGCAACTGTTCCATGCGGGGCATCCCGAGGGTGACCACGTTGAGCACCTGCGTCTCGCCCCTCGTGAACAGGGAGGAACCGTGAGCGCGACTGAGCACGTCCACCTCGGCCGCCAGCGGCCGGATCTCGGTGGAGGTACGGCCATCCATCCGGATCCCCTCGCTGAGGATCCGCTCGCGCATGGTCTTCTTCGCCAGCGCCTTCAACGCTCTGGTGGCCTGGGCGGCCATACCTTCTTCGCTCTCCTCGAAGTGCTCGACAACCCGATCACGCAACGCCTTCTCCGCGACCGTCCGCTCGGTCTTGTCAGCGATCCTCACGATCTCCGCGACCCCGTCCGCTGCCAGGTCCTCGACCTGGCGGTAAACATCGTCGGTGTATTCGACGAACGCCGGCCACTCCCCCACTTCATTGCCGGCCACAGCCGCCAACTCGGTCTGGAGATCGATCAGCGTGCCGATGAAGTTCTTGGCCGCTTCGAGACCTTCTCCCACCAATGCCTCGTCGGGGGGCGGCTGGCCTCCGGCGATGAGATCCATGGCGGCATCCGGGGCGCCCGCCTCCACCATCACAATGTCCACCGAACCGGACCCGTTTCGCCGCCCGACCACGACCAGGTCGAACACGCACTCGTCGAGTTCGGTGAAGGTGGGAAACGGAATCCACTCGCCCTCGCGGAGGCCGAGACGGACTCCACCGAGCGGCCCCTCGAAGGGAAGGTCGCTCAAGGTCAGCGCAGCCGAAGCGCCGTTCAGCGACAGGACGTCGTAGGCGTTCTCCCCGTCGACCTGCAGGACCGTCACTACCACATGGGTGTCGTTGCGATAGCCCTTGCGGAACGAGGGCCGGAGCGGCCGATCAATCAGCCGGCAAATCAGCGTGGCCTTCTCCGTGGCCCGACCCTCGCGTCTGAAGAACGACCCCGGAATCTTGCCGACCGCATACATGCGTTCCTCGACATCGATCGTGAGGGGGAAGAAATTCACCGAATCCCTCGGCTTGTCGTTGGCGGTGGCGGTGACCAGGGTCTCCGTCTCGCCCATCGATACCCTCACCGCTCCGTTTGCCTGGCGGGCAAGCTTGCCGGTGGTAAACACGACCTCTCTGTCACCGACACGGCCTCTAACTGTGTGCTCGGACACGCGCTCTCCTTGTCTCTCCGTTGTCTTGTTGCATGGAGCTTCGGGAAGCGAACTCAGTCAATTACCAGTGGTCATACCTCCGGACCCCGATCACGGGGTGCTCCGAAGGGATGGCGACTGACAACCGACCGGCGCTGCGCTCCCGAGCTGCCATATGTCTGCATTGTTCTGTGGTTGGTATTCGGTTTTCTGATCTGTCCGGGTGGCGGAAGCCGCCGAGAAACCTGTATCCGGTCACCCGACTCCCACCGGGCAACCGCGACGAAAGCCCATCTCGACCCACCGACTAGCCGGGCGCAGCCTCGAAGCCACCGCCCGGTCGACCTCTAACGCCGCAGCCCGAGCTTGGCGATCAGCCTGCGGTACCGCTCCACCTCGGTCCGCCGAAGGTACTTCAGGAGTCGCCGACGCTTGCCAACCATCATCAGCAAGCCGCGACGACTGTGATGATCGTGCTTGTGCTCGCGCAGGTGCTCGGTGAGATGGCGGATCCGTCCGGTGAGCAACGCCACTTGGACCTCGGGAGATCCTGTATCGCTGTCATGAGCACCGAATTCGGCGACTGTCTCTTGGGTCGTGTTCATCTTCTCTCGCTCGACCCTGGCATCCCGAACGGGTGCGCGAAGTAGTGGGGGGTCGGGGGAAGTGTAGCACCTAACCGGGAGACTGCAGACATGGCCGCCGGCTCACCCGTACAGGTCTCTCAACTCCTGCTGAGTGGGACGGGGCGGTCGTCGTGTGTCGATCCCGAAGACCACGTATCGCCAAGTGGTCAGTACCCAACGTTGCAACAGGAGTATGCGCAGGACCATGTGCAACCACGTCAGCCTCAGAAGGCTCACATACAACGAGGTCAGGCGGTCACGAGACTTGCGGTCATCCATGTGCTATCCATCCATCCTTCCGGCTCGCGATCCTCCCACAGCGCCGTCCCCCAATCATTCGTCATGAACCGATCGAAATCAAGACCCTCGCGCGGTCGGGTGGCGAGCCGCGCGCGTCCGCCGCCGGACGCCGGTGGCGGAAGGAGTCCACCTACGATCGCCGAGTATTCCCGGCTTGCGGTCGCCTACGTCGTTTCCAGGTCGGACCGCCGCCACGCTGACCGTCCGGTCGAGGAGAGTGCTGAGAAACCCCCCGTTGGGCCGGCCGTCGATGACAAAATGCCACGTCAGCGGACGACGGACCAACCAATTACCCGTTTTTCAGCATTCTCCTAGGGTTCATCCGAGTAGCCGGCGGACCCGGGCCGCGTCTCCTGCGATGCGCGTCGCCTGCCGCTCGACACCCTTGCCGGGTTGCAGTCCGCGGATTCGTTCCACGAAGCGCACCCCGATCTCCCGGGCTTGTAGATCACCGCTCCAGTCCAGTACGTGGACAGCCAACGGATCCTCCGGACTTGCCGGGCCGCAGGGAGGACCGATGTAGCACAGCCCCGGGAGGGGATCCCCGCCCATCTCCGTCCACACCGCGTACACGCCCTGGCACGGTACGGCCATGGATCGGTCGATCTCCACGAGCGCGCCAGGAATCCCGAGCGATGCTCCTCGCCGGTCCACCGCAACGACCGATCCGTACAAGCGGTGTTGACGACCCAGCAGCATCGTCGCCGTCACCATGTCACCCTCCGCGATCGAGCGGCGGATAGCGGAGGAGGAGACCGGACCCCGCTCACCTGCCAGGAGTTCTTGCTCCTCGACCACAAACCCGTGTACCTCTCCTCTCGCCCGCAGGCCCGCCACATCACCGGACCTCCCCGTGCCGTAGCGGAAGTCGTGACCCACCGACACGACCCGGGCGGTGAACCCGCGCACCACGACGCAGCGGACGAACTCCTCGGGAGCGAGGTGGCGGATGAGGGTGAAAGGCAGGACCCCCACCTGGTCGATGCCCATCGACTCGAGAAGCTCGAGGCGCCGGGAAACCGTGGTGAGCATCTTCGGGGCTCGGGCGGGGGTCAGCAACGAGCGCGGATGTATATCGAAGGTGACCACCACTTTCTCCAGGTTCCCGAATTCGAGAGCCCGGAGTGACAGGCCGGCCAGGACCTGCTGGTGCCCTCGGTGCACTCCGTCGAACACACCGATCGTCACCGCGGTCCCGCAGTCGGGACCCGGTCCCCACATCCGCGGATCGCCGGTCCATACCCTCATGAGACCACTTTCACGCGAGCACGACCTCCGGTAGCAGTTCGTCGCCCTCGACACGGTAGACAGCCAGCAGGCGGGACCCGGCCATCATCCTCACCGGGCCGTCGCCGACCACACCGCCTGCTGCTACGGCCCGGATGCGCCGCCCGTGACCGACCGCCTCGATCAACCCGGGGTCCATCTCTACCCTATCCAGGTGGGACAACCCGTCCCCCGGGGTGACCATCGCCTCACCGACCCGACCCTTGCGGCCCAGATCCACCAATCCTTCGATCGGGCGGGCGCTCCCCACCCGCAGCAACCCGTTCCGGACCCTTCGCAAGGCGGTGAGATGGGCCCTCCCTCCCAGCGCCCGGGCGATGTCATCGGCCAGGACCCGCACGTACAGCCCGCTGCCTCCCACCACCCGGAACCGCACGCGTGGAAAGGGTCCGGGGCCCAGACCCTCCAAGTCGAGACGATCCACCCGCACCGATCGGGGCGGGCGTTCCACCTCCTGGCCGCGCCGCGCCAGTTCGTGAAGCCGTTTCCCGCCGATCCTGACCGCCGAGACCATCGGCGGAACCTGGAGGATGTCCCCGACGAATCCGGCCATGACACCGGACAACCGGTCCTCATCCACCTCGATCGGCCTGCGGTCCACCACTTCGCCATCGGCATCCAGCGAATCGGTGGCGACCCCGAAACAGGCGGTGGCCTCGTACTCCTTGGGCTGGTCGGTGACAAAACGCAGCAACCGGGTCGCCCGGCCCACACCCAGCACCAGCAAGCCGGTGGCCATCGGATCCAGGGTTCCCGCATGGCCGATCTTCCTCGTCTGGAAAATACTCCGCGCGCGGGCCACCACGTCATGGGAGGTCCAACCAGCGGCCTTGTCGACCAGAACGAAAGCGGGTCCGGTACTCACCCGGGGAGCCGGCGCCGCACCGCTTCGATGGCGTCTTCCAGCGGCCCGTCGAACTCGAAGCCCGACGCCCGGTGGTGCCCCCCGCCTCCCATCGATCCGGCGATGGCCGCAACATCGACGAAGCGTCGGGACCGCAGGCTCACTTTCCACTTGCCGTCCGGCTGCTCCTTGGCCAGCAGCGCCACCTCGGCTTCCCGGGCCACCCGGACCGCATCGATCAGTGCATCCGCGTCCTCCATCCCGATACGGTGGCGCGAGAGGTCGTCCCGGGTGAGGTAGGACCAGACGAGGCACCGGGCCGGCTCCAGGACAGCCCGGGTCAGAACGAGCCCCGCCACGCCGAGGTAACCGAACTTGACCGACTCGTATACGGCCTGGCCGATGACCTCGGGGCGGGCGCCGGCTTCCACCAGTTCCGCCGCGATCCTGAAAGCCTCGGGATTGGTGTTCGAATACTGGAACCGGCCCGTGTCGGTCACCAGGCCCAGCAGGAGGGCGGTGGCGGACTCGGGCGTCAGGGTCCATCCGAGGCGCCTGATCAGACGCCGGCACAGCAGGGCGGCGGCCGGGGCCTTCGGATCACACACCTGGATATCCCCGAAACCCGGCCCGGCGACGTGGTGATCGATCATCACGACCGTTCCCGCCGCGGCCACCAACTCCGCCAACTCCCCACCCAGCCTCTCGGGATCGTTGACATCGAATGCGACCAGAACATCGGGGGCGCCGACATCCTTCGGATCCGACAGCGGGGCGGTATCGAGAAAAGCGAAGTGGTCCGGAAGGACGAAATCGCCCCCGAAGCACACGTCGGCCGGGCGGCCCTCGGAGCGGGACACCAGGGCCAGCCCGAGGGCCGCGCCCAACGCATCGCCGTCCGGGTTCACGTGCCCGGTCGCCACCAGCGACCCGGCGCTCAGGATCACCCGGGCCGCGGCATCGAGTCCCCGGTCGGCATCAGGCATCATGGGACACCTCCTTCCCTCCGATCTCCCTCAGGATCCTCTCGATGCGGCGGGCGTGGGCCACGGCCGGGTCGGGAACGAAGGTCAACTTGGGAATGTACTTGAGCCGTACCTGGCCCCCCGCGGCCGCCCGGATACGGGAAGCGGCCGCAGCCAGGGCCCGGGCGGTTTCGTCCTCGGCCTCCTGACCACCGAGCACCGTGTAGTAGACATCGGCGTTGCGGAGATCGGGCGAGGTGGACACGCCGGTCACGGTGAGAAAGCCGATGCGAGGATCCTTGAGGTTGGCGCATTCCTCGGCGATCACCTCCCGGAGGATCTCGTTGACCCTCCGCATACGCTGGCCGGTCACCGTCGACCCCTCACGGTGGATCCTCGAGGTAGGAAACTCCCACCGACAGGACCTCCACCTCCTCCCAGCGCTCGAGAAAACGATGTACGGAGTGGATCGCCATCTCCAACTGCGAGGCGTGAGGGGAGACTATGCCCACCCCGACAGCAGCCCGCTGCCACAGATCGTGGTAGTCCACCTCGGCGAATGCCACGGGAAAGGCGCGGCGGAGAGATGCGGACAGCCGTGTGATCCGCCGACGCTTGGACTTGAGGGAGTGGACGTCTCTCAGCCGGAGGTCGACACGGAGCGCTGCCGCGTGCATGGTTGCCACGCGATAATCACGCCGAGCCGGTCACAGGGCAGCCACTTCGTCGACCCGGTACGTCTCGATGACATCGCCCTCCTTGACATCGCGAAACCGATCGAGCCCCACACCGCACTCGTACCCGGCTGCCACCTCCGCCACGTCGTCCTTGAAGCGCCGGAGAGAAGCGACCCGGCCGTCGTAAACCACGATGCCGTCCCGCACGATCCGGGCTTTGGCGTCGCGGGGGATCACACCCTCCATGACATAGCAACCGGCCACCGCACCCAACCTGGGAACCCGGAAGATGGCCCTCACCTCGGCGGTGCCGAGCAACCGCTCCTCCTCCACCGGCGCGAGGCGACCCACCAGCATCTGTTCGATCTCGTCCAGCAACTCGTAGATGATCGAGTAGGTCATGACCTCCACGCCGACCCCTCCCGCCGCGCGGCGGGCGTTAGGATCGGGGCGGACGTTGAAACCGATGACTATCGAATCGGTGGCGTCGGCGAGGGTTATGTCGTTCTCCGTGATCCCTCCGACCGCGGCGTGCAGCACTGTCACCCGGCCTCCCTCCCTGGCGATCTTGCCGACCGCTTCCCGGATCGCCCCGATCGACCCGTCGGCATCGGCCTTGATGATCAGGCGGAGTTCGGCCTGCTCCTGAGAGCGCAGACGTTCGAGCAACTGCCCGAGCCGCTCCCGAGCGGTAGGCACGACCAGGGTCCTCGCCCGATGTTCCTCCACCTGCCGGGCCGCCATGGAACGCGCCACGCGGTCGTTCTTGACGACCTCGAACAGATCTCCGGCAGCCGGCACCGATGACCATCCCGAGACCAGTACCGGGGCGGACGGCCCGGCCGCGGTGACCCGCTCCCCCCTGTCGTTGGTCATGGCCCTCACCCGGCCGCTCACCGTCTCGGCCACCAGGGAATTGGTCCGCTTGAGGGTGCCCCGCTGCACGATGACCGTCGCGATGGGGCCTAGGCCCCGATCGAGATGGCTCTCGATGACCACACCGGAGGCGGGCGCTCTCGGGTTGGCCGTGAACTCGGAGACCTGGGCGACGAGGTCGATCATCTCGAGCAGGGTGTCCACACCCTCCCCGGTTACCGCCGACAGCTCCACCGAGATGGTGTCCCCTCCCAACTCCTCGGTGACCACTCCGTGCTCGGTGAGCATCGCCCGGGTCCGGACCGGGTTGGCGTTCTCGAGGTCCATCTTGTTGATGGCCACGATCACCTGCACTCCGGCTGCCGTGGCGTGGTTGATCGCCTCGATCGTCTGCGGCATCACCCCGTCGTCGGCGGAAACGACGAGAACCACGATATCGGTGACTTCGGCGCCCCGGGCTCGCATGGCTGTGAAGGCCGCATGGCCCGGCGTATCGATGAACGTCAGCGGGCGACCCTCCACCGATGCCTGGTACGCGCCGATGTGCTGGGTGATGCCCCCCGCCTCACCCGCAACCACGTTGGTCTGGCGGATGGCGTCCAGAAGGGTCGTCTTGCCATGGTCCACATGTCCCATGACGGTTACAACCGGCGGCCGCTCGACCAGCGATGCCGGATGGTCGTCGAAAACTCTCTTCGGCTTGACCAACGACTCCGCGACATCGACCTCGGCCTCCGGGGGTTCGATCTCGACCAGGAACCCGAAGTGCTCGGCCAGAGGTTCGATGGCCTCCTCCGGCACCGGCGCGGCCGCCGCCGCCATCAGGCCCATGGAGATGAGCTTTCGGACCAACTCTCCTACGGGCCGGCGCATCGCGCGCGCCATCTCTAGGACGGACACGCCGTGGGACACGGTAATGACCTGGATCTCCTCGACTGCAGGTTCGTCCTGGGACGGGGCGGGTGGTTCTTCGATCGCTACCGGCGGCGACGCCTCGTCCGGTTCGGTAGGCTCCTCTTCCGGTTCGTCCGGCAGCAGCATGGAACGAAGCGCTTCGGCGTCCCCGTGTTCGAGGCCGGACGAGGCTGTGGTAACCGGCAATCCCAGGTCGCGGGCCGTGGCCAGGACATCCCTGGAGGCAAGTCCCAACTCCTTGGCCAGTTCATGGATTCTTTTCGTCACCATACGGATCGCCTATCTCCTCCTTGTCCCGGTCCTCCGCGGCGGCCCGGTTCGCCGGGGACCGTACGGGCCCACCATAGGCGACCGCCGATGCGGGGAGTCGCTGCGGATGTCGATCCTGTACCCGGTCAAACGGGTGGCCAACCGCGCGTTCTGACCTTCACGCCCGATGGCCAGCGAGAGCTGATACTCGCTCACCATGACGACCGCCGACTTCTCCTCCTCGTCCACCTGCACTTCCCGCACCTTGGCCGGGCCGAGCGCCTCGGCGATGAACTGGGCAGGTTCCTCCCTCCATTGCACCACATCGACCTTCTCGCCCCTCAGTTCGTTCACCACCTGGCGAACCCGTGATCCGCGCGCTCCCACGCAGGCGCCCTTGGGGTCGACGTTGGGGTCGTTGGAGACCACCGCGATCTTGGTACGGTGCCCGGCCTCGCGGGCGATGGAACGTATCTCGATAGTACCGTCGAGCAACTCGGGTACCTCGAGGTCCAGCAAGCGGCGAACGAAGTCCGGGTGGGACCGGGAGACCACGATCTGGGGACCCTTGGCCTCGCGGCGAACCTCGATGATGAGCGCCTTGGCGCGGGCATTGCGCTCGAGACGTTCGTACGGGATCCGTTCCGAGCCCGGCATTATCGCCTCGGCATTACCGAGGTCCAGGATCGTGTAGCGGTTGTCGTGCTGCTGGACGATTCCGGTGACGAGGTCCCCGTCCCGGCCCTCGTACACGTCGTACACCTGCTCGCGCTTGGCCTCTCTGAGGCGTTGAGCGATCACCTGCTTGGCGGTCGTGGCGGCGATACGACCGAAGTCGCTGGGCGTATCCTTCCACTCCTTCACCACGTTCCCGTCATCGTCCAGTTCCTGGGCGTAGACGATGATCTCGCCTCCGTCCGGCTCGATGGTCACCCGAGCCTCTTCGGCCGCTCCGGGGCTGCGCTTGTATGCCGACACCAAGGCGTTGGCGAGCGCGTCCAGGATCGTGTCTACGGGAATGCCCCGCTCCCGTTCGAGCATTTCGAGGGCTTCCATGACCTGATAGTCCATTCTCATCTCGTTACCCCGATTTCCTGGCCGACTTCGGTTGCTTCTTCCACTCGAACCGGGTCTGTGCCAAACGCACGTCCCCGAACGCGATCCGCCGCGCGACGCTGTCGACTCTGACGACGAAGTGGTCGGCGCCCACGTCTTCCAGCACGCCGCGATGGTGCCGGGCGCCCGCCACGTCCACGTGGGTCTTGACGACGATGTCCCTACCGATCGACTTTCGGAAGTGACGGGGTCGCCGCAGCGGCCGCTCCAGGCCCGGCGAGGTCACCTCGAGAGAGTAGGAACCGTCGAAAGGATCCATCTCGTCGAGGCGGTGGGACAGAGCTCGCGCGGCGGCGGCGAGCTGCTCGACATCCACGCCGCCGTCACGGTCGATGGTTATCCGGACGAGGCGCGGCCCGCGACCCGCCACCACCAGATCGTCCAGTTCCAGGCCTTCGGAGTGCAAGTAGTCCTCACACATCTCCCACAAGTGCTCGTCAATCGTCACAGCATCCACTCCCCGACCGTCTGCCACCCGGTTCTCCGACCGGAGCGGTCGGTTGGAAGACGGGGTACCTGCGGGCGCGGCGGAGACGCCAGGAGGCCCGGGCCAACCGGCGTCGACAACAAAAAAAGCGGGCTGGGCGCCCACCTTGTACCACAAAGTCACGTCCTTCGAGTTTGGCGCGATTATAGCAACGGCACGAAACTGAGGACAGCCGACCGCGTCCCCGTGAACTACCCGGTCAACCCGCAGATCCTTGCCACCACATCGTCGAGCGCCACCGATTCGTCCACCGATCCGTCACGCGACCGCAACTCGGCCTCTGCCGACTTGAGTCCCCGCGGGCCGACCGTCAGCCGGTACGGGATCCCGACCAGTTCCGCGTCGGCGAACTTCACCCCGGGCCGCTCGTTCCGGTCGTCGAGGATGACATCGACACCCGCCTCCGACAGATCTCGATAAAGGGTCTCGCCCGCCTCGCGGACGGCCTTCTGATCGGGGCGCAACAAGAGGATCACTACCGTGAACGGCGCCACGGACACCGGCCAGACGATCCCCTTGTCATCGTGGCGAACCTCGACGATGGCCGCCATCGACCTCCCCACACCGATGCCGTACGAACCCATCACGAGCGGGGTCGGCTTGCCGGAGCGGTCGAGCACCGAGGCCCCCAAGGCCTCACTGTACTTGAGGCCCAGTTTGAAGATATGACCCACTTCGATCACGGTCGACACCGAGAGGGCCCCCGTTCGGCACCGGGCGCAGGCCTCACCGTCCTTCACGCTACGCAGGTCCAGCCACCGTCCCACGGCTATGTCGCGCTCGACGTCGACCCCTCGAAGATGGAAGTCGTCCCGGTTGGCGCCGGTCACCATGTTCGAGCGACCTCGCAGGGCAAGATCCGCCATCACCGGGAGGTCCACACCGACCGCCCCCAGGCTTCCCGGATGGGCGCCCAGCGCTTCCAGGATCTCCTCCTCGGTAGCCGGTCGAGCCACATCGGTTGCCGCGTCCGTGAGCTTCTGGACCTCCAGATCGTGGTCGCCCCGGAGGACCACGAGGGCGAGCCGATCCCCGATCACGTAGATGAGCGTCTTGATCTGGCGACGGGTCGCGGTGTCGTCGCCCATCCCGGCCAGAGCGGCGATGGTGCGGACGCCGGGGGTCGGGAACGGCTCCGGCGGTCCGGGCCACGGATCATCGGCCACTTCGTCCAGCCTGCTCACGGCCCGCTCGAGGTTGGCCGCGTACCCGCACTCCTCGCA
This sequence comes from Candidatus Spongiisociaceae bacterium, assembly GCA_965262915.1. Lineage (GTDB taxonomy): Bacteria > Actinomycetota > Acidimicrobiia > Spongiisociales > Spongiisociaceae > JAPPFW01. Next base: position 2,031,943 of record OZ253564.1, on the reverse strand, counting down.
TAGAGCGACTCGGTCGTCCCCTGTGGGAGACCGGACCACGAACTCCACCGAGTCAGTCCCTCCCATGTTCCCCGACGATGCCTCCACCTGGATCGCATCCAAACCCATGCGGGCGAAGATGCGGACGTAGGCGCCGCGATGGGCTTCGAACTGGATGTCGAGGCCGCCCGAGTCCAAGTCGAAGGAATAGGAGTCCTTCATTATGAACTCCCTGACCCGGAGCAGACCCGACCTGGGACGCGCCTCGTCACGGAACTTGGTCTGAAGGTGGTACCACAGCTGGGGCAGTTCCCGGTAGGAACTCATCTCGGCCGCGAGATGCGCGAAGACCTCCTCGTGGGTCAGGGCGAGCACCAGATCGGCGCCCTTCCGGTCCTCGAACTTGACCATGATTCCCTCGACATCGTCCCAGCGACCGGTCCTCTTCCAGATCTCGGCGGGGTGGACCACCGGCGCCAGGAACTCCTGGCCGCCGATGGCGTCCATCTCATCACGGATGATTCGGGAGACTTTCTGGGCGACGCGCATACCGAGCGGCAGCATCGAATAGGAGCCCGCCATGAGTTGGCGGATGAAGCCGCCGCGCACCAGCAACCGGTGGCTGGGCGCCACGGCGTCGGCCGGATCTTCCCGGAGGGTGGGTATGAACGTTCTCGACCAGCGCATGGCGGCTCCTAAGAGGGTACGCCTCGGCAGGTTAGATGATCGCGGGGGGCGCGCCGGTCGGCTCGCCCGGGACGGCGTTCAGCGATCCCGCGCCGCCACACTCGCCACCGCCGCCCGCCGAACCGCCGCCTGGTTGGCGTCCCCCTGGATCTGCAGCAACGCCCGCCGATCACGGGCGGCTACCCCGGCCGCAGTTCGATCGGCAGCCGCCACCCTGGCCTCCACTCCCTCCTCGACCAGCTTGCGGGCCTCGTCCAGCAAGGCGTCCACCATCTCCGCCTCCGGTACCACCCGCACCACCTTGCCCTTTATGAACAGGTGCCCTCTTCCCCGTCCGGCGGCTATTCCTATGTCCGCCTCGCGCGCCTCGCCCGGACCGTTGACCACGCAGCCCATCACGGCCACCTGGATCGGGAGTTCGGCCTCCTCGAGCTTGGCCTGTGCCGACTGCGCCACCTCGAGCACATCCACCTCGGCCCTTCCGCAACTCGGGCAGGCGATCAGGTCCAGCCCGGTTCGCTCACGCAGATCGAGGTACTCGAGCAACTGCCTGCCTGCCTTGGCCTCCTCCACCGGATCCGCAGTGAGAGAGAAGCGGATGGTGTCCCCGATCCCTTCGAGCAGAAGGGTCGCTATGCCGGCCACCGACTTGATGAGGCCACCCGGGGGAGGCCCCGCCTCGGTCACACCGAGGTGCAGCGGGTAATCGAGGGTATCGGCCAGAAGCCGGTAGGAGTCGACCATCGTTGGCACGTGGGAATGCTTCACCGAGATCTTGATGTCCTCGAAGTCCTCCTCGGCCAGGTACTCGATCTCCTTGAGCGCTGATGCCACCAGCGCTTCCGGCGTAGCCGAACCGAATCGGGCCATCAGGTCGCGGTCGAGACTCCCCGCGTTCACTCCTACCCGGATGGGAAGGCCGCGGTCCTTCGCCTCCCTGGCCACCGCACGGATCTGATGCGGCTTGCGGATGTTGCCCGGGTTGAGCCTCAGTCCCTGCACCCCTGCTTCCATCGCCGCCAAGGCCAGCCGGTACTGGTAGTGGATGTCCGCGATGATCGGAACCGGCGAGCGGGGAACGATCTCGGCCAAGCCCTGCGCGGCACCCGCGTCGTTACACGTTATGCGCACGATATCCGCCCCGCTCGCGGCCAGCGCATACACCTGGGCGAGCGTGTTGTCCACGTCCGCGGTCTTGGTCGTGGTCATCGACTGGACGGAGACCGGGGCACCGCCGCCCACCGGCACCCGGCCTACACGAATCTGCCTGGTCCCGTCACGATGGTTCATCAACTACCGAGTGTAACGTCGGAGGGCATGTCAGCCTAGACAGAGTGTCGGTGACCCTGCCGACGTCGGTTGCGCGGGACCCCGGTGGTCCTACGATCAAATGTCGATGAGCGCTAGCACGATCGAAGCCATAACACCGATCACTGTCAGCAGAATACCTTATAGCCATCGTGTAGAGCCGGCTCAGGAACCTGTTGTGGCCTTTCTCGATCTCGAGCAAGGCGCTTCGCTATGTCCGTCCGTACTTCGGCCTAGCGTGCTTCGTCCCTGGCATCGACCAGATGCTCCGTAACGGTAGCCATCCTATGCTCCCCTGAAAAGTCGGCAATGATCGCCGGTGTTCAGGGTAATCCCCAGATCCCGGTGCGAGATTCTTACATATCTTCCTGATAGTCGTGTAATGCTTGCTGGTGATTATTATCGCTATATTAGCGAACTCACACGCGTCCAACAACCCTAATACACGTCGCCCCGGGAGACACACCATGCCACAGTTCAGGAGAGGGGCGTCCGGCGCGATGCCCGGGCAGCCCACCAGGCGGCTACCAGGGCTCCCGCCAGGTTGGCTATCAGGTCCTGCATGTTGTTGGCATAACCGCCCACTCTGACGCCCGGGATGAGCAGGCTGGCTAGGTACTCCCCGATCTCGATGCAGGCCCCGACCGTGTTGGCACCCAGGACCACCACCACCGCGACGCTCCAGGGACCGGCGGTGGACAGCATGCGGCGGGTGGCCTCCCAGACGGCCAGCCCGGCCGATCCCAGACCGAAGGCGTGGACCAGGTGGTCGTAGCGGATGTATCCCCACCAGGTCTGCTCGTAGAGGATGACCCCCTCGATGTAGACGTTGCCTCCGGCCATGTGGCAGAACCCGACGATGCAGAGCAACACCAGCACATGGGTGGAGAAGCGGACCCGGCGGTCGACGTACATCACGAGGCCGACAGCACAGATCATCCAGGCGAGGTAGGTGTAGACCTGGCCGGTACCCGTCACGAGACCGTAGGCCGTCCATACCGCCACGTAGGCCACCGTGAGGCCGGCCAGCCAGGGGTGCCGCCGGACGCCTGTCGTGAACCATCCTCCCCGCGCGCTCACCGGGCGCCCCCACGAGTTCGGGTAGCCGACGGGGCTCGAACCGGCGGGCTCACGGCAGGCGTCATAGCGTGAGGGGGTTGACGATGTCGAGGACCACGGCCACCAGCCCGAGGAACAGCATCAGCATCACCACCGCCACCGCCAACGGGATGAGACGGCGGACGTCCACCCGTCGCCGGGTCACCTTCTCGTACAGGGCCACCGCGAAGTGACCGCCGTCCAGGGGATAGAGCGGAAGGCTGTTGAAAATAGCCAGCGTCACGTTCACCACCGCCAGGAGGAAGACGATGTTCCCGATCCCCACCCGGGAAACCTGGGCTCCGATCTGCACCAGGCCGATCGGGCTGACCGGTCGTATCTCGTCCGACACGTCGCTCCGGCCCGCCAGCGCACCCCCCAGCTCCACCAACGACTCCGGTCTCAGGATCCGCCCCACCGCCTCGATGGTGCCGGTCATGATCGACCACTCGGCTCTGGAAGCCAGGCCGGCGGCCCGGACCGGGCCGACCGCAACGCGGCGCGCACCCGGGGACACCCCCAGGAAGCCGGCCGCCTCCCCGGTCGCCGGCCAGGACCATCCACGCGAGATACGGGAAGACGTGGCCGGCTCCCGTTGCTAGGCCGTATCCCGTCCACGCCGCTACATAGACCGTTATAACCCCCGTTATCAACGGGCACCGTCTGCTGGAGGTGGTCAACCATGCTCCGCTCGAATTCAGGAAGTGCCTTCGGTAGGACTCGAACCTGCGACCCTACTGCTCAGGAGGCAGTTGCTCTATCCCCTGAGCTACATGGGCGGGGATAGTGTGACTTCTGGTGTATCACGCCACCGGTGGAGTGCCGGTTCCGTAGTTGATGGTAGCCGCGGCGTCCGACGAGTACGTGAACCATGCACCCGTCACAGGTCACCGACCACCGGCCGTCACAGTGTCAGGGGGTTGAAGAAAGGTCGACAACGACCACCGGCAACCCCAGGGGCCGGGGCGCCATGAGCATCATCACGGTTACGGTCTTTGACGCGGTGAGAACGCAGTGACCCGTCTACGTCTCCGAAGACGAGTGCCTGATAGCCTGCCGACGGCATGCCAGAACCGCAACGCATCACCGAATACGTCGTCTTCGACTTGGAGGCCAACGCCGATCGGTCCGATCCTCCGGAGCACGAGATCATCGAGATCGGCGCCATCCTCATCTCCGACGAAACGGCGATCGACAGATTCGCAACCCTGGTCCGACCGACACGGCCCTTGCGGGAGTTCACACGGGAACTCACCGGGATCACCGATGACCAACTCGCCTCGGCGCCGGTGCTCGCCGAGGCCTTGCGGGATTTCTACGACTACGTGGGAGACCGTCCCCTGATCGCCCACAATGGTTTCGGATACGACTTTCCACTCCTCGATTCGGCCGCAGAGAAGACTGGGTTATCCCCGCCGGACACGACTCGTCTCGACACCCTCGAGTTGGCTCATCTGGTCTTCCCCCGCGCCGGTAAAGGTCTCACCGCGAACGTCGACGGTAGCTGTCCGCCGGCGGGCCGAAGCCTCGACGAGTTGACCGGGCATCTATTCGAGGACGACCCCCGCGATCGACACCGCGCCCTCAACGACGCACGGCTATTGAGCAGGGTGCTTACCCGGTTGCTCGCGCATATGGAGGAAGACGACCCGGCGCGCCGGTTGCAGCGTTGGTTGCTCGGCGCCGTAAACCATCCCTGGGCAGGTTTCCTGACAGCACAACCGGAACCTGGTGCCCTTGAGGACACGGTCGCCTCGTACGAGCCGCCGGACCGCCACCCTCCTACGGGAGTCTTCGACGTCGATGCGGTAGTCGAGAAGTTCGAAGAGGGCGGCGTCTTGATGGCTCGGACGCGCCAACCCAGAAAACAGCAGATCGAGATGGCGCGGCATATCGCCATCACCCTTGCCCAGGGCAAGGGAGGCAAACACTTGATCGAGGCGCCCACCGGCACAGGCAAGACTCTCGCCTACCTGGTCCCGGCGATCGAGTACGCCCGCGCCGGCGGTGACACCGTGATCGTCGCCCCCCACTCCAAGGTCCTCCAAGAACAGGTGATGGCCGCCCTGGAGGAACTCGGAACCGAAATCGATCCGTTCATCTCGGTTCTTCTCAAAGGTCAGCACAACTACATCAGCCTGGACTCGCTCGCCGGAGAACTCGATGCCTTGGCGGAATCCCCCGGGGAGTACACGCAGGACATCGGACTTACTCTCGCCATGATCTGCGCGTGGGTTGCACAGACACCCACCGGCGACTGGAGCGATCTCCGTGCCGGAGCTATCGAGAAAAGGCTGAAGGTCCTACGACGTTTCCGTCTCCTGCTCCAAGTGGAGAACTCGTCGCGGCCGACGTGGGGTCCTCTCGATCGTCTCGACTTCCACCGCCGGGCCCGCGAGGGGCTACGCAACGCCCACGTGGCCGTCCTCAACCACGCCCTCCTCGTGAGCTGGGACGACTGGCTCGATCACTCGAAACGGCTGATACTGGACGAGGCTCACAACTTGGAGGATGCCGCCACTGATGCCCTCTCCGAGGCGGTGTCCGAGGACGACCTCCTGACCCTGTGCGACGCACTGTGGGATCCGCAACACCGTCGCGGAACAGTGACACGCTTGGCCAACGCCGCCAAGTGGTCTCTGCGAGAGCAACCCCTGGGCGAGATCCGCAAGACGGTGGCGTCGGCGCACGATGCCTCGGCGAGCTTCGGAAAGGCGTTGGTGGAATACCTACGTGTCCGCACGGGCGCCCGACAGGACCATAAGCACCCGGCTTCGTACCGCATCCGCCCCGGGATCGATACCGACCACCCCGAATACGGATGCGTCCTCCGGGCCGGCAAGCACCTCGGGCAAGCCCTGCGAGGTATAGCCGACGCGCTGAACCGGGTGAACCTTCCCAAAGACCTGGCGGGCCGCTACCGCCGCCACCGGATGGAGAGCGAGGTCAGGCGGCTCGGACGTCACGCTCGGGAGGCCTCCCGGACAATCGGCCGGATACTGAGAGCCTACGACCCGGAGAAGTGGATCGCCATCGGAGAGATCGGCCACACCGAGGATGGTTGGACATGGGAGCTGCGACGTTCACCGGTATCGGTCGCCCACAGTCTGCGGATCATCTGGAACTCACTCGAGGCCGCGATACTGACCTCGGCAACCCTCAGGGTGCGCGACAGTTTCGCCCATGTGATCGACACTCTCGGCTTGGGTGCGGTGAGGCCCACCGCTCTGGACAGCCCGTTCACCCGGCTTGCCGAGAACCACCTGGTGCTGCGGACCGACTACCTGCCCGCTCCCCGGGCGCGGCTGATCGAGGAGTTCAGGGTCTCCGCCGCCGGGGAGATCCCGCGCCTTCTCACCCTCACGAACGGTCGCGGAATGGTCCTTATGACCGCTCGAGACCGGTTGGAGTTCGTGCGGGATCACGCACGGCCCATCCTCGATGCCCGCGGTATTCCATTGATGGCCCAGGGCGACGACTCGGCTGGCGCTCTGGTGGAAAGAATGCGCCGGGAGCAGGCTAACAGCCTCCTCGCCCTTCGATCCTTCTGGGAGGGGGTGGACATACCCGGCGAAGCCCTGAGCCTGCTCATAATCGAGAAGATCCCGTTCGACTCCCCGGCCGACCCGGTTGTGGGCGCCCGGATGGAGGTCATGGAACGCCGAGGGAAGGATCCTTTCGCCGACTACATGGTGCCGAGAGCGGCCCTTCGGTTCGCCCAAGGCGTCGGTCGCCTCATCAGGGCGGAGGACGACCGGGGAGTCACGGTGGTGCTGGACAACCGGCTGTGCCGGGCGGTGCCGTATCGGGACAGAATCTTGGCGACCCTGCCCGGCCCGCCCCGACTGGGAAGGGCCAATCGGCCCGAGGATGCCTATCGGCAGATCGCCGAGCACCTGGGCGACATAGCCTTCGACGAACAGATGCGGCAGCGGCTCCGGACCATCACCAGCGCCGACCCTTGGGCCGATCTCACCGAATTGGAACTGGTCGACGCCGACCTCGCCGACCATGAGATGATAGCGCACCGGCTCGACGAGGTGCGGAGGCGGTTCGGTTTCGAGCGATGGCGACCCGGTCAACGCGAGACCATGGGGGCCTTCATCCGCGGTGACGATGTCCTGGCCGTGCTGCCCACCGGATCGGGGAAGTCGATCACCTTCCAGATCCCTGCTCTCCTCTCTCCCGGGCTGACCCTGGTGATTTCACCCCTGCGGGCCCTGATGAACGACCAAGTCGAGAACCTACGAGCGCGCGGAATCGCCAAGGTCGCCACCATCCACAGCGGTGTCGGTCAGGGGGAGTGGCGGGATGTCCTCCGGGGCGCCGCGCGGGGCGATTACAAGCTGCTGTACGTCAGCCCGGAGCGGCTCTGGTCCCAGGAGTTCGTCGAGACGTTATCGGGGATCGGGGTGGCGAGGATCGCAGTGGACGAAGCACACTGCATCTCCCAGTGGGGTCACTCCTTCCGGCCCGAATACGCCACCATCCCGCAAGCCCTGAACCGCATCAGAGCGCAGCGATCCGCAACACAGCGGCACGGGCCTCGGCGTCCCCCGATCCTGGCGGTGACCGCCACCGCCACCGAGGAGGTACGCCAGGATGTCCGGCGGTCGCTCCAACTGGAACTGACCGGCGACGCGGTCGTCCTCTCCCCCGACCGACCCGAAATCCGCTACTACACCGAACGATGCAGGGATCGCAAAGATCGGGATCTGCGGGTGGTCCAGATCGTGGAGGCGTTCCGTTCCCAGCCCGCGATCGTCTACGTTCCTACTCGCAAGGACACCACCCGGATCGCCGGGCTACTGACGGCGGCCGGCCTCTACGCCCGACCGTACAACGGCGGGATGGAGACTCCGGCTCGCCGGCATGTGGAGGACGCCTTCCGTCACGGCGAGGTGAACGTGGTGGTGGCCACCAAGGCATTCGGGATGGGGATCGACAAGCCCGATATAGCCCTGATCGTCCATCTCGAGATGCCCGCCACCATCGAGGAGTACGTCCAGGAAACCGGACGGGCGGCGCGAGGCGCCATCGAAGGCAAAGAGCCGAAGACCGGCGCCGCGGTCCTGCTGACGATGCCCGGTGACTGTTCGATCCATAGGAACTTCATCCGAGGCGCCGCCCCCGCCCCGGGGCAGGTGCGGCGAGTCTGGTCGCGGATTCGAACAGGAACCAACCCCTACGACCCCGATGAACTCGACGGAGGCGACGATGAGACCGACCGAGGGAACGTGGGCCTCGCCTTGGCCGTCCACTATCTGCAAGAAGCAGGCGGGCTGCAACGGCACCTCGACACCGTGTGGCGTGGGCGCGTGTCGATCACGGGCACTACGGAGCGGGAGATCGAGGAATTGGAGGTGGCACATCCAAAACTGGCGAGACGAGGGCGGGAATTGGTCCGCCTGGTCGAACGTCTCGGAAGCGAAGAATACCGAGCTGCGACCTGGGGACAGCAGCTGGGCCGACCGCCTGCGCGGATAGCCGCCGACCTACTGGAACTCAACCGACGGGACATCCTCGGGTTCAGCGCCTGGAAGTACGCCTGGGTGTTGGAGCGACTCTCCGAACCGGACTGGGGGGCGATCGACGAGAAGGTCAAGGACCGTCAGAAGGTGGTAGCCGAGAAGTCGAAGCGCGCCAAGAGGTTCGCCCTCCGTGCACATGGTTGTCGCCGTCGAGCGATGCTCGACTACCTGGACGCCGATGTATCTGAGGAGTGCGGGCGATGCGACCTATGCGCTTCGCTCGACCGCCCCTGGGCCGGAAGCCACGTCACCGAGGAAGCCATACTCACCTCCCTGCCGAAGCGCACCGTCGTCCTGCAGCTGCTCTACGACACCCACCAGCCCTACTCACACCGGAACCTGGTCCGAACCCTTGTCGGCAAAACGTACGGACTTCCGGAGAGGCTCAAGAAGCATCCGGCATTCGGGCGGCTGTCCATTCTGGGTACGGATGGCGTGGAGCAGCTCATAGACCAGTTGGTAGAGGAGGGCCTGGCAATCACCACGGAGAACGAGTACGACGGGACAGCTTACGAGACCCTGGGGATCACCGAAGATGGGCGGGCCTACCTATAGTCCGGGTGACTCTGCCGCCGACCTACAAGGTTATCCGGACTATATGGCCTTCCTCCAACCCAAAAACATCCCCAGCCGTAACGACCTCCCGGCCCGGTTGCAGTCGGTTGCCAAGGCCCTGCGTGAGTTCCTCCCCGACGAGGTGACCGTATGGCTGGAGAGGACCGGTCAAGGCGACACCGCGGCGCTCCAACGACAATTCGAGGATCTGCCGCGCGCCGACGGCGAGGGCGACGACTCTGAGGCATACCTGGTGATGCTCGACCCCGAAGCCGGCGTCGCTGTTTTGGAGGCGCCGTTGTTGACAAGGGGCCGGTGGGGTCGGCGCAAGAAAATCGATCCAAGCCGGGTACGGACCTCGATAGCGGAGCGGACCTTGGCGCTCCGTGATGGCCTGGATCACCGTTCAATCCAGGCACTACCTGTGGTGCATGCTCTGGCTCTGCCCAGAACACCCAGACAGGATATCCGGCGAAAAAACTCCGATCTGCCCGTACTCACCGAAGAGGACTTCACCCGCGAGGCCCTGCGGCCGGCAATACACCGGATCATCGGCGGTCGGGACCTTCCGTTGACCGAAGAGGATGAGACCGGCGCCCGGGCGACAGTTAATCCCGAGATCATCATCGGCGGCGCCGAGGGAGGGCCGATGTTTCCACCGCCCGACCGCGACAGCGAAAGACTGATCCGGATCCTGGACCGCATGCAGGAGCAACTGGCCCGACACCTCGGACCCGGGTACCGGCTGATCCGAGGGGTGGCAGGCAGCGGCAAGACACTGATCCTCACCCACCGCGCCAAGTACATCGCCCACCATTTCCCGCAGTGGCGCATCCTCCTGCTCTGCTTCAACAGGGCTCTGTCGCTCGCTTTGGCCCAGGAGATGAGGGACGCCGGGAACGTGGATGTCAGTACGGTCGACTCGTTGGCGTACCGAATGCTCCCCGCCGAGAAGCGGAATACGGGCCGGAACTACAGGAAACGCCCCGACTTCGACAGACGGAGGCGAGAAGCTCTCGAGGTGGCCCGGGCCCTGGAAGCCTCCGAGCGGTTCGATATGGTGCTGGTCGACGAGGCGCAGGATCTCGATACCACGGGACTCGACCTCGCCTGGGCCATGCTGAAGCCGGGGCGGGATCACTTCGTGATGGCCCTCGACAGCGCCCAGAATGTCTACCGGCGGCGGATGACCTGGAACCCGCCGGAGATAACCGCCCGGGGCCGCTCCACCGTTCTGAGAATCAACTATCGCAATACGCGCGAGATACTCGGTCTCGCATTGGAGATACTGTTGGGCCTTGATCGAGAATCACCGGAGGACCGCCGGCCCGACGACCTCGACGTATTGGTCATGCCCGAAGAAGGCGCCCGCATCGGCGATGTACCGGTCACTTTCGAATGCGCCGACTTCAAAACAGAGGCGAGAGCCATCGCCGCGAAGGTGGAAGAACTCCTGGGCGCCGGGGCTGCGGCGGACAATATCGTCGTGTTGAGCGGGTCGAGGAACGTGCGGGAAGAAGTGCTGCACCTGATACCAAACGCTTTCGACGCGACAAAGAGTCGGGACAGGGGGGTCTCGGGTGAGGGCAAGGTACGAGTGGCGACCCTGCAATTGCTCAAGGGCTTGGAGTTCAGACATGTCATCGTCGGCGGAGCCAACGATATCTGGGTACGAGAGAAGGATGACGACGCCCCGGATGAACAACGGAAACGGCTGATGTACGTGGCGATGACCCGAGCCACCGAGACCCTCACCATCACCTACTCGGGGGAAGGCCCAGTCAGCACCCTTTTCCAAACAGCCCGTCGGAACTGATATTCGTCTTCCGGTGGTTACTCCGGCGCGCCGACACCCCTCAGATCACAGCGTCAGGGGGTTGACGATGTCGAGGACCACGGCCACCAGCCCGAGGAACAGCATCAGCATCACCACCGCCACCGCCAACGGGATGAGACGGCGGACGTCCACCCGTCGCCGGGTCACCTTCTCGTACAGGGCCACCGCGAAGTGACCGCCGTCCAGGGGATAGAGCGGAAGGCTGTTGAAAATAGCCAGCGTCACGTTCACCACCGCCAGGAGGAAGACGATGTTCCCGATCCCCACCCGGGAAACCTGGGCTCCGATCTGCACCAAGCCGATCGGGCTGACCGGTCGTATCTCGTCCGACACGTCGCTCCGGCCCGCCAGCGCACCCCCCAGCTCCACCAACGACTCCGGTCTCAGGATCCGCCCCACCGCCTCGATGGTGCCGGTCATGATCGACCACTCGGCTCTGGAAGCCAGGCCGGCGGCCCGGACCGGGCCGACCGCAACGCGGCTCGCACCCGGGGACACCCCCAGGAAGCCGGCCGCCTCCCCGGTCACCGGGTGGTACGCACCGAGGGTGGCGATGATCGACCGGTGCTCCCCCCGCCGCACCAGATCGATGGTCACCGACTTGCCGGGCCGGGCCACGATCACCTCCACGGCGTGATCCCAGTCGGCGAGCTCGATCCCGTCGATCGCCACCAAGGTGTCGCCGGACCGCAGATCGGCTTCGGCGGCCGGGGAAGGGACTCCTTCCGCCACCTCGGAACTGACCCTGGCCACGGTCGTGGTCAACTCGATGATCCCCGATGACCAGAACAGGCCGAACAGGAGGAGGAACGCCATCACCATGTTGAGGGTGACCCCCGAGAGGACCACGACGGACTTCTTCCAGAACGGCTTCTCCCGGTAGGTTCGGTCCAGGTCGGCCGGGTCCACCCGCTCCCGGTCGTTCATCCCGGCGATTCTCACGTAGCCACCCAGGGGAAGGGCCTTCACACCGAACTCGGTCTCGCCCCGGCGGAAGGACCAGATCCGCGGACCGAAACCCAGAAAGAACTCGGTCGCCTTCATACCGGTCGCCCGAGCCGCCAGGAAGTGGCCAGCTTCGTGAACGATGATGAAAGCCGAGATCGCTATCACCATCAGTATCCCGCCAAGCACCCGAACCTCCCGCGCTCCTTGCCGCCTGGGACCTTCCCGCAGTCGTGTCAGGCCCCAGTATTGCCGCGCCGGGCCTCAATCCGAACAGAGGCCTCCCAGGAGGGTGCTCCAAGACGGTGGGGAGCAACGGTCCGTCTTTCTCTGAACAGGCATTGTGTCATCGGTCGACGGGCCGCGAAGGGGGTTTTTTCACCCTCCTAGCGGCGCTCCACCGCGGCCCGGGCGGCCATGCGAGCCGCCAGATCGGCCTGGCTCACCACTTCGGTCGAGGTGACCTCGGCCACCTCGTGGCCCTCCAGTACCTCGGATATCACACCGGTGATGTCGAGGAAACCGATCCTCGATCGTAGGAACGCCTCGACCGCCACTTCGTCGGCTGCGTTGAATGCCGCCGGCAGGGTGCCGCCTCCCCTCCCGGCCGCGTATGCCAGGTCCAGGGCCGGAAACGCATCACGGTCCACCGGCTCGAAAGTGAGCGGCGACCCGGTGAGGTCGAACGGCGGCGCCGGCCCTTCGGCACGGGCCGGGTAGGTAAGGGCGTACTGGATGGGAATGCGCATATCGGTCGCCCCCAGATGTGCCTTGAGCGATCCGTCCACGAACTCCAGCAGGGAGTGGACGATGCTCTGGGGATGGATCACGACGTCCACCAGATCGAACGGCAGTCCGAAGAGATAGTGGGCCTCGATCACCTCCAAGCCCTTGTTGACCAGGGTGGCCGAGTCGATGGTTATCCGGGGACCCATTCGCCAGGTGGGGTGGGCGAGCGCCTCCTCGACCCCTACATCGGCCAGCCCGGCGGCATCCCTACCCCGGAACGGCCCTCCCGAAGCGGTCAGCAACAGTCGGGAGACCTCATCGACCGCTTCGCCCTGGAAACACTGGAACAGCGCCGAGTGCTCCGAGTCGACCGGGATCAGCTCCCCGTGCTGCGCGGCGTCCATCACCAGCGGCCCTCCCACGACCAGGCTTTCCTTGTTGGCCAGGGCCAGGCGATTGCCGGCCTGCAGCGCGGCGACCGACGCCTCGAGGCCTGCCGCGCCGACCACCCCGTTAACCACGGTGCACGCCGGCCGTGCAGCCAACTCGACCAGGGCCGCCATTCCCCAGCCATAGCGATCACCGAACCGGTCGCGGTAGCGAGTGTGCCCTTCCGGGTCGGGTTCGACCGCCACCACCGCCGCGCGGGGGTAACGATCGGCCAGGCCTGCGAGTTCATCTCCCGAGCGGCGGGCGGCCAACCCCTCTATGACCAGACCCAGCCGGTCGGCTACCTCGAGTGTCTGGCGCCCTACGGATCCCGTTGCCCCGAGGACAACGACCGATCTCACAGGTATCCGAACCAAGCGTAGACCAGGTAGGTAGCGGGAATGGTGAACAGGAAGGCGTCCAACCGGTCGAGAACCCCTCCGTGTCCGGGAAGGCTGCTGCCCATGTCCTTGACTCCGATCACCCTCTTCACCACAGACTCGGCAAGGTCGCCGATCGGACCGAACACGCTGACAACCACGGCCAGCGCGATGGCGGACGCCATGGTCAGAGGCTCGAGGAGACCGAACCTCCCGACGATGATGCCTGCCAGGATGGTGACGACGGTGGCTCCGATGAAGCCCTCCACCGTCTTGTTGGGAGACAGGACCGGAGCCATGCGGCGGCTCCCGAAGGCCCGTCCGTAGGAGAAGGCGGCAGTGTCATTGAGAGCGGTGAACACCACCAAACCCGTGGTAAGGGCCCACGGGTCGGAGGAGCGGAATATCGGTATCACGAAGGAAGCCATCACCGGGATCCACGCAACTCCGAGCACGGTGACCCCGATGTTGGCCAGCGGGTAGCGCCGCGGAAGCACCACATACCAGAGACCCGCAGCCAGGATCACGGCCACGAGAACCCCGCCGGCCCCGAAGGGACCGGAAGTCCATACCGTGTACATCACGCCGATCGCTCCCAGCAGGCCGATGAACGCCGCAGGCGCGAAGCCCGCGGTTCGCACCACCTGATAGAACTCGCCGATTGCGATCATGATGAGGATCGCCAGGAACAGAGTGACCCACAGGGCACCCGCATAGAGCGCTCCGAAGAACAGCAGTATGACCGCAAGCCCGGTAACGATCCGGAGAGCGAGTTCCGAGCGCCGGACCCGATCGATCTCCTCGAGTTGCTCGGCATCCTCCTCTTCGCGACCCGTCATGTCCTTGAAGCCGACGACGCCGGTCCCGAGCCCCGGAACATGGGCCACCACCGCCGACTGCTCGTAAGCCTCTTCTTCCGCCTTGGCAATCGACTCGGCCAGCCCCTGGTACTCCCGTGTGGTGGACCGTATATAGTCGCGGCCGGTGAACTCGCCGATCTCTACCGGCTCGTCAACAACGCCGCCACCGGGCTCGCCGGGACCGTCTTCCTCGGCCGCCGGGGGCCTACCTTCTTCGTCCATACGTATCTTTTCTCCGCCCCGGAATACCTATCAGGATACCGTCTGGGGGCGGATCGACGGTGTCTCTTCGGAACGATCGCCCGCCATCCACCCGAGTCGATTCCCGGACCACGCTCCCTCACACCTCGAGCAGCTCACGCTCCTTGTTGGCCAACAATTCATCCGTCTTCGCAACGTAGCGGTCGGTGCATTGCTGGAGTTGCTTTCCAGCCCGGTGGATGCTGTCCTCGGACTCGCCGAGTTCCGCCATGTCATCCCGGGTGGCGCGCCGGATGTGGCGGATCGCTACCCGGCCTTCCTCCGCGATGTTGCGGGCCACGCGGATGAGGTCGCGGCGCCGCTCTTCGGTAAGGGGAGGGAACACCAACCGGATTATCTTGCCGTCGTTCGTCGGGTTCAGCCCCAGATCCGACAGCCTGATGCCTCGCTCGATCTGGGCCAGGACACCCGGATCGAACGGATGCACCACTAGCATGCGCGCGTCGGGAACGGTGGTCGATGCCAACTGCTGGAGCGGGGTCCGGGTGCCGTAGTAGTCGACCATCACCCGTGACAGTATGGCGGGATTGGCGCGGCCTGTCCTCAACGTGGCGAACTCACTCTGGGTATGCCGGACGGCCGATGCCATCCGGGCGTCTGCATCGTCGAGGAGTTCGCCGAGGAGTTCGTCGAGCATCGTCAATCCTTCTGACGCGTCAGAAGATCCGGGTGCCGATCACATCGCCGGCCACAGCACGGCGGATGTTGCCCGGATGCAGCAAGCTGAACACGACGATCGGCAACTTGTGGTCCATACACATAGTGACGGCGGTCGTGTCCATCACCCGGAGCCCGGACGAAATGAAGTCCATGTAGCTGATCTTCTCGAGGAACTCAGCATTCTCGTCAAGCCCCGGATCGGCCGAGTAGATACCCTCCACCTTGCTTGCCTTGAGCATCACCTCGGCGCCCATCTCCATTGCCCGGAGGGCCGCCGCCGTGTCGGTGGTGAAGAACGGGTTGCCGCTGCCGGCGGCGAAGATCACCGATCGGCCCTTCTCCAGGTGAGCTATGGCGCGCAGCCTGATGTAGGGTTCGGCCAGTTGCTGCATGGTGATGGCTGACTGGACGCGGCACTGCACGCCGGTCGCCTCGATGGCGTCGCGCAGCGCCAGCGCGTTGATGACCGTGGCCAGCATGCCCATGTAATCGGCATTGGCCGGATCCATACCCCTGGCGGCCGCCGATACGCCGCGGAAGATGTTGCCGCCGCCCACCACGATCCCGATCTGGTATCCGGCCTCCTGCGACTCGGCTATCTCGGCGGCTACCCGGCGGACCATCTCGGGAGAGATCCCGTAGCCGATCTCCGGATCGGCGAAGGCCTCGCCCGAGAGTTTGAGGAGCACCCGGCGGCGGGCCGGCGGCACCTAGAGCTCCCGCTCGCCTACCGCGATCCGGGAGAACCGGCGTATCGCGATGTTCTCACCCATCGCGGCGGCCAGTTCCGTCACCATGTCACCGACCTTACCGTCATACTGGTCGGTCCGGATGAAATCCTGCTCGTAAAGCACGTGTTCCTCGAGGTAGGACTGCACCTTGCCGGCCACGATCATCTCGACCACGCGATCCGGCTTACCCGAGGCGCGGGCCTCACGGGCGATGAGTTCCCTCTCCTTGCCGATCGTGTCCTCGGGAACGTCCTCGCGGCGCACCCAGCGAGGCTGCGCCGCGGCCACGTGCATGGCGAGGTCCCGCGCCATCTTCTGGAAGGGACCGCTCTTCGCCACGAAATCGGTCTCCGAAGCCAACTCAAGGATCACGCCCACCGTGGGGTAGCCGGAAGGCTGATGCACGTAGTAGCCCACCGTGCCCTGGTTGGCATCGCGCCCGGCCCGCTTCTTGGCGTCGGCCAGGCCTTTTTCCCGCAGCCACTCCTTGGCCTTGTCCATGTCGCCGTCGCACTCGACGAGCGCCTTCTTGGAATCCATCATCCCGACGCCTGTCGCGCGACGGAGGGTCTGCACGTCTTTGGCTGTGAACTGTGCCATATCGCCGTCCTTCAGGAAGCTCTCATCTGGTCGTTCCCCTAGTCGCCGGCCTCGCTCCCGGCGTCGCTCTCGTCCCCTGCCAGGGCCTGCTGCCTGCCTTCCACGCAGGCGGAGGCGATGGCGCCGGCAACGAGCGAGGCGGCCCGGATGGCATCGTCGTTGCCCGGTATGACGAAGTCGATATCGTCTGGGTTGCAGTTAGAATCGACGAGGGCGATCACCGGAATGTCGAGACGAAAGGCCTCGCGTACCGCGATATGCTCGGCGTTGAGATCGACCACGAACATCGCCGCCGGGGGTTTTTCCATATCGGCAACGCCTCCCAGCGTCCGCTCCAGAGCGGCGAACTCCCGCCTGAGCCGGAGACGCTCCTTCTTTGGCAACTGCTCGATATCGCCCGAGTGTTCCATCGCGGCGAGTTCCTTCATGTAGAAGATCCGCTGGTTGATCGTCTTGAAGTTGGTCAGCATCCCACCCAGCCACCGGAAGTTGACGTAGGGCATCTCGGCAGTGACCGCAGCTTCGAGGATGGCCGGCCGGGCCTGCTTCTTGGTGCCTACGAACAGCACGGAGCCGCCGTCCGCTACCAGATCGCGGATGAACTCGTAGGCCTTGTCGATCTCCTGCAGCGTTCTGCGGAGGTCGATGATATGGATCCCGTTGCGCTCCCCGAATATGTACGGGGCCATCTTGGGGTTCCAGCGGCGGGTCTGATGACCGAAATGGACACCGGCCTCAAGCAACTGCTTCATGGTGACCGCAGACAAGTGCGCCTCCTCCTCTATTTGGTTCCGGCCTCCGTTCACCCGTTCTCAGAGGGCGCCTCCGAACCTCCCCGAGCCATACGGCCCGACCGCGGGAGGCTGCGGTGAACGTGCGTGATTGAGGCGGAGTGTAGGTGAGTGCCCCGCAATAAACCAGTGCCGGCCCCTCCGGAAACGCTACGCGGCCGGGGAACGATGGGATTACGATCGGCCCCGCGGTCGACGTCGCTCCCTGACCACCGGCCGGCGCGAACGAACCGAGGATCGGTCGGCAT
This sequence comes from Candidatus Spongiisociaceae bacterium, assembly GCA_965262915.1. Classification (GTDB taxonomy): domain Bacteria; phylum Actinomycetota; class Acidimicrobiia; order Spongiisociales; family Spongiisociaceae; genus JAPPFW01. The sequence goes on along the minus strand of OZ253564.1, from coordinate 2,014,314 downwards.
TGCCCGCAGCCTCACGCGCGCGGATGGCTCCGCTCGTAGGTGGCGCGTAGGTGGTGCCGGCTCAGGGACGTGTAGATCTGCGTTGTACCGAGCTCCACATGCCCGAGCAACTGCTGTACGGTGCTCAGATCGGCGCCCCCCTCCAGGAGGTGGGTGGCAAACGAGTGGCGGAGGGCGTGAGGAAAGGTGCCCGCCCGCGCCCGGACCAGCCGGCGCAGGCTCCGGGCACTCATCTCGACACCCCGTCCCCCTATCCAGAGAGCGGTAGTGGGACGCTGCCCTGCAAGCGCCGGTCGCCCGGTCTGCAGGTAGCGCTCGATGGCATCCCGGGCGTGGACACCGAGAGGTATGACCCGGTCGTGCCCTCCCTTACCCGTGACCAGGAGCCGGTCCTTCCCGCGGACCGTGTCCACTGTGAGCGACGCCAACTCGGACACCCTCATCCCGGTGGCATAGAGGGTCTCCAGCACCGCCCGGTCGCGCAGTGAGTTCGGGTCGTCACCGTCGATGGAGTCGAGTAGAGAGGTTACGTCTCGTTGGGTGAGGGCCTGCGGGAGGGTCCGGGGGGTCTTGGGCCTGGCCAGCCCGTCAGCGGGGTTGACCTCCAGATCTCCCCGCCGCACGCAGTCGGTCAGAAAGGCGCGGATCGCCGAGGCCTTTCGGGCGACGGAACGCCGGGCGTATCCCTGCCGGTCGAGCGAACCGAGAAATCCCCGGATGACCTTCCGGTCGATCCGTCCCAGCCCGTCCACCCCTCTGCGGTCGACGTAACCGAAGAACTGCCGGAGGTCCCGCCGGTAGGCAGCCACGGTGTTGGGGGACAGACCGCGCTGGCTCTCGAGACGCGACAGGTAGCTGTCCAATCCCGGTTCCCACCATCGAACGGGACCGGATGCGGGTTCTGCACCCGCGGCGAGAGCATGTTCCGACGGCATAAGGACATCTTCGTCGAACGAGCATCGAAGTCAACGAATTTCGGTGCGAACGCTAGATGAGAGGGCGGGCGCTTTCCTCCTCCATGGCGAACGGAACCACTGTCCACCGGCTCTTCCGGCGACCGACAATGAACGAGATCCACTCCCGGTCGATACCGGCCCGCAGGTCGGTATCCGAAGGGACCGCCGCACCACGGGGATGGGAGTGGTACACAGCCCCTACCCGCCAGCCTTCGGCCTCCGCCTCCTGGATAACATGGAAGTGCTCGGCCGGATCTATCTCGAAGCGAGCGGGATCCGGATCCACGTTGGTGAGCCGGTACAGGCGAGCGGGGCGGCCCAGCCTGTCATACGCCACCAGACCGCATGCCTCGCGCGGCGCAGCATCCGCCGCGTGGGCGATCATCGCAGCCCTCATGGCCTCGGGAAGCCGGGCGCGGGCCGCGATCAAGGCGCCAGCCGCGCCTTTCGCCACCCTCCCCCACCGGTCTCGTAGACGATGCGGTCGTGAAGGCGGTGACGGCGGCCCTGCCAGAACTCGATCCGTTCGGGACAGACCCTCAAGCCTCCCCAGTGCCCGGGCCTCGACACTTCCGCTTCGCCGTACTCGACCTCCCTTTGTCCCACCAGTGCCTCCAGGGCGGCCCGGTCGCGCACCACCCGGCTCTGCGGGGAGGCGGCTGCGGCGATCTGCGCCTCCCGAGGCCGGGATGCGAAGTAATCATCGGCCACCCCGTCATCAACTCGCTCCACCGGCCCTTCGATCCGCACCTGCCGATGCAGTTCGAGCCACACGATGCACAGTGCCGCCCACGGGTTAGCGTCGATCTCGCGGGCCTTGCGGCTCTCCAGGTTGGTGTAGAACACGAAACCGGACGACTCGTATCCCTTCAGCAACACCGCCCGGGCGGAGGGCCTGCCCCGGGCATCGGCGCTGGCCACGGTCATCGCGTTGGGTTGTGGCACGCCGGCGCTCACGGCGGCGTCCATCCACCTCGCGAACTGCCGGATCGGATCGGGATCGAGACCTGCCATCGACAACCCCTCGGTCTCGTACTCCTGGCGGAGTCGAGCCAGCTTAAGGTCGACGGAGATCGGTGCCCTCCTCACCGCAATCCGAAGGCCCGCAACGAACGAACTGCGCTGCCCGGTCGCTCGGCACAGGTGGAGGAGCCCAGGGAGCTTGGAACGACCGCCGACACTATCGGGCACACTCGCAAGGAGTGTGCGTCAATCCGGTCGCGAAGGAGACGGACGGGGAGGCCACATTCTAACCCTACTTGTCGAGACCAAGATAGAGGGTCGCCCGGGTCACGGGCTGCCGGAGCCGGACAACTCGATACGCGGCCCGCGGCCCGACCAGTAGGACCAGCTCTTGGTCGGCGAAGCAGGGAGGGTTCGACGTTGTGCTCGGCGTGTCAGCCGTCGCGCCTTATTCGCTGATAGGAGCGAGCCACTTCCTTCGGCGGACAGATACCCCGAGGACCGGGCCGGACTCTAGGCCAGAGCAGAGTCATCTCTTCGATTACCCGATAGGATACTCAACGGATAGTTGGAGCCGTGGAGTAGTCAGATGGCTTTGACTACGACGGTGCTGGATGTCTTGTCATGCCAGCCCCGCCGTTGTTTGTTCCACACCGGTGATAGATAGACGATCAGGATCACCATCAGTCCTGCTAATGGGCCCGCCGTACCGAACGCCGACCCGAACAAGACAAACCAAGGCGGATTCAACGCTATCAACTGGGAACGCTTCCCAGGCTGTCTGCAGTCGGGTAACCGACGAGCACGGGCCGGTTCAAGTCCAGTGGGTGGTTCAGGCGGGCGGGGTTGGATGATACTGCTTCTGTCCAGGGCGAGTTCCCGGCTGAGTTACGTGCTCGGATCTGTACTGTAACGTCCGATCCGAATAGGTTTACCCACGTCGAGGCATCCTAGGTGAGGGTCGAGACCACTGCCTGAGCTGTTAGCGGACCGCTACTGTGGTTGAACACGTTTTGATGGTATAAGTATCGACGGTTCCTCCTGATGTCGGCGCTTCCCAGGTCAGTACCGACTCTGAGGTGGTCACGTTTCTGCGCATTCCCGGGTCTAGACCGGCGCGGTCGATCTATCCCGTACGAGTATTCTCTTATCCGGTCTCTTCAACTCAATCAGATTGCGGAATCCTCCAAGGATACGGGGGAGAAGAAGATCGATCCTGTCACCTGCCGAGATGTATCGGACCCGGTCGTTGACCACGCAGGTGTATCCAAATGCCCAGCTATGTCGTCGCAGGTACAGCGCGAGGCTGTCCCCTTTAGGGCCCACCTGTCGCCGCGGCGCTCAAGGTGGGCAAGGCCGAAGTTATCTAGCTCTTCGGAAATGAGTGGGGACTCGGTGATCTACCGGAAGTGAGGAGGGGTCCTCCGTAGTCGGAGTTCAGCAATCGCATCCGAGGCAGGAGGACCCCCTGTGGAAGCTGATCCCTGCGCACATGTGCGAGCGGCTGGTGGCCTGGGCAAGGTTGAGTGGTAGGTATCGACTACACGGGAGAGGGGCCGCTGGGGGTGGTGATCCGTAGCCGTAGGGCCCGGCCGGTGTGTGAAGGTTGTGGCGGGCCGGTGTGGTCCAAGGGGGAGCGGACGGTGGTGTTGGTGGACCTCCCGGCGTTCGGCCGACCGGTACGGCTCGGTTGGCGGAAACGCCGCTGGGTATGTCCGGATGAGTCGTGTGGTGTTGGGTCGTTTGTGGAACAAGACCCTCAGATTGCTCGGAACGGGGGTTGTTGACCTCTCGGGCCGGGAGGTGGGTGACCATCGGGGTCGGTCGGCTGGGACGGACGACCCACGATGTTGCCGCGGAGTTGGGCTGTGGGTGGCATACGGTCAACAAGGAGGCCGCACGCTGGGGGGAAGCACTGCTCGAAGCGGACAAGGATCGGTTCGGAGCGGTGGAGGCTGTGGGGGTGGACGAGACGTTGTTCCGGCGACGGGGACGGTGGCATACCAAGCAGTGGTGCACGCCTGTTGTCGATGTCGGCGGCCGACAGTTGTCCGACATAGTCGGTGGTAGAACAACTGACAGTGACGCCGCCTGGTTTCGGGCCCAGCCTACCGAGTGGCTTGCGGGTGTCCGCTGGGCAGTGTTGGACATGTCAGGCGCCTATCACGTTGCCTACGACCGGGTGCTGCCCCCCGCCCGCCAGGTCGCCGACCCGTTCCACGTCGTGCGCCTCGCTAACCATCGCCTCGACGAGGTCAGACGACGCGTCCAGAACGAAACCCTGGGCTATCGAGGACGCAAACGCGATCCCCTCTACGGAGCACGCCGACTCACCAAAGCGCATGAACGCATCAGCGACCGCGGCCGAACACGACTCCTCGGACTCCTCGAAACCGGCGACCCCCACGGGAAGTCCGCCTGGGGTGGCACGTCACCGAAACCGTCCGAGGCATCTACACTGTCGACTTCCTGACCCTCGCCGTCGGATACACCAACCAGCTCGCCACCGACCTCGGAGACCAATCATGCCCCCCGAGATCAACCGCCTCGGCCGTGTCATCGCCCGATGGTCCACTCAGATCACCAACTGGCACCAGTCCCGAGTCACCAACAGACCCACCGAAGCCCTCAACAACCTCATCAAACGCATCAAACGGAGCGCGTTCGGGTTACCCAACTTCGCCAACTACCGAATACGGGCACTCCTCCACGCCGGAACACCGAACTGGGACCTGCCGGCGACCGTCACTCCCCACTGAATTCCGATGAGCCGGTTAAAGGTCCCGATAGAGAGTCATTTCCGGAGTGTTCGTCCCACCCTGTATCCCACAGAATCCGTGGAGTGCGACCGCGGGGCTCCAGCCGGAAGAACCTTGGGAGTGAGCGGTTGGCTTTCACGATACCTGTAGCTATCCGGCCCTACCTGGTCGCTGTTGACACCAGAAGTCATAACCGACTCCAGCCCTCCGGCCATTCACCCAAGCTCAGACAGCTATCCAAAGCCTGCGCTTTCTGAGGCTGCGCAGAAGTGTGGGGTTGGTGGGGTGAAATCACTCATAATGGGTGGTGTCCCATGGGTGGTGTCCGGTTCTTTGGCGGCCACTGCGCATGGGTGGCCCGGTTGGACCGGGGGCGGGTCTGACCCCGGTGAAATCTGGCGTGTGGAGCGCCTTTCCAAGGATCTGTCGGCCTGTCCCCGGTCCGGGGGGAGGGTTTTGGCTCGAAGCGGACATGACCTTGTAGGAGCTTTAGCTTGCCAGCACCGTGAGTGTATTGTCTGCCGTTTTTGGCCGGAACCCCATTTGGAAAGACGGTAGTCCACGGGGAGGTGGGTCGTGTCAGAAGATGGGGTTGTTGTTTTCGGTGGGGTTGACACCCATCGGGATACGCATGTGGGGGCGTTGGTGGATAGCGCTGGTCGGCTGTTGGGGTGGGAGTCGTTCTCCGCGGAGGCATCCGGGTATCGGCGTATGGTCGCCTGGTTCGGGTCGCAGGGTCGGCTGGTTCGGGTCGGGATGGAAGGGACAGGCAGCTACGGCGCCGGCCTGGCTCGCTATCTGACCGCAGCCGACATCGAGGTGGTGGAGGTGAACCGCCCCAACCGGCAACTACGCCGCCAGAAGGGCGGCAAGTCTGACAGCGTCGACGCCGAGGCACCAGCCCGGGCGGCTGCTAGCGGGGAGGCGGCGGCGGTTCCCAAATCTGGTGATGGGCCGGTTGAGTGCCCTGCGGATGCTGTTGGTGGCCCGCCGCTGGGCGACCAAGGCCCGCACCCAGGCGGCTAACCAGATCCATTCTGTGATCGTTGGTGCCCCAGAGCCGGTAAAACACCAGCTCAAGGGCCTCAACCTCAGAGCACGAGTAGCGGTTTGTGCCCGCTGGCGTCCCGGCCAAGCACAGACCACAGCCGCGTACGCGAAGAAGGCTCTACGCCACCTGGCCCGCCGATACCAAACCCTCAACGCTGAGATCACCCAACTCGAGAGAGACATCCGCCGTCTCTGCGCCCGGGCGAACCCGGCGTTGTTGGCCGCCACCGGTGTGGGCCCTGACACAGCCGCCGCTCTGCTGGTCGCCGCCGGCGACAACCCCGGGCGAATGAAAACAGAAGCGTCCTTCGCGGCGCTGTGCGGCACCAGCCCTGTCCAGGCATCATCAGGACAGACCATACGGCATCGTCTCAACCGGGGCGGCAACCGCCAAGCCAACAGCGCTGTGGCCGATGCGCTACCACCCGGATACGTACCGACGCTGCCACCAAAGAATATGTGACCAGACGCCAGGGAGAAGGCAAGAACCGAAAAGAGATCATCCGCTGCCTCAAACGCCACATCGCCCCACAGATCTACCGACTACTCACCAACCCGCCACCAACCCCGAACTGCGCCCGCCTACGCAACCAGCGCCAACAAGGCGGCATCACCATCACCCAAGCCGCCCAAGCCCTCCGAACCCACACCGCCCGCATCTCAGAACTCGAACACGGCCGAGACCACAACCACCAACTCGCCAGCCAATACCACAACTGGCTCCTAACCCACCAACCCGCCCCGTCACCGACTTGACAACCGTAGGAGCATCCCTGGAAAGGGGGTGAGGCCCAGCTGGAATCGGCGAATAGCCAAGACGCCGATCCAGGGAGGCCTCAGTGTCTGATCTCATGTCCGAGCAACTGCACCTGCGAGGTGTTAGTGTGACGAACGTGCTGATCGATACCGCTGACCGGCCCGTGGTGGGAGTGGGATTCGGACCCGTGAGACCCGCCACCGGGGCGCTCCGCAACAACCAAAGCTATACCGAATGCACTACGCGACATCTCCGAACTAGCGAAGGTTCGAGGGACTTGTCTCCCAGCAACGATCGGGCAGCCAGAGCTTGCCACCGATCAGTACTACGCACCGTTCGCCGATCAGCGAGACAACATCACCGATCTCCTCTTTCGGATTCTTAAGGGTGGCGGTATCCTTTGTCAGACTTTTTCACCGGGTAACAATCGGAGGGTTGAATGTCGCTGACGAGGGACCTTGTCGAGCGGGTCTGGGAGTTGACCTATTCGGAACTCACAGACCGCGATCTGGAGGCGACCCGAGAACTCCTTCTCGACCATCTCGGCGTCGCGGCCAACGGTGCAACTACCGACTCGGGACGGGCAATGCAATCCTTCGCGGTGTCGTCGACCCCGGGCGGCGCCCCGATCATCGGAACGAGCCTCACCGCGAATCCTCTCCACGCGGCCATGGCCAACGCGGTCGCCGCTCACTCCATCGAATATGACGACGTGCACAACGCTGCCTCGAGTCATCCCGGCGTTGCCGTGTTCCCGGCGGCTATCGCGGCAGCGCAGCTCTCTGATGCGGATGCACAGCGCTTTCTGCTCGGCGTCATCGTCGGCTACGAGGTGATGTGCCGGATCGGCCGCGCCGCCAAACCACTCGCTCACTACCGGCGCCACTTCCACCCCACCGGTACTACCGGCCATTTCGGAGCGGCCGCTACGGCCGCCTCGATACTCGGACTGGGTGTCGATGAGACGGTTTCTGCTCTCGGCATAGCGGCAACGATGGCAGCCGGCAGCATGCAGTTCCTTCTCGACGGCGCGTGGACCAAGCGTCTCCATCCCGCTCAGGCTGCCCGCAACGGTGTGGAAGCGGCGTTGATGGCTCGACACGGGTTCAAGGGAACCGACGACGGAATCGGTGGAGAGCGTGGATTCCTGGCCGGATACTCAGACGATCCGAACCCCAAGGAGATCCTCGCCGGCTGGGGCGATCGGCCGCTTGAGGTGCAGAACACCAGTATCAAGGCACACACCTGTTGCCGCTACAAGCAGGGCCCGATCGATGCTCTCTTGGAACTCCGTTCCAACTACGACCTCAGCAGCGATGATGTTGCCGGGATCAAGATCGGGCTGCTGAGCGTCGCTGAGGACATCGTCTGGCAGCCGATCGAGGCAAAACGCCGTCCGTCTACCGTCGTCGATGCCCAGTTCTCGATGCCGTATGGGGTCGCGGTGGCGCTCACCGAAGGGCGGGCATCGCTGGCGCAATACGACGAGTCGCGCTTCGATGACCCCGAGATGCACCGCTTGATGGATGCCACAGATCGTGTCATAGACACGGACCTCGATCTCACCTACCCTCATCAATGGAGAAGTTGGGCCGAGGTGATCACGACCGACGGCCGCACGCTGAGGGCAGAGATCGACGACCCGAAGGGCGACCCCACGAATCCGCTCTCACCCGGGGAACTCAGGACAAAGTTCGACGACATCACCGGGCCTGTGTACTCGGTGCAACGCCAGGACGCGATTGCCACAGCCGTCGCCGGCCTCGGGAGCGCTTCGAGCTTCCCCGAACTCATCTCGATGCTCGCTACCGATACCGGTTGACCGCCAAGTCGAGTCTTGCGTGAAATTCGGAGTCATGGCAAGCGGGCAGATGCCCGAAGGCCTGCCCGACCCGGGGGTGTTCCGCGACATCGCGGCAGCAGCCGAAGAGCTTGGCTACGACTCGCTCTGGTGCGGTGACCACCTCTCGTTCGGCAACCCGGTCCTGGAAGGTACCGTCGCAGTATCGGCCTTCGCCGGCTACACGACAACGATCACGATCGGCACCGGAGTCCTGTTGCTGCCGTTGCGGCCCGCGGCCCTTGTGGCCAAGCAAATGGCAACACTCGACTATCTGTGCGGGGGCAGGCTCATCTGCGGGCTGGGCGTCGGCGGTGACAGCCAGAAAGATTTCGAAATGGTGGGCGTGGCCCGCCACGAGCGGGGCGCACGGACCGACGAGGGCATCCGGGTGCTCCGGGCGCTCTGGGATGTGCCGGAGGCGAGCTTCCACGGCAGATTCTCCGACTTCAACGATGTAGGGCTGAACCCTCTGCCGGTGACTCCGGGTGGACCTCCAATCTGGGTTGGGGGACGAGCTGATGCAGTTCTGGCAAGGGCGGGAAAACTGACCGACGGCTGGATGGGATACATGGTCTCGCCCGACCGCTACGCGAAGCACCTCGCCAAAGTCCGCGGTCACGCGATCGATGCCGGACGAGATCCGCACGCTATTACTCCGGCGATGATGATCCCAACCAGGGTCGGGCCCGACGGTGACGAAGCGCGCGAGGATCTGCGCATTCATTTGAGCAAGCGCTACCACAGCGACTTTTCCGCTGGCCTCATCGAGACGTTGTGTCTCGCCGGGAACCCGGAAGAGGTTGGGGAGCGTGTCGAGGCATACGCCGCGGCCGGTGTCCGTCACCTCATTTTCTTGTACGGCGGCCGACCGGAGGAGGCAGTCGAGCAGTTCACAATGCTGTACGAGACTGTGGCCGCGCCACGCGCCTCGGCCGCGGCGACGTGACCGGCCGGAAGCGAGTGTGGATACAACAGCGAGACCGATTACCCACCATGGATGAGCGCAGCCAAGGGTTCAGAATCGCGATACCGTCCGTCAATCTTCTGGACGCGTATGCGCCGCGCGGAATGTGCGCACGCTTGGGCAAGAACCTCATCGACAAGGCGACCAAGCGGGCATACGGGTGCATCATCGGTACAAGCGGCTGGCTGCCAACCAGGGCCATTCATTCGATGATCCGCCGACATCCATGCGCACTAGCATCCGGTTAGATTCGTGTCCGTTGCCGTCACGTCGGTCATGAACGACTCGGGCCGTGGTGGAAAACGCCGAGGCCCGAAGAGGGAAATCCGCGAGGTCTGCACGATGAAGCTCGTCAACGATGAAACGCTTCATCGAATCCCGGACACAGCACTTCGGATTCGACGACGCGGGGCGTGATGATGAATATCGATATCAACAGGCTCTTACAGATCGCTCGCAATCTGCGGATTCCGGATGGAAGCGACGAGGTAAAGCGCGCCACGATCGCGGAGACCATCGGTCTGCGCTTCAAGAACTGAGGAAAGATGATCACCCCTGGACGCGGCCACGATAAGCCGGTGAGGTTTGGGCTGTTCCTCACCAACCAGCATCCGCCCGAATCCGATGTCATCGCAGGCCAAGAGGGCCAGCTTGACACGTTCCGCTTCGCCAGGGACGCCGGCTGGGATTCGGTGTTCGCCGGCCAGCACTATCTGCCGGAGGGTATGGCAATGCCGCAGCCGATCCCGTTCCTGGCACGCATGGCGGCCGAGTCCGACGACATGGCAGTGGGTCTCGGCGTCCTGCTGATCGCCCTTTACAACCCGGTCGACGCGGCCGAGCTGGTCGCCAGCCTCGACGTCACCACCGGAGGCCGCTTCGTGTTCGGCGTCGGTTTGGGTTACCGCGACGTGGAGAACAACGCATTCGCAGTCGACCGCGGCAACCGGGTGGAGCGGTTCACCCGCAATCTGGATATCGCAACCCGACTGCTCATGGGCGAGCGGGTGACCGCGAACCTGCCCTGGTGCCGGCTCGACGATGCGCAGCTCACAATGCCGCCGATCCAGCGACCGCGCCCTCCCATATGGATCGCAGCAAACGCCCACGCTGCGGTACGCCGCGCCGCCCGCCTGTCCGATTCGTGGATGATCAACCCGCACGCCACGGTGGACACGATCGCAAACCAGCTGGAGATGTTCCGGGTCGAGCGGGTTAGCGCCGGATTGCCGCCCGTCTCCGAACTGCCGCTGATCCGTGAGGTGTTCTGCGCTCCGACGCGTGAGGAGGCGACCCGTATGGCCTACCCGTACCTGTCGAAAAAGTACCGGGTGTACGCCGATTGGGGCCAGGACAAGGCTCTCCCCGGGAACGAGTCGTTCAAGATCCCTGTCGAGGAGCTCGAGAAGGACCGATTCATCCTGGGCACACCGGACGACTGCATCGCTCAGCTGCGGCCCTGGCGAACCGAACTCGGTGTCGACCACTTTCTTTTCCGTAGCCATTGGAGCGGGATGCCGGCCGAGATGACCCTGGCATCGCTGAAGCTTCTCGACGACGAGGTCATCCCGGCTCTGAAAGAGGTTTGAAGCTATGGTCGTCGCTTCCGAATCGCTCTTCGCCGAGCGCGTGCCCCGTGCAGCAATCGAGTCGGTGCACCTCGAATACGCAGGAGCGCGCCCGAGGTCCGGGAAACTCCAGGGCCGGGTGGTCGACGTTCTACCCGGCTGCAACAGCCGCACCCGGTTGTACTTCTGGCCACATCCCTACCAAGCCACGAGCGCTGACGGGTGCCGACTGACGGACACCGACGGGCACACCTACTTGGCATCCGAATCCACAGGTCGACTCATCCGGAGGGACTCATGACACTCGTGCGCGGCGGCAGCATCGTTACCGAGAACGGCGTCGTCGAAGGCGATATCGCGATCTCCGACGGCGTCATCGTCAGAATCGGAGACGGTTTCGACGGCGACGTTCTTCTCGACGCCACGGACTGCTGGGTTCTGCCGGGGGCCATCGATCCGCACATTCACGTATCTCTGGAGGGCTACTCGACGATGGAGCCGATCCTCGACGACCTCGTCGACGCTAGCGCTTCCGGGCTCATGGGCGGCGTGACCACTCTGGGTGTGTTCGTACAGCGCACGCCGCAGAAGGACATCGTCGCGGTGATGCGCAGTCTCATCGACTACGGCAATGCCGAGGCACATAGTGACTTCTTCATGAATGGCCTGCTTCTGCCCGGTGACGACATCGAGGGGGCCGTCAGGGGTGGTGCCGACATCCGTGTGATGTCCTACAAGGCGATGGTCGCCTACAACAAGAAGGGACTGATGTTCGACGACGAGCATCTGATGCGCATGATGGCGACAGTGGCGGATGTCGGCGGCCTCACGATGATCCACGCGGAGAACGGTGGCGGTATCGACTACCTCGAGAGCATCGAGCGGCGGCGCGGTGTCGACAACGGAAGCCTCCTCCGGGCTCAGCCGGGTGTGTTCGAGGCCGAGGGGATGTTCCGCGCCGCAACCTTCGCCGGGCTCACCGGCACACGGCTCCTTTTCGTCCATCTCACCTCAAAGGAGGGCGCCGCTATGCTGCGCCAACTCAAAGCGGGTCCCTACGGAGCCCGGATCGAGAGCGAGACACAGCCTCACTACCTGGCTCTCACCAATGCGGAGGTACTTGCAAGGGGACCGCTCGGCAAGGTGGGCCCGCCGCTCAAGGAGGAAGCGGACATTGCCGCGATCTGGGCGGTGACCGAGGAAGGATTGCTGAGTCACATCAGCAGCGACCACTCGCCGAAGTCGACGAAAGTCAAGCTGGCAACCGACGACATACTCGACGCCACATACGGTGGCATCGGGGGAGTGGAGCCCATGCTCCCTCTCATCTACAGCCTGGGGTTCGAAGCGGGACGTATCTCGATCGAGGACGTCGCCCGCCTCACCGCCACCAACGCGGCGAAGGTTCACAATATCTACCCGAGCAAGGGTGCCATTCGCGTCGGCTCTGATGCGGACCTCGTCGTGATACCAAAGGAAGCGCCCTCAAGGCCCATCGTCCCGGAGAACCTGCACGGCAAGGCCGACTACTCGCTGTACGAGTCGCTGTCTTCCAGCGGCTTCCCTCGTGACGTCGTGCGACGCGGTGTTGTTGCGGTCCGTGTAGGCGATGCGACGGGCGACAATCCGACGGGCACGTATATCGGCTCGGCTCCGCGCGACTGAGCCCTACGGCTCACCGTTTGGAGAGGCCCACGAGCGCCGCCGTCTCGGGTAATGAAGTGGCGCATGAACTCCATGACCGCTGTCGAGGTATCGTCATCCACCGGAAGGCTCTCTTCCTGTCCGGCGAGGACGCAGAAGGTGGAGCGGTGGAGAGATCGCCTTCGGGTGGGCACGGTCGACCCCAGCGCGGGACGCCCGTGTCGGAGGCTACGTGCACCGGTGTCTGGTCCGAGATTCGGTGATTCTGTGCTTAGCGGGAGGGTAAGATCCGCATTACCAAACTTTTCGAGGAGGGTGGCATGCCGGCGATCAAAGTGGCCTTGGGCCAATTCGCATCGACCGATGATGCCGATCAGAACCTCACGATGATCGAGAAGCAAATCGCCGAGGCCTCTGCTTCAGGGGCGAAGATGATTGCCTTCCACGAGCTTGCGACTACGACGTACTTCTGCTTTGACCACCGCAACGCCGCCCGGCTCGACCTCGCAGAGACCATCCCGGGCCCGAGCACGGAGAGAATCGAGGCCGCGGCCGCCGCCAACGATATGCATGTCGTCTTCCCTCTGTACGAAGCAGTGGGGGATATCCGCTACAACACCGCAACGATGATCGACCCCGTCGATGGGTTGCAGATGATCTACCGCAAGTCGCACGTGCCTACCTCAAGGGCCCGGAAGGGCCAGCGCGGCGCCGACGAGGCGTGGTATTTCTCTCCCGGCGATACCGGATTCAACGTGTGGGAGACGTCGCTCGGTCTCAACGTCGGCATCGTCATTTGCTACGACCGCCACTTCCCCGAAGGCCCGAGAACGCTGGGAATCAAGGGTGCCAACATCATCTTCGTGCCGACCGCTTCATACCGGAAGTTCGTCATCGAGACGATGTGGGAGCCGGGACTGCAGGCGATGGCATGGTCCAACACGCTCTATGTGGCCGGCATCAACAAGGTCGGGCCGCTGACGGGCCCCGGCCTCGAAGGTTCCTTTCCAGGACGGTCGGTCTTCTTCGATCCAGAGGGAATTCGGATCGAGCGCGCGGACGATCAGGACGGAATCATCTACGCAGACATCGACCCGGAGTACGTTGCAGACAGCCGCAAGGCCCTCAACTTCTACAAGTACCGGCGGCCTGACCTGTATGAGACCCTGACCGAGTCGGTGGTAGCGTGACCCTGCAGCCAACCCAAGAGTTCAGTCTCGGGGCACTCGAAGGTCTCCTGCCCGAACTGCAGGGCGAATATGCATCCGCCCACCCCCGCTCGGAGGAGCTCTACCAGCGCGGGCTCAAAGCGCTGCCCGGCGGAAACTCGCGGTCCCAGCTCTACTTCGAGCCCTTTCCCTTCTACGTGGAGTCGGCCGAGGCGCAATGGCTCTACGACGTCGACGGTCTGACGCATCTCGATCTCGTCAACAACTACACGAGCCTGGTACACGGGCATCTCACCGACGAGTCGCGCCGGCGCATCGCCGAGCAAGTGGACAAAGGCGTGGCTTTCGGCACACCGACGGAAAACGAGGTGCTGCTGGCCGAGGAGATGGTGGGTCGAATGGAGGCCGTCGATCAGGTCAGGTTCGCCAACTCGGGAACTGAGGCGTGCCTCTACGCGATTCGCGCGGCGAGGGCATTCACCGGCCGCAACGACATCATCAAGGTCGAGGGCGGTTACCACGGCGGGTTCGAAGCCGCCCAGGTCTCGGTGAAGCACATGGGGGAGGACGCCAATGAGAGCGTCGTCGAGACCGGAATACATCCCGGAACTGCCCACCAAACCCACATCATTCCGTTCAATGACACGGAGACGGCCGTGCGGATAATCGACGAGGTCGGCCCCCGATCGGCTGCCTTGATGATCGAACCGATGCAGGGGTCGGCCGGTGCGATTCGCGCTGAACCGGGTTATCTCGAAGCCGTCCGCGACGCCTGCGAGCGTGCAGGTTGCCTCCTGATCTTCGACGAGGTGATGACGTTGCGCCTCGGCTACGGCGGCCTTCAGGGTGAGATCGGCGTCTATCCGGACCTAACGGCAATGGGCAAGATCATCGGCGGGGGTACACCGGTCGGCGCCTTCGGCGGCCGTGCCGACGTCATGGCTGTGGCCGATCCGCGTAACCCGGACGCCTTGATGCACGCCGGGACGTTCAACGCCAACCCGCTCACGATGGCCGCCGGCTTGCACACGCTCCAGGCCCTCACACCCGAGGCGGCGGAGCGGATCAATGGGCTTGGCGACGACCTGCGCGACTGGATCAATCGCACCTGTCGCGAACGCGATCTCCCACTCGTCGCAACCGGGTATGGGAGTGTCGTGCAGGTGCACGCCGGAACCACACCGCCCCGGTCGTTTCGGGATTCGGCGGCACTGCCGAAGCTCCCCCTCGAACTACTCTTCCTCTCGATGCTCGGCGATGGGGTCTTTGTGGCCCCGAACCGGCTGTTGATGACGATCTCGACGGCCATCACGGACGAGGACATGGCCACGATAAGGACTGCCTTCGAGAGCGGGTTCTCCCTGCTGGCCCTGGGCGGCTTCAGGCTGGCTACGTCGTGACGCAGGGAGAATTCGACTACCCGGCGCCCATACCCCCAGCCACGGGCGAAGAGGCCGTCTGGTTCGAGCACTGCCGCACGCACCGGCTCATGATCCAGCAATGTGCGGAGTGCGACGAATACCAGTTCCCCCCGCGATCCATCTGCAAAGAGTGCCTGGCCGCGTCGCCCGATTGGGTGGAAGCCTCCGGCCGCGGAACGGTGTTCACATACACGGTCCAGCACCGCGACGCTCCCGGTTTCGCGGGCCAGCGACCGTACATCGTCGCGATGGTCGAACTGTCCGAGGGCCCTCGGCTTCTGTCTCGAGTCGTCGGAAGCGACGATATCCACATAGGGATGGCCGTCGAGGTGCGGTGGGCTTCCATCGGGGAGGACTTCGACGTACCTGTGTTTGCCTCTGTCGAGGAGATGGCCGATGCCGGGTGAGCCCATCCTTGCCATCGTCGGCGCCGCCCACGCCTCATCCCAGGACTCGGGAAAGCTCACGCCCGCCGGGCTGATGGCCGAGGCCGGCGCCGAGGCGATCCTGGATGCGGGGGTGGAGAAAGCCGAGATCGACGGGCTGTTCAGCGCGTCGTCGTTCTACTACATGCCAACGCTGAACCTCGGCGAGTACCTCGGGATCACTCCGCGATACAGCGACTCGACGACGATCGGGGGCTGCTCATTCGTGGCCCATCTCCGGCACGCCTCCGCCGCCATCCGTGTCGGCGAGATGACAATGGGCCTCATTGCATACGGCAGTACGCAACGGTCGATAGGAAGCCGCTTCGTCAAGTCAATGTCCGAACCGCTGGCGTACGAGATCCCTTACGGACCCCTCTGGCCGATTGCCGGATACGCGATGCAAGCTCAGCGGCATATGTACGAGTTCGGCACAACCCCGGAGCAACTCGCCGAAGTTGCGGTCTCTGCCCGCAGTTGGGCGGGCCTGAATCCGGCGGCGAAGATGCGGAAGCCCATCACCATCGACGATGTCCTCGATTCTCCGATGATCGCTTCTCCCCTCCACCGACTCGACTGCTGTCTCGTCACGGACGGCGGGGGCGCCCTCGTTGTCACCTCCCCTGAACGGGCGGCCGATCTGACGGAGAACCCTATCTACTTGCTCGGCGCCTCAGAGGCGCACGTGGCGCGCTATATGTCTGCGCTCCCCGATTTCGTGACTTCGCCCGGCGCATGGACGGGGCCCGCCGCTCTCGAGAAGGCACGGGTTGGACTCGAAGACATCGACCACTTCCAGCTCTACGACCCGTTCACGATCGCGGTCATATTCGCCGTCGAGGACATCGGCCTGTGCGCCAAGGGAGAAGGAGGCGCCTTCCTGGAGGACCAGAAGTCCCGGCCGGGAGGGTCGCTGCCGCTGAACACGGACGGCGGAGGGTTGTCCCACCGGCATCCTGGCATGCTCGGCATGAACCTCATTCTCGAAGCCGTAGCCCAGCTAACGCATTCCGCGGGCGACCGCCAGATCGATGACGCCAAGCTGTCTTTCGTGCACGGCCTTGGCGGTGTTTACACGGCGACGGCGACAGCGATCCTTGCCAACGGCGCTGGCCTGGGATGAACGTCGCGGGATTGCCGTGGCCTACGTCCACGACAGGCCCGCTGCTCGAGGACGACTGCGGGCTCGATTGGATATGGGACCGCGAGGGCGAGACACGGTCGCCTGGAGAGAACATCGCGGTTGCCGATGTCGCCTGGCGGGCGCAGGCTGTGGGAATCGTCGCCCGATCGCCGTTCTACCGCGAACGATTTGCCGAGGCGGGCGTGGACCCGGCCCGCTTGTCTTCGGTGACGGAGCTGGTAGAACTGCCCACCATGTCGAAGGCCGACACGCTCGCAACACGTAAGCAGCACCCGCCGTTTGGCGGACATCTCGGCGTCGACCCGGCAGCCGTCAAGCGCGTGTACCAGACGAGCGGGTCGTCGGGCCGTCCGAGCTTGATCGCAATGACCAACCGGGATCTGGAGACCTGGACAGCAATCGGCGCTCGCTCGTACTACGCCACCGGGATCCACCCGCACCACTCCGTTCTGACTACCTTCGGGGCAGGGCCGTTCGTAGCCGGCCACACCCATTGGACGCTCGACCGGATCGGGGCGCGCCGGGTGCCGGTGGGGCCCGGTGACCTCGAGCGGGTGTTGTCTGCTTGCGACGCCGGCATCGTCGACACGTTGCTCGCAACGCCTTCTTTCGCCCTGTATCTCGCCTCGGTCTTCGAGAACCGCGGACTCGCCGGACCGGACGCCGGTCTCAGACATCTCGTCGTCGGGGGAGAACCGGGCGGCGGGATCCCGGCCATCAGAAAGCGTATCGAAGAGGCTTTCGGCGCGGATGTCACCGAGGCGTCAGGAATCGGAGATGTGACCCCTTCATTGTTCGGAGAGTGCCCGATGAAAGACGGCATGCACTTCTGCGGTCAGGGCTACGTGTGGCCCGAGTTGATCGACCCCGACACCGGAGTCCCGATCGAGATCGAGAAGGGTGCGGTAGGCGAGATGGTGTACACATCGCTCGTTCGCGAGGCCGTGCCCGTCATCCGGTTTTGCAGCGGAGACATCGTCAGAATCACGGGCATCGAGTGTGGCTGCGGGAGGACGAGCTTCAAGTTGCGAATCGAGGGCCGTGCTGACGACATGTTCATCGTAAGGGGTGTGAACGTATATCCGTCTGCCATCCAGGCGGTAGTCGCCGAGTACGAACCGGCAGTGACCGGGAGGATCCGAGTCGCTCTCCCGGAAGGCGCCGGGTTTGCGGTGGAACCTCCCATACCGGTCGAGGTCGAGGTTCCGTCGGGTTCCACTGCGCCTGCGGGTCTCGCCGCAGAAATCGAGGCGGCGATTCGGTCCCGCCTTATCGTCCGTACCATGATCACGTTCATTCAACAAGACGAGTTCGGAGACGCTCGGTACAAGACGCCCCCGATCGTCCGTCGCCCTGCCCGGCAAGGAGGCGATTGATGGAATGCGTTCGCTGCTCTCGGGCTAGTGGTCGTCGAACTTGCGCAGATGGCCAAAGACCTTGTCTGGTGCAACTGCAGGAGCAAAGAAACCGTTCACGCCAGATTGCTCTCCGGCGGTGAACAGCAGATAGTGGCGATTGGTTCGTGCCCTCATTACCGAACCCGATATCCTGCCGCTCGACGAGCCGGCCGGCGGACTTGGCCCCGTTCTCGTCGAGTTCACGTGGAGCAGGTGCCGGATGTGAAGCTGCGCGGCGCCACATACTGATGCTGGAAAGGAAGCTCACAACGGCTCCCGAGATCAGCCGCGGAGCACGCGTCGTCGGTGGTGGCACGACCAGCGAATCCCACCATGCGAGAGCTCTTCTCGAGAGCGACGAGGTCCAGAAGCGGTATGCCGGTGGCTGAGGGCGGGGCGAGCCTCCACGACGCCTGGCGGGGAAGCGTGTACCGGGAGCATACCGAACATCATCGCCGCCACGACCCTGCATTTCTCAGTGAGATCACACTCGGACCCGGAGACCGCTTGCTCGACATCGGATGTGGTGACGGCGCCGTCTCCGCATCGTTGGCGGCCCGGTTCCCCGACGCGGCCGTCGTTGGCATCGACTCTGCACCGGACATGGTGTCGACCGCGTCACAGCGATCTCTTCCCAACCTCAGCTTTGAGCTCTGTCGCGCCCAGGACATCGCGTTCGTCGATCAGTTCACTGTGGCGACCTCGATAGCTGCGCTGCATTGGGTCCCCGGCTCGGACCATCCTGTGTTCCTGGCGGGGCTGCATCGGGCGTTGCGCAGGGGCGGGCGCCTCCTCGCGGAGTTCGGCGGGGTCGGCAACGTAGCCCGGACCGTGGGAATCATGACCTCGATCGCCGGAACACCGGACTTTTCCTCGGCGCTGGGAGACGTGGGCAATCCGTGGTATTTCCCGGACCCTCGTGACTACGAGGCACTGCTCGCAGATGCCGGGTTTGTCGGTGTCACATGCGAGTTGGTGACCCAGCATCGAGAGTTCACGCAACCCGATTACGTAGGGTGGCTCGTGAGCCAGACGTTGTTGCCGTGGACAGCCCGCCTCGACGAGCCCCAGGCCACGGAATTCGTCGCTCGCGCCGTAGCAGAGACATCGGCTGCGGCCCGCGATGGAGACACCTACCGGGAGACCTTCACCCGCGTGCGCGCAATGGCCGAGAAGAGATGAGCCTCAGGTCCCGGGCTCCGCATCATGCTCCCGGCCGGTGAGCTGTCTCGGAAGCTCGTCTTTTGCAATTCGCCGGGTCGGAGTGTGCGGCAGCTTCTCGACGAACTCGATGTAACGAGGAACCTTGAACCGGGCTAGCCGCGCGGTGCACCACTCCCACAACTCCACTGCCGTCGTATCGTGATCCGGGATAACAAAGGCCTTCACGTCTTCATCAGACAACTCCGATGCCACACCTATCACGGCCGACTCGACGA
The DNA here is from genome assembly GCA_965262915.1 of Candidatus Spongiisociaceae bacterium. GTDB lineage: Bacteria > Actinomycetota > Acidimicrobiia > Spongiisociales > Spongiisociaceae > JAPPFW01. The sequence goes on along the minus strand of OZ253564.1, from coordinate 1,994,815 downwards.
CTGCCGGGCAAGCGTCGAGCACAGCTTCGACCTCTGCCGGCGACAGGTTTTCCCCGCGCCGCCGGATGACATGCTTCTTGCGCGACACGAAGTGCAGATATCCGTCACGGTCCTCGTAGACGAGGTCGCCGGTATGCAACCAACCGCCCTCGAGCGCCGCCGCCGTCTCCTCCGGCATGTCGAAGTATCCCCGCATCACGGCAGGGTTATTCAGTAGCAGCTCCCCGGTCTCGCCGTCGGCGACATCAAGACCCTCTACGTTCACGATTCGGGCTGTGTTGATCTCTCCCAGCTCAGGGTGTTGCCGCAGCCGGCCCATCGATCCGTATGGCGTCTCGCCCCGAGGCCAGATCGCCCCGTACGGACTTTCGGACAGCCCGTAGCCGATGACGACGCTGGTGCCGAATCGCTGCTCGATCTCCCTATGCCGCTCCTCAGTGAAGGCGGGAGCGGTGTATACAATCCTGACACTGTGGTTGCGTTCCACATCCCGTTCGGGCCGGCGCATCAGTATCTCGAGCATGGCGCCTATTACGTTGACCTCCGTGGCTCCATGCTCTGCGGCGTCGTCCCAGAATCGTGACGCCGAGAACCGCGGCAGCAACACCAGCGCGGCGCCGGCGACGAGAGAGCCGAGAGTCGAGTACACCTGGGCGTTGAGATGGAACAGCGGAAGCGACGTCATCAGCCGGTCCGCTTCGCCCAGCCCGAGCCACCAAGGGAACCCCTCAGCGGTGAGCACGTACGTGGCGTGAGAATGCATCACGAGCTTCGCTACCCCTGTCGTGCCGGATGTTGCTATCAATGCCGCGATGTCGTCGGCAGCAAGTTCGGGCAGAAAGCGAGGGGCGTCTCGGCTGGCCGCGATCTCGTCGAGTCCTGCGACAGCCACTCCGTCGGGAGGGCTATCGGCGAGGTCGGCGGCAGCCTCGGCGCGGGCATCGAGGATCATGGCTCCGGGCCTGATCCGTTGCACTACGCCGGCCAGGTCATTCGCCGGAGCGGCTGGATTCAGCGGCACGAACGCAGCCCCAACCTTGTTCGCCCCGAGCCACTGGAAGATGAGATCGGGACTGTTGGGGGCACAGAACACGACGCGATCGCCTCTGGTGACACCGAGCTTCAGGAGTTCGGCCGCGGCGCTATCCGAACGCTCCTTGAGCTCTCCGAATGTTGTGACCTCGCCGTCGTAGTAGAGCCAGGGCCGGTCCGTGAACAGCACCGCAGCCTTGTCGACAAGGCTGCCGGTGGTCCGCTCCATCAGGTCTTGCGCAGCGCCCGGCCCGGGGTTTTTCCGGTGTGCTCGTACTCTTCGATGACGGGTACCCCGTTGACGATCACGTGGGGGATGCCCTCGGGGTACTGGGTCGGGTTTGCCAGAGTGGCCGGTGCGTGGATGCGATCGGGGTCGAACACCACTAGGTCGGCTTTGGCGCCGTCACGAATCATGCCGCGATCGGAAAGGCCGAGAACTTGAGCGGGGAACCACGTCATCTTGCGGATGGCTTCCTGCGTACTCATCAGCCCTTCCTCCCGGACCAGATCCCCGAGCATCTTGGGGAAGGTGCCGTAGGTACGCGGGCTGGGGAAGTCACCGATGAGCAGTCCGTCGCTGCCGACCATGCACAGCGGATGTGCGAGCAGCTTACGCACTGTGACGTGGTTGTTGGAGTCGTGACCGACGAACGACAAGCGCAGTTGCTCTTCGAGCAGAAGATCGCACAGTGCGTCGAGCGGGTCCTCAGCCAGGATGTCAGCGATCTCGTGGAGGTTCAACCCGTCGAACCGCTTGTTCGCTTCTTCTGCGAATCCGGTGAGATGCCAACCCATCGGATCGCGCCACCGCGACTGTCGAGGGTCCGTTTCGGACCGCATCCGGGCGCGGGCCTTCGGATCCTCGAGCCGCTCGAGCAGGGCGTCGGGGCCGTCCTCCTGAAGCCAATCGGGCAGGGCCACCGTTGCTCTGCTACTCCCCTGGTTGTAGGGATACGCATCGAAGGTCACACCCAGGCCCTCTTCCCGCGTATCGTCGACCAGCCGCAGGAGCGGGCGAAACTGGCCGTTGACCTTCCATCGGCTGGCGTAGTGAGAGATGTGGAGTGGCACGCCGCTCTGCCTGCTGATCTCGATCGCTTCCAGGAACGGGTCCCTGAAGGCGTCGCCGAGGCTATAGCGGACGTGGCACACATGAACTCCGCCGTCATCGCTGACGACGCGGCAGAGATCGGCGAGTTCGTCGGTGGAGGCGAATCCACCGGGCGGATAGGTGAGTCCTGTCGAGATGCCGAACGCGCCCTCAGCGAGCGCAGTGCGCAGCATCGCCTTTTGCGTTCTCATCTCGGCGCCGGTCGAGGCACGGTCGCTCCATCCAACGGCGGCGATACGAAGGGGTGAATTGCCTACGACGTAAGCGATGTTTACCGCCACCCGCTCGTCGTACAAGTCGAGGTATTCCGCCACGGACGACCATGACATGCCCGGCGGTTTGGCGCCATCGAGACCCGCGTTGAGCACGGACCACCGCTCCAACTCTTCGGGATCTTCGAACGGAGCGTACGAGTTGCCGTCAACGCCGATCAGCTCCGTAGTGACCCCCTGACGCACCTTCACGTCGTGGTGCGGGTTGGCCAGGATCGCCATCGTCGAATGGGCGTGCATGTCGATGAACCCCGGACAGACGGCCATGCCGGCAGCGTCGATCGTCTTGCGCGATTGCACAGGGGACGTGTCGCCCCGCAACAAGCGGATCGTGTCTCCGTCGATGGCCACGGTCGCGTCGAACCAGTCGAGCCCGGTGCCGTCGTAGACGCGTGCGCCGCGAATCAGAAGGTCATACATGAGCGGCGAATGTCCTTGCGATACGCTTCTCGGTGCTGGTGATCGGGATGATGCTCGGATAGCCGGCTCCGGCATCTCCCCACCTGTCAATGCGGTCCATCGATTCGTCGGGCGTGCCGGAGATGTCGTCGCCCATGGCGACGCTTCCGATATGGCTCATTGCCTCTCCGTTCGTTCTGCGGGTGGTGGTCGTCGGGTAAATCACTTGCCGATCGCGATGCGACCGTCGAGAAGCCCCGGGCGATGACGACGAGCTGGATGTCGTTCGTCCCTTCCCGATCGCCATCAACGGAGCGTCCCGACAGATTCGTTCTATGTCGAGCTCCGTCGAGTAGCCCATTCCGCCGTGGATTCGCATTGCCTCCAGAGCGTTCTCGACAGCGACCTCGGAGGCGAAGTACTTACGAAGTCGCGCATCGTGCTGCGAAAGAGTTGCTGCTCGGGGGTAAAGCTGCAATCCATGGCTGAACTCGGCCTCGCCGAGCGGGGCAGGCGGAACGGTGCGAACTTCAGCTTTCGTCGGCATCGATCGCAACCGTCGGCTCCGGGAAATGCTCCTTGCGGTACGGCGAGTCGCGCTTGTGAACGAAGAACTTCCTCGTAAGCCGCATCACGACGTCTCCATCCTGATTGATGCCTCTTGTCTTCACCTCGACGATGCCACCATAGGGGCGTGATGCCGACTCGCGTTTGCCGAGCACCAGCGACTCTGCATAGAGCGTGTCACCGACGAACACGGGCGAGGTCAGCCTGAGCCCGTCGATACCCAAGTTGGCAAAGGCGTTGTAGCTGGTATCGATCACGCTCATACCGAGAACCATGGCGATCGTCAGCATACTGTTGACGATCGGTTTCCCGAACACGCCGCCGGCTGCGTAATGGGCGTTGAAGTGGCTCTGGTTCGTGTTCAATGTCAGCAGCGTGAACCATGTGTTGTCCGACTCAGTGATCGTTCGCCCCAATGGATGGCGGAAGACGTCCCCATCGATGAAGTCCTCGTAGAAACGGCCCTCCCACCCGGTTTTGCTCACCATGCCAGAAGCTCCTTGATCGATCGCGCACAGGAAAGATTAGGCGACGCGGCACAGCCCTGATCCGGCGCACCTGCCGGGTGGGGCAGTGGCCTCAAGCAGGAGACGCGGCATGGGCGAACGTATGTTGCATACGACGATTGGTGTGGGCTCCCACTGTCACCGCCGCTATTGCTACTGTCACTCGTACTGGAGTCGTATCCCAAACCCTGGATCCGATCTCGGGATGCGAGACGAGACCAATCGTCAGGAGGTGAGCCACCCATGACGACCGAGAACCGCCGCAGCGCCGAACCCGTCCACTTCTACAGCCTCGGTGCTCGGATCTCGGCCGATCTCTACTTGCCCGACGCGCTGCCGCCGTTTCCGGCGGTGGCGGTGTGTCACGGGTTCGGCAGTATTCGCAAGTACTGGGTCAACGACATCGCCTCCGAGCTCGCCGAGCGGGGAATCGCCGCGCTCATCTTTGACTACCGTGGCTTCGGTGACAGCGACGGTCCTCGGGACCGGCTCTTTCCACTCGAGCAAGTCGAGGATGCTCGCGCCGCTGTCGGCTTCCTAGCTTCGCTCGAGGCCGTCGACCCGCATAGGCTTGGTCTGTACGGGGTCAGTTTCGGAGGTGCCGTCGCTGTATACGCAGCCGCCGTCGACCGGCGGGTTCGGGCCACCGTTTCCGCCGTCGGGATCGCCGATGGCTACACGTGGCTGAAGTCGCTGCGTCGCCATTGGGAGTGGCTCGAATTCGAGAAACGACTGGCGGCGGACCGGCAACGCCGGATTCTCACCGGAGAGTCGGAGCTCGTAGATCCGGGCGAGATCATGCTGCGGGATCCCGAGTCGGCGGAGCTGGCGGCGAAGCTCGACGCAGACTTTCCGCAGCGTTCGTACAGGCTGACGCTGGAGTCCGCGGACGCCATCATGGAGTTCCGACCCATCGACATCGTCGCGCAGATCTCGCCGCGCGCGGTGCTCTTCGTCGGCGTTGAGGGCGATCGGTTGACTCCGGCGGAACATACGCGTGCCCTTTTCGAGCGGGCGGGTGATCCGAAGGGCTTGATCATGCTGCGTGGTATGACACATCACGATGTCTACCAGCCTGACCGTCTTCGCGACCTCATCGACCGAGCTGCTGCGTTCTACGGAGAGAACTTCGCGTCGCGTCAGTGAAGCGCAGGTAGAACGTTGTCAGCAAGGATCTCGAGTTGTCTCAGATGATCGAACATGGGATTCAGCATGATCATGCCCACCCCTTCGGAGCGCAGGGCGTCGAGAGCAGTTACGCACCGATCGGGAGAGCCCCAGACCGCGCACCGTGAGCCCAGGTCGGCGCTCCGATAGTGAGCGGCGAAGAAGTTCCGCACGCGAGCTTCGGCGCGGTCTGCGTTGGAATCGACTGCAATGTACACCCGTTTCGAGATGGCGAACGTCGCCTCGCTCCTCCCCGATTCTTCGAGATACCTCAGCAGTAGGCGGCTCTGCTCGGCGAAGTCCTCGTGGGACGATGCTCCGGCGCCCATCCAGCCGCTCCCCATACGTGCCGCCCGGCGCAAAGCCGCAGGTGCATGAGCTCCGAACAGGATCGGCGGATGGGGAACCTGGAGAGGCTTGGGTTCGATTCCCAGACCTTCGAAGCTCCAGAACTGCCCATCGAAGTCGGTGGTCCCGGGCCGCCACAGTGCGTTCACAACTTCGAGACCCTCCTCGAACCGGGCGGTCCACTCCTCGGAGGGAATGCCGTAGATGGACGCCCGTTCGGCATCGCCAAGGCCGACCCCCACAGTGAGACGGCCGCAGGCGAGATGGTCGATCGTCGCGAGCGTCTTCGCCAGCCGGATCGGGTTGCGGAACCCGGTCAGCAGAACCGACGTGCCGAGTCGGGCAACGGTGGTGAGGGCCGCGACGTAGGCGAGCAAGGACAGCGGCTCCAGCTGCGCGGTGACCCGGCCGTGGCGTGAACCGGTCTCCATCACCCACAGGCCGGCAAAGCCATACGACTCCGCCCGCACCACAAAGTCGCCGATCAGATTCGGATCGACCTCCTCGTCGACGAAGACCTGCGGTATTGCGATCCCGAAGTCGATACGCGAGTCGGTGTTCACGAGATGCACGACGATTGGATCGGGACGAGTACGGGAACCGCCCGAAGCGGCCGCCCGGGTAGGCCGCCGCGAGCGGGCGCGGTCCGATCGGCAAGCTCGCCCGGACACGTCGGGTTCATCCGGCTGCTCCGGCCGAGGCAAGGACTCTCGCCATCTCGGCGATACCGTCCGTCACAGGTACCACCACGATCTCGCTCGCTCCTGCTTCGAACCAGGTGAGGAGGGCGTCGCGGCATTCGCCGGCAGTCCCCGCGACCATCAAACGGTCGACCGTGTCGTGATCGATGAGGTGAAGCGCACCCTCGACACGCTCGGGTGGACCGGGCCATGGTCCGACAATCTGCCGCAGCGCTTCGACCGTGGGTTGAGGTAATCCGCTCGCGGTCGCGATGTGAGGCTGGTGGGCCACGTAGCGGGCAATCAGACGTCGGCCCGCCATTCGGGCATCCTCGGGATCGTCGGCCATCGCGACATTGACGATTTGGGGTCGATCGAAGGTGTCCCACATACGATTGCTGTTCGCCACACCTTGGCGTGCCATCGCTAGGAGGCTAACGGTGCCTTCAGGTGGGAGAAAACCGTTGAGGAGAACCCCGTCCGCAACCTCGCCGGCCGCTGCGGCCATCATGGCGCCGGTCCCCAGCAAGTGTACCGGCGGAGCTTCACGAGGCACCGTGGACAGGCGTCCGCCACCGCTGCGGATGATCGTCCCTGTGAAGGTGCCGTCCTCGCCGGAAAGAAACTGTCGGAGGGCGTGAACGTACTCGCGTATCTGTATCTCGGGTGACCTGCGCACTATTCCCTGGTTGGCCGCAAGTGGATCCCAGTACTCGCTGAGCGCAACCAGGACGCGTCCTGGAGCCATTTCCGCGAGCGATGCCAGAGTCGAAGCCATGAGGTCGGGGTCACGGCTCCAGCTGTTCGAGAGCAGCCCGAGTCGGATCCTGGCCGTCTTCGCTGCAAATGCGCCCAGGACGGTCACGCCGTCGCGTACAAGGCGGGTTTCCACCGTGTACACCGTTTCGTATCCAAGCGCATCGAGCAGTGTCACGAACTCGAGTTGTTCCGAGAGGCGAGGCCGGTCGAGAAACGCCCAGGAGAGTTTCATAGCATCGCTGCGTGGTTCGCTAGAAGGGTGCTGAGAAACCCCCTGCCGGCCCGACGGTCGATCGAGAATGGCAGCTCAGCGGACGGCGGGCCAACATGTATCACCGTTCTTCACCACCCTCCTAGATCGATAGCTCCTGCTGCACGGGCATGCTCCTCGACTGCGTGGGCCACCGAGAGAACGAAGCCATCATCAAACGCTCTACCGATGAGTTGCAAACCGACCGGCATCTCACCGTTGCCGCGGCCGCACGCGACCGAGATGGCGGGGTGACCGGTGAGGTTGGCGAGGACGAGCAACCGGATGTATTCATGGAGCAGGTCCGAGGCACCCGCGGCGTCGGCCATGGTTTCGTCAAAACGGGGGGCCACCATCGGTGTCGTCGGCGTCGCAATAACGTCGACTCCAGCAAGCACGGCTTCGACCTCATCGATGAGAGATCGCCGCACTTGCTGGGCGCGTACGTAGTCGACGGCCCGAAAGAAATATCCGGTAAGCAGCGCCTTGCGCAGTCTTGTTCCATAATCGTGGAACTGGTCCTCAAGCCACTTCTCGTGCGCAACAGTCGACTCCGGATACACGATGGCTTTCTCGGCGGCGATACTGTGGGCCGCGCTCGGGATCGTGACCTCAACGATTTCTGCCCCCAAGCCGGCCATGACCGCCAATGTCTCTTCGAAAACGCTTCGCACATCGAGCGCAAGACCGGATCCGAAGTAGTCACGCTCCACACCGACCCGCAATCCGGCCAGGTCGGCCCTGGGGGCAAACGCGGAGGCGCGGGCACCGCGTACCGAGCCCGGATCGCGTGAGTCGTGACCCTCCATAGCCGCAAGCAGCAACGAAGCATCGGCTGCCGTCAGCGCCATGGGACCGACCGTGTCCAGCGACCACGAAGTCGGTACCACGCCATGACGGCTGATCAGACCGAAGGTCGGTTTCACCCCGACGACACCGGTGAATGAGGCAGGGATGCGGATCGAGCCACCTGTGTCGGTACCGGTCGCTCCCAGGCAGAACCCCGCAGCCAGGGCCGCGGCTGAGCCGGAGCTGGAGCCCCCGGTGACCCGGTCCTGATCATGGGGGTTGACCGTCCGGCCGAAGTGCTGGTTGTCGACCGCGGAGTGGGCGAATTCGTAGTTCTTGAGCTTGCCGATGAGCACGGTCCCAGCGTCGCGCAGCCGGGTGACGACTGCCGCGTCCTCCTGCGGCACCCAATCACTGAGAACCTTGGAGCCGGCGGTCGTTCGGATGCCTGCCGTCGTGATGTTGTCCTTGTGTGCGACCGGGATACCGTCGAGCGGCCCTCTAGCATCGCCCGACCTACGTCGGGCGTCGGATGCAGCGGCGTCGGCGAGGATGGCGTTGCGGGAACGAAGGGTGATGAACGCTCCGACCTTCGCATCGAAACGCCCGATCCGCTCCAGCACCGTGGTGGCGAGTTCGACCGCAGAAAGATGTCCGGAGTCGAGCGCGGCCGCAGCTGTGCCGATCGTGAAGACCGATCGCTCAGTCACCGAATCGCCTGCGCAGGCTGGTGTGGCGTAGCAGGCACGATGGAAACGCCTCGGCGGCGCGTAGCAGCAGCAAGCCGTTCGGTGACCTGTTCGGTTTCTCGCTCGATATCGGCCACGACCGAGGCATCCGATGCATGGAGGAGCGCCCCGATCGAGGCTGGTATCGGGGCGCCGGGACGGGGTGTCGGAGCGTTCGGCGGGCTCATCGGAACGCAGGGATGATGTCTCGACCGTAGGCATCGATAGTCGCATCGATTTCGTCGTGGATCAGATACACATTGACGACATCGACATCAAGATCTGCGAGATAGCCGATCTTGGCGATGTGGGCCTCGGCCGGGCCCACGAACGTGAACGCCCTGGTCATCTCCGGGGTGACGTAGTCGGCGCCGGGATTGTGCATACGCCCCTTGGCCTGATAGTCGTATTCGGTGCGATTGTCGAGAAGATCCGTCATGCTGGCGGGCAGCGGTTCGTCGTAGGTCTTGGTGAGGTCCGCGACGTGATTCGCGACCGACGGCACGAACCAGCGGAGTTTGTCGCATCCGTTACCCATCTCCCCGACGAGAGCAGGAGCGGCGACCATGGCCGCCGGCGAACCGGTCGACGGCGCGCCCTCCGCTTCACGCCCGGCAAACCGCCTGGCGAGGGTCAGGAAATCCTCATGAGCAGCCTGGACGATGAAACCATCGCAACGGGATCCGATCATTCCAAGCACGCGAGGTCCGTACCCGGCTCCCCAGATCTCGAGGGGCCAGCCTCGGTTCCACCGCAGCGTGACCTCTCGGGAGCCGATTCGGGTCGACCCGCCGGCGACGAGCTCGCTGATTATGCGAATCGCCTCGTCGAGCTCGGCAACCGTGGACGGTCGCCGACCAAGGGTCCGCGGGGCGGCATCGCCACGACCGATGCCGCAGGCCATACGGCCTGAGCTCATCTCGTTGAGGGTGGCAAGGAGCGCCGCGGTGACCACCGGATCTCTCAGCGTCGGGTTGGTCACGCATGGTCCGATCGAAATGAACTCCGTTGCCGCAACCATCTGGGCGAACACGGGCCACGGGTCCATGAACAGGGTCTGGGCCTCGTTGAGGAAGACGTAGTCGAAACCGGCGGCTTCCAGTTTCCGGGCACGCGAGACCAGAAGCTCGGACGGAGGGTCGGTGAGGAACGTCGCCGCGAACTTCACGGTCGCTCTGTGGTGACACAGCCTGCGGACATCACATCACCAACCCTCCAGCAAGACGTCGACGGCATCGCCCATGCGCTCTGGGGTGTCTCGCGAGAGAATGAAGAGATCCACGCCCGTATCCGCGTATTCGCGCATACGCTTCCGAACCTCATCCGCGTCTCCGAAGCAGCCCAAGGCCGCGACAGCGTCGTCCGATAGCAGCCGGGCGCCGGATTCGACCTCTTCATCGGTCGCCGGCCAGGTGATGCGCTCCTGAAGCCGCGCCAACAGGTCGGGCGTGATCCCGGCCGGACCGGCGATATGGGGCTGCTGAGCCACGTAGCGGGCAACCCGCGGCTTCTCTTCAGCGAGCAGGCGGTCCCGGTCCCCGATCTTGACCCGGATCATCTTGGCGATCTCGATATCGTCCAGGGACCGGCCGGCGGCGGCCGCACCCTCGGCCAAGTGCGCTATCTCCAGCGCCGTGGCCTCCACCGTGTGGTTACCGTTGAGGATCACGCCGTCGGCGATGCCGCCGGTCAGACGCAACATCTGTGGACCTACTGCGCCGATGAAGACCTTGATGTCGTGTGACACGGCCGGGCCTTCCATGAACACCCTCCGAAGCGACACCAGCTCGCCGGCGTAGTCGACGGGAGCGTCCTTGGCCCACAGCAGCCGGCATGATTCGATGACCTCTCGCATCGCTCGAATGGGTTTGTCCATCTGGATACCGACCTGTTCGGCCAACGGGTTCCACCAAGCGCCTAGCCCGAGGATCGTGCGACCCGGGGCGAGCATGTCCAGTGCGGCGAAGCTCTGAGCTATCAGGGCAGGGTTCCTGGTCCAGATCGGAATGACCGATGTGCCGAGTCGGATACGCTCGGTGACCGCGGCGTATGCAGCCAGAGGGGTGAGGGCGTCGGCAGCAATCTGCGGTTCCGACACCCATAACGAGTCGACTCCACGGGAGTCGGCATACCGGGCCAGGTCGAAGTTGTCGCGAACGCCGCTGTTCGGGAGGTTCAGCCCGAAGGCAGTGGTCACGATGTCGCCCGCGGTGCTCTCCCCGGAGCGACAGCGGAGTGCGAGACGCCGTAGATCACGGAGCGAGCTCCTCGGCGATCTGATCGAAGTTGTCCGTCATGGGAACGATGATCGGATAGGAAGCGCCTGCTTCCACCCACTCGCCGATACGGCTCCGACAGTGCCCGGGGTCTCCCGATATCGCAAGGCGGTCAACGATGTCGTCGGAGACGAGCCGCATCGCGTCTTCGACGCCACCCGGACGTGCCGGCCAGCCGCCCATTGTCTCGTTGAGCTTCGCGATGAGATCCTCCTCGAGCCCGCTGGCCTTGGCGATGTGGGGCTGCTGGCCGAGGTATTTCGTGACGAGATGCTTTGCAACCTGGCGTGCCTCCGAGGCGTCGTCGGCCATCGCGACGTTGACGAATTGGGGCCGATCGATCTCTTCGGGGTCTCTTCCGGCCTTGGCTGCTCCGGCCTTGATGTGATCGACGGCCCATCTCGTGTAATCGGTCGAGAGCAAACCGTTGATCAGCGCGCCATCGAAGATCTCGCCGGCGAGCTCCATCATCTTCGGGCCGGTCGGCCCGACATAGAGGGGGACGTCCACCGGCACACGAGGGGCCCCATGGCCGAGATCGAGCGTCAGGTCCCGGACCTGGACGACTTCGCCCTCGAGGGTTACTCCTTCGTCCAGCGCCAGCAGCCTGCGCAAGACGTTCGCGTACTCTCGCATCTGGGTGAGCGGCTTACGTCGCTCGATTCCCTGCTTCCACGCCAGAGGGTCCCAATAGGCGCCGATACCGGCGACCACCCTTCCGGGCGCCATTTCGTGGAGCGTGGCGAGTGTCACGGCCATCAGCGCCGGCCCGCGAGTCCAGGTGTTGACGACGCCGGGGCCGATCGTTATGCGGCTCGTGTTCACCGCGAACGCCCCGAGGATCGAGAACGCATCCCGGGCCAGTCTTGTCTCGGCGATCCAAGCCGATTCGTAGCCCAGGTCCTCGATCTTCTTCACCAGTCGCACCTGCTCCATGGCGGACGGGCGATCGAGAAACGCCATCCCTACTTTGTCCACAACCGTCTCCTTGTCGTCCAGTTCCCGTTCGCTGAGTTAGCGACCCACAAAACGGGCGGGGCACCCGACTCCGGGCGCCCCGCCGCGTCACTCGTCTTTGTCTCTTTCTCGTGTGCCGGTCTACGACGCCGGAGTTGCCGTCTCGAAGCGGTAATCGCTCGGCGTGAAGTTGGTGGGCCTCCAGTCGCCCACGCCAGGTCCGATCGCCCAGATCGAGTCTGTGACGGCAATGGGCAGCAAACCCCAGGTGTCGTACACGGCTTGGTTGAACTCGGCGGCAAGCTCGCCCCGCTTTGCAAGGTCGATCTCAGCGGACATCGTGTCGTAGATCCGATCGACGGTTGCGGCATCGTGGTAAGCCCCGTAGAGGCCGCCGTCGGCGTGAGCCAGCAGGCCGATGCGCACCAGTGTCTCGAAGGCCCCGGTCGACGTGACGAACCAGCCGTGAATGGGGTTCGGGTCGGTGATCGTGTTGCCTTCGAGCCTCAGCAGGTTGGGTCGTATCGCCGTGTAATCGACGGGCTTGATCTCCGGATCGAGGCCCACAGCATCGAGGTAACCAGCGATCGCTTCCATCAGCGTCGGCAGTTCAGGAATGCTCGACCAGGTGCTCCAGGAGTACAACGTGACCGGCGTACCCTCCCACCCGTTGGCAGCGATGATCCGGCGTGACTCGTCGGGATCGTATGGACGCGGCTCCAAATCGGGGTCGTACCCGAGATGGGTCGGCACGTTGATCAATGAGGCGGCCGGTATAGCAGTGCCTTCCGGATAGATCGCCCCGATGAGTGCAGCCTTGTCGACCGCGAGGATGACCGCCTTGCGGAACTCCTCGTTGCTCATCTCGAAGTGGGGTTCGTAGCTGTGCGCCAGTGCGGCCATTACCGTCGCGATGGCCTTTGGCCCGCCGACTCGGAGACCCGCGTCGCGAATGTTGCCAACGACTTGTGGTTCCATGAGGGCCAGATCGACATCGCCCGTCTCGACCAGGGCGAGGCGGGAAAGGCTTTCGGGGACCACCTTGATGACGAGGCGCTCGAAGCCGGCCAGCCGATCCTGGTTCCAGTAATCCAGATAAGCCTCGTATACGATCTCTTCGCCAACCTTGTGGTCGACGAACTTGAAGGGTCCGCTGCCTATCGGGGCGGCATTGAAACCATCGGTACCCAGCGACTCGTAGTAGTTCTTGGGCAGGATCGGAATGTCACCCTGGGCGGCCGTGAGGTCGCCGAGTAGTGCCGGATTCGGCGATGTGAAGTTCACCTTAACCGTCAGGTCGTCGATGATCTCGACGGCGCCGAGGATGGTCTTGAGGGCCTGGCAGCGGCTGCAGGTGGCAGTCTCTTCAGCGTACCGCTCGAAGCTGAACTTGGAGTCGGCAGATGTGACCGGAGTCCCATCGTGCCACGTCATGTTCGGGTGGAGCGTGAGTGTCCACGACATGCCGTCGGGCGCCATCTCCCAACTCTCCAGCGCTCCGCCGGGTGCGCTCTCGACTCCGTCCTGGCTGAGGCCGACGAAGAAGTCGTACATCGGCCCGTAGATCGACTTCTCCAGGGAGGTGCCGATGCTCGGATCGAACACTTCCTTGCCGAACGTAGGCAGCGCCACCGTGAGTGTGCCGGTTGGACCGGCAGGCATAGCTTCCGGCGCGGTCGTCGCCGTCGCTGCCTCGGCCTGAGTCGTCGCCGTCGCTGCCTCGGCCTGAGTCGTCGCCGTCGCTGCCTCGGCCTGAGTCGTCGCCGTCGCTGCCTCGGCCTGAGTCGTCGCCGGTGCCTGGGTCGTCGCCGGTGCCTGCTCTTGGTCGTCGTCGCCGCACGCCGCTGCCATGAGGGCAAGCGCCAAGAGAGCAGCCAACAGTCTTCGGATTTTCATCGATTTCTCCTTCATGGTCTGCGATCCGGTACAGGGGGTGTCAAAATAGGCCGGGCCTCAGCGTACCGACTACAGCCCTCGCCCTTCGCTCAATCTAGCCAGATACTTGCCAACTCTCTATTCAGTTTGTATTTCCACCTACTTTTTGTCCTACTTCGTTCGCGTCACTCGATTCGGAGATACGGTGCAAGGATGTGCTCCGGGAGAATAGGGAGCCGCCTGATGTCGGCCTCGGCCGCGTTCCGAACAGCTGCCGCGATGGCGGCGGGAGAGGAGATGATCGGCGGCTCGCCGACGCCCTTGGCGCCGAACGGACCTTCGGGGTGGGGCATCTCGATGAGTTCGATCCGCACAGGGGGCATGTCGAGTGTCGTCGGGAGCAGGTAGTCGGTGAGCGAATCGTTGCGGATCACACCTTGATCCACGACCAACTCTTCCATGAGCGCCAGCCCTAGGCCCTGCGCGATGCCACCTTCGATCTGGCCGACGACATGGGCGGGGTTCAGGGCCCTGCCGACATCCTGGCCGGTCGCAATCTCGACGACCTTCACCAACCCCAAATCGAGGTCGACGTCCACGACGGCACGGTGGGCAACGAACGCGAAAGCCACGTGTGCAGTGCCCTGCCCATTCGCGTCCAGCGGCTTCGTTGGAGCGTGGCGGTACACGACTGTGGCCGTTACCGGACCGGCGTGAAGCAACGCTTCGAGCGATCCGGCCCTTCGCGTCGCGCTCTCGTTCGATGCGGCGGCTGTTCGTCGCTTCTCGATCTGGAACAAGATGTTGTGACATGCCTGCTGGATGGCACCGCCACTCATCCACGTCTGGCGGGATGCGCTCGAGGACCCTGCGGAGCCCATTGTCGTGTCCGGTGGCTCGAGAATGACCTGGTCGACTCCGAGTTCGGTGCGCACGATCTGCTGCGCCAGAGTCACGAAGCCCTGACCTATCTCAGCAGCCGCGCTTCGTACCGTGGCCAGCGCTTTACCGTCGATGCCCAGATCCAGTGTGACCTGTGCCGTCGCGAAGTCGTCGCGGCCTTCCGGCGACATCAGGTTCTTGAATCCGACCGCGAATCCGATACCGCGGCGGATCCGGCGTTCGTCGGCGGACAGGCCTGTACCACCCGGCAGGGTCCGGTGGTCGGACGAGGCACGCCGCGGAAGCGGAAAGCTTGCAGCGGCACGAAGGCACTCTGTGACGGGAGCGGGTCCCTCCAATCGCTGGCCTGTGATGAGTGTGTCCCCGGATTCGAGCGCATTGAGGATGCGAATCTCGACCTCGTCGATTTCGAGCGCAGCTGCGAGCTTGTCCATCTGCGACTCGTAGCCGAAGCAAACCTGTGGTGTCCCGAGTCCACGCATCGAACCGCACGGAGGGTTGTTGGTCCGCATCGCCCAGCCGTCGACGGCCGCGTTGGGAACCCGGTAGGGACCGGCCCCGAAGGCAACAGCATTGCCGATGACGAACCCGCTGGTCGATGCGTAGGCCCCTCCGTCGAACACGATTCGTGCTTCGACCTTGACCAGGGTTCCATCGCGCAACGCGTGATGCCGGTACCACATTCGTGCCGGATGCCGGTGGACGTGTCCGACGAAAGACTCTGGACGCGAGTAGTGCATCTTGACGGCCCGCCCCGTCCGCAGTGCTAGTAGGCAGGCGTGGATGTGCACGCTCACGTCCTCCTTGCCGCCAAACGCGCCGCCGACACCGGCGAGGTGCAGCCGAATCCTTTCCGGCGGGAGGTCCAACGACGCCGCTACCTGATTGTGGTCACCGTGAAGAGCCTGTGTGGATACGAAAAGATCCACACGGTCGCTGCCCGGAATAGCGAGCGCCGATTCCGTCCCTAGGAACGCTTGATCCTGCATGCCCACCGAGTATTCACCCTCGACGACCACATCACCCGTCACCTCAGGGTCCCCTCTCCGTAGGCGGACGTGTCTGAACACATTGCCGTCGGGATGGATGGGTGCGGCAGTGATCGCAGCCTCCGGATCGGTCAGCGGGTCGAGCACTTCGTAATCCACCTCGACGGCCGCCGCGGCGGCCCTTGCGGTGCTAAGCCGCTCTGCAGCAACCGCAGCTACCGGTTCGCCGGAATAGCGAACGACATCGGAAGCGAATACCGGCTGGTCGCTGACCGCGATCCCGAAGCAGGGTCGTCCCGGCACGTCGTCGGCGGTGATCACCGCGGCTACACCCGGGATTCGAAGAGCGGCCGTGAGATCGACACGTCTAATCCTGGCGTAAGGGTGGGGGCTGCGCACCGTCACTCCCCACAGCATCCGGTCTGCCCAAAGATCGGATGAGAATGCGAACTCGCCGCGGACCTTGGCACGGCCATCGGGCCGCACCGCGTCTGAGCCCACGCCGTATCGCTCACGCTGCTGCTGCCTAGTGATCGTGCTGCCGGCCGCCGACGAAAAGTGCTTAGACACGGGTCCGCTCGGGCCTCGGGGGTGGGTACGCGTGCAGCGCAACGCGGAGCGAGGCCCCATTACGGCCGGTCGGTCGTCTCACCAGAAGCGGACATCGTGGATCGCTACGCCTTCCAGCGCCTGGATGTGCCGGATGAGGCGATACTTGTCTTCGACTCCATCAGTGTCGCCGGGGAGCCGGGATTTGCTCCACTCGGGCGGCATGCCCCCTGGGGCGATTTTCGTGACGATGAATCCGAACTCTCCGTCATCCAGCGCCTTCCCCACACGATCCGCGACCTGCTCGACATCGAATACGGTGCTGCAATTCAGACACCCTGCTCCCTTTGCCATTTGAGCCAGATCAGTCAACCCCGCCGTGTGCGTAGGATGCAGACCGATACTCTCGTAAACCTCGTTGTCGAGCACGATGACGGTCAGATTCGGGGGACGTTCGTTGCCGAGGGTGGCGAGGATGCCGGTGTTCATAAGAACCGAACCGTCGGTGTCGAGCGCCACGATGCGACGGTGCGGCATCGCCAGCGCCAGTCCGAAGGCTGTCGAAGAGATCGATCCGAGAACGACCGGAGCGAAGGTGTTGTGGGGTGGTTCCATTCCGATGATGGAGCGAGTGACCTCGCGGAAGTGGCGGCGGGCCGATGGGATCGTGACCAGGATATCCTCCTCGTCGAGCAGATGAGCCAGCGTGTCAAGGACATCGACCCGGGTCATTCCCGCCGGACTCCCGCGTGTCGCCATCACCAGAACCTCAGATCGTGCACCGTGGTTCCTTCCAGTCGCTCAACGTGACGCATGAATCGGTACTTGTCCTCGACGCCGTCGGTCTCCTTGCGCTGTTCCCACGGCCAGTGATCGTGACCCGGTTCGATCTTGGCGACCAGAAACCCCATCTCGTCATCATTGAGCATGGACTCGGCGTGTCCGGCGAAGGCGGCCTCGCCGGACACGGTGACGCAGTTGATACATCCCGCTCCTTCGGCCATAGCGGCGAGGTCCGTGTTTCCCGCCGTATGAGTCGGCGCAGAACCGATGCTCTCGTACACCTCGTTGTCGAACACGAACACGGTCAGGTTGGTCGGGCGCTCGTTGCCGAGGGTGGCGAGAATGCCGGTATTCATGAGAATCGAACCGTCGGTGTCAAACGCCGCGACACGACGGTGCGGGAGTGCCAGAGCCAGTCCGAGAGCAGTCGATGTAATAGAGCCGAGAATGACCGGAGCGAAAGCCATGTCGGCGCCTTGCGGTCGATGGTTCCACCAGTCGTCGCTGAGCGGCCCGACTCGGTTGATCACGAGGTCCTCGGAGGTCAGCAGTTCGCCGAGTATTCGCACGCCGTCAATCCTTCGCATATCGGGGTGTCTCCAGGCACTCATCGGCAAAGATCAGCGCGGCCGGGTACTGGCTGGAATCGGCATGCGTCACAGCTTTGGCGATCGCCGCTTTGATCTCGTCGAGGCGGCGCACAATGCGATACGGGATGTTAAGGGCGTTGAGAATCGGCTCCATGGTCTGGGCATGGCTGTGGCCCCACCATGTCCGTTCACCGAAGTCACCGCGGTAGGGCATCAGCATGACGAGTGGGACCTGATGGCTGAGAGCGAACCGAGCTATCGGCTCCAGCGCTTGGCGCAGGCCGGAGTTCTCCATGATCATCACGGCTTTCTTTCCGCCGAGATAGGCGCCGGCCGCGATGCCGGGCATTTCTCCCTCGTTGGCAACCAGGACGTATCGAATATCCGGATCCGCTGCCAGGAGTCGGTAGAGCGACTTCAGGAGTGATTCGGGAAGCGCCGTGACGATCGAAACGTCCGCCTCCTTGAGGCCTTGGAGCATGAGTTCCGCGTACTTGGGCACATCTTCGGTTTCTGAGAACTCCGACGTAACGATCCTCCTCGGCGCTTCATGCAAAGATAGCCATCTCTGGCATTTCGCGTCGGATTGCGCGATCCGAGATCGCCAGGAGCCCGTGGCCGCATCGGCGGTCCACGTGAGGACCGAGTGTCGCAACCGCCAAGACGGCGTCGAGTGCTGCCATCCTCCCGACGGCCACCCCAACCGATCACTCCGGTCAGACGGGTGTTCCCCGTCCCAGGGCAGCGGCACGATCGAGCAAGGCCCCCGCCAAAGCAACATCGGCGACTCCTTGTCCCGCGTTGTTCTTGAAGATCGTGATGTCGGCATCCCCGTTGCGGGCTGTATGACGGCCCGTGAGGAGATCGTGAAGCTCGACGCACTTGTGCCAATGGGGATACGCCGCAGTCGCCGTCTCCCCTTTCACCTGCCCTTTCTCGGCGAGAGGAAAGAAGCCCGCACGTGCCTGAGCGACGGACGCCATCCCAATCACTGCGGCACGCTCGTCGGCTGTCGCGTCGAGTTCGCTGCGGCGAGGCTCAACCGGCCCGGAGCCTTGCCCACCCCCGACGATGGATGTGACGTGTTGACCGGGCTCAAGGAGGGTCCCTTCGATCACCGCCCGCATGGAGTTGGTGGCGGTGAGCACGATGTCGCTGCCGGCGACTGCGGCGGCGGCCGTGGCGACCGGAATCACCGCTGTTTCGAGGACGCCGGACATCGTGGCTGCAAACCGGTGTCTCCTGTCCGGATTCCGGCTGAAAACGCTAACCCGCCGTAGCGGCCGCACGCCGTGAAGAGCGGTCAGATGTAGCGCTGCCTGCTTGCCGGAGCCTATCATCGCCACCGTAACCGCGTCCCGCCGAGCCAGCGCGATCGTACCAAGAGCGCTGGTGGCCGCCGTCCGCAAGCCGGCGACGCCGCGCGTCTTCGGGAGCTCTGTACAGGTCGGCTCTCCGACGAGGATGCCGCGGAGTCGGCCGCTCACGGCGTCATACACGACGGACACAGGAGGGTCGGCCGTTGCGAAGCTCTGCTGGTCTGCCGACTCGTCGAGCCGCTCGCAATGCACGAGAAGTCCCGCCGCCGAGAGCACAGGAATGGCACCCTGGTGAGTACAGATACGGACATTGGTCGGCGTATGAATTCGATGACAGATCGCGTTGAGATCCTGCTGGTCTGCCCATTCGACGTGAGCGCGCCGTACTGCCTCGACAGCATCTCGCATGGAGATGATGGCTTCAAGGTCGTCCTGGCCGAGCAGTATTGCCGGTTGAGTCGTCATGGGATCCTCCGGTCTTCGTCTTGCAGGATAGGTACCTCTCACCACCGTCGAAACGATGCCACAATCCTTCCAATCGTGAACAGAGTATGAGGCCTACAGGTTCCGGCGACGTGGATCCGCAGTCGGCAAGCCCGTCCGGCAGGGTCGAGGAAAGTTCGCCATCGTTGCGACGGGCCGTCCTCGCCGCCGGTTCCGTCAGCCTGGTGGCGGTCTCCCCGCCCTTTCTTCTGGGTGCCCTTGCAGTGCAACTCCGCGCCGACCTCGACTTCTCACCGACCCAGCTCGGGATCGCGGCAGCTTCCTTTCGTGGCATCGTGACCCTATCGTCGGCCACCCTCGGTCGCGTGGTCGACATCACCGGGCCGTCTCGCGCTATGCGGGCCGCCGTCTCGCTAACCGCTATCACAGCGATCGGCATCGGGCTTTTCGCTGACTCGTGGGGAGCGCTGGTGGCATGGCTCGTGCTCGGCGGTGTGGCCAGCGCGCTGGCGGGTCCGGCGATGAGCGCCTTCATCGCCCGAGCCGTTCGGGTGGGCCGGCGCGGCATCGCGTTCGGCTTCCAGCAGGCCGGTCCCCCCGGGGCCGCCCTCGTCGGCGGTTTCGCGGTGCCGCTGGTTGCCTTGACACTCGGGTGGCGCTGGGTCTTCGGTGGGGCGGGGATCCTGGCGGCGTGCGTTCTATTCTTAGTTCCGAAAGTTGCGGCAGTTTCTCGGAATCCAGATGGCGAACGCCGGAAACCGGTGCCGCTGCGCGGGCCTGCCATCATTGCGGTTGCCGTGGCGTTCGGGTTTGGCGCCGCAACAACGATGAGCACCTTTCTGGTCGAGTCGGCGGTTGACGCCGGCATCGGCAAAGGTGAAGCCGGGTTTGTACTCGCTATCGGTGGGGCGTCGTCCATCGTCGCACGCCTGATCACCGGGAGGCTCGCCGATCGCTGGACTCACAGCCATCTGCTGGTTGCCGCGTGGATGATCGCCGCCGGCTTCGTCGGCTACGCCCTTCTGGCCACCGGGGCACCCGCGGCCATGATCATCGGGACGATCGTGGCGTTCGGTTTCGGGTGGGGATTCCCTGCGATCGTGTTCTTCGCGCTCGGGCGAATGTATCCCGAGAATCCCGGGGCTACAGCCGGGATGTTGCTCACGGGCGGTTCTCTCGGCGGGATAGTGACCCCCGTACTCTTCGGGTATGTCCTCGAGACAACCTCGTTCGAGATGGCGTGGACGCTTCTGGCGGTGTGGGCAGTAATTGCTGCGGCGCTGCTCGCGACGGCTCGATACATGCACAACCGGAGGCTCCCGGCCGGTGACCCCCGGACCGTTTGATCCTGGGCCTATCGAAAGGCCGGGATCACGTGTTCGCCATATCCCTCCATCGTCGCTTCCACCGCATCGTGGATGAAGTAGATGTTGTACTGATCCATCCCGAGGTCCCGCAACCGCTGCAACTTCTCGATATGCTCCTGCGGTTCACCGATCACGCAGAATCGCTCATTGATTTCGCTCGGAACGTACTCGGTCGAAGGATTGCCCACCTGGCCGTGCCTGTTGTAGTCGTATTTGGGCCGACCGGCCATGAAGGTGGTCAGCGCTGGTGGGAACTGCTCTACACCGTGGGTCGCTATGAGGTCGGCCACGTGATTGGCCACCGAACCGGCAAACCATCTGAGCTGCGCGTGCGCGTGCTCCCGGTTGCCGCTGGTGATGTAGGCGGGGCCCGCAACCATCGCTTTCACCGATCCCTCGATTCTGCCGGCAGCAGCCGCACCTTTGCGGACGAGCGGCAGTATCCACTCGAAGATGTCGGGGTCCGTCAGTTGAAGGATGAAACCGTCGCATTCACCACCCACGACGTTGAGAACGCGCGGTCCGTATCCGGCTCCCCACACTTCCAAGTCCCGCCCTTCGGCCCATTCGATCTTGACGTCCACCCCGTTGTGCTCGACCGACCTTCCTGCAAAAAGGCCCTTGATGACCCCGATCGAACGGCGGAACTCATCGACGGAGGACGGCTTGAGCCCGACGGTGCGTACGGCCGAGTCGCCACGGCCTATCCCGCACACGATCCGGCCTCCGGACACTTCGTCGAGCACGGCGAGCATGCTCGCTATGACCGACCAATCCCTCGTCACCGGATTGGTGACCATCGGGCCGATTCTGATGCGTTCTGTGGCTTCCGCGATGAGCGCGGCCGCGATCCACGAGTCTTGCCAGAGCACCTGACTGTCGACGAGCCACACGTAGTCGAAGCCCGCATCTTCTGCTTTCTTGGCAAGTTCGACGATCCGGCGCACCGGAGGATCGGTAAGGAATGTCGCTCCGAATTGCACTTTGTTCAGCCTTTCTGTGCTAACGCTCTGGACTTGGGGCGCGATACCTGATGCCCTACAACTGCCGCAGCTTGGGATCGAGCGCGTCACGGATCCAATCGCCCAGCAAGTTGAATGACAGTACGACGGCTCCGATGGCTACCCCCGGGAAGACCGACACCCACCACTCCCGTCTGAGGAGATCCTGCCCACCGGCCACCATGCCGCCCCACGTCGGATCGGGTGGCGGGACACCCGCTCCGAGGAAGCTAAGGGTTGCCTCCACGGTAATAGCCCACCCGACCTGCAGTGTCGACAGAACC
This sequence comes from Candidatus Spongiisociaceae bacterium, assembly GCA_965262915.1. Lineage (GTDB taxonomy): Bacteria > Actinomycetota > Acidimicrobiia > Spongiisociales > Spongiisociaceae > JAPPFW01. Next base: position 1,972,867 of record OZ253564.1, on the reverse strand, counting down.
AGCAAAGTGCTCAGCACATTGGGAAAGATGTGTACGAGCACTATTCGGAACGGCGAAGCTCCAGCCACCCTCGCCAGGTTCACGAAATCACGGTCGCGTAGACTCAAGACCTCGCCCCGGATGAGGCGGGCGTAACGCGACCACAGCATCAACGCGAGCACGAGCACGACGACACCGAAGCCCGGACCGACCGTCACTGAGAACACGAGCGCGATGAGAATGGCGGGAAACGCCAGGAAGCCGTCGACGATACGCATTATGACGACATCCGTTAACCCGCCTGCGTACCCGGCCCAGATCCCCAGAGTGGTGCCGATAATCCCTCCGACGGCGATAGTGACGACGGCTACGCCGAGGGATACTCTGGCTCCCACTATCACGCGGCTCAGGACGTCACGGCCTAACTCGTCGGTTCCGAGGAGAAACTGTGTACTGCCGTCTCCTGCCCAAAACGGGGGGAGACGGGCGTTGGCAAGATCGATCGTCGTTGGTCCGTACGGAGCGATCGCCTCTCCGAAGAGCGCGAGGAACACCGTAGTCAGCACAACGAGCATCGGGAGCTTCGGGATACCGCGCAACGCGGCACGGGTCTTCCGTAACCGGCCAAGCCGAGGTTTCGAAGGTGCGTGCATTTCGGGCACCATGTCAGCGCCGGATGCGAGGGTCGAGAAGGCCATAGCTCAGGTCCACCACGAGGTTGATTCCAATGATGACAAGGGACCATACGAGCACAACCGCTTGCAACAGAGGGAAATCCCGCCAGGAAACGGCTTCGAAAGCGAGTCGGCCCATGCCTGGCCACCCGAACACAACCTCGGTCGAAACGGCGGCGGCTAGAAGAATCCCGTACATAAGCCCTACGAAGGTCACGACCGGGATCAGAGCATTGCGCATGGCGTGCTTCCAGATGACCTTGGTCTCTGAGGTGCCCTTGGCCCGGGCTAGCTTGATGTACTCACTATCGAGCACTTCCAACATGCCCGAACGCATCAGGCGGGTTACGCCGGCCCCCGTGAACCAGCCCATCGTGACGGCCGGCAAGACGTAGTGTTTCCAGGTGTCGGCACCCTGAGCAGGGAGAACACGGAACCAGACTGCGAACACGAGAATCGCAAGCACGCCGGTGAAGAAAGGCGGTAACGACTGGCCCAGGGTGGCGAAGGTCATCGCGCCCTTGTCGGCCCACCGGCCTCGCCTCACGGCCGCAATCACACCGAGCGGAGCACTGACCAGGATCGTAAAACCGATCGCCGCAGTCGCGAGCTTGATCGAGTTCCAGAAGCGGTCGCCGACGAGGTCCATGACGGGAGAGCGCGTCCGGATCGAACGCTCGAAATCCCCCTGCACGGCGTTTGTGATGAAGATCCAATACTGCTCGGGAAGGGGCTCATTGAGGCCGAGGCGGTCGATGAGAGCGGCGCGCTGCTCGCCGGTAGCTTCGATCGGGAGTATCACGTCGGCCGGATTCCCCGTCGCGTGGCTCAGGAGGAAGACGGCGATGGTGACCGCGATCATGGTGATTGCAGCCTGAGCCAGGCGCTTCGCGATAAACGAGATCATCTCGTCCTCCCCATCGTCGGTCCGGCCCTCACGGATCGACCGACGGATGATTCGCCGACATGCCTGACACTACCTCCGACGGTCTCCCTCTCGGTATTCGGCACCGCTAGAACGCCGATGTGATCGACGGCGGTCTGTGGCACATACTTCCCGTCACCCGGCTCCGCCAAGAGCTCGCCATCGGCCACGACTTGGCGTCCGCGTTGGAACACAGACTTGACCCGGCCCTCAAACGTCCAGCCTTCATATGGCGTGAAGTCGGCCGCCGAGTGCAAGTCATCCGAATTCACCGTCCATCTCGATCGCGAATCGAAGATTACGATGTCAGCGTCGGCCCCCGGCCGCAGGGACCCCTTCCGGGGATAGATACCGAAGCGACGGGCCGGCGCTTCCGAAAGGAAGCGCACCATCTGGGGCAAGGACACCCGGCCCTCAGTCACGCCGTGGGTGTAGGCAACTCCCAACATTGTCTCCACGCCGGGCAGTCCGAAGGGCGTATCGACGAGGAAGTCGGACCCGGCCGCGGCTTTCATCGCACGGCGGTAGGGGACGTGGTCGCTGGAAAGGCTCTCGACCGTTCCCCGCCGGAGGGCCTCCCACATCGCCGAATTGTCTGCCGCCGATCGAAGGGGAGGGCCGACCTTCACCATGGCGCCTTGCTTTTGGAGGTCATCATCGGTAAGGACGAGGTAGTGGGGTTGCGTCTCGGCATGGAGACCGGATCGCCTCGCCTGAAGCTCGGCAAGCCGGGAGGAGGAGCGAGCCGATGTGACGTGGGCGAAGACCACCGGGCAGCCACTCAACTCGCTGAGTGCGGCAACCCGCTCGATTGCCATCTCTTCAGCTATGTCGGGCCGGGTGCCGAGGAAAGACGACACCGCGCTTTGCCCGAGAGCGGAGACCTTGTTCTCTAGGTGGTCGATGACGTGGCCATCCTCGGCGTGGACGATAGCGACGGCGCCGACCGATGCAACGTGCTCCATGCCGGCGAGAAGCAGGTCGGTATCGAACATCCTGCCGTCGCCCGTCTTGCGATAATCGAGGTGGAACTTGAATGACCGGCTGCCGAGAGACACCACGGTGGGGATCTGGTCGACCAACTCCGGTTCCGGCCGCACACCGCAGTGCATCCCGTAGTCGATCAGCGATTGGGCACCGGCGGTGGCAGCGAAGGATTCGAGGGCTTCCGTCAACGGCTGACCGCGACTGCCGAACACGTGCACCATGACCGTGGTGACGCCACCGTGGACCGCGCTGATCGTTCCCTGACGCATGTCGTCGGCCACCGGTGACGCCGAGGCCGCAGCGCAGTGGAAGTGGCCGTCGACGAGGCCGGGCAAGACCAGCAATCCGGTCGCGTCCAATGTCTGTGCCGCGTCCAGCCAGCCCGCGAGTTCTCCTACCGCGGTGATAGTCCCGTTCGTCACCGCGAGGTCGGCGATCGTCGATCCACCGGCGTCGACAACGGTGCCGCCGGTGATGAGCAGATCTATAGATCCGTTCCCGGCTGCGTTCACGGCACTGGCCTTCCGCCCACGATCTTCACCAATCGATCGCCGAACAGTCCTTCGGCGACGCGCCGGAAAAAGCCGGGTTCGTGGGTTTCGGCTTCGGATGCGGTGATACGGCCTTCGTGCAGGGCGAGATCCTCGAGTAGGCGAGCAATGCCGTCCGTGTCGCCAGCGGCCAGCACGCCTTTGATCTCGTCCAGCTGCGCTTGGAGTCTGTCCAGCCAGTGAGTGACCGGCTCGTGGTTGGCGACGAGATCGGCCGGTGTGGGTATAGCCACCTTCGTTGCACCGAGATCCGCAGCAAGCGGAGCCAGGTCCCGCCAGCCGGCACTGCCGACGACGATCGCGAGCAGGGCTGCCCTGGCCAGGGCAGGAAGGTGTTGAGTCCCGCCGACAAAGAGGTCGTGTTCCTCGGGGGTCAGGATCAAGGGTCGGTAGTCCATGGCAACGGCGAGGTCGCTGAGCGTCGCGATGGCGTCGGCAGTCGCACCTTGTCCGGGAGTGAGACACCATACCCGGCAACCGTCATGGATATCAGTGGGCGGCCCGGCACGCTCGACAGGATGGCTGCCGACAAAAGAGACCGAAGGGGGCAGGATCCTTCCTGCGAGCATCGCGCCTGGACTCTTGACGGGGGCGACCTCGCTCACCACAGCACCGGGACGGAGGTGGGGACTGAGCGTGCGGAATGCGCGCTCCAGGGCGGCCGGTTCGACGGCGACGAAGATCGTAGGTATGGCGGCCAGCGTCGCCACGTCCGGAGCCGCTTCGTCAATGGCTCCCGCAGCGTGGGATTTGCGAGTCCGGTCCGGGTCCTCGTCGAGGCCTACCACGGTCACGGCCCGCCCGCGCGATGTGCGGACCTCCATTCCGAGGCCGGCCCCATCGAGTCCCAGGCCGAAGATTCCGACCTTCATCGGGAGGGCAGAGCGAATTGCCCGCGGTCCGATCTCAGTATTGGTGACATCGTACGAAGTGGTCGGGAGCGACTTCCTTGAGCTCGGGGACTTCGCTGATCGTGAGCTCGAAGAACGGATCTCCGTCCGCGGCGGCTGTGAGCGAGACCGGGCACCGGGTGTGGAATCGGCAACCCGAGGGTGGGTGGGTCGGCGAGGGAACCTCGCCGGACAGGATGATGGGCTGGCGCTTCCGCCTGGGATGAGCCGGCAGGGCCGCCGAGATGAGGGCCTCCGTGTAGGGATGCAGCGGATTGGAGAACAGCTCGTCAGATTGGGCGATCTCGACGATCTGCCCGAGGTACATCACGGCTACCCAGTGACTGAGATAGCGGACGGTTGCGAGGTCGTGCGCGACGAGAAAGTAAGCGACTCCGAACTCATCCTGGAGGTCGCGCAGCAGGTTCATGATCTGGGCCCGAATGCTCACGTCGAGTGCGCTGACCGGCTCGTCGAGGACGATCAGATCAGGGTTCAACGACAGCGCGCGCGCAACAGCAATCCGCTGACGCATGCCACCGCTGAACTCATGCGGGTAGTTGAAGGCGAGCGCCGGCTCGAGACCAACCGCCGTGAGCAGATCACCCACTTTCTGCCTGATCTGGGATCTGCTGAGGTTCTCGTTGACGACGAGCGGCTCAGCGATGATCGACCCGGCTCGAATCCTGGGATTGAGCGAGCTCCACGGATCCTGGAACACGGCTTGGACAGCGCCGCGGTAGGCCCGCAAGCCTTCGCCGCGGAGTTCGCTCACGTTCTGCCCTTTGTAAAGGACTTCCCCGGAGGTCGGCGTTTCGAGCCGTAGCAGCATTCGTGCCGTGGTTGTCTTGCCACATCCAGACTCGCCCACGAGGCCGAAGGTCTCGTGGGGCTTGACCGAGAACGAAACGCCGTCGACGGCACGAACCGATTCCCGATCTCCCCATGGCTTGCGGCGCGCCACGCTGAAATGCTTCGTGAGGTTGCGACCCTCGAGGAGAGGTGCAGCATCCGGGAGGGCCATCGGCTCAGGCGTCATGGTCGCTGATCTCTCCAGAGTGGATCTCCCGTGCGTACCAGCACCGCGAGAAATGGTTGATCGCGACCTCCACAACAGGCGGTTCTTCGGCACCACACTGGTCGGTGGCAAACCGGCACCGGGGGGCAAAGGAGCAGCCGGGTGTCCTGTCGAAAATCGAAGGCGGACTGCCAGGTATCGAAACCAGGCGCGCGACATCCTCTTCGACATTGGGTATCGACCCCAGGAGGCCCATCGTGTAGGGGTGTGCGGGATGATCGAACAACTCGACCGTCGCCGCATCCTCGACGATCTTGCCGGCGTACATCACGGCGACGCGGTCGCACATGTCGGCGACGATGCCGAAATCGTGCGTGATGAAGATGATCGCCACCGAGTGATCCTGCTGGATTCGTTTCAGCACCTCAAGGTAGGCAGCCTGCAGAGTCACGTCCAGCGCAGTTGTCGGCTCGTCCGCGATCAGCACGTCGGGGTTGCAGGACATTGCAATTGCGCCCACCACGCGCTGGCGCATTCCACCGGAGAATTGGTGCGGAAAGTTCTTCAGCCTGCTTTCCGCTCCAGGGATGCGCAGCATGCGGAGGAGATCGATGACGCGTTCCCGGATCCCTCGGCCGGAGTACAATCGGTGAACGAGGAGCGGTTCGGATACCTGATCCTCTATCGTCAGTACCGGGTTCAGGGCCGTCATCGGATCCTGGAGGATCATGCCGAGGAGCTTGCCACGGACGGCACGCATTTCGCGGGGAGTCTTGCCGAGAAGGTCTTCCCCGTTGAGGACGATCTCGCCGCTCACGATTCGGGTCTCCGGTTTCGGGTTCAGACCGAGAATCGACAGCGCCGTCATGCTCTTTCCTGATCCGGATTCGCCGACCACACCCAGCGTCTTACCGCGATAGACATCAAAGCTGACACCGTCGACGGCCTTCCCTTCACCGCGGCGTGTGAACACGTAGGTCCTGAGGTCCCGCACCGACAAGACTGCCTCGTGAGTCAAGGTGGAAACCGGTGATTTCGGCGGGCCGGAGGTGCCTGCCGTCGATTCCATGCAGCCTCCTCTGGTATCGCTCGGATCGTAGACTCTAGGGGTCAGCCCTCAGGATATCGCTGACAACTCGGAAAATCCTCTCAGCCTGTTTGGAAAGTCTTGCGGAAAGGTTCGAGACTGAATTGGAACCGACCCATCCTCAACCTCGGCGTCGCCGGTGCCACGGGACTAGGGCCACGGATCGACCTATCGGACGGCTCCACGCCTATCGCTACTGGGATCCTGTTGCCGGTCGAAGGCGATATCCCGTCGGGTCGATCTATCGAGGTCCGACACCATGCTTGAGGCACCGTGGCATCAGGGGCACAACTCACCGCGGCGCAGACTGAATCGACCTCACACCATCCACGCCCCAGCATTGGCGTGCAATGTCTGTCCGGCAAGGATCGGCGAGTCCGAGGTGGCGAGGTAGGCGATGAGGTCCGTCACTTGATCGATGGTCGGGAGCGTTCCGAAGGGCTGCGCGGGGAGCGCCGCCGCGAGCTTCGCCGATCCGACATCGCCCCGGACCTCCGGGCCACGCTCACTCCCCATTGCATTGCCCATCGTCCCCGGCGCAACGACATTGACCACGATGTCGTCTTCGGCCAACTCTAGTGCGAGGACCCGGCTGAAGCCGACTACCGCCGCTTTGGAAGCGCTGTACACACCGGTGGTTCGCAGCGGCCGGACGGCGGCCCCGGAGGCTATGTTGATGATCCGGCCTCGGCCGAGCCGTCGCATGGTCGGTGCTACTGCCTGACAGGTGAGGATCGTTCCGTGCAGGTTGATACCGATGACACGATCGAAATGCTCATCAGTGATCTCGTCAAGGGGCCTGTTCTCGACGACGGCCGCGCTGTTAATGAGCGTGTCGATGCGACCGAACTCGTCGAGGACGCCCGCCACCATCGCCTCTACGTCGTCGCGGCGGGAGATGTCGGTATGAGCGAAGAAGCCCTTCGCTCCGGCCTGTTCAACGGCCGTGACGGCCTCTCTCCCCCAATCCGCCCGAAGGTCGACGACGGCGATGTCGACTCCTTTAGACGCGAGTAGGACAGCGCAAGCGCGCCCGAGACTCCAAGGCCTGCCCGAACCCGTGATCACCGCTACTTCACGCGTTCCCACCAAGCGCCTCCGGGCTCGCTTCACCGCCGCATTCCGGTCGCTGCTCGGAAGCCGCGACACCCACTGTACTCGGGCCGGACGCCTCGGAACCGACCATGCACCGTCGAGCGATCCATTTGATCGGCAGGGCTCACGAGAGTCCCGATGGCAGGCCCGCCATGGTCTCCGGGTTCAGGTGGTCGCTGAAGGAGCAACGGCGTGGGCCTCGTGCTCGGATCGTACGAGTAGTACGAGTTGCATCGTGGACAACCGGGTCTCCGTCAAGCGTAGGAGGGACCTCTTCGATACCGGTGCATAACTCGGACTCGATGCCGGAGCGACGGCTTAGCGGTTTCTACCCGATCAACTCGTGAGCCGCGAAAGCCGGCATCTCCAGGACGCGAACTTCCTGAGACACGATGATTTCCCGGGCTCTCTCGGCGTAATCGAGAAAATGCTCATCCTCGAACAACAGCTTCCGCCGCCGCTCGCGTTCGGCAAGGCTGTCGTACCCCCACATCTGGATGATTTCATTCAGGTTGCCGACCTCAGTCCGGAAGATCCCCAGGAAGCGCCCACAGATCCGCTGCTGGATCTCAAGCCCTTCCTCTTCGAACATCCGAAGAAACGTGGGCACGGAACCCGGCTTGAATGTGTATGCCCGATAGTCGACGATCAAGTTCAACCTCCCTTACCTTCCTTTCGGCGTCCACGCAGGGAACGCAGCACTCAGAACCCTTCCCGTGGCGCCGAGCAGTGCCTTCAGCCCGAGATGCTGATCGTTTCGTAACGTGGGTCTTCGGACGAAAAGTCCGTAGGGGACCAGCCCGTCACCCGGGGTCCGACTGCCCACACCTGATCGACTAGGGCGACAGGAAGGGCGGCGAACGTGTCATGCGCCGCGCGATTGAGCTCCAAAGCGATCTCGTGTCGCTTCGCAACGTCCGACGACGACAAGAGATCGCCATACAGTCGGTTCACGGTTGGGCAGTCCCAATACGCGCCAAAGTTGCCTCCGTCTGCCTGACAAACGAGCCCGAATCGGATCGCACTCTCCAGAGAGCCAGCCGATTGGACGAACCAGATGTGGATTGCGTTGTCGCCCTCGATGCCGGCCTCCGACCCCTCGGACATGTAGAGCTGCGGGGCGATGGAGGCAAAGTCGGTCGGGACGATCTCGGTCTCGAGCCCGACTTGATCGAGGAATGCCGCGATCGCTTCGAGCACCAGAGGTGCTTCAGGCAGGGCCGAGAAGCTCGTCCATGTGTAGATCGTGACAGTGGACCCGGCGAGGCCCGCATCTTGGAGGATTCGGGTCGCCTCTCCGGGGTCGTAGGGGTAGACCTCGAGAGTTGGGTCGTAGCCGGGGTGGACGGGGGAACCTATGAACGAGGCTGCCGGGACCCCAGAGTCCCCGTAGACGGCATTCACGAGGGCCACCTGATCTACCGCCAGCGCCATGGCTCGACGCATGTCGAGCAGCCTTGTGTCGTAGTCCTCGCGCCAACTCTGTCCCAGAGCAGCCATCACTGTATGGACCTTCTGGGGTCCCATCACGCGAAACCCGCTTTCCAGGATGTCGTCTATGAGCACGGGGCTCATAAGGGCGAGGTCCAACTCACCGGTGCCGAGGAGGGTGAGGCGATTGAAGGCCTCAGGCACCGCGATGATTCGGAGCCTCTCCACCGTGGGAACGCGGTCCGGGTTCCAATAGTCGAGATTGGCCTCGAATTCGATCGACTCCCCGATCTGGCGTTCGACGAACTTGAAGGGCCCGCTCCCCATCGGGTTGTTGCCGAATTCTGCCGCTCCCACTGCCTCGAAGTAGTGCTTGGGAAGGATCGGGATGGTGCCCGACAACGGACTGAGGTCTCCATCGAAGGACGGGAACGGGGAGTCAAGGATCACCCTGAAGGTCTGCTGGTCGACCTTCTCGGCCCGGTTGATCAGGTTCTGCAACGCCGGACATCTGCTACAGACGGCATCCTCGGCCAGGTACCGCTCGATCGAGAACACGCCGTCGTCCGCCGTGACCGGTGTGCCATCGTGCCACCGCATTCCCGTGCGGATGGTGAGTGTCCACTCCGTCGCGTCGGCATTGGCGTCCCATCGCTCCAACGCCCCGAGATCCGGAGACAGGTTGCCATCGGGATCCGCACCGATGAAGAAGTCGTACATCGGGCCCCAATAGAGCTTGTCCCGGCTCTGCCCGAGTCCGGGATCGAGGGATTCAGTGCCGAGATTGGCCAGTGCGACCGTCACGGTTCCGCTGACGGCGGGTTGTGGGGGCTGGGTCGTCGCCGCTGCCGCAGCCTGGGTCGTCGCCGCTGCCGCAGCCTGGGTCGTCGCCGCTGCCGCAGCCTGGGTCGTCGCCGCTGCCTCGGCCTGGGTCGTCGCCGCTGCCTCGGCCTGGGTCGTCGCCGCTGCCTCGGCCTGGGTCGTAGCAGGTGCCGCAGGCTGAGTCGTCGCCGCTGCGGTGGTAGTAGTCGTGTCGGCGGTGTCACCGCACGCAGCGGCAAGGAGCACCAGGACCGTAGCAACTGCCGGAATGCTACGCTTCAGACTCAATCTAGGCATGATCGCCATCCTCTCCACGGTCGGTCCTTGTGCATAGACATTCCCGCAACGTTACCCCGGATGTGAGCGTTGTGAAGGCTGGTTTGTGAGCGAACATCCTGAGATGACAACGGTTGGCGGAACCTTCGACCGGTTCACAGCCGCTTACGCCGATCGGGTCTACCTCAGCCACGGATCCGGGACAGTCACCTACGGAGAATTGGCCGACCGCGTCGCCCATCTGGCATCGGGCCTGGCCCGCATCGGCATCGACAGAGCAGCCAAAGTGGCAGTGATGCTTCCGAACTGTGACGACTTCGTTGTGCTCTTCTACGCCCTAGCCAAGCTTGGTGCGGTCCACGTACCGATCAATCCGCAGTTCCGGGGCCAGCCTCTCGAATACGTCCTCGGCCACTGCGACGCCACCGTTCTCATAGCAGAAGCCGACCGGCTCCGTGGGCTTCGATCGGAGCTGGAACTCGCTCCGTCGTTGACAACTCTCGTGGGACGGGGAGACATATCCACCGTGCCTGCCTTTCCGGCCGCGACGCTTCTGTCCCTCGATGCGCTCTACGCGACCGATGACGGTGGTGCCTTTCCCGAAGTTAGGCCCCACGACCTCGTCGGCGTCATCTACACGGGCGGAACGACCGGGCCGCCGAAGGGCGTCATGATCACGCACAATTTTGCCGTCTCCAACATCACCAGACAGAGCGAGTCGTATGAGAGACCGATCCTCGACACCGACGGTACGTTCCTCTGTTGCCTCCCGCTCTTCCACGGCATCCAGTTCCATGCCTTGTTGACCCCGCTGCTGGTCGGCGCCCAGCTGGCGATCATCGACAAGTTCAGCGCAAGCCAGTTCTGGGATAACGTTCGCGACTCGAGCGCGACCATGACGATGCTGGTCGGTGGGATGGTGCCTATCCTCTGGTCCCAACCCGTGCGCGATGACGACCTGGACCACCCACTGCACTACATCGTCGGCAACCCGATGCCCAAAGACATCCATCGCGACTTCGAGCAACGCTTCGGAGTGAAGCTCCTCGACGGGTACGCTGTGACGGAGACGCTCGCCCTCACGACGAGCCCATTCGACGGAACACCCCTCGGGTCTTGCGGTCGCCCGATGCCGGGCGGAGCTGAGATGAGGGTCGTCGATGCTATAGGCCGGGAACTTCCGCCCGGAGCGGAAGGTGAATTCGTCGCCAGGCCACGCCTGCCATTTACGATCATGGAAGGCTACTACAAGCAGCCGGACGAGACCCTGGAAGCGTTCCGCAACCTCTGGTACCACACAGGAGACGTGGGTTATCGGGACGAGGCCGGGTTCATGTACTTCGTGCGCCGCGAGACCGATGCAATCAGAAGACGCGGCACCCGGATTCCCGTGTACGACATCGAGCAGACCGCCGCCAGGTACAGCGGCGTCGTGGAAGCCGTCCTCGTTGGAGTGCCGGACGCCTTCGGCGACGAGGAACTGAAGATCGTCTTGGAGCTCGAACCGGGCTCGACGCTCGAAACCAGTGACTTCATCGAGTTCCTGCGGAACTATCTACCCGAGCACATGGTCCCCAGGTATGTCGAGTTGGTTGAGAGCCTGCCTCGCTCGGTACTCGGCCGGGTCCAGAAACAGGAGCTGCGGAACTCGGGAGCGACCGGAGCCACGTGGGATAGTCTCGGGCGAGTAGGCGATGCAAGCCGCCCGAAGAGATCGTCGCAGGGTCCGGTCGATCAGCCCCGGTAAATGTCGAGCCGGGTGATCTTGCCATCGGCGATGGTGAAGAAGTCGGCGAGGCGAACGACCTCGCCGCCGAGACGCAAGCTGATCTCGACCGCCACGCGGTCACCCTCGATGAGCAGTGGCCCCGGCTCAGGGACAAAATCCTCCGATCCGAAGAAGCGATCCACAAACCCACTCACGATCTGGGTGGGACCGCGTCGGATGCCCATCGGATCCTGCAGAACGGCATCTTCGGCGAACACCTTCCTCAGGCCATCAGGATCACGCCCCATGACCGCGGCGAAATATTGGGCCACTACGTCGGAAATCTCTTCCCCCGATGTGGTCTGGAGCACTCCGACCTCCTAACGTCGATGATGGCACGGTACCTGCGCTCAGCCTTGTATGACGGCGCCGGGTATGTTCTGTCTCTGAGCGTAAGGTGCGAGCCGCCGGTGAGAATCGGTCCCCGGACCGGGCCGTGTTGATGCTTGACCGGCTGGGAGTCGCATGGGAGGTTGTGTGGTCCGAGCAGCGGTGGTTACCAGGCCGGGCTCTGTCGAGATAAGGCAGTTCGAGGCGATAAGGCCACGAGACGACGACGCCGTGCTTGCCGTTGAGTCAGCGGGTGTCTGCGGCACCGACTATCACCTCTTCAACGGCGAAATCGATGCTCCTCTTCCGCTGGTCCTCGGACATGAGATTGTGGGGCGAATCGCGCGGATCGGACCGGCCGCGGCAGAGCGGTGGGACGTGACGACAGGAGATCGAGTTGCCGTCGAATCAACGGTTCCGTGCGGCCGCTGCGCGTGGTGCCGCAGGGGCATCTACAAGTACTGCCCCGCCCGAAAGGGCTACGGAACGACGACATCGTGTGATGTCCCGCCGCACCTTTGGGGTGCAATGGCCGACGAGATGTACCTCGCGCCCGGTTCGATTGTCCATCGGATTCCCGACAGTGTGTCTCCTGAGTCGGCGGTCCTGGCGTCGGTAGTAGCAAATGCCGTCTCATGGACGATTGAAGTCGGACGCGCAGGTCCCGGCGTTTCCGTGGTAGTCCGCGGTGACGGTGCCCACGGGATGGCATGTGTGGCGGTTGCCCGCCACGCCGGAGCCGACGCCGTAGTGTTGATCGGGCGTGATGCTGATGAACCTCGCCACAAGCTGGCACAACGACTCGGGGCTGATGCGGTGCTTCTCGCCGGCGAGGGGGAGCCGACGAAAGTCCGCCGCCTCGTCGGCGACCCCGGACCGGAACTGGTGATCGATGCGTCCGGCGACGCAACTGCGGTCGAAGCCGACCTCGGCTTATTACCCCCCCAGGGTCGCCTAATTTGGGCAGGCCTGAGCGGAAGGTCATCGACGGTGAACCTCGATCGACTGGTATGGAACGACATCGAACTGCGCGGCGTGTTCGAAAAGGGCGCGGGTTCGTACCGGACTGCACTGCGTCTGCTGCAGCACAAGGAGATCCCGTTCCATGAGATGGTGTCAAGAACCTTCCCCCTTGGGGGCGTTTCCGAGGCCGTCGAGATGATGGGCCCCAAACAGTCAGGCCGTCCGATCAGGGCTGTCATACGACCGGGGCCGGAGAGCTGATCGAGAGATCGGTAGCCGGCTAAAGAGCGGACGGCGCGATGGCATGGACGACAAGGTGAGTGGCGGAGCATCGCACGAGCGGGAGCCGAAGGGCGGGGTTCTGTTGGTATGGGCAGACATGCCTCAGGTCCATGAGGCCGAATTCACAACCAGGAGCATCTGCCGGATCTGGCGGCGATACCAGGCGTGTTGTGGGCGGCGCGCTTCGAGGCTGTGGAGGGTGGGCCGAAGCATCTGGCCTGGTACGCGTTAGAAGACGTCCGGACATATCGGTCTGCAGGTTTCGAACAGCAGCGGCGAAATCCGTCGCCATGAACGCAGCGCATTGCCCCGAGCGTGATCGCCGACTACTTCACGGTCTTCGTCGGTCTGGTGACACGGTCCAGCACTCCGTCTCCGGCTACGGCGGTTCCGCCGGTGGCCGTGCGCATCGAGAGCCTTCACGTGGCTCCGGAAGCATGGCCCGAAGTCGAGACTTGGTATGACCGGGTGTGGTGGCCCAAAGCGTCTCGCGCCGACAAACCCGCCGCAGTGTGCCGTTACCGCGAAGCAGGGCAAGGAGATCTGGTCGTGTCCGCGATGGAGTTCGGCCACCTCCCACCACGGGGCCGATCGATGACCCCTGGCGGTTCCAAGGAGCGCGACCCGAGACTGGTCCGTCACGCCAGGGGCTCACCAGGACTGTGGCTGAGGACGACGCCCCGGCTTCCCAATAACCTGCTCACTCGAGGCCGCGACGCTCGATCGCTTCCCAATTCTCCCTTGTCCGGGTTCGCGAGCGTGTCGTAAATCGGAGGACGAGTTCGTCGTGCTGATTGAAGATACGCGTCTCGGTGCTCAACGTGCCGGTGCCATCACCGCGGTCTTCTTTTGCGATGACTTCGAACTCGTAGCGAATGGAGTCACCGATCCACAACGGACGTAAGTGCTCGATGTCGTCGTACCCGTAGGCGGCGACGATGACGTTGGGGTTCTCGAGATACTGCAGCCCGTAGCTCAAACCGATGATGGCCGTTCCATGCAGTTGGTCTCGCTCGAACTCTTGATCGAGTCCCGTGTCCCGATCCATGTGGGCGAAGCTCCAAGAGCCGAACCAGTCGCCGCTGAATCCACAAAACCTCTGTACGTCGCCCTCGGAGATAACCCGTTCTCGCGAGTAGTTGACATCTCCGACCTTCGACTCATCGAAGAATCTGCTCACCACGATGCAAACCCCAGGCCTGCTCTGCGCGCCAGGGCTTGGTCAGCCACGAGCGACCTCTGATTTGAGCGGTGCCACCATCACTTCCACATCCCGTTGATTCAAGACCGTAAGGACCAGTTCCAGCGTTCCGGTTGGTCCCTTGCTATCGTGCTTGCCTTTGACCTCGAGCCTCCCGCGAATCGTGTCGTCGATGCAAACAGGCGCAATCCAACGTACGCTCCGCAACCCATAGATGAGCTTCCAGGTCGAGTCGGGTGGCAGGCGGAGAAGACCGAAGACGGCGGCGAGCGGGATAGTTCCATGGGCGATGCGCCCCCGGAACCGGGTGCGTGCGGTGTATTCGGCGTCGATGTGGTGCGCAGCCCAATCGCCGGAGAGCATCGAGTAGGCCAAAAGGTCGGCCGAATCAATCGTCCGCCCCAACGACATCTGGAGGTCTCCGACCTGTATGTCTTCAAAGCCAGTTCTGAACATTCGGCCCGTCTCCAGGCTCGGCGAGCCAACGATCAATATTAGATACCCCAGAGCTTACTCGGCAAAATCGCGCCACGGGCAGGCGCGAGAACCCGGTACCCCGGCTGCGTCACCGGGTGGTGATGGCGAACGGATCTGCAGACGAACTGCACGACACCCGACGACGCTCACGTCCCGAGTATCCAGGGCACAGCCTCCAATCGTGCACCCCATAGGTCCCGTGTTCCGCTACCGGGACCGTCGCGGGCTGGGATGAGCAAGACCAGCCCGCTCGGATCGAAGCTGCTGGCTGATCTCGTACGTACCGACCGTCACAACCATCGTCGGGTTGCGGGTGACAGTCCCCAAGCGGCTGGGATCAGGGTAGGGGCCCGGGCTGCCGGGCGCTCGGCGAGTTCGGGGACGACCACAACCGTTCCACCAGTGCCAGATTCCGCCGTCTGGGAAACACGGAGCGCTCCCTGTATTCATAGCACCCGGCCTTATCACCTGACGCCCACGCGATCACCCCATCGACCAACCAGGATTGACCGGTTTCACTGGAAGTGATAACTGACTTTCGTAAGAGGCGACCCAACGGGTAGAACTGTCGAATCTCTGCGGAGGGAGTGGAATCAACTCGGGAGTGAATCGCCGACTTTGTATGTGTGGGCTGGTCGCTGTGGCTGTGGGGTCGTAGCGTCTGGTAGGTCCTTGGCTGGGTTGGCTCGTGAATCGCCTACCACCTTTTGGTTGGCTCTCCCGGGGTGGGCCTCCCAGTTGACGGCCGGCTGCGGTCTGGCTCAACAGAGGCGCGATTCCCCCGTAGTGGGTCTCGATGTCGGCATGCCGACCACGGTGTCCCATTCCTCTGAGACCAAGGAAGAGCATGATTATCGGGGTTGATCCGCATAAGACCAACCACACCGCCACGGCGGTTGACGCATCGACGAACACGGCGGTGGGGTCGTTGCGGGTCGATGCCAGCGTCGCCGGTTATCGGCAGTTGCTGCGCTGGGCACGGCAGTTCGGTGAGCGACGCTGGGCGGTAGAAAACGCCCAAGGCCTGGGCTGTCATCTCGCGCAGTGGCTGGTCGCCCAAGACGAGACCGTGCTCGACGCGTCGACTGCCGCGACCGCCCGGGTGCGTGAACTGTCCCGCGGCGGACGACGCAAGAACGATGTGATCGACGCCGCTGCGGCGGCAGCCCATGTTCCAGCGCTTCAAGGCGACGCGTCGGTAGTCGTCGCGGAGGACGAGACTGTGGTGTTCGCCCTGTTGGAGAAGCGACGGGCGAACCTGGCGGCTCAGCGGGTCCGGTCCGTAAACCAGCCCCACGCCCTGTGTCGGAGACCTGATCCCGGGCGGCGCACCCAAAGCGCTCAAGGCCAACACAGCGGGGATACTCTACGCAAAGTCCGTCCCAAGACACCACCAGAAGCAACCCGCAAGGCGCTCGGGTGGGACCTGGTACGCGAGATCCGAGGTATTGACACCCGGCTGGAAGGGATAACCGCGCAGATGACCCAAGCGCTCCACGACTACCCCAGCAGGCTGCTCGACGTTGACGGTATCGGGCCGGTGCTGGCAGTTCGTCTCATAGGCCGCTGCGGCCGGGGCTTGTGGGTTCCCCAACGCCGACGCGTTCGCTAGCTATGCCGGTGTCGCACCCGTAGAGGTCTCCACCGGCGAGCGGGCCGTCCACCGGCTGTTACGCAGCGGTGACCGGAAACTGACCTCGGCGCTGCATCTCATCGCTGTCACCCGGGTCCGCATGCACAACAGCACCGGCCGCCGATACTGCGACCGCAAGATCAACGAAGGGAAGACCCACAAAGCAGCGATGCGCTGCCTCAAACGCAAAATCGCATCGCGCGTTTAGCGGATCAGGCTCGCCGACGAACGACACCGACACCACGTCAACAGACCCCATCCAAAGGCGGCTTGACATACACAGAGGCACCCCCGCCTTTCCGGAGAGTGTGATGGTTACCCGGTTTCGGATGTCGGGGTGTATCTACCCGACCAAGGCCGTCTTCGGCCCTGACCTGTCCTTCGTGTCGCCAATGGCTCCCAGAGAATATCCGCCGTCGCGCTGTTGGCACGATTACGAACAGCCGATTCGCATTCACGATGCCTGCGCCTGCCTTCATCAAGACGCGTATGACGGACGATACTCAAAATGATAAGTCAAACCTCCAAATAACCTGTGACCTGGGAGTATATCCGCAGGTCACTGGTGGAGGTGCGGGGAATCGAACCCCGGTCCGTCGATACCTCAGCGCCGGCATCTCCGAGCGCAGCCGACGGCGAGCATTCGGGAGACCGGACTCCATCGGCGAGCGACCGGCCGCCCTAATCCCGAATCAGTCTCGATACTCCGGTCCGGGAACCCCGGAGATCCATCCTGCTAAGCGACGCCCGGCACCGACGGGGCAGGAACCCCCCGGGCGGACGGGCTGTCTATCTAGGCAGCCAGTGCAAGGTTTGGTCTGGCACTTATGGTTGTTACCGGCTATTTAACGAGGACTCCGGCGACCTCGGCTCGCTTCCGACACCTCGACTATCGACGTCGAAACCAGTTCACCCCCATAGGGCTGGCCCCAAGTGTACCGCAACACGGGGACACCGCGGCCACGCTCGATACAACCACACACAGCCGACCGTGGGCGTCAGCGAGGACGGCGGCCCTTGCCGGAGATGGCTTGTTCGGCTTCCCTCCGCATCTCGCGGGTCCTGATCTTCTGACGCTTGTCGTACTTGCGGGCGCCGCGGCCGAGTCCCAGGAGTACCTTCGCACGACCACCCTTCCAGTACATCCGGATCGGAACCAGGGTGCGGCCCCGCTCATGAACCCGCCGGGAGATACGGGCAATCTCGCCGGCGTGCAGCAACAGCTTCCGGTCCCGGGTGGGCTCGTGGCCACCGTGCCGAGCCATCCTGTAGGGGGCGATATGCACGCCGACCAGCCACACCTCCCCCTCCCTGACCAGACCGTAGGCCTCCTTGAGCTGCGCTTGGCCCGCCCTCAGACTTTTCACCTCCGAGCCGGTCAGGACTATCCCCGCCTCGTACTCGTCCTCGAAGACGTAGTCGTACCGGGCGCGCCGGTTCGTGGCTATGGCGGCCCTGTTCAGCTTCTTCCCGCTCATCGGCCCTTCCCGTTCATGCTTCGGTTACCGGGGCAGGTAGAGCATAGGATCCACAGGCGCGCCCACCTCCCGAACCTCGAAGTGGAGGTGCGGACCGGTGCAATAGCCGGAGCACCCTACATACCCGATGACGTCACCGGCAAGCACCTCATCGCCCACCGACACGGCGATCGACGACTGGTGACCGTACAGGGTGGCCACCCTACCCCCGTGGTCGATGACCACCGTCCGGCCGTAACCTCCCCATCGCTCGGCGAGGATGACCGTCCCGTTGCCGGCGGCGTGGATCGGTTCTCCCGACCAGGAGCCCATGTCGATACCGTTGTGCATCCGCCGACCACCCAGGATCGGATGGATACGCCACCCGAACGGAGACGTGATCTCCCCACCCACCGGCCAGGCCAGCCGCCCAGGCGCCCGTCCCTCCCTGACCTGCCGCCGCAGGATCTCCAACTCGAGCTGCTTGGATTCGGCCTCAAGGGCCACCACATGATCCTCGTGTTGCGCGATCTCGGCGGTGACCTCGGCCAGCAGGGACTCCTGGAGGGAGACCTCCCGCCGAACATCCTCCCGGGCGGCTTCAACCGCCGTCCGGTGCTCCTCGGCCCGGACCAGTTCGGCTTCCAGTTGCTGCAGCACCACCGCCTCGCGGTCCTGCTCCTCCCACAACCGATCCTGGCGGGTGATCTCCTGCCGCTCCAACACCTGTAGGGAGGCCAGCAAGATCTCAGTGTCCTCCAGGAGGCCCCGGGTGTATTCGAGCTTGATCGAGGCCGCCTCGACATCCTCGGTGCCGAAGAAGGCGGTATAGACGCCCGACGAAGCGTTCATGTACAACTCCACGGCCCGGTCACGGATCATGTCACGGGTCAGGCGTTGCTCCAGCCTCGTCCCGCCGAGTTCAGCGTCGAGCAGCCGGATCCTACGATCCAGTTCGGCCACTGCGTCCTCTCCGGCCCGCACCACGGACTCGGCTGCCATCAGAGCCGCTTCGGCCTCCGAGAGGGTGGCAGCCAGCTGGCCGAGCCGAGCCTGCGCCACTTCGATAGCCTCCGCATAGGCGGTGCGTTCCGATCGGGCGGCCTCGATCCGACTGCGGAAATCCTGGATCTGCCGCTCCACATCTTCCAGCCTCTGCTCCTCATCCTGGGCTTCCACCACCGGAGCAGTCATGGCGGCGAGTGCCAGCAGGAGTCCCGCCAGACATCCGACCAGCACCCGTCGGCGCACCGGTCACACCCTCAGGAACCGTCTCAGACCGAGGCTGCTCCCCAAGAATCCTGCCAGACCCCCGAACGAAAGGATCATGATGCCGCGCCCGAATAGGAAGTCCGATTCGACTTGGAAACGGATGAGGATGTCGGTGGGAATCCGCCCCAGCAACTGGTGGCTGGCGAACACCGCCGCCACCGCCAGGGCGCCCCCCAACAAGCCGACGGTGGCGCCTTCCAGGATGAACGGCACCCGGATGAACCAGTTCCCCGCCCCGACCAGCTTCATGATGGCTATCTCCTCCCGCCGGGCGTAGATAGCCATCCGGATGGTGTTGGCGATCAGCACCACGGCGGCCGCCCCCAGGACAGCCACGAGACCGATACCGATCGAGTTGAGGACCTGAGTCAGGCTCATGAGCCGCTCGATGCCTTCGCTGAATACGGAGAGTCGCCGCAGCAGCGGATCGCCTACGAGGCGGAACTGCACCTCCTGGTAGGCGGAGATGTCCTTCAGTTCCACCCGTATGGATGCCGGAAGGTCCGCGGCCGTGACGGTGGCGGCCAGGGCCGGCTGGTCACTGTACATCTCCTGGAACTCCTGGTAGGCGCCCGCCTTGTCCAGATACCAGGCCCTCTCCACCTCTTCGTACTCACTGACCTGTCTCAGGAGTTCGTGGTGGGCCGCCGTCCCACCTTCATCCTTGAGGAAGACGATCAGGTGATCCCCCTCCTGCCACTGCAACGTATTGATCCGGACCAGCTCGTTGAACACCAGCGCGCCGAATGACAGAGCCAGCGAGACGAACACCGCCAGGACCGCGCCCATCGCCACCAGGACGTTGCGACGCAGGTTGATGAAAGCCTCGCTGACCAGGTAGAGGATGATGCTCATGCGCTACGGGGATTCACTAGCAGCGACCCCTCGGGAAGATGCAGCGTCGTATTCGCCGTTGACACCGATCCCTCCGAGGCCCTCCCGCGAAGGCTTACCCGCAGGGGTGCATCTACTAACCACTAGGGCTCCATCAGTTCACGGCCCGATTCGTAACCGGATCCGGGTTGGTCCCGCACCACCCGGCCGCGGTCGAGTTGCACGACCCGCCGGCGCATGGCATCCACGATGGCATGATCGTGAGTGGCCATCATCACCGTCGTTCCGGTCCGGTTGATACGGTCGAGGAGGCGCATGATGCCCACCGAGGTGGCCGGGTCGAGGTTGCCGGTGGGCTCGTCGGCCAGCAGGATCATGGGCCGGTTGACGAAGGCCCGTGCGATCGACACCCGCTGCTGCTCGCCTCCCGACAGCTGCCGGGGATAGCGATCGGCCTTGGCGGAGAGGCCCACCAACTCCAGGATCTGGGGCACCTGGCGGCGGACGATGGAGCGCGGACGTCCGGTAACCTTCATGGCGAAGGCCACGTTCTCGGCCACGGTCTTGTTGGGCAGCAGCTTGAAGTCCTGGAACACGGTGCCCACGGTGCGGCGCAGGTACGGCACCCTCCACGACGGCATCCTGGTGATATCCTTACCCGCTACCCAGATCCTGCCCCTGGTCACCTTCTCCTCGCGCAGGCACATCCGTATCAACGTGGACTTACCCGAGCCGGAAGGCCCGACCAGGAACACGAACTCGCCTTTCCTGATGTCCATCTCGATGTCACGCACCGCGACGATGCCACCGTCGTAGACCTTGGAGACCTTATGGAGCCGGATCATGACGTTCCAATGCTATGAACTGGGAGGCGTGCGGAAGGCTGAGGTTAACAACGGGCCCGCATTACTCAGAGTCTTTGGGTGGATACTCGGTCCTGACGCTCCCGGTTGGCGCGCCGCCAATGGAGGTAGGACTCAGTCAATCCGCCCAGGTTCCCGTTCAGCACCCCCGACACGTTGCCTATCTCGAGACCCGTCCTCAGATCCTTGACCTGTTGGTAGGGTTGGAGTACGTACGAACGGATCTGGCGTCCCCACCCCGCCTCGGTCTGCTCGCCCCTGATCTGGTCCAGCTCCCGTCGCTGCTCCTCACGAGCCAGTTCGGCCAGCTTGGCTCTGAGCAACGCCATGGCCCTGGCCCGGTTCTGGATCTGGGACCGCTCCGCCTGGCAGGCCACCACAATCCCGCTCGGAAGGTGGGTAAGACGGACCGCGGAGTCGGTGGTGTTCACGTGCTGGCCGCCGGCGCCCTGCGACCGGTAGGTGTCTATACGTAGATCCTCGCTGTCGATCTCGACCCGCGTGTCCTCGACCAGCGGCACCACGTCCACGCCCGCGAACGACGTGTGGCGCCGCGAGTTGGAATCGAACGGGGAGATGCGTACCAGCCGATGCACGCCCCGCTCGGCCTCGAGGATGGCGTAGGCGTGGGTGCCTTCCACCGTCAACGTGGCGGACTTGATCCCGGCCTCCTCCCCCGGCTGGAGATCGTCGATCTCGTGGTCGAGGCCCGCAACGCCCACGTAGCGGGTGTACATCCGGAGCATCATCTCCGCCCAGTCCTGGGCGTCCACCCCCCCGGCGCCGGCATGCACGCTCAGTATTGCCGGATGGTCGTCGTACTCGCCGAAGTAGAGCGACTCCAACTCCAGGTCGGAGATCCGCCGGGCGGTCGACACCAGATCGTCGCTTACCTCTGCGAACGTGGCGGCGTCGTCCTCCTCATCGGCGAGATCCGCCAGGATCGCGGCGTCCTCCAACTCTCCGGACAGAGCCTCCACCCGGGCGACCAACCGCTCGATCCGACCCAGGCGGCGGGTCAGGCGGGTGGCGTTGCCGGGATCGTCCCACAGGTTCGGGCGAGCGACCGCCACCCTGAGGTCCGCCAGTTCGGCGACCTTCGCGTCGACATCAAAGGAACCTCCGGGCATCGGACAGCCGGGCGCGGAGGTCTTCGATGATCGAGCGGGGGTCGGGACGATCCATAACGGGCGGAAGGCTAGCACCGGCGGCCGGAGATCAGTAGCGGGTGGTCGGTGACCAGTGCGGAGTACCGGCCACCGACCACTAGATTGGGGCTATGAGACAGTCAGTTACAACACTCCGAAGATGCTGCAAGGAGTTCATCGCGGAATGGATGGCCCGCCGTGCGGGCGTCCGCCAACTCCCCCGCGATATCCATACCGCGGCTCGCCATATCATCGGCCCGACCGGGTTCCAGTGGTCCGCCGCCTGGAGGCGGCTCGAGGAAGACGGCCCCGCCTACCTGCGTTCCTTCGATCCGAAGATCCCGCCCAGCGTGTTCGTCTCCGCCGGCGACCTCACCAGGTCGGTCCATCCGGTACCACTGGTGGAGCGCTGCATCGAGGATTGGAACCACGACTCCCGCAACCGGCCGGCGGGTAACGTCTGATCCTGTTCACCCGTTCTCGGAGCCGTGTACCAGCAACCCGAGTACCATGTCGCCCGGGGAAGAGGAGGGGAGCAAGATGAGCCTGAGACGATTCTTCCGCTTGCTGCTGAACAAGAACTGGCAGCCTCCCGCTCCGAGCGTGGACGATTCGCTCGCCAGGACCGCCAAGGACGCACTTCACTCAAGTGGTCCTGGCATGGGTGGCACTGGTTCCGGAGGTGGTTACAGCGCCACTGGCGCCGTATACACGCAAATCGAAGAGGGCCACCAGAACTACGCCAAGTCCTTCAAGAAGAAGGACGGCTAGGACCTCCAGGCACCCAGACAGTCGGACGTGGAGAAACACTTCTTGGCCTTGCGTCCGGACCCGCACGGGCAGGGTGCGTTGCGGCCCACCTTCTTCGACGTGGCCTGTCGCACCTTGCGGGGCCCCGAGGCGGTCACGGTCTGCGGTCTGGACCGGCGCTTGGTCTCCGCCACCTCGACGCGGTAGAGGTAGCGGGTGGTGTCCCGCTTCACCGAATCCACCAGATCCGTGAACATGTCGTAGCCTTCCCGCTGGTACTCGGTGAGCGGGTTCCGCTGACCCATCGCCCGTAGACCGATCCCGGCCCGCAGGTAGTCCATATCCGAGAGGTGGTCGCGCCACTTGTTGTCGATGATCGACAGCACCAGCCCGTGCTCGATACGGCGCATTATCTCCGGGGTGAACTCCTTCTCGCGCTCCTCGTAGCAACGAAGAGCCTCATCGACCGCCATCCGGGCCACGTCGTCGACCGAGATGCCCGACCGCGACAGCTCGCGGAGGGAGAGTTCGGAGGGGTAGATGACCCGTAGTTCGCGGAGCAGGGCCTCGTGATCCCAGTCCTTCGGCGGTATCTCCTGGCTGAGGCTCCCGTGCACCGCGTGCTGCACCACCTCCTCGATCCATCCGATCACCAGCTCGCGGCTCTGCTCGCTTCGCAGGATCCCGTCCCGCCATGCGTAGATCACCTCGCGCTGGCGGTTCATGACCCCGTCGTACTTGAGGACGTTCTTGCGGATCTCGAAGTTCTGCGACTCGACCTGTGACTGGGCTCTCTCGACGGCCTTGGTGACCATCTTCGCCTCTATGGGTACCTCGTCGGGGATCTTGAGGCGCCCCATGATGGAGCTGACCCGATCGCTGGCGAACCGCTTCATTAGATCGTCACCGAGGGACAGGTAGAACCGGGACTCGCCGGGATCGCCCTGCCGGCCGGACCGACCCCGGAGCTGGTTGTCGATCCGCCGGCTGTCGTGACGCTCGGTACCCAGCACGTACACCCCACCGGCCTCGAGCACCTGCCGCCGGGCTCCGGCGGTCCGGGAGGTGTGCTCGGCCAGGAGTTTCCGGTACTCGACCTTCCTGGCCGCACTCTCCGGCGCCAGGTCGGAACGCTTCTTGATGCCGGCCTGAGCCAGTCCTTCGGGGTTACCGCCCAACTGGATGTCCACGCCCCTACCCGCCATGTTGGTGGCCACCGTCACGGCACCGGGCCGCCCCGCCTGGGCGATTATCTCGGCCTCGCGAGCGTGGTGCTTGGCGTTGAGGACCTCGTGGGCGATACCGCGCCGGCCCAGCATGCGCGACACACGCTCCGACTTCTCGATCGAGATGGTTCCCACCAGCACGGGCTGGCCTGCATCATGGCGCTCGGCGATGTCTTCGACGAGGGCCATGAACTTGGCATCCTCGGTCTTGTAGACCACGTCGGGCTGGTCGAGCCTCGCCACCGGCTGGTTGGTAGGAATCTCGACCACCTCCAGACCGTAGGTCTGGGAGAACTCCGAGGCCTCGGTCAGGGCGGTACCGGTCATGCCGGCCAGCTTCCCGTACAGCCGGAAGTAGTTCTGGAGGGTGATGGTGGCCAGGGTCTGGTTCTCATCCTTGATCCGGACGCCTTCCCTGGCCTCGATCGCCTGATGGAGTCCTTCCGAGTAGCGCCGGCCCTCCAGGACCCGTCCGGTGAACTCGTCGACGATCATCACCTGGCCGTGGGACACCAGGTACTCCACGTCGCGCCGGTAGAGTTCCTTGGCCCTCAATGCCTGTTCGAGGTGGTGGACCAGATCGACCGCGGCGTGGTCGTACATGTTGTCCACACCCAGTATCTTCTCGACCCGGGCGACACCTTCTTCGGTGGTCAGTACCTGCCGCTTGCCGTGGTCGACCTCGTAGTGAACCCCTTCCCGGAGGCCTCGCACCAGACTGGCGAACTCCCGGTACCACTTGGCGCTGTCGCTTACCCGGCCCGAGATTATGAGAGGCGTGCGGGCCTCGTCGACGAGGATCGAGTCGACCTCGTCCACGATGGCGTAGCTGTGGGCTCGCTGTACCCGCAGGTCCGTCCCCATCGCCATGTTGTCACGGAGGTAGTCGAAGCCGAACTCGTTGTTGGTGCCGTAGGCGACGTCCGCATGGTAGGCCGGCCGGCGATGGGCAGGATCGTCCCCCGACTGGATCAACCCGACCGTCAGACCCAGGAACCGGTAGATACCGCCCATCCACTCCGCATCCCGGGACGCCAGGTAGTCGTTGACCGTCACCACATGGACACCGTTGCCCGCCAACGCGTTCAGGTACACCGGCATCGTCGAGACGAGGGTCTTTCCTTCACCGGTACGCATCTCGGCGATCATTCCTCGATGGAGAGCCCCCGCGCCGACCACTTGGACGTCATAGTGACGCTGGCCCAGCACCCGCCGGGCCGTCTCCCGCACCACCGCGAAGGCTTCCGGAACCAGATCGTCCAACCCCTCGCCGGCCGCCAGCCGGCTCCGGAACTCGACCGTCTTCGCGGCGAGATCGTCGTCGCCGAGGCGCTCGATGCCCGGCTCCAGCCGGTTGACTCGGGCCGTCAACTTCTCGAGGGACTTGAGGGTCTTGGTCTCACCGGCGCGCAGCACCTTGCTGAGCAGCGACATCGCTCACCGTTCTTTCGGGGTCAATCGGGGGATCCGCCGGGAGGAACGGATCGATTACATGCTATCGAACCGGGAACCGGGTCGTCCGGCGGCAGACCAACGGAAATCGTCATCGTCGAGCATTCTCCTTCACTCCGGCGGTGCCGCCGCCATTGCCTCATTCCGGCTCGATCAGCCCCAGCCTGCCATCGTTTCGCCGGTAAAGAACCCCGAACCGGCCGGTCTCGGCATTGGTGAATACAAGGAACGAGTGGCCTTGCTGGTCCATGACCAGGGCGGCGTCTTCGGGGGTCATCGGTTTGTCCGCGGAGGGGCGCACCCGCACAATCTCGCGGATACGGTCGGCGGGTGCGGACGCTTCACCGAGATCCCCACCCCGTGTCCCGTCCGTCGCCGGGCTCCCAGTTCGTTGCCTGCGCCGCTCGGTCAACCGCTCACCAAGGCGCCGGAGACGGGCGCCGAAGCGGTCGGCGGCAACATCCAGAGCATGCTCCATCGTGTCTCCGTCACCCGCGGCTCGTACGCTGTGCCGCGCCGAGCGGGTCGACAACTCGGCTCGGAAACGCTTACCCGCTTGGGGCGGGTCAACCGAGATGAGATTCACATCTACATCACCCAGCCGGTTGAAGAATCTGGCTGATCGGACCACCTTCGCCACCGCGTAGGTACGGATTCGCTCGGTGATCCGGACCCCGCGTCCGTGTACCCGCACCTCCATGCCACGACATTAGTAGCCGGTGACAGGTAGCAGGAACCCGGTCACCGGCCACCGGTGGCGGGTGACCGGGTCAACGTGATCGCCCTCGAGACCGATCCTCGGCACGCCGCGGCGGCCGCGTCGAGGGTGGCGCCGGTGGTCAGGACATCGTCGATCAGGACCGCGTGGCCGGGGGCGTGACCGACCGGCCGGAACCGGAGGCCCTCGGCTCTTCGTACCTGCAGCTGGCTCCGGTGGTGCACGGGAGCGCGCAGCACATCCGCGACGGGCAGTCCGGCGACGCGCCCCACCTCCCGGGCGAGAACCCGACCGGGATCGATCCCGAAGCGGATCCTTCGTACCAGGGCGCGAGGCACCGGAACCACGGCCGACGTACCGTCGGGCAGGAGACCGGCGAGGCGTGGGGCCAGTACCGCGGCGATGCGGTCGGCTCCCCGATACTTCAGAGCGTGCACGGCCGACCGGGCGGGTCCTTCGTGAACGAAGAGCGACCGGACCAAGAGACCTGACTCGAGCCTCACATCTTCGGCGCGACGTAGCGACCGGGTGCAACTCAGGCATAGGGCACCGCCCGCCGCCCTCCCCCGGAGTCCGCGTGTCTCCACCACCCGTCCCCTCAACCATCCGCACACGACGCAGACCATGACCTAAAAAGTAACGAGCCGCTGTGACATCCCGACGCCACCGGGCGACGGTCACACCGGTTCAGCCCCGCACGAACCGAGCCGGCGCCGCGAGGTCATGTCGACGAACCTGGCATCCCGCTACCGGAATCGGGAGATCATCTCACCTACGTCGGCCGCCAGCACAGCCACCGCCCTCCGGTCCGGGGCTTCCGCGTTGAGCCGTAGGAGCGGCTCGGTATTGCTGGGCCGCAGGTTGAACCAGCGATCCCCCAGGTCGACGGTGAGGCCATCCAGCCGGTCTTGGGGAACATCCGCATACGCAGCCGCCACCGCTTCGATTGCGGCCCCCGGATCCGCCACCTCGGTGTTGATCTCGCCCGACATCGCGTACGGCTCGTAGCTACGACGCAACTCCGACAATGGCGCGCCTGCTTCGGTGAGCACCGTCATCAGCACCAGCATGGCCAGCATCCCGCTGTCGGCGCCGTAGTTGTCCCGGAAGTAGTAGTGACCCGAGTGCTCCCCTCCGAACACCGCCCCCGTCTCGGCCATCACCGCCTTGATGAACGAGTGGCCGACCCTCGTGCGGACGGGCACTCCCCCCGCGGCGCGGATGGTCTCGGCCACGTTCCTGGAACAGATCAGGTTATGGACGATGCGGGCACCCGGGCGACGCCGGAGAAACCAACCCGAGATGATGGCGGTCGTGGTACTCCCCGGGAGCGGCACTCCGGCTTCGTCCACGAATACCGCCCTGTCGGCATCACCATCGAACGCCACCCCGACGTCGGCCGCTCCGGAGAGGACCGACTCGGCCAGGTCGGCCAGGTTGTCCGGGTCGAGGGGATCGGCGGGATGGTTGGGAAAGGAACCATCCGGTTCGAGATAGAGACCCGTCATCCGGGCATCCAAGCGTCCGAACAAATCCCCGAGGACCAGGCCCGCCATCCCGTTGCCGGCGTCCACCGCAACCCGCAACCGCCCGATACCGGCCGGATCGACGATCCCGGTGAGATGTTCAAGAAACCCCGGCATCGCATCGAACGCCGCCACCCGCCCCCTCCGCCCGGCGGGCGAACCCGGTACCGCCCGGCGGGCGAACTCCCTGATCTCCTCGAGCCCGGTGCCGGCGCCTATCGGAGCCGCACCCCGGTGACACAGCTTGAACCCGTTGTAACCGGCAGGGTTGTGGGAGGCCGTGACCACGGCGCCCGGGACCTCGTTCCGACCCGAGTGGAAGTAGACGACCTCTGTCGGCACCTGGCCCAGGTCCGCGACATCCACCTCCTGCGATGTGACCCCGGCCGCGAACGCCGCCGCCAGCGACGGCGAGGAAGGACGGCAGTCACGGCCGAGGGCGACCGCGGCCGCGCCGGTGTAACGGGCGAATCCCGCGCCTATCCTCTCCGCGGCCTCCTCATCCAGTTCCCCCGTGTCGACGCGGCCCCGCACGTCATAAGCCTTGAAGATCGTGTCGAAGGTATCGATGTCGTTCCGTTCCATGACCGCCTTGCCGTACCCGTGGTCCGTCAAGCGGCATTCTGTCACTGATCGAGGCACCGGTGGTGGACCGGCCGGCCCCCGAACCAATCCTCGGCAGGCCGAGACCCGGTGTCACCTGCAGGGGCATTCCGGAGAAACACCGAACGCTCCGAATCTACACTCCAACCCGCAACGCTATGACCGAACCATTCCTCACCATCATCGTCCCGGTTCATAACGAGTCGGGATTCATGGGACCGGCCCTCGACAAGATGAGACAGGAAGTCGACGCCACCTCGGCTGACTACCGGATCATCCTGGTCGAGAACGGCTCCACCGACACTACCTATGCGGAAGCCGTGGTCGAGGCCGGCTCGGATCCCCGGCTCGATGTCATCAGACTCCCGGTAGCCGACTACGGGCTGGCAATCCGGACCGGGATGGAAGCCGCCGGCTCCCGGGGCTGGCTGGTGGTGTTCGACATCGACTACTACTCGGGTGCCTTCATCGGAACGGTGACCGAGTTGGCAGACTGCAACGACGTGGTCATCGGATCCAAGCGGGCACCCGGTTCGCAGGACCGCCGACCCCGGATTCGCCGGCTGGCCACCACGGTCTTCAACTTCCTGCTGCGTACGGTGGTGGGCTCCAACCTCAGCGACACCCATGGCATGAAGGCGCTTCGCGCCTCGACGGCCCAGCAACTGCTTCCCGATGTGCGGTTGACAAACGACCTGTTCGACACCGAACTGATATTGCGTGCGGAGCGAGCCGGTTACCGGATAGCCGAAGTCCCGGTCGTCGTAGAGGAGTTGCGAGAGGCCCGCTCCTCACTCCTCCGCCGAGTCCCCCGCACCCTGCGAGGGCTGGCGCTTCTCCGCCGCGGCCTCCGCGAGCACAACGCTGACCGATGACGATTGCTGATGGACCGTCGCCGGATGACCGTCCACTCTCCGGCTGAGCAACGGGGCGCAGGTGGGTTGCTGACACTCTCCCAGGAGAGTGCTACTCCCGGCCGGTAGCGAAGCCGTACGCCGGTCCGTTTAGCATTGAACCATGGGCGATCCTGTTCACGTCGACCTCGCCGCACGACTCGCCGATAGCGGCGGCGTCGTGATGATGATCGGCGGGCCCGACACCGGCAAGACCACCTTCTCGCGCATGCTGGTCGGATCGGCCCTCGAGTTCGGGCGGACGGTGGCGTACATCGACAGCGACCTCGCCCGCACCACGGTCGGGCCTCCCACATGTGTCGGCTTGAAGTGGCTGCGCTCACCGGACGACCTGACGACCATGGCTGCGGCCGACGAACTCCGTTTCGTGGGAGGGATCGAGCCGGATCGGTTCCGGCTCCAGCAGGTAGCGGGCGTGGCCGCTCTGGTGGACTCGGCCCGGGCCGAGGCGGACCTCATAGTGATCGACACCTGCGGCCGGATCTCCGGGGTGACGGGCCAGTCGCTCAAATACCACAAGGTGGAGTTGACGCGCCCCGATATGGTGGTGGCCCTCCAGCGAGGGTCCGAGATGGAACCCCTGGTAGGTCTCCTGCGGCGCTTCCTGTCCGCCGAAATCGTGACGGTTCCGGCCCCTCGGGGCGTGATACCCATGAGCCCCGGCGAGCGGATGGAACTGCGCGCCGCCAGCTTCCTGCTGGCCGTGGAGGAGTCGCTGCAACGCTGGAGGGTACGCCCGACGGTGTTCGCCCCCAGCCTTCCCGCCGGCTTCGACCAGTCCCGGCTCGACCGCCTCATAGTGGGCGTCCATGACCGGGCCGGACGCTGCCTGGGTCTCGGGGTTCTGGACCACGACGACACCGGGCTCCGGGTCACCACCTCCTTCGCGGAGGGAATGGCGGGCCTTCGGATCGGCTCGGCCCGACTCGACCCGAACAGCTTCCACACCACCACGGTCAACCTGCGAGAGGTGATGTTCGGACTGGAGTAGCTACCGGCGCCGGTAGCCGGTGGTCAGCCGCCAGTTGTCGGTGGTCAGTGGCCTGACACCTGACACCTGACACCTGACACCTGACACCTGGTCTATGATGAGGAGCAGGTCCTTGGCGTCCACCCGGCTCCCCGCCTCCACCAGTATCTCCTCGACCCGACCCGACCCGAGTCGGGCGCGTAGATGGTGCTCTGCATCTTCATCGCTTCGAGGGTCAGCAGCTTGGTATTGGCCGTCACCTCGTCTCCCACGGTGACGAAGAGGCCGGTCACCACGCCCGGCGTCGGCGCGCCGAGATGGTTCGGGTGCTGCCGTCGGCCTTGCGAGCGGCCGGCTTGTCGGCCTGGAGCGACATGTCGCGAACCCGTATCTCACGGGGCTGCCCGTTGAGATCGAAGAAGATCATGCGGGTACCGTCGGGCTGAGGTTCACCGATCGTATGGAACTTGACGATGAGGCGTTTGCCGGGCTCGATGTCGAACATGCACTCCTCGCCCTCCTCCAGCCCGTAGAAGAACACCGGAGTGGGAAGCACCCCGACATCGGCGTAGCGGCGGCGCGTCTCGGCGAAGCGGGCGAACTCATTCGGGTACAGCAGGTAGCTGAGACCGTCCGCCCACTCCGCCTCCCGCCCGAGCAACTCTCCCGCCGCCACTACGGCCGCATCGATATCGGCCCCGGGCAAGCTCTCGCCCGCCCTCCCGTCGATCGGTTCGTTGCGGCAGAGCAGGATCTCCCGGATGTCCGGTGGCCACCCGCCGGGAGGCTCACCTAGGGACCCCCGCATCATGTCGACCACCGACTCGGGGAACCCGACATTGTGCTCCGCCGGTAGCCTCCGTACCTCGTCGCAGGTCATGCCCTTGGCAAGCAGGAACAGGGCCAGATCGCCCACCACCTTGCTGGACGGAGTCACCTTGACGATGTCGCCCAGCATCCGGTTGACATCCGCATACATCTCCTCGACCTCCCGCCAGCGTTGACCGAGACCCAGGGCCGCGGCCTGCTGCTGGAGGTTGGTGAACTGGCCGCCCGGGATCTCGTGGTCGTATAGCCGGGCGCTCCCGGACTTGGGCGAGTTGTCGAACGGCCTGTAATAGGTGCGGACCGTCTCCCAGTAGAGCGAACAGTCGCCCAAGGCGTCCGAGTCGAGCCCGGTGTCGCGCTCCGTGCCTTTGAGAGAACCAACGATCGTGTTGAGGTTCGGCTGGCTGGTCGAGCCCGACACCGCCGCCACGGCCGCGTCGATCACATCGATCCCGGCCTCGCCGCCCTTGATCAGGGTCGCCGCCTGCACTCCGCTCGCATCGTGGGTGTGGAAGTGGATCGGCAGGCCTACTTCCTCCCGCAGCACCCGCACCAACCGGGCGGCTGCATACGGTCGGCACAGCCCCGCCATGTCCTTGATGCAGAGCATGTGCGTGCCCATCTCCTTGAGTTGGCCGGCCAGGTCCACGTAGTAGTCGAGGCTGTACTTGGGACGGCTCGGATCGAGGATGTCGCCGGTGTAACAGATGGCGGCCTCGCAGACAGCGTGCGTGCTGCGTACCGTATCGATGGCCACCTCCATGTTCCTCACGTCATTGAGCGAGTCGAAGACCCGGAACACATCAATGCCCTGCCGGGCGGCTTCGATCGTGAAATCGCGCACGACGTTGTCCGGGTAGCTGGTGTAGCCCACCGCGTTGGAGGCTCGGAGCAGCATCTGGAAGCAGATGTTCGGGATCGCCTCGCGCAGCAGGCGCAGGCGCTCCCACGGGTCTTCGTAGAGGAAGCGGAGCGCGGCGTCGAAGGTGGCGTCTCCCCACATCTCGACGCTGAACAGGTTCGGTAGCCGCCTCGCCACAGCCCGGGCCGTCCCCAGCAGATCGTAGGTACGGACCCGGGTCGCCAGCAGGGACTGGTGCGCGTCACGGAAGGTCGTGTCGGTTACCAGCAAGCACTTGCGGTCCCACACCCACTGGGCGAAGCGGTCGGGTCCCAACTCCAGCAGGAGTTGGCGCGTACCGGGTGGCGGATCCGAGCCCTGCTCGAACGGCACCGCCAGGGGAGGCTTGAGCTTCTTGGGATGGTCCTTCCCCGCCACGGTGGGGTTCCCGTTGAGGATGGTGTCACCGATGAAGCTGAGCAACCGGTTGGCTCGGTCGCGGGCCGGCTTCAAATCGAACAACTCGGGCGTCTCGTCGAGGAAGTGCGTCGTCACCGCCCCGTTCTGGAAGTCCTCGTGGTTGACCACGTTCCGCAGGAACCCGATGTTGGTCTTGACGCCCCGGATGCGGAACTCCTGAAGAGCGCGGTCGGCCCGGGTGCAGGCACCGGAAACGTCGGCGTCCCAGGCGGTGAGCTTGACCAGGAGCGAATCGTAGAACGGGCTGAGGACCGCGCCGGCATAGGCCGTCCCGTCGAGGCGGATACCCAACCCTCCGGCGGTGCGGAACGTCTGGAGGCGGCCGTAGTCGGGCGAGAACTCGTTCTCGGGATCCTCGGTTGTGATCCGGCATTGGATGGCGGTGCCTCGCCGGGGGATCTCGTGCTGCTGCGGGATCGACAGGGGTGCCTTGTGCAGCCGGCAACCCTGTGCCACCAGGAACTGGGACCGCACCAGGTCGATGCCGGTCACCACCTCGGTGACGGTGTGCTCCACCTGTATGCGCGGGTTCACCTCGATGAAGAACCACTCGCCGGTGTCCGCGTCCACCAGGAACTCGACGGTGCCGGCGTTGACGTAGCCGGTCGTGCGGGCGACGCGGATCGCCGCCGCGCAGATCTCGTCGCGCAGTTCGTCGGAGAGGTTGGGCGCCGGAGCGAGCTCTACCACCTTCTGGTGTCGCCGCTGGACCGAGCAGTCCCGCTCCCACAGGTGGACCACGGATCCGTGCACATCGGCCAGGATCTGAACCTCGATGTGACGCGCCCGGGCGATGTAACGCTCGAGGAACACGGATCCGTCGCCGAAGGTGCGCTGGGCCTCCCCCCGGGCCTCCTCCAGCCTGCCCAGGAGCTTGTCACGGCCGCTCACGACCCGCATACCCCGGCCGCCGCCCCCGAAGGACGCCTTTACGATCAGGGGATATCCCACCGACTCGGCCATCTGCAGGATCCGGTCCGGGTCATCGGGCACCAGGCCGGTGCCGGGAACGGTCGGAACGCCGGCCTTCCGTGCCAGCCGGCGCGCCGCCGTCTTGTCGCCGAGCGCCTCGAGCAGTTCGGGCGTCGGCCCGACGAAGGTGATACCGGCATCGGCGCAGGCCCGCGAGAACCTGCTGTTCTCCGAGAGGAATCCGTAACCGGGGTGGATGGCGTCTACCCCGCGTTCCCTGGCCAGAGCGATGATGCCGTCCACGTCCAGGTAGGCAGCCACCGGTCCCTTGTCGCTACCGATCTCGTAGGCTTCGTCCGCCTTGAACCGGTGCAGGCTGAGGCGGTCTTCGTTGGAGTAGATCGTCGCGGTGCGAAGGCCCAACTCGGTCGCCGCCCGCATGATTCGAATGGCGATCTCGCCCCGGTTGGCAGCCATGATTTTCTTCATCGTTTCCGGCAGCAAGACTACCAGGCAGGACGCGACCGTACTCGCATCCGGGTGCACGAGCGCGGCCCCCACTGACCGATCCTGGTGTAACCCCAGGTTCCCCCGCTGCAGTGCCTGTCCCCCGGTAGCGGGCGACCCGGAACATGACACGACCCGCACGACGAAAGCCCGAGGAACCTTTACCGAATTCCACCGCACTTCCCCTGACGGATTCGCTCGGCTCCAGCACCTCGGGCCTTCGTGCTAATACCTTACGTGGTCGTATCCGGAGAATCAATCCTCCTGTAAACAGCTGTTACCAAATTGTTTATAGGGCCATCATCAGATTATGAGCCCCCGAAGAGCAGTTATCCACACAATCCCCAAGGGGTTGTGCACACTGTCTGTAGATAAGAATGCAAGGGTTTTTTTGACGGAGTGGCATCCGCGGGGCTGGTCGCACGCGGCCCGCGGCCACCCGTAGACGCCTGATCCGAGCGCGGCGGGCCCGGAGCAATCGTCGGCATCCAAGCCTCCTGAGAGGATGCGCGGATAGGAGTTCAGGTTGGAACACACAGATTGCGACAGTTCATGAGGAGACAGCGACGATCAGGAGAGAGCCGGCCGGCAACCGGACAGGGAGCGGCTACACGGGCGATCGAACTCCGCTTATCCGCTCACCCTCTAGGAGAGTGCTGAGAAACCCCCGTTGGCCCGACGGTCGACGAC
This sequence comes from Candidatus Spongiisociaceae bacterium, assembly GCA_965262915.1. Taxonomy (GTDB): domain Bacteria; phylum Actinomycetota; class Acidimicrobiia; order Spongiisociales; family Spongiisociaceae; genus JAPPFW01. Next base: position 1,938,487 of record OZ253564.1, on the reverse strand, counting down.
AAGATGCTACGTCGGCGACGACGGGCCAACCATTTACCCGTTTTTCGGCATTCTCCTAACGACCGAATCCGGTCCTCACCAGGGGCCGGAAGGACAGATCGACCAGCCCGTATATCTCCGCGAACACGTACTGGAGGGTGTCCTCGGTCGCCTGGGAGACATCCACCCGGCCGAATAGGTATATCTCGCCGTAGCGATCGATCGCGAAGTGGACGCGCCAGGCCCGGTGGTTGCGGAACAGAAGATGCCGGTACACCTCCTCAACTCTTCGAGGCGGCGGCGGCAGCACGTAGGCCTCGAAGGCAACGGTCAGATCCCCCGGTGTCACCCACACCGTCGTGAAATCGCGGGTCTGCTGAGCCATGCGTACAGCCCAGCGCCCCTCGACCAACTCGGCGGCCACGACGTCGGAGTCCGGGTCGTCGACCCATGACCCGAATACGGTCCCGAGGCGCTCCGAGAGTTCAGCGCGTCCCATCGGTTATCCCACGGTAGAGCTCCAAGAGGCGATCGGTCGCCGTGCCCCAGCCGTAACGGCTACCCGCCTCCACAGCACCTCTCGCGAGGTGGAGGCGTTCGGCCGGAGATTCGAGGATCCCAGACAGTACCTTGCCGTAGCCGGCCGGATCCCATCCATCCACCAGGATCCCCGAGGCGCCGTCGCGGACTATGTACCGCAGGCCGCCGACGTTGGCGGCCACCACCGGCAATCCGGTGGCCTGCGCCTCGGCGGCCACCAAGCCGAACGATTCGCTCCGCGAGGGTACGATCAGCACATCGGCCGCCCGGTAGAACAGCGGGATGCGGTGGCGCGGTTGCACGCCCCACCAGGTCACGGCCTCCCGCAGTCCCAGCCGATCCGCCAACTCCCTGACGAGGCGGTATTCAGCCTCGCCCGACGGACCGCTCGGCCCCCCCACCACCAGCAGCCGGGCCTGTGGAAGCCGCTCCCGAACCGTTCGGAGCGCCTCGACGGCCACATCGAGTCCCTTCAGCGGCTGGATACGACCCACGAACAGGACCGTAGGCGCGTCGTCGATTCCGATCTCGTGGCGCGCCTCCTGGCACTCACCGGGCCGGAACAACCGGAGATCGATTCCGGGCGGGTTGACGCAGACCCGGCTCGGGTCGGCACCATAGTGATCGATCAGCTCGAACGCCTCGTAGTCGGTGGATGCGATGACGCAGTCCGAGAGGGCGATGACCTCAGCCTCGGCCGCGATCCGCCGCAACGGTTCCGGTGGCTGCCCAGGGCGCCTGGTGGCGTCCTTGACCCTGCCGAGCGTATGGAACGAGTTGGCCATCGGAAGCCCGGTGGCCTGCTTGACGATCAGACCCGCCCAACCAGACAGCCAGTAGTGGCTATGGACGAGATCGGTTGCGATCTCCCCGCGGTGATGGTCGGCGATGGCCTCGATGACGTGGCCGGCGAACTCGCCCACCCAATCCCCCAGCCCGGCTATGGGAATCCGCCGCGGTGGCCCGGCATCCACATGCGCCACCCGGTACCCGTCCGACGTGTCCGTCGACTCGGGCTGTTCCGGATCGGTACGCCTGGTGAAGACCGTGACTTCCACACCCCGGCGAACCAGGCTGGTGGCCAACTCGTCGATGCAGACGTTCATGCCGCCGGCGTCACCCGACCCGGGAAGGTCGAGCGGGGAGGTGTGCATCGACAGGAAGGCGACCCGCCCGATCATGTCGTGCCCTCGATGACGAAGAGGGAGCGGGAACGGGCACCCATCTTGAACTTGTAGGTCTCGTCGCCCTTGAGGAAGTCGAACACCTCCAGCCCTCTCTCGATGGACGACCGGATAAGTTCGCTCAGCAGCACCACACCCGGCGACGCGCCACGCAGATCGGGGTCGTAGGCAGAGTTGTAGAGGTAGTAGCCGTCCTGGTCGGTGTAGCCGATCACGGCCGCCGCCGGTCGCGGATCATCGCCGTACAGGGCGTCCAGCCGCCAGCCTTCACCCCCCAGGAGATCTCCGAACATACCGGACATCCGATCGGTCATGAACGAACCCTTGGCCCCCTCCGCCCTCCGGTGCAGGCGGAAGAACTCCTCGAGGGCGGGACCCGCCTCCCCGAAAGTGACCACGCGCGGCTTTCCCAGCGCCGCCTCGAAGCGGCGCCGCTTGCGGCGTGTCTCGTGCCTCTCCTTCTTGCCGATCGACATCAGGTAGTCATCGAAGGAACCCGGGAGGTCCACGACGGCGGTCGCGGTATGGGCAACCGTGCGGTGCGGGATCCCGACGCGGTCAAGCGCCGCCGTGAACACATCGGCCGCGGTGGCCGGTAGGGAGTCGAAGCGTAACGTGTGGCCTCGACCGAGCTTCCCGAAATACTCGGCCAGCAAGGGCACCGAATCCCCGACGGGGGACCGGTAATCGACCAGATCCTCGTGGCCTGCCAGCCCGACCCCGTCGGAGTCCTCCACCAGTACCACCTCGCCCTTGCCGTCCGCGAGCACACGAGGTGTCTGCCAAGGCTCGGCGGTATGCCTCCACACGGTGCTCAAGAAGTGCCGGCCCGCGAAGGGGCCTATCCTCGGCGCGACCGGCGAGTGGCGATCAGCGATCGTGGTGAACATCAACCGGCAAGCCCCGGGCGTCGTGTCCGCAATGCCACCGGCGCGGGCCCGGCGGGCCCTTCCGATGCGCGCTCCGCGGCGAATCGGTCCTCATTTCACCGGCAGGCCCGTACGAGGGTCGGGTAGGGGTTCACCGGAGCACTGGTCCTTCCGCGCGGATGCAGTTGGAAATGGAGGTGAGGAGCACCCCCGCGGGCGTTGCCGCTGTTGCCGTTGTAGGCGATCACCTGGCCTCTGGCTACGCGCGCGCCGCTGCTCACGCCGGACGCGTACCCGGCCAGGTGGGCGTAGTAGTAGTCGACCCCGTTGTCGGCCGACAACCAGAGCCCGGTTCCACCCAGACCTCCCCCCGTCAACCTTATCGAACCGCTCACCACCGCTTTCACGGCCTGGCGCATCGGTGCGAAGATGTCGTTTCCCCGGTGCTTGCGACCACCCGACCGGGGGAAACCCCAGTCGTTGATGAAGGAGACCGCTCCCCGGTTCATGGGGCACACGAACCCCGTGGTGAGGGCCGGGGAGACTCCCCCCGCTCCCCCGGAGCGCCGGGCAGCCTCGCGTGCACGGGCCAAGGCCAGCTCGGCCTGCCGTTTCTCGTACAGGCGCCGGCAGTCCCCCTTCAGTTCGCGGGCCACGTCCAGCGCTTCGTCGGTGGCTCCCGCCAGGATTTGAGCCAATCGGTGAGCCTCGGTTTCGATCAATAGCAGGCGAAGCGTACGCTCATCGAGTTCGTCCTGCATGACCCCGGTCTCGGCGACGATGATCTTGAGGCGGTCCACGGCCGCCACGCGGTCGGTGGTGATCACCGCCAGGAACTCCTGGCCGGTCACGAGTTGCTCCAGGGACCGGGTCTGGAGCACGATTCCGCTGATCTCGGTTCCGGCCGCCATGTACGACTCGACAGCCCACTCGACCACCCGGTCATGGAGCTCCTCCACCTCGTCCTCGCGCTCCGCGATCTGGCGCTGCAGCCGATCAGCCCGGTCGGAGGTGACCTCCCGCTCCGAGAGGAGCTCGGCATACTGGGCCTGCGCCTCGTCCCGCTCCCCGATGGCATCATCGAGTCGTTGCTTGGCGTCCCGGTATACCGCGCAGGCCTCGTCCACCTCCGCTTTGGTGACCGCCGCCGAGGGAACCGGGTCCGAGGTCGCCGCCAACGCGACGAGGACGACCACCACCAGGACACGCCGCGAGTGCCTCAACATCGAACTCGGAGGCTAGGAGGGTGCTGAAGAACGGGCAAAATGGCTGACCAATCGTCCGCTGACGTGGCATTTTGTCATCGACCGTCGAGCCAACGGAGAGGTTCTCAGCACCTTGCCGGCTGCATGCCTGCCAGATGATTCGCCGTGGCCGACCTGCCACCCGTGAGCCTCGTTCGGTCCGCCCATCCCCGGCACGCGCTCTCCGCACACCTCCGTCGGAGGCCCTTTCGAGGAACGCCGCTCCCGGCGCATACCGCACCGCCATTTCAAAGACAGACCACCAGCGCTTGTTGCCGGGTGGGGATTGTGGTGGATGCCTGTCCCTGACCTCGGGCCGATCGGCACCGGAAGCTCAGGATATCAACCAGACCACCGGCATGAAAGCAGCCACCGCAACCATCGGACCATCGAGCGCCGCCAGGAATCCGTCCGGGCGCACCGCCAACTGGATCCGCCCCGTCCGGAAAGCCGAGCCGATACCCCGGCCGGCGATCATACCGCCCGCCAGAACCAACCCTATGAAGAACCAACCGAGAAGCTCGAAGTCCGAGAGGTAGGCCACCGCCAGGGCAGCCAGTACCGTGATGATGGAGGCCGTCAGGTACGGATCGGCTATCCGGGCCCGGCTTCGCTCGACGACCCGTCCCGTAAGCGCTCCCAACACGGCGATGATCAACAACCCGGCTACCTTGCGATCACCCTCCGCCGACGCTCGGGCCAGCATGATCGAACCGACCGATAGCGAGGCGATCAGCGCGCAGAGCACCGAAGACACGATGATCGTCAGATCACGCGCCCTGGGCTGGACGATTGCCCACCCCATGACCATGACCATCGAGATCGCGACGCCCACACCGAGTCCGGACGGGCCGAAGGTGATGCTGGACGACATCGAGACCAGGATCGCAGCGAGGAGGGGCGGGTAATCGATCCTGAAGTCACCATCGGAAGCGGAACGCGCCAGATCGATCACCCAGAGAGCCGTCACACCGACCCACGTCGCAGCCAGGACGGCCGAGCTGAGAGCGTTGGCACCCAGCAGTATCGCCACCAGACCGACCAGCACGAGGCTTTCGAGACCGCTGCCCGCGATCCCCACCGCTGCGCCTCCCGAGACCGGCGGTATCACAGCCAACTCGTCGGTTGCGGTGACTGGATCGCCGGCCGCGGCCTCGTCCCCGTTCTTCCAGATCCGCGCGGTCTCCAGGCGTCTGGTGAACCCCTGCCCGTAACGCGCCGCCAGAGCCGCCACCACATCCCCGACCGTTTCGCCTTCGACGTCGAGCTGCGAGGCTCCCGCGATCTCGCGCAGGCTCGCGAACAGTCTTACTCGTGCCATCCACCCGAAGGCTACTCGGAATTCGTCTCGGGCAAGCGCCATTTCGACCCTGGCCGGGCGCGGGGACTCCCGCCGAGCGCCCCGACACCCGCTCCCGGTGTCTCGTTACGGAGTTGTCGCTTCACTCGGGTCGCGTCGGGAGCCGGTCGGCCGGCCCGCCGACCGGTGGGGAGGGAGGGTTCAGACCCGTCGCCTCGAGCAGCCAGTCCAGGTAACCGGGCCCGTGACCCGTCAGCGGGATCATCACCACGGAAGGCAACTCGTAGCCGTGCAGCAGTGCGATCACCTCGCAGATTGCCTCGAAATGCATGTCGACCGACTTCATCAGGAGCACGTGCTCCTCGTCGGTGACGACCCCTCCCTGCCATCGGTAGCAGCTGCGGATGGGCCAGGTCTGCCCGCAGGCGGCGAGCCGTTGCTCGACCACTGCGTGCATTATCCGGCCAGCCTCTTCGGCGCTGCCGCAGGTAACCGTGATCTCGACCGGTTTCATCGTCCACTCCCCTGACGGCCCTTGGGGTACCGGTCAACCGTAGCGAACGACATCCTGGCCGCTCACCTGTTACCGAGCGCCGCTCGATGCCTCTACCAGCCGTCTTCGAGGGGTTGGCCCTCGGTGTATCCGGCCATCGATTGGACGCCGATGACCGCCCTTTCGTGGAACTCGTCGATGTTCCGGGCGCCGGCATAGGTAAATGCAGACCTCACGCCGGCCGTGATGCGATCGATCAGGTCCTCCACACCGGGCGCCTCCGGATCCACATACATGCGCGACTCGGAGATGCCCTCCTCGAACAGCGTCTTGAGCGCCCTCTGGTAGGGCGTGTCGTTGCGGGCGCGCCGGCTCACCGCCCGCCGTGACGCCATCCCGTAGTTCTCCTTGTAGATCCGCCCGCTCCGGTCGGGCACCGCCTCTGCCGCCGACTCGTAGGTACCGGCAAACCACGACCCGATCATCACACCGGCCGCTCCGGCGGCCAGCGCCAGCGCGACATCGCGGGGATGGCGCAGACCCCCGTCCGCCCACACATGCCGGCCCCGCGCCCTGGCCGTCGCCGCACACTCGGCAACAGCCGAGAACTGGGGACGGCCGACTCCTGTCATCATCCTCGTGGTGCACATAGCGCCCGGCCCCACACCGACCTTGACGATATCCGCCCCGGCATCCACGAGGTCGTTCACACCCCGGCTCGTGACCACGTTGCCCGCCACGATCGGAACACCGTCGACGGCCGAGCGGACCTCCTTGAGCGCCTTGAGCATCCTCGCCTGGTGCCCGTGCGCTGTATCGACAACCAGAACGTCCACCCCCACGTCGACCAGCTCGGCCGCCTTCGCTCCCGCCTTGCCGCTGATCCCGACGGCGGCAGCCACCAGCAAGCTTTCGCGTCCGTCCACAGCCGGCTCGTACAGGGTGGCCCGGAGGGCGCCCTGTTCGGTGATGACGCCCACCAACCGGCCCGATCCCTCCACCACCGGCGCGAGGTGGATCCGGCGCCGGTTCAGGGCGTTGAACATGGCCTCCGGACCCAGATCGACGGAGAGGACGATCGGGTCCTGCGACATCACATCCGCCAGCTGGGTGAAGGGGTCGGCGCCCTCCTGGTCGACCTCGGTGAAGATCCCGACGGGTCGATTCCCGCCATCCACAACGATCACCGCCCGGTGGGATCGTTTGTTGATCAGCGCCCGGGCCGTGACGATGGTGTCTTGGGGGCGCAGCGTTATGGCGGTGTCCACCACCAGATGGGCCCGCTTCACGGAGGCAACCATATCGGCGATGGCGTCGACCTCAACGTCTTGGGGGAATACCGCCATCGCACCGCGTCTGGCCACTGTCTCGGCCATGCGGCGGCCCGCCACGGCGGTCATGTTGGCGACCACTACCGGGATGTTGGTACCGATCCCGTCGGGAGTGGTCAGGTCCACATCCATCCGGGAACCGACATCCGAGAACGAAGGCGCCAGGAACACATCCGAGTAGGTCAACTCGTGGCGCGGCGCCAGATCGTCGATGAACCTCACGTAGCCTCCCCCGCGGAGCGCACTTGGCCGGTCCAGTATCTCACAAGCCGGCGGATACCCGCCGGTCCGGACGGGTAATCGCGGTTCAGGAACTCACGGGCGGTTCTTGCGCCCGGTCGCGGACCGCCGCCCGCCGGCGCTTGCGCAACTTGACCACGATATAGGCGGCGATCACGAGCGCGAGCGCTACGGCCGCCCACGCGATGAACCTGGTCCGGTCGGGACCGGGCAGTTCCGACTCGGCCTCGAGAACCCTGCCGGCGTCGGTCAGCGAGACGTTCCATACGAGGGTCTCTCCGGTCACCACATCGGCGTTGTTCGTGACGAGTTCTCCCGGAAGCACCATGGTCAGTCGGATATCGAACACCGTGTCGAGCGTGGCCAAGTCGACCGGTATGGGGCTCTCCTCCAACCCCGCCCCGATCAGATCCTCGACCGCCTCAGGGATCACCAGGCGGAAGATGAACGTATCTCCGTCTCGATTGGGGGAGATGTCGGAGAGGAAAGCCGGCAGCGGGGTGCCGGCGGTGCCGGCCTCGTCGACCAGATCCTCCAGCCGCCCTCTGAGGCCGTCGAGAGACTCGAACCCGGTCGAGGAGCGAATGCCCTCGTACCCACCTTCTGACACCAAGTCGGCGGCCCAGCCGGATGGAACCATGTCCTCGCCGATGGCCACTACACCACCGAAGCCACTACCCGCCAGCGCTGCGAGCTCCTCGTCCATCGACAACTCGACCGACAGCGTTCCGGTCTCGTCGTCCTCGATCACCAGGTCTGCATGGATGCGGAATTCGCAGGCCGCCAGGACCAGGGTCGCGACCAGCAACAGGACAGGCAGCGGTGTACTGCTCCAACCGATCTTCACACCAATCCTCCTCTACACCGAACTCGCTCGCTAGACGACACGGCCCACTTCGGATGTCCGCAAACCAAGCGGTTCGGAGATCGTCACCGCAACACCGTCGGGACCACGGATCTCGAACGACCCGGGCGAGGCGTCGGCGGACTGCATCGGTATGTGACCGAGCCGTCCGATGCGATCGCGCCACGCCCCGACATCGTCCACCACCAAAACCAGCCGGCACCTGTATCCGTCCGCGTACGCATCGCCGGCGTCGCTGTCCGAGACCAGTTCCAGCAGCCTCCCGTCGCTTACCTCGAGCAACACGCCCCGATCGGTCAGGCGACGGTACCTGGACAGCTCCAGCGACAGGCGCCCGTCGCCCACCTTCATCACGTTCCCGTGTCCGTCCCCCCACTGCAGCGGGATCTCTCGCACGTCCTCGCGCTCGAACATGTCCAGACGGGGCAGGCCGAGGGTTCTCTGATAGAACTCGATGCTCTGATCGATGTCGCTGCAGGGGATGACCACCCGCATCTGCCGCACCTGGGAGGGCACTCGGGCAGGTCCGCTGAGCACGGCCTTGGCCTGCCCGATGGTGAACCGTCCTTCGGTCACCTCGCGACCGACCACCAGGCCTGCCAGGGAGCGACCCTCGACTTCGATCGAAGCGAGCATCCGGAGATCGTCGAGATGCCTCACGCCTCCGGACGCGATGACCGGCTCGTCCACGTATTCGAGCGCCGTCCGGAGGATCTCGACATTCGGTGCTTCGCTCAACACGTCACGCCTGGCGTCGGCGACCAGAAAGCCACTTGCTCCGCACGATGCCATCTCGAGCATCACCTCTTCGAGAAACCGGCCCGAATCGGAAGTCCAGCCACGTGTGACCAACTCCTCGTTCTCGAGCACATCGAGGGAGACCATCATCCGACCGGGGTAATCTCGGCACAGATCCCACACCATGGTCGGGCGTTCGATGGCCGCCGTACCCATGGTCACCTTCCAGGCACCTCGCTGGATCAACCGGGCGGCTTCGCGTTCCGACCGGATCCCGCCCGCGACCACGACGGGCACATCCAATGAGTCCAGCATCCGATCGATCAGGGGCCGATTGCGATACGAGCGGTAGGCGGCGGCGTCGAGGTCGACAACCAGCAGGTAGTCCACTCCCATGTCGACCCAGCCCCTAGCCCGGTTGAGGGGATCGGCGTCCAGCGATATGACATCGTCGAGACTGCCACGACCGAGGCGAACCGCGCGACCCTCGAGGATGTTGACTCGGGCATAAAGATCCATCCGCAGATTCTATCGGCTGTCCGACCGGATGGAACGATTATGCGCCGTCTGCTACCTGGTAGTGGTCTGTCTGTGAAGTGGCGGCGTGACATGCGCCCGCAGCGGCGTTCCTCGCAAGGCCCGCCGACGAAGGCGTACCCGCCGCGGTATGTCGAGGAGGTGGAACGCGGCGAGGGACGTCGATGGCAAGCAGAGCACGCCAAGTTGCTCTGCAGACAGACCACTGTGTTCTGTCTGTTAGACGCAGCGTGGCAGACCACTAGCAGGACAACCCCGGATAAGCTGCCATGTTCATGGACACCCGACTCGATGGGCAGCGCGCCGTGGTGACGGCCGGAGCGGGCGGGCTCGGTCTCGTCATCGCGACGGCCCTTTCCGCCGAAGGCGCCGACGTGTTCGTATGTGACATAGACGGGCCGGCGCTGGAGGCGCTACCCGGCCATCTGGAGGGCGCCTGGGTCGATGTATCGGACGCCGGCGCGGTGGCCGCCTGGCTGGACCCGATCGCGGAGGGAGGCATCGACGTCCTGGTGAACAACGCCGGGACGGCCGGACCCACCGGACCGGTCGAGCAGGTGACCCCGGAGGAGTGGCGCCGATGCCTGGCGGTGGGTCTCGACAGCCAGTTCCACTGCGCGCGACGGGTCGTCCCCGGTATGAAGTCCCGAAAGGCAGGTGCGATCATCAATATCGCCTCGACCGCGGGGATCATGGGCATGCCCTACCGGGCGCCCTACGTGGCCGCCAAGTTCGGCGTGATCGGGCTCACCAAGGCCCTGGCGATGGAACTGGGTCGTCACAACATCCGCGTGAACGCCATCGCCCCCGGGGCGATCACCGGCGACAGGATGGAGCGTGTCGTCGAGGCCCATGCCGAGGCCGAGGGCCTTTCCCGATCCGAAGTGCGCGCCTCCTATGCGAGCGGTACCTCGATGGGTACCTTCGTCTCGCCCGAGGAGGTCGCCGCCGTGGTCGTGTACCTGGCATCCCGGTGCGCAAGGCATATCAGCGGCCAGACCATCGCGGTGGACGGCCACACCGAGACCCTGTACCCGAGATCGGATTGAGTGAGTGGATGGGAAGGCGAGGCACCGGAGAAATCGCAGGCACGAGGCAGGATCGGGTCCACTAGTACGACGCCCCCCATTGCGGGGCGTGTAAACTTCCCCAACTCCCCGGGGCGGTCCGCCCCTCTTCCCTTGGACCACCGCTTCGCTCCTTCGGGTGGGTAATTTCAGGCTCATCCGGCTCGCAGGCGTATCGAAAATGCAAGTGGCAAGCATGACGGACGGGATGTGGCTTGACAAACTACAAGGGTGTCATTACATTGTTTGGTCCTGTTCCTTCGGGATACGACCCGGGAGAAAAGGCGTCAAGTACGGCCACGGGGGGCTTCGTAGGGGAGGGCAACATGGCAGACACGGGTCAGGGACTGCGGATCGAGCGCCGGTTCACGGTCGAGGGCCACGATCCCTACGAAAGCTCGGCGTGGAGTCGCCGCGAATCGCGGATAGCCAACCCGGACGGGTCGGTCGTCTTCGAGATGAAGGACACCAAGGTTCCTTCCTCCTGGTCGCAGGTAGCCACCGACATCATCGTCTCCAAGTACTTCCGCAAGGCCGGGGTCCCCCAGGTCGACGACCGCGGCGCACCGATCGTCGACCGAGACGGCAACCCGAGGCTGGGAACCGAGCACTCGGCCAAGGACGTGTTCGACCGCCTGGCCGAGACCTGGCGGCACTGGGGCGAGTCCTACCGGTACTTCGACCGCGCCTCCGATGCCCAGGCGTTCGAGGACGAACTCAAGTACATGCTGGCCAACCAGATGGCCGCGCCCAACAGCCCGCAGTGGTTCAACACCGGCCTGGCCCACAAGTACGGCATCACCGGGACCCCGCAGGGTTTCTGGTACGTCGACGAGGAGACCGGCGACCTGGTCCCTTCCCCCGATGCCTACTCCCGGCCCGCCCCCCATGCCTGTTTCATCCAGTCGGTGGCCGACGACCTGGTCAACGACGGGGGCATCATGGACCTCTGGGTTCGTGAAGCCCGTCTCTTCAAGATGGGCTCGGGAACCGGATCGAACTTCTCGAATATCCGCGCCGAAGGCGAACAGCTGGCCGGAGGAGGCAAGAGCTCGGGTCTGATGTCGTTCCTCAAGATCGGCGACCGGGCCGCCGGCGCCATCAAGTCGGGTGGGACGACGCGGAGAGCCGCCAAGATGGTGATCCTCGATGTGGACCATCCCGACATCGAGGGGTTCATCGCCTGGAAACGCGTCGAGGAGCAAAAGGCCCGCCTCCTGATCGAGCACGGCGGCTTCCCGGCCGACTTCAACGGCGAGGCCTACATGACCGTATCCGGTCAGAACTCCAACAACTCGGTCCGGGTCGACAACCGGTTCATACAGGCGGTTCTGGACGACGACGACTGGGATCTGATCAACCGGGTGGAGGGCGACATCAGCAAGACCGTCAAGGCGGCGGACATCTGGCAGCAGATCGCCGAGGCCGCCTGGGCGTGCGCGGATCCCGGCATGCAGTACCACAGCACGATCAACGAGTGGCACACGTGCCCGGAGGGCGGGCAGATACGGGCCTCCAACCCGTGCTCGGAGTACATGTTCCTCGACGACACGGCCTGCAACCTGGCCAGCATCAACCTGGTCGCCTTCCTGGACAAGGAGACCGGGAAGTTCGACATAGAGGGATACCTCCACGCCATCCGGATCTGGACGATCGTCCTGGAAATATCGGTGACCATGGCTCATTTCCCCTCCAAGCCCATCGCCAGCGGCTCGTTCGACTATCGGACGCTGGGACTCGGATACGCCAACCTGGGCAGCCTGCTGATGCGTTCGGGAATCCCCTACGACTCCGAGAAGGGTCGGGCCATCGCCGGCGCCCTCACCGCCATCCTGACCGGAGAGGCCTACGCCACCTCGGCGAGGATGGCCACCGTTCGCGGCCCGTTTCCTCGGTTCCACGAGAACCGCGAGCACATACTGAGGGTCATGCGCAACCACCGGCGGGCCGCCTACGGCGCCATCGACTACGAAGGTGTCACGACACAGGTGCTCGGGATCGACCCGGACCTGTGCCCGCCCCATCTCCTGTCGGCGGCCCGGAGCGCCTGGGACCGGGCGCTGTCACTGGGTGAGCGTCATGGCTACCGCAACGCCCAGGCGACCGTGCTTGCTCCTACTGGGACCATCGGCTTGGTCATGGACTGCGACACGACCGGCGTTGAACCGGACTTCGCCCTTGTCAAGTTCAAGAAGCTCGCCGGCGGCGGTTACTTCAAGATCGCCAACCAGTCGGTGGCCCCGGCCTTGCGGCGCCTCGGATACGGCCCGGGCCAGATCCAGGACATCCTCTCCCACGTCGTGGGTACGTCGTCGCTGATGGGAGCGCCCCACATCAACCGGGAAACCCTGGCGCAGCGCGGCTTCACCTCCGGCGACCTGGCCAGAGTCGAAAGAGCCCTGCCAGGCGCTTTCGAGTTGGGCCACGCCCTCAACGCGTTCGTGCTCGGCGACGACGCTCTTCGCCGGCTCGGCTTCTCGGAGGAGGACTACACAGCCGCCGGATTCGGCCTGCTGTCCGAGCTCGGTTTCAGCGAGGAACAGATCACACGAGCCAACGATTACATCTGCGGGCGCCAGACCATCGAAGGTGCTCCCCATCTGCGGGAGGAGCACCTACCGGTGTTTGACTGCGCCAACCGCAACGGCAAGTACGGCAAGCGGTTCATCCACCACACCGGCCATATCAAGATGCTGGCCGCCACCCAGCCGTTCATCTCCGGGGCTATCTCGAAGACGATAAACATGCCCAACGAGGTGGCCGTCGACGATGTGGCCGGCGCCTACATGCTGTCATGGGAACTCGGCCTCAAGGCCATGGCCCTGTACCGGGACGGGTCGAAGGCGTCCCAACCGCTCTCGGTGTCCTCCGACGACGGCGACTCCGGGGAAGTGGCCGCCGAGGTGACGGAGATGCTCAAGGACCAGGCCAACCTGGCTTGGGGTCGGCTCCCCGCCGGTACCTCGCCCACTGAGGCGTACGCCAGCGTGCTCCGGCCCCGATTCCTCCTCCCGGCGCGCCGGGCGGGCTGGACACAGGAAGCCAGGGTGGGCGGTCACAAGATCTTCCTGCGTACCGGCGAGTACGAGGACGGGACGCTGGGAGAGATCTTCCTCGACCTCGCCAAGGAAGGCGCCACCCTACGGGGCATCCTGGCCAGCTTCGCGATCGCGGTGAGCAAGGGTCTCCAGTACGGGGTACCGCTCGAGGAGTTCGTGGACACCTTCGTGTTCCAGACCTTCGAGCCCCGCGGCATCGTGGAGGGCCACCCCAACATCAAGATGGCTAACTCGATCATCGACTACATCTTCCGGGCGCTCGGTGTCGAGTACCTGCACCGCGACGAACTGGTCCAGGTCCCCCCAGACCGCTCGGCCAGCGACCTCCCCGAACCGCCCAAGGGATTGGCCGCCGAGGCCGGCCACCAGATGGAGTTGATCGAAGCCGCCAAGGAGAGGGACATCGACGCCCAGACCACCGCGGCAGCGTTCGTGGACTCGGGACCGGGCGCGCCGGCTCGTCAGGCCCGGCGATCCTTCTCACCCGTGGGCGCCGGTAACGGGGCCGCTACGGTGTCACGGCCCGCCGCGCAGCCGGCCCTACCGGACTCCGCTCCCATGATCGGCAGACTGATAGGCGATGGTCCGGTGTGCTCCTCTTGTGGCCACATGACCGTCCGCAACGGCGCGTGCTACGTCTGCCTCACCTGCGGAGAGACCACCGGCTGCAGCTGACCGGTCCGGGTCTGGAGCGTATCGACACCACAACGAACGCTGAAGGGCCATATGTACCCGTAGCACGGTGTGCTACGGCCACTGCGTGCCGCGTAACATCAGTCAACGAGAACTACGTAACAACAGCGCCAGGATCATGCGCGAGTTGAACGAGGGGCAGGAGATTCATAGCGATCCGCAACGGTGGTCCAATCAGAGAACTCAAACCGCTGAGACGTCGCCGACCTACGTTGTGATCGACCTGTACGGACTAGATCCGGCCCGATTGCCGATCGATTTGGCCATCAGCGCAATCACCCTCGCCGAACTAGCCGCCGCTCCCCATGCCACCAAAGACTCCCACGAAGGCGCACGGCGGCAGGAGCACGTCCAACGAGCCGAAGCCTTCTTCCACCCGATCCCCTTCGATATGGGCGCCGCCCGTGCCTACGGCCGCGTCGCCGCTGCGGTCACCGCGAGCGACAGGAAGGCGAGAGGTACCCGCGCGGTCGACCTCCTCATAGCCGCCACCGCGCTCGCCGCGAACCTACCCCTGCCGACACGCAACAGCAAGAGACTTCGGTGGCCTCGACCATTTGCTCGAGATCACCGATATCTGACTCCGGCACTAGCTCGATCCCGCGGGGAATAGCATGAGAAGCACGCCGGGGTTGCGCGGAGCCTCGATCGGATAGGAACGACCGGATGGCATGGGAACCGATCACCGGACTCGGAGACGGCTGGGAGGAGTTGGCCAGTCGGGAACTGCCACCGCTGATAGCGGTCTGGTCCGAGCAGCGTGAATCACTGCTCGAGACCGAGAGTCTCAAGGATTTCAACGAGCGGTTGGCGCGCGAGTGGGCGATCGAGACCGGCATCCTCGAGGGTCTCTACACACTCGACCGCGGTATAACGAGGTTGCTGATCGAACGGGGTATCGACGAATCGCTCATCTCCCACGACGCCACGGACAGACCGCCCGCCCAGGTGGCGGCCCACATCCACGACCAGAAGGACGCGATCGATTGGCTCTTCGAGTTCGTCAAATCTGAACGCCCGTTCTCCGAGTCCTTCATCAAGGAACTCCATGCACTGATCACGCGCAGCCAGGACACTGCCACAGGGATTGCGTCTGGTCGCAAAGTGGAGGTTCCACTGCTGCGCGGCGCCTACAAGAAGTGGCCCAACAATCCGACTCGAGCGGACGGTTCTGTGCACGATTACTGTCATCCTGAACAGGTCACGGTCGAGATGGAACGTCTCGTCGAGTTCCATGATCGTTACAGCGAGGAGGGCGTCGCGCCGGAGGTGTTCGCGGCCTGGCTGCACCATCGCTTCGTGCAGATCCATCCCTTCCAGGACGGAAACGGCCGCGTTGCCCGGGCACTAGCTTCCCTCGTGTTCCTGAGACAGGGATGGTTCCCTCTAATAATCCACCGCGATCAGCGGACCGATTACATAGACGCTCTCGAAGTAGCCGACCGAGGAAATCTCTTACCGCTCATCGAGATGTTCGCCGCCACCCAACGCAAGGCCTTCGTGAATGCACTCGGAATTGCGCGCGAGGTTCTACGAGCGGGAGAGCACCTCGATCAGATGGTGGCTGCTATCGGTGACCACTTTCGTAAGCGGGACGAGGCGTTGGCCAGGAATATGGACCAAGCGAAGGATCATGCGGACGCCCTATGGAGCCAGGCAGGAATTACGTTCGCCAAAGCATCCGGACAACTCGGCGAAGCGATCCGCGGCCCCTCCGAGCGCAACGTATTCGATGATTACAGTGCGCCGAGCGAAACGAAATACCGACGACGTTGGCACCGCGCCCAGATCATCAAAGCAGCCAAAGATCTCGGATACCACGCGAACATCGGCGAGTTCAGCGGTTGGCGGCGTATCGTGCTGGAGACAGAGACCGGACGTTCCGAAATCGTTCTATCGTTCCACGGGATCGGGCGCGAGTACCGGGGTATTGTCGGCGTTTCGCTTTGCTTCTATCGAAAACCCGAGGCCGACGAAGGTCACTCGACGATCGAAGACCTCCACACTGTCAGCAAGGAACTCTTTCCTTTGGGGTCTTCCAGATCAACTACCTGGAATCCTTGGAAGCAGTACAGGCGCGGTTCGATCCCTGGCTCGACAAGTACCTGCTCCAAGCACTCGATCTGTGGCGTCGAGGCGAATAGTCGTTACTTCCACCCGAGCAACGGGCCGTGAATGAGTTGACGCCTGTCAGCCGGTGCAAACCTTCCGTCCAGAAAGAGCGGTCGTGTCCTACGACCTGACGACGACCGTGGCTGCTGCCTTGTCGTGCCAGCCCTGGCGACGATCGTCGAAGGTCGGTGACAGGTACACGAGAAGGACCAGCAGGAAGCCCCCGATAGGAATCAGACTGGGTAGCACCAGAACCATCCAGCGGCCGATCGACTTTCCCCAACCGCGTATACCACCGTCGTCGGCCCGTACCACTTTGATCCCGACCATCATCTTGCCGACGGGTCTGGCCCCGGAGAGCGATCATCGTCATCTCGTAGAGGAGGGTTATCACGAGGACCGTGAGCGCAAGCCCGAACACGACCCCGATGAAGGTTGCCCCATCCCCGGATGCGATAGCGTCGACTATGCCGATCACCGCTAGGACCGCGACAACCACCCCGACGAGGATCCAGTCGAGGATCCTCGCCCCCAACCGGCTACCGAGGTTGGCCAGCTCGCGCACATCGCCATTGCCCAGGGTCACCCAGCCGGCCATCGCGACCGTGAAGACATAACCACCGAATACCGCCAGGACCCTCCGGGTGGTGAGGCGCGCCAGGATCACGAACTCAGGGACGTTGGCGCCTGCTCCGGCGATGGTCAGGGCGACTATGGCGCCAATCCCGATCCCGGCGGATCTCAGGGCGTCGGCGATGGGAACGAACAACTCGGTATTGATGTAGAAGAACGTTCCGACCGCGGCGGCCGCCGGTATCGCCTGCCCGCCCGACAGACTCGGGACGCGGGCCACGGCTTCCGCCGGAAGGAAAGCGGTGATGGCCATTCCGATGCCGATACCCACGACGAGCAGGGGGAGCATCGTACGGAGCAAGACCCCGGAGGACTGCATCGCGGGCCGCCATTCGCGGCGCAGTCCCCGCCAAGGTGTGCCATCGGTTCCCGGGTTGTGGCCGAGCCCGTTGACGCCTGCTCGGAGCGGC
The DNA here is from genome assembly GCA_965262915.1 of Candidatus Spongiisociaceae bacterium. GTDB lineage: Bacteria > Actinomycetota > Acidimicrobiia > Spongiisociales > Spongiisociaceae > JAPPFW01. The sequence continues at coordinate 1,921,193 of OZ253564.1, read as the reverse complement.
TTCATGAACCGGTCCAGATCCACCCTTTCGGCCAACAAGGCCAGCATCAGCGCCGCCGCAAAGGCCACTACCAGGTAGATCATCGCGCGGGAAACCCCACGATGATGGCCAGAGCTCCGAACAGCACCGGATCGAGCACCGGGGCGGCCACGATGAAAGCCACGTAACCGGCCGCGGACACACCGGCCTGGCGGAGTGATACCAGCACCGGTATGGCGGAGTAGGTGCAGAAGGGAGTGACGAACCCGATCGCGATCCCGCGCAGGGCAGCCCCGAGCGGAGAGGCGCCCATCAGCGACCGCAGACGTTCGTCACCGAGACGGCGCCTCAGCAGCGTGAGCCCGAAGGACACCCCGAGGAACAACACCAGTAGCTCCGAAAAGAGCCAGAGCGCCGCCCGGATCATGGCCTGGTGACCCGGGCGGCGGACACCGGGAGGGTGGTGTGAAACGCCTTCACGGCCCCTCGACCGATGACACAATGCCTGTTCAGAGGAAGAAGGGCCGTTGCTCTCCACCGTTTCAGGATGGTGCTGAAAAGCCCGTACAAACGGGTTCGCACGCTAGCCCACAACTCTCAGACCAGGTAGTTTGTCGACCTGCGAACCCCGCAGGATTCGATTTTCAGCACCATCCTGGACCACTCCTGGAGCACACAGCAGGCTACCCCGATGCGCGGCCATCAGACACCGGGAGGAACCGCTACGGGATGTGTATCCGCTACCCGCGCTTGTACAGCCCCATCAGTGCCGCCTTCTCGAGCGTGTTGAAGTGGAGCATGAAACCGACCACCGCGGGCATGGTGTCGGCGTCCACCGGTAGTGCGTCGACGCCCACCGCATGAACCGTGAACAGGTAACGATGGGGATGGTCCCCCGCGGGCGGGCAGGGTCCTCCGTACCCGGGTTGGCCGAAGTCCGTACGGGTCTGTAGGGCGCCGGCGGGGATGCCGGACCCGTCCCCGGCGCCCGTGGCTAGTGCGGTCACGTCGGCGGGTATGTTCACCACCACCCAGTGCCAGAAGCCCGACCCGGTCGGAGCGTCCGGGTCGTAGCAGCTAACCGCGAAGCTGCCGGTGCCCTCCGGGGCACCCGACCACGAAAGATGGGGTGACCGGTTGCCGCCCGCGCAACCGAATCCGTATTCCTCGGCGAGGATGTGGTCGGCACCCAGGTAATCACCGTCGTTGAAGTCTGCGGAGGTGAGGGTCAGCGCCATGATCTCTCCTTGGTAGTACCTAGCGTCGAGACTACACGACAGCCCGCCGACCAAAGTACCCTCCCGTCCATGTCACCAGGGGACATGAATCCGGTCGAGGGATTCGAGGAAGCCCTCGACGATCTCGATTTCAACCGTGCCCGGAGGCTTGCCGACCAGGCGGACAGCGAGCGGAAGAAGGAACTCGTCGAACGCGTACGAGCCGGCCACGCCGAGGCTACGGACCGGGCCGAGAAACTGGCGGCCCGTATCCAGTTCCTCGCCCGCGCCGACCATTACGAAGGTCTCCTCGCCCTGGCCGCCGACCCCTCCACCGAGCCGCTGCTGGCCCTGGTGTCGAAGGAGTTGCGCCGGGGTGCCGTGCTGCACCTCGACGGCGCAATACGGCGGCAGCGTCGGTTCCGGGCGGCCGCCCAACGGCACATGAAGGCCGCGGCCGAGGCTTTGGTCCTTTTCGACACCGCCAGGGCCGCCGGTGAGCTGAACAAGGTAGAGGCGCGGTGGCTCACCGAGGAGCAGCGCGAACAACTGTCGAAGCTCCGGATGCAGACCGACCATGCGGTTGAGGAACGCCTCGAGCTCGAGAACCGGACCGCCGCCGTCCTGCGCGATCACTCCTCCGATGCTCAACCGGAGCCGGCGCCTCGCACCTCCCGGACATCGCGGATCAGGCGGAGCGGGTGTCTGGGTTCCATACTCGCCGCGTCGGCGATCCTGGTATCGGCCATAGTCGCCCTATTAGGCCGGAGGTTGCGCGGATAGCCCGCTTGACGGGCTTCCCGTTCGCACCACTCGGCCTGGGGCCGGAGTTCCGTGCGGCGACCCGTCACACCCCTTCGAGCAGCTTTCCGGGTCGCCAACCCTGGACCGAGTTGATCACGGCCACCTCGTCCGCCGCCACCAGATCCGTAACCGGCAGGGAGCGTTCACGGATGACGTCCCTGTCTATGAGTTCCTCCCGGTAGGTCCCCGGAAGGCATCCGGCATCGAGGGGCGGAGTCAGCCATTCGTTCCCGATCCGCACCGCGAGGTTGGCGATCGTCGTCTCCACCGCCTCGCCCCGTTCGTTGACCAGCACCACGTCGTCGGCGGCCGGGTGTCGGGCCACCGCTTCGTCGTAGGGTTCTCGCCGGGTTGTCTTGTGATAGCGGAGAACATCGGACCGGTCGATCGGCCTGGTGTCGATGGCCAGACCTACAACACGCGCCCGCGCCACGAAGCGCGCCATCTCGATCGAGGGCTCGCCGCCCTCCGGGACCACCAGGCGTACCCGGAGAGGGTGCTCACCGACGACCCCTTCCAGCAGGCGACCGATCTCGGCTTCGGGAAGGGTCATTCCCAGGTACCGGGCCGAGGACCGAAGGCGGTTCAAGTGGCGGTCGAGCAACCATATTCCCTTCCCCGGATCCCAGCGCATCGTTTCCAGCAGGGTCACCGGAGCCCTCCGGCGCCGCAGGATCCTCGCCTTGACCATCGCCTCCCGGTACTCATCGGTCGGGGTCGACTCGTGCACCACTCCCCCGCCCACCCCGTACTCGGCCGAGCGGTCCCGTTCGTCCACCACGAGGGTCCTGATAGCCACCGAGAACTCGGCCCTGGGCCGTCCCGAGCCAGGCGGCGCGAGGAGCCCGATCGCTCCGCAATAGACCCCCCTGGGAGAGGTCTCCAGCGATCGGATTATCTCCATGGTGCGCGCCTTGGGCGCCCCGGTCACGGACCCGCACGGGAACATGGCCGCGAGTATGTCGAAGAGGGAGACGGCCGGTCGGGTCTCGGCGGCGACAGTCGAGGTCATCTGCCACACCGTCTCGAAGTGCTCGATCTCGAACAGGCGCTCGACCTGCACGGTCCCGAACCGGGCCACCCTGCCCAAGTCGTTGCGCAACAGATCGACGATCATCACGTTCTCGGCCCGGTCCTTCCCCGACGCCAGCAACCGCTCCCGGTGACGGCGGTCCTCCTGCTCCCACCGGCCCCTCGGCATGGTCCCCTTCATGGGCCGGTTCTCGATCCTCCGCCCGTCCCAGCGGAAGAACAACTCCGGCGAGGCCGACACCACCGTGTGATCCCCGGTCTTGAGGAAGGCGTGGTATCCCCCCCTTTGCGCTTCGAGTAGATCGGCGTAGACGGCTGCCAGATCGCCCTCCACCCGCCCCCGGAGTCGCAAGGTGTAGTTGGCCTGATAGGTATCGCCTGCGGTGATCAGCTCCTGTATGGCTGTTACGTCCGCCTCGTACTCCTCCTCCGAGATCTCCGGACGCCATGGCGCCATCCGGTAGGCGCCTCCCCGCCCGGCCGTCTCGGAAGCCGCGGAGCGGAAGGCGGCGAACCAGGCCAGGGGAAGATCCGCCTTCGGCATCCGGACCACCAGCGCGTCGTCGAAGGCCGGTGCAGCCTCGTAGGCCACGAACCCCGCCACCCAGGCGCCGGACCGCGACTCGGCTTCCGCCTCCTCCACCACCCGCCGGACCTCCTCGGTTCGACTAGCCGCCAGCACCCGGTACGGATGGCGGAGTTCGAGCGGGACGGGCTCGCCGCGCAGATCGTCGAACCGGGCGGCGACCGAGTCCTGCCATCGGCCACCGCTCGCCGGCCACCCGTCTACAGGGTCGCCAGGTATTCCTGCCGCCAGCGTTCGGTGGTCTCGCACTGGTTGAAGGTGTAGATGTGAACGCCGACGATGGTGGCCTCGGCGTCACACACGACGGGAGCGAGATCCTCGAGCAGGTCCTCGGGCGCGTATCCCCCGGGCTTGATGAACCGGCTCACCAACCCCCGGTGCTTGGAGAGGAACCGCACGGACTGTCCCACACCTATCCGGGCCGAGATCTGCATCAGCTTCAGCCGGTCGGCCACCCCGGGGATCCCGATCCGGACGGGGAGGGTGATGCCATCGGCCCGGCAACCGGACACGAAGTCGCCGATGGCCCGGGCGTCGAAACACATCTGGGTGGTCATGTACGAGGCGTACGGCTGCTTGTCGGCAAGAGCCTGGCGGAGCTTCCCGTCCGGGATCACGGCATGTCCTTCGGGATATGAGGTCACTCCGATCTCGGACAGATGATGGCCCAGGTCGTCCATGGCCAGCAGTAGGGAGTAGGCGTCGGGAAATATGCCCCGCTGCGGTGCGTCCCCGCCGACCAGGAAGGCCTTGGAGATCTCCAGATCCTCCATCCGCCCGAGCAGAGAGGCGAGATGGGTCTTGTCGTGGGTCATGCGAGCCGACAGATGAGGGATCACATCGAAACCGCGTTGGCACAGTTCGGCAGCCAGGTTCATCGTGTCCTCGAGCGTCTTGGTGGGAGAGGCCGTTATCGAGACGATCGCCCCGGCCGGCAACCACCCCACCTGGTCGAGCACGTTCTTGAGGGGAAGGACCTCGAACTTGGGATGTTCGAGGATCCGCCTAACCGCCGCCCTCTCAGCTCGTTGGAGGCCTGGGCCGGTGTTCGAGGGGACCGTCATCTCAAATGTCCGAGTCAGGGAAAGACGCCTTGCGGGCCGCGATCCACTCGGTCAACTCCTCGTGGACGGCCTCGTCGAGGGCAGGGGCCTCGTACTCCGCCAGCAGACGCTTCCACTCGCCGTTTGCCCTGCTCACCGAGTCCAGCGACCCGTTCAGTTCCCACTGCTCGAAGCTGTCCACATCGGCTTGGCTCGACACCCAGAACGCACTTTCGAAATTCGCCATGGTGTGCGCGGTACCCAGATGATGCTGACCGGGCCCGTTGGTCAGGAGCGCCTCCATCGCCTGGCCGTTCTCGCTCAAGTCCACGCCACCCACCAACCGCGCCATCATCGAGGCCTGGTCGGCATCGAGGACGAACTTCTCGTATCCCATCGTCAGGCCCCCCTCGAGCCAACCGGCGGTATGGAGAACGAAGTTGACGCCTGCCGCGAGGGCGGGAAGGAAAGTGATGACGCTCTCGTAGGCAGCCTGGGCGTCGGGAGTCTTCGAGGCTGTCAGGTTGCCGCCCGACCGGAAAGGCACCCCGAGGCGGGATGCGAGCTGGCCGACCGCGTAGAGCACCAGTGCCGGTTCCGGGGTTCCGAACGTGGGGGCGCCGCTCTGCATCGACATCGACGCGGCGAACGAGCCGAATATGACGGGAGCTCCGGGCCGGACCAGTTGGGTGAACGCGATGCCCGCCAGCGCCTCGGCCAGGGTCTGGGTGACGGCCGCCGCAACCGTCACCGGCGACATGGCGCCGGCGATGATGAACGGCGTGATGAGGGCGCACTGGTTGTTCTCGGCAAGCACCTTGGCGGACCCGAGCATGGCGTAGTCCCACGTCAGGGGGGAGTTGGCGTTGCAGAGCCCCATCAGCACGGTGTTGTCGCGGACGAAGTCCTCCCCGAAGACGATCTTGGCCATGTCGACCGAGTCCTGAGCTCTCTCGGGTCGGGTCACCGAGGACATGAACGGCTTGTCATGGCACACCACATGGGCGTAGATCATGTCGAGATGCCGTTTGTTGACCGGTAGGTCGACAGGCTCGCACAGGGTTCCTCCCCCGTGGTGCAGAGCAGGACTCATGTAGGTCAGCTTGGCGAAGTTCCGGAAGTCCTCGATGGTGGCATAGCGACGACCGGCGTCGGCGTCGCGCACGAACGGGGAGCCGTACGCGGGAGCGAACACCGTGTACGGATCACCGATGGTGACCGAACGAGCCGGATTGCGGGCGTGCTGGATGAACGAACCCGGCGCGGAACGGGTGATGATCTCCCGGCACATTCCCCTGGGGAACCGGGCCCGGGTACCGTCGATCTCGGCACCCGCGCCGGCATAGATGGACAGGGCCTCCGGAAAGTCCATCAACTCGATACCCACCTCCTCGAGCAAGGTATCGGCGTTGTGCTCGATGAGTTCCAGACCCTCCTCCGAGAGGACTTGGGTGGGCCCCAGGTTGCGGGTGAGGAAGGGCTGCTGCTCTATCACCCGGGCGGTCCGCAGCGCCTGGCGCGCCGCCCGACCTCCGGATCTGCGTCTCCTCCGGGCTCCCATTTCATGGCCTCTCTTTCAAGCGGCGGCGGCGGCGTCTCGTCCGCCGGCGGCTTCGTCGGTCGGTGGGGGGTGGGCCGGTGACGATCCCCGACAGATCGATCCGCCGGGCCAGTCGCTCGACGGAAGCGGTGGCGTGGGGGATGGCCATCGCCTCCACGAAATGGCTCTGGAATCTCGGTGCCACCGCCGTCTCGATCTTGTCAACCTTGCGCACCAGATCCTCGACCTCGTCCCGGGCGGCGCCGCTGAGCAACGCCATCATCGCCCCGGTTCCGGCCGCGTTGCCTGCGGCCGAGACGCGATCGGGATCGCAGTCGGGGATCATGCCCAGCACCATTGCATAGATCGGATCGATATGGCTGCCGAATGCGCCCGCCAGCCGGATCTCGTCCACCCGGTCCACGCCCAAGTGGTCCATGAGCAACCTGATCCCGGCGTAGAGCGCCGCCTTGGCCAGCTGGATGGCGCGCACGTCGGTCTGGGTGATCTCGATGCGGGTCACCCCCCCGGACGACCCTTCATGCAGCAGGTAGGTAGCAGACCTACCGTCCGAGATGATCCGATCCGAACGTGTGGATTCCAGGATGAGACCGTCGGCCGACACGATCCCGGCCAGGGCGAGGCAGGCGACAGCCTCGATGATGCCCGAGCCGCAGATACCGATCACCCCGGTCCCCGCAACCGCTTCCTCGAAGCCCTCGTCATCCGACCAGAGATCGACCCCGATCACCTTGAACCGCGGCTCGAGGGTTTCACGATCGATGCGCACCCGCTCGATCGCTCCCGGGGTGGCCCGCTGCCCGGAACTTATCTCGGCACCTTCGAAGGCGGGGCCGGTCGGGCTCGACGCGGCCAGCAGCCGCCCCGAGTTCCCCAGCATGATCTCTGCGTTGGTGCCGACGTCGACCACCAGTTGGATGTCGTGGCCGCGGTGCGGGCCTTCCGACAGAATCGCGCCGGCCGCGTCGGCGCCCACGTGCCCCGCTACGCACGGCAGCACATAGAGTCGGGCACCCGGGTGGGCCTCGATCCCGACAATGGATAACGGGATTCGGACAGGCCCGTCGGTGGCCAGCGCGAAAGGCGCCACCCCGAGCCGCCGTGGGTCGATTCCGAGCACGAGGTGGTGCATGATCGGATTACCAACCAGCGCCACTTCGAGAACCGCGCTCCTCTCCAGCCCGGCCTCCACCACCAGCTCGCCCACCAGGTGATCCAGGGCGTCACGGATGGCGGACGTCAGTTCCGCTTCGCCCCCCTCGTTCATCATCACGTAGGAGACGCGGCTCATGAGATCCTCACCGAAGCGGATCTGCGGGTTCATCATCCCCACCGAAGCGAGGACCGAGCCCGTGGACAGATCGCACAGGTGGCCTGCCACGGTGGTCGATCCGACGTCGATCGCCACCCCGACCGGGCCGTCGTGGAAACCGGGCCACACACCGGTGACCGTGTCGCCGTCGTGGACCGCCAGGGTCACGGTCCAGTCACCGGCTCGCAGGGCGTCCTGCAAATCGACCAGCACGTGATGGTCGACCGACGACCCCGTGATCCCCCACTGCTCCTCCAGCGCCCGCAATGTGCGGGCCAGGTCGGAGGACTGGCTAGCCAAATCGGGGGGTTGCACCTCCAGATAGTGCAGCCGCACCACCGGATCGACCGGTATGTCCACCACTTCGGCTCGCTTACGAACGACTTGGCGGCGGACCTGGCTGTAAGGGGGAACATCGATCACTGCGTCGTCCTGCAGGCGGGCGGCGCACGAGAGCCGGTGACCGTCCCGCAGAGGGCGGCGGCGCCCCCGGTAGCCCAATTCCATGGCCTCGGGGGACGAGAGACGGCCTTCCGTGGCGGGAATGCCGACAGCGGCGCCCAGCGTCACCTGGCAGCGACCGCACAGGCCCCGACCGCCGCACACCGAGTCGATGTCGACTCCCAGATGGCGGGCAGCTTCGAGCACCGTGGTACCCGCTTCCACGTTGCCTCTCCTCCCCGAGGGAGTGAACACGACTTTCACGGGCGAGCCGGCCATGGTGCGCTACCTACCGCGCCCCGCCTGCCGGCGCCTACCGCCACGGCGGCGAGACCTGTGCCCGCCTGCCGCGGCAGGGTCACGGAAGGACCGGATCCAGCTGACGCAGTCGCGGTCGTTTCCCGTGAGCACGTCGGCGGCCTTGATCGATGCGAGGATCTCCTTCTCGAGAGGATTGGTGATGGCCGACGTGAGGCCGTTGGAGATGGCCATGGCGAGAAACGCGCTGTTGATCCCGGCCCGGTTGGGCAGACCGAAACTGATATTGGAAGCGCCGCACATGGAGTTGACGCCCAGTTCGTCCCGCAGCCGGCGCAGGATATCGAATACCTGGACTCCGGCGTAGCGCAAGGCGCCCACCGGCATGACCAGCGGGTCGACTACTACGTCCGCGGCCGGGATCCCGTGATCGGCAGCCCGCCTCACGATCTTGGCGGCCACCGCGAACCGCACATCCGGGTCCTCCGAGATGCCGGACTCGTCGTTGGAGATGGCCACCACAGCCGCCCCGTGCTTCGCTACCAGCGGCAGGACCCGTTCGAGGCGGTCCTCCTCGCCGGTCACCGAGTTGACTAGAGCCTTACCCTGGTACACCGCCAAGCCGGCCTCCAAGGCTTCGACGATCGACGAGTCAATGGCCAGGGGTACGTCCACCAGGGACTGGACCAGCTTTACGACCTCGGCCAGGATGGCCGGCTCGTCCGCCAGGGGGATGCCGGCATTGATGTCCAGCATGTGGGCGCCGGCCGCCACCTGGGCCAGGGCGTCGGCCTCGACCCGGTGATAGTCGCCTTCCCGCATCTCGGCTGCCAGCAGCCGGCGTCCGGTCGGGTTGATCCGCTCCCCGATCACCACGAAAGGACGGTCCGGCCCGATCGCGACCTCACGGGTCGCCGAACTCACCACCGTGTAGGTCACCGGCCACCCTCCCCTTGCCCGTCTTCTGCCATCCTCGGAGCTCCGGGGGGATTCTCGTAGCCCCCGTTGGCCGCCAGCCTGAAGAGCCTCGAGTTGGGGTACTCGCTCTCGATGCGAGCGGCCGCGGATGCCGCCTCGGCCTCGACATCCTCCCCGCATGGGGTGGCGGTCCGGCGCCACTCTTCTATGTATTCGTCGTATCTCTGCTTGCCCGCCACCATCGCAGCGCGGTCGATGGCTGTCTGGAAGGGTCCGGGAAGCTCGATCGCCATCTTGTTCCTCCCCGAGCGGGCGGTGACCTGAGCCGGTATGTCACGCCACAGGATTGTGATCAACTCGGACCTGGCCCTCTGGTTACGCGCCGTGGTACGCCGCCCGGTCATGGCCTGCGAGCCGCTCTCGGTGCCTGGTCGCCGTACATGGTCGGATCAACCCGTCGCCGCAGCGGCGAAGCGCTCCAGGCTCGCGCCCAACTCTCCGAGCCCGACCCGATGGTGCTGGAACTCAAGGCCCAGGCGGGCAGCGGCCTCTCGGGCCCGTTCCTCCAGCGACGGATCATCGAACTGGGACAGGTAGGCGAGCTTCCGGTAGTTCCCGAAGTACATGTCCCGCAACTGCGGATAGCGGTCGAGCCCCAGGAACTGCCATACCAGGCGGTCGAAGTGACGAGCGAGGAAGTCGGTGAGGTAGAACGTCCCGAGTTCCGCCTCGTGCAGTTCCATGAACACGGGCGAAGTGGCGAAGAACTCGTAGCAGTGGGCGCCGGGCAACCGCTCGACGTTCTCCCACCGCTCGAGGAGGGAATCGAGATGGCCTCCGGTCCCGCAGTCGGCGTAGCCGATCAGCACCTTGTCGTACCGGCCGGCCACCGCCTGCAGCCGCGCTTCCAACTCCGGGACGATCCGGTCCGGCGTGTTGTGCAGCCGGGCGGGGAGGCAGGCGAGGGTAACATGATCCCAACCGTTGATCCTGGTGAAGTAGAGGATCTCCGAGGCGAGCGCCCCGCAAGCCAGTACCAGAAGGCGCGGCGCGGTGCTCGCCCCGACGGTACCGGTCCCGAGCGGGGTTACTCCCGAGAAAGCCGTCCCGGGAGTGATCTCCTCAGACATGCTCGCTCATGAGGATACGCTGCCTTGCGACCAGATCCTTGGCGGTCTCGGCCGCTACCGCGGCGTCCCGGCAGTAGGCATCGGCGCCGACCGCCCGGCCGAATTCCTCGTTGAGCGGCGCGCCGCCCACCATGACGATGTAGCGGTCCCTCAGTCCCCTGGCGATGAGGGTGTCGACAACCACCTTCATGTAGGGCATGGTGGTCGTCAGCAGGGCCGACATCCCGAGAATGTTGGGTTGGTGAAGGTCGAGTGCTTCCAGAAACTCCTCGACATCGGTGTTGATTCCAAGGTCGATCACCTCGAACCCGGCCCCCTCCATCATCATTCCCACCAGGTTCTTGCCGATGTCGTGGATATCCCCCTTGACGGTCCCGATCACTACCTTGCCGACGGTCTCTGCGCCGGTCTCCGCCAGGAGGGGACGCAGTATCGCCATACCTGCTTTCATCGCGTTGGCCGCCAGCAGGACTTCGGGAACGAAGAGAATCCCGTCCCGGAAGTCGATCCCGACGATCCTCATGCCCGCCACTAGGGCGTCGTTGAGCACCTCGGAAGCACTCCATCCTCGCTCCAGCAAGATGCAGGTTCCCTCGTGGATCTCCTCGGCGAGGCCGTCGTAGAGATCGTCGTGCATCTGCTCGACGAGTTCGTCGTCGGGGAGCGTTCGGAGGTCGAGTTCTTCGTCAAACATTTCCATGGGAGCGGATGGGAACCCTTCACCCGGGAACGGAGCCGCATCATGGTCTCAGGATGCGGAACAGTTCTACATCGTGGAACAGCATACCCCAACCGGCGCTCTCCGGCCAGCGGATCTCCGCCCGGTCGGATTACCCGCCAACCGGTGGCCGATGAGCCGTTCAGGGGGCTGTCCCGCCCTGTCTGGCGGTGACATCCTACCCGAACGACGGTTAAGCTGTTCCGTATCGTAAGAGGGTTCCACGATATGGAACAGGGGTAGGAACAGGAGCCAGGGATGAGCGATCTCCCAACCAGCGCCCAGGTGGTAGTCATCGGCGCCGGAATCGTCGGTAACTCGGTGGTCAAACACCTCGCCGCGCTCGGCTGGCGAGACATCGTCCAGCTCGACAAAGGCCCCCTGCCCAACCCCGGCGGCTCCACCGGGCACGCCTCCAACTTCATCTATCCGGTGGACCACAACAAGGAGATGACCCACCTCACCCTCGACAGCCAGCATCAGTACGAGGAGATGGAAGTCAGCGTCACCTCGGGAGGCCTGGAGTTGGCCCGCACCGAGGAACGGTTGCACGAACTCAACCGACGCATGACCTCGGCCAGGTGCTGGGGCATCGAGAGCTGGCTGGTAAGCCCGGCCGAGGCGAAGGAGTTGGTGCCCTTCCTGGACGAGTCGGTGATCCTGGGTGGATGGTATACGCCCGGCGTGTCGGTGGTCGACTCCCTGCGCGCCGGGACCCTGATGCGCGAGTACGCGCAGGGCAAGGGCGCCCTGTCGGTCCACCCGGTAACGGAGGTACTGGACATCGAGACGAAGCGGTCACGGATCCGGGCGGTGGTCACCAACAAAGGGAGGATCACCTGCGACTACGTGGTCATCGCCTGTGGGGTCTGGTCACCTCGCCTGGCCACGATGGCCGGTGCCTCGATCCCTCTCACGCCGGCCGTACACCAGATGATCGACGTGGGTCCGCTCGAAGTGCTGGCGGCCACCAACAGCGAGATCGGCTATCCGATCGTCCGCGACGCGGACACCTTCTGCTACGAGCGCCAGACGGGCGGCTCCATGGAGGTAGGGTCCTATGCCCACCGGCCGATCTTCCACCACCCCGACACCATCCCCTCGATCGAGGAAGCCCGCCTGTCGCCCACGGAGTTGCCGCTGACCATGGACGACTTCGATCCCCAACTCGAGCAGGCCATGGAGCTGATGCCGTTGCTGGGTGATGCCGAGATCAAGTACGGCATCAACGGACTGCTCTCGCTGACGCCGGACGCGATGCCCCTGGTCGGAGAGACCCCGGAGGTGAAGAACCTGTGGTCCTGCGCGGCGATCTGGATCAAGGAAGGCCCCGGCACGGGGCGGGCGCTGGCCGAGTGGATGACCCAGGGCTACCCCGAGATCGATCCCCACGCCTCGGACATCGCCCGCTTCTATCCCTACATGAAGTCCGAGCAGCACATCCTCTCCCGGTGCGCGGAGCACTTCAACAAGACCTACGGGATCGTCCACCCACGGGAGCAGTGGGACAGTCGACGCAACAGCCGGGTCAGTACCCTCCACACCACCACGTCGGCGCTCGGGGCCGTCTATTTCGAGGCCGGAGGATGGGAACGGCCCCACTGGTATGAGTCCAACACCCCCCTGCTGGAGGAGTACGCCGACCGGATCCCCCAACGCCCCCACGAGTGGGACTCCCGCTGGTGGTCACCCATCCAGAACGCCGAGCACCTGGCGCTGCGGGACAGGGTGGGGATGGTCGACCTGACCGCGTTCGCCATCTTCGACATCAAGGGACCGGGCGCGCTCGACTACATGCAGCACATGACGGTCAACCAGGTGAACTATGCGCCGGGAAGAGGGATATACACGCCACTCCTCACCGAGAGAGGCGGCTTCCGATCCGACCTGACCGTGCTGCGGATGGGAGAAGACCATTTCAGGGTGGTGACCGGAGGCTTCGACGGCGGGCGCGACTCCTACTGGTTCCGCAAATGGCTCCCCGAGGACGGATCCGTCACCTTCACCGATATCACCTCGTCCCTGTCCACCATCGGAGTGTGGGGACCTCAGGCCCGCAGCCTGGTTCAGAAGCTCACGTCCGACGACATCTCCCACGAGGGGTTCCGTTACGGCACCTTCAAACACGCCACGATCGATTCGATTCCGGTCACCATGTTCCGCATCTCCTATGTGGGCGACCTCGGATGGGAGGTGTACACGAACATGGAACACGCCCCCATGCTGTGGCAGGCCCTGTGGGAGGCCGGCCAGGAGTTCGGGGTGGTACCGGTCGGCGCCGGCGTCTACGGAACCACGGCCCGCCTTGAGAAGGGTTACCGTCTCATGGGGGCCGAACTGGAATCGGAGTACAACCCGGTCGAGGCCGGTCTGGCCCGCCCCAGGGTCAAGAGCGCCGACTTCATCGGCAAGGAAGCCTATCTCGCTGCCCGGGCCGCGGGCCCCGCGGCGGTGTGTTGCACCCTGACGATGGAGAGCCACGTATCCGACTCGGGTATCCCCCGCTTCCCGATGGGTGGCAACGAGCCGATCCTCACTCCGGACGGCGAGCGGATCGTGGACTCCAAGGGCCGCGTTTCGCGGGTCACCTCGGCCGGCGCCGCACCGTCCCTGTACACTTACATACTGATCGGGTACCTGCCCACGGACATGGCGGAGGAGGGGAAGGAACTCCGGATCATGTACCAGAACGAGTTGTTCCCGGTCAAGGTGGCGCGGGTCGGGTCCCGACCGCTGTTCGATCCGGACGACAGCCGGATGAAGCGCTGATGGCGGTCCGGAGGTAGGTCGTGCGGATCCTGGTGTGCGTCAAGCGGGTCCCGGCGCCGGGAGCGAAGATCGTCCTGACCCCGGACGGCCAGGACATCGACTCGTCCCTGCTGGGGTTCACCGTGAGCCCCCACGAGGAGTGCGCCGTGGAGGAGGCGGTCCGGATCGTCGAACGGGAGGGCGGCTCCGTGACCGTGATGACGCTGGGTCCCCCGGAAGCCGAGGAACAGCTTCGGTCGGCCGTGGCGGTCGGTGCGACGTCGGCGGTGCTGCTGCCCACCGACATCCCCGACTGGGATCCGGTATCCACCGCCAAGGCACTCACCGCCGCCATAGGCGAGATGGAGACCGGCCAGGAGGATCCGTTCGACCTGATCCTGTTCGGTAGCGAATCAGCCGACTCGTGCGGCTACCAGGTGGGCATCCGGGTGGCCCGGACCCTGGGACGGCCCATCGTGAGTGGGATCAAGGGTATAGACACCGAGGAGGGAGGGATCACCGCCCGGCGCGAGACACCTTCCGGTTCGGAGGTCTACCGGCTGCCTCTCCCGGCGGTGGTGGCGGTGAAGGAGGGCATCAACCTGCCCCGCTACCCGACCCTGCGAGGGAGGATGGCCGCCCGGCGGGCCCCGATATCGCGCATCGAGCCCGTACCGGGATCGAGCGGGCAGTCCAAGGTGATCCTGGTCACACCCCCGGCCGCCGGAACCAGGGTCGACGTTCTCGGGGAGGGAGCGGAGGCCGCACCCGCCATCGTCGACATCCTGGAAGGTCTGGGCCTGATATGAGCGTGTTCCTGTACCTCGTCGAGCATGATCGAGGCCGGATCGATGAGACCACCCTGGGAGGGCTCACCGGGGCCAGGCGGCTGGCGGCGGCGATGGGCGCCTCTCTACATACGGCGGTGATCGGCGAGGGCGCGGACGGGCCGGCCGCCGGAATGGACGTCTTCGGCGCCGAGGAAGTCCATGTGGTCCGGCACGAACTGCTCAGGGACTACGGGCCCGACGCATGGGCCGACAGCCTCGTGCAGGTGGCTCGTTCCGTGGGTGCGGCCGCGGTGATGGCAACCGGAACCGACCGTGGTAACGAGGTCATGGCCCACGCCGGGGCCCGCCTGGACCTCGCGATGGTTGCCAACTGCCTGGAGATAGAACCCGACGGCGAGGACTGGCTCATGACCCGGGTCCGCTGGGGCGGGAGCCTCCACGAGCGGGCCAGGCTCTCCGCGCCCACCAAGCTGGTCACGCTCGCCCCGCACAGCACGGAGGCCGCCCATGCCCGCGTACCGGGCGCGGGTCGCGTGTCGGTGTTCACGCCCCTCCTCGACGAGTCAGCCTCCGTCACCATGGTGCAGGACCGGGTGACGATCTCGGAGGGCATCACCCTGGCCACCGCCCCGGTGGTGGTGAGCGGCGGGCGGGGCGTAGGAAACGTCGAGGGCTTCTCCATCATCGAAGAACTGGCCGACCTGCTGGGAGGCGCGGTGGGCTGCTCGAGGGTGGTGACCAACAACGGATGGAAGAACCACAAGTTCCAGGTGGGCCAGACCGGCACCGTCGTGGCGCCTGACCTCTATATAGCCTGCGGTATCTCGGGCGCCATCCAACACTGGGTCGGGATGATGAACGCCAAGAACGTCCTGGCCATCAACACCGACCGGGACGCCCCGATGGTCACCAAGGCCGACTGGGCCGTGATCGCCGACCTCCACGAAGTGGTGCCCGCCATCTCCGCCGAGATCGTCCGCCGCCGCGGCCTCGCCCGGGAGCAAACCTGACGCGACCCTCCCGATGCGTCTCCGGGACGGGTTCCCGCTGGGATGGGTATGGCAGGCGTATCATTCCGTGACCCGCAAACGGAACCGACACGATGTCCTGTCCCGTCGATCGTGATCTCAAGACCGCAGGCAGTCCGGGACTGCCGAGCATGGGGTTGGGGGCCGCTTGAGGGTGCGGGAGGGTACGGGCATCCGGTCGACCACGATCCTGGGAGGGCGGTGCAAAACCCCTTCACGGCCCGTCGGCCGATGACATAATGCCTGTTCAGAGGAAGACGGGCCGTCGCCCTCCACCGTCTTGGACCACCCTCCTGGGTGTCCTTGTCGGATTGCTCGCAGTGGCCGCGCCGGTCGTATGGTTGCTGGCGGGTTCAGGTCATACCGGCGAGGCCGACCCCGCGGAGATCGCGGCGGGATTCCGTACCGGTCCTGCGCCCGACCCGACCATGCCGGCGGTCGATACGGCGGCCGGACCCCCTACGGCGCCGGTCACGACCACCACGGCGCCCGTTCCCGACCCGACCGCGCCCGAGCCGACCGCCGGGACACCGTCCTCTGCCACGACCACCACGGCGCCCGTTCCCGATCCGACCGCGCCCACCTCGAGCGCACGGGCGGCATCCTCTCTGCCGGCGGACACCCACCCGGCGCCCTCCACCACCTCCGCCCCGGCGATGACCGCCACCACGTCGACGGCGCCCACGGCAACGGTCGTCCGACGATCCCGCTCGATCACCATCGCCGCGACCGGTGACCTGATCATCCACAAGGCGGTGGCCCGCACGGCCCGCACCGCCGACGGCTGGGACTTCACACCGATGTTCTCCCAGGTGAGGGAGATCCTGCGGGCGGCCGATCTGGCTGTGTGCCATCTGGAGACGCCGATGTCCCCCGACAACGAGCGGATCTCCTCCTATCCGCGGTTCAACGTGCCCAACCAGCTGGCCGATGCCATCGCCCACGCCGGGTACGACACTTGCTCGCTGGCCTCCAACCACTCGGCCGACACCGGCCTGAGAGGGGTGATCGGCACGATCGAGGCGCTCGATCGCGCCGGCGTGGCTCACACGGGGATGGCCCGCACCCCCGACGAGCAGGAGAGGCTCAACTTGGTAGAGGTGAAAGGCGCGACGGTGGCTCACCTCTCCTACACCTACGGGCTCAACATCGGTGAGCTACGCGCCGAGGAGGCCCACATGGTCAACATCGTCGACGAGCAAGCCATCCTGGAGGAAGCCGGTCGGGCGAGGGCCGCGGGCGCCGACTTCATCATCCTTTCCCTGCATTGGGGAACGGAGTACAGCCGTGCGCCCGACCGGTACCAGGCCGACCTGGGACCGCGCCTCCTGTCCTCCCCCGATATCGATCTCATCATCGGCCATCACGCCCATGTGGTGCAGCCCGTGGATCGGATCGGGGACGAGTACCTCGTCTACGGGCTGGGTAACTTCCTCTCCAACCAGTCCCCGCGATGGGAGGATGGCAAGCCGGGAACCCAGGACGGGGTGATCCTGCAGTTCACCGTCACCCGGAACCCGTCCACCGGCCGATGGTCGTTGACCTCGATCGAGCACACCCCGACCAGGGTGAATGTGGTCACCTTCGAGATCGTGAACGCTCTCAAACCCGGAGGTGAGCGCAACCGGGCCGCGCTGGCGGCCTCGGCGGCCGAAACCGCCCGAGCGCTGGCCGCGCTGGGAACCAGGACACGGGCCATTCCCGGACCGGCGACCGGCGCGGCCGAGTGGCTCTTCCACCTGCTCGACGGGCCTGCCGACAGCCGCCGGTCGTGACGGTTCGCCCTGCCGCCGCCAGCCCCCCCCTATCCCGACCGGGTAGCGGGGCCCGCCACCCGTTCTCGGGGATCGCAGGGGGGCAACTCCGGTCAGGACGGGTGGACGGCGGGTCGTTATGTGTCCGGTGCGGGAACGGGGCGCCGGCTGCGGTGCAGGAGGGCGGCTGCCTGCGCTCGGGGAAGCCCTGATCATCCGTATCGTGTCCCGGGAGGGTGCTCAAGAACGGACCTTTGCGGGGTTGGCCGGTGGCAAACCACCTGGTCTGAGGGTTGTGGGCTAGCGAGCGAACCTCTTTGCACGGGTTGTTCGAGCACCCTCCTGGACCGTAGCAAGTTCTGTCTCCCCGGGTGAGAACCTATGAGCCGACCCGGATGAACGGTCCCCGCAACCGGAACACGTTCTCCCGACCGGTCCCTCCAGGGGACCGAGTTCCAGACAATAGCCTCGGTCGGCATCCCTGGTGAGAGGGAAGGCCCGGGCTTCAGCCCGGCGCCAACTACCCTCGGCGCATCCTGGCATACATCGTCCACGAAGGATGGACTACTCCCAGACCGAGAGGTGGCTGTGGATCAGGTATTGGGGGAGTCCACACGGCGCGGTCCCGAGCCGTTGGCCGCGGTGGCTCTCTCCGCGGCGTGGCCGGGCTTGGGGCACTTCGGACACCGCAACGGCCGCGCCGCAGTCCTGACATTCGGAACCCTCGGGGCGGCTGCCGCCGGCGTGATCTATGTCGCCACGCGCCGTCCGGCCACGCTGCTGGCCTGGAGCGTGACCCCGTCGTGGCTCTGGATCGTCATCGCCGGGACCGTCTGCGTCCTGGCTCTTCGTATCGGAATCGCGGTCGACGCGTACAGGACCGCGGCTCGCCGCGCCCCACCGCAGTGCCCTTGCGTGACCCACCGATTCCTCTCCGTGATCACGCTCGCCTCCCTGGCCGTGATCATCGCCGCGCCCCACGTTCTGGTCGTCGGATACGCCATGACCCAGCTCGAGATGCTGACCACGGTCTTCGACGCCACCGGAACCCGAACCGCCACCGGGACGCCGGTTCCCACCACGGCGGCGCCGACGACCTAGACCGCTCCTGCGCAGACGACCGTGGCTGCCCCGGTCGCGGCTCCCCCGACCACAACTCCTCCGCCACCGCTTCCGTCACGACAGCACCACCTCCGACCTGGGACGGGGCCGATCGCCTCACCATCGCCCTACTCGGCAGCGACACCGGGTTCGACCGCCACGGTGTGAGAACCGACACGATCATCGTGCTCTCGATCGATATGGCCACCGGCGACGCGGCGGCGTTCAACGTACCCCGCAACTGGCATCACGTCACCTTCCCCGAAGGGACCCCCGCAGCCGAGCAATGGCCCGACGGGTATCCGGGCATCGCCAACGAGATCTACGGCCTGGGGCTGAGGTTCCCCGAGGCCTTCCCGAACGTCGAGGACACGGCCGGCCATACCATCAAATCGGCACTCGCCCAACTGACCGGCCTCGACATCCAGTACTACGTGCTCATCGGCATGGTGGGCTTCGTCGAGGTCATCGACCTGTCCGGCGGCATCGACGTGCACGTTACCGAGTCGATCAACGACCGGATCAAGCCCATCGTGCCCGATGGCCCGCACATCGACATCGTCGTGGAACCGGGTGACCACCACTTCGACGGCTTGGCGGCGCTCGGATACGTGCGTTCCCGAACCAAGAGTACGGACTGGCACCGCATGACCCGCCAACGATGCGTCATCGAAGCGCTCATCGACCAGGTTCCGTCCATACGAATGGTTCGCAACTATGTGGCGCTGGCCGACATCATCACCGATCACATCAACACCGACATCCCGCGTGACCGTCTCGACGAACTTGTCGACCTGGCAGACATGCTCGATACATCGAGAATCGTCACAGTCAACTTCATCCCCCCCGAATTCCAGCCCGGCGACGCACCGATCGCCCAGGTACGCGAGGCTGTCACACAGGCTCTCAGGCGCACCACCAACCAGACCGGTGCTTTCCTCGACGACAGTTGCCAACGGCCACCGTGAGGCGTTCCGGCCTCAACCACACCGGCGCGTCCCACACGGGAAGTCAGGCAACGGATCAACCCGAGAGGGTGCTCAAAGAGCGGGTCAATTGGTTGGCCCGTCGTCCGCTGACGTGGCACAACCGGATGGTCACATTCCGGTCGCTGGACACCCGAGGGAGGGTCACTGCCAGGGATATCGTGAGACGGATGGGTTCTCCGCCGTCCCCGGTCGCGGGTTCTCTTCCACCCCATCGGGGTCCGGAATGTGGTTGTTTGCCCTGCGGTCCGGTCGGCCACGTCCGGGATCCACCAGGGGAACCTCCAACCCATCGCGAGACCCGGTCCATATCCTCGGTTGTGACCGGGCGAGGGCGAAGGCCGGATACGATTCTCCCATGAAGGCGGCCGGACACTCGACGCGAGCATCGGTCCGCCTGTCTCTTGCACTGCTGGCCGTGGCGCTACTAGCCGGCGGGTGTACGGCCGGCGGCCCGAGCCCGGTGGATACCGGCCCCTCTCCCACCGCCCCGCCCTCCTCGGAGATGACCACAACCACGGTTCCACTCCCCGACCCTTCCCCGGAGGAGAACGCGAGTACGGCCTCACCGCCCCCGCCTTCCTCGGCGGTGACCGCAACCACCGTTCCGCCTCCCGAACCCTCCAGGGAATGGACGCTGCTCGCGGGTGGCGATGTGCTGATGGATCGTACCGAGCCCCGAGGCGTCGACCCGTTCGAGTTCATCGAACCGCCTCTGGCGTCGGCTGATATCGCCGTCGTGAACTCCGAGATGGTGATCAGCGATCGTGGTGTACCGGCTGACAAGACATACGTCTTTCGAGCTCCGCCGTCAGCGGCCCGGCGGATTGCGGCTGCCGGGGTCGATGTCGCATCCTTGGCGAACAATCACGCCAAGGACTATGGCTCCACCGCTCTGGTGGACACCGTCGAGTTGTTGGAGGCGGCCGGGGTGGCGGCGCTCGGCGCGGGGTCAACCGATGTCGAGGCCTACCGCTACCGGGTTCTCGACGTCGAAGGGGCCACGAGCGTCCTTTCGTCGGCGTGTCCATGATCGTCCCCTGGAGTTTCCCCGCGGGTCCCGACTCGCCGGGTATCGCGTCGGCCCGCCCGCCGTCTCGAGTTGTCGAGAGCATCGAGGACGCCGCCTGGGCGGCCGACGTGGTGATCGCGCTGGTCCACTGGGGCATCGAGCGCAGCACCTGCCCCAGCGCCGCGCAGCGGTCGTTCGCCCGAGAGCTGCTGGACGCCGGCGCCGATGCGGTCATCGGTCACCATCCGCACGTGTTGCAGCCGGTCGAGTTCGCCGACGGCAGGCTGGTCGCCTACTCGCTCGGCAACTTCGTCTGGCATCCGAGATGGGGAATCACGGGAGAAACCGGAGTGTTGCAGATCGACTTCGATGCCGACCGGATCGTTGGATGGGCGTTCCATCCGCATCTGCTCAACGATGACGGCGCACCGGTACCGGTTCCCGAGGGCGGGCGATTCGATCGGATCGTCGACATCATCTCCGGGAACTGCGCGCGGCACCAACCGCCTCCCCCGCAGACATCCACCACCTCGACAACCACCGAAACCCCGACAACGACCGAACCCCCGGCCCCGACGGAGGCTCCGTCGGGCAGCGCCGTCGACAGCGGCTAGGTGGCGGGTGTTTTTCGCGGGGATGGTTCGGCGTATGGCCTGGTTACAGCCGTGTAGTTGCAGGTTGGGGGTAGTCGTAAGTTCGGGTGTGGCGTCGGTTCACGCTGACTTGTTCAAGCGTACGGAGTTTGTGAATGAGAGGCTGGCGAATGATGGGGTTCCCGCCGGTGGCCGGACATCCATGTCTCCGCGCCCCCTCAGAAGGGTACTGTGAAACGGTGGAGAGCAACGGCCCGTCTTCCTGTGAGCAGGCACTATGTCATCGGCCTGTGGCAGGTCCTCCATGTTGGGAGGCCTCCGGAGCGCTATGCGGAACCTGCGGGCCTCCGATCAGGCTGTAAACCGTGGACTCGACAGGGCGCTGCTCCGGAACGGGATCAACGTGATACCGGGGCTCGGGCGCTTCGTCAGCCTCGCCCATGGCGACGACCACTTCGAAACCACCGCCCGGGCGGTGGACCGCGCCTTCCGAGAACTCGACGAGAGCGGAACCCGGACGGCAACCCAAGCCGGATTCACGTGGTGACCTATGACTTCCCGTAAGCGTCTGGACGGCATGAGAGCTGTCGTGCTGAGAGGTCATGGAGGGCTGGACCGACTGGAGTACGTGACCGACGCGCCGGTTCCGATCCCTGATCGGGACGAGGTACTGGTGGAGGTCGGCGCGTGTGGCATGAACAACACGGATATCAACACCAGGACCGGCTGGTACTCGAGGTCGGTGAGCACGGCCACCGGAGAGGAAACGACCACGACCGACGCGGACGGGTCGTGGACCGGGGGCTTGACCTTTCCGCTCATCCAGGGCGCCGATCCGGTGGGGCGGATCGTGGAGGTGGGTTCCTCGGTGGACGGGGATCGGGTCGGTGAGCGGGTTCTGATCGACGCGTGGTTGCGGGATCCGCAGGGCGACCTGGCTAAAGCAGGGTATCTCGGTTCGGAACGCGACGGAGGCTATGCCGAGTACGTGACCGTTCCGGCCGGAAACGCCCACCCGATTCGGAGCGGCTTGACCGATATGGAACTGGCCGGGTTCCCCTGTTCATACTCGACCGCCGAACACATGCTGGAACGAGCGGGCGTGAAGGAAGGACATATGGTGGTGGTCACCGGGGCCTCGGGCGGGGTGGGGAACGCCCTGATCCAGCTGGCGCGCCGGCGGGGGGCCACCACTGTTGCCATCTCCTCGAAGTCCAAGGCGTCGCTCTTGAGGAAGCTGACCGGAGCAGACCACGTGCTGGACAGGAATTCGTCCTCGCTGGCGAGCGAGATCCTCGAGCGGACCGGCGGTGTGGACGTGCTGGCCGATGTGGTGGGAGGCCCGCAGTTCCCCGCGTTGTTCGACACCATCCGCCGGGGTGGGCGGTACACCGTGGCAGGGGCCATCGGCGGGCCGATGGTGCGGCTCGACCTGCGCACCCTCTACTTACGGGACATCACCATGCACGGCTGCACGGTGGTGCCTCCCGGCGTGTTCGCCAACCTGGTCCGCTACATAGAAAACGGCGAGATCCGGCCTTTGGTAGCGACCTCCTACCCTCTGGCGCAACTCCGCTCGGCCCAGGAAACCTTCCTGCGCAAGGGTCATGTGGGCGCCATCGTGATCGACATCCGGTCCGGCAGCCACCCCGAAGAGGGGGGACAGCAGCAATGAGGGATCCCCACGGGCATCCCTCGGCCCACCCGCAGCAGCACGGGATCGTTCAGAATCCCGCCTCGGGGATTGCAAATGAAGGTGTAACGCAACTGGCCCACCCTGACACGGGATACATCGCGCGCACACAGGTACTCGGGAAGTGCGAGAAAATCGGGGTCCTCGATCTGAACCTGGCGCCGGCCACCGACGTCCCAGACGGTTACGTCTTCCACAAGTGTCCGATCCTCGGCGACGCAGCCCGGTGGAGGCAAAGGAGCCGGACCCCAACCACGGTAATCATCAAGGCAAGCACGATTGCCGGACCTCGTAAGCTTCCGGTCCTGTCTATCCACCAACCGGCCGCGGTTACCCCCGCCATGGCCGAGCATGCTGCTACAGCCAACCCGCCCGACACGGCTCGAACCGCCAGTTCGGGTGGGAAGCTCCGGTGAGCGACCAGCCCGAACAGCCCCCAGATCGGGTAGCTGAAAACCGCGAACCCGAAGGTGGCCATCAAGAGAGCCGGGTACGACCAGGTGAACACCAGTATCGTCAGGGAGGCCCCGTAGGTGAGAGCAGTTATCGCCATAACCCCGACGGGGGACCCGCGGTCGCTTATCAAGCCTATCGGCAGGGCAACCGCAATCCCTACCGCCGAGGCCAACCACCACGGGGTTGCGGCCGCCAGCGGGCTCACCAGCATTTCATCCAGCGCCACTTCCGAGAGGTAGGCGGAGAACGTGAAGGTTCCGATACCCGCCACCATGCTCATCAGGATCACGAGCCGCCCGGCCGGCTCCGACCAGATTCGCCGCCAGGCTTCCCCCTCTCGACCGGTCCCAGCCGCCCGGGCCGGCGGCTCGATCGGACGGCGAAGCACCAGCAAGGTTACGACCACCATGGCTGCGGCCAGACCTCCGGCGATGACGAAGGCCCACCTCCACTGCCCGCGCGCTGTCAACATCTGTACGAAAACGCCGTTTATTCCGTTGCCCACACCGGCTCCGGCCGCGGCGACGGCCAAGACGCGGCCGTGGGCGGCGGAGCCGACCACCCGACCGACGAAGTAGACCGTCACCGACCAACTGATCGGTGATGCCAAGCCGATAACGACTACACACAAGGCCAGTACTCCTGGCGAACCTGCCCCGGATACGGCCAGGAGGCCGGCGCCGCAAACCGCGAGGCAGGTAACCAGCAAGGCCCTCGGCGGGACACGGTCGACGATTCTTATCCCAAGGGCTGCTCCCACGCCGTAGGCGATCAGCCCGGCGGCCACGGCCAGACCGAGAACGCCGTATCCCGCGTCAAAAGACTCTGCGATACGCGGCAGGAGAGCCGGTACGAGGCTGTTCCCGAACCCGTGGGTCACCACGATAACCACACCGAACAAGGCCGCCGCGGTGGCCGAACCGGTGAGCCGTTCGTCCCCTGAACCAGGACTCGAACGCGGCGCGCGGGCCGTCAAAGAAGTCGTTTCAGGACCGTCCCGGCCCATATGCCGGCAACCGGGCGACGGCTGACGGGGTCATCAGGTCCGTGTGCGCCCGGCGAACGGACCCTATAGGTCGTCACGGACCCCGCTTCCCGCGTCGGGCACGCGCGCCCGTCTCAGAACCTCATCGATTGGTGTGACGCCGAGGTCGCCCAGTTCCTGGACATATTCGTATCCGAAGCGGCCTTTGATGCATAGATGGCCAGAGGTGACCGAGTGGTCGATCGGTGAGGTGACCTTCACGATCCTGTTGTCCTGGACATGCAGCTCGAGGTTGCAACCGACCCCGCAATAGGAGCATATGGTCCGGGTGACACTCTGGCGATCCTGCTGCCACAGACCCGCTGACCTGAGTTCGTACTCGCTGCGGAACATGAGGGCGCCCGTTGGACACACGCCAATGCAGTTGCCGCAGAAGACGCAGGCCCCCTCGGTCAGTCCCGTGTCGAACTCGGTGGAGATCCGGGCGTCGAACCCGCGGCCTGCCACGGCGATGGCGAAGGTGTTCTGGGCGTCCTCCCCGCACGCCTCCACGCACTTGTAACAGAGGATGCAGCGGGAGTAGTCGCGCACGTACAGTTCGTTGTCCACCTTGACCGGCTGGTGAACCGTCTCTGCCTCGGCCCCGTCGCCCACGTGATGATGGCCGGCCACCCGCTCGTCCCGGTCGTCGACCGGCCCGGCCGGACGACCGTAGCGATCAGGATCGCATCCATAGTCCTTCATCCAGCGGGCGGTCTGCTCGTCCACCAGACCGAGGTCTACCGACGAGGCGAGAAACTCGTAGACCATCTTTCGGGAGTGTCGCACCCGTTCGGTGTCGGTGGACACGACCATTCCCTGCTCGGCGGTCCTGCTGCAGGACGGCACCAGGATGCGGCTCCCCTTCACCTCGACCACGCACACCCGGCACACGTTGACCGGCGTGAGGTTGTCGAGGTAGCACAGGGTGGGCTGGTCGTTGTCCGTAGCCCGGCAGGCGTCGAGGATGGTGGACCCGGACCTCACCGAGACCTGCGACCCGTCGATGGTCAGCGTGACTTCAGCCACCGGAATCCCCCAGAAGGCCCAGATCGACAGCCGACCGGATGGCAGTCGAGGCGGTGTGTCCCAGCCCGCAGATCGACGCGTCCATCATGACGCGGGCCAGATCGTCGAAGAGCTGCTCCTCGAAAGGCCCGCCCGCCAGGTGGCGGGCCAGCAACTCCTCCTGGCGGACGGTGCCGACCCGGCACGGTACGCATTGGCCGCACGACTCGTCCCGGAAGAACCGGGCGATCCGGCGGGATATGGCACGGAAGTCGGTGTCGTCGTCGAATACCAGGACCACCCCGGACCCGAGGGTGGCGTTGCGGGCCCGCGCATGCTCGAAGGTCAGCGGCATGTCCAGGTGTTGCGCTCCGACAAAGACTCCAGCCGCTCCGCCCAGCATCACCGCACCCAGGTGGCCCGTCCCCGTGATCCCGCCGGCCAGCTCGATGAGCGAGCCCAGCGTCTGTCCGAACTCAACCTCGTACACCCCCGGGCTGCCAACCGCGCCGGCCAGGCAGAAGAGCTTCGGCCCGGTCGACTCCCCGGTTCCGATCTCGGCGTAGGCCGCCCCCCCTTCGAGAACTATGTCGAGCACGTTGACCAGCGTCTCCACGTTGTTGATGACCGTGGGGCGTCCGAACAGGCCCACCTGGG
Source organism: Candidatus Spongiisociaceae bacterium (assembly GCA_965262915.1). Taxonomy (GTDB): domain Bacteria; phylum Actinomycetota; class Acidimicrobiia; order Spongiisociales; family Spongiisociaceae; genus JAPPFW01. The sequence continues at coordinate 1,895,343 of OZ253564.1, read as the reverse complement.
TGGGGAACGGCGGCTTGTTGCGGGGCTCTCCCCGCTTGCCTTCGATCGAGTTCATCAGGGCGGTCTCCTCACCGCAGATATATGCGCCACCCCCTCGCCGGACCTCGATGTCGAACGATCGGCCGGAACCCGAAACGTCCTCCCCCAACAGGCCGGCGCCGCGCGCCGAAGCGATGGCTTGGCACATGCGGGCCTGCGCCACGGGGTACTCGGCCCGGATATAGAGGTAGCCGAGTTCGGCACCGACGGTCAACCCGGCAATGGTCATCGATTCGACCAGGGCAAAGGGGTCGCCCTCCATAAGGACCCGGTCCTTGAAGGTGCCCGGCTCGGACTCGTCGGCGTTGCAGATCACGTAGCTGGGCGTCTCCGCGGAGCGGGCAACGGCATCCCACTTGATACCCATCGGAAAGGCGGCTCCACCCCGTCCCCGCAGGTTGGCAGCCTTTATCTCGGCGATCACCTGCCCGGGGCCCATCTCGAGAACTCGCAGGAGCGCTTCGTAGCCACCGGAGGCCCGGTAGCCGTCCAACGAGGTCGGATCGACCACACCGATCCGCCGGAGCAGCTTCAGTGACGGGTCCCCCCGTTGCGGGACTGTCACCGTAGGAAGCGGCAACGCGTCGCCCTCCAGGGCGGCCAACACCCGCTGGGACGTTGCTCCCACCAGGATGGCATCCTCGTCGCCGGCCCGCTGCAGGAAAACGGCCGGACCCCGGTCGCATTGGCCGAGGCACGGGCTCGGATGGATATCCGGTCGACCTTCCAGGTCGGCGAGGATGTCGTTACCACCGACTGCACCACAGGCCACGTCGTCGCAGACATGGGCAACCCGAGAGGGACGCTCCTCCAAGGCCAGCAACGCGTAGAAACCGGCCACCCCGTAGGCCTCGGCCGGTGGCACCGCCAACCGCTCACATATGTAGTTGAGAGCTCCTTTGCTTATCCACCCGATCCGATCCTGTACGGCGTGAAGGGTCGGCAGCAGCATGTGACGGTTCTCGAGCGACCGGCGGTAACCTCCGAACGCGACGCGGAGGTCGTGGGACTGCAGCGTGCCACCTTCCCAGGACGAGCGGGGCGCTCCGAGCAAGTCATCGACCGCCTCCCTCTCAACAGGAGTCGGTACTGCGGACATGAGACGCAGGTCGATGGGATCCTCCTAGGAAGGTGGTCTAAAACGGTGGGAGCAACGGCCCGTCTTCCTCTGAACAGGCATTATGTCATCGGTCGACGGGCCGTGAAGGGGTTTCACACCACCCTCCTAGGCAACGGGTTCTACACGGACCGCGGTGGCTTTGAACTCCGCGGTACCCGACTTCGGATCCCACACATCCACGGTGAGCAGGTTCACATCTGCCTCGTCGGGATTGTGGACCGCCATGAAGGCCAGTCCGGGACGGAGAGACCGATGGAAGAACACCGGAACTTCGAGGGTTCCCCGCCTCGAGGTAACGCTGACCATCTCGCCCTCCGACAGAGCAAGCGCCGCGCCGTCCTCCGGCGCCATCTCGATGGCCGCGGCGACCCGCAGGGGTGAGCCGTATCCGCCTGATTGGACTCCGGTGTTGTAGGAGTCGAGGCGACGTCCCGTGGTGAGACGGATGGGAAACTCCTCGGTCAGCTCGTCCACCGGGGGCGCCCACGGAGTGGGCATGAACGGGACCGGATCCCGGGGCATGGGATCCTCCCAGAGCCCACCGTGGAGGAACAGCGTGCCCGGATGGTCTTCGTCGGGGCAGGGCCATTGGAGACCACCTGACTCTTCGAGCCGCCGGTACGACATGCCCCCGTGCAGCGGCGACAGACTTCTCAGTTCGTCCCACACCTCCTCGCCAGTGGGGTACCCCCAGCCTTTGCCCATCCGGTCGGCGAGCGCGGAGATGATCTCGAGGTCGTCCTTGGCGTCCCCGGGGGGATCGAGGGCCCTCCGGACCCGCTGTACCCGCCTCTCGGAGGACGTCACGGTGCCCTCCGTTTCCGCCCATCCCGCCGCCGCGGGAAGTACGACATCGGCCAGCTGGGCGGTCCGGGTCATGAACATGTCCTGCACCAGCATGAATTCGAGCCCCGACAGGATCTCCCGTACATGGTCCGAACGGGCCTCGGACTGTGCGGGGTTCTCGCCGATCACGTACAGGGCGGTGATCTCCTTGTGCTCCATGGCCTCGAGCATCAAGGAAATGTGCTTCCCGGCCCGGTCGGGAACGGATCGACCCCACAGCGCCTCGAACTTGCCTCTGGCCACCGGGTCCTCGACATCCTGGAAGCCGGGCAGCTTGTCGGGCAGCGCACCCATGTCGCCGCCGCCCTGCACGTTGTTCTGGCCTCTGATGGGCACCAAACCGGAGCCGTACCGACCGACATGACCGGTGAGCAGGGCCAGGTTGATGAGGGCCAGTACGTTGTCGGTGGCGTTGTGGTGCTCGGTGATGCCCAACGTCCAGCAGATCTGCGCCTGCTCCGCCGTTGCATAGTCGTGGGCCATCCGGCGGATCACCCCGGCCGGAAGGCCCGTCACTTCGGAACCCCGCTCCGGAGTCCAGGGCTCGACGGCTTCGGCATAAGCCTCGAACCCGTAGGTGGCGTGGTCGATGAACGCCTGGTTGTGTAGGCCGGACGCGATGATCTCGCGCCCCACCGCGTTGGCAAGAGCGATATCGGAACCCACGTCGATCCCCAACCAGACATCTGCCCACATAGCCGAGGTGGTCCGCCGCGGATCCACCGCGTACATGGTGGCGCCGTTACGCACACCCTTCATGAGGTGGTGGAAGAAGATCGGGTGCGCCTCGCGCGCGTTGGAACCCCACAGGAGGATCACATCGGTGGTCTCGATCTCCTCGTAGGATGAGGTCCCGCCTCCCAGTCCCAGAACTGCCGCCAGACCGGCGACGGAGGGAGCGTGTCAGGTGCGGTTGCACGAGTCGATGTTGTTGGACCCCAAGACGATCCGGGAGAACTTCTGGGCCAGGAAGTTCATCTCGTTGGTGGCCTTGGAACACGAGAACATCCCGTACGAACGGCCGCTGTGAGCCGCAAGCCCGGCCGCGGCGACGGTAAGCGCCTCATCCCACGTGGTCGGCGCCAACTCACCGCCGCGCCTGACATACGGGGTGGTAAGACGCGGAAGCTTCGCCTTCGGCATTCGAACACCTCCTTTTCCTTCGCTCCCGACGGGCGTTGTGCTCCGCCGGCTACGAGTCGCTACCGCCGGGCACTCCTGATGGCACCCGGTTCACACAGAACTCGTTACCGTCAGGATCGGTCATGACCGTCAACGTGTACTCGGCCTCCTCGACTGTCTCCAAGATTGTGCCACCGAGTTGCTCCGCGCGGGCCACGATCTTCTCGAAGTCCTCCGTATTCGGCCCTTCGATATCGAAATGGATGGGACTTTTGTCGGTCGTGACCCGGTCCACGAGTTGGAGAACCAGATCGCATCCGGGGAGGGCGGAACCCATGAACAGGTAGTTGTCGAGCCGACGCCCGGGCTGCAAGCCGAGGAGCGGACCCCAGAACTGCGCAGACCGATCGAGGTCGAGACAGTCGACCAGTGGTCTGTCTGTGAGATGGTGGTGCGGCATGCGCCGGCAGCGGCGTTCCTCGCGAGGCCCGCCGACGAAGGCGTACCCGCAGCGGTACGTCGAGGAGGCGGAACGCGGCGAGGGGCGTCGATGGCAAGCAGGGCGCGCCGAATCATCTTGCAGGCAGACCACTAGGTACCGGATGAGAGCGATCCGCTCGTGCGCATGCTCGCGGACCGAGTCAGAAGAGCCCAACGATCTTGCCGTCCTCGTCGATGTCGACGTTCATGAAGGCCGGCTTGGTGCCAAGGCCGGGCATGGTGCTGATCGCCCCCAAGATCGGAATCAGGAACCCTGCCCCTACGGATGCTCTCACCTCGCGGACCGGCAGCCGGTACCCGCTGGGGCGCCCTTTCAGCTTCGGATCGTGGGAAATCGACAGGGGTGTCTTGGCCATGCATATGGGGAGGTAACCGAATCCGTCCTTCTCGAACCCGGAGATGTCCCGCTCCGCCCGCGGCGAGTACTCCACTCCGGCGGCGCCGTACACATCGGTGGCGACGGTCTCGATCTTCTGTTTGATGGAGTGTTCCAGCGGATAGAGGAACCGGAAGTCGTTGGGTTCCTCGCAGGCATCGATCACAGCCCGGGCCAGGTCCGTAGCCCCACTCCCCCCGTCGGCCCAGTGCGAGGCGGTCACCGCCGCAAGCGCCCCGGCCTCGAGAGCCGCCCGCTTCACGGTATCAATCTCGTTCCGGGTGTCGGTGGGAAACGAGTTCACCGCCACCACCACTCGCAACCCGAATCGGCGAGCTCCCTCGATGTGAGCAACAAGGTTGGTCAACCCGGCCTGCAGCAGCGGGAGGTTCTCGTTGGTGTAGGCCTCATCGAGCGCTCGCCCGGCCACTACTTTGGGACCGCCTCCGTGCGTCTTGAGAGCCCTCACCGTCGCCACGAGAACCACGGCATCGGGGACCAACCCGGAGACCCGGCACTTGATGTCGATGAACTTCTCCATGCCCATGTCGGACCCGAACCCGGATTCCGTGATCACGTAGTCGCCCAGTTGAAGAGCTACTCGATCGGCCAGGATCGAGGAGTTCCCGTGGGCGATGTTGGCAAACGGCCCGGCGTGGACGAAGGCGGCCTGGCCCTCCAGCGTCTGCATCAGGGTCGGGTGGAGGGTGTCGCGCATGAGCACCGTCACCGCACCCGCCACCCCCAAGTCCTCCAGAGTGATCGGCCGGCCGCCCTTGTCATTGCCAATGACGACGCGGGCGCAACGGTTCCGGAGGTTGCGTAGCGCCGAGGCATAGTCGTTACCGTCGGCAAGAGCCAGGATCGCCATCAGTTCCGAGGCGACCGTGATGTCATAGCCCGTCTCTCTAGGCCGGCCGTCTATCCGTCCTCCGAGACCGACCACTACATTGCGCAACGCCCGATCATTGACATCCACCACCCGCCGCCAGCGCGTCTGGAACACATCGATGTCCAGGCGCTCTATGCCGAGAGCCTCGAGTTGGGAATCGCTCAGCCTCCGCTCGTGGTACCAGCGGGCGTCGATGGCGGCGGCCACCAGGTTGTGCGCCACGCTGATGGCATGTATGTCGCCCGTGAGGTGCAGGTTGAACTCGTCCATTGGTATGACCTGGCTGTGACCACCACCGGCCGCACCGCCCTTGATCCCGAAGGTGGGACCCATCGACGGTTGGCGGATGGTGGCAATGGCCTTCTTGCCCAGAGCCCCCAAACCCTGCACCAGACCGATGGTGGTGGTCGTCTTCCCCTCGCCCAGCGGGGTCGGCGTGACCGCGGTCACGTCCACGTACCTGCCGGTCGGGTTGCTTCCGATCCGCTTGAGGATGTCCAGGTGGACCTTGGCCTTGGTGGAACCGTAGGGGATCAACTCGCCGGGACGGATACCGATCGATTCGGCGATCTCGGCTATGGGTCTCGGTGTGGCGGCTTGGGCGATCTCGAGATCGGAGGGGAAGCTTTTGCCGGCGCTCATGGAGTCTCCGCGAGAGATGTCGGTGCTGATGCGGATGCCATGCTAATCCGTCGCGTGCTACGATGCGGAACAGTACCGTATCGTGAAACATATCCCGATTCGGAAGGCGAAGCGACTAGCCCTCCACTAAGGTCAAACTGAGGCGCCTGGCAGTCCGCAGAGTCTCACGCCAGGGCGCCGGAGACCAGTCGGGGAGGAGCGCCGTGGTGGAGGCCGACAGCGCGCTGATACGCTTGCAGAGCGTCTATAGGAATCTTTGGTCCCCAACCGCACGGCCGGGCCTTCGATCTCGCTCGGGCCGGGGTGAGCAAAGATGAGGTGCTGGGACATTGCGGCCATGTCATCGGCATCATGGATGTCAGCTTCTCGGCCTCGACAGGCGAGATCTTCGTGCTCATCGGCCTTTCCGGATCGGGTAGGTCCACGGCTCTGCGCACGGTCAACAAGCTCTTTGAGGCCACAGCCGGCCAGGTGTGGGTGGACGGTATCGCTGTCCAAGCACTCGACGGGCCCGACTCCAGGCTTCCAGCCGCCAGAAGATCGGGATGGTGTTCCAGCATTTCGCCTTGTTCCCGCATCGGAACATGATCGACAACGTCGGCCACGGGCTCAACGTCGGGGGTGTCGACAAATCAGAGCGGGACGAAGCCGCGATGAAGCCCTGTCGTTGGCGGGTCTCGAACCGTACGCCGGCAATCTCCCGCGCGAGCTATCCGGCGGCCGCCAGCAGCGGGTCGGCCTCGCCCGAGCGCTGGCTTCCGATCCCGACATCCTGCTGATGGACGAGGACGGCAGGCTGGTGGGCAACCTGGATCCGCGCCACATCATCGAGGAGATGGGACGGGTGGAGCAACCGATCGACGGCTTCGAACGGGAAACCTATCTATGACATTGCTCACACACATCGCCACCATCCTCGTCCAGGGCCCCGACACCGAGGAGAGCGTCCCTTTCTGGGACAACGCCATTCTCGACGCGTGGGAGATACCGTTCGGATCCTGGATGGACGAGATGGTGTCGTGGAGCGTCGCCAACTTGGGGACCCTCCTCGACATCATCGAGTGGCCGTTCTCGTTCCTGTTCCGGAACTTCGTCAACGGACCCGAATACCACCCGTGGTGGGAGATCACCGACATGTCCTGGGTCTTGGTATGCGGAGGGGTGTTAGTGGTCGGGATGATCACCCGCAACCTGAAGGTGGGAATAGCTCTGGCCCTGCTGCTAGCGGTATGCGGGCTGCTGGGCAACGAGTTCTGGGAGGAGACCGTTACGACGATCGGACTGATCGTGGTAGCGGTGGTGATCTGCGCCATCGTCGGGATTCCCCTAGGCGTACTATCTGGCCGTATCGATGGGGTCTGGAAGGTGGTACGCCCGGTCCTCGACGCCATGCAGGTGGTCCATGCCTACGTCTACATCATCCCCTTCATCTTCTTCTTCGGTCTCGGTCCGGAGCCGGCCACGATGGTGACGATGGTGTTCGCTATTCCGCCCCTGATCCGCCTCACCAACCTCGGAGTTCGCCAAGTGCCCGCCGACGTGGTGGAGGCCAGCCGCGCCTACGGAGCGTCGGAACTGCGGGTGCTCATCGACGTCCAGATACCGCTGGCCCGTCCCGCCATCATGACCGGCCTCAACCAGACCCTGCTCCTGGCGATTTCGATGATCGGTATCGCCGCCATCATGGGGGCCAGCGGACTGGGCCTCTTGGTGTACAGGGCGGTTCTGAACATCGACACCCCACTGTCGACCTCTGCCGGGCTGGCGCTGTTCATCGTGGCGGTGGTTCTGGACCGCATCTCCCAGACCGAGGCCGGAGAGGGCGCCAACCTGTTCGCCCGCATCCGCGCGGCATGGGCGCATCGGCGGGATCCGGAAGTCTTGCTGGACGAGACCCCTGCTGAGGACATCATCACCGATCTAGCTGTGGAAGGGACTCCGGCGCCAGTGGAGAACGCGGAGAGGGCGGGGGTGCTGATCGCCCTGGTGGGGGCGGTAGTGGGGCTGGTCTCGGTGTTCCTACCGTGGGGACGCGACTCGGGCCGCATCTCGGCCTACGGCCGGGAGTTCGACTTGGACCTAGGTGGGATGACCTTCAACGGCTTGGCCGCCGAGGGAGGTAGTTTCCTCGGGATCGCCGTGCTGGCCATGAGCCTGCTGATTGTGGGCTCCGCGCTGACCACGCTGACCAAACCGGGCGAGGTGGCCCGCTGGTTCGGGGCCGACGGGGCCCTGATGTTCGCCGCGGGCCTGCTGGCTTCGGCGGTCGGCTACCTGTGGATCGATCCGCCGACAGACGCCGTGTCCCACAGCCACGGCATCGGGGTGTGGATGGCGCTGGGTGGTGGGATAGTCGCCGTGGCCGGCGCCGCTGTATGGATGCGAAACGCCCCCTACAGCCCGTTACGTCCGTTGCGGTCCACCGTGTCCATCACCCGTATCCTCCTGTCGGTGGGGATCTTCGGGATGGTGTTGGCGGCCGGACTGTCATCTTGGTCGGTCGACACGCGCGTAGCGTCGGTTATCACCCCCGAATTGCAGGCCGAGATGGACCGCCTCGAACAGGAAGCGCGGGCGGATCCCTCCAAGGCTGCGCTTAACGCAACAGAAATCGCGGCGCTGGCCGCCGAGGCGCAACGCAAGAATCCCATCCGTACCGACGGCTTCGACGAGGCAGGACCCCGCCTCGGATACCTGACCATGTGGCTAGGCGTGGTGGCTCTTCTGCTCAACCTACCGGCAGCCGGGTTGTTGGGCCGCGACGAGCGACGGCGCTGGAGGTCGAGCGTGGCGGTCTCCGCCCTCGGGGTAGGAGTGATGTTGGTGTCGGCGGGATGGATCGCTTCGCTGGTACGCGTCTCCGACCCGAATTTCGTCAGCGGGCCGGGCTCGTTCCTGTGCCTGCTGGCCGGGTTTTTCCTCTTCGCCTCCTCCCGCTGGGTGCTGAGGGAGTTCCGGAGGACCAAGGTGTACGCGGGGGAAAGGAGCCTGATGGATCAGGCCGAGGATTCCGCGAAGACCGAACTAGAGGAGTTGGTTGCGCAGGGAACGTAACAATGAACCCACACCGCCGTACGTAGAAAGACAGAGAACCAGAACCGAGACGAGAAGAGGAGGGTCCGGAATGACTCGAATGAGAAATGCATTAGCGGTGCTGGCGGTGTTCGCACTGCTGGCTGTGGCCTGCGGGGACGACGAACCGGAGGCCCCGACCGAGACGCAGCCTCCCGTCACCGTCATCGACACCAGCGCCCAAGAGGCAGCCAAGGCCGCGGAAGAGGCAGCTAACGCCGCTCTGGCCGGAGCCGAAGCTGAGTTGGAGGCGGCCCAGGCCGCGCTGGCGGAAGCTGAAGCGGCGGCCGAGGAAGGTGGCGAAGAGGCTCAAACGGCGCTGGAAGAGGCTCAGAAGACCGCAGAAGAGGCTCAAATGGGGCTTGAAGAGGCTCAGAAGACCGCAGAAGAGGCTCAAATGGCCGCAGAAGAGGCTCAAATGGCGCTGGAAGAGGCTGGCAAAGGCCCCGGGGCGGGGGTGTCGGTGACGATGGCGCGGGCTAACTGGTCGACCGGTTATCTGCAGGCTGCTATCTACGCGGCTCTGTTGGAGGAGCTGGGGTATGGGGTGAGCGACCCCGAGGATCTGGAGTTGGCGCCGTCCAACGCCTTCGTGGCGATGGCCAACGGTGAGTTCGACTTCTGGGTCAACTCGTGGTTCCCGAACCACGACCAGTTCCTGGCCGCTGCGATGCCCGATGGCTCGTTGGTGAGTGAACACGTCACCAGCTTGGGCCGGGAGATGGCCAGATCGGGAGTGCAAGGGCTGATCACCAACAAGGCCTTCGCTGACGAACACGGGCTGACCACTCTCGATGCCCTGCTCGCCGATCCGGACCAGTTCGCTGTGTACGAGGCGGCTGACCCCTCGCCGGGCGACGGCATACTTCAGATATATGGTTGCCCGGATGGATGGGGATGCCACGTCAACATCAACTCCTGGATCGAGAATGCCGGCTGGGGCAACATCGAGCAGTTCGATGTCGGCGGTTATGACGCGATGATCGCGGATGCTATCGCCAGGGACGGAGCCGGGGAGCCTTACCTGGTTTACACCTGGGCGCCGTCTCATTACGTCAGCGATCTGCGTCCGGGCGACAATGCGGTATGGGTCTCCATCCACGAAGATCCGTCGATCTCGCCCACGCAGATAGAAGGCCCGTCATCACTCGGTGACCGGTGCACCTCCGACCCGTGCCTGCTGGGCTGGGACGCGGCCGATATCAGGGTGACCGCCAACAACGACTTCCTGGCCGCTAACCCGGCCGCGGCCCGACTGTTCGAGTTGTTCACCATCAACCCGGTCGACGTGGCCCTCCAGAACGTCCGTATGCAGGGCGGTGAGGCCACTGAGGAGGACATCAAACGCCACGCCGCCGAATGGATCGCCGACAACCGCGCCACCGTCGATGTATGGCTGGCGATAGCCAGGGTCCCGGTTGACGAGACGCCCGGTTCGGGGGTTTCGGCGACGATGGCGCGGGCTAACTGGTCGACCGGTTATCTGCAGGCTGCTATCTACGCGGCTCTGTTGGAGGAGCTGGGGTATGGGGTGAGCGACCCCGAGGATCTGGAGTTGGCGCCGTCCAACGCCTTCGTGGCGATGGCCAACGGTGAGTTCGACTTCTGGGTCAACTCGTGGTTCCCGAACCACGACCAGTTCCTGGCCGCTGCGATGCCCGATGGCTCGTTGGTGAGTGAACACGTCACCAGCTTGGGCCGGGAGATGGCCAGATCGGGAGTGCAAGGGCTGATCACCAACAAGGCCTTCGCTGACGAACACGGGCTGACCACTCTCGATGCCCTGCTCGCCGATCCGGACCAGTTCGCTGTGTACGAGGCGGCTGACCCCTCGCCGGGCGACGGCATACTTCAGATATATGGTTGCCCGGATGGATGGGGATGCCACGTCAACATCAACTCCTGGATCGAGAATGCCGGCTGGGGCAACATCGAGCAGTTCGATGTCGGCGGTTATGACGCGATGATCGCGGATGCTATCGCCAGGGACGGAGCCGGGGAGCCTTACCTGGTTTACACCTGGGCGCCGTCTCATTACGTCAGCGATCTGCGTCCGGGCGACAATGCGGTATGGGTCTCCATCCACGAAGATCCGTCGATCTCGCCCACGCAGATAGAAGGCCCGTCATCACTCGGTGACCGGTGCACCTCCGACCCGTGCCTGCTGGGCTGGGACGCGGCCGATATCAGGGTGACCGCCAACAACGACTTCCTGGCCGCTAACCCGGCCGCGGCCCGACTGTTCGAGTTGTTCACCATCAACCCGGTCGACGTGGCCCTCCAGAACGTCCGTATGCAGGGCGGTGAGGCCACTGAGGAGGACATCAAACGCCACGCCGCCGAATGGATCGCCGACAACCGCGATCTCGCGGATTCCTGGCTCCGCGCGGCGCGCTTGACCGGCTGACCCGACGACAGGCTACCGAAACGGAGGAGGGGTGCCCCAAACGGGCACCCCTCCTTATAGGAGCTGGTCGAGCAGTCACGCCACTCGGCTCTGTGCTACGATGCGGAACGGTCCCGTATCGTGAAACAGAGAGTAGTAGTTGGCCCGGCGGAGCCTCATAAACCCCTACTAAGGTCATCGGAAGAGGCTTGGGCAACCCACAGGTTCCTGCGGCACGGCTCAAAGAGGACAAGCCATGGGGAGGAACGGCAGTGGCGGATGCCAGCAACGAACTGATACGCCTTGAGAACGTCTACAAGATCTTCGGTCCCCAACCGCACGGCCGAGCTTTTGACCTCGCTCGGGCGGGTGTGAGCAAGGACGAGGTCCAGCGGCAGTCAGGCCATGTGATAGGCATCAGGGACGTCAACTTCTCTGTGTCCCAAGGCGAAATATTCGTGGTGATGGGCCTCTCCGGCTCTGGGAAGTCCACTGCTCTTCGTACGGTGAACAAGCTCTTCGAAGCTACAGCCGGCCAAGCGTGGGTCGACGGAACCGATGTCCAGTCGTTGCAGGGCGCCCAACTCCAAGCCTTCCGCCGCGAGAAGATGGGAATGGTGTTCCAGCACTTCGCCCTCTTCCCCCACCGCAACGTGATCGACAACGTGGGCTACGGGCTCAAGGTCCAGGGAGTCGGCAAGGAAGACCGGGACGCCGCCGCGATGAAGGCCCTGTCGTTGGTGGGTCTCGAACCGTACGCGCGCAACGTCCCGCGCGAACTGTCAGGCGGGATGCAGCAACGGGTCGGACTGGCTCGGGCCTTGGCCACCGATCCCGACATCCTGCTGATGGACGAGGCGTTTTCGGCCCTCGACCCCCTCATCCGCCGCCAGATGCAGGACGAGTTGATGGACATCCAGGACGAACTCCGCAAGACGATCCTGTTCATCACCCACGACCTCAACGAGGCCCTGCGAATCGGCGACCGCGTATGCATCATGCGGGACGGGGCAGTGGTCCAGATCGGAACCCCCGACGAGATACTCACCGAACCCGCCACCGCCTACGTAGCCGAGTTCGTGCAGGACGTAGACCAGGGACGCGTCATCGAATGCTCCGAGGTCATGTCGGCTCCAAAACCGGTCGATCCCGACCTGTCGCTGGCCGAAGCCTTCGACCACATCGGTGACCGGGCCGGAGCCTTCGCCTGCGATGGCAGCGGGCGCCCCACGGGGCTGCTGACCATCGCGGACTGCGTCCGGGTAGCAAGCATGGGCTCGGTCAACATGTCCGTCGCTCTCCGAACCGATTTCGAAACGACCACACCGGAGACCACCCTCAACACCGTCTACGCAGCCGCCGGACGCGGGCTACCGATCGCCGTCGTAGACAACGACGGCCGCCTCGTAGGCAACCTGGATCCACGCCTGATCATGGAAGAAATGGGACGGGTCGAACAACTCATCGACGGGTTCGAACGAGAAACCTACCTGTGACCATACCGACTCCCGTCATCGCAATCCTCGCTCAAGCGTCGGAACGTATACCGATCTGGGAGAACGCCGTCCTCGACGAGTGGAAGGTCCCCTTCGGGGATTGGATGGAACAGGCAACCAGGTGGATAGCGGTCAATCTCGAGGTTCTGCTCGACATATTGGCCTGGCCATTCGAGATCATGGTCCGCAATCTGGTCCGCGACTTCCTGATCGAGATCTCGTGGGTCTGGATCGTACTGGCGATGGCGTTGGTAGCCTGGCTCACCCGTAATTTGAAGGTTGCTGCCTTCGTAGCTGTGGCCTTAACGCTCTGCGGATTGCTGGACGACGCATTCTGGAGAGAGACCGCTGCCACGATCGGTCTCATCGGCGTGGCGGTCATCCTCTGCGTATTGATCGGGGTTCCGGTCGGTATCGCCTGTGGTCGGGTAGACAGCGTCTGGCAGGTCACGCGACCAATCCTCGACGCTATGCAGGTGGTCCATTCCTTCGTCTACATGTTGCCTTTCATCTGGTTCTTCGGACTCGGCGAGGTCTCAGCCACGATGGTGACGATGGTGTACGCCCTCCCTCCATTGATCCGCCTGACCAACCTGGGAATCCGGCAGGTACCCTCCGATGTCGTCGAGGCTTCCCGCGCCTACGGCGCCTCGGAGGCCCGCGTCCTCTTCGACGTTCAAATCCCACTCGCCCGGCCCGCCATCATGACCGGCATCAACCAGACCCTCCTGCTGGCCATCTCGATGCTCGGCGTCGCCGCGATCATGGGTTCGTTCGGTCTCGGGCGCGTGTTGTTACGGGCGATAAACAACCAGGATGTCGGCGAAGGCGCGGCGGGGGGCCTGGCCTTCTTTCTGGTAGCAGTCGTGCTCGACCGGATGTCGCAGCGCGAGGGCACCGAGTCCATCAACCTGTTCAAACGGGTCCAACTGGCTTGGAAACATCGCCGGGATCCTGAGATGCTGCTCCCCGATACCGAACCATCGGCCGTCGTCAAGTACCAGGAAGCCGAGGAGTACGCGCCGGTCTCCACCGGCGAACGTCTCCCGATGTTACTGGCGCTTATCGGGGGCCTGGCAACAGTGGTGAGCACTTTCCTCCCGTGGACATCGAATGCCGGCAAGATCAGCGCGTGGGGAAGGTGGGTGGACGCTTCTGTCGAAGGTGAACTTGATGGTCAGGTCTTCAACGGACTGTCGGCCTCCGGAGGATCCTGGTTCGGTATCACGCTATTGGCGCTGGGTCTGTTCGTAATACTTACGGTGATAGCCTTTGGCGCCCGACCGGGCCGAGCGCCCCGATGGCTAGCAGCCGACGGGGCAGTCATTGCAGCAATCGCCACACTGGTTATCGCGTCCGCTCATTTACTGGCCCAGTCGGTGACCGACGCCGGAATCGCGACTGGCGCCGTGGATCCCGGCCACGGCATCGGTGTGTACCTTGCGATTGCAGGAGGGCTAATCGCCTCGATCGGAGCGATTCTGTGGATGAGGGCCGCAAAGCACTCGCCACTCCACCCGCTTCCGTTGGGAATACACTGGGGGAGGATCATTGGCCTGGGGATCGCAATCCTCACTCTCCTTCTCGGCGTATTCTCTGCTTGGAGTGCTGACAGCCGTCCAGATCGAGCTCTTACACCCGAGGTGCTGGCAGGAGCCGAAGCGCGGACCATGGAGATCGAGGAACTCAAGCGCAGGGCCGATGAGGATCCGGAGAATCAAGCCGTATACGCGGCCGATCTCCTTGTCTTGGAGGCCCAATCCAGGCAACCGTCGTTCACCAACGGTCTTACGAACACCGGCCCGCAGCTCGGCCTCTGGACACTGATTGCTGGCCTGTTGGCCATGTTGACCGGCCTTCCCGCCGCGGGAGTATTCGGCGGCGACGAGCAGTGGAGGTGGCGATGGAGCACAGCGACCGCCGGGTTGGGAAGCGGTGTGACATGCATCGCCTTCGCATGGATATTCACGCATGTTCGCTCCGGCGACATGCAGTTCCTGACCGGAATCGGAGTCTTCCTCACCATGGTCAGTGGACTGTTCATTCTGGCTTCCACTATGGCCGTACTCAAGGAATTCCGGCGATCCAAGGTGTACGGCGATCCGCTCGGTGAGGTTGCCACGGCAGATGCCACTACCGAGGCAATGGTCGAGGTGCTTATGTGAGCATCCCATTCCCCCAAAGGTCAAGCGCTCGGGCTCTCATGTAGCCCTCTGTGCACAATTAGAGAAGATAAGGAGTACTATGAAACTCAGTACCAGGATCATCGCGGTGCTGGCAGTCCTCACTCTGGTGGCTGCTGCATGCGGAGACGATGAGCCGCAAACCACCCAGCCGCCGGCCACGACGGCACCCCCCACAACGCAAGCCATGGTGGACAACTCCGCGATGGAAGAGGCCCAAGCCATGATCGACGAGGCCCAAGCCATGATGGACGAGGCCACCGCCGCAGCGGCAGAAGCCGAGGCCATGTCCGACGAGGCCGAGGCCATGTCCGACGAGGACCAGGCCATGATGGACGAGGCGCAAGCCGAGGCCCAGGCCATGATGGACGAGGCCCAAGCCATGATGGACGAGGCCGCCGCAGCAGCGGCAGAAGCCGAGGCCATGGCAGCCGAGGAAGCGGCCAAGATGGAAGCGGCAGCCATGATGCTTCCCGGCGAGGGCGTCAGCTTGACGATGGCCCGCGCCAACTGGTCGACCGGCTACTTCCAGGCCGAACTCGTCCGGCAGCTCATGCAGATGCTGGGGTACGAGGTGAGCGATCCGTCCGATCTCGAGTTGGGTCCCAACCTGGCCTACCTGGCAATGGCCCAGGGCGAGGCCGACTTCTGGGTCAACAGCTGGTACCCGGGCCACAACAGCTGGCTAGCGGCTGAATTGGCTGATGGCTCCCTGGTCGGCGAGCACGTACGCCGGGTGGGCGAGATGATGCTCGCCGGCGGCCTGCAGGGATACTTGATGACCAAGTCCTTCGCAGCCGAATACGGCATCAGTACGCTCGACGATCTCAACAACAACCCTGACGCTCTCGCCGCCTACGACGCCCAAGACCCCAACCCGGGCAACGGCATTGCCGACATCTACGGGTGTCCGGAGAGTTGGACATGTGACGACATCATCCAGAGCCAGATCGCGTTCTCGGGATGGGAGAACATCGACCAGGTACTCGCAGGTTACGACGCTATGTTCGCCGAGGCTACTGCCAAGGCAGACGCCGGCGAACCGATGGTCGCCTACACATGGACCCCGAGTTCCTACATCACCGACCTCCGTCCTGGCGACAACGTCGTGTGGGTCGGTGTAGAGATCCCGCTCGACGACTCCAACCCTCTCGGCCGTGAAGGCGGCGAAGAGTGGGACCAGCGGCCCGGCATCTCCCCTGCGATCGGTGCCGACTCCTGCCCCAGTGCAGCCGACGACGGCGTCTGCGACATCGGTTGGGTGGCAGCCGATGTCCTCGCCTCGGCCCGCCACGACATGCTGGCCAATCACCCGGCAGCCGCCAAGCTGCTCGAGGTCGTGAAGCTCAACGTCGTGGACGTGTCGCTCCAGATCGTAAGGCAGGATGCCGGCGAAGATGTCGGTGCGCTCGTCACGCAGTGGATCGCCGACAACCAGGCACAAGTGGACGCGTGGATCGCGGAGGCGATGGCCGCCGCCTAGATCCAACCTGTCAACCGAAGAACTACCCGGAGGGCGCCTGTCAGGCGCCCTCCGGCCCTTCCAAGGGGCGAGGGTCATCCGGATCCCGGGGGGCGACCGGACCGGACAGGCACCGCAATCGGAATCCGCTCATCGCCGAAGACCGCCGCGACCTCGATACTTCCACCGAGGCTCTCAACGACCGACCTGACCGTAGACATCAGATGGTCCTCGCTGCTCTCCATGATCGACACCGCCGACTGGGCGCGGCCGAGACGGCGACCCAGCTCGGTTTGGGTGACGTTGCGCGACAGGCGCAACCGTCCCAGCGAGTACGCCTCCCTGTCTTTCGGCGTGGGGGTGGTTCGGCCCGTTCGTGTGGCAACGTGCCGGGATCCCCGACCCCCGCCATCCTCGATCTCCGCCACGAGATCGCTCAGCGTCCGGCATGCCCGCATTTACCCTCCCGATCCCTTGCCGCTACTCGATCTCGGTTTGACCGTATGCCTGTATAGGTCGGAATATATTGAGTGGAAGGCCGACCGCGGGCCGGAATCATCGACCGGGAGTGGAAACTTATCGCCCACTTGGCCCCTACTACATGGGCCGAGGAATCGAGAAGGTCCGAGGAGGGTACTTAAAAACGGATCTTGCGGGGTTCGCTGGTCGGCAAACCACTTGATCTGAGAGTTGTGGGCTAGCAAGCGAATCCTTTGTACGGGACTTTTTCAGTACCCTCCGAGACCATGCCGGAGGTTGTCGCCCACATCTACCCCTTGGATGCAATCGACGCCGGTCTGCGCGCCGACATCCGGCGACTCGCTCGGCAGTTGGGCACCACGCTGGTCCACCAGCATGGCCGTGGGCTGCTCGATTCGGTGGAACGGGTGCGGACCCTCTCGCGCCGGTTACGGCTCGAACAGGCGGAGGTGTCCCATGAACTGGCCGCGCTTCTCCGGAACATGGACCTCGAATTCGCCGTGCAGATGGTGCGGGCCTTCACCGTCTACTTCCATCTGGCCAACATCATCGAGCAGGTGCATCGTGTCGAGGACCTCAACGTCGAGGGGCATACTCCAGAACAGGGATTCGAGGACTGCCTTATCGCCCTCGTAGAAGGGGGTATATCACCAGGCGAAGTGGCCGCCCTGGTCAACCGGGCGATCCTGAAGCCGGTTTTCACCGCCCACCCGACCGAGGCGACACGACCTACCATCCTCGAGAAACTGACCGCGATCGCTCAAGCCACGGCGTCCCGGAGCAACCCCCGGGTGTCCGCATCCGACCAGGCACAGATCGACAGGCGGGTCGCCGAGTTGATAGAGGTCATTTGGCAGACCGACGAGATACGCGACGAGCGACCGGACCCGATCGACGAAGCCCGATTTGTCCGCCACTACCTCGAACAGACCATCCGCGAGGCTATACCCGGGTTGCTGGACAACATCGCAGCAGCGGTTCGGCTGATCGGGGGCGAACTCGACGGGAACCATAGCCCGATCCGGTTCGGTTCGTGGGTGGGAGGCGACCGGGACGGAAACCCGAACGTCACGCCCGCGACGACCCGGACTGTGCTCGACCAGCAGCGCAGGACCGCTCTGGACATCCTGACCGCCGAGATAACCGAGCTGGCGGCCGAGTTGAGCATCAGTGCCACCGTGACTGACGCGTCGGCCGCGCTCGTGGACTTCATCGCCCGGCACCGGGACACCCACCGCGATTCGCTGTCCGAGGCCAGGGAGCTCGAGCCATACCGTCAGGCCTTGACGATCATCCGCTCGCGGCTGATGGACACGCGCGACGGTGGTCCCCACGCCTACTCCAACCCGACGGAACTACTCGCTGACCTGGCTCTCATCGATGCTTCCCTGCGCGAGAACCGAGGCTTGCTAATGGCCACAGGCCGGCTCGCCCGGACCAGGGGTCTGGCAGCGACGATAGGGTTCCACCTAGCAGCACTCGACATCCGCCAGCACACCGACCACCACCATCGAGCAATCGCCGCCCTTACGGCCTGCCTTGACATCGAGTACGGCGACCTCGACCGCAACGAGCGAACGCGGTTCCTCGTCGACGAGTTGTCGGGTTCCCGTCCGGTCGCACCGCCGGGCAACGATCCCGGTGACGACACGCTGGAGTTGTTCCGGCTGCTTCGCCAACTCCTGGATGCGCACGGGGACCAAGTCGTCGAGTCGTACATCATCTCCATGACCCGTGGGCTGGACGACATCCTGGCACCGGTGCTGCTGGCCCGCGAGGTCGGTCTGGTGGATCCGGCCCGGGATGTGGCCCGACTCGGCTTCGTCCCCCTGTTCGAGACGATCGACGATCTGACTTCCATCGGTCCCATCCTCCGGGAGTTGTTCGAGGTGCGCGCTTACCGCCGGCTCCTGGGACTACGGGGCAACGCCCAGGAAGTGATGGTCGGGTACTCCGACTCGAACAAGGACGGGGGGATCACCACTTCCCAGTGGGAGATCCACAAGGCGCTGCTGACCATCCGCGACCTTTCCCGCCGGACCGGGATTCGCATCGAGGTGTTCCACGGACGGGGAGGATCCATAGGACGGGGTGGGGGACCCACCCACGCCGCCATTCTGAGCCAGCCCTACGGGGCCCTCGATGGCGTCATCAAGCTCACCGAGCAGGGTGAGGTGATCGCCGACAAGTACGGGCTGGCGGGTCTGGCCTCCCAGAACCTCGAACTGGGCCTGTCGGCACTGGTCGAGGCATCTCTGGCCCGCCGCACCCCGGACCACGCCATCGAGGACGTTCAACGGTGGTACCGCGTAATGGACCTCGTATCCGCCGCCTCCTTCAGGACCTACCGTCAGCTCATCGAGAAGCCCGGCCTGGTCGAGTACTTCACGACATCGACCCCGGTTGAGGAGTTGAGCCTCCTCAACATCGGCTCCCGCCCCGCCAGGAGAAACAGGGAGAAGATCGGCGTGAGCAATCTGAGGGCTATCCCCTGGGTGTTCGGTTGGACGCAGTCACGCCAGATCGTTCCGGGTTGGTACGGGGTGGGCAGCGGATTCGAGGCGGCATTCGCGGCCGGGGACGGTGAGGAACTGGCTCGGATGTACCGAGAATGGCCCTTCTTCCGGACCTTCGTCTCCAACGTCGAGATGACCCTGGCCAAGACCGACCTGTCCATCGCCCGCCACTACGTGGACAACCTGGTACCTGCCGAACACCGCAGTCTGTTCGACATGATCACCGCGGAGTACGCCCGTACCATCGCCGCTATCCGGCGGGTCACCCGGACCGACCTGCTGGCGGATCGCCCGCTCCTGCGCCGCACGCTTGCGGTAAGAGACGCCTATCTCGACCCGTTGAACGTGCTGCAGGTCGAGTTGTTACAGCGTTCCCGTTCAGGTGACCCCCACAAGTACCAGCGCGGCCTGCTGATGACCATCAACGGCATCGCGGCAGGCATGCGCAACACCGGATAACCCCGGCCAGGTGTTGGGTGTTAGGTGCTAGGTGTTAGGGGGCGACCGGACAGCATTCGGAATGCCATGGGCCCTCCGAGCAGGTCAGTAGCCATGAGAAGAGGCGTGGCTGGTGGCGGTTGTCCGTTGCTAGGCGCCAGGATGATGGAACTGAGGCCACTACGGGCTGATCGGGTCACCGCTATGGCTCAAGACACCCTGCACCTGTCTCCCGCCACCGCCAGAGGCTAAAGAGACCGAGGACCTTGCCGCCCCGCCAGCCCCCCTAACACCTGACACCTGACACCCGACCACAGGTGCTAGACACCCCAGGCGCGTAAATGTCAAGCTGCGGCTTGGTCGATGGTGGTTCGGTGTGCCCAGGCGGTGTGTTCGTTGTAGGGCGTTCGGTGTTTGAGGCAGCCGTGGAGGATGCCTACGAGGCGGTTGGCTAGGGCTCGGAGTGCTTGGTGGTGGAGGTCGCCGGCTGCTCGTTTCTGGTCGTAGAAGGCTCGGGCTCCTGGGCTTGGGGTTAGGGAACAGAACGCCCATTGGTCCAGGGCGTCGTAGAGACGCCGCTTTTCGGACGTGGCGGGCCAGGACAGCACGTTTGCGGCCTGACGCCACTGTGATGGGCGACGTTCCGGCGTAGTTGCGGCGGGACTTGGCCCCGGTGTAACGGTGGGGGTCGTCCCCGAACACTTATCGAGCGCCCGGGCGCCGAGCACAGTACCGAGTCCTGGCTGGGAGTGGTAGATGACGGCGTCCGGGTGCTGCTCAAAACGGGTCTGGAGGGTTGCTTCGAGTTGGCTGATCTGGCGGTTGGCCTCCGCGATGATGCTCACCAGTGCCCCCACGGTCGCTCCGAAGGCGTCGGCGACCGCCGGGGGTGCGCTGAGGTGAGCGGCGCGGAGGCCGTTCTGTATTTTGCGGGCGACCGGATCGAGGTTGCGTTTCCGTCCGCCCGCTTTGAGCGCAGCTCGGATCTGGGGCAACGTCAGGCGGGCGCCCATGCTGGGGACAGGTGCCCGACCCAGTACGGCCACAGCGTCGGAATGGGCCAGGTCAGCGAACGTTTCCAGCGCTGCGGGGTAGTATTCGCGCAGAGCGTTGCGTAACTGGTTGGTGTGACGCACCCTCGCCCAGATCAGGTTCTGGTGGGTTCTGGCCACGATCTTGATACCTTCCGCCCCGGGACTGTCACCGGCCACCCGGCGGTGGTTGTGACGGTCGGTGCGTACCAGATCCGCTAACACCTTGGCATCACCGCGGTCTGATTTCGCTCCGCCCAGGCTGTGACGGTCCCGGTAACGGGAAACCGCCCTAGGGTTGATCGCATACACCTGATAGCCGGCCCCAATGAGCGCACCAACCCACAGCCCACGATCTGTCTCGATTCCTACCACCACGTCAGCCGGATCCGATGCGTGCTCGGCGATCATCTCATGCAACTTGGCCACACCCGCCAGGCCTTCCGGGAGACGGGCGAAACCCAGCCGGGATCCCCCCTCGTCCATCAGACACACATCATGGTGGCCCTCAGCCCAGTCGTTACCAACAAACAACATCCCTTCGCCTCCCTCTTGCGTGGGTCTACTCTCAGCAGAGCTGCAGAGGAAACGCCTGGCGGCGACCTAATGGATCAGTGCTCTATGGCACGCCACCCCATGAGCGCTACAAGCGGCCCTCGCGAACCGGCCGGGGTACGCTCTAGCACTAGGAATCAGCGTTCCGGGTGCCATCAGTACTCACCGGCCGGCCAGCTCAACCACCACACCCTCCCAGACAAACCGGCAGAAGTGGTGGACCCCCATTAGGTGTCAGTCCTTGATGATGGGTTCTGTGGCCAGCTACGGAACGGGCGAGTGACCGACACAGATAAGCGGCACCGGGCATCCTTCAGTCCCGCCAGTCACCACTGACAGCCGACCCCCGACACCCGACACCTGAAACCCGACACCTGAAACCTGACACCTGAAACCTGGCACCTGAAACCTGGCACCTGGCACCTGGCACCTGGCACCTGGCACCCGAAAACACCTGACACCTGACACCTGGCACCTGGCACCCGAAAACACCCGACACCCGACACCCGACACCCGACACCCGACACCCGACACCCGACACCCGACACCCGACACTTGCCGCTAGCGTGGCCGGCGATGAAGGTCTTATCCCATCAAGACGCCTTGGAGTTGCTGGAGTACGAACCTCTCATCGATTTCTTCGAGGCTTGTCACCGATTGACTCCGGCCCGGGTAGCCGACCTCTACACGGATGACAGCGACGGTAACGGC
Organism: Candidatus Spongiisociaceae bacterium; assembly: GCA_965262915.1. GTDB lineage: Bacteria > Actinomycetota > Acidimicrobiia > Spongiisociales > Spongiisociaceae > JAPPFW01. The sequence goes on along the minus strand of OZ253564.1, from coordinate 1,873,475 downwards.
CTGCTGGCCAGAGCCGGATTCGCGGCCCGAGCCGGTCTGGGCATAAAGCTGGCCACGATATTTCCGGGGAACATCGACCTCCCTTCCATCCACACTGTCTATGTCGTGTTCGACCCGGTCACCGGCCAGGAGCGCGCCGTGATAGTCGGCAACGCCCTCACTTGGTTCAAAACCGCATGTGATTCTGCGCTGGCATCCAGGTATCTCGCCCGGTCCGAGGCCGCCAGTTTGTTGATGGTGGGGGCTGGGGCCATGGCGCCGCATCTGATCCGGGCACATATGGCGGCCCGCCCGTCGATCCAGGAGGTGACGATCTGGAACCGCACGACTGATCGAGCGGAAGCCTTGGCAGCAGAGTTGGCCGATCTCGATGTGAGAGTGACCGCCGACCTCAAGGTGGCGGTCGAGACGGCCGACATCGTGTCGTGCGCGACGATGACGGTGGAACCGCTCATCCGGGGGGCATGGCTGCGTCCCGGAACCCACCTCGACCTGGTCGGCGCCTACCTACCTCACATGCGCGAAGCGGACGACGACGCGATCGCACGATCCCGCGTGTTCGTGGACTCGCGGGACTCCGCCTTCGATACCGGCGAGATCGGAATCCCGATGAACACCGGGGCCATAACAGCGGGGGACGTACTCGGCGATCACCGCCAACTCGTGACCGGCGCAGTTCCAGGCCGGACCCATGCAGACGACATCACCTTCTTCAAGAACGCCGGCGGTGGTCACCTCGACCTGATGGCCGCCCAATACCTCCTGACCCGACTCTAGGAACACCGCCGAGAACATCCCGCAGATGTGGGTAATAACACCCCCGCTAGGCACTATCCTCGTCCCTCGGGGGAGTACCGTACACCCGGAACAGGCGGGGTGCCGAGGCATCCCGTACTCAGAGTCGTCGGAGGAACGAGCATGCGCGACGAGGCCCAGGTCGCGATCGTAGGCGGGGGCGCCATGGGCGTCGGTCTCCTCTACTTCCTCGCCCACGAAGGCTGGACCGACACCATCCTCATCGAGAAGGACGAACTGACCTCAGGCTCCACCTGGCATGCCGCCGGCCTGATACCCCACTTCATCGGCGACCTCAACACGGCCAAGGTCCACCGGGACACCGCCGACCTCTACAAGGTGATCGAACAGGAGACCGGAATGCACTCGGGATGGCACGGGTGCGGAGCGGTGCGCCTGGCCAGATACGACAACGAGGTCGACTGGTTCTACTACGTCAAGGGCATGCTGGAGTTGATCGGGGTGGAGTGCCACCTCCTGAGCCCGGCGGAGATCACCGAGGTGGCGCCCCTCCTCGACGTCGAGCCGGATATCAAGCTGGGCATATGGACCCCGGGCGACGGTTGGACCGATCCCTCCGCCGCCACCAACACCATGGCGGTGGGGGCCCGCAACCTGGGCGCCGAAATCAGCCGCAAGAACCGGGTGACCGACATGAACCTGCTTCCCGACGGGCGTTGGGAGGTCATCACCCAGAAAGGCCGCATCGTTGCAGAGCACGTGGTCAACGCGGCCGGCTCCTACGCTCCCCAGTTGGGGGCCATGGTGGGCCTCGAGGTCCCCATAGAGTCGGTGATCCACCAGTACCTGGTCACCGAGCGTATAGAGGAGGTGGCGGCGCTGGAGACCGAGCATCCCGTCGTGCGCGATCCCCGGGCTTCCTGCTACTACCGCCAGGAGCACGACGGTCTCCTTATCGGGCCCTACGAACGGGCCGAGGCCAAGGAGTACGGTGTGGAGGGTATCGACTGGGGTCTCACCTTCCACCTCACCCCGGTGGAACTGGACCGCCTGCTGCCCTGGCTGGACCTGGCCTCGCAGAGGCTCCCCTGCTTCGCCGGTGCCGGCATCAAGCAGGTGGTATCGGGGCCGATCACCCATACTCCCGACGCCGGCTACCTGATGGGCCCGGCTCCGGGGCTACGTAACTACTGGTACTGCGCGGGCGCCTCGATCGGCATAACCCAAGGACCCGGGGCCGGCAAGTACCTGGCGCAGTGGATGGTCCACGGCCAGACCGAGATCAACGTGGCCGCGATGGACCCCCGCCGCTTCGGCCCCTACGCGCCCGGCCGCTACACCCACGAGCGCTCGATCGACGAATTCCACGAGATGTACCAGGTGCGGATGCCCAACGAGTACCGGGATGCGGGCCGCCCGATGAAGCAGACCCCCCTCTACGACATCCTCGACGCGAAGGGCGCTCGCTGGCAGGAGGTGTGGGGTTGGGAACGGGCCATGTACTTCTCTCCCGATCCGGAGATGTATTCGTTCCGCCGCTCCTCGGCCCACGACGAGGTAGGGAGCGAAGTGAGGGCTATCCGGGACCGGGTGGGGATCGCAGACCTCACCGCCTTCTCCAAGTTCGAGGTGACCGGAACCGACGCCGCCACCCTGCTCGACCGCCTGTCGGCCAACCGCCTTCCCGCGCGCGACGGGGGGATGCGGCTGGTGCACATGCTCACCACGCTGGGGGGCATCGAGACCGAGATGACTATCACCCGCCTTGCCCCCGACCGCTTCTACCTGAACTCGGCGATCGTCGGCCAGCAGCACGACTTCGACTGGCTCACCTTCCACATCCTGGAAGGTGAGGACGTATCGGTGGTCGATGTGACCGACCAGACCGGTATCCTGGCTGTGACCGGGCCCCACTCCAGGGAGGTGCTGGCCGGGCTCACAGAGGCCGATCTCTCCAACGAGGCGTTCCGCTGGCTCACGGGCCAGGAGATCGAAGTGGCGGGCGTCCCCTGCATCGCCTTGCGGGTCTCCTACGTCGGGGAACTGGGATGGGAGCTGCACATGCCTCTGGAGCACTTGGTGGAGGCATACGAAGCAATTCACAAGTCCGGCGCCCCTTACGGAATCGTCGACTTCGGAAGCCGAGCCATGAACGTGATGCGTCTCGAGAAAGCCTACAAGGCGTTCGGTTCCGAGCTCACCACCGAGATCACCCCGGTCGAAGCCCGCCTGGGCCGCTTCGTGGACTATCGAGGGACCTTCCAAGGCAAGCAAGCCACCGTGGCCCGGCGGGACCAGACCGAGCCGCTCACTATGGTCCTGGTGTACGCCGAGCTCGACGAGGGCGATGCCGACTGCCTGGGCAACGAACCGACCTATGACGGAGACCGGATCATGGGAATTACCACCAGCGGAACGTGGGCGCACTCGGTGGGCCGCAGCATCCTGTTCGCCTACGTCGACCCGGAGTTCGAAGCTCCCGGTTCGACCTTCGAAGTGGACGTGATGAACCGCCGCCGAGCGGCCACGGTGCTGGCAGAGGCGGTCTGGGACCCCCGGAGCGAAAGGTTGAGGGCCTGACATGGCGCGACGCAGACGAGCTGGAGGTCGCGCCGCCCGAGTGGCTGCGCGGGCCGCGGGTCCCACGGCTGACGAGCGCGCCGTACGTCCCGGTTTCAAGGGGGGTGCCTACGCTCCACTGACCGAATCCGATATGCAGCGGGTCTACGAGACGGCTCTCGGGCTGATCGACGAGATCGGAATGGGGGACCCGATCCCCGAGTTCGCGGAAGCGGTGACCGCGGCGGGCGGGCATCTGGACGACGGGAACCGGCTCCACTATCCGCGAGCAGTCGTGGAACGGGTCGTCGAGGAGGTGGCCGCCAAATCCTGGGTCTGGCATGGGCTCGACGAGGATAAGAGCATGGACCTGTCCGGTACGAAGGTCCATTTCGGCACCGCCGGCGCAGCCGTCCTGATGCTGGACTACCACACCCGCGAGTTCCGCCCCACCACCACTCTCGACCTCTACGACGCCGCCCGCCTGATCGACACCCTCGAACACATCCACTTCTTCGTGCGGACCATCGTGACCCGCGATCTCAAGACATCCCGCGAAGTCGACATCAACACCGCCTACGCCACGATGATGGGCACCGACAAGCCACAGGGAACCTCCTTCTTCCGGCCCGAGCATGTCTACCAGGTGGTCGACATGTACGACTACGTGTTGGGGGGCGAAGGAGAGTTCCGCCGGCGCCCCTTCGTGTGCGCCAACAACACCTTCGTCGTGCCGCCCCTTCGCTTCGCCTACGAATCCACCGAGTGCATGGTGGCCCAGATCCGGACCGGGATGCCCATCAACCTGCTCTCCGCCGGCCAAGCAGGCGCCACCTCCCCCGCCGCCCTGGGAGGATCGCTGGTCCAAGCCTTGGCCGAATGCCTGGCCGGCCTGACCAGCGTCAACCTGATCAGCCCCGGGCATCCGTGCGTGATGGGCCTGTGGCCGTTCGTGTCGGACCTCCGCACCGGTGCCATGAGCGGCGGCTCGGGAGAGGAGGCCGTCCTCAACGCCGCCGCCGCCCAGATGGCCAACTGGCTGGGCCTGCCTTCCGGCGTGGCGGCGGGCATGGCCGACTCCAAGCTCCCCGACAACCAGGCCGGTTACGAGAAGGGCATAACAACGCTCCTCGCCGGTCAGGCCGGCGCCAACCTCGTGTACGAGTCGGCTGGGATGCTGGCGTCACTGCTGGGTTTCTCTCTGGACGCCCTGGTGATCGACAACGACATGCTCGGGTCCGTCAACCGCACCATCCGGGGCGTCGACATCGACGATTCGACCCTTTCCGCCCAGGTCATCCAGGATACGATCTTCGGCCCGGGCCACTTCCTCGGAAGCGCTCAAACCCTCCATCTGATGCAGCGGGAGTACGTCTACCCGATGATCGGAGACCGCAACAACCCCGACGACTGGAAGGACCTGGGCGCCACCAACGCCGCCGAGCGCGCCAACGAACACGTCAGCAGAGTCATGCGCACGCACTTTCCCACCCACGTGACGCGCGCCCAGGACGAGTGGATCCGAAACCACTACCCGATCAAGCTCCCCGTCGAAGAGGTGACCGGCCAAGGCACCCGGTGGTGATCCCCGACTTCGAGCCAGACAACCGCCCGTTCCGAACCGAGTGGGGTGGATCCGTCGCCGGCATCGAGCGAGCATGGCCGGAGAAGACGAGGATGATGCCCGAGAACGTCACCCGACTCCTTCCGGGCACCCTCTCCACGGGTCATCTCGGGATCAGGCGCTACCACCAGGCCTCATCACTCGAGGGTTCGACCGTCGAGCTCCGCTGCCGGCCCGGCCGGTAGAGCCTCGCCCGGGACACGCCGTATGAGTCTTGGCGCCGGAAAGTCGCGGCAGGTCGACGTGAGCCTCGGCCTCTACCTCATATTGGGCTTCGTATCGTCACTGGGGCCGCTCTCGGTCGACATGTACCTGCCCGCGCTTCCCGAGCTGGCCTCTTCACTGGGCGCATCCGACGGGACCGCACAGATGACCGTCACCATATTCTTGCTGGGCCTGGTCATCGGGCCGATCGTGTTCGGCCCGGTCTCGGACGCGATAGGACGTCGCGGGCTGATCCTGGGAGCGCTGGTCGTCTACTCGCTGGTGAGCCTGTTGATCGCGGCAGCCGGATCGGTGGAGATGATGATCGGGCTCCGACTTGCACAAGCAGCCTGCGGCGGGACGTCGGTAGCTCTGGCGCGGAGTATGTTCCGTGACATCCTCTCCGGCAACGCCCTGGCACGCGCCATGTCGGTGCTGACGGTGGTCATACTCGGCGCGCCGATCGTCGCCCCGTTCCTGGGCGGGTTCCTGCTCCTCGTCTGGAGTTGGCGCGCCATCTTCGTGGTGCTGGCAGTTATCGGAGGGCTGATGTTCGTAGCCGCGTGGGCCTGGCTCCCGGAAACCCTTCCACCGGACCGTCGCCGCCCGCTCGACCTGGCCACCGGCCTGCGCAGCTACGCGTCCATAGTCCGATCGCGGGTGGCGGTGGCGAATGGGGTCGCCGGCGGCGCGGCGGCGGCCGTGTTGTTCTCCTACCTGGCGGCCAGTCCTTTCATCTTCATCGACTACTACGGCTTCGATAAGCAGTGGTTCGGGGCGCTGTTCGGCGTCGGCGTGGTCGGCGCCTGGCTGGCCCAGGCGTTCAACATCCGATACGTTCTGAGGATCGGATATCACCGGGTGGTCCTGGTCGGCAGCGTGTGCCTTGCGGGGTGTGCTGCAGTGCTCTGGTGGGTGACCCGGACCGACTTCGGGGGTCTGGCCGGCCTGGTGTGTGCCTCGGCGATCGTAGTGTCCCTGACGCACCTGGTGACGCCGGGCACCCTCGCCGGGGTGCTGGACGAGTTCCCCGACATGGCGGGCAGCGCCTCCGCGTTCTCCACCTTCGCCCGCTTCGCCATAGGGGCCGGTGGCAGTGCCGCGGTTGGCCTGTTCAACGACGGAACCCCCAAGGCCTTCGGCGTTGTGGTAATCGTCTTCTCGGCGATCACGCTCGTCGCTGCAGCCCTGGCCCGACCCCACGCCAGCAACTATCCGGTATGACCGGCGATGACTCCTGACGCTTGTGCTCAGAACGGAGCAGTGTCATAATACAACTATGTCAAACGTAGTAATACGTGACCTACCCGGAGAGACGTATACGCTGCCGCGTCACAGGGCTGCCGGCAAGAGCAAGACGCTTCGGCTTTCGACAATCACAACAGGGACCACGGTATGACCACACTCACCGAGTCCTTGGTGGACGCGAAGGACGACGCAGTAAGAGGCGAACTGCAAACGGAGATGGCGAAAGCCGTGGCGGACCTCCGCCGGGACATGCTGCGAATGACTCAGTGGACCGCCGGCATAGGATTGGCCACTCTGGGGGCTGTGTTCGCCATGGGTACAGCAATACTGGCGCGACTCCCGTAAGGCGGTAACTGGCCACTACACGCCGCTGAGCAGGCCTGTCGGTCGTGTCACACCTGCCGTGTAACCTCATCGTTGATGAGCGCAGCGGCCGAATCCGTGGCGGGTCAGGACAATCGACTTCTTGACTACGTAAACGCCGAGAATCGCGCTCGCATCGAAGTCGATCAGCAACTTGTGGCATGCGGTTGGGTAGTGCAGGATTACCAGCATGCCGCGGTGGCGGAGGCTCTGGGGTGGCCGTACGGGAGGTGGCCGTACGGGAGGTGCCCACCGACTCAGGTCCGACCGACTATCTCCTATTTGAGGTGTCGATCCTCTCGGACGTCAGCGGCGGGCCCGGGAAGCCAAGCTGTGGGTGGAGAAAGAAACCGGGCTCGGTGTGCTGATGGCCAAGGTCCCTCGGCCCCAGTTCGAACACCTCCGCCAAGCCGTTGACCAACGGTACAAGCACCGACGCCACCGAGATGGTGCCGACAGCCGGGATCCCGATGAGGTCCGTACTCCCAAACAGCGCTTGGCGGATGTGGTGTACGAACTGTTGACCAACCGCGATGCGGTCACCGGCCAGTTCATTACCGAAGCCGTATCGATCAAGGCCAAGGCCGCCACCCAGCTGATCCTCACCGCCCCCTTGGGTGTAGTGGACGGAACCGATCCCGACGGGGCCGTCGAGATCATCGGTGTCGGACCGGTACCCCGCCCGATCATGCAAACCCTCACCCCGGACACCAACTGGCCGCCATGATCTTCGACCGGACCGGCCGGCCCCTGTGGCTAGGCCGCAACCAACGGCTCGGCAACGCCGCCCAACGCCTCGCGGTGGCCATCCACGACGGTGGATGCTTCGAATGCGGTGCCCCCATACACCAATGCGAACTCCACCACATGGAGGAATGGCACCGTGATGGAGACCAGACGGACATTGCTAACCTCCTCGTCGCGGTCTGCCGCCGCCACCACAAGTGGCTCGAAACCCAAGACCTCATAGTGCGGCGAACTCCCCACGGCTACCAGACCCAACCCCGCGCCGGACCAGACCCATGAATGGGTCCTTGACAAACCACATGAGGTGGTGACAACTCTGATCCCGAGATTCGGCCTGGAAAGAGTAGTTATATGGGTTTGGCAATAGGTTGCATCTTGCTTTGTTACCCGCCCAGGGGACTATAATCGAACATATGTTCATGCTACCAGCCTGGCAGCGGAAGGCGGCCGCTGCTCCTTTCCGACGGCTATGAAACCGCTCCGACCAAGCGGTGGTTACTACGCTCACACTGCATGATTGATGCAGCATCGGAGGCGCGCCAGATGATCCGTGTCGTGGCCGACGATTGGCGCTTGCCCAGGTACATCAGACGCAAGGTCGCTCACCTGGAATTCGCTGGTCACCACCAAACCAGACCTCGTTTGGGAGCGACTCAAGGAAGTGCGTCGGGAGATCCTTCCCGACTTAGCCCTGGTGTCACCAACTATCGACTACTCCCGTTGTGTCTCGGTCCAGGTGTTCTGGCGCTACCACCTCCGTCCGGCTCGACGAGGGGTTTTCCGCACCGGCGAGCTATACCGGCGTTATCTCGAATCCCTGGGTAACCCCGTAGAAGCGATATGGAACGATCTGCGAGATGACACAGTACTGGTACCGCCGGATCACTCCTGGTTGGTGCCCGTCTTCAGGATTTCTGATCTGGACGGCGTAGGAACGAGGACTCGGCTGCGGATCAACGATGAGCAGCCCTACATCGTGATGGTCTTCCCGGTGGAGAGGATGTGCGCCGCCGGGCTCGAGGTACGTGAACCGCGCGGGATCGACATGATACCGAGTCGGCTACTGCAGTGGTCGTCTGGAGATGTGCCCGATGAGCGCATAGACCAGGATATTCCGACCGCTGCGCTCGGGGGTATCGAGTGGCGACCGTGAGGCAACCGTCACCCGGTCTGTTCGCTGCGGTGCTTCACGCCTTGAGCAGCACGGCACCTCGTTCGCGGTCGCTTGCTTCGACCATGGACTATCTCGCCACAGGGCTGACGGTCGCCCATGCCGAGTGCCTCCCCCGAGCTATCGGCGAGGTCCTACCTTTATTGCGGGGAGACATCGAGCGGCTGCGCTTCGCCGCTGAGATCGCGACTCGGCTGGACCTCTTCGAAGTGGCACGCTCGGTCGCCGACCTTGCCAGTTCCACCGACGACCGAGACTTGTCGCTGGCTGCGGCGACATTGTGCGGCAATCCGGCGGTCGGTCAGTCCCTCAGAAAGCGGGTCGCCGATATGCTGGGTAACGACCTTACCGGGTTGATCCGGATCGATCCCCACACAGTTCCCGTGACGGCCGACGAGAAGTGTCTCTACTGGCAGTGCTGGCCCGGTGCCCGCACCGACGATATCCCGTTCCCCCTCGCCCCCGTCGTGGTGCTCGATCGAGGCTTCGACGCGCTTCGAGCGTTGCGGTTTGCCGTCCGTCTCGACCAGGCTGGCGCCGTGGTGCGTAGGTTGGCGCCGGAGGCCGACATCCCGTTGTGGTTCGGATCCCAGACCGTCCTGGTGTGCCGGCCACAGACCCGGACTCGGGTGTTGAGCACATACCCGGGGTTTTCCGAGGCGCAGATCATCGCGGAGTCCCTCCCGGAGGACGAGCGTCGACTCGGCTTACTGCTCCGCCGGGTCGACGCCGCGCTGCCCGGCCCCCAGAAGCTGCGGTTCAAGGACTTCCCTGTCGAGGTGACCACAAAGCTGTGGGAACCCGATGTCTTCATGGCCGGCGTCTACCAGACCAAGGAAGTAGCCTTCCTCTCAGGAACCGCTCGGTCGTCGCTGGACTACCTGCGACAGCAGAAACTGCTGACCCCGCTCTCGTCCGGCGCGATCCGATGGGCCTTTCGAGACCTGGTGGCGTTCCGCACCTGGTCGTATCTCAGGTCGGTCTCGCCTCGAAGGGTTTCGAGCAATGTGGTTCCCGCGCTGTCGCGGTTTGCAGGTGACGAGAAAGCCGTCAAGCTCAGAGTCACGTCGGAGGGGGCGGTTTTCGTGGACCGCGGGGACGGCTGGGCGAACGTGGAAACCGGCCAACGTCCCCTCAGCTTGGACATCACAGACGTCGACGACGTGTTTCGTCCATTCCCATACGGCGGCGGAAAGACCCTTCCCTTGTTGAATGCGAGTCAGAATACGAGGCTACATCCTGCCGTGCTCCACGGTACGCCTCATCTGAAAGGCCACCGTATTAGTGCGAAGTGCTTGGCCGGTCTGGACCGGCGCAACGGCCGTCAGCTGATCCTGTCGGCTTACCCCGAGCTGGAGAACGCCTCCTTCGATGACACCGTGAGAGTCGGTCACCAGCTGCTGTCGGCTCCCTGAATCGTGCGGTTCTTGTACGACTCGGTCCTGCCCCAGAGCCTGGCTGAGGAAGCTCCGGCCGGCGTGACTCTGGACAGATGGGACGGCGGTGACGAGCAGGACACAGCTCTGATCCGCGCCGCGGCACACCGAGGGTATCGCGGTGTCTTGTTCTACGAACGGGACTCGCTGGAGCAACCGGAACTACGCAGGATCGCCTCCGAGAAGGGCTTGGTTCTGGTGGCCGTCGAAGCAACCGATCCGATCGAGGCGAAGGTTCGCGTTCTGCAGAACCTCCCCCCGCTCCGCCGGATGCTGGCCGACCACGACTGCCTCCTCGTACTCGCGCGGGAAGTACGGGGAGTATGAGAGCGAATAGTGCCGAAGCACGTCAATGTCCTGCGAGGTGAGCAGATCATATGGGTGCAGGGTCTCAATGCTCACAAGATCGTCCAGCGCGGCCGGTACCTGTCGTCTGTGGCCTGGGTGATGGTGCCGAGACCCTCCAACGGCGACGGCATCGGGTGGATGCGCCTCGGGAAGATATTTTCCTGAGGGTAGGCCGCGGGGTGAAACGCAACAACCCGGAAAGATCGAATGTATCGGCCGTCGAGAAGGGATTCCGGTCGATGGGCAGGCCATCACCCACACGTCGGCCCGACGCGGACGATCAACCTCTACTACGAATCCCGAATATACAACTCATCTTGCGAAGTCGATCGCTAGGTCGCTCCCAGATAGCGGGATATCTGGGCGGCTGTCTCGACCAGGCGTTTGCCGATGGCGTCCGGGTCGGTATCGCCCGGGAAGCGGTAGGCCGGACCGTACAGGTTGATGGACGCGACAACCCCACCTGCGGCGTCGACGATCGGTGCGGCGGCGCCGTTCACGCCCTCCAGCCACGCCTCGAATGTCCAGGCATAACCGTTGCTTCTGGCCATGTCGATGTACTCGCGCAACCGTACCGGGTCGGTCTCGGTGGTAGGACTCGACTTGGCAAGAGGACGAGCCAGGTATGTATCGAGGTCCTCGTCGTCCCACGAGGCAAGGAATACGTAACCGGCCGCCGTGGTGTGGTTCTCGAACCGCTCACCCGTCCAGTCCTGGACCTGTACCGGCCGGCTCTTCTGCACCTGGTCGATGTACATAACATGGTCGCGGTCGGGTATGGCCAGCCCTGCATCCTCCCCTATCTCGTGGACCAGGTCCCGCAGGTACGTAGCTGAAATCCCGACCAGATCGGAGGGGCCCACCCCGGGGTGTGCGATCGCCCGCAACTCGCGGCCCACCGCGTACCCTGCTTCCGAGACCTTCTCCACCACCCCGATCCCGACCATGGTTGACAGGAGCCGGCTGGCAGTGCTCTTGGGCAAGCCAGTGTAGTTCGCGATGGTCGCCAGCGAAACGGCCTGGCCGTTGGGATGCAGAGCGCGCAGGACTGCAAAAGCCCGCTCGACCGATTGGATGTTGGAGGATCGCCTCATGGTTGCTCATCCCCGCACCCTCGCCTTCCGGCGGATCGGGTGCCTGTTGACGCCCCGGTAGGGGCAGGTTATCGTATGATCGTTCTGTATAGCAGAACGTTCCGCATAATGAAACACCCTGCACCGTCCGGGGACTGCACCGGATGATGGCGACGGGGTGGTTCCCGACAGATCCGACGACGAAGGAGCGAAGAGATGGGCAGCGTGATAGTCACTTGTGCAGTGACCGGCTCTTCCCACACCCCCACCATGAACAGCGACATACCGGTCACGATCGAGGACCACGTGGGGCAGTCGGTGGATGCGGCCCGGGAGGGGGCGAGCGTCATCCACATCCATGCCCGGGACCCCCTCGACGGCCGCCCGGTATCGGACCCCGGCATCTTCAGGGAGTACTGCGCCGGTATAAAGGCCGGGTGTGACGCGGTCATCTCGATCACCACCGGGGGAGCTACCGGCCAGACCATCGAGGAACGCCTGCGGGTCATCGAAGTGCTCAAGCCGGAACTCGCCACCTGCAACCTGGGCACCATGAACTACGGGCTCTTCCAGATGATCCCCCGCTACGAGGGCCGCTGGAAGTACGACTGGGAGGAGCCCTACCTCGAGAGCACCAAGTGGGAACCGTTCGTGAACACCTTCGGCGACATCGAGTACATGCTCACGGTGCTAGCCGAGAGGACCGGCTGCCGCTTCGAGTTCGAGGCCTACGACATCGGCCATCTCTACACGCTGGCCTATTTCGCGGACCGAGGATTGGTCCAGCCCCCTATCTTCATGCAGTTCGTAATGGGTACCTTCGGGGGTATCGGACCTGAGATCGAGAACGTGGTCGCGATGAAGACGGTGGCCAATCGCCTGTTCGGTCACGATCTGGAGTGGTCGATCCTCGGGGGCGGTCGCTACCAGTTCGACATCGTCACGGCGGGCGCCACTCTGGGAGGTAACGTCCGGGTGGGCTTGGAGGACGGTCTCTACCTGCGGAAGGGGAAGCTGGCCGAGTCCAACGCCGAGCAGGTGGCCAAGATCGTGCGCATCCTGCGCGAACTGTCCCGGGAGCCCGCAACCCCGGCCGAGACCAGGGAGAGACTGGCCCTCAAAGGCCTGGACCGCGTTGGCTTCTGATATCGGGGTGATCCGGTGCCGTACGGCCGCGGACACGACCAACATCGAAGGTACCGGGAGATGACCTTCCCCCCGAAGCTGTTCGGCGTGATCGGAACCGGAGTCATCGGGTCCGGCTGGACCGTCCGGGCGCTGAGCCGTGCCCTCGATGTGGTGGCCTGGGATCCGGAACCCGGTGCCGGCAGACGGCTGGGGAATGCGATCAGCCGTGCCTGGCCGAGCGTCCAGCGGTTGGGCCTCTATCCGGGCGCCAGACCCGATCGAGTTGCGTTCGTGGACAGCCCGGAGGAGGTCTGCAGGACCGCCGACTTCATACAGGAGTCCGCTCCGGAGGACGAGCAACTCAAGGTAAGCCTGCACGAGCGGCTAGACGCCGCCGCTCCCACCGACGTGATAATCGCTTCGAGTTCATCGGGTCTGCTTCCGACTCGGATTGCATCCGGATGCGCGAATCCCGAGCGGTTGGTGGTCGGGCATCCTTTCAACCCGGTCTACCTTCTCCCCCTCTGCGAGATCGTCGGTGGGATGCATACCTCCCGGGCTACCGTCGAACGGGCCGCCGAGGTGTACGACTACCTGGACATGTATCCATTGATCGTTCGAAACGAGGTTCCCGGCTACCTGTCCGACCGGCTGCAGGAAGCGCTGTGGCGTGAGATCCTCCATCTGGTGAACGACGGCGTAGCCACCACCGGCGAACTCGACAACGCCATCGTCTACGGTCCCGGTCTGCGCTGGGTAGGGATGGGCACCAACCTGACGTTCCATCTGGCCGGCGGCCTCGGAGGCATGCAACACATGCTGGAGCAGTTCGGTCCCGCCCTGGAGCTTCCCTGGACCAGGATGGCAGCGCCCGAACTCACCGAGTCCCTGACCGACGCCATGGTGACGGGAACCGCCGAGCAGGCAGCGGGAAGGTCGGTGGAGGAGTTGGAGCGGGTGCGCGACGACTACCTGATCGCCACGATGAGATCCCTGCGTTCCGTGGGTGTCGGCGCCGGCGAGATCCTGGCCCGCCGGGAAGCCCGCCGCTTCGGCCAGGAAGCCATGACGTGGTCCGAAGGCGACGACGTTCCCGCACCCTTGGAACTGTTCCGCTGCGACGTTGAACCCGAGTGGGTCGACTACAACGATCACATGACCGAAGCGGCCTACCTGACCGCCTTCGGATGGGCGTCGGACGCCCTGTTCCGATATATCGGCGACGACGAGGCCTACCGGGCAGCCGGGCATTCGTTCTACACGGTGGAGACGCACATCAACTACCTGCGAGAGGTGACCGCAAGCGAATCGCTGCGCTTCTCCACCAGGCTCGTGGGTCTCGACGAGAAGCGGCTCCACCTGCACCATGAGATGTTCGATGCCGGAAACGGCGACTTGGTCGCCGCCACCGAGCAGATGTTGCTCCACATGGATACCGGTGCGGGGCGACCGGCACCCATAGAAGGACTACCGGCCCGCGCGCTCCGAGCCATCCGGGAGGTACACAGGCAAATGCCTGCGCCCAAGCATCTCGGTCGGGTCATGGCAACCAAGGGCGGATCGTGAACTTCGGACTCACCGACGAGCAGAGACTGATCGTCGAGGTGGCCCGCGAGTTCACCGAGCGGGAACTCTTCCCCTACGAGGGCGAGGTGGAGCGCACCGGCCGGGTTCGCTCGAAGCTGGTGGAGCAGATCAGATCCCGGTCCATTGATGCAGGCATGTACGCCGCCAACATGCCCGTCGAGTATGGGGGCGCGGGCCTGGATCCCGTCACGCTCGCGCTCGTTGAGCGGGAGCTCGGCGCAGCCTCCTACGCCCTCCAGTACATAGTGGCCAGGCCGTCCAACATCCTCCGGGCGTGCGAGGGCGAGCAGGTCGAGCGGTACCTGCTCCCGACCGTCCAAGGGAAACGGGTCGAGTGCCTGGCGATGAGCGAACCCGACGCCGGTTCCGACCTGCGGGGGATGAAGTGCTCCGCGGTGAGGGAGGGCGACGGATACGTCATCAGCGGCACCAAGCACTTCATCAGCCACGCCGACCTCGCCGACTACGTGATCCTGTTCGCAGCCACCGGCGAGGAGACCGGTCCCAGGGGATCCCGCAAGAGGATCACCGCCTTTCTCGTGGACATGGGTACCTCGGGCTTCGAGGTTCGTCCCGGGTACACGGCCGTATCCAACCGGGGCTACCACAACTTCATCCTGAACTTCGATGGTTGCCGAGTCCCGGAATCGTCCGTTCTCGGAGAGGAGCACCAGGGGTTCGCCGTCGCAAACCAATGGCTCGGATCCACCCGGCTGCAGGTCGCGGCCGTCTGCCTGGGTAGAGCCCGGCGCGCCATCCGGCTGGCTACCGGATGGGCGGTGGACCGCACCCAGTTCGGGAGGCCGATCGGCAAGTTCCAAGGGGTGTCCTTCAAGCTGGCAGACATGCAGACCCGCTACGAGGCAGCCGAGTTGCTCACCCTCCGGGCAGCCTGGAAGGAGGGGCGGGGCACGATGACCGATGTCGACGCGGCGATGGCGAAGGTGTACGCCAGCGAGATGTGCCAGTTCGTCACCGACGAGGCCATCCAGATCTTCGGCGGGATGGGCCTGATGGACGAGCTACCGCTCGAGAGGCTCTGGCGCGACACCAGGGTGGACCGCATCTGGGACGGCACCTCCGAGATCCAGCGCCACATCATCTCCCGGTCGATACTCCGACCCCTCGGCGGATGAACATGGCAGCCGACCGTAGCCTTAGCCGCCTTCTCGAACCCGGCTCGATCGCCGCGATAGGGGGCGATGCGGCCGAACAAGCCATCCGGCAATCCGACCGGCTCGGCTTCGAAGGCCCGGTCTGGCCGGTTCACCCGAGCCGGCGCTCTGTGGCCGGGCATCGGGTCTACCGCTCCCTGGACAGATTGCCCGGCGTACCCGACGCCGCCTTCGTGGCCGTCAACCGCCGGCTCACGCTGGACATCGTGCTCGAGCTGGCCGGCATGGGATGCGGGGGTGCGGTGCTGTACGCGTCCGGCTTCGCCGAGGCAGGCTCGCAAGGCGCCGCGCTCCAGAGACAGCTCACCGCCGGTCACGACATGCCGCTGGTGGGCCCCAACTGTTACGGAACGATCAACGCGGTGACCGGCGCGGTCCTGTGGCCGGATATCCACGGTTGCCGGAGGGTGGACTCGGGACCGGCGCTGATCAGCCAGTCCGGCAACATCGCCCTGAACCTCACCATGAACAGCCGGGGCGTGGGTTTCAGCCACGTGATCTCGCTCGGCAACCAGGCCTCCGTTACGGCCGAGCAGTGCCTCTTAGCCTTCGCCGACTGCGCCCGGGTGACCTCGGTAGGACTCTATCTGGAGTCCATCATGGAACCTCTCGCCTTCGGCCGGGCCGCCCTCGCCTGCCACGAGAGCAGAACCCCGGTGGTGGTGCTCAAGACCGGACGCACCGCCCGGGCGGGGAGGATCACCGCGTCGCATACTGCGGCGCTGGCCGCGCCCGCTGCTTCGTACGACGCGCTCTTCGAGCGTTACGGGGTGGTGATGGTGAATTCGCTGCCCGAGTTCACCACCACGCTCGGTCTCCTCGCGACGGTCGGTCCCCTACCCGGCAATCGGCTCGTGTCGCTGTCGTGCTCGGGCGGCGAGGCGGCCCTGGTGGCGGATCGGGCGGTCCACCATCCGGTCGTGTTCGAGCCGTTCCTCGCGGAGCACCGAGCGCGGGTGGGGGCGACCCTGTCCGAGCTAGTGGCGATCACCAACCCTCTCGACTACCACACGTTCATCTGGGGAGACGCCGCGGCGCTCTCGCGGTGCTTCACGGAGGTGCTGACCGGACCGTTCGACGCCGCCATGCTGGTGCTCGACTGGCCCTCGGGCGACAACGACGACACCACCTGGTGGCCCACTCTCCGCGCCTTCGAGGCTGCCGCCACCGCGGTCCGCAAACCGGGGCTGGTCGTGGCCGGTCTGGCGGAGAACCTCCCCGCCCGGATCCGGGACCATCTCGCCGAGCGAGGCCTGGGCGTTGCCTACTCGATCGACGAGGCCCTCAGCGGCCTGGCGGCCCTCGCGGCCACCGGCCGGTGGTTCGACGCTGAGGCGCCGCCGCTGCATCTGCCGCCGGGTGGACCACCGTCCCCACGGTCCGGCGAGCCAGACTCCACGCTCGACGAACCCTCGGCGAAGGCCCTGCTTCGGGAAGCCGGGATAGACGTGCCCGACGGTGTGGTGCTGAGCAGCCGGAGCCCGGCCGCGGCGTTCGAGGAGTCGATGGGTCTCGGTTTCCCGCTGGTTGCCAAGACGGTGGGTCCCGACCACAAGGCCAAAGTGGGCGGCGTGGTAACCGGCATCCGGACCCCGGACGAGTTGAGATCGGCACTCAGGGAACTCGGCGACCAAGGACGGCCCGTCCTCGTCGAGCAGGAGGTAACCGGGGCGGTAGCCGAGTTGCTGGTGTCGGTCCGGCGGGAGGTTCCGATCGGGCTGGTGCTCACGGTAGGCGCCGGCGGCGAGTTGGTGGAACTCCTCGCCGACACGGCCACCATCCTGCTCCCCGCCCTCACCCCGGTTCTTCATCAGGCTGTCGGCCGCCTGCGCATCGGCGGGAGACTCCTCGAAATCCGGGGTGGACCCCGTGCCATCCTGAACACGCTCAATAGCCTGGTCCACCGGCTCATCACCCTGATGACCGACCATCCCGAACTGTTGGAGATCGAGATCAACCCGCTGATCGTCACGACCGGCTCGGTCTGGGCGGTCGACGCCCTGGTAACCACCTCACCGTAGGCTGGACATGCACGAAACAGTCAGGACTACCCGGCGCGGATCGACCTTCGAGGTGACCCTGGACCGGCCCAAAGCCAATGCCATCGACGCCGCAACCAGCCGGGTGCTGGGAGAGGTGTTCACCGCTTTCCGGGACGACCCACGGCTCAGGGTGGCGATCTTCAGCGGCGCCGGGGAGCGGTTCTTCTCGGCGGGATGGGACCTGGCCGCCGCCGCCGAGGGAGAAGCCTACGAGAGCGACTTCGGGCCGGGGGGGTTCGGCGGCTTCCCCGAACTCCCCGATCTGTGCAAGCCCGTGATCGCCGCCGTGAACGGGATGGCAGTGGGAGGAGGCTTCGAGCTGGCCATGTCCGCCCACCTCGTGGTGGCGGCAGACCATGCAACCTTCTTCCTCCCCGAGGCTGCGGTGGGCGTGATCCCCGATGCGGGCGCCATACGGCTTCCCAGGCTGCTACCCGGACCCGTAGCCACCGAGGTCCTGATCGCCGGGCGCCGGCTCAGCGCGGCCGAAGCCCTCCGATTCGGTCTGGTCAACGAGGTGGTGACCGGCGGGGAGCTCATGGATGCGGCGCGGGCCATGGCCGACAGGATCACCGCCCTCGCCCCGCTGGCCGTGGCCGCCATCCTCGACATACGCCGGCAGACGGAGAGCCTGACCGTCCGGGAAGGGCTGGCTCTCATGCGTTCGGGCAACATCGAGTCCTACCGGCGAATGCTGGCATCCGAGGATTCGGTGGAAGGTCCGCGGGCCTTCGCCGAGAAACGCCGGCCGCGATGGATGGGGCGATGACCCCGTGCGCGCCACCGGTTGGCAGAGCCGGAGGGGTCTGTCCGCCATCGGGCCTGTCTTTGTAGCGGGCCTGTCCTGGTACCATACGGGCGTCGGTCACAGGGCTAGTCCCATGACCCCCGAATCCGACTCGCCCACCGTTCGGAACGAACCCGAGCGGCTCTCGATACCTTGCGGCCTGGGGCCGTGCAGGTGGAGTTCCCATGAGATCGCCTTTCAAGCCGGCGGGCGCCGCCGCCCCCGGTACCACCACGCACACCGTGCTCGGCGCGTGGGGACTGTTCATCGCCGTGCTCCTCGTGATGCTGGGAAACGGGGTATTGAGCCCCCTGCTCGGTATCCGGGCCGAGCTCGAGGGTTTCTCCACGACCACCATCGGAGTGGTGCTGGGTTTCTATTACGTCGGGTTCCTGGCCGGCGCCTCGGTGACCCCCGGCTTGGTGGTCCAGGTCGGCCACATCCGGGTGTATGCGGCACTCGCCTCGCTCGCCTCCACAGCCACCCTCATCTACATCCTCACACCATCCCCGGTCGTGTGGAGCGCCGCCCGGCTCGTCACCGGGTTCTCGATGTCCGGCCTGTACATCGTGGCGGAAAGCTGGCTCAACGACGCCACCACCAACCGGACCCGGGGCCGCCTGCTGGCCGTCTACATGCTGGTGTCGATGGGCGGGCTGGCCCTCGGCCAGATGCTCATCACCCTGGCCGATCCGTCCGGGATAGTCCTGTTCATCGTCTCGTCGATCCTGGTGTCGGTGGCGGTGATACCGATAACCCTGTCCACTTCCCCGGGACCCCGCCTGGCCCTCTCCGACAGGTTACCGGTCAGGCGGGTCTGGGAAGCCGCCCCGCTGGGGCTGGTGGCGGCCTTCGGCCAGGGGGTGGGGGTGGCGGCCCTGCTGAGCCTGGCAGCGGTGTACGGTAGCCGGGTCGGGATGAGCGTTGACCGCATCGCCGTGTTCATGACCGCTTCCATCGTCGGGAGCGTGTTGTTGCAGGGACCCATCGGCGTGATCTCGGACCGGGTGGGGCGCCGACGGCTGATCATGGTGACGGCCTTCCTGGGCGCGGGCGCGTGCCTGGCGATGGTCAACACGGACCCCCTAAGCTGGTGGGCACTGATCATCTCCTTCCTGGTAGGGGGTCTGGCCCTCCCGATGTACCCGCTGGCGCTCAGCCACATCAACGACCGCGTTCCCCCCGGTTCCGCGGTGGGGGTGAGCAGCGTGGTGTCCTTCGTCACCGGTGTGGGCGCCATAACGGGTCCGATCGCCGCCGCATTCATGATGGACAGAACGGGTCCCGAAGGACTCTTCTGGTTCATCGGAGTGACCTATCTGGGAATCACCGCCTTCGCCCTCCTCCGGGTCCTCACCCATGAGGGAGTTCCGGTCAGGGACCGGCGGGCTTTCACGATGGTGCCTGCCCGGGCCGGTACGGTCATCCTCCATGCGGCCCGGCGGGTCCGGCGGCCGGGTGAGAGAAGGCGCCGGAACCACACCCCCCCGGACCGCTACCCATGAGCGCCTACGACTTCATCATCGTCGGCGGGGGCTCGGCGGGATGCGCCCTCGCCGCCCGGCTGAGCGCCGATCCTTCCAACCGGGTCCTGGTTCTGGAAGCGGGCCGGCCCGATTACCGCTGGGACGTCTTCATCCACATGCCGGCAGCCCTCACCTACCCCATCGGGTCGAGGTTCTACGACTGGAAGTACGAATCGGAGCCCGAGCCGCACATGGGTGGACGGCGTGTATATCACGCCCGGGGGAAGGTACTCGGAGGATCGAGCTCGATAAACGGGATGATCTTCCAGCGGGGTAATCCCCTGGACTACCGGAAATGGGCGTCGCAGACGGGGATGTCCCATTGGGACTACGCCCACTGCCTCCCCTACTTCAAACGGCTCGAGACCACCCTGGCGGGAACCGACCGCTACCGGGGAGGATCGGGACCGTTGATCCTGGAGAGGGGCCCGGCCACCAACCCCCTCTTCCAGGCGTTCTTCGCGGCCGGCGAGCAGGCCGGAATCCCACGCACGACCGATGTCAACGGCTACCGGCAGGAGGGTTTCGCCGCCTTCGACGCCAACCGTTACCGGGGACGCCGCCTCAGCGCAGCCCGTGCCTACCTTCATCCGGTGATCGCAAGACCGAACCTCACCGTGACGACGAGGGCCCACGCCACCAGGATCCTCTTCGACGGCATGCGGGCCATCGGGGTGGAATACCGCAAGGCCCGGAGCCTGCGCAGGGTGACCGGCAACGAGATCATCGCCTGCGGAGGCGCTATCAACACGCCCCAACTCCTGATGCTGTCCGGCCTCGGTCCCGCCGGGCGCCTCGAGGGGCTGGGTATCGATGTGGTCGCCGACCTGCCCGGCGTGGGGCAGAACCTCCAGGATCACCTGGAGGTCTACATCCAGTACGCCTCCAAGCAACCGGTCTCGCTCCAGCCTCATCTGGCCCCGTGGCGGAAACCCTGGATCGGGCTCCAGTGGCTGTTCCGCCGTGGTCCCGGAACCAGCAACCACTTCGAAGGAGGGGGGTTCATCCGGAGCAACGACGAGGTGACCTACCCGAACCTGATGCTCCACTTCCTCCCGATCGCCATCCGCTACGACGGGTCCGTACCCTCCGGTGGGCACGGCTACCAGGTACATGCAGGACCCATGTACTCGGACGCCCGCGGCGAGATCTTCCTCAAGTCGGCTGATCCGTTCGACAAACCCGGGCTGCGCTTCAACTATCTGTCGACCGCGACGGACCGCAAGGAATGGGTGGAAGCCGTGCGCCTCACCCGCCGCATTCTCAACCAGCCGGCACTCGAGGAGTTCAACGGAGGGGAGTTGTCACCCGGGCCGGGCGTGACAACCGGCGAGGAGATCCTCGCCTGGGTCGCCAAGGACGCCGAGACCGCCCTCCATCCGTGCGGCACGGCCAGGATGGGAGCCGGCAGGATGGCGGTGGTGGATCCCGACTCGCTACGGGTCCACGGTATCGACGGCCTGCGGGTGGTCGATGCCTCGGTCATGCCGAACATCACCAACGGCAACATCTACGCCCCGGTGATGATGATCGCCGAGCGGGCCGCCGACATGATCCTCGGCAACCCCCAACTCCCCCCGGAACACGTCGACTGGTACAGACATAGCTAGGTGCTAATACAGTGGGACACCTAATGGGGGTCCACCACTTCTGCCGGTTTGTCTGGGAGGGTGTGGTGGTTGAGCTGGCCGGCCGGTGAGTACTGGTGGCACCCGGAACGCTGATTCCTAGTGTCAGATCGTACCCCGGCCGGTTCGCGAGGGCCGCTTGTAGCGCTCATGGGGTGGCGTGCCACAGAGCACTGATCCATTAGGTCGCCGCCAGGCGTTCTCCACAGCTCGGCAAGAATCGATCCGCACGAGGGAGGCGAAGATGATTTTTGTGGGTAACGACTGGGCTGAGGGCCACCACGATGTGTATCTGCTGGACGAGGGTGGGACCCGGCTGGGGTTCGCCCGTATACCGGAAGGGATCCAAGGTATAGCCAGGTTCCACCAGATGGTCGCCGAGCACGCATCGGATGCGGCTGAGGTAGTGGTAGGCATCGAGACCGATCGTGGGCTGTGGGTCGGTGCGCTGGTCGCGGCGGGCTATGTGGTGTATGCGATCAACCCTAGGGCGGTGTCCCGCTACCGGGACCGTCACAGCCTGGGCGGAGCTAAATCAGACCGCGGTGATGCCAAGGTGTTAGCTGATCTGGTACGCACCGACCGTCACAACCACCGTCCCGTGGCCGGTGACAGCCCCGAATCGGAAGGTATCAAGATCGTGGCCAGAACCCATCAGAACCTGATCTGGGCTCGGACTCGTCACACCAACCAGGTCCGCAACGCTCTGCGCGAGTACTATCCCGCAGCGCTGGAAACGTTCGCTGACCTGGCCCATTCCGACGCTGTGGCCGTACTGGGTCGGGCACCCACCCCCAGCATGGGCGCTCGCCTGACGTTGCCCCAGATCCGAGCTGCGCTCAAAAGGGGCGGACGGCGACGCAACCTCGATCCGGTCGCCCGCCGTATCCAAGCGGGCCTCCGAGCTGCTCACCTCGCCGCACCGGGGCCGGTTGAGGACGCCTTCGGAGCGACTGTCGGGGCACTGGTGAGCATCATTGGGGAGGCCAACCGCCAGATCAGCCAACTCGAAGCAACCCTCCAGACCCGTTTTGAGCAGCACCCGGACGCCGTCATCTACCACTCCCAGCCAGGACTCGGTACTGTGCTCGGCGCCCGGGCGCTCGGTGAGTTCGGGGACGACCCCCACCGTTACACCAGCGCCAAGTCTCGCAGGAACTACGCCGGAACGTCGCCCATCACCGTGGCGTCGGGCCGCAAACGTGCTGTCCTGGCCCGCCACGTCCGAAAAGCGGCGTCTCTACGACGCCTTGGACCAATGGGCGTTCTGTTCCCTAACCCCAAGCCCAGGAGCCCGAGCCTTCTACGACCAGAAACGAGCAGCCGGCGACCTCCACCACCAAGCACTCCGAGCCCTAGCCAACCGACTCGTCGGCATCCTCCACGGCTGCCTCAAACACCAAACCCCCCACAACGAACACACCGCCTGGGCACACCGAACCACCATCGACCGAGCCGCAGCTTGACATTTACGCGCCTGGGGTGTCTGACACCTGACTATTCCTCCGCGCATCCGTTCAGGAAGTCGACCGCCGGCTTGATTCCGAGGCGGTAACGGGCCACCGCTCCGTCCACGATCTCGAAATAGATCCGGTAGTTGGCATCGAATTCGTCGTTAGGCACGAACGCCAACGCCTCACCGCCGGCCACCGCGTCGTTGGCTCTCTGGATATTGTCGGGATAGACGCTCCGCAGGTCGGAGGCGGAGGTCCCGATCCTGACACCCGACCTTGTGCCCACCGGGCTGGGACGGTCCACCTCGATACGGGCGATTAGACCGTCCACCACCATGAAGGCCACGCCTCGCAACGCCTCCCCGGCGGTCACGTAGTGACAACTGCCGGTCGATTGCCGACCGAAGTCCTTACGGAGCGGCGCACCGGCCGCGGCCGACGCCTCGTCCACCGTCATACCGATCCGTACCGGGCCCAGAGCTCGCAGCGTGACCACGGCATCGATCGTCAACACGGTCTCTTCCTGCATCGCACCGCCGGTGGTGGTGACGGACTCCTCATCCTCGGGCAGAGTGGTGGGGGAGATCTCGACAACCTCATCCTCGAAGGGGATCGCGGTGGTGGTAGGTTCACTCTCCACCACCGGCGCGGCTCTGGTGGTAGCAGTGGTGCGGCGGCTGGTGGTAGTCGTCTCTTCGGACTGGTCATCGCCGCCACACGCAACCGCAGTCAGCACCAGCCCCGCCACCAGCAAAACCAGCTTCCTCATGGCAGCTCCTTCAGGCAGGAACGACAACCCCGGACCCTCTTACCAAAGACGCAGGACACCGTCATCTCACCCATCGACACCGATACGGCACCAGCCTACGGCACTATCGCCCCCAAGTAGGGGATTTCGTTCTCCTCCTCCAGCCTTTCGAGCCGGTGGACCGATCCGGGTTTCAGGCCTCGGAAGCCGTCCGGGCCACCGCGGCGAGGATTCCCGCGTACCCTGTGCACCGGCACAGATTGCCCGACAAGCCGATGCGTATCTCTTCTTCGGTAGGTGACGGGTTGGAAGCCAGCAGGGCATGGGCCGACACGATCATCCCGGGCGTGCAGAACCCGCACTGGACACCGCCCTCGGTGATCATGTTCTGCTGGAGGGGGTGCAGCCGGTCCCCTGCCATGATCCCTTCGATGGTGGTGATGGACCGTCCTTGAGCTTGGACGGCGAGGTAGGAACAGGAGTTCACCGGCCCGCCGTCCGCCAGCACCATGCAGGCGCCGCACTCGCAGTCGTCACAGCCCTCCTTGGTACCGGTAAGGCCCAGTTCGTCACGCAGCACACCCAAGAGGTTGCGGGATGGATCCACCGTCACCGGGTAGCCGACACCGTTCACCGTGAGGACCAGCGACACGGTCATCGCGCAGATCCCACCCCGATGGCCCGGTTGACCGGTACGGCGATCGACTCCCCGGCAGCCCGCCGGGCCGCGGCGGAGACCGCCCGTCCGGCCATGACTCCGACCGTGTGACGCCTGTACCGATCGCTCCCCCTCAAATCGCTGATCGGAAGGGCCTGGTGAACAGCCGCTTCCGCCACTGAGGGTCCAGCCTCGGCGGGCGACTTACCGGAGATGAGATCAGCCACTCCTGACACCTCGATGATTGTAGGGGCAACGGCAGCGAGGGCCACCCGGCCGGTGGTAATCGCTCCGTCCTCGTCCAAACTGATCGACGCAGCCGCGCCAACCACCGCGATCTCCATAGCCCGGCGATACTCCAACCTGACGTAGGCACTCCCCGAGCGCTCCGGCCGGGACTCGAGGTGCAGCGCGACCAGCATCTCCTCCGGAGTGGCGCTGGTGTTGCCCGGACCGGTCCACAAGTCGCCGACCGGCAGCACCCGGCGACCGGCCAGCGACCGCAACTCGGCGGTCGCTCCGAACACGACGAGAGGAGCGCCGGTATCCATGGCGGGCGAGGCGTTCATCACGTTGCCTCCCAGAGTTCCAACGTTACGGGTAGCCGGTGAGCCGACCAGGGCCGCCGCGTCCGCCAGAGCCGTGTAAGGCTCGACCACCCTCGGGTCGCTCATCAACGTGGCGTGGGTCACCATGGCGCCCAGCCGCGTACCGGTGGGTCCTCGGTCGATGGTGGCCAACCCGTCCAGCCGGTCGATCGCCACCAAAGAGGACGGAAGCGGGGCTTTCCCTTGCCGGGCGCCGACTACCAGATCGGTCCCTCCGGCAATCGGGCGGGCCCCTGCAGCCAACGCCTCGATCGCCTCTTCGAGAGTCCGGGCAATCGTGAACCTCATGGCCCGGCCTCCTCCATCGCCTCCCAGACCCGCTCAGCGGTCATCGGCATCTGCCGAACCGGGCTGCCGACCAGCCTGGCGAGGGCGTTGGAGATAGCAGCCGCGGTGGGCACGTTGGGGGCCTCGGCAATGCCCTTGGAACCGTAGGGACCGCCTGCCGCCGCAGGCACCTGGGCGAAATGCGTCCTGATGCCGGGGGCGTCGGCGATGGTCTGCAGCTTGTAGTCGAGCAGCGCCGGATTGAGTTGCCGGCCCTCGTCGTCAAAGGTCACCCCTTCCGTCAGGGCCTGGCCGATGCCCATCAACACACCGCCCTCGACCTGGCCCCGAGCACCACGGTGGTTGATGATCGTGCCGGAGTCATGACCGGTGGAGACATCCAGAACGCGCACCACCCCGGTCTCCCGGTCAAGGCGAATCCGGACTGCGTGACACGAGAACTGGGGTGCCACCCACGCGCCGAGACCGTGGTCACCCACGCAGGAAACCCCCGACATCGACGGCCACTCCGGAGGTTCGCCCGAACCCCGCCCGAGCAGCATGGCGCCTCCGGAGGCGATCGCGGCCAGCCTCTCTATGGTGACAGCCGACTCCGGGTCCCCCGCGATACGGGCCTTCCCGTCCGTCAGCACGATGTCCTCAGGCGACGCTTCCAGTTCGCCGGCCGCCAAGTCCTTGAGCTGGGAGGCGACCTCCCGGGCGGCGGCCAGCGTGGCGCGCCCGTTGTTGAAGAGCGTCTGGGAGCCGCTGGCCCCCATGTCGTAAGGGGCGGCGCCGGTGTCCTGGTAGACCAGTTGGAAGTCCTCGGGCTGCATCCCCAACTCTGCAGCCACCAGGTAGGGAAGGGTCATGACCGCACCGGTGCCGCACTCCTGGGCACCGGTGATTATCACTCCCTTGCCATCGTGGTCGATCTTCAGGTATGCGCCGGACGGCATGGCGAAGCTGGGCCACCACCCCACGGCCACACCGACCGCTTCGTCCGGCGGGAGGTCGTGGCGATCCCCGATGCCCGCCACCGCCGCATCAATGCACTCCTGGAGCCCGATCTCGTCGTATCGCTGGCCCGTCACCCCGGTGTCCCCTGTATCCAGGGTGTTCAGCTTGCGGAAATGGACCGGATCCATCCCGAGCGCGGCCGCCACCTCGTCGCTGTGCGACTCCACCGCCCAGCACCCTTGGGGAGCAGTGGGCGCTCGCACCGATCCGGACGGCTGGCAGTTGGTGTAGACGGCGTAAGCCTCCACCCCGATGTTCTCGATCTTGTACGGACCGAGCGCGTGCATGGCCGCCAGTTGGGGGAAGCCGGCGGAGTCGGCTGCGTAGGCACCGTTGTCGATCAGCACCTTTACCTTCCGAGCCGTCAGGGAACCGTCCATCCGGGCGCCGCTGGTGAGTTCTACGATCATGCCCTCGCGGCGGCGGTCGGGGGCGATGAACTCCTCTCGCCGGGAGAAGACCAGCCGGACCGGGCGTCGCGCTGCCCTGGCCAGGGCAGCTACGTGCGCTTCGTAATGGAACCCGCACTTGCCTCCGAAACCACCGCCGAGGTGGGGCACGATCACTCGCACCCGGTTGGTGGGAAGCCGCAGCGTCTCACACACTCCGTCACGGGCTGCGAAAGGCACCTGCGTGGACGACCAGATGGTGACCTTGTCACCTTCCCATTGGGCCAGGATGGCGCGTGGCTCGATCGGCACCGCGTGCGAGGCGTCGGCTACGTAGCGGCTGGTCACGACCACATCCGCGGCGGCCAACCCTTCGTCCACGTCACCGCGGCGCAGGGATGTGAAGGAGGCCACGTTGCCGTCCCGCTCGACGCTCGGCGCCTCGTAGGACTTCCATTCCTCGTGGATCAGAGGCGCGCCGGGCTCGAGGGCCGCTTCGATATCGGCCACCGCCGGAAGAGGGTCGTAGCGTACCGCTATGGCATCGAGGGCCCGGTCGGCGGTGCTCTCGTCGATGGCAGCCGCCGCCGCGACCACCTCACCCTCGAATCGCACTACATCCTTGGCGAACAGCCGCCGGTCCTGAATAGAGCCGTAGAGCACATCGGGTACGTCCTCGTGGGTAAGAACGGCGAAGACGCCCGGGATCGCGCGCGCGGCCGACGTATCCAGATCCACGATCCGGGCGTGCGGGAACTCCGCATAGAGGAACTTGGCGACGAGCATTCCGGTCAGGGTGAGGTCGGCCGCATAGCGACCGCTTCCAGTCACCTTGTCAGGCCCGTCGGCCCTGACGAAGGTCGGTGATTCCAGTACCACGCGGCAGCTCCCCGGGAGTCTGGTGAGATTTCAGCACATTTCGGCGGATTTTGCACCCCGAACGGCGGTCGATGATCGAAAACCGGGGACCGAGGCCGACGACCGGCGGATCGCATAGTTCATCCGCCAACCCCTCAGGACAGGCTTTCGCATGCCTCCCCATCGCCGTCACTGTCCAACCTCGCCACATCCCCGTAGTGGGGGAAGTACGTGTCGAACCAGTTCGGCGACCACTACCAGCCCGTCAAGGATGTCTACAGCCAGGATCAGCGAAGGTGCATCCGTTCCGGTCGCAGTCACCGTGGTACCGGCGTCGACGTGCGTGGCGGTGGAGGAGGAAGAAGCCGCGGCAACGGTAACGGGGGTACCGGTTAACGCGACAGTCGAAGCCGGGATCTCCTCCTCGGACCCGCCACAGGCTGCCCCTGCAAGAAGGAACAGGAGTATCGGGGTCAGAGAGGAGGGTGAACCGGATAGTCGCATGTGGCGCGCCTGGTGTGGGCGCTACTGGGATCGAACCAGTGACCTCTGCCGTGTGAAGGCAGCGCTCTCCCGCTGAGCTAAGCGCCCCGGAGACCGCGAGTCTAGCCGCTTCACAGTAGTTCCCCACCCGATTAGGAGCATATAACGAGTTCGGTCCCGGCAGCGATATGATGTGAGCGATGCCATGCTCCTGCTATCTGGAATGGTCGAGAGGATCACGAGAACCGGAGTGCGGCGCGATGATACGGTGAGTTGTGATCGGGGTATCGCCTCCCGCATGGCCCGGGAGGAATTCGAAGGGGTAGTGGACCGCGCGCTCGAAGAGATACGCCGGGACATTGTCGAGCGACTCGACAATGTCATCGTGGTGGTCGAGGAGCAAGACCCCTATGACGAAGGGCTTCTGGGTTTATACGAGGGAATCCCGCTTTCCGATCGCGGCATCGACTATGCGGGGGTACTGCCTGATCGGATATCGATCTTCATGGACAGCCATCTGGCGATGGGACTCGACCGGGCAGGGACGGCGGAGCAGATACGCAGAACCGTGCTACATGAGATCGCCCACCACTTGGGCATCGGCGACCGACGCCTACACGAACTCGGATGGGGCTAGGAGGGTGCTCAACAAGGACGGTTGCTGTTGGCCCGTCGCCCGCCGATCGGGGATTCCCCGGATGACCGACGGGCCACTGAACGATGCCGGTTGTTCCGGGCCCGTAGTCCGTCGCGGACCGAAACCGCAACCATGCGGAAAGGCCCGCCCTGCACCGAAAGGGCAACGGGAGTAACGGGCCTCGTTTACGAAGGACTACCCGAGACTTACGTTTAAGCCACCCACGAAGCGTGGGAAAACCCGCCCTGAACAGGTGTAACTCATGATCGGATAAGCTCCTGATCAGACCGGAGGAAGGGTAAGGCTACGTCCTCCGGGTCCGCCGAATCCCGGCTGCCTTCAATACGTCGGGTGCCACGCCGGCCGCTCTCCAGGCACTGTAGGTGATGGCTTTACGTCCGGAATATGAAGCCGCCGCCGCCACAAAAGCTGTCTCCAGCGCCTCGTAGTCAACGCTGTCATCAACCGCCTTGAGCTTGTCCTCAACATCAAAGCGCTGCTGGATGAGCTGTAGTCGCTTCAGCGAGTTTTGCTCTGCGTCGATCTGGCTGGTCAACCGGTCCAAGCGTTCCTGCAACGCCGCAGCGCTCGCAGCTCCACGAGGCTTCTTGGTAGTCAGCGCATCAAGATACGCCCTGACCGTGCGAGCCTCACTCCTACCCCTTGCAAGAGCTGCCTTGTGGTCATCGCTCAAGGACATCAACGATCCCTTCTGTGTAGTGAGCCAATTCTTGGCCAAACTTCTCCGGCATATATAAACACAACGCCAGCGTAACCTCAAAGCTCACAGGATGGACATATGGACGGTATTATGTCACACACTCTACGGATTCACGAACCGACGAATGCGAGCCGGTCAATAGATAAGCCACCGAGGCCGGCCAATTCCCGACCCGATGTATCGCAAGTCCTGTGTGGGCGCTACAGGATTTGAACCTGTGACCTCTTCCGCGTCAAGGAAGCGCTCTTCCCCTGAGCTAAGCGCCCAGTGCACACGGTGCATTGCACCGAGCCGTACACCGCCCCAAGGAGGCGACGACCGGAATCGAACCGGTGTAGCAGCTTTTGCAGAGCTGTGCCTAACCACTCGGCCACGTCGCCACATGTTCTGGAGGATCTCGGGTGGAACTCCCTTTTGCGGTTTCCCATCCATGGGGACCCCCACGGGGAAGGGCCGCCCGAATCTGCGAGCGGAAGACGGGGTTCGAACCCGCGACCTCAACCTTGGCAAGGTTGCGCTCTACCGACTGAGCTACTTCCGCGTGGGTCCACCAGTCTAGGAGAGTGCTGAGCAATCCGCCAGCGGCTCGTCGCTCACCTCAGAATGGCCCGGTCAGGGGGCGATGGGCCAGGAGCAAACGTCATTGGTCAGTAGTTTCCTAGCGGTTCCCCGATGCATGGGAAAACAGTGGCCGGAACCTGGTGGTCTGTCTGTGAAAGGCGTCGTGGTATGCGCCGGCAGCGGCGTTCTTCGCAAGGCCCGTCGACGAAGGCGTACCGACAGCGTACGTCAAGGAGGCGGGATGCAGCGAGGGGCGCCGGTGGCGAGCAGGGCACGGCAAGTTGTCTTCAAGCAGACCATTAGGAGAATGCCGACCATTAGGAGAATGCCGACCATTGGGAGAATGCCGAAAAACGGGTAATTGGTTGGCCCGTCGTCCGCTGACGTGGCATTTTGTCATCAACCGCCGGCCCAACGGGGGGTTTCTCAGCACTCTCCTAGCGTCCGGAGGAGCCGAGACCTCCGGAGCCGCGGTCGGTGACATCGAGATGCTCCACCAAGTCGACATCGACCATGGCAACGGGCACGATCACGAGTTGGGCGATCCGATCTCCCCGGGCGATCTCGAACCGCTCGTTCCCGTGATTCACCAGCAATACCCGGATCTCTCCCCGATAGCCAGCGTCGATTAGACCCGGACTGTTGACCAGGCCGATCCCGTACCGGGCTGCCAGACCACTCCTGGCCAGAACCAACCCTGCATGGTTGCGGGGAATGGCCACCGCAATACCGGTGGGAATGGTGGCCCGTTCCCCAGGCGCCAATTCAGCGGCGAAGCGCGCATGCAGGTCGAGACCGGCATCGCCCGGATGAACCCGGCACGGTGTGGGTAGTTCCCGATCGAGTTTGAGCAGGCTAATGTGCATACCCACAATTCAAGCAAGATAAATCGGGGCTCTCGAAGCCGGGCGGAGTACGGCAAGCAGGAGCGAACCTGGTCCGATGGTCACTCTCAGACCCGATCATCCACATTCGATAGCTTCAGCCCGCCCACTGGACGGCACTGCCGATAACGGCGCTTCGCGCGAGTCGGTCGTCAACATCCCTAGGCGGGGTCGGCGCCGTGCCCGAACCGCTTGGCTTCTCCACCAACCGGCCCACGGCAATCCCGAGACCGGTGGCCTGGCCCGATACCTGCCCTCCTGGCGTTACCGAACAGTCCGACCGGATCCCGTACCGGATCCTGCGCCGTCGATCGAAGCCGCTACGCCGACTCCGAATGGGGTTTCCTCCGATGCCATTCCCGGCGCGGTCCCTATGAAGGAGGGGGGCTCCAGAGGACGCGAGCTGGAGATCCTGTCAAACGGCAACAGGAAGAACCCGCCCGTCGCGTCAGTGGCTCCACCCACGGGGCTACCCATCCGAGCACCGCTGCAGAGCCCGCCGGCAACCGTTCTCGGGTTGAACCGTCCACGTCCGATCATGACCGAGTTGACCGAGACCCAGGTGCTCCCACTCGCCCATCCCGCCGACGGTTCGTCCCTCGCGGCGCTCCTCGGATTCGGCGAGACCGAAGCGTCGTTCGGTGGGGACCGGGTGGACGGTAACGGCTCGTATCCGGAAGCCGAGCCGGTCGACGACCCGTGGAACCGCCTCCCTCCGCTCAGCGCGGTGGCAGGGGATCTGGATCGCCCGGGCAATACCGGGGACGCCGTCAAGCGGCTGTGGGACGCAGCCTCCGAAATGGACATGGACAGCGGATTGGTGTTCAGCGACCTCCCGAACATGGCGGACCCGTCCCGCTCGTTCCGCCGTATTCGCTGGTCTTTGGTGGTGAGCCTGGCTGTTCTCGCCGCTCTCATAGGTGTGACCGTACAGATTGTCAGGAATCTTCCCGCACGGGAAGCCGAAGTCCGGGAAGTACGGTACACGGCGGCGGCTCGGCAACTATCCGGCGCCCTCGTTCCGATCGAAGAGTCGCTCGGTGCCGAAGGGCTGCTGCTCAACGATTCGGGACTGTCCACGCTTACGGGTCAACTCTACGCCCTAGACGGCGCGGCGAGGACCGCGGCGGCGGTGGCCTCCGAGGAACTGCCGCGGGTGCCGATCATCGGCACGAGGCTCCCGGCCGACGACCTGGTAGTTCCAAGACAGCTCCTCGGATCTGCTTCGAGCCAGGCACTCGGAGTCGTGCAACGGATCGACAACGCGATGAACTACTCCATCACGCTGTCCACCGCGTTCCAGCTTCCGGCCGTTCCGACCGAGGCGTCCCTCACCGAAGTAGCAGGTATCGCCGAGCAGTTCAGTTACTCCATTGCGAAGACGCGCCATGATCTCACCACACTTCCGGACGATCCGTTCTTCGGAACCTTCAGGCAGCAGGCTTCCGATACGGTGACCACGGTGGAACGAGCCCAAGCCGACTACATCATCGCTCTCCGCGACGGGGACACCACGAGGGCTGCCGATGTGACCGCCCTGATGCACGATTCGATCGCCGGCTTGCAGGAGAAGCTGGCGGTACCGCTCGCGCAGGTACAGACCTGGGCCATGTCAGAGATCGCCCAACTGCACAGCACGGTCGAGGAGATCGAGTTGATCATCTCCACGTAGGAGGGTGCTCAAGAACGGGTAAATGGTTGGCCCCTGGTCCGCTGACGTGGCGTCTTGCCATCGAGCGCCGGGCCAACCGGGGGTTCTTGACCACTCTCCTAGAGGCTCGACGAACGGCCGTCGCGGGTTGACTACCCACCCTCCGTAGGGGAACGCCACCCGGGAATCTCGCCCACCGGCACCTCGATGACATCGCCCACGACCAGCTGACCGGAGGACATCTCGTTGCCGGCACGGATCACCGCAACCGTAGCCCGCACATCGCCGCCGGGACGCGTGTAGTCCTGCGCCAGCGACCACAACGTGTCCCCCGGTTGCACGACGTGCGGAACCGGCGGTACCGGCCCGCGGCCCGCATCAGCGCTCGGCATGAACAGCAGCAACAGCAGGACGGCCACCATCATCGCGCCCAGCGCGACCCGCAAGGCGATCCGCACAGTAAGGAACCTGTCGTTTCCAAGCGGGCCGGAAGGATCATTCGGCCCGCGCGCCGCTTCCT
Source organism: Candidatus Spongiisociaceae bacterium (assembly GCA_965262915.1). Classification (GTDB taxonomy): domain Bacteria; phylum Actinomycetota; class Acidimicrobiia; order Spongiisociales; family Spongiisociaceae; genus JAPPFW01. The sequence continues at coordinate 1,840,614 of OZ253564.1, read as the reverse complement.
TCCGTCCCGCCCGGACAGGCCGGCGGCGGTCGGCCGGCCCGGGGTGCCGGGTGGCCGGTCCGTAGCCGCGCTCGCCGAGTCGAGGATGCGCTATCCGGTCGAGTTCGTGCTGGTCGAGGACCCGTGGGGGGGCGAACAGCGGGTGGACGGGCAGATCAAACTCGTCATGAGGGGCGTATGCATGAGACATCATCCCTACCTCCTGCAGACCGGTTGCTACTGAGACACAGGCCGGACCGCCAATGACAAACATATGTTCGGTCCGGTACGGTCCATTATGCACGAACAGATGTTCGGTGTCAAGGGACGTTGCCGGAGCGGAGATCTTGCCGGCCAAGCCCGGCTCGACGGCTTCGAGGAAACCTGGATCGAGACAGGAGAGCCCGGCGGCTGCCGGCGGACTCCTTCGAACATATGTTTGTATCGATGGCCGCAAACGGGTAGGTTCTTGCCTACGACTCACAGGAGGCCTGACATTGGACGCCGCCGAAAGCCGTTCAGATACCCGCATTCCCCCCGACCCGGCTGACCTGCGCCCCCGCCAGCTACAGGTCCTGGACTTCATCAGGCAAGCGGTGGCAACCCGGGGCTACCCACCGTCGGTAAGGGAGATCGGCCAGCACCTGGGACTCCGCTCACCGGCAACCGTCCATAGCCATCTGACGGCCCTGGTGAAGGCCGGGTTCATCAGGCGGGACTCGGCCAAGCCACGGGCTATCCAGGTGATCGCTGACCTTCGGGACCCCGCACCGGCGTCCATTCCCACACGATCGGAACCGACCCGGGAAGTGCCGGTGGTCGGACGCATCGCGGCGGGCTCGCCCATCCTCGCCGATGAACACATCGAGTACGTGATGCCCCTACCCGAGTCCCTGGTCGGATCGGGACCATTGTTCATGCTTGAGGTAAGGGGTGACTCCATGACCGGCGCCGGGATCCTCGACGGCGACATGGTGGTGGTACGCAGCCAGCCTCATGCCGAGAACGGAGAGATCGTAGCCTGCCTGGTCGACCATGAGGAGGCCACTGTCAAGCGATTAGAACGGAGGAACGGGGAGGTTGTCCTCCACTCCGAGAACCCGGCATACGAACCCATGGTCTTCACGTCGGGGGTCGAGGTACTCGGAAAGGTTGTGACGGTTCTACGCACGCTGTCCCGACCACGGTCGGGGCTCAGGCGGGGATCCTTCCGCTGAACACCACCAGAGCCGGGCCGCTGATCCAAGCGACTCCGTCGGTCAACTGCACACCGAGCGACCCGCCGGGAAGTTCGACGCCGGTCGCCGGGTCGGCTCGCCCGTCGCGTGCGGCCACGGCCGCCACAGCCGCAGCGCCGGTTCCACAGGCCCGTGTCTCGCCTGCTCCACGTTCCCAGACCCTCACCCGAAACCCGCCTTCGGTCACGAGGGCGAACTCGACATTGACACCGTCCGGGAACGAAGGGTGGTCCTGGAACGAGGGACCGAGCGTGCCCAGCGGGGCATCCTCGAGTGCCGCCCGGTGCTCGACAAAGGTCACCGCATGGGGATTCCCCATGTCGGCGGTCGTGAAACACCGCCCTCCGATCTCCAACCGTGACCCGACCCGGTAAGGACCGAGTTCCACCCGCACCAGCCCGTCTGCGAGTATCCGGGCCCGATTCAAGCCCACTGCGGTCTCGATCGTGAAGGACCGCCTGGCGGTCCAACCCTGCTCGAAAACGTAGCGCGCCACGCACCGGAGCCCGTTCCCGCACATCGCGGCCGCCGATCCGTTCGAGTTCCAGTACCCCATGCGGGCAACCGCCTGCGGGTGATCGCTCCGGGTCACCCACAGTACGCCGTCGGCGCCGATTCCGGTACGCCGGTCGCACCATTCCCGGACCTGCTCGGCCGACGGCGCCGGTCCTTCGAACAGCACGAAGTCGTTTCCCAGACCCTCTACCTTCAAGAACTCCACGGATGCATCTCCTCGATCACACGGCGCGCCGCCCTGCATCGCGCTTGCGGACTCTCGTCCCAGACCAGCCACCGGATCCTAGGGTCTCGCCCGAAGTAGGTTCGCTGGCGGCGAGCCAGCGCCATAGTCGCTCTGACAGCATCGACCCTCCCCTGCTCCAAGTCGAGTTCGCCCCGTACGACCGGGATCAACTGGCGGTAACCCACCGCCTGTGACGCGGTGCGGCCCAACCTGGCATCGAGTCCCGCTACCTCATCGAGGAGACCCGCGCCGATCATGGCATCCATCCGGCGGCCGACCCGATCCGCCAGCCCGTTCCCCGGGTCGACAGCAACCGCGACGAAAGGTACGTCGGCCTGGTAGTTCCTGACCCGGCCGGCCTCGTTCCGGGCCGCTCGGAGGGAAGGGGTCCCACCTCCCAGCCGGAGGATCTCCACGGCTCTCAGCACCCGGCGAGGATTGGCCAGTTCGATATGAGCACCGGCATCCGGATCGGCGGACAGCAACTCGGCCACTGTCGCCTCGTGACCCATGGAGTCCACTTCCGAGCGTACAGACGGGTCGTAGGGCGGGAACTCGAGCGGATCCACCAGGGACCGGAAGTACAGGCCCGAGCCGCCGGCCATGACGAGGGGAACATGTCGGGATACTGCATCGTCCATGACCCGACGGCCCGCCCTCTGGAAGTCCGCTACGGAATAGTCGGCCTCGGGGGGCACCAGATCGATCATGTGATGCGCGACCTCAGCTTGGTCGGCCGGAGAAGGCTTGGCCGTTCCGATGTCCATCTCCCGGTACACCTGCATGGAATCCACCGAGAGGATCTCGGCGCCCCAGCCGCGAGCGAGGCACATGGCCAGATCGCTCTTGCCCGAAGCGGTGGGCCCCAGAATGGCGACGAGCGGCTTCAGGATCCGAGCAGGCGCCACCGCCCGAGGGTCCGCCAAGCGCCGGCCGGGTTGCCGTCTAACAGGCGAGGTATCCGGCATGGCGTTCCCACCGGGGCTCTCAGGCGGGAATACCGACCAGATAGTGGAGCGCCGCCCGTTCGATGACGACATCCATCAGGGTTCCGGGAGCGAACTCGCCATCCACATGAACCACCTTGTTGCCGCGTGTGCGCGTCGTGGCGACGCGAGGATTCTTCTTGGACGGTCCCTCGACCAGCACCTCCATCCTCTGGCCGAGGTGGAGTTGATTGCACTCCGCACTGATCCTGGTCTGGAGTTCCACCAGACGTCCGAACCGTTCGCGGGCCACCGCGGCAGGAACGAAACGGTCGATCATGGACGCGGCGCGGGTACCCGGCCGTGGCGAAAAGATGAACATGAACGCCTGATCGAAACGAGCCCGCTCCATAACCTCGAGGGTCATACGGAAGTCGTCCTCCGTCTCTCCCGGAAAGCCGACGATCACGTCGGTGGACACGGTCAGGTCCGGTATCACCTCCCTGGCCATGGTGAGGCGCGCCAGGAACTTCTCCGCCGTATAGCCCCGGTGCATGGCGGCGAGGATCCGGTTGGAACCCGACTGGAGCGGAAAGTGCAGTTGCTCGCATACCGCCTGGGTCCGAGCCATCGCCTCTGCGACCTCCGGGCGGAAGTCGTTGGGGTGGGGGCTGGTGAACCGTATCCGCCTGATGCCCTCCACCTGGCCGAGCCGTGCCAGCAACTGGCCGAAGATGGGGCGCCGGCGACCGTCGATAGCCAGGTCACGACCGTAGGTATCGACGTTCTGTCCCAGCAGCGTCACCTCGATCACGCCCTCGGACGCCAGTTGCTCGATCTCCCTGATGATGTCGCCCGGGCGTCGGCTGATCTCACGACCCCGCACGGCCGGAACGATGCAGAAGGTGCATGTGTTGTTGCACCCGATCTGGATGGTGACCCACGCCGCATGGGCCACTTCACGCCGGGTCGGCAAATCGGAGGGCATGGTGGCCAGGGACTCGATGATCTCGGTCACCGGACCCCACTCCTCGGCCTGGTCCAGCAGGTGGACTACCCGGTCGAGGTTGTGCGTACCCAGCACGACATCCACCCAGGGCGCGCGCTCCCGTACCAGCTCGCGATCCTTCTGCGCGGCGCATCCCCCGACCACCAGCATCCGACCGGCCCGCATCTCCTTGAGCGGTTTGAGCTGGCCGAGGTTGCCGTACAACCGGTTGTCGGCCTTCTCCCGTATGGTGCAGGTATTGATGAATATGACATCGGCCTCGTCGATGCGATCCGCCTTCACCATGCCGTCCGCCTCGAAGAGACCCGCCACCCGCTCGCTGTCGTGTTCATTCATCTGGCACCCGAAGGTGCGCAGGAAGTAGCTACGTCCGGCGCGGGTCGGCACCCTCTTCTCGGCCGATCGGCGGGTGGGGAGATCGAGAAGGACGGTCTGGTTCATGTCACACCGATCGGCTAGTGGTCTGTCTGTGAAATAGCGGTGTGGCATGCGCCTGCAACAGCGTTCCTCGCGAGGCCAGCCGGCGAAGGCATGCCGGGAGCATACGTCGAGGAAGCGGAACGCAGCGAGGGGCGTCGATGCCAAGCAGGACACGGCGAATCATCTTGCAGACAGACCACTAGCGGGCATAGTCGGTGACCCGCAACTCGCGGATCACCGTCACTTCGATCTGCCCGGCGTAACGCAGATCCTCCTCGAGACGGCGGGAGATACGCCGGACGAGGTGAGCGGCTTCCAGATCGTCCACCGCCCGCGGGTCCACCACCACCCGTACCTCACGACCGGCCTGCATGGCGAAGACCCGCTCCACCCCGCCGAACCCCTTTATCAGCTCCTCCATCTGTACGAGACGCCGTACGTACGATTCCAACGCTTCCCGCCGGGCTCCGGGCCGGGCTGCCGACACCGTATCGGCAGCCTGGACGATGATGGCCAGCAACGTACGCGGTTCCACGTCGTTGTGATGGGCCTCTATACCGTGGACGATGGCCGGCTCTTCCCCGAATCTCCGGGCGATCTCGGCACCGATCAACGCATGGGCTCCCTCCACATGATGGGTCACCGCCTTGCCGATGTCGTGGAGGAAGGCGGATCTCTTGATCGGCGCGGGGTCCACGCCGAGCTCCACGCCGAGCATGCCGGCGATGTGGGCGGATTCCACCAGGTGACCGAGCACGTTCTGCCCGTACGAAGTGCGGTACTTCAGCCGCCCGAGGAGCGTGACCAATTCGGGGTGCATCCTGGATATACCCACATCGAGCATCGCCCATTCGCCCGCGTCGCGTACCGACTGCTCGACCTCGACCTTCGCCTTGGCAAAGAGCTCCTCGATAGCGGCCGGATGGATGCGCCCGTTGGCGATCAACTTCTCCAGCGTGATCCGGGCGACCTCCCTCCGTACCGGATCGAAGGACGAGACCACCACTACCTCCGGGGTCTCGTCCACCACCAGATTGACTCCGGTGACCGCTTCGAAGGCGCGTATGTTCCGACCCTCGCGCCCGATTATCCGGCCCTTCATCTCCTCCCTCGGGAGCTCGACGACCGAGACCGTTGTCTCCATGACCACTTGCGCGGACAGTCGCTCGATGGCCGTGGCCAGGATGCGGCGCGCTCGGCGATCGGCTTCCTCGCGAGCCCGCATCTCACTGTCACGAACCAGCAACATCGCCTCCCGACGGGCCTCGTCGCGTACCCGGTTGACCAACTCCTCTTTGGCGGCCTTGGCATCGAGCGAGCTGATCCGTTCGAGATTCGACCGCGCATCTTCGGTGAGCTGCTCCACATCGGCCCGCGACTCGGACACCGCCGCCTCCCGCTGCAGCAGTAACTGCTCCCTCTGGGCCAGGTTGGACGCCCGCTGCTCGAGTGTCTTCTCACGCTGGATCAGGCGCTCTTCGGCCGATGCCAACTCCACCCGGCGATGGTCGAGTTGGGCCTCCTCACGCTCCCGATAGGCCTCGGCCCGTGCTCGTCCCTCGTCCTCGGCCCGACTCAGGATCCGCTGCGCCTCCCGGCGGGCGGAACCGACGTTCCCTTCTCGGGGAGCGAGTACCTGCCGGCGAACGCGCCTCTGCATGATCAGGACCGAAACCGACAAGCCGATAAGCGCAATCCCTACTGCGCTTATCGCAAGCAGACTTGTATCCATGATCGCGACCTCCAAGGTCACAGCCCTGCTGCGCGCCACACGACGGCCCCTGCTCGGGATAGTCCCGGAAGGGGTCGGCACCCGGGCACCGACTCACTGGTCGCCGGGCAGACGGCCAGGGACCGACCGCACCGGAGACTCCCCGGCTCCGGTGCCTTTCCGGCTACGGCTCGGGCGTCGGAATCTCCGAGCCTGCCGCTCTACCTTCTCGAGGTCCGTCCATCGTCACGCTTCATCGGCCTTGTCTGTTTTGATGTGAGCTATATGTGAGCACCATCCTAGGAGGAGGCTCAATAACGGCGAAAACGGTTGGCCCGTCGTCCGTTGACGTGGCACTCGGTGACCGACCGTCAGGCCAACGAGGGGTTCTCGAGCCCTCTCCTAGCCCGACCGGTCCTTCCCCTCCGACCGGTGCCGACAAGGGAACCCTGGTCGGTCATACAGGAGGGCCGCCCGGTTCGGGCGGCCCTCACGATCGTGTCCGGCGGTGTCCTACTCTCCCGGGGGTCTCCACCCCAAGTACCATCGGCGCTGACGGGCTTAACTTCCGTGTTCGGAATGGGAACGGGTGGATCCCCGCCGCTATCGCCACCGGACAGCTTCTATTCAGTTCTCACTGCCCCCGTACACCGAACGAGGGGTGCTCTTGGAGCACTCCATAGCGAGCATGATGCTTGAATTCTGCGATTATCAAGCCCTCGGACGATTAGTACCGGTCCGCTGAACACATTGCTGTGCTTACACTTCCGGCCTATCAACCTGGTGTTCTACCAGGGTCCTTACCCGGTTTTACCCGGTGGGAGATCTCATCTCGAGGTGGGCTTCGCACTTAGATGCCTTCAGCGCTTATCCCGTCCGCACGTAGCTAACCAGCCGTGCTCTTGGCAGAACAACTGGCACACCATAGGTACGTCCATCCCGGTCCTCTCGTACTAGGGACAGCTCCTCTCAAATCTCCTGCGCCTGCGACGGATAGGGACCGAACTGTCTCACGACGTTCTAAACCCAGCTCGCGTGCCGCTTTAACGGGCGAACAGCCCGACCCTTGGGACCTGCTTCAGCCCCAGGATGCGACGAGCCGACATCGAGGTGCCAAACACCCCCGTCGATATGGACTCTTGGGGGGTATAAGCCTGTTATCCCCGGAGTACCTTTTAGCCGTTAAGCCACCGCGCTTCCACACGCCACGGTAGGATCACTATGTCCGACTTTCGTCCCTGTTCGACTTGTAAGTCTCACAGTCAAGCTCCCTTGTGCCATTGCACTCGCCGTCTGATTGCCGACCAGACTGAGGGAACCGTTGAGCGCCTCCGTTACTCTTTAGGAGGCCACCGCCCCAGTGAAACTGCCCGCCAGACACTGTCCCTGATCCGGATTACGGACCCAGGTTAGGTGCCCGCCATACAAAGGGTGGTATTTCAAGGTTGACTCCACGACACCTGGCGGCGTCGTTTCTTTGTCTCCCACCTATCCTACACAGTGCATACCAGACATCAATGTCAAGCTGCAGTAAAGGTTCCGGGGTCTTTCCGTCCTGTCGCAGGTAGTGAGCATCTTTACTCACAATGCAATTTCGCCGAGTCTCTGGTTGAGACAGTACCCAAGTCGTTACGCCATTCGTGCAGGTCGGAACTTACCCGACAAGGAATTTCGCTACCTTAGGACCGTTATAGTTACGGCCGCCGTTTACCGGGGCTTAGATTCAGAGCTTCGCCTAAGCTAACCCCCCCTCTTGACCTTCCGGCACCGGGCAGGCGTCACAGCGTATACAGCGTCTTACGACTTAGCACGCTGCTGTGTTTTTAGTAAACAGTCGCTCGGGCCTGGTCACTGCAGCCCCTTCAAGCTCCGGATGTACATCCTTCACTTTACCGGGGCGATCCTTCTCCCGAAGTTACGGAACCATTTTGCCGAGTTCCTTAACCAGAGTTATCTCGCTCGCCTTGGTATTCTCTACCTGTCCACCTGTGTCGGTTTGGGGTACGGGCACCATACAAACTAACTAGAGAGTTTTCTTGGCGGCATGGGCGTTCAGTGGCTTCGCCTGTGGCGGCTCGGCATCGTGCCTCCGGCTTCATGGGGTCCGGATTTACCTGGACCCCGCCCTACACACTTACCCCGGGTCTACCAACGCCCGGGTCCACTTACCCTTCCGCGTCATCCCATCGCTGACCTCCCATGGTTGGGTCAGTAGGCCCCGAAGGGCCTCCCTTAGCAAACCACGCTTGGTCTTGACGCTTGCATGGTGGTACTGGAATATCAACCAGTTATCCATCGACTACGCCTTTCGGCCTCGCCTTAGGTCCCGACTAACCCTGGGCGGACGAGCCTTCCCCAGGAAACCTTGGACATTCGGCGGTGGAGATTCTCACTCCACTCTCGCTACTCATACCGGCATTCTCACTCGAGCAGCCTCCACAGCTGGTTTACACCGCTGCTTCACTGCCTGCTCGACGCTCCCCTACCGATCCCATCCTCTGGACGCCTTCACGCCCACCGGAGTGAGCGTGCCTGGACGCCTAAGTCATGATGAAATCCCGCAGCTTCGGCGGTGTGCTTGAGCCCCGTTACATTTTCCGCGCAGGATCACTCGACCAGTGAGCTGTTACGCACTCTTTCAAGGAATGGCTGCTTCTAAGCCAACCTCCTGGCTGTTTCTGTAATCCCACCTCGTTTCCCACTTAGCACACACTTAGGGGCCTTAGCTGGCGGTCTGGGCTGTTTCCCTTTCGACCGTGAAGCTCATCCCACACGGTCTGACTGCCGCGCTCTGACACTATGAGATTCGGAGTTTGACTGAGGTTGGTAGGCTTGTCGGCCCCCTAGCCCAATCAGTGCTCTACCCCCATAGCGGAACGCGCGACGCTAGCCCTAAAGCTATTTCGGGGAGAACCAGCTATCGCCGAGTTTGTTTGGCCTTTCACCCCTATCCACAGGTCATCCCCCCAGTTTTCAACCTAGGTGGGTTCGGGCCTCCACGAGGTCTTACCCTCGCTTCACCCTGCCCATGGATAGATCACTCGGCTTCGGGTCTAGACCATGCGACTGTGCGCCCTATTAAGACTCGCTTTCGCTGCGGCTCCGGCTTACGCCTTAACCTTGCCACATAGCACTAACTCGCCGGCTCATTCTTCAAAAGGCAGGCGGTCAGGAGCGTTTAAACTCCCTCCCACTGCTTGTAGGTCTACGGTTTCAGGTACTATTTCACTCCCCTCGCCGGGGTGCTTTTCACCTTTCCCTCACGGTACTTGTCCGCTATCGGTTGTCGAGTAGTACTTAGCCTTACGAGGTGGTCCTCGCAGATTCACGCCAGATATCCCCGACGCTACTCGGGATGGCCATCGGAAGACCAGTGCGATTTCGTGTACGGGGCTATTACCCTCTTTGGCCGGTCTTTCCAGACCTGTTCTACTATCACCTGGCTTTGTAACTTCCTGCCGGCTCCGATGTACCAGCTGATGGATCCCACAACACCGATATGGCAACGCCATCGGGCTCTCACACCACATCGGTTTAGGCTGATCCCGTTTCGCTCGCCGCTACTCAGGGAGTCGCTGTTGCTTTTCTTTCCTCGGGTTACTGAGATGTTTCAATTCACCCGGTTACCTCTACCGGCCCTATGTGTTCAGACCGGAGTAGTTGGGCATTACCCCAACTGGGTTTCCCCATTCGGACACCCCCGGATCAAAGCTCGCTTGGCAGCTTCCCGGGGCTTTCGCAGCCTGCTACGTCCTTCGTCGGCTCTCGACACCAAGGCATCCACCGTAGACCCTTGGTAGCTTGAATATAGAGAATTCAAGACAATTCATGCTCGCTATGCAGTTCTCAAAGAGCCCGACTCTCACCCGACACATGCAAATGTCACAAGGACACAAGCACGAACCAGGGATCGCCGTCACAAGGACCACCGGCACCCATCCACATGTAGCGGAGGGGGCGGGGACTCCTTCACGACTAAACAGCGTGTCCGACCGCCGGGCCCGTATCCGTCAAAGGAGCTTGCATCACCCGTAAACGGGGAATGGCTCAACTTCTTGAGATAATGGCCTACGGCCGAGTAACCGAACGATCAACTAAGAGCAGAGTACCAAGCATATAGCCTGGAACTCCTCCCGGGGCTGTCGTGAGCCCCGGACTTTGGGACGCTTTCGAGAACTCATCCTCCGCTAAGCGGAAGAGTCGTTCCCCGTCCCTCCGTACTCCTTAGAAAGGAGGTGATCCAGCCGCACGTTCCCGTACGGCTACCTTGTTACGACTTCACCCCAATCATAAACCCCGCCTTCGGCAGCTCCCTCCCGTAAGGGTTAGGCCACTGACTTCGGGCGTTGCCTACTTTCGTGGTGTGACGGGCGGTGTGTACAAAGCCCGAGAACGTATTCACCGCAACTTTGCTGATTTGCGATTACTAGCGACTCCGGCTTCATGGAGTCGAGTTGCAGACTCCAATCCGAACTGAGGTCGGCTTTAAGGGATTGGCTCACCTTCGCAGGTTCGCGACCCGTTGTACCGACCATTGTAGCATGCGTGCAGCCCTGGGCATAAGGGGCATGATGATTTGACGTCGTCCCCACCTTCCTCCGAGTTGTCCCCGGCAGTCTCCTATGAGTCCCCACCTTAACGTGCTGGCAACATAGGACAGGGGTTGCGCTCGTTGCGGGACTTAACCCAACATCTCACGACACGAGCTGACGACAACCATGCACCACCTGTCACGGACGCTCTCGCACACCCTGTCTCCAGGGTTTTTCCCGCGATGTCAAGCCCAGGTAAGGTTCTTCGGGTTGCATCGAATTAAGCCGCATGCTCCGCCGCTTGTGCGGGCTCCCGTCAATTCCTTTGAGTTTTAGCCTTGCGGCCGTACTCCCCAGGCGGGGTACTTAACGCGTTAGCTTCGAGCACGGCATCCGTTGATAAGACGCCACGCCTAGTACCCAACGTTTACGGCGTGGACTACCAGGGTATCTAATCCTGTTTGCTACCCACGCTTTCGCTCCTCAGCGTCGGTGCCGGCCCAGGGAACCGCCTTCGCTACTGGTGTTCCTCCCGATATCTGCGCATTTCACCGCTACACCGGGAATTCCATTCCCCTCTACCGGACCCTAGCCATGACAGTATCGACCGGCGTCCCAGGGTTGAGCCCTGGGTTTTCACGGCCGACTTGTCAGGCCGCCTACGAGCCCTTTACGCCCAATAAATCCGGACAACGCTCGCCCCCTACGTATTACCGCGGCTGCTGGCACGTAGTTAGCCGGGGCTTCTTTTCGAGGTACCGTCATTTTCTTCCCTCGTGAAAGGGGTTTACAACCCTAAGGCCTTCATCCCCCACGCGGCGTCGCTGCGTCAGGCTTTCGCCCATTGCGCAAGATTCCCTGCTGCTGCCTCCCGTAGGAGTCTGGACCGTATCTCAGTTCCAGTGTGGCTGATCGTCCTCTCAGACCAGCTACCCGTCGTGGCCTTGGTGAGCCGTTACCTCACCAACAAGCTGATGGGCCGCGACCTCATCCCGAAGCGCCTGAACATTTGCTCACCCCAACATGTGTTGCGGTGAGGTTATCCGGTATTAATCCGGGTTTCCCCGGGCTATCCCGGTCTTCGGGGTAGATTGGTCACGTGTTACGCACCCGTTCGCCGCTCCGTCAAACCCGCCCTTACGGGCTAAGGAATGCGTCGCTCGACTTGCATGCATTAGGCGCGCCGCCAGCGTTCGTCCTGAGCCAGGATCAAACTCTCCAACGTCAGTTCTTCGACCGGGATCGCAGAACGGAACGGACCCGAGGCCCGCCCGGAATGGAACCCGGACTGAATCCTGTCAGTGTTCTCGGATCAGGGAGACGGCACCATTTGGGGTGCGTCCCGCCGGACCCGATAGTTCAATCCCTGGCCGCCGGTTGGTTCCGACGGCCGGGAGTACATTCCCATTGGCCGGGCCATGTCAAGCATCCTCCCGCGGAACCTCATAGAGGGAACACGGGTGAGCAAGACCGACCCGCCCAGGAATGGACATTCGGCTTTTGACACGCTGTTCAGTTGTCAAGGAGCCCGATCCGCAGCTCCTGCGGTCAGCCGCTCCATCCACCTCTCCGACCCAGACGCCGCACCGGTGGACAGTCAAGACTGTAACCGGGCTGCGGAACCGGAGAGGTAGCTAAAGCAGCTAGCCGCATAACTATAGCAGGTGTTCCCGCATGTGCCCACAGGGAGGCACGTGCCGGATCCAGACAGGAAGGCTAGCATCTAGTGATAGCATTAGGATATGGCTAGTAGGAGAACCACCTTTACCCTGGACGGGAGACTGCTCGATCAAGCTCGTAGGCTGAACGTCAACATCTCGGCCGCCGCGCGCGACGGTGTCGCTAGGGCTGTCCGCGCCGCGCTTGCCGAGTCTGATCGGGCCGCGTACCGGCGCATGCCCGAGCAGGCCGATCAGTTCTGGGACGAAGCCGAAGCGTGGGGCAAGGAGTGACCCGAGGGGAGATCTGGATGGCGCGAGCCGGTCGTAAGGTCCGGCCCGTTCTGATCCTCACCCGCCCCGAGATCATCGATGTGCGGCGGTTCGTCACAGTGGCGGAGGTGACCACATCCATCCGCGGTCTTGCCGCCGAGGTCGATCTCGATCATCGAAGGGCCGGTCTCGACCGCCCGTCGGTCATCAACTGTGATGGTCTGCACACCGTTGCGCGGTCATCCCTTTCCGGCCCTGTCGGCGCCGTGGACGACATCACGATGCGCAACGTGTGCAGGGCGGTGGGCTATGCCCTGGGCTGCTGAGCAAGTCTGTCAAGGTAGGGGTTGCCGGACTGGACCGCGGGGCCCGGCGGGCTAGCGATCGACCAGCCTGGCAAACCTACGCTTACCGACCGAGATCACCGTGTCCAACAACTTCGCACGCGGTAAGACATCAGAGGTGATCTTGCCGCCATCGATCTTCACGGCCCCCTGAGCGAGCATACGTCTGCCCTCGCTGTTGGAAGCCACTAGGCCGGCGGCGGCCAGCAGACCGGGGATGTAAACCTGATCCTGCGTATCCACCGGATGGGTCGGAACATCCTTCGGGGCCCGACGTAGTTTGAACTGGCGGTCGAAGGCCGCCTCCGCCTCCATACCGCTACCCGACCCGTGGTAGAGGTCCACGATCGAGCGTGCCAACCGACGCTTTGCCTTCCCCGGATGGATACGGTCGGCGCCGAGATCCGAGACGACACCCCGGACCTCCTTCCACTCGAGACCGGAGGCCAACATGAACCACTGGGGCATTATCGCATCCGGGATGCTCATCGTCTTGCCGAACATCTCGGCCGGCGGGTCGTCGATCCCGACATAGTTGCCCAGAGACTGGGACATCTTCTTCTGCCCGTCTGTTCCGATCAGCAGCGGCATGGTCAGAACCATCTGTGGGCGCTGCCCATAGCGTTGCTGGATCTGGCGGCCCATGATCAGGTTGAAGAGTTGGTCTCTCCCGCCGAGTTCCAGGTCCGCCTCGACAGCTACCGAGTCGTAACCCTGGAGGAGTGGATAGATGAACTCCATCATCGAGATGGGCCGGCGAGCGGCCAGTCGCTTGGCGAAGTCGTCCCGCTCCAGCATCTGGGCCAGCGTGGATGTGGCGGTCAGCTCCAGAACGTCACCCATGTCCAAGGGACGAAGCCACGCGGAGTTGCGCCTGATCTCGAGGTTGTCCTGCGAGAGGATCCGACCGAAGTCCTTGAGAACCGCCCGCGTATGACGGTCGATCTCCACCGCCGACAGGGGCTTCCGCGTCTCGGACTGCCCGCTCGGATCGCCCACTTGGGTCGTGAAGTCCCCCACGATCAACACCGCGGTGTGGCCGAGATCCTGGAACTGGCGCAACTTGCGAAGCACCACGGCCCAACCGAGCGTTACCGACGAGGCGGTCGGATCGACGCCCAGCTTCGCACGCAGAGGCCGACCTTCGGCGATTCGTGCGGCCAGTTCGTCCTTGGGTAGGAAGGTGTCGACATCCCGGAGGAGTTCCTCGGCCTGTTGCTCCGGGCTCTTGTCTTGCGTGGCAGTCATGAGTTCGAGATTAGCGACAGTGCCGGATGGTCCCGGCGCCGGTGTTCCACGAGGCGGGGTATGTCAGTCTCGAGCTCAGATCCGAGAGAAAAACCACCGACCACGGGTCACGGACCACGGACCACGAACCTCCACGGGCGATCCACCTCCCTGGTGATGCCGATCCGTGAAGTGGTGCGCACCGAAGCCGGATCCGGAACGATTCCGGGCTCCAGGTGCACCGGTCCGGTCAACACCGAGGTTCCGTCGAGCCGCCCTGTGATCCCCAGAGCCTGGGCGAGCTTGCCGGGCCCGTCCGCCAGATGGTCGCTGCGGCCACGCCGGCAGACGACGGTTTCCAGTCCTTCGACCACCCTGCCTCCTCGGATCAGCACCGCCTGCCCCTCTCCGGAGGAGCCGGTGACGACGTTGGCGCACCAGTGAATCCCGTAGGAGCGATAGACGTAGAGCGTCCCGGCGGGCCCGAACATCGAGGCGTTCCGGGCGGTCGGCCCGCGGTAGGCGTGGGAAGCGGGATCGGCGCCGCCGCCGTAGGCCTCCACCTCTTCGACCACCACCGCCGTCACTGCTCCCAAATCAGAGACGAGGTGGTGGCCCAGCAGGCGCCGGGCCACGTGCTCCACGGGTCCCGACAGGTCGGGCGCCATCAAGCCAGCAGTTCGAGCAGGATCGCCTTCATCGAATGTAGCCGGTTTTCCGCCTGTTCGAACACGCGTGACCTCGGGTGGTCGATCACCTCGTCGGTCACCTCCTCCCCCCTGTGGGCGGGCAGGCAGTGGAGAAAGACGGCATCCGGCCTGGCACGGGCGAACGTCGCCCCGTCGACGCGGTAAGCGGAGAAGGCCGTTGCACGATCGGCTGCCTCCGTTTCCTGGCCCATCGATGTCCACACGTCGGTGTAGACCACATCGGCGCCCTCGAGAGCCGCCGGATCCGGAGAAACGGTGATACGGCTCCCTCCCCGACCGACGAGGTCCTCCCGTGGCTCGTAACCGGGAGGGCAGATGACGCGCATCTCGCCGCCGAGAAGGGCGACACCCAGCATCAGGCTATGGCAGACGTTGTTGCCGTCGCCGACGTAGGCCACCACCGCCCGGTCGACCGGTCGGTGCTCGGCGATGGTCTGCAGATCGGCCACGGCCTGGCAGGGGTGTTCGAGATCGGACAGCAGGTTCACCACCGGTGCGTGGGCGGCCTCCGCAACCTCGACCAGATTGGAGTGGTCGAAGACCCGCAGCGCCAGGAGATCCAGGTATCGGTCGAGCACGCGAGCCACGTCGCCAACCGCCTCGCGGGTACCGAGCCCGACCTCGTCCTGACCGAGTACCACCGGGTGGGCGCCCATCTCGAGAACGGCGATCTCGCTCGACACCCGCGTGCGGGTGGAGGGCTTCTCGAAGAACAGCCCGATCCGCCGACCGGCCAGGGCCCGCCTGTGAAGGGTGCGGTCCCGCCTGATTCGAGCCGCCGACTCCACCAGTCTCTCGAGAGAGACCGGATCCAGGTCGGCGATCCCCAGGAAGTCGATCACACGCTGCCCCGCAGGATCCCGCCGAGTTCCCGCTCCACCACAGCTGCGATACCTCTCATGATGGGAGCCGTCTCGCGGTAGGAGAGGGTATGGTCCATGGCCCGCAGGGTGACCCGTACCGCCAGACTTCGGTGACCCTCTGGAATCGACCCTCCCCGGAACTCGTCAAAGAGATCCAATTGCTCCAGATGAGAACCGGCGCTCTTCCCGATCACCTCGAGCAGGCGGCCGGCGGGCGTCGAGTCGGGGATTATGAATGCCATATCGAAGTACAGTGGCGGGTAGGCGGAAACCTCCTTGAGCTCCCACTCCGAAGATCTCGATACGAGCGGAGCGAGATCCAGTTCGGCCACCACGAAGTGCTGCTTCTGCAACCAGAAGTCTTGGGTGCTCGCGAAGTGCCGGGCCAGTAGAGGATGCAGTTCGCCAACCAGACCGACCGGCGTCCCCTCGCAGAGAACCATGGCACCCCGCCCCGGATGGAGCATCGGAAGGGTCTCCTGCACTAGTTCCAACCGTAGTCCCGTGACCCTACCGAGCAAGTCGATGAGACCCGTACTCTCGAATAGGAGCCTGCGGCCGTCGGAGCTCGACTCCTGCTCCAAACGCCGTCGCGTCTCCTGGGGGAAACCCTGCCTCGAGAACACAGCTAAGTCGTCCTCTACCAGGATCATCCCCAGCTGCACCGGCTGATGCGGGATCCGGGGATCGTTCGGGTCGGACGTAGATCGGAAGACGCGGCCCGTCTCGAACAGCCGTACGTCCGCGAGCCCTTGAGCCAGGTTCCACAATGCCGCTTTGATCAGCCCAGGTACCAGGGTCGTGCGTAGGACGGACTCTTCTTCGCGTAAAGGATTCTTGACCCGCATACCCTTCCAGCGGGGGTCGTCCTCGGGGAGGCGCAGGGCGTCCAAGTCGGCCTGTCCCAAAAAGCTCAGGGTCTGCGCCTCGGTAAGGCCGGCGCCCACCAGAGTCTCGCGGATGCGGCGGGTGGCGGTCTGCGACGGGGTCAGCGTACCCTTCCGGCCGTACCGGACCAGATCGGGGAAGCGGTCGAACCCGTGGAGGCGGGCTATCTCCTCCACCAGGTCGACAGGACGGGTCACGTCGGCGCGATGGGTGGGAACCGTGACCCGAGCGGCGCTATCCTCCCGGACCACCCCGAACCCCAGCCGGTTGAGCAGGACGAGGGACTCTTCGAACGAAGGGGCCGGCCCCAGCAACCGGCTCACGTCCCGCGCTTCGAGGCCCACCTCCCAGGGCGACACCGGGACCTGGTAGGAGTCCACCGCGCCCGCCCGCGGCACACCCCCGGCTGTCATTGCGATCAGCTCCACAGTCCGGGCGTTGGCCAGGCCCGACAGGTTGGGATCGACTCCACGCTCGAACCGTGCGGACGCTTCGCTGCGGAGGCCCAGACGATGAGAGATGTGAAGGATGGAAGGGGGATGCCAGTTGGCGGCCTCCACGAGGATGTTGGTGGTCGATCCGGACACCTCGGTCGAGGCTCCCCCCATCACCCCGGCCAGGGCTATGGGGCCCGACGGGTCCGTGACCAGGATGTCTCCGGCGCGCAGTTCCCGTTCGACTCCGTCCAGCGTCTCCAGGGTCTCCCCCTCCATCGCCCGGCGGATGATGATGTGCCGCCTGGCCACGGTGTCGGCATCGAAGGTGTGGATCGGGTGGCCCAACTCCCACATCACATAGTTCGAGACGTCCACCACATTGGAGATGGGCCGCTGCCCGATGGCCAGCAGGCGAAGTTGCATCCACATCGGCGACGGGCCGATCGTCACGCCGTCGACCTGGTGGGCTACGAACCGTGGGCAGGCTCCCGTATCGCGGATGGAAACCTCGAAGTCCGCGGTCCTGGAGCCGACCTCGGGACGCGGACTCACGTCCTTGAGGGGGATCTGCCAGTACGCAGCCAGCTCGCGGGCCAAGCCGCGAATGCTCATGCAGTCACCGCGGTTGGTGGTGATGCTCACATCCAGCACCACGTCGGAGAGACCGATCACCTCATCGAGCGGACGACCCAGGTCGTCGGCACGCGCCGCGCCCAGTTCGTCCAGCACCAGGATGCCCTCATGATCGTCCCCGAGTCCCAGTTCCCGGGCCGATGCGATCATGCCATGCGAAACCACTCCCCGGATCTTGCGGCTGCCCACTTCGGTGGGCCGGTCGGTGTCCGTGGCGAGCCGCGAGCCCACCCGGGCATACGCGATCAGCGCGCCGGCGCCGAAGTTCCACGCCCCGCACACCACGTCGTGGGTCAGGGAACCGTCGTAGACACGGCAGAAGCGGATCAGGTCGGCATCCGGATGGGGCCGCACCTCCTCTACCCGCCCGACGACCACGCCCTCGAAGGAAGGTAGGAACTCCTCGATCGACTCCACCTCATGGCCAAGCGAGACCAGGACCTGCTCGAGTTGGTGCGGATCCCGCGTCGGGAGATCGAGGAAGTCGGCCAGCCAACCGATCGGGACCTTCATCTGTTGGTCGCTCCGATGCACCGGCCTCGGGCACGCGGGAACCTCATCGGAACTGCCCGAGTATTCGCAGGTCGTTTTCGTAGAAGTGGCGAATATCGGTGATAGCGTGCTTGACCATCGCCAGGCGCTCCACTCCCATCCCGAAGGCGAACCCGGTCACCTCGGCCGGGTCGTACCCCACCGCCTCGAAGACGTTGGGATCCACCATCCCGCACCCGAGCATCTCCAACCACTCGCCGTTGAACCACACCAGCATCTCGGCCGATGGCTCGGTGAACGGAAAGAAATGCGGCACGAAGCGAGTTCGGGCGGAGGGCCCGAAGAACTCCGTTGCGAAATGGGCCAGGGTTCCCTTCAAGTCACCGAACGTAATGTCCGAGTCCACCGCGAGTCCCTCTATCTGGTGGAACACGGGCGAGTGGGTGGCGTCCCAAGTGTCCGTGCGGAACACCCTTCCCGGTACAACGACATAGACGGGAGGAGGATGCTGTTCCATGTACCGGATCTGCATGGGCGAGGTCTGGGTCCGTAGGAGCAACTCGTCGGGGCCGGTGCGCACCTCGCCGTCGAAGGATTCCACGTACATCGTGTCCGACTCGAATCGCGATGGATGGGTGGGTGGGGTGTTGAGCGCGTCGAAATTGTACCAGGCCAGCTCGAGTTCAGGACCCTCCGCCACCTGGTAACCGATCGACCGGAACACGTCACACACCTCGTCCATGGTCCGCGTCAGGAGGTGGTGGGTTCCCCGACTGGGCCGGCCATAAGGCAGGGTCACATCTACCCGGTCCTGCTCGAGCAGTGCGTTCTCGGCCTCGATCTCAAGGACTGCCCGCCTCGCCTCGATGGCCTGGGTGAGCGACCGCACGGCTTCGTTGACCGCCCGCCCCACGGTCCTGCGGAGATGTGGTTCGAGGGCGCCTATCCCCCGCCGCGCCTCGGTGATCTCGGCCTGGCGTCCGATAGTCTCCAATTTGACACGGGCCAGATCGGCCAAATCGGCCGCCTGCGCGATCCGCTCCCGAGCCGTGTCGACGATCTGCGCGATCCCCCCCGGGTCCATCGGGCTAGCGGACCCGTCCACCATCTGGCGAGATCACGTCCGGTCGGTCCCGGCCATCTCGACGATCTGGCGGAAGGTCTCCGGGTCGTTGACAGCTATGTCGGCCAGCATCTTGCGATCCACGCCGAAGTCAGCGGCCTTGAGTCCGGCT
This sequence comes from Candidatus Spongiisociaceae bacterium, assembly GCA_965262915.1. Lineage (GTDB taxonomy): Bacteria > Actinomycetota > Acidimicrobiia > Spongiisociales > Spongiisociaceae > JAPPFW01. The sequence goes on along the minus strand of OZ253564.1, from coordinate 1,821,297 downwards.
ATAAGCCGTGAGTAGGTCGTCCCGTTTTCACGGGCAGCAGCGTTTATGCGGCTGATCCACAGTCGCCGGAACTGGCCCTTGCGCGCCCGCCGATCTCGGTAGGCGTACTGCAAGGACTTCATCACCTGTTCGTTGGCAGCCCGGTAACTCCGGCTCTTGGCGCCGCGGTAACCCTTCGCCCTCTCCAGAACCTTTCTATGCCTGGAGCGGGCATTCGAGGCGCGTTTTACTCGTGCCATTGTCGGACCTCCCTCACTGTCCGCTTACATCCCGAGCAGGCGCTTGGCCCGCTTCTCGTCGCCCTTGGCCAGGTCTGCTTCGCCCTTCAGGCGCCGGTAGCTATCCTTGCCCTTCGCTAGGCGCAGGTGGCCACGGTGGGATTGCCGCCGTCGTAGGCGCCCGGATCCGGTCACTTTGAACCGCTTGGCGGCACCCTTATGAGTCTTCATCTTCGGCATGGTGTTTCCTAAACCTCGTATTTGCGACCCGAACTACCCTCCACGGGTCGCCGGGTCGGCCTCTTGAGCGGCGCAAAGGCCATTGTCATGTTGCGGCCTTCGATCTTGGGCTCCTGCTCGATCCGCGCCATCTCGGCCAAGTCGGTACTGAGCCGATCGAGAATGGCCATACCCAGTTGGGGACGGGAGGCTTCACGACCCCGAAGCCAGACCCGTACGCGGACCCTGTCCCCGTTGTTCAGGAAGCGCAGGGCACGGTCTCGCTTGATTTCGTAGTCGTGATTCCCGATCTTGACCCGGAAGGCGATCTCCTTGACCGTGCTGCGCGACTGCTTCTTGCGCGCTTCCCTCTCCTTCACGGACTGCTCGTATTTGTATTTGCCGTAGTCCATCAACCGGGCCACGGGGGGAGTCGCCCCGGGCGCCACCTCCACTAGGTCCAAGCCCAACTGGTCGGCCAACCATCTGGCCTCCCGGAGGCTTTTCACCCCGACCTGGGAACCGTCGGGAGCCACCACCCTCACCTCGGTAGCGCGGATCTCGTCGTTTACACGTAGTTTGGCGATACGGATCTCCTTTGCTCGTCGGTCTGTTCGTGCAGCATCAACGCGTAATAGGTAGAAAAACAGAAGCCCGGCTGCGTCAGCCATACCCCTAGGGGTGTCGGTTCCCCTCGTATCACAATGTGTCACGGGGTGCTACTACCTCGGCACACTTGGCGACCGGGTGTCTCGGAGACCCCGGTAAAACCACCTCCGGTGGCCGGGTGGGAAGCAACCGGCTTCCTCTTCGTCTTGTTCGCAACCGGCAGTATAGGAGATCGGGAGACGAGTACCCTCTAGGCGGCGGAGCCGGCGCACCGCCCCTCTCACTTTTGCGGGGGCCGATCCTGCAAGTCCATCAAATGTCCCAACTTGGTGACCTTGGTCCGCAGGTAAGACCGGTTGTGCTCGTTCTCGCCGGTGACCAGCGGAACCCGCTCCACGATCCTGAGGCCGTTCTCCTCGATACCTGCCCGCTTGGCGGGGTTGTTGGTCAACAGGCGCAGCGTGCTGACCCCGAGATCGCTCAGGATCCGAGCTCCCACGCCGTAGTCGCGGCCGTCCTCGGGGAACCCGAGATCGAGATTGGCTTCGACTGTGTCCCGCCCCCGCTCCTGCAACGCGTAGGCAGCCAGCTTGTGGATCAATCCGATACCCCGACCCTCGTGATCCCTTATGTACAGGACGACCCCCCGGCCCCCCTCCCCGATGCGCCGCAACGCCTCATCCAACTGAGAACCACAGTCGCATCGGAGGCTGGCGAAGACATCTCCGGTGAGGCATTCCGAATGGACTCGCACCAGCACGTCCCTGGTTCCTGCCACCGTGCCACGCACCAGCGCAACGTGCTGGCGGCCGTCTGCGAGGGACTCGTAACCGATTGCCCGGAATCGGCCGTATCGGGTGGGGATGCTCGCTTCGGCACCTCGTCTTACCAGTCGTGCCTGCAGCCGACCGATCCGGTCCAGATCGATGCGGTAACGGGAGCCGACCGACCGGGAAGCCACGCGGTGGTAACCGCCACTGCTCCAGATAGGATCGTCGTCCAGCGTCGGGTGGTCGGAGTAGACGGTCACTGCATCGATCAGATCCGCCCCATGAAGCCGGGCAACCAGTTCCTCGTCCCGCACTCCCACGTAGATGAGACCCCGTTCCCCCAGCCCGATCAACCGGTTCGTCGGGCTCCCTCCGCCTCCGTCCCGAGCAGTGAGATCGGTCGCGGCAATCATGCGGTCGATGCCATCCTCGAGCGTATGCACGTCGGATCGGATCGCACTGTCAGAGCGGTCCAGCCCACCGGTGAGTACCGCCCGGACATATGGGCGGCCGGTACGTCGATGGTGGTGGTACGCGGGGTCGAGAGCGATGGCCTCATGTGCGAACAGCCCGACCGATGTCTCGATCCCGGCATTCTCCAGTATCTCCAGCCCTCTTCCTCCGACCCGTCGATCCGGATCGCGGGTGGCCGTCACGACCTTGGCAATCCCCGCCGCTACCAGCGCGTCGGCACAGGGGGGGGTCCGACCGAAATGTGCACATGGCTCCAGGGACACGACGGCGACACCGCCGCGGGCGGCAGGTCCTGCCTGCCGCAGGGCTTGCTGCTCGGCATGGTCGGTCCCGACACCTCGATGGGCCCCTTCCCCCACCACCTCTCCGGCTGCATCCGCAATGACGCATCCGACCCGGGGATTGGGATGGGTACGGTGGGGGCGGGCCAATTCGATCGCTCTGATCATCCAGCGTTCGGTCTCCGACCAGGCCGGACTCACGGCCCGTCTCCTTCCACCTGCCAGGCCTCGACGACGGTACCGACCGATTCCCGGGCGTTGCGCCGGTCAATGACGAGGATTCCGGCCGGCGAGCGGTGAAGCCGCGCAATTGTCACTGCTCAGCACCCCCCGGAGTGGCCGCGTTCCTCAGATCGGTGATCGCCGCCACAGGATCCGGCCGACCGAAGATAGCGGTTCCCGCCACGAACACATCGGCCCCGGCCCGGCGGGCCGCTCCGATCGTGTGCGAAGTGATCCCACCGTCGATCTGCAGGTCGACATCCAGGCCCCGGCTGTCAATGGCGCTGCGGGCTTCTTCGACCTTCTCGAGCACCGCGCCTATGAACTCCTGCCCCCCGAATCCCGGCTCGACAGACATGACCAGTGCCAGGTCGCAGAGTTCGAGGTAAGGATCCATGGCCTCGTAGGGCGTTCCGGGGTTTATGACCACCCCGAAACCGAGTCCGATCTGGCGGGCCAGGCGGGCTATCCGAGTGGGGTCGGGTACTGCTTCCAGATGTACGGTGATCCCGGTGGCACCCGCTTCGCGGAGGGCGCCGATCAGGGAGTCGGGGTTGGTGGTCATCAGGTGGCAATCGAAGGGCAAACCGGATACCGCTCGGAGGGAGCGGATCACAGGGATTCCCAATGAGATGTTGGGAACGAAGTGACCGTCCATCACGTCGACGTGGAGCATGTCGAGGTGGGACTCCACCCTGGCAACTTCCCGGCCGAGCCAGGCGAAGTCGGCTGCGAGGATCGATGCCGCGATGCGAACCGGTTTGATCACGGTCGTAGAGTACCGTCAGAGGGTCCGAGGTGGTGTACGGCTGCTCGGTGGAGGGTGTTACGGATCAGTAGCCGGGGGCCAGTCGTATGGTCACCGATCGATAACCGAGATGAACATGCCATCGGTCCCGGTCAGGTGCGGGCCCATGAGCAGACCTCCTTCCAGGTGCTGGCCAGGCAAATCACCCGGAGGGCGGCTGCCCAAGCCGGCCGTGACCTGGATTGTCTCGGCCGATGTCACCGTACATACGGCGTAGACGACCCGCCCACCAGGTCGGACCACTTCCAGCGCCTCCTCCAGCATGCGCCGCTGGAGTCTGGCCAACCGGTCGCGGTCCCCCACAGAGACACGGAAACCGATCTCCGGACGGCGGCGGAGGGTCCCCAAACCGGTGCAGGGCGCATCCACCAGTACTTTGTCGAAGCAAGCCCGGCGAAACGGCAAACGAACGCCGTCCGCTCTCACCCACCAACCTGCGAAGCCCGAACGGGCCGCACGTTCCCTGGCTCTCCGAATGCGTCGGGGGTGTATGTCCAGAGCAACGAGCCGGTCGGGCTCCCGATCCCAGAGCGCCAGCGTCTTGCCTCCCGGCGCAGCCCCGACCTCGAGAACCTGATCTCCGGGACCGACGCGCATCGCCCGCACCACCGCCACCGAGGCAGGATCCTGCACTATTGCGCCGGGCGGGACGCGGCCCTCCGGATGCGAATAGGCACCGGGAACCGCAGCCGGAACCGCGTCGACGGGCGGGCTTGCGCCCGATTGCATCCGGAACGCCACCGGAGCGTCCTTGTGGCCCGCCTCGGCAAACGCCGAGGTCGCCTCCTTCCCCCACGTGGAGACCAGATCTTCGACCAGCCACTCCGGCAGGCCGAACCTCTCGGCGGTTCCGGATGGCGGCGTAGGTTCCCCGCATCGCTGCAGGTTCCTGACCAGGGCATTGACGAACCCGGCCGCTCGGCCGTAACCGAGAGCCCGGGCCGACTCGACCGCCATATCGGGCACCGCGTGGCCGGCGGTGCGCCCGAACAGAACCTCGTGGAAGGCCACCCTGAGCACATCGAGTAGACCGTCGTCAATGGTGGGAACCGGTCGGTGCGACAACCCGGCGACCGCCCGATCCAGTCGTCCGAGGTTTCTCAGCGTCCCGTAGACGAGGTGCCGCACCAAGCGTGCATCATCCGGTAGGAGATCCAGATGTCGAACCACCACGTTTGACCAAGCGCCCCCTCGAACCACCCTTCCCACGAGCCGGGCTGCCACCAACCGCGCTTCGACCCCGGGTTTCACACGAAACGACCCGGATCACCCTTGACGCCCCGGAGCCACCGGAGAGCCTCCATGGACTTCCCTCCGGCCGGCTGGACGGTCATCAGCTCGACGCACCCTTCGACCGTGCCCACCCGCACACCCCGCGGATGGGCTTCCAACCGACCCGGTTCGAGGTGACCGGAAACCACCTGCCCCCGGTGTAACTTGAACCGCCGTTTGCGCCAGCAGGTATAGGCACCGGGACGAGGATGGAAGGCGCGGATGGTTCGTACCACCTCGGTTGCCGGTCTGCTGAAGTCAAGCCTGGCGTCACCTGTCGTGAAGCGAGGTGCCCGCGTGGCGAGTCCCTCACTCTGGGGCACCGGTACGAGTTCCCCCCTGACTACGGCTTCCAGCTTGTCTCTGAGGAGTTCGGCTCCCCCGACCGCCAGCCGATCGGTCAACGGACCGGCGGCCTCGTCCACCCCGATCGCCGTCTCCCAGACCCCAAGGACAGCTCCGGTGTCGAGTCCTGTCTCCATCTCCATCAGAGTCACTCCCGTGGTGGGGTCACCCGCCAGGATGGCCTGCTGGACCGGTGCCGCGCCCCTCCACCGGGGCAGCAGAGAGAAGTGCAGGTTCACCATGCCGGAACGCGGACGGCCAAGCGCCTCTTCCGGCACGACCATCCCGTAGGCAACCACCACCGCAACATCGAGAGCCCGCCGGGCGACAACGGCATCGAGTTCCCGCGGATTGGACGGTTGGCGGACCGGAATCCCCAGTTCGAGCGCCCTGGCTTTCACCGGGGGCGCAACCGGGGTCCGGCCCCTGCCGTGGGGACGGTCCGGGCGGGTGACCACCAAGCGGAGGTCAGCGAACTCGGCGAGTGTCTCGAGCGAGGGAACGGCCGATCGCGGAGTCCCCAGGAATGCCGTCCGGATCACGAGTGGTCTGTCTGTGAAGTGGCGGTGTGGCATGCGCCGGCAGCGGCGTTTCTCACAAGGCCCGCCGACGAAGGCGTACCGGGAGCGTACGTCGAGGAGGCGGAACGCAGCGAGGGGCGTCGATGGCAAGCAGGACACGGCGAATCACTTTGCAGACAGATCACTAGGCCAACCCGAGTGCCTTGTTGCGGAGATCGCGAAGGGCTGCCTTACGGGTGGACCCGTCAAGCCGCTCTATGAGCAGCATTCCGTTCAGATGGTCCGTTTCGTGCTGGAGAACCCTGCCGAGGAGTTCTTCACCGGCATATTCGACCGGAGCCCCGTCCAGGTCCTGCCCGGCAGCCCTCGCCCACGCCGGCCGGACGATCGTCCAGTAGTGCCCCGGCACCGAGAGGCAACCCTCATCGAACTCCCAGCTACCGGATCCCTCGACGACTTCCGGGTTGACCAGCACTTGGGGACCATCACCGGCATCGAACACGCAGATACGCTTCGATACACCGATCTGGGGCGCCGCCAAGCCCACGCCGGGCGCGTCGTACATGGTCTCGATCATGTCTTCGGCGAGCCTTCGCAGCGCATCGTCGAAGACCTCGACCCTATCGGTACGAACCCGCAGCACGGGATCGCCAAACGTGCGGATGGGAAATATGGCCACCGGATCTCCTAGACCCGCATGATAGTGACGGGTCCTGCGAATCCGGGCAACCCCTACGATCGAGGAAGGCGAGCGTCAGCTACCAGCCGAGAGTTCCTACGGCGACGGTCCGTCGCGGGGTCTGGTCTCCCAGCCGTTGCCGGCCCGGTGGACCTGCAGGTTGTTGTCGCTTAGCCACCGGTGATGTTTGGGACACACAGCGACGAGATTGTCCACATCCGTGGGACCCTGGTCTCGGCGCCACTCCCGGATGTGATGGAGTTGGCAGCGGTGCATCGGAGCGCCGCATTCGAAACAGCCCCCGTCCCGTATCGCCACAGCTAGACGCTGGGGGGTGTTGCCGAGGCGGGTCTTGCGTCCCATCCAGAGCACTCGCCCCGGCCCCGCAAAGATCATCGATACCAGCTCCGTATCCGGCGAGAGTGTCTCGAGCATGCGCCGGGGAACGGGACCGACGCCCAAGACCTCGACCGTCCCGTCCGGGTCGGTTCCATCGATGACGGCGACGTCGGCCGTCAGGACCAACAGCACCGACGATCCGGTCTTGCCGTCGCCACCCGGGAGAGCCTCATAGCTGAAGGAATCTCGCTTGGTGACCTTCTCGAAGAAGGCATCGGCCAGCCGCTGTGCGGGCGTACGTACGTCGTCGGGATCCTGACCCCCGCCGGAGTCGGCCAGCCATAGCTTGCGGAACTTCCCGTCGATGGCCTGCTCCACCAGACTGGCATTCACCGGATCAAGTTCGAAACGCAGCACTCGCATCCCGGTCCGCCAATCCGTCCATATCGCCCCGCGGCGGGCCTGCCGCTGCCGGTCGAGTTGATCCACACCGGCATCGAGCATCACCCGGGTCGCCCAGTTCCGCACCCGCCTCCGGAAAGTATCCGACGGCAGGCCACCCGCCAGATCCAGCAACCCCTTCTGCTGGTTGACCATCTCGGCGCCGACTTCCTGCGCAGCAGCCGCGAGAGCCTTGACGTGCCCGAAGGTCATCTTCCCGGACGCGAACCGTTCGGCCACCTCCGGCATGTCCCTCAACTCGCTCGCCACCACGACCATGTCCTTGGTCTCCCGAGCGGAGAGACCCGTAGCCTGCCGCAGCATCTCCCCCACATCGATACCCGGCTCGGAAGCCGACGTTGACTCGGCTACCCTGCACAGGCCCGAAGCCGCCACGGATCCCACCCTGGCCAGGCCTGACGCCAACTCCTCCCGATCCGAACGGCACAACCCTTCCACTTCGACCCGACCCAGCGCCCGGTATGCAAGCTCGACCCAATCCAGAGCAGACAATTCCCGCTCCCCCAGAGCATCCTCGACAAGGTCGAACACGCCACCGGTGGGGTTCACGTGCGGGCTGCCCGAGGCCGTCTCCACGACCGTATCCATAGCCTCGCCGGACTCCTCATCCGGCGGGCCTTCGCCGCCCGCGACACCCTTCGTACTACTCGAGCCAAGATTTCGCTCAAACATGTTATCTAACATAAACCAACGGCTTAGGGAAGGGAAGCCCTCTGTCACTTCGGCACCCGTGCCTGATGCGAGCAGCGGTCGGCGGCAGTCTCCGGTCAGAACTCGCGGGGATCCACGTCCACCCTCACCTTGCACCCCTGATCACGCAGCCGGCCGACCGTGACCCGCAACCGCTCCTTGACACCCCAGAGGTCATGATCCTGAACTATCCACCTGATCCGGGCGGCCTCCCGGGAAGGGCCGTAGACGGTGGCGCCTTCGATGACCCCGTCCATTATCGACGGATCGTCGGTCCCCTCCACCTCCACGACCATCACCTCGCCGCAAGGAGGTAGCGAGAAGCGTCGGCGCGCCACCAGTTCGTCTTCCAGGAAGGGAAACGGATCCGCCCGCCGCAGTGCTGCGTAGACCGGATGGCGGCGATCGGCTGTCTGCAACATCACCCATCGGCCACCCCGCTGGTGGACGGTGGACGCTACCCGGGCCAGGATCGACAACGCATCCTCGGTCGCTCGGTAGTTGGTGCCCCGCACCAAACCGTCGGCGTCCACCACCACGGCCAGGTCAACCGGAGGAACGGTGATCAGATCCCGTTCGGTCCCGACCATCACCGGTCTGCCTGCTGCCACCTCCCCGACTTCTTCCCCCACCAGCCCGTGGAGTTCCTCGACAATCCGACCGACGCCAGCCCCCAGCGGTTCGAAACGGGACCCCCCACAGGAGCGACATGCCCCAACCACCGCCTCACAGCGCGGACAGGTGTCACGGTGGTCCGGGCGGGACCCGCACTCCGGACACTTCCTCAACCGGCGGCAGCCAACACAACGGGCCGCCGGCGCGTACCCGCGCCGGTGCGTGAAGACAAGCACCCTCCCACCCCGGCGCCGGGTCGAGGCGATGGCCACCCGGGCTCGGGCGGTGAGAACCCCGCCACCCGGCGGGTCCTCGCTTCGATCCACGATCTCGACCGGTGCCCACAGACGCCCCGGAACCCGGATCACTTCCGTTCCCTCGTGCAGAGATTGAACGGTCGGCACCCTTCCTACCAGAACCAGTTGCAACCTCTCGGCCACCGCCCTAACCCGCGCCAGAGCCCGAACTGCCACCGTGGGGGTCTGCCGTTCCTTCATCCCCCGCCGACCGTCTTCCACCAACACCAGCATCGATAGGTTCATCACCGGCCACCAAATCACCCGCATGGTTCCGACCACTACCAGACCCCCCTGGGTGGCGGCGTGCGACCACGCGGACGTAACAGAGGCAGGATCCTGTTCTGCGACATCCAGGACCCGACTGCCGAAATCGGCCACCAACCGGGATGCCAGCCGGGACGCCTCCACGGCGCTGGGCGCCACGACCAGCACCGACTTCTCCGCCCGCACCGGGGCAGCGATCGTCCCCCGGATCAACTCCGCCCACCCGGTGCCGACCACGACCTGTACCGTCCGGGACGGGCCACCCGCCGTTGCCGCCTCAGCCACCTCGGGAACCGGTCCGTCGCAGCGGGGAACGGACGGAAGTTCGAGGGGAGGAAGCCGTTTGGGAAGGTTGGGCGGACCGGTCTTGGCAAGCACTCTGGCCAGCGGGGCTACGTAGTACCAGGCCGCCCACTCGAGAGAAGGCAACATCGCCTCGGCGAACACGGGGATCGGCGAGGATACTGAGCGGACATCCTTGAGTTTCTGGGGATCGAGATCTCCGGAGTCCCCTTCCATACCGATCACGTACCCGCGCACGCGACGACCGGCCAGCGGAACCCTGACGAGCGATCCCACGGTCACCCGGTCGGCGAGGGCGGAGGGAACCCGATACGCGAATCCGTCATCGACCGCGAAGGTGGGGATGTCGGGGACCACCCGGGCAACGGTGGTCAGGGTCAGACTGAACCTGCTGCTCTGGCTAGCTCCTCGGCTGGTTCGGTCGATTCCCAGGGAAACCCCGGCCGCCCGAAGTGACCGTAGGCCGCCGTCCTCGCGTAGATGGGTGCGCGCAGCCCCAGGGTTTCCAGAATCGCCGCCGGCCGGAAGTCGAAGAAGTCCTCCACCAGGGCACTCAGCTTGTCCGGGTCGATCACCGAAGTGCCGAAGGTCTCGAGATCGACGGAGAAAGGCCTGGCCATGCCGATGGCGTATGCAACCTGGATTTCGCACCGCTCGGCCAAACCGGCCACCACCACGTTCTTCGCCACGTAGCGGGCGAAATAGGCAGCCGACCGATCCACCTTGGTCGGATCCTTGCCCGAGAAGGCCCCTCCCCCGTGCCGCGCGTAGCCTCCGTAGGTGTCGACGATGATCTTGCGGCCGGTGAGCCCGGCATCACCTTCCGGACCGCCGATCTCGAAACGGCCCGTAGGGTTCACGAGCAACTCGGTCGTGTCGTCGATCAACGCGTAGTCGATCGCCATGAGCACCTGCGCGCGCACATCGTGTTCCAACTGCTCCGATGACACGTCGGGCGCGTGGTGCGAGGAGATCAGCACCCGGGGGACATGTACGGGCTCGCGGCCGTCATACCGGACGGTCACCTGCGTCTTTCCGTCCGGCCGCAGGTAGCCGAGCAGTCCCGTCTGTCTCACCTCCGCGAGCCGCTCCGCCAGGCGGTGCGCCAACTGGATCGGCGCCGGCATCAGTTCGTCGGTTTCCCGGTTGGCGTACCCGAACATGAGACCCTGGTCGCCCGCGCCGAGCCGGTCGAGCGGGTCGTCACCCCCCAAGCGCGCCTCGAGAGCTACCTCGACACCTGCGGCGATGTTGGCGCTCTGGGGTGCGAGCAACACGTCGATCGGGACTTTGTCGGCGTGGAATCCCGCGTCCGCGTACGTATATCCGATGTCGCGCAGGGCTTCGCGTATCACCTTCGCGAAATCGCGATGGTCGAAGCCGGCGTCGTTCCTGGTCTCCCCGGCCACGATGACTTTCGAGGACGCGACCATCGTCTCGCAGGCCACCCGCGCCTCCGGATCCCGCTCCAGGATGGCGTCCAGGATCGAATCGGAGATGCGGTCGGCCATCTTGTCGGGGTGGCCTTCGGTTACCGACTCGCTGGTGAAGAACCGCATCACGACCTCAGTATACGGCTGGTCAAGAGACCCTCATACAGCGTCGCCACGCAGATCCACGACTCTCGACCAGATCTCTGCGGCCACCTCTCGCTTGGTCATGAGCGCCAGAGCCTGCCGGCTGCCGTCTGGGAAAATGATCGACACCTGGTTGGTATCCGTTCCGAACCCGCTGCCGGGGAGGGTGACATCGTTGGCCACCAGGAAGTCCACGCCGTAGGAAGCGGCCTTCCATACCGCGCGGTCCAACCCTCCGGTCTCCGCCGCGAACCCCACCACGGTCGTCCCTCGTCCGACCCGCTCCACCAGCCCGGCCAGCACGTTGGGCGCGGGTTCCAACACTATCCGGGGAGGCCCGTCGGCCCTGGCCAGCTTGGTGGGGGCCACCGCCACGGGACGGAAGTCCGCCACCGCCGCGGCCAGGACCGCCACATCGATCATCGCAGCCCTCGACCAGACCTCCCTAGCCATATCCTCCGCGGACTCGACCTCAACCACCTCCACGGTCTCCGGCATCCGAGCCGTGGGGGCGGCGGTGACCAGAACCACCCGCGCACCCCGACGGGCTGCCTCCATCGCCAGGGCGTGTCCCATCTTGCCCGAGGAACGATTGCCCACATAGCGAACCGGGTCGATGGCCTCTCTGGTCCCGCCTGCCGTCACCAGCACGGTCAGCCCCGAAAGGGAGGCATCGAACACGGCTGCCGCTGCCAGGAGAATCTCCTCCGGCTCGGCCATACGGCCCGGACCGGTGTCTCCCCCGGCCAGGGCCCCCGATACCGGACCGACCAGGTAACGGCCGTCGTTCTTCAGGAGCTGCACAGCCCGCCGGGTGGCCGGCTGCTCCCACATCTCGGTGTGCATGGCGGGCGCCATAACGACCGGTCCGTCGAACGCAGCCACGGTGGTGGTCAGGGCATCGTCGGCCAGCCCGTTGGCCACCTTGGCTATCACGTTGGCGGTAGCCGGCGCCACCACCACGGCGTCCGCCCACGCAGCGAGTTCGGTGTGGGGACTCACCTCGATCCCACCGAACAGCGAAGTGACCACAGCCCGTCCCGTGACCCCTGCCAGGCTCTGCTCCCCCACGAAGCGAAGCGCGCCGGAGGTCATCACGCTCCTCACGTCGGCCCCGACCTCGACGAAGCGGCGAGCAAGATACACCGCCTTGTATGCGGCGATACCTCCAGAGATCCCCAGTACCAGGCGACGGCCGGCTAAGGCGGGGTTACTCGCCCCCGACCTCATCGGGCCCCGCCTCGTGGCTGTCCCCATCGGCGGAGCTGTCACCGGTTGCAATCGTGAGCTTGCCGGCTGCGATCTCTTCCAGCGCGATGGTGAGGGGCTTGTGGCTCAGGGAATGAACCTGGGGGGGTACGTAGTGCCCTATACCACCGCCCAACTGGCTGTAGTAGTTGTTGATCTGCCGGGCGCGGCGGGATGCCAGGACAACGAGCTTGAAGCGCCCGCCGGTCTTGGCGATGATTTCCTCGACGGCTGGTTCGATCATCATTTGAGAATCATCCTTCACGGCTCGCTACCTGCAACCGCGTCAGGGAACCTCACCGGTCCCGGTTCGTTGGAGTCCGACCCACGGCAGGTTCCCTCACGGTCGACCCGAGTATATCCATAATGGCGGCCACAGTCGTGTCGAGATCCTCGTTGACGACCACATGACGGAAACGTTGCGGTCCCACCTCTATCTGCTCCCCGGCCAGCTCCAGGCGAGTCGCTATCTGAGTCTCTGACATGTCCCTCCGACCTCGCATGCGTGACTCGAGTTCCTCGATGGACGGGGGCATAACGAATATCGACACCGCGTCGGGGTACGAGCCCATCACCCGGATAGCCCCGCTCACCTCGATGTCGAGAACGACATCCTGGCCTTCCGCGAGGTAATCGAACACCTGGTCACGAGGAGTGCCGTAGCGGCTCCCGGCGAATTCGGCCCATTCGAGCAACCGGTCCTCCCTGATCATCGCCGCAAAAACCCCCTCATCGATGAAGTGGTAGTCGACCCCGTAGGTCTCACCCGGCCGGGCCGCCCGCGTGGTGGCGGAGACCGAGAAGTGGAACGGGCGATGGGCCGCCATACCCCTGACCACGGTGTTCTTACCGACCCCGGACGGCCCCGAGATTATGACCAGCCGGCCCCTGCCACTTCCGGTAAGGGCCGTAGGCTCAGCTGAACTCTTCGAGGAGGGCGGCGCGCTGTCGCTCACCGAGACCCCGGATGCGCCGGTTGTCCGCTATGCCGAGCTTCTCCATTAGGCGCTTGGACTTGATCTTCCCGATCCTCGGCATCGAAGCAAGCACCGCGCTGACCTTGATTCCAGCCACCATCGGGTCCGCTTCTGCTCCCTCCAGCAACTCGGACAACGATATGGAGCCGGTCTTGAGCAACTGCTTTACTTCGGCCCGCTTGCGGCGGGCCATCGCCGCCTTCTCCAAGGCTTGGGCCCGTTGCTCTGCGGTCAGCTGCGGAGGTGCCATTCGAGTTCCTTTGCTCTACTGCATGCCGCATCGTAGGGCCTACCGATCCGTGGGCCACCACGCGCGGCGCGCAAAAGCCTAGTGGGGAGGCAGAACGCAGCGGAGGACATCGACGGCAAGCACGGGTGCGACCGGTCCAAGCAGACCGCCAAGGCCCGGCGGTGCTCAACCTCCACATCCGTCCCCGGGTCCGTCGAGACCCGACAGGATGTCCCTGACCGCCCGCACCGGATCCGGCGCCTTGGTGATCGCCCGCCCGATGACCAGGTAGCCGGCGCCCCGAGCGAGGGCTTCCGAGGGCGTGGCCGATCGCACCTGGTCGTCTGCGGAAACACCCGTCGGGCGGATCCCGGGCACCACGGTCAGCAGATCGGGTGCCACGTCGGATACGACCCCCAGTTCCTTGACGGAGGTGATCACACCCTCACACCCCACCCCGCCGGCGAGCCGGGCCCGGCGGGCGCTCAACCTCCCGGGAGAAGCAGTCACTCCGGTGGCGGCCAGCGACTCCTGATCCAGGCTCGTCAACACCGTGATGGCCAGGATTCCCGCCTGCCTCGCCCCGGCGCCATCGCTCAGACCCTGCACCGCCGCAGCCAGCATCGCCCTGCCCCCGGCGGCGTGGGCGGTCACCCACCGGGCACCCGCCGCTCCTAGGTGCCGGGCTGCGGCGCGTACGGTATTGGGAATGTCGTGGAGCTTGGCATCGGCGAACACGGGCTTGCCCAATCGGGCTATCACCCCGATGATCCGTGGCCCCGGGCCGGTCAGGAGCTCCAGCCCCACCTTGAAACCACCGACGTAGGGAACGAGTTCCTGGGCCAGCCGGACAGCCCGCTCCGCGGTGGGAACGTCGAGCGCCACCAGAATCGGGTTATGCCCGTCGGCCACGATGCCCCCGCCTCATGTCCACGACGTTATCTGTTCGCCGCAATGATGCCGCAGTCGAGCGGAGACACACAAACCCGGGGCGGTGGCGCGGGAGTCACGCCCGGATCATGGCTCCCACGAGGTCGGACAGCCGGTCCACGCCGTGCGATCGGCACCATCGGGCCAACTCCCGGTCTATCCGTCGCGCGGCACGGGGCTCGGAGAAGTGGACCGTCCCGATCGCCACCGCCGCCGCTCCCGCCATGAGGAACTCGACCACGTCGGTGCCCCTGGTTACTCCCCCGCACCCCACAACCGGTAGCCCGGGCAAAGCAGCCGTCACCTCGGCAACGCACCTCAACGCTATGGGCTTGAGGGGAGGTCCCGAGTATCCGCCCGTCACCGTCGAGAGACGCGGCCGGCGGGTCTCGATATCGATCCCCGCCCCCCATGCCGTGTTGGTCAGGACCACCCAGTCCGCCCCCGCATCCCACACCGCCCGCGCCACCGCCACGATGTCGGACGCGTTGGGCGAGAGCTTGGCGGAGACCGGCAACGAGGTGATCTGCCGGACCGCCTCGACGACCCGGGCAGAGGCCGCCGCATCCAGGGCGATCAGACCATGGCCATCGAGGTTGGGACACGAGAGGTTGACCTCCACCGCCTCCACCCCGGCCTCCTCGAGGCCCTTTGCCACGAGGGCGTACCCGGCAGGGGTGTGGCCGACGGCCGAACCCCATACCGGTACACCGATCCCGCTCAACCTGGTGCCGAACTCGGCCACCCAGGCGTCGATTCCCGGATTCTGGATGCCGATCGCGTTGAGCATCCCCACCCCGGCCGGCGCCAGGCGCGGGGCCGGGTTACCGCTCCAAGGCTCGGGCGCCACCGACTTGGCGACCAGCGCCCCGTAGTACTCGGGTCGGGCGACAGGCATGAAGTCGACTGCCGAACCAACCGTTCCCGAAGCTCCGATCAACGGCGACCGGAGCGCCACGGACCCGAGCACGACCGAGCGGTCGATCACCGGTGCCAATCCTGGAGGCTGCACACTTCGTATACCGCTTCCGGCGATCCGCGGAGGCTGCGGATCACCGCCTCGGCACCGGCCACGGTGGTCACGATGGGCACGCCGCGGGACGAAGCCGCCCGCCTCATCAACCTGCCGTCCCCGCGGGCTCGGCGTCCCTGCGGGGTGTTGATGACCATGTCCATCTCGCCCGTCTCGATCCGCTCCACGGTGTCGTTCGGACCCTCCCCCACCTTGTGTACAGTCTCCGCCATCACCCCCTTCCGGCGCAGGAAATCAGCGGTGCCGGGCGAGGCCAGCAGCCGGAATCCCAGACCCTCCAGCGCTTCGGCCACCCTGCCACCGGCCGGTTTGTCACGATCGGCGAAGGACAGGAAGACGGTGCCCGAGACCGGTATGGCGCTCCCCGCCGCCATCATCGCCTTGGCGTACGCGACCCCGGCTCCCCGACCGATCCCCATCACCTCGCCGGTGGCCCGCATCTCGGGCCCCAGGATGGTGTCCTCCTCGGGGAAACGGTCCCAGGGGAGGACCGCCTCCTTGACCGCCACGAAGCTGCGCTCTCCGGGGTCCGTGTACCTTCCCTCTTCCCTCAGTTGTTCCAGCGTCGTGCCGACCATCACCCTGGAGGCGAGCTTGGCGAGGGGGATCCCGGAAGCCTTGGAGATGAACGGAACGGTTCGTGACCCGCGGGGATTGGCCTCCAGCAGGAACACCTCGTCGCCCTTCACCGCGAACTGGATATTGACCAGTCCCCTCACCTCCAACGCCTCCGCCAGGTCCCCGGTGGCGCCGACTATGGCCTTGCGGGCCAAATCGCTGATCGTGGGGGGCGGGGTCACGCACGCCGAATCTCCGGAGTGGACCCCCGCCTCCTCCACATGCTCCATCACCCCCCCGACGAGCATCTCGCGGCCGTCGTAGATGGCGTCCACGTCCACCTCCACAGCCGCTTCGAGGAACCGGTCTATGAGCACCGGGGCGGCCAGCATCTCCAGGCCTGCCTGCTGGTCCGTCCCGTACAGGTCGTCCAGGTAATCACCCAGCTCCCGCTGGGAGTACACGACCCGCATGGCCCTTCCCCCCAGAACGTAGGACGGCCGCACCAGGGCGGGAAGCCCGATCCGTTCCACCACCCCGCGGGCCTCCGCAGCGCTGGTGGCCGTCCCGTGTGGTGGCTGGGCGATGCCCAACTTGCGGCACAGCGCCGAGAAACGCTCCCGGTCCTCCGCTTCGTCGATACGGTCGGGTGCCGTTCCGGCTATCGGCACCCCTTGGCTCTCCAACCGCCGGGCCAGGTTGAGCGGAGTCTGGCCACCGAGCTGCACCACCACCGCCACCGGGTTCTCGGCCTCGCATATCTCCAGCACGTCCTCGACGGTGAGGGGTTCGAAATAGAGGCGGTCGGAGGTGTCGTAGTCGGTGGACACCGTCTCCGGATTGCAGTTGACCATGACGGTCTCGTAACCGGCCTCCTTGAGGGAGAACGAAGCGTGCACGCAGCAATAGTCGAATTCGATCCCCTGGCCGATCCGGTTGGGACCGGAACCGAGGATCACCACCCGGGGCCGCTCGGAGCCCTCCACCTCGCTCTCATCCTCGTAGGTGGAGTAGAAGTAGGGGGTTCGCGCCACGAACTCGGCGGCGCAGGTGTCGACTCGCTTGTAGGTGGGGCGGATCCCTTCCGCACGGCGGAACTCCCTGATCTCGGTTTCCGGGAGCCCCCACAGGTAGGAGAGTTGGGCGTCGGAGAACCCTATCCTTTTTGCTTCGAGAACCAGGGCGGTCTCAGGCGCCCGGGCCTGCTCCAACTTGGACCGCACCTCGCAGACCTCCCCCATCTGATCGAGAAACCACGGATCGATGCCCGTGGCCCGGGCCAGTTCCTCGATGCTCCGGCCGCGCCGGAGCGCCTCCCCCACCGCAAAGATCCTCCCCGAGCTGGGGACCCCCACCGACACGGCCAGCTGGTCGTCGGACATCCGGCGCACAGCCCTCTCGCCGGGGTCGGCGTTAAGCCCGTAGCGGCCGGTCTCCAGGCTTCGCAGAGCCTTCTGGAGCGCTTCGGGAAAGGTACGTCCTATCGCCATCGCCTCTCCTACCGACCGCATCGAAGTGCCGAGCCGGTCGGGTGTGGCGGGAAACTTGGCGAAGTCGAAACGAGGGACCTTGACGACCGTGTAATCAAGCACCGGCTCGAAACAGGCAGGGGTGGCCCCCGTTATGTCGTTGGCGATCTCGTCCAGCGCGTATCCCACCGCCAGGAGGGCGGCGATCTTGGCGATGGGGAATCCGGTGGCCTTGGACGCCAAGGCAGAGGATCTGGACACCCGGGGGTTCATCTCGATGATGAGCCGGCGCCCGGTGGCGGGATCCACGGCGAACTGTACATTGGAGCCGCCGGTCTGCACTCCGATCGCCCGGAGGCAGGTGATGGCATCGTCCCGCATCTCCTGGTATTCCCGATCGGAGAGGGTCTGGATGGGCGCCACCGTAATCGAGTCCCCGGTGTGGATCCCCATGGGATCCAGGTTCTCGATCGAGCAGACGATGACCGCATTGCCGTTGCGGTCGGCCATCACCTCGAGCTCGAACTCCTTCCATCCGGCAACCGACTCCTCCACCAGTATCTCGCCTACCGGCGAGGCGTCGAGACCCCGGCGGGCGATCCCGAGGAATGCCTCCTCGTCCATTGCTATGCCGGTCCCACCCCCTCCCAGGATGAACGAGGGCCGCACCATGAGCGGGTAGCCGAGGTCCCCGGCCGCATCCAATGCCTCCTCCATCGAACGGGCATAGTGCGACCGGGGCGACTCGATTCCCACGGCAGCCATCGTCTCCTTGAAGAGTCCCCTGTCCTCGGCCCGCTCGATGGCGTCGAAACCGGCCCCGATCAACTCCACGCCGTGGGCATCGAGGACACCCGACCGGGCCAGTGCGGCCGTGACGTTGAGAGCCGTCTGCCCCCCCAGAGTGGGAAGCAGCGCGTCGGGGGCCTCGCGCTCGATGATCCTCTCGACGATCTCAGGGGTGATGGGTTCGAGGTAGGTGGCGTCGGCGAACTCGGGATCGGTCATGATGGTGGCCGGGTTGGAGTTGACCAGCACCACCCGGTACCCCTCCGCTCTGAGCACTTTGGCGGCCTGGGTGCCGGAATAGTCGAACTCGGAGGCCTGGCCGATCACGATGGGGCCCGACCCGATCAAGAGGATGCTGCGGATATCGGTCCGTCTCGGCATCACGGAGCACCGGGAGTGGCTAGCCCCATCAGTTCCATGAAGTCGTCGAACAGGCCCATGGCGTCGTGGGGTCCGGGGGCTGCCTCGGGGTGGTACTGGACGGAGAAGGCCGGGATGTCCAGGCACCGCAGCCCTTCGAGCGTCCCATCGTTGAGGTTCTGGTGGGAGGGGGCCATCTCGCCGAAATCACCGGTCACCCGCCCGGGCAGGAGTTCGGGACCGGCCAGGCCGGTTGCGACCGGCGGCTCGCGATCGGTCAAGGACCACAGATCGACCGCAAAGCCATGGTTCTGGGCTGTGATCTCCACCCGCCCGTCCGCCAAGCGCCTTACCGGGTGGTTGCCGCCGTGATGGCCGAACGGAAGCTTGAAGGTGGCCGCGCCCAGCGCCAGGCCGAGGACCTGGTGGCCCAGGCAGATTCCGAACACCGGTGCCCTGCCCAGAACACCGCGCACCGCGGCGATCTGATCGGTCAGCGCGTCGGGGTCCCCGGGACCGTTGGAGAGGAATATGCCGTCGGGACCCCGCTCGAGTATGTGGTCCGCACTGCATGTGGCCGGTAGGACGTGCACCTCGAGGCCCCTGGCGGCCAGTTGGCGGCCGATGTCGCGCTTCATACCCAGGTCCACGGCCACTACCCGCCCTACCGGCGCTATTCCGGGATCGATCCGGTATGGAACGGGCGTGGTCACCCCGGTCGCCAGATCCTGCCCCTCCATGCGGGGCGCCGAGGCCGCCAGCTCGGACAGTTCCCCAACGTCTGTATCGGTGCCGACAGCCACCGGCATGGCCCCGTTGTCGCGGAGGTGGCGGGTAAGGCGCCGGGTGTCCAGATCGGCGACGGCGACCAGGTCATGGGACACCAGGTAGGCGGCCAGGCTGCCCTCGGCCCGCCAGTTGGAATGGCTGCGGGACAGGGATCGCACGATCAGCCCGCGGGCCGCCGGGGCCGTTGCCTGATCGTCGTGGTCGCTCACGCCGTAGTTGCCGATGTGGGGAGAGGTCATCACCACCACCTGCCCGGCATAGGAGGGGTCCGAGAGAACCTCCTGGTAACCGGTCATCGAGGTGTTGAACACCGCCTCCCCGACCCGGATTCCGTCGGCGCCCACCGACCGGCCCTCGAAGACCTCCCCGTCGGCGGTGACCAGGATCCCCTTCCTCAAGGGGCACCCCCCGTCATCGCTACCGTCCCGACCCGGTGGGCGAGTCCCGCCGCCCTTGCACCACCGTCGTGGGTGACCCGGCCCTCGTAGAACGTGTAACAGACCCTCCCGGTGAGCGGCACCCCGGCGAACAGCGAATTGGCCGACTTCGACACGAAGCGCTGTGGTTCCCACTCCTCTTCCCAATCGACCACCACCAGATTGGCGGGGATTCCGGGTTCTATCCAGCGACCGTGACGTTCGAGGGAGGCTATGGCGGCCGGGGCGACCGACATCCGCCGGAACAGCAGGCGCGGGTCCGGATCGAGCGCCGAGCGGACCGCGGCGAAGGCGGTCTCCAGCCCGATGACCCCCTTCGGCGCCTCTTCGAAAGGAACGTCCTTCTCGTGGGCGGCGTGGGGGGCGTGGTCGGTGGCCACCGCATCGATCGCGCCTTCCCGCAGCCCGTCGGCGAGGGCTTCGATATCCGAGGGGGTACGCAGCGGCGGGTACATCTTGAACACCGGGTCCATCGACAGCACGTGCCGTTCGGAGAACCAGAGATGGTGGGGGGTCACCTCGGCGGTCACAGCCACCCCTCTCTCCTTGGCGGCGCGGATCAACTCGACCGTCTGCGCGCAGCTCACGTGTTGCGCGTGGTACGAGGCGCCGGTGAGTGCGGCCAAGTCCAGATCGCGAGCCACCACAGTTGTCTCGGCGATGGCTGGGATCCCGGCCATCCCGAGCAGGGAGGACACCTCCCCCTCGTGCATGTGGCCGTCCCGGCTGAGCCCCGGGTCCTCGGCATGCTGGGCGATCACCCCTCCGCGGGACTCGAGGTACTCCATGGCTCTTCGCAACAAACCCGCATCGGTCACCGTAAGGCCGTCGTCGGTGAACACCCGCACTCCGGCGGCGAACAGTTCGTCGAGATGCGAGAGGCGGGAACCTTCCATCCGGGCGGTCATGCATCCCGCCGGGGCCACCTCCACCAGGCCGACCTGCCTTCCCCGCTCCGATATGTAGCGGGCCAGATGCCCGGAGTCGGTCGGCGGATCGGTGTTGGGCATGGCTACGACCGCGGTGAATCCGCCGGCGGCGGCCGCCGCCGAGCCCGAGGTGATGTCCTCTTTCCACTCCTGGCCCGGCTCGCGCAGATGGGCGTGGAGATCGACAAACCCTGGACCCACCACGCGACCGGAGATGTCGATGACCTCGTCGTCGGCCCGATGGCCGGCGCCCGTACCGTTGCGCGCCAGATCGGGACCGACCTCGACCACCCGATCACCGGACAGGCGCACGTCGGCCCGCACCTCGCCCGAAGGGGTGAGGACCGTGCCACCGGCCACCAGGATGGCGCTCATCCCTTACCGCCCAGCAGGCGGAACAGCACCGCCATCCGCACGGCAACGCCGTTGGCGACCTGGTTGAGGATCAGGGCCCGTGGATGAGCGGCCACCGCATCGGCGATCTCCACACCCCGGTTCATCGGCCCCGGGTGGAGCACCACCGCCTCGGGCGACAGCCGGTCGAACCGTTCCCGGGTCATCCCGTAGCGGGACACGTACTCGGGCAGGGACGGGAACAGCGACAAGCCGCCTCGCTCCGCCTGGATGCGGAGCAGGTACACCACGTCCACTTCCCCCAGCACCTCGTCCAAGTCGTCGGCGGTGTCCGCCGGCCAACCCTCCGTGACCACCGGCTGCAGGGTCCGCGGTGCTACCAGGACCACCCGGGCACCCAGTGTGGTGAAGGCGAAGACGTTGGAGCGGGCAACCCGCGAGTGGCGGATGTCGCCGACTATGGCCACCCGGAGCCCGTCGAGATGGCCGAACCGCTGTCTTAGTGTGAGCGCGTCCAGCATCGCCTGGGTGGGATGCTGGTGGGCGCCGTCACCGGCGTTGATGACCGGGCAGTCGGTCCATCCGGCGATCCGCCACGGCGCCCCGGTGGCCTTGTGGCGCACCACCATCAGATCGGCGCCCAATGCCTCGACGGTTAGGGCGGTGTCCTTGAGGCTCTCGCCCTTCGCCACGGACGAAGACCCCACGCTGAAACTCATGACGTCGGCCGACAGAGCCCGGGTGGCGCGTTCGAACGACAGTCGCGTCCGGGTCGAGTTCTCGAAGAACAGGTTGGCCACCAGCTTGCCCTGGAGGGCCGGTACCTTGGGGATGGGCCGGGCCAGCACCTCGTTGAACTCGTCCGCAAGGTCGAGCATCTCCTCGAGGTCCCTCCGGGGAACGCCCCTGGTAGTTAGAAAACTCATATCCGGACCTCCTTCCTTCCGCCGCCCGCACGCCCACCCGACGGCCGCGGTCCGGTGTGGATCCAGACCCCGTCCTCGCCTCCGTCGACTTCGGACAGGCGCACCGAGACCCTCTCCATGGGAGAGGTGGGCAGGTTCTTGCCCACATGGTCGGGCCGGATGGGGAGTTGCCGGTGGCCCCTGTCCACCAGCACCGCCAGCCTCACCAGGGCCGGACGGCCGAAGTCGTTGAGGGCATCGAGGGCCGCCCGGACGGTGCGGCCCGTGTAGAGAACATCGTCCACCAGCACCACGGTCCGGTCGGTGATGTCCACCGGCAGGCGGGTAGCGGCCAGCGGGGCGGTGGGCCGCCGGGCCAGGTCGTCCCGGTGCAAGCCGATGTCGAGAGTTCCGACCGGCACCCGCGATCCGCCGAAACTCGTGATGGCAGAAGCGATACGGCGGGCGAGCGGTACCCCCCTGGTATGTATCCCGACCAGCACCGGGAGGGCGCCCCTGGATCCTTCGACGATCTCGTGGGCCATCCTCCTCACCGATCTCCTCACATCGGTCGCAGCCATCACGAGCGGCATGGAATCCTCCCGGGCGCGCGACCACCGGAGCGGCGGGGGGGAAGCGGTGGGCGGCACCGGGCGGGGCTGTCGTACCCCGACCTCGGCGCTTCGAGGAGGCGCATGCGGTTCTCCTTCCCGGCCTCACCGGACCGGATTAAAGGTTTCGGGGGACGGTAGCAGATTCCTGGGTTACCTGAACGACCATCGTCCCGGCCACCTTGTCGTGCCACCCGCGGCGACGGACGTCGAACCGTGGCGAAACACCCGCGAGAAGGGTGAACAGCACCCCGAAAGGAACCAGTAGGGGCAGGTAGAGCACCGCCCACCTCACGCAGGACCGCCCCCACCCCGGAACACCACCATCCTCCACGCTCACCACTCTGACGTTGGTCAGCATCTTCCCCACCGTCTGTCCCCGAACCGCCGTCAGCGGCAGCTCGTAGATAGAGATCGCCAGGAAACCGACAATAAGGATCAAGTACCAGAAGAAAAAGAGGACCCAGCCATTGAGAAAACCGTACATATCGACGTTTTCGATCATGATATATCTCGGGAACTTGTACTTCCAAGTGTCTATCCCGCTGAAGTCCGTTGCTATCATAATGGTCGTACCTAAACGATCTGCATTCCAGCTACCCATACCGGTATACGCTGGTCCGGCGTATACCAGCCCCATTACTAATGAGTATGTGAGGCCAAAGCCTAATATTCCGTATACTATCCAGTCGATGAATCGGGCCAGTAGCCGCCTACACAAACCGGCCGTAGGACAGCGACTACTATCCGACAACTCCTCGCAACCAGAAGACTTAGACAAGATCAGCTACCTCTCGGTCCCCGGCTCCGTTCAGAGCTCCTCGGCCTTGCCTTGAAGATCTATCAACAACGATCGTACCGGCGATCTTATCGTGCCATCCTCGACGACTAGCATCGAATATCGGTGAAATAGCCACCAGAACAGTTAGTAGCGGTCCGAAAGGGACCAACAGAGGAATGTAGAGCACCGCCCACCTGATACAAGATGGTCCCCATCCGGGAGTACCTTCATCCTCGACACGGGCTACTCTGACATCGGTCAGCATCTTCCCGACCGTCTGCCCTCGAACGGCGGTGAGCGGTAGTTCGTAAAGGAATACCACCGCCAAGCCGCTGACAACAATCAAGTATGAGAAATAGACCGGCACCAACCGTACAGAGTCAGGTAGTGTAAGATTCTCGATCCAGATCAACGCAACGCCAGGTTTTGTATCCCAACCACCCATACCGACAAAACCTGTCAATAAACCCAGCCATATAGTCGAAGATAACACGAGACAAAAACCAACTATCGAATACGATATCCAGTCGATGATTCGAGCCAGTAGCCGCCTACCTAGCCGGGCTGGCTGAGGATAGGCCGTACCTTCGAAGCCTCCTGGGTCAGAAGACTCAGACACAGTCATAGGGTTCGGATAGTCGGGAGCTTCATTTACCCTGCCTTACTCGAATCTAGGATAGCATCTTGGGATGGAACGTGAGCTATCCGGTTGGGCGTTGCTACACGCAGCGGCCCATGAGCTCACGCTTCCTTGGAAGGAAAATCGTCCGGCCGGGCCTGCGCTGCCAGGGTGGCCAGGATCCCGTTGACGAAGGCGCCGCTGCGCCTCGTGGAGTACCGCTTGGCGAGTTCCACCGCCTCGTCGATCACCACCGCGGTCGGGGTCGGCTCGTAGAGGAGTTCGTACAGACCCAGGCGCAGGATTGCCCGATCCACCGCGGGCATGCGACGTACCGGCCAGCGCTCCGATACGGATTCGAGCCGGCGGTCCAAGTGCTCGCGGTCCTTCCAAACGCCCTCCACGTAACGTCGGGCGCGGCCACCCAAGCCCTCGGCCGGTTCCGCAAGCTCGCGCAGGTCGGCCTGGTAAAGAGCTTCGAGGGCCCGAGTCCGCGGCTCACGAACGGTCATGTGCGGAGACCCGGCGACATTCCGGCCCCGTCAGGCGCGGGAGATGTACGTACCGGAACGGGTGTCGACCTTGATGGTGTCACCGGCTTCTATGAAGAGCGGCGCCTGAACGACCAGGCCGGTCTCAAGCGTCACCGGCTTGGTTGCACCCGAGACGCGGTCGCCCCTGACCGCAGGCTCGGCGCCCGTGACCTCGAGCCGGACCGAAGCCGCCAGCTCAACGCCGATGGGATGGTCACGGTAGAGGGGGAGCATCACGGTGGAACCCTCGGTGATGTAGCGCCGCGCCTCCCCGACCTCCTCCTCCGACAGCGCGAACTGCGCATAGGTCTCCAGGTTCATGAAGTGGTAGCCGAAGTGGTCCCGGTAGAGGTACTGGTGGTCCCGCCGGTCGATGATGGCCTGCGGTACGTGCTCGTCGGCGCGGAAGGTACGGTCGACCACCGCCCCGGACATCAGGTTCTTGAGCTTCATCCGGACGAAGGCCCTGCCCTTGCCGGGTTTCACATGCTGGTGTTCGATGATCTGGAACAGCCCGTCCGGTAGATCCAGCGCCATTCCCGACTTGACATCGTTGGTGGAGACCATGGGCGGATTGTACAGCAGCGGCCGTCAGCCGGTCACCCCGACCGCGTCGAGGCCGGTTCCCAGGGCCGACTCGTCCACCAACTCCACGACGGGTTCTCCGATCCGCCGCAGCAGGACCATGCGCAGTCCGTCCGAGGTGCGCTTCTTGTCACGCGAGATCAACCGCCGCACGGAGGCCCGGTCGGCTTGCCCGACCCGGGTCGGCAGGCCGAGCCTCCCGAGAGCATCCAGAACGACGCTCGCGTCGAGCCCGTACCGCTCCGCCGAGATGGCCGCCGCAGCCGCCATGCCCACCGAGACGGCGTAGCCGTGGGGCAGCCCGCACACCACCTCCACACCGTGGCCGATCGTGTGCCCGAAGTTGAGTATCGCCCTGTTCCCCGTCTCGCGGAAGTCACCCGAGACCACGGCGGCCTTGACGGTCACCGCCCTCCTGACCACCTCGGCCATCGGGAAGGACAGCCCGTGCACCATGAAGATGTCGACCAGCCGGTGATCGGAGATGAACCCGGCCTTGACCGCTTCCGCGGAACCCTCTCGCAGCAGCTCCTCGGGAAGCCCGGCCAGGACGTCGGTGCTGATGACCACCCGGGCCGGATGCCAGAAGGCGCCCACCAGGTTCTTACCGAGTACGTTGATGCCGGTCTTGCCTCCGATTGATGCGTCCACCGCTCCCAGCAGGGTGGTCGGAACGAGGACACACTCGATGCCTCTGAGCCAGGTCGCGGCGGCGAAGCCGGCCACATCCGTGGTGGCCCCTCCCCCGACCCCGACGACGGTGTCATGGCGACCGAGATTGAGCTCCGCCAGACGGTCGTAGAGCATCCTCAGCGTGGCGAGCGTCTTGGCCTCCTCGCGATCGGGAACTTCGATGAGCGTCGTGCAGGCCTCCGCCTCCAACCTCGCCATGATTCGGCGAGCTACGGGCATGGCGCCCGGCTGGGCGATGACCACGGCCTGCTCGCGTGCGGTCGAGGCGGGAAGTATCCGTACGGGCAGGTCGGGCCCGACCAGGACCTCCGATGAACTCCCCACCGCCACCCGGGCGTAGCCGGAGGCATCATCGCTCACCATGGCGGCGGGGCGGTCGGCGTCGAGGGTGAAATGGGCCGCGGTTCCGTACAACGGGCGGCGGCGGTCGAGGATCTCCGCCAGACGGTTGGAGACATCCGAGCCGACCAGCAGGGGCCGTTCCTCCCCCACCCGGCGCGCCAGCGAGGGCGGAGGAGCATCCAGCCAGACCACTACGCCCGTCCGGCGCATCGCCTCCACGCTGCGGCCGTCGAGCACCGCTCCGCCGCCGGTGGCGATCACCCGACCCCCGGCGTGTCCCGCCGTCTCCGCCGCCAGGCGTCCGATCTCGGCCGACTCCAGCCGCCGGTAGGCTCCTTCACCTTCCTCGCGGAAGATCTCGATGACCGGCTTCCCGGTCCGCGCCTCCACCAATTGATCCACGTCGGCGAATGGCATACCGCGGACCCTTGCCACCCGCTTGCCCACGGTGGTCTTTCCGGAGCCCATCATGCCGATGAGCCAGAGATTCCCCATCGACCCTCCGTCAGGGGAGCGCTAGAACGCCCGGAGCCGGGCCCGGTAGGAGGTGACGTTCACCACGAAATCGTCCACCGTGTCTCCCCCGAACTTACGCTGGAGTTCCTGGGTCACCACGATCGCCACCATCTGCTCGGCCACCACCCCGGCGGCAGGCACGGCGCACACGTCGGAACGCTCCCGGAAGGCGACCTCGGCTTCCTTGGTCACCACGTTCACAGTGGGGAGGGGCCGCATCACCGTCGAGAGCGGCTTCATGGCCACCCGGACCCGCAGGGGTTGGCCGGTCGTCATCCCGCCCTCGGTTCCCCCCGCTCGGTCGGTGTTGCGGTAGAACTCTCCATCTGCGTAATAGATGTGGTCGTGGGCCTCGGAACCCCGCCGGCGGGAACTCTCCAGCCCGTCACCGACCTCCACGGCCTTCATCGCCTGGATCGACATGAGAGCTTCCCCCAGCCTCGCATCCAGGCGCCGGTCCCACTGGACGTAGGACCCGACTCCGGGAGGCAGACCGTACACGAGCACCTCCATGACGCCCCCCAGCGTGTCCCGGTCGGCCTTGGCCCGCTTGATCTCGGCGATCATGGCCGCTTCGGCCTCGGCACCGAAAGCCCGTACCTCGGAGGAGTCGATGGACGGGAGGTCCTCGATGGTCGGGAGGCGTTCAGAAGGCGAGATCGCCCTACCGATAGCCACTATGTGACTGAGCACTGTCACGCCGATGCTCTCCAGCAATTGCTTGGCGAGGTAGCCGGCGATGGTCCGCGCGGCTGTCTCGCGCGCCGAAGCCCGCTCCAAGATGTTGCGGGCGTCCTTGGTGTCGTACTTGAGCATCCCCACCAGGTCGGCGTGTCCGGGACGGGGCGTGGTCATTGGCCGTTTGGGCGTACCCGGATCGGGCGACATCTCCTCCTTCCAGCGGGGCCACTCCGTATTGCGGATGATTACCGCCACCGGCGACCCGAGCGTACGCCCATGGCGGATCCCGCCCATGATCTCCAGCTTGTCCTGTTCGATCTTCATCCGGGCGCCGCGCCCGTACCCGAGCCTGCGGCGGGCCAATTCGGCCCCAAAGCCCTCCCGGGTGACCGTCAACCCGGCCGGAACACCCTCGACGATCGTCACCAGACCGGGACCGTGTGACTCGCCTGCTGTCAAGAATCGGAGCATGCCCGGATGGTAGACGTGAAGACTTCGATCCGCCCGCCGCTGCTTCAGACTTGTCGATCGGGTACCGGGGAGGTTCGACCGCGTCGCGGTGGACGAGGCCTCTCAAACCCTCTCGATCATGACATCGACCGCGTACTCCGCGAGCGCGCGAGGATCCGGAATGTCCGAGGTGAGGCCACGAGCCGGTGGCCCGGAGAATCACCACCGGCCGCCGGCCACCGGCACGTCAGCGCCACCTCGCAGGCAGCCGCAGGTGGGACGGGTGGTCCGGATCGTGGAGGAGGGTCTGGTGCGCCACGACGGGCTCGAACTCGTCGGCGTTCACCCCACCCGTGTTGAGGTTTCGAGCATGAGCGGGGAAGTTGCTGGACGACACGTGCAAGCGGATCCGGTGGCCGCGGCCGAACACCAGGCTGGTGGGTCCGAGATCGATCTCGACGTGGTGGGGTTCACCGGGAGTCACCGCGACGGGCGCCTCGAAGGAGTTCCTGAACCTGGCTCGGAGGATCCCGTCGCACACGTTGTAAGGAGCGCCCGTCCGGGAAGACGTCCACCAGCTTGGCCGTCCTGCGCGCCGGTAGCCGATTACGAAGCAGTGGTCGCTGACCCCCAGGTAATCCACAACGGCATACTGGTGGATCTGGGCTCCGACCGTCTCCCGACGGTTGGCAACCCGGTTCACATCGACGGCACGCCCCCGATCCCCCTGAAGCAACCACCGGCCCTGGGCGCCCACACCGAAGCGGTGCTACGGGAGGTACTAGACCTCAACGACGGGCAGATCGAGGAGGCGCGCGCCGCCGGAGCGTTCGGGTCCGGGTAGCAGGTTCGGATCGAGTCACACCCTCAGAATCAGAGCGCGAGAGTCGCCGCCGGCCCCTACCCGGCCCCTCATCATGCCTGGTGGCCGGTCATCGGACAACGGGCCAAGAGCAATCGTCATTGGTCGGCATTCTCTCAGCGGCGCTGGGGAAAGTGGTGGGATCTACAGGGTGTGAGCGGCTATGAGGCTTGCTCGACCCACAGACCGTCGGCGGTGCTGAGAATGGCAGCCTGGCGGGGTGTCACACTCTGCAACGTTGCCGGTAGCGGTCGGTAGCCGGGCCACGGACCGGCTTCCTCGCGGCCGAAGTTGACGATGACCGTCTTGCGGGTCTTCGGGGAGGGATTGGGACGGCCCGTGTGGAGCAGGGCCTCGTTGAAAACGATCACGTCACCGGCCGCCACGTCGTCGAAGACCCTCTGGCCGGGGAGATCGATGCGCCCGTCGGCCGTGCGGTGCAAGGGGTCGTCGTCCCGGTCGGCCGGGCCACCGTCGACGTCGAATTGTGCCCGGTGACTGCCGGGAACCACCGCGAACTCCCCCTCGCCCGGCCCGATAGCCGACAGGCAGTAGAAGACCTTCACCATCGGACAGACAAAGCGGCCCTCCACCACATGGCCGGTCGGATGGGCTCGGACTCCGCGGTGCCAGGGTCCGCCCTTGTAGCCCGGGTACGTGTAGTACAGCTCGTTGTCGATGTGCTTGTAGCCGGTCCCCAGGAAATCTGCCAGGTAGTCGGCGACCGCCGGGTGATCCAGGAAACACGCGAAGCGAGGGTCCACGTCGATGATCCGCGAGACCGGCCGGTTGATCAGCCGGTCCTGGTGATCGCCGCCCAGCGCCCGGACATCGGCCCCCTCCGCAGCTTCGACCCACCGGAGGTATTCCCCGACCTCGGACGGCGCCAAGGCGCCACGGAGATGGACGAAGCCCTGCACATCGAACTCGAACCGTCGCTCGTGGGGAACAGTCACCGGACGTCACCTCGCTTTGCCCGGCCGGATGGGAGAACCAGCCCGACCGCAATCGTTGCTGAACGGCCTGTTGCCGGAAGGGTAATCACGACGCGGGCACCCCCGTTCGGAAACCGATCCCCTCGAGTATCTCCCCGGCTTCGTCGAGGTCGGCTTCGAGACGCCGCTGGATGTAGAAGCGGCTCACTCCCACCTCCTCGAGCCGGCCGAGCCTGGAGATCACCTGCTGGTAGGTCCCGTGGAGGGTATGGCGCCGGCTCAACAGAGCTTCGAACTCTCCGGCCTCCATCCCTTCGTTTCCGGCCGCCTCGACGAGCCGGGACCGGTACTCCTTATCGCTGGCGCCCGCCACCACGGCGCTCGAATAGCTGATGCGTAGTTCATCGGGATCCCGTCCGCTAAGGGTCGCCGCTTTCCGCGCTCTCCCTATCCGGGCCTCGACCCCGGCGATCGAAGTGGAATGGAGGTTCAGCTCATCCGCGTGGATTCCCGCCAGCCTCGGCGTGCGCGACCGGCCGGTGCCTCCCACCACCAGAGGAACCCTCCGACCCGGCGGGATCTGCAGCGGATGTCGCTCAAGGCGGTGGAACCGGCCGGTGTAGGGGGTCGGTTCCGGGGCCAAGGCAGCCCTTAGGTAGCCGAGAGCGTCCTCGAGGAGGTCGAAGCGCTCCGCCAGAGGTGGGAAGTTCAACCCCAGAACGGTGTGCTCCCTCTCGAGCCACCCGGTGCCCACCCCGAGCAGAAACCGGCCTCCCGACATACGGTCGATGGTGATCGCCGCTTTGGCCAGAACCGCGGGATGCCGGAAGGTGACGGGGCTCACGATCACCGCCAGCTCGACGGCCACGGTCTCCCTGGCGAGACCCCCAAGAACGGCGAAAGCATCGAGCATCGGCAGACCGGCGGGCGACTCATCAAGGTAATGATCGGGGACCGCGAAGTTGACCAGCCCCGTGCTATCCACCCATGAGGCGGTCTCCAGCACGCGTTCGTAGGAGCCGGTCGTCAGAAGTCCGAGCCCGTAATCCAAGTTCTCGTTCCGTCTCCGCTGCTCGCGATCGTGACATGGTAAGCCCCTCCGCCGAGAGGCAAGTCGATACCGGGTAGGTCCACCGTTGCCAGGCTCGTATGAAGGCCGATCACAGATCACGTGAGCGCGTAGTATAATACATGAGCTATGTGAGATTGATGCTCCATATGCTGGTTGTAGTTCAAGCGCTACTCTCTTGAACAAAACTCGACATCGGCTGGCGTAGATCTGTTATGGGAAGGATGTCGGTGACTACTAGGGGCCTTCAAGCCGTAGATTACAAAACACCCTCTGAGGAAGTTGTACAGGATGCGATATCGAAGGCTATCGCAGGTTATAAGCGTGTCTTCGGTCGTCGGCTTGCACAGGTATGGCTATTCGGGTCGAGGGCCAGAGGGGATCATCGTCCCGACTCGGACGTGGACCTGCTAGTAGTTCTTCACGAACACGGGCTGATTAGTGAAGAAGTCAGGTCATTGTGTTCGGTGGAATTACCTATCCAGTTATCACATGGGGTATTCATACAAGGACATCCCACTAGGTTGGAGTGGTTGGAGACCAGCGACGACGACTTTCACTACTTTGTGAAGTGTGAAGGGCGGCGAGTAGATGGATGAGCAGCATATCGAATGGCTTATGGACGACAGCCGACGCGAATTGCGTTCAGCTCGGACCCATCTATCAGTCGGACCCATCTATCAGTCGGACCCATCTATCGGAACATATCCTAAGTATATCAACGATAGCTATTATGCTGTATTCTATGCTGCTAAGGTGGGATTGGGTTGGCTTGGTATCAGAACTAAAGGGCACTAGAGTGTCCAAATAGGAGTAGATACTGCCATTAGTCAACGGGACTTACCCATGGACCTTCGGGGTATACTAGCGGAGCTATTGCGTAGCCGCAATATCGCGGTCTACGACTATGCAAGGCGTGATTGGACAGCCGTCGACGCATCCGACGCCCTGTCCAAGGCAGAGCGTTCATGGAAGCGATAGAGGGATTCCTTTCTTCTTAGGTCTCCCCGTGCCGAACTCCCGGGGGAAGCAGCGGGGGTGAGGCTGCTGCCATAGCCGCCGGACTGTCTCCGTTGGGCCTCGGCAGCGATGTGGGTGGCAGCATCCGGTTGCCTGCTCACTTCTGCGGTATCGCCGGCCTCAAGCCAACCACGGGACGGGTGCCGAGTACCGGCCACTGGCCCCCGTTCGCGGGACTCCTCGGCCCCATGTTCCAGATCGGTCCCATGGCCCGCAACGTAGCTGATCTGGCCCTGGCGCTCCGGCTGCTGTCCGGAACCGATGGTCGTGACCCATATGCGGTCCGCATGCCGCTCGACCTCGGAAGCGAGAAGGCCATCGACTCCGTCCGGGTCGCCTACTTCACAGACAGCGGCGGTGTACTTCCGGACCCCTATACGTGCAGCACCGTCGAGGTGGCCGCCGAGGCCGTGGCGGAGGCGGGCGTATCGGTTACCGAAGCCCGACCGCCCGGGTTCGAGGATGGCCACGCAATAGAGGAGGCCGTCATCCATGCCGATGGGGGAGTAACCGTCCGGCGGCTCCTGCAGGAAGCCGGCACGACCGAGACCCACCCTCTCATCCGGTGGCTGGAGGACACCGACGACACTTCTGCCCTCTCGGGCCGCGAGACGGCCGCCCTCGTCGGAAGACGCGACCGGTTCCGGCGCCGGCTCGTATCGTTCCTGGAGGACTACGACGCCATCCTCTCCCCTGCGTGGGCGACCCCGGCCCTACCTCACGGTACGGTGGCGAGCGGGTGGCCACACACCAGCTTCACCCACCACTACAACCTCAGCGGCCTGCCCGCCGCGGTGGTGCGCGCCGGTACGTCACCCGACCGCCTGCCCATCGGTGTCCAGGTGGGGGCCGGTCCCTGGAAAGAAGAAGTAGCCCTCATGGTCGCCGGTCTCATCGAAGAGGCTCTGGGTGGGTGGAGACCACCTCCCTGATCATCCGCCGGCACAGCCGTTCGGGCTCGTCGTAAGCTACCGGAGGATGGGAGGTGAACGGTGACCAGCGTTAAACCCGTCGCCGGTTTGGCGACTCTCGAGATCGGTGATGAGACCACCTTCTCCAAGACTGTCGGGGAAACCGACATCTACCTGTTCGCCGGAATCACCGGTGACTTCTTCGAGATGCACGTCAACGAGGAGGTGATGGAGTCGAGCCGTTTCGGCGCTCGCATCGCCCACGGCGCCCTCATCGTGGGTTTCATGTCCACCACGGCCGGAATGATGATCACCCGCTCGGGGGACCACGCCGTCAGTCTCGGCTACGACCGCGTGCGCTTTACGGCGCCGGTGTTCATCGGCGACACGATCACCGTCACATACCGCATCACATCCCTCGTGCCTGAGAAGTCACGGGCATTGGCCGATGTGGTTGCCATCAACCAGCGAGGCGAGACCGTCGCCGTGGCCACCCACATTCTCAGATACCTGTAGAAGAATGCTGCAGAACGGATAATGGTTGGCCCGTCGTCTGTGATGCCAATCGAAGGGGTGCACTTGGAAACGCCTCAACCCGACAACAGTATCCGGTACGAGCCGAACGAACGCCCTCCGACGCCGGTGGCCCTCGGCGTCGCCCTGCAGATCGCCGTGGCGGCCGTGGCCCCGGTAGTCGTGAACACGGCCGTGATAGTTCGGGCGGCCGGCCAGGCCGATAGCTACCTGTCCTGGACCATATTCGGGGCACTGGTCGTTTGTGGCATAACCACCGTTCTGCAGACTGTACGGATCGGCCGGTTGGGAGCCGGACACATACTTATCATGAGTACCTCCCCCGTATTCGCCGCGGTGTGCATCACGGCTCTGGTCAAGGGTGGGCCGGCCATGCTGTCGAGCCTGATCGTCGTCTCGTCGCTGCTCCAGTTCGCGCTCGTCCCGCACCTCTCGCTGCTGCGCAGGATCATCACGCCCGTCATCTCCGGCACCGTGATCATGCTGATAGCAGCCTCGATCATGCCGATCGTATTCGGCTTGCTGGGGGATGCTCCGGACGCCACATCGCCGGCCGCCGTTCTCGGCACTGCCGCCGTAACCCTGATCGTGGTAGTAGCACTGGCATTGCGGGGATCATCCGCGTGGCAACCGTGGTCGCCCCTGATCGGAATACTGGCAGGCTGTGTGACAGCCACCCTGTTCGGGCTGTACGACGGTCGTGTGGTGACCGCAGCATCCTGGGTAGGTATTCCCCCACTCGCCTGGCCGGGTCTGGATCTGACCCCGGGCGTGGAGTTCTGGGTGCTCCTGCCGACATTTCTGTTAGTCACGCTGATCAGCGCCGTCAAGACCGTGGCAGCCGGCGTCGCGGTTCAACAGGTCTCCTGGCGTATACCGAGAGCGACTGATTTCCGCATCGTTCAACGTGCTCTCAATACGGAGGCAGTAGGGAGGGTATTGAGTGGATTGATCGGAACGATGCCCAATACCCCGGATCCTTCGGGTATGTCGATAGTGGCTACTACCGGAATCGCCGCACGCAGTGCAGGGGTATATGTTGGAGCCACATTCGTAGTGTTGGCCTTTTCTCCGAAAGTCACCGCCCTAATCATGTCTATTCCTAGTCCTGTCATAGTGGCTTATATGATCTTTCTATTGGGTCTGGTATTTGTCGGAGGAATCCGGATGATTATCCAGGATAACATCGATAGACACACCGCTACAATCGTCGGAGTAGCCTTCTGGATCGGCGCAGGATTCGAGCACCATTGGATCTCTAGCGATCGGCTAGATCGCATCTGGAGTTCGCTACTGAGCAACGGCATTATCAGCGGTGGTCTGGCAGCGATTCTGATGTCCGAATTCGTTGAGTTGACCGGCCCACGACGCAGGCGCCTGGATACTGAATTGAGGATCTCTGCTCTGCCGGACATCGATCGGTTCCTGTGCAAGGTCGCATCGAAGTTGGATCTTGAAGGCGAGGCGATCAACCGATTACGGTCATCTGGTGAGGAGATACTGCTGAGTCTTATTCAGCAGGACGATCGCAGCCTGGCCGACAGTGTACGCAGGTTGATCATCTTCGCTCGCGCCCGGAACGGAACGGTGGACCTGGAGTTCATAGCTGCTTCTGATCGAGAGAATCTCGAGGATCATCTGGCGTATATGAACGACATCGGTGAACCGGATGAACAGGAGGTCTCGTTCCGGCTACTGAAGCATCATGCCTCGTCCGTCCGCCATCAGAAGTACCACGGAATCGATATCGTCCACGTCCGGATCGAGATCTGATCCATACCTACCGTCCTATCACTCTCGATGGTTCGCAAGCGGCACGTGTCCGCCTCCGGAGCCGGATCGTTAACCGGAGGAGCAGGGGGTCAAGCCTGCTGCCGACCGGCCTTCTTGGAGAGCGGCAATAGCAGGAAGAACAGCGCGGACAGAGCGAAGAGAGCCGCTATGTAGTAGGCCGTCGAGTCGAAACCCATCCTCTCGTACAGGGCTCCGGCAACCAGCGGGGACACCGTGCCCATCATGGCACCGGCAAAGGAGACCATCCCCAGACCGGTGTTCGCCACCTGGTGTCCTACGAGGTCGAAGACGGCCGCGGTCAGGACCGGTTGATCGGGATACAGGAACAGCCCCAGGAGCGCCACCGCGATCGTGAGCGGAACACCCCGATCGAAGGGAATCAGCATCAGGACCAACACGGTGGACCACACCAATCCGGGCACCAGCACCTGCTTGCGTCCCAACCGATCGGACAGGTATCCGACCATCGGCTTGGTGACCAGTCCCATGGCGATGAGCAGCCCTATGTGGAACCCGCGAGAAGCCGGGGACAATGCCAGATCGCTACCCAGGTACAGGGGCAGGACGGTTATCAACGCCACCAACGCCATCGTCCGCAACCCGTACACCAGAGCGAGCCCGCCGAGGACGGGGCTTCCCAGGAGCCTCCTGGTGATCGCGATCCGTTCTGACAGCGCAACCGCGCGCTCGCCATCCTGCGTATCCGGTCCGATACCTCGAAACGCCCAGACGGCCGCCGCTCCGAGCAACAGGGGCGCCGCAGCGTAGATACTCAGCACCTCCCTCCAGGTCAGGAACGCCAGCAGGGCTCCGGTGACGACAGGACCTGCAACGTCGCCCACGCCGCCGCCGACACCGTGAAAGGCCAGCCCCATCCCTCGCCGGTGCCGGAAATGGTGTGCAAGGGACGCCGAGGCGGGCAGATGCCAGATGGAGTGGGCCACGGCGACGATGACCATTCCGACCAGCAACAGAGAGTAGGCAGGGGAAGCCCCGATGACGAAGGAACCCAGAGCCGAAGCCACGAGACACGCAACCAGGAGCGAACCCCAATGCCTCCGCAGGACATCGACCGCCACCCCTCCGGGCAGTTGCACGAAACCCGACGCCAATTCCCGTGCGGCGAGGATCCCGCCCACACCGACGCCGCTCAACTGGAACGCCTGCTGGATCTCGGGCAGGACCACCACGAAGCTCTGCGTGATCCAGTGAAACACGGAGTGGCCGATAACCAACCCGGGGATCACCCGGCTTCCGAACGCCCGGGTCGCGGCTCGGTGCATGCTTGCCGGGTTGGGAGTTTCCGACATGTGCCAGCCTGTTCTCGGGTACCGGGTCTCGGGTCGGCGGGTGGTCGTCTCTCCAGGACATCCCCGCGAACGCCCATCAGATGATAGAAGCGCGCCCAGTAACCAGCAGCCGGTGACCAGTTGCCAGCTGCCAGTTGCCAGTTGCCAGTTGCCAGTTGCCAGTTGCCAATCATCAATCATCAATCATCAATCATCAATCATCAATCATCAATCATCAATCATCAATCATCAATCATCAATCATCAATCATCAATCATCAATCATCAATCATCAATCATCAATCATCAATCATCACAATATACTACAAGTTCATAGATAGTATCTAATAGTAAACAGACCGGCAACCGCCTTCAACCGACAACCGACAATCGCCGACAACCGGCAACTAGACCGGTCCTGCCCCGGCGGTGAGGTCCCTGGCGATGGCCATCCAGGCCGCCACCACCATGAAAGGTCCGAACGGAAGGTGGTCGTTGCGGCCAAGGACCCGGAGGACCATCAGCAACACCGCTACCGCGCCGGCCAGGACGAAGGCGCCGATCCCGGCCACCATCGCAGCCTCCCACCTTCCGTAACCGGCGAAGATCCCGAGCATGAAAGCCAGCTTCACATCGCCCATGCCGATGGCGCCCCTTGCCAGTAGGGCAGCAACCAGCAGGACGGCGAAGTAGCCGGTACCGGCGACCAGCGCCTCCGGTAGGTCGCCTATGCGGCCTTCGAGCGCGGCTCCCCCGGCGAGCAGCGCGACCGCCACCGCGGTTCCGGGTAGCAGGATCCGGTTCGGTATGCGCCGGTGGTGGAGGTCGATGAACGCCAGCACGACCGTCACGGAAACGAACCAGAGGTAGGCCGGAAGGGTCCATCCCCATCCGACGAGACAAAGGGCTGTGGTGAACAGACCTGCGGTAACCACCTCCACGGACGGGCTCGTGACGCCGGCGGCGTCGTGGCACCGGCGGCACCTGCCTCTGTTCCGGACCCACCAAACCACCGGGAGGAGGTCACTGGGCCTGGCCCCCGGCAGCCACAACCGGGCCGGTTGCCGATCGCTCGCCGCACCGCCCCGCCGTCCGGCACCGCGGATACCAGAACCGACAGGAACCGGCCCACCACCAGCCCCATGAGTCCGGCTACCAGGCAGGCGCCCACGCCTACCGTCGGTCGGACTCGGGTGCCACACCCCGTCGGGCATCGAGCGCGGCCAGCATCACGGCCGGCGGTACGTCCACCCCGGTCCATATGGCGAACGAGGCTGCTCCCTGGCCCACCAGCATCAACTCTCCCGGCGCCACCGGACGGTTCCGGGAGCGTAGAAAGGCCGCGGCCGGAGTTTCCCCTCCGCCGTAATTCATCTCCAGCAGGCCCGCCGCCTCGTCGAGAACGC
Organism: Candidatus Spongiisociaceae bacterium; assembly: GCA_965262915.1. Lineage (GTDB taxonomy): Bacteria > Actinomycetota > Acidimicrobiia > Spongiisociales > Spongiisociaceae > JAPPFW01. The sequence goes on along the minus strand of OZ253564.1, from coordinate 1,783,693 downwards.
CGTCGGGCAGGTTGTCTCCGGCCATGCCCAACGGGGTGGCGTTGACCACTACCGCACCCGGAACCGCCCTACCCCATCCGATCACCGAAGCGGCCGGGGCCACCCGGTCCACCAAGGACCTGGCCGCCTCCTCCCGCCGGGCCGAGACCAGCGGGGCACGATCTTCCAGGGCGACCAGAGCCGCCGCCGCCGCTCCACCGGCGCCCAGCAACAGCACGGGCGCGCCGTCGGGTAGCCCGGCGTGTTCCCATGCGAACCGCACCCCGTCCGGGTCGGTGGTGTGCGCGCACAGGCGATCCTCCTCCCGCCACAGGGTGTTGGCGCCACCGCACCGTGCGGCCGGCGGCGAGAGGCGGTCCGCCAGCCGGGCGGCCCGGGCCTTGTGGGGCATCGTGACGTTGGCCCCGTCCATCCGCCCGTCCCGGATCTCCGCCGCCACCTCCGCCATACCTTCATCGTCGACCCGGCGGCGAACATAGGTTCCTTCGATCCCGGCGAACTCCAGAGCGGCCCGCTGGATCACCGGCGAGAGCGAGTGGGCCACCGGGTTCCCGAGGACCACCAGCCGGAGAGGCCTCACGGAGCGATACCTTCCTCTCGGGCCCGCTGTTTGGCGTCCAGGAACTCGCCGTAATCGGCGAAGAATGAATGGGAACCGTCCTCCGAGGTGAGGACGTAGTAGAGGAAGTTGGTCTCTGCCGGATCCACCACCGCCTCCAACGACTTGAAGCCCGGCGTACCGATCGGCGTGGGGGGAAGGCCGGCCACCCGGTAGGTGTTATAGGGTGAGACGAACTCGAGGTCGTCGAGGGTCAACCCTCTTCCCCGCTCGCCCAGCGCGTACAGGACGGTGGCGTCGATCTCCAACCTCATGCTTCGATCCAGCCGGTTGTGGATCACGCCGGCGATCAGCGGTCGGTCCTCGTCGATTCCGGCCTCCGCCTCGACGAGCGATGCGATCACCAAGCCCTCGTACGCGGAGATTCCCTTCCGGAGTAGCGGCTCCCAGTCAATCCTGTCCATCCGCCGCTCGGTCTCGTCGGCCAGACGCTGGAGCATCTCCTCGGGGGTGGCGTCGCTGAAGAACTCGTAGGTGGCCGGGAAGAGGAGACCCTCCCAAGCGGCTATCCCCCGCACGCCCTCGGGGAGATAGAGCGACCTGATCTCGCCTTCGATCAAGGTGGCGGACAACTCCTCCTCGGAGTGGCCGGTCTGGCGGGCCATGTCGGCCAGTACCTCCCCGATCCGGCGCCCCTCCACCACCGTCAATCGGAAGGTCTCCACCGTCGGTCCGGCCACCAGGATGTCGACGATCTCGTCGAGGTCGGCGCCGGTCACCAACTCGTATCGCCCCGCCTTGAGCAGGCTTCCCGCCTGCCGGGACCGGACCACCGACTCGAAGGCCACTGCGGATCGGATGACACCGTTGTCCACGAGGATCCCGGCGATCCCCCGGGCGCTGGAACCCACCGGCACCTCCACCTTCACCGTCCGTCCCGGCTCCACCTCGACCACTTCATCCTCGGCTCCGAACCGGCCCAGCCCGTTCACCCAGTCGCCGGCCCTCTGGCCCCCCACCAGCAGGCCGTACACCACCACGCCGCTCACCAGCAAGGCGATCACGGTTCCCTTCACCCTCGCGATGGGCCGTTCCCCGGCGTGATCGCTCTCCTCGGGAAGGAACTCGGGTCCGTAGCTCACCGGAGCGGCTCCCCGGCCAGGCGGTCGAGGTAGCCCTGGAGCATCACCGCCGCGGCCACCTTGTCCACCCGGCTCCGTCGGCCGGCCCTGGAGGTACCCGCCTCTATCAGGACCCGCTCGGCGATCTTCGATGTGAACCGCTCGTCGTAGAGGACCACATCGATGTCCAGCAACGCACCGATCCGGTCGGCGAAACGGCGGGCGAGCTTAGCCGATGACCGCTCCGTCCCGTCGAGGGAGGTGGGCAGGCCGACCACGACCGTGGTCACCTCGTTGTGGTTCACCATCTCTGCCAGGCGATCCTCGAGACGGGGACCCGACTCGAGGACCTCGTAGGGATGGGCAGCGATCCTCAGACCGTCGGAGAGGGCGATACCCACCCGCTTGCGCCCGTAATCGATTCCCATCACACGGCCCCCCGGCCCTCCGGTCCGGCCGTGGCGCTCGCTCATCAGGTGGCCAGACGGCGGGCCAGCGCCTCCCGTACGGCGTCGAGCGCCTCTGCGACCTTGGCCCCCCTCGGCCCCCCCGCCTGGGAGAGCTCCGGATCCCGGCTCCCGCCCCCTCCGAGTATCCGGGCACCGGCCATCACCAGCTCCGATGCCGACACACCTCGTTCCACGAGATCGCGGGAAACCACCCCCAGCAGTGCTCCCTTACCGTCCACCCTGCTCCCCAGCACGACGATTCCGGACCCAAGCCGGTCGCGTACCTGTATCCCCACCTCCCGAAGGGCGGCCGGAGGTGTTTCGTCCAACTCGGTCACCAACCAGGGCACCTCTCCACTCCGCTCTGCGGAGTCCGCCAGCTCCGCCGCCAGAACCGATCGCGCCCGTTGTGTCTGTCGCGCCAGCTGGGCGCCCAGCTCGTCGGCCCGCTCCGCCAACCGCCGGACCCGGGCCGGAATATCGGAGGGCGGCACGCCGAGGAACCGTCCCACGTCCGCCAGGCTGTCGCGCACTCCCTTGGCATGGTGATAGGCGGCCATCCCGGTCAGCGCCTCGACCCGGCGCAGGTTGGAACCTATCGAGGACTCGGACGTGACCAGCAACGGCCCGATCTCCGCGGAGGAGGCCACATGGGTCCCGCCGCACAGCTCGACCGAGAAGTCACCGACGGACACCACCCGTACCCGCTCGCCGTACTTGTCGCCGAAGAAGGCCAGCGCGCCCATCGCCTCAGCCGCATCCCTGGTCGTCTCCTCCGATCCCACGCGGTGGTTGTCGACGACCTTGCGGTTGACCACCCCCTCCACCTCGGACAGTTCCTCGGCGGACACTGCCGTGAAGTGGCTGAAGTCGAAGCGCAGGCGTCCGTCCTCCACGAGCGAGCCCGCCTGGTTGGCGTGGTCACCGATCACCTCGCGCAAGGCCCAATGCAGCAGGTGGGTACCGGTGTGGGACTTACGGATCCGGTCCCGGCGCGGACCGTCGATCCAGGATTCCACCTCCTGGCCGGTCTGGATGAAGCCCCGCGCCACCCGCCCGCGATGGCCGTGGAGGCCCATGACCGCGGCCTGCGTGTCACCCACTTCGATCAGCCCCGATCGGGACTCGATGACCCCGACATCTCCCACCTGGCCCCCGGCCTCCGCGTAGAACGGTGTCCGGTCGAGGAACACCTCCACCGGCTGGCCGACCTCGGCCCGGTCCACCGGCTCCCCCTCGCGCAGCATGGCGAGCACCCGGGCCGGCGAGCCGTCGTGGCGGTAGCCGAGAAACTCCGTCGGGCCGATGGCGTCGAGGACCCGCCTGTAGGACTCGGAGCGGGCCGCCTCCTCCCCACCCTTCCAGGCTGCCTTGGCCCGGGCGCGCTGGGCAGCCATCTCCGCTTCGAAACCCTCGATGTCCAGCTCGCGCATCTGCTCGGTCACGATCTCCCTGGTGAGGTGGATCGGGAACCCGTAGGTGTCGTGCAGCCGGAAGGCAAGCGAGCCCGACACCACGGCCCCTTTCTCGGTACCCTCCAACGCCTCGTCCAGCATGCGTATGCCGGTGGCCAGAGTCCTGCGGAACTGGGATTCCTCCCGCTCGAACACGTGGAGGATGAAATCGAGGTTCTCCGCCAGCTCGGGATACGCCTCGGACATCACCTCGGCGGTCACTCTCGCCAGCCGGGGCATGATGAGTTTCCTGCTCCCCAGCTGCCAGGCGTGGCGCACTGCGCGGCGGATCAGGCGCCGCACCACGTAGCCGCGACCCTCGTTGCCGGGCATCACCCTGTCACCGATCAGGAATGTCGCCGCCCTGGCATGGTCGGCAAGCAGGCGCAGGGCCACGTCCACCTCTTCCGTCTCACCGTAGGGAAGCCGCAGATAGGCGGATGCGGCTGCCAGCACGTCCTGGACGCAATCCACCTCGAAGAGGGTGTCGACTCCCTGGAGGACCATCGCCAGCCTCTCCAGTCCGGTCCCGGTATCGATGCTCTTGGCGGGAAGATCACCGATGACGTGGTAGGGCTCGTCCTGGATGTTCTGCATGAACACCAGGTTCCAGAGTTCGACGTAGCGGTCCTCGCCGCCCCCGATCGGGCCTCCTTCGGGGCCGTAGCGCGGTCCCCGGTCGATGAAGATCTCCGAGGCGGGCCCGCACGGACCGGGTACGCCCATCTGCCAGAAGTTGTCCTTGCCACCCCGCTGCACCCGGTCCGGTGACACACCGATCCCGTCGATCCAGATCTCCTCCGCCTCGTCGTCGGTGTGGTGAACCGTGTACCAGAGCAGTTCGGGGTCCAGCCCCAGCGGCCCGGTGACCAGGTCGTACGCATAGTGGATGGCCACGTCCTTGAAGTAGTCGCCGAAGGAGAAGTTGCCCAGCATCTCGAACATGGTCAGGTGCCGGGCGGTGGTGCCGATGATGTCGATATCGACCGTTCTCACGCACTTCTGGACGCTCGCCGCCCTCGGCCATGGCCTCTCCTCCTCACCGAGGAAGTAGGGCTTGAATGGCACCATCCCCGCGTTAGTCAGCAGCAGCGTCGGATCGGTGGGAATCAACGACGCGGACGGCCGAACCGTGTGGTCACGTTCGGCGAAGAAGTCGATAAAGGCGCGCCGAATGGCATTGGCCTGCATAGCGGATCAGGTTAGCCGTACCCCGCACCCTTACCGGACACGGTCCCGTGGCTCCCCGATCCCGCCACGGCCAGGGCTCTGGGACGATCAGTAGAGGATGTCGAGTGCGTAGCGCAGAGCCCGGTCCATCTCGGCCCTCTTGACCTCGCCCAGCCGTCCCACCGGACGGGAATCGAGGCACGAGATCGGGATGGTGATGAGGTTGTCACAATTGACGGCGCAGGGTTCCGGCAATCCTTCTTCCGGACCGATCTCGACCTCCGACCTTATCCCCCGCACGGTTCGGGTGATGGGTGCGCACGTGACGGACGTGAGAACCGTGGCGGCTGCGTCTCTCGTAAGCACACACACGGGTCGCACTCCTGCAGGCGGACCAAGATCGGCCCAGTAGATCTCGTTTCTCGAGACCACCTACCACTCAGGCGCGGTTCGGGCTGCGAGACGGGCCGCTGATCGTACGAGTGCCGGATCCGGGGGTAGGCGCCGGTAGGCCGCGACCAGCTCGCGGTCGGCCACAGCCAGATCCTCAGCTGCGATCACGGCTCGCGCGCCCCGGCGTAATAGCTCGGAACGGTTGGTATCCAAAGCCCTGGCCAGGTGATCCAGTCGCTCTACAAGATCGTCATCGAGTTGTACCAGAACCTCACGTCGGGCCATGACCCTATGCTAGTCCATATGCTCCCGTATCGAGATCGACCCCGGTTCTCTCGGGAGAGTGTGGAGTATCACCACTCAGGCCGAAAGTCGCGTGCGGGCCGTCCCAGCCGGCGGTCCCACTCCTCCAGACGGTCGCCGATCTCGGCTTCCCCGAGACCATATAATCGTCGAGATGGACAAAAGGATAAGGATATGGATCACCGACGCGAGGATCGAGAGCGGGAAGCGATTCGGGTCGTCACAGAGGCCCTAGCCGATCCTCGCTTAGGATCCGGGAACCACAGCGACGAGGAGTGGAGCACCTCGACGGCGCGGGTGCAGGCCACCCGCGATCGGGTACTAGCCGACCCGAGAGCGGCCGAACTCGAAGATCGCAAGCATGCGGAGATCACCCGCCGAGTTCGTGCTCTCCAATCCATCCGTGGGGCCCGGGGTTCCACCGGGAAGCAACTGTCTGCTCAGGTGGACATCGGCTAGCCCTGAGCGTCGCGCATCGAGCACGGGCGAAACGCGCAAGGCACTGACACACCTCCCCGACGATCATGGTTTGGACGGTGGTGAGGCACGCTCCGGCGTCGCCCTGACGACTATCCCCTTGTGAAACGTATGAGCGGGCTGCACGAGGGATTCCAGGTCGGCGGAAACCCTCTATCCATCCATGGATGTGGCACCGCGCCGGGGACGTCCCAGCCGGCGGTCCCACTCCTCCAACCGGTTGGCGATCTCGGCTTCGGTTCCCTGCCTGGTCGGACGGTAGATGGCACGGCCGAGAGCCTCCTCCGGCAGGTATTGCTGCGCGACGAGGTGCTCCGGCCCGGCGTGTGGGTCTAGGTAGCCGGGGCGGTGGCCGTCCACCATCGACGAGACGAGACGCCCTCCGGTCGAACGGAGGTGGGGAGGAACGTTGGCGCCCGGCGTCTCCTCCACCGCCCGGCGTGCTCTCCCCATCGCCGTCTTGACCGAATCCGACTTCGGCGCGGTCGCCAGGTAGACCGCGGCCTGGGACAGGTTGTAGGCGGCCTCCGGCAGGCCTACGAACGCAAGCGCGCGGGCGGCCGCCACCGCCTGCTCCAGCGCTCGGGGGTCGGCCAGGCCGATGTCCTCCGAGGCGAAGATCACCATTCGCCGAGCGATGAACTCGGGATCCTCCCCCGCGGCCAGCATGGTGTGGAGCCAGTAGAGGGTGGCGTCGGGATCCGAGCCCCGCAGAGACTTGATGAAGGCCGATATCACGTCGTAGTGCCGGTCTCCCTTCTTGTCGTAGCGGACGATCCGGCGCTGGAGGGCTTCCTCCACGTCCTCGAAGGTGATGGCGGTACGGTCCTTGCCGGCGGCGACGATGGCCGCTACCTCCAGGACGTTCAGAGCCAGCCGGGCATCGCCCCCGGCGCGCTCAGCAAGGGCTGTGGCCGCTCCGTCGTCGATGGTCATCCCTGCCGGGCCCAAGCCCCGCTCCCGGTCCGCCAGAGCCCGCTCGAGCAGCCGCCTCGACTCCGCGGCGGGGATAGGTTCCAATCGGAACAGGGTGCATCGGCTGATCAGGGGCGAGTTGACCTCGAAGAACGGGTTCTCCGTGGTCGCCCCGACCAGTACCACGGTCCCGTTCTCCACCGCCGGGAGCAGCGCATCCTGCTGTGCCTTGTTGAAGCGGTGGATCTCGTCGAGGAACAGCACCGTCCGGCCATCCTCGGTCTCCAGCCGGCGTTCCGCGCGGGCCAGGACCTGGCGTACGTCCTTGACCCCGTGGGAGCTGGCGGTCAGCTGTTCGAAGGCTGCGCTGGTCTCGGACGCAACGAGCCTGGCCAGGGTGGTCTTGCCGGTGCCGGGAGGACCGAACAGGATGATCGACACGAGGCGACCGCGCTCCACCATCGTCCGGAATGCCGCTCCCCGGTCGAGCAGGTCGGGCTGCCCCACAACTTCTCCCAACGAGCGGGGACGCATACGATCGGCGAGGGGCGCTACCCGGCGGCGGCGCTCCTCCCTTCCTGCCGCGAACAGATCGGCCTGGTCGGCCATCACGACCAGGGGGACAGGGCAGGGGTTTCCCGGAGAGCGGGACCTCGACCCTCCGGGCTCGTCTCGGCACCGGCGTTGCGGATACCGGGCGCCGAGGGGTCCATGGGCGGGGTCAAGACGAGCCGGTGGACCGGGCTCCGTCGCCTGTCTCACCCCAGGCAGCTCTCGTCTCGGCCGCCAAGTCGATCCCGAGCTCGCCCAGCTGGGTGTCGTCCACCCGGGTGGGGGCAGTGGTGAGCGGATCGGCCCCGCTCTGCGTCTTCGGGAACGGGATCACCTCGCGAATGCTCGATTCGTCCTGGAGGATGGCCACGAGACGGTCGATGCCTATGGCGAAACCGGCATGGGGCGGGGTCCCGTACCTCAGGGCCTCGAGGAACCACCCGAAGCGAGACTCGGCCTCCTCACCGGAGATGCCGAGGATCTCGAAAACCGCCCGCTGGATGTCGGGATCGTGGATCCGCACCGAGCCCGAGCCCAGTTCCGATCCGTTCAGCACGAGGTCGTACGCCCGGGCCACCGCATCCCCCGGCCGCTCCCGCATCTCCTCGACCGAGACCGGGGCAGTGAAGGGGTGGTGGGACGGGACCAGATCACCCTGGTCCGTCCGGTCGAACACGGGAAAGTCGACGATCCAGGCGAAGTGGAGGTCGTCATGGCCCTCGGGCCGGCCGAGATCGAGCCGGATCGCCCCCAGGACCGCGGAGGCCACCTGTTCCCGGTCCGCCACCAGCAGGAGGACATCACCGGGTGACGCCCCCAGCGCCGCGGCGACCCCCGCCCTCTCCGCTCCGCTCAGGAACTTGGCCACCGGCGACCGCAACTCCCCGTCGTCGCGGACCACCGCCCAGACCAGTCCGGCGGCGCCCAGGTCCTTTGCCCGATCCACCAGGCCGTCCAGCTCGGCACGTGAGGGCGCCCGGGCACCCGCGTTGATACCCCGGACCACTCCCCCGGACCCGAGGACCCGGCCGAACCCGCGGAATCGGGTACCGGCGAACTGCTCGGACAGGTCGGCGATCGCCATCCCGAAGCGCAGATCGGGCTTGTCGGTCCCGTAGCGGGCCATCGCCTCCCGGTGGGCGAGCCTCGGCAGGGGCAGGGTGATTTCGATGCCCCGCAAGCGCCTCACGACCGTTGCCACCACCCGCTCGATGGCGGCGAACACGTCGTCCCGCCCCCAGAATGCCCCCTCGAGGTCGAGTTGGGTGAACTCGAGCTGGCGGTCGGCGCGGGTGTCCTCGTCCCGGTAGCAGCGGGCGATCTGGTAGTAACGCTCGACCCCCGCCACCATGAGCAACTGCTTGAACAGCTGCGGGCTCTGCGGCAGGGCGTAGAAGTGGCCGGGCCGCAACCGGCTCGGCACGAGAAAGTCCCGCGCCCCTTCCGGCGTCGAGTTGACCAGGGTGGGCGTCTCCACGTCCAGGAACCCGAGCCCGTCGAGGGTCTCCCGGATGGCCCTGATGCACAGCGAGCGAGCCCGCAGGTTGGCGGCCATGCGGGGGCGGCGGAGATCGAGGTAGCGGTGCCGCAACCGCACCTTCTCCTCGGCGGCGGACCGGTCGTCGATCATGAAGGGCAACGGGGCCGAGCGGCTCAGGATCTCGAGGCGGTCGGCGGCCACCTCCAACGAACCGGTTTCGAGCTCCGGGTTCTCGGTTCCCTCCGGTCTGCGCCGAACGGTCCCTTCGACCGCCACGCAGTACTCCATGCGCAGCCCCGAGGCGGCAGGCACCACGGCCGGATCGACCACCACCTGCACCAGACCGCTCCCGTCCCGCAGGTCGAAGAACGAGATGCCGCCCAGGTCCCTGACCCGGGCCACCCATCCCGCCAACCTGGCCTGCTGCCCGGCCTGGTCCAACCGGAGTTCTGTCGCGAGATGCGAACGATATACGGTCAACGGCCACCTCCTCCGGGGCTATCCATCACCCAAGCCACCACCTCGCCGGCCGGCATCCGGAGCTCGTCTCCGGAACTCAGATCCTTGACCGTGACCAGACCGGCATCCCACTCGCTTCCGATGACCACGGCGGCGGCCGCGTCCCGGCGGTTGGCGGCCCGGAACTGCGCCTTCACCGACCGCCGTCCGGCCACCAGGTCGCAGCGGACACCGGCTGAGCGCAGCCGGCGGGCGAAGGCGTGGGCCAGACTGCGACGGTCCTGGTCCGCCACCACGAGGAACACATCGAGCGCCCGGGCCGCGGGGCGGCTTCCCGCCGCGGCCAGGATCCGGTCGAGTCCGAGGGCGACGCCGACTCCCGGAACGGCGGGCCCGCCGAGGATCCGGGTGAGCCCGTCGTACCGACCGCCCCCTCCCACGGCATTCTGGGCCGCCTGGTACGAGGGCGGGATGTACTCGAACACGGTCCGGTTGTAGTAGTCGAGCCCGCGCACCAGCCGGGGGTCCTGCCGGTGCTCTATGCCCCTCTCTCCCAATCCCTCGATGACCTGGTGGTAGTGGGCCGCCGTCGCGGCGCCCAGGTGATCGACCGGAACGGGAGCGTCCGCCACCACCTCGCGATCGGCCTTGGAGTCCAGCACCCGGAGCGGGTTGGAGCGGATCCGCCGCCGGGCGTCCTCGGAGAGCATCTCTCGCCGCTCCTCCAGCCAATCCCCCAGTATCCGGTGATAGGCAAGGCGGTCGGCCGGATCCCCGATCGAGTTGACCTGTACCACCACATCGCCGAGGCCGCAGTCGAGCAGGAACCGGTAGCCGAGCTCGATGACCTCCAGGTCGGCCTCCGCATCGGAAGCGCCCAGGTACTCGACTCCCACCTGCCAGAACTGCCTGCGGCGACCCTCCTGCGGCCGTTCGTAGCGGAAGGCCGGACCCGAGTAGGCCCCCTTGAACTCGCCCGACCGGCCCCCCTGTATGTAGGCCCGTACCACCCCGGCGGTGATCTCGGGGCGGAGGGTCAAGCGCCGGCCCGCCTTGTCGCGGAAGTTGTACATCTGCTTCTCGACCACTTCGGTGGCTTCACCCATCCCCCTCGCGAAGAGTTCGGTGGCCTCGAATATCGGGGTGGCGACATATGCGTACCCGTACTGCTCGGCCAGGATATCCCACGAGCGCAGCAGGGTCCTCCATCGGCGCGAATCGGGGGGCAGTATGTCGTCGGTCCCCTTGGGCGCCCGGAAGCTCATCGGAAACCCGCCAGGAAGGGGTTGGTGCGGCGTTCCCGCCCCACCGTGGTGGAGGATCCGTGACCCGGCAACACCCGGACATCGTCGTCGAGGGGAAGGACTTTTTCCGCCATGCTCCTCATCAGGACCTGGTGGTCGCCGCCCGGGAGGTCGGTACGCCCGATGGAACCGGCGAACAACTGGTCTCCGGAGAAGAGTATCCCCTGCTCGGGCAGGTGGAAACAGCAGTGTCCGGGCGTGTGGCCGGGTGTGGCCAGCACCTCGAAGCCCAGCCCGGCCAGGTCGAGGCGGAGGCCGTCCTCGAGCGGCCGGTAGTGCCGGGGAGGCTCGTAGTCGCCGGGCATCACGAATCCGAACAGCTGTCTCAGTTGCTCGGCGGGATGGAGCGTCAGGTAGTCGTCCTCGGGATGTATGTAGGCAGTCACCCCGGTACGGGCCACGAGAGAGCCCGCTCCGCCGACATGGTCGATGTGCCCGTGGGTCACCAGCAGCGCCACCGGAGTCAAGCGATGAGCGGCGAGCAGCGACACGAGCTCATCGCCATCTGGAGGGGCATCCACTACCACCGCAGGTCCGTCCGCGGCGGGCGCCACCACGTAGGTGTTGGTGGCGGCGAGCCAGAGTTCGAGTCGATGGATTTCCATGTTAGGGGCAGACTAGGGGTTTCAGCCGGGGACTCGTGCCGATGGGTGAAGCACGACGGGTCGATCTGCGAAAGCCGCGGCGCCTCTGCGGGTACGAGGACGGGGACCGCCGCCAGGTCGCGAAAACCGAGCGGGCGGATCCACATCCGTGAGCACTCCCCCACCACCTCTCCTCGGGTCGGAGCGCGCATCACCCGGCCTGCCGAGGGCGGGCGCTCCGGCGTCTCGTTCCCTCCGGCGGTCGGGCCGACGTCAATCTCCCGGCCGCGAGGTGCCTGGCTGGTGTCAAGTATGCAGGGGCGGTGTGACAGGTTCAAGCCCTTTGTTCGGAATGGTAGGGGAGGGCGCCGAGCATCCACCGGCGGCCCCGCCCGAACCGAGGTGCCGGGTCAGCGAGTCGCAGGCCGGCCTCCATCGTCATCGTTCAGCATCCTCCAAGGCGAGATCGGAAACGGGCCGCACATTCGTCGGCCCCGCGTGAGGTCAGGTTAGGAGGGTGGTTGAGACTCCCCGTCGACCCGACGGTCGATAGCCGAATGTCAGGTCAGCGAACGACGGGCCAACCATTCCCCCGTTTTGGGCCCCCCTAATGGGGGTCACCGGTCCTGAGGCGGAAGGCATCGTACACGCTGTCGACCCGGCGCATGGCGGCGAGCACACGGTTCAACTGGCCCGGGTCCGACAGCTCCACCTCGTAGCGCAACACCGCTACGCGATCCCGGTCGGTACGGGACGACGCACCCACGATGTTGCCGCCCGCGTCGGAGATGACCGAGGTGACGTCACGGAGGAGGTTGGGTCGGTCGAGCGCCTCCACCTGGAACCATACGCTGAAGCTGGAGACCAGACCGGGCGCCCAGCTCGCATCGATCATACGCTCGGTCCTGTCGCCCAGCCTCTCCATGTTGCTGCAATCGGCCCTATGGATCGACACCCCCCGACCGACGGTGACGAAACCCACCAGATCGTCGCCGGGGACCGGACCGCAACAGCGGGCTATGCGGACCCATACGTCGTCGAAGCCCTCGACGATCACGCCCTCTCCAGCGGGCCGATCGGCCCGGCGCCGGAGCGTGTCGAGGAATCCGAGATCCTCCCCCACAACGGGGACGGCGAGCAGTCGCTTGATGCGGCTGGTCACGGTCTGGGGGGATACCGCGCCGTCACCGACCGCTATGTACATCGCCTCCGTATCCCGGTAACCGAGGGCCACCGCCACCTCGCCCATTATCGAGTTCCGATCATCGCTCGGTAGGCGTACCCGCTCCCGCCTGATCAGATCGGCGACCCTCTCCTTCCCCGACTGCAGGGAGGTCTCCCGGCGGGCCCGGCTGAACCAGCGCTTGATCTTGCCCCGGGCCCTCGATGTCCGGACGAACCCCAGCCAGTCGCGGGTGGGACCCGAATCGTCGGACTTGGTGGTGATGATCTCCACGATGTCGCCCGATACGAGTTCGGTGGAAAGCGTCACGAGGCGCCCGTTGACCTTGGCGCCCACGCACCGATGGCCTACCTCGGTGTGGATCGCATACGCGAAGTCCACCGGGGTGGCGCCCCTCGGCAGTGTGCGGACGTCACCGCGGGGGGTCAGCACGAAAACAAGATCCTCGTACAGGTCGAGCTTGAGGTTGGCGAGGAACTCGCTGGGCTCGTCGTATTCCTCGGGTAGCCTCCGCAGGTCGGCCATCCACGCGAGGTCAGTGCTCGATCCCCCTTCCTTGTACCTCCAGTGGGCCGCGATGCCGAACTCGGCTCGGGCATGCATCTCGTGGGTGCGCATCTGGATCTCCAGCGGTCGGCCATCGGGACCGATCACAGTGGTATGCAAGCTCTGGTAGAGGTTGAACTTGGGAACCGCGATATAGTCCTTGAACCTTCCCTGCACCGGTGTCCATCGGGAGTGCACCAGACCGAGCGCCGCGTAGCAATCCTTGACCTCCTCCACCAGGACCCGCACGCCGATCAGGTCGTAAATATCCTCGAACGAGAGGCGGCTGTCGACCATCTTGCGGTAGATCGAATAGTGGTGTTTGGGCCGTCCCTCGAGCGTGGCGCCAATACCGCTGGTGACCAGCATGGCCGCCACCTCCCCGATCACCTTGTCGATCACCACTTCCCGTTCCGGCGCCCGCTGGTGGATCAACTCCTCTATCTCGTGGTAACGAGCCGGATACAGGATGGCGAAGGAGCGGTTCTCCATCTCGTGCTTGATCTCCTGGAACCCCAGACGGTGGGCCAGCGGTGCGTACACGTCGAGCGACTCCCGAGCCTTGACGGCCTGGCGCTCCTCGGGGAGAGGGTGGATGGTCCGGAGGTTGTGCAAGCGGTCCACCAGCTTGATGATCAGGACCCGGACGTCCTGCGCCATCGACACCACCATCTTGCGGATCGTGGCTGCCTGGGCGTCCTCCCGCGAGAGGTCGAACTTGACCCGGTCCAGTTTGGTGACCCCGTCGGTGATCCGGGCCACGTCGGGGCCGAACGATGCCACCACCTCCTCCAGGGTCAGGTCGGTGTCCTCGACCGTGTCGTGGAGAAGAGCGGCCGCGATGGTCTCGACATCGAGCCCGTACTCGGCCAGGATCATCGCAACGGCGATCGGATGGGTGATGAAGGGGTCGCCCGTGAGGCGGAACTGGCCGGCATGGGTCCTCTGGGCCACGTCGTAAGCGTGGATGACGATGTCCTCTTGGGCTTCGGGGAAGTTACGTCGCAGGGCGGCCAGGATCGGTTCGAGTTCGGCCCGGGCAGCATCGCGGTGACGGTGGGCTACCCCAACCTCACTCATAGGTCACGACGGTATGCAGATCGACATCACCCAGCGCGGCCCGGCCGTTCAGGAAGGCGAGTTCGATCAGCACTCCCACACCGACCAGTTCGGCGCCCAGGCCCCGTATCAGCCGCACCGCCGCGGCGGCGGTCCCTCCCGTGGCGATCACGTCGTCGACCACCAGCACCCGGTCCTCCGGACCCACCGCGTCCTGGTGGATCTCCAAGCTGTCGGTACCGTACTCGAGCTGGTACTCCTCCCGGCGGGTGTGGTAGGGGAGCTTGCCCTGCTTCCGGAGCGGCACGAACCCCACGTCGAGGACCAGCGCGACCGGCGGGGCGAAGACGAACCCCCGAGCCTCGATGCCGGCCACCATCGTCACGCCGGCGTGGCGGAATGGCGCCGCGATCGACTCGACCGCGACCCGCAGGGCGGCGTTGTCCGCCAGCACCGGTGTGATGTCCTTGAACACCACCTCTGGGGTGGGAAAACCGGGAATATCCCGGACCAAGGCGCCTAGTTGCGCCGCATTCATCTCTTCATTGTACCGGAAACCGCCACCCGACGCCGGCGCACAGGGCCCGGCCGAGTAGCCCGATCGCCCGGTTCACCGCTTCCGAGGCCGCGTCCGCCCACCCGACGTACGCTGACCTCGGGAACTGAGCCGACCCGGCGCCGCGCCGGGCCTCCCCTGCGGCGCACCGGAGGCGGTTCGCCCGGCTGCCTTCCGCTCGGCCCGGTAGCGGCGCCGGGACCATTCGGCCTCGCGCTCCTTCCAGAGCGCCAGCAGGGGCGCGGCGATGAAGATCGAGGAGTAGGTGCCCGCCCCGATACCGACGAACAGCGCGAGGGCGAACTCCCGCAGCGTTCCGGCGCCGAGGAGGATCGACCCGACGAACAGCAGCGAGCCGACCGGCAGGAGGCTGGTCAGCGAGGTGTTGATCGACCGCATGAGAACCTGGTTCATGGACCGATCCACGATCGCGGAGTAGGTACGGCGCTCCTGGTCCTCGGCGACGTTCTCCCTGATCTTGTCGTAGACGACCACCGTGTCGTACAGGGAGTAGCCGAGGATGGTGAGGACCGCCACCACGGTGGCGGGGGTGACCTCGAATCCGAGCAGGGAGTAGGCCCCCGAGGTCAGTACCAGGTCGTGCAGCAGCGCCGCGATGGCGCCCACCGCCATCTTCCACTCGAATCGGATGCTGATGAAGACGACCACCACCCCGAGGAACACGAGCAACGCCTGCCAGGCCCGCCGGGCGATCTGGCGCCCGAAGGTGGGGCCGACCGACTCCACATCGGTCAGGTCGATCTCGGTGCCGGTGACCTCGACCAGGGAGCGGACCATCTCGCGCTCGGTGTCCAGATCGACCGCCTCGGTCTGGACCCGCACCACCGCGCCGTCGTCGACGAGCTGGATGCGGGCCGTTCCGCCCGCTGACCGCAGCACCGAGCGAACCTCCGCCACACCGGTGCCCGCCGGATTGGGCATGGTGATGGCCGTGCCTCCCGTGAAGTCCAGGCTGAGGTTGAAGTTCCGGATCGCCAGGCTCCCCAGGCACAGCACCATGGCCACTCCGGAGACGATGAACCACTGGCGTGACCGGCCCACGAACCCGAAGGATGTCTCGCCCCGGTACAGCCGGGTCAAGGTGCTCACGCGACACCTCCGCTCGCAGGTGACCGGCCCGCCGCGGCCCGTATGCTGAACGGACCCCCGTCCCCCAACCGGCTCCTCGCCATGATGGCGGCCGCGTTACGAGTGAAGAGCAGGAACACGATCACGTCGAGGACGGTGGCTATGCCCAGTGCCTGGGCGAACCCTTTGACGGGTCCGATGGCCAGGGCCCACAGCAGGAGGGCGCCCACGAACGATACGAAGTCGGCCGTGAGGATGGTCCGGAACGCCCGCCTGTGCGCCTCGTTGGTGGCGTCGACGATCGTCCGGCCGTTGCGGACCTCTTCCTTGACCCGCTCGAAGAACACGATGTAGGAGTCGGCGGTTATGCCCACCGACACGATGACACCCGCCACCCCGGAAAGGGTCAGCGTCAATCCCTGCCATGCACCAAGCGTCCCGAAGATCACCAGAAGCAGGCCCCCGAACACGGTCAATCCCACCAGCGTGACCAGTCCCATCGCCCGGTAGTAGACGAGCAGGAACAGCACCACCAGGATCAGCCCCCCGATTCCGGCCACCAGCCCCGCTCGCAGGGAGTCCTCTCCCAGGGTGGCGGACACTTTCTGGACGGACGACCGCTCGAAGGCCACCGGCAGGGACCCGTAGCGCAGAACGGTCGTCAGGTCCTCGGCCTCCTGCTGGGCGTTCTCGGTGGCCCCGAGGGTGATGATGGCGGTCCCGCCGGTTATTCCCTCCCTACCGACGCCCGCCGACACTTCCGGCGCCGACATGACCGCTCCGTCCAGCACGATCGCCAGGCGACGGTTGGGGGTTCCCTGAGGGAACTGGGCCAGCAGCCCGGTCATCGCGGCGAACCGACCGGCGCCGTCGGGGGTCAGGTTGAGCTGCACGGTCCAGGCACTGTCGGCCTGCTGCCCGAAGAGGGCCAGTGCGGATTCGACCTCGGCGCCGGTCAGAGGCGCAGGATCGGTCGGGAGGCGGGAACAGTCGACGAACCCTTGGATGCACAGGCCGTCGTGAAGGGCGGAGAGATCCGCCGGACCCACCTCGTAGATGGCGACCACGTTGCCCGCGTCATCGTATTCGGGCAGGTAGGAGCGGGCACTGTTCACCTGGTCGTCGCTCGTCAGCCCGGTCACCGGGTCGACATCGGCCGGGAAGACGAAATCCTCCCCCGCCTGCTCGGCCCGCAACTGGACCGGGGAGAGGTCGCTGGGTATGCACGAGAAGGAGAGCCCGACCGATGTGCACGACAGCACCGGCCGGAACGAGAGCAGGCCGGTCCTCCCCACCGCGTCCAAGGCGCGGTCCTGATCGGTGACGCCGGGCAACTGAACGAGGATCGAGGTTCCGCCGGTGATGGATATCTCGGGCTCCTGGACGCTCCCGAAGTCCTCGATCCGCCGGCGCATGACCTCGACGGCCGTCTCGACCACCCGTTCGTCGGCCCCTTCCGGCGCTTCCAGGATCACCGAGGTGCCGCCCTGCAGGTCGAGCCCGAGCCTGGGCGCCCAACCGACCGCCAACACCGCGGCCAGCCCGCCCCAGGCCAAGGCCGCGATCACGATGACGGTGGTCCACCGGCGGGACACGCCGGGTTACTACCTCGTATCGGAAGGGTTGTCGGGTCCGGCCCGACCGGCGATGGCGCTGCGTTGCACCCTGACGCGGCCATCTTCGACACCGAGCAACACCCAGTCGTCACCCAGTCCGACCACCACACCGAGCAGTCCACCGATCGTTCTTACCTGATCCCCGATCTCCAGAGCTGCGGACAACTCCCGCTGGCGCCGCGACCGCTTGCGCTGCGGACGGATGATGAGGAAGTACATGAGGGCTCCCAGGAGCAGCAGGGGCAGCAGGAAACTGAAGCTGTCACCTTGGGCCTGGGCTAGATAGGACATCGGCACGCTGTCACACCTCTCTTATAGGGACCTGTCGTGGCCTCTCCGGGTAGGTATTGCCCACCCCGAGGGTGGGTTGCCCGATGCTAGTGGTCTGTCTGCGACATGGCATCGTGGCATACGCCGACAGCGGCAGTCCTCGCAAGGCCCGCCGACGAAGGCGTACCCCCAGCGTACTTCGAGGAGGCGGAACGCAGCGAGGGGCGTCGTCGGCAAGCAGGGCACGGCAAGTTGTTCTGCAGACAGACCACCAGCCCGACGCGCCGGTGAACAGTGCCGAGTCGGTTGTCCGGCGACCGGCGGTCCGTGGCTAACGCCTGTGAGTCCGGCACTGCCTGCCTGGCCCATCCTCCGGTTGGCGCCACCAGATCGTGAAAAACGCCGCCACCCACCCTTGCATCGGGCCCACCCCCACCACCACCTTCCAGGACTCGGAACGCGTTCTGCCCGCTCGCAGCCGGGCTATGCGGTCCCGCGAATTCGTGATCCCTGGCGGTCGAACGACGTCCGGTTCGGCACCGCCCCGGTGCTTGGTACACCCATAGTGCCACCCGACTGTGACAGGATCAACCCCCTCGCGGAGCCGGGTTTTGGCGATCCGGCCTCCCGCCTGAACGCCCAACCGCCTGTGCGCCCGGCCGCCCTTCCGCTCGGGCGCCGGTTAGGCGGCGGCGGAAGTCGTCGAAGGTTCCCGTATCGATGGCGGACCGGGCATCGGAGAGGATCCGATGAGTGGCCATCAGGTTGTGGATCGAAAGGAGCCTCGGCAAGGACATCTCCCCGGTCACGGCAAGGTGGCGGAGGTAGGCGCGCGGGTAGGTGCGGCAGGTCAGGCAGGAACAGGCGGGATCGAGCGGACCCTGATCCTCGACGAACCTCGCCAGGCGGATGTTGTAGTCACCCCGATCGGTGATGACCTTGCCGTGGCGGGCCAGCCGGGTGGGCCACACGCAGTCGAACAGATCCACCCCCCTCGCCACGGCTTCCAGCATCCCCTCCGCGTCACCCAACCCCATGAAGTACCGGGGCACATCGGGCGGGAGCCCAGCCACGGCGGCCTCCACGGCCTCGTTGCGCCGTCCCAGGTTCTCACCCACCGACAGGCCACCGATCCCGTACCCCGCCATCCCCAGCTCGGCGGTACGGCGGGCGCTCTCCAGCCGCAGGTCGGGGTCGGCGCCGCCCTGCACGATCCCGAACAGGGCCTGGTCGGTCCGTCGGTGGGCATCCATCGAGCGCTCCGCCCAGCGCAGCGTCCGCTCCATCGCCTCGACCACCTCGGCTCGGGGGGCCGGGAGTCCGATACACACGTCGAGCACCATCGCAATGTCGGGACCGAGCTCCTCCTGGAGGTGCACGGCGTCCTCGGGGGTGAGGAATACTGGGGACCCGTCGTACACCGAGCGGAACCCGAACCCTTCCTCGGTGACCGACGCCTCCAGCGAGAAGGCCTGGTAACCCCCCGAGTCGGTGAGGATGGGACCGTCCCATCCCATGAAAGCGTGCAGGCCGCCCAGCGCCGCGATCGGTCCCGTACCCGGCCGCAGCATCAGGTGGTACGTGTTGGCCAGGACCATCCGGGTGCCGACGGAGCGGAGGTCGTGCGAGTCGAGGGTCCGCACAGAGGCCCGCGTCCCGACCGGCATGAAGGCGGGGGTGTCGACCACGCCGTGAGGAGTGATCAGACGGCCCTTCCGGGCCGAGCCGTCTGCGGCCAGGCATTGGTAGGTAACGGCATGGCCTGCGCTCATGTGTCACCCCCCGGCGCCCCGGATCGTTGCAGGAGCAATGCGTCGCCGAACGACAGGAAGCGGTATCCCCGGTCGAGGGCCGTCTCGTACACGCGTTTCCATGAAGCGCCGACGAACGCCGCCACGAGCACCAGCAGAGAGGACGAGGGCATGTGGAAGTTGGTCATCAGGAGGTCCACCGCCCCGAAACGGTAGCCGGGCGTGATGTAGAGCCGGGTAGGCCCGCGGTAGGAGCCCATCCCGCCGCCACTGCACGCCGTTTCGAGGGCACGGACGACCGTCGTCCCCACTGCCACCACCCGGCCGCCGGCCACCCGCGTTTCGACGATCCGGTTCACTGTGGATTCCGGTACGTCGATCCATTCGGAGTGCATCTCATGATCGGCCACGTCCTCGGTGGTGATCGGCCTGAAGGTGTCCACCCCGACCTGCAATTCGACCTTCGCCATCCCGATCCCACGATCCTCCAGCGCGGCCAGAGTGTCCTCGGTGAAGTGGAGGCCGGCAGTGGGAGCAGCGGCCGAACCGACCCGGCTTCCGAACACCGTCTGGTACCGCTCCGGATCCTCGAGCGTACGGTGGATGTATGGAGGGAGCGGCATCTGCCCCACGTCGGCGATTGCCTTCTCCACATCTCTCGACCCCTCGTCACCGCCTTCGATGTCCAGCGTCAACTGCACCATCCCGGCCATCGGGTCACTCTCGACGACGGCTACCAGAGGCCCGACACGCAATACGGAACCGGCCCGGATGCGACGGGCCGGGCGTACCAGCGCCTCCCACCGATCACCCTCCCGACCCAGCAGCAGGAGCTCCACCCTTCCCCCGGTGGGATCCCGGCGCCCTATCAGGCGGGCCGCTCGCACCCGCGTCTCGTTCACCACGACCAGGTCACCCGGCCTCAGCAACATCGGAAGGTCCCGCACCGTCCAGTCCGTCAGGTCCGATGCCCGGAGCAACCGGGCCGAATCACGAGGCTCGACCGGCGACTGGGCGATCACCTCGGCAGGCAGTCGATACGCGAAGTCGGCGGTTTTCAACACTTATCCCGGTAGCGCGTCTGCGGAGAGAAGGACACCATCCGGCCGCCGGGACGAGCGTAGCCCGCCATCTCCAAGACCGTAGTACAGGTTGAATCCATCGATGTACGCGCCTACTCGTTCCTTTGGACATCGACCCGATCACGCTAGTTGTCGGCCGGAGCGCGAAGCGGTATTCTCCTCTGCAGAACCACGTCAAGGTGAGCAACCTTGGCCCGACGGGCCGGGCAATAGTCGGGCCTGTCTATGTTTGTGACACAGACAGTCTCGGGATCTTGACCCGGCGACGGGAACGGGTTCGCGCCGGCCCACCTCAACAAGGGAGATCCCACCTACCTACACCCACTCGATCGGAAAGCCCGCACCGCTGAAACCCCGGCCCACCCCGGTCCCACCCCTACGACCACGACCACAGGTCACCACACCGCGGCCGGTTGCAATCAAACCACAGACAGATCACCGAGAGCAGGCATCACGCCGACGATGACGACGGTGTGGTAAAGAAACGTTTCTCGGTCCACGGCGAAAACCCCACACGATTACCCGCCCGCACCTGCACCGAGAACTCGTCACCGAACAACCCCACCATATAGGTGATCTCGAAGAACCGCTCACCCAGATACGACGCGACGTTGTAGAACGACTTCGTGGCCCCCATCCGCGAGCTCGGACAAGAACCAGACACGATACTCCTCCACATCCCCACCCGACTCCAGCTCATCCCAGGTAACAAGAACCACACCATCCTCAACCGACATCCCAACATTGGTAGGCACACCAGGCGGCTCCGGCGGAGGCGGCGGCAACACCGTCGTAGCGTCCTCACCCTCATAGGTCCCTCCGAACTCCACATAGGCATCTCTCAGCCGGTTGGCGTCGGTGATCAACACCGCTACGGGTTTCTCGCTACCTAGACCACCCTCCGGTCTCAGAATTCCCGCTACGGTGGTCATAGAGGTCGACGATTCGTCTGACGCCGACCTGGCAGCCGCGCCGGGGTCGGGTCCGGGGTCGGATGTGGCTACACGTGCTGTTCTGGTTGCGGCAGCCGTTCGGATCTGGGACAGCAGCGTGGCCAGCGGAACGTCCAGACTGTTCCGCTGCGCGTCGGTCTCCGCCAAGGAGATCTCCTCTGCGACGGCTCTGATATCGGGCTCTTCGGAAATGAGTGGGGAGTCGGGGATCTGCCAGGGGGAGTGGTAATCCACCAGAAGTGATGGGGGGTCCTCCATAATCGGGTGCTGAGAAAAGACATCCGAGGCAGGAGGACCCCTGTGGAAGCTGATCCCTGCGCGCATGTGCGAGTTGTTGGTAGGCCTGGGCGACGTTGATCTGGTAGGGATCAACGACTCGGGCGAGGGTGCACCGCTTGGGGTGGTGATCGGGTCCCGCAAGCCCCGCCCGTTGTGTGAGTCCTGTGGCGGCCCGGTGTGGTCCAAGGGTCACAGAACGGTTGTGTTGGTGGATCTACCGGCGTTCGGCCGTCCGGTTCGGCTGCGGTGGCGGAAACGCCGCTGGACGTGCCCGAACCCCGACTGTGAGATCAGATCGTTCATCGAACAAGACCCCACGATTGGTCCCCAACGGGCGTTGTTGACATCGAGAGCGGCCCGGTGGGTGACCATCGGGGTGGGTGGGCGGGGCCGTTCGGTCGACGAGGTCGCCGCAGAGTTGGGTTGTGATTGGCATACGGTGAACAATGAGGTCGTCCGCTGGGGCGAAGCGCTGCTGGAAGCAGACACCGATCGGGTCGGGACCGTCGAAGCTGTGGGAGTGGACGAGACGTTGTTCTGGCGTCGGGGCCGTTGGCGTACCAAAGTCTGGTGCACCTCTGTCGTCGACGTGGGAGGCCACCAGCCGGTTCGACATAGTCGGTGGTAGAACGGCAGAAAGCGCCGCAGCCTGGTTCCGGGCGCAGCCCACCGAATGGTGTGAGGCTATCCGCTGGGCGGTGTCGGGTCATGTCCGGTTCGTATCGGAAGGCGTATAACCGGGTGCTCCCGAACGCTGTGCAGGTAGCAGACCCCTTCCACGTCATCCGCTTGGCCAACCAGCGACTCGACGAAGTACGACGCCGCACCCAGAACGAAACCCTCGGGCATCGAGGCCGCAAGGATGACCCGCTGTATCGGATACGCCGCCTCCTCACCGCTGCGCATGAGAGGATCAGCGACCGCGGTCAAACCCGGCTGCGTGGTCTTTTGGATGCCGGTGACCCCCACGGGGAGGTACGCACCGCCTGGCACGCAACCGAAACGGTACGGGGCATCTACGGGATCGAAAGTCCGGTCCTTGCTCTCCGATACACCCTCGGGCTCGCAGACGACCTCCAGGACGAATCCTGCCCACCCGAGATCAACAAGCTGGGACGTACCATCGCCCGCTGGACCCCCCAGATCACCAACTGGCACATCTCGAAGGTAACCAACAGACCCACCGAAGCCCTCAACAACCTCATCAAACGGATCAAACGAGCAGCGTTCGGGTTACCCAACTTCGCGAACTACCGAATCCGCGCCCTTCTCTACGCGGGGAAACCCAACTGGGACCTACTCCCATCGGTCACTCCCCACTGAAATCCACTCATAATTGGAGGGTTCCTGGGCTAGGGCGGGTCTGACCCAACTGAAATCTGGCCTTGTGCCTTTTCATCGATCTGTCGGCCCGTTCCCGGCCTGGGGCGTGACGCCCGTGACCCGGGGCGGATGTGACCTAATAGGAGCCTTCAACTTCTCCACCGTGAGTGGCCTGTCCAACCGCACACGGGTCCGGGGATCGGAAATGAGTCTATCCCCTAGAGGAGAAGAGCATCATGGGAGAAGCAGACCAGATTATCTACGGTGGGGTTGACACCCATCGGGACGTCCACGTAGCAGCGGTGGTGGATGGCGTCGGGCGGGTACTGGGATCGGAGTCTTTCGCGGTGGAGGAATCCGGTTATCGGCGAATGGTCACCTGGTTCGAGTCGCGGGGACAGTTGGTTCGGGTTGGGGTGGAAGGAACGGGTAGTTACGGCGCCGGCCTGGCCCGTTACCTGACCGAGATGAACATCGAGGTGGTGGAGGTCAACCGCCCCAACCGCCAACTACGCCGCCAGAAGGGCGGCAAGACCGACAGCGTCGACGCCGAGGCGGCAGCTCGGGCAGCTGCCTCGGGCGAAGCAACCGCGGTTCCCAAGTCCGGTGTGGGCCCGGTCGAGTGCATACGGATGCTGTGGGTGGTGCGCCGCTCCGCGGTCAAGGCCCGCACCCAGGCCGCTAACCAGATACATGCGCTGGTCGTAACAGCTCCCGAGCCGCTAAAACACCAGCTAAAGGGCATGAATCTCAAAGCACGGGTCAAAACCTGTGCCCGGTTCCGACCCGGCACAGACCACACCACCACCGCGTATGCGAAGCGTGCCCTACAGCATTTGGCCCGCCGGTATCAGGCTCTCGACGTAGAGATCGCCCAACTCGAAGCCGAGATCCGGCGTCTCTGCGCCCAGGCCAACCCGGCCCTGCTGGCCACAGAAGGTGTCGGTCCTGACACAGCCGCCGCGTTGTTGGTCGCCGCCGGCGACAACCCCAAGCGAATGAAATCGGAACGGTCTTTCGCGGCGCTGTGCGGCGCCAGCCCCGTCCAGGCGTCATCAGGACGAACCCTTCGGCATCGTCTCAACCGGGGCGGCAACCGCCAAGCCAACAACGCGCTATGGCGGATCGCTACCACCCGGATGCGCACCGACGCCGCCACCAAAGCCTACGTGGCACGACGCAAGGCCGAGGGCAAGAAGAAAAAGGAGATCATCCGCTGCCTCAAGCGGCACATCGCCCGAGAAATCTACCGGCTCCTCACCAACCCGCACCCAACCCCGAACTGCGCCCGCCTACGCACCCGACGCCAACAACGCGGCATCACCCTCACCCAGACCGCCCAAGCCGTCGGAACCCACCCCAATCGCATCTCAGCACTCGAACACGGCCGAGACCACAACCACCACCTCGCCACCCGATACCAGAACTGGCTGCACACCCACCAAACCGCCCCATCATCGATTTGACAACCATAGGAGCATCGATGAGCCTGATATCGTCGCCGTCGTCCCGCTGCACGAACCACTTCGTGAACAACCCCCATGAAGTCCACACTTCGACAGCGATAGTAAGGTGCGGGCTTGAGGAACAGGATCATTTCTCTTCCTTCATATGCTGCTGTGGTGCGGGCGCGGGGATCGTTTAAGGATCCGATCCACAAGTCTCGTTTCTCCGGCCAATACTCCAGATCAATAGGAGCTATGACCTCCCAATCCATAGCGACTGTCAGTTCCGGGGGTCCTGTTCCGATGAGGTATTCGTTGATCGCGAAGTCAACGAAACAACTATAGTGAGCAGCGTCGTTGTGACGCGACCCTATCGGACTGTAGCTCGCCGCTATCAGTTTGTAGAGGTTCGTATCGTATGGTATTTGGAAGGGCCGTTCCCCTCACCACAACGTGTGGAACTGCGATTCCTGGTAGATTAGTGCCGAGTAGCATCTCCGTAATGTTCGGGAGTTCATCGCCCAAGTGAACTGGTGTGGCATCACCAGCCTCTAGGAGAGCTATCCTCCGAGGTTGGGCTGGATCCTCCGCCGATCCATCTACGGGAGTACATGGCGGAATCGTCGTGTCTAGGTATGCAACGGGTGATCCGTCCGAAACGGATTCTTCCACCTGTTCTTCTACCCCAGTCGTAGTACAAGATCACAGAACCGGCTATAGCCATCATTATCAGACAGGTTATTCGTCTACTCACAGAGGTCACATCCACTCCTACCGTCTGAGCCCTTACGATCATCGGGACTGGTAGATAGCCTTGATAGCTACCACATCATACTCCGTCAGGGCACAAGGAGCATCTGCATGCCCTGGTAACATTACTGCTTGACCGGAGTACGCCGACTTCGGATGACCAAGCCAGAATACATGGCCAGCCTCGTGCATGATTAGCTTGAAAAGCTTGCAGGGTCCGTCGGAGTTTCACTATATAGGAACAGTCTGGTGCTGGTCCCCGAAGTGTCTCCAAAGGAAACCGCCGGCACCAGGGCCACCGGCGAGTCACACACAACGGCGGCTACCACCCGTGCGGTCGCGTTTGCGGGGACAGAACCGTCCCCACCTAGTATGGGAAGTTAGTGGCTTCGGTGCAGCAGAGACCCCTGGGCGGACTGCGGTTCGGGGAGTCCCAGATGCTGGTAGGTGCGGGAGGTGGCCATACGCCCCCGGGGAGTGCGCATCACCAGACCCTGCTGCACGAGGAAAGGCTCGTAGGCGGCCTCGATCGTCTCGGGTTCCTCCCCCACCGCGATAGCCAGAGTGGTGAGACCGACCGGACCACCACCGAACTTAGAGACGATCGCATCCAGGATGAAACGGTCCACCTTGTCGAGACCCAGGTCGTCCACCTCCCAGATAGCCAACCCGGCCATAGCCGTGGCGGAATCCACCCGACCGTCCGCCCGAGCGATCGCGTACTCGGTCACCCTGGTCAGCAGCCGGTTGGCGATCCGCGGCGTACCCCGGCTGCGGGTGGCGATCCGCCGGGCACCGCCCGCAGTCAGCGGAACCCCGATGATCGAAGCCGACCGCACCACGATCCGCTCCAGGTCGTCGGCGTCGTAGTAGTCGAGCCTATCGACCATGCCGAAACGGTCCCGCAAGGGGGCGGTTACGGTACCGATCCGGGTGGTGGCTCCCACCAGCGTGAAGCGGGGCAGACCCAGGCGCAGCGACTGGGCGGTGGGACCCTTGCCCACCACGATGTCGAGGGCGAAGTCCTCCATCGCCGAGTACAGCACCTCCTCCACCACCCTCGGCAGCCGGTGGATCTCGTCGATGAAGAGCACGTCACCGTACTCCAGACCCGACAGGATGGCCGCCAGATCACCGGGCCGCTCCACGGCCGGACCCGAAGTCGAACGTAACTGTGCCCCCATCTCGGCGGCGATGATCCGGGCCAGGGTGGTCTTGCCGAGCCCGGGCGGTCCCGAGAGCA
This sequence comes from Candidatus Spongiisociaceae bacterium, assembly GCA_965262915.1. Lineage (GTDB taxonomy): Bacteria > Actinomycetota > Acidimicrobiia > Spongiisociales > Spongiisociaceae > JAPPFW01. Next base: position 1,757,328 of record OZ253564.1, on the reverse strand, counting down.
GCAGGTGGTCGAGGGGACGGCCCAGCATCTCCGAGGCCTCCATGGAGATGGCCAGCCGCTCCTTCATCTTGGGCTGGCCCACGAACTCCCCCAGAGAGCCGGGACGCAGCATGGCCTCGCTCATCTGGTCCTCACCGGTCGAGTGGGCCACCATTAGGCCGTCCTCACGCATCGCCCGACCCCTACCTGCGGGCCAGTACCCTCAGGGCGCTCCGCACCAGCTCCTCCACCGGCCCGTCAACCGGAATGTCCTGCAGTGCCTCCCGTATCTCGGCCGGTGCGTACCCCAGAGATTCCAGGGCCTCCCGGGCGCGGGACAGGTTGCCCGACGCCGCCGAATGGGTAGTGAGAGCTCCCAGCTTGGGGCGCAGCTCAAGGATGAGCTTCTGGGCGGTCCGCTTGCCGATCCCGTGCACGGCCACCAGAGCCTGCACGTCCTCGGTGGCCACCGCCATGCGAACCTCGTCGGGCCGCAACGTCGCCAGGATCGAGTGAGCCAGGGCCGGGCCCACCCCGCTCGACCCGAGCAGCACCCGGAACATGTCCCGGCTCTGCTCCCCCTCGAACCCGTACAGGGCCAGCAGGTCCTCCCGCACCACCAGATGGGTGTGCAACACCACCTCCTCGCCCAGCATGGGAAGCGAAGCCTGATCCCTAGGCGTCACAACCAGCTCGTATCCGACACCCCCGACCTCGATCACCACCCCCGTGGCGGTACGGGCCACCAGCACACCCCGCAGGCGACCGATCATCTCCCACCTCCATGCGCCGCGGTCAGGCGTCCCACCAGATTACCCATGCTCTGCATGTGACACAGAGCTATCGCCAGCGCGTCGGCGGTGTCGGCCGGGGACGGAACCGCGGCCAGACCCAGGCGGCGGGCCACCATCTGCTGGACCTGGACCTTGGACGCCGACCCGTCGCCGGTGACGATGGCCTTGATCGCCGACGGCGAGTACTCGAACACCTCTATGCCGGCCAGCGCCCCCGCCAGCATCACCACGCCCGAAGCCTGGCTCACCCTCGTTGCGGTCATCCGGTTCCGGTTGACGAAGACCCGCTCCACGGCCATCACCTCGGGCCGCACGTCCCCGATGAGCTCGGTTATGTCCGTGTAGAGGCCGGCGAGCCGTCTCGCGGCGGGCAGGTCCTTGTCGGTACGGATCACCCCGGCCACCACGACCTCGACGGTGCTGCCGGTCTTCCGGACCGCCCCGAACCCGGTGGTCGTCAAACCCGGGTCTATACCGATGACCAGCATGGCAAACTCAACATCCACCGGCTACGAACATATGTTCTATCATAGTAGCCCTGACACAGCCAGCACCGGCGCATTTGCCCTCAGGCGTCAAGCGTGGGACCGCCTTCGAGGTCGGGGGGCACGACCCGCCGGGACCGGAGCCAGTCGATGACCCGATCCCGGTGGAACAGCACCCGACCTTCCACGCACACAGAATCGATCCAGCCCTCGCCGCTCAGCCGGCGGGTCTCTTCGATCGAGAGACCGAGCAGATCGGCCACCCCGGGTAGGTCGAGGACCGGCGGATACCGGGAGAAATCCCTCAATCCGGTCCTGCCGGATCGCTCGCCCGTCTCATCGCGTACGCGGCTGCCGTGGCGTAGTCCCGCTGAGGACTCACGTTGCGTCCAACTGCTCCTTGATCCAAACGATCACCTGCTCGCCTGCCTCCTGTAGTCCGGTCCGCAGGGCGAACACGACCAGCACTCCCACCACGATCCAGGCCAGGATCGTGGAGGTCTCTGCCGCTCCTCTCTCGTCATGCAGCCGTACCGCCAGCCTCCGTACGAGCATCATCGTTCTCACGCCCAGCGTCTGTATCACGCTTGCTCCTTTCTGGTAAGTGTTCGATCCCTCCCTGCGGGCGCCGCTCGGCGGGCATCCACCTCTCCACTGCCCGCTCAACCGCCGAAGACGATCGACGGGATAGGCGCGGCCATAAACAGCATCGTGATGGGTGCGAGGATCACCACCACCGGTATCACCATGAGGATCCGCCGCTTGGCCGCCCGGCGGCGCAGATCGTCCCGGCGCACCGCTCTGAGGTCTTTGGACAACCCGAGCAGTGCCTCCGCCAGATCCGTACCCTGCTCTTGGCAAGTGGCCATGAGGCGATACGTGCGGGCGGCCTCGGGCTCCGGCGTCAGCCTCTCGGCCCGCTCTATGGCCTCACCGAAGGACCACCCTCGTTCGTGCAGCAACAGCACCTCGGCCAGCTCGTCCACCGCCGCTCCCCGGGCTCGTGTCACCACGTAGCGGATCGCTTCGAGGACGCCCCCTCCCACCCTGGTGTACATCGCCACCAGCTGGTTGATCGTGTAGAGCTCCGCCCGGATCGAGTCCCGGCGCCGCCGGACCGCCTCCGAGAGCCTGGAACGGGCCAGGAACGCGCCGACCGCCGCTCCCACCCCCCCGAAGAGCAGGACCCGCCCTGCGGAACTCCCTACGAACAGGGCGAACCCGATCAGGCCGGCTGCGAACGCAACGACCCTGCCGAGAGCGCCCGTCCGGTACGCCTGGGGACGCCATGCTGGTTCGATGTTCGGGTAGAGGCCCGACTGGCGCAGCAGCAGTGCCAGCTCGCTCTCGTCGACGAGGACGAGTAGGCGCGCCAAACGGTCGAGGGGGCCGGAGAACATCGGAGATAGCAGGCGGCGGATGGTGCCTTCCCCGAAAACGGGACCCGGATTGGCGCGGCCGAGAACATCCGGACTCGTGCCGAGGCCCACCCGGGTAGTAGCCGTGTAGGGACGTATTCTGGGTCCGAGACGGCGCGGCGGGCGGACCACCATCGCCGCGGCTGCAACCGCAAACGTGACCGAAGCCGTCACGGCCCCTTTCACCAGACCGGTACTCACCAGCCATCCCCTTGCTCCGGCTCGGGCGAGGATCGCACCAGAACCCGGCGCTCCCCCACCCGGCGGCTGATGCGTTTCATCAACAGCACCCCGAACAACGACCAGACCACCGCGGCCGTCACCACCAGCAACCCGTTGGCCGAGTGGTAGTAGGCACGGTATTGATCGGAGGTGGCGGTCAGGAACAGCAGGAGCAACCAGGGAATGATCAGGACTATCCGGCTCTCGATACGCTGTTCCGTTCCGTCGGAACGGATGTCGGCCTCCAACCGCAGGTCCTCGGTGATCTCACCGACGAGATCGCGCAGCACCTCGGTGACCAGGCCGCCCCCGTGCTGGTAGGCGAGCACCAGCACCTCGATCACCCGGTCCGAGGTGGGATCTGCCAGTTCTTCCTTCACCAGCTCAAGGGCAGGAACCACACCCATCATGCGGGAGACCAGCCGGAAGCGACCGAAAGCCGGCCGGAGCGGGGCCGGCCCGCGCTCGGCCAGGTCGTACAGCGCCAAGACGAGCGTCGATCCGGCGGTGATGGCCGCCAGCGCGTCTCGCAGGGCGTCCGGCCAGGCTCGCCGGAGCTGGCGGATGCGATCGGCACGCCGGCGCGTGTAGTACACCTGCGGGAGCAGAGCAGCTCCTGCGGCCGGCATGAGGGCCAGCCACCAAGCCCCGGTCATCAGCGTCGCAAGCGCTAGGACCACCAATCCGATCGCCCCCGATCCGGCCATGAACTGCCAGGTGGTCAGATCGCTCCCTGCTTGGATGAGCCACAGTTGGCGCTGGGAGAGGTCGGGTTTGGAAGCCCTGCGGAACCCTGCCCGTGGCGCGTACCCCACCAGGAGGCCCGCAGCGAGATAGGCGGCGACCGCGGTCATCAGGGAAGCGAGCAGGATCATGGGAAAGGCTGCCGTTCTCCGGACAGGATCGCCTCCAGAGCCAACCCATCCGGAAGCGACCACTCGATCCTGCGGGCGACCTCGTGCGGGGGCACGACGCCCGTCCACCGGAGGGGTTCGCCGAGACGCTCACGGTGGAAGAGGGTCTCGGTGGCGAACTCCCGACCGGTAGCGGCGGGTCTGAGCGCCAGTATCTCCACCACCTGGCGCCTGATCCCCTCCCCGAGGCCGCTGCGCATGTCACGCCGGAGATGGACCACGAAGTCGATGGCGGACCGGAACACCCGGCTGACTATCACCTCGGTGACGTTCTCTCCCGCCATCAGCGCCGCGTTGACCAGGGCGACCAGAGCAGCGGCGGCCGAGTCGGCATGAATGGTGCATGCAAAACCACACCCGGCATTGACGGCTCTGGTGAGTTCGAAGGCCTCCCCTCCCCTTACCTCGCCCACGCAGATCAGGTCGGGCCGCTGCGCCAGGACCACCTTCACCAGATCGCGCAGGGTGTGGCGGCGCCTTCCGTCGAGAGTCGGGGGGCTGGCCTCGTAGAAGCTGCCGTGCAACAGCGGGATGTCGAGTTCCCGCACCTCTTCGCACACCCGGACGCAGCGGTCGGCGGGGACGGCTCGGAGAAAGGCGCTCAGGAGAGTGGTCTTGCCCGCCCCGGGAGGACCGCTGAAGAGAAGCGTGGTGGTGGCCTGCGCGGCAGCCCACAGGAAGGCTGCAGCCGGCGGGGGGAGGACGTCCCCTTCGACCAGGAAGGCGAGGTCATGGTTCTTCACCGTGTACTTCCTGAGGGTGACCGAGAGACGATCGGCGACCGGGGGAATCACTGCCGTGAGCCGTGCCCGGCCATCCAGCACGCGAGCCTGTTCGATGGGGTTGGACGTATCCAGACGCCGGTTCGTCCCGGCCAGGATACGTCCCACGATCTGGCGGTTCTCCTCCTCGGAGGTGGGGGCGTCGAGAGCCTGGAGGCGCCCGGACGAATCGATATACGTGATACGTTCGCCCTCTATGAAGACCTCCTCGATGTCGCGGCGTTCGATGATCGGCGTCAGCGGTCCGTAGCGGACCAGGGAATCGATCAGGCGGTCCGAGAGCTGGGCGGGGTCGCGGAAGGGTCGGACGCCGTCGCCCGCATGGGCGCGCCGCTGGTAGGCGGAGACCAACCGGTCCACCTCGGCCCGGATGCTCCCACCATCCCTGCGAGGATCCAGTTCCAGTTCGCCGATCCGTTCCGCGGCCCGTCGGCGCAGGGTGTCATAGGCACCCATGCTCATGAGACCGTCTCGGCGTATCCGTTGAGCATGGTGATCCCGAGTCTCTCGACCGTCTTGCGGAAGGGTCCCTTGGGAATCGCGGTCCCGTTCCACACCGACCGCTCCTGACCCTGATCGGTGGGAAGCCACGTTATGGAGGCCGGCATGTAGCTCCTGGTCAGCTCGTCGCTCAGCTCCCCCCTCTGGAAGGAGCTGACCGGTGCGCCGCCGAACACGACATGGAGCCGGGCAGCGGTGAGACGGCGGGCCTGGGATACCCAGCGCAGCGCCCTGGACAACCCGACAGGAGTGGGTTCCGCCACGTAGACCACATCGCCGGCCAGCGAGACCATCGACCGGCTCACCTCGAAACGACCGTCCCGGGAACCGAGACGCGACAGGTCCTCGATGTGGGAGGAGACCTTCACGATCAGCTCGTCGAACCACGCTGCGGTCGTCTCGAGAAGGTCCACGACCTCATCCGCCCGGACCGTCTCCCATTCCGAGGCCTCGGGTATGCCCGTGAGAAGGGTGACCCCGTACGGTCCGGCCAGCATGGAATCCTCCACGTTGCCCCTGAGCTGCACATGGGCGTCGAGCGCGGTCAACAGGTTCGGTACGACGGGCATCGAGAGCCGCTGGGCCAGCATCGGTGTGACGGTGTCGGCGTCCACGACCAGCGCGGTTCGACGCTTCGCCCTGAACGCCCCGCCCAGAGCGATCGCGAAGTCACCGGCGAGATCTCCTCCGGCCACCGTCGTGATCCGGGCGACCGAGGCCGGCGCGGGAGGCTCTGCGGCCTGTTCCCGGACCCGGGCAGCCGGACGCCCCGGACCGATCGACGAGACCGTCTCGAGGATGGCCTCCGGCCCGGCGTCGGCCGGTACCACCGCGTCCACCCCCAGAACCCTCAGACGTTCCCGACCACGCTCACCGGAATCGGGGTCGTACACGCCGACCACCTTCTGGCCGCTGCCCCTGACCCGCTCCACCAGCCTGGGGCTGAGATAGCTGGTGATGTCATCGATGATCAACACCTCGTAACCGGGCTCGAGGGCCTCGCGGGCTGTGAGCACCGTCCCCTTGAGGCGCGCTCCCCCGAAGTCGCTGAGGAAACGCAGCAGTTCGGACGCCCAGGCCCGTTGCGAACCGGCGATGACGATGACGGGTTCGGGCCCGATCACGGTGACGGCCCCGTCGTAGCGGCTTGGGGACGGGGAGCATCGGGTTCCGGTGTGTCGGCGCCGGTGGATCTGAGCAAGTGAGTGCTTCCCCGATCGAGGGCCGCGGCGATGGCCAGTGCCTCCGCTTCACTCACCGCCACGGTGACGCCGAACCGGTCGCCCCCCGGCCGGGTGCCACCGGCGGCCACATCCAGCACCTCGATCCCGGTCGCGACGAATCGGCTCTCGCCGTCGTCCACCGAGATCACATCGACACGATCACCCACCTGGAGGGTGGCTCCGACCGCATGATCCGCAGCGATCGGGATGCTCATCGCCCGACCACCTCCGGGAGCGGCGGCGGATCGCATGTCATCGGCGAAGAGAGGATCTCCCTGACCTATGTCGCGAACAACAACATGGCCGAGGAGAGGGGTGACGGTCTGGGGTGATAGGACCCGATCCACGAAAGGTCCGTTCGCATCGACGTCGGCCGGAACCACATCCTGGGCCGCCAGCCTGCTGCCGGCACTGATCGGGTGGGCCGCCACCAGGACCTCCACCGTCTCGCCGTTGCCGCGAATGATCATCACATTCAGCAGGAAGGCCACCAGTCCGGCGGAGATCATCACGATGTGGCCGAAGGAGAGACGGCTTGCCAGCTTCCGCTTCGGCACTCCCCGCCCCTCCGGCATCGGCGTAGGGTGACCCGGCGCCTCGGTCGTGTCCATCTCCTCTCCTATGAAAACGATTTCGCCTCCGCAATCTACACACGGCGAAACCTGTTCGGAAGTGGTTGTTACTTCACTATATCTTAAGTAGTTTAGTCAGTGTTGATTAATATTAACATTGAGAAAAAATTCCTTAAGTCGCTGCGGGGATTCGCGTTGGAGGAGCGAGGCAACTCGACCTAAGCAGTTGGTTCGGGTATAAACCCAGCATAACCATCAAAAACAGCTCTGGATAGCGAAAGGTATTACGCTGACGGGATCTACCGACCCCGAATCGGAGAGGTCAGCGGAGTTCGGGCCGCCGGACCACGTAGGCGATCGCTCCGAGAGTGATGAAAACGGTTGCAGCGGCGCTCGTCACGGCGACATGGTCACGAGCAACGTAGTCGACGGTCCCGTCGAAGCGGGGGTCCCCACCGCGGCACACGATCTCCACATGCTCGCGGGTTAGCTGGAGCATGGCCATCCGGGCTGCGAACGTCTCGACGTCCTTGGCCACGGACCGCCCCTGCGAAAAGCCGGGCATCACCAGCAGGGCATCGATGTTCGGTAGGTACACCTCCAGGATGCCGTTGGGCGTCCGGAGGCTCATCAGATCGTTGCGGGCGTAGGTAGGCATGCCCGCCACCTTGCGGCTCCCCACCCTGATCTGCATCCGCTTACCCGCCTGGGTGGCTTCCCAGGCTATGTCCGCCAACCGCCTGCGTCGGGCAGCCAGAAGGGCCGCCTCCGATTCGGCGGCCTCGAACTCCCGGCGCATCCTGGCTTCCATACGGCGCTGCAGGTTGGGATCGATCGGTCCGAACGGTGGGTCTGGTTCTAGTGTCACGCCGGCTCCGGCAAGGTCGTGCCGGGCGACCGGGCGGGACGCAACGGCATCGGATACCCGACCGGGACTGCAGCAGTGAAGCAGCAAACCGGGTCGGTAGCCGGCCGGAAACCTGGAAAGGCGTATCCGTCCACGCGTCGCTACTCGACCGAGACGAAAAGGCGCTCGGAGGCGAAGACTCCTATGCCAACCTGTCGGTCGGACACCTCCACAGTGATGGCGCCATACGGATCTTTCTGCACCATCCGGATCCGGGAGTCGGGCCGGATCTGGTTCTCGTCGAGGAACCGCATCATCTCGGAATCGAGCTCCAACTCCTCCGATATCCGTTCGAGACGCATCGTCTCGCCCGATTCCATGTCGGCGAGGGGCTTCATAATGGGGGGCCGGTAGCCGGCTCCGGGGATGGGGTTGCCGTGCGGGCAGGTCTTGGGATCGTCCATCACCGCCCACATGGCCTTCTCGACATCGTCGGAGATCATGGTCTCCCAGACTTCGGCTTCCTCGTGAACCTTGGCCCACGGCAGCTTGAGCACCTCCGACATGAACCGCTCGGCGAGGCGATGTCGGCGGACCACGACCGCTGCCAAGTGGCGTCCCTCGTCGGTGAGGCTCACTTGCTCTCCGATAATGACGAGGCCCTCGGCCTGCATTCGCCGGATCATCTCCGACACACTGGCCGGGCTCACCCCCAGCCAGCGGGCGATGCGGGCCTGGAGAACCCGGATCCCCGCCTCCTCGAGTTCCCAGATCGCCTCGGCGTATTCACGGAAGCGGACGGAGTAACCGGATTCGGACATGGGTCAATCGTAGACGGTGACCGCCACCTCCCGGCGGCGCCGGGCACCTTACATCGCCCTAGCGACCGGATGGCTCTTACCGAGCGTGACCACGGACGCTGTGACCGGCCGCTGCCGGCAACGACAAACACCTGCGGGCCGACGCCGACCCCGGACCATGCCCGTTGGCTGAAGACCCATTGCGCTCGGGCGGCCGGTCCGCCGAACCCGGCGCTGCTGTTCGGCCCTCAGGCCCGGTGCTGCGAGGCGAGTTGGCTGATCCGCTGGTGGGAAACCCCGAGCAGCAGGGCGGACTCCCGGACGGTGAAGCCCTGGTCTCGAACCGTGCGGACCGCGCGGGCTCGGAGTTCGCGGGCAGCGCGGGCGGCCTCGCGGGCCGTAGCCTCTGCTGCTTCCAACTCCGCAAGCGTACCCGCAAGCGATTCAGGTACCTCAATCGTCACCTCCACCTCGACCTCATCCGGATCAACATCGAGGAGGTCAGCGATGGCCTCCCTGGCAGTCCGCTCAACCGCGTCCAGACGACGGGCCTGCGTGTGAGCGAACATGTGGTCGGGGAGTCCTTCAGTGATCTCGATAGCCCACCACGGAGGGCATTGGGCGGTAACGGCCCGGTAGCTCATGATCTCTCCTGTAGGTCGTGCAGGCGTCTGCGGAGGTCGTTGATGATGCCGCGTGCGGTGTGTTCGTTGATCTCCCGATGGCGTGGGATCGGGAACCGGTACCCACCGCACTCCCACACCTCGTGCTTTCCTTGCCGCACGAGCGTCAGTGCCACGTCGTGGTCACGTGCGATCGACTTCAGAACGGACAGCAGGACAGCCCTTTTCACCTGGTTTGCCTATCACATCTAGCAATTGGCTGTCTAGTTGTTTGGCATAATCTAGGCAAATATACCTAGCCGACTCCGATCATCGTGGCGATCTCAGATGTCACAACGGCTCCGTTGCCATCGCTCGCACACCGTGCTCGGTTGCCAGGTGCGTCATCGGAATATCGTGCGGATCGGTCGGGACGGCCTTCACCACCAGTCGTTCCGGGACCACGCCGACCCGGGCTGCATCAGGGGGCAAGGTTGGAAGGAAGCGATCGTAGTAGCCCCCTCCCCTGCCGAGACGACCTCCCCGTAGGTCGAAGACCAGCCCGGGCACGAGGACCACCACCACGTCGCGGGGATCGACGCTCGGGGATTCGGCCACCGGCTGTTCGAACCCGTAACGGTGTCTCTCCCGGGGCACGTCGGCCGGATGCAGGGTCAGGCTTCCTTTTGATGGTGTCCGTGTGACCGCGAACGCCCGATCCGCGCAGTCCATTACAGGAGTCACGTCGGCCTCGTCCGGAAGCGGCAGGTAGAGAACCACAACGCCGCCGGGCGTATCGGCACCGGCGAGCCAGGCGATGATCCCGGCCGTCACAGCTTGGGAGTCGGCAGCGGACACGCCCGGCCGTCGCATCGCCCTGGCCCACCGGCGCCACTCCTGTTTGGACACTCCCCGCGGCGGAGGTCCGTGACCAGGGCGGCTATTGGCAAGAGGCTGGGTCACAGCGCTGCCCTGGTAGCCGCGGCGAGGTTGCCCGAAGGCGCTACCTCGATGTCGCCCAAGTCGAGCCAGGCGGCCATACGGTGCAACTCGGCGGCAAGGGCGCGGCCCGCGGCGGGAAGGTCCACACCCGGCTCGGCGTAGGAGGCCGGGATGCGGAGGACACCGGCCCGCCGGTCGGCCTTGGCATCGACCCGGCCCACCAGCCGGCCGTCCAGCAGGAAGGGGAGCACATAGTAACCGTAGACCCGTCTGGCCCTGGGGGTGTAGATCTCGATGCGGTAGCGGAACCCCAACATCCGCTCGGTCCTCTTCCGGTCCCACACCAGCGGATCGAAGGGACACAGCAACGCGGTGCCCTTGCGCGCTCTGGGCAGAACAACGTCGTCGCGCAGGTAGGCGGGGCGCGACCAGCCCGCGACCGACACCTCGCGGAACTCGCCCGCGGACGCGAGATGCTGCACGGCGCGAGCCGTCGGAGTGATGTTCATCCGGAAGTAGTCGGCCAGGTCACCCACGGTGGCGATCCCCAGTGCCCCGGCCGCCTCGCGGACCCGGGCCCGGTCGGCCTCCTCCGGCGACGGATCCGGCTCGGCCAGCACCTCGGTGGGCAGCACCCGCTCGGGCCGGTCGTACCAGCGCTCGAAGTTGATCCGCCGGGCCACCGCCACCTGTCCCGTGGCGAACAACCAGGCCAGCGCAACCTTGCCCTTCCCGTATCCCCACCAGGGTCCGGTCTTCTCCCCGGGGTCCGACAGGTGGCGGGCCGGGATCGGACCCCGCTCCCCTACCTGGTCGAGGACCGACCGTACGTACCCGGGATCGTGTTCGAGCAGGTCCCTCACCCGTTTCCACCCGTGATCACGCATGGAATGCATCCGGGGGCGCATCATCGGATGGAACGAGACCGGGGCGTAGGACTGCTCGTGGCACCAGTACTCGAACATGTGCCGGCCGTGGTAGATCCAGCGGTCGAGCGCCTCCCTCCGGTAGGGACCGAGCCGGGCGAACACGGGCAGGTAGTGGGCCCTGGTCAATACGTTCACGGAGTCGATCTGCACGAGGCGCAGGCGGCTGACGACCCGGGCGAAGTGGCGGGCATCCACACGGCCGGGGGGTCGGGGGTCACCGAAGCCCTGCGCTCTGAGAAAGATCCGCACCGCTTGGTCGTTGGTGAACCTGGTTCGCCTCTCTGCCATCAGTTCCTCTGGATGCTCCGCTTGATCAAAAAGAGGTTAACGGGCGCGGATCCGACCCTCCCGTGCGGTATCCTTACCTCCGATGCGGAACTTCCTCGATGTACTCCGGGCTGCGGTCACCTTCACGGTGACCATCCCCTACACGGTATTGGCTGCCGTGGCGTTGGTCGCCATCACGGTGACCAACCCCTCGTCGCCCATCCTGGACCGTGTGGCCCGGGCATGGGGCCGGACATGGTGCTGGGCAGCCGGCGTCAAGCTCAAGGTCGAAGGACTCGAGCACATAGATCCCAGCCGTTCCTACGTTATCGTCTCCAACCACCGCTCCGCGTTCGACATCTTCGCCCACTTCGCCGCGTTGCCGGTTCCCATCCGTTTCCTCGCCAAGACAGAACTGTTCAAGATCCCCCTGTTCGGCCTGGCCATGCGAAGAATCGGAATGGTGGAGGTGAACCGCGGGGCGGGCCGGGCCGCCCACCAGGCCATCAACCAGGGCGCCAAGCGGACCATGGAGCGAGGAGGGTCGTTGATGATCTACCCGGAGGGAACCCGGCCCCGGGACGGAGTGATGATGCCCTTCAAGAAGGGCGCCTTCTCGATCGCCCGCAACGTGGGGGCGCCGGTCGTGCCAACAGCCATCATCGGCAGCCGGGCGGTATGGAAGCCGGCGACGAAGCTGATCCGCTCCGGGCACATCACCGTGAAGATCATGCCCCCCATCCCCACCGAGGGCCTGATGATCTACGAGCTGGAAGGGCTGAAGAACCGGGTACACGCGCAGATCAGCGAGGCGGTGGGCCAACCTTCCCTCGAAGGGGCCCCCTCCTAGGATCGGGCAGGCGTCCGGCCGCGATCGGAACGCTCCCCGGCACTCCCATGAGCCCGCCGCCCTCCATCACCCTCTCGGTATCGAGATAGTGCCGGTCCGCCACAGGCGGGACCACCGCCCCGGATCGGCGAGGCCGGCGCGGTGGCCCAGCCGGATCAGGTAGGCGAGGCCCCCCGCCTCCTGCGCCATCCGCACCGGGTTGCCGAACAGGGAAGCGGGCAACCCGGACCAGTCACCGGGACCGCCCTCGAGGAGTCCTCCGCCCGCCAGGGGCCACAGCAGCACCTCAGGCATCAACCACATCGAGTCGAGTAGCAGGTGGAACATGATTCCTACCGCCGCCGCCACGGCGCGACGCCTGTTGCCGGTGCGACGGTCGGTGACCCACATGCCGACCACCAACACCGCCAGGGCGAACACCAGCGCATGACCGTAGGGGCGGCCGGTCACCAACCGCTCCGAGTGCGGCAGGAGACCGATGATCGCGTCGACGGCATCCGGAAGGACGGCCCCGGCTGCCACGAACCTGAGGTCGACGCCCGAGTCCTTGAACAGGGCTCGGAACAGGAACACGGCACCGCCCAGGTGCCAGAACAGCATCTGCCGTGGCCCCGTTCCTCAGTCGAAGGGTACGTACGCCCCGGGTAGGGCCTCGATCCGGATCACAGGACGAGTATCGCGGCGCAGTGGATGCATTGGGGGAGCGTCTCCCCGACCACCTCTTCGTACTCGGCGATCGACATCTGGAGGTGGCAGGCCCCGCAGACCCGGCCGGAGGTCGCCCCTACCACGATCCCTCCCCGACGCTCGCGCAGGCGCGCGTACAGCCTCAACAGCTCGGGCGCCACCGACGGAACGATCCCGGCCCGGCGATCCCGGTACCGCTCGACGGAAGCATCGATAGCGGTCCGGGACTCGGCGATCCGGGCCGCCAGGTGGCGCTCGACCTCCCGGGTCGAGCCGGCCCTCTCCCCCAACATCCGTTCCTCCTCCTCCATACCATCCCGCTGGTCAAGCAGTTCCAGCAGTTCGTCCTCCATGACCAAGACCTGGCGCCGCAGGCTGTCCACCTCCATACGCATGTTCTGGCTCTCCCGGGCGGTCATCCCGCCCGCGAACAGGCGCCGTTCCTGTTCCCTGAGCCTCTGTTCGGCCATCGCCAGGTCGTCCTCGATGCGAGCCACATCCCGGTCCAAGCTCCGGAGCCGGTGGACCGCGCCATCGAAGTCCTCTGCCGCGGCATCGGCGACCGTGGCGGCTCGCGCCTGCTCGGCCAACTCGGGCAGGTTGCGACGATCGGCCAGCAGCTTGTCGACACCCGCATCCACCTCCTGCAATTCCAACAGATCCGTAAAGCTGCTCAACGGTTCCATCCGACCTCCCAAGGGTTGTCGTCGATCCCGATGAGATCGACAGGCCTTTCCACGATCTCGGCAACCAAAGCGTAGAGCGCCCTGACTCCGGGTCGCTCGGTGGGAGCGTGCCCGGCATCCACCACCGCCATCCCGGAGTCCAGCGCCCTTCTCGCCTCGTGGTGGGAGATGTCCCCGGTCACGTACGCGTCGGCGGCGGTGGAGATCGCGTCGTCCAGATGTGATCCCCCCGAACCGGGCAGCACGGCCAGCCTCCGGATCCTTCGGTCGACCAACCCCGCCATGCGGGGCCGGCAACCCAGCGCTTCGTGCACCGTGTGCACCAGTTCGACGGCGCCACCGTCGAACGAACCGTGGCGCCCGACCCAGGCCGCTCCACCGTCGACCGTTTCCACGGCGGCGAAGCCCTCGACATCGCCCATGCCGAGCGCCTCCGCCAGCGAATCGGCCGTGCCGCCGGCTGCGATATCCCAATTGGTGTGCACGGCCATGACCGATACTCCCCCTGCCAGCAATGCGAACGAACGCCCCTCCGGTCCGGGCGCCGCGGTGATCGAACGGAGCGGGCGGAACACCAGCGGATGGTAGGTGACCACCAGATCCGTCCGCCGGGCCAGGACCCGTTCCGCGACCACGTCGGTCAACTCGTGCACCACGGCCACGCGCGATACGGGGCGTCGCCGGTCGCCGATCTGCAACCCGACCGCATCCCATCCGGCTGCGGTCCGGAAAGGTACCCGCCGGTCGATCGCCTCCATTACGTCACCAACACGGGTGGTCATAGGGGAGAAATGGTAGTGCCCGGGGGCTGTCCACCCGATGAAATGAGGGCATCGGCTCAGGTGACGCCCGAGACCTCCCACACTCTCGCCTCCCACACTGATCGGGAGCCGCGCCTAATGATCCGCACCACACCCCGGTCGATCAGATCCGACATCACCTGGCTGGAGGCCATCCGGGCCGGCAGGGGGATGGGGCGCTCCGCGAGCTTGCGGACCCTCGTGTACAGGCGTTTGGCCGTTTCGATGATCGAAGTCTCGTCCTGAAGCGAGCCGGTGGGCAGGAAGAGCCGACCCCCCGATGCCAGCCTGCGCCGGGCCTCCTCGAGCATCCTGATCGGGAGTTCGCTGCCCCGTGCCCCGCCACCGCCTCGGGTGGGGAACCATCCGCTCTCGTCCGCCAGAGCATCGGGGATCCCCGACACGTCGCCGATGATCACATCCGCCTTGATGGTCCGGTCGAGCGGTTCGAAGAGGTCGCCCTGGTAGAAGCTGACGCGGTCGCTCACGCTATTGGCCTCCGCGTTGAGCCTGCCCACCTCGATCACATCCGGGCTCTGGTCGATCGCGTGAACATGACGGGCCCCCAGCTTGGCGGCGATGATCGCCAGGATGCCGGATCCGCACCCCACGTCGATCGCCACATCACCTTCTTCGATCCGGATCTCCCGGGCCAGCAACGCCGAGATGGTGGACGGCGTGAACGTCGTATCCGAGAGCCGGAGGTTCATCGGCCCGAGACGGCCCTTCCACAAGAAATTATCGACCATCTTCACCCTCAAGGTCGTATTTTGGGGGAAACGATAGCGGTTCCAGAACCGGGGTGGCAACCCATACCGCCTCAGAAAACGGCGCGCCAAGTGTCCCGCCGGCCCCACACTACCAGAGGCGTCACCGCCAGCGCCACCGCCGCCACGAAAAACAGGACGGTAGGACCACCGGCAGCGTAGATAAGCGGTCCGACCAGTGCCCCCACACTCGCCAGCATCAGCCCGTACGACTCGATGAGCCCCTGCGCCTCGGCCGCCTGGCCGGGCGGCGCCACCTTTGCCACCGCAGCCTGGCCGGGAGGCGTGACGAACGACCAGATGGCCGAGTGCAACGCCCCCACCACGAGGAGGGCGGGCACGCTCCTCGCAAACCCGAAAAAGACCACAAGGGGGATCTCCACCACGACGCCCGTCATCGCCAGCCGGATAGGGTTCATGCGGTCCGCCATCCGCCCGCTGAGGGGGGTGACGAAGACGCTCGGAAGGACCAGCGCCAGGAACCCAACCCCTATCACTCTCGGGCCGGCGCCCAGATCAGTCATGTAGCGGGCCCACAGAGCATCCAGCATCCCGATCATCAGCCATGGCGCAGCGGCCAGCAACATCCCGGGTGCGAGACCCGGAATCGCCGCAAGGCTTCGACGCTTCAGCCGGACGGGGGCGCGCCCGTACTCGCCAGGCTTGACGACCACCAGGAACGGGAGCAGCAACGCTTCCAGCACCGCGGGCAGAATGAAGGGAAGGCCTCTGTTCACCTCGTTGAGGAAGCCGGCCATGGGAGGACCGAGCAGGAACCCGATCATCAGCGCCATCGTCAGCGAACTCAGGGCCCTTCCTTGCCGGTCCGGATCCCAACTCAGCATCACTCGCCGACCCGCCACCACGCAAACCCCCTCGGCAAAGCCGAGGAGGGCTCGGGACGCCACCCAATGCCACAGGTCCGACGCGACCACCATCCCGAGCAAGGAGACCACCACCAGGACCCCGCCGATCGCGATCATCCGACGTTCCCATCCCCGGTCGGCGAACGACGCCAGCCACAGATGCGCCACGAGCGTGGACGCGAACGACATGCCGGCGATCAACCCCAACGACCACGTAGGGAATCCGAACCGGTCCTGGATGTCGGCCAAGAGCGAGATGATGACCCCTATCCCCATAGCCTGCGTCCCTATGAACATGAACAGCACCAGCCGTGGCAGCCGGTAGGGAGAGGTGCGCATCCGACCAGGCTAGATGCGGCTTCGTGGTCATGGAGCCTCCCACCGCAACGCTCGTAAGCGTACGCACGACAGGATGATTCCCGACCCGACGTCGACCGCGGGTGCGGCGGTGGTTCACGCCAGGCTGGAACGATCGGAAGACGTGATGGAATCCCGATCCGACAAAACCGCCGGGATCCGAACATGGAATGAGGGCGACGGACTCGGCCCGTGACGCCATTGTTGATGACAGAATTCGGATTAGTGGTCCTACAGAACTGGGATTGGCGAGCGAGAACCGGGGCGGCGGGTTCTTGTTGCGCGATCACCAACCGGCCACAACTTCGGAACGTTGCCGAACAGATAAACGGTCACGATGAGGAGGTACCCGATGGATCGTAAGGAGATCGTCCGACGGCTGGGCAATGCACGCTCGGCCACTCTCGGTACCGTCGATGCGGGAGGGCGCCCCCATCTGGTGCCCATCGTGTTCGCCTACGACGAGGGGCGTCTGTACACCGCGGTGGACCGCAAGCCCAAGTCCACGTTCCGGCTGAAACGCCTCCGCAACATCGAAGCCAACCCGGACGTCTCGGTGCTGGTGGACCATTACGACGACGACTGGACTGCTCTCTGGTGGGTGAGGATCGACGGGACGGCCAGCGTGATCGGTTCGGGCCCCGTCCTTCGCAAGGGCCTTGCCCTGCTCACCCGAAAATACGAGACCTACACCACCCAGCCGCCTCCAGGACCGGTCATCGAGGTGCGAATCGAGAACGTCCGCGCCTGGTCGGCCACATGACCGGTTGGGAATACGCACAATCCCTTCGAGGGTCCGAGGGGTGCCCTGTTCATGCTAGCAGCATGCTAGGATCATGACATGGCGAATCTACAGGTCAAGAACGTTCCCGACACCCTTCACGAACGCCTGCGCTGCTACGCGCGAGAGAACCGTTGCACCATCAGCGCGGCGGTGCTCACAGCCGTGGAACGCGAGCTGGCGATGTGGGAGTGGCGCGAGCACATCGCCCAGCGTCCCGAGACCGACCTCGGCGTGGATGCAGCCACTCTGATCGCGGAGGAGCGAACGCGCCGCGCAACGCAGATCGGGTCCTGGCACCCGTACGATCATGAGGCCATAGGCGAACGATCACACCCGGGTGTGGACGGTCTCGACATCGGATGACGACTTATGTCATCGACGCCTCGCTCGCCTTCGAGTACCTGCTGAGAACACCGCTGGGTAGGACAGTGGCGAACACGATCGAGAGTGCGTCCCTGGTCGCGCCAGAGTTGATGGATGCCGAGGTGCTATCGGTGTTACGCAAAACGGTCCTGCAAGGACATCTCGAAGAAGAACGAGCGCGCATGGCCGTAGACGACCTGATCCAATGGCCGGTGATCCGCATTCCCCATCGGGAGTTGGCGCGATGGGCCTGGTCCTACTATCGAAACGTAACCGCGTACGACGCTCTGTACGTCGCCGGGGCACGTCTCTACGGCATTCCCCTGCTGACCGCGGACAGCCGACTGGCCAGGGCATCGGGCCTAGGTATCGTGATCCACGACGTTCGGATGGCATGATCCGGTCTTCGGACAGCAGACAGCATCAGACACCACCAAGCGAGAAACCGGGCGACGAACAGTCAGGCCCACGGGGCTACGGTTGGACCATGACCCACTTCACACCCGCCCTGTTCGAGTTCCTGGACGAGTTGGCGATGAACAACGACCGGGCATGGTTCGGGGCCAACAAAGAGCGCTACCGGACCGAGGTCCAGGACCCTCTGGTCCGCTTCGTCGGCGATTTCGAACCCAGGCTCAGGAGTATCAGCCCGCACATGGTCGCGGACCCCCGGCGGTCCGGCGGATCCGTATTCCGGATCTACAGGGATGTGCGCTTCTCGAGGGACAAGAGCCCGTACAAGACCAACGCCGGCATCCACTTCCGCCACGAGGTGGGCCGGGAGGTCCACGGCCCTGGCCTGTACCTCCATCTGGAGCCCGGCAACGTCTTCGCAGGCGCCGGGCTGTGGAAACCGAAGGCGGCAACGGCCTGGGAGATACGGCAGGCGATAGTCGACGAACCCGAGGACTGGGAAGCCATCGTGGACGATGAGGATTTTGCCTCGATGTTCGACCTGGAGGGCGAGTCGCTCAAGCGCGCCCCCAGAGGCTTCGATCCGGACCATCCCCACATCGAGTACCTGAAGCTGAAGTCGTTCATGGCGATCACATCGTTCACCGAGGAGGAGACCTGCTCTTCCGACTTCATCGACCGCTACGCCGACGCATGTCGGGTAGCGGCGCCGTTCGCCGGGTTCCTGACCAAGGCAGTCGGCCTGAATTGGTAGATACTTACCCGGGAACACTCCGGATCGGTTACCGAAAGGACCCCTTTGCCGGCCGCTCTTCACAGCGACCTCCATTGACGGACCACCGGGTTCGAGACGGTTGCCAGAGTTGGCAAGGGGCCTGATAGCGGAGCCAGGTCAGGACTCGCCTCTGACGGACGGGCGGCCCGGCGTCGGGTGTCGCCGTCACGGTCTTGCCCGACCCGAACGGGTCGCCATAGGAGACCACCACCCGCAGATGATGGCCCTCGTCGTCGGCATCCGGGGTATACGCAGCCGAGGTGGCGTCTGGGATGGGTGCCCACGTGGTCCGGTCGGCGGAGCGTTCCCAAACCCAGCTGACATTGGCGACACCGCCGGGGTCAACTAGCACCGCTTCGAGGGGCTGGCCGGATCTTGGTGTGGGTGCGGACAGGGTGAGATGACCGGTGTCGTCGCGGTTAGCGATGTTGACGGTTACTGCGATGGAGTCGTCCCGGCGCCGGTCCGCTTCGCCCTCGGGGCTCCTGCTGTCCCGCACCTCTACGGTCACCCGGTAGCTGTTGTTGGTCTCGTAGTCCAAGGCTGCTTTGGTCCTGAGTTGACCCGATGAGGGGTCGAGGCCGAATGCGTCGGCGGCGGTACCGGCCGACTTGTAGGTGAGGGAGTCGCCTTCGGGATCGGTTGCGGCGATCGGTGCACCGGTGTCGGCTCCCCTCGGGGGTGTTCTCCGCCGCTGTGCGCATAGTTCGGGAACCTTCGGTGAAGGTGGGCGACTGGTTCGACCCCTCCGGTAGCGGCGCGGGCCCGCCACCGGTCGGCCCGCCACCGCGTCGAGGTGGAGGCGGCGGTGGGGGTGGGGGTGGTCGCGTCGGATCCACGACGCTGCTCGTGGTGTGGGCAGCGGCAACCTTGGTGGGTCCTTCGTTGTCGTCATAGGTGGCTACGGCTTGGAGGTATTGGCCGGCATCGGCGCTGGCAGGTATGTAAGAGGCCGTGTTAGCGCCGTCGATGGGTGTCCAGTCCGGTCGGTTGGGGGACCGTTCCCACCTCTACATTATGTTTAGGATTCCCCCATCGGGGTCCGCGAGGACGACCAGGAGACAGAGGTCCGAGAAACTGTCCTTGGGCCGAAGAGGAAGCGTCTGACCCCCATCTCAGTCCTGCCGGGGCACGCGGGTCCTTCCCTGGTCCCCTGCAAGAAATGCCTCACACCGCCAGAGAGCCTCGACGTTGGTCGGCCATTTCAGCATGCGGGCTGCCTCTTCGGGAACTCGCCATCCCCAAGCATCGTGCTCCCGGGACAGGGTCGGGTCTCCACCGTCGACCTCGGCCACGAACACGTGCTCTACGATCTCGTCTGCGTCGGGTCCATACGCCTCCCGCCATTCGTCTTGAACCGGGAAACGGTACGTGAAGCCCACCGGACAGATCTCTGCCGGGGTAAACCCCGTCTCTTCATGAACCTCTCTCGCGGCACCTTGAAGTTGGGTCTCTCCTGCCTCGAGCGACCCGGTTACGCCCTGCCAGAACGCCCCCAGCGCCGGAACCCGATGCAAGAGCAAGTACTCGCGATTGTCCTCCTGCTCTCTGAACAGGAAGACGCAGACCTGAATCGGCAACCGAAACGTGGTCATGCGCTGAGTGGAGTCCCTTCTTGTGGTGTGTGGGGAGTGAGGGTCCTTTGAGTTAGGTGACCATAGCGTCAGCTTCTCAGAGGTATCCAACTCGAACAGTGAGGAGGAAGGCGGTGGTCGACATAAGGATGGACGAGTTGATGTGGTTACGCAACCAGCTCGAGGCAGAAGGCAGTTCTCTGCTGCGGGAGATGGTCCATAGCTCCCTCAGGGCCTGACGTCCGCAGAAGCGGATGTGGTCTGTGGGGCACTGTACCCTTAACGATTGGTCGGACTTCAACTGATAGTAGAACAGGTCGAGAGCCTCGTTAGCATCGTTCAATGATGAGCATGGGAACCACGAACCCCGGCTGCCGACCGGCCAGAGTCCCCCAAGGGATCTGGTAGTGCTCGGCCTTCTGACCGATTTCGCCTCCAGTCGCCGCGGCAAGTGGGTAACTCTCGTAGTCTGGTTGATCGCCGCCGGCTCATTGATCTCGCAGCTTCCTGCGCTCGCCGAGGCCAACGAGAATGAGCAGGCGCTATTCCTACCCAGGGACGCTGAGGCGACCCGGGCGTACCGGTTCGCCCAGGAGCGTTTCCCGGCGACCGGTACCCCCGTCCTGATCGTGTTCCGGCAGTCGGACGGTCTGGAGCCTGGGGCGTACGCGGCCGCGGCCGAAATCGCGGGCTGGCTGTCGAGCCCGGCGGCGCCCGTCAACGTAGGCCAGGTTCTCAGCCCGGACCCGGTTATGGGTCAGCGGACCGGTCTCGTGTCTCCCGACGGAACCACCATGTACGTTTTCGTCGAAGTCGGTGGTGAACCTGCCGATCGGGCCTTTCTCGACACGGTTGAGGCCATCAGAGACCGCTCGGCGTCGTTCGATCTGAGCGGTGTCGAGATAGCCGTGGGCGGGCCTGGAGGCCTCATCGTCGACCTGGTCGGGGTGTTCACGCAGATCGACAGCCTGCTGCTGGTGGTAACGGTCCTGCTGGTGCTGGTGCTGCTGGTCATCATCTACCGCTCCCCGATCATGGCCGCGATCCCGCTCCTAGGTGTGGGACTTGTCTTCCAGATGGCCGGAGCCATTGCAGCGTGGTACGCGCTTCGTTTCGGGATACCGATCTCCGGACAGACGACCGGAATCATGACAGTGGTTCTCTTCGGTACCGGCACCGACTACGTGCTCTTCGTCTCGGCGCGTTTTCGAGAGGAACTGACCCGGCATGATGATCGCCACGAGGCGATGAGACGGACCATGCGCGGTGTCGGTAGAGCTGTCGCCTCGGCGGGGGCTACGATCCTCGTCGCCTGCGCTGCCCTCGCGCTCGCAACGCTGCGGTCCTACCAGGCGCTCGGTCCCGTCATCGCGTTGGCGGTGGCGCTGATGATGCTGGCCGCCCTCACCCTCATCCCAGCGGCGTTGACGATCTTCGGGAGGCGGGCCTTCTGGCCCGTGCAGCCCCGCCTGGAACCTGACGCGACGAAGCAGGCTGACTGGCGGCGCAGCGTGTACGGCAGGGTCGGCGCTGTCGTTCTCCGCAGGCCGGGCCTGACCCTGGCCGTAACGGGGGTGGGCCTAGCAGTGCTGGTGGCCGGGCTGGTCCCGTTGCGCGCCAACTACGACCAACTCGACAGATTGCCAGCCAATATGGAGTCCGTCCGCAGCTTCGAGCTATTGCGAGGTGGGTTTCCGGGCGGCGAACTCTCTCCCACCCAGGTCTACGTTTCCCTGCCCCCGGGAGCCAACGCGCTCGATCCTGCCGTGCTTGAGACGTTGGACATCCTCACACTCGAACTCGCCGGCCACCCTGCCGTCGCCGACGCCGCCGGTCCTAGCAGACCCCTCGGTACCGAGGGACCCGAAGCCTCCCTACTGCCGGAAGGAAGCGGGCGGCGGTTCGTCTCCGCCGATGGAGGTGCAGGCCGCATCGACGTGGTGCTCGAAGCTAGACCCTTCTCTCGGGAGGCCCTCGATACCGTGCCCGAGTTGCGCTCCCTCGCCCGACAGGAAGCTTCGGCTCTGGGCCTGCACGCTGGAAGCGTGTTGATCGGCGGCGATACAGCAGAGGCGTACGACACTCGGACGGCTGGCAATAGGGACTCGCTGGTGGTGCTTCCCCTGATCCTCTTAGCCATCGGCGTGGTCTTGGTGCTGCTACTGCGTTCGCTGATCGCACCCCTGTATCTGATGGTTACGATTGCATTCACCTACTTCGCGACTCTTGGCCTCGTGGTGGTGGTGTTCATCACCGTGGTCGGTCACACCGGCCTAGGTCCCGCCGTCCCGTTCTTCCTCTTCGTGTTCCTGAACGCGCTGAGCGTCGACTACAACATCTATCTGATGTCGCGCATCCGCGAGGAAGCCAGGAGAGCTCCACTCAGAGAGGCGACCCGCCATGCACTGGCGCGCACCGGGCCGGTCATCACCTCTGCGGGAATCATCCTCGCCGGCACGTTCTCCGCACTGATGACCCTGCCCCTTCAGGACCTGGTGCAACTCGGTTTCGGGGTCGCAGTTGGAGTGCTGATAGACACGTTCATCACTCGCACCCTGATAGTTCCCTCGTTGGTTTCCCTACTGGGCCGATGGAACTGGTGGCCTTCCCGGATGACGTCCTCCCCATAGTCGAGCACGAAAACCGGCCAGCAGGGGGGAGAAGACAGCATCGCCCGCGTGCACCCTCGTGATGGCGTCGGCCAGTTCGTCGGGTCCGATTGACTTGGTGACGTACCCTCTGGCACCGGCCCGGATCATGGCGATCACGTCCTCGGCCGCGTCGGAAACCGAAAGAGCGAGGAACTTCACGTCGGGGTTGGTCTCTTGGATATTCTCGACTACGACGGAGGCCGCCGCCGCCCGGCATATGGACGTCCACCAAAGCGACATCCGGTGAGTTGGTGGGTTCATAGGGCGGAGTTGGATGTGCTCCGGGAACATGCTGGGGGATTGAAGTCGAGTGTGAGCGCTGTGGTACGGCAGTGGTGGCTGGACGGTCTGCCGTTGTTAACAGATACATCGGCGATGTTGGGGGATTCTGGGGGTTGGACGGCTTATGTTCATCATTTACCGCAGTTCTTGCCTCGTGCTAGGAGGGTGCTGATTTAGTCGCCTTGTCGGGGTGTGGCGGGTTCGCGTTTTGTGTTTGTTGTAGCTATTGTAGGGGTTATGCAGGGATATGAAAGCTTTGACCGTGAGTTTCTGGACACGACGGATCTGTGGCATCTGGTTCCGGAAGGGTCTGTGTACCGGTTCCTGGCCGAGAACCGCCGCCGTCTGTTTCCCGATGAGATGTTCGCCGATCTGTTCGGCCCGCGGGGCCGCCCCTCGATACCGGGTCCGGTGATCGCTGCGGTGATGGTCCTCCAGGCGTTGGAGTGCCTCTCGGACCGGGAAGCGATACAGCGGCTACGCCGTGATATAGCTTGGAAAGCCGCGACTGGTCTGTCGTTGACACATGGGGGGTTCCACCCGACGGTGCTGACCCTGTGGCGTGCCCGGTTGCGTGCCAGCGAAAAGCCGGAGCGTATCTTCGACGCGGTACGTCAAGTAGTCACCGAGTCCGGGGTGTTGGCGACCAGGGACCGTCGGGCGCTGGACTCGACCATTCTGCACGACGCGGTTGCTACCCAAGACACGGTGACGATGATCTCATCGCAGATACGGCGTTGCCGCCGTCTGATCCCGCAGGCAGCCGACCTGGTGCTGGTGGCCCATGACTACGAATCGGTGACCAAACCGTCCTGCGACTGGTCTGATCCCGATGCCCGCTCGGAGTTGGTGGACGGCCTGGTCACCGACGGGCTGAGGCTGATCGAAGCAGTCGAGGACATGAAGCTGGACCCCGAACAGGCCGACGCCCTAGGGCTGTTGGGAGTTGTGACGGGCCAGGATGTGGAACCGGACCCCCACCGGGAAGGCCGATGGCGGATAGCTCGGCGTGTGGCCAAGGATCGGACCATATCGACGGTGGATGCCGAAGCGCGGCATGGTCACAAGACCCGGACCCACAAACGGGACGGGTACAAGGCCCATGTCGCTACCGAACCCGAAACCGGCCTGGTCACCGCCGCGGTCCTAACCGCTGCCAACACTACCGACGCCGACAGCATCGCGGATCTCGTTGCCGAAGCACCCCCGGGCGCCGAAATCGTCGCGGATTCGGCGTACGCGTCCGGTGCGGCGCTCGAAACGTTCGATGATCTTGGTCACAGCCCGGTGGTGAAACCCATCGTACGCAAGCCTCATATCAAGGATGGGTTCCACCGCGACGATTTCGATATCGACACCGGGGGACGGACGGTGACGTGTCCCGCCAACCACACCGCCCGTATACGTCCCGGTGGTACCGCCCCGTTCTCGAAACGGTGCAACGGCTGCCCCCTGCGGGCACGATGCACCACCTCGAAGACGGGACGAACCATCACAGTCGACCAATACCACGACCTGCGAGCCGCGAACAAAACACGGTGGGCCAAAGACGAAACCAAAAACACCTACCGGAACTTGCGGCCGTCCGTGGAACGGACCATCGCCTGGCTCACCCGCGGGAAAGCCAGACGTGTTCCCTACCGAGGAATCACCCCCAACCAGCAATGGCTCACCACCAGAACAGCAGCCATCAACCTACGACGCCTCATCAACCTCGGACTCGACCAAGGACCAGCCGGCTGGGTCCTCAACCCCGCCTAGAACCCCAAAACCGGGACGCCGCCCCCAAAGAACCCCGCTACCGCCATCAACCGACCCAAAACACCCACCCCACAAGCCCCAACCAGCCCCACCACACCCAACACCACCAACTCGCCGAACCCGATAATCAGCAGGCTCCTAGAGGTACGCCTCGTGGGGAGTGGGTGGAGTGGCCGTTGCCAGAGGGGGTGCTGGACTTGGAGACAGGCCCTTCGGGCAGGTAGCACCCACCGCCCGTTTAGGGGTGGCTTGTCGGAGATTCATTGCTGTGAGGGGTGTAACAGAAGACCCGGGGGGTCGTGTGTGTTACGGGTTGTTTGGTTGTTTTGGTTCGCGCGTAGGGTTTTGTGTTCCGGCTGTCCGACAGGTCTGTTACGGCGTTACACCCCCCCCCCCGGGGGGGTGTCTCTGTCTTGTTGTCAAGCCGCTTGGGGTAGGTTTTGGGGGGTTTCGGGTTGGGTTTGGGGTGGTTGGTAGGGGGTTTGGGTTTTGAGCATGGCCAGGATGATGTTGGGGCGTCGGCGGGCGACGCAGATGACGGCTGCGTTGATGCTCCTATGATTGTCAAATCGATGATGGTGGGGCGGGTTGGTGGGTTCGGAGCCAGTTCTGGTATCGGGTAGCGAGCTGGTGGTTGTGGTCTCGGCCGCGTTCGATTTCTGAGATGCGGGCAGGGTGGGTTCGGAGAGCGTGGGCGGCTTGGGTGATGGTGATGCCGCCTTGTTGGCGTAGGGTGCGCAGCTTCGCGCAGTTCGGGGTTGGTGGCGGGTTAGTGATGAGTCGGTATATTTCTCGGGTGATGTGCCTCTTGAGGCAGCGGATGATCTCTTTTCGGTTCTTTCCTTCGGTCTGGCGTCGGGTTACGTAGTCTTTGGTGCGGGCGTCGTGGCGTATCCGGGTGGTAGCGATGCGCCACAGCGCACAGTTTGCTTGCCGGTCGCCGCCCCGGTTGAGACGATGCCGCATGGTCTGTCCCGATGATGCCTGGACGGGGCTGGTGCCGCACAGCGCCGCAAAGGACCGTTCCGATTTCATACGCCCGGGGTTGTCGCCGACTGCGACCAACAAAGCGGCGGCTGTGTCAGGACCGACACCTTCTGCCGCCAGCAGCGCCGGGTTCGCCTTCGCGCAGAGGCCTCTGATCTCGGTGTCGAGTTCGCCGATCTCTGTGTCGAGGGTTTGGTATCGGCGGGCCAGATGCCGCAGGGCACGCTTCGCGTAGGCGGTGGTGGTGTGGTCTGTGCCGGGTCGGAACCGGGCGCAAACTCGGACCTGGGCTTTGAGATTCATGCCTGTTAGCTGTTGTTTGACCTGCTCAGGGCCGGTAACCACCAGAGAGTGGATCTGGTTGGCGGCCTGGGTGCGGGCTTTGACCGCGGAGCGGCGGACCACCAGCAGCATCCGCAGGCACTCGACCGGACCGTCACCGGACTTGGGAACTGCGGTTGCTTGGCCCGAGGCGGCCGACCGAGCTGCTGCCTCGGCGTCGACGCTGTCAGACTTCCCGCCCTTCTGGCGGCGTAGCTGGCGGTTCGGCCGGTTCACCTCCACCACCTCGATGTCGGCCTCGGTCAGATAGCGGGCCAGCCCGGCGCCGTAACTACCGGTTCCTTCTACCCCGACCCGGACCAGATGTCCCTGCGATCCCAGCCAGGCGACCAACCGCTGATACCCAGCTCCCTCCGCTGCGAACGACTCTGACCCCAACAGGCGACCAGCAGTATCCACCACCGCCGCTACATGGGTGTCACGATGGGTATCAACCCCACCGAACACATCAACCCGATTCCCCGACACGACCACCACCTCCTCGAGGGCGCTACTCTTGTTGCGGGGTTCCGGCAAAAAGCGGTGGACAGTACACTCACGGTGCTGGGAAGCTAAAGCTCCTATTAGGTCACATCCGCTCGGAGCCGAAACCCCGCTCTTCCCTGGACCGGGGGACAGGCCGACAGATCAACGCAAAGGCAACGCAAGCGCACGCCAGTGTTCTTTTGAGTCAGACCCGCCCCCCGCTCCAAGGGGCCACCCCATCTTCGCAGGTGGCCCCCAAAGGAAAGAGCCATTCCATTATGAGTGTGTTCTTTGCCTTGGGCTCGTTTGCGCAGGTAGTAGGCGCGGGCGTCGGGGTCGTGTTGGGCAGCGACGAACGCGGCGATGAACATGGCGTTGCCGACGCGGTGGTTGCCGCCTCGTGCCCGTCGGGTGTTGCTGGTGCGGCCTGATTGCCAGTTGACGGGGGCAAGCCCGGCGTAGGCGGCTAGCCGGCCTGGGTTGGCGAAACGGTGTGGGTCGCCGATCTCAGCGAGGGTTCGGGCGCTGGTGCGGGGCCCGAACCCGCACATGCTGTTGAGGACTTGTTCGGAGCGGATGCTCCAAGAACGCCTCCTCGATGTCGGCTGCGAGCCGCTGGCGGCGGGCGATGATCCGGTCCAGGCCGCCAGCCAGGTCACCAATAGTTTCGCCCCAGGTCGCTTCGGCAACCACCGTGACGGTCTGGGAGCGGAGCGCAGCCCAGATCTGGTCGGTGAGTGTGGTGGCGGTGCGCTTGGACCGTTTGGATATCAGCGTCTGGACGCGGGCTTTGCCAGCGGTTCGCAGCGCCGCGGGGGTGGGCCACCTCACCAGCGCAGCTCTGAGACCAGGTGTCGACATCAGCTTGTCTCCCACGGCACGTTCAAGAGCCGGGGACACGGCTAATAGGGCGTCTCTCAGGCGGTTCGCGACCCGAGTCGCGTCAGCGGCCAGGTCTGTGTCCCGACCGTTGAGTATCCTCAGACGCGCCAACAGTTCATCGGTGATGGTGGTCCACATCAAACGGTCCAAGAGGAGCGGCATTGATGGCGATCACTAGCCCGATGATGTGACAACGTCCTCGAAGGTGACACCTGTTTGGTGCGCCTCCTGCCATGACGCAGCCCAAGGGAAGTGGCTCAGGTACTGGTCGGGGTAGAGGAGACGTTCCCTTACGAGTAGCCATCTCCTCGGGAGTGTTCCCCACATCCTCGGCCTGCCTCAAGACAGCGACCAACGCCGCTACGAGTTCTTTGACGGGCCGTCGGCCGACCTCGGGACTCATAGCCGTGACTACGACGGACCAGCCATGAGTAAGGCAGGGGGTTGGCCACGCCTTCGCTCGGACCGGCCTTGCGGACGGGGTCACGTCCGGTCAGGGCCGTACTCCGGGTGGTACCGCTC
This sequence comes from Candidatus Spongiisociaceae bacterium, assembly GCA_965262915.1. GTDB lineage: Bacteria > Actinomycetota > Acidimicrobiia > Spongiisociales > Spongiisociaceae > JAPPFW01. Next base: position 1,729,236 of record OZ253564.1, on the reverse strand, counting down.
GGGTAGAAGGTGTGAGCTGACCGGGGCGAAGCATCGGAGAATGGGCCGGCTGCGGCTTCTCGGACCGCTAGTGGCGGGTGTGGCTTAGTATCGGCTACCGGTTGTTGTCCGGGGGCTGGGAGGCTTTCCGTGTTGTCAGGCTGGTGTCGTGTGGTGGCGCTTTGGGCTGTGGTGGCGTCGTTTGCGGTAGCTACGGCGACCGCGGGGGAGCTCAGGGAGGGAACGCATTCGGCGATATTGAAGAGGCGGGGGTGCACGCCCGGTCTGTGGAAGCGCTGGCCGAGGCGGGGATCGTTGGAGGTACTGAATGCTCTAGGGGTCGGTTCTGTCCTGATGAGCCTCTTGATCGTTGGGTGATGGCTGTTTGGCTTGTTCGGGCTGTTGACGGGAGAGAACCATCTGCCACTTCTGCCTCCCGGTTCGCTGATTTGGACTCGGGCCGGTGGTGGATGCCTCATGTGGAACGCCTCGCCGTGTTGGGCATCACCTCCGGTTGTGGCACCGGCCCGGCCCGTTTCTGCCCGAGTGATTCGGTTACCAGAGCGCAGATGGCCACGTTCCTTACGCGTGCGTTCGATCTCGAGGCGGCACCGCCGGCGGGTTTCGCCGATACCGCGGGCAACTTCCACGCCGCCAACATCGACACTTTCGCCGCGGCCGGGATCACCGCCGGTTGTGCTGTCGATCCTGTCCGGTATTGCCCGCAGCAGGCGGTGACCAGGGCTCAGATGGCCACGTTCCTGGCCCGTGCCCTAGGCCTGGTGCCCCTACCCGAGATCGTCCAACCCACACCCTCCAGGCTTGCCTACACCGAGGAACTCGGACCGGTCTCCTCCGTCATCGTGGTTGACGCCGATGGTGGTAACCGTCGATCGCTCGCCACCAATGCGTCGGGTCCGATATGGTCACCCGACGGTGCCCGCATCCTCTACAGGGGGGTTACCTGGCCCGACTACGGGATCTGGCCGGGTGAGGTCAACCTGTGGGTAGCGGACGTGGATGATGCCAACCCGGTGCAGGTCGCTACCGGCGGACCCTATCCGGTGTGGTCCCCCGACAGTTCTCGTATCCTGTACAGGTCAGGGGATCGGTGGGTCGTCGACGTCGACGGTTCCAACCGGCTCCGGCTCGGTTCCTCGGCGATGTGGTCACCCGACGGTAACCGTATCGTTTATTCAACCGATGACGGGATGTTCGTGACGGACGCCGCCGGTGACGGCAGCCGGCGCGTCGCCGACGCGGGTTCGACTCCGCGGTGGTGGCCCGACCAAACACGAATCTTCTACACCCAGTCCGGGGCTCTGTGGGTGGTGGGTGTCGATGGTTCGAACCGTCGACGTCTTGGTAGCGGACTTCGTGCTGTGAGCCTGTCGCCCGATGCCTCCCAGATCGCGTGGAACGGTGAGGACGGTGGCGTTTGGGTGGTCAACTCCGACGGGAGCGGCCGCAAACAACTCACCCAGCAGGGATGGCGACCCCGGTGGTCACCCGACGGTGCTCGCCTCTTCGCCACCCACCACGACCTCGAAGGCTGGCCACTGGGGCTGGTAATCGTCGACACCGACGGATCGATCCTTACCGAGATATTCCCCGGCAAGGTGTTCGACCTGGTCTGGCTACCCGACAGCCAAAGCGTCGCCTACCTAGCCGACGACGTCTACGTAGTCGGCATCGATGGTGGCATGCGTCGCCTCACCAACGACCTAACCGAGAAAAGCTGCCTGGCTGTATCACCCACAGGTGACCACCTCGCGTACAGAACCGAAGACGGCGTCGGCGTTATCGACTCCGACGGGACCAACCACAGACAAATCGACCGCAACGGCGAATGCCCCACCTGGTCACCCGCATAGGCAACCGCCGCTTCGGCCGCGTCACGAGAACCAAGGAGAAACGAATTCTCGTTCACCGACTACCGCCCATCAGGGCCCGGGTGGCGCTCATCAGAAGAGAGCTGGATCGGCGACCTGGCCAAACCGATCCCAGCGAAGGCTTCACACCCATTCGGAGGACTTCTCCACCACCCGACACTTTCGTCGCAGCCTCGACATGTTCGGCCCATAGCTGCCGCTAACCAGAGTGCCTGAGAGATGGACCGTCTAGCCGAGGTACTCCACGGCTGAAGCGCGCCACGCCAACTCCTGAGCCCCCTGTGGCGGAGATGCTGTCCGTTGCTTGACACGGGCTGATCTGGGGTCGAAATCGAGAGTCGGGAGGTCAGTCCCACCATTCGTACCATCCGGCAGCCTGAGTGGGAGCAAGTGCGGGGTTCGGGCACGGGACGTTCCGAGGCTGGCGCTGCCCAGGCCGGGATGACCACGGACTTAGCCTGAATCCACCGATGGGGTTTGGTGTGGTGGTGGGTGGTTTGACGTAGAAAGTGCCTCTGATCTGGGACAATAGCCGTAAGAAGTAGAGGCTTTGGCCTGGATCGGGGAGGCACTTCCTATGAGGAGGGTATCACAGAGAATCGACCGTCTTGAGGTGGTGTTCGACGACGAGTCGTTGGTCGCTGATGGGGGGTTGTTAGCTCCCCCAGCGGGGACGTTGATGGATCGCCTCGGTTTGGAAGAGTTGTGGGACGAGATGCTGCGGTTGGGTGACCGGGTGGGTGGAGCGAACCCGGGTCGTAAGGTGCTGTCGTTGGTGTCGTCGATGCTGATGGGTGCTACCCATATCGATCACGCTGGGGGGCTGCGGGCCGGAGCCACCGCCGGGGTGTTGCCGCATCGGGTGATGGCCCCTTCCACGTTGGGAACGTTTCTGCGTTCGTTGGGCCGCGACGACATAGGCCTGCTGGATGATGCGTTGGAGGAGACGCTGCGGCGGGTGTGGGCAGCGGGGGCAGGCCCGGGTGGGGCTCCGGTGACCATAGATGTGGACTCCACGGTGTGTGGGGTGTGCGGCAAGACCAAAGAAGGCGCCCGCTTTGGGCACGACGGGGTGTTGAGCTACCACCCGCTGTTGGCGACACGCGCCGAGACCGGCGAGATAGTGGCGGCCCGCCTGCGCGAGGGCGGCTCCCAGCGGGGCAACGTCGGTTTCGTGGCCGATGCCGTGGGCCGTGTCCGCCGGGCCGGGGCCGGGGGGCCGATCGCCCTACGCGCCGATTCGGGATTCTATTCCTACAACATGGTGGCTACGTTGAACAAACTGGGGGTGGACTACTCAATCACCGTACCCCTTTACTCCAACGTGCGGGCCGCGATAGAGGCCATCGCGGAGAAGGCTTGGACCTCTATCAAATACCGCCGCGGTGGCGAAGCCCAAGTCGCGGAGACCACCATTTGGGTAACACATCGCACCAAGCGTAAACAGCAGATAAAACTCCGTCTCGTCGTGCGTCGCACCCGCCTCACAGACCAAGACCAGCTACAGCTATGGTCCGACTGGCGCTACCACCCCTTCGTGACCAACACCGACCACCCCACCACCGAAGCCGACCGACACCACCCCCACCAGCACAACACCGACACCGACTGCCAACACCCGCACACCACCGACACCGACACCGACACCGACCGCCTCGTCGAAGCCGACCGACACCACCGCCGGCACGCCACGATCGAACTTGCCATCCGAGACCTCAAAGGAGCAGCCGGTCTCGCTCACCTACCATCAGGACGGTTCTGGGCCAACGCCGCCTGGCTCGCCATCACCACCCTCGCCCATAACCTCTACCGGTGGATAGCACACCTCGGCCGAATCCAACCACCTAACAAACTCACCGCCGGAACCACCATCCGCAACCGGCTATTCGGCATACCCGCACGGCTGGTCAACCACAGCGGACGACACATACTGCGCCTACCCGCCCAATGGCCCTGGGCCCACACCTACCACACCGCCCTCACCAACCTCCGCAACCTCCCCCAACTCTGCTAGCCGCCACCCCCACAACCACACAACCCCACCTCTGAATGAACCGCTCCGGAACCGCACCCCGACACGTCCCGACACACCCCAAAAAGCCCCCACCGTCAACCCGGAACCCAACAACACCCCCCAACTTCCACCAGCCGCCAACCAACCCCCGAAAACAACCACCCCGAACACGCACACCCCCGCCAAGCACCCCCCCAACGGATCAATCGGTGGATTCAGGCTTAGCCTCTGCACAGGGGGGTGGACCGTCCGCATTTTGGGCCTGTTGCCCGATGACCGGGGGTTACGCACCCGGCGATAGCGCCCGGGGTGCGTCAAACAGAGAACGCATTCTGGGGGACCGAGGCCAACCATGGCCCACCGGTCTTGGAACTCGGGCGCTGGTGACGATGGTGTCGATGGGGCTAGGCTCATCCTGTTCCTCGGGTGGTGCGCCCCCCAGCATCGACGGGATCAACCGAGGACGTACCGGTTCACCAACGAATCGGCTATCACGGCGCCGAAGAGCAGGGCCAGATATACCAGTGAGAACAGGTACAACGCCTTGGCGCCCTCGGTTCCTTCACCGCGTGCGAGCCGGACTGCCCGGATGATGAAACCTGTGCCAAGTGCGAAGGCGCCGACCAGGTAGATCCATCCGACGGCGCCGGTGGCGACGAACGTCGCGGAAACCACGACCAGTACCACCGTGTAGACCAAGATCTGGCGCTTGGTCGCAGCCAGCGTGGTAACGACCGGAAGCATCGGGATCCCGGCGCGGGCGTAGTCGTCCTTGATCAGCAATGCCAGAGCCCAGAAGTGCGGCGGCGTCCACAGGAAGATGATGGCAAACAGGTAGATGGCCGGTAGCTGGACCGTCCCGGTCACCGCCGCCCAACCGACCAGGGGTGGAACCGCGCCGGCGGCACCGCCGATGACGATGTTCTGGGGCGTCGTCCGCTTGAGACCCTTGGTGTATACGAACAGGTAGATGAGGGTGCCGACCACGGCGAGCAGGCCGCTGAGAACGTTCACGAAGCCGGCCAGGATCACGAAGGCGCCCAGGTTGAGAAGGATCCCGAAGCCGTAAGCCTGCCATTTCGAGACCCTCCCGCCGGCTACGGGGCGGGCGCGGGTCCGGACCATCCTCCGGTCTATGTCGCGTTCGGCGCCGTGGTTGAGCGCGTTGGCTCCGCCTGCCGCCAGGTAGCCGGAGACAACGACCAAGGCGGTCAGCGGGGGATCCGGCCAGCCCTTAGCGGCCAGGAACATGCTCCCCACCGCCGTGATCAGCAGAAGGAAGGTCATCCGGGGTTTGGTAAGCGCGACGTAGTCGCTCACGACCCTGGATACACGAGTGCCTGGAGCCAGCGTCAACCGGCGGACCCCGGATGCCGGGTCCTCACCCGGAAAGTTCCGGGATCGAACTGCATCGCGACCATCAACACCATCGAGACCCAGGACATCGTGGCGAAGACCAGATGCAGGGACGCTATGAGAGGGGCCGAACCCATCCATGCCGTCAGTGCCCCTACCCCGATCTCGATCACCAGGAACCCGGCCGTGAGCACCACCAGCCAACGTAGTTGCCCCCATGCCGCTCCCTGCTTCCAAGCCACGAAGCAGGTACGCAGCACGAGTAGGGCCACGATGGCCACCATGTATCGATGGGCCATGTTGACGACGAACGGCGTACCTCCGGGGAGGTTGTTACCGATGCAGAGCGGCCAACTCGGACAAGCAGCCCCGTAGTTCATCCCCACCATGTAGGAACCGAAGAGGATGGCTACCAGCAGACCGCTCAAGGCGGCCCACGCCAGCCTCCGATCCTGCCTGGAAACCCTGGTATCGAGGTTCTGTGGACCATCGGATCGATCATCAGGCGGACCGGCCAGCCAGGCAACGGCGAGACCCGCCACGGTCAACTCGGCCAGCCCCAAGTGGATCAGCCTTGTCCACCATGAGAGTTCGCTCAGTACGGTGAGGCCACCGAGGATCGCCGCCGCGACCACCAGTATCGTGCTCGCGCCCGTGGCGACGATCGCAGGTTTCGATGTCCGCAAGTGTCGCCAAGCCAGCACGAGCGAAGCCACGACCAAGAACCCCACGGCGGTCGCCGCCAAGCGGTGGGTGAACTCGAGCCAGATGTGGTAGTCGAGGGGTGGGATTATCTGTCCGTGGCATAGCGGCCAATCCGGGCATGCATCTCCGGAACCGGTGACCCGGACGACTCCTCCCAGAGCGACCTGCGCGATCACCGCTACCAGGCTCAGCAGCGTCACCGTTCTGTATCTTGCCCGGCCCGATCGCGTACCCGCGGCGACGTGTAGCATAGTTGACCCGCTCCGGAGTTCGAATAAGGGATCCTCTGGGCGCGATCCTCAGCCCGCGGTTACGGACGGCTCCCGTAAGCCACCGGATGGATCCCCTCAACCTATTCTAGCCGGTCGCCGGCACCGGAACCGGTCACGGCCCGGACAGGCGCCTCCGTCACGAGACTCCGCGTATCCCTAACTCCTCTAGGGTCTGCAGGCAGTCCGCGACGAATCCGGGCGCCAAGATGGCGGTAGGCCACACGGCCTGAGCAGCGAGTTCCTCCAGCACGGTCGCGGTACGAGGCTTCAACCATGGCTCGGGACCGAACTGGGACTGAAACACGATTACGCGCCGATCCTCGGGGATTTAGAGCGCATCGCCCAGCGCACGCGCCGTTGCGAGCCACTGCGACCGGTATCAGTAGCGGGACACCTCTCGTCTCGTCGTACAGCAGTCATCGGTAACGAGGCCTGGGGAATGAGCGGATTTGATTGCGGTACGGGCGTCGGCTGCGGCCATGTGGATCTTGGCTCTCAATCCCCCTCCGGATCGTCCGATGGCCTGGGAGACGCCACCTCTTGAGAGCGCCGACAACGTCGGGATGGACCTTTACCGATGGCTCCTTCGACTGTGGGACGCCACAGGTCGGATCACCGCCGAACGAGTTAGCGCTCACCACTAGTAGCGACAGATGCTACTATCCGATAGTGATCCGGAGCTACCGGGACAAGGACACACGGGCGGTTGCCGAACGCCGTCGTGTCCGCGGACTGCCCGAGGATATCCAGCGTCGAGCACAGAGGAAGCTGATGATCCTGAACAACGCCACAAACCTCAACGATCTACGGATACCGCCAGGAAACAGGTTGGAGGCTCTGTCGGGTGACCGCGATGAGCAGCACAAGCATTCGCATCAACGACCAGTGGCGGATCTGCTTCGTCTGGAGTGACGGCAACGCTCACCAAGTCGAAATAGTGGACTACCACTGACGTGGAGGAACGATGAGCACCGAAACGAAGCTACCGCCCATCCACCCCGGCGAGATCCTGAACGAGGAGTTCCTCGCCCCTATGAGCATCACGCAGTATCGCTTGGCGAAATCCATCGGTGTGGACCCGAGGCGCATTCATGCCATCGTTCACGGGCAGCGGTCCATAACCGCGGAGACGGCTCTGCTGCTAGGGCGCTTCTTCGGGAACTCTCCGGGCTTCTGGATGGGACTACAGGCCCAGTACGATCTTGAAGTCACCCAAGACCGCCTATCAGAACGGCTCGACAACATCGTCGTTCACACGCCCGCTCACGCTGTCTGAGTGTCGTTAGGCGAAGTACAGGCGTTAGCGAAGCAAAGTGGCTCTTCGCGAATGGGTGGGGAGTAGGGGATCTGCCAGGGGGGATCGGAATCCACCAGAAGTGAGGAGGGGTCCTCCATAATCGGCTGTTGATAAGCGACATCCGAGGCAGGAGGACCCCTGTGGAAGCTGATCCCTGCGCGCATGTGCGAGAAGTTGGTAGGCCTAGGCGACGTTGACCTGGTGGGGATCAACGACTCGGGCGAGGGTGCACCGCTTGGGGTGGTGATCGGGTCTCGCAAGCCCCGGCCGTCCTGTGAGGCCTGTGGTGGCCCGGTGTGGTCCAAGGGTGAGCGGACGGTGGTGTTGGTGGATTTACCGGCGTTCGGCCGTCCGGTTCGGCTGCGGTGGCGGAAACGCCGTTGGACATGTCCGAACACCGACTGTGCGCTCAGATCGTTCATCGAACAAGACCCCACGATTGGTCCCCAACGGGCGTTGTTGACATCCCGAGCGGCCCGGTGGGTGACCATCGGGGTGGGTGGGCGGGGTCGCCCGGTCGACGAGGTCGCCGCAGAGCTTGGTTGTGGGTGGCATACGGTGAACAACGAGGTCGGCCGCTGGGGCGAAGCCCTCCTGGGGGCCGACACCGACCGGATAGGCGAGGTCCAAGCTGTGGGCATCGACAAGAATCGTTGTTCTGGCGGAAAGGCCGGTGGCGTACCAAGGTCTGGTGCACCTCTGTCGTCGACGTGGGAGGCCACCAGCCGGTTCGACATAGTCGGTGGTAGAACGGCAGAAAGCGCCGCAGCCTGGTTCCGGGCGCAGCCCACCGAATGGTGTGAGGCTATCCGCTGGGCGGTGTCGGGTCATGTCCGGTTCGTATCGGAAGGCGTATGACAGGGTGCTGCCCCACGCCCCCGGGGTAGCGGACCCGTTCGGTGTCAGCCGCCTCGCCAACCAGCGTCTCGACGAAGTACGACGAAGAGTCCAAAACGAGACCCTGGGACACAGAGGCCGCAAGGATGACCCGCTGTATCGGATACGCCGCCTCCTCACCGCCGCGCATGAGAGGATCAGCGACCGCGGCCAAACACGGCTGCGTGGCCTCCTCGATGCCGGTGACCCCCACGGCGAGGTACGCACAGCCTGGCACGCAACCGAAACGGTACGGGGCATCTACGGGATCGAGAGTCCGGTCCTTGCTCTCCGATACACCCTCCAGCTCGCAGACGACCTCCAGGACGAATCCTGCCCACCCGAGATCAACAAGCTGGGTCGCACCATCGCCCGCTGGACCCCCCAGATCACCAACTGGCACATCTCGAAGGTAACCAACAGACGCCACCGAAGCCCTCAACAACCTAATCAAACGGATCAAACGAGCAGCGTTCGGGTTACCCAACTTCGCGAACTACCGAATACGGGCCCTTCTCTACGCCGGGAAACCCAACTGGGACCTACTCGCGACCGTCACTCCCCACTGAAACGCGATGAGCCGCTTTCATTCTCTCGGCGGGAATCGTCCACATTCCACCCTGGCGGTCGATTTCAGATCTGGTAGCAAGCCTGACTTCGCTTGTTCTGGCAGCAGTGAGGGCCAGGAACTCGATGGCCAACCGGGTTGATGTGGCTACACCTGACTCCCGGACCTTCCGCAAAGCGGCTGCTACATCAGAATGGTGGAGAGCCCGGTGGTGAGTCGTCGCGTTGGTGCGCTTCGGTAAGACCGCGGTGAGAGCTGGCCCTGCGGCATCGTCCGGCCGGTAGCCCTGCGCTACCGCCCAGCGCATGACTTGGCTGATCCGCCGCCGTAAGAACTTCGGCCTGTCGTGGTGCCGTGTGCCAAATGGGGGAGAGCACAGCCAACACGTCTGCGGTGGTGATCACATCGACTCGCCTGTGACCGAGCTTCGGATAGACATGGTGGATGAATCCGCTACGCCATGCCGACTCTGTTCGGCTACCCGGCTTCCAGCCGTCACGGTGCAGGGCGATCACCTTTTCGGTCGCCCGCGCGAAGGTAGGGATCCCGCCGCCTCGCGGGTCTCTGCCCGCTTCGATCTCTCGGCGGTTCTTGAGCGCTCGCCGCCGGGCCTCGGCCAGCGTCACCGTCGGATAGGTGCCGAGCCCTAGATAGGTCGGTTTCCCACCGATTACAACCCGTTGGGCCCACACTTTTGACAGCCGGCCGTTGCGGGTCCGCTTGACTCGGAACGTAAGACCGAAGCCGCCGCGTCCGTCGCCGTAGGTTCCCGGCGTGGAAATGGTCCTGCAAAAGGCTGCGGTGAGTGTTTTGGGTCGCCGCATTCTCACTTCGCAAGTTAGAGCTAGTCGATACGGCTTACTTGTGATGTAACATTATCGGTGCAAATAGGTGAAACAAAGCGGGTGCTTGTGTAACCGAGGATTCTGGGTGGTTGGGCATGAAAGCACTGGTAGATAGGGGTTTCAAGGCATGGTATGAATCCTTATGAAACCACCGTGGGCGTTGACGGACTCGAACCGCCGACCTCTTCCTTGTAAGGGAAGCGCTCTCCCAGCTGAGCTAAACGCCCTGGATGGGGCATTCTAGAGGATCCGACCGGTAACCCACCGACGGATCGCTCCGAGAATCAGGCGGAGCGGACCGCTTCGGCGGGCGGGATCCGGGCGGCTCGGGTGGCGGGGTAGATACCGGCGAGGGCGCCGATCACCAGGGCGACGAGGACGCTTCCCGCTAGCCCGGCCAGGGGCACCGACAGGGTCAGGTCCCGGCTGATGGCGAAGGCGACGGTGATCGTGGCGCCCACGCCCACTCCCAGCACTCCGCCGATGCCGGCCAGGAGGATCGCCTCGCCCATGAACTGCAACCGGACGTGGCGTTTGGTGGCGCCGAGGGCCCGGCGCACTCCGATCTCCATGCGCCTCTCCAGCACCGACATCACCATGACATTCGCGATCGCCACGCCTCCGACCAGGAGGGCGACGCTTCCCAGGCTTACCAGCAGGGTGGTGAGAGCCTCCTCGGCTTGGCGCCGGGCCACCAGCGCGTCGGCGGGGCGGACGATCGCCACCCGGTCGGGGTTCTCCGGGTTGACGGTGGCCGGGATCACCTCGAGGACATCGTCCACGTGCCTGGGGTGGACCCGGGCGTAGAGGGCGGTTGGCTTGAGGTCCTCGATGAACAGGTCCCGCGCCACCGGCTCGCCTATGAGGGCGGCGCGCTCGATGTCGGGATGCAGCGTCATCTCGTCGAGGATGCCGATCACCTCGAACCACTCCCCGCCTATGTAGACCCGGCGGGACCGGCCCACGTCGTCGATCCCCAGGCGTTCGGCCGCGATCCTCCCCAGCACGGTCGTGGGAAGGGTGGCGGAGGCATCGTCGAGGAACCTTCCGGCGAGCATGGGGGTGTTCAGCGCCCCGGGAAGGTTGGCGGGAACGGCCAGCACGGACAGGCCGCCGGTCTCCAGGGGAGAGACGAGGTCGTTGACCAGCACGTCGACGTCGAGCAGGGCCGTGGACGTGACTCGTTCGACGGGCCCCACCCTCCCCAGCATGGCAACCGACTCGGGGGGGAGACCGTCGGCGTTGCCGAATACCCCGCTGGAAGGGGTGACCCGGATGAGGTTGGTGCCCAGCCGGTCGAGCTGGGCGAGCAACGCAGCCCGGCCCGATGCCGAGATACCCAGAACGGCGACGATGGCGGCTATCCCGAAGGCGATGCCCAGCGCGGTCAGCACCGTGCGCCCGAGGTGGAACCGGAGACCGGTGAGGCTGAGGCTGAGGACATCACCGATCCGGAGCCGGCTTCTCATGTGTGTTCCTCCGCCACCACCGACCCGTCCCGCATCACTATCCGCCTGGGGAAGCAGGAGGCCACCTCGGGATCGTGGGTGATGGCGACGATGGTGGCGCCCTCGGCGTTCAACTCGGTGAACAGGTCGGTTATCTCCCGGCTGGTAGCGCTGTCCAGGTTGCCGGTCGGCTCGTCGGCGAACACCACCGCCGGGCGGCCGACCAGCGCTCTGGCGATGGCCACCCGCTGGCGCTCGCCGCCGGACAGCTGATCCGGCAGGTGGTGCATCCTGTGTCCGAGACCCACGCGCCGCAGCGCCGCCTCGGCCTTCTGCCTCCGGACGCGGGTCGGCACTCCCCGGTAGCGGAGGCCTTCGGCCACGTTGTCGAGGGCGGGAGTCCGAGGGAGGAGGAAGAACTCCTGGAACACGAAGCCGATCGTTCCCGCCCTGATGCCGGACAGCGAGCGGTCGTCCAGTTCGGTCAGTTCCCGGCCGGCCACCCTCACCGATCCCGACGTGGGGCGGTCCAGCCCGCCCATGAGGTTGAGGAGGGTGGACTTGCCCGAACCGGAGGGGCCGACCACGGCCACGAGTTCACCCGGCCGGATCGTCAGGCTGACCCCGGCCAGAGCGGCCACGGGCGGCGGCCCCGGGTACACCTTGGTCACCTCTGACAGTTCGAGGGAGGGGGATCCGGGAGCGTCGGCTGCGGGCGGCGCGGACGGCACGGCGCCTACTTGGGAACCACGACCCGGTCACCGGTGCTGAGGTCGCCCCGCACCCCGACCAGGCCGTCGGCGTACATACCGGTGTCGACGCCGACCAGGGTCAGCTCCCCGTCCCGCTCCACCTCGACCGCGTATCCCCCTTCGGAGAGCGCCACCAAGGCCTTGACCGGTACGGCGAGGACCCCGACGGCCTCCTCGGTCACGATCTCGACGTCGACCGGGTACCCGTGGAAGGATTCGCCGAGGGAAGGATCGTCCAGGAAGATGCTCACCTCTACGAGGTTCTCCCCCCTGTCGCCGGCCGGGCTGAACACCACCGCGCCTATATCGTGAACGGTGCCGACCGCCCTCGTGTCGTCGGGCAGTTGCACCGTCAACGCGTCCCCCACCGCGATGCGGTCCCTGCGGTCCACGGGAAGCTCCATGAGAACCTCCTGATCGGTGCCCGACACCTCGACGATCGCCGCGCCCGCCAGGATGTGGGCGCCGGCCTCGACCAGGCTGCGTCCCACCCGGATCGGCACCTCGACGTACACGATCCGGCCCAACTCCACCGATCCATTGGCCTCCAAACCGGCACCGGACCGCCAGCGCTCGACCGCACGGGCGGTCTCCTCGTCGAAGACCCGGTCGGGCACGATCTCGGAGGAGTACCCGAGGGCCGCCAGGTTGACCTCCAACTGCTCGACGTCCGCCCCTTCGGTCACCGACCCGCCCCGCGCCGGACCCAGCGACCGCCACATGGGTCGCTCACCGTGGAAGACGAACACCGGTTGGCCGTCGATCTCGATCAGCGGATCACCCATGGCGAGCACCGCACCCTCCTCGGGGACCTTGGTGACTACGCCCCCGAACCCGGCGAACACCGTCCGAGGGCGGCCGTAGCGAAGGAAGGCCGGGAAGGTCTCCGACCTGCGCAGATCGGTCCGGACCACCGCCGCCCTACCCAACTCCGGTTTCTCGACCACCGTGTGGTCCTGCCGGTCACCCGCCAGGCGGTCCACCGCCAGAAAGCCGCCCACCGTCAGCACTGCCACCAGCACCAGAAGAAGGGCGACCCATCCCAGCCTGGGCATCAGTTCAGGCTCGGGAACGAGATGAGCTGCGAGCACTCCTCCAGCGCCGCGTCGACATCGGGATCGGACGTGTCGAAAGCCTCCGCCACCGGGAAGGGAGAGCCGTTGCCGTCCCATCCGGGCGCCGGATCGGGAAACTCCTCAACCCCGTTTTGGCGCATGCACGACGAGAAACGGCGCAGGGAGTCGACGATCACCGCCTGCAGTTCGGGATCGGCGCCGAGATCGACCGGGGAGGCTGCGGTCAGGAAGTGAACACAGTTGGCGAAGGCCACCGCGAATTCGGGGGACTCGGTGTCGATCTGCTCGACCAGGTCCGATGACAGGATCGGCCGGCCGTCGGGATCGACGGGAATGTCGGGTGCTTCGATTCCCATGTCCCTCAGGCAGGCCGTGAACAGCAACAGGCCTTCGTCGAACCGCGGTCTGGTCGACTCGACCGGTGTCTCGGATGGTTCGGTCTCCTCCAGGGACGCCACCGTCTGCACCACCTGCGTCTCCTCCGGGGCGTCGTCGTCGCCCCCGCACGCGGCGAGCACCATAGATACGAGCACTATCAGTGCGGCGGGGGCAGACACCAAGTGCGCCACGGGTCCTCCCTGGATATGACGGGTCAACGTTAGTTAGGCCACCCGGCTAACGGCAGGCTCTTCCCGAGGCGTCCCCGCACCGGTACGGGGAGCCGGGCAACCACCTCCGGCCGCCCACCGGTTCGGCTCCCTAGTCGCCGGGGAGGCGCACCGTCCAGCCGTCCCCGTACGGTCCGATCAGCCGCTCGGCCTCCGGGGGACCCCACGAACCGGCCGGGTAGGGAACGGGACGGATTCCGGCTCCGAGAATCGGTGTGTACAGGCGCCAGGCCTGCTCGACCTCGTCGGAGCGGACGAAGAGGGTCCGGTCGCCGGTCATCACGTCGTAGAGCAGCGTCTCGTACGCGTCGGGAAGATCGCCGAAAGCCTCCTCGTAGGCGAACGTCAGGGGCATGGTGGCCAACCGGGGTTGGTCGGAGGGCACCTGGACATCGAACAGCAGGTCGAAACCCTCGTGCGGCTGGAGCCTGACGTAGAGGACATTGCCCTGGTGCCGCCCCCGCTCGAATGACTTGAAGAGCGGTACCGGCGGCTCCCGGAACGTCACCGCCACCTGGGTGAGCCGGGTGGGCAGCCGCTTGCCGGTGCGCAGGTAGAAGGGGACCCCCTGCCACCTCCAGCTGTCGATGAACAACCGCAGGGCGGCGTAGGTCTCGGTGACGGTGCCGTCGGCCACCCCCGGTTCCTCCACGTAGCCGCGCACCGGTCTCCCGTCTGCCCGGCCGGCCGCGTACTGCCCGAGCACGACATCGTCGGGTTCGAGCGGCCTGATCGACTGGAGGACCTTCACCTTCTCATCCCGGATCGCCTCGGCATCGAAGGAGACCGGCGGCTCCATGGCCACCAGGCTCATTACCTGGGTCAGGTGATTCTGGACCATGTCCCGCAAGGCGCCCGAACGGTCGTAGTAGTCCGCCCTGTCTGCGATTCCCCCGTCCTCGGCCACCGTGATCTGGACGTTGTCGATGCGGTCGCGGTTCCAGACCGACTCGAAGAGGGGGTTGGCGAACCGGAACACCAGCAGGTTCTGGACCGTCGCCTTCCCCAGGTAATGATCGATCCGGTAGATCTGCCGCTCGTCGAAACTTTCGTGGAGGATCGCATTGAGGGCCACAGCCGAATCGAGATCGGCGCCGAACGGCTTCTCGACCACGAGCCGGGTCCATCCCGCGCTCCCGGAGAGGCCCGCGGCGCCCAAGCCTCTGACCGTGGCCACGAACGCCGACGGAGGCAGGGACAGATAGAGGATCCGGTTGCCGGACAGGCCGTGCGCCGCCTCGACGCGCTCGATACGACGCCCGAGGGTTTCGTAAGATGCCCTCCGCCCGTCTCCGATCGATTGGTAGTGCACCACCTCGTCACACCACTGGGCGGGGTCGGCACACGGGTCTTCCGGTTGCGCCTGTCCCTGCGCGACCTTCTCGACGGCCTCCCGGGAGGCGGCCCTGAACGCCGCGTCGCTCATCTGGGAGCGGGCCACACCCAATATCACGAACCGGTCCCCCAACCCGTACTGGCGCACCAGGTGGTAGAGAGCCGGCGCGAGTTTCTGCCGGTAGAGGTCGCCGGTGGCCCCGAACACGACCAGGAGGTGGCGGTCCACCGCCTTGGCGCCTGCGACCGGAAGCGACTCCATTAGTGGTCCGTCTGTGAGATGACTGCGTGGTATGCACAAGCAGAGCACGCCAAGTCGTTTTGCAGACAGACCATTACCCTCTTCCGATCTTCGACAGCACCCTGATCAGGTCCTGCACTCCATCCGCCGGATCGTCGTGCAATCGCACCCGCAGCACCCGGCGGCCCCGTGCCTCCAGAGCCTGGTAGTCCCCGGCTGCCTGCCCCTCGATCAGCTCGCCGAAAGTGAAGCCCGACTCCGGAACCGCCGTATCCGGGCCGGGGATGTCGACGATCTGGAGGAACACTCCGTTTGCGGCGCCGCCCTTGTGGAGCTGCCCGGTGGAATGGAGGAACCTCGGTCCGTAGCCGAGCGTCACCGCGGTCCCCCACCGGCCCCTGAGCGTCCTGGCGAGCTCCTCGAGAACGGGGGTGGCCGGACCTCCCATCGGCAGGTAGGCATGGATGCCTATGTAGTCGCCGGGGCGGAGCGTCCCGACCCACTCTCCCAAGCGGTCGCCCAGTTCTGAGGGCGTGCCGGTGGACACCTCGTCGATGGCACCCCCCAGGCCCTCCTCCGACATCGCCCGCCTGGCCAGGTCCTTGGCGATCTGCACGTCGGGCTGGTCGAAGGGGTTGATCCCGAGGACGGACCCGGCCGCGGCCACCGCCATCTCGCTGCGGAACAGCTCGGCGCCCAGGTCGTAGAGGTCGTCGAGTACCACCCGTATAACGGGGTGACCGACCGCCTGCAGCACTTCGAGGGCGGCCGGCCGGCCGGCGGGGTCCTCCCCCGCCACGTCCAGATGGACGAACAGCCGGTCGTCACCGTAGGTCCGGTGGTCGCCGAGGGGTTCGCCGGCCACGGGCACGATCCCGGTCCCGTTCTTGCCGGTGCTCTCGGCGATGAGCTGCTCCACCCATGCTCCGAAGGCGGCGACGGACGGGGAACACACGTAGGTGATCTTGTCCCTTCCCGCCAAAGCGGCCTCGCCCATCGCCGCGGCCATCTGGAGCGCGGGGTTGCGGGAGGCCGGGACGCCCGGACCGCAGACATCGGCCATGGCGGCCGCCGAGTCGAGCAGCCGGCGGATGTCCATGCCGATCAGCGCGGCGGGAACGAGGCCGAACGGCGTGAGGGCCGAGTAGCGACCTCCAACGTCCGGTGGGGTGGGGAAGATGCGCCGGAAACGCCGTCGGCGGGCCAGCGCCTCCAGCCCGGACCCCGGATCCGTGAGTGCCACGAACCGCTCCCCCGGATGGCTCGTGACTCCGGAGACCGATCCCCAGAAGAAACGGTATAGCGAGAGGGTCTCGATGGTGCCCCCCGACTTGGAAGCGACCACGAAGAGCGTCCGCCTGAGGTCGATGCTCTCGGACACCGCTCGCACGGCCGCCGGGTGGGTGCTGTCGAGAACCATCAGCTCGGGGTACCCGGCGGCGTTGCCGAACGTCGCCTGGTATACCTCCGGCGCCAGGCTCGATCCGCCCATACCGAGCAACACCACCCGGTCGGCCTCGGAGCGGATCTCGCTCGCGAACTCCTCGATCCCACCCGCCTGGCCCTTGTCTTCCGGCAGCCACAGCCACCCCAGGCGGTCGGTCAACTCCCGAATCTCGACCGTGGACCACAAAGTGTGGTCCCTCGCCCACAGGCGGGCCCCGAAGTCCTGCTCGTCCCATGCGGCCAGGCGGGCCTGCACGCGGGAGGTCAACCCGCCGAGAGCGAAGGAGATCGAGGGAACTCCGGACATCACTCGTCAGATTCGGTGCGATTCACTACCCCGACGATACCCGGATGCCGGGCCCGTAAAACCGTCAATCGACCGGCAAGAAGGAACCAGGACGTCACATGTGCTTCCGCCCCTGGCCTCGGTACGCTTCGGTTGACACGACAAAGGGGGTGATCGGTGATGGATGCGTCAATCTGGGAGTCGTGCGACGCCGTTGAGCGTCATCCCGATCGTCTCAGTGGGAACTGGGCGTTCGTAGGTACGCGGGTACCGATTTCCGCTCTGTTCGACAACATCAACGACGGGGCAACCCTGGACGAGTTCTTGGAGTGGTACGAGGGCGTCGAGAGGTCACAGGCCGAGATCGTCATCGACTGTCAGATGAAGCGCCTACAGACCGTAACCTGTACGTGAAGATCATCCTCGATCACTGTACACCTGCGCCGCTTCGCGGGGAGCTCCTCGGCCACGAAGTTGATACAGCGCCGAACGGCCATCACCCGAACTCCAGAACCGCCGACCGGGGACGGAACATCCCCGGAGCGAAGTCGGATCCCCAAGCCACAGTTGCTGCACTCCAACACACTCGAGGGGCCGCCGCGGAGCCGCCCGATGGCGTGGACTCCTGTGCCTGGGGTCTTGTACCTGCTCAGAGGGTGCGCAGGTAGGCGGATCGCGACCGGCCCTGCTGAACAGCCTGTCCGACTCCGGCTCAAAAAACACCCCTGGTTATCGCTGTGAACTCATCAACCGACGCAAGGGGTGTTTCCCGAGGTGAGCACCTACCCGCGCACCCCCCTCAGCAACTATGATCGAGGATGTGGCGGAACTCGACTACCGGCAGATCATCGCACTGTCCGAAGACCCGAACGTGAGTGGTGACGATGTCCGCGGTCAGCCCTTCAGCGCCGACCAATATGAAGAACTGGCCGACTTCGCCGACTCGGTCTTCTATCGGTGTTCGGTGGACGAACAGGTCGAGATCGCTAGATGCTTGCCGGCTCACGTCTCGGTAAGGCGCCTGGCGAACATGACGGACCCCGAACGGATCGGGATACTCTCCCGCCTGCCATCCGACCTTGCCGATGACATCATCTCGTTGCTGGCGGTCGGCGTTTCTTGACGCTGCCCTTCGGCGTCACCGAAATCCTCGACTCGGCTCTGAAACGGTTCCCGAGAACGGACATAGTGGCAGCACTGTCGTGGCCCGCAGGGGCAGACAGCAACTGTCCCCGCCGCGGTGTTGCCGCGATCGGCGGGTTCACCACCCAGGGCCTACCCATAGTGGTTCTGAGGGACATGGACACAGGTGTGGTGTTCGATGCCCAGAAACGAGAGCCCAAATACGACCACCTGTCCGGGAAGACACGAGACCGATAGCAGACAGGTAGAGGAACCCCCTTGACTCAGAGTATCGTAAGGTGTACTTACCATGGCATGGCTACCACAGAAGCGATTGTCAGAGCACTGGGCGAGAACCCCCAGGGTGTTCGGTTCGCCGACCTCGTCAGAGTGTGTGACGAGTACTTCGGGGAACCACGGCAGACCGGCGGCAGCCACCGGGTCTACCGCACACCATGGCCCGGAGACCCGCGAGTGAACATCCAGAACGACCGAGGCATGGCAAAGGCCTACCAGGTGCGGCAGGTCCTGCGGGCAGTCAGGGAGTTGAAGACGTATGGCAATTCACAACTACACCTACCGGGTTACATGGTCTCCCGACGACGAGGAGCATGTCGGGCTCTGCGTCGAGTTTCCCTCACTGAGCTGGCTGGCGTCGGCGCCCGACGAGGCCTTCGCCGGGATCCGCCGGCTTGTAGACCGGGTCGTCACCGATATGCAGGCCGCCGGTGAACAACCTCCCGCCTCGCCGGCCCGACCGGTGATATACGGGCGAGTCTGATCCAGGGGCAACTTCCCGGTCTTGCACCCATCCGGGCCTCGCCGGTCCGAGCTCCAGAGGAGCACGTGAGCCCGAACCGGTTTGTCAAAGCGCGGCCGGTAGGCCATCGTTCCTCGCACTCGACCTGCCCGCCATCACCCTCCGGATGAGAAGACAACCCGGTGTGCTGCTGTCTTGCCGGACGAACGTATGTTCGGCTAGGCTGTGGCGACATGGGAGAGTTCCGCTGGATCACGGCCGATGCGCCGGGTGACCGTCCGGCACTCTTCGACGCGGTCATCGAGCGCAAGGTGGGCCGGGGCGCCTACCGGGGCCTCGAGTTCCTCCATGTCGAGTCGCGCACCGTCATCAACCGGGTCCCGAACCCGGGGGTGCTGCCCTTCGGCTACACCATCAACGCCTACCGGGGATGCAGCCACGCCTGCACCTACTGCTTCGCCCGGCCCAGCCACGACTACCTCGGCTTGGACATCGGCAAGGACTTCGACACCAAGATCGTGGTGAAGATCAACGCGCCGGAGGTGGTACGCCACGAGACGGCACCCGCTCGGTGGGCCGGGCACGCTATCGCCATGGGGACCAACACCGACCCCTACCAGGCGGCCGAGGGCAAGTACAAGCTGACACGGGGGATCATCGAGGTCCTGGTCGAGCGGCGTAACCCGTTCTCGATCCTGACCAAGTCCCCATTGGTGTTGAGGGACCTCGACCTGCTCGCCGAGGCGGCCAAGGTGACCGAAGTGACCGTTGACTTCTCGATCGGCACCCTCGATCCCGACGTGTGGTCGCGCTCGGAACCGGGAACCTCCCATCCCCGCAAGCGCCTGGACGCGGTGAGGCGTCTCAACGACCGAGGCGTTCCTTCCGGCGTGCTGATGGCCCCCGTCCTGCCCGGGCTCTCCGACCGGCCGGCCCAGATCGAGGAGGTTGTGAGGGGGGCGGCGGAGGCCGGGGCCAGGTTCATCACCGGGCAGTACCTGCACCTGCGCGGACCGCTCAAGGACCACTACTTCCGGTGGGTGGAGGCGGAGTACCCCCACCTGATCAGGTACTACCGGCACGAGTACGGCCGGCGGTCCTACGCCTCGACGGCGATGCGCAAACGCCTGGGTGGTGTCATCCGCCGCCTGGTCGCCGCCCACGGTGGAACGAAACAGGCGCGCGGCCGGGATGGCGTGGCGACCGGTCGGGGGGAGAGCGACCACCAACTCGCCCTGCCCTTCTGATCGTCGTCGGGTTCGGGTCCGGCCCCGGCGGGACAGGCCCTGGCGGGACCGGACTCCTGGTGCCTGCTCAGGCGATTACGGGAACCTTCTCCAATGCCGCTCCGATGGCGTCGGCCGGGTACTCGTAGTCGAACAACTCGCCGGCCAGGTAGGTGTCGTAGGCGGCCATGTCGAAGTGGCCGTGACCGCACAAGGCGACCAGGATCACGCTCTCCTCACCCGTCTGGCGGCACCGGTCGGCCTCCCGGATGGCGGCGGCGATGGCATGGGTGGGTTCGGGCGCCGGGATGATGCCCTCGCTCCTGGCGAAGCCAATGGCCGCCTCGAAGCACTCGGTCTGGCCGATCGCCACGGCTTCCATGATCCCGAGCTCGCACAGATGCGAAACCAGGGGGGACATCCCGTGATAGCGGAGCCCGCCGGCGTGGATCGGGTCGGGGACGAACGTGTGGCCCAGGGTGTACATCTTCACGAGCGGGGTCATGCCGATGGCGTCGCCGAAGTCGTACCGGTACTCGCCCCTGGTGATCGACGGGCACGCCGCCGGCTCCACCGCCCGGATGGTCGGGTTGATGTTCCCGGCCAGCTTCTCGCGGATGAACGGGAACGACAACCCGGAGAGGTTGGAACCACCTCCGGTACAACCGATGATGATGTCCGGCGTCTCTCCCACCTTGGCCATCTGGGCGACTGCTTCCTGGCCTATCACCGTCTGGTGCAGCAGCACGTGGTTGAGCACCGAACCCAGCGAGTAGTTGACGTCCTCGTTGGTGGCCGCCACCTCGACCGCTTCGGATATGGCGATCCCCAGGCTGCCGGGGCTGTCGGGATCCTCGGCCAGGATGGACCGCCCCGCGTTGGTCACGTCCGACGGGCTGGAGTGCACGGTGGCACCCCAGGTCCGCATCATCGAAACCCGGTAGGGCTTCTGGTCGTAGGACGCGGCGACGTGCCAGACCTCGCACTCGAGGCCGAACATCTGGCAGGCCAGGGCCAGGGCACTGCCCCATTGGCCGGCGCCGGTCTCGGTGGTGAGCTTGCGTACCCCGGCCTTGGCGTTGTAATAGGCTTGGGCCACCGCCGTGTTGGGCTTGTGCGATCCCGCCGGGCTGCCACCCTCGTACTTGTAGTAGATGCGGGCCGGGGTATCGAGCGCCCGCTCGAGGCGGCGGGCCCTGTGCAGCGGAGTCGGACGCCACAAGCGGTATATCTCCCGGATCTCCTCGGGGATCGGGATGTAACTCTCGGCGGACACCTCCTGGAGGATCAGGTCCATCGGGAATAGCGGCGCCAGGTCGGCGGGTCCCACAGGCTCGAGCGTTCCCGGATGCAGCACCGGGGGAGGCGGCGCCGGCAGGTCGGGGATGATGTTGTACCAATGGGTCGGGAGCTCCGACTCATCGAGCAGGATCTTGGTCGGTTCGGTCATCGGCCTCTCCTCGGTCTGACATCGATCTCTTTGCTACCGCGAAAGGCACGGTACACGGTCCGTCCCGACGGTGCCTGCGCGGTATACCCGCCTCGCGTTAGGCTGCCTGTCCCCATCGATTCTACGAGGGGACCACAGCTACCAAGGGCAATTCGTAAGGCAGGCCGCGGTCCGTTGGCGCCATCCTCCGACCCTGTTAGGCCCTGCTCGCTCGGCCCCGGAACCACCCTTGTCCGGAAGGATCCACCTGGCCGTCACCCCACACTTTCTTGAGATGCCACCCGATCAGACATTGCGAAGAGTTCACTACGGGGACCGGACGAGGAACCTGGAACCACGCCACGAAACCCGCATACCGACATGAGACTCAAGACATCGGAGCGGTCCGGAACGTACCGATCGTCGACCGGCCTCGCCCCCGGAATCACCCTTTCGGCAACGCTTCCCGGGACGACCGATCAGCCGACGCCCGTCCCGGCCGGCAGCGATGGGTCCCGCTTGGCAACCAATGGGACCGGCAGCAGCGCTCTCGGCTCGGTACCGGGCCGATGGCTGCAAGAATCAGGGCGGACATCCCCTAAGAGATCGAGACATGCCCTCTCCCACCCCGCCTCCCGCTCCTGACCCCAAGGACTTCCTCGGCATCGATCGCCTGCTCAACCCGGAGGAACGCCTGCTGCGCGACACCGTGCGCCGTTGGGTGTCCGACCGGGTGCTCCCCTCCATCGCCGACTGGTTCGAGGAGGGCATCCTCCCCCGAGAGCTGGCCACCGAGCTGGGCGGGCTGGGGCTGCTGGGGATGCACCTGGACGGCTACGGCTGTCCGGGCGCCTCGGCGGTCGACTACGGCCTGGCCTGTCTCGAACTGGAGGCTGGAGATTCGGGGCTGCGGAGCATGGTGTCGGTACAGGGATCGCTGGCCATGTTCCCCATCCGAGCCTACGGCTCCGAGGAGCAGCGCCGGCGATGGCTGCCCGCCATGGCCTCCGGCGAGGCGCTCGGGTGCTTCGGGCTCACCGAGCCCGACTCCGGGTCGGACCCCGCTTCCATGCGCACCAACGCCCGACGGGACGGGTCCGACTGGATTCTCAACGGGACCAAGACCTGGATCTCCAACGGATCGGTAGCGGATGTGGCGATCGTCTGGGCCAGGACCGGCGAGGGTGTGCGCGGCTTCATAGTCCCCACCGACGTTCCCGGCTTCTCCGCCCGCGACATAACGCGCAAACTGTCGCTGCGGGCCTCGCACACCTCCGAGCTGGTACTCGACGATGTCCGCCTCCCCGGCGACGCCGCACTCCCCGGGGTGGCCTCGATGCGGGGCCCCCTCTCGTGCCTGACCGAAGCCCGCTACGGCATCCTCTGGGGATCGATAGGAGCAGCCCGCTCCTGCTACGAGACGGCTCTCGACTACGCCGGCACACGCCACCAGTTCGGCAAGCCCATCGGCGCCTTCCAGCTGACCCAGCGCAAGCTCGTCGACATGATGGTGGCCGTCAACCGTGGCCTCCTCCTAGCCCTCCACATCGGCCGCATGAAGGACCAAGGCCTGGCCGATCCCCGGCACATCTCGTTCGGAAAGTTCGACAACGTCCGGTCTGCCCTCGAGGTGGCCCGCGAGGCGCGATCGGTCCTGGGAGCCAACGGCATCACGCTCGACTACCCCGTGATCCGCCACATGAACAACTTGGAGACGGTTATTACCTACGAGGGAACCAACGAGATCCACACCCTGATCCTCGGCCAGGCCCTCACCGGCCTCGCCGCCTTCCAGTAGCAGGTAGCGGCCCTGATGGGACATCCGAGGGAGCGATCACGGCCCCGCCCGCCTTCTCGGACCGCACCCTCAGAGCGCGAAAATCGCCACCGCCGATCCGCCCGCCGGGCCCTCCCCCACCACCACCGTACCTGGGACTCGAACGCGGCCGGGTGCGCCCGTGGGAGGCGATCCGGTTCCGGGATTCATGACCCTGCGAGCCGTCGAATGACGTCCGGTTCGAGACCGCACGGGTGTTTGGTATCACCTATCATGCAGCGACGGCACGACAGGTTCAACCCCATCGATAGAAAAGGGTTTCGCGAACCGGATGCCTGCCTCTCCGCTCGCCTTCTCCATCCTTCGTTTACATGAGCGTCCTGATCGGTCTCATCTCCCCGGTGGTGATCGGCTACGCCGACCATGTGGGGACCAACCTGGGGCGGAGAGGCCGCCTCATGGCGACGGTGCTGTGGATCTACATCTCCACGCTGGTGACCACCGCCGTTCTGGCGCTCCTCTGGGGAGGAGAGCCCACCACGACCGATCTGCTGCTGGGCGCCGGTTCGGGCATAGGAGCGAGCATGGCCCTGGTGCAGTTGTACCGCGGTTACACCACCCGCGGGGTCGGGATCGTCGGGCCGGTGGCGGCGGTGACGGGAGCGGTCATCCCTATAGCCGTGGACGCCGTCCTGGTAGGGCTTCCCTCGGTGATCGTCGGCGCCGGCATGGCGGTCGGGGTGATCGCCCTCTGGCTGATCGGCCTCAGGAACCCCACCGGCAAGTGGGACCGGATCGCCGTTCGGCACGGTCTCATGGCCGGTCTCTTGTTCGGCTTCACCGCCACCATGCTCGGCCTGACAAGCGACGGCTCGGGTATATGGCCGGTACTGCCCGGACGGGTGACAGCGGTCGGAACGGTGATGCTGGTGATACTCGTCGGTCGCCACCCCATCAAACCCCTACGGGGATCGATACCCAGGGCGGGCTTCATCGGATTGTTGGGTGGTATCGGTCTCGGCAGCTTCACGCTGGCCGCCCAGGAGAACCTGGCGATCGCCGGACTCTTCTTCCAGATGGCCTACGGCTTCACCCTCGTATGCCAGGTCGTCTTGGCGGGAGAACGCACCACCCGCATCCAGGTGGCCGGGTTCGGCTTGGCAATCGTCGCCCTCGCCATGATCCTCCTCGGCTGAAGCCGGCCTGACGGGATCCGGATGTACGTCTAGCAAGAAGCGTCGACGCTACCCGGCGTTGCGCTTGCTCCGGACCAACCAGGCCTTAACTGGAAGCCGTCGGTCCGGAGCCCGCATCTCGACCACCCGAGGCTGCCTGGCAGTTCCTCGAAGGCAACCCTCGAAACGTGATCGAGGTCGGCAGTGGGCAACCATACCTGGCCCTGAACTGCACGACGCCAGGTGACGCGAAGTCGGGGACTTTCCGGAAGAGCGACCTGTCGGTAACACTCGGGCGACGTGAGACCGCTCCTGGACCCGTTTCCCGGTCGACGCACATCCCGACGCCTACGGCGCAACCCCGACCGGGTCTCCATCCCCGTCGTACCCAGCGCGGACCGGATATCGCCGCTAACGGCCGTGAGAGCACCTAGCGGTCGGTGTGTGTGGCGCTACAACTCGGTTTCTAACTGATTTGGCGATGGATTACATTATAAAGACAAAAATATCCTTGTTCAGAATTGTCTATCACTTCACACAGTAGGTACAGTCCACACAATGATAGAGGTAATCACCTTCCGCCGGACGCTGTTGGGCCGGACGCCCATGAGGGTCTGAATGTTCACCGGCCGGGCAGCTCGTCTCAGTACCGCCGGTGCGCTGGTCGTAGTGACCGTCGTACTGGTGCTGCTGTTCGGACGCTCCGAGCCGCCGCCGGTGGTCGGCGTCATATTCGCCACCCAGCCGTGGCCCCGCGGCGCCGTCGGGGAACTGGCCATCCTCGACGTACCCGAGAGCCTCGCTCCCCTGTTCGTCACCCCCGACGCCATGGGTAGCAATGTCGCCGCCCTCGACATCCCAGCCAACACGTTCATCACACCGGGAATGCTGCGAGCGCCCGGGGCCGACCTGGGCGACGCGAGTGGGTTGAGTCGGCTGCGGCTGACAGCCGGACTCGACCTGTGGCCCTCACCCGGTCCTGTACCTGGTGACGAAGCGGTGATCGGCCCCGCGGGGACCGCCTGCGGGCTGGCGGTCGCCGAACTCCTGGACGTCGACGCCGGAAGCGTCACTATCGCCGCCACCCCCGAGGCCGCCGGCCGGCTCATGACAACCGGAGATCTCGCCATCTGGCCCCCCGCCGGCGGGGCTTGGCCGCCATGTCCCGAACCGGAGACACGAACACCGATCCTGGAAACGCCGCCCGGGACGGCCCGGCTGCGGCTGGTGGCCGGAGTCGACCTGTGGCCGCCGCCCGGTCCTGCACCCGGTGACGAAGCGGTGGTCGGGCCGGTCGGGACCGCCTGCGCGCTTGCCGTCACCACCGTCCTCGACGTGGACCCGGGGGGCGGTATCACCATCGCCGTCACACCCCGAGCCGCCGACCGGCTCATCACCCGCGGCAACATCGGAGTCTGGCCTTCTGCCGCTGTGACCTGGCCGCGCTGCGACCCGCCCATACCGGAGGGCACCGCCCCGCTGCGGCTGCTGGTCGACCCGACCCACTGGCCACCGCCGGGGCCGGCCGCGGGGGATCTGGCCGTGGTCGGTCCCCTCGGTTCCGGCTGCGCGTGGATGGTCACCGAACTTCTCGGAGTCGACGGGCCGTCGATCAGCCTGGCGGCCACCCCCGACGAGGCAGCCCGCCTGATGGCCGAACCGGCGCTGGCGACGTGGCCTGCCACCGTGGAAGGGACCTGGCCGCACTGCGACACGGCTCCCGGAGAAGCGGCCGGGGACGTGGTGACGATGGGAGCCCGGGAGTGCACGGACGCGGGGAGGACGTGGAACCGGGACACGCGGGAATGTGAGGGCTAGTGCTGCTGGTCATCCAGGACAAGGGGCTAGCCGGCGACGTGAGGAACTGGACCACCCGAAGCCTCACCGAGGGGATACGCCGGAGGGCGCGGGAGGTCACGGTGGTGGAGCACCTGGGCGACGAGACCCTCCGCACCGCCGGCGGCGGCCAGGTGGTCACCCTCCGCTCCGACACCGACCGCGACCGGATGCTGGCGACGGCGGCGTCCGCCGCTGCGGTCGTACTCATCACGGAAGGCAACGCCCAGGGAGTGCGGCCCTGGCTCAATCTGGACAACGGGTCGGGGTGGAAGGTGCCGATCGTCGTGG
Source organism: Candidatus Spongiisociaceae bacterium (assembly GCA_965262915.1). GTDB lineage: Bacteria > Actinomycetota > Acidimicrobiia > Spongiisociales > Spongiisociaceae > JAPPFW01. The sequence continues at coordinate 1,702,624 of OZ253564.1, read as the reverse complement.
TCTCGGTCACCGACGAACCCGCCGAGAGCCTGGACCTGCTGGCCGCCACAGCCGGGGTCAGCCAGATGCGCAATATCCGCCCCGCCCCGCACCGCCGCGCCGTGCGGCTGCTGAACCGCATGGGCAAGTCGCTGGCGGTCTACGCAGTGCAGCCCCGCCGGTTCGAGGCCGGCGACGCCGCCACGCACCGGGCCGGAGCACGCCAGCAGGCGGAGGACCTCCTGAGAGAACTGATGGACATCGAGGATGTCGAGGAGTACCAGGTCTTCGGCGGCGGGCGGATGCAGGTCCAATACTCCGACGGGCGGAGAGAGGACCGGGAATCCCCGTTCGCCGACGACCACTCGCTGGAGGAGGCGATCAAGTTCCTCGCTACCTTCGGCGGTAGCCGGCCCCACCGTTTCGACGAGCAACACCCACGCCTCGACATGAACCTCAAGGACCGCTGGCGGCTCCACGCCGAGGGGTTCGTCGTGCGCCCCATGTACCTGGCGTTGCGGGCCAACATGGGCGGGCGGCTTACCCTGGAGCAACTCGGCTTCGCCGACCACCGTCTGAACAGCCTCCTGGTGGGTGCTGTCGCCGGGACCCGCCGCGCCAACACGATCGTCGCCGCGACGATGAGCGGAGGAAAGACCACGCTGCTGCAGGCGCTGCTGGCGCATACACCTGCTCACGAGCGGGTGGACACGATCGAGGACACCCCGGAGCTGCGGCTGGCCGATTACGGGCTCCATCGGATGACGTTCGAGCGGTTGACCCGCGACGCCAACGCCGACGGGATCGGCAAGCTGGCCATGACCGACCATATCCGCGACGCCAAGCGGGGCAACGCGTCCAAGATCGTCGTGGGGGAGGTCCGCGGGGAAGGCACCCTGGCTCTCTTCGATGCCATGTCCTCCGGCATGAATGGTTGTCTCGCCACCCTGCACTCGCCGCCCGGTTCCGGTGTGTTGGAGAAGCTGGTCGCCTACGCGTCGTCCGAGGGCGCTTCCGGGGAGTACGCCCGCCGCCAGATAGCGGCCGGTGTTCATCTGCTGGTCTGGCTGGGGCGCAACGACCGCAACGAGAGGGTCATCGCCGACGTGACCGAGGTCGTGGACATCGACGAGACCGGCGGCCAGATACGCACCGGCTGCTTGTGGCAACTGCTCGAATCCGGGCGGTGGGCGCGCCCGGTGGCACTCCCGCAGAACCCGGTCGTGGCCGCCCTATACAGAGCGGTCGGGGTGTCCCTCGACGATATGGTCGACTACCGGGACCGGGGACTGAGAGTCATAGACGCGGGGAGGGACGGATGAACCCGGTCGGGTGGATCGTGACCGCCTCGGCTATGGCAGGTCTCGTCCTCGTGCTGCTCCCCGAACGGCGCCCGGTCCCCACGCTGCTCGCTCTCAGAGCCGCCCGCGCCCGGCAGGCAGTGCGGGAGACCCGGCCGGGAACCGTCATCGCTCCGGCGGGAGCGGCCGCGATAGGGGGCGTCGTGGCCATCCGCTGGGGTCCTGCCCTCGGCATGGCCGCGGTCATGACCTATGGCGTATGCGTGTGGGCACTGTCGATCCGGGCACGCAGCGCCCTGCGCACCACCCGCACCGAGCGGGTAGCCCGCCTAACCGTCGTGCTGGCCAACCAGGCCACCACCGCTACCACCATCGGGGAAGCCCTCACCCGAACTGCCCCGCTGGTGAGAGGGAGCGTGGGTGGCGCCACCGAGAGACTGGCCGCCGGGTACCAGCAGGGCGCGGTAGCCGACGCAGCCCGGGAGTTCGTGGAGACAGTACCGGTGACCGCCTCGGTCTGGCTCACCGACATCCTGGCCGCGGCGGGCCGCGGCAGCGGTCAGGTCAGCGAAGTCCTGTCCGCGCTCGAAGACCTGGCAGCCGCGGAGGCCGACGCGGCACGGCATTTCCACCGCAAGGTAGCCGCCCAGATGCTGCCCCTCGCGGTCGCCCTCCTCCTCTCGGTCGGGACCGTCGTGGGCATGGCGGTGTGGATGCCCTCCTTCGGGGAATGGCTGGTCAGTCCGGGCGGCCAGCTTGTGACCCTCGGCGCGGCGGCCGGGTCCGCTGCGGTGTGTGCCCCGGTGTTCGCTTCGGCAGCGGCGGCGGTGAAGGCATGATCTGGGCTGCGGTTGCGTCGCTGGCGGCTCTCGGAGCGGTTCTGATCCTCACCGATCCAGCCACCCACCACGACGCCGAGGACCTAGCCGCGGCCGGATGGTCACCGGCAATGGTGACTGCCGTTTCATGGGGGTGCGCAGCCATCGTCGCCATTGCGACCTTCGGCGGGATGACGATCGTCACCGGCGCCCGGGCCGCTCCCGCCGTCGCGGTAGCGCTCGGGGCATGGGTACCGCTGCTGCTGCCCCCTCGACTCCGGAACATCGTCCTCGAGAGCCACCACCGCCGTCAGGCCGGCGCCCTCCACTCCTGGCTCCGGAGGGTACGCCTGTACACCGCTATAGGGCTCCCCATACGCGAAGCCGCTGTGGAAGCCGCCCACCAGACCACCGAGCGAGCGTTCACCCCGGTGGCTTCGGCGATCGCCGTCGCTCTCGAGGGCGGCCGGGATCCGTTGACCGCGGCGGCCCGGCGGGTCCGGGGGTCCGCCGCCGAGACGCTCCTGGGCACGGTCGACACCGTGGAGCGAAGCGGAGCAGCCGCCACCGCGCTCATCGACCACGTGGTGGACCGGGCCATAGCCGTGTACGCGGCCTCCGGGGCCGAGCGCACCGACCGGCTGGGACGCACCATCGGCGCCCTCGGCACCATCGTTGTCGCCTTCGGTGTGGTGGTGCTGATGATCGGGATCGCCGTCTCCGTCAACACCGGCGTCAGGCCGTGATCGAAACAGACCAAGGAGGGTCGAATGGACAAACCAATCAGTCTTGTTCTCAGCATTGCCCTGGCGGTGGCCGGAATGATCGCCGTCGGGTTCATCATGTGGACCCAGATCACCAATGCCCAGGAGGACATCGAAGATATCAACCCGTACAGCGGTATCACCACCAAGGCGGTGTGCGACGCGGCCGGTGGCACCTGGACCGCCGCCGCCACGGGTGACAAATGCACTTAGGAGGGCGCTCGAAAACACGTGAATGGTCAGCCCGTCGTCCGCCGGCGTGGCACTTTGTCATCGACCGTCGGGCCAACCGGGGGCTCCTGACAACCCTCCTGGAGACGGGTCGCCCGTACGTCCGGGCCCGGAGCGGATCGTGGACACCGCGGTAGCGGCGATCAAGCTGGGGGCGGTGTGGGTAGCGACCGTGATGATGGTGATCTCGGTGATGATGGCATATACGGGCGGTCTCGAGGCCCGCTCTGCGGCCCGCTCAGCCGCCCGAGCGGCTGCGGCGGCGCTGGCCGGAAGCGGCTGGAACTGCGTTGCGACGACCGGCGACCCGGCGTGGGACAATGCCGCCGCCGCCGCCGCCGCGTCGGGCGACCGCCTCCGGGGGAACGAACGCCTGCGGGTCGTCGGCTTCTCCGCTAGCGCCGACACCGCCACCTGCACCGTGCTGACCAGCCTGGAGGTGCTGCCCGTCACCATCGGATGGTGGGCGGGTACCTTCCACGCGGTCGGCTGCGCCCCGACCCGGGCGGGAGTGGGCCTGGGAGTGCTGACGGTGTGCGGGCAGGGACCCTGACGTGGACGAGGTTATAGCGGCGCTGCTTGCAGTCCCGACCATCCTGGTCGGCATCCTGGTAATGGTGACCGTGGTCGAGGGGGCCGACCGCAGCCGGCAACTCCAGACGGCCACCTACCGGGGCGCGCTGGCCGCCGCCTCGGGAGTCCCCGCCGACGCGACCCCTGCGGACGCGCGGGCGGGTTCGGCGGCGGCGTCCGCCGCGGTGCTGTCGGCGGCGTGGGTCTGCGCCGACCGTCCCACCGTGACCGTCGACTACTACAGCCGGCGGGACGGGGCGTGGCTCGACCCGGCCCGATACCAGGGCAACACCGACTGGGCAGGTACTCCGCCGGTCCTGAGCCGGGTACGGGTCTCGGTCGTGTGCCGGCCGCTGCCGGGGCCAATACCCGCGATGGCCTCCCAGGTCACCCGAACATCGCAGGTGATGCTGGCGGAGGGTCCGCCCATCGTGGAAGAAGCGCCCGCAACCGACCCGCTTGTCGGCCAGCTACAGGAGGAACGGTGAGGTTCGCGGTCGTCTCCGTCTACCTCGTCGGGATGATCGTGGCAGTGATGGTCTTTCTGGCCGACTACACGCACTGGGTCAACGACCAGGAACTGGCCTACGAGATAGCGTCCCACGAGATGCGGCGGTTGCTGGCCGACTGCGGCGACGACCTGGTGTGCGACCGGCCACCCCCGTCGGCATGCCTGCACCCCAACAACGTTGTCGAGGTCCACGCCGACCTTGGGCCGCGCCGGCGCTTCCCCCTCGGGGTCGCATCGGCGGAGGCCTCCCTGTACTTCGACGCCGACACCCTCGGCGCCGACGTGGAAGCGGTGGACCCGTGCGGGCCCTGAGATACGTCCCGTCGGCCTTCCCCGGCCCTGGCTCACCCGCGGCGCGGTCGGTGATCACCTGGCTCCTGCGGAACCACCGTGACCTGTCACCACCCGAGCGTACCTCGGTAAACGGGGGCTCGGACAGACCTGCCCGGGCGAGCGAAGGAGACACACCATGACCATCCCCACCAAGCCCGGCAGGCGTATCCGGCTCCTGGTGGCCGCAGTTGCCCTCGCTGTTGGGGGCCTCGTTGCGGCGTACTTCGTGGTCAGTAGCCCTTCCACGCGGGAAGCGCCGGCCCCCACCGTGGTAGCAACCGCAAGGATCACCCCGGCAACCACCACTTCCTCGGGGTCGGTGGCCGCCGACACGCCAACGAGTGCCACGACCACCACCACGGTTCCTACGACCACGACGGTGGCGGTCGTCCAACCGACCACTACGACCACCCAGGCTCCCACGACCACTACCCAAGTCCCCACGACCACCGCGGCGACCTCGACCACGACCACCGCGGCGCCGGTGGAAGCGAGCGAGCACGAGCATCACGACGAAGCGGTGCAGACCGGTGAGGTATGCCACAACCATGGCGACGCCGTATTGGAACACTGCCACACCTACGAGTACCCGACGACCACCGCCCCCGACCCCGAAGCCACCGGGGACTGCCCCGGCAACTACCACCAGTGGTTCAAGGTGCGGGACGAATGCGTGCTCGACGAGGTACGGAAAGAGTTCCTCGCCTGGCGGGCAGGGAGCCACGAGCAGCGAATGGCGACGATCCGCGACGGCCACCTGCTAGCGCAGGTGTTCGCCGAGTCGCAGACCTCGGCTGAGCAGTACTTTGGGGAGGAAGCTGCCAACGACCTTGATGCGTGGACCAGCGTCTGGGCCGACGCTGACAACCGCAGCACACGGCGGGTGGAGCTGTACGGGGCGCAGTGGAACGACCCGGACCGTATCGACGTGCGCATCCGGACGGTGATGCAGGACGGCAGCTTCGCCTGGGCGTGGAACGTGGTGCCCTTCACCTACGTCGACGGCGAGTGGAAGATCAGCTACCAGGGCTTCTGCCGGTACATCGACGCTGCTATCCCCTTCGTGAGGGACCACGGCGGAACCCTTAATCCGTGCCCTCCGGACCCGCGACCGCGTGTGACGGCCAATGAGCATGTGATCGCCGCTTATGACCCGACCGACGATCCCACGCGCACCCGGGTCAACACCACCCCCGGCTGGTAACCCCCGGGGAAGGAGAACACATGGCACGCCGCACCCTAGCCTCTCCCAAGGTCTGGATACCGGGTGCGGCCGCCGCGGTGCTGCTCGGCTTGGTGCTGCTGTTCGGCCCGGGACCGGACAGCGCCGCCCATACAGGCCACGACGAAGCCGTATATCAGTTCACCTGGAACCGGGGGACAACGACGAGGCTCACCGAGTACCAGTTCTGGCACTACAACCGCTACATCAAGCAGCGATGTGTCCGCTTCAACCACTACACAGGCGATTGCGACGCCTGGGAGGACACTGGGGAGTGGCGGGAGCGTCCGCAGGATACTTGTGCTGCCCGCCCTGAGTGGAAACCCGCCAACGTGGTGAACGGCCAGCAGGTAGCCCTGACGAACGCGGACGCTCCCACCGGCGCGACCTGCAACCGGCACGATTCCTACACCGAAGGGGTCTACAAGTGGGTGTTCACCAATCAAGCACACCGGACAGTGCTGATCGGGAACCGGCCGGGCCCGTCTCGGTGCGTTCTGCCGGGTTCGGGGATCCAGGGTCATACCCGGTCGACGAACACGGGTCCGCCTCGGGGGGAGTCGGTGGAGTACGGCAGTTCTTCGACGCGGCCGAGCCAGTACGACATCGGGGGTAGCCGCCGGTGCGGCTGGTGGTCTGCGGGGGTACCGCACGACCACACCCCAGAGACGACCTCGACCACCGCGGGGGAGGAAGTCACGACCACGACCGAGGCGGGGCCGGGGGATTGGAGCGGGACGTGTTCGTATGATTTCCAGGTGGGTCAGTCGTATTCGCAGGCGCTGCCGATGAACTCGGATGCGAGGGTGACCGGCTATTCGTATTCGGGAGCGCAGCCGGGTGGGATGTCGGTGTCGGGGTCGTCGTCGCTGACGTTGAGCGGCCGGCCTACGTCGAACGGTAACTCGCTGCAGGTGTCTCGTGGGACGATCACGGCGTCGGTGTCGAGTGGGGACCCTCTGACGTTGGCGTGCGTGTTCCGGGTGCGGGAGGGCACGACGGTCACTACTCAGCCGCAGACGACTTCGGGCTGGTCGGGTCCATGCTATGAGGAGTTGGAGCTGGGTGAGTATTACGGGGACCGGGAGTATCCGGAGATCTATCTGCCGTTCTACCTGGGATCGAGCATCGACGACGATCATCGGTACTCGGGGCGTCGGCCTCGCGGGATACTCTCCGGGCGGGGTGAGGGAGAGGCGTTCTTGTACGGCACGGCGCTGTCCCACGGCTCTTACAGGGGGAAGGTCGTTGCTCGGGTGGGGCGAGCCAGGTATGAGACGCCCTGCACGATCGTGGTGGACCCCGGCAGTTGGAATCCCGAAGTGTGTGAGTTCTTCTTGGAGGTTGACCGGAACTATGACCTGGCGATGCCTCGGTTGGTGGGGCCGCGGGTGGATCGTTACTCGTCGGGGTCGCTGCCGCCCGGGCTGGCGCGGGAGGGGAACCGGGTGCGGGGGTCACCGGCGTTGGAGGGCACTTGGGCAGTGTCCTGGACGGCGGTGATCGACGAGGTGGCGTACGCCGACCTGCCCCGGACGACGTGTACGTTCTATGTGGTGGAGGCGACTCCGCCGGGCTGGTCGGGTATCTGCGATTGGACGTTCACGGTCGGGCATTCCTACACCCGGATCCTGCCGGTGGCCGACGGCGCGACGGTGCATATCTGGTCGGGGGACGAACCGGACGGGATGCGAATGCGGTTCCGACGAGTGAGCGGGATCTGGGCGCAGGAGCTGTCGGGGACACCGACCGCCGAGGGGCTGTGGGAGGGAACGCTGCGGCCGTCACCCCGTCCCGACGGCGTGGAGGACATCGACTGCTCCTTCGAGGTCCTGCCCGGTCCGGACGCTATCGCGTGCTCCCGGACGATTCCCAGCGACCAGATAGCCCGCGTCCGCGAGTCGGTGGGGTGGCGTACCGACGTCCCCCGGACCGGCGCCCACGGCGGCGTACCCGGCGGCGACAGCTACCTGATCACGACGGGCGACCCCGGGGTGGGTGGGGGCAGCCCGCGCATCTGGCCGTGGTGGACCTCGGATGAGGACCTGGCCGTGACGGACACGACGGGCTGCGAGTGGCGGATGGCGGCGATCATCTCGGCGGCACGGCCGTTGTTCCCCTGGTTCGACAACGACCTGTCGGATATCCGGCAGGTGTCAGCGGCGATGCACCGCCAGTGGCAGGCCATGTCGTCGGACCAGCGGGCTGCCGTCGAGGCCGACGGGCGCCGGCTGATGCAGCGGGTCGGCCTCGGGAACCCCGAGGACGAGAAGTGGCTGGGCGGCGACTGCGAACCGGGTGACCGCGTCGACGTCGACTGCGTGTGGGGATTGCCGTTCCCCGGCGTGTGGCAGTGGTCACTCACGATCCGCTACCGCAGTGACCAGGATTTCCGGGAGCGGGACCTGGCCATTGCGTCCGGGGTGACCCGGTTCTGGCGCTTCGCCGACCAAGCCGGCTAGGAAGGTGTGTAAGACGGGGGGAGCAACGGCCCGTCTTCCTCTGAACAGGCATTATGTCATCGGTCGACGGGCCGCTAAGGGGTTTTTGACCACCCTCCTAGGAATGGGCCCCAAGACGGGCAAAGGGTTGGCCCATCGCTCATCCAGGGAATGCCTGATCGGCGGGCGTCGGGCCATGCTACGAATGCCAGCCCCGGCGCACGCCACACTGCCATTTGGTAGCCAGACCCTGCGCGTCCGGCGCTTTCATTGATCAGTACGCCACCACAGGGTGCAGTGTTGCCCCTCCCGGTCCCCGACGTATAGCCGGCCGTTCTTCTCGGTGACCTGCGACTCCAGGAGGGGCCGTAACTCGGGGCGTCGGGCTATTGGCAGGGTCAGCCGTCGCCCGTAGAAGGCGAGTATCTCATCCCAACTCTCGAACCAAATCGTCCCGGGTCGTTCCCACCGCTCCACATTGGGGCGGATGCCAAGTTCCTCGACGATCGCCGCAGCCAGATCGTCAACCGACGGGCCTCCCGGACGGTCGACACCGTGGACGGCGCGGAAGAGGAGGGCCGTGGCGACTCGGGGGTGGCGATCCGTCATCTCGATTACCACGGCACGCCGGGCGGTGTCGTTGAGAGCGGCGAGAAACGGGCCGATGCCCGGTACGTCATAGACGACATGAGCCGACATGACAACATCTGCCTCCGGGATCTCCCCCGCCGCTTCCGGCCAGCGTCCCCGGACCAGCCGGGCGGAAACACCGAGTCGGGCCGCATCTTCTTCAAAACCATCTGCCATTCCGGTGTCGGGCTCCACAGCGGTGAGGTCATGACCCAACACCGCCAGCGGCAAGGAGGCCCGTCCCCTCCCCGCTCCGACATCGAGCACCGAACCGTGCTCGCCGAGCAAGTCCCGGACGATCTCGAAGGTGATCGGGGGCGGTCCAGAGCGAGCAGCGGCGGAAAGGCGTGCCCATACGCACGGCGCCCACCCGTAGGGTGACTCTTCTGCGGCGTCAAGCAGGCTCTGGGGAATCACCCAGGCCTCCAACTCGGCCCGCCAACGATCGGTGGCCTTCAACTCAGCACCACCGGGCCGGATCCCAACCGCAGCACCGAACCACGGCCGAAAACACCAACGACGGTCTCCTGCCCGATCGGCTCGCCGCGATCCGCATCACCGTCGACTGTCGTGGGAAGAGGAACCACTGCCCAATATCGAAATCGCCGCCATTGGAGAACACTCTATATCGGATCTACAGAAACCATGACCGAAATGGGTGAGGTCGCGTACAACTCGCGTCTAGGCGGACCTGATCCGAATCTCGTTTGCCACCGCCGGTTCGATAACCTCCATCCCTTCCCGGGGGGTGTTGCAGCCGTCCAGGCTGGTGGTGCTGACATCGCTGACTTCAACAAGAACCGAGACCCTGGCCGCCTCCCCGTCCCCCTACCAGGCTGGGGTATCGCGGACAGCGTCGGCCTCGGCGTCCGATATGTCCCACGGGGCGTAGGTGCCGGACCCCTCGGACCGCACTCCGGTCTCCGAAGCGATGTGCGGGCGGGGATCCTTCGGGCAGATCTGTTTGCCGGGACCGAGGCGGCTCGGAATACGGCAATAGGCGAAGTAGGAGACCATCCACTGGCCGTCCACCCGCGCTGGAGTTGCCTGTAATCAGCGGCGTGTAGTCTTTGTATTCGGGACCACACGCCGGAAGCCGACCCCTGATCCACACACCGACACGACCACCACCGAGGTCGACCACATGGCCAGTCTCGGCTGCGGCGACCCACCAGACTCGGGGCATGACACTGAGTTCCGGCAAGTCTCGGGACGAACACCCGGGAGGAAGTCACCCCGTCGCCCTCAGTCTCCGCCACGGGGACCTAGGTGAATGCTACCTGTAGACGGGGATTCTTACTGGATCGGACGGCACGCCGAAGATGAGAGCGGGAATGTAGACATGATCCGGCAGGCTGGGGTCCAGTCGCACCACCCGGTTCTCGTCGTCGAGAACGTAGCCATCCGGCAACTGGCTGATCAGGTATTCGACTGCCTCTTGGCCAACATAGTCGAACTCGCCTGACTCCGAGGCCCTCTCTAGGTCCAATAACTGCTCCTCGTGCTCTTCCAAGGTGGTGGGAGGGTTCAGAGTGGTCATCGCTTCGAACGGTAGTTTCACTGTCCCGCGTAGTCAAGGAGTCCCTACTGGTGATGGTAGGGCTTCTACCGCCGCACAGGCTCCTAGGGAACCTTCTGTGCGTGAAACACTACGCGCTCCCCGCTGTGGGGATGATATCGATAGCGTACATCTATCAGGGTCAAATTTGACGCGAATCCGATCTTGGATATCGCCGAGGAGCCTCTGCTGGTGATAACCTCCCGAACGCTTAAGGGATGATCCAACACTCGCTCTATATCCTCAGGGTCGTAACCATGCTTAAAGGCTGACTTCCTATAGAGAACCATTCTCATCCCCGGTATTCCGTTGTTCGTCGTGCGACAGTCGGAGAGAAGCCAGAAACCCAACAGCGTGGATGGTGGCTGCGGCATGCTCTCGTGTGCCTTGTGGTAACAGTCCGTGCATATACAGGTTGTGCAGGTTCGAGCCGAGTGGGTTGACGAATAGAGTGGTTAGGTACCGGTGCCAGTTTTCATCCAAATGGCCCCCAAGAGTCCGCAAGAGGTCCCCGAGAGAGATCTGCCTCCCGAAAGAAAGCCGTTCCTTCAATGGTCGAGGTTCCCGCCAGATTGGCGCCCCTAGCTGTCGAACGAGTTCGCGAATTACTCCCTCAATGCGGGGGATGAGAACTAGGATGCTCTCATCGAACTGCCGCCGTGTGTAATGCACCACGCCTGCCGCCATCCGCTCAGCGGCTTCTCTATCAATTAGGCATGTAGTGAAGAACGACTGTAGTTCTCGCCGTTTTGGCAGTCCGTGGAAGGCATGGATGCGGTCAAGCGCTTCAGCCAGGACATAGCTGGCCATGTCTATCCCGACTTTCTCGTACCGGGATAACTCGAGCTCATTCCATTGCTCCTCGTTGCTCGGCGTGAAGAGAGTCTCGTTCCAAGGGCCGAGCACACGGTGGGTCATTAGACGTAGCAGAGGGAACTCCCCTGCCTTGCGGCGTACCGCCTCTAGATTGTGCTGCAGGTGCCCGCTCAAGGGACCGAACGCCACCAGACGTTCTAGACAGCCATCCCAGCTATCGCCGGAACTGATCCAAACGAGAGTCTGCTCGATGTGGTCATGTGGCAGTTCCATATCGACGGAGATGCTCTGCATCTCATCTCTGTCTAGTTCGTTCTCCTGGATTTCTATCCGGATCTTTTCAGCACTCTCTCGAAGACCGTACCGTTGGGCTCGCTTTAGTGCCTCTTCTAGAAACAAGGTGCGTTTCACCCCGGACAAGGCCGATGCCTCCTTGAGCCACAGATCCACTGCCTGGGACCGCAGGTCCTGTTTCCGCTCGGGGCTACCGGGGATGCTTAGTTGGCGCCTGATGATGTCATCACGAATCCACGGATCCTGGAACGTGCGCTTCGCCTGCTCCAAAAGCCTCTCAGCCAAGTGACGATTCGCATCCTCATCGACATGATGTAGCACTACGTCCAGCAGCCTCAGTACGATGCCGGGCTTGGGATCGACACTCGATAGTTCTACTTCGGCTCGGCGAAATGCCGCGTCAACAGCGTCACGGAGACGGGCATGGTCGTTGATCCGACGAGCCAACAACCTCGCACGGCCTAGCGCATTGGCGGAATCGAGTCCGTCCTCCGTAGTGGGAGCAAGTTCTAAATAGGCATCGATCGCCTGGAGGGCGTGTGTATAAGGGACGGAAGACTATTCCCGCTCCCAAAGCAGATCGTGGAGACGGGCGCGGAGAGAGGGGTGCGTGACCAGCCTGCCGAGCTTCTCCCAGAGCGCCATCCCGTCAGGCTCGACCTCCTCAAAGGGTGGCGGGTACTGGCCGTTTGGCGTCTCCCACAAAGGACGAAACGGACCCACCTCTTTGGACCGTTGTTTCTTACCTTCGACGAGAACGAGCCGATAGTCGAAGGCCCAAGCAATAGCGTGCAGCTCTTCACGGTCAGATAACCGCTCTCGCACGGAGTCGCGGACATCGCGGAGTGCGGCTTCGGTGGCCACCAACTCGTCAAGCCACCGAGCAAGCGGCGGCAGCGATACTTCTGGAGAAAGCACATAGCGCGTCCCTGACCCGTCCGCGCCAAATCTCCGGTTCGGACTAGCCCCGCCAGGTGGCGATGCGCGGTCTGTCGCGTCACGCCAAGCAAATCCGCTACTTCACCACTCGAGATGCTGGCGCGATCAGCCAAGAGATCGAGAATGCTCGTCCTCCTGGTAGCTGCAACCATTACGTGCGGATGGTAATACGCACCCCGTAATACATCGAGTATATCCGCAACGCTACGTAACTATCCTAGCGGAGTCGCTGCCCCCAGCGGTTGGTTGAGTACGGTCCTACGCGATCCGTGTTGGCCCGGCCCGAGGCCGAAGACGCGGAAGACTCCACCGTCGTCGTGTCGTGTGACATGTGTGGCGGCGTTGCTGTGGTGTGGTGATGTGGGCGGCGCCGACGGCGGCGGCGCACGGCACGGCGGCTGGCTGAGATGGCTGTGGGGTCTTCGCGACCACCCCTGACCAGGGGTAATGGTAGGGGTCCGAGGAGCCTGTCTCCTCCTCAGCCGGAATCTGTCTCCTCTTCCCAGTCGCTGCGAATCGGTGTTTCGCCCGTATCCCGAGCCCCTGCTCACCGTTCGTTCGCCGACTCGGCCACTCCCCGCGTTCCAATATGTGGTCATAGGCGGCCCAACGCTGCGAAGCCATCCTGTGCGAAAACATATTGGTGCGGAGCATCCCCGCCACGTTCAACCATTCAACGGCTATGGCGTCGTAGCTGCTGACCAGATGATGCGCCGGCCGGACATGGTGCGTGTAGGGCTCGCCGCCTGCGCTGCGTAGAACACCGTACCGCTATCCCGCGCCGATGGTCGAAAGGGTCCGGGGTCGGCTAGATCGACTTCATCTCGCCGATAAACCACTCGGCCATTTCCAACCCCCGATAATTCATTTGGTGGGGGTTTGACGGAGGGAGAGGAGCCGCTCCGCGATGATGGGTCTGGGATGAAAGGGCTCCTGTGCTGCGACCTGACGGGGTGGCGGCGGGCTACGGGTGGTGGTTTGCGGGATTATCAGTGCAGGTCAGCCCATATCTGTTCGAGAGCGTATCGGGCTGATACAGGTGTCGAACGGAGTGGGTAGGCGCGGTCTATCCACTCCAACGCTTCGTCGAGCGTATCGAAGTCGGCTGCCCTAACCAGAACCGGAAGGTCCGCTAGGTCTACGGGACGGCCGGAGATCGCCTTCATGGCCATCACGTACCGGGCGCCTGCTCCGTAGATGGTCAGGTTGGTCCCTTCGTATATGGGGGTGGGGGAAGCGTCGGCCTGGGGGGAGAGAGTCGACATCTTGGAAGCGTCGTTGAGCCAATCGGCCCGCACATGGCCCCGTTTCGCGGCGACTGCTGCGATCCCTTCCCGTAATTCGTCGGTGAAACCTTCCGAGACAGCGTCCACGTCGTTGGTAAGCCGGGAGGGATTCCACTGCAGGGCGATAGCAGCACCGCCCACTACCAGAATCTGGTAGTGGGCGGCTTGTCTCGCAGCGAGCCACAGGTCCAACTCTTCGAACAGGCCGATTAGCTGTTCTCTGGTCAGTCCCCGTTCAGACATATGTCAGTCCCAGGGCAGCCACCAGTCGTCGGTTCCTTTGTCCAGCATTCGGGGATGAATATGAACCCGATGGTACTCCGACAGCGGATGTGACCTGCGTTTGAGCCACTCCGCGTATTTCGGCATGTAGTCAGGAACGAACAACGCGATGTCGGTCGGGGCGCGATGCTCGAACACCCAGCCGGGTATAGGGATCCCGGCCCGGTCGGCGAGCGCGTGAACGACCACTGCGATAGCCGGCAGCAGCACAGGGTCGTCCCCGTCGTAGACAGGCGGCTCAGCGATCAACCGAGCCTTGTCGACTGACCTGTTCCAGTCGAAGATGAACTGCAACAGCGGATACCTGTACGACCCGCGAAGGTCGGGTACGACCATCAGAGGCGGCAGGTCAGCGGCGGTCAGCTCCATTTTGGGGACGGCTGTCGGTTGATAGTTGCCGGCGCTGTCCAGGTATCCGTACAGCCGCTGGGGAAGCGCTTCTTTTGTTGTCATAGCCATCCGTCCATTTCCCCTGATTGTACCGTTCCCTCAAACACACCCGACGAGTCCACGCCCTCCGAGCAACCGACAATCCCACCACAGACAACGGCCAACCACGCTCGAACACCACACCAGCATCCGCATCAACCCCAACGCCAGCATCTTGTCGGCTGCTAACTCTCGGATGTTCAGGACCGGTCCGGTCGGGTCTGCAACCGTCGGGTGCCGGCGGACATCGATCGCGATATCCACCCATGTTGTGTCAGCACCGTCAGTGACTCGCATACGGACGAACCCCTCTCCCCATCGTTCCACTGTCGGGTTCAGCCCTTCGCTGGTCAGAACTCGTTGGGCTGCTTCAGCGAAGGGGATGGCTGACCCAGGGTACGTCCCGAACACGTCTAGGTCGTTGCTTCCGCGCTGGACTACACCGGTCAGGATCAGCGCTGAGCCTCCCGCTAACGCGAACCCGTCTGCTTCGGGAACCGCTGCGAGTATCCGCCAGGTCCGTTCCTGTAGTTCGGTCAGCATCCAGCGGGGTCGTCGATCAGTCCCCTGTCGTGCAGCCACGCTGACCATGCTTCGCGGACATAGGGGGACAGCCACAGATCGTCCCACAATTCGACTAGCAAGTCGATGTCGATGTAGTAGCGGACGTCGTCGTCTAACCCCTCGGTCATCACCGTCTGGTACATGCTTATCAGCTGGCGCTGGTTGTCCATGTCGAATGTGCGGGGCGCTGACCAGGCCACATGGCCGGGTAGGGTCACCACCCCGGACGCTTTCGGCAGCGTCCGGTCTTCCATGTCGTCGGGGATGGACACAGGCGGGCGGCTCAACAAGCGGGTCCGCGATACGGTCACCGAACGGGCGGGCGAAGTCATAGGTGTGATGATACCCGAGCGACCGTCGCGGCCGCCATACCCCCGTAACCACAGCCACACACCCCCACGCCCCGGCCAAACACACCCGAACACCCCTGAAACCACCCAAGAACCCGACCGAACCACCTAACCCGCGAACTCAACAGCCCATAACACGCGAAGACCCCTGACCAGGCAGTTAGGTGGGGGGCAGGGGAGGACGTCACCTCTAGACACCAGACGACGTCACCTCACCCCAGTGACTGAGGAGGGGCACTCTCGTACTTGTTCGACTGTAGTGTGCCCGGCAGCCGACCCCAGCACAGACGGTCAACCACGCGCTCGGCGCAGGTTCGGGGGCCTACGTTCTCCACTGACCGTACGCGACGCCCCGCACGGTCGGTTCTTTCGCCAGTAGCTCCCCGAGTTCTGCGACCTGGTCGATGTCCCACCCCAACGTGTCGCACACCGCGATGTCCCAGCGGCGCGGGTTCTGGGCGCCCTGCCACGGAGTCTCTCGGCGATTGCGTAACTCCAGTCACCGCTGGCTGTCCTTGCCAACCGGCCCTGACGGTGGCAAGGTGAGCAGCGATGGCAACCCGATCAGATACCCGCACTGAGACCCGCGAAGAGTTCGAAGCGCGGCTGCTCCGCCAGGCCGACGAAGCCGCTGCCGGCGCGTACGACCACATCTTCGCGAGGGGCCTTGACTACCTGATCAGTCAGCTACCGGACGGTTACGCATGGGACGAAGGCCGCATCGTCCGTACCGACCCGGACCTGCCCGATCATGTCTGGATCGCGGCGATATCCAACGGGGTGCCTACAGGCCGAAAGGTAAAGCTCGCAGCTCTCTAGCACCGGTTGCCGACCAGCCGCCGATTCCCTTACATCCAGTGGGCGTGGTACACGACCAGTTCGCCTGTGTCCGGGTCGCGCCTGTTCATAACGCTACGGCGTCCTTGAACATATCTTGGCAATGCTCCTTGACGCTGGACCTAGGCACGATGTCGACGCGGCCGCCGAGGATGTCTTCGAGATCGACTTGCAGGCCCGCCATGTCGAACAAGCTGACATCGTCGTCGAAATCCACTAGGAAGTCGTAGTCGCTGTTATGCGTATCGTTGCCGCGAGCGACCGAACCGACCAGAGCGACGCGGCGGCCCCGTCGGTTCCTAGCTGCAGCCAGGATCGCCTCGCGGTGACGAACAAGCACATCATTGCGCCGAGTCATGTCCTCAGCATAGGGGGCTTATATACCTGAGTGCATCTGAGCTACCTCGCAAAAACATGGGTCGTGGGGTGATGGTAGGGGTCCCAGGAGTCTGTCTCCTCCTCAGCCGGAATCTGTCTCCTCCTCGCACTGACTGCGAATCGAACGGCTTAGCCGGGCATGGCAGGGACGCTACCCAGCAGCGTCCTCTCGGGTAGAATATGCCTAGACACTCTCTATTCTCTATCGGATATCCACAGTAGGTCGGGCACGCTAATGAGCGAAACATTGCTACATTCGGGCGCAGCCGAAGACACACCGTCTGCGGTCCCTGCTGGTTCGTCGGCGACGCATCTGGACAATCCGATGGTTCTCCGTATGGTTGACTGGCGGGGCTGTGCGGCCCTCGAATACGTTCCCGGGCGGAACGGCGGACAGGCGACCTTTATCGGGCGTCGTATCCCAGCGCAAACCCTGGTCTCCTGGCTTGCCACAGGCGGCACCGTCGAAACCTTCCCCGAAGCGTTCAGGGTAGACATGGGTTCTGTCAGGGCTGTCCACGAGTACATGACCAGCGGACCGCCGGTGGGCACGGTCGACCTGACGGGTTGCCGCTTCGTGGAACTCACCTGCCTGAGCAACGTGCCAGGCGTCCACTTCGTGGGGCCACCCCCACCGCCGCTGCTCATGTTCGCGGGCACCCTGGTCCGTGTAGAAGCGTTGTTCGACTTCCTGAAGGCAGGGAGAACAGCCCGGGAGTTCAGCGACACATACGACGTGGACTACGAACACGTTGAGGCTGTGCTGCGCCACGCCGCGGATCAGGGCTACCAGGGGCCGCTGGGATAACCCCTGTGAAGATCCTGATAGACGAAAACCTGGATATTCGCCTGCGGCACCTGTTCCCTTCCCCTGACTACGAACCTACACGGTCGAGTACATGGGCTGGAAGTCTTTGTCCAACGGCGCGATGTTGGACAAAGCCGTCGATGCCGGGTTCGCGTTGGTGATCACCGGGGACGGGTCGATGACCAGAGAGCAGAGCCATAACCTCGGCATAGCGTTGGCTACGGGCCGGTACGACGATCATGTCGCTCAGATCGAAGCAGACTTGAGAGACGTGCAGGCCGACCGGCCTGCACCACCCCAGACATTAGTGGCGCAGCTGGCAGCTGCGGGCTGGGGCCGGCGACTCAGGAAGCGGGGACGCCTACCGGCGGTCTATGTGCTGGATGATCTGGCGGAAGCCTTCGTCCATCTGTCTGCCCACGGTCTCAAGGCCCACATCGACTTTGACGCTGAGCAGGTGGACGTCGTGCTTCACTCCGTCTATTTTGGCGTCGAGCCGAGCGATGCTTCCCTCAATGCGCTGTTCCATGCTGTTCATCGCATCAGCGGTCATCGCAGCGACATCTCTAGCGTCCATGCCTTCAGCCTAAGAGAAGCGGCCTAGACGGGTCGTAGACACCCGCAGCGGGTTCCGAAGCACAGCCCGAACCTATAACCGCAACCGGGCCAACCGGACCAAGCGCCGCACCCCCCTGCCCGTCACCGCCGTCGCCGACAGCGGGGGAAGAAGTTGTTGCCGTCGTGGGCTGTGTCGACCATCCACGAGTCGATGTCGTCTCCGTCTGAGGGTTGGACGGTGCGGGTGGTGGGGTCGTAGGTGTCGTAGCCGTAGATTTCGACGATCAGCTGCCCGTCGGGGGATTGCACGCCCAACAGGTACGCATGTGCTCGGTAGCCTGGTCGGATGACCGCCAGCTGGGCGACGTGAGAAGCCTGTCGTCTAAGTCGGGGCCGCAAGGGACGGATGAGAGAGGGCCGATGATGAGCCACGCATCGTATTACCGAACCAACATGGAGAGTGACTGGGAGTTCGACGCGTTTCTCTGCGTCAGGTGCGCGCGAGCCGCCAAGATGTATTCGGACATACCCCGTGACGGGGATGTCAGTCCTGACGGAACGTTCACGGTTGTCGCCACCACCGACGGTACAGGAGCTCAGTGTGGAGCCATACTGGGAGAAACGCGTCGTTGCCCCGCCATCCTGGGCGGGTAGGTGGGGCGGCTGCCACCGCTCCCGTCGCAGCAACCGCAGAACGATAGAATTGGTTCTTGTGTCAGTATTTGAGTTGTCTGGGGGACGAGCCCTTTTCCCGCCAGCCGTCGTTGGGTAGGTTGTTGTAGTGGACGTTTTTGCGTTGCGGGATGATCTTGTTGACACGTACAGTGCGTATACGACGAGTTTTCTGCGGCCGCGGGACGGTCGGGTTCGTGCTCGTGTGCGGGAGGAGTTGGATTCTGGTCGGTTGTGGCCGCATCCCCGGGTGGGTCTGAACCCTTCGTTTGAGTTCGGAGATTCGATATCGGATCTGGTTGATGGGACGGCTGCTGTGACCTGCTTCTCGAAGTCTCCGCTGTCCACCGACCTGCCCGCCGACGTGGCGGAGAAGGTCACGGGCTGGCGGAAACACAATCACAGTCGTGTGTTGAATAAGAGCGGCCGTCCCAGCAGGGGAAGGCCACGTAAGAAGCATCCGCGACGCCCTGACCTTTGGCTGGGCACGGGCGCCGCGGACCTACAACCCCACGAAAGGGGGGCTCATCCCCGACTCTAGTACCCCACAACCGCCGCCCGGCCCGACCCCACCAGTACACCCGAACACACCCCACACATCACCGACGCAACCGTCGAACAGTCGCCGCTACCAGCGGAACACAACCCGAACCAGCACAGCAGGGCACCACCCCAGGCTGGCTAACCCCACAAACCGCTGACCCGGAAGGGTCCGACCCGCCACGTCCCGAACATCACCCACCCCCACCCCAGGCCGCAAGAACCACCCCACCCCACCGCGAAACCCGCTGAACCACCACCCGGCACCCCCCGAACACCCCAAAACCGGCGCCCACACCCCCCTCAGCCCATAAGTGGCGAACATCACAGCCCATAAGTGGCGAACATCCCTGCGTGGGGTCTTCGCGACCACCCCTGACCAGGGGTGATGGTAGGGGTCCTGCGGGTCTGTCTCCTCCTCAGCCGGAATCTGTCACCTCCTCTCGCCAACTGAGAATCGAACGGGCAGGAACGCTACACAGCAGCGTCCTCTCGGGTAGAATGTGCCTAGACACTCTCTATCGGATAACCACAGTAGGTCGGGCACGCTAATGAGCGACACATTGCTACATTCGGGCACCACGAGTGGAGCAGCCGAAGACACACCGTCTGAGCTTCCTGCTGGTTCGTGGGCGGAGCGTCACGACGACCCGATGGTTCTCCGGATGGTTGACTGGCGGGGCTGTGCGGCCCTCGAATACGTTCCCGGACGGAAAGGCGGTCAGGCAACCTTTATCGGGCGTCGTATCCCAGCGGACACCCTGGTCGACTGGCTGACCACAGGCGGCGGCACCCTGGACACCTTCCCTGACGCTCACCTGATAGATACGGAACCTGTCAGGGCTGTCTACGACTACATGACCAGCGACCCGCCGGTGGGCACGGTCGATCTGACAGGCTGCCCCTTCGTGGAACTCACCTGCGTGACCGACGTGCCAGGCGTCCACTTCGTGGGGTTCACACCCCCGCCGGAGCCCACGTTCGCGGGCACCTGGCACCCCGTCGAAGCGTTGTTCGACTTCCTGAAGGCAGGGAGAACAGCCCGCGAGTTCAGCGACACATACGACGTGGACTACGAACACGTCGAAGCGGTGTTGCGCCACGCCGCGGATCAGGGCTACCAGGGACCGCTGGGATAATCCCTGTGAAGATCCTGATAGACGAAGACCTGGATATTCGCCTGCGTCACCTGTTCCCTGACTACGAAACCTATACGGTCGACTACATGGGTTGGAAGGCTTTGTCCAACGGGGCGATGTTGGACAAAGCCGTCGATGACGGGTTCGCGTTGGTGATCACCGGAGATAAGAAGATGCGCCATCAGCAGAACGCGCGCCGCAGGCCAATACAGATAATGGAAATTGCCAAGAGCCGCCTCGCGGACGATGCCTACGTAGCGGAGATTCGCAGGGACGTTGACCGGATGCTCCGATGACCCGACTCTAGGGCGGTAACAGCCACACACTCGCCGCCGCCGTCATCCACAACCTCAAACAAACCCGACGAACCCGGAGCCCCGAGAAGGACAACCCAAGCACCCCAGGCCGCGCCGACCAGGCAACCCCCGACACCACCGCAGCCTCACCAACCCAACGCCCAGGCCAGTCCACACCCACCCGCGCACCCCCATAAACCAACCCCCTACCGCTCATCCTTGACGGGAACGCACCCGTCGAACCAGACGCGTCCAGAACCAGCCACCAAAACCACCAGCACCCATAACCGGCGCCACAACCACCACGAACACCGCCGAAACCGGCTCTAAGACCCCCGAAACCACCCAAGAACCCGACCAAACCACCTAACCCGCGAACTCAACAGCCCATAACACGCGAAGACCCCTCTGTGGGGTCTTCGCGACCACCCCTGACCAGGGGTAATGGTAGGGGTCCCGGGAGTCTGTCTCCTCTTCTCAGTCGCCGAGACAGCGGCCAACGCCCTTCTAGCTACCAGACGGGTTCCACACTCCCGTCACAATCCCCCGCACCAGCGTGATGAGCGAAATGAGGTCTGGTCTTGGTGCCCGACACAGACGCATCCGCACGCCCAACCCCGCTCCACCTGCGACGCGTGAACCAGTACGCCGTCCCGGTCCGCGTAAGGCACCTTCATACGTGGAGCTGACATTGACCCCCCGGCGGCCTAGGCGGGAGCCCTGCCCGCATCCCGCGGCTAGCCCGGTACGGTTAGTTGCTGATCGCCAGCGGCCCAGTTGGTATCAATTGCCAGATGGGCATGGAGCGGCGGCGGAAGCGTCACGGCTGCCGCTGAGCAGGGGAGGTAGAAGTGATCGAAGTAGGTGGCCGGAGGTCAGATGGCGATGTTGTCCAGGTGGGGGGCCGTGCGATACGAAGGCAAGCGCTTCTGACGTCGGGCCGTGGAAGGAGATACCAGCGGGGAGGGTCATATGGCTGGAACCCGCCTCGTCGACTGGACGTCGTGTATGAGTACTAGTGATTCCACGAAGCTCGGCGCGTTGCTACAGAAGGACGCGGCCACCCTTCAGGTGGCGTCGGAGTCCGATCTCGGTTCTGGCGGTGCGTTCAGGGAACCCCCGACAGCCGCGACGGACGCGTACTTCGGGTCCATGTCCGAGATGCAGAACGCTATCGGAAAGCATGATTACGCGACTGCCGCTGTTCGGGCACGGGAGATGATGGCGGTGATTCCCGCGTGGATCCCCGTCGGGCGCTTGCGCCGCCCGCCTGCGCTAAACACGGCGTCTACTACGAAGCCGACATGCTGGAATATAAAAAGGATGTGTTCGCCCGGCTCCGCGCAGCGCACGCCGCCAGAGAAGCACAGAACTCTTAAAAGAGCGGCCCGTTGTCACAAACCTTCGATCAGCGTACCCTGCTAAGGGTTCTGTTCCCTGAACTAGATAAGCAGTTAGACAGGCTTCTCACGTCGCCTAGCCGCAACCTGTTCGCAGCCCCACCAGAGTCGGTCCACCTGATGGTGGTGGGCGGCGTAGCGATGAGTATTCTCCCGTTAGGTCAACGGTTCTGGCTGGGGCATACTCTTATGGAACTTGGAAATCTGGTAGGCGGCGACGGGTCGGCCTTCTCTGCGGGCGAGCAGCCACCGACCCAGCGACCGAGCTGATTCCCGCGACCAGCCCCCAGCTAACAGATCTTCTAGGTAATACACTTCGTCCAGATCTTTCCAAACGATATCGGTTCCGCCGTCTCTGATATGCCACCCGTTCCGTTCTTCGGGTGTGCCGTCGCATAGGCGGGGAAACCACCAGAGCGGGACAGTCAGCGTTCTGCCATCGTTTAACCAGACGCAGAGACTACGGTTGGTCACGTCCACGTTGGCTAGACGGGCATGGTCGATCCCTTCGGGATGCTGGAGTGGGCTATCCGCCAGCAAATCCCCCAACTTGGTTTCCACGCCGAGATCCGGCCAGCGAACCCCCGAACCTGTCGGAATCCACCGACCCCACTGTAAGGGGTCGGTGGATTCTAGGTCGGGGAACCATCCAACGGGAACAGTCAGCGTTCTGCCGTCGTTCAGCCAGACACGTATCGCGCTGTCGGTGACTTCTAACTGGGCGACTGCCAGATCATCGTTGAAAATGGTCATACCACCCTTCCAGCATCTCATCAAAGTTGTCGTCCACGATCCGTTCAGCGGCTGCTATTTCGTGATCTGCCATGCGAAGGGCCTTGCGTGCTTTTTACAGGGCGGCGCCGAAAACAGAAGAGCCCACGGTGCTCAAACGGTTCTGACAAAACTCTGAGCACCGCGGGCCTTACACCCACTGGGGGGCTTCTTGTGCAGTATAGTATACAACACGAGGCCGTGATGCGGCTGCCCTGGCTGCGGCAGACCGCCTCCCCACGGTCAAGGTCGCGGCTGTGACCTGCTTCACCCGGGCTCCGCTATCTGCCGATCTGGTTCCTGACGTGCTGGCGAGGCTGTCGTTGTGGCGCCCACCGGTTTGGGACACCTATCCGGATGACAGCGGAGACCTCGAAACGCTGGTATGGCCGACGGTACGTTGCTGGGTTGCGGCTGCTCACCCGGATACCGTTTCGATGGTCCGCGAGATGCTTCGCGTTACGTCGCAGTTCGCTGCCTGGACATTCGGGGTGTCTGCCACGGTGGATGTCCGGATGTTGTGTCCCGCCAACGTGGAGTACTGGGCGTTCGAAGCGAACGCTCATAAGAGTGTGGTGTGGCGGCGCCACACCAGGTGGATTCTACGCCGGGTGGGGCGGGCTGTGTTCCCGGACGGCTGGGTCGAGGCCCCTGTTGGGGAACCGATCGGGCGCATACCCCCGTCGAGCCCGTATACGCCGGGAGATGAGGCAGTGTTCCGGCTGTCGGCACGTTTGCCGGCCCGGGTGGAGCCCGCGGGCCGTCGCTGGGTGGTCGCTGCCACTCTCGGGGCGGGTCTGCTCAGTCCGGCGGTCGCAGCAGCCGAGACCGGCGATCTGGTCAACCTCGGAAACGACCGGCTCGGTATACGGGTCGGGGGCACGCATCCGCGCATGGTGCCGATACGCCACGATTACACATCCCTCGTACGCGAAGCTGTGGAGCTGGCCGACGGCGAACGGTTCGTTTCGGCGACGCATCGCACCGCTGTGTACATGTTGTGTCGGCAGGTTGGGATCAGTGGCCGTACCCTTTCGGTGCGGCGTGCCCGTTCCACATGGCTGGTCGCCCACCTACACGCGGGTACTTCCCTGTCGGCGCTGCGCCGGATCGCCGGTCCGTTGTCGGGTGACACCCTCACCGCGCTGCTGGCAGCTGCGGCCGCTGACCTCGATCCGGTAGAAGCCGCCCTCGAAGGGTTGAGAGCGTGAGCAGCACGGCCCGGGCTGCCCGCCGCTGCCGCGACCGGTACGCCAAGAAGGGCATCCCGGAACCGGCCCGGCTGTACGAGCTGAACGCTCAGAGGAGACTACCCAGAGACCATCCCAGCGCCGACGACCACGAAACAGGTCGGTCGGGTGACCACATCTGGGGGGATACCGCCGAGGAGGGAATCCGCCGCCGGGGACCGATACTCACTGCCGCCTTCAGCGCCCGGCGCATGTATCAGTACGTGGGCAACACCGGAGTCTGCAAGCGCATAGACGAGGTCCTGCGTGCCCATCCGGGGGAACAGCCCGTGCTCTCTACCCGGATGATCCTTACGGTCATGCTCCTCGCCGCTCGGCACCAAGGCAGCTACAAGCGGACTACGTTGTGCGAGGTTGTCTCGGGTCTCGACGCTGCAGTCGCGGTGGAATGGGGTCTGCTGGATCCCGACAGTGGCGACTCGCTCGTGTCCTACAACCTCGTCTGGCGTCAGGCCCACCGCATCGAACGCTTCCTCCGCGACGGAGCGGAAACAGCCGACGGGACCCGCATCGATCTGCAATGGATGGTCGACCGCTTCCTCGGGCCGTCGATTCCCAAATGGGTCGCTAGCAAGGTCTCCGAGATCGCCCTCGACGGCACCGACTACCAAACCTGGGCACGCACCACCGACTTCACACGCCAGTCAGAGATCGACGCCGGCCGCATACCCCCTGAAACGATCTTCAAGCTCAACGGCAAGATCCAACACACCAAGGACGTCGAAGACGGCTCCGGCCGCCGCAGCGCAACGTCGAAATACCCAGCCGGGGGGTTCAACGGCTACTTCGCTCATCTAGCCGTTGCAGTACGCGCCTCCATCCGGGGCAAACGGCAGGAGCCTGTCTCCCCGTACATTGTCTCGATGGTCCTCGCAGCCGCCGACCAACACGTCGGACCCATCGGATATCAGGTAGCCACCAAAGCGAAGCAGCTAGCACCCCGCGTCGAAGTCGTGAAAGCCGACCAGCACTACACCGCCAAGAAAACGACCTTCGTCCGGCCCCTACATGAACACGGCTGGGAGATCGTAATGAACCAGGCCAAAGACAAACAGGGAGGCGTCAAGCTCATCACCGCAGGCAGAAACAACACCCCCATCTATGTGAACTGTGGCACCCCTCTCGTCGAATGGACACCAGAACACCTACTCAGCCCATCCGACGGGCTGACCGGAACCGACCGCCAAGAATGGTTCGACGAACGAGCCAAATACGCATGGGTAGTCATCGGACGCTTCCCCGACGGGCGGAAGAAGATCATATGCCCCCAATGCGCAGGCAAAGTCAGAAGCACAGCCAAAACCCGCAAATCCGAACGGGCCAACCGCCGCAAACGCCGCACCCCCCTGCCCGTCACCGCCGTCGCCGACAGGGAAACCTGCTGCGACGGGATGATCACCCTCGGTGTCGACGAACTCGACAACCACCAGCGCAACGCCTACGGCACCACGAAGTGGGCAACCGACTACGCCGGACGCAACCCCGTCGAAGGCGTCAACGGCATGATCAAAGACGACGGCAGCCTAGAGAAGGACTCCTGCCGCGCGTTCGGTCTCGCTCCCCACACACTCGCCGCGCTCATGGCAGCCGTCATCCACAACCTCGAACAAACCGGAAGAACCCGCCGCCCCAAGAACCGCAACCATGCCACAGCGGACCACGCCGAACAGACGAACCCCGACACCACCCCACCAGACGCACCAACCCAACGCCCAGGCCAGCTCACACCCACCCGAGCACCCCCATAAACCAACCCCCTACCGCTCCCCGCTGACGGGAACCCCACCCGTCAAACCAAACGCGTCCAGAACCGGCCGTCGCGGCCAACACCACCCGCAACCACCGCCACACACCCCCGAACACCGGCCAAACACACCCGAACACCCCGAAAACAGGCCAGAACCCCCACCAACACCCCTAACCCGCGAACTAACACAGGCCCAACACGCGAAGACCCCGCTGTGGGGTCTTCGCGACCACCCCTGACCAGGCGTGATGGTAGGGGTCCGGGGAGTCTGTCTCCTCCTCAGCCGGAATCTGTCTCCTCCTCGCTGGCTGAGAATCGAACGGCCTAGCCGGGCGTGGCCCCGCCGTTTACAGGCGGGGTCGATGCCGTAGAGCGGCGCCCTGCCCTTAAGTCTGCGCGGCTTCCCGGTTTCGTCCGTGACCCGCCGGCCTTAGCTGCGGGAAACCTGCGACCCTGCGGGCGGTCCGCGGCTGGTGTTGACGATTCGTTGAACTCCCGTCGTTCGCCGCGCGACGGGGCATCCCGTAACCGGGGGAACTGGATGTCCTGTTACCCGCCCGGGAGTGGTTCTATCCAGGGTAGGGGACGACCCTGGCGGGCGTCCTCCCATGCGTCTAGCAGCTCCTGCTGGTGAAGCCAGCCCCACTCCATGACATGGTCCAACGCGGTTACGTCGAACCGGCCCCTACCAACGGCCCCGCTGAGCACTTCCATAGTCTTGATGTTGACACTTATCGTTTTGCCTGCGTGGCGGGCTTGGAAATGGGGCAGCCAGTGCGGTTCCCTGTAGAAAATGCGTATCTTGATGCCGTAGAACTCGGAGATGCGTGGCATCAGTCCAGGAATCTGACCTGCGGGAACACTTCGTCCAACTGTTTGCCCGTGACCCGCATGTACAGGACCATCGGACTGATATCGTAAAGGTCGCTCTCCCACGCCACCCCCCCGTCCGCGACGTGGACGGTCTCGAAGTAGTCCCTGTCCGACCACAGCTCCGCAACCTTCGGCGTCGCGTCGGCGATGTCGGACAGATCGACAGTCCCGCGGGCGCCGCTCCGGAACTCCACCCAGACGCTCAAACCAGGGCGGGGTTCGACACGGGTCACATCTTGCGTGTCGCCGGGGGGTATCCGCATGTCGAACACGTACCGCCGTCCGTCGTCGTGGGTGTACACGTCCAGGTCGCGGAGCCGTTCGGTGGATGTTGTGGCCATGCCCGGGTGCTTCCCTTCGCCGGGGGCGGCTTTGTCGGCCCTCTCGTAATACCTTACTTTGGCTACACAAGTCGCGCACACCGGGCCAGCCGCCCCAAGAACCGCAACCATGCCACCCCAGCCCGCGCCGACCAGGCAACCCCCGACACCACCGCAGCCTCACCAACCCAACGCCCAGGCCAGTCCACACCCACCCGCGCACCCCCATAAACCAACCCCCTACCGCTCATCTTTGACAGGAACCCACCCCGTCCAATCAACCGCGTCCAGAACCAACCGTCGCGGCCGCCATACCCCCGTAACCACAGCCACACACCCCCACGCCCCGGCCAAACACACCCGAACACCCCTGAAACAGGCCAGAACCCCCACCAACAGCCCTAACCCGCGAACTCAGCACCCCGTAACACGCGAGGACCCCTGCGTGGGGTCTTCGCGACCACCCCCGACCAGGGGTAATGGTAGGGGTCCCAGGAGTCTGTCACCTCCTCAGCCGGAATCTGTCACCTCCTCTCGCTGACTGAGAATCGGTGTTTCGCCCGTATCCCGAGCCCCTGCTCACCGTTCGTCCGCCGACTCGGCCACTCCCCGCGTCTGGCTCTTGTCTCCCCACATATCTAGGATTTCCACCCATGGCATTACTCCGACAATCTGAGAGGCCCGAAGCCTTCGGCGAGATCAACGCCACCAGTTGAGTATCCAGTTTGATGTCTCGGTTTAGGACATGTGCGATCGGCTCGGATGGAAGTTAGACAAGTAGGATCTGATCGCTTCGCGGTTCGAATTGAAAGCGCGGAGCAATCGGCACTGTACATCTTGAGGAACCTGGTGGGGCCTGTGCAGTCCGTACCGACCTTGGTGGTGCCGAACTTACCAGCTCCTTGGACCCCGGGAGCGTTCGCGGCTGCTGCCGGGGTGATGCCAGACGGCTTCGCTGCGCGGCAGGTGCCGATGATGCCGGACCTGACCGGGACTGGCATCCATCAGCCGTGGCGGGAGCTACCGGGAACGACCTTTCTGGTGTCTTCACCGGCCGCAGCTGAGATCTCCGTCCAACGTGCTCTCGCGGCGGAGCCACTGCTGGACCCCCATCATCTGCCGGTACCGGCGGTAGGTGGGGCGCTACAAGGCGCCGCCCAGTCTGTGCTGGCGTGCGCTCAACGCGAGACGTTATTGCGCGTTGCTATGCACTGGGCATTCGCGTCTGAGGTAGCCCACAGGCCATGGGCACAGAATCGCGATACTCTCCGGTACCACTCTCTGAGCGGACCCGAGGCAAACCGCCACCAGATGCAAATTGCCTCACATCGCCTAGTCATACCTCAATTGGTAAGAGTGATAGCGATGGATGCCGTCTACTCACGTAGCAGCACCGGATGCGAGACAGACGGCCCTTCGCAACTCAGCGCACCGGTCCAGACTCTCGTTTCGGAGTTCTTCCCTAGCATTGATCGGTCGGAGCCACCCTCGCATCGCGAGATTCGCACAGCGCTGTGGATCCTGTCCCACGACACGCCGTTCGCCAACCTCGGCGACGGAGGGCCATCCACCCTGATGGCCTACACGTTTGGGATGCAAAGTATCGGCGAGCCCCAAGATTCGCTGCGGCGCTGGCACGAGTTGGTCAGTTTGGATGACGCTCATCAGCATGGTTCCTGGGTCGAAGGCGAAGCACCGTCGGATCTCCGCTCGGACTTGAGAACGACATCGGGGCTAGACCTACGTGACGTGGCCACGACCGTCCGCTGGATGCTCACGGTGATGACGACATTCCAAGACCAGAGCAACCAGTTGTTCACGATGCCCAGCTTGGTTCCTCTCGCTAACAACGCTCTGGGGAGCAACTCCGCAGAGGATGCACTCTCTTTCGTATCAGACCACCT
Organism: Candidatus Spongiisociaceae bacterium; assembly: GCA_965262915.1. GTDB lineage: Bacteria > Actinomycetota > Acidimicrobiia > Spongiisociales > Spongiisociaceae > JAPPFW01. The sequence goes on along the minus strand of OZ253564.1, from coordinate 1,673,810 downwards.
AGTGACCGGCATCGATCAACTAGCCGAGGCTGGCTACTTCGGCGATGGCCCCTTGGGCAACGGCGACCCCGGTGAAACACTGGTCGACCGACGAAGAACCATTGATGAACGATGCGTAGAGCGTCCGTTCTTCCAGTTCGATGACGGCATGATCGTACCGGTCGGCCTCCCCGACACTGTCTACAGAACGATCTCGCTGTGCCAAGAAGCGCATAACAACCAGAACGAGTCTGTACAAGCGCGCCGACAGCGTATCGGGAACATCCTCGGACGCTGCTTCGAGGCATACGTCAAGGACCTGTGCCACACGCTCGGCGGCAGCCACCATGTCATCGACAGCACAACAATTGACACCATCATCGACCAAGAAGCAGGCCGTGACGCGAAGCGTGCGGATCTCGTGATAGGCGACAGCGCCGGCAACTACCTAGTGCTTGAAATCACCAAGCGTAACTTGCTCGGCGGCATCCGATACGGCGATTTGGCGTCACTACGTCGGTGGATCGACGAGCACCTGAACAAGCTTGAACAGGTCACGAGCACGATCACGCATCTCCATGCGATCACCGCTGGCGACGGCAGGCCGACACCGCTCAGGATCGCTCGTCTGGTCGTCGCTGACCATCCGCTAAGGCAAGACATCGGTCTCAGCACACTCTTCGATGCACGGTCCGACAACCGCCACCGACCTTTCCTATGTGGCATTTCCGAGTTCGAGGTCCTTATCGAACGGGGTAAACAGGGCTATTCCGTACCAGCGATCGTCCACGTGTGGGCAGACAACAACCAAGACACCTCACTCGGCCTGTTCCTCTCAACCTACCCCTCATCGAGGTGACCGCGCGGCGGCTGTTGTTGGGGACGAAAGGGCGGTTGACGTAGCTATCCGTACCGTGCCCCAGAGCGATACGGTTGAACAACAGCGATACTTGAAGTACCCGCAGGTGTCGGTCTCTTCTTGAAGGAATCAACCGCCGGCCCAAGTTCGGCGCTGCTGGCATGGTTGGGGCTGCCGGCAGGTTCAGGCTCCGGCAGTGTCCGGTGGAGCTGTCATATGTCGAGACCCAATGTGGGTTCTTGGGTCCGGATGGTGTCGTATATGCTCCGTAGGAGTCTGGAGAATACGATCTCTTCGAACTCTGGGTCGTTGAGGCATCTGGCTGCTATCGCATCGTTTTCTGCCATGCGGTCGATTATGACGTTGTGTATCTGGTCGCGGGTGCCGAGGTCAAACTTCTCGAAGTTGTTGGCTAGGGCTATGCGGCGTACGTCCTCATCATCGAACTAGACGGCTTCAAGGTTGCGAAGTCGGCGTCAGACCGGCCCGAGCGTAGCGTCAGCCTGGGTGGGCAAGCGAGGTTGGCCGCTCGACAGCGGCGATCTCCTTATCACTGAGGCCGTAGAGTTCGTAGACCATCCGGTCGATCTCGGCATCCGCTTCGCTGGTGGGGGTCGATGGGTCGGCCGATCTAGCTGCTTGTATTGCGTCTACCAACTCGCCGTAGGGCTGTTCCTCTAGTGAGGGAACACGTGGCACTGGTATCTGCTCTACTACGAATTTGTCCCATTGAGGCAGTCCTTCCCCTGTGGTAACCGCCGTGTGTCCTACGAACCATGTCGCCAGCGTGCTGTTGAGAATCGCACACAGGTACTTTAGGGAGCGCCCGGTTACGACGAAGCCTTTCTGGTTGCAGAACATGGGTCGCTTCCTGTACACGAGTCGGCCCTCTGGAGCCATGTGACTCCAGAACAACTTCTCCCTAGCGAACTCTTGCCAGTAAGTACAGGACCGTAGGTTGTATGGTGTACGGCCCTGGTCGTAGCGTCTGTGTAGGTAACTGTAGAACTGATTCAGGTGTTTCTTCACAGCCGGGTACTCATCCACGTTAATGGCCGGAGTATCCTCGAATCCATTGTGCGTGGCTATGAGATACGTACCATCCCATCGTATGCGGTAGCGTCGGATGTCTCTACCGCGCAACAAGGGTCTGATGATGTCGGTGCTAGCCGCGTCCTCGGCTACGAGCCTGTCTCTGGTTGCCCGGTCGATTATGAAGGCCGGGTTGTAGCCAGTCTTTATACCATTCCGCATGCCGATGGCCCATTGTGCGAGCGGCGTGCCGTGGGAGCGCATTTTGTTCATCACTTGCACTTCTGGAGAGGAAAGGATGACCCAGGGCACTTCCTTGTGGGAGGGCTGGATCGTGTCCCAATGCTTCCGGTGGGGTGGGAAGGTGTCAGGGCTTGGCGTGTCCGTTCCTACGGCCGGGAACGGTTCAGTGTTTCGCCTACCGCTCTGTAGGATGAGTATGTTCGTGGATACTATTGCATCGAATACATCTTTGCCCATGTCGAGTAACTGTATGGGGATCGTGTGTTCGCCGAGGTAGCCGCGCAGGTCACTGGCGTACTTAGCTTTCATCCAGCTATTGGAGGTGATGTAGGCCAGGACGCCGTGATTCGGCTTTAGCAAGGCGGTACCTCGCTCGTAAAACAAGTAGTAGATGTCCCCGTTCCCTGAGAAGGACACATAACCGGCATGCTTGTACCGTTTGCTCAACCTCCCGGCTTCTTTTTGGAGTCCTATGTACGGCGGGTTTCCGATGACTACATCGAATCTGTCCATGACACCGAACATGTAGTTGGGAACGAACCAGTTTGCGGGTGTGTTCGGGTCGTAGGGGTCCCAGGCGGCGATTCGCTCTGTCTGTTCGGATGGCATTCCTCCATCGGTAAGTGCGTCTGCGAGCGCAGTGCGAAGTGCGCGGTGTTCTTCCCTGAGTGCGTGTTTGTGTTGAGGGATCGCGGCGAGGAAGTGCTGTTCGCGGTTGATGTCCAACCGCCTTAGTAGTTCTTCTACGGGCGGCGGCGTCAGAGCTTGTTGCCCCTGCAATCCGATGAGTGTGTCAGCGGCGACGAACTTGGTTTCTAGGTTGGGTAGGGGCCGGATGCCGCGGTTGTTGGCGGTTTGATTTGGCGTTTGGTCTATTGCGAGGGCGATGAAGAAACGTAGTTTGACGATTTGGCATGCGATGGGCAGGATGTCCACTCCGTAGATACTGTTCTGGATGAGGTACAGTTTCCGCCCGAAGTCGTTCCGGTACTTCTCGAACGTATCGCTTATGACATGTAACCGTTCGTCGCGAGTTGCCTGGTCGTCCTCGCGGAAAGCCTCAGAGGCTCGCTTCGTGGCGATCTGCCTCTGACGAGCCTTCCATAGTTGGTTGTCAGGGTCGAGCCGACGCAGGGCTAAGGTCAATTTGCTCAGTACAGCCATCGGGAAGGCACCTGATCCGACAGCAGGATCCAGGATCTTGATGTTCGCTATAGCGCGGACAATGCTCTGCTTCGCATCGTCACTCAGGTTCTCCGCCTTCGTCTCGTGGCCGTGGTGGAAGAGATGCCGCAGCATCTCTTCCGTTACCTGACCGTCGCTCCCATCGCCTGCACATGTTGTCGCGAGGGAGGCGACGAGGGCTTCGTCGACCATGTAGTCGACGATGTACCGGGGTGTGTAGTACGAGCCTGTACGTTTCCTAACAGTGGTCCGGGTTTCTGGGGTGTGGGCGGCGAGGAGGTTCTCGAACACTCTGCCCAACAGTTCGGGGTCGAGTGCTACGTCTTGGTCGATGGGGGTGTTCTCTTCGAGTGTGAACTTGTAGGAGTTGAGCAGTGTGATGATCCCGCGGGGGTCGAAGAAGAGACGGTTCGGGACCGACAGCCGTCGCTCGTGTTCTGGGCTGTAGCAGTCGTCGGGATCGAGGCGGTCGAAGAGTCCGCCGTTGATGAACGGTGTCTTGTCGAACAGGCTAATCAGGCCGTCGAGGTCGTCGATCATCTCGGTGTGTAGGTAGTGGTCGGGTCCGCGTCGTGATTCCGCCTGGTCGTCGTATTCGGTGTTGAGGGTGGCGAAGAACAGGTTGTGGAGTATGGCCGGGTAGTAGGTGTCTCCCTCGTGCGGGTCGTAGTCACGGAGCCGGGCCTCTACTTGGTCTGGGATGAACAGCTCGTCGGCAACGAGGCTCTTCTCTTTCATGAACCAGATGAACAGCAGCCGGGTGATGAGCCTGATCACCTGTTCTTCTTGTCTGGTTTCGCTGTCGCCCGTTGGGAAGGTTGCTTCGTCGACGGCCCTCTGGAACCAGTCGAACAAGCGACGGTAGAACTCCTTGTTGAGGGTTTCGGTGTCGAGCGTGTCGACCCAGGCTCGGAGCAGCCCGTCGAAGTTCGGGGACTGTCCGTGTTTGCGCATCCAGTCACGCCGGTCCGCGATTGACAGCTGCTCGACCAGGCGTAGATGGCCGGGGTGAGGTTCTTGGAAGTCTATGTCACGTATGAGCGACACCGTTTCGAGAACATCGCGTCGTTCGTCGCGTTTGTCTTGCCGTCGTTGTACGAACGTGACCGTGAGTTGGCGTCGGTTGGTGCGGTATAGGACTACGGTGGGCATCAGGAACCGTTTGTTGATCTCCCGGGTGTGCTGGGCGTAGTCGTCCCGGCGGTAGGAGCACTCCCCTCCCAGGTCAACTGTCACGAACAGGAAGCTCTGGTGGAGGCCCTTGTCGATGTCGGGCTGCTCTAACAGGGAATGCTGGCCGGCTAGGTCAAGGTTCTCGTTCGTGACCTGGCACAGGAGCTTGATGACGGGGTTCTCGTCCCGGAGTTTCTGCTCTGATCTGGTGCCCGGCTTGTATCCCGATAGTGGTGTGTGCCGGTTGAGGAAGTCGTTCACGTTGCCAGTCTGGCTGGCCATGGTCTTGCCGGTTGGGTAGCCGAGCACTTCGAGGAGGTCGCGTGCTGCTCTGTCGAAGTCCTCGGCATGGGCGATCTGTCCCAGCACGTCTTTGACGCTGGTGCGCAGCCCCGTGCTGTCGGCCTGAGACGCTGAGACAGGACTCATGGACGCTTGCCTGCAGGGGCGGTCTGGGGGCTGGTGATGATCAGCCACGTTACGAGGTCGAACCTCTCCAGGCTGTTCCCGCTTTCCACCACAGTGGGCAACTGGAAGTCCCGCCTGGTGGCCAGACCTTTGGCCTGCGCCTTGTTGCGTGTCTCCCCTATGTGAGCAACGGCCGTGTCGAGTAGCTGGTTGTACCGATCCATGCGCGTCCCGTTGCGGGTTTCATCGTTGAACTGGTCGCATAGTGCGGTGAGGGGCGCTGTTTTACCGGATGTGGCCGCTTCGAAAGCGGCTAGAAGCTGCTGGGTGCTGGCGCAGCCGTGCCGGATGCTGCCATCGTCGCGTACGTACACGAGGTAGAACGGGTGGACCGGACTGGTCTGTTCCGTGGTGCCGTTCGACGCGGACACAGGCCGTTCGCGAAGGACGAACACCACTCCCGGGGGATGAGACGGTCCTGCTGCGGTGACTGCGTAGGCGCCGTCAGGGGTCCGGTCGAGATGTTTGTGCTCCTGTAGGTATCGGAGAAGCTGGTTGTAGAAGTGGTTGAGCGTGAAGTCGCTCATCGTGGGCATGTCATCGAGATCGTCGAAGTTGACGGTCCCGTCGCGTAGGTCTCGAAGGATCTGTTCGTCGCGGAAATCGAATGCGAGCTGTGCTGGTTCGTCGCTTCCGGCCAACGGGTCGGCATCGCCGGTAGCGGTGAGGTCCGCCAGTGCCATCCGTGCGAGTACCCGACCAACAAGGTTCAGGTACTCGTCTATGTCGTCGGTAGGCCAGAAGTTGATCATCCGCACCGCTCTGTTGGGGCTGCCGATACGGTTAACCCGCCCCAGTCGTTGTATGAGCCGTACCGGGTTCCAGTGAATGTCGTAGTTCAGCACAGCGTCGCAGTCTTGGAGGTTCTGGCCCTCTGAGATGCAGTCGGTACCGATCAGGAGATCCACTTGGCTGCTGGGGTCACCGGCGGGCGCTTCGCGGGAGATGGGGGCGAAGCTGGTGAGGATGCTGTTGAAATCGCTTCGTCCGACGGTGGTCTTGTTGACAGTTCCCGAGACCATAGCCACATGGATGCCGAGTTCGTCAGCCAGGCCGACCAGATGCCTGTACAGGTATCTGGCGGTGTCCGTGAAACTGGTGAACACGAGCAGCTTGCGGTTAGGCCGGCCATCGCGGTCGATGCTGGGACGGGTGACCTTGTCGTGGATGATCTCTTTCAGTTTCGTGAGTTTCCCGTCCCGTTCCGGGGTGATGGCAGCCACTTTGAGGTAGGCATCGTGGAGTGTCTCCCGGTCTTGGTTGAGCTCCGCCAGCCATCGGTCTAGGTCTAGGTCCTCCACGTTGATCGGGTCACCGCGCCGGTCCACGAAGAACCCGTCGTCGTCGTCGTCGGCGCCGGGGTAGATGTCTCCGATGTCGATGGTGGTTGTCTGCCCGACCTGGAATTGTTCGATACGGTCGGCCAAGAGGTCGATCTTCCCGATGGTGCGGTCCAGGGTTTCCGTGAGGGAGTAGGCGGAACTTTCGAGCCGTTTCAGGAAGTTGACCCGTAGCATGCTGACCAGGTTGTTCTCTGTTTGGTTAACGGCCCTCTGACGAAGTTCCTCCGGCAGGTAGTTGGACGGCCGGTAGACGGAGAGGGTGAACTTGCCGATCTGGTCGGCGAGGTAGCCGTATGAGAGTTCGCCGTGCAGGTCGGTGACCGGATAGAGGGTGTCTGGTTCGCCGGTGTCGGGGAATGGACCGAACTTGTCAATGTCCTGGCTGTAGAACAATTCGATCTGGCGACGCGAACGAGCGATCGACACGGCATCCAGCAGCCGGGTGACGCCCGGATCCAGACGATTCATCAACGTCTGCTTGGTCTGTTTGACGGCCTGGTCCCCGCTCTCGGTCTGCTCCTCCTCCCATTTCTTGTATTCACGCTGCGCGTCGCCCAGCAATCGGGAGACGCTGCTGATACCGAGCCGCCGTTCGAAGGCCCTGTCATCCCCCCCTGTCATCAACCGTATCTGGTTGTGAAGGTCGGTGAGGGATGTGTTCACTGGCGTGGCGGACAGCATCAACACCTTCGTGTTGCTGCCCTGCTTGATGGCTTCATCCATCAGTCGGCGGTAGCGTTGTCCGGTGTTGCGGAAGTGATGCGACTCGTCGATCACCACCAGGTCATAGTTGCTCCAAACGAATGGCTCCTCCCGGGAGAGGTCGGTATGAGCTTTCAGCCGGTACCCGAACTTGTCACGGGGAAACGGGTTCCCAGGAAGGTTCTCCCGATCAGAGTAGAGAGCCCAGTTGTTCTCCAGCTTCTTGGGGCACATCACCAGCACCCGGTCACCGAGAAGCTCGAAGTACTTGATCACTGCCAGGGCGGTGTATGTCTTCCCCAGTCCCACGCTGTCGGCAAGAATGCAACCGTTGTGCCGTTTCAGGCGTGAGAGCACATTCCTCACACCGACCTTCTGGAACTCGAACAACTTCTTCCACACCTGCTTATCGCGAAGGTGAACATCGTCCAGTTCCTCCTGGCCTGCCTCGACATCCTCCCGGAACAGTTCATACAGCGTCTTGTAGTAGATGATCTCAGGCGGATGCTCCCGCGCTAGACGCCCCAGCGCGTCCAACACATCATCCTTGGCGTCCCGCGTCAGTTTGTCATCCCCCCACATCCTGTCGAACCAGTCCCGCAGTTCAGCACGCATGTCGACACCTGTGTCGGCCACGTTGATCTCCACATTGGACATCCTCCCCCCGCCCAGACCGTTGCGGGTGAAGTTCGAACTTCCCACCACCGCCGTACCATCCCCACCCGGCTCATCAGCCAGATACATCTTCCCGTGCAACAACCTGGACCTGCGCACCGAACGGATCTCCACCGCGGAGCTGTCGACCCACCTGGCGCACCGCTCCGCCAGAGGCTTCTGATAAAGCACTTCCCGGATGGCCAGCCCACCCTCGACTAGATCAAAGCTCTGACGGGCCTTCTCGCCCGGGTCCAAATACTCGACTGACGACGGATCACCGAACAAGAACCGGACCCGCCCCACCCGGTCGACCTCATCTGCCAGCAGCCCGTAACCGTAGATACTGAAATACGCTGACACGACACGGAACATATCCGCATTCGACAAACACCGTCTCAGATAGTCAACAACCTTCCGATCCTGATTATCCAGAATGAACTTACGCGCCGGCATTCAACCATCCATCCATGTGGGGGGTATTCGTGTGCGTCTGGCTGTGCACAATTCCTCCGTGTAGCCGTCGTTCAGGCACGTCTCCGTAACCATCTCCACCAAGCAACCCTGACCACCCTAGAACGTTTCGATACGCCGGTCGCCGGCTTCGGCAAGCTGGCTGCAAGCAGCAAGAACGCTGCCGACCAGTTCCCAGAGGGGATGGGGGTGCTCGAAGCCCAAGACGTCGCATCCGGAGCGTTCACCTGCAGCCACTCGCCAGCTGAAGGTATTCCCACGGCGTCACCGGGAGGCATTACTGTCCATTCGGTCGAGTTCGGTGCAGGCGGTCAGGGTGGTGTCGATGATCGTCCAGAGTGGGTGTGTGTGGTCGGCTTGGTAGAAGCGTCGCACGTCGCGTGCGCGTGTGGGTTGGGGTGTGATCATGCCGAGCTGTTCCAGTATCTGCATTTCGCGGGGCAGGTAGCGGGCGTCGGTTCCGATTCCTTTGGCGATCTGGCGCTGGTAGAACACGCTGTCTTGGGGTTGGGTTCTGATCCAGATGGCCACGGGTAGGCGGAGCCGGGCGCCGCAGAGTGTTTTGGAGACGTTGCGGATGACCTGCTGAGTGTTGTCGTCCATGTGAAGTAGGTCTTCCTTGGGATGCGTCAAACAGTCCGCCATGCAACCTGTATTATGTCACACTCGCTCTGTACCATAGTATCTATGGTCATGGGAAATACAAACAGGTGTCCGATGGGTGCCTGGGGGATGTTCCGAGGGTTCTTGTGCCCTACCCGCGCAGTTCCGGGATGTGGGCTGTTTGCGATCTTCGGGGCCGGTGCTGGCGGGTTCTGGGTGCCCTGCCGCGGAGTCTCTCGGCGAGTGGATAACGCCTGATCAGAGATCATTTCAGCGGGCCGGCCCGTGTCCTGCAGTCGACCGTATCTACAACATCGGCAGGTAAAACCCCTGGTTAATGGCCGTTTCTGCTACCATGAGGATGTACGAATAGAAGAAACCCGTAGTGCTCGCTCAAAGTTTGGCGACTTATCGAGCACTCCGGGTGACGCCCACAAAGGGGACTTACGGTGTCTAGTATAACACACGACTGCGGCTTGAGCGATCACCCTCTGGGCAGTCCTGGCGGCTCGTGTTGCTGACCGCCTCCCCACGGTTGGGGTTCTGGCTGTGACCTGCTTCACCAGCCTTCCGCTGTCTGCGGATCTGTCCGCGGGAGTGTTGGCGAGGCTGTCGTTGTGGCGCCCACCGGTGTGGGACACCTATCCGGATGGCAGCGGCGACCTCGAATCCCTGGTGTGGCCGACGGTTCGTTGTTGGGTTGCGGCTGTTCATCCGGATAGCGTTTCGATGGTCCGCGAGATGCTTCGGGTTACGTCGGAGTTCGGTGCCTGGATATTCGGGGTGTCGGCGACGGTGGATGTCCGGATGTTGTGTCCCGCCAACGTGGAGTACTGGGCGTTCGAAGTGAACGCTCATAAGAGTCTGATGTGGCGGCGCCACACCAGGTGGCTTCTACGCCAAGTGGGGCGGGCTGTGTTCCCGGACGGCTGGGCCGAGGCCCCTGTTGGGGAACAGATCGGGCGCATACCCCCGTCCAGTCCGTATACGCCGGGGGACGAGGCAGTGTTCCGGCTGTCGGCTTGCCTGCCGGCCCGGGTGGAGCCTGCGGGACGTCGGTGGGTGGTCGCCGCGACTCTCGGGGCGGGTCTGCTCAGCCCGGTCATCGCGTCGGCTGTGACCGGCGATCTGGTCAACCTCGGAAACGACCGGCTCGGTGTACGGGTCGGGGGCGGGCATCCGCGTGTGGTGCCGATACGCCACGATTACACATCCCTCGTACGGGAAGCTGTGGAGCTGGCCGACGGCGGACGGTTCGTTACGGCGACGCATCGCACAGCGGTGTACATGTTGTGCCGGCAGGTTGGGATCAGTGGCCGTACCCTGTCGGTGCGGCGTGCCCGTTCCACCTGGCTGGTCGCCCACCTACACGCGGGTACTTCTCTGTCCGCGCTGCGCCGGATAGCAGGTCCGCTGTCGGGTGACACCCTCACCGCGCTGCTAGCCGCTTCCGCTGCCGACCTGGATCCGGTAGATGCCGCCGCCCAGGGGTTGGGGCCATGATCAGCAAGTCGTGTGCTGCCCGCCGACTCCGCCGGCTTTTCACCAGGCGGGGCCTGCCCGACCCGGCACGGCTGTATGAGCTGAACTCCTTGCGGACGCTGCCCGCGGACTACCCCAGCTCCGTCCCCGACGTCGACACCGACCCCGGCACCTACCTGGACACCGACGTCTGTGCAGACACCGACGAGGAAGGCATCGAACCCAGCGAGCCGATAATCACGACCGCTCCCCAAGCCCGTCGGATGTATGCGTACGTAGCCCGCACCGGCGTAGTCCGCCACATCGACAAAGTACTGCGGGACCATCCGGGGGAACAGCCCGTTCTGACCACCCAGATGCTCCTCGCCGCCATGCTCCTCGCCACCAAACTACAAGGCAGATACATGCGAACCGTGCACTGCGCGGTCCTGGCTGGCCTCGACGCCGCGGTCGCTATCGAATGGGGCCTGCTAGACCCCGACACCGGCCGCTCCCTGCTCTCCTACAACATGGTCTGGCGCCAGAGCAAACGGTTGGAGAGCCTCCTCGAAGACGGAGCCGATACCCCTGACGGCACTCACATCGACCTGCAGTGGATGGTCGACCGCTTCCTGGCACCCTCGATCCCCAAATGGGTCGCCCGCAAGGTCATCGAGATCAGCATCGACGCGACCGACTACCCAACCTGGGCGCGTACCACCGACTTCACCCGCCAGGACGAAATCAGAGCCGGCCGCATACCCGACGACACGGTGCTGAAACCCAACGGCAACGTCCAGCACACAAAGGACAAGGCAGCCGGCATCGGCCGCCGCAGCCCGAAGCAGAGTCAACAATCCGAATACTTCAATGGCTATTGGTTGCATCCTGCTGTCGCTACCCGCACCATCAGCCGGGGCAAACGCCTCGAATATGTCCCCCCATACATCGTCGCGATGGTCCTCGCATCCGCCGACCAACACGTCGGACCCATCGGATATCAGGTAGCCACCAAAGCGAAACAGCTAGCACCCCGCGTCGATGTCGTGAAAGCCGACCAGCACTACACCGCGAAGAAAACGACCTTCGTCCGGCCCCTACGTGAACACGGCTGGGAGATCGTAATGAACCAGGCCAAAGACAGACAGGAAGGCGTCAAGCTCATCACCGCAGGCACAGACAACACCCCCCTCTATGTGAACTGCGGCACCTTTCTCGTCGAATGGACACCAAAACACCTACTCCGCCCATCCGACGGGCTGACCGGAACCGACCGCCAAAAATGGTTCGACGAACGAGCCAAATACGCATGGGTAGTCATCGGACGCTTCCCCGACGGGCGGAAGAAGATCATGTGCCCCCAATGCGCAGGCAAAGTCAAAAGCACAGCCCGAACCTACAACACCAACCGGGCCAACCGCCGCAAGCGCCGCAGCCCCCTGCCCGTCACCGCCGTCGCCGACAGGGAATCCTGCTGCGACGGCATGATCACCCTCGGCGTCGACCAGCTCGACAACCACCAGCGCAACGCCTACGGCACCACGAAGTGGGCAACCGACTACGCCGGCCGCAACCCCGTCGAAGGCGTCAACGGCATGATCAAAAACGACGGCAGCTTCAACAGAGCATCCTGCCGCGTGTTCGGCCTAGGCGCCCACACACTCGCCGCGCTCGCCGCTGCCGTCATCCACAACCTCAAACAAACCGGACGAGGCAGCCGACGCAAGAACCGCAACCCCACCACCCCGGACCATCCCGGCCACACACCCCCCGACACCACCCCACCAGCCGAACCAGGCCCGCACCCCACCAGCCCCACAACCACCCGAGCACCCCCATAAACCAACCCCCCACCGCTCCTCTTCGACGGGAACCCACCCGTCCAATCAACCGCGTCCAGAAACCGACCGTCGCGGCCAGCACCACCCGTAACCACAGCCACACACCCCCACACCCCGGCCAAACACACCCGAACACCCCTGAAACAGGCCAGAACCCCCACCAACACCCCTAACCCGCGAACTCAACAGCCCATAACACGCGAAGACCCCGCTGTGGGCCCGGCAGGACTCGAACCTGCAACCAACGGATTATGAGTCCGCTGCTCTGACCACTTGAGCTACGGGCCCCGGACCGACCATACACCGATCGGATCGCCTCTAGGATACTTGAACCGACAAGAAGCGATACCTCTCCGGAGACATACGATGGTTACGGTCGCAGTTGCCCGGGCCGCGGACACGCTGACGCTGGCACGGCTGGCCTTGGCGGTCTTGCTCGCCCTGGTGATAGCCGGCGACCGGTTGCTGCTGGGCGCGGTGATCCTCGTGAGTGGCTGGACCACCGACACGATGGACGGGATCCTGGCGCGGCGGGCGCCGGGAATGACCAGGCTCGGTCCATGGGACGCGACCATCGACGGCATGGTCGGCGCCGGTCTGATGGTGGGGTTGGTGATGGGCGGCTACGCGCCCGTGGCCTGGCTGATACCGGCGCTGGTCCTCGGAGGGCTGCTCGTATTCGCCCGGAGCGCCGCATCCGGGATGCTGCTGCAGGGGATGGCGTACGGCTGGTTCCTCCAGATCCTGTCCGTCGAGGATACAAGCGGACTGGTCCTGGTGTTGGCGGCGATAGCGGTGGCGGCCATCGTCCATGGTCACCGTGTCCCGCGCGTGCTCCTGCCCAAGTTCTTTGCCGACCTGGCCCGGCTCAAGGGCAAGGGCCCATCCCCTGCCGAGTAGTTTGTAGGGCGCTCGGGTGGTCACCCGTGCCGCCTCCGCCTGTAATCGATCCTAAACACAAGAGAGTGCTATGACGCTGGAACGGCCTGACGGAGAGCGATACACGCACGGGTACCACGAGGCCATCGTCGGGTACTACCGGCGGCGCACGGCCGAGGAGTGCGCCGCCTTCCTGCTGCCCCGCCTGCGACCCGACACGGTACTGCTCGACGTGGGATCCGGACCGGGCACGATCACCACCGGCCTAGCCCGCTACGCCGGTCGGGTAAAGGGCCTGGACACGTCCGCCGAGATGGTGGAGGCGGCCCGAAGCCGGGTAGCGAGGCACGGATTCACCAACGCGACCTTCGAGGTCGGCTCCGCCTACGACCTGCCCTGGGAAGACGGCACCTTCGACGTGGTCTACGCCCACCAGGTGCTCCAGCACCTGGCCGATCCGGTCCGGGCCTTGCGAGAGGCACGCCGAGTCCTCAAGCCGGGAGGGCTGGTTGCTGTGCGGGACGCCGACTACGGCACCATGGTCCACGCGCCCACCGAACCGGCCATCCACCGCTGGCGCCGCCTCTACCACCAGGTAACGGCCGCCAATCGTGGCGAAGCCGACGCAGGGCGCTTCCTCCTATCGTGGATCACCGAGGCCGGATTCCTGGAGCCGACCGTCACCAGCAGCACCACCACCTACGGGAACGCCGAAGAACGAGCGATCTGGGGCGGGCTATGGGCGGTGCGGGTCACCGACAGCGACTTCGCAGACCACGCCATCACGGGCGGGTACGCCACGCGGGCGGAACTGGGGGAGATATCCGCCGCCTTCCGGCGCTGGACCGACCGACCCGACGGCTTCTGGGCCTTCCTGCACGGCGAGGTACTGGCTGTCCGCCCGTGATCAGGTGCCAGGTGCCAGTGTCAGGTGCCAGGTGCCAGTGTCAGGTGCCAGGTGCCAGGTGCCAGTGTCAGGTGTCAGGTGTCAGGTGTCAGGTGTCAGGTGTCAGGTGTCAGGTGTCAGGTGTCAGGTGTCAGGTGTCAGGTGTCAGGTGTCAGGTGCCAGGTGCCAGGTGCCAGGTGCCAGGTGCCAGGTGCCAGGTGCCAGGTGCCAGGTGCCAGGGAAACGACTACCGCCTGTAGCCTATCGTTAGAAAACGCTGTCTCGGTAGTCGAATACCATCAAGAGCGACGGACGACGGACAACGGACAACGGACAACGGACTCAGGGTCGCCGGAAGCGCCCTGGAACTCGAGCGACGGCCACATCGCAGGGGACGCTCCACATGGTCGCTTCGGCGATGCTGCCCAGCAGCACCATGCTGGAGTTGCCGGCGCCCCGGCTGGACACCACGACCAGATCCGCACTACGGCGCCGTGCGAACTCGGCTATGGTCTCCGCCGCCGGCCCGTCGAGGACCCTGGTCCTGACCAGTCCGCCCCAGCCGGCGACGAACTTCTCTAGGCGCTCCTCCAGCATCGAGAGGCGGGCGCGCCGCACCCGGTCGAGTTGTTCGGGAGAAACCCCGGCATCGGAGAGGATCATCTCGTCGTAGGAGGAAAGGGAGGCCACGGCGGTGATGGTGTCGGCCCCGGTGGCCAGGGTGATGGCCAGGTCGATCGCCGCGGCGCTCGAGTCGGACAGATCGACGGCTGCGATCGCCCGCCGGTACGGGACACACGACCTCCGGCGTACGCTCAACACCGAGGAGTGCACCTTGCGGGCCAGCCTGGTGGTCCGGGGACCGATCCGGGTCTGGTCGACCGATGAGGTCCCGGTCACCACGAGTTCCGCCTGTCGGGACATCCGGGTCAGGTCCACCGCCACACTCCCCGAGCGGACCTCCAGCTCCACGGGGCACCGGGCCCGTGAGTTGATCCATGCCAGGAGGTTCTCGGCCTGGCTCTGCCGGTAGAGGTACACCCGCTCGAGCAGGTCGTCGGGAAGCGGGACATCGGGAGGCTCCCACACGTGGACCAGCCTGAGTTCGGCACCGTGAGCCTCTGCCAGGACACGGGCCCGGTCCGCTACTCGCCTGGCGAGAGGGCTCAGATCGACCGCAGCCAGAACCCGGTTCATACCGTCCTTTCGCGATGACGGGAGGGCATCTCCACAGGAGAGAACCTTAACCCGCTCCGGCACGCCAGGTCATCCCGCAGCCCGTTCTCAGCGGACAGTGGGAAAATTGCCGCCGGTGGTCTGTATGCAAGACAACTTGCCGTGCCCTGCTTGCCATGACACGACGCCATTTCACAGGCAGACCACTAGAACTTCCCCTCGCGATCCCGCGCCATTTCGATGCCTGGCTCGGCCGCGGGCTGATCGGTCCGCATCCACACCGTGCGTTGCGGGAAGGGGATCTCGATCCCGGCCTCGTCGAAGGCATCCTTGATCCGTCCTCGCAGTTCCCGGGCAGCGGCGAAGTGCTCCCCCGGTTCCGTCCTGGCCATCAGGCGGATGGAGATGGCGCTGTCGCCGAGACTCTGGACGCCCGCGATCATGGGCTCCTCGGTGATGGTCGCGTAGGGCAGCTGCTCGTGCCACACCGCGTCCGCGACTTCCTTGATCACGGTCGTCGCCGCGGCAATGTCGGTGTCGTAAGCCACGTCGAGATCCAGCACCACCCGTCCCCAGTCCTGTGTCATGTTGGCGACCCGGCGGATCGCCCCGTTCGGGATGTGCCAGAGGGTGCCGTTGATGTCACGGACCTGGGTGGTGCGGAGCTTGACCTCCTCCACGACCCCGGCCGTATCACCGACGTCCACAACGTCGCCCACCCCGTACTGGTCCTCCAGAAGCATGAAGATTCCGGACAGGAAGTCCTGGACCAGGCTCTTGGCGCCGAAGCCGAGGGCCACGCCGAGGATCCCGGCCCCGGCGATCAGCGGACCCAGGTTCACGTCGAACTCCCCTAGGGCCATCATCACTGCCAACCCGTATATGGCGACGGAGGCTACGGAGCGGAGGAGCGCCCCGAGCGTCCTGGTACGTTGGCCGGCCCGTTCCTGCTTCTCGACCATGCGACGGGCCCGCCGTAGCGCGGCCTCGCGTAGCTCGTCGATCCGGCCCGAAGCCTCGTCCGATATCTCGCGGGCCTCCGCGGCGGCTTCCGCCCGCCGGGTCAGCCAACCTTCGACAGCCCGGTCCAGCCATCGACGGACGAGCCGGTTGACGATCCACGCCACCACGAGGATGAGCACGACCTTGATCGGCCGGGCCGCGAGGTCGGCGATGCGCGCCGCTTGCGAGTTCCCGCTGAGGTCGAGTATCAGGCTGCAGACAGCCCCCGGATCGGCACCGCACGTGTCGGTCACCGCTTGCGCAACCAGAAAGTCAGACATCCCGCCACCGTACCGATTTACTGGCTCCACTTCAATGTGGCGGGGAAAACCGCGTACATCTCCCGGCCCCGCACCGCACCGGCGCCTGGCACAATCGGTCCGGGAGCAGTGGTCTGTCTGTGGAGTAGAGGTGTGTGGCATGCACCGGCAGCGGAGTTCCTCGCAAGGCCCGCTGACTTAGGCGTACCCGTAGCATACGCCGAGGAGGCGGAACGCAACCGAGGGCCGTCGATGGCGAGCAGGGCACGCCGGATCATTTTGCAGACAGATCACGAGGAGGTGCTATGCGATTCATGAACCGGGCCCACGCCGGACGTAAGCTGGCCGGCCTGCTCGGTCACCTGCGGGAAGAGCCCGCGGTCATCCTGGGACTCCCTCGGGGCGGCGTTCCGGTCGGTTTCGAGGTGGCCCGCGAGCTATCCGCACCTCTCGAAGT
This sequence comes from Candidatus Spongiisociaceae bacterium, assembly GCA_965262915.1. Lineage (GTDB taxonomy): Bacteria > Actinomycetota > Acidimicrobiia > Spongiisociales > Spongiisociaceae > JAPPFW01. Next base: position 1,657,133 of record OZ253564.1, on the reverse strand, counting down.
ACTGCTGGTGCGCAAGCTCGGCGTGCCCGTCCAGCCGGAACTGGCCATGGGCGCCATCGGCGAAGGCGGGATCAGGATCATCGACGAGGACCGCGTAAAGCACCTGCGAATCGGTCCCGACCAGATAGATCGGGTGGAGCAGCGTGAGCGCCGGGAAATAGCCCGCCAGGCCGGGTTGTTCCGGGCCGGCCGCCCATCGGTGGATCTGAAGGGGAAAACCGCCGTGATCGTCGACGACGGGATCGCCACCGGATCGACCGCCCTGGCTGCCTGCCCCATCGCCCGACGGCAGGGCGCGGCTCGCATCGTCATGGCTACTCCCGTGGCGCCCCGAGACGCCCCGTCCATCTTCGAGAGTGCCGCCGACGAGTTCGTGGCCGTGTCCATGCCCAGGCGCTTCTCCGCCATCGGGATGTTCTACGCCGACTTCCGGGCCACTCCGGACAGCCAGGTGATCGATCTCCTCGAACGCGCCCGCCGGTGGGCAGGCCCCCCCGACCAGCTACAAGGGGCTTGAAACGATCTCGCGGATGACGTATATACATACCCGGGGGAACTGACACGGGCCGCGGCGCAGGCGCGTTCTCCTCCAACCTCGTACGCCTGCCGAGGGTGGCGACCGGTTCTGGGAGGGTACTGAATGAGAACGGGTGAATGGTTGACCCGCCGTCTGTTGACGTGGCATTCTGTCATCGACCGTCGGGCCAACGGGGGGTTGTTCAACCAGGAACTACCTGGTCAGCGGGCAGCGGGCCGACAGCAATCGTCATTGTTCGGCATTCTCCTGACGCCCGCCGGCGATCACCTTCTCCAGGTGGTCCAGGAGGCGGGCCGGTTCCTTGCGCAGCGAGCGAATCAGGTCGGCGTCCGCCGCGCGGCGCCACGCTCCCTCCTCCCCCACCAGCACGACCGGGAGAGATCCGGCCGCGGCCAACTGTGACGGGGTTGCCTTGTTGCGGTGGATCAACTCAAGGGGAACGGGGCTCGCCCGGCAGGCCTCGCGCCAGGACCGCTTCCCGAACGCGTTCCAGCCATGGGTGAGATCGCACAACCCGCAGTCGCTTCGGCCCGCCACCTTGCCCACGACGTAACGCAGTTCGCCCGACAACCCGCCGTCCGCGTTGTAGATGCCCACGACCCTCAACAAAGCGCTACCTCCCATCACCGCCGGTGTGCACTCCCCCTCCGGGGGGAGCGTCACGGCCGGACTGCGTATCCATGAACAGCAGCTGCTCCTCGGCCCGGCCGGTCAGGAGCATCCACCCGACGGCGACCAGCCAGAGGAGGAAGGCGGCGCCTACGACCGGGTGGGCGACGGGTGCGGAGTCGACCCAGATGAACTGCATGGCAGCTCCGACCACCGACGACGAGGGCGCGACGTATCGGAGTGGACCCCCGACCCGCCATGGGTACCGGGATATGAGGAGTAACGCCAGCCCGGCTGCCGCGAAGCCGATCTTGCCGGTGAGCCACCTGATGTCCGCCGTCGTCTCAGCCAGGGAGTAGGTGGGCGATCCGGCACCGAGCAGAGCGACATCGGATGCCAGCACCGCCAGGGCGATCGCCAGCGCGCCCGACACTGCGGTGAAGACGCCCGACACCGAGAAGAAGGCCGGCGTGAGCGAGGAGGCGTACCGTTCCTTGATGATCCGTGTTCTGGAGAGGTACCGGGCCGCGGTGATCAAGGTGATCCCCGAGAGCAGCCGACCGGCGCCGCTCAGCGTGTACAGGCCCTGGCTCCGCGATATGGAGGTGAGGGATTCGGCAAGCGTGGGTTCATCCGCGCCGGAGCCGACCCGGCCGACCACCATGGCAACCGTTGCCAGTGCGGTCAGGAGCAACAACCCGCCCGCTATCCGGGCGGCCGGATCCCGTAGCGCACCGGCCGAGGCATGACCCCGAGACCGCGATCCGTCTTGATCAGGACGTTGCAACCCGCCACTCCCCTATCTCGAACAGCATGGACACGAAGACCGGAGCCGGTCGGCGGGTCCTGCGGCACCTGGTTTACAGCCGCACCTCCTCGACCGCTTCGGCATTGCGAAGCCCGGTCACACTAACGGCACGCAACCGCTCTCCCAAGACCGCCGGGTTCGGCCGGCTCCGGCCCGCCGTCGTCATTGCGGCAACTGTTCGTAGCACATCAACACCCTCCGCTCGGGGCGGCCAGGCACATCAGAGCCTTCGTTGCCGGTCTCGTTCGACCGGTACGGGACTGGCAGGGTGTCAAGACCCGCCGGGCCGGTTGGCCCGACCGTCGATGCCAAAATGCCAGGTCACCGGACGGTGGCCCAACCATTTCACCCGGTCTTGAGTACTCGCCTGAAAGGGCCCTGGCAGACGGGAGGCCGACTCGAGAGAACCCTGCTCGCGCGAGGGGGTTGATCCTGTCACGACCATGTTGCACAATGGAAGTACCAAACACCTGGGCGGTGTCGAACCGGATGTCCTTCGACCGCCCGTGGGATCACGAATCGCGGCATAGGACAGCCCACCGGGGGCGGGGAGAACGCGCTCTGAGACCTGGCTGGGTGGTGGTGGGGGTGGGCCCGGCGGAGAGGTCGGCGGCGGCGTTTTTCGCGATCTGGTGACGCCACCCCGAGGATGAGCCGCCGGAGGGGTCTGCATCGCCCACTCCCCGGGCCAGATTCAGCCTGTCCGATCCCTGGTCGTCGCCACGAACCAACCAACCGTCACCAGGCTCGTTCCCCGGGTCCGGCGCCTACCCGCACACCCCCGGCCGGACGGCACGAGACATAGGAGTTCCCGGTCGATGCGACTACGGCAGGCAGCCTGACAGATCGTCGCCCAGGTCGGTCACGTCGAAACGACCCTCCGTGTAGAGGGCCAGGTTGATGAACTCCACCGGTTCCCGATGGGCCACGAGACCGTGGCAACCTCCCAGGCGGTTGGGGACGCAGCCGCCGGGCCCCACTTCGAAAACGGTGTCGTCGACCTTCATGATGCCGGTCCCGTCGAGGATGAGGTAGCACTCCTGGACCGTATCGTGGCGGTGATACCCGACCGAAGTTCCCGAATCGACAACCGCGTGATCGACGAACCCCCAGGGGGTGGCGAACCGCTCCTCGTCCCACAATCTCCGGAACCGGATCTCGCCCATACCGTCGTGGGCTTTGGTGGCCTCCAGCCGAATTTGATCGAGCGGTTCCCATTCCGGGTCCGCCGGTGCCGCTACGGGGATGTCCTCGGTGAGAGCATCGCCCATGGCTACTCGTATGTAGCGAATGGGAGTGGTACCCGGGTTGGCCAGCCCGTGCACCGACCCCGAGAAGCCGGCCAGGATACCCGGCTCGCGGCGTAGCGCGGAGACGCCGGCCCCGAGGGTCTCCACTCCGGGATCCAGGACGATCCATACCTCTTCCCGGCCGGGCCCGGACGGCCGCGGCGCCACCGAGTCCCCCTTGCCGAGCACACCCACCGATATCAGCATCCGGGGATCGTCGAAGGCCCCCGGACCCATGACTACCCGGTCCGGCGCCCGCACGGACATATTCGTGATCCCCAGATCGTGTATCACCCCGGCTGACCTCGCGCCTGGGCGCGCCGGCGAGTCCGCCATCGCCGCAGCCCGGCCCGCACCGCCGGCCGCTCGACGACCAGTTCGAGCACCACCACCACGATGAGGACCGCCCCCGTGGCCAGCGTCAGAACGTAGAACGGCGCGCCTCCCAGACTCAACCCGCTGGTGATGAACCGCAGCGTGAGCGTCCCGACGGCGATCCCGTAGACGGAACCCTTGCCGCCCAGCAGGCTGACCCCGCCGATCAGGGCCGCGGTGGCCGCCGGAAGGAGCAGCTGTTGGAAGGCGGCCGGCCCGGCGCTCCCCGACTTGATCGAGGTGAGCGCACCGGCGAGGGCCGCCATGGACCCGGACAGGGCGAAGGTCAGCACCAGGGGACGTACCAGCGGAACGCCGGCCGCGGCCGCCTCCTGGCGCCCGCCTCCAATGGCGAAGATCTCCCGACCGAACCGGGTGTATACGAGGAACAGGCCGACAAGGGCGAACACGAGGATCGTCACCAGGCTGAAGGGCGAGAAGATCCAGAGCTGGTGGCGGACCGCGTCGGCGATGTCGAGGTTCTTCATGACTACGGTGTTCTCTCCCGAGATCATGAAGGCTAGGCCCCGCAACCCGATCAGCGTCCCGAGGGTGAACACCAGCGAGTGGATCTTCAGCCGGTGGATCAGGTATCCCTGGGCGGCCCCGAACGCGAGGCCGAGGAGGGTCGCCACCACCACCGCCGCGACCAGGCCGATGTCCTCGACCACGGAAACGGCAACGATCCCCGCGACGGCAGCCACCGAGCCGACCGACAGGTCGAGTTCGCCGGCGATGATGGTCAATCCGACCGCCAGCGCGGCGAGTCCCAGCCAGGCGAAACCTTCGAAGATCGTGAAGATGTTGTTGGCTGCGGCGAAACGCCGGTCAGCAATGGCGAAGACCACGAACACGCCCACGAACAACGCCAGGCGGGCCCACGTGATCGTCTCGACTCGCGCCGCCGGCCGCCTCATGCCAGCCGCCTCCGGTTGCGGATGAGGGTGAACGCACTCACGCTCACGAGGATGGCCAGACCGGCGAAGAACACCCTCACCCCGAAGCTGAACCCCCGCAGAACCATCAGATTCTGGAGGGCGGCGATGAAGACCGCCCCGAGCGCGGTCCGGGTGGCCGAGCCCTCCCCTCCCTGGATGGCGGCGCCACCCACCAGGATGGCGGCGATGGCGTCGATGTCGACCCCGTCGAAGTAGTCGAGGCGCCCCTGGCTGAACTGAGCGGCGGTGAAGATCCCGGCCAGGGCCGCACCGAGCGACGACACCACAAAGACGTAGACAGCGATGCGCCCGGGCCGGAGGCCGGCGGTGATGGCCGCGAAACGGTTGGCGCCCACGAGGGCCACCTCACGGCCGAACCTGGTCCGGGTGAGCGCGATAGCGGTCGCCGCGGTGATCACTACGAAGGCCCACGTCTGAATGGGAATCTCCAGCGGGCGGGACTTACCTATCCACTCGGCCGCGTCGGTGCCGGTCCGCATCGTCTTGTTGTCCGTCAGCCAGGCCACCATCCCGAAGATCACCGCCCCCACCGCCAGCGTGACCACGATGGGGTTGCCACCGAGGGCGACCGCACCGCCCTGCAGCACACCGACGGCCGTGGCCAGCAGTATCACCGAGACGAGCGCCACCCAGACCGGCCATCCCCAACTCAGGAAGGCGGCGAAGGAAATCGCCGACATGGCGGCAGTCTGGGAGACGGACAGCGAGAAGAAGCTGCCGGCGATCGTGATCAGGGTCATCGTCACCGCGATAATCCCGATGAGGGCCGCCGCCCGCACAATGCTCTGGAAGTTCCGGTAGGTGATGAACTCGGGTGTGGTGATCCATCCCACCACCCCCAGCGTCACCACCGCACCCAGCACGGCCAGCGGGACGACCATCGAGCGGGGCGGGGCGCCGGCTCTGTCGAGGGCGGCGTCACCGCCGGTCACGACCCGGCCTCCTGCGGATGGGTGATCTCACGGGTGAGAAGCCTCGAGTTGGTACCGTCCCGGTCCCGCATGCTCACCTGAGCGCCCCGGAAGTAGGCGACCACGGTGTCCGCTATCCCTAGCACCTCCTGGGTGTCGGACGTGGCGATGACGATGGCCATGCCGTCGTCGGCGATGGACCGGAGATGGCTGTAGATCTCGGCCCGGGCGCCGACGTCCACGCCCCGGGTCGGCTCATCGACCAGCAACACCGGGGGCCGCGATCCGGTCCACTTGCCCACCGCCACCTTCTGCTGGTTCCCTCCGCTGAGCGTGCCGGCCAACGACCCGAGCCGGGCCCGGTCGATCGTGAACGTCCGGGCGATCCGGTCGCTCATGGCCCGTTCGGCCCGCCTGCTCAACCAGCCCCCGGTGGACACGAGGCCGAGGCTCGGGGAGGTCAGGTTCTCGACCACGGTCCGCTGGAGGAATATCCCGTCCCGCTTCCGGTCCGACGAGCTGTAGCCGATTCCGCTGCGGATAGCGGCTGCGGGCGAGTCGGGTGGGACCGGGCGGCCGGCCACCGTGACGCTGCCCGACACCCGCGGCTCGTGGCCGGCGATGGCCCGGAGCGTGTCGCTGGCGCCGCTGCCGAGCTGCCCGGCCAGTCCCACGATCTCACCCGCACGCACGTCGAGGTTCACCGGGACGGCAAGGGCCTCGGTGAGGAGGTCCCGCACCTCGAGCACCACATCGCCGGCCGCCACGTCGCCCCGGTCGGGGAAGAGAGCCACCAGGCTTCCGCCGAGCATCATCGAGATCAACTCGTCGAGGGTGATGTCGGCGGTGGCAACGGGAGGGATCGAGCGCCCGTCGCGGAATACGGTGACCCGGTCCGCCAACTCGAACACCTCATCCAGCCGATGGGTGACGTAGATGATGGAGCAACCCTGGTACTGGAGGGCGCGCACCACAGCCTTCACCCGTTCGATCTCACGGTCGGCCAGCGCCGCGGTGGGCTCGTCGAAGATCAGGACCCGTGCGTCCCGCGCCAGGAGGCGGGCGACCTCGATGAGTTGGCGCTCGGCGACGGTGAGCCGCTCGACCCGGCTCAGCGGGTCGAGATCCCCCAGCCCGACCTGGGCCAGGAAGGGCGCCGCGGCCTGTGCGAGAGCGCGGGGGGTGGCTCTCCACCCTCGCCTGGTATCACCGAGGAAGATGTTGTCGGCGACCGAGAGGGTCGGGACCAGCGACAGTTCCTGTTGCACCACCGCGATGCCGGCCTGCTCCGACCGGGTGGCCCCGCTGAACTCGACATTTTCCCCCGCCAGGCTGATCCTCCCCTCGTCGGGGGTGTACATACCGGCCAGGATCTTCACGAGGGTGCTCTTCCCGGCCCCGTTCTCGCCTACCAGAGCCATTACCTCACCGGAGCGCACCTCGAAGTCGACCCGATCGAGCGCCCTGATCGAACCGAAGGACTTCGAGACCGAGTACAGATGCAGGAGGGGGGCGCCGGTGGCCATGGTCATGCGGTCCCTCCCGGCCAACCCGCCCGCAGCAGGACCTCGGTAGCGGCTTCGAAGGACAGCCGGGCCGCCTCCGAGGGATGCAGGGCGGTCTGGCGATCGGAGAGGACCTCCACTCCCATCAGGGGCCGGGCGCCGGTCTCAGCCAGCGCAACGAGGAAGCCCCCCAGGTCGAAGGTACCCTCCCCCGGCAGGAGACGATGCCGGCTGGTATCAAGAACCATGTCGTCCAGCGGGGGGCCGGCGTCGTTCAGAGCCACGGCCAGGATGAGGGAAGGATCGACCCCGGCCAGCTGACCGAGGTGGGACGGGCCGCGGAAGTAGTGCCACGTGTCGAGATCTATCCCGGCATTGTCTCGACCGGCGCGTTCGATCACCTCGCATGCCGTGTCGAGGTCGGGGATCGACGTCCACGGCATGAACTCTATCGCCGCCTTGACACCGAACGGCGCCAACCGGTCGCACACCGCGCCGAAACGGTCGGCTACCACGTCCATCGGGCGGCCGGGCGGGAACCTCACGTCCCCCATGTTGACGTGATCGGGGCGGAACACCTCCGCCATGTGGAAGAGGTTCTCGGCGATGGTGGCCGGGATCCCGGCCGCCTCGTCGTCGTGCATCCAATCGAAGAGGAACTCGATCTCCGCCACGCAGATCCCGTGCCGGTCGAGGATGCCCAGTAGTTCATCGTCGGAGATGCCCGCAGCCCGCATTCCCGAGTAGTCCGCCTCGCCCATCCCGATCGAGCGGTATCCCGCCGCGGCGGCCGCCTCCACCCGGACCTCGAAGGGCCACGGTGACGCGGTCCCGTAACCGGCGCCCACCGGTGAACCGGCGATGGTGAAATGGCCCGCCGTGAGGTCGAACGGTGGCGCGGATTCAGAGAGAGTGATAGGGACTCCTTTCAACTCCGACCATCAGCAAAGGCTCTGGTTTCACCCCTTGGTGGAGCGGTGGCAACTCAACCGGCCACCGGCCACAGCCACTGACCTCCGACACTCAGTCCAGCCATTCCTCCCCAGCCAGCCAGGCCTCCATACCGGGACGGCGGCCCGCTTCGATGAACTCGAGGCGGGTGCCGTACAACTCGTTCGGCTCGGTGTAGGTGGCCAGGATCCGGTCGTCCGGCATGTACTGGGTGGCCTCCTTCTTCAGTCCGAGACCCAGCAACCGCTCGATGAGGGTTTCGGGGTCCGGCTCCCACAGGCCTATGTGGTGCAGGCCCTCCCGTGCCCGCCCGTACAGACCGTCGTTGTCCTGGGATTCGAGTAATTCCAGGTGAGGCGGACCCTCCACGGACCACGTGATGCGGAGGTCGAGTTGCTCCATCCGCGACATCTGCTCGAACCGATCGACGTGGGCGACCGCCGGATCTTTGAAGGTGAGACCCAGCACTTCGGTGAACCGCGCTGTCGCCTCGGCGAGGTCGGGCACCAGCACCCCCACGTGGAACAGGTTGGTGGCCGTCATGTCCTGCTATCGATCACGCCATCGTTCCTGCACACTCGTTCCTCGCAGCGATCCGGTGGCTCCGGGCCCCCACGGTGTGTCTTGTGGTCGTCGATGGTGGGACGGCGGTCGATGACCTGCCGTCCCACCATCCCGAAGTGGCTAGTAGACGCAGAGGTCGGCAACGCCGAAGCCCTCGACCATCACGGTCTCGATCTCGTTGCTGCCGGGGGTGTAGGCCGGGCTGTGTACCGGCGGGTTGGGAATGAAGTTGTTGAAGCTCGCCAGGCTGCCTTCAGTGAGGTACTCGTCGAGGGTGTTGATGCTGAACACACCCTCGAGACGGGCGGCCTGCAGACCGGTGGCGAACTCCGAGCCGTCGATCAGATGGTCGAGGTTGCCGTGGCAGGTACCACCCACCACCATCACGTCCTGACCGGGGTGATAGCCCTCTTCCTCCAAGGCCTGGATCACGCCCTCGGCCAGAGCCGAGTTGTGGGCGTACACCAGGTCGATACCGGCGTTGCGATGGGCGGCAATCAACTGCTTCGTCCCGTCGTACCCCTCGGCCGGACCGAAGCCCACATCGACCTCGCCGAGCACGCTGATATTCTGACGGGCCAGAATCGGGAGCGCGGCACCGGAGCGGTCGATACCGGCCTGGTAACCGGCCACGAAGCCGATGACGATGGCATGCCCGCCGGCGCCGTGGAGTTCCATCCCATTGGCGATCATGTGATCCCGGGCCTCTATGAGCAGGTTGGCAGCTACCTCGCCGTTGAGCTTGTCGTTCACGCCCGCGTAACCGACCACGTACCTCTCGGATCCGGGGAACGGCAACTGGTTGGTCTGGATGACCGGGACACCGGTATCGGCGAGAGCCCGCAGGGAGGCCGCCCCGGCTTCGTTGTCCGACGGCCACCAAGCATAGGCCACCACGTCATCATCGCCCGCGCCCAACTGCTGCTGTACCTGGGTGTCCTGTTCGGCCTGGTCGAAGTTGTTCTCGATGATCACCAGGTTGTAACCCAGTTCCGCCGCCCTCTCCTGAGCGCCGCGGCCCCACTCGGCGATGTAGGTGTTGGTGGTGGTCGGGATGAAGGCAACGATCGTCCCCCCGGCGGTGTCATCGTCCTCACCGGCGCAACTCGACGCTACGAGCGCCAGTGCCAGCAGCGCGACGAGCACGGCCCACTTCTGCTTACCTCTCATCATTCTTCCGTCCCTTCACTCGAGTCCTGCTCTGTCATCCATCCGCGGCACCTCCGACGTTGCCAGATGCCGCCTTTCCTCCAGACAACCCGGTGAATCCTAACGTCAACGGTTTTCGCGTGTCCAAGCAGGCGAACGCTTCCTGCCGTCAGGTGAGGGCGGCCCGCAGGCGCTCGGCGACCGCCGACATATCGTGGTCGCCGAAGCCCGCCGCGATGGCCTCCACCAGTTCCGATCGGTTGAGGCCGGCCTGCGGCATGGAGGCGCCCACCGACCGCGCCAGATCGAGCGCCAGGTCGAGGTCCTTCTTGGCCAGGACCATCCTGAATGCCACCGGTACCTCGCCCGGTCTGAGGAAGGCTTCCTGGCGGTAGTGAACGAAGGGGGCGGCAATGGCGCTGTTGGCGAAGACCTCGTACGCGGTCTCCCGGCCGATGCCGGCTGCCTCTGCCAGCACCAAGGCCTCCGCGACCGCCTGCCCGAGGCCGTACACGATCGAGTTGACCGCCAGCTTGATCGTCGCTCCCGAGCCCACCGGCCCCATGTGGTAGAGGCGAGACCCCATCGCTTCGAAGACCGGCCGCAGGGGCTCGACGTCCTCGGGCCGACCCCCGGCCATGATGGTCAGGGTTCCGGCGCTGGCCGGCGCCGTGCTACCGGAGACCGGCGCATCAACGAACCGTCCCCCTGCGGATTCCACCGCCGCCGCCACCTGTCGCGACTCGTCCGGACTCACGGTGCTCATATCCACGCAGACGGTCCCGGCCGACAGGGATCCGCAGATCGCGCCGGCTCCTGTGTAGAGGTCGGTCAGGACCCGACCATCGGCCACCATGGTGATCACGACATCGACCGCACGTGCCAGATCCGCCGGGGATGCCGCTACCGCCGCTCCGGTCTCCGCGGCCAGCGCCTCCGACTTGGAAGCCGTCCTGTTCCACACGGTCAGAGGAAACCCGGCGCGGGCGATGTTGGCCGCCATGGGGTACCCCATCCTCCCGAGGCCGACAAACCCCACCCGCACATCCCGGAAGTCACTCATCGGATCCTCCCCGCATCCGGCTCGGAAGGGTGCGCCGCGCTAGTCCGGTATGCACTTCCGGGAAGTCCACCGCGCGAGGGGGTTGAAGTTGTCACACCCGTACGGCATAGTGGGGGATGCCAAACATCCGAGCGGTGTCGAACGGACGTCATTCGACCCCACGAGGGATCATGATTCTCGGAACCGGGCCGCCCGATCAGAGGTAGGACGGAACGCGTTCCGGTCCCAGGAAAGGTGGTGGTGGGGGAGGGCCCGGCGAGCAAGCCGGCGGTGACGGTTTTCGCGAGACGACAGGACGACTCGCGGCCCCGATACGCAAGTACCCGTGCGGGAATCGCCATGCACCGGCGCCTGCCGATTGCCGCCATCATTCGATCGTCTTCTCCACTGTGGCCACGATCCGCTCGGCCGACGGGATGGCGGCGTCTTCGAGGATATCGGCGGACGGCAGCGGGACGTGGTCGGTGGTGATCCGGACGATCGGCTGGTCCAGATCGTAGAAAGCCTCCTCGGCGATTATCGAGACCACTTCCGCTCCCCATCCGCACAACCGCGGGTTCTCCTCGACCGTGTAGACGCGCCCCGTCTCGGCCACCGTGCCCAGGATCGTCTGCGTGTCGAGGGGCACCAGGCAGCGGACGTCCACGACGGTAACGTCGATCCCGCGTCCCGCCAGATCCTCCGCGGCGGCCAGCGCTTTCGGGACCATGGCGGCCAGAGCCAGGATGGTGGCGTCCGATCCCGAGCGGACGACGGCTGCCTTGCCCAGCTCGCCGACCAGCTCACCATCCGGAATCGGCCCACGGGTGGCGAACAGGGCTTTGTGCTCGAAGAAGATCACCGGATCGGGATCGCGGATCGACGCGGCCATCAGTTCGACGACATCGCGCGGGGTCGAGGGGGCAACGACCTTGAGGCCGGGTACCGACATCGCCCAGTTCTCGAGGCTCTGCGAGTGCTGGGCCCCGAAGCGCACCCCGCCACCGTTCGCGGTCCTGATGACCAGCGGCAGGGCCACCTGGCCGTCCGTCATGTAGCGGATCTTGGCGATCTGGTTGGCTACAAGATCCCAGCAGGTGGCCAGGAAGTCGGAGAACATTATCTCGGCCACGGGACGCAGGCCGTTCATCGCCGCGCCCATCACCGCGCCGATTATCGCCTCCTCCGAGATGGGGGTGTCCCGCACCCGGCGGGGTCCGAAACGTTCCAGGAGACCGGGTGTGGTCTTGAAGACCCCACCGGCGGCAGCCACATCCTCGCCGATCAGGTAGACGGTCTCGTCCCGCTCCATCTCCTGGGCGAGGCCGTAGGCGACCGCCTCCCGATAGGTCATCAGTTCCGCCACTGCGAACCCCCATCCGCCCATACCTCGGTGGATATCGAAGCCAGGGAGGGCGCCGGCGCCGCCTTCGCCTCCTCGACGGCTACGCGCATGGCCGCCTCTACCGACTCCTCTATACCCGACAGTTGCTGCTCCGATGATCCCGCAGACGCCAGCCTCTCCCTGTACATCGGGATCGGATCCCGTGCCTTCCATCTCTCCACCTCGTCGTCCGGGCGGTACTTGCCGGGATCGGCGCGGGAGTGACCGCCGTGGCGGTAGGTGAGAGCTTCGATGAGGCTGGGGCCTCCCCCGGCCCTGGCCCTTTCGAGAGAGCTCCGGGCGATACCGAACATATCGTCGGGATCGTTGCCGTCCGCCAGAACCGCTTCGAGCCCGTACGCGGAGGCACGATCGGCCGCCGGGCGCTCCACGGCGGTGACCGACCCGATAGGTGTGTACTCCATGTACTGGTTGTTCTCGCAGACGAACACGACCGGCAGGTTCCAGACGACCGCCATGTTGAGGGCTTCGTGAAACGCACCGATGTTGGTAGCTCCGTCACCGAAGAAGCAGACCGACACCTGCCCGCTACCCCGCTCCATCGCTGCCCAGGCCGCTCCCGCGGCGATCGGAAGGTGGGCTCCGACAATGGCGTAGGAACCCATGGCGCCTGCCGCCGCCCAGGTGAGGTGCATGGAGCCTCCCTTCCCGCCGCACACGCCGGTGGCCCGGCCGAGCAGTTCCGCCATGAGCGGGCCGGGCGGTGTTCCCCTCAGCAGGGTGTGGATGTGCCCGCGGTAGGTGCAGAAGGTGAGGTCGGCCGGACGCATGGCGGCGGCGAATCCGGCTGCGATCGCCTCCTGTCCGGTGGCCAGGTGAGAGGTGCCCTTGACCAGCCCCTCGAGAAACATCTGGTAGGCGTACTGCTCGAAGATGCGTGCTTCGAGCATCAACCGGTAGATGCCGATCCGGGTATCGGTATCCGGTACCGCATGCATCGTGTCGTCCATATCAATACTCATTGGCCACCATCAGTTCCTCGGCGGGGAACAGGGTCACGACCTTGGGGCCCTCCGCCGTACAGACGACTTGTTCCTCGATCCTGGCGGCGGACCGGCCGTCGGCCGCCGGGCAGAAGGTCTCCAGCGCGAAGAACATACCTTCTTTCAACTCGATCGGCGTGTCGATGGAATTGAGGCGGCTGATAACCGGCCGCTCGTGGACCGCCAAGCCGACCCCGTGCCCGAACTGGAGCCCGAAGGCCTCCATCTCGTCGGGAAAACCGAACTCCTCGGCTTCCGGCCATACCAGAGCGATCTCGTCGGTGGTGGTCCCCGGCTTGACCAGGGCGATGGCGGCGTCGATCCACTCGCGAGCCTTCTTGTAGGCATCGCGCTGCGCCTGCGTCGCCCGACCCACCCCGAACGTGCGGTAGTAGCAGGTGCGGTAGCCGTTGTGGGCCTGGATGATGTCGAAGTAGGCAGTGTCACCCGGCCGGATGAGACGGTCGGAGAACACATGCGGGTGCGGGCTGCACCGCTCCCCGGCAATGGAGTTGACGGCCTCCACGTGCTCGGAACCCATCTCGTAGAGCCGCTTGTTGGCCAGGGCGACTATGTCCGACTCCCGCACACCGGGCTTGAGGGCCTCGAAGATGTCCTGGTAGACACCGTCGACCATCGCCGACGCCTGGGTCAGGAGGATTATTTCGTCCTGACTCTTGATCTCACGGGCCGCCAGCATGGTCTGCTGCCCGTTCCGCACCTCGATCCCCGCCCGCGCCAGCTCGAGATACATCTCCGTCTCCGCCATGTCGACCCCGACGGGCATGCCGGCCACACCCTCGTCGTGGAGCACGTCCCGTATCTCCCGAACGGCCTTGGCCACCAGACCCGACTCCGGACCGATCGATCCTGCCAGTCCGGTGTTTCCTCCCACCGACTGTTCGGGGACCAGCCAGGGCGCCTGCAGCTTGTGGACCCGCGCCGCCGAACCGAAATCCCAGATCCACGGCTCGCCGGTCCGGGTCAGCAGCGCCCACCGTTCCATCTTGTTGAAGGCCCAGTACCCGATGTGGGTGGCGGTCAGGTAGCGGATGTTGGCGGTGTCAAACACGAGAAGCGCTCCGAGGTCCGACTCCTCGAGGGCTTGGCGGGCCCGCGCCAGCCGGTACCTGCGCAGCCGGTCGAAGTCGACCCGCTGCTCCCAGTCCACCCCCATGACACCTGGAGCCGGAGTGGTGGCAACCGGGAACTCGGGCGAACGCTCGGTCATCTCCATCGGAACCGCCTTTCAGTCGCAGGCGCGGCCGATCCTAGCCAGTGGTCTGTCCGTGAAATGGCGGCGTGGCATGCGCCGGCAGCGGCGTTCCTTGCAAGGCCCGCCGACGAAGGCGTACTCCCAGCGGTACATCGAGGAGGCGGAACGCAACGAGAGGCGTCGCCAAACCATCCGGTCCCCCTAACGGCCAGGGCAAACGCCTAGCCAATCCAGGCTTATGTACTAATCTGGTATTGATTAGAAGATGGATTTGACCGGTCTTCCGATCACTACACACGGTTACGGAGACGCTATGGCTACGCGGATCGCCAAACCTCCAGATCTATACGCTCTGATAAGAGACCTCGAGCCAGAAACGTTCGTGCGGTTGGTCAACGTGGGCGCGACCTTGAAGGACGGTCGATACCTCCATTGGGATGACGTACGCCGGCGGGAGCCCCCCGAGGGTCTCACGGTCGAACAGTGGTGGGCCGGCATGCGCCTCGCCCGCAATCAATCATCCCGGGCTACCGGATTGGTTGACGTACACGGGATACCGTTTTCCTACAGCCTTGTGGACCCGATCCTCAAGAGCCTCCACAACCTGGACTTTCGGGCTACCGGCCGGTCTGCCGCGCCCGCGGCCGTCGTGGATCGAACCACGCGGGATCGCTACAAGGTGCGAGGCCTCATCGAGGAAGCCCTGTCGTCCTCACAACTCGAGGGAGCCTCCACAACCCGTGTCGTAGCCAAGCAGATGCTCCGGTCAGGCCGGGATCCTCGAGACAAGTCCGAACGCATGATCTTCAACAACTACCGGGCAATCAGCCACATCAAGGAAGCGGCCTCAGAGGACCTGACGCCGGAACTACTCCTGCGAATGCACGCCATACTCACCGAAGACACCTTGGAACACCGGAGGGACTGCGGCCGCTTCCAGCAGCCAGACGAGACCAGGGTGTCTGTTGTCGCCTGGCACAGTGATGAGGTCGTTTTCTCTCCGCCACCCGCGGAACAGATCCCGGAGCGTATCGAACGAATGTGCAACTTCGCCAACGACGGGGAAAAATCATTCACCCATCCGCTGGTCAAGGCCATCCTACTCCACTTTTGGTTGGCTTACATTCATCCGTTCGTCGATGGGAACGGTCGAGCGGCCCGCGCCTTGTTCTACTGGTCCGCGCTACGCGCCGGATACTGGCTTACCGAGTATGTCTCGATCTCCGAGATCGTCCTGAAGGCACCGGCAAAGTACGCGCACGCCTTCCTCCACACGGAGACGGACGGCAACGACCTGACATACTTCCTGATCCACCAACTCGAGGTCTTGAGAAGGGCTTTCGAGGAATTGGCGATCTACGTCGACGAGACCCTCGATCGCATGCAGGCCGCGGAACGCCTAGCCGGGGATCTGCCCGGGCTCAACCACAGACAACGGGCTCTCCTCGGACACGCCCTACGGCATCCAGGGTATCGCTACACATACCGGAGCCACGCCAACAGCCATGATGTAGTTCTGCAAACGGCTCGTACCGACCTACTCGACCTGACGTCCCATGGACTGCTCGATGCCGGCGTGGAGGGTCGGCGAAGAGTATTCGTCTCTCCCGACGACCTTGGCGCGCGGCTCAGGGCAAGCAACAAGGACCGAGCCAAGTTCTAATCTAGAAGAAGCTAGAAGCAAATTATATAGTTGCACAAGAGTTTGTAGGGATCTTCCGTGTAGTCAACTTGAGACGGCGACTTGCCTTGGTGCCAGCACGCCCCGGATTGGCTGCGATTCGCAGTTCCGGGGGCTCTGCGCGTTTAGCCTGAATCCACCGATCGGTTGGGGGGGGGGGGGCGACGATGACTGGAGGTAGTGGGGCCGGCTAGTTTCTGGTGTTTGTGGCGATGTTGGGGGCATTTCGGTGGATGGTGGGATGCTTTTGAGGTATAAAAGCGGAGCACGGCAAGTTATTCTGCAGACAGACCACTCTTTGCAGACAGACCACTCAGACCTGCCCGCGCCGCCGGGCGTACATCGGCCGCCCACGGGTCGACGAGCGTCTTGATCCGTTCGGGTCTCCGCTCCACCATCGGTCGGAGACCGTCGGCGACCAGCCACTCGAGGGGCAGGGCCACCGGCGCGACATCCGACCAACCCTCGGCGCGGCCGGCCACCAGCCGGGCGGCGTCCGCGAAGTCGGCCGCGAAGACATGGGCGTTGGTACCCACCAGATAGAGTTCCCGCAGGGTGAGGGAGCGTACGTCGACCGGTACCGGAACCGTGCCGAGGCCGATGGCCACCACCCGCCCCCGTGGCGCCACCACCTCCAGCGCCGCGGTCAGGACGGAGGGAACTCCCGTCACCTCGTAGACCACCGCGGGAGGGCCGCGCAGGGCATCCCGTATCTGGGGGGCGAGTGGTTCGTCCCGGTCGACCTTTAGCGTGAGCGAAGCGCCCAGCGCGGCGGCGATCTCGAGCCGCTCCGGGTCGAGATCGGCGGCCAGCACCCGCAGGTCCGATCGGACCGCCGCGTAGACGAGAAAGGCGCCCACCCCACCCACTCCGAGCACCACCACCGGGTCACCGGAACCCGGCTCTCCCTGGCGGAGGGAGTGGAGGGCGATCGACATGGGCTGCACCAGAGCGGCCCGATCATCGTCGAGACCCAGATCGCCAACGTCCAGGCAGATACCCGCCGGCACCGCAACGTACTGGGCCAGGGCGCCGTTCCGCTGCAGGCCCACCGTGAAGTACCGCTCGCAGAAGTTGGTGATCACCGCCCGGCACGGCCCGCACGATCCGCACGACACTCCCGCCCCGCTGGCCATCAGCGTGCCGTCAGGGAACGCCTCCACCCCTGGACCGCGGTCCACCACCCTGCCGCCGAACTCGTGACCGGGAACCATCGGGCCGCGGTGACCGGACCAGTCGTTGCGCTCCGACACCGGGAACATCATCGGTCCGTGTTCCCATTCGGAGGCGTCGGTGCCGCAGATCCCGGCGGCGTGGACCTCTACCAGCAACTCTCCGGGCCCCGGCTCGGGTACCTCGATCTCCTCGATCCTGATGTCGCGCCTGCCGTGGTAGACGGCGGCTCGCATCTTGCTCATGCCACAGCGAATGAGGCCGGCCGGAGGATAGCCCCAGCCTCCCTAGAAGGGTGGTCTAAAACGGTGGGCAGCAACGGCCCATCTTCCTCTGAACAGGCATCATGTCATCGATCAACGGGCCGTGAAGGGGTTTCACACCACCCTCCTAGAAGAAGACCTGCTCGCCCCCGGTCAGGTTGAGGGAAGCCCCGGTGGTGAACTTAGCGTCGTCGGATGCGAGGAAGGCCGCCATCGCCCCGATGTCGTCGGCGGTCCCCAGACGCTTCATCGGGATGGTGGCGATGTGCTCGGCCAGCACATCCTCGCGGTCACGGCCCGCCATCTGGGCCGCCATCCCGAACCCGGTCTTGGTCATGTTCGTGAACATGGTGCCGGGACAGATGGCGTTCACCGTGATGTTGTACGGGGCCAACTCCAGCGCCATCACCTGGGTGAGGCCGACCACCGCGAACTTGGAGACCGAGTAGATGCCCCATCCCGGCCAGCCGACCTTGCCGGTCTGCGAGGCGGTGTTGATGATCCGGCCCCACATGTTCTCCTTCATGATGTGGGCCGCAGACCGGGAGCAGTTGATCACCCCTCTGATATTGACTGCGAACACGCGATCGATCACCTCGTCGGAGGTGTCGATGACCTCGGCGATCGGCTGCGCCACCCCGGCGTTGTTGGCCAGGATGTCGAGGCTTCCGTACTCGGCGGCAATGTCGCGCATCACCTCGTCGACCCGGGCGCTGTCGGTGACATCAAGGTGGACGGCCGTAGCGCGGGCACCGGAAGGTGCAGCGGGCAGCGATGCGGCCACTTCGGAGGCGTCGAGCACGTCGGCGCACACCACGGCCGCACCTTCGGCGGCCAACCGGCGGGCGATCCCTTCACCGAGACCACGCGAGGACCCGGTTACCACCGCCACCTTGTCGTCGAGCCGGCCCATTTCACAACCTCCTTAGGACGCCAACGCCACGAGGGATCAGCCCCGCAAGACACGATCGTACCGTACCGTACCGTGACCCACCTACCGGTCCGCCTGCCCACTACCGGGCCAAACGTTCCCGGTGAACAGCGCAATCTATCGAGGCCGTTTTGCCTGAGTGCGTGCGTGGCCTGGTGTCCAATCGCTGGTATGTCCCCGACCGATCTCGAGGAGCCCATGGCGGTTGAGCCAGTCGACGTAATCCAGGGTGGCGTACTCGGGCCCTGGCCACGCTAGACCTGTGCGAATTCAACCAGGATGCCGTCCGGAGCAATCGCAGCCACCGCGGCGGCGTGCTGACCTCTCACGGGATCAGCGAGAAACTCGACTCCCTTTTTCTTGAGTTCTTCGATGGTCGAGTCGATGTCTTCCACGTACACGGTGATCCAGCGGACCCCGGAAGCGAAACCGTGAGGCGCCGGTGGGGGCGGAGACTCGATGTCCATGAGCTTGATCAAGCTGTCGCCCGCCTGGAGCCGCACCTGGTGGAACCCTCGCGGTGCCACGCCGAGACGAGTGGCAATCTCACCTGAGATCTCGGTGTCCACCACAATCTCGAAGCCGAGAACGTCCCGGTAGAAGTGGAGTGACTCTTCGAAGTTGCTGCACGTAATCGCAACATCGACTGTTCGGCGCTCTGGATCAATGTGAACCATCTCGGCTTCCTCCCCGCTATAGCTCGGCGCACAACGACTACTGTTGGCACCGCCGAGTCGTGGACCGGGATGCGATAGATCATATATTTGATCGAGCAATCCGGCCACTTGTAGAATCGATCCTACAAGAGCGGTACACGCCGATTGGAGCACAGAGCCGTGAATTGGTCACCGTCGATAGCTTTGGATAGTCGGGTGCAGGACTACCAGCGACACCTCATGGACCTCCGATCGGACACGTACGAGTCGGCCGGTTCTCGATCTGAGCGCGAGACCGTCTTCCTGCGCGCGGTGGAGCTTCTGGATCCTGTGATCACCCGCGTCCTATCCCAGTTCAACGATCTGATGCTTGCCTCATCAGGGACCATCGAGGGACCGGTGCACGACCACAGCGAAGGTATCGAGGTGCGTTGGCTGCTCTCCTGGCCCGAGCAGCGCCGCGTAAAGCATCGTATCGAGAAGTCGAGTGGCGTTGACCCCATCACGGTGCGTGCCCACTTCGGCGACGGTTGGACTCACGGACACCTGGCTGGTTCTGTTTCCGGCGATTGGCCGATGCAGGTCACCTCGGAGGCCGATGCGGAGCGACAGTGGGTGATCATCTGGACGATCGCCGAGGCAGAGCTGCACTACAAGATCTGGGCCTCGTATCACCCCTGGGACGTGGTGCCTCTGCCGACCGGTGACCAGCCGCCGGCCGCCAAATGGGGATGAGAGCCGGGACCTGATGCCGGGTGCGATCGACCTTCGGGCGAGGCCTCCTGCCGGCGAGTTCCTGCAACAGCGCATGTTCACCTCCCCTGGCGCGATGGGGGCCAGACTCCGGCAGCGCGGATACGATATCCCGCCTTCGTTCGAACGGCAGTCACTTCCCCTTTTCTTCGACGAGATGACACGGGCCGGTGTCGACACCGCCGTGCTGGCGGCACGTGCATCCA
Organism: Candidatus Spongiisociaceae bacterium; assembly: GCA_965262915.1. Classification (GTDB taxonomy): domain Bacteria; phylum Actinomycetota; class Acidimicrobiia; order Spongiisociales; family Spongiisociaceae; genus JAPPFW01. The sequence goes on along the minus strand of OZ253564.1, from coordinate 1,637,166 downwards.
ATGACCTCATTGGCGGTACTTCGAACGAATTCGTGGCCGAACTCGTCCGGACCCACCCGGATCGCTTTCTCGGAGTCGGCTCGCTTCGGTTGACTCCCGGCGATACCGAAGCAGATCTGGTTACCTGCCGGCAACTGGAGTTTGTCGGGGTGACCGTCGAGCCGGGAATAGCCGATCCACCCATGCACGCGGATGATCCCGTGCTCTATCCCGTTTATGAACAGATCGATGCGACCGGCCTTCCGGTCTTCGTGTCCGGCGGCGACGCGAACCCCGATATCTCGTACGCCTTCCCGGCGCCCCTCGATCGGGTAGCACGCGACTTCCCCAACCTGCAGGTGGTTTCGGTGCATGGAGGCTGGCCGTTCGTCACCGAGACCCTCGGCGTAGCGTGGCGGCGCCCCAACTTCTGGGTGATGCCGGACCTCTACTGGGCCAATCTTCCCGGTAGATCCGACTACACGCTTGCGGCGAACGGGTTTCTGATGGATCGGATGCTCTTCGGGACCTCCTATCCGGCGGTCAACGTGGAGCAATACGTGACGGCTCTGAAGTCGGCCGGATTGTCGGAGGCCGCTTGGCAGGCCATCTCAGCCCATAACCCGCGGCGCTTACTCGGGCTGGGCTGATGTGCAGCGGCCAGCAGGGCACTCTTGTGAGCGACGCCTGGGCCGGCTCATCCCGTGTCGAGCAACAGGCTCTCGAGACCCCGGTGGTTGATCGACTCTCGCCAAGCCGGTGCAGTCGAGGGTGCGAGACGTATCTCTGGAAACCGATCGAGGAATTGCCGTACTGCGACCACGGCTTCCAAACGGGCGAGGGGAGCCCCGAGGCAGAAATGGGGTCCCAGGCCAAAGGCAAGATGCCCTCTCCTCGGCATCTCCCTATGGAGATCAAACTCGTCGGGCCGTTGAAAGGTCTGGGGATCACGATGCGCAGCTGCAACTACCGCCACTACCGGTTCTCCCTTGCGAATGAGTACACCGCCTAGCTCGTAGCTCTTAGCGCACACCCGCCTGATCCGCGCTATGGGCGGTTCGTAGCGGAGCGTCTCCTCAACGGCACTCTGCAGAGCTTCCGTCGATCCACGCGCCTCTTCAAGCTGGTCGGGACGCGTGACAAGACAGTAGATGGTGTTGCCGATCAGATTGGTCGTGGTCTCATGACCGGCGATCAGAAGATGAACGCAGATAGCCAGACCGTCTTCGGCAGACATCTGAGCGTTATCGATGGCTCTCGCGACCGTAGTAAGAAAGTCATCCCGGGGACATCGAGAACGGCTGTGTAGCAAATCGCTAACCAGGCGCCTCCAATCAACGAGGTTGGCATCGAGTTCGGCGGCATTGAGGGGGTCGGGTTGCGGGCTACCAAAGAACCGGAGAACGCTCGCCGACCAGACCGGAAAGCGGTCTCGATGCCTCTCGGGAACTCCAAGCACATCTGCGAGGACGGTTACGGGGAGCGGTTGTGCCAGACCTTGGATGACTTCGTACTGATGATCGTAACGCGCCTTTGCATTCTCGAGAAGATGCGTGACGCGATCCTGGATTCGCTCCTCGAGGCGGGAAACCACCTTCGGGGTAAAAGAGGGGCCTACCGCGCGCCTGAGACGAGTGTGTTTCGGCCCGCCGGAATGCATGAGCCCCTCCTGCTTCCAGTGATGGCGAAGGGTGTCGACCTCGATCAGGAACTCGGTAGGGAGCCGCTCGATGTAGCTCGACTCGTACCCGTAGTTCGAGAAAACTGTCGAATTGAGAAGGACCTCTACTACCAGGTCATACGACGTGACCAGCCACTGCTTGAGGAGGCCACTCCAGTAGACAGGCGTCTCCTCGCGCAGGGCCCTGTACACCGGGTGGGGGTTGCGATGAATGGCCCCCGATGCCAAGGCTTCTTCGATATCCGGGAGTAGCCTCGTGCGAGTCTCAGGCATCCTTCGGGTGCTAGCAGCCACCACCTGTCGCTTTCCTTCCTCGTGGCCGACCTGGGCCGCGTCTACTTGCAGCCGATCGTTAGTGGCTATGCCTGGACGAACTCAACAAGCAGTCCGTCAGGAGCGATAGCCGCCACGGCTGATCCGTGTACGCCCGGCTGTTCATCCTCTGCACGGACGGTGTACGGATCGGTGGCGAAGTCGACGCCCCTCTTCTTGAGGTAGTCCCAAGTGGCTTCGACATTCTTCACGAAGATCGTCAGCCAGCGGACACCGGCAGCAAAGGAGTGGGTCGCCTCGCCCGGTGGTGGTTCGATGTCCATGAGCTTGATCAGGGTGTTGCCTGCTTGTAACCGTACATGGTGGAAACCACGGGAAGCGAGGCCGAGCCCGGTTGCTATTTCTGCGGAGACCTCCAAATCGACGACTACATCGAAGCCGAGGATGTCTCTGTAGAACCTCAACGACTGGTCGAAGTCGTGGCATGTGATAGCAATGTCGACAGTCCGGTTATCAGGGTCGAACTCGATCATGGCACCGCCAAATCCAACGTCGTCGGAGACTCACACATCGTTGTTTCAATCGATCCAACCATAGCTGCGACCGCGCGGACGGTCAACCTGTTAGGAGACGCGGCCGGCTTGCGTTCGTAGCGCTACTCGAGCGCTGCCCTATGGGCATCCTCGCGAATGAGGTTCCATATCTTATGTTCGAGTTCGGCGATGCGTGGTAGTCCCCGCGACTCCTCGGTGCGTGGCCGGGGTATGTCGATGTCCACGATCTCCTTCAGCCGCCCCGGCGACGTGCTCATCACACCGACGCGGTCGGACAGGAACACCGCCTCCTCGATGGAGTGCGTGACGTAGATGATCGTCTTGCGATCCCCCTTCTCACGCTGCTGGCCCCAGATGCGGAGTAACTCCTCCTGCAAGACCCGGCGGGTTTGCGCGTCGAGAGCGGCCAGCGGCTCATCCATCAGTAGCACCTCAGGGTCATAGGCCAGAAGCCTGGCGAGCGCACAGCGCTGGCGCATACCTCCGGACAGCTCGTGTGGATACTTGCTCTCCGAGCCGGTCAGGCGAACGAGATCGATGTGGCGCTGCACGATCTCGGCCCGTTCCGCCCTAGAGTACTTCTTCGGTCCATATTTCAGGCCGAACTCGACATTGCCGCTCGCCGTCTTCCAAGGTAACAACGCGTACTCCTGAAAGAGCATGCCCCGTTCGGCGCTCGTCGTATGAATGGTCTCCCCGTGCATCGTGATCCGTCCCGAGGACGGCGCCTCGAAACCCGCGATCATTCCGAGGATTGTGGTCTTGCCACAGCCTGAAGGGCCAACCACCGTGAAAAACTCCCCGCGACTCACATCGAGCGTGCAACTCTCGACCGCATTTACAGACTCTCGTGTTCGCTCCACCCAAAAGGTCTTCGAGACGTCATCGAGAACGATGACCGCGTCGGTTTCGCTCATAGACGAGCCCATGGCATTCCCTTTCGTGCGACGTATCTGAGAACACGGTCGGAGGCAAAGGCCACAGCGCCGACCGCGATGATCGTGACAACGATGAGGTCGGTGGCGACCCGGTTGTCGTAGAGAAAGAACATCATGAAGCCGATTCCACCCCCGGCACCGCTGCGGAGACCTACTCCTTCTGCCGATGGGTACGCCTTGAATCCCACGGTCAACTCGGCGGCGATGATGGCTCCCCACGCCATCCCCATGGCGATCCTGACCCCTGTGTAGACACTCGGCAGGGCACCGGGCAGTATCACTCTCCTGAGGATCTTGAGGGTCCGGAGTCCCATTGTACGGGAGGCCTTGACAAGCAGCCGGTCGACCTCCTTGACGCCGTTGATGGTATTGAGGATGATCGGGAAGACCGCGCCGTAGGCCACGATGAAGATGGCGGCGGTGCCGCGAGGCCCGAACCACACGATCGCGAGAGGCACCAGGGCGATGGGCGCGATCATCCGGAACGTGTGAACGACCGGGTCGGCGTTACGCTCGACCGGGCGCAACATCCCCATGAGCAGGCCGACCGGAACCCCGATCGCGAGAGCGATCAGGAACCCTGAGAGCACACGCCGGAGGCTGATCCAAACGGCTAGTTGGAGATCACCGGACGATATCAGAAAGATCGCCCCCTCGACCACCTCCGACGGCACAGGCACATTGCTGTTCTCCGGAAGTCTGGTGCCCCAGATCTGCCATGCGACCACAATAAGGACAGGAATCGCGACCATCCGAGCGACGGTGAGGAGCCGGTCACGCGACATCACCGGGCGCCGGTACCGCCACCACCTGTTTCGTCGGGTCCTAGCCACCCTGAGGAAGCGGTCACGTGACATCGGCGGGTCTCCAGGGCGTCAGGCGGCGTTGCAACATTCGAAGCAGCAGGTCGGTCAAGTAGCCGGAGATGGCAATGATGACGATCACCGCGATCATGTCTGCCGTCCTCAACGTCGAGCCGAAGAAGATGATGTTGTATCCAAGTCCGTCGGGAGCTCCGATGAGCTCAGATGCAATCAGCGCCATCCACGCGTTCCCCATCGCGATGCGCGCTCCGGTTAGAACGGACGGCAGAGCGCCGGGTAGGACGACCCGGCGAACGATGGTGAGTCCCCCAACGCCCATGGTCCGCACGGCTCTGATCAGCACAGGATTGGCACCACGGATTCCGCCGACAGTGTTCAAGAGGAACGGGAATAGGGCGATGGAGAAGATGATGATGAAGGGAAGCGTTTTCGAGACACCGATGAGGGCGAGCAGGAGCGGGATCCAGGCCAGCGCCGATATCGGTCGGAGCAACTCGACGACAGGATCGAAGAACTCGTTCACGACTCTACTTAGGCCCATGGCGACACCGAGGATGATCGCAACGGCGGCGGCGGCAGCGTAGCTGATGAGCAGCCGCTGAACGCTGATGGTGTAGTCCTCGAGTAGGCCGCCTCCGGTCACTAAGCGGTAGACGCTACGGACCACTCGATCCGGGGTGGGGAGGAGGACATGGTTGTCGATCCGGTTCGCCAAGTAGTACCAGATCAACACGACCGCGCCGATCGACCGCGCATAGCGAAGGACTCCGCGGCCTCCAAGCCGGATCCACCGGCGTTTCCCAGGACCGTCGATCCGGTTGGCCTGCAGTGCGGTCAAAGGGCCACTCCGTAATCTGGCGATTGCGACCTCCGACTGATCTCTGCTCCGCCGACCACAGTCGATCCCTCCGGGCTCAGGAAACGAGCCCGTCCAGAAGAGTGCTGAGCAATCGGCCAGCGGCCCGTCGGTCAAAGCAAAGTGCCAGGTCAGCGAGCGACGGGCCGACAGCAATCGTCATTGTTCAGTACTTCTCCTAGGGCGCCGTCCAACTGTCTGCCTCCCAAGTGGGGAGGCCACGTTTGTCGATTCCTTCTTCCACGAACACATCCGCCGTGGGAACACCGCCGGCGGCGTCATAGGCCATCTTGGCCACCTCACCGCCCTTGGCAAGACTCGCTGCCATGGCATCCCATTCGGCCTCGCTCGAGAGCGCACCTGCCGCAAGGAGTAGGACTCCCTGCAGTGTCATCACGTCGGCCTCCCCTTCGGTAAGCCACGCCCAACCACGCCGCAGGAGCATCTCGTTCGTGACGAGCTGAGAAGCCGTCTTCGGCTGGAGGCCCCAGTCCGCCGCCGAAAGCGACGCGACGTTGGCAGCAGTGCGTCCCTGGAGCTCCTCGATGGCCCGATGGGTCGCAAGGAGGTAGGCCGCAACCGCACCAGGGTGCTCTGCGATGATGTCGTCGGTAGCCACGGTGATAGCGCGATGGCTGACGAACCCGTCGGGCCAGAAGGGGGAGTTCTCGGCTTCCGGAATCAGGATTCCTGCTCCGGTTCCAAGAGGTCCGTCGTAGTGGTCCTCGGTATATCCGTACGAGTTGTAGATGGCCGATACGCCGAGCTCCTCTCGAGCGGCCAGCCACGCAGGCACGGTTGCAATCGCGGCGTCCAGTCCTTCGGCAACCTGGGCCAGCGCGGCAACGCCGGCGACGTTGACGAGCTCCATACCGGCCTCTTCCGGATCAGCGGTGCCAAAGATGGGTTCGATCATCGCTGAGAGTGCGTCGACCAGGCCGGTACCGAAGATGGTTCCCACCTTCCGGCCAACGAGGTCCTGCGGGTTCCGTATGTCGGAGTCACCCCTGACAGAAATGACGAACTTATAGTTCCCCTCCGCGACGGCGATGGGAGTCACCGCCTGTTCCTCGACGACCAACGCTATGTAGGCTGCGCTTCCCATCGGTCCTATGTCCAGTTCGCCGGACAGCAGCGCCTGCGCAGTGGCGACTGCATTGGCCATGTTCAGCCACTCGACGTCGAGGTCGTAACCGAACTCGTGGCCGGCTTCCTGAACCAGATCCTCATTGATCATGAACTGGGTGACGAAAGCGGCCCCGGCTCCGCCCGGAAAGCGTCCCAGACGCAGCGTGAGCGGTGTCATCGGTGCCTCGGTGACTACCGGGGCTGGTGCCGCCGTGGTGGTAGCGGGCTCTTCGTCGGCGCCGCAAGCGGCGGCCACCAATACGAAAGCCAGCAGTAGCCCGAAGACTGCTCGGATACGCGATTGCCTCTTCATAGCATCCTCCTCGTCCGGGATGTTTATCCCCGAACCGATGAATCAACCATAGCCCGAAACGACCCCAGCCGCCCCCGAGAAAGGGCTCGCAATTAGAGCCGGAGAAACCTCCTGGTGGCTACCCGCTCCCGATATCGAAGTCGATACCGTCGAGATGTCCCGCGACCCTCCCCGGCATGGCCCCGCCTTCGGCGGCCAAACGTAAACCAACCTCGCGTTCGGTGCGGACCGACGCGGCGGCTGCAACAGCGGCGACCTGCCCGTACGGCACGACCACCACCCCGTCACCATCAGCTACCACGACATCGCCAGGTGACATGTGGACCCCCGCACACATCACCGGCCTATTGACACTACCAATAGCCTCCTTACCGGCACCGAAAGGCCGAACCGAAGTAGCCCACACCGGGAAACCGAGACGATTGATTCCGTCCACGTCGCGCGCCGAACCATCGACGATCACACCGGTGATCCCCTTCGCCATAGCGCCCACAGTCACCATCTCCCCCCAAGAGACTCCCATCGGACCGGTTCCGGTAATCACGAGCACCTGGCCCGATCCAGCGACCTCAAGAGCGACATGCATCATCAGGTTGTCATTGTGACCATTCGCGACGGTGACGGCCTGACCCGCAATACACAGCTGTGAAGTGCGCCGAACCATCTCCGGGGACATCATCTGGTAATAGCCCTGCGGAACCCCCAGGGACTCGACCGTCGTCGCCACACCGGCCCGTTGGAGAGTTGCCAAGTCGTCAGGGGAAACCGGCCCCGCCATTGAACCGACCATCGAGGATAACCTTGTCATAGCGTCGCTCCCTAGCTGGTGTCCATTTACAGATCCACCCATTGCCGCAGTGGCACAGCATCGACGATCCGAGCAACCGAGAGAGCATCCTCCATGCTCGGCTCCGGGGATCTCCCCTCAGCCAGCGCCGTCAACAACCCAGCGATCTCAATCGCTTTCAAGTCGTTGAAACCCACCGAATGGCCCCGCCGGGGAACGTAGTCGCCGTGAATCGGATGCTCAGGACCGATACGGACCGTGCGAAAACCGTCCAGAGCATCATCGCAGGTCTCGTAGATCTCCAACTCGTTCATCCTCTGAATGTTCCACCGAAGCGCCCCCAACGCACCGTAGGCCTCGAACCCGAACTCGGTCGCGGTGCCGTGAGCGACCCGGCTTCCATGCAGAGTCCCATAGGCCCCGTTGGTGAACTCCACAAACGCCGCCCACTGGTCGTCGTTCTCGACCTCGAGCATGGCGCCAGGCACCATCCCTTCAGGATCCGGCCGCAGCGGGACGGCTATCCGCGTGTAACCCGAAACCCGGGACACCTCCCCCACCAGGAACCGGGCCATATCGAACGCATGCGACCCCTGATCGGCCAAAGCCCCACCACCGCCGGCATCCTCTGCGAATTTCCAGTACCAGGGCCGGTTGGCATCTGCGAACGGCGAGGACTGATAGCCGAAGTGGATCTCACGGATCTCACCGATCCGTCCCCCCGCGATAAGGCTCCTGGCCAGCACAACCGCCGGTGTCCACCGATACGTGAAACCCACGTAACCGAAACCACCACCATCCCGAATCGCAGCCGCCAAAGCCGCCGTCTCCCCGACGTTCCGACCGACCGGTTTCTCGCAGTAGACGCTCTTACCCGCCTCGGCAGCAGCCACACCAATCTCCCGATGCACATCGGGGGTAGTACAGACATCCACCAAATCGATCCCGTCGTCCGCAACCACCGCCTCCCAATCCGTCGACCACTCCGGCACACCCCACCGCGCCGCCAACGACCGTGCCGCCCTCGCATCGATGTCTACGACCTTGCGAAGGTTGGGGAGGACGACCGGAGGGGCGCGCAGGCTACGCACCCGCCGATACCCGTACGCATGCGTATCACCCATGAATCCGGCACCAACGATCGCGACCGTCAATTCGCGCCCGTCTTTGGTCTCTTTCATGTGGCCTCGGCGAGGTCGGGTTCGTTCAACGCCTTCAACTCCCGGCGGCTGATCCGTACGAAGGGTCTCAAGTGCATGCCCCCGGTTACGGCCAGCTCGGCACCCGTGACGTATGAGGCAAGCCTATCGGAGAGCAGAAAGACCGCCGCCGGTCCGCACTCGGAGGGCTCGCCTTGCCGACCCAACGGGATATCGGCCAGTAGTCGTTCACCGTCCTTCTCTCGCAACGGCGCGTTGAGCGCGGTGGGAAAGCTGCCGGGCACCAGCATGTTGACCCTTATGCCGTGTGGCGCCAACTCCACGGCGAGCGCGGAAGCGTACGCGGCAAGTGCGGTCTTGCTCACGTGATAGGCCGACTGCGCCGGAGCGCGAAAGTACTGGGCGGTCGACCCTACGACGAGCACAGAGCCGGCACCGCGTTCGATCATGGCGGCGCCGGCTTTCCGGCATAGCCACATCACGCCCGTCAAGTTGGTCCGAAGCGTGTATTCCCAATTCGAGGTCGTGACCTTCGTCACCGGTTCGTGATGGGCGGTCGCGGCATTGACGACGAGCAAGTCGAGCTTTCCAAGTGACCGGATGGTCGTCCGTACGGCGTGTATTGCGCCTTTCTCGGTGCTGAGGTCGGCGGGAATCGCGAGAGCGGTGACTCCGAGCGCTCTCATCTCTTCGATGGCTCCCTGGTCGGGATTGCGACTCGCCACGGCCAACGCGACACCTTCGGCGCCGAGCGCGAGCGCTATGGACCGGCCGATCCCCGTCGAACCGCCGGTGATCAGCGCCGTCTTACCTCGCAGATCGCTGTCCAACTCCGCCGCCCTCCCCGCGCAGAGTCAACTATATTCACTCCTGGCACGCCACAAGTAATCCAACAGTCTGCGAAGAAGCCCATGCCGACCTCTCGAGCGATTCCCACAGAAGCGGATGTGCTCGGCTACTTCGATACATTGAGCAATGAGGGACGCTGGGGGCGAGACGACGAGCGCGGCACGTTGAACTTCATCAGTCCCGAGAAACGACTCTCGGCTCTGCAATCCGTCCGCGAAGGCATGGCTGTCTCCTGCGCCACGCTCATCGGAGGACAGGGAGCCGCCCCGGATGTGCCATACCCGCCGCTACATTTCATGATCCGCAGCGGCGAGAGCGTCAACCCGGAAAGGCCGGGAGCAGTCGATTTTGTGGGGCTGGTCTTCCATTCCCACGTTGTCACCCACATCGACGCGCTGAGCCATTCCATATGGAGGGGACGGATCTACAACGGGCGCGACGCGGCCGTCGTCACCACCGAGCAAGGCGCCACAGAGTTGTCGATAGACGCTCTCCGCGAGGGGATCATCACCCGGGGCGTTCTGCTCGACATCGCAGGACTCGCGGGGAAGGACTGGCTGGATGCCGGCGATGCCGTCCTTCCGTCGATGCTGGAGGAGGCGGAGAAAGCGCAGGGTGTGCGCGTCGAGGAGGGTGATGCGCTCCTGGTGCGTACGGGATGGTGGGAGCGGCGCATCGCCGAAGGACCGCACTCGGAGCCGCTGCTCCGTCCCGGACTTCACGCTGCCTGCCTGCCCTGGCTGCGCGACCGGCAAGTGGCCGTGGTCGCCGCAGATGCCGCGAATGATGTCGTTCCGTCCGGGTATGCAGCGGTGGAGCAGCCCATCCACGAGGTCGGGAGCGTCGCGATGGGCTTGTGTCTCGTAGACGTTTGCAGTTTCAGCGAGCTGAGAACAGCCTGCCTCGATCGGGGACGTTGGAGCTTCCTCTTTTTGATAGCTCCGCTCCGTATCCGGTACGGAACAGGATCTCCTGTGACTCCCCTCGCCGTCTTCTAGTCTCGTTGCCGGTCGTGCCGGCCCATCCCGTCTCGACGAGTGGCCCCCAAGCCCTCCGACGCTCGACAGCAGCCGGCAGATAGGTGCGAGCCCTAGCCGCTCTTCTGACGCTTGGCGCTACCCCTGCCCTCGGGTGTCCTCTTGTTCGCCGAGAGGAAGCCGTGGGCGACGGGCCTCTCCGGGATGATGACAGAATGCACGCCTCCCATTATTCACGGAAACCCAGGGCGGTACTTCCTGTGCACATATCTCTGTCGCGCGATCGCATCTCCCGCGGTAAGCGCAACCCGACCAGTCGGCGGTCGTTCCCGCAATCATGCGTTGGATCTTCATTCCGGAACGCATCGCCCTGGGTCGCCGTCCCTCCAGACCCTTCGGCACGGCTCTCAGTAGAACTTGCGTGTAGGGATGTACCGGACGCTGCACGACTTCCACGGTCGGGCCTTCCTCGATGATTCTCCCTGCATACATCACCGCTATCCGTTGACTCACATACTGAATCACGCCAATGTCATGGCTGATGAACACGAGCGCCATCCCCGTCTCTGCCTGAAGAGACACGAGCAAGTTGAGGACCTGGGCCTGTATGGATACGTCCAATGCCGATACCGGCTCATCGCAGACCAGGATCTTGGCATTGACCGCCAAGGCCCTCGCAATGCACACACGTTGTAGTTGGCCTCCCGACAGCTCCCACGCGTACCTCTCGATGATTCCCTCGGGCAACCCCACCTTGTCGAGGAGCTCACCCACGCCGTCCCGACGCCGCCCGACGCCTACCCGACCGTGATGGACGTAGAGCACCTCTTGGAGAATTGCCCCCACGGTCATCCTGGGGTTGAGGGCCGAAGACGAATCCTGAAAGATCATCTGCACGAGCGTGCTGAGCACGCGACTGTTCCGCTTCTGCGCCAGGTTCTCGACCCGCTCACCGCCAATGAGGATTTCCCCCTCGTCCGGCCTCTCCAAACCGGCGATCATCCTTCCGAGCGTCGTCTTGCCCGATCCCGATTCACCGACTATGCCCAGGGTGTTGCCTTCGTCCAACGTGACGGAAGCTCCATCAACAGCCTTTTGTAGTACGCGACGCCCTCCCTTCCCACGCGCCGCAAAGGCCTTGCTTGCGCTCCGCACTTGAAGAATCGGCGATCGCGAGGTCTGGGCCATCACCAACTGCCTATCCTGCGCTCTCATTTTCGCCGTAGAGATGGCACTCCACGATCTGCCCGTCGGACAAACGAGTGGGGCCCGGCTGCCGGCTCCGGCATATGTCCATCGCCATTGCGCATCGCTCTACGAACCGGCACTTGTCCGAGCGATCCGTCAGCAGTGGAGGAGCGCCGGGAATAGACGTCAGCGGATGTGAGTCGACCGGACCTCTCGGTATCAGACCCATCAGAGCGCGGGTGTAGGGGTGTGCCTTCTCGTGCATGACCTCGTCAGCGGTACCACGCTCGACGATGCGGGCCGCGTACATGACCGCTATTCGGTCCGCCACCTCGCCCGCCAGCGCGAGATCGTGAGTGATGAAGAGAATCGCCATTCCCGTTTCCTCCTGAATCGACAGGAGCAGATCAACGATCTCGGACTGAATCGTCACATCCAGGGCAGTGGTCGCCTCGTCGGCTACCAGTACCGTCGGGTCCATCATCAGAGACAGCGCAATGGCCACTCTCTGTCGCATACCTCCCGACAACTGATGCGGGAAATGTTTCCGGAGCCGCGGGCCATCCGGAAGGCCGACGTAGTCGAGGTACTCCACAGCTCGGGATCGAGCTTCGCGCCTCGTCACGTCGTGCCACAACCTATAGGTCTCGGACAGTTGGGTCCCTATCGAGAAGCACGGATCGAGCGACCCCATTGCATCCTGCGAGATGAGCGCGATTCGTGCATCCCGCCGCATCGGATGGCTCAGACCCGTATCTGCACCGAAATCGATACCGGCCATGCGAAACATGCCGACGCTCACCTCCGCCGTCGTCTCCGGCAGCGCGCCGGCAATGGTGGCTGCGAGCGTGGTCTTTCCGCAGCCCGACTCGCCGACCAGGGCCAATGTCTCGCCTTGCACGAGATCGAGATTCACCGAATCGACGGCTAACACCCTTTCCCGACCGGTGCGGTAGAAAACGGTCAGGTCTCGAATCTCCACCGTTGCAGATCCAGTAGCCCGTTCACGCGCCTGCAACTCGCCTCTCGATGCCGCGCCGCCTGCCCCTCCGGTGCCCTGGTCTCCTGCTCGCATTCGCTTCACACTAATTGCCGCGCCGTGAGTCCTGACGGCTCCGCTTTCTCAGCGGATCGGTGATCTCTCTTAGCCAGTTCGCCAGCATGTTGGTACTCCCGGCGGTGAACAAGATCGCCAGACCCGGATACACAACGTTCCACGATGCCGATGAGATGTTGTTACGGCCTTGTGCAATCATCCGACCCCAAGACGTGTGCGGAGGCTGCACCCCCATCCCGAGGAAGCTGAGCGTCGCCTCTGCGATGATCAGGCGGGCCATCTCCAGCGTTGCGAGCACAATGAGAGGTGACGCCATGTTCGGCCACATATGCTTTGCGAGGATTCGCGCGTGCGAGTAGCCAAGCATTCCTGCAGCCTCCACGAATTCCGTGGTCCTCAGGTTCAGGGCAAGACTTCTCGCCGTCCTGGCGAATACCGGCCATCTCAACAGAGCCAGGATCCCCACCACATTGAGAAAACTACGCCCGAACAGAAAAAGGAATACGAGCGCCAATAAGAGAAAGGGAATTGCCATCTGTATGTCCACAATACGCATGACAATTGCCTCGGTTCGCCCTCGTGCGTAGCCTGCCAAGGTTCCCAGTAGGGTACCCACGAAGGCCGCCGTCCCAACGCCGAGGATCCCGACCACCATAGAAACCCTCGCTCCCGCGATTATCCGACTCAAGAGATCACGACCCAGCAGATCCGTTCCCAATACGTGGGTACCTCCCTGGCCATCCGGCGATCCTGGAGGGAGGTTTCGTACCATAATGCTCTGTTGTGCATGGTCGTACGGCGCGATCCACTCGCCGACCAAGGTGGCCACCAACACAAGGGTCATCCATATACCTGCCGCAAGCAGGATCCAATCCAGTTTCGGGATCATCCTGAGAGCCCGGACTACCCACCGCCCCTCGACGAGCGGCCTCTCGTTCACACCTTCCCTCTCACGTTCTAAGCCGGGGGTTCAGGCGACCGTAAAGGGCATCGACCAATGCGTTCACCAGGACGATGATGAGCCCCATCGTGAAGACGCCGGCTTCAACCAATACGAGATCCCGCTGGGTCAGAGCCTGAATCACCAAGAGACCGAGACCTGGCCAGGCAAATACCGCCTCGACCACCACGGCACCGTTCGCCTGATTGGCCGCCTCGTCGCCCCAGATGGTTATCACCGGGGCCGCGGCATTGCGGAGCGCGTGTCCAAGGATTCGGGCTTCCGAGTAACCGCGCAAGCGCATCGCTGCAATGTATGGCTTTGTGTACTCACCGAGCACCGTCACTCGGGTCATTTGTGCAACCTGTCCCGCAGATCGAAAAGCCAACGTCACTGCGGGCAAGACAACGTGATGTAACCCCCCATAGCCACCTGTCGGAAAGAGCCTCAGCTCTACGCTCAACACCAGGATCAACATCAATCCCAGCCAGAAACCCACAATCGAAATACCAGCGACACTCCACAAACGGATCAACTTGTCAAGCCACGTATTAGGGCGCACTGCGGCGACGAGGCCCAAACCGATCCCTCCGATTCCGGCCAACGCAACTGACACGCCTGCAAGGTAAAGCGTTCTCGGCACGCGCTCCAGGATGACCTCACTGGCGGGCCGTTTCTGCCAGTAGGAATCGCCGAATTCGCCGCGAGCCAGCCTCCCTGCGTACTCCCACACCTGCTCGTGGATCGGTTTGTCAAGACCCAGGCTCGCCCTCAGGGCATCTCGAGACTCCTGCGGCGCTACTTCGGGGAGAATGAGATCTACGGGATCTCCAAGCAGTCTGCCTACAACGAAGACAAAGAGAATGAGGAAGAGGAGACCCACCCCGGACTGGAGCGTCCGCCGGCCGAATGGGCGGAGCCAAGCCACTTCTAGCGATCAGCTAAGCAGGCGTACCACCAGAGCGGATCACTTCGGACTGGCAGCCCACAGTGGCACCGTCGCACCGACCGGCCGGGGGACACGCCGTCAACATGCCTGTTGCTGCCACGATGCGACCGTTCCCCTTTCGGGTCGGCTCTCGTCACCGACCGACACTCCTTTCGCTGAGAGCGTCGGCCGTTACGACCGCCGGGCACCAGGGTCAACTCGTCGACCGAGAGCACCAACCACTTCTCTCAGTTCTACTACGGGCGGACAACGATCTCCCGGAAAAGCATCTGGCTGTCCGGCCGAGGGGTCCACTCGAGATGCGCAGCGACCCCGTGGAACTTGCTGAGTTGGGTGATCGGAATGTAGAAGACCTTCTCCATGTCGTATCGGAACATCCGGTGAAGCTCCTGGAGCAGCCGATCCTGCTCGGCGCGATCACGAGAGTCGTTGATTGTCTGGATGATCTGGTCAACGTCCGCATGTGGCTCGACGCCACAACACCCTGTGGACAGATACCAGGTATCGGCAAACTTTCTCGAGTCGAACGCACCTCCGCCGCCCCGTCTCGAGACGAAGAGATAGTTGCGCTCCGGTGACAGGTTCTCAGCCCGCTCGATGAAGAGCGGGACATGCTCGGGCGTCTCCAGCATCTCGAACGCCACGTTCAGGCCGATCTCCTGCAGACTGAAGTGGACGATTTCGGTGAGTTCCTCTACCGAGGCGAAAAAGGCCGCGCGGCCGCTCACACGCAGTTCCATATCAACCGGAACCCCATCTGCGCGCGCCTCCTCGACGAGAGCCTTGGCCCTCTCCGGGTCGTAGGGCCAGGGTTCCAGATCCGGGTTATAGCCGAAGGCACCGGGCACGTCCATCGAACCGATGGGTGGAGACCCCCACAGGCGCAGACCGATTGCCTCCTTATCAAGCGCGAGTGCCATCGCTTCCTTGATGCGAGGATCAGACATCACAGGATGTTGCGAGTCGAACCGCACGTTGACCACGTTGTCCCCGGGAGCGGTGATGCAACTCGCTCCGAGCTGCGCTTGGCACTCCTCGAATGGCACGTCCCAGGCAACATCCATCTCATCCGCCTCCACCGCCGCGATCCTGGTCCGTGGCTCGGGACGAATGAGGACAATGACGGTGTCGAAGTTGATTTGACCGGGGGAGTCGTCTGCGCTCGGCCCCCACCAATCCTCGTTGGCTGCAAGCTCTATGGAAATACCACGTTCCCACTTCACGAACTTGTAGGCCCCGGTGCCGATCGGTACGGACTCGTACAGCTCCGGTTCTTCCAGGATCTGACGCATCGATGGGATGCCGTTCTCATAGATCCATTGGAGGAACAACGGCACGAGTCCGACGGTGGTCACCCGGATCTTGGAGTCGCCGATCACGGTCGCCTCGATCTCGGTGCGGTGTCGCTGCCAGCTCTGCAACTCGTTTTCCGGGGAAAAGAGATAGTTCAGGGCAAAGGCAGCCGCCTCAGCATCGAACAGCGAACCATCGTGGAAAGTGACACCCTGTCGGAGTTCGAATTCCCACGTTTCGTCATCGAGCTGTTCCCAACCGGTTGCCAGCATCGGTATGAACTCGTTGGTCACGGGGTCGCGATCGACAAGTGGTTCATGAATCTGTCTGAGCACCATTCCGCGCTCAGGCTGAAAACCCCACCAGCTTGCGAGTGTCGAATCCTCCATTCCAACCGCCACAGTCAGCAGTGGGAGCCGAACCGGCGCTTCGGGAGGAGCAGGAGTCGGCGCAGTGGTCGTATCCGGCGTGGATGCGGGCGCCTCGGTGGATGCCGGCGCCTCAGTGGATGCCGGCGCCTCAGTGGATGCGGGAGCCTCAGTAGGTGCCGGGGCTGGTGCCGCCGTGGTCGTAGCGGGCTCCTCGTCGCCACCGCAAGCGGCGGCCACCAAAGCAAAAGCCAGAACTAACGCAAAGATCACTCGGATACGCGATTGCCTCTTCATAGCATCCTCCTCCGTCCGGACGTTTATCGCCGAACCGATGAATCAACCATAGACCAAAACGACCCCAGTCGCCCCTGAAAGGGCTCGCAATAAGAGCCGGAGAAACCTCCTGGCCGCTACCCGCTGCCGGTATCGAAGTCGATACCGTCGAGATGTCCCGCGACCCTCCCCGGCATCGTGCCGCCCTCGGCAGCCAAACGTAAACCAACCTCGCGTTCGGTGCGGACCGGCGCGGCCGCTGCAACAACGACAACGTCGCCAGGTGACACGTTGACCCCAGCACGCATCACCGGCCTACCGACACTACCAATAGCCTCCTTGCCGGCACCGAAAGGCCGAACCGAAGTAGCCCACACCGGGAAACCAAGACGATTGATTCCGTCCACCGTCGTCGCCACACCGGCCCGTTGGAGAGTTGCCAAGTCGTCAGGGGAAACCGGCCCCGCCATTGAACCGACCATCGAGGATAACCTTGTCATAGCATCGCTCCCTAGCCGGTGTCCATTTACAGATCCACCCATCTCCGCAGTGGCACAGCATCGACGATCCGAGCAACCGAGAGAGCATCCTCCATGCTCGGCTCCGGGGATCTCCCCTCAGCCAGCGCCGTCAACAACCCAGCGATCTCAATCGCTTTCAAGTCGTTGAAACCCACCGAATGGCCCCGCCGGGGAACGTAGTCGCCGTGAATCGGATGCTCAGGACCGATACGGACCGTACGAAAACCGTCCAGAGCATCATCGCAGGTCTCGTAGATCTCCAACTCGTTCATCCTCTGAATGTTCCACCGAAGCGCCCCCAACGCACCGTAGGCCTCGAACCCGAACTCGGTCGCGGTGCCGTGAGCGACCCGACTTCCATGCAAAGTCCCATAGGCCCCGTTCCTGAACTCCACAAACGCCGCCCACTGGTCGTCGTTCTCGACCTCGAGCATGGCGCCAGGCGCCACCGCATCAGGATCCGGCCGCTGCCGCACGGCTATCCGCGTGTAACCCGAAACACGAGACACCTCCCCCACCAAGAACCGGGCCATATCGAACGCATGCGACCCCTGATCCGCCAAAGCCCCACCACCACCCACACCCGCTGCGAATCTCCACGTCCAGATACGGTTCTCGTCGGCCCAGGGCGAGGACTGATAGCCGAAGTGGATCTCACGGATCTCACCGATCCGTCCCCCCGCGATGAGGCTCCTGGCCAGCACAACCGCCGGTGTCCACCGATACGTGAAACCCACATAACCAAACACACCACCATCCCGAATCGCAGCCGCCAAAGCCGCAGTCTCCCCCACGTTCCGGCCGACCGGTTTCTCGCAGTAGACGCTCTTACCCGCCCCGGCCGCTGCCACACCGATCTCCCGGTGCACATCAGGAGGAGTACAGACATCCACCAAATCGATCCCGTCGTCCGCAACCACCCCCTCCCAATCCGTCGACCACTCCGGCACACCCCACCGCGCCGCCAACGACCGCGCCGCCCTCGCATCGATATCGACAATCGTGCGAACGTTGGGGAGGACTGCCGGGGGGACTCGCAGGCTACGCACCCGCCGATATCCATACGCATGGGTATCACCCATAAACCCGGCACCAACAATCGCGACCCCGATCTCGCTGCCGTCGGCAGTTTCCCTCATGCCATCAGGAGTTCCCTGAATCGAGCCATAGCTCCTCCTCGTTAACAGCAGACCACTCGAAGGGAGCGGTTCGTATCGATTATGTACATTGCAGACGTGTTCGTCCACCGCAGCCGCCGATGCCGGCACGCCGTCGCAGAATCGAGGTGACAAGTGTTCGGCACGAACAACCCTGGAGGAAGACGAGTGGTTCTTGAGTCCGTAGAACTACGCTGAATATGTGAGAGCCGGGTTAGTCGTCGACGACGGTCGCCACACGCGGCGCCAGATCGTTGAGCGTTGCCTCTATCCCGATGGCGAACCTACGGTGTGAAGCAGCCCCGATACCGGATCTTCACAATCCGAAAGTAATGCCTGCAAATTGTGTAGTTGCCTGCATCCATCCACAAGCGCCGGGACGATATCGGCCAAACCGTCGTGAAGTAACAGCGTCGGCCGCCGACCCCGCCACAATGGCGAAGTAGCATCCTGCGCTGATCTGCTCCGACGGGGCCTTCCGGCAGACGAGAGAGTGTATGACCGTTTCGAGAACGCGCCCGCAGCGTTGGCGGACGCCGGTGATCGTCATAGTCGCCGGCTGTCTGATCGCCACAGTGGGCTTCGGGGTGCGCTCGATCTTCGGACTGTTCCTGGCACCGATGACGGTCGCCCAGGACTGGAGCCGGGAGACCTTCGCTCTGGCCCTCGCCATCCAGAACCTCGTGTGGGGGATCGGGATGCCCGTCGCCGGGGCGATCGCCGACCGGTACGGCCCCCGCTACGTCCTGGCCGGTGGAACGGTCGTGTACGCCCTCGGCACATGGGGTATGGCGGCGTCCAGCAGCGGTGCGATGTTACAGCTGACCGCCGGGGTCGTGGTGGGTCTCGGGGTGGCCTTCACCGCCTTCTCGCTGGCTCTGGCGGCGATGGCCCGAGCGGTGGGGCCCGAACGGCGCTCGCTGGCACTCGGACTCGGTACGGCGGCCAGTTCGCTCGGCCAGGTTCTGTTCTCACCCATAGGTCAGGGATTCATCACCGCGTTCGGCTGGTACACCGCCCTGGTCCTCCTGGCGGCCATCCTGCTGGTGATCATCCCTCTCGCCTTCGCGCTGCCAAACGGCACGGCGGCCGGTGGCGAGCGCACCACCGACCAGACCCTCGGCGAAGCCTTGACCGAGGCGCGCACCCACCGCGGGTTCGTGTTGCTCACCAGCGGTTTCTTCGTGTGCGGCTTTCACGTGGCGTTCATCACTGTCCACTTCCCGGCCTTCGTGCAGGACGTCGGACTGGCGCCGTCGGTCGGTGCCATATCCATTGCGTTGATCGGCGCCTTCAACATCGTCGGTTCGTTCGGCAGCGGAGCTTTCGGCCAGCGCTGGTCCAAGAAGCGGGGCCTGAGCGGCATCTACTCCCTCCGGGCGGTGGTGATCTCGCTGATGCTGCTGGCGCCCAAGACGGAGGTGACCGTCTTCCTGTTCGCGGGGGTCATAGGGGTTCTCTGGCTGTCCACGGTGCCGCTCACGACCGGGATAATCGGGCAGGTCTTCGGCATCCGGTACCTGGCCACACTCTTCGGCGTCGTGTTCGTGTCGCACCAGGTCGGGAGCTTCCTGGGCGTCTGGTTGGGCGGCTACATCTATGACCGGACAGGGTCCTACGATCCCGTCTGGTGGTTGGGAGTGGCCTTGAGCATCGCCGCGGCGGTCATCCACATACCGATCGACGAGCGGCCGCTGCCCCGACTCGGGCATTCGCAGACCACGAGGGCGTAGGGTCAAGGATGCAGGACCCGGTGGTCGCGCTGCCCATCCGATCCTTCCGGGACGCCTTCCGGAGGCTGGCGGCCGCGCTGGATCCTACGGCCCGGGCCCTCCTCGCCCGGGCCCTGGCCTCCCGCACCGCCGGCGTGGTCGAGCGGGCGGGCCCGGTGCCGCTGATCGTCTCATCCTCGCCCGACGTGAGGGAGTGGGCGGCCTCCCGGAACCTCCATGTCCTGGCCGATCCGCCGGGCGGGGGTCTGGACGGAGCGGCCGCAGAAGCCGTCCGCTACGCGGCGGGGCGACCGTGGTTGATCCTGCACTCCGACCTACCCTGCCTCACAGCGGTAGAGGTGGGCAGGGCTTTGGAGCCGGTCCGAGCCGGCGGCCATGTCGTAGCCTTCTCGTACGACGGGGGAACCCCGGCCTTGGGCGGTTCGGGCCCTTTCCCGTTCTCCTACGGTGTGGCCAGCTTCCACCGCCATCTGCACAGCGGCCACCTTCCCGTCGTGCTCGCCTCGCTCGGGTTCGCCCTCGATATCGACCGGCCGGCCGATCTCTCGGTGGCGGCCCGCCATCCCAGAGGCGCCTGGCTGACCGAGCGGGGTTTGGATACGGAAGGGGTCAGGTGACGGCTGACCACTCTGCGCTAATGACTGCGGCTGCCGGCGGAGGGGCCATGAGTGGGTAGCGGGTCGCCCTATCGGGGCTCTGGCAACCGGTGGCGCGAGAGGAATCGGACGGGGCATCGCCGAGCGGTTGGCCAGGCGCGGGGACACAGTGTACATAGCCGACATCGCAGGGGGCTCGACGAGGTCTACGAGAGGCACATCGGCCCAACCGAGGGTATGCCCGCCAGTAGCTAGACAGAAAATATCGTCCGGCCGCCCGGTCGGTCGGACCCGACAGACAGTGAGATCCGGTGCCTCCCGACGCGGGGGCGTCGGATTCTCGCGCCATCCCGGAGATGTTGGAACCATGCTCGACCTTCCCGAACACCTGGAACCGCTGACCGATCTGATCGACTACCTCGACCACGTCGCCCCGGGAGTGCACGACCTCCGGGCGGCGGCTCGGCTATTCCAGCTACTGGGAGGTACCTTCATCACGGGGGCCGACAACGCCAGGCAGGGTTTCAGGTGGATCCACTACCGGCTGCCGGGCGGCGCCAAGATCGAAGCCCTCGCCCCCGTCTCGGACGATTGCTTCCTCCGGCGGTTCCTTCAGTCGAGAGGCGAGGGCGTGCACCACCTCACCTTCAAGGTGTCGTCGGTGAGCGACGCCGCCCGGCGGGCTGAAGGTGGTCGGGCTCTACGACGATCCGGGTGTCTGGAGCGAGTGATCCATCTATCCGTCCAGCGCCCACGGGACGCTTATCCAACTCGCCGACTGGCCCGAGAACATGCCACGCCGCTCTCGTTAGAAGAAGTGCTGGCCGGAGAGGTCGGGAAGGGCTGAATCGACCTTCAAGGGTGTGAATACAACTGACTACACTGTAGTCATGCCGGTTGTGTCCATTCGATTCTCCAACGATGCCGCCTACCACCGTCTCAAAGCGCGAGCGTCGTCACGCCGGCAGGCGGTCTCGGCACTCGCCGAACGGCTGATCGACGAGGGACTGCGAATGGACGCCCACCCCGCCGTTGTTTTCCGGGAGGGCCCGACCGGGAGGCGGGCCGCGCTGGCCGGCGGGCCCGAAGTGGCCGATGTCATCGGCGCGATCGTCGGCGGAGACGTTCCGGTCGAGCAGCGAAGAGCCCGAGCGGCCGACTTGATGGCAGTCAGCATTGCGATGGTCGATGCAGGCCTCGCCTACTACGCGGACTACACCGACGAGATCGATGCCGAACTCGCTGAAAGGGCGCGGGCCGCCGACGAAGCCGAGGCTGCCTGGGCCCGCCGGCAGGCGTTACTCAGGAAGTGAGGCTCCTGCTCGATGAGATGCACTCGCCGACCATTGGCGGGGCGCTCTCCGAGAAGGGTATCGATGTCATCGCCGTGGCGGGTGAACCATCCCTGCGGGGACTGAGTGACGCGGATCTGCTGGACCACGCCGCCGCCACCGACCGAGTGCTGGTTACCGAGAACCTAGGGGTCTTCTCGCTTCTCATGACTCGCCGGGCGAGCGCGGGCACAGCCCACGCGGGGGTGATCTTCACCAACCCGACCCGGTTCAACCGGGCCTCGCTCGCCTATCCCGGCAATGTCATCGCTGCGCTGTCAAAGTTCGTCGCCTGTCCACCCATTACCGGAGAGTCCTGGGTCTGGTGGCTGTAGGTGACAACCTTGCGTTGCCTGTACGGCTGGAGAGAGTCAAGGATCGGATCGGTCCCTAACGAGGCCTTCCGTAGGCCGACGGATCGGATTCGAAGGCTCGTTGACAGCCCGCGGCGCAGAAGTAGACCTCGGCTCCGGCGTAGTGGCTGACAAAACGCGCCGCGGCGATGTCCACCGACATGCCGCACACCGGGTCTACCACATGGGGCGGCATCTCTACGTCCACCACCTGGGCTCCCGCTCCGGCCGCCTTGAAGGCCACCAGCTCGGCCATCACCGAGACGGCGATCTCCTCGTGGGTGGTCGAACCGAGATCCATACCCGCCGGGGCATGCACCCTCGTCAGCGCCCCTTCACACACCCCCCGTTCCCGCAGCCAGGCGATCACCGACGATGCTCGCTTCTGGGAAGCCACCAGACCCACATACGCCGCCGGAGTGGCGAGGGCCGCTTCCAGAGCGGGCTCGTCGAAGTGACCCTGGGTGGCCACCACGATGTAGGAGCGTTTGCCGGCCCCGCCGATGTCCCCGACTTCGGTGACCACTTCGGCCCGCCACCCGACCGCTTCGGCGATCCGTCTCAAGGTGTCCGTCATCGGTGAGGTCCCGACGACCATCAGGTGGGGAGACGGCAGGATCGGATCCACGAACACCTCCATCGCGCCTTCGCTGTCACAGGCCATCGCCACGTCCGTCACACCCGGCCGGAGGTCACCTTCGCCCAGCATCAGCACCCGTGCCGAGCCGTCGCCGAGGGCCTCCAGAGCGTGACGAACCACGGTCGGGGCTGCACAGGCACCTCCCAACCAGCCTTCCACCCGGCCGTCCGGGTGGATGATCGCCTTCGATCCGCCCTTGCCGGACGACGGCCCGCGTGACCAGGTGACGGTCGCCAGCGCGAAGGCCCGCCCATCCTCCTGCAGGCGAGCCGCCTGCCGGAGGATGGTCACCGAGCCCTAAAGTTCAGGGACCCGCCTCCACACCGTTGAGCGCGCCCCACACGCGGTGCGGAAGCACCGGCATGTCGATGTTGGACACGCCCCTGGACCAGAGAGCGTCGATCACCGCGTTGGTGAAAGCGGCCGGCGAACCCACCGTGGCCGACTCGCCCACGCCCTTGGCCCCGATCGGGTGATGGGGCGACGGGGTGACGGTCTCGCCCAGTTTGTACTTGGGCGTCTCCCACGCCGTCGGCACCAGGTAGTCCATGAAGTTGGACCCGATGCAGTTGCCGTCGTCGTCGAACGTGATCCACTGCATGTTGGCCTTGGCGAACCCTTCGGTAAGGCCGCCGGTGATCTGGCCGTCCACGATCATCGGGTTGATGCGCACGCCGCAGTCATCCACCGCCGCCATGTCCAGCACCTTCCACGTCCCGTCGCCGGTGTCGACCTCCACCACCACGATGTAGGTGCCGAACGGGTAGGTCATGTTGGGCGGGTCGTAGTAGGTGACGCCTTCGAGACCTGCCTCCATACCTTCCGGATGGTTGGTGTAGGCGGCGAAGGCCACATCCTGGATGGTGACGCTCTGGTCGGTGCCACGCACGGTGAACTTGCCGGGCTCCCACTCGAGGTCCTCCTCGGCGGCCTCCAGCAGGTGGGCGGCCAGCTTCTGGCCCTTGGCCCGCAGCTTGCGGGAGACCATCGCCGTGGCGGCCCCGCCCACCGGGGTGGAGCGAGACGCGTACGTACCGAGGCCGTAGGGCGTGTTGTCGGTGTCGCCGTACTGGACCTTGATGTCCGAGTACGGGATCCCGAGCTCCTCGGCCACGATCTGGGCAAAGGTGGTCTCGTGCCCCTGGCCCTGGGTCTGGACACCCAGTTTCAGGATGGCCTTGCCGGTCGGATGGACCCGTAACTCGGCCGAGTCGAACATCTTGAGGCCCAGGATGTCGTACTCGCGGGAGGGACCGGCGCCCACCACCTCGGTGAAGGAGGCCACCCCGATACCGATCAGCTTGGTGGCGTCGGGATCGGCGTTCTGCTCCGCCTGGCGGGCCCGCCAACCGTCGTAGTCGATGATCTCCTTCGCCAGGTCCATCGCCCCGTGGTAATCGCCCGAGTCGTAGACGAACCCGGTGGGCGACAGGTAGGGGAACTGGTCGGCGTTGATGAAGTTGAGGGCCCGGAAGTCAGTCGGGTCCATCCCCACCTCATGGGCGGCGTTGTCCACCAACCGCTCGATCAGGTAGGAGGCCTCGGTCACCCGGAACGAGCACCGGTAGGCCACCCCGCCGGGCGCCTTGTTCGTGTAGGCGCCTTTGGCCGTGACATGAGCGGATGGGAAGTCGTAGCTGCCCGTGCAGATGTGGAACAATCCGGCCCGGAACTTGCTGGGCTGCGCGTCCGAGAAGAAAGCACCCTGGTCGGAGAGGATGTCGGCCCGCATGGCGGTGATCCGGTTGTCCCCGTCCAGCGCCAACTCGGCGTGCATGTGGAAGTCGCGGGCGAAACCGGTGGAGATCAGGTTCTCGGTGCGGCTCTCGATCCACTTGACCGGCTTGCCGATCAACAGCGAGGCGGCCGTGGCCACCACGTACCCCGGATACACCGGCACCTTGTTGCCGAAGCCTCCGCCGATGTCGCACGTGATGATCCGGATCTTCTCCTCCGGGAGCCCCGCTACCAGGGCGAATACCGTCCTGATGGCGTGGGGCGCCTGGCTGGTCATGTAGATGTTGCACTGCCCGGTGATCGAGTTGACATCCGCGACCACCCCGCACGTCTCCAGCGGCGCCGGATGGGACCGCGGGTAGTGGGTGTCGAGGCTCACCACCCTGGCTGCGGCCGCGAAGGCGGAGTCCGTGGAGTCCTGATCACCCGCCGCCCATGTGTAGGCGACGTTGTCGGTCTGACCTTCCTTGTCGTCCCGGATCAGGGTGTCAGTGCCGAGGGACTGCTGGGGCGTGGTGATCGCCTCGAGTTCCTCGTAGTCGACATCGATCAACGGGAGGGCGTCGCGGGCGATGTAGGGATGGGTGGCGATGACCGCCGCGACCTCCTGGCCCTGGAACCGAACCTTGTCGGTGGCAAGAACGGCCTGCGTGTCGCCCGACAGAGTCGGCATCCAGGCCAGCCCGTGCGCCGCCAGAGCCTCACCGGTAACGACCGCCAGCACGCCGTCGAGGGCCATCGCCTCCGAGGAGTCGATGGACACTATCCGGGCATGAGCCACGGGGGACCGCAGGATAGCCATGTGCAGCATGCCGGGAAGGGTGAGGTCGTCGAGATAGTTGCCGGCGCCCCTGATGAACCGGTCGTCCTCCTTGCGAAGCACCGAGTGGCCGACCCCGCCCACCTCGGGGCTGGTGCGTAGCTCGCGAACTGTCGTCATGTCAGCTCCCCTCTCCACCGGCTGCCTGGATGGCAGTCACGATGTTCATGTATCCCGTACAGCGGCAGAGATTGCCGGAGATCGCCCAGCGAACCTCGTCGTCGGTCGGCGTGGGGTTGCTCTCTAGTAGTGAGGCGCCCACCAGCATCATGCCCGGCGTGCAGAAGCCGCACTGCAGTCCGTGATGCTGCTTGAACGCCGCCTGGACCGGGTGCAGGCCCCCGTTCTGCCCGAGGCCCTCCACGGTGGTGATCTCCCTGCCGTCGGCCTGGACAGCGAACATCGTGCAGGACTTGACCGGCCGGCCGTCGAACAGCACCGTGCAGACCCCGCACGAAGTCGTGTCGCAGCCGATGTGGGTGCCGGTCAGGCCGAGGTCGGTACGGATGAAGTCGACCAGCAGGCGACGGGGCTCGACATCCCTGGTCTCGCTGGTCCCGTTTACGGTGGTGGTGATCTGCATCAGCCCTCCCCTCGCGCCGCTGCCAGTGCCTGGGCGAAGCCGCGCCGGGTGTATTCGGCGACCACCGCCCGCTTGTACTCGGCCGGACCCCTCACATTGCTGTCCGGATCGCAGGTCCGGGCTGCGATCGCCGCGGCCTCGGAGAAGAGTTCGTCTCCGGGAGTCTGTCCCACCATCATCGCCTCGGCCTCGGTCACCTTGAGGTTGTGCCCGTAAACGGCGGTGAGGCCCAAGCCGGCCTCCGCCACGTTGCCCGAGCCGTCGAGAACGAGATGGGTCGCCACACCTACGGTGGCGTAGTCGCCGATCTTGCGCTCCAGCTTGAGGTACGCGCCACCAGCCGGACCCGAGTATTTGGGCACCCTCACCTCGGTGACCATCTCCCCCGGGTCGAGAGCGTTGGTGAAGAAGTCCACCACGAAGTCGGAGATCGGTATCACCCTCTCTCCCGACGACGAGCGGGCCACCACCGAGGCGCCCACCGCCAGCATGACCGAGTTCCAGTCGCCCTCGGGGTCGCAGTGGGCCACCGAACCGCACAAGGTGCCCCGGTTGCGCACCAGGGGATCGGATATCCACGGCGCGGCCGACGCCATGGTGCTGTTGGTACGGCTCACCAGATCGGACGCGGCGATATCGGCGTGGCGGGCGAGGGCGCCTACGGCCAGATCGCCGTTGGATTCGCTTATGTATGACAACTCGGACACACCGTTGATGTCGACGAGGTGGTCGGGCACCGCCAGTCTGAGCTTCATCATCGGGATGAGGCTCTGACCTCCGGCCAGAACCCGACCCTCGTCCCCTACCTCGCCGAGGGTGGCCAGCGCCTCGTCGAGGGACTCGGGAGCCGAGTAGTCGAATGCGGATGGATACACCTACCTAACCTCCTGCGTTCGCTACCCCCTTTTCTAGCACCGACAGCCCATCTACGTCGGGATTCGTTGGTTACATGTCCGTCAAATCGGCGTATGGGTTGCTCAACGCCGCCAACTGGTGCAGGTTCGGTCGATAATCGACGACCGACCTGGCCTCGCCGAGCCGACAACTGGTCGTCCCTCCCGCAGAGGCGGATGACAGGATTGGTAGTGGGATGGTTGGCCGCTTCCTACGCCGTCGGGTTGCCGGTGATTGTGAGCGGCCCAAGCCTGGATCGAGTTTGAGGCGGGCCCCAGCGACCTCCGGTCCAGGCTTGCAGGAACTGCAAAATACTTCGCCGCTGGCAAGCCAACCCCGGGGAGATCGGCTCTTTTGGCAACACGACGAACATGGGGCCAACTACCTAACCTCCGAATTCGCCTTTCGTACAATACCAATCGAACCGATGGGCTGAGAGCCGCAGGATTGCCGGATCGTAAGACCTCTACCGCCTCCGTTCCGGGTGGCTGACCGCGCAGGAAGAGTGCGGACGATCCCGATTCCCTTTGCCCGTCGCACCACTGCCCGGGCATCTACCCTCGAAGGACGGCGAGTCGCGGATTACTCAGCACCGGCCTAGGCTCGTTTCATGGTCGACTACCGCACCGGAATGGATCGGTCATCTACCAACCTGACGCCACCGCGCCGGGTACTGGCTGTGGGGGCCCATCCCGACGACGCCGAGTTCGGGGCCGGCGCCACCCTCGCGAAGTGGGCCGCGGGCGGCGCCCACATAACGGTGCTGGTCCTGACCGACGGATCCAAAGGATCCTGGGATCCCTCGGCCTCGCCTTCCGAACTCGCCCGGACCAGGGCCGAGGAGCAGCGGCGGGCGGCCGACGCACTCGGAGTCGTCGACACCTTCAACCTCGGACACGTGGACGGCGAACTCGAATACTCGATGGAGTTGCGGGCTGACGTGTGCGCGTGGATCCGCCGGCTGCGCCCCGATGTGTTGCTGTCCCACGACCCGTGGCGGCGCTACATGCTGCACCCCGACCACCGGGCCACCGGCTGGGCGGTCGTGGACGGGGTGGTGGCGGCCCGGGACCATCTCTTCTTCCCCGAGCAGCTGGGTGGCGGGATCGACCATCACCGCCCCGGCGCCCTCCTCCTGTGGGCCGCCGACCGGCCCGATCACCGGGAGGACGTGGAAGGCTTCGTCGATCGCAAGGTGGAGGCGTTGCTCAAGCACTCCAGCCAAGCCACCACGACCATGGACGGCGCCGGACGTACGGGGGAGGCCACCGAGGCGTTCCGGGTCGAGATCCACGCCCGGGCACGAGCGGCGGGATCGGGGGCCGACCTAACCGCGGCGGAGGAGTTCAAGAGGATCACCCCCTGATGGGACCCGCCGCTGCCCGGCTTGGGGATCTGAGGACGGCCGACCCCGCCGCCACGCTCCGCCTCTTGGAGGCGCTGGACGCCGCCTTGGACGCGGTGGAACCCGCCCGTCTGGTCCGGGAGGCGCTGATCCGCCGCGAGGACAGCGTGGTGGTGGACGGAGAACCGCTGGCGGCGCTACGGGTGGCGGTGCTGGCCTTCGGGAAGGCGGCCGTCGGAATGAGTCGGGCAGCCGACCAGGCGCTCGGTTCCCTGATCTCGGGAGGATTGGTGGTGACCGACGAGGCGGGGGATGTCCCCGGATGGGCGGAACTGATCGTGGCCGGCCACCCGATCCCCGACGGCGAGAGCGTCCGGGCGGCGCATGCGGCCATCGCCCTGGTCGAGCGGGTGGCGCCGGGCGAGCTGCTCCTGGCCCTGGTGTCAGGAGGAGGCTCGGCGCTGCTCGAAGCACCAAGCGACGGTCTGAACCTCGACGACGTGCGCGACCTCAACGACCGGCTGATCCGCTCCGGCGCCCCTATCGAGGTGATCAACGGGGTACGGCAGGCGGTGTCCAAGGTCAAGGCGGGACGCCTGGCCGCTCGGTGCCGGGGCAATGTGGCCACCCTGGTCGTCTCCGATGTCGGCGGCGACCCGGCGGTTGTGGCTTCCGGCCCGACCGTGGCCGCCCCCCGTACCGCGCTCGATGTCTCCGAGGTGTTCGAAAGGTTCTCCATCCGGGGTACGGCGGCCGAGCGGGCCCGCAGATCGGCCCGCACCCCAGCCGTTGCCGGGCGGGAACGGTCCCGGGCGGGCCCGGCCCTCATCCTCGCCGACGGCATCACCGCCGGGAGGGCCGCCGCCGGCTATCTCACCGATGCCGGGCTGGAGGCGGAGCTCGGCGAGGATCCCCTGTCGGGACCGGCCTGCGAAGCGGTCGGCCGAGCCCTTGCCGCCACGCCCGAGGGAACCGTCCGGGTCCTGGCTGGGGAAACCACCGTTGAGGTGACCGGACAGGGGCGCGGCGGCCGCAACCAGCACGCCGCCGTGGCCGCGGGAGTCGAGATCGCCGGATCCACCCACCGCTTCCTGGCGGTCGGCACCGACGGGGTGGACGGCCCCACCGACGCGGCGGGCGGGTACGTGGACGGCAGGACGGTGACGGATCCCGACGTTGCCCGCCGGCACCTGGCCGGCTGCGACTCCTACCCGTATCTGGAACGCGCCGGGGCCCTGCTGCGGATCGGGAAGACCGGCACGAACGTGGCCGATGTGTGGATCGTCGATAAGTCCGGCTGAGGAACGCAACCGGAATCGGCCACTCTATCCTTAGCGGCCATGAGCGATCCTGTAGCCGTACTCACGGGCGCCACCGGATGGTTGGGCACCGCGCTGACCACACGGCTGCTCGCCAAGGGTTACCGCATCGGCGCCACCTACCTGATCCCCGACGAGGCGGTCGAATACGAGGAACGCTTCCCCTACGACGAGGACCGGCTGGTCCTGAGGAGGGTCAACGCGGTCGAGCGGGAGAAGATCGATGGTTTCATGGCATCGATCGCCTCACGGTTCGGGCGGGTCGACGTGGTGGGGGCACTGGTGGGGGGCTGGGCCGGGGGGCGCGATGTAGCCGACACGGACGACATACGGTTCGACCGGATGATCGACCTCAACCTGCGCTCGGCCTTCTGCACGGTCAGAGCCGCCATCCCGTACCTGGAGGCGGGCGGCGGCGGACGCATCCTGCTGGTGGGAGGCCGGGCGGCGGTGGACACCCCGCCCGGGCAGGCGGCCTTCAACATCGCCAAGGCCGGCGTGGTATCCTTGGCCAAGACGGCGGCTCTGGAACTGGAGGAGGCCGACATCACCGTCAACGTTATCCTCCCGTCCGTGATCGACACCCCCGCGACCAGGGCGACCCTCCCCTACTCGGACTACGTCAAGTGGCCCACCCCCGACGAGATCGCCGCAGTGGCCGAATACATCCTGACCGGAGAGTCCGGGGTCATGTCGGGTGCCGCGGTCCCCGTCTACGGGAAGGCCTGACCGTCTGCCATCCGGAGCGCGGCTTCTGCGTCAGCGGCGGACAACGTGATGGGGTTGCCCGGGCAGGCAGGGTCTCAGGACCCGTGGACCACCGGGTGACGGGTCGCGAAAATCGCCGGCGCCGACCCCTCCTCAGGGCCCACCCCCACCACCACCTTGCCTGGGATCGGAACGTGCGCCTCCCCGCCCGGCACGGGTGCCCGGGTTCCTGAATCGATAATCCCCGGATGGTCGACTGACGCCTGGTTCGAAGCCGCTCGGGTGTCTGGTATCACCAACTATCGGGTACCGGTGTGACAACGTCAACCGCCTCGCCAGGAACAGTTTTCGCGAGGATGCGTCTCGCGAGGATCCGGCCCACCTGTCCGCGTGCCTTCAAAATACGAGCGGCCCGGTCCGTTCATCCTCGGCGGATGAGCGACGACCGGGCCGTCTTCCGCAGCCCCGACCAGATTTGAACTGGCGTTACCGCCTTGAGAGGGCGGCGTCCTAGGCCCCTAGACGACGGGGCCACTGCGTGCGGCAATGATACCAAACGCTCGGGAGAGAGGACTCGAACCCCTACTAACAGGGCCAGAACCTGTCGTGCTGCCGATTACACCACTCCCGATCAGACCCGCAAGATACCAGAAACTCGCGCTGTAACCACGTGGCGAGAACTCATAAGGCCATAGCTGGCATCCTTTCCGGACGATTGCCTTCAGTACCATTCGAGATGGCGCGAGTTCTCGAATCAAACGGTGCAAGGGTTTTGCATAGATGGGCAGCAACGCGCAGATCCCTCGCCTCGGCCAGCTAGTGGCACAGGCATGGCCGACGGTAAGCATGCGCGCCGGCCACCTGCCGTCTCGCGTCAGCCTTGCCATCCCGATCCTGTTCTTCGGCGACATTGACGCCCACTGCAGACCAGGCCTCTAGCGGTAATGCCGCTGGAACTCGGAAGCGTAGGTCACTCCGAGCTCTGCCCCGTGTCGATCCAGCCAGTCAGCGAGCCGGGTCGGCGCCGGAGGCGGCGTGTCCGCGCGAGAGACCATCAGCCCAGAGCACAGCCCTGCAATCTCGTGCCGGGTAAGGACGGTATCCCGGAGGAACACACCCAGGACCCGGGCAGCCGCGTAGGTCACCAGCTTGGGCGCCGGCAGCACCAGGCACCGGGTAGGGAGCTTGTCCCGGATCAACCGCACCATCCCTCCAAACTCGAACACGTCGGGGCCCACCGCGTCGATCTCGGTGTTCCGGTCGTCGCGAGCCGCCGCGACCGCCAATGCGGCCAGGTCCTCCACGAATACGGGCTGGATGCCGTAGGTCCCCGACCCGGGAAGGAGAAAGAACGGAAACCTGCGGAGACACCAGGCGATGTTGTTCAGCAGCACGTCCTCAGTGGAGTACAGCACCGTCGGTCGCACTATCGCGTACGAGAGCCCAGAGGCACGCAGCGCATCCTCGACCTCGGCCTTCCCGGCGAAGTAGGGCAGCGACGACTGATGGTCCGGGTTCGTGATGCTGACATGCACCACGCGGCGCACACCTGCAGCCTTGGCAGCCCGGAATAGGGTCCGGGTTTCCTCGACACATCGCCCGAACGTGCGGTCGCCACGAGCGAACCGTATCCAGTAGGTGTTGAACAGCGTGTCGGTGCCACGCAATGTCCGCTCCAACAGGTCGGGCCGCTCGAAGTTGAACGGCAACAGCGGCACCCGGTCACCGAGAGGGTTGGGGCGGTCAGGGTGTCCGGTGATGGACTGGACGGCGTGTCCCTGCTCGAGGAGCAGAGCGGCTATGTACCGGCCGGTATAGCCCGTGGCTCCGGTGACCGTGTACAAACGAAGTCCTCCTTATCTCCTGTTATCCAATCTATCCTACTAGTTTTCTTATCGTACCCAATGGCCCCAAGGCTCTGGTGATTTTGTCTTCTGGAGCCCACTTCTGACCTGTTCACGTACCCGGGTGATGATGTCATTGAGCAGCGCCACTCCTAGGGGTTCGTCAATCGATCCATGCTTGATACTTCGATAGACCTTCCGATCTACGGACGGAAGTGCGCCCAGTGGCCCACTGGCAGAAGGGGGACGGAGCTGTCCTCGGTGCCGTGCAGGACCAGGGTACGGGTGGTGTAGTCATCGAGAGAGTCCCCCACCCGTTCCATTCGGTTCAGCAGGATTGCGCCTAGCTAGTCTCCGGAGCCGAACCTCCTCGATACAGCTTTGCCCATCCAGGAACGACCGGACATGAGCAGATCATCGCGGGAACCCTGCCGCCCATCGACCGCCACACGGAACGGTCCGTACTACGCCCCTTCAGGAGACGGGACATCGACGCCCTTTACCGGGCCGTCAACGCTTCCAAGACCGAACTGGCCCGGTTCCTACCTTGGGCGACCGCCCCCTATACCAGAGCCCGGGCCGCCAGCTTCGTCGAACGGAGCATGCAGTCCTGGCACGAGGCCCGAGTGTACGACTTCTCGGTCCGCCGGCCCGAAGTGCCTGGTCGCCACATCGGCAACGTAAGCGTGTGGCACCTATCCCGGTCCTTCGGGAAGGGCTACGACCCGCCCTGACCAGGCGAACCATCTCCTCCCGGAACTCAACCGGGTACGGCGCTCTCGTTCTCGGCATACTCTGAACACTCCTTCCTGGGGCAATCCCCAAGTCTTAGAGTGTCCACCAAACCGGGTCAACCTCAGCAGGATCGGGTTGGCTGGCCGTTGGCGTTGCTCGGCCTCGGGTGGTTGGCCGGGTTCGGCTGTCTGTGTTCAGGTGCTGCTCTCTACGATTTGGGTGCAGGCGGTGATGGTGGCGTCGATGACTGCCCGGATTGGGTGGGTGTGGTCTGCTTGGTAGAAGCGTCGGACTTCCCGCTGGTTAGGGGCGGGTTGGGGGTTGATCATGCCAAGTTCTTCGAGGATGCGGATCTCCCGGGGCAGAGCACCCCCCCCTAAACCACACCCACCCGAAGACCCCTCGGCACGGCACGGCGGCGCGGCGGTGGCGGCGGCGGTGCTGTGGGGTGTTCGCGACCACTCCTGAACAGACACTCCGGAAGGCAACTCTGGACGGCGTCACCTCAGAACTAGGAACGACGTCGCCTCGTCGTCTCGACAACCGAGAAGTGAACGGATAGCTCTGGGTCAGTGGTTCCCTGCACGCTCCCGGCCAGGGGTGGCACGACCTTCAAGTATCAGGGCCAGCAGCAGGACGTCTCTTCCGAATTGTGCAGCACCAGACCTAGCGTCACCTCCCCTTGGCCCTATCAAGCCATGCTACAATCTATGAATAATGCAGTATAACGACGACATCATCAAGCGCATCTCGCAGGCTGCTACACCAGACACTCTCGTTCCAGCACCCCCAGGCGCCTTGGAGCAGGGCAGACAAATAGCAAACGCCTACTTCGACACTTATGCCGATGAGGACTGGCGCCGTTTACTGAACGAACTGCACCCGGATCAGGCGGCTGGGGTGATATCCCATCGCCCCGTGGAAGACCGCCAGTGGCTCCTGATGCTCATACCGTCAGACCGTAGAGCCGCAGTCAAGCAGTTCCTAGCCACCGTAGCCGCATAAATACATCGTCCACGGTTTAACGCGTTATGGTTCACATAGATGAGCCAGCCTGTCGGCACGGTGTCACTCCAGTAGATGTCGCCTTAGTGCTGGGCAACCCCCTCTGGACAATGAGCATGCCAGATTTGCACGAGATCGGCTTGGGAGAACTAGAGCGACCTAATGTGGCTCTTCGCGAATGGGTGGGGAGTAGGGGATCTGCCAGGGGGGATCGGAATCCACCAGAAGTGAGGAGGGGTCCTCCATAATCGGCTGTTGATAAGCGACATCCGAGGCAGGAGGACCCCTGTGGAAGCTGATCCCTGCGCGCATGTGCGAGAAGTTGGTAGGCCTAGGCGACGTTGACCTGGTAGGGATCAACGACTCGGGCGAGGGTGCACCGCTTGGGGTGGTGATCGGGTCTCGCAAGCCCCGGCCGTCCTGTGAGGCCTGTGGTGGCCCGGTGTGGTCCAAGGGTGAGCGGACGGTGGTGTTGGTGGATTTACCGGCGTTCGGCCGTCCGGTTCGGCTGCGGTGGCGGAAACGCCGTTGGACATGTCCGAACACCGACTGTGCGCTCAGATCGTTCATCGAGCAAGACCCCACGATTGGTCCCCAACGGGCGTTGTTGACATCCCGAGCGGCGAGGTGGGTGACCATCGGGGTGGGTGGGCGGGGTCGCCCGGTCGACGAGGTCGCCGCAGAGCTTGGTTGTGGGTGGCATACGGTGAACAACGAGGTCGGCCGCTGGGGCGAAGCCCTCCTGGGGGCCGACACCGACCGGATAGGCGAGGTCCAAGCTGTGGGCATCGACAAGAAGCGTTGTTCTGGCGGAAAGGCCGGTGGCGTACCAAGGTCTGGTGCACCTCTGTCGTCGACGTGGGAGGCCACCAGCCGGTTCGACATAGTCGGTGGTAGAACGGCAGAAAGCGCCGCAGCCTGGTTCCGGGCGCAGCCCACCGAATGGTGTGAGGCTATCCGCTGGGCGGTGTCGGGTCATGTCCGGTTCGTATCGGAAGGCGTATGACAGGGTGCTGCCCCACGCCCCCGGGGTAGCGGACCCGTTCGGTGTCATCCGCCTAGCCAACCAGCGTCTCGACGACCTACGACGAAGAGTCCAAAACGAGACCCTGGGACACAGAGGCCGCAAGGATGACCCGCTGTATCGGATACGCCGCCTCCTCACCGCCGCGCATGAGAGGATCAGCGACCGCGGTCAAACACGGCTGCGTGGCCTCCTCGATGCCGGTGACCCCCACGGCGAGGTACGCACAGCCTGGCACGCAACCGAAACGGTACGGGGCATCTACGGGATCGAGAGTCCGGTCCTTGCTCTCCGATACACCCTCCAGCTCGCAGACGACCTCCAGGACGAATCCTGCCCACCCGAGATCAACAAGCTGGGTCGCACCATCGCCC
This sequence comes from Candidatus Spongiisociaceae bacterium, assembly GCA_965262915.1. Classification (GTDB taxonomy): domain Bacteria; phylum Actinomycetota; class Acidimicrobiia; order Spongiisociales; family Spongiisociaceae; genus JAPPFW01. The sequence goes on along the minus strand of OZ253564.1, from coordinate 1,602,057 downwards.
GCTGGACCCCCCAGATCACCAACTGGCACATCTCGAAGGTAACCAACAGACGCCACCGAAGCCCTCAACAACCTAATCAAACGGATCAAACGAGCAGCGTTCGGGTTACCCAACTTCGCGAACTACCGAATACGGGCCCTTCTCTACGCCGGGAAACCCAACTGGGACCTACTCGCGACCGTCACTCCCCACTGAAACGCGATGAGCCCCTAATGTGACAGTCTACGGTGGACTAGCTATTTCCAGGAACAAGCTAGTCGTGTTCGTTGACAGATTTGAGGGCGTTGCATTCCACTCGGAGGCCGGTCTGCCCAAGTATGCAGAACTGTTTGGCGACTCATAGGCTCTGATAGTTTGGTTCAACGGGTGGGTCCCGGCGATGTGGACGGGTCAGAACTACCGCCTACACCACCATCATCCACGCTCGGCACAGCGCGGCGGCGTCGTGGCCAGCCACGCAACAAGCCGCCCGCGACCGCGCACGTCGGCACCCCCGCGGCGTGGCTTGGGCCGACCCCGGAACCGCCTAACCCGCGCACCCAACACCCCCAACACGCGAAGACCTCGCGACGGCGTCGTGGCGCCGTGGGGTCTTCGCCACCACCCCTGACCAAGCACTTCGCAGGGGGTCCAGGTAGGACTTCAAGTCGGAAACAGGGGGGACTTCAAGTTTACTCTCAGTAGATGAGACCGCATCGGCAACGCCCGAGACGCTCAGTCGTCCTGAGCATGTTTCCTCGAAGGTGTTGGGGAGTAGGGTCTGGGTTACCGCATGTCGATCAGGTCAGCCAGCAGTGCGACTCCAGGCCGCCCTTGGATCTGCCTGCGGGTGGTAGTCATCCCGGATTTGGCATAGGCATGTAAGGATTGTGTTGACTGCTTCGGCTATATTGGGTCGGGGTTCTGGACGGGCGGCATGTGCATATTGGTAACGATCTGTGAACGCAGCCACGGCATCGCTCGAGTTGTAGCGCCGGTGGCAACGTCATCTGATACGAAGACACCGATGCCCGCTCTGGACGACATACCGGAACGTTGTACCTACCGGCGGTTAGTACTACTCTCGTGCGCCAACCGAACCCATGTTCTGGGAGATCATTCAGATCGCTTCGGTCCGGAACAGCTGAAGCTGGCGTGCTCATAAACTCCGCCAAATGGAACACCGCCGTCTGTATGTCCCCGTTCGGTAGCTGTGATCGCACCGCAAGGTCTACACTTTGTCGGCCGGAATGCTTGGACGATGATCCCAACTCTGTGAAGGCATCAAGATAACGCCGGAGTATATCCAGTTTACCTCTAGTCCAATACACTAGTAACTGTGTAATCATGGTTTCAGTCCAGTATTAGATCAAGTTGACGGTCGATCAGTACTGGTGGGGCAACCGCCTGAGAATAGGCACGGCGCATCAGTTTAGGGGCTTCCGGATGATCTGTAGAGTGGATCATGTAATACATCACTGCGATATGCCCTCTAATATTCCCGTAGATCGGCCACGACTTGACAGAGTGGTAACCAAGTTCCCTGAACTTATCAACGAACAAGTCTCGCCTTGACAACGGATGCATCGCTTGAAACTCTCTCCAGTCATCCCGCCCAAGCCATGCCCTGACTCCACGGTCGCCGTCATCCGTCTTGATACCAGACAGGGAACGAGACATCCAATAGTTTGCTAGAAAATAGAACTGCTCCACCTTCATCGATCCTGGCCGCAAACGGGACACATGCTCACACAGTTGCCATTCGCATTCGAACGTTCTCTGGTCCAGCAGACAAAACGTCGCCTCGCGTTCACGGATAGAACCAACCGGAAGAACCTCCGGAAGTACAAGATTGGAGTCCCCTAGGTAAACCTGCACATCACGATCGCTGTGTTCCGCAGCCAAACACTGCAGTCGTTTCTCTTTCTGCCGATCAATGCCAAACAGATAGAAGTGGCGGAACCACTTCGGCTCACTATCCAGGACCATCCGAGCGGTCCAAGCTAGCTCAGAGCGATCTGTCTGTGGACCAGCGAAAGGATCAAGATATGTCCCATGGCGAGTGATGAGCACAAACAACCGCAGGTACCGCGCGATCAGCAAAGCCTTGTTCTCGCTCCAGACGGGTTCTGTCAGTGACTTGATCCGCACTTCGGTTCGCGTCTCAGGGCCAGGGTCGAACAGCCGATCACTCATCTGGGGACTAGTTTCCTAAACAGGCATCTCGTCAAACGTACGGTCGTCAAGCAGTCGACCGCCAGCCTTAGATGTACGGCCCCCCCACTGTTTGAAGAAGAACGGTACTGAAGCGTCCGCACACTGGTCACGGATGTCGCGAACCCAAGCAGGATCAATAGGCCGTGCCTTATACCCGCTCTCACCACCTACGATTACCCAATGTATCCCGGTCAGGTCAAGAGCGGGAAGCGGCCCGATTAGAGGTTCGAGAGATAGGAATCGGATATGGCTTTGAACTTCTCTCAGGTGGTCAATACGAAACGTGTAACGTCGATTCTCGACGCTGACCCCCATCCAGATGTTGTCTGACCAATCGAGGTCTACAGCAGTTCGTGCCATCCGGTGGGAACGTTTGGTCAGAATCTGGAAGCGATGCCGTCGGGTCTCGTTCATGACGGTGAACACCTCAGTAATGAAATCGAAGGGAACGTCTGGATGGAAGAGATCGCTCATCGAGTTCACGAAAATGGTTCGCTGGCGTTTCCACCTGTGGGGAACGTCCAGTAGGTCGTGGTGGAGTTGGAGTCCGAAGCCGGGTCCGCTTCGTTTCGGGTCTCCGTCTACTTGGTACCGTGGATTACCCATGGCCTTCAGACGTACAGCGAGTGTCAACGCGTAGCAATTGTCACAACCCGGCGACGTCTGGGAACATCCTGTCACGGGGTTCCAGGTAGCATCCGTCCACTCGATAGCGCTGCGGTCAGCCATGCTGTGAGTCTATATGTCGCATGTCACCAGTAGCGGTTTTGTGTCGTGCAGTACTGCATATGTCAAGACGGACACTGTCGAATGCCAACGCAGGCACGGCTACTACCGTAGCCGGGTATAAGCCGGTGAACCACTTCCAGAAGTTCCGAAACACCTGACCGACCTCCCCAGATTGCTGATCGCGATCAACTGTATCGATACCCTGTGACACGCCGTCCCCGCATTGTCGTTCTCCTACTTGTTGTTGTCAGCGTTGTTCGGGTTTTTGTTTCCATCGGTATTGGGGGTACCCACCGGGAGGGTGTTGCCCCGATGACCTGACATATCTTGGCGACAGGCGGGTAGCGGTACAGGTTAGTGGACGGAACCGACGGGTCGTTCTACGCCGGACGTAACCCCGTCGAAGGCGTCAACGGCATGATCAAAGACGACGGCAGCTTCAACAGAGCATCCTGCCGCGCGTTCGGTCTCGCTGCTCACACACTCGCCGCGCCCATGGCCGCCGTCATCCACAACCTCAAACACACCCGACGCGCCTGCCGCCCCAAGAACCGGAACCACACCACCCCGGCCCACCGCGACCAGACAACCCCCAACACCACCGCATCAGCCACACCAACCCCACACCCGACCAATCCCACACCCAGCCGGGCACCCCCATAAACCAACCCCGACCCATCCCCCATCGACGGGACCCACCCATCGAACCAAACGCGTCCACAACCAGCCGCCAACACCACCAACACCCATAACCGGCACCCCGCAGCACCGCACACACCCCATCAGACCCCCAAAAACCCCCCAAACCAGCCAAAAGCCCGACCGAACCCCCTAACCCGCGAACCCGACACCCACCAACACGCGAAGACCCCGCCGTGGGATGTTCGCCACCATCCCTGACCTGCGGTGATACGACCATTCCCATGGGGACTTCCACATTATCAGTGGGGGGACTTCCATATTCCCGCAGGGGCCTGCGCCATCCACCCGCGGGTTCTGACGGAACCCCTGGTCCAGTATGTGCCCGACCATGTCTGGACCGGTTCCACCGTGGTCCCTAATCTGTTACGAGCCTGGATGTCGTCTGGAGACGACCGAGTTGGTGTCCGGTGGGACGAAGGTGAGCATGGTCCGCTATAAGAACTCGGCGTTCAAGCACGGTTACACACGCTGGGACATCGAAAGGGTACTAGACAGCCCCATCTCCGTTTCGGAACTTAGGGGAAGTCAGCTGGTGATATCGAAAGTCGGGTTCGCGTCGAACATGGACTTGATCGAAGTGCTCTATGAGTATGACCATCGCGGGGACATTGTCGTGTTCCACGCAGATATATGCAGACGGTACTAGTCCGCTATCCGTCCCCCGGGGGGGCGGGGAGACCCTTTCGCGTATCGGATGGGGTATGCTGCGCCGCATGACGATGACATCACACGCGGCCGATACCCTGAGCGAAGAAGAAGAGGAGGAGCGGTACCGGGAGCTGGCCCGGGCCGCTGAAGCGGGCGAGTTCGACCATGGGGTGGACGTCATCGAATATCTAGCCAGCCAACTACCCGACGGGTACGTACTCGACGAACACAACCATGTGATACGCACCGACCCGGGCCTGCCCGACCATTTTTACATACCCGCTCTTGTGAACGGTGTCCCCTCCGGTATGTGCAGGGTTCCCGTCCGCCGGTAGCAGCCCCGACCCTTATCGTCTCTCAGGACGGATCAACCCAAGCCGCATAGCCTGACACCCACGCCCGGCCCGACCCCACCAGTACACCCGAACACACCCCACACATCACCGAGGCAACCGTCGAACAGTCGCCGCTGCCAGCGGAACACAACCCGAACCAGCACAGCAGGGGACCACCCCAGGCAGGCTAACCCCCCACGACGCGGCAACCCGGAAGGGTCCGACCCGCCACGTCCCGAACATCACCCACCCCCACCCCGGGCCGCCAAAACCATCCCACCCCACCGCGAAACCAGCTGAACCACCACCCGGCACCGCCCGAACACCCCAAAACCGGTGCCTGCAACCCCCTCAGCGCCTAAGTGGCGAACATCACAGCCCATTAGTGGCGAACATCCCTCTGAGGGATGTTCGCCACCATCCCTGACCTGCGGTGATACGACCACTCCCACGGGGACTTCCACATTAACAGTGGGGGGGACTTCCACATTCCCGCAGGGGCCTGCGCCATCCAACCGCAGCCACAGTCGCCGTCCGCGACCTGGTCCGTGAACGCCCCCCCGATCCGACCGTCTCCGACCCCGCTAGCCGCGGGCGCAGCCCCCCGCACGTGCGGGTAATCTTCCCCTTATCACATGGCCCGTTACCTACAATCCGCGTTCAGGCAGGGACTGACCCAGGGTGACATCCAGTGGGCTATTGACCACCCATTCGGCTATGCGGCCATAACCACCCGACGGGGCGAGAGCGGAATACGCTATGTCGGACCGACATCTCAAGGCCCAGCCATGGTTCTTGCCGAATGGCGTGGCAGCGAATTGGTTGTCTACCACGCCCATGTCATATCAGACCGGACGGACCGACGATATCTACGCTAGTGAGCGAACCACAGCAACCCCGGAGCCGCCGCCGGTGTTACGATTCGGGGATGGCTACCCGTGAACACGTAGAAACCTGGGAAGAGATGGAAGCCGCTTTGTCGCGGTTGTCCGACGAAGCCGCAGCGGGGGCACACGACGAAGCAATTATGGCGGAGCTTGACGCCTTGGCAGCACGACTCCCCGACGGGTACGCCCTCGAAGGCGGCTTCATCGTCCGCCTAGACCCGTCGCTGCCGGATCATGTCACAGTCGCGCAGACGTTCAACGGTCAGGTAGTAGGGCAGGTGACAGTCCCCGCTCGCTAGGGGCACCACGACGCGGCAACCCGGAAGGGTCCGACCCGCCACGTCCCGAACATCACCCACCCCCACCCCGGGCCGGCAAAACCATCCCACCCCACCGCGAAACCAGCTGAACCACCACCCGGCACCGCCCGAACACCCCAAAACCGGTGCCTGCAACCCCCTCAGCGGCTAAGTGGCGAACATCACAGCCCATTGGTGGCGAACATCCCGCCGTGGCCCCGACGGGATTCGAACCCGCGTTTCCGGCTTGAAAGGCCGGCGTCCTAGGCCGGCTGGACGACGGGGCCTACGTTGTGAGGCGATTCTACGCCCTTGTTGGACAGCGCCGGCCGTTGGTTCCGATTGAAACCGCTGACGGGATCACTGGTGTGATCGGGGAACTCAACCAGTGGGGAGTCGCACGATGGGATACTACGCCAGCGCGGAGGCAATGGGGCTGGGCATCGGTCAACTGTAGGCCTCTGATCTCGCCCGTGGGGGTCCACGTTGTCGAGTACCCCCGGACGGAGCATACGGTGGCTCGGATCGTTTCCAGTTGTGGTTCGGATCGTACCGATCAGTCTCTGCGGGCCAGCAGGGAACTCAGCCCCTCAACGTCGAGGTTTTCCTTCCGTACCCGCAGGTCTACGTACAGTACCGCCCCGACCGCGGCGCTGAGCGGGATGCTCAGGAGAGTGACGATCTGCTGGGTGTAGTAGGACGCATCCCCTTCACTGAGCCCGCCAAGCCCCGACAATACGAGATACAGAACGAAGCCGATGATCCCCAACACGATGACCGAGATGATGATCATGGACAGCCCCGCACCGAACAGGCGCCAACGTTCCCCGGTGACCAAGCGCCAGGACCGCCCGAGGCTCTCCATCGGACCGACCCTCTCGATCATCAGAACGGGAGTGAACACGGCGAACGAGACAGCCAGGAAGATCCCGGGTACCAGCACCAATACGAAGCCGATAGCGACAGCAACGGTTACAACCACGGTCGCGACGACGATCGGGATGATCCTCCGGAGCCCAGCCGCAGCGGATGGTCTCCAGTCGGCGGATGTGCCGACATACGCCTCGGCAGCCACCGGCATGGCGGCGGCAGCAGCGATGACCATCCCGATCTGGGACGCGATCTGACCGATCCAACCTATGGCCGTGTCGCACGATGTCTGCAGTTCTGTGATCGTGCACCCCCCGATGACGCCTACGACGAACGGGATGAAGACCAGCATCAAGGCGATGCCGATCATCGGGCCGAAGCGTTTGCGATAGACGGTGAACGACGCGTCGATTATGTCACCGACGCTGTGCGGACGTAGTTGTAGTTGAGCCATGCCTAAAGACTAGCCGTCCTGAGCCTAGATACCGGGTGGCTTCCGTCTACAAGAGGTAGGAGCGTTATGCGGGCCTTCTAGCCTCGCGTCACCTGCGAAGGGCTGCCAGGTGAGGGATGGCGGCTACCAAGCGGTCGTGGTACTCGAGCTTCTGCCGCCAGCGAGGGGGTATGGCCTCAATTCCCTGAACGACACCGACTAGGCCTCCTGCTATGGCTCCTGTGGTATCGGTGTCGCGACCGCGGTTTACCAGGGCTACGATGACTTCCTCGAAGGTTGCGTCCTGCTGGATCGCCCAGACTGCGCAGCCCAGCGAGTCGATCACGTAACCGGATGTACGTAGACGGTCCACAGGTAACCGCGGATCGATGTCGAGCGCCTTTTGGACTTTGGGGTGCAGGTCCGAGGCGCGCGCCGCGGCCAGCGCATCCGGAACCTCCGCCCCTTCGAGGAGGGCGTTGACGATCTCGCCGTAGGCCACACAACTGTCCGTGCATTGGATGTGGGCATGGGTGACCGCCGATATCTCGACCATCTCCCGGCGGCGGATGGTGTCGTCGCGTCGGGCCAGCGCAGTGGGGATGCAGCGCATCAGAGACCCGTTCCCGCAGGAGAACTCTCCGGTGTTTCCACTCGTTCGCGGATCGCCGGTCCGGTCCAGGCGCGAGAGGGCTTGGGCGGTGGCCCCACCGACGTCTGGGGGTCGCGAGTGGAACCAGTCGAGCATGTTGGCGGCTGCTCGTTCGAGCGTGTAGGTACCGTCGAGATAGGCGGCCAGAACCGCCCAGGTGAGATCGGTGTCGTCGGTTCCCTGGCCGGGGCGCCATTCGAAGGGCCCACCACCGATGATCTCGCGGTGGACCCCGAACTTGCGACGGATATCGGCGGCGGTCATGAACTCGACGGTCGCGCCGAGAGCGTCTCCGGCCGCAACACCGAGCAAGCCTCCACTCATCCGGTCCCACACATCGACGATGTGTCTCCCCCTTCGATCAGTGGTCCACCCTAACGGACGCTACCGGAACTCATCGCTTGACGAGCTGGGAGGTAGGTGTGCCACAGAAGCCGTCTGCGATCGGGGTAAGGGGGTTGAAACAGCCCGGGAAACCTATAGACTATCGGTATGGACTCGATTTCTTTCTGGATCAACCCCGTATTGGTCGTCGGTATCGGCTCGTTGCTCTGGAGGTTCCTGGTCAAGAAGTTCGACCGGATCGACACGCAGTTCACCGAGGTCAACATGCAGTTCCGCGATCTGACCCGCGAGGTAGTGGCGAACGGCAAGAGCATCGCCCGCATCGAAGGTCGCCCATGGGCGCTGTCGGCCGCCGAATAGGGCCCACACCAGTCCTCGGAACTTCCGCGTAAGCTGTGGTCAAGGGGGTTGTCACGACCCGGCAACGATGTACACTATCGATATGGAATCTATTGCATTCTGGATCAACCCTGCGATTCTCGTCGGCATCGGTACGCTGCTGTGGCGTTCCCAGGTCAGGAGGTTCGACCGGATCGACAAGCGGTTCGACCGGATCGACAGACGGTTCGACCGGGTAGATGCGGAGTTCGGCGACCTGACCCGCGAGGTGGTGGCTAACGGCAAGAGCTTCGCCCGTATCGAAGGTCGCCACGAAGGCCACCCGGGTCCCCCCAAGGGTCCGCCGGAGCCCCGGAGGCTCACCCCGCTGTAGGAGAACGCTGAACAACGACGATTGCTCGTGGCCCGTCGCTCGCCGACCAAGCATTCTCTCGTTGAGCAACGGGCCGCTCGTGGATTGCTCAGCACTCTCATAAACCCGTCCACCCAGATCGATTCCTCCCCGGGCCGGGGAATCGCACTCACTCCGATCCTGCCAGGAACTCAGCGACGGGCTTCCCGTGTTCGGGTAATTCCAGGACTGTGCCATTCTCGACTCGGGACCGGGATAGTCGCCGGGCAGACTAGAGGAAGGAAGGTGGAATGAGCGACTGGAACCAGGGTGTGATAGAGGAGTTTCGGGCCAACGGCGGCAAGGTGGGCAGTATGTTCGAAGGCCGGTCGCTGTTGCTTCTCCACCATGTCGGCGCCCGGACGGGTACCCGAAGGGTTACCCCGCTCGCGTACCAGGACGTGGGGCGTGACTACGCGGTCTTCGCCTCCAAGGCCGGGGCCGACACCAACCCCGACTGGTACCACAACCTAGTGGCGAATCCCCGAACGGAGGTGGAGGTCGGGACCGAGACGGTCCGGGTCATAGCCCGTGTCGCCCAGGGGGACGAGAGGGACCGTATCTGGAGTCGCCAGAAACGGGATTACTCCCAGTTCGCCGAGTACGAAGCCAGGACATCACGGGTCATCCCGGTCGTCGTGCTCGAAAGTACCTGAGCCCGTTCGGAACGGAGGGTGCAGCGGCAACTCATGATATGGCCTTCTCGACGTAGGGCACCCGTGCGACGTCACCCTGATCTGGCAAACTCCGGCGGGTGGACCCCGAGCCGGAGGAAACCTGTGGGACCCCTCGATGTCGAATACGCCCGTCGCCAGTTCCCTGCCTTCTCCGATGCCCGCCTGAGGGAATGGGCGCACTTCGAGAACGCCGGCGGTTCCTATGTCTGCCGGCAGGTGATCGATCGGCTCACCGACTTCTACCGCCACACCAAGGTGCAGCCCGACCACACCTTTCCGCTCTCCGTCGCGGCCGCCGCCGCCATGGAGAACTCGTACCAGCGCCTGGCGGCGTGGATGGGGGTGGGAGCGGACGAGATCCACTTCGGACCTTCCACCTCCCAGAACACCTACGTCCTCGCCCGTGCGTTCCGTCACATGTGGCAGAGCGGTGACGAGATCGTCGCCTCCACCCAGGACCACGAGGCCAACGCCGGAGTGTGGAGGCGCCTGGAGGCCACGGGGATCACGGTGCGGGAATGGCGAGTCGACCCCATCACGGGAACCCTCAACCTCGCCGATCTCGACGAGTTGGTGAACGAACGTACCCGCCTGGTGGCCTTCCCCCACGCCTCCAACGTCGTGGCCGCCGTCAACCCGGTCACCGAGGTCGTGGCCCGAGCGTCGGCCGTGGGCGCTCAGGTGGTGGTCGACGGGGTGTCCTACGCCCCTCACGGCCTACCGGACGTGGGAGCCCTCGGAGTGGATGTCTACCTGTTCTCCGCCTACAAGACGTGGGGTCCCCATCAAGGGGTGATGGTCGTTCGGCGGGAACTGGCCGACCGCCTGGGGAACGAGGGCCACTACTTCGTCGCCGCCCAGCCCCGTAACAAACTGGTACCAGCCGGGCCCGACCACGCCCAGATTGCGGCCTGCGCGGGGATCATCGACTACCTCGACGCTATATACACGTATCACGAGGAGTCCGAGGCCATCCCCGTGGAGCGGGGTCGGATCGTCCACGACCTCTTCCGCGCCCACGAGACGAACCTCCTGAGTCCTCTCCTGAGCTACCTGACCGGGCGGGACGACGTGCGGGTAGCCGGTCCGGTCGATCCAACCCGGCGCACACCCACCGTCTCGATCGTCCCACTGCTACGCCCCATCCCCGACATGGTGGCGGCCCTCACCGGGCAGAAGATGATGGTCGGCGCCGGCGACTTCTACGCCCCCCGCCTGTTGGAGGGGATGGGGATAACCCCTGAGAACGGCGTCCTCCGGATGTCCTTCATCCACTACACGACCAAGGACGAGATCGACCGCCTCATCGACGCCCTCGACCAAGCACTCGTTTGAGGCGCGCGAAGCCTCCATAGCTATGGCGTCAGGAGTATGGGGTCAGGCCCTGGCAAAGCCTCGAGGGGCCTGCTTTTCTCACCGCCGCGCCGCTACTGCGGTGCGATGCGCGCCACAACCTGCTGCACGACGGCGGACTCTCCTTCGGCGACGCATATCTCTGTGATCTGACCGGCAGCCGGCGCCTCGAGCTCGACGTCTACCTTTTCCACCTCCACGTCGGCGATCACCTGCCACCGGGTCACAATGTCACCTACCGTCACGCGCCACGTCGCGATGATTCCCTCCATCATCCCCATGCCGTACTGAGGCATTACAACTTCTATCGAATCGACCACGCCTGTCTCCTACAACACGGACCGGCATGCGGCGGCGATCGAGTCAGCATCGGGGTACAGGCCCCGCTCCATCGTGGGCGCAAACGGGGGATGCACATCCGGTGTCGCCACGATGACCGGCGGGCTCCGCAGAGCGTCGAAAGCCTCTGAGGCGATTCGGGCCACGCATTCACTCGCAAATGAGGCCGTGCGATGAGCCGGGTCCACAGCCACCAGGCGCCCGGTGCGTTCTGCAGATGCCAACATCGTGTCCCAGTCCGCCGGATTCAAGGTGCGGGGATCGATGACCTCCACCGACACCCCTTCATCTTCGAGGCGCTCGGCCGCCCGCAGGGCTTCGCGCACCATTCGAGCCACCGCCACGACGGTGACATCGGAGCCCCGCCGAACGATCCGGGAGACGCCCAGAACCTGTCGCGAGCGCGTTGGATCCTCCTCGGGAACGAACTCACGAGCCGACCACAGCCCGGCGTCCTCGAGAATTACGACAGGATTGTCGTCGCGGATTGCCGCCTTGAGCAGATACTTCGCGTCGGTTGGCGACGCCGGGGTGACGACCGTGAGCCCTGGCACGCCGAGCAACATGGGGTACGGACGATCAGAATGCTGTGCGGCGAGGCCCGCCCCGTAGAACATCGCCGCCCTGACAACGATCGGGATCCGTATCCGGCCACCGAACATGTACGGGCTCTTGGCCGCCTGGCTCACCAGTTGATCGATCGATACGTACACGAAAGGCGCCATCTCCAGATCCACGATCGGCCGCAGGCCCGACATGGCGGCCCCGATCGCGGCGCCGACGAAACCTGCCTCGGAGATGGGAGTATCGATCACCCGGTCATCGCCGAACTCGGCGGCGAGCCCGTGCGTCGTTCCATAGAAGCCGGAACGCACGTCCTCACCCAGGATCACCACGTTTTGGTCAGCGCGCATCTCCTCGAGCTGTGCCTCCCGGATGGCGTCGAGGTAGCTCAGATGCCTGTCGGTGGATGGCGCAGGATCAGGCATAGAGGTAACGGTATAGCTCCGAGGGATCGGGCGCAGGACTGTCTTGGGCGAACGCCACGGCCTCGCTCATCACCTCGTTGATCCGGTCCTCGATCTCCGCAACGTCGTTCGGAGACAGAATGCCCAACTCATCTGTGGTCGCGACGAACGTGGCGATCGGATCACGTCGACTCTTCCAGTCTTCGATTTCGGAGTCATCGCGGTAAGCCAATGAGATTCCTTCGGCGTGCTCACGGTACCGGTAGGTCTTCGCCTCGATGAGGAATGGTGCCTGCCGGCTGCGAACCAACGTCGTGACCGCAGTTGCCACAGCCAGCATCTCGAACACGTTCTGTCCATCGGCAATGCATCCGTCGAAGCCGTAGGCCAGGGCACGGTACGCAACGTGTTCGCCGGCCACCGTGTCCTCGGCCGGTGTCGAGATGGCGTAACCGTTGTTCTCGCAAACGAAGATCGTCGGCGTCCGCCAGACCGCGGCCAGATTCATCGCCTCATGGACCATTCCCTGGTTGGCGGCGCCGTCACCGAAGAAGGCCAGGCTCACCAGGTCTTCACCCTGCAGCCGCCGAGCCCATGCTGCTCCCACCGCAATGGGGAGACCGCCACCGACAATCCCCGATGCGCCCAGAGAGCCCTTTTCGATGTCAGCAACATGCATCGACCCGCCTCGCCCTCGGCTTACCCCCGTTGTCTTTCCGAAAAGCTCCGCCATCAGAGCTTTCGGCGATGATCCCTTCGCCAGCAGATGACCGTGCGATCGGTGGGTGCCCGTGATCAGGTCCTGCGGCGCCAGCGCCGAGCAGATCCCGACCGCGGTCGCCTCCTGCCCGATACTGGTATGGACAGCCCCGACGATGCGGCCCTGCCTCATCAGCTCTACCGCTGTTTCCTCGAAGCGGCGTACCAATAGCATTCCGGACAGCAGCGACCGGGCCGCGTCCTCAACGCTCACAGCGCCCGGTAGCGCCGCCAAGGCTTCTGCCGGCTCGAACGAACCCCGGACGTCCCATACCCGGGCCGCACCCATCCGGCCCCCTGGTATCGAAGCGACCGGCTCGCCGTCGAACATGGTTCTCCCGTCTCGCTGCACCGAGGCTACACCGATGAGGGCGGCGTCAACACGTCCAGGTTCACCGCTGCGGGCGGAGTCTCACCGGCGCCAGGGCTACAACCAGGTTGCGTACCGCCGGCTCCCGCATTCGACGGCGGGTCTGTGTGGTGGCGGTACCGATGTGGGGAAAGCAGATGACGTTGGGAAGGTCGGAGTGGTTCGTCTTCCCCGAGAGGTTCCGTCTCTAGAAACGTCGAGAGCGGCGCCGACGATGATTCCGTCTGCAGAGCCTCGGTCAATGCCTCCTGGTCGATCAGTCGGCCCCGGGCGGTGTTGATGAGCTATGCGGTGGGTGTCATACGCTTCAGCTGTTCCACTCCGATGAGACGGTGGGACGGCTCGTTCGGATTTGCGTGCAGGGTGACGAAGCCCGACTCGCGCGACCACGGCTCGGGCGCTTCCTGGCGAAAGGACCTGGGCCGATCGCGCTCAGTAGACCGAATAGGTGTTCTCCTTGGCGGTGATGAACTCGACGCCTTCCCGTCTCAGGATCTCGGCTACCGCGCCGGCGACCCTCACGATCCGAGCACCAGCACACAGTTGACAGCCGCGTCCATATGCGCTGCGCCGCCGAGGGCGTCGCCATCATGGAAGAGCCGCGCACCCTCCTCGCCCAGCACAACCACATGGGCCGGCATAGCTTCACGAGACTCGTGCCGGTGGGAGATTTGTATCAGCAACGAGTTGTAGGTGGCCACCAACTCCTCCTCGGTCCGGTCCTCGAGACCACTGCGGATCTCGTCGACCCCACAGTGAGAGACCACCTCTTCCAGAGAGATGGCGGAAGCCGACGCCCCGGCGGTGGTTCCGGCGCCCGCTGTCGTCGCTACCGCACCCGAACCGGGGTTGTCGCCGCCGCACGCCTGGGCGAGCAGCGCCACAAACATTAAAAGCGCGATAACTCGCCTTCGATGTGGGAGAAGAAGCCGGATCCGGCGGGATCCAAACACGCGGAGGTTCACGGGAGGTTTCTGGCTAGCAGTATCTTGCCTCATTGGAGAATCAACGGCTCCAAATCCGGGATGTCCTCGTCGAACGGGTAGACCGGTCGGTCGAGACGACGGAACGGGAGGCCCCGTACCGTCGCCGGAGTCGGACCCGGGCTGTCGATGACGACGATCTCCGTTGCGATGTCACCGTAGGTCATGACATGGTTCATCGGATTCTTGGCAACGATGAACTTCGCGGCGCTCGGATCGAGACCAACCGCCCGGAACTGCTCGTCACACCAGTCGTAGGTACCATGGGTCATGACGAGGACCCGGATCGCGCCTATGGAGAGCACGGCCGACGGTCCCATCGTTGCCTCCCCTTCAAACGCCCCGCCCACGTAGGTGAAGCGGCCATCGCTCAGCCTGTCGACCGTGCCGGTCACTTCGATCGGGTCGCCCCACTGAGGATCGACGGAATGTCCGATAGCGACGGTGACCTCCGCGCCGACTCCGGCGTCGTGACAGACCGCGGCGACACCCGGATCGACGACCGGGACCAAGCACTCTTCACGAACCCCGGCATCGAGGAGGGCCGCGAGGGTGGCCACGCTGTCTCCGGTGGCGCCCCCGCCTACACAGTCAGCGGCCTCGACCAGGATCACCGGCCCGCCCTCCGCTTCGAGCCCGCGCCGGACCGCAGCTTCAGGTGAGAACAGGGAAGGCTCGATGTCGGCACGTCGCCGCCAGAAATCAGCGGCGAGGTCGGTGGCGATCTCGGTGGCGATCTCGACGTCGTCGTCGGTGATGACGAGTGCACCACTGCCCATCTCCGGTCGGTCGAGATGCGGATGGACCAGGAACGCGCTGGTCGAGATCACGCCGCCTTGTCCCTCGAAGGCCTTGGCGCCCCGCATGAGATCACCAAACGGTCCCGGTCCCGCAGTCGCAGTGTTCACTGCACCTACGATCATCGGCGCCTTGGCCATCACCATCGTCGGGTTGATCGCACCATCGAGAATCTGGTGGATCATTCGCGCCGCCCGCTCGCCGGTCTTGTCGTAGTCCGTGTGCGGATACGTCTCACAGCCCAAGAGGACATCGCAGTGGCGCATCATGGCGACGGTAATCGACGCGTGCAGGTCGAGAGACACGACAATCGGGGCCGCTGGTCCGACCAGCGATCGCACCGCACCGGCGATGTCGCCTTCCGGGTCGTCTACGTCCTCCGCGGCCGCCGAGCCGTGAAGGGGTAACAGCACACCGTCGACCGGTAAGGCCTGCTCGAGAGCACCGAGCAACTCCGCTCGCATGCTCGAGTACGCTTCCGACGTCACCGCCCCACCCGGGTGGGCTGCGGCGAAGAACAGCGGCACTATGTCGGCGCCGTATTCGCGAAGCCCCTTGAGCATCCCTCCAACGCTGGAACTTTCGAGCTCAAGCACGGCATCGCCCCGGGCGAAAACGCCACGCTCGAAGGCGGCGATGTCAGTTGGCTGTCCGCAGAAGTCGTTGCTCTCCGTGAGTATCCCGCCGATGGCAATGCGGTAGCGGCGACCCATATCGGCAGCCTCGGTACCACCCCCGGTATCGCTCACCAACCAACCTCCGCCCCGCTCAGCCGGCATCACGCCGGACGCTCCGTGGTTGTGACAACTGTACCATTTGCCGGGCCGTGTTCACGTTGCTGATTATCGTGGTTCTCGGAGAAGGCTGAACAATGACGATTGCTGTTGGCCCGTCGCTCGTTGACCGGGTATTTTATCGTTGACCGACGGGCCGCCGGTGGATTGCTCAGCACTCTCCTCGGTAGGTCCGCCAGATCGGAGCACTCATGTTCGAAGGAGAACCAGTCGCCTTTGTTACTGGAGCCGGATCCGGGATCGGCCAGACAACCGCTGCTCGGTTCGGGGAGAAGGGCTGTCGGGTCGCCGTCGTCGACCGCGACCCGACAGGAATCGACACGACGCTCCAACTTCTCGAGTCGAAGGGGATCCGGGCCATCGGCATAGAAGCCGACGTAACTGCTGAAGACGATGTGCGCGGCGCCGTGGAACAGACGACCCGGCAACTCGGAGGCCTCGACTTTGCGTTCAACAATGCAGGCGTCGGCGGCCTCGGCAAACCGCTCCACGAGCACACGTCCGACGAGTTCTCGAACACAGTCGCCGTCAACCTCACCGGCGTTTTTCTGTGCATGAAATACCAGCTCGAGGTGATGCTGGACAACGGCAAGGGTTCAATCGTCAACGCGGCGTCGGCTCTCGGTCTGGTCGCGCTCGCCAACGTGAGCGCCTACGTGGCGAGCAAACACGGCGTCGTCGGACTGACCAGAGCGGCGGCGGCGGAGTACGCCACACAAGGCATCCGCATCAACTGCGTCTGTCCGGGCCACATCGCCACCGGAATGAACGTCGAGTTCTGGAAAGAGAACCCGGAGGCGGAGGGATGGATGCTTCGCCAACTTCCCATCGGGCGCTTTGGCCGGCCCGCCGAGATCGCAGCCGCCGTAACTTGGCTGTGCAGCGACGAGGCCTCGTTCGTGCACGGCCACGCCTTCTCCGTTGACGGGGCGATGACCATGACGGTCATCTGAAGCCATTTCGAGGCCGCACATGACCTACTGCACCATCACCCCGCTGCGAATCGGCGAAATCACCGTACCGGGCTTCATGGCCGGCCTCGTGAAGCAGCCTCGCACCGAGTTGGGGGTTTGGGCCTTCCTCGTCGAGGCGGGCGAGAAGAAGATCCTGTTCGATGGTGGGCTCGTCGCCGACATCGAGATCACCCACCGATTCGTCGACGAGGCCATAGGTCCCGGCTTCGGTTACGCGGCCGGAGATGAAGCCTCTGTGCGCAGAGCGCTCGCGGCTCACGGGCTCGGGGCCGAGGACATCGACGTGGCCGTGGTATCGCACCTTCACCATGATCACGCAGGGGCACTCGACTGGCTGCCACGCGCCCAGGTCTGGGTCCACGCCCACGAGCTGGAAGTATTGGACTCTCCGTACGTTATGAATGTGATCCCTACCTGGCAGATCACCCCCGGCACTCGGGCGACACTCGCCAAGCTCGAATCCCAGAGCCGGCTCATTGCGTGGGACGGCGAAAGGGAGAACCTCGCCGACGGCGTCGAGTTGCTCAGAGTCGGTGGTCATACGAAGGGGTCGGTCGCTCTCGTCGGAGACGTATGCGCCGATCGGAGAGTTGCCCTGCTCGGGGATCTTCTCCTCACCGAAATCCACCTCGAGCAAGGTGCAGTGCCGACGACCGCACTCGACGCTTACGAGACGATTCGGTCCGTGTCCAGGTTGCTGGCGGCAGCAGACGAACTCTGGCCGGGCCATGCCGCCTCAGGGTCGGTCGAAGCCGCTGCCGCCGCAGCCTCATGGCCACGCCCGATCGAATGGAGGGACAATGACTGACCACATCGTCGCGATGGATGTCTTCACGTTGCGACAGGCGATTCCCGAATTCTCCGACGCACGCCATCGTGTCCGAGCGCGCGAAGCGATGTGGGTACGACTCACGACAGGGGACGGCCTGGAAGGATGGGGCGAACCTGCGGTGTGGGGCGGGCCGGCTTCGGTCACTTCGGCGATCCTCCGCTACGAGTTGTTCCCGCTGGTGCGCGGAGAGGATCCGTCCGCGATCCACTATCTGTGGGAGAAGATGTACCAGCACACCGCCCAGCACGGTAGGCGGGGAGCGGTTGTCGCCGCGATGGGCGGCATCGATATCGCCCTGTGGGACATCCTCGCCATCCGCGCCAACTTGCCGCTTGTCGACGTGCTGGGCCGGATGTCATCGAAGGTCATGCCGTACGCCAGCGCGGCCTTCTATGCGCCGGACAAGGATCTGGAGCAGCTCGTCGCAGAAGTATCCGGCAACCGGCAACGGGGCTTCCGTGCATTCAAGATGAAGGTCGGCCGCCAAGAGAGGAAATGGTCCAGAGTTTGGGATCGCCCGGACACCTACTCACTGGCCCAGGACGCCGAACGGGTCATGGCGGTGAGGGAGGCAATCGGCGAAGACTCGCTGCTGATGATCGATGCCAATACCGAGTGGGATGCGCCGACTGCCATCAACTTCCTCGACCGGATCCAGGACGCTGACCTTTTTTTCCTCGAGGAACCGGTGAGCGCCGACCACTACGGGCACGCCAGCCGGATTCGAGATCGTTACGGCGTACGAATCGCCGGGTTCGAAACCGAATACACCCGATATGCGTACCGCGACCTACTGGCGGCGGGAGCGGTCGATGTCGTTCAGCCGGACGCCTGCTGGTGCGGAGGTCTCTCCGAGGCCAGGCGCATCGCAGCCATGGCCAGCGCCTATGGCGCCCTAGCCGTCCCCCACTCGCTCAACAGCGCAATGTCGATGCACGTCAACACGCACCTGGTGGCGTCGCTCGACAACGGGTTCCTCATAGAGTGGGACGCCACCGGCAACCCATTCGTGGATCCGTATTTCGACCCCGCGGACAGACTCGACGAGGAGGGATGGATGGCCGTGCCCGATGACGTCGGGCACGGGTTCTCACCTGACATCTCGACTGTCGCGAGTGTCCAAGCCGAGGAGCGGGTCGAATGAGTGTCGGCGTGGGCTGATGGCAAGAGTGCGCACCGTCTCGTTGGTGTCAATCCCCCGCTTGGAGATCGTCGAAGTGGTCCTCACGGCAGGCTTCGACGGCGTGCTCATCGATCTCGAACACGGCCCGATGACCGTCTCCGATCTCCCGCCATTGGTCGCGGCAGCCCGTGCCTTCGGCGCCGACTGCCTGGTTCGCGTGGACTCGAGCCATTCGGAGGCCATCGGGAGGGCGCTCGACGTTGGGGTCACCGGCATCGTAGTCCCCCACATCGCCAAGGCCGAAGCGGCGGCGCACGCAGTCGAGGTCGCCAAGTTCAGTGGCGGCCGCGGCTTCAATCCGTTCGTCCGCGCCGGCGGTTACGGTGCACGAGCCGGGTTCGTCGAGGATGCCGACGACGAAATCGAAGTGATCTGCATGATCGAAGGTGTGAGCGGTCTGGCCAACGCCTTGGAGATCATGCAGGCTCAAGGCGTCAACGCCGTGTTCTTGGGTCCGTACGATATGTCGGTGGCCCTCGGCCATCCCGGCGAGACAGCGCATCCCGAAGTCGTGGCCGCCATCGAAGGGGTGATCCGGATCGCGAAGAGCGAGGGAGTCTCGGTTGGCGTCTTCTCCGCGACCGGAGCCAACGCGAGGTGGTGGCGGGAGAAGGGCGCAGACATTCTCTTCATCGGGGTCGACGCCGCAGTATTGCGCGAAGCATACGAAGGCGTCCTGGTCGACTTCGCCGGCGAGCCCACGTCGCGGGAAGGTAACTCGCCGTGACATCCCGCACCCTCCCGGCACCTGTCGCCATCGTCGGCTCCGGGAACATCGGCACAGACCTCATGTACAAGCTCAAACGCTCCGATGCGCTCGATCTCAGGGCCATGGTGGGCATCGATCCCGACTCGGATGGTCTGGCGAGGGCTCGGGAGCTCGGTGTCGAGACCAGCCATAAAGGCGCCGACTGGCTCATCGAGCAGGCCGATGATTTCGCGATAATCTTCGAGGCCACCACCGCCCGGGTGCACCAGCACAACGCTCCCTTGTACGCAGCCGCCGGGCTCAGAGCGATAGATCTCACACCGGCAAAACAGGGACCCAACGTCGTGCCGACAGTGAACCTCGCCGAGCATCTCGACGCACCGAACGTCAACCTGATTACGTGCGGTGGCCAGGCGACCGTCCCGATCGTCGCCTCCGTGTGCGCGGTGGCTGAAGTGCCTTACGCGGAGATCGTCTCCACCGTGGCTTCCAAATCGGCCGGACCCGGCACGAGACAGAACATCGACGAGTTCACCAAGACCACGTCGCGGGCACTCGAGGAGGTAGGAGGCGCCGCCGTTGGGAAGGCGATCATGGTCCTCAATCCGGCAGAGCCACCGATCATCATGCGCAACACGGTCTTTTGTGGCCTCGCCGAAGGCTTCGACGAGGCCACGGTGACCAAGTCGATCCTCGACATGGTGGATCAGGTCAGCGACTACGTGCCCGGCTATCGCCTCAAGGCCGACCCGGTGTTCGACGAGGGGCGCTACATCACCCCCGGCGGTCCCGTTCCCGCGCGTGTCATCGCTCTGCTCGAAGTGGAAGGGGCCGCCGACTACTTCCCACCGTACGCAGGCAACCTCGACATCATGACGGCAGCCGCCATCCGAGTCGGCGAGGCCATCGCCCACAACCTCAACGACGAGGCGGCTTCGTCGTGAGCGGCTTCAGGCTCACCGATTCGACCCTGCGGGACGGATCACACGCCTTGGCGCATCAGTTCACCGAAGACCAGGTGAGGGCGGTGGTCCGCGGGTTGGACACCGCCGGTGTGCCCGTCATCGAGGTCTCCCACGGCGACGGCCTCGGCGGATCGTCGTTCAACTACGGGTTCAGCCACACCAGCGAGAGGAACCTGCTGCGTGTTGCGGTGGATGAGGCCGAGAGCGCCAAGATCGCCGTCCTCATGCTGCCCGGCATCGGCATCAAGGACGATCTCGTAGAGGCAGCCCATATCGGCGCAAGCGTGGCCCGCATCGCTACTCATTGCACGGAAGCCGACATCTCCGAACAACACATCCATCTGGCGAAGACGCTCGGTATGGAGACCGTCGGCTTTCTGATGATGGCTCACATGATCACTGCCCCACAGCTGGTGGAGCAGGCAAAGCTCATGGAGTCTTATGGAGCCGATTGCGTTTATGTCGTCGACTCCGCGGGGGCCATGACGATCAACGACGCCAGATCCCGTGTCGCGGCCCTCAAGGCCAATCTCGATGTCCAGGTTGGTATCCATGCCCACAACAATTTGTCGCTGGGGGTCGCCAACTCGATGGCCGCCTATGAGGAAGGTGTCGACCAGATAGACGGCTGCACTACCGGTCTCGGCGCAGGTGCCGGAAACTGCCCCACCGAGATCCTCATTGCCGCGTTCGAGAAGACCGGCGTGGCGACGGGTATCGATCCGCTGGCAGTCATGGATGTCGCCGAGGACGTCGTGCGGCCCATGCAGCCGGAGCAGGGCATTATCGACAGGGACGGATTGCTGCTGGGTTATGCAGGCGTGTACGGATCCTTTTTGCTTCACGCCAAACGCGCTGCACAGCGATTCGATGTCGACACCAAGGACATCCTCCTTGAACTGGGGCGCCGCGGCGTCGTGGGGGGACAAGAAGACATGATCATCGATGTCGCCATCGAGTTGGCTGCCGACGCCGGCTGAGAAACGCCCCTGACAATCAACCGCTATACGGACTAAGGTTCGAGCCAGGCCCGCTGATAACTGAAACCGTCGGCGTCGGCCTGCAGGTTGTTTCTGATGGAAGGCAAGGAATCATGTTGAAGAGGACTCGTACCGTTCCGCTGTTGGCCGTCTTGCTCGCCTTTGCTCTGGTAGCGGCGGCCTGTGGTGATGATGCCGAAGTGACGACGACAGTTGCGCCGGCCACCACCTCTGCCCCGGCCACCACCTCGGCGCCGGCCACGACCGCGGCGCCGGCCACCACCTCCGCCACGACGACAACGGCGGCCACGACAATGGCCGCTCCGGCCGAAGACATCCACCTCGCATTGATCCCGGGACTCCACGACAGCTTCTACACGACCTTTGCCTGCGGCGCCCAGGCCGCAGCTGAAGCAGCGGGAGGCGTGACGTACTCGGTCCAGGCGGCGGACTCGTGGGGCTTGGACGTGCAGCAGCCTATCCTCGATGCTGTGCTGCTCCAAGATCCGGACGGGATCGCATACGTCCCCCACGATTTCTCGGCCGCGAACCCTTGGATCGAGGCCAGGATCAACGAGGGAATCCCCGTTGTCACCTTCGACGTGATCGTGGATCCGCCGGTCGCGGTCCAGGGAAGGGCGACTGACCCGTTCCTGGGCGGAGCGCTCGCCGCCTCGAAGATGGCGGAGAGTGCTGCACAGGACGGATCGTTGGCGATCATCGGGATCAGCCCGGGTCATGGGAACTCGAGGCGTATCAACGGTTTCCTCAGCGGCACGTTCGGGGCGCCTGGCATCCTGGAGCTGCGACCGGATCTGACTGTCCTGCCGACCGTTTGGTCCGACAACGATGCGACCACTGCGGCTAACGGCCTCGCGGCCATCATCGAGGCCAACCCGGACCTGGTGGCCGTCTACACAAGCAACGGCACCACCGCGCAGGGCGCCGCCTCGGCCATTGCGGCCGCCGGGCTCGAGGATCAGGTCGACGTGATCACGTGGGACCTGTTCCCCGACTTTCTCGCTGACCTCGAATCCGGAGTCATCGACGGTCTGGTCGGTCAGCAGCCCTATCAGATGGGTGTCGAATCGGTCAACACGCTCATCGGCATCATCCGGGGCGAGATCGACCCCGATAGCCTGGAGCGGGCTGTCGCCGTCGCGTCGATCTGGGTGGATCGCGACAACATGAGCGATCCGGCGATCGTGCAGCAGTTCTACGTCGCCGAGTGCTAGCGCCCCAGGCCTGACAGCATGGGGCGCCGTCTTAGCGGCGCGCTGAGAGGCGCGCCCTCTCAGCCGACGGGACGCTCCGTCGGTCGAGCCTGAGGGAGGCGGAACGAGTGCAACCGCTCATGGAAGCTCGCGATGTCGTCGTCGACTTCGGGCATATCCGCGCCCTGAACGGGACAACGTTGGCGGTCCATTCCGGCGAGATGCTGGCGTTGGTGGGAGACAACGGTGCCGGTAAGACGACGCTGGTCCGGGTCCTGGGTGGAGAGTTGGTTCCGGACGAAGGGCACGTTGAGTTCGAGGGTGAGGTCGTCAACTTCCACAGCGTCCGTGATGCTCACGAACGTGGTGTTCACATCGTCTACCAGGACCTAGCGTTGGCGCCTGACCTCACCGCGGCCGAGAACCTCGTTCTGGGACATGAGCCGGTGGTGGGCGGGTTTGCCGGAAAGCTCGGTTTTCTGGACCGTAAAGCCGCCGCCAGACAAACGGAGGAGCGGCTGAGCCGTCTCCAGATATCGCTCCCCAAGATCACCGAGCCGGTACGGAACCTTTCGGGCGGGCAGCGCCAGTCGCTGGCGGTTGCCCGCGGGTTGACCTACGGCTATGGCTGCATGATGATGGACGAGCCCACCGCGGCCCTCGGCGCACAGCAGACGGCCATGGTTTACAACGCAATGGAAGCAGCCGCCGCTTCGGGCGTCGCCGTCGTGGTCGTGTCTCACGACCTCCGGCAGGTGTTGGAGTTCGCTGACAAGGTCGCCGTCATGAGGCACGGCCGAGTGGTGGCGATAGAGCCGGCAGAGGACCTGTCGGTCCGGAGCGTCATCGACATCATGATGGGTGCGGCCATCGGGGAATCAGACGGGCCCAGCGGCTGATGGCGGTGGCAGCCGACCCGCGTACGCAGGAGGAGCAAAGCCGGGGCCAGCGGGTCGTGCGCTGGCTGTTGACCAGGAGCAGCGTCTTCTGGGTTACTGTGTTCCTGGTCCTCACCATCGTGATCTTCGCGGTGCTGACCGAAGGCGTGTTCCTGAGGTTCACCAACTTCAGGAGCATGGCTACCAACGCTTCGGTTCTGATCATCGTTGCGGTCGGCATGACGTATCTGTTGGGTGCCGGTGAACTGGACCTGTCGGTGGGTACCAACATCGTGGTGTGCCAGATCGTGGCGGCGAGGCTGATCGTCGACCTGGCGGGTACCACGGAGCAGGTGTCACAGCGCATCTACCCGAATCTCACCATCGCCCTCATCGTCGGCTTCAGTGCGGCGATTGTCGTCGGCACCCTTATCGGGATCGTGAACGGTTTGCTCGTCACCAAGCTGCACGTCAACTCGTTCATCGTCACGTTGGGTATGTTTGGCGTTCTCCAAGGCGCAGCGCTGGGTCTCACCGGTGGTATCAACATCCAGTACATCCCCCGGCAGCTGCAGAGCGAGTTTGCCGCCCTGGAGCTCTTCGACGTGATCCCGGCCATGGTGATCATCATGGCCGTCGTGGCGATCAGCGGCGGGATCGTGCTGAAACGGACCAGGTATGGCCTACGGACTGTTGCGCTGGGATCGGATCGGCAAGCCGCGCTGCGGGCCGGGCTCCGCCAGGACCGGCACATCATCAGCCTGTTTGCGCTGGTCGGCTTCTGTTGTGGTCTCGCCGGGCTGCTCGACGTCGCCAGATTTGCGGCGACCAACCTGGGCGGCCACGCCTTCACCGCGCTTGATGCGATCACCGCGGTGGTGCTCGGCGGCACGTCCCTCTTCGGTGGCGCAGCCACCATCCTCGGCACGGTGATCGGTGCGTTCATACCCATCACGTTGCAGACGGGGCTCATCATCAAAGCCACCCGGCCCGGCTGGCAGTTTGCCGTCACCGGAGGGTTGCTGATCGTCGCTGTCGCCCTCGATCAGGTCAGGCGTCAGCGCAACCTGTGAGCCGCGTGATGTCGAGCGTGGCCTTCTCGTTGTGATCTCGCCGGGCAGCAGAGGATGGCGCACCGGTTGGCCGGGGTCGGCGGTTTCGGCTCTCTCCATGGCTGTTCGACGTCGACACCAAGGATGTCCTACCCGAGATGGAACGCCGCGGCGTCGTGGGATGACAAGAAGACATGATCATCGATGTCGCCGTCGATCCGGCTGCCGACGCCGGCTGAGAGACGTACCTGACATCAGACCGGGATACGGTCTAAGGTTCGAGCCAGGCGCGCTGATAATCGAAACCGTCCGCGTCGACCTGTATGTTGTTTCCTGATGCGACGTTAGGAATCATCTTGAAGAAGACCCGTATCGCTGGGATCGGATCGGCAAGCCGCGCTGTGAGCCCGTCTGCGCCAGGACCGGCAGATCATCAGCCTATTTGTGATCGCGGCCTTTTCGCTGTGATCTCGTCGCATAGCAGAGGATGGCGTACGGGTTGGCGGCGTCCGGCGGTTTCGCTTCTCGCCATGGCCGTGACAATCGTCGCCTGCGCCGACGCCACCAGCGACACCCTGGCCACCCCCAATTACCCGGTAGAGCCCATCGAGTTCATCGATGTCACGCTTGACGCAGGGCTCTCCTACAAGAACTTCGGATGCATCGTCTTCGATGACTTCAACGCGGACGGAAGACCGGATCTGCTGCTGGGACCGATTACCGACCCGGGCATCGACCCGGGCATCGACATCCACCTCAACAACGGCGATGGGACCTTCGTAGCCCACCATCTCCAGCCGGTCACCACCTTCATCGCGATGTCATGCTCCACAGGCGACCTGGACGGCGACGGCAATGTCGACATCGTGATCGGCCATGCGCCGCCGGCCGTAACGATCCTTATGGGCGCGGGAAACCTCCGGTTCGAAGAACTCACGGGCGTCACGCCCCCGATGCAGCCCGAATTGGGACAGTCCTACGGGATCCCGGCCATCGCCCTGTTCGACTTCGACCGTGACCACGATCTCGACATCATCGGTGGTCATACGCTGCTGCCCGAGCCGAAGAGTTGCGAGTTCACGGACAGCGATTACGGATGCTCGCTCCTGCACCCCACCGAATGGAGCTCGACTTTCCTGTTCCGTAATGTCGACGGCCGCTCGTGGGAAGCGGTCGAGCCGGCGCCGGGGGCCCGAGACGCGGGCGCAGTGCACAGCTTCGCGTTCATCGACTACGACCGTGACGGCTGGTTAGACGTCTTCATGACGCAGGACTTCGCCGCGAACGCTCTGTACATCAACCAGGAGGGCTCCGGGGAGTTCGAGGACATTGCGGTTCGGGAAGGTCTTGCGGTGTACAACCACGGCATGGGCAATGCAATAGCTGACTTCGACCGAAACGGATTGTGGGACTTCTATGTGGCGGACCTAGGCCCGGACCAGCTCTGGCTCGGTCGTCCCGACGGCCCGTTCGAAGACGCAGCGCTGTCGACCGGGATTCGGGAGGCGACCCTCTACCACTCGGCGTGGTCCCCCCAGGCTCAGGATTTCAACCACGACGGGTACCTCGACATCTTCGTAACCAACTCGGCGCTCCTCTCCACACCGGAGGACCTCATCAGTATGAGCCTGGGAGAAACGGTACCCGACGCGCCGCGCCAGGCCGACTTCATATTCACGGCCGACCAGCAGGCGGGCTACACGATGGATCTGGTCATGCACATTGATGATCCTGACTCGCGGCCGCGACCGGCTGGGGGCGGGACGGCCGTGGCCGACTACGACGGCGATGGTGACCTGGACCTCGTACAGTTCTACCAGTCCCCGGCGACCTTCAGGCTGCTCGAGAACCGCACCGAGAACGCCGGAAACTGGATGCACGTTGCGCTCGAACCCCGCTCGGGCTACGCCTATGGCGCCGAGGTAGAAGCGCGCATCGACGGGGCGGTTCTCGACCGACGTGTCCTCCATGGCTCGACGGGTTCGCCCGGCAAGTCCTGGGAGGTGTTGCATTTCGGCCTGGGCGACTTCGAGCAGATAGACGAGTTCATCGTGTGGTGGCCGGGACGGGACAAGCAGGTCTTCAAAGGACCGTTTCCGGCTAATCAACGAATCGTTCTCAAACAGGACTAATAAGTCCTTTCCGCATCGGCCAACACGGGAAGAAGCAGTGACCTCCGCTCAGGATGGAGTCGACTCGCCACCAACCTTTGGCATGAAGGAGCTGCTGTTAGCCGCGGAATCGCGCGCCCCTTGAAGCGGTATCCTCGAATGTCATTTCAATATGGGATGCCATGATCATCGAAGCCACTGTTGAAGGTGGCTGCACCCGGCTTACTATCGGGACTTGAACCCAGGACAGGGATCGACGGACACTGAGACCGTCGATCCCTTCAAAGGATTCTGACCGCGACCGGTCTGGCCGGATCAACCGTCTGTCCCGCCAAGACGCTCCAAGGCTGCGACGATCCTGGCGATGGCGACATCTCGGGGGAGGGCGGCCAGGCTCTCGAACAGGGGTGGTGAGACGTTGGAACCGGTGATCGCCACCCGGATCGGTTGCCAGCCCTTGCGGGGATTCAGGCTCTCGGTGGCAAGCATGGCCCGCAGCGCTTGTTCGATGCGCTCGGTGGTCCAGTCCTCGATGGCTTCGAGTGCTGCGCGGGCCGCGGCCAGGGCCCGACCGGCGTCGGCCTTCATGACCTTGCGCCAGGCCTTCTCGTCGTAGGTGATGTCGGCGAAGAGGAAGCGCGCCGCGGGACCGATCTCGGTGGTGAGCCTGGCCCGCTCCTGTATCAGCGGCGCCAGACCGGCCAGGCGGCCTCGCTCGTCGTCGTCGAGAGCCCGACCCAGGTCCTCCTCGACCGAGTCGACGGCAATGCTCACAAAGGTCTCGGGGGCCATGGCCCGCATGTATACGCCGTTCATCCAGCCCAGCTTCTCGGGGTCGAACACCGCCGCGCTCTTCTGGACATTGGTCAGGTCGAAGCCTGCGACCGCCTCGTCCCGGCCGAAGATCTCGGTGTCGGCATCGAGCGACCAGCCCAGCAGGCTCAGGTAGTTGAACATCGCCGAAGCCAGGTACCCGCCCTCCCGGTAGGCCCGGAGCGCGGTGTCGCCGTGGCGTTTGGAGAGCTTCCGCCCGTCCGCACCGAACAGGAGCGGCAGGTGGGCGTAGACCGGGTGGTCACCCCCCAGCGCCTCGGTCAGGAGGATGTGCTTGGGGGTCGACGAGAGCAGGTCCTCGCCGCGGGCCACATGCGTGATGCGGTAGTCGATGTCGTCCACCGTCGAGGCCAGGTGGTAGGTGGGGGAGCCGTCCGAGCGGAGCATCACGAAGTCGTCGATGGCGTCCGCCTCGAAGCGGACCTCGCCCCGGACCAGGTCGGTGAACCCCACCGCATGGCCCGGTGTCGAGAAACGCACCACGCCCCGCTCCCCGGCCGCCAGGCGGCGCCGGTGGTCCGCGGGATCGCTGCCGGGAGGGCGCCGGATGTAGTAGCCGGGGGGTTTCCTCTCCCGGCGGGCCCGGGCCCTCAGTTCCTCCAGATCCTCCGCCGAGCGGAAGTCGTAGTAGGCCCGGCCGTTGTCGAGCAGAGCCTCGGCCGCCGCCCGGTAACGCCCGAAACGGTCGGACTGCCGGTAGGTTCCGTGCGGACCCCCCACCTCGACCCCTTCGTCCCAATCCAGGTCCAGCCAGCGGAAACCCTCCACGACGTCCTCGATGTAGCGGTCGTCCGAGCGGGCCCGGTCCGTGTCGTCGATGCGGATGATGAACACGCCGCCGTGACGCCGGGCGTACAGCCAGTTGAAGAGGGCCGCCCGGACGTTTCCTATGTGCAGGTAACCCGTGGGCGAAGGGGCGATGCGGAGGCGGACCTGCCCGGAGATCATTCGGCCACCACCGGGTTCGAGAGCGTGCCGACCCCCTCCAGGACGACCTCGACCAGGTCGCCGTGCCTGACGGGCCCGACCCCGGAAGGCGTGCCGGTCATGATCACGTCACCGGGCAGCAGCGTCATCACCGATGTCACGAAAGCGATCAGCTCGGCGACCCCGAAGATCATGTCATTTATGGACGTACCCTGCCGCACGGCGCCGTTGACCCGGCACTCCAGGGAGAAGTCCTCGAGAGGGTCGTACTCGGTTTCGATGGCAGGTCCGAGCGGGCAGAAAGTGTCGAAGCCTTTGGCCCTGGTCGACTGGCCGTCCTCGCGCTGGAGATCCCGGGCGGTCACGTCGTTGCCGGCCGTGTAACCGAGGACCACGCCGGAGGCGTCCTCGACCGCCACCTTGCGGGCCACCTTGCCGATGACAACCGCCAACTCGGCCTCGTGATGTACCTCGCCGGACAGGGCGGGCAGCACGATCGGCTTGCCGGGTCCTATAACGGAGGTGGAGGGCTTGATGAACAGGCTGGGCAGGTCGGGGAACCGACGCCCCATCTCCTCGACGTGCAACGGATAGTTGCCACCCACACCCACCACCTTGGTGGGGAACACGGGCGCCAGCAGCCGGGCCTGTCCGAAGTCGATCACCACCTCGGTCGGTTGCCAGGCGACGAACGGCGTCCCGTCGTAGATCCGGATCCCTTCCGGCTCCACGCCGCCGTAACGGATCCCCTCCGGGGTCTGCATCCGGACGATCTTCATCGGGTCATCCCAACGGAACCGGCCGGGCGGGCGGTTCCTGCCGCCCGGAGCGGGGCGTGCGTGCGACTTCCGGGGTCGAGGTATCCACGGCGGCCCGTTACCTCAGCCGACCAGGGAGGGATCGGCCAGGAGGCGGGCCCGGACCCGGGAGGGCGTGTCGGTGAGCAGGTCGGTCGGGACGGCCTCCAGCGCCGATCTGCCCGGCCACGGATCGTGGGCCAGCGCGTCCAACCATCTCTCCCGGCGCTGCTCCAGGCGGTCGGGAGATCCACCGAGCGCCGTGTAGCCTTCATCCAGACCCACCAGGGACAGAGCCACCTCCACATCCTCGCGGGCCGGTCCCCGGCGGGCGTGGGAGGCCCGGGCGCCCACCAAGGCGCACAGGAGGTTCTCCAGGTCGCGCGGCCGCCGACCCCGGTCGAAGGAAGCCGCCCTGATCATCCGCAGTCCCCACCCGGTATCGGGGCCGGGTCGCCCGAACGACCCTCCCGAGGGCATGTCCGACGGCGATGTGATCTCTCCGGGGCGGCACGGTGTCCACCGGCGCTCGGCCGCCCGCTCCAGGTCCTTCACCGGACGCTCGGCCGCCACGAGTTCGATGTTCGGCTGCTGCCCCATCAGGTGGACCAGGCGCCTTGCCAACCCGGCCGGGACAGCAGGCGGGCCAGCTTCCCGGACAGGCTCTCAGAGGTAGTCGAGCCAGTGCGTGTAGGCATCGAGCTTGCCACTGTAGGCATCGGCATAGATCTGCTGCGCTCTCCGGGTGATCGGGCCGGGATGGCCGGGTCCGACCGGGCGGTTGTCCACCTCGCGGACGGGAGTCACCTCGGCGGCGGTCCCGGTCATGAACAACTCGTCGCAGTAGTAGAGGTCCGAACGGTGGATCACTTTCTCGACGACGCGGTAACCGTCGTCGGAGAGCAGGGTCATCACGGAGTTGCGCGTCACCCCGTCGAGGCAGCCGGCGGACAGCGGTGGCGTGTAGATGACCCCGTCCCGCATCAGGAAGAGGTTCTCGCCGGACCCCTCCGAGATGGCCCCGTCGGAGTTGAGCATCAGCGCCTCGTCGTAGCCGTCGGCCACCGCGTCTCGCTTGGCCAGGATCGAGTTGATGTAGGTCCCGGTGGCCTTGGCGTTGGGGAAGGCGTCGTGGGAGAAGCGCCGCCAGGACGAGACCTTGACGCGGATACCGTTGCGGATCCCCTCCTCGCCCAGGTATGCGCCCCACTGCCACGTGATGATGGCGGCCTGGACCTTGGCGTTCCTCGGGTCCAGACCCAGAGCGCCGAGACCGAGGAACACGATCGGGCGGATGTAGGCCGATCTGAATTCGTTGGCTCGCACCACTTCCTTGGAAGCCTCGACCAGCTCCTCCGCGGTGTACCCCACGTCCATCTGGTACGCCTTGGCGGAGCGAATCATCCGGTCGATGTGCTCCCGGAGGCGGAATACGGCGGTACCCCCCGCAGCCTCGTAGGCCCGGATACCCTCGAAGACTCCGGTGCCGTAGTGCAGGGCGTGAGTAAGTACATGGACCGTGGCGTCCTCGAAGTTCACCAGCCGTCCGTCCATCCAGATGTATCTCGCCGTATCCATGCATGTCATCTTAGAGCGCTCGCCGATCCGCGGACAGGCACCGCCGCGCCAGTCCCTCCATCAGGCCTTGTCCGGAGGTCGCTGTCTTCCACAGTACCGACCGCCCCTCAGGTACCGGCCTTCCCGGAACTGGCTTGCCCAAGGTGGCGGGCGTGCCAAGCGAGGATGTGCTCGAAGCGCTCGACACGATGGCGGGGCGCCCCGCTGCGGCTCAGTTCGTGGCCCTCGTCGGGGAAGCGGACCATCTCGGTGTCGATCCCGTTTCGCAGAAGGGCCGTGAAGAGTTGCTCGGCTTGGCCGATCGGACAGCGCAGGTCGCTCTCCGAGTGGATGATGAGGGTGGGCGTGGTGATCCGGCCGGCGGCGGCGATGGGACTGGCCTCCCACAGCGCCTCGTGATCGGCGGGCGTGGCCGGAGCGAGGTACAGCCCGGCGAAGTCACGGTTGATGTCCGAGGTCCCCCCGAACGACTCCCAGTCGATCAGGGCCCGCTCCACCACCGCTGAGCGGTAGCGGTCGTCGCGGGCTATGGCCCAGGCGGTCAGGAACCCCCCGTAGGAACCTCCCATGATCCCTACCCGGGACGGATCGAGGCGCGGGTCGGTCCCGAGTGCCCGGTCGACAACCGCGGTGATGTCCTCCATGTCGACCCGGCCCCAGCCGTCGCCGGTCACCGCCCGCAGCCAGTCGTGACCGCGCCCTTCCGAGCCGCGCGGGTTGGAAGCCACCACCGCGTAACCGGCCGAGACGTAGACCTGGAACTCGTCGAAGAAGTAGAACCCGTACTCCGAAGCCGGGCCGCCGTGGATGTTGAGCAGAACCGGGAACGGACCCTCGCCATGCGGCACGTAGACCCAGGTGTCCACCTCCACTCCCGGAGCGCTCTCGACGGTGGAGAACCCGGGACGGACCAATCCACCGCCGGACCGGAACTCCCCGTTGAAGTCGGTCAGACAGCACTCCTCGCCATCGGGACCCCGCTCGTACAACTCGCCCGGACAGGTCGGGTCGGTGGCGGTGAAAGCCAGCCTCCCGGACGCGGACCTCGAGACTCCGGTGATATAGCGGTCGCCGCCCAGCACCGTCCGGGTGCGCCCGCGTGCATCGAAGGCCGCCACATGGCCCCGACCCCGGTCGATCACCCCGCAGAGGAAACCCTCATCCAGCCAGATGGGGCGGTCGATGGCGGACGGGGTGGCGAAGCCGTCGATGCTCCGGTCTATGTGGCCGGTAACGTCAACCGGCGGATCGTCGAGCCGCCACAGCGAGAACACGTAGGGATATTCGGGTCCGGGGTTCCCGATCGCGTGCAGCGCGCCCTGCGGGTCGTAATCCGCCAGGTAGTAACCGGACCGCCGCGCCCGTATCGTCTCCGCGCCCCCATCCACTTCCACTTCGACCACCTCGGAACCGCTCTCGAGAGACCTCCGGTTGGTCACGGCTGGGTGACCAGGACCGCCCGACCGTTGGCTCCGTCCGGTGACCACAACGGACCGGACTCCGACTCGTCGGAAGTCCCGACTCGGCGGGGCGCCGCCCCGCCGCCCGGATCGATCACGTACGCGTAGTCGCGTCGGTCGTGCAGCCAGCCCCGGTTGTCCAGCCGGGTGTCGAACCCGGTGATTCTCCGGGGTCGCCGGGCCCGTTCGTCCTTGTCGAAGCCTGCCCACTCGGAGGTCCATTCGGTAGCCGTGACAAGCAGCAGGCCGCCGTCGGGAGACCACATCGGACCCCGCACGCCCAACTCGAAGTCGGTGATCACCTGTGCCTCCCCGCCGTCGGAGGGCATGACGGCCAACTGGGTCGGGTCCTTACGCTCACTCCCCTTCCGCACGAAGGCCAACGTACGGCCGTCGGGCGACCAGCGTGGCGCCGAGTCGTTGGAACCGTAGGTCAGCTGCCGCACATCGCCGTCCCAGAGCCACAACGCCGACCGGTACCGGTCCTCCCCAAGGTCGATGGTGGTCACGACGAAGGCGATCCGGCGGCCGTCCGGATGTATCTGAGGATCGGACACGCGCGTGATCAGTGCAAGGTCGGCCGGCTGCATGCATTCGAGCGTAGCGGCCACTGAGACCCTCTCCTCCCCTCGGCGCGCGAGGATCGGGCCGAACTACCCTCATCGCATGGCGCGGCTGATCGCTTCGTGGTTCGGGTGCGGGCTGATCCTCCGGCGTTTGCGGGGGGTGGACGCAGGATCGGGAACGGTGGGTGGGCTGGTGGCTCTGGCACCGGCCCTTCTGCTGGCCCGGGTCGGTTGGGTGGCCCAACTCGCAGCGGCGGTGGTGGTGACCGTGCTCTCGGTGTGGGCGAGCCACCAGTTCGCGGAAGAGGGTGATCCCGGCTGGGTGGTGGTCGACGAGGCGGCCGGGACTTTTCTGGCCACGATCGGCGTGTCGGTCGGGCCGGCCCTGATCGGTTTCCTGGTCTTCCGGGTCGCCGACATCACCAAGAGGTTCCCCTTGGTGAGGAGAGCGGAAGGCCTGCCCGGGGGTTGGGGGATCACCGCTGACGACGTAGTGGCGGGAGCTTGGGGCCTGGCAGCGGCCTGGGCAGCCCAGGCAATCGTGGGCTGACACCGGCCGGCCGGTCTCAGTCAGGTATGCCGAAGTACCACCACCACGCGATGACCCCCACCACTCCGGCGTAGAAGGCCAAACGGCCCAGCTTTCGCATCAACCACCACACCACCATCGCGGTGGCGCCCACCGCCACCACCAGCACCAACTCGACCGGAACGAATGCGTTCACCCGTTCGACGATCCGGTCGATCTCGACCAGCCAGGAATCCCAGGACTCAGCCACGCGCCCAGCTTAGAGGGTGCGAGGATAGGCGGACCGTAACCGCTCCTGTCAAGAGACCCTACCCGGCTCCAGCTCGAAGAACCCTTGGTCACCGCCCTTGTACTCATCAACCGTCGCACTCGGTGTTTCCCCAGGTGAGCACCTATCCGCACACCCTCAGGAGAGCGACGGCGACCCGTGCGGCTTTGAGCCGCCGCGGCCCTACCCACTCAGAGCCCGGCGCGGGCCCTTATGAGGGTGCTCGCCAACTTCGGGTCGGCCTTGCCGCGGGTCTGGCGCATCACCCGTCCTACGAAGAAGCCGATCAGCTTGCGCTCGCCCTTCCGGAGGCGGGCAAACTCCTGCGGATGGGCGTCTATCACGGCTGCGACCGCCGACTCCAGCACGCTCGCATCCGAGATCTGGAGGAGATCCCGCGTCGTCGCCACCTCCTCCGGAGAGCCCTCCCCTTCCATCACCCCCGCCAGCACCTCCCGGGCGGCCGACCCGGAGAGGGTCGCGCCTTCGATCATCGCCAGCAGACGGGCCAGGTCGGAACCGGTGAGAGGCGACCCCTCCAGGGAGGAGCGGCCCGAACGGCGCAGGGTGGCCACCACCTCGCCGGTGACCCAGTTGGCGGCCTGCACAGGGTCTGCGCCTGCCTCGACCGCCTCCCCGAAGAGCCCCCGCAGGTGAGGGTCCGCACCGGCCAGTGTGGCCGCCTGGGCCGGATCGATCCCCATCGCCTGGAACCGGGACCGCCGCTGGGCGGGCAACTCGGGGAGCAGGGCCGCCATCTCCTCCTCCCACTTCCGGTCGAGCTCCATGGGTACCAGGTCGGGGTCGGGGAAGTAGCGGTAGTCCGAGCTGCCCTCCTTGACCCGCCCACCACGGGTCACGCCGGCCTCCTCGTCCCAGTGCCGGGTCTCCATCACGATGTGGCCGCCCCGGGTCAGGTGAGCGGTCTGCCGCTCGATCTCGTATGCGATGGCCTTCTCGAGCGACCGGAAGGAGTTCATGTTCTTGACCTCGACCTTCGTCCCCAGAGGCGCTTCCGGACCCGGACGTAGCGAGACGTTGGCGTCGAAGCGGATCGAGCCCTCTTCCAGCTTGGCGTCGGACACGCCGAGCGCCTCCACGAGCAGCCGCAGCTCCTGGGCGTAGGCCCTCGCCTGGGCGGCGGACCGGATGTCGGGCCGGGTGACGATCTCGACGAGGGCCACGCCCGACCGGTTGAAGTCCAGCAGCGAGTACTCGGCGGCGCTGATCCGGCCATCTCCTCCCACATGGGTGCTCTTGCCGGTGTCCTCCTCCTGGTGGACCCGTTCTATGCCCACCCGCCCGGCGTGGTCGCCTCCCACGTCGAGGTACCCGTCCACGCATACGGGCAGGTCGAACTGGGAGATCTGGTAGTTCTTGGGCAGGTCGGCGTAGAAGTAGTTCTTGCGATGGAAGACCGGACGCCGGGTGATCGAGCAGTCGAGCGCCAGGCCGATCCTCATGATGCGGTTGATCGCCTCCCGGTTGGGCACCGGCAGCGCTCCCGGGAGCCCGAGGCAGACCGGGCACACGTTGGTGTTGGGAGCAGCGTCGAAACGGGCCGGGCACCCGCAGAACATCTTCGACTCAGTCGACAACTCGACGTGGGTCTCCAGACCGATCACGGCATCCCAGCTCACCGGACACCTCCTCTGAATCCGAACTCCGGGTCGTAGGGCACGGTGGTGTCGAACGAGGCCAGCGCTTCTGTCACCTCGGCAACCTGGAACATGATCGCTTCCTCGAGGGCGGGGGCCATCACCTGGAACCCGATGGGCAGGCCCCAGCGGTCGAGACCGACCGGGATGCTGATGGCCGGATGCCCGGCCAGGTTGGACGGAATCGTGAACACGTCGCTCACGTACATGGAGAGGGGATCCTCGGTCCTGTCCCCCAACGGGAAAGCGGTGGTAGGGCTGGTGGGCGACACCACCACGTCGCAATGCCGGTAGGCGAGGGCGAACTCCCGCCGTATCAGGGTGCGCACCTTCTGGGCCTGGCCGTAGAAGGCCTCGTGGTAGCCGGCCGACAGGGCGAAGGTCCCCAGCAGCACCCGGCGGGTGACCTCCGGCCCGAAACCCTCGGCCCGCGAACGCGACATCATCTCCTCAGTGGTGGCTCCATCGACCCGAAGGCCGTACCGGACCCCGTCGAAGCGGGCCAGATTGGCCGAGCACTCGGCCGGGGCGATCAGGTAGTAGGCGGACAGGGCTTCGGAGGTGGACGGGAGTGAGACATCCACGATCCTGGCCCCGGCCCGTTCCATCGCCGCCACCATGGCTGTGAAGGAGGCCGCCACGTCAGGCTCCACCGCCACATCATCTCCCATCTCGCCGACCACCCCGACCCGCACCCCCTCCAGACCCCGGCCTAACCTCCCGCTCGCCGGGGCTATCTCACCCGGGTAGGAGGTGGCGTCGAGGGGATCGTGGCCGCTCACCGCGTCGAGCAACAGGGCGGCGTCCTCCACGGTGTGTGCCAGCGGACCGATCTGGTCGAGCGACGAGGCGAAGGCGATCAGGCCGTAGCGGCTCACCGCACCGTAGGTGGGCTTGGCGCCGACGATGCCGCACAGGGAGGCGGGCTGGCGGATCGACCCTCCCGTGTCGGAACCCAGGGCTCCGAAGGCCATCCGGGCGGCGACCGCCGCCGCGCTGCCACCCGACGAGCCACCCGGAACCCGGTCGGTGTTCCACGGGTTGCGGGTAGGACCGTAGGCCGAGTTCTCCGTCGACGATCCCATGGCGAACTCGTCGAGGTTGGTCTTGCCGGTTATCAGCGCCCCCGAGTCGTGCAGGCGCCGGACCGCGGTGGCGTCGTAAGGAGGTCGGTACCCGGCCAGGATCTTGGAACCGGCCGTGGTCTCCATCCCCCGGGTGGTCAGGTTGTCCTTGAGGGCGATGGGGATGCCGTGGAGCGGTCCCCGGTCGTCTCCCGCCGCCCAGGCCTCGTCGGCCTCGTGGGCGGCGCGTAGCAACCCTTCGGAGTCCAGCGTCAGGTAGGCGTGGACCTGGGCCTCGACCATGGAGCACCTCGCCAGCACCTGCTCGGCGAGCCGCACGGACGTGGTCGACCCTTCCCGCAACGCTCGGGCCGCCCCGGCAATGGAGACGGGTTCCATCAGGCGTCCTCGAGAGCCGGCGGCACCCGGAAGAAGTCCCCCTCCGCACGGGGGGCCTGTGCCAGCACCTCGTCACGATCCAGAACGGACTCGGGCGTGACACGATCCTCACGGAACCGGTTGGTCATCGGTAACGGATGGGAGGTGGGCTCCACTCCTACGGTGTCCACTGCCTGGATCCGGGCCACATGCTCCAGCAGTTCGCCGCATTGCCGGCCGTAGGTATCCAGTTCCTCCGGCGACAGCCTGAGTCGCGCCAGACGCGCCACATGGGAGATATCGATATCGACGGGCACGCCGGAATCCTACCCGTGGTTGGCGGCCGCCAGCGACCCGGAATCGTCAAACCCGGACCGGGTCATCCGAACGGGGGTAGGCAGTTCGCCGAGAGATGCGGACGGTGCCCCAGCGTGCTTGCAGAAGGGTGATCGGAATGTGCCTGTTCGCCCGTTTCTCGGCCATTCCCCCGACCATCCTCGATCACTCGGCAGGCCGGATCGGGTCGGAGTGGCGGGGCCCCGAGATCTGTTTACGTCCTGGTAGTCGCCTACACCGGTGCAATCACCATCAGGACACGGGCGAGGAAACTGGCCATCTGCGCCCGAGTCACCACATCATCCGGACAGAAGCGGTCACGCTCCGGCGGGTTGCAGCCCAGCGTCATACCGGACTGAGCCAATCGGCTGATGTTCTCCTCGTGAACATTCCCCTCATCGTCGACGAAGTGGTCACCGGAGGTGTAGGACAGCTTCACGGCACGCGCCAGGAAACTGGCCATCTGCGCTCGAGTCACCGCTTCGTCGGGGCAGTACCCGTCTGCCTCCGGAGGATTGCAACCGGCCGTTATGCGAGCCTCGGCCAGTTGGTTGATGTTGTCTTCATGGATGTTCCCGTTGTCGTCGATGAAGTAGTCTCTCGTCGTATCCGGCCGGGTCGTCGGTTGTTGGCCGAAAGATCCGGAACCGCGCCCGAAACCCCCCGGCCTGCCCCCGGGTCTGCTGGGGGTTTCCGGCAGGGTACCTCCGGTAGACTTGCGGTCGGCAGCGGCCACTGCATCCGGTGTCTCTAGACCCTCATAACCTGGGCCAATGGTGTCCCCATGTGGTGTTCCAACCGAGAAGGATCGGGGGGCTCGGCGCGCAGCAGCCGGCGTCGGCGGGCGTCGTAGGGCCGATGCGCCATCTCGGAGCGGACCTTCACCACCGGTATTCCTATGGCCGAAGCTGCCTCAAGGTCCGCAATGTGTTCCCCTCGATGGATGTGACCACCGTGCGCAGCGCGTACCAGAAGCCGTCCGCGGCACGGGTGGAGATGCTGTGGTGGATGAGCCGACCGGACCCGAATTCAGGTCCTCCACGCCCGAAGCCTGCTCAAGACGATCCGGCGCGCCGGCCGGATTCTCACCCGGAACGTCCACGGCTGGCGCCGACTGGAGAGAAGCGGCATGTCGAGCGACTTCTCGCGGGACACCGTCATCCGCTATCTCGACATCCACCAGTCGATGATTCGCGGCTGACCTCCCTCGGACCCGGTTCCGGCGCCCTATTCAGCCGAGAGCGGCAGCCAGGCCTTCCGGATCCTCCGTGCCGATCAGGAAACGCCGCCCGTCGGCCAGCGTGAGGAAGACCGTGTCGAAGCCCCAGATACTCCACATCCAGCCCTTGGGTGTACGGCGGATGCCCGCCCCGTACCACCAGGGGATCCGGAGGGGTTCGGCCGACACTATCGCGGCCCTCTCGATCCTCTTCCTGGGCCATCCGAACGAGTAGGCCAGATCCACCTCCGCCGGAGTCACCGACACCATGAGGCTCCGGAAGCCGAAGAACAGCACCGACACCAGCAACGCGGGAACCACCAACACCGGAAGTAGTGTCGGTAGGTCCCCGAATCCTACGACGAGAACCACGACCAGCCACCCGTAGTACAGCGGAACCATCACCGCGGTATTGGTGTACTGGGTCCGGCGGTAGGTGGCCATCCCTTCCACTTCACACCTCGGTCAGGAAGCGGCGCATGGCACGGTAGGCCGGGTCGAGGTTGGCGATGGGAACACTCTCGGTCGCTTGGTGGGCTTGGGCTACCTCCCCGGGGCCGTAGTTCGCGGCCGGGATGCCGTACCTGGCGAGGCGCGCCACGTCGGTCCAAGCCTGTTTGGGAGTGACCTGAGCATCCGCGATCTCAACGAGCCGGTCGAGGAAGGGATTGCCCTCCGGGACGGGTGCTCCATCGACACACTCCCGGACATCCACCGCGTCAGCCGCGGCGGTGATCTCGGCCAACCTTGCCAAGGCATCGGCTCCGCTCCGGTGGGGAGCGAACCGGTAGTTCAGGTTCAGGTCGAAGGTTGCCGGGATCACGTTGTTGGCTACCCCCGCTGTGGCCCTGGTCACGGAGAACACCTCGTAGAAGGTGAGGCCACCCACGTCGATGGGCTCAGGTGGCCGCTCATGGAGTCCAGCCAACCAGTCGCCGGCCTTGGTCACCGCGTTCTCTCCCAACCAGGGACGGGCGCTGTGGGCTGCTCTGCCTTGAAAGCGAACTGTGGCGTTGATCAGTCCCTGGCAGCCGAGTTGCAACTCAAGGTCGGTCGGCTCTGTAACTACCGCGAAGGCAGCCTCTGCCAACCGAGGGAACCGTTGCAAGACCGGCTCTAGCCCGTTGAGCGCGTGCGGTCCTTCTTCGGCGTCGTAAAAGACACCCACCACGTCGAATGGACCGTCCCGCACCGACCGGTCCTCTAGGAGGTGAACCATCACCGCCACTCCCGACTTCATGTCGGAGGTGCCCAGGCCGAAGAGCCTGTTCCCTTCGAGGCGGGCGGCACCCTGACCCTGGGCAGGAACCGTGTCGATGTGGCCCACCAGCAGGACCAGAGGGCGGCCGGTGCGTGACCCCACCACCAGGCTGTTGCCGATCCGGCGGATGTCGTGATCCCGGTAGGTTTCGCGCAGCCGTCCGGCCAATGCCTCGCACAGTGGGCCTTCCTCCCCGGTGACCGACGGGATGTCGACCAGCCAGGTCAGGGTGTCCACAAGCGTCACACCGAGACCTCGAAGGCGCGCAGCGCCTCGTTGAGCGACGTGCGGTCGTCGGTGCGGGCCGACCGTTGACCGATGATGTAGGCGCAGGCCAACTGGGCCGTACCACCGGGGAACTCCCTGGGACGGGTACCAGGTACCACGACGGAACGGGCGGGGACGCGGCCCCGGTACTCGACCCGCTCCTCGCCGGTGAGGTCGATGATGGGGGTCGAAGCCGTGATCGTGACGTTGGCGGCCAGGACGGCACCCTCCTCGACGAGCGCTCCCTCGGTCACTATGCACCGGCTCCCCACGAAGGCGCCGTCCTCCACCACCACAGGACGAGCGTTGGGGGGTTCGAGAACCCCGCCGATGCCCACCCCGCCTGATAGATGCACTCCGGACCCGATCTGCGCGCACGATCCCACGGTGGCCCAGGTGTCCACCATGGTGCCGGTAGCGACGTAGGCCCCGATGTTCACGTAGCCGGGCATCACGATCACGCCGGGCTCGCAGAACGCCCCGTAGCGGACCGTTCCGGGAGGGACCACCCTCACGCCGGCCTCGGCCAGATTCTGCTTGGGGGGGATCTTGTCGTAGAACTGCATCGGTCCGGACTGCATGACCTCCATCTCGGTCAATCCGAAATAGAGCAGGATGGCTTGCTTGATCCATTCGTTGACCACCCATGCGCCGTCGATCTTCTCTGCCACCCGGACTTCGCCCGCATCCAGCCGGGCGATGGTGCTCAGGACCGCCTCCCTGGCCTCGCCGAGGGCCGAGTGATCGCGGTATGCGGTCTCGATCAGCTGTTGCTCAGACAATTCCTCACCACCTCCACTGCTTCCTTGCATTCGTCCAGCGTCGGTACCAACGCCAGGCGAATATACCCCTCCCCCCCGGGACCGAAAACCCGACCCGGTGAGACCACCACGCCATGTTCGAGCAACCGTTCGGTGATCGCCAGATCATCGGGCACCTCCAACCATATGTAGAGCCCGGCTTTGGATGCCACCGTGGGGTATCCCAGGGCGGCGAAGGCCCGTGTGAGGACGGCTCGCTTACGCCGGAAGAGGTCGCGGCGCTCGGCGGCGTGGCGGTCATCGCTCCATGCCGCCGTCGCCGCCGCCTGCGTGAACTCGGGTGGGGCGGTGCCGGTCCCGGTGCGGAGCGCCTTGAGAGCGGCGATCGCCCGGGTATCGCCGACGACGGCCCCGCTCCGGTACCCGGTCATGCCGCTTCGCTTGGAGAGACTCAGGTAGATCAGCACCCCCTCGGTCCCGCCGGTCTCGAGTAGCGAGCGGGGCGGGTCACCGTCGTAGAGATCGACGTAGCACTCGTCGGAGCACAGCAGCACGTCGTGAAGAGCCGCCTGCTCCCGGAAGGCGGCCAGATCGTCGAGAGGCGTCACCGCACCGGAGGGGTTGTGGGGGCTGCACAGCCAGACGAGGCGGGCCCGGCTCCAGGCCTCCCGGGGTATGTCCCGGACCCGGAACACGAAGTCGCCGGACAGCCCGATAGGGAGCGGGACCGCACCGGCCAGGCGCGCACCCCGCTCGTAGATCGGGTAACCCGGTGTGGGCCAGATCACACCGTCCCCCGCGTCCCGATCTA
This sequence comes from Candidatus Spongiisociaceae bacterium, assembly GCA_965262915.1. GTDB lineage: Bacteria > Actinomycetota > Acidimicrobiia > Spongiisociales > Spongiisociaceae > JAPPFW01. Next base: position 1,560,578 of record OZ253564.1, on the reverse strand, counting down.
TGAAGGCCAGCGGCGTGGAAAAGATCGCCTCCTTGGAGCCGGTGGTCGGAAGCACCTCGGTGTCAGGGTCGATGGCGACGCCGAACCTTCTTTCCACGTAACCCGCTATCGACCGGCGCAGCCTTGGCAGGCCCGCGATAGTCGGGTACTGGGAGATCACGGGAACCGCCGCCTTCAAGGCCGCCGGGATGAACGGCGGGGTCGGCTCCCGGGGATCGCCTATCGAGAAGTCCACCAGCGGCTCGCCGGCGTCACGCAGGCTGCGAGCCCGGCCCTGGATGGCCGCGATCGCATAGGAACCGATCTGGTCGAGCACCGGGTTTACGCGCACGGGCCGAGCGTAGCCAGTAGCCGGTGGCCAGAGCCGACAGCACGCCGAGGCCTACAGAGAGCGGGGATATCTGCTGCGACCACGACCGTGACGAGTGATCAGGCTGCACGGGTGCGGCATCGTGACTTGACGTATTCGTTTATCGAACGAATCTGTCCGGCGTCGCCAACCAGAGCCCTGCGTCGCCGGAGACTGTTCCCGCCGTCGGTCACAGGACACGCACCCGGCTGCCCGACACCGGCGGACCAATCCATGCCTAGCCATGCCGCCGGGGCTGTCATAGAATCCACACGGTGGAAACCGAGGCATGACCGACCGGCGTTACCTGTTCATCTTTCTGGGGCTTGGCCTGGCAGCGGTCGCTGTGGTCGCGGCGGCGTTCCTGTTCGGATCGCCCGACACCGGCCGCGAACCCTTGCCCCAGGCCCTTGAGGAGATAGCTCCTCTGCCGGGCAGCCAGGTTCCCCTCCAGACTCCCATCGAGGTGGACGTGCCGGTGGGCTACCGGGTAGAGATATTCGTGGACGGGTTCCGGGTCCCCGATTCCGAGGTGCGCTTCGTGGAGGGCACCGGCGTGCACTCGTGGGCCCCCGCCCGGTCATCCACCATCGTGTGGGGTTCCGGCTCCCATACAGTGTCGGTACGCTGGCGGAAGGTGAGCGGGCTGGCCGACCAGGGCGAGTACAGCTGGGACTTCCGGGTGTTCTAGGTGCCAGGTGCCAGGTCTCACCCCTCGACATCCTTCGCATCCTCTGTCAGGTAGTTGACAACGGACAACGGACAACGGTTCTCAGTTGAGAGCCGCCGGGCCCTCCTCCAGCAGGCGGTGGAATCCGGCCTCGTCTATTACCGGTACGCCCAGGGCCTCCGCCTTGGCCAGCTTGGAGCCGGGCGACGCCCCGGCCACGAGCGCTGATGTCTTACCGGACATCGAGGAGACAACCGTGCCGCCGCGCTCCTCGACCGCTGCTTTGGCTGCCGCCCTGGTCATCGATTTCAGCGTACCCGAGAGGACCAGCCTGACATCCTTGAGGACGCTCACCGGACCTTCCTCCCACTCGGGGTCGGCGAGATTGACCTGTGCATCGCCGAGGCGCTCCACCAGCTCGCGGTTTGCATCGTCGGAGAACCACTCCACCACCGAATCGGCAATTATCGGACCCACCCCGTCGATAGCTGCCAGGGTGTCGGTGTCGGCTTCCTTCAGGCGCGTCATGCTGCCCATCTCCCTGGCCAGCAAGCGGGCCACCGTACCTCCCACGTGGCGGATTCCGACGCCTACGAGGAGCCGTGCGATCGGATGGTCCCGGGCGGAATGGATCCCGTTCATCAGGTTCCTCACCGATGTCTCGCCCCAGCCCAAGTAGTAGGGGGACTTGGCGGCTCGAGGACTGGGATCGTCGTCGGGCTGGACGAAGTCTTCCGATGTCAGGAAGAAGATGTCGGCCGGACCTTCGATCAGGCCCTTTTCGAGCAGGAAGTCGATGGTCGCATAACCCATCCCCTCGATGTCCATGCCTCCCCGCCCGGCGAAGTGGAACAGCCACTCACGAAGGCGTGAAGGACAGGTCAGGCCCCTTGTGCAGCGGGCTACCTTCTCCCCTTCGGGTCTAACTATCGGGGCGTCGCAGAAAGGACAGCGGGCCGGCATCGACCACGGGCGCTCATCCCCCGTCCGCTGCGACTCGACCGGGCCGACCACCTCCGGGATCACGTCACCGGCCCGGCGCACCACCACGTGGTCACCCACCCGTACGTCCTTGCGGTGCACCTCGTCCTCGTTGTGGAGGGTGGCCCTCTCGACGTTGGCGCCTCCGACGAACACCGGCTCCAGCACCGCGAACGGCGTAGCGGCGCCGGTGCGACCGATGTTGATCTCGATTCCCCGCAACCGGGTGATCCGCTCCTCGGCCGGGTACTTGTAGGCGATCGCCCAGCGAGGTGCCCGGGCGGTGAAACCGAGCCCGTCCTGTTCGGCCAGGCCGTCCACTTTGATCACCACCCCGTCCGTCTGGTACGGGAGGTCGTTGCGCTCCGCCTCGGCGCGTCCCACGAATTCCGCTGCGGCAGCCAGGTCCGTAACCAGGGCGGTGGCAGGGTTGGCCCGCATCCCCAGATGGCCGAGCAGGTCGAGGGTCTCGGAGTGGGTGTCGAGCGTAGGACCGCCTTCAATGTGACCGAGCTGGTAGACCCAGATGGACAGGTTGCGGCCGGCGGTCACCCTCGGATCCTTCTGGCGCACGGATCCCGCCGCGGCGTTGCGGGCGTTCGCGAACATCCGCTCTCCGGCCTCGGCCTGCCGGGCGTTTAGCGCCTCGAACGCGGGGAGCGGCATGTAGACCTCGCCCCTGACCTCCATGAACTCGGGCGCCTCGTCCAGGAGGCGGAGGGGAACCGCGGGAATGGTCCGGATGTTGGCGGTCACGTCCTCACCTGTCAGCCCATCACCGCGGGTCGCCCCACGGGTGAGGATCCCGTGCTCGTAGGTGAGGGACACCGCCAGCCCGTCGATCTTCAACTCGCATACCAGGTCGCCGACCGGACGCCCCAGTTGGCGCTCCGCCCGGGCGATCCATTCCACAAGTCCGCCGACCGTCTCGGCGTTGTCGAGGGAGAACATCCGCCCGCGATGGGGAGCGGGGGCGAAGAGGCCGGACCGGGAGGCACCCACCCTCCGGGTAGGCGAGTCGGGGGTCACCAGGTGGGGGTAGGCCTCCTCCAGAGCGACCAGATCACGTCGCAACGCGTCGTAATCGGCGTCCGGTAGCTCAGGATCCTCGAGCACGTAGTAGCGGTGGTCGTGGTGCCGGACGGCGCGGCGCAGGACCTCGATGCAGGCGGCCGGGTCTGTTTCGTTCATGTGTGCGGATCGTCCATAGCGGTTGAGCGTAGTTACCGCCTATGACAACCTCGCTCGGGAGGTGGCCTCGATGATCCCTCCCCCGACCACCTCGTCGTCCCGGTAGAAGGCCATCGTCTGGCCGCTCGCGACCGCCGGCTGCGGCTCGGAGAAGCGAACTTTCACGCGTCCCATCGCCGCCGACACGTCCGCCTCCACCGCCCTGCCGTGGGCCCGGTACTGGGCCACCATGGAACCCGTCACCGGCCTGAACACCCAACTCACGTTTCCGACGATCGCTTCGTCCACACCCAGATCCTCCCGGGATCCGACCGTGACGGCGGCCGTGACCGGGTCGATCCCGATGACGTAGCGGGGCTCTCCGACCGCCACTCCGAGTCCGCGCCGCTGGCCGATGGTGAAGTTGGTGACTCCGCCATGGAACCCGAGCAACGTCCCGTCCCGATCGAGGATGGGACCGGGTAACGGGTTCACTCCCTGGGCCTCCAGGAATTCCCGGTAGTCACCCGGGCCCACGAAGCAGATGTCCTGGCTGTCGGGTTTGTCGGCGGTGCGGATGCCCAGCCCGGAGGCGATCGCCCTGGTCTCGTCCTTGGTCAGCTCTCCCACCGGGAACGACAACCTGGACAGCTGGTCCTGGCCGAGCATCGACAGAACGTAGGACTGGTCCTTCCCGGAGTCGACCCCTCGCCGCAGCCGGTAGCGGCCGCTGACCGAGTCGATACGGGCGTAGTGACCGGTGACCACCCTGTCGCAGTCCAGGGCGTCGGCGTGCGCGAGCAGCCGGGAGAACTTCACCGTGCGGTTGCACTCCACGCACGGGTTGGGGGTCCGCCCAGAGACGTAGTCATCGATGAAGGTGTCCACCACACCGGACATGAACTCGGCTGTGTAGTCCCAGACGTAGTAGGGGATGTCGAGTTGGGCAGCCACGCGTCTGGCGTCCTCCGCATCGGCCACCGTGCAGCAACCCGCAGTCGGCGCCTCCCCGCCGGGGCCTTTCCACAGCTTCATGGTGACCCCCAGCACCTCCCACCCGGCCTCCTTGACCAGGGCGGCGGCAACCGAGGAGTCCACACCTCCAGACATGGCCACCAGAGCCTTCATCCGAGAGCCTCCACCTCACGGGCTACCAGCCGCGCCGCAGCGGCGCCCTCCCCTTCGGGCGTGGACCATCCGAAGGAGAACCTCAGGCACTCCCTCGCTTCGTCGGATGTCATCCCCATAGCTTCCAACACGTGGGAGACGGTAGCCGCGCCCGACTGGCACGCCGACGCTGCGGAGGCGGCCAGGCCGGCCATATCGAGCCGCACCAGGAGTAGCTCGTTACGGATCCCGGGGATGCGAACATGGCTGGTCTGGACCATCCTCGGGGTGCCGGCGGCGGTGAACTCGACATCCGGCAAGAGCTCCTCGAGAGTCGTCTCGAAAGCGTCCCGCTCCGCCGCGACCCGGGCCCGGAAATCGTCCCGTTCCGACTCGAGGGCCTGCATAGCCGCAGCCATCCCCACGACAGCCATCACGTTGTGGGTTCCCGAGCGGCGGCCCAGCTCCTGGCCTCCCCCATGGATCAGGGGTTCGAGTCGGAGGCCCGAACGGACGTAGAGCAGGCCGACCCCCTTGGGACCCCCGAACTTGTGGGCCGCCAGCGACAGCATGTCCATTCCGAGAGCGTTCACATCCACCCGCTCCGATACGAATCCCTGTACTGCGTCGGTATGGAGGGCCGCGGACGGGTGGGTAGCTCTGACCGCTGCTACCACGTCCTCGATCGGCTCCCGGACCCCCGTCTCGTTGTTTCCCATCATGATGGAAACGACCGCGGTACCCGGGGTCAGGTGGGAAGCAACCTCGTCCGGATCGACCAGACCGTCACTGTCGACCTCGACCAGTGCCAAAGGGCACCCGACCTCCTCTGCAAACCCGGCGCTAGCGAGAACCGCATCGTGCTCGATGGTCGAGGTAACGATGCCGCGCCGTGCTCCCCCTGAGAAAAGGGGGCCCTTGATTGCGAGGTTGTCGGCCTCGGTGCCACCGCCGGTGAATACGATTTCGAGGGGGTCGGCACCGAGCAGATCAGCGATAAGGTCCCTGGCGTCCTCGAGGGCGTTCTTGGCACGCCGCGAGATTTCGTGACCACCCGACGGGTTCCCGTAGTCCTCATTCCGGTACGGCGCCATCGCCTCCCACGCCTCCGGACGCAGAGGAGAAGAGGCAGCATGGTCGACGTACCGCATGGCCCGATTGTCGCAGGTGGTCAGCGGTAGGTGACCGACAATCGGTCGGTGGTCAAACCGTCTCGAACTGCAGGGAAGAAAGGTCCAGCGTGAATGAACGTTTGGAGAGATTCAGCATCTCAACGCCCACAACCTCGTTGCGCCGGTTGTAGTCGAGCACCACTCCCGGAGAGACCTCCTCGGACTCGACAATGGCAGACTCGTCCAGGCGTAGATAGAGGGCGTCGGCCTCCCTGTCGACGTTGAGTTTCATAACATGCCTCTCATTCTGCGATCAAAGAACACGCTGACCACCCACCAGGGACAGCATCAGTGTTCACAACCACACGCAGTACGCGATCACCGAGGAGGGTGCTGACACGGAGAGTCACCCGCTCGGACGTGTGCATCAGACCGGCTACTCCGAGAATCCGATCACCCCACCTTCGGAGCACAGTTGACAGGTGATCATATATTGCGTATGTTATCGCTATGAAGACAACCCTTGAAATCGACGATGGCCTTGCGCGGCAACTACGCGAAGAAGCATCTCGGCGCGATACGACCGTGTCGGCATTGGTGGAGGAAGGACTCCGGCACATTCTCGAACCCTCGCTTCCCGATGAACAGGCGGACCTTCTACTTCTACCCACCTGGGACAGCGGCGGGGCGTTGGTCGATGTGGCCAACCGCGAGGAGCTATACGAGGTGCTGGACGCCGGCTCCAACCGCGAGAAGCTCTACAGGATGTAGGGCAGGAGAGTGCTCGTATTCGACACCAATGTACTCGTCTACGCGACAGACCAACGTTCCGAGCCCATGACCTCTGCCGCCGTCGCCTCCATCAAGCCGGGAAGGACCCATCACCGACGTTTATGACATGGAGCATATGCTACGAGTTTCTGAGGGTAGTAACCCACCCTCGAACCCACGAGTCACCCTGGAGTCCGCAAGATGCCTGGAACTTCATCCGGAACCTGCTGTTGTCCGGCGGATTCCGGTTGCTGAGCGCAACAGACCGTCATCAGGCGGTGCTGACCCGAACCTTGTCGGAACTGCCTCACATCCGAAGCAGCCTGATCCATGACCTTCATACAGCGGTGTTGATGCGAGAACACGGTGTCAGCCGTATCTGCACCCGCGACAAGGACTTCTACCGCTTCCCTTTCCTGGAGGTCGTGGACCCTGTTCTGGAGTAGGACCGGCCGGCCATACTCTCCCGATATGGGGAGTTCGGTCTCGATCGACATCGACGCTCCGGTGGAGGGGGTTTGGGCCGAGGCGATCGACTTCGGCTCGCATGCCGAGTGGATGAGGGATGCCCGCGCCATCCGGTTCGAGGGCGAGCAGCATGAGGGAGTCGGTACGGTGCTGATCATCGAGACGCGGGTGGGGCCGTTCCGCACGGTCGACCGGTTCGAGATCACCGAGGTCGAACCCATGCGGCTGGTGGCCGGACGCCATCTGGGCCTCTTCACGGGCGAAGGGCGGTTCGAGATGTCCTCACCGGCACCCGGCCGGACTCGCCTCGCCTGGCGGGAACGCATACGGTTTCCGTGGTTCTTCGGCGGTCCGCTGGGAGCCCGGGTGGGCAGGCTGATCCTGGCCCGTATCTGGCGAGCCAACCTGGCGGCGTTGAAGCATCGAATCGAGAACAACCCCTAGCTCAGGCAACCACCCGGATGGGGCAACGGGGACCGGACGCCCTGCCTAGGCGCGCGTCGGCTGTCACCAAGTCGCATCCGAGGGCTTCCGCGAGCGCGACGTAGACCGCGTCATGGACTGTGACGTCGAAACGAAGTTCATGAATCCGGTGCAGGAACGCGTGGGCCGGGTAACGTCGGAACGGCAGTGCTGCGAGGTAGCCGACCGCCGCCGCGAAGCGTTGCGTAGTGATCGTCTTTCCGATCCATCGCTTGCGTAATACGGCCATCGTTTCGATGTCCGCCAGGTCCGGCATGGCAACCGGTCCGTTGCTGACGACCAGATGGCGCACTCGAGTACCGTCGGGACCGTCATCAGCTACCACGTTGGCGAGCACCGAAGCGTCAACGACGATCATTCCGGGTGGCGGACTCCGTCCAGGTCGTCGACAGCTCGTGCCAGGCCGACCGTTACTCCCCGGTTGGATTCGATCCTGGTGATGAACTCTTCCAGGCTGACCGTTCGCGCGATCCGGGTCAACTCGACAACCAGATACTGCTGCAGAGATCGCCCTCCCGCTCTTGCTCTATCAACGAGACGGCTGTGCACGTCGTCCGGGCAAGTCACGAACCAACACATTCGGCATAGCTGTCATTGTGCTAGCGCTTGTGCGGCGTCCGCGTGAACCCGGTTGCTGGACGGTGGGCGCCCGACCCGGTCAGGAGGCCGGCTCGAATCCTTCGCATCCGCTGCTCTCCACCACCTCGAACGTCTCGGTCGGGAGTTCGATCACCCTCATGAAGGCGATCTCCGTACCGTCCACCACCACCGTGCCGGTGCGGGAACTCTCCACATGGATACGGTGGCCGTGGTCGCGGTAGACGCGCGACCACTCGACCATGGCGTCGTACGGGGTCCGAGCACCCTCGTGATCCCGCTCGTACTCCACCGTCCGCGACCACGCCCCCTCACCGCAGTCGAGCGACCCGTCGAACCCTTCGGGGCTCTCAGGGGATCCGCACGCGGCCACCGAGATCAGGAAGGCGGCCGCTATCGCCGCGGTCCGGAGCGGGCTCACGAGCCGCCGAACTGTGCCTTGCGCTTCTCGAGGAAGGCGGCGACTCCCTCCTTTGCGTCATCGCTCGGGAAGGCCTCGTCGAACGCTTCGGCCTCGATGGCCAACGCCTCGTCGATCGGGCGGCCCCAACCCTCGTTGATGGCCCGCTTCGCCATACCGAGCGCCACGGAGGGTCCGGAGGCGTACCTGGCCGCGTCGGCCATGGCAGCGTCGAACAACCCGTCGGTCGGGAAGACCTTGTCGGCCAGCCCGATGGCCGATGCCTCGTCAGCGCCTATGTGGCGGCCCGAGTAGACTAGCTCCCTGCCCCGGTTGAAGCCGACCAGGCGAAGAAGGCGCTGCGTTCCCCCCGCGCCGGGGATGATGCCGAGACGGATTTCCGGCTGGCCGACTTTGGCATCTTCGGCCAGGTAACGGAAGTCCGCTCCCATGGCCAGCTCCAGGCCGCCGCCCAGGGCGTAGCCGAACACCGCCGCGATCACCGGTTTGGGCAACTGCTCCAATCGCCGGGTGGCCTCGCCGAGCCGAAGCCCCTCCAACGCCTTCGCACCGGTTTCGTGGGCCACTCTGAACCGCTTGATGTCCGCCCCCGCCGCGAAGTGGGGACGCCCGGTGATGACCACCGCCCGTATGGCGGGATCGGAGGCAAGGCCGATCGCCTCGTCGATATCCTCCACCAACCGGGTTGAAAGGGCGTTGACCGGCGGGCGGTCCAGCTCGATGACTCCGACCGCACCCTCGGTCTTGTAGGAGACCAGTTCCACGACTACTCCTCCGTATGCGCGCGGACAGGTTAGATGCGGTTTCGGGGCAACCGATCCGCGGGCCTCTGCGAACCGGCCGGGGCCAGGTGGGCGGCGTGGGCTTCGAGGGACTCCCACAACCCGGCCAGACCCGTCCCTTCGGTGGCCACCGTCTCGACCACCGGAGGTCGCCACGAATGCTGAGGACCCATCGCCAGCATGGTCTCCAGATCGCGACGGGTGCGGGCCGAGCCCGCGTAGTCCGCCTTGTTGACCACGAAGATGTCGCCGATCTCCATCAGGCCCGCCTTGCCGACCGAGATGCTGTCCCCCCAACCGGGGGTCACCACCACCACTGTCGAGTCGACATGGTGCATGACCTCCACCTCCGACTGCCCCACCCCGACCGTCTCGATGAGTATGGTCCCGAAACCGGCCCCATCCAGCACCTCGGCGACCTGGGGAACCGCCGCCGAGAGCCCACCGAGGTGACCACGGCCGGCCATCGATCGGACGTACACGCCGGGATCGCCCACATGTTCCTGCATCCGGATCCGGTCACCCAGGATCGCTCCGCCGGTCAGCGGACTCGACGGATCCACTGCGATCACCGCCACCGTGTGGCCCTTCTCCCGGATCGTCGAGATCAACCCCGACGCCAGGGTGCTCTTGCCGACACCGGGCGCCCCCGTGACACCGATCCGCGGGACTCCTGCGGCGAGTGAGGAGAACGCTCTCAGCAGGACCCGCGCTCCGGGTGCGTCGTCCTCCACTGCGCTGATCGCCCGGGCCAGGACGCGCCGGTCACCGGCCCTGGCAGCCTGGACGCACTCGGCCGGATCGAGACGGTGGGTCGAGCGCCTATCCACCATCGGGCGACCCACTACGGCGCGCCGGGACCGTGTGCAGCCAACTCAAGTGGCGTTGACGGAGGTGACGCCGGGGACGCGGTCGATGAGGATGCGCTCGATTCCGGATGTGAGCGTCATCATCGACATGGGACACCCGCTGCACGCCCCCACCAGGTGGAGGTTCACGGTCCCGTCCTCCTCCACCCCGAGCAGGATCAAGTCGCCGCCGTCGTACTGGAGGGCGGGGCGGATGTACTCCAGGGTGTCGTCGAGCAGGTCGAGGTCGACCCGACCGGGCTCGTCACTACGGCCCGGGGGCTTGAGGGTTACCACGGTTTCCGTGCTGCTCATGGGCGGATCGCTCCCGCAAGGATCAATACAGCACCTCTTACGAGAGTGCTCGACCGGCTCCGGCCACTCCCATTCTAGGAGGATCCTGAGCGACAGTGAAGATGGTTGGCCGGTCGTTCGCTGACGTGGCCTTTCGTCATCGACCGTCGGGCCGGCGGGGGGCCTCAGCACCCTCCGAGGCGCGGCGTCGCCTACTGATCGAAGGAGGTGGCCGCGAGCTGTAGGGACAGCCAGTCGGAGTCCAGATCCTCCTTGCGTACCCGAAGATCGAGATACAGCACGCCAAGCACCACGCCGATGAAGGGCTGGACCAGCACCCATGCAATCTCGGACGCCAGCAGCAACCCGAAGTCCCCCTGCAACCTGACCAGCACCGCGCCCGCCACGATGTAGGCGAGGGTACCTGCGAGGAAGACCAGCAGCGACGCCACGACCAGGGCGCCGAATAGGGACCAGCGCCTCCCGGACGTCATCCGCCACGAACGAAGCATCGCGGAAACGGGATCGGCACCCTCGATTATCAGGACCGGAAGGCAGGCGCTCCAGGAAACGAGCAGGAAGATGCCGGGAATCAGGAGGAACATCCACCCGAGAATGGTCCCCGACCAGAACAGGACCGTGACGACTGCCAGGGCCGGCAGCCGGTTGATCGCCGCCACCGTCGAGCGCTGCCACGATGACTCGATCCCTACATAGGTCTCGACCACCGTCCTGATGACGGCCGCGAACATGACGGTCGCGATGAACAGCCGGATCAGCATCCAGGGTCCCAATGCGGTGAGAATGTCCCGCAGTTCCTCGGGGGTGGGCTCCGACGGCAGCACCGGCACCGGCTCGGCCAGGAAGGCGTGCAGCACCGCGTAGGGAAGCACCAGGACCGTGGCCGTCGTGACCAACGTCCACAACCGTTTCCGGTAGATCGTTACGGATGCTTCGAACATTCCGCCGAAGCCCAACGGGCGGAGATGGAGTTGCGCCATTGCGCTGCGATTCTAGAGGCGGCGCCCCGGGCGGATCGGCCCCTCGTCGCCTCGGTCGATCCCGATGGTCGGGTGTCGGCATCGCGATGGCGCTATTCTCGCTCCTGCAAGGAGGAACGAAGTGAGAGTCGCCATCGGCGCCGACCACGCCGGTTACCCGCTCAAAGAAACCCTGGCCCGGGCTCTGGGGGCTGAGCACGATGTCATCGACCTCGGTACCCACTCCACCGACTCGGTGGACTATCCCGACTTCGCGGTGGCGGTCGGCGAATCGGTACGCTCCGGCGAGGCCGAGCGAGGCATCGTGGTGTGTGGTTCGGGGGCGGGCGCGGCCATCACAGCCAACAAGCTGACCGGCATCCGCGCCGCTCTGGCGCACGACAACTACACCGCCCACCAGGCCGTCGAACACGACGACGCCAACATCCTGTGCCTCGGGGCCCGCGTGATCGGGGAGAACGTCGCCATCGAGCTGGTACGGACCTTCCTGGAGGCCGCCTTCTCCGGCGAAGCGCGCCACCTTCGGCGCATCGCCAAGATCGCACGGCTGGAGGAGACCCGCTAGGTGTCAGGTCTCAGGTCTCAGGTCTCAGGTCTCAGGTCTCAGGTGTCAGACACCCCAGGAGCGTAAATGTCAAGCTGCGGCTTGGCTGGCAGTAGTTCGGTGTGCCCAGGCTGTGTGTTCGTTGTAGGGGGTTCGGTGTTTGAGGCAGCCGTGGAAGGATGCCTACGAGGCGGTTGGCTAGGAGAATGCTGAAAAACGAGGCCTTTCCATATGTATCCACCTCCCCGGCGTTTCACCCCCGTCGGTGGATCCAGGTTGAAGTCATGTCGGTGTGATTCGGTTACGGTTCGGGCTGCCACGAACACAACCCCGGATTGAACCCCGATTCAAGGGATCTTGCGTAGCGCATTGGTCCCTTCGGTCGGTAGCGGTCCCGGGTGTTTGGTACCTATCAATATGCCGCACGCATGTGACAGGGACAACCCCCTTGTCGGAGTGAGTGGTCGGGGAGGCGGGAGCACGCCGGATTCAGCCGCCCCAACATGCTCTGCCGCTCCCGCGACGGGCACCGCCTACTCCAGGGCGGCGATCCACTCCGAGGTCCGAGCCACCGCCCGATCGATCACCTGCTCGCGGGTACGGCCGCTGCGCTTCGGTACCCGGAACCCGTGGTCGGCATCGGGAATGATCTCGATCGTGGCCCCCTCCAGGGGGACGATCCAGCGATCCACCAGATGCGGCAGGGCCATCGAATCCCGGCTTCCAGTGAAGAAGAGCATGGGCACCCCCACTTCCGGAAGGTGGTCGGCTCGGAGGCGGTCCGGCCTACCGGACGGGTGGAGCGGGTACGCGTAGAGGACCAGCCCGGCGCAGGGCTCTCCCGCCGCGGCCAGATAGGAGGCCATGCGCCCTCCCATGGAGCGTCCCGCCATGACGAACCGGGGGGATCGTTGCCGCAGCCACGCCGCCGCAGCCCGGTGGCACGCCAGCAGGACGTCGCGGCGGTCGGGAGGGAACCTCCTGCCGGCGTCCATGTAGGGGTAGTCGAAGGTGAGGACCGGGTGACCCCTCCCCACGAGTCCGTCGCGGATGGCGGTGATCCCCGGATGGTCCTGACCGGCCCCGGCTCCGTGGGCCAGCAGCACCGCGGTACCCGAAGGCTGTCGGGGGCGCGTCCACCGCCCGGTCACCACCCGGTCGTCCCAGCGGATCGCAACCGGCCGCGCCATCACACGGGTTTGGCGGGTCGGTACACCGCGCCGGTAATGTGCCGGCCCATGGACAGACCCCGCATATCCGGTCCCGCCGATGTGGTGGTATTCGCCGACCCCACCCGGTTGGCTCTGGGTGCAGCCGATCTGATCGCCGCGTTCATACGGGAGCACGCTACCAAGACCCGGGGATCGCGCACCGTCACAGTGGCGATGGCAGGCGGCTCGACGCCGGCCGCCACCTACCGGCGGCTCGCCACCATGGACCTGCCCTGGGGGCGGGTCTGCGCGTGGGTGGGTGACGAACGCTACGTACCGCCCGACCACGAGGACAGCAACGGGTCCATGATCGGCCGGCTCCTGCTGGACGGAACGGATGCCCGATTCCTGCGGGTGCCGTGGAAGGAGGGCCGGTCCGCGGCCCGGGCCGCGGCAGTCTACGAGAAGGATCTGTTCGAAGCGATGGCCCACGATGCCGGCGGACCCCGACCCGATCTCGTGGTGGTGGGGATGGGAGGGGACGGGCACACGCTCTCCCTGTTCCCCGGATCGCCCACGCTCGACAAGACCGACAGCTGGTACGTTGCCGACCGGGTGGAGGCCAAACAAGCCTGGAGGGTCACGGCCACGTACTCGCTGGTTCACCGGGCGAGACAGATCTACGTGCTGGTGTCGGGACAGTCCAAGGCGCCCGCCCTGGCCGAGGTACTGCAACCGACGGGCGACACACCGCTCCCGGCCCGCCGCCTCATGGAAGGGGAGGCCCCGATCACCTGGCTGGTGGATGAGGCTGCCGCCTCCCGTCTGGTCGGGGCGTGAAGGTAGCCTGCTGGACTCCTCGCTCCCCGCTCGACCTCTCCCCCTCGATCGCCCGCTACGCCCGCCAGGGGCCGAACCTGCTGAACGTAGTCTCCCGTGGCTATCTGTACCGGACGACCACCACCGGCGTCCCGTACCGCATCCGCCGGCTGGCCGGTGGCGACATCGAGGTCGGGGCGCGGCGCGACCTCGGCGTGGCGGTGGCCGAGTCGCAGTACCGCTTGGGCGAGACGCTGCCGGTCGGACCCCTGTGGGAACTGGCCGGCCGGGTCCCCCCGGTCGCCGACCAGCTCCGGCGCTCGCCCGGGTACCGCCCGTCGATGAACCCGGCGGTCACCGAGTCGCTGGTAACCGCCATCTGCTCCCAGCAGGTCAACATGCGTTGGGCCGCCGTGACCCTCAACCGCCTGGTGGAGAGGTACGGGAGACCCGTGGAACTGGAAGCGGTCCGGGTGTGGCGGTTCCCCGATGCCGCAACACTGGCCGCCGCCGACCCGGCCGAGATCCGGGGTATGCAGCTGACCACCCGCAAGTCCGACTACATCGTCGGCCTGGCAGGGTCCCTCATGGCGGGAGAACTGGACGGGCTGGAAGACGACACGAACGAGCAGGTGATCCGACGGATCGTGGCGATGAGAGGCCTGGGCACCTGGACCGCCGAGTGGTTCCTGGCGCGTTGCCTGGCCCGACCCGACGCCATAGCGGCAGGTGATCTGGGAGTCCGCAAAGCCGTCTCACGGTACGTGGCGGACGTCGACGAGCTGTTACCGGAGTCCGAGGTGAGAGCCGCTACCGAGTCATGGGGAGACGGCGGCAACTGGGCCATCCACCTGCTATTGGAGAGGTGGGCGGACGGTTCGGCTCAATAGCGCCGGAAGTCCCTGGGGGCGAACCGGGGTCCGTATGCGGGCGCTCGCCCCGCGTACCGCTCCAGAAGCCGGACCACCCGTCCACGCTGACCGGCATAAGGAGCGAGCAACTCCAGCATCCGCTCATCGGTTCCCCGAGCTTCGCCGGCCAGCGCCCACGACACGATGTTGGGGAGGTGGAAGTCACCCACCGGGACAGCGTCCGTATCGCCCCTGGCCACCAGCAGAGCCGAGGCGCTGGTCCAGGGGCCGATACCCGGCAGATGGTGGAGGAACCGGTAGGCGCTCGCCAACCCATGGTCCGCGGTCGCCTCGATCCGTTCGGCAAGCCTGCAGACCCCGATGATGGTCTCCGCCCGTCGCTGCTCCACCCCGAGAGGATGGAAGGCGTAGTAGCGGAGATCGGCCAGGTGGGCCGGGTCGGGAGGCAGGCGCAACCCTCCCGGACCGGGAGCCGGCTCGCCGAATCGGGCAGCCATCTCCCGGTAGCTGCGGGCCGCTTCGATTCCCGTCACCTTCTGGGCCAGGATGGTCGGGATCAGCACCTCGACCAGCCCGCCCACCGCGGCCATCCGCATCCCCCGGCCCATGCGTGCGGCCCGCTCGACCGCGGGATGGCACGGAACCAGCGCGGTCGGGTCATCGGACTCCCCCACCCATTCGGGAACCCGGTCGAGTACTCGGCCGGCCCCCTCCCCCCAGGCATCGACGACCAGCTCCCTGTCCTGCAACCGCATCCTTACCGTGGCGGGCCCGTCCGGGGTCCGGGTCGCTCTCCACAGTCCGTCCGACCGGATGCGGAGCGACGGTCCCTTCAGACCTTTCACGGCCAGCGTGGCGCGCAGATCCAGAGGGCGGGTGAGGGGAAGCACTCTCGTCCGCACCGATCGCGCCGGGCAACTCTGCATCCATCACAAAGTACCAGCCGCCTGTGACTTGCCGGGCGCCACCCCGGCAGCTGGCCGGAGCGGAAGGAGCGCTCGCCGCCGGGAGCGCACCGTAAGGGATCGTGCGGAGGCTATCGTCAGCCCGTGCTGGTCAGCCGGAACACGCCGGGATGAAGTTCACGACCATCGGGCGCGGGCGCGGCGGCAACCGGTGGATGACGCGCCGCCGCCGGGTCCGGGGCGCGGTCCTCGGGGCCATCGCGATCCTGGCCTCTGCCATCGTCCCCCTCCCCGGCTCGGCTCTGGCCGCTGCCCCGGCGAACCTCGAACCGACCCTCACCCGGGACGCCGCCGGCCCGCCCATCGCTCAGGCATCCGGCCGGATGACGTGCGACCGAGCGCCGGAGGTCTTCGAGTTGCTGTGCACAGCCTATGAGATCATCACCAGGGACTACGTGGACCCGGTCGACGACGAGAGCCTCGCCACCGCCGCCGCCGAAGGGGTTCGGAACGCGGACCTCGCCGAGCGCCGCGACGGGGATCCACCGGCATGCCCGTTGCCCGCTCCCGAGTTCGAACAGATGTGCGCGGCGATCGATGCTGTCGAGGATACGGCCGCCGCGGTCGAGGCAGCCATCCGGGGAATGGCCACCTCGCTGGACCCGAACTCCAACTACCTCACACCGGACCGTTACCAACGCTTCCGAGCGACCCTCGAGAACATGGGAACCACCGGCCTGGGTGTCGGGTTCGCCCTGGCGGAGGACGGCGAAGCCTGCACGATGGTCTCGGCCACCTGCCGGCCGGTTATCACCGACGTCTACCCGGGGAGCCCTGCCGAGGCGGCCGGGCTGGCGCTCGGTGACGTGCTCGTGGAGATGGGCGATGTATTTCCGGCCGACCTGGGCTGCGCGAGCGTCCCCCGGCTCGACCGCTTTGCCGGGGGCGAGGAGGTGGCGGTGACCGTGCGGCGGGGCGACGAGTCGGTCACTGCGACGATCCGGGCGACCGATCTCACGATACCGGTGGCCAGGGGAAGGGTGGCTGACGGCGACATCGGCTACCTGCGACTCGACATCTTCAGTGGCTCCGCCGACGACGATGTGGCCGAGGTGCTGGACCGGTTGATACGCGAGGAGATCAGCGGGCTGGTCCTGGACCTCAGGGACAACCCGGGCGGTTATCTGCACTCGGCTGTCCAGACCGCCGGTCTGTTCCTGCCCGACCTCACAACTGTCGTACACAGCGTAGGCAGGGAAGAGCTCGAGACGACCAGGCCCCGCGGGAAGGAGGTCGCCCCCGATCCTGTCCTCCTACCGATGGTGGTGGTGGTGGACGGCGGGAGCGCCTCGGCGTCCGAGATCGTGATCGGCGCGCTCCAGGACCACGACCGGGCTTCGGTGGTCGGCCGGACCACCTACGGCAAGGGCACAGGCCAGTCGTCGTACCGCCTGGAGCCGGACGGGACCCTCGTCGGGGTGCTCCACCTCACGACTATCAGGTGGTTCACCCCGGATGGCGGAAGCGTCGCCGGAGGAATAGAGCCGGACTCCGTGCTGGATCTGCCACCGTGCCTCCTCCCGGCCGAGGTGGCACGGCGGGCCATCTCCACGGCCAGGCCACACATAACCGGCCTGGCCATCACTTCCCGGCCTTCGGGCGGGGGATCGTACGCGATCGGGGAGACGGTGAACATCACCGCCGCCTTCTCTTCCCCCGTTGTCGTCTCCCAGGGTGGAGGTGGTCCGGCGGTGAGGATCCAGGTCGGCCAGAACTTCCGGTTGGCCTCGTACAGATCAGGGACCGACACGACCGAGTTGGTGTTCGAGTACACCGTGGTGGACGGGGACGCCGACCCGGACGGCATCAGCATCCCGGCCGACTCGTTCCTACCCGGAGCGGGGACCATCCGGATGCCTGCGGGTCTGGACGCGGTTCTGACCCATGGCGCTGTAGCCGCCGACCGTCGGCAACGGGTTGTTACCGTAGTGTCCGTTTTCGCCGGCCCGAGGACCTCGTTCACCGACACCGGCAGAACGGTCCATTGGGAGAGTATCGGGCGGATTGCCGACGCCGGCATTACCCGTGGTTGCAACCCCCCCGACAACGACCGGTTCTGCCCCGACCAAATGGTCACCCGAGCCCAGATGGCCACCTTCCTCGCCCGGGCCCTGGACCTTCCGGAAGCGACGCTTGACCAGTTCAGTGACGACGATGGAACCACACACGAGGAGAACATCAACCGGCTGGCCAAGGCAACGATAACCCAGGGTTGCAACCCCCCCGACAACGACCGGTTCTGCCCCGACCAAATGGTCACCCGAGCCCAGATGGCCACCTTCCTCGCCCGGGCCCTGGACCTGGCGCCGGGATCGGAGAACTTCACCGATGTGGCCGACAACCCCCACCGAGCCAACATCGAGCGTCTCGCTGCCGCCGGTATTACGCAGGGTTGCAACCCGCCCGACAACGACCGGTTCTGCCCCGACCAAATGGTCACCCGAGCCCAGATGGCCACTTTCCTCTTCCGGGCCCTCCTGCTCCTCGCAGAAACGTAACGGCTCGCTCCCCAAGCAACTGTGGATCCAGCCGGCGAGAGGCGCCTTCCGAGCGTCTGTGCAAGATGAATCTTGCGCGCCGGCTGATGGCCGGACTACGGGAGAGGACACCAACCGGGCGGGCCGGAGCCAGCCTCGGGGTGGATCGGGTCAAAGGCCTTTGGGGTGCCAGACTGTCTTGATCTCGGTGAAGGCGGAGATGAAGTAGAGACTCTGAGCGGTCCCGTTGTCGGTCCAGTCGACCCGGCCCTCCGGCGGGCGCACCACCCGCTTCACGCCGCCCGCCGCCGCTTCCTCCAACTCGGCCATCATCCCCGGATCGGCCCCGTACGCGTCGACGGCATTGACATCGAGGTGGGAGGCAAGGAAGGGGATCATTCCCGATTTGGGACCGGTCAGCACGTTTACGACCCCTCCGGGAACGTCGGCGGTGGCCATCGCTTCGGCAAACGAGATGGCGGGTACCGGCCAGCGCTCCGAAGCCAGCACCACCGCGGTGTTGCCCGACACGATGACGGGAGCTAGCCGGGAGACGAGACCCAACATGGCGGGCTCCTCGGGGGCGACCACCCCTACGACGCCGGTCGGTTCCGGCGTCGAGATGTTGAAGAAGGGCCCTGAGACCGGGTTCAGGTTGCCGATCACCTGCTGGTACTTGTCGGCCCAACCGGCGTACCAGACGAGACGGTCCACGGCTCGGGCCACCTCCCGGCGGGCGCGGCCGCCGCCGACTCCGGTGGCCGCGATGTGGGCTGCGAAGGTGGGTGCCCGGTCCTCGACCATCTCGGCGATCCGGTAGAGGATCTGGCCCCGGTTGTATCCACTCCGGCCGGCCCATCCGGCCTGCGCCTTGCGGGCACATCGGACGGCATGGCGAAGGTCCTTGCGGGTTCCGGCCGCCACCCGGGCGATGACCTCCCCCCGGTGGTCGAGAGCCGGGTAGGTGCGGCCCGACTCGGATCGGGGAAAGTCCCCATCGACGTACATCTTGTAGGTCTTGCGCACCTCGATCCTGCTCACGCGCCACCCCTCAGGTAGGGAAGCAGGCCATGGCGACCACCCTCCCGGCCGAACCCCGACTCCCGGTAGCCGCCGAACGGGGAGGCCGGGTCGAACTTGTTGTATGTGTTGGCCCACACCACACCTGCCTTGAGCCGGTCGGCCATCCACAGGATGCGGGAGCCCTTGCTGGTCCACACCCCGGCGGACAGTCCGTAGGGCGTGTTGTTGGCCTTCTCCACCGCTTCGGCGGGCGTGCGGAAGGTCATGATCGACAGTACCGGACCGAAGATCTCCTCCTGCGCGACCCGGTGGCTCTGCGACACGCCCATGAACAGGGTGGGAGCGAACCAGTAACCGCGCTCGGGAAGGGCACAGGGCGGCTGGTACATCTCGGCGCCCTCGGCCAGTCCGGCATCCACCAGTTCGGTGATCCTGTCGAGCTGCGCCCTGCTGTTGATCGCTCCCACATCGGTGTTCTTGTCGAGCGGATCGCCCACCCGGAGGGTGGCCAGCCTCACCTTGAGCTTGTCCATCAAGGTGTCGTAGATCGACTCCTGGACCAGCAGGCGGCTACCCGCGCAGCACACGTGGCCCTGGTTGAAGAAGATACCGTTTACGACCCCTTCGATCGCCTGGTCGAGGGGAGCGTCGTCGAAGATGACGTGGGGCGCCTTGCCGCCGAGTTCCAGGGTCAGCCTCCTGCCCGTTCCGGCCAGCCGCTTCTGGATGAGCTTGCCCACCTCCGTGGAGCCGGTGAAGGCCACCTTGTCGACACCGGGATGGGCCACCACCTCCGCTCCGGTTCGGCCGTTCCCGGTGACGACGTTCAGGACACCCGCGGGGAGTCCCGCCTCGGCCGCGAGGCGGGCGAAGGCAAGCGCGCTCAGCGGGGTGGTCTCGGCCGGCTTGAGCACCACCGTGTTGCCGGTGGCCAGGGCGGGCGCCACCTTCCAGGCCAGCATCAGCATCGGGAAGTTCCAGGGGATCACCTGCCCCACGACTCCCAGCGGCCGGGTGTCCAGAACGGGAAAGGCGTACTCCAGCTTGTCCGCCCACCCGGCGTAGTAGAAGAAATGGGCCGCCGCGAGGGGGAGATCGACATCCCGCGACTCCTTGATGGGTTTGCCCCCGTCGAGCGTCTCCAGCACCGCGAACTCGCGGGACCGCTCCTGGAGCATCCTGGCCAGGCGGTAGAGGTACTTCGATCTCTCCGCGCCGTCCAACCTTCCCCAGACGCCGGTGTAGGCGCTGCGGGCTGCCGTCACCGCCCGGTCCACGTCCTCCGAGCCGGCTTCCGCCACCCGGCTGAGGGTCTCCTCGGTAGCCGGATTGACCGTGGGCAAGTACCGGTTGGTGGCAGGCTCGGACGGTCTCCCGTCGATCCACAGCTCGTAGCTCTCCTCCATGGAGACCACATCGGTGGACTCGCGGGACGGCACGTAGTCGAGTCCGGTCGGGATGATCTCCGGCTTCTTCACGGGAGAGGGCCTCAGCTCATCCATCGTTCAGTCCTTGGTGAAGTGGTCGGGTGACTGGTAGCGGCCCTCGCGAACCCAGCGGATCTGCATGAGGAGATCGTTGAGAAGGCTCGATGCCCCGAACCGGAACCGGGACGGGGACAGCCAGCCCGCCCCCAGGGTCTCGGCGAGGAGCACCAGGTAGCGGATGGCGACCTTGCCGGTGCTGATCCCCCCGGCCGGCTTCATCCCGACCGCACGTCCCGTGCTGGTGTAGAAGTCCCGGATCGCCTCCAGCATCACGAGGGTGACCGGAAGGGTCGCATTGGAGGCCGTCTTGCCGGTGGAGGTCTTGATGAAGTCGGCCCCGGCCGCCATGGCCAGCATCGAAGCTCTGCGCACGTTGTCGTAGGTGCTGAGTTCACCTGTCTCGAGGATCACCTTGAGATGGGCGCGCCCGCAGGCTTCCTTGACGGCCACTATCTCGTCGTACACCTTGAGGTAGTCGCCGCACAGGAACGCCCCCCGGTCGATGACCATGTCGATCTCGTCCGCTCCTTCCGCGACCGCCCAGGAGACATCGGCCGTCTTCACCGAGAGAGGCGCCTGACCCGACGGGAAGTAGGTGGCCACCGACGCCACCGCCACCCCGCTTCCGGCCAGGGCTCCGACCGCGTATGGCACCATGTTCGGGTACACGCAGAGGGCCGCCACGGGCGGGATGGTGGGATCGACGGGATCGGGCCGGACCGCCTTCGAAGCCAACTGGATGACCTTGCCGGGTGTGTCACGTCCTTCGAGGGTGGTCAGGTCGCACATGCGGATGGCGAGGTCGAGCGCGGCCAGCTTGGACTCCCGCTTCACCGACCTGGTGGATAGGGCGGATGCCCGCTCGGTCACCCCCACCTCGTCGACCGAGGGAACGGAGCGCAGGTAGGACTCGACAACCTTCGGGGTCACCGAAGGGCCGAGGACCGGCGAAGCCGGGACGGTAGCTGCAGTAACCGTCATCGATCCCAAGACTATCGGAGTTCGGACCTTGGCGGAGGACGGTTCCCGCCGGTGGGTGCCCGGTCTCGCACCGACCGGACTCAGGAGCTCTCCGAAGCCCGTTGAGGTTCCCCGACGCCTCCCACTCCATTCGTGCCCGCGGCGACGCCGGGGATCCCGCGGATCTGTCACACCCCCTCCATACCATTGTCCGTATGGAAACTCTTGCACTCATCTCAGCTCTCGTGATATCCGTCCTGGCCGCGATCGGGTTCGCCGTGGCCTGGGACCGGCAGCGCCGTTCCGAACCCGTCGTCGACACCGAAGCCTTGCTACAAAAGGTCATCGCGGTGGCAGGCAGCTCCTTCCGTGCTCACCTTGAAACCGGTAAGGCACAACTCGAGCACCAGCGGGATGTCATCGACCACAAGTGGGACGGGGTGACCTCCCAGGTGAACGGGGAGTTGTCCGAGCTGCGGCGCCTGTTCGCCGAATTGCAGAAGGAGCGGGCGGCCCAGCATGCGGGACTCACCCAGAACCTGCACAACGCCGCCGAGCAGCAGGACCTGCTTCTCCGCTCCACCCGGAGGCTCAACGACATCCTGATCAACCGCCAGGCGCGGGGCCAGTGGGGAGAGCGCATGGCCGATGACATCCTGCGCGCGGCCGGCATGGTCGAAGGGGTGAACTACCTGAAGCAGAAGACCACTGCCGCCGGTACCCGGCCCGACTTCACCTTCCTCCTCCCCGACGGACAGGTGCTGAACATGGATGTCAAGTTCCCCTTGGAGGGCTACGCCCGCTATATGGAAGCTCCGTCGGATCTGGAGAAGCAGAAGGCGCTCCGGGACTTCGGGAGCGCCGTACTCGGACATGTGAGGACCCTCGCAACTCGAGAGGCCTACATGGAATCGATCACGACGGTCGGGTACGTCCTGATGTTCATTCCCAACGACGGCGTCTACGCCTTCATCCACGAACACCACCGCAACGTGTTCGACGAGGCTCTGGCAAGCCGGGTTGTCATCTGCTCGCCTTCGACGCTGTTCGCGATGCTGGCGCTGGTACGCCAGGCAATGGACACCCTCGCCATGGAGAGGTCGTCCCAGGAGATTCTCGATCACCTGGCGCGCTTCACCGACCAGTGGCAACGGTACGTCGCGCAGTTCGATCTGGTCGGCCGGCACCTAGGTCGGCTCAACTCCGCCTTCGACGAACTGTCCACGACCCGTCGCCAGCAACTCGAACGTCAACTGAACCGTATCGAGGAGATCAAGAACCGTTCCGGGCAGCAAAGCCTCCAGGTCGCTACGGCGACCGAATCCGCCCGCGGATCGGATCTTCTCGTCACATGATCCACCCAACCGCCAACAGCAGAACCCACCGGAGTTCGAGGGTGTACGGGTAGACCCTGGTTCCGGCCGGGTTGCGGATGGCTTACAGGGGTTCGGTTCCCTCGGTCAGGATATCCAGGTAGTCGGTGTACACGAATAGCCGGTCACGTCGTCCTCCTGTGATCTCCATTGCCATCTCGAGGTCGACGAGTCGTTGCATGCCCGCCGACGCGCCGGGGAACGACAGCCCTGTGATCCTGCACACGTCGGTAATACTGCGAATAGGCACTGCCATGAGCGTTTCGTGCACGCGTAGAGCGGAGCCGGCCTGGCGGCCCAGCGCCGAGATGCGCTCCTTGTCGGTCCTGAAGATCTCCGTCAGGCGCCTTGCTGTCGAGACGGCGGCCTCTGCCGTCTCGCGGATCCCCTCCAAGAAGAACTCCAGCCATGCCTCCCAGTTGCCGTTGAATCGGACCTCGCCGAGTAACCGGTAGTACTCCGGACGGTTCTGTTTTAGATACAGGCTCAGGTACAGGAGCGGGTCCGCAAGCACGTCGGCGTGGCAGAGGAGGAAAGTGATGAGCATCCGCCCGACCCGGCCGTTGCCGTCGAGAAACGGGTGGATGGTCTCCAGTTGCACATGGGCCAAGCCGACCCGTACGAGGATCGGTAGGCCGTCGTCGGTCGCGTGGAGGAAGCTTTCCAGCGCTGTCATGCAGTCCCCCACCCAGGAGTGAGGTGGAGGGACGAAGGCCGCATTGCCGGGTCGGCTACCGCCGATCCAGTTCTGCGAGCGCCGGAACTCACCCGGCGTCTGGCTGCCGCCGCGCCCCGACGAGAGCAGGACACCGTGAACTTCCCTGATCAGCCGGTTCGACAGCGGGAAGTCGTCCACCCGGAGCCGCCTCAGCCCGTGCTCCAGCGCTGCGACGTAGCGGGATACCTCAGCGATGTCGTCTAGGGGGACTCCCGGCGCCTGGTCCCGCTCGTGTTGCAATAAATCGGTAAGCGAGGACTGCGTTCCTTCGATCTGTGATGAGAGAACCGCCTCCTTGCGTACGTAGTGATAGAGGAAGAGGGACTTGTCGGGTAGTAGGGTCGTAACCCCATCGAGGCGACCGAGGGCAAGGTTGGCCGCCTCAAGCGCTTGCAGAAGGGGTCCGTCGAGTACGAGCGGGGGCACGGGCGGCAGGGGTAGCGGGATGAAGGCGCGAACCTTCTCGCCCCCGATCGTCGTGACCTCGTAGCGACCCGTCTCTCCGCGGTCCATCTGTTCAGTTCTCCTTAACTAGCTCCGAAGCTATTAAGTTATAGGGCATTAACTATTAGTATAGGGTCCTTCTCGGCCCGTTTGCCTGCTCCGGGCGAGCGGGCGAGACCCGATTGGATCAAGCTCGCGGGACGGAGGGTGCCTCACCCTCGGCTAGGACGGGCAGCGCGCGGCGGGCGCTCACGGCTATTCGGAAGCCGGCCCAGATGAGGATCACCGCCACCAGCAGCGAAGCCGAGAAGCCCCAGTCGATCCCGAGCGCCAGGATTGTCCCTCCTGTGGAGGCGGCCAAGGTGCCGGCCACGATCATGAGGTTGCCCCACACCAGACGACGGCTCCTGTGCCAGAACCTGAAGGCCGATACGACCGCCAGAACGATGATGATCGTGGCCCCCATCCCTCCGCCGATCGCCGCCCAGAGGCGGGGCCCGAACATCTCGGCCCACAGTTCCCGGCCACCCGGCACGCCGCCGGCGGGCAGCGCGCCGGCGTCGAACGGCTCGGCAAGGGTCATCGGTATGGAGATAGCAAAGAACGGGAACAGCAGCAGCAGCATCGCGTGTCCGGCCCGCCGTCCCACCACCAGGAACATCGAGCCCAGCGCGAGGACAGGGATATTGACGATCGCGCCGAACAGGAAGAAGATCCGGTAGCTGGCCGAGGTCCAGCCGGTTGCCGCACCGAGGAACAATGCCCAGGTGGCGAGGGCGAAGCACCCGATCCCGGCCGTGTACGCAGCGGTATGGGGCCTCGGGGCGGCCCGGTATCCGCGGAGCAGGTCGGCGAAGAACAGGCTGGCGATCAATGCGGCCACGAGGGCCGCCGCAACTCTCATGTCCCAATCGTAAGCACCGCCGGCGGGGCACTTACCGGGATGCCGCTCGGATGAATGACAGGCTTCGGACTCCGGTAGCCTGTGGGGCTATGAACCGACATGTCCTTGTCTCCGTCGCTTGGCCGTACGCGTCCGGCTCCCGTCATCTCGGCCATCTCGCGGGCGCCTACCTTCCGGCCGACATCTTCGCCCGCTACCACCGCCTGGCCGGAGACCGGGTCCTGATGGTGTCGGGAAGCGACATCTACGGCACCCCCATCACGGTGAGGGCCGATCAGGAAGGGGTAACCCCCCAGGAGATCGTCGATCGTTACCACGCCGAGTTCGTGGCCAACTGGGACGACCTGGCGATCCAGTGGGAACTGTTCACCATGACCGGAACCCCCAACCACCATGAGGTAACCCAGGACATCTTCCGGACTCTCCACGAGAACGGGCACATAGACCGACGCACCTCCGAGCAGTTCTTCGATCCCGAGTCTCGTCGCTTCCTACCCGACCGCTACGTCGAGGGAACCTGCCCGCACTGTGGATATGGGGACGCGAGGGGCGATCAATGCGAGTCGTGCGGACGCACCCTTGACCCGGTGGATCTGATCGACGCCCGCTCCACGCTGTCCGGCGCCACCCCGGTGAGTCGCAGGACAGACCACTTCTACCTGCGCCTGCCCGACTTCTCCGACCAGTTGGAAGAATGGCTGCACTCCCGGAAGGGCTGGCGCAAGCACGTCCTCAACTTCTCGCTCGGATGGATCAAGGAGGGTCTGCAGGATCGCGCCATAACCCGCGACATCGAATGGGGCATCGACATACCGGTCGAGGGTCTCGGACCGGGCAAGAAGATCTACGTGTGGTTCGACGCGGTGATCGGCTACCTGTCGGCATCCAAGGAGTGGTCGCAGATACAAGGTACGCCGGACGCCTGGAAGGACTGGTGGGAGAACCCCGAGGCCGAGCACTACTACTTCATCGGCAAGGACAACATTCCCTTCCACACCATCATCTGGCCGGCCATGCTGCTCGGATACGGCGGCCTGGAACTCCCCACGAATGTCCCTGCCAACCAGTACGTGACCTTCCGTGGAGGCAAGGCGTCGGCGAGCCGGGGAATCGGCCTCACCATCAGCGGCGCGCTGGACGTCTACGAACCCGACGCCCTCCGGTACGCGCTGGCAGCCAGCCTGCCGGAGAACAGCGACACGGAGATGACCGAGCACGAGATCGATCGCCGTATCAACGATGAACTGGTCGCCACCTGGGGAAATCTCGTCAACCGGGTCCTGTCGCTAACCCGATCGGTGTTCGGTGACCGAGTTCCGGAGCCGGGCAAGGAAACCGCTGATGACCGGGCCGTCCGGACCTCATCCGAGCAGCTCCTGGACCGCGTGGCTGCCCGGATCGAGAGGGTCGAACTTCGGGCCGGGCTCCGGACCGCCATGGAGGCAGCCGGGCAGATCAACGCCTATCTGAACGCTACCGAGCCGTGGAAGACGGCCAAGACCGACCTCGAACGGACCGCCACCGTGTTGAAGACGGCTCTCGACGCCATCAACCACCTGAAGGTGGCCCTTGCCCCCTACCTGCCCGTGACCACCGGACGCCTCCATTCCATGCTCGGCCTCCCCGGCACCGTCGCAGGCCAGGGCTGGGCCGGTCTGCCCGTTCCTCCGGGAACGACTCTGGGAACCATCAGACCCCTCTACCGAAAGGTAGAGACGGCTAGACGCGGCTGAGCGGACTTGAGACGGAATGTCGGGCAGGAGGCGAATGACCGTGCATAGCAACTTTCGGAAGGCATTCGTGGCCATCGGCGGCGGAATCCTGGTTCTCCTAGGCTTGGCGGGTTTCGCCCTCCCCATCCTTCCCGGCGCGGTTTTCCTGATCGCGGGCCTCTTCGTGTGGTCGAGCGAGTTCAGTTGGGCCAAGCGACTCCTGGTGCGGGTCCGTGGGTGGATGAGGAGCCGCTCGAGCAGGAGGAAAGATGCGAGGAGGTCGCTTCCTGCACCCCCGAACACCTCTGCGGAACTGCAAGAGCGTGACTGAGCGGCCCAACCCGGCTACCGGCGAGGGCCCCATGGTTTCCATGTCTCCGTTTTCTCACTGGACGTTGGTACCAACCATCAGTGACAAACCCGAGGTCGTCCTGAGGTACTCAGGGTCAAATCAGGGCGATTCCCCATAGACGGGTTGCCCGAAGTCATGGATATTCACCGTATGACATCACTTGACCGGCCAAGGGAGATCACTGTGCCGCGCGGGTTCAGAAGGGCGGCGGCTGTAGGCGGGGGCGTGCTCGTCCTGGTGGGCCTCATCGGACTCGTCCTCCCCTTGGTGCCCGGCACAGCGTTCCTCCTAGCGGGCGTAGTGCTGTGGTCAACGGAGTTCGGGTGGGCCAAACAACTTCTCGCCCGCGTCAAGCAGTGGATCAAGGACTGTTCGAGTCAGGAAAGAAGGAGAGAATTGCTAAGCCTGAATCCACCGATGGGGAGGGCGCAGCGGACATGGAGATATGGTGGAAATGCCTCCTGATCTGCGGCGATAGCCATTGGTAAGGATGGTTCGGTCCTGGGAAGAGGAGCAACTTCCTGTGAGTGGTGGATCCCGGAGATCGCCCTGGTCAGGATTGGTTTTCGGAATATGAATCGGTGGATTCAGGCTAAGGGCAATGCGCCGATTCGGAACCCACGTGGAGGGGGAGCTTGACTGATCGGCGGATCCCTTCGGCCACGACAAGATCGGACCCGCCGATCATCGAGACTCGTGGCCTGTACAAGCACTTCGGCAACGTCAGGGCCCTCGAAGGGCTCGACCTGACCGTTCCCCACGGGGTGACAGGCCTCATCGGAGCCAACGGAGCGGGTAAGACCACCTTGATCAGGCTTGTCCTGGGTCTGATCCGACCGACCTACGGGCAGGTCTCGGTTTTCGGAACGAAGGTGTCCGATGACCCGGCCCGGCTCCGGGAGCGAATCGGCTACATGCCGGAAGGCAAGTGCCTTCCGCTTGACCAGACCGCGGCCGATTTCGTGGCCTACGCCGCCGAACTGGCGGGTATCCCTTCGCTCGAAGCACGACGGAGAGCGTCGGAGACCCTTTTCCTGGTCGGACTGCACGAGGAACGCTTCCGCTACCTGGGCGACTTCTCAACCGGCATGCAACAGCGGGTGAAGCTGGCCCAGAGCATCGTCCACGATCCGGAGTTGGTGCTCCTCGACGAACCGGCCTCCGGCCTCGACCCCGCCGGGCGGGACCAGATGCTGGAGTTGATCGGCCGCTTCCGCGAATTCGGCATGAACGTGCTGTTCTCATCGCACATCCTCGACGACATTGAGCGGACCTGTGACTGGGTGGTGATGCTCGACGCCGGGCGGCTGATCCACTCGGCGCCGCTCGACCCTCCGGATGAGGGGGATCGACTATCCGTGGAGGTCTTCGGGGATCCCCGGGCCCTGGTCGAAGCACTCACCCGCCAGGGGGTATCCACCACTGTGGACGGGGCAGTGGTAACAGTCGTCACCCGAGCCGAGGACGCCTTCGTACTGATGCGCGACGCTCTCGAGTCGTCAGGATCGTCTGTCCGCCGGTTGGGAACCAGCCTGAGCCGCCTGGAGGACGTGCTGGTGGCAGCCGCCAAGGAAGCAAATGGCTGATCCCCGAGTAACCGATCGCGACGAAGCCGTCATCGTCGACCGCGGCTACCGCCACTACGAAGGTAACCGTACCGGGAGACGGGGCGCCATCCGGGCCATAGTCAGGGAGGGCTTCCGGAGGGTGATGGGCCTCCGGCGTAAGGCGAAGCGGAAGCTGTTGCCGTGGACCCTCATAACGGTGGCGCTGGCTTCGGTGGTGATACTGGTCGCCATCACCTGGGCCACCTCCCAGATCCCCTCCGCCGCGGGGCCGGTGGATCTGGTTCCCCGCTACCGCGGGTATTTCGACTTCATCTCGGTGGTGGCACTCCTGTTCGCGGCGTACGCGGGGGCCCATCTCCTGATCCCCGACCGGACCCACGGGGTCCTGAACGTGTACTTCTCTCGACCGCTGGCGTTGCGGGACTATCTCATCGGCAAAGCCTTCGCCTACGCCGCGGTGATCCTCAGCTTCTGGCTGGTGCCCCAGTTGCTGCTACATCTCGGGCTGGCCGCCCTCTCCCAGGAAGGTTTCCTTTCGTACCTGGGCCGGACCACCGACATCCTCTGGAAGGTCCCTCTGGCGGCCCTCGCCTATTTCGTCCTCCACGCATCGCTCAGCTTCCTGACCGCGTCGTTCATCAACCGGGTCGGAGGCGCCGCGGCCGCTTTCCTGGTCGGTTCACTGGGCCTCAACCTGGTGGCCCTCTTCTTCCAGGAAGCCGTGGAGGACACACCCGGTACCCGCTGGGCAGCCCTGCTCGCCACCGAGCAGCATCCTCGATACATCCGTGATTGGATCTTCGGGGTCCACGAATCGGCGGAGTGGATACCCGCGCAGGCCGGATTCGGGCCGGGCGCCTCACTGGCCGTGGTAATCGGACTGGCCGCCGTTAGCGCGGCGCTGGTCGGCTGGCGCTACCGGAGATTGACGTGACTGCATCCGACCGCTCGACCGACGCTCTTCACGTGGACGAGCCCACAGTGGTAGCCACTCGCCTGTCGAAGTGGTTCGGGCCGAAGGTAGCGGTCTCCGAGGTGGACTGCTCATTCGGGCCGGGGGTAACCGGTCTGCTCGGTCCCAACGGAGCCGGGAAGACAACCCTGCTACGGGTTCTCGCCGGCTTGCTGAGGCCGTCGGCGGGTAGCGCGACCATCCTCGGCCACCCTCCGGGCAACAAGCACGCCGTATACCGCTACCTCGGGTTCGTGCCGGAGGACGAGGCCGTCTACGGGCACATGACAGCGCGACGATTCGTCCAGTGGAGCGCGGCCATGTCGAGAGTGGAGGACCCCGGTTCGTCTGCAATTCGTGCTTTGGAGACCGTTCACCTCACCAAGGACGCCGACCGGAGCCTGTCGACCTTCTCCAAGGGCATGCGCCAGAGAGCCAAGGTGGCCGCTGCCTTGGTCCACGACCCGGAGGTGCTGCTACTCGACGAGCCGCTGAACGGGACGGACCCGCTGCAGCGGGCCCGACTGATCGAGTTGTTCCTGGATCTCGGGCAGCAAGGCCGGACGATCATCGTCTCATCCCATGTCCTGGCGGAGGTGGAGCGCATGGCGGGAAGGGTGGTGGCCATGGTCGACGGACGGGTAGCGGCGGCGGGATCCGTGGCGGCGCTCCGGGATGCCATGTCGGACACGCCTCGCCTGATCAGGATCGACACCGACCGGCCGCGCCCGCTGGCGCGGAGGCTGCTAGGAGGAGAGTGGGTCGAGGCGGTACGGGTCGGCCGAGACACCGTCGAGATAAGAACCGGCGACGCACGGGCTCTCGGTCTCGATATCGCGGCGGCTGCCCGGGAGACCGGATCACGGATCATCGCCGTATCCCCCGAGGACGAGTCCCTCGACAGCGTCTTCCGCTACCTGGTGGAACCCGGATGAGGGCCCTACTCCTGCTAGTGGGTTCGATAACCGGCCGGCTGATGAGGCGCCGCCGGTCGATCGCGATGTTCTTGCTGACCGCTTCGTTGGCACCGCTGTTGTTCCTCCTGGCCGTGGGCCGTTCCGAGTCGTTCGCAGCCGAGATGTACAACGACCTCACATTCAGCCTGGGGATGGCCACCCTCTACCCGGTGGCCGCCCTCGTCGTGTCGACCGCCGCGCTGGGTGAGGAGCGCAAGGCCCACACCCTTCCTTTCCTTCTTCTCAAGCCGGTGCCGCGCGGGGTGATCGCCCTCGGCGCGTTGATAGCCGCAGCTGTCTCCGCTTTCGTGATCCTGGAAACAGGCGTGCTGGTCACATGGCTGGTGGCCGCCGTGATGAGCGGCGATTGGTCGCTGGGGATCGCCACCACGGTGGGGGTGGCCGTCCAGAGCCTGGCCTCGGCCGCTCTGTTCGTGCCTCTGGGGTTGGTGCTCAACCGGGCCACCCTGTTCGGCCTCGGCTACCTCTTCCTCTGGGAGGGGATCCTCGCCAGCCTCCTCGAGGGGATACAGGCATCCTCGATCTACCGCATCGTCGTCTCGGCTTCGGCCGACTTCGCCTCGATGACCCCCGACACGTATGACGCGGTAGACCGGATACTCGGCCGGGTGATGATCGGAGCAGGAGGCGCCGCCGCCAAGGTGGCGGTGATGGCGCTGGTCTCAGTGATCCTTACAGGATCGATACTGAGACGGCGCGATCTGGTCGGCGAGTGAGTTGCCGACGCCCTCGCCGATCCCTGCAGGTTAGAAGTTCGGGTGTTTGGCGGACGCTTGCACCCGCAGCCGGTCAGCCGCGGTCCCTGCCGCCCGGATGTTCAGGAAGGCGGGTAGAGACCTACGTTCGCCGATTCGTCGGTCTGCCAGAACACGTCGGCGATCCCCTCGATCTGGGCGATGAGGTCCTCGGCCGCCGCCGGATCGGTCGACTTCTTGGCATCCCCCGCCGCCTTGATGGCGTTCCAGAACATGCCATGGAGTTCGGGGAAGCGCTCCAGGTGGTGAGGCTTGAAGAAGTCGGTCCAGAGCACCGACAGGTGATGCTTCACCAACTCGGCCTGCGACTCCTTGACCGAGATGCACCGCGAACGGAAGACCTCGTCGTCGCTGCCGTGGTACTTCTTGGCTGCCTGCAAGACCGACTCGGCTTCGATCCGGGCCTGGGCCGGGTCGTACACGCCGCAGAACAGGTCGCAGTGGGCGTGGGCCACCTTCGACGGCTTGAAGATCCCCATGAGCTCTCCTTCGGGATTCGTAGGTACTGCCCGGCTGACAATACACTCGCCGTCGTCCAGACGGGTCGCTCTGTCCGTACGCGCAGCCACCGAGGGGACTGACCGACCATCATTACCTCATTGGCTCTCTTCGCCTGGTTCCGCACCCGCTTCGGCCGCTTCGAGGTCGCCGATCACTCGATGGCGCCCCTCCTGGCGCCCCGCGACTACCTGCTCACGCGCCTGATCCGTGGCGGCCGCGAACCCAGGCGGGGGAACATCGTCGTGTTCCAGGCCGGTGACCGCTTTCTCCTCAAGCGGGTGATCGGTCTCCCCGGCGAGACGGTGAAGATCGAGGGCGGGGTGCTCCTCATCGACGGAACCCCGTTTACCGAACCGTGGTGGTCGGCCGCGACCCGACCGGACGGCCTCTGGACCGTGCCTGCGGACTCCTGGTTCGTCCTCGGTGACAACCGCGCCGACTCGGCGAACGACAGCCGTTCAAGAGGCCCCGTCAGCCGCGGAGCCCTCCATTCGGTGGCAGTCGCTCGCTACTGGCCGCTCCGCGGAGTTCGGCGGCTCCCGTGACACTCCAGACCGAGTCTTCCCGATGTCCACGCCACAACACTCTCACACCCGCCCCCAGCACGTCACGGAATGATCCCGCTGAAGGGCGCAGGTGTGTCTGGGACCGGCGGTCACGCTGAAATACTTGCGGCCCGTGGACGAAGGCGTCGACTGCCCGTAAAGGTCGCTCCCCCAGCACCTGATCCGATAGTCATCCGTCACAGCACACGTATGGTCATCACCGGCGGTGATACTCGTGAACACGAAACCCAGCGGCGTAGCCTGCCCGTGCTTCCGGAGGGAGTGGCTATCCATGAAGTAGGGACGACCGCAACCTATGAACCGCGGCCAGTCGGTGGCGATGGCATCCAGATGCTGGTTCTACCGGGTGGGAGCCAGGGTTTGCTTACCGCACTGGGCAAGCGTGTACGCACCGGATATGACCTGGGCCAGCACGATGGTCCTGTCGGTCACTCCGCGCCTGGAGTACGTCGGCGGCATGAACGGCGGACGACGCCGAGCCAACCCATCCCGTAGCCGGCCACGTCGGGCAACCCATAAACCGGGGCAGCCGGATCCCGAGGTCGTTGCAATCAGCGCTTCGTTTCTGAGACACTGGCACCCGTATGTCGCGAAAATCCTCGGTTGCCCTGGTCATCTGGATGATGCTGGCCGTCGCCTGCGGTGGCGACGATCCTGCTCCCACACCCACCGTCACCTCCGGCCGGACCGAGGTGACCGAGACCAGCACCGGCGCCGATCCCACCGGCACCAGCGTCACCACCGAGGAAGCCACCGAGGCGACGGTGGCCGACGCCCTCGCCACCACCGTCGGCGACACCACCGCTACCGGCGACACCACCGAAACCTCCGGAGAGACGGTGGCCGGGACCGCGAGCACTACCGAGACCTCCGCCGATCCCACCACGACCGCCTACTCGGGGCCGGTGTCCCCGGTCACCGGCCTTCCGGTCGACGACCCGGCGCTGGTCAACCGCAAGCTGGTGGCGGTCAAGATCGACAACCACTGGAATGCCCGACCCCAGTCGGGGCTCGAGCAGGCCGAAGCGGTCTACGAGGTCGTGGTGGAGAGCGGCATCCTCAGGTTCATCGGCCTGTTCCATCACAGCGACTCCGACTGGGTAGGCCCCATGCGCTCGCTCCGTCCCACCGACTGGACGCTGGTCAAGCCGCTCAACGGTGTTCTGGCGATCAGCGGCGGCCAACCGTGGATCACCCGGCTGGTCACCCGCAACGACGTACCGCTGATCGGGGACTACGGCCCGCCCCTGACCGCCAGATGGAGGGAGCGGGATGCACCCCACAATCTCTACGTCAACACCTACGAGGTGCGCCGGATAGCGGCGGAGAGAGGGCTCAGCCAGGAACCTCCGGCACCGCTCTTCAGGAGGGGACCCCTGAGCGGCCCGGCGGAGGCGACCGCCACCTACATCTTCTTCGAGTGGTCCGACACGTCCGACGTCGTGTGGCGTTGGGACGGCAGCCGGTACCTGCGATCGGTGGACGGCGAATCGCAACTCTGGCGAACCCGTGAGGGAGAGACCGGGCAGATATCAGCCGATGTGCTGGTCGTGCTGATGGCCGAGGGCTACCGGGCCTGCCCTCAGGGGGAAGGCTCCTGCGTGCCGGCCTGGAACACTGTGGGCGAGAACCGCGCCATCGTGTTCGGCGAGGGACGCTACACGGAGGGGCGGTGGCACCGCGCCTCCGCCGACGAGTGGTTCACCATCACGGACGCAGGCGGGGCCGAGATCACCGTGCCGCCTGGGAGGATGTGGATCATGATCTATCCGGAGACATCCGACCTGGTGTGGTAGAAACCGAACCATTGCCGGGTCCTGTCGAGTCGATCGCCCGTGCGGTACGCAGCGGGGAACGGACCGCCCGCGAGGTGGTGGAGCGGTACCTCGACGTGGCGGAAGCCCGCAACCCCGACCTCAACGCCTTCACCGAACTCGACCCGGAAGGGGCGCTGAGACAGGCCGACCTCGTGGACGCCGGACCCCGGACCGGACGGCTGTGCGGCGTTCCGATCGCCCTGAAGGACCTGATCGACCATGCGGGTCACGTCACCACGGCAGGGTCCGCCTTCTACCGCCACGAGGCGACGGTGTCGGCCCCCGTCGTGGACCGCTTGGAAGCGGCCGGGGCGATCATCATGGGCCGCACCGGGCTCCACGAGTTCGCCTACGGCTTCTCCTCCGAGAACCCCTGGTCCGGACCGGTGCGCAACCCGTGGGATCGGGAGCTGTCACCGGGAGGCTCCTCCGGTGGGTCGGCGGTGGCGGTGGCCGCCGGGATGGCGCCGGCCGCCCTCGGCACGGATACGGGCGGCTCGGTGCGGGTTCCCGCCGCCCTGTGCGGCATCGTAGGCCTCAAGGTCACACACGGCAGGATCCCCCTGACCGGCGTCTTCCCGCTGGCCGGGTCGCTGGATACGGTAGGACCGCTCACGGCCACGGTCGGGGATGCCCGGCTGCTGTTCCGTGCGATGAAAGGGTTCGATCGGAGCGATCCGTGGTCGGTCCCGGTGGACGACCCGCCGCGCCGGCCACCGGTGATGGAGAAACTCCGGATGGCGGTGCCGTCGGCCTGGCTGCGAGACGTCACGACCTCCGACGCCACGCGCAGGTCGTTCGCGCAATTCTGCGATCGGCTGCGCCGCCTCGGCGTCACCGTCGACGAGGTGGACGCGCCGCGCCTCGCCCCCGACCGGGCCCTCATCACCCTGGCAGCCGCAGAGGCGGCCTCCGTCCACCGGGAGTGGTTCAGCGATCCCGCCAACCTCTACGGAGCCGATCTCCGGGAGCGTGTGGGCCTGGCCACCGATATCACTCTCGACGAATACACCGATGCCCTGCGGTGGCAGGCGGGAGTCGTGCAAGCCGCGGGGGAACTCTTCGCCGGTTACGACCTGCTCATCACCCCGACCGTAGGCCATCCCCGCAAACGGATCGGGGTCGACACAATCGAGATCGGAGGGTCACCGATCTTCTACAGGGGAATACTGAGCGGCTTCACCTCCCTCGTGAACGTCATCAAGTGCCCGGCGATCTCCCTTCCTGTGGTAGCCGACGGCATCCCGCCTCCGGCGGTCCATCTGGTGGCCCGGTGGTGGCGGGAGGACCTCCTCTTCGGAGTGGGCGAGGCCCTCGAAGGATCCGGCCTGGTGGCCACGGTCCGGCCACCCCCATGAACGACCCTTTCCGCCGGTCCGGCCAGCGGGAGTCGGACAATCAGTGACCCGTACGGCTATGGGTTTGCCGCCTCGACGAGGTAGAATCGGCTGTACGCGCCTTGCAGTGCTAGAACCGGACCGGCGGCGCCGAAACTGTACTATCAAAACGCGCACAAGCTCGGACCGATGACCAGGAGGAAGTGAAGGCCGGTGGATAGCCAGAACTACTCAGCCAGTCCGGGAAAGCCCGACCTCGCCGCGCACGACGGAGGCGTTAAGGTCGACAATCGAGACCGGGTGGTGATCCGCTTCGCAGGCGACTCGGGCGACGGCATGCAGCTGGCAGGTAATCGCTTCACCGACGCGGCAGCCATCTTCGGGAACGATCTGGCCACCCTGCCCACCTTCCCCGCCGAGATACGGGCACCGGCCGGCACCCTTCCCGGCGTCTCGTCCTTCCAGATCCAGATAGCCGACTGGGACATCCTCACCCCGGGCGACCGGCCCGGCGTGCTGGTGGCGATGAACCCCGCCGCCCTCAAGGTGCATCTCGCGGATGTGCGCGAGGACGGGATCCTCATCATCAACAACGAGGCCTTCGACGAGCGCAACCTCTACAAAGCGGGCTTCGAGTCCAACCCTCTCGAGGATGGTTCGCTGGACACCTATGACGTCCACTCGGTACCGATGGAAACCCTCACCAAGGAGGCCGTGAAAGGTTCCGGGGTGAGCGGTCGGGCCGTGCTCCGCTCGAAGAACTTCCTCGCCGTGGGCCTGCTCCTGTGGATGTTCGGCCGTGACACCGAGGTGACCAAGCGATGGGTGGAGAAGAAGTTCGCCAAGAGGGAAGCCGTCAAGAACGCCAACCTGGCGGCCCTCAAGGCGGGTTACAACTACGGGATAACCACCGAGAGCTTCGCCCGCCAGATCGAGGTGCGACCTGCTGCCCTACCGCCCGGCACCTATACCAACGTCAACGGCAGCGCGGCCTTGGCGTGGGGCCTGATCGCCGGCTCGCAGCTGTCCGGGCTGCCCCTGTTCTACGGTTCCTACCCGATCACCCCCGCATCGGAGATCCTCCACGAGATGGTGCGCCACCGGAACTTCGGGGTGAAGACCTTCCAGGCCGAGGACGAGATCGCCGCGGCGGGAGCGACTCTGGGGGCGGCCTTCGCCGGCTCCCTGGCCATCACCGGCACGAGCGGTCCGGGCCTGTCGCTGAAAGGCGAGACGATAAGCCTGGCGATCATCACCGAACTGCCGATGATCATCGTCGACGTGCAGCGGGGCGGCCCGTCGACAGGCCTGCCCACCAAGCCCGAGCAGTCTGACCTGTTCCTGGCCGTGTGGGGTCGCCACGGCGAGTCCCCGCTCCCCGTCCTGGCGGCCTCGTCGCCCTCCGACGCCTTCGAGGTGGCGGTCGAGGCATGCCGCATAGCCATCAAGTACATGACCCCGGTCATCCTCCTCTCCGACGGATACATCGCCACCGGGTCGGAGCCGTGGAAGCTGCCCGACATCGCCAGCCTGCCAAAGATCGAGGTTCCCTTCGCCACCGGACCCAACGCCGGCGACCGGTTCCTGCCCTATGTCCGCGACTTCCGGACGATGGCCCGCCGGTGGGCGATTCCCGGGATGCCCGGCCTCGAGCACCGGATAGGTGGCCTCGAGAAGGAGGAGGGGACCGGCAACGTCTCCTACGATTCCGCCAACCACCAGTTGATGACCGACATCAGGGCCTGGAAGGTGGCGAACATCGCCAACGACATTCCCGAGGTGGAGGTCGACGATCCCGACGGTGCGGACCTTCTGGTGATCAGTTGGGGATCGACCTACTCGGCAGTACGGGCGGGGGTGGGCAACGCCCGGACGGCGGGCGCCAAGGTGGCCCATGCCAGGGTCCGTTACCTGAGCCCCTTCGCGCCCAACATGCCCACCGTGTTGAGCAGCTACGAACAGGTGCTGATACCCGAGTTGAACAACGGCCAGCTCTCCAGGATGATCAAGGCCGAATTCGTCACCCCGATCATCTCGTACAACAAGGTGGAGGGGATCCCGTTCACGTCGGACGAGATAGCCAACAAGATCATGGAGTTGACCGGAGGATGAGCTACACGCGCGTCGATTTCCAGACCGACCAAGAGGTACGTTGGTGCCCCGGATGCGGGGACTACACGATCCTCGCCGCCGTCCAGAACTTCATGGCCGGCCTCGACATCAAACGGGAGAACGTGGTGTTCGTGTCCGGTATCGGATGTGCGGCCCGCTTCCCCTATTACATGAACACCTACGGTATGCACGCCATCCACGGCCGGGCGCCGGCCATCGCCACCGGCGTGGCCATCGCCAACCCTGAACTGTCCGTATGGGTGGTGGGGGGTGACGGGGACCTGCTCTCGATCGGCGGCAACCACCTGATCCACGTCATGCGACGAAACCTCGATCTCACGATCCTGCTGTTCAACAACCAGATCTACGGCCTGACCAAGGGCCAGTACTCACCCACCTCCGAACCCGGCAAGACCACCAAGTCGTCCCCCGGGGGATCCATCGACTACCCGTTCAACCCGGTGAGCCTGGCGCTCGGAGCCGAAGCCACCTTCGTGGCCCGCACCCTGGACATGGACCGCAACCACACCACCGCCATCCTCAAGGCCGCCCACGCCCATCGCGGGTCGGCGCTGATCGAGATCTACCAGAACTGCAACGTGTTCAACGACAAGGCCTTCATCCAGTTGACCGGCAAGAAGGAGCGGTACGCCAACCGGATCGACCTGGTCCACGGGCAACCGATCGTGTTCGGAGCCAACAAGGAGAAAGCCGTGGTGTGGGACGGCGGCCGGGCGACCATCGTCGACCGCTACTCGGTCAGCCCATCGCAGATCATCGTCCACAACGCCCACGACGATGACTCCTCCCAAGCCTTCGCCCTCTCCCGCCTCGCCCACGGCCCCTACGGCCCCACTCCCCTGGGCATCTTCCGCGACGTGTACCGCCCCGTCTACGACGACACCCTCGCCGCCGAGGTCACCCGATCCAAAGCCGCCCGCGGCAACGGCGACCTGGGCAAACTGCTCACCAGCCTCGGAACCTGGACAGTCGAATAGGCCGTGTGGCCGAGTGTCCTGATCACGGTCCGCTACACGGGTGACCAAGCCGGACTCCAAGCACCTTCGGCCAGCCGCCAAGAGTCGGCGCTCACGGTATCCACCACCCAAACCTCTTCGGGTTGACCATAGCATCCGGTGGAGTAGGCGATATACGTCCCATCGGGCAACCACACCAGACTCAAGCCATAGTCGTCGGTGAGCTGCCGGGAGTTGGCGCCATCGGCATCGACTACCCGAATCCTTCTGTCCGTGTAAGCAATCCGGTTCCCATCGGGCGACCACACCGGACCCGAACCGTCAGTCAGCCACCGGAGGTCGGCGCCGTCGGCACCCACCACCC
This sequence comes from Candidatus Spongiisociaceae bacterium, assembly GCA_965262915.1. Taxonomy (GTDB): domain Bacteria; phylum Actinomycetota; class Acidimicrobiia; order Spongiisociales; family Spongiisociaceae; genus JAPPFW01. The sequence continues at coordinate 1,521,797 of OZ253564.1, read as the reverse complement.
AAAGCTCAGGAGCAGACTCAACCTCTCTGAAGTAAGCGATGTGCCGCCCGTCCGGCGACCATTCCGGCTGCCTGCCTTTCCTGGCCAGCCTCCGCGGGTAGCCGCCGTCGGTACCCACCACCCAAATGTCGACAACGTACTCGCTCCGTCTCAGCCTGAGGTAAGTGACGTGGTTCCCGTCCGGCGACCACACCGCATCCAAACCCCCGTCAGCCAGCAGTTGGGGGTCGGCGCCATCCGCATCCACCACCCACACCCCTCCATCGCTATATACGATACGGTTCCCGTCCGGCGACCACACCGGTGCCCAGCCTCTGTCAGCCAGCCGCCGTCGGTTGGCGCCGTACGGATTCACCACCCAGATCCCTGCCAAACTGTCATCCGATCTCGCTTTGGTGTAGGCGATGCGTCCGGATGTGACCCTGTCCGGAGTGGCGGCGGCTGTGGTGGTAATTGCCGGCTCTGCAGCCTGCTGCGGTGGAGACTCCACCTGCGGAACAGTCGTAACCGATAGCGAATCCGCGGAAACAGCAGCCATCTCGACCATGGTGGTCTCAAGGGCCCGACTCTCGGCCGCTGTGGCAGTGACCGTAGCGATCTGCCCAGCCTCCTCCCGTGAAGCTTCCATCTGCGGAACGGTCGTTACCGATGAGGAACCCGCGGAAGCAGCCACCGCCGCCTCGGTCCGTGTCGTAGCAGTGATACCTATCGAACTCGCGACCGTGGACATGGTCGCACCCGGCTCGGTATCGGTGACCGCCGCCCCCAAACCGACCATCGCCACAGTGACGAGGAAACCGGCAAGCCACTTCCAACCACGCTCCACGTTGCGACCCGTCACCCGAACCCCTCGCCTCCTCACCAGCAGAGGGCCGACGTACAACCGCCCACCAGGACAGGGGCGGCGCCGGCCAACTCAGCATCCCGGTTCAGATTATTACGAAAGTAATACCAGAGGATGATCGAGTTCGGGCAGCGATCTGGCTGGTTGACACGTCGTTGGGATCATCGAGGAGCAGCGAATGGCTGAGCGGCCCTTACCGCGGGCAACGCGGCGCCCGGCCTGGTGGTGTTCGACGAGGTCATGACCTCACCCGACTCAATGCATCACCACATCAAGATCGTGGGTTTTGTTGGAGGATGAGCAGATCCTCGAGTCCATGGGTCATGACATGAACCTATTGGACGCCCTCGGTAGAGACAGTTGGCAGCAACGTTCCGATCTCCTCAGTCAAAGAGGGCGACCCGAGGCACCAGGAGGCCCATGACTGGCTTTGGCGTGCTCTGCACGGCGACGAAACCATAGGTGTCTCCTGGGTGGTGCTGCCGACGTTCATGCGGGTGACCACCAACCCCAGGTTCTTCCCAAGTCCACTGACCGGCGATCAGGCGCTTTCCCGCGTGGCCGAGTGGATGGCGCCCGCCTATCTGGTCGTCCTGCATCCGGGTCCGGCGCATCCCGAGCGGCTTCGGGCCCTTCTGAGCGCGATCGGCTCCGCCGGAAACCTGGTGATGGATGCGCACTTGGCGGTGCTCGCCCAGGAGTTCCAGGCCGTGGTGGTTTCTTACGACAACGACTTCGCGATGTTTCCCGGAGTCATTCGGGAAACCCCCGGCCATTGAACCCGCCGATGCCGCAGTGCCTGCCTGGTGGCAGAGAAGCGTTCGGAACATAGAGGACCTGACCTCGGCGAATCTGTTGGGTCTTACTTATCGAGCTACGGCGGGATCGTGACCGCCGAGAGATTCTCACGAGGATCGAAGCCCGCGCCAAGTGTCGCGCTCCCTCGCGCTAGGGACGAACAGTAGGCCGATGTCGGCTATTCGGACTCCGCTGCGGCCGCCTCCAGGTTCGAGGCGTTCTCGGAATCCACGCGACGGGTGCGTTCGTCGAACTCTTCGGCGGAGTCGGCTTCGATCTCCAGAGTGAGATTCACTCCCTCACCCAGGTGGTAGGTCACTTCACTCATTATCTTCTCCATTTGGTGGATACCCCGAACGGGATAGAGGACGAAGATAGCGTAGACCAGCGTCTCGAACCATCCCGGCAATGCGGTCCCAAGCTCTGAGAGCTTCGGCTGTCGTCATGCGCTGATTCCGCTGCCCCAGCGTGTCCGAGCACACGACAATGGCATTCAACTCGTGAACCTGAGTGTCAGCGGCACGCTCAACGCCCCGCTCGTTGACCACCAGTGCCGAATATCGGAGGCCATCGCGACGAGGCAACCGGGAGAGCACCTGCTCACCATCGGCCATCGCCGGCAGCGCCCTCGGACTCACGAAAGCGGTCACCTCGATCCGCCTCAGGCCAGCACCAACAAGCCGCTCAATCAGCTCGACCTTCGCCTCAGTCGTCAGGAGGACCGGTTCGTTCTGAAGCCCGTCACGCGGACTCACATCCACAATGTCGACTCGTTCGCTCACCGGCCACGTCCTGCCGCCGGCTGCGACGTTCGAGTTTCCCGCCACACCGTCACCACCTCGCCGGATCTGGCAAACCACACTCCTGGGGTCGCCACTCCAACCGCCAGAAACTTCTCGAAGACCCCGATTCGGAACGGCTGGCCCATCACCCACGGCCTGACGGCGAAGGCCATCACCCGGCCCGCTTGGGAACCGTCGCGGGCGAGGGCGACGACACATCGCTCCAAGTGACGCCCGTAGGCCTGGAGATCCGCCATGCGGCCGATCAGTGTTGTCTGATCGTCCAGGTCGGCAAGGAGGGGAAGCGCAACGAGACCATTGGCCGTCGACATCTGGTAGGGCTGTTCGTCGTTGCACCAATCGCACACGTAGGAGATGCCGAGCTCGTCGAGTATCTGGGGGGTGCGCATCGATTCTCCATACTCCGGTCCGAGCCATCCGGTCGTCTCCACCCCCGCCGCCGCCAATCGGTCCAGCGTCTCTGAGATGTAGTGCCGCTCCTCCACCTCGGTCATCGCCCCATGGAGCGGGCGATTCACCGAAATGCCGTGTGCTATGAACTCGGAGCCCGCATCGGAGAGCCATCGGACGAGGAACGGGTACAACTCGGCACTGAGTGCGTCTATGGCCACCGTGGGCCGGATGCTGCAGGCGCGCAGGGCCTCGATCATCCGGAAGATCCCAACGCGATGCCCGTACTCGCGTGTCGACACTCGCGAAATATTCGGACTGGCCCTTACCAGGCCACCGCCGACTGAGGTGTACTGGGGCCAGTCGGGAACCGGGTCCTCATGCACTTCGAGGAGTACCAGAGGAACGACGGCGACCGTCGCCCCGTTGGGCCAGACCAGGGCGGACCTTCGGGGAAGTGGATCCCATCCATAGTGCTCGTGGTCCATGCCGTGACCTCGCTCAGCCGGCATCAGCCACCTCCCGAGCATGGTCCGCGTGCAGGTCGTAGTAGTTCTGAAGGTAGTACTCGGCGATCTCGTCGCCGGTTGCGTACCAGACGTCATCCCTGCCGCACAGATAGTCGAGGATCTCGCGCAGAACCTCAGCGTGATGAGGTTGGCCGATTTGATACGGGTGCAGGGCCACACACATCACCATCCCGTTCGCCTCCCCTTCGGCGTAGAGGCGATCGAACTGGCGCCGGCAGGCGTCGACCAGGTAGTCCGCAGAGTACGGCCTCCCGTCCCAGAGAGGCGCATCGTTGAGATCGTAGGAGTAGGGCATCGAGATAAGGCGGCCGGAGGGGACCAGGATCGGCACCGGCTGATCGTCGTGAACCCAGTCGGCGTGGTAGACGAGCCCCGCTTCGGCGATCAGCGTCGGTGTGCGTGGTGTATTGGTGACCGCTGGAGTGAGGATCCCCTTGAGCTGCAGACCCGTCAGGCGTGCCAGCGAATCGATGTTGTCGCGATAGAACTCCCGCTCCTCTTCCACCGTCATGCCGTAGAGGAAGCGCGTGTTGTAGAGGCCGTGGCTCATCACCGCCCATCCCCGATCGACTATCGCCTCGCCGATCTCGGGGAAGTGGTCGAGCAGGGCGATATTGAGGGAGACGGTCGCTCTCACCTGGAATTCGTCTAAGAGATCGAGCATCCTCCAAAGACCGACCCGATTGCCGTAGTCCCGAAAGGAGTACTCGCGAACGTCGGGATAGGACGGGACGCGGTCCCAGGTCTCCCGACCCACTGCGGGAGGTGGATCGAACTCGTAGAACTCGATGTTGGGGACGATCCACAAGGCGAGACGGGCACCGTTGGGCCAGGTGATCGGCGGTCGGGTGACGATCGGACTGTACGGGGCGAGATCACGAATCGACGTCATCTGGTCGCTCCCCCTCTGGTGGCCTGCAGGAAGTTGCGAGCGATGCGCACGTGAGCGCGAACGACCGCCGCGGCCCAGTCAGGATCCCGGACACTGAAGGCGTCGATGATCTCCCGGTGATGGGCGTTTGACCGGATCACAGCATCCTCCTCGTATGCGGAGAAGGCCCTGTGCATCAGCGGGACATTGAGCAGCGAGGCGAGCATCGCAGCGAGGCGGGTACTTCCGGAAGCTGCCGCCAACAGGCGGTGGAAGTGATTGTTGACCAGGGAGATCTGGTCAAAGCGATCCGGGTCATCGGAATCGGTTGCTGCTTCCATGGCCTGGGCCATCTGCCTCAGTTGGTCGAGCTGCTCCGGCGCGATCGCCAGAGCAGCCAGTTCGGCCGCATACGGCTCAAGCCGAAACCGCAAAGCGAAGATCTCCTCCCGGTCGCTTGCCGACCACTCGGGTATGAAGACGCCTCGGTTCGGCCGGTATTCCGCCAGGCCTTCGGATTGGAGCTGGCGGAGGGCTTCGCGAATAGGTGTTCGGCTCACGGCTAGTCGGGCGGAGAGCTCCTTCTCTTTGAGCTGGTGTCCTGGGCCGTATTCACCTCGGACGATTGCCTCCCGCAGGGCGTCGAGGGCAGTTGCCGCCGGCACCGGGCCAACCAGGTCGGCGAAGCCCTTCGAGCGGGGTTGACTGCGATCGGGCTCTGCGCGGGAAGTCACGCGTCGTCGAAGACCTGGTTCTGCCTGCTGCCGGGCGGCGGCAGGCAGAGGGTGCTGCTCGTCAGTCACGCCCGACCCTCCCTTCATGGCGGTAGTCCTCGAGGATCTTCATGCCGCAGCGGTTCATGACTCCCGATCTCCTTGAACCGCGCCGAGGACGAGGCCAATCTCTGAGAGCGAGAACCACTCCACTCCTCCCCGGCTCCCAAGCGCGATCCCGCTGGCTGAACTGACATTTCCTGCAAAGCGAGTCGCATCGGCCACCGAGAGAACGGCCGCTGCGATGCAATCCGGTGCAGCAGGATCGAGGGGGATCCGGCGGCGCACCCAATCAGGAGACCCCACGGTCAACGAACCCTGGCCATCGCCGAATTGCCGGCCTCCGAAGCCATCATCCTCAGGATTGACCCCGGTCAAGGCCGCATAAGTGCCAGTCGCGAAGTTTGGGTCGGATGCGGAAACAAGGCATTCATGAAGAGCCTCTACTCCGCTGGGATGCTCGACCGACCCGGGCGGGCGGATCAGATCGGGATCGTGGTGTTCGGTGGCGATGACGAGGGCACTCGGCGTCGCCGCCTTGTGTGCGACAACGAATGAGAACTCTGCGAACCCGCCTGCACCTCCTGCAGGCCGCCCCCACCGGTGGAGTTCTCCGTCAGACAGTCCCCGGGACGCCCATCGCTGAGCCGTCGCCGCGGCATCAGCCGTGGCAAGAGCAAGGACGTGGAGCCCCTGGTAGCGGTGGACCCGTTCTGCAAGGGGATGATCCAAGGCATTCCCCTCGATCTGCTGGATCTCGACATATCCCCGCTTGAACATGACACACCGCTGTCGCCCGCCGGACTCGACCATCGTTGCCCGGTCACGTCCGAGTCTCATGAGAGACGCTGGAAATGTGAGGCTGAAACCAGCTTGATCAAGGGTTGCAGAGGCCGCGGTCAGGTCGGGAACAACACCGCCGACGTGGTCAACCAGACCCGGGCAGCGTTGCCCCCGCTCAGCGGCCACCGGCCGAGGGAACCGACGATTGTCCGGCTCTACCACCACGAGGGCTTGGCGGGCCCTGCGAAGCCTTGGGCGCCATCGCCGCAGTTCTTGCGTGGGGTCGTAGTCATGGGCTCATCCGTTCGACCTGTCTACGCACGTGTTCGAGGTCCTCGACATCCCCATATTTCGAGTCGATGTCGAATAACGACATCTCATGGGCCAACTCCGAGCGATCGGCAACACACTCCCGAGGGACGATCATCCGGAAGTCATGCGCCACGCCATCGACAACCGACGCGCGCACGCATCCCGACGTCGAGGCACCGGATACGATCACCGTGTCCACGCCCCGCTCGCGCAGTTGCGCCGCCAGTCCCGTCCCGAAGAATGCTGATGCAGCCCGCTTGTCGAGCACCGCTTCGTCGGCACGCGGCGCCACGATCGGATCGATCTCGACGTTCTTGCTCCCGGGACTGTTCTCCAAGAGCCCGGGCGCCTTGTCGATCCAGACGTTGCGGTCGCTACCGTCGGCCTGGTAGACAACCCGCACGAAGAAGACCGGGAGCCCCCGAGTCCTGAACACGCGTAGGAGCTCTGCAGCGCGCTTCGGAGCTTCAGTACCGCAGCCGCTGCGACCCTGCGTGTACATGTGCTGAAAATCGACGAGTAGGAGCGCCGCCGTCTTGCCGAATCCCACTCGCCCACCGCCCACCCGCTGTTCGGTGTAGGCCCGACGGGTGTCCTCGATCGATCCGGGTATTGATTGCATACAAACTGCTGGCCTCGCCGCCTCAAACATGCAGGATACTAGGATGATTGTATGCAATCTGCAAGAGGTTCGCCTCTGACCCCGAGAACCCTCCTCGAAGGCAGGCCCCGATGACACCAGGTCCGACAGCCCTTCTCGCACACCGTAGTACCTCAATCCGGTTCGAGGATCTTCCCCGCCCAGTGGTCGAACGCGCCCGACAGGTGATCGCCGACGCTCTGGCCTGCGGAATGGCCGGCTCGGCAATCGCTCCGGAGATCATCCAGCCGATGGCCCGCTACGCAAGAACGCTGCGGGCATCCGGCCGGTGCAGCGTCATCTTCGATGCGAAGCAGGCTGCCCAGCCGGTCGCGGCTCTTCTCAATGCCACCACCATCCATACCCTTGACTACGACGACACCCACCTCGACGCTGTCGCCCACCTCGGAGCCCCGGTAGTTCCCGCCGCCCTCGCCGCAGTGGAAGTTCGCCGGGGCAACGGAAAGGATCTCATTGAGGCCGTGGTAGCCGGCTTCGAGATCGGCGGCCGGATCGGACGCGCCGTGATGCCCGATCACTACCAGAGGTGGCATGCCACCTCGTCAATCGGCGGCATCGCGGCCGCCGCCGCGACCGCTCGGGCGATGGGCCTTGGACCCGAGGAGACCGAGATCGCCCTTGGCTTCGCCGCCGATGACGCCGGCGGTACTCGATACTGCATCAAGGTGGGGGACTTCTCCAAGAGTCTCCACGCCGGCTCTGCTTCCTGGAAGGGAAGCCAGGCTGCCCTCCTCGCCGCAGCGGGTGCCTCAGGTCCGACCGGCCTCCTTGAGCACGAAGTTGGCTTCCTCTGGGCCTATACCGACGAGCGAGACGCCCCGCGGCTGGTCCGCGAAGCGGAGGCACCTCTCGGCGACGCTTGGGAGATGCTCAAGGCCGACCTTAAGGCCCACCCCTGCATCCTCTCGTCACACACCGCGATCGATGGAGCCCAAACCATCGTTCGGGAGCATGGCCTGACTCTCGACGACATCGACCGGATCGTCCTGTATCAGAGGGCCTACTCCAAACGTCACGGGCTTAACTACCACCCCAACAGCGTGATGGCAGCTCGCCTGTCCGTCCCCTACTGCATCGTGATCGGACTGGTTGACGGCCGGGTCGGGATCGAACAGTTCGGCGGCGAACGGTACTTCGACCCCACCATCCTCCACCACATGGAGAAGGTGACTGTCGAACCCGACCTGAGCCTTCGCGAGCGATACACCACGTCGGCTCCGACCCGCGTGGAGATCACCACCACCAGTGGCAAGCGATTCGTCGAGGAGGTGGGCTATGCCCGGGGAAGCCACCAGCGGCCGCTGAGCCTCGAAGAGTTCAATTCCAAGCAGCGGGAGCTGCTCGGCTACCGGATGGATGCCGCCCAGATCGACCAGTGGATGCAGTTCTTCGGCAACCTCGAACAGGCCAATGACCTTGGCTCCATCGCGGAGTTCTTCCAGGCTGGAACGGAGAAGGTGGGCTGACGGCCACCCTGTTGGACAGGGTTTGGGATGGTCATGTGGTTGGTAGTGCTCCAGGGGGCCGGACCTGTTGTATGTGGATTTGCACCTGGTTAACGGGGTGACATCTCCGCAAGCGTTCGAGGCGCTGCGGATGGCGGCCCGGACGGTGCGCCATCCGGATCTGACGTTGGCGACGGTGGATCATGCGGTCCCGACGGCGAACCGGGCGTCGGGGATCACAGACCCGTTGTCGAAGCGCCAGATCGAGGTGCCGGTGGAGAACTGTCGGACGAATGGGATCTCCCTTTTCGGAATCGACGATCCCCGTCGGGGTATCGTGCATGTGATCGGCCCCGAGCAGGGGCTCACCCAGCCTGGGACGGTCATCGTGTGCGGTGACAGCCATACCGCTACCCACGGTGCGTTCGGAGCGTTGGCGTTCAGGATCGGCACGTCGGAGGTGGAACACGTCATCGAATACCGCGAGGAGGCGATCAGGTCCCTGTCGATGGAGGGCCGAATGACGATCTGCAAGAGGCCGTCGTGTTGATCGCCGCCCCTAACTTCGGATCGGGTTCCTCCCGGGAACACGCCGCCTGGGCCATCCAAGACTGGGGCATCAAGGCCGTCATCGCCCCCTCCTCCGGCGACATCGTCCGCCAGAACTCGGTCAATATCGGCCTCCTCCCCATCGCCCTCGAACCGGAAACCGTGGAACAACTCCTCGCTGCCGCGCTCGATCGGCCCCAGGAGCGAATCTCAATCGACCTAGAGAACCAGACCGTCTCAGCGCTCGGCAGCAATGTGCACTTCGATTTCGATCCGTCCTCCAAGAAACGCCTGCTCGCCGGTGTGGACCCCATCGGGGCGACGCTCAACTCTGAGTCCAAGATCGAGGCCTATGAAACCGCCCGCCCACGGCATCTGCCCTCACTCGCGTGAAGGGGAGACCCGTATTCGGCATCTTGGATCGAGGCGGTCACCGTCGAGCCGCTCGGGAATCGCGTCGATCAATGGACGTCAGCGTCGCCCGCGCCCCCCGCCACCTGGGAAACGCACCATCTCACAACGTCATCTCGATGGTGGATCGGGCAGCTTGCAGCGGACCGAGCAGGTCATGCTCCGTCGCTCCCTGACTCTCTCCCGCTCTGGTCTCCCGTCGAGGACACCCCCACGGTGGGCAGATTCAGCCCCGCGATCCTTTCCGATACCTGCGCAGCGAAATGGCAGGCCACCTGATGATCCTCAGCGTCCTCGCAGGTCTGGAGAACGGGTTCGGTGGTGGCGCATTCCTCGGGGTTGCCGAGGTCAGTGCGCAACCAGCATCGGGTGTGGAAACGGCACCCGCTCGGTGGGTCGGCCGGACTCGGCGGATCGCCGGAAAGGGGAATCCGTTCCCGAGACCTCTCCACGTCGACGTCAGGAACCGGCGCCGTTGACAGCAGAGCCACTGTGTAGGGATGGGTCGGGCGCTCAAAGAGAGTGCGACTCGGAGCGTGCTCGACGATCTTGCCGAGGTAAATGACGGCAACGTCGTGGGCGATGTGCCGTACCACGGCCAAGTCGTGAGCAATGAATAGTAGAGCGATGCCCAGCTGCGTCTGCAGGCGCTCGAACAAGTTGATGATCTGAGCCTGAATAGAGACGTCGAGAGCGCTAATCGGCTCGTCACAGACGACTAGATCAGGATCGAGTGCCAGAGCACGGGCGATCCCGATTCGCTGCCGCTGACCGCCGCTGAATTCGCGGGGAAGCCTCCTCGTCGTCCCGCCGGGGAGGCCGACCAACTCCAGCAGCTCCTCCACCCGGCGACGTCGCTCGCTGCGAGTCCCCAGCGAGTGGATCCTCAGCGGCTCCTCGATCACCTGCCCCACCGTCTGCCGGGGGTCGAGGCTGGAGAACGGATCCTGAAACACCATCTGGAAGCGCCGACGCCGGCGCCGCAGGCCGCTTCCCTTGATGGCCAACAGATCCTCGCCGGAGATCCGGATTGACCCGTCGTGAGGTTCTACCACCCGCACTACCGCGCGGCCGATGGAGGTCTTTCCGCAGCCGGATTCTCCCACCAGCCCGAGAGTCTGGCCCCGCTCGAGCGTGAAGTCGACGCCGTCCACTGCCCGTACCCATCCCACGCGGCGTCTGAAGATCCCGGCCCGGACGGGATACCACACCTTGAGATCCCGAACCTCGAGCAGCGGTGACCCCTCAGTCAGTCCCGGGCTCATCGCTCTTCAGACCCCGGCGCCGATGCCGGGATCTCCTCCACCGCCCAGCACGCCGCCTCCCGGTTCGATGACACCAGGGCCAGGGAGGGGTTCTCCGCCCGGCATCGATCCATCGCCTTTGGGCATCGGGGCCGGAATGGACAGCCGACGATCGAGGCTGCGAGATCCGGCGGGTTACCGCTGATCGGCGTGAGCTCGGTTTCCTTGGGATTGTCGAGGCGAGGAAGTGAGCGCAGCAGTCCTTGCGTATAGGGGTGACTGGGGTCGGCGAGCACGTCTCTCGTGGGACCCTTCTCGACGATGTGGCCGGCATACATCACCGCAATCCGGTCGGTCGAGTTAGCTATCACACCAAGATCGTGAGTGATAATCAGCAGTGCCATTCCCAGTTCCCGGCGCAGTTCCCCGATCAGGTCGAGGATCTGAGACTGGATGGTCACGTCGAGAGCGGTAGTCGGTTCGTCGGCGATGAGCAATGCCGGGCCGCACGACAGTGCCATAGCGATCATTGCCCGCTGCCGCATCCCGCCGCTGAACTCGTGGGGATAGCTGAAGATCCGTTGCTCGGGGTGGGGGATCCCGACGATCTGCAGGAGACCGACCGCACGTTCGTGTGCTTCGGCGCGGTCCACGTTGAGATGCCGGCGGATCTGCTCGGTGATCTGTTTGCCGATCCGCAGCACCGGGTTGAGGCTGCTCAGTGGATCCTGGAAGATCATGCTGATCCCGATCCCTCGCACCTTGCGGAGTTCGCGCTCCCTGGCTGCCGTGATCTCCTTGCCGTCGAATCGAATCGACTTCGCCTGCACGCGGGCCGTGTCCCGTGGGAGCAAGCCGAGAAGCGCCAGTGCGCTGACGCTCTTGCCGGCTCCCGACTCCCCTACGAGCCCGAGGGCTTCGCCGCGGCGGATCTGATAGGAGATGCCGCGCACGGCCCGGATCGTGATTCCGGGCTGTTCGAATGTGACCCGCAGGTCCTCGACGTCAAGGAGGGGTGCGTTGTTCCGATTCCCGTTGCGCCGTCCGGAATCCCCGAAGGGACCATCGGCATTCCCGCTCACGCCTCACCCCCTCCGGCGGCACCCTTGTGGACGGAGGTGGCCCGCATCGATACGACCGCTATCAGGGCATTGCTACGGCTGCTGGGAGGGATACGTCGGAACATGATGGTGCCAATGCTTCAGTCGCCGGACTGACTTCCTCGTTCAATTGAAGTTGTGCCGGTAACCGGCACCGGGTTCCTGAACGCCGCCATGACCGGTGTCGTTGCTTCGACGACCGAGACAAGAGTCTCGATTGCGTCGCGGTCCGCCGAGCTCTGTAAGCGCGTCTGGAAGTGGATCGAGCTATAGCCAGGGATCGCGTCCGGGAGCGTCCGGAAGACTCCCGTGAGGTCGAGCTCGCCCGTGACGTCGACCTCAACGCCTTCTATCGGTACTTCGAGGAGGCGGCTCTGGATCACGTAGAACTGGATGAGGCTTGCGCCAAGGGCAGCGAGGGTGGATTCGGCCGGGCCAGGGCCGAGGTCGTCGCCACCGATGATTGGTGGTTCGTCGTACTCCAGGATGAAGGAGCGAACATGAGCCTTGACGTGGGTGCCTTCTACGAGCTCAGTGTGCACGGAGAAGGACTCGGAGCTGTGTTCGGGGTCATTGCGAACCCTCTCTACGAAGGCCCGGGCCGCCGATGCGATTCGGTCAGTCATTGCCATCTCCTATGCCATGGCGAGGGGACGAACGGGACCACCCGTAGCGCCACGGAATTTGATCGGTGCGGCAATCATCAGGAACTCGTGGACTCCGTCAGCTGCAAGTTCCTCCAGGTCCAGTGCCTCCAAGATGAAGATTCCCTTCTCGACGAGGAAGTGCCTGTGGACCGGCACCCGGGCTTGATTGGGGATGTAGCGCTCGAAGGCAATCGTGTCGCTCCCCGCCGCGGCAATGCCCTTCTTGCTGAGCCACTCTGCAGCAGGAAGGCCCGGTCCCGGGAGGCCGGGAAGTGCCGCCCCGGAGTAGCGGTCAACATCGTCCCAGTAGCGGATCCAGCCTGTTCGGATGAGCGCGACGTCGCCGTGTCCCAGGTGCGAGTCCCCAAGGGCTGCCTCTAGGTCGCTCGGCGTTACTTCATACGCAGGGTCCAGGATGCTCAAGCCGCGAGCGAGGGGTACGTCGAGAAGCACCCCTCGACGCACCAGCGGATCGATCGTCTCGACTCCATGGATGTCGCATCCCTCAGGGCCCTGCGAGAAGCTCTTTCCGCCGTACATGAGGCCGTTGACAGAACCGTGGCAGAGCGCATCCATGTTTGTGCCTGCGTGGTTACACATCGTCACCAACTCATCCGACCCCGTGTAGCCGTCCTCGTACACCTTGTCGCCGTGCCGTCTAATCGGTGTGAGCGAGAAGGTCGGGAATCCCGGAAAGACCGGCATCCCGATGTGGAACTCTCGCGACAAATCATAGACGCGCCGCCCGCGAATGCTCTCAAGAAGCTCCTCAACTGTCACTCACGTACCTCCCTTTGCGTGATTGGGCGAGCAGCGCCGCTCATGACTCGCCTCATTGTGTCACCGATGATGGTAAAAGAAGAAACCGTCCAAGTAATCAGTAGTCCGGGCGCCACTGCGAGCCATGGCGCATCTCGCATGAACCGGGGAGCACTCTGAAGCATGTTTCCCCACGTGGGGGTTGGCGGTTGAACGCCGTGCCCGAGGAAGCTCAACGCTGCTTCGAGAAGAATCGCGAAGGGCACCAATAGTGTCGCAGCGACGAGGATCACGGGAACGGTGTTAGGTATCAAGTGCCTAAACAAGATTCCCGCGTTGGTGGCGCCCAAGGTCTCCGCGGCGACTACAAAATCCCGCTCCCGCAGAGCAATGACATGCCCGCGCACAAGCCGAGCGACTTGCATCCACGACAGTACAGCGATCAGGAGCGTAACACTGACGACATCGAGCGTGAGAAAGGCGGAGGCGACGAGAGCGACCGGAACCACCGGGAATGACAAGAACATGTCGACCGTGCGTGAGATCGCCTCATCAAGCCATCCGCCGAGAAATCCTGCCACCGCCCCCACCATGGCGCCGACTGTGACGGCCAATGCAGCGGTCGTGATCCCCACGACCAAGGAAACACGACCGCCGTGGAGTAGTCTTGTGAAGACGTCCCGGCCAAGCTCATCCGTACCGAATAGATATTGCAGGCTGGGCGGCTCAAGGATTCTACTCAAGGCAATGGCATTGGGATCCCTGTCAAAAAAAATCGGGCCGACAACTGTCGCAATAATGAGAAGTGCCAGCGACGAGAGCGCGAACCAGGCAGCGGGACCGATGGCAGGACTCCCCCTTCGCCTGCTCATGACAGCCTCACACGCGGATCGGCCCAGGAGTACAGAAAGTCGGCAACAAGGTTGGCGATGATGACCACCACAGCGATGATGACCAGAGTGCCCATCAGGACAGGATAATCTCGTTGCGTGAGTGCGTCCGTCACGAGACGCCCCATGCCTGGCCATGAGAATACGACCTCGGTCACCACCGCTCCCGAGAGCATCAACGGGAACTCTAGAGCAACCAGCGTGATAATGGATATCAGCGAGTTGCGGAACGCGTGTCCGACCAGCACCGTAACCTCCGGCAGACCTTTCGAACGCGCAGTTCTCACATAGTCCTCGTCGAGTACCCCACGAACATCGGCCTCCAGATAGCGACCCCACCGAGATGCATAGAGAATCGCAATCACAGTCGCGGGTGCGATTAGGTGGTGCAGCAAGTCTCCGACGCTTGCCGGGCCACCGGGCGTTGTTATTCCTCCTGCTGGAATCCAGCCGAGCCGTCCAGCAAAGATCAGAATCGCGAGCAACCCGGTCCAGAAGGTCGGCATCGACACACCCAGCAGCGTGAAGAGGTGGATCCCCGCGCGAACGGAGCGTCGCCGAGTCGTTGCTGCGATCAGGGCGATTGGGACCGCGATCATGAGTCCCAGGATGAGGGCAGTACCCATCAGTAGGAGCGTGGCCGGTAAACGCTCGACAAGCACGTGTGTCACCGGCCTCCCATCGCGATAGGAGCGACCGAGGTCCCCTTGAAGGACCCTACCCAGCCAAGTTACATAACGCATGGCCAGGGGTCGATCAAGACCCAGCTGATGTTCGATCTGCTCCTGTTGCTCCGCTGTCAGCACGGTCGAGGCGCCGTAAACAGCCGCGGGACCGCCCGGAGCTAGGTGTAACAGGCCAAACAGTGTCGCGGAGATAAGCAAAAGGGAAGGTACTGCCAACAGCAGCCGGCGCAACCCGAAGTTCAGCACTCAGCTGCCCTCCAAATCGACGTATCCCGCAGCACCGAAGTACATCAAGAGGCAGGGCCAATCTCAAGAGACTGGCCCTGCCTCACTCTCACTGCGTCCTTACCTAATCGACCTCATATCCGGATTAGGACCCCGACACCGTCCATTCATAAGCGTTCCACATGTTCGTTGCGCGCGTGGGGTTCGGCTTATAGCCCCCCACCGACTCTTTGACCGCGTCAAAGAACACACGATTGAACATGAAGACGTTGTGAGCGCGCTCGGCAACCAGGTCCTGAAGGGTGCCGTACACTTCGCGCCGCTCATCGCGGTCAGCGGTAAGGCGTCCCCGCTCGAAGAGGGCGTCATATTCAGCGACGACCTCAGCAGGAAGCTGGAGCCATGTCTGACCGCCGGAAGAGTAGCGGCTAGTCAGGGAGTCTGGATCGGGGCTGAACAACCAGTACACGTATGAGACGTCGTAGTCGCCCGTGTTTACAGCTTTAACGAACGCGCCTACATCCACCTGCTCAATCCGAACCTCGATTCCCACCGCCTGCCACATCTGCTGCACGACGGCAAGGACTTGATCGCGTTCCGGTTGACCTCCAATATGTACGGCACGAAGTGACAGCTTCTCACCATCCTTCGTACGTGTCCCGTCGGCATTGGCGACCCAGCCAGCCTCCTCGATTAGCTCCATCGCTCGTGCTGGGTCGTACTCATCCCGGGATTCCACCTCCTTGAAGGCCCATGATGCACGGGGCACTGGAGACCAGTGAGGCTCCATTGTGCCGCGAAGCAGGCTCTCCACTATCGCTTCCTTGTCAACGGCAGCTGACAGCGCGTGCCTTACGCGCTCGTCGGAGAGCACCCGGCTGCTGTTGTTCAACATGAAGTGGAAAAAGGCTGTTGCAGGTGCTGAGTAGACGCGCCAACCAGACATGGCCTCAACATCGGCGATCTCCGCAGTCTCCAAGAGGAAACGCATGTCGATCTCGCCGGTGTCCATCATAATCCGGAGTGTCTCGAAGTTGGGGACGATAAGGTAGATGATGCGGGCAATCTGCGGGGCTCCGAGGTAGTAATCCTCGTTAGCCTCCAAGGTCAGGCTGCTTCCGGTCTTCCACTCCACGAGTTTGAATGGACCGGACCCGATTGGCTGCCGGTTGAGGGAACTCGTGTTGAAGTCCTCACCTTCAAAGGCATGCTGCGGGAGAATCGGGTTGTATCCCGCGTACGACCACAGTTCCAGGAACGCTGCGTTCGGCTCCCGCAGCCGGAAGACGACAGTGCGTTCATCGGGAGTCTCGACTGCCTCGATCTGGTCGTAGCCGGCGCGCTGAGTGATCTCGAAGTCCGGATTCACCGCAGCACCATAGGTGAAGGCGACATCGTCGGATGTAACGGGTTCGCCATCGTGCCACCGCGCGTCGCTCCGAAGCCTGAACGTATACGTCCGCAAGTCGCTCGAGATCCCCCCGTTGTCAAGAGTGGGTACCTCTTCGGCGAGGCGCGGAACGTACTCGGCGTTGTCGTCGATTGCGAGCAACGAGTCAAACAGGAAGGTCTGGAACCACGGTGCCGTGCTATTTGACAGCCACGGGTTCAAGACATCCGGCTCCTGTGGATCTCCTATCACAAGCTGCGTGTCCGCGGTAGGCGCGGAAGCCGTTGTTGTGGCGACGGCCGTTGTTGTGGCGACGGCCGTTGTTGTGGCGACGGCCGTTGTTGTGGCGACGGCCGTTGTTGTGGCGACGGCCGTTGTTGTGGTCGTCGTCGTCGTCGCGCACGCCGCGGCCAGCAGAGCAACGACGGCCAACATCGCGATCCATCGCGTCGCGACTCTGAATCTCATAGCTTCCTCCCTTTGGGTTCGAGCGATCTCACCGAGACGGCGGGAGATGAATGACAACCGGTACCGAAACAGATCGTTCGAAGGACCCCAGCGTCGGCTGCACATCGCTCGACCTCCGACAGTCGGCTTGGCAGTACTTCGGAACTATACCTTTGTATACAATCGCCCGTCAATCTGGCCAGACTGGAGGCATTTCTAGTCAGGGGCGTACAAACCGCAGCACAGTTGTATGCAATGTGAGGTGGTCGTCGAGCCACATGATCTGGCCCAGCCGGACCGCCACATCTTGGATTGTGAGTAGCTCGGCTCGGCAGCAGAGGGCCATAGCCCGGCTGGTCCCCGCCCGAGCCGACGGGTCGAGGCACAGATGCTTCGCCGTGCGATCAGCCGAGCGTCTTCCCGGGTCGTGAACAGCCAGCCGCATCCACCTTTGGCACGGATCAGCCAAGAGTCGAGCACTGTGCGGCGCCAGCGGTCACCTAGGAGACTGAGGTTGACCCGCTTCGGTGGACATTCTATGACTTGGGATTGTTCCCAGAAGGAGTGTTCAGAGAATGCCGAAAGACGAGAGCGCCGTATCCGGCGGAGTTCCGAGCGGAGATGGTTCGCCTGGTCAGGTCGGGTCGCACGCCCGGCGAGCTGAGCCGGGAGTTCGAACCCTCAGACCAGACCATCCGCAATTGGGTGAACCAAGCCGACATCGACGACGGGCGCAGGGAGGGTCTAACGACTGCCGAGCGGGAAGAGTTACGCCGGCTGCGTAGGGAGAATCGGATCCTGCGTGAGGAGAAGGAGATCCTGGCAAAAGCAGCGGCCTGGTTCGCAGAGGAGACCGGATCGACCCCGCGGCGGCGTTTGGGTTCGTGAAAGCTAACCAGGCCTCTCATTCGGTGCGGCGCATGTGTGAGCTCCTGGGTGTGCTCGGCCAGCGGCTACTACGCGTGGCTCAGCCGTCGCCCATCCGCCCGGGAACAAGCTGATCGGGCACTCCGGGACCGGATCGTCGATATCCACAGCCGGTCGCGGGGCACCTATGGGGCGCCCCGTGTCCACGCCGAGCTGGCAGCCGACGGTGTCTCAGTCGGCCGCAAACGGGTAGCCCGCCTCATGCGCCAGGCCCTATCCAGGGGGTTCACCGCCGCCGCAGGGTTGCCACCACCAAGGCGAATCCCGAACGGGCCGCGGCGCCCGACCTGGTACGCAGAGAGTTCACCGCAAGCGGACCGGACCGAATCTGGGTGTCGGATATCGAGCGCCACGAGGCGTTTCTAACCGTGCGGTGGTGAAAGGACACCGCTGCGTGCTCGTTGCAGCGTGCGCGTGAAGCTGAGGGCAGCCTGGACCCTGTGGAACGGGGGGTTTGGGTGGGAAGCAGCCCTGACAACGATGGGACGGACCAGTACTGCCAGATGGTCCGGGTCCGGCAAGCAAGACAGAAAGGCGTACGTGAGGAACCAGCGTCTGAAAGCTCCTCAAGACAACCCAGCGGCTCGAACCTGGCGGATCAGGGCCGCGTAGCAGCGCACACTCGCACAGCAATTGTTGTGTGCGGTGACTCTTTGGTCGGTTGATATCGCCGACCGGGAGGCCACGGTGTGGGCCTGCGGCGTAGCCGTGGCGATGTTGCAGGGGCATAGCTGGGCGCCGACCCTGTCGAACGGTTGGAAAGTGAACGTGGGAACCATCCCCCCGGTGCCCTCACCGGCCGGCGTCTTGTCGGTCGGCGGGAAGGCTTGTTGCCGGCTGATGCCGGTGGGATGGGGCGGAGGACCCGTAGTAGTCCGAGGCCGGGAAAGCCGGTCACATGGCGAAGGGGTCCAGTGTGTTGGTAGCCGAACTGCTGATCGCGGAGGTCGCTGGTGAATACCGGCGCACCGTGGCCTGACCTCGGAGAGGCTGGGCGGCGGGTACGTGTGATGCAGACACAGGCTGAACCACCAGTGGCATGAACACATGGAGAGCCGGATGCACCCGAAGTTGCACGTCCGGTTCGGAGGGCGGGCCGGGGAAACCCACCAGCTGAAAAGCAGGAGGGGCGCCCCGGACCCTACACTATCCCGACCACAGCAGGGTTCCTCTACCTAGCGGCCGTGATCGATGTCTGGTCAAGACGGGTTGTGGGATGGTCCATGCGCAACGACCTAACAACACCGTTGGTGACCGACACCCTGGACATGGCCATCGCCACACGGCGACCCGACCGGGTGATCCACCACTCGGATAGGGGCAGCCAACATCGGAATGATGAACCAGCCGCTGGTCGGGATCGGCCGTATCTGGTCGCCGTGCCCAGAGTGCTTGCTCCAAAGCGTCGAGCGCCAGATCGGTTCGTAAGCTGTTCGACACCCGCCAGCCGACGATGAACCGCGAATAGGCGTCGATCGCCATCTGTTTGGCTTGACATACAGATCGTCCACTAGGTCGTCCACTGCTCGAAACAGCCACGGTAGGTCAGCGGTGCGCGCCTCGTCGGTTAGTCCGTAGCGAATGCCCGATCCCGGTCGCGCACGGTCACCTCGGGGTTGGCCCGCAGGTTGTGGTACCAGGCCGGGTGACGCTCGGTGCCGCCGAAGACCCCACGACCACCATCAAGTCACCATCGGGCAGGTAGCTAAGGCAGACCGTATGCGGCTTGCCGGAGCGGCGGCCGATGGTGCGAAAGAGGATGCACGGCATCCCGTCGACGTGGCCACCGACCTTGCCCGCGCTCAGCCGGGCTGGTCTCGGTCAGCGCCGAGGGACGGCACCTTTCATCCGAGCATCGTCCAACCGCCAGTTCGGACTGCTGGGTCTATGCCCCCCCGTTTCCGTCTGAAACAGGGAGGGAAGACACCGAACACGGTGCCGTCCCAGGCCAAAGCCACGAGTGACCCGCCGCTGGAAGCGGTGAAGGAGCGCCCCGAGATCGAAGCAGCAGCCTGATACCGGCAGCGGCTGACGGATGGTTAACAAGTGATTGGAATCCAATTCAATACTTCGCTGGTGGTTCACGACGACGGGCGGAGGCGTGCGCTTGGTCGGGTCGCGGCTCGTCATCCATTCACATCCGGCTCGGCAGGGAGGAAGTCCGCGTCGTGTCGCACGAGAGGACCCGCTCTACATGGCCGATCACAATACAGAGTCCTCGCCCCGGAGTCATAGGTCGAAGTGCTGCATCGTGGGACTCTGCCCGCGAACTCGACAGTCACCAACGACCAATGCGTCCCCTCTCCCTGTTATACGCAGTTCGTTTTCAGGCGCTGAGAAGGCGCTGCGAGCCGATTATGCGCAGGTCGGTGGGTTTGGATGGCGCACAGTGAGGCTCAGACACAGGTGAGAAACCAACCACTAAAGCGTTGCCCATCTCAGAGCACGAGAGATATAGATCCCTTATGTATTCGCCGTAGAACCGTCACATCAACTGATCACAGTGAACTGACTCCCCGAGGCAAGGGGTATCAACTCCTCTGTATACTTGGCTCCCATCAGGAGGTGCTGTGATTGACTTGAGACAGATAATAGAGGCTATTGCTGATATTCTGAAGAGCTACAACGATGAGCGGCCGACACATCGTGAGTTCAAGCCGGGAATCGGTCCACTACCAGAAGATCGCTTGTGTATGACGATTACCGCACAACTCAACACATCGAGGATTGGTGGACAGGATGTTAAGGTGCACTTCGCCCTAATGGGCCATCCTGATCTGGCGATTCGAAATCACCGGTTCAGAAGAAGCAAACTGGGCACTTGAACTAAAACTAGCGCGTCCATATAGAGATAACAGAAAGAGGGAGGACGCCTGGCTCAAGAAATTGCTTGACCTATACGTAGAGAATTCACTCCTAAGTGACGCCAGACTATTGTCTGGATCTGATCCTAGGAGATCTCTAGACGGCCATTTTCAGAATAGAGCCGTTGTTGCAATCGGCTATGAACATGATCCGCCTGAAGCAGACCTTGACGAAATACTTGCTGCGATTGAGATTCTTGCCCAGCACCTCTACGGAGTCACCTTGGGCAAGCGGGTGGAGGAGACTAGGTCGGACCTAGTACATGGAGTGTACCAGAGGGGCCGGTGTGTTGGCTGGCTAGTGAAAGAGAACAGAGCATAAAGGAACTCATTGCCCCATCGGGCGGTTCTCCCGAGTTAGGTTGCTGGTACGGCCACTGCGGACACGTCGTATCGCACCGGTGTAGAGGCACTTGGGTGGACCACCGAACTACGTGTGGCCGTCCTGTACATCGCAAGATACGGGCAGATGCGGTGCGATAGCTGTCTGGTAATAACGGAACCCGTCGGAAACAGCGGGCCCCCATGATAACGCACGAGTCGAGGGACGGGTGACAAACGACGGAGGAGGGACCAGAGGGAGCTGTACGGACATATGCTGGTCAGTAATGGGTTGGGTAGTTGCCCAGTGGATTGGATCCGGTTACTAACATAGTTGGTGGTTCACGACAGCAGACCTGATAAGGGTGCCTGGTCGGTTCCCGCTGAGCGACCACGAACACCAGCCCGAAGGCAGAGACGTCCACGTCGATGTAATACCAGACGACCGATTCTGTATGGCGGCTCGGAGTAGAGCCCCGGAGTCACCTGTCGAGGTGCCCTTTCCCTGAGGCACGCTAGATAAGTCACACAGTCACGAACGACCAAAATGCTCTGGAGTTCCCCCGGTGGCCGGATACTTCCACAGTGAGCGTGCTTTGTCTCCGACAGTTGGAAGTGCGCGCTGGGAAGGAGTCCTGTTGGGAGGTAACGACCGAGACGGAAGTTCTCGGATGAGTTCAAACGAGATGCTGTGGAGATCGTCCGCAGGTCAAGCGAACCGATCCGCTAGGTTGCCAAGGAGTTGGGAATTTGTGACTCGACTTGGGCAACTGGCTACGTCAGGATGAGATTAACCGGGGTGAGCGGGAACGGCTACGCAGTTGGAGCGGGAGAACGCTCGGCTGCGGATGGAACGTGAACTCTTAAGACGAACTGTGTCCTTCTGGGTGAGGGAGTCGATCGAGTGACGCTCCATCGCTTCGTCGATGACCAGAAGGTCGAAGGGTTCCCCGTCAGACTGGTGTGTTCTGTGGTGGGGGTGTCACCCTCCGCGTATTATGCCTACAAGAAGCGACGGGAGCCGGGTCCTGCTCAGATGGCGGAGGCCGCTCTGGTGGACGAGATCCGGGCCATCTAGGCAGACTCCGGTGTGTGATGGTAGTAGTTGTCCTCCCATCGTTCGGTGGCTGGTTCCCGATCACGGCGGCGTTTCATCAGCCGTTCCACCCGCTTGTGGTTCACGACCAGCCCTTGTCGGCGTAGCTCGGCGCACACCCGGGGCGAACCATAGGAGCCACGGTCGCGTGAACCAAGTGTCCAGCACATGGGAGGAACTCCACCCAATCGAAATTTGGCGTGTGAGCGCCTTTCTGGGGATCTGTCGGCCTGTCCCTCCGGTCCGGGGGGGCGGGGTTGGCTCGAAGCGGATGTGACCTTATAGGAGCTTTGACTGAGCTTCCAGCACCGTGAGTGTATTGTCCGCCGCTTCTTGCCAGAACCCCTTAGCAGACGGTAGCCCACGGGGAGGTGGTTCGTGTCGGGGGATCGGGTTGATGTGATGGCGATCACCGAAATTACCCAGAAGAGCAACTATCGGAAACATCACGAGGAATCAAGAAACGTGAGCTTACACGAGCGTGCGGCTCTCCGACCCTACCTGAAGTCCGTGATGGTTCGAACTAAATAGCCTCTGACCAGGGACTATGAGTGATCCTGAAACGTCGAGAAACTGTCCAAGACGTTACGGAGACCCAGTACCCGGGGTGGGATTCGAACCCACACGCCCCTTAGGGGCAGCGGAGTTTAAGACCGCGTAACATCCCAGTTAAACCCTTGTTTCCTGGATTTAAGTCCCACACTCTATCCCACACAGCAATTCGGATGGGACCAAGTTCGGGTTCGTACCGGGTAGCAACAACTTGCAGACGACTCTCCCACCCCGAACGCATGTTCTGGCCAGAAGAACTGGGATCACCGTGGCCCTCGCTTGGATCCAGAGCTCAAAGAGGAACTTGCGGGCGGCGCGTGGAAACATGGGATGAGTGGGTTGAAGTCACTCACAGTGGAGAGCACCCTTTAACAGAAACACTTCATGTATCCGTTCGATATCTGCAATCCCCGAGACCGGTCGAAGCGATGTTGGCGACCTCTTTGGGGCGACGTGATTCGGCCGAAACGATCACGTTCCCGCTCGCCCGAACCGTTTCCACGTCGGGGCAACCCACCCTCGCCAGCCAGACCTGAGCGCCGCCATCGGTACCCGATTTCGGGTACCGACGTTGATACCCCTCGGCATCACGAGGTAGCGTTCCCTCATCGATACTCGAAGTCGAGGACGTAGGAGTGTTCAACGTCCTCGTTGTCGATCTCGAGGCTGCCCGAGATCCCAGCCAGCTCACCGGTGCCGGAGTCCGGAACTATCATCACCGTCAGCGCGGCATCGCCTCTTTCGATCAAACCATGGTCCTGGAGGGATGAACGAGCCCGACCTACCGCCGACCGACCCGGTGAAATGCTCGATGGATACGTATCCGGCCGAGCCCGGGGTGGCCGTATAGGCCGCGACCATCTGGTCCTCGGACCTTCGGACCATGTTTTCGGAGTATCGCTTGCGGACCATGTTTCGGGGTAAGTTGAATGCCATCCTGCTCGAGGAAAGGAGGCTCAGCCTCGATACTGACGTCCGCAGTGGAATCTCTAGCGCTCATCGGAGATCGACAGCGAGGTCGATCAAGTTGGCCAGTCTGTCTGCTTCCAAGGTGCGCCAGACAGGTAGTGGCTGATAGCAACTCCTTATATGGCAGAGAATCTTGAGGACATCGCGGGCAGCCTGTGTCGAATCCCGTGGAGAACCCTCGATAGATTGTGGGAGAGCAGCGTGGGCGCGCCGGTACCGCTCTACGAACGCATCTTCAGCACCGCTGATGGTATCGCACCAGTCGTCGCGCGACCCGATGTTGATCAAGGCGGCAGCGAAGTGATCCCTTCGGGTTCCATGGGGCAGCGTGTCCGTAGGCCTCAGATGTGGTTCCGGCCCGAGAGCAGCGTAAGCGGAGGTCAGAGCCTCGAAGCTGTCGGATTGGCCAACTACAAAGCGGTCGTAGGCGTCCCGGTCCGCGACGCGCAACACGACCATCGCTGCGACCGAAAGTTGCCACACATCGTACGGATGATCATCGGGAACCCGCTTGACCAGCGCTAGAGCGTAGATATGGGCAGCCTGCTGCAGATCCCGTAATGAACACGACTTGAGCTCGATAACCAGGCGGAGCACGGCTCTCGTAGCTGGCCACTTGGCCAGTCCACGCGAAGTCCGGCCGTGAAGACGGGATTCGGCGTACAGATGGTCGAGGAAAGCTTCAAGTTCTGTGCGGTTCGGGGAGGGCAAGTTAATAGGGATATCGACGAATCGCCTAAGATACGAGTCTGCATCGAAGCTGAGTCCGTACACGGCTTGCACAGCGTGACATAGTTGGCGACGGTTAACGCCGAGCAGAACCGTGACCCCGTCTACTGAGAAGAGATGGTGGATGTCCGCCAGTATCCCGAGTGTGTATTCAGGTCGGCAACGGTCGAGCTCATCCACGATCACGACCAGACGCCCGCGATCGGCCGCTACTTCCGCTAACGATTCGGTGAACGATCTCACGGCCCGGTTGTGGTCATCCCACGAATCAATCCTTGGGCTGGGATGGTCGGTGGTGAGCAGGGTGAGCAGGCCCGAGGCAGCCGACCCGATACGGGTGGCAGCCCCTTTTGGAAGGCGGGCCGAGAGCGCACCGACCATGTCAAGGAGCGGCTGCTGGGTATGTTGGTCGGTCCAGGCGTTGAACTCCGCCACAGTAACGCCTTGGTGTCGCAGGTGGGCAGCGCACATCCTTAGGAATGCGGTTTTGCCGCTACCCCACGGCGCGTCAACCATCACCACAAGTGGGCTATCCGTTGCCGTGATCACAGCGGAGAGATACTCGACCTGGGGTTGACGGTCCAGTAGGTCGTTCGCGAACGGATCGTCCTCGTCGGCAGTGAAATCCGCGGAGCGGAGCCGTAGCCCTTCGGACTCGGAAGACTGGCCCGGTTCCGTGTCTCCATCGAGATCGCCGCGGACTTGGGTACCCAGCAGTACGTCATGGAATCCCTGGCCGTGTGGATGCACCACCGCTGGGATCAGAGCGACCAGGAGCAGCATCCGCCCGACCATGACCCAGAATAAATACGAACCTTCGATGGTCCAAAGGACAACTGCCGCGTCGATACCGAGAGAGAACACAAGTGACGTGACGAGCGCCCGTACAGCTAACCGCCCTATAGCGACCGGTCTACCGTCGGGAGGGGCTACCAGCCGCAACCCGAGCCACCACTTCCAGCCGAACTGGGGAGTGACCTCGTATAAGAAGGGCAGCGCCAAGAGCAGACAGCTGAGAGTGACTCGAGCGGCCGTCCATGACAGCCCGAAGCGGCCGACGAGCAACTCGGGGCCATACTCGATCATGCAGAAGGTCGACGCCAAGAGGACCAAGCTGTCAAGGAGCCGGGCAGCGAAGCGGCGTCCGAGGAGGAGGTTGTGCGAGTACACATCGAGCCGACGTGGATGAAGTAGACCGAAGAGCACCTGAACTGACCCCGCAAGCACCATCCCTACTCCTGCCGTAGCTAACTGGCCGATCGTGGAATGCGCCACCAGTAGCGGCTGCCAGTACGCGTTTATCCATGGAAGCGGGACGGCGAGACGACAGGGACCCAAGCACAAGTTGTCTCTGTCTCCGAGCGCCAGATAGACAAGAATCAGAGCCACTGTTCCAACAGCGAGGCCAAAGAACAGAAGAACGAGAATCGCCGGGTGTGTCTCCCTTTCGTACCCATACAGGGCAAGACGTCTGGAGAACGTGTTTCCCGCATATCCGAATCCGAACGCGATGATGAATCCGACAGGCACTAGGGCAGCGGTCAGAGCGTCCCGAAGTAGAGGTCCGCTATGGGTCTCGGCAAACCACCATGCAAGGCCGGCCGCGGTTGGTACCGCCATGAACAGGACACCAACCACCCGGTACCCGTGCCAGCCAAGGGTGGAAGAGGGTTCTGTCATACCGGCTGGAAGGGTAACCGTCAGTTCGTTGCTCCTCTTCGATCTTCTGTGACCCACCACGAGCTTCGAGTGCAGCCACTGTTTGGCAAGGCCAGTCGAACGTTGCCCGCAAAGCCGGGATCTTGAGTCTCTCGAGGCTTGCCCGCATAACGAAGTCGGGACGTGCCGGACGAAGCCTCGCATCAACCTTCAGGCCGGGTGCCGGCCTCCGAGGGTTCTGGAGTTGCCCCGCTTTCGTGGACTGATGGTGACCGGGTTTTGTGGAGTCAGTTCACTTGGATCAGCGGCGCGCCAGTGGATTCTTTCGTATTCGACCGGGGAACGTATTCCTAGGGCGGTGTGGCGTCGTTGCCGGTTGTGGAAGATCTCGAGGTATTCGAAGATCACGTTGGCCAACTCGATACGGGTGCGCCATCGCCGGCGGTCCAACAGTTCGACCTGCATCCGAGCCCAGAACGACTCAATCAACGCGTTATCGAAACAGTCCCCAACTGACACCGATCGAGGGAACGAGCCCGGACTGCTGCGCCCGGTCCGTGAACGCCCAGGAGGTGTAGGGGGTGCCCTGGTCTGAATGGATCACCGTCTCCGAGCCCGGTTGGCGGTTTTGGATAGCCATACCCAGGGCGGAGGTGAGCGGCCCAGCGGTGGCGGAGTGGTCGATAGACCAGCCGACGACGCGGCGGCTGAACACGTCGAGGACGACCGCGCAGTAGACCTGCCTTCTCGGGTTGGATGCTCGGTCACGTCGGCCACCCATAATTGGTCCGGCTGATGGCGGACGAAGTTCCTCTCGACCAGGTCCGCTGGGGTATCCACCGGTCTGATTCGCCGCCGTCTGGGGCCTCGGCTCCCGCTCAGGCCTGCAGGCCGGCTCGTCTCATGAGCATCCCCCGCCGCGTTGTGCCCGACCCTGATTCCATAGCCCAACCTCAGCTCAGCGTGCACCCTCGGTGCTCCATACGTCCCACGGGACTGTTAGCAGATGCTGGTGGATGAGATCAGTCAACCACACATGGCGGATTGAACGTGCCAAGGGTGGCCGGGGCCTGTGCCTGTCTTGCTAGGTCGGAGTTGGGAGGCCTATCAGCTTTCGGTGGGGCTGGGTCAGCCTCTACGTTGCTAGACAGCCGAATGCCGCCGGGGTGTCTGAGACTTGGGGGAGTTGTTCTTCCGTGACACCGCCGGCGGGATGTCAAAGGGTTCTTTGAACCGCACCGGGTTTTCCGGAGACTCGATTAGTTGGGAGATAATGGAGTCATGGGAAGACTGATGATGTATTCGCCGGAGGTGCGGGAGCGTGCTGTCCGGATGGTGTTGGAGCATCGGGGGGAGCACCGCTCGGAGTGGGCGGCTATCTGTTCGATAGCGGAAAAGTTCGGCTGTTCGTCTGAGACGCTACGCAAATGGGTGCGGCGGGCCGAGACGGATCAGGGTTTACGCCCTGGGTTGACCAGTCCGGAGCGGGAGCGGCTCAAGGCCCTCGAGCGGGAGAATCGGGAGTTGCGGAGGGCGAATGAGATCCTGAGGAAGGCGTCTGCGTATTTCGCCCAGGCGGAGCTCGACCGCCGACCGAGACGATGACCACCTTCGTCGATGAGAACCGAGAGGGATACGGGGTCGAGCCGATCTGCGCTGAGTTGCCGATCGCCCCGTCTGTTTACTACGAGCACAAACGCAGGGAGCGCGAACCCGAACGTTGCTCGGCCCGCAGCCGCCGGGACGGGGAGCTGCGCCCCCAGATACGGCGGGTTTGGGAGTCCAACTTCGGGGTGTACGGAGCCCGCAAGGTGTGGCGCCAGCTACACCGTGAAGGGATCGGGGTGGCCCGCTGCACGGTGGAACGACTCATGCGCCTCGAAGGCCTAAAAGGCGTGGTCAGAGGCGAAACCAAGCGCACGACCATCCCCGACGACAGCGCGGCCCGACCCGCCGATCTGGTAGACCGCAGCTTCGAAGCGGACCGCCCGGACCGTCTGTGGCTGTCCGACATCACCTATGTTCCCACCTGGTCTGGGTTCGTCTACGCGGCGTTGGTGATCGACGCCTATTCCCGGTTCGTCGTCGGTTGGCGAGTGTCGAACTCGTTGCGAACCGACCTGGCTCTCGACGCGCTCGAGCAAGCACTCTGGGCCCGGCGACCCGACACAGCCGATCCCGACCAGCGGCTGGTCCATCACTCCGACGCCGGAGGGCAAGGCGGATTCAATTGGTGGTCGCAACACTTGGTGATGAAGGAGGTTTGCGGTGAGTGTTGTGAAGCGTCGGGAGGCGGTTCGTGTGATGCGGGGTCAGTTGTGGTCGCCTGGTCGGCCGTCGAAAGCGCGGCGTGAGGATCGGGTCCGGTTCTGGGAAGCGATCGCTGGGGGTGTCTCGAGCGAGGACGCTGCTGCCGGGGCGGGGGTGTCACCGGCGGTTGGGTCTAGATGGTTCCGCCAGGCTGGTGGGATGCCGCCGATCTCTCTGGGTTCGGTGTCGGGCCGTTATCTGTCGTTTACCGAACGGGAAGAGATCGCTATCTTCTGTGCGCAGGGTGTGGGGGTGCGGGAGATCGGTCGTCGCGTGGGTCGTTGCGCGTCGACGATTTCGCGGGAGTTGCGCCGCAACGCCGCAACTCGTAGTCGTGGTGTGGTTTATCGGGCAACGACAGCGCAGTGGCACGCGGAGCGGCGTGCCAGCCGCCCGAAGGTCGCGAAGCTGGCCGCCAACGACGAGCTTCGTGAGTATGTGCAGGATCGTTTGGGTGGTCAGATCGCCCGCCCGGATGGTGAGCTGGTGCCAGGGCCCCAGGTGCGCTGGACCGGTCGCCGTCACGGAAGGCGAGCTGATCGGCGGTGGGCAACGTCGTGGAGTCCTGAGCAGATCTCGAGGCGGCTCCGGATCGATTTCCCTGATAATGAGTCCATGAGGATCTCTCACGAGGCGATCTACCAGGCGCTTTATGTGCAAGGCC
The DNA here is from genome assembly GCA_965262915.1 of Candidatus Spongiisociaceae bacterium. Classification (GTDB taxonomy): domain Bacteria; phylum Actinomycetota; class Acidimicrobiia; order Spongiisociales; family Spongiisociaceae; genus JAPPFW01. Next base: position 1,493,148 of record OZ253564.1, on the reverse strand, counting down.
GAGGCGCGCTAAAACGGGAGCTTGTGGCGTGTCTGCGAACCGGGCGAGCTTTGCGGGTCCCGCGGGCACGGACCCGGCAGCGGCGCCGCACCTTCGTCAGCCCCGAGATCATGATCAGCCAACGCCCCGCCGAGGCCGACGACCGGGCAGTGCCAGGACACTGGGAAGGTGACCTGATCCTGGGACTTCGGAGTTCCGCGATCGGGACGCTGGTTGAGCGCACCACCCGGTTCACGATGCTGTTGCATCTCCCACCCATGCCAGGCCACGGAAAACAGCAACGGGTCCACAACGGGCCCCCTCTCGCCGGCCATGGCGCCCAAGCCGTACGAGACGCTATCGCTGCGTCGATCATCACCCTGCCCCAACAGCTCCGGAAGTCGTTGACCTGGGACCAAGGAGTCGAAATGGCTCAGCATGCTCAACTCCGCACAGAGGCCAACCTCGACATCTACTTCTGCGACCCGCAGAGTCCATGGCAGCGTGGAACCAACGAGAACACCAACGGTCTGCTCCGCCAATACTTCCCCAAAGGCACCGACCTCCACAGACACTCACGCAACGACCTCGACGCTGTCGCTGCAGCACTCAACAGCCGACCCCGCAAAACCCTCGGCTGGAGGACTCCAGCCGAGGCCCTCAACGAATACCTACACTCCCTCAAACAAGGCCGTGTTGCAACGACCCCTTGAACCTGGGCAATATCTGTCCATTCGCTACACGAACCGGCTCACCGAAGCCGGCATCGAACCATCAGTCGGCTCGGTTGGGGATTCCTACGACAACGCCCTCGCCGAATCCGTCATCGGCCTATACAAGACAGAACTCATCCACAAACGCGCTCCGTGGAAGGACCTCGACCAAGTCGAGTACGCCACCCTCGAATACGTCGACTGGTTCAACCACCGCCGGCTCCTCGAACCCATCGGAGACATCCCACCAGCAGAAAAGGAGGCCAACTACCATCGTGAGCAGAACCGAGTCCAGCTAGCTGGACTCAAGTAAAACACTCTCTGGGAAACCCGGTACGGTTCACTTCAGGGCTGTTGACCGGACGGGGCGGGGGGTGTGGCCAACCCGGGTTTCCCAGGGTGTGTCACTGTCCCCGGCCCTGTCCGGTTTCGGTGCGGTGCGGAGCCACGCTCTGCGGTGCGGCGCCGAGCCCAGCCCTGCCAGGCGAAGCCACGCCACGCTGTCTGTCTTCGCTATGAGATGGTTTGTATGTTTTTGACCTCGAACCGTCCGAACTGGCCTGACTTCTCCGGCCGCCAATTCCCCACCCCGATACGACGCCCCCCAATGTCCAACCAGGTCAGCAACTGTTCACGGTCCACCAACTCAGGATCTGTATCCACCCGGATAGTGGCCGCCCACTCATCGAACCGGGCTCGGGTACGAAGCACCCGAGCACGCCTCACAACCACACCGACCGTGAACTGGACAGACAGGGCCAACTCCTCGGCGTTGGTGCCGAGGCTACGGTCGTAGTCGAACTCCTCAACCTCTTCCACGATGAGACCTTCCCGCACCTGCGCGCCCTGCCTCAGCTTGCGGGCGGCTGTTTCGATGTTCGTTATATTATCGCGTTGGTGTAAAAGCCGGTTTCGGCAACAGCCGGCCAGCCCCGTGCATAAACCCGCCCACCCACGTTTGAATATACACCACACAGCGCTAGTCAACGATAGGCTACAGACTCTCCGTTCCCCCGCTCCCTAACGCCCGAGTCACCCGGCGCAGACCTGAGACGGAAGCTCCCCAACAGCCCGCCCGGCTGATCCCTCAGCCCCCCGACGGAGGGATACTCCGATGCCGCCGGCCGTCAGCGGAAACCGCTCCCGGGTACCGTCAACCCCCTATGACCAGAGTCCTACCCCCCAAAGGCCGACCACCACCCACATATCCCCCCGGCCGCCGCTGCGCCACCGACAGCTGCACAGCACGCCTATCCATCTACAACCCGGCCGACCACTGCCGCCTCCACTCCCCCAACCGACACCCACCCAAACGGAACCGCTAAGGCTAGTGAGACCACCGGACCGGTAACCGCTGTCGGCGGCCGGCCGAGCCCCCAGCGGAAGGGAGAGAAATCGAGTCCGCGAGAGTGCTCTCGTGGACAGACTCCAGAGAAGAAGCCCCGCCGGGAGCCGCACGCTCACGATGTTCCTCGACCGTGGGCGTTCGTTGTAGCGGGACCGAACTGACAGTATTTCACCCACGTCCCTGTGCTGCGTACAGGGTTCCTCCCCCGATGTTTTCATAGCCACGTTGGCCCTCGAAGAGCTTGAGCAGCCGAGGCGTTGACGGGGTGCTGGTCTAGCCGGCGTAGGTAGGCAGAGAGGTGTGCTACTCCCTTGGACCGTGCTTCTCGTCGTAGATCTCAAGGAGTGACCGTCCGTCCTCAACACGCCAGTACCGGGTGGGGCCCACATAACGTGCAACCCCGAGAAGGTCTCTTGAGAGCGGCGAAAGGAACGAAGGTTCGCCGTCCAACACGACTGCGGGGTACTTGTTTTCGGGCAGTTCGATAAGTCGCACACGCCGCCCGTCGACTATCTCGGCTTTGACTCTCTCGTCTCTCAGATACGTAAGGATCGATCCTTCTGGCAGCCCTAGGTCGGCGAAATTGAGCACTGGTCGTCTGGCTCGCGCAAGGGCTTCCCGGTCCTCCTGTGATTTCTCGGCCTCAACATCGGACTTGGCCTGCTCAGTGACGTCAGCAACGTTGAGCAGCCTGAGGATCGCGATCACCTGGTACGGCTCGACCTTGAAGAACTCACGCCTTGGATGCAGCCGTTGAGGTGTGAAAGCCTTGTGCAGCGCCCGTTCAACCCTGGCGGGATCATCCGCTATTGCTGCCGCGTACTCCAGTTCGAACGGCAGGGGCCACACTGGTCGTGAACAGCGCAGTGATACGGCTTCGGGGATCGTGTTGCGTCGTGCTGCCGATCTTGACCATGTTCGGTATAGCAGGATTGGTCGCCACGTACACGTACCCTTCATAGGAAACCGTGTCGCCGCCTGCCGCTTGGTCTTCGGTCGTTTCGTGGTCATCGCTCATAGGCCAGCGGGATGCTAGCCACCAACCTCTGACCCAGACCCATCCGCAGGGGCCCGGAGATAGAAGAAGGCTAAGCGACAGCCTGACCCTTTCCAGTTGTTGCAGCACCTCTGCCTCGGGCGGACCAGACAACAGACGACCCGTTGCGTTCTAGAGGGTCACGACTGTTAGAGGCTGTCGTGTTCCCTCCGGATCGCCCCGGTACGGAACAGCTGCACCAGCGTTACGGCCATCTGGACTGCGGCTTCGGCTGCGGGCTGTGACACGTTGAGGGACCTGGTGGTGTCGTCGGTGCCGTGCCGGTCGGACTGTGACTTCCAGATGGTTGCCATCATCTTCCGCACGGTGTCAACATCGCCGATTACCGTTTCCCACTTCCCTGGCTTGTCCTCGAGGGCAAGGATCATCTTGCCCAATGTGGCCCGGTCATCGTTGGGGGTCACGACCGGACGGGCGGCGGCCTCTACTGCACGAACGGCGTCGTGGTAAGCAGTGCTGGGGTTCGGGTTCCGACCGTAGACGTGGTGCCAAGCCCTCCGAAGGTACTCAGCGGCATTGCTCCGTTGCTCCATTTCTTCGTTTGCTGCCGCCAGAACGGTCACGTCCACGCGCCGTTTCAAACACCACAGCCCTTCATCGTCGTCTGTCCCCACCGTCCACGCCGACCCTGATCTATCCAGGATCTCTCGGAGTTCCGCCGCGTGGTCGGGGTGGTAATAGATGCCCAGGCAATAGTCCAAGACATCGAGGTCCTCAAATGCGAGGAGCTGCGCGACACCTTCTTCGTGCGAACTCTGTATGGCTGCCCAATCGAGTCCTATACGAAAATACTGTTCAGCTGCCTGCAGATCACTGGCGTGGCTAAGGACCTGGACAGCCCATTCGCCCACCCCCTGCATCATCCAATCTGGGATCCCCTCATGAAGTTCCCGATATGCCTCGAGGGCCTCATTGTTGTGTCGAACAGAAAGAGGAGGCCGTTGCATCTCGCTGGAGAATAGAGCAAGGGCCACCCTCATCTCGGGTTTCTCAGAGAGGGGGGCTCCCTAGTAGCGGTCGGCGGCTAGGGGAAGGCCGGCAGCGCTCGGTGCCGAGAGGTGCCTGGGTCTGCCTACTCCCCGTCGCCTCCTGAGTCCCTCCCAGCGGAAGGGAAGTCCGCTGCCGCCGGCCGGCCGGACAGCCAGGTAGCCGATTCTCTCAGCACGCCGTGGCGGCTCTCCCCCTCGAGGGGTTTCGGGCGGAAACACCCACGACCCGCCCGTCAGCACGTTAACCAACACAACCCGAAGGCCTAGAGGCCGATTTGGGGGCCGGGAGAACCCGCCCACGATCTGCACACCCCTGCGGACACCAGTTCGCACAACAAAACCCAGACAGGGGGCCCTGACCTGAACATCCGGAACGGTGCAGAAATCACATGCGTTCCTCACCCGCGGTCGGTTGCTGTGATTTCGGGTGAGACGGCGGGACCGACCCTTGTCAGGGTCGGGTTGTAGAATTACGACCATGAAACTAATCAGAGACCTATTAGGCGACGTCGTCGATGTCGTGTTCGCGGGAGTCGGAATCGCGGTGTGCCTGGTGGCTCTCCTCGTCATTGCTCGCTTCGCTTTCTGACCCCGAACCCATACGGGGCTTTCGTGCTTGATCTGGCCGCCTGACACGGCCGGCCGGTCCCGGTTGTGTGTCGAGGACCGTTATTCGGAGGTGACCAGACGGTGTACCCCTTCGATCGCGCCTTTCTGAGAGTCCCGTGCCCGCGGTGCGGCTACGAGGTAGATGTTCGGTTCCGGCTGGCACAGTTGGAGGATGCGGTGTTCTGTCCATGCTGCAAAGGACGTATACGGTTCTCCGACGACCGGGCTAGCGGTCACAGAACGCGTCGGAGTGTCCACAACGCTCTCACGGACCTCGAGCGCGAGATCAAGAACCTGGACACGACGATCACCATCACGATCTAGGAGTTTACGAATGCGGTACCTACTCGACTTGCGTGTCCGCTTGCAGCAGCGCCGGAACCGTGTACACATGGTGGACTATCGGCACTATGAGACAGAACTGCAGTTGTTCCTGCAGTTCCTCGATGACAACCCGTATCTCCGTGCCCTGTTACACACACTGGACGCCGGCGACGAAGCGGATTTTGGGGAATGGAAGGACGCTGCTGCCAAGTCGCGTTCTATCGCGTTTCCGCCTTCGGAGACGGCCAGGGCGAAACTCTGCCTTGGGATCCTGAAGGAGTGTGCGTACGACCCTGAACAGCGAGCAGCCATCTCGTGGGGAAGTGCATTCAGCCACGAGTCGAGGTTCAACGAAATGCTCAATGATCTGAACGAGGCCGTGCTCGATCCGGTTGTCAACTATCTCGATGACCGGATCGACGACACAGGCAACGTCGTGTACCTGCTGCAACGGTTCAAGCGGAAAGCCGAGTGGTTCAGCCAACAAGAACTACATCAGGCCTATCTTCGTGACACGGGGTCAGGTGAGAAGAACCTCGACCGTCGGCTGCGGGAGGCGCTGTTCGACGGGGGTGTGGATTTCCCCTTCTCGCAGCCCGATTCGCCGTCGGGGCGGGCGGATGTCGTCAGCCTCGACGACGCGGACGATCCGCTGGTCCTCGAAGCCAAGGTCTTCGACCCGGCTCGGGGCAGGGACAAGAGCCGCCTGCGTCAAGGGTTCCACCAAGTTCTGCGTTACGCCAACGATTACCAGCAGAACATCGGCTATCTCGTCGTGTTCAACTGTTCGAACAATCAGTTGGTCTGGCCGTCCGAAGACTCACCCGACGGCGAATTCCCGCCCAGAATCATGCACGACGGCAAGACATTCTTCTTGGTCACGATCGATATCGGAACGGACCGACAACCCGCAAGCAAGGAAACACCATCGGGCCGGACCGTGATCACACGTCACGAACTGACTGGTTAGAAATGGTCGGCGCCGTGAAACATCCGCCTGCTGTGCCACCCGGTCCGGAGCGGTCAGACAGCCCGGAATGGACTTCGATGTGCCCGCATCCTACGTAGCAGGAGCAGAGCGTTGATCGACATGAACGAACCGAATGAGAGAACCAAACAGACGATTCCCATTGAGTGGGACTGGGACATGGACGCCACAACCGTCTCGCTCGGTGTCATCGGTGGCCAGCCCCCCTTCTCAGAGTTCGATGCCACGGGACGCTGCAAGCGGTGCTGGGGAGTCCTCAGGGGAAGAACCGACCCGGAGCGTGCTGTCACCGGCATAAAGTGCATCGTCTGTGGCGAGATACTGGAAGGCAGCGCTGCAGCGGCAGAGGCAAAGAGGATATCCGAGGAGTCCTTCAGCAACGCGTTGAACATGATGTTGGGACATCAACCCAAGTACGGTGACGGTCCGTTCGCTCAAAAGGTTTTTCCTAAGCTCCACAGGTTGTCGAAGCAGGAGCTGCTGGACCGGGTTGCCCGCAGCAAAAGCCCTAGGGGAAAGCTCACCCGCCGTGACTTCCCCGCAGGTTCACCAGGTTTGTTCTTCCTCCAGGCGCGAGCTCTCCTCGACGGAGTATCCCGTAACACCGACCATGAGAGGGTCTCGATCGCGGACTTTCGCGATTACCGAGTCAACGCCGATGGGTCGGTCTCGTTCCAGATCGATGCGCATGCCCTGAGCCAGAACCCGCGGCACCGAGAGCAAGAACTTCTTGCGACAGCTGGCTTGCTGCTAGGGAACGGGATGATCGCCGCCTTCGCGTGCGAGCTCGCGCTGAAGGCCATCTCACTAACTTGTACCGATGAAGCGAGAAAGATCCACGACCTGCTGAATCTATTTGACCACCTCCCACGGGAGAGCCGAGATCGGATCGAAGCAGACTTCGCAACCATACGGGATGTGCTGACAGAGAACCGCGGTACCTTTGGGAAGTGGCGGTACTTCGAGGCTGCTGTAGGAACCGATGCGTTCAGGGGAATGACTGGCCCCCAACCCGCACGGTCTTTGGCAAAGGCCGCCCGTGTGATCCTGGACGAAGCCGAGTACGTCGGGGTAACGGGAAGCTTAAGAGTCCAAGCCAAGAGAGCGGTTCGTGTGACCGGGGACAAGAGGCAGTTTGCAGACAAGATCAAACTCACGATCAAGGGAGAGGAGCGTCCAATACGGCCTTAGCGGTGCCACCGCCGCCGAGTATCCATGTGACAACGCCCTCCGACCTGGGCTGGCCCAACACCCACAGCCACAGCGCCTGAGCGCCTCCAGCGGAGGGGTCCTCCGTTGCCCCCAGCAGCGAACAGCACCCGAACTCAGCCTCGTTTGAGGTTCTGGTTGGGCGACGGCTTGGGTTTCAGTTCGACTGCTGGACGGCCTGATCTAGCCGGGCGAGGAAGAGGTTCGCTTGCTGTTCCATCAAGCTCGCTCCCTTACGGCTGAGTGTCTCGTGGACTCCATGCGCGGCGTCGTTGCGAAGGCCCGCCATCTGCGTGACATCTTTCATGTCCTGCCTGTTCAGCACATCGACCTGGCGGAGCGCCCTGGCATAAGCATCGATGCTTCCCCGTCCCTCGACGGTGAGATCGAGTTCCTCGACCGCGGACCGAAGTGCGATCTCAAGAGCAACTCCAGCCAATACGATCGGGGCGGCCGGAACAACTCTGTTGTCCGCATTCAGAGCCCGGACCTGCTCAAGCAGATCCGTTGAGGCCACAGCGCGAGTGCTGAATTCGACGAGTCTGGGCTTCGTCTGGCCGGAGCGGACCATACGAACCCACTCCGCGATCACGTCGCCTACCGCGGCGTGCACCACTTTCCACCTGATTCGCGTCGGTCGGGGACAGGCGGGTTTGGGGGTGTTCCCTCCCGAAACCCCGAGGGTTTCGCCGCCCACGGCGTGCTGGGGGGAACCGGTTACTTGGCTGTTGACCGTCGTGGGCAGCGGAGGAGCGGACCGGAGGTATCCGGCCTCGGTGCCCGTGTCGAGCGTACCCGGGGGAACTGGTAATCTTTAGGGCTATGCCAGCCAAGAAGGAACACGGCCGATGGCGCGTGCAGCGTGAAGATGGCGGATCGCAGACAAGACAGGTTCGGGTCCGAGGGGTAACCGACCGAGGTCAACAGCAGCCCCCGAACGCCCCGGCCGCCTCGTCAAGCAGTAATGCAGACCCGAAGCCGCCGCCCAAAGGCTAACTTCGTCCTCGCTGCCACCTTCGGATAGCCGCTCGTAATGCCTACGACTCTCGTTGGCCTTGCCATCTTCGTCACATTCCTGACACCTGGGTTCGTCTATCTCGTCAGAACGGAGACGCGGCTCCCCGAGAGGAGATACAGCCTTCTCCGCGAGACCGTGACGATCGTGTCGGTCAGCCTCGCAGTCAACGGGGTCATACTCGGCCTATTCGCCATTCTCCGATACCTACTGCCAACTATCACACCGGATGCCGGGGCGATTGTCCGTGATCCGAGTGGCTACTTCCAGAGCAACTACGCCGAGGTCACACTCTGGTCTGCCGCCCTGCTTCTCGCTGCAACCGGCCTTGCCGCAGTAATCGCTGTCCCCCCAGCGTGGAGCAGTAAGCGCGCTTCCAAAATCAGATTCTGGCCTGGTCCCACAATCGCAACGTTCATAGCAACCAGGCAACTGCAAGGGCCTATCGAACAATTGTCAGGATGGGGGTTCGCTTTCACTAAACGCCCTCACCATCGGGTGTATGTCGGTCTCGACCTAAAGGACGGGACCTACCTCTACGGCCCGCTCTTCGCCTTCAGCACCGACCTCGAGGAGAACGACGCTCGTAGTATCCAAATTGGGCGCCCCGTCAAGATCCGCCCTCCCGGCGACAACATAACGGCTGCAGAGGATTGGGATGTAGACCGAGTGATCGTATCGGCCAGCCAAATCAAGACCATCTCAGTCCGCTATGTGCCAACCAAACCCGAGGACGGCGACAGTCCCGATAACACGCTGCCCGCGCCGCCGGTGTGCGCATGCGACCAGTGTCAACTCAACCGGCATGTCCCGCGCAAACAGCGTGAGGGGCTGTTCCCCCTCGGCGGGATCCCAGGCCATGACCAGTCGGGCAACGACGGCTGCGAATGCGACGCCTGCCTTGATCTCATCCATGCCGATAAGTGCCGCTGCCCTGCGTGCGATTGGTACTACACGGAGCGGGGCTGGGAGCGGGGCTAACCCCCGAGAGGACCACACCGACGAACCGCAGCGGGGGCCGGATTGTCAGGGGCAGCGGTGTCCGATAATAGATATTATGTAAAGCCACGCCCGTCGGTGTTTCCCCAGGTAGATGGCGGTTTCGGGGTAGGGCCGTCCAGGTCGTGCATAAACCACCCCAGCCACGGTCGAATATGCGACGGTTAATACCGGTCGACGATGGTCAGCGGAGACCGGGCTAGTAGACAAGCTCCCGCATGTTCGGAGGGGTCAGCATCGATTCCTGACCCCGGTGCCGCTGGATCCGTTGGGTGTGGGGGCCCCCGGCGCCACCTTTCGGTGCGAGGCAGGAGAGGCCGCCCCTCCCTACCACCTCCTGAGTCCCTCCAGCGGAGGACCCCTCCGCTGGGCGGGGCTCAGGGGGGAGTTAGGCCGGCCGAGCGTCTCAGGACAAGTCAGTGCCACAGCTCCCCGTCGGGGTCCTCGCCGACGGGGTGGTGATCCGGGATTCGGCCCTAAAGTGCCCGAGGGCGTCTCCTGCGACTGAACGGAGTGGCCAGTGAAGAACCGACCACCAAATGTCTTCGTGAGTTCGACCATGTACGACCTCAACCATCTCCGCTCGCAGCTTCGCCAATTCATAGGGGGACTCGGTTGGCGTGCCGTGATGGCCGAGCACGGTTCGTTCCCGATCGACGCGAACCAGACGACGGTCACCAACAGCGTGAGGAACGTCCGAGAGAACGCCGATATCTTCGTGATGGTTGTCGGCGCGCGGTACGGCTCGGTCGACCCCGATACCGACAAGTCCGTCACCAACCTCGAATTTCTTGAAGCCCGAGCACGGGGCGTACCCACGTACGTCTTCGTCGACAGCGACGTTCTTGCACAGTTGAGTGTGTGGCGGAGCAACCCCGACGCCGACTACTCCGGCGTCGTCGACACGCCGCGCGTTTTCGAGTTCATAGATTCGTTCCGCGAGAGTGGCGACGTCTGGACATTCTCGTTTACTGCCACCGAGGACATCGTTGACACCTTGCGCCAGCAGTTCGCATACCTCGTGCAAGACGCCCTCGCTCTCCATCAGAAGGCACATGGCCACGACCGTCTCCTAGAGGAGCTCGCCGGCGACGCGCTGATGGTGGCGCTTCGACGCGACACGCTCTGGGAAATCAGGCTCTTTGGAACAGTCCTCGAAGCAGAACTGGATCGTCGAGCACCGCTACGCCGCGAGATCGAGTATCGGCTCGCTCAAGCCGAAGTGACCCACATCAACCTAGGGCGTGTTACGTTTCTGAGCGTGTCGTGTATGAGCGCGAGGGTGATGAATGCTAGGAACATCACGTCGAGTTTGTCGTAGCGGGTGAAGACACGCCGGTAGCCTTTGAGCCGTCGGAAGAGCCGTTCGACCTCGTTCCGTCGCTTGTATATCGGACGGTTGTAGTCCCACGGGTGGCGGCGGTTGCTTCGGGGTGGGATGACCGGCGTGTAGCCCAGAGCGACGGCCAGTTGCCGTGTTTCGTCCCCTTCATAGGCGCGGTCCGCTACCAGGAACAGCTCTAGCTGCTCCCCTTCCTGCTCCTTTTTTCGTGGGCCCATCTTTTTGAGGAGCTCCCGCCCATGGGGAGCATCATGGTCCTGACCTGGGGAAAGAGCGAATAAGACGGCGCTACAAGCGCTGGCCGCGACCATGTGGATCTTGGTGTTCAACCCTCCCCGGGAGCGACCGATGGCCTGGGGACCCCGCTTTCGGAGAGCACCACAGCCGTCGGGATGAACCTTGACCGACGTGCTGTCCAGGCCCAGAACTTCGAGGTCGATGAGCTGTTCCTGCTGTAGACGCTGGAACACCCGGTCCAAGACGCCGCTGGCCGCCCAGCGGCTCATCCGCATGTAAACGGTGTGCCAGTTCCCGAACCGTTCGGGAAGCGCCCGCCACTTGCAGCCGTGCTCCAGTACGTACAGGATGCCGTTGAGGGCTTGGAGGTTGGATACCTTGACGGTACCGCGGGGTTTCGGGAACACGTCTACTATGAGTTGGTATTGTTCTTGTGTTATTGTCATATCGTAATGATATCACATCAGTGTAACTTTAGGTGAACACGCCCTAAACGATTTCGCCCCGTGGGCACAGGACAGGATGCACGAATTCAGTGGGTACACGAGCACAGCAACGGCCATCGTCAACGACTACCTCCCACAGGTGTCAGGAGACCCGATCGAGATCGCCGCTGCTGCGCGCCGCCTCGCCCAGGTCTGGGAGGACAGCGCCCGCTGGACATTGCGCTGCCGCGCTGTTCGCGTCGACCCTGACGCAGAACGTGTCGTTGAGCTGCTGTCAACCACGAACGCCCACATACTCGACGAGATCTGGGAGTTCGGGCACAGCTTTATTCCATCCCTCGATGAGGCCATCGAGGGACACACTGATGACGGCCCCCGAGTTGTCGGTATGACTCTTACGCTCACCGCCGATTTCGACGAATTCAACGAGGAAATAGTCCGGTTCGGGCAACTTCTGGTCCCATAGCCGCCGGCCCCCCTCCCGCAGCTTTCCAACATGGCCATGCCGGGGCGTGTACCCGCCCCGGCGGGCTGGAGACAGGGTTTGGGGCGTTTCCGCCCGAAACCCTCTTCGAGGAGTTTCGCCGCCACGGCGTGCTGGGGGGAACCGGATACTTTGGCTGTTCGCCCGGGTGACAGGCAGCGGACACTCCTTTCCGCTGGGGGCTCGGCCGGCCGCCGACAGCGGTTACCCGCCTGAATGGTCTCACCAGCGTCGGCGGCTCAGTGCGGGTCGGCGTCGGAGGGGGGTGTGGAGGTTGCAGTGGTCGGTCGGGTTGTAGATGGATAGGCGCGCCGTTCAGCTGTCGGTGGCGCAGTAGCGGCCGGGGGGATATGTGGGTGGTGGGCGCCCTGGGGGGCGGACTCTGCTCATAGGGGGTTAACGGTACCCGCCGGGAGCTCGTCAACCAGCCGGGTCTCTGCCGACCATCGTCGACCGGTATTAACTGTCGCATATTCGACCGTGGCTGGGACGGTTTATGCACGACCCGGACGGCCCTACCCCGAAACCGTCATCTACCTGGGGAAACACCGCAGCCGTAGCTTTACATAATGTTCATTATCGGACATCACATCCCCGGTGGTCCTAGGATCAGATCGCCCCTAAAGGCAAGCAACCCGGTAACGAACGGTGAGGCCCTACTGGCCGCTGTGAGCGACCAGCCCCGATCCTGACACATCAGAGCCACCCAAGGTAAAGAGGAACTTCAGTGATCAGAACGGGGGTAGCGGATCTCGGTGACGACTTCTGCTCTCTGAAGTCGTCGAAAGTGGTGTGCTTTTCCATCGGCGAGGAATTCATGGGCGACGCCGGCGAGCGCGTCGGGGTACCACAGCAGCGGCTCGGTCTTAGTGCGCCAGTCGTAAGTGAACGTACGGTTGGCGCTGTCGGCTCGGAATGATTCCACGATCGTATCGCGGTCCCGACCGTCATTGGCTGGAACCCGTGCTGATTCGATGATGACGTGGTCGACTCCGTCATTGAGGAGTTCTGCTACGAGATGGGCGAGAAGTTCGTGACGCGCCTCTAGCGGGCGGTGGATTCCAGTTGGTCGAGCAAGCAGGTAGGTAGCGACAACGTGCTCTTCTAGGAGGGTGACTGCTTCCTCACGGCGCTCGCGGCCTTCTTCCCGCCAGTGAAACGGTCCCTTGCGGCCAGCGATAAGTTGCTGGAAGGCCCGACGGGCCGCTTGGGCGTCGCGGTACACAACGCCAGCGAGGACATAGGTGATGGTGATGTTGTCGTCTTCAGAGAAGACGGTTTCGTCGATCCCGGCGATGACGCCGACGGGGATCGGACCGTCGGTGGGAATGGGATTCGTCATTGCCATGTACTCGTCTCCTGCCGGATTCGTTCGACTTCTCTACCAACCCACGACATTGGCAACCTCCGTGTCCCGCCGGCGCTTGTGGTCTACCGGCCGGTACCCTGCACTCCACTCGGTCGCTTGCTCTGGCCGCTGCGCCTTGTCGGGCCGGTCCGACAAGGCGAGATGCGGGCCATCCTACGGAATCGCTCCTGCGGCGCTGATTGCCCGCCTGCGGAGTGGCAGTCCGTTGCCCAGTGCAGAGAACACCCAGCTAGCTGGGTGTATTAAGGAGCGACGGAGGGCTCGCCTTTGGGGGATACCTCAAACGTCAACGGCGCCCGCAGCGTCGAACGCCGACTTTTGTGCCGCTACAAAGCGGTTAGTGGCTTGAGCAAGGGCGACATCAGCTTCAGCTGAGACTGAATTGGCGTAGGTGGCCGCCCCCCATGCTGCTGTAACCGCTGTGTCATCGACGGAGCTGCTCTGGGCGAAGCGGGCGTAGGCGTTGTAGGCGTCAGCGTCAGCGTCATAGGAGGCGGCTAGGGCTTCACCAGACGCGAGGGCCGCACGGGCGGCTTCTCTAGCCGCCGCAGCCATCTCGACGAAAGCGGCGGTGGCTGCGGCGCGGGCGGGTTCCTCATCGTTGAAGTAAGCGACATACGCATCGGCTTCAGCAGCGTCAGCGTCATGGGCGGCGGCTAGGGCTTCACCAGACGCGAGGGCCGCACGGCTCGCAACTATGGACGCCTGAGCTGTCGCTCTCGCTGCTCCACCAGACGCTGCGAGAGCGGTAGCTTCAGCTAAGGAGCCAATTTCGGCGAAAAAGTACACCGAGTGCGCGGCGTCGAAGTCGGCGTACGTGGTCTGGACGTCGACCTGGGCCGCTACTAAATCTGCGTAGGCAGCAACAGAGACGGAGTAGGCAGCGATTCTGGACGCCTCAGCAGCTGCCGCAGCTTCTCGCAGGTCTTCGTCGAACCTGCCAGCGCCGCCGAAGAAGACCAGAAGGGCAATGCCCAACACAGCAGCAACTACGATCCCGAATCCCAGCCGCCGCCGGGATCCGTCTCTCCTCGGCGTTAGATCTAGCTCGCCTCCACTATCGACTGTATCCCTAGGAGTCCCCGTGGACGCTGGACCGTCAATAGTGCTCAAGTTTGTGTCTCCCCTTCCCTGGAACCGGCCTAGATAGGTTAACCAAAAATCGAGGTTCGACGACTTGTGGAACCAAGGCCTTTTGGATGCCCGGTTTTTCAGGTGCTTTCCGGGCTCACCCCAACTGGTTCCTGATCCGGGGCGGCGACTGGGGGTGACCGTAGTAAATGGGGACTGTGGCCTCAGAGGGTCAACGCAACACCTAGGTCTGGAAATACCAGTCGGGATGGGTAGGAGGTGTTGTGATGGGCCGTCATATGAATACTGTGGAACAGACAGAGATTTGGGATCGGTACGAGGCTGGTCAGACTTTGAGGGAGATAGCGGCGTCGGTCGGGCGGCCGTTGAGCACGGTGCGGGACTATGTGGCCCGTCACGGGTTCCGGCGGCCTGTGGGGCCGCCTGCTTGGTCTTCGGCTCGGATGTCGCTGATGGACCGAGAAGAGATATCTTGGGGGCTGGTAGCGGGTGAGTCGTTGCGGTCGATAGCCAGGCGGCTTGACCGCGCGCCCTCGACGATCTGTCGTGAAGTGAACACCAACGGTGGGCGGGGTGCCTATCGGGCTGTTGACGCTGAGGATCGAGTCCGTGAACGAGCGAAACGTCCGAAGGTGCCCAAACTCGCCGCTAACAGCCGCCTGCGGATCCTCGTGGAGAGCAAACTGGCAGTTCGGTGGTCACCCGAGCAGATCTCGGGGTGGCTTCGTACCGAGTACCCGACTGACCCGTCGATGTGGGTATGCCACGAGACGATCTACCGGTCTGTGTACGCCCATCATCGTGGTGTGCTCCGCAAAGAACTGTGGCGATGCCTTCGCACCCGCCGTGCTGCTCGAACACCACGGACAGGGCATCGTCGAGGGAGAGGCCAGGGTGTGATCAGGGATCCTGTCTTGATCTCAGCCCGACCCGGCGTAGTTGAAACCCGTGAGGAGGCTGGGCATTGGGAAGGAGATCTACTGGTGGGGAACCGAGTAACCGCCGTGGCTACCCTGGTGGAACCCAAGACCCGGTACCTGATACTGGCTGCCCTCCCAGGGAGCCGCACCGCTGAGGCACTGAACAACGCGATAGCCGCCCAGCTCGAAGCCTTCCCGCCCACTCTGCGTAGAACGTTGACGTGGGATCAGGGCAAGGAGATCGCCGGCCATAAGACCCTCCGGGAGAAGGCCGGTATCGAAGTCTACCTCTGCGACCCGTACAGTCCCTGGCAGCGCGGAACCAACGAGAACACCAACGGGCTGCTCCGCCAGTATTTCCCCAAGTCAACCAACTTCTACAAGCTCGACCAGAGAGCGTACGACCAGGTAGCAGCAGAACTAAACAACCGACCACGCCAGACCCTCGGCTGGCAAACACCCCACCAAGCATTAACAGCCGTAACCAAACAAACATCTTGAACACTCCGATGCCCACGGCGTTGGTCATTGAGACGACCCACGACCACAAGGAGCCTCCACGGAGATATTGCGACGAAACACTCCTCTAAACCTCACACGGCCGAAACAACGGGGACTGACACGCCGCTTCACTACCTCAACTCTAAGCTACAAGACAGCCATCCGTTGCGTTCACCGATTGAGACCACCGTCCAAATATTCCGGAGACCCCCACCAAGCGACGCGCGCGAGCGCGACCTGCAACTCGTAGCCGAAGAGTGCTGTAGCGACGGTGAGCGTTGTGAGTGCTGTGCGGACGAGTCGGGCTGCCTTGTCCTCCGCTGTTCTGGCTCCAGTTTTCGCCTCGTCGTTCGCTCTGACCGCAACGGACAGCGCTGCAGGGGATCGTGCAGCTGCGGATGCCCAGGGAGGCGGAGCGAACGGGGGTGCGACCGCGCCGTCGTTGTCAGGCGCCTTACTCGCCGGGTAGAGGTCCCATAGGACGAGCTTTAACGGATGCGGCCATTTCCCGTCGGCTAGGACCTCCCCTGACCGTTCAATGAGGTGTGCTGCGAGGGCGTCAGGGATGACTTCCTCGGAGCGGTCGAGGAATGTCCATGCCCCTTGGGGGTTCGCCTCCAAGAACACGATGCCATCGGGAGTTTCCAGCCAGTCCTGCACGCTCATGGTGAGGCCCAGTGCTCCGGTCAAGTCGATCGCTTCGCGCTCGACGGCGGGGGATGACGCGCGTTCGAAACCGGTTCCGTGCGGGTCCTCGGCGCGCCAGTCGATCGCGTCTGGATTGCGCGGTCGTCGCCATGTCCAAGCGCGTGATCCGACTACTACGACACGGAGGTCGGCGTCGACTACCAGCTCTTGTAGCAGAACCGGCAGGCCGCCGAACTCGACGAGGTCGCCCGCATGGACTTCGGCGACGTACGGGGCTATCCCTTGACCAGGAGAGAGCGGTTTCGCAACGAGGCGCATCGTGTTCAGCATTTGGGCAGCCGGGGTCGGATCGTTGGTTACGACAGAGCGCGGAACAGCTACGTGCAAACGTGACGACCTCGTACGTTTCCGCTGGTTAGGGGGATAGCAGCGTGAATCGGTGGAGATCACCGGACCGGTGTTGGGGGTGACCGTAGTAAATGGACAAAATGTTACGGTTTCATGACCAGCGGTCAGTACCTGCTGCCGCAGTCGGCTGGTGTTGGGTGGTATTTGGCTGTCGGGATCAGCCTCCGGTAGTCGTGTTGCCGTGTGGTTGGCTATTTCGCTGCCCTGTTCGGTCGTGTGCTGTTAGCGGCTGTTGTCGAAGTGGGTGGCGAGGGCGGCGACGGCTTCGGTACCTGGTTTGGTGTAGCGGCCGAGGGTGCGGAGGTCACGGTGGCGGCTTTGCCTTGGAGCAGCATGCCGACGCGCTGGCTTCACCGAGGTGGGTGAGGGAGGAGTGGCGGAGTTGGTGGAGGGTCAACCCGCCGCTGGCTTCCCTGAAGGCTGTGCATGCTCGTTCGTAGGAGAGGCGCCCTCGGGCCGATACGACTTCACCAACCCCACACCACCACCCCACGGCCAACACCGACCCCTACGGACCCCCCTGAAACCGTAACATTTTGTCCATTTACTACGGTCACCCCTTAGATCCCTCCGCTGACGCCAACCCAACCCCTACAGGTCCGCAACGAAACCGTTGTCTCTTGTCCATTTTCTACGGTGACCCCGGCCACAGCCAATGACTACCAGCAGACCGTCCCCAGCATCCACCCCCAGCGCCCGGAGCGAAACGTTCCACGGCAACCCCCCGAAACCGCACCATCCCGTCCAAATATTCCGCTAACCCCGTAGACACGACCACCGAGCTACCGTCGGGAGGTTATTGCCCGCCTTTCATGCCGTGTCTGAATGCTTGAGGTGTCCTGTTGCTAAGTCATCGGCTCAGGGCAGTCGGGTAGCCCGAGGCTTTCGTAGGGCGTGATCCTGGAGCCAAGGAACATAGGTCGGTTGGCGCGGTCGAGCATCAGCGGCAACACGTCACAGGCTCCAATAGTCCCCATGGCACCGCGCTCGGCGAAGGATTCGCCGAAGCTCGTGACGGCGTCGGGCCGTGTGGTCGGGGAGGTCATCAAGAACGGAGTCGGGTCTCCCGAATGCAAGATGCCGTCGACGGACGGTGTGGCGTGGTCGCCGGTGATCACGACGACTGCAGAGAGGAAGGGCTTCTGGTGGAGCCTGCGCGAGGCTTCGTCGAGGAGCTGGAGAACGCGCATCTTCTCGCGCGGGTCCTTGGTATGGCCTGCCTCGTCCGCTGCCTTGGTGTGTACGTGGACGAACTGTGCTCCCTCGTCGAGCAGAGTCGCCGCGGTCTCGAAACGGACGAAGAGATCCTCGCCCGGGTCCGGCAGAGGCTCGATGTCATGAGAGATGAGACCGAGCGTCGCCGCCAGTCCCCGGTACAACGCGCTCGACGTCACCGCTGCGCCGGGTACGCCGACCCGTTCTTCGAATGACGGAACCGGACGCACCATGCCGGTCCATTTCGTGGTGAGCACGTCGAGCACCGGTAGGCCGCGCTCCCGGCGTTGCACGTTGACCGGGTGTGCGTGCAGGAGGCGGCGACTCGACCGCAGGAACTCCTCAACCGCAGATGAAGTGGCGGTAGCCGTGGCCGGGTTTGTTGCATCCGCGAGTGGGAGCGGTCGTAGCCACGGATGGATTTGCTCAAAGAACGGGTCGGAGTCGGTGATGTCCGGCGAGGCCTGCCCGGAGATCGAAAGCAAGGCTTCACCCCTGGTGAGGCGTTGCAAGCCGAAGCGGAATCCATCGATCGTTATCCCGTCGAGTGCCTCGAACAGGACGTGGGCGTCGGCACCGTCGGAGGGTGCAGCCCTCCCGGTGACCCATACGACACCGTCTCGCTCCTCCCCGACCCGCAAGGCGGCATACGAGTGGACCTGCCCGGCTTGTACGACCGCGCCATGCCCGCGGGCTTCAAGCACGGCTCGGCCGGGGAAGGTATCAGGCTCACAGCCGAACAAAGCCCAGTGAGAGATCTCGCTCGCAGGAGCCTTTCCGGGTCCGAAGGGTAGGTGAAGAGCGGAGGCACCTCGAGCGGCGAGCCGATCAAGGTGTGGAGTCTCGGCCGCTTCCGCAGGGGTGCGGCCGCCGAGTTCGGGTACGGCCCGGTCTCCTAGTCCGTCGAGGATGACCAGGACCAGGGGCAGCCGGTTGTCAGGCAACATCGGATGGGTGTCGCCATATGGGATCACGGCCGGGACGCGAAGTGCCCGCTGCGGATATAGTCATCTACCAGGTCGGCAACCGGTGCGGGCACCAGGTCACGCCACGGCCGTCCAAGGCGATAAGCCTCCCGAATGGACGAGGCTGTGATGCGATGTTCGCCGTCTCCGTCGACGAGTTCCACAGTGTATCCGTAGCCGCGGAGCATGTCAGCCTTGCCGGCCTCCCACGGGGAAAAGACTCGGACGTACTGGACTACGTCGAGAGGAACATAGTGTTCTACCCGCTCCGGGTTGTGAAGAGGGAACGGGACTATGTCATAGCGCACAGGGCTGATGCCTGCTGATGCCAGAGCCGC
Organism: Candidatus Spongiisociaceae bacterium; assembly: GCA_965262915.1. Classification (GTDB taxonomy): domain Bacteria; phylum Actinomycetota; class Acidimicrobiia; order Spongiisociales; family Spongiisociaceae; genus JAPPFW01. The sequence goes on along the minus strand of OZ253564.1, from coordinate 1,473,953 downwards.
ATGAACCATGGTGAGGCGCTGGTGGAACGTGAAAGGGTTGTTCTCTGCGAGGTGACGCGAATCGTGGTCGGGGTGCGCCTCTCTGGATGGCGGATCCGGGTTTGTGATGCCGACAATGAGACGTAAGCCCGCACCGAGGACCATCCTGAAGAGTTCGAGGTGCCCGTTGTGGACGGGCTGCAACCGACCGGTGACGCATCCGGCGGGCGCGTGAGAAGGTGCCATGGCCTCCGAGGTCGTGTGTCTTGCGAGTACTCTAATGGCCTGCATTGGTGTCGGGTGCGAGTGGATGAGGAGGACCCGTTGAGACCGCTGGAAGACGTCCGGATTATCGCCATCGAGCAGTTCGGAGCAGGACCCTTCTGCTCGCTCCATCTGGCGGATCTCGGCGCCGAGGTCATCAAGATCGAGGATCCCCGCACCGGCGGCGACGTATCTCGGTACATACCTCCGTACCAGGACGGAGAGGACAGCCTGTTCTTCGAGACGTTCAACCGGAACAAACGGAGCTTGAGTCTCGACTTGACGGTAGCCGAAGGCAGAGAAGTCTTCGAAGATCTCGTACGAGTGTCCGACGTAGTGCACTCCAACCTTCGCGGCGACGTGCCGGCACGTCTTCGTCTGATGTACGACGACCTCAAGCATCTGAATCCCGCCATCGTATGCAGCTCTCTGAGCGGCTTTGGGATGACGGGCCCACGTGCCAAACAGCCCGGATACGACTACATTCTCCAGGGCCTGGGCGGATGGATGGATCTGACGGGTGAGCCCGATGGGCCGCCTACAAAGTCGGGGCTCTCGCTGGTCGACTTCTCCGGCGGGTACATGGCCGCGGGGGCCATTCTTGCTGGGCTGCACGCCGCCCGGCGTGACGGAATCGGCATGGACTGTGACCTGAGCCTGTACGACGTCGCGATCAACATGCTGACGTATCAGGCTACGTGGCACCTCACGAAGGGTTTCGAGCCGACCCGCACTCGTCACTCGGCCCACCCATCGCTTGTGCCCTTCCAGAACTTCGAAACGTCGGATGGATGGATCGTCGCGGGGTGCGCCAAGGAGAAGTTCTGGCATCGTCTCGTCGAGGCCTTGGACCGCCCCGACCTGGCCACAGACGATCGGTACAGGACCTTCGGAGATCGTCGTGAGAACGCGGATGAGCTGCTTTCGATCCTCGACTCCGTCTTTCAAGAGCGCACCACCGAGGAGTGGATCGACTTGCTGACTGAGGCGGGGGTGCCGTGTGCTCCGGTCCAGTCGGTAGGACCCGCCCTGAGGGATCCTCACACCGTAGCTAGAGGAATGGTGATCGAGGTCGACCATCCCGAGTGGGGCACCGTGTACGAGGTGGCCAGCTCGATGCGGGTCGGGCAGCCGTCGGAGGTGACGTACCGGCGAGCCCCAACGCGCAACGAGGATCTGGATTACGTGATCTCCGAGCTTCTTGGCTACCCGCCAGAGCGAGTGGCTGAGCTTGAGGCTACGGGAGCATTCGGAGGAGTTGACGAGAACCGATCTTGACGGTGGTGCGCGTCGGCTCATAAGCTTGACGAACCGATCCGGACCTTTGCCGAGGAGCGCCCGATGTCGCTGACGAGAAACCTCGTCGAACGAGTATTCGAGTTGCAGTTCGATGATCTGGCTCAGGAGGACCTCAGCGCGACCCGCTTGCTGCTGCTGGACCACCTCGGCGTCGCCGCCAACGGCTCGACCACCGACTCAGGAGCCTGCATCCAGAGGTTCGCGCTCGCCTCGGGTGAGGGATCGTCGTCGATCGTCGGCACGTCGTTGAGTGCGACGCCGCTGTACGCCGCGATGGCCAACGCCGTCGCCGCCCACTCCATCGAATACGACGACGTCCACAGTGCCGCGTCTAGCCATCCTGGCGTCGTCATCTTCCCCGCAGCCTTCGCCGCCGCCGTGCGCGCCGGTCGTGCGTCGCTAGCAGAGTACGACGGCTCCTTGTTCAGCGACCCCGAGGTGCTTCGGATCATGGACGCCACTCATTGCGTGGTGGACACCGAACTGGATCGCATCTATCCGCAGCAGTGGTCGGGCTGGGCCGAAGTGAAGACGACCGACGGCCGGACGTTCCGGGAATCGATCGATGATCCGAAAGGAGATCCGAACAACCCGCTGTCTCCTCGGGAACTGCGGTCGAAATTCGACGAGCTTACGACTCACGTCTACTCAGCAGGGCGTCGGCATGAGATCGCTGACGTCGTGGAAGGGCTGGGCACAGCGTCGAACCTCGAAGAGCTCATCGCCATTCTTCCGACTGACCTCGGTTGAGCGAGCGGTGCAGTTCGGCGTCATGGCCAGCGGGCAGATGCCCGAGGCTTTGCCCGATCCCGGCATCTTTCGTGACATAGCGGCCTGTGCCGAGGATCTCAGGTACGATTCGCTTTGGTGCGGCGACCACCTGTCCTTCGGGAACCCCATCCTTGAGGGGAGCATTGCCCTATCGGCTTTCGCCTCGTACACCACGTCTATCACAATCGGCACGGGGGTACTTCTGCTCCCACTCCGGCCGCCCGGACTGGTAGCCAAGCAGATGGCGTCCCTTGATTATTTGACCGGAGGGCGGGTCGTGTGTGGTGTCGGAGTGGGTGGCGAGAGCGCCAAGGACTTCGAGCTCGTTGGCATTCCTCGAAGTGAGCGGGGTGTCCGAACGGACGAAGGTATCGAGGTGATGCGGGCACTATGGACGGATCCTGAGGCCAGCTTCAACGGGCGGTTCACCCGATTCGACGACGTGGGGATTAACCCGATGCCGGTCCGCCTGGGCGGACCGCCGATCTGGGTCGGGGGAAGGGCTGATGCGGCGCTGCGGCGTGCGGGCAGGCTCGGCGACGGCTGGATGGGCTACATGGTGTCGCCTGATCGCTTCGAGACCAGCATCGCCAGAGTTCGTACACACGCCCGCGACGCCCAACGCGACGCGGACGGTGTCGCTGCCGCCCTTATGATTCCCACCCGGTTAGCCGACGACGGGGATGAAGCGAGACGGGACCTCGCCGGCCATCTCACTCAGCGTTACCACCGAGAGTTCACCCACGAACTGATATCGAAGCTGTGCCTTGCCGGAAGCCCCGCCGAGGTAGCAGCCCGCGTCTCGGAGTACGAGCGTAGTGGTGTCCGCCACCTGATCTTCCTCTACGGCGGAGACCCGGCGCAGGCCATCGACCAGTTCAAGCGCCTCCACGATGCCGTGGTGTCGCCCCGCAACATCGAATCCGTCTGACCAATGGAGGATCACGTGAAAGGCCCAGAGCGTCCCATCACCCGGGCTCCCGAGAACCTAGATGACGTGCTGTTGCAGATCGAGGCGCTGTATGACGAGGAGGTAAAGCCGCGAGAAGATGCTCTGCGGCATCGGCTCGCGGACCGGGATAGGTACCTCTCCGAGGACGGCACGCTCCACCCCGAGATCTGGGAGGCCCGTCGCGAGATCATGAAAGCGTCGGCACGCCGCGGTCTATATGCGGGGTACCTTCCGGAGCGCATCGGTGGCCAGGGCTGGACGCGCAACGACATGGTGTACATCGAGGAGAAGGTGTATGGCTATGGCGTTGGCCTCAACCCGGCGCTCTTGTCCTGGTCGGAGGGAGCCACTCCGCGGCTCATCTGGGCCTCCGACGACGATCGCGAGGAGTTCATCGATCCACTGGTCAGAGGGGAGATGACCAGTTGCCACGCAGTTACCGAACCTGGTGCCGGCTCGAACATGTTCGACTTCAAGACGAACGCGGTGAAGCGCGGCCCCGACTGGGTTCTCAACGGTCACAAGGCGTTCATTACAAATTGGAAGCACGCCGACATCATCCAGGTGTTCGCCGTGACCGACCCAGGGCGCGGCCGGCACTCTTTCTCATACTTCCAATTCCGTGGAGCCGACTACGAGGGTAAGGGGTTCACTCGGGGCGACCTCTATCAGACGATGTTCGACGATGGCTTCACCGGCGAGTTGATCTTCGAGGATCTGGCCCTCCCTGAGTCAGCGATACTCGGCGAACGCGGCCAGGGCTTCGACATCGCCATGTCGTCCATCAACTGGACCCGGATGCGCCGCGGCGGGATGTGTGCCGGCTGGGGCGGATACCTCATCGACAAGGCGCTTGCGAGGGCTCGGGAACGCATCATCGGAGGTCGGCCGCTCGGCGCGAACCAGGGGATCCAGTGGATGATCGCCGACATGTACGCAGACTGGCATCAGGCGCGGTCCGTCTCGCTCGCTGTGACGTCGGTGATGGACAATCCCGGGCCATGGTGGAAGATGCCGCGCCCTAAGGGGGAGATCCGGGACGTGTGCACGATGAAGCTCGTGAACGACGAGGCATTCTATCGCGTCGCCGACAGAGCGGTGCAGATCCACGGTGGCGGCGGCGTCATGAAGAACTCGGACATCAACAAGCTGTTCCAAATCGCCCGAAATCTGCGGATTCCGGGTGGCTCGGCTGAGGTGCAGCGAACCACAATCGCGGAGACTCTGGGATTGAGGTTCAGGGGATGAGCGGGGTCTTCTCACAAGCGGATGGGGCGGCGACGAGGATGTCCGAGTCGGTCTCTTCCACGAACCAGCATCCTCCCGGCTCGGATCCTTTGCCAGAACGCGAGTCGCAACTGAAGATGTCTCGCTTCGCCAGAGACGCCGTCCTGGACCCTGCGTTCGCTGGTGCACTACCTGTCGGGATTCATGTCAGAGCCGCAGCCGATTCCTCGTTGTTTGAATGGCGGCGGAAGCCGGTGGCGGAGTTTGCCGGTCTGCACGTCTGGCAGGTCTCGACGACGAAGGACGGCAGTCTCCGCCCTACTTGCCCGGTCTGTCGCAACTTTGTGAAATCGGCACGACGGTTGACGATCAGCCACTTCCGGAAGACCCGGCGGTCGGGGCCGTAGCATGCGACGGTGAACCTTTTGGTTCCGTCCTGAGTACTCGACCATGCCGCATGGGGTTAACGGAATATTTGGACGAGATGGTGCGATTTCAGGATCCTCGTATGGAGTCCGGGTCTGGCTAGTGGGGATATCACTTACCCGGGTCGTGTTAGGCGGTGAGGGCGGCCCCGGCTTCGATGCCTGGTTTGGCGTATCTGGCGAGGGTGCGAGGGTCGTGGTATCGGAGTTTGGCTTGGAGAAGGATTGCTGAGACTCCTCATCAACCCCCAGAGGTTCAAAGACCACTGGGACACCATGCTCAGACGCCATCATCACCTGGAACACCATCTACACCGAAGCCGCCATCCAACACCTCACCGAAACAGGAACCAAGATCGCCAGGCACCACCTTGCACACTCTCTCTCCTGCCATCCACGAACACATCAACCTCTACGGCAAATACGACTTCACCAACCCAACCCCACCACCCCCAGGCCAACTACGACCCCTAAGAACCCCTGAAACCGCACCATCTCGTCCAAATATTCCGCTAACCCCGCTGTGGGCAGCGGAGGACCCCTCCGCTGGAGGTTCAGAGCTCGAGGCCGGGTCCGTCCCGTGACCGGCGTCAGGATGAAGCAGCGATACCGGAGTCCCGGCCTGTTACCTGGTGGTATCCGAGCAGGGCGACTCGGAAGCACGACCCTTGATGCCCTCGTTTAACGCATCTCCCACGGTCCAGTTCGTGGGTGCCCAAACCGTGTAAATGGCTGGCGACTCACAGTCCTGACACTTGGACAGATAGTTTCTATCCTGCTCAGGAGCGTTGGCGGTGCGCTGTTGTTCGAAGGGCCCCATCCGGTGCCCTAGCTTCTCCAGCTTCTTCAGTTGATAGTTGGGGACTGGGGAACTGGGTTCCTCTGCCGGTGGTCGGGCACTGTGCCCAGGGATGCCGCCGCGACGCCGCAGCCGGAACAGACGGCGGACCAGACGAGAGACCGTTCGCTTTCGACGGACCAATCCAGTGCCTCCCATCTGAAGCCTCTTGAAGTGTAAGACGTCCCTTGCAAGAGAGCGCCCGGTTACTTGGCTGTCCGCTGCTGGCAGCAGCGGCACTTGGCGCAGCGGGTCAGGTACCCCCCAAAGGGGGGACTGTCGGACGGTCGGCCACGCGGCGGGTAGAGCGCCCCTTGCGGAGGTCTCCACCACGATCCGCTAGCCACTCCGGACGGCTGCCGCCAGGGAACCGAGCGCAGCGAGGTGAGGAACGAACCGGGAGAGAAGAACGACCTAAAGTTGACCAATGTCTACCTCCGACAACTCGTCTGAACGTAAGGTTGCGACCCCGACCCTGATCGCGGTCATAACCGCCGTGGTCGCGCTCCTCCTCGGGTTCGGGTGGGGTAGACAAAGCGCAGAGCTCGACGCCAGCACCACCACCACCCAGGCCAGCACCACCACTGCACCCATCAGGACAACCACCACGGCGTCACCCGTCCAAACAGCTACGGCCAACCTCCGCCGTGCTCTTAACAACGCCGATGCGGCAGCTCTCCTCGACCTCGCCACCAGCTACGAAGCTATGGACCGGGCATTCGACAACGCCGACCAAGCCGCGTTCCTCGCCGTTTCGCTCGCTACTAACAGCGGGGACGAAGCCTCTGCGGACCTCATGAGGGAGTTCACAAAGGGAACGCTCGACGACCTCGACTTCGCCACTTTCGTGCTGAGCCTCGATATGCGCCAGCGACTCCGTGACCAGCTGGGCCCGATCGACTTGACCGCCGTCAACCATTACCTGTCCTTGGTCCCCTCCAGCCCGTCCGCTTTCGACAGATTCCTCGAAGCGATAGGTTTCGAGCCGAACCTGACCGAGATATACGCCCTCCTCGATGCCCTGAACTAAATCGGGGGACGGCGAGGCGGGGCGGTGCCTACCGACCGGAGCGTGGCTTCGAGGCCGGTTGCCTCGACCAGGTCGAGCACGGTGTCTCGGCCCATGGTGCCGTCTTCGATCCCGCCGATCATCCGCCGGAGCATGACGATGCGGGGGTCGGGTTCCGCCCGGTCGGGGCCGGGCATGGCCGGGAGTAGCCGGGGTGTGGCCGACGGCTGCAGCCGTTTGGCGTCGATGACTCGGCGGCGGTAGTCGAGGTCGTCGGCTCGGCGGGCGGTGTGGAGGCGTTGGGCGACCGGCCCGCACTCGCCGCTGTGGGGGTTACCGTAGAAAATGGACAAAGGACAACGGTTTCGTTGGGCGACTGATGCGGCGGGTGGTGGTTTGGGGGCGGGGTTGTGATTGCTGTCTGGTGTTGGTGGGGTGATTAGCGGGAAGGTGGGGGAGTGTTAGGGGTTCTGAGGGGTCGGAGTTGTCCTTGGGGTGGTGAAGTCGTATTTGCCGTAGAAGTTGATGTGTTGGTGGATGGCGGTGATAGGCGGGCGAGTCGGCGGCAGGGAACGACGTGCAGAAGTTCAGCGCCTAGGCGATGTTCATGACCCGACACAGGGAGTTCCGGTCGCTGAGACCACACCTATGGCCGAGTCCATGCACAGATACGCACCCGAACCGTTGTGTTTTGTCCATTTTCTACGGTAACCCCCACACCACGAAGCGAACGCCTGCACCGCCACCCGCCGGGTGTTCCACGTCGCCGCCGCACGATCGGCCCATAGTTCCTCGAACACAGCAGCCACCTGATCGGCGTCCAAGCTAGTGACCGCACGATCACTACCCACCGCCTCGACGAGGGGGCCGAGAGCCTGACGGTAAGTGCGACAAGTCCCCGAAGCCAGGTCACGGCCAGCGAAGAACGCCTCCACCGCCCCCGCCACAGACGGCAGATGACACACCGGACCCGGACCCACAGGTGGGGGGAAACGAACAACACGGCACGGTAAATGCCCAGCTTCTACAACCCCAAGAAATGGGAGAACCCCCGACCTTGCAGAGGTCCGGGGGCTCCCATGGGGTTGGGATGCTAAGGATACCAGAAACCCAACCGCCCGACACCCAGCCCTGTCCCAGCGACCGTGACCGCCCGCCCGAACATGCGGTATCGCACATATCCGTCCCATACCTGCAATAACCAGGCAGGTATGGGATGTTGTGGGTTTCGGTGTGGGTTGAGGGATCCCGATCGGGGACGGGTTAAGAACCCGGAGGCTAGAGATGCCCAACGCTGGGGCTAGGAAACTCCACACCCGAGATCGTCGACCGCTAAGTGTCGTCCGTCCCAGACCCCGCCCCACGCTGCCGCCCGTCGAGGGCCGGAGAAGGTAGCACCAGTCGGGGGGCTACACCCCAGCGTGTCCGCCGCTCTACCAACCCGGAGCTGCGGCTGCTGTCAGGCCCTGTCGAACTGGTTGTCGGTGAGCCGGGCGACGGCTTCGGGGCCGGGCCGGGTGTAAACCCCGAGAGTGCGCAGGTCCCGGTGGCGGCTCTTGGCTTGGAGCATCACCGCCGACGCGCCACCCTCCGCCAAATGTGTCAGCGACGAGTGGCGCAGCTGGTGCAGAGTCCACCCTCCGGAGTGACGGCCGAACAGGGCGGCGGCGGTGCGGTAGGCGAGCCGGGCTTGGCCGGTCGGGGCATAGACGTCACGCCGGGGGGTGGGGTTGCGGGAGCGGTCGGTGGTGAGGAACAGCGGCCCGCCGCCCCGGCCCGCGAGGTAACGGGCGACCAACCGTGCCGTGGGCGACGCCCAATAGACCATGTCAGTGTTGCCGCCTTTGGAAACGACCCGCGCCCGGCGCTGCGGCCGGTCCAGGTCCCCCACGTCGAGAGCCAACACCTCCGACGCCCGAGCCGCGGTCTCATACAACATCCTCCACAAGGTCTTCTCCCGAAGCGGCACCGACCGCCGGCGCCACAACTCGTCAAGATCCCGGTAAGGGACCGCACGGGTGTGGTCGGTGTGCTGGCGGCGGGGACCGACCGAAGCGAGCGGATCCGCGCCGAGCGGCCATCTTTCCTCGTACCAGGACACGAACGCCCGCACCGCGGCGCGCCGAGTGTTCCACGTCGCCGGCGCAGCACCACCCCACCGATCGGTGAACACCTGGGCCACGGCTGCGGGAGTGAGCGCTGCTAGGGGCTGGTCGGCGCCGACAGCCGCAACTAGCGGATCGAGCGCGGCCCGGTAGACGCGGCGGCTGTTCGGGGCCAGATCCCGGTGAACAAAAAAGGCCTCTACCGCCGCCCCGACCGGCGGAACATGTGCGGAGGGATGGGCGGCGGGCGCCTGGGGGAAGTGGACCAGGGTCATACCCTCCGGAGTATCCCACGGTGCACCCCACAGGCATGGCAAAAGACACCCCGAGCGACCCCGCATAGGGCCGACCGCAGATAATCCGACCGCTTCGTGCATCCCCAGCCGTTGGAGAACCCCAGGTGAGGGCGGTGTCGGTAGCACTGCGACGGCAGATAATGCCCCCATACCTGCAATACCCACCCACCGCCAGCGCCTCGTACGGGGGGGCTTCGACCGACGAGAAAGCCTGCCGTCTACGGCCCGGAGGCTATTTGAGATAGTTGGAAGTCACGGCGGAGGTTCCGGATCGGGTTACGGTGACATAGGCACCGTTGCCGGTGAGCGAAGCGAAGTTGATGAAACACTGCCTGCCGATGGTGTCTGATCGTTCGGTACCGACGGTGGCGGTGAACGTCCACCAGGTTGCTGCGGGTGTGTTGTTCCAGCCGTCGTGGGAGCATGCGACTGTGTAGCTGCCGGGGGGCGGAGCCGCGGAGTACGGTTTTGAGATTCCGGCAGGTGGTGCGTGTCCGGCAGCGTATTGGGCTTCTTGTTCTTTGGCTTACTCGGGTCGGGGTTGCCCTTGGTTACAGTGACCGCAGGATCACCACTGCGGATACCGGCAACTCCACCGGGGTTACGGCCCCAGCAGACAACCGAACCGCTGGTACGAAGCGCACACGAATGCCAGAAGCCGGCGGACACCGCAGTGGCACTAACCGGCGGGTGGCGTCGCCTGCCCAGCCCTGTTGTCACCCCAGCACACAACCGAACCGTCGGTACCAAGCGCACACGAATGCAAGCTGCCGGCGGACACCGCAGTGAACGAACCCGCGGGTGGCGTTACCTGCCCAGACCCGTTGTGGCCCCAGCACACAACCGAACCGCTGGTACGAAGCGCACACGAATGCGAGTGGCCGGCGGACACCGCGGTGAACGAACCCGACGGTGGCGTCGCCTGCCCAGACCCGTTGTCACCCCAGCACACAACCGAACCACTGGTACGAACCCCACACGAATGCTGGCCGCCGGCGGACACCGCGGTGAACGAACCCGCAGGTGGCGTCGCCTGCCCAGACCCGTTGTGGCCCCAGCACACAACCGAACCACTGGTACGAACCCCACACGAATGCTGGCCGCCGGCGGACACCGCGGTGAACGAACCCGCAGGTGGCGTCGCCTGCCTGTACTCGTTGTGGCCCCAGCAGACAACCGAACCGTCGGTACCAACCCCACACGAATGCGAGCTGCCGGCGGACACCGCAGTGAACGAACCGGCGGGTGGCGTCGCCTGCCCAGACCCGTTGCTGCCCCAGCACACAACCGAACGGTCGGTACCAACCCCACACGAATGCGAGCTGCCGGCGGACACCGCAGTGAACGAACCGGCGGGTGGCGTCGCCTGCCCAGACCCGTTGCTGCCCCAGCACACAACCGAACGGTCGGTACCAAGCGCACACGAATGCAAGTGGCCGGCGGACACCGCGGTGAACGAACCGGTGGGTGGCGTCGCTTGCCCGTACTCGTTGTGGCCCCAGCACACAACCGAACCGTCGGTACGAACCCCACACGAATGCAAGTCGCCGGCGGACACCGCGGTGAACGAACCCGACGGTGGCGTCGCCTGCCCGTACTCGTTGTTGCCCCAGCACACAACCGAACCGCTGGTACGAACCCCACACGAATGCAAGGTGCCGGCGGACACCGCGGTGAACGAACCGGTGGGTGGCGCCGCCCGCCCGTACTCGTTGTGGCCCCAGCACACAACCGAACCGCTGGTACGAACCCCACACGAATGCAAGGTGCCGGCGGACACCGCGGTGAACGAACCGGTGGGTGGCGCCGCCTGCCCATCCGTGTTGTCACCCCAGCACACAACCGAACCACTGGTACGAACCCCACACGAATGCCAGAAACCGGCGGACACCGCAGTGAACGAACCCGACGGTGGCGTCGCCCGCCCAGCCCAGTTGTCACCCCAGCACACAACCGAACCGCTGGTACGAATCCCACACGAATGCGAGGTGCTGGCGGACACCGCGGTGAACGAACCGGTGGGTGGCGTCGCCTGCCCATATGTGTTGTCGCCCCAGCACACAACCGAACCGCTGGTACGAAGCGCACACGAATGCAAGTCGCCGGCGGACACCGCAGTGAACGAACCCGACGGCGGCGTCGGCGTCGCCTGCCCGTACTCGTTGCTGCCCCAGCACACAACCGAACCGTCGGCGCGAAGCGCACACGAATGCAAGTCGCCGGCGGACACCGCAGTGAACGAACCGGTGGGTGGCGTCGCCTGCCCATCCGTGTTGTCACCCCAGCACACAACCGAACCGCTGGTACGAACCCCACACGAATGCCATTCGCCGGCGGACACCGCAGTGAACGAACCCGACGGTGGCGTCGCCCGCCCAGCCCAGTTGTCACCCCAGCACACAACCGAACCGTCGGTACGAATCCCACACGAATGCGAGGTGCTGGCGGACACCGCGGTGAACGAACCGGTGGGTGGCGTCGCCTGCCCGTACTCGTTGCTGCCCCAGCACACAACCGAACCGCTGGTACGAAGCGCACACGAATGCAAGTCGCCGGCGGACACCGCGGTGAACGAACCGGCGGGTGGCGTCGGCGTCGCCTGCCCATATGTGTTGTCGCCCCAGCACACAACCGAACCGCTGGTACGAAGCGCACACGAATGAAAGACGCCGGTGGACACCGCGGTGAACGAACCCGACGGCGGCGTCGCCCGCCCAGACCCGGTGCCGCCCCAGCACACAACCGAACCACCGGTACGAATCCCACACGAATGAAAGTAGCTGGCGGACACCGCAGTGAACGAACCCGACGGTGGCGTCGCCCGCCCGTACTCGTTGTCACCCCAGCACACAACCGAACCACTGGTACGAACCCCACACGAATGAAAGTCGCCGGCGGACACCGCAGTGAACGAACCCGACGGTGGCGTCGGCGTCGCCTGCCCATCCTCGGTGCTGCCCCAGCACACAACCGAACCGTCGGCGCGAAGCGCACACGAATGAAAGTCGCCGGCGGACACCGCGGTGAACGAACCGGCGGGTGGGGGTTCGTTCTCGGTTGGTTCAGGCTGTGTGCCGCCGACTGCGGGGCTTGTCCCTTTCGCAGGTGGTGGTGGGGCTACACCACGGCCCGAAACGTTGTGCCACAACCCGACCACATACACCGCCATCTGCGCCCGGGTCACCGACCCGTCGTCCCCACCTTCAGCCTCCGACGGGATCACCCGTAAACCAACGAGGCACTCCAACCCACGTTCCAGTTCCCCACCCACAGCGTCGCAGCGGCCACCAGTCTTCTCATAAACCCGCAACAAGAACCGCGAAATCTGCGACGCCTTCAACCTGTCGTCGGGCCCATAAGTGGTGGCAGTAGTACCCATGGTGATCCCCAACCCGTACAAACAGCCAATGTTGGTCTCATGGGTGGTACCCGCCACATCCACAAACGGCAGCACAACATCATCAGGACAGCCCCGACCCAACACGTCGCGCCACAGACGCACCAAAAACGATGCCATCTGCCCCCGGGTCAACTCCGCGTCGGGACCGTACCCACCGTCACGTCCACCCACCGACAAGCCCAACACCCGCATACACAGAACATATTCCGCGGCGTAATCCCCCACCCCAACATCGGGGAACTGAACAGCCGAACCCGCATCACACGGCTCACCGGCCGTCTGCGCTGCGGCAACATCACCAAACCCCACCCCAGACCCCGGAGCCAAAACCGAGCCCACCACCACCAAAACCACCAAAACCCGACCCAGTCCCACCAAAAGCCTCCTCTGACAACCCGACACCCGAACAGCCCAAACTATGTGCAATTTGAACCACCGACTTGTATGTGGAGGCTCGTCGCTGTGGCTGTGGGGTCGTAGCGTATGGTAGGTCGCTGGCTGGGTTGGCTCTCCCGGGATGTCCCATCTTTCTGAGACCAAGGACCAAGAGCATGATTGTCGGGGTTGATCCACATAAGGCTCTCTTCCAGTGCCTCGCCGCCCAAGACGAGATAGTGCTCGACGCGTCAACCGCTGCGACCGTCCGGGTGTGTGAGCCGTCCCGAAGCGGGCGACGCCACAATGACGTGACCGACGCTGCTACAACCCGCGGGCACGGAGACACGCGAGGTAGTCGGTGGGCTGAACGTGGACCTCAACACAGCCGGCGAGGTGGTCGGCTTCACATGGGCCACGCGTCAAAACTGGCGGACCTCTCAACGTTCGAAACCGAGTCGCTACCCCTGCGTAACGCTGCTGCTATCTCAAACCCCTACAGCAACGCTGCCCCATCCGTCCCCTTCGAGTACCTGCTTGCGCCCTGCCGTCAACTGATCCACCAGGCAGCCTCGTGCGTAGCCAAGGCCCCACCGTTTCGCAAATCCCCGACACTGAGCATCCACCACGCCGGCGAGGACCCGAACGGAGACGACCTGTGGCGCTGGCTGTCCTCAAACACCCCGGCCAGCCCTAACTCCCCCCCGAGCCCCCTCCAGCGGAGGGGTCCTCCGCTGCGGGCAGCGAACAGCCAGGATGGCCGGCTCCCCTCCAGGATGTCGTGACAGTTGCGGCCCGGTATGTCGGCGCCTGTGCTCCCGGATGATCCGCCAGGGCACCGCCCGCCGGTCACCTGATCGGCGGCTACCCCGCACCGGGGAGGCCGAAATGGGTGCCGTGTTCGGTGGTTCGTGGCGGCTCTCTCCCCCGAGGGAGGGTTTCGGGGCGGAAACATCCCAAAATGGGCTTCCGAACGCTAACCACCATTACAACCGCTTTAAGGGCCGCGAGGACCCCACCACGACAAGCCTGACCGTTGCAGATTGCAGGTCCCTCTTGGCCGGGCACCTACGCTAGACCACAAGTATGAAAGGGCCGAGAGGGGCTTGAAGATGACCGTAGCTAAACGAATCGTCGGAGTGGTTGTTGCGTTGTTGCTTATGGCGGCAGCGTGGGACGACTGCGCTGAGATTCCGGGGGAAAGCTCGTTCGATGACGAAACGTTGACCGAATTCACAGATGTCACCAAGGACCACCGCCTTTACGTGGGTATCCGCATCGCGGAGAACGAGGGATGGTTCAAGGGTTACGGTGACGGTACGCTGAGACCTGACGAGACGATCACCGCCGCCCAGATCGCCAAGGTCGTGGACCGGCTGTACCCCGATGGGGCGACGCGTGCGGAAGTGGCGAACTTCCTAGCCGCGGGCAGCATCGGTGTGTTGCAAAAAAACCTGGTGGTGGAAGTCAACCAAGACAACCGCACGGTTACCGTGTCGAACCTTGGTAGCTACCCGGTCGACCTGCACGGATACGAACTGTCATGGCAAGCAGCCAGCGGGGACGAACAAAGCGGGGACGAACAAGGCGGGGAACACATCTTCGAGGCGGTCACCATCGAACCGGGCGGTGTCCACACTGTCGAGGTTGACGCACCACCCGCAAACGCCACCCTCAACAACCCCTACGTACTCCAAATCGCAGCCAGCAGCTAGCCAACGCCACAGCGGCTCGAAGCCGACTGGAGTTCCCCCCATGTGCTGGACACTTGGCTTATTGAACCGTACCGGGTTTTCCGGAGACTCGATTAGTTGGGAGATAATGGAGTCATGGGAAGACTGATGATGTATTCGCCGGAGGTGCGGGAGCGTGCTGTCCGGATGGTGTCAGAGCATCGGGGGGAGCACCGTTCTGGGTGGGCGGCTATCTGTTCGGGAGCGGAGAAGTTCGGGTGTTCGTCGGAGACGCTACGCAAATGGGTTCGGCGTGCTGAGACGGATCAGGGTCTGCGGCCTGGGTTGAGCTGTCCAGAGCGGGAGCGGCTCAGAGCCTTGCGCCGGGAGCTGCGGCGGGCGAATGAGATCTTGGGTTAGGCGTCTGCGTATTTCGCCCAGGCAGAGGTGTTCGACCGCCGACCCCGGAGATGACCACCTTCATCGACGATCACCGAAAGGCCTATGGGGTCGAGCCGATTTGTGCTGAGTTGCCGATCGCCCCGTCTGTCTCCTTGCGAGCACAAACGGCGGGAACGGGAACCCGAACGCCGATCGGCCCGCAGCCGCCGGGACGGGGAGCTGCGCCCCCAACCAGGCTGAGACTCACAACAAACAGCCTGCGTGAAACCCGGTGAGGCTCAGGTCCTTGACGCTGGCTGTGAGGATTCTGGCCTAGGTCGTTGGCGGCGCTCGCCTCGCCATGTGAGCGATTGCGCGGGGGTCGAGCTACAGGATTAGCCCCATCAAGCGGCGCGACGCCTAGAGATGGCGTATCCGATTCCCGCACCGACCGCGGCAAGCACAACAACGACGAGCAATGTTCCAGGGCCTATGTTGTCAACGGGGAGTCCATCCTCGTCGACGGAGGCACGGTGGCCTCCGGCAACTGGAAGACCCGCCTCGACGGCACATTCGGCCTGTAGCAGGAGTCTCCCGGCGGCAGCGGCTTCCCGGCTCCGGCAGTCGCCTTGACGAGCATGCCCCGCCAGCCCTTGAGCAGCCCAACCCCCAGGCACGCCCGAAGCGGACCGAGAGGAACGGTCGCCTAGCCGCGGCTCTATCGAGTGGCGATCGTCAGGGTGTACGAGCCGACGCCGGACCAGCTCTCCACAGCGACGTAGTAGTCCCCTGAGCTTTGCGCTTCCCAATAGATGCGCGATGCGGCGGTGTCGCCGTAACCGTCGCTGTAGCCCAGCTCAAACCCGTCGGAGTCGTAGAGAGCCGCGACGGAATCGGACAACGTTCCCAGCGTCACGTCGATCTGGTAGAACTCGCCCTCCTCACCCTCGAACACGAAAAAGTCGACGTCGACGTCGTAGTTGATCTCGCCGGGCGCAGGCTCGCCGACCGTCACCGGCGTCGCCTCCCTGAGAGCGCCGGCGTGGTCGTCGGCGATGTCAGCGACCGCGATCGTCAGGGTGTACGAGCCGACGCCGGACCAGCTCTCCACAGCGACGTAGTGGTCCCCTGAGCTTTGCGCTTCCCAATAGATGCGCGATGCGGCGGTGTCGCCGTAACCGTCGCTGTAGCCCAGCTCAAACCCGTCGGAGTCGTAGAGAGTCGCGACGGAATCCGACAGCGTTCCCAGCGTCACGTCGATCTGGTAGAACTCGCCCTCCTCACTCTCGAACACGAAAAAGTCGACGTCGCCGGCGGCGTCGGGGTTGATCTCGCCGGGCGCAGGCTCGCCGACCGTCACCGGCGTCGCCTCCCTGAGAGCGCCGGCGTGGTCGTCGGCGATGTTGACGACCGCGATCGTCAGGGTGTACGAGCCGACGCCGGACCAGCTCTCCACAGCGACGTAGTGGTCCCCTGAGCTTTGCGCTTCCCAATAGATGCGCGATGCGGCGGTGTCGCCGTAACCGTCGCTGTAGCCCAGCTCAAACCCGTCGGAGTCGTAGAGAGTCGCGACGGAATCGGGCAGCGTTCCCAGCGTCACGTCGATCTGGTAGAACTCGCCCTCCTCACTCTCGAACACGAAGAAGTCGACGTCGTCGTCGTGGTTGATCTGGCCGGGCGCAGGCTCGCCGACCGTCACCGGCGTCGCCTCCCTGAGAGCGTCGGCGTGAATGCAGCCCAACAAGCCGTCGCCAAAGACAGGATCGCCAGACTCAGAAGTCATGGCGCTCGCCATTGCGGCCACGTCGATGTCAGCCAAGAACTCTCGCATGCACGCTTCTGCGTTCGTCCCTACCTCGGCGGTCAACCCCTCCGTCTCCAAACTTGCAATGAACGCCGAGAGGAGGAACTCGCGGGCGGTCTCCGGAGCGAGACATGACACTATCGACGCCGCCAACTCATCGGTAAGGTCATCGGACAGCACAAGCATGTCCAGCACAGACTCCAACAACTCGTCGTCGACGGCGCCGCGGATGCATGCTTGCTCCGAGCCGGCGAAGGCATCGAAGACTTCTCGTAGGATCGTGTCCTCGTCTATGTAGACGGCGAGTTCGCTGGCCGCTACGGACGGCTCAGGCGCCGTGGGCTGGGGCGTCGTGGTGTCGGTGACCGCGGACGCCTCGGTGACCGACGGCGAAGGTGACGACGTGTCCGGCGCGGACGCCTCGGTGACCGACGGCGAAGGTGACGACGTGTCCGGCGCGGACGGCTCAGGCGCCGAGTCCCCACTGCAAGCGGCCACCGCAGCAGTCAGAGCCAGGATCGCCAAGATCCCCGCCCAGCGGACACGACACGCAACAGAATCCATAGCGGAAGCC
Source organism: Candidatus Spongiisociaceae bacterium (assembly GCA_965262915.1). Lineage (GTDB taxonomy): Bacteria > Actinomycetota > Acidimicrobiia > Spongiisociales > Spongiisociaceae > JAPPFW01. The sequence continues at coordinate 1,456,581 of OZ253564.1, read as the reverse complement.
TCCTTACAGACGGTAACCGACCTCGGAGGGCGAACCCGGAGCTGCAACTCGTGCAGTGTAGGCCGAGACGGAGCCACTAGCAACGAGCCGATAGTCCAGTCCTCCGGTCGGCGCCGCCCGCCGCTGGCCGCTGGCCGCTGCGGAGTTAGGTGACCACGCTGGGGCGGGGCAGCCCTTGGGCCTCGCACAAGGCGTAGTAGGCGGCCAGCACACCGGGCCCGTCGGTTATCGACTCGGCGTACTTCCAGCGCGGTCGTCGATCCAGCCAAGCATCCGCAAGTTACTGCCGGGCGATGTCGCCAGTCGTCGCAGGCGTTCGGCCCGTTCATGGCGGCCATTGAGGTCAGTGCGGTGATCCCCAACGCTCTCGGCCGCCTCAACGGGGCAATTCACTCTCGTGTGATAGTCCGCCACTCGGCGCTTCCCGATCGTGCGGAGATGGAAGGGCTCCGCTGCTGGCTCGTCGCAGCGGGCGGGTTGAAGCTGAGGGCAGCCTGATCCTGGGAGCGCAGGGGAGGGTGGGAGCAGCCCTCACAACGACGGGGCAAATCAGCACCATCAGATGGTGTGGGTCCGGCAAGCGAGACACGAAGATAGAACGCGATTGAACCAGCGGCTGAAGCCCCGTAAGTTGCTCGCCGGCTCAAATCTGGTGGATAGGGCCGGTTTGCAGCGCACACCCCCATTTTGGGGGTGACTCCGAGGCCGGATTCATCACTTCGGTCCTGCGGCCGTATCGAAAGTCTGCTGCGTAGGTGCGGCGATGCTGTGGGGGTAGAGCCGGCTGCCTCCCTTGTCGATCGATCAGATGGTGAACGTGGGAACCCACCCGGCGTCGCCCGCCTTGTTGGTGGGCAAGAAGAAAGCCGACGCCGACTTCAAGATCTCGTTCGCCCGGCGCAGGTCCCGACGCGCAGCCTCAGCTGATTTGGGTTCGGAGTGCGACCTCCTCGGTGAGTTGTTGGGGTTCGGGTTCGATGAGCCGGATGCGGGCCTGGTTGAGGCAGTGGGCGCTCATGTAACGTCGGGTGATGGCCCCTTCGTCGTGTTGTTCGGCGAGTAGGGCGCCGGCCGCGCCCGGGTTGTGGGTGTTCGGGGCAAAGGAAAAACCCAGCGAACCGTGTTCCTCTCCGTCGACGCCCGCCACGCCCTCGCCGACTACCTCGAGGAGGAACGACCGGTCGACGCCACCCCCGAGTCCACCGCATTGTTCCTATCCGCCGCATCGGTGAGCAGCCGCCGCCCCGACGGGCGCCTCGCCGGACGAAGCATCAACACCATCCTCGAACGCATCGGCCGGCTCCACGACGCAGAACACACCGAACCCCAACGCCGCATAAGCCCACTCCGACCCCACGACCTCCGCCACACATTCGCGTTCGGGCTCGCCCAAGCAACCAACGCAGACCCCTACGAACCCGAACGCCGCCTCGGCCACCGATCACAACGCTACATAGCCCGCTACACCAACCCACCCGAACACATCGCCGCCAGCTACATCGAACACATGTGAGTCACCGCCGCATCCGTCACGCAGGTCTGCGGTGGAGGTTGCCACGGTATCGGAGACGAAACCGCTAACACCCGTCGGGTAGGTAGCGGGAGAGAGGATTGACCTCAGAACCCCAGGACACGGCACCGTTCCCATATCACGGGAGAATTCCAGCGAATAGTAAAAGACCGGCGTGTCGCGGTGAACACCGAAGGCTCATTCGCCAACTAGGGCCTGTTCACACAAGTCCCCAGCCCACGGAATGTTCGTTGGGTAGCAATCTATAAGAGCGGATATAGTCAAAGGGTTTGGCCGTGACATCCCAAGGCTGTAACGAAATCTACCTTAAACCAATACTAGGGGATATCCATCCGAATAGCGTGAACAGGCCCTAGATGAAAAAGTTCGCCACGTCCGTGAAAATTCGCCAACTATCGTGAGGTCGGACACGAACCGCCTGGTCACAGCGTTTCGGGTGGTGCGGGTATTGCACATATCCGTCCCATATGTGCACTACCGCCCCACATCGGAGGGTTGGTGGCGTCCGTTCTTGTGGTGTACGGGGGGTCTGGGCGGGAATCAACGCCCGAAGGTCACCCTCTCCTGTACCCATCGGGTGAAGGCATGTTCGTCCATGTACCCGCCCGCTACCGCAAGCATCGCCTGTTCGGCGTCGTCGATATCAGGAGGGTCAGGATCCCACCGTCCGGCGTTGAGGTCCACAAAGACGACCAACGCGGCCCATCCAGCACGCTTGTTCCCGTCCGGCAGCGGATGGTTACGAACGAGGCGGTAGCAGAGCACAGCTGCCTTCGCGACGAGATCCGGGTAAAACTCCTCGCCTCCGAAGGCCGCCATCGGAGCGTGTAAAGCGGAATCGGCGAGTTCGATCCGCCCTGGCAGCGTTAGCGTCTCTGCGGGAACGCCTGTGACCTGCTCGGCTAGCCAAAGGTACTCGGCTAGATCAAGATATCTTGTCACCTGGCCAAACGGTCAAGGAGTTCTCGGTCTCTCTTCAACAGCCGACGGGCACGCGATGTGAAGTCGTCGTCTCCTCTGACGCGGTTGATCTCTGCACGCAACGAGTCGATCACGAGCTGGTTCATACTGGTGCCCTGGACGCGGGCGACCGTCTGCGCGTCGTCCATCAGATCATCGGGGAGCCGCACGGTAGTCTGCCTCATCATGACCATATGATATCACCAAAAGGTGACATCAGCGCCTCCTGGAGTCCGGATGGACGGAGACCACGTCTACGACGTGGACCTAATCGACTACCACAACTAGGAGCGAACACCAATGCCCATGATGAAAACCCCCCCACATCCTGGCGGCACCATCAAAGAGGACTGCATCGAGGCCGAAGGTCTCACCGTCACCGAAGCAGCCCGCATCCTCGGCGTAACCCGCCCCACACTCTCCCGCGTCCTCAACGGCCGCGGCGGAATCTCACCAGAAATGGCAATCCGCCTCGAGAAGATCGGATGGTCCAACGCCGAGTTCTGGATGCGACTCCAAACGTACTACGACCTCGCCCAAGCACGCCTCAACGAAGACCGGACCAACGTCGAGCCCTACCAACCCGCAGCCGCAGCCGCGGGCTCCTAGACCCGGGGGGACGTCGAATCGGTGTCCTCTGCCGTAGGTAAGGGGTAGCCCTTACCTCGTCGGTCACGGTCGATGGCCATGCAGGGCAAGGGCTATCTCGATGACCAGAACCGGGCGGGTCTCCCTGCGAGGAGGTTCCGCCAGGCCGTGAGCCTCACCACTATGCGACGTAACACCTCACGGGTCGGGGGCGGTTTCGGGGGTGGTATAGGTTTGGTTCAGGGAATGCCCCTTCTGTGAAGGCAACCAGTACCCTGGCAGCACCCCAGGCCCGAAATAGAGGTCGTAACTCCCCGGATTCCCTTCACGAAAGGCACGAAGGGATCCCCCCCGTAGGCCGCCGCGACGTGATCGACTGGCAGCGTAGACTCGCCGACACGTTGGCTCCGGCCACTGTCAACAATCATCTAGCGTCGCTGTCGGGATTCACCACCTGGGTGAGCGCACAAGAGCCCGGGCTGTTCGCGACCGGAAACCCGTCCACCGGTGTCTCTGCGTTGCCGCTACCACCGTTGGAACCGCGCAGCCTCGCCCCGGGACAGGTGAGATCACTCAAGAACCTATGCGATCGGCTGGAAAGATACAGCCAACGTAAGGGCCGGCGGCGGGGGAGAGGGGATCCGCCTCGGCTGCATGGCCACAGCCGACCCGTCCGAGATCGTGCAATCGTGTTCGTGCTGTTGTCCACCGGACTCCGACGCCTCGAACTTGTGCTGCTTGACCTCGACCAGGTTCAACCGTCCCGACCAGCACTGCTGCGTGCCGCCCGCCGCGCCCGGATCGTAGGTGTTCGGGGCAAAGGAAAAACTCAGCGCACAGTCTTCCTCTCCGTCGACGCCCGCCACGCACTAGCCGACTACCTGGAGAAGGAACGACCGGCCGACGCCACCGACGAGTCCACCGCGTTGTTCCTGTCCGCCGCTTCGGTGAACAGCCGCCGCCCGGACGGGCGCCTCTCCGGCCGCAGCATCAACACCATCCTCGAACGTATCGGCCGAATCCACGACGCAGAACATACCGAACCCCAACGCCACATCAGTCCGCTCCGACCCCACGACCTGCGCCACACGTTCGCGTTCGGGCTCGCCCAAGCCACCAACGCCGACCCCTACGAACTCGAACGACGCCTCGGCCACCGATCCCAACAGTACATAGCCCGCTACACCAACCCACCCGAACACATCGCTGCCAGCTACGTCGAACAAATGTGATTGCTCCCAACAGATCACGACGTTGGAGAGGGTCATGAAGCAGGGCTGGGCTCGAGGAAGCCCCTTTCGATCGGCCATGAGAACAAACGGGCCCTGCCCGATCCCACGCAGTTGCGCACAGGATACTGCGAACCGTTCTCTTGGAGCTCGCTCCTATGTTGGGTGTCCCGAAATGGATCATGCGCTTGCCCTGCGGCGCCTCGCAAACTTTCGTGGCTCATCGCGGCCGACGGCCAGCCCCGGGGGACTCCACTGTCCGTACGTTACTGCTCCGGGAGCAGTGCATCCTTTCTTAGCTCCTCTGACCCTAAGGTGAGTGGCCTGCAGAGCGCGTTAGGGGCCCTTCCACGCACGAAGTCTGTGTGGGAGGAGACTGACGGATAAAGAGTTGAACCTGCGATGACGATGGTACCCGCACAACAGTGGCCCGACCGCCTACCATCGGCGAATACATTCGCTAGGTGTTCGTCGTCGTTCGGGGCCTCGTCGAGACAGTTCTGTGACATTTGTGTACACATCACCTTTCGAAGCGGATTTGTCCTCACTGCTTCGATGATCTCATGACGAGGATTCGAGTACTTGACACGTGAGAGTGAGAACACCACGATCTTGGGGCTTACTGCTGATAGCAGCCGTTCGGCAAAGCGGCGATTGCGAGCTGGAGTAGCAGAGTTACTGACGTGTCCTCCATGATGAGGGAATACCAGCACGTCAGCATGTAAGTCTTGATCAGTTTCTGTGAGTAGCTTCAAGCCAACCTCGTCAAGGTCGCCAGTGAATAGCACCGATTGGTCAGGCATGCGTACCCGAACGACCGCGCTGACAGTGTTCGTCGTGATGCGTCGACCGGTTGGATCGCGACTACCAGGTCCCTTGCCCGCTAAGTATCCACTAGGAGCCAGTACTTCCACGACGGTATCGCAGAATGTAATCTGATCACCTTCCATGAGTTGTACTGCGAAACGAATCGTCCCCCGACGGTTACGATCGTCTAGCGAACGCAGCATGCCATCCCACTGCACGGTGTTCTTGGCAGCGTCGCTGTTGACACGCACACTTCTGACAGATATCACATCTTGGTCAAGTAGAGTCTGAACTCCCTTGAGGTGATCGGTGTCAGCATGTGAGATCAGCATCTCCTCCACGACGTCGATCTCAGCCTCTCGGATGAACTCCAGTAGCGCAGTACCCGGGCCTGCGTCAACCACGAGGCATCTCTTGCCGTCCTGTACTACAGCACAGTTACCGTGCCCAACATCCAAGATGACGACCTTCGTCATTCAGTCGGGCCAGTCGATGTAGAGTAATTCCGGTTGTGATTCACCGACGTTGGCGCGGACGAACGTCCAGAATCCGATCTTTAGCCTGTCGCGCAGACCAGCGGGGACATCATCTATTCGTACGCGAACCGGATCATCGACCTGCCAGGCTGGGAGCGAGACCGAGAGGGTCCGGTCCATGGCGTCGAGTTGTTCGACAACTACCTGCGTCCTCCAGGAGCGCCGCTCGGGAGTGAGTGAACCGCTCAACTCCGCTACGCATACCTCAAGGGCCTCGAGGATGTGCTCGGGCTCCTCCAATTGCTCCGGCCTGCGGAGCACAGGTAGGTCCTTCAGATATCCTCGGATGAGCGGCATCTGAGTGTCACTCTCGATGAATCGCGTGCAGAGGACGGACGGCAGACCATGCCGATTGTTCCAAGCCGCCAATTCTGCACCGGAGAAGCGAGCGTAGGGTCCTCTTGTTTGCAGCTGGTGATCGCATATACATCCCTGCGCTTCGGATTGGATCAACCGGTAGACAGCTTCGATGCTGCCCAGCGGGCCGCCGAGCGGGAATGGCTTGATCGGGGAGTCATCGACGCACATAGCGAGGCTGTCTCGGCTTTTTGGGTCGTCGTCTACTATTGCGACCGTTTCGATCCGGCGTCCGCCGAGTTCGAGCATCGGCCTATCGCCCGAGTATCGGGAGCGTGACCTCAAATACCGCTCCGCCGAGTGGGCCGCTCGCTATAGCGTTCACAGTTCCGCCGAGATCGATCACTGTGTCCTTGACGATTGTGAGGCCGAGGCCCGAGCCTCCCGGCCTTGATGTCACACCTGGGAGCCAAATCTCGTCGATCCCGAAGTGCTGGATACCCGGCCCGTTGTCCGAGACGGTCAGGACCAGCCGATGATCGGAGGATTCCGTTGCCAGTCGGATCGTGCGATTTGAATTGCCCGACTCCGACACGGCGTTGAGCGCATTGGTTAGCAGGTTGACAACGATCGACTCGATGGCAGCCGCGGAACTCCGTAGGTAGGGGTTTGCGTCGCAGAGTTCGATTTCGAGCGTGGCCTGTCGGTCCTCGATAAAGGGTAAGTATGTTTCGGCCACCCTGCTGACCGCCTTGTGCACCTCGATACGTCCCACCCGTCGTTTATCGCGGTCGACGAGGCTCAACGTCCCATCGGTGAACGTCCCGAGGGTGTTTGTACTCGACTCGACCAGCCCGATCGGGTCGGCGATATCGTCAGGAATGAGTAAGAGTATGCCTTTGAGACGCCGACGGAGAGTGGCGACCGACCGTCTGATGACTTTGAGAGGCCCCGCAGCGTACTCGTGCGCGAAGGTCGCAGCTGCGATCCCCGCTGTGCTGAGGGTTCTGTAGAGTTGCACCTCTTCTCGTATAGCTCGGTGAGCTCGCTCCTGAGCCTTCGTGTAGCGGTCGAATAGATCCCTCGCCTCCGCGCCAGATGGCGTCTCCTGCGCCAGCTGGCTGAGTTGCCTTTCGACCTTGTTACGGAGCACCTTCTCCTTAGGTTCGGATCCGCTACGCTTTTGCTGGCGCTGCGCTTCCCTCGACCTGAGGCGCTCCCGTGCCATCCATTCGAGCGCATCAATGGCCATCCGGCGCAGATCAGCGAAGGCCGCGTTCTCGATGACTCCCGACCTGTCGGTCTTCTCGGTGAAAGCACCGCCATCGTCGTCGACACGAACCCGGCCGATCGAGGTGTTCGTGCTGGGACGTTCCTCGGGGCTTCGGACGCGCCGCAGATTCAGGTCCAGCCAGTCATTGCCGGAATCGCCGTAAGGTGGGATACGGATACCGTTCACATAGAGCATCACACCACCGAACTCTGTGAGCCACTCCCTCACCTCTGTGAGCGTGGCGTTCCTTGTCTGGAACGTTTTTCCGTCGAGGATGAACACCCAGAGTTCAAAGCGGGCGGGAGGGCACCGGTAGGGCTGTTCACTCTTACGCAGCTGGCAATGATCAGCCTCGTACAACGTCTCTCCCCGCCAGTCCTTGACAGTCGCCGCCGCCCGCCCGTCACCTCCGACATGCGCTACCAGCCTGTATTCGGCAGCGTCGAAGTACTTCTTGCGCACGAGTGCTTCGAGGTCCTCGAATTCCTGAGTCGCAAGCTTCGTGCGGAAGTCCAACGGATCGTCACCGAAGGGGTCCGCGAGCAGAACCAGCGCCCTGGCCAGGCGCTTGACCTCCCGGCGACCCAGACGTCCGGTGAGGCCGAGGATGCTGATGTCGGTCCCGGTCGTAGTGGCCGGCCCTCGACAGCGTGTCTCGATATCGATCGGGACATCTTCGATCGCTTCGACATTGTCGAAGTCCGACCACTCGAGGACGATACGATATTCCCGGTCGGGATCAGTCCTAGGTCTTGTCGATATCACCGCACGCTCGCCCGCTCGCAAGGCCGCGAGCCGGCCGAGGCCCTTGCTGCCTGCCGGTACCCGCCCGCGCCGTGTCCGGCCGCTACCGACCTTAGGGGAGCGGCCGAGGAGTAGAAAGCTGTCGACGATTTCTTCGGCGGTCATTCCGTCGCCGTCATCGCTCACGAAAATTGCGCCTCCGGGGGACGTCACTTCGCTCAGTCGGACTTCGCAGTTCTGAGCGTCGGCATCGAGGGAGTTCTTCACCAACTCCATGACGCTGTGCTCCAGCGATGGGTTAAGCTCCTCGCCGAGGCGGCGCAGGATGTCGGGCGCGAACCGGAACGTGGCCATCAGACGATGAAACCTTCACCATGCGTCCACGGGATGGATCCCACAGCGCCGACCGTCAGATGGCGGCACCTAATGACCCGGTCCAGCCAGTCGTTGACTTCTTCCGACTGCAGCCGACACATCAGCCGCCTGCACTCATCGACGCCCCCCCGCCGTGGACTGAGAACTAGCAGATGGTTCTCGACGGCGATTCCACGGGGATCGGTCACCACCGCGGCACGGGCCCGATATGGTTCGCCGGGACGCGAAGTCCTTGGTATCACCACGAACGGGCTCTCGTGCAGGCGTCCGCTAAACCGACGAGTCCGCTGTACCCTTGAGATAGTGCCCCAGGTAGGGAAGTCCTTGGCCACCAGGTACGGCACGACTGGGCCATCGAGTAACGACCGATAGTCAACCAACGGACCAACCGACACATCGAAGCGCTCGGCCACTGTCGGCCCAGCGTTACTGGGTACCCATTCGATCTCCGGAGGGTCTGTCTCCGTTTGCCGTGTTCGGCCTCGAAGGACGAATACGTCGACATCCGTCCACGAGTCGAAGCGACCCTTCGGTTCCGGAGTATCGAGATCCAGACGTTTCGCGACGAAGTCCCGCCACCTCCGGTAGCGAGAGCCGCTACGGAGCACGTCAGGCAGTATCGCCGAAATCTCGACTCCAGGCTGGAACCGTACAATGACGCGAGCAAAGAAGTCGGCCGCGCCGCTGACCTTGCCCCGTGCCCACTCGCAGCCCTTGTGGCTTGGAACTACGGCGAAGGGTGGGTTGAGAAGCACATGCGTAGTCGTGTCGGCACTGACATCCGGTGTGGACAGCCCATCGCCGGTGATGAAGCGGAAAGACATATCGAGGCCGCAAAGGCCGGAGAGCAACTCGAACCGCATTCGGGCCACTTGGGAGAACTCATCGACGAGGTCCACACCCACGAAGTTCGCGCGGGCAGTGCCACTTCGCACGGGTTCCTCTAGGGCACGAGCGGCAGCGAGTAGCAGGTCCCCGGCGCCGCTACACGGGTCGATAACCGTCACCTGGCCTTGAACCGAGCGGAGCGAAGAGGCCACATCGTCGGCAAGTTCGCGGGGAGTGAAGAAAGCACCAAGACGGCGCCGTTCACCGAGTGGGACAAGCCTACGAATCTCGGCCCTGGCCTGGCCGTTCAGAACGTACGAGGGAGCGTCCGCAGGACTCACACTTCTCAAGGCCGAACTGCAGGCCTCATCGAAGAGCGCAACGAACTCGGCAAGCTCCGCCGCTGACGCCTCGCTGCTGCCCGTCATCTGACCAGTGTACCCAGGCCTACGGCCGCGCTACGGTGGCGCAGGCTAACGAGGAACTGCTGCCAGAACCCCTTTGCTCCCGCTGTTGCCGACATCACATCCCAGGATCTCCCGATTGCCGTCTGCGGTGACGCCGGTGGCGACCACGGTAGCCACCAACGCTGGCTGGGAGTCGCTGGACATGACCGCAGCAACTCCGCCACGCGTCTTTCGCCACGACTATGAGAATTCGCCAACTAACGTGAACTTGGACGACCTCGCCCGAACCCTGGCCGTACCCGGCCTCGGGGATGTCCCATAATACAGGTTATGTAAAGCTACAACAGGCTATGTAACACAATAGTGTGTTGCCCTCATCGTCGGAAGCGCCAGTAGCTACCGCCAGTCGACGGTCCCCTGCTTCGCCCCTGGTCGGTTCGCAGGCGTACTCACCTAGGCGACGTCAACACCCGCTACGCCGAGTCGGGGCGAAAGGGCACCCGCATCCGCACGTAGTACTCCGCTGGGAAGTAGATGTCTGGGTCAGTGTTGAACTCGTCGATGACTAAAGGGACTCGGACCCGCCCGTCGGATACAGGCTCCGCGTCGGCGGCCGCTATCACCGTCCTGGCACGGGATGTGCCATGACCCCAGAACACGTCCCCTGCGCGAACGTCGGCGGCTTGGCGGCGCTCTACCACGGCCCGATCAGCGATCAGCTTCGAGTTTGGCGAGCCGCTCCAGCAACCGAGCGGGTTTCACCCCCGGCCCATGCGGCTGAGCGGCGAAACGTCGCAGCACTGCTACCTCAGCTTCACGGTCCTTGAGCTTCCGGTGGATGATCGCTGCCTGTTCGTAGTACCACGGCGCGACCGTTCCACCGCTGGATTCCCAAGAGCGCATGCACTGTTCGAGAATGTCCAGCGCTTCGGTGTATCGGCCGTTCCGTTTGTGCTCTTTGACCTGTTCCACCGGGTCCGGGTCCGGCCATCCGTTCATCGGTCTGGTCCAGCCACCGCGGTGGCCCCGATGGGGAACGCGTCTGTATCTGGTCGTATTGTGAACACTTGCCCTCCCCCCTCTAATCTAGCTCCACGAGCTTCCAGTCGTGAGGGGGTACCGAGTCTATGGCATCGACGATCTTCGTCACGTTGTCATCTGTTACCTCGAAGTTTGTTTTCGACAGAACGACGATTCCGAATCTGTAGCGCGTCAAGTTCTGCTGCGGGGGGATACTTTGATCGGTTGTGACTACAACCTGAAACCCTGCTTCGTGGGCTAGCTTCATCCACTCGCCGTTCGGAAGACCAGCCCACTTCATGTACACAGCTGTGCTGACGGTGTGACCCCCCATCAGCCGATGCACCCGCAGGCCGTGCTTGACGCTCTCATCCAGGTACACGTCCATTACGACGTCGGTGTTTCGGCTATATCCTCAAAGTCCTCAAAGAGGGCTATGTCCTCGATGAGGCTTTCGGACAGGTAGAGCAGGACCGTCTCAGCTTGACCTTGGCTGACCGTCGGGAAGTCCTGGTAGAACTCCTCGACCGTTGAGCGCTGGAGTGCGGCTATCAGCGCCCGGACGGGAACACGTGTGCCCTTGAACACCCACGCGCCGCTCGCTATCCCTGGTGTGGATTCGAGAACAGGAACCGTACCCCAATCGAACATCGGACTTTCACCCGCCCTTCTGCTGATCTGGTTGCGCGGCGAGCTCCGCGTCGCGGAGTCGGTGCTGTACAGCGCCGATACCTACTCGCAGAACCTCGGAGATGCGTTCCACGCTCATGCCTGCCTGATGAGCTTCGACGATTGCGTCCGTGGCAGCACGTGACGCGCGGCGGACCGTTTCCGTGGCGTGCGCGTGTGTCAGGCGGTGCGTTCTCCAGCTGCGGATGAGCTGGGCTTCGTGGTCTTCGACTCGGACGTCGTTCGGGCTGTTCGTCATGGGGTCATTATAGGACAACTGGCGGTCATGCGACGGTCACGGCCGCAGGCCCAGACACGTTCTAGGCCAGACCTATGAACGCTGAGTCAGACGGCACCCCAGGTATGGGTGCAAGGGGGCTTATATACGGAGTGCCCAGATCACCCCGGCCTGTCACACTTCCCGGCTATTGTGGCACTGTCACCTACAATGGGGGACAATGCCTGACAACGCAGCGACAGTCCGCGTCTCCGCGTCGGCGACCAGATAGTTCCCTGCGTTTCTGGTGGCGATGGACGCCGAAACAGCGAACGTGGCCAGGGAACGGTTCAGTTTTGCCTGCGACATCCTCGAATCTTTAGTCAGCTGCGACGACGTGGTCGAGGGAATCCGGGACAGATGGCAACACATGGCCCGTTCCGCACCGGGCAAGGACATGAACACGTACCCGGACATTGAATGGTGGGAAGTATCTCCCGAAAATCTTTTCCGTATGGGACTGGTCAGCATGTTGATGGTCGATCATTACTACCGGTTTTTGGATACCCACCGCCGGGATAGATGGTGCGCTACGGCCTTGGAGAAACTCCGGCCGGACACAGAAACAAACGACATACCCACCGCCGAGCAGACCATGTTCGCTATAGGCATGGCCCTTATCGAAACAGCGCAGCGCAACATTGGCACCAACTTCATGGATGTCCTGAACGACAACCTTCCCATCGCTGTGGCTGTAGACGACGACCTAGCCGCCGCGATGGGTTTCTACGTAGCGGCGACCACGATGGTTGTCGTGGTTCTCCCCGAAGAACGCAAACAAGCCGCCGAAGGCGCTCTCCTTATGGCTAGGAAAACCAGGGACAGCTTCAACTGATCCCTGAGAACCCCTCCGCCGCGGTGCCGCCGACGTTCTTGACCGTGCCATCGCATCGCCCGGGCGATCACTGACATGGCCCTAGCCCGCTCGGAGAACAGCTCACAGCGTTTCCACAGCATGTCATCGCAGATCCGGGTGGAACGCCGCGGCTACTACCACATCCTCGAACGAACCCAGAAGGGAACACCGGACATCTCGGAGTGGATGGAGTGGTTCCTAACCTGCCTCGCCCGAGCCATCGACGGAGCCGCGACCACCCTGGCATCTGTGCTCACGGGCTAGACAACCGACCGGTCTTGTCCAGCCTGGAGCCGCGTACTTTCGACGACGCCCTCGGCCTAGGGTAAGCACCCGGGGCTTACCCGGCCGACACGCCGCACCGTTGGTTCAGGTCGCCGACACCCGTCAACCAGCCCAGCACCGGCTTTCGCGAGAAGCTCACGAGCCAGCCTCGCAAAATCTACAGTCCCCAGACGCGCGACCGGTGATGGAGTGCGTTAGGTATCTCATGGCGGCGCGTAGGGTGTCGAACGATCCCATGAGTTCGCCTCGGCGTACCAGGTTCCATGTATGGCGCCTCTTGCCTGCCGGTATGCGTCGGGCGGTTGCCAAGGTCGGGCCGCGACCGTCGAGGCGTTGGATAGCGTAAATGGGTGAGTCTGGTGCCTTGCTGGCGCTCAGTCCGTGGTGGTAGATGACCTTCATCGGGCTGACACTTTCAGTGGATCGGGTTGAGGGGACACGCCGCGCCGTACCGCAGGCCCGTCAGACCCTCCCTCGCCAGCAACACGAGTGTGCAGATCATGCAGGCCCCTCGATGTCGACGGCGAACGTCCGGTCGGACCCGTGAGCCTCCAACGCGTGGGCGAGTCTCCACTGGGTCGGCCTGTCGCCCTCGTAGCTCGCACCGCATGACTTGCAGCGGATGCCCCACCATGCTGTGGGTGGGTGGATGATCCAGTCTTCGAACTCGACCATCAGGAGGACCGCAGACGCTCTAGGCGCTTCTGGTCCCGGCGGCTGGCGGCGCCAGCTATCCCATCGAACGAGCTCACCAGCTGGCTGGCATGACCGAGGCCGAGATATTGGAAGAGTGGCCCGAGTTGACCAAAGACGACATTCTGGCGTGCTACAGCTACCTAGCAGATGAAGAACTGGTGCCAAGGAGACCGTCAGCTATCTCTTGACGGGGGGCAGAGCCTGCGCGCGGGTTCATCCTGTCCGTTCTTCTAGGCGGCGGATGTGCGCCGACAACCTGTCCCGCCAGTCGTCCAACCCGATCTCACCCAGCTTGTCAGCCAACTCCCCCAGGAAGCTCTCCAGGCTGTGCATGCTCGTTCGTAGGAGAGACGCCCTCGGGCCGATACGACTTCACCAACCCCACACCACCACCCCACGGCCAACTCTGACCCCTACGGACCCCCCTGAAACCGTAACATTTTGTCCATTTACTACGGTCACCCCGACACCGCCCCATCGTCTGTCAACGAGCCGCCGGATGCTGGTCGGCTATGGGGTGGTCTCATCGGCTACAAGCCTTCCTATACAACCTCCGCGCGTAAGGAATCTTCAGGTGCGCGCCCTTCGGGCGACGCCCCGAGGAGAAGAATCACCACAAAACGGGGGGTGGTGGGACGTGGCCCACCTGTCCGAAGGCGGCGGAGGTGGACTCCGGAGAGACGCAACTACGAAACCAGGGCTACTTCGGGGTCCTGGGCGGGACCCGACGTGGCTTGGGTGGGGTCGGATCTGGCCCGACGGTGGGGTTGGCATGTCGCGGAGCAGGCTGCCCTCGAGGTTGACCGGGTAGTACGACTGGGACGGCCGGTAAGAAACCGCCGAAGCCTCGCCACCCATTTCGCCCGCTGCTTCGCCCGACCACACCTATGCCACCAACGCCACCAAGGCGCCTGCGGCGATACCCGCCTCAACCAGCACCGCGGCCGTCGACTCGACGAACAACTCAAGGACCGAACCCCACACAGCGACCACAGCTCACCGACCGGACCGACACCAGCCCCGAACCCCGCTACCGAACCCAGACAGACGATTCCGGTCACCGTCCCAGAGCCACGGGTCATCGACCAGGCACAACTCGAAGCAGCCCTAGCCTGCCTACCCACACCGCTAGCCACCCAACTCGCCCGCCTAGCCACCCGACACCGGATCACTCCCAACCTTCGTGACACGGTCAGTCCCAGGTGATTGGACTACGTGGCGAAGGTCGGGATGGGCGGTGAGGCGGCGCACGATGATCCTTCTGAGCTAACGTATAGCGTGCCGGAAGGGTACGGGTTCGCTCATCTTGCATGTGACCTCCCTTACGGCATTGAGTGGTCCGATGCCGACAAGTTTGATTCCCGTCTTGCCCCTGTACCCTTAGGAGGTCGAAAGCATGGCATTTCAGACGCCGGTCACGATCAAGGCGGCAATCGACCACATTCACAACAACCGTTACCTGCTCCCGGCCATTCAAAGGGAGTTCGTGTGGTCACCGCATCAGATCGAGCGGCTCTTCGACAGCCTGATGCGGGGCTATCCGATCGGATCGTTTTTGTTCTGGCGAGTTGATCCCGAAACTGCCAAGAACTACAGCTTCTACCAGTTCATCACGAACTACGATCAACGGAAGCCCCACAATCCCGTCCATGGGGCGCCTTCCACCGTGCCCGGCCTGAAGGCGGTGCTCGACGGGCAACAGCGCCTCACTGCGCTGAATGTCGGGCTCCACGGCAGCGGTAGATGGAAACTCCCCCGTCTGTGGTGGAACAACCCGCGCGCCTTTCCGGAACGACGGCTCTACCTCAATCTCCTCGCGCCCCGGATGGAGGACGAAGAGGACCTCCTGTACAAGTTCAGACTTCTCCCGGAGAAGGAAGCGAAGAACCGGAACACCAGGAACGATCACGAACACTGGTACCGCGTGAGGGACATCCTCGACGTGGAGGATGCCGCGGACCTGATCGACGTCGTCTATGACCTCGGTCTCGCGGAAACACGCAGTCCTCAGAAGGTGCTCAACCGGTTTCACCGCGTCGTTCACAGCGACGGCATAGTCTCGGCCTACGAAGAGGCGGACCAGGACCCGGAACGGGTGCTGAACATTTTCGTTCGCACCAACAGCGGCGGCACGGTGCTCTCCTACTCGGACATGCTCCTGAGCATGGCGGTGGCCCAATGGGATAAGGTCGACGCGCGGCAGGAGATCCACTCTCTGGTTGACGAGATCAAGAACATCGGTAGGGGCTTCTCGTTCAATCACGACTTCGTTCTCAAGGCCTGCCTGATGCTCGGCGACAGCAACAGCATCCGTTTCAAGGTCGAGAACTTCAAGAAATCGAAGATCGGCGCCCTGCAGGATCAATGGGGTCTTATCAGAAGCACGATCACAGAGACGGTGGAACTTGCATCCTCGTTCGGCTACTCCGGACAGAGCCTGACATCGGCAAACGCCCTGCTGCCGATCGCCTATTTTCTCCACCACCGTCAGCCATCATTAGGAACCAAGGACCGCGAGGCGATTCGCGACTGGTTGATTCGCTCGCTGCTGAAACGCGGCATTTGGAGCAGTGGAGTGGATGCTCTGCTAATGGCGATCCGCAAAGCGATCCGGGAGAGTTCTTGCCACGACGGCTTCCCGGCTCGCATGATCGAGAAAGCGATGGCGCCCGGCAAGAGCCTGACCTTCGACGACGAGGAACTCCAGGACTTGGCCGACGCCGCGTACGATGGAAGAGCCTACAGCCTCCTGTTCCTCCTGTACGATTTTGTCGACGTAGCCACGAACCGCTTCCACATCGATCATGTCTTCCCGCGCGCGCTAATGACCCCGGCGCAGCTAAGAAAGGCCTGCGTCAGCGACGACGAGATCCCCAAGTATCGCGAGCGAGTGAACCGTCTAGCCAATCTCCAACTCCTCGAGGGATCGGCAAACCTCAGCAAGGGTAAGAAGCCACCTTCCGAATGGCTACGCGAACAGTACTCCGAGAAGGAAAGGCTACAACACTGCCATCTGCACGATCTGGGCGACGTTCCGACCGAAATCAAGGGGTTCCCGGACTTCTACGAGAAGCGCCGAAGCCATATCCTAGAGAAGCTACGCCACACACTCGCTTCCGACAGCACGGATAACCCGGACTAGCTCGGCGAGGTGCCAGAACGGCTGTCCCAGCGTGCCAGCCCTGTGTTGATGTATCCGTCGTTGAGTGGGCAGTAAAGCACAGCGGCTCTCCGCGCCCGGCAATGAGATGCCTCTCGCTTCGCAGGGGTTCCGGATTCGGCTTTGGGGGTTCTCGTGGTTGGGTTCCAGCGACGAGGACGCTGGCGGACCCACCCTCCACCTGAGACCGCCGGTGGCTCTGCCTTCAGTGTTGCTAGGTGCCAGTGATCCAACGTCGGGCTGTTGACTGTGAGATACCGATCCGGCCACCAATCGTGCGACAGGTCGCGCCGAAGTCATAGGCCGCTCTCATAGCTGCATAGAGTTCCTCGGGGGTCGCCCTGGGCGGTCCACCACCGCGCGGACACTCTGACGATGGACATGCAGTCCAGACCTCGCGCCATCCATTGCTCAAGATCCTACGCCGAGTCGCTAATGGGTTCACCAACACCAACAGTTTTGCAGCCCGTGGAATCCTCATAACGTGACTCTCACACCGACAACAGAACCCGGACCCCACGAAATCGCGCAGCCTCCACAAAAGTTGTGCCCACCGGCAACCACCAACGCTGCCAGTCGTACCGAACATGGTCCCTCACATCAACACCAAAACCTCTCCAATACCCCACCACACGCAGCACAGCCCCGGCAACAGAGCGATGGGCACCCCCCGGACTGAGAACTCACGACGTGATCGAGTAAACCCGAAGCAGACGGACCCGTTTGGTACAACCCCAGCCGACATGGTCCTTGGTCAACACCAACGGTCCTCCACGGCGTTAAAGAAACTTCCCTCCCAGCCCGCATGACCGCTTTTAGACTTCGGGACGCGAGCCGGTCGATCCGCTGACCCAAGACCACTCCTTGCGGCTCAATCGCAGCCATACCCTGGCCGGACCTGGTCCCTCTGTTCGGTGAGATACTATTGCAGGTATTGGGCGGATATGTGCGATACCCGACCCCACCGAAACACTGTGACCGGGCACGACGGCGCTGCGGTACGCTCATATCAGCAGACATGGCTGGTTTCGGTGATCGTCACTGCTGCGTCGGGTCTGGTATTCGGTGCCGTAGTTCTACGGTGTATGACGGCCGGGTTCCGGTGTGTCGGTGCCTGTGATGGCGATCTTCTGTGCTGTCACTCGGGTGTCTCGCGTTTCCGGTTGCCCACAGGTATTCTGTTGAGGGGTCGCTCGCAGGTGTGATTACCAGTGCAGTGTCGGCGCCGATCAGTATGCAGCCCGGGGTGCATGTGCTCTACGGTTGTTGCACGCACTTTAGTTATTGTGATGATGGGGTGCTTGTGGTTTGTTAGGAGGTGGGTAGTGAGGGTTAGGGCTGCTCTGGTCGGTGTTGTGGGGGTTCTTGTAGCGACTGGGGTGGTGGTGTTGTTGTTGAGCGGTGGGGACAGTTCATCTGATTCGCGATCGGCTGCAACCGGGACGGCGGTCTTGTCCTCTTCGACTATGACGGCATCCACGACGGTGCTGACTGCCGCCGTGAGCGATGCGCCGGTGGAAGGCTCCACTGTGGTGGGCACACCCGAGGAGGGTCCCCTCGTTGCGGCGGCTGCCGCTACCCAGCCCCTCACTACAACTATCCCAGCTCTGGTGGTTACCGATACGACTGCAGCAGCCAGGACGGGAGGAGTGGATGGCTCACCAACCCGGGGAGTTCTGGTTACCGAGAGCCGATTCACTGCTGTCGCAGCCGGTGGGCATCATTCGTGTGCGGTGCGTGCCGATGGCACCGTTGCGTGCTGGGGTTTGAACAATGTTGGTCAATCGGACGCGCCGGATGGGGAGTTCACCGCTGTCTCGGCCGGTAGGTGGCATTCCTGTGGGCTGCGCAGCGACGGTACTATCGCATGCTGGAACCCTGAGTTCTTTTCGGGGTTCTTTTCGGGCACTGAAGACTTGCGCTTTGGGGTGCCCAGTGGGCAGTTCACCAGTGTCTCAGCCGGTGAGGATCATTCGTGTGCGGTGCGTGCCGATGGCACCGTTGCGTGCTGGGGTTTGAATGATCTTGGTCAGTTGGACGCGCCGGATGGGGAGTTCACCGCTGTTGCTGCCGGCTACGGATTCTCGTGTGCGTTGCGTACTGACGGAACCGTGTCTTGCTGGGGCTCCGACGAAGACGGCCAGTTGGACGCGCCGGATGGGGAGTTCACCGCTGTTGCTGCCGGCTACGGATTCTCGTGTGCGTTGCGTACCGATGGCACCGTGTCTTGCTGGGGCTCCACCTACTACGGACCGTCGGGGGCGCCGGATGGGGAGTTCACCGCCGTGTCAGCCGGTGAGGATCATTTGTGTGCGTTGCGTACTGACGGAACCGTGTCTTGCTGGGGCTCCACCTACTACGGACCGTCGGGGGCGCCGGATGGGGAGTTCACCGCCGTCGCAGCCGGCAGGGTTCATTCGTGTGGGTTACGCACCGACGGCACCATACATTGCTGGGGCAACAATTTCGACGGTCAGTTGGAGATCCCCGGCGGGCAGTTCACCGCCGTGTCAGCCGGCTTGTTTTATGTCTGTGGGTTACGTACCGACAGCACCATCACCTGCTGGGGTGATTCCAACCTCCATGGCGAGTTAGACCCACCCGGCGGGCAGTTCGCCGCTGTGTCAACCGGAAGGGATCATTCGTGTGGGTTGCGTACCGATGGCACCGTTGCGTGCTGGGGCGACAACCACGATGGTCAAACAGACGCTTCCGGCGGGCAGTTCGCTGCCGTGTCAGCCGGTTTCGACCATTCGTGTGGGTTGCGTACCGACAGCACCATTGTGTGCTGGGGCAGCAACCACGAGTACGACGGCAGCTACATCGGTCAAACAGACCCCCCCGGTGGGCAATTCGCTGCCGTGTCAGCCGGCGCGTTCTATTCCTGTGGGTTGCGTACCGACAGCACCATTGTGTGCTGGGGTTTCAACCACCATGGTCAAACAGACCCCCCCGGTGGGCAGTTCGCTGCCGTGTCAGCCGGCGGCGACCATTCGTGTGGGTTGCGTACCGATAGCACCATCGCGTGCTGGGGCAACAACGACGACATCGACGGCAGCTACATCGGCCAGGCAGACCCCCCCGGTGGGCAGTTCGCCGCTGTGTCAGCCGGCGGCGACCATTCGTGTGGGTTGCGTACCGATGGCACCATCGCGTGCTGGGGCGACAACGGCGAATGGGAAGGCAACGAAGAGTACGACATCCCCGGCCTACTGAACCCACCAAGCGGGCAGTTCACGGCTATCGAAGCCGGCTCGGTTCATTCGTGTGGGTTGCGTACCGACGGCGGCATAACCTGCTGGGGCTGGGCTCTCGCAGGATTCAAAACCGGCTGAGCAAGCCTCACACAAAACGCTCATACTGGCAGGGCTGAATCACCTTGTTTCTGGGCTCGTATTGCGGTTCGAGCTACCAGACCTGCGACGGCACGGGAACCGTATCGAGTTGGCCAACGCTATCTCCGAGTCCCTCGAGATCTTCCACATCTGCCTCCGCGGACATCAGGCCCTGCGGCGAAGCTACGAACCATCTCCCGCAACAGATCATTGCCATCCGCCTCGAGATGGTTGCGTCACCACACCAACTCGTCCGTTCTCTTGCCGACCACAGCGTTCCTCCTCAGGGTCAGTGCGAATACCTCCGTGAGGCTGACGCCGGCGGTCACCTAACTCGAAGGATCTTCACCCCCCGTACACCACAAGAAAAGTACCAACGGCTTCCGACCCCGAGAACGGTCCCGCGGATTCCGCCCTCTCCCCAGAGGTGGCGGCCGATTACCTGATCTGGTGGCTGCTCGCCAAGACCAACCGCCAGAAGGAACCCACCAAGCCGAGGGAACACCCACCATCCCCGGACAAGAAATGAGACCAAGATCTCGTAGCTCACTTCCCTGTACACACAGAACCTCCACACGCTGCGTCCCGCCAGCAACCGGCGCCTGGCTGATTCAGGTGGGTGAGGTATAGGCTTGGTGACCGCAGCGGGATTCCCGGAGTGAACAACACCACCCCCGCTCCGCTTCTACAGGTATTAGGCGGATACCTGCAATACCCGACCTGCCCGAAACCTCCTGACCAGGCACAACACGAACCGCCGCGACGCGTGAACCCTGCGGAATATGTGCAATACCACCCGAACCGGCCTATTTACCCGGCAATGTCACCACCGGTGGGCATACTCGGGGGTATGGGTTCTGTTGTCCACTTCCCCCCACCTGCAGGTCCGGAGCCGGATCATCCGGTGCGCCATGTCCCGTCGGTGGCCGGGGTGGTGGAGGCCTTCTTCGCGCACCGTGACCTCGCGGCGGAGACCCGCCGCACCTACCGCAAAGCCCTCGACCCCCTCGTCGAAGCGGTGGACGACGACCGTACGGTGACTGACCTCGACCCGCAGCTTGTGGTGGCCGTGTTTGCGGAGCGGTGGGATGGTTGCGCGCCGGCAACGTGGAACGCCCGGCGGGTCGCGGTGCAGGCGTTCGCTTCCTGGTGCGGTGAACGCTGGCCCCTAGCGGAGGAGCTGCTGGCCGGGGTGCCGGCCCGCCGGCGGCCGGCGGACAACACCCGGGCGGTCCCCTATGAGGATCTCGAGGACCTGTGGCGCCGGCGGACCGTGCCGCTTCGGGAGAAGACGCTGTGGCGGATGCTGTACGAAACAGCCGCCAGAGCGTCAGAGGTCCTGGCTTTGGATGTGGAGGACCTGGACCGAGCCCGGCGTCGGGCCCGGATCCGCAGCAAAGGCGGCAGCGTCGACATGATCCTGTGGGCGGCGCCGACCGCCCGTCTCCTCGGCCGCTACCTCGCAGACCGCAGCGGCGGGCCGCTGTTCCTGACCCGATGGAGGTCCCGCACCGCCCCACCGCAGCGTGACCTGCACGCGGCGACCGGCCAAGCCCGGCTCTCCTACCGAACCGCCGCGGCGGAGTTCCACAAACATTCCGGTGGGTGGACGCTGCACCAGCTCCGCCACTCCTCCCTCACGCATCTGGCAGAGGCAGGAGCGTCGGCTGTCATGCTGCAGGCCAAGAGCCGGCACCGGGACCTGCGAACCCTGTCTGTCTATACCCGACCGGGTGTCGAAGCGGTAGCCCGGATGACAGCCAACCAGTTCGACAGTCCAGGCGGCCAGGGGTGAGCATCAGGTTTAGGGAGTGGGCGTACCGGGTGCGTAATAGCGACCGGAATCTGGCTGCCATCGTTGTTTACATCGCCGCTCTGGTGGTGACCGGCGGGCTGTGGGCTGCCTTCTTCGTTACCCGCTCGGGCCTTTTTGCTCTCGCGTTAGACCTTGCTCCCGTGTTGTGGCTGTGGCCGGTCGCGTTGCTGGCGGCCTGGTTCCGCTTCGGTGTCGTCGACCGGGCCGTTGGAGTCATGGATGGACCCTCTGTTTCGATCGCAGCCGTGGCGGGGCTGCTTGTCTCGGCGGGGCTTGTTGCCCTGTCCTTGTTAGTGACCGTTGTCGATCACGTGTCGGTCCGTAGCGTCCTCGAGGTTGCCCGGTTGGGTTTTGTCGCGGTGAGTTGGGGGGCTTCCGCCCTTTTGGCGTCGTTCCTGGTGGCGCTCATGCCCTGCTCCTGGCGCCTATGCCGGTCAGCTACCGCTACCGTCGCTGTTGGGGTCTCCGCTGCGATGCCGGTGGTCCTGGTAGTGCTTGCGTGGAAGTTGCTCGGCCTGGTAGGTCTTACTTGATCCCGACCTCGACCAGATGCCTGCTTCAAACCCATCCGAAGGACCGCGTCCCGATGGACTTACCTTCCCGGGCAACTGCTGATTACTAGATGGCCGGTCCACCCCTAGCCTCGTTCGGATCGTTGGGCAACGTAAAACGTGCTGGTAAGACACTGCGCCGAGCACGGGCCACGCCGGGGCAAGCATCTTCTCTTGAGGAAGTCCGCAAGGCTCGGGGAGTTGTCGAGGCCTACCGGTCTGCTCACGCTGTGCCGTTGAACGCCGCATACATGGGGTTGCGGTCATGCCTTCGCACTGAGGGCTTCGGCCTTGACGTCTCACGGCGGCTCAAGAGGCTGCCGACCATTGAGGACAAACTTCGGCGGCTCCCCAGGTTGGATCTGTCGAGCATGCAGGATATCGGAGGCTGTCGGGCTGTTCTCGACACCCAAGAACAGGTCCAGCGGGTTGTAGAGCGATTCTGTGCGAACAGCCTCAGGCGCAACCAGAAGTCCGACACCATCAAAGACTATGTGGTCTCGCCTAAAGACTCGGGTTATCGGGCCGTCCATATCTACACGAGGTACCACAACCGGCGAATCGAGATGCAGCTCCGCACCCGAGACCAAGACAGTTGGGCCAAACTCGTGGAGCATTTGACCAACACGACCGGCATCGACTTCAAAAACGACGAAGGGCCAGTCGAGGTCCACGAACTGCTCAGGGAACTGGCGACGAGCCTCTCGAAGCGAGAGCCCGACCAGCCGTACGCAGAGGACCTCATGAATATTCTCACCAGGCTGGCTACGATTGCAGTAGGCGGCCTTGCT
This sequence comes from Candidatus Spongiisociaceae bacterium, assembly GCA_965262915.1. Taxonomy (GTDB): domain Bacteria; phylum Actinomycetota; class Acidimicrobiia; order Spongiisociales; family Spongiisociaceae; genus JAPPFW01. Next base: position 1,433,550 of record OZ253564.1, on the reverse strand, counting down.
ATAAGGTCTGATCACCATTGATCCGGGAAGGGCATGATGGCAAAGCGCAAGACCATTGACTTCCTCATCACGTTCGACCATGACGCAAGGAAGCAGATCAGCCTCGAAGAGTTCCGCGACACTGCTCAAGCGCTCAAGGCGTACAGCGAGCGCGAAGAGCAGTACCGGGATTACACCCGAGTGGAGGTGGTCCTGCTGGGCGCCGAATCGATAGATGCCATCAAAGTCACCCATTCCAACTACTTCGAGGACACAGCCAACGCCTTAGCCAACCTGGTAGCCATCTTCGGACTAGAGCCGACCCCAGCTGCACAGCCCCAGGGACTTCTGGCTCTGTAGCGGGTGACTCAGGGGATGGCCCGCTCGGCGGCTGTCCGGTAGGTGTTCCGGTTTTGGGGTTGTGTCCAGCGGGCCTTGTTAGCGGCAGGGCGCTTTGAGGAACCAGTGGAACGGAGTAGTTCAGCGCCGGCGTTCGTCGGAGTGGTCAGTTGCTGTGAGGGTATCGGGATCCTCGGTGATGGCGATCACTATTTCAGTTGGGTCAGACCTGCCCCCCGGTCCAACGGGCCACCCGCATCATCGCAGTGACCCCCTAAGAAACGGGGCACCATCCACTATGAGTGAATTTCGATGATCGTCAACACGGGGTTGCCTGATCATGTGTGCCAAATCGGCGGGTTGTACTTCGTCTAATGGGTTGGGTTGGGTGAGCATCGGCGCTAAGTCCGATTTTGCGTTTTCGTCTAATGCGGCTGGGGGTGTCACCGCGACTTAGGGGTTATGGGGTTGACAGCATATAGGTTGTATGGCATACTGGGTGTTTGTGGCGGCTGTTATGTACCACCCGACATTCGTTCGGCAGCTTCGGGAACTCAATGTTGTAGCCGTTGCTGAAGACCGGTACATGGAGTTGCTGGGCGATGTTGTGGCCCTGGTTCGTGCGCTCGAAGAGCATGGCCACCTTATTGAGGGCTATCAGCCTGGGGATGCCAGCCATCCGATTGTGACCTCGGCGGTTCGAGTTGTTCGCGCTGCGTCGAACCCCGCCGACCGTCTACACACCGTACGCCGACAGTCCGCCAGTGCTGAGGATCCCTTATGTCTGGTTCGATGTTGGGGACGGCGGTGAGGTGGCGGTGGTGATGTTGGTCGGGGACAAGACGCAGTTGGGCAACGGGTGGTATCGGAGTGTCGTCAGCCAGATCGAGAGCCTCATGATCGGAGAGTGGCACCGACACCAGCCGAGCCACCGCGCGCAGGTAAGAAGGATCCGATAACTGCAGCACAACAAGACGGCGGGTTCTTGGTGGGTCAAGGAGGTCGGCTATGGCTGAGAATCAGGGGACAGACAACTTAGTCGGGGATCGAAACCGGGAGAGGGTGCGGGCCATTGTTGACAACCCAGAACTCGGACCTAGTGAGTTCACTGACCAAGAGTGGGCGACAACAGCCGAGCGGATGGAGGCTATCGGGGAGCAGATCCGCGCTAATCCACGAGCAGCCGCTGTCGAAGCCCAGACGTTCGCGGAGATTGCGAACCGGGTCCGAACCCTCCAGGCGATCCGCAAGGCACGCGGTCTCACCCAACAGCAGATGTCGGATCAGCTCCGTATCAGTCAGGGTGAGGTGTCACGCATCGAAAGGCGAGGCAACCTTCATCTCGCTACTTTGGTCCGTTTCATCGAAGCTACCGGCGGGAAGCTGCGGATCACTGCGATCTTCGACGACGAGGAAATGGAGGTCGCTGTTGGCGATCTCCTCCACGCAGAACCGGCCAGGTACACCGGACAGGCTAGAGCCAAACCCCGGGCGCGGTGACCCTCGGTGCTGCCACCTTCCGGCGGCGTTCTTCTTCGTCTAATACTTGTTAGACGCAGTACAATACGCCGCTACTTCGTCTAACCCGTTCGGGAAGTGCTGGAAACACCCCGAACGTACTTCGTCTAACAGGGAAGGGGCGGGTGTGGAGGCCGGAACGCTGGCCGGGATGGCCTTTGAGACCTACACGGTGTGGCTTGACCGCCAGCCGTTGGCCTCCCGTTCCCGCCAAGCGTACAGGGCGCAGGTGGGCTCGTATCTGAGATGGCTCGCCGATACTGGGGATCCTGAGGCTGCTTTGACGCAGCACGATCGGCGTGACTGGGCGGTGCGGGACTACAAGCGACAGATGAAGGTGCAGAAGCGCTGGTCTGCGGCGACGGTCAACCAAGCCTTGGCTGCTATCGACAACTTCTACCGTTCCCGACAGATGGGCCGCCCCGACGTGGCCCGCGAACAGATCCCTCAGGTAGCGCCCCGGGCGTTGGACCACACGGACCAGCGGAAGCTGATACGTGCAGTGGAGCGTCTCCCTTCGGTGAGGGACCGGGCCATCGTCACCCTCATGCTGTATACGGGTCTTCGCCTGTCGGAGTTGGCGGCTCTGGTGGTAACGGATGTGGCGATCACCGCCCGCAAAGGGATGGTCACGGTGCGGTCGGGTAAAGGAGACCGGTACCGGAAGGTGCCGCTCAACTCGGCATGTCGGCCAATGCTTGAGAACTGGTTGGATGCGCGGGCGGGTCTCTGCGATCTCAAGGGGCTCGTTGCGGATGCGTTGTGGCTCTCGCGTCTAGGTACCCGTCTGTCGGTTCGGGCTGTCGGCCACATCATCGAACGGATCGCGGCTGACACGGCTCTTGAGGGGTTGTCCGGGCATGTGCTTCGTCACACGTTCGTCACGAACCTGGTTCGCTCGGGAGCCGATGTCGTGCTTATTGCAGAACTCGCCGGGCATCGCCGCCTGGACACGACCCGACGCTACAGCCTCCCGTCGGACACCGACCGAGCCGATGCTGTCGAATCGATACTGATCGACCAGTAAGGCGCTGGGATCAGAATCGCCTATGCCGACCTCGGTCATCCCCGAACCGGAACAGCGAGCCCTCGACTTGCGGGCCCGATGATGTTGCACACAGCGACCTGGCTGCCTATTTCTATCTCGATCTCGAGGACATCCGTTGGCTGCGGTCGCATCGCAATCCGGTAACCCGCCTAGCCCAAGGCGGTTGAGGTTGACCGGCCTGCCCTACCCCGGGTTCGTTCCCCACCCGGTGGAGGCCCCCCATACGGTCCCTGGCCCACATAAGCCCCGCCCGATTCGACCACATCAACCCCTACAGCACCTACAACCTCAACGTCGAAGCCGTACTCCAACGAATCCAACACCGACCCCTCAAACCTGCCCCAACCCATTAGCCGAAGTACAACCCGCCGATTTGGCACAAATGATCAGCCACCCCCCTCTCACCAGGCGCATGATCCGATGCCAGCCAACCCCATGGATGGCGGGCCACCGCCCGAACTGGTCGTGGTCCTCGAGGTGGCGTTCCCCGCAGTTCCCACAGCAGAACCGGCGACGACGCCAAACCAGGGTGGCGCGACGGCCGCTCACCCCCAGGTCACGAACCCGCTTCGTCCTCCGGTCCCACACCCGAAAGCAGCGGAACCCACAATGGCGGCACCGCGACCACTCCCGAGCCGATGCGACTTCGACCTCGAGGCGGTCAACCGTGTCCACCGGCACTCCCCTCACGCGAACACCCGACAGGTGCAGACGAACAGACATAAGATCAGACATCGAGGCCTCTCCTGGATTCGGCGACTTCGCTATTCACCGATTCCAGCGAGGCCTCACCCCCAATCCAAGGATTTCAACCCACCCAACCCACATTTCCGCGCAGGGCCAATCGGTTAGCTGGCTGTTCACCGCTATGGGCAGCGGACTACCCTTCCGCTGTGAGGGCTGGGGGTTCGGGGTTCCGAGGCGTTGACCCCTCATGGTGGTGAAGGACCCGGCTAACCTCGCAGGGTATAGCCGGGCTGGGAACAATGGCGACTACTTGTGGGCAAGTAGCGAGGTAAGTCTCCTCTCGATATACCGGTTCATCCAACCCAACAAAGGAGGAACCACTAATATGACTGATCAGTGGCTACCTGACGAGCAACTAGCCGCGAAGCCTCTTAGGGGCTTCGGAGCTATGATGGCGCTGGCCATCATATTTCCTATCCATTTCTTTTTCCTGAGAAAAGTGACTTTGGGAGTGATCTATTGGGCTATCGTCGTTTTATTGGGGTGGCTGATTATTCCTCTAATTGTGACGGGAATATGGTTTGTGGTTAATCTGTTTCTCGTCAAGGGTTGGGTCGATAATTACAACAACGCAATCCTTGAAGCGCGCAAGAGACAACGCCTTTGATTGATCCTGCAAGAGAATCGCTGCCGACTCGCAGCGCTGCCCCAACTGGCCCTTGTAAAGCAGCCTGGGCCGAAGCAGCGGTCCAGATTGCCGTAACCCTCGTGCATCTGTTCCGCACCGAGGCGACCCACAACCTTCGGTAAGGCGCCGGCATTTCGTAACCAGGAATTCCGTAGTAGCAACCTGAAACCCCCCGTCCCCCCAACTGCCACGACGTAGGGGAACCGGTTACCTGGCAATTCGCTGGGCGGCGGCAGGGGACTTCCCTTCCGCTGGAGGGGAGTCAGGCAGGCCGGGCGTTCTCAGGACAGCCAGCGTCATAGCCCCCCGTCGGGGTCGTCGCCGGCGGCGGGTGGGTTGCCCCCGGATTCGGCGGCGCAGCTGTCCGTCGGCGGTTGGGGACGGACCCCCTAGGCTCGTAGCTCGCTCGCAGGCTGCACCAGCTGACACGTGGAAACCGGAGCGGTCAGGCCTCCTAGGTCGTGGCGGGGTTCTCCCGGCCCCCAAAACGGCTTCTAGGCCTTTGGGTTATGGTGGTTAGCGTTCTGACGGCGGGTTTTGGGGTGTTTCCGCCCGAAACCCCCTCGAGAACGCAGACGGCGACATGCTGGGCCACAGCCGCCACGACGGGCTGGGGAACCCGGTTCCATGGCTGTCGCCGGGTGGCGGCAGCGGAGCACCCTTCCGCTGGGGGCTGGGGTCGGTTGGTGTGGTCTCACCAGGTTCAAGGGGTCGTTGCAACAGTGCCTTGTTGGAGGGAGTCTAGGTGTTCGGTGAGGGCCTCGGCTGGGGTGCTGGTAGATAAAGACACGCTGGCGGCGGATCGGGAGTGGTGGTCGATGATGTCCCGCATCCGGCGAGCCCGCGGGTAGAGCAGCGTTCTGGGCCCGGGAACCTCGGGCCCGTCTCCTCTCACGTAACGGCCCCTCCTACCTACTGGGGTACTCCCAACCTCTGAAAGGGCTCGGGAGGCTCGACCCGCCGCCGACAGCGGCTACCCGCCCGATGCTCTCACCAGCCTCGGCGGCTCCGTTTGAGTGGGTGTCGGAGGGAGTGGAGGCCGCAGTGGTCGGTCGGGTTGTAAATGGACAGACGCGCCGCGCAGCTGTCGCTGGCGCAGTGGCGGCCGGGAGGATATGTGGGTGGTGGGCGCCCTGGGGGCCGGACTCTGCTCATAGGGGGTTAACCGTACCCGCCGGGAGCTCCTCTACCAGCCCGGTCTCTGCTGACCATCGTCGACCGGTATTAACCGCCGCATATTCGACCGTGTTATGCACGTCACCGGCCGCCTACTGCCGGAAACCGCCATCTACCTGGGGAAACACCACGGGCGCAGGTTTACATAATATCTATTATCGGACAACGGCCTACCCGGCATCAGCCTCCGGAGAAGGCGTCGGGGGGAGGGACCTGGGACGGGGACCTATGGCACCCCTCCTGTCCGGGGAAGACCCGACTTTGTTAACTTGGGTAGCGCCCCGCGTTGAGGACAGCTTCCTGACACAGACCCCAGCGAGGTCGGGACGGCTCCGGAGCTAGGGTTCAACCCTTAAAGGGACCTGAAGCGACTCCGAGCAGGCTGGCACCCCTAAAGGAGTTAGGTTCTTGAAGGATGGGAGATTAAGTTGGACACTTTAGGCACTCTTCTCGTCCTACTGGGGTTGTTATCGTTCCTTCTCGGCCTTGTCAACGTCATCTACCCGATCAAGGCGCTGCGGATCCCGCGGTCGCGTGCTCTGTTGATTGTGGCCGCTTCCTTTGGTGTTCTCATCGTTGGTAGCATCGTCGGTAGCGACACCGGGAGCAATCAGTCCCCAACTAGTGCTCAACCTCGTTCCGAGGCAACGACTACTACGACGACGCGCATCGCCACAACAACTACAACGACTACTAAGCCTCCCCCTAAGCGAGCGAGCATCGGCGACCCGGTACGGGACGGCAAGTTTGAGTTTGTTGTTATCGATGTAGAACAGCCAGGCAAGATCCTCGGGTCTGGAGGGCTAGAGGATGAGGCACTCGGTACGTGGCTTATTGCTCGGATAAAGGTAACGAATGTCAGCGACGAAGCGCAGTCCTTCTTCGCAGGTAATCAAAAACTCACATTAGGCGCAGCTACATATGATGCTGCCTCTTTTACCTGGAGCGGCACCGCCTTAGAGGACCTAAATCCGGGACTGAGCTTTGAGGCGATAGTGCCCTTCGATGTTCCCGAAAGCTTCCCGCGAGATGGAACTGGAGCGGTACTGACACTACATGATTCAGCGTTCTCGGGCGGTGTGGAGGTCTGGCTCTAAACACGCCTGATTGGGGCAAACGCTTCCTCACCGCCGCCGGGCAGCCACACGCCGAATCCGGGACATCACCCACACTGGGCGAGGATCTGGACGGGGAACTGTGGCCGGCTGTCATAGGTCGCCCGGCCTGCCTAACACTCTCTTGAGCCCCTCCAGCGGAGGGGTAGTCCGTTGATGCAGCGCAGCGTGCAGCCCGGTAGCCGGCTACCAAGACCAACGGGGCGGACACCGGCGGGGGAACGTGATGTCCGATAAAAGACATCATGACAAGCTGGGCCCGCAGCGTCTCCCCAGGTAGAAGCCGGTTTCCGGAAACCAGCAGCCGGGCCGTGCATAAACCCGCCCGGCCACGTTTGGATATACACCACACAGCGCTAGTCAACGATGGTCAGCGGAGACCGGGCCAGTAGACGAACTCCCGGCGTTTCCGGGCATTCGGCCGCACCTGGCGACCTGCCGGAGTCGGTCCGGCGTCACGTCGCCGCATGATGTCACGGACGGCACATTTGAGCCTTGTGATCGGGTTCATTCTCTGAATTGGAACCACGGACCGGGCAGGGGCGGCTTGTCGTCTTGTGGTACGTCGCCGAACATGACGGCGATGCCGGACAGGTACAGGTCGCGTCGGTCGAGGGTGGTTCCGTTGGCGAGCCTCACATTGCCGTCGTCGTCAACGAGGGTTTGTTCCATGAATGCCATGCGGTCCGGTATCGGCGTACCGTTGGCAGGATGCCTGAATGGAGTCTTCGCCCAGACTCCGTTGTCGAAGGCAACACAGATGCCGTGGGCGCTGGTGCCGTCGTCGTCCGCTCCGATGAACACGATGCGCAGCGAGACGATTTCGGGGGTTTCCCGTTCCTCCAGTGCGCTGCGCATCTGGGGGTACACGAACCACCTGGCTGCAGCTCCGGATATGAACCCGCCCATCAGGTTCATGAGGTTCATGTGGTTGAGGAAGTCAAGCACGTGACCCATCGTGAGAATCATCGGATCGCCTGGCTCGAACCATCTGAGGACAGTGCACTTGCCGGTCTCTTGGGCGCTCGCGATGCCAGCGTGGTGCACGAGATCGTTTCTGATGTGCCTCAGATCGCCCCAGGGGTTGGCTCGTGGGCGAATCGCGTCATTGGCAGCAATGCTCGCTTTCATGACGTTGCGTAGATCGCTTTCCCAGACGATGTTGTACGTTTCCTCGATCCAGGCTTTGAATGCGAGTTGCTCGGCTTCGCCCTCGCGCCCCAAGACCTCGTTGAGGTCGAAGCCCGGACCGTTGTCCACCAGCGGGATATCCACATAGGAGAGTTCCGGCGGAAAGACTGCCCCGTGGCGGCTGTTCGGCGGAACTCTGTTGTATGTGGGCAGAATCCGCCCTCGGACCAGTTCCATGCCCTGGAGCAGATACATGAGCGATGCAGTCGCATGCAGGGTCTTGTAGTTCAGCAGATTCCAGATTTGGCTTCGATCGGGCTGATCATCGGTCATGTGGGGGAGGCTAGGAAGCACCGCTTGCGAGTATCAACTTGAGCAAACCGCCGATCGCTCAAGCATCCGCACCGTCTGCCGTTCCGATTTCGATGCCGCGCCGAGACTCGACAGCCTAGACACAATGACAGCTCAGGTGACTGCCGGGGTGTGCGGTTGTGGGCTTTGAGGTCCGACCGAGTGTTGGGTGTGGGGGGTGGCTGATCATTTGTGCCAAATCGGCGGGTTGTACTTCGTCTAATGGGTTGGGCAGGTTTGAGGGGTCGGTGTTGGATTCGTTGGAGTACGGCTTCGACGTTGAGGTTGTAGGTGCTGTAGGGGTTGATGTGCTCGAATCGGGCGGGGCGTATGTGGGCCAGGTGCTGGTCTTCGACGGTGTGGCCTTCGTTTTGGTAGGCGGCGATGGCGTGCCCGCCCATCGGCGATGTCACCACGAACTGGTATTCGACATCGGGCCGCCTCTCTGGGAGCGGATAAAGACAGAAGCAGAACAAGCGGGCGCCGACTGGGGCGGCTCCAAGCTGGACTGTTCGGTGGCAGCTTGGAGCCGTTCGCCGCAACCGAAGAGAAGTACCGCAACAGGGTACTAAAGGCCTTGCAGTATCAACTGAAGTTGCAGCCAACTGTCTCCAGCCAATAGGGATGAAGGTACCTCGTCTAACAGGGAAGGCCGGGTAGCTTCAATGATCGTCAACAAGGCCGGTACACATCTTGGAACCGCACCACATCTCGTTCAGATATTCCGGCAACCCAAACCCGCCCCAACCCATTAGACGAAGTACAACCCGCCGATTTGGCACACATGATCAGGCAACCCCTAGCCGGGAGCAGGGTTGTTCGTCTCCTGGGACTGGGCGACCGCACCGTTCTCTTCGGGGTGTTCCCTGTTGCTCTGTTTGGAGGCGAACAAGGGGCTTATCAGAGCGGCACCGACGAGGATCGCCGCCGTGGGCACCAACCAGTGGGGGATGTCGAACAACCATCCTTGGCCCGAAAATGCGCTCCACGCGGCCGCCAGGATCAGTATTGCTCCGAACACCAGCGAGAAAGCATTGAACGTATGGCGTTTCATTGCTGTTGCGCCACGATCATGGTCCCTTCGCCGAGGCTGATGTCCAGTGTGAGCAGGGGGGCTCCTATTCGATGGAGGGAACGTTCCGCATACAGATTGGATCCGTTCTGTCTTTCGTCGAACAGGGTGAGGCTCCCACGGTCCACCCGGCTGGTGATCCGCAGGGCCAGTTCCCGCGGTACGGTCACCCACACTTCGCCCCGACCCACGTCGACGCGTACGCTCTTGTCATCCTCGAGGACCAGTTCCCCGAGATCTAACCGCAGCGACCCGTTCTCCAGCGTGTACGCCTCTCGGAGATCTGCCTCGTTTCTGATCCGGTACATGTCTCGACCTGCTGGCTCCTGCGAACCCGGGTAGGGGGAGTGATCGTCCTCCGGCCACGAGTACACCACTATCTGGCCGATTCCGATGTCTGCATCTAGTACCAGCTTGCCCCCCGTTCCCTCCAAGCGGAGATCACCCTCGACGCCGATTCCCCCCTGTCCCTGGTCGCCGACCTGCAACGTTCCCATACCCACCCGACCGCTCACGTGGGCGGACACGCCCTCCGGTACCCGCACGAGGATTTCGCCGATTCCCACGTCGGCTCGCGTAGCCACGGTATGACCGGCGAAGTCGACATCCCGGAGGTCGATGAGCAGCGAACCAAGACCCATCTCGTACTCAGCGAGTATCTCCTCTACCGTCCCCGGTCGATGTTGTGCTTGTCCAACCGATGCGAAGTCGAAATCGATAGACGATCTCTGGTCGACCTGCTCCGGTAACGGTGACAGGACCAGGATCGGGAGTAGCACAACGCCGAGCACGGTCAGACCTCTCGTACGACCGAACCAGGCGCCGACCACCAGACCGACGCCTGTGACCGCTACCAACAACGCCACGTAGTGGCGGAGCTGGGGATCGAAACCGGGAACGGTACTGTCGAATAGGCCGAGCACTCCCAACGCCAACACAGCGAACCCCACCGACACCCTGCCAAGAAACGAAGTCTCCCGCGGCGGTGGAGGTGGCGTCCGCACCGGCGGCGGGGACGGGGCTCCGACCGGCGGGTCGGCGGCCGTACCAGAAGGCATAGCCTGAGGGGACGACGACGCACCAGGTTGGGCACGCGACGGGGTGGAGTCCTGCTGGTGGTCTCCACGGCTCAGGTCCCCGCGGTAAAGCATCACGCCGATACCGATCAGTACCACCGCGAACGCCAGGTCACCCCTGATGAGACCTGTCTGGTTGACCAGGATTATGACGGCGAGACCGACAAGGATCACGCCTACCCACCGCCGGATCTGGCCGGTACCCAACCAGCCCGCCACGATCGCGTCGGTCTCGCCCTCACCGGGAATCAGCAGCCAGCCCGCCACGTACAGCAGGGCCCCCAGCCCGCCTGCGAAGCAGAGCAGAGCGAAAGCGACCCGGAGGATCCATACCGGAACTCCGAAACGCCGACCCACACCGGCCGCTACCCCCGCCAGCCAGCGGCCCTCGTCAGGACGGTGAAGTGATGCAGTTCGGTTACTCATGACCTAACTATCCGACACCTCGAACGGATTGTCTATAGGGCATCACCCTGGTCTATCCCTCAGTGTCTAAGGGCAGGTACGGGTATGTCACCGGTTGTTGGCGCCAACCTGCGGTAAGACAATGTTCGGCATGCAACCCACAGGATCATCCCGCTTCCAGCACATCGGCGACACGACCCCGAGGGGCGACTCGCCGAACCCGTCCGATGACCAAGGACCGTGCCGCACGGTGGTAAGAGGGGAGGACTTTCGTCCGGGTACCGTCCAGCCGAGGGTCTCGACACGGACGAAACGCACCCCACCACCCCCTGAGCCCCCCAACGGAAGGGGTGTCCGCTGCCGCCCAGCGGCGAACAGCCCGCTAGGACGGGGGTTAGGACGCTCTAGCTGCGAGGATTGCCGCCCTGACCTCACGGATCGTTTTAGCGTTCTTGGCGGCGGTTCGGCGGCGGATCAGGAACCAGTCGACGATCTGCCAGATAAGGAGACCGCCGAGCGTGAGCAACTTCGCGATGCCGCGTCCGATATGGCCAATGTAGAAGCGGTCCACTCCCAGCCCTCCTAAGAAGAGGCTCAGGAGCAGAGCTACCGTCGGGTCTTTGCGTTGACGAGAATACGCCGACTCGAACTGGGCCTGCTCAACAGGGTCAAGGTCCTTCTTGGCTTGTAAGATCTTATGCAGTTCGGTCTGCCTCGACAAGATATTTCTCCCTTTCGAAATCGGGGCTTCTCTCATCGTGCCACCAACAACCCGACGACACCGGGCCGAACCGAAAGGGAACCCGCCAGTTGCCACCGGTGCCACAGCCACCGTGCCTGAGCCCCGCAGCGGAAGGGTGGTCCGTTGCTGGTCTTTCATTCGAAGAGCGGGAGGGCTTGCCCGAGAGGGGACCACAACACAGGTTGGCGCACGCGGTTCTAAGGTGTGGAGCGATGTGGGAGTTAGGGGCGGCGCTCTTGTTGGCTGTATCCGGGTTCGCTGTGACCCGCTGGGCTATACAGCGCACGCAGAAGTTGGCTGACGAGTCCGAGCGGCGGCGTATGCGCCGGGATGTGCTCCGCAAGCTAGTCGGCGCTCGCCACACGCTTGTTAAAGGAGCGCCTGATACAGAAGAGTTCTGGGTTGCCCTGAACGAGGTGGTCGTGGCGTTCTCCGATGACGCTGAGGTCATGGAGGCGCTGACCCAGTTCGACAAGTTGGTTGCCCGAGGGTTCAAAGCCGAGGACTTCGATCTCCTTGCCCAGGCCATGGCGACAGCAGCCGAGATGGGGACTCTCAACGAGCATCTGTTGCTGCATCCCTTCACCACCCCGAAACTAAGGGGCCAGCAGAAGCCGTAACCGAGCCCGGAACGTCTGGTCGAAGCGGCGGATGGACCGTCCGGTGCGGGGAAAGGGCAAAGGGCTGGGAGCCGTTTTGCGGGCTGGGAGAACCCTGCCATGAGCCGGGGAGGCTTGGCCGTCCTGGTTTGCGCCCTTCTTTTCTTGGGCGTCCTCCTGAGCTTGCGGCGGAGGGGGTGTAGGTGGTGGGGGTTTAGGAGGGGGAGCCGTGTTGGGGCTGGTGAGGGTGTGTGGGGTCGGTCGGGTTCTCTTGTTGGTGGGGTACGGAGGCCCGACGGGTCACCAGCCGCACCAGGATCCCCACAAACAGAGACGGTCCGGGATGCGTGGGTTATGGCATCGGAGTGGATGGTTGTCCTCACGGGACGGTATCAAAGCCTCGACCGCTGTCCAGACCACGTTTACTACTTCGGGTTCGAGCGCGCGCATAATGATGTCTCCACCAGTTGGGGTGAGTTTTTTGCACTCGGTATCAAACCCGAGGAACCTCCTCAACTGGTGGATTTCCCCACCCGGGCACACACCCCACAGCCTCCCTACCCGCGCGCTGGCTGTCCTGAAACGCCCAGCCTGCCTAACTGCCCCCTAAGCCCCTCCCACGGAAGGGTCCTCCGTTGCTGACAGCGGGGAAGGGCCAGGCCAGACCCGGCCTCAGCCTCTGATGATTTTCGAGCCGCCAGTTTCGGGCGGAAACACCCCCGAACCCGACCCCCGAACCGTTAACCAACGCGACCCAAAAGCCCGGAAGCCGATTTGGGGGTTGGGAGAACCCGGCCACGACCCATACAGCTTGGCCGTTCTAAGTTTGCAGCCCTCGGTCCGATTGTCTGGGTTCCCCTCGGGTAAGCGCCCATACCCGGTACGCTTAGGTTATCTATCCCACTGTGGGATTGTTGAGGAGGTATCATGGCGAGTTACCGTTGGACTAGACGGGTAACTGTTATTGGCGGCGGTTTCCTAGCACTGCTAGTCCTGTTTGTCGCCGTTACCCGGATCCTGAACGTAGAAGTCGCCGGTGTGCAACCCGAGGCCTGGGCACTGACCGCCACCATGACTGCGCCGCTCACCCTTGGGACTCTGCTGGTAGCCATCTCGGTGACGGCAGTAGCCGAGAGATCACGACGCCACCGAACACCAAAACCGGTGCGATAGCAAACGCGTACCGTGAAACCCCCTATGACCAGTGCCCGCCCCCAACAAGGCCGCCCACCACCCACATATCCCCCCGGCCGCCACTGCGCCACCGACAGCTGCACGGCGCGCCTATCCATCTACAACCCGACCGACCACTGCGGCCTCCACTCCCCCCTCAAACGGGACCGCCAACGCTGGTGAGACCATCGGGCGGGTAACCGCTGTCGGCGGCCGGTCGAGCCCCCCGAGTCCCTTTCAGAGGTCGAGAGTACGCCAGCAGATGGGCGGGGCCGTTACGTGGGGAGAAACAGCCCGAGGTTCCCAGGCCCGGAACGCTGCTCTACCTGAACCGTACCGGGTTTGCCGGAGAGTGTTTTACTTGAGTCCAGCTAGCTGGACTCGTTCCTGTTGTTGATGGTAGTTGGCCTCCTTCTCTGCTGGTGGGATGTCTCCGATGGGTTCGAGAAGCCGCCGGTGGTTGAACCAGTCCACGTATTCGAGGGTGGCGTACTCGACCTGGTCGAGGTCCTTCCACGGAGCGCGTTTGTGGATGAGTTCTGTCTTGTACAGACCAATGACGGACTCCGCGAGGGCGTTATCGTACGAATCCCCAACCGAGCCGACCGATGGCTCGATGCCGGCTTCCGCCAGCCGGTTCGTGTAACGAATGGACAAATATTGGGCGGATTCAATTGGTGGTCGCAACACTTGGTGATGAAGGAGGTTCATGGTGAGTGTTGTGAAGCGTCGGGAGGCGGTTCGTGTGATGCGGGGTCAGTTGTGGTCGCCTGGTCGGCCGTCGAAAGCGCGGCGTGAGGATCGGGTCCGGTTCTGGGAAGCGATCGCTGGGGGTGTCTCGAGCGAGGACGCTGCTGCCGGGGCGGGGGTGTCACCGGCGGTTGGGTCTAGATGGTTCCGCCAGGCTGGTGGGATGCCGCCGATCTCTCTGGGTTCGGTGTCGGGCCGTTATCTGTCGTTTACCGAACGGGAAGAGATCGCTATCTTCTGTGCGCAGGGTGTGGGGGTGCGGGAGATCGGTCGTCGCGTGGGTCGTTGCGCGTCGACGATTTCGCGGGAGTTGCGCCGCAACGCCGCAACTCGTAGTCGTGGTGTGGTTTATCGGGCAACGACAGCGCAGTGGCACGCGGAGCGGCGTGCCAGCCGCCCGAAGGTCGCGAAGCTGGCCGCCAACGACGAGCTTCGTGAGTATGTGCAGGATCGTTTGGGTGGTCAGATCGCCCGCCCAGATGGTGAGCTGGTGCCAGGGCCCCAGGTGCGCTGGGCGGGTCGCCGTCACGGAAGGCGAGCTGACCGGCGGTGGGCAACGTCGTGGAGTCCTGAGCAGATCTCGAGGCGGCTCCGGATCGATTTCCCTGATAATGAGTCCATGAGGATCTCTCACGAGGCGATCTACCAGGCGCTTTATGTGCAAGGCCGAGGCGCGCTAAAACGGGAGCTTGTGGCGTGTCTGCGAACCGGGCGAGCTTTGCGGGTCCCGCGGGCACGGACCCGGCAGCGGCGCCGCACCTTCGTCAGCCCCGAGATCATGATCAGCCAACGCCCCGCCGAGGCCGACGACCGGGCAGTGCCAGGACACTGGGAAGGTGACCTGATCCTGGGACTTCGGAGTTCCGCGATCGGGACGCTGGTTGAGCGCACCACCAGGTTCACGATGCTGTTGCATCTCCCACCCATGCCAGGCCACGGAAAACAGCAACGGGTCCACAACGGGCCCCCTCTCGCCGGCCATGGCGCCCAAGCCGTACGAGACGCTATCGCTGCGTCGATCATCACCCTGCCCCAACAGCTCCGGAAGTCGTTGACCTGGGACCAAGGAGTCGAAATGGCTCAGCATGCTCAACTCCGCACAGAGGCCAACCTCGACATCTACTTCTGCGACCCGCAGAGTCCATGGCAGCGTGGAACCAACCACAACACCAACGGTCTGCTCCGCCAATACTTCCCCAAAGGCACCGACCTCCACAGACACTCACGCAACGACCTCGACGCTGTCGCTGCAGCACTCAACAGCCGACCCCGCAAAACCCTCGGCTGGAGGACTCCAGCCGAGGCCCTCAACGAATACCTACACTCCCTCAAACAAGGCAGTGTTGCAACGACCCCTTGAACCTGGGTTGACCTCCGGCGTCGGAGTGATGCACCAGCCGCCGATCTGGGGAGGCTGTGTCGGGTCGCCGGGCCCAGAGTGCTTGCTCCAAAGCGTCGAGCGCCAGGTCGGTTCGTAGACTGTTCGACACTCGCCAACCGACGACGAACCGTGGGAATACGCGTCGATCACCAACGCCACATACGCGAAGCCCGACCAGGTCCGAACATAGGTGATGTCGGCGAGCCACAGACGGTCCGGGCGGTCCGCTTCGAAGCTGCGGTCGACCAGATCGGCGGGTCGGGCCGCGTCCTCGTCGGGGATGGTCGTGCGCTTGGTTTCACCTCTGACCACGCCTTTCAGGCCTTCCAGACGCATGAGACGCTCCACCGTGCAACGAGCCACCCCGATCCCTTCACGATGTAGCTGACGCCACACCTTCCGTGCTCCGTACACCCCGAACCTCGCACTCCCACACCCGCCGAACCAGGGGGCGCAGCTCCCCGTCCCGGCGGCTGCGGGCCGAGCAACGTTCGGGTTCACGGTCCCGCCGCTTGTGCTCGTAGTAGACAGACGGGGCGATCGGCAACTCAGCACAAATCGGCTCGACCCCATAGGTCTCTCGGTGATCATCGATGAAGGCGGTCATCTCCGGGGTCGGCGGTCGAGCTCCGCCTGGGCGAAATACGCAGACGCCTTCCTCAAGATCTCATTCGCCCGCCGCAGCTCCCGCACCTCCCGCTCCAAGGCTCTGAGCCGCTCCGCTCTGGACTCGTCAACCCAGGCCGCAGACCCTGATCCGTCTCAGCACGCCGCACCCACTTGCGTAGCGTCTCAGACGAACAGCCGAACTTCTCCGCTATCGAACAGATAGCCGCCCACTCCGAGCGGTGCTCCCCCCGATGCTCCAACACCAACCGGACAGCACGCTCCCGCACCTCCGGCGAATACATCATCAGTCTTCCCATGACTCCATTATCTCCCAACTAATCGAGTCTCCGGAAAACCCGGTGCGGTTCAAACCCCCAGGTCAGCCCACCAATACCAGACCCGTCACGCAGCCACACCGAAAGCACCCCGCCCCCCAAGCAGAGAAACCCCGCACCGCCCGGCCTCGCCGCTCCCGAACACGGGCACCTCACCCTCCGACCACGCCGCACCGACCCACCCGCGGCCCCTCCACCCGAGGGGACGCCGGGGGTCGGCGGGTGGTGTCCGAAGACGCACGACCCTGGAGGTACACGAGTACCCCACCAAGGTGGGCGGCTGCCGGGACCCCAAGGCCGACCCCCGCCGGTTCCCACCGCTGCGCCACCGAAACCCCAGGTCACAGACAGACGCGCTGTCAGTCGCGCCCTTTGGGCGGGTAAACGCGCTGTCTGCGGTACACGACTCCCCCCGACAACCCGCGGGGTACCGCCCGCTGCCGCCCCGACACGGCGCTGTTTAGCCGACCGCACCCCGCTAGAACCCAACCAGGCCGCTCCGCGCTCGAAGCGTGACAGACGCCCGTCGAGGGGCACGCCAGCAGGGCGGTCGTGCGGTTCTGGGGTAAGGAAGCCGGACCGGGCCGCACCAGGACCCCGAGGGCCACCGCCGGCGGGGCTTGGGGCTGCTTACCCCCCTGGAAGCAGCCCCCGCCGAAACCCCAGGTCACAGACAGACGCGCTGTCAGTCGCGCTGTTAGTCGCGCTGTTAGGGGCTACCCGCGCTGTGTGGTCGCGCTGTCACGTCCACCCCGGTGGAGTACAAACCCCCCCCCCACATGTGTTGACGATCGTTGAAACTCCCCAGTTTCGATCAATGAAATTCCCCACCCTGTGATGGCAAATACCAGACGTTGAGTGGGGTCCTCTCCAAGCTGCTGATTGAGAGATCCGGCAGCGAGGAGAGGAGTCCCGCCCCTGATGTTGGCACAGGAGGAATTCGTGGAAGTACACGCGTTGAGGCGACGGGGATGGTCGATCTCGGCTATTGCCCGCCACCTGGGAAGAGACCGAAAAACAGTGCGGGCTCACCTGTCGGGAGAACGGATTCCCGGGCAGCGGGCGGCAGCGGAGCCGGACCCGTTCGGGGTAATCGAGGTCTATGTTCGTCAGCGTCTGGCCGACGACCCCCACCTTTGGGCGACCGTGCTTTTCGACGAAGCGACTGCCCTGGGCTATGAGCAGAGCTATGTGACGTTCGTCCGCAAGATCCGTGACCGCCGGTTGCGGCCATCGTGTGGGGCGTGTGCGGGAACTCGGGGCCGGGCGGTCGCGATCATCGACCACCCGGCGGGTGAGGAGTGCCAGTCGGTGCTGGTTGGAACTGCGGGACACCCCGTGGGGATCAACAGTGTTTGTGCTGGTGGGTGTGCTGTCCCATTCGGGTCGGTTCCGGGCGTGGCTCAGCGCTAGCCAGGACCAGCCGCACCTGGTGGAGGGAATCGACGCGGTGCTTCGACGCTTGGGGGGCACTGCGCGGCGGTGGCGGGTCGATCGGATGGCCACTGTGCTGGTTGTGGGCACAGATCGGATACAGCCTTCGTTTGTGGGGGTAGCGAAACACTACGGGGTGGGTATCGACGCCTGCCCACCGAGGCGTCCGAACCGCAAAGGCGTAGTCGAGAAAGCTATCCATTACTTGTCCCAGCGTTGGTGGCGCACCGCCGACGTCAATAGCGTGGCCCAGGCGCAGGACAGCCTCGACGTTTTCTGCGCAACGGTGGGCGACGCCCGCCGGCGGGCTGAGGCCACCGTTGGGGAGTTGGCAGACACTGAACTGTTGCTTCCACTTCCCGCAGTGCCGTATCCAGCGGAGGGAACCCTGATCCGAAAAGTGGCGGCGAACGGGCTGGTGTCGGTGTGGGGCAACCGTTATTCGGTGCCACCGGGGGTGATAGGAACCCAAGTTAGCGTTCGTTGGCGTCTTGGTGACCCCACCTTCGATGTGGTCTCCGCCTCGGGGCGGCTGGTCGCTGCGCATCGGAAGGTTCCCCGAGGCCAAGGCAGGGTGGTTCGACTCCCACAGCACACCGAAGCCCTCGAAAAGGTCGTGTTGGCCTCCTTCACGACCGATCGTCCCCCCAAACCCAAACCGAACCGGCCTCCCACCCCAGCAGCTCGGGCGATCGCTGCCGACATTGCAGGAACTCCAGTGCACAGCGAGCCGGTGATCGATCTCGGGGTCTACCAGCGTCATATCGACCGCCAGAACCAGGGCCGGAGGCGCCGATGAGCAAAGACTCGATCTACCAACAGGTCCGCGGTCATCTCGCTTACCTGAAACTGGCAGCCACAGCCGAGGCGCTACCCGCTCACCTCGAAGCAGCCCGCCAGAGACAGCTCGGTCACACCGAGTTCCTCGAGGGACTGCTGCGGGTCGAGGTCGAAGCCACCGAGGCCCGCCGCTGGAACAGCCGGATGCGGTTCGCTAACTTCCCCACCCCCTGGCAACTCGAAGACTTCGACTTCACCGCTCAGCCCAGCATCGACCCCAAACTCGTGCGGGAACTCGTCGCAGGCGCCTACCTCGCCGACGCGACCAACGTGCTGTTCATCGGGCCTCCCGGGGTCGGCAAAACCATGCTGGCGGTCATCCTGGGCCGCGCGGCGGTCGACAGCGGCCACAGGGTCTACTACACCACCGCAGCTGACCTCGCAGCCCGATGCCGCAAAGCAGCCCTCGAAGGCCGCTGGGCCCCCACCATGAGGTTCTTCTCCGGCCCAGCCGTGCTCATCATCGACGAACTCGGCTACCTGCCCATGCCATCCCAAGACGCCGCCGCCCTGTTCCAAGTCATCTCACGGCGATACCAGAAAGGATCGGTCATCCTCACCACCAACCGCAACGTCGCCGCCTGGGGAGACATCTTCACAGACAGCACCATCGCCGCAGCCATGCTCGACCGGCTACTACACAGAAGCGTCGTGTTCACCATCACCGGAGACAGCTACCGGCTCCGCTCCTACCAGGCACAAGCCCGAAAACACCGACCGAAAGGAGACCACCACTAGACTCAGCAACCCCCAGAGGGTGGGGAATTTCAATGATCGCCATCACATGCACCGGAAGGGAAGACAGCATGGGTTCTGAGGCGGCGGCGCTGGTCCGCGACGCCACCGATCTTGTGGAGCACCCCCGCCACGGGGGCCGGGCGTTGTTCGGGTTCGGCCAGGCCCGCTCGCTGATCGCCCGCCAAGCCACCGCTGTGGTGGTGTCGGGGTATCCGACGGTGGTCGCCTACCACCGGGTCGGGCTGGCTAACACGGTAGCTCCGTGCGGCCCGCACATGACAGCCGACCAGGTGACCACCCTGTCGAGGTACTGCGACCGGGCTGTGGTTCTCACCCCCGACGACGGGGCAACCCGCCAACTCCTCGACAGCAACCCCGGTGACCACCACCTCGATCTGTACGTCGCTCAGACCCCTGCGGTCGACACCTCCAGCCTCACTCGGGAGGCCGCTGTGGCCGCCGCCCGATCAGCGATGCCGCTGTCCGAGGCACGCCTGGTGTCGACGCTGGCAGGCTACCGGGGGTCGGGCAGCTTCGAGGCCCGCCGCCGCAAACTCACCGCCGCCCACCAGATAATCTCCGCCGAACCAGACCCGGCCGCCCGGATGGAGTTGGCCGCCGCAGCCGCGTCCCTCACCGGGCTGCCGCTAGAGCGGGTGCTCGGAGCCGCTTCGCTGCTCGACCCCGACCACCACCACCCCCAGGCCCCCGCCCTCGCGCTGTCCCTATAACAGGGCGTCGCTGTTCCCCCACCCGAGGTAGTAGCTGACGGCCCGGCGAGGCCCTGTCCTATAGTGGTGCGCCACCAGGACGTACTCGGGGGATCGGGGAGACTGCCGTGGATCCAGTGAGAAACCTTGCTCTGACAGAACTGCTGCAACTCTGGTCGAAGCGGGCTGACTGCCTCCACGCCGTGGAAGCAGCCACCTCCGAGTTCCGCCGCTCCGTCGTGCGGGCCGACGAGGCCGGCATACCCATCAAGCACATGGCACGAGTCATGGGAGTGACACCCCGCACTGTCCGCCAACACCTCCACGCCGGACGGGCCGCACACACAGCCACGCCGACGGAGGCCTGCGAGAGCTAACCACCCGGCCGAGGCCGCTGAGCGTCCTCGCCCTAGCCGTGTACCCTCACAACCTGCGGGGCGGGCGACCCGGCACCCGAAAGGCCGGAGTCCATCGTTGTCGACACGCCCCAGGGCGAACTGCGCATCACCCCGGCGACCACCCCCTCCACCAACACAGCGGCTACAACGTCGCCGGAGGGACCACAACCGACAACGCTCCATCTTCCTCCACCACCACGGCGGCGGGGGCGGCCGGCAGCGAGACCACCGACCGGGTGCGCGACGCTCACCGGGTGAGTCCGTTGCGGTGCGCTAACGGGCCGATGCTTCCTGCCGGTGTTCTCACAGCCAATCGAGGACGACTATGACCACGCGGGCCTCGTCAGCGGCGGTTGGCAGGCTGCATAGCTGGGTGGTCTCGACCCTGCTATGCCCGGCCAGGTCCGATACCAGCGACGCAGTGAGGCCGCCTACGTCTTGTGTCCGGGGAGGTTCCGGCCGGGGTCGAAGCTGGAAGGGTTCGCGGACATACCTTTGCGACCACCAACCCGACATGGTCTCCCCCGTTCGTTGATGATCCCCTTGGAGCGGGTTGAGTTATGCGGCCCGGCCAGCGTCCTCCCAGACCTCCCACACCCATGGGAAAGTGGGTCAACAGAGTCGCGGCCACCCACCAGTAGCGGCGGTGTCGAAGACTCCGGTCAGGTTCGGGCGCCGGTGACGTACTGGGCCCAGGCTTCCATGAGTCGGCGGCGCCGTTCCAACAAATCACTCCGAGCGTACGCCTGCTCCGCGGCTGAGCCCACCCGATGCGCCAAACACGCCTCCGCCACCTCACGGGCAACACCTGTCTCACCACACCAATCCCGAAACGAGCTTCTCATCCCATGCAAAGTGCCCCCCAGACCAAGCCGTATAGGCAGTTTGGTAAGAACCCACGACGGGATCTCCCCACCCGATTTCGCCGGGAACACCCAACTGCTGCCATCCGAATAGCGGCGGGCATCGGCCAGCACCCCAACCGCCCTCCCCGACAAAGGAACCCTGTGCTCGCGGGATGCCTTCATCCGCCCACCAGGAATCACCCAAGTCCCGGTATCAAGATCTATCTCCGACCAGACCGTACCCCTCACCTCCGCCGACCGGGCCGCCGTTAACACCAAAAACTCGAACGCCAACCGAACCGTCGCACAAACCCCAGAAGACTCCCGCACCTTCACCAACGCGTGGCCAACCTGGCGGTGCGGCAACGCACGATGATGCTTCTTCCCGCCGCCGTTCTGTTTCGGCAACGCCGCTACCACCGCATCGCCTGCCGGGTTGTCGGAACGGTGACCCTCAGCAATCGCCCACTTCATGATCGCGCTGATCCGCTGACGCACCCGTTTCGCTGTCTCCGCTTTGGTGGTCCAGATCGGCGCCAAACAGGCCATAACATCCGCAGTCGTGATCTCATCCACCCCCTTGGAGCCGATCACCGGCACAACGTAGGTGGCCAAGCTGGAACGCCACTGCCCTTCGGATTTTCCGCCCGGCTTCCACTTGCCCGCATACAGGGCGATCACAGCTTCGGCCGCGGTCGAGAAAGTCGGCACTCCGTCTGAGCGTAGCCTGGCGGGGTCGTTGCCCCCCCGGGCCGTCTTGCGGTACTCGAACGCTTTAGCCCGTGCTTCGGCCAAACTCACGTACGGGTAGCCACCCAACCCCAAATCCCGTCGCTTCCCTCCCACCGTTCCTCGCCATATCCACTGCTTGGAACCCGACGGCTGGACGCGGAGGATCAGGCCGTGCTGGTCGCCGTACTTGCCCGCCTTGGTGACTGATCGTACGAACGCGGCTGTCAACTTCGGCAATTCCCTCTCCCTGGTATCCCACTATATATCCCACAGTACGATGAAACTACCCGGAACGGAGCGGAAAGTCAAGGAACACTTGACACAGCACGACCAGCCGTCACCGGGCGGATCGGAAGCTTGCAGAACATAGCTGTGACCAGGCCCTTTAAGTAGTTCTGAAACAGGTAAGAACCAACAGAAACGCTGGGAACCCAGTACCCGGGGTGGGATTCGAACCCACACGCCCCTTAGGGGCAGCGGAGTTTAAGTCCGCCACGACTACCAATTCCGTCACCCGGGCAGTGGTCGTATTCTCGCATCGGGTCGGCCCGGGGGCCAATGAATCGGGGGTCGGCGCTAGCGAGGCTCGGTCCATTGTGGGTTCTTGACGGCTCCGCCGTCCCGATCGATCACGCACGGAGCCGCGCAGTCAAGGGGTTCCACCCAGGGAGCTACCAGTTCTCCGACCGGGTTGGGGTTGCCGGCCCGGGTGTCAGCGTAGTGGGCGTGGAGGCACTTGACTCCGGCGGCGGCCCCGGCCACACCGCCATGGGGGCGGAGTTCGGCGTCCGGCGGCAGCAGCTTCTCTCGCTGGGCGGCGTAGCGGGCGTGGGCAGCCTCCAACCCAGCCCTGAACTCGGGAACTCGGGCCGCCCGTCGGTCCATCGACTTGACGCCGCCCCCGCTCTCGAGCCGGCTGACGCGCCGGACCGCCAGGGGGCAGGTGAGCCAGTAGAGGGTGGGGAAGGGAGTACCGTCCTCGAGTACCGGGGGCACCTGGACCACGACCGGGAGCGAGAGATGGCAGCGGGACCGCGTCTCGATCGCCGCTCGTGAAGGGCGTCCGATCTGTACTCCGACGATCTCGCGGTCATCCATCGATGATGTCGCGGCCGGTCAGGTAGTCCCAGAGAGCTTCCCAGAATCCGCCCGACTCGGGAAGCGGTTCCGGTACCGGCTCGGCCTCCTCCTCCAGGGACTCCGCTTCCTCCACGATGACCACGTAGCTGGTCTCGCCGGGGCGAACGTAGCCGAAATCGGCCCTGGCGATACGCTCGATCTCGGACGTGGAGTACAGAGCCTGGATCTCCCGTTCCAGCCGGGCGTTCTCCCCTTCGATCTCCGTCAACCGGGCTCTCACCACCTCCGCCTCGCCGTTGAGGGCGATCAGCTGACGAACCGGGAAGACATCCACGGCCGCCACCACCAACCCGACCACCAGGAGAAGCGGGATGAGGAGACCCCGCCGCTTGCGGGTCTTGGCCATTATCGACCTCGGTAGAGAGAGAACCCGGGGTAGCGAGCCTGACTCCCGAGTCGCTCCTCGATCCGCAGGAGTTCGTTGTACTTGGCGGTGCGTTCGGACCGGGCCGGTGCGCCGGTCTTGATCTGCCCGGCATTGGTGGCCACCGCCAGATGGGAGATGAACGTGTCCTCGGTCTCTCCCGAGCGGTGCGACACAACCCGTCCGTAGCCGGCGCCGCGGGCTATGTCCATGGTTCGCAACGTCTCCGAGAGCGTTCCGATCTGGTTGACCTTCACGAGGATGGCGTTGGCGACCCCTTCGCTGATCCCGCGCCGCAGGATCAGCGGGTTAGTGACGAAGATGTCGTCCCCGACCAACTGCACCCGGTCACCGAGGCGCCCGGTCAATCGTGCCCAACCTTCCCAGTCGTCCTCCGCCATCCCGTCCTCGATGGACACGATGGGATAGTCGCCCACCAGCTTCTCGTAGAAATCGACTACGGCCCCGGACCCGAGGGACCGGCCTTCGAGTTGATAGACGCCGTCGGAATGGAACTCGCTGGCGGCCACGTCCAGAGCCAGGGCGATCTCCTCCCCGGGTCGGTATCCGGCCTGGTGGATCGCCGCGACGAGCAGGTCCAGAGCCTCACGGCTGGAAGCCAGATCGGGGGCGAACCCACCCTCGTCCCCCACGTTGGTGCTCAGACCCCGGCCGGTCAGCACTGCTTTGAGGTGCTGGTATACCTCGACCCCGGCCCGGAGAGCCGAGGAGAACGAAGGCAGGCCGCCCGGTACCAGCATGAACTCCTGGATGTCGAGCGGGTTGGCGGCGTGTGCCCCTCCGTTGAGGACGTTGAGCATCGGAACCGGAAGTTCGCGGGCAGCCGGGCCTCCCAGATACCGGAACAGGGGAAGACCCAGCTGCGAGGTGACGGCGTTGGCCGTGGCCAGCGAGACGGCCAGGATCGCGTTGGCACCCAACCGGCCCTTGTTGGGCGTGGCGTCGAGATCGAGCATGATCTGATCGATCTCCTGTTGGTCGGTGGCGTCGTGACCCAGGATCGCCGGACCGATGATGTCGGTCACGTTCGCCAGCGCGGTGGTTACACCCTTACCGCCGTACGGCTCGGCACCATCCCGTAGCTCAACGGCCTCGAGCGTGCCGGTCGAGGCCCCCGAGGGCACCGCGGCGCGACCGACCGCTCCGCCGGTCACGCTCACCTCGGCCTCCACCGTGGGATTGCCGCGAGAATCGAGGATCTGCCGTGCTCGGACTTCGCAAATGGTTGTGGCCACGATACTCCCTAGGGGAATGACGGGAATCTATCACGGGAAGCCTCCGATTCCGGGCAACCTCCCTTTCACCCGATGGATGCATACCCGGCGTTGAGCAAGTTCGATGGACCGGTTCGCCCGGCCCTACCGCACGATGGGGGTTGAACCCACGCCTGAATCAGTGCATATTGAACCAGACGCCACATGACACAAACATAGCCAATGGTCCGGACCGCGGCCATAACCAACCAATCTCATCCCGGCACGCCATCCGCATTCCTGCCTGATGCCAACCGGAATGAGTACGAGCTGACGACCGAATCCTTGGGGCACGGACCGGCCTGCGCGCCTATCCGCAACCTGACTCCGGACCGGTGGAGGCGGGGGAGGGAGCCCGATAGGGCACCGGTGGATCGCTCGGGGCGACGTGAAGGAGATGGGGACGGAGGAGGTGGCCTTCTCTGCATGCATCCTGGTCGGGCCGCTACCTGGCCCACCGGAAGGGTCACTCCTCGCTCTTGGCCTGCTCCCATAGGGTGTCCAGCCGGTCGAGGTCGACAGATGCGAGATCGTCGAGTTCCTCCATGCGGCGGAAGCGGCTCTCGAAGCGCCCGACCGCCCTGCGCAGCGCCATCTCGGGCTCGATGTCCAGATGGCGGGCCAGGTTGGCCACCGCGAACAGGAGGTCTCCAAGTTCGTGGACGGCTTCCGGCCTGTCGAGGACCTCGACCAGTTCCTCCAGTTCCTCCTCCACATCGGCCACCACCGAACGGGCGTCCGGCCAGTCGAAGCCCACCCGGGCAGCCCGCCGCTGCAGCTCGATCGCCCGTTCGAGTCCGGGCAGCGACCCGGGAACCCCGTCCATGAGGGAACCGAGCGGCTTTCCGGCCGCCTTGATCGCCACCCAGTTGGCCATCACCTCATCGACGGCGGCCACTTCGAGGTCGCCGAACACGTGAGGGTGACGGTGGATCAGCTTGCGGAGCAGCGTCTCGGCCACATCCTCGATGCCGAAGGCTCCCACCTCCGACGCCAGATTGGAGTGGAAGATCACCTGGAGCAGCACATCTCCGAGTTCCTCCTCCACATCGGCATAGGCCACGTAGTCCGGTTCCTCCACCGCCGGGGAGCCGGCAGGGAGGTGGCTGATCGCCTCCAGCAACTCGAAGGTCTCCTCCACCGCGTACGGCGTCAGGGACTCGTGGGTCTGGCGGCGGTCCCAGGGACACTCCTTCCGCAGACGCCGCATGGCTCTGATCGCCCCCACCACGCCGGTGTCAGGCGGGTCGAGGAAGAGGGTGGTGCGCAGCCCGGCCACTTCAGGAGGTATGGCACCTATCGGGTAGGTGGACACCGTTGCCCGGGAAGTTCCCAGGTCGGACAGCACCGTGACCGGCGTATCGGAACGGAGGGTGCGCCCCAGCCGTCCCACCACGTCGTCGAGTACCAGTGGGGTGTCGACCTGGAATATGACGGTCGGCAGGTGGAGCATGAGCGGATCGGGAAGGTCCCTCCCGTCGAGCACCGTGAAGCCCCGCTCGGTGGGATCAATCTCCAGGCTGGCGAACACCTCGTCGAGGAACGAAGGCGCCGGCCAAACCCGGATCGGGCGACCCCGTGCCCGGCAGCGGGCCCGAAGTCCTGCCACCGAACGCTCCCCGTACAGCGGGCTTCCCGGAACCGCGTAGACGACCGGACCTCTCTCCGCAGCCTCGAGTACCCGGTCGACAATGGCCTCGTACACCTCCTCGAAGGTTTCGGCCGCTTCGTAGAGGTCGTCGCAGGTCACGACCTCCCGGCGAGCGGCCAGCTGCGCGGCGGCCGGATGCCGCTCGGTACGAAGGATCACCAGGTTGGTGGGATCCACCAGCACCTCGACGACATGGGCCGGGGTCCGGGCCAGGGTTCCCGGCCCCAGCCCGACCACGATCAGAGGGCTGCTCAGGGGCTGGGTGGGATTACGTCCGGCGCCGGGTCGGTCGTCCATGTGCCGTACTCCGGTTCCACCGTCACATCGGCGGATTTGAGGATCCCCACCATCCAGTCGCTCCAGAGCCCGGCGCCGCCTGCCGACCGGATCTCCTCCACCAGCAACGCCCGCACGTCCTCGAAGCTCGGGACGGTCCGTGAAGCTACGAGGATCACATGCCATCCGAATTGGGTGGCGACCGGTCCGTAGGGGATACCCACTTCGGCGTCCAGCGTGGCGGCGGCGAACTCCCCGACGTAGCGGTCGGGAGGCGAGCACCCGAGATCGCCCCCGTCGGGTCCGCTCGGGCCCACCGACAGTTCCATGGCCAATACGCCGAAGTCCTCACCGGCCAAAGCCCGCTCGAGGGCCGCCTCCGCCTCCTCGGGACTCTTGAGGAGGATGTGGGAGCTGCACACCTCGGTGGCGCTCGGCAGTAGCGTTTCGTATCGCGCCCTGAGCTCCTCCTCGGTCGGTTCGGGCTCCGAAGTCACCAGCTCGGCGATGATCTTGTCCGCCATCAGTTGCTGGGCGCCGATGGCCCGCAGCGAGGCGGTGGTCAGGTTGTGCGTGGTGAGGATCTCCTCCTCGGTCTGGCCGCTGAGGAGCACCAACTCCCCTACCTTCGCCTCTATCTCGTCATCGGTGGCCGTGAAGCCGAACTGCCTCTCGGCCTCGGCCATCATCACCCGGCCGGCGATCACCAGCATCAGGGAACGGGCAAAGAGCGTCGGGTCCACGGTATCCCCCTCGGGGGGAAGCAGCGCCGCCACCTCATCGAAGGTGATCGCCTCGCCATCGACCGTGGCCACTCCGGCCGACGTCCCGCACGCAGCCACAAGCAGGGCCAGGACCAGTACCGGTACGAAGATCAGGTGGCGTACAAAAGAGCTCTGGCGCGCGTGGAAGCTGCGCAACGGGCCTCCTTCCGAATGGTTGTACCGGTTTCGGGTATCCGGCGTCCGATCGTCGATGCTACCGGGGAGAACAGCCACGGCCTATTCCTTTCCGATCACGGGGTACGGCCCTCCTGCGCACCGTGTGAGGAAGCAACGCGAGGATCGGAGGGGGGCCACATGGCGGTCAGGAAGTCAAGCAGGTGACCGACGAGATTGCGGCCGGGAGGCGCGGGAATGAACATCCTGGCTTCGGCAGCCCGCACGATGGCCCTCGGGATCAGGCGCTGCAACCGGATCTCCTGCGATTGGGTCAGGTTGACCAGCCCCAGCCTGATCTCGCCGCGCAACTTCACGATCTCCTCGATCCCGACACGTATGGCCTCGGCCCGGAGGCGGGCCGTCTCGATCAGACGCTCCGCCTCCGGGGGCATCGGCCCGTACCGGTCCCGCCATTCGGCCGCCACGTCCTCCACTTCCGCCTGGGTACCCGCCTCGGCGAGCCGGCGATAGGCCTCGAGACGGGCGTGCTGGTCCCTCACATAGTCCTCAGGCAGGTGGGCGTCGACGGGGAGGTCGATCCGCACCTGCTTGGGTCTGTCGACCGGCAACTCGGTACCCATCCGTTCGGCCACGGCCTCCGAGACCAACTCCACGTACAGGTCGAAACCCACCGCGGCGATGTGCCCCGACTGCACCTCGCCCAGCACCGACCCGGCGCCCCGGATCTCCAGGTCGCGCATGGCGAGTTGCAGGCCCGATCCCAGCTCGGTGAACTCCCCAACCGCCTCCAGGCGCCGGGAGGCGGTCTCGGACAGGGACGGCGCCTCGGGGTGGAACAGGTAGGCGTAGGCCCGGCGCCCGGAACGGCCCACCCGGCCCCGCAGCTGGTAGAGCTGGGCAAGCCCGAGTTGGTCGGCCCGCTCGACGATCAACGTGTTGACCTGGGGCAGGTCGAGACCGGATTCGATGATGGTTGTGGCGACGAGCACGTCATAGCGGTGGTCCCAGAAGTCCAGCATGGTCTGTTCCAGCCGTCCCTCGTTCATGCGGCCATGGGCCACTCCGTACCGCGCGTCGGGTACCAACTCGCGCAGCCTCGCCACCGCGTGCTCGATCGACCGGACCCGGTTGTGGACGTAGAAGACCTGTCCCTCCCGCAGCAGTTCCCTGCGGATCGCCGCCGACGTGACCCGTGGATCGTCCGGCCCCACATAGGTGAGGATCGGGTGGCGGTCCTCGGGCGGGGTCAGGATGTGGCTGACCTCCCGGATACCGGTGAGGGCCATCTCCAGCGTCCGGGGGATCGGCGTGGCGGTGAGGGTCAGGACATCCACCCCCACCTTCATGGCCTTGATGCGGTCCTTGGCCTTGACCCCGAAACGATGCTCCTCGTCCACCACGAGCAGACCCAGCTTGTGGAATACGACCCTGTCTGCGAGCAGCCCGTGCGTGCCGATGACCACATCCACCTCGCCGGTCCCGAGGCCGGTAATCACCCTGCGGGCCTGGGACGGAGTGAGGAACCGGCTGAGCATCTCCACCCTCACCGGGAAGGGATCGAACCGCTCCAAGAAGGTCTGGAAGTGTTGCTGAACCAGCAGGGTGGTCGGGCACAGCATCGCCACCTGGAACCCGTCGGTCATGGCCTTGAAGGCAGCCCGCAGCGCCACCTCCGTCTTTCCGAACCCGACATCGCCGAACACGAGCCGGTCCATCGGGGCGGCGGACTCCATGTCCTCCTTGACATCATGGATAGCCCGTATCTGGTCGCGGGTCTCCTCGTAGGGAAAGGCGTCCTCGAGCTCCCGCTGCCAGGGGGTGTCCGGCGCGAAGGCGTGTCCCTCTGCGGTGGCTCTGGCCCGGTGGACCGCTACCACGTGGTCGGCGAGGACGGAGGCTTCCCGGCGTACCCGGTTGCGGGTCGCCGCCCAGTCGCCGCCGCCCATCCGGCTCACCCTGGGCGACTCCCCACCTGTGTACTTGCGCACCGCGGTCAGCTGGTCGGTGGGAACGTATAGCTTGTCACCCTTGGCGTAGGCGATGACCAGGTAGTCCCGCTCGACGCCGGCGATGGTGCGGCTGACGAGGCCGTCGAAACGCCCGATACCGTGATGGCTGTGCACGACGTAGTCACCCGCTGTCAGGTCCCGGTAGGCAGGTCCGGAAGCGGTCCGTCTCGGGCCCGGACGGCGATGGGTCCTCCGGCGCCCGACGATCTCCCGCTCCCCCAGGACCGCGATCCTCAGCGCCGGGAGGACCACGCCGGTGTGCAAACCATCGGCGAGGACCCCGGTCCGGGCACCCTTGCCGAACCGCTCCACGACGGGTAGATCGAGCCCATGGTCGCTCAGGATCCTCGCCACCCGGGCAGCGGCCGGAGCGCCGTCCATGGCGAGCACCACATCCATACCGCGGGCCATCAAGCGCGACAGGCCGGCGGCCACCGCCTCCGGATCGCCCGGAGTGGCATCCAGCGCGCCCACCTCGATCCTCCTGTCCTCCGGTCGGGTGGGAAGAGGCGGACACTCCATGAGGCGGCTCGGGAGGGAGGAGACCAGGTCGAGGAACAGGGCGGGGCTACGCCCGTGGTCGGGATACCGATCACCCCAGGTCTCGGCCAGCGCCTCGGCCAGATCCTGCTCCTCGCCCGTGAGATCGTTGGCCCTGGATCGGGCCCGTACCGGATCGAGTAGGACCAGCGTGCCCGCATCCGGCAGATCGTCGAGGAAGTTGCGGGGCTCGGTCAACCACGGAAGCCACGACTCCATCCCCGCGAACCTGACTCCCTGGGCGATCCGATCCCAGATGGAGGACGCCCACGGCTCGGCCGATACGAGAGCCCGGGCGGCAGCCCGGACCTGAGGATCGGGACGGAACTCGCGAGCCGGGTAGGCGACCAGGCGGTCCACCGGCCTGACCGAACGCTGGGACCCGATCGAGAACACCCGGATGTCGTCGACGTGGTCGCCCCAGTACTCGACCCGGAACGCATCGTCGGCCTGGGCCGGGAAGGCATCGACGATGCCGCCGCGCACGGCGAACTCGCCGCGTGACTCGACCCGATCCGTGCGCGAGTAGCCGGCCTCGTCGAGGCGGCGCACCAGATCCTCGAACGGGTACTCGGTGCCGGTCCGCACGACCACGGGTCGGGTGGAGGACGCGCTGGCGCGCTGGATGGCCGCCCTCACGGAGGTCACCACCAGCAGGCCGTCGGGCGCCTCGGCCATCCGGTGGCGGACCTCGGCCCGGCGGGCCATCGTCGCCATGTTGGGCGACACATGTTCGAACGGGAGCGTCTCCCAGGACGGGAACAGCAGCACATCGTCGACGAACAGGCGCAGGTCGGCGGCCAGTGCCTCGGCATCCCTCTCGGAGGGGACCACGACGAGCAACGGCCCGGTGGTTCGCCTGGCGATACCCCCGATGGTGATGGCCCGGGCAGCGGCGGGCACCACCAGTCTTGCGGGAGACCGGGGAAGGTGGTCGGGACGCCAGCGATCGAGGAGGGTTGAGAGCGGTGCACGCACGAGGGTGGTCATCGTAGTCAGGTGCCAGGTGCCAGGTGCCAGGTGCCAGGTGCCAGGGGTCAGGTGCCAGGTGCCAGGTGCCAGGTGCCAGGTGCCAGGTGCCAGGTGCCAGGTGCCAGGTGCCAGGGGTCAGGTGCCAGGGATCAGGTGCCAGGGATCAGGGATCAGGTGCCAGGTGCCAGGTGCCAGGTGCCAGGTCCAGGTGCCAGGTGCCAGGTGCCAGGTGCCAGGTGCCAGTTAGGGATATCGTTACTCGATATCCCTAACTGATAACTGTATATGGAAGGGAAGCATCGGCGGCTGTCCACGCTCCACGCTCTTGACAACCCACCGGACATAGGCACGAAGAACCTGGAGCCGTCCGGGTCGCTGCCGGCCACTGATCCCCGTGGAGTCTCGCTGGTGGTCGGGGATACGCGGGGCAGGCGGCCTCAGACGTCGGTGAAGCCGGCGGCCCGGAAAGACTCGAGCGCCCGAGCGAAGGTCTCCCGGGCCGAGCGGTATTCCAGACCGAGTTCCCGGGTGGCCCGCGAGCCGTCGTAACTGGCGCCGAAGCGCATCAGCAGGACGGTCTCCCGACAGAGCGGAACGGAGCGCACCGTCCGTCCGAGCAGGTCGGCGAACGGGCTCACCGGCGCCAGCACACCGCGAGGGATGAACCGCATCCGGTATTGGTGCCCCGTCAGGTCGCCCATGAGTGCTGCCAACCGGCGGATGGCGATGGTGAACCCGCTGAGAACGTAGCGCTCGCCGGGGACTCCCCGTTGCTCGGCCGCCAGGTGACCCCGGGCGCAATCGTCGGTGTCCACGATCGAGATCGGCGTGTCGACCATGAACTTGAACCGGCCGTTGACCGCCTGCAGCAGCAGACCACCGGTACCGGTGACCCGGCCGGCGCCCTGGACAGAGGAGGGATTGACCACCACCACCTCCATGTCTCCCCCGCCCGCGAGGGCGGCCGTCTCGCCCTGGTGTTTGGATCGGCCGTAGTGGCTGAGGTAGTAGCCCCGGTGGCTGGTGGTCTCGCGGCCAACCGTTCCCGGCTCCTCCCCGAGGGCAACCACGGAGGAGGTGTGGACCAGCCTGCGCACGCCGGCCCGGCGGGCGGCACGCACCACGTTGCGGGTGCCTTCGACGTTGACCTCGTAGAGACGGTCCGGGTCCCGCGGACAGAACGACACCCGCCCGGCGATGTGGTAGACGACCTCGCACCCGGCCAGCGCCCTCGCCAGGGATTCAGGATCGCAGATGTCCCCGGCGACCGGAGTCGCCCCCATCCCGGCCAGCAACAACGCCGAGGCGTCGGACCGGGCCAGGCCCCGCACCTCCCGCCCCGCCTCGACTAGATACCGCACCACCGGCGTTCCGACCACACCCGTGCCGCCGGTTACGAGGACGGTCATGCGTCTGCCGGTCGCCCCACCTGGCGGACCGTATCGCGGAAACGGGCGATGTAGTCCCAGCCCGAGGAGATCGTCACCGCGGCGGTCAACCACATCCAGTACTCGTCCAGGTAGAAGGGGCCCCATTGGTCGGGCAGCCGCAGCATGGCCAGACCCAAGGCGACGAACTGGAACGTGGCCTTGGCCTTACCGGCCAGCGACGCCGGGACTACCTTCCCGTCGATGGCGACGACGCTGCGGACCGCCATCACGACGAACTCGCGGGTCATGATGATGAACGTGACCCAGACCGAAGCCCGGTCCACGGAGACCAGGGCGATGAGCACCCCGCTGACCAGGATTTTGTCGGCGGTCGTGTCCCAGAACGCCCCCACTATGGAGCTGATCCCCTGCTTGCGGGCGATGTACCCGTCGAAGAAGTCACTCAGACCGGCACAGATCACGAGCACCACCGCGAAACCGAACAGGTGCTCGGCGTCGGTCCGCTCGGTGGCCAGCACCAAGCCGATGATCACCGGGACGCAGAGAACCCGGAATAGAGCAAGCCGGTCAGGTATCGAAATGGGAACTCCTCCAGTCCGGCACACTACACCCGTCCGCGCCCGAATAGGGCCGATTGGCCTACCCGATCCAACCCAGGGAACGTTCGACCGCTTCCTGCCACCTGGCATAGAGCGCCTCCCGAGCCCCGGCCGGCATGGCAGGCGCCCACCGGCGTGCCTCCTGCCAGTTGTCCCGGAGGGCATCGAGACCGTCCCAGTACCCCTCGGCCAGACCGGCGCCGTACGCGGCGCCCAGAGCGGTCGTCTCGCTCACACGAGGACGGATCACCGGAACGTCGAGGATGTCGGACTGGAACTGCATCAGCAACTCGTTGACCACCATCCCCCCGTCGACCTTCAACTCTGTGAGGGAGACCCCCGAATCGGCCCGCATCGCCTCGAGCACCTCCCGGGTCTGGTAGGCCGTGGCCTCGAGCGCCGCCCGGGCGATGTGACCGCTGCGGGCGAATCGGGTGAGCCCCGTGATGACCCCCCGGGCGTCCGACCTCCAGTGGGGCGCGAAGAGACCCGAGAAAGCAGGCACGAAGTAGACATCCCCGTTGTCCTCCACCGAAGCCGCCAGGGACTCGACCTCGTCCGGAGTCGAGATCAACCCCAGGTTGTCGCGCAGCCACTGGACCACAGCGCCGGTGACGGCCACCGATCCTTCCAGGGCGTAGACCGGATCCCCGCCCGCGATCCGGTAGGCGACCGTGGTCAGCAGGCCGTTGCGCGACGGTACCTTGCGGGCCCCGGTGTTCATGAGCATGAAACAGCCCGTCCCGTAGGTGTTCTTGGCGTCGCCGGGCTCGTAACACGCCTGACCGAAAAGGGCGGCCTGCTGATCCCCCAGGATCGCCGAGATGGGAACCCCGGCCAGCACACCGGTCCCGATCCCGATGCGGCCGATCGAGGGAAGGATCCGGGCCATCATGGAGCGGGGAACCCCCATCGCCTCCAGCAGGTCGTCGCTCCATGCGAGCGTGTCGAGGTCCATGAGCAGCGTACGGGAAGCGTTGGTGACATCGGTGACGTGCTGCCCGCCGCCGGTCCCGCCGGTGAGATTCCATACGATCCACGAGTCGACGGTACCGACCACCGCCCGCCCGGCGGCTGCCAGGTCCTCCAGGCCCTCGACATTGGCAAGCAGCCATGTTGCCTTCGGACCGCTGAAGTAGGTGGCGAGAGGAAGGCCGGTGAGGTCCCGGAAGCGGTCGATGCCGTATCCCTCCGCCAGCGTCTCGCAGATGCCGCCGGTCCTGGTGTCCTGCCAGACGATGGCGTTGGCCAGGGGCGCACCGGTGGTACGGTCCCACACGACCGTGGTCTCCCGCTGGTTGGTGATCCCCACGGCCGCCAGGTTCCGAGCGGTCATGCCCGCCGCCGACAGGGCCTCTGCTATCACGGCCTCCACGGTCTCCCGGATCTCGTTCGGATCGTGCTCGACCCATCCCGGCCGGGGCAGGATCTGTCTGAACTCCCGTTGCGCGGAGGCCACCACGGCGCCCCCGTGGTCGAAGATCATGAACCGTGTGCTGGTCGTCCCCTGGTCGATGGCTCCAACTGCTCGTCGCATGCCCCTATCCCGTCATCCTCTACATCCGGTCGGACACCCGAAGTTAGCGTCCGCCTGCGAAGCGGAAGGGCGCGGCACCGACGCATGGCGCGGCACCGGCTCACGGACGGACCGCCAGGAGGATCTCAAGAACGGTGACAGCGGTTAGCCCGTCGTCCGCCGACCTGGTAATTTGCCATCGGCCGTCGGGCCGACGGGGGGTTCTTGAGCATCCTCCTAGGAATCTGGTGGGCGGCGTCCACCGGCCAGGGCGGCGGCGCGGTCGGGATCGGTCACGAAGACCTCCACCACCTCGGCGGCGTCACCCACCATCAGGTCGATCTCCGGTCGCTCCGGCTTCGCGAAGCGACGCAGTACGAAGGTGGCAGGGTCCATTCTTCCCGGCGGGCGTCCGACGCCCAGTTTGAGACGCCAGAAGCCGCGCGTGCCCACAGCCGCGATCACCGACCTCACTCCGTTGTGACCTCCATGGCCCCGACCCTCGTGGAGGCGCAGCCTGCCGAACGGCAGGTCGATGTCGTCATGTATGACCAGCAGGTCGGACGGGTTGGCCTTGTGGTAGTCCATGACGGCCCGCACCGCAGGCCCGCAGACGTTCATGGATGTCCGCGGAAGGGCCAGAGTGGCCGCCGTCGAGTCGATGACGACCTTCGCCAAGCGGCAGCGAACCCGGCGGGGGCCGCGCCGCAGACGCACTCCCCGACCCCGCAACAACGCCTCCACCACTTCGGCGCCCACGTTGTGGCGTGTGCCCGCGTAGGCGGGTTCAGGGTTGTGAAGCCCCACGATCACCTTCATGACGATCCCCGTTGCCCGGTACTCTTGCCGGAACTCCGTCTGCGGACGCCTAGGTCTCCGCGCCTACCGCTCCCAACGCCCGCTCGGCATCGCTAGCCGCCCCGTCGTACTCGGAGTCCTCCTCCGAAAGTTCTTCGGCCTCCACCAGCGCCGCGGCGGGAAGGCTGATTATGACTATCGGCTGGTCAGGATCGTCGAGGTACTCGAGGCCGCCGAAGGCCGGGAGATCCGACACCCTGACCGAGTCGCCGACCCGCAGCCCGGAGATGTCCACTTGGATCGACTCCGGTATGGAGGTCACCAACGTGTGCACGTTCACCGTATTGGAGACCGTCTCGATGATCCCACCATCCGCCAGCACCCCGATGGGGTCGCCCGTCAACTCGATCAAGACCACGGCGTCCACGCTGTCGGTGAGCGCGATCCTCACGAAGTCGAGGTGGATGATGTCCCCTCTGGTCGGGTGTCGCTGGAGTTGGCGCGCCAGCGAAGTGTGGACCTCCTCGCCCAACCCCAGACGGATCACCGCATTTATCCCGGCGTCGGTAGCCAGGACGTTACGAAGTTCTCGAGCATCGACGGCGATCGAAACGACTTCGGCGCCATGCCCGTAAAGGGTGGCGGGCACCATGCCCTGACGCCTCAGCCGGCGCGACGGCCTCGTACCGGTTGCGCGGCCAGTCTCGGCTCGCAGTATTACCTCCGACATGACGACTCCTCGGGGATGAGCAAAAGGATGGAAGAGACCGCCAGATTATGGCCCTCCCTCAGGCATTGTGCCAAGACAGACCATACCTGCCCGGTGCGACAGCACCGAGTCCGCTCGTTCCGCCCGGTTATCCGGGGAGGGGACGCCGACCCCGCGCGGGCACGCGGGATGACATCCGGTAGGCGAACGGCGTCCGGGAGATTCGGTATCCGGTCTCCCCGGCGGTCAGTACCGGTTCACCCGCCCCGTGTTGCATGGCCATGGAATCCTCATCCGGTGGTCGGGTTCCAAGTCGCCTCGGTCCACTCTATCCCGCTGCGAGCGGCCATCGATCCGCCTCCTTCCGTTGGTCGCCATCACGATAATGGTGGGGTGCGACAGCGACGGATGGACCGGGCAGCAGGCCCTCAGGAGCGGGAGGCTATGTAGCCGGTGATCTCGTCTTGGAGGACGGCTTTGCGGTCTTCGGGCAGGAAGGAGGCCTCTATCGAGTTGCGAGCAAGCTGGACGAGTTGGTCGCGGTCGAGGTTCAGGGCCTCGGCGATGGCCAGGTAGTTATCGCCCACGTAGCCACCGAAGTAGGCGGGGTCGTCGGAGTTGACGGTCACCAGGACGCCGGCGTCCATCATCTCCGCCAAGTTGTGGTCGCGGAGGTCGGGAAACACCTTGAGTCTCTGGTTCGAGAGGGGACACATGGTCACGGGAATCCGCTCCCGGGCCAGTCGCTCGACCAATTCCGGGTCGTCGCCGGCTCTCACCCCGTGGTCGATCCGCTCGGCGCTCAGGATATCGAGGGCCGCCCTGACGTACTCCGCCGGACCCTCCTCGCCGGCATGGGCCACCGGCCGCAAACCCGCCGCAACAGCCAACCGGTAGGGCTCGGCGAAGAGTTCGGGCGGATTGCCCGCCTCGCCGGAATCGAGCCCCACGCCCTGGATATGGTCAAGAAACGGCCGGGCCTCCTCGAAGACCTCGACGGCCGTTTCGGACGGCAGATGGCGCAGGAAGCACAGGATCAGGGTGGAGGTGATACCCGGAGCGGCGTCTTCCTGGGCTCGAACCAATCCGCGGACCACCGTACCGACATCGATCCCCCGCTCGGTATGTGTCTGGGGATCGAAGAAGATCTCGGCGTGGCGCACCCCGTCGGCAGCCGCCCGGGTCAGATAGGCCGACATCAGGTCCGCGAAGTCATCTTCGGTCCGGAGCACCGCGGCGGCCCGGTAATAGATGTCGAGGAAGGATTGGAGGTCTTCGAACTCGTAGGCGGCCCTGACCTCATCCACCGAACCGTACGGCAGGGGCACATCGTTGCGGTGCGCCAACTCGAACATCAACTCCGGTTCGAGAGTTCCCTCGATATGGAGATGCAGTTCCGCTTTCGGCAGACCCCGGACGAAATCCTCCATACCCTCAGATCCTCCTCGGTTGTGATGTCCGCTCGACCACCGGACCCAGGGGCAATGCCGTCGCGATAAGAAGACCCCCCAGAATAAGCGAGAGGGCGCCTGTAGGCGCCCTCTCGTAACTGGATACGCGTTGCTTACAGGAACATGCTCAGCCACTGCTGACCGAAGTAGATCAGGCTGGCGATCGAGACGATCCACATCAAGACGTGGATCTGGCTTGCCTTACCCTTCACGATCTTGATCAGCGTGTGTACCACGAACCCGGCCGCGATACCGACGGTGATAGAGAAGGTCAAGGGCATGAGGACGACGGCCAGCAAGGCCGGGAAACCCTCTTCGAGATCCGTGAAGTCGATGTGCCTCAGCAGACCGACCATCAGGAAACCGATAAGGATCAATACCGGCGCTGTCGCCTGATTGGGTACCAGCGCGGCCAGGGGCGAAAGGACTATGGCGATCAGGAACAGCACACCGGTCACGACCGACGTGAGCCCCGTCTTGCCTCCTTCGGAGACTCCTGCCGAACTCTCGATATAGCTGGTGTTCGAGCTGACCCCGAACAGACCACCGACCGCCGCACCGATCGAGTCGACCAGCAACAGGTTACGGAGATTCGGGATGCGGCCCTCGTCGTCGGTCAACTCAGCCTGCTCGACGATGGCGGTGGCCGTGCCCATCGTGTCGAAGAAGTCGGTCAGCATGAAGGTGAAGATCGTCAGGATGGCTCCAAGCGCGCCAAGCTCGACCCACACGTTGCCCATGTGAACCCTGCCGAACGTTTCGAGGCTGACGGACGCCGCAACGTCGCTAGGCCATTCGGCGACTCCGAGCAGCAAGGCCACGATAGTGGTGAGGACGATCGTAATGATCATCGCTCCCTTGACCTTCCTCGCCAGCAGCGCCACAGCGATCAGCAACCCGATCAGGGTCGCCCCATGAGCCAACGTGTCGGGGAACACGAACTCGACGATCGTGCCCGCGCCGCTTCTTACCAAGCCACCGTTCACCAACCCGATGAACAGGATGAAAAGCCCGATGCCGACACCTATCGAGTACTTGAGGCTGGCCGGTATCGCCTCCATGACCGCTTCGCGCAAGCCCAAGACCACGAGGACGGTGATGATGATGCCTTCCCACAGGATGACCCCCATGGCGCCTTCTATCGAGAGACCCTGGGCCGTCAGGCCATACGCCACCGCGGCGTTGAGGCCGAGGCCGGCAGCCATTGCTATCGGATAGTTGGAGAAGACCCCCATGGCAATCGTCAGGATCCCCGCTACCAACGCCGTACCAGCTGCCACTGCAGCACGGTCAAGCCCCGCATCACCGAGGATTCCGGCATTGACGAACAGGATGTACATCATCACAAGGAATGTGGTGACACCGGCTCGGACCTCGGTTCCTACCGAGGATCCACGCTCTGAGATTTTGAAATACCCGTCAAGAGTCATTTGCGCCATTTTCTTTCCCTCCCTTCCGCCGCCGCCCGTCTGGCAGCGGGACATACCAAGACTAGCGAGGCCGTCTAGCGGCACGCAGAAGTTTCGCGCACTTATTAGGTAGCGAGAGGTGAACAAGTCCCACGGCCCCAGAGATCGCGCGTTCATCAAGGAGATCCATGCTCCCCAAGTTGCCGGCCCTGGTATCCCGCCTCAGGACACTGGTGGTGGTCCAAAACGGTGGACAGTGGTTGGTCCCAAACGGGAGGTCTTGACCACCCCCTATAGAGCGTCGCCCGTCTCCCGGTCGAAGAAGTGGAGCTTCGAGGTGTCGACCACCAACTCGGAACGGGCGCCGACCCTCGGAGCGTGATCGGGATTGATCCTCGCGGTGAACTTGGTCTCGTCACCCAGCGACTTGCTGTCGGCGCCCTCGTCCGCCAGCAGGGCCTCGATGTCAGCGGTGACCACCGGCGGCACCGGCACCGTGAAGTGGACGTAGGCCTCCGAGCCGAGCTGCTCCACCAGGGTGATATCCACCACCATCGAGCTTCCGTCGGCGCCGGCCGCGGACCGTATCTCGAACGCCTCCGGCCGGATACCGAGCACGATCTCCCTCCCGGCGCTGTCAGCGACTCCCCTCGGAAGGGAAGCGCCATCCACGGGCAGGCTGTGGCCCCCGAAATCGAGCGAGGTGGCGGTGCCACGGGCGTTCACCGTGGTGTAGACGAAGTTCATCGCCGGGGAACCGATGAACCCGGCTACGAACAGGTTGACCGGGTTGTCGTACAGATCGCGGGGCGCCGCGATCTGCTGCAGGTTGGACTCGACATCGCTGATGGCCTTGAGAACCGCTACCCGGTCCCCCATAGTCATGGCCTCCACCTGATCATGGGTGACGTACAGGGTGGTGGTACCGAGCCGGGCGTGCAACAAGCCCAACTCCGAACGCATCTGGACTCGCAACTTGGCGTCGAGGTTGGAAAGAGGCTCATCCATCAGGAAGGCGGCCGGCTCCCGGACGATCGCCCTTCCCATGGCGACCCGCTGCCGCTGACCGCCGGAGAGGGCTCTCGGCTTGCGGTTGAGGAAATCGGTGATCTCCAGGATCCGGGCTGCTTCGGCTACGCGGGCTGTGACCTCCTTCTTGGGCGTGTTGCGCAGCTTCAGCCCGAACGCCATGTTGTCGCGCACCGTCATGTGGGGGTAGAGGGCGTAGTTCTGGAAGACCATGGCGATGTCGCGGTCTTTGGGGGCCACATCGTTGACCACCCGGTCACCGATGAAGATGGTGCCCTCGGTTATCTCCTCGAGCCCAGCCACCATGCGCAGGAGAGTCGATTTGCCACATCCGGACGGGCCGACCAGCACCACGAACTCGCCATCGGCCACGTCTATCGACACATCGGCTATCGCCCGTGTCTCGCCGCCGTATATCTTGCCTACCGCATCGAAGGTGATTCCTGCCATCTCTCGCCCTCTCGCTGTTCGCCGGAACCCTACCGGACTCTACCAGTGGCCCGTCGCGAGGGGCCGGTGATCAGGGCGGGGTCGGCTATCCCCGGGCTCGGGTTCTTCTCAGCACGGGATCGGCCACCGCGAGAGTCCGGTCGGCGGCGGCGAGTACCTTCCCCGCCGCTCCTGGCGATTCCGAGTCCACGAGGTTTCCCATGACCCGCAAGATGATGCCGGCGGTTGCCTGGGTCCGCACAGCCAGGTACAACCCGGCTCTGAGAATCGCCGGGTGGCCGATCAGGAACGAGAAGCGCCGGCCGGTACGAAGGAAGGCATCGAAACGTTCGCCGATCATCTGGTCGTAGAGTCCGGGAGTGGAGGCCGGATCCCGTACGAACAGGTCGGCGGCGATCATTCCCGACTCGAGGCCGTAATCGATGCCCTCACCGTTCATGGGGTTGATCAGCCCGGCCGCGTCCCCCACCGCCACCCATCCGGGACCGTGACGCCGGGCGGTACTCATTGGTAGGCGCCAGGCTCTGGGCCGCTCCAAATAGGAACCGACCCCCCACGATTTCCTCACCCGGGCGTGGTAGAGGTCGAGCAGGGAGTTGAGGTTGAGGCGCTTGAACCGCTTCATGGTCGAGAGGGCGCCCACTCCGATATTGACCGTGCCGTCACCTGCGGGGAATATCCACCCGTATCCGGGAACCGGATTGCCGCTTGCGTCCCGCATGGTGAGGCAGGCCTCCAGGTACCTCTCGGCATGACGAGGCGAAGCAACGTAGCTGCGGATGGCGACTCCGTAGGGCTCCTCGGCGACCCGGGTTGCGCCCAGCATCCTGGCCACCTTTCCCGGCGCCCCGCCGGCCGCCACCACCATGCCCGCGGACCAGCTTTCGCCTCCGGCCTCAACACCCACCACCTGCTCGCCGTCGAATACCGGGAGCGCCTCGGTGCTCCAGATGATCTCGGCGCCCGCCTCCGCCGCCGCATCGATCAGAGCCGCGTCAAGGTCGCGACGAGGCCAGACGGCCCCGTGAGCCGGGAACCGGCTCGTCTCGGGCCAAGGCAGCACGCGCTCGGTGGAGCCGGCGATCATCCGGAGCCCTTCGATCATGTGGGCCTCGCCGAGATCGATCCCCAGCTCGGCCAGGGCGCCCACCGCCCTCGGCGTGAGGCCGTCGCCACAAGCCTT
This sequence comes from Candidatus Spongiisociaceae bacterium, assembly GCA_965262915.1. Lineage (GTDB taxonomy): Bacteria > Actinomycetota > Acidimicrobiia > Spongiisociales > Spongiisociaceae > JAPPFW01. The sequence goes on along the minus strand of OZ253564.1, from coordinate 1,392,016 downwards.
GTCCCTGCCATAGGGCGCCCGGTCGAACACAACTGTGTCGACACCCTGGCGGGCGGCGCGTATCGCAGTGGCCGCGCCTGCGGGACCGGCGCCGATGATGGCCATATCCACCGTCTTCATGATGGCGCGGATGCTAATGGTGAACCTGAATCTACCGATAGATGTTGGGGTGTTGGGGGTGGATAGATGCGGAAAGTGCCTCTGATCTGGGACAATAGTGAGGTTGACCCACTTCGGTGGACGCTCTGATGGTTACCCACTTTCGTGGAGTCGGGATATTTGGATTGGTGGTGTCCTGACCCGCAAAAGGAGGGGTCTTGGCGCCGTATCGATATCCACCCGAGTTCCGCCGCAAAGTCCTGGATCTGTTAGCGGCTGGCAGGTCGGTGGTGTCCTTGTCTGCCGATCTTGGTGTGTCGGATCAGACGATCTAGGACTGGCGACGCCAGGACGCTGTTGACCGTGGCCTCGAACCCGGTCTCACTTCTGTGGAGCAGGAGGAACTGCGGGCGGCCCGGCGTCGGATCATCGAGTTGGAGACAGAACTGGCCGTCACCAAGCGGGCCAACGAACTGCTGAAAGCCCAGGTGGTGCCCCCGAAAGACGGTTCGAAGCGATCCAGACCATGAAAACCGAGGGACTACCCACCCGGGTGGCGTGCCGGGTGCTCGAGGTGTCAGAGTCCGGGTTCTACGCCTGGAGGACACGGCCGCCTTCGGCCCGCTCCATCCCCCACGCCTGGCTAACTGATCTCATCCACCAGATCCACCAACAGTCACGCGGTACCTATGGGGCGCTGCGGGTCCATGCCGAGCAACCATCAGTCTCCGGGAAACTCAGGGCGATTCACAGTCACAATCCCCTAGTCAGAGGCTATTTCGCACTGGTGGGAATCGGTCACCAAACGGTCACGGGCTCTGCCGGTTAGGTGAGGTGGGTCGCGGCGTAGTCTGATACCGACCCATTCTTTGCCAGTGCGGCTGTGCCGACGTTGTAGTCCGTGGCGTCTGAGTTCGCGTCCGAGTGTGCGGCCCAGCCTCCGGAGCACAACGAGCTGGTGCCGATGAGGCATCCGGCTGAGTTCTGGCGCAAGGTCTTGGATCTGGTCGAGGCTGGGAGACCGATGGCTGAAATCGTCGAGAAGCTCGGTGTGTCGAGCCAGACGATCTACGACTGGCGCGATCAGGACTTGGTCGACCGCGGGCTCAGTCCCGCCGTCACCACGGCGGGACGGTGAAGTTTGACCGCGGCGTGGCCGAGCCGATGCGTTGTCATGCACCCTTCCCGCTGACATAGCGGGCCCATCGCTGCATGACCTCGGCACGGGCCGCGAGCAGGTCCGAGCGCTGGTAGGCGCCCTCGACGCCCTTGACGACGTGGGCCAAGCATGCCTCGGCGACCTCGCGGCTTACGCCGTGTTCAGCGGCCCAGGACCGGAACGCGGTTCGCATGCCGTGGGCGGTGCCGTTGATGTCGAGTTCTCGCATCAGTTTCGGGAACGCCTCGTTGGTCAGCGCCCGACCGGTGGCCGGGGACGGGAATACCCGCCCGTCGCCGTCGCTGAGGCTGCGGGCGACCCCACTGTTACGGGAATGAGCTATGTGTCGTAGTGGCGTTGCACCACAATGTATCACCTCTCCCGACCGATACAGACCGGAACATACCCAACAGGGTTGATTTGCGTGTATCCTTGATGTCTCCATCCGGGAGGAACCGAAACAACCACATCGAGTACGAACAGATCTATCGCTCCAACCGGAAGATCAACGTAGGCTAGCGATGATAGCCAAAAGGCAGGGTCCCGGTCCCCACATCATAGAGTAGATCTGAACCGTCGGCGTGGTAGGGATTCACCCTCTATTAGATACTTATATATTGGGTCATTTGTATCGCCGTACCTGTATAGATGGATCGTAAGAAGAGGTCAGCGCAGTCCTTTCATGGAAACTAAAGACGGTGTAGCCTTTCGCAGGTATCGACCTTATTAGTAGGAGGTCTTGGGTGCTAAACAATCACAGGGTCAGCGGCGCCCTGCTTCGATTGTTCACCGTGCATCTTGGGATTCTCGCCATTGGGGGGTCATGCTCAATTGAGAATACTCAGAAAGCCAGCACCGTGTTGAAGGCAGCGCCTACTTCGGTTTCTCGCTGCCGTGTGAGACTAGTGGCTACGGTGGTTGTTGTGATGGGTTCGGTGTTGCGGGTGGGTGCTGCCGGCGCTGTGTCTGAGGGGTTTTCTGATTTGGATGCGGCGGGGGTTCATCGGTCGGCGATTGAGTCGTTGGCGGCTGACGGAGTGGAGTTCCCCCCATGTGCTGGACACTTGGTTTATACGGCCGTGTGATGGTAGTAGTTGTCCTCCCATTCGTTTGGTGGCTGTTGTCCGATGGTGGAGTGAAGCCGGCGGGGGTTGTACCAGGCTTCGATCCAGTACCGGATTGATAGGCGGGCCTGGTGGCGGGTGCGGTAGTTGTTTCGGTTGACGAGTTCTTTCTTGAGGGTGCCGAGAAACGATTCGGCGGCGGCGTTGTCCCAGCACACCCCGGTCCGTCCCACCGACTGTGCGATGCCATATGCCCGGCGCAACTGGGCGGTGGCCCTCGAGGTGAATTGACCAGGTTCAAGGGGTCGTTGCAACACTGCCTTGTTTGAGGGAGTGTAGGTGTTCGTTAAGGGTCTCGGCGGGGGTCTTCCAGTTGAGGGCTTTGCGGGGTCGACTGTTGAGGGCTGCGGCGACAGCGTCCAGGTCGGTGGGTGAGTTGAACCGCACCGCTTGACGTTTCTCGGCTCTTCGGAAATGAGAGGCCCTGCGCGTTTGGTGGGGTAGTGGGGCACTGTTCCGGGGTTCCGCCCGTACTCGTGTCGTCGCGGTCTGTCGCGTAGATCATCTTGACAGATCTGGCGAGGCGTTTGATATCATTGTTGATGTCATGTGGTTGGTGGAGGTCGAACCGGAAGTCGAGCAATGGATCGAATCGCTCTCCGTGAGAGAATTCGCGAAGGTGGTGGCGGCCGTCGAACGACTCGCCGAGGACGGCAGCCGTCTGCGGTTCCCGGCCTCGCGTGCGCTCGGCGGCGGGTTCTTCGAGCTTCGGGTCGACCTCGGCCGTGTCGCGCGGCGGGTCACGTTCTACTTCGCGGACGACCGGCGGATCGTTCTGTTGACGACGTTCCGCAAGCAGAGGCAGAACGAGCGGGCCGAAGTCCGGCGCGCTCGCCGGGCGATGAGACGGTGCCTTGCTGAAGGACACACACCCGAGGAGGAGTGATGGCGCGCCCAACGATTGAAGAGTTGCGAGACAGACGGCTCAACACGATGAGCGCCAACGAGCGCGCCGAGTTCGACGAGGCCCTCGCCGCGGCTCGCTTGGCTCTGGCGGTGGGGGAGAAGGTCCGCGACGCGCGAGAAGCCGCGGGGCTGACACAGCGCGACCTTGCCGCTCGCATGTCGACAAGCCAGGCGGCGGTTGCCCGCCTCGAGGCCGGCGGCACGAGCGCCACGCTCACGACCCTCCACAAGGCCGCAGCAGCCCTCGACATGACGATCACGGTCAACCTGGCTCCGGCGCACTGACGCCAGCATTGGCCTGGCGCTTGGCTACGGCGCAGTTCGCCGGAGCGTGCCGGTCGTGTCACCTCCACCACGGCCAGAGCCTCCATCAAGACCACCCTACGACTGCCCGTCGATCTCCTGGCGGATCATCGGGGACGGCGCAGGCGGGGACATACCGGCCACAGCCGCCACGTCCTGCTGGGGCCGCCCGGCGTCGAGCGCGGCGGAGAGGGCCTCATAGCGCCGCCGGGGGGCTGCGTTCAGGGCGTCGGTGGCTGCTGCGAGTCCTCGATGTGTCGCTCGGTCATCCGACCCTCCGTGACCGGACTTGACTCGGGGTAATGCCTTTCGTTTCGGCGCCGGGTTGGCGGGTGTTCGGAGGCCGATATCGGGGTGCTCCCCCGCCGCAACGTGGTATTAGCCGTGGGACTTCACCACTCGGCTGCCGCTGCTACAGCCAAGTTAGCTGGCTGTTGGCTATGACGACCCCTCCGCTGGAGGGGCTCATGGGGCAGTCAGGCCGGTTCGGGCGTCTTAGGACAGCCAGCGCTACTGGTCATCTCCGTCGAGGTCCTCGCCGGCGTGGTGGAACCGACCCGGCCGAGGATGAACCGCCGGCGCAGGGGATGCTCAGTATCGGGGACTTCCAAACGGCGGGGGCCGTTGCCTACGCACGAGGCTGCCCGATGGGTCAGCTGACGGCAGGGTGCAGGCAGGTACTCGAAGGGGACGGCTGAGGCAGCCTTCCTTGAGGGTTTTCAGATAGCAGCGGCGTTACGCAGGGCTAACGATTCGGTTTCGAGCGTGGAGAGGTCCACCAACTTCGACGCGTCCTGCCGGGGCGGGGGCCCGCCCTGGTGTGCCTCCCCCGTCTGGGTGTTGTTGTGCAAACTGGCGTCCGTAGGGTGTTCAGATCGTGGGCGGGATCTCCCGGCCCCCAAAACGGCTTCTAGACCTTTGGGTTGTGTTGGTTAACGTTCCGAACACTGTTTCTGGGGTGTTACCGCCCGAAACTGGCGGCTCGGACCAAAAGTCGAGGCCTAGGCCGTCCCGTCCCTTCCCGCCGCTGTTCCGACTACCCCCAACTCCCGGCATTCTGACCAGGTCAACCGCATCGAGCAACGGACATCCCTTCCGTTATTGGGGGTGGAAGGAGTCGGCCTGTCGGGGTGTCTACTCTCTGCCGAGTCGAATGTAGGAGGAGTGGGGGGTTATGGATCGGACGGCAGCTACCCGTATCGAGAAGTTTTGGATGATCGTCCTGGGGTGCCGTTAACGGTCGCGGTTGGGTACAGCAGCGTGCCGGGGATCGCCTGGCTTGCTCGTAGAACGGGGGACCGCAGGGTGCGGCTTCTTATAGGCGACTGCCGGCCTAAGTACTTCAAGCATGCGAAAGCGGAGGACCGTGCCGAAGCAGTCGCTTTCTTGGAGCGGTCGGATGTGGTAGTCCGAAATTGGTACAAGAAGCGTGGTGGGGCCTCTGAAGCACACCTGAAAGTGTGGGTTGCTTATGACGTTCCCCGCTCTGCCGTGCTGAGCGGATCGGCGAACCTCGCCCATCAGGGTTTGTATCGCAACGCGGAGATGGTCGCTGAGATCGCTGCTGGGGAGGTGGATGAGGCGGTAGAGCGGGTCGAGGATCTCTTTGCCAAGGCTTGGGATGTGAAAGACCGGCTCCTCGACTACATCACACCTACCGGCGGGTCCGGTTCTCAGACCTCTGAGAGGATCACGCCGCCGTTGAGTGACCACGACAACGACGTCGACCTGGTCATCCCGGAGTGGGAATCGAGACGGCCACCTCTCCTGTGGTGGCCTGGGTTCGTGTCGTGGCGGGTAATCGGCACATTGGGGCTCATCGCTTTGGCAGTCGTTCTTTCCCTACTTTTGAAGAGTTGGTTCTGCGGGCAGGAGCCGTGGCTTTGTGATGCAATCCGCGACGCCTTCTCCGGAGGCTGATGCCGGGGACGCCGGTGTCCGATAACAGACATCATGTAAAGCCGCGCCTGCGGCGTTTCCCCAGGTAGATGGCGGTTTTGGGGTAGGGCCGTCCGAGTCGTGCATAACACGGTCGAATATGCGACGGTTAACATGGTCAACGATGGTCAGCGGAGACCGGGCTAGTGACGAGCTCCCGCGTTTGCGGGTATCGGCCGCATCTGGTGACCTGCCGGAGACGGCCCGTGTTATCGCCGATCAGGACAGCTTCAACCAGCTATGCAACGTCGAACCGATAGCCCTCGGTCACAGCTAAACAAAACGGGTACCGTGAACCCCCTATGAGCAGAGTCCGCCCCCCAGGGCGCCCACCACCCACATATCCCCCCGGCCGCCACTGCGCCACCGACAGCTGCACGGCGCGCCTATCCATCTACAACCCGACCGACCACTGCCACCTCCACTCCCTCCGACTCCCACCCAAATGGAGCCGCCAACGCTGGTGAGGCCCATCGGGCGGGTAACCGCTGTCGGCGGCCGGTCGAGCCCCCCCGAGTCCCTTTCAGAGGTCGGGAGTACGCCAGTAGGTGGGAGGGGCCGTTATGTGGGGGGAAACGGCCCGAGGTTCCCGGGCCCACAACGCCGCTCTACCCGCGGGCTCCCCGGATGCGGGACACCATCGACCACCACTCCCGACCCGCCGCCGGCGTGTCTTTGTCCACCAGCACCCACAGCGACACGAGCAAGAGCCGATATTGGATGACCACCATTAGGTCGCCCGTCGTCGAGACCACACCACCGACACGAGCCCCCAGCGGAGGGGTCCTCCGTTGCCTCCAGTAGCGGCCCTCTGAGGTGGGTGGGAAGGCTGCCGGCTCCTAGCAGACGGTGTTGAGCCGGCTGAAGACCACCTCGAAGCCGTCGATCGGGAACCGATAGGTCTCAGATTCGACGTGCATCCTGAGTTCCTCCGCTCCCTCGGCGTGTAGCCTCTCCAGGAACGTAGTGGACTCGTCGGGCGGGCTGAGGTACGTGTTCCTCCCCTGCTCGTCGACTGTCCACAACGTCTCGGAGATCACCTCGGTGTCCGGATAGAGGCGGTACTCGACCTCGACCGTCTCCTCGTCGTAGTCCTAGCGGAGGTTCACGAACCTGTCCTCCCCACAGTTCACCCCGACGTACGGTCCAGGGATCCCGCCCTCGGTTCCCACGTCCCGGGTCCCGTCGGTGTTCACCCAGTAGGACACCGGATCGGTGAGGGCGTTCACGTCCTTGCGGAAGTACCAGGTCCCAGGGCGGTTCTTAGAGGCGATGCCAGGGAGTTGGCCGTCGTCGAGGCCGGCGAAGTCGCCCTGGGACCTGGTAGCAGCTTCGACACCGGGGTCTGCGGCGCCTATCCCTGTTCGTAACCCGGATGGTCATATGTGGGTCCTCAGCGGTCCGGTGGCCGTCTCCAGTAGGCGACCGCCACGGTGGCGTTGTCCTTGAGCCCGACGCTACGAGCTTTCGTCAGGACACTGCGGGCGACCTCCGCTGCGTTGTCGGCGTCGGGAGGGCACACCGACCCGATACCGGCGGGTGATTCGTCCCAAAGCCACCCCGTGTTGTCACCGTAGGCGTCCGCGAGTGGTTCCCAGGCACCGTCACTGGCGATGATCACACCGTCGGGCTCCTCGAAGTCGGCGACCACCTCGACCTCAACCAGCCCGGCATCGTACCCCCCGTCCTTGGGCGGTAGTCCTAGACACGCGTTGATACCCCCGGAGGGGCTTCGATGGGGAACGCCGCAGCAGTATCCCCCAAGCCACCCGGCCCGGACTTCACCACCAACGGCATCGTGTCGCCCATCCACCCGATAACCAGACCACCCTCGGGTGTCCACGCCGCCACACACAGCGTGCTCATCGGAATCTTGCGGAGCGGTACCCGACGGCTCCGCTCTCGCCGCCCGAACAGCGCGACCACCCGCTCGTTGGCCTCCACAAACGCCATGACCATCTCGGCCTCACCATCGATCCGTTATGGCAGACCCTCCACGGCGGCCTACGCCGCTTCGTCACCACGGGGTTGGCCCCCCAGCCCGTCGGCCACCGCGATCACCCAAGCACCATCATCCGACAGCACCGTGAACATGCGGTCCTCATTCGCCTCGCGAGGCCCGATATCGGTCAGCGCGGCCACCGACACCGAGCGGGGCGAGGGCCCCGAATCCGTGGGTTCTTCAAACAACATGGACGACATCATCCCAGATCGACGTGAAGGATGTTCGCGAACTCAACAGCGTGCTGAACACCCCAAAAACGTCGACCAAGGCCTGCACCCTACAAAGTGTGAACAGGTCCTAGCCCCAATTCTTCATGGGGTTGGTGGTGGGGGTGGGTGGTTTGACACGGGAATGCCCTTCTGACCTGCGATTATGGGCGGTGAAGTAAACGTCCATGGTCGCAGTCAGGAGGGCACCCGTATGGTGAAGGCTAACAGCAGTTTGGCGTTGAGGGTCGAGGTGGGTGGTGGCAGCCAGGTCGGTCATGTGGGGTTGTGGTTGTTGGGCCGGTTCGCGGATCGTCTGCGGGTGGGCGAGGTTTTGTCGGAAGCGTTCGGTGCTTCGGGGGTGGTTCATGATCGGGGCCGGGTGCTGGTTCATTTGATGCTCGTGTTGGCCGGGGGTGGGGAGGCTTGCACTGACATCGAGACGTTGCGTTCCCAGCGCCGATTGTTCGGTGAGGTGGCGTCGGACTCGACTCTGTACCGGACCCTCACCGGAGCGGATGGGGGGTTGGTGGAGAGGCTGGCCGACGGGATGGCCAGGGTCCGGGAGCGGGTGTGGGCTGATTACCCGGCAGGGGAGACGGTGGTGCTGGATATTGATTCGTCGGTTCATGAGCTGCATTCGGAGAACAAGGCGGGCGCCGCGCCGACCTATAACTACAAGTACGGGTTCCATCCGATGTATTGCTTCGCGGACTGGACGGGGGAGCCGCTCGCTGTTCGGCTGCGGCGAGGCAACGCCGCGCCTAATCAGGTTTCTGACCTGGTCGAGGTGCTGGACGCGGCTATCAGGGCGCTGCCCGCCCGGATGCGGGTGGGGCATTCGCCGGGTGACGACCCCGAGCGGGTGGCCTATCGGATCCGGGTCCGGGCCGATTCCGCGGCGGGACCCGCGTTCGCTACCGAATGCCACAAACGTAACATCGGGTTCAGTTTCGTCGCTAAACGCTCCGACGGGATCGCCGAAGCCCTCAGCCACATCCCCGTAGACGACCCACGCTGGGAGCCTGCCCTTCCCCAACCCAGACCAGCCCAACACAACAACCCGAACACCGCAGGGGTCGACAACCCGGAGGAGGGACCCGACGCTGTCCGCTCCGACAACGGGACCGAAGACGCAGAACCTGATCCGGTTCGTGCCCATGTGATCGAACTCACCGACCACGTCAAAGCCTACAACTGGCCCGACGACCTCCGACTCGTCATCAGACGCGAACCCCGCCACCCCGGCGCGAAACGATCCCTGTTCGGCTCCGAGGACTACCGATACTGGGGACACTGGACCGACAGCAAAGCAGCCGCTCCCGAATCCGACCGCGACATGCGCGCCCACGCCCGAGTCGAAACCCACATCGCCCGCGTCAAAGACCACGGCGGCAACCGCTTCCCATTCGCCAGATACGCCCCTAACCGGCTCTGGCTCCACATAGTCGCCCTCGCCGACACCCTGGTCCGCTGGTTCCAGAAACTCTCCCTACCCAAACACCACCCCCTCACCCGAGCCAAACCCAAAACACTGCGCCCGAACCTATGGCACATACCAGGCGTCATCGCACGCCACAGCCGACAAACCACCCTCCGAATACCGCCCACCTGGCCCACCGCCACCCTCATCGCGACCACCCACCAACACATCCACACCATCTGAACAACCCCCACCCCCACACCACCCCCACCCTGAACCCACCACGCCCCTAACACCTAACCCCACCCCTCAAACCCTCAAACCGCCCCCGTATACCCACCCCAACACCCCCAGAACCCGCCAACCCCCCAAAAACCAAGCCGGCTAACCCACCCCCAACCAGCTCACCCCCCTAACCCCCCAACACGTGAAGAATTGGGGCTAGTTAGGAGACCAGGGTGTTTCTTCGCGAAGCAGCCGGCCGGGTCGTCTCTCTCGCTGCAGTGTGTTGTTGGGTGGGTGGTGTGCTCTGTGCCGTCTTAGCAACATGACCGGGCAGATACCGTTGCCGCTTGCCGTTCGCGGAGCGTGCCAGGGTCTGTGCCATATGCGCGGCGCCGTAGCCGACGACCCGCATGATGTCACCAGCGGAGAGGCGATTGTCGCCGAACATGAGAGCGATCGAGGAGACCTGAAGGCGGGGACTAGCTGAGATAGCCGCAATGATCGTTCGTACCAGCAGCGGCCGTCTCATGGCGCGATGCGCCACATAGTTGGAGAAGAAGTGAGCAGAGTACTGACGCCGGAACTGCTTGTTGAACTGGCCCAGCGCGGCGTGCAGCCCCGCGGTGTCGCCCAGCGACCAGGCCACGGACTCGGCGAGCGCAATCCCGGCGGCCATCCCGTAGACCACTCCCTCCCCGGTGAAGGGGTTGACCAGCGAAGCAGCGTCGCCTACCAGAGCCAGACGCGGTCCTACCAGAGCCGCTGGTTTGGAGTTGGTGGGCAGGATGTATGTGGAGAGGTCTGTTGGGTTGTCGGCTTGGATGCCTCGACTGTTGAGCACCGTCAGATAGTCGTCGAGCAGCGCGGCGAGGTCGGGGCGGCGCCGCCGGTAGTCTCTGAGCTCCATCCCGACACCGACGTTCGCGGTTCCGTCCGCGAACGGGAAGTACCATCCGTAACCGGGGATGAGTTGGTCCTCGAAGCTCACCACGATCCTGTCGCGGCACTCCTGCGAGACTTTGATGTAGGCCCGCAGAGCGATGCCGGTTTTGTGCGGTGGCGGTGAGTCGATCCCAGCGGCGCGCCTGACCCGCGAGTTGGCGCCGTCCGCGCCGACCACCAGATGGCATCGCAGGGTCTGCTCGTGTCGGTCGTTGACGCCGCGGAGTTTGACCTCTGCGGCCTTCTCAGACACTTCGAACCCAACAAACCGGACGCCTTCGATGACAACAGCCCCCACGTCGCGGGCGCGCCGGAATAGCAGATGATCGAAATCGGTGCGTCTCGCGGCCATGCCCACCGCTGAGCCGAACATTTCGGGCATCTCGACAACGAAGGAAGTGCCGTCAGGGCCGTGCACCTCCGCGTGCCTGAACACGTTCGCATGAGGGATCTCAGCGATGTCGGCCCCCAGACGTTTCAACAGCGACGCGACGCCTGGGCCGAGCCCGTCGCCGCATGCCTTGTCGCGAGGGAAGACCGCTTTGTCGACTAGAGCGACCCTCAACGCCGGGTTGACCTGACGCAAACGGATCGCGGTGGCGCTCCCAGCAGGCCCAGCGCCGATCACAACAACGTCAAAACAGTCCGAGGTCATGACAACACGACTTCACCGGGGTCGTTGTTCACGAAGACGATGGTGTCGGCCTCGGCCTCGGCCTCGGCTTGGAGACGTGCCACCTCGTCGGCGTCGGCGTCCCTGGTGCCGTAGCGCAGCACATAGGAGTTGTCGCCGGCCTCGCGGGCCTCGACGCGCACGTAGTTAGGTCCCGGCCAGCAACGTCGCCCGGATCCATTCCTTGGCGGTGCCCGCGTTGGTGCCACGGTGCAGCACCGTCCCGGCGTCGTCCTCGATGGACACGTCGGCGTTGTGGTCCAAGCGACGCAGCCCGATACCCACCTCCCTCGCCTCGGAGAGCGTGAACCGGTAGTAGCCCACCGAGTCGTCGCCGCCGTCGACGGTGTCGCGATGGAACCGCTTGGTCACCGCCGGACATCCCTTGTCCCCACCTTCTCGCTGTCACCGGCCAAGCATAGAACCTTTCGAGACTCCCCGGAATGGGCTGGCAGCCCGGTGGTTACACAACCAGTCGAAGCCCGGAACCAAGCCGCAACGCTGTTCGTCGGGCGGAATCCCGAGGTGGTCATCAGGTGTTTCTCCGACATGCCCAGCGACGCCTGAATCCTTCTATCTCAACTGGGCGACGGGAACGGACAGCGGCCGAGCACAGAGACGGCAGCGGCCCCGCGACGCGTACATGCCTCGGAGCCGCGGACCTCAAACTGCAGTGGCGGTACCCACATGGGGGCCGTCAGGTCGGGGCGGCGCGAAAGACAGCGACCGCCCGCCGCACCAGCTCTCGCTGCTGCTGTTAGTCGAATCGCCCTACGCCGCCCAAAACCCAGGAGTCGCTGCCCCCAGCGGAGGGGTCCTCCGCTGCCGCCACCCGTCAGCGGAGACCGCTCCCGGGTACCGTGAACCCCCTATGACCAGAGTCCGCCACCAAGGGCTCCCACCACGCACATATCCCCCCGGCCGCTACTGCACCACCGACAGCTGCACGGCGCGTCTATCCATCTACAACCCGGCCGACCACTGCCGCCTCCACTCCCCCCTCCGACACCCACCCAAACGGAGCCGCCAACGCTGGTGAGACCATCGGGCGGGTAACCGCTGTCGGCGGCCGGTCGAGCCCCCAGCGGAAGGGGGATCCGTTGCTCGATACGGGGGTGGCCTAGTTGGATGCCGAGACGAGGGGCAGCAACCGTTACCAGGGCAGGCCGGCGTACCCTGGCATGTGGCGCTGGCTGTCCTGAGACGCCCGGGCCTGCCTACTCCTCCCTGAGCGTCGTCGCCGACGGACTCAGGGAGGTCTGGCGGAAGCCGTCGCAGGGTTCGGGATCATCCCCGAGGGAACCACCCACGTCGAGGCGCTGCAAGTCGTCAACGAATGGGTCGGTACCCGGTACATCGACGACGCCCTAGCCTCCCTGCAAGAACGGCAGGCCCAGGAGCAGGAGATCCAGCAGCGCAGGCGGGGTGGCCTCGGACTCGACTTCTGACCGGGTGGATTGTTACAAGGCACACAGCAATCGGTTGCGGTTTTGGATCCGAACCGCGATAATCGCAGTGGCTGGTGACCTATCCTCCGAGGCCACACGGAAGTTAACGGCGAGCGCTGTTTTGGCTGATGGGTGTCGTTTGAGGACCTCACTGGAAGTACGCCCCGGATTGGCTGCGGATCGTAGTCCCGGGGCCTCTGCGCGTTCAGGGCCTCTTGCTGAAGACGGTGCGGGTAGCGCGGACTCGGTGGCTGATCCTGTAATAGGTTTCTCGGTTGACACCGCAGAGCCCGTCGGAGCGTGCCCCGGCGAGTAGATCGGCTATCTGCAGGATGGCCTCGGTCTTGTCGTCGTGACGGATCCGGAAACTGTCCGGGACGGCGCCTTGTCGCTGAAGCTTGCGCAGCACCTGATGATCCTTGTTGTCGAGTGGTTGGAAGTCTTTGTTGGTACCTGCTCGTGTCTCGAGTACCGCCTCCACAACTCCTTCGGAGCCCAAGTGGGTCAAGGCTTCGGCGATTACTTTGGCCCGCACATGGTGTTCGCTGTAGCGAGCGTCGGGTAGCGGTACGCCGCCACCGGTGAGCCGGTTGGCCGACTCGAGTAGCGCTTCCACTGTGTCCTTCGGTGAAGCTTCATGGCTCTTCGTACCCCGAAGCATTACCCAGCGGCTCCACCATTACAAGTGCCTAACGTGGATACCAGTTCGGGCCAGAGCGGTAGCTATAAGTAGGACAGTTTAAGAGCAGAGTCAAAGGTCAGGCTTGTAGCTCACTCGTAGACCCGTGGCCACCGCGGCTACGAGCGAACGGTCAGTCCGGTTAGGAAGGGCGAATCCATGACCCGAGGCAAGAAACCTGATAAGCGACGGGAAGGCCGCCCCGGAGGGTCCATCCGTTCAACACCCCGTCCCTGGGGAACATCAAGAGCGCTGTCGATGAACTCCGGGAAGTGATAGAAGATCGGCTAACCGAAGAGCCGGATTCCTCGTAACGGAAAGGGTTCTCGCCTACCACACCACCAACGGAGCAACAACCTCCCCGAGTCCTACGCCGCCGTCGCTCACGGCGTCACCAACACCCAGAACTTCGCCGCCCGGCGTCCTCGTAATATGACCACCACACCGGCAACAGCAACGCCCTACCCCACGAAATCGCGTGTTCGACGACGAGCGAATCCCCATCGTCGCGCCACCCCGCCCCCACACAGCTGGCCAGTAAGGAAAGGGGATTGTGACCACCAGGGTTGATCACCCTGCACCGAGTGGCAACGTCTCGGCCAGGACCGGCAACACAGAGCAGCAGGATCGGGATCGAGCCAGCCTCGATCCAAGACCTTCAGCGGTTTCTTACCCGCCAGTTTCAGGCGGAAACACCCCACACCCAGACCACCGACCGGTAACCAACACAGCCCAAAAGCCGAGAAGCGGATTTACGGGCCGGGAAAACGCCGGCACGCACCGGAAGGCCGAACAGTCGAACACTCTCGAGCCCACCAACGAAGAACCCTCCGAACCGGTCCAGACGCCAACCCGATCTTGGTTTGACCTCATCGGAACGTACCCCCTCCACCGCCAGCGTCTCATAGCGATCCGTCCACGGCGTGGAGGCGGTCCTCCACACCATCGAAGACGCTCGGACACGTTTCGTGAAGTGATTCCTGTCATGAAGGAGATGTACGAGGTCGCGGGGGACCTGAGACGAACCCCACCGGCGGTTTGCCACCCTGGCAGCAGGTCCGGTCTGTTATCGGGCGCTCACCGCCCGCCAGTCGACCGCGACACAAGAAAGTGGACCGTAACATAAGAAAGCGAACGATCGGTCAACTATTGTCTGCCGTGGCGTCCTCGTGAGAGTACCCCAGTTGCGCCAGCCTACGGCGCCAGGGTAGGCGGGGGGTGTGGTGTTCATCCAGCGAGCAGTGAACCGGATTCCGGCGGGCGCTTCGTGGCCGGATGCCCCGACCGCGGCCGCCGAGGCGATCGAGGAGCACGTCGGTCTCGAGGCCGTGATGGCCCGGGCGGCTCACGAGAACTTTCCGGTGGCGCTGCGGGCGCTGCCGGCGCACCTGCGACTGCACCTGCAAGCGATCTACGGCTACGCCAGACTCACCGACAACCTGGGCGACGAATACCCCGGGGACCGCTTGGCGGCGCTGGACTGGGTCGAGGCTGAGCTCGACTATCTCTTCGCCGGGACTCCACGCCATCCGGTCTTCCGTCGGCTGGCCCCGACGGTCACCCGCTTCGGGTTGTCCCGCACGCCGTTCGATCAGCTGCTGGCCGCCAACCGTCTGGATCAGCAACAGAACCGCTACTCCAACTGGCAGGAACTGATGGAGTACTGCGCGCTGTCGGCGAATCCCGTGGGTCACCTCGTCCTGGCGGTCTTCGAGTCGGCCACCGCCGACCGCTTGGAGGCCTCGGACTCCGTGTGCAGCGGGCTGCAGGTCCTGGAGCACCTCCAAGACTTGGCCGAGGACGCCATAGCGGGCCGCGTCTACATGCCGGTCGATGATATGGAGCGCTTCGGATGCACGACCGAGGATCTGCTGGCGCTGGTAGCCGGCACGGGTCTCCGGGACCTGGTGGCGTATGAGGCGGACCGTACCCGAGAGATGATCGAGGCCGGGCGACCGCTGGTTGCATCGCTGCGGGGATACTCCCGCCTGGCCATCGCCGGATTCGTAGCTGGAGGACTCGCCGGGCTCGACTCCATCGAGGCGGCGCGCTTCGACGTGCTGGGTGGTACCCGACAGGCTGGCGCCCTACGGTTGATGCGCCGCTTCGTCCCTCTTTACTTCGGTGGAGTGGCGCGTCGGGGCACGAGGGGTGTTCGGTGATAACCCCGGAGTCGGCATACCTGCGTTGTGAGGAGATTACTTGGGCGGCGGCCCGCAACTTCGCCTACGGTATCCGCCTGCTCCCACCTCCCAAGCGCCGGGCGATGGCGGCACTGTACGCGATGGCCCGGCGTATCGACGACGTCGGTGATGGTGACTGGTGTCGCGACCGCAAGCTGGCGGCTCTGGCAGTCCTCCACTCGGAGATCGATATGTTGGAGGCGGGCGAGATTGCCGACCCCGCCGACCCGGTGCTGGTGGGCGTCGCCCACGCTGCCACCCGGTACCCGATTCCTGTCGCCGCTCTCCATCAGATCGTCGAGGGCTGCGAGCAGGACGTGCGGGGCGAGACGTACATGACCATGAGCGACACGGTCCGATACTGCCGCCTGGTGGCTGGTTCGGTCGGCCGCCTGTCCCTGGGTGTCTTCGGTACCAAGGCGGGCCACCGCCACCCCGAGCGTGAGAGCGACGCCCCTCGGCTGGCTGACGACCTGGGCGTAGCGTTACAGCTCACCAACATGCTGCGTGACATCTTGGAGGACCACCGGATGGGGCGCATCTACCTGCCCAAGCAGGAACGAGACCGTTTCGGGATACTCCCCGGCGAGTGGGCACCACCTGAGTGCGTCGGCCCGCTGGTCCAATACGTGGCGGGACAGGCGGTGACCTGGTTCGAGCGGGGACTGGTTCTTCTCGGTCACCTCGACCACCGCAGCCGGGCCTGCACGGCGGCGATGGCCGGCATCTACCGGCGGCTGCTGAACCGCATCATCGCCCAGCCCACCCGGCCGCTGACCGAACGTGTCAGCCTACCGGCCTGGGAGAAGACCCTCGTGGTGGCTCGCAGCGTGACCGGACTTCGCCCGTGAGCGGTCACCCGCGCCAGGTCGTGGTGGTCGGCGGCGGCCTCGCCGGTCTGGCCGCCGGTCTGGAGGCTACCGACCGGGGCGCGGCGGTGACGCTGCTGGAGCGACGCCCCCGTCTGGGTGGCGCCACCTGGTCGTTCCGGCGGCGAGGCATCTGGTTCGACAACGGCCAACACGTCTTCCTACGCTGCTGTACCGCCTACCGGACGTTCCTGCAGCGAATCGGCTCGTCGGACGGCGTGTTCCTCCAGCGTCGGCTGGAGATCCCCGTACTGCGCCCCGGCGGGCGGTCCGGCGCCATCCGGCGCACCGCCGGTCCCGCGCCGCTTCATCTGGCCGCGTCACTGCTCACCTACCCCCATCTGGACCTTGGCCAAAGACTGAACGTACTACGGGCGGGGTGGGCGCTGCGTCGCCTGAACCCCGCGGATCCGGCGCTGGACGAGGTGGCCTTCGGCGACTGGCTGGCTGCCCATCGCCAGGACGCCGTAGCTATCGAGACGTTCTGGAACCTGGTCGTGCTTCCGACGGTCAACGTTTCTGCCGCCGAGGCATCCCTCAAGCTCGCCGCGAAGGTCTTCGTTACCGGACTGTTGACCGAAGCGGCCGCCTCCGACATCGGCTGGGCCAGAGTGCCGCTCTCGGCCCTGCACGGCGACGCTGCTCGGCGCGCCCTGGAAGCCGGCGGCGGCGAGGTCAGGACGCGCTCCGCCGTGACCGGCGTGCGGACCGGCTCCTCCGGGCGCCTGCTCGTGCAGGCCGACGGACACCTGATCGAGGCCGAGTCCGTCGTGGTGGCGGTTCCCCACGATGTCGTGGACTCCCTGCTACCGCCCGGCAGCGTCACCGCCCAACATCGGTTGCAGGACCTCGGTGCCTCGCCGATCGTGAACGTGCACCTGGTGTACGACCGTCCGGTGACTGAGTTGCCGATCCTCGCGGCCGTCGGAAGCGACGTGCAGTACGTGTTCGATCGCACCGAGGCGGCCGGACTCGACGACGGCCGTCAGTGTCTGGCCATCTCCCTGTCGGCGGCCGAGTCCTACATCGGTCGGAGTTCGCCGGAACTGGTAGCGCACTTCAGCGCAGAGTTGGCGCGCCTGCTGCCCGCCGCGGCAGACGCCACCCTGACCGAGTCGATAGTCACCCGGGAGACCGCGGCAACCTTCTACGGCGGGCCGGGAACAGACCGCCTCCGCGCTGGCAGCGAAAGCGCCCTCCCCGGCGTCTATCTGGCGGGCGCTTGGTGCGACACGGGCTGGCCGGCCACGATGGAGGGGGCGGTTCGCAGCGGAACCGAGGCGGGGCGTCTCGCCGCCGAGTTCGCCACAAGGACCCCGACTGTAACGCCGGAAGCTCATCGGTCGTCCGCGGCTGCTGTACGGGCATGAAGCGCCGTACGCCCGATGTCCTGGAGCGGGCCCGTACCTTGGTGGAGCCCGCCTTGGTGGCCGCCGTCGAACGGCTGTCGGTCGACTTGGCGGTTCCGACCCGCTACCACTTCGGATGGGTCGACGCCCGGGGCGTCCCGCTCCCCCGCGGCCGTTCCGGCAAGGGCGTGCGCCCCACCCTGGCCCTGCTGTCCGCCGAAGCGGTCGGCGCCGCCGCCGAAGTGGCCCTCCCCGGCGCTGTGGCTGTAGAACTGATCCATAACTTCTCGCTCGTCCACGACGACATCATCGACGACGACGCCGAACGTCGGCACCGGGCCACGATGTGGAAGGTCTTCGGCGTCGGCGATGCCATCGTCGTGGGCGACGCCCTGATGGTCCTGGCGTTCGAACTGTTGCTGGACGAGGTGACACCCGCCCGCACGGCGGCGGCGGCCGATCTGGCGCGGGCCACGGCGGACATGATCGCAGGACAATACATGGACATGTCCTTCAGCCGTCTGGACACGGTCGACGTGGACCGGTGCTGGGAGATGGTGTCGCGTAAGACCGGCGCCCTCCTGGCCCACGCCTGCGCGGTGGGGGCGATCCTGGCGGGCGCCCCGGTCCACACCATTGAGGCGCTACGTCGTTTCGGGAAGGAACTGGGTCGGGGTTTCCAGGCCATGGACGACCTGCTGGGCATCTGGGGCGATCCGGCCGTCACTGGCAAGCCCGCCGGTAACGATCTGCGGGAACGCAAGATGTCGATCCCCGTAGTGGTGGCCCTCTGCTCGGGGTCGAGGGCCGGCGAGATGTTGGCCAACCTATATGAACGGGATCATCTGGACGAGGCCGACATCGACAGTGCGGCCGCGCTGGTGGAGGAGGCGGGCGGGCGGGCTGCTACCGCCTCGGCAGCCCGGGAGTGCATGCACCGTGCTGCCGGTGCCCTGTCCGCCGCCGATGTCGAGGCACAGGCAGCCGAGGAGTTGCTGGACCTGGCGAGTTTCATAGTGGACAGGGAGTTCTGACCCCGCCGACCTTCAGAGGGTGCGCGGATAGCTGCTCACCTGGGGGAACAGTGACTGCGCGGGTTGACGAGTCCGCGGCGATGATCAGGGCTCTTCCGAGCGGTAAGAGGGTTGGGTTTACCGATGGGCGGCCGCGTCCGCCTATCCGCGCACCCTCTTACCAACTGCTGGATTCTTCTGCGTATACGTGGTCGGGCAGTGTGTAGCGGATTCCTTCCTCGTCGAACAACGAAGTATCGAGCAAGGAAGTGAACTTGGTGAAGTTGCTATCCTGGCGACGGCCGGGAGAGACCTTATCCAGGATGTGGCTAAACCGCTGTTGCGCCTTGAACCAACTGATAGCTCCGATGGAGGAGTACTGTGGATACATCAGTGACTCGGCTACTTTGTTCCCGATAAGACCACGGGAAAGACGGAAGACGTACCGGGCTAACTTACCACGGGCTTCTGGCGTAGTCATCCCGGCAATCAATGGAGCTGAGTTGATCAAAGAGTGTGCCATCACGATTGATTCAATTTTGGGATCAGGCTCGCACATGAGGCCGATCCTCCACAGTTTCAGAGCTTCATCGGCATCCTGGAACAGGATAGATTCGGGAATGCCCATCAGGTGACCGGAGTAGCGCCAAACGGCCATGAAGCTCTCGTACTCTTCGTCACTATACTCAGCGCCCAGGGTTTTCATATGTTTCAGCAGCCTTGCTGAAAAAGCGGAAATCGGCGTAACTCAAATGCGCCGCACTAATCGGAACACCCAGCTCTTCAGTTTTCCATTCTTCCGAATTACTCAGAAGGTATCTTAAACGTGCGTGAACTATCCTGATACGGACCGAAAGTGTCCAGCCGTCTCCATACCTGTACAAGCCACCCGGAAGGAATATCTCCATCATGTGACGGTTATTCTGACCCAAACGCCTGACACCCTGATCACGCACACGCCCGGTGATGTAAAAGGACTGTGCTATATTCGTTGTAAATCCTTCTATCAGAACGCCTGCAACGAATGCGGCCAGGATCACCTGCGAGTTCCTGTAGAACATACGGACAGCCGGGGCAAACTCGGAATAGTCGAGCCAATCTGGTGGTGTTTCCGCTTCTCTAAAGAACTCGCGAAATGAGGTTGGTGCGTCCCGCAGAGCCTCGTCACCTTCCTCATTCATAGCTGCCTGGATGAGGAGCCTTGACTTTTTTGGACCAAAGTCTGCGAGGTCTTCTGTCATGGCTTCGGCCAGCGGATCTCCAATTAGCGTGTGTGCTATATATTTGTCCGCGATGTCGGGCATGACCGTGCGAGCCTTTTCATAACCCTGCATGTAATCAGTCGGTATATCTACTAGTGCTTGCACTCGGTAACCTCCGCAGCAGATATGAGTCCGAGAGTAGAACCTTTCGGTTCTACCGACTCCGAATTGACGACACAGGCCATTTCACAACCCAGGGAGTAGTCAGTAGGTATCTTCATCGACCGTAACTCTCCGGATTCGTACCCTCCAACTCGACGGCCGCATGTTCTTCTGGTGGCTCGATGCGCAGGTCGGGAAGCCAACTCAGGAAGGGAGGCAGATACCAGTTTGCCTTGCCCAGCACCTCCATGCTGGCCGGGACCAGAACCGACCGCACCAGCGTGGCGTCCAGAAGCACGGCTACGGCGAGACCGAAGCCCACGAGCTGGTTGACGATGGTCCGCCCTGTCGCGAACGCGCCGAACACCACGACCATGATGAGGGCTGCGCCGGTGATGATCCCGGCGGTCGAACGCAGCCCGTAGGCCACCGCCTCCGTGTTGTCGCCGCTCTCGTCGTAGCGCTCACGTATCCGGCTGAGCAGGAAGACGTGGTAGTCCATGGATAGCCCGAACAGGACGGCGAACAGGAACAGGGGTATCCAGGCGTCGATGACATCCGCTCGCTGGAACCCGAACAGGTCAGTGCCGACCCCCTTCTGGAACACCAGCACAAGCAGCCCGTATGTGGCCCCGACGGAGAGGAGGTTCATGATGATAGCTTTCAGCGGAATGACAATCGACCGGAAGACCATCATCAGGATGATGAAGCTGAGGCCGAGCACCAGGGCGAAGACGATCGGGGTGTACACCCTGACTATGCCGTAGAAGTCGGCGACCTCCGCGGTCACGCCGCCCACATAGACCTCCGCCGGTACCCCTTCGAAAGCGACGGCAATGTGTTGGTCGCGGAGAGAGGACATCTGGACGGCCGCCTCCGGGCTGTTCGGCTTTCCGGGGAACGGGAGCGTCACCAGGGCCAGGTCTCCGGCGGGATTGACCACCCGGGTGGGCGGGACGGGAAAGCCGGGATCGTCCAAGAGAGATTTCTCGAGACGCCCGATCGCCGCCTCCACCCGGGGATCACCGATGTCCCCGTCGATGACTATCTCCGCCGGGCTGAGGACTCCGGCAGGGCTGACGGTTCCGACGGAGAACTCCTCTTCGAGGAGGAGGAAGGTCTCCTTGGTCTGCGCGCCTTCCGGGAACGTGTTGACGTCGTTGAGTCCCGTCCGGATGTCCAGATAGAAGACGACAGGCCGAGCATCGGAACACCGACGAGCAGGATGCTGACGACCGGGCGCCGCATCACGACCGCGTGGTGACATCCCAGAACCCCTGCCGGGAGACATCGGGACTCTTCAAGGAGAACCTGGCGAGGAACGGAATGGACAGGAAGTCCACCTTCCGACCGAGCAGAGCGAGAGTGGCAGGAAGCAGCGTGAGGGTCGCCGCCAATGCGAAGATCACCACCAGGATGGCCCCCAGAGCAAGCGACTGGTAGAAAGACGCGGGAGTGATCAGCAGACCGACGAGGGCCAGCACGACGGTTGCGCCGCTGAAGACCACCGTTCGACCTGCCGTGGCGGCTGCCCTCTCCACCGCGTCTCCCGGCGCCAAGCCGCGCCCCATCTCCTCCTTGAAACGGGACACGATCAGGAGCGAATAGTCGATGCCCACCGCCAAACCGATCATGACGACCATCATCGTGACGAAGAAGATCAACTCGAACTGCTGGCCGATGACCGCCACCGCGGCCATCGCGAGCACTATGGAGACCACCGCCAAGCCCAGCGGCAGCAGGGTAGCGACGACAGCGCCCAGGAGCACCAGCAGAATGATCACCGCCACCGGAACGCCGAACCGTTCCCCCTTCTCCAGATCTTCGGTCGCCAGCTCGTTGTTCTCCAAAGCGACGCTCGCGTCTCCTCCGATTAGCACCCGGAAGTCGTCGACCCCGTCCGCTTCCGCCACGATGTGGACCACATCCTCTACGTTTGCGGTGGCCTCCTTCACGGTGCCGGTCAAGACGAAGAGCATGATGGTGGTCCGGCGGCTGACGGATACCAGGAGCGGATCGTTGGTCAGGTAGTAATGCACTCCCGTCCCCACCGTCTCAGACCCCAGCGCCATGATCTCATGATGGATCGATTCGACCTTCGTCCGGAACGCCGGGTCGTCAACGGTCAGGGACGGCGACTGAACGACGACCACCTCGGTCAGCTGCTTGGGCCCTCGCAGCCTGTCCTCCAGCAGGGCCGATGCCTGTTCGGATTCGTAACGACCGGACAGCCGGAAGTCGGTAGTGAGCGCACTATCCAGCAGACGGTCAATGAGACCGAGCGAAACCAGCACCAGCAACGCCCACGCGCCGATTGTTACCAGCGGCTTTCGCGTACTGAAGCGGGTCAACAACCCGATCATGAGGCCACTCTCCTAACACCGAGACCGGATCCCGGCCGCATCTCCGCACTCGAGCTCGGCCGCGACCACAACCACCAACGCGCCACCCGCTACCAGAGGTGGCTCCACACCCACGAGGCGGCCCCACCGTCGATTTGACAACCATAGGAGCATCTTCATAGGAGCATCTTCATGGGTTGGAGAGGCTTGAGAGTTGGTGTTTGGGGTGTGTGGAGGTGCGGGGGGTGGTTGAGGTTGACCCGGTACGGTTCACCGTACCGCTACCTTTCACTATGCGGGTGCCCTCCTGACACGATCATGGAACTGCTTTTCACCACCCATAATCGTACGTCAGAAGGGCACCCCCGCGTCAAACACTCACCCCCGCCACCAATCACCGCTAATAATTGAGGCTAGTGGTCTGCCTGCAAGACAACTTGACGCCATTTCACAGACAGACCGCTAGGTTTCGCAGCATGAGCCAGAACCCACACCTACCACAGGCGATCTACGACTACATGATCGCCCACAACCCCCCTACCGACCCCTTGATCGACGAGTTGGTGAGCGAGACGGCCGCCATGGGACGGATCCGGACCATGCAGGTGGGCATCGAGCAGGCAGCCTTTCTCGAATTCATGGTGCGGCTGGTCCGGGCCCGATTCGTCGTGGAGGTCGGCACCTTCACCGGACTGTCCGGCCTTGCCATGGCCCGCGCCCTTCCGGAGGGCGGCCGGCTCCTTTGCTGCGATATCAGCGATGAGTTCACCTCGGTTGCCCGCCGTTACTGGAAGAGAGCAGGGGTGGCGGACCGTATCGACCTCCGTATCGCCCCGGCGATAGAAACGCTGCGGGCGCTCCCGGAGACCAGGTCGGTGGATCTGGGGTTCGTCGACGCCGACAAGGGGAACTACACCCTCTACTACGAGGAACTGGTCCGACGCCTTACTCCCACCGGGGTCCTCATCGCCGACAATCTGTTCCTGAACGGCCGCGTCGTCGATCCGGAACCGGACCCGGACGCCGAGGCGCTGACCGCCTTCGCCCGCCATCTGCAAGCCGACCCCCGCACCGAGACGGTCCTCGTCCCGATCGGCGACGGATTCAGCCTTACCCGACTCGCCGACCGGTGAACGGTTGCCGGTAGCCGGCAGGAAAAGCCGGTAGCCGGCTGTGCAACACTCGGGCATCGGAGGACCCATGTGTCAGGCGCGCCTCCGGCGCGATCGGCGAGAGCGGGATCGGGAGGTACGCGGTTGCGGGCGCGGAACCATCGAGAGGCGGCGGGTGATCTCCTCGCGGGTCACCCGACGTGGGGAACGCCGGCAGTCGACCGCCTCCCTTATGGCGGCTATGTGACGCGGGCCGCTCCCACAGCATGCCCCGATCAACCGCGCTCCGGCTCTGAGGGCCAACTCCACGTAGTCGGGCATCGTCTCGGGCCCGTGGGGATAGGCGAGATGGCCCTCGGTGTAGGCGGGCAAGCCGCAATTGGCCTTGGCGACGATCGCCGCTCCCGGGCGCGCCTCGGCCATCTCCCGGACAGCGAGCACAACATCGCCCGCACCCACCCCGCAGTTGGCCCCTATTGCGGCGGGGAACACAGTCTGGTCCCGGCTCCAGGCAGCGAAGTCGTCAGGTCCGAAGCCCATCATCGTCTTCCCGTGGGTATCGAAGCTCATCGTGACCACGACCGGAATCCCCGATGGCCGGGCCGCCTCGTAGGCTGCCTCCAGTTCTTCCCGACTCGACAGGGTCTCGATCCAGATCACATCGACGCCGCTGCTTACCAGGGCGTCGATCTGCTCGGCGAACACTTCCACCGCGGTCCGGTGCTCGAGGTTTCCGAGCGGCGCCAGCAGGTCTCCCGTAGGTCCCACGCTACCGGCCACCACGATGGGACGGTCGAAACGAGCGGCCAGCCGTCTTACCAGCCCGACCGCCGCCAGATTCAGTTCCGCCACCCGGTCTTCGAGCCTATGCAACGCGAGCCGGCGCCGGTTGGCTCCGAAGGTGTTGGTGAGAACGATGTCGCTCCCGGCCTCGAGGAAACCCCCGTGCGCCTCCATGACCAGTTCGGGACAGTCGACGTTCAGCAGTTCAGGGCATGCGCCGGGCGCCATCCCCAACCTGAACAGGGAGGTACCCAACCCTCCGTCGGCGACCAGTACGGGCATCTCCGCGAGGAGTCGGGCGAAGAGGGTGGTGGTTCCCGGGTATGGTACGAGCACGGCTCCTCCCGCTGCGTCAGGATGCCGGTGCTCGACAAGGGCCCACGATGAAGGGCCGCCGGCTTCGGCGGCCCCGTGCTGCATATTGCCTATACACGCTCGATCGCTTTAGCTGGTCTTGTAGAGCGCCCGCAAGCTGACTTCGTCAAATCGGCGCTGTTGTATTGGGTATCAACATACCACATGAACGCGGGCACGTATAGCCTGGAGCGGGAAAATCATGGCCGACGGAGGGAAAGTCCATGGGAGCCCGCCCCATCCACTTCGAGTTCTACTCGTCCGATCCGGCCGCATCGGTGGCGTTCTTCGAGGAAGCCCTCGGCTGGAGCTTCAACCGCTGGGGGGAGTTCCACTACTGGCTGGCCACCACGGGAGAAGAGGAGCCGGGCATCAACGGAGCCATCGGTCCGGCCCAGGAGGGTGAGGAGCCGCACACGATGAACACGGTTGAGGTGGCCGACCTCGAAGGAGCCATCGCGATCTGCGAGAACGCCGGAGGCATCCGCACCGCCGACATCATGGAGATCCCCGGAGTGGGACGCTGGGTCCGGATCCGGGAACCGGGCGGCAACGAGTTCGGGATGATGGAGCCCGCCACCGCCTGATACCGCACCGCTCTGTTGACAATCCACCCGCACCGCTCATAACGTGGCAGATCGCGGAGCGAGCCGGGCCGGGCAACCCGCTCGTCGGGTACTGCCAACCGGTCGGCGACCGCTCCGATCAGCAGAGACGAGGAGCGCAGGGTTGGTTTCGTCGATAGTCGTGCACCGGGGTCACGCCCCTGGTGGCGTCGCGGACGCGCACCTCGTCATGCCTTCTTCGTGTCGGGCTACGTGTACACGCTCTCGGTTGGAGAAACCGGGCGCAGACCGCCGTCCTCGCCCCTGAGACGCCCCCGACCGAGAGCTTCAGAGCCAACAGCGTCTCTCCCGGATCAGGTTCTCAAGATCAGAAGGAGCAGACACATGGGTTACTTCAACCCCGACGCACTCGTCTCGACCGATTGGCTCGAGGCGAATCTCAACAACCCGACCATCCGGATCATCGAGGTGGACGAGGATGTCTCAGCATACGGCAGGGGCCATATACGCGGCGCGGTCGCCTGGGATTGGTCCACCGATCTCCAGCATCCGGTACGGCGTGACTACCTGGACCGCGACGGCCTTGGATCCCTGCTCGCCCGAGCAGGCGTCGGCCGCGACACCACCGTCGTCCTCTACGGAGGAAACAACAACTGGTTCGCCGCCTACGGGTACTGGTTGCTCCGGTATCGCGGTTTCGACAACGCCAAGCTGCTGAACGGCGGACGCCTCAAGTGGAACATCGAGGCACGCCCGAAGACGACCGAGGTCCCCACCTACGAGCCCACCGACTTGACGATCGACAGCGAGGATCGCCCCGAGCTGCGCGCCTTTCGTAACGAGGTGCTCGGAAGGTTGGGAGATGCGACATACGTCGACGTTCGATCCCCGGAGGAGTTCACAGGCGAGAAGCTGGCGCCGGACCATCTTCCGCAGGAACAGCCCTACGTGGGGGGACACGTGCCGGGGGCCCGCAACATTCCATGGATAAAGGCTGCTCAGGAGGACGGGAGCTTCAGGTCCCGGGACGAACTGGAGGCGCTCTACCACGGCGAAGGCGTAGCGCCGGGTGCGGATGTGATCGCCTACTGCCGTATCGGAGAGCGATCCGCCCACACATGGTTCGTGCTCACCCAACTTCTCGGCTACCAAGGGGTCAAGAACTACGACGGCTCCTGGACCGAATACGGGTCGCTGGTCGGCGTGCCCGTGGAGGTTGGATCAAGCTAGGAGAAGCATTTGTAGCCGATCAAGGAGAGGGCCGGGTGCATCGCACCCGGCCCTTCCAGTACGTATGTGACTGAACCGTCGGCCTATGGCAACCAGGCACTCCAGGTCGCTTCGTTGGCAGCGATCCACTCCGAAGCCGCCTGCTCGAAGCTCTTACCATCGGACTCCACCGCGGCCAGCATGGAGATCTGATCGGCAGTGGTGTAGCTCATGTTGCTGAGCAATGCCCACGCGTTGGGCGCAGCCTCCTCCAGCCCCTCCCAAGCGATTTTCAACAGGTCGTCGGCCGGGTACGCGCAGTCCACCCCATCGGCATCCGCCGTCGCGTAGCACCCATCCGAGTACTCCGGCAGCTGGACCTCGGTCAGGTCGTAGGCATTGAACGCCGAGTGCGGAGTCCAGAAGTACACGAGGACCGGCTCCCCTCGGGACACCGAAGCATCGATCGCCGCCAGGATCGCCTCCTCGGATCCGGCCCACACCACCTCGAGGTTCAAACCCAGGTTGGCGATGATGTCGTCGTCGTACTGAACCCAACTCGGATCACCACCCAGGAACTGACCCTTGTCCCCCGTCTCGGCGCTGGCGAACATTCCGGCCAGCGCCGGATCAAGGAATCCCTCCCAGGTCGCCGCGGCCGGATACTGGTCAACCACGAAAGTAGGGGTGAACCATCCGATCTTCCCCACCGGACCCAAGAGACCGATACCGGCCACGTTCCCGTCCGGGTTGTCTATGTAGTCCGCGATGTTGCCACCATGACCTGACGGCCAGACCTCCAGGGAAGCATGGAGATCCCCGGTGTTGAGGGCGGTCCACTGAGCATTCTCATCGATGTCTACGGTTTCCACCGTGTAACCCAACTCACCTTCGAGTAGTTGTTTCGCCACCTCGACATTGACGGCAGAACCGGTCCACGGGTTAACCGCGAGCCGTACTGTTTCAAGATCACCTTGAGCGGAATCACCCGCACACGCAGCCAGAATCAGTGCCACCGCCACCAAAGGTGGGGTAATCCTTCTTATCATCGTCTTCCTCCCTGAAGAGCCTTCTCTTCGGTAGTGGCGCGGAATGCCGGGGAGGCATCAGCGTCGACCTCATCGTAATCGGTAGTCTCCGTCTAGTCCCGTGGAGCCGTACTCTCATGTGGTCGTACCTGATTGTTACGGTCCTAACTGATTATTCTGGCCTTACCGGCAGCGAGGCAGGATCGGCGCGGACTTGACAGCACGTAGAGACAATCCACCCATCGAGTGCGGGGGCGTCTGGAAGATATTCGGTGACGATCGGGGCCGGGCCCGGTCGCTCGCGGACGTGGGCGGAACCAGCCAGGAGATCCTCGACGAGACCGGATGTGTCGTAGCCGTCCGAGACGTATCCTTCAGCGTCCGTAGGGGGGAGACCTTCGTCGTCATGGGCCTCTCGGGATCGGGCAAGTCGACCCTGATCCGGTGCTTGTCGCGCCTGGTCGAACCGACGGACGGAGAGGTGCGCATAGACGGAGTGGTGATCGGTGACCTCGACGACGACGACCTGCGTGAACTCCGCAGACGCAGGATGTCGATGGTGTTTCAGCACTTCGGCCTGTTCCCCCATCGGCGCGTGCTCGACAACGTGGCGTTCGGTCTCGAGGTACAGGGCGTACCGAAGGCCGAGCGGTACGAGAGGGCCTTCGAGGTGCTGGGGTCGGTAGGACTCGAGGCGTGGAGCGACCATTATCCACAGCAGCTGTCCGGTGGCATGCAACAACGTGTCGGCCTCGCCCGCGCGCTGTGCGTGGAACCCGAGATCCTGTTCTTCGACGAGCCCTTCTCGGCCCTGGACCCGCTCATCCGACGAGACATGCAGGACGAGTTGCTTTCCCTACAGGCAGAGATGCACCGGACACTGGTTTTCATAACCCACGACTTTCAAGAGGCACTGAAGCTCGGTGACCGGATCGCCATCATGAAGGACGGGGTGTTCATGCAGCTGGGAACACCCGAGGAGATCGTGTCGGCGCCCGCCGACGACTACGTGCGCGAGTTCACCAAGGACGCTCCCAAGATCAAGGTGGTCACAGTGCGAACCGTGCTCCGCTCACTGTCGAGCAACGAGACGATCCGAACCTCTGTACCCGTCGACACCGTCCTCGAAGACGTGCTGCCCTCGCTGCTGACCGGACCCGAACCTATCGGGATCGTGGATGAGCACGGAACACTGATGGGGCAGGTGGACCGCAAAGCGGTATCGGCCCTGGTGGGCGGTCGGGACAGATGAGCATCGCGGCGGCGGTCGAGACCCGGCTCGACCTCGACCGCCGCCGCCGGATCAGGACCGGCGGGCTCCTTCTGGTGGCCTTGGCGGCTCTGGTGACGCTGGGACTCTCGCTGAACACGGTAGGCCCCTTCCCGGAGGAGTGGAGAATCCCGCTGGCCGAGTGGATCAACCAGGCGCGCCGCTGGGTGATCAGCAACCAGACAACCCACGGGCTCTTCCTGGTGGTGCTCAATCCGATCAGTGACGCGATCGACTACAGCCTCCGGTGGGTCGAAGCCGCTCTCCTCTGGCTGCCGTGGTTCGTCATCGTGATGGCCACAGGAATGGTGGCCACGTCCATCCTCGGGTTCAAGGGGGGGATCCTCACCGCGGCGGGCGTCATGTACTTCGGGTCGGTAGGGCTCTGGGAGGAGAGCGTCCAGACCCTTGCCCTGATGGGAGTAGCAGTCGTCATCTCGGTCGCCATCGGTATCCCCTTGGCGATATGGGCGGCCCGGCGGGAGCGCGTGGAGCGCGCTCTGAGGCCACTACTCGACGCCATGCAGACCCTTCCGGCCTTCGTCTATCTGATCCCGGTGGTGCTCCTGTTCGGGATCGCCCGGGTTCCGGCCATCATCGCCACGGTGATCTACGCACTCCCGCCCGTGATCCGTTTGACGACGTTGGGAATCCGCTCGGTGGAATCCTCGACGGTGGAAGCGGCCGAGATGTTCGGAGCTACCCCGGGCCAGATCCTGCGCAAGGTCCAGCTACCCCAAGCCATGCCGACCATCCTCACGGGTATCAACCAGACGATCATGATGGCGCTCAGCATCGTCGTGATCGCCGCGCTGATCGGTGCCGGGGGACTCGGCCAGGTGGTCCTCGAATCCCTTCGGAGGCTGTTCGTGGGACGCGCCCTCGAAGCCGGTCTGGCCATAGTGGTGCTGGCCATCATCATGGACCGGCTCATGCACGGTGCGGCCGGACTCGGATCCGGGAAGGGACGGCTGCGCATCTTCCCCGACCGCTACTTCGGTAATCAGTGGATCCGGCGGATCGAAGAGGTTCTGGAGGGCGCTGATCGGATCATCCGCGCAGCCGGGCGGATGGTCTCCTATCCGCTGGTGGCCGATGCGAGAACGACGAGACGCACCGGAGAGGAGACGGCTCTCCAACGCCACCCGCGCCGGGTGGTGGGGGGAATACTCCTGCTCGCTGCCGTGGTGTTCGGCACCACCCGTGAGGGAGCGGAGTTCCCTTCGGCTGTCACATTCTCCTTCGCCGCTCCGGTGGACAGCCTGGTCGACTGGGTCGGCAAGAACCTGTACCAGATCGGCGAGACGTGGATCGGAACCGGACCGTTCAGCGACTTCGTGACCATCTATGCGGTGACGCCTCTGCGGGAGTTCTTCAGCTCCACCCTGGCGTGGCCGGTGGTGGTGATCGCCGTCATACTGGCAGGATGGTGGTTCGGCGGCCCCGGCTTGGCTACGCTCGCCGGAGCATGCGCCCTGGGTCTCGGGCTGCTGGGTATGTGGACCCTGTCGATGGACACTCTGGCACAGGTGATAGTGGCGGTGATCCTGGCGATCGTCCTCGGGATCCCACTGGGCGTGCTCTCGTCCCGTAGCAACCGGTTCGAGCGCATGCTCAAGCCGGTGCTGGACTTCCTCCAGACCATCCCCAGCTTCGTGATCCTGGTTCCCGTGATCATTCTCTTCAACGTGGGGAGGATCCCGGGCATAATCGCCTCGGTCCTGTACGCGCTCCCCGCCGCCACCCGGTTGACCAGCCTTGGAATCCGCCGGGTCTCGGCGGAGGCGACAGAGGCCGCCCGTGCCTTCGGCGCCACCCAGAGCCAGATCCTGCGCAAGATCCAACTGCCCCTCGCCATGCCGACCATCATCGCCGGGATCAACCAGACGGTGATGCTGGTGCTGGCCATGGTGGTGATCGCCGGCTTGGTCGGGGGCGGGGGTCTGGGCTTGGAGACGGTGCGCGGCTTGCGACGGAGCGACTCGGTGGGGTCGGGCTTCGCGGCCGGGCTGGCGATCGTGCTTCTGGCCATGATCCTCGACCGGCTCCTCCAGGCATGGGCTCGTCGATTGAGTCCGCCTGCCGGAGGTGGCCGGTAGGTCGGTGTCAGGTGTCAGACACCCCAGGCGCGTAAATGTCAAGCTGCGGCTCGGTCGATGAGGGTTCGGTGTGCCCAGGCGGTGTGTTCGTTGTAGGGGGTTCGGTGTTTGAGGCAGCCGTGGAGGATGCCGACGAGTCGGTTGGCTAGGGCTCGGAGTGCTTGGTGGTGGAGGTCGCCGGCTGCTCGTTTCTGGTCGTAGAACGCTCGGGCTCCTGGGCTTGGGGTTAGGGAACAGAACGCCCATTGGTCCAAGGCGTCGTAGAGACGCCGGTTACGGACGTGGCGGGCCAGGACAGCACGTTTGCGGCCCGACGCCACTGTGATGGGCGACGTTCCGGCGTAGTTTCTGCGAGACTTGGCCCCGGTGTAACGGTCGGGGTCGTCCCCGAACTCACCGAGCACCCGGGCGCCGAGCACAGTACCGAGTCCTGGCTGGGAATGGTAGATCACGGCGTCCGGGTGCTGCTCAAAACGGGTCTCCAGGGTTGCTTCGAGTTGGCTGATCTGGCGGTTGGCCTCCCCAATGATGCTCACCAGTGCCCCGACAGTCGCTCCGAAGGCGTCCTCAACCGGCCCCGGTGCGGCGAGGTGAGCAGCTCGGAGGCCTTTCTGTATTTTGCGGGCGACCGGATCGAGGTTGCGTTTCCGTCCGCCCCTTTTGAGCGCAGCTCGGATCTGGGGCAGTGTCAGGCGGGCGCCAAGGGCGGGGGTGGGTGCCCGACCCAGTACGGCCACAGCGTCGGAATGGGCCAGGTCAGCGAACGTTTCCAGCGCTGCGGGATAGTATTCGCGCAGGGCGTTGCGTAACTGGTTGGTGTGACGCACCCTCGCCCAGATCAGGTTCTGATGCGTTCTGGCCACGATCTTGATACCTTCCGATTCGGGGCTGTCACCGGCCACGGGACGGTGGTTGTGACGGTCGGTGCGTACCAGATCAGCTAACACCTTGGCATCACCGCGGTCTGATTTAGCTCCGCCCAGGCTGTGACGGTCCCGGTAGCGGGACACCGCCCTAGGGTTGATCGCATACACCACATAGCCCGCCGCGACCAGCGCACCGACCCACAGCCCACGATCGGTCTCGATGCCTACCACTACCTCAGCCGCATCCGATGCGTGCTCGGCGACCATCTGGTGGAACCTGGCTATACCTTGGATCCCTTCCGGTATACGGGCGAACCCCAGCCGGGTCCCACCCTCGTCCAGCAGATACACATCGTGGTGGCCCTCAGCCCAGTCGTTACCCACAAAAATCATCTTCGCCTCCCTC
Organism: Candidatus Spongiisociaceae bacterium; assembly: GCA_965262915.1. Classification (GTDB taxonomy): domain Bacteria; phylum Actinomycetota; class Acidimicrobiia; order Spongiisociales; family Spongiisociaceae; genus JAPPFW01. The sequence continues at coordinate 1,360,073 of OZ253564.1, read as the reverse complement.
GTGCGGATCGATTCTTGCCGAGCTGTGGAGAACGCCTGGCGGCGACCTAATGGATCAGTGCTCTGTGGCACGCCACCCCATGAGCGCTACAAGCGGCCCTCGCGAACCGGCCGGGGTACGATCTGACACTAGGAATCAGCGTTCCGGGTGCCACCAGTACTCACCGGCCGGCCAGCTCAACCACCACACCCTCCCAGACAAACCGGCAGAAGTGGTGGACCCCCATTAGGTGTCAGGTGTCAGGTGTCAGGTGTCAGGTGTCAGGTGTCAGATTAAACCCACGTAAGATAGAGTTACATCCTACTAATCACTAGCCCCAATTCTTCACGCGTTGGCGGGTTTGGGGGTGTGAGCGCTTTGGGGTGGGGTACTTCGGGTGGTTGTTGGCGGGTTGGCCGGTTCTGAGGATGGTGGGGTGTGTTGGGGTGGGCTCGTAGGGGGTGGGGTTGGTGTTCGGGGCGTGGTCGGGTTGAGGTTCGGGGGGTGTGTTGGGGGTTCGGTTCAGGGTTAGAGGGCTTGGATTTGTTGGTGGGTGGTTGCGATGAGGGTGGCGGTGGGCCAGGTGACCGGTATTCGGAGGGTGGTTTGTCGGCTGTGGCGGGTGATGATGCCTGGTATGTGCCATAGGTTCGGGCGCAGTGTTTTCGGCTTCGCTCGGGTGAGGGGGTGGTGTTTGGGTAGGGAGAGTTTCTGGAACCAGCGCACGAGGGTGTCGGCGAGGGCGACTATGTGGAGCCAGAGCCGGTTGGGAGCGTATTTGGTGAATGGGAAGCGGCTGCCGCCGTGGTCTTTGACGCGGGCGATGTGGGTTTCGACTCGGGCGTGGGCGCGCATGTCGCGGTCGGATTCGGGGGCAGGCTGAGCTTGGTCGGTCCAGTGTCCCCAGTAGCGGTAGCCGTCGGAGTCGAACAGGGATCGTTTCGCGCCGGGGTGGCGGGGTTCGCGTCTGATGACGAGTCGGAGGCCTTTGGGCCATCTGTAGGCTTTGACGTGGTCGGTGAGTTCGATCACATGGGCACGAACCCGCTGGGGTTCTGGATCGTCGGCCTGCGCGGTGTCGGGGTTGTCAATCTCGGTCCGGTTGCCTCTGTTGTTGTTTTGGGGTGGGCTGGGTTGGGGAAGGGCGGGCTGCCAGCGTGGGTCGTCTGGGGGAATGTGGCTGAGGGCTTCGGCGATCCCGTCGGATCTTCGAGCGACGAAACTGAACCCGATGTTACGTTTGTGGCATTCGGTAGCGAACGCGGGTCCCGCAGCGGAATCGGCCCGGACCCGGATCGGATAGACCACCCGCTCGGGGTCGTCACCCGGCGAGTGACCCACCCGCATCCGTTTGGGCAGCGCCTCCACCGCCGCGTCCAGCACCTCGACCAGGTCCGAAACCTGATTGGGCGCGGCGCCGCCTCGCCGTAGCCGAGCAGCGAGGGGTTCGCCGGTCCAGTCCCCAAAGCAATAGAGGGGATGGAACCCGTATTTGCGGTTATAGGTCGGCGCGGCGTGCTGCTTGTTCTCCGAATGCACCTCATGAACCGACGAGTCGATGTCCAAGATCACCGTTTCGCCCGCCGGATAGTCAGCCCACACCCGTTCCCGGACTGTGACCATCGCCCCGGCGAGGGTCTCCAACAATCCCTCATCAGCCCCGGTGAGGGTCCGGTACAGGGTCGAGTCCGACGCCACCGGGCCGAACAATCGGCGCTGGGAACGCAGCGTCTCGATGTCGGTGCAAGCCTCCCCACCCCCGGCCAACACCAGCATCAAATGAACCAACAACCTGCCCCGATCATGAACCACACCCGAAGCACCGAACGCTTCCGACAGCACCTCGCCCACCCGCATACGATCCGCGAACCGGCCTAACAGCCACAACCCCACATGACCCACCTGACCGCCACCCCCCACCTCGACCCTCAACCTCAAACTGCTGTTAGCCTTCACCATACGGGTGCCCTCCTGACTGAGACCATGGACGACTTCTTCACCGCCCATAATCGCAGGTCAGAAGGGCATTCCCGTGTCAAACCACCCACCCCCACCACCAACCCCATGAAGAATTGGGGCTAGCACCTAGCACCTAGCACCTAGCAACCAGTATCTCCGTGGCTTTGATCGACAGCCAGACCGAAGCGCCGGGGAAGAGGCTGAGGGCAGACTGAGCATCCGGGGTCACCTCGGCGGTGAGGGGTAGCGGCCGACCGGTCTGGATCCGAACCCGGTCGGCATGGTGGTCGACGTGGCGAATCCTCGTCTTCCAGGAGTTCCGGGGGCTACCGCCGGGCGGACCGAGGTGGATCGAGATGGCCCGCGGATGGATGGTGGCGATCACCCGACCTTCCACCCCCTCGGCAATGGCCAGCCGGTGCCCCTGCACTGTCAGAACCCGCCCGGCGGCGGTACCGACCACCAGGTTGACCCCGGCCAGGTCGGCGGCGTAGCGGCTGGCGGGCCGGAGCCTGATCTCGTCAGCTCCGCCGGTCTGGACCACGGATCCCCGCTCCAGGATGACCATCTCATCGGCGAGCAGGAAAGCCTCGGTGGGATCGTGGGTAATCAGCAGGCGGGGTCCGGCGTAGCCGGACAGATGATCGCGCAGCATCCGGCGGAGCCCGACCCTCGATGTGATATCGAGCGCAGAGAAAGGCTCGTCGAGCAGCAACATCTCCGGGTCGGTTGCCAGCGCCCGGGCGAAGGCCACGCGTTGTGCCTGCCCCCCTGAAATGGCTCCGGGTCGGCGCTCGGCAAGATCGGAGAGTCCCACCGCCGCCAACCATCCGGCCGCCCTTCTCCGGGCCTCGGACTTGGGCACACCGGTGGCGCGCAGCCCGAAGGCGATGTTCTCCAGTGCACTGAGATGGGGAAACAGCATCCCGTCCTGGAACACCACCCCGATGCGACGCTCAGCGGGCCCGAGGAAGACCCCGTGGGCAGGGTCGTCCAAGACCCGGTCGCCCAACCGTACCGACCCTCGGTCTACCGCCAGCAGACCCGCCAGGACCTCCACCAGAGTGGTCTTGCCCGCCCCGTTCGGACCGAGGACCGCCACTGTCCGGTCGGGCGGGATGCTCAGGGAGACATCGAGGACGAAACCCTCCCGCTCCACGACCACACGGGCATCGAGGCCGGTACTCACCGCCGCCTCCACCAATGATCACGGAGCGAGATCAGCACGGCCAGCGAGAGAACCACCATCACCAGGCTGAGAGCAATGGCAGTGTCCCGGTCGGTCTCCAGGGCGACGAACACCGCCAGCGGGAGAGTCTGGGTGCGGCCTTGGAGGTTCCCTGCAAAGGTAAGGGTCGCCCCGAACTCACCCAATGCCCTGGCCCACGTCAAGGCGGCCCCCGCCACCAGTGACGGGGCGATCATCGGCAGGGTGACCCGGCGCAGCACCGTCCACCTCCGGGCCCCCAAGGTCTCGGCGGCCCGCTCGAAGCGGGGATCCAGGTTGCGCAGCGCGCCCTCGACGGTTATCACCATCAGCGGCATCGCCACGAACGACACCGCCACGATCACCCCCCAGGTGGTGAATGGGAGGGTCAGGCCGGTAACGCGCTCGAGCGGGGCACCCACGATCCCGCGCCGTCCGAGCGCGAACAGCAGCGCCGCTCCTCCCACGACCGGTGGCAGGACCAGAGGAAGCAGGACCACACCCCGTACCACGGCTCTGCCCGGAAACTCGAAGCGGGCGAGCATCCAGGCAAGCGGCACACCGAGCAGGAGAGACACAACGGATGCGGCCACCGAGGACAGCAGGGAGAGCCACAGCGTGTCCGCAACCATCTCCGCCGACAGAAGGGCCGGGAGATCCTGCCAGGGAGCACGGACCAACAGTCCGAGCACCGGGATCACGAACAACGCCAGCCCGATGGCGGCCGGGATCAGAATGAACAGCGGCGGCGACCGCCGCGGCTGCCGGGACGGTGATCTCGAGGAGCCTTCTCTGCCCCAGTTCCGATCTGTATTACTCATCCCGGCCTACGGTAGAGAGAACCCGTGACGGGCCATTATTCGCCTGCCCTCCTCCGATAGGACGAAGACGACGAAGGCTTCGGCGCCGGCCGGGTCCGGCGATCCCGCCACCACCGCGATCGGATAGTCGGTCGCCACGTTGTAGTCATCGGCGATGGGGATCTCCTCCACTGAGTCTGATACGGCGATATCGGTGACGTAGACCACCGCCAGGTCAAGCTCTCCCGCTGCAACTTTGGTCAGAAGAGCGCGTACGTTGGGTTCCTCGGTGTCCACCACCGGTCGGATCCCTGCCTTCGCCAGCACCTGCCGGGCAAAGTCACCGCAGGGCACCATCTCGGCGCAGAGCCCCACCAGAAGGTGTCCGTCACCCAGGTCATCCAGGCCACGGACACCGGCCGGGTTACCCCTGGGAACGGCGATGGCCATACGATTGTGAGCGAACACACGGTACGGGCCGTCCAGATAGCCGGCATCGCCAACCTGCTTCATCGTGTCCGGATCGGCGGATGCGAATACCCCCACCGGAGCACCGGAGAGAATCTGCTCGCGCAGTAGCGAACTACCCCCCAGGTTGAGAACCACATCGACTCCGGGAGTCGCTCTCTCGAACTCCCTTTCGATCTCTGCGAACGCGTCGGTGAGCGAGGCGGCGGCCGATACCAGCAACTCCCGGCGAGCGCTCGGAGCGTCCATCGATCCCCCGCACGCGCTCACGACCAGCACCGCCGTCAATACGGCTGCCAGGACTCGGGCCAGTTTCGACATCCCTTCCAATCCGAGATCGCCGCCCGACGGTAGCGCGCTCCGCGAGCCGTGAACCGTGCCGCGTGACCGGTGACCCACGAACCACGAAGCCACCCACCGAGCCCTCGCCGCTAGGAGGGTGCTGAAAAACGAATCTTGCGGGGTTCGCTGGTTGGCAAACCACCTGGTCTGAGAGTTGTGGCTAGCAAGCGAACCCCTTTGTACGGGGTTTTTCAGCACCCTTCCAGGGACCGCGGACCGCAGACGCCGGTAAGGTCGGGCCCCATGGCACGGTCCGCGCCCCGTCACGACCACGACGCCGGAGGTAATCCGGAAATCCTGGCTGCCAAAGCAGACGTGCGCGAGCTGGTGTGGGATCGCCTCATTGCAGGCAAGGCCTCCCGTTTCCCCGGTGCACGTGGACGGATTCCCAATTTCGTTGGGGCCGAAGCAGCCGCCGAACGCCTGCGAAGCACCGGCGAGTGGGCGGCAGCCCGAACGCTCAAGTCGAATCCCGACTCGCCGCAGTGGCCGGTGCGCCAGAAAGCCTTGGAGGACGGAAAGCTGGTTTTCATGGCCGTGCCCCGGCTTGCGAGCGCCGAACCGTTCTTCTACCTGGATCCCGACGACTTGGCCGGCACCCCGCGGGCCTCTTCCTCCATCAAGGGAGCAAGCCGGTCCGCCCGCACGATCCGGGTCGAGGACATGCAACCGGTCGACCTGGTCATCACCGGATGCGTTGCCGCGGCCACGACCGGCGCCCGTCTGGGCAAGGGAGGCGGGTTCAGCGACCTGGAGTACGCCCTGGCATGGGAAGCCGGGCTGATCGGACCCGCCACGGTGGTGGCCACCACCGTCCATGAGATCCAGATCGTCGAGCCGGATCTGATTCCTCTAGCCGACCACGACGTAGCCCTCGACCTGATCGTCACTCCGGAGCGCGCCATCCCGTGTGAAGGTCGGAGCGGAACGCCGGGGGTGCGCTGGGAAGAACTGACCGAGCGCAAGATCGCTTCCATACCCCTCCTCGCCGCTCTCCGCCCGTCCGGGGCGTAACGGTCGCCTCCAAAGCAACGGAGCGTCCTTGCATCGCAGCTACGATCCGACGCCATGATCCGCAGCGTCCTATACGTACCGGCGGACCGGCCGAAGATGCTGGTCAAGGCAGCACAGCGACAGGCCGACCTCGTCCTGGTCGATCTGGAGGATGCGGTTGCGGTCGGCTCGAAGAAGTTGGCCCGTGAGGAAGCGCGCCGGGCGATCCCGAGGTTGAAGGAGGAGGGCGCCCGGGTCGGTGTGCGGATCAACAGCCATACCGATCATCTGTCCGCCGACCTCGAAGCTCTGGCGGGACTGGACATCGACACGGTCGTGGTCCCCAAGGCCGATCTTCGCCTCATCGAGGCGGTTGCCGATTCCGGGGCTCTAACGGGTACGGACATCACGGCCCTGGTCGAGAGCGGCCGGGGCCTGCTCGATGCACCCGCGATGGCCGCTCATGATCGGGTCGTCCGGCTCATGGCCGGCGAAGCGGACCTGGGGGCGGACCTCGGGATGTCCGTACCGGCGAATCATCCGGCCTGGCTCGCGTCGAGATCCATGCTGGTCTGGGCATCGGCGTCCGGCGGTATCGAAGGCCCGATCGGTCCCGTCTACACCAACCTGGACATGAGCACCCTGGAGGAGCTCAGGCGTTCCACCAGGGAGCTGGCGGACATGGGCTTCGCGGGACGTTCGGCTATCCATCCAGCCCATGTAAGGATCATCAACGAGGCCTTCACTCCGACATCGGAGGAACTGGAGTCTGCACGCCGGATGGTGGAGGCCTACGACGCGGCAATCGCTTCGGGCCGGGGAATCATCGTCGACCACAACGGCCGGATGATCGACGAGGCCGTGGTCCGCAGGTCACGCCAAGTAGTGGCCGCGTACCTGGACCCTTCCCGTGAATAGGGGCACGAGAAGGCTGCGTCATCCCTGCTTGAGAACGCGCAGGTCCTCCAGTACCCGGGAGGCGTGGCCGGCGATCTGGCTACCCGCCACCACGTACACCAGTCCGACCAGCCCGGCCGGGTCGATCACGAAGGTGACGCGGGCCGGGTAGGCGGCGAAGCGATCCATCGGTGGCCGGACAGCCCCGTAGGCGGCGGCCGCGGTCTGATCGGGGTCGGACAGCAGCCGGAAGCGGAATCCCATGTCCTCATGCCAGGCGCGGTTCTCCGCCGAGGTGTCATAGGAGGCTCCGAGGAGAACCACATCCTCGGCTTCGAATTCCGGGGTTCGGTCACGGAACCCCTCCCCTTCGCGCCTTCAACCTTCGGTTGCCGCCTTCGCGTACCACCAGATGACCACCCAGCGCCCGCGGAAATCGGACAGACGGACTTCTGCCGCGTTGTGGTCGGGAAGGATGAACTCGGGTGCGGGTGAGCCCGGCAGCAGCATACTGGAATGGTAGTCCGTGGTCCGTTGCCCGGGGTCCGGTGTGATGGACACCAGCGAGGTGGGGGGTGACGGCAGCAACGCCCTCGTCGAGGAGTTCGTCGCCGTCGACTCGCTATCCCATAGCGCCGGTGTCCTCATCTCTACCGTCGGGGACCTCGACCGATTCCTCATCGCACTCTTCAACAACCAGGTCGCCGGCGCCGACGAGTTCCTCGCCAGCACCACCGACCCCCGGTACCAGCTCTCCCAAGCCAGCATATTCTCGGCCATGTTGAGCGCCTACGGGCTCGGTGTGATGGTGTTCCACGACGGCACCGTCGGTCACTTCGGCCAGACCATCGGGTTCATGTCGTCGGTGACCTACAACCCCGACACCAACGAGTCGACGATCGTCCTTGTCAACGACACCACCACCAGCACCGACCTGATCCTCGAACAGGTCGTCAGCACCGGCACAGGCACCACCGCTGATGACGTTGTCAGCTTCCGTTGAGGGAGTGATCTATTCGCGGCTGCCGATCTCGGTGTTGATCCAGGCGATGAGCTGTTGTTGGTTGCGGGTCTGCACCATGATGTCGCCCGGCCCGGTGTAGTGGAACACCCACCCCTCCCCGGACTTGGTCGACTGGATGCTCCGGCCCTCCACCGCCCGCTTCAGTTCGAAACTGACGGTGTCTGAGAAGGCCAGCATGTGGTTGGTGTCGACCACGACGGTCTCGCCCTGGGCCAGCGACATCGTCTCGATGGCGCCGTAGGAGGCCACGATGGCCTTCCCGGCGCCGCTGGCGTGGATCATGAACCCGCCCTCGCCGCCAGCCAGCATCTCGAACCCGCTCCACTTGGTGTCGATCTCGATCGACGCCTCCGAGGCGAGCCAGTTGCCCCGCTCGATTATCCAGGTCTGCGAGCCGTCGAGCTCAAGGACGCGGAGGTCGCCGGGGAGCTTCGCGGCCACATCCACCCAGCCGCCGGTGTCCGGCGCGGTGAAGGTGGAGACGTACAGAGACTCGCCACCCAAGATGCTGCGCTTGAGCGACTTCAACACACCGCCCTCCATCTTGGCCTCGAGCGCCATCCCGATCGAGTGGGCCATCATGGCCCCAGACTCGACCTTGAGCTGCTCGCCGCCGCTCAACCTGCACTTCGCTACTGCGAAACTGGGCGCGTGGCGAACTTCTATGTCCATGTGTGAAACCATAGCTGCACGGGTGACGTTCATGGTCCCCGATGCCATGAACGTCGGGCTTAACCCTGTCGAGAAAGAATGCGTCCCCAAGGATCTGTCGTCGGTGTCGTTGGAGATCATCGGCCTCTATGAACAGTTATAGGGGTTCAAGGACGACCCCCAGTTCGCTCAGATGGGCTTCGCGGTTGGGGGCCCGTACAACGAGTGGCTTACAACGTTCGACACCCTTGAGGAAGATGCTGGCGAGTCGCTAGATCAGCTCGGGTTCCTGGGCGGCGACGTGATGATGCTCGGGCTGGCATACGTTTACGACAACCAGGAGAACATCGAATACTTCGAGCGGCTCTTCCAAGCTGGGATCACTCTCGCACGATGCGACGAAACCCGGGCTGGCAGCACGTCTGCCACCGGCCTCGCGGGAACTGCCGCCACTACTACGACGAACGTCACAGCGGCTTCAGCAGCCCAGACCGAGGTAGATTCCTCAACTGGGTTCACAACCACGACATCGGTGCCACCGAACCCGGGGAACACGGTCAGCTGCGCCGACTTCGACATCTGGGAAGATGCCCAAGAGTGGTACGACACATACGCTCCCCACTACGGGGACGTAGCGCTCATCGACATCAACAACAACATCCGGATCGGGGTCGATCCGGAGCCAGCCGCTGACGCCCATCGGTCGCTCCCTTCCGTCTTCGGCCACCACGTCCCGGGCGGGGGGCTATCCCCACTTGCCCCCGAGGATACCGCCTTGGGCCTGCCTCTCGGGGATTGCCGGACGGTCACCCTACCCCCGGTCTGCCGTCCCCTAGGCCCGGCCAGCTTCCGGCGGGCCGCCGAGCGGTGGTAGCGTCGGCTCGTGTCCTATTTGTCGGCCGCCTGGTTGACCCAAATCGAACCACGCCTGCTAGGGCCTGTTGACATTACGTAGGGCCTCGATTGTGAGCACGAAGGTGATGAACCCGATATAGAGCACGTCGAGTTTGTCGTCGCGGGAGAAGATACGACGGTAGCTTTTGAGCCGTCGGAACAGACGTTCTACCTCGTTGCGTTTCTTGTTTAACTCGCGGTTGTAGTCCCAGGGATTACGGCGGTTGCTCTTGGGTGGAACCACCAGGGTGAACCCGAGATCTGGAACCAGTTGGCGTGTTTCGTCGCCTTCATAGGCCCGGTCGGCTACCAGGAACCGGTCTTCGGGCTGGCGGCCGACGCCTTTGAGTAGTTCACGTCCGGTCGGGGCGTCGTGGGCTTGACCCGGCGACAGCGACAACGTTATCGCGGTTCGGTCGTCGGCGGCGACCATGTGAATCTTGGTGGTCCACCCCCCGCGGGACTTCCCGATGGACTGTGGACCCCCTTTTTGGGGCGCCGGTACCGTTGGGATGGACCTTGACGATTGTGGAGTCGATCCCGGCTACTTCGGTGTTGAGGTTTGTGATCCCTTCTTGGGCTAACCCCTTCAGTATTCGGTCTAGGACTCGGTTTCGGGCCCAGCGGTTCATCCGCTTATAGATGGTGTACCACTTACCGAACCGCGGTGGGCGTCCCCGCCATTTGCAGCCGTGTTCCGCCACGTAGAGGATCGCGTTGAGCATGTCGAGGTTTGATATCTTGACGTTGCCGCGCTGTGTCGGGAATAGATGAGCGATACATTCGTATTGTTCTTGTATAATCGTCATACACCGATTATATTGTAATCTACCACAAAACGCGAGCACCGAAAAGCGTCAACAGGCCCTAGTTGGTCGATCTCGTCGACCAGGTTCGGGTATCCGTGGCGGGCCATGAGCGCAGCCTGAACACCGACCCTGGCCGTGAAGAGGTGGCCCATCGGGAAGGCGCTCACCCGCTTCGGTACCTTGGGTTTGAGGTAGAGACGCCGGCGCATCGGGAACTCCCAGGCCATCGAGAGGGCATCCGCCGTCGTGCCTATGTCGAGTCCGAGCAGCTTGGCGGCCACCGCCGCGCCCACCATGTTCAGATGGCGAAGATCCTCGTCTGCGGTGCGCGCCAGATGGAATCGGGCGTTCAGGTCGTATCCCAGCGCGATGGCCGTCAACATGTCGGCGCCGCCCGCCCCGGTGCGCTGCCCCATGGCCAGAGCGGTGTGCACCACCAGCGGGCCGGCATGAAGGCCGGGACCGGTGTTCTCCATACCGGCGTTCTGGGCCAGCTGCCCGTTGACCCCCGCTGCTACCTCCGCGGGGGCCTAGTGTCCTGATTCGGGGATTCGTTGTAGATAGTTGGTGAGGTTGTCGAAGATTTGGTCGGCGGTTTTGTGCCAGATGAAGGGTTTGGGGTTTTGGTTCCAGTGTTGGGTCCATTGGTTGATGGCGTCGGTGAGTTCGGCTACGGATCGGTGGGTGCCTCGGCGTATCTGTTTGGTGGTGAGTTCGGAGAACCATCGCTCGACGAGGTTCATCCACGACGCGTAGGTGGGTGTGAAATGGAACGTGAACCGTGGATGGCGTTGCAGCCAGCGCCCTATGGGCTCTGTTTTGTGGGGCGACGCGTTGTCCAACACGACATGGACGTCGAGTTCTGGTGGGACTTCGCGGTTGATGAGGTTTAGGAACGTCTGGAATTCTTGGGTGCGGTTGCGTCGTGTCATGGAGGTGATGACCCGGCCGGTGGCCGTGTCGAGCGCGGCGTGGAGGTTGGTGGTGCCGTACCGGCGGTAGTCGTGGGTGCGCCGCTGGGGGGTTCCGGGCAACAGGGGCAGGATCGGCGCGGTGCGGTCGAGGGCCTGTATCTGGGATTTGTGGTCCACACACAGCACCACCGCCGCGTCGGGCGGGTTCAGGTACAAACCCGCCAGGTCGCGGACCTTTTCCACGAACTGGGGGTCGGGAGATATCTTGAAATGCTCGGTCCGGTGCGGCTTGAGACCGAACGCCCGCCATATTCTTAGGATCGACGACTGGGACAGGCCGACGGCCCTCGCCATGGACCGGGTCGACCAGTGCGTCGCGTCTCTCGGTGTTTCCTCGAGGGTCTTGACCACCACTTCTTCTACCTTGGCGTCGTCGATGCGGCGGGGCGGCCCGGGGCGGGGATTGTCGTAGAGGCCGTCGAGACGGCGCCGGGCGAAACGGTTCCGCCACTTCGAGACCGTAACCCCGCTGCAGCCCACCTCCGCTGCGATGTCCACATTGGTGCGGCCTTCGGCCGCTCCCAGCACGATACGAGACCGCATCGCTAACCCTTGTGCGGTGCTACGCCGCCGTATCCACCGCTCGAGCGTCTGGCGTTCCTCTTCATCCAGCTCGATAACCACTGCTTTACGACCCCGCTGCTTCTCCATACGCTGCTCCCACTACTGACTGCTACTGACCTGCATATTCTAGCAGCATATGGCAAAGAAACTAAGGAATCAGGACACTAGGAGCCTGCTGATTATCGGGTTCGGCGAGTTGGCTGTGTTGGTGTGTTGGGTGTGGTGGGGCTGGTTGGGGCTTGTGGGGTGGGTGTTTTGGGTCGGTTGGTGGCGGTGGCGGGGTTCTTTGGGGGTGGCGGGCGGGTTTTGGGGTTCTAGGCGGGGTTGAGGACCCAGCCGGTGGTTGTGTGGGTGAGTCCGAGGTTGATGAGGCGTTGTAGGTTGATGGCTGCTGTTGTGGTGGTGAGCCATTGCTGGTTGGGGATGGTTCCTCGGTAGGGTACGCGTCTGGGGTTGTGGCGGGTGAGCCAGGCGATGGTCCGTTCCACGGACGGCCGCAAGTTCCGGTAGGTGTTGCGGGTTTCTTCTTTGGCCCACCGTGTTTTGTTCGCGGCGCGACGGTCGTGGTGTTTGTCGACTGTGATGGTCCGTCCTCGCTCCGAGGTGGTGCATCGTGTCCGCAGGGGGCAGCCGTTGCATCGTTTGGAGAAGGGGGCGGTACCTCCGGGGCGTATGTGGGTGGTGTGCCCGGCGGGGCAGGTGACTGTGCGGGCTCCGGTGTCGATGGCGAAGTCGTCGCGGTGGAACCCGTCTTTGATGTGGGGTTTGCGTACGATTGGTTTGGTCACCGGGGTGTGACCGAGATCGTCGAACGTTTCGAGGGCCGCACCGGACGCGTACGCCGAATCCGCGACGATTTCGGCGCCCGGGGGTGCTTCGGCAACGAGATCCGCGATGCTGTCGGCGTCTGGGGTGTTGGCAGCTGTTAGGACCGCGGCGGTGACCAGGCCGGTTTCGGGTTCGGTAGCGACATGGGCCTTGTACCCGTCCCGTTTGCGGGTCCGGGTCTTGTGACCGTGCCTGGCTTCGGGATCCACCGTCGATATGGTCCGGTCTCGGGCCACACGCCGAGCTATCCGCCATCGGCCCTCCCTATCGGGGTCCGGTTCCACATCTTGGCCTGTGACAACTCCCAACAGCCCTAGGGCGTCGGCCTGTTCGGGGTCCAGCTTCATGTCCTCGACTGCTTCGATCAGCCTCAGCCCGTCGGTGACCAGCCCGTCCACCAACTCCGAGCGGGCATCGGGATCAGACCAGTCGCAGGACGGTTTGGTCACCGATTCGTAGTCATGGGCCACCAGCACCAGGTCGGCTGCCTGCGGAATCAGACGGCGGCAACGCCTTATCTGCGATGAGATCATCGTCACCGTGTCCCCGGTAGCGACCGCGTCGTGCAAAATGGTCGAGTCCAGGGCCCGACGGTCCCTGGTCGCCAACACGCCGGACTCGGTGACTACTTGACGCACCGCGTCGAAGATACGCTCCGGCTTGTCGCTGGCACGCAGGCGGGCCCGCCATAAGGTCAGCACCGTCGGGTGGAACCCCCCATGTGTCAACGACAGACCAGTCGCGGCTTTCCAAGCTATATCACGACGCAGCCGCTGGATCGCTTCCCGATCCGAGAGGCACTCCAACGCCTGGAGAACCATCACCGCCCCAATCACCGGACCCGGTATCGACGGGCGACCCCGCGGGCCGAACAGATCGGCGAACATCTCATCGGGAAACAGACGGCGGCGGTTCTCGGCCAAGAACCGGTACACAGACCCCACCGGAACCAGATGCCACAGGTCCGCTGTGTCCAGAAACTCACGGTCGAAGCTTTCATATCCTTGCATGACCCTTACAATACCCCCAACAAACACAAAACGCGAACCGCCCGTACCCCGACAAGGCGACTAAATCAGCACCCTCCTAGTACCGGGTACCCAACAGGATCGCATCCTGCTGGCCTCCCAGATCGCGGGCGTATCCGATCAGGCCTTCCCCGGTGAACCGATGCCCCATGAACGCGATGCCAACATGGTCGACGAGCATCGACCTCACGAGGTCCGCAGCATCGTCGGGGATGCAATCCCGATCAGTGCGGACGATCTCCTCGGCCAGGGTTCGCTAATACTCATCGGTAAGGATTCTGGCCGCAGTATGGCCCGGCCGCAACGGGATCGGCCTAGCCTGATGTGCGATGCCGGACACCGGTACCCACGAGAACGACATGACGATCCACGACATCATCGGCAGCGTCGCCGCGGCGAGGTGCCTCCAGATGGTCGCCGAGTTGGGCATCGCCGATCTCCTGAGCGAGCAGCCCCGTACAGCCACCGAACTAGCGATTGCCACCGGCGCGTACGCCGACTCGCTGTACCGTGTCCTCCGGATGCTCGCCGCGCGGGGAATCTTCGCCGAGGACGGTGACCGGCGGTTCCACCTCACGCCGGCGGCATCCGAGCTACAGACCGGGGTGGAGGGCTCCCTGCGCAGCCGGCTGCGCCTGGAATGGCAGGATCTCATCTGGGCTACCTACGGCGAACTTCCTCACACCGTGATGACGGGAGAGCCGGCCTTCGACCGGGCTCACGGGTTACCGCTGTTCGACTACCTGGCCGATAATCCCCAAGCCAACGCGGCCTTCGACAAGGCGATGGCACAGATATCGGGTCCCGAGGACGCGGCCGTGGCGGCGGCCTACGACTTCGGCCGCCATCGTCTGGTCGTCGACGTGGGTGGCGGTAGGGGCGGCTTGCTCGCTGCGGTGCTGCAACGCTACCCGAGGGTACGGGGAGTCCTGTTCGACCAGGCCCAAGTCGTCGCGGATGCCGACCTCCTCGACGGAGAGTTGCTGGAGCGATGCAGTCTGGCAGCCGGGGATTTCTTCCAGTCGGTTCCGCCCGGCGGCGATGTCTACGTTCTGAAACGGATAGTCCACGACTGGGACGACACCACTGCCGTCGACCTCCTTCGACGTTGCCAGGACGCGGTACGACCCGGCGGACGGGTTCTGGTGGTCGAGGCCGTGATACGGCCTGGTAACGAGCCGGACCCGCACAAGGCCCAGGATGTCGGGATGATGCTCCTGACCCGAGGCAGGGAGCGTAACGCCGCGGAGTTCCGCTCCCTCTACGAGCAGAGCGGACTCTGCTTGCGGCGGATCATCCCCACCGCGGAGGGTTCCAGCCTCTCGGTCCTCGAGGGGGTACCGACGGGAGACATCGAGGCGGGGTGAGGGCGTGGGCATAACCAGATCGCTGATCGGGGAGACGATGGACACCGACCTCGGGGATATCCCCGAAGCAGCCCCTGGATCGGATGCGCCGCGCCTTCGTCGACACCGTGGGGACCACGTACGGAGGCGTACCCGTCATCGGGCGTCAACTGGCTGCGTACGCCCGAGAGGTCGGCGCCAGGGCCGAGGCGGTGGTGATCGGCAACGGTGGGAGGACCAGCTGCGAGCTGGCCGCCGGGATCAACGCCCAGATGGCGCGGACGATGGACTTCGAGGAAGGCGGACCAGGGCTGCACTTCGCTCCCTCGCTGATCCACACCGTGCTGGCGGTAGGCCAGCGCACGGGTGCGAACGGCGCCGAGATGCTGGCCACAGCCTGCATCGTGTACGAGATAAACGCCCGGTTCCATTACGCCAACCGGGCCGGTGACATCCAGAGACACATCCCTGCGTGCCTGACGCTGGCCACGGCCCGCCTGTTGGGACTCGACGAGGGGACGACCAACCTGGCGCTCGGGCTGAGCTGGAACTACCCGGTGCGCAAGTCCCTACTGATGCGACCCCGGCCCCCAAACGGATCAGCCGGATCGGTTTCGGCAACCTCTGGCAGTGCCAGGCGGGAATCCAGGCCGCTCTCCTCGCCATGAACGGCTTCGGCGAGCTGTCCGACGAACTCGAACACCGGGACGACGAGTACCGGCTCGATGAGCTGGAGACCTCGCCCCAACCCTTCTTCTACACCGCCGACCAGCTCCAGCTCAAGGTATGACCCGCTAGTCGCCAGTGCCACGGTGCCCTCCAACTACTACGAGAGCTGATCACAGAACATGACCTGTCCCTGGACGAGATCGACCGTATAACCCTGGGACTGCCCGCCTTCTACCTCAAGCCCCACATGTTCGAACCCAGCCCGGAAACCTACTGGGAAGCGATCTACAGCGTGCAATGGGCAGCCGCCATAGCGCTGCTCGATGTCGAACCGGGGCCCGAGTGGTTCACGGAACAACGGCTCGTTGATCCGACAGCACGGGAGTTGGCCGCCTCCATCGAGATCGAGGAAGACAAGGCCTCTACCCGCATCTGGGACTCCCGCTACCTGGCAGACGTGATCAACACGGTCGAGATCCGCGCCCGAGGAAGAACTATTCGCCGGTCGGTCACGATGTGCAACGCCATCGGCGGGCCAGGCAAGCCGATACCGCGAGAGATGCTCGACAGCAAGTTCCTCCGCCAGGTCCGGCCCGAAATCGGCGATGAGCGCGCCGCCCGCCTACTGGAAGCTCTCTGGTCGGTCGAGTCAGTCCACAGCGCCAAAGAACTCGCCGCGTTGTACTAGGAGAGTGCTGAGAAACCCCCCGTTGGCCCGGCGGTCGATGACAAAATGCCACGTCAGCGGACGACGGGCCAACCAATTACCCGTTTTTCAGCATTCTCCTAGGTGCTGTTCCGAGTTCGTCTCGAGGCCGTCAAGAGCCAAACTGCGGCTCGGCTGGGGCATCCTGAGCCTCGTCGATCACGACCAGGGTGCCACCCCGAGGTCCTGTCGACGTGGGACAATCAGGCGTCGGCTTGACCGACCGCCAATTGCTAGCGAAGTGGAGTGATCAACATGAGGGAAGCGATACGGATTCCGGGCCTGCGCCGGATGGTCGTAGTCGGGCTGGCGGTGCTTGTAGTGCTGGGAGCGGTGAGCGCGCCCTCACTGACCCACGCCGCGCGAGCGAATGGCGTGCAGGAGCGCGCGTCGATCATGCCCGACGATGAGGTTCGGTCGGAACGGGAAGAGCTGACGGAACTCACGGTGGAGGGCATCGGTTCGCGCAGCGTCAACTATGACGGAGCGATCGGCCGGTTCACGGTGAGCGTGCTGCGCGATTCGCTCATCACCGCGGTGTCGGACGGTAACGCGACGGTCCAGGCCATTGCCGACGCGGTCGAGGAGAAGTGCACCGAGGGGGAACCGGAGGACGCCGATCACACGACCGACCCGACGTGCATCTCCCCGCGCGGCTTGCAGACGGTGGGCATCCGTATCCAGGAGGAGTTCGACTGGACCGAACAGGGCCAGGTCTCGAACGGCTTCCGCTACGAGAACCGGCTCACTATTGCTATCCGCGGCACGGGATTCGCCGGCGGGCTGGTCGACTTGGTGATCACGAGCGGGGGAGACAACGTCCGGTTCGAAGGACTGGACTTCACCGTCTCCCGCCGCGCAGAATTCGAACGGCTCGCGCTGCTCGACGCCATCGACGACGCCCGGGCGACCGCCCAAGCCATCGCCGATCACATGGGGTACGAGATCGTGCGGATCGTCAGGATGATGCCAGGTGGCGGCTTCGACCCGTACGGAGACCGCCGCAGATTAGGACTCGATGGGGTAGTGGCCGAGGCTTCGGACTCGGTCTCCGTGCCGACACCCGTGTTCGGGGGCGCTGAGGTAGTCACCTCCCGCATCACGATGGTCTTCGAGTTGCGGGCGCTGCCCGAGGTTGAAGAGGAGACCTCCGACTAGCCCTGATTCTTCATGGGGTTGGTGGTGGGGGTGGGTGGTTTGACACGGGAATGCCCTTCTGACCTGCGATTATGGGCGGTGAAGTAATCGTCCGTGGTCGCAGTCAGGAGGGCACCCGTATGGTGAAGGCTAACAGCAGTTTGGCGTTGAGGGTCGAGGTGGGGGGTGGCGGCCAGGTGGGTCATGTGGGGTTGTGGCTGTTGGGCCGGTTCGCGGATCGTATGTGGGTGGGCGAAGTGCTGTCAGAAGCGTTCGGTTCTTCGGGGGTGGTTGGTGATCGGGGCCGGGTGCTGGTTCATTTGATGCTCGTGTTGGCCGGGGGTGGGGAGGCTTGCACTGACATCGAGACGTTGCGTTCCCAGCGGGGATTGTTCGGCGAGGTGGCGTCGGACTCGACCCTGTACCGGACCCTCACCGGGGCGGATGAGGGGTCGTTGGAGAGGCTGGCCGGGGCGATGGTCAGGGTCCGGGAGCGGGTGTGGGCTGACTATCCCGAAGGCGAGACGGTGATCTTGGATATCGATTCGTCGATCCATGAGGTGCATTCGGAGAACAAGGCGGGCGCCGCGCCGACCTATAACTACAAGTACGGGTTCCATCCCATGTACTGCTTTGGGGACTGGACGGGGGAGCCGCTCGCTGTTCGGCTGCGGCGGGGTGACGCAACCCCTAATCAGGTTTCGGACCTGACAGAGGTGCTGGACGCGGCTATCAGGGCGCTGCCCGCCCGGATGCGGGTGGGGCATTCGCCGGGTGACGACCCCGAGCGGGTGGTCTATCCGATCCGGGTCCGGGCCGACTCCGCGGCGGGACCCGCGTTCGCTACCGAATGCCGCAAACGTAACATCGGGTTCAGTTTCGTTGCTCGAAGATCCGACGGGATCGCGGAAGCCCTCAGCCACATCCCCGTAGACGACCCACGCTGGCAGCCCGCCCTTCCCCAACCCAGACCAGCCCAACACAACAACCCGAACACCGCAGGGGTCGACAACCCGGAGGAGGGACCCGACGCTGTCCGCTCCGACAACAAAACCGAAGATCTGGAACCTAAGCCGGTTCGTGCCCATGTGATCGAACTCACCGACCACGTCAAAGCCTACAACTGGCCCGAAGACCTCCGACTCGTCATCAGACGCGAACCCCTCCACCCCGGCGCGCAAACTTCCCTGTTCGGCTCCGAACGCTACCGATACTGGGGACACTGGACCGACCAACCCCCACCCGCCCCCGAATCCGACCGCGACATGCGCGCCCACGCCCGAGTCGAAACCCACATCGCCCGCGTCAAAGACCACGGCGGCAACCGCTTCCCATTCGCCAGATACGCCCCTAACCGGCTCTGGCTCCACATCGTCGCCCTCGCCGACACCCTGGTCCGCTGGTTCCAGAAACTCTCCCTACCCAAACACCACCCCCTCACCCGAGCCAAACCCAAAACACTGCGCCCGAACCTATGGCACATACCCGGCGTCATCGCACGCCACAGCCGACAAACCACCCTCCGAATACCAACCACCTGGCCCACCGCCACCCTCATCGCAACCACCCACCAACAAATCCAGACCCTCTAACCCTGATGAATCGCCCCGGGAAACCCGGTACGGTTCATGAACCGAACCCCCAACACACACCTCGAACCCCAACCCGACCACGCCCCGAACACCAACCCCACCCCCTACGAGCCCACCCCAACACACCCCAACACCCCCAGAACCGGCCAACCCAAGACAACCACCCCAGCACCCCACCCCAAGCCGCTCACACCCCCCAACCCGCCAACCCATGAAGAATTGGGGCTAGGTGGACACCGCGCCGACCGGAGGGCGTCGAGTCATCCGCCGGCGACTCCCGGAGTTCGGGATCCCGCCGCGGGAATACACCATCTTGTCGGGCACCGCGGTGAGGAAGGAGTCGTACACGGTCGGGTTGGTCCTGGCTGCTTCAAGTACTTCTCCGGTCGTGCACCCGAACTGCACGGCGGTGCGTCCTTTCGCGAGCACCGTATCGACCGCGACCGGGAGGGCACCGTCCATCCGCAACATCGCGACGGGATGCTTGCCGGCGTCGACGACCGTGATGGCCATCGGGATGCCGATTTCCTCGGCGGCCTGCCGTGCAGCCTCAACTATCGAGAGGGCGGTATCGAGTTCCATGCGACCTCCCAACCCTTCCGGTTGTCACATGAACGACAGGATCGCATCGGCGAAGCCTTCGGGATTCTCGTTGGGCAGGAATACGCTGCCGTCGATGTAGGACAGTTCGGTGTCGGGGAGAGCACCGGTCAGCTGTTCGATCATCCGGGGAGTGACGAACGGATCGTCCCTACCCGTGAGGATGAGAACAGGTTTGGTGACGAGGGCCAACCGGGCCTCCATGTCGTAGTCGAGGCAGGCCCAGTGCCCCCACTCGCTGGTCTCACCGGCCCGGTAGACATCGAGGAGCAGGCGCTGGGTCAGTGCCGTATCGGGTGAAGTCCAGTAGGAGAGGCGCTCCCAGTGCGCCATCAGGTGAGACCCGTCCGCCTGTACGGTCCACTGCTTGAAGCGGGGGCCGAGATCGGCGCGCACCTCGTCGTCGACGTAGATCAGGCCGGAAGCGATCACCTTTCGCGTCAGTTCCGGATACGCCGCCCCGAACTCCACGGCGATGATCGCTCCGGTGTGATGCCCGCACACGTAGGCCGGTCTATCCGCCACTTCCTTGAGGACCTCGGCCGCCACCCCTGCATAGTCCTCCATGCTGGGCGGCGTCGGCGGGTGGTCGGAAGCCCCGTACCCGGGAGTGTCCATTGCGATGACCCGCAGGGTCCCGGACAGCAGGGGAACCACCTCGGCAAACTCGTCGGTCGAGCGGGGGGTCTGGTGCAGCAACACCACCGGAGGAGCGTTGTCCGGTCCGTCGATGACGGCATGGACCTGCCCCAGGCTCGTACTGATGATCCGGCGTTCCACGCTCCCCTCCCCTACCCACGTTGGTGCTCGGCCCCGAAATGTACACTCCTGGTCCCGCACAAGGCAGTTCCGGTCTCCTTGACAGTCCGATTCGCCACTCAGGCAAACCACTTCACCATCCCAGGGTGGGAAGGCAGGATCACTCCGGATCATGTGGTCGCAACCGCGCTCGCCCAGGAGGAGGCAGGGTTCGATGTGGTGTGCCTGGCGGACTTCGGACGCAGCGAGCTCTTCCCGGGACTCACCTTGATCGCCCAGGCAACCAGCCGTGTGGAGGTCAACTCCCGGATCATGGGGGTATTCGGCCACTCCCCCACGCTGCTCGCCTCCGGGGCGGCCTGGGTCGACGCAGTGTCGAGGGGTCGATTCTCCCTGGGCCTGGGCGCCTCGATGCCCTACATGGTCGAAGACGTGATGGGCCTGAAGTTCAAACGGCCGGCCAGCCGCATGGAGGACACCATCAAGCTGTACAGGGCACTGTTCGGCCAGGAAGTTCCCGGGATCGAACGCTCTCCGACAGGCGCCCTGCGGTATGAGGGGAAGACCGTCCGCGTCCGGCACGCCACCCTGGACCTGATCCCGGACCGCATCCCCCCGATCTACATCGCCGCCGTAGGGCCGATGATGCTACGGATCGCAGGCGCCTGGGCGGACGGCGTGATTCTCGAGCATGCCTCCGAGACCTACGTGAGGTGGGCATGGGACAGGATCCGGGAGGGAGCGGCACGGAACGGTCGTTCGCTCGACGGATTCGAGGTCTGCGTCGAGACCCACTTTCTCACCGACATAGACGACCCTTTCTTGAAGGCTAGACAGCAGTCATGGCTGAAGAACATCGTCCTGCATTGCTCCCACCCCGGGTTCGAGTCGCTGTGGCGCCACGGCGACCTGTGGACGGAAGCCATGGAGATCCGCCGCCTGGCCGCTGCGGGCGCCGCAGAGAAAGCAGCCACCCTGGCCAAGACCGCCGTCGCCCCGCACTTCACCCTCACCGGAGTACCGGATCCCGATCGGTTCCACCAGTAGTTCGCCCGCTACCTGGACCTAGGGGTGACCATGTTCGCGGTGAGCGAGCGCATGGAGGACTTCACCGGAGTCGGTCCGGTCGAGGCCAAGCGTTGGGAACACCTCAGGAACCACAACGTCCGGCCTGCGTGATGAAAGCCGCCGATCCGATTCGCGGGCCGGTCCTCCGACCGTGAAGATGAGGCAATGGATGGGCTGATCTGGCGGTTCATCGTGAGACGGTTCGTCACCTCGGTGCTGGTGCTCTGGGCGGTGGCAACCATTGTCTTCCTGCTCATCTCCTTGACACCCGGGAACGTGGCGATGATCTTCGGGGGTCTCGACGCCCGGGAACTGGGTCTCGATCGGCCGCTGGCCGTCCAGTACGGGCGTTACATTTCCAACCTCGTCCGGGGGGACCTGGGACGGTCGTGGCTGAGCGGCGCCGAGGTCGTCGACCTGGTCGCCGACCGGGCCGGTCCCACCCTCGAACTCGCTCTCTTCACCGCCGTAGCCGCAACGTCGATCGGTCTCGGACTGGGTCTCTACGCCACCGCCCGGAGGGGGCGGTATGGGGACATCGCGATCAGGGTGGCGACGGTGATCGGGGTTTCGGTACCGAGATTCTGGCTAGGGCTGCTGCTGCTGATGCTGTTCGGTCTGTATCTGCCGGACCTGCTTCCGGCCGGTGGATGGGTCCCGTTCTCCGAGGATCCCGCCGGGAATCTCATGCACCTCGTCCTACCCTCGTTTGTGCTCGGTCTGGCAACCGTCGCGCTGGTTTCCCGGACCCTCCAGGTCTCGATGCGGGAGACCCTCCAACGCGACTACGTCACGTTCGGACGCTCCGCCGGGCTGGCCGAAAGCAAGGTGATGCGGCATGTGGCGCTCCCCAATGCCGTGCTTCCGACAGCAACGGTGATAGGTCTGCTGGTAGGGGTATTGATCAGCGGAACGGCCATCGTCGAGACGGTCTTCACGATCCCCGGCGTCGGCCGGCTCCTCGTGCAATCCCTCCGTAACCAGGACATCCCGGTGACAACCGGAGCAACCCTGTTCCTGGCGACCTTCTTTCTACTGTTGAACGCGGCAGTCGATGTCCTTTACGCGTTCCTGGATCCCAGGCTCAGGGAGATCTACGCCCGACCTGCTTGAACCGTCGAGGCCGCGGACCGGGCGACCCACCCGATCCAAAGGCTGAGCACGCTGAGCACCGCCGCGAACACGACGAGGGTGGTCGGCACCGAGATGAGCTCACCGACGAAACCGATGGCAAGACCCCCGACGGGATACAGCCCACCCCACGCCAGCATGAACAGGCTCATGACCCTTCCTCTCTTGGATTCGACCGTGAGGTGCTGCAGGAGCACGTTCAGCGAGGTCATCAGGAAGAAGTTGAGGCCCCCTACACAGGCGATCAGGGCCAACGAGATCCAAAGCGAGCGGGACATGCCGAAAGCCGCCTGCACCACTGCGTAGCCCACCGTCCACATCGCAAGACGGGGAAGCTTCGACGGCAACCGTCCGGTTCCTGCCGCCAGAGCACCAACCATGGCTCCGATCCCTGTGAATGTGACCAACAACGTGAAGGCCCGATCACCGAGGCCAAGGGTGTCATATGCGATGACGGCTACGACCGCCGAGTACGACTGCCCGAAGATCGTAAGGACCGCGACCAGCGTGAGCGCGAGCATGGCGGGAGGTCGCGCCCGCACATGGTCGAACCCTTGAACTATCCGGCGCATCACGCCCAGTGAATCGGGTTCGCGCTCGTAGGGTCTCAAGGTGACGGCTGAGATTCCGACTGCGGCTGACACGCATACCAACGCCCATAGGCCGAAGCTGGCCCCCGCTCCCCACGCAAGGATGAGCGGCCCTGCGAGGGCCGGACCTCCGATCCTGGCCAGGTTGAGACCTATGGAGTTGAGAGCAATAGCGCTTCTCAGGTCCGAGTCCGGAACCGAGTTGGCGACCGCGGCTTGGTTGGCCGGAGCGTTGAAGGAGAGGACCACACCGAAAACGAAGGCGAAGGCGAAAAGGACAACCACGGAGTCGGCTCGACCAAGCACGACCAGCAGGGTGAGAAGTCCGGTGAACGCACCCATAACGAGTTGGGTAACCACCATGATCTGACTTCGACCCACCCGATCCGCCACCACACCACCCACAGGGGTTATGAACAGCATCGGGATCAGGTTGAAGAATGCCAGTAGACCCAACATCAAAGGGCTGTTATCGGTGACGCGCGCCACCAACCACTGAAAGGTAATCGAACCTATCCAGAACCCGAGACGGTAGAGGAGCATCGAACTCCAGAGGATTGTGAACCCGCGATGGCGGAAGGCCCTCAGCATCGGAAGGCGGCCAAGCCGCTTGCTGGTCGGCATGGGTCTGTCGCATGACCCTGAGGAGGTCAGACCGTGTCTCGATCGGTTGTTCCTTCGGAGGATCTGCACTGAGCCCTGTTTGATAGAAGCCCGCCGGATTCGGCGGTGGGTCGTAGCACATACTAGTTTCACCACATCCTCCGCCCTGCCACGGTGAAAGGGGAAGGCTGGATGCCTTACGATCTGGTCATCAAGAACGGAAGGGTCGTACGGCCTTTCCGAACCGATGTCCGACACCTCGATGTAGCCGTTCGCGATGGCAGGATCGCCGCACTCCAGCCGAACATCGATCCGGCCGGCGCTCCTACCCATGACGCGGGAGGACTCCTGGTTTTCCCGGGTGTCGTGGATGCTCACCAGCACTGGGGCATCTACAACCCGCTCGAGGTGGACGCGGAAACGGAGAGCCGCGCATCCGCACAGGGTGGCGTGACCACCGGCATCACCTACATCCGTACCGGCCAGTACTACCTGAACCGGGGGGGTCCCTATGCGGAGTTCCTGCCAGTGGCGCTGGATATGGCCGCCAACCGGGCCTACGTCGACTACAGCTTCCATGTAGCTCCGATGATGCGCCGGCACGTAGAGGAGATCCCGTCGATTATCGAGGACTTCGGGGTACCGTCCTTCAAGATCTTCATGTTCTACGGCGGTCACGGCCTTCACGGACGTTCAACCGATCAGCGGTCCTTTCTCATGACACCCGAGGGGGAGTCCTATGACGTGGCCCACTTCGAGGAGGTGATGCGGGGTATCCAGGCTGCTCGGGAACGCTTCGGCAGCATCGCCGACAACATCAGCCTGTCTCTCCACTGCGAGACGGCGGAGATCATGCGCGCCTACACGGAGAAGGTCGAACAGGACACCACTCTGTCCGGCCTCGAGGCTTACAGTGCCTCACGGCCTCCCCACTCCGAAGGCCTGGCGGTGACGGTGGCCGCATACCTCGCCTACGAGACCGGATTGGCGACCATCAACCTCCTGCACCTGTCTTCGGCCAAGGCCCTCGATGCGGCGATGCTGATGGCCACTACCTTCGAGAACATCGACTTCCGGCGCGAGGTCACCGTGGGGCACCTGCTGACAAGCTACGACACGGCCGGCGGCCTCGGCGGGAAGGTCAACCCTCCGCTGCGGAGCGAGGCGGACCGCGAAGCCCTGTGGCGCCACCTGCTCGACGGAAACGTGGACTGGGTGGTTTCGGACCATGCCTGCTGCTTGGACGAGATGAAGTTCTCGCCTGCCGATCGCGATGACGTGTTCCTGGCCAAGGCCGGATTCGGGGGGGCCGAGTACCTGCTGTCAGGCGTTTTCGGCGAAGGGACGCGACGTGGGCTGTCCCCCAACCGGGTCGCGGAACTCTTGAGCGCCAACCCGGCTCGCCGCTACGGACTGCACACCAAGGGTGATATAGCTCCCGGATTGGACGCCGACCTGGTGGTGCTGGATCCGGCCAAGTCGTTCGTGGTGACCGCAGCCGAGTCTGAGTCAGCCCAGGAGTACACCCCGTTCGAGGGTCACGAACTCACCGGATGGGTCAAAGACGTATTCCTGCGAGGGGGGCAGATCCTGGCAGACGGGAAGATCACCGGAAACCCGACGGGTCGGTTCATCCGGCGACCCGCAACCTGAAGAGGAGGTGCCGCAGTGCGCGCCGTGAGGATTCCCGAGTTCGCCGACCCCCCCGGTCCGGTTGTTGTCGACATACCAACACCGGAACCCGGCGTCGGGGAGACCCTGATCGAATCATCGCCGCTGAGATAGCCCCGCTCGACCGCCAGATCGCCATGGGGAACCTGCCCGGCGCCGGACCGCTCCCCATCCAGCCGGGCGCCACGGGCGTGGGGCGTGTCCTGAGTTCGGAGACACTGGACTCCGGAGGACTCGTCTACGTCGGCGGGGGGCCGTTCGGCATCGGGAACCGCCGGCCGGGAGTGATGGCGGAGCAGGTTTCGGTGCCCGACGCCGCGGCAGTACCCATCCCGGAGGGTGTGGACCCGATGCTGGCCGCAGCCGGCGTGAGCGGAGGCATCTCCGCACGGCAGTCGCTGTTCGACTACGGGCGACTGCAGCCCGACGGGACGGTGCTGGTACTCGGCGCTACCGGATCGGTAGGAAGAGCCGCCTGCCAGATCGCCGCCGCGTTCGGGGCTTCGGTCCTGGCCGCGGGCCGTGACACCTCCGCGCTCGACGACTTGGACGCCATACCGATATCCATCGAGAACCTGACGGCGGAGGTTATGGCCGCCACCGGCGGCAAGGGCGCCGACGTGATCATCGACCCCTTGGGCGGCCCCCTACCTCAACTCCGCCATCCTGTGCGGCGCGCCCAGGGCGCGGCACCTGTTGATCGGGTACAGCGCCGGAAGGAGTACCAACTTCACCATCCCACTGACGATGATCCGCCAGCACCGCCTCATGGGTTTCCACGCCTACCAGGCCCCTCCCGGCCGCTACCAGGAGGTCATCGCAGAGGTGCTTGAAGACATCTCGCAGGGAGTACTAAAGCCGATCGTCCGCCTGACCGTCCCGCTGGAGGAAATGGCCGCCGGCTACGCAGCCGTCGGTGGCCGCGGCCGCGTATTGGTAGTGCCCTGAGAAGCCTGCCGAGTCCCGCACCGGGTCTCGGCTTGACAGTATTTATTCGGTAGCGGGAACAGGGTGTCCCTCGTGGCGCCCCTCGAGCCGGGCTATAGCCGTGCCGTTGGCCGCGACTTCACGGGTTAGGACATCCAGACGATCCTCCACCCGGTCGAACCGGTGCTCGATCCGGACGAGGTGCCGTCAGAACAGGCCCGACACAGCGATGACTATGGCAGGAGTGATCCAATCCGAGAGGGCCTCCATGCACTTACCGTACCCTAAGGAACTGATGCTGGGAACCCCCTAACAAGGATTCGCCAGGGATGCCGGCCGCGGGATGCCCACGCCGTACCAGCATCCCGAGGAAGAAGAGGAGGTCGATCGATGCGGTTCGGGCTGCATACGGGACAGCAGGAATGCTCGCTTGACGATCTGGTCGACGTCTGGCGGCTGGCCGAGAACGTGGGGTTCGACACGATCTTCACATCGGATCACTTCTATCCGATCCCACGCGGCGACGGATCCCCGGTCTGCTACGAGCCGGTCGCAACGCTCACCGCGCTGGCCCTCGAAACGACCCGCGTCAGGATCGGCTGCCTGGTGTGGGCGGTGGGGTTCCGGTCACCCGGCCTGATCGCCAAGGCGGTGGCCACGGTCGACCGCTGGAGCAAGGGCCGGGTCGAACTGGGCCTCGGTACCGGTGCGATGGAAGCCGAGTACACCGCCTTCGGATACGAGTTCCCCACTGCGGGAGTACGCCTCGACCAGCTCTCAGAGGCCTGCGTGGTCGTGCCGGGCATGCTGCATAACGAGCGCTTCACCTACCGGGGACGCCACTTCCGGGTCGATGACGCGGCACTCACCCCGCGTCCTATCCAGGACCGGATCCCGCTGTGGATCGGCGGCAAGGGTATGGTCCGTCTGGTTCCGCTGGCAGCCCGGTACGCCGACGTGTACAACGGCAACAACATGACCCCTTCCGAGTACACGGCCCGAATCGAGAGGCTCGACGAGGTCCTGGAGATGGAGGGCCGAAGCCGCCGGGAGGTAGGAAGGGCCATCAACGTCGGGTTCTACATGGGAACGACGCGAGCGGAAGCCGACGCCTACCGGGAACTGGTAGGAGCGTCCTACCTGCGCCCCGACGAGGTGCTACTGGGAACCGTCGACGAGGTCGTCGAGCAGGTAGCCGCCTACCGAGACGCCGGCGCCGAGCAGATCAACCTGAACGTATTCGGCAACCGACCGCCCTTCGACTCGGATGCCATCCGCCAGTTCGCCTCCGGGGTCATGCCGCAGTTCCGCTGAGGATCGGACGCGAACGGTCGCTCAGATCCAGACCGTCGAGATGACCTCCAGGAGTTCGCCCTCCGCTCCGCGCACTACGAAGCCGTCGGGGTCCTCGCCAACGATCGTGATGCCGGCTCGGGCAACCGCCGAGCGAGCGACGGGCAGATCGGGGGTCTGGTAGGTGACGGCCGAGATCCCGGGTGGTACCGGCTCGGTCACGTACCGCCCCAGGTAGCCGCGGGGCCACGACTGGACCTCCACGGCTCCCAGCCCGAGCCCCTCGGCGACTCCCTGGAGAACGTCCACTCGTACCGGATAACGGCTGTCAACGCCCCAGAACTGGTGTATGAAGGTGTCGTAGCCTTTCACCACCATCAGCGGACGCATCCCGAACGCATCGGTGTACAGATGTCGGGCTGCATCGGCCTCGGTCGAGCGGAGATGGGCGGCGAAGATATGGCCGACCCTGGGGGGCGACTCGGGGAAGTCCCTCTCGGCCGGTCGGGTCACGGCCATCGTCAGCACGAACAGGCAGTCATGCAGCCGCGCCACCGCCGCCTGGTGGATGTTGCTCCCGTGGTCCCTCATGTCGAGTTCGATACCCGGACTCGAGAGTTCGAACTCGGGGTGCCGGTCCACCATGTCCACCAGCCCGCCGAGATCCCGCACCACGGGCTCCACCGACGACCATGCGCGGGGTAAGCGGCCGCCGCCCTCCCGTGACCGAGGCACGGATCAGCCTTACCAGCCCACGGGTGGCCTCCGGACGACCCATGACTACGAAGTCCGACTCCCGCCAGGCCCAGTGAGGACCAGCGCCCGTCGAGGTCGCCCGTGCCGTGAACCCTCCACTCGAAGGCATCGGCCAGGGCCTCGACGGTGCGGGTAGGCTCGGGCACCGCCAGAGTGGCGCCGAGCATCTTGGTGATGAGAATGCCGCTGGAACCCATACTCGCTACCAGACTCTAGGAGGGTGCGGCTGGGCACAGCCGGATTGCGATCCCGGCTACTGTCGATCGCGGCGATGGCCTGCTGAACGGAGAAACGCATGAGCACCGACATCGACCTCGACGCCGACTACGAGGCTGCCGGTTTCAAGCGAAGCCTGGAGCCGGGAGAGCGTCCGGCGCTTCTCGTCATCGACTTCGTCAACGCCTACCTCGATCCGGACTCACCACTGTACGCAGGAGTGGAGAACGCATTGCAATCCGCGGGCCGCGTGCTCGCTGCGGCCCGGAAGAGCACTATCCCGGTCATCTACACCAAGGTGATCTACACGCCGGGCGGTGTCGACGGTGGCATCTTCTACCGCAAGATCCCTGTGTTGGAGGTGTTCGAAGCCGGATCTTCGCTAGGCGAGATTCCGGACGAGCTGGCGCCCGGACGGGACGAGATCATCATCTACAAGCAGTACGCCAGCGCCTTCTTCGGCACATCCCTTGCCTCTACGTTGACGGCCCTGGGTGTAGACACGGTGGTCATCGTGGGTCTCTCCACGAGCGGGTGCGTCCGGGCATCCGCAGTGGACGCCATGCAGTACGGATTCATCCCGATCGTCGTTGCCGACGCGGTCGGCGACCGCGATCCCAGGCCCCACGAGGCCAACCTCTTCGACCTCCAAGCCAAGTACGCGGAGGTGGTGAGCGAGGACGACGCCATCAAGTATCTATGGACCGTGCGTGCCGACATCTAGCCAGGTGCCAGTCCTCGATGATGGGTTCTGTGGCCACCGACGGGACGGACAGGTCACCAACCTAGCTCAAAGACACCGAGAATCCTTCAATCCCGCCAGTCACCACTGACACCCGACAACAGGTGCCAGGTACCAGGTGCCAGGTACCAATCCTCAATGATCGGTTCTATGGCCACCGACAGGACAGACAGGTCACCAACCCAACTCAAAAACACCGAAAATCCTTCAGTCCCGCCAGTCTTCACTGACCCCTGGCACCTGACACCTGACACCTGACACCTGACACCTGACACCAGCTAGTGCTCGGCGAATAACGAACCGAGACCCTCGAAACGGTCGTCGAACCCGTTGGCGCGCAGCGCGTGCCACAGCGTCGCGGCGTTGATGGCGATCACGGGCTTGGCCAGCCACTCCTCTGCCTCTGCTGCCAGGCGCACCATCGACAGGTTGGTACCCGCCTGCACGATGGCGTCGACATCATCGCCGTCCAGTTCCCGCAATACATGGACAAGCGTTGCACGCGTGACCTCGGCGATCGAGGTCGCCGTAGGGCACTTGAGACCCTCCGCCCGCCTGACCGAGAAACCGGCCTCCGTGAAGAACCGGGCGACCTCCCGGTCGGCAACCGGCTGGTAAGGAGTGAGCACGGCGATACGCTCCACTCCGAGCAGTTCGAGAGCGGTCCGGCAACTGGTGGCGCCGGTGCTCAATTCCAGTCCGGTGGCGTCCTTGATGCGGGTCTCGAAGCGCCGGTTACCTTCCACCCCGTTCCAGAAGGTCTCCGCCGACATACCCATCACCATGTAGTCGGGTTGGCAGGTGAGCACGTCCCGCACGGCGACGGATATGGAGGCGCGGATCTCCCCGATCAGGGCCAGGAAGGACTCGTCGGAGTCGAGGGTTGGGGTCCCGATGTACATGCGGCCGGTGTGGAACGTGACACCACGCGGTCCGATCATGTTGAAGTCGTGCTCGACCACCGTGTTGGTGGACGGGACAATCACGCCGAACTTGGCCCGGTACCCGACAACGTCAGGCATTAGCCCCCCTCTCTGCCGCCTGTGCTTTCTTGATACGCCCGAGCAGCCTCTCCGCGGTCATCGGTACCTGGTCGACCACGACACCGAGGGGCGCCAGCGCGTCCTCGATGGCCGACGCGATGGCGGCGGGCGCGCCGATACGTCCGCCTTCACCGGCTCCCTTTACCCCTCGGTAGGTGAACGGCGACGGTGTGCAGAGATGCTCGATCCGAACCGGCGGCATCTCCATGAAGGTCGGCATCAGGTATGAGGCGAAGCTGCCGTTGAGCGGAGTGCCGGCCTCGTCATATACGAACTCCTCGTACAGGGCGCTGCCGATACCCTGGCATATCCCTCTGATGATCTGACCCCTAACCGCCGGGGGATTGAGCACGGTCCCGCAGTCGTGCACCACCGCGTAGTCGAGAAGGCTCACCAGACCGGTTTCGATGTCCACCTCGACGACAGGTATGTGGACCGAATGCCCCATGATCGGGTTGAAGCTGCCCCAGTCACCGTCGGGCCCCGGCATGGTCGCCAGCGGATGATCGTAGGTGTGGGTCGACTCGAGCCCGCTCGACTCACCGGGCGGGAGCAGGAGGCTGGCCGTGTTGGCCACCAAGGACAGCTCGGTAAGGGTCTTGACCGCGCCTGGCGTACCGCGCACCCGGCATCCGGGCGTGGCGGAGTCGTACACGACATCCTCGGGCGCCGCCTCCAGCAGGTGGGCGGCGATCCGGACCAGCTTCTGCTTGATCTCCATCAGGGCGCCGTTCAGCGCGCCGGATGTCATGACCGTCATGCGGCTACCGGCAGGTCCCATTGGCGGACCTGCCGCCCTGGTCGTCATCCGGTCGACGACGATATGCCCGGGGTCGATACCCAGTTCCTCGGTCGCCACCATCACGGCCACCGTCTCGGGCGATGTACCGAGTGACGGCGAGTGCAGCATGATCGACAGGTGGCCGTGCGAGTCGATGCGGCAGGTCACCGTCTCGGCGGAGGTAGTCGGCCGACGTCCCGGGTTCTCGAACATTACCCAGAGTTCGGTCATGCTGGGAACGCTCCGCTCCTGGGTGGTCGCCAAGCCTATCCCCACGTACCGGCCTGCGGCTCGGGCCTCCTCCTGGCGGCGGCGCCATTCCTCCACCCGGCCGAACTCGAGAGCACGTTCGAGTGCCGCCGGGTAGTCGCCGGAGTCGTAGATGTTACCCACGGGGGTCTTGAAGGGGAACTCGTCCGGCTGGATGAAGTTGCGACGGCGGATCTCCTCGGGTGGCAGGCCAAGCCGGTCGGCTGCCGCATCCACCAGGCTCTCGAGGACCATCGCCATCGGGGAAGCGCCGAGCCCGCGATATGCACCCTGGTTGGTCTTGTTGGTGAGCACCGCGGTGAAGTCCACCTGCAGCGAGGGAATCCGGTAGGGCCCCGTGGCCTGGGCCAGAGGGCTGGAGTTGGCGGCAGGCCCCAGAAGGAAGTAGGCACCGTAGTCCTCGACCACCCGGAACCTCATCCCGAGCATGCGACCGTCGCCGTCGAGGGCCAACTCGGCGTCGTAACGCCGGTCCTCGCCGTGGTTGTCACCGACGATCAGGTCCTCCCAGCGGTCCTCGATGTACTTGACGTGCTGACCGGTGTCCATCGCGAACATCCCGACCAGCACCATGTTGCGGGGGACCCAGAACTTTCCACCGAACGCCCCTCCCACGTCTCTGGGGATTCCCTGGATCTTGTGGGTGGGGAGACCAAGTGTGTCGCCGAGCGTCCACAGCAGAGCGTTGCTCTGGGAGTTGCTCCAGTAGGTGAGCTCTCCCCGACCCGGGTTGAACGCAGCCACGACACCGAACGTGTCCAGAGCCGCGCCGCTGTGGCGGCCCCATCGCATGGTGCGGCGCACGATATGGCCGGCGCTGTCGAAAGCAGCTTCCGGGTCACCCCATTCGAGCTTCCTCCGCATGATCACGTTGGACCCGAGGCCCTCATGGATCAGCGGAGCGGTCGGGGCGGTCGCCACCTCGATCGTCGGGATCGGCGGCAGAGGCTCGTAGTCGACCACGACCCTGCGGCAGGCGTCCTCCGCTACCTCGCGGCTGGTTGCGACCACGGCCGCCAGCGCTTCTCCGACATGGCGTACCTTGCCGGCAGCGAGCGCATACATGGGGATCGGGAGAGGAGGATCGCTGACATCGGCGAGGGTGAATATGGGACCGGTTCGCTCGATCACGTCCTGGCCTGTGACAACACCGTGAACACCGGGAAGCTCGCGCGCCCCGCTGACATCGACGCCGATGATGCGGGCATGGGCAAACGGGCTCCGGACCAACGCCATGTGGAGTACCCCCCGGGCGTCGAAGTCGTCGATGAACGCGCCATGCCCGCGCACCATCCGGGCCGACTCGACCGTGGCGAACTCTGGACCGGCGGTGGGCAGGTCGCCGCGGACCGTTACGTCGGTCATCCCGCGCCTCCCGCTTTGTCGGGAGACCGGACAAGGAGTTCGGCGGCGAGGGCCTCGAGGCAACGATCTCGCCGGACCGGACCCCGTTGACGGTGATGGACACCTCGTGAACCCGGCTCATCGCGGCGCTCCATCCCGATGAGCCTCTGCCTCGCCCAGCGCTTCCAGAAGGGCGCGCCGGATCACCACCGGGCGATGTCCCGGCGGTAGGAGCCGGAGGCAAGGACATCGTCCACGGTTCCGCGACCGCGGCGGCTCCACGCGCTACACGGCGGACTACATCGGGGGTAGGAGGCGAGCCGTCGGCCAGGGTCTCCGCCTCGCGAGCGCGCAAAGGTGTCGCCCCGAGCCCGCAGAGCCCGATCCGAACGTCATTCATGACGCCACCGGCCACAGTCACACTGACCGCCGCGCCGGCCAGGGCGAAATTGTGGCTGGGGATGGCGATCTCGTAGAACGACACCCCGGTATCCTGGCCTGCCGTCCGGAGCGGAATGCTCAGGTCGGCCACTATCTCGTCATCCGACAGTGAAGTCTCGTAGGCGTACCGGTAGAAGGTGCGGGCGGGTATCTCGCGCCTTCCGGCGGTGCTCACGACCGTAAGGGTGGCGTTCAGCGCGACCAGGACCGCCGGGATCTCGGCTGCCGGGTCGGCGTGGGCGGCACTGCCGCCGATCGTGCCCCGGTTGCGGATGGCCGGGCTGCCGATCAGGCGTAACGCCCGCGCCAGCAACGGGGCATGAGTGCTCACCAGCCTGGATTCGAGCGCCCTCGACTGACGGGTCATGGCACCCAACTGCAGCGCTCCGTTCCTCAACTCGATCCGGTCCAGGTCCTCAATACGCCCGAGGTCGATCAACGTCACGGGACTCACCAGCCGGGCCTTCAGCAGCGGTAGGAGGCTTTGGCCCCCGGCCAGTACTCGCGTTTCGGAGGGCCGGGACGCGAGCATCCCCAACGCAGCATCCAAGTGACCGGGGGCGACATACTCGAAGTCGGCGGGTTTCATCTCAAGCCGGCGCGCCCGCGGTCGGGAAGATCCCCGCTCGCATAAGCATCCCCGGGAGGCGCCTCCCTATGTTGCCTTCGAGCCACAGCGCTGTGTCGATGAGGGTCGGCAGGGACAGCTCGGGAACCTCGCCCATCCGCTGGAGCATGTACACGAGGTCCTCGGTCGGTATGTTCCCGGTGGCATCGGGGGCGAACGGGCAACCTCCGAGACCTGCGATCGAAGCGTCGAGGCTCTGTACGCCGGCCAGGACGGCCGAGAAGACGTTGGCGAGCCCGGTGTTGCGGGTGTTGTGGAAGTGGCACCGCAGCGGGATCGACCCCACTGCTTCCCGCACAGCCTCGAACCGTTGGGCGACATCTCCGGGAGAAGCGACCCCGATCGTGTCAGCGAGCGTGATCTCCGCGGGACCGGCCGCAGCAACCCGGGTGGCTACCTCCACGACCCGTTCCACGGGAACCTCCCCCTCGAATGGGCAGCCGAACGCAGCCCCGATCGTCACGCCGAAACGCATGCCGCTCGCGTCGTCCCAGGACATCAACCTCTCCCAGGTGTCTATCGACTCGGCGGTCGTGGACCCCTGGTTCCGGCGGCTGAGCGTGTCGGTGGCCACGACCACGAAGTTGACCTCGTCGACACCGGCCCCCAACGCGCGGTCCACCCCGCGCTCGTTGAGTGCCAGCCCTATGTAGGAAACCCCTTCCGCATCCGGAAGAGATGCCATGACCGCCTCGGCGTCGGCCATCTGCGGAACCAGCCGGGGGTGTACGAAGCTGACCGCCTCGACACGCCTGATCCCGGCGGCGACCAGCCGGCCGATGAGCTCGACCTTCCTGTCGGTGGCGAGGAGGACATCCTCGTTCTGCAGCCCGTCACGCGGGCCCACTTCGACGATCTCGATGATGCCTGCGGTCACAAACGCTCCAGGGAGTTCCTTGCGACACCATAACCGGAAGGCCGGTGCTTACACTCGGGGAAGCAACCTCGGGGACGTCCACCTGAAGCAGATGCCTCTCAGCGATATCCGGGTAGTCGAGATGGGCCAACTGCTGGCCGGGCCGTTCTGCGCCCAGCTGTTCGGAGACTTCGGGGCCGAAGTCGTCAAGATCGAGGAGCCCCTCCGCGGCGACCCCATGCGGCAGTGGGGCCGGGAGAGGCCCTACGGACGATCGCTCTGGTTCCCGGTGGTGGCTCGCAACAAGAAGTCCGTCACCCTCAACCTACGGGCGGAGGCCGGGCAGAAGGTGGCCCGCGACCTCGTCGCTCGGAGCGATGTCGTGGTCGAGAACTTCCGACCGGGAACCCTGGAGCGATGGGATCTCGGATACGACCAGCTCGCCCGCCTCAACCCGGGGATCGTTCTGATAAGGGTCACCGGATTCGGCCAGACCGGACCCGACGCCGGGAAGGCCGGCTACGGCGCGATCGGCGAGGCCATGGGAGGCCTCCGGTACATAACCGGGGATCCGCGAACCCCGCCCAGCCGGGTGGGTGTCAGCATCGGAGATGCCCTGGCCGGCACGCTGGGCGCCCTCGGCGGAATGGTCGCCCTACACCACCGCGAGCGCACCGGACGCGGCCAGGTCGTGGATACCGCCATATACGAGGCCGTGCTCTCCTACATGGAGTCACTCATACCCGAGTTCGACATCGGTGGGTACATAAGAGAGCGGAGCGGCGCCATCCTCCCGAACGTGGCCCCTTCGAACGTGTACCCGACCAGCGACAGATCGATGGTCCTCATCGCCGCCAACCAGGACACCGTCTTCGCCCGCCTTGCCAAGGTGATGGGAAGAGAAGATCTGGCAGTCGATCCCCGATTCGACAACCACGCCGCCCGCGGAGCCAACCAGGCCGAACTCGACGACATCGTCACCGAGTGGACCCAGACAGTCACGGGCCAGACGCTGGTGGACCTTCTCGATGAGACGGGCGTCCCGGCCGGCCGGATCTACCGCGCGCCCGACATGCTCGAAGATCCCCATTTCGCAGCTCGGGAAGCGATCGTCACGCTCCTGCACCCCGAGTTCGGCGACTTCCGCATGCAGAACGTGGCCCCGAAGCTGTCCGAGACACCGGGTGAGGTCCGCTGGGTAGGGCCCGAACTGGGCCAACACAACCAGGAGATCCTCGAGGGCTTGCTAGGTCTGACACCTGATCAGATAGCGTCCGCCCAGGCTCCAACATCCTAGGGTGGTGATCACCACCACCACGATCGGTGCTTACCCGAAGCCGGATTACGTACCGATTTCAGACTGGTTCTCGGACCCGAATAACCACGATGGCACGACGGACTACACGACCGCTTTCACCCGCGAGATGTCGAAGGCAGGGGCTGCGGCGGAGGGCCTGTTCCGGAGGGCAACTGCCGAGGTCATCGCCGACCAGGTGGAAGCCGGGATCGATGTCGTGACCGATGGCGAGGTGCGGCGTGAGAACTACATTCACTACCAGTGTCGCCACTTCTCCGGTTTCGACTTCGGCAAGCTGAGCCCGCGTCGCCTTCGTGGTGTCACATCCGCTCTCTTGCCGACAGTGACAGGAGAGGTCCGCTACCTGGACACCTCGCCGCTGGTCCGTGACTTCGAGGTAGCCCGATCGCGCTCGCCGAATCCCGTGAGGGTCACGATCCCGGGTCCGATGACGATCATCGACACCACCGTCGATAGGTACTACCACGACGAGGTCACCCTCGGCGACGACCTCGCGGCCGCTATCAACACCCAGATCCTCGAACTGGTCGCGGCCGGGTGCAACCACGTACAGGTGGACGAGCCGGTAATGGCCCGCAACCCCGATGGGGCGCTTGTCCACGGTATCGACCACTTGGCCCGCTGTTTCGAGGGAGTGCCGGATCATGTGGTGCGGGTGGTCCACTGCTGTTGTGGCTACCCCGAACGGCTCGATCAGAGCGACTACCCGAAAGCCGATCCCGGCGCGTACCTACAGGTTGCCGAGGCCCTCGACGCGGCGCCCCTCGACGCGATCAGCATCGAGGATGCCCACCGACCCAACGACCTCGCCACTCTGCTGCCCCGGTTCGCCACCACAAAGGTGATCCTCGGAGTGGTGGCCGTGGCGCGAAGTCGCGTGGAGACCATCCAGGAGATCGCCGGCCGCTTGACCGAAGCTGTGAAGTACGTTTCCCCCGATCGTCTGATAGCCGCCCCGGACTGCGGACTCGGCTTCCTGAGCCGTGACATTGCCCGACGCAAACTCGCCGTGATGACCGCAGCGGTGGATCAGGTCAACACCACACACAGTTGAGGTTCTACTCAGAACCCGGACCCCTCCGCTCCGGACCGGTCTCCCGGTCCCGGCGTCTTGACCGTTCTTCCGGTTCCCATCCTCGATGCCGATGGGACGACGCGGAATACCCGAACCAGAACCTCAGCCCGTGAAAGCCACCTTGCCCCTGATCGGGGATTCCGGTGTCACGGTCCACTGATATCGTCCAAGGCGAGAAGGAGAGAGGACTCTGCGGATGCCGAACCGTGGGCATGCACCGACGCTGACCCTGGGGTTGGATGACGGCACCGGACTTCGTGTGGTCCGAGCCACGTTCGTGGACGAAGCCAAGTTCGAGTGGACCTTGTTCGAGGGCTTCGAGAGCCTGCGGGTTCTGACCTACTCGGCCAGCAGCAACGCCATCGTAAAGATGCTCGACGAGTTCTCCTTCGACAGCTTCGAGTGTGTCTTCGGCTGCGAGGCCACGCTTGGAAACATCATCGACGTTCTGGCGTTCCAGAAGGTTGCGGTCGAGGGGACGAGGGCGGCGATCATGGGCCTCAGGGACAAACGCCACCACCGCATCCTGGAGAGGGTCGCCGCCGGCCAAGCCAAGTTCAGGGTTCTCCGCGAGTCGGTGGCCCACGCCAAGCTGTACCTGTTGGCCGATTCCGAGCGGACCCGAGTGATAGTCGGCTCCGCCAACCTGTCCGAGCGGGCCTTCTCGGGTATCCAGCCCGAGACGCTGGTCGTCTTCGACAACGACGAGACGGCGTGGCGTCATTACAGCCGCATGTTCGACACGATCCGGGACTCGGGCTCGGACGAGATCCCCCTACCCGAAGAACGGATCACCCGCGCCGAGATCGAGGTGCCCGACACACCGGTGCTGTCCGACACCTCCTCTACCGTGATCATCACCCCCACCGAGCCGGCCGAAGCCGAAGTTTCGGGACCGGCGCAGGTCGAGCGCATCGAGAAGGTAGCCGCGGTGTTGAGGCCGCGCCTATCGGCGGCGATCCCGCCGCTGCGCGCCGGTAAACAAACGATCACGCCCAAGATCAAGCGGGAATTGAGCCGAATCCGTCTGGTCAAGTCGACCGACGAAACCACCACCCGATACCTATCCATAGATCGGTTGAACCGGACGGCGGAGTTGTCTGGTGAGAAGTTCTCGTTGCATTCGGATGACGAGTCTGTTCGATCCGACGCCAGACTCTTCCTGGACTACTTCGGCAACTACGAGGGGGCGTTTGACGGAGACGTTCCCATGCTTCAACGTGACTACTTCACGTTCATGGCCTGGTTGTATTTCTCCCCCTTTATCTGCGACATTCGTTCTCTAGCCCATCTACAGGACAGCGACGTAGTTCGATACCCCTCCTTCGCCATCATCTTCGGCAAGTCGAACTGCGGCAAGACCAGCCTTGTCGATACGCTCGTCACCTCCATGTTCGGTCGGGCACACACGGTCGAGAAGAGGAGCTTCACGACTGCGAGGCTGCGGGGCCTGCAGCACGCCTACAAGCGTCACCCGGTCGTGTTCGACGACATCGGACGGAAGGCCTTCAACAACCACGGCAAGGACATCATCAAGGATGAGAACCCGCCGCAGGTGACGGAATACCCGGGCTTCGTGCTGTCGATGAACGCGGAACCTCACTCCTTCCCCGATGAGGTCGTCAAACGCAGCCTGACTGTCTACACCACCACAGCCCTGCCTGCGCACCACGAACAGTTGCGCCAACGTCTGCAAAGCCGTATCCAGCAGATCCGCAGCGATCTGACGGGTCACCTGTACCGGCGCTACCTGGTCGACGTCATGGACCGCCTCGAACACGAGCGGCTCCCGGAGGACTGGCTAGCCATCTCCTCGAGCGTCCTGAGCGGCATCCTTAGGGAGGCAGCCGAAGGCGCTGCCCCACCCTGGTGTCGGGAAGTGACCTGGCTCGACTATGCCGACAAACGCTATGATCGGGTGAGGGCCCGGGTCCTCAATCTGCTCCGCCACGCGGCCTATTCAAAACGAGAGGGCGAGACACCCAACGGCTGGACCATCGAGGGGAACAACATCATCGTGTGGGAACAGCGGGACGCATTCGGCAGGCGCGGCTTCAGCTGGGACGACCTCCCCTCCACCCTCATCGACGAAGCCGCGAGCGGCGGGGACCGAACAGTCATGCACAAGGCGAGCCTGGAGCAGTTTCTCGGTCGGCGACTACGACAGAAGAGTCCTTGGTGGATGCTCAGAAGATAGACACACCGGACCCGCAAGGCTGGCGACGTTCCTCAGCCCCGAAGGCGAATGCGTCGAGATCTACCCAACGGATCTGAGCGGAGAGCCCGTCATCTCCACCTCGGGAGGTTGTCCCTGGGAGACATCGCACACGACCTGAGAGCCGTCAGGGACCCAACGCGGTGATAGGCACCACCGCCACGCCGTCGCGGCGCTCGTAGCCGAACCCGGTGGCGGTGACCACCAGCAGTTTGGCGGGCGGTTCGATCCGATCGGCCACCGCTTTGGCACGAAGCCGCAGCAGTGACGCAGCGCCGGCGTCGATCAGCCGCTCGCTGCCGAGTTTGACCTCTATGGCGATCCAGCGGCCGTCACCGGCCTCGACGATGATGTCCACCTCAAGCCCGTCGCTGTCGCGGTAGTGCCATACAAGGGAGTCGGCCGGCTGCCCGTAGATCCGGAGATCCCTCACCACCAATGACTCGAAGAGGAAACCGAAGTAGCGCAACTCGGCTTCGAGCTTCATAGGCGTCGCGCGCAGTTGCGCCGCCGCCAACGATGGATCCACCAAGTGGCGCTTCGGCACGCCGCGAAGCGGCTTGCGCGAACGAAGGTGGGTGGGCCAACGCGGCACATCCTCTACCACGAACAGCCTTTGGAGGGCCTGTAAGTAGGCCTTGGCGATGGTTCGGTCGACCGGCCGCTCGCCCCCGGTGTCGGCTGCAAGTTTGGAAATCGACGCTTCAGTTGCCACATTTCGGGCCACTGAAGTGAGCAGCCGGCTAACGCCCACCGGATTGCGACGCGTTGTGTCGACCCGAGATATATCGGTACGGCAGATCTCGTCGAGGTAGGCCCGGAGTTCCGCTTGGGCCTGCGCCGGAGGGAGCTTGAGGAGACGAGGCCATCCGCCCCTGCATACTGACTCGACCAAGCCCCTGAAATCCATATCGGGTCGGCCCGCGGTGCATCCGCCGCCGTCGAGAAGTGTCCCGAGAGACACCTCGCCGGTGGACTCTCCAGACTCGAACAACGACATCGGTCGCATCCGTACCCGTCGGATACGGCCGGCGCCGGAGTGCCTGGTGGTGTCATCAGCCGGGACAGCGGATCCGGTCAGAATGAAACGACCCGGGCCCGTCCCGTCGTCGCACGCACCGCGGACCGCGTTCCACAACTCCGGAGCTGTCTGCCATTCATCCAAGAGCCTGGGATACGGCCCGTTGAGTAGAGGGGCCGGATTCACAGCCGCGGACAGCCGGGCGTCCGGGTCGCGGTCCAACATGACGGCGCTGCGGGAGTGGCGTAGTCCCGTCCAAGTCTTGCCACAGCTCTTGGGGCCCTCGATGACCACCGCCGCCGAGGACTCCATGACAGATCGGACCTCATCGTCGGCTAGCCGGGGAAGATAGCCCCCGGGTATGAGCCTCTCGTTCATCCTGCTAACCCTCTTCGCTTACCTCTGCTGATGATCCTACAGTCTGGACTCGATCTATCCCACAGAAGGGACAACAGTAAATCAACGACTTGGCTGAGTGTTATCCCACAGTCTGGAGTGAACCCGTCCTACAATGCGGACCGCTCCGGATGAAGTCCGGCGCGTCTAGCCGGAACCGGCTTGCGACCGGCTCTCCGGCTCGGCAAGGACTTCCGCAAGGTCTCGAGCCCTGACCACCCCTAGTGAACTCACTGCCTCCTGAATGGCAGCGACGGCTGGTGGGCTCATGGAGAGATTGGCGTTCAGCCTGAACTTCAGTGCCAGTTGCTCGGCCGATAGGGGGTTCTCGGGCCCGCCCCGATTGTGTCGCACCCGATGCTCTACCACAGAACCGTCTCGCAGCCTGGCTCGCAGCACGCCGGGGAACTGGTGGGGGAAGATGTCGGTGGCCTCCTCGTCGGCATAGCAAGTCACCAGACCGGCGAGGCGAATCCGTTCGGTATCCCTGATCGTGTCTGCGGTGAAGTCGTCCAGATAGACACCGAGCCCGCCTCCCCCGACGAGGGCGGCGGCCACGCAGAACGGGCCGCTGAACCGGGCTGTGTAGGGGCTGGTGGGGCGGGCCTTCACTTCCGGCGGCTGGGCGATGGTCCGTAACACCGGCTGGGGAACGCCCAGCTCGATCGCTTCGATATCGGCCGTATCGACGCCTTCGCCAACAATGGCCAGTGCGGCGTCGATTCCGGCATGGGTGAAGTGGTTGGTCGGATATGGCTTGTACCAGACCCGTAGCAGATCCCATCTATCGCCCAGTCCGCCCACCAACGCATCAGTATCGAAACGGCCTTCCGAATAGGCCCGGTAGAACCCGAAACGGCCTTCGAGGACGGTCGGGGGTCCAGTCAAACCGTGCAAGGCCAGTTGGGCGGCGGACACACCGGCGTGCGCCGCCCATCCGCAGTGGATCCGCTTCACACTGCCCCCGGTGCGGTTGGCTTCGATGATCCCGGCCCCCATGCTCGCCGCTATGCCTATAGCGTGGGCAATACCTTCACCGTCCAGTCCGAGCAGCGCAGCCGCCGCCGCGGCCGATGCCAAGGCTCCGCAGACCGAGGTTGCATGGAGACCGTTCTCGAAGAAGATCGAGTTGCGGATCTCGGGATCGTAGGACGCCATTCCCAGCCTGATGCATATCTCGGTGCCC
Source organism: Candidatus Spongiisociaceae bacterium (assembly GCA_965262915.1). Lineage (GTDB taxonomy): Bacteria > Actinomycetota > Acidimicrobiia > Spongiisociales > Spongiisociaceae > JAPPFW01. The sequence continues at coordinate 1,318,276 of OZ253564.1, read as the reverse complement.
GCGGCCACCGCCGCCATCAACTCGGTGCCTGACGCGTCAACCGCTTCGGCGGCGGCCAAGGCCGCCGGAACCACCGAGGCGGACGGATGCAACACCGAAGGCAGGTGGGTGTCGTCGAAGTCGAGGGCATGGCAATGGGTCCCGTTAACCAGCGCCGCCGCAGCTGCGGGAAGCCGATCCTGCTCACCCCACACCGTCGACTCCGCAATTCCCCCCTGGCTTCGCACCAGACCGAGCGTTGCCTTCCCCGCATCCTCACCTCGGGCGGCAAGGCCGACGCCGAGCACGTCCAGAATGCGGTCGTGCACGTTGGCGGCTACATCCTCGTTCAAACCGGCGTCGCGTAGCGCCGCCGCGAAATGACCGAGGCGTACTACGAGACCTTCAGCCATCGATCAGCGCGATCGGGCGGATAGGCGACCCGGTGCCTCCCACGATCTTGAGCGGGGCCACCACCAGCACGAACTCCGCCGATCCGGTCGCCGCGAGTTCCGTCAGGTTCATGGTTTCGACGATATGGATACCGGCCTCCACCAGCAGGATGCGGTGGACGGGCAAGGTGGCGTGACCGGCGCCCGGGCGGATCACCTCGAAGGCGATGGTCTCTCCTCCCACCAGGCGCACGCGCCGGTCGGCAAGCCACCGTCCCCCCGCGGCTCCTGGGCCCGGAGCACCGTCGATCTGACCCCGGAACAGGTCCGGATCACCCCAGTGCGCGGCCCAGCCTGTCCTGATGAGCACCGAGTCCCCAGTCCGCACTCCCACTCCACCGGCCTGCTCGGCCGCCTCCAGATCCTCAACAGTGATCTCGTAGGCAGGGGGAAGGCATTCGATCCCGTGAAACGCCGCCACATCGAGCAGCACCCCTCGGCCCACGATGGGTTCCACCATGTCGATTCCTAGAGCTCCGAGGCCGCGGTTGGTCTGCACGTCCGAGGCCTCAACGCCACCATGGAGCAGGCCGTCCTGTGACACATGCCCCAAAGCGTCGATGTGGGTACCCACGTGACCGCCGAGGGTGATCATCTCGTTGGCGGCCGACCCACCGTCGGGGCGGACCACGTCACCATGCCGCCGCATCATCGCTATCTCGAAGGCCGGATGGTTGGGGGAAACCGGCATTCCCCGTTCCATGGGATGGGCCAGATCGATGACCCGAGCTCGGGTCAGCTGTTGAAGGTCCATGGCTCAGATCACCCCGGCACCAGCCAAGTCGTCGATCTCGCGTTCCGAGAGTCCAAGTTCCGCGTAAACGGAACGATTGTTTGCGCCAAGTGGCCTCCCCGCCCAACGAATGTGGCCGGGAGTCTCGCTGAGCCGGAACATCACGTTCTGCATCTTCACTGGCCCCAACTCGGGGTCCTCGATGGTGACTATCGATTCGAGGGCCTGGTACTGGGGGTCGTCGAGGATTCCTTTCGCGTCGTAGATCGGTGCAACCGCAGCCTGGGCCTTCTCAAAAGCGTCCACCACCTCCCCTAGATCCCGACTCCCGATCCACGATCCGACGTAGCCGTCGAGCAAGTCGGCGTGTTTGGCGCGCTCCCGACCCGAGTCGAACCACGGCTCGGCGATCACCTCGGGGTGCCCCACCAACCTCATCACCCGTTCCGCCACACTCTGGGCGCTGGTCGAGATAGCTACCCAGTGTCCATCCCTGGTCTTGTAGGTATTGCGGGGAGCGTTGTTCACTGAACGGTTGCCGGAGCGGCGCTGCGCGATCCCCAACTGGTCGTAGACAGTCGGTTGGGAACCGAGCACAGTGAGGATCGGCTCGATGATCGCCACGTCGATGATCTGCCCGCCGCCGTCGCGCGCATCGCGGTTGTAGAGGCACATGAGGATGGCGTTGGCAGTGGCCTGGGCAGCGATGCCGTCGGCCAGTCCGAAAGGCGGCAGGGTGGGTGGCCCGTCGGGCTCTCCGGTCATGTGAGCGAATCCGCTCATCGACTCGGCAAGGGTCCCGAAGCCTGGTCTCGACGAGTAGGGCCCGAACTGGCCGAACCCGGTAACACGGGTGATGATGAGCCGGGGGTTGACGGCGTGCAGCCGCTCCGGCCTCAGGTTCCACCGCTCGAACGTTCCCGGCCGGAAGTTCTCGATTAGCACATCGGACCGCTCGACGAGCTTGATGAGGATCTCCTGGCCGGCCTCCTTGGACAGGTTAAGGGTCACGGCACGCTTGTTGCGCCCAACAACCTTCCACCACAGCGGAACCCCGTCCTTCGCATGACCGTGATCTCGGATCGGATCCCCACGGGGATGCTCGATCTTGATCACGTCGGCACCGAAGTCGGACAGGATCGTGGCCGCCAGAGGCCCGGCGATCAGGGTCGACGCATCAACGACGCGTATCCCCTCCAGTGGCAGTGATCCTTCGATAGCCGGAACCCTCCTCAGACGAGCGCTGCGACTCTACCAGTGGGCACCTCCAGCCCTTGGGCGGACCCGCTACGGGAATCGGTAGGCAGGGAGCCGACGCAGGGCGGATGCCCGGAAGCCTCGGTCAGCACCCACCGCGGACCGAAGCCCTTCGCAGACAGCGGACGTATTCACAAGCTGCGAAGGCGGCGAACCCGGAGATCGTCAGCGCCAAGGTGGTGGGCGAGTGTATCCGCCACCTCTTCGACGTCGATGCTCCGGGACACGACCATGTTCTCGAGGTCCACCCAGTCCTGGGATCGGTTGAAGAAAGCCTTGAAGACCGCCAAGTCGCGGCATGCGAGGAACGGAATCCAGGATCCACCGAAGAACTCCCGCCGTACCCGCTGAGCTACCTCGTCGTGGAAGGACGTGGTGTTGAAGAAGACATCGACGGGTGTCTCATTCCACCGGAGCCGGGCCTGACCGTCTCTAGCGATTGCCCGATGAGTTGCTGCGCTCACAGCTATGCCTTGAGGAAGTGCTTCCAATGCCGCCACCGCGTCCGCCTTCTTCACGAACAGATTCACGTCTATGTCGATGGTGGCCCGGGGACGGGGGACACACCAGGCCAGCGCAAGGGCACCACCGAAGGCGTGAGGGATACGGCCGGACTCCAAGGCTTCATGGATGGCAACTATGCGCTCGGTGAGGTTCACCGACCGAACACGGGATACTCGAGTGTGGGCCTGTATCGGGCGGGGAACTGCTCGGCGAGTTCGAGAAGGGCCTCCAACTCCTCGCCTCGATCAAGGGCGGCGCAGGCGAGGATCCAATCCAGTATCTCGGGATCGGGAGTCTCCGTCCCGGTCTCGTAAGCCGCCATCTCCGAATTCGGGATGCCGACTCGCTCGGCGAGAGCCGGGAGCGAGAGGCCCGACCGATGCCGGGCACCGCGAATCATCTCAGCCGAAGCCATGACTCCAATGATATCGGCTCAGAGGTTGAAGGCGCTGGTTCCCAGTTCCCAGCCCATGTCGGCGCCTCTGGCCGACAGTGCGAAGATGATCAAACCGGCGCCGGCGATGGCGAGGTTCTTCATGAACATGGCCATTTCCGTAGTCCTGGTGGGCTCTTCGTCGGACCAGAAGTGATGAACCAGGAAGGCGGCGATCAGTACGTAGGCGGTTAGTCCGAGCGCGGCGAGGTCCATCCACACACCGAGGATGACACCGAGGCCGCCCGCGGCGATGAGTACACCCGAGACGCGGACTCGCCAGTCAGCAGCAGGAACGCCTCTTAACTCGGCATACGCGGCCGTTTCCTTGGGCTTGACGAGGTGACCTATCCCGGCCCCTAGGAATATCAGAGAGAAGAGAATCCGTCCGATGATCAGCACCGCTTCCATGTTCCGCCTCCCCAGGACTCCAGCCGGCCACCATGCCGGGACATGATGATGTTACTAACGGAGGCGGGACGGGCCCGCACGAACTATGCGGCAGCGAGATTTGAGTCGACGGATTCGAGCCAGGAGACCGCGTCGTCGATCTGAGATGGTTCGAGGTCGAAATCTGTCCGGAGTAGCTCCCTGCCGCCGGCGGTTCGGGCCGTCTCTGCAACGAAACGGGCCGGTATGCGACGGCCCTTGATGGTGGGGCGACCGGACAGCCGCTGCGGGTTGACCTCGATGTGTTCGAGGTCGGGGCGTTCGCAAACTGCCCAGCCTCCTCTACGAAGGTCGGGGGCGATCTGCTTGAGGTCTTGCTGCACCGTCGGGTAGATCACACCGTGCCCCGGCATCTTCTTGGCGTCAACTTCCCACAGTTCGCCCGAGTCCAGCAGCAGGATCCGACGATCCAGTTCGCGGTACAGGGGTGCGTCCTGAAGCGGCCAGGGTCCGAACTCATCCCGTAGGTTCCAGACTGCCATGCGAACGTTCCTCATCGGCATACCGTCGCGAATCAGCCCATGGACCACGATCGCCTCGGCTACGTCCTGGTACGAGTAGATCCGTGGCGGGCCATCAGACTGCGACGAACATATGTAGCCGTATCGTGCCCATTGGCCGATGCGGTCACCCGACACTCCGGCCAGTTGCGCGCTTCATACGCCAGGTAATAGCCGAGGGGGGAAGCTTGGTCGGTTTCATCCTCGCGCAGGAGACTAGGCAGTCCCCGATCAGCGGGACCACCAATTCGGCTAGGCGGTCACTACCCCGGTCGGGGTGGGGCACGGTTGGTGGGTGTGTTGAGGGCGCGGAGTATGGCGAGGGTGTGGGGGGCGGGGGGTGGGGGTTGGTAGCCGCAGTTGGCCCGGGGGTGTAGTAGCCGTCTTCTGCGGGGTGGGGATTGGGGGTCGATGCGCATGCCTTGGCGGTGTACGGCGACGTGGTGGTGCCACCAGCACAGGGTGGTGAGGTTCTCCGCCGAGTTGTCCCCGCCCTTTGATAGTTCGAGGATGTGGTGGACTTCGAGACGGTAGGTGGAGCTGCAGCCGTCGATGGTGCATCCGTCGTCGCGGGCGAGGACCGCTCTCCGCAACCCGGGGCGTATGGAAGTGGTCGAGGTGTGGTTGGTGATGTGCTGTCCTGTGGTAGTGATGTTTGCGGTTCTGCCAGTACAGAGGATGAGGTCGATGGTGTCGGGTCCGACCCGCGGTCCGGCGAGGATCGCGGCGCCCTGCTCGAAGTCGGATGCCTGGGTTAGGGGGCCGTCGGCTACCACCATGAGGAGGGGCTCCCGACGGCTTCCTGAAGGAACAGTGCCCTCGCCTGTTCGGGTGGAGGTGGGGCTGCGGTCCAGTTCGTCCATACATAGTGTGGTGAGCGCCAACGCTCGGCGTGTTCCCGCTTCGGGCCGGGTTTCACCCGCCGGTACCATCTCATCGCCCGGCCGGTCGAGGGCTTTGCGGCAGATCTCTCCTTCGTAAGCGCCCAGCCGTCCCATCACCCGCATGTGGGTACCGTCCAACGACGGCTGGAACGCCACATACTGGCTCTCGAAGGCCTTCCGCTCGTCGCTGCGGGTCACCTTGCGGCGCTTCTGTGCGACCCGTCTCACCGAGTCGAGGTCCATATCCCGGGTTCGGGCGATCTCCTCCGCCGGGGCGCCGGCCTCACCGAGGCGGGTCTCCTCCAACACCCGGGTGTAGGAGACCTCACCCGCCCGTATCCGCTCGATCTCGCCCTCGCGCAGCCGCTGCGCCAGATACACCAGATCCCGCGCCGTCGAACGATGCATATCGGCACGGGAGACCACCAGGTCTACCGTGCTGCGATACCCGTACCGGACCGCGCCGTGTTTTGCACCAAGCTACGCACCCACATGAGCTGGGCTCCCCGCTCCCGGCTGATCCTGGCCTCGCTACCGACTAAGCCCGCTTCGGCCTTGGCATCCCGCACCTCAACACGGGAATGGTTGCGGCCATCGACCAGATGCCGGGCCCGGTCATAGACACGCTGCCGCTGCTTCTGATAGCGGGTCATATACACATCGAGATGCGACCGATCCCCCACCGGCGCGATCACAGGGGCGGGTTGGATGGTGTCCTGATCGGCGATGTCGAGTAGGAAGTCGTACATATGTTCGTATCATACACGATACCTATGACATAACCGAACTAAACCCGCTTCATACCTCTTTGACCAATAGAACACAATCCAATGATGGAGACTCCTGGTCCTTCCTAGCCCGATACCGGTCTGACACCGCCTTCGAATGCAAGTGGGGCGTGACCGTCAGGGCGATGGCGAGAACAGCCGGGTGAGCTTGCGGATGTCGTCCAATTCCTCAAGAGCGCCGAAGACGGCCGCCATTTCCCTCGCCCGGGAGTCGCCGACCACGACCGACGCGTTCCGTACGAACTTGGCCTCCAGTTGTTCCCGGGTCATGGGGTTGCGGGGGCTGCCCAGGTAGTCCTCCCGCCGGATCCTGCCCCGGTAGGTCTCGCCACCGGCCGATATCTCGACCTCGTTGACGTAGGGGCTTTCGGAGGTCTCCAGCCTCACGCGCCGGGCTAGAGCGCGGCGTTGCGGATCGGCCAGGCTCTCCGGGGCCAACCAGTCCGGGCCGGCCGGATGGCCGAGGATCACGTTGGCGATGGCCCACGGTACGCATCCGAGGGCCTTCCAGGCCGTGTCCGGTTCGGGGTCGATGAAGATGCTGTCCGGATCGTTGTAGACCGCGCTACCGCGGAACACGACACGGTCGATCGAGGAGGGCTCGATCCGATGTTGCGTCGTCAGCCGCCCCGCTATCTGCATGCCGCCCATGAAGCCGTAGCTGCCGATCCAGGGCTTGAAGTTGAACTCGCGGGTCAGGTAGTAATCTCGCGGGTCAGGTAGTAATAGGGCGAGGGGGACTCGACCAAGCGGGCAAGGTCGTAGGTGTCAGCCGCTCCGTCGTCGAGGATGTCGGGCGGGCCTCCCGAACCCGCGGCGACCAGCATGGCCGACTGGATCCCTATCTGGCAGCTCCACAGGTTGTGCTGGCTGTTGGGCCAGCCCAGCCGGGGCGTCAGATAGATGTGCTCCATGTCGGGAGGCACCATGGTCCAGGCCAAGCCGATCACCCGATTGATGGCGTCCGCATCCAGCCTCAGGAACCTGGCGGCGGCCAGCGCCGGGTTGACGATCAGATGACGCCGGAAATGGGCGGGAAAGAGGTGGATGAGCGGCCTCGTATCCGCGAGGTTACGGGCAAAGCGACCGTTGATCTCGTAGCTCACCGCGATGGCGGTGATGATCTCACGGCCCGACCCCCCTACCCGCTCGGCGACCGCCACTGCCGTCTGGCCTATCGGCGAGAAGGCGTGGACTCCCGGACCGGACTCCTCGAAGTCGGAGTGCGACGCCATCTCCGCGTTCACCCCGGCCGCCAGACCGGCGGAGACGCGGGCACCGTCGCCCATCAGTGTGGCTTCGGCAACTCCTCCCACCTCCCGGGCGAAACGGACCAGCGGTTCATCGAGATAGCGGTAGGCCAGCAACGCCACCCCTACATCGTCCATCAACGCCTGCTTGACCATCGATACGGCCTCGAGAGGGAGGTTGTCGAACTCGGATCGGGCAACTTCGGTCGCCATGCATCGGGTAACGGTCATGTCGGGAGAATAGGTGTGTCAGGTGTCAGGTGTCAGTGGTCAGTGGTGACTGGCGGGACTGAAGGATGCTCGGTGTCTTTGAGCTGAGTTGGTGACCTGTCCGTCCCGTCGGTGGCCACAGAACCGATCATCGAGGACTGGCCACGGTCAATCCTATCCGCCTCCCAGCCAGCCCGACGGGCCCGAGTACGCCCGGCGGGTCGACGGGGTCACCCGACTGCTCGGTATAGATCGCTACAGCGTCCTGGGCCACCACTTCGGTGCCACAGTGGCCCTCTGGATAGCAGCCGACTATCCCGACAGGGTCACCCATCTGCTCTTCTACGGTCTACCCCAGGTTCCCGAGAAGAACGAGCACTTCGCCTTCATCAACCGGGAGTACATGAGCAACGCCAAGCCCCGCGTCTACGACCGGGAGGGCAACGAAGTCCTGCAGGCCTGGATCAACCGTTGGGACATGAGCGAGATGCTCGCCGAGCCGGGGGATCGCTTGGCTTACAACAGCGATATCGCCCGGCGGACCATGATCGCCCGCCTCCAAGTGGGACCCGAGTGGTCCTACGCCTACCACACCATCGGAAGGACCGACGAGGTCGAGGTGGCCAAGCGGGTGACCGCCCCCACCCTGGTGATCTGCGGCAACCGGGATCATTTCTGGGAGGACAACCGCACTACCGGAGCAGGGTTGTTTGCCAACGGCCACTTCGCCCCCATGCCCGGCGCGGGCGTCGACGTTGCAGACGAGTACCCGGAGGAGTTCGTCGAGATCGTCGACGGGTTCATTCGCGGCTAGCCCCTCAGGGAGGCCGACAGGTCGCAGCTAGTCTCTTGTTCCGGGTCGGGATCCGCACTTCCCGACCCATTGAGAGGACAGCTGGTTGACGGATCTCCCTTTGGACAAGACACCTGGTGCTAGACGCCTGAACGCACCACTGGCGGGGATGAGCATCGCGGTCGTGGTCATGAGCACCGGATTGGTCGTAATCCAGGCATCCGATCTTACGGGGGTACAGTTCTCTTTCTGGCGCATCTGGTGCATCGTGCTGGCATTCGGCGTCATCGTGGTTGTCCGGGCAGTCTGGTTCGGCGTCCGACCGCCTCTGGCCTCCCTCCGTTGGGCGATCTGGCCGGGACTGCTCGCCGGCTTTGCCCAACCGACGATGTTCACCGCGATGAAGCTCACTTCGGTAACCGACGTCGTATTGTTGACTTCCCTGATGCCTTTGCTGGTCAGCCTCGTAGCGTTTCCGATCCTTGGAGAACGACCGGGCCGCCGCTTCCACTTATGGGCTTTGCTGGCAGTGGCCGGAGCCGGAATAGTTGCGTACGGGGGATCGACCGGTATCGAGGGAAACCCGCTCGGCATGGCGATAGCCGGAGTCTCGCTGATCGGCTGGGCCTTCTACATGGTGTGCCTGAAGATCGCCAGGACGCACCTGGACGCGTTCACCCTGCTCTGGAGTATCTTCGGTGTCGCCGGGGTCGTGGTCACGATCTACGTGGCGGCAACCGGTTGGAACATCGGTCCGGTCTCCGACCGCGACTGGATTCTGCTGGCATACATGACAGCTATTCCGGGAGGCTTCGGGCTGTTGCTGATGACCTGGTCCTACCGCTGGCTCCCCGCCAACATCCCGCCCCTCATACTCCGGGGCGAGCCGGTGTTAGCGAGCGGACTGGCCTGGTGGTTACTCTCGGAGCCGATCACCATGATGCACGTCGTCGGAGGAGGCCTCGCGCTGACGGGCGTGATCGGTGCGATCCTCAGCCCGTCCGGGCAGAGGCTGATGGCCGACGAGCACATCAAAGCGGAGATCGCAGGAGGGATATGACGCTGCGACCACTGGTACATGACCTGGCAACGGGAACGGTCACAGTCCCTGAAGGCGCGATGGGCGATTCCGTGGCAGCGTACCGATGTCTGTTCGGATACGAGTTACGTCACGAGGGGCGGCTGGGTCTGCCTCTAGCCCGGGCTTGGGGGATCTCCGACCCGGACACACAGCTCACGCCTTACATACGGGGGCTGGGGATGAACCCTGCCTGGAGATTCGAGGCCGCGGTCGGGATGATCTCGAGGCAGGCCGGCCTACCGCTCGACCACGTCTACGAGTTCACCGTTCTGGCGCCGCAGGGTCGGACAAGGGTGGAAGTGGACCGATTCCCTGCCGACCGTCCCATGCGAACCCATCCGGCGAACGAACTTCCACCCGGGTTCGGTCTCCTCTCCTTCTACACGAGCAGCTTCGATGCCGCCGTAGAGTCCATGGAGAACGCCGGATACCCGACCGTGGGCCCGGTATCCAGCGTCGACATACCCCCTTACAACGGGGGAAGGTGCGCCGTGTTCTCCGGTGACCTGGGCGAGAAGATCGAACTCATCGAACGCCGAACCAAGGAGACCTCATGAAGCACGAGACCTATCGTGGCAAGGTCGTGTACCGGAGTGACACGTTGGGAGAACGGGGCCGTGAGTGGTTCACCGTCACCAAGCATGGCGGCGGTCATCGGACGATCCGTTCCTTCGTGGAGGTCCTCAACACCGGTCTGGTACGCGATGTCACCTACACCGTCGACGACAATTGGCAGCCCGTGGATGCCTTCGTCCGGTTGACCGAGAACGACGAGTTCATGGGAAGCGGCTGGTTCCGTTTCACCGGCGAGTACGCGGAGTGCGAGACCTACACCGCGGATGCCGGGCGCATTTCCCAGCGGATGAAGCTGAACGGACTCCCGCCATCCTTCGGTCCGCATCCGGTGGCGTGCGATGTGTGGCACATAGGCGCCTTCGACATGGACAGCGGGATCAGGATCCAGACCATCAAGGGGACGTTGATGAGCTCTCCCCGGCCGGATGGCGCGTCGGGCCCGTTCCTGAGCAGGACGGTGCTGGAGACCGGCGGGGTGAGCACCGACGAGTTCCGGATCGAATACGTGGGACCGGAAACGGTCACCGTGGAAGCCGGTACCTTCGAGACTGATCACTTCCGCTTCCTCCTCGGAGAGGAGTCGATACCGGAGGACATCTGGTGCCTGCCGGAGGATCTGATCATCGTCAAGGTCCGATTCGACGTAATGGCCACCACCTATGAACTCGTGGATCTGGAAGGATGAACAAGACGATCCGACCCGAGCGAAGCGAACGAAGCTCCGCGCCGGATCCCTGTCCGTATGGCTATGCGCGGCCCGAGCTCATAATCGAGACCGACGAACTCGAGGTGAGGCTCGGGGATCCGGGCCTGCGGATCATAGACTGCAACATCTTCCTGGATCGCCTGGCGGACGGTGGATACACCGTCCGGTCCGGCTCGGATGCCTGGGTGGAGGCACATATCCCGGGCTCCGTCTATGTGGACCTGTCCGACGAACTCGCCGACGACCACCCGCATCTGAAGTTCATGCTTCCGCCTGCGGAACAGTTCGCCCGGGTGATGTCCGATCGGGGCGTCGGTAACGAACACGATGTCGTCCTCTACAGCCGGGGCATAAACTACTGGGCGACCCGCCTCTTCTTCATGTTCCGCGCGTTCGGGTTCGACAACGTCCGGGTTCTCAACGGCGGGTTCGACAAGTGGAGCCGGGAGGATCGACCGCTGACTACCGACACTGTGCCCTTCCCCCCCGCTCGGTTCGTCGCCGTCCCACACACCGGGCTCATCGTGGGCCGGGAGGAGGTTTTGGACGCCTTGGACGATCCTGGGACATGCCTCGTCAACGCGCTCCCTCCTGCCGTTCACACCGGTGAGAAGTTCGTACCGAACTATCACCGGCGCGGACACATCAAAGGTAGCGTGAACGTCTACGCAGCAGACCTGACGGATCGCCATGACCGCACCTTCAAGCCGGCCGACGAACTGGGCGCCCACTTCGAACAGGCGGGGGTACTGGAGTCGGAGCGGATCATCACCTACTGCGGTGGGGGGATCTCCGCTACTACTGATGCCTTCGCCCTGCTCCTTCTCGGCCGTGAGGATGTGGCCGTGTACGACGGTTCGATGACCGAGTGGGCTCGTGACCCCGATCTGCCCTTGGTCCTAGGACCCTGACCGTCCGCGGTTAGGGGGGTGGCCCAAAACGGTGGAGAGCAGCGGGCCCGTCTTCCTCTGAACAGGTATTATGTCATCGGTCGACGGGCCGTGAAGGGTTTCACACCACGCTCCTGGGCGAGTTCGACCAACTCGTACCTGGTTCCCGTCAGCTTCCAGTCCATCCGTACGAGGATCAGGTCATCCCCGTAGCACCACGCGTCCTGGGGAGGCCAGTCGACTGCGTGGAGGAACCGGAAGTAATGGGTGTCGAAGGTGCCCGCCTCGACCGTGATCCTCTCCGGCCCTATGTATTCGATGGGTAGGTCGAGGGCGGTAAGCAGGGGTCCGGATGCGCCGTCGTGAAGTGGCGAGGCCGTCAGTACCTTGATGGTCTGTACCCGTCCGGCACCGGGGCGGTAAGGCCCGAAGTGCCACATATCCAGCTGTACCGGATGGGGGTTGAAGCTAGACGGGGGCACGTCCAGGAGCATCTGCTGGCTTATCCGACCCCCGTCCGCAAGGAACGCCTCGCACTCGGCATGCCGACCGTCGAAACGGAACCAACTCGACCCCACGAACTCGTCCTGTATCCGGAGCCGGATCGCCGCGTCCTTCGGCTGCCAACGCCGGTCGACCGTGTAGGTGACATCCCGGAGGATGCCCGTGTCGTAGATCTCCGACACTGCCCTGATGGTGCGGTCGCCGCCGGTATGTACGGTGAGGTGGAAGCTCTCGTGCCCGCGGACCCGGCCGTCGAAACGCCGGTAGGTGATCCGGCCCGTGACCGTCCTGTGCTTCACCGCGAGCCGTTCAGCGGCCGGGTGGCGTTACGCCGAAATACAGGTAGTTACTGTCGATGTATGCGGCGTAGCGCTCCGGTACCTCGTCCTCCGGATAGATCGCCTTCACCGGGCACACCGGCACGCACGCGTAGCAGTCGACGCACTCGATGGGGTCGATGTAGAACTGGTCCTCACCCTCGTGGATGCAGTCCACCGGACACACGTCGACACACGAGGCGTCCTTCTCGTCGATACAGGCCTCGGTGATGATGAAGGTCATGTGCGGATGCTATACGACATCTAGTCAATGCTCCCCGGGGGGACTACCCACTCGGAGGATTGTCCGGTAACCGAGGAGATCAGGTCGAAGTCTCGGTCGTAATGCAACACCGTATAACCCACCTGTTCTGCTGCGGCCGCTACCAGCAGATCGGGAATCTTGCGGCCCCTCTGACTCCTGGCGGCCAGCATGCGCTGGACTTGCCGTGCCCTCCGAACGTGCCGGGCCGATGTCTCGACCGGTGCAAGAACCTCAAGCGCGCGCATGCGTCTATCCCATTCGGTGTCGTTGCGTGCCGCGAAGCCGATCTCCAGATCGCTTATGGCGGCACGAGCCGCTTGGCCACTGGCGATCAGTGGTTCAATCACCGCTCTCACCGAGGGCTGGTTGAGGCGGGTCAATACGCTTGTATCCAGGAGATGGCTCAACGCCACGCCTGGGAACGTTCCTGGTACTCGGCATCAGCAAGGACATCGAGAGCCCTGGCTACCCGGGAGTCACGGCCGGAGGTAGCGAGGCGAAGCGCCCTGTTCACCGTTTTCTTGATCGTTGCCGTTCCCATCTCGGCACGCGCCGCGCTCAATGCCTTCTCATCTATGTCTACCAAGTGCTTTCCCACATCGCTGGATATATACGCGGATTGCACGGTATATCCGGACAGGTGAAGACGGGCACGACGATGTGCAAGACCGAAGGCCGTGCCGTCAGCAGTCCTCGTCGAGAAAACCCCTGAGTATGGAGGCGAACTCCTCTGTATGTACGTCCATCATGCCGTGGCCCCGATCCGGTAGTTCGAGGAGTCGTCCGTTGCGGATCAGCGGTTCCGAACGTCTGGTGGGCTCGAGGAGGTCGTCGTGCGGGCACAGCACCAGCGTCGGGTGGGTGACAAGCGGAAGCCGGTCGCCCATCTGGTATTCGAAGGCCGCCCGATGACCCCACCAGGCCCGGCTTCCGGCCCGGAACACTTCTGCGACCGTCTCGTGAACCATCTCGATGGTCTGGCCAGGGCCGCGCCACTCCCAGTGCCCGTCCCACACCTCGAGCAAGTGGCCACCCTTCTCGTCGAACCAGCTAGGTTTCCCCAGCGTTGCATGCTGGCGGGCCAGTTCCTCCTCGGTGTACACCGGCGTCGACACCAACACCAGCTTGCGCACCAACTCGGGTCGTTGCAGCGACAGTTCGATACCGATCTTGGCGCCGGTGTGGTAACCGATCACATCTACCGATCCGATCTCCAACCAATCGGCGAACTCCCCCATCACCGCCGCGTAACCGCCGATGGTGGGGGGTGAGTCCGGAGGATCCGAACCGCCGAAACCGGGATTGTCCGGCGCGACAGCCAGCCGATCCTTGCCCATCTCGGCGAGCAGTCGCTCGTAGACCAATCCCGACACGGGACTGAGGTGGAAACACATCAGGGGGGTACGGTCGGATTCCCTCGAACCTGCTATCCGATAGTGCAGTTGCCCGTGCCGGTAATCCGAATACGCCCGGCGCACTGCGGCGGTCACGTGATTCCGTAGATCCTGTGCCGCGAAACGGTCATCACACCGAGGCTCGTTCCGTCCAGGCTCAACCGGCGATCCCGGTTCACCAGTCCGGACTCGCCGAAAGCGTTCTTGATCATGCCCTCCCAGAGGACTTGGGCTTCGTCATCGTGGCGCATCTCGATGGAGCCCCAGGCAATCACGTGGCCGAGGGTACCGGCCTCTGCCAGCGACACCGTCGCGCGCGGGTCGCGCTCGAGATTGCGTTTCTTCTGCTTGCCGGTGAGGCTGAACAGCAGAACCCCGTCACCCACCGCCATCATCATCGGCGCCACGTGCGGGCTGCCGTCCGGGCCGATCGTGGCCAGATGCACCCATCCGGCGGGAGTGTGGATCTTCTCGATCGCTGCTGTCAGTTCAAGGTCCACGTCACACCACCGGTTCCACGAGGGATCCGAGGGTACCAGCGGAGCCGCTGGTCAGTGGTCAGTGGTCGTTGTACCCCACTTACTACTATTACAGGCTGATCTAGCCACTAGCCACAAGCGGTATTTCCCTTGGACGTTATTGACACTTGATTTGAGGGCGTACCTGGTTGAGTTGTGGGTGAAAGAAGTCTACGACTCAGAAAGGGAAGCCCTCGTGGACAGTTGCCAAGCTACTGGTTGCTCCTCCCCGGTAGGCCGCGACAACCCACGATCACGGCACTGGGGCCGCTCGGCGCGAGGAAAAGTAGCCGGGGAGAGCGGCCCCGGAGGGCGGCTCTCCCCGGATAGAAGTCGGATATGAATCCTGCAGCAGATTAGAGCACAGGAGATGCTCAGAATGCGCCCGCTCTGGTCATGGCACGACTGCTCGACTACTTCGGGCGGCGCACCAATTGGCAGCGGCGGCTCTGGAACCCCGGGACTGTCACTGTCTTGCAGGAGACCCTTGAGGCTGTCGACCTGCTTGCCAGTGGCCACCGCGCCGCGACCGTCAAAGAGTTGGCACGAATGGCGCAGCGCAGATCGGGTCCAGATCTCGGTCTGGGGCCGTCGGCGGTTCGGTCGGCCCTGACCGCCACACTCCGCAAACTGCAGGAGTCGCCTAGAAGCCCGATCGCCCGACATCAACCAGATGACCTTCTCTCAGGCATCACGACGGACTACCTCGCTCACTGGAGCCAAGTCCTATCCTCCGAGCCCGAGGCGCTCGCACCGGAGGAGGCGTCAAGGACCCTCGCAGGCCACCTATTGGGGTTGGGTTTCAGCCCCGATTACCTTCACCGCTGGGTGACATGGCTTGCGAAAAGGAGAAACCCGGCAAGCCTCGCGGAAGTGTTCGGCGAAGGCCGAAGAGGTCGCACGCCGTCAACCTCGCCTCTGGGATGTTCTCGTGCCGTTCATCGCCCTCGCACGGCACGGCCAACAGATGCCACCGGAGTGGTTAGACGCCGCGGCAACGACACGGTGGCTGTCACAGAACGCGCCCACAGCGATGCTGCGCCACAACGGCGGCTTCCTGCTGCAACTCAAGGCATGCGATCCGTGGGCTGCGGTTGAGGAGGCGGGCGACCTAATCGGCTTCGGATTCCGATCAGTCCCACATCGCGCCAAGGACAACCGAGCAGCAACTCTCTAACGCCTTCCTCAGGTTTCTGGAGTGTGATGGCTCATGGGGTATCGCCTCCTGGGTCGAACTGTGCGGTGAAAACGGCGACCGCTTCTTGCCAGGTGTGGTGTATTGGGTGAGGGCGCGAAGGTCGTAGTGGCGGCTTTTGGCTTGGGGTAGGACAGCGGAGGCAACTTGCTCGCCGAGGTGGGTGAGGGCCGAGTGTCGTAGTTGGTGGAGTGTCCATCCGCTGGCGGGTTTGACTAGGGCACACATCGGATGGTGCCCGGAAGCCCGTGGGTAGGGTTCGCCTGTGCCAAACGAGAGATATTGGCCCATTATCTCTCCTAACAACGGAACGAAACCCCGAACACGCTGGGGGAGCGGTTACCGTCCCCTCCGGTGAACCCTGCCTGTTATCTCTCCTAAGGAAGGTCCTGGGGTGGCTGAGCCTGTTCTTCTCCCGGATAGGGTGCCGTCTCTGGACCGCGCTGTTGAACAATTCCTCGCTGCCAAACCGCTATCCCCAAACGCCCGACGCAGCTACGCGTTCTGTCTGGGGGCGGTGGTGTCGGACCTCGGTGGCGGTACTGCGATGTTTCCCACGTAGCCTGCTGGCTCCTCTAGGGCGGGCCGAGTGGGCGTCCCGGCCCGTCAGGTGATCGCGGGTAGCGGGAAGTCAGTTCGCAACGATCCGACGCCCGGCGCGAGTCTTACCCCGACGCCCGGAGTGGTGCTTGGGCCGGTTGACCGGACCGGCGTGGTCGCCGCCACTCCCACACCACTCCCCGGTTGCGCGCCAGAACTCGTAGTGGAGCAGCCACTCACACGTCCAAGGCAGGATCGTGGTAGCGAGTCGATCGCCATGTTCCCACTGGCCGGGTTTGTAGAGACAGAGGCTGCCGTTGTGGTAGCTGTGGGGTAGGTGGCCGTCGGCATCGGCAACCAACTGGGGCTTCCGTACGATGATGTGAGGGTGCTTCGGCGGCGCGTATCTTAGAACCACGAGGTATAGGTTGCTGATCTCACTCGGCTGGAGTTCACCAGTCCATTGCAGCGTTCCCGCCTTCAGCTTCGTAGTCCCGTCGGGATAGTGGCTACGAAGTAGCTTGATCTCGCGAAAGAGTCCGGGTAGGCGGTTACTGGCCATGGAAGTCGTGGCGCGGGATCTCGGTGCCCCGCCCCTGAGTCAACCTCCCGCGCTGGGTGACGGCGAGGGCGCCGCTTGCTGTGGCGGAGGAAAGTCTCGTCGCTACGCGCTTCGCTCCCGCTTGCACCGGCGCACTTCCAAGTGCAGCGCCGAGTGACCGCACCGCTTCGTCGACGCCGGCGCTGCCGATCCACCGGTCGGCATCGGCGGTCAGGGCCTGAGCCCACCGATCAAAGTGCGCTTTACGGGCCGGGTTCGTGTTCCACTTGTCTGCAAAGTTTTCCTCCTCGTGGGCTGGGTTCGGAACCCAGAACTTGCGGTTGCGCCGTTCGATATGGGAGGGGAGGTTGTACGCGATCTTCCGGTACGCCTCGTATAGGTCGCTCTCGCCGCTGTACGCGTGAGTTGCCAGAGTCGTGATGAGAATGGAGGCGGGCTTGTCTCGGGGCTGGTTGCGGAAGAAGGTGTCGCGGTGCAGCTTGAGGAGTTGGACAACACGCTGCAGCGTGGTCCGCACCAGCCACCGGGGGACGTCTTCGACGTCTCGGCTGAGGGTCGTGGCCAGTTGGGCTCTGCCGATCTCAACGGCGTCTCCCATGGATCTCCAGAACCAGTCGGCGTATCCGATCGGGTTGCTGTGTTGCCACTGGAACAGGTCACGATCGGAGAGCAGGATGGCAGTGTCGTCGCCGTCGGGATCGGGGATGACCGGTAGCACGTCCATGTGGAACTTGTCGTTGGTATAGACAAGTGTCCAGCAGCGGCTTTTCTCCTCCAACCCCGGGTTCCCGTTCTCGTCTCCGCGAGTGGCGATGTAGGCCCGCAGCAGCTTCCCCGCCTGGGAGCGGAGTTCCTTCTGGGTGATCGACTCCTTGGCCAGGGACCGGAGGAAGACAAGGTCGATATCGAAGTCGCTGCTGTTGGTTGGCCGCACGACCGTTCCCAGCCGGAACGAGCCCTGTGGGTACACGTCGGGATCGCCGATGCCTTGCGTGACGAGCCACTGGCCGAGGTCTTCGTACCGACACACTGCGAGTTCGTACTGCTCGGCTGAGATGTCGAGCACCTCGACCGAGGCGCCGAGCAGTTGCGAGATCAACCGGAGGTCGTCATTGGCCATGGGGATGCTCCTTGCAATAGAAGGGGTCGTACTTTGAGGGGGAATGCTTGAGGAGATCTGCCAGCGCTGGCGACCGGGTGCGGCTTTCTGCGTGGGCGCGTCCGATCAGGTCCTGTGTGGTCACCAAGTCAAGAGTGTGGAGGCCTTCGGGGGTCGACACGTCCACCCGCACCACGTTGTGTCGCCCGAGAATGAGGCGGGCGTGGTTAGTTGCCGCGAGGCATTGGCCCCGCAGCATCACATCGAGACCGTCAGAGCGCCATGCGAGGAGTCCTCCGTTGTCGAGGGCGGGTCGCCGTTCGCGGATCTCGCTTGTAGTACCCACACTGAGAACACGGATGCGGCCGCGTTCTCCCCCGAGGCGATCGAAGCATTCCGCCACGCCTACCAGCGTGGGGTTGTGAGCCCATACACCACCATCGATCAGACGGTGCGCATCCATCCGATGGGCGGGGAGGAATGTCGGTGCTGCTGTGGTGGCCAACGCGACGTCGACGACCGGCACTCGCCAGTCGCGTCGGAGATCTGGATGGTGCGGGGTGCGAAAGAGGTGGACGTGATCAGCGGCCAGGTCGTAGCTTGGAATGGCGAGCCGCACTCGCGAGTCCCCGAGAATCTGATTGCCAAAGCAGTCCTGCAACACCGCGCGCAGGTCGATAGCGCTGTATCGAGGTCGTCGAAGCCGTCGCCACAATCCGCGACGCGTTCGCTGCGCTGGCGGGAAGATACGGTCGCCGTGATCGACATAGATCGACAGGATCTCGGCCGGGGACACGCCGAGCCCTAGCGCGAGCGCAATAACGCCGCCGGTCGAGGTCCCGACGATCAGATCGAAGTGATCAGCGATCGACGTGCCGAAGTCTTCCTCCCACGCCGCCAACGTTGCCGCCGTGAAGATCCCGCGTAGTCCCCCGCCGTCGAGCGCGAGCACCTGGAGGGGCGCGGCGCATGGGTCCGGCAACCCAGCCGCGGTGGACTCGGACACATCCATGGTGGCGGTTACCGCGTGTCCGCTGGTGGGAACGGATCGTTGCCCGGCGAGATCGTGTCCGAGTCACGGATCCGGCCGTCGCGGCCATGAATCACCAACTCGCCGCCGTCGTCGTTGCCCAGGAGTGCTCTTGCTCGGTCGATCCCGTCTGCTTGCGTTTCGGTACGCGCAATGGCCCGGGCGGCACCCGGACGGGTAACCTGCCAGCCACCCTCCGGATGCGGCGTAACGTGTCGTTCGTTGCGTGAGCTCATCTCACCCCCCGTTCCCGAACGGGACCATCCCGTTCTCTACCGGAGTACGATACCAGTTCCTGACCGAGAACGCCCTATCATCGAACGGGAACGTGAAACAGCTGTCCCTCCTCGAGTTCCAGTGCCTCCGCCAGCCCGGGCCCGCGGACGTTGTCGCCGTCGCGGACGACGTCATCAATGAGCTGGCGCTAACTCCCCCAATCGATCCCGCAGTCGTGGCCTCATACCTCGATGTGTCACGAATCGAGGAGACCGAACTTGATGTCGCGGGGTGCCTCATCTGCGACGATCAGGACATCACGATCAAGGTGAGGGCCTCGGATGGAGAGACGCGACGGCGATTCACCATCTTCCACGAGTGTGTTCACACCTTCTTTCAGGGCTTTGAGCTGCAGCCGCGCTACCGATGCGCACCTTCGGTCACTCCAGGGAAAGGCAATGACCTCGAAGCCATGTGCGATCAGGGCGCTAGCTCACTTCTCCTACCTCAGAAGCACCTGCAAGCGGACCTGAACAACACCGACTTCGGGATAGAGACCCTGATGAACGTGGCAGAGACCTACCAGGCGAGCCTCGAAGCGAGCGGACACCGAATCGTGGACCTCGCACCCTACCCGACGATGTTCATCGTCCTCGAAGACAATCTAAAGCCAAGCCAGCACGGCGACCCGCACGCCGAGCCTAAATTGCGTGTTCGTACCGCCCGAAGCCGGGGGGACTGGCCATTCATCCCCACCCACAAGTCGGTCAGCATCGACTCACCCCTTGGGCGTGCCATGCAGGGAGAGGTGGTGCATGAACACACGACCCTCGACGAGCTCTCGCGGGAGCCTGTTCCGGATGTCGAGGTTTCGGCACGGGTAGTGCCCTACAACGGACGAAAGCGCGTCCTTGCGCTCTACCGCCGTGGCCTGTAACGAAAGGGAGACCCATGATCGCACCACGCAGCCTCCACCAACCATGAGCAACGAGACCGGCGAATCAATTGGAGATCGAATCCGCAAGTATCGAGGTGACACCGGCCTAAGTCTCAGCCAGCTCGCCATATCCGCCGGGGTGAGCAAGGGTTACCTCTGGAGTCTTGAGAACACGGCCGGCAAGCGACCATCGGCCGAAACCCTCTACGCCGTCGCCAAAGCACTCGGCGTCACCATGAGCGCCCTCCTCGGCCGTCGGCTGCTCGCAAAGCAGCCCACCGACATCCCCGACAGCCTGCACGAGTTCGCCCAGGCGAAGGGGCTCCCCGAAAGCGACGTTCGGATGCTGGCTGGCATCGAGTTCCGCGGCGTGCGACCCCAAACCCGTGAGCGCTGGGAGCACATCTACAACTCGATCCGGATGAGCCAGACGCTCGACGAGTAGCTCTACTACTTGGCATGATGCAGTCGAGCCGTAGTCTGGAGGACGAGGTACCCACGCAGCTACACCGCCCGAATCCGCCTCCTAACATGAACGGACACCGACAACAAGAACCGACGAAACCCAGCGTCCCGTGAAGGGCCGACTAGATCGCGTCGCCATCAACATTAAAAAGAGTCGCCATCAACCTTGAAAAGAATTGTGTAACGAGATAATCATGCTTCAAATAGCTTCGGGTAAACTCTTTAGCCACGGGCCAGCACAGCGTAATGAACTCCGTGGGATAGTTCATACGAATCTCCAGCTGTATGGCAGAGCCCCGATAGAGACGGCTGCTGGCCGGCTATTGCCGACGAGTTTCCTACGCGATGCGGGTACCGCCGTATACGAACTGACGGAACTGATCGAAGGTGAGCCCGGCCCCGGAGTAATCGTATCTCATGGTATTGATCCATATCTGAGTGACTTTACGGCAATCGTCTCTTTCGCACTGAACGTTACATGTACGCCTGATCATGAACTCACCCGCAGGCTAACAAGTAGTCAACCGGGCGGCCCTCTGGTTGGTGTTGTACCGAGCAGTCTAGTTAGCCGGACCTTCGATTCTCAAGTCTGGTGCCACGACGATGACGCCACCACACTGGTCGGGTTCGTAAGCGATCTGATTGGACTCGAACGCAAGACCTACCTTGCGTCCATGCGAGCAATACGCAACTATATTATTGGGCTCCACCGGCTCGTAGACGATCCTGAACTGACTTATACATTGCTAGTCGCTTCCATTGAGTCGTTAACTCAGGGGTTCGACGGCCATGTTCCTAATTGGGACGATTATCCTGAAGACAAGCGCTGCAAACTCGACAAGGCGTTGGACGAGACGGATGACCAGACAAGGGAGCGGGTGAAGAGTGCACTCTTGGAGATTGAGCATGTCGCAGCCAGCCGTCGTTTCTGTGAATTTGCACTAGATCATCTACAGCCGTCTTACTTTCGTGAAGAGGCTTCGGGGTCAGAAAACCCGATAGGACGCGCGGATCTTCGGCGCGCACTGAACCGAGCCTATGGACTACGCTCAAAGCACATTCATGAGCTTGGGGAGTTACCGACTTTACTCACGGCAGTCCCGCACCACGGCGAATCCCTCAGTATGGGCGGCGTTACTATCCTGACGTTCCAGGGTATGGCACGCTTGGCACGTCACGTGATCAACGACTTCATAAGGAGTCAGCCGAAGGTCACTACCGAGGTTTACGACTACAGCCAAGAACGCGCAGGTATTGTATACGTCCCTCCTGCTCCGCAGTACTGGATTGGTCGGGTCGAGAGCGTGACCGCCTCGGCTGGGCGGAAGCGTCTGGAGGGCTTTCTAGACCAATTAGCGGGCTTCGTACGCGGAGGACAAGCCGTTACAGACCTGCAAGATACCCTCGTGAAGGTTGAACAACTGCTCCCGAATATAGGAAAGCCCCGACGAAGGCCGTACTTAGCACTCTATATCCTATTTAACAAGCTGGCAATGGCCGAAACACCGATGCAGAATTATGACGCTGTCATAACAAGATACAGAGAAGAAGTCGAGGCCCCATCTGTTGAAGCTATGGTAGTGCATCTTCTCCTAGGAACTGTCCCAGAATGGCCCTTAGAGGAACACCAATCCGTTCACGACGCCTACCTCCGAAGCCATGGCAAGCGTAACTGCTTGAGGATGCCTCGTGAATTTAGGGCAGGCTTATCCCTGGACCTCGCGACGCGTTACCAGGCTGTGGGGAAGGCCGAGCATGCACACAACCTCATCTCCACCGCCGTTGAGAACCATCCTGGGAACGACTTCTTGCACCAACTGGAGAAGAGCTTCGACCCAGAGAAGCCGATCAACTGGCGGCTCAAAGACCTGTCATCGCAACCACAGCTCAACCCAAACGCTGAACACCGGTCAGCAGATCAAGCCCTAGCCGATGCTGACGTAACGTAGCGTTGTGGACTGCCTAGGTCCTACAACACTGGGCGGGTGTGCCAGTTCCGCTTCGGAACGACCCTGGATCATTAGACGCCAGTCGTGCAGCAGGTAACGTCTCACCGCCGACCGCTTGACACGCCGGCGGTGACGGGGTTGGTCTAGCAAATGTACAGAACGCGTCGGTTTGGGTGTAATCAGGTCAAGGGTTAGGCCAGATGCGAGTTGTAGTCCAACGGGTCCTCGAATCGTTGGGGCGAGCTCCCCAGAGTCGCTGCGACCGTCCGCCACGGTCACACACCCGTGTCACTGCTCATCTCACGCCTACAAGCATCAGCCGCCAAAACGACCTGATCCCTACAACAACGCTATGGCAGCGTCGTCATCGGTCTGTGCAAGACCGTACCCATCCGAGAGAAAGGACCATGGCGGGACCTCGGCCGCCTCGAGTACGCGGCCCTCGAGTACGTCGACTGGTTCAGCCACCGACGACCAAGACCTCCAAAGCCCAATGCCTCGCCCTGCCTACCACCGCCATCGCCACTTGGAACACCACCTACCTCGGTGCAGCTATCGACCACCGTTTACCAACACATCAACCTCCACCGTCGATACGACGTCACCAACACAACCACACCACCCCCAGGCCAACTCCGACCCCTAACCGCCGCCCAAAACCGACGCTTTCTGTACAGATGCTGGATCTACCCCTTGGACCGTGACGGAGACGGCCAAGGCTGCACCAGCTGAAACAGGCCGACCGGCCCAACCCCCGATGATGTCTGGGCTGTCCCTGCGGCCGGTGATGGTCAGCGCTATTGGCTCGGTGTCCGACCTTGACGAACCAGTCGCGATGGACACCGCGTGGGGCGAGGTTTGCCGTAACCCTCGTGCATCTGTTCCGCACCGGGGCGACCCCTAGCATTCCGTAAGCGGGGCATCCGGACCTGAAAATCTGGGGGGTCGGTGGGCCTCCCGGTGTGGGACCGCGTTCTCGGCCCGCAAATCGGCTTGTAAACTTTTGGGTTATGTTGTGTAGCGTTCGGGGGTCGGGTTGTGGGGTGTTTCCGCCAGTTACCGGCTGTAACTCGGAGTTGCGACTGTTTACCCTGCTAAACAGGCATTTTACTACACGACTGCTCAACACGGTATCACTGTCGTTAGTACTTCGTGATCTTGTCCATCGACAGAGAGACCGCCACGGCGACCAACGCTAGCCAATGTTCAGTCTGTGAGCGCCTGCCAGCAACGAGGTAGAGCCGCTTCAACTTAGCGGCCCCGATCCAGCAACCCATGCTCCTCCCGCCGATCCTCCGCCCGACGGCACCCCAATCCCGGCGGTTACAGGTTTCGTCACTAGTTTCGTGGATGATCCACACATCGTCCTCCACCGTCCACAATGGGCACGTCAGGTCGGTGGTTCCGGTGAGTTGTTGACGATGATGGCGCGCCAAGTGCTTTGGAGGTGACCGGAGGCCGCTGTCCTACGTCGTTGGTCTGGGTGTGTGATCACTGGTATGGACTGGTTTGTCGTTCGGGGAGGATCCCTCACCAGTAGACGACTCCTACGTCGTCTACGGTCATCTCGATTAAGAGGGTGCGCGGATAGGTGCTCACCTGGGGAAACAGTGGAGGCTGCGACGGTTGACGACCCTGAGGCTATGACCAGCAGTCTCTCCGCGTGGGAACCGCGTAGGAGTTACGGATAGGGGCGGTCGCGTCCGCCTATCCGCGCACCCTCTAAGCCTGAATCCACCGATTCATGTTCCGAAAACCACTCCTGACCAGGGCGATCTCCGGGATCCACCACTCACAGGAAGTTGCTCCTCTTCCCAGGACCGAACCATCCTTACCAATAGCTATCGCCGCAGATCAGGAGGCATTTCCACCATATCTCCATGTCCGCTGCGCGCTCCCCATCGGTGGATTCAGGCTAAGGGTTCGGCGGGCTCTACTTCGCGTAGACCGAAGGAATGCGGAGGCTGCGCGATCCGCGCGGCTGCCGCCGTCGCGCAGCCTCAGGTCGTTTGCCAGGTCGCGGCGGATGGTGCCGCGGGATGATCGGACTGTGCGGCTTCGGTTCACCGAAAGCGCTTCGTAGGCCATCTCGGCGCCTTCGGGGAGCAGAGTTGCCGGGTTGGGTAGTAGTTCAAGTGCCCACCGCTGGATTGGACCTACGGGTATCGGGTCGTCCGATGATGCTGCTCGCTCGTTGATGCTCCTATGATTGTCAAATCGATGATGGTGGGGCGGGTTGGTGGGTTCGGAGCCAGTTCTGGTATCGGGTAGCGAGCTGGTGGTTGTGGTCTCGGCCGCGTTCGATTTCTGAGATGCGGGCAGGGTGGGTTCGGAGAGCGTGGGCGGCTTGGGTGATGGTGATGCCGCCTTGTTGGCGTAGGGTGCGCAGCTTCGCGCAGTTCGGGGTTGGTGGCGGGTTAGTGATGAGTCGGTATATTTCTCGGGCGATGTGCCTCTTGAGGCAGCGGATGATCTCTTTTCGGTTCTTTCCTTCGGTCTGGCGTCGGGTTACGTAGTCTTTGGTGCGGGCGTCGTGGCGCATCCGGGTGGTAGCGATGCGCCACAGCGCACAGTTTGCTTGCCGGTCGCCGCCCCGGTTGAGACGATGCCGCATGGTCTGTCCCGATGATGCCTGGACGGGGCTGGTGCCGCACAGCGCCGCAAAGGACCGTTCCGATTTCATACGCCCGGGGTTGTCGCCGACTGCGACCAACAAAGCGGCGGCTGTGTCAGGACCGACACCTTCTGCCGCCAGCAGCGCCGGGTTCGCCTTCGCGCAGAGGCCTCTGATCTCGGTGTCGAGTTCGCCGATCTCTGTGTCGAGGGTTTGGTATCGGCGGGCCAGATGCCGCAGGGCACGCTTCGCGTAGGCGGTGGTGGTGTGGTCTGTGCCGGGTCGGAACCGGGCGCAAACTCGGACCTGGGCTTTGAGATTCATGCCCTTTAGCTGTTGTTTGACCTGCTCAGGGCCGGTAACCACCAGAGAGTGGATCTGGTTGGCGGCCTGGGTGCGGGCTTTGACCGCGGAGCGGCGGGCCGTCCTCAGCATCCGCAGGCACTCGACCGGACCGTCACCGGACTTGGGAACTGCGGTTGCTTGGCCCGAGGCGGCCGACCGAGCTGCTGCCTCGGCGTCGACGCTGTCGGTCTTGCCGCCCTTCTGGCGGCGTAGCTGGCGGTTCGGCCGGTTCACCTCCACCACCTCGATGTCGGCCTCGGTCAGATAGCGGGCCAGCCCGGCGCCGTAACTACCGGTTCCTTCTACCCCGACCCGGACCAGATGTCCCTGCGATCCCAGCCAGGCGACCAACCGCTGATACCCAGCTCCCTCCGCTGCGAACGACTCTGACCCCAACAGGCGACCAGCAGTATCCACCACCGCCGCTACATGGGTGTCACGATGGGTATCAACCCCACCGAACACATCAACCCGATTCCCCGACACGACCACCACCTCCTCGAGGGCGCTACTCTTGTTGCGGGGTTCCGGCAAAAAGCGGTGGACAGTACACTCACGGTGCTGGGAAGCTAAAGCTCCTATTAGGTCACATCCGCTCGGAGCCGAAACCCCGCTCTTCCCTGGACCGGGGGACAGGCCGACAGATCAACGCAAAGGCAACGCAAGCGCACGCCAGTGTTCTTTTGAGTCAGACCCGCCCCCCGCTCCAAGGGGCCACCCCATCTTCGCAGGTGGCCCCCAAAGGAAAGAGCCATTCCATTATGAGTGTGTTCTTCCACGATCGTCTCAACTGCCGTTTGCTTAGTAGCCGATGTGGGAGACACCTAAGAAGCTGCACATGCGCCGTACCTGAGAGTCGGCGGCGTAGGATGGTGAGAACCGAGTGCAACCCACGTCCTCGCCGGCATGAACGAAGTGACTTGGCGATGACTGGGGCGGGGCCGGGGGTGACACCGGGAGGGAACGGAGTTCATGGCACTCACCGCTGATCACTTCAAGGCATTAATTCGTCGCCACATGGATGGCGACGACGACGGCTTCTACTCCGTCGCGCTTCAGGTTGCTGCGAGAGCCGCCAGAGAAGGGAAGAATCGGTTTGCCCAGGATCTTCGGGATTTGATCGATGCTGCGAAGGGAGAACGTGCGGCCGCGGCTTTGCGTCCCGTGCCGATGGTGCAGCCGCGAGGGGAGCTCGCGGGTCTGGTGACGGTGAGTTACCCAGAGGTCTCCTTGGACATGATGACGTTGGAACCTCAGTTGCTTAGGAAGCTTGAGCGTATTCTCACCGAGCAGCGTCGCTCGGACCTGCTGGCGACCCACGGTCTTGACCCTATTCATCGCGTGTTGCTTCTGGGCCCGCCGGGTACGGGCAAGAGTATGTCGGCGGCTGCGCTCGCCCATAGCTTGAAGCGACCGCTCTTTACCATCCAGCTCGATGTAGTGATAAGCAAGTACATGGGGGAGACGGCAGCTCAGCTGCGCCTCGTGTTCGATGCGGTAGCGTCGACCAGAGCCGTTTATCTGTTCGACGAGTTTGACGCTCTCGGAGCCGAACGGGGTGCGCCTAACGACGTGGGCGAAGCTCGGCGGGTGCTCAACTCTTTCCTTCAATTCCTGGAACACGCGTCACCGGTGAGCGTGGTTGTCGCGGCGACGAATCATCCTAGGTTGTTGGACCAAGCGCTTTATCGCAGATTTGACCAGGTTATCGAGTATTCGCTGCCTGATCCTGGTGCAGCGGTGGCGGTGATGAGGAGTCGGCTTGCGATGCTCGACACGATGGACGTTGATTGGGATGTGCTTGCTGGTCAGACGGCTCGCTTAAGCCAAGCGGACCTTGTTCGCGCTGCCGAGGCTGCAGCCAAACAGACCGTGTTAGCACAAGAGAAGAGGATCACAACGGCTGTCTTGGAAGAGGCGCTCCGAGAGCGGCGTCCCAACGACAACTGATCGGGCGGGCGAATGGTCTACGAGCTTCCACATATCCTGGTTCCAGCCGAGCCGATCACCGACCGATACCAGCGGCGCGGTGGCGGGGACGGTCAACCAAAGCTACCTAAGATCCCCGACCGGCAGGCACACGCCAGCGCACTGCGTGAAGGCCTCGAGGGGGCGATCGATGAGGCACAGGATGCCCGAGAGCAGTGGTCCGAAGAACTGAAAGCGGACGGTGTCATTCTCGCTGTGGTGGGTTGGCCGAACGGGTTCACACTCGCCTTGGAGAGTCTCGATCTCCGAGGGTCGGGTATCGAGTTGCTCTCAGTGAGACTGCCTGCCGGTGATCCTCTATCAGCCGAGATCGCGACAGTCTCCGTTCCTGACTCTCAAGTCGGGCAGTTCTTCTCACGGCTTGACCGCTACGCCAATGAGGAAACGCGCAAGGGCACGCCACGCCACGAGAAGCTCGTGGCCAACATCGCGTCCTTGCAGCGGGCGACGCTGGAGCAGTTGTGGACGGATCACCGTCCGTATCCCAGCGAGAGCATGGGCTGGTGGGAGATCTGGCTCCGCCGTACCGGACAAGAACTCGACACTCTCACCCAGGTCGCAGCAAGCGCCGAGTGGGAACTGGCTGCACAAGCGGTCGAGTTCCCACGCCCAGGACGCACCGTTACGGCCGTCCGGACAGACTTGGCATCTCTGGGTGCCTCTTTAGCGTCTCGGCTTCCGATCGCTGAGATCCGATACGCGAGTCTGGCTTCGCCTGCCGAACTTCCTCGCGAGACCCAGCAGGAATGGGTAAAGAAAACACTAAGGCGCATCGTCCCAGCTCCAGAGCATGCACCCGCCGTGTGCCTGCTTGATACCGGGATCTACCAGCACTCCCTGTTCCGAGACTCGCTCCACGCTGGAGACATCCACGATGTAGTCGGCCCCGACGGACATGACCGCAACGGACACGGAACGGCCATGGCAG
Source organism: Candidatus Spongiisociaceae bacterium (assembly GCA_965262915.1). Taxonomy (GTDB): domain Bacteria; phylum Actinomycetota; class Acidimicrobiia; order Spongiisociales; family Spongiisociaceae; genus JAPPFW01. The sequence goes on along the minus strand of OZ253564.1, from coordinate 1,289,923 downwards.
GTCTGGGCCTGTTCGGTGACGTGACCGATGTCCTCACCTCGGGGTTGGATGTGCAGTTGGTTCACCGTCTCGAGTCCGTGAAGATTCTGCCTGATACGACTCCCAATCCACCGGAGACTTACGGAGCCGTAACGGCAGCAGGCGTGTCCGCACCGGAGGCATCCGTGCCCGCACGACGACGGATTTTCTGTATGGCAATTAGCGACCAAGACTCCCGATCCGATGGTCGCCCCACATTGTGGTCTGCGACGATCGATGCCCTCAGTTTCGGGGCTCTTCGGAAATGAGTGGGGAGTAGGGGATCTGCCAGGGGGAGTTGGAATCCACCAGAAGTGAGGAGGGGTCCTCCATAATCGGGTGTTGGTAATGACATCCGAGGCAGGAGGACCCCTGTGGAAGCTGATCCTACGCGCATGTGCGAGAAGTTGGTAGGCCTAGGTGAGGTTGATCTGGTAGGGATCAACGACCCGGGCGAGGAGGCACCGTTGGAGGTGGTGATCCGGTCCCGCAAGCCCCGGCCGTTGTGTGAGTCCTGTGGCGGGTCGGTGTGGTCGAAGGGCTATCGGACGGTTGTGTTGGTGGATTTACCGGCGTTCGGCCGGCCTGTGCGGCTGCGGTGGCGGAAACGGCGCTGGACATGTCCGAACCCCGACTGTGCGCTCAGATCGTTCATCGAACAAGACCCCAAGATTGGTCCCCAACGGGCGTTGTTGACATCCCGAGCGGCCCGGTGGGTGACCATCCAGGTGGGTGGGCGGGGCCGTTCGGTCGACGAGGTCGCCGCAGAACTTGGTTGTGATTGGCATACGGTGAACAAAGAGGTTGGCCGCTGGGGCGAAGCGCTGCTGGAAGCAGACACCGATCGGGTCGGGACCGTCGAAGCTGTGGGAGTGGACGAGACGTTGTTCTGGCGTCGGGGCCGTTGGCGTACCAAAGTCTGGTGCACCTCTGTCGTCGACGTTGGCGGCCACCAGCTGATCGACATAGTCCCTGGTAGAACAGCAGAAAGCGCCGCAGCCTGGTTCCGGTCACAACCCACCGAATGGTGTGAGGCTATCCGCTGGGCGGTGTTGGACATGTCCGGTTCGTATCGGAAGGCGTATGACAGGGTGCTGCCGCACGCGCTGCAGGTAGCGGACCCGTTCCACGTCATCCGCCTCGCCAACCAGCGTCTCGACGAGGTACGACGAAGAGTCCAAAACGAAACCCTCGGGCATCGAGGCCGCAAGGATGACCCGCTGTATCGGATACGGCGGCTCCTAACCGCTGCGCATGAGAGGATCAGCGACCGGGGTCAAATACGGCTGCGTGGTCTCCTCGATGCTGGTGACCCCTACGGGGAAGTGCGCACAGCCTGGCACGCGAAAGAGACGGTACGAGGCATCTACGGGATCGAGAGTCCGGTCCTTGCTCTCCGATACACCCTCCAGCTCGCAGACGACCTCCAACACGAATCCTGCCCACCCGAGATCAACAAGCTGGGTCGTACCATCGCCCGCTGGACCCCCCAGATCACCAACTGGCACATCTCGAAGGTAACCAACGGACCCACCGAAGCCCTCAACAACCTCATCAAACGGATCAAACGAGCAGCGTTCGGGTTCCGCAACTTCGCGAACTACCGAATCCGCGCCCTTCTCTACGCGGGGAAACCCAACTGGGACCTACTCCCATCGGTCACTCCCCACTGAAATCCGATGAGCCAGTTTCGGCACAGACGTTTCCGCAACCGAAGCGGGCATCGAGTTGCTCACCGACCCCGATTCCCAATCCAGTCGACTACTTATCGTCTCAGGAGGGAACGTCCGCGACGGCCATAAAACAAACTTCCTGGAAGTGTGTGACACGTTGGCGATCGAAGATCCTGGCCAATCGTGGAACGCTTTGACCGTCGGAGCCTATACCGAACTCGCTGTCACGCCGCAACATCCCGACTTCGCTGGATACACGCCGTTGGCACCTCGCGGCGAACTGTCACCCTTCAGCAGGACATCCGTCAATTACTCTAAGATCTGGCCGCTCAAGCCGGACATCGTGATGGAAGGCGGCAACCTCCTAGTATCGCCGGACGCCACCCACTTCGACCAACACGATGTGGTCTCGATCGCGACAACCTCCTACCTGGAACCCCTGGGACGTCCGCTCACGACCGCAAACGCGACCAGCGCTGCGGCGGCTCAAGCAGCACGCCTCGCCGGGCGGGTAGCTGCAAACTATCCCAACCTGTGGCCTGAGACGATCCGAGGGCTGCTCGTACATGCTGCTGAGTGGACGCCGCCTATGGCGGCCGCAATCGACCAAGCGCCGACCAAGACTAAGCGCCGACAGCTACTCAGGCGCTACGGGTTCGGCGTCCCCACCGATGAGCGGGTGCTGCGGAGTGCTTCCAATGCCGTAACACTGATCGCCCAATCGCACATCCAGCCCTTCGATCAAGACAACAGGAGCCAGGCGCGCCTTCGGGAAATGCATACCCACGACCTCCCGTGGCCCCGGGACCAGCTCCTCGATCTTGGCGAAACACCCGTGCGGCTGCGGGTGACTCTCAGCTACTTCATCGAGCCCAATGCTTCGAATCGTGGATGGAGAAGCCGCTACGTATACCCATCCCACAGTCTGAGATTCGACATCCGCCGACCCGGCGAGACGACCGTAGAGTTCCAACGCCGTTTGAATCGTCTCGCCGAAGTAGAGGAGGGTGGAACCCACAACAGTCCAGGACAGGAACCAGAATGGCTTGTCGGACCCCAGAGTCGCCATGTCGGGTCGCTACATGCGGACCTGTGGGAAGGGACAGCCGCCGACCTCGGCGACTGCGGGGTTCTCGGTGTGTACCCAGTCAGTGGATGGTGGAAGAACAACAACCGAGCTGACCGGAACAACCTGTCGGTGCGTTATGCACTCCTCGTATCGCTCTACACCGAAGAAGTCGAGGTAGACCTCTACACGCCAATCGCTACACAGATCGGAATCCCCGTGACAATAGAGACCTGACCAGTTCACCCCCACTACGGATTCGAAGACTTCCCTCAATCACTCCGGAGAGGAGAATCCACTCGCTGGCGATCGCAGCTGACACCGGAGCCAGCGTGGCCCACAACGAGGCTGTGATTGATCTTGGGATCTACCAACGGCACATCGACCCGCAGAACCATGATCGGAAGCGCCGATGAGCGAAGACTCGGTCTACCAGTAACTACGGAGCCATCTCGCCTACCTCAAGCTGGCAGCAGCAGCCGAAGCGCTGCCCGCTCACCTCGGACAAGCCAACCGAAGCAGCATCGGTCATACCGCATTTCTAGAGTAGCTGCTTCGGGTCGACGTCAAAGCAACTAACACCGTCGATGGAGTGGCCGGCTCAGGTTCGCTAACTTCTCAAGACCCGGGCAGGTCGAAGACTTTGACTTCTCCGCCCAGCCCAGCATCGATGACAAACTCGTCCGAGAGCTCGCAGCGGACGCCTATCTCACCAACGCGTACAATGTTCTGTTCCTGGTTACCTCATCGCGCCAGCGACACTGTATACCTCTGTACTAGCCACTGCAGTAGCCACTGGCCAATCCGTATCGCCGGAATCGACAAGTGCGATATCCAAGATACGTAAGTGCTGTCCAGGCGCGAACGCCCCATCCTCGCTGGAGGTTCTCAGAAGGATGTCGGAGGCGTCGGCAACCAGTCGCGCTTTCCAGCTCCGGGGTCCGTTGCGTTGCTGTAGTAATACCTCGATGTCGGTAAATGAAGATGAGACTCCGTCACGTCGTATGAATGGTGATCCCCAGTACTCATCACACATATGGCGCACTGGACAATAGTAACACTCTGTAGACGGGTTGGCTTTAGGTTGCGTTTCGGCAAGTTCCTCTTCTGCTCGCTCGATCTCTTCCCGGAGTTGTACTTTCACGGCTTGCCATTGCGTGGGCACGGGAACGGACCGGTCACAATCTGGGTACATAGCTGTCAACGCTCCCACAGGCAGTCGATCGGGGTTCGCCACTTTGTCGCTAACCCATAGCAACCCATACAAAGTTAGTTGCCGCGCGTCACGATCAGATGGCTTACCAGACTTGAAGTCCAACAGATCAGCAGAGTCATCTCGTACAGTCACCAGGTCCACACGTCCAGTGAACCGCTCGGCCTCGGCGACGAGGGTAACCTCAGAGTGAGAACCTCTGCTGATACGACGTGGCGCACGACTAGCCCAAACGCCGCTACCTCCATCACCTATTGACTCCGAGTTCACTAGTAAGGAACGTGCGATAAGCTTTTGGACTGCTACCCTTATTTCGGGCATCCGTCGCCGAAGCCTTACATCTAGATAGTTGAGTTGCGATTCCATCCGTGGATTCAACTGAAGCCGTTCGATAGCTCTACCGACTTCTGCTGCTACAATCGCCGTGTACCCCCCCAGTTTCCGCATTACGGCAATAGCTTGTTGGTCCGACACGGAGGTACATCCCGCTGAAAGGAAGCTGCCGAGCACGGTCTCTATAACTTTGTGTATCACGATACCGAAGAGCGATTGCTCGGTTATACGGTCTGGATAACCTGTTAGCTCCCAGATCTGCGCGTAGGTCGCACGAGTAAGAGCAAATCGACGTGGGCAAGCCTTCATTTCTTCAAGGCTCGAAAAACTCCAGTAGCTGGGAGGCCCGGGCCAGACGCCACGTAGTCCGATTGATGTCGAGAACTGGGAACCTACTGTCAAGCGTTTACTGCTTCAAGGACCTGTATACTTGCGCGAGGTAGGTGGCGACTCACAAGAATCTCGTCTACCAATACCACCGGTGTCGTAGTACTGTACTCCGCTACATCACGTAGGGCTGGGTCTGCCGCATAGCCAGGTGTGAGTGGTGTGTGAAGACCGATGATTAGATCGCCGCCAGCATATCGGGCCAAGATCGGTACTTCAATCCTACCGATCCCCGTGATATCTATTAGGGTATTCCGAGTGAACTGTACTTCTTCAAGGCCCTGGCGGTCCAGGTCTTCGAAGAGTCGATCTGTGGAGACTTCGAGCCTGCTCTTCGTCAACGTCGGTTCCTCACCGCGGAGCAAGTATCGGAGCAAGCTCGCAGCGACATGTCGGTCAAGTAGGTCGTGTTCAAATCTGTTTTTGAAACTACGTAAACAGCGGTAGCAGGACCGATCGCACTCCGAGGGACAGCCTTCGAGTAGTTGTACTGTATCTTCAAAGAGTCGGAGGCCCATGTCTCCGATACGTCGAGCGAATCCTGCGCCTCCAGCGAGGGTATCATATAGGTAAATCTCGGCCTCGAGCCCTGAATCGCCATCAGGAGCGAGAGCCGGACGGTACTCAGCCTGGAGTTCGCCTGGCTCGATCTCAAGAGCCAGCGAGCCTGCGATGGTGATCGCATCTGCGAGTGTTCTGAGTGCAACATCTGTTGCAAGGTACCCAGGCTGAAGTGTCATCGGTGGCCCGACCTTCAGTCCGATCAGAAGTACGTCGGAGATGAAGTCTGTTCCTAGAACGAGTCCCCTTGCTGCTGCAGAACCGGTGCAGTTAGGCTCACGCTCGTCGGGATACGGCTTGGGGTGCTCACCCGAGATGCCGGAATCAGGGGTCGCCGTGGGGGCGATCACGCCACACTTAGTACAGTAAGTGTAACCCTCCCGGCGCGGGCCACTGTTCGTCACCAAGAGATGGGTGCGGTGGAAGTATTCGCGTAGGTAGGATGTTACGGGCTGCCATTTATCAGGATCCGCTGGTCCCTCCGCCACGAGTTTTGCACGGGTGGCGTAGCTTCTTATTGGCTGATCCTCGGGCGACGTACCCTCCTTTACAGTAGACCGATGAGCGAATCCTGGGGGACGCATCCAGTTCTTCGCTGTACCGAACGATGCTGCTGTCCTACATGCAGGACAATCCCTTATCTCACCCTTGTCTGCCTCGGTCTGACCGACTGTGCACGCATAGCGGCACACACTGCACTCGAAGTAGAGACGACGCTGACGCCACGCTTCACAACGGTCCTCATGTATGGGCGAGTACAGGGCCCCCGACGTCCAAAGTTTTCCATCGATCCAGACTTCCTTGCCCGGAGCATACTGGGATAGGGCAACTGGCAAGCCTTGACTAGGCGCGTATTCGAACGCGGCCCGGAATCGGGTAGACCGATTGCGATCGAATATATGAAAAGAAACGACGTCTGTCGGAAATGCATATCGGGGTAGTACACCCTTATAGAGTAGGCGATCAAGAAGGTTTTCGACTCCGCTCCCACTTGTTCGTGACTCCTCGCCTACCTCCGCCTGTACCTCGAGCTGTAACTCGTCATGGTAAGTCCCCTCAGCCCTTCCTGTACGAACAGAGGCGTCGGAAGTTGGAGCGTTTAAAGGCTGTCTAGTCGAGAGGGCATCATCAACTATCCGGAGGGTCTCATCTACGAAGTGGTCTAGTAGAGTGGCGCGATCGGTCGGATCGATCTCTTGCGGGAGCCAACTCTCTACTGACATGTATAGATCAGACTCGGCGGCTCGCAACCATTCTTCAAAATCCCACCGGTTTAGTTCAGAAGCCGTCTCCAAGAATTCGGCTACCGTTCCCAGTACAGCGAAGAGGTGTGGTTGATCCTCTGGCTCGATGGTCGGGAGTCGATCTTGGTGATAGCGCTGGAACAGGTAGGCAGTCACATGTCTTTGCGCTATCTCTTCATTATCGAGCGTTAGGCTTGGATCATCAACTCTCCCTCGAACCATAGCGGCTGGCTCACGAAAGTACTGCTCGTCGTGGCTGTCGGCACTTCCGAAGGCAACGACAGTGGCAACAGCATTACCGCGCCTACCTGCCCTACCTGCACGTTGTTGATAACTCGACCGAGAGGGCGGCATATTCCGGAGAGCGATACCAGAGAGAGAACCTATATCGATACCCACCTCCATTGTAGTCGTACATGACAAGACGTCGATAGCGGCGTGGGATTGATTTCCGGGGATAGGTAAGCCGATGTCTACATCCTGGAACAGAAGTTCGTACTGCTCCGCTCGCGAGAACACCTCATCCGTCTCAGCGGCATTCAATTGAGCTGTGTGTTCCGCAGCAATTAGAGCCAAGGGGGGCTCGGAGGGGCTTGACAGGGCGCGTACTGAACTCGCTCGGTAGTAGCCTTTTCTGGCTATAAAGACCTGGTCGTTGTCTGGGTCGATTTCTCGGACCGACCCAACGCTGCAGCACAAGACGCATCTGTTGGAGCCAGGGAAGGGACGCTGGGTTGACCGGCAGGCCTGGCAGTACGCCCAAGTCCCCTCTAGATCTAAGGCAAGGTTCTGAGCAAGGATACGGTGCTTTCTTGGAGCGACAGTTTCGGTGAAGAGGCTAAGCAACATGGGTAGCCAATGCTTTCTGAATACTCTGGATGTGGTCTCGTCTGCTAGCCACCGCTTGAGTGGTTGAAAGCTGCCAGAGTGCGGGCGGACCCCGCGCGGCGTCTGCCAGAACGCCTCGGTCATGGTTGGGAACCAGTAGCCCTGGTTGGACCAGTAGAAAAGCCACATCCGTGCGAGCGCCAGCTTCTGCTCACTATCAAAGGCAACAGCCAGATCTGGGAGCTCCTCGATTCTGGAGGTGAACTTACCACGTTCGCAAACGGACGCGAGTGCAAGCGATTGGAGACCAAAGTAGCGACTAGTGAGAATCTCGTTCACTGCGCGCAGCAAGGACTCCGGCGGTCTCTCACTACGCACATCCATTACGAGATGAAGTGTCTTGAATGGGTCGTCCAATGCGCCGGACTCCAGTTCCTCTCGGACCGTCAACGCAGCGCGGAGGGATTCGACGCCCTTGAGTTTGGGCCGGAGACGAACACCCATAGACTCCGCGGCGATGAGGATGGAGAGGTACAGGTCGTTGAGGCAGAGTTGATCCTCGAGCCCTGGTATACCACTGAGATCCCGCCATCCACGTAGGATCAACGGACGCAAAGCGTCTCTCATCGAGTAATCTTGGAGTTTGGGTGCCAGGCGGGCTGCGGTCTGGCGAGAGTCGGAGAAAGCTAGAATTTTCCGCCCGCGGAGTGGAGCAAAGTCCGTAGCAGGTGCAGGGCTTGGGGGCTGGACCTGTAGTTGTCTCGTAATAAGGGCCTGGAAGGGCTGATCGCCTTTTGTCTGATGGTCCTGAACGAACGTACGACCAAAAGGAGCCTGCTGGCGGCACACACCGCACGGCCGGAACTCACCGAGACTCGAAGTCGAATGTGGCTCCTCTTCGTCCTCGTTGGTTGGAGGGTTGAGACGCTCCGCTTTTAGGTATACGCTGCGGACCCGGCTACCAAGGCGTTCTGGATTAATGCGACCTGTAACTAAGTCAAGGTCCGCTAGCTCGACATCGTCAGTGGACGGCGACTCCAGCAGCAGGTCAAGCGGCTGCAGTTCCTCAATGTGCCCTGCAGCCGACCGAAATGAACTGCCTGCCTCGGCCCACAAGAAGTCGGGACATTCCACGTTATCTGTGTAAGCACGGGCATAGGCAGCTCCGCAGTTTCTGCAGGTATAGAATTCGAATATCCGACTCCCGCAACGGCAAGTGTCGTGTGGCTGCGAGTAGAGAGCCCCCACCGGGCCGGGGTCGAGGGTCTCGTCCCGTTCCGTACATTCCTCATCCAAACACGCCCAGAGTCCAGGAAGCCCACGGAAGAAGGAGTGGACGCGGCATGGGAGGAGCCCGGGCTGCTTAGGATCCCTGCGGGCGAAACTACCGAGACCTACGAGCGCCGTCAATGCTCGCTGGGCTAAGTGCTCTTCTGCTGTTGGGAAGAGTTCCCGGCTTAGTTCGTCAATAGAGAGAGCCTCACGCATGGTGGTATTCACCAGTTGGCTCATCGGCGGATAGTCGTGTAGTGCCTCATACAGCGCTCGGCTGCACGGTTGATCCGTGTCTACGCCACGACAAACAAGAAAGCACTTGACAGCCGACAGCCGATCGCTTTCGGACTGGGACTCGTAGAAGTCGGCGAGCGAGATGGATGCAAGTAGTGCCGCATCGCTCGCGCTCCCAACAGCGGCGCTGTAGCGGAGGGCGAGGTCGCCTGTCACGGTAATAAAGTCCCCGAGATCCTTGCCTGCCAGGTCCGCTGCGAAGTTTGCGGCATACTCGCGATGATGGAAGCTTGCGCTTGTACAGATGACTTGCAGGCGATCCGCCGCGATTCCAAGCCGATCCCGTAGCCTCCGAAGCAAAAGTGCAACCTCGGTGCCAGCGGCCCCACGGTAGAGATGGGCTTCGTCGATGACGAGCAACAACCGCTCTTCCGGATTCCTGATGAGCCACTCTCGTGTATAGTCGAAGATAGGTCGTTCTAGCGGCCGCATCAGCATGTACTCGAGCATCGAGTAGTTGGTTACCAGCAGATCCGGCGGCGCTGCAAGCACCTCATGACGCGTCAGGAGTTCTGGATCATCGGGCAGCATGACAGCACGCTGAAACTGCCCGGCCCTGTTACGCCATCGAGCTCCAGTCCCTCCATACCACGTAGCTAAATCGGGCTTGGCTGGCCACTTTCCCCGGTCTTGGAGGTTCTTGATGAGTCTGGCAGCTGCCCTCCTGTTCGGGTCGTCGAGGTCCTGGGCCTGTTCCACCAACTTGACATAGAAGTCCGCAATGGACTTTAGGCGCAGCTGGTCTTTGCTCACAGACCTAACGCCGGGATACAGGGTACGGCTCGTGTAGCGAGCGAACCGAGCGGGCCGGCCAGCCCACTCTTGGAAGGATCCCGAGACGAGTGAGTCACCAAACATGAGCCTAAGCCTGCCAAGCTGGTCGTTGACAAGTGCATTCATGGGATAGAGCAGCAGGGCGCGGACAGCGGGCATCGCGAACGACCACGGCCGCAGGCTGGCCTCGTCAGCTAGCTTTGAGAGGATCGGGAGCAGGAATGCCTCGGTCTTGCCCGAACCAGTGCCTGTGGTGACCACCAGGCTCCGCCCATCTGTGATTACTCCCTCAATCGCCTCGGCCTGATGGCGATACGGGGGGTCGTGGACCAGCGTTGCCTCTGCCATCTGTGTAAGAAGCTTTTTTGCTGTTCTCGGAATCCGCAACGAGGCGAATCTATCACCCAGCTGGTAGCGAGGTGTGCTCTCGAGAAAGGGCTCCTGGCTGATCACCCCGGGCTTGTCAAGTAATCGACTACGTTGTGTAACAACAGTCGGATGACTTATATGATAGGCGGCTTCGATGTAGTCCTTGAGGGCGGTACGGATCTCCTCGGTCGTTTCACCGATCGTCAGGCTCTGGTGTCTCATATCTGCCATCATCGTACTCGTGGTCAATCCACATCGATTCGCCTAGAAACCGCAGGGCGTCTTGGAGCAAACATTTGGCAATGTTGAATGAGATGAGACTACCTCGTTGTCGAGGGAGAGGCCTACCAAGGGTTTCAAGGTAGCGTTGGGCCCAGGAAGGGACCGGTGATCGTAGGTGAAGAAGTACGTCACTTGAGCAATAGGCGGACCCAACTCGGACTGTCTGTGGGTTTCCGTTGAGGTAGTCTACCGCCGCTTGCAGACGCCAAGCCTCGTCGCAGCCTCGGTTGAGGAGGTGGTGCACGGGTAAGTCGATGAGCCGCTCGACGTTACCTTCGCTTAGCTCAGCGAAGCACCACAGGTCCGCTCCGAACTCAACCGGTCGCCGGGCGACGAAACGACCGAAGTCCTTACGCGTCGGTGAGCGCCAGCGGCCTCGGTAGTAAGTCGGAGACTTTCCTGGATCGAGAATTCTACATCCTTCGATGGTCCCGGATGGACCACTAGCATTGAGGCTTTTGCTGTACTCTTCGTACACATCACGAGGAGTACAGAATCGAGGATGCTCAAGCCACTGGTCAATACTGAGCTCCCGGAGATCGCTCGATCTGAACAGTGCCGCTGCGTTTTCACCTTGTTCGAGTTCCATACGCCGTACGTGGACCTGGTGCACGACACGCTTGCTGAGCAATTCGTCCAACAGCGCAAGGCCCTCACCTCGTAAGCCGACCAAGAGTACGATCGTTGACGAAACTGTCACATACGACGGGGGTCCGAGGAACACTACACGGCGTGAGATCCCTGACTCATCTTCGAGAGGCACCTCCACAAGGTCTCCGTAAGCGGTCACGGCCTCGAGAAGAGCGCTGACCGATGCCTCGTCATCGTCAGATAGTTCTGACGATACTAGTCCCCGCATCACCTCCACAACTGCCTGGACAAGACGGCGCGGAGAAGTAGGACACATGAATGAGGATGCTCTTCTTATCGCTTCTACGACCACCTCAGGAGTCTCAAAATCAGCGAGTTCTTTATCAAATCCAAGGGATTTAACAGACGATTGTACAACCTCGTCCGGTGTCAGCTGGACTGCTACCACGGCCAGTTCCTCAAGGTCGCAAACGGTTCATCGTTCTCGTAGTTGGCAATTGTCAATACGAATAGTCTCGCCAATCGATAGATCGATGGTGCAGTCAGAACTAACTCTATCGATTGCCCCACCTCTCTTTCGTTGAGTATGAGCGCCCCGGGTACCGTTGCTAGCCGAACTACATTCGTAACTGTATTAGAGAACTCTGGATTAAGCCCTAGTGTATTGAAGAACCGTATGGACCGTTCGATTGGGTCCGCTGATACTGTTGTAGCGATCTGTTGCAGTCGACCTGCTACTTCACATTCCTCGGGTGTATCTCCAGCTGCGATCAGCAAGTCGTGATACGTCGGACGAGTACCCTTCATTACAGAATTTTCTATAATACGCCACCACCGACCTCCGCAGATCATTCTACCTAATGCTGCCACAAGTGCGTCATTTACTTTGGACTGCACAATTGCTGCTCTGTTATCCAGGGCTAGCCCAGTATGGGTCCATAACCTCGCTATTTGTATCAGGCGACACACAGACTCTGAACACCTGTCATCGATATTTATGGAGGGACGAGTATTAGATCGCCGCAGGTCTAGTAAATTGCCCGATATATGGGTTGGTAGGACTATCCCCGTCTCTAGGCCAGGAATACTCGCTACTACTAAGCCGCCGTAAACGCTCCGTACCTGACGTTTCTCATCGAGTTTCGGTTCGCCTCTCTCGTCCGGGCAACGTAGGTCATAATAGTCAACTACGATATCTCTACGATCGGTTTGATCAACCAACCGTGCAAACGGGCCCTCACGGTCAATTCCTCCATACCAACGGAGGGCAGAGAATGGCCGCTCAGCTCTTATCTGGAACGACCCGAGTATCGGGTTGGATGCTGAAATCACCAGTTCTTCAGCCTGGGCGGAAGACGCGTGCAACTTGTTATCGCCCCGGTCAGCAGTCCAGTTTCCCTGGGCAGTGCGCCATAGAGCTCGCCATCGTTTGTCATCTACCGGTAACTCGGACGAGAAAGGAGCGAGCGCCACCTCCGGACTCCCCCGGCTATTCATAAGAGAGACCTGGAACTTGACCCTCTCACCTAGAGGACCATCAGCGACAACTACAGCGTCGCCAGTCCACAACTCAGAGAACGTCGGTTGGGCCGGATAGCTCATAATCCTAAGCCCTTGGCGAGCCCCAGAGTCCACCATGCTGTCTGCTGGCTCTATTATGCTTACTTCAAGTTGTCCTTCAGCTATCAACTCGTCCGAGGGATCAGAAAGAATCATCACTTCCACCAGATGGATACCGATATCAAGATCCACCAGCCGAAGGAAGAGCATATCGCTGTCGTTAGGCCAAGATAGTTCGATCGTAGATTCCCCGACGGTGACGCGGCAAGTGGATGCTGCTCGAGTGCATTGGATCCCGAGGATCGGGCTATCACCCAACCGCCAAGCGGCTCGTCCTGCTCCGTCCCAACGTGCAGGAACAAGACCTGCGGGCCATACGTGGGCATCAGAGACTACACCGATACCCAGCTCTCGCAATTCTCTAATGATCGAAGAGTCGACGTGTTCAGGGATATTCAGGTGGTGAGCTTGTACGCCTTCTGTTGAGAGCGGAACAGGCACACACCATCGGGACGCGATCTGAGCCATCGGATCGCTGAGGACCACATAGTTGTGTCCGGGCCGGACCCGCCTGGTACGAATCTCTGTTCCGTGGCCGGACTCGCGAAGGTAGAAAAGCCAAGGGCCTCCAGGGAGCTTACAGCTATCAATTAAGAGCTGCTTCACTATGAAGGTAGCCCCTTCCGGGATTATGACGGAGGTACCCGGTATGGGATAACGCGATAGCGGGAACGGTCCCCGTTCGTACATGAGGGCGCCTCGCGGTTGTACCCTTCGTGTAGTTACACCATCTACTCGATAGCGAAGCCGCCGAAGTTCACGTCCAACGTCGGGGAACCGCCGGGCTAGGGACTGATGGCTGGGTACGGTGACGTAGACCGTCCATTCCGGCCCCCTCCGTCGGACCTCCAATTCAAGGTCGAGACGAGGCGATTGCACCTGCTCCGAACTGCTCGACCTGGGTAGTGGCCTCGGCGCGTTTCTGTTCGAAAGGAATCCACGGCGTCTAACTGTGTCGGCTACCCGTCGCGCGCTTAGGAGCCATTCACCCGCTTGGCGTTCGCTGTGCAGATCTTTGACGATCCTATGTAGGGTCGAAGACCTGAGCAGGCCCGAATCCTCTTCGTCGTCGGATAGTAACGAGGCTGCTACGAGTCCTAGCAGCGATGAGTTCTCCGCGAAGTTCCTGAACCGCTCTGAGGAACTGTGGCTATGGCTAGCCAAACGCTTTCCGAGTTCGTCGTGGTCATGCAGCAGCTCGGCCGTCAGTACATTCCGATAGTTGTGTAGTAGTAACGCTAGTTGTCGCTGGAGGTAGACGGGGAGTACAGCATGTGTTATCGGCCATGCGATTATCGTGAACCACTCAGCCCATCGCCCGGATGGTCTCGCGCCCCCGTACGACTCAGCAAAATCCTTGAACGTCGCCCGGATGTAGTCGCGACCTGTATTACCTAGCTGTTCCCAACATGGAGTCTTCGATTCAAATCTAGGCCAGTATGCGTCGCCTTGATAGTCGTATCCTATCTCAGCCGCGTACACAATGATCGGAAGCCAGTGGGATGTTGCGAGCATCCTGCCAGAAGCTATGGAGCCGCGCACAACTTGGATCAATTCGGGCAGTTCCGAGTGACGGTCGAGCCCGTGCTCAAGGGCGAAGACTGGGCGTCCCGGCGTGCGACGCTCACGCTCATCACGTAGCGATCCAAAGTTCTCGTGGAGCTGACGGTGCCAGTCTGCGAGCAACCCGCTCATGGTCGCTACCCCCGTGCCCCGGTCATTGAGGTTGCGCTGCCGTTCGAGACCTCCACGCCCCTATTATGGTCGAGCCGTGTGACCTTCGTCCCGTAGACGTAGATCCATGGTCCGGTGGATGCCCATCGCGGCGCCAGTTAGCTCTGGCCCCTCTCCGGAGAGGCACTGGGTAGATCGACTTTCGCTCCGTGGCTGATGGGGTGGGAGAGTCGATGCCGAGCTACTTCATCAAGAACCTCGGGCCGCCGACTCCGGCGGGCGAGCCACCGAGTCGTCCAATAGCGAGCGATCTCGTCGGTATCCTCCAAGTTGTCTACGTCGAATAGATACGCCGGCTTGCGCTCTACGTCAAGAAGGTACGGAAGTAGGTTGTGAACAAGCGGTACTCCGTACACGAGTCGGGTCCGGCCATGACGGAGCAACTTGTCCGACGGCCACCCCAGTTGGTCGATACCTTCACGCATCTTCCTCAGTTTCGGGTTGGCGCCCTCACCGAAGATTGAGTTGATGCGGGTGCCGCCAGCACGCAGTTCGGCCAAGTTGACGAGATACTTCATGGAGCGACTCGACAGATGGGAGGTACCGTACGACCTTGACCGACCAAGCCTCTTGAATTCTACAGAGCCAGTCGCCCCCCGAAGCACACCCTCTGGGAGTCGTATGCGATTGTATTGGCTGGACCCTGACCCGAAGAGCGAAGTCGTCCCAATGTAGACGAGGTCCACGCTACGGTAGATGGGGCGACCAGCCATCGAAGAGGCAATCTCGCTCGGGGAGGACTGGTACTTGGCCTTGTAGGCGCGGATAACCGACGGGCTGACACTCAGCATGCTGACAAGCTTCCCACCGAGTAGGGCGTTGTAGGGTGCGATCGCGCCACAGACCGAGAGGTCAGCCATCACAGAACCTACGGAGGCTGCCTTCGCACGGCGAATGACACCCAGAATCGCACGGCGAGCGTTTCGGTCGGTCATTGCTGCTTGTAGGCCAGCTCTGGATGGTACCGGGGTGATATATGGGAGCAGGGCTGATCGAGCAAATAGGAGATCTGCCAGAACCGCACACCGCTTGCTCCTGAAGAGATCGGTCTCGGCACGAGCCAGCCATTTGTCGGGATCCGAGTCGGCTCGTTTATGGTCTTGAGGACGTGAGAAGCGAGCGTGGTTCGTACGACATCTCTTGGATTCTGCTCGTAACCGATCGATCTTATCCGGATCCGGTTCGAGCCAAAGCGCTGGCCAATAGAGTCTGTCTGCAATGAGATCGTCCAGATACAGTTCTGCGAGGCTAGCTCTAAGCCTAGATACCAGCCACGTAGCATGGGTTGCCGTTGGATCTCGCTCTATAAGATCAAGATAGGAATCCGGTTGCCATCCGATCCATGTATCTCGCTCCGAGATCTGGATGATCGGCGACGCTAGCGCAGCTATACCGATCACAGGATGGTTTTCTGCCGCCGCATCACGGACAAGTAGTATCATCGTCCGACCCGGCGTTGTACTGTATTGAGTTATCCAAGTGTGTCGAAAGTAGCGCCATATGTCGAGTAGGCGTAGGCCCGTATATGCACATCGGCTAGACGCCTCAACGATTTGGATATACGGATCTATACAGTCGCGAAGTGCTGTTTCACGACAACTAGCGGAGGCCGCCGCCTTGAGTGATACAACAAGCTCTTGCCCATCCCGAAGAAGGTCGAAGATTGACGTGAAGCGACCGTCGTGATATTTAGGAGTCTCCATCTTCTTGATAAAGGAACGTACCGATGGCTTCCGAAGTTGTTCTGCTCGTTTCCAAAGTTCAAGTTGGCGAACCCGCTCCTTTTCCTGCATTACATCCGGGTTAATAATCGGAGGATGTACCAGAATGGTGCTGTGATCCACACGGAGTCTCCATCCTTGGGCAACTAAGTCAACGAGTACGGAAAGAGAACTCTTCAGTACAAGATCGTCGGACTCTTCGAGTGCGGTTATCGTTCTTAGTAGGTTCTCAGATCTACTACTCAATTCAAGTTTGCGTGCCAGAATGACAAACCGTTGACGACACGAATCTGTCGCTCCCCGTGGTCCTTCCAGAGTAACCCATTCCCCATTCGGCAGTTCGTGGGTCATGCGTTGAAAAAACTGGCCAATATATCACTCCATCGCTGGCGCAACCTACTGAACTGAGCCTGATCCGCCGGATCGATAATCTCGGCCTCAACGCGCGCCGCAGCAAGTATGGTCAAGGCTAGGTAAGAAGCTAGTTTAGGTCCTCGTTCGGTTCCGAGCCCGACAAGCGGCTCGTAGAGGTCTCGAAAGAAGGGATGATGATCGTTCAATATGAGGTTTAGCTGTCCGTCACAGCTGAAGAGTTCATAGGCAGAGGTCGACTCAAGGGAGCCTACGGTAATCCGATATGGGGCCACGGACAGCGTCGTTCCTACGAAGTAGTGAGCTGCTATATCTGTCGATCTAGCCCACCTACGCCCATCGGATATCGGCAGTGGAGGAAGCCTATGGTGGGCTCGAAGAGCCTTCTTCTCTGCCTCGTTGAGTGGGGCAGCATACTTCATATTGTCAAATCGCTTGCGCACCCTAGAGTTGAGCGCCCTTCCCACAGCTTCGAGATCGGGTGTCAACACGGCCTGAAGGTCGCTCCTCGGGGAGATCTGCTGCTTCGCGTGCGTGATACCGAAGAGTTCGTCCAACTCGGGATCGAACGAGACTTCGCAACGCCACCAGTCGTCGTAGTTCTCACGTCGCTTTCCTCCCATGAAGAACCAGCCTCGATCAATCTCACGCCCTGCTCTCATGACCGACACGGACGGACTGGCATTGATCCCGATCAATCGCTTCTCCTTTGCTGTCAGCGGAGACCACCTCTCCACCGGAAGTTCCGAGAACAGAACGGTAACACGCCCTGCTTGGCCGTTATCACCGATCAGGTCATATTTCAAGATGCTGCCGAACTGGCGTCCACTACCTACTCCATCACCTGTATTGAGGAAAAGGGGATCGAATGCCCTTACGGGTATCCCGTTAACCGTGAGAGTTAGGTCCTGTACCAGGAAGCGGCGGTAGATACGCGCGAAGTCCACCCGGATACGAGATACGAAATTTCCAACTCGCCGATACGAAAGCCGATCACAAGATGTCAAGCGGACAGCTGTGCCACTCGGGAAGCCCACCGCCGAGGTCGGGGGGTTACTCCGTACAGGCTTTGGGATCCCGGACCAACGACGCTCAGCGATCGCATCCACATCGAGTTGGGTGCTGTACGCGGCCTCGCCATCCCAAGAACACACTGCCACCCGTCGCGCCAGAGCCAGGGCCCCATTTGGGAGTCCCATACCGTATCGGCCGAGCGAAGAACGGTCGTCGAACCTAGATGTCCCTCCGAACGCGAGCGCCGACTGGAGTTCGTCCTCCCTAATACCGTGCCCATTGTCGACCACCTCGATTTCGATCGGATGCTCGGTGCTCTCGAGAGAATTGATACAAATTATGACCTGACTCGCGCCAGCCTGAATCGCGTTGTCTACGAGTTCGGCAAGGGCATAGGCAGGGGAACGGTATCCCGTATCACGCGTAGCTAGAACGAAATTCTCGGGCAGGACGAGATCTCCCACCTCCCGGGACCAATTCTTACTCATAGACGCCACATTTACCCCACCCTCGCAACCGGCCCTCAATCCTCATTCGAACGATGAGCCGGGACCTCAGCGTACAGTCCTGCTCGCCAAGGGCTGATCGCAGTACCTAGCAGACCGTTCATGCTCGCCCAACTCAACCCTGACTTCCCCAAGTTAGCCGAAATGTTGGAGCTCTCCAACTCTGCCGGGGTCGGAGGCTCGCGTCAACTACAGTCGGCGCACGTGCCCGAGCTGATAGACCCCAATGATCTTGTGGACGCGGGTGACGTGGCCGTTCTCCTTGGTCTCGCCTCTAGGAGTGTGGTCAGCGTCTACCGCTCGCGGTATGGCAACTTCCCACCTCCAGCCATCGAGCGGGGACAGTGCCGGTTGTGGTTGAGGCGCGATATTGAGGTGTGGGCGCGTCGCACCGGGCGCTCATGCCGTGCCCCGTCGTGATGCTGTGGCCGCTCACAAGGCCACGACGTTGTGATCGGGGCGTGGAACGGCGTCGAGCATCTGGGAACGATTCGAGAGTATGATTTCCCGGTGCCATGCCATTCGAAGGTCTAGGCCAAAGGCTTGGTCCGTTCATCTTCATCCTCACATCGGCTTCGGTCACGACCTGCACGAACGCCCGCTCCGAACGGGTACGGGTATCCAACAGCCATTCCGGGAAGTACGAACCCTGCCGCGGCTTGGGGAATCCACAACTCGATCGAACCCACCCGGGTGTCCCAGCGGCGGGTCCGATACCCGTTACGACGATTCACCCGATCCGGGCTCCGCTCACCCTACGGAGTTCCACAGATCACATCAACCCCTGCGCGAAGCTACGGATCATCTCCCGCAGCAAATCATTGCCCTCTGCCTCGAGTTGGTGTGGGTAACCACACCAACTCGTCCATCCTTGTGTTGACCACCGCGTTCCTCCTCACGGTTCGAGCTGAATACCTCTGTGAGGCTGACGCGGTGGTCACCTAAATCAAAGGAGCCTCACCCCCCAGTACACCACAAGAACGGACACTACTTCGGTGGCGTCTCTGTCGGCTGATCTTGGTGTGTCGGATCAGATGATCTACAACTGGCGACGCCAAGACGCTGTTGACCGTCGCCTCACTTCTGCGGAGGGGGCAGAACTGCGGCCAGCGCGTCGTCGGATCGCTGAGCTGGAGACGGAGCTGGCCGTGACCAAGCGAGCCAACAAGTTGCTGAAAGCCCAGGTGGTGTCCCCAAAAGACGGTTCGAAGCGATCCAGACGATAAACAGCGAGAGGCTACCCACCAGGGTGGCTTGCCGGGTGCTTGGGGTGTCAGAGTCGGGGTTCTACGCCTGGAGGACCAGGCCTCACCTTCGGCCCGGGCGATCCGCCATGCCTGGCTAGGCGATCTCATCCACCAAGTCCACCAACGGTCACGCGGGACGTATGGGGCGCTTCGGGTGGATGCCGAGTTGACGTTGGGTTATGGGATCGGAGTGGGGCATAACGGGGCCCGGGCGCCGAGCACGTTTGGCGAGTCCTGGCTGGGAGAGGTAGATGGGGTGACCGTAGCAAATGGACAAAACACAACGGTTTGGGTGCGTATCTGTGCATGGACTCGGCCATAGGTGTGGTCTCAGCGACCGGAGCTCCCTGTGTCGGGTCATGAACATCGCCTAGGCGCTGAACTTCTGCACGTCGTTCCCTGCCGCCGACTCGCCCGCCTATCACCCGCCATCCACCAACACATCAACTTCTACGGCAAAACGACTTCACCACCCCAACACCAAGGACAACTCCGACCCCTCAGAACCCCTAACACTCCCCCACCTTCCTTCTAGTCACCCCACCAACGCCAGACAGCAATCACAACCCCACCCCCAAACCACCACCTGCCGCATCAGTCGCCCAACGAAACCGTTGTCCTTTGTCCATTTTCTACGGTAACCCCAACCCCACGGAATCGCGCAGCCTCAAGCAGATTAGGGCTGTCCAACAAGGCTCATGAGCCTTGAGTAGTTGGTCACGATGTCGTACTTCACGGCATAGTTGTTCTTCGTGTTCAGCGATTTGAAGAACTTGCGGGCACATTCGATCTTTGCCAACTCGGCTCCCCTGAGTTGCATCGAGGAGAGAGAACCTTTGGTTTCGGCGACGAAGTAGACGTGCTTGACCGTACCCTTCTGGAAGGTGATGGCCCAGTCAGGGTGGTAGTCGCCGACCGGGGTTGGGATGAAGAATCCACGCGGGAGCTTCGCGTACACGACGACCTCGTTGCTAGTGTCCATCTCGGTTACGAAGTCGCGCTCGACCTTCGAGTCGGTGACCACGTAGTCGTAGATGTGTTTTGTGAGCTTGGGCCCGGCCTTGGCGAAGTCCTGTCTGGTCTGGTTCTCGGTGAATATCGCCGTAGTGTGCCGCTCGGTAAGGGTGTCGTAGGTCAAGTGCTCCACGATGACGGTGGCCTTTTGTTCGTTGATGAGGCGTGCCGCTTCGGTGATGAACTGCTCGGGGTTCTGCCGATATTTCGCGAACGTGTCCCGCCGGATACCACGAAGGACCGCGCTGACTGTGCGGCGGGTGAGTTGCGTCTTCTCGGCGATCCTGCCGAGAAGGTCGTATTTGACCTGCGAGGCGGCCGTGGCGGGTTCGATGTGTGTGACCGTTCTGGTGATGTCGAAGCCCGCTCCCTCGGCTAGGTCGTAAGCCTCCAGCACATCCCGCTGCTCTCCGGACTTCACGACGTACTGCGTCGCGGTTACGTGCAATTGGGCGTCGACAGCACTGATGCACTTGTCGATTAGCTCCGTGGAATCGAACTCGACCTGGTATACGGCCTTGTGGTTGATACGACCCCAAAGCTCCTGAAACTCCCTCTTCGCGAAATTTGCTTCGTTGAGTGGGATGCGCTTCGGTCTGCGTCCGTCGGTGGGCTGTGGAAAGCCGACGTAGAGCGAATCTATCAGTTCTGCGACTTGGGAGTAGAACTGATCCAGTCCGTCAGGCAGCTCCGGCATGTCGATGTTCGCACGGTCTAGCCACCTGTCGGTGAGATGCTGCTCGTAGTCGATGAACCCGTTCATTGTGAGCCAGTGCTGGAGATGCCTGGCCTGGTCAAGCGTGATGACAACCTGCTCACCCGATCCGTCTGGCACTCGGAGCACCTTGTCGGCGAAGAACTCCGGCGTGGCCTTTCGGGGGCGTGCGGAGAGCGACTCGTCGATTTCCTTCTGCAGTCCCGCGACGAAGTCGGTGTAGGACTCGTCAGTCACCACGGTCAGTTCGTTGATGTCGTGGACGGTGATGGGGCTGTCCATTCGCTCGCCGTGCTGGTTGACGGCGAGCCGTAGGCCGCGGCCCACCTCCTGGCGGCGCGACACGATGTTGTCGCTCTTCTTGAGCATCCCTATAGCGAACACGTTGGGGTTGTCCCATCCTTCGCGAAGCGCCGAGTGGGAGAAGATGAACCGCACTGGTTCGGCGAGCGACAGCAGGCGCTCCTTGTCCTTCAGAATCAGGTCGTAGGCGTCGACGTCCTTTGAGTGGCCCTTTTCCTCACCCCTCTTGACGACCGTCGGGTTGACCAGCCGCTTCGATCTCCTGTCGATCGAGAAGTAACCCTGGTGCACGGTCCGCACCTTGTCGCGCCGCAGGTACTCCCGATACACCCTCGTCGTCTCGTCGAGCGTGGGCTCGTCCAATACCTCGTCTACAGCGGCGGCGTACTCTTCCTCGAAAGTGCGGGCGTAATCGCCAAGCGTGTCTTCCCGGTCGTAGTCGCGGTACTTGGCCACCTCATCAATGAAGAACAGAGACAGCACCTTGATGCCCTGCGCGAACAGTTCGCGCTCCTTGTCAAGGTGGGCGCGTATCACCTCCCGGATCTGGATGCGACGCTTGGTTTCCTCGGTGACGTCGCGATCCGTAAGTTGCCCGACGGTCACGACGTCACCGTTGCTCAGCTCAATCACGTCACGGTTGGCGTCGATCTCGGTGATGAACAATCCCCTGTACGCCTCGATGCCGCCCGAGACGTCGTGCAGGTTCGCCCCGACGTCGAGTCGCTTGACCTGCCGCTTGATCGGTCCCGCCTTCGTCTGCACCTCCAACTCGAGACGCGCCCGTGGTTTGTGTCGCTTGGAGATCTCGATGGCGTTCAGGTACAGGTAAGCGGTGGTTCCAGCTAGGCCTTTGACGGTGATGCCGCGCACCGCTATCTTCTTCACGAGCTTTTGGTTGTACGCATCGAGAGCGTCGAGCCGGTGAACCTTGTCATGGTCAACCTTGTGGGTCGCCGAATAGCGCAGAACTATGAGTGCTTCGAAGCGCGAGAGTGCCTTGAGTGACTTGGCTGCGCCGATCTTCTGAGGCTCATCGATGATCAGGACCGGACGATTGGCTCTGATTACATCGATCGGGCGCCGTGACTGGAAGTCGTCGAGTTCTTCGTAGATTCGACGGTTGGCCTTGCCGGTCGCGTTGAACGCCTGGATGTTGATGATCATCACCTGCACCCCGCCGTGCGAACTGAACCGCTCCAGTTCGTGAAGTCGCGACGAGTTGTAGATAAACGACCGTGGTTTGGTGCTGTAGTACTGCTGGAAGTGGTCGGCGGTGATATCGAACGACTTCTTCACACCCTCGCGGATCGCCACGCTTGGTACGACCACGATAAACTTGCTCCACCCGTAACGCTGGTGCAGTTCCATGATCGTCTTGATGTAGACGTAGGTCTTGCCCGTGCCTGTCTCCATCTCGATGTCTAAGTTCGGTGCGTCCGGTGCCGCCTTGCTGTTGGCCAGCTTGCAGGATCGGGGGAGGTTGTGGCTGTGTTGCACAGAGTGGATGTTCTCCAGCAGCTGCACCGTGCTCAGCGCAATCTCGGCGTTACGCAAACCCGAATCGTGAGTCGCTGACACGTCGAATTTCTGCTGATCTGCGTTCGGTTGGTGGCCAGGATCGACACGGTACGAAATGCCATCATGCTTGGGCTGCCCGGCGAAACACTCGACCACCGCTTCGACGGCGTCGGTCTGGTACTGCTGGATCTTGAACTGGAGTTCCACTGCCTCAGATCACCTTGACGTCGGTAGAGGGGGACACCTCGGCGAATACCTGCTTGGCGTTGATACGGTCGGCGTCCGACACGAATCCAGAGTCACGGAACACTGCACGCTGTGGTTCCCGCTCTGCGATCTCGCGCACCAAGGCTGGACTCACCTCGTTGTCGAAGCAGGCGACGAGTACCCTATCCTCGACGACGAACACCTCGTGCGTGTCTATCTGCTCGACCGCGATGGACATGCTGAGCTCCAGGCCCCAGTCGAGGAGTACTTGGAACAGCAAGTCCTCACCGGTTCGGCCCCGCTTCACGCTCTCCATATAAAGGGCCAACTCGCTCTGGTCGATCGAGTCAGGCGTGCGCAGCACGTCCGTCATGTTGGTCGTGTCAATCCTCAGGAATCGGAATCCTGTATCCAGTGTGGACTCACCAGTGTTTCGGGTACACTCTGCCTGAATTGACTCTCCAGCTGCAACCATCCGGCGCCTAGCAAGGTCCGCGATGGTTTCATCGCGGTGGTCTTCGCTTCTCTCTATGAGTTCAGGAAACTGAACCTGTATGTGCCTCCGGTCTCCGCCATCGTGAGCGTTCGCGGCCATTACCGCATGAGCTGTCGTTGCAGAGCCGGAGAAGTAGTCCATTACGATCTCACCGTCTCTTGGCCGGGTGAAGACCCTGATTAGGTATTCGATTAGGAATACCGGCTTTGGGTATGAGAACTTCAGGCCCCACGCTCGGAGCATCGAGCTGTTCTGCTTCGTCGTTCCCATATTACGCAATACTGACAGCACATGACCCTGATCGTCGGCCCGCTTCTTCAGTCCATAGATCGCGCCGCTATCACGAAGTTCGAACCATGTCTCTCTGCCCGCGGTATCCTGAATCGGCGTACATCCGCAATTAATGAACTGATCAAGTAGTTGTCGTGAACTCCAGCCACTTCGCAATCTCGCTGGCTGTACGAGCAACCCGTCTCTGACCAAGATCTCATCAAGTATATGTGGGAACTTGTCAACTCGTGGCCGGACGCGGCCGTTAGAGAATCCGGCCGGGAACCCGACGGGCAACGTCACTACTGATGGAGGATTGGCCGGTCCATTCTTTGTGATTGAGTTTTCGATCGTCTTCCGGTACAGTTTGCTGGCTTCGTTGATGTTCGGATCGATCACGATTGGGCGCTGGAAGTTCTCGATGGTCCGAGCAAAGGCGAGTATATATTCGTGTACGCCTTTTACTTTGCTTTGCTGGTCGACGTTGCCATCGTTGAGCCACACGAACTGAGCGATAAAGTTCGCTTCTCCAAACACTTCCGCGGCAAGCTTCTTAAGATTGCCTGCTTCAACATCGTTGATCGACACGAGGAGCACTCCGTCCTCGGATAGGAGATTCCGTGCGAGCTTCAGTCGTGGATAGATCATGCTCAGCCAGTCTGAGTGGAAGCGTCCGTTGGAATCCGTGTTGGCTACCAGACGCCTCCCAGCATCGTCAACTTGCCGAGACTTTGCCAGATACTCGTGGGTTGATCCGGCAAATCTATCGTCGTATATGAGGTCCTTGCCCGTATTGTACGGCGGATCGATGTAGATGAGCTTGACCTTGCTGAGATACGACTCTTGCAAGAGCTTGAGGGCGTCGAGATTGTCGCCCTCGATGAATAGGTTCTGCGTGATATCGAAGTCGACGGATTTCTCGCGGACCGGACGTAGCGTCTTCGCGATCGGGGCGTTCGCTGCGAGAAGAGCCTTGCGCTTGCCGGGCCAGTCAAGCTGATAGCGTTCCTGTGGCCCCTCTACGATGTGGTTGCACAGTTCCTGACGAAGCAGGTCAAAGTCGATGGCCCGGATCGGGTGGCCGGTGTCGTCGAGCGTCTCGGTGATGACCGTAGGGAACAACTCGGCGATCTTGTCTATGCTCCACTCGGTCAGATAGGGTGAGTGCATCTTCAACTTGTCCATGGTATGTCCTTCCGGAGTTATCCTCGACTTAGCTTGTGCAGGGTCGGTGAACGCGGGCAGCATCGCTCTGCGGTCTCGGAACTGACGGCGCAGATCGACCTCGGCGGCTGGGTTGGGGACCGGCTCGCAACCGCGGCGCTTGTCGGCTGAAAGAGACCGGGTTCAGCAGCACCGAAGCCTTGACCCCCGGACTCAAGGACATGGCCGGGCCAAATCGGCTGTGGGGGCGTTGAGCATTCCCAGAACTGGTTTCCCTGGCGCTGGCCGGCGGCGGGCGGTCCGGTACACCATCGTGCTGCCGCAACGTGGGCAGACGGGAGACTGCTCAGAGGGACGAGACGATTCGGCACCAGACATATCGCGTCTCACGACAGCACCCTGCACTTGCTCTGTCAAGAACGTTCAGGGAACAGACCGCCCTGTCAGGCTACCCCTCCGCTGTGAGAGGAGGTGACGATGGGGAACGGCGACAAATGCCGCTTCCCCCACCTTTCGGGGGGAAACAGAACCGCAATGTCAACACCACCGCCCAGGCCCAAGAAAAGAAGATGCAAACCAGAGCGGCCAGGCTGTCTGAGCCATAGCGGGGTTCTCCCAGTTCGTAACACGGCTCCTAGCCCTGTAGGTACGTTGGTTAACAATCTCAGGGCCGATTCGGGGCCGTTCCCGACGGAAACGGGCCAGGGCCTCGACCCTCTCGATTCGTTGAGGGGGAGGGGCCGTTACGAACCATCGCACGGCCCGCCCGTCGACCCTCCCAGTTCGGAGCCCTGGCAGCAGACGCTGGTCGGGTGACCTGGCTGTGTCTTGGCGGATCATCCGGGAAGGCGCAGGCGGTGACATGCCGTCCGGACGTTCAGAGCGGGCTGCGCTGAAACCTACAAGTTACGGACCGGGTCCAGTATCGAACGGTCGCAGCGGGGGGTGTCGCGCACACCGTGCCTGCCTCATGCTTGCGGATACCAGTAGTAAGCCAGCCCCGAAAACATCCCATCACCTCATTTAGCCGGCCGTGGCGGTGCCTCGTCTTATGTGGTGAGGGCGAGGCCCAACATGCCGAAAATTAGGAACGGCTGGGCCAGCATCACTGGGTGGATGATCCACACCCGCTGCTCGGTGGCGGTGGTTGACTCTTCGCCCATTCGTGGTGGTCCCTTCGTTGAGGCAGGGACCATGCTATGCAAGACGGGTAAATGGCTGAAGGTCGAGACGATCTAGCCCCGTGGCCTGCGCCGGGTATTCCGGGGGGGAGTGGGACGGCATGTGGGACTTGAGCACCTGGCCCGGCTCTAAGTCGTACCCCGACCAGGGCGTTAACCGTTGTGGGCAGCGGAGTACCCTTCCGCTGGGGGCCTTTGGGGGTCGGGGATCTGGTACCAACGCCAGCTCCAGCGGCTCGCGATCGACTACATCGCGCACTACAACTTCCACCGGCCCCAGCGAATCGCTAACCCAGCGACCACCCCGACACACCACCCCCGACAACAACACGACTGACCACCCGCTACCCCTTCGACTCGTCCGAACGACCCGCTGCGATGGCCTCATCAACGAATACAAACATGCCGCCTGACCAGCCACGACACCATTTTCGGGCACCCACACCCCAACACTCGGTCGGACCTCAAAGCCCACAACCGCACGCCCCGGCAGTCACCTGAACTGTCATTGTGTCTAGGCTGTCGAGTCTCGGCGCCGGCATCGAAATCGGAACGGTAGACGGTGCGGATGCTTGAGCGATCGGCGGTTTGCTCAAGTTGATACTCGCAAGCGGTGCTTCCCAGCCTCCCCCACATGACCGATGACCAGCCCGACCGAAGCCAAATCGGGAATCTGCTGAACTACAAGACCCTGCATGCGACTGCATCGCTCATGTATCTGCTCCAGGGCATGGAACTGGTCCGAGGGCGGATTCTGCCCACATACAACAGAGTTCCGCCGAACAGCCGCCACGGGGCAGTCTGTCCGCCGGAACTCTCCTATGTGGATATCCCGCTGGTGGACAACGGTCCGGGCTTCGACCTCAACGAGGTCTTGGGGCGCGAGGGCGAAGCCGAGCAACTCGCATTCAAAGCCTGGATCGAGGAAACGTACAACATCGTCTGGGAAAGCGATCTACGCAACGTCATGAAAGCGAGCATTGCTGCCAATGACGCGATTCGCCCACGAGCCAACCCCTGGGGCGATCTGAGGCACATCAGAAACGATCTCGTGCACCACGCTGGCATCGCGAGCGCCCAAGAGACCGGCAAGTGCACTGTCCTCAGATGGTTCGAGCCAGGCGATCCGATGATTCTCACGATGGGTCACGTGCTTGACTTCCTCAACCACATGAACCTCATGAACCTGATGGGCGGGTTCATATCCGGAGCTGCAGCCAGGTGGTTCGTGTACCCCCAGATGCGCAGCGCACTGGAGGAACGGGAAACCCTCGAAATCGTCTCGCTGCGCATCGTGTTCATCGGAGCGGACGACGACGGCACCAGCGCCCACGGCATCTGTGTTGCCTTCGACAACGGAGTCTGGGCGAAGACTCCATTCAGGCATCCTGCCAACGGTACGCCGATACCGGACCGCATGGCATTCATGGAACAAACCCTCGTTGACGACGACGGCAATGTGAGGCTCGCCAACGGAACCACCCTCGACCGACGCGACCTGTACCTGTCCGGCATCGCCGTCATGTTCGGCGACGTACCACAAGACGACAAGCCGCCCCTGCCCGGTCCGTGGTTCCAATTCAGAGAATGAACCCGATCACAAGGCTCAAATGTGCCGTCCGTGACATCATGCGGCGACGTGACGCCGGACCGACTCCGGCAGGTCGCCAGGTGCGGCCGAATGCCCGGAAACGCCGGGAGTTCGTCTACTGGCCCGGTCTCCGCTGACCATCGTTGACTAGCGCTGTGTGGTGTATATCCAAACGTGGCCGGGCGGGTTTATGCACGGCCCGGCTGCTGGTTTCCGGAAACCGGCTTCTACCTGGGGAGACGCTGCGGGCCCAGCTTGTCATGATGTCTTTTATCGGACATCACGTTCCCCCGCCGGTGTCCGCCCCGTTGGTCTTGGTAGCCGGCTACCGGGCTGCACGCTGCGCTGCATCAACGGACTACCCCTCCGCTGGAGGGGCTCAAGAGAGTGTTAGGCAGGCCGGGCGACCTATGACAGCCGGCCACAGTTCCCCGTCCAGATCCTCGCCCAGCGTGGGTGATGTCCCGGATTCGGCGTGTGGCTGCCCGGCGGCGGTGAGGAAGCGTTTGCCCCAATCAGGCGTGTTTAGAGCCAGACCTCCACACCGCCCGACAACGCTGAATCATGTAGTGTCAGTACCGCTCCAGTTCCATCTCGCGGGAAGCTTTCGGGAACATCGAAGGGCACTATCGCCTCAAAGCTCAGTCCCGGATTTAGGTCCTCTAAGGCGGTGCCGCTCCAGGTAAAAGAGGCAGCATCATATGTAGCTGCGCCTAATGTGAGTTTTTGATTACCTGCGAAGAAGGACTGTGCTTCGTCGCTGACATTCGTTACCTTTATCCGAGCAATAAGCCACGTACCGAGTGCCTCATCCTCTAGCCCTCCAGACCCGAGGATCTTGCCCGGCTGTTCTACATCGATAACAACAAACTCAAACTTGCCATCCCGTACCGGGTCGCCGATGCCCGCTCGCTTAGGGGGAGGCTTAGTAGTCGTTGTAGTTGTTGTGGCGATGCGCGTCGTCGTAGTAGTCGTTGCCTCGGAACGAGGTTGAGCACTAGTTGGGGACTGATTGCTCCCGGTGTCGCTACCGACGATGCTACCAACGATGAGAACACCAAAGGAAGCGGCCACAATCAACAGAGCACGCGACCGCGGGATCCGCAGCGCCTTGATCGGGTAGATGACGTTGACAAGGCCGAGAAGGAACGATAACAACCCCAGTAGGACGAGAAGAGTGCCTAAAGTGTCCAACTTGATCTCCCATCCTTCAAGAACCTAACTCCTTTAGGGGTGCCAGCCTGCTCGGAGTCGCTTCAGGCCCCTTTAAGGGTTGAACCCTAGCTCCGGAGCCGTCCCGACCTCGCTGGGGTCTGTGTCAGGAAGCTGTCCTCAACGCGGGGCGCTACCCAAGTTAACAAAGTCGGGTCTTCCCCGGACAGGAGGGGTGCCATAGGTCCCCGTCCCAGGTCCCTCCCCCCGACGCCTTCTCCGGAGGCTGATGCCGGGTAGGCCGTTGTCCGATAATAAACATTATGTAAAGCTGCCCCCGCGGCGTTTCCCCAGGTAGATGGGGGTTTCCGGCGGTCGGCGGCCGGTGGCGTGCATAACACGGTCGAATATGCGGCGGATAATACTGGTCGACGATGGTCAGCGGAGACCGGGCTAGTAGACGAGATCCCGTGTTTCCGGACAAGCGGCCGCATGTGGTGACCTGCCGGAGACGGCCCGTGTCACCGATCCACTCAACCCTGCGGGACGCCCGACGGAACCAGTCATGACCGACGATCCGCCACGGCCGGACGGTCCAGCCGAGTGACCCCGGTGTCCGGGTCCAGCGGACCGCCAACATGCAACCTACAAACCCCCAGGTCAGCAGCGGTGCACACCGAAAACCCTCAGGTACTGGTTGAGATGCGGCGTCGGGTCGAGGATTAGGAGCCTTCGGGTGGCCGGTTCCGGGCGACGATCCGGGCTACTTGGGTGCGGTGCTGGCCGGTAGCCGCTGCGATCCGGCCGTATCCCCACCCTGCCCGGTGCGATTTGACGATCCACTCCTCCAACTCGGCGGCGTCCGGACCCGCTGGCGACGAGAAGGGCTGCACGAGCTGAGCCCCCTCCCGTTTGTGGGGTGTTTCCGCCCGAAACTGGCGGCTCGAAACATCTAGAGTCCGATGCCGGGGCCGGAGCGGCGGCTGCGCTGTGGGGTGGTGGTGAGGGGCTGGTGCCAGGCGGTGAGGGTGTGGGGGGTGGCTCCGTAGGTGTGGGTGAGGGCTTGGTGGGCGGCGAGGTTGGCGAGTGTGGGGTCGGTGTTGTGGTAGGCGGCGGCGATGTGTCGGTGTCCTCGTGCTCGGGTGTGTACGTCTCCGCCGCCGAGGTGCTGTTGGATATGCGTCCACGGTTGGGGGAGGCCTGCCTGCCAGTGGTCGAGCAGCGCGTCGGGTCCGAGGCTGGCTGGGTCTGTTCCGGTGGGGAACGTCACAGACGTGGTGGGGATCCCAGCCTGGTGGGCTTGGTCGGTGACTTTCTGTTGGGAGGTTTGGCCGGGGGCGTCGCCGTCGAACCCGGCGATCAGGTGGTGGGCGCCGGCGTCGATGATGCGTTGCAGGTGGCTTTGGGTGAAGGCGGTTCCGCCGGTGGCGACGACGTTGGTGAGCCCGGCCCGGTGGGCGGCGATGGCGTCGGTGTATCCCTCGACGATTCCGGCTGTTGCGGTGCTGCGGATGCTGTCGGCGGCTTCGTGGATGCCGTAGAGGGTGTCGGTTTTGTGGTAGAGGGCGGTGGTGCGGGTGTTGAGGTACTTGGGCTGTCCGGCGTCGGTTCCTGGGAGTGTTCGCCCGGCGAGGGCGATCACGTCTCCGGCTGTGTCGCGGATGGGGAAGACAACCCGGCCTCGGAGGACGTCGTAGGTGCGGCCCCGTCGGGTGTTGGCCACACCGGCGTCGACGGCTGCTTGGTCGTCTCCGAGCCGGTTGCACAGTCCACGCCATTGGTCGGGGGCCCAGCCGAGCTGCCATTTGGCCCAATCGGCGGGTTCGATTCCCCGCTCGGTGAGGTAGCGGCGGGCGGGTTCGGCTGCGGGGACGGTGAGGAGCTGTTGGTGGTAGTAGTCGGCGCTGCGCCCCAGCACCCGGCGGAGGTGGTCGTGGCCGTCGTCGGGGCGGTGGGCGGGAGCGGGCTGGGAGGACGGTTGGATGGGGGGCAGCCCGGCGGGTAGGCGAGTGGGTGCCGGCCCGTCGGGGGTGGGCACGTTCCGCCAGGGGGCTTCTGTGTCTCCGTTTCCGCGGGAAACGGGTGGGGGGCGGAGGCCGGCGAGGGTCTGGGCGGTGCGCCGGTTGGTGGTGTGCCAGACAGCGGCGAGCCGTGGGGCGGCGGCTCCGTCGTCGATCCAGGCGGCTACGGCCTGGTGCCAGTGCGTGCGGTCGTGGCCGGCGGCTGCGGGGGCGGTGACGGCTCCGCTTTGGGGGATGCTGGCGCGGAGCTGGCTGCGGGCTTGGTCGAGAGCGTCGAGGACCGGCGCCCACCTTTCGGCTCGCCAAGCGCGGAGGTGGGAGCGGACGGCTGCGGCCCAGCGACGGTCGGCGTCTGCGAGCCGGTGGCTGGTGTGGGGGGTGAGGGTGTCGCGCAGGGTGGGGTCGGCTACTGCGGCCATGAGCGCTCCGGCCCGGTTGGCCAGCGGGTCGTCTCCGGCGTGGCGGGCTTGTTGGTAGAGGCCGGCGAGGGCGACGAGGGGGCCGGGGTCGTTGCGGGGGTCGGGCGGTGGTGTGTTCGCCCAGCCGTCGGCGAGGGTCAGGTAAGGCTCGAAGTGGTCGGCTCCCCAGTGGTCGATCACCCGCTCGATCACCGCTTCGACTTGCGCCGGGTCCAGGGCGGGCGGGTACTGGTCCGGTGTGGCCGTCACCGTGTCGGGGCCGTCGTCGTCGAGGTCGGGCGGTGGGGGGCTGTCGTATCCGGCGTCGTCGTCGGGGATCCAGTGGTGGGGGTCGGTGTGGGCGGGGATCAGGTCTGCGATTTCGCCGCCGTTTTCGATGTGGTCGAACAGGGCGTCTTCCCACGCCCGTGCGGCTTCGTCGGCTTCGGCGTCGGCGGCGAGTTCGGCGTCGAGCCACGCTCCGATCGCTCCGCCGATTAGGGCTTCGGCTTCGACGCCGCCTGTCTGTGCTGTTATCCCGTGGGTGAGTATGCGGCGGGTGTCGACGTTGGTCAGGTCGGGGAGGGGAGCGCGGTGGGGGGTGTCCGATATTTTGTGGAGGTGGGCGGCGGCTACTTGGGGGGTGACGGTGAACGACCCTGCGGGGACGGAGAGAGGATGGGAGCCGCCCCGGCTCATGACGGTGCGGATGATGTGGTCGGGTGGCAGATGGTCGGGGGGTGTGTCCTCGTCGTGCTGTGGCTGGTCGGTGACTACCAGCAGGTGGTTCTCCCCCCGGCCTCGGGTCATCCCGACGTAGAGCTGGTCGCGGCGGGACGCGTGGGTGACAGCGCACAGCGCGGCGTCGACGGTGAGGGATTGGACGCGGGTCTGGGTGGTGGCGTAACCCAGCTGGAGATGTTCTGTGGTGTAGCGGTTAGGGAGTGTCACGGTGGCGGAGCGGTCGAGGCGTCGTGCGGTGATCTGGCCGTCGGGGGTGGTGCCGGTGACTTCCCAGCGGTCACCGTTGCGGATCCACCCGCCGTCGGACGCGACGATCCGGCGGTTGTTGCGTCGGGTGGTCACGGTGTCACCCACCCGGATGGTGGCGTCACCCTCGCCGCGGACAGCGGGGCCGGTCTCCCCGGCACGGTGCCGGTGGGCGGCGATCGCCGAGTTGATGTCGGCTACGAGACGGCGGGTGGGGGCGGTGATGATGGTGTCCTGATCACGGCGGGCGGCCCACCAGCCGGCCGCGACGGCGGGCAGCTCGGCTTCGGTGCTGTCATGCACCCGGCCCCGTTCGGTGTGGTAGGCCAGGGCGTCGACGTTGCCGGAGCGTAACCCGACGGTGGCGCGGGCCTCGTCCCGGTCACAGAAGCGCCACAGTTCGGATAGCACAGCGCCGGGAACCAGATCGGGCCGGTCTGCGAGGGCCGCGAACACGCCGCCCGCCCCGACCGAGCCTTGCTGTGCGGTGTCCCCGACCAGGATCATGCGAGCGTCGGCGGCGGCGGCCCGCCCGGCTAGAGCGGCGAGGGTGCGGGTGTCGAGCTGGCCGGCTTCGTCGACGATGACCCACCCACCTCGGGGCACCTGGTCGTCGGACAGGGCCGCCCGGGCGGCGGTTTCACCCACCACACCCAGAGCAGCACCGAGGTTGGCGGCGGCTTCGGCGGTGGGAGCCACAGCAAGTACCCGGTCCGCTCCGACCGCGGCGGCCACCCGGCTCAGCATCTCGGTCTTGCCCGCCCCGGCCGGCCCGAGCACCACCACACCCCGAGTGGTCGCGGCGAGGATGGTGTCCACCGCGGCGGCCTGGTCGCCGCCGAGCCCGGCAGTGTCCACTTCGGCGGCGGCGGCTGCGGCCGGTTGGGCGTCGGAAGCCAGCCAGGACACGGCGGCCACCTCAGCTGAGGCCAGCCCGGTCGAGTACCAGCGGCCGTCGCGTTCCACCAAACGGCTGGTCGCCCGTTCCCACAGTTCGTCGGCGAGGCGGCCCAGCTCGGCTTCCACGTCGATGTCTTGGCCGTCCAGGGCGGCCCCTGCGTTGAGGGTGGCCCACAGCGTGCGGAGAATGTCAGGCCGGGACAGACCCCGGGACGCCTGCCCGAGCTGTTCCAACTGCGCGACGACAGCGTCTGCCACCACGGTGGGGGCAGCCTGGCCGCCGCGGGATAGCACCAGCTCGGCCCGGTCGTAGCCGTCGGGTTCCCGCCGCCGGGCCGTCTGATAGGAGGCAGTCACCTGCGCGGGGTCGACGCCGAGAGCTTCGGCTTCCCGATGCCAGCGGGTGTGGGGGTCGGGGTCGTCTTGTTTGGAAGGGCGGGTGCTGCGCTGCGCCCTCGCCCACAGCTCGGCCCGCTCCGCCGGGGTGGGTTCACGCTGCTGGTCGGTCTCGAAGCGGCGGATTTTGGCCTGCGCTGCGCGGTCGATCTGCCGCCGACGGGTGGACCACTGCGCGATGAGACGGCGGGGGCTGCCCGCCAGCTCGGCGTGCCAGTGGTCGCCTACCCGGTCCCAGCTCCACCCGAGCCGTCGGGACAGCTCAGCACGGAGCACCGCTCCGCCCACAGCCGACGCCGCCGCAGCGTTGTGGTACAGCAGCCTCCCGTCGAGGGTGCGCCACTTGCCATCGGAGCATTGCACCCGGTTGTGGACCAGGAGGTGTG
Source organism: Candidatus Spongiisociaceae bacterium (assembly GCA_965262915.1). GTDB lineage: Bacteria > Actinomycetota > Acidimicrobiia > Spongiisociales > Spongiisociaceae > JAPPFW01. The sequence continues at coordinate 1,256,096 of OZ253564.1, read as the reverse complement.
CGTGGACGTGGGGGTCGGCGGCTCGGGAAGTCCAATGGTCGAAACGGGCGATGGTCGCCCCCGCCGGTACTTCCTCCCGGCGGACCCCGTTGGTTCCCGACCTCGACGCTACCGCTTCGGTCTGGACAAAGCCGACAACCGCCCCGACGCTACGATCCCACGCCGCCTCGACCTGCTTGCGGGTCGCCGGGTCGGCCAGCGCCCACGCCGCGCTGACCGACTTCGGCGGGGCGTACACCATGTCGTAGGCGCTGAACTTACGCCGACGGCGGGTCACCCCCAACCGGTCGACGTAGGTGCCTCCCGGCGTGTAACGCCTACCCAACCGCTCCCCGCTCTCAGGATCCACCGCGGACAGCGACGCTGTGAGCTGTTGGGGAGTCACCGGCGCACCGACCGCCACACTCATAGACCCCCCCGCCGCCCACCGGCCAGCCAACTCCCCGTCCCTGCCCGTGTAATAGCCGACCAGCGGAACGCCCCCAACGGGGGCTCCACCACCGCCGCCGGCCCCCACCACCGCCGCTGACCCGCCCGCCGGGGACCCGCCTGCGGGGATACCCTCCGCGCCGCCCACCGGGGAAGCCCCCGCAGGCCGCCGCCCGCCGCCCGCCGCCCCCGCACTGTGCCCGCCGTGGCCTTTGCAGCCCATGTAGTAGGCGACGTGCTCGACGCCGACTTTGTAGATCGAAACCGACATGGTCCGGCATCATGCACTATGCCCGCGTTCGCGACAGCGCGACTACCCGGAAGTACGCCGGTATCCCCCAGGGGGGTATGGTGGTATCTCGGTGGGGGGTACAGCGGTACTGCATTTTAATGCAAACGTGCCTCGCACAAACGGCCCCGAAACACCCTCCCCACACCCAACCCCCCGAATACCCAAGTACCCCCACTTATCCACAACCACCGATACCCCGGTACACCCCCCCACCCGGACACCCACCCCGGCACCAAACCACCCGACACCCGAACCACCCATCCCAACCACCCGACACCCGAACCACCAACCCGACCACACACACACCTATCGCCGTACACCCCGCCACCAACCCCGACCAGACCCCCAAACCCCCAGGTCATCCCACCAATACCCGCCCCGGCACACAGCCCACCCAGACCCACACCCGTCCTCCCGAGGCAAGTAGCCGGCCCTTCCGGGTCTGGGCAAACCCGCCCCGCCCCGACCAGACCCGGCCCCAACACGGCGACACCCGCCCACCCAGACCCCCAAATCCCCCCGTTACCCGCTACCGCGACGAGGTGGAGCCCGGCTTCTACGGCTTCCCGCCCAGGGGTACCCCGGTAACCCCGCCGGGGAGTTGGTGGTGACACGCCCCGGCGGCCCGGCCGGGGAGCCGGGGTCGCTGCCCCGCGAAACCCCAGGTCAGAGACAGACGCACGGTTAGTCGCACGGTTTGGGGATGTAAACGCACGGTTTGGCCAGCGCGGGCGGCCCGGGGGGTACCTCTGTCACCCGCGCGGGCGGTACCCCTGGAGCCGTCCCATGCGTCATGTTTCGGCCGGCTCCTACGTCGACCGGATCCCCTCGCCGTAGGGAGAGGCAGCCTGGGCGTGTGGACCGGCGGAAGCTGCCCGGCTGTTTCACCGTGCTCTCCCCGCCCGACCACACACGGGCGCTTCGTACTCCTCGAGGACGGCCACTTGCCGGCAGGTCGGCTGCGCCGAGTAGCCACCCGCAGCAGGGACTCACATCCCCCCGGCGGCGTCCGCGAAACCCCAGGTCAGAGACAGACGCACGGTTAGTCGCACGGTTTGGGGGCTACTCGCACGGTTAGTCGCACGGTCGCGCCCGGCCCGGTGGTGTACAAACCCCATCAAATTACCGGAAGGGAGGGCAGCATGGGTTCGGCGGCGGCGGTGCTGGTCCGAGAGGCTACCGACCTCGTCGACCTCATCGGAGAGGTCACCCAGGTCAAGCGGGCCGGGGGCGCCGCGTCGGTTATGGCCATGTGCCCGTTCCACCCCAACAGCGACACTGGAGTTCCCCCCGGATCCAATCCTCCCCCATCTCCGCCTTCCAGGTCTCCCCTCGATCCGGTTCCTCCCTGCTCTCATCTCCGCTCCCCCATCTTCGGTCGGACCCTGCACCGTCGTATAAGCTCCTGGCGGCCGGCAGTGGAGGAACCCGTGAAACACGTCAAGTTGCCCAAGGTCGGGATGCGGAGCAGTCGTGACGTGAGCGAGCAGTGGGTCCAGAAGGTGCTCGAAGACGACCCGTCGCTGCTCGGTCTCGGCGACCTTGACGTGAGAGACATCGAGCGGCGACAGCGCAACGCCGGGCGCCTGGACATGCTGCTGAGCGACCCGGAAGGGTCCACCCGGTACGAGGTCGAACTCCAGCTCGGCGCCACAGACGAATCCCACATCATCCGCACCCTCGAGTACTGGGACAACGAACGGCGCCGCTACCCCCAATACGAGCACGTAGCGGTGATCGTCGCCGAGGAGATCACCGGCCGGTTCTTCAACGTGATCAACCTGTTCAACGGGTTCATCCCGATAGTCGCCATCCAGATGACCGCGCTCCGGGTCAACGAAGACGGGGTCGCACTGGTGTTCACGAAAGTCTTGGATTCGGTGGCGCTGGGAACAGACGAAGAAGACCAAGCCGAACCCGCCGACCGCAGCTATTGGCAAAAGCGGGCATCACCGGAGGTCATGAAGCTCGTCGACCGGATCCAGTCGATGATCGAAGAACAAGACCCCGGCGTGGTCCCCACGTACAAGAAGCAATACATCGGGCTAGCCAAACAAGGGATAGCAAACAACTACGTGTCGATGACACCACAAAAGAAGAAGGTCCTTGTCCGTTTCCGTATTCCCCGCTCCGACGAGGTTGACGACCTCATCGACGAAGCCGGCATCGGCACCCTCAGCTACGACAAGTCGATCAACAAATACCGGATCATCATCCCCGCCGCTGCCGATATCAACAAACACGAAGACCTGCTAACCACACTGATCAAAAGGTCCAAACCCGACTAGCCCACCTGGTCGACGATCCCAGCGCCGCCACTTGGAGGTGTCCGCTCTGTGTGGTCAGCGGGCCGGACCGTCGAACAGGGTGGCGGTGAGCCGTGCGACAGCTTCGACCCCGGGCCGGGCATACACCGACAAGGTGCGCAGGTCCCGATACCGGCTCTCGGCCTGCAACATCACCGCGGACGCTCCCGCCTCGGCCAAATGCGTCAACGACCACTGGCGCAACTGGTGCAGGGTCCAGCGGCCGAAATGGCGCCGGAACTCCGCGGCTGCAGCCCGATACGACAGCCGGGCCCGGCCGGTCCGCGTATACAGGTCACCGGACGCCGGGGCGGTGCGGGATCTGTGCCGGGTGAGGAACAGGGGACCCTCCGTGCGGTCGGCCAAATAGCGGCCCAAGAAGCGGGCGGTGGGCGCCGCCCACACCACCATGTCGACGCTGCCTCCCTTGGAACGGATCCGGGCCCGCCGCCCCGCCCGGTCCAGATCCCCCACATCCAGGGCCAGCACCACCGATGTGCGGGCTGCTGTTTCCTACAGCAACCGCCACAGCAGCGTCTCCCTAAGCAGCACCCCACAGCGGCGCCACAACTCCTCGAGATCCGCATACGAGATCGCCCAGGTGTTGTCCACCGCCCGCCGGCGTGGCGGCACCGCGGCGAGGGGACCAGCAGCCATGGACCAGCGATCACCGCACCAAGTAGCGAAGGCCTGCACCGCCACCCGCCGGGGGTTCCACGTCGCCGGCGCACAGCGGGCCCACCGATCCGCGAAGACAACCGCCACAAGCCGCGGGTCGAGTTCAGTCACAGGGCGGCCGCCGCCAAGTCACGATTAGCGAAGAAAGCCTCCACCGCCCCCGCCACAGACAGCACATGGTGCACCGGATGATCCGACTCCGGCGCTGCGGGTGGGAGGAAACTGACAACACAACCCATACCCCCCCGAGTATCGCCCACCGGTGTGACACTCCCGGGTAATACCCGGCTTCTACAACCCCACGAATGGGAAAACCCCGAACCTGCAGAGGTTGGGGGCTCCCATGGGTGTGTTGGTACCCGAAACCTTAACCGCCGCCGCCCGGCCCTGTCCACTCCTCTTGCCGGCACAGCTCCCGCACCCCTATGAAGGCCGGGTTCGGTGAGGCATTGCAGGTATCCCGCAGGGTTCACGCGTCCAGGCGTTGCGCGTTATGCCTGGTCAGGAGGTTTCGGGGTGGGCGGGTATTGCAGGTATCCGCCCAATATGTGCAATAAGCCTAGGGGCTGCGCTGGCGTGGACGAGTCGGTTTACGGGTAACGGGAGTCAGCCGTGTGGAGCTCTAGGCGGGTGGCGATTTCGTTCGGGTTGAGCGGCGTCCAGGTGTAGGGCTCCGTGTACAGATCCCGCAATGTGCATAGCCCCTTGGGGGCACCTGGCAAGCAGCCTTGGGTTTCCTTGGTCGCTTGGTCGCTTGGTTCTTGGGCGTTCGGGGGTTTCCCTTCGTGCCTCCTCTCCCCCTTTTCGTTCTGGATCTCGATTCGGGTGTCCCAATGCCGGCGTACCCTGTGGCCATGTCGACGCCGTTGAGTTCTGGATGGGAGATGGTCTTCCACAACGCCTGCCTTGCGCGGCGAGGCAATGAGTTTCAGGATCTGTTCGCTCAGATCATGGAGCGACGCGATGTCGGTTTCCAACGAGTGCGGCCATGGGGCAACCAGGGTGACCGGAAGAACGATGGTTGGTCGCCAGCGCGTCGGATCCTTTTCCAGTCCTACGCGCCCTCGACACTCACCGCAAAAAAGCTGAAAGCGAAGCTTGTCGAGGACTATGAGGGGGCTATTGACTACTGGGAGGACTACTTTGACACCTGGGTCTTCGTGCACAATGACCGCGACGGCCTTGGCCCAATGATTGCTACGACGATCGCCGAGCTCGACTCGAGATCAGAGCACGTAACCTGTACCGCCTGGGGAATCCCCCAGCTCCGCGACGAGTTCGCCCGCCTCCATGACGCCCATCGCCAGGCCATTCTGGGCCCAGCATTGACTCACCAGGACTTCTTGGCGGTAGATGCGTCGAGCCTGGGCCCGCTGATCGAGGCACTCGGACACATGGTGCCCGACCCATCGGACGAGGTACTCCCGGTGCCTGCGAGCAAGATCGAAGCCAACGCGCTGAAGCCAGCGCAGGTGGATTTCCTGAGGATGGGAACCAGGAACGCGCCTCTCGTTGAGCGCTACCTCGAAAACGCATTCGTTCTACCTACCCGCGCCGACTCAATCGCCAGGGCTGTGTCCGACCGCTACTGCCGTTTCCGCGATGAGGAACGATCGGCAGCAGTTGTCTTTGACCTCATGCTGGCCTGGATCTGTGGGGGTGGTGCGGACACAACCGTTCTAGCCAGTGCGCTCGCTGTCTTGGCATATTTCTTCGAACGCTGCCACATTTTCGAGATCCCCGGCGAGGTAACGGCATGATCTTCCCGAGCAAGGGAGTACCGGCGTCGAAGGCACTTATCACAGTAGGCGGTGAGGTTCTCGGCGTTCTTGGCGATTCGTCCCTAAGTGTGAGTGGGCTGTGGCGCCAGCTAGGTGAACAGCGAGAAGTCGTGGAGAATGCCCGTATCTCCTACGACTGGTTCGTCCTTTCGTTGGATTTGCTCTATCTCCTCGGGGCTATCCGGGTCACCGGGCGGGGTCTTATCCGTCGGACTCAGATGTGATCCACGAACTCTCCTCTACGGACACTCGTTTCAAGACGCTGACTTTCGGGCATGGCCTAAACATCCTCGTCGCGGATCAACACGAGCGCGCTACCGACGCCGACACACGCAACGGTGTGGGCAAGAGCAGCTTTGTGTTGCTGTTGCACTTTCTCCTCGGCGGCAACGCTGGGAGGGATTCGATCTTCAAGAGCGAGACTCTGGCGGAGTCAGTGTTCACTCTCGATTTCGACCTCGGGCCTACGCGTCGGTCTGTTAGCCGATCCGTAGCGCCGCCACGCGCTTTTTTGGTCTCCCGAGATCCTTCGGAGCCATCGGATCAGCTCTTCGAGGACGGTCCCCAAACGGACAGGCTGAAGCTCACAGAGTGGCGGGGTCTACTGCGTAAGGAGTTGTTTGGGTTGACCGGACCTGACGGTCCGTCGGTACGGTCCCTACTGCCGTACTTCGCCCGACGGGTCGAGGCTGGCGGCTTTGACAACCCTTTCAAGCACAGCCACCAACAGTTAACGGCTAACTATCAGATAGCTATCTCGTTTCTGCTTGATCTGGACTGGCACATCGCCGAGTCGTGGGACGACGTCCGCAAGCGCGAAAAGGCCGTTCGAACACTTGCCACTGCCCTCCAGGAGGGAGACCTCGGTTCGTTTGCGACGGGATCCGTCGCAAAGCTGCGAACAATGGTCACGTTGGCCGAGAAACGTGTGACCACTCTTCGTAGGAACATCGATAGCTTCCGTGTTGTGGATGCGTTCACCGAACTCGAACGGGAAGCTAACGACCTCACCACGACGATTCGACAGCTTGCTGACGACAACGCTATTGACATGGCCCTCATCGACCAACTGCAGCTGACGTACAAAAAAGAGGTACCGCCGGATGCCGACGCCCTAACGGTCATGTATGAAGCGGCCGGTGTCCAGCTTGGCGATCTTGTGCGCCGACGATTTCGCGAAGTGGCCGAGTTCCACGAATCGGTTATTCGGAACAGAGCCCATTACCTCCAAGACGAAGTGAGTCGCGCCAAGCAACGCATCAGCGCACGCAACGCTAAACAACAGGGTCTCGATAGTAGACGAGCCGACCTGTTCCGTGTCCTTCGGTCAGGTGGCGCCCTCTCGGAACTTACAGGGTTGCAAGAAGAATTCGCGACTGCGCAAGCCCAACTCGAAAAGCTCCGGAACAGCTACCAGCTCGCCGACGAGATCGACTCCGGAAAGGCGGGCGTTAAGAGGGCACGCCAGAGTCTCCTAGTACAGCTTCAAGGGGACCAGCGCGAACGCTACTCTCAGCTTCGGGATCTCATTGGCACGTTCGAAACCTTCTCCTCGCGTCTGTACGAAGAACGAGAGGGGAGCCTAGAGATCGGATCGTCGGAGAACGGGCCGACCTTCAAGATCGCGAGCTCGGCTGGCAAGAGCAAGGGAATCAGCAACATGCAGGTCTTCTGCTTTGATCTGCTCGTGTCCCAACTCTGCGCGGTACGCCGTATAGGCCCGCGTTTCCTCGTACACGACAGCCACATCTTTGACGGTGTCGATGAGCGCCAAATCGGCCGCGGGCTAGCCTTGGCCCACGAGGTGGCGACTCAGAGCGGGTTTCAGTACATCGTCACAATGAACTCAGATGACATACCAGCAACCTTGCCCGATGGGTTCTCCATATACGATCACGTTACGAGCGTCCGACTGACGGACACGGTTCCAGAGGGCGGACTATTCGGGTTTAGATTCTGACCACGGCTTACAGTCTGCCCTTCCACTACTCGGGGAGGTCGCCGTCGTTTCCACACTCATGCGAAGAGCTTCGTGCCTTCACAACTGAAACCTCGTGGTCTGGCTGCTGGATGGGATCGGGTGGCGGGTGGCGGGCCAGGGAGGCTTCGAGCTGTTCTTAGTCGATGACCCGTAGTTCTGCAAGTGGTGACCGGCATTGGCCGACCCCCCCCCCCTTAGCTGGCGTAGAGCCAGCAATCACTGAACACGCCGCCAGCCCCCAGCGGGTAAGGGCATGGGGAGTTGCGCCATCCCCACCAGGGACCTATTGGGATCGTCAACATCACTCCCCACTGAACTCCGATGAGCCACTTTCACATTACCGTGACATAACTGAAAGGCGTTGTGCTACGACCGATCAATCGTCGTAGCTGCGAATCGTGAAAGGCCCCTAAAACGGAATCTACCGAAAAACTGTACTACACCAAGTTCCTTAACAAGCTTCGCAATGAATTCATCAGCGAAAGACGCACGCCCCACGCGGGGAAGGCGGCTATTAGTAGGAGAGCCGGGCCAGCGAACAGCGCGGGGACGAACCAGATCTTCCATACAAGCCCAAGGGGGTGTACCAGACCCCCCGGGCCGCCGCCGAGATAACCAAGAGGCCGACACCGCTCGCATCCCTCAGTGATCGCCATCACAACGGCTTGACGCGGGGGCGGGTGGTGTAGTCACCGGGCAGTGGAGGTGTTGATGATGGCGGCGAGGACGCTGCGGGCGGCCAGGTAATCCTGTGCTACTTGGGAGTCACCGGGCCAGTAACGCCAATGCCGAGATGCTGTGCCCCTTCGTGGAGAGCTTGGGAGGGCATGTTCATGTTGCTTGCTGGTTCAGCAACGGCGGCGGGTCTCGGAACGGGTCTTCGGGTAGACGTCTGCGATGCCGGTTGAATTGTGTGAAGTTCTTGTTGTCGTGCTGCCATCGACCCGCGACAATCCCGGGAGATATCCCGAGAATAAGTGCAACTCGCTCTATGTCCTGGTCCTGGTAGTTGCGTATTCCTTCTAGGTGTTGAGCGTCCTGAGGCGGCACGAGCACATCGGCCGCGAACTTGTCAGCTTCTCGTTCAAGCCAACTGTTGTTCTCGCTGATCGGTGCGTCCTCCGCGTAGGGCATCCCAACAAGATCGGGAGGACGCCAGGGGAGTCCGCCCTCTTCGTCGCTACGTTGCTGGTCAAGGAAAGTGTTTCGCTTGGCGTGGAGGAGCACATGTCCGATTTCATGGAAGCAGGAGAACCAGAAGCGATCCTCTCGTTTCCCGCGGTTTGACAGGAGGATGACCGGCTTCGTCGGCGACGCCCACCAGGTTGCCCCTGAGGCTCGGCATCCTGTGAACTCGGCCGCGTACACCACAGCAACACCGACCGATGCCAGCAATTTGGGTAGTTCACACAGAAAGTCATCCGGGTCGGTTCGTGTAAGTCGCCGAAGATCTGGCAAGAGACATCGCAAACGTTGAGCGTCATACCTTGCTGTTCGTGTCTCCATCGCTTTTAGCTGACCGATCCGTAACCACACGGTGGTTGCACTCTGGTGCGGTTGGAAGGCAGGGGACCGCCTGAAGGAGGTGAAGCGAGGCTCCCATACCCTTGTCCATCCGGAAGGGTCCGCGATGCCGAAGAACCGCAGCATCGCCAACACGTGCTCGTCATTTGTATCCGACGCCTTGAGAATGCCCCGCTCGTACAGTTCTCGAACCTCGAAGCGAGATAACCATGCGCGCCACTCGGAGAGTTTCGAGTGGACAGCAGCTGTCACTAGTTGTGCACGATAGTTAGCTTCATAGGTCAGCCACTGGCGGGCGGGAGTACCCGTGGCCAGATCGAGCTGTATCGCCGTATCCGGGGTGAGGGTGGCAGCCTCCTTGATGATCTGGTTGATGTGCTTGGCGCTTAGCCCGGTGCGGGCGCCGAGCTCCGCCTGGGAGATGCCGAGTTGGCGCAACGCGTCCAATAGGTGTTCGCCGGGTGATGTTGTGTAGTCGGGTTCGTAGCGAACCCGAGCCTCACGCGTCACCCCCGACCGTTGAACGGTCGGGTGGAAATGCCGGAAATCGTGGCCGTGCCGTTCCCGACTGCTAGGTCAAGCACGACATCTGCGGTTGATGTTCGTATCACTGTGGTACCTCCTCCGCTGCTCACGTTGGGGAGTGCATCTAGCGAACCCTCTGCAGCTTGGAGCGTCGAGAGGGCGAGCTTGACTGCGGTGGCGGGCTTGCCGTACCTGCGCTGCAAACCCTCGAGCGAGTTGCAGGCCTCGGCTAGCTCCTCGTGAGTGAATTCCACACGCACCCTGACTCCACCGCTTGTCCACCGATGTACCTACATCGTGGTGTTGATCCAGTATACCGATTAGGTGTAGTAAGATGACTGCACCCGTCCCGGTCATACACCGAGGCTAACAGGGTTTCGGGCCGGTGCGGGTTTCTATTGGGAAAGGAAGAGCGCATAAGGCCCGAAAATCGGGCCGAGCATGAACTAGAGGAGGTTTCCAGGTTATGGCTGATAGACGAGCTGGCCGAGTGCCACATGTTCCATCACCCGGGGGCGGTAAACAGCCCCGATCAAGAAACAAGGACGGCTCGTGGCGCAAGAAGCGCTCGGACACCGGCAAGAAAAGAGGCAAGTAATGACAACGCGGCGCACGATAACCCGCACCGGCACCCAACGAGTCCGTGTGCGGCACCCCGGCGGCGGGACGCGCACCATTCCAATCCGAGTGAAGCGTACCGTCACCGTCACGGCTCGTCGGATCCGTCGACCATGAAAGAGTACGTCTACAACGGGGAACGGTTCGAGGTCGACGACGCGGACGCCTGCGCTCTCAAAGTGTCTGACAAGATCAACACTGTCACAATCACATTGAACAGCGGGGCTCCTAGCGTGTACCGGGTCTCGACCGTTAAGGGAGGTTGGTGGTGGCACACCAACACCGTCGAGGAATCTGTCAGGCGGGCCTGCCAGGAACTGGTCAAAGCCAGAGAGGCCATCCCGCCAGAGGTGGCATGCGGTGACCTCCACAAGTTCGTAGACAACCTGCCCGCCCCCGCCTCGGTTTAAGTACTGGGGCGGTGCAGTTAGCACCGATGACCCCCAAAGGCCCGTTGACGGTCACGTCGCAGCCGGTTGGCCCGACGCTGGGGGGATGCCGCCCTGGGGGTGGCCCCCCACCCGGCGTGGCGGCTGAGAGAGCTCGCACACCCATCCCGGACCCTTACCCGCCCCAACGCTCGGTGCCCCTTCTGTGGGGTCATCGGCCGAGGGTGTTGGTGTAGCCGGTGGGGTAGGTTGTCGAAGCGGGCGTATCTTGGGGGTGAAGGTGGCTTTTGCGACGCCGGTGGGTCCGGCCCGTTGTTTGGCGATGTTGATCTCGGCGATGCCAAGTTCCCATGTGTCGGGGTTGTAGTAGTCGTCTCGGTAGATCATCGGCACCACGGCGTCTTGTTAGATAGCTCCGGACTCGCGCAGGTCCCCCAGTTGGGGGCGTTTGTCGTGGCGTGCTTCGAGGGACACCGCCGGGAGCGGGGTATGCCTGCTATTGGCGTCCGAGCGATTCCCGGGCGGCCCGTCTAGCGTCGAGAGCGTCGATGTTGGCACCGTCACCGGTTGTCGCAAGCGGGGATGGCTGAACACTCACCACCTGCTCAGCCGCAGCCAACAGGTGGAAGCACACCCCGGCTCCGCAGGCTGCTGGCACCTTCTACGGCCCGGGCCCGTGCTGGGGCGACGGTATAGTGGTCTGCCCAGGCCACGAGCTGTTCGTAGCCTCTGCGGGTCGTCTCAAACGTCGCCGAGGCCGGGGCCAGGTAGATTGATGGGCGCCTGATAACCATGTCAGGCGGCTCAGTTCTGCGACCTTGGCCGCCTCCCTCGAGAGGGTCACACCCCGATGGGCGATGGGAGAGAGGATGTTCGAGTAGACAATGTGGACGACATGACAGGTTTGGGCGCAGCCACCCTCGTTCTCATAGCCCTTCTTCCAGGTGCTCTGTTTGTTTGGAGTTTTGAGCGATGGGCGGGTCGGTTCGGAATCGGATTGCAGGACCGTGCCCTGAGATTCGTGGGAGGATCGGCAGTCCTGTTGTCGATTATCGCTGGGCCCCTCTACTGGCTCTACGCGAACTATTGGGACAGCGTCGCTAACTGGCAGGCCTTGCCCCTGTGGTTCTGGACGGTCCCTATCCTCTACACCATCGTGCCGTTGGTCGCGGGAGGCGTACTGGGGTTCGGGTGGAAGGCAAACTGGCCGTGGGCACGGCTTGTAAGCGGGAGAGACAGGGCACCGCGCGCTTGGGATCATCTGTTCCAAGATCGACCCGCCGGCGGGATTCGTTGCAAGCTGAAGTCTGGCACCTGGATAGGCGGTGTTTTCGGCGAGGTCGACGAGCGCCGACCGTATGCTGCAGGATACCCTGAGGCACCGGATCTCTATCTGGCCGCAACCCTTCGCCTCGATCCTCACACCGGAGAGATACTCACTGACGATGCTGGCAATCCAGAAATACAGAATTCTGGCCTTCTTCTAAGATGGGAGGAGATCGAGTATCTAGAGTTCACCGAAGCAGCGTCGGAGGAAGAAACCAATGAAAAGTAAAGGGAGAAGGGGGCGAGCGGGAACACACAAGCGTGGCGGGTACACGACAGATAAGTCGATTTCGGTGTCGAAGCTACCGAAAGGCCCGGGCCCGGGAGCTGCTAAACCACCTAAGAGTTCCAAACCGAAGTAGTTCCTCCCATCAGCTCGTATCTTCCCCGCTGCCACGTTCGCGGCTAGCCAAGCCCCGACAGCGTCCTGGAATGAAAGCCCCGCCCGGACCACGCCCCTCGCCTGCTGTCCTGCCATTGGCCAGCGAGGCGCCCGGCGGCACCACCGGAGTCCCTGATCTCTGAAGAACCTGGCCAAAGACGCTTTCGTACGACCCGGGATCATCGCCAACACCTTGCCGCTGTCACCACAGGCCACCACGGTCACATACCGGCGCCGGCGCCGGATCGAAGTCTCGTCCACCAACAGCACACGACACGGCCGGGTCCGGCGACGCTGCGCCACCACAGCCGAGTGGACTCTCACCAGGCCCATGATCCGATGCCACCCCACCCCATGACGGTCGAAGCCGTAAGCCGAAACGGTCTTCAGCCAGTTCGACCGCCGCGTGCGCGGTCGGCCCCGTTCACTCCCAGGTGTTGCCCTCCTCCGAGGCGGAAGGCCCGTATCATGAGGACACGATGGGCAAGATTCCGTTTTCGGTCTACGACTTTTTTGGGTATCTCGGCTCGGGCACGATCACTCTGGCTGGAGTCTGGTTTGCGTATCAGGGTGTCGAGGCGTTCCGCTTGGATTTGAACGCCAGCCAGGGTCTGGTGTTGGTCATTGCCGCTTATCTGATCGGGCACATCGTCGCGTCAGTTTCTAGCTTCCTGCTGGAACGTAGATTGACTAGGGGACTAATCGGAACGCCAACCTCTTGGCTCTTCCAGGAGTGCCCGCCTTCGGGCTGGCGTCGGGTTCTCAATGAGTACCACAAGCCTCTTCCGCCAGCGACAGCCAAACGCGTGCTGACAAATGCCAAAGACAGAGCGGGAATCGAGGTGCCCGGAGAGGCGCTCTTCTACCACTGCTTCGGCGTGGTCCGGTGGGATGAATATCCTCGGGAGCGGTTAGCGACTTTCCTGAATCTCTACGGCTTTGGCCGGAACACCTCGATGGCTGCATTAATCAGCGCTGCCCTGATTGGAGTAGCGATTGTCGTCGATCATCGAGTCGAGCCGGCCGTGCTGTGGCCAGGGGCTCTGCTGGCGGTTTTTGTCGGGGTGGCTATGTACCTTCGGTACTTGAAGTTCTACAGACAGTATTCCGTCGAACTCTATACCACCTACGCAGAGCTCAACAAGTGAGCAAGATCAAGTCTCTCTCCGTCGGCAACGGGGACATGTTCTACATTCGTCATAACTCGGACAACTTCACGATGATCGATTGTTCGCTATCGGATGCCAACCGGGAGCGCATCGTGGATGAACTTGAAAGTGAACGTAACGGGAAGAATATCACCCGGTTCATCTCTACTCATCCTGACCAAGATCACATCGGAGGCCTTCTCTACTTGGACGACCGGATGGAAATCCTGAACTTCTACTGCGTGAAGAATGCGGCAACGAAGGAGACCGAAACTTCTGACTTCAAGCGGTATTGCCAGCTTCGCGATCACGCGACCAAGGCATTCTATATCTATAAGGGATGCCGACGACGATGGATGAACGTGAGCAGTGACGAACGCGAGTGTGCGGGCATCAACATCCTCTGGCCAGATACGACCAGTCAGGAATTCAAGGACGCTCTGGAACGCGCCAAGCAAGGCGAGAGCCCAAACAACATCTCGCCTATCGTCAGGTACAGGCTGAACGGCGGCGTGAAAGCCTTGTGGATGGGTGATCTGGAAACCGACTTCATGGAAGCAATCGAGGACGAAATTGACTTACCGCAGGTGGATCTCTTGTTTGCTCCGCACCACGGAAGGAAGTCAGGGCGTGTCTCGAAGGGATGGCTTGACGATATGGCTCCCAAGATCATCATCGTCGGTGAGGCTCCCTCAACTGACCTTGAGTATTACGGCGGGTACAACACAATTACTCAGAACACAGCTGGTGACATCGTATTCGAGTGTGACGATGGTCTGGTACACATTTACGTGTCTTCAGCCAGTTACTCGGTCGACTTTCTGACCGATAAGGGTCTGGCTAACGGTGACGGGTACTATCTCGGGACCCTTTACCTCTAGGCCCTTCGGCGTAAATGTGGGATGTGGGGTTGTTGGACTCGTCGGGGGTCATTGTCACGAGGGATGCCGCGGGCGGTGCGTCGCAGCACTTGGAGCAGAGTGTTGGTGCCCTTGATGCGGCCGTTGCTGGCGCGCACGGCGTGGTGCCCTGCGAGGATCTCGTCTGATTCAGGCGCAGTTTCAACCGCTAACCGGATTGGCCTAGTCGAAGTAATGGTGGTCTCTCAAGACCGGACCTGGCCGGCACCGAACAACGATAATCGTTGTAGCGGACCCGCTCCCGGTGGGCGTCGAGGTAGGGATCGTCCCACCGGGCCACCGCCAGGCGGTCACCACGATGGTTCCACAAACCCGCCGGATGCGCACGGCGGCGTCGCAGAGTCGAAGGGCGAAGACCTGCCCGGGCGGCCAAACCTTCGAACGTCGACGGGGGCTGCCACGTCACCGCACCATCCCGACCACACCGCATAAGTGGCCCGGTCCCATATGCAACCAGCCCTTCGGGTACAGACGATGCGAACTGTCCGCCGCCGCCCACGGCAACCACCCCACCCAACCCACGTTTCCGGCGCAGGGCCTCCAAGGTCAGTGGTCGTATGCGATGAGGGAGCGGGCTGGGCCTGCTCGTTGGGTGGTCTGGTTGTGCCAGGTGGCGGTGGTGAGGGCAAGTATGGGTTGCAGCACGCGGACGGAGACGCCTGGTGGGGTGCGGCCTCCGTGACGTTTCGAGACGGGTTGGGATTTGAGGGTCTGGTAGATCGATTCGACGATCTGGCGGAACCGTAGCTGGCCCGCTTATACCCTTTAGGCCATGAGAGTCTGGCCCTGTCTGGCCACGCGGGTGTTGGTGGTCATGCCCAGGGCAAAACAGCGCCTAACCTTTAGCAGTAGATGCGCTTGGGCACACCGACCGCTTGCAGCGGGATCTTGACACGCTCGCCTCCTACGGGAGGCTGTAGAGGCCGGACTCCCGCGGCGCCAAGGTTTCATCCACGGCGAACCGGTTGCCCACAGCCGAATTGACATAACCTCAGCACTCCCTCTACAGAAGGTCACTGAAGTGTTTCCGTAGGGACCTGAACTCGAGGAAATCTGTCTGCCGCCGTTCAGCGACGAGTCGGCGGAGGTCATCGTCGTCGAGAGCAAGTACGAAACCGTTCCCGTCGGAAGCGGCATCGGGCTGCTATCCGTCGCTTGTCTCCATATCCCCGGTGAATGAGAAGGCCGACTCTCGTTACGCTGCGGCGTTGGAAGCTCGTTGGCAGCAATGGTCTGGTCCGGTGTGGTGAGAACCGCTTCGTGAGAAGATCGCGACGTTTCTCCTGCAACACCCCTCCGCTCAAATACGGAACTACGCACGTCACCTCCTGTCCACCTAACGACGGACACCACGATCAAGCGATTTCTCGATCGCCTCATCCCTGCTAAACACCGCAAACACATATCAACAAGAGCCATCCTCACTAATCCCAGGTGGGTATAGCCGGCTGGCTAGTCCTATCAGGTCAGTTTGGTAGTCGCGCAGAAGAAGGTGCCTGGTTGTGTAGGTAGTCGGCCCAGTGTTGCATGAGTTGGCGGCGTCGGTCGAAGAGGTCGCTTCGTTGGTAGGCGGCTTCGACTCGGTCGTTGTTGACGTGGGCGAGTGCGAGTTCGCAGATTTGTCGGGGTGTGTCGGTTAGCTCGGCTGCCCAGTCCCTGAAGCTGGAGCGGTATCCGTGGGGTACGGCGGGGATGTTGTGTTCTCGCATTAGTTTGGAGAGGGTCGCGTCGGATAGTTCCCGTCCGGTGGCTGATGGGAACACGAGGCCGCTGCGGTCCCGAAACCGCTGCGCTTCTGTCAACAGTTCGACAGCGCGGGTGGGGAGGGGCACGCGGTGTTGGCGGGCGGTTTTCATCCGGGTGGCGGGGATCGTCCAGGTGGCTTCGTCCAGGTTGATCTCGTCCCATCGGGTGCCTCTTATCTCGCCGGAGCGGCAAGCTGTGAGTATTAGGAACTCGAACGCCAAGATGGTGGTCGGATACGCGGCGGAGGCTCGGATGGTGGCGAGGCTGGCCGCCACGTCGGTGTGGGGCAGCGCCGGGTGGTGTCGGCGTCGTCCCATGTTGGTGGGAAGCGCGGCACCGATGGCGTCCCCGGCTGGGTTGTCCGTCCGGTATCCCTGCGCGATGGCCCAGCGCATGACCGCGCCGATGCGCTGTCTTACCCGTCTTGCGGTCTCGGGGCGGGTGTGCCAGATCGGAAGCAGACAGGCCATCACATCGGCGGTGGTGATCCGATCCACTGGTCGGCGTCCCAGACGCGGGTAGGCGTAGGTGCTAAGCGACGACCGCCATTGCTTCTCTGACTTGCCGCCTGGTTTCCACCCGGCGGCGTGTATAGCTATGACCTTTTCGGTGGCTTGGGAGAAGCTGGGTACGCGGCTGCCTCGGGGGTCGAGTCCCGCTTCGATCGTCCGCCGGTTGGCGACGGCTTTTTTTCGGGCTTCGGCCAAAGTGACGATCGGATATGGGCCTAGGCCGATGTTGGTGACCCGTCCGTGGAATCTGACCCTTTGGCTCCACGTTTTGGATAGCCGCCCGTTCGCGGTTGGTTTTACCAGGAGGCTGAGGCCGTAGCCGCCGCGTCCGTCGCCGTAGCGGCCCGGTTGGGTGACGGTGCGCACGAACGCGGCTGATAGGATTCGTGGACGTTTCACCTGTCTCTCCTCCCCATTTTGGTTATCACCTATGGTTATCACTTTATCGGTGGGATTAGACGGTACCGCCTGAGACGGCAAGAAGCAAGAAATACCTGATAAACAGGGTGTTCAGAATAGCAGTGGGGTGTTAGGAAACCATGTGAGACCATCAAACGGCGGTCACTCCCTCCGCTGTGGAGCCTCAGGAGGTGATGGGGAGTGCCGTGGAGGCGACCGCTGGTCCTTGACGCCGGGCGCTGTGACCGTGGCACCGGTGGCAACTGGCGGGATCCCTTCGGTTCGGGTTGGTGGCGTCGGGTTGTCGGTGGCGCGATGAAAGAAGCCCCGATTCTGAAAGGGAGAAATACCTTGTCCATCCAGACCGAACTGCATGAGACCACACAAGCCAAGAAGGACCCTGACCCTGCTGAGCAGGCCCAGTTCGAGTCGGCATATGCTCGCCAACGTAAAGATCCGACGGTAGCTCTGCTCCTGAGCATCTTCTCTGGAGGGCTGGGAGTGGACCGCTTCTACATCGGCGATATCGGACTCGGCGTCGCGAAGTTGCTCACGCTCGGCGGTGCCGTTATCTGGACGATCGTCGACTGGTTCCTGATCCGCAGCGCAACCGCTGCCAAGAACACTGAAGCGATCCGTGAGGTAAGGGCGTCAATCCTCGCAGCCAGAGCGTCCTAACCGCCGTCCAAGCGGGCTGCCCTCGGCAACAGAGGACCCTTCCGCTGGGGCTCGGGGTTCGGGTTTCCCAGGCGCTGACCCCGATTATCGAGCCATGAGCTCCTGGATCCGCCGATCGACCTCCGCCTCGTCGATGTCAACCCACTGCCCAACATCCCGCATACTCGTTCCTGTTCGCACCGCGGCTATGAACGCCCGCGTCTCCCAATCGCGGGCCTCCAGCACTCCAGCACCACGGCATGCGCACCGAGCGCCCGATCCCGGTTCGCATCCCGATACGCCTCCGTTTTTGCTTCATCGATAATCCGAGCTGTCCTCTCGTGATCAATCACCTCGCCCAATTCCAACCTCCCATCTCGTTGATGCTTTTTCTACCCGTACACCTCACGAACCGATTACTCCCCCACGTTCGAGAAGGCGTCGGTCTTCGCCCGTTGCTCGGATCGTCACGACGTCGGTCGGGAAAACGCCGGTCACGAACTGCACGTCGTCGGGCTCGCATGATTCGCTTTGTCATGGACATCGCTTCCTCCGCCAGCCCGCGTACAAGTGGCTGCGCCGCTTTGAAGAGGAGGGCGAAGCCGGCCTGTGGGACCGTTCGTCGCGGCCTCATCAGAACCCGAGTCGGGTACCTGCCGCGGGTCGAGGACCGAGTGGTGGCGACCGGATAGCGGAACGGAATGGTCCTCATCTGATGGCCGGGCGTCTCGGGATGCCCCGTTCCACCATTTACGCGGTGCTCCGCCGTCGTGGACTGGCCCCGCCTCCATGACCTGGACCGGCCCACTGGTATACCCATCCGCTACGAGCGGGATTGTCCCGGGGAACTAGTCCATGTGGACATCAAGAAGCTGGGCAAAATGCCTGATGGGGGAGGCTGGCGAGCCCATGGACGGACACGAGCGGACCGGACCCAGCGGATCGGTTACGAATACGTCCACTCCATGGTCGACGACCACAGCCGCTTCGCCTACTCAGAGATCCACGACAACCAGACCAGCGAAGCCTGCGCTGCGTTCATCCTGCGAGCTGCCCAAGCCTTCGCCCAGCGGGGCTGCCGCATCGACAGGGTGATGACCGACAACGCCTGAGGCTACCGACGCGGACAAGCCTTCGCTGATGCGCTCACCCAGATCGGCGCCGCCCACAAACTCACGCGACCCTACCGGCGGCTCTATGTCACCAACCAGACCCGCCGCCAAGCCCTCACCGACTTCCTCGACCATTACAATCACCACAGACCCCACAGCGTGCTAAACGGCCAACCACCAATCACCCGACTCGTCAACCACCTCTGTAAGAAGGACAACTAGCCACTAGCTTCGCGGACTTCGATGCGCCATCCGGCCGGGCTGGTGACCCCCGCGCTGGGTCCGCCTCCGGTTATGGTGTCGGCGGTTCCCAGATCCTCTACGGGGTGCCCTCCTGATCCGGCCCGGGCCACGAGCGAGTCGAGGTCGTCGGTGTCGAATCCCACGCCGAGAAAACCGCAGGCCGGTGGCAGGGCCCGCGGGTAGAGGTCGGTTCCGTCCGCTCCCGCATACTGGACCAGCTCTATCCGGCCCAACTGGTTGCAGGGGTCGCCCAGAATGTGCATGTCGAGCTTGGCGCCGACCGGAAGCCCGACCATCCGCTCCACCTCGGGACCCTCGAACAGGTGATAGTCGAGGTGCTCCAACTCGAACACCCCCTCGAAGAAGGCCCGCTCGGCGGGGTTGTCGGGATTGGTACCGACCACCTGGGTCACCGCCACGTAGCCTTGCGGCGTGTACGGGAGATCGTCACCCACCACCTCCACCAGCGACAGGTTGGTCACGTCCGGTCCCTTGAGCTGGACCTCGTAGATCTCCATCGTGTCCACCGGCATCCTTACCGGCGTCGAGCCCATGACCCATCCGGCGGAAACCAGTTCGTCGTAGCGTTCCTGCATGCCGGTGAGCCTCACGTCGAGGTTCTTGGGGCAGAGATCGAACGACCGCGCGCCGGAACGCACCGCCGGTGCCGGATCGGTGAACTCAACCAGATGCAACCGGCCCGTCACCTCACCCGGCAGTCCGACCAGCGCCTGGCGACTGACACTACCCGGAGCGAGACCCCAAAGGCTCTCCAGCGCTTCGTCGGCACCGTCGCGGCGAGCGGTCGCGGAGAGCCCGAAGGTATCGACCCATAGCCGGGCGGCTTCGTCTAGGTCGGCCACTCCGACGATCGCGTGGGAAAAACCCCGGCTCACGTGGTCTCGACCACCGTATGGATGATGCCGTGAGGAGCTACCAGGGTGGCGGCCGGGGTGCGGCCCCATGGCCCGAGCGCAACCTCAACCGGTTCGGTGACCATCTCGTGCGGAGCCGCGGCCGTTATCACCGCGTCGAGGTCGTCGACGGTGCATAGCGCACCGGCGATCCCCCGATTGGGAGGCCTGGCTCTGTCCCCGAGGGACCGCCGTCGGGTGTCACCCGTTCCGTAGTCGATGACCCCGAAATAGAACTCCTGGGTGCTATGCCCGATGTTGGTTCCCCGGACGTTCCAGGCCGCGGAGTCGGTGCCGACCAGGTCCTTGAAGCTCTCCGCGTCGAAACCGTATCGGTGTACCACATCGAAACCGAGCACCCGGCCGTACCACTCGACAACGGGTTCGAGGTCGTCCACCGGAACCGACACGCTCATCGCCTCCGAGAACAACCGACCGGTGATCTCCACGAACCGGGCAGCTTCGATGGTGTGGAAGTCCAGGATGCCGATCACCACACCCTCGGGACCGTATGCATGGGTCTCGGTGACGGATCCGTCCTCGATCTCGTAACTGGACCGCACGTCGGACACCACAAAGCCGGCACTCTCGAAGCGGACGAAGCCGGCCTCGGCCTCGGAGGTCACGACATCGATGACCTTGAGGGCATCGATGTCGATGCCCTGCATGCCCTCGCGGATCACCACCTCCGAGACGGGATCGAACTCGACAAGGGCCACCCCGGCGTAGCTGGGGGGGGGGGGGGGGGTGGTGAGCACCGTGACCCGTGCCGAGCGCACGTCCACTCCCGGTAGCAAGCCCGCTTCGGTACCCGACAGGATCTGTTCGGAGACCACCTACATGCCGAGCACGTCACGGAACAGGTCGATGTGCCGACCCGGCTCCGCGGTGCCGATCATGGCCGCGACCAGCCGGCTGCCGCCGCTTCGAGCCATGCTCAAGTACCACCGGCCCGGGAGAGGAACCGGGCGAACTCGCCAACGGTGTGATCGGCGTCGGATTCGGTCGCCAGACCGGGATGGGCCAGTACCTCGGCCTCGGGGAGGATGTCTGGAACCGCGACGAGGTGCTCGAGTAGCGGGTCTGTGGGTCCGGCACACACGAGAGTCGGTACCTCGACAAGCGGAAGCCGGTCCTGGGTCCGGTACCGGAAGGCCGCCGCGTACTGGTGGTGATAGGTGCGCCCGCCTTTCAGCATCTCAACGACCCGGTCATGAAGCACTTCGGCGTCCGGGATCGAAGCACCATGCCGGACGCTGTCCGCCTTCTGGGAGAACCACGGCCAGAACACCACCTGGTCCCTCATGAAGTTCCACGCCCAGATGAGATGGCCCCCGTGGCGGTCGGGAACCATCGGGGGAGGGTAGGAAGCCAACCACTCGACCGCCTGAGCCTCGTCGTAGGGAATGATCCCGTCGAGGATCAGAGCAGATACCCGCCGACCCTGGCTGATGGCTACTTCGATGCCGATATGAGCACCGGTGTGCGAACCGTACAGGTCGAACTCCCCCACGCTCAGCGCGTCGAGTCCCTCGACGATTACCTCGGCCAGGTCGGCGATCTCCGGCTCGCCCGGTATTGGTGAGGAGTCCCCGTTCCCGGGGTTGTCGAAGGCGATCACCGGACGCGTCGCAGCGAAGCGCCTGGTGAGGGGATCGAGGTTCTTGGCGGAGGTAGGCGAGGCGTGCAGCACGACGAGGGGACGGCCCTCGTCGCCACTCCAACGGACGTGAAGGGAGCCGATCGAGACATCGACGAAGCGGCGCCGCAGGCAACCGGCCACGGGCACGGGCGCCGTCTCGGGAGCGGTATCGGGAAGTCGCTCGCCCTCTCCCAGGAACCGCGCCGTGAGGTCTGCGAGCCTCTCCAGATCAGTGGCGCCCGTCTCGACCGTTACGTCATCTCCCAGGTCGGTACCTCCTGCCAGGTACTGGAAGAGGGGGTCGGAGGGAAGGGCGATCATGAGGGTAGGTACGGTGAGCCGGCCCATCCCCTCCGAGACGTTGTAGCGGAAGGAGGCCCGGTAAGCCTTGCCGTAATCCGGAATGGCACGCAGGAAGTCGATGAAGTGGTCGTGCATCTCGTCGGTGGACGGGATGTCCATCGCCATGCGGTGGTCACCTTCGCGGCTGTACCACGGCCAGAACATGTGCATGTCGCGCCGCATCGTCCAGGCTCGGATCAGATGGGTACCGTCCCATTCAGGCGAGAGGTCGATGGTGTAGTTGGCCAGCAGGTCGGCCCGTTCCTCGGGCGTGTACGCACCGATCCCGTCCAGCACCAGGCGCCGCACCCTCGCCGGGTTGTTACCGGTGAACTCGACCGCGATCTTCGAGCCGGTATGGGTTCCGTAGAGATCGAAGCGATCGAGATCGAGGGCGTCAAGGGTATCGACCAGAACCGCCCCGAAGGCGCTGATCTCGGGTTCTTCGATGTCGAGACCTTCCGACTCCCCGTACCCGGGGGTGTCGATGGCGATGACCGTGCGCGACTCGGCCAGGAGCCGCATCAGAGGCTCCAGAACGTAGGAACTACCGGGCGAGGCGTGCAGCATCACTAGGGGCGGACCTGTCCCGGCCCTCCGATAGTGAACCCTCCTGGCTCCGGCGTAGACGTAGCGTCGTTTGATGTCCATACGGCCTACCTGCCCTGGCCGGCCGAGGAATCGGTCGTCTCGAACCGACCCTGAATCCCGATGATCACCGGACCCTTCATGCTGGGAAGCTCCGCCGGGCGGAGGATGTAGTCAACCTCGTGGATCAACTCGATTTGGGGACGGATCCATACCTCACTTACAGGTCGGGGGCCGGCCGGGAACCGGGAGGCCCGCGTGCCGAGAAACCTATGGGTCTCGTTTCCGGGTTGTCAAACGGTTCTTCAGCGAACCGCTTCGGTGATTTCGAACAGCTCGTCGTTGGGTCCGGCGGCGACCATCACCCGTCCTTCGTATTCGGGGACCTCGGTCGGCGCAGCAAGGACCGAGTTCCCCGAGGCCTTCACTCGACGATGGATTCCCTCGATATCCGCGGTCGTATGGGTGAACATCGCCACGCCCAGGTGGTCGGGGCGTATCCTGCCGTCCAGCCTTCGCACCGACGCCTCGTAGAAGTGCACGAGGAGGAGCTTCCCGCTCGGTTCGCCCTCCGCACCGTAGAGGGTCAGGCGGACCCTCGTTCCGGACGGGACACCGGTCAGGGTGTCGGCGAGTTCCCGGTACTCGTCGGCGACCTCATCGTCGGTGAACTTCGTGAGTCCCAGTACCTCGCTGTAGAAGTAGCGGCTGTCGTCCAGATCCCCGCACACCACCGAGGTCGTCGCAACTTCGCTGAACGGATTCACACCATCCCATTCACGGCGGAAGGCCTCCGGGTGGCGCCAGGCCACCATCAGGAGCATCGGGTAGCCGTCAGGACCCGAGATATTGATCTCCTCGCTCTCCACCGTCCCGATCTCCCAACGGATCGGTTCCGAACGCGCCCGGCATCCGGCGCCCTCCAGCGTCTCGATCCAGTGGGCGATGGGCGGCCGCACGTAGAAGTCGATCGCCTTGACCCCCACATCGGTGGCGGTATCGGGACCACCGTGGTCGTCACGCACCCGGATGGTGCGGGGAGGGGTGGTGGCGAGAAGACGGAGCCGACCCACCGGATACCCGGCACAGGACAGCTCAACCACTCGGGCGTCCTCAACGTCGTCGAGGCCCCACAGCGCACGGAGTGCGGGCGAGGGTGAACCGTACCGGGTTTGCCGGAGGGTGTTTTATTTGAGTCCAGCTAGTGTCCTGATTCGGGGATTCGTTGTAGATAGTTGGTGAGGTTGTCGAAGATTTGGTCGGCGGTTTTGTGCCAGATGAAGGGTTTGGGGTTTTGGTTCCAGTGTTGGGTCCATTGGTTGATGGCGTCGGTGAGTTCGGCTACGGATCGGTGGGTGCCTCGGCGTATCTGTTTGGTGGTGAGTTCGGAGAACCATCGCTCGACGAGGTTCATCCACGACGCGTAGGTGGGTGTGAAATGGAACGTGAACCGTGGATGGCGTTGCAGCCAGCGCCCTATGGGTTCGGTTTTGTGGGGCGACGCGTTGTCCAACACGACATGGACGTCGAGTTCTGGTGGGACTTCGCGGTTGATGAGGTTTAGGAACGTCTGGAATTTGTGGGTGCGGTTGCGTCGTGTCATGGAGGTGATGACCCGGCCGGTGGCCGTGTCGAGCGCGGCGTGGAGGTTGGTGGTGCCGTACCGGCGGTAGTCGTGGGTGCGCCGCTGGGGGGTTCCGGGCAACAGGGGCAGGATCGGCGCGGTGCGGTCGAGGGCCTGTATCTGGGATTTGTGGTCCACACACAGCACCACCGCCGCGTCGGGCGGGTTCAGGTACAAACCCGCCAGGTCGCGGACCTTTTCCACGAACTGGGGGTCGGGAGATATCTTGAAATGCTCGGTCCGGTGCGGCTTGAGACCGAACGCCCGCCATATTCTTAGGATCGACGACTGGGACAGGCCGACGGCCCTCGCCATGGACCGGGTCGACCAGTGCGTCGCGTCTCTCGGTGTTTCCTCGAGGGTCTTGACCACCACTTCTTCTACCTTGGCGTCGTCGATGCGGCGGGGCGGCCCGGGGCGGGGATTGTCGTAGAGGCCGTCGAGACGGCGCCGGGCGAAACGGTTCCGCCACTTCGAGACCGTAACCCCGCTGCAGCCCACCTCCGCTGCGATGTCCACATTGGTGCGGCCTTCGGCCGCTCCCAGCACGATACGAGACCGCATCGCTAACCCTTGTGCGGTGCTACGCCGCCGTATCCACCGCTCGAGCGTCTGGCGTTCCTCTTCATCCAGCTCGATAACCACTGCTTTACGACTCCGCTGCTTCTCCATACGCTGCTCCCACTACTGACTGCTACTGACCTGCATATTCTAGCAGCATATGGCAAAGAAA
Organism: Candidatus Spongiisociaceae bacterium; assembly: GCA_965262915.1. Lineage (GTDB taxonomy): Bacteria > Actinomycetota > Acidimicrobiia > Spongiisociales > Spongiisociaceae > JAPPFW01. The sequence goes on along the minus strand of OZ253564.1, from coordinate 1,231,285 downwards.
CTAAGGAATCAGGACACTAGCTGGACTCGCGTTTGTTGACGATGGTAGTTGGCCTCCTTTTCTGCTGGTGGGATGTGTCCTATTGGTTCGAGGAGTCTTCGGTGGTTGAACCAGTCCACGTACTCGAGGGTGGCGTACTCGACTTGGTCCCGGTCGCGCCATGGTCCCTTCGGGCGGATGAGTTCTGTCTTGTAGAGGCCGATGACTGATTCGGCGAGGGCGTTGTCGTAGGAGTCTCCGACTGATCCGACCGACGGTGAGATGCCGGCTTCGGTGAGGCGGTTGGTGTAGCGGATGGACAGGTATTGACCAGGTTCAAGGGGTCGTCGCAACACTGCCTTGTTTGAGGGAGTCTAAGTGTTCGGTGAGGGCCTCGGCTGGGGTCCTCCAGCCGAGGGTTTTGCGGGGTCGACCGTTGATGGCTGCAGCGACGGCGTCCAGGTCGCCTCTTGAGTGTCTGTAGAGGTCGGTGCCTTTGGGGAAGTATTGACGGAGGAGACCGTTGGTGTTCTCGTTGGTTCCACGCTGCCAGGGTGAATGGGGGTCGCAGAAGTAGACGTCGAGGTCGGCATCTGCGCGGAGTTGAGCATGCTGGGCCATCTCGGCGCCCTGGTCCCAGGCCAGGGAGCGGCGGAGCTGTTGGGGCAGTGTCGTGATCGACGCAGCGATGGCGTCTCGCACGGCTTGGGCGCCGTGGCTGGCGAGAGCGGGCCCGTTGTGCACCCGTTGCCCTTCGCCGTGGCCAGCCATGGGTGGGAGGTGCAACAGCATCGTGAACCGCGTGGTGCGCTCCACCAGCGTCCCGATCGCGGAACTCCGAAGTCCCAGGATCAGGTCACCCTCCCAGTGGCCTGGCACCGCCCGGTCATCGGCCTCGGCCGGGCGTTGGGTGATCATGATCTCAGGGCTGACGAATTTGCGGCCCCGCTGGCGGGTCCGGGCCCGCGGGACCCGCAACGCTCGCCCGGTTCGCAGACACGCCACCAACTCCCGTTTTAGCGCACCTCGACCTTGCACATAGGCCGCCTGGTAGATGGCCTCGTGAGAGATTCGCATTGACTCATTATGGGGGAACTCGATCCGGAGCCGGTTCGAGATCTGCTCAGGACTCCACGACTTCGCCCACCGCCGGTCGCTTCGCCGCCCCCGACGGCGACCCGTCCAGCGCACTTCGGGTCCTGGCACCGACTCGCCGTCCGGTCGAGCGATCTGCCCACCGAGGCGATCCTGCACATACTCACGAAGCTCTTCGTTGGCGGCCAGCTTCGCCACCTTCGGGCGGCCAGCACGCCTCTCCGCGTGCCACTGCGCAGTTGTTGCCCCACAAACCACACCACGACCACGGGTCGACGCGTTACGCCGCAACTCACGGGAGATCGTCGATGCGCAACGACCCAGCCGGCGGCCGATCTCCCGCACCCCAACACCCTGCGCATGAAGAATGGCGATCTCTTCCCGTTCGACAAACGACAGATAACGGCCCGACACCGGATCCAGAGAGATCGGCGGCATCCCACCAGCCTGGCGGAACCATCTCCATCCAACCGCTGGGGACACCCCAGCCCCGGCAGCCGCGTCCTCGCTCGAGACACCCCCAGCGATCGCTTCCCAGAACCGAATCCGATCCTCACGCTGCGCTTTCGACGGCCGACCAGGCGACCGCATCCGGCCGCGCATCGCACGAATCGCCTCCTGACGCTCCACAACACTCACCGCAAACCTCCTTCATCACCAAGTGTTGCGACCACCAATTGAATCCGCCTTGGCTGCCGGCGTCGGAGTGATGCACCAGCCGCTGGTCGGGGTCGGCTGTGTCCGGTCGGCGGGCCCAGATTGCTTGTTCGAGGGCGTCGAGGGCCAGGTCGGTACGTAGGCTGTTGGAGACACGCCATCCGACGATGAACCGCGAATACGCGTCGATCACCAACGCTGCGTAGGCGAAGCCCGACCAGGTGGGAACATAGGTGATATCGGCGAGCCACAGACGGTTCGGGCGGTCCGCTTCGAAGCTGCGGTCCACCAGATCGGCGGGTCGGGCCGCGTCCTCATCTGGGATCGTCGTGCGCCGCTTTTCGCCTCTGACCACCCCTTTTAGGCCTTCCAGTCGCATGAGACGTTCCACAGTGCAGCGTGCAACCGCCACTCCCTCACGCTTCAGTTGGCGCCATACCTTGCGTGCTCCGTACACCCCGAAGTTCGTCTCCCACACCCGGCGAATCATGGGCCTCAGCTCCGCGTCACGCCGGGAGCGGGCCGAGCACCGCTCGGGTTCCCGTTCCCGACGTTTGTGCTCCCAGTAGACAGACGGGGCGATCGGCAACTCGGCGCAGATCGGCTCGACCCCGTACTCCTCCCGGTGTTCGTTCACGAAGGTGGTCATTTCCGGGGTCGGCGGTCGAGCTCCGCCTGGGCGAAATACGCAGACGCCTAACCCAAGATCTCATTCGCCCGGCGCAACTCCCGGACCTCCCGCCGCAACTCCCCCAGTTCGGTCAACTGATCCGAACTCAACCCAGAGCGCACGCCCTTGTCCCGCTCAGCCGGCCGCACCCACTTGCGCAACGTCTCAGACGCACACCCGAACTTCTCCGCGATCGAACAGATCGCCGCCCACTCCCAACGGTGCTCCCCCCGATGCTCTGACACCATCCGAACAGCACGCTCCCGCACCTCCGGTGAATACATAATCGGTCGTCCCATACCCCATTATCTCCCAACTAATCGAGTCTCCGGGAAACCCGGGGCGATTCAGGGCGTGTACTCCGTTTCCACATCGAACTCCATAACGTCACGAAACAGGCGAACCGACTCATCCATATCCGAGACACCCAGCGTGACGTACTCCATCGCGCCTACCACGGTCTCTCCTTCACTCCAGCAATGCCGATATCAGGGCCTTCCGCGACTCTTCGAATCTCCCCAAGTCCAAACCCAACCTCGACGCCACAATCGGAGCGAAGATGCCTACCGGAACGGGGACGACCGTGTCGACCCCCGGGAGATCACCCAGTTCCTCGACCACCCGATCCGGCTCGGCCACTGTGACGAACTCGTTCACCAAATCGTCGTCGATCCTGCCCAGCGCCGCGCTCGGATCGGCGACTCTTAGGGGTTCGAGAACCGCGGAGGCGTCCTCCGGACCGCGTAGCTCCACCAGGCGAGGCTGGAAGCGGGGTATCGACAGAACAGCGGCTAGCTCCGCTCGGGCCAACTCCATGGCCTCGCTCAGGTCCTCGTGTACGGCAACCGGCCGTCCGGCCGCCACCCGGAAGGGACCGGAACGGACCCGGCTCACCAAATCCAACCTCGACCGGAGGATCTCGAGCGGGGTGAATATGTGGGCTATGAGGCCGTCGGTCTCCTCGGCCGCCAACCTGGTCATCCGAGGGCCGTGGGCACCCAGCACCACCGGCAGTGCCTCGGAATCCAGACCCATGTCGGCTCCGACGGCCCGGTAAAGGGGTCCTTCATACGAAACCTGCTCTCCCTTAGGGCCGCGCAGGAGCGCGCTGATCACGCGAAGGAAATCCCGCATCCGCGCCAGTGGCGGGTCGTAATCGAACCCGTGCCGGTTCTCGTTGGTATCCCGGCTACCGATACCAAGCCCGAGAGTGACCCGGGCAGGGGCGATGTCCGCCAGCGACGCAGCTGCGATCGCCGTCTGAAGCGGAGACCGGGTGGGCAAGGCCACCGATACGCCGAGGCGGATCGACGAGGAAACGGAAACGGCGACACCGCCATCCACGAAGCAGTCCGCGCCGGCCGTATCGGCGCTGTTCACCTGACCCAAACCGGCTGCCTCGGCCCTCCTGACCATCCTTGCCCAAGAGGAAGTCGATGAGGCCAGCGCCCGGGACAATCCGATGTGCGATCGCGAGTTCACGTCACGCCAGGCTAGTGGTCTGTCTGAAAAACGATTCGCCGTGTCCTGGCAGCCATCGACGCCCCTCGCTGTGTTCCGCCTCCCTCAACGTACGCTACCGGCACCCGAAGGGGAGAAACATGACCGCGAGCGTGCTGTTCCGCATTGGAGTTGCCCCGCTCCGGTTTGCACGGTTCCTCGAGGAGGAGTACCGAGCTGGGCCGCCCTAGCTCCAGAGCGGCCACGGCCGCCGATGTACCGGGCTCCGCCCCAGTCTGGTCCGCTCGGCAGTCCGGTAGTGGTCCCACCACCTAGCGAACGCGCTGGCGGATGTCGATGTGGTCTGGATGTTGGGTGCTCATACAGGCTGCCGCGGATAGCTTGCCCTCAGATGGCAAACGGCCCAGCCTGGTCCGGATCGCACGAAGCCTGGGATCCTCACCGTCGCAGGACACTCGTTTGTGTGCCGGTAACCGTTTCCTACCCGTTCGGCGGCCTGACTCCCCTGGTCGTCGCGGTCATCAGCCTCGACAACGGAGAGCGGCTGACAATCACGTCTCCCAGAGAGAACAACCGACCCATGATCGAGAATGCCATGGGATGGGGATACGCCGCCGATGTCAAGCGGTCGCGCTGTCGAAGGCGTCGCGCAGTTCCTGTTCGGGAAGAGTCCCCAACCAGCGGTTCACCTCCACACCGTCCACCACAAACACCCCAACCGGCTGGTACCCCACTTCGAAGGCAGCAAACACCGACTCGTCCTCGTCCAGCAACCAGCGGGTAGCCCCCGACCTGAGGTAACCACGGGCAGCCGAGGCCGTCTTCTCATACGTCGAAGCCCAGGCGACCGCGACCACATCCACCCGGCCCGCATATTCACCGGCCAAATAATCGACGACAGGCAACTCCCGCCGACATGCCGGTCACCACTCAGCCCAGAACAGGTAGAGAACAGGCCTGGTAGCTTCGGTCGAAACGAAGACGGTGCCGTCGTCCAGCTCAAGAGTGACAGCCGGAACACGGGGACCCTCGGGGACGACCACAGCAGACTCCGCAACCACGGTCGTCTCTGCAACCACGGTCGTCTCTGCAACCATGGTCGTCTCTGCAACCATGGTCGTCTCTGCAACCGTAGTGGTCACCGCTTCCTCCACCACCGACGTCACGGTCGTCGAAACCAGGCCGGTCGTGGTGGACGCAGGGGGAGTATCCTCCACCACAGTCGACGCTGGTGCCGCGGTGCCGACGGATGTCGTGGCTGAGGTTGTCGCTATCGGCGTTGCAGCCGCCGAAGTCACAACCGGCTCAACGGACTCGGCCTGTTCGTCGGAACCACCTCCGCACCCCGCCAAGGCGAATACAACACCGACAATGGCCACTCCGGCCAAGTAACGGAACCTCATGATCACCATGATACGCACCGAGCCCTGCCCACCTACGCGACATTCAACGAAAGTGTCAGCCGGTTGCCACCGACACCGAACAGCCAGGCCGCGTCGAGCGTTCCGGGACAGTAGCTCGGCGGCCATAAACTGTTCAACAGCCCGCCACAGAAACGGCACCCAAGCCAGTAGAACCAACAACCCCAGCCTCGGCGAAGACCATCAACCCTCCGAACCAGTCCGATGACCAAGAACCCGCCGTGCTGAACGTCTCCGGCGGCCGTCTGTCACACCGTCCCGGTACCCTCAAACACACCGGCACCCGAAAGGGACGAACGTGGCTGTAAGCGTGCTGTCCCACATCAACCAAAACGGACACATCGAAGTCCTAGACGGCGGCCCGACCCCGGCCGTCACCGTAGACGCCGACGGACAGCTACACACCGCATCCGGGGTCATCCCCCACGCCGGCGAGAACCTGGACGGGGAGCTGCGGCGCTGGCTGTCCTGAAACACCCCGACCAGCCCTAACTCCCCCTGAGTCCCTCCAGCGGAAAGGTGATCCGTCGCCACCCGGCGAACAGCCCGGTAACCGGTTCCCTCAGCACGCCGTGGCGGCGAAACTCCTCGAGGGGGTTTCGGGCGGTAACACCCCAGAAACCGTGTTCGGAACGCTAACCAACACGACCCAAAGGTCTACAAGCCGATCTAAGGCCCGGGAGGGTCCGAATACGACCTAGACAGCCTGCCCACCCCAGTTTGCACGGGTTCACCCCTCCCTCCCGAATTGGGTACCCGACCATCCGATCATGAGAGGGGGTTGGGGTAGGGCTGGGGTGGGGTCGTCATCGTCCTGTTCCCGGCAACGATGGTCAGCGGAGACCGGGCTAGTAGACGAACTCCCGCGTTTCCGGGCATCGGCCGCACCTGGTGCCCTGCCGGAGACGGCCCGTATTATCACCGATCCAGGACACCGGGCGGGACCAGGCGAAACCACCAGGCCTTCATCGTCCGGCCCGTTTCTGAATCAGGGCCGGTGACACGTTAATCGCCTTGGCGAGGCCCCGGACGGTCCAGCCGCCCAGCTCGAACGCGGCCCGCCTCGTCGAGTCCAACACCGAACTAGCCCGACGGCAGCCGCACAGATGGACGCAGCCCGCCTCGATTTCCCGGAACGACGCTAGCGATTCCCCAACGAGGGCGGATCGGCAAGATTCAACCTACAAAACCCCAGGTCAGCGCCGGTGTACACCGGGACAGCTTCAACCAGCTATGCAACGTCGAACCGATAGCCCTCGGTCACAGCTAAACAAAACGAGTACCGTGAACCCCCTATGAGCAGAGTCCGCCCCCCAGGGCGCCCACCACCCACATATCCCCCCGGCCGCTACTGCGCCACCGACAGCTGCACGGCGCGCCTGTCCATCTACAACCCGACCGACCACTGCCACCTCCACTCCCCCCTCCGACACCCACCCAAACGGAACCGCCGAGGCTGGTGAGACCATCGGGCGGGTAACCGCTGTCGGCGGCCGGTCAAGCCCCCCGAGTCCTTTCAGAGGTCGGGAGCACGCCAGTAGGTAGGAGGGGCCGTTATGTGGGGAGAAACGGCCCGAGGCTCCCGGGCCCACAACGCCGCTCTACCCGCGGGCTCGCCGGATGCGGGACACCATCGACCACCACTCCCGATCCGCCGCCGGCGCGTCTTTGTCCACCAGCACCCACAGCGACACGAGCAAGAGCCGATATTGGATGACCACCATTAGGTCGCCCGTCGTCGAGACCACACCACCGACACGAGCCCCCAGCGGAAGGGTGGTCCGTCGCCGGTTCTTTTCCTCAAGGCGCTACGGCCCTTTGAGGTAGACGCCTAAGCAGGCCCAGGAACAAACCCAGGAACAGCCGGAACAGCGACGGGATGGACGGGCAGGATCCAGCCTCGGCTTGGCCGGAGCCGACTTCTAAGTCCGGGCCCTTCCGTTCAGGGAGTCAACGCTTCCTGTGCGATCTGGTTCCTCAGCTGGATGTTGACATCCATTGCTGAAGCAGTGGAAGCACCCTGTGCGGCGCTTCCTCCGCGACGAAATGCCCGCAGTCGGCGAACACATGGGCCTCGCATTGCGAGAGCTCGGTCTTCCAGCGTTCCAGTTCCTTGGTCCGGAACGCGATGTCCTTCGCGCCCCAAAGGATCAGCGACGGCTTGTCCACGAAGGTGTCCCGGTCGCCCCAGATCGACTGGAGCCACTCGGAGGCCCCGACGATGTAGCCGGGCAGCGCTGCATTGGCGGCTCGGGCCTCCGGGGTGGGCTGGGCGTTGCGATAGTGGCTCATGACCTCAGGAGTGAGGATCTGCTTGTCGCCCACCGCCCTGAGCATCACCCCATTCACGAAGAAGTTGCGCTTCTTGATCAAATACTGGCCGACAAAGCTCGACATCACAGAGCTGAAGAACCAGAAGTGGAAGTCGCGGTTGACCGGCCAGCACCATGTGTTAGCGATCACGAGCCGCCTCACCCGTTCCGGGTGCCTGCGCGCGAAGTCCAACCCGATCGGCCCGCCCCAGTCGGTCAGAAAGAGGGTCGCGTCCCCGACGTCTAAGTCCAACATCAGGGCCTCGAACGCGGCCGCGTGGGCCCGGGGGTGGTGGTCGTCGGGACGGTTGCTACGCGACGACAGCCCGAAACCGATGTGATCCGCGGCGATGCATCGATACTGGGGCCGGAGCCCGGTGATCAGATGGCGGAACTCGAAGGACCAGGCCGGATTGCCGTGGACGAAGACAACGGGCTCGCCGTCGCCCTCGTCGACGTAGTGCATCTGATGTGCCTGCGCTGTGGTGAAGAACCGGCTCTCGAACGGGAACATCTCGCCGGAGACCCATTCCGGCCGCCCCAGCGATTCGGCATGGCTCATACCGTCAGTGTAACGGGACGAAAAAAAGCCCCGCAGCGGACCCCAGAAGGGTGGTCCGCTGCAACCGGTGGTGTCCCACCCCCTGGGTAGCACGTTCGGCCGGGCGGTGGCCACGAACCGGATCTTTCGCTCCCGCCGTCCTCGACGACGACTTCTTCCGCCGGAGCCTCGTGCCCTACCTGCAAGGAGATCGGTGCCGACGAAAGCCGCGTATGAAGCGTGGCGGAGTCCCCCCGAGTTCCGGCCCGCCACGGCTTCGGCTTAGGCCTGCCCCGGACTAGGCCTTCCCTCTCCACGTGCTGGGGTACTGAGGTGAGGGGCGGATGCTACGTCACGGCGCTCGTCACGGTAACGCCAGCTTCGGCAGGCGTTACCGGCTCCCACCCTGCACCGCTCCACCTGAACAGGAACGTGGTTCCTCTCCCGATACCGAAACCCTCTCCTATCCAGATATCGACAGCTGCTACACCGTCCGCTGGGAGATAAGTCCGCCGCATCACGTCAAAGAGAGTTGCCCCGTAGGCATAGGTGCTATTAGACCTAGTCGCATCCCGGAGTTCTTGGTATGAGAGAAACTCGACATCCGTTCCAAACGCATCCTCCAGCGCGGCCCTCACGTCGGGGCCAGCATGTAGGTACGCGTACACGGGCTTCGTGTCACAGGACACCGAAAAACAGGCAGCAGACAAAGCGCGGGCCTGGAGCTCAATTCTTGTCGCTGGGGACAGGTCCGCTCTTGTCGCTGAGGACGGGTCCGGATTGCTCTGGGTCTCACTTGTTGTCGCTGGCGACAGGTCCGGGGTCGCTGGCGACAGGTCAGGGTTACTTATGTCCTCGCTGCCACGTCCGCACGAGACAGCAACGATGGTCAGGGCGACGGCGACGGTGACGGCGAGACTGACACTGTTGCCAGCCCTCATAGTCCCTCGTCACCCACGTCGGTCACGTTTCTCTCCCCAAGTTGGTAGTACTCCAAAGGATAAGGGCCACGCTTCAGAGCCGAGTAAGCAACCAGACCACGTAGCCCGCTACAACAGACCCTACGAATCGCTTCGCCGACCGAGTAAAGCGCCCCAGCGGAAGGGGTGTCCGTTGCTACAGGTGGTGAACAGCCAGGTAACCGGCTAGACCAGGCAACAGCGGAGTAGTCACGTCCCACTGTTAGTACCACGCCTCCACCGGGAAAGCTCCCCGAAATCAGCCTTGTTTGAGTTTCTGGTTGGGCAGCGGCTTGGGTTCAGCTCGACTGCTGGACGGCGTGCTCCAGCCGGGCGAGGAAGAGGTTCACTTGCTGTTCCATCAAGGTCGCTCCCTTGCGGCTGAGCATCTCGTGATGTCCATGCGCGGCGTCGTTGCGAAGGCCCGCCATCTGCGTGACCTCTTTGATGCCCTGCTTATTCAGTACATCGGCTTGGCGGAGCGCCTTGGCATAAGCATCGATGCTTGGCCGTCCCTCGACGGTGAGACCGAGTTCCTCGACCGCGGACCGAAGTGCGATCTCAAGAGCTACTCCAGCCAATACGATCGGAGCGGCCGGGACAACTCCTTTGTCCGCATTCAGAGCCCGGACCTGCTCAAGCAGATCCGTTGAGGCTGCAGCGCTAACGCTGAACGATTCGACGAGCCTGGGCTTCACGTGGCCGGAGCAGACCATGCGAACCCACTCCGCGATCACGTCGCCTACCGCGCGTGCGCCGCTTTCCATCGACTGCTTCTCGCCCTTATTGTTGAACACCTCGCGAGCGCTCATGGACCAGCGAGATCCAGTTCCGGTGAAATTGCTCCAAGAAGGCCACCGCAGAAGTCGCCCGCGTCCGGACCCTGCCCTGAGCCCCTTGAAAAGGGGTTGACCAATAGCCGTACCTTCCGGTACCTCTCACCCACTGCATCTCTTTGCTGAGGTCCTCAACGTGGCCCTCGGCCCATTCCAAGACTTGCTCAATCTCAATCGTTTCCATGGGCCAAGTATCACCAGGACCACCAGGTCGAGGGGCTACCCGGATCGTCCGGCCCGCTTCTGGATCAGGCCCGGAGAAACCCCTATGTGGGCGGCGAGGCCCCGGACGGTCCAGCCGCCGAGTTCGAGAGCGATCCGGATCGTCGAGTCCACCACCGACGACGCCCGCCAACATCCGCACAGGTGCGCGCATCCGGCCTCTCTTTCTCGGAATGCTTCGAGGGCGTCCCGTGCGTGTTCGGCCAGTTTCGGATCCGGAGGGTCCGCTGGTTCGTAGCGGCCCTACCCCTCGAGGATTTGGCCTGTTTCCGTCGGGAACCGTTCCAAACCGGCCAACTCCGACCTGGGGTCGTTAACCAACGTAACGCAAGCGGCTAGGAGCCGTTTTAGGGGCCGGGAGCACGCCGGCACGTACAGGAAGGCCGATGGACGAACGGTTTGTGAGGCGGGATCAGGAATCGACGTGCCGATCTGACGAGGCCGGGCGAGCGGGGCTTACTCCGACACGAGAGGTGCTGGCCTATCCGCTGCCCGATGGGCCGGTACGTTTGCTTCCTTGTACCGAGGGTTCTGTACACCACTGCAGGCGCAGCGTCGCGAGCGGACCGAGGATGCTTTCGGGTAGTCCGAGAACGTCGCAGAGGACAGCCCGGTCTATTCCTTGGCGGGTGTCGTCACGGAAGACTTCGTTAGCCGGCAGGAGACTTTCGCCGGCGAAGCGGTCGGACTCTGCGGCAAGGCGTCTCACTCGGGTCGGGGGGATCTCACGGAGATCGAGCACGGGAATACTCCCGATTGTTGTGACCGTAAGGCTCGCCCGCCCATGTTGCTGACGGCTCGATACCCACCAGCGGGCTACGAGCCCGAGGGTGGTGTTCAGCCACAGCGCCAAGGCCTTTTCCCAATGGTTCACGTCCGGGCTGTTGGTGGGTGTGGGCGCGAACGATGGCCAGGCCCGGCCGCCGATGGCGGGGACGGGGGTTAGGCAGGCACCGAGAGGCTGCGCATTAAACCGGAAGTCGTAGTTGATGTGGAAACGGCCGGCTGCTGCTATCGGTTCACCATCCTGGTGTTCGTACCCGTCCCATAGCTTGCGGGCTGCTTCGTTCATACCTGGACGGACGGCCCCTTGTGAGCAGGGCAGCACTACCAGGGTGGTCTCGTGTCGGTTGTCGTGGGATCACAGCATCGGCCAGTTAGCCAACTTGTACGCGCTTCGGTTGTCCAGTTTCTCAACGTCGAACGGGCCCCGGTTACCGCCGCTGGGTGTTTTGCCGTTGATATCCCGATCAACCGGCCCGCGGTTACCCAAGTCGCGGACTGGGGTGATAGCCAGGCTGAGGGTCTCATGGGGTGGTAGGGCAAGCCGGCCTTCGGTGAGCGACAGAGCTGCTTGTGCTAGGGCCGGGTTTGAGACGCCGCTTGGGTGCCCGCCTCCGGACGGGTCGAGCTTCCCGGTGATAGCCCACCCGATGGCCTGGTCACCGACCGACAGTGATCGCAGTCCGCTGATGTCGGCCGCTATGGTGCGGGCTGCTTCGACGGCGGCCGCGGACGTGGCGGGCCTGCCATGCAGGATGGCATAGGCGGTGTCCACCGGCCGGTTGCTAACAGTCTGCCCGAGGTGGGTGTCCTCGCCGGCTCGGCGGGTGGCAACGATGATCGCTTCTGCGATGCCGGTGTCGGCTGAGAACGCCCGCGACTCGGAGGTGATGTCTCGGTCGGACGATATGGTCACCGCGGCGATGTTCTCGTAGCTGTGGGCGAGCAGCTTTCTGGTGTTCTCCCAGCCCGTTCCTTCCATGATCTTGACGGGGACTATGAGAGCCAGCACACCGCCGGGTTTCAGTTTGGCGTGGGCGAGATCAACAAAGTTCGTCGCTAGACCAGCGTTCCCATGCCCCGCGACCGGTTTCGGTAGGCGACGCTTGACGGCCGTGAGCACTTTCGCCATGGCCTTCTGCGCTTGGGCGTCGTTGGCGAAACCGGCAAACGACGGGACCGGAATGTCGGGGTCGTGGATGGCCTCATGGTTGGTGGGTCGGGTGAACGGTGGTTCATGATGACCACATCGAGGGATCCGTTAGGAATATCGGCGGTGGTGCTCGCGGCGTCGCCGTGAGCTGTCACAGCAGATGTGCCGTCTCCCCACAGGGCGCCGGTTTCGTTACCGCGTAACAGATCCAAAGACCCGATCTTGATCACCCGGGCCGGTCGGGGTCGACACCTCACCGTAGGGCAGGATCCAGGCTTTTGTTCCCGAGTAGTCAATGTCGGGACGTTCCCCGGACAGGCGGGCAGCGGTCAGGTGCACCGCCGGCGGGCATAATGTCACAGCCGATGAGCACATCTTCGACCAGGCCCCGGTGAATGTCGGCTTCGTCGCCTCCCGCTACCCGATGCCGTTCCGCCACCCGTCGGTACACCGCTGTCAGCAACGCCCCCGTACCGCATGCCATGTCCCCCACCCGCAGGCCGGCTACCACCCCAGGGTCGGCCCAATCCACGTCGAGACGACCGACCGCGAGTTCCGCCAAAAACACTGCTGAAGCGGGAAGGTGTAAAACGTGGCCAAGAACTTGCGGTCTCCGATCAGTTCCCCGAACAAGCGGCCGACCAAACCACCCGCCTCCGGTCTCCCAGCGATCCGAGCCGCCGCTTCGTACAAGACACCCAACAAGCTCTCGGCGGCTGCCTCGTCGCTGATGCAGTCCCCCAGCAGCCTCTCCGACACGGCGTAGATCGGCCAATAGTTGATCTCCAATATGTGGGCCCACTGGACCAAGACCTGATGCTGGTCGACGTGGCCCAGGTGAATCATCTGGGTGGGTGACAGCACCGTGGGGTGGTGGCTGGCGATGTGGGACTGGAACAGCACAGCGTTGAACATGACCGCCATCGCCATCCGGTTCCTCTGTTCCCCTCAGCCACCCCACCGCAGGCAGCCTGGGCCGCCCAGCGTCATAACGGTACCTGGGGGATACGCTACCGGTACGCCCGTCGGCGGGCCTTGCGAGGAAGGCCAGCTTCCGCCATCCAGCGGTACTGGTAACTGCGCAGACCATCCTCAGAAAACGACCAGCGTCGTTCATGTTGTACCTCTGACGACCACCATTCGCGGGTACGGATCTGAGGTCGGAGTCGAGCCTGATCCTCACAACGGGCTTGAGAGTCCATCCGTCGCCCAATGTCAGCACATCCGAACTGTCTCGACCGCTCGGATCAACCGGGTACGAGGAAACGTTGGGTCGGTCATCCTCACCCGCATCCGAGAAACCGTCGGGCTGATCCTCGATATCCGGCAGTGACCAATCGAAAGGCATGAGCATCTCCCGATTGGTACCCACACGGGCCAATCATCGCGAGAGCCGACCAGGTGGGGTAGAGCCTCTACAGTTCCGCAGGAAGCCGGTGAAACCCCCGCGAGGGCCGATCCAGCGACGACCGGCCGCCGATAGGGAGAAAGGTCGACAGCACACGGACCGCCGACCACAAGGAGAACGAGATTGACCAGCCATAAAGCCCGCTCCGCCCTCGGGATTTCGTTCATCGGCGTGGCAGACATGGAGCAATCGTTGACGTTCTACCGGGACGTGATCGGCCTTACCGTGACCGATAGCCAACCGTGGTCCGGCGGGTCTCTGGCTGCTCAATGGCAATGTCCGCCGGGTTCGGAAGCCGAAGCGGTCCTAGCGACCTTCCCAGGCAGCCGGGTGGGCCGGGTCATGCTGGTGAAGTTCCATGCCGACTCCCGCCAAGAGGTTCGTGCCGGTCGCGAAACGACCTGGATCGGTCTCGGAAACCTCAACTTCTACAACAACCACATCCACGACACAGCCCTGCGGCTCCGCGGCGCCGGGTATCGGTTCTGGAGCCGGCCGACCACCTACGAGATGAGCGAGGCGGTCGGATCTCCTACCGAGGTGGTGTTCGAAGCACCCGACTCGGTGCCGGTCAACCTGATCCAGTTGATACGCGGTACGCGGACGCAGACCGGCGATATGGCTGCCTTCCTGGATTCGCACGGTATGACGCCGACCGGGTTCCTGGGTGAAGTCCCAGCAGTTCAACCCGGTAATGGCGTTCATCGACATCCAGCCCGACGACGTCCAGGAGGGCCGCTGGGATGCCCGCTTCACCGCCGACTGCGACGCCTGCGGCTACTGCAGCTTCTTCTGCCACTACGACGCCATCGAACTGACCCGCCTCAAGTTCCCGATACGAAGATGACCGGCTACGAAGTACTGCTCTGGGTTCACGTGCTGCTGTTCGTCTACTGGCTGGGCGCCGATATCGGGGTGTTCATCTCGGCCCGCTCGCTCGTCAACGAGAAACTTCCCGTACCCGGGCGGGCCATCGCCGCCAAGATCCTGTTCACCATCGACATGGCGCCCCGGACATCGCACGTGATGATGCTGCCGATCGGCTTCTCCCTGGCTGCCGCCCTCGGGATCTCCCCCATCACGGGCATCTGGCTGATTCTTGTATGGGCAATCGGTCTGGCCTGGTTGGGTCTGACCTGGTACATCCGCTTCCGGACCGGCACGGTCTCGGGTCGCACCGCCGAGCGCTTCGACGTGTGGTTCAGGGCGGTGCTGGTGGTGGTTCTGGTCCTTACGGGGGCCGTGTCCCTGATCACGGATGCCCCGTTCAGCCAGAACTGGCTTGCTCTGAAGATCGGCCTGTTCGGCATCATCGTGGCCTCCGGAGCGGGGATCCGCCTCACCCTCAAACCGTTCGGACCGGCATTCGCTCAGCTTATGTCCGACGGACCTAGCCCAACTGTCAACGACACTTTGCGCTCGGCGATGCGGCGCAGCTACCCCTTCGTGTTCACCATCTGGACCCTGGTCGCGCTGCTTGCCCTACTCGGCATAGCCAAGCCCTAGCGATCTGGCTACCTGATGGCTACCCCGTGCCCTAGGAGGGTGGTGTGAAACCCCTTCACGGCCCGTCGACCGATGACATAATGCCAGTTCAGAGGAAGACGGGCCGTTGCTCCCCACCGTTTAGACCACCCTCCTAGTCGGGGCGTCGTCTACTCGACGTGCTCGACCACCTCGAACGAGAGCAACTCCGAAGCGATTCCGACCGGCCGGCGTTCGGATCCCGGATCGGACTGCGAGTGGCCCCTTCGGAACTCCTGGCCGCTGACCCACCGCTGGAAGTCCTCCTCCGACCGCCATCTCGTGTAGACGAAGTAGCGGGTCTCACCGCCGACAGGTCGGAGTAGCTCGAACCCTTCGAAGCCTTCCATCCTCTCCACCTGATGAGCGCGCTTGGCAAAGCGCTCTTCCAGTTCTCCACCCATCCCGTCCGGCACCGTGATGGCGTTGATCTTCACCACGCTCATGGATGACTCCCTTCTGGAGGTACCTCCGCCCGGTACCAGTCGGCGATGGACGAACCGGTCATGAAGACCGTATCGATCCTTGCAGCAAGCTCACCCAGCACCTGCTCGAGGTAGACGAATCGATGGGGGATCCCGATCAGGTGGGGATGCAGGCCGAGGGTGAGGATCCGGGGTTCCGACCCGGTCTCCTGCTCGTAGACCCTGAGGGTGTCTTCCACCCGCACCGCAAACTCTCGAGAGGGGTGCCTCTCGACGCCGAACAGCAGGCTGTCGTTGATCTCCAGGTTGTAGGGAACCGCCAACAGTGGCCCGCGCCGGGTGTCCATCCAGACGGGTAGGTCGTCAACCGCCCAATCGAGGACGTAATCGATGCCGGCCTCGGCGAGAACGTCCGGTGTCTCGAAGGTCTCCTGTAGTCCGGGGCCCAACCAACCCCGCGGCCGGGAACCCGAGAACTCCTCAAGCATATCGAGGGTGGCGCGGACCGTATCCCGTTCCGTGTGGGCAGCCAGAGCACGTTGCTCGGTCCCGTGCCCCACCATCTCCAAGCCGGCCTCGACGATCCGCTCCCCGATGGCGGGCTCGGCCTGGAAGAGGAGTGCGTTGACAGAGGCGGAGGCCGGCACTCCGAGCGATCCGAAGAGACGCAGGATGCGCGGCAAGCCGCTGCGTAGCCCGTACTCCACCCAGGAGTAGTTGGGCACGTCGGGTATGCGGGGCTCGCCGTGCGGCGCGGGTAGCAGCGACCTGGGCAGGGCTGCATCGAAGCGCCACAGTTCCAGGTTGACCACGATCTGGACGATGATCAGCTTACCGTCGGGGGGCGCCAACGCAGGCCGGTCCCACGACTGGGAGAATGGGATCCGTGATCGGCTCATGGCCGGTAATCCTGCCATATCGAAATCAGATCCGAGGTCTGGCACACAACCGCGTAACGGTGGCGGGCGGTCTCCAGCGCCGCTTCGTGCAGCCGGTTGTCCCATAACATGCATGCATCCTCGGGGATAACCACGTAGTAGTCAAGATCGAAACCCTGGCGGGCGGTCGACTCGACGCAGACGTTGGTCGAGACCCCGCACACCACGATGGTCTCACGCCCGCGTTCACCCAGGACGCGGTCCAACTCGGTGCGGGCGAACCCGCTATCGCGGTGCTTCTTCACGACGATATCGCCGTCCTCGGAGGCCAACTCGTCCACCACCTGCTGTCCCCACGTTCCGTCGAGGCATATGTCGAGGGCGCTGTACCTGGCCCGCCTGCGGGCATCGACCCACGGACCGGAGTGGCTGGCGTCGTCGGGCGACGTCGAGTGTTGGACATGCACGACCGGTACTCCGGCGTGGCGGGCGACGACGGCGAGGGTGCGGATCGGCTCGATAGAGGATCGGCCTGCTTCTACTGAGCGGCCGCTCCTGGTGGCGGTCAGACCGCGGGGGTGGACGAAGTCGTTCACCATGTCCACGATCACCAGGGCCGCAACCGTAGGTGAGCACTTGTCGGCGAGGCTCGACCGGACAGGAACCTGCCAGGTGCCAGGTGCCAGGTGCCAGGTGCCAGGTGCCAGGTGCCAGGTGCCAGGTGCCAGGTGCCAGGTGCCAGGTGCCAGGTGCCAGGTGCCAGGTGCCAGGTGCCAGGTGCCAGGTGCCAGGTGCCAGGTGCCAGGTGCCAGGTGCCAGGTGCCCTCGCTCACATCCCAGCCCCTGAGGCGGCCACCTGCATGATGTCCCGTACTTCGTGAGCTTCGATGGAGTAGGCCATGTCGATGAGATCGTCGGCGGCATCACCGATGACGGGCTGCATCGAGTCACGGGCCTTGAAGGCGAGATCCTCGTCGGTCATGGGTCGCGCCGCGCTCCCCCTGGCGTGGTCGATCCTCACTTCGACCCGCCGCCCGTCCGCCGTATCCGCTACCAGGCGGGCCGCATCCCGGGCCATGCTCGGATCGGTGATCACCTCGACCTTGCGGCGCAGCGCGGTCGTGTCCGGGGAGTTGACCCGCTCGTCGGAGAACTGGGCCGGCCCTCCGACCCCGTCGAGGAGACCGATAGCCGCGCAGTGGTAGACGCTGAACTTCGACTCCAGGCCGTGGGCTGGCTCTTCGACACCCATCACGTCGAGCACGATGGGATTGACGGTAACCGTGATCCGGTTGATCCGGCCCCCGATACGGGTCCGGGCTTCGACCGCCGCATCTATGACCGGATGGCTGACGATCCCGCAGGCATACGGTTTGAATGTGTTCAGCGCGGTCTCCCACTGTTCGCACAGGCCGGTAGTGACCTTCGGGGGATCCGGGTCGGGACCCAGCGCATGGAACATGTTCGTCTCCTCCTCCGCGGTCATCGGAGCAGGCCGGCGCCCGTCCACGGTGTCCTGTACCGCCAGGATCCCGTCGTAGGCAGCCTTGCCGGGATGGTACGGCTTGGTCATGGTGCCGAAGGCCGCCTGGACCCCGGCCGTCTCGGCTGCAGAGCGGGCCCACACCCCGGCCAGCGTGGCCTCGTCCAACCCGGCCAGGCGGGCGGCCGCAGCGGCGGCGCCGTACCGGCCGGTCGACCCCGTGAGGTGCCATCCGCGGTCGAAGTGACCCGGCCCGAGACCCAGGCCCACCCGGCATGCAACCTCCACCCCGACCACCACAGCCTCCAGCAGTTCGCGTCCGCTGCTCCTGTACAACTCGGCAGCGGCTAGGGCGGCAGGAACGACCGGGGCGCCCGGATGCACGACGGTGCCCAGGTGGGTGTCGTCGTAGTCCTCGGCGTGGACCGCTATGCCTCCTACGAAAGCCGCCCACTCCGCCTCCACCCGGGCGGACCGGCCGGGGATCGATGCTTCAGGGCGCCGGGTCAGGCGCGAAACCACCTCGCAAGCCGCATCGACAGCAGGATGCCGGGCGGCACCGACCGCCAGCGCCAGCGCATTGAGAACGGTCCGGCGACCGGCGTGCGCTACCTCATCGGGCAGATCGAGGGGACCGAGCGCAAAGCCTGCCAACCGTGGGAGAACCGCGGTCCCGATCAACGCGACCTCCGGTCGGGAAACACTGCGGCAACCAGATCGGAAGCCCTTTCCATCTCCCACATCCCGGCCGCCTTGTCCCCGAAACCGTCGGCAGTTCCTGCCGAGGAGATCAGGGGTTCGATTGCACCTATCCGGTTGCCCAGATCCCCTGCTGTACCAACCGGCGCACGCATATCGAACACCGCGCCGAGAAGACCCCGGGGATGTTCGATGGCGTCGGCGGGACCGGTGAAGTCTGCATCGGCGAGGAGGGCAGCCAGCACTCCGTTGGACGCCGACTTCCCGGCCTGCCAAGCAGCATCTAGGACATAGGCGGCACCGACCGAACTGCTGGCCCCGATACCGATCGCCCAGACGAGCCGATCGCCGCTGAGATCAAGGACCCGAGCAGCCGAGATAGCTGCACATGTCGCCGCCGAGGCACGAAATCGAGAGTCACTACCAGCGCCCGCCATCTCGGCCAGCAGCAGGCCCAGCTCGCAGCCGGCCAGGACCGCGGCGCCCAGCGATGCACCGGAGCATGGGTGGTGAACCGCTATCGCCAGCGCCGCTCTGGCGACCGGAGCGGCGAGCTCCCTGAGACCCGCCTGCTGTTCCGAAAGGGTTTCGGCGCGCAGGCCGGCAGCGAATGAGTGGGCGTCAACCACGGGATCGAGACCGAGGCGAGTCGGACCCTGTCGCCCGTCACCCTCCGACCCGGCGGTCGCGTTCAGCACGCGGGCTACCAAACCGGACACGACCGCCCGGGTATCGTCGTCGATCGTCCCCGGATCGACCGACTCGATCCAACGAGCGATCTCCCGGGTAAGGCCGGTCACGGGAAGATCATCGGTGAGGTCGGGCCTCGACGAAGCCCGCCGCGGTGAAATCACCGTCGAACGCCAACGCTTCGGTGATGCGCTCGCGGCGCATGATCGCGAAGCTCGTGGCATCCACATACGAGTACTTCCGCTCGTCGTGGCGGCGAAGCCATACCCACGCCTGCTGATCTATGGTCTCGTCCACTGTCACCACCGATACGCGCCTGGACTGCGCGAGCGTTTCCAGAAAGCGCACGGCTGCCGGGTGACCGGCTCTTCGCCGTAGCCACGTCCATGTCTCGCCGAGGACGAGGTTGGAAGTCCGCACGGGCCTGCGATCACGCTGCCATAGCTCGACTGCGTCGGCATGTCGGCGGTCTCGCGCGACTTGGAGGCCGACCCAGAACGATGTATCGGCGAACCTCACTCTTCGAGCCCGTAGACCACCGAATCGATATCGTCGTCCGGCTCCACGTCGATCCAGCCGATCAGATCGTCGACCGCATCGCGATCAGCGTCGAGAAAGCCGCGTAGCGAGACCCTCACTGCGTCTCGCACGAGCTCCGAACGGGAGACGCCCAGACGAGCCGCCTCGCCGGATAGCGCTTCATCGAGGTCATCGTCCATGTATAGCTGTATACGCCGCATTGGTTCAGTATACACCAAGGCTTCAGAGTCATCGGATTTGTACCATAATGGTCGGTTGTCACGGCGGCATGCCGATCGGGCACTTCCCCTCTAGCCGACAGGCGGTACCTGAAAGGGGGGTTGTGAGCCGGCCCGAGCGTGGGACAAACCGTCCCGAACGGAACACGAAGCGCGGCCCGCCGACGCCTTACTGGTGGGACAGCGGCCCGCTTCGGTGGTCAGGGAAGCGATCCAAGCGAGGTCCGGCAACCTGGGTCCCACCCGGTGGGAAGATCGACGTGGCCGGCCGTTCGATCGAAGGCGGGATGGTCTACATCGGCAACGGCGCCCTGGCGGCGAACGGACGCGGACCCGAGCCAAGCCTCATCGATCCTCGGCTTCCGGTCAACTGGAAAAGCGCGGATCGCACCGGAGCTTCCATGCATCACGACCCGTCGTACGGACGAGCCAACCCGCGCGTTCGGGCCGCCTATCTCAAGTGGCTGGCCGGGGGTCGCCAGGACAGGTCCGCCTACATCGGTTACGTGTTCTTGTTCTTCTACGGGCTCGAACGGCGTCTGTTCGCCGACCTTGGCGCCGACCTCCACCTTCCGGAGGTCGCGATCATCCTGGCCGAGATCGAACGTCTCCTAGGCATCTACCGCGAGGAGCATTCATTCGCTGGGAGCGCGGGTCAACTGCTGGATTTCGTGGAAGGCGTGCTGTCGGTGAACACTGACGCACAACCGGTCCCATGGGATTCCGGTCGCGCAAAGCTCGGCGTACCGGCCGCGGTTCGAGTCTGCATCGGCAAGTATGTTTCGGAACGGTCCGCCATCCCGGCCGAATGGGCCCTCAGTTACCTCCGGCACCATCCCGAGGGGCGGCTACGAACACCGGCCAAGCGCGCTGCCGCCGAGTTCGACGAACTGTTCGGCATACGTTACAGGGCGCGGTTCGGACCGGGTCTCCGGGTGCCACGACCGGCGAGGAAGATCAGGCTCTCGTACCGGGCCACATCCTCCGGATTCGACGGAGGCGTGTTCATCACCCTCGACAGGATTCCTGACGTAACGCTCGAACCGGCGCTGATCACCGAGCTGAACGAGTTGGCCAAGCAATGCGACAATGAACTCGATGCCTACAGCCGCTTGATCGGGCGCCACCCTGATTGGGTCGGGACCCCGGCCGCGGTCGGGCTGTTACCCGACGTGTTGCTTGTCGAGCACGGTGGTCCGATCCTCAAGGGTCTCCGGGCCTGGACATCGGAACAACTGGCCGGTAGGCCGCGGGCGGTGGTTTTCCTCGATGAACTGGTGGAAATGTGGTCACCCGGCCACACCTCGAAACTCACCAAGACCGACGCCTCTGCTCTGGCGTCCATGCTCGCCAACGTCGAGGTGGGAATCGAACCCGACGTCCGTTTCGGTGCGCCTACTCCAAGTCCGGGTACGCATGCGGTGTTGTTCTCGCTTCCCGAGGGTGGGCGGGCGAAACCCACTTTGTACGGCGCCGCCCTGTCGCTGGTGTATCTGAGTGCGATAGTGGCCGCAGCGGACGGGAAGATCAACTCCTTCGAACACCGGTTTCTCGCTGAACGATTGGAAGGGATCACCGGGCTTGATACCGCCGATCGGGCCAGGCTGCAAGCGCACTTGGCATTGCTCGGTGTGCGAAAACCCCGTATGTACGGCATCAAACGCAAGATAAAGGCGATGGAACCCGACGATCTGCCGAAAGTCGGAAGTCTTCTGATCGAGCTTGCAGCCGCCGACGGGGTCGTCAATCACAAAGAGATCGCCGTCCTGGAAAGGTTGTTCGAACATATGGGCCTCGACGAATCCCACCTGTATAGCCGCGCCCATACTCTCGACCTGGGGGATACCGGCCCGGTCACCGTTCGAGAGGGGGCGCCCAACACTGGTTGGGAACTTCCCAACCCCGGCACGATTGCCGCGCGGCGCCGTCCCGTAGCCCTGGACCCTGCAAAGATCCAAGCCCGTCTGGCCGAGACGGACCGTGTGTCGAACCTGCTGACCGACATCTTCGTAGACGACGACCCACCACCGGAGACGGAATCCCGTACGCCCGGCTCGGAACCCAGATCGATGATCGAGGGTCTTGACGGGCCGCATTCGCGGCTCCTTGCGGCCCTCGCCTCCCGATCGGAGTGGGAGCGCCGCTTCGCCGAGGAGATGGCCGATTCGTTCGGATTGCCGTTCCTCGACGGCGCTATCGACGTGATCAACGAAGCCGCAATGGAAGCCTGCGGCGAACCTCTTGTAGAGGGTGACAACCCTGTGGTACTCAATGCCTACGCTGTGGAGGAACTGACTTGACATCCCTAACCCGTCCCACCGGCCGTATCCGCCCGCGGGACCGCGACGCGATCATCCAGTCCTTGCGGGCCGGCGTCGTACCACGGGTCGGCCAGCAACACATCCAGGTCGGACGCGCCGACGAAGTGGCCGCTGTGGTCGCTGACATCGACCGGATCGCCGACAGCGGTTCGGCGATCCGTCTCGTGATCGGCGAGTACGGGGCCGGAAAGTCCTTCTTCCTGAACCTGGTCCGTTCAATCGCGCTCGAACGAAAGCTCGTCACCGTCCACGCCGACCTGTCACCCGAACGCCGCCTCTACGCGACCGGCGGTCAGGCGCGCGGTCTGTACGCCGAGCTGATGCGCAACCTGTCGACGCGAGCGAAGCCGGAGGGCGGCGCGATGCCGTCGGTGGTGGAACGGTTCATCACGGCCGGTCTGAGCGCCGCCCGCTCCCGAGACATCAGCCCGGAGACGGTAATCCGTGAACGGCTTGCCGATCTCCAGGAGATGGTCGGCGGATACGACTTCGCCGAAGTAATCGCCGCCTACTGGCGCGCCCATGACAACGGCAACGAACAACTGCGCTCCGATGTGGTGCGCTGGCTACGCGGCGAGTTCTCGACCCGCACCGACTCACGGCAAGCGCTCGGAGTGCGCACCATCATCGACGACCGGAGCTTCTACGACCATCTCAAGCTGTTCGCGCGGTTCGTCCGTCTGGCCGGGTTCTCAGGCCTCCTCGTCTGCCTGGACGAGATGGTGAATCTGTACAAGATGTCGCATACCAGGGCCCGCAACTCCAACTACGAACAGGTGCTTCGCATCCTCAACGACTGCCTGCAGGGTTCGGCTGCCGGGCTCGGGTTCGTGTTCGGCGGCACTCCGGACATGCTGTTAGACACCCGGCGCGGCCTCTACTCGTACCCGGCCCTGCAGTCACGTCTTGCCGAGAACACTTTCGCCCGTAAGGGGCTCGTTGACTTCTCCGGTCCGGTATTGCGCCTCGCCAACCTGTCCCCCGAGGATATTTACGTGCTGCTCACCAAACTCCGGCACGTGTTCGCGAGCGGCGATCCGGACGCCTACCTCGTACCCGACGAAGCCTTGCCCGCCTTCATGGACCATTGCGCGTCGCGTGTGGGTGACGCCTACTTCCGCACACCGCGGACCACCATCAAGGAGTTCGTGAACCTCCTCTCGGTGCTCGCCCAGAACCCCGGCGTGAACTGGTCCGATCTGATCGACCGGGTCGAGATCGAAGCGGAGACCAATCCGGACCTCGCACCGCTCAAGAGTGGCAACGGCGCCCCGCCGTCCATCCCGAGACCAGCACCCGACGATGACCATCTCACCCACTTCCGTCTCTGAAGCTGCCCCGTCGTCGGCGTTCACCCGGCTGCATCCTCGGATACAGCGCTGGATATACGACCAGGGGTGGACCTCGCTGCACGACGCCCAGGAGCGCGCCATCGGTCCGATCATTGACGGTGACCGTGATTTGATCATCGCCGCGGCGACCGCCTCCGGAAAGACCGAAGCCGCCTTCCTCCCTATCCTGTCGACCCTTGCCGGCGCCACCGACCAGCCGACATCGGGGGAACGAGATCCGTGGACGGCCTACGACCCGTGGGCGGAACCGGCGACCGGACCCTCCGTCGGGGTGCAGGCTCTGTACCTTTCGCCGCTGAAGGCCCTGATCAACGATCAGTATCAACGCCTGGAACGGATCTGCGAACGGGTGGATGTCCCCGTGCATCGCTGGCACGGGGACGTCTCGGCGGCGGCGAAGCAGAGCCTGATAGCCCGACCGTCCGGTGTACTGCTCATAACTCCCGAGTCTTTGGAGTCGACCTTCGTCAACCGGGGCTCCCTCGTGCCGAGGCTGTTCGTCGGGTTGCGCTACATCGTGATCGACGAGCTCCACTCCTTCCTGGCCACGCAACGGGGAGTCCAACTGCAGTCGCTGATGAACCGTGTCGAGCTGGCGGTCCGCCTACGACCACCCCGTATCGGGCTGTCGGCAACCCTCGGCGACATGAATCAGGCCACCGCGTTTCTCCGCCCGACCGACCCGGAGCAGGTCCTGATAGTTGAGTCGAAGTCGGACGGCCGGGGGTTGATGCTGCAGCTGCGCGGGTACGTGGCCACCCCGCCACCGGTATCACCCCACCAGGCCGAAAACGCCGAGCGGGCCGGCCGCGAAGTAGCTGTCGAAGAGACGGTGAACGGGGACGCGACAGAGATAGCCGAGCACCTGTTCAGGCATCTGCGCGGCCAGGACAACCTGGTGTTCGCCAACACGCGCAATCACGTGGAGACCTACGCCGACCTGCTCGCCCGTCGAAGTGACCGGGAGCGGGTCCCCAACGAGTTCTGGCCGCATCACGGCAACCTGTCCAAGGAACTGCGCGAGGCGGCCGAAGCGCAGATGAAGGACCGAACCCGACCGGCGACCGCGGTGAGCACGTCCACGCTCGAGCTGGGAATCGACATCGGCTCGGTAACGAGCGTGGCTCAGATAGGCCCGCCGCCATCGGTCGCATCCCTCTGGCAGCGGCTGGGGAGATCGGGCCGCCGCGACGACCCGGCCCTGCTGCGCCTCTACATCAGCGAACCATCCCTCGACGAGCGGTCCCTCCCGGTCGACCGGCTGCGCTGCGGGGTCGTGCAGACGACCGCCATGGTGCGCCTCATGCTCCAGAGGTGGCTCGAATCCGCCGACGATCCCGGATTCAATTACTCGACGCTGATCCAGCAGATCATGTCGACCATCGCCCAGCACGGCGGAGCGAGGGCGGCCGACCTGTATCGCGCCCTGTGCGGGCCGGGTCCCTTCCACCTCGTCGACCAGGCTCGGTTCGTCCGGTTGCTCCGAGCCATGGCGTCCCACGATCTTCTGATCCAATCCTCCGACGGGCAGCTGCTGCACGGGGTGGTCGGCGAACGCCACGTCAACCACTACCGCTTCTATGTCGCGTTCCACACTGCCGACGAATGGCGGGTCGTGACCGGTGGTAGGACTCTGGGTACGATCCCCATCTACCAGCCCCTCCGGGAAGGGATGCTGATGATCTTCGCCGGGAAGCGCTGGAAGGTGACAGGCATCGACAAACCGGCCCGGGTGGTCGAGCTCGAACAATCCACTGGCGGCGCCCCCCTCTTCTCCGGCAGCCATGGTCCCGCGGTGTCGAATGAGGTTCGGGCGGAGATGCTGGCCGTCTACGCGTCGACCGAAACCCCGACATGGCTCGACGCCGGCGCGAGGGACCTGCTCGCCGAGGGTCGGGCCGCGTTCAAGCAATTCCGGCTGGGCAAGCGAACCGTGGTCCGGGATGGCGGGGATGTCCTGCTGTTTCCATGGACCGGCGATCGCGCCCTGTATACCGCGATGATCGCCCTGCATCAGGCAGGAATCAAAGTGGGCGTCGAAGGCCCCGCCATCCGGATATGCGGGACCGGCCCCGACGAGGTAGCAGAGGTGATCGGTCAGTTCCTAGAGAACCCACCTCCTACGACCGCCGGGTTGGCTGCGGTGATCGAGAATCGGGAGATAGACAAATGGGACTGGGTGCTCGACAAGACGCTCTCGTACGAGTCTGCAGGCGCCCGACTCCTCGATGTCGACGGCGCTTGGCGGCTATTCAGAAAGGTTGCGCCGGCGCTCCATGAGACCGCTGCCTCGACACGCACCTCCCAGGCGCGCCGTAGTTGACAGCGGCCCGCGGACCGGGGATCGCGATCCGGCATCACGTAGCCCGATGAAGCTCTCGATAGTGGAAATCGCGGCGGAGGTACCCGTGTGGACCTTCGATTGGTGTCAACGAGGGACGGAACGCTCGGTTCGCTCGGCGGAGATGCATGGCGTAACCCGGTACCCGGGGAGGAAGGCAAGTGTCCAGGAAGTTCGGTAAGCCACTGATTCGCCGCGAGATCTCGGTGGCGGCTTTGCTGCTCTGGCTGGTTGCCGGGCTGACGACCGTAGCCGGGGCGAGCGGTTTCGGAGACATCGACGACGGGAACCTTCACGCACCGGCCATCGAGACCTTGGAAGCCGATGGAATCCTGGAAGGTACGGAATGCGGCGAGGACGGCGTCCGGCTCTTCTGTCCCTATGAACCGGTCCAGCGTTGGGTGATGGCCGTGTGGCTCGCCCGCGCGATCGGGGCGGATGGCGATATCGGGTCGGCAGGATCCTCTCCTTTCGCCGATGTGCGCGATGGCGAGTGGTGGGCGCCGTACGTGACCCGCATCGCGACTGTCGGTGTCACCAAGGGTTGCAAGACCGAACCCGCCCGCTACTGCCCTTACGAAACCGTGACGCGGGCACAGATGGCAAGCTTCCTCAGCAGGGCCTACCGGCTGCGGGCAGGGGCCGAGGATGCCGGATTCACCGACGTCGAGGGCAACGTCCACTCCGGCAACATCAACTCGTTGGCGACGGCCGGTATCACGGTGGGCTGTGACACCCGACCGTCCCGGTATTGCCCGGGGACCGACGTGACGCGGGGACAGATGGCCACGTTCCTCCACCGGGCCCGCGACATACCCCTGGAGAGGACCTTCCTGGTGCTCGCGGACGGTGGGCTGGTCGCTCCGCCGCCCCCCAAGGTGTCCGCCCGGGCGTGGATTCTCTACGACGATACCTTCGGGCAGGTCCTTGCCGGATACAAGGCCGATGTCCGGCGGGCGATCGCATCCACCACCAAGATAGTGACCGCACTCGTGGTGCTCGGGGAGTCGGAACTCGACGACAGGGTGCAGATCTCCGAGGAGGCCACCCTTGCGGGGGAGTCGGAGATCGGCCTGATCCCCCACGAGGACCCCTGGACGGTCGAGGAACTGCTGGCAGCGCTGCTAATTCGGAGCGCCAACGATGCCGCGGTGGCGCTGGCCGAACACGTGGGCGGATCGGTGGAAGGATTCGCTGCCCTGATGAACGCCAAGGCCGGCAACCTCGGCCTGGAGAACTCGAACTTCGTCAATCCCCACGGTCTCGATCACCGGGACCACTACAGCTCGGCCCGCGACCTGCTGACGCTGTCCCTGGCCGCCATGGCCGATGAGGGGTTTGCCCGGATCGTGGCGGCGCCAAGGATCTTCCTCCCGGCCGCCCCGGACGGTCAGGAGCGAGCGAGCAGGAACCGCAACAAGCTGCTGGACCAGTACCGGGGGGCCATCGGCATCAAGACCGGCTTTACCAATCGTGCGGTTCTCACCATGGTGGCAGCCGCCGAACGGGACGGGAGACGGCTATACGCGGTAGTGCTCGGCTCCGACGAACACTACCGCGATGTGTCCGTACTGCTCGACTACGGGTTCGAGGAGTTCACGGCCATCACCTTCACACCGGCGACATCCGCACAACGAGCATCCTAGGAAAGTGCTGCAAGACCCCCGGTTAGCCCGACGGTCGATGACAAATTCCCAGGTCAGCGGACGGAAGGCCAACCAATTACCCGTTTTTCAGCATTCCCCTAGGGAGATCCACCGCCACCTGCGGAACGCGACCTCTGCAGCCCGCTACCACCGGCAGGTGACAACCCGGCCGGGCCCGTCCAGCCGCTCGGGATGGCTGCGCCTCGACTACCGTGGCGGGGCGGTATGTACGGTCCCGACGACCTTGGCGACTGCCATACGACGGATGGCGAGATGCCACCCGCGCCTTGGCTGCAACCTCGGGACGGGTGACAGCCGTGACGAACCGGGAGGAGTCGGCTGGCGTGACGACGCTCAAGCATTTCGGGTACGTGGGCAGCAGGGAGGTCCATTACCGGCGGGCGGGCCGTGGTCCGGCGCTGGTCCTCCTCCATCCCGCCCCCGGTAGTTCGCTTGCTCTCGAGCCCCTGATGGCTGACCTTGCCGCTGACCGGACGGTGATCGCCCTCGACGCGCCGGGAGCCGGCGAGTCGGCGGGTCTCGGGCTCTCCGCGCCGGCGTGCGCCGACTACTCCGATGCTCTCGGAGAGACCCTCGATTGGCTCCGGCTCGAGCGGGTCGACCTGTACGGATCGCACACGGGGGCCACGCTGGCCCTGGACTTCGCCTATCGCCATCCGGAGCGCGTCGATCGCTTAGTCCTCAACGCCCTGGGCACCTACACCCAGGATGAGCGAACTGACCTGCTGGCCAACTACACGCCCTCTCTGGAACCCCGCTGGGACGGATCCCATCTGGTGAGGGCGTGGGCGATCCGGCGCGACATGCTCTTGTTCTGGCCCTGGTACCGGCGGACTCCGGAGGCCCGGCGCAGGGTCGACATGCCCTCCGCGGAGGTGCTCCACGACAAGGTGGTCGACATGTTGCGGGCGGGCCCGCTCTGGTGGCAGCTGTACCACGCCTCCTTCCGGTACGAACCCGCCGGGGCCCTCGCCGGTCTGACCATGCCGACCATGATCACCGTCGGTCCCGACGATCCCCTCGCCGGCCACATTGAGCGGTTGCCGGAACCGGCCTCCAACACGGAGGTCAGGATCCACCGGACCGGCGACCGGGGCGAGTTGGTCGGGCTCATCCGCTCCTTTCTGGCGGGGTCCCGGCTAGCCGATGCTCCCCCACCTCGTGCCGCTACCCCGGCGCCGGGCGCTGTCCGGCGCGGATACGTGTCGACTTCGGTCGGCCAGATGCTGGTACGGCGCAGTCCCGGGCACGGGAGACCCCTGCTCCTCCTGCAGGCCTCACCGCCCGGATCGAGCGCCGGCCTCGAACCGCTCATGACGGCGATGGGAACCGGTCGGCCCACCCTCTCGCTCGACACACCGGGCAACGGGGACTCGGCGCCGGTCCCCGGAGAGCCCGACTGGCGGACCTCGCCCGGTTGGTGGCCGACGTCTGCGATGCCGAGGGTCACGACGACTACGACGTGTACGGGTACCACACGGGTGCGGTACTCGGCCTGCAGCTGGCCATCGAACGGCCCGACCTGTTCGAGGACATACCGCGGGAATCCGTCGAGACCATCAAACGCGCCACCCTCGACAACCTGGCCATCACGTTTTTCAGCTATGACATCGTCGACCGGCCGTTCGCCGCCCTGGGAAGGTGGTTGGGCGGAACCCCCCAGGCGACCATCGTGGGCGACGGCGGGCGGGTCGGCGCGGGGCTCGCAGCAGGAATCAACTCTCAGATGGCGTCGGACTCCGACTTCGAGGAGCAGGGAAGGGGAGTTCACATGTTCGCGCCCATCTCGGCCATGGCGCTGGCCGTCGGCGAGATGGTGGGGGCATCCGGCCGGGAGGTCATCACCGCCACCGCCCTGGGATACGAACTGAACACCCGGGTGCCCACGTAAACCTATCATCCGTCGGTGGTGCGCGCCCCGCAGGGCCGCAAGAGCGAGGATGGATGATGACAGAAGCCAACCCGGACTGGGAAGTCGAGGGCCTGGGCAGGAACGTATACATATTCAGGTGGCGCGCCGGGTTCTACGCCAGCCCGTTCTTCGTTGGCTCGGAAGGCGTCTGCGCGGTCGACCGGATCAACGACACCGCCGCGGCGACCTACCGGAGAGCTATCACCACCGTCACCGATGCTCCTGTAGTAGCCATCGTCTATACCCACGATCATCGTGACCACGCCTTCGGCGCCCGGGTCCTGAATCCGGACGCCGAAGTCATCGCTCACCCGCTGGCCGCGGAGCGGATCGTGCGGAGAGGGGCCGACGACATGCGGATCCCCACCCGGCTGGTCGCCGACGAGGAGGTGCTTCAGTTCGGCAACGTGCGGTTCAGAACCCGGTACTTCGGCCCCAACCACTCGACCTCGAACATTGCTCTGTTCGCCGATACGGACGGCGGCAGGTTGATGGTCTTCTCGGATGTGATCGAGCCCGGGGTCGCCCCCTACCGGGACCTGGCCGATTCGGATCTGGCCGGGATCGTCTCCACGCTCGACGCCCTCGAGGACGAGCACTTCGACATCGTCATGGGTGGCCATCTCGGCCCCGGGGACCGCTCCTGGGCCGACGACTATCGCAACTACTTCCACGAACTCATCGGCATCACCGCCTAGGAGTTCGACTCGATGGGTGGCCAGAAACCCCTACCCGGCGAGGACGGCATGCAGATGACCGAGCGGGTCCGCAACGAGACCTGCGCCAGGGTGGCCGAACGCTTGAGGCCTCGCTACGGCCACTGGCCCGGCTTCAAGCAGTGGGCCCCCATGAACGCCAACCGCACACTCTCGTACCTGATCACAGGTAATTGACATGCCTGGCAAGCGTCACTGCAGTCGGAGCACGGCAGTGCTTGCGTGATCACTCGATCTCGCAGACCTGGCTTCCCCTTACAAGGTGTCCCGTCACACACGGAGGCTACATTTGTAATTACAAGGCTGTAATATAGGCAAGGAGGAGGTGCGGGGTGGATCATGCACGGCAAACGCGCCGGAGTACAGCTACCTCTAGTTTCGGATCGGGCCGCCGCGAGGGCCACGACGCGTCTGCGTTCTACGCCCGTTTCCCTCCACCGGAACTCTCGAGCGACGATCGCGTCAAGGTCGCCGAGGGTTTCGACGAGCCTCGACCGATCCACGGTGACAGTCGGGAGATGGCTGCGCTGCCCGACAACTGCGTCGCCCTCGTAGTTACCTCACCGCCCTACTTCGTAGGGAAGGTGTACGAGCAGGCAGTAGCAGGTCGGCAGGTGCCCGAATCCTATGTGGAATACTTGGCGCTGCTGAGCGGCGTGTTCCGGGAGTGCGTGCGGGTGCTCGAACCAGGCGGTCGGATGGCCATTAACGTCGCCAACCTCGGCCGCAAGCCATACCGTAGCTTGAGCGCGGATGTGATCGGCATACTCCAAGACCAACTCGGGCTGCTCCTGCGCGGCGAGATCATCTGGAGAAAGGCCAAGGCCGCGGGCGGCTCATGTGCATGGGGATCATGGCGCAGCCCGGCCAACCCTGTTCTGCGAGACGTTACCGAACGCATCATCGTGGCCGGAAAGGGCCGCTTCAACCGAGCCCGTACTGCTGCCCAGCGTAGAGCCGACGAGATGCCGTACGAGTCGACCATCGGCCGCGACGAGTTCATGGAGGCAACGATCGACATCTGGGATATCCCCCCCGCCCACGCCAGCAGGATCGGCCATCCGGCACCATTCCCGGTTGAGCTACCGGCGCGCCTTATCCAGCTCTACACCTATGAGCGAGACCTGGTCCTAGATCCGTTCATGGGCTCGGGAACTACCCTGGTGGCGGCCAAGGCGGCCAACCGCCGCGCCGTTGGTTATGACATCGATCCCGACTACGTGAAGCTAGCCAGAGCCCGTATCGCCAATCTCGATGACTCCGGGGGCACCAGTCAAGAGATAGGTCTCGCTGGCCAGCGGCCCTAAGTGACGCGTGACCTTCGGAGATTGAGACAGTCCAGCATCGATGCCCAGCCTCCGGACTGAACTGACCGAGATCGTTACAGGGTTGGGCATGCTCGGGGTCGAGTCCCTGGACACAGCACTGCTCACCGGTCCGGCTGAGATCCTGAACGTAACCGCTGAGAACTTTGATCGTCTAGCACGAGCCAGAGAAGCGGGGAAGCACGGGCGGCTGTTCAGCAGTGCTTGGAACAACGGCGAAATGTTCGCTTCTTCGTCCGAAGGCCTCCGCAACCGAAAACCGCTCCGCGTGGAATGGAAGGGGAGTCACAAGGCCCCGGGTTACGAGCAGGTACCTGCCGATCTCCGGGTGGACTATGTCTACCTGGTGAGCTGCAAATACATGTCGAAGGTCTTGTATAACGCATCACCTTCTCACCTCTTCGTCCGGTTGCTCGCCGCACGCCACGGGCCACCGGTGAATTGGTACTCCGAGGTGGCCCCGGCCGAGTACCAGGATCTCTACCGAGCGTGCCGGAGTTATTTGGGTACTGCGAATCTACCAGGATCAGTCGGTGATCTGACGAAGCAGGATCGCGTTCGATTGAAAGAGGAGTTCAAGCGACACTGGCCGGAGACCCTCATGGATCCGTACCAGCGGTTTTGCATCGCCGTTTCGCGGACCTCTGCTGCGCGGTGGCAAAAAGCCTTGGGTAAACGTAAGAAGGTCAGGGAGGAGACTCTGTGGCGGCTACTGAGGCTGCAGTCGGCACCCTACTTCATCTTGGGTGCTGCGTCTACGAAGCTTCCGATGCGCTACCGAGTTGACACTCCATGGGACTTCCGGCGCCGCTACACCTTCCGATCCTTAGACGTGCGCCCGGACCTCAACGCTGGGCAGCCAATGATCAGGTGGTGGTCCGAGCTAACCGACAAGTATTCGGGTACGGCTATCCGCGTGGATGGCCATGTAGAGGTACGGTGGAGCCACGGTCGTTTCAGTGGCGCGCCCGAGGCAAAGGTCTATCTGGACAGTCCCTACGAAAAAGTACCCGGCTACACCCAACTCCATTGATCGGACCAGAGGAACACCTCAGTCACCTATGCTTCGATTATCGGAGAGGCGCCCGACGGGACATGCCAACTCGCGGTCGGCGAGATCGAATGCGAACAGCAGGCGGGCCATCCCGACCAGTATGGCGATCGCCATCGCTAGCTCCATGATCTGCCCGTCGGGGTAGTGACGGCGGAGTTCGGTCGCCAGTTCCTCGTCAACCACCCCGTCCTGTACTGCGTTGGAAAGCACGGTGGCCAGCGCCGCCTTCTCCGCCTCGGTGAACGGACCCGACCAGATGTCGCCGGCCACTGCTGCGATCTGCTCTTCGGTTACTCCCTGCCGTCTCGCCGAGACGGGATTGGTGTGGTTTCAGAAGGCGCAGCCGTGCAGGTTCGAGAGGCGCAGGCGGACCAACTCCTTGGTCACGATCGGCACGTCGCCGCCGAAGAACACATGCTCGTAGAAGTTGCCGAAGTAGAAGTCGGCCATATGAGGAACTGCCGCTATGGCCCGGATGAAACGTATGTCACCGGTCAGCTCGGCTGCCACCTCCGCCCGGCGGCGCATCGCCGGGTCCATCTCCTCGAAGGGCACGCCCGGGATGCTCATCCGATGTCGACCAGTTCGATGGCCTCGCCGTCCGGACCCAGGTAGGTAGCTACACGGGTGGCGCCGTAGGGACCGACCTCGACCTGGCGCGACGGGGCGACCATCGTGGCTCCGAGTTCCTCGGCCAGTTCCGCGTCCCGGTCGAAGTCGTCGCTCTCGAAGGTGATCGACATGATCCCGATGTTGGGCGGGACGGCTCGATGCGAAGTCGGGACGCCCGGAAAGCCCAGGTAAGCGGCCAACTCGACCCGTCCGTTGCGGCTTTGCGAAGGCATGTGGAAGTTGACGTTGTGGAGGGTGGTGCCCTCCGGCAGGTGGAGGAATCCCTCGATCCCGTCGGTCTTCTGGTCGTACCATGTCTCGTAGCCCAGCCCGGTATAGAAGGCGGCCGAGGCAGCGATGTCACGGGGGCGGATGGCCATCGTCTGCAGCTCGCTGGAGGCACGATCACCCAGCGGGCCGAGCGGGCCCTCGTCGGGAAGCTCGAACACGTCGCAGGTGATGCCGTCGGGGTCGTAGCACAGCGAGTCGTGGGCGAGTATGCCTTCGGCCACCACCCACGTGTTAGGCCTCGACCGAGCGCTACCGCCTATGTCCTCCAGCCCTTCCCACACGTCCTGCAAGTCCTCGACGCGGAAGTTCAGCGCGTAGTGGCCGAAGTCCTGGTTGCGGGCGGGATCCCGAACCAGCTCGCCGGGCCGGTCCCATTCCACGAGGCGAACCCGCCCCAGTTCCAGACCCGGAGCGCCGACTACCGTGGCCCGTCCGCTCAGACCCGGCGACATACGCCACAGGGCCTCGAGATCAGGGCCTCCCACCTCTCCTGTGGCTACAACTTCCCATTCCAGGAGAGACCGGTAGAAGTGGACAGAGACCTCGAGGTCGGTGACTCCGACCGTTGCAACCGATATGGGTGAGATCAACGTCCCTCCTTGTGCCCTGTCTGCAAAACAACCTACCGTGCTCTGCTTGCCATCGACGCCATTTCACAGACATACCACTAGGCTGGCCGGGCTGACTCTAACCCCGACGACATCGAGGGTATCCATGGCATCCGTCGGCTATTCGAGAGCCCTGTCAGAAACATCCCGTGACTGGTACGAGGACTGTGCCCGCGCCGAGAAAGCTGGGGTGAGCAGCATACTTTCGGCCGACATCCCTGGGCGGGACGGCTTCGTGGACGCAGCTCTGGCGGTTGCGGCCACCGACCACGTATCGCTCGGCATAGGCGTGGCCCTCCCTACCCGATCACCCCTGCAGACCGCCCTCGCCACCGCCGGCATCGCCGGGTTCGGACGCACCTTCACGCTCGGGCTGGGGATCGGCACACCCACAACCAACGAACATGCCCTCGGCGTCGGATACCGGCCATCGCTCGGACGCCTGCGCAACTTCACCGAGTGTGTCCTCGGGGTGTTGCGGGGACCAGCCGGCGAGCCGGTCGAGATGACCACTGAGCACTACCGGGCCGCCTCTACCGGGTTGGGCCTCGATAGGAGCCGGGTACCCGTGGTGACCGGTGCGCAAGGCCCTCGCACGGTTCAGTGAGCGGCTACAGCCACCGACGGGCTGGTCATGCACCTCATGACGGCTCGCCGCGTCATGCGCAACCGCGTGTCCATCGTTGCCGGGGCCCGGGATGCGGCCGCCCCGTTCCACCTGAGCACCGGGATGGTGGTGTCGGTCCACCGGGACGAGGAGGAAGCCCTCCTAAGGGTCCGTGCCGATCTCACGATCGCCATGTCGCGCGCTTGGTACATGGGCCCGCCTCGCCGACGCAGCCGGAGAGGAGTTCAGGAACGAGTTCGTCGTTCTCGTCGAGAGGGAACTCTGGACAGAAGCCGGCCGGCTGCTGCCCGACGACCTGGTACGCGACTTCGTTCTGGTCAGTACGCCCGACCGGGTACGGGCGGATCTCGACGCCATCGGCGAGGTGGAAGAGGTGGTTCCGGTCAACTGCGGGAACTTCTACTCGCACATGCCGGAAGCGTTCGGCCTCACCCCGGATGATGTTCGGACCGCCCGGACCGAACTGCGCAGCGCGATCCTCGGAGATCCCCGACAATAAGATAGGTCGCGCTCTCTGGGAAGGTCCGGGATGTCCGTTGGGCCGCTACGAATCGTGACTATCGGTGTGACCGACACCGAGGATGCCCTGCGCCTGTTCCGGGATGTGGTCGGACTCCGTATCGAGGCCGAGTGGGAAGCGAGCCCTGATCTCCTCGATCTTTGGGAACTCAACGGGAGCGTCTCAGCGCAGGTGACTCACCTCTCCTACCAGGGATACCCGAGCGGGCAACTGAGGCTGGTGGAACATGAGCCCGCCGCCACGCGACGGGTCCGAGACGACTTCGACGGCCCGGACTCGGCGGTGGATGTCGGCCCGAAGGCCATCGATTTCTACGTGAACCACGATCTGGATGAAGCCATCGCCGAGATGACTGCGGCCGGATTCCCGCCTAGATCGCGACCCATCCACTACGTGATCGGGCCCACCGAGACCGAGGAACTCCTCTTCACCGGCCCGGACGGGGTTCCGTCCCTGCTCATGGTGGTGGTCAACCACCCCGCCAGCTCCCACCGGGTGCAGCCGCCCGGCGCCCGCTACAGCGAGATCGCAACAGTCTCGGTGATTTGTGACGACCCGGATCGCAGCAGGCGGTTCTACGGGGAGGTACTGGGGATGAACGTCCGCAGTGCCGCCGATGTGGCCGACGACCTGCTCGAGGTCGCCAATGAGCTAGTCGGGGCTCCGCGCGGACACCCATGCACTTCCTCGTCTTCAACGCCCCACCGGACCCGAGCGGCAAGTACCTGCTGGTCCACTTCTACGAAGGCACCGGGCCTCGGCTGGCCGGCCGGATGCATCCGCGTAACCTCGGCATCTCTCTCTACACCCACGATGTGGAGGACTTGGACGCGGTCGTCGGCCGAGCGAGTCCCCAAGAGATCCTCGCCGGTCCCGCCGAAGTCGTGGTGGGATCCGATCGATACAGGATCGCGATCCTGGCCGGTCCCAACGAGGAGCGCTTCGAGATCCGGCAGTTCCTCTGAGCGGGCGATCCGGGACCGGTGTGCTCCAACACGGGAACAGATGCTGGATTACTCGTATACCCATGCCTTGCCTTGGTCCCGGCACCTGATGAACCACCTGGCACTCACGGCCGGACGGCTAGGGAACGGCGAAGGAACGAGTGACGCCAACCTGGATAATCGTGAGCCTCGGTGGCTGAGACCGATCACCCGTCCAGCAGCGCTCGTACGAGAAGCTTGTTGAATCCCCCGGCGGCCATCAAGGAGCTGCGGAACCTCGGCTCTCGCAGGCCTCTCATCCTGATCGGCACATCGGTGGTGGCCTTCAGCACCGCTCCGGTCTTCGTGCAGGCGTCTTCCACAACCGGCCCGGTTTTCTCGTTCTGGAGGTCCTGGATCGGGGTCGTGGTTACCTTCGCCGCGGTTGCGCTCGCCGGGCGCTTCGACCTCGCCCTACCGCGAGGCCGCGAGTGGAAGATTCCTGCTCTGGCCGGCCTGTTCCACGCCGCCTCGACCACGATGTTCATGACTGCGGTCAAGTTCACCTCTGTGGCCGACGTGTCGTTGCTGACGATGCTCAATCCGGTCTTCATCGCTCTGTGGGCGATCCCTCTGTTCGGGGAGCGTCCCGGAATGCGTTTCCGTCTGTGGACCTTGGTGGCGATCCTCGGGTCCTCGGTGGTGATTCTCGGCGGCTCGACGGGGCCGGACGGAAGCCCACTCGGCATCGCCCTGGGGGCGCTGTCCGTCGTTTCCTGGTCGCTGCAGTTCGTGACCGTGAAGCTGGCCCGGGGAACCATGCAGACCATTCCGTTGACGATGGGCATGCTCCTCGTCAGCGCTCTGTTCGTTTCATTGTTCTGTCTCGCCACCCGTCAGGACATCTGGGATGTGACCGGCCCGGACATGCTCCAGGTACTTGGCGTGGTGGTCCTGCCGGGCGGCATCGGTGCCATCCTCCTTACCTGGAGCCTCCGCTGGGTCCCGGCCAACGTACCGCCGCTGATGAACCTTTCGCTCCCCTTCCTGGCAGCGGCCATGGCGTGGTTCTTCCTAGGCGAAGCCGTGACCCTTACCCATGTCGGCGGGGGCACCATAACCCTGGTGGGCGTGGCGGCCGCTCTACGGAGCCGGTCCGGAAAGGCGCTGCTGGCGGCCGATTACACCCCGCTAACACCTCCACCACCTCCGGTCTGAGCATCAACCGCGAGAGGAAACGTACCTGCGCGTTGCCCTGCCTGCTGCCAGCTCCACCAACAGTTCGCTGAGCGCCTCTGCCCGACTGAAGGGGCAGATCGGGGAGCCCCCAGTATTCCCCCTATGTCTCTGGTGCCCGGGAAGCTGCCCTGATGTGAAACGAAAGCCGCCCCCGTCCGTGACTCCCTAAGACCATGCTCTGGTGGGCAGGCGCCGGGACGGAATTCGGATACAGGGTTCAGATGTGAGGCTACCCGACCGAGATGGCGATCCGTTGGCCATACGGAACGTGTGGGCTGTGCTGGGGCGGATCCACGCCACAGGCCACACGCCAACCCTTCCGGTAGACAGGCTGAGTCACAACGACAGTATTGTCACCTGAGAGGTGACAGGTTACACTACCTGAGTGATCATCCGATTCCGCCACAAGGGCCTGAAGCTTCTCTACGAAAAGGGGGATCGGCGTCGCATACCGCCAGCGTACGTTGCCAAGATCGAGCGGATCTTGGCGCGTCTCGATGAGGCAACCGCTGTCAGGAGCATGGATCTGCCGGGCTTCCACCTCCATCCGCTGAAAGGGGACCTTGCCGGGTACTGGGCCGTAAGCGTGTCCGGCGGTTGGCGCATCGTGTTTCGGTTCGAGGGGGGACATGCGACTGAAGTGGACTTGGTCGACTACCACTGAAGGAGGACGCGACAATGCCGATGAAAGATCCGCCCCATCCTGGATTCTCCGTCCGTCACGACTGCTTGGAGCCGCTGGGGCTCAGCGTGACGGAAGCGGCGAAGAAGCTAGGTGTCAGTCGTAAACAACTATCGGATGTGGTCAATGGCCGTTCGGGCATCTCGCCCGAGATGGCGATCCGGCTTGACAAGGCATTCGGTGGAGGTGCCCACACGTGGTACCGACTCCAGGCAGCCTACGACCTCGCCCGGGCTCTAAGGAACGCTCATCACATTGAAGTAGAACGTCTGTCGACAGTCGCGTAGAGCCTGTGTACATGTAGCGATCTAGGAGGGTGCGAAGAACGAACCTTGCGGGGTTCGCTAGTGGCAAACCACCTAGTAAGAGAGTTGTGCGCTACCGAGCGAACCCCCTTGTCCGGGGATGCTCCTATGTTTTTCAGCACCCTCCCAGGGGTAGGTCCGCATACGCATAGCCATGAACTAGCCGGGTAACTACCGAGCGGACCTATAGGATCGAGGAACGTCATCTAGGGTCGAGGAACGTCATCCTCCATGAGTTCGTAGCGGGCGCCGCTTCCGGGGGCGCAAATGACGGCCACGGTCCGGCTCCCGACTCCTGGGATGATCAGATCGGTCGGAGGGTTGATGACTCCATCGGGTTCCAGATCGGCCGCGTCCAGTGCAGCGGCGAGATCGGAGACAGGGAACACCATCGCCAGGTAGCCGATGTTGGGGGCCACCGCTCGGGGGACGAAGTCCGGGGGCCGGTAGTTGAGAGGTTGGCTCAACACGACCTTGCCGAACGGATGGGCGTCCCTCATGAAGGTTGCCCTGGTGCGGGCCTCGTCGGGCAGGCCCCACAGCTGGTTGCTGGTCTCCGACCCCAAGGTGGCGTCGATGAACACCTCCTGGCCCAACACCCCTCGATGGAACGCGAGAGCCGCCTCGCGTTCCTTGACTCTGTGCGACGAGGTCGCCACCTCGGTGAAGCCGCGGGAGGTGACACCGTGCGTGTCGAGGTAGGCCTTCATCTCACCAACCGCGGTGCCTCCTCCCCCGGCGGGCTGCACCAGGTTGATGATCACACAGTCGGGTCCGTCGTTCAGGACCTCGGTGGGCTGGCCGGCCTGGGCGGAGACGTCGTAGGTGAGGCTCGCTCCACACGTTGTACCCACGTTCCTTCAGTTCCACGACCGCTGCCGGGATGTCATAGCAGTAGAAGTTGAGGTTGAACAGCCCGTAGAAGGCCCGCTCGCTGTGCGGTCGCACCCGAAGGCGGTGGGAAGCGTCGAACTCGAGCAGCAGCACCCGACCCACGGGGCTGTCACCGAAGCCAAGCAGGGCGGTCCGGGCTGAACTCCCCGCAGGCAGGTGCCAGTGATCCTCGAACTGCTTCCCGGACCAGGGCTCCCGATCAACGACATCCAAGCCGACCAGGTCGCGGTAGTACCCCAGCGCGTGCTCCAGGTTCTCGACCCCGCATATGGAGACTCCGAGAGCGGTTCCGGGTTCAGACATCGTGCTCCTATCCGTCTTGACGATCGGAGAAGGCCCTGTACAGCTCGGCCGTTCTGCGGGAGGCTTCCGGCGTAACGTAGCCTTCCGATTCGGCCACCGTGATGACATCGCTGATCCGTGCCGTCTCCCCGGAATAGACCCGGAGCGGATCGACTGCCGATGTGGCCGGCAGGGTGGGTCGGGTCAGTCACGGCAGCCGGTCCCTGGTGGGGTATTCGAAGGCCGCCCGGTACGCAACGCGCCAGCTTCGCCCGCTTGCCAGCAGGTCGTCGGCCCATTGCTTGAGAGCCTGTACCTCGGGCAACGGCCGGATGTTGGCGCCTCCGGCGGTGTGGTTGTACCAGGGCCAGAACAGGTACATGTCCAGCCGGATCAACCATGCGGGCATCGACCAGGGCCTGCTGCGGGTGAACCACATCCGCCAGCAGGAGTGGAGCTTCGCCTAGCGGGCCCGGCCCGGGCCTCCACTATCCTAGAGCCGCCGATCCTCGGGATTAGCCCGTGGTCGGCGGCCCACCCGGTACCCGTGACTGGATGGCGAAAGCTATCTGCCGGTGACGACTAGCCAGCTAGCCCGTCGCCCTCGAAGTGCCGATTGATCCAGTTGTGTACTTCCTCTACGAAGGCTCGAGCTCGTTCAAGTTCTTCCGCCGTATTGTCTGCTTTCCAGGTATCTCTGTAGGAGAAGTCGTAATCCGTATTGTTTCGCAGGGTGGACAGCCGGGAGAGATGTCTAGCGACCTCGCGTGGAAAGTCCGAATCCCGAACGGCCAACTCACCGAATCGACCAATGACGCCGGTGTGTGTCTTGGGATCTCGCTCCCGCGAGAGGGCTATGACGCTCTTGGCCGCATAGAAGGTTGCGAAATAGGAGAGGGATACAGTCACGCTGTATTGTTGTACGCTAAAGTTATCTTTGGCAGCCTGTAGCATATCGGCTGAATACTCCAGCCAGCCCCACGCTTCATCCAGATAGGTCATACGATCCGTATCCCGTCTTCTCGGACGCTGCGGAAGAACATGGTGTCCCAGGTTTCCAGTTGGTCTGGCTGTACCGATTTGATCTGTATCGGTGTGAACATCTCCGAGTACCCGTCCATGTGCTCCTCTAGCATGTCCCGGAAGGGTTCGTCCGCCCACTCCCTCGGGACGTGGATAGGATCGAGACCATTCGGTGGGTCGCGCACCAGCAACACATCAAGATCCGAGTCGGGTCTGTTGTCCCCTCGGGCGCGCGATCCGTACAGCCATACAGCCTTGAGGTCGGCCCCGTAGAAAGCACGTGCGTAACGGGCCACGACGGTGGCCTCGCGTATGGCGTCTTCAAGCGTGGGCCACGGGTCGGAAGGGCGGTTGTCTCGTCGGTTCTTGGGCATGGGTCTCCATCGTACGCCCGTTTTTCAACAACGGTCGGCCCCGTCCGCTGGAATGACGTCGTCGTCGACCGGCGGGGCAATGGCGGGGTTCCTCGGCGCTCACCCAGGCGGCTAGATGGCGGCGGTCCCCTCCCACCTGAAGTACTCGATCGAGTTGTCCCACTCGGCCAGCCTGATGTCCTCGTCCGACACGTCACCACGAGCGCGGAATCCACCGAGTTGGCCGGGCTCGTAGTCGAGGTGGGGGTAGTCGATGGAGAGCAAGGTACGTTCGGGGGCCTTTGTGCACTCGATGAACTCGGGCAGGAACGGGTCCTCGGGTTCGAAGCCCATCCATATCTGGCGCTGGATGTATTCCTCCGGGAGGAGTTCCATGTCGGGAGCGGCCATCCTGACCAGGTCACCGAACTTCTCCTGCCGTTCGTGGATCCGGTCGATGATCATCGGCATCCAGCCCAGGCCCGACTCGAAGATCCCGAATCTCGTATCGGGGAACACGTCGCAAACCCCGCCGAGAACCAGGTTGACGAACACCTGCATGCCTTGGAACGGGAACCCGACGATGTCGCTCCAGAGCATCGAGCCCACCCTAGGAGGGTGGTCTAAAACGGTGGGGAGCAACGGCCCGTCTTCCTCTGAACAGGCATTATGTCATCGGTCGACGGGCCGTGAAGGGGTTTCACACCACCCTCCTAGGCCAGTTGTGGGTATGTCCTTCTACGTGGGGATCGCTGAAGGCGTGGATCGACAGCGGGACATCGAGCCGGGCAGCTTCCTCGTAGATGAGATAGAAGTGCTCGTCGGACATCACCCGGTACGCGGACGGATCCCGTCGGCCTCCTCGAACCGCGGGCGGCCAGGATGGTCCGCCAATCCCGGATCGAGGAACCGGTCCCAGGTATCCAGGGCAAGACCCACATGCGAGTCTGCGTCAATGGCACGGCGGCCGTTTCGAGACATCTCAACTCCTTGTGATCAGAGGAACCTCTAGGAGACCAGGCTCGATCCGAGTAACCGGCCGAACGTCGTAGCGGGAGTGATGCTCATCCCGGCAGCCGCCCCGCCGCCGCTGAACACCGCGCTGCCCAGAACCTCGCCCGCAGCATAGAGCCCCCCGAAGGGTCGACCCTCGGCATCGAGAACCCGGAGCCGGTCGTCCACGGCAACCCCGCCCGGAGTTCGCAACGTCGTGGCGTGGTTCTCGACCGCGTAGAACGGCGGGTTCTCGATGGGCAGCGGCAGGTGCTTCCGCCCCAGCTCGTCAGGAGCACCGTCGACCGCCGCGTTGTAGGCGGAAACGGTCGATAGCAGGCCGGCCGGGTCGATCCCGGCCATCGCCGCCAGGTCTTGGAGCGAGTTACCCCTGAACACAGGAGGGGCGTCTCCGGCCCGGGAGCGAACCCCGTCGGCGCCCCACGTCGGCAGACCGATCGGCGATCTCGCCCTCCACGCTCCAGGCGTCGATCAAGACTCCGTCCGGGTCGTAGATCTGGGAGTCCCAGGCGGAGCCGTCACTGAGGTTCCAATGGGTAGGGGGAGACTTGACGGTGCCGCCGGCGGCCACGATCCGTTCCCAGCCGGTGTGGATATCGGGAAGCCGGATGTTGAGGGCATACAGGCCGATGACCTTGCCGGCCGGCACATCCCCCCAGATGAGCTCGCCCGGAGAGTCGAACTCCACGATGCGGAGCAGGCAACTCTCGCATTCGGCCGGGCCCACAACCGAGTACCCGGCGGTCATGCCGGCCGGCATCATCCAGGCCTCCCCGACCCGACCGTCGTCGTCCTCGGCGCGAAGCACACCATTCCCTTTGCCGACGTACCCGAAGGCATCGTGATAGAAACGCTCGGACCGGGCCAGATCCCCTACCGATATCGTTCCCAGCCTCACCTCGGAAAACATTGAGCCATTCTCCGATCCGTCGACCAGGCTCACCTTGGTTTGGTGGCCGGTATCTAGTTGGACCGACCCATCCAGGTGCTGGAGAAACGGACCACGGGTCACCCATCTGCTAGTGTCCTGATTCGGGGATTCGTTGTAGATAGTTGGTGAGGTTGTCGAAGATTTGGTCGGCGGTTTTGTGCCAGATGAAGGGTTTGGGGTTTTGGTTCCAGTGTTGGGTCCATTGGTTGATGGCGTCGGTGAGTTCGGCTACGGATCGGTGGGTGCCTCGGCGTATCTGTTTGGTGGTGAGTTCGGAGAACCATCGCTCGACGAGGTTCATCCACGACGCGTAGGTGGGTGTGAAATGGAACGTGAACCGTGGATGGCGTTGCAGCCAGCGCCCTATGGGCTCTGTTTTGTGGGGCGACGCGTTGTCCAACACGACATGGACGTCGAGTTCTGGTGGGACTTCGCGGTTGATGAGGTTTAGGAACGTCTGGAATTCTTGGGTGCGGTTGCGTCGTGTCATGGAGGTGATGACCCGGCCGGTGGCCGTGTCGAGCGCGGCGTGGAGGTTGGTGGTGCCGTACCGGCGGTAGTCGTGGGTGCGCCGCTGGGGGGTTCCGGGCAACAGGGGCAGGATCGGCGCGGTGCGGTCGAGGGCCTGTATCTGGGATTTGTGGTCCACACACAGCACCACCGCCGCGTCGGGCGGGTTCAGGTACAAACCCGCCAGGTCGCGGACCTTTTCCACGAACTGGGGGTCGGGAGATATCTTGAAATGCTCGGTCCGGTGCGGCTTGAGACCGAACGCCCGCCATATTCTTAGGATCGACGACTGGGACAGGCCGACGGCCCTCGCCATGGACCGGGTCGACCAGTGCGTCGCGTCTCTCGGTGTTTCCTCGAGGGTCTTGACCACCACTTCTTCTACCTTGGCGTCGTCGATGCGGCGGGGCGGCCCGGGGCGGGGATTGTCGTAGAGGCCGTCGAGACGGCGCCGGGCGAAACGGTTCCGCCACTTCGAGACCGTAACCCCGCTGCAGCCCACCTCCGCTGCGATGTCCACATTGGTGCGGCCTTCGGCCGCTCCCAGCACGATACGAGACCGCATCGCTAACCCTTGTGCGGTGCTACGCCGCCGTATCCACCGCTCGAGCGTCTGGCGTTCCTCTTCATCCAGCTCGATAACCACTGCTTTACGACCCCGCTGCTTCTCCATACGCTGCTCCCACTACTGACTGCTACTGACCTGCATATTCTAGCAGCATATGGCAAAGAAACTAAGGAATCAGGACACTAGATGCTCGCTGATGATCATCACCCGGATCAGTTCCCCGCGGTCGAAGACCTGCCAGATCCGGGCCTTGTGCGACGGCGTGGCCAGGATCACGGTCTCCACCACCTTCTCGTTCGGGCGGGACTTCCAGGTGTACGGCAGCACGAGGATGTCATCCCCGACGAAGTAGGTGTCACCCGAGATGTCGTCGTCCTCGAAGAGGAGCATGCCGTCGTAGAATCTACCGGCGAAGTCGTAGACCTCTGGCTCCCGACCGTCGCGCAGGTAGATGATGCGCTCGTGCCAAACCTCGCCGTCGAGCCTGGTCTCCTGGCGGCTCTGGTAC
Organism: Candidatus Spongiisociaceae bacterium; assembly: GCA_965262915.1. Lineage (GTDB taxonomy): Bacteria > Actinomycetota > Acidimicrobiia > Spongiisociales > Spongiisociaceae > JAPPFW01. Next base: position 1,186,752 of record OZ253564.1, on the reverse strand, counting down.
CGCTCGACCACATCGGCGATCGGAGTCACCGAGGTGTAGGTGCCTTCCCAGACTCCGACAACGCGGGCGAGGCGTTCCTTGATCTCGCTCGCCGTGGGCTACCCGGCGATCGCGATCCACGAGATGGCGATGATCAGTACCCAGATCGCATACACGAACCAGACGGTCTTGCGGGATCCGGTCGTCAGAGCCGCTTCTCGCTCAGGGGTCGAACCCTTGGTGAATATGTCGGCGACCGCCGTGACGACAGCCGGCAGGAAAATCCTGATGCCGACGCCCGACATCACGATGCCGGCGAACAGAATAAGCTTCCAGGCAAGCCAGTTCGCGTAGATCGGTCCTTCCCCACCGGCCAGGGACACGATGGCGGCGATGGCCAGTCCTCCGGCCAGGCCCACCCTGAGCCATATATCGAAAGGGCGGAACACCTTCTGGATCCTCACATGCAGTTCCGGCCGCGGCTCACCTGGCGGAGCCTCGTGGACCCAGTATTGATGCCACATTGCCGCCACCCACAAGACCCCGACGATGGCCGTCACTATGGCGAAGGCCCGGCCTCCGGAACCGGCGAACCCCCAGCCGCCCATGTAGGTAAGGGTCACACCGAGGGTGAGCATCAGCACCAGGGAGGAACGGGGGCCCATGTCGATGAAGGCGAAGATCCGGTACATCTGCTTGCGGGTATCGATCGAGAGGGAAGCGTCCCGCATTCGCCTGTAGGAGATGAAGGTTCCGAAGTCCATCCCCAACCAGGTGGCTATGAGCAGGACGTGCAACGTCTTGAGCAGTACGTAAGACTCGAACACGTCCCCTCCAGTCCGTTTACCGCCCGCGTCGATCAACGGAGGCCCTGCGGGAAGATAGCACCGGTGGTCTGTCTGCGAAACGGCGGCGTAGTATCCGCCCGCAGCGGCGTTCCTCGCAAGGCCCACCGACGAAGGCGTACCCGCAGCGGTACATCGAGGAGACGGAACGCCGCGAGGAGCGTCGATGGCTGCCAGAACACGGCAAGTTGTTTTGCAGACAGACCACTAGCCCGTCGGCGCGGGAGAATCGGTACTATCGTGCCAAGGTGTCACCGCCTACCCCACCCGACCGCCGTCGATGGTGGGTACTCGTAGCCCTCTTCCCGGCGCTGGGGATCCCCAACCTCGACGGCACGATGGTTATCGTCGCGCTGCCGACGATGGGCCGGGCCCTCGGAGGGTCGATCTCGGACCTGCAGTGGATAACCGTCATGTTCGCGCTCGGGAATGCCACGTTGCTGCCGCTGAGCGCTTCGCTCGGGGACCTCTACGGGCGGCGCCGGACGATGCTGGTCGGCTACTGGCTCTATCTGGCCGGGACGATCGCCGCGGCTCTCACCCCCACGGTCGGCCTGCTGCTCGGTGCAAGAGCAATCCAGGGCTTCGGCATGGCGCTGCTGTTCCCGAACGCCCTTGCCCAGATCGGCGTGGTCTTCGACGAACGCGAGCGGGGCCGGGCGGTCGGAGTCTGGATCAGCCTTTCGGCAGGAGCGCTGATCGCCGGCCCGTTGATGGCCGGGTGGCTGGTCGAACGCCTGGCCTGGCCGGCCATCTTCTGGGTGACCGCTTTCTTCACCGTCATAGGAGCGATCGGGATGGTCAGGTTCGTCCCCGACGACGGGGTGAGGCGGCGGGCCAATATCGACTATCCGGGAATCGCTACCTCGACCCTTGCCCTCTTTTTCCTCGCTTTCGGCTTCGTCGAGGCAGGCCGCCGAGGCGTCACCTCGCCGATCGTGGTGCTGAGCGTGGTGATCGGCCTGCTAGCAGTCGTGGTATTCGTTCTCGTCGAGCGCCGCTCCGATCATCCGATGGTCGACCCGGCGCTGTTCACCGATTCATCCTTCGGAACCGTGCTACGAATCGGAGTGTGCGTCAACACCGCGGTCGCCGGGGTGTTCTTCCTCATCACCCTCTACCTCCAGTCGCTGCTTTCCATGAGCCCGTGGACCGCAGCGGTGATTCTCGCCATCGTGTTCGTGCCGATGATCTTCAGTCCTTACCTGGCCGGGGCGGCGGGTGACCGCCTCGGGTTCGGGGCACCGCTAGTGGCAGGTATGGGCTTCATGGCCATCACCTTGGCCTGGCTGGGCTTGGTGGCCACCTCGGCATCTTCCACAGCGGCAATCCTCCCGCCGCTCGCCCTCTTCGGTCTCGGCCTCGGGTGGCACTTCTCGATAGAGAGCAGCGCAATCGTCAACAGCGTTCCGCCAACCTTCGCGTCGGCAGGTACCGCCTCCCTCAGTGCGGTACGGCAGGTAGGTGCGTCGTTCTCGGTGGCGATCTTCGGGACATTCGCCACCTTCGCCACGCAGTTCCGCGCCCGTGCCGCCCTGGAATCGCTGGACTATGACACCTCCGGCGTTCGCTTCGCGGACTTCGATCCGGCCATGACCGAAGAGGTCGAAGCGGTAATCCGGTCCGCCTCCGGCGACGCCTTCGGTGACCTGATGTTGATAGCCGCCGTTCTCTTCGGCATAGGGATGCTCATCGGCCTGCCGCTGCTGCGGAGGTCAGTGGGTCATATCCGCTACTGACTACCGAACCGCGTAGAGCACGGAGCCGCGGGTCACGGACCACGGGTCAGGCCGGTAGGTGCTCACGGACCAGAGACGCCATCTCGTCGGGATGCCGGTGGAAGATGTCCATGTCCATATGGGGTAGGTCGATGTAAACCGTTCCCGACGGAAGCCTGTTCCGCATGTGCGAGGTCTGCACGATGAGATCATCATGCGGAGCGAAGACCACCAGCGGCACAGCCAACTCGGCCAGCTTCTGCGATATGGGCCAGTTGACCACCGCCCTGTATGCGATATGGGCCCGGTCGCCCACGAGCAACTCCTCCACGGTGAGGGTCTGCAGGTGCTGAAGATCGTAGGGTGGATCCCGCCACACCAGTCTCGCTCGCCAGTATTCGAGCAGGTGGGATCCGTCCTCCAGAGGGCGGGCGCGGGGCTCGGCATAGAGGGAGGCGATCTCCGCCGCCTCCTCCGGGTTGAGCACGGGAACTGCCACGATGCCCACGCGGTTGACCCGGTCCGGCCACCCGATCCCGATAGAGACCGCCTCCATCGAGCCGGTGTGGATCCCAAGAACGTCGAAGCTATCCCACCCGGCGTCATCCACGACCGCCATCGTCGATTCGGCATAGGTCTCGATGGTCGGGTCGTCGGGTCCGGGATCGGAGAACCCGTAGCCGAGCCGGTCCAGCGCCATGGTCGGGCGGGCTATATGTTCCATCAGCGGCTCGTACATGAGGCCGCTTCGTGGCGACTGGTGGAGCAGCAACATGGGACGTCCCTCCCCGCCGACGGCCCTGGCGTGAACCTGCCCGTACGGTGTATCCACGATGCCACGGCGAATCGTCATCCTGACTCCAAGGCCTTTCCAGGTCAGCTTACCCCTCGGACAGCTGTCGGACGCCACACGGATCTAGCCTTGGAACGTGAACTACATCGACGTGAAGTAGCCATCGTACAGAAAAGCTACCGTATTGAAAACATGATTTTCAGGAATGTACCCAAGATCGAAAGTTATACTTTCAGAATCGTAGACTACGCCGTCGGAGGCAACTGTGGCGCTGAAGCCCGGATTGATACAGCAGACACTATCCGACGGTAACCGTTGGTGGCGCGATCCTCAGGGGTGGGCCCTTCGGGATCATGAGCTCCGCGCGGTACGCGAAGCACCCTACGACTACACGTCGGGCGCTGTCTCGAACCTCACGCCCGGCGGGCTCTATGTCCTCCGAGGACCGCGGCGGGTCGGCAAGTCCGTAGAGGTCAAGCAAGCGATCGAAGCCCTGATCGCCGCGGGAGTCGACCCGCGTCGCATCGTCCACATGTCGGTGGACGGATGGGCAGCGGATGATCTGGTCAGACTCGTCCGTGCCGCCCGGTCTCTGCTGCCCGACAACGATCGCCGCTACTGGTTCATCGACGAGATCACCTCCATCATGGACGGATGGCCCCACAAGATAAAGTGGCTCCGCGACAACGACCCACTGTTCCACGACGACACGGTCGTTCTGACCGGCTCGTCCTCTTCCGACCTTTCCGAATCCATCGGGATCCTGGCCGGTCGCAGAGGACGAATCACGGACGCCGATCGGATCTTGCTCCCCTTGGGGTTCCGAGCATTCGTGAAACTGGCGCGGAGCGCAGAGGTGCCCACCACCAACCTCAGGCTGAAGGTTGGTGGCCTCGACCCCCCACGGCTGAAAGAGGCCGCCTACACACTCGCACCATGGTTGGATGTTCTCGTCGATGCCTGGGACACCTACCTATGGGTAGGCGGGTTCCACCGGGCAGTGACCGCCTACCTGATATCCCGAGACGTGGATGAGGGATTCCAACACGAACTGTTCGAGATCGTCGACCGTGACGCTCTCAGACGGGCGTCATGGTCGCGGACGGAAACCGCCGCCTTCCTGCGCAGGATGACGAAGGGCTTGTCGTCACACACCAACCAGTCGTCGACTGCCGGTGATCTCGGGGTCTCTCCACCCACCCTGAGAAGCCGAATCGATGATCTCTGCGCGGCGTTCGTGCTGTGGCCATGCCATCGGGAGAACCGACTTCGTCCGCAACCTCGCTCGCAGAGGAAACTGTACTTCACGGATCCGGTCTATACCCGCCTGGTACCCGGTCCGGCACCTGAATTCTCCGTTCTCTCCGAACAGCAACTCGGCTTGGCCCTACTAAGGAGCATCGAAGCCCGCGACCCCGGAAGCTATCTCGACTTCGACAGAATCCTGTATCACCGGACGCCTTCCAGGACCGAGATCGACTTCGTCGGGCCCGATCTCGGAGATATGGCAATCGAGTCCAAATATGTGGACAGCAGGTGGCGTACCCGGACGCGGACGATACAGGCTTCAAAGTGGCGGGGGATCATAGCCACGCGCACGGTCTTGGACCTCGAGTCTACGGACATGATGGCCATCCCCACAGCGATGCTCGCCTGGCTCGTCGATACCTGAGCAGAACACGGCCCCTCCTCCTTCAGCCCTACTCCGGCGAGGTTCGGCGTCTCCTGGATGCCCGGATGGGCAACCTCTGGGCTGTCGAGGATCTGGGCGCGGGAACGCATGTGTTCCGCTGGAGGCCGGGGTTCTACGCCAGTGTCTTCGCCGAGACGGGTTCCGGGGTGGTCGCCACCGATCCAATCGATGAGGTAGCCGCTGCTTCCTATCGAGAGGCGATCGCGTCGGTGACCTCCGAACCGGTCAGGTGGATCCTCTACAGCCACGACCATCGCGACCACATAACTGGCGCACGGACTCTCGTGCCGGGTGCGGAGGTGATCGCTCATCACTCCGTTGGCAGATGGCTCACCTACCGGGGAGACCAAGACATCGCGGCGCCCACACGTCATCTTCAGGATGAGGAGGTACTCGACGTCGGCGACTACCGGATCGAATTGCACCACTACGGACCGAACCACTCGCGAACCAATTCGGCCTTCATCTTTCCCACCGGCACGGGCCCCATGCTCCTGTTCGTCGATCTCGTAGAGCCAGGGGTCGCCCCTTACCGCGAGTTGCCCGACACCGACGTCATGGGGAGTATCAGGAGCTTGCGTGCCGCATCCCGACTCGAATACCGCACGGTCATGGGTGGGCATCGGGGGCCGGGAGATCCGGCATGGGTGACCGGGTATCTTGCCTATTTCGAGGAACTCGTGGAGCGAACCGAAGCAGCATTCCGTCGCGGTGGCGGCCAGAACCCCTTGCCGGGCGAGGACGGCATCGCTATGACGGAGCGGTTTCGGGACGAAGTGTGCCGCACGGTGACCGAGGAACTACGACCCCGCTACGGATCGTGGCGGGGCTTCGACGCATGGGTGCCCAAGAACGTGGACCGCGTCCTCGGGTACGTCATCACGGGAAACTGACTTGGCCTTACGGAAGAAGACTGCGTGACCCGTCCCCACATCGACATCATCCACGTCGACGATATCGACTGGGTGGAACTCGCCCGCCCTACCCGGAGGGAACATCCCTGTCCGGATGAAGCCCCTCAGCCCTGACCCCGACACAGGGGGCGTAACGGCGGTTGTCGAGTTCCCGCCCGGCTTCGAGCGGCGAGAGACCGGCTACAACACCTCGGACGAGGACATCTTCTACCTGGAAGGCGAGATGACGTGGGGGGACCAGACCCGCCACCCGTACTGCTATGCCTTCCACCCTTCCGGCAAGCTGCGCGAGCCGCTACGTACCTCCACCGGATCCGTGGTCTTCGCATCGTTCACGGAAACCCCGCACTGGCATCCCTCCGACGAACCGGGCCCGATGTTCCGCCCCGAGCGGGCAGTGCCCCCGGTAGACAGCCTGGCGGTCACCTGGGAGTCCCCGCGCTTCGATGACTTTCCGGGAGGCGCCGCCCGGAAGGCCTTGCGCAACGACCCGGATGCCCAGCAGGGTGCGTCGATCAACGGGCTGCTGCCCCAGTGGGTCAGCCCCTATACGGAGTGGCATACTTTCTCGGAGGAGGTCTACATCCTGGAAGGGACCATCGACACCACCTTCGGGAGGATGACCAAGGGCGCCTACCTGGCCCACCCCCCGGAGGACGTGCACGGCCCGATGCATTCGATCGACGGGTGCATGTTCTTCGTTATCGTGCCGGGGCCCATAGGCAACACCTACGAGCCCGTGGACGGCTACGAGCTCCCGCCCATGCGAGGCGGAACGGAGTCGGGGTAGCTGGGGCTGCCAAGAATAGGATGGTGGATTGCCTCGTTAGTCTCGTGGCCAAATCTGTGAGGTGATATGGCAATCCTTCCCCGAGGCGCAGACCTCAACATCGCCAACGGCATCCGTGAGTTCGCGATCGCCACACCGGGCGCTACGGCGGTAATCGACGGCGACCGCACGCAGACGTATGCAGAACTCGACGACCGTTCCAACCGTGTCGCCAACGTCTTGCTCGCCGCCGGCCTCCATCCGGGTGACCACGTAGGGTTCCTCAGCGGCAACCGGCTCGAATACTGCGAGGTAGCGGCGGGTATCGCCAAGGCGGGCATGGTGATGATCCCGCTCAACCCCAAATCGCCTGCGCCGGAGGTCGACTTCATCTTCGACCGCTCCGACGCCAGGGCGCTCATCCTCGAAAACTCGCTCGCCGGTAACGCCACCGCCGCCACCGAGTCGCGCGAACCGGCCACCGTCCTGTCCATCGGAGGTCAGGAGGCAGGGCGGAGCTACGAGAACGCTCTCGAGAACGCCCGGAGCATCGATCCCAGGATCCGCGTGGCGGAGACCGACCCGTTCGCCATCGCCTATACCTCCGGGACAACCGGCAACCCCAAGGGAGTGGTCATCAGCCACCGTTCCAGGACCCTGACCTTCTACGCGACCGCCCTGGAATGGGGCCTCGGACCGGGGAGGACGACCATCGCGGTGGCTCCCATGTACCACGGAGCAGGTTTTGCGTTTGCGTACGCGGCGGTCCATACCGGCGGGACAGTTTCGATGCTGCGAGCCTTCAGTCCCGACGGCCTGCTCTCGATTATCGAGCGGGACCGGCCCCACACGGTCTTCCTGGTGCCGACCCATGCCGCTCTGGTCCGCTCCCTGGGTGAGGACGCTATCCGCAGCTTCGACATCTCCTCTCTCGAGGTCATCTACTTCAACGCCGCCCCCCTCCCCCAGGCGCTAAAGGAGTGGGTACACGGGATGTTCCCCGATGTCGGTCTCCACGAGCTCTACGGATCGACCGAGGCGGCCATCGTGACGAACCTGCGGCCGGCCGACATCATGCGCAAGGAGCGCTGCGTAGGGCCGGCCTGGTTCATGACCGAGGTTCGCGTCGTCGACGAGGATGGCAACCCCGTCCAGCCCGGCGAGATCGGTGAACTCTTCTCCAGATCCCCGTACCTGATGAACGGGTACTACAAGAACCCCGAGGCCACTGCCGAGTCGACCACCGAGGACGGCTTCTTCTCGGCCGGTGACCTGGCGATGGTCGACGACGAGAACTACCACTACATCGTCGACCGCAAGAAGGACCTGATCATCTCGGGAGGCGCCAACGTGTATCCGCGTGATGTCGAGGAAGTTCTTGTGCGGCACCCATCCGTTCAGGATGTTGCCGTCATCGGGCTGCCGTCGGAGAAGTGGGGAGAGCAGGTGACCGCGGTGGTGGTCACACGAGGGGAGGGACCGCTCCCCGTGGACCAACTGGATGAGCTGTGCCGCTCGCAACTCGCTCGCTACAAGGTCCCCCGCCGCTACGAGACGGTCGACGTACTCCCCCGCAACGCCGGCATGAAGGTGCTCAAACGCGATCTGCGGGAGCGCTTCTCCTCTTGACCCGCGGCACACGGGGATACGCGCCCCCGGAGTCCTCGACGCGGATCCACTCGCATCCGGACAGCAGGACGCGGCAAAGTGATCCGCCGGGACCCGCTACGCCGAAAGCTCAGGTCGCGAGGCGGAGCAAGCATGTGGTCTAGAAGGGTGGTCTAAAACGGTGGGGAGCAACGGCCCGTCTTCCTCTGAACAGGCATTATGTCATCGGTCGACGCGCCGTGAAGGGGTTTTGCACCACCCTCCTAGAAGCCCACGCGAGTGGACAGCTAACATTAACTCACTTATACTCAACTACAGTACGATAGCTGACGTTGACAGCCGGGGGTCCGCATGGCAGCCGTTACCGAATCTCTGGTAGACGCGGAGGACGAGGCACGTCAGGCAGAGGCACGCACCGACCTATCCGAGGCGTTGCGCGATGTCGAACGCACCATCTTCCGCCAGACCAAATGGCTTGCCGGCATCTTCCTCGGTGGGTTGGCCTTGGCGGTTTCTGTCATCCTGTCCTGGCCCTCGTGACCTCTGGACGTACCCTTTGCGCGCTCTGACATCGACCCGGCGTATCGCGTCCGTCGCGAATCGGGCTCGCAGCACCGTGGAGGTCGCCCGGCGACCTCAATAAAGGACACCAGGTCAGGGGCTCTGGCCACCGTCGATGATGTAGGTGCTACCTGTGACCGGCGCTGCTGAGGGGGCCACGAGATACGCAACAAGGCGGACCACCTCTTCGGGTTCCGTGATACGTCCTGCCGGGATGGACGCCTCTATGTGACGCCAGGCCGATGGCGAGTCCAACCCTGTATGGACAGCCACCGCCTCCACCAGCCCTTCGTAGCGCCTGGTGTTGACCGGCCCCGGAGACACCGCGTTGATCGCGATCCCATCAGCGGAGAACTGGCGGGACAGCGAGGAAACGAGGGCCTCGAGTCCGGCGTTCATGATGGTGGAGGTCAGTAGGTATGGGAGACGGGTGCGCGAGGCGTTGCCGGTTACCGCCACCACGCGTCCTGCGCCGGTCGCCGCCAAGTGAGGCCGCGCCACCCGGATAGCCCTGATCGTCGCCAGCACCTTCATCTCGAAGGCCTGCCGCCAATCGTGATCGTTCACGACCGAGAAGTCACCGAGAGGTGTCGACCCGACACAGCAGACCAGACCGTCCAACCGCCCGAACGTCTCGACTGGCTGCCGACCTGCATGGCGATCGGGATGCCGAGTTCTGCGCACACCGAGTAGATCGGGTAGTAGCGGCAGTGATTGATGTCGAGACCGAACCAGTGCGGGTACACATGACTTCCGCCACCCGTCGGTTCTGGCCAAGCAGTCGGTGACCATCGATCACATGTCCGGGGGACGTTTCACCCTGGGCCTGGGAACGGGATGGCTCGATGAGGAACACCGCCGGTTCGGCATCCCGTACCCACCGTGGCCCGAACGCTGGGAGCGGCTGGAGGAGGCGCTGGGTTATCTGAGGGCCGCGTTCGGCAAGGGCCCTCCCGGATTCTCCGGCAAGCACTACTACCTGGATGCGGAGCCGGTCGAACCGTCCCCCACCGGAGCGCTTCCACTAATGGTCGGTGGATTCGGACCCCGGAGGTCACCGTACCTGGCAGGTACGTACGCCGACGAGTACAACCTTGCCCTTCTCGCCCCGATCGACGACCTCGAGGCCCGGATAAGGCGGGCGAGGGAGGCCGCCCTAGCAGCTGGGCGGCCACCCGGAGCCCTTCGGGTAAGCGCAATGGGACCCGTCATCGTGGGAACCGACCGGGCGAGCTACCGAAGAAGGCTCGAGCAGGGCGCCGCCTACCGGAGGATGGACGCCGACGACCTGGAGGCCGGCTTCGCGGAGTGCCTACTCCCCCATGGAACCCCTCACCAGGTCGCCGATCAGATGGCCCGGTTGGCCGGAGTGGGCGTCACCCGCTTCTATGTCCAGTCCATCGGGTCCTGGGACGAGTCGCTCATGGCCGAGTCATTCGAGATGCTCGGGGCGTGACACGCCCTGGTCGAGCTGTAGTCTGGCCCGGTCCTAGCCTGCGGTCGGAGATGGCGCCGTGAACCAGTTGAAGCAAGACCTCAGGGATGTCGTCGGTGGCGCCCACGTCTCCACCGCGAAGAGGGACTTGGCGTACTACGGCACCGACCTGAGCCGGCTGGAGGTGGCGCCGGCCGAATTCGTGGTCCAGCCCGCCACGACCGGGGAGGTGGCGGGCGTCGTCCGCCTCGCCAACGAGCACGGAACCCCAATCTATCCGAGGGGCGGCGGCCTCTCGTATACGCTCGGCTACACGCCGACCGTGGCAGGCGGGATCCTCCTCGACACATCCCGCATGAACGCCATACAGGAGATCGACGTGGACTCCATGTCGATCACCGCCCAGACCGGCTGCACCTGGAAGGATCTCCACTCCGTCCTGTCCGAGAGGGGCCTGCGTATGGTCTTCTGGGGGCCGCTGTCGGGTGAAGGATCGACCCTCGGGGGATGCATATCGAACAACGCCGTCTGGTACGGGTCCGGCAAGTACGGGACGGTGGGAGACACGCTTCTCGGCCTCGAGGTGGTCACTCCCGGCGGGGAAGTGATCAGGACCGGCTCGGGCGCCCATGTGGACGGATGGCGCCACTTCCGGTACTACGGGCCGGACCTGACCGGGATGTTCGTGGGGGACTCGGGGGCATTCGGAGTCAAGACAGAAGCCAGCTTCGAGTTGATGGAGCAGCCTCATGGACACGAGTCCATGAGCTTCGACTTCCCCTCCCTCTCGGAACTCCTCACCGCTATGTCAGGCATAGCTCGGTCACGACTGGCATCGGAGGTCTTCTACCTGTCCAGCAAGCGTCTAGACAGCCTGATCAGAGCCGGGTACGGCTTTCTCGCCGGAGCGGCCGAGGTGCTGCACGCCTCGACCGAGGGTCTGAGCGCGGAGGTGATTTCCGCCAACGCAGGCGCCATCCGGTCCATCGTTGGTGACCACGGAGGCCGGGAATTGGCCGGTGAACTCGCCGGGAAGTGGCGGGACGAGCCGTTCATGGGATTCGTCGGCGGTATCACCGCTTCGCTGGTATCGACCAACGGCGAGGTCTGGGCGCCCGTTCATGGGATCGTTCCGTTCTCGGCCACCCTCGACCTTATGGAGAAGGTCGACAAGCTGGCGGAGCAGTATGCCGGCGCCTTCGAGCGGGAACACGTCTACTACTACCACCTGATGTGTGCGGTCAAGGGACAGCTACTGGTCGAGACCAACATCGTGTGGCCCGACGAACTGGATCCGCTCCGTCGGGCGTACGTCCTCAATCCCCGGAACGTGAAGATGCTCGGGAAGGTACCAACGGGCATGGCGGTCAAGGCCCTCGTGAAAGGCGTGACCCGCCGCAGGGGCCGCTTCGACGGGGCCCGCCGCGTGGCCTCCGATTTCCGGAACGACGTTGCCACCATCTACCAGGACCACGGCGCGGTCAACTTCCAGATCGGTCGCTACTACGACTTTGCAGGCCACATCTCCGAGGGCTACTCCGGCTACGTCCGGACGCTGAAGCGGCAACTCGATCCGAACGGAATCATGAATCCGGGGGTACTCGGAACCTGACCCGACCCGGCTCAACCGGTTCGGGTATCCCGCAGCGAGTGTGGTTCGTCGCGCGGGAATCGGGGGATCGGGGCCCTGGTAGCGGCGGCCCTATCGTCTCCTGCCGGGGGCGAGGCTGTCGGCAAGCTGCTCGAGGGTGATCGCGGTCGCCATCGCCCGGCCCGCCTCCCCGATCAGCTTCTGCGCGTTGGTCCTGAACCCCGCCGCGGCGTCGATCAACTGACCGCGGGTGGCCTCTTTGGTGACGATGGGCGAGCCGTCGTTCCCGATGATCGCCGACGGCGCCACCAGCAGCTCGATCGGTCCGTCGTAAACCGGGACCGCCACATCCGACACGCCCTCGACCGCACGGAGGAACGCCCGGACATCGCTCCCTTCGGGAACCGAATCGAGAAACCCCTCGATCTGCGCGGCAAGTTCGGTGATCCCCACGTCGCGCTCCTCTCCCGTCACGCCGGCGCAGCGTAGCCGACCCTCCGTCCGAACGGGCTTGACACCCGGCCCCCCGCACTCGAAACTCGCCCGTGTAGGTGCGACAAGGAGTGACCGGATGCGACCGCACGTCGAACTGGTACACGAGCAGGATCTCATATGGCATGCGCCCGAGCTACCACGCGGTGAGGGTCGGGCCCGCCAGCAGAACCTCTCGTACGACGAGGAGAACGGGGCCGGGTCCTTCAAGGTCTTCTTCGAGACGGACTGGGGCCGCCCGGGCGGGTACCACAGCGCCGACACCGAATGGTTCGTGCTCAACGGCCGGGTCCACCTCGGAGACCAGGACTTCGGACCCGGCGGATACTGGCGGGCCCCGGCCGGTCTCAGAGTTCCGCACATGCGAATCGAGTCCGGCTCGGAGGTTCTGATATTCCGTGAATACGGCGACTGGGGCTTCTCGATCGCCGATCGGGACGAGAGCGACTTCATCCCCAAGGGCGGGAACACGGTGTCGGAGGAACCCGGCGAGCTCACGATCATGCACAGCGAGAAGATGGACTTCATCCAGAACAAGCCGGAACGGGGACTCACCCAGCAGTTCCTGCAGAAGAAGGACCTCTACTTCGACTGGGATCCCGACCACCAGACCAAGGGTTTCCGCACCTTCGTGTGTCACGCTCCTGCAGGGTGGGGTGACGAGAGGCTCATGCACCACCCGGTGTTCGAGGAGGCCTACTGCCTCTCGGGCAGCATGACCTACAACTACGGACCGATCTCACCGGGCGCCTACTTCTGGCGTCCTGCGAGGGTGAAGCACGGTTCGTTCCTCGCCGACAACGAGGAAGGCACCACCTGGATCTTCCGCCTCGACGGCGACCTGATCAACTGGGTCACCCTCGAGCCGGACTTCATCGTGAAGGGGATCGCCGAGAACTACGACCCGGACGATCCCATGCAGGCGCCCGAGATCGCCGGCATCCCCAACCGGTCCCGCACCATCGGCCCCTGGGATGGCTTCGGCCGCTGAACGACTGGCTGCACAATCGATCAACCGACAGAGGCGGCCCGGCCAACGGGACGCCTCTTTCTCATGGCCCTGCCACTCCTGACCGTACGAACGCGAACATCGCAACAAGCCGCTGCTTACCATCCCTATCGGGCCCAACCTCCGCCTCCACCACTCATCGGGACGCCACAGGGCACGCGACCCTTACTGAGACGGCTAGCGGCGGTCAGGCACCTGACTCGACAGCCATGCCGCACTGGTTCCCGCGCGGCGGCCGAAGATCAGACGGAAGGCGAAGCCCCCGTGCTCGCGCGTGTAGGCGCGGCCGGCGTCGGCGCCTGCCGCGAAGAGACCTGCGATGGGGCGCCCTCCTCGGTCGAGAACCCGGGCATCCGAGTCGATGCGCAATCCACCCGCCGGGTCCACTACCCCTTGAACCACAGGCGAAGCGTAGAAGGGGGGCCGGTTGAGGGGTCGGCCGCCCTCCTTGCGTGGCGGCCACAGGTCATCCAGCCTGCGGCCCCGGGCGGCCGCGTTGTATTCGGCCAGCGTACGGAGGAGCCGGCGGGGGTTCACGCCTTCGTTGTATGAGGGAGTCCTCCGCCAGCCGGCAAGTCCGAGAGCCAGTTCTTCGACCGTGTTCGCGCGCAAGGTCCATGCACCCATCCCGCGGGCGACCTCGATGGTCTCCGCGTATTCCACGTAGACCGGGTGGTCGAATATGCAGAAGCCCAGCCCCTCGCGCTGGCCGGTCGTCGCCCAGCCGATCACCGTGTAGCGGGAGGACTCGTCGACGAAGCGGTCGCCGTCGAGGTTCACGAGGATCGACGGCTCGTCACCCCAGATCGGCGGGCGGAGGCTGAGCCGCTGGACACCGGAAGGCACCGGCTCGGGCATCCGGCGTTGCTCCAATGCCAGACCACTCCCGCCCCCCAGGAACACGTGCCGGTCGTCGGGCGGCTCGAAGGGCGGGGCGAACACACATCCGCCGGTGCTCACGGAGATGCCGCTGCTAACCGAGGCACCCACATCCAGCGCCGCCAGGATGCCGTCCCCGTCGTGATGGCGGGAACCGTAATAGCTGGTGCGGTCGCCGTTGATTCCGAAGTACCGCACCTTGAGTTCGGTGTTGCGGCTGAAACTCCCTGTCGCCAGCACGGTCGCCGCGGCGTCGACATCGATGACGCCTCGGTCGCTGTTACACACCGCCCCTACCACTTCGCCCCGGTCGCCGGTCCGTAATCGCGAGAAGCCCGTTCCGAGGAGGATACGGCCGCCATCCGCTTCCAGCTTCCGGCAGAGAGCGGAGAACATCCTTATACCGCCCAACCCCTGATGCGGGAAGTAGTTGTGACGCCCCGGAGCGTCGGGGTCGGGGATCACCTTGTAGCCAGGTGCCAGGTGCCAGGTGCCAGGTGCCAGGTGCCAGGTGCCAGGTGCCAGGTGCCAGCTCGCCGGGGGTGTAGCTATCAACTATTACAAATAACCACTAACCACGGGGGACCGGCTACGGGCCTATGGTGCTTTGTCCGAGTGACGGGGGCAGTAGGCCGCAATACCCTTGCCGGCGGCGGTGCGCATCCCGGCTATCTGGAGACTTCCGAGGGGCCTGCCCTCCGCCTCGGCGTCGGCCTTGGTCTGATCCTCGAACTCCGGCCAGGTGGCCCCTTCATCGAACGCGGTACAGGCGCTCCAGACCATGGCTCTCGTCTCCTCGGCCTGCGATTCGCTTATGAAGGGGCTGCTCAGGAATTGCTCGAAGGACGCCTGGGCTTCCTCCGTACCCTGCGGGATCTGCGGACCGTCGTCGTCGGTGCCGGAGTCCTCACCGCCGCACGCGGCCAGCATCAGGACGATCAGCGCGCCCGCCACAGACTCTCTCATCGGCGTCAGCCTACCCACCCGGAACCGGACCGCTCGGGTCGCGTTCCGGGTGCTCGACATCCGTCCGGCGCTTCCACCGGCTAATCCGCGTTTTCCGCTGGTGGGGCGCGGTGGCGGGCGATCACGTCCGCGACGGCCGAACCGCAGAAAAGCACCGGGCGACCGCAAACGTGGTTCGCCATCGCGAAGGAAGGATGGGCCGCCGGCAAGACCTCGCCGGATCGGATCGATAATCTGACACCGGAGCGTCGTATCTGATAGCCTCGCGAGCGCCGGTTCTTGTTCAGTTGCCGGACGCGGGCATACGATCGTCATCCGGCAGCTCCGATGCGGCAGGCCGACCGGTATAGCTGCGGAAGGATGATTTGCCATGCCACGATTGTTGTTCCTGGTGTCGAGCGCGCGGGAGATGCAGCTCGCCAACGGTTCCATGCACGAGACCGGCTACTTCGCCGACGAGGCGCTCACGCCGTACGAACGCTTTGTCGAGGCGGGTGTTGATGTGGTGGTGACCACGCCCGACGGCCGCTCCCCCTACGCCGACCCCTACGGCCTCGAGGAGATCTTCCACTACCCGGATGACGACGAGGACTTCCTCAACAGCATCACCCGGACGTTCGCGCACGATGTTGACGACATCCGCCTGACCCTGCACCACCTGACCGAACTGGGCATGATCTCCGCGCTGCGGGTGTTCAACCGGCTCAAGGGGACCGGCATGCACCCGGTCGAGGCTCGCAAGCTCATATCCGGCGCTGCCTTCGCCTCATGGCGGAACGACACCCAGTTCCTGGACGAACTCGAAGCCCGGGACCTACCCGAGTCCGTCACCCGGGCCGACCTCGAATCCGCCCTCGCCGAGGTGATCGCCGACAGCGACGCAGAATCGCAGCGGGTCAAGGACGCTCTCGATTCTCTACCCGCCTTCGTCTCCCCGGCCAACCTTTCGACCTTGAGCGACGAGGACATCGCGGAGTTCGACGCGGTGTTCGTACCCGGGGGCCATGGCCCCATGGTGGACTTGTCCGACAACCCCGACGTGACCAGGGTGATCGGCATCCTCCACGAGAAGCAGGCGGCCATCGCATCGGTGTGCCACGGACCCGCCTTCCTCCTGTCGGCTCCCGCCAACCTGGACGGCCAGTGGCTGTTCGACGGCTACCGGGTCACGTCGTTCACCGACGAGGAAGAGGACCAGACCCGCCCCGGGCAGCATGGTCTCTCCTGGTACCTAGAGAGCACCCTCCGCAACGCCGGGGCGGTGTTCGACGACGGGCGCAGCGCCTGGTCGTCCCATGTCGTGGTGGACCGTAACCTGATCACCGCCCAGAACCCGGGCTCCGCCGACGCGGTGGCCGATGCGGTGCTCAAGAGCCTCGCAATACTCTGACAGGGAGGTGATGCCGATGTCCGACACAGCCGGCGCCTTCTGGGACGCGATCAGTGCAGGGGATGTTGACGGAGCGATGGATCTGGTCTCGGCCGACGCCACCGTCGATCTTCTGGCGGCCAACGTCAAGGGTGGCAGGGACGAGGCCAGAGGCTTCTTCGCGGCCACGGTCACGGCCTTCCCGGATCTTCTTCTCACCACCAAGAACCACTTCATGGGAACCGACGGTACGGCGGTCACGGAATTGAAGATGGAGGGCACCCAGGCCGCCGACTATCTAGGCGTCGTCAACCAGGAAAAACACATCGACCTCGACCAAGTATGGATGCTGGGCGTCTCCGACGGCCGGATAACTTCCATCCGGGGGTTCTGGGATCAGAACATCCTGTACCGCAGGCTGGCGGTCAAACGCCTCGACGCGGTGTCGATCGTCTAGGAAGGAGAATCCGTGACTACAACTGCTACGAGGGCAGACCCCGTTGCAACGGTGGAAGCCTTCTTCGAGGCCTACCGCCGGCACGACACATTGTCAATGGTGGACCTCTGTACCGACAATGCCGACTTCTCGTACGTCCCGTTCGAGATCTGGACCAAGCAGCGGGTCATCAGAGGTGACGGCAAGGTCGCCACGTTGGCCCGGCCGATATGGGAAGGGTTGATCAACTCCTTCCCGGATCTGTCCAACGAGGTCCACTCGATCACCGCCTCGGAGGACGGAAAGGTGGCGGCGGTCGTGAGCATCGGCGGTCACCAGGAGAAGGCGTGGGGACCGATCGCCCCCAAAGGTATGAAGTACTGGGAACCGCACGCCTTCATATTCGATGTAAACGACGACGGCCGGATCGAGAGCCTGACCGCCTACTGGGACAGTGCCTCGATCTACCGCCAACTCGGTCACATGGAAGTCGACTGAGGAAGGAGCAACCATGACTCTCAAACGTGAGGAATGGCAAGGGATCGTCCGGGATGTCGACTGGACGCTGGGCTACGTGGACGACGAGGCCGTCTTCCCTGACTGGTTGAGCGGATCGGGCAAGGTTCCTCGTGAGGCTTGGTCGGCCTGGGAGGAGAGCTACAAGGTCGCCTACCCTGAATACGTAGCCACCCAGAACGAGAAGGAGACCGCCGCCTACGCAGTGAAGGCCGCCCTGCACCGGTCGAACCAGTACGACATGCTGGACGAGGCGTGGAGGTCGTCGGTCAAGATGCATCTCGGCGGGATCGCCCTAGTCGAGTACGGCGCCGTGTACGGGGAGAGCCGAATGGCCCGCTTCGGCCTGAGCCCCGCTTGGCGCAACATGGCGGTCATGGGCACCCTCGACGAGATCCGCCACGGCCAGCTCAGCCTTACGTTCGCGCACGAGCTGGTGGAACGCGATCCCCAGTTCGACTGGGCTCACCGGGCATTGCTGACCAACGACTGGGTGAGCATCGCGTTGCGGGCGCTGATCGACAACATGATGATCGGCGGCAGCGTGGTGGATATCGCCATCCAGCTCCCGTTCGCGTTCGAGACGGGCTTCACCAACATCCAGTTCGTGGCCCTGGCCGCCGATGCCCTCGAAGCCGGCGACGTGGCATTCGCCAACCTGATCTCCTCGATCCAGACCGACGAGGCCCGGCACTCCCAGCAGGGCGGACCCACGTTGGAGGTCCTGGTCGAGCACGATCCGGTACGAGCCCAGTGGACAGTGGACAAGTTCTTCTGGCTCTCGGCCCGGGCCTTCTCCGCCCTGACCGGACCGTCGATGGACTACAACACGCCGGTCGAGCACCGCAAGCAGAGCTACCGGGAGTTCATGGAGGAGTGGATCATCGATCAGTTCGTCCGCACCATCCAGGACTACGGCCTGAAGCGCCCCTGGTACTGGGACGAGTTCATCGCGGGTCTCGACGTATGGCATCACTCGCTGCAGATGGGCGAGTGGTTCTGGCGCCCGACCCTGTGGTGGAAGCCGGTCGGGGTCAGCCCCGAATCCCGCGAGTGGCTCATCGAGAAGTACCCCAACTGGGATCTCCTCTACGGTGACAAGTGGAAGGTGTTGGCGGAGAACATCAACGCCGGCAATATGCACCGAGCCCTACCTGAGACTCTCCCTTGGCTGTGCAACTATTGCCACCTTCCGACCTGTAACGCCACCTACGGACGGGACGGCAAGTGGCGGGTCCGCAACCACTCGCTCAAGCACAACGGGGTGCGCTACCACTTCTGCACCAGGACCTGCCGCCAGATCTGGTGGGAGGATCGCGACGCTCTCAACAACAAGACGGTGGTGGAGCGCTTCCTCGCCGGCCAGATCCAGCCGATGGACGTCCCCGGCATCCTGGGTTACATGGGTCTCACCCCCGATGTGATGGGTGACGACGCCGGCGGCTACGACTGGACCGAGGCCTACGCGCGAACCGAACCCGTTGGCGCGGGGGTGGGTGGATGAGCGACAACGGCGGCGCCGCCGAACCCCAGCTCGTCCCGCTGAACGCCATCTTCGCCGACGACTTCGTGGAGATTCTCGTCCCGGTGATGTCCAACAACACCATCGCGGAGGTGGCAGAGGCGGTCGCCCACCATACGGTGGGAGTCCGGGTGCGGGACCGCGGCTTGCCCAAGCTGGTGATTCACAACAACCGGATACTGCCCGACGACGTGACGGTGGTCGAGGCGGGGATCGCCCCCCTCGACCACATCCGTGTGGACTGGGAAGAGTAGG
This sequence comes from Candidatus Spongiisociaceae bacterium, assembly GCA_965262915.1. GTDB lineage: Bacteria > Actinomycetota > Acidimicrobiia > Spongiisociales > Spongiisociaceae > JAPPFW01. Next base: position 1,167,402 of record OZ253564.1, on the reverse strand, counting down.
AGGGTCCGTATGGAGAATCCGGTAGGACCGATCCTGCGGATGAGCGACACGATCGAAGAGATCATCAGCGCCATCGAGGACGACAATCCGGGCCGCGAGATCGAGGTGATCGATCGGGGTGCCTACGTGCGCATCCAGGCCTCCTCGTTCCTGAAGCTGACGGCCAGTTCGCTCAAGCGGTATCTCGGACCCGACTACCAACTGCGGTCGCTGGAGACCCTGTTGACCGCCAACGCCGGCCGTATCAACACTTCCCGCAGCGACCAGACGAGCTGGTCCCTGGGCGGTGCGACCGAGGAGGAGGTGACATCATGAGCGCCAAGAAGCGGAAGCTACGCACTTGGAGCGAGTTCGGCGATATCCGCCGCAGGCCCACCGAGTACGAGATCGGCACCCACGCCGCCAACTACACGATGCGAAAGGGCCGGCTGGCGCCGTTGGAGCAGAACCCCTCCTCACCGGGCAACCTGTGGTTCCTGGCCTATCGTGACAACTCGCCGATCCAACTCGACGACTGGGAAGTGTTCAGGGATCCGGACCAGCTGACGTACCGGGCCTATGTGGCCAAGCAGGCGGCCCAGGAGACGAAGGTCGCCGGTCTGCTGGACAGCTATGCGAGCATAGGCCACGACCGGTCCCTCTCCCCCGAATGGGTGGAGATACTCCGGACTTTCTACACACCGATCCGATACCCGGCCCATGCCATTCAGATGTTGCAGGCCTACGTGGCACACATGTCGCCCACGGCGTACATCACCAATGCGGCAGCCTTGGCGGCGGCAGACCAGCTCCGGCGGGTGACGGTGGTATCGATCCGTACGCGGGAGCTGCAGTTGGGCTACCCGGACGCGGGTTTCGCCACTGGCGAGCGGGATGTCTGGGAGAACCACGAGGGATGGCAACCGACACGAGAACTTCTCGAGCGGGCGCTGATCGCCTACGACTGGGGCGAGGCTATAACCGCCGCCAACCTGGTGATAGCTCCGACACTCGACGACGTCCTCAACCGGGCGTTGGGAGAGGCAGCCCGCGCCAACGGTGACGACCTCACGTGGCTGCTGTGCCAGAACCTGCACGAGGACTCGGCTCGGAGGGCCAGGTGGTCGGCGGCCGTGGGGAGCCTGGCGGTAGAGGGGCGGCCGGAGAACGTCCCGGCCTTCGAGCGATGGATCGCGAAATGGGCACCGCGCGCAGACGCCGCTGCGCTGGCGCTGGGTGGGATACTCGCCCAGGCCCCGGCCGGAGATGTCAGTGCCGAAGCGGTGGCTGGGGAGGCCAAGGCAGCACGGGAGCAACTTCTCGCCGATGCCGGGCTTGGCGCCCTCCAATCCGTCGGCTAGTGGTCTGTCCGCAAAGTGATTCGCTGCGGCCTGCTTGCCAGCGACGGCCCTTCACAGACAGACCACTCGGATGAGCGACGCAGCCCGGTGGCTGGAGGTAATGGACCTCGATGACCTCTGGGAAGGCGACATCGAAGGGGTCGATGCCGGCGGCACGAAGGTCGTCATCGTCAACGTGGACGGGGAGGTACGCGCCTACCGGGACCGCTGTCCCCATCAGGCATGGCCTCTCCATGACGGGGATCTGGACGGCGAGGTACTGACGTGCGTCAACCACCTGTGGGAGTTCAACGCCGTCACCGGCAAAGGCATCAACCCCGCGGACTCGGCCCTCTTCTCCATTCCCTGCAAGGTTGAGGGAGGCGTCATCTGTGTAGCGCCGCCCGGCTGACATGGCGGGTCTCTCCGAGACCGTCATGCTCCTGGGCGGCGGTACAGCCTCGGCCGCGGCCGCGTCGAACCTGAGACATCTGGGTTTCGACGGCCGCGTCGTCCTGGTATCCGAGGAAGACGTACCGCCCTACGAACGTCCTCCCCTGTCGAAGGAGGTACTCGCCGGGTCGATGGCATCAGGCGACGCCACCATCCGGTCCGAGGAGTGGTACCGGGACAACGCCGTCGAACTGGTTCTCGGTACCCGCGCGACCTCGATCGATGTGGATGGCTCGGCAGTCGAGACAGACAAGGCCGGAACCATCCACTATGACCATCTTCTCATCGCCACCGGCGGCCGGGCCCGGAGGCTGCCCGGCTTCGAAGGCGAGCGGATCCTGCACCTGCGTACCCGGGACGATTCCGAGGATCTGGCCCGCAGGCTGCGTGGCGGCAACCAGGCGGTGGTGCTCGGAGGAGGGTTCATCGGATGCGAGGTGGCCGCCACTGCCCGCGGTCTGGGGGCGGAGGTCACCATCATCGAGATGGAGACGCAATGCCTGCAGGCTCCGTTGGGGGAGCGGTACGGCCGGGTCATGACCGAAATCCACCGTGACGCGGGCTGCACCTTACGCCTGGGAGAGCGGGTAACGAGCGTGGTGGAGACCGCCGACGGGTTGGCCGTCACCACGGACCGAGGCGAACTCGAGTGCGAGTGGATGCTGGTGGCGGCGGGGATGATCCCCAACACCGAACTAGCTCACGGCACCGCCATCGAGGTGAACGGGGGGATCCGGGTGGATCGGCACTGCCGGACATCGGTACCCGACGTGTATGCAGCCGGAGATGTGGCCTCCGGGCAGCAGTCCGGTGGGGGCTACCTGAGAGTCGAGCACCATGACAACGCCATGAGGCAGGGGGCTGTGGTGGCCCGCAACATTGTTGGCCAGGACGCCGTGGACGGTGCCCCCCACTGGTTCTGGTCGGATCAGTACGACCTGACCATCCAGTCTCTCGGTCATTTCGATCCCGACGCTCCGCATGTGATCCGCGGGTCCATCGGGGAGCGGTCCTTCTCCGCCTTCCAACTGTCCGGCGACCACGACGATACGAATAAGATCGAGGCCGTGCTGACCATCGGCAGGCCTCGCGACATTTTCGCCACCCGCAAGCTCATGAGAGCGGGTACGCCGGTCACCGCCGCCCAGATCGAAGACCTCTCCACCGACCTGCGCCGGGTCGGCAGGCCCAGGAGAAAGCGATGAGCGAATCCCGGCTTCCGGAACCGAGCGTTACGGCCTGCCAGACCAACGCTCGCATCGAACAGGACGAGGCCAGGCGTATCCTTGCCCGGCTCGAAGGCATGCCCGCCGACGAGGCTCACCAGGCTCTCAAGTTCCGAGCCGGAACCGTGTCGGCGCCCCTGGCCCGTGTACTCGAACAGGGCGTCGCCGAGGCGGCCCGGTTCGGCATCCGGAGCGATGAGATGGTGGTCGGCTCCTGGACCGTCGGTGACGGAGACGTGATTACCCGCCTCCGCCGGATGGCCCATGGCATCGCCGACTGGATCACCACCCGAACCACCCGCGTGGAGATACGGCTCCGGGTGGTCACCTGGCGGAACCTGACCACCGAAGAAGCCGGAGATCGATCCGAGAAAGACCACGGTTCCGACAGCAGACCCAACACCGACGAAAGGAAGGTGACCTGATGGATGCTCCCACCGGCATCGAGAGCCAGATCATCGAATCGCTCCGCAAGGTCATCGATCCGGATCTCGGCGTCAACATCGTCGACCTCGGTTTCGTGCGCGAGGTGCAGGTGGACGGCCTGCAGGCTTCGTTGGACGTGACCCTCACCAACCCCTTCTGCCCGCTGACGTCGGTCATCGAGGACCAGATGCGCAACGAGTTGGTCGGCCAGGGTGTGATCGAGGACTTCGAGGTCAGTTGGGTGTTCGATCCACCTTGGACACCCGATCAGGTCTCCGAGGAAGGCCGGCAGCAACTCCGCTCGATCGGGTTTGCATCGATGTGACCCTGCGGTCCCCCTAGAGACGCGATCGAAAGGAACAAGATATGATGATCATCCAGGCCACCTACGTTGCGGCCCCCGGAAACGAGGAGAAGTTGGCGGAGGCCCTGCGCGGCTACGTAACCATGGTGCTCACCGAACCGGGATGCATCGCCTTCGACGTATACCGGGGCATCGACAATCGCCGCCTGTTCATCCTCGTGGAGCAGTACGACGACCGGGCTGCCATCGATGCCCACATCGCCTCCGACCACTTCGCCGAAGTGGCCATCGCAGTGCTCCGGCCCCTCCTGGAGAACCGAGAGGTCGAGTTCCTGGAGAACCTCTAGAGGAGACCGCCCGGTTGCCCTGCCGTCCTATCCCAAGGCCGCCACGTTCGAATCACCTGACCCGCGGTCGCCGCTACTCCCGCCGGCGATGTGCCATATAGGACTCCGGATGGAGAGGAGTTCTCGTGCCCCGCTATGAACTCGAGGGCCAGGTAGCGATCGTCACGGGAGCCGGGCGTGGCATCGGCCGCGCGATCGCGCTGCGGTTGGCGCGGGAGGGAGCGACGGTTGTCACGTCCGACATCGATGGGGAAGCAGCCCGCTCGGTTTCCGAAGAGGTGCTGTCCGTGGGCGGACGGTCCATCCCGACAGTTGTGGATGTCTCGGACAGAGCTCAGGTCGTGGCGGCCGTCGAGCAGGCAACCGGCGCCTTCGGACGGCTCGACATCATGGTGAACAACGCCGGCGTCCTGGCGCTGGCGTCTGCGATCGAGGTTACGGAGAAGGAATGGGACCGGCACATGTCCGTCAACGCCAAGGGGGTCCTGTTCTGCTCGCAGGTCGCCGCATCCCGGATGATCGATCAGGGCCGGGGCGGTCGGATAGTCACCATCGTCTCCACGGCCGGGCGCCTTCCGTCGTCGGGGAGCACACCTGCCGCGGCCTACGTGGCCAGCAAACACGCCGCGATGGGACTGGTCAAGCAGATGGCCCTGGAACTCGCACCCCACGGCGTCCTGATGAACGCGGTGTTCCCGGGGATCGTCGACACGGAGATGGTCCGTTCCCTTCAGGCCGACATCTCCGAGCGGAGCGGCGAGTCGTTCACAGCGGTACGGGAACGGTTCCGTGACCTCATCCCGCTCGGCCGCTACCAGACACCGGAGGAGGTGGCCGGTATGGTCGCCTTCCTCGCGTCATCGGACGCCGGTTCATCGGTCGGGCAGGTATTCGATCTCAACGGCGGGATCGCCTTCTGGTAGCCGGCGGGGGATAGAGCGGCGGCCGGCTCAGTGGTCTGTCTGTGAAATGAAAATGGCGGCGCGTATGCGCCGGCAGCGGCCTTCCTCGCTAGGGGGGTGCTGAGTCTTTGGTTCGCGGTGTCCAGGAACCGGCGTCGTCCCACGATCCGCATGCTCACCCACTCACAGCACCCCCCACAAGGACCGGCCGCGCCGCCACAAGGGGATTGACATGTCACAGTCCCGTTGCATAATGGTAAGTAGCCGTAAACACCACCGGTCCGTCTTGCGGTACCGACCGGACCGGGGCAGGGATCATGTTGTCGGAGCCGACCCCTCGCAGGGGATGGCGGGACGCGTTCGGGAACCGAGGAGGTGGCGGTTGGGGGTGGGCCCGTCGGAGGGGTCCGGTCGGGCGTTTTTCGCGTTCTCGGTCCCCCCAGAGCCTGCCCCGGCGGGATGGTCGGCACGTCCCAACTATCTATAACGAATCCCGGAATCAGGACACTAGATTCCTGAGCGGCCTAGTGCGCCGAGGCCGCCGGTGGTGCGCCCCTCGAGCCGGCGCCCGATCGTATCGAGACCCGCCGCCACCACGAGCGCCGCCCCGGCGCTCACCCGGAACCAGAACGGGGCCACGCCGAACAGGAGAAGCCCGTTGTTCAGGAGCCCGACGAAGAGCACACCGGCTATCACACCGATCAGAGAACCACGACCACCACCGAACGCCACACCCCCGAGGAGCACCGCGCTCAGGACGTTCAGCTCCAGGCCTTCACCCGTGAGTGGGGGTGCCGCATCGAGCCTCGACACCAGGATCATCGCCCCGACCGCGCTTCCCGCGCCGGTCGCCATATAGAGGAACACGGGTATCGCTTTGATCCGGATCCCCGCCCGGAAAGCTGCCCTCGCGTTGACGCCGATCGCTACGACATAGCGGCCCCATCTCGTCTTGTAGAGGAAGATCGCCCCCAGCAGGACCGTCACCGCGGCAATCGCCACGGGAACAGGTATCTCCAGCCAGCGGACCCGACCACGGCCGATGATGGCGAACGTGTCACCGAAACCCGAGGTTGTCCGTCCGTCGCTGAGTACGAATACCAGTCCCCGCACACCTGTGAAGAAGCCCAGGGTCACCACAATCGGGGAGAATCCTATCGGAGCGGAGAGAATCCCCTGCCCAGCACCCACCGCCAAGCCGATCACCACCACGATCATCAGGGCTGGCACCACCTCCATGGATCCCAGGAGCCTTCCGAGGAGCACCGCGCATAGGCCCGTGATCGAGCCGATCGCGAAGTCGACGTACCCGGCCATCAGAAGAAGCGCGCTCGGTATGGCGAGGGTCGCGATGACCGCGGTCTGCAACAGGACCAATCTGAAGTTCGATATCGTGAGGAACCGGTCGCTGAATATGCCGAAGAAGACGATCTCCACAACCAGCGCGCCGACGATCCCGTTTCGAAGGATCTTGGCCCACGTCCCGGCCATCTCTCTCTGACTGTCTCCTCGCGCGGACGCGCCTCCCGATCGCAGTCTCATAGGTTCACGTCCGAGCATGAGGCCTCAATCCGGCGCCGATGGTCATGACAATACGCGAGGCGACCGACATGTAGCCACTCGGGGACTACGTGCCGGCCGCCCCACTATCTGACGAAACCCGCGATCTAGCCGAGGAATTCCTCGTAGTTGTCAAGCACCTGCTGCGCGAACTCAGCCATACCCGGAGTTACGGCCACGTAGTTGAGCACCAGGCTGGTGGGCGGCTGTCCCTCGAGGATGTTGGCAGGCAGGTCGGCGACCGCCTTGCCCAACTGGTCAAGGATCAGAGCACCCGACACACGGTAGATGCCGTACTCGTCGGCACCGGCGAGCAACTCCAGAGCCTCGTTCTGCCCGTCCATTCCCCCGACGAAGATCTCGCCCGGATCCCTGCCGTCCGACTCGATCTGGACGACGAACGCCTGGTAGGCGCCGAGCGCTCCCGCGTCGTTGATTCCGATGACCATGTTGAGCCCCGGATCGGCCTGGAGGAACGTCTCCGTCGCTTCCAGCCCGCTGGCCTCGGCAACCGACTCCGCCTCCAGGGGTGCAACGCCGGTCGCTTCGGTGATGATCTGGCGAAGGGGATCGGTGCGGTCGGTACATGCCATGCCACACTGGTCGAACGTGAAGAGCGCCCAGGAGAAGGTTTCCCGATCACCGGTGAAGTCCTCCTCCAGCCAGCGAAGAGCTTCGGCGGCGACAGCGCGTGCTCCGTCGATGTTTGCGTAGACGATCGACGAGTCGCCACCGGGGATTGCCGTCGAGTAACCGACGATCACGATGCCCGCATCCTTGGCTGCCTGCACCGTAGGTAGATACGGATCGACACCGCACAAGGGCAGGAACACGATGGCGTCGACACCGGCGGCCACGAAGCCCTCCATGTCCTGAACCTGCTTGTCACAGTCGCCGTTCGCCGAGCCTTCGAGCCACTCGTAGCCACGCCTCTCGGCCTCCAGCCTGGCTGGGTCGGCAACGATGGGGTAGATGCCGGAGTGCTCTGCGCCGTAGCTGAACGCGATGGTGCCCTTGCTCTCGGGCTCCGCCATTGCCTCCTCGGCCATCTGCTTGGCTTCTTCGAGGGCAGCCTCCGCTTCGGCCAGCGCCGCCTGGGAAGCCTCATCCCCCTCCATCGCGTCGGAAGCCATCTGCTTGGCTTCTTCGAGGGCAGCCTCCGCTTCGGCCAGCGCCGCCTGGGAAGCCTCATCCCCCTCCATCGCGTCGGAGGCCGAAGCCTGGGCGGCTTCCAGATCGGCTTCCGCCTGGGCCAGCGCCGCCGCAGCTGCATCGGCTTCCGCCTGGGCCGCAGCCGCGTCGTCCTCGGCCGCTGCCGCAGCCGCGTCAGCCTGAGCGGCCGCAGCCTGTGCCTGAGCAGCCGCCGCTTCGGCCGCCGCCGCGTCGTCCTCGCCGCCGTCACCGCATGCGAAGGCGACCAGCGACAGGGCAGCAAGCAAGGCGAAGAATCTCCACCTCCGACGCGTTTGCCCACGCGGGTGAACTACCGGGTTTCTCCGTGACATGGATCCTCCTACTCCTGATCCGAGGAAAGAAACATCATAACCCATGGGCTCCGAACCCGCAGGGGCACGGGGACGCAATAACCATCTACGCATGTGGATCACTCGACATCCCATCGCGTATCTGACCATCGGGGCTAGAGTGAAAAGTGTGCAGTCAGACGGCACGGTAGGGTCACGCGTCCGCCGGCGCATCGGGCCTACTTCTGGCACATCCGATGAGTATCACCGTGCCGTGGCCGACAACCGGCACACTATCGGGCTGCCCGGCTTGGCCCTCTCCGAGATCGAGGCGGCCGGGATCGTCCTCCCCGATCTGGACGCAGTCCGCCGGTACCGCCTCAACCGGGTACGTAGCCGGCTCCAGCACCTGGACTACGCCGGCGTCATCGGGTACGACCCGGTTCACATCCGCTACGCGTCTGACACCACCAACATGTCTGTGTGGACCTCGCATAACCCTTACCGCTATCTCTGGGTGGCTGCCGAGGGTCCGACGATCCTCTTCGACTATAAGAGGGCCGACTTCCTGGCAGGACATACGAGCGTGGTCGACGAGGTGCGGCCCGCCACGCTGTGGATGTACGCGCCGTCGGGAACCCCCGGATGGATCCCAATCTGGCACTCTGGTCGGCCGAGTTGGCCGGTCTGGTCGATGAACACGGAGGGGGCAACAGGCGGGTGGCGATCGACCGCGCCAGTCCCGACGCCATCCATGCTCTCGGGAACCACGGACTCCAGTTGCGCAGCGGCGACGAGGTGATGGAACTATCGCGCTCCATCAAGAGCCCTGAGGAGATCGCGCTCATGAAGGCGGTGATGGTGGCGACCGAACACGCGCTGGACGCGATGCGCTCAGCCCTCGAACCCGGCATGACCGAATTGGATCTGTGGGCGGTCCTCCACGCCGAGAACATCGTCCGAGGCGGCGAGTGGATCGAGACCCGCCTGCTCTGCTCCGGTCCCCGCACGAACCCTTGGTACCAGGAAGCCTCCGCTCGGGTAATCGAAAACGGCGACCTGGTGGCCTTCGATACCGACCTGATCGGTGCCTTCGGCGTGTGTATCGACGTCTCCCGTACATGGATCGCCGGTACTCGGCGCCCCGACGCCAACCAGCGGGACATTTTCGATCGAGCCGAGGAGGTGATACACCACAACGTCGACATCGTTCGGCCCGGTGTCACCTTCCGGGAGCTGACTTTCGACTCACTCCTCCCCGACATCGAGCAGTTCAACCATTACTCGCTTCAATACCACGGCGTGGGTATGGCCGACGAGTGGCCGATGATCGGGTTTCCCCACACATGGGACACGGCGGAGCAGGACGGTGCACTGGAACCCGGAATGGTGATCTGTGTCGAGTCCTTCGTGGCACGTCGGGGTTGGGGGCAGGGAGTAAAGCTGGAACAACAGGTGCTGGTTACCGAAAACGGTCGCGAGGTTCTCTCCACCTACCCGATCGGGCTGGAGTGACGCTCGGCACAAGAATCGCCGATAGCCTCAAACAGCTTCGCTCCCGCGGTCCGTGGACGCATACCGGGACACGAGGTCGGGTATGGCCACTACCACCATCGGACTGGTGACATGTTTGATCACGTACGACATGTCGTATCCGAAGAAAGGTCGTTTGCTGAGCGGCCGGTTGGTGGCGCCCATGACCAAGAGATCCCAATTCCCGGTGTTAGCGGTTTCCACCAGATCTCCCGCCAGCTGGGTAACCGGTTTGACATCGGCGTTCACCTTCGCCCCCAGTCGTTCCCCGAAAGCAACTGATTCCTCCACCAACTCCAACCCGGCCTTGTGATTCTGAGTAGTGCTCGACGGGTCGAGATAGAACGCCGCGTCGCGGGTCTCGGCGATCAGATGCAGTGCGAGAACCATCCCGTCGTTGTGGGCGGCCAAGGAATAGGCCACCTCCTCAGCGGCGCGGGAGGCCCGGTTCGATTCGACCGACAACAGCACCGTGCGCACGGGGAGAGAAGCCGAGTCCGGTAGCCGGCCCTGCCCGTCGGGACTGGGATAGCGGAAGATGAGGGTAGGTAACTCCAGCCTTGCCAGTACCCGGTCGATCACCGACGAGAAAACCTGGCTGCCGTCGGTGGGCTCGGTAGCTCCCAACACCACCAAGTCATAACCCAAAGCGGCCTCGTCGAGAATTGCTTCGACCGGGTCCGCTCGCCGTCGACGGATCAGCCGATTCCGATCGGACCCGAGCGTCCTGATCGCTTCTTCCGGGCCTGCGTCCTCCTCGGCTGCGGTCCCGAGCAGTCGCTTCCGCCAATCATGCTGCTGATCGGAGACCGTCAGCACGGTCACTTCAGCCTCCGGGAACAGAGCCTTCAGTTGATTGGCCGCGTACACACTGTTGGCTCCTCCCCGGGTAGGTAGGAGAATGCGCTCCGATCCCAGAATCTGCGCCTGCGATCGGATAGCCTCCGACTCCAACCGAGACCGCTCCTCCTCCGCTGCTTCCATCCCCCGCACCGCCATCTTCAGCATGATCGGAGCGACGAGCGAGGTTACGACGGCCGCCAGCACGATCACGGTGTACCCGGTGTCGCTCAGAACGCCCAGGCTCAGGCCCACCAGCGCGACCACGATCCCCATAGCGCCGAGCGCCGACAGTCCCGACCCCAGGGCCAATCCCTCCTTCGAGGTGAGACCCGAGTGGCGCGCACCCACCAGGGCGCCGAAGACCTTGGCGGCTACCGCTACCACGATGAGCACCACCGTCCAGATAGCGGCGCTGGGGCTTGCCAGCAAGGCGATGTCGACCCGAAGTCCGCTGAACGCGAAGAATATGGGAGCGAAGAAGGAGTCTGTCACCATCTCCAGGACATGCCGTACCGCGCCGACCTGATAGCGCAGCGTGGCGAGGATGATTCCCACGATGAACGCTCCCAGGATGGCCTCGAGACCCAGGGCCTGGGTCACTGCGCCACCTACGATGGCCGCCACCAGGCTCACCGTGAGAGCCGCCGGCAGGTTCCGCCCGCGCCGCAGCGCCAGGCGCATCGCCTGGTTGAGTAACCACCGACCGATGGTGGCCGCCAGCGCCAGGAACAAGACCAAGCCCCCGAGGGAGGCGAGTAGGTCGGAGGCGCTGAAGCCTTCCCGAGCTATTCCGGCCAGCCCGGCCAGAATGAGCCACCCGACGGTGTCCATCGTCATGCTCACCGCCAGGGTCACCTGACCGAAGTTACGCCGTAGCATCCCCAGGTCGAGCAGTATCTTGGCAACCACGGGCAGAGCCGCCACCGAGAGGGCCAACGCCATGAAAGCCGCGTACAGACCCCTCCCGGAATCCCCTATGAACGAAGACGGGGTCAGGAGCGCCACCAGCCCCACCGTGACCAACGGCAGCAGCAGGGCTCCCGCCGAGACGTTGACAGCAGCCCGGCGTAAACGCATGATGATTCCCAGATCGGTCTCGTACCCGATGACCACCAACACCATGATCACGGCTAGCCACGCCAGCCCGTACACGACGGACCCGACAGTCGGGTCGGAGAAGAGCCAATCGAAGACGCCCGGGTAGAAATTGCCCAGGACGCTCGGGCCGATCAAGACTCCCGCAAGGATCTGACCCACCACAGGTGGCTGTTGCAACTTGTTGGCGAGACCCCCCAGCAAGCGGGCCCCACCCACCAGCAGCGCCAACTGCACCAGGAAAACGAGCAACTGGTGTTCATCCAGAAGGGTGAACCCCCCCGACCCGCCAGCCGCCAGAACAGCAACCATCATTCATACCACGATACAGCGGTGGCCCCGAGGTTTGGCGGCGCCGACTCGCTTACATCGGTAGGCGACGGTCGTGCTGTCGTGGTGGACTCGGATCGAGCCGGCACATTGCCCTCCCCGGGCGGGCACCATGCACTTCCTCCAACCCTCGGCCTCGATCGACACGGTGCCGAGGGCGAAGCTGGGTTTGGCGTCAGCCACCGGTGACAGCATGAGGGGATGGACCGAGGCCGGTGAGGTAATCAGAGCCTCGCACGCCGACCCGCCCAGCGATCCAACAACTCCGGGGTCATGTGTGCGCGCAAAGGGTCTTCCACCAGCTGAGGCTTGTTGCACTCCGGGCGACAGACCGGAATAGCACCTCAACTGGTGGAATCCCTTAACACCACCTGCCGGCGCGGTGGCCTCCGAGCCGGTTACCGGTTTCTGATAACCGACTCGGGGGCAAAGTCACCAGGAGAGTACTGAGAACCCCCCCGCCGACCCGGCGGCCGATGGCAAGCTACCTGGTCGGCGGACGACGGGCCAGGCGCCACCACCTTTTTTCGGCCTTCTCCCAAGGGAACGCCCTCTCCTCGGGTCAGTCGTCTTTGGGCAGGATCCTGCTCCACCACTCCTTCGCCGCGGAGATTCCTCCCACGCCGAAGGCGATCACCAGCGTGGCGCCCACCGTCCCTACCACGGCTACGAAGAGGGTGTTGACTATCTCCTCGCCGATGTTCAGCGTGTTCAGAGCGACGAATATCCCGAGGCCGATCATCACCCATCGCGCTGCCGCGGGGAGCCACCGGATATGGCGTTCCCGCGACCAGGGAGTAGACAACTCGGCGAGAAATGCACCCACCGCAGCCGCCACGATGACGATGACTATGGCCACCACCACCAGCGGTAGGTATCCGATCAGCCCCGTCAGGATGTCACTGAGATAGTCGACATCGAGAGCTTCGGCCGTGAGGAGAAACACCACCAGCAGAGCGATCCAGTAGATCGCTCGCGCTGCCAGGTCGGTAGCGGTATAGCCGGCCGCCTGAAGCCGGTCCGATAGTCCTGCACGTTCCAGCAAGGTGTCGAGGCCCACTGCCTTCAGAAGCCGTTGAAACGCCCTGTGTATCAACCGGGCCACGAGCCATCCGACAATCAGGATTACCAGGGCGCCGATCAGCCTCGGCAGGAATGAGAGGATGGTCTCGCCGGCGTTCGCCAGGCCATCCGAAAGCCCTCTGATTAGGTCTTGCATCAATTACCTCCGTTCTGTGGTGTGGTTCTTTCCGTTGTGCCTTGTTGCCTCGCCGTCTGTCATCGGCGGCTCGGATAGAGCGGCTGGGGTCTCTGTTGTGTCTTGGCCGCCGTGTCCTCACCTCCCCAATCTGGTGCGGGCGGGGAATGACCATTCCGCCCCCGCAGTCGTGGTCTTGCTCAGGGGACGCACCCGGGGGCGGAAAGTTACGGAGAATGATTTCGGTGCAACTCGGGGCCCGGTCATATCCTCCTGGGCATGGGTTCGTTGCTCACACGAGGAGAAGCCCCCGAGGTGGCCCCCGGAGACCCGGGAGTGGATGCCGTTGGTGAGATCATCAACCTTCACGGGCGGGCCATGTTCAGGGTCGCGGTAGCAGTGGTCCGCGACAGCGCCCTGGCCGAGGACGTGGTTCAGGAAGCGACCATCAAGGCCTGGCTGAAACTTGACTCGTACCGCTCTGACGGCTCCTTCCGGGGATGGCTGCTGCGCATAGTCCACAACACAGCAGTCTCCACGCTCAGATCCACGCGCGAACAAGCATGGGACCCCCAGTGGATACCACCGCGTACAGCCCCGAGCGCGGAGCGGAGAGTCGTTGCCGCCGCCGAGCTACACGCTGCGATCCTCACCTTCGCTCAACTCGACCCTCTCTCGCGAACGATCATGGCGTTGCGAGAAGGTGAAGGTCTCACATACGATGGGATCGCCGAGGCGCTCGGAATCACGATCGGCCAGGTCAAGATCCGGCTGTTTCGTGCCCGCCGGCGCCTAGCCGCAGCTGTCGAACGAGGTGAACCATGAAGACAGCCCACCCGGCATCGCCCTCAAGCCGGGTCGTCGACGATCTGGACATAGCAGTCGCCCTGGACGAACTCGGCCTCGACATGAGCGCCCTGGACGAGGCACTCACAGCCGCAGAACGGACCGGTACCGGGCTCGACCCCCTTTGGCAGATACCTCCGGATCTGGAAGATCGCATCACTCGGGGCGTGCAGCGACGGCTCCGGAGCAGATACACAGCCTGGCTGGTCGCCGATCTCATGGGACTCGCATGGGAGACGACCAGAACGATTCTCGAACCCGACCAGTGGAGCCCCCGTGATTGACAACCACTGGCTGATTGCCGCAATAGCCGTCGGAGTCGGCCTCGCAACCGGAGTAGTCGGAGGTGCCTGGCTGCGACACTCCCTACAGAAGGAGACGAACCGAAGCGCCATACGCGAGATCGCCGGACCCGCGAGCCTGTTCCTCTTCTGGCTCGCTACCGCCGCCGGCGTCATCATCGCCATGGCCACCCTCAGCCCGGAAACGCTCAAGCCGCTCCCACGCCAGATCCTCAACTGGCTCCCCAACGTCATCGCCGCAGGCCTCGTTCTGCTCGTAGGCTACGCCGTCGCAGCAGCCGCATCACGATCGATCGCCCGCGCGTTCGAGCGTGCAACCGGCAATCGAAGCCGACTGGCGGAACGCACCCTACGAGCAGCCATCATCGCCGGCTCCGCCGTCCTCGCGCTAGGTCAACTCGGGGTCGAGACCACCATCCTCATCGTGCTCACCGCCGGGGTCGTGTTCTCAGCAGGGCTCACAGCTGCCCTCCTCGGAGGGCTGGGCGGCCGCGCCGTTGCCCAGTCGATCGCCGCCGGACGAGCCCTATCCCCTCACCTCCGAGAAGGCCGACAGATACGCCTGGGAACCGAGACATACACCATCGTCGAACTCCGACCCGCCACCGCCGTACTCCAATCAACCGCGCTCGAACAACTCGTGATCTCCTACACAGCCCTGTTCGACGCACCATTCCACACCCCGGCTCCAACCGAGGACCAGCCCTGACCCTCCCCGGTTTCAGGCGAGGGTGGTTGTTCGAGTTCCACCGAACGAGGAGCGGTGGGACTCCCTGCATCGGTCAAGCAATGGTCTGGCCGGCATCCAGGTAGAAAGTGGCGCCTGTGGCCATCCTGGACTCCTCGGTGGCGAGGAAGACCGCCGCTCCGACTATGTCCTCGGGAACCCCGATGATGCCGAGGGGGATCATGGAGAGTCGATACTTGCGGAACTCGGGTTCGGCCAGGTCCGATCGGTTCAGATCCGTCTCGATCAATCCCGGAGCGATGGCGTTGGCGCGGATCTTGTAGGGAGCCAACTCTAAGGCCAGCTGCCGGGTGAGCATCCGCACCCCTCCCTTGGCCACGCAGTAGTGGGTGACGTCCCGTCCGGCCAGCGTGTCGCCGCTCGACGACATGTTGATGATCACGCCACCGTCTCCCTGGCACACCATCTGGCGGGCGGCCGCTTGGGAGCACAGGAAGAATCCCTTGAGGTTCACTTCCAGAATCCGGTCCCATTCGGACTCCTCGATCTGGAGGAACGGGGTGCGGATCAGGATCGCGGCGTTGTTGACCAGGATGTCGATCCGCCCGAAGCGATCGACGGCGGCGGCCATCAACCGATTCACATCCGAGGATGAGGAGGTGTCGGCTCGTACCGCGATGGCCTCCGACCCAATTGCCTCGATCTCGGCCACGGCCGAGTTGGCCGCTCCCTCGTCACTGCGGTAGTTGACCACCAGCTTGGCCCCTTCTCGCCCGTACCCGAGCGCGATGGCCCTCCCGATGGAGCGGGAGGAGCCGGTGACCACCGCAACTTTGTCCTTGAGTCGCATGCTCGAGTGCCCCACTATTCCAGTTCGAACCCGGGCACCACGAAGTTGCCCCGATCGATGATCTGGGTATCCCCGATCCAGATGGAGTGGCTGCGAGTCGGAATATCGAAGTGGAAATCGGCGCGGTTCTCTCCGCCCAGCTTGCGGAAGAAGTTGGCGCCGAAAGCGATCAGCATGTTGCCGTAGTAGCTCTCGGTATCCATCATTCCCCCGCCTTCCCAGAAGCGCAGGCCGAGGGCGTTCCAGTTGGCCCGGTGCTCGAACCCCCATCCGATGTGGGAAAGACCGTAGGCCCGCTTGTCCTTGGGAAGCTCGAAGAAGTCCTTCAGGAGTCGGGAGTCGGCACCCCCCTCGATCGAGACGATGCTGCCCTCCCGCAGTTCCATACGGATCGGCTGTTCCACGTACTTTCCCATCGGCAGAAGCGCATCGCCGGCGTCCACCACCAGGGTCCCCTCAGCCGAGTCCTCCAGCGGAGCCACTGCGCACTGCCCCGACGGCCAATGATCCCACCGTCCCGGCTTGTCGGTGTAGCCGTACTGGCATCCGAGCGGCCGGCCCGTGTAGCGGACCGTCAGGTCGGTCCCGGCTTCTGACCAGACCCGCATCGTGTCCGACATGCCCATGTACTTCACGCTGGCCTCACCGCGCTCGCGGATCACCGGAATGGGAAAGAGGCGGCGCAGGTGGTCTTCAGGTTCTTCGATCATCAGGGAGCGGACGCCCGCCGCCAGAGCCTCGTTGTGGGCGTCGGAGTAGATCCAGTGCGATCCCATGCTGGCCAGGAGGCCCACCACCATGTCGCATCCTTTCCAGGCGTCGACAATGGTGCGCGACTTCATCCAGGAGTCGTCGGCCGCCACCACTATCTGGAAGAAGTCGGCGCCCAGCACTCTCACCGCTCCCATCAGAGCGGTGACGTAGGCGGGGTTGCTCTGGGTGTTGGTGAAGGCCATGACGGTCTGTCCGGGACCGACCCCGCACAACTCCATGTGGTCTCTGAACATCGGTACCAACTCGGCGCCGGCGGCGGCTGTGGTAGGGACTCTACGCAACGGCCTTCTCCTTCTGGGGCTCCGAACCTATCGTACCCAAGGGCCAACCACCACGACCGTTCTTGAGCAATCCCCGACGGGGTCTACACCGCCGAAGGCTTCCTGGACTCCGACGGAGTAGGAGACGATCCCGTCCGGATACGCGTGAAGATCACCGTTGAAGGAGAACGCCTGATCTTCAACCTCAGCGACACCGACGGCCCGGGCCAGGATTCCATCAACTGTGGAGCCGTCCAGACACTGTCGGCCTGCCGCCTGGCCTTCAAATACCTCTTCAACTCACACCATCCCGTCAACGGAGGCACCTTCCGGCCCCTGGAGGTGCGAACCCGACCCGGGTCGATACTCGGCGCCCGTTCCCCCGCCGCCTGCCAGTTCTACTTCACCCCCCTGGGCCTGATGATCGACCTGATCTGTTTAGCTCTCTCCCCGGCCTTGCCCGATACGGTTCCGGCCGCCCACTACGGCGACGGGATGATCTTCCAGTTCACCGGCATCAACCCCCGCACCAACGGACTGTTCCTCGACAACGAACCCCACGTGGGGGGATGGGGACCCTCCCTAGGCCGCGACGGGGAGGACGGCATGATCTGGACCCTGTCCGGCAACTTCCACGACATGCCCATCGAAGTGTTCGAGTCCAAGTTCCCCGCCCGGATCACCGACTACAGCTACCGCCAGGACTCCGCCGGACCCGGCCAATGGCGGGGAGGCAACGGCATCATCAGGGAATACCAGATGACCACCGACACCGAGATGAGCCTCTGATTCGAACGCTCCGGCAACCCCGCCTGGGGCCTCTACGGCGGAAAGGACGGAGCACCCCCCGAAGTAATCATCAACCCCGGAACCCCCAGAGAAACCCGCCGCCTAAAGACCAACCGCACGCCCCTCCGCAAAGGAGACACCGTCCGCTGCTACACCGGCGGCGGAGGTGGCTACGGAGACCCCCTTCGAACGCGACCCCCAGGCCGTCCTAGCCGACCGCCGACGGCCACATCTCCCCCGACTACGCCAGACGCCATTATCAACTGAGCTCCGAAAACCTCACCGAAGACTGACCCTGTCTGTCCTCTCGCGGGGCTGTGAGGATCCGACCAGCTTGGGCGCCTCCCCGCGGAATGGTCCCACCCTCACGACCGGCCGGCGGTGCTTGGTAACAACTATCACCGTTCCAGAGCCCTCCACCCCTCAATGAGCCGCAGACACTCTCTCCCGAAATCCCCGTCCGACACCACGCGTTCCGTCGAGGAGATGCCGAACTCGTCACCCCGCCATTATGGTCACACACTCCTCATCACCAATCGGCAATGCGCAGACCCCCGGATCAGGTGAAGTGGCGATCACACGAGCACACCCACTCGTACCGCCTGACTGGGCCGTACCCATCCTGCAGCCAACCGGCCGTCACCCCTTGGAGATACCCGTCTGCTGGTACCATGGCGGAGTTCGGAACGGGGAAACGGTGTTCGCATGGCTGGGATTGCGAAGGTAGCGACCACCATCCGGCTGGGCGATCCCGACCCTGATGCCGGATTCTGGCTGTCTCGCCCCCCGGGGGAGCGGGTCGCTCATGTTCGGGAGCTACAAGGGTATTACTACGGTCCGGACAGCGACCACGGGGGGCTGATGCGGCTGGGAAAGGAAATGCACGATTTCGTCTCGCTGTGCGCCGAGCACGGAGTGCGTTTCCTAGTGGTCGGTGGATACGCGGTGGCAGCGCACGGCCATCCCCGCTTAACCAAGGATCTGGACATCTGGGTTTGGGTAGATCCCGAGAACGCCGCCCGGACAGCCGCGGTGTTGGACGAGTTCGGCTTCGGATCACTCGGACTGTCGGCGGAGGACTTCGCTGTCGAGGGCCATGTGGTCCAACTAGGGTATCCCCCGAACCGGATCGACATCTTGACCAGCATCGCCGGAGTCGACTTCGAGGGGTGCTGGGAGCGGCGAGTCGAGATACGGCTGGACTCGCTGGCGGTTCCCTTCATCGGCTTGGAAGACCTGGAACACAACAAGCTGGCTGCTGGCCGCTTGCAAGATCTGGCCGACGTGGAAGCCCTTCGCGCCAACCGTGAATCATCCCCCGGTTTTGACAC
Organism: Candidatus Spongiisociaceae bacterium; assembly: GCA_965262915.1. Classification (GTDB taxonomy): domain Bacteria; phylum Actinomycetota; class Acidimicrobiia; order Spongiisociales; family Spongiisociaceae; genus JAPPFW01. The sequence continues at coordinate 1,148,563 of OZ253564.1, read as the reverse complement.
GTTCGGTCGCCCATAGGTCCGGTAGCCGACCGATACCCCCTCCCCCAAGATACACCCCATTCCGGACCTGAAGCGACCAGCACCTGACGTGATGCACCTGCTCGAGGGACGAACACGCCCAAACCCAAATACCCGACACCGGGTATTTGCCTACAGGGCATTGGGGATCTCCGAGGTGGGACGGCAGAGCGCCGATGACTATGTCGTGAGTTCCGGCGCCGTCGAGAGTGACGGCCGCCAGCAGATCCCTGTTGAGGTTCCCGACGCAGAGGATTGCCCGGATTCGATAATTCGCGAGGTTGCGGAACCCGAAGGCTGCTCGTTTGATTCGTCTGATGAGATTGTTCCGTGTGTTGGATGATTCGACCTGATCTGCTCGGCCCTCTCCCCCGCCCTGCCCGACACCGTCCCCGCCGCCCACTACGGCGACGGCATGGTCTTCCAGTTCACGGGCATCAACCCCCGCACCAACGAACTGTTCCTCGACAACGAGCCCCACGTAGGCGGATGGGGAGCATTACAAGGCCGCGACGGGGAGAACGGCATGATCTGGACCCTGTCCGGCAATTTCCACGACATGCCCATCGAAGTGTTCGAATCCAAATTCCCCGCCCGGACCACCGACTACAGCTACCGGCCGGACCTGGCCAATGGCGGGGAGGAAACGGCATCATCCGCGAATACCAGATGACCACCGACAGCGAGATGAGCCTCTGTTCGAACGCTCCGCCAACCCCGCCTGGGGCCTCTTCGCCGGCCAAGGCGGAGCACCCCCCGAAGTGATCATCAACCCCGGAACCCCCAACGAGATCCGCCGCCTCAAGACCAACCGCATGCCCCTCCGCAAAGGAGACACCGTCCGCTGCTACACCGGCGGCGGCGGATACGGCAATCCCCTAGAACGCGACCCCAAAGCCGTCCTAGCCGACAGCCACATCTCCCCCAACTACGCTAGACGCCACCACCGACTGAGTTCCCAAGACCTGGCCGAAGACTGACCGAGCCCAAACCAAGCCACTCTCCGGGAAGCTCAGGGTTTCACGTAATGGTGGGGTCGACTGCTTGGAGGAGGAAGTACATACCTGATGATGGGTTGTCGTGTGGAAACCGTGTTCCCTGTTTCTCGTGCTTCTCTGCTAGACCAAGAGCCCGATCAGTCGCATCCGCATGTACATTGCCCCATTCACGCCCTTGTCTGTACTGCCGTCATGACTCTTGCGTAGCCTCTCCGCGGCTTTGGTGTCTAGCCATCCTGGACAGTCTCGAAAATGAAGAGCGAGCCATAACTCGAAGCTTGGATTCGATACAGCAATCTGTACATTCTTCCTCTTGGCGAGAGCCACGGTCTGGTCGAGTTTGGGGGCTCTTCGCGAATGGGTGGGGAGTAGGGGATCTGCCAGGGGGGATCGGAATCCACCAGAAGTGAGGAGGGGTCCTCCATAATCGGCTGTTGATAAGCGACATCCGAGGCAGGAGGACCCCTGTGGAAGCTGATCCCTGCGCGCATGTGCGAGAAGTTGGTAGGCCTAGGCGACGTTGACCTGGTAGGGATCAACGACTCGGGCGAGGGTGCACCGCTTGGGGTGGTGATCGGGTCCCGCAAGCCCCGGCCGTCCTGTGAGGCCTGTGGTGGCCCGGTGTGGTCCAAGGGTGAGCGGACGGTGGTGTTGGTGGATTTACCGGCGTTCGGCCGTCCGGTTCGGCTGCGGTGGCGGAAACGCCGTTGGACATGTCCGAACACCGACTGTGCGCTCAGATCGTTCATCGAGCAAGACCCCACGATTGGTCCCCAACGGGCGTTGTTGACATCCCGAGCGGCGAGGTGGGTGACCATCGGGGTGGGTGGGCGGGGTCGCCCGGTCGACGAGGTCGCCGCAGAGCTTGGTTGTGGGTGGCATACGGTGAACAACGAGGTCGGCCGCTGGGGCGAAGCCCTCCTGGGGGCCGACACCGACCGGATAGGCGAGGTCCAAGCTGTGGGCATCGACAAGAAGCGTTGTTCTGGCGGAAAGGCCGGTGGCGTACCAAGGTCTGGTGCACCTCTGTCGTCGACGTGGGAGGCCACCAGCCGGTTCGACATAGTCGGTGGTAGAACGGCAGAAAGCGCCGCAGCCTGGTTCCGGGCGCAGCCCACCGAATGGTGTGAGGCTATCCGCTGGGCGGTGTCGGGTCATGTCCGGTTCGTATCGGAAGGCGTATGACAGGGTGCTGCCCCACGCCCCCGGGGTAGCGGACCCGTTCGGTGTCAGCCGCCTCGCCAACCAGCGTCTCGACGACCTACGACGAAGAGTCCAAAACGAAACCCTGGGACACAGAGGCCGCAAGGATGACCCGCTGTATCGGATACGCCGCCTCCTCACCGCCGCGCATGAGAGGATCAGCGACCGCGGTCAAACACGGCTGCGTGGTCTTTTGGACGCCGGTGACCCCCACGGGGAGGTACGCACAGCCTGGCACGCGACCGAAACGGTACGGGGCATCTACGGGATCGAAAGTCCGGTCCTTGCTCTCCGGTACACCGTCGGGCTCGCGGACGACCTCCAGGACGAATCCTGCCCACCCGAGATCAACAAGCTGGGTCGCACCATCGCCCGCTGGACCCCCCAGATCACCAACTGGCACATCTCGAAGGTAACCAACAGATGCCACCGAAGCCCTCAACAACCTCATAAAGCGGATCAAACGAGCAGCGTTCGGGTTACCCAACTTCGCGAACTACCGAATCCGCGCCCTTCTCTACGCCGGGAAACCCAACTGGGACCTCCTCGCATCGGTCACTCCCCACTGAAATCCACTCATAATTGGAGGGTTCCTGGGCTAGGGCGGGTCTGACCCAACTGAAATCTGGCCTTGTGCCTTTTCATCGATCTGTCGGCCCGTTCCCGGCCTGGGGCGTAACCCCCTGACCCGGGGCGGATGTGACCTAATAGGAGCCTTCAACTTCTCCACCGTGAGTGGCCTGTCCAACCGCACACGGGTCCGGGGATCGGAAATGATTCTATCCCCTAGAGGAGAAGAGCATCATGGGAGAAGCAGACCAGATTATCTACGGTGGGGTTGACACCCATCGGGACGTCCACGTAGCAGCGGTGGTGGATGGCGTCGGGCGGGTACTGGGATCGGAGTCTTTCGCGGTGGAGGAATCCGGTTATCGGCGAATGGTCACCTGGTTCGAGTCGCGGGGACAGTTGGTTCGGGTTGGGGTGGAAGGAACGGGTAGTTACGGCGCCGGCCTGGCCCGTTACCTGACCGAGATGAACATCGAGGTGGTGGAGGTCAACCGCCCCAACCGCCAACTACGCCGCCAGAAGGGCGGCAAGACCGACAGCGTCGACGCCGAGGCGGCAGCTCGGGCAGCTGCCTCGGGCGAAGCAACCGCGGTTCCCAAGTCCGGTGTGGGCCCGGTCGAGTGCATACGGATGCTGTGGGTGGTGCGCCGCTCCGCGGTCAAGGCCCGCACCCAGGCCGCTAACCAGATACATGCGCTGGTCGTAACAGCTCCCGAGCCGCTAAAACACCAGCTAAAGGGCATGAATCTCAAAGCACGGGTCAAAACCTGTGCCCGGTTCCGACCCGGCACAGACCACACCACCACCGCGTATGCGAAGCGTGCCCTACAGCATTTGGCCCGCCGGTATCAGGCCCTCGACGTAGAGATCGCCCAACTCGAAGCCGAGATCCGGCGTCTCTGCGCCCAGGCCAACCCGGCCCTGCTGGCCACAGAAGGTGTCGGTCCTGACACAGCCGCCGCGTTGTTGGTCGCCGCCGGCGACAACCCCAAGCGAATGAAATCGGAACGGTCTTTCGCGGCGCTGTGCGGCGCCAGCCCCGTCCAGGCGTCATCAGGACGAACCCTTCGGCATCGTCTCAACCGGGGCGGCAACCGCCAAGCCAACAACGCGCTATGGCGGATCGCTACCACCCGGATGCGCACCGACGCCGCCACCAAAGCCTACGTGGCACGACGCAAGGCCGAGGGCAAGAAGAAAAAGGAGATCATCCGCTGCCTCAAGCGGCACATCGCCCGAGAAATCTACCGGCTCCTCACCAACCCGCACCCAACCCCGAACTGCGCCCGCCTACGCACCCGACGCCAACAACGCGGCATCACCCTCACCCAGACCGCCCAAGCCGTCGGAACCCACCCCAATCGCATCTCAGCACTCGAACACGGCCGAGACCACAACCACCACCTCGCCACCCGATACCAGAACTGGCTGCACACCCACCAAACCGCCCCATCATCGATTTGACAACCATAGGAGCATCGAAGAGCCGGGAAACCCAACTGGGGCCTACTCGCGACCGTCACTCCCCACTGAAACGCGATGAGCCAGTTTGGGGTGATTGTGGGGCCACTCAACATCGAACAAGCACCAAACCTCATCGATTTCGGCCTTTTCCTCCTCGGCACGATCGATGGCTTTGACTGCCGCTCTAACCAGGGTCAAGGGAGGCGCGATACCGATTGTGTCCTTGCCGATCCGGACGGAGGCACGCGCACGAACCTCAGGTTCTTGCTTGAGCGCTTTGATATATTCGGGCTCCGTTCTCGCACCCTCGCAGAACACGAGGTAAGTCTTTCGTGGAACACGAACGCCGACTTTACGAGGTCTTCGTCTCCTGTGTACCCGTTGTCGAGATCTCGCCATCACCTTTCTCCAAGAGCGAGCCCGAGGGCGTGGCGGATCACGATTTGGTCGGGTTCGGGAATAGCTCCGAACCGACCCTGTAGATAGGCCCTCTCAAGATTCAACGACTTCCGTATCTTCTCAGATCCATACTCTGCAAGCGCGACGAGTTCCGATGACCCGTCGGATCTCTTCTCTGTCAGCCAAACCTCGTCGCGATTCAAAACGTTGAGCAGTGACGTATCGTGAGTCGTGAAGACCAGTTGAGCATTGCGAGGATTGGACGCGGGGTCTTGGAAGAGCTGGATCAACTGACTAGAGAGCCGGGGATGGAGGCTTGCGTCGATTTCGTCAAACAACAGAACCTGACCTCTCCCAAGGGCTCCGAGAGCTGGTCCCAATAGTCGGAACCAAGTCTTCGTCCCTGCAGATTCCTCACGGAAGCCCAGAGAGTACTCCGCATCGGCAACTCGGCGAACGAACTGCAACTGACGACGCGACGGACGGGCGGAACCCCGAGCCGGTTGGTCCTCGTTCTCGCCCCGTTCGATAAACTCCACATCCGAGATTGCGGGATCGGCCCAGCGCAGCAAGTCCAAGGCTACGTCTCGGTCTGTGGGCATGTCGACAAGGGTCAACTGACGGCCTTCGCTTTCCCCAGCGAACAGGCGCTGTGTCGAGTCCAAGTAGGGGTTGAAACCCGCCACAGGCCATCTAATCCCGACGGCACGGATTCCTGCGATAGCGCGTCCTACGCTGCCAACATCGGGCATCCGGAAGCGCATGGCAGCGGACAGCGCCAACGTGGTCGACGTAAGGACACTGTCTACTCCACGAGCACCACCCAAGCCGCGTCGAAACTCGATTTCGTCCTTGTCTCGCTCGAACAACCTTCGTCTCCTCCGCTCGGGATAGCCATGAAGGCTTTCGTACAGCACCGCTGAGTCGTCAACCACGAGCCGGTACTCATACTCAACCCCGTCGACAACGATCGCCATATCGAAGACCGACGGCCTAGCCGGACCCTCGCCTATCAAGTGGGGATCCCGGGGGATGAACTCGTCCCAGCCTCGAAGAGATCTCCTGACAGCGTTCGATAACCATGTAATGGCATATAGAAAATTAGACTTCCCCGAAGCGTTGGGGCCGTAGATCCCAGAAACGGTCAGCACCGGTTCCGAGAGACGCTCGAAGCAGCGTGTCGCCGACCGATCCTTATCCACGGCCATCATCGAGAAGTCCGTTTGTCCGAGGAACGAGCGGTGGTTCGTGACCTGGAACCCGAGCAGCATAGGAGGCCTCCGAGCCGTATAGGAGCGGTTTCGATCCATCTTGGGTCAAGAAGGTTCGTAATACGTCAGTAGTGTGCAAATTCTTGCGCTTGAGAGCGCAGCCCTCTCAAGTCACGACTACCTCTGAGTCTTAGCCCCCGGGACTTGTCGCCCACGGTTTCGTGACCTACGGGGGTGCCCGGCCAAGCGCCGCAGGAGCCCGTCGGATTCGCGTGAAGATCACCGTGGAAGGCGAACGCCTGATCTTCGACCTCAGCGACACCGACGGCCCGGGCCAGGGTCCCATCAACTGTGGAGCCGTCCAGACACTGTCGGCCTGCCGCCTGGCCTTCAAATACCTCTTCAGCTCACACCAACCCGTCAACGGAGGCGCCTTCCGGCCCCTGGAGGTGCGAACCCGACCCGGGTCGATACTGGCAGCCCGTTCCCCTGCAACCTGCCAGTTCTACTTCACCCCACTCGGTCTGATGATCGACCTGATCTGCTCGGCCCTCTCCCCCTCCCTGCCCGACACCGTCCCCGCCGCCCACTACGGCGACGGCATGGTGTTCCAGTTCACCGGATCAACCCCCGCACCGATGAACTCTTCCTCGACAACGAGTCCCACGTAGGCGGATAGGGTTCCTCACAAGGCTGCGACGGCGAAGACGGCATGATCTGGACCCTGGTCCGGCAACTTCCAGAACATGCCCATCGAAGTGTTCGAATCCAAATTCCCCGCCCGGACCACCGACTACAGCTACCGCCAGGACTCCGCCGGACCCGGCCAATGGCGAGGAGGCAACGGAATCATCCGCGAATACCAGATGACCACCGACACCGAGATGAGCCTCTGGTTCGAACGCTCCGGCAACCCCGCCTGGGGGCTCTTCGGCGGCAAGGGCGGAGCACCCCCCGAAGTCATCATCAACCCCGGAACCCCCGACGAGATCCGTCGCCTCAAGACCAACCGCATGCCCCTCCGCAATGGAGACACCGTCCGCTGCTACACGGGCGGCGGCGGCGGATACGGCGATCCCCTAGATCGCGACCCCCAAGCAGTCCTAGCCGACCTGGCGGACGGCCACATCTCCCCGGATTACGCCAGACGCCACCACCGATTGAACGCCGAAGATCCCATCAACGACTGACCGGGTGCTTGACGAAGAACCCTCCTTGGTTAGACGCAAGGATCTACTAGGAAACTCGGTGTTCTCCGTCTGTGGTCATGCGAGGTCCCGGTACGGTACGTGTGAGACGAAACCTTCCAGGCAGTCGCCACCCGAAACCTTCTGCAACTGCGCAAAAAAACCGGCGCCCGATCCCACGAAATCTCGTACGACCAGCTTGATTGTCTAAAACGGGTCTTCCGAACACACCTACCGATCAGCGTCCTGGGTCGTCTTGCCCTGGCCGATCAGGCGCATGTTCACAGCGAAATACCTGACTCGGTCTGGATCCTGTCCCCTAGCAAGCGCCAGGTGGAGCGCGTAAAGCTGTAGGGGCATGAGATGGGTCAACGCGGCTACCTCCTCGACGGGTTCTGCTAGCGGTGCGACCGGAAGTACTTGATGACCACCGACGTCCGAGGCCTCGAGTTCCGACACGATGACCGGGTCGCCCGCCAGGTCGGAGACACCATCTGCGATCTCCACTGCCCTTCGGTGCGATGCCCCTCGCGATGTCACTACCAGAACCGGGTCCCCTGGTTCGAGCACGAACATCTGCTCGTGTGCGTACTCCTCGAGTTCCTCGCAGATCGCCGGTACGTAGCCTGTCTCGTAAAGTTTCGCAGCGCCCGCGAGAGCGGTTGAATGATGCGGACCGGCACCGAGCAGTACCCAGCGATCCTCGGACCTGTGCCGCGCTGCTGTGTCCTGAGCTCTCGGTCCCGTCATCTCTATGGTGTCACGCATCGCAGCAGGCGCACTCGCGATCGCCCGGTCGATCGAGGTGGTGTCCTTGGATCGGATCGCGGCGACGCGGGCAGCGAGCCCCAGGGTCGATGCGATCATGGCGGTGTGACTCGTGGTATGTGACGCCGCGACCGGTGCTGCGGGCAGGGTGGTGAACAGGACGTGATCCGCCAGTCGCGCCAGCCGCGATCCTTCCTGGCCGGCGACCGCGAGGACCGGGATACCGCGGGTGGCGGCCGCTTCGGCACAGTCCACGGTCGTCTGCGACTCTCCGGAGTTGGAATACGACAGGAGGATCCCTCCGCTCATCTCGTCCAGCAGATAGGCGAGAGCGTCGAACGATTGATGTGTGACCGACGGTATTCCTGCCCACCGGGACATCGCGTAGCGACCCACCATCCCGGTGAACCGCGAATCGCCGCATCCCACGAAGTGGAGCCGCTGCGGGCCCTGCTCAGCGATCCACGTTGCCGCTCGTTCGAAGCGTCCACCCTCGTTGCCGAGATTCAGTGCCGCCACCTCGGGTTGGCTGTGGATCTCGCGCCACATGTGCAGTTCTGTGTGGTTGGTCTTCGTCGTCCGGTCTGCGGCAGCCACTTGCATCCTCTCATTCATCCTCGGGTGGGTAGAGACATCGGCTCGGGTCGGGTTGGTTCAGGGCGGGCTCAAGATGCGCTGTGCTCGAGACCGCCGCGCATCAGCCGGACGACTCCGGCACGAACGCGACGGCTTCGATGATCACGTCGACCCCTTCCGGCAGATCCGCCACCGTGATGAACGTTCGTGCCGGGTAAGGCTCGTTGAACGCATCGGCATAGGCCCGGCTCACACCTTGGAAGTCGCTGTAGCGACGCGCGAACACGCAGCAACGTATGACCGAGTCCATATCCGAACCTCCGGCTACGACGATGCGTTCGATATTCTCCAAGCAGGTCCTCACCTGTGCCTCTACCGAGTCGCCTACGATCCTCCCGGTTTCCGTGTCGAACGGAAGCTGGCCGGAGGTGAACAGGATGCCACCGCCGGCAGCTCCCTGGGAGTACGGGCCCTCGAACCCGGGATAGAGCGGAACGTCAACAGCTGTCCGACTCATCAGTCATCCTTTCATGGCGCTCTCGGCGAATCCCTGGACGATGTATCGCTGAAGCACAAGAAACAGGATCAGGACCGGGACCGTGGCGATCGTTGCCCCAGCAAGGATCGCCCCCCAATTCGGCAGCTCACCCGGAACCACCGTCTGGGCCAAAGCCACCTGGATCAACTGCAGGTCCGGACGCTGGATGATCACGAGAGGCCATAGGAAACCGTTCCAAGACCACAGGAAGGTAATCACCGACAGGGTCGCCAAGGCCGGCTTGATGTTCGGAAGCAGGACATCAAAGAAGACCCGCACGTGAGACGCTCCGTCAACGAACGCAGCATCGTCGAGGTCACGCGGGACGTCGTCGAACGCCTGCCTCAACAGGAACAGACCGAACGCACTTGCGATCTCCGGCAAGAAAACCGCCGGCAACATATCCCCAAGCCCGAGACGGCTGGCCATCAGGTACATCGGAATGAGGATCGACTCGAAAGGCACCAAAAGCGTTCCCAGGATGATGACGAACAGCACTCGCCGCCCCGGGAATCGCAGACGGGAGAACGCGTACGCCCCCGTCGAGCAGAGAACAAGCGTCAGAAACACCTGCGACACGGCAACGATAGTGGAGTTGATCAGAGCACGACCGAGTCCAAGCCTGCCGAACACCTCCCGGTAGTTGTCGAGGGTCGCGTCGAACGGCAGGAACGTGGCGGCGGTGACCGGCGAAGCGTCACGGAAGATGGCGAACTGTGGCTTGAACGACGCCGCCACCACCCACCACACCGGAGCAATGAACACCAGCGCAACGGCGATACCGAGCGCTACACGGAGGTATCCGGGTAGCGGAGCGCTCAGCCGCATCGTTGGCTGCTCCGCTTCCCGTCGACGGACCGGCTTCACCGCGGCCATCTCAGGCCTCCCCCCTCGAGAGCACCCGTCGCTGGAGAAGGGATACCACCAGGACCGTGGCGAGGAAGGCGACGGCTATCGCCGATGCGTAGCCCGGATCCAAGAAGCTGAACGCCTGCTGGTAGAGGTAGTACACGACGAACAACGTGCTGTCACTCGGCCCGCCGCGGGTCATGACGTACGCGGGGGCGAACTGCTGAAAGCTGAAGATCGTGATTATGACGACCACGAACACGGTGGTTCTCGACAGAAGCGGAAGTGTTACGAACCGGAATCGCTGCCACGGCCCCGCGCCGTCCACCGCGGCAGCCTCGGAATAGACCTTGGGTATGGCCTGCAGGCCGGCAACGAACAGGATCATCGTGAAGCCCACCTGGTACCAGATGATCATCAACATCAGTGATGGAAGTGCCTGCGATGTGCTGGTAATGAAGTCGAGACCGTCGAAACCGAAACGTTCCAGCACCCCGTTGAATATGCCGTTTGCCGGATCCAGTAGCAGCCGCCAGATCGCCGTCACGACCACGATCGACATCGTGACAGGAGAGAACACGATCGTGCGGATGCGGCGGATCCCGCGCTGCGATCCGCGCAGGGCGAGCGCCAGCGCCAACGCCAGCGGGATCTGAAGGACGATCATGCCGACAACGAAAGTGGTGCTGACCTGCATCGACTTCAGGAACCTGCGATCGGACGCGAGCCTGACGAAGTTGTCCACACCGATGAAGAGGCGCTCGTCGGGGCGGAGCAGATTGAACTGCTGCAGGCTCGTCAGGGCAACCTCGGCGATCGGTACCAGGCGGAAGACCACCAGCAACACCATGAACGGCCCGAGGAAGCCGGCGACGGTGGTGAAGCGGGAATACCGGGCCTTCGTTTTTGCCTTGGACATGTCGGCTCCAGTGGGGCGTGGATGTGTGGCTGTGTGCTGCGCCTACCTCATCCGTCGTCGTCCCCGGACTCCTGTGAATGGAATATCCGGGAGAGGAAGTCGATGAAACGCTCGCGATCCGCCCAGACCGCCACCCGGGCGTTCTTCGGTTGCGACGCGAGGAAGGTGTGTGGTCGCAGATCGACGACCGTACGGCCTCGAGTGAGGGTCCCGTGCAGCTCGATCTCGACGTTCGCCCGTTCGAACCTCACGAGACCCGGATCGACCAGCGCACCGACAGCCAGTGCATCGTGCACGGGAGCGCCGCCTGCCTCGACGGGCATCCTGGACTCGTACATGTGGATCCGTTCCGGCAGGAACGCTGCGGCGGTCAGCGCGGCCGGAGTCCCGGCCTCGGCCCAGCGGGCCACATCGCGAGTGGTGACGGGTGCCATGTGGGTGGCGTCCAACGGAAACAAATCTATCGGCGCACCCGACCGGAACACCACATCGGCGGCTTCGGGATCCCAGAAGATGTTGGCCTCGGCGCTGGCTGAGATGTTGGTGACGCCGATACCTCCCCCCATTATCGCGATCCGCTCGATATTCGAGACGATTCCGGGACGCAGACCGAACGCGAGGGCAAGGTTGGTCAGCGGGCCAACCGCGGCAAGGGTGATGGGAGTTTTCGCTCTCGTCAACGTTTCGACGAGGAAATCGACCGCGTGCACCGGCTCGGCTGCGATCGACGGCTCCGGCAGATCCAGAGCCTGGGGCCATCCCGCACTGCGGTCGATGGGCGGACCGACGAGAGGACCGTCGGCTCCCCGGTACACGGGAACTCCGGAAATCGCGGCACTCTCGAGGACCTTGAGGGTGTTCAGCGTGGTCACATCAACGGGACAGTTCCCGGCGACTGTGGTAACCGCGATCAGGTTCAGGTCTTGATGGAGTGCGCCGACGAGCAGCGCTATCGCATCGTCAGAACCCGTATCGCAATCGATGATCAGATCTTCCGACACTCGCCCCCTCCACCAGACAACGTCTCTCCGAGAGGCTATCACTTCCGAGGCAAGAAAGTGCTAGGAGCCGGACTCTGGTGCTCGGTCGAGTAACGGTCTCGATTACTCCACGTAACCTCATCAGTGCACCCTGGAATGCTGCGCCGAGCATATCGGGTTGCTAAGAAAACCACTGGACACCGATCTCGGGCCATGGTTAGGGTTGACCCCATCCTTGATCGAGAGATGATGGCAGGCATCCCAGCCGATCCGACAGGTTGCTGCGTTCCCTGAGTACTCCCACGCGGGATCGCTCCGGACGCCGATCGCAACGCTCTCGTCGGGCTCCTCGATCCGCTATCACGCTCGACAGGAGGTATTGCCAGGCAATGACGGTCCGCGTGAGGTGGACAGGGCACGAATCAAGAGGAGGTCCAGGGCCATGGGGAGCAAGAGCAAATTGAGAGCCGCCACGTTTGGGGCGTTGACGCTAGCGCTGGTCATGTCAGCGTGTGCAGCAGAGGAGGAGACCGCTCCAGAGGCACCTGAAGAAGCCGCGGTGACCACGGTCGCGGCAACCGACGTCGCTACGGACGCGGATGAGTGTGACGAGGTCACAACGCTTCGGATGCTCCGATGGCAGGGAGATACGCTTGACATCGCGATCGCGGACTACAAGGCGGTGGAACCCTGCGTGGAGATCGCGGTTGAGGAGGTGCCGTTCGGCCAGTTGTACGAGAAGATCAGCATCGTCGCGACATCGGATGATCCGCCCGATCTGCTCCTGTACGACGGGCCGTTCACCCAGTCCTACGCGGAGGCTGGGATGCTGTTGCCTCTCGATGACTACATCACCGAGGAGCACCTCAACGACATCCTCATCGCAACCCGATCCGAACACAGCTACCAGGGCAGGTTGTACTCGCCCGGGTTGGAGCAGTCGGCGATGGCTCTCTTCTACAACAAGGACATGACCGACGCTGCAGGTATAGACCCGCCGCAAGAGCTTTCGGAGGCTTGGACATGGGAGGAAGCCGTCGAGGCTTTCAGAAAGATCCAGGACGAGGGAATCGCGGAGTGGGGCCTGGCTCCGTCAGCCTTCGGCGACGGCACGCCAGGCTTTGCGTACCGGGACCTCATCATGGCGAGATCGATGGGTGATCCGGATGCTCCCATGGACTCGTCCGCGTATAGAACCTACTGGTCCATATCCGAAGACGGATGCACAGTGGACGGGTACCTGAACACGCCGGAGGCGATCGAGGGACTGGAGTTCTACGCCCAAATGTTCGACGAGTGGGAGATCACTCCGAAGGTCGGGATTCCGAATGCCCTTCTCGATGGAACCGCGGCGTTCGGTCTGGAGCCGCCCTTCGTGGCGGGAGTCCTGGAAGCCAACGCTGACTTCGAGTGGGGCATCGCGCCTCTGCCCTACTTCAATACGCCTTTCACACATACGGGAAGCGTCACGGTCGGCGTCAGCGCGAAGACGAAGTATCCCGACGAGGCTGCTGCGTTCGTGATGTTCGCCACGAACCCGGAGCAGTCCAAGAAGTACTCCGACAACTACAAGTCCCTGCCGGTCCGCCAATCCATCCTGGATCAGCAGACGTTCTTCGACGAGTACCCGCAAAGCATCTTCGCCGACTCGCTCGCTCAGAGCGGGCAGCCGCGCCCTCCAACCCCGGCGTTCACCCAGTACGAGCAGGTCGTGACCACCGCTCTCAGCGACATCGCCCTCGGTGCCGACGCGCAGGAAACCATGGATCGGGCCGTGGCCGAACTCGACCCGATCCTGGCCCGATACTGCGGGTAGCAGGAGCCGCGATAGGCTGACTCCCCGCATGCCCGGCAGCACCGGCTGTCGCGGCATGCGGGGTGAGGCGGTCGAACAGGCAAGGGCGAGCGTGCGCGTACCGGCCCTGGTCGGTGGCAGCTACGTCGGTCACTGTCCCGCGGCAGTAGCGATGTAGCGTCGGGTTCCCGTCTCCCTCACTCACGGATGTCGATCGGAATGAGTACTCCCTGGGGTTCGGCCACGAAGAAGACGAACACTGCACTCCCGATTCTGGTGAACCGCCACATAGGAGATCGTTCGGGGAACCGGAAGCCGGGGAGTTCGGTCAAGGGACAGTCAGCCATGTCTATCAGTCCCGATAACAGGCGGATGCGGTCTTCGTGACTCTTGCTGGCCGACCATGCGTCGAAGACGCGGTCAAGCGCCGCTCTGTCGATCTGCCAAGGCATCCGGGCCTATGCTGCTATGTCCGGTTTCCGGGGCTCAGCGCGTATCTCATCGATCATTGCGCGCAAGTCGTCGGGCGCCAGCCCGGTAGGCGGGGGATCCCCGGCTGCGAGCTGCTGCTGCACCGTGCGTTCGGCGGACAGGAAGGCATCGTCATACACCGAGAAGTCAAAACCGGGATCGACCGGAGCGTCTGACTCGTCAAGGTGAGTCCAGTCCCCAGAACCCATTGCCTCTCCATCCGTTGGGATTCCTACATAGAGTACCGATCCATGAGCGCTGTGGATAGAGGCATCGAGGCGTTGATGTCGCAACCCGGCAGCGGGTGTTGCATCGAGAGTGGCCGTGTCACCAGCGGGATCGCCAGCCCACGGTTCGTGTGCGCCCTATCCCTGGCAGAGAGCGTGGACAAATGACACCTGGCAGCGGATTCCGAGTGTTCATCGACGGTGAGTTCGTGGCAACGGCCGTGTTGAGAGTCGATGTCGCGAGCCGGACCACATCCGCTATCAGGGATGTGCTCCCGCTGGAAGCACCCCTCATGCATGTCACGTGTTCCGGTGAAGGGGTCTTCTTCCCCATCGACGATGAGTTGTCGATCGACACGATGCAGGGTGGAGCAGGATCCGATGGGGTGACGGATGACGGGGTCGTCGTCCACGGCCCCCCGCTCGTTCAACCCGAGAACCTCACCGTGTACCTGTCGCAGGGTGACTTCGTCCTGACTCCTGACAAGGCCTGCATCATCGCCTACGGGAGAAGGTGCATCGTTCGCTCCTATGTCGGTGACCTGTCGAGCAATGCCTTCGCCTACATACGCGATCCGGACAGCCTCGATCAACTCGAGGCGCTCGCCAAGAGAACACTCAAGGACGGAGCGAAGACGATTCGGCTCGAACCGGAGACCACCTTGTGAAATCCCGGCCGGACGTCTGGACCGTCGGGCTGGTGATGGTCGACGATCTCTACGTCGAGGGTGAGCCGAGGACTCTGGGATTGCTGGGCGGTGGAGCTGCCTACGCATGCGTCGGAGCCATGTACGCGGGAGCCCGTGTGGGACTTGTAACCCGTGCCGGCAGGGGCATAGGTACAGATACTCTCGCTCACCTGCAACGGCGCGGGGTGGTGCTCGACGTGAAGGAGGTGGCGGTCCGGAGCATCCACGAGCGTGTCTACGTCTCGGCCGCCCAGGAGACGGCGTTCGAATTGGAACGCGGTTCGGGTACGTATGAAGGTACGTGCCCGAGGCCAAGCGACTTCACATCGGGTCTCGCACCGGACCAATGCGTGCACATCGCACCTATGCCCGTGCCATACCAGGCCGAATGGGTCGCAGTCGCAGCCGAGGCCCGGTCAATGATCACACTCGACCCGCACACAGACGACGCGGCCGCCAACCCGGATGCCTACACCAACCTCCTAGCTGATTGCACCGCTTTTCTGCCCAGCGCAATGGAAAGCGAACGCCTAGCCGGGCCGGACCATGTGCAAGCGGCCCGGGACTACGTCGCGGCCGGCGCTCGGATCGCCGCTGTCAAGCTCGGTCGCGAAGGGTGCGTTGTTGCCACCGCCACCGACGTGACCTTCGTTCCAGCCCGGACGGTCCATCGACCGGTGGACACGACCGGTGCCGGCGACGCGTTCTGCGGTGCGTTCGCGGCAGCCATCGCTCAGGGCAAAAGCGCTGTGGAAGCGGCACGGGTGGCCGTGCGAGCCGGAGCACACATGGTTCAGCATGCCGGGGCCGTCGCGGGTCTGGACGGGCTGCCATCAAAGCCCGTGCCACGACATTGAGGAGTTGGACCAGCCAGGTCGACGATGGATAACCCGACACCTTGCTACGACGGCGCCAACCTGGTGAATCTCGCAGCGGAGTTGGAGATCCGCCTCACCGGCCGGTCCCCGACCCGAGGTCTGCGCCCCGAGCTGGCTGAGTTGATCCCCCACACGCGGAACTACCTCTTGCTGATCATCGACGGCCTCGGGGATCAGCAACTCACCCACCCCGCCGCAGCTCCCCTGCGCCGGCATCGTCGAGCCGCCCTGGTTGCGCCGTTCCCCACCACCACCACAGTCGGGCTGTCCTCGGTGGCCACGGCCCTGGCACCAATGCAGCACGGAGTGATCGGCTACACCCAGTGGATACCCAACCTCCGCACGGTTGTGAACATGCTGGAGTGGGTGGACATGCCAGCGGGACAGCCCATCGACTGCGACCCGGCCGGTTTCCACCCCAGCCCCAACCTGTGCGAACGCGTCGGGGCCGCCGACGTCAGAACGGTGATCTTCCAACCCGCCGAACTCCTGGACACCCCTCTGAGCGACATGCTCTGCCGTGGGGCGGAACGCCACGGCTACTCCTCCCCATTCGACATCCGCCCACCGGACCTGTTCGCTGGCGGCAACCGCACCTTGGCTGTTGTGTACACGACTCCCGTAGACACTGCTGCTCACGCCTCCGGGCAACGATCGCAGGCATACAGCACGGCCCTCTCCCAGACAGGTCAAGCATGGGAACACTTCAAACGCTCCCTACCACGCGACACCACCCTCATCGGATCAGCCGACCACGGCCACTGCGACATCCCCCCCGATGGGAAGATCTACCTGAACGAGAACCTCACCGACGGTATGCAATGGTGGGGAGACGGCCGCGTCCTGATGTTCTCCGGACCCCTCGAACAGGTACACCGGATCGCTCGGCAGACCGGCGCCCAGTTCGTCAGCGCCGAACAACTACACCAATGGCTAGGCGGAGGACCCCCACATCCGGCCCTCAGCGAGTTCCCAACCGCAGCGCTCCTAGCCCCGCCGGGAACGATCATCCTTCCCCAATACCTCCCCAACTCCAACGTCGGCCACCACGGCGGGATCACACCCCATGAGCTACTGATCCCCCTACTAGTCGCCTAGACAGCCAGCATCGGGGGGCGCCAAGACTCCGCCGCCGGCCAATGTGAGGAGTCAACGGCATCATCGGGGAATACCAGATGACCGACACCGGCAATGAGCCTGTGGTGCGAACGCTCCGGTAACCCCGCCTGAGGCCTCTTCGGAGATCAAGCCGGAGCACCGCCCGAAGCCATCATCAACCCCGGAACCCCCACAGAGACCCGCATCAGCATCATCAGATTATGTGCGAAACCGGGAAGTGGTAGCGTGCATAACCGGGAACTAGTTTCGATGGTCTAGTATTTCCCCTCATGGAGGGCTACGTCTCCCGCCTCGTTGACACGCTCCTAGAGGAGTACATCGAAGAGATCCCGGCCGTCATGGTCGTGGGGCCGCGCGCCTGTGGCAAGACCACGACCGCCATCCGTCTCGTCAGAAGTGTGGTCCGCTTGGACTCCGACGACGCCGCCGCATTCCGCGTCAGCCCCGATGCGGCGCTGCGCGGCCGTGCTGAGCCTGTGCTGCTCGACGAGTGGCAGATGGTGCCGGAGGTGCTCGGCGCCGTCAAGCGGACCATCGACGCAGACCGGCGGCCCGGACGCTTCCTCATCACCGGATCAGCCCGCACCGACCCGGCCGACCGGCTCTGGCCCCTTACGGGCCGGGTCGTCATGCTGCGCATGCACCCCCTGACTGTGGCCGAGCAGCAGCATCGGCCCGTGCGTCCGCTCGTCGACCGCATTGCGGAGGGCGATGGGCTGGAAGGCGCCCCGGGAGCGCCGGTCGACCTTCGCTCGTATCTGCAGCTTGCTCTGCGAGGCGGGTATCCGGAGCCTGCGCTCAAGCTGAGCGACCGCGCCGCCCGAGCATGGCTCGAGAGCTATGCGGACCAGATCGCCCTGCGCGACGCCCGCACCCTCGGCGCCGAACCCGACGCCTACCGGCTGCAGCGCTACCTGGAGGCTTACGCAATCAACTCCGGACGGGTAGTCCAGCACAAGACGGTCTACGACGCGGCTGGTATCAGCCGCAAGACCGCCCTGTCGTACGATGCGCTGCTGCGGGACCTGATGGTCGTGAACGAGCTGCCGGCCTGGTCGACCAACCGGCTCAAGCGCCTCAGCCGGGCGCCCAGGCGCTGCATGGTCGACTCCGGCCTGCTCGGGGGTATCCTGCGCGTCGGCATCGACGACGTCATGGCCAGCGGCGACCTCCTCGGCGCGATGATCGAGACCTTCGTGATAGCCCAGTTGCAGGCCCAATCGGCTGTGTCGGGTACCCGCTACCGGCTCTCGCACCTTCGCGAGCGCGACGGCCGCCGAGAGGTGGACGTGATCGCAGAGTTGGCCGGCGGGCGGGTCGTCGGCGTGGAGATCAAGGCCGCGGCCAGCGTCGGACGTTCCGACGCCCGCCACCTGTCGTGGCTAAGCGAGACGATGCAGGAGCGCTTCGCGGGCGGTGTCGTGCTGCACACGGGCCGGGACACCTTCGAACTGGGTGACCGTATACTCGCGGCGCCCGTGTCCACACTGTGGGCGTAGCCGACCGGCGCAAACCTCCAGCCAGAGCACTCTGAGCCTCCGGGAAGAGGCGCGCGAAACCAGCCAACCCATGGGAGTCGGGTCAGGCTCCGCACGATCAGGTCGTCAGGACGCAGGATACGAGCCGGGATATCCTCTTGTCATGGCCAGTAAGGCAGGGAGGTCGGTGCGATGAGGAGCGATGACGCACTGGCCACGATCCTCCTGGTGAGCCGGATAGCGAGCGATGGGACAAGTCCGCTCACGGCTCGCCAATTCTGGAAGCTGGTCACCGACATGGGCCACCCCGGCGGTCTTCTCGGGATGACCGAGAACGATCTAGTAGGCACCGGGCTGATGGCGGACATGGCGGACCGGGTGGTCGCCCTGCTGGCGAGGGCTACCACGATGGCCTTCCAACTGGAACGGCTCGACCAGTCCGGGATAGCCACCCTCACACCGTTCGACGACCACTATCCGCAGCGGCTTCGCGCGAGCCTCGGGCCCAAGGCACCGCCGATACTCCACGCCGCCGGAGCACTGGAACTCCTCGACGAAGGAGGCGTCGGAGTCGTGGGAAGCCGCAACGTGAGCAACGAAGGCGCCCGAGTCGCGACGGATCTCGGTAAGCAGGCGGCGTCACTCGGCGTCCCGCTGATCTCAGGTGAGGCCCGAGCGGTGGATCAACTGGCCATGAACGCGGCTTTCACGGCGGAAGGAAACGTGATCGGCGCCCCGGCCCACTCGCTCGCCCGCATCCTAAAGTCCCCGGGTGTCCGCCGAGCCGTTTACGAGGGCCGGACAGTCATGTGTACACCATATGCACCGGACTCCCCGTTCTCGGTCGGCACGACGATGGGCCGGAACAAGCTCATATACGCCCTCTCGGATGTAACCGTGGCGGTAGCGGCCGACAAGGGCTCGGGCGGTACGTGGTCAGGGGCGACGGAGGCGATGAAGGGCCGCTACTGCCGGGTGGCTGTCTGGCGAGGCCTTGGCGAAGGTCCGGGAAACGAGGCTCTCGCTGACATGGGCGCGATCCCCCTCACCGACGCATCCCAACTCCGGAACATCCTCGAAAGCCCTCAATCCGAGCCCGACGAGAGTTCGCACCCCGGACAGGCCGCCCTCTTCTGACCGGCCTCGGCCCGCATCGCGCATCCACCATCTCGGAGCGGCCCCGTGAAACCGGGAATCGTCTGCAGGCGATAGGGGGTGAGTTTCAGCGATCGAGACAAGACTTCGACAATCATCAACGCAAGTTCCCCGGTCCGCGTCACTGAGACACCTACCGCCAGGACTCCGCCGGCCCCGGCCGATGGCGTGGAGGCAACGACATCATCCGCAACTACCGGATGAGCATCGACACCGAGATGAGCCTCTGGTTCGAACGCTCCGGCAACCCCGCCTGGGACCTCTTCGGCGGCCAGGCCGGCGCACCGCCCGAAGTCATCATCAACCCCGGAACCCCACAGAGACCCGCCGCCTCAAAACCAACCGCACGCCCTCCGGCGAAGGCGACACCGCCCGCTGCTACACCGGCGGCGGAGGCTGCTACGGCGTTCATGTGTGGAACCAATCGCGGGAGTCGTTGACCCGCCCCCACCCTCCCCGCCCCCGCAGGTAGGTAGCCCGAATCTAGCTACGATCCAGCGGCGTGGCCCACGAAGGACATCCCAAGACCGTGCAGGCTGTCATGGCGGGTACCCGCGACGCCTCTTCCAGGACCGGCACGCGAGCCCTCCGACGCCTTCCGGGCCGATGATACGGAGAACGTCGGGGGATTGGTGTTTGGGGGTGTCTAGTAGGCGGGTTTGCCTGGGTGCTGTGCTGGCTGTTTTCTTGGTTTTGGCGTGTGGTGAGGATGGTCAGGTTGTCGACTTCGACGGTCCTAGTGAGCCTGTTCGGGACCAGGAGTCAACGTCGCGTGGTGGCACGGCCTCGGCCTCTCCGAGTACGGACCAGGGTGCGGACGGTTCACTGGGCCGAGTGGATACTGTTCCGTCTGATGAGGTCGCGTCGCTTCGAGCTATGGCGGTGGACCGTGTCAACCGGCAACGGATCGACCGGGGGCGTGCCCCGTTGGAGATCGGGGATGGTGTTGCCGCCCAGTATGTGGCTGAGCAGGCCCTTGAGGCCTTACGTCTGGCAGATTACACCCAGGATGGACTACCGCTCGAGGTTGTGTACACAGCGACCGGGGGCCGAGGAGCCATCTTGTCCTCAGGCGCGATCCGTGGCTATCTCGACACCGCTGAACTCACCCAGTGTCGGTCTGCTCTGGTGATCTGTACGAGAACCGACCCGGAGGCGTACCTGTCGGAATATGTGGATTCGCGTTTGGCGGAGACGTTTCCTGAGGAGCGGGAGAGTCCGCTGTTCTCTGATTGGGAAACTCTACATGTGGGAGTTGCGTACACAGACTTCACGTTTGTGGTGGTCTTTCAGTTAGAGCACCAGAAGCTGACATATCTGAAGGAACCGTCGGTGTCAGGTGGAGTCCTGAGTCTCGAAGTGGTCCCGTATAGTGGAGTCGAGATCGAAAGTGTCGATCTGTACTATTATCCGGCTCCTTCTTCCCCCACGGCTACCTTATCCCGTACCAAGGTCCTCTCAATACACAGACCACCGGACAGCAGTCAGATGCTGACTCTCCGGGACGTCGATATCACGGCCGAATACTGGTCGAGTGATAGTCATATGACCTCGATAGCTGTGTCTATCGCAGAATTGGTCCCAGGACCCGGTGTGTATGAAGTGGTGGTCTGGACAGGTTCTGAGCTTCCAGCAAGCAGATACTTCATCAACCTGGACACCGCTGATCTACAGCCGGATACCGGCCTTGTATCCTTCGATGAGCCGGAGTTCCCCACGCTCGAGGAGCTTCGCCTCTTTGCCGTTGAGCTCATAAACCGGGATCGTCAGTCACACGGTTCACCGCCTGTCCGGCTCGGGTCGAACCAGGCTGCACAGGCCCATGCAGAAGACTCGGTACGTAGTGGGTACTTAACAGGGCACTGGACATCGGATGGATTGAAGCCGTACATGTTGTACACGCAAGCAGGTGGCATCGGTGTAATGGCTGAGAACGCTGCGGGGCAGGCTAGAGGATCAGAAAGGTGTGATGATCCGACCGTCGTATGCGGAGACATCGATGTGCTCAGCGCGATCGAGTCACTTCAGTGGGGCATGATGTATGACGATGCTCATGCGAATTGGGGGCATCGCGATACGATCATTGACCCTATCTACGATACCGTCAACATCGGTATATCGTTTACTGAGAGCCATGTTACGTACTTTCAGCACTTCGAATACACACGGCTAACCCACGAAACAGCGCCCGACCTCACCGGCGGGCTACTACGCCTTTCACTACGACCCGAGGCCAGCATTGAGATAGGCGGGATAGCGATCTACTACGACCCACCACCAACTCCGAAGCGACCGGAGGATATCTTCAGACTCAAAGCCTACTGTGTGGGTGGTGGCTTCACTGATGACTGTGAGAATATAGAACCGATCGTGCGAGTACTTATACCACCATCGCCCGGATCATATTATCCGGATCTGGACCCAGAGGATGTTGTAGCTCACACCTGGGACGTCCACTCGGATGGAAGCGTAACCATCGAAGCCGACCTCCGACAGTTCATCACCACCAGCGGCGTCTACACAATAGTCATATACTCACGATCCGAATACCCAGAACAATTAGCGACCTACTCCATCAGTCTGTAGAGCACTCAGCCAACTATGTCGTAGGTGGCTCCCATGCCGACCCCAGTGTCATGGGTTTATCAACACGGTGGAGGGCGAGCGCCTGGCCTTCGGCCTCGCCGAGATCGACGGACCCGGCCAGGGTCCCATCAACTGCGGCGCCGTAAAGACTCTGTCCGCCTGCCGCCTAGCCTTCAAGTACCTGTTCAACTCCCGCCAACCCGTCAACGGAGGCACCTTCCGCCCCCGGGAAGTACTCACCAAACCCGGATCGATCCACCATGCCCGCTCCCCCGCCGCCTGCCAGGTCCACTTGACCCCCCTCGACCGATGATCGACCCTATCTGCTCGGCCCTCTCCCCCGCCCTCTACGGCCACGGCATGGTCTTCCAGCCCACCGGCATCAACCCTCGCACCGGCGAACTGTTCCTGGGAGGGTACTGAGAAACCCGGTGCAAAGGGGTTCGCCCCCTACAGCGATGTTTCTCCGAATCTCTCGAACCGCCCCATGGCATCGGCATGGGCCGAAAGCGCCGCCTCATCGAAGTCGGTCCGCGGTCGGGGCTCGAGGTCGAAGTTCCCGTACTCGTCGATTCCTCGCACGAGCATGGCCGACTCGCGGACCCCCTCAGTCTGCTGCACATGGGTGGGCAGGTAGCGGAATGCGACTCCGATGCGACGGTCCGATGATGGGTTCGGCCGGGATCCGTGGACTACCAGGACATGGTGGAGTGAGATTTCCCCGGCAGACAGCCTGAGATCGACGCCCTCGCTCTCGTCGACTTTCACCATCACTTCCTGTCCTCGAGATAGCAGGTTGTCTTCTCCAAAAGTGTCGTGATGCGTAACCTGGCCCTGCAGGTGGCTGCCCGGCACGACGCGGACACACCCGTTCTCGTCAGTGCTGTCGGTGAGTCCCAGCCAAGCCGTGACCACGTCCGGAGGTTCGAGCCCCCAGTAGGTCGAGTCCTGGTGCCATGACACGAACCCCGGATCGTGTGCTTCCTTGATGAAGAAGTCAGTCGACCAGCACAAGATGTCGGGTCCGATGACTGCTTCGACAGCATCCAGGATCCGCGGATGTCGAATCAGCCTATCGAGCCAGGTCCACACCAGGTAAGTCTTGAAGCGGTATCTGTCGGGCAACCCTTGGTGCTCGGCCTCGAAGGCCTCCAAGCGCCGGCGGCACTCTCGGGCTTCATCGCCCGAAAGGACGGGGATCGGGAAGTAGTAGCCATCCCTCCGGTAAGACTCGCTTATGCTGCTGTCGGACATGATCGATGTTCTCCCTGGCTAAACCTAGCCGGGGAAGCAGGCTGCTCCGCTCGCCCACCGGCGTACATGGCCACCCGTGCGATACCAGGCCGGATGGGTCGCAGTCACAGCCGAGGCCCGGTCGATGATCACCCTCGACCCGCACACAGACGACGCTGCCACCAACCCGGATACCTACATCGACCTCGTAGCCGATTGCACTGCTTTGGTGCCCAGCGCCTGGAGAGCGAACACCTAGCCGGACCGGACCATGAGCGAGCGGCCCGGGACTACGTCGCGGCCGGCGCTTGGTTCGCCGCTGTGAAGCTCCGCCACGTTGGGTGCGTTGTCGCCACAGGTACCGACGTGACCCACATCCCAGTTCGGACGGTCCATCGACCGGTGGACACGACCGGTGCCGGCGACGCGTCCTACGGTGCGTTCGCAGCCTCAGATCATTCAGCGACCGAGGACCAGGGTTCGGTAAAGCGGCTCCAAGCGTCGTGGAGGATCGGGTTGTTACGTATCGACAGGCCCCTGCGGTTATCGTGGTCGCCAGGTAAACGGCTCGCAGCAAGAGGTCGGGACGCGAACGTGGGCTGCGGTCGCTTACTCGTTTCTGACCTGAATGATCCGCTGGGGGGTGGCGGCTACGTCCACCAATGCCCATTAGCAGCCCGAGGCTGGGGTCTACCTGTCCGGACGGCGGCCGGGCCGGGACTCTTAGCAACAGGTTGCGTGGTATCCTGTCGCTATGAGGGTGGCGGTGGTTGGGTTATTGCTTAGCCTTACCCGAACCAGGGAGTGATCGAGTGGCGGAGTATCTGCGGATGTGGTGGGCGCCTCGGTTTGAGGGTCCTACCCGGTCGGATCGGATGGGCGGTTGGTATCACCCTTACTCGCCTGATCTACTGGCCGGGTGGGATCCGCTGATTCCCGGTTCGTTGGCAGCGTCTGTCAGTCAAGCCGAGGAGGCGGTACGGGACCTGAACCGTTCCGACGTGCGGCACCCCGGTTTGGCCGGTATGGGCCGGTTCCTGCTGCGAGCAGAGTCGGTGGGCTCGTCGGCCATCGAGGGCCTCAGGGTTGGTCCCCGGCGTCTGCTAGCGGCCGAGGAACAGATAGCAAAAGGCTTGGCTGCCACAGACAGCATCGCGACGGAAGTGGTCGGCAACATCGACGCCATGCGCCAGGCAGTAGACCTGGCCGCTCAGCAAGGGCCGGTCACCCTCGATGGCCTTCTGGAAGTCCACAAGCTACTGATGGGCCGCTCCCCCAACCCGGAGCTGGGAGGAGTGTTGCGCCAAGAGCAAGGCTGGGTTGGGGGAGGAAGTTTCAACCCTTGCAACGCCGCCTATGTGCCTCCTCCCCCAGACCGGGTGCCCGAGTTGATGAGCGATCTCGCCGACTATGTGAACACCGACTATCACAGTCCACTCACCCAAGCCGCGGTCGCTCACGCCCAATTCGAGACGGTCCACCCTTTCGGAGACGGCAACGGCCGTGCCGGTCGGGCACTGATCCACATCGTGCTGCGAAGACGCGGACTGGCGCCCCGGTTCGTGCCGCCGATCAGTCTGGTCCTGTCTACCTGGTCCGACTCCTACGTTGAAGGGCTCACGGACTTTCGGCACGAAGGCCCGGCCGGCAGCTCTCAACGAGACGCCGCCCTACAGCCGTGGCTGGGCACATTCACAGCCGCTACCCGAAGGGCATGCGACGACGCGGTGGAATACGGCGACCGGATCAACCAACTGACCGACGAGTGGAACCAGAAGCTGGGACGCTACCGAAAAGGCTCCGCCCTGGATCTGCTCGTAGGAATCCTCCCCGGGGTTCCCCTCTTGACTCCCGATAAGGCAGCACAACTGGTAGGACGTTCCCCGGTAGCTGTCCGAGCTGCTATCACACAACTCCTCCAAGCCGGTATCCTGCGGCTCCGACCCTCCAGCAGCCCCCGCAACCGCGTCCTCGAAGCCCCCTCCGTTATAGAACTGCTCACCTCCCTGGAACGCTCCCTAGCCACCCCACAAGGCAGCACGCTCCGTGAACGGCCAGTCCGACCAGTACCAGACAGGCCCCCACCCACTGCAGATCCGCCCGGAGGCTACAGCCTCAGCCTCTGAGGGCCAATAGCCGGCCAGCTGCATGACCTGGCCACCAAGCTCGACACCTTTGGCCGCTCTGACTATGTGCAGGTTGCGGGCTGAGTGGCGAGAGCTCATCAAACTGGCCCAGGGCAAATAGCCTATGTCGATCACTGCCACCCTCAACGATCGTCAACACATTAAACGTGTTAGGTCAGATCCTCAGACCGAGTTGACCATACTCCGCTCGGTCCTAGATCCGTCGAAGTGTCTCAAGGACGCAGCAGATGTGACGCCGGAAGCATCGTCGACTACATCCCGATGTGAACGAGGACAACAGCCCTCGCCGACACCGTCCCCGCCGCCCACTACGGCGACGGCATGATCTTCCAGTTCACCGGCATCAGCCCCCGCACGGGCGAACTGTTCCTCGGCAACGGACCCCACGTAGGCGGATGGGGCGCCCCACAAGGCCGCGACGGCGAGGACGGCATGATCTGGACCCTGTCCGGCAACTTCCACGACATGCCCATCGAAGTCTTCGAATCCAAGTTCCCCGCCCACATCACCGAGTACGACTACCGCCAGGACTCCGCCGGACCCGGCCGATGGCGAGAAGGCAACGGCATCATCCGAGAATACCGGATGACCACCGACACCAGGATGAGCCTCTGGTTCGAGCGCTCAGCCAACCCCGCCTGGGGCCTCTTCGGCGGCCAGGACGGAGCACCCCCGAAGTCATCATCAACTCCGCAACCCCCCGAAAGGTCCGCCGCCTCAAGACCACCCGCATGCTCCTCCGCCAAGGAGACACCGTCCGCTGCCACACCGGCGGCGGAGGCGGCTATGGCAACCCCCTCGACCGGACCCACAAGCCGTCCAGGCCGACCTAGCCGACGGCCACATCACCCCCGACTACGCCAGACGGTCACCACCGGCTGAACGCCGGGACTCCCACCGAAGCCTGACCTAGCCTGCCTCATCGCGAGGTTGCGAGGCCGACCAGTGCCTGAGGGTGACCCTGAGTGCTACGAGTGGCAGCTACGGACGATGGCCCGTCATCGACGATCAGATCTTGCGGCACTCGTTTCCTCCCGTAGACAACACCCCGGCGGGAGGCTGTCACCTTCGAGGCAAGTAGACGAGAGTCTGCGCAAAACCTGGGGGTTGGTTGGAAGGGTCCTTCGAATTCGCACGGCTGGCTCGATCCGCCGTCCTGATGCTCTCTCGGGCCTTAGGTGCGTTTCCCGGTGACCGAGGCCCGACTCTCTGCCAAGCGAATGAGGATTCCCGTTCGGCCACCGGTGGAATCAAACCGCTCCCACGCCCGAGCGAAGTCGGCCCGGCGCATCGCAGCCCGACGGTCCTGGCCGCCGATCAGCTGGCCCAATGCGATGAGCTGGCCTCGGTTGCTGCTGCGCATAGGTAGGCCTTCGGCGTAGCGGCGAAGCAGCTGGCCGGCAACGCACGCGTCCTGGAAGTCGCCCAGCACATCCTGAAGTTTCTTCAGCCGCGTGGTCTCCGCTTTGAGCAACTCGCCATAAGTTGGACGGAAGAACTCGAGGAGGTAACGCAGCCGCTTGCATTGAATCCTCAGCGCATGTAGCGACTCATCGCTAGACACAGATGTGATCTCACGACCGCGGCGCAGCACACCCCGGTAGCGTTTACCGATGAGCAGCTGGGCGGCGTCGCCAATCGTGATCGAACCCAAGGTCTCCATGGTGCGCACAGACGGACCCCGTTCAACCAATTGGGCAAAGCCCGTCTTCAAACGCCCGTACCTAGGGGAAGTCAGACAGGCCAACAAGCGTCTTCGCTCCTTCTGCCACTGATCGGCCAAGAACTGTTGATAGTCGTTCATGTGCGCAGCATCCTCCGGGGGAATCTCGGACAGAAAGTGTGGGAGATTCCCCCTGGCGACGTCGAGGTCGCGCACACCACCAAGAGCGGCCGCGAGCCACTTGAACTCGCGGTTGAACGAACGGATCGAGGCGGGCAGCACCTTCTTGAAGGCTCGAAGCGCGGAACGGAGGCGGCGCGTGGCCACACGCATCTTGTGTACCCCTTCGGGGTCCAGACCCTCCCAGGCTCTAGGCTCCTGGGTGATCATTTCCTCGAATTGCTCGAGTAAGCGGCCATAAGCCAGGTGAATGGCCGGATCGGCCGGCGCGGGCTCCTGTTCTCGCAACGCCTGCACAAACGGGGTGCTCGTCGGCAACACCGTTCGAGAAGCCCGCGGGGGCGACAGGCCCGCGGTCTGTAATCCTCGTTCGAACTTGCTAAGACGGGCGGTCAGAAAGCCGAATCGTTGCTGTGTTTCCGCGGCCAGTTGCCGTAGCGACTCTTCCTGACCCTTCTTCAGCTCTATTTCCAGCTCTACGAACGTCATGTGGCCCGGCGCCGACTTCTTGACCGGGCCATCGGTGGTGATGGTCGTCTGATCGATCCCCAGTTGCACCAACGCATCATCGGACAGCCGGATGTCGAAGAGGCGACGGTGCGTTTGCACGCGGAAGAGCTTCCGCAGGTCCCTCGACCGAAGACCGTCGGATCGGTCAGCGACATGCTCGGCAACCAGAGGGTGACTGCCGTCTTGTGGAAACGCCAGAACTCGGCGTTCGACCTCCTGACGCTTCTGCACAATCCCGTCCCGTAACTTGTAGGACTTCAGCGTCATGCTCTTGTCGCCTGAGTGGTCGCGCCATCGATACGCCCACCCCGCCCTGAAGAGATGCCAGCCGGGAGAATCCCAGTAATCATCCACGATATCGGTGGCCAACGCCGACTGCACGTCATACGAGTCGAGAGAATCAATCAGATCTCCAACGTGCGCGGCGTCTTCGATCAGGAACTTCGCTTCGGTTTCCCAATGAGCCGCCTCGAGCGGAAAGGGCGTGTCCTCCTCAGGCGTGCCTTCTCCCAGTGATTTCGGGACTGATCCCAGGCCTGAGACCATGGTGTGGTCTCCTGTTCCGACACGTACCGAGTTCAAGATCTAGGGGCATGTAGCTTACATTGTTCGCGTATCCAGCGCTGAACAGAGGGCACGGCCCGCCGCGAAACGTGGGTTGGGATGTAGCGGCAACAACGAAGGTCCGGAGCCGATTCCCTCCACTTCAACCCACGCAACCGTCTACGCACCGTTGGCTTCTGGAGATCCATCGCTGGAAGCACCGCTCATGCATGTCACGTGTTCCGGACGAGACAGCGATTAGCCGTGGTTCCCCAGAAGATCATCGAAGAACGTCTCGAACTCGACCCGGCCCCGCCTGCGCCTGTTCGGCACCCGACGATATGAGACGGACCGCCCCCCAAGCAGTACCCTGAGATAACAAGCTATGACCGAACAAGGAAGGTTTCGATATACGATGTCAGAGAAACAGGAAGCAATAGCACGCGTCAATGCTCATATCGGCTACGCGTTGCTGAACCATCGGAACACTCGTTTCGCTAACGTCAACAAAACGGCTCTTCGGAAATGAGTGGGGAGTAGGGGATCTGCCAGGGGGAGTTGGAATCCACCAGAAGTGAGGAGGGGTCCTCCATAATCGGGTGTTGGTAATGACATCCGAGGCAGGAGGACCCCTGTGGAAGCTGATCCTACGCGCATGTGCGAGAAGTTGGTAGGCCTAGGTGAGGTTGATCTGGTAGGGATCAACGACCCGGGCGAGGAGGCACCGTTGGAGGTGGTGATCCGGTCCCGCAAGCCCCGGCCGTTGTGTGAGTCCTGTGGCGGGTCGGTGTGGTCGAAGGGCTATCGGACGGTTGTGTTGGTGGATTTACCGGCGTTCGGCCGGCCTGTGCGGCTGCGGTGGCGGAAACGGCGCTGGACATGTCCGAACCCCGACTGTGCGCTCAGATCGTTCATCGAACAAGACCCCAAGATTGGTCCCCAACGGGCGTTGTTGACATCCCGAGCGGCCCGGTGGGTGACCATCCAGGTGGGTGGGCGGGGCCGTTCGGTCGACGAGGTCGCCGCAGAACTTGGTTGTGATTGGCATACGGTGAACAAAGAGGTTGGCCGCTGGGGCGAAGCGCTGCTGGAAGCAGACACCGATCGGGTCGGGACCGTCGAAGCTGTGGGAGTGGACGAGACGTTGTTCTGGCGTCGGGGCCGTTGGCGTACCAAAGTCTGGTGCACCTCTGTCGTCGACGTTGGCGGCCACCAGCTGATCGACATAGTCCCTGGTAGAACAGCAGAAAGCGCCGCAGCCTGGTTCCGGTCACAACCCACCGAATGGTGTGAGGCTATCCGCTGGGCGGTGTTGGACATGTCCGGTTCGTATCGGAAGGCGTATGACAGGGTGCTGCCGCACGCGCTGCAGGTAGCGGACCCGTTCCACGTCATCCGCCTCGCCAACCAGCGTCTCGACGAGGTACGACGAAGAGTCCAAAACGAAACCCTCGGGCATCGAGGCCGCAAGGATGACCCGCTGTATCGGATACGGCGGCTCCTAACCGCTGCGCATGAGAGGATCAGCGACCGGGGTCAAATACGGCTGCGTGGTCTCCTCGATGCTGGTGACCCCTACGGGGAAGTGCGCACAGCCTGGCACGCGAAAGAGACGGTACGAGGCATCTACGGGATCGAGAGTCCGGTCCTTGCTCTCCGATACACCCTCCAGCTCGCAGACGACCTCCAACACGAATCCTGCCCACCCGAGATCAACAAGCTGGGTCGTACCATCGCCCGCTGGACCCCCCAGATCACCAACTGGCACATCTCGAAGGTAACCAACGGACCCACCGAAGCCCTCAACAACCTCATCAAACGGATCAAACGAGCAGCGTTCGGGTTCCGCAACTTCGCGAACTACCGAATCCGCGCCCTTCTCTACGCGGGGAAACCCAACTGGGACCTACTCCCATCGGTCACTCCCCACTGAAATCCGATGAGCCAACAAAACGGTGCCAGTCTGGTGGCTGCATATACCCCGGAAGATGGTTGACAACCGCCTGCACATTGTCCTCAAGAGGGGGGACGGCGGCTTGATCTGGCTCAGGTGTCCGCCAGGTACTCTAGAAAGCGATACCTTCAGATATCGACCAGACAAGGATGTAATCAGTCTTGAAATAGATATCAGTCACTTTGGAGACCGTCATTCAGGACAGGACTTCTCCCGATACGTTGAACTCGAACTCCCTGCTCGCTAAGCCGTACCGTGGCCGCCGACGCAACCCTCGAGAAACTCCGGCCGGTGGCTGTATGTCGCCTGGATCCGGCTGATCGCAATTCGCAATACGTGCCCTCGTCCCGCCTCGCGATCCACAGCACCATCAGCAGCCACTCATCGCGAAGTTCGCGGTAAGCCATCGTTCGTCCCCGCTGGTAGGGGGTCATCTCCCACCGATACCAGAAAGGCCCCATCATCCCGACCGGCAACCGCAGCGTCGCTTGGTGGGGAGACATCTTCTCCGACCACATGGTCGACGATCTCTATGTCGAGGGTGAGCCGAGGGCTCTGGGATTGCTGGGCGGTGGAGCTGCCTACGCATGCGTCGGAGCTGTCTACGCGGGAGCCCGTGCGGGGATCGGAACCGTGCGATCCTCCCACACGGTCGGTCTCACCAGCCGAGTTCGGGACACCTCGTCGGGTCGGGCCGATCATCTTCGGCGCTGAGCCACTCCAGTTCGTTTCACCAGGTGTTGATCTGTGTTCGTAGCTGCTGCCATTCGAGGTCGCTCAGACCGAAGTCGCCTCTGGGCAGAGTGTGGAATACGCCCAGCGAGTACAGCAACTGTCCGGGATGCAGTTTCGGATGGTCCGCCGCAGGCGACGCTGCAAGGGCGACAGCATACCGTTCCTCTATAGAAGACCGCGCTGGTGTAACCATGGCCCCCACACGTCTCTCACATACGAGGGCAAGATCATCTGGCCCCACAAACGAGCGAGCTCCTCGACCCGGATGAACCGGCAGACATCCTCGGCAACGCCATGTGACAGCACCTGCTTGTACACGGACATGCGGTCCGCCACGTCGTCGAGGTCGTACACCCGATCACCGCTCCAGCGAACATGGGACGGCAACTCGATGCGCCCGCTCGCTTTGACCACCCAAGGGGCGTCAACATCTTCGGGAACGGCTACCGGCCGGTACCAGGCAGTTGGACGGGCTGAACCAGACGAACTCATCACCGCACGCATGCTACCGGTACAGCCGACCGGCCACCCAACCCTCTGTCGTCACCAGAGCCTCCGAACCACCCGGGGGGTACTGCTGGTACAGCGAACCGGATGGGGGAAGAGCGCGGTCTATTTCATCGCTACCCGGCTGCTGCGCGATGACCGTGCCGGACCGACGATGCTGATGTCCCCGCTGCTGGCTCTCATGCGCAACCAGATCGGTTTCGGGCCTCCGACTGCTTGCCCATGTGGTTGTCGGCTATCTCCGCCTCAACGCCAGCCGCAACAAACTGCGAAACGTGTCGGTCGAGATCCCCAGAGGCGTGCTGACCTGTGTCACCGGTGTCGCCGGTTCAGGAAAGAGCAGCCTCGTCGCCGAGTTCATCAACAACGTCGGGGACGGTGGCAGCAGGGTCGTCTTTGTAGACCAGAAACCCGTTGGACGCAGTTCGCGCTCCAACCCCGCCACCTACATCGGTATCTTCGATGCCATCCGCCAAGCCTTCGCTGATGCCAACGGGGTCAGCCCGTCCCTCTTCAACTGCTACTCGAGAGGCTCCTGCTCCGAATGTGGCGGCGAAGGCCATGTCGAGATGGAACTCTCCTTCATCGACGATGTCCGGCTCGAGTGCTCCATGTGCCGGGAGAGGCACTACCGCAATGAAGTCCTCGAACACCGCTACCACGACATGACCATCGCCGATCTCCTCCAACTGACCGTGGCTACAAGGCCTGCCAGTCCGCCAGGCTGGCCCGGCGCCCTCACCACGATGACCAGGTGAACATCACCACCTTACGGCCCCGCATTCCGACAGCCTCAGCCCGGTGCCGTTGCGTTCGGTCACCTCGAAGTCGGGAGCGATCACGGACTCCAGCCCGACTCTACGGACCTCCGGCACGGAGCCGAGGCTCCACACGTCATCATCACGCACGTACCTCTGGCCGATCATGTCCGCGAACTCCGAGTAGCAGAACCACCCCCAGTCGTCGGCATCGGCGATCCACCCTTCACGCCTGTCCGGCGGCAGCGGCACGCACAACCTCGTCCGGGCCGCCGCCTTGCGGCTTCATCTGCCAACCGGTGGCTGTGGGCAGTCCGTCCATTCGCACTCACAGCGCACCCGGGTCGTCGGTCCGTTGGGCACCCCCGTTCGTCTTGCCGTTCGCGAGGATGATCACGGTTTGCCCCCCGAGACCCCGGTTCGCTCGGGCTGGATGATGCTGCACCGTGCGTCATGTCCGAGCTATACCTGACCGTTAGTGCGACCAGACGGCGAGACCGATGCGGTGATGCCACTGCCGCGGTGTTGTTCAAGCCTGAGGCTCGAACATATCGGCTTGTACGGGCCAGCGAATGGTATACTTCTAGGTATGCCCAAATCGACTACCATCAAGGTCTCAGTCCGGACTCGGGACGCTCTCCGCGAGCTCGCTGCTCGTGAGGGGCTCACCTTCGACGCACAGATCGCGAAGCTGGTGCGACGGGAGCGTCGTCGCATCATCGGTGCTCAGCTCGCAAGCGCCCCACTCGATGCTGACGACGAGGCGGTGCTCGATGCGTCTGCAAGCGATGTCGCTGCTGCGAGCGGGTGATGCAGTCCGCTGCGATTTCGGGACGCCCTCGCGGGGCGAGCCGGGGTTCGTGCGACCGGCCATCGTCGTCACTTCCGATGATGTGCTCGAGTTCCGGCAACACGCGATCGTGGTCGTACCCTGCACGACCACGAGGCGAGGATGGTTGAGCGAGGTTGACATCATCGGCTTCGGCGTCGCCCAGGCCCACCTGCCAACGACCATCAGCGTTGACCGCGTCGTCGACACGACGGGCACGAACATCGGACCCGTCGCGCTGCAACAGATTCGAGAGCTCATAGCCGACTTGATCGAACTCTGAACCAGCCATCCGGCGGCCCGCATCCCAGGGTGCTGCTAGTGGTCTGTCTGCCAAGCAACTTGGCGTGCTCGGGCCCACTTGCCCGCCGGTCCCCGGGCCCATGGGGGCGTCGGCGATGACGCGGTACACCCGTCCGTCGAAACACTCCGGCCGATGATCTTTTCGTCCGTTGTGGCAAGACGCATCCCTGCCGTCATGGCCGTGGCGACGATCAGCTGGTCGGCAGGGTCGCGATGGAAGCCGGTGTTCCCGAGCAACACCGCCTCGACGGCGACATCGCCTATGACGGGGATCTCCCGCAGACCTGATCGCAGCCGCTCGCGGCGCCAGACGGCCGGGTCGCATCCCAGGTCGATGCGTCCGTGATGGTGCAGGCGGGTGGTCTCCACGAACGTGAGCGTGGAAACCGCAATGCCGCCACCGGCGAGACCGGAGTCGACCTCCTCCTTGAAGGTTTCGCTGATGTCACTGCTGTCGACTACGAGACGCAACAGGACGTTGGTGTCCATCAGAAGGCTCACCGGCGGGGGTCCCGGTCACGCACCGTGATCTTGGCCAGCTAGGCCCGAGGGTGGGCGAGCATGTCCCAGTCGTCGGCGGGAATGGCCGGCTCGCTATCGATGTCTCCGATGATCCGCAACTGGCCCTCGCACGACCCGACCAGTCTGGGTGGCTCCTCGCGGAACGGGCTCACCCTCACGACCGGACGGCGGTGCTTGGTAACGACGATCACCGTTCCGGTCTCCTGCACCTCGTCCATCAGGCGCAGGCAATTCGTCTTGAACTCCCCGGCGGGCACCACGCGTTCCGCCGGGCTGATGCTCGGGGACGTCATGCCGCAATTATGGTCATGTCTCCTGACCAACAATCGACCGAAGGCCAGTGCCGCGGTCCGACTCACTCTGCTTTGTCGATCGGAGAGGTTGCGACCATCCTTCGTGTTTCCGAACATAGGACTTTCCTTCTTGTTGGCCCTGTGCGATTTCGTGGGATCGGGTGTTGCCGCTGTCGGTGTGGGGGTCATGTGACGAGGATTGCTCGGGCGGCGTAGTTGTCGGGGTTGGTGAACCCGTGAGCGACGCGGCGTAGGACCAGGGTGGAGGTTGTTGGTGTGGTAGGCCAAGATCTCTTCTCGCCATGCGATGATGGTGTCCACAACTTGGTGGTATGCGGGGATCTGGCCGGTGGCGTAGAGATCGGCGAACCGTCCCAGCGCCTGGTT
Source organism: Candidatus Spongiisociaceae bacterium (assembly GCA_965262915.1). Taxonomy (GTDB): domain Bacteria; phylum Actinomycetota; class Acidimicrobiia; order Spongiisociales; family Spongiisociaceae; genus JAPPFW01. The sequence goes on along the minus strand of OZ253564.1, from coordinate 1,113,921 downwards.
GGCCTGGTCCCAGTCGTCGGCCTGGTCGAGTTCTTGGAGAGCGTCCCACGCGGTTCGGAGACGGGGATGGGTGTCGAACAGCCGGTCGAGGTGCGCCTGGTGGGCTTCGCTGAGATGGTCGACCCCCATAAGGGGGGTAAATCGGGCTCGGAACACCTCCGGCTCGAACGTTGGGAGCCGCCGCTGGGGTTCGTGACGTTGTATCTCCCGGCGTACCAGGGTGAGGCCTTGGGTGAACCAGCGCACGACTCCGAACAGCGACCACGGGGGGCGGATGCGGCTGGGAAAGGAATTGCACGACTTCGTCTTGTTGTGTGTTGAACACGGGGTGCGCTTCTTGGTAGTCGGTGGACACGCGGTGGCCGCCCACGGTCATCCCCGCCTTACCAAAGATCTGGACATCTGGGTTTGGGTCAACCTCAGAACGCCAAGAGACTGGCCGCAGTGTTGGACGAGTCCGGATTCGAATCACTCGGACTGTCGGCGGAGGATTTCGCCGTCGAGGGCCAAATGGTCCAACTGGGATATCCGCCCAACCGGATCGGCATATTGACCAGCATCGCCGGAGTCGACTTCGACGAATGCTGGGGGCGGCGAACCGAGGTCCTGCTGGACTCGCTGGCGGTTCCCTTCATCGGCTTAGAAGACCTGGAACGCAACAAGCTGGCTGCCGGCCGTTTCCAAGACCTGGCCGACATGGAAGCCCTCCGCCGCAACCGCGCATCGTCCCTCGGGTCTGATACAAGCGGTCTCCCACAGGTCCGGTAGCCGACCGACACGCCCCCCTCCCCGGGTACATCCCATTCGTTACCATCGAGCGACTCCATTCAACCGGGTGACCATCAGAGGCTTCCCGCCGGAATGGCATGTTGGGTGGTCGGGGTGTCGGAAGTTCGGGTTCGTCGACCACGGCCATCGTGTTCAGTTCGCTGCCGGATCGCCCCTACACTTCTCGGGTGCTCCGGAGATTGATGCTCGTGGCGGTCCTGGTGGGCCTGATCCCGGCTGTTGCCGCCGACGCGCACGATACGCCCGGATTTGATTTCGAGGGCGCGGGAGCGGGCCACCGTGTCGGTATGGGCCAGTGGGGGGCCTATGGGCAGGCGCTCGCCGATCCGGCCAAGCCGGGTGAGGATATAGCGGCCTACTACTTCCCGGGTTCGGAACCGGCGTCCCTGGGCGATCTGTCCCTCCCCAACGGTCTGCTCCAGACGCTGGACAACCCGATCTGGGTCAATCTGGGAAGGCAGGTCACCCTGCTGGAGTTCGTAGCCGTCGGGGGCCCGCTCGATCTGTGCCTCTCCAACGACGGGGAAGGGGCCTGCCCGAAGCCGGAGCAGCCTCAGGAAGGCGAGAGGTGGCAGCTCCGGCGGATCGCCCGCAACGAGTGCGGCTTCTTCCACGAAGGAGAGCTCCAGGGAACAGCGGGTGTCTGCCGGGCGGCTATTTCCTGGCCCGAGGCGCAGGGCGTCCGGCTCCGTCACGGTGAGGAAAGGAACAAGATCTGCTCAGTTCGGGCAAGCGAGGAGTGCGAATACCGTCACGGGGAGCTGAAGATACGGGACGACCCGTCCGAGGTGGGGTTCCATGTGGTCCTGGCGGTGGGGCTCGAGGACTACGTCAAAGGTATCGCCGAAATTCCGGACGACTGGGAAGCGCCGGGAGTCAACGAGGCCCAGGCCGTTGCGGCCCGCACGTACGCGGCCTTCAATTTCTTCCAGTCGGAAACCGGGCCGCGCCCTGCTGATCCCGACGACGATCCGGGTATAAGCGCCGCCCGCAAGGACGGGTGCTGGTGCCATCTCTACGACAGCTGGAGGGACATCAACTACATCGGCTGGGCCAAGGAGTCCCGATCGCGTAGCCAGCCCTGGCTCGAGGGAGTGGAAACTACCAGGGATCGGGTCCTCACCTACTTCGGCGACGAGTGGGAGAAGTTCACGAAGGCGGGGATCGTGCAGGCGTTCTTCTCCGCCTCGTCCGGTGGCTTCACCCGCAGCAACATCTACGGGTTCTACACGGGGCGGAACGGCAAGGCGCCGACGTCACGCATGTGGCCCTACCTGGCTCCGGTCGCGGATCCTTGGGACCTCGACCCGGCGGTGGGCAACCCGTACGTCTCCTGGGAGGAACGGGTGAGCGCCTCGGCCATCGCACGTTGGCTGGGCTGGGAGGAGGTCACCGAGGCGATCCTCGTAACGAGAGAGTCCGTGTCCTCACCTGCGGAGGTCATGTTCCGCGGTGTCCGCGATGGCGAGCCCGCGTCGGTCACGGTCGCCGGCGTCGGGTTACGGACCGGCCTGGGTCTCAGGTCCTCCAACATCACCGCGATCGATGGCGTGGCCCCCCCGCCGGGCGATGACTCGGAGAACCCCATCCCGGGCAACGGCAACGACGGGGAGAAACCTGAAGAACCCGCCGATCCGGACAGCTTCGACGACGACGGCGGTGTTCACGAACCGTCGATCAACCGGCTCGCGGCGGCGGGTGTTCTGGAAGGTACCGAGTGTGGCGAGCGGCGCATCTGCCCTGATGAACCTCTCCTACGTTGGGTCATGGCAGTGTGGATCACCAGGGCACTGGATCAAGCTCCCGAGTCTTCCGATGCCCGGACGCGGTTCGCCGACGTGGATCCTGACGCTTGGTGGGCGAGCTACGTGGAGCGTCTCGCCGATCTTGGCGTGACCGAGGGTTGCAAGACCGATCCGCTGCGTTACTGCCCGCACGAGGCGGTTACCAGAGCGCAGATGGCCACCTTCCTGGTCCGGGCATTCGATCTGGACGCTGCTCCGCCGGCTGGCTTCGCCGATACCGGGGGCGATACCCATGAAGCCAACATTGATGCCCTGGCTGCGGTTGGTGTGACTACGGGTTGCGAGACCGATCCGCTGCGTTACTGCCCGGACAAGGCGGTTACCAGAGCGCAGATGGCTACCTTCCTGGTCCGGGCTCTCGACCTCATGCCCGAATCGACACCTGCTGCCTGAGAGTCCGTGCACTTCTTTCCGGCCTAAGCGTCCTGGATTCGAGGTACTCGACCGCTGCCAGACTCTGTTGTCCGAGCGAAGACTCACCGTGCAATGCCGTGTAGCCAAGCAAGGGGATGTCCGTGGATCGCGTAGGCGTGGATGGCTTGTACCAGCCCCACTTCGGTGCATGTCCCTGTCAGAGATCGCAGGCACCCAACCACGGCGGATGACATCCCGCCCAGGCCATCTCTGTGACAGGGGGACAGAGCCCTGCCCGCCGCGGCGAGCAACCAGCCCCGATACTCACACATCAGAGCTACCCAACAAGGTAAAGGGGACGTAACGGCAGCCGCCCACCTGCCCGCTTAGCCTGAATCCACCGACGGCCTCCCCGGGGGGTGGTCCGGGGTGCGGTTGGTGGGGGGTTGAGGGGTTGGGGCTGGTTGGATTCGGGGGGTTTCGGGGGTGTGGTGGGTGTGGTTTGGTGGGTTAGGTAGTGTTGGAGGCTGGTTGGGATGGTTTCGGGCGTGTGTGGTCGGGGTTTGGGTGGTTGGTTATGGTTGCGGCGGGTCCGTCGGGCCGGGTCAGCAGAGCTGTGGCAGCGCCCGGAGGTTAGTGAGGGTGGTTAGGTAGGCGCCGGCCCAGGGCCATCGGGCGGGTAGACGCAGGAGGCGGCGTCCGCCGTGGTTGACGAGGCGTCCAGGGAGTCCGAACAGTCGGGTACGGATGGTACGTCCACAGACCAGCCGCCCGGGCGGCTGCGTACCCCCGAGGAGGGCTATCTGCCGGTAGAGGTTATGGGCTAGGGCGGCGCAGATCAGCCAGGCGGCGTTAGCTGCGAAGACGCCGGAGGGTAGGTGGGCGAGACCCCCGGAGTCTTTGAGGTCGCGGATGGCGAGTTCGCATGTGGCGTGGCGGCGGTGGTACCGGTCGATTTCGACCGCGGGCAGCGGGCTGTGCGCTTCCCCAGGGTTGTCACCGATCTCTACCACCGGCAGTTCGGCCACTTCGGTGTCTTGTTCTCCGCGGCGGGGTTGGTGGCCGGTGTCGTCTTGTCCGGCCCCGGGTTGGTGGCGCCGGTCGGCTTCTGCCGCGGGCAGGTCCAGGTTGGTGACGAACGCGTGGTATCGCCAGTCGGGCCACAGCTCGGCTTGGGAACCGAGCAGGCGGGTGCGGCGCACTACCAGGCGAACCCGGCGTTTCTGCGACCGTTTCTTGGGGTTGGCCATCTCCAGGACTGTTTCCCCCACTTGTGCCAGCCCGCCTTCGGGATAGGCAATGGGGGTCCACGCGTCTTCGTCGATATTGCTGATCAGTGTCCTAATCTTGGCATTCAGCGGGCAGGTGATCGACCAGCCCACCCCGAGGCGGTCGAGGGCGGCCAAGAGGGTATAGGACCAGAACCCCGAATCGGCCCGCACGCTCACCAGGCCCCTGGCCCCGGCCCGTCGCACACGCCGCACTGTCTCCCCAACGAAATGGACCACACCCCTCTGCGATGCTCCTTCCCGCAGACGGGCACCGACCACCTCCCCCGTATCGGCTCGGAACGCCAACAGAGGGTGATAACCCAACTCCTTGGTGTAGCCATAGGCGGCCCCTTGTTTGGTCTTGGCAGACACCTCACAGATCGTCGAGTCCACATCGAGGGTCACCGCTCCCTTGCCGGGACCGGCGCCCGCCCCCCACGCACGGCCCAGCGCTACGGTCACCACCTTCTCCAACTGGCGTACATGACCCCAGGTGAACGAACGCAGGAAGGTTCCCACAGTGGACGGGGCCATCACCGCATGGGGCAGCACCCGGTCGGTGGAACCGGCCCGGAGCCGATCCACATGGTCAATATGGGAGGCGCCCACCAGCATCGCAGCTACCAACGTGCATACCTTACGACCCGGATGCGCGCCACCCACCCGGCCGCCCAACCGCACCGTCCGATCCACCAAACCTTCCAAACCCAAACGGTCCATCAACGTCCCGGCCGCCAACAACCCAGCGTCGGCCACCAGCCCCTCATCATCGAAAACCGCCTCATACCGGTCGATATTCTGCAATACTCCACTCACAGGAAGTGCCTCCAGACTCCGAGCCAATCACCATGTTTCGTATGGCTATTGTCCCAGATCAGAGGCACTTTCCGCGTCTATCCACCCCCAACCACAGAATATCTACCGGTGGATTCAGGCTTAGAGTTTTACAGTGGCCAACTCCTCCCCTGAGTGGTGTGGGTTCGAATCCCATCCCGGGTACTCGGTCACCGTGGTGGTTGGTCGCTTCTTGGTGATGGGGTTGGCAGGGTGCGCGGGTAGGTGCTCACCTGGGGGAACACCGACTCCGGTGGCTGATGCGTCTACTTCGAGGACCAGGGATTTTGGCCGGAAGCGGGTTGGGTCTATTGGTGGGGGCGGTCGGAGGTCTGCCTACCCGCGCACTCTGTTGTCGGGTGAGGTAGGACCGTTGGCCTCCGCTCCCCGTAGTGTGGCGTTGGCCTCGATGAGCGGCGGCATGGGGTTCGGCTTGGTACCGAAGAGGTCAACGTCGCCCGGCCGGTCTCCTGCCGGAACCGCGAGGTCGGCAACCGACTCGAGCGTCATGAGATCGGCCGTCATCTTGTGGAGGCGGTTCAACGGTTCTTCGAAACGCGGAGCCATGGGACCTGGCGGCGCGCCGGCCCGGGCGATACCTCGCTGAACTCGTCCGCATATGTCGATGTCCTCATCGTTCACTTCGATCCAGAAGCGCTGAGTGGTCTCGAACCCTTCGGCAAACCGCTGCCGCCCCTGCTCGTCATCGGTCGCCGGCACCGTACCCGGCGGAAACAGGAAGGTGCAGTGCTCAAGGGTCCGACCGACGCTCAGCGGCTCGAGCAGCATGAGGAACACATGGTTCGGCAGCACAGCAAGCAAAACGTTGGGGAACAAAGCGATGAACCTTCCGCTAGCAGCATCCGAGGCGTCCAAACCACCCACGGGGGGCAATACCAGCCAGTCGTCGTGTTTATCCCCCGAAACCGGCGTCGTGGTCTGCCCGCAATACATCCCCGGACCCTGATAGCGGTAGTGGTCCTTGACCCGTGACACCTTGGCCAGCTTCGGATGCACCCACGGCAGGTGGTAGTACTCGGCGAAATTCTCAACTATGAGTTTCCAGTTGGCCGCGACATCGAACGTGCATGCCGCCCCGTCAAGGTGGGCGGGCTGCCACTCGTCCAAGCGGTAGCCGGCTAAACGCTCGGGCAGATCACCGAGCCATACGTCCAGCGGCGGTGTCTGCTCATCAAAGCAGACGAACACGATGGGACCCCAAGTGTCCACGCGCACGGGGACAAGACGCCAGTCTGCGGGGTCGAAATCCGATGGCGGCGACGCTGCGAACAGCGGCGCCGCGAGCAACCGACCATCGGTCGAGTAGCTCCAGCGATGGTACGGACACCGAATGGTGCCCGCTATATCGCAGTCGGCTTCGGCCAGCTCCGTCCCCCGGTGACGGCATGAGTTCATGAATCCCCGCAACTGCTCTCCGGACCGGGTCAACAACACGGACTTCCCGCCCACCGACCGTACGAGAAGCCGGCCCGGCAGGGATAGTTCGGCAGCCAGTGCCACACCGGTCCACGAGCGGCCGAAGAGTCTGCTTTGCTCATCAGCGAACAACGCTTCGTCCGCGTACACAGTGGGAGGCAGCCCGAGAGCCGACCACACCTCGGCTCGAATACCGGCCCAGAATTCCGGAAAGCGCCATGGCACCGCAAGCGGAAGTGGCATCGCCATGCCATGACTCTACCTCTGCGAGCGCAGAGGCCCCCTACGAGTCGGAATCAATGCAGACCTGATCTCGATGGCGTCACACATCAAGGCGTAATCGGCTACCGACGCTCTCTCGCGAAATGATCGAAACCAGGGTCAGCCAACTGCGAGGGAGGGTGGTGTTGGAGTTCCCCCCGATGGCCGAGGAACTCCAGACATCCTCTGGCACCCCTTAACGCAAGCCGAACGGTCCACCCCACAGCCCGCTCGCACCTGGCCGCAACATCTCCCTCAGAGACCGAGTGCCCGAACTCGACAGGACCGGCCTGGTGAAGGACGCTCCCCATGGACCGCGATAAGTTCAAACACCCCCAGGGCTTCCAGCCAGAGCGCTTCGATCATTCATACCCAACCTCCCGGATCACCCCACACCTCCTCACCCAACCTCCGACCACCCACCCCTCGAACCATCTTTCCTTCCGAACTCCGGCACTACCAACACCACCCCCGCCCCCACCCTTTCTACACCTCCCCCCACTCCAATCCTCCCCCGTCCCCCTTCCAGGTTGCCCCCTCGATCCAGTTCCCCCTGCTCACATCTCCCCTACCGCATCTACGGCGCTGTAGTGGGGCAAGGTGCATGCCGCGCAATCGGTCGTGTCGGTGCTGCGAACTCCCGGCTCGGGGCGCTCGTGGGCCCCGAGGTTGACACCCGAGGTGAGGCGAGCGCTGGGAGTCCCGAGGGCCCGGACCCGGCGGCGGGCCAACAAGTTCGTCAGCCCCGAGATCATGATCAGCGAACGACCGGCCGAGGCCGACGACCGGGGAGTGCCAGGCCACTGGGAAGGTGACTTGATCCTCGGACGTCACAGTTCCGCGATCGGAACGCTTGTTGAGCAGACCACCCGGTTCACGTTGCTGTTGCACCTCCCACCCATGCAAGGCCACGGCGAACAGCACCGGGTCAAAAACGGTCCCGCTCTCGCCGGCCATGGTGCCCAAGCCGTACGCGACGCTATAGCGTTGTCGATCACGACGCTACCCAAAACAGCTCCGAAAGTCGCTGACCTGGGACTAGGGCGCCGTCGCCGCAGCTCTAAACAGTCGACCCGGTGGAACCGCTCGTTTTGGCCGTTGAGGGATGCGGGGCAGCGTTGGGAGTAGTCCTCCGCTGGGGGTGAGGTGCTGTCGATGCTATGCGGTGTCGAGCCGGGTCTTGAGGTACTGCCCGGTGTAGCTTTGGTGGTGGGTGGCGATTGTCTCTGGGGTGCCTGTGGCGATGATGGTGCCGCCGTTCTTGCCGCCTTCGGGGCCGATGTCGATGATCCAGTCGGCGGCGGAGATGATGTCGAGGTTGTGCTCGACGATGATGACGGTATTGCCGATGTTGATTAGGCGGTCAATGATGTCGAGCAGCCAATCGATGTCGAGCCGGTGGAGCCCTGTGCTTGGTTCGTCCATGAGATAGGTGTTGCCGGTTTTGGTGAGTTCGGCGGCTAGTTTCAGCCGCTGCGCCTCTCCTCCCGATAGTGTCGACAGCGACTGCCCGTTGTAAGCCCGGCGCCTCCGGATTGAAGGCTCTGTCAGGGGACCTGAACCCGGTAGCGGAACTGATCCAGAGGGCCACGCTGGAGATCCCAACCCGCTCCTCGCGCCGTCCGCCCTACATCCCGACAACGATCGCGATCGCATGACCTGGTCCGGTGCCCAGGGCTTGGCCGCCGACGTAAAGGCGTACGGCGAGTGGATGCGGAACGAAGCCAATCCCCGCATAGGCCACCTGGCGAAGGCATGCCCGCAGTCGTGGCGCGGCGCCCCGCTGAGGAATACGGGGGACGTAGCATGCTAGAGGTGATCGGCGACGACGACCACGAATGGCTGCGTCGATCCGTCAGGGAGAGCCTTGACTTTGCACGTGTAGCGTGAGCATGCTTGGCGGCGTCGATCAGTAGGTGAATGTGCCCGTCATGGTCGTAGTTCCGTCGACCGAGGCCTCGACACAGGCGGTCGCCTGGTGGGTCTCGGCGTCGATCCGCAGCCGGCATCCGGGGTAGACGGGTTTGGAGAAGCGCACCGTGGCTGCGGAGAGGTCCGCTGGATGGGCGCTCACGGACTCGGCCGCGACTCTGGCTGTGATACCCATCGTGGCCAACCCGTGCAGGATCGGCCGGTCCAGCCCCATAGCGGCCGCCACGGATGGGTCGACGTGAACGGGATGCTTGTCGCCGGTGAGCCGGTAGAGCACCGCTGCCTCAGGCCCTACGTGGGCCGATCCGGTCCAGGTCGGCGCCAGTCCAGGGACCGTCCCGGTCGGCGGAGGCGGATCGCCGCCCCAGCCTCCCACCCCGGGCAGCAGGATCGTATAACCGGCGTCGAAACTGGAGGCCACCACGTCGATGTGGACGATCGTGAGGTGGAGCTTGTCGTGGACGGAGCGGACACGGCCGCTTATCGGGGTCGGTCCGGGCTGCAGGGGCTCGTGGACACTCAGGCTCTGGCCGACATGAAGCGACCGGGTGGGATCGTAAGCATCCAGCTTGCCGGCCGCCTCCACCGCCCATAGGCCCAGCGCGCAGGCATAGGTCGGTAGGACCCGCAGGTATCGCTCGTAGACCAGGTCGAGTTGCGAGGCGGAGGCACCTACGGCGAGTGCGTAGAGGATGGCATCGTCGGCTGAGAACTCGACGGTGCGCGTGCCTAGGTCGTAGCCGGCCAGATCCTTCAGCTTCATGCCCTCTCCTCGCTCGTGATCGAGGCCCGCTGGGTCTCGAGTGCCACCCGGCGGGCCGGTGAGACCAATCGAGCCTCTCGCATGGCCTGCCACTGGGCGGCGTCGAACTCGGCGCCACTGTCCAGGGACGCGAGCAGGGTCTTGCTGGCCATCATGGCACCGCGGTCCGCGGAGACTGCTTGCACGAGGCGCACTGCGGTCCCGACCGCGGCGCCGGGTGGCACCACGATGGCGGAGCCGGGCGGCAACTCCCCACCCGCCAGCTCCTGCTGCAGAACCATGAGACGGCGCACGGTGGAGGAACCGAGCCGGGAATGCAGGCGGGCCACCGACACCGGGTTGTACAGGATCCCCAATCTGGTCGACGGTAAGGCGAGGCGCGCCTCATCCGAAACCACGACCGCATCGCAGGCCCACGCCAGGTCGACGGCTGCGCCGTAGCAGGCACCCTCGACGGCGGCCACCATAGGCAGCGGGCTGTGGGTAATGCGGCGGCAGAGCCGTTCGAGCTCGTCATCGAACCTGAGATCCTCGATCGATCCGGTGAACTCGGCGAGGTCCGCTCCGGCGCTGAAACGTCTGGAGCCCCCGGTAATGACCACTCCGCTGACACCGGTGCCCGGGAGGCGAGCGCCGGACTCGGGCGCTTCGGCTGCATCCAGTTGGGCTTCGAGTTCGCGAATCGTCCGGCACCGAAGAGCGTTGGCACGATCCGGCCGGCTGATCTCCAAGAGGAGAGTGGAGCCATCGATCCTGCGGGTTACGCCGCTCATGAGAGTGAGATACGGGACGGCAGCCGGGCGAAGGGCCGGACGTTCAGCTCCGCTTCGAGTCGCTCCGCGAGCGACAGCAGGTGAAGGTCGGCCCCGTACCGTCCGACCAGCTGGATGGCGGTCGGTAGGCCGTCCACGAATCCTGCCGGGAGCACTACTGCGGGATGCCCGGAGACGTTGAAGGGAGCCGCGAACGGGAATGGCCCCCAGAGCCGCCCAACCCGTCGGCCGGCAATGGTCGTCGGCCGGTGTCCGAGTTCGAAGGCGGTGGTGGCGGTGGCGGGGGTGACGAGGACGTCGTAGTCGCGGAAGTACCGATCCACCCGGGCCCGGTACTCCACGAGGGCCGAGCGGGCCCCGGCGACGGCCACCGGATCGAGCTGTTCGGCCGCTCTCAGGAACCGCTCCTGGTATCTTGTCAACCGGTGGGGACCGTCGAGCAGGTGCCCTCGGCGCTCACCCTCCTCGGCCAGCACGATCGGCCCGAATATCTCCTCCCATCCCCCGAGGTCCAGCTCCACGCTGCTGACCCGGTGCCCGCGGACGGCGAGTTTGTGCACCGCCGACGCCACAACGTCACCGACACCGGCGTCAACCGGACGATTCTCCGGGTTGGCGCACCACGCGACACGAAGCGGGCCAGTCCCGACCCGCGTACCTGCGGTTGCGATGCCATCTGCGGAAAGCACGGAATGCATGTAGCGGGCGTCGGCAATTGATCGGGCCAGCGGCCCGATGGAGATGAACGGGCTGAACGCCTCGAAACCAGCGGCATCGTCCACGGCGCCGTAGGTGGGCTTGAGGCCCACGAGGCCGCAGAACGCCGCCGGAATACGGATCGAGCCTCCCCCGTCGGAACCGAGCCCGAGAGTGCAGGCCCCCGCAGCGACCGAGGCTGCGGCGCCGCCGCTGGACCCTCCCGCGGTGCGGTCGGGGTCGAAAGGGTTGGCGGTGTCGGGACCGAGCAGGTTGTCGGTGGTGGCCGATTGGCAGAACTCCGGGACGTTGGTCTTGCCGACGATCACGGCTCCGGCCCTGCGCAGCCGGCGCACGGCGCCGGAGTCTTGGCGGGCCACATCGTTGGCATGGGCCAGCGAACCGAGCGTGGTGACGTGGCCCTCGATGTGGAAGGCATCCTTGATCGAGACCGGGACGCCGGCGAGAGGGCCCGGGCTGCCGTTCCTGTAGGCGGCCTCGGCTGCAACGGCCTGGCGCCGGGACAGCTCGGGGGTGGCCAGGACGAATGCGTGGAGGATCGGATCGATCTCGGCGATGCGCGCCTGGGCCAGTTCCGCGACCTCGACGGGTGAGAGCGAGCCGTCGCGGTAGGCCTCGAGGAGCCGCTGCACGGGCCACCAGAGGGGGCCGTCATCCACGAGCGGACACACCACCCGAGACGGTGAACACCTCGCCCGTCACGTAGCTCGCTTCGTCCGAGGCCAGGAACGAAACCATGCTCGCGACATCGTCGGGTCGGCCTACCCGGCCCAGGAACGCTTTGTCGGACAGGTAGCGGTCGAAGAACTCTTGGGGGTAGATCCTGCGGAGGAAGTCGTTGTGGATGAGGCCGGGCGCTACGGCATTGACGCGCACTCCGTGGACTCCGTTCTCGGCCGCGGCGACCCGGGTGAGAGCCAGGACGCCGGCTTTGGCGGCTGAGTAGGCCGCGCCATGATCGGTCGACATCTCCCACGCCGCGATCGACGAGATGTTGATGATCGAGCCGCCGCCGCTGGCGATCATGGCGGGGAGCGCGTAGCGCATGCATGCGAACGTGCCGGTGAGATCCACATCGAGGCAGCGCTGCCAGGTTTCGAGGGACATCTCGGCCACCGGCTCGATCTTCGACCATCCCGCGTTGTTCACCAGCACATCGAGACGAGCCCTCCGGGTCACAACATCCTCGATCACGGCACGCACCTGCGCGTGGTCGGTCACGTCGAGGTGGTAGTAGAGGACGTCCCGCCCGAGCTTGCCGGACAGGGCCCGGGCGAACTCCCGGCATCGGCGCTCGTGGGCGTCGGTCACCACGACGTCGAAGCCGTCCGCGGCGAGCCGGCGCACCACCGCCGCTCCGATTCCGGCTCCCGCGGCCGCGGTGACGAGCGCCACCGGCATGTCGTTGGCCATCAGCTCCCCCCGGCTGATTCCACGGCGGGTATCACGGTGTCGGACAGGTGAGCGAGACGCTGCTGCCGCCCGCCCGACAGGAGCGCGAACGTGATGCGGTCGATATCGAGTCGCCAGAGCCGCCGGAGTCGATCGACACACGTGTCCAGGTCGCCCGCCAGCGCCACCGACCGGGCGAAGTCGTCCGACACGATCTGGCGGTGCCGGGCCTGTAGTGAGAGGTGATCGACCAGCTGGTAGGCGCCGGCAGCCCGCGCGAACTCGGGGCGGAATCTCTCCCATGCCGGTGGCATGCGTTTCCAAGGGTGGAAGGTGGCTGCCTGGCTCGTGGCCCAGGCCCTGATGTCTTCGATGGCTCCTGTCTCGTCGTCACCTACCGACATGGTGACGAACAGGTCGACCGTCAGCTCCGCCCGATCACGCCCGGATGCCTCCAGGCCCTCGTATATGAAGTCGAGTTGCCACGAGCAGAACTCGGGGTCGGCGGCGCCCATCAGCACGACACCGTCGCAGATCTCACCGGCCAGGCGCAGCATCGCCGGCTGCGACGCGGCGAGATATATAGGTATCTGGCGGGTGGCGGTCGCCAGGCGAACCCGGGTGCCGTAGAGCTCGCATGCCTCGCCGGTGAACAGTTGGCGGAACCCGTCGATCCCGGCGCGCAGGTCGCCCAGCTTCGATGGCTTGCCCCCGGCGCCCAGCACTGCTGACCAGCCCGCGCCGAGGCCGAGCACGGCTCGACCGCCGGAGAGCTCGTCGAGAGCGGCCGTGGCGTTGGCGGTGACGGTGGGGTGCCGGGTCACGAGATTGGTGACGCCCGCTCCGATGAGCACCCGCTCGGTGGACAGCGCGGCCAGGTTCATGGCCGCGTACACGTCTTTCATTCCGAGCTGGAAGTCTATGTACCACAGGACATCGAAGCCGCTCTCGTCGATGGCCCGGGCCAGCTCGGACGTGCGGCTCAAGGGCTCTCGGGGGCTCACCCCCAGCGAGATGCCGTACCTGTGTGTCATCGGGTGTCCGTTTCGTGCAGGAGCCGAGCGAGCAGCTCGCCGTAGGCTTCGGGCCGGTCGACCGAGAGCAGATGACCGGCGCCGGCGATCTCGTGGAAGCGGCTATGGGGCACCGCATCGGCGATGATCTCCGACGCCCGCCGGGGACAGAAGACATCGCGGTCCGCTCCGACGATGTCCAGGGGCACCGTGATCTGCGACAGCAGCGGATTGAGTGGTTCGGCCCGGATCCCGATCATGGCTCTGGCGGCGTTGATGTAGCCGCGGCCGTCTCCGACCGCGACCATCCGGCGAGCGGCCAGGGAGTCGAGATCCGCGTCGGCGATGATCTGCTTCGACGTGTCGTCGCGCAGGCCGGCGGCAAAGCCGTCCCGGTCCCCTGCTTCGAGCTGGGCTATGCGGCCCGCGAAGAATCCGGCTGCGGCCGACCCGACGACCGATGAGGTGGCAACCACGACGAGATGCCGGATCAGGGCTGGTGCGACGGTGGCGGCCCCCAGACCGATGGTGCCGCCGAGCGAGTACCCGACGACCGCTGCGGGGCCGCTGACGGCGCTCAGGAACATGATCAGGTCGTCGCTCAACTGCGACAGCGTACCGGCACCCTGGCCGGCAGTGGTCCGGCCGTGGCCTCGGAGGTCGACGGCGTAGGTGGTGAAGGACCCTAGATGGGCGGCGACGGCGTCCCATGAGCGATGGTCCTCGGCCAGCCCGTGGAGCAGCACAACTGCCGGGCCCGAGCCATGCCGACTGTAGTTGACCACGATGCCGTTCAACTCGACCGCGGTCATCGATCTGCCTCCCCGATCCGGGACCGGGTCCCGGAGGTCTGGCTTTCGGCGCCGGAGGCACGGCTGAGCAGCGCGCTTCGCAGCTGCAGCTTTCGGATCTTGCCCGAGGCCGTGCGGGGGAAGCGGTCAACCACTTCCAGGCGCTCGGGCCAGTAGCGGCGGGACAGGCCCCGGTCTGCGCAGAAGGCCAGGACTTGTCGGAAGTCCAGGGGAGCGTTGGCCTGGACGACCGCGCAGATGCGCTCGCCGAGGCGCTCATCCGGCCAGCCGATCACGGCCACGCCGGCCACGTCGGGGTGGGCGGCGATGGTGTTCTCGGTGTCGACCGGCGAGATGTTGACCGCTCCGCGGATGATCAGGTCCTTGACGCGTCCGGTGATCGAGACGTACCCGTCGGCGTCGATGCGGGCCAGGTCGCCGGTGCGGAAGAACCCGTCGCCGACGAGATGCTCAGCGTACAGGTCGGGCTGGCCGAAGTAGCCGTTGAACACTCCGGGTCCGCGCATGACCAGCTCGCCGGCGCCGCAATCTGCCATCCGCATCCCGGCGTCGAGGGTTCGTAGCTCCAGGCCGGGCAGCCCGATGCCGACGGTGGTCTCGACCTGTAGGTCGGTCGAGCTGTCCACGCAGGTGGTCAGACCGCCCTCGGTCATGCCCCAGAGCGGCGTCACGAAGGTGTTGGGGAACTCGCTGCGGCAGCGCCGGATCAGCGCCGGTGGCACCTGCGCGCCGCCGCACAGGAAGCTCCGGAGCGGGGCCAGCTTGGACTCGACGCCATGCCACCGGGCATTGGCCAGATCCACAAGGAACGGCGTCGCCGCGGCGGTGAACGCGGCGCGGTGACGCGCCACCAGCTCGAGAGCGGTGACGGCATCCCACCTGTCCTGAAGGATTAGCGGCGCGCCCAGGAACATCGACAGCCGGGCACCGTGAATGGCGCCGACGCTGTGCCCGAGGGGAGACGGCATGAAGACTGGCGTGCGGCCGTTGAGGTCGAATCGCTCCGCGAACTGCCGGTTCAGAGTCGCCAGGGAGTCCTCGCTGTGGCTCACAGCCTTCGGCGGTCCGGTGGTGCTCGAAGTGAACATGAGGTGGGCGCTGGCCTCGGGAACATGGTCGGTCCCCTTCGAGCCGCCACCGGTGCTGTACATGTCGAGAGACGTGCGACCAGCCAAGCCCACAGCCACCCCGGTGGTCCGAGCAGCGGCCTCCTGGACGGCCTCGACCGGCGACGCCCGCCGGTGCCGGTCCACGGATATGGCGAGAGCGGGCCTGATCAACTCGAAGATGTGACGCAGGTGGTCCGTCTCGGTGGTCACCGGCGGTGTCGCCGGGACGTGGCCGGCCCGCAGCACGGCCAGGAACATCACCATCCAGGAGGCCGAGTTGGGCAGATGAACAACCACGACCCGCCTTGCGTCGCCGACAATGGCACGGATCTTCTCGGCTGCCTCGCCCGCCGCGTTCCAGAGATCGGCCCGTGACAGGGTGTCGCGGCCGCTCACCACGGCCGGATCGTTGGGGGACTCGGCGACGTGGGACTCGAAGCGATCCACCAGCTGTTGGCCGGTCCACCATCCGGCGCGCCGGTAGCAAGCCGCGATGTTGTCGCTCACGGGCCCTCCGAGGCAGCTGGCACCATGGCGTCGATACGCAAGACCGCGCTAGTCCAGGAGGAGGGATCGACCCTGCATGACCGAAACGGTAGCGGCTACCACGAGCGCGGCGCCGTTGAAGACATCGAGGACTCCAGCCACCGGAGCGACGGCCGCGCTCAGGATGAAACTGAACGGGACCGTACGGTTGACACTTTTACGGACGAGGCGGGACAAGTCGCGGTTGGATCCGACGGTGTACAAGCGCCCGGCCGTGGAGCCTGTGGTCGGGCAGCGCCCGGATCAGCACCATCGCGGGTTGCCAGGCGGACCGGTCCGTTTGCCGCCTTCGGGCGGTTGGGTCTGCCAGCGGCAGCAGACGGGTTCGCCGTGCCCAGCCGACGATCTGTCGATCCGTTGTGGCGAGGCGCATCCCTGCCGGCATGGCCGTAGCAACGATCAGTTGGTCGGCGGGGTCGTTGTGGAATCCGGTGTTCATCAGCAATACCGACTCGACGGCGATGTCGCCATCGATGGGAATCTCCCGCAGGCCTGATCGCAGCCGCTCGCGACGCCAAACGGCGGGATGACATCGCAAGTCGATGCGTCCATGATGATGCAGGCAGGTGGTCTCGACGAACGTCACCGTGGAAACAGCAATGTCGCCGTCTGCGAGACCGGACTCGACCTCCTCCTTGAATGACTCGCTGATCTCCCTGCTGTCAATTGGCGAGGCGCAACAGGACGTTGGTGTCCAGCAGCAGGTTCACCGGCAGCGCTCACGGTCAGTCACCCTGATCCCGGATGGGTCCCGGGGTGAGCATGTCCCAGTCATCGGCCGGAATGGCAGGCTCGCTGTCGATGTCGGCGATGATTCGCAGCTGACCCTTGCATGACCCGACCAGCTTGGGCCGCTCCTCGCGGAAAGGGCTCACCCTCGCGACCGGCCGGCGGTGCTTGGTAACGACGATCACCGTTCCGGTCTCCTGCACCTCGTCCATGAGGCGCAGACAATTCGTCGTGGCCACAAACGGCTGGACCCAACGAACGCGCTGCACGCATGTGTCCGCCGGATCGGAAGACCTGGGCATGGGAAATCGACTACGACGACTATCGCTCTCACCCCCGCACGTGATCGTCCCGTCCTCCCATGGGCACGTATGGAGCGCACCAGGCGGCACACCGGAGGTGACGGGGTTTGATGTGGCACGGCCCTTACCGGTGTTGTCTCCTCGGGCTTGTCGGATACCTTCGTTGGCAAGTTCCGGCTACCGACGACAGATTTTTGGATATGGATGACATATTCCTGTGACATTTCACCCTCACCGTTGAGGAGTACGGAGATACTGCACGAAAGGGTCGAACGGTGATTTGCAGGACACTGGCAACACAGAGGGTCCGGGTTGGGTTGGTCCTAGGGGCAGCATTGACTGCGGTGGTGATCAATGGCTGCACGGTGGATACCGGAGTGGGAGAGGATCGTGATCAGGGCATCGCCGAGCAAGAAGGAGGCGAGTCCGGGGGTGAGCATGGCAGCGGCGGCGAAGGCAGCGAAGGCAGCGGCGGCGAAGGCAGCGGCGGAGAGGGCGGTGAAGCAGCTATGTCGAGCCCCATCACTCCTCTCGGAGAGTCGTGGACCGGTGGTCTCGGCGGATTAGCTGTTTCCATGCAGTATGACGCAGCGACCGAGTCCATCCACGGGACGGTACGAAACACGCTCTCGCAGAAACTCTGCTACGTACAGGCCGAGCCTCACCTGAAGTTGGGAACGAAGACAGTAGGAGAGCTCGGTCCTGAGAAGCTAGGAGACCTGAACCCTGGACAGGAAGCAACGTCGCGTCTGACAGTAGCCAGTGAACCGGGACTTGCCGGAGTTGCCTACGACGGATACGTCATCCACATGGAAGTGTTTGACTGCAGCGGCCCCGGGCCTGCGCCTCACGCTGGGGGCGAAGATACCGAAGGAGACGGCAGTGAGAGCGGCCATGAATCTGGAGCTGGGAGCGAAGAAGGTAGCGGCGCTACGTTGGGACTGGATGAGACCTTTGACGCAGTTCGTGGCGGGGCCCGACTGAACCTGAACTACGACGCTCCGAGCAACTCATTTCGGGGAACTGTGGAGAACACGACCGACCGCGTCTTGGGCCGGGTCAGGATCGAAGTGCACCTTTCGAACGGAACGGAGCTCGGTCCGACAACGCCGACGGATATGGCGCCGGGCGAGGTGATGGCGATCAACCTGCCCGCGACGCCGGAATCGTTCACTGGATGGATAGCCCATGCCGAAGCTGGTACGGGGGATGAGGGAAGCCAGTCGAGCGAAGAGTCGGGCGGAGAGCATGGCAGTAGCCCAGACGAGTCTGGTGGAGAGCATGGCGGCGATGGCGAGTATGGCGGAGAGCATGGCGGCGATGGCGAGTAGGCGGCTAGAGCTCGGAGTCGACCGAGGGGGCTGTTGAAGCCTCGGATGGGAGAATCGGACCATGGGGCGTATCCGGCATGGACACGGTGCCCTGTTGAGGCATAGCGTTCATGATGGCTCCTCAGAGGACTGGCAATGAGCGGCATAGTATTGATAATCGAAGACGATCGGAGGATCGCGAACTGGGTCAAGGTGTATTTCGCCCGGGCCGGATTCTCTACTGAGGTTGCTCATGATGGTGAATCCGGTCTGGTCCTAGCCCGAGCTCTGACTCCAGACCTGATAATCCTCGATCTGATGCTTCCTCGTCTCGATGGCGTAGAACTATGCAGGATCCTGCGTAGCGAGTCAGACGTTCCGATAATCATGCTTACGGCCAGAGAAGCCCACACCGAGCGAGTCATCGGACTGCAGAGCGGAGCTGATGATTACGTCGTCAAGCCCTTCGATCCTGCGGAACTCATAGCGCGAGCCGACGCTGTGCTTCGTCGTGCCGGCGGCCGGGTTCAGCAGGTTCTGCAACGCAGCAATATCACTCTTAATGAGACCACCCGGACTGTGACGATCGATGACGAGCCCGTGATGTTGAGCGAGTCTCAACTTGCTCTTCTGTCAACGTTGATGCGTCATCCCAACCAGGTGCTCACCCGTGAGCAGCTTATCTCGCTGACGTTCAACGAATTCTATGCGTTCGACCGCGCCATCGACAGCCGGATCGCTCGTCTACGAAAACAGATCGGCCGAGACGGTAGGCAGCCTATTCAGACTGTCTACGGTGCTGGCTACAAATTCGTGGTGGATGACGACTGATGTCGCTACGCTGGCGAATCCTGAGATCGCTCGTCTATGTGATCGTTCCTACCGTCTTGATCAGCGTTGGTGTGGGCTATTACACGACGCAGTCCCGCCTCGGTGTCTTCGTGGACGAGATACGTAATGATGAGGCGAGCCAGTTAGCTCAGAATCTGAGTCGGGAGTACACCACCACCGGCGGGTGGGAGACCGTGGACAGGCCGCTGTCCGAGGCCGGCTACATCTACGAGAAGGAGCGGCACAGGGAGGGATCTGAAGAGAGTGAGAGAGAATCCTTCCACATAGATCCGATACGAGTCGTCATCGCCGATGTCGACGGACGTGTGGTGAAGGACAACTTCTCTGTGCTGACAGCCGGTACCACCGCACCCGACCTGGACGGGTATCGGGAGACGGTGTTCGATCTAACTACGAACCTGCCCGTAGGCTATGTCTACGTAGACATAAACCATGAATTCCTATCGACGGAGTCACATGGATTCCTCAACACGCTTCTGTCTCTTAGCGTCATCGGCGGTACGCTGGCAGGTGGGGCTGCGATTCTGCTCGCCGTTTGGTTATCCAGACGTATCACAGCACCTGTTACGGCTCTATCGGAGGCAACCCAGGCAATCGCTCAGGGGGATACGACCCGGCTACCAGTCACATCCTCGGACGAGTTGGGCCAGATGAGCGCGGCTTTCAACCAGATGACCGCCACCTTGGAGGCTCAGCGTGATCTGCGTAGGCGGCTGATAACCGATGTCTCTCATGAGCTGAATACACCACTGAGCGTTATACAGCTAGAGGCTGAAGGGCTACGCGATGGACTCCAGACGCCTGAGAACGCGGCCGACCACATCGTCGAGGAGGTAGATCGGCTACACGGTCTCGTAAGCGATCTGAACTGGATTGCGGAGACCGACTATGGCGAGTCGAGACTCACACGCGAATCAACATCGATTCACAGACTACTCACCGCCGAGGTAGAGCGCTGGCTGCCACAAGCTCAGACTCGACAGGTTACAATGTCGCTACAGGCATCCACCGACCTACCAGATATGGACCTCGACCGGATACGCATGAGCCAGGCATTGGGAAACGTCCTGAGCAACGCCATTCATTACACCGACGCCGGCGGGACCATCGTGCTAAAGGCGGGGTTAGAAGCCAACGAGACGTTGGCCATCTCGATCATCGATGACGGGATAGGTATCCATCCTGCAGACCTGCCTCATGTCTTCGACCGCTCCTACCGTACCGACCAGTCTCGAAGTCGTTGGATAGGCGGCACAGGTCTGGGATTGGCCATCACCCGAGCCATAGTCGAAGCACACGGGGGCACGATCACCATAACAAGCGACGGCCTCGGAGAGGGTGTCACCGTGTCGTTGCGGCTTCCCCAGAATCAGGGAAGGATCACCCCCAACCGCTGAGAACGACATCTTGACTACTCATGGAACCCAGCCGACCTCCCAACCGGGGAGGTACCGCCCGGCCAGGCAGCGTGGGTTTCCAGCTCGCCTAGGAGGGTGGTCCAAAACGGTGGGGAGCAACGGCCCGTCGTCCGCTGACGTGGCAACCATTCACCCGTTCTCGGCATTCTCCTAGGATGAACATCGCACCCGATCAGGAAGGGCCCGAAAATGGAGTTTGCCAGCTGGCGGGGCGTCGATTCCACAGGGGTCCGGGGCATGCTGCTCTGGCTGTGGACTGATCAAGTGTCCCAAGCAGCGATCCGATCGGGAAGACGACAACGCGGGGAGCAATCAACAGATGGTCGGTAGGCGACTACCTCGGGGGCACCGATCGGTCCTGCTCCCCGTCTTGGTCTGTGTTTTGTTGGTGGGGTGTTCAGGATCCGAGGACGGTGAAGACTCGACTGCCGATACGCCTGACTCCCAGACAGCCGCAATAACCGTACCCGACCTGTCGGCCGTAGCTAGTGAGGGCGCCGAACTGTTCACCGCCAGCTGCTCGGAGTGTCATGGTGCCACTGCGGGCGGGTCGTCGCAGGGTCCGCCGTTGATAGACCCTATCTACGAGCCCGGCCATCACGCCGACTTCAGTTTCCACCTTGCTGTGAACCAAGGATCGTCCCAGCACCATTGGCAATTCGGCGATATGAACCCTGTACCGGGCTTGTCACCTGAGGAGGTGGACAAGATCGTGTGCTACGTGCGAGAGGTGCAGTACGCCAATGGGATCTTCTCCGATCCGGCGGGATTGATCGCCTGCGAGGGCTGAGACCCGATCCAGCCTGGACGGCATCGAAGAACATGCCACACCGAAGCTCTTGCGTAATCGAAGAGGTGACGGTTCTCGCGCCGGCTTCCAGTGGCCGCTCTGGTCCGGAACCCTTCACCCTCGGGGGGACGGGTGTATCAAGTAGGGAACGTCACTTTCGAGAGAGCTTGACCCACTTGTACTTGTGGTTGAGGATTGCTAGTGCAAGCAAGAGACCGAGGACGTCTATGGAGACATGCGGAAACAGATCGTATCCATCGCGCTGGATCGTAAACAATGAAGGGGTTACTATCACCGCTGAGTCGGTGTTCACTACTAGACCCATGAATAGGTTATTAACCGCGTGGTAGCCCGCCGCCAATTCGATTCCACCATCAAGCAGCGTCATCAATCCAAAGAAAACTCCAAAGGACACCAACGCGACAACATAGGGCGCGAACCCGTAGGCTGACGCCTCTGGATTGGTGAGGTGCGGTAGAGCGAAAATAGCTCCTGAGACTAAGGCGAGCACCACCTTTTTCTTAACGAGAAGCATTATGCCCTGCAGTATGTACCCACGGAATAAGAGTTCTTCAACACCAGTCTGGACAGGAACGAGCAAGAGTGCGAACACGACGAAGATCAGGTACTCCCAGCCGGGCTCCTGGAAGGTCATATCCAACCGAAGAATGAACCTATTAACAGCGAACACCACGAGGGAAACGATTAGCGCTACGACCATGGCGTACAGGTACCGGTTGCAGTCGAAGGATGACCTTCCAGTGGCTACCCGCCTCAACGGCTTCTTATGAATGAGTCGCACCACTCCCCATATACCCACCAGTCCCACGACGAATCCCAAACCCGCAATAATAAGGCGTGCCGTTAGCGAGCCATCGCCCGTGATTCCCACGCCCTCCGGACATGAGATCCCAAAAGCGTTGGTCGCTCTCAGGAATGCACACCCGGCGATACCCAAAACGATACTGCCAATACCTATCCACATCAGGAGGATCACGACTATGCCCAGAACCCACCGCCACAACTGGTTCGAGCCAAGGGTGGCGTTGAAGAAGAACTGGTCGGCAGCCGTTCTCGACTCTTCCCGCGGCGGGTGTGCACCATCGGATGGTTGTTGAACCATCATGCCCTCCTCCTAGCCTCAACCCTGGGCGGCTAGCGTCGCGTACCTGGATTGAGCCTGGCCTTGACCTGCTGCACCGAACTATAGGGCTATTGGACCGCCCCGGTTCTCGAGCAGGATCCCGAGCTTTGGAAAGCCAAGAAATAGATGAGGCTTGTACAGAAGCTGCCTGATCATCCTTCAACGAGGGGGCCTTCGGCTTAGGAAACGGCCCAGCCGGAACGGCCGATTCCGCCAGCTTCAAGCCGAGTTGGATACCGCTCGGCTAGCGTCACTCTCCCGGCAGGCCACCCTCTTTGCGGCTTTGTCATTTCCCCAACTAGCTTGGTGGCGATGGTGTGCAAGGAAGACGGTGGCCTGCCGGCGGGAGTTGAACTGCTGATAATCGGCGCCGGGATAGTGGGCGCATCCACAGCGTTCTGGGTGGCCCGGGCCGGGCTGTCGCCGGTGGTTCTGGAAGCTCTGCCCGCCCCGGCCGCACTCACCACCCCCGTCGCCACCGGCGCGTTCCGCCTGCAGTTCGACAACCTGGAGGAGACCGAACTGGTGCGGGAGTCGGTGGATCTCATCCTCGACTTCTCTGGAATCACCGGGCAGGACTCCGGGCCGTTGGGAGTACGGCAGCCGGGATACATCTGGGCGACCACCTCCGAGGAACGGGCCGAGGCGCAGCGACGGCTGGTGGCTCTGCAGCACTCCTGGGGGCAGACCGACATCGAGCTCCTCACCGGCGACGAGGCCCACCGCAGGTTCCCGTACCTCAGCCCCGAAGTGGTCCAAGCCCGCTACCGGGCGGGCGACGGCTTCGTCGATCCCAGGGCTCTGACACTGGGGCTGCTTCGGGCGTCGGGAGCCCCTCTCCACACCTCATGCCGGGTGGTGTCGCTCAGGGATCGCCCCTCGGGGGGTTTCGACGTCGGCACCGATCAGGGTCTCATCCGGGCCGAGCAGGTGGTGATCGCCGCCGGACCCTTCTCCGTGAAGCTGGCCGCTCTCGCAGGGGTGGACCTGCCGCTGGAGGTGAAGCCGCGCCACAAGGTGGTGGTTCCCGACCTGGCCCGGGTGCCACCCGACGCCCCGATGACCATCGATGACGACACGGGGGTGCATTGGCGTCCCGTCCTTTCGGGGGCCCATGTCCTGGACGCTGCCCCCGGAGGACCGGGCAGGGAGCCCGTGGAGGATGTCCCTCCCGACCACGACATGGCCTTCCGGGTGCTGGATCCCTCCCGGTCGGAGGCCGCGGCCCGGATCAGTCCCTTCTGGGGACAGGCTTGGAGGGGCGGGGAGTTCTCGTGGATGGTTCACTCCGGGCAGTACACCATGACCCCCGACCACCGTCCCCTGATCGGTCGGACCCCGATCGACGGACTGTGGGTGAACACCGGTTATTCCGGGCACGGCATCATGTGCTCCCCGGCGGGGGGCCGCATCCTGGCCGACTTGATCACCGGGCGGTTGGACGATTCGCCCCTATCCCTCGATCGCAAGTTCGTGAAGAGGAGCCTGGACCACCTTTAGGTGTTAGGTGTTAGGTATTAGGTGCTAGGTGTTAGGTATTAGGTGTTAGTGATGGGTTTGATATTCAACGGGTCGCGGGCTACGGGCTACCAGCCACAGGTCAGACCTTGAGGCGTCACCATTGCAGCCCTGTTTGCCACGACCGGCGATCCGCCGGACGGGTGGGATGTGGAGCAGTAGCCCGTAGGGCCGCGGGACACGGGGCCCATCGGGGAATCGTCGGTGAATATCCGCACCCGGCGCAGCCAGTCCAGCCTGGCGGTGCGCCTCGCCCGGCGGGCACAGTCGGGGCACTCAGTGTTGTAGAAGAGGGTGACGCCCATCGAAGGTCTCCTTCCGGCGTCGGCATCGTGACCGCAGGCAGGCCATGCGTCGCGACGGGTCTGAAGAATCAGGGCTAGGAACTAACCATCTAGGTGGGCCGGATCCAGGTAGCAGCCTTGGGATCAGAGTTCTGGCGGGAGCCGGTGTGCTGGTCTCTTGGTCACGCCGAACAGAAGTGCCCGTAGAGGAGGTCCGATGCGCCGGAGCTGATCAGGGGATCACTCCCTGATCAGCGTGCGGGCCTGCTCGCGCACGTAGGAACGCATGTACCAGGGGCCGCCGCTGCCGGCGCCCGAGGTGCCCGAACCCTTCCAACCGCCGAACGGCTGGATGTCCGGCCACGCCCCGGTGGTCGACCCGGCCCGCCGGTTGGCATACACGACGCCGGCCTGGATCCGCTGGAAGAACCGATCCACTTCCTCGTCGGTGCCGGCAAAAACTCCGGCTGTGAGCCCGAAGACCGTGTCGTTGGCCTTGTCGATTCCCTCGTCCAGGGAGTCCACCGCGGTCACCGCCACGAACGGCACGAACAACTCCTTCTCCCAGATCCAGGCCTCCTGGGGTGCGGTCACCACCGTGGGTTGCACGAAGTGGCCCCGCGCCAGATCACCTTCGGTGACCACCTCGCCGCCGGACAGGATCTCGCCTCCGGCCTCTTTCACGGCTTCCACTGCCGAGCGGAAACGGTCGACCGCTTCATCGTCGATGACCGGCCCCACGAAGGTCTCGCGATGGCGAGGGTCTCCCACCTGGACCTCACTGGTCTTCTCGGTGAGAAGGTCGAGGAACTCTTGGAAGGCGGGCTGCTCCACATATACGCGGGAGTTGGCCGAGCACTTCTGTCCCGATAGGCCGAAGGCGGCCCGCATGACCCCTTCAGCAGCCAGATCGAGATCGGCCGTGGCCGTCACCACCGCCGGGTTCTTCCCGCCCATCTCGCACACTACGGGCTTGGGACGACCGCTCGCCACCGTCCTGTACAGATACATTCCGACGTCGTGGGAGCCGGTGAAGGTGATCCCGTCCACATGGTCGTGATGAGCGAGCCGGTCACCCGCCCCGTCGCCGCCGGTTACCACCTGCAAGGCACCTGCGGGCAGCCCGGCCCGGAAGTAGATGTCGGCCAGCAGCAACGCGCCCAGGGCTCCGCTGTTCGACGGCTTCAGCACCACGGTGTTGCCGGTCAGCAGAGCTGCCGAAGTGGGGCTTGCAACCAGCGCCATCGGGAAGTTGAAGGGAGAGATGACCGCCCAGACACCCCAGGGCCGCAAGACCGAATGGTTGGTGTCCCCGACCCCGTACTGTCCCATGGCGGTCGACAACCCGCCGGACTCCTCCAGCCGGTCGCAGTAGTAGTTGGCGAATGCCACTGCTTCGGAGACATCTCCCAGCGCCTCGAGCCGGTTCTTTCCGATCTCGAGACTCAGGAAACCGGCCAGGGTGGGGGTCTCCTCCTCGACGATTGCCGCCGCCCGGCGGATGATGGCCAGTCTCTCCTGCCATGGGGTCGCCTCCCACTCGGCCTGGAAGGCACGAGCAGTAGCAACGGCCTCGTCCACATCGTCGTCGGAAGCCTGCGAATAGACACCCACCACCAGTTCCGAGTCGATCGGAGAACGTTCCGTGTAAGTCTCGTCGGTGTACCGTTTCTCACCGTTGATCAGCAGCGGATGGGTCTGCCCGATCTGCTCGGTGGCGGCGGCCAGTCCCTCTTCGTAGGCGCGGTGAAGAACCGGGTCGTCGGCCGACATGGTCGCATAGGTGATCTTTCCCATGGTTTCCTTTACCCTTTGCACGAATTTCTAGGAAGACGAATGCAGAATCTAGCAGTACGTCACCCCTACCCCCAGCTTCACCAATGACCTTCGTCGGCCGCTTTCCCGCCGGCAAGTATCGGCCGAGGTCTTACCGGAACAGGACCCAGCTTTAGCAATGACCTTCATCCGCCGCATACACGTGATCGACTCCCACACCGCTGGAGAACCCACCAGGCTCGTGACCGACGGCTTTCCGGAACTGGAGGGTCACACCCTGCGAGAGATGGAAGCGGATCTGTTGGCCAACCATGCGGACCTGGCCAAGTTGCTGGTAGGGGAGCCGCGCGGTCATGCCCCGTGGCATGCCGTCCTGCCCCTTCCGGCGCTTCATCCACAAGCAGACCTCTCCATCCTGATCCTGTCCGCGCTCGGCTCGCTCACCATGTGCGGCCACGCCTTGATCGGAACCATCACCAGCCTGGTGGAAATGTTCAGAATCGAGCCGGTGGAACCCGTCACCAAAGTAGTGGTGGAGACCCTAAGCGGCCTGGTGTTAGCCGAGGCTCGCGTGGAAGGGACCAAAGTTCGTTCGGTCACCTTCCAGGGAGTGCCCTCCCGGGTAGCGCTGACCGGGTTGGACGTGGAGGTCAACGGACAGGCATTCGAAGTGGACCTCGCCTTCGGTGGCCTATGGTTCGCCCTGGTACGAGTCGAACAGACCGGGACGCCGATCAGCGTGGAATCGGTGCCCGATCTGGTAGCGCTCAGCCACCGCATCCGACTCGAACTGAACAGGATCCTCGGTAAGCGAACCGACCTACCCCCGGGAACACCGCAACGAGTCGACCACTTGCTCTACGTCGGACCGCCCAGGAGCCCGGGATCCGACGGCCAGAATCTTGCCACCTCCACCGGCCTGGGATTCGACCGCTCCCCCTGCGGGACCGGGAGCTGCGCCCGCATGGCCTGGCACTTCGCGAGGGGAGAACTGGGAGTAGGGGACACCTTCGTCCACGAGAGCGTCCTCAACACCACGTTCACCGGCACGGTCGAGGCCGAGACAGAGATCTCAGGGCGAAGGGCGATCATCCCAACCATCACCGGCTCCGCCTACCTGACCGGCTTCAACCAACTGGTGCTCGACAAGGACGACCCGCTCGGAGAAGGGATCTTCATCCCCGCCGCCGGAGGCGATGAAACCTGAGCCCATCGTTCGGTCGGGGACATAGTGTCGGTTGGGATGATGGGTCGCGCCGGACCATTGCCTAGGGATACAGTCCGGTTCGATGGCCAAGGTAGCGTAGGAACTCGCGGATGCAGGTTCGTTACAGTCACCATGCCCGAGAGCGGATGACCGAGCAGGGCATCGCCCAGACAATGGTCGACGCAGTACTGGCAACTCCCGAACACCGTACCTTGGGCGAGACCGCTCACGAATACCGAGCACCTCCAGCCGGTCAAGGCGCTCGCTGTCGCGTGACACCAGCTGCACAGTTAGCTCGGCTGCCAAACCTCCAACAGAGCTAGCACGGTTCGAACGACGCGCCGAACTCTGCAGTACACCCGCCATCCTCGTAGATTTCCGCCACCGCGTCCGGCCAGCGCCCCCGCGAACAGATGGCCTCCCCCTCCCGTACCGATCAGACCGAATCGGAGGCTCATGCGAAGGCGAGGGAGGAAGTCGAGCGAAGGAGGGCAGCGCTCAACATCGGCCGTAGTATACGCCCGCAGCAGCCCGAGAAAGCAGTCCCCGATGCGTCGAGTTCCGACCGCCGCCGCGGCCGGTGCCGAGCTGGTCCCCCTGTTCCGGGACCATTTGAAGCTATGCAACGTGAAGCCGGGCGAGACGGTGCTCGGGTTCACCGACACCATGAGCAACGACGCGTATACGACCGCGCTGGCCGCCGCCGCGCGGGTGCTCGGCGCCGACTTCTTCCAGATCGTGGTGGCCTCTGACGAGAGCTGGATGAAATCGCAGGCCATCATCGACGCCTGGAGAGGATCCGATCTGGTGGTGGGAATGCTGACCACCGAATGGATCTACAGCGATGCACACAACGCGGCCCTCGACGCCGGCGCCCGCACGCTGATGATCCTCGAACCCGAGGACATGCTGCGCCGCATGTTCCCCATCCCCGAGATCCGCCGGCGGGCAGATGCCAGCCGATCCCTCATGGAGGCGGGAACCACCCTGCGTATCCGATCGGAGGCGGGGACGGATCTCACCCTCAGCTACGAGGGCCGCCCGGTCCTTACGCAGTACGGGTATTCGGACACGCCGGGCCGTTGGGACCACTGGCCGTCCGGACAGGTGGTGGTGGCGCCGCTGGAGCACTCGGCGGAAGGCACTCTGGTGCTGGACGAGGGTGACTGCCTGCTCAATCTGGGTCGCTACGTGATGTCTCCCATCCGGATGGAGCTTCGAGAAGGAAGCATCGTATCGATCGAGGGAGGAACCGACGCCCGGCTGGCGCGGGATCACTTCGAACTGCCCGGGGACAGGCGCTCCGACGGCGTATCCCACATCGGGTGGGGATACGAGCACCGGGCCAACTGGAACGCCCTCGGTCTTCGCTTCTGGGAGTCGGGCGGCGTGATGGACGCCGAGAGCTACTACGGCAACATGCTGATCGCTTTCGGCGCCAACTTCATGAGGGGCCTCGACGGTGAGAACCGGGTTCCGTTCCACTTCGACGTCCCGACCCGCAATCACTCCATCTGGGTCGACGATACGCAGATAGTCGACAGAGGGAGTTTCGTGATCCCCGAGTTACAGCTCGACTACCAGGAAGGAAGCGACCAATGACCAGCCTCGTGATCCGCAACGCCGAGCTGCTGGACTGCACCGGAGGCGGCCCCCGGGCGGGCATGGATGTGGCCGTCTCGGGTTCTCGGATCAGCGGGATCGGACGCGGCGCGGGAAGTTCCCCGGATCGGGTCATAGACGCCACCGGGCTGACCCTGATGCCCGGACTGACCGATGCCCACGTCCACATGGGCCTGATCTCGCCGGCGGGCGGCATCGGCGACCTGCCCTGGATCGACTACGTGTTCAAGGTCCGGCGCATCATCGAGAACACCCTCCAGGAGGGTTTCACCACCGTCCGGGACGCGGGAGGTCTCGACCCCCACTGGGCTCGCCTAGTCGAGCAGGGAGTGATAGACGGACCCCGTATCCTCCCGTCGGGCTCCGTGCTCTCCCAGACCGGTGGACACGGGGATCTGCGACCCGCCCATCACATCGAGCATCCCCGGGGAAGCATCCCGGGGCTGTCGGCCACCCCAGAGATAGTCGACGGCGTCGACGAGGTACGCCGGGCAGCCCGCGAGCAGCTTCGCAAGGGTGCCACCCAGATCAAGGTGTTCAGTTCCGGCGGGGTCCTCTCCCCCACCGATCCTTTCGACAGCCTCCAGTTCAGCTACGAGGAACTTCGGGCCGCTGTCGAGGTGGCGGCCGACTGGCACACATACGTGCTTGCCCACTGTCATACCTCAGACGCCATTCGCCGTGCCTTGTCGGCGGGTATCCGTTCCATCGAGCACGCCAGCATCATGGACGAGGACGCCGCAGCGCGAATAGTGGAGTCCGACGCCTTCGCGGTGGTCACACTGACGGTGAAGTACGACCTGCTGGCGGATCCGGAGAGGGCCGGCCTCACCCAATCGCAGCTCACCAAGCTCCAGGCGGTGGAAACAGCTGTCGGCCGTAGCATCGAAATCATGGAAGAGACCGGGGTTAAGGTCGGGTCAGGCTCCGATATCGTCGGTCCCCTGCAGGACAGGCGCGGCCGGGAGCTACCCAACAAGGCCAAGTTCATGAGCCCGGCGGAAGCGATCGCCACCGCCACCACGGCCAACGCCGAACTCTTCAACATGGGGGACCGGATCGGCACCGTCGAAGTGGGCAAGGACGCCGATCTGATCCTGGTGGAAGGTCAACCGCTGGACGAGATAGAGGTCCTGGCCGACCCCGACCGGATCGTGGCAGTGATCAAAGGGGGCCGTATCTACAAGGACACCCAAGGAAGGACCTCGCCCGCTTAGTCACAGACCCGGATGGAGGGCCCGCCGCCTACCTCCGGCGGCTCGACCCGGTGGATCAGGGGGCCGAGTAGCGGAGCGCACTCGCCGGAGCATGGAATCGGCCATGTGGTGGGAGACTTACAGCCGGCTCATGGAGGTAACCGGAGTCCGGCGGCTGACCGCCCAAACGGGTCAGGACTCTCGACACACCGAACGTCGATATCAGCCCGCGTGGTCTGGTCAATCAACCCTGGAGAAGGCCTCGACCGCTGTGGAAACAGCCAAACGGCCCTTGACCTCGCCGACTTCCTTGGCGAGATCGACCACGATTCCGGTGAACTCGTCGAAACGCTCATCCACACGGTCGAAACGCCTGTTGACCCGCTCTTCGAACCGGTCGAAACGCCCGTCGACAGCGGCGAAGCCCGCAACCATGTCAGCACGACGCGCGCGATCCAAGTAGATCATGACGCTCAGCATGATCGTCATCATCATTGTGATCATGCCGCCGAGGACACCGATCGTCGCTGCATCCATCGTTCCGTCTCCCTGCTCAACGATACCAAACTACCCCCGGGAGGCCCCACTTCCTCCCGCACGTAGAGCAATCTCACCGGTTGATATCGTTATACAACATGATAGCAGCATAGAAAAAGCCCCTTGTACCACAAATATCCTCTTCTCTGGTTTCATCGCCTTCACCCTCACCCACGACGCCCTACGCCGCGGGAACACCCACGTGCTCGCCCACTGCCACACCTCCGATGCCATCCGCCAGGCCTTCTCGGCGGGCCTTGTCAGCGGGCATCCGTTCGATGGAGCACACCGGTTCGGCGCACCGCGCTTCAGTGGACACGCAACGGCCACACGATTCGTGGTACGGCCGAGTTTCGGCCTTGCAACCAGACAGGACTTGGTGCCGAGTCCGGCTCGTACTTCTCCCGGCACGAGTCCGGATCTGACGGCTATGGATGTCACGGGGCGGTCTAAGTCCGGGCAACGACAGCACCCGCGGCATAGACCGCACCGCCCCGGCAGGCCGTCGTCAACCGTCGGAGACGGTTCCTTGCCGGCTTGCCAGCCAGTCGAGCGTCACCCGGTTGAAGGTCCCCGGATCCTGCATGCCGAACAGGTGCGACCCGCCGGGAAAGACAACGAGTTCGGCATCGGGAATCCCTTCGGCCAGTTCACGACTGAAGAACGGTGGCAGGCACATGTCGAGTTCCCCCACCGTTACGAGCGTAGGGGCTCGAACCAGGGACAAACGATCCGCCTCGTCATGCGTCAGGTTGGCCTCGATCTGCCCCGCGAGACCGGCGATCGGTGACGAGTTGGTCTTCATACGTTCGAGGATCTCGAGGGCGAGGTCGTATTGCTTGGTGAGAAAGTCGGGCGGGAACAGGTAGAGCAGCGCGGCCTCGTAGTAGAAGTCCAGGCCACCCTCCTCAAGGAACCGTTTGAGCAGCGACAGGTACATCTTGGCGTAGCCATGGGTCTTTGCCCAGGCGCCGTGGAGTTGCAGCGTCGTCACTCGCTCGGGAAAGTCGATGGCCAACCTGAGCGCGATCGCGCCCCCGAGCGACATTCCGGACAGGTGACAGGTCTCTATATCTAGGTGGTCCAGGAGAGCGACCGTGTCCGCAACCATCATCGGGACGCTGTAGGGACCTTGCGGGGCCGAACTCCGGCCGGACCCGCGATTGTCGAAGATCAGGCACCGGTACCGATCCTGGTACTCCTCTACCTGGGGAAGCCATCGGGAACCGTCGGCTCCGGTACCACGCACGAACACCACCGGAGGGCCACCGGCGGTGCCGTGCCACTCGTAGTAGAGGTCGACGCCGGTGCTCAGATTCGCTGTCGGCAAGAGGGTTCCTGATCTCGATCGCTATCGCCCATATGCTACAAGCCGGCTATCGGCGGAAACCCGGGACTCGGCAGGACCGTTGCGATTCCGGCCGCAGCATCCATCACCGCATTCTCGGACAGGGTCGGCCCGGTCAGCTGGAGTCCCAGCGGAAGCCCGTCGCCGTCCAGACCGTTGGGTACCGCGCACACGGGGAGTCCGAACAGGTCCTGGGCGACGGTGTAGTCCATCACGACGTCACGGAACGGCGCCTCGCCGGTGCCATCGAACGACACGTCGGGTTCGGAAGTCGTGGACGGTCCTCCAGCCGTTATCGGGGTCATCATCACGTCGACCTCGTCGAACAGGCGGGCAAACCGGTGCCGGAGGGCCCGTTTGGCTTCCAGAGCCGACAGGTAGTCGGCCAATGTGATGTCGGCTGACATTTCGAGCCGTCCCCTCACATCGGCCCCGTACTCAGAGGCCCGCCGGGGAAAGATTCCCATGACGGACGAATGAACGTGGTGCGCCTCGGCCATCTGGATCGTTGCGAAGGTCGGCCTGATCTCCTCCGCCCCGGGAAAGCTGAGATCGATGAGGCGGGCGCCTGCGTCTGACATCGCTTCGGTGGCCGCATCGAACCGGGCCTGGTGATCCTCGCGGAGCGCGCGTGGATGGAGGTCGGCTACCAGTCCGACCCGGACACCGGCCACCGACGGCGTCACCGACCGCGAAGGGGGTTGGACGGGCAGGGTGCTGGGGTCCCAAGCGTCGAACCCGGCCATGGCGGCCAGACCGATCGCCAGATCCGGAACCGTTCGGGCGAGCGGTCCCGGGTGGTCGAGGGACGGAGCGAGCGACACGGCGCCGCGCTTGGCAACCCGGCCGTAGGTCGGTTTGATCCCTGCGATCCCGCAGAAACAGGCCGGAATCCGGATGGAACCGCCGGTATCGCTTCCGAGTGCCAGGGGCACCATGCCGACTGCGAGCGCCGCAGCCGACCCCCCGCTCGACCCTCCCGGTACCCGGTCCGTGTTCCAGGGGTTCAGGGTGCTTCCAAGCTCGGCGTGCTGGGTGGTGATACCCCATCCGAACTCATGGGAACGGGTGACGCCGATCACTATGGCCCCGGCCTCTCGCCAGCGCGCCACTGCGGCCGCATCGGACGGCGCGATGCGGTCCAAAAGGATCGTGGACCCGTAGCAGCCCACCGCGCCTTCAACGTCGAAGAGTTCCTTGATGGCGACAGGAATGCCGTGCAGCGGACCCGCCCACTCTCCCCTGGCGAGTTCGTCGCTGCGCGCCCGTGCCTCGTTGATAGCGCGCTCGTGGAACACCTCGCGGAAACCTCCGATAGCCGGATCGAGACGCTCGATTCGCCGGAGTGACATCTCGATGACCTCTAGCGGTGAGACCTTCCCGTGCTTGTAGGCGTCGGTCAACTCAGTGACCGATAGCTGCCAGAGTTCCATGGTCACGCGTAGCCGGTGGTCAGGCCGAGTCGCGGTGTGGCATGCGCCTGCCGAGGCACCTCCCGCGCCACCGGATCAAGGCATCGCGCTGCGAGACGGCACGGAGGCGGAACGAAGCGAGGGGTGCGCACCCCAAGCTGGATATGGCGGATCATCATTCCGGCGGGCCGCTGACGGGCACATATCCGGCGTCTTCCAGACTTCCCGCTCCACCCAGGACCCAGTAGATGACAAGCTCTTCATCCCCGACGGACTTGGCGCCGTGGGCGGTATTGCGCGGTATGAAAATGATGTCCCCGGGTCCGACGTCGTACCAGCGGTCACCCACCAGATGACGTCCCCGGCCGGACTGGACGATCACAACCTCCTCCGCATTCGGATGCAAGTGGATCTCGTGGGTTCCACCCCGGGCGGGATAGATCGTCTGGCCTACTCCGGTAAGTTCCGCACCGTTGCGTTCCCCACTCACCAGCCAGCGCACATCGAGATGGCTGAAGGCCGTTCCCGAGAGATCGGACGGGGGCGTGGTGTCGGCTCGAACGACATATTCCGGCACTCGGACCTCCTTTCCTAAGGAGGGATATACTCTAAATGACCTCCGGACAGGCGAGTTTGCGATGACAGTGACCCAGGATCTACCCACTCTCGGCTCCAATGGGACCGCTTCCCACCGGTCGGAGGACTCCGTTGCGCTCGAGGTGCGTTCCCTGTCGAAGTCGTTCGGGGCGGTCCGCGCCGCGAGGGCGGTCAGCTTCGAGATCCGGCGCGGCGAGGTGCTCGGCCTTCTCGGCGACAACGGGGCCGGGAAGACGACGGTTGTGAACTGTGTCTCGGGTGGGCTCACGCCTGACGCGGGAGACATCCTCATCGACGGTTCGGTCGCGTCCATCGAGAGTCCTCAGGCCGCCCACCGGCTCGGCGTGGAGACGGTCCACCAGGACCTGTCGCTGGTGGACACGCTCGATGTCGCGACAAACCTCTTCCTGAACAGGGAACACACCGTCAAATGGGGAATCTTCGGCTGGCTGGGATGGTTGGACCGCCGCCGCATGTACAGGGAATCCCGAGAGATACTCGACCGGCTGAGCATCGACATCCCATCGGTACGCCAGCCCGTCGACAAGCTGTCGGGAGGTCAGCGCCAGGCGGTGGCCGTCGGCCGGGCCGTGGCGTGGGGAAACCACATCGTGGTCCTGGACGAACCGACAGCCGCACTCGGAGTCGAGCAGACCCGTCTGGTACTGGACCTGATCGAGCGTCTCAAGAAGCAAGGAGTGGCGGTCCTGCTGGTCAGCCACAACATGCACGATGTCATCAAGGTGTGCGATCGCGTGGTCGTGCTCCGCCACGGCATGAAAATAGGTGAGCTTGCGAGCATGGAGGGCATCACCCCCCGCCATCTCGTTGACATGATCACCGGCGTGGCGCTCGGGGAGCTGGACACTGCCCGCCATTCGGACACGTAGGAGAAGGCTTGAGGCCGTGGCTAATCGACAACACGTAGTTAGACAACTATACTGTTGGTTAGAGATGGTTTCTACACATAGGCCGACATCGACCATCGGAAGGCTGGGCTGAGGAGGTATGACAGATACAGCAATCCGTCCGGAGGCACGGGAGAAGTCCGGAATCGACAGGCTGCGCGACGAGGAGGGAGTCGTTCAAGTACCTCGCTTGGTGGCGGTAGAAGGACGAGAGGGGTTTCGTCTGTGGGTCTCGTTCTCCGACGGCACTGAAGGCGAATTGGACATGTCGAGGGTGCCTGACGAAGCGCCGGCCGGATGGTTCGATCCTGAGTTTTTCTCGACTGCCCGTATTCGAGGCAACGGTCTCGCGGTGGTCTGGGGTGACGAAGAACAGTGGGACGCTTGTCCCGAAGCCATGTGGCTGATGCTGAACGGCCACGACTGGGATGACCTCCTCCCTCCCGCCGCGAGATGAGGGGTCGTGCCCCGAGTCTCCTACTTTCACGGCATCGCGATCTACATCTACCAAGAGCCCGCATACAAGAGGCCTCACTTCCATGCCGAATTCGCCGAGGACAGCGTCAGTATCGACCTCGTGTCCCTCAGACGCATCGTCGGTGGGTTGCCGCGACCTCAGATGAAGTTGGTCGACAGGTGGTGTAGGCAGCATCACGAAGAACTGCTCGACGCATGGAAGCTGGTGTCCGCCGGGCAGACACCTCCACGGATTGATCCCCTCCCATGAGCCATCTCTCAGCCTGCAGGCCCTGAAGCTGAATCGTATCTGTCAGACAAGCTACTGGCCCTGCACAGGATCAGTGAGCATCGTGATCAACCGGGATCAGGACACCGGGACGGTGCTCGAGAACGTGATAACGGTTGGCCCGTCCTCCGGTGACCGGCTATTTTGGTCATCGACCGCCGGGCCGGCAGGGAGTCTTCCAGCACCCTCCAGGAAGGGATCGAACCGTGGCAACGATGTTGATGGGCTACGACACGGAATACCACGCCATCGGCGAGAACCTGGCGCGGGGCGGCGGGGAGAGTTTCTACAGTTCCCTGCCCGACGACGCCACCGAAGCGGGACTCGACATCATCACCGCCAATCACGAAGCCGTCGGCGTTACCGGCACGCTGTTCGTGTGCGGTCGTACGTTGCTCCATTGCCTGCCCGCCCTCAAGAAGGCCGCCCGCAGTCCGGTGCTCGACATACAACAGCACACCTATAGCCACATCCTGTTCAAGGACGACACGTGGCGGGGAGGGCTGTTCCCGCAGTCGCCGGCCGAAGCCCTCTACCACGAACTCGGGGCGACATCGGCGCTCATCAAGGAGCATCTCGATATCGACTGCATCGGGCTGCGAACGCCGCACGGCTACTACCTGGGGCTTTCCGACCGTCCCGACCGGCTCCGGATGCTGGCAGACGTCGGTATCGAGTTCGTGAGTTCTTGGGGCCGGAACTCCGAACACGACAACCCGACACCACTCGACACCCAGCCCTTCTGGTACGAGGAGCAGGGTTTCCCGGACATCCTGGAACTGCCCTTCCAGCACTGGCTGGATGGTTTCTGGTTCGAGGAATTCGGCATCGACAGAGGCGCCGAATTCCTCGAAGTCCTGAAGGAAGGGGTGGACGAGATCGTCGAGAAGGACCTCGTCTACGGTGCGTGTTTCCACGAATGGGCGATGGTCCGTTACAACGAGGCAGGGACCGGCTGGGCGCGCGGAGTGATAGAGTACGCGCTTGAGCGGGGCGTAGAAGTCATGTCCTATACCGACTACTACAACCAGCAGCTGCAACAGCGAGGATCGTGAGGGCACACACCTATGACCCGCGGCCGACTGCCGCTCGTGATCGCGATCTCGCTGCTGGCCGCCTCCTGTTACCTACCGCGCGCCGATGTCCAGCGCGACGTTGAGACCTTCATACTGGCCAGCGTCTCCCAATGTTCCTCGAAATCGGTGGGCGGCATGTTGCGAAACGACGCCGACGTGGCGGTACGGCTGGAACTGCTGACGATGTGGCTGGACCTCTCCAGCGAGGTCTACCACGAGGTGGAACTGACCGTGCCACGGGTCGAGGCCGAGAGCGAAGTGCCGTGGTCTGTCGAGGCCGGGGCGGAGGTAGACCCGCCGCTGCTGTGCACCGTGGAGACGTCATCCGTGGAAGTGGTCGAGTAAACACGTCAACACCATTCAGGTGGTTACCGGACGGCAAGGAGGTCAAGCATGCAGACGGTGACGGACGAGGTTCGCACGAGCGCGCTGGGTGCCGACGAGCTCCTCGAGTTCCATCACAAGGGCTTCCTGCGGCCGGGCCGTGTATTCACCTCCGAGCAGGTAGAAATGCTCCGGGACGTGGTGGAGAGGGCACGCACTCTCCAGAGGGGGAAGGGCGAGGAATATGACCTGCTCGATCCGAACATCTGGCCCGAGGACAGCGTACTTCCTCCCGAGCCGGGCAAGTCGGTGGGGTTCCTGTTCAACCTCTGGACGTGGGACAGGGACATCCGCCTCGTCTCCTTCAACCCGGTCCTGGCCGGGTGGGCATCCCAGTTGGTGGGGGCCCGTGAGGTCCGCATCCTGGAGGACAACGCCTTGTTCAAGGATCCGGGCAAGGGCGGCAGCCTCAAGTGGCACCAGGACTACCCGTACTGGCCCCTCGCGCAGCCGAACGCGGTTACCGCCTGGTTGGCGCTCGACGACGTGACCGCCGAGAACGGAGCGATGCAGATGGTGCCGGGGAGCCACGTCATGGGCGAGACGCTGCCCGCCGCCTTCGGGACGGGATCGACATACCTGCAGGAACTGCGGCCCCCCACCGTCAGACCGATCGACGATCCTGTCGAGGCAGGTCTCCCGGTCGAGACGATCACGGTGCCGGCCGGGTCCATATCCATGCACCACTGCCTGACCTGGCACGCCTCGCTGCCCAACATCTCGTCGACTCCGCGCCGGGCGATCGTCGTACGCTTCGTGGCCGACGGTACTCGCTGGTTCGGAAGCAGGCGTTACGAGTTCAACTACTCCGACGACGAGGTGGGTATCGAGATCGGTGACCCGATCGGCGGCAAGTACTTCCCGATCGTCCCGTTCTGAGAGCTGCAAAGGGGAGGTAGATCATGACCGGGTACCGCTTCAACGGGGGCCGGGTGCTGGCATGCGAGGACGAAACGGTCATCGATCGAGGCTGCGTCGTGGTCGAGGGCGACCGGATCGCCTGGGTGGGTCACTCCGACGCCGCACCCCAGCAGTTCCTGGCGAACGGCTACGAAGAGGTCGACACGACCGGCACCACGGTGATGCCGGGACTGGTCGACGGGCACATGCACATAAGTTTCGGCGAGGCTACCTCGGAGGAAGAGCTGTCGATCTACACACCGGCCGAGTATCGGGCGATCCGGGCCTCGGTCGATGCGGAAAAGGCGCTCCTGGCGGGAGTGACCTCCAGCTGCGATCCCGGCGGCCCGTACTCCGTGGCGATCGCCGTGCGGGACGCCATCGAAGCCAACCTCGTGCAGGGGCCGCGGATGGCGTGCGCGGGCCGCCAGATCACGACGCAGCAGGGAATCTCGGACGGCTTCCCCAGCTGGATCGGAGTTCCGGAGTCGTCGTTCGGGGCATTGGTGCGTAACCGGGACGAGCTACTCCAGGAGATCCGCAACGAGGTCAAGGACGGCGTGAACGTCATCAAGATCGCCGGATCCGGCAACTCGTCCGACGAGTACGCCTCCTTCCGCCTCGAGGAACTCGAGCTGGCCGTCGACGAAGCACACCGTCTGAGCCGGCCCGTGACCATCCACGCCCGATCCCGCCAGTCGGTCGAGTACGCGGCGCGGGCCGGCGTCGACTGGATCATGCATGCGTCCTACATGGACGAACCGACCCTCGAGATCGTCCTTGAAAAGGACATTCCCCTGCTCCCGGCCATGACGCTGCTGGTCAACACCCTGGAGGCGAACCGCGCCGATCTCTCCCCCGCGCTGCGTGACCGTTTCAAGCGCGAGCTCGACGCGGCGGCCGCGATTCTCAGCGAGGCGCACCGGAACGGAGCGACTCTGGTCGGAGGCTCGGAGTCAGGATTCGCCATGACCCCCTACGGGGAGTGGCACGCCAGGGAGATGGAACTCTTCGTCGACCTTCTCGGTATGTCCCACTTCGAAGCCCTGCTTTCGATGACGCGCAACAGTGCCATCACGTTGCCCCAGCATGCCGAGCAGATCGGAACGCTGACACCCGGCAAGTACGCCGATCTGCTGGTCGTCGAAGGCAACCCGGACCGCAACGTCGCCATCCTCCAGGACAGGAAGAGTATTCGTACCATCGTCAAGGCCGGCCGACCGGTCTCTTCCTGGCGGCCTACTTCGATACCGAGAACGAAGCACCCGTTCGAGAAGACACACGTCTATACCCCGCACGTCTACCGGTTCGAAGAGAGGGCCGGAACTTCGGACTCCTACGCGGCTCTGATCTCGGATCAACGAGCGACGGCCACGTGACGGGGTTCGTAGAGTCCGCCGACGAGACTCTGAGAGAAAGGAGAGTTCCGTGAGCGACGGCTTCCCGGACTTCATCAAGGCACTGCCCGTGCCGGACAGCCCGGTCGACATGCGGGCTCACATCGTTCCGAACGAGTACTGCATGCCCATGTTCTACGAGATCGACCGGGATGTCGAAGTCCCGGAACACGCCCACGGCGCGCAGTGGGGCGTGGTGCTCGAAGGCGAGATGGAGATGACGATAGGAGGCGACACCCGGACGTACCGCCGGGGGGACACCTACACCGTCCCCGCCGGAGTCACCCACATCACCCGCATCCGCGGCGGTTACCGGGGGATCGATGTGTTCGCCGACGCCGACCGTTACCTGCCCAAGAAGGAGACGACATCATGAAGGCCGCACTTATCACCGCACCCGGCGCCACTCCCGTTGTGGAAGAACGCGACCTGCCCGATCCGGCCGAGGGCGAGGCGACGATCGCGCTCGAGGCCGCCTCGCTCAACCCGGTCGATCTGGCGATCGCATCCGGCGGGTTCTACGCCGGGCACCCGCCGATGCCCTATGTGCCGGCTATCGAGGCAGTCGGACGGGTGGAGAGTGACGGCCGGCGCGTGTTCGTCATGGGAGGAGGCCTCGGCATCGCCCGGGACGGGACCGCCGCCGAGCGATTCAACGCTCCCCTAGGCGCCCTTGTAGATATCGGAGATGACGCGGATGCCGCCACCGCGGCGGCGCTGGGAACCGCGGCCCTGGCCGGTTGGCTTCCGATCACCTGGGCAGCGAAGCTGCAGGCGGGGGAAACCGCCCTCGTGCTGGGAGCGACCGGGGCGGCGGGAAGCGTCGCGGTCCAGGCGGCCCGTATCGCCGGGGCGGCAAGAGTCGTGGCGGTAGGACGCAATCCCGAACGCTTGGCGGCCCTGGAGGGGATGGCGGATGCCGTCGTGTCTCTGGACGGCGACGATCTGGCCGGCCGCATGCAGGCCGCATGCGAAGGCGGGGCCGACGTTGTCTTCGACGCGCTCTGGGGTGCACCCCTCGAAGCTGCGCTCACCGCTACCCGGCTGGGGGCCCGCGTGATCCATATCGGAGACGCAGCGGGAGGCACCGCCACGGTCGTGTCAGGGTTGGTCCGGGGTCGGCAGATGACGATCAAGGGATACAGCAACTTCGGGATACCCCGCGATGAGATAGTCGCTACCTACCTGACCATGGTGGATCTGGCAACCGCCGGGGACCTGACCCTACCGGTCGTCACCACACCGATCTCTGACGCAGCGTCGGCTTGGGGCAACGTTGCAGGGGGCAACGGCAAGCAAGTGCTGATCCCGGGCTGAGGAGGAACCAGTGGTCCGTCTGCAAAACAACATGGCGTGCCCTGCATGCCACACCGCCATTTCGCAGACGGACCACTAACCATGGCCCATGAAGTTTTCGTGCCCAAGACCGGCATCTACATGGACGATTGCCATCTGATCGCATGGCTGGTCGACGAGGGCGCTTCGGTCCGGGCCGGCGAGGCGGTCTTCCTCATGGAGACCAACAAGGTGGAGGTGGAAATCGAGGCGGGCGCCGCCGGGATCGTGCACCACGGGGCTCCGGTCGGTGAGGACTATCCGATCGGAACGGTCATCGGCTGGATCGCCGAGAACGATGCCGAATACCGCAGCCTGGTCGAAGGAGGAGCGCCCGCATGACCGTCCCGGATCGGACGCTGCTGGAGATGTTCGAGACGATGATGACGATCCGCCTGTTCGAGGAGAGGGTCACGCTCGAGTACCAGCGGGGCGACATGCCCGGCTTCGTCCACACCTGCATAGGCGCCGAAGCGGTGGCGACCGGGGTGTGCGCCCACCTGTCGGATACCGATCTCATCGCCAGCACGCATCGGGGCCACGGGCACAGTCTCGCCAAGGGATGTTCGATCTCGGGGATGCTCGCCGAGCTGTACGGCCGCGAAACCGGTCTGTGCAAGGGACGGGGCGGATCGATGCACATCGCCGACTTCGAGAGAGGGATGCTGGGAGCCAACGCGATCGTCGGCGGGAGCATCGGCCTCGCCACCGGCGGGGCCTTCGCCCAACAGGTCAAGGGTACGTCGAACGTCTCGGTCAGCTTCTTCGGGGACGGCGGGGCCGGGCAGGGCATCCTCTACGAATCGATGAACCTGGCGTCGATCTGGAAGTTGCCTGTCATATACCTGTGCGAGAACAACGGTTGGGCGGAGTCCACTCCGGCGTCGTATGCACAGAGCGTTGCGGATCTGAGCCGGAGGGCAGACGGGTTCGGCATCCCGGGCCATATCGTCGACGGAGCGGATGTCTTCGCCATCTACGAGGCGGCCGGAGAGGCGATCGAGCGAGCCCGTCGCGGTGAGGGTCCGTCGTTCATTGAGGCGAAGATCCCCCGCATTTCGGCTCACTACGTGGGCGACACCCAGAAGTACCGAAACGAGGACGACCTTGCGGACGCTAGGAGCCGGGACCCGCTTGAGCGACTCCAGTCAGAACTCAGCGCCGCCGGATTGCTCACCGAAGCAGCCGTAGGGAGTATCCGGGCAGGCATCATCGACGAACTCGACCGGGGAGTAGCTGCAGCCAAGTCCGATCCGTGGCCGACCGCCGCCGGCGTGACCGACTATGTCTACAGCGGAGCTTACGGTGGGTAGAAGACCGATCACCATGATCCACGCCGTAGGCGAAGCCATGTTCCAGGCGATGGAGGCCGACGAGACCGTGGTCGTCTACGGCGAAGACGTGGTCGGAGGAGCGGGTCTCGGCGAACCGTACGAAGGGGCGATGGGAGGCACCTTCGGCGCCACCAAGGGCCTGTTCCACAAGTTCGGTTCTTCCCGTGTCCGGGACACCCCTATCTCCGAGGCGGGTCTGGTCGGGATCGCGGTCGGCGCGGCGGCGTCCGGGATCCGGCCGGTCGTCGACATGATGTGGTCCAGTTTCACGCCGCTGGCCTTCGACCAGATCCACAACCAGGCGGCCAAGATGCGTTACATGTTCGGTGGGCAGGCGAGCGTTCCTCTGGTGCTTCGCATGGCCATCGGGGCCGGACTCGGGGCGGCCGGGCAGCACTCCGACACCCTGTACTCCCTTTACACCCACCTGCCCGGCATCAAGGTGGTGGTCCCGACGACACCCTACGACGCCAAGGGCCTGCTATTGGCGGCGATCGCCGACGACGACCCGGTCCTGTTCTTCGAACACATGCGGCTCTACAACACCCGCCAGCAGGTACCGGAGGACCCCTACACCGTCCCGCTCGGCTCGGCCTCTGTTACCCGCCCGGGTACGGATGTGACCATCGTCGGGATCTCGTACATGGCGAAGCTGGCGCTGGAGGTCGCCGCGACCCTGGCATCGGACGGCATCGAGGCGGAGGTGATCGATCCCAGGTCACTCTCTCCGCTCGATTCGGAGACGATCCTCGAGTCGGTACGCAAGACCAAACGCTTGATAGTCGTGGATGAGAGCCCCCCGAGGTGCAGCATCGCGGCGGACATCGCCGCAATGGTCTCGGAGCAGGCATTCGATGTGCTGGCCGCGCCCGTGAGGAGGGTGACAGCCCCCCATTCGCCGGTACCGCTGAGCCCACCCCTAGAGAACGCCTACATCCCGGACGCCGCACGGATCATCGCAGCTGTTGATGCGGTCCTGAAGCAGTAACGGTTCGCTAACTCTTATTACCCACACCGACCATCTACCGAATCATCGTGTCTGCCCAACCCGCGGAACCCAACCAAGTATTGGAACTTCACCGACGGTCCCCTTCCAGTCGCGTGCGTTATCCGGGCCCACAACGCTTGTGCGGATCAGTGACAGCCACCCGCCGACATGGATGGTGTTGTATGGCGGGAGAGAGTTGCCGCGAACGGTGCTCCCTGATTCTAGGGAAGAACGGCATGATCGCCGCAGCGTTCCCATATGACATGCCGCCTGCCTTGCACGACTTGGTCGCTCCACGAAAAA
The DNA here is from genome assembly GCA_965262915.1 of Candidatus Spongiisociaceae bacterium. Lineage (GTDB taxonomy): Bacteria > Actinomycetota > Acidimicrobiia > Spongiisociales > Spongiisociaceae > JAPPFW01. Next base: position 1,070,700 of record OZ253564.1, on the reverse strand, counting down.
AGGGCTCGGCCATCGGGTGCCCAAGTCATCTCGAACAAGCCCGGTATGCCTTGCACCCGTTTCACCCGGAGCCCTGGGCGAAAGCGGTATTCCTGGCCTGCCTCTATCGCTACCAGGTCAGCAATGGAGCGCGACAACGCGTCAAGGAACCGTCCCTGTTGCTCTTTCGTCAGACGGTCAAAATCGCGAATGAACGCCGCCGTTTGTTCGTAGGTGGGCACCCGACCTCAAGTGCGTTAGTCCGATTCGTGGACTCGCGCACCCAGGAACTCGAGAAACTTTTCGCCAGTCTCGAAGAACATCGTCCGGCCAGCCGCGTAGTCGCCTGTAAGGTCAGCGACCACGCCCGTACACGCTTCGATATCGGCCAGCGTGCAATCATCGGTGTCAGTCGCTGGACTTGGTGACACCAAAACCTCTTTGCTCATACGTATCCTAATGATACCACGCGACATCATGGCGGGCACGGGTGACAGCGGTCACTGAAGGTTCGCCTGTGCGTTCGCCGTTGACGGTCAACGGTTGCTCGCCCGACCGGCTCCCAATACACCGAGAGGCACCCAGAACGACCCGCTACTCCCGACGGCCGCCCTAGCCGTCGGACACAAGGCTTCTGACCACAGAACACGCCACCTTGCTCTGCCCGACGCGCAGAAACCCGTTCGTCTAGCCTCAGGGAGCAAAGTTCGGCCGACAAGGATCAGACGATCCGGCCGCCAGGCGACTGTGCCGGTAGTCCCGCGGGCTGAACCAAACTCCATTAGGCGAGGGAGGCCCGATGACACTGCGACCCCTTTACCGTATGACTGCTTGCCTGCTGGTTATCGGGCTGGTAGCGGCAGCGTGCGGAACCGACGATGATGAAGCGCCGGAGGCGACTCAGGCGGCCACCCAAGCTACCCAAGCTGCCACAACGACTACCGCGGCAGCGGCAGCGGCGCCGGAAACAACCGAGGCAGCGGCGCCGGAAACAACCGAAGCTGCCATGTCCGGTCCGCAGCGCGGTGGCACTCTCGTTTTCGCCCGCCAGCTCGAGACCAACACGCTCAACCCGTTCGAGTTGTCCGACAATGGTCAGATCTACGCCCACGAGTTGATCTTCGACACTCTGGTGTACGCGGATCCCAAGGGCGGCACCTCCATCATCCCGGCCCTCGCCGAGTCGTGGGAGGTCAGCGTTGACGGGCTCGACTGGACCTTCACCCTCCGGGAGAACGCCCGGTTCAGCAACGGTGATCCGGTCACGTCCGAAGATGTCCAGTACTCGATCGACAGGTTCGCGGACCCCGACATAAACACCATCCTCCCGTTCCTCGCGCTCGGCTACACGGGTACGGAGATCGTCGACGACCGGAACTTCATCATCCATCTCGACCAGCCGATCGCCGCGTTCCTGGAGAACATCAGCATCTTCCCGGCGTACATCGTGCCGAAGGCAGTGCTGGAGGCCCAGGGCGACGCCTTCTGGGAGGACCCGGTCGGCAGCGGACCCTTCAAGCTCAAGGAGTGGATCCGGGGCACGAGCATCAGCTTCGAGCCGAACCCCTACTACTGGGAGGAAGGCAAGCCCTATCTCGACGAGTTGCGCTACGACTTCATAGTGGACGACAACACCCGGGCGTTGAAGCTCGACTCGGGCGAGGCACATGTCATGGAGAGCGTCCCGTTCACCCAGATCGACGCGGTCGGGGGTCTCGACGGCGTCACGGTGCTCGTACGTGAGGTCACCCGCCAGGAGCCGGTCTGGATCAACCACAACGTCCCCCCACTCGAAGAGCTAGCCGTTCGCCAGGCGCTGAGCTACGCCACCGACCGTGAGGCGATCAACGCCGCGGTATTCGGAGGGGTCGGAACGATCCCCAACCATCTGATCCCGCCGCTCAAGTACAACGCATCGACCAGCGAAGTCCCCCCGTTCTCATTCGACCTGGACATGGCGAAGGAGTTGATGGCTTCGTCGTCGGTTCCCGAAGGCTTCAGCGTCACGTTCCAGTTCCCGGCCGGTTCCGGGCAGCACAAGTCTCTGGCCACCGTCCTCCAGGCCCAGTGGGCCGAGATCGGCGTGGACCTGCAACTCGTGGAGCTGGATGAGAGCACGCTGGCCGACAACCTGTTCAGCTACGGATACGAGATCACGATGCCCTTCCTGAAATGGACGTCGGACGTGCTGGTTCCCGACGAGTTCGCTCTGCTGATGGCCGATCCCACCGACGCCGGACTGGACGGCCTCTTCAGCGGATGGGGCAACGAGTCGGTGTGGGCCAAGGTGGAAGAGGCGGTTGCGGCCACCGAAGAGAGGCGGCAGGAACTCTGGCCCCAGATCCAGGCCGAGTGGGTCGCCGACATGCCCTGGCTGAACATCCTGTGGCTACCCCTGGCGACGGGTGTGCGCGATGGCGTTCACGATGTCGACCAGGACGCTCTCGGCGTGTACCACTTCGAGAACACATGGATCGAGCAGTAAGGAAAATCCCGACTACGCACCGGCAGGGCGGCTGACCCGGAAACGTGTTCCGTTACCTGGGTCGCCGCCTCCTGCACAGCATCCCGGTGGTAGTGGCGGTCACCGTCGGCGCGTTCGTCATCATCGTGCTGGTGCCGGGAGACCCGGCCCTGAACATGCTGGGGTACAACGCCACGCCGGAGAGCCTGGCCAGCCTGCGACGCGAGTTGGGTCTTGACCGTTCGGTACCCGAGCAGTTCATAGGATTCGTGAGGGGTGCGGTCGTCGGTGACTTCGGGGAGTCGATCCTCAAGAAGGAACCGGTTCGCGACGTGATCGCCTCCCGTGCGGTGATCAGCTTCGCGCTGCTGTTGTACAGCGCGGTGATCGCCGTCGTGCTGGCGGTTCCCCTCGCCATCCTCTCCGCCGTGAAGCGAAACCGCTGGCAGGACCATCTCATGCGGCTGGGCAGCATGATCACGTTCGCAATGCCCTCGTTCTGGCTGGGGCTGCTGCTGGCGCTCTTCTTCGCGATCAGGTTGGGCTGGCTGCCGGTGGCGGGCTACGACAAGACGAATGTTCTCACCATCCTGCGCAGCCTCACGTTGCCGGCGGCCACTATCGGGCTGTTCCTGGCCCCGATCCTCGCCCGAACCCTGCGCTCGAGCATCATCGAGGTCATGGATCAGGAGTACGTGGAGGCTGCCAGGGCCAAGGGATACCGAGAGTCCAGGGTCATCGGCAAACACGTCATGCGTAACTCGCTGATCGCGACGGTCACGGTGCTCTCGCTCATCATCGGCTTCATGATCAGCGGGTCCGTGATCGTCGAGAACGTCTTCGCGATCCCGGGACTCGGCTCGCTGGTGATCGAGGCGGTGCTGCAACGCGACTATCCGGTCATCCAGGCTACGGTTCTGTTCTTCGGGCTCACCGTCATCGTGATCAACCTGGCGGCCGATCTGACCTACGCGGCGATAGATCCCCGCGTGACGCTGGTTGAGAAGTGAGCATCGCCCGGGAAGTGCCTGCGCGCCAGGAGCGGCTGCTGGTGGCAACCCGCCGGCTGCGAAGGCGGGCACTGTCCGATCGGCGATGGTCCAACGTCGCGCTTTACATCGGCGGATCGATCGTGGCGCTGGTCGTCATCGCCGGGCTGCTGGCTCCGTGGATCGCTCCGTACCCACCCAACGAACTCAACCTGTTGGAAACACTCCAGCCACCCTCCGGAGACCACATATTCGGAACCGACGAACTCGGTAGGGACGTGTTCTCCCGTGTCCTGCACGGAATACGCCTTGACATGGCGATCGTGCTCATTATCACCTACGTGCCTCTGCTGGTGGGCGTCACTCTGGGTATGGTTGCCGGGCACTTCGGGGGCTGGGTCGACACGGTTGTCAATCGTGCCGTCGACATCGTGATGGCGTTCCCCTTCCTGGTGGTCGTGATCGCGGTCGTTGCCATCACGGGGCCGGGGCTGGTCGGCATCTTCATCGGGGTGCTCGCGGTCGGCTGGGCTCTCTACGCCCGGTTGGCCAGGGGCGAGATGCTGGTGATCCGTGAGCAGCAGTACATGCTGGCCGCCAGAGGCCTCGGTTACTCCACGGCGCGCATTCTGGGTAGGCACGCGGTACCGAACCTCATCCGGTCCCCGCTCGTGTTCTCGGTGGCTGACATCGTCCTCAACCTCCTGCTCATAGCGGGCGTCTCCTATCTCGGTCTCGGGGTCCAGGCGCCGACCGCCGAACTCGGCGTCATCGTCGCCGACGGGCAGGCGCATCTCCGGGTTGGTTGGTGGATAACCACCCTTTCCGGGCTCGTGCTGGTGATGATCGGAGTCGGTTTCAGCATGCTCGGCGATGCGCTCGCCGACCGGCTGGGAGAGGAGCTCCGATTGACGGTGTAGGCGGGTCCCCGCTCCTCCAGGTGGAAGATCTCCATACCGGCTTTCCGACTCTGCACGGCCTGCTGCTCGCTACCAACGGGGTGAGTTTCACACTCGAGCGGGGAGCAACGCTCGCGTTGGTCGGCGAGTCGGGATCCGGCAAGAGCATGACCTGCCGATCACTCATCGGACTGGTACCCAAGCCGGGCGAGGTCATCGAGGGGCGGGTCATGTTCGACGGGCGCGACCTGCTCCGGTTGTCGTCGGCCGAACTGCGGGCCGTGCGCGGGCGGGACATCGGCATGGTGTTCCAGGACCCGACGGCGTCCCTCAACCCCGTCTACAAGGTAGGAAACCAGATCGTCGAGGTACTCAGGATCAAGGGCGGGATGGCTACCCGAGAAGCGACCCGTCGGGCGGTCGAGTTGCTCGACCGGGTCGGGATCGCCTCTCCGGAGACGCAGTTCCACTCGTACCCACACGAGATGAGCGGCGGGATGAGGCAACGCGCCATGATCGCCGGTGCCATAGCCACCGAACCCATGCTCCTCATCGCGGACGAACCGACCGCGGCCCTCGATGTGACGGTTCAGGCGCAGATAATGGCGCTGCTCACCGAGCTGCAGCGGGACACGGGCATGGCGATGATCATCGTCTCACACGACTTCGGCGTCATCGCACAACACTGCGATCGCGTGGCGGTCATGTACGCCGGCTACATCGTCGAGCAGGCGCCCGTCCAGGAGATATTCGATCACCCGAACCATCCGTACACCCAGGCGTTGCTGGCATCGATCCCGCATCTCGATCCGGCAAGACGCTCGCAGATCGTTCCCGTGAGGGGACAGCCTCCGGAACTCTCGAGGCTGCCACCGGGATGCCCGTTCAGCCCCAGATGCGGCTTCGTCGGAGATGGGTGCGAATCGGTCCCGATGTCGCTGCAGGTCGTTGGACCCGACCATGCCACTGCCTGCCCCTTCGTGACGTGGCGCGACCGCGACGCAGGGGGGCCGGACCCCGAGGATGTGTCACGATGACCGCTGCGCATCGGCCGCAGGAATCGACCAGGGATGTTCTGCTCCGAGTCGACGGGTTGACCAAGGGATACCCGGTACGCCGTACTTGGGGCGAGCGGGTGAGGCGCGCTCCCGTCCGACGCCTGGTCGCCGTGGAGAATGTGTCCTTCGAGGTGCGGCGGCGTGAGGTGATGGGCATCGTCGGCGAGTCGGGAAGCGGCAAGACCACGCTCGGCCGGTGCCTGATCCGGCTGGTAGACCCCGACGAGGGAGCGGTCCGGTTCGACGGTGTCGATGTGCGCTCCATCGAGGGAGGCGACTTGCGGCGACTGCGGCGCCGGGTCCAGATGGTGTTCCAAGACCCCTTCACGTCCCTGAACCCCCGCCTGACGGTGGGAGCCGCGATCCTCGAAGCGGGCAAGGTGCACGGTCTGGTGGAGGCCGGGCAACACGATGCGTTCGTCGCCCGGCACCTCGAAAGCGTCGGCCTCTCCCCCACCCTGGCCGAGCGTCGTCCCAGGCAGCTGAGCGGCGGGCAGCGGCAGCGGGTCGCCATCGCGCGTGCTCTCGCTGTCGACCCCGACATGATCATCGCCGACGAACCGGTGAGCGCACTCGACGTCTCGATCCAGGCTCAGATCATCAACCTCTTCCGAGACCTCCAGGATCGCCTGGGGCTGACGATGATCCTCATCGCTCACCAACTCTCCGTCGTCTCCCAGGTGGCTGACACGGTGGCGGTCATGTACATGGGGAGACTCGTCGAGAGGGGGCCGATCGGGAAGGTGTTCGAGCGGCCCGAGCACCCCTACACCCAAGCCCTACTGGCTTCCCGCCCGGACCCGAATCCGCGTCACAGGAGCGCGCCGCCCCTGCGCGGAGATGTTCCCTCACCGCTCGACCTACCCCCCGGATGCAAGTTCTCCACGAGGTGTCCCTTCGTCGAGGACGTGTGCCGACACACCGAACCCATGCTCGAGCCCTCCGAACCCGGGCATCTGGTAGCTTGCCATATAAGGCCTCGACCCTGGGAAGACGCCAACTCATGAATCCGGCACCGAACAAAGTGCGCGCCGGACCGCCTGCAGGTCCCCGCCCCGGAGCGGGCAGTCCGCCACAAGGGGGTTGACTGTGTCACAGTCGTGTCGCATACTGCTAGGTAGCCGTAAACACCACCGGTCCACCTTCGGCGTCGAGGGGACCGTGGCAGGGATCATGTTGTCGAAGCCGACCCTCGCGGGGATGGAGGGACGCGTTCGGAGCCTAGGAGGTGGCGGTTGGGGGTGGGCCCGCGGCCGGGGTCCGGTGTGGCCTTTTTCGCGTTCTCGTTTCTCGCGACCTGTGCGGCCTGCTGGGTGGGGGATGTTCGGTGCGTCCCGGAGTATCTGCAACGGATCCCCGACTCGTGACACCAGGAGGGTGGTCAACAATCCCCGGTTGGCCCGACTGTCGATGACAAAATGCCGAGTCAGCGGACGACGGGCCAACCATCTACCGGTTCTTGAGCACCCTCCGGGGAGGATCAACTCGATCCGGTCCAGACCGGTTCCGGATAGATCGCCGTCGATTACCGATGCGACCGCCTGACTTCGAGTTCCGCGCCGCCAGAACGGTCCAGGGTGCTGTCGCGGCTCTCAACGGCGACGCCAACGCTGTGGCCCTGGCCGGAGGCCAAAGCCTCATCCCGATGATGCGCTTCCGACTGGTCCGGCCCTCGGTCGTGGTCGACATCGGCAGGATCGAGGGATTGGACTCCATCGAGTCGTTCGGGGAGTTCCTCGATATCGGGGCTCTGGTGACGACGAACCGGCTGGCCACCAGCGCGCCGGTGCGCGCCTTCGCCCCTTTGTGGAGCGAGACCGCGTCGGTGATCGCAGACCCTCTCGTGCGCAACCTCGGCACCGTCGGCGGGAACCTGGCTCATGCAGACCCGCTCAACGACCTGCCCGCCGCGCTGCTGGCAGCCCGTGGGCGGGTCATCGCCGAAGGGGAGAGCGGAACGAGAACCATCGAAAGTGACGACCTCTTCGTGGGACCCTTCGAGACCTCCCTCCGGAGAGGCGAGCTGATCACGAAGGTCCAGCTACCTCGGGGATCGGCGGGTGCCTACGAGAAGATGAAGCGAGCCGCAGCCGACTACGGAGTGGCCGGCGTCGCGGTTCAACTGACCATGGACGAGGACGGACGTATCACCGGGGCCGGTATCGCGGTGACCGGGGGGATGGACATCGCGTCACGGGCCGCCGAAGCCGAGAGCCTCCTGGTGGGGTCGGGCGCGGGCCCACCGGAAATCGCCCGGGCCGCGGCAGCTACCGCGGCGTCGGCCCCCATGGTGGGCGACGATCGGGGAAGCTCCCGGTACAAGCGGGAACTCGTGAAGGTCCTCGCCAGGCGCGCCATCCGGCGCGCCGCCGCGGGAGGTGCCGGCGCATGAAGGTCACGGTCACGGTCAACGGCGTACACCGGACTGTCGACTGCCACCCGTCCACGCTGCTCGTGCACCTGTTGCGAGAGGAATTGGAGCTGACCGGAACCCACGTGGGGTGTGACACGAGCAGTTGCGGTGCGTGCACCGTCATCCTCGACGGGGCCGCGGTCAAGTCGTGCACCGTGCTCGCCGGCCAGGCTGACGGCCGCGAGGTCGAGACGGTCGAAGGGCTTGCGGACGGCGGGACGCTATCACCGCTGCAGCAGGCATTCGCCGAACACTTCGCCCTCCAATGCGGGTTCTGCACGTCCGGCTTCCTGATGGCCGGTACCGCCTTTCTCCGGCAAAACCCCGAGCCGTCCGAACCGGAGGTCCGCAAGGCCCTGGAGGGCAACCTGTGCCGGTGTACCGGCTACCAGCACATCGTCGACGCCGTCCTCTCCGGTCCGGAACGGAGCGGGCCGCGATGACCGCCATCGGCGCCCGCTTACCCCGCAAGGAGGATCCCCGAATCCTGGCGGGTAGGGGCCGCTACGTCGACGACATCACCGTGCCCCACATGGTCCATGCCTCGTTCGTGCGAAGCCCCTTCGCGCACGCTGACATCACATCGGTCGACCTGGGATACGCACGCCGGGCTCCGGATGTTGTCGCCGTCTTCTCCGGATCCGAGTCGGCGCAACGGATGCCACTGATTCCCAGCGCGGCTGCCGACGACTCCCCACCGCGGACTCCACTCACAGGCGATCGCGTTCACTACGTGGGCGAGCCGGTGGCGATGGTGCTGGCAACCAATCCGAGGACCGCGATCAACGGCGCCGAGCGCGTCGATGTCGACTACGAACCCCTCCCCCACGTCCTCGATCCGTGGGAGGCGCTCTCGACCGACGCTCCGCTGGTGCATCCCGACCGGGGCACGAACAAGATCGGCGAGATCCACAAAGTGGTCGGCGATCCCGATAGTGCGTTCGCCAGGGCCGACCATGTGGTGGCGCGCCGCCTTACGGTGCAGCGGATATCGGCTTCACCGATGGAACCGCGCGCCATCCTGGCGGTCCCGGAACCGGCCACCGGCCATCTCACCGTGTGGCTCTCGTGCCAAGGGCCGCACACCTTGCGCACCTGGCTCGCCCACATTTTCGAGCTGGACGAGTCCAAGCTCCGCATCGTCGCTCCCGATGTGGGCGGCGGGTTCGGGAGCAAGCTCAACCTGTACTCCGACGAGCTGGCGATCATCTGGGCTGCCCTGGAGTTGGGTGTCCCCGTGAAGTGGGTGGAGACCAGGACCGAGAACTTCACCGCCGGTGTCCATGCCCGGGACCAGATCCACGACGCGGAGCTCGCCCTCGACCCCGACGGAAGGATCCTCGCGCTACGCAGCCATTTCGTCGGGGATCTCGGCGCCTACTTCCACTTCTTCACGCCTGTCGTTCCGGACCTGACGATCGACACCCTCACCGGCAACTACGACATACCGAGTGTCGACATCAAGCTGGAGAAGGTGTTCACCAACAAGATGTCGATCGATGCGTTGCGAGGTTCGGGGAGAGCCGAGGCGACGTTCGTGCTGGAGCGGATGATCGAAGAAGCCGCCCGCGAGCTCGGCATCGACCCGGTCGAAATCCGCCTGCGCAACCTCGTCGCACCCGACCAGTTGCCTTACCAGACACCGTTCGGCCTGACCTATACCGGGGGCGACTACCCGGCCCTGTTGCGGCGCGCGGCCGAACTCATCGGCTACGAGTCGGTCCGGGCTCGTCGGGAGGAGGCGCTGGAGGAGGATCGCTACCTGGGGATCGGCTTCGCGACCTACAACCTGCTGTGCGGTTTCTCGCCGTCCGGCCACGACTGGAATCCCATGAAGTTCTTCCCCGGCCACGAGTCGACGCTGATCCGGGTGGACCCGCAGGGCAAGGCGGTCGCCTATTCGGGCCTGTCGCCACAGGGCCAGGGATCGGACACGATCGTCGCTCAGATCGTCTCCGACCAGCTGCAGATCCCGTTCGACCACATCACGGTCGTGCACGGCGACACCGAGACCATCCCGTTCGGGGGCGGCACCCACGGCAGCCGGGGGGCGGTCGTCGGTGGCCATGCCGCTCTGGTGGCGGCCGAGCGCGTCGTCCACAAGGCGCGGCGGGTGGCGGCGGCCATGCTCGAAGCGGCCGCGGAGGACATCGTCTACGCCGACGGGATCTTCACCGTCGCGGGGAGTCCGGAGTCCACGGTCTCGTGGCAGGAGGTAGCCGAGGAGGCGCATTTCCTCAAACGCTGCGGGCCGATGGTCGAGCCGGGACTCGAAGCAACGGCCTTCTACGACCCGCCCGATGTCAACTTCGCCTTCGGCGCCAACGCGGCCGTGGTCGAGGTCGACGTGGGAACCGGAAAGGTCAAGATCCTCGACTTCGTGTCGGTCGACGACTACGGCGTCGGGATCAACCCCGGGATAGTCGACGGCCAGATCCACGGCGGGATCGCCCAGGGAATAGGCCAGGCACTCTACGAACAGGTCAGCCACGACGAGTCGGGCCAGGTCCCGTCGGCGAGTTTCGCCGCCTACCTGCTCCCCTCCGCGATGGAGATGCCCAGGCTGACCCTGGACAACATGGTCACGCCCTCGGATACCCCTCTGGGCGTGCGCGGGGTCGGCGAGTCCGGAACGCTCGCCTCGCCCCCCGCCGTTGCCAATGCGGTCGCCGACGCCCTCGCACCGTTCGGCACCCGCATCGACCGCACCCCGCTGCGTCCCGATGTGGTGTGGGAGCTGTTACACCCTGAGTGATCCCCGAACCACAACCCGGGTGACCAGCCGGATCGAACCGCCGATCCCACCACCGGCTCGATATTCTCTTGTACACGACGCGCGAGGAGCATGTCACATGCGAGATCCTTCCGATAAGCGAGACCTGACCCGGAGTCGGGACGTCGTCGCTCGCGACGAGGCCGTCATAACGCCGTCGATGAAATACCGCTTGTATCCGTTCGTGGTCGCCAAGTCGGACGGTGTCCGCATGTGGGACAAGGACGGCAACGAGTACCTCGATTGGATGGCAACCGGAGGAACGGCCGCCACCGGATACGGCCATCCCAAGGTACGCCAGGCGGCGATCGACGCCATAAACAACGAGTACAGCGGTCCGCTCGTCTGCTACATCCACGAGCCTGCCGTCGAATTGGCGGAGCGACTCATCGACCTCTTCCCGGGGGACTTCGCCAAGAAGGCCTGGTTCGGCGTGTCGGGCTCCGACGCCATGGACATGCTCGCCAAAGTGGCGCCCATCGCCTCGGGGAGACCGAGGCTGGTGTCCTACATCGGCGCGTTCCACGGCATGACGATCGGCTCCGGCGCCATCTCGGGGCATGGAGCGCTGACCAGGCCGATACCCGGCGGTCACATCACCAAGGCTCCCTATCCCAACCCCTACCGATGCGCCTGGGGTCCGTGCGACAAGAACGAATGCTCCCTCAGATGCCTCGGCTACCTGAAGAACGATCTGCTGGTCAGCGTGTCGCCCTCCGACGAGACGGCGGCGATATTCGCCGAGAGCATCCAGTCCGATAGCGGCGAGATCGTTCCCCCGGACAACTACTTCCCGGCTCTGCGAGAACTGTGCGATGAGCGGGGGATCTGGTTGATATTCGACGAGGTCAAGGTCGGCCTGGGACGGACGGGCCGCATGTTCGGCTTCGAGCACTTCGGAATCGAGGCGGACGCGATCGGGCTCGCCAAGCCCTTGGGAGGAGGCTTCCCGCTCTCGGCGGTTGTCGGCCGCGAAGAGATCCTCGATGTCGACCTCTACACGGCCTACACGCTGGGTGGCTCCCCGCTGGCCTGCTCCGCCGCCGTCGCGGTTCTCGACGTGATCGAGGAAGAAGGACTGGTGCGCAACGCCGGCGAGATGGGCAGGTACCTGCGCGGCAAGCTGAACGATATGGCGGCCGACCACCCCCTGATCGGCGATGTCCGTGGAAAGGGCCTCCTGATCGGGGTCGAACTGGTGAAGGATCAACGGACGCGCGAGCCCGCCGAAACAGATGCCCTCCGGCTCGCATACCGTTGCTTCGAACTCGGCCTGATACTGCTGGCGTTCGGGAACGTGATGGAAATCACACCGCCGTTGACCATCACCCGAAGCGACGCCGATGAAGCCCTGTGCATCTTTGACCGCGCCCTAGCCGACATCGAAGCGGGCCGATTCGACGATACCAAACTCCCCAGCTTCTAGCCGCCGCTCTGTTGACGAGTCCTGACAACTCTGCTTGTTGTTACGATCCGGCGCACCGTCTCATGAGACCCACCCAGAGTTCCAATAGATGCGCTGATGGCAAGGCACAGTCGGACGATGTCGATGTCCGAAGCTGAACTGCACCAGGTTTATCGAAGAGTATCTGGGCTGACCCCGATGGCTCGTGATCCATGACGATCCGGTTGTATCTGCGCCGGGTTCGTGTGGTGAGGGTGTTGCAGGACATGATCGCTTGTCGGAACCGCCGCGCGATTCGGCTTTGTAATGGAGTTTCTCACCGGGGTTCCGTCCTTGTCGTTTCATATGTGGGATCCACGTATGTGATAGTCAGGAACTTGATGCGCTCTGCGTTCACGATGACGATCCCTACATCGTCAAGAACGGCTTCCGCTGTGGCTTCGTCCGGCCGGTAAGTTATAGGAGCGACCAACGCGATGTCTCGATCCGCCGTCTCCTCCACGGACGTACTATTGGTGCACAACGTGCCCGCGATGTGCGTCCCGTCTGTCAGTTCGCATCCATATGTGCGATGCTTCAGAGTCGACCAACTCACGGGCGATGGCGCGCAGGGTCTCGTAGCCCAGGTTCGCGACTGCGCTGTCAGGTCAGCTTGCGGAAGGCGTCGTCGAGCGCGGCGGCCGGAAGACCCGTGTTGAGCCGCGCCAGTGCGTCGCTAGGCCGCCGTCCCAGCACGACTCCCCCGAGTGGGCGCTCTCGGCACCCGGCGTATCGGGGCGATGTCGGGACCAATGACCAAGGCGCCGGCCAAGGCCGTCGAGCCATTCCCAGAGCCGCGTCCTCCACCCCGGACTCGTTGAAGTGGATCATGCGGCCGGCTTTGCCAGCAGATTGACGACGAGGCGGACCATCAGGTCTTTGCTGCGCGGCGCGCTCTCGGCGATGAGCAGGGTGAGCGCGGTGAGCGCTTGGGGGTTGAGCCGATGTTCCACTCCCTCCTCTTCGAGATAGAGCAGGAACAACAGCGAGCCGATGCGCTTGTTGCCGTCGGTGAAGGGATGATCCTTCACCAGGAAGTAGAGCAGGTTCGCCGCCTTCTCCTCCCGCGAGCGGTAGAGCGGCTCCCCGAACATGGTCTGCTCGACGTTGCCGAGAATGCCTTCGAGCGCGTCACCGCGGCGATTGCCGAACAGCGACGACGCTTCGCCGCGCGCAGCCAGATCGCGCTTGAACTCGGCGATCGTCCCGACGACGCGGTCGTAGTCCAACGCGCTCGTGGCCGGCTTCGCGTCGGCCGGAACAGCCAGCCGGTCCTCGTCGAACTCGAGGAGCAGCCGCCAGGTGTCGGCGTAACCCGAGATGAGACCCAGCACGGCCCGCCCGGTCTCGTCCACCAGCGCCTGGTTCTGCAGCGTCCGGGCCAGGAGATCCAGCGTCTCACGCGCTTCGCGCAGGCCGCGCTCGGCAAGCCGCCGCTCGTTCAGGGTGTAACCCCGGACCAGGTGTTCGCGCAAGGTGCGCGTGGCCCACCGGCGAAAGCCCACAGCCCGCTTCGAGTTGACTCGGTAGCCCACGGAGATGATGGCGTCGAGGTCGTAGTGCCTGATACGGCGCTTGACCCGTCTCCCGCCCTCAGATCGAACTACTAAGAAATCCTCGGTAGTTGCCGTCTCCTCTAGCTCACCATCCAAAAAGATGTTTCTCAGATGGAGGCTGACATTGTCGGTCGAAGTGTCGAACACCTCGGCCATCTGTCGCTGGGTCAGCCAGACCGTCTCTCGGTCGAGGCGGACATCCACGCGCACGGCGCCGTCCGGGGCCCCGTAGACAACGATCTCGCCGCCCGGAGACTGCTCATCTCTTCCATCGCTCATGGTTCCGGCATCGTACCTTCTGGCTGGGACAGCCTGACACAACCGTCGCCGCACCCGACCACGAAGGGCACCGGGATTGACCCGTGCCAGCGCGTCGCGGCGCCGCTGTTCCAGCACCACCCGGTCGCGGTCGTCCTCCTGAGGTTCGCCGCCCACATAGCGGCGGGCACCATCCCAGAATAGACCCCGCACCCCAGGTCAAACGTCACGCCGACCTCTATGACTCGCTCGGCCGGGTACAACGCGCGGCGAGGCCCGATAGCGAGACCGGGAGTCGGATAGACGCCAAACTTATGCGGAACTCAGTGACCCGCCGGAGGCACGTAGCCTTCCAGAGGCTGGACCAGGATGCCGCCGTCAACGACGAGGAACGCCCCGGTGACGAAGGCGGCCATGTCGGAGGCGAGAAACAACACCGCCCGCGCTACATCGTCCGGATCGCAGAGACGCCGGAGCGGAGTCCTCTCCTTGATACCGTCCCACTGCGCCTCCACGTCGATTCCCTCCGGAGCGCCTGCCGTGACCAGAGCGATCGCCCCCTCTGTCATGGCCGCGCCGGGGCAGACGGCGTTGACCCGTATGTTGTGGGCGGCGAGTTCGATCGCCATCGACTTGGTCATCCCCCCGATGGCGTGTTTCGAGGTCGTGTAGTGGGCCAAGCCCTCGGCGGAGGTGTTGAACGCATCGACCGAGGCGATGTTCACGATGGAACCGCCTTGGCCGTCGGCGATCATGCGTTGGGTAACTGCCTGGGACATCTGGAAGGTGCCGACCACGTTCACCGAGACGGTGTCGGCGAACTCCTGCGGGGGCATCTGGGCGAAGTAGTAGTTGGAGTAGATGCCGGCGTTGTTCACCAGGATGTCCACCCTGCCGGTCCCCTCCGTCGCAGCATCGACCAGGGCCTCAACCGTGTCCCGATCAGCGATATCGACGCTGTGCGCGATCGCGTTGTACCCGAGGTTCCTCAACCGCTCGGCGGATTGCTCGGCGCCCTCAACGTTGCGGTCGGAGACGAAGACCGTCGCGCCCGCTTCACCGAGGCGGCGTGATATGGCAGCACCGAAACCTTGGGCCGCCCCCGTGACGATGGCACACTTCCCCTTGAGGCTCACCAACTCGCTGATACTGGACAGTGCCATCTGGCTTCCTTCGATCGCATTCCTCGGTCCGCGTAAATGGTACCGACCCGGCATCCTGGGGCCCCACCCGTAGTGTCGATCTCTTGAGCGACACGTTGCGCCGGCCCCGCTTCTGGCAGGAGTCACCTTCCATCTGGCCGGGCCACGTTGCGCCACTTGGTGGACTCGTGACTTCGGTGGACCAGGAACTTCACCGTCATGAGATGGGAAGTGGAATCTCCCGTTCCTCCAACCTCTATGCGGCGTAGGCCAGGGACTCCTCGATATCCTCTGGCTCGAGGTAGGGGTACGCGCTCAGAATCTTCTCCGATGACCGACCAGCAGCTAGGAGACCCACCACTGTTCCAACGGTCACGCGCAGTCCTCGAACGCATGCCTTGCCCCCCATGACGGCAGCATCAAGAGTGGTTCTCAGGAACTGAGAAAGGAGCATGATGTGATCTTCAAATGCGTCGACCACGTAGGAGTCGCAGTAACGGACCTGGACAGATCGATCGCATGGTGGAGTCGACTCCTCGACTCGGAACCGTTCGACCGCGGAACATGGCTGGCCGCCGAGATAGGCGACTATGTGGGGACCAAGGTCGGCTACCCGAATTGTGACATGTCGGCTGCGGTCTGGGCGCTACCGGGCGGAACGGTCCTCGAGTTGATCGAGTACCACAACCCACCCCCCGGTCGTGTCGACATGGAGACCTACAACGCTGGAAACGCCCATTTCTGTTTCGAGACGATGGACATCCGTGCGGACTACGAGCGAATGCGGGAACACGCGGAGTTTCGCAGCCCTGATCCCGCGGAGAGCGTCTGGGGCCCGTACAAGGGCAGCCTTCTCTGGTACCTGCGCGACCCGGACGGCATCACGATCGAACTCGTGCAGTTTGCCGAGCGCGGCCGCGTCTATGAGAGCGACAGCCCCCTCGGCCACGCTTACGCGATGAATCGAGCGGGGCCGGCCGGCTAGCCTCGGCGCCCCGGAGCGGGCTTCATATCATGCCTCGCACACCGTGAAAATCCACGGTCCCCGTAAACCGCGGAAACGCGGTCTCGACAAACGTTAGGAGCCCACTTCATGAAGGCGGTTGGTTTTGTCGGGACGGGGGTCATGGGACGGCCGATGGCGAGACATCTGCAGGCGGCCGGGCATCGGCTGTTCATCGTCAAGCACCGTTCCGCTCCTCCACAGGACCTGCTAGCTGCGGGCGCGGTAGTGATGGAGTCGCCCATGGCCGTGGCGGAGGCCTCCGAAGTGGTGTTCACGATGGTCCCCGACACCGCGGCGGTCGACGAGGTTCTCTTCGGGGACCGCGGGGTGGCAGAAGGGTTGAAGCCGGGAAAGACAGTCGTGGACATGAGCTCCATCTCTCCGACTGCCACGAGGGTGTTCTCCGACCGGATCCGCGGGCTGGGCTGCGACTACCTGGACGCACCCGTATCCGGTGGAGAGGTGGGTGCGAAGGCGGGGACCTTGACCATCATGGTGGGTGGCGCCGAGGAGGCTTTCGAGAGGGTGAGGCCGCTACTCGAGCTGATGGGCGACACGATCACATTGGTGGGGAGCAGCGGTGCCGGCCAGACCTGCAAGGTCGCCAACCAGATGATCGTGGGCATCAACATCGCCGCGGTGGCGGAGGCGCTGGTCCTGGCATCCAAGGCGGGCGTCGACCCGGCACGGGCGAGAATGGCATTGCTTGGAGGCTTCGCGTCCTCCCGCATCCTGGAAGTGCACGGTCAGCGGATGATCGACCGGGACTTCGAGCCGGGGGGACGCATGGAACTGCATCTGAAGGATCTGGGTCTGGCATCCGCCGAGGCGGCCAAGCTGGGCGTGGCCATACCCATGAGTTCCATCTGCCGTGATCTTATGAACGCGTGCGCAGCGCGAGGTGGCGCCGGGTGGGACCACTCCGCACTGATCCGGGCCTACGAGCTGCTGGCCGACCACGAGCTGGGTAGCGACCCGGGCTAGCGGGATCCGGCCCCACTATCCACCTGCGTAGCGGTAGGTCCTGCACTGCAGCAGGCTGGCTCCGCGACCGGGCCTGGGGCTCCCGAGCGGTCCGGACGGCTTCCTCTACCGCGTCGACATCCTGGCCGTCGACGATGGCTGGGGCATGCAGTACGAGTAGGCCCTGACCTCCACGTGGGCCACGGAGGTGGTGCGATCGATCCTGCCGTATTCCCCATACAGGTTGTTCTCGCAGGTGAACGCCACCGGGAGTCTCTTTCCGAATGAGCTCCTGACCTGGGAACATAGGGGATGTTATTGTTTTCTGCGTGACCCGGGCCGGTCGGCGTGACCGGATCAACGCCACCCGAGTCACTGTCGCTCCCCGGTAGAGGTGTCTGGCATGGAACAACCGATCCCGGCATTCGTGGATACGCACCACCACCTGTGGGACCTCGACTCCCTTCCGTACGAGTGGCTGGTCGGCGACGGTGCCCCCGGCGAAATGGATTACCTGGGCGACTACGCATCGATCAGGAGCAACTACCTCATCGAGGATCTGCTCGCCGACTACGGACCCCAGAACGTCGTAAAGTCCGTTCACGTGCAGGCCGACTTCAGCGGACCCGACCCAACGGTGGAGACCAGGTGGCTGCAGGCGATCGCCGATTCCCATGGCTACCCGCACGGGATCGTGGCCCATACGGATTTCCGGAGCCCGGACGCCGGGGAGGAACTCGACCGCCATTGCGAGAGCCCCAACATGCGGGGCATCAGGATGATGGCCCACGACCATCTGCTCGACGAACCGGACTTCCGGCGTGGGGTCGCCGAACTGGCCAAGCGCGGGCTCTCGTTCGACCTCACCGGTGAATCGGAGCGGGCTGATGCCGGGTTGCGGTTGGCCCGTTCGTTCCCGGACATCTGGATCATCCTCACCCATACCGGGCTTCCCTACGAAAGAACCGTCGAGTGCTTCCGGCACTGGCAGTCCGGGATGAAGACCTTCGCCCGGGCTCCCAACATGGTCGTGAAGATCTCCGGGCTCGGCATGCGCGACCGGAACTGGACGGTCGACAGCATCCGCCCATGGATCCTCGAGACCATCGAGATATTCGGGGTGGATCGCTGCATGTTCGGCACCAACTGGCCGGTCGACCGCCTCTACAGCGACTTCGACACCTTGCTGGGGGCCTTCCGCCAGGTGATCGCCGGCTTCTCCCCCGACGAGCAGGCCAAGCTCTTCTCCCGGAACGCCGAGCACTACTACCGCATCTGAGCGTTCAGGCCCGGTCCGATCCTGCGGGTGGGTTACTTGCGGAACACCGAGCCGTCGTTGCGAATCCGTACATCGGCGGGATACTTCCAGCGGGCATACGGCAGTTCGGTGATAGCGGGATCCAGGTCGACCCCGAGTCCGGGGCCCTCCGGAACCACCATGTAGCCGCCCTCACGAACCAGGGGCGTCTTGAGCATCTCGGTGCGAGGCGGCTCCTCTTCCCACGGGAGTAGCTCGAGGGTGCCGCAATTGGGAATCGACGCGTACAGCTGCAGGGTGGCCGCGGTGAGGAGGGGGGAGAAGGCGTTGTGGGCAATGATGTCGGCGTGGAAGGACTCCGCCAGCGCGGCGATCTTGCGGCAGTGGGTCAGGCCACCGGCCAGCCCGATGTCGGGCCGGAGAACCTGTACCCCACGGGTCAACAGTTCCCGGAACTCCCAGATCGTGTTCGACCGCTCGCCGGCGCCTACCGGAACCGTCATCTTCTTGATGACATCTCCATGAGAGTCAACGCTGTGGGGTGGGATCGGATCCTCGATGTAATAGAGCCGGAAAGGCTCGAGTTCCCTCGTCAGCGTTACTACTTCTCCGGGGTTGAGGTCCCGGTGTATCTCGAGGATCAGGTCGCGATCCCAGCCGATCGTCTCGCGGACAGCGGCAACCCTGTCCACCACCACTTGGAGCATCCCGCTGTAGGTTTCCTGTTCCTCGACGATGTCGTCGGGTAGGGCGTCGATCTTGACCGCCGTATAGCCCTGCGACATTGCGTCGCGGGCCGCCTCCACCAACTCCTCGACGGTGGAGTTGGGCCCGTCGAACAGCAGCAGGTGGAGCCGGGCCTTGTCACGCTGCTTCCCGCCCAGCAGCTGGTAGGCCGGTACCCCGAAGTGGCGACCGGCGATGTCCCACAGTGCAATGTCGACGGCTGCGATCGCCGCGGTCAGCACACCGTCCCGGAACGGCTTCCAGTGGAAATGCCTATCCCAATGCTGCTCTATTCGCAGTGGATCGCTCCCGACGAGCTTGTCCCGGAAAGAGCGGACGATCCGCTCCACCGACTCCGGAAAACCCCAGTGAGCAGCCGGCCCGTAGCCGACGATTCCACTGTCGGTCTCGATACGAACTACCAACCACTGATAGAAGAGGAGCGGTTCTACGGACTCGATTCTCACGACTTCTTTCCGATCTCTCCAGTGGCCTGGCTCACCACTCCAGATGAGCCTCTGACCAGATGATTCTGCCGTTGGCCATCATCCCGGGCGTTCCGAGGGCATAGAGCACGATACGGGCCAGATCCTCCGGATCCTGGAAGCTCCCGGTTGGCATTTCTGCCAGGTCCCGTCGGACGACCGCGTCGAAGTCGTGGCCCCACAGATCGCTCCTCCGCCTGTTCACCCACTTCCACATACCCTCGTAGACCATACCCGGGTAGACAATCGTGGTGGCGATGGCACGCTCGTCGAGTGCCACGGCAAGGGTGCGCGAGAGATAGTTCAGGGCCACCTTGCTGACCCCGTATGCTGCCGAAGTCGGGATCGGGAACTCGGCGCCCTGGGAGCTGATGTTGACGATCATCCCCCGTCTTTGCGTGTGAGGATCGATGTCCTGGTCCGACATGAGCTTGGCGGCGTGTTGTGCTGCCACCAGCGGACCCTCCAGATTGATGGCCAGTACCTGGCGCCACGTATCGAGCGAAACGTCGAGGATGTCGTCCACGTGGGTAATGCCGGCCACGTTGACCAGAGCGTCCAGCCGGCCGTAGACCTCCGGCGCCGTCCCCACCAGCCTACGTACGTGGTCGGCCCGACTGATATCCGCAACGCAGGCCACCGCGACGGAACCGTCGCCGAGTCCGGCCGCCAACCGCTCGAGATCCCCGCGCCTCACGTCCCCCAGCACCACCCGGATTCCTGCGTCTACCAATGTCCGGGCAATGGCCGCGCCGATCACCCCGGCTGCGCCGGTGACGACCGCAACCTGGCCTCTGAGAGGAGATCCGGCGTCCGGCGAGACCACGCTCCCCCGCCTACCGCTCGGGGAGGAGTGCGGTCAGGCCCCCGTCGACCACGAAGCTGGAGCCGGTGATGTTCGCCGCCCGGTCCGAGCAGAGGAACAGGGCCAGCTCGGCCACCTCCCGAGGATACGAGAAACGACCGCTGGGGTATTGTTCCTCCCAGTCGGACCGTGTCTCATCGGGCGTGCGTCCCGTCTCGGCCGCGGTCAGGACGACCGCCATGTCCACCAGCGGCGTGTACACGGACCCGGGGCATATGGCGTTCGCCCGGATGTCATGCCTGGCCAGATCGATGGCTTCGCTCTTGGTAAGAGAGACCATGCCCGCCTTCGATACGGAATATGCCATAGCTCCGAGTTGGTTCCCGAAGGCCGATACCGATGCGATGTTGACAATCGATCCCCCGCCCGCCGACATCATATGGGGCACCGAGTGCTTTGCCATTATGAAGGCAGAAGTGAGATTCGTCGAGAGACACTTGTTCCACGATTCGAGCGAAAGCTGGATCACATCTCCCACATGGTCCACTACACCGACGGTGTTGATCAGATGGTCGATCGATCCCAGGTCCCGTGCTACCGATGAGCAGAATCTCTCAACCGCATCGCTGTCGGTTACGTCCAAGGGTTGGCTCTTGACTGCTGCTCCATCGCTCTGCAGTTGCTCGGTCAGATGATCGAGTTCTGCTTCCCGCGTATCACATAGTGCAACGCCGGCTCCGGCTGAGGCAAAGGACTTGACAATCGCCTCGCCTATCCCGCCACACGCGCCCGTAACGATCACGACCTGCCCGGAAAAGTCCTCACTCATGCCAAGTCCCTCTTTCCGCAACGTCCCCGACACCGAACCGGAAGCATCCGCACCGCTCCCTGGAGGTCGGAATCGAAGCGTAGCCGGGGCGCCAGGAAGGTGGTGCAAGATCCCCGGTTGGCCCACGGGTCGATGACAACATGCCACGTCAGCCGACGATAGGTCAACCATTCACCCGTGTTTGAGCACCCTCCTGCGCTCAGCGGCATCGACAGCCCTCGGAATCACAGCTCGTTTGTCCCTACCCGCTCACCGACCGGCTGTTAACGTCACGGCCAGACGACGGATGTATCCGGTCGCCGCACAGAGTCGGCGATAGCCTTGCCAATTGAACCCACCGGCGGGACACCTCGGTAGCGGGGAACGTGACCTCTCCAAGAACGCGCCTCTCAACGCCCCAAGGCTCGGCATCCGATACCGGGCGGGGAAAAGCCGGGCGGGGTGGGAAACGGGCTCTTCGCGACTTCACCACGCGGGACCTGCTGTTGCTCGTCGGTCCTGCTTCGTTGCTGGTCCTCGGGCTCTACCTCCTACCCTTCTTCCTCAACGCTGTGCTGTCCCTCTTCTCGTGGACAGCCTTCCGGTCGGACCTGGAATGGACCGGGTTGGAGAACTACCGGCGACTCGACCAGAACGGCCTTCTCTGGCCGACCATCTTCCGCACCCTTCAATTCACAGTCATCTGTGCGGGGGCGATGGTCCTCGGTTCGCTCCTGCTCGCTCTGGGCCTCGAGCGCAACACCCGTAGTAACCGGATCCTGCGAACCGTGTTCCTGGTTCCGCTGGTCCTGTCACCTCTGGCTGCCGGGTTCGTGTTCCGTGCTCTGCTCGGGCTCAAGGGGACCTTGAACACGGTCCTGTCGACGATGACCGGTGCCGACATAGAGATTCCTTGGCTCGGACGCGGCACCCTGACTCTCGCCGTCGTCGGACTTGCCACGGCGTGGCGGTGGTTCCCGATGATCCTGATCGTGTTCCTGGCCGGCCTCATCTCGATTCCCACGGATACCATCGACGCGGCAAAGATCGACGGCGCCGGACCCATCGCCCTGATCAGGTACGTCAAGTTGCCGCTGCTGGCGCCGGCGATGACCTTCGCCGTGGTCGTATCGTTGATCGTCTCCCTGAACGTCTTCGAAACGATCGTCGTGCTGACCGACGGTGGCCCCGGGCGAACGACCGAAGTAATCAACTTCCTGATCATCCAGGAGTTCGGGGAGGGCCGGTTCGCCTCCGCGGCGGCCCTCAGCACCGTCCTCTACGGTGCGATCTTCCTCCTGATCATCGGCCTCGTCGCCCGGCTACGGCGGAGCGAGGTGACCCTGTGACGGCCTTGCGGAAGCCGTTGAGCCAACTGGCAGGTGCTTCAAGGGTCGGAGCCCTCACGCTGATAGCGCTGGTGGTTGTCGGCGCACCGCTGTGGGTGGTGGTCGTCAACTCGCTCAAACCCTACAGGGAGACGGTGTCACCCAGCCTCAGTCTCCCCGAGACCTGGATGGCCGTGGAGAACTACCGCGTGGTCTTCACAGAGGGTGATCTGCTGACAGGTTTTCTGAACAACGCGATCGTTCTGGCAATAGCGCTACCTTTGATTCTCGTACTTTCGGCTGCCGCGTCATGGGTGATGGTGCGGAGTTCATCCCGACTTCTGACCCCACTCCGATACGCGATGCTGGTCGGGCTCGTCGTCCCTCCGGCGATTGTCGCCACGATCTTCACGCTCAAGCGCATCGGGATCTACGGAGGGCTCCTCGGGCTGTCCCTGTTCTATGCGGCTCTGTTCATCCCCCTGGGCGTCTTCCTGATGATCGGATTCATCCGCACCATCCCCCGGCACCTCGAAGAGGCGGCACGAATCGACGGAGCGTCCAACGTCGACATCCTCGTGCGGATAATCATCCCCCTACTACGTCCGGCCTTGATAACCACGACCGTGATCGTGACGGTCGCGGTGTGGAACGACTTCCTGAACCCCTTCATGCTGCTCAACGATCCGGACAACAACACCCTGATCCTCACTTTGTTCAGGTTCGCTACCGGGTCCACCGCTGCTTCGTCGTACAAGTGGAACCTCGTTTTCGCGGACGTCGTGGTTACGAGCGCGCCGATGGTGGCCATCTTCTATTTCGTCCAGAAATACATGGTCCATGGACTGGGCGGCGCCGAAAAGTGAGGATGACACCAACCACCGTTCTCGATGGATCTCATGCACCGTGGTCTGTCTGCGAAATAGCTTGCAGACCGACCGCTAGCCCACTAATCGAGAGGAGAAACCAGTGGGACGGAAACCAACCAAACAATTGATCATTCTGGGGGTGGTCCTGGCACTTGTCGCGTTCTCATGTAGCGACGAGGAGGCCGAGGAAGCTACGACCGTAGCCCCGACCGAAACTACGACCGAAACCCCGACCGAAGCCCCGACCGAAACTACGACCGAAGCAACAGTGGCGGCCACGGAAGCTACGGAAGCAACAACCACGACCGCGGCGCCGGAGACCACGGCGATGACCGAAGCCGAGAGTGCCATGCCGTTCGAAGGTGTCGAGCTCCAACTCTGGCGGCCCAACTATGACCAGGCCGGCATCGACGCCATAACCGAGGGATTCCAGGCGCTGACCGGGGCCAAGATCGAAGTGACGATGATCCCCCCGACCGCGTCTGACAACGTACTGCCTCGATGGGCGGCGGGTGAGCGGCCGGACATCCTGTATCTCGAAGGGTTTTCGAGCGTCATAGCCACGCTCAATCCGGCTGAGAACCTCCTGTCCGTCGACGATATGGCCTTCACGGCCAATATCACTCCCGCACTCTCTCCGTTCGGTGTCATCGACGGTGTTCGATACTGGGCGCCGTTGACCGCACCGACGGTGAACGGGTTGCTGTACAACAAGAAGGTGGTCGCGGACCTCGGTCTCGAGCTTCCGGGCACGCTGGACGAGATGCTGTCCTTCTGCGGGACGGCCCGCGACGCCGGAACCACGCCCGTGATCATCGGCGAGGCCTCCACCTTCATGGGATGGGTAGTCCAGCAGGCGATGATCGCCGACTACCTGGTCGCCAATCCTGATCTCGTCGACCGGCTCCAAAGCGGCGAGGCGAGCTTCACGGATCCCGAGTTCGTCAAGCGACTACAGGCGCTCCGAGACATGAAGGACGGCGGATGCTTCCAGGACAACGCCGAGGCGGTCGACTTCTCGTCATCCATGAATAGTTTCATGGATGACGAAGGCGCCATCTGGGCCTGCGCATCCTTCTGCATACCGGACATCCTGGGCGCTTTCGGACCCGAAGCGGTGGAGGAGAAGGTCGGCTTCATGCCGATCTCCTACGCCGAGACGGCCGTCTGGGTCTACGGAGCCGACCACTGGGGAATCCTCCTGCCCAAGACAGGCGACTCCCAGCGTGAGGCCGCGGCCCGTGCCTACGTGGAATACGCCACGGGAGAGGGCTACCCGCTGTATCTGGAGAAGGCCCTGGAGCCTTCCAGGTACCCGAACCACCCGGTACCGGATCCGGATGCGTTGCCGACACCCGTCAAGACAGGCCAGGCAGCGGCCGGCGAGTACCCGGCAGCCGCAGCGCTCGATCCGCGGCTGGTCTGCTCGTTCGGTGACCTGTTCACCTTCCTGTCCGAGCTCTTCGTGGGCCAGAAGACGGCCCAGGAGATCGCCGAAGCCATGGACATCGCCTTCGCGCAGTCCTGTTCGGACCTAGGCGTTCCGGGCTTCTAGCCGGCATCGGATATGAACAACGTCTGCTAGGCGAGTCCAGCCACGAAACCGGTCCCCGCGTTCTCAACGACGCGGGGGCCGGCGCGATCGGACCTCGAAGAACTCCGGCTGCGGGCAGGACCAACCACATTGATCCGGTGGCGTCAGCCCTGGTTCTTCATGAGTTCGTGCGTGGGGAGCATTCGGGCGGATTGGAGGGGCTGGGGTTCTGGTTTGGTGTGTATGGACGTGTGGGGTGGGTGCCTGGGGAGTGAACCGCACCAACTCCATCGGAGGGCGTCTTGTTTGAGCCCCGCTAGATGGGCTGGGTTCTGGTCACGGTAATGGTCAGGCTCCTTCTGCTGCTTGGTGACGTGTCCGATCGGTTGGAGTTCAAGCACATCACGGCCATGTTCCGCTATCACATCGGCTCTCTGCCCATCCCGACCGGCCGGCACCGGTGGGTCCCTTACATGGTAGTTGTATGTTAGGATACCTATCCTCCGGCGGTGGAGGTGGCGATGAACTGGAATCTCCGGATCGACCACAATCCAAGAGTGCTTCGCTGCAGGGCGGTCCATCGAAGGTTCCACCTCGATGCTGCAGCGGGCGCTGACATCGTGCTCGGAGGCTCCATCCCCGAGAATCGCCCCGATGACCACTTCTACTCCCCCACGGTGACCAGGAGCCCACTACGGCTCGGAACCGTCCAGGACGAGGTGTCCGGGACCGTGTGCATGGACAGGCACGGCGACCTCACGTCGGAGTTCCCCCACAGCGGGTTCGAGCTATCCGGCTCCGGCAGGGAAACGAGCGAGGAGTCCGTGCTGGACCACACGGTGCCCAAGCACATGCTCTTGAAGCATTCGAGGGATTAGCCGTCGTGGGACTGCAGGGAGACAGGACAGCAGACTGGTTCGATCGGGGCAAGGCCGCCCTCGTGAACGGGGTCTCCAGCGGCTACCGCTACTGGGGCGACGACGACACGATCGTGATCGATCGCGGCGAGGGTTCTCACATCTTCGACATGGACGGCAAGAGCTACATCGACTACCACCTCGGCTTCGGCCCCGTCATCCTCGGCCACGGCCAGCCGGATGTCGCCGCTGCGGTCGCTGCCGCGGCTCTGGCCGGTACAACTTTCGCCATGACCACCGCCCGCGAGATCACGGCCGCGGAAAAGGTGCGCGACTCCGTCGGCTATGTGGACTTGTTGCGCTTCACGAACACCGGAACCGAGGCAACGATGCACGCCCTCAGGCTGGCCAGAGCCTGGACGGGCCGCGATGTGTTCGTGAAGTTCGAGGGCGCCTACCACGGGGCACACGACTACGTGCTCTACTCCACCTCGAGCGCACCGGTCTCACACCTGGGCTCGCGCCGCTCACCGGTGCCCCTGCAGGAGTCGTCGGGTATTCCGGCTGCGATACGCGAATTCGTACGCACGGTACCGTTCAACGACCTCGACGCAATGGAGACCCTCTTCACCAGCGAAGGGGGGTCGATCGCGGCCGTGCTCGCCGAGCCGATGATGGGCAACTGCTTCGGCATCATGCCGGAGCCCGGTTACCTCGAGGGGCTTCGCGCCCTGTGCGACCGCTACGGCGTCCTGCTCATCTTCGATGAGGTGAAGACGGGATTCCGGATAGCGCTTGGCGGTGCTGAGCAAGTGTTCGCGGTTACGCCGGATCTGGGAACCTTCGCCAAGTCCATGGGCAACGGGTTCCCCGTGGCCGCCATCGGAGGCCGCGCCGATGTCATGGGCGCCTGGGCGGCGGGAGGCGTGGTCCAGGCCGGCACGTACTCCGGAAACGGAGTTGCGGCGGCGGCCACCATCGCAACTATCGATGCCCTGGCGACCGGCGAGCCGTACGCGACCATCGCCGGAGCAGGCCAGACCCTGATGACGGGGATCGCTGCCGTCTGCGCCGAGGAGGGCATCCCCTGCCGGGTCACCGGGCATCCTTCGATGTTCGGGGTGTTCTTCGGTGACCCCGCACCGAAGGACTTCCGCGACACGGCCCGTCACGACGCCGCTCTATACGAAACGGTGATCATCGGGATGATCGGACGGGGCGTGATCCCAGCCGACGACGGCCTCGAACCTTGGTTCCTCAGCGCCGCACACTCCGCCGAAGACGTGGCGGTGACGCTCGAAGCATTCGCCGACTCCCTCAAGGACGCCCTCGCCTGACGGCGAACCTGGGATCCTTCAGACGGCGCGCCGCCGCAGGAAGGAACCATACCCGTACCCGGTGACAGGCTCCGTCGGACGGGAATCCCGGCGAAGGTGCTGCGATCCTGATTGCCTACGATCAACCGTCCCACCTCGGTCCCTACGTAGGTGACCCATCTGGGAGTGTGGCATCGGTTTGCCACATCGGTACGAATTCCACCGGATAGCCTCCGGCGTCAGGGCTCTTGCCGCAGGACCGTAACAGCCAGGTTGAGTACGAAGCCACCGAAGATCAACACACCGACGACCACCGCGAGCGCGCTGCCGCTGATGATCTCGTAGGCGCCGAGCAGGCCGCCTACGACGAGGGCGACCCCGACGCCGGCGGCCACCCTCCAGTCATCGCCGATGATCAGCTGGTACCAGAAGTCGAAGAAACCGAGTACGAACCTCACGGCGACTCCGCTTCCGTGGCCGAGATGGGCTCATCCCCGCGCGGTGCCTGGCTGAGTCGAGGGAGGACGACCACCAGAACCCGCGCGACGACGACCCAGGCAATGAGAAGGAGCAAGAGCGCCACATCCCCGAATGGGAACTCGATGCTCTTTCCTCCAGGAGTGAAGTATCCGAGGCCCTCCACGGCCCAGAACGTGCCGAACGTCGCCAGCAATACCCCCACCCCGTACTTGAGGGTGTTCTCGGGAACCCGGGACAGCGGAGCGCGCAGTAGCACTCCGGCAACGAGGACAACCAGGCCCGCCACCGCCGCACCGGCCGCGGCGACGGGGACGTTGTCCGCGTTGAGTCCGAAGGTGATGACGATGAAGACGATCTCGACACCCTCGAGGAAGACCCCCTTGAAAGAAACGATGAACCCGAACGAATCGAGCCCGAATCTGCTATCCGTTCTGGCGACCGCGGAGGCCAGGGCGGCCTGCCGGGCGAACTCCTCTTCCTCGTCGTGAAGCGACTTGAGCCCCGACGAACGCAGCACTGCCTTGCGCAACCATTGCAGCCCGAACACCAGGAGCAACGTCCCGATCACCAGCTGCAGGAGTTCCTCCGGAATCCATTCCTCGATGGCATAGCCGGCGGCGACAGCAAACCCGATGAGTACCAGGACGGCGACCGCCGCTCCGGAGAGGGCCGAGCGCCAGCCCCGGGTGACCCCCATGGCCAGAACAACCGTGAAAGCCTCGACGAACTCCACCAAGGAGGCCGCGAATACAGCAGCGATCAGGCTCCAGGTCGTTCCATCCAAGGTCCAGCCAACTCCTCGATCGTACCGCGTGGCCTACGACGCCGCCGACTCCGTGACATATTACTACCATACATGACGTGTGTCAGATTGAGGAAGGGCCGGAGCCGGCCCGGTGAGGAAGGAAGACGTGGTGCCGACACCGCAGACCGAAGAGGGCATACCCCCATACCGGGACCACATCGGCGACAGCCGGCCGTACTGGCGGGACATCATCCTGGGTGTCAACGACGGCCTTGTCTCGATGCTGTTGCTCGTGGCCGGCGTGGTGGGTGGGGGCCTCAACGCCGACCAGGTCCTGTTGACGGGAGTGGCCGGCACGATCGCGGGCGCCGTCTCCATGGCCGCCGGCGAGTATCTGGCCACCAAGTCTCAGGATGATGTCCTGGCGGCAGAGCTCGAGTTGGAGCGCGTGCACATTCGCTATCACCGCCAGAAGGAGCTGGATCAGCTGGGCAGCATGTTCTCCGACATGGGCCTCGACGACGACGACGTCAAGGGCATCGTGGCCGCCTTCGACCGTTCGGACGAAGCCATGCTGAACGCGATGAAGGTGCTGGAGTTCGGCATCGTCGACTCGGAGCGGCGCTCCCCCTTCACCGCCATGGCCATGTCGGGGCTGCTGTTTCTGGCGGGCTCGACCACCTCCGTCCTCCCCTTCGTCTTCACCAACGAGACGGCTGTCGGGCTATGGTGGGCCGCCGCCTTGACCGCAGCCGGGCTGTTCGCCGTGGGCGTGGTCAAGTCGGTGGTGGCGCGCACGAGCACAGCTCGCGCCGGGTTCGAGAACATGCTGATCGCCGGGCTCGGCGGCGTCCTGGCCTGGTACGTCGGTAACCTCGTCGGGTCGGCTATCCGTTGATCACTCCTGGACCGTAGGCTGCCGGTCAGATCAGCTGTCGGATCAGATGGTCGGAGTGCTCGGTAAGATGGCGGCGCATCGCGGCTTCGGCCTCGTCTCCATCACCGGCCTCGATGGCGGCAAAGATCACCTCATGTGTCGAGTCGCTGCCGTGGTGGCTCGTTGCGGTCGAAGCCAGCCGGCTGGCAAGTTCTATGCGGCCCTCCGCTGAGGCGAAGGCCTGCTCGAGGTAGGGATTGTCGGCGGCCTGGACAACCAGCGTGTGGAAGTCGACGCCGCTGTCGTAACTGTCGTCCGCCGGTTCGGTCAGGGCAGTGCGCATCGCGGCGACGTGGTCCTCGGTGCGCCGCTTTGCCGCCAGCCTGGCGGCAAACCCTTCGATCGCCTGGCGAATCTCGAAGCTTTCCCGCACATCGCGCACCGAGAGGCGCGCAACGAAGGTGCTCCTCTTCGGAAACACCTCGACGAGGCCTTCCTGAGCGAGGAGCTGAATCGCCTCCCGTACGGGGGTTCGTGAGATTCCGAGTGCCTCCGCCCACTCAGATGCCGGCAGCGCGTCGCCGGGTAGGAGCCCACCCTTGAGGATGCGACCTTTTATTGCTTCGTAAGCGATGATGCGGAGGCTTGGAGGCCGTTGGGAACTCGGGCCGGGAGCGGTCATTCCGAAGCCTCCCCGCGGCTGTCGGCGCGGCCCAGAGCAACAAAAACCGGCTTGTTGAACCTCGGATCGATCGACACCGCTGCATCGACGCCGAACACCTCTCGAAGGAGTGTCTCGGTGAGAACCTCGGCCGGGGTACCGCGGGCCCATATCTCACCGGCGCTCATGGCGATCATGGTATCCGAATACCTCGATGCCTGATTGAGTTCGTGCAGCACCATCACGATCGTAATGCCGGAGCCGGTGTTCAGGGTCTGGAGCAACTCGAGGACCTCGAGTTGGTGGCCGAGGTCCAGAAACGTAGTCGGCTCGTCGAGCAGCAGAATCGGGGTCTGCTGGGCGAGGGCCATAGCCACCCAGGCCCGCTGGCGCTCACCGCCGGACAGGGAGTCCAACTGCCGGTCGGTGAAGTCGACGAGCCGGGTTTGCTCGAGAGCCCATTCGACCGCTTCGGCGTCGTCGGCCGTCTTCGAGCCGAGGAACCCCTGGTGCGGGTAACGGCCGTGCCAGACGAGATCCTCGACGGTGAGACCTTCCGGGGTCGAAGGCCCCTGCGGCAGCATGGCCAGCCGACGGGCCACCTCCTTCGTCGGATACTGCGCGATCAGCTTTCCGTCGAGATAGACGACGCCGCGCATCGGCTTCAGCAATCGCGACAGGGCCCGCAGCGTCGTCGACTTCCCGCACCCGTTCGGACCGACGATGGAGGTGATCGCACCCATGTCGATGTCCAGGTCCAGATCGCGGACGACGACGAAGTCGTATCCGAGATCGACTCCCGCGGTGCGCAGGCTGTGCCCCGACCGGGCGTCGTCGTTGGTGGTCGCTCGAGCTTCCATTACACAGAGATCCTCGTCTTCCGTCGCGTGATCAGATATATGAAATAGGGAGCGCCCAACACCGCCGTCAGAATTCCTGCCGGAAACTCCCTCGTCTCGAAGGCGGAACGGGCGAGGTTGTCCGAGACCAGGACGAGCGCAGCACCCAGTATCGCGGACAGAGGGACGACGACCCGATGCCTGGAACCGACCAGGATCCGCACCGCGTGGGGCACGATCAGGCCGACAAAGGCAATGGTTCCGACGACCGCCACCGCAGACGCGGCCAGGGCCACCGCTGTGCCGACAAGGGCGATGCGCGCCAGTTGCACCCTCATGCCGAGCCCGGTCGCCGCCTCCTCCCCCAGCAGCAGCACGTCGACCTTGTGCGAGAGCACGAAGGCCAGGGTCAGCCCGACAACGGACCAGGGAAGGACGAGCAGCACCGGATCCCACTGCTTCCCGTACAGCGAACCGGACAGCCACTGCAGCGCCAAGAGGACATCGTTGTTCTCGACGAACAGCGTCACGATGGCGGTCACCCCCGCCTGGGCGACGGCGGTCACCGCGATGCCAGTGAGTGCGAGCCGCTCGGGCGACACTCCCTTCTTCCAGGCCAGGGCATACACGAGAGCCCCCGTACCCGCCCCTCCGAACAGCGCCGCGAAGGGAACGGCCGCCAACGGCGCACCCGGCACGGCGAGGATCATCACCACGGCGACGAGGCCGGCCCCGGCGGTGACGCCGATGATGTCGGGTGACGCCAGCGCGTTGCGCGTCACTCCCTGCAGGAGCGCTCCCGAGACGGCGAGCTGGGACCCGACGAGGACCGCCAGGACGATCCTGGGCAGCCGGAAGTCGAAAAGTATCGTCCTCGCCAGCGCATCGTCGGCGGTCCAGAAAGCACGGAACACAATTGACGGAGCGACGTCTGCCTGACCGATGAACGCGCTCGCCACGACGAGCAGGACCAGCGCCAACGCCGACGCTGCTGTAACGATCACGGCATGGCGGCTGCGCGACGCGGGGACGCCAGACACGCTCACGCGTTCCTCCTGGCGAGGGCGAGAAAGAAGGGCCCTCCGATCAAGGCGATCAGGACTCCGACCGGGATCTCAAGAGGCTGTCGCACGAATCGGGCCGCCACATCCGCCCACACCACCAGCGTCGCACCGAAGAGCGCACTCAACGGCAGCAGAGCCCGGTGTGACGGGCCGACCATGAAGCGGACGACATGGGGCGCGATAAGGCCGACGAAGCCGATCGGGCCCGCCACGGCCACGGCCGCACCCGTGAGGAAGATCGCCACAAGCATGAGGGCTGCCCGGATCCGGCCCGTGGCTACACCGAGGCTGCGGGCCACGTCCTCGCCGAGAAGGAGGATGTCAAGCTGGCGGGCCATCAGCAGGGCCGCCGCGGCACCGATCAGGAACCAGGGGGCGATCAACTCCACGTGCTGCCACCCCCGGCCGGCCACACCGCCTGCAAGCCAGAAGTAGACCGTGCCCACGGTGTCGTGATTCATCAGCAGAAGCCCCGTGGTCAGCGCCAACAACAGGGTCGCCGTCGCAATACCGGCGAGGGCGAGACGGGTGGGTGTGACCAGTGACCGGTTGGCGAGAGCGAACACCACCGACCCTGCGGCAAGCCCCCCGGCCAGGGCGATGATCGGCGTGAGGCCGAGAGGACGGTCGGGAGCGATGACGATACTCGCCACCACTGCGAGCCCCGCACCGGCGGACACCCCCGTGAGCGACGGAGACGCCAGCGGGTTCCTCGTGACCGCCTGCATGATCGCCCCGGCGACGGCGAGCGAGGCCCCCACGAGCGCCGCGGTCAGCGCCCTGGGAAACCGCAACTCCCAGATGATGATCCGCTCCCGCGAGCCGTCGTCGGACAACAGCGCCCTCGCCACCTGATCGAGCGACATGTCGACGATTCCGAAGCGAGTGTCAGCCGCCAGGCCCAGTGCCAGAGCCGCAAGGCCGATGAGCGCGAACAGCGCAATCCTGCTGAGCCGCAGCCCGCGGTGAGGCTGCGGCTCAGCTTCGACTGCCGGGATCACGGTTTGGTCGGTGACCGAGCCGTAGCTGGATGAGGCCAAGTCACGCTAGTGGTCTGGCTGTGAAATGGTGTCGTGGCGTGCGCCGACAGCGGCGTTGCTCGCAAGGCCCGCCGACGACGGCGTACCCACAGCGGTACGTCGAGGAGGCGGAACGCAGCTAGGGGCGTCGACGGCAAGCAGGGCACGGCGAATCATTCTGCAGACAGACCACTAGGCCTGGCAGGCTCCCTACGAGAACAGGTCGGGATATAGCGCCGCTCTCGCTTCGCGCAGCATGATGAGCGCCGCGAGTGGTCCCCTCGACCTGCTCCAAAGGTCGCGGTCGAACAGATGCACCTCGCCGTTGGCAACCGCGGAGATCGCCGACCACACCGCGTTATCACCAAGATCGGCGAGGAACGACTCGGTTCCCAGCACGAACAGAACCTCAGGATCCAACTCGATGATCTTCTCCAGCCCGAGCTGGACGAGCCCGTACCTCGTGGAGAACTCCAAGTTGCGGCCGCCGAGATCGCCGACGGTCAGTGTCCTGCCCGTCAACGCGTACTCCGTG
The DNA here is from genome assembly GCA_965262915.1 of Candidatus Spongiisociaceae bacterium. Classification (GTDB taxonomy): domain Bacteria; phylum Actinomycetota; class Acidimicrobiia; order Spongiisociales; family Spongiisociaceae; genus JAPPFW01. The sequence goes on along the minus strand of OZ253564.1, from coordinate 1,037,550 downwards.
CCAAGAGCGTTCACCAGCGAGCCGGTGAACGAGGTGTCCATCCACATGCCGAGAATGCCGGGCTCAAGACCCGGATACACCACCATGACGGTGACCGGATCGCGCCCCTCGATGGCCGCGATCGTCTCGTTCAACTCCTCGTAGAACCCGTCGATGAATGCCTGTGCCACATCTTCGAGACCGAAGATCTCGCCGACGGTGCGCAGTTGCGACATGGACTCTCCATACGAGTTGGCGCGCATGCGCAGCACCGGCGCCACGTCCCGCATCGCCGACACGTCGTTGCTCTCATTCGACAGGATGAAGTCCGGTTCGAGAGCCACGACGAGTTCCAGAGCCGGTGGCTGGGCCAGCGGCGTCGTCTCTGTCCACTCGGTATTGAACCAAAACGGCATCGGCGAGTCGCCCCTCGTGGTGTAGGCGACCGGCTCGATCCCGAGCACCGAAAGCGTCTCGGTCTGCTGGAGACCCCAGGTGTAGACGCGCTGGGGAATGCCGTCGACAGTGGTCGGACCGTAACCGACGTCGAACGTGCGCTGTCCGATCACCGTTGTCGGCGTCACCTCCACGATCGACGTCACGACCACCGTCTCCGTGACGACCTCCGTGACGACCTCCGTGACGACCTCGGTGACGATCGACGTGACGACCTCCGTCTCGCCGGGAACCTCCACGATCGACGTCACGACCACCGTCTCGGGCGGCGGTGCCGCCTGTGTCGCCACCGGCGCGTCGTCGCCGCATGCGGCTACCAGTAGCACAAGGGCCGCCAGCGCGCCGAACACCCGCCAAACCCCGGTCCTTCGTTTGCGATTCATTTGCCTACCCTCCTCCTTTGCCGGACCTTCGGTCCGTGGGCGAACTACTCCGGCCTCGAGGCCGGCCGGATCTCTGTCTGCGGCATCAACTCGCGACCATCGTGGCACGCGCCGCCTCCAAGACGGTGCCCGTCGCTATGTCAAGCCGGGTGAATTCATGCGAGCACGGAGGTCCCGCGGCCACCGACATGACGCCGGTCGTAAGATCGGTGATGACCGCGGCAACGGTCTCCCATCGCTCATGTGGCCCCTTGGCGGCGACGGCGTGCGAGCAGATCCCCCTGCCGTCTCCGAAGTGATCGCGCAACATGGCTTTCAGATCGCTGACGGTCACACCGATGCGGGCGGCCTCGTCCATCAACTGACGAGCCCGGCCGTAGCGCAGGATCGAATCGGGTGACGGCCGGTAGGTAGCCGCGATCTCCGGTGGGATCTCGGCCAGATAGTGGTTGGTGTGCACCAGCCACCCGTTCTCAGGGTGATACCAGCGTGCGGTCTGTGTCCACGTCTCGAAATTGACAGCGAATCCATCCCGGTGACTGATGACGATGTTCGTCGATCCTTCTCTCGGCGTTGCTGTAGTGGCGCCGAGAGCCTTGACGATGCCGCCCTCCCTCATGATCTGGCGCCGCCAGAGCGGCGACGGGAGGCCCCGCGGGTCGAGAAGACGCGACGAAAGGCCGTTGGCATGAAGGGCGATCCCGGCCGCATTGGCCCCGTGCCGTCCGAGCTGGCCCGCTTCGACGATCATCAGGATCGCCGGGCCGCTTTCGGGCGTGATGTGAAGGAGGACGATCGATGGCCCTATGCCGTCGAGGTAGTCCCAATTCTGACCGGTGATCATATGCCCGTCCCGGCTGGCGCTCGGAAGCACTGCGAAGCTCGTGCACCCCTCGCCGGTCACGCGTGCCTCGTCGGCCTGCGAGCTCATCTGCCTGAACGACGCCCTGGTGTTCAGGGACACGACCTCAGTTACCTCAAGCCCGCAACCCGCCGCGATGCCGTCGATCTCCTCGAAGAGATCAGGATCCTCTGCAGCCCACTGAGGAATGCGCAACGAAACATGATCGCAGATCCGACCCCAGGTGAGACCGAGCGCCGGAATCACGGATTCGGAGTAGAAGGTCATCGAGTGGTGGATCTGAGGCGCCGCGGCTTCCCCGTACATCAGCCCGCGCTGGCGAGGTGGACCTGCGATGTGGATGAGCGGGAACAAGGCCAAGCCGGACCCCCCTTGTATAACACTTGCATGGAAGGTGTCTGCAATCATATGCAAGGCGAGGGCTTGTGGTCAAACGAACGGCGCTCGTAGGAGAATGCCAAGAAACGGGTAATTGGTTGGCCCATCGTCCGCAGACGTGGCATTTGTCATCGACCGCCGGCCCAACGGGGGGTTTTCAGCACCCTTCTAGACTGCCCAGGAGCGTAATTGTCAAGCTGCGGCTTTGTCGGGGATGGTTCCGTGTGCCAGGCGGTGTGTTCGTTGTAGGGGGTTTGGTGTTTGAGACAGCCGTGGAGGATGCCGACGAGGCGGTTGGCTAGGGCTCTTAGGGCTTGGTGGTGGAGGTCGCCGGCTGCTCGTCGCTGGTCGCAGAAGGCGCGGGTGCCTGCACTGTTGGTGAGGGAACAGAACGCCCACTGGTCTATGGCGTCGTATAGGCGCCGGTTGCGTACGTGACGAGCCATGACCGTGTGTTTGCGGCCGGATGCCACGGTTATGGGCGACGTCCCGGTGTAGTTCCTGGGTGACTTGGCGCTGGTGTAATGGTGGGGGTCGTCCCCGAACTCGCCGAGCGCCCGGGCGCCGAGCACTTTGCCGAGTCCTGGCTGAGACAGGTAGATAGCGGCGTCCGCGTGCTGTTCAAAACAGGCAGCGAGCGCTGCTTCGAGTTCGCCGATCTGGCGGTTGGTTTCGGCAATGACCCGTACCAACGCTGCCACGGTCGACGCGTACGCGGCGACGACCGCGTCGGGTGCGGCGAGGTGGGCGGTGCGTAAACCCTCCTGGATTTGGCGGGCTCGCTGGTCGAGGTATCTCCGCCGTCCGCCCGCTTTGAGAGCTGCGCGGATCTGAGGCAGGGTCAGGCGGGCGCCCACCGTGGGGGTGGGTGCCCGGCCCAGTATCGCCAACGTATCGCGATCTGCCAGGTCGTCGAAGGTTTCCCGGGCTGCGGGGTAGTACTCGCGTAGAGCGTTGCGTACCTGGTTGGTGAGACGGGTTCGGGCCCAGATCAGGTCTTGGTGGGCCCGGGCCAGTACTTTGATCCCGTCCGCTTGGGGGCTGTCACCGGCAACAGGACGGTGGTGCTCCCGCCGGAGTCCTCGCCGTGGGCGTCGTACTGGAGGTGAAGGCGGAATGACCAGAACGGCACTCGTTACAGGATCGGCCCGCGGGATAGGCGCGGCCATCTGCAGGGCGCTCAAGAACGAGGGTCTGGCGGTCATCGGCGCCGACATCATCGAGCACGAGCACGACGACGCCGATCGCTACATCGAGAGATCGACCTGTCGGAGCCGTCGGAGTGCGAGCGCCTGGTCGCCGAGGTGGGTGAGGTGGACGTGGTGGTCAACAACGCGGCCATCTTCTTCCACAAGCCGATTCCCGAGTTCACGGTCGACGACTTCGACTACACCATCGCGGTGAACCTGCGGGCCAACTTCCTGATCTGCCGAGGCCTCGTCGAGGGCATGAAGGAGCGCGGTTGGGGCCGCATCGTCAACATATCCAGCGTCGGCGCCCGCACCGGTGGGGTATCGGATTCGGCGGTGTACAACGCCACCAGGGCGGCCATGATCTCCTTGACCAAGAACTTCGCCCGCAACTACGGACCGTACGGTGTGACCGCCAACGCAGTGGCGCCCGGGTTCGTGGAGAGCTTCATGACCAGCCACGTTCCCGATGACCTCAGGGCCCTGTACACCAGCCAGATCCCGCTGGGAAGGTCCTCCCAACCCGAGGAGATCGCTAGTGTGGTGGCCTTCCTGGCCGGCGACGGAGCCTCCTTCGTGACCGGCGCCACCATCGACGTAAACGGCGGTTGGGTGATGACCTAGGAGGGATCAGGGTTCCAGTAAGACGGCCAGCTTGTCCAAGACCTCGCCCACTACCTTGGACGGGGCCTGACACGCGAACCGGGCGTGTCGCGCTCGCCAGTCCAGGCTCTTGATCTGGTCGGACAGGATCACGCCGGTGATGCTGGTTGCGGCGGGAAGGGAGACCTCGAAGGGATACCCCTTAGCCTTGGAAGTGATCGGACAGAACAGCGCCAGGCTGGTCTTCTCGTTGTAGGTCCGTGGGCTCAGGACCAACGCAGGACGATAGCCCGCCTGTTCGTGTCCGACCTGGGGCGTGAACGACAGCCAGACGATGTTACCCCGGTCAGGAACGTAGCACCTCTCTACCATCCTTCCTCGCCTACGGGAGGACCGGTATCGAGTGCGGAGTGGAGGTTGTCGGGGGTCACGCGAGCCATCATTTCGGCTAGGCTGTGGGATCTCCTGGTCAGGACCACTTGGTCACCACGCGGGACGATCTCGATCGCCGAGCCCTCGCGAACGCCCCATTGCTCTGCGATGGGCTTGGGAATCCGGACAGCCAGGCTGCTACCCCACTTGGCAACGTGCGAGCGCGCCCCCATGAGAGTTACCTCCCCTCACATATCTATTATGTATATATCATAGCAATGACCGAAGAGGTCTGCCGGATCGTAGAATGCCTGGCCATATACGCCCGTGTCCCTGGCTTGCCGTCGGTCCCCGGCCATCCACCCAAGATCAGGTGGTGAAGGGAACCGCATGACGCCGCCCGGAGCGAGACCCACCATCAAGGAAGTCGCCCGGTGAGCCGGGGTGGCCCTCTCTTCGGTGTCGCGGGTGCTCAACGACCACCCGGATGTCAGCGAGAGCATGCGGGCTCGGGTACTCGAGGCGATCGCGGAACTCGGCTACGAACCCAACCTGCTGGCGGCCGGCCTCCGAAGAGGTAGCAGCCGGACCATCGGGTTCATCGTTCCGGATCTGCGGAACCCGCTGTTCGGTTCGATAGTCACAGCCGCCCAGGACGAACTGAGTCGGCAGGGTTACGCGGCGGTGATAACAACTTCGAGCAGCGACCCCGATCGGGATGCGGAAATGGCCCGTCTCCTGCGACGCAGGCAGGTCGACGCCCTGATCGTCTCGCTCGCCGACGAGACGCACCACAAGGTGCTCGAAGAGTTAGGACGGTTCCAAGGCCCGATAGTGTTGCTCGACCGTGAGGTGAAGGCCCTGCAAAGCGCATCCATCGTGGCCACGGATCACCGCAGCGGAATGAGAGAAGCAACCCGGCACCTCCTCGAGTTCGGACACGAACGCATCGCCCTGCTCACCGGCCCCCTCCAGGTCAGACCATCGATTCACCGAGTCGAGGCCTTCCGGCAGGTCTACCGCGAATACGGACTTCGATATCCCGAGGATCTGGTGCTACCGCTCGGTTTCGCGCCCAGGTTCGGAGAGTTGCTGACGGTTGAACTGCTCCGGTCGCCGTGGCCACCCACCGCCCTGATCGCCGGCAGTAACCAGATAGTGGAGGGCGTGCTGCGCACCTTCCGACGGCGCGGTATACGACCGGGTAAGGACATCGCCCTGGTGTGCTGCGACGATGTCCCCCTGTCCGAGCTCCACAACCCGCCCATCACCGTGATCGACCGGGACGTGGCGGAGATCGGTAGCTCAGCGGCCCGTCTCGCCCTGGAACGCCTCGAGGACGCGGACGCGCCTCCGCGCCGAGTGGTGCTGCCCACAACTCTGCGGCTCCGAGGCTCGACCCATTCCCCTCAGGGATGACGGGCTACCGCCGCTCCTTACTGAACCTGTCGAGAACGATGTCGAGGACGAACTCCTCGTGGATGACGCGTTGGTGGCTCCTGAAGACGGCTCGTAACTCGGGATCCCAAGGTGTGGATCCGCAATCGTCGGGATCGCGCTCGAGTCGTGTACCCTCTTGTTCGGCCAGATCGATGGCATCTTCGTAGTCCGAAGCGTCCATCATCCACGGCGTGGCGCCACCTTTGTACATTCGGCTGCAGATGTCTATTCCGGCCGCATCGAAGTCACCGTGATACCAGATCGACGCCCCCGACTCGCGCAATTGTTGCAACAGTGTCATAACCGCTTTGGTGGGATTCCCATTCGACGTGATGACACAGCTTGGCAGCCTACGTTCGGCGGCGGCTTCGACGAGCCGCGGGTTCTCGACGACGAGGACCTGTGTCTGTTGCGGAACGGTGATGGGATACCTCTGTAGGGCGAACAGGCTTATATGGAGCGGGAGCCCTCCGGCGGACGCCGACCGGGTCAGCTCGCCGAGGACTGTTCCGCCCGCGGCCGGCAAATGCCAGGTGAGCACCGGTGCTGACACGCGGAGCGGCAGGATGCCGGCCACCCCCCACAGAGCTCGGCGTTCGAGCTGGAAGCCTCCTTCTTCCCGGTAGCGCAGCGCTTGAGTTATGGCCGCCGCTCGCTTCGTCCCTACGTCAAGAGCATGGGCGGACCCGAAGAGGGTCGCGGCGAGTTCGGTTCGGCTGATACCCGACAGCTCGATGCAGCCAAGATAATCGAGAAAACGCCGCACATCGGCCATCAAATCTTCGACGCCTTGACTGTCGAGGTCTCCGATCACTCTGGTGCGGACCATCTCGTCGGCCCATTGAGGTACCCATGGCTCGTCCCAGAGCACGACCCCACGGCTCAACGTGTCTCGGGCCTCCCGCGAGCGCAACCGTGCGGCACGCCGCCGCGCCGCATCTTCGGATGGTGGGTGACCGAGACAGGTTAGTGCATCAGACAGGTTCTCGCCGATGTTGAGCCTTACGAGCGCCTCCTCAAGTTCTGCAAGGTCGAGCCGACTGGTCGGCTTGTGTCCGAGCAGTGACCGAAGGGTGAGGTTATTGCTCGGGTCTAGATCGGGTCGAGCGATTGAGCCGCGCCGCCGACTTCCGAAGCGGTCTAGCTGTCGACGAACCGCCTCCCATACCTGCGCGAGGCCCGGATCCAGGAGCGAGTCGGGAACGCGGCGATCCTTCACAGAAGCGCCATCTGGTCGGTAGAGGCCTCTTTGTCCTGCTCGTATTCGATCGCTACGGAGTAGCGCCAGGCAGCGGGAAGGATACGCACACCGTCTCCGGTGACCTCTGCGAGACGGTGATCCTGGAGCAACTCGAGCACTGCTTCGGTGAGACGATCCCGATGGTCGGCCAGTTTTGACCAGTACCGGCGATACTCGTCGACCAGGCCCGAGACCGCATCGACAACCTCGCCTCGCTCGAACGAACTCCGGTCCATCTTCAGGAGCAGATCAATGAGCAGGAGCGCCGCATGGCCGACGGTGCCGCCGCGCGGAAAGCAGCTGTCTGTCGAACCGCCGTCGGGATCGATCACCATGAGACCCTCGGCGCGGGCCTCGATCTCCATCCCGAACATCTCGTCGAAGATCGCCGACTCCTCGCCCAGCCGTCGTCGGAGTTCCGCCCACTCTCGGTCGGTGAGGTCCGTGCGGTACAGCACGGGCTCTTCCAGGAGGATGGATCGCATCCACGCCCGTGACGACCGTCTGCTATCGGAGCGGTTGAGCAACTCCCCCACCATCTCCGACCGTGACAGCACCGGAAGGGGCAGGAGCGCTACCCGGTCCGGACGGATACGTAGCACCGCATCCGCTGAATCGTCGGTGATGTAGCGGTCTACACGGTCGTGCATCTCGGTCGCTATGCCGTTTCGGATCATCCATCTCAGCGATGTGATCAGAGCACGGCGGTCAGCCGCCTCTCCGGTGAGGATCACACCGGCGTCCGTCGCCATGGAGCGGATCTTATGTACGAGAAGACGAAGGCTGATCACGTCCGGTCCCGCTGCAACTGCCGCCAGGGTGAGGGCGAGCATGGTGTATTCACGTTGCGAGAACGGCCGGCTCTGCCGGGTTGCCGTACGGAGCGGGCGCCGTCCGGCTACAACCGCTGATTTGAACAGGCGGGCCGTATCGGCGGTGACCTGCAGCCGGTACCCGAAGCGCTGGGTGAACCAGCGGTCCAACGTGTGCTCGTGCCGCCGGATGCGGCGGAAGGTCTCGGGATCGCGCTCGCCGAGTACCAGCGGCTGGGCAACGAGGTGGCGGGCCGCAGCGCGAACCGCGTGTGCTCCGGTCAAGTCGAGGCTCCGGCACGATCGGGCTGGTCGTCGGCCGAAACCGTAACGACCAGGTCCCTCATCACGAACCGCCCCTCAGGACAGTCGACAGCCGTTTCCGCGCCGGCGACCCGACGAACTTCGCAGCGGACCCCGAGATGGGTGGCACTGCGCACACCCGCCCCTACCCCGGTCCCGAATCCGGATCGGCTGATGAGGTCGCGCAGCATCGAGAAGGAGGCGACCGACATCGACGCGCCGGCTATCCAGCCATCCTCGCCAGCACACGCCAGGAGTCCGGAGGCGGCCGTCTCGCGTGCGGCCCGGTCCAGCTCGCGACGACGGCGCAGCAGATCGCGCTCTCGCCGCCGGTCACGAATCGGTGTCGCCCGCCCCCGCTGACCGGTGTCGCCGCGGATTCGGAGCGGTATCGGGACGACGGCGCGGGGAGCATCGCGCCAAGGCGTGACGGTGGGCGCCGGGTCGTCGGCGTCGCTGGACAGCATTGCTAGGCGGCGGCACGAGCCGAGCCCGAACGCAGCGGCGGCGATCTGGTGTGTCTCCCGGATCGAAGCAGCCTGGTCGAAGAAGCGGGCGAGCCGTACGAAGTCGGCGCGCCTTGATATCGCCCCGAGCCCGACGCGCGACAGGCGGGTCACGTTGGCGGTGAGGGTACGCACCGCAGCCACCGCCTGGTGGGTGAGTTGATCCAGCCGTGACGCCCGTCCCGAACCGGTGACGAACCACGCCGCCAGACGCTCCCAGTCCTCGGTGGTCGTCCCTGGCAACCTCCGCACGCTCACCGTATCGGCGAGGCCGGCATGGTCCACACGAATCGCCAGGCCACTTTGCAGAGCAGGGAGCAGGGAAGCGAGCCGGGGAAGGATCCGCTCGAGGCTGATGGAGATGGGCCGTACCATGCGTTCGATCTCCCGGAGTTGTTCGGAAACGTAGGTAACGAGAACCCCGGCAAAGAGCTGGACCTCATCGGCGTTGAGGTCGTAGCGGCTCTGCCATAGGTTCAGTTCGGCGAAGAACTGCGTTAGTTCGGTAGTGAACCGCTCGTGGACATCGAACACTGTGCGCACCCGGTCGGCGAGAATCTCGCTCTCCACGTATTCGAATCCCGTATCGCCATGGTCTCCCAGTTCACTCAGGGCGCGGTGCAGGTCGCGAAGGCGGCCCGCCTGAACGTCGGCGATCTCGTCGATTCCGGTCAGCACGCGTTCGGTAAGGTCGTATACCTCTTGACCGGCCCGGGTGATCAGGTATCGGTTGCGTCTCCGGTAATAGTCGTCGAGACTGGAGGGGTTACCGACCGAGGATGACACCGTAAGGTTCCCCCACCGGCGGAGGCTTTCCAACCTGTCCGGAACCACCGCCGGATCGACGCCGGCGGCGACAACGGTGGGCTCGGCCGCAACCTCGTCCGGTGTGAACTCCATGAAGAACGTACCGGCGAAGACCCCGACGATCACCCGGTACTCCCGCCACTCCTCACCCCCCAGATACCGAAACAGCTGCCGGGCCCGGGCTGCATCGCCGCCGGAACCCGGGAGGCCGCCAGTTCCGGCATCGTTCAGCTTCCCCGTCAAGACGCTCGTACCAGTTGGAGAGCGCCGCCCTGCCAGCGGTAGTGATCCAGCAGGATCACTCCCAGCGCCGCATCACGCACTACCTCGGTGATCGCCAGTTCCGGCACCTCCGGATGCGTGCCCCACAGTCGCTCGCTGGTCGCCACCAGGTCGAGATCGAGTTCGACGAGCAACCCGAACAGAGCCGCGTGGTTGTCCTCCGACACCTTGGCAAACGCGTCGTCCAGGAGGATGAATCTGGCGATACCGGGCGGTGAACCTTCGGGGGTGCTGTGCTGCTCGGCCAGCGCGTCGTATGACGCAGCTACGGCCGCGAAGAGCGGGAGATAGGTTACCAGTTTCTTCTCGCCCTCCGACAGCGGTGTCCTGCGGCCGAGCTTCGTCTCCCTGCTGCCCGAACGTCTCACCATGACCGACATGTCATGCCACCCCTTGTAATCGAGGGTGTCCGCGATGAGCTGCCGGTACGGAACATCGGGTTCCAGCACCCGGGCTTCGTCCAGACGCTCCGAGAGTGCTCGGCGTAGTTCGATCTCCTCCTCTTCGGTCCGCAGGTCGGGCCGTTTGGATAGCAGATCGACCATGCGAGCAGTGGTCTGGTCGAGTTCGGGGGATCGTCGCCACCGCAACCGTACCCCGACCTGATGAGCGGTCGTAACAGGACGGAGCCGCTTGTTCATCAGTTCCACCAAGCGCCCCGCGCCGTGGATCTTCTCGGCGATCTCGCGTGCGATCATGCCCTGTAGCAGCCCGCGCAACGCGTCGCTCTGCTTACGATCGAGCAGACTCGACAGTTGCTGGTGCTGTTGTGAGACAACCCGCACCGAATCCGCCAGCGGCGCCTTGCCCAGCGGACCGGTTACCTCGATGAGGAGCGGCAGCGTCGGATCGGGCCGGCGGGCTTCGGCGTCCCAGCCCGCCCCAAGGGTGTCCCGCCGCCGCATCAGCGATTGACGAACGCCGGCGGCACTGGTGGGCTCGGCCGGACCGTCGGGTAGGACACGCTCAACAGCCAGGAGCACCTCGCGCAGTCCGTCGGAACCGGCGGATCGAGCAACGATCCGCCCGGCCGGTGCAACCGGGTCGCCAAGGCTGTCGAGCAGTCCCGGTGTCGCCAGTACCCCGGTCAGCGACGACCGCATTTCATCGCATCGTCGCTCGGCACCCACTCGCTTGGTGGTAGCGATACTCGCCGCGGCTTGCGACTCCGCACGCAGATCGACAGCCAGGTCACGCTTGCCGCGGGTCGTGGGCAGGCGGGCCTCCAATTCCTCCAGATCTTTCTTGCGCCGGTCGCGTTCGCTGACAACAACCGCGTAGTCCCTTCCGATGCTCTTCTCGATAGTTGCGAGACGGACTCGTTCACGCTCTAGCCTGGTCTCCACATCGCCCAGGGCGACTCGTTCTGCGTCGAGATCGTCGGTGGCCGCCCCCCAGCGCCCGGCTGCGCTGCGCCAGTGGTGCACCGATCGTTTCACAACGTCGAGATATGAACAGCACCTTTCCAGAACCGACCGCAACTCGCGCAGTTCACCGCATACCGCGTCGAGACCCTTGGGGTCGGTGGGAAGCGAGAGGGTCATCGCCACCCGCCGGAGCGCGTCCCACGCACCGGCCGAAGCCCTGTCCGCCGCGGCGAGTCGCTCGAGCGCCTCGGCCTTCTCAGCGTCGGCATTGGCCGAATCCACATAGGAGGCCTCGGCTTCGGCCTCCGCTCGGATGATCCCGCCGGTGGTAGGGAGAATCGATCGGTGCTGGCTGACCTTGCCGAGTGTCGACTTGTGTTCGGCTAACTCGGCCTCACTGCCGGCCACAAGCGAGCAGGCCTGGGTCAAGCGTTCGGTCGCTTCGATCCGGGCGCGATCGAGCGCTGCGAGACGGGCGGTCGGGCCGATAAACCCCGCTCGCGGCTTGGAGTGCCGACCACGCAACGACCCCAACCGGAAGCTTCCGTCCGGGGCTATGACGTTGGCGGCGTCGGTCCGGATGTCCCACGAGATCGAGTCGAGTAGTTTCGCGACCAAACCCTCGTCGACCTCGCCGACGAGCCGATCAGGAACCTGCACCGTGAGGTAGTCGCTCAGCGGGCTCGGTACGCCGCCGGCCACGATGGCGACCAACTCTCCGCTCGCCAGTTCGGCGGTGGTGTTATCGATCAGTCGCGCCGACAGTAGCCCGGAGGACTCGAGGGCAGCCTCAATGCCGGCCTGCACGGCGTCGTCGAGGTTCGGCGCGAAGTCGAGGAGATCGGCCAGGCAGTACTCTCCTGCGATCTGCCAGCCGAGGCGGAGCGGATCGAGCCGGGTCCGACCCATCAGTTCGGCAACGAGCGCTTGCGCCTCTTCAACGGCCGCCCGTTGCACCGACATTCGCTGATCGATCTCTGCCACGGCCGCTTGCCAGTGTTCGGCGAGTTTGTCCATCTCGGAGAGCAGGCGGGCGTGTTCGTCCTCATGGTCGCTGGGGAGGGGCGCGTCTTCGTCGAGGCGATCATCTGTCCAGGCGATCAGCGTCGGCGCCTCCACGCCGGCCTCGCTTACTAGCCCCAATTCTTCATGGGGTTGGTGGTGGGGGTGGGTGGTTTGACACGGGAATGCCCTTCTGACCTGCGATTATGGGCGGTGAAGTAATCGTCCATGGTCGCAGTCAGGAGGGCACCCGTATGGTGAAGGCTAACAGCAGTTTGGCGTTGAGGGTCGAGGTGGGGGGTGGCGGCCAGGTAGGTCATGTGGGGTTGTGGTTGTTGGGCCGGTTCGCGGATCGTATGCGGGTGGGCGAAGTGCTGGGGGAAGCGTTCGGTTCTTCGGGGGTGGTTCATGATCGGGGCAGGTTGTTGGTTCATTTGATGCTGGTGTTGGCCGGGGGTGGGGAGGCTTGCACTGACATCGAGACGTTGCGTTCCCAGCGGGGGTTGTTCGGTCGGGTGGCGTCGGACTCGACTTTGTACCGGACCCTGACCCAAGCGGATGAGGGGACCTTGGAGAGGCTGGCCGGGGCGATGGCCAGGGTCCGGGAGAGGGTGTGGGCTGACTATCCGGCGGACGAGACGGTGATCTTGGATATCGATTCGTCGGTTCATGAGGTCCATTCGGAGAACAAGGAGAGCGCCGCGCCGACTTATAACCGCAAGTACGGGTTCCATCCCATGTATTGCTTCGCGGACTGGACGGGCGAGCCGCTCGCTGCTCGGCTGCGGCGAGGTAACGCCGCGCCCAATCAGGTTTCTGACCTGGCCGACGTGCTGGACGCGGCGGTGGAGGCATTGCCTGAGCGGATGCGGGTGGGTCACTCGCCGGGTGACGACCCCGAGCGGGTGGCTTATCGGATCCGGGTCCGGGCCGACTCTGCCGCGGGACCCGCGTTCGCTACCGAATGCCACAAACGTAACATCGGGTTCAGTTTCGTTGCTCGAAGATCCGACGGGATTGCCGAAGCCCTCAGCCACATCCCCGTAGACGACCCACGCTGGCAGCCCGCCCTTCCCCAACCCAGCCCACCCCAAAACAACAACAGAGACAACCGGACCAAGGTTGACAACCCAGAGGTGGGACCCGACGCTGTCCGCTCCGACAACACAACCGAAGATCTGGAACCTAAGCCGGTTCGTGCCCATGTGATCGAACTCACCGACCACGTCAAAGCCTACAGATGGCCCAAAGGCCTCCGACTCGTCATCAGACGCGAACCCCGCCACCCCGGCGCGAAACGGTCCCTGTTCGACTCCGAGGGCTACCGCTACTGGGGACACTGGACCGACCAACCCCCACCCGCCCCCGAATCCGACCGCGACATGCGCGCCCACGCCCGAGTCGAGAACCACATCGCCCGCGTCAAAGACCAAGGCGGAAACCGTTTCCCATTCACCAAATACGCTCCTAACCGGCTCTGGCTCCACATAGTCGCCCTCGCCGACACCCTGGTCCGCTGGTTCCAAAAACTCTCCCTACCCAAACACCACCCCCTCGCTCGAGCGAAACCGAAAACACTGCGCCCGAACCTATGGCACATACCAGGCATCATCACCCGCCACAGCCGACAAACCACCCTCCGAATACCAGCCACCTGGCCCACCGCCACCCTCATCGCAACCACCCACCAACAAATCCACACCATCTAACCCACCCCCGCACCCGCACACCCCCGACACCTCAACCCCACCACGCCCCGAACACGCCCTGAACACCAACCCCACCCCCCTCCAACCCACCCCAACACCCCCAGAACCGGCCAACCCGCCAACAACCAAGCCGGCTAACCCACCCCCAACCAGCTCACCCCCCTAACCCCCCAACACGTGAAGAATTGGGGCTAGGGGACGGACCTCTAGCGCCCAGAACCGGGTACTGCCAGCCCATTCCCACCGCACCGCTGCGAGACGACAGGTACGTTCGTCCCGTCGCTCCGCGGCGCGCCGGGCCACTGACTCCGCCGCGTTGCGCTCTGACTCAACCCTACCGAGGCGCCGTTCTGCTGTGTCGAAGTCGTCTCGGGCCGATTCCACGTCATCGATATCCGCCTGCCGCCGGAGGATGGCTCCATCCATCGCAGCTATTCGCCGAGTCAGATCCGCTGTGTGGAACTCGCCGGTTGGTTGGGAGGCCGCGATACCGGCCAGCTCGGACTCGGGCACGTCAACCGGCCCGAGCGGTCGCCTGCCGACCCTGGTGCGGTCGCTCCACTCGAACACCTTCGCCAGGCTCTCGTTGAGTTGGCCCAGGTCGGCGCGGCTGCGACTCTGTGCCTGGCGCAACTGTTGAGCCTCGGTCTCCACTCGCTGTCGGCAGCCGGCGACCCGACTGAGAGAGCTCTCATGCTGGTCGGCGAGATGGCTGACCAGATCGCGCAGCGCATCGAGTTCCTGGCCCGAGCGGTACACCCGGGATTCCTCGAGGGCGGCGATCTCGCTGCGGAGGCGCCGCGTGTCGTCCTCAAGGCCGCCGATCAGTCTGTCGAGTCGCTCGACCTCGGACGCGGCCTCCTCGGCGGCACGATGCGTCGCCTTCTCGTCGCGGGCACACCGGCGGAGGGCATCGAGGTGGTCGCGCCCGGTTGTCACCCACCGGCGGAGCTCGGTCAGACAGTACGAGCGATAGACATCGAGAAGGCCGCGTATCGCCACGGAGGTCTTCTCCAACTCGGCTACGTTCCGCCGGTGCTCCTCAAGGTCGTCGAGCGGAGATGCCGCCTCCACGAGTGCCTGTTCCGAGAGCTGCGGTAAAGCAGCGACGAGGTAGGCGGGGAGGTCAACGTCGATCCGGTCGCCGACACGCGGCGTGCGTACCCGGTCGATCAACCGTATATGCTGGCTTATCGATGCCCCGCCGAATAGACGCTGTTCGATCACCCGCCGATAGTCCTTGCGACGGCGCTCGCCGAACACTTCGTCAGGCTCGAGGATCGCTCGTAGCCGGGTAGCCGACAGCGGTACGCCGCCTCGCTCGACCAGCGGGAAGTCGATGCCCGGTCGCTTCTCTGTGACGAACCACCAGGTTCTTACGGTGTCGGACTGCCGGTTGGCTTTGATGCCGCAACCGCACACGAGGAACCGACCCGCTCGCTCGAATTCGATCCACAGGTAGCCAACGGGTTGGGCGTCGTCGCGTCCGTTCAGCATCCACGACTTGAGGATGCCTCTTTGTTCACCGGCCGCGTCGATGCGGGCCTGGCGGGTGGTGAGGAGGAACGGCAGCAGCATGTTCATCGCCGTTGACTTGCCCGAACCGTTCACGCCGCGCAGGAGCAGGCGGCCCCCACCGAAGTGCAAGACCTCGTCCTCGTACTGGTACACGTTGACGATGCCGGCTCTGTGCAGCCGCCACCGGCCGCGCGCGGAGCCAAGGCTGCTCGGATTCTGACCCGCGGTCATGATGCTCATCTCGAAGACTGTATAGGCCGGGTGTGACATTAGTTCGGGTTGCCGACAGGACTACATCCAGATCGAGCAGTGAATACACCAAGCCTTCAACGAAGGATGACAAGTCAGGGGCACCTGTCGACGATGAGATCGCCTCGTGGGTCTTGCCTTGAAGCGGGAGAAACGACGGCACCCTGTGATAGCTTCAGGGTTCTGTGGCGACAAGTCCCGCTCGGGCCTCGGGGTATCCCTGCTCGATCTGTCCTGGGTAGCTCGTATCGCTGTCTGCCGCAGACGTAATGTGCGCGGGCCATCGACAACCTTGCTCCTGCAAAGACCTCTCGACCATATCGGTGGCGACCGCCACTACGGCTGGAACGGACACGATCAGCGTCCTACCACTCGAAGAGCGAAGTCTTGACCGCTCAGTTATCTGGGAGGCGATAGGTTGGCGTCCAAGAGGTTGGACGGCTCCACCCGGTTTCCACCACCCTGGCGCTGGGAGCAGCATGGCCAGGCGGTCAGGACGCTCGGGCCACCAGCCGGAGATCGGCGTCTAACGCCTCGGCGATGCGCAGGAGGGTACGCGCAGTCGGATTGGTGGAGCCGCGCTCAATCCTGCTGATGTCGCCCTGATCCATCCCGCAAAGCTCCGCCAGCTGGACCTGGGTGAGGCTGCGCTGCTCACGTAACTCCACAACCTGCATGGCAATCTCGTACGCCTGCTCGAGCACGGAGCGTTGTGACTCTGCGTCGGAGCCGAGCCGTGCTCGGCGTTCCGCTGTGACGTCTTCGTAGCTGCGGACCACCTCTGAACACCTCCACCAGTCGTATGGGGTTTTCCCCATAGGCTACTGTCTCAGGTCTCGATGGTGCAGACCGGGGCGCCTACCCGTACCTCGTCATCGACCTCGACCAGCAATTCCACCACGGTTCCCGCCACCGGGGAGGGAAGGTCGGCTTCGACCTTGTCGGTCTCCACAGTCATCAGGGTGTCGCCCACCGACACCACGTCCCCAACCGAGACAGCCCACTCAAGGACCAATACCTCGTCGACGGTCTCTCCAAGCTTCGGCATTTTGACGCTGCTACGGATTCTCGATCTCCCTTGAACGCTGAGGCGCAATCTACCAGCGGCCATTCACCGGCGGTGCATAGCGCGGCCGGCACTTGCGGTCGGTAAGACCTAGCGCCGACTCGTCGATCGCGACCTGGGACCGAACGACACGCTGGCCGATCCGGCCTCGATATTCGGGATCGGCCGGTCCGGTGGGAGCGACATCGTGAGCGAAGGTAAGGACGCCGTAGCAGCTGCGATTGCTGACTACCCCTCGAAACGGTGACGGCTTTCGTCGACTCCTCGGCCTGGTACGCAGTGGCGGATACCGACGACGCCAGCCACATGAGAGCAGCGGCCCGCATCGAGGAGCTCGCGGGCCAACTACTGACCAGCGATCACGTGCTCATCGAAACGTGGTACCTCGCCTCGTGTCGGCTTGGTTCGGGCATTGCCGAGACTCTGCTGAACAGCATCCGGCGGGGGATCGCCCGCATCGAATCTACCACTCTGGCCGACCTCGAAGCCGCCGCCCAGATCCAAGAGGCCTCTCCCGATCAGCGGTTCTCCATCGTCGACCGGACGAGTTGGTCGGTGATGCAACGCCTGGGCATACGCGACGCCATTGCCTTTGATCGGGACTTTTCGATCTACCGATTCGGCCCCAATCGGAGCCGGGCCTTCACCGTCTATACGTAAGGGAGCCCCGCCTTCGGGTGGCTGCGATCAAGAACGACCGCCCCTGCTAGGTCGACTACTCGGTTACGAGGTTGGCAGGAAAGTGGTCGAGGGTCACCCGCTTGCGATCACGGCGCGTAGATGTGGCGGAACATATCGTCCACCGTCGCCTTGGCACTGGCCTTCGCCACCGCTTCGGCATCTTCTATGCTCCTGCGGGCCCTAGCTTCGATCTCCTCGGCGTCCTCTGCCGTAAGTTCCCCTTCGGCGATCAGGCGACTGCGGTAGGTGTTGATCGGGTCGCGCTCGTACCAACGCTCGAGCTCGCCCTCCGGCCGGTACGGCGCCGTGTCGGCCCGCGAGTGACCCGCGTACCGGTAGGTCTTCATCTCGAGCAGGGTCGGCCCATCACCGGCCCGAGCCCTCTCAAGGGCTCCCGCCACAGCCGAAGCCACCACATCCACGTCCTGGCCGTCAACCACCTCGCCCGGTATTCCGTAGGACACGGCCCGGTCCGCGAGGTTCTCGACGGGAGTGGAGAGGTGGATGGCGGTGTACTCGCCGTACTGGTTGTTCTCGCACACGAACACCACCGGCAGCTTCCAGATCGCCGCCAGATTCAACCCTTCGTGGAACGCGCCGATGTTGGCGGCCCCGTCGCCGAAGATCCCGATCGCGGCATCATCGGTCCCCCGCACCTGCGCGGTGAGAGCAGCACCCGCCGCGACCGGGATGCCGGCGCCGATGATGGCAAAGGTGGGCAGCAATCCGACTGTCGTGTCGCACAGATGCATGGAACCGCCCACGCCTCCGACAGCGCCGATCCTGCGCCCCATTATCTCGCCCAGCACCGTGACCGGGTTCAACCCGAGCGCCAGCGCGTGGCCGTGACCGCGGTAGGTACAGGTTATGCGGTCGGTCGGCCGGGCCGCCGCCGCCACCCCTACCGCTACCGCTTCCTGACCCTGGCAGGTGTGGGTCGTGCCGTGAACCAGACCCTCGAAGAACATGGCCTGGACCCGGTCCTCGAACGCCCGGATCTCCGACATCGCCTCGTAACGGCCCACACGGCTCGCTTGCAGCTTCCGGCGCCGTTCCAGCGGTGTCGTGACTTCGGTCATGATCCGACCCCTTCTCTCTCCCACCAGTGCGGCGGGCGCCGTCCTGTCTCCAGCAGCCTTCCCACCTGCGAAGCGATATAGCTCGGGCTGGGTAGGTATCGCTGCTCCAATTCCCTACCGAAGGGTACGTGGACATCGGGGCTGGTCACACGGATGGGAGGGGCTTTGAGATCCCCGAACATCTCACCGGCGACGAAGGAGGTTATCTCCCCTCCCCATCCTCCCGTCAGCGGGTTCTCCTCCACCACTACCAGCCGTCCGGTGCTCCCGACCGACTCCAGCAGAGCCTCCTTGTCGTACGGAACGAGCGTGCGGAGATCGATCACCTCGGCCGACCACGGGACTCCTTCGGCCGCTTCGAGAGCGGCGGGAACCATGGCGCCCAGAGCCACAATCGTGACATCGGCGCCTTCTTTGACCTTGGCGGCCTTCCCGAGAGGAATGATGGCGTCTTCGCCGGTTTCCACGGGGGCCCGCTTGGCATACAGGACCCTCGGCTCCAAGACGACGACCGGGTTGTCATCCCGGATAGCGGCCCTCGTCAGTCCGTAGGCACTCTGCGACCCCGAGGCGACGACGAGCTTCAGACCCGGAGTTCCGTACATCCAGGTTTCCAGCGTCTGGGAGTGCTGGCACCCGAAGCCGAGGCCGGCCCCGATCGAGCCCCGCACCGTCATGGGCACCGTGACGGTGCCTCGCGACAGGTAGTGGAATTTGGCCGCCTCGGTGACCAGTTGGTCAAGCGCCACCCCGATGAACTCGATGAACATGATCTCGACCACCGGCCGCAGACCGGTCGAGGCGGCGCCCACCGCCGCGCCCAGAAAGCCCATCTCTGAGATAGGTGTGTCGCGTACCCGCCGAGGCCCGAACTCCTTCAGCAGCCCTGCCGAGGTCTTGAAGGTTCCTTCGGCTACCGCGACGTCCTCTCCGAACATGATGACATCGGGGTCGTGGCGCATCTCGTCCGCCAGCGCGGTCGCTACCGCCTGGTTCATTCGCATCTTCCGCATAAACACTCCCGACAGCGCTGGCGCGACTATACAGAGTTGCCGGTAACGTATCCACCGTGGCCGGTGGTCGGTAACCAATGTGGGACTACGGTCTACCGGTCGCGGGTCTCGAGTGACTCATTCGTCTTCGGTGGTCAGCGTTCCTTCTGTCCCGCGAGTGCTATCGAGTGCCGGAGCCAGGCGACGCTTTCCTCCACCATCCGGTCCTCGTCGCTTCCGGCCGGCGTGGCGAGTTCGACCCATATGAAGCCCGCGAACCCTACCGAGCGGAGTTCCGCCAGAACGCCGTGGAGATCCAGATCGCCCACCCCCAGAGATACACACGGCCACCATCCGCCAGGATCGCCGAATCCGGCCGCCGAGAGATCAAGGTCCTTCATGTGCACCATGTCGGTCACGCGGGCCAGGATCCGGGTAGCTTCCATCAAACCGCTGCCGACCCGGACGACGTTGGCGGTGTCCAGCACCGCACCCAATTTGGGAGCGTCCACCCGTTCCACGAGTTCGACCAGCGCGATGACCGGAAGCGCCGTATGGGTCTCGATCGACAACCGGATGCCCAACTCGGCTGCATACCGGCAGGCCGTCCGCACCTTCGGCACGAGCCTCTCCACCTATACGTGGGGTGACTCCGGTCGTTCGACATCCGGCCAGACGAGTTCCTCGTTGGAGCATATGACGTGGACACCCCGCTCGGCGCACCGTTCTATCAGGGGAAGTACCGCGTCCAGGGGCGAGCGCGTCGCTACGAGCACCACTCCCGAACGGACCTCGTCGAGCATGGCATCCGGATCCTCTCGGATGCATACTCCCGTCCAGGCGGCGGGTATTGGCGGGCGAGCGCCGGCCGCCGACGCCGGTCCTAGCACCGCACCCACCACATCCATCCACGGCCGCTGCCGGCACAGTTCGAGCGCCGCGGTAGCGACGCTGCCGACACCGAAGAAGGCCCTCACCCGATCCGGTCGGGTGGTGCTGTCCTGCGATGAATCCATGACGCCTTCCTGGGTTGTGAGGAGAACGTTCCTCTACGGAGTGGCCGTACTCGAACGATGCCGGGTGACGATGTTGGCCACGGCGCCGGCCCTCACGCTGTCGTAAGCCGCGCTCAGGATCTCCACCGTCCTGGCGCCCACGTCCGCGGGTGAGCGGTTCTTCGCCGCCATGCCCAGGGTGAGATCGATCAGCACGTTGGGAGGTTCGTCACATGCGTAGAGGCCGGCCCGGGCGGGCAGATCGACTTTGATGTCCCTCCCGTCCTCGCGAAAGAGCCAGAGGAAGTCCCTCTCAAGATCGGCGACCAGATGGCCTTCCGTACCGTAGATACGTACCTGCAGTTGGTGCCGGGGCCACGGGGCATCCTCCTGATCGACCGCACTCCCCCCGGCACCGACAACGCTCCCAGGATCGAGCCGGTGGCCCCCGAGAGGAACCGGACGCTGATGGAGTCGTAAAGATCGATCCCGGCGCCTTCGTTGTTGACGAAGGCGAATACCTGTGAGGCTCGCGGGCCGGTGAGCCATAGGGCCAGGCCGAGTGCGTGGCTGAGGGCCGCCGGAGCGTATCGCCCCCGGACAATCGGGGATCGGTCCAGGTCCTCCGGGCAGGTGGAAGAATGCGTCCTGGCCCCGGTAGCTACCCGTACCGTGGAGGAGCCCGCGCAGACCGGAGACCATAGCCACCAGCACATGCTGGACCGCTCCCACGCCGGGGTCTTCCATGAGTCGTTTGGACTCGACGGCCGTGGGACGGTAGTTCCAACCGAGGGCAAGGAGCAGGTGGAGGCCGCGCTGCGACGCGATGTCATGGAGATCCCACGCGTGGCCGGGGTCCGTGGTGAAGGGCTTCTCGCACAGCACAGCGGCACCGGCTTCCAGCGCCGCTCTCGCATGCTCGTAATGGAGCCCGGCCGGACCGGCGATCACGACCGCGTCCAGACCGAAGTCCAAGGCTTCCCGATAGTCGTCGCTCACATGGTCGAAACCGAATCTGGCCTGCAGCAAGGCCAACGCCTTGCGATTGGTCCGGACCGCGCTCACCAACTCGACATCGTCCCGGGCCGCCAGGATGGGAATGTGGTTGGCGATGGCCCACGAACCAGCGCCGATCACCCCGACCCGGGCCCGCATACCGGATCCCATCCTTCGCCTCGATACCGCCGACGTGACCGTAGCATGAGGCCGAAAGCGGCAACCGGCCAGAAGCGGCCTGATCTAACTGTCGAACAACAGTCAGCGCTGTGGTGTCTATGTGCGCGGGTCGGGAATGGATGACCTCTCAGGCAGATCCATCCAGAGTCAGCCCGGGCCATCCTTCCCGATACGTCAGGGAACCCACCGCAATTCAACTACCGGCCACCGGATTGAATCAGCGGCGTCGTCCCAGGTGGTAGAGATCGACGAAGTCCTCGATCGGATAACGAGCGATGGCGTCCCCGATCACTTCGAGTGGAAGATCCTCGAGGCGGCGGAACCGCACGCAGCTCTTGCCCATGTCGAAGCGCTTGCCCGAAGCCCGGTATACCCGTTCGAAGTCGGCTCGGGCCTCCGGATCGGCGTAGACGCCCGAGAGGTACACGGCCATGTGCCGCTTCTGGGACGCCAGCGCGGCATACAAGAGCGGCTTGCCATTGTAGGTGTCGGGCTGGATGGCGAGCGGTACCTCGTAGGAAACCATGCCCCAACGCATCTCCTCCGCATACCCGTCGGGAAGGCGATCGAGGATGACCGAACGCACCACCGCGACCGCCTCCCGGCGATCCTCGGGAAGGCTCGCCAAGTAATCTCCTACGGTTGCGGCATCCGACTTCATCGATACGAAGCATAGAACCCCTCTACATCTATGAAGTGCCCGTAATGTGGCTCGGAAAGCCGACGACGCGGGAGGGTGCGCCGTGTTTGTCCAGCGGAACAACCTCTCCGGGCGCTTGCAGGCCGCACTGGCGGGTTGCTACGACGGGCGCCGGACCGCGGCACTATCCGGGGTCCCGGTCTCCACCATCTACTACTGGGCGCGCCAGGGAATAGTGATACCCACCGTCTCGCCCAACAAGCAGAAACTCTGGTCGTACGCCGATCTGATGGCCCTTCGCATCGTCTATTGGTTACGTCACCCCAAGCCCGGTCGGCTGGGTGAGATCCCCGGCCGCCA
Source organism: Candidatus Spongiisociaceae bacterium (assembly GCA_965262915.1). GTDB lineage: Bacteria > Actinomycetota > Acidimicrobiia > Spongiisociales > Spongiisociaceae > JAPPFW01. The sequence continues at coordinate 1,015,103 of OZ253564.1, read as the reverse complement.
GATGACTCAGATGCGAGGGACTTTGGAGGAACTGGAGAGACGGGACCTCGATATCTGGGCCGAGAACACCGCGCAGCGCGGATCGCCGTTGAGGGTGGATCAGACCGGCCGGGTGCACCTGGATGACGGCTGGGCTGCCGGGATGTCCGGCCAACTGGGAATGTTGCCCGTGCTCGATCTGCTGGGACCCTTCGAGGTGGGCGACGATCACGGCCCTGACCTGATACGACCCCGCTCGCGGCTCCGAATCGTTCCGGGGAAGGTGTCCGGTGAACCGCACCTTGAGAATTCCCGTATCACGACTCGGGCCATAGCCGCCCTATATCGACGCATGGGGGATATCCCGAGTGTGGCAGCCCTCTATCCAGAGGTCGACCACGAAACGGTCGAGCAAGCGATCGATCTGGAACACGACCTTGCCGCATGATCGATCTACCGCTGGACCACAACTTCCCGGAACCGATCCTGGCCGCCATAGCTCCGTGGATCACCGGCATAAACCTGATTCCCATCCGGCGAATCGATGGCAGACTCCCCAGACTTGGTGACCGGGAACTCGTGATTGCTCTGCACCAGATCGGCTATCGCGGGCTGGTCAAGAACAACTACAGTCTGCTTCAGAATCCTATGGAGTTAGCTGCCTTAATCAAGACCAAGTTGTCCGTGTTCGCGATTCAAGGTGTAGGTGACGACCCTGTACGAGCTACGGGCGCTCTGCTGTTGGACCTGACATCTGCTGCCAAGGCTATGGAGGCGGGGGGCAGAAGTGTCTTCTGGCTCCGCTCTCGCAGCCCTCGACCTCAAGATCCGTGGGCGTTGTCCGAACGTACAGCACAACAGAGGAAGCAGAACGCCCGCCAACTGCACGAAGAGGTCCGGGTATCAGATGTGGAACTGGCGACGCCTCTTCTTTGAGTTCGACCATCGGAGGTCCCCGGCGAGCGATTACCCGACCGTGATACGAAGGACCAGCCAGACGATGAAGCCGGCGAACATCTGGCTTCCGTAGACGATCCAAAGCGGCGGGGACTTGAACACGTTCCACCGCGATACGCCGTGATGCAGGTTCGCCTTCTCCAGGTGACCGATGAACTTCTCGCCGGTCGCGTCCATGAAGAACGGCTCGGGCTCTTCGGCTACGCGGACGTGCTCGTACAGCTTGCGGAACAGCTGTTCCGAGCGCAGGAAGTCGTGGTCCAGGACCCACAGACCAAAGGCGATCACCACGCTGACCGCTCCCAGCAAGCACTCCTGTTGCTGTACGGCCAGAGCCAGGAGGGCGGCGGTCAGGACGAAGCTCCAGCGCTTGGTATGAATCCCCGCGCTGCTGACGCGGACTATCGCACTCTGGATCATCTCCAGGTGCTTGATCCGCTTCTCATCGAAGGATGCGTAGCCGCTCATCGTCGATACGAATCGTAGCGGGACCGGCTCTTCCGCGAGCGAGCATGTGCCGGATCCGTCGGCCCTCGGATCGGGGATCAGGGCCTCAACGCGGTCAGAGGCACCACCGCCACCCCGTCGTCGGTCTGGTAGCCCGGTCCGAACGCGGTCAGCACGATGAGCCGCGCAGGGTCTCCACGCCGGGTGGTGTCCACCCGTGAACGGACGGCGCGCAGGGAATCCATCGCTCTCGTGATGGCCGAACCCCCTCCGAGCTTGATCTCCACGGCAACCCACCGACCCTCGAGACCGTCTATGACGGCGTCTGCTTCCAGGTTGCTCTCATCACTGTAGTAGTAGAGACGCGCTCCGAACGACTGCGCGTAGACCCGAAGGTCACGCACCGCCATCGACTCGAACAGCAGCCCCATCATCTGCAGGTCCCGTTCGACGACCGCCGAGGAGGTCACCAGGGCGGCTACCGCGAGCGCAGGATCAGTAAAGTAGCGCTTGGGAGTCTTGCGCAACCGGGTCGACGACCTCAGGTGGGTTGACCATGCAGGGAGCGGCTCGATAACGAACAAGCGGGCCAACTCGTCCAGGTAAGACCGTATCGTCGACCGTGCAGGAGGCCTGACGCCTCCTTCGGTCAGATCGGCCCGCAATGCGGCATTGGAGGCCGCCGTGGCCTCGTTGCGGGCGAGAGATGCGAGCAGGCCCATCACCAACCGCGGGTTACGTCTCACTCCCGCCACGCGCGAGATATCGATACGGGCTATGTTGTCCAGGTAGTCACGCAGGCGAGCCTGTGCAGTGCTCGCCGTCATCTTGATCATGCGAGGCCATCCTCCCCGACAGATGAGAGAAGCCACATCCCTGATGGTCTGTCCTGCGTCCGTCGCCTGACATCGCTCGCCTGCGATCAGCGAAGCCAAGGACACCTCCCCGCTGGAGTAACCGGACTCCCACAAAGACATGGATCGCATCCGTACACGGGCAACCCGCCCGGCGCCGGAGTGCTCGGTGATGTCATCCGGGGGGTTCTGCGAGCCTGTGAGCAGAAAGTGCCCGAACCCGCCCCGCCGGTCGCAGGCGTGGCGCATCGGATTCCAGATGCCGCGGACCATCTGCCATTCGTCCAGCAGTCGCGGTTCCGCGCCCTCCAAGATCGAACCCGGGTCCACCTCGGCCGCCAGGCGTAAGGCCTCGGATCCGTCCAGCATGATCTCGCTGCGAGCGAACCTCTGTCCGGTCCAGGTCTTGCCGCAGCCTCGCGGACCTTCTATGAGCACCGCGGGCGACGAGGCGAGGGCTTCGGCGACCTCACTGTCCACCACTCGATCCAGATAATTAGGATTGCCGATGCCAACCATGTCTATCCTATCGGGTACGTCATCATACTCCACTTTACGGAGGTATTGCACTCCACTTTACGGAGGTTTCGTACTCCACTTCGCGGTGACCTGGTGACCGACCCCGCTCGGACGACGGGAGGGCGTCCCCGATCCTCTGTGGGCCGATTACGGTCCCTCGGACGGACTCCCTTGGCATGTCGATCCCCCATCGCTTCGATGTCTCACAATCGTATGCGCCTGCACTGAGGAGGCTATGCCTGTTGAAACTGAACGACGGTTGCGGATCGGGCTGCTGTCGGTGTACTTCGGGCTGTTCGACGCGGCCATGCCTCCCGAGTTCCGCCGGGATCGGACCGCTTTCGCCGAGGCGATGAGGGAACGCGTCGACCGGTTCGGGTCGGTGGTCTACCCCGGGAGTGGTCGATTCGGACGACGCCGGGAGGAAAGCAGCTAGGGCCTTCGCGGAGGCCGAGGTCAATGTGATCGTCTTCGCGCCCACTATGGCGGCCCCACCCAGCTACGGGTGGGAAGCGATCAAGGGACTGCCACGGGTTCCGGTGGTGGCCGTCGGCGCCCAGGAGCTGGACGAGGTTCCGGACGACTACGCCACCGAAGAGGCCACCCGACGTAGCCTGCCCGTGGGCCTGGTGATGTTCACCAACGTGCTGGTCCGGGAAGGCCGGCGGTTCACGACATTGATCTCCTCGGTGGGCGCGGCCGGTCTCGACGCCGCACTCGGCGAGACCCTGAGGGCCGCGGACGCGGCGGCGCTGGTACGGAACTCCCGGCTGCTGGCGATCGGAGCGCCCATCTCCGGCTACCTAGATGTGGAGGTGTCGCACCGGGAACTGCAGAACCTGGGAGTCGAGGTGATCGACATCGATGCTGGAGGCATCGGCGCAGCGTTCGCCTCCGTTGACGGCGCGGGGGTGGAAACCCTGGTCGGCGACCTGCGGAGCGAGTTCGACACCTCCGCGGTGGATGATATGACCCTCGAGCGCTCGGCCCGCCTCGCCCTCGCCATGGACGAGCTCTGCCGGCAGCACGGCGCCAACGCTGGCGCGGTCAACTGCCATGGTGACGTGCTCCGGTGGAATCCCGCAGTGGGGATCACGGCGTGTCTCGGAGTGGCGCTCTGCACCCGGGACGGCAAACCGTTCGCCTGTACGGGGGACATCCCCACCGGCATCGCGCTGGCGATCGGCAAGAGACTGGCCGGTTCGGCGCTCTACTGCGAGCTCTACCAGATGGATTTTCCGGGTAACTGGATACTGCTGGCCAACGGCGGTGAGGGAGACCTGAGCATCCGTGCTCGGTCGTCCACGGTGCGACTGCTTCCGGAGGATCACTACATGGGAACCCATGGACCCGGCACCGCGGTCGCTTTCGAGCTTCCCGAGGGACCGGCCACCCTCATCAGCCTTACCCCGATAAACCAAACCGGCGGATGGGTGCTGGTAGGCGCCGAGGGCCGCATCCTCGACTCGAAGCATCACGCCATGGAGGGGCCCAACGCCATGTTCCGGTTCGACTCGGGCAACGTAGCGGACGCCTACGCAAGATGGTGCGAGGCGGGCGCAACCCACCACGCCGGTGTCCTCCCCGGCCACCACGGGAACGTCCCGTCCGGCACCGCCGAGATACTCGGCATCACCTACGCGGCGGTTTGACCAATCTCAACGCCGCCCCCGGCTACGACAACACGCTGTTCTGGTCATGGGCGGTGCGGCGAACCCAGTCGCGGGCAAAGGTCTGCGCGAAGTCGACCTCGCCGCGCGCACTGGCAATGACCATGCCCGCCTTCCGCAGCCTGTTGCGGTAAACGCGTGCATAGTCCGTACCCTTACCGAGCCGCTCCGCGATGTCGGATAGGCGGGAGACTCCGTCATCCTCGGCCATCGCTCTCAGAAAGCGCCTGTCCACCTTCGACAGGTCCTTCCACACCGGCTCCAGGATGAGCCGCTCGGCGCGGCGCCGGGCAACGAGGACACCGGCCTCGACATCGCCGGACTCGATACCCCTTGCCGGGTCCTTGGCCTGTCTCCATGCGTGAAATCCGACAAGCTGAACCATGAACGGGTATCCGGACGAGGCGGCGACCGCCTTGGCGAGCGCTTCGGGGCCGATCGAGGAACCCGACTCCTCGATCGGCCGGGCGAGCGCCTGCTGCGTGGCCGTTGCGGACAGCCGACCGATCTCGAAGCGGGAGCAACGCTGAAAGAACGTGGTAGCCGTGCCGGACAGGATGGTGTCTTCGATCATGTTCAGGCCGGCGCCGACAAAGGCGACCGGCCGCCCCTCTCTGCGGGTCACGTGCTGGATGATCGCGCCGAACTCGCGTACCTCGTCGACATCGGCGTTGTGCAGTTCGTCGAGAGTGATCAACAACCCCGCGTTCCGCGAATCGAGACGGTCCCCCACTTCGGCAAGTAGCCGCCGCAGCGACCGGCGCCGGACGCCGACGGGTTCAGCCAGCTGAACCCTCACCGGGCCAAGACCCACCCCGGTGACCGAGCGCCCGCGTCCGTGCAACCTCTCAAGCACCTCACGTGCGGCGTCCTCCAAGCGGGCCGGCATGCCTCTGGTAGACGTATCATCGGCGATGACTTCCCACCCGCGGTCCATAGCCCGATCCTCCAGGGTGTTCAGAAGCACGGTCTTGCCCATTCCGCGGGCAGCAATCAGCAGGGCGGTGTAGTCGGGATGTCCGGGGCCGGTCTCGATAGCTTCTTCGAAGTCACCGATGATCGGGTCGCGGCCGGCTAGTAACGGCGGGGAGGCACCGAACGTCGGGGAGAACGGGTTCTGCCGCGTTACATCTGGCACCTGCGTCGCCCCTGGCCTGCTGAGTCACCGATTCTAGCCCTTTCCGCTTTTTCTGGGCTTTCCGCTTTTTCTGGGCTTTCCGCTTTTTCTGGGCTTTCCGGTTATGGGAAGTGGAGGCCGGTATGCCGTTTCCAGCAAGCCGTAGCCTGACTCAGGGCGCTCAAGCGGGCCCCCGTGGATTGCGTATAGGTGCCGGGCTCAGATGGGGAAGAAGACCGGTACGAGGGCCACCACGATGCCTAGGACCACAACGGTCAGGGGACTACCGACCCGAGCGTAGTCGATGGAGCGGTAGCCCCCGGCGCCCATGACCAGGAGGTTGGCTTTGTGGCTGAAGGGGGTCATGAAGGCGGCCGAGGCGGCGAGGCTCACACCCATCATCGCCGCGTAGGGGTTCATACCCAATTGAGCAGCCGTCTCAAGGGCGACCGGGGCCAGGAGGACCACGGCCGGGGCGCCGTCGAGAGCCTGGCTGAGGATGCTGGCCAAGAGGACCAGAGCCACGAGGATGGCGTAGTTGCCCAACGGACCGATCACGTCCTTGACCTCTCTTACCAGCAGAAGGGCTGCGCCGGTTCTCTCCATGGCGAAACCCACGGGGAGCACCGCCGCCACCAGGAAGATGGTTCGCCACTCGATGGCTCTGTACGCCTCTTCCATGGTGACGGTGCGGAAGAGGAGAACCAGGCTGGCCGATATGAAAGCTGCCACATGGATCGGCTGGATGCCGAACACCACCAGCGCGACCATGAGCAAAAGGGCTCCCAGCGCCAGCGGCGCCTTCTTGTATCTCCGAGGTCGCAGACCCTCCGCCGAGAGGACCACGAAGTCGGGGTTGGATCCAAGGAGCCGGATCCGTTCCCAGGGACCCTGGACCAGCAGGGCGTCACCTAGCCGGAATACGAGGTCGGGCAGGCCGGTGTAGATGGAACGGCCGTCTCGCCAGACGGCCAGCAGCTGCAGGCCGTGGCGCCTCCGAAACTCGAGATCCCGCAGTCTCTTCCCTACGACGGCCGATCGCGGGGCAAGAGCCACCTCCACGATGCCGAAATCCTCGGACTCGAGTACCTCCTGGTTGATTCGGGTGTCCACCTGGATATCACCGATCCTGACCAGATCCTCCACCCGGGCCGGATCGCAGGCGACGAGAAGGCCGTCGCCCGCCTCTATCACGTCATCGGGAGAGACGGCCATCCGCGTGACATCACCCCGGATGATGGCGCCGATGGTCACACCCACCAGTTCGCCGAGGCGGCTGGCCCCTACCGTCGAACCGACCAGGGAGGATCCGGAGGGAACCCGAATCACCGAGATGTGACCCTCGATGGACTTCAAGGCGGCCAGACCCAGGGTCGTGACCCGGAAGTCCGGGTCGGACTGCATCTTGTAGAGCCCGGCTCGGGCACCAAGGGCGATTATCCGATCTCCCGCCTGCAGCGTCTCGGACGCCAAGCCTTCTCTGAGGGTCCGCTCACCTCTTTCGATCCCGACGATCACCACGTGGTAGCGCTCCCGGAAATGGGCATCCCGAGGGCTCTTCCCCACCAACCTCGATGCCTCCGGGACCTCGGCTCGGATGGCGGTGAAGCCTCGCATGGGACGTGGTATCTGGCGTGTGGTGGTGGGTCGGAGTTCCACGTCGCCGACCCGCATGATGTCCTCGAGATCCTGCAGGCGCCCTTCGACCAGAAGCACGTCGCCGCCTTTCAGCAGGGTCTCGGCGGTCGGGACGAAGTTCCTGGCACCTTGCCGAAGAATGGAGACCACCTGGATACCCAGCGCACCTGACAGGTTGGCCTCGGCCAGAGTGACCCTGTCGAGAGCGGACGCCTTCGGGATCCTTATCGTGAACAGCCGCTCCTCCAGGTGATAGATGTGCGTCAGGTCGGCTGTTTCGGCCTCCCCCGGACCCGTCTGACGATCAGGCAGGAGCCTTCTCCCCAGCGTGATCATGAATAGGACTCCCGCGGCCAGCAGCAGGGCACCGATCGGCGTGAACTCGAAGAGACCGAACGGTTCGAGACCCCGCTCGGAGAGAATCGTCGCCGCCACTATGTTGGGCGGCGTTCCGACCATCGTGGTGGTCCCGCCGAGGATCGACCCGAACGCCAGTGGCATCATCAGACGGGAAGGCGGTAGCCCCGCCCGCCGGGAGATTCCCGCCACAGCAGGCATCAGGACCGCGGTGGCGGCGATGTTGTTCATGAACGCCGAGAGGATGCCCGACACCAACATCAGCGTGATGATCAGCGGGATCTCCTTGCTGCCCACAAGCGTGTAAACCTTGGACGCCACTATGTCGGCCACGCCCGTGTACAGGAGACCTGCGCTTATGATGAAGATGGCCAGCATGGTGATCACGGCCGGTGAGGCGAACCCGCTGAAGGCTTCCGTGGGCCCTACGTAGCCTCCCAGGATCAGCACCGCCAGCCCCAGGAAAGCAGTGAGATCCACAGGTAGCTTGGCTGTGAGGAACAGGTAGGCCATCGCCACCAGGAGCAGGATCAGGAATCCGATCTGCCAGGTCACGAGGCAGAACCCTCAGCCCGAGTCGCCGGGATGTCGGACCCGGCTGCGCAGTACTTCATCGTCAAGACGCCGGGGTGCGGCGATCGAGGGTTCATCCATCCGGCCAGAACGACCAGAGTCGGGGGATGAAGATCACGGACAGGATCCAGAACACGATGCTGAGTGGCACGCCGGTGCGCAGGAAGTCCGTGTACTTGTAGCCTCCTGCGTTGTAGATCATTGTGTTCGTCTGGTAACCCACCGGCGTCGAGAAGCCGGTCGAGGCGGCGAAGGTGATCGCCATCAGGAAGGGCCGCGGGTCGACGCCGATCTGCTCCGCGGTCGAGATGGCGATCGGCGCGAGAAGCACGGCGGCAGCAGCATTGCTCATCGTGTCGGTCATCACCGATGTCATCAGGTAGATGACCGCCAGCACGGCTACGGGGCCCATATCGCCGACCACCCCTACTGCTCGTTCCGCTATGAACCCGGCGGCGCCGCTCGTATTCATGGCAATGCCGAGGGGAAGGATTCCGGCCAATAGGAAAATGACCTGCCAGTTGATAGCGTGATACGCCTCGTCCACTCTCAGGACGCGGGTCAGCAACATTGCCAGACAGCCGAGCAACGCAGTGACGAGGATCGGGAAGACATTGAAGGCCGCCAGCCCTACGACGGCGATGAGGATCCCGATTACCAGCGGGGTACGGCGCCGCAGCACGCTCCCGGGTACCTCGTCGAGCACGATGAAGTCGCTGTTGCGCCGAAGGGTCCTGATCTCCGCTTCGTGAGCCTGGATCAGGATCACGTCGCCCAGGCTGAGGGCGACCGAGCTGAGCTGGTCGTGTATCGTCTCGCCCCGCCGCTGCATCGCCAGCACCAGCGCCTTGTAGCGGTTCCTGAAGTCCAGTTCCTTGAGGGTGTAACCGATGAGTTCGGATCCCGGGGCTACCAAGGCCTGCACCAGCCGCAGATCTTCGGTCTGAAACGTCTCGTCCCGCAGCTTGAAATCCACGTTGAGCTCGAGACCCATGGAATCACGCAGGAGCATCAACTCGCTGATCTCACCGCGCACCAGCAGCACATGGTCCGGCTCGAGAGTCTGCCGGAGGGGCGCCCATCCGGGATCACCTATGTGCAGTACCCGAAGGACCGTCACGTCATGCTCTTCCCCAAGCCTGCTCTCGAGCACGGTCTTGCCGACCAGCGGGGAGTTTCCGCGGACCCGCATCTCGGTAACGTACTCGCCCAGGTTGTACGTGTTGGCGAGCTCACTCACCTGGCGCTCGGGAAGCAGCCATCGGCCCAGCAGCAGGAAGAAGAGGACCCCGGCCACGAAGAGGATCAGCCCCATCCGGCTGAACTCGAACATGCTGAACGATCCGTACCCCGCCTCCTCCGAGATCGAGCTGACCAACAGATTGGTCGAGGTGCCGATGAGCGTGCACACACCGCCGAACTGCGACGCGTAGGAGAGCGGGATGAGCAGCTTGGAGGCGGACAGCCTGCGCCGGTTGGCCAGGATCGTGACCAGAGGGATGAAAACGGCCACCGCCGCCGTGTTGTTCACGAAGGCCGACATGATGGTGATGGTCCCCATGACCACCACCAGCGCCGTGTAGTGGTCCTTGCCGTAGCGCACCATGATGCGTCCCACGGCGGCCGTGGCGCCTGTCTTCTGGAGACCTGCACTGAGGATGAACATGGCGGCCACGGTGAGGGTCGCCGGATTGCTGAAACCGGAGAATCCCTCCTGGGGAGTGACCAGACGCAGCGCGAGCAGGCTCCCGAGCCCTAGCATCGCTACGAGATCGAGCGGGTACTTCTCGGAGACGAACAGAGCGACCGTCCCGACAAGGATGGCCAGCACCATGATTGCTTGCATCGTCATTGCCGAGGGTCTCCCATGGGGGCCGTATCCTTTCTAGTTACGGGTGAGAGAACGATACCGACTCGGAGGTGAACTCGGCACCGGATGATCCGCTCCGACGATCGTGGCCTCATACCTGCGACCAGAGCCGGGCTTCGACGTAGCGTTTCAGGTGCGTGACGTTGGTGGTCGCGACGACCACCGTTTCGCCGTCGGTGCCGAGGCTGAGGGCCTGAGCCGCCAGTATGACATCTGCGTCCAACGCCGGATCTACGGCTGTCGGAATCCCCGAGTTGCGAGCATCGGCCCACAGTGCCGCGGCATGCCGCATGACGGCCGTAGTGATGGGGGCGTAGCCGAGAGCGTGCGCCAACAAGTCGAGCCTCTCGACACCGAGGTCCTTGCCGGCGCGGATCAGCTCGCGTCGGACCTCGTAGTCAGCGATCTCGGGCACGACGAAGCGGCACCCGTCGTCGAGTCGAGCGCTCGCCCAGGCCCAAGCTCCCTCGACCGGGCGGGATGTGGTCGGGTTGCTGAGCAGCCCCAAGGGACCCGCGTCGAGGACGATCAGCACCTCGTCGGCGCGGTGCGCTCTCGGGCGGCGCCCGTCAGAACGGGCGCCCTTCTCCGGCTCGGGTGCGAGCGAGGGCTCTCAACAGCTCACGGCGCGTCCGTTCCCGTTCTGCCTCGTCACCGATCCTGCCCAACTCGTCCAGCACAGCCAGCACACGGGTCTCGTACCGCTCGTCCGAGTCGGGCACCTGGGCGTAGTGCTCGGCCTTGACGAAGTGGCGGGCGCCCCTGACAGCCCCCTTGCTTCCCGTCACTGTCCAACCGAGCTTGGCCATCTTCAGCTTGACTGCGACGCCGACCGCTTGCCGGAACCGGAGGCTGCCGCCTTTACCCGTGAGCTCCCGGGAGATCACCGCATCGGACTCGATGAACCGAACGACGCCTGCGAGAGCGGGCAGGCCGTGCGCTTCGGCGTCGATGAGCCTCTGCTCGTGCGACGGGTCGTTGAGGAGCAGGAGCAGCCGTTCGAATGCCTCGGATTTGGCCTCCAGCGCACCTATATACTTGGCGGCGTGGCTGTCCAGACCGAAGTCCTCGACTCGGAGTTCCTTCCGCATCAGGGCTCTTGTCTTCATACCACCAATCTAGACAGCCGCTCCAGAGATGTCTAGAAGCGTTCCGGAAAACCCTCCCTCGGCCCGACCTACGACGAAAATGCCCGTTCAACGGCCGGCGTGCCAAGCATTCTCACCGTTCCTCAGCCTTCTCCCAGCCGTGCGCCCCCTCGAAGCCATGCCCTGTATCACACCGCCTGACTACCTTGGGGAGCATGGATTCGAACTTCGATATGAGATACGGCGCGCCGACCGTCGAGAACCTGCCCACGCCCGGCGCGGTGCGGGAGTGGGGGCATCTCTGGGTGCCGACGCTCGACGGCGAGCCCGTCAGGGAGCCTGACTCGCTCGGTTTCGAGAGCCGGGAGGAGGCGTGGGCGGAAGCCATCCGGTGGGTCAAGCACCGCGCCGGGCTGGTGATCGAGGTCAGGCTCGAAAGGATGACAGGATGTGTGATAGAGCCCGGCGGTCCCGTCGTCGTCGAGTCGGTCGCCGAGGCGCGCCAGGCCATATTGCGCTACGCGATGGCCACGCTCGGGGATCATGGACGGGATCCCGGAGACCGAGAGTACCGGCGCCTCGCGGACCGCAATGGTGGCCCGAACTGGGAAGACCTCACCGGATGCGAGACGGACCGCCGCTACGACCCGGACAATCCCGACGCCGGCATGCGGTGCGAGTACGTGCTGTACGAGCAGGGAGACCTCGATGGCGTGGGCGGCCTTGTCTGGACCTTCGGCGTCTACATTTGCGCCACGGCGCCCCCCGAGGTCTGGGGCCACCCGCCCGACCAGCCCTGTGGTCTCGACCCCGGCGACGATGGCGTGGATGACGAAGTCGACTTCTGGTGAGCACCTTCCGGCGGCTGCTCGGGGTATCCGATGACGGCATCGGCTACACCACGGCGGAGGCCGGTACGGCAGATGCCGTCACACGTTGTTCATCCACACCGAATGTCGGGTTTCTCGCGATAGTCAGTCTTATCTTGGTTGTTGCGAACCGGCTCATTACCATCTCGGACCCGACAGATCATGACCGCCGGAAAACACTCGAAGACTCCATCATCGTACGGTCGCTGCGGTCGGCATCGCCCTGTTCCTTGCTACCGGGTGCAGTAGCGACACGGACCGCTCCGTTCCGGGTTCGACCACAGATTCCGTCGTTCTCCAACTGACGACTACCTCGCCGACCACCGGCGGCGGCGCCGGCGATACCACCACCTCGAGCAGTGTCCCTGAAGCCGGCGGTGACGAAACGGGTGTGGCGGCGATCACTCGGCCAACCCTCTCGGGTGATGAACATCCATGCGCCTCCGCCGCCGCCCGGATCGAGGACGGATACTGCCACGCCGACGGTCGACGGTGGGCCGACGGAGGGGAAGGCGACTGGATCGAGGTAGAAGGACCCGCCCCCACCACGACCGTTCCCGACATCCGAACCGGCGATCAGGCCGGCCACGAGGATGGCACGCCCGGCCTTCCGGACGACGAGCCGGAACCGGCCAGCAGTCCCCCCACCTCCGAACCGGAACGCGGTCCGGTAACCACAATGCCGCCCGACGATCCTGCCCCGACGAGCACCTCACTACCGAGCGGTCCGGCTCCTACGGACACCGCCACCGAAGATCCGGATGAGGACGGGACGCCGGTTGAGGATCAACCCGCCGAGAAGGAGTACCTCGTTACCTATGCGGGCGGAGTGTTCACGCCCCAGCGTCTCGATATCCCCACCGGCTCCGTGGTCACCTTCGTCAACCAATCGGAGGTGCCGGTGTGGCCCGCCTCCAATATCCATCCCACGCATGCCATCCTGTCGAGCTTCGATCCCTTGCAGACGATACCTCCGAGGGGGTCGTGGAGTTACCGATTCGAGCGAGACGGATACTGGAGGTACCACAACCATGTCGAACCCTCGGAGGTGGGCATGGTGGTGGCACTCGGAGGCGGTGAACAGGAGGTGCTGCCACTGCTGATCTCGATGCCCGAGTTGCATTTCCCGGTTGCTCCCCCATCAGCGGCGGAGGAATACAACGTGAATGACGATCGGGAACTGCGGGACTTCATCAAACTCTACGGAGCTGCTCAAGCTCTGGAGCTACTCCATGAACATGAGCTGGCTACCGGTCGGTCCTGCCACGACCAAGCTCATGTAGCAGGGCGGATAGCTTATGAGGAGTTCGGTCCGGTAGCCATTACCGTCGTCGTCCATGAGTGCCAAGCCGGGCTTTCGCACGGAGCCATCGAAGCCTTTTTCGCCGAACGTGGAACGATCCACCTGGAAGAGAATATCAACGTGATATGTTCTTATGCGCCGAACCCCTTTACGAGGCACCAATGTCTACATGGCATCGGACACGGGCTGATGGCTTGGACATCTTACGAACTGCATGAAGCCCTCGATCTCTGCGATCACGCCCCGGAGGGATATGACCAACTATCGTGCCAGTCAGGAGTGTTCATGGAGAACGTCGTGGGCGGGCTGAGCGGTGTGATGGGGCACTCTTCGGAGTATATTCAAGCTGACGATCCCCACTTCCCTTGTGACATAGTGCAGGCACGATATATCGACCAGTGCTACTTCTATCAGACCAGCCATATGATGTACGTGTTCGACAGCGACTTCACCAAGGTGGCGAAGGCCTGTTTGGAGATTCCGTACTCTGCTCAGTGGCATTGCTTTGCTTCCTTCGGACGAGATGTGAGCGCTCATCACTACCAGGACCCGGCCAGATCCATCGAGACATGTAACTTGGCGCCCGAGGGGGATCTGAGGGTCGTGTGCCTGTCAGGAGCGGTACAGGACGGTTTCTGGGATCCGAGTGGAGCCTCCAGGGCTCTGGAGTTCTGTGCGATGTTGGCCGACAACAACACCGAGCAGAACGGGTGCTACGAGACGATCATCCCGAGGACGGTCAACATTCTGACGGGGCCATCGGAGAGGGGGGCCTTCTGCGCCGCTCTTCCGGAAGCGCGCCAGGCGTCCTGCCGCGAGAAGATGGGCTAGCGTCGCGAATCTCCGGTCCGTCGTGTCGGGGACGCCCCCGACCGACCCGCGAGCGGTCCGAAACGCCCCGGGACCCTTCCCGGCCGACCAGCCGGCTAAGAGAGGGTTGAACGTGTCATAGCTCCGTTGCATACTGTTGGGTAGCCGTATACACCAGCGGTCCGCTTGAGGCGGCGAGCGGACTAGGGCAGGGATCATATTTGCCGGAGCCGACCCCAGCGGGGATGGAGGAACGCGCTCCGGGATCAACGGAGGTGGCGGTGGGGGTGGGCTCGCAGGAGGGGACCGTGCGCCCGTTTTCGCGTTCTCGTTGTCCACGGCTTGCGCGATAGGCCTGCCGGGCACGATCGCGAGTAGCCGCAACGACTCCCCGCCTCCCCGACACGAGATCGCGACCCGCAACGTGGAACTGCAGGTCCGCCATGCCTACGTCCGCCGAGGCCACACCACCTCGAGGGCTCCGGGCCGACACCTCCGGAACCCCGGATCCTGCGTCCGGAGCCCCGACGGTTCTTGCGACAACGGAGAACCTACCTGTCCGCACATCCTTCCGGCGGCGCCCGGATCGCCTTGGAGCGTCCGCGGGTAGGGGTTAGTTGGTGGGGTTCCAGCGGTTTCTCCAGTTGATGAGTTTGATGGTGATTATGAACGTGATCGCGAGGCTGAGTTGGGCTTGTCGGTGCTGTGTTAGGCGGTCGGTGTTGCGGCGTAGCTGCCCGTAGTTGGTGAGCGCCGAGTTGGTTCGCTCCACAGCCCAGCGCAGGCCGAGAGGTGTTCGTATCTTGGTGTGGTTGGTTTGGCCTCGTGGTCGTTTCTTAGCGCATATCACGTCGGTGATCCCTGCGGCTTCGCAGAGAGCCCGGACCGGTTTGCTGTCATAGGCACGGTCCAGATGTAGGGTCTCGAGGTCGGGTATCAGACCGCGGTCGGCCACAGACTCGAGGGTGGGTTCGAACAGGATGCTGTCGTGACGGTTGGCGCCGTCGATGGCCATCCCACCGGGATGCCAGCCTTATCGACAGCCAGGGACCATTTCCAACCCGATTTGGCCCGGTCACAGGGGTTTTTCCCGGTTCCTTCCCCACCGCAGGGCGCCTTGTGTTGGCTCCCGTCGACCGAAGCCTCTGTGAGGTCCAACCCGATTGTGCGGTCCTAGGCTGCCAGGGCCTCGGTTTCGAGATTCTCGAACACGTCGGCTTCTACCCACTCGTCGCGTCGGGCCCCAAGTGTGGTGTCCGACACCGCCCCGGCCAAGAGCTGTTCGGCTGTCTCCCACGAACAGCCGGTCGCCAACCGGATCAGTATCCCCCCAAAACAGATACGGTCAGAGATACGGGGATTGTGACAGCCCAGGGGATGGTTGTCCTCACGGGAAGGTAGCAGGGCCTCCACAGCAGCCCAGACCGGGTTTGCTACTTCGGGATCGAGCGCGCGCATAATGATGCCTCCACCAGTTGGGGGTATGTTTCCGCTCGGTATCAAACCCGAGACAACCCCAACTGGTGGATTTCCCCCACCTACCCGCGGACGCTCTTATCCCCCAATTACCCCAATTACGAGTTCGGATCCAACAAGGGCTATCATTCTCCACGTCACAAGGCCGCTCTGCTCGCTTGAGAGCCGTCGGACATCCACCGGCGCAGCTTGAGGTCCTTAAAGAATCTCCCAAGGACCGGTATCCCCCGCTAGGTCCGGCCCGGCCCTCAGGGGCCCCATTGGACCCCGCCGATTACTTCCGGCTGAGCCGATCCGTCGAGCCGGGTGGCGTCACTCGGCTGTCGCCGATGACGGCGGGACCTCTGCCAGGAAGGCGGCAGGCGCGTCGATCACCGGGTCGGGGTGATCGACGATCATGATGTGACCGGCGCGTTCGGTCACCACTCCTGCGCTTGCCGCAGGTTGCCCCCCGCCAACAACCGAGCGGCTTGACATCTGCGGATCTACGGCGGCGGCGGGCAGGGCCGCGCCCCAGTGAGCGACATCTCGCATTCCCCCGTCACCGACCACGCTCGTCTCGCCGGCGGTGAGATGTGCTACGCGGGTCGGGTCCGGCATGCGGCTTCCTGCGGAAGTGCTCAGTTCTGGATCGAGCGGCTGACCCGAAACCCGAGTTTGTTCATTGTCGCTCCGTTCGGTGATTCAGCGTGGATTGATCCGGGCCACCCGCATGCGGGCGATCTCCCGGACGCGCACGTCAAGGGCCCGTTCGGGGACATTGATGCGTGCCATGGCGGTCTGTCCGCAGCTAGGAGGGCGCTGAAAACGAATCTAGCGGGATTCGCTCATTTGCAGACCACCTAGTCCAAGAGTCGGGGGCCGAGCGAGCGAACCCCTTTGCACGGGGTTTTTCGGCACCCTCCTAAGGCTTCTCGGTAGTCGGATCGATCATCTTGCCGATCTCGGTGACCACCGTCGCCGGAAACCCACTGCGCTCGGCGTGCTCGTCGATCAGCTCCGGGCTGTCGGAGACGTAGATGCAGAAGGTCTTGTCGGCAGCGACGTAGCTGTTCTCCCACTGGATGTGTTTGCCCTCGGATTGCATCGCTCGCAGAACCGAGTTGGACTGTCCGGCTGCGGCGCGCAGCTGCTCGCGCTCGGCAGAGCCGATGTCAGGGATATCCCGTTCGATGACGAAGCGTCGCATAGTCCTCCCATGGTACTTCTTGCCCCTGACTCTAACCCTCCGGGGGTGTCCCCCGCGAGCCTTGACGACCACGCCGAGAACTTCCTCCGCCGGCCGCGCGCCGAGCCAGTCGCACCCACGGACTATGAACCGATAGCTACCGACTACCTCAAAGGTGTACCCTTTCGTCTCGAAGTATCTGCCACATCGCGGGAAAGAAGAAGAACATGGACGAAGGGTTCAGGCGGCTCTCAGGTGAGTGGATGACACCCCGGCGTCGTTTCCTCTCGGCGCTGTACGGAGGACGGGTCGACAAGGTACCGGCGATGACCCTCAGTTCGGTGATCACCCTGGAAGCCATGGACATCGCCGACGCCGCATTCCCGGAGGCGCACCTCGATGCCGACAAGATAGCCCGCCTCGCTGCAACGGCCCACGAGAACCTGGGTCTGGACACGCTGATGCCCGTCTTCCATTCCCAGCTCGAGGCAGATGCTCTCGACGCAGCCACCTGGTGGGGAACCAAGGACAACTGGCCGGCCATTCTCGCGGCATCCGGCGTGGAGCCGATCAGCACGGTGATCATGGGCACCGTGCAAGGAGACCTCCACGATATCGCCAAGAACCTCTGCACAATGATGTTGAGGGGGGGCGGGTTCACGGTCATCAACCTCGGTGTCAACACGTCTCCGGACGAGTTCCTCGAGGCGGTTAGGACCAGCAAGGCCCGCCTGGTCGGAATGTCTGCTCTGCTCACGACCACCATGCCCAACATGGCCAAGACCGTCGAGGCCTTCAAGGACGCCGGCCTGCGGGACCAGGTGAGGTTCATGGTCGGCGGCGCGCCGGTGACTCCCGAATTCGGCAAGGCGGTGGGCGCCGACGGCTACGGGAAGGACGCCCTGGCCTGTGTCGAACTGGCCAAGAAGCTGGCCGTCGAGGTAAGTCTCTAGGAGTCTGCCGTGTCCTCCGCCGATATGCAGGCCTACCAGGAACGGCTCGATCGGATCGCAGCGATCTTCGCGGATGTGGTAGCCCACGCCGAGGTCTCCTCGGTTACCCGGTGCCCGTACCGCGATCGGCACGATCTATGTACAGCTCTCTTCAGATGCCGCAACCAGCTCGCCTCGCCGGAAGATGCGGATCGGCTCAGCTGTGGCCACGACGGCACTTTCGACTACCGGACCGCCTGGGAGACCAATCCGCGGTCCCGGGTCCGCGTACAGGAGAAGATCGCCACGATCAAGAGGGAAGCCGAATCTCGCCGACAGAGCCGATCCGAGAACGGCCGCTCACCATGACCACCGTTTCCTATGAGGGCACATCGCGACCGCTGGTTCTGGACAAGACCGTATTCGACTATGCCGATGAGTTGGCAGTCGAGGTTCCCACCTCCTGCCGGCGTACGGGCCAGTGCCACGAGTGCGTGGTGGAGATATCGCGCGGGATGAGCGCGCTGACGGCACGTACCGAACCCGAGGGTTTCCTGCGAGACGACTTCCGGCTGGCCTGCCAGGCCCGGATCGTACGGGACGACCGCAATATCAGCTTCGCTCCGCTACGGAGACGGCCGCGGATACTCCAGCCGAGCAGGCAGGCTACCGGTTCCACCGAACTCGAGCCCATGGTCACCAGAATCGGAGACGAGGTCTGGTACGGGGACTCCAAGGTCGATGTCTACCGCGGCGCCATCTACGGTCTGGCGGTGGACCTGGGTACGACCACGGTGGTCCTCGAGTTGGTCGACCTCGAAACGGGCCGGAGCGTCGCCGTGAGCAGCTTCGAGAATCCCCAGCAGTTCGGTGGCAGCGACGTCATGAACCGCATTTCCTACGAAGCTCGCAAGGATGTGGCCGGTGAGCTGCAGAACGCGGTGGTGACGGCCATCAACCAGGGAATCCGCGAGATGGTGTCCCACCTGGGTCGGCGCCCACCCCACGTGTACGAGATCGTCGTAGCGGCCAACTCCACCATGCGCGACATCCTGTTCGGTTTGAGCGTGCAGAGCATCGGCCAGAAACCCTACAAGTCGCTGATAGAGCACGAGTATCTGGCGGGCCGGCGTAGCCACACGGCCCTGCTCACCGGTACCGGTACCCTCGGACTACGAGCCAACCGCAGAGCCAGGGCCTACGGTCTACCGCTGATCGCCAGCCACGTCGGCGCCGACGCGGTGGCCTGTCTGGAGACAATCCGGCTGGGCGAATCGGGCCGGACCGAGATGCTGATCGACATGGGTACCAACACCGAGGTGGTTCTTCATCACCGCGGGCGTACCTTCGCAGCATCCTGCCCTGCAGGTCCGGCCTTCGAAGGGGGTCTCGTCACCTACGGGATGCGGGCGTACGACGGGGCGATCGAGTCCATCCGGCTGGCCGGGGACGGCACGGCCGCCGAATACGCGACAATCGGAGGATCTCCCGCCACCGGAATCTGCGGATCCGGCCTCACCGACCTGCTCGCCGAACTACGGCGTCACGGTCTGATGACCGAGCGAGGCGTGTTCACCGCCGACCGGAAACTCTTCGCCGTAGACATCGTTCCCGAAAGGGGGATCACGTTCTCGAAGGAGGACGCCAGCAACCTGGCGCAGGCTAAGGCCGCCAACTACTGCGGCCAGTTGATCGTGATGCGGACTGCGGGAGTCGAACCGTCGGATATCGACCGCCTGTATCTGGCGGGTGGTTTTGCCACCTACCTGAACGTGCGGAACGCCATCGACATTGGCCTGATAGCTCCCGTCCCCAAGGAGAGAGTGATCAAGGTGGGTAACGCGGCCATCGACGGCGCTCGGGCGATGTTGCTCTCGAGATCCAAGCGTCTCAGGGCGGAAGAGCAGGCAAGGCGGATCACCCATCTCGAATTGGAGACCACCCCCGACTTCTTCGAGTTGTTCGTAGAGGGGTGCCAGCTCAAGCCGATGCCGGATGTCCTGCCGCCGGGCCTCCCGATAGACCCGTTTGCGGAGTTGGTGGCCTCGTGAACCGGCGCCGGTTCACCATAGTGGGCGAGAACGTCCACACCAGCCGGATCGTCCTGAGGAAGGGCAAGCGGTTCGCCACCCGGAACGGCGTCGAGGGTGTGCCGTTCGATTCGGTCGACGGAACCCCCCGTCTGTTGAAAGTCTCGGAACAGATGCGCAGGAGCCAGGCCTTCGACGAAGGTCGAGTCAAGCACATCGTCCTGGCCGTCGACGCGGCGATGGGAGTCGGCCGCGACGCGGAGGACGGGTACGAGTACCTTCGGCGGGTGGTGGCGGACCAGGAGGAGGCAGGAGCCCACTACCTCGATGTCAACGTCGACGAGATCTCACTCAAGACAGCCGAGCAGCGAGCGGCGATGACCTGGCTCGTATGCTACGTGCGTTCGGTCACCTCACTGCCCATCTCCGTCGACTCATCGGACATCACGATCATCGAGAGCGGCTTGCAGGCCGCCTGCGGCGGGAGGGAAGCACCCATGCTCAACTCCGCCTCACTGGAACGCGTTGAAGCCCTCGATCTGGCCATCGAATACGGAGCGAAGGTCATCGTCACCGCAGCGGGCGGCGCCGGCATGCCATCGACCGCCGACGAGCGGGTCGACAACGCATCCCGAATGGTGGAATCGGCCCTCGAGAAGGGAATCGACGCCCCGGACATCTTCGTCGATCCGCTGGTATTCCCGATCTCGGTGGACGGCAGCTTCGGTCTGCACACGCTGGACGCCATCCGGGCCATCCGCAACCGCTTCGGCCCGGAGATCCACATCACCGGGGGGATGAGCAACGTTTCCTTCGGCATACCGGCCCGCAAGTTGATGAACGCCGTCTTCATGAACCTCGCTGTCGATGCCGGCGCCGACAGCGGCATCATCGACCCGGTGATGAACCCACCCTCCGCCGTGTTCGACGCCGATCGGGACTCTGTGCCATACCGGCTGGCCGAGGACACGCTGCTGGGCCGGGACGAGTATTGCGCGAACTACATCAGAGCCTGGCGCAAGGGCATCCTCGACACGTAAGACGCATCGCGCTCGCCGTCTAGGAGGGTCTTAAGACGAATCTTGCGGGGTTCGCTGGTTGGCAAACTACCCGGTCTGAGAGTTGTCAGCTAGCGAGCGAACCCCTTTGCACGGGGTTTTTCGGCCCCCTCCTAGGTGAATTCGGCTTCGATCACTTCCCGCTCGGCGCCCGCCGGGCTGTACATCCAGAACAGCTTCACGGGCGTATCCCCGGTATTGAAGAACTGGTGGCTCACCCCCGGAGGCGTGTAGACCACGGATCCCGGGCCGACCACTATTTCCTGGTTCCCGACCACGGCCCTTCCGTGACCCTCGGAGAACATCCAGATCTCGGCGGCGTCCGGATGGGTGTGGAGGCTCCCCCGCTGGCCGAGCGGGACCTCGCACGACCCCACGGCGAAGTCGCCGATCCCCTCCTGGAGCAACGGTGACAGCAGTACCTTGACGTGCCGCACGAAGGGCTCGGGTGTGGTCAGCCCGATCCCGTCGGCTTCGGTAACCACAATGGGAGTGCCGGAAACGTATCTCATGATCAACCTCTGGTGCGCAATCTAGTAGGGACCCCTCCAACGCACACCCGGACCACATCCCGCAATGGGATCGAGGAGCCCCGGAGTTCAACGTAGTATCAGTTGCCAGGGGTGTCTTCCCACGATACTCGTATACTGTTACTGCGTTCACGTCCCAGCCATGGTCACGGAGGCGGAATGAGCGGCACCCGGTTGATCTACTCGGAGACCATTCCACCCAAGGCAGCGGCGGCGTGGACGGTTGACACCGGACAGATCATCCGCATCACCGACATCGAAGGTGGCCAGGTAGGAGACTTGGTCCTGTTCGCCCGGGAAGACCTCCGCGAACGCAACTCGATTTCGTGGACCCGCACTAGGAACATCCGTAACACTTCCACCTACGAGCCGCCTCTCGGTCTGGCTCCCGGAAACACCATATGGTCCACCGGGTACCGCGCCCTTGCAACCGTTGTCGAGGACACCTCGCCGGTTAAGGGGGTGCACGACCTCTACGGGAGGATGTGCAATCGTGGAATGTACGAGATGTACAGTGTGACCCCACAGGACGGGTGCTTCGAGTTGCTCCAACAGGTTCTCACCCCTCATGGGGTGGCCCCATCCGAGATTCCGGACCCCATCGGGGTTTTCATGAACACGCAGCCGGATCCGGAGACCCGGGTCATGCGGATACATCAGCCCGTCACCCGGCCGAACGACACCATATCGATCCGGGCCGAAGTAGACCTGCTGGCTGCGATGAGTACTTGCCCGATGGATGTCCTAGCACCCACCAACAGTTACCACATCACACCGATGAAGGTCGAAGTGCTGGCAGACAAGACGGTCGGTAGATAGCAGGATCCGGCGTCGCCTCTCCCAGGTTTGACGGTTCTCAAGGGAGCGGCCAGCGCTCCTTGGTGTACGCCATGTCCCAGAACATGTACTCGTAGTTCACACCGATCCGGAAGGTTTCCAACATCTGACCGCGTCGCTCGTCGGAGAGCCCTTGCGAGTACCTGTCGACGAAGTCCCGGTAGTCACTGCAGAGAGTGTGATGGGCGTCACTCATATAAAAATCCCACCAATCGGCTTGGAATGGTGTGAGGGGAGCGCCGACGAGCTGGTAGCCGATAGCGTCGTAGCTGAGCGGGCAGGGTAGAAACGATCCCAGATACTCGACCGGATCACGAGCGAAGGCGAGATAGAAGAGATGCCGTGAGTAGGCGTACAGCGTCGGGGCGACCGGTGCCTCAAAGGTACCCCCCAGCTTGCGGAGCATGTCCTCCTGGTGGTAGTACTCGTCGAGGATCAATTTGGTGTTGCGCAGGAAGAAGTCTCGGATCTCGTCGTTCTGTGCTTTCGCAGCAACGATCGAACGGCACCGTAGGACAGCGTCTATGTAATGCACGTTCTGTTCGAAGTAGAAGGCCAACCTGTCATTGCCCAGAGTTCCGGCCCTGAGTTCCTTCAGGAACGGGTGCTCATAGATACGTTCGAACAGCGGAGCGGTCTCCTCCATCATGTATTCGGTCCAGCTCACCCCATTCCCTTCGAGCGTTTGTGTCGGGTAAGGCGGGCGACTGCGTCTCGGGCTCGTTCGGCGACTTCTGCTTCGTCGACGGTCTTGATGACCCGGTCCTCCATCACGATGCGTCCGTCGACGATCACCGTCTGGACCATGTTCCCGTTCGTGGCGAAGACCATCCTCGGCACCACGTTGGCCCTGTATGCGGCGGATCGGGTGTCGAAGAACTCCGTCTCAGCCTCCACGAGGATGAGATCGGCCTTCCGGCCCGACTCGATGACACCGGCGTCGACATCGAGAGCCCGCGCGCCGTTCGCCGTCGCCATTCTCAGGACCTGACCCGCGGGCATCAGCATCGGGTCTGCGTAGAGGGCCCGTTGCAGATAGGCTGCAGTCCGCATCACGTCGAACATGTCCATGGTGTTGTTGCCCTCAGTGGAGTCATGCCCGAGTCCGACGTTGACGCCCGCTTCCAAGAGACTCCGAGCCGGGGCGATCCCCTCTCCCAGCTTCGAGTTGGCGGCCGGATTGTGGGACACATGCGTCCCGGTCTCCGCGATCATGGAGATGTCCTCATCGGTCAGCCATACACAATGTGCCGCCACGGTCGACGGTCCGAGAAGACCATGGTCGTAGGCAACCCTGACCGGCCGGGCACCGAACACCTGACGGCAGGTCTCGACCTCTTGCTGAGACTCGCTCAGGTGGATGTGCAAGCCGGTGCCCACCTCGGTAGCCATCCTCGCCGCCTCCCTGAGCATTCCTGCGGTGGCCAGCGGGATCCACTCGATCCCCACCACGACCCGGACAAGATCGTCGGGCTGCTCGGCGCATGCATGGAACGCGGCCAGATTGTCCTCCAGCACATCCAGCCCGTCCTCGGGGCGCGCCACCAGACTGCTCAGGGTGGCGCGGATCCCGACGGTTCTAGCGGCCCGGGCGAGCGACTCCACGTGCCGGAACATGTCGTTCACCGTGGTCGTACCACCCCGCAGCGCCCGGACATAGCTGTGGAGGGCTCCCGCATACGCCGTCTCGGCATCCAGGTTCCTCATCATCGGGTACCAGTGCTGGAAGAGAGCCTCCTCGACCTCAAGGGACTCGGAATAGCCACCCCGTTCGATATCGGTGTGGAAGTGCAGGTCCACCAGACCGGGCATCACCACCAGACCCGAAGCGTCGACTGTCCGACCCACGGCAACATCGGGAGCCGACCCTTGGCCGGCAGACACGATCCGACCATCTCGAACTAATATGTAGCCGTCGTGGTAGATGTCACCGTCCCGGTTCAGGGTCACGATGGTCGCGTTCCGGATCAGGATGCTGCCGCTGGGATCACCTGCATCCGGGAGCGCCTCGGCCGTCATGAGCCGTCCGTCCCATGCAGATGGAGTTCGGCCTTCAGGGTGCGCTCCAATTGGAGGAACTCGTCGGTGACCTCGATCCCCTTCTCGCGTGGACGGGATAGTTCGATGTCGTACACGGCCTGGATCCGGCCCGGGCGGGGGGTCATCACGTAGACCCGATCCGACAGGTACACGGCCTCGGCAACGTCGTGGGTTACGAATAGCACGGTGGTGCGGATCTCCTCCCATACCCCCATCAGCCACTGCTGCAGATTGGTCCTCGTGTAGCTGTCCAACGCGCCGAACGGCTCGTCGAGCAGCATTATGGACCTCTCCTGGACCATCGTCCGCAGGAAGGCAACGCGTTGGCGCATACCCCCCGAGAGCTGGTCCGGGTAGGCACTGCCGAAGTCGGCCAGTCCAAAACGCTCCAGATACGGTTCGACCCGGTTTCTGGCCTCCGTACGGGAGAGACCGTCCATCTCGAGTCCGAGGATGGCGTTCCCCACGACCGTCCGCCACGGGAATAGGAGGTCCTTCTGGAACATGTAAGCGATCTCGCCCAGCCGATCGTGGCTCGTTGCACCATCGAGTCGGATCCGACCGGAATCGAACATCTCAAGGCCTGCAACGATGTTGAAGAGGGTGCTCTTCCCGCACCCGCTCGGTCCGATCAGGGTTACGAACTCCCCTGGCTCGACCACCATGTCGACACCGTCGAGGGCAACGACCGGACCCGATTTGGGACGGAACGTCTTGGTCAGACCCTTGATCGTCATGCCTCCCTGTCCACCACTCTTCGATTCCGCCATGGTCATCGAGAGTCTCCCTGGGTCTTGGGCCGGTACCACGGCATCACGAGTCGCTGCAGGAACACGACCCCTCCGAACAGGAGAAGCGTGACTGCCGAAGTGACGGTAACCGCCCCGAAGACGAGGTCGGTCCGCAGAGCGTTCTTCATCGTGAGCATGTAGATCCCAAGTCCTTCTACCGCTCCGACGAACTGGGCGATGACCGCCGCGGTCACCGCGAACGACATCGACACTCTTATGCCCGTGAAGAGTTGCGACAGGGCACTGGGAAACCGGACCTTTAGCAGAAGGCGGATCCGGCCAGCGCCCATCGTGCGCAGCAGGTTCATCGCTTCCTTGTCCGTAGACGCCAGTCCCTGAGCGAGGGAAACAGCAACCGGGAAGAAGGTGTACATAGCGACGACGAACGCGTGAGACGATATCCCGAAACCGAACCAGATAACGACCAGAGGCGCGATAGCGACTATTGGGAGGGTCTGGGACACCACGATGACCGGATAGATGCTCCGCCTGACCCAACCGAAGCTGTCGACCAGAACACCTATGACGATAGCCAGCACCAGCGCGGATCCGAACCCGAAGAACACCGTCTGGAGGGTTATCCAGGTGGCACCCCACAGGTTGACGTGGTCGTCCCACATAGCATCGAGAACATCGGTGGGGGCCGGCAGGACCGCCGGGCGTATGTCCTGCCAACGGACGAATATCTCCCATGCGGCAAGGACGAGCAGCACGGTGACAAGCGGAGGCCAGGCCAATCGCACAAGAGAGGGCCTGGCATCCAGCGACGCGGATATATCGGGCTCAGATCGAGGGCGAGCGGGTGGGGAGAGCCGATCAACTCCTTGCTGATGGAGGTCCTCCCCATCAACTGTCTGCAGGCTGCGTTCCACGATACCGGATTCGAGTTGTCTTATCCCGATCGGAGGATCAGCAATCGGGTAGGAGTTCGTTGGTTGCATACACGGAGAACTCCGGTGCTGTCACTACCTGACCGTCCTCGTTCACCAGGACACCCGAGCGTTCCAGCAGACCGCCGATACCCGCAAAGTGCGATGTCTGGACACAACCCCAGACGCCGGCCGCGTTGAGGTATTGGGATGCCCGGTATTGGGCGCTCTCCCTCACCAGTGGTTCGCTCTGTTGCAGATCGGTGACCTCGCTGATGAGAATGTCCGTTGCCTGGTCGGGGTTCTCCGCAGCGAAGGTGTACGCCTCACCCAAGGCTCTCAGAGCCCTCACAAGAACATCCGGTTGCTGCTCGATCATCTCGGATCGAGCAATGAAGACCACATCCGGATACACGATCTCCGGAATGAAATCGACATAGGGGAAGAGGCGGAGTTCGGTACCACCGAGTCGGGCAGCGATCTCGCTCCAGCCTTGGAATACCGCGCTGAAATCGACCCTGTCCTCGATCAAGGCCTCGATTGCGCCACCCTGAAGTACGACCTCTTGGAAATCACCGGGGGTAGCAGCCCCGGCCGCCGTGAGCATCTCAGTTACGAGGGGTCTCTCGTGCGGAGTGCCATAACCACCGTACGACTCGGCAGCGTCCAGGTCGGCTGCCGTCTGGTACGGAGAGTCGGCAGGAACCACCAAAGCGACGTTGTTCTCCTGGATGATGGCCGCCACGATCTTCAGCGAAGAACCGAGCGCCACCTCGCGCAGCAAGTCGGGTGGATACGCTATGCCCAAGTCCGCGTCCCCTGCCTCTACCAGGACACCCGTGACCGTGAACGCCCACGGAATGACCTCTACATCCAGGTTCTCGCGTTCGAACAGGCCCATGGATCGAGCGATGAAGACACCTGCGTGGTTGGTGTTGGGTATGAAGTCGAGGGCGATCCTGATCGTGGCCCGTTCCGGTGGCGCCATCGTGGTCTCCGGTGTTGCCGTAGTGTCCGGGGCGGCAGTCGTATCAGGGGCCGCCGTCGTATCGGGAGCGGCAGTGGTGTCCGGACCCGCCGTAGCTTCCGGCGCGGCCGTCGTCTCTGGAGCCGCGGTGGTTTGTGGCGCGGCTGTTGTCGCGGGCGCCGCGGTCGTGGCAGCCGACGTTGCCTCCCCGCCGGACGAGGTTTCGCTGTCTCCGCAGGCGGCCGCCACCAAGAGCAGTACAGACAGACCTACTAGAAGCTTCCGGGCGATACTCATCCGCCCCTGCCCCGGCCGGTACCTCATCGTCTCTGCCCTCCCATTCAATCAGGCGGGTCCGAGCGGCCCGCCGCCGAAACCTTATGGAATACCGTATCAGATACGGTATGGCCGGGCTACGAGATCGCATATTGAAACGAATCGACCGCGGCCAAACCTATACAGCTTGGTGTTCCCGGCTACAGGTTCAACCATCCGGTACCGAGTTCGACGATCGAGGAACGCAGAGAGTCGACACCGCGCTCGAGGTCCTCGATGTCGATGGTCAGAGCGGGATTGACGCTGACGACATCACCGACGAGCGCGCTTCCGTGGTGCAGGGTGCGGGATAGGAAACCGCGCCGCCACATGGTGTCCGGAAGGGATCGGGTGACTCCGGCCTCCGGAGGCAGTGGACCTCTCTCTACCTTGTCGGCCACCAGTTCGATTCCCCGCAAGAGACCGCGCCCGCGTACATCGCCCACCCACGGCAGATCCTCTATCCGGTCTGCTAGCAGGTCCGACAGCAGATCACCCTTCTTCCCGGCTTGCTCGACCAAGCCCTCGGATTCGATGGCGTCGAGAACGGCCAGCCCGACCGCGCAGGACTGGGCGCTGCCGCTGTAGGTGTGGACCTCGGCCATCCGGCGGTTCTCGGCGGCGATGGTGTCGGCAACGCTTCTGCTGATCAGGGTGGCACCCAGCGGTGCATAGCCCGCTCCCAACCCCTTGGCCATGGTGGTCATATCAGCTACCACCCCGGTGTGTTCCAGGGCCAGGAACCTACCGGTGCGCCACATCCCGGTTATCACCTCGTCGGCTATGAACAGGACCCCGTGCCGGTCGCAGACTTCCCGGACCAGGGTCCAGTATTCGTCCGGGGGAACCGCCATTCCGGTCGACAGGGCGATGGGTTCGGCTATGAACGCCGAGACCGAATCGGGTCCCTCGCTCTCGATGGCGGCGTCCAGCGCGGCAGCGGCGCGCTTCGCGACCTGCTCCGGCGCCAGACCACTGTACGGACCCCGGTAGGTGACCGGAGCGGGGACCTTGGAGGTCCTGAAGAGATATGGCTGGTAACTGCGGTTGATGTCCCACCGCCCGGTCATCGACAGTGCCCCGGCGGTGGCGCCGTGGTAACTCGGCGCGAGGCTGGCAACCTTCCATCGGGAGGCTTCGCCGCGGGCGAGGTGGTACTGGCGGGCGATGCGCAAGGCGACCTCGTTGGCCTCGCTCCCACCCGAACTGAACATGACCCGGTCAACACCGTCGGGCGCGAGATCCGCCAGCCGTTCGGCGAGGCGCTCTTGAGGGACGGTGGTTCCGGCCACCGTGTGCATGTAGGAGAGGCGCCGGACCTGTTCTGCCATCGCTGTCGCGATGTCCTCGCGGCCCTGACCGATGATCGCCGCACCCGAGACGCCGCTGGTGAGGTCGACCAGTTCGTGCCCGGTTGCATCCCACAGGCGGCAGCCCTCGGCGCGGACGAACAACGGGTACTCGTCGCCCGGACTCCGGTAGAACACCGACGACCCGGTAGCATCCATCATCTAAGCCCGGCTGCAGGTCGGGAAGAGGGAAACTGGGCACTCCTCGCCCGTTCCCGGCCCATGTCCGGATAGGACACGAGCCACTGCGAGTCATTCCAAGCGGTCCGAGCGCCGCGTTCGAAGAAGCCGTCCGGGGGTGACACCATTCACACGGAAGCGTAGAGGCTCCGGAAGGGCGCCGGTGTCAGGTCCGCTTCGACCGCCGGCTGTGTCGGGCCAGGTAGGCCGCTCCCAGTAGGACGGGTACAGCCATTACGAGCGCCGCCATCCTGACGTTCACCAGGGTGGCCACGGACCCATCGACCAAGCTCGCCAGGGGCCGAAGCCCGAGGAAGGCTACGCCCCACAGGGCCATCACGCGGCCGCGATGGTCTTCGGCCGTGTTGATCTGCACCAGGGTGGTCGAGAGGGTTACCGAGACTATGTACATGATCCCGCCGACAAACAGGGCGGCCATACCCGTATTCGGATGACCGGACATCCCGAAGGTCACGATAGCCACGCCGAGTCCGGCCATCCCGAGAGAGATACTGCGGAAGGTAGCTCGTACCTTCGTCACTACGAAGGCGGCAGTAAGCGCGGCGCCCAACCCGAACATTCCTATGAGCACACCCGTGAAGGTGTCTGGCTTCCCGTAGATCTCGACGGCGAATGCGGGAGTCAAGTTGTTCACGGGATCGACCGCTATCGAGGTCGCCGCCACCGCAATCAGCAGGGGACCGATCAGCGGATCCTTCCTGACGACCCGGATGGTCTCGAGAAGACTCGTACGTTCCGTCGACCGGCCCGCTTCGGGGCTCTCGATCCTCACGACCATCACCGCCCCGGCCAGAGCAAGGTAGGAGAGCGCATTGATCGAGAAGGCCCAAGTGAAACCGAGGGTCAGGATAAGCCCGGCACCTATTACCGGTCCTACGGCCCTCGCCAGATTGAAAGTGATCGAGTTCAGAGCCACCGCAGCCTGCAGGTCCTTCCGCTCCACCAATTGCGTAACCAGCGCCTGCTGCGCCGGGAGCACGAAGGCCTTCGTGATGCTGAAGAGCAGGGCGGTCCCTATCAACCACGCCGGGGTCACCAACCCCAGGTAGGTAACCAGGGCAAGGATTCCGCCGGAAAGCGAGGCCACTACCTGTGTCAGGACGATCAATCTTCGCCGGTCGAAGCGGTCGGCGACCGAACCGGTCCACGGGGCGAGCACGATCAGGCCGAGGAACTGGGAGAAGGTGGTCATTGCGACCAGAAAGGTCGACCCGGTGAGCCGGAAGATGAGGAGCGCCAGAGCGATGTTCTGGATCCAGGTACCCATGTTCGACATCAGGTTGCCGACAAAGTAGGGACCGAAGTTCCTCCGGAGAAGCAGGCGCAGGGGTGGGCTGGGGGGAGGGTCAGGTTGGGTGGTGTTGATATCTAGATCCATGACCCGGCCCCCGACTGTACCTCCTGCGGTGATGACGCCGCGCTGCTATCGCCCGAACAGACCGGACGAACTCGGATCAATCCGCCAAGCCCAGTTCTCTCAACCGCGGAAGGACCTGATCCCCGAGCAGCTCGATCGACTCGAACCACCTGTCGAACCTGAGCCGCAGGTCGAAAACTAGGTGTTCCACTCCGACGGCGGCAAACTTGGTCACCTCCTCCACCACGTCGTCGGGTGACCCAGCGATCAGCGAACCTTCGATGTCGGCCGCGGTCTCGAATACACCCGAAGGAGGCTTCACCCACCATTTGCCGCGTTCGTTGGCCCACCTCAGCAGGCCGTCGATGTTGAGGCCATCGAAAGCCTCCTCGCGGGTCTTGGCGATGGAGGTCGGGGGGATGACCGCAACCGTGGGACGGCTCCGGCCTGCTTCGGCAGCCATCCTGTCCATCGCCGCCACTCTCTTTTCGATGGTGGCCAGGGTGGTCCTTCCCGGCATCCAGCCGTCGCAGTACCTGACTGCCCGGCGGGCGGAAGCCGGTGTCGACCCGCAATACCAGAAGGGAACGGGGCCGGTAGGCTTCGGTTCGATCGAGATCGCCTTGATCTCGTAATGATCATCGACGTAATCCACGTTGTCCTCGGAGAAGAGACGCTTGAGGATGTTGGCGTTCGACTCGACCAGTTCGGGACGGAAGATGCCTGGCATGCCGATGGCCTCGAACTCGTGATCGAACGTACCCGCGCCATAGCCGAGGATGATCCGATCGCCCACCAGCTGTGCGAGCGAACCGACTGACAGGGCGGTGTGGATCGGATGGCGGAACGGGATCAGTGATCCCGTTCCGAGCGTGATGTGGTCGGTCACGGCACCCACCGCCGTGAGGGTCGTGAGGGCTTCGTAGAACACGATGTTCGGGTTCTCCAGTTCCGCGTGGGGCTCGAACACGAGATGGTCCCGAACCCACAGAGAGTCGAACCCCAGCTCTTCGGCCAGGCGCGAGCCGATCAGGATTCGCTCGCGGTTGGCGTAAACACCGAAATGGGGCAGGAGCAAGCCAAGTTTCATACCGGTAATCCTCTTGTTTCTATTGGCTGGGTTTCACGTGACGACCGTATCCGGGCCTGCCCTTGACGGTTCCGTCACCGTAGATCTCGGTACCCCTAAGGAAGGTGCATTCCACCGCCCCCACCACTTGGCGGCCGTCATAAGGGGTCCATCCGATCTTGGACAGCACGTCCTGGTGTCTGATGGTCCACTCCTTGGACGGGTCGACGATCATCAGGTCCGCATCGAACCCGGGTTCGAGATAGCCCTTGGAGGCTATGTCGAAGGACCGAGCCGGCGCTTCGGCCGTCAACTCCACCACCCGCTCGATGGTCAGCTTCCCCCGGCTAGCCGCGTCGAGCAGCAACGGCACCTGATGCTGGATCCCCGGTGTGCCCGTGTGGGCCGCCCACATGTCCTCCCAGCCCACGTCCTTCTCGGCCCGGGTGTGGGGGGCATGATCCGACGACACGATGTCGATCGTCCCATCGTTGATGGCGTCCCAGACAGCGGCCTTGTGGTGATCGGGCACCCAGTAGGACAGGCAATAGGGACCGAGTTCGAGCACATCATCCCAACTACCGAGAAACAGGGCCCAGTGGTTGACCTCGGCGGTGATCGGCAGGCCCTCCTCCTTGGCCCGGCGGATCATCGCTATCCCCTCGGTGGTCTGCACGTGGACGATGTGGAGACGGCACCCGGTGGCCTTGGCCATCCGGAGCAGGGTGGCGGTTGCGGTGTCCCAGATGATGCCGTCGTGGGTTGCAAGGGTCTTGGCATAGGCTTCGGGACTGCGGTCCCCCCTCTTCCAGTAGCCCTGCTCAACATGGTCCATCAGGGCTTGGTCGTGTGGGTGGACCATGAAGATCCGCCCGGTGGCTTCAACATCCTCGAACATCTGCAGCAGGTGGCCGTGGTCGTGTATACCCGTACCGGCCGGATGCGGATACGTACGACCCGTGTCCACCACCATGTAGACCTTGAAAGCCGCCACTCCAGCCTCAGCCATCGCTTCGGTCTCGCCGTGGGTGGGTACCGGGTTGTGGTTGTAGTCGACAATGCTCTTGGTGCGGTACAGATCCAGTACGTCACTGAGATGGGTCCTGGTGACGGTGGGGGGATCGAGGTTGGGCATCCCGAAGATGGTCGTCACCCCGCCGGCTGCCGCAGCCCGGGTGCAGGTGATCAGGTCTTCCTTGTGCGTGTAACCGGGATCCCGAGTGTGCACGTGCACGTCGACCATGCCGGGGAGCACCAGCTTGCCGGTGGCGTCGACCACCTGACGCGCCTCCTGGCCGGCGCCGTCGCCGGATCTGACCTCGGCTACCCGCCCATCGGAGATCAGGAGATCGGCGCGGCGTCGACCCGAGCCGGATACGAGCGTTCCGCCTACTACGGCCAGGTCGTGTGTCACGTTGTTCCTCCAGGGTCATGGTGGAGCCGGACGGGTCCCCGCCGTAGATGCTCGGTGAACCAGGCGGCAATCTGGGGAGCGACCGTATCTCCATATTGTGCGTAGGCGCCGTAGTGGGTCGTGTGGCGCTGCATGATGAGCTTCTTGGGGGGGCGGGCGCGCTCGTAAAGGGCAACCGCGTGATCGGTGGGGGTAACCGGGTCGTCCTCCACGGCGATGATGAGGAGCGGGGCGTCCTCGATCTTGTCCACTACCTCGATCGGTTTGTAAGCCAGCAGGCCATCCACGCTGCGTAACTGCACCCTGGTGGGAACACGCGAGTCGACATCTTTCTTGACCTTCGTGGTCCGTCGCTCCGGTGTCTGCAGCATGATGTCCTCGCGAGGATGCACCAGCCTGCTCTCCCCGGTCAACACCCGACTGGTACGGTCGGCGGCAAGGGAATCCAGGAGCTCGTGCCACTCGTACTCGCGGCGCATCCGGCGAAGCCAGTCCTCTCCATCAGCGACGGGGACTTGGGAAACGGCACAGCCGATCCGAGGATCCGCCGCGGCCAGCATCACCGCATTCCCTCCGCCGGTTCCCCCGCTCCCGAACGCGCCGATGTTGTCCTCGTCGATGTCCGGTCGTGACGCCAGGTAGGTCACAGCATTGATGAGGTCTTCCAGCTGGCGGGAGGGCAGGAGGAGGTCGCTCGCTCCTTCGGACCCGCCGAACCCGCGATAGTCGAAGATCAGCACCGCGATACCCGCGCCGGTGAGCGCTTCGTGATACCGGAGGTAGAGCTGAGCGTCCTTGAGACCGAGCCAACCGGGACCTTGGACGACCGCGGGGTAAGGGCGGTCCGGCTCCCCGTCCGGGAGACGCAGGATCGCCGAGATGCTGTCTCCTTCCGAGTAGAACGAGACTTCTTCGACCCTCACGATCCATCGCTCACATTAGGTCCGTTCGACCCAGTCCTGATTGGTCATCGGGCGAGTATAGGCGTCCAGATATACGGTATACATCTAGTTTTTCCAGAACCCGTACGAAAAGCGATGGACGCGCTCCGCTCTTGCCTGCTGGCCGGCTAGCCGCAGATGTCAACGATGCACTGCGCGTAGACCTGGGTGCAGCGGACCAGATTCTCGATCGAAACAATCTCTCCGTACTGGTCGTACACGTCGTAGACGCCGTCCTTTCGGATACCACCCGGGCCGTACGTCAGGGCCGGCACCCCGTATTCGTGAAGTATCGAGGTGTCGGCGGACACGTCGTAGCGGTAGGGCTCGACATGGCTCGAAGGGGTTTCGAACACCGCCTGGTGAGCGCGTTCGACCGTCTGGACGAGGGGCTCGTCATCGCTGATCTCGTACCCGTTGCGGCACAGGTAGAAGGAGAGTTCGGTCTCCAACACCGGGTCCCGCTCGCGGAGATCGTCGAGGAACCCCCTGACCTGGCGATGCACGTCCATGATGGTGGCGGTAGGTGGGAAGCGGAAGTCGAGGTACAGGGTGCAGCTGCGAGCCGGGTTGACCGCCGGCTGGAAGGGATTACCACCCCGGATCGCTCCGAAACCGATCCGGGTACCCATGGTCGGATGATCGTGGCCGGCGGCGAACTCCGGTTCCCAAGCCCGGAAGGCGTCCAGCACGCGGACAGCCTTCTCGATGGCGTCATCCCCGTGTTCCTTGGACCATGTGTGGCGCGATACGCCGCGGGTCGTCACCTTGGCGAAGATGTAGCTGGAGTTACCGGTCTGCACTCTCAGCCCGGTGGGTTCGCCGATGATGGCCGCATCCGCCACGACGCCGTGCTGGGCCGCGTACATGGTTCCCCACCCTCCGGCCCGGTATGCGGGACCCGCGAACTCGTCTGTGGGGGACTTCTCCGTCTCCCCTATGACACCGGCGACGATGATGTCGCCGCGGAGGTCGAGGTTCGAGTCCTGTATCGCTCGGATAGCCCCGTAGTACGCGGCGAATGCCGACTTCATGTTGGAAACACCGAGGCCGTAGATCCAGCCGGTACCGTCCAGGGTCGCCTTTGGTAGAAGACCGAACGGCATTCCGGGATCCTTTCCGGTCATCCCGGTATCGAAGTGTGCCCCCAGCAGGAGGCTGCGACCCCTTCCTCGGCCTCTCAACCTGGCTATGACGTTGTACCTGTCGGGTTCAACCTCCTGAAGTTCGATGTCCATTCCGATCTCCCGGAACCGGTGAGCCACGTAGTCGGCTATCCGACCTTCCTCTCCGGTGGGACTCGGGATGTCGACGAGATCGCACGTCATGCCCACCATCTCGTCTCGGAGTTCGGAGGTGAAGGCAGGGCTCAGCCTCTCCAGTATCTCGTTCATCTTCGGAGCCCTCCTCCTATCTTGGTGTGGTCGGGTAGCCCGCAGGAACGGGCATCAGCTTCATCGAGTACCCCTTCAGCCGGCCAGGCCGAGAAGGGCGTCGATGCTCATCTCGCCGGAGCCGAGCATCAGCAGGACTATGCCCACGATGATCAGGGTAAAAGGCCAATCCCATCCATCCACGAACCCGTTCTTCCACTTGACCATCGGAATCGCAAGGATCAGGATCACGATCAGCGGGATGACTGCCACCCGTGTGAACAGGCCCAGGAACACCATCGATCCGCCTACCAACTCCACATATCCGGCGAGCTGCGCTACCACGGCCGGATAGGGAACGCCTTTGCTCCGCAGCAGCTGTTCGGTACGGCGTGGTCCGTGGGCGGTGGCGGTGTTCCTGAAGACCTTCGGCCAACCGTGGGCGACGAAAACGGCGCCCATCGTGGCTCTCAGCAACCCTATCGCGAGGTCTTCCATCTGCCATACCTCTCGTTATACGGCGCCTCGGAGCGGCGTTACCATGAAGATCAGCCTCCTCGACGGATGGCTGCTGCTCCCCGATCGGACACTCTAACCACATGAAGCCACCGCCTCTGCGATACGCCGCGCCGACCACCGTCCACGAGGCTACCGGGATGCTGGCCGAGGCGGGTGGCAGGGGCCGGGTCCTGGCGGGGGGGCAGAGCCTCATCCCGATGCTTCGCCACCGCCTGGTCGAACCGGAGGTGCTGGTTGACCTCCGAAGGATCGACGGGATGCACGATATCTCCTTCGACGGCCACCGTACCCTCTCGCTCGGCGCCATGGTGACCCACCGATCGCTCGAGCGCTGGGCCGCCGACCGGGGACACGCTCTGATAACGGACGCAGCCGCTCACATCGGACACTATCCGGTCCGGACGATGGGTACCGTGGTCGGGAGCCTGGCGCACGCCG
Source organism: Candidatus Spongiisociaceae bacterium (assembly GCA_965262915.1). GTDB lineage: Bacteria > Actinomycetota > Acidimicrobiia > Spongiisociales > Spongiisociaceae > JAPPFW01. The sequence goes on along the minus strand of OZ253564.1, from coordinate 979,378 downwards.
ACCCCGACGCCGAATGGAGCGCGGTCGCCCTCGTGCTCGACGGGATATGCCACGTCGCGGGACCGACCGAGCCCCGGCCGGTAGGGATCGACCGACTGTTCACCGGCCCCTACTCGACCAGCCTGGCGAGTTCCGAGCTGATCACCATGGTGACGCTCGAACTGCCCGGCTCCCGATCGGGCGCGGCTTTTGCCGAGGTAGCGCCGCGGCACGGTGACCCGGCAGTGGCCGGGGCGGCCGCGGTCGTCACCCTCGACGGTTCTCACGTCGAGAGTGCCCGGGTGGCGCTCATCGGCCTGGCCGCAACCCCATGTAGGGCACCATCGGTCGAGGTCGCCCTCATGGGCAGCCCCGCCGGCTCGGACATCGAGGCGATGGCCGCAGCCGTAGAGAAGGATATAGCTCCGGTGGGCGACATCCACGGATCGGAGGATTACCGGCGCTGGGTGGCGCCGGTCGTGGTGGCCAGAGCGCTCCGGTCGGCACTGGCGAGGGCGTCCGCGGGCCGGTCATGAACGAGTCCGTACCCGTCACGCTGCGTGTCAACGGCACCGAACATACCCTCGTTATCGAACCCCGCATGCTGCTCGCCGACGTTCTGCGGGACCGGATCGAGATGCGGAGCATCCACCTCGGATGCGAGGAAGGGACGTGCGGGGGCTGCATGGTGCTCGTCGACGGCGAGCCGGCCACATCGTGCTTGATCTTCGCCCTCCAGACCGAGGGCCGATCGATCACCACCCTCGAAGGGCTGGACGGTGACCGCACCATGGTCGACCTGCAGACTGCTTTTCACGAGAACTTCGCTCTCCAGTGTGGGTTCTGTACCCCCGGCGTCCTCGTGAATCTGTTCTCGCTCCTACAGAACCACGCGGGACCCGAACCTCCTGCCGAAGACGAGATCCGGCATCGCCTCAGCGGGAATCTGTGCCGATGCACCGGCTACCAGACCATCGTCAGCGCGGCTATCCAGGCAGCTCGATGCAAGTCAGGACGGATGGACCCATGACCCGCAGTCCGAGCTTCGGCAAGCCGGTTCTCCGTCGGGAGGACGAGAGGTTCCTCAAGGGCACGGCCTGCTTCGTGTCCGATATTCGCCTACCGGACATCCTCGAAGCGGTCGTCAAGCGCAGCCCCCACGCCCACGCGCTGATCAGGAGCATCGACGTTTCTGCGGCGCTCCGGGCACCGGGGGTCGTAGACGTGGTCACCGCCGCTGACCTGACCGACGTCGGTACCTACCGGCCCTACCACCGCTCACCCGCTGCTTTCGCCGACCTGCTCCTACCGGTGGAGAAGGCGCACGATGTCCCGCTCCTCGCCGGCGAACGGGTGAGGAGGGTCGGCGAGCCGATCGCCCTGGTCGTGGCTGAGAACCGCTACCTGGCGGAGGACGCCGAGCGCCTCATCTCGATCGACTACGAGCCTCTGGATCCGGTTCTGGATCCCGAATCCGGGTTGCATCCCGATGCACCCGTCATCCACGACGAACTCGGCAACAACGTCCAGAGCCGGGTTTCGGTCGCGGTGGGGGATGTCGACGTGGCCCTCGGCACCGCCGAGCACACCGCCGCCTTCCGGTTCACCATCCGGCGGCAGATCGGGAGCCCGCTGGGAACCAGAGCCGTGCTCGCCCGGTTCGATCCGGAGAGTGACGAACTCACCGTATGGTCCGCCACCCAGATGCAGCATCTCGCCCGCAAGGTGATCGGCGGGATTCTCGGACTGGCCGAGGACCGCATCCGGGTTATCTGCCCCGATATGGGCGGCAGCTTCGGTGGCGGCGTCTACTACGAGGACATCCTGATTCCCTACCTGGCCCGCCGGATCGGTCGTCCGGTGCGCTGGATCGAGGACCGGGCGGAGAACCTGGTGAACGCCCGGCATGCACGCGATCAGATCCATGATGTCGAGGCGGGGTTCGATCGCCGGGGCCGGATCCTGGCGCTCCGGGACCGCATCCTCGTCGACATGGGGATAGCCAACTTCTACGGGCTGGTGGTGCCGTACAACACCATCTCGCACCTGCGGAGCCAGTACCGGATCGACAACTACGAGGCCGAGGCGACCTGCGTGATCACCAACAAGACGCCTAACGCCCCCGCCCGCGGCGCCGGCCGGGTCACGGCCGCCTTCGTGATCGAACGGGTACTGGAGAGGGTCGCCCGCCGACTCGACCTAGACCCGGCCGAGGTAAGGAGGATCAACCTCATTCCTTCCGATGCGATGCCCTTCGACACCGGGGTGCCCTACCGCGACGGCAAACCGTCGGTGTACGACAGCGGAGACTTTCCCGCCCAGCTCGAGATGGCTCTGGAGGCGATCGGCTACGAGGACTTCCGGACTCGCCAGGCCGGCTCACGGGCCGAGGGCCGCCATGTCGGCATCGGAATAGCCGCTCACATGGAGGGAACCGGTTTCGGTCCTCCCGAAGGTGCCATCGTCAGGGTCGACGGTACGGGGGCGGTGACGATCCTCAGCGGTTCGAACAACCACGGCCAGAGCCACGAGACCACCCTCGCCCAAGTGTGCGCCGATGCGCTGGGTGTCGATATCGATTCGATCTCGCTCCGGGACGGCGACACCGCCCTGATCAGCCAAGGTGGAGGAACGTTCGCCAGCCGGACTGCGGTAACCGGCAGCATGGCGATCGATGGCGCCGCCAGAAAACTCCGAGACAAGGCGATCGGCATCGCAGCCCGCATCCACGGTCTCGATCCTTCCCTGCTCACGATCGTCGACGGGGCGGTCCGTGACGGGTCCGGCAGAGAGATCATGACCCTCGCCGAGGTCGCACGGACAGGCCACCGGATTCCCGGCGCGGACTCCTCGCAGGGGACGGAAGCCGGGCTGGAGGCGATCAACTACTTCGCCTCCCCCACCGTTACCTGGTCGTCGGGAACCCACATCGCCACGGTCGAGGTGGATCGCGACACCGGACACGTAACGCTCGACCGCTACGTCATCGTCCACGACGCGGGCAACATCATCAACCCCGCCGTAGTCGAAGGCCAGATCGTCGGCGGCGTCGTCCACGGAATCGGCAACGCGCTGTCCGAGGAAGCGATCTACGACGAAGTCGGAAACCTCCAAACCAGCAGCTTCGTCGACTATCGCTTACCACGCGCCCTCGACGTTCCGCCCATCGAGGTGCACCACCAGGAGTTTCCCACCCCGCTGAACGAACTGGGGATCAAGGGCTGCGGCGAGGGGGGGACGGTGGGTGCTCCCGCCGCCATTGTCAATGCCGTCGAGGACGCTCTCCATCCGCTGGATCTCCGCATCACCGAGATGCCTCTCCAGCCCGAGAAACTGCTGAGGTACATACGCACAGCCGAAGCAGCAGCCTCTGCCTTGAGGAGACGCTTCGGACTAGGAGAGTGCTGACCAATCCACCTGCGGCCCGTCGGCCGACGTCAAAATGCCAGGTCAGCGAGTGACGGGCCTATCGCAATCGTCATTGTTCCAGCATTGCTCTAACGCTTGTAATGCATCAGCTCTAGGGCATACCCGTCGGGGTCATAGAAGAAGACTGCACTGAGAGCACCTGTATCCTCGAGATCGAAGTGGACGGGAGAACTGACAAACTCCACACCGGCTTCCGTCAGGCTGGCAACCACTGCGTCCATGTCATCCACGAGGAAGCTGATATGGCTATGGCCCACGTCTCCGAGTCGCGCATTCGAAACACCACCTGGCGGCAAGACATACTGCTGGAGGTCGACAAAGAACTCCGGATCGCCGGGCGCGGTAAGACGCTCGACGAGCATGTCAACCACGGGCTTGTTGGTCATGGTGACGATAGGTTCTCTGGTCAGCCGGTGGCTCCCGGATCGCTCAAGGCCTAGCAAGCCGCAGTAGAAGGCCAACGAACGATCCATGTCGCTCACGGTTACGGATACGTGGTCAATTCGGGTGGCAACCATTGGGTTTCCTCCAGTTCTGTCGATTCGATCTCGTACGTGATTGCTGCAATCCGCCGATGCCGATGAAGCCTCTTTCCTTTCCCGCCGCGCGAGAAGTCAACTCAGCCGGCAATACTCCTATTGTCGAGTGAAGCCTTATGCCTGTCCCATACGTCGACGTTGAGGAGGCCCGCCGGCTGCACTCCCTCGAGTGAGTCGATGGCCTGTGTCAACGCCGTCAGCCACAACCGCTCACGGCTGGCACTCGTAGCGCCCGCGATATGCGGTGTTGCCATAACGTTCGGGTGGACCATGAGTTCGTCCGCCACCGGATCCTCGAAATCGAGCACATCCAGGCCGGCGCCGCTCAAGCGACCCGACTCGAGGGCATCGAGTAGGGCAGCGTGGTCCACGACCCCGCCCCTAGCCGTGTTTATCACGATCGCTCCACGGCGGAGCTTCGCGAGTGCGGCCTTGTCGATCAGGCCGCTGGTCTCCGTTCGCAACGGGACGTGAACCGAAACAATGTCGCTTTGGGAGAGCAACTCCTCGAACGTCACCTGCTCGACGCCGGCCAGCACGAAACTGTCTGCGGACTGGTACGGATCATATGCGAGGACCCGCATACCGATACCGCGGCTGAGTACTGCAAGATGCTTGCCGATCCGGCCCAATCCAATGATGCCCATCACGGCGCCTTTCAACTCCAGCCCGTCGAAGTCGTTGAAGACATCGCGACGACCATCGAGCAGTGCTCGCCGCGCCGGAAGAAGCCGCTTACTCACCGCCATAGCGAGGGTCAGAGCGTGCTCGGCAGTGGAGACCGTGGGTGCGTCCACGGCGAGGCACACCATTATCCCAAGGTCGGTGGCGGCCTCGACATCCACGTTGTCGTATCCAACCCCCGTCCGAGAAACGACCGCGAGATCCGCCAAGCTCCCCATCAGATCGGCGGTCACTGCCAGATTCCCCGACGCGATGAGGGCATCGGCTTGGTGGGCTCCTGTTAGGCCCGACAACTCGAAGTCGTAGGTTCTTCTCACTGCCGCCTGGACCGAAACGGGGATCTCGCGATCGCTCACCACCTGGTGCATCAATCCCAATCGTATGCTCCGTTAGCCAATTCCGGGCAGATCGTAGCGACCGCTATACGTACTCGGCCGGGATGTGGGCAACCGAGTCGACGTGAGTAGGGAACCCTGGGTGGAGTGGAGATTCCCACCTTCGCCATCGAGGGGCTTCGACGGTCAAGGTAACCCCCGATTGATAGTCCATGGGCTTCGCCCGATTGTCCACCGCGCCGCCGAGCAAGGCATACCTGTGGCGCATATTGCCGCGGCAGGTCACTTCAGGTAGCCACGTCAGGTTTGTCGGGGGAAGAACTCCGAAGACACGCTCCTGGTGACTGACGACAAGGGCTACGGCAAACTGGCTAGTACCCAGATCTCCAGACGAGGGAGCTCGAGAGCGGTAGGCTGCCTAATGCCGCTGTGAGGAGTACCAATGTCGGACATGCCGATCGTCGATCCCCATCACCACCTGTGGGATCTCGAGAAGTACTACTACGTGTGGCTATCCGGCGAGCCCCTGGACACCATCGTGGGGAACTACTCTTCAATTACCCACACGTACCTCGTAGAGGACTATCTCAAGGATACGGGTAGCCAGAACGTCATCAAGTCGGTCCACATCCAGTGCGAATTCGATCCGTCGAACCCGGCGGGGGAGAGCGAATGGCTCCAAGCCGCCGCCGACGAGCACGGGTTCCCCCATGGCATCGTGGGTGCAGCCCACCTCGAAGACGCCGATGTCGAGCAACTTCTAGCGTCCCACGCCCGGTTTCCCAATTTCCGCGGCATCCGCCAGATGCTGAACTGGCACGAGGACCCGGTGCTGAGCTTTACGAGCCGGTCCGATTACATGACGGACTCCGATTGGCGTCGTGGGTTCGGGCTACTCGAGAAGTACGATCTCTCGTTCGACCTTCAGTTGTATCCCGCCCAGATGCCAGATGCTGCGAACCTCGCTGGAGCCTTCCCTGATACGCAGATCATCCTGAACCACACCGGGATGCCGATCGACGGGGACGAAGAAGGCATGGAACTCTGGAGGAGTGGCATGCGGAAGCTCGCCGACCAGTCGAATGTCGCCGTCAAGATCTCCGGCCTGGGGCTGGTGGACCATTCCTGGACCGTCGCCGGCATCCGCCCCATCGTGCTCGAGACCATCGAGACATTCGGCGTTGATCGGTGCATGTTTGCGAGCAACTTCCCCGTCGACAGGCTCTACAGTGACTACGACACCGTTTTCGACGCGTTCTCTGAGATCAGCGCAGGTTTTTCGGACGCTGAGCGAAGCTCTCTTTTCAGCAGCAACGCCGAACGCATCTACCGGATATAGGCGGAAGCCGGTTCCGGATCCGTTACGGCGTCACCCATTGTCCGTTCCTTGCCGACCGCTGCACGGCATCGATGACCCTCTGCACAGCCAGGCCGGCCTCGAAGCCGGGATGGACCTTGTGTCCTCGTATGACCGCATCCGCGAACGCCGCGGCAATCTGATCGAAGCATCCGTGGAGAGGCGCCCGGTCGGTCGGACCTCGGGACGCACCTGCAGTCAACCGAGCCGGGACGCGCAGAGCCCGGGGTGAGGTGTCCCCGCGACTCATGCCATAGACGCGCCCGACCGCGGCATCCGGGGCGTTGAGGGTGTTGTGGAGAACCAAGGAACCCTCGCTGCCGTAGACTCCGATCTCGACCTTCACACGATCGACTTGAGCCACCAGGCTGGCGTTCAACACGACCTGTGCTCCGCCAACCGATTCTCCCAAGAGGGCACAGACGTCGTCGACCTCGACCGAGAATGGCCCTCTTCCATCGGCGGCCCATCGCTTCCTGACGGCGGTCCCGAGGTGTGCAGTCACGCGACTGAACTCCCCCACCCACCAGTGGATCAGGTCAATGGCGTGCGAACCAAGATTCCCCAGCGCTCCGCTGCCGGCTTGCGCCCTGTCGTAGTACCAGCGCATCGGGCCGTGGATGTCGCCCCAGCCCAGATTCAGGTACTGCGCGTTGATGTGATAGGGCGTACCGACGAAGCCCGAATCCACCAGCTCCTTGACGTAAGCAGCGGCCGGAAGGAAGCGCCACACAAACGGTACAAGATGCCGCACCCCCGCATCTCGGGCGCCTTGAACCATCTCCCTCGCTTGGCGAACGTCGAGCGCAAGCGGCTTATCGCACACGACGTTGATTCCGGCATGGAGTGCGGCCATCGTGATCGGATGATGGAGATGGTTCGGCGTAGCCACGACGACAACGTCGAGTCGTTCGTTCGCCAGCATCTCGACATAGTCCGTGTATCGGCGGGCTACACCATACTTACGGGCGACCGCATCCATGCGATCGTGCGTGCGAGCACACAGGGCAGCCACCTCGGCCTCGGGCAGCCGTTGAAATGCGGCCACATATTCTTCCCCGATCCCAGCACCCACGACGCCGACTCGAATGGGGATGGTCGTCATGGTTTGGCAGCGCTCCGCTCCAACGCTGAGTTCACCGGTGGCTCGACCTCAGCGAAGACTCTTGATGACGCCTTCCGCAGCCTGCCTCATCAGCCCTTCATCGGTGGCGGCCAGGAGGATCTGGTCACCAAGAGCCCGGCAAGCATTGGCGTGGTCGAGGCTATAGCACCCGGTTCCCATGGCCTTGCCATGCCGCCCGCATGCTTCGCGGACCTGCTGGACCGCCTCCACATACCGGTCGCTCTCGAATTGGCAGAAGACCCCGAGATCGATCGACAAGTCCATCGGCCCGATCATGACGCCGGTAATACCGTCCACAGCCACGATGTCGTCGATGTTGCCGATCGCCTTCTGCGATTCGATGATCGGGATACAGATCATCGCATCGTTGGATTTCGCGAAGTACTCGTCGGCATCGAATCCATAGACGCCGCCCCGGCGCGGTCCGTATCCACGGACCCCCGCAGGCGGATAGCGGCACGCCGCGACAAGACTCGCAGCTTGCTCACCGGTCTCGATGAAAGGACACAGAACTCCGGGCGATCCCATGTCCAGGTAGCGACGTATCTCTTCTTTGTCCATGCGCAGCGGTCTGGCAAGGACGACGGCGTCCCAGGGGACACCGGCTTGGAGCATGCCTTTGACGCTCGCCAGATCATGAGTGGCGTGCTCGGTATCGATGACGAGCCAATCGAAGCCGGCCCTGGCGAGCATTTCGACCATCGACGTGTCGTCGAAGCCGATCTGGGCGCCGATGACGGCCTTCCCCTCTGACAATCGCTTCTTGAGGGCCAACGCCTTTTTGAGCTCTCTGATCATCCCGGTCTCCTGTTCTCGATCACTCTCAACCTACGAGGTGGTTGGGTTCCAAACCTTGCGCTATCCGATCCAAGTTCTCAGCCACCATGGCGGACCGTCGCCGCGCTGTCCCGTCAGTGACTCCGGCGTTGTGCGGGGTGGTCGTCACATGGCTCAGCCCGAAGATAGGGTCACTCATGTCAGGTGGCTCTTCGGAGTACACATCGATACCCGCGCCACCGATTCGGTTCTCGACAAGTGCCTCTGCCAGCGCTGCCTCATCGATGAGTTCCCCGCGCGCCACATTGATCACGATCGCCGACGGCTTCAGCAACCCCAAACGCCGCCGATCGATGATGTTCCGCGTCTCTTCGGTGAGGTGTAGATGGAGTGACACGTAGTCGGCCTCGGCGAGTACATCGTCGATGTCCTCAGGACCTCCGGAGAACACCACGCCGTATGTCGCGGCGTCTTCGTCGCTGAGGTCGACGATGTCGATCGCGTGGATCGCCATACCGAAGGACTTGGCCCGATAGGCGAGAGCCCGGCCACTGGCCCCGAAACCCACGATCACCAGGTTCTGACCTTCCAGCTCGTTGGTGAACGGGGTGTAGAGCACGCCCTCTTCGAGACTTGCCCGCGCCCGGGAGTACTGCTTGGTGAGCATGAGCATGTGCATCATGGCGCATTCCGCCAATGCCACCGCACTCCCGGGACCGGGGCAGTTGGCAACCTGCAGCCCCTTGGAACGGAGATACGGTACTTCGGCATGATCGAGCCCGGTGCCGTAAACCTGCCAGAGCCCGGCAAACTCGGCGGCCACATCGATCATGTCGTGGGTGACGAATGGCTTGCCGACTATTGCCACCACCGCGTCGACTCCCGCTATCTGTGGCTCGGCCGGTTCGTCGTAGTTGAAGAAGCGCATGTCGTGACGGTCACTTATGGCATCGGCGAGCGGACCGGGCCACTCGGTCAGGAGAGTCGGGTCCGGATGGGAGAAGTACAGAACGTTCAATCGCTTCATTGTGGACTCCATATCTCTATGTGGGCTCCAGCGTCTCGCGTACGGCATCGCCGGCGACGTTGAGCATAACGATGAACAACACGAGAGCTAAGCCTGGAAAGAGGACCAACCAGGGTGCCACGCCCAACAGACTGGTCGCCCTCGCAAGCATGCTTCCGTAGTCGGCCTGCGGAGGGCTGGTCGCCAGACCCAGGAAACTCAACGTCGAGTAGGACAGTTGCGCCGTCGACATGCTGAGGGCGGCCAGCACGATGAGGGGGGTAAGGATGTTGGGGACGACATGGCGGATGACACGTCGTACGGGCCTGATCTTCGCAAGCTGAGCCGCCTCCATATAGGGACGGTGACGCACCGTGAGCGTCGACGAACGCGCCATGCGGGCGAATCGGGGGACATACACGATCGCGATCGCGATCATTGCATTGTTCAGGCTCGGTCCGAGTGCGGCAACCAGCAGGATGGCGAGCAGGATCGTGGGGAAGCCGAACATGACGTCCATCGCTCGGGCGATCAAGAAGTCGATCACTCCTCCCACGTACCCGGCGATGACTCCCAACGCCCCTCCCACGAGCAGCGCGAGGACTATGGGTTCCACCGCGACGAGAACAGCAACCCGGGCCGCACTCACCACTCGGCTGAGCTGATCTCTTCCCAACTCATCGGTGCCCATGAGGTTTGCCGCCGAAGGGCCGGTGAGAAACGGTCCCGCCCCGGTCTCGTTCGGATCGGTGGGAACGATCCATGGACCCGCCACGGCGAGAACCAGGTAGACCAACAGAACCAGCGCAGCGACCTTTCCGGGCAGTCGTGTCGAACGCCAGCGGTCTCTCAGGCGTGTGCGGCGGGGCGCCTTAGCCTTATCCACGTTTGTCATGCTTCCCTCTGGCGCGGGTCGAGTATCGGATACACCAGGTCGACAACCGTGTTCGTCACGACGAATGCAGCCGCTATGACGACGCTGATCGCCATGACCGACGCCCACTCCCGGCGGGCGATCGATTGAATGAGGCCCCGTCCAAGACCCGGCAGGCCGAAGATCTCCTCAACGACGACCAACCCGGCCAGGAGAGTGCCGAATACGAAACCCACCAGGGTGAGGATGGGAGGGAAAGCGTTCTTCAAAGCGTGGATGAAGAGAATGCGCACCCTCAAGACACCCCGCGCCGTCGCGGCCAATATGAACGGTGCGTTCAGTGCTTCGAGCATCGCGCCACGGGTCATCTGCATGACGATCGCCGAGACAGGGAGCGCAATGGAAACCGCCGGCAGGATCATAACCCGCAGGTTGGCGCCGGGATCCTCGGTGAATGGAATGTACACCGACGAATAGAGAGACTTCCAGTATGTGGCTCCTGCGAACAGTAGGAAGATGCCGAAGAGAAAGCTAGGTACCGAGAACGACACCAGAAGTGTCGTACGAATGATCACATCCGGAGTGCGATTGGAGCGAACTGCAGCCAGGATACCGAGCGGAATACCGATGACGACTGCCCCGAGTAGCGCCAGACCTGCCAGCTCGAATGAGACGGGAATCTGAACGGCCAACTGGTCGCGCACCGGAATGTGTGTGATGGCGGACGCCCCGAAATCTCCGGTGACCGCAGCGGAGAGCCAGGCCCAGTATCGCTCGACGATGGGATCGTTGAGACCGAGTTCCTCTCGCACCTCTGCCAATTGTTCCTGAGTGGCACCCTCGCTACCAACGAGTGCAATCGCCTGGTCTCCGGGGATCAGCTCGTTGCCCAACGTGAACACCAGAATCGATACGACGAAGAGCACACCTAGCACTCCAAGAACTCGTTCAGCAACGAAGCGAGCGGTCCTCATCCGGCGCTGACTCTTTGTTGGAGGCTTTGCGGGTGACCTGTCGGGTGCTCCGACCAGGTATTGGTGAAATGGCAGGCCGACCACTGGCCCGGCTGGTACTCGACGAATGCGGGCTCCTCTTCCCGGCATATCTGTTCGGCCAGCGGACAGCGAGGATGAAAGCGACAACCGGTTGGAGGATTGATAGAGCTGCCTACTTCGCCGTGCAGGATTATGCGCCGTCGTCGTCTTTCCACTTCGGGGTTTGGAACCGGAACCGCAGAGCGCAGCGCCAAGGTGTACGGGTGCAAGGGGTTGCGTCGGACATCTTCGGATCGGCCCAACTCGACCATCTTCCCGAGGTACATCACCCCGGTACGCGTGGCGATGGATTCGACGACCGTCAAGTCGTGTGAGATGAATACGTATGTGAGACCGAGCTTCGCTTGGAGCTCCTCCAACAAGCCGATTATCTGGGCTTGCAGCGAGACGTCCAACGAACTCAGTGCCTCGTCGTATATGACCAGTTTGGTACCGCCGATAAGTGCCCGGGCAATACATGCACGCTGCTGCTGACCGCCGGACAGCTGGTGGGGGTAGCGGTTGATCGTGCCGGGCTCAAGACCGACGAGGTCGAGCATCTGCTGCACGCGATTCCGCCTGAAGCTTCTTTGCTCGCGAGTAAGTGGCTCACCCACGCTGGCGCCGATGGTCATCCGGGGATCGAGCGAACCGGTGGGATCCTGGAACACCATTTGCGCTTCCGCGGCACCCCCGACGGACGGCGTCGGGCCTTTCGAGGCAGTAGACCGATCCACATTTGCCGTCACGGTGCCCGAGGTTGGTTCCTCCAGCCCGACCATGATCCGTGCCAGCGTGGTCTTCCCGGACCCCGATTCACCGACAATGCCCAATGTCTCCCCAGCCTTGACGTCGAGTGTCACGCCGTCGAGCGCATGCACCACCCGGCTGGGTTGTAGCAGCCCGCCGCGTATCCGGAAACGCTTGACAACCTTGCCCAACGATAGAATCACGTTTCCCGCGTCCAACGCCGCTGCCTGCATTTCCTCAGCAGGGAGTCCGCTTGATCCGGGATCGGCCTCAGGCATCGTCGGGCAGTCGTTTCTCCGCTTGCGCGACCCAGCAACGGACCGAACGTTGCGGCTGTACTTCCAGGAGGTCCGGGTGTTCACTGCAGATATCCCGGGCGAAGGAGCACCGCTCCCGGAACCTGCAACCGGCTGGTTGCGCAGTAGAGGTGGGCGGTGAACCGGGGATGGCCTCAAGATGCTGACGACCCTTCGTGGGATCGGGCAGGCACCGCAGTAACGCACGGGAATAGGGGTGCAACGGGTTATCAAAGAGCTCGTCGACTCTTGCCGTTTCGACAACCTCTCCTGCGTACATCACTGCAACTCGATCGCAGATGTTGGCGACCACACCCATGTTGTGAGTGATCAACAACAGGGTCATCCCCCGGTCGGCAACGGTGTCGCGGAGCAGGTCGAGGATCTGGGCCTGGATCGTCACGTCGAGAGCCGTCGTCGGCTCGTCAGCGATCAGGACTTTCGGCTCGTTGATGATCGACATGGCGATGTAGAGCCGCTGCTGCATCCCGCCCGAGAACTCGTGCGGATACCCGCGCGCAAGCTGAACGGGCTCGGAGATGCCGACAGCCCTCAGCGAACTCAATGCCCGGTCACGAGTAACGGCATGAGGCAAGTCGACATGGGAACGGAGTGATTCCTCCAACTGCCTGCCGGTTCGAAGGACAGGGTTGAGCGAGTTCGAGGGGCTTTGGAAGACGAGCGCGATCTCCTTGCCTCGTACCCGCCTGAGTTCGGCTTCCGGCAACCCCAGCAGGTTGCGGCCCTCGAAGAGAATCTCACCGCCGAGTATCCGCCCGGGACGCTCCACCAGGCCGAGCACGGCACGCGCAGTGACGCTCTTCCCCGACCCGGACTCGCCCACCAATCCCCACCTCTCACCTGATCTGAGGCTGAGCGAAAGGCGGTCAACCGCACGGACCTCCCCGGCACGGGTGAAGAAGCTCACTGCCAAGTCACGGATATCAAGGACCGCGGGCTCGGACGGGCGAACACCGGCTGGTGCGGCGCCGCCCGTTTCGCCCGAGTCCACTGTCACGCTGAGATATTCCGTCGTGGCATAGCCGGCCTCAACGTGGGACGAACGCTTAGCCGACTTCAGTTACGTCGAAGAGGAATCGCCTGTTCAGCGTGCCGTCGATGTCCACCCCCGTCACCTGGTCACTCCGGAAGGCAACCCAGATCGTGAACGCGACGGTCTTGAAACCTGGGAACACCTGGTCCACCTGCCGCCGGACGAGCTCGTTGATGTTGTCGATGTAGTCCTCCGGCGAACCGACATTCGCGGCGGCATACTGCTCGTTGATTCCTGGGGGCACGCCGCCGCCGTGTCGTCCCTCTCTGACGCGAAGCACGGCCGTCGGATTGCTCCGGAATCCGGCGTGGAGTGTCGTCAAGTCGTAGGTCGCAGGACCGCCCGCTTCTTCCACCTCCAAGGCACTCAGATACTGATCGAGCCACACACCGAACTCGTTCGTCTCGATCGTGACTTCGATACCGACCTCGGCGAGCTGAGCCTGCATGACCTCCTGAGCCCTATCGCTCGACGTGCTCACGCCTGCCTGGTGATTGAACCTGATCGACAGACCGTCGGCGTATCCCGCTTCTGCGAGGAGTCGCTTGGCTTCCTCGATATCCTGCGTGTAGTAGGGGAGATCCTCAGCGGGGATCGACCACCCGAAGCAGGGGCTCGTGTAGCCCATTGGCTGGGCAAGGCCCAGATACGCCTGCTCGGCAATCTCCTGCCGATCGATGGCCAGGGCAATCGCTCTCCGCACGCGAACGTCGCGCAGTGGTCCGACGTTATTGAAATCGACCTGGCCGTAGTCACAGCCCTGAAGCGGTAGAACCGTAACATCGCCCCGACCTTCCAGATTCAACGCGATGTCGGCATCCGGCACCATGATGTCGATTTCGCCGGCGACCAACGCAATCAACTGCGCGGTTCGTTCGGGCATGTACCGAATGATGACGCTGTCCGGCTTGGCCGGGTCGCCCCAGTAGCCCTCGTACCTCTCGAGGACCAGCGAGTCGAGCGGATCGTAGGAAACCATCTTGAAGGGACCTGTACCGATCATCTCGAGGTTCGGGTCCCCGGCTTCGCCCGCCTCCCGGTTCAGGATTCCGGACCCGAACACGAACGGGTCGCCGAGCTGGAGCAGGAAACTCGCCACCGGCGCAGAGTGAATGAAGTCAACCGACATCGGGCCCGTCTCGACTACTGATTCGAGATTCGGGAACAGCGCCTGCGCGAACGGGAGCCCGTCACTCATGAGCCGCTCGAACGAAAACACGACATCGTCTGCGGTGAACGGCTCTCCATTGTGGAAGGTGACGCCTTCGCGCAGGTTGAAGCTGTACACCAACCCGTCATCGCTGATTGTCCAATCGGTGGCGAGAAGCGGATCGATCCTCGTCCCGCCCCCTGCGACCAGAACCAGGGTCTCGTAGGAGAGTTGCCAGGCAAACCCGGACTGGGTCTCCGAGGTCTGGGTCGGATCGAGCGTGGCAGGTGCCTTCACCTCGGCCATGATTATGGTGCCACCCGACATTGCAGGTTCAGGAGTTTCCGTTGCAGAAGTAGTGGCAGGGGCAGTAGTAGGCGCAGATGTGTCGGCTGTGGCGGAAGTAGTCCCGGGCGCAGATGTGTCGCTGGGAGCGGCTGCAGTCGTGACCGCCGCCGTTGCTGCAGGGGTCGTAGCCTGTGGCGTGTCGTCGTCACCGCCACAGGCTACGACGACCAAAGCGAATACGATCAACCAAGAAAACAGTGCCCGACGCATATACGTATCCCGCATAACGATTACCTCCTAATCAAACGACGCAACCGCTACCTAGCTGACTGGGTGTCTAGCTCTGTTGTGTCCGTCCAGATGAAGTATCGCAGAGCGGAATGTCTAGCGTCAAGCGATAATGGCCGAATGTCGGTCTGGTGTGTGCCTGCGGCGGATTCGTGTGGTGGAGGTGTTGGTGGGCACGTTCGATTGGCTAGTGGTGGGGTCGGGGTGGTCGATCTATTGTGAACCGCCCCGGATGCTCCTATGTTTTGCAAATCGGGTTTCTCGTGGTGTCGGTGAGCCATTGCTGGTATCGGGTGGCGAGCTGGTGGTTGTGGTGGAGGCCTCGTTCGAGTAGTGATATGAGGGTGGGATGGACTTGGAGTTGTTGGGCGACGTCGGTGAGGGTTTGTCGGGCTTGGTGACGTTGGAGGCGTAGATCGTTGCCGTGCGGTGTTGGGGTTGGGTTGGTGAGCAGGTGGTGGATCTCGCGTGCGATGTGCCGTTTGAGGCAGCGGATGATCTCTCGGCGGGTTTTGCCTTCGGCTTGACGCCTGCGGGTGTATTCGATGGTTCGTGGTTCGGTGCGCATCCGGTTGGTGGCTATTCGCCATAGCGCGTTGTTCGCTTGGCGGTCGCCGCCTCGGTTGAGCCGGTGGCGAATTGTTCGTCCCGATGATGCTTGGACGGGGCTGAGGGCGCACAGCGCCGCGAAGGACGCTTCGGTGTTCATCCGTCCGGGGTTGTCACCGGCGGCCACCAGCAGCGCGGCAGCGGAGTCGGGACCCACGCCGGTAGCGGCTAGGAGCGCCGGGTTGGTCCGTGCGCAGAGACGGCGGATCTCTGTGTCGAGTTGTGTGATCTCGGTGTCGAGGGTCTGGTATCGGCGGGCTAGGTGCCGCAGTGCCCTCTTGGCGTATGCGGTGGTGGTCTGTGTTTCACCAGGACGCCAACGAGCGCAGATTCTGACCTGTGTTCGGAGATTGAAGCCCCGTAGTTGGTGTTTGACCTGTTCTGGGGCGGTTACCACTAGAGCATGGATCTGGTTGGCGGCCTGGGTGCGGGCCTTGACCGCTGAGCGGCGAGCCACACGCAGCATCCTTATTCCTTCGACCGGTCCATCCCCAGCTTTGGGCCGGGCGGTGGCCGCTCCGCTAAGAGCAGCTCTGGCAGCGGCTTCGGCGTCTACGGTGTCGGTCTTGCCCCGAAGGCGGCACAACTGGCGGTTAGGACGGTTCACCTCTACCACCTCGACACCTGCTGCGGTCAGATGACGGGCCAAGCCGGCGCCGTAACTGCCGGTGCCTTCCACACCGACCTGAACCACCTGGCCCCAGGAGCGAAGCCATCTCTCCAACTGCACATATCCTGGGGAGTCGGCCCCGACTCCTCCGACCCCAACAGGCGACCGGTAGCATCCACCACCGCCCCAACATGGGTATCCCGATGGGTGTCAACCCCGCCATACACATCGACCTGGTCTCGTCCTGACATGCTGTCTGCGCCCCCCTATTTGTGTTGGATAGGCTTATCTGGCAGCGCCGGTCCGAAGCGGGTGGACAAACCACTCAGGGTGTGGGAGAAACGAACAAAGCTCCTATGAGGTCACATCCGCTCCGGGCTGGCTGCCCGTTCCCCCCCCACCGTTGCCCAGCCGACAGATCCGGGGTAAGGCACAACCGCCAGTTTCCCGGTGGGTCAGACCAGGCCCCTCCCGGTCGAGGTCACCTTAAGTATGAGTGGTTTCCCGGAGACTCTTGCAGGTCCCTCCCGCTCCCCCGACCACTAACCGCTTGGAACTGACCATCTAGTGTCCTGATTCTTTGATCGTTTGACTTATTCTGCTATGGTGTAAGTAGTTCAGTAATAGCCCATATTGGGAACAGCTGATGAAAAAACGGCGGGGTCGTAAAGCAGTGGTTATCGACTTGGATGCTACCGAACGCGAGACACTGGAGCGTTGGGCGCGGCGGCCCTCCACTCCACAGGGGTTGGCGATGCGGTGCCGTGTGGTCCTAGGCGCGGCCCAAGACCGCGCCAATGTCGACATCGCCACCGAACTGGGTTGCAGCACCAACACCGTTTCCAAGTGGCGGAACCGTTTCGCCCAGCGCCGTCTCGACGGTCTGTACGACGATCCCCGTCCCGGGCCTCCCCGCCTCATAGACGACGCCAAGGTGGAGGAGGTGGTGGTCAAGACCCTGGAGGAGACCCCTGCGGATGCTACGCACTGGTCGACCCGGTCCATGGCGAGGGCCGTCGGCCTGTCCCAGTCGTCGATCCTAAGGATATGGCGGGCGTTCGGTCTCAAGCCGCACCGGACCGAAGATTTCAAGATATCTCCCGATCCGCAGTTCGTGGAAAAGGTCCGTGACCTGGCGGGTTTGTACCTGAACCCTCCGGACGCGGCGGTGGTGCTCTGCGTGGACCACAAATCCCAGATACAGGCCCTCGACCGCACCGCACCGATCCTGCCCCTGTTGCCCGGACCCCCCAGCGGCGCACCCACGACTACCGCCGGTACGGCACCACCAACCTCGGGGCCGCGCTCGACACCGCCACCGGCCGGGTCATCACCTCCATGACACGACGCAACCGCACCGAAGAATTCCAGACGTTCCTAAACCTCATCAACCGCGAAGTCCCCCCCGAACTAGACGTCCACGTCGTGTTGGACAACGCGTCGCCCCACAAAACCGAGCCCATACAGCGCTGGCTGCAACGCCACCCCCGCTTTAGTTTCCATTTCACACCCACCTACGCCTCGTGGATGAACCTCGTCGAGCGACGGTTCTCCGAACTCACCACCAAACAAATACGCCGAGGCACCCACCGATCCGTAGCCGAACTCACCGACGCCATCAACGAATGGACCCAACACTGGATCCAAAACCCCAAACCCTTCATCTGGCACAAAACCGCCGACCAAATCTTCGACAACCTCACCAACTATCTACAACGAATCCCCGAATCAGGACACTAGTTGCGCACGAGCTTCATCGAGCACCTGTAGCACATCTATAGACATCGACAGAGGATGCAGTGGCGACTGCGTCAAACCATCCGAGACATGCCGGGCAGCCCAGACCGCCTGTCTGCACAATCCATCCTCGGCGGTGAGAAGGCCTGATCGATCGATGTATTCCGCAACAAGTTCGTTCTTATCATCATACAGCGTGAATCCACCAGGAGCAGGATGGCGCGAAGGGATCAAGACCCGGCCACCCGAACCGTTTATGCTGGCCTCTCCAGAGCCAAATGTATAGAGACTGCAACTTGCAACTGCTTGTTGACCACTCTCATTGGTCAACAGAGTTATGGATTGACCATCGACACCTGTTGAAGTAAGTTCTCCGACGCACTGAACGCGGGTTGGCAAGCCCATAATGAAGACGGCGAACCAAACTGAATAAACCCCCATGTCCAATAGAGCCCCGCCCCCAAGCGCCGGATCATAGAGTCGGTTACCATGATCTACAGGGAAGACCGCCCCCAAATCCGCTGCAACCATTCGTACTTGCCCGAGTTCACCGTCCTCTAGCAACTTTTCCAAGACGCTAGTCCTCGGATGAAAGCGCGTATGCATGGCCTCCATCGCAAACCTATTGTGAATACTTACTGAATCGCTAATGGCCTGCGCCTCTAACGCTGTAGTGGCCAGTGGTTTCTCGACGAGAACATGCTTACCAGCCTCAAGTGAGGCCACTGCCATCTCTCTATGATGGCTATGCGGGGACGCGATATAGACAATATCAACATCACTATCACCGAGCAACGCTTCATAAGAAGCGTACGCACGCGGAATCGAAAACCGCCGGCCAAAGCGCTCAGCCCGCTCGCGCGACCGAGAACCCACTGCAGTAACTTCTTGGTCGGTGTGACGCTTCAACGACCGCACGAACTTAGTGGCTATTACTCCCGGCGCTAGGATCCCCCAACGCAGCACCGGTCCACCACGAAGAGGGACAGACTCCGCGTCAGGCAAAGACTTCATATCACAACCCTCATCCGATTACCCAACTCCCGATCCACGAAAATCGTGACCGATCACCTGTCCGAGGCCGAACGCCCGATGATCTAACGCAAACTCCCCGCAGCGTGGGCCAAGCAGTCGACTCCAGGTAGCCCCCCGTCTCGAGTTGCCTGATCGCCTCCCGAACCGGAGTGACGCTTACACCGAGCTCCTCGTCGATGTCTGGCTGCAGCACGCGAGCATCGGATCGGAGTTCGCCCGAGATCACCAACTCCCGCAGGAGTTGGACGGCGTATTCTTTCTTCGTCGTGAATGCGATGAGGTCTCTGTCAGCCATGGATGTCTCTTTGCCTGTCGGTTCCGCGTGGGTGAACCGCCAATCCTCGCATGTCTCCCCCGAGTCTCACAGCAGGTCGCTCAGGTCATCTTCGAGATTTGTGAAATCAACCCGGCCCTTGCGCTGGCACACGGCGATGTTGAGGTACTCCAAAGGGGCGTCTGTGTGGTTGATGATCCCGTGCGAACCTCCGATCCGATTTGGGATGCAGTCACCTTTGGTCACGTCGCCGACCTCACCGTCGACTTTCATCCGCCCCCGACCGCCGATGATCACGTAGCACTCCTGGATGGTGTCGTGACGGTGATAGCCGACGGAGGTGCCGGGAGGCATGAAAGCGTGGTCGACGAAACCCCAATTCGTCGTGAACACGTCGTGGTCGAAGACGCGTCGAAAGAGGATCTCCCCCAGGCCGAGATGGGGGCGCCCAGGCGAGAGCAAAGCCGGATCGAGACGTTGGACAAGCTCAAGCTCACCATCGTAGGGCTCCCGGCCGGTGAGATCATCGTCCAGCTGCACCGCGTCGAACGGTCCATCCTGCGGAGCCACACCGATCCCGATGAAGCTGGCCGAGCGGTTGGTGTGATTGAGGATACCGTGGGCGTCGCCGGCCCGGCACAGCGCGATCGAGGGTGGCTCGACGACTCCGAAGTGCTCGTTGTGCGCCACTGTCAACGGACCGTCGAGCACTAGTAGGCATTCCTCGGACCGTTCGTGGCGATGGAGGCCGACGCTGACTCCGGGACCGAGGCGGCCCGCCTTGATGAACGCGAACGAGGTCTCGAAGTCCGATCGGTCCAGCACGTGAAGCATCCCAACCTCGCCGGCGCCTCCCCTCACGCGTTGAGCGGTGAACGGACCGGTTTCGTAGTTGCGGATTCGCATGATCTGTCCTTAGGTGAGGGTGGCCTGAGCGCGTCGTCGTCGCCTTTCGCGGAGTCGATCTCGCAGCTCACTTTGATTGACGAACAATTCCACGACAGGGTGGCGGGCAAGCAGCGCAGCGAGCAGCCCGATCAGGGTCACCCACCTCTTGTGCATGTTGAGCCTCCTACCAGTCTGGTTCCGTGCAGGGGCGGCGACCTGAAGGAGGGCTCCCCTCACAAAGATATATCCTATGGGAAATGTGATGCCCGCTTCAACCACACCTCCCCCTATTCCCCCTATTGCGAGAGCCGTCCCGGTGGCGGTTGCAGCAACTCCAGGACGATCTGGTCTGGATCGTGGAAGTAGACTGCATAACCGCCCTCGTTGACGCCCGCCATGATGCGGTTCGGCTCTGAGAAGAAGGAGACACCCGCGGCGCTCAGTCGCTCGTACCACCCATCAATGTCGTCGACCGTCACCGCTAGGTGGGCGGCGCCAGGATTGGCAATGCTGAAGTCCCCTCGCTGTCCCAACGGCCTCACGTACTGCACGAGCTCGAGGTCGTGCGTAGAGAGGTGACGCGGCTGGCCGGGCACCGCCAACTGGGCAACGACGAGCCGGGCGTCCGGATAGCCGACCAGGCGTCGCGTGTACGGGTTGTCTTGAACCTGACGATGGACCAGCTCGAACGAGAGCAATCCCACGTAGAACTCGAGAGAGCGATCCATGTCGGACACGGTAAAACTGAAATGCCAGACACCGTGGATGGCGCCGACCGTTGCCATCAGACAACGCCCGCGTCGTGCAAGCGGAGGTGGTGCTCCGCTGTGATCCCGAGCTCCCCATATACGTCCTTGTTGGCCGACCCGCGGTTGCCGCCGGAGTGGCGCAACTCTCCGGGCGAGACGGAAAGACGAGGCTGGACATCGGGCAGCAGAATGCTCTCGCGGTCTTCGTCGGGCACCCGGACCAATGTGTTGCGCTCCCGATGCTGCTCGTCCTCGAGGATCATGCGGATGTCGCACACGGGAGCCGCCGCAACCTCGTGGCGTTCGAAGACGTCTATCACCTCGGAGAGGGGGCGGTTGCTGATCCAGGCCTGGATGCAACCATCGAGCTCCTCGGAGTTCTCCAATCGACGTTCGTTGGTGACGAACCTCGGGTCCTGAGCAAGTTCGGGCTGGCCGATGGCTTTGAAGATACGCTCCACGATCGACTGAGCAATGCCGGAGATGGCGATCCATTGTCCGTCGCTGCAGCGAAACATGTCATCCGCGAGCGCTATTGCCGGTAACAGCGGGGGCTCATCGGGAACGCCTTTCGTGTGCACGAACCGGGACATGGCCTCGGCAAGGGTACCGAAGCCGAGGGGGCGGCGATATGGGCCCGTCTGGCCAAATCCAGAGATGCGCAAGATTACCAAACGCAGGTTGCGGTCGGGAAGCCGGTCAGGACCAATCTACCATTTCTCCAGCGTCCCCGGCCGGAACGATTCGACGACCACGTCCGCTGTATCTGCGAGCCTCAACAAGGTATCTGGGTCTTCGGGGTGGCCGAGGTTGAGGTCACCGGCCGCTTGTTCCTCGAGAGCGACCGCCACCACATTGCGGTGCCATCACCTCCCAGCCCATCCGCCGGGTTGGACCTCCAAGGCTGGGATGCTCGATCTTGACCACCTCGGCGCCAAAGTCCCCCAGTCGAGCGGCGGCGCTCGGGCCGCCGATCACGTTGGCAGCGTCGATAACGTTGGCAGCGTCGATAACGCGGATGTCGCTGAGTGGGAGCGTGCGCACGGCGTTCAATCGACCTCCTGGCTGTGGTGCCGCAGATACTCCGCCACCGCGGACATGTCGTGGTCGCCGTAGCCTCCGGCGATGGCGGCCTCGGTGACCTCGAGGTTGACTCTGGCCTGCGCCATGTCCATGCCCAAGCTCTCTGCGAGATCGAGAGCCAGCCGGAGATCCTTCCGGGCGAGCACGAGGCGAAACGCCACAGGCACGGTCCCTGGATGTTCGAACGCCTCGCGCCGATATTGCACGAATGGAGCCGCGATGGCGCTGTTGGCGAAGACCTCGTACGCCATCTCCCGCGTCATTCCTGCGCGCTCGGCAAGGACCAGGGCCTCCGACAGTGCCTCACTCAACCCATAGATGATCGAATTGACCGCCAGTTTGATGGTGGCGCCACTACCTAGCGGCCCGACGTGATACAGCTTCGAGCCCATCGCCTCGAACAAAGGTCGAGCGCGCTCGACCTCGGGAGCATCTCCCCCGGCCATGATGGTGAGTGTGCCGGCCTCCGCCAGCGCGACGCTGCCCGAGACGGGTGCATCAACGAAGGCCGCGCCGCGGCTTGCCGCCTTTGTCGCGAGAACCTCCACATCCGAGGGAGCGATGGTGCTCATGTCGATACAGAGCGCCCCGGGCTGCAAGCCGACCAATGCGCCAGCCTCCCCGTCGTAGAGCTCGTTCACGGCCGAAGCGTCGGACACCATAGTGATGAGCACCTCGGCCTGTGCTGCTGCTGCCGCAGGCGAACTCGCGTGGGCCGCGTCGTGGACGGCGGCGAACTCCTCGGCCTTGGCAGCCGTGCGGTTGTAGACCGCCAACCGGTGACCGGCGTCCACGAGGTTGCCGGCCATGCGACTGCCCATGGTGCCCACGCCCAAGAAGGCGACGTTCATTGCCATGCAGAGTCACCCCAACTCGGTAGACCGATCATCGTCGGACGTCCGAGAAGATGAAGATGCGGGGCTCCGTCATCTCTTCGAGCGCACACCGGAGCCCCTCCCACTTGACGAGCCCCTGCATGAACAGGTCGCACGCACGCTGCTCCAGGCCGCGCGCCTCCACCATCATGCGGTATGGCCTCATCTGGGTTTGCTCGTCGATGGCGGCGGTCGGCCCCGTGGTCATCCATGCCTTTCGGTCGGAACGTGGGTTGTCTAGTACGCGTTGGCAACCATCAACTCCTCTGCGGGGAACAGGGTTACGACCTTGGGTCCTTCGGGCGTGCAGATCACCTGCTCCTCGATGCGGGCCGCCGAGCGTCCATCGGCCGCGGGACAGAATGTCTCCAGTGCGAAGAACATGCCCTCCTGCAGCTCGATGGGGTCGTCGAGCGAGTTGAGCCGGCTGATAACCGGTCGCTCGTGGACCGCTACGCCGACTCCGTGACCGAACTGCAGGCCGAAGGCCTCCATCTCGTTCTGAAAGCCGAACTCCTCGGCCTTGGGCCACAGCTTGGCAATCTCGTCCGTCGTCACGCCGGGCTTCACCATGGCGAGAGCAACGTCCATCCACTCCCGGGCCTGTTTGTACGCGTCGCGCTGGGCCTGGGTTGCCCTGCCGACCGCAAAGGTGCGGTAGTAGCACGTGCGATATCCGTTGAACGAGTGGATGATGTCGAAGTAGGCGGTGTCCCCAGGGCGGATGAGCCGATCGGAGAATACGTGCGGGTGAGGGCTGCAGCGCTCTCCAGCGATCGAGTTGACGGCCTCAACCTGCTCCGAGCCCATCTCGTGCAGACGAGCGATGGCCAATGCGACGATATCGCTTTCCCGAACCCCAGGCTTGAGGGCTTCGTAGATGTCCTGGTAAACGCCGTCGACCATCGCCGATGCCTGCGTCAGCAGCATCAGCTCATCCTCCGACTTGATCTCACGGGCCTTGAGCATGGTTTGCTGCCCGTTGCGCACGTCGATCCCGGCCCTGGTCAACTCAAGGAACATCTCGGTCTCGGCCATGTCAACGCCGAGTGGCATCTCGGCGACTCCCTCATCTTCGAGAACGCCTTTGATCTCCTCAGCGGCCCGCGTCACCAGGCCCGACGTGGGGGCGATGGACCCGGCAAGTCCGGTGTTGCCACCGATGGATTGCTCGGGGTTGAGCCACGGCGCCTGCAGTTTGTGCACCCTTGCCGCCGAACCGAAGTCCCAGATCCACGGATCGCCGTTGCGGGTGATGAGTCCCCATCGCTCCATCTTGTTGAAAGCCCAATACCCGATGTGCGTCGCCGTCAGATAGCGGATGTTGGCGGTATCGAAGACGAGTAAGGCCCCGAGCTCGGAGGCATCGAGTGCCTTTCGTACACGGTCGAGCCGGTAGGAGCGAAGCCGTTCGTAGTTGACGCGTTCTTCCCAGTCGACGGCCATGACCCCCGGAGAGGGGCTGGTCGCCACAGGGAACTCGCTGAACCCCATCTGATCGCTCATTGTGCTCTCTCCTTCCGAGCGGCCGACGCCGCCACGCGGCCCGACTGCTGCGGATTCTCCGGAACCCGTCGTACTCTCCGGCCACATATGATATATCCCTTGCATCTGGCTCGTCTTTGCGATCCTCTCCCTCCCATCGTCGAGTTCAGAAACGTGTCCGACGGCTCTGATTCGCCCAGGGATCGATGACGTTCTTGATCTGCCTGCTCGTACCTCGCGAGCGCGAGCGGAATTCCCTCGTAACCCGCCAGTGCTATCTCTGACAGCACTGTATCTTCAGAAATATTGAAACGACGCCATGCCTCACGAACACAGCCCACCCTCAACCAATCTCCCATCGAAGAAGTTCCTCTGTCGCGATTTCCACCGACCTCAACCCGCATTCAGGACCGCAACAGGCTTGGCTTGCTGCAAGCCGTTTGTAGGCGACCGCCCACACCATCGGTACTAGGGTCAGTCAGACTCAACGTTTCAAGAATTTCGACTACATGAAGGGCGACATCGGGCGCCGAACGCGGAGTCCTCCCCTGACGTATAGCCTGCGCCATATCTGCGACTCCGATCCCGCGTAGATTCGGAGTATCATTACCATGTCCGTGCGCTTCCGCGACCCGATGCCAAGAGAGTTCGCCATGCCTCCGCCAGCGAGCAAAAGCCGAGAACGTGTCGGGATTGGGCAGGCAGAGCACCCCCTGGGTACCGAATATTTGCAGAATCGGAACTTCGTCTGAAGGCGTGTCACCCCAGCGTAGCGTTAGTGTGCACAGAACATCGTCCATAAACCTTATACTGCAGGAAGTAAAAATCGCCGACTGATCCGTCCGTGGTGCGACAGAAGAAAGTCGCGTGATCCCCGACACCCATGTGGCAGAACCAAAGAGATTTACAAGCGCGGAAAGATAATATGGCGCCATGTCAAAGAGCGGAATCGCTCCGGTGCGGTTTCGTTCGAGCACAGGTAAAGGCCGCAACATGGAGGCAAACCCCAAAAGAGGCTTACCGATTAAGCCCCGATCTATTGCTCGGCGACCGGCTTGGAACCCGGGACCGAGTACTGTGTCCGGTGCGCAACCGACGCTCAACCCTGATTGCTCCGCGGTCGCCAGCAATGCGGCGGAACTCCTTGTAGTTAACGCAAGAGGTTTCTCGCTATAGACATGCTTTCCGGATTCTAAGATACGTAGATTTGTCTCGAAGTGAGATTGAATAGGCGTAAGATTGACGACAAGCTCGATCTCCTTGCAGCCAAGGATATCTTCACCAGAGAACACCTTAGGGATGTGATACTTCTGAGCCAACTGCTCAGCCGCGCGGTAGTTTAGGTCGCCAACACCGATCAGTTCAATCTCATCGCTAGCCACCAAGTTCCGCACATATTGACTCGCGACCTCCCCCGCGCCAAGAATACCCACCCCCATTGACTGTGTTCCCACGATGAATCCCTCCTCTAGGAAAACCGTTGCAGACGCGGACCAGGCTGCGCCGGACCTATAGCCAAAGTGGCTATCGCTGACACCGGGCTGGGGGTCGATGACCCCTCACGTGGTACGCCGTCTCACATCGAACAGGACCTAGGCGGCCTGCTTGCAAAGACCATGTCGACCCTCCCCAGCACTGTCGAGGCGCACGTCGAGGGGACGGTTCGTCATCAGCGCGTCATCAGCGCACCGTCCTCTGGAGCCATCGCGCTCCAGGTGAGCAGGTCCCATTCGAACTGCCTCGTACCGACTCTTGCCTGGGCACTGTCGCTGGCGGCCTGATCTGCGTATTTCATCTGTTCCACGTTGACTCCAGCGTTCCCGATCTCTCGCACTTGTGGGTATCCACAAGTTCTTGAGCCGAACCAAAGAGGCTCCTCCACGGCCGCGATGGATCGGGCACACGGAGTTGATAGAGATCGATCCACTCTGTTTCGAACCGCCGAAGACTGTTCTCCACAGCGGTTTGATCAATCGCGGTGGATGCCTCACGAGCCTTCGTCACCCTCGGGATGGAGTTCTCCGAACTTGGTTGTGACAAGAACCTCACCCCAACGGATTCCGAAGGAACCGGCAACAACGGTCTTGAAGGCCCTTCGACGCCGAAGTAGACACCAGCGGTTCCGAAGAGGCGACTAGCGTTGTTGACTGCAATTGTTTTCACGGTGCTTCCTTACTCGACCAAGCGGCGTCGGATAAGGATGCCAAAACGTAGACGTATCTAGATGAGTACCCTTGTGAAGGTCCTGGGTAAACTTTGGTCGAGTCAGGTATTCTCCCTAGCCCAGGGCCACAGAGTCCATGATCTATATGACTTGTCACTTTATGGCTCCTATTCGGAGGCCCTCCGTAAGTCTTCTCTCAGTGAAGGTATAGAGGACTATTATCGGAGATATAGTGAGCACGAGCGAAGCGAAGAGTGCCCCATAGTCAGCACCATACTGGCCTCGAAATTGTGTCAATCCAACCGGTAGTGTTCGGCTATCGGGACTCAACAAGAGAACTTGTCCGAGTCCGAGTTCATTCCAAATAAAGATGACTTGAACGAGGGCAATTGCGAGCACACCTCCCCAGGATAGCGGCAATACGATGCGCCGGAAGGCCGAGAACTCGGTCGCTCCATCGATCTGAGCCGCTTCGATAAGGTCCAGAGGAAACGAGGAAAAGTAGGCGCGCATCATGACGGCCGCGAAAGGAATGAGCCGGGCACCGTACATCACGCCAAGTACTAACGGGTTGCTCAGGACCCCAAGGCGGTCTGAGAGTACGAAGAGCGGTATCCATGTCACTATGAACGGCAGTGTGATCAGGAGGACGAAATAGCGATTCAGGAGCCCACCGAACCTTGTTCGGCTTCTGGCGATCGCATATCCGGCAAGCACGCCCGCTCCAACCCCGAGCACAACTCCTACGCTGGTTGCGATGACGCTGTTGCGTGCAAATACAACCAATGGCTCCCCAAGGTTGGTGCCCTCCCAAGCTCTGCCGTAGTTGTCAAAGAGGAGTCTCGATGGGGAGTTCAGTGGTTCGGCGATGATCTCAGTCTGTGACTTGACCGAGGAGAGCAAGCTTCCTAGGACCGGTACGATCGTCGCCAAGGTCCATAGAACTAGGCAAGCGAAGCCGAGAACCTTGAGGACACTTGCTGGTATGCTCCATCGTTGCGACATGTTAGTAGGCGCTATCCGGCTTGCTCAAGGCGTCTTGGCCTAAGAATGGTGAGATAAGCCATTGATATTATGGCTATGACCAAACTCGTAACAATCGCCTGGGCTGTTGCGTAGCCGAACCTTCTGTTGACGAACGCCTCGCGCCAGACAAACGTCGCTGCGACTTCCGAGAGGCGGCCCGGCCCGCCTCGAGTCATGACAAAAACCTGATCGAATACTCGAAAGCCAAACATGAACTGGATGAGGGTAATAGTTGCAATGACATCTCGGATAGACGGAATGCTGATGTGTCGAACACGCTGCAGTGCGGATACTCCATCAATGGTCGCGGCCTCATGGATGGCGCGCGGTATATCCCGCAATGCAGCGATCAGTATAACCATCGGAAAGCCGGTGAACTGGAGAACACTAACAAGAATGATCATGATGTTGACCGTGGCAGGATCGCCAAGCCAGGGGCGCGGAAGGGCCGGATGTATCCATCCAAGAATGTCGTTGATCCCCCCGAAGTTACCATCAAGGAAGAAGGCCCACACAAGACTGGTGAAGACGATCGGCAGCAATACAGGCAGGAAGATAAGGAATTTGAATGCGGACGAGCCTGGGATTCTCCGGTCGATCGCTAAAGCGATGGCACCGCCTATCCCGACAGTTCCGATCGTCATTCCAATTGAATAGACGAGGGTATTCCGAATCGCCAATCTAGCAATTGGGTCACGTGCCAGGTCGGAGTAATTGTCAAGTCCGACAAAGGTCCCCTGACCGGCGCCTGTCCAATCGAGCAATGAGATTCGCGCCGAATCTAGGAATGGATATAAGAGAAGGAAGGCCGACAGAGAGACGGCGGGTAGGGCAAACACGAGCCACACCGGCCAACGTCGGACACCTCCACTGGGTGGAGGTGTCCGACTAGTTTGGCGAGAAGGCGAAATCACCAATTACATCTGAGTTCCGGTACGCTGGTAGTTAGCCGTCTCCTAACCCGCCCTGAGCTCATCTGCAATGCGCTCTAGATCCGCAGCGAGCTCCGTGGCAGTTGTCGTCCCTACCAGCATCTCCACCCAGCCTTCCGCAATTCGATCTCGAAGCCGGATGTGTAGCAACGTGTTCGGTGCCGGCTGACCCGCGAACTCATCAAGTGCTGCGAGTTGACTCAGGGCAAGTGGGGGAACCGTCGCTGGATCCGGGACAACATCTTTCCGGCCCGAGAACCGGGAGTACTGGGCCATATATGTCTGAAATTCCGCGCCGGCAATGTAGGAAATGAAGTCTGCGGCCAACTCTGGATTGTCGCTATTGGCTGCAACTCCCAAGCCGTCAATCGTTGCCAACTGGAAATGGGTCGGCTCAACTGCCAACGAAGGCAACAGCAGCCAACTCCCGTCGAAGGGCAGGTCCGCGGCGTTAATTGCCGCCACCTCCCAGCTGCCGCTCATGAACATCCCTGCTTCTTCCGTGAAGAACAGGGTCTGGCCGATATCCCGAGTCACGGTCGACGGAGAATCTCCGTAGACTCCCCGATCATTCCAATCGGTATTAATGACCTCAAATGCTTCTACGGCGCAGGCATCCGTGAACCTAGCTGTTGGAGTTGCTCCGGGCAGCCACCCTTGCTCCAGCGCCAGAGCCCATTCGGTCCCGCAGTTGCTCGCCATATACTGGCCCGTAAACCACATTGTGGCTCTGAATCCGCTGACGGCTAGCGCTAGGGGTGTCTTACCCGCATCCTTCAGAGCATCCGTGATTGCATACCAGTCTTCCATTGAGGCGACTCGACCGCCATCGGGAGCCTCAATCCCAAGGTCGGTGAACATGTCCTCGTTGTAATAGACGACCGGAATCCAGTTGAGCCCGACGTTTATCGCAGAATGCCCTCCATCTGCATCGGTGTAGGTCGCAACCACGGGACCGAGAAAGGCGTCCTCAAGGCCATCCTCAGCGTATACGCCGCTGAGATCCGCCAGAGTCCCCGTATTCACGAGGTCTTCCCAGGTTCCGGCGAATCCTACCTGGAGCACGGTCACGTCCGGTGCCTCGTCAGTCGAGAGAATCCGCGGCAAGGTCGGGAAATAGTCGTTTCCGCCGACTATGGACTCCAGAATGATCGTGGTCCCCGGGTTCGCGGCCATGTATTGGTCGGCGCCGTCACGTATGAAGTCCCAGTCAGGGTGGACAGCCACCGTTATCTCGCCCGTTGGTCCTGCAACGGCCGTCGTGGGTGCGGCCGTCGTCGCTGCAGTGGTGGGCGCCGCAGTTGTGGCCGCGGTCGTCGCCGGAGCGTCGTCGCCTCCGCACGCAGCGGCGATCAGGACGAGTACAACGGTGAGTGCAACCCACCCCTTGTTCTGACGTGCAATGCTTCTCATACTCTCCTCCAAGTTGAAGTCCGGCGCCGTCGTGGATGTGTGGCACCGTGTGTCGGCATGCGTCCGCGAACCCGACGAAGCCATGGCGGTTCACTATACAGGTTTACGGAGGACCATGCCTTTTGCAGTACGAGCTTCTAGTGTCCCGAATCTCAAGTTCGTTGTGGTGAATACAGCTTCATCGGACTGCCGACGGCCCCGACCGGACCCCGGTCCTCCCTCTCCAGGTAACCGGCTGCCACGAAAGGGTTGATCCTGTCACACCCACGTTGTATAATGTTTGATAGCCGTATACACCACCGGTTCGGTTCCGACGTCAAGCGGACCGGGGCAGGGATCACAATGCTTCGCGCCGACCCTCCCGGGGGATGAGGGGAGCGCGGTCGGGGACCGATGGAGGTGGCGGCGGGGGCGGGCCCACGGAAGTGGTCCGTTCGGGCGTTTTTCGGCGTTCTCGTTATTGGGAATCGGGCGGGTGGGTTGCTCAGCCCGCTTCCGGGTATCTGTAACGATTTTCTGATTCAGGACACTAGCACCAGGACTGCAAGGCATCCTCGATGTGCTCACAATTCGATAACAACAATGGAAGGTTTGAACCGCACCGGTTACTTCGGCGACTTGATTTGTTGGGGAGGATGGAGCGACAGGAAGACCAATCGTGTAGACGGTAAGCGACAACCGCCATTGGGCCTCGGCTTTGCCTCCCGGTTTCCAATCCGCCGCGTGAAGCGCGATCACCTTCTCCGCGGCCTGGTCGGAGGTCGGTATGCGGCCACCTCGCGGGTCGCAGCCCAATTCGATGGCCCTTCGGTCCGCGAGCACGTTGCGTCTTGCCTCGGCCAAGGTGACGACCAAGTACGAACCGAGCCTCTACTAACTTCTTGGAATTAACCATCTAGACGGCTGAGACACGCCGTTCTATGCACTCCGTCAGTCCGAATCCGAACACCCGGCGGTACGGGTCCAGCGTGTAGTAGGAAGTGGGCGGCCCGGCAGGAGGTCGACCGTTCTCGGCGCGTAGTTGGCACACGATGTCGATCCCGGCGGGATCGATGAACGCCGAAGGTGACCACCCGGTCCGGGGATCCATGATGGAGCGCCGGATCGTATCGGCGAGTGCGTCGCTCGTGTCGTAGGTCTCGGAGATGTATCGGTTGGCCTCATCGAGATTGTCGGAGTGGTTGAGCCAGGTGATGGCGGCGCACAACGCCTTCAGATAAGCATCCGCCAGGTTGGGCTGCGCGTCCAGCCACGTTCCGAGCGACGCTCCGCACGATCCCTGCATCCCGGGAAGAACCTGATCTCTGTCCCCCAGAAGGCGGAAACCGGCCTCGAGAGCCTGGGCAGACCAGGGCAGGGCCAGCATCGTGGCAGAGGTCTCACCGGACATCAGCACCTCGTAGCGGATCTGCGTGCTTCCCCGTTGTACGAAGGTGACCTCCTCGGTTGCCAAACCGCCGGCACGGAGGATCTTTCTCAACACCGAGACGAACCCTGATGTCGGCGAGTCCACCGCTATCTCGTGTCCGGCCAGGTCATCGACTTTCAACAGTTCGGGCGCGCCGATGAGCTGCAGCGGTCCGCTGGTACCTCCGATCCAGGCCACGATGTCCGCTCCGGTCCGGTCTCGCCACTCGATGAAGTTGTCCGGGGCGGCATGCACCACGTCATACCGGCCGTCCAGCAGACCCTCCATCAGCTGCTTCGAGCCCTTTGTCAGGTGCAGTTCGGTCGCGAAGCCGGCAGCCGACAGCAACCCGAGATGGTCGGCGATGCGGATCGGCAGCGAGGAGGCGCCATTGAACAGACACACTCGGAGCGGGACGGGAGCGGCCACCCAACTACTCCGGAAGCCCACCGGCGTTCACTAGACCCGGTACCTGGTAACCGCCGGCCGCGGCTTCGTAGGCCGCCGCGACCCTCAGCAGCTGGGGCTCCCGCAGCGGGCCGGCGGCCAGCTGCAGCCCCACCGGCAGGCCGTCGAGGTGGCTCCCGGAAGGTATGGAGATGGCCGGAACCCCGACCAGGTTCCAGGGCAGGGTGAGTCTGGTGGTGAGCCTGCTCTGTCCGCCGGGATCGCCCAGATCGACGTGGGTTCCGTCACCGATCCTCACCTGTCTGGCATCGATGGGGAAAGCCACCGTCGAATTGCAGGGTGTCAGCACGACATCTGCGGTCTCGAACACTTTCATAACCTTGGTGCGCATCTCGTTGCGCACCTGCATGCCTCTCCGGTGATCGGCCGCGGAGACGAACTCCCCGGCCAGGATGCGGTAGCGGATCTCGGGGGTGGCAAAACCATCCGGATGGCCGAGGGCGTATGGGAGAAGGACGGACTGCGACTCGTGCTGGGCGGCCGCCAAAGCCAGAGGCGTGTTGTAGGAGGCCGACAGGTCAACCTCAACCAGCACCGCACCCAGATCCTCGAAGGTCCGGGCGGCTTTCCGAACCGCGCCCTCCACCTCGGGCAGCGCGTCGTCGAAGAAGAACGACGTGGGCACACCCACCCTCATACCGCTGACCCCGGATTCGAGACCGTCACGGTAGGAGCCCTCGAATCCGCAGTGGATAGATGTCGGATCCTTCGGGTCATGTCCGGCCATCGCGTCGAGCAGGGTTGCAACGTCCCGAACGGTGCGGGCGATCGGGCCGATGGTGTGATGCCACGAGCTGGTCGGTGGCAACTCCCCGAAACGGCTGGCGAGCCCATGGGTGGGCATCAAGCCGACCACCCCGCAGTAGGACGCCGGGGTCCGGATCGACCCCCATCCGTCGGTACCGACGGCAGCCCAGGCCATCCCGGCGCTTACCGCCGCCGCCGAGCCGCCACTCGAACCGCCGGGGATGCGCGACGGATCCCAGGGGTTACGCACAGTGCCGAAGTACATACCTTTGCAAGTACCTCCCATACCCCATTCGTGCATGTTGTTCTTCCCGAGGATGATGGCCCCGGCTCGGCGGAGACGGATCACGACCTCGGCATCGAAGTCCGTCGTGTGGTCTTCCCAGAAAACCGACCCGTTGGTGGTGGGAAATCCCGCAACGGCGATGTTGTCCTTGACCGCGACCGGAATACCGTGGAGCGGACCTAGATAGTTACCGCTCGCTATCGCATCTTCGGCCGCTCGGGCCGCGGCCATGGCCTCCTTTTCGAACACAGTGATGTAGGAGCGCAGCCGGGCGTCGAGGGTGTCGATGCGTTCGAGGGCCACGGAGACCAACTCGACCGGGGAGACCTCCCGGGACGAGACTCGGGGCGCCAAATCACTGATCGGGACAAAGGCTACGTTGTCGCTCACCGCCCACCCGCATACATGGCAGTGCGGGGATCGACCGAGGCCGGGACAAGCTGCGCAAGCTTCTCCGTCCTACGGAGGATCTGGACCACGTAGGGAACCAGGGCCTCGGTATCAGCAGGTTCGAGCGCGTCCCCGAACCGGTCCTGTATCAGTCGCCGGGCACGCCCCGACCAAGAATCCTGCCCGGTGCAAGAGTCCCCGGGGTCCGTGCCCGCCCCGACACGTGGGCTCTCCGCCTGCGGCTCATCTTCCCGACCCCAGGCGAGCCGCAGGAGATCGGGACGATCGTATTGACGGTTCACGAGCTGCGCCCAGGTTCCGGCATTCGGGTCGATGTCCGCATACAGGATGCCTTCGCCGCGCTGCGGGCCGGCCAGAACGGTGCCGCGAGGTGCGTAGATCATGGACCCCGGCTCCTCGGTCATGGCTTCGAGGTTGCCCCGGTGATCGGCTCCGGCCTCCACGCGAGCCACGGCTGCTAGGTCGGATGAAGCTGCCACGGAGAGCACGTGGGCCGTGTTCTGGTACGCGATAGCCCGTCCCGTGATCGACACGACGTTGTGCATCACGCCGGGGGCATGGAAATGAGGCGGCCAGAGAGCCACATGGATCCGGGCGCCCAGACCGCGCATCGCATACGTGAGGAGCGGATTGGAGTTCTCCCCTCCCGCCAGCACGCTCACCGGTCCCCACGGCGAATCGAATATCCGGATCGACTCCTCTCCCCCCGGATGGAAGAAGACCCGCTCGCCCACGGCGGGCACCAGCTTTCTCCTCACGCCGAGCAGCTCGCCGTCCGGCGCCACGACCAGCTGGCTGTCGAACACCACGCTCACCCGAGGGTCGGGACGTTCGACGAATCCGATGACCAGCATCGCTCCGGCACTGCGAGCGGCCTCGCACAGAAGGTCGCTCTCCGGGCCCGGGACGGTCAGAGCGTTCTCCACCATGGCGGTGGCGAGTTCCCTCGAACGACCGGCGGTGGGCGGCAGCGCGTGGAACCAGATCGGATGTCCCGGGAGGAAGTTCTCACCGAAGGCGATCAGCCGGGCGCCGGCAGCCGCGGCCTCGCTTATCAGACTGCAAGCCTTCTGCAAGGACGCAGCCCGGTCGAGAAATACCGGGGCCGCCTGAACCGCGGCTACCCGGACGGGTCCGTCAGATCCGGGAGGCACGGGCATGATCGTATACGATGTCCGGTACCGATGAACATCCGACAGCAATGAGCCTCCGCTTCGGTCTCCTGATACCGCACTTCGGCCCGCACTCGACCTGGGATCGGGTGTTCGGGATCGGCCCGCGCCTGCAGGAACTCGGATTCTCGAGCGTCTACTTCCGGGATCAGTTGGGTTTCGCCGGCGGCGTGTCGTTCGAGAACCCCAGCCACCACTTCGTCGATCCTTTCATAGCCATGAGCGCCGTGGCGGCAACCACCGACCTCACCGTGGGGATGGCGACCCTCGTTCCCATACGCCCGCCCGTGGTGCTTTCCCAGATGGTCGGGTCGCTCGCCTACCTGGCTCGCGGGAGGCTGGTGCTCGGCGTCGGGCTGGGCGGTCAGCCCAACGCCTTCCGGCTGGCCGGACTCTCGATCGACGATCGCCTGGCCCTGTTCGAGGAGATGGTGACGGTTCTGCGGGCCACGTCCCAGCCCCATGCATCCCATCGAGGGTCACTCATCGGATTCGATGATCTCACGCTGGACCCGGCCCCACCGAGAGACTTGGAGCTGCTCTATTGCGGATCCAGCCTGGCGGCAATACGGCGGGCCGTCCGTTTCGCCGACGGATGGTTCCCCGGCCGGTGCCCTCTGCGGGTCTTCGATCGATTGTCCGCACGCCTCCGGGGAGAGGCCGAAGCCACCGACAAGAAGATGCGGGTCGCCATCGTCCCGTTGGTCTCCCTCGACCGGAACCGGGAGCGCGCCCTGGCCAAAGTCAACGTCGAGGGGATTCTCGAGGAGTCGCGTCGGAAGCCGGCCTGGCGCCCGGATGGGCCCTTCGACTCGGCGGATGACCTGCGCGGGGCGCTGATCGCCGGGAATGCCGACGATGTGATCACAGACCTCCATGAATTGGAGGGCCGAGGGGTGGATGAGGTGGTTCTCGATCTGCGAGAGAGGATGGACGCCTTCGAAGACGGTATCGAGCAACTCGGCTCAGAGGTCATCCCCGCATTTGGTAGGACCCGGCTACGACAATAGACACGTAGAGCGATCACAAATCTGTAGGGCGTTCAGCCATATTGGTGTCTACGTGCCGCTACCGATCTGAAACTATGGCTATCACCCAAATCGTCATATCGAAGGAACCGGCCGGCTGTCCGTTAGTTGCGACGGTTGGCGACTCTGTATACATTATGCGAACCTTGGATGCTGCATGTGCAACATGTGCAGTGCATTGAAACAAGTGGTGGCGGGGCTCCTCGCGCACCCTGCATCTACAGGAGGGAGTTCAAATGAAACACAAGAGGCTGTTGGCGTTGCTACTCGGGTTCGCATTGCTCGTCGTGGCCTGCGGCGGAGACGACGAACCCGCCGCGACCAGCCAAGCAACCGTGACAACGCAGGCTACCCAGGAAACGGCACCCACGGAGACGCCCACCGAGACCGCCCCGCCTGAGGATGAGATGATGGATGCGGAAGCGACGATCGCCGATATCCGGTCTCGTATCGAGGGCCAGTCGGTGGTGGTCGGTAGTTCGGGGTTCCCGAACGCTTCGTTGACAGGGGCGTTCCGGACGATGGACTTCCTGCGGGATGATTTCGGTCTCGATGTTGAGTTCCGGCTTCTGGACTCGGATCCGCTGGTAGCGGCGACTATCGCCGGTGAAGTAGCGGTCGGTCAGCTGTCTTTGGCCGGTATGGCCAATGCGGTGTCGGCGGGTTCGGACTTCGTAGCGTTCGGTGGTGACGACCAGAAGAACTCGTTCATCATCGCCGCCAAGGCGCCGATATCGTCGATGGAGGAGTTGCGCGGCCAGCCCGTGGCAGCGACCCAGAGCCTGAACCAGATCACCGGCCAGACCCTCCAGAAGTGTTTGGCTGACGTGGGAATGACCGTCGACGACGTGCAGCTGGTGCGCCTGGCGCACACCGGTGAAGCGACCCAGGCGATCACGTCGGGGCAGGTCGTCGGGGGAATCTCAGCAACTTGGCGTCTTACCCAGCTCACCCTCAACGAAGGCGAAGGCGCCTACAACATGCTTTGCGCCGGCTGGGAGTCCAACCCCCAGATCTCCTCGATCTGGTATGCCGAGCGGGACTGGGTGGAGGCCAACCCCGACATCGCGCTGGCGTTCAACATCGCTTCGCTGAAGTCGGCCCGCTGGGCGCAGGACGACAAGCAGCGGTGGATCGATTACGCCATGTCCGTGAACGAACGGCTCACCCCCGAAGCTGCTTCGCTTGACTACGACAACCTCCTAGGTGAGCTCGACATGTGGCCCGTAAACGGATCGCTCGACTACGACCTCATGCAGACCACCCTGGACACCTCCTTCTCATTCGAAGCGGTCGACCGTGAGTACACCGTCGAAGAACTCGTCACCTTCGAGTTCCAGGACAAAGCAGTCGAAATCCTCGGCGTCGCCGAACGCAACCCTGATGTCGGATCCATGGGCGCAATGCCTGAGGATGAGATGATGGATGCGGAAGCGACGATCGCCGATATCCGGTCTCGTATCGAGGGCCAGTCGGTGGTGGTCGGTAGTTCGGGGTTCCCGAACGCTTCGTTGACAGGGGCGTTCCGGACGATGGACTTCCTGCGGGATGATTTCGGTCTCGATGTTGAGTTCCGGCTTCTGGACTCGGATCCGCTGGTAGCGGCGACTATCGCCGGTGAAGTAGCGGTCGGTCAGCTGTCTTTGGCCGGTATGGCCAATGCGGTGTCGGCGGGTTCGGACTTCGTAGCGTTCGGTGGTGACGACCAGAAGAACTCGTTCATCATCGCCGCCAAGGCGCCGATATCGTCGATGGAGGAGTTGCGCGGCCAGCCCGTGGCAGCGACCCAGAGCCTGAACCAGATCACCGGCCAGACCCTCCAGAAGTGTTTGGCTGACGTGGGAATGACCGTCGACGACGTGCAGCTGGTGCGCCTGGCGCACACCGGTGAAGCGACCCAGGCGATCACGTCGGGGCAGGTCGTCGGGGGAATCTCAGCAACTTGGCGTCTTACCCAGCTCACCCTCAACGAAGGCGAAGGCGCCTACAACATGCTTTGCGCCGGCTGGGAGTCCAACCCCCAGATCTCCTCGATCTGGTATGCCGAGCGGGACTGGGTGGAGGCCAACCCCGACATCGCGCTGGCGTTCAACATCGCTTCGCTGAAGTCGGCCCGCTGGGCGCAGGACGACAAGCAGCGGTGGATCGATTACGCCATGTCCGTGAACGAACGGCTCACCCCCGAAGCTGCTTCGCTTGACTACGACAACCTCATCGATGAGCTCGACATGTGGCCCGTAAACGGATCGCTCGACTACGACCTCATGCAGACCACCCTGGACACCTCCTTCTCATTCGAAGCGGTCGACCGTGAGTACACCGTCGAAGAACTCGTCACCTTCGAGTTCCAGGACAAAGCACTCGAAATCCTCGGCTCGGCATAGGCCGGACGGAGGGAACATAGGAACGGACCTGCGGGCCTGCTAGCTCCCCTCAGGGGGCTTGGCAGGCCTGCAGGCCGCCGGGTAACCGAACGTTTGCGAGGACCTGGCGCTAAGGTTCCCGGAGGGTGCTGGACACCCGATGTCGCGGTTGGAAGACTGGGGCGACGATCGGATGGTCGGCATTCTCCTGGCCGGATTGTTCGGACGGGGAGCAAACGCATATGGCCGCAGTCAAGACACTGACCGCCCGGGAGCGGGGTTCTACTTACCTGGCTTCCGGAGTCGCTGGTCCTCTCGGGCGTGCACTGGACCTCTTCCAGTCGAGTTGGACGATACGGGTACTCACCCTGGCGGTCATCCTCACCGGCTGGGAGGTCTTCGGAAGGCGCA
The DNA here is from genome assembly GCA_965262915.1 of Candidatus Spongiisociaceae bacterium. GTDB lineage: Bacteria > Actinomycetota > Acidimicrobiia > Spongiisociales > Spongiisociaceae > JAPPFW01. The sequence goes on along the minus strand of OZ253564.1, from coordinate 941,238 downwards.
CCCACACCGCCACTTTCGCATCGGCGACCAGGACATGGGAAGCCCTCCGGGAGATGACCGTCAACGGCGAGTTGTGGAAAGCCTGGCGAGCCGACCTGGCGATCATGTTCACCGCCCTGGCCATTTCGGCCGTGGCCGGTATCCTGCTGGGGTTTCTCCTCGGACGCTACCGGTCGATCGACAACACCGTCGAGCCGGTCTTCGTGGGGGTCTTCATGACGCCCAAGATTGCCCTGCTTCCGATCATCGCCCTCTGGCTCGGCTACCAGTTCAACGCCAAGGTGCTGGTCGTGATCCTCTTCAGCTTCTTCGAGGTCTTCTTCACCGTTAGGGACGGCATAAAGGTGACCAACGCCGAATACGTGGACGTGGCAAGGTCCTATTCCATCCCCGAAGCCATGATGCTCACCAAGATCGTGGCACCGGCAACCGCTCCCTACATCATCACCGGTCTACGGCTGGGCCTCCTCCACGGTATGGTCGGAGTGGTGCTGGCCGGGTTCTTCCTGGAGGCGAAGGGCATCGGCGGCCTGATAGGCAACGCGACCAACGAGTTCCGGATGGACACGACCTTCGCCGCGATGCTGACCGTCATGGCGGTGGGAGTCTCCATCAACATCGGTCTGCGGCTGCTCGAGCGCTGGGTCACCCCGTGGAGCATCAAGGAGTCGATATGACCGGCGCCCGCTCGCCGGACCTGGTGGACACCTCACCACCGGGCGGACCTACCCGGTTCTCATTCCCGATCAACCGGATAAGGGTTTTTCAGGTTATCGGCGTGGTGCTGTTCCTGGCCTTCTGGCAGGTGTTCGGAGGTCGCAAACCCGAGTGGTATTCGCAGCCCACCAGGACGGTCAGCGAACTCTGGAGGCTGCTGGGAGCCGAAGAGGTGCTCCCGTACATCGAGGGGAGCTTCTGGGAACTGCTCGGCAAGTCGTTGGGGGCGCTGGTGGTGGGCATCGTTCTCTCGTTCATCGTCGGGGTGACGATCGGCTTCCTGATCGGCCGGTACCGGGTCTTCCGGGTGGCACTCGATCCCTACCTCGCAGCTATCTATTCGGTGCCCCGGGTGGCTTTCGTGCCGATCATGGTGATCTGGTTCGGTATCGGGACCCGCTTCGTAGCGGCGGGGGTCCAGGTTCCCCTGTCCAAATTCGTGATCGCCAGCGTCGTGGTGGCCTGCTCGGTCCTGATCGCTTTCTCCACAGCGGCGGGTGTGCACGAGTTGATGAAGGAATACAACGAGGTCTCCTACGCCTTCAACCTCCGGGCAGGCAAGGGCGCAGTCGACGAATGGACGGGAGCGATCGTGCTCATCGTTGCATTCCTGGCCACCGCGGCGGGATGGCTCACCGTGGTACAGGGCGTGGTGCTGCTGTTCGCCACCGTGGTGCTGCTCGTCATCAGGGACCGGCACATGTTCTGGAAGATCCTCCTGCCCGGGGCCGTCCCTTTTCTCGCCTCCGGTCTTCGCATTGCGGTGCAGCGGGCCCTCATTGCGGTGATAGTGGCGGAGTTCCTGATCGGTGTACCGGGGTTGGGATTCGTGATCCGGGACGCGAGGGCCGCCTACCACACCGACCGGCTCTTTGCCATGGCCTTTCTGCTGATGGTGCTGGGAGCGATCATGATCGCTATCACCAAGGCGGTGGAAGCCCGGTTGTCCTCCTGGCGGCCCAAAGCATTCTGAGAGACCGGGGCCGACGAGACGCGGTGCGATCCAGCAGACACGGAAGCATGCCTATCGCCCGAGAGCGGCCCGGTGCCGGGATGCCATCCCACCCGCCGACTCCGGGGCCGACGTGAGCCGGCATCTGGACAGCCATCCCCTCCGGAGACCCGAAACGGGGATGACATTCGGGATTCTGCTCCCGCACTTCGGTCCCCACGCCTCCCGTACCCGCCTGATCGATGGCATCAAGCTCATCGAACGTCTGGGGTTCGATGCGGTGTGGGCCCGGGATCACCTCCTCTGGCACCCGCACAGCCATGAGGACCATTCCGATATGACCTTCCTCGAACCGTTCACCACCCTGGTCGGGTTGGGAACCCTCGTGGAACGGGTGGTCATCGGAACCGGGGTGATGATCCCGGTGCGCCACCCGATCCGGGTCGCCCAGCAGTACATGACGCTCTCCTACCTCACCGGGGGACGGGTCATCGCAGGCTTCGGGGCCGGCCACGGCGGCGAGCTGCGCGCCGCTGGCATCGACCCTCGCCGGAAACACCAGGCGGTCGTCGAGATGATCGACATCGTCCGCCGGTTGTGGACCGAGAACGGGGTGACCTTCGAGGGGGAGATATTCCGAGTCCACAAGGCATCCCTCGAACCCAAGCTCCAATCCCCGTTACCCATCCTGTACGGGGGACCGTCCCGGCGGGCGGCCCGGATCGCGGCCTGCCATGCGGACGGGTGGCTGGCCGGCACGGTTCCGCTGACGACCGTCGATGCCCGGCTCGCCTACATGCGCGAACTCCTCGGCGGCATCGACCGGCTCTTCCTCTCGGCCACCCCCCGCACGATCCTCGACGACGACCGGGAACGGGCTCGGAGCGGGGTAGACGTGGACCGGATGTCGAGAGATGGCAAGCGCAACTGGGTTACCCCACCCGGGGGCGGCTTCCGCACCATCGAGGACATCCGGGGCGTGGTGCTAGTCGGTGACGCCGCCGACGTAGCGACCGGCGTCCTGGAGTACTACAACCGAGGGTTCGACCATTTCACGTTCGACGTGCGTAACCAGTTCGACCGGTTCGAGGAGACCATCGAGGAGATCAGCCGGTCCGTTCTACCGATCGTGCGGGCCGAGATCGCCCGGTCGAACGTGCCGCAAGCCGATAGGAGGAGCTAGACGATGGGAATCGTTGATCACGGAAAGCTGAAGTCCAACTACTTGGGCGTGGTGGAGAAGCTCGGAGGCAACCACGCGGCCGGTCTGGTTCATCCCTACGTGTCTGCCGAGGTTATCGAGAATGTGAGCGTCCAGTCCTCCTTCATCCAGTACGACCGGGAGTTCACCTTCTTCGGGGATGAAGCCTTCGACCGGGGAGGGCACGAGCGGGGTCCGAGCCCGATCAGGTATTTTCTCAGCGGGATCGCCTTCTGCATGCTCGGCTGGTACGCCAAGGGGGCCGCCTTCGCAGGTTGTGATGTCCAAGGGATGCGAATGAACATCACCACCCACCTTGATCTGCGTGGGGAGCATGGTTTCGACGACAAGCCGGTCCATATCCAGTGGTTGGTGTTCGACGTACACGTGGATAGTCCCTCATCAGCCAGCGCCGTCCTCGCCATGATCGAATGGGGCGATGCTCGTTGCCCTCTCGGAGCATTCTCGCGCCGGGCGGTTCCGGTGTACACAGTCGTCAACCACAATGGTGCCGTTATCCGAGACACGGTTCCCCGCGGAGTGGAATAACCGGATCGTAGGTCAAGGGGAACCCCGGTCGATCGTCGTCCCGGGAGACCCGGAACGACGATCGAATGCTCCGCGTACCTCACCGGACGCGCGACGATCCTGCTTACCCACGTTCGATGAACGGAAAGGCTGTTGAAAGGCCTGGTTACATCGGACAATTCACCGAAGACCGATTGCAATGATGAACAAGGCCGCGAGCGCCACGGCGATTACCACCAAGGTGACAACCTCCGGCCGCCTGACGCTGATAGCCCGCCAGTAGATCGCAACGTAGAGCGGGTAGATCATCAGCATCGCTACTGCCAACCACACCATGGGGATTCCAAAGAACCCTACGACGAGGGAAAGGAGAATCAGGACCCGCCCCGTCCATATTAGGGTGTTGACAGCAGCCTCTCTCTTCGTTGCGGGTCGAGGCTCCCAACTCAGTTCCAATCTCAATCTTGGCATTGAATGTCCACCTCTCTTGCTCTTCGGTGTTCGCCGGTTCTCCGGTCTTCCGAGTTTCGCAGCCGGATCTGACCTGAGCCGGAATCTCCCGATCAGCATTTGATCTCATGGGGTTTCGAACCGGAGGCGTGTATTGACCCATCCGAGCCGGGTGCAAGGGGGTATTCCTGTCAGTGGTCCGTTGTATATTGTTAGGTAGCCATATTCACCAACGGTCAGGTTCTTCGGCGTCGATCGGGCCGTGGCAGGGATCATGTTGCCGGAGCGAGCCCTAACTAGAGGCGTACATGAACACGCTCCGAGATCGAGGAGGTGGCAGCGGGGGAGGGCCCGAATGGGTGAATCCCGACGACCATGGATTTTCGCGTTCCGGCTAACCGCGGCTGAAAGCCCCCAAAGGGGTCGATCAGTTCTCGAAATCCGGAAACCCCCGAGCGCCGGGGATACTCGCTGACCGGCACCGCTTGTCGTCTGGATCGGAAGAGCGTATCAGACGGTGGCGGACTTGCCCGGCAGCAGTTTATTCCAGATGTCGTACCGCATGTCGGCGAAAACCGGATCCCGCTTCAGGTCCCCTTCGGTCCTCGGATATCCGAAGGGGACTTCGATGACTTCGCTGATCGTCCCCGGATGGGCCGACATGATCGCTACCCGCCTGGACAGGAAGATAGCCTCGTCCACGCTGTGGGTGACGAACACGACCGTCTTGCGAGTCTTCTCCCAGATCCTGAGGAGCTCGATCTGCATCAACTCGCGGGTCTGGGCGTCCAGCGCGCCGAACGGCTCGTCCATGAGCAGGATCTCCGGATCCACCGCCAAGGCTCTGGCAATCCCGACCCGCTGCTGCATACCACCCGACAACTCGTGGGGGTGATGGTTGGCGAAGCTCTCGAGGCCCACCATGCGTATGTAATTCCAGGCAGTCTCCTCACGCTCGGCCCTTGACTTCCCGGCGGCCTCCAGAGGAAGCGTCACGTTCCCCATCACGGTCCGCCAAGGGAACAAGCCGAAGTGTTGGAACACGAACGCCCGGTCGCGACCGGGTCCTGTTACCGGCCTTCCCGATACCCTCACGGATCCTGTGTCGTAGGGCACCAAGCCGTCCAGCACCTTCAAGAGAGTGGTCTTGCCACATCCGCTCGGTCCGATCAAGCTGACGAATTCTCCCTCGGCCACAGTCAGGTTGGCGTCGCGCAGCGCCTGGACCGCCGTATGCATCCTCCCCCGCCTGCCGAGGCGCTTCGATGATGTGCCGGTCGACCGGTAATACTTGTCGACGTGCTCGATCTCGATCTTCGGGTTAGCCAACGCCGCGCTCCCCTTCGAACCCGAGGAGGGATACGGCTTGCATCGTCATATCCCCGGGTTCACGTGTATACAGTGCTCTGTATACACGTTAGCGGAGGCACACATAGAGCTCACGGGCAATTCTCCCTCCGACTGGCGCATCCGGCCCGCCCACTTCACCGTACACGACCCGGATCCACTTCGACAGCCATCGTATGTCTTCCGGACGCGTACAACGGATCCGCTTCGTGACCGCCGCTAAAGGTCGCCTGTCCCCCGCCGCCATCCTGGCGATGGTGGCCGCGGCCGTGTTCCTGACCGTGGCCAACACGTCGGCGTCGGCAGTCTCCCAACCCGCCATCGGGCAGGCCTTCGGCGCCGGCCCGGCGGATGTCGGGTGGGTCGTCTTCGGATACTCCGGGACGTTCGCGGTGGCCACCGCTCTCTACGGGAGGCTCGCCGCCCGCTTCGGGCTGGGAAGGACCCTCTCGTTCGGGATCCTGCTCCTGGCGTTCGGGTCTCTGGTAGCGGTCGTTGCCCCGACGCTGCCTGTTCTGATCGGGGCCCGGGTGATCCAGGGCGCAGGCTCGGGCGCGATACCAACGCTCTCGGTGGCCATCCTCGCCACGAGATTCCCGCCCGAACGGCGCCAGTTCGCCTACGGGATCATCACCGCGGTGGTGGGCATCGCCCAGGCACTCGGCCCTATTATCGGAGGCCTGCTCGTAGACCTCGTCAGCTGGCGAGCCGCCGTAGCGATTGGAATGCTGATCTCCCCGGTCGCGGTCTTCGTCTGGTACGACCAGCCGCAGCGTGGGGACCGGACCCGTCAACTCGACTACGCCGGAGCCGGATCTGCAATCCTGATGATCGGCAGCTTTGTATTCGCGATGAACCGGTTCCCCGTCGAGGGCGCCACCCTCGTGACGGGGGGTGCCGTTGTGATGGCCATGCTGGGCGCTCTGCTCTCCGCCACCCGGGCGAGACGGCATCCGGCCCCGTTCATTCCGCTGTCGGTTGTGCGTGATCCGGCGTTTCTCCCATTGGCGGCCGCAGGTCTGGTGGGGAGCGCTGCCTATCTGGGAACGATCGTGGCACTGCCTTCCGCACTGTCGAGGGTTCATACGATCGACGCGGTGGGGATCGGGCTTGTCATCGTGCCGACGGCCGCGTCGGTTGCCATCGCATCCACCGTCAACGGCGTCTTGGTACGACGGTTGGGTCATAGCGCCACCACATTGGTGTCCTTACTGTTCCTATTCGCGGGAACCGGTTTGCTAGCTGTGCTCGGTATAGACCGCAGCCTCGCTTCGGTGGCCGTGATCGTGATACCTCTGGGAATCGGGTTCGGGCTTCTGACACCGCCACTGGTGGATGCCGTGACGCAGCGCTTCGAGGGGCCCTCCCAGTCGATAGCCATCGGCCTCTTCTACCTTGGATTCTTCCTAGGCGGGTCTGCAGGGGGCGCGGTGACGACAGGAATCATCCAGCGTGACCTTTCCCTTCCGATGATCGGTTCCGGATTCCCGGTGGGCGAAACCGGGCTCTCCCTCCTGGCTCTGGCCGGGGCCGCCATCATTGCCCGGTACCTCATCAGAAATCCTGGCCCGGATGGAGTGTGGCCAGGCTCCCGGAATCGACCCGCACCGATTTCCGGAAGGCGCCCGGTATCCTCGAAAGCCCAAGACCCCTCCGGCAAGGACGAGATGCCGAGCTGATGAGCCGCCTTTCGGGTAGGACGCCGTGAACGTACCGGACACCATGCACGTGATGGCGCTGGTGGAGGTGGGAGGCCCCCAGCACATCGTCGAAACCCGCTTGCCGGTGCCGGCACCGGCCGCGGACGAGGTGTTGATCCGGGTTCGGACGGTTGCGGTCAACCACCAGGACCTCTTCACCATGTCCGGACGGGCTCACAAGGCCAACCTGTCCTTCCCCCATGTGATGGGTATCGACCCGTCGGGAGTGGTCGCGGGCCGCGGTTCGGAGGTCTCCTCTCTCGATGTCGGCCGGCGCGTGGTCGTGAAACCGCCGATAGCGTGCGGCATCTGTGAATCCTGCGAACGCGGTGAGGACGACTCCTGCCCGTCCCTGCACAACGTGGGGGTTCACCGATGGGGCGGACATGCCGAGTACGTGACCGTCCCCGAACGCAGCGTATTTCCCATCGCAGACAGCCTCGGCCATGCGCAGGCCACCGCGCTCGCCCACTCCTTTCCCGTGGCGGAGCAGATGTTCACGCGTGTGAGCCTTACCGGAGAGGATGTCGTGCTCGTGACCGGAGCGTCGGGCGCTATCGGCTTCGCCGCGGTGCAACTCGCCAAACTCGCAGGTGCCATCGTGATCGGAGCCGCCGGGTCACCCGACCGGGCATCGCAGGCAGCCGCGGCGGGCGCCGATGCGACCATCGACTACACGGCGGAGCCCGAATTCTCGGATTCGGTCCGCGAGATCGCCCCGGAAGGGGTCACCGTGTACCTGGAACCGGCCAGTAACCCGACGGTGTGGAATGAGGCCCTCAAGACCTTGCGCAACCGGGCGAGGGTCGTCGTATGCGGATCGCATGCGGGACCCCTCGTTCAGCTCAACAACAACTGGCTGTTCAGATCGCGGGTGGCGATCTACGGCAGTTCGGGATCCACCAGCCGAGGTATGCGGCGGTGTCTCGACCTGGCGGCAGCAAGCAGGATCCATCCCGGAATCGACTCCGTCCGGCCCCTACGCCGCATCCGGGAGGCCTATGCCGACCTCCGGTCGAGACGCAACGTCGGCAAGATCGTGCTACGGGTCTCGGGCAAGGGCGGATAAGGGGAGAGCCGGCCTAGAGGAGTAATTCCGAGGGGTACGGGTGGTAATCCACCGCTGAGCGGTTGAGGTATCCAGAAACCTTGGGGGTCAACAATTACCCGATCTTGGAGTATGAACCGCCTCGGGTCTATCGGAGAGTGGGGTGATGCCCTGGTTTCGTGGAGTCGGGATGTTTTGACTGGTGGTGTGCCGGGCCGACGCCGGCACGTCTGGGTTTGTGGCAAGCTCCGGGCTCCAGGATCGGAGTCCACGACCGTCGGCAATCCACGAGAATCGCGAGAGCCCCCTCCGTCACGCGGTCTCCCAATCGCCTGCGAGGCGCTCGACAGCGGCACGCTGGTCGGCATGTAGGTACGGAGCGCTCCCCGCAATCGCGTTGAGTCGCGCGTGGTCTCGCTTGCTTGTGGCGGGTATGACAACATGCACGCGGCTGTCCGACAACACCCACTTGAGTAACGCCTCCGACCACGAACGGACTCCCAGCCTTTCGATCTCGGATGAGTCGGGTTGGTGGAAAAGCGCGCCTTCTGCGAAGGGTCGCATGACGATGACACCGAGGCCGAGTTCTTCTGCGAGTGGGAGGATCCTCTGTTCAACAACCCGCTCCCATGGATTGTACGGGATCTGGATAGCGTCGATCCGGCCGGTATTCATCACCACTTCGAGTTCGTCGAATGCGCCAGAATCGAGATGGGTGGCACCGATGAGCCCGATTCGACCCCGGTCTCGTTCCTTCTCAAGGAATGAGAGGTGTGCTCTCCAGGCGACAAGGTTGTGCACCTGCTCCAGGTCGATCCAACCACCGAATAGTTCGACTTGCCGGGCGAACTGGTGATGTCCCTCGGTCTCGGATTGTGCCCATATCTTGGTGGCGACGATGCTGTCAGCCCGGCGATCGGCAAGCGCTCTCGATAAGACGGCTTCCGAGCGCCCATACATCGGAGAGGTGTCAAAGAGGCGAGTGCCTGCGCCCAATGCTTCCGCTACAACTCCGGAGGCGGTGGCCTCGCGAGACGCCGGGAGATCAAACGTTGACCATGTGCCCAGACCTACGACAGGGAGGTTCAGGCCGGTGGAACCGAAGGCTCGTGTTTCCACGGCTAGCGACTCGGGAAGGTCACGTTGAAATCACGGCCGAGACCCTCGAGCAAGGCGAGATCTCCAGATCCGATTGGGATCCTCGTGCGACGCTCGGCGGCCAACCGTGCTTCACGTTCTCCGGGGATCAGGAATGGTCGAACCTCCTTAGCTCTCCCCGCCGTATGCACTGTGTCTGTCAGTGCTTCGACACAGGATAGAATACCCGCCATGTTGCCCACGGCTCCAAGGCTGATGGCCAGGATGAAGTGACCTAGATGTTGGGGCTTGAGCCCAACCGGATCGGCACTTATCGACGGGCTTGTTCGTGCCCCTGCCAGACATCCGGCCAACGTGTCAATCATGAAGGCAAGCGCGAATCCCTTGTGCTCTCCGAAAGGGAGCAGACTGCCGGCAAGAGCGAGTTCGGGCTCCTCGGTCGGCGCTCCATCGGGCCCTATCGCCCATCCTGGTGGGAGACGGTCTCCGGCTCGCGCCGCGGCTCGGACTCGACCGAGAGCGACGACGCTGGTGGCGATATCGAGGGAAGGGGCGATCTCTTCGGCGTGCGCGGGCACGGCGATTGCCAGAGGATTGGTTCCAAGAATCGGACCGAGAGCTCCCCGTGGAGCTAAACCCGGGTCGCTATTCGAAAAAACAATGGCCGCGCAGCCTCGCCGAACCGCTTGCTCCGAGTACACCGACGCCGCTCCGAAGTGGTTCGATCTCCGAACGAGCGCGACAGCAGCACCGCTGCTCTCGGCCTTGTCACAGCAGAGTTCGGTTGCGATTGTCGCTGCGTATGGACCAAGTGCGTTTCGAGCATCGACTACTACCGCACCCGGAAGGTCGTTGATAACCTCGGGTTTCGCCTGCCCATCGATTGTCCCGCTTCTCAGTCGAGGCAGATACAACCTGAGCAGGACGAGGCCGTGTGTGTCCAGGCCGCGTAGGTTGGCGTCAATCAGCGCTGTCGCTGTTGCCTCTGCTGCTGGTACGGAGGCTCCCGCCGAACGTACGATCTCGGTCGCCCAGCCGTGCAATACCGATGGGGACAGTCGTCGGCCGTGTGTCATCGAAAACGGCCTCCCGTCGCTTCTGAATTCTGTAGATGGCTGCCTTGGGCAGCCAGCAAATCGAACTCTGGGAATGCCCTCTTCCTCGTAGGGTTCTTCTCGAATCGTGGTTTGTAACCCACGCGATCAACCACAGCCGCACAGCGTTCGACAATCCGGCACCCGATCACGGACAAGAGGATCTGAAAGTTACGAATAGCCGCGGCAGCCATAAACTCAGCTTCCGACAGTGTCGGAAGGCGTTTCACACTACTCCGGGAGGCGATTACTACTGTGCTGGCCTGGACTTGCATATGGGCTCTGCACGGCAGTTTGTGGGCCTTGGAGTCAGGTCTGTTTCTGAGCCTACGTTCATCAGCGGACATTTGGGGCTGGGAAATGTTCACCTCTACTTGGCCAAGATCGATGGTAGGCACGGATGTTACAAGGTCACTGACATTCAAACGCTGTTAGCCTTCGCGCCTACTGCGGCTTGTATATTGACTCCTGCTCTGGCGAGGTCTTCGCATACGAGCTGGGCGCGTCGGACCTTCTCGCGGGCGGTTTGCTGTGCGATAGCCTCGAGATGCGCTCCATACGGATATAGCGTCGGTGCGTTTAGCAACCCGAACTTGAGATGCACGGGAGCAGCCTCTTCCACGAGAGCAGCAGCATCTCGGTAGCGGAGTCCTCCGGCCAAATCGGCAGAGATCTCGATGTAGATATCGAGACTGGTGGAACTTGAGAGCCGGGAGCGCATCGCAGCCAGATCATCGATCGTCGACGAACCGGATACATTGATACTTGTAGCCCCAAGCCTCTCATACAGCTGGGCGGTAGCGGCGTTCGTTGGAGCTATTACTACGGATGTCTTGAAGGCGAGTCCGAGCAGATCACCGCTCATACGTAGTTTGTTCGCGGCATCGAGAAGCCCCAGGTCTGCGACGAGAACTCCATCGATTCCCCATTCAGAGCATCGATGGAGTTCTTCAATAGCATCTTGGAACGCGACTTCACCTCGCAACTGGTCGCCTGCTCCTTTGTCAACGAGAGGCTCGAACGAGTTGCGGGACGATATGAATGAGTAGACGTCGATACCGTGCTCGTGCGCTTGACTGAGCATGTCCTCGCGTTCGCCATTCGTCAGCATGCGGGTTCCACCACCCATAGATATACGGTGGATAGGAACACTGCGTCGCTTGGCCTCTTCGAGAAGTACTTGAAGCAACGCCGGATGTTCTATCGATGGGAACTCGAATGAAACGTCGCGTGAATCGTTCATGCTACCAATCTTCGGTCGAGGTGTGTTCATATTGCGAACTCACTTCCTCATTTCGACTCACTGCCTAGGTTCGTTGGACATACGACTTGGATACCTTCGCAGCAACGCCGCCACCCCAGTAGTAGCCAACGCTGACCTCGCCCACCTGTGAGAGCAGGCTCAATGCCTCCCAGCAGGCCCAGCCATAGCTTCTCTCCATCCACACTGCGAGCCGACTGAACGCTACGCCAACTGCCTCATCGAGCGGTCTCCCACACGCTACAGCCATTAGATCGCTCTCCGTCTCGATCCGTGGCCACCGCAACTCGATGCTCTTCTCCAGATCAACGACGATCCGGCTTCGTGCAGGCATCTCCAACCCGATACCGCTTACCTCGCCCGCACCTTGCGCGGCGTGGCAATCCCCCAGGTACAGGAATCCACCGGGAACGAACACCGGAAGCATCACAGTAGACCCAGGAGCAACCTCGCGGAGGTCCATGTTGCCCCCATAGTCGCCAGCGGATACTGTCGTTGCGGCCCCCATGGCCGGAGCACAAGCGATTGTTCCGATCATAGGGCGATACGGGATTGTGAAGTCCTCGCTCCAGAGGATCTGACCATCCACAATCTGGCAAATTCGCGTCATATCCGGCACTGGCGATGCGAGCGCGGCTACAACAGGCGGGGCAGGCAGTACGTAGGTCGCGCATTGGCCGAGAAGTGGCTCGATGTCAACGATGTACACGCGTAGCGAATCCCCTGGTTCAGCCCCGCTTACGACGATGGGCCCGGCGACGGGATCACTGAGCGGTAGGGCCGTGCGATCTCGGACATCCCCGGGCAACCGAACCTGTCCGGAGAACGCGTCTTCCGTCTCAACCACGACGCTATCCCCAGGGTCGATCGTTATCATCGGCTCGCGGAGCCGGCTAATCTCGTATAGGAGTGGGCCCAGGCTTATGACGTGCTCAGCCACGCTCACGGCTCCATACTCAACGAAGCAAACTGCCTTCCGTCGCTTCGATAGCGCTCTCGCAACTCGGACACACGAACCTCGAGTTGCTCGCATTCCGGTCCGCATAAAAGGCGCCCCTCAGGTGAGGCAGTCCACCAACCGCGTCCGGCAATCATCGCACCGCACGCAGAGCAAGCCTGTATCTCCGTCTCATAGAGCGGGCGATCAAGGGTGACCCAGTCTCCACTCACGGTGCTTGTCTCGATTGGTGATCAGTGGCAATCCGAACGCCGTAATAGCGGAGGGCCGCCTCGGGAGTAATAAATCCGTCGGCAACGTCCGCTGCCACAAGGGCCTGATCGCGATTCGTCGGCGGGCCGTATCCTCCCCCGCCGGCAGTCCGTAGCAATACGCAATCACCTTCCTTCAGCTTGATGCCGGAATACTTGCTGTTCGAGACTGTACCGAACATGTTTCCCACCGTTGCCCACTCATCAGTTCCACGCAGTCTCATAAATGTCGCTGTGCTCGAGCCGGGTGATCCTCCGAAAAGGCCCCATGCCTGTGTTGTCATCCGATCGGTGAATTCGGCGACGGTGAGTTCAGGGGACAGAACCTCGAGCATACGCTCACACGCGAGGCCGCCACGCGTCTGGCCGGCACCTCCGGAGTCAGGGACGAGCCGGAGCCATCCCACGCGGACGGGAAACCGGGTTTCGAAAACCTCGATTGGTGTGTTGCGACAATTGCCGTTGATGACGTTCTGCGAGTTGTTACCGTTTCCCGCTACGGTTCCACCCCAGCCGATGCCTTCGATGTGGTAGTTGGTGAAGTACTCGCCTGTCTTCGGATGCCAACCTCCGAACAAGAAGCTACAGCTATTGCCCCCAGAACTCGCCGCAACACGGTCAGGTATCGCGGGCGCCAAAGCAGCGAGGATCAGATCGACCACGCGGGGATGGATCTCGGAGTTACCGCCGACAGACGGCCCCGGAGGCTGGACGTTCACGATGCTGCCGTGACGAGTGATGACGTGGATAGGTCGGTAACATCCGGCGTTCTTGGGAATCGTGGGATCGGTCACCTGGAGCATCGCGTTATAAGCCGCTGACATGGTAGAACCGAAGGTCATGTTGCACGGTCCTTGGGCCTGATCGTCACTCTCTCGAAAATCGAGGATGATGTCGCTACCGTCGACGAATATTCTGGCTCGGATCCAATAAGACTTGTCCGCCACCACGCCGTCGTCCTCAACAACGTCTTCCCACAGATACTCGCCGTCGGGAATCGCCGCAATCTCCTCGCGCATCCGGCGCTCCGAATAGTCGAATAGAGCATCGTTGATCGAGGCGACACGATCTGTTCCGTAGCGCCCGAAAAGCGACTTGAGTCGTTGCTCACCAACATTCAACGCACCAACCATCGCATGCAGATCGCCCCATGTGCTCCGCGGCGTCCTATGGTTCATGAGAACCAGCTTCCAGACGTCTTCGTTTCGCTCTCCACGCTCCATCAGCTTGATGGGCGGTAGCCGCAGCCCTTCCTGGTACACGTCCACGGCATCGGCCGCAAATCCTCCAGGAGCCTTTCCGCCGATTTCAGCCATATGGGCGATGGTCGCTGCAAAGGCAACGAGCTCGCCGTCAAAGAAGACCGGCTTCATCACCATGTGCTCTGGCATGTGGCAGTTTCCGCGATAGGGGTCGTTGTGGATCACGACGTCTCCCTCGTTGAAAGCTTCGACGCCGAGTTCTTCGATGCACCAGGCCACCACGAAGTTGATGGCGCCGATCTGCGCCGGGCAGAATTCACCGGTTCCTATGGCTCGCCCCGCTGCATCGAAGACCACGCAGGAGAAGTCGAGGCCTTCATTGAAGATGGTGGAGAACGAGGTTCTCATCATGGCAACGCCCATCTCTTGACAGACGTTACGGAGATAGTTGCTTACGACCGTCATGGTTACAGTGTCCACGTGGTCGGTCATAGCTGCTCCTTTTCCATAAGGATGCTGCCTCGCTCTGTCAAACGTGCCAGCCAGCCCGGACTAACAAGGGTTGTCGAGTCCGGCTCGTCGATGACAGCCGGCCCCACCAGTTCGGTGAGACTCGCACGCTCGTAGACCGGAACCAGCGATTCCTCGCCGCCGGCAAAAGTGAGGACTCGATCAGACCTTGGACCCCGAGCACTGAGGCCATCTTGATGGGCGAAATCGATATCCAGGGATGCATCGTAGGGTTCCAGAGCAGTAACCCGACAATGAACCACTTCGACCGGATCGGATGGAAACGAGTAGCCGTAGGCTGCTTCGTGTGCCCGGTCGAATGCGTCGCGCAGCCGCGCTAGGAAGCCGGGCACCAGATCCGCTCCAAGGTGTATCTCATGCTCATGGTTCTGGAGGTAGTAGCGGCATGATGCGAACAGTGATAACCGTTCGGAGCCCGTTGCGCCATCTCTGTACAACTGATTGCTGACAGCACCCACTGACGCCTGGAATTCGGCCTGCAGCACCTCTTCGTTGATGTCGTCGATTCGCTTGCCGATGCTCCAGACCCGATCGGTGCGTAAGCGCGCGATCGCTGCACCGAACGCGGAGCATAGACCTGGATTGGGCGGAACCACTATCCGCCGGATCCCGACCGCATCAGCGACTCCGCACGCGTGAAGGGGCCCGGCACCACCGAACGCTATCAGAGCGAAGCCCCGTGGGTCGACACCGCGCTCGATCGTAACCAGCCGAATGGCGTTCGCCATGTTCTCGTCGGCAACAGCCACTACAGCGGTCGCAGCGTCGACGGTCGAGAGCTGCAATTGCGAAGCAAGCTCTGACAACGCATCGAAGGACGCTTGCGGTTCAAGCTTCACCTTGCCGCCGAGAAAGTAGTGCGGATTCAGCCGGCCTAGGACCAGGTTCGCATCCGTTACCGTGGGCTTTGATCCGCCAAGCCCATAGCACGAGGGACCGGGCCGTGCTCCGGCGCTACGGGGGCCGACCTGGAGAAGGCTACCGCTGTCAATTGCCGCTATCGATCCACCACCCGCACCAATTGTGTGCACATCGACGACCGGGGTGACCACCGGTAGACCCCACTCGACTTCGTACTCGTTGACGTGTCCCACTTGGCCATCGCGTACCAGCCCGATATCTGTACTCGTCCCACCCATGTCGAAGGTGATCGCGAGGGGCTCATTCTCAGCTGCGGCAAAGAACGCTCCCCCGACAACGCCACCGGCGAGACCCGACAGAATCGATGTCACCGGCTTCGGCGCAATTGTGGAGACGTTGCCGGTCCCACCGTTCGACTTGAGGATAGTGAGCGGTGAGCCTTTGAGAAATGGACCTGTCTCGACAGCAAGATCGCCGAAGTAGCGGGACATCAGCGGCTTGATGTAGGCGTCAGCGAGAACCGTACTCGTTCGCTCGTATTCTCTCCAGATCGGGCTCACCTCACTCGAGACCGACACCGGCGTGTCGGGAAGGGCTTCACGGAGGCGCCGGCCTAAAAGCTGCTCGTGAGCGTCGTTCGCGTAGCTGAAGAGGAGACAGACGGCTATCGCATCAATCTCGCCCGCTGAGACTATGTCTTTCAGATGCGCGACGACCGCCGACACGGCATCCTCAGTGAGGGGCAACAGGATCTCACCCTCAGATCCGATACGTTCGCTGATTCCGTAACAGTGGCGCTTCGCGACAAGCGGATCTGGTTTCTGCCAGAGCAAATCGTATGCGCGAGGTCTGTTGATACGTTGTATGTACGCCACATCTTCGAACCCCTTGGTGACCAGGAGAGCCAAGCGTGCGCCATTGCGCTGTAGAACAGCGTTTGTCGCGACCGTGGTGCCATGAACAAGGCGGGCGATTCGACGAGAGTTGAGCTGTTCCAGGGACTCGACGACAGCGACGACCGGCCTCAATGGAGTCGAGGGGACCTTCGCCACCTGAATCGCCCTGGACTCCGTGTCGATTGCAACCGTGTCGGTGAACGTCCCGCCCGAATCGATGCCGGTGAACCAGCGGCCTCTCGCGGATTCAGTCGAGGACGGCAACAGTATCGATCTCCATGAGCAGCTCAGGCATCCCGAGATTCGACACTTCCACAAGAGTGCACGCCGGGAGCCGCATTCCCTGGAACCTCTCAACTCTTACTGCTTGTTCGGCCTCCGCAAATCGAATATCTTTGAGAAACACCTGAATCTTCACGACGTTCGCGAGTGTGCCACCAGCGCCTTCTACGGCAAGTTCGATATTGTCCCAGCATTGTTCCGCCTGGCGTCGAGGATCTCCAGGACCGACCACTTTGTTGTTCTCGTCG
The DNA here is from genome assembly GCA_965262915.1 of Candidatus Spongiisociaceae bacterium. Classification (GTDB taxonomy): domain Bacteria; phylum Actinomycetota; class Acidimicrobiia; order Spongiisociales; family Spongiisociaceae; genus JAPPFW01. The sequence goes on along the minus strand of OZ253564.1, from coordinate 924,613 downwards.
AAGGCAACATGACCGGATAGATAGACCACGCTTCCACACTTGACCACATAGGTGAAGGGTGCCGCCGGCGGTGCCAGAGTGTCGGGGTTCAAGTACTCGGGTTTCACTTCAATACGGCTCTCGAACAGCGTGTATCGAATGATACTCGAACATGGGGAGGAATGATACGCAAACAAGGCTGGTGCCACTGAGAACGTAAGGCCACACGGGAGGTTCGGGAGCGAGCCGTGCGTCTGGTATCCGTGCAGCGGGGCGAGCACTGCTCGGAGTGGGCGACCATCTGTTCGACCAACGGCGACAATCGTGGAGTGTTCGTCAGCGACGTTACCCAAATGGGTGCGGAAGTCGGAGACGCGATCAGGGTCTGCGGTCGGGATTGCCGTAAGAGCAGGTGGTGGAACTCACAAAGTTGCACCGGGACGTTCGTGAGTTCCGCCGGGCCAAAGAGATCCTGCGGAGCGTCTGCGTATGTAGCCCAGGCAGAGTACAGCCACCCAGGCCCGCATCGAACGTACGGTCAGACCAGTCGGCGATTCTTACGATAACCCCCTCACCGAAGCGATCATCGGAGCGTACAAGATCAAGCTCGTCCGAGAGAAAGGCCCGCCGTGGGGGATCTCCATCATCTCGACTACTCCACCCTCGGATTTGTCCACTGGCTCAACAACCGAAGACTCCCTCGAATCGATCGGGAACATCCCACACACCGAAAGAGAAGCCAAATGCTACAGTCAACAGAACCCAGTTCGGCGAACTGTACACAAACAAACCGGTCTCCGCTAAACCCAAGGCGCGGTTCAGGAAGGACATCCACTTGACCATCGACGACCTCGACACACCACTGTTGACAGTTGATTTGGATGCCGTCGAGACGAACATCAGCCGCTTGCAGTCATATGCCGACCGACATGGACTCCGAAATCGTCCTCACATCAAGACACACAAACTTCCGTTTCTTGCACATATGCAGGTCCGAGCCGGTGCGGTTGGCATCGCGTGCCAGAAACTCTCTGAGGCTGAGATCATGGGCGCGGCCGGCATTCAAGATATCCAGATCGTCTTTCCTGTGATCGGCACTCGAAAAGCGAGGCGGGTGGCTTCTTTGGCAAGGCTCGTGAACCTCTCGATAGCGGCGGACTCGTTCCAAGTAGCGAGTGCGATCTCTCAATCAGCAGAAACACATGGTGCACAGATCGATTTCTATGTCGATTGCGATACGGGTTGGAAGCGAACCGGAGTACAGACACCGGCAGCCGCGATTATGCTCGCAGATGCAGTTCACCGCCTACCGGCCCTTTCGTTTGCCGGGTTGCTGACATACCCTACGAGTCCACACGTCGGGCCGTGGTTCAGAGAGGTGTTCGAAGGCTTGGACCGCATCGGATTGTCAAGGGGCATCGCCTGCGGAGGGGGAACACCGGGCGTTTATGAGACTCATGATGTCTCTGAGATCGGCGAGATCCGCGCCGGTACCTACGTCTATGGGGATCGATCAGCGATCATTAAAGACACAAGTCAGCTTGATTCCTGCGCGCTTCGGGTGAGAACGACGGTTGTTAGTTCACCGACCAAGAATCGTGTAATCGTAGATGCCGGAACGAAGGTACTGACAACCGAGCCACCGGAGGGCTTTTCTGATGACCGGTTTGGCTACGTCGTTGAGTATCCGAACGCGCACGTCTTCCTGCTTGAAGAAGAGCACGGACACCTAGATGTGTCGATGTGCGCTTCGAAGCCCTCACTCGGTGAGACGATAACAATCATTCCAAACAACGCGAATGCGGTGGTGAATCTATTCAACACTGTTGCGCTCCATCGTTCGGGGCTGATACAGGCGATTCTGCCAATAGCCGCACGAGGAGCGGTGGAATAGGTATGGCGTCACCACACGGAGGCAGGTCCAGTAATGACAATAGCGTATAAGAGCCTTATTGGTTATACTAGTGAACTCTCAACTGTACCAGGTGCTGCTCTTGACTTCATGGTGAGCTCGCAGGATCCATTCGATGCCTCGATCGTTCGTCTTCAACATGAACCTAGTGATAGTGAATCACAAGGATTCTCGGCAGAAGCCGTAGCGAACCTCGGGTCATATCCGCCGGAGGAACAAACCCTGAGTCTCGGTTCAAGGATCCACATCCCTCAGCAACACGGATCGTTATGCCCGCGATCATTCTCTATCTCTGCGTGGGTCTATCCAACCAGGCTCGGCAAGGACCTGCAACTGGTTCTCGGATGCTGGGGAGACGAGCCCGGATTTGGCCTCTTTGTGAGTTCCACGGGAACTACACTTCGTGTTGGACGCACGGGAGAAATCGCTAGCACAACTCCATCTGCTGGACTTCGTGAGCGAGAATGGACTTTCATCGCTGGTTCCTATGACCACACCACTGGCGATGCCGAGGTTGTGAGCCTCCCTATGCGTCCGCGTCCGTGGCCCGACTACCCAGAAGGTCACAGATGTAACATCGGAATAGGCGATCATTCGGTCGGCTCTGGTTTCTTTACTATCGGGGGAGCGCAAGATAGGAGAGGGCATACGCGCTGGTCGTTCAACGGGAAGATCGAGGATCCCCGACTGCTCAATCTGGCGCTCCGAGAAATCGATCTTGTCGGTTTAGGTGACCGAGAGGGCTGGCGCCGGTGGAGAAACAACACTGTGGGAGCGTGGGACTTCTCACAGGCCATATCGTCCCGGGATGTTGTTGATCTTTCGGGAAATGGTAATACGGGCGTGGTGGTGAACATGCCGACCCGAGCTATGACAGGTCGAGATTGGTCAGGCGAAGTTACCCATTGGCCGTCTAGACCCGAGGAATATGGAGCGATCCACTTTCACGACGATGACCTTGCTGATGCCAGGTGGTCACCCTCTTTCACATTCAAGGTCCCTAAAGACTTGGAGAGTGGTGCCTATGCCGCGCATCTCCGCAGCGAATCGGAGGAAGACTTCATCCCGTTTTGGGTTTGCCCGATCCCGGGGCAGGAACGAGCCGACGTCGCCTTTCTGGCGAGTACGCTTACCGATATCGCCTATGGCAATTCGCACGAGGCGGTTAAGAATCCATCGCTCGCCAAAACGTTTGGTGGATGGGATGATATTCGACCATTGCTAACTGATGCAGACCATACGATGCTCAAACTCGGGCTACTGAGTCAGTACGAGGTACACAGTGACGGGAGCGGCGTATGTTATGCGTCTCGACGACGGCCACTCCTTAGCATGCGCCCCGGTTACGTATTTCCCCTAACGCAGTCTTACCACGGATTCAGCTCAGACCTCTGTGGGTTACGGTGGCTGGATGAGAAGGGATACTCCTACGAGGTCATCACGGACGAGATTCTGCACGGTCGAGGTGTTAGTGCGCTGGCTCCCTTCCGCACCATAGTGACAGGAAGCCATCCAGAATACTGGACGCGGCGGATGATGGTGGCCCTTCAAGAATACCTACTGGACGGAGGACGCCTCATCTACCTCGGTGGTAATGGCTTCTATTGGGTCACCTCTATCCCTGAGTTCGACCCAAGCCTATCGGAGGTACGTCGAAGTCAATACGGATCCAGCCCGTGGGAAGCAGATCCCGGAGAATCAGGACACAGTACAACGGGAGAACCTGGGGGCATTTGGAGATACCACGGAAACAACCCAGCTAGCATTGTCGGCACTGGTTTTACTGCCTTTGGAGCTGGTCCTGCTCGACCCTACAGACGGACTGCGGCAAGCTATCACCCTAGGGTTGCTTGGATATGCGACGGAGTCGAGTCACCAACCTTCGGTGACTCAGGACGGTTCTTGGGGGGAGCCGCCGGTTGGGAGATCGACCATGCGGATCTTCGTAAGGGAACACCCTCACATACGGTCATACTCGCTACGGCAGACGGCTTTTCGGGTCTGTATCATACGACGCTTGAAGACCTGCAGGCTTCTGACTGGGCACAATCGAGTCACACACGCCCACCCATCCGTGCAGACATCGTCTATCTGGAATACCCGAATGGCGGTGCTGTCTTCAGTGTAAGTTCCATGTGCTGGCTTGGGGCTTTGGAGGTCGAGAACTACGAGGGACCGGTGTCACGAATCACAGAGAACGTACTCCACAGATTCTCGATCAGTGCGTCATCTGATTCCTGACTCCTCCAAGTAATGGTGGTTGTACCCATTTGGACGGCAACCGGCGTGGCATCCACACCGACGGACTTGTCATGCCGACGGCTGGATCTACACATACTTCGAAGCGGTGGCATCGTTGCCGGTACCGGTACGCCAGAGCTAAGAAACGATCACGTCTTGGACTCTCAAGCGGCGGTCGGAATCAGCAGGGCAATCTTCTTTAGTGGCTCATCGGATTTCAGTGGGGAGTGACGGTGGCGAGTAGGTCCCAGTTGGGTTTCCCGGCGTAGAGAAGGGCGCGGATTCGGTAGTTCGCGAAGTTGCGGAACCCGAACGCGATGCGTTTGATCCGCTTTATGAGGTTGTTGAGGGCTTCGGTGGGTCCGTTGGTTACCTTCGAGATGTGCCAGTTGGTGATCTGGGGGGTCCAGCGGGCGATGGTGCGACCGAGCTTGTTGATCTCGGGTGGGCAGGATTCGTGTTGGAGGTCGTCTGCGAGCTGGAGGGTGTATCGGAGAGCAAGGACCGGACTTTCGATCCCGTAGATGCCTCGTACCGTTTCCTTCGCGTGCCAGGCTGTGCGTACCTCCCCGTAGGGGTCACCGGCATCCAAAAGACCACGCAGCCGTGTTTGACCGCGGTCGCTGATCCTCTCGTGGGCGGCGGTGAGGAGGCGGCGTATCCGATACAGCGGGTCATCCTTGCGGCCTCGATGCCCGAGGGTTTCGTTCTGGGTGCGGCGTCGTACTTCGTCGAGTCGCTGGTTGGCGAGGCGGATGACGTGGAAGGGGTCTGCTACCTGGAGAGCGTTCGGGAGCACCCGGTTATACGCCTTCCGGTAAGGACCGGACATGTCCAACACCGCCCAGCGGATCCCGTCGAGCCACTCGGGGGGTTGGGATCGGAACCACGAAGCTGCGCTATCAGCCGTTCTACCAGGGACTATGTCGATCAGCTGGTGGCCTCCCACGTCGACGACAGAGGTGCACCAAACCTTGGTGCGCCACCGGCCTTTCCGCCAGAACAGCGTCTCGTCGATGCCCACAGCTTGGACCTCGCCTATCCGATCGGTGTCGGCCCCCAGGAGGGCTTCGCCCCAGCGGACGACCTCGTTGTTAACCGTATGCCAATCACAACCCAGCTCTGCGGCGACCTCGTCGACCGAACGGCCCCGCCCACCCACCTGGATGGTCACCCACCGGGCCGCTCGGGATGTCAACAACGCCCGTTGGGGACCAATCGTGGGGTCTTGTTCGATGAACGATCTGATCTCACAGTCGGGGTTCGGGCACGTCCAGCGGCGTTTCCGCCACCGCAGCCGAACCGGACGGCCGAACGCCGGTAGATCCACCAACACAACCGTTCTGTGACCCTTGGACCACACCGGGCCGCCACAGGACTCACACAACGGGCGGGGCTTGCGGGAACGGATCACCACCCCAAGCGGTGCACCCTCGCCCGAGTCGTTGATCCCTACCAGATCAACGTCGCCCAGGCCTACCAACAACTCGCACATGCGCGTAGGATCAGCTTCCACAGGGGTCCTCCTGCCTCGGATGTCTTTTCTCAGCACCCGATTATGGAGGACCCCCCATCACTTCTGGTGGATTACCACTCCCCCTGGCAGATCCCCGACTCCCCACTCATTTCCGAAGAGCCTCTTTAGTTGGCTATAGCGTTCGATATTTCGGAGGATGGCCCTTCCTCGATAAGACTCGTATCCGTTTCACAAACTTCACGGAATTGCAGGACGGAAGGGTGACGTGGTTCGTGCAGAATAGCGTGTAGAGCACCGCGACCTTCCCATCGTGGGGTTGTGAGCGGGGACTCGCCTGTCTGTGGATTAACATCAAACATCGGAAAGGATCCCCCTGTGATGTGGAGCCGTAGCTGCTCACCTTTCCTTACCTGCACAGCAGTATCACGGAGGGAGATGAGCACTGGCGTAACACCATCACCAGCGCGCGACTCCTGAAGTTCCTCGGTATCAAGCCGTCGGATGCCCTCTGCAACATTCCAAGAGCCCTTCTCGTTAACCAAACATAGCCTTGCGAAGTAATCAGCTGAGTCCGCGTCGGTTGCAACGTAGAGCTGGAGATCAATCGGTCCCGCCACAATCAGGTCACGCGCAAAAGGTGCCGTCGTATATACGAGAACGTCCGGAAGCTGCTCCACCGACAACTGGTTAACGCAGCCCATGGGTACCATCCCCGGGTCACAACACGAATGCCCTCCAACGGCCGGCACAGGCGTTGGAGAATAGTACTGATATATGTCACATGGTTCGGGATCACTCGGTGAAATTGGATCTAGGCGTCCGTCTCCCCAGCGTGTATTCGCTGAACCTTGACTTCGCAGGAACAGCCGACCGACTCTCGACGGTCTTGGTGGCCAATCATCGCTTCTACGCCATCCTTCAAAGAGGACGTAGTAGTTCACGGGCGAATCGTGCTCCGTAACACCGTCCGACAAATGCCGACGGAAGAACTCGACCTGCAACAAGTCGATTCGTCTCGTTCCATTCGAATCGGTACCAAACTGATCACCCCACGGATAGTGTGCCCAAGGTCCGATTACCAGGCGCTGGCTTGTATCGACAGCGTCACTACGGCCTTGGTAGGCGCGTAGTGCGCCGGACAAGAAAATGTCGTACCATCCGGTGATGTGGAGCGTCGGGATTCGCGTCGTTTCGGGGACAGCGTCACCACTTAGTCGGTCCCAAATTGGACCCTGGCTAGATTGATTGATCCACTCTTTGAAGAATGGGGTGTAGGGCCCGAGAATATCAGCTAATTCCGAGGGCGGACCATGCATTAACCAGTCCGGAGAGCCTCCAGCGAGCCGGATGAGGCGCCTAGCCTCCTCTGAATCGCCCTGGCGGTTTGCACCGTTGTGCGCCAGGAACAGGCTCCAAGTGGCTGCAAACCCTAGGTTAAGGGCACCCGATTCGTACATCCAACTGTGGAAATCGACGTTTGTAACCGCAGGAGCTATTGCGTGGAGGTGAGGAGGGTGCTTGGCCGCCGCCAGTAATTGTACAGCCCCAGCGTAGGAGGCACCATACATCCCAACACGCCCATTTGACCCCTCGAGTGCCCCGGCCCACTCAACTGCATCGAATCCATCTTCACCCTCGTTCAGGAAGGGATCGAATCTTCCCTCCGATGCAAAGCGGCCTCGAACATCCTGAATGACGACAATGAACCCCTCTCTCGCATACCAAGCGGGATGAAGGTAGGTTGCCATGTGTACATGAGTCTTGTCGTAAGGGGTGCGTACCAGCAGGACCGGTCGTGGCTGATCGCTTTCCTTGGACCGATAAACGTCGGCCAGCAAGATAGTTCCGTCTCGCGTTACCATTTCAGCGTCATAGTCCACGTTGATCCCGGCGGATGCGGTCCACTCGCTACGACGGATTAGCGACCCTCCACCTAGCGCACTGACCAAACGCGTCCTCCCGACTGGCTCTCCGACCCATCAACTATCACTCGGCGTAGTTACTCCGGCACCACTCTCACGGCTATAGAGGTTACCCTCACGGTCGTAGAGGTGGTACCTGTCCGCTGAGATTCTCACCCCTATAGCCTCACCCTCCCTGACATCGGTCACAGACGAAACTCGAACATACCAGTACACATCGACATCTATCTCAACACGTATGAATTTATCGGCGCCCACGGGCTCTACCAAGCCTACGACACCCCTCAACACGCCATCGCCCGAGTCCTGGGTTAGCTCTGCATCCTCCGCACGCACGCCGACGATGGACTCGGGCGCAACGGGTATCGATCCATTGTCCAGTGGAATGCGATGATCCCTCCAAGTGAACATCAACCCGTGTCTACCAACCTCTGTGCGGCCGCGCAGCAGATTCATCGGTGGGCTGCCTATGAAGGTTGCAACGAACGTGTTGGCCGGCCTGTCGTACACGTCTTGGGGATTACCGATTTGCTGAATCCGACCGTCCTTCAGCACGATCACGGAATCCGCCATGGCCATAGCCTCGATCTGATCGTGAGTGACGTAGATTGTCGTCCGCCCCACCCGCTTATGAAGTTTCAGCAGTTCGTCCCGCATCTGGAATCGCAGTAGCGCGTCAAGGTTTGATAGCGGCTCGTCCATCAAGAAGGCGACCGGATCCCGAATAATCGCCCGGCCTAGAGCGACCCTCTGCCTCTCGCCGCCAGAGAGTTCATCCGGAAAGCGATCGAGCAAAGAGGACAACTCAAGTAGCGAAGACACCTCGTCCACTCTCTTTCGGATTCTGGCCTGGTCTACCCCTCGCATTTTCAGCGGGAACGCCAGATTCCGCGACACCATCATATGCGGATACAGAGCGTAGTTCTGGAACACCATCGCGACGTCACGGTTCTTTGGCGGAATATAGTTTGCCAATTCTCCGGCAATATATATCTCGCCCTCGGTCACATCTTCGAGACCGGCAATCATCTTGAGTATGGTTGACTTCCCACAACCAGACGGTCCCAAGAGAACAACAAAGTCCCCCGGGGCCATGGCAGCAGTGAACCCGTCCACCGCAAGATTGTCACCATATCTCTTAGATACGTGCACCAGGTTGATAGCGCTCTCTAATGCTGTGTACTCTGTCATTGCTTCAACGCTCCTGCTATCGATCCACCACTGAAGTACCGTTGGAACATGAAAAACATAATGGTGATCGGAACCATAGAGAGGACACTCGCGGCGGAGACGAGCCCCCAATCAATGGTAAAGATACTTGCTTTCATCTCCGCCACACCTGTAGTCAATACCTGGAGCTTTTCATCTTGAACAGCCAGCAGCGGCCATAGGAATGCTGTGTACTGAGCAAGAAAGGTGAGAATTCCTAGTACGACTAGGCCCGGCTTAACCAAGGGTAGTATGATCCTGAAGTAGACACTGAACTCCGAACACCCATCGAGTCGAGCCGAGTTCTCAAGATCACGTGGCAAAGATTGGATGTAGTTTCTCATCAAGAACACACCTACCGGATTAGCTAGAGGTGGAAGTATCAACGCCCAGTAGGTGTCAAGGAGTCCCATTCCCCGAACGAGAAGGAACAACGGTATAATGACTGCCGAAGTAGGTACCATGACGACTGCGAGGATGAGGATAAACAGAATCCTCCTCCCCGGAAACTCTATCTTGGCGAAGGCGTAACCGGCCATCGAGTCAATAATAACTTTGAGGACAGTAACAACTCCAGCCACGAGGAGTGTGTTTAGGGTCCACCTTAGGAAAAGACTATCTGATCCGAGGAGAGTCGAGTAGTTCCCCCAGAATAGAACCTCGGGAAGCCAGTCGGGAGGATACGCAAACAACTGTGTTGTCTTCTTAATCGAAGTCGACACTATATAGAAGAGCGGTCCGACCATAACAATGGACGCTATTATCAATATAGAGTAGGCCGTCATACGCGACGCTACGCGGCCCTTCCTGAAAGCGAGTCCCGGGGGGGTCATAATCGGCCATCGAGTGCGATCGGTGTCATTGCTTGAAGCCCGAGTTTGTGTCTGCCTCATGATGATCTTCGCGACCGTAGAAGGCGGAACTGAACAAGCGATACTCCAAGGATCACGATGAGAAGCACCATGGAGAGAGCGTAGCCAAAGCCGACATTCCCAAAGGCAAAGAGACTCCGATATACATACATGACAACCGTGACAGTCCTGTTCACCGGACCACCATCAGTCAACACGAAGACAGAATCGAACAGCTGCAGGTTCCAAATAGTCGCCATTACCAGCACGAATTGAGCGGTCGGTTTGAGGAGCGGCAAAGTAACGTGCCAGAAACGACGAATGGTATTGGCACCGTCAAGCGCCGCAGCGTGATAAAGCTCTTTCGGCAGGGCCAACAATCCCGCAAGGAAGACGAGAGCATAGAACCCAGCGCCCCGCCAAATCTCAAACGCGGCGACACTCGGCAAAGCGTACGCCGGATCCCCTAGCCAGGAAGGCGAGGAAAGACCAACCGTACGCATCGCCAATGTAACAGCACCAAAGTCCGGATGCAGCACGAACAAGAACATCAGCGCTCCGATTACAGGAGGAGCCAATACAGGAAAGAAGATTCCTGCTCGGAAGACGGATTCTCCCCTTTGAATTCTCAAGAGAGCGAGGGCCAGAACGAGGCCGACGACGATCACTCCCGGAATCGCAAGCAACGCAAAGAACCCGGTGTTCCTGACCGTCGTCCTGACAAGCTCGTCGCCAAAAACCGATTGCCAGTTTTCAAGACCAACGAACTCACTCGGAGTGATGATACCACCCTGTTGGAAGCTTCCGTACACAACCCATCCGATCGGTACGATCATGAATAGTGCGAAGAAGAACAGAATCGGCGCGATGAAGGCGTAGCCTACAATCCAGCGTCGTACCCGGTACTTCCGTGCAAGGCGTTCATGTTGCTGCGGGGTCAACCGAAGAGCGACCCCGCCGGGGTCAACCGGCGGGGTTGCTCTTGTATTTGACTGTACAACGCTGTCGGAGATTGAATCCATCTAACCCAAAAGGCTCGCCATATCTGCACACGCCTTGTCGACCGCCTCCTGAGCCGTGTATTGGCCACGATATGCAGCGCTGAACGTGGGCCAGATGGTATTCAGGATCTCACGCATCCTCGGGTGAGCCTGAATCCCCTTAACCATCGGGACGTAGTCATGTAGCACTCGTGCCATCAACGGGTTATCGGCATACGGATTGACGAGATCAGATCGTATAGAGAAGAGACTGTTCGCCTCAGTGTATGCCGCAGCCTCTTCCGCAGATGTCCAGTGTTTGATGTATTCCCAGGCAGCCTCCTTGTTTTCACTCGCCGAGGAGATGAACAAGAAGCCGAAATTACCCATCATTGTTTGTGTCACTGGTCCGGGCGGTGCGGGACGAACATCCCATCGGAAGCCCGGGTCGTTTGTGAGGAGCTCGTTGATGAACGACCCCTCGTTATGGTTGATGGCAATCTTACCTGCCGAGAACAGAGCCTTTTGACCAGCCCAGTCGTATTCGCCGGGTGGGAGCGCTATTCCCTCCTCAATGGTGTCGATCAGGAATTGGACACCTGTGACCACTTCAGGATTGTTAAAGCCACAAGCGCTCCAATCGTCGTTTAGCACGTTGCCGCCTGCATTCTGGATGTAGGGAAACCAATCCCAGTATCCAGCGTCAATAAATTCAGACCTGAATGAGAATCCCCAAACCTCATCCGTAGTCAGTTTGCGTGCAGCATCAGCGAGTGCTTCATAGGAGTCATCCCAAGTATCTGCCACGCCAGCCTCCTCCAACAGGTCAAGGTTGACAAAGATCGGGAAGACAACTCCGAGGGCCGGAACACCGTAAACCTCACCATCGATAGTCGCTACGTCCCAGAAAGCCTGAGGAATCGCAGCGTAGTCGTCGGCAAATGCGGGGTCGTTAACGAGGGCTGTGATCGGTTCCAGTTGACCGGCCACCGCGTACTGGCCATACCATTGGTCAGGAAGGTAAATGATATCTGGGGGTGAACCACTGGCAAAGGCAGCTGCGATTTCCGCGTCTGCGGCAGCCCAATCATAGGTGGTATTGATTATCTCTACACCGGGGTGGTTCGCATTGAATGCGGCGACAAGCGGATCCTCCCAAACCGTATCGTCCGCACTAAATGGCCCCCGCATCATCGTGACAGTTCCCGAAAGCCCCGCGGTCGTAGCGGGCGGCGCGGCCGTTGTCGCGGCCGGCGCGGCCGTCGTAGGCGTGGGTTCGACTTCCTCGTCGTCACCACATGCGGTAATTACCGCCGCGAGGCCAGCGATAACGACAACTGCCGCCAGCCATCGTCGTCGCAGTGGAAGCCGGACGAAGTCCCCCACCGTCCTTTTACCGATTTTGCCAGAGTTAAGCTCTTTGGCCATGCTGCCCTCCCTTGGTGCCGAACGCCCTCATATCGCAGCTTACCCACAGCCACAGAACTGTGTCAACCGTTTTGACACATCATGTTGTAAGACCTAGCGGCGCGCGAAATAGCCAAGGCCGGGTGGCTTTGAGCTCCTTGAAGAAAGCTTGAGGCCTGGCTGGAATCACCCGGGGAGTCGTCCGGGTGCGGCCGTTGTGATTTCAAGATGCCGGCGCGTGTGGGACCATCGCCCGAGAAAGGGTTCGTGATCTTGAGGTGAGCAGCTGCGTCACGCTGTTCGGTGTGGCGCTCCGGCAGGCTCGCTCAGTTCCGAATCATGATGCCTCGGACTGCCGTACGATGTCCGGTTCTAGACCGGGCGGGTATATGGTACTACATTCCATGCGGCTCCGTCGATACTCTCGCGATGAACTGGTCTGCGGAGGAGTTACGAGACCGAGTCCGCTCGTCTTGCAGTCCCGTCAACCGGAGGTCACGCGCGCAGCCGCTCGCGCGGCTGCGATAATCTTGTCGGTCCTCGGCTCTATGTGCTGCTCCAGCGGGGACAAGGTGCGGGGATCGATCACCTCCGCCTCGATACCCGACCCAACGTCGGCAAGATCGTGCTGCGCGTCTTGGACGAGGACAGGTAAAGGGCCACTGAACGAGCCGCCCACCCGCCTTGGGGCGATCGTGAGAGCCGTCCCACTGTTGGGCACGGCACTCGCCTCGACTATCCGACTGATCGGATCGCCGCCCACACCCGGGCCGGAGTGAGAGGGAGGCTCAAGGCCATTACCCCGTCTTCACGCAACGCGTCGTGCACCGCGTTGAGGATTGCTGCCGGAGTGCCGATACAGCCGGCCTCGCCTGTTCCCTTGACCCCGAGAGGATTGCCGGGCGCCGGAGTGGTCGTCCGCAGGATCGTCAGCGGGAAAGGCTGGGTAGCCGTGGGTACCAGATATCCCGTCATGTTGCTGTTCATCGGCTGACCGTCGGCGTCGTAGACGATCTCCTCCAGCAGCGCCTCGCCGATCCCCTGCATGATCGAGCCATGCACCTGACCCTCAACGATCATCGGGTTGAGCACGTTGCCGCAGTCATCGACCGCGACGAGCAACAGAAGCCCGACTTGGCCCGTCTCACGCTCGACCTCGACCACCGCCACGTAACTGCCGAAGGGAAAGGTTTGCGCCTTGCCTACGTACATCTCCTCGGCGGCAAGCTCGACACCGGCGGCTCTTGCCTCGGCCGCCACCTCGGCGAGCGTGACCCCCGCGCCCGGCGAGCCGACGACGCCGAAGCTCCCGTCCACCAGAACAAGGTCCGCCTCTGACGCCTCGAGCATGCCGGCGGCCACCGCGGCGGCCCGGGCCCGTACCTCGCGGGCGGTTCGTAGGATCGCCGTTCCTCCCAACTGGGCGGAACGGCTAGCGAAGCTGCCGACGCCGCCTGCCACTTCACCGGTATCGCCCGCGTAGAAGGTCACACGCTGGACAGGAACGGACAAGACGCCGGCGGCGATCTGGGACCAGACCGTCCGATGTCCCTGGCCGGCTGCGGTGGATCCGGTTCGGACGACAACGCCGCCGTCGGGCAGGAGCTCGACCTTCCCGTACTCGCCGGAACCGACCGCACCCCCGGCGCGTTCGATGAACGAGCCGATACCGATGCCGATCGGATCCCCGCCATCGGCTCGCCGCTTCTCCTTGAGGCGCCGCCACCGGCCGACATCGGCCGTCTCGAGGGCCAATTCCAGAGCGGCCACGTAGTCGCCGGAGTCGTAGATCGACCCGGTGTGACTCGTATACGGAAAATCGGCCGGATCGACGAAGTTACGCTTCCGAACGTGCTCGGGCAGCAGCCCGACGGCCACCGCGAACGCGTCCACGGCGCGTTCGATAGCGATGGCTGCCTCCGGCCTGCCGGCGCCACGGTACGGACCGGTCGGCGCCCGGTTGGTGACCACCGCTGTTGCGGTGGCTTCGAGATGCTCGATGTCGTAGGGGCCCTGGATCACGGACCGGGTGAAGAGCGGGACACGCGCTCCGGCGCTCGGGTAGGCCCCCGCATCGCCCACCACATCAGCCAAGAGGTAACGGATTCGCCCGTCACGGTCGCCACCGATCCGCATCGTGATGTGCTGGGCTCGACCGTGCGTGCCGCACATGAGCTGCTCGGTCCGGCTCTGCAGCCAGACCGTCGGTCTGCCCAGGCCATGAGCGATGGCCGCGACGACCGGATACTCCGGGTAGAACTGGCCCTTCGCACCGAAGCCACCACCGACGTCCGGCACCCTGGCCCTGATCGTCGACGGGTCGATGCCCAGCATCGCTCCGAGTTGGTCCGGAAAACCGGCAGGCGTCTGATGGCCACACCACACCTCGAGTCCTTGGCCCACCGGACGCACGAGGATGGCTAGGGGCTCGATGGTCACAGGCGAGAGCCTCGGGATGTCTATCTCGACGAATACTTCGATCTCGACGGCGGGACGAGGCCCTTCGGTCCTGATGGTTGAGCGATGCACCACGTTCGTGCCGCTCTCGGGAAACAGCAACACTTCGTCGGCCCGTGCGGATACGACATCGGTGGCCGGAAGCTCTTCAACGTCGACCCACACCATGTCTGCGGCGTCCACTGCCTGCACAGCCGACTCGGCGACCACGACCGCGATCGGATCTCCTACGTGACGCACACGGTCGCGGGCCAGTGGCGGCTGACCCATACCGGCGGCCTCCGGCGCTCCGGGGCCGGGCGACGACGGCATATCCGGCAAGTCGAGATCGTCGGCGCCGAAGACGGCGACGACACCCGGAAGGTCCCGGACATCGGCGAGATCCGGTGGCGCCGGATTGCCATGGGCGACCGGGCTACGGACGAATGCACAGTGGAGCGTATCGGCGTCCACCAGATCGCCCACATATCGACCGGCGCCGGTGATCAGCGGTCGGTCCTCCAGCCGCACCGAGACGTGGCCCAAGTCCATCACGAGCAAGCTCTTCCGGAAGGACGCTCCATGCGTTGGTGCAGGTATCCATCAGGCGTCACGCCGGTCGTCCAACTCCTCTTCACCCGAGGGAACGCTGACCAGAGGCTACATGGAGGCTTGACAGCTCCTCCGAACCGGCCGAAATCCTCGACCACAGCACAGACACCACTCTTCGACGACCCTTGGCCGGGGTTAAGACTGCCTATCCGCTCGGGTTCCAGGCTCGCCTACCCCGCAGTGGCGCCGACTACCACCTGCACGGCGGCGACGATCTTGTCGGTGGTCGGTTCTATGTGCTGCTCCAGCGGGGGGCTGAACGGTACGGGCACATCCGCCGTCGTCACCCTCACCGGAGGCGCCACCAGATCTCCGAAGGCGTTTTCCGTGACCACCGCCATGATCTCGGCGGCCACGCCACACCGGCGGTGGCATTCGTCCACCACCACCAGGCGTCCGGTCTTGGCGACCGATTCGAGGATCGCCTGCTCGTCCAGCGGGGAAAGTGTCCGGGGGTCGATCACCTCCGCTTCGATACCTTCCGCGCTCAGGGTCTCCGCCGCCTCAAGGGCGCGCTGCACCATCCAGGACGACGCGAACAGGGTCACGTCCCCGCCCGTGCGCTTGACATCCGCCACCCCGAAGGGGATCGAGAAGTCCTCGTCGTCGGGAACGGGTCCCCGGGTGTCGAACAGGCGCACATGATCCACCCAGGCGGTCGGATTGCCGGATGCGGCAGCGGTGTTGACCAAGCCCTTGACGTCCCGGGGAGTGGAGGGGGCCATTATCTCCAACCCCGGCGTGTTCCACAGCATCGCCTGCGGGCTGTGCGAGTGCTGGGCTGCCCCCCCGCCCCGGATCCCGTGGTTGAAGTGGAAGATCATCGGCACCTTCGTGGCCCCGCCGGACATGTAGTGGATGTTGGCCGCCTCGTTCACGATCTGGGGGAAGGCCTGGAAGATGAAGCTGGCGGTGGCGATGTCGACGATCGGTCTCAACCCGGCTACCGCGGCGCCTATCGCCACACCCACGTACCCCACCTCAGCGATGGGTGGGTGGTATACCCGGCCCGGATAGTCCGCATGCAGGCGCGCCATGATCTCCCGGTGCTTGGTGAGACCAAGGAAGTAGAGGCCCATCAGGTGGACCCGCTCGTCGGTTGCCAGCTGGTGACGCAACGACTCGACCAGCGCCTCGGCGTAGAGCATTTCACGCATTCCCATCCTCCCTAGTGGTACGTCCGCAAGAGTGATTCGCCGTGTCCTGCATGCCACATCGCCATTTCACAGACACACCACTATGCGTAGACGGACTCGAGGGCGCTGGCGGCGGGTGGGTACGGGCTGTCCAGCGCGAACTGCACGGCGTTCCTCATCTGATCCGTGATCTCCTCGTCCATCGCCAAGGCCTCGTCCCTGGTCAGCGCCCCGGCGGCAACCAGTTCCCGAACGTACCGGAGCAGGCCGTCCTGCTCGGTGTGCCAGACCGCGTAGTCGGCCGGGACCGCCGAGGCCTCCCAGGCGTAGGAGAGGTCGGTCGGACCGGTCAGGAGCTGCGGCCAGAGGGGACGGCTTCCCGGCCAGCGAACCGTGAGGGCTTCTATGAAAGTGGGTCCCCCGCCGCCGCGTGCCCGGCTGATGGCCGTGGCCATCGCATCGTGGACCGCCCCGGCATCGGTACCGTCCACCGTGATGGTCGGCACCTTGAAGGCGGCGGCCAGATCGGTCAGCGGCGCCGCAGCCATGGTCGAGGACGGGTACTCGTTGGCCTTCTGACCGAGTGCCTCCAAGCTGTTGTTCTCGCACAGGTAGATGACGGGGAGGGACTCGAGAGCGGCGATGTTGATCGACTCGTGGAAGGTGCCCTCCTCGAGAGCCCCGTCACCGAACAAACAGACCGACACCCGGTCCTTACCCAGCCGGGAGAATGCGAAAGCGGCGCCGGTCGCCAGCGGCGTGCAGCCTCCGGTAGCCGCCGACGTGGTGGGGAATCCGTTCTCGACCGAGGCGATGTGGAGGGTGCCTCCCTTGCCACGGTTGGTGCCGGTTCCCTTGCCCAGGATCTCAGCGAACATGGCCCCCGGATCGGTGCCCCTCGCCAGGAGGTGGCCGTGGTTCCTGTGGGTGGTGAAAGCCAGGTCTCCCGGCTCGAGCTGGGCCAACGCGGCCACGCCGGTGGTTTCCTGCCCGATGTATACGTGGAAGTGACCGACGTCGTAATCGCCGGCCAGCATTATCAGCGCCTCCTCGAAACGCCGGATCACCAGCATCCGGCGCAGGTAGTCGGCGAGCCGATCAACGGGTAGGTCAGGGATCATGAGTTTCCTCCCTTCGTCGATCCGTTCGGGGAACGGCCAGACCGAGTAGCCCACGAACCGCCCCTACGATATCTTCGCTACCGGGAAGGTACGCGTCCTCCAGTTCCGGAGCGGCGCCCACCGGAGCGAACGGTGCACCGACCCGCGCGATCGGGGCGACCAGTTCACCGTAGGCTGCATCCTGCAGACGGGCGACCACCTCAGCCCCCACCCCGCTCGTAGTAACGGCTTCGTGGGCTACGACTACCCGACCCGTGCGGTGCAGAGATTCGAGCCCCGGTCCCAGATCCAAAGGAGCTAGCCAGCGGAGGTCGATCACCTCGCACTCGATCCCCTCTGCGGAGAGAGTATCCGCCGCCTCCAGAGCTTGGTGGACCATCCTCGAGTAGGAGATGAGGGTCACATCGTCACCGGAGCGCCGGACGATCGCTCCCGATGCGGGCTCATCACCCGAAACGTCACCCTTCCTCCAGTACAGACCCCGGTGCTCCACGTACACCACCGGGTTGTCGTCGGCGATCGCTACCTCGAGGAGTTTCTTGGCGTCACCGGGAAAGGCGGGCGCCACCACCTTGAGACCCGGTGTATGGACGAACCACGACTCGAGGCTCTGGGAGTGGTGGGCACCGAACCGACCGGTGACACCACCCTGGACCCGGACAGTCAGCGGTACCCGGAGGCCACCACCGGTCATGAAGCCCAGCTTGGCGGCATGGTTGACCAACTGGTCCATCGCCAGGGTTACGAAGTCGACGAACATGATCTCGACCACGGGTCGCAGACCGGTGGTCGCTGCTCCGGTTGCCATACCCATCACGGTGGCCTCGCTGATCGGGGTGTCGAGGATGCGGGCCTTACCGAAATCGTCGGCCAACCCCCGGGTAGCGCCGAAGGGTCCTCCGTATCGCACATCCTCGCCCAACACGACAACCGAAGGGTCGGACTCCAGGGAGAACCGCAACCCCTGCCGGATAGCCTCGATGTATCGAACCCGGGCGGTCATCAGACGTACACGTCGCTGATCAACTCCCGCGGGTCGGCAACCGGATCCCGTAGAGCCTGGTCGGCGGCCGTGGCGACCGCAGCACGGGCCTCCATCTCGATCTCCGCCAGGAACTCCGGTGTCACCCCGCCGTCCAGCAGGTATCTCGCGAAGCGCGCGACGGGGTCCTTCCGTTTCCATTCGTCCCGTTCCGACAGCTTCCGGTAAGTGGCGGGATCGCCTTCGTAATGACCGCGCAAGCGGTGGGTGAGCACCTCCACGAAGGACGGTCCGCCACCCTCTCTGGCAAGGCCTACCGCATCCTGGACAGCGCCTCTGACCGCCAGCACATCACCGCCGTCGACGGTGACGGACGGAATCGAGTACACGGAGGCGTAGTCCGCCAAGCGTTCCACGACCGTATGGGCGGAGAGAGGCGAGAACTCGACGTAACCGTTGTTCTCGCAGACGAGGATCACCGGAAGCTTCCAGAGCGCCGCCAGGTTGAGGCTCTCGTGGAAGGCACCGCTCTGTCCGGCGCCGTCGCCGAAGAAGGCCACGGACACCCGATCCTCGTTCCTCGTGGCGCTCGTCAGGGCGGCCCCCAACGCCAGCGGGATGTTCCCGGCCACCACACCGGTGGCGGTGATGAACCCCACCTCGGGAGCGGAGATGTGCATCGATCCGCCCTTGCCCTTGCAGTAGCCGGTCGAGCGGCCCGCGATCTCGGCCATCAACCGTCGGAGGTCCGCTCCCTTGGCAATCGCATGCGCGTGGGACCGGTGGTTACCGAATACGTAGTCGCCGGACCGGAGGGCGGCACAGGTCCCGACCGCCGAGCCCTCCTGACCGATGCCGAGGTGGAGCAACCCTGCAACTTGACCGCTGGCATAGAGCTCCGAGGCCTTCTCTTCGAATACCCTGATGAGCCACATTCGCCTCAGGATCTCCAGATCCGTCGGCGGGATCGGTTCGTTCATACGGGCCTAGGAGAGTGCTGAGAAACGCCCCGTTGGCCCGACGGCCGATGGCAAACTACCTGGTCAGCGGACGGAGGGCTAACCGCTACCACCGTGTTTCAGCATTCTCCTAGGTCTCGGTCTTCTCTGGGGAAGCGCCGGTGGAGCTCCGGAGCAGCCTGGTCTGCTCTCTGTCGATGGTCATCGATTCAGGGTCGATCACCACCTTGTAGACGTTCCGGGCATGCTCGAGCGTCACCCACTCGTTCATTACGTCATCGAGTACCTTCTCGGGCTCACGCTCGGTGGGATCCCCTACCCCACCACCGCCGCCGCTGACCTTTCCGAGGATCTCGCCTGTCCTGACCTGCACCATCCGGTGGGTTCGGGCCGGGATCGTCTCATCACCCCGGCGGAGGTACATCCTCGATAGCGGACCGTCTTCGCCACCGCCCGCTCCCGGAGGCTGGGTGAGATCCCCGTCCGAGCTACCGGTGGCCACGCCGACATCCCCGCCGACGTTCTCCACCTCCCACAGCATTCCCGATCCTCCCCGCCAGCGACCGGCGCCGGACATGTCCGGGACGTAGTGGTAGCGCACGGCCCGCCACGGGAACCTGATCTCGATCTCTTCGACGCTGCCCCTCCGGATCGAACCAAGGCCGGACATTCCCATCGCCCCTTCGAATCCGTCGTATCCCCAAACGGCACCCGATCCGCCGTCCGCGTCGGTGGTGGTCTGTACGTACCGCTCCCCCGTGCGGGGGTCGACACCGGCGATGTAGTGGCCTCGACGCCGCCCCCATCCGGCGATCGCCTTGTCCGGCATGGCCTTCGACAGAGCGCTCACCGTCGCCTCGAGCACCTGCGTCCCCACGTTCACCGGAGAGCCGCCGACCGTCGCCGGGTACTGGGCATTGCAGACCGAACCTTCGGGAGCGACCACTGTGATGGGGCGCATGCTGCCCTCGTTGTGGAACTCCGAGTAGGTGGGATCGAAGTACAGGAAGCTCCCTGCCACCGCCCGGCTGTAGGTCGACGAATATACACAGTTGACGAAGCCGCGCCGCTGCGCGTCGCTTTCGGAGAAGTCCAGGATGAGCTCGTCGCCTTTGATGGTCGCCGCGCACCGGACCCACACTTGCTCGTCGAGAACGGTGCCGTCGTCGTCGGTTGCCGATTCGCCGTAATAGGTGCCGTCGGGAACCTCGGCCAGCTGGGCACGAACGTTGGTCTCCATACGGTCGAG
This sequence comes from Candidatus Spongiisociaceae bacterium, assembly GCA_965262915.1. Lineage (GTDB taxonomy): Bacteria > Actinomycetota > Acidimicrobiia > Spongiisociales > Spongiisociaceae > JAPPFW01. The sequence continues at coordinate 904,140 of OZ253564.1, read as the reverse complement.
CATCTCCTCCACGGCTTCTTTGACCGTCGGGAGGCTGTACTTGTCGAGCAGGGCGACGACCCGGTTGTCGCAGACCTGCAGCGCGGCCATCAGCGCGTAGTTGTCGATCTTCACGCCGTCGGGCCAGCGGACGTTGTTCCAGATGAGCTCGAGCACATCGGTGCGCTCCCGGCCCCGGTCGTAGATCTTGGTCGGAGGGATCATCAACCCTTCGGCGTGGATGTCGTAGCCGTTGGGGAAGTAGCCGCCGGGGAAGGCACCCCCTGTGTCGAGCTGGTGCCCGCGGGTGAGGGCTACGAAGACCAGCTCGTCCTCGTAGAAGATGGGCCGGAAGAAGCCCCAGTCCGGAAGGTGGTTGCAGTACCCCTTATAAGGGTCGTTGCAGATGATGACATCCCCCGGGTGGAGGTCGTCGCCGAACTTGTCGAGGATGTACTCGACCGAGAACTGCTGCGACAGGAACATGGAGGTCGGCCCCTCGGGCACCGCGATGGTACGGGCCTGCGCATCCCAGATACCCGCCGCCATGTCGTGGAGTTGGGCGATCAGGTAGTTCTGCGCGGTGCGGTCGATCACGTGTCGCATCTCGCGACCCATGCTCTGGAAGGAGTTCCAGATGGTCGACAGGGTGATCGGGTCGATGGTGTCGGCTTTCATACCGCGCCTCCTGTCACGTTGGCAGCCGTTGCACTGCGGGCTAGGTGGTAGCTCCGTTGTGCGTCGACCGTAGCGACGTACGACTTGGGAATGACCACCGTCGTCGTCGGCTCCTCGATGATCGCCGGACCGGAGATCCGGTTACCCGCCAGCAGGCGACCACCGTCGAAGATCGGGGTACGAACCGCCTTCCCGTCGAACCAGCACTTCCGATGCGCCTTGAGCGCGGCCGACGGATCGGGCCCGCCCTCGGCGATCCGCTGGAGCTCGAAGGGCGCCCTCGGGACGGTCGCCCGCAACCGGAACGTCAACAGTTCCACGCCCTGCCAGGGCATGTTGAAGGTGTACAGGTCGAAGTGCTTGGCGTGGAAGTTCTCGATGGCTTCCTCGACTGCGTCGAGCATTCTCATTCCGCCGGCGTCCCGGAACACACTCGCCCTGAAGGTCTTCTCGGCGGTCGCGGCCGGATCCTGACCGGGGTCCATCGGCATCTCGACCTCCACCTCGTGAAACTGGCCTATGTAGCGGAGATCGGCGGTCCGGAAGAAGCTCACGTCGCTCGCCTCGTATCCCATTTCCTCGAAACCTGCGATGGCCTCCTGCTCCATCTCCTCGTACAGCACCTGTACCCGATCAGAATCGAGATCTGCGTAGCGGGTGATGTAGGAACGGGCGTAGTTACGGCCCACGTCCATGGCGAACATCCCGAACGCCGAGTAGGTCGAGGCCACCGAGGGAATGATCACATGCGGGAGGCCCAGAATGTCGGCGATGAACGCCGCGTGCGCCGGCCCGGCCCCGCCCCCTGCCACGAGGGTGAGATCACGGATATCTATGCCGCGGCGAGTGGATACTTCGTTGATCTCGTCGGCTGTGAAGGAGCTGACCGCGGTCATTATCGCCTGGGCAGCCTCCTCTGAGGTCATCCCGAGCGGCTCCGCCACCTTTCGCCTGATAGCGCGCTCGGCCAGTTCGACGTCGAGCTCTATCTCGCCCCCCAGGAAGTATCCGGGGTCTATGTAGCCGAGCACCAGGTCCGCGTCGGTGACCGTCGGGTTCTCACCGCCCTTGGCGTAGCAGGCCGGTCCCGGATCGCTCCCGGCCGAGTTCGGACCGACCCGCGGCAGGCCCAGCGAATCGACCCACGCTATCGAGCCTCCGCCGGCGCCGGCCGAGACTATGTCCACCATCTTGATGGCTACGCGCTCGTCCTGGACCCACCCCTCCGAGGTGGTGGGAATCTCGCCTCCCATCACCACCCCGATGTCGATAGACGTTCCCCCCATGTCGAAGCTGAGAAGGTTCCGGTGGCCGGTTTCGTCCCCTAGGTGTACGGCCCCGGCAGGTGCGGCCGCCGGTCCGGATCCGATCAGGTAGACAGCCCGAGGAATGCAGTTCTCGACCGTCTCCACGAGACCATCCGAGAGCATCATCATCAGGCTGCCCGCGAAGCCGTTCTCGGCAAGACGGCTCTCGAGAGCCAGCAGGTAGCGCTTCACCGCCGGGCCCGTGTAAGCCGACACCGCCATCGTCGAGAAGCGCTCCCACTCTCTCCAGACCGGGAGGATCTGGGACGATGTCGTGACGTAGACCTCGTCACCTAGTTCCTCCCGCACGATCTCGGCCGCGAGTAGCTCGTGACCGGGGTTGGCATAGGAGTGCAGGAAACCGATCGCGACCGACTCGATCCCCTCGCGGCCGAGCCGTCGGGCCGCCTCTCGAACGTCATCCTCGTTCAGAGGGGTGAGAACCTCGCCCGTGTACAGGACGCGCTCCTCCGCCTCGAGCCGCAGACGTCTCGGGATCAAAGGCTTGTAAGGCGGGATGAACACGTTGTACATCGACACTCGCACGTTCTTGTAGCCGCGCCGTATCTCCAGCATGTCCCGAAAGTGCTTGGTCGTGATCATCCCGGTCTTAGCGCCGTCCTCGTTGATGAGGGTGTTGGTCGCCAGAGTCGTGCCGTGAATGAGAAGTTCCACCCGACCCAGGAAGGCGGGCAGCGAAAGTCCGTAGGCCGCCGCGGCTTTCGAAAGGCCGTTGATACAGCCGATCGAAGGATCCGCGGGAGTTGTGGGGGCCTTGAACTGGCGCAGGTCGCCGCTCCGCTCGTCGAGCACCAGACAGTCGGTGAACGTGCCGCCTACATCGATGGCTACCCGGTACATGTCACCTCCCGCCGGACGCGATACTGAAAGGGGGTTCGTAAGGTCCATGCCGAGATTGTATACGTTATGCAAGCAACCGAATTCCGAGCGGATCCCGGCACGACAGTCGCCGGGAGCAGCCGCCAGTGCCAAGCGGCACCCAAGCGGTCCGGCATGGAGACCGCTGAGGCGGGTGTGGGTGTTCCGGTTGGCAATGGAGGAGCTACCTACGAGAAGCGGCCGGGGTGTTAGGTGGAGACTCGTCCGTCATCGTTGCCAGAAGGTCGTCTCGTGCTTCCTCGAGGTGGGCGGTCACCGCGAGGGCGGCGCCGGGCACATCTCCGCTGTTGATACAGTGGCGCACCTCCGAGTGGGCGGCGTGGGACAGGTCGGTGTCCTGGAGCAGGTGATAGCGACCGACGTTGTCCCGCAGTTGCATGATGAGGCGGTGCATCCGGGGTCGGCCGGCATGCGAATAGAGAACGTCGTAGAACTTGCGCCGGGCAGCTCTTCCCTCCATCACGTCCCGGTCGGAGCTGTCCATGTGCTCGGACAGTTCGACCAGCGCCTCCCGCTCGTCCTCGTCGGCCAGGTTCCGCACCGCATACCGGATGCATCGACCTTCCAGCATGATCCTGAGCTCGTATATCTCCGCTATGTCGCGTTTGGACAGAGCGGTCACCCAGGCGCCCCGCCGCCCGTCGATCTTCACGAGGGCCTCTTCGCCCAGCCGACGCAGCGCGTCGCGTAGTGGGATTCGGCTGACACCGAGTTGTCTGGCCAATTCGGCCTGGGCCAGACGCGCACCGGGCGCCAACCGTCCGCTGAGGATCGCGTCCCGCAGAGCAACCGTCACAGCCTCCTCGGCGCTTAGCGGTTCGACGGCCGCGAGGAGGGGAGACCCGCTTACCCCGGTACGCGGGTTGTCGGAGTGCTCCTCAGCCGTTTGCATGGCGGCATATTGTATGCAGGATCGGGTTCCGTTAGGAGGGAGGAACCCCACAAACCTGGGCCTGGTCCCAGCCCGAATCCACCGACTCGCTATCGAAAACCAGCCCTAGCCCGGTCAATCCGCCTGATATTCCACTCACAGGCAGTTGCTTCTCATCCCCGCCCCCAAGCCACCCTTACCTATGGCTGCTGTCGCAGATCAGAAGGTCTTACCGATTGTATCCACCTCCCCGGCGTTTCACCCCTGCCGGTGGAATCGGGCTGCGGGAGTACGCGCCCACATGCGAAACGACGACCAGGCAAGGATGCCGGAATCGGACCGCCCCTCGCACCCGCTCCGTCCGTCGGGTCCGACTGTATACGGTATGCTCGCTGGCCAAGCCCTCCATGCTCTGACAAGGATCCCGTACATGGCTGTTCAGAACCTTCCCCGGCGCGGTCACTATGTCATACGCGACACCACGGCGCTGACTATGGATCCGGCTTCAGGGGAACTGGCCGGAACGGACATCGAAATCGACAACGGGAAGCTGGTGACGATCGGGTCGCGGCTAGCTGCCGGCGGCGCCGAGACCATCGACGGAAGGAACACCATCACCCTGCCCGGTTTCGTCGATTCGCATTGGCACGTGTGGGCCACCCTACTCAGAGGTGTGGTTGGCGACGGGAAGAAACATGGGTGGTTCGCCACCAAGGGCAGGCTCGGAAGCTTCTTAACGTCGGGAGACCTCGCGGCGGGAGTGCTTCTCGGAATGGCCGAGGGCATAGCGGCCGGCGTCACGACCGTCCACGACTGGTCACACAACATCATGCGATACAGCGACGCCGAGGCCAACCTCGATGTCCACCGTCGACTGGGCACCCGTGTGCATTTCTCCTATTCCGCACCTTCGGCGCATCCTTCGATGCCGATGCAAAAGATGCGGGCCATCCTGGAGAAAGGCGGTGTCCTGCCCGACGAGGTGATGGACTTCGGAAACATCCGTAGGATCGCCGACGAGTGGTTGCCGAACTCGAAAGACCTTCTGACGCTCGGCGTGGGAGTTCGGGGGCCGGCGCGGTCGACTCCCGATGTCTATCGCAGGGAGTGGGCGTTGGCGCGGGAGCAGGGTTTGACGATCTCTATGCATTGCGCCGGGACGCAGGCGGAGGTGAAACGGATCCACCAAGTCCACATACTTCACGAAGAGGGGCTCCTCGGACCTGACATGCTCCTGGCCCACTGCCTCTACATCTCCCCGCGCGAGCGTGAGCACCTCGCTGCCAACCGGATCCCGGTGACCATGAGCCCCCTGTCCTCCCTCCGGTTGGGCATGGGCGCCCCGCCGATAAACGGACACCTAGCAGCGGGCATCTCCGTCAGCCTGTCACTCGACACCACCGCCATCTCGGCCTGCGCGGATGTCTTCTCGGCGATGCGGGTCGCGGTCGGGTTGGAGGCCATCGCCAACCTGGATGCCGAAGCGCTGAGTCCTCGCCGAGCCTTGGAGTTGGCGACGATAGAAGGAGCACGAGCCCTGGGGCTGGATCATCTGGTCGGATCCCTGACCGTCGGGAAACGTGCCGACCTGATGATGGTCAGAACCGACACTCTGAACATGGCGCCGGTCCGGGATCCCGCGGTGGCCATCGTGCATTCGGCCCAACCGTCGAACGTCGACACCGTGATGGTCGACGGAAGGATCCTGAAGCGTCACGGGCGGCTGACCACCGTCGACACGCCCGCGGTCGTCGATGACGCGAACACACGGCTCGCCGATCTGTGCAAGCGGGCCGACTTCCATCCTCCCGCCGGCGGCCACCGGAACTCGCAATGAGAACGACTGTCCGGGTCGGCAACGTCGAGGTGACCGCTATACAGGACAAGGCCCACGGCTTTGACCGGAGTTGGCACTACCCGGGAGTTCCCGAAGAGGCATGGGCGCCGTACCTGGATCTGATCGAGACCGATCCGGGAAACGCCATGGTCAACTTCCACTGCTTCGTGGTGCGTGGCAACGACCGGGTCGTGTTGATCGACACCGGTTGGGGCCCCGAACTAGGCCCTCCCGGCGCACCCAAGGCTCGCGGTGCCCTGCTGGATCGGCTCGGGGAGATGGACTTGCTCCCGAGAGATATCGATATGGTGGCTTTCACCCATCTACACGCCGATCACGTAGGCTGGAATCTGGTCTACGACGGGGACACGATCTCCCCCCGCTTCGAGAACGCCCGCTATCTCGTCTCCGAGGTTGACTGGGCGTTCTTCACGTCCCGGGACCAAAACCATCCGAACATCGCCCGCCAGGCCCTGCCCTTGGACCGCTTAGGGGTGCTCGACACCTTCTCGGACGGCCACCGCCTCACCGGTTCTATGACGGCAGTCGCCACGCCGGGGCACACCCCCGGCCATACGAGCTTCATAGTCCACTCGGCCGGCGAGCGGCTGTTCATCCTCGGTGACCTCATCCACCATCCGGTCATAGCGACCGAGACAGGTTGGGTACACCGGTTCGACGCCGACCCCGAGGAGGCGGTCATGACGCGAGAACGGGAACTCAGGCAGCTGGAAGAGGACTGCACCCTCGTCGCAGCCGGTCATCTGAACCACCCGACCTTCGGGAGGTTCGAACGCCGGGGCGGACGGAGGGCGTGGCAACCCCGGGTAACCGGAGGGAACGGAAGCTGAAGCGTGGATCTCTTCGGTATCCTCCTGTTCCTGCACCTGTTCGGCGCGATGGCCGGGATCGGCCCCACCTTCGTGTTCGGGAGGATCAGCAAGCGGGGCGCCGGCACCGAACACAGCCTCTTCGCGACTCGGGTGGTCCGCCTGCTCACCAGCACCACGGCCATCCCGCTGTCGGCACTGGTGCTGCTGTCGGGGATCGGGCTCATGGTGGTACGGGGCTACGCCCTGTTCGACAGGATGTGGCTGCTCGTGTCGATAATCCTCTTCGCCGGGAGCTTCACCTATTCGGTGACAGTCCAGAACCCGACCCTGGCACGGATAATCGAGTCCGCCCAGGCAGGCGAGCCGACCCGAGAGAAGGCAGCAGAGATCGTGCGGCTACGTACCCGGATACGTCGAGGAGGCATCTACCTCCGCGCCACTGCGACCGTGATCCTGGTCTTGATGATCTTCAAACCCTTTTGAAGGCGGACCATGTATACGTCCACTAGATCGGAGGTCTCACCCGATGGTTGACCCCACCACCCCCCTCGTCTCGGGCGATTGGCTCGAAGCACGCCTCGACGATCCCACGGTGCGGATCATCGAGATCCAGTACGAGGCGGACATCAGCGAGTACCGCGACGGCCACATCCCGGGCGCGGTCAACTGGTACTGGAAGGACGTGCTCTGGCACCCCACGGAGCGCCAGTTCCCGACCCCCCGGCTCATGGCGGAACGTTTCGGCGCGTGGGGGGTCTCACCCGAGACGACCGTCGTCTTCTACAGCGGGCGCAACCAGTACGCCATGTTCGCCTACTGGGTGACCGCGGTAATGAACGGCCATCCCGACGCTCGGATTCTCGACGGGTCCCAGAAGCGCTGGCAGCTCGACGGAAGGGTATTGACCAAGGAAACACCGACGTTCGCCGCCGTGCCCTACGAACCGCAGCAGGCCGAACGTGACGATTCGACGCGGGTCTACTGCCATGAGCTGAAAGAGGATCTGGGGAAACCGGGACTGGTGATACTCGACGGGCGGTACGAATCGGAATATCTGGGCGAGCGGGTCAAACCGGGTACCGGATTCGATTACGGGGCTGAACGCCACGGCCGCATTCCCGGAGCGAGGCACCTCATGTGGCGACGACTGTTCAACGATGACAACACTCTCAAGACGCCAGAGGAGCTCGAGGTGGTGTTCCGGTCGGTGGGGGCGGCGCCTGACCAGACCGACGAGGTGGTCGCCTATTGCCGGCTTAGTCATCGGGCATCCTCGCTCTGGTTCACCGCCACCCGGATACTGGGCTGGGACCACGTCCGGGTGTATGACGGATCGTGGACCGAGTGGGGGTCGGCGGTCGGGCTACCCGTCGAGCGGTAGACCGGTTCCGCCAGCGCCGAAGCCTCTGGTTGATCTGTAGATCGCGCCGTTCCCCAGCGGGGGTGTGGCTATACCGATCTGAGGCTTCTCAAGGAAACCGCGCCCTCGTCGCGTTTGTCAGTTCCTCGGTCAGGTCCGGGTCGGTCGCCGCGTCGATGGCGGTCCAGGCGAGTGCGACCGCACCGTCGATGACCGCTTGGTCGGCCGGAGGCCGGGCGGCCGCGTCGGTGAAACCCGGCTGGTGGTTCACGGCTGGAAGCGAGTCGATGCCGATGAACGGATGGATGGTCGGCAACCGGAGCGAGACGTTCCCCATGTCGGTCGAGACGGGCGGCACAGGCCCGTCGTAGAAGGATCTTCCCAGGCGCTCGGCGTTGCGCCGGTACCGCCCGGCAAGTTCCTTGTGGTGATCAAGGTGGCTGTATGGCGGGTTCGGCCTGTTGAGGGTGAGCTCCGCCCCGGTTGCCAGCGCGCCCGCCTCGAAACAGGCCTCCACGCGGGTGCGTAGCGCGTCTAGCTGGTCGATGTGAGGTGTCCGGACCATGTATGAGGCTTCTCCCCGAGCTGGGATTATGTTGGCGGCTGTTCCAGCCTCGGTCACGATTCCGTGGACCCGGTCGGTCCCGTTCAGGTGCTGGCGGAGGAGCCCGATCGCAACCTGTGCAACCACCAGCGCGTCGGCGGCATTGATCCCCTGTTCCGGGAAGGCGGAGGCGTGGGCTTCCTTGCCCCTGTACGAAACCTCCAACCACTCGATGGCCACCACCGGCGGCGCAGCCACATCGAAGGGAGCGGGGTGAACCATCATGGCCAGATGCGCAGAATCAAACGCACCGGCTTCCAGCAGCAAAACCTTGCCTCCACCCGCCTCCTCGGCCGGGGTACCCAGGATCGTGACTTCCAGACCTATGTCGTCCGCTACTTCAGCCAATCCGAGCCCGGCGCCCACCGCCGACGCGGAGATCACGTTGTGGCCACATGCGTGACCGATCCCGGGTAGGGCGTCGTACTCGGCACAGATCACGACCCGAAGCGGACCGCTCCCCGTAACCGCCCGGACCGCCGTCGGAATACCCCCGTAGCCCATCTCCACGGCAAATCCTGCCCGGTCCAGAGAATCAGCCACGGAAGCCGCCGACCTCACCTCTTCGAACGCTGTCTCCGAGTAGCCATGAATAGTGTGGCTCAGAGCGAGGAGCTCGCCCCGGGCCCGCTCGATCACCGCCTGCGCTACCGCCTTGGTCTCTGTTCCCACACCCATCTCCTCAGTCCTTGCTAGACCCTCGCTGATCCATGAGGTTACCGGGCCGCCGCATCCATCTCGATGGAGCACCACCGCCGAAAGTGGCCGGCGACGTCCGACCCAGGCGACAGGCGATCAGGATCAAGCCAGAAGGGAAGGGTTCGCCTCACAGGGCTGCGATCCAGCGAGAGCTACGAAGCAGCCGATTCAGATTCGTTGGTAAGGAGTTCGAATACCTCGGTAGCGAGCCAACGGAGTTGGCCGCCGGGGCCCTCGGGAACAGAATCGAGAACGTCGAGTTCCTCGAGAAGACGCAGGGCACGCAGCGCGGCAGGTTTGCTCACGCCGAGTTCGGTTCCACCATGCGTGTGTCGAGGAACGGGCGCTGGAACGCGATGTCCACTAGCGCGTTGGCCGCTCCACGGGTCTCGGCCTGCACCCTGGCCCGGTACTGTTCGCGTAGGTCCATGAGACCCTCCGAGCGGTTGATCGCGTCGGTGGTCTGGGTTTCCACTCCTCTCAGGAAAAACTTGAGCCACGACTCGAAGTCACCCCTTTCACGCACGCCTTGCAGGGTGTCGTAGTAGGCCTGGCGATGAATCTCAAAAAGTGCAACAGGGCCGCCTGCACCAGTGGAGGGAGCAGGGGAGGCTCATGGATGAACCGCTCGAGATCGGAGAACAAATCGTTTAGTGCATCCGGTGGTGGTGGCACGAACAGAGCCTTCTCGATCGTGGCGCCGGGTGCCCCCACCCAGTTCTGAGACCGTCGGATCTCCCCTGGCGAGCTCCCCGAGCCGCGTACCCCCGACAGAATCACCGCGTGCATCTCGCAGATCAGGCGGGTACTCAACGGAAGAACCGGGAGACGGTCTATACCCAACTGCAACGCTCGGACGTAGTTCACAACCTCCTCGACATCGGGCGTGAGCGGTCGCTCGCTTGCCTCGGCGTCGAAGACATCACTCAGCGAAGCCTGGGTTCCCTCGATACGCGTCGATGCCACCGCCTCCCGCCTGAGATAGGGATAGATGAGCAATTGGGGATTCGCCAGCAGCCGCCCCACCCCGGCCAGACGACCCAGCGCCGCCTCAGCAGTCAGCATGATGCTCTCGGCGGACAACTCCAGCGAACGAGGCAGATTCTCCGGAAAGTACGCTACGTAGCCGTGGGGGCCCAGCGTCCGCTTGGCCCGACCGAACCTCGTAGCTGCGTATCTGGAAGCATCCATACCCGGATTCAATCCAGCCCTAACGGAAAGCGGCTATTTCGTTTCGGTCAAAGGGTTGCCGTTACGATTACGTAACGGTGGTGAACAGCCGGACGGCCGGAGTTGCTACCGGCTGCCTACGTCAGTTCGCGGGTTGCCGGTAACTCTGGGCACACTACCAACGTGGTCCCCGGCGGGACGGTCGGGTCGTTCTCGCGATTTCGGAGCCGCTGGGTTCGCTCGGTCGTGTGAAAACGTCAGGCACCACACGTTTCCCCCTCACCAGAGCTGGGTACCGGATGTCTCCCCGTAGTAGAAGGGACCTTCCCGGAACTCGAAGGGCTTTCCGTCGTAGCCGTCGTATCGGGAAGCCTCCTGGGCCCGGATGTCGTAGAAGGGCTCCTCGTCCAGCATGATCTGTGCCACCCCCTCGGCAGCAGCAACCCTCTGGACGCCTCCGCCACCGAAGCCGGTCGCCACGAACAGGCCCGGAGGACCGAAGCGCCCCAACAGCGGCCAAGCGTCCGGAGTGGCGACCAGTACCCCGGACCAACCGGTAGCCACCGGAGCGTTGCGGAGAGAGGGCACCCGCCGTCGTATATCACGCACGGTACGGTCACGCTGTGCCGGTTCCGGCAGGCGTGCGAATCCATCAGGGTTCCCGCCGATATCGGTGGGGGGAAGGCCTACGAGAAGAGACTCCGGGCCACGCCGCATGGCGTAATAACCCGCCTCCACCTCTGAGAAGAAGGGGAGGGTCGTCTCGACTCCGGTCAGGATCACGATACCCAGAACGAAGGTCTTGGTGGGCAGATGCAGCCCGCTTCGGGCCAACAGGGGGGTCGACCATGCCCCGGCGGCTACCAGCACCCGACGTGCCGTTACCACAGCACCGGCCACCTGTACACCTTCGACCTGGCCGTCCCCGATCCGGACGTTCTCTGCCGGGCACCCTTCCCAGATGTCGGCCCCGGCCTGGCGTGCCATGGCGGCCAGCACGACCGTCAGGTGCTGAGAGCGCACGAACCCATCCCCGGTGGTGTGATACGCGGCCGCCAAGTCCCGGGTGGCCAACTGAGGCCAGCGGGTCGCCACATCGGCCGGTTCGAGGAGTTCCCCTGCCGCCCCTAGGCGGCCCGCGGCTCGCGAGCGGCGGGTGAGGATCGACGCACCGGTCGGGCCGGTGGCCATCTGGATCCCCCCGACCTCACGGAACGAGACCACGCCCCCGGTGACACGGTCCAGTTGATCGACGATGGCACGGGTCCGCCGGAGCACGGCCAGGTTCACGGGGGAGGTCGACTCCTGGGGCACATGGCCGGCCGCCAAGGCGCTCGACTCGGCCGCTACCACCCGCCGTTCGAGCACCACCACCCGGAGCCCAGCCCGGGCGAGGCGCCACGCGGCCAGAAGGCCTGGTAGGCCGGCCCCGATGACGATGGCGTCGTAACTCATGACTCCGGTCAGCTCACCGAACCGGCGGCGAACTGGTGGGGAGGTTGCAGATCCAGTTCGTCGTTGCGGATGCAGGCGCTGCGGTGCCCTTTCCCAACCCTGCTGAGAGGCGGGATCGCCCCGGAACAGCCTTCTATCGCGTAGGGACAGCGGGGATGGAAACGGCACCCGGCCGGAATACCGACGATGTCTCCGATATCACCTTTGACTCCCAAGTCAGGCACCACGTCGTGGGGGTCGGGCACTGGGATGGCGGTGACCAGCGCGTGGGTGTAGGGGTTGGCGGGCCGCCCGATCACCTGGTCGGCTGAGCCTTCCTCTACCACCTTGCCGAGGTACATGACCGCGATGCGATCGGCGACCTCCCACGCCACGGACAGGTCGTGGGTGACGAACAGCAAAGTCATCTGGTGGCTCTCCTTGAGCCTCACGAACAGGGAGAGGATGTCGGATCGCACCGACACGTCGAGCATCGAGACCGGCTCGTCGGCAATCAGCAACTCAGGTCGCAGAACGATCGCGGCCGCGATCGAGACCCTCTGCCTCTGGCCTCCCGACAACTGGTGGGGATAGAGCCTTGCGAACTCGCCGGCCGGTTCCAGCCCGCACTCCTCCAAGGCCTCGTGAACTCTGGTCTCGAGTTCGTCACGGGTGGTTGCCAACTTGTGGACCCGCAGGGGCTGCGCAACGATCGAGAAGATCGACTGGCGCCGGTCGAACGACTCGAACGGATCCTGGAACACGTACTGCACCCGGCGGCGCATGGCACGCAGTTCGGTCCTGGGGAGGTGTGCCACGTCGACATCGCCGAAACGGACCGAACCCGAGGTGATGGGCGCCAGATGGCCGATCGCCCTGACCAGGGTCGTCTTCCCCGAACCCGACTCGCCCACAATGCACAGCGTCTCCCCCGCGAGGATGTCGAGGTCGACCCCGTCGACGGCCCGCACCGCGTCGCCGACCCTGCGCGAACGTCTGAAGTGCACGTTGAGGTCGCGGACCGTGACGAAGGGCGATGCGGCCGTAACGTCACGCATCGGCACTTCCCTCGCCGTACAGGTGGCAGGTTGCGACCTGGGTGGCGGTAAAGCGGGACCACCCGGGCGACTGCGTCCTGCAGATCTCCATGGCCTCGGGACACCGCGGGTGGAAGCGGCAGCCGGGAGGCGGGTTCACCAGCGACGGGGGCGTTCCCGGAATACCCTGCGCCTTGCCCCGCCCTCTTGCGAAGTTGGGAACCGACTCGAGCAACGCCCGCGTGTACGGATGCTTGGGGTGGCCGTAGATCTCCTCCACCGTCCCTTCCTCCACCGCCCTCGCCGCGTACAGCACCACCACCCGGTCGCACAGCCGGGCCACCACCCCGAGGTCGTGGGTGATGAACAGTATCGTAAGGTTGAAGACCTCCTGCAGGTTCTCGAGCAACTGCAGAATCCGGGCCTGGACGATCACGTCGAGGGCGGTGACCGGCTCGTCGGCGATCAGGACCGCCGGTCGACCGCTCAGGGCCATGGCGATTCCGGCCCGCTGGCGCATTCCTCCCGAGTATTCGTAGGGGTACGCCCGATGGCGGTCGGTGGGGATCCCGACCAACGAGAGCAACTCGTGAGCGCGCTCCGCGGCGTCCACCTTGGTGATGTCGGGCTCGTGGGTGAGGATCGGCTCCGCCACCTGGTCGAGGATCCTTCGGACCGGGTTCAGGGAGTTCATCGCGCCTTGGAAGACCATGCCCATGCGGCGGCCCCGTACCCTGCGCCATCCGGACTCGTCCAACCCGGTCAGTTCAGCCCCATCGAAGCGGATCGAGCCGCCGGTGACCTGCCCGTTGTGAGGCAACAGTCCCATCATGGCCAATGCCAGGGTCGATTTGCCCGAGCCGCTCTCCCCAACCAAGCCCACTACTGTGCCGGTCTCGATCTCGAAGCTCACCTCGTCAGCCGCCCGGATGGTCCGCCCGGCCCTCCGGTACTCGACCGAGAGATTGCTCACACTCAGGAAGGCCATCGGCACCTACTCGGCGCGGCGGCGCGGATCGATGACATCAGTCAAGGCGTTCCCGATCAGCGTGAAGGACAGGACCAGCAGCGTGATCAGGACGCCGGGCGGGATCAGCACCCACCAGTAGCCGAGGGATGTGGCACCCGAACTGAAGGCGTTCTGGAGCATCTTCCCCCACGAGATCAGCGACGGGTCGCCCAAGCCGAGAAAGGCCAGCACCGCCTCGGTGAGAATGGCGGCCGCAGTCAGCAGGATGGCGTTGGCGAGAACGATCCCGGCCACGTTGGGGAGGACGTGGGTCCACATGATGTGCAGCGGGCCCATCCCGATCGCTTTTGCTCGCAGGATAAAGGTCCGCTCCCGCTGGCTCAGCACCTCGGCGCGGATGAGGCGGGCCGGAACCGCCCAGCTGGTCAACCCGATCACCACGATGATGGTGGGAAGACCCCTGGACAGCACCGCGGCCAGGACGATTATCAGAGGCAGGGCGGGGATCGTGATGAACATGTCCGTAACACCCATGGCGACTTGGTCGATGCGACCCCCCGTGTAGCCGCTGGTTATCCCCACGACGCCGCCGATCAGCACCGCGATGGCGGTGGCCGCCACCCCGACCGCGAGTGAGATCCCCGCCCCGACCGCCAGTTGTTCCCAGACCGAGCGGCCCAGGTTGTCGGTTCCCAGAAGGTAATCCACCGATGGCGCCCGGAAGCGGTCCTCGACTGTCTGGCCGGCCGCGGGCGGGTTTTCGTAGGCGAAGAACCCCGTCACACCGTACACCAGGAATACGGCCAGGAGTATCAGACCGATCCGTCCCCGGCCGATCCGCCAAAGTTCTGCCAGTACCCCGCCCGAGTCGCGGCCGGTCTGATCGCTCGCCCGATCGGTCGGCGGAGTGGTGTCGGGAACGCTCATGAAGACCGTATCCGCGGGTCGAGGCGGGAGTAGAACAGATCGGCGATCAACGTCGCCAGCACCACGATGATGGCTATGACGAAGAATGCTGCTTCCAGAACCGGAAGGTCCCGATCCTGGACCGCCTCGTACATCAGCAGCCCGAGCCCCGGCCAGGAAAAGACCACCTCGGTCTGGATGGTCCCCGCCATCAGCAACCCCAGGGTCAGAGCCATCAGCGTGAAGGTGGGCAGGAAGGCGTTCCGGACCCCGTAGCGCCACAGGACTGTCCGGGGCCGCAGACCTCTGGACCTCGCCGCCAGCATGTAGTCCTCGTCCGCCACGTCGGCCAGCGAGTTGCGCATGATCAGAGCTATCGAACCGATGCTCACGATGGCGATCGTGGCCGCGGGCAGGATCAAGTGCTCCAGTACATCGCGGGTCTCCGCAAAGGGAGTTCGGTAGATGGCCGCCACCGACCGTATCCCCGCTACCGGGAGCAAGTCGAGGGTGATACTGAACAGCAACACCAGTATCAGGCCCACCCAAAAGGTGGGAAGGCTCCAAAGCGTAAGGGCGGTCAGCGTGAGGGTGGTGTCGGTACGGGTCCCTCGCCGCCAGCCGGCGACGATGCCGAAGGCCAACCCGAACACGAATATCAGCACCACGGCGGCGCCGGTGAGGATCAGCGTGTTGGTGAGAGCCGGCCAGAGCAGATCGGTCACCGGCTGGCGGGCCTTGAACGAGATACCCGTGTCGAACCGGTAGATCTTGGTCAGGTAGATCAGATACTGTTGCCAGAGCGGCTCGTTCAGGCCGAACGACTCGCGGAGCTGCTCGAAGGCCTCCGGGCTGAGCCGGCTTTCCCGGGCGATCAACCGGGCCGGGTCGCCCGGGAGGAGCCGGAAGAGCCAGAAGTTGAACGTGGCCACCACGAAAAGCGTGACGACCGCCTGCACGATCCGCCGGGTCGGGTAGCTACGCAACCATCGCCATCGTTTGCTCCGTGTGACGGCACCGCCGACCGGATCCAGGCCGGCCGGCGCTCCCTGCTCACCCGATACCGTCACGCTCGCGTCCGCCTTTCCGGGTCACCTCCTGAACCGGGTCTACCAAGTGGTCTGTCTGCAAACGACTGGGCGCGTCCTGCTTGCATGCCACAGCTCGGTTTCACAGACAGACCACTAGCGGGTGTGATCAAGCCTCGCTGACGACCAGGAAGGTTTCGGTGGACCAGTTGGTGGTGATGCCGTTGTTGACATACGGCCAGCCGGTCAGGTTGTCGCTCCGGTAGGCCTGCAGCTTGGTCGGGTAGGCCATCACGCAATAGGCGAACGAGTCGTAGAAGATCTGCTGGGCCTCCTTGACCATCGCCAGGCGTGTCGCCGGGTCCCCTTGGGTCTGCTGGGCCTTGAACAAGGCCTCGTAATCTGCGTCGCAGTAGTACGTGTCGGAGAGATTCCCGAACTGGTCGCACGACTGCACCGACAGCATGAAGGTCGCGTCGGGCGGGGTCTGCCACACCCAGGTGTACATGTCCCAATCGGCGTCGACGAACACCCGTTGGATCAGCGTCGGGTCGTCCTCACCGAACACACCCTGTATCTCCATGCCGATATCTTCCAGCATCGGCTTGATCAGTTCCGCGTATAGGGGCAGTCGGTCGATCACCGTGGATGCGAACAGGCGGAAGCTCAGCTTCTGGCCATCCGGGCTCTCGCGGACCCCGTCCCCGTCCCGGTCGGTGTAGCCGGCTTCCTCCAGGATCTGGCGGGCCCGGTCCGGGTTGCCGTTGGCCTGCTCGCCCTCCGGGATTTCCAGGAAGGAGTCGCCGAGACCGGGTGGCAGGACCACCGATCCCTTCAGGCCCCGACCGGCCAGTACCAGGTCGACGAGACGTTGGCGGTCCATGGCCCAGGACATCGCCTCGCGGATCACCGGATCCAAGAGCAGCGGGTTGCCGCCGGAGTCAGGATGGGGTTGTCCCGGGTTGTCAGGATCCTCGTAGACGTTGATCCCGAAGTGGTCGAGGACCAACGCCGGGTACTCCTCGGCGACGATGTTCGGTTCCCCCTGCAAACCTTTCCAGATGTCCGGGGACGATATCGCACCCGTCACGTCGATCTCGTTGGCGCGTAGCGAGTTGGCGAGCGTCTCCTCATTGGCCAACTGAACCTTGACGATCCCTTCCAAGGTGCCGGGCTTGGGACCGTCGTTGGAAGCCCAACCCCACCAGTCACTGTTGCGGTCTAGTTCGAGGCGCGTATCGGGAACATAGCTGTTCAGCTTGAAAGCACCCGACCCGATCATCTCGTCGTTGCCGAACAGGTCGATGTCCTCGGATGACATCCCCCGCCAGATGTGGGCCGGCAGGATGGGCGCCCCGACGCTCGGGTCGAGGGAGGGTGGACCCGAGAAGTTGAGCACCACCGTAAGGTCATCCGGCGCCTCTACCGTCTGGAGCGGCTCGAAAAACCCTCCGAAGAGGCTCTTCTTGGTGTCCCGGTAGAGCTCGAACGAGTACTTGATATCCGCCGATGTCAGGGGCTCGCCATCGTGGAACTCCACTCCGGCTCGGATCGTGTAGGTGACGGTGGCGCCACCGTTCGACAGAACTCGGCTGGTGGCCAGGGACAGCTGGGGCGACAGGTTGTCGTCGAACTCCATCAGCCGGTCGTAGACGAGCCAATGCATGTCGGGGGTGGAAACGGTCACTACAGGGTTGGCCGTGTCGAAGATGTTCAGATGCCCGAAGCGCATGACCCCGGAGGCGGTCTCCCCTCCACAAGCCGCGGCAACGATAGGGCTGGCGAGCATGGCCGCAACCCCGGCCTTGCCGGTGTATGCCATGAACTGTCGTCTGCTGATCGGTGCCTGCAGGATTCCTTCCGTGCTGGACATTGAGCCCTCCTCTACCCGGTCCTGTAGCGTTTCCGGGTCTCGCCACGACGGTGTCCTCCGGGCGCGCCGCCAACCAATGGGCGAACGCGTTCCGACCCGTCCCGCGGAAGGGTATCACGGGTGCCGACGACTCGCCCTATCCGGTGGTCTGCATGCGAGGCGTCGTGGTATGCGCCGGCAGCGGCGTTCCTCGCAAGGCCCGCCGACGAAGGCATACCCGCAGCGGTACGTCGAGGAGTCGGAACGAATCGAGGGGCGTCGCTGGCAAGCAGAGCACGGCAGGTTGTTTTCCAGACAGACCACTGGTGTCCTGAGTCGTTGGTTCGCGGTGTTCAGAAACCGGCGTCGTCCCACGATCGGCACGCCCACCCACTCACAGCACCCCCGCACGGACCGGCCGCGCCGCCATAAGGGGATTGACGTGTCACACCCCCGTTGCATAATGGTAAGTAGCCGTAAACACCACCGGTCCGTTTTGCGGTACCGACCGGACCGGGACAGGGATCATGTTGTCGGAGCCGACCCCTCCCAGGGGATGGCGGGACGCGTTCGGGAACCGAGGAGGTGGCGGTTGGGGGCGGGCCCGTCGGAAGGGTCCGGTCGGGCGTTTTTCGCGTTCTCAGTCCCCCAGGGCCTGCGCGGCGGGATTGTCGGCAGGTCCCGGGTATCTATGACGAATCCCGGAATCAGGACACTAGGAGCGTGCGCGGATAGCTAGAAGCGGCCGCCCCCACGGATAAACTCAACCGGCTTCCCGCTCGGAAAAGCCCTGGTCATCGCCGTGGACTCGTCAACCCGCGCAGCCACTGTTCCCCCAGGCAAGGAGCTATCCGCGCATCCTCTAGGTCTATCCGCCGCCCATCGCCGGCAGGAAGTGGACCTCGGCATCCTCGGGTACCGGCTCGTAGATGGCGTCGGCGATGATCTCGCCGTCGATAGCCACCGCCAGACCGGAGGCGAGGTGTTCCCCGAGACCGGGAAACCGCCGGTCCAGCTCCGCGATCAGCGACCGGACCGTGGAGGCCCGGATCTCGACTTCCTCGATCCCTCCGGTGAAGCGCCGCAGCGCCGTGGCGAGGAAGACCCGGGCCATCAGCCGCCGTTCGCCCCGATCGCCGCCAGCACCTTGACCGGTGACATCGGCAGCTCCCCTAGCCTGAGACCGGTCGCGCCGTGGATGGCGTTGGCGATGGCCGCCATGGGCGGGATGATTCCCACCTCGCCCACGCCCCGAACGCCGTACGGATGCCCGGGGTTGGGCACTTCCACGATGACGGTGTCGATCATCGGCAGGTCCGAGGCCACCGGCATCCGGTAGTCGAGGAATCCGGCGTTCTCCATCACTCCCCGGCTGTCGAAGATGTACTCCTCGTTGAGCGCCCAGCCGATCCCCTGGACGACTCCGCCCTGCATCTGGCCCTCCACGTAGCTCGGATGGATGGCCCGTCCGGCGTCCTGGGCCGTCGTGTACCGCAGGATCTTGACCGCGCCCGTCTCGGGATCCACCTCGACGTCACACACCTGGGTCGAGAAGGCAACCCCGGCGCCGCGTGCGTTGAGCGACGCGGTGGCGGTTATCGGACCGCCGGTATTGGCGGATGTCTCCGCAAGATCCTCGGAGGTGAGCGGAGCGCGGTCGCCCTCCACGTGCTGGGCGCGGCCGTCCACCCACTCCACCTCGTCGACTTCGACATCCCATATCTTGGCTGCCCTGGCCCGGAGGTCGGCCACCACCTTGCGGCATGCTTCGATCACCGCCATGCCGGTGGCGTGGGTAACCCGGCTTCCACCGGTCACGTCGGTGAACCCAATCGACTCCGTATCGGCGACGATGGGCCTGATGCGGTAGACATCGATGCCCAGTTCCTCGGCCGCCATTAGCGCCATGGACGCCCGGCTGCCGCCAATGTCCGGGCTGCCGGTCATAACCGAGGCACCGCCGTCCTCGTTTATGTGAACGCTGGCACTCGAGCTGGAACCGAAGTTGAACCAGAACCCGCTGGCCACTCCCCTTCCCTGGTTGGGGCCGAGCGGCACCGAATAATGGGGATGGTCCTTGATGGCTTCGACCGTCTCGCGGTAACCGATCTTGCGGAAGCGGGGACCGTAGAGGGATTGGACACCCTCCTCCACTGCGTTGCGGAGACGCAGTTCCAGAGCATCCATACCGAGTTCGTGAGCAATCTCGTCGAGGACGGTCTCGGAGGCGAAGGCGGCCATCGGTGCTCCGGGTGCCCGGTAGGCGGCCACCTTCGGCATGTTGACAACGACATCGAAACCCTCGAGGAAGAAATGAGGGATGTCGTACGGAGTGAGCATGCACATCAGGCCCAACTCCACCGGGGAGCCCGCGAAAGCCCCGGCCTGGTAGGCCAACCATCCCTCGGCAGCGACCAAGGTCCCGTCCCGGCGGGCACCCATCTTGAGGCGCATCTTGCACCCGGAGGTGGGTCCGGTGGCCCGGAACACCTCGTCACGGGACATGACGATCTTGACCGGGCGCCCGGCCTTCTGCGAAAGGAGCGTCGCCACCGGTTCGACGTAGACGGTGGTCTTGCCCCCGAACCCTCCTCCGATCTCGGCCGGGATCACCTTGACCCGGGAAGGTTCCCATCCGAGCAGCTTGGCCGTGTGGGTGCGTACCATGAAGTGGCCCTGGGATGAACACCACACCACCGCCCGGCCGTCCTCCCCGGTGTCGGCAACGACTGCGTGCGGCTCGATGTATCCCTGATGGACCGGCTCGGTGGTGAACTCCCTCTCCACGATCACATCGGCCTCGGCGAACCCCTTATCGAGATCCCCCCGGTCGTACACGTAGCGGGCCGATATGTTCGAAGGCTTCTCGGGCGTCGGTTCGATCCCCTTGGTGATCATGTCCTCGTGCAACAGCGGCGCGTCGGGGGCCATGGCTTCTTCAACATCGAGGACATGGGGCAACACCTCGTAATCGACCTCGATGGCCGCCACGGCCGCCAGGGCTACCCGACGGGAGGTCGCCGCCACCGCCGCCAAGGCGTGACCCTCATAGAGCACCTTGTCGCGGGCCATGATGTTGCGGCACAGGTCCCGGTAATCGACTGCCGCTTCGCCGCCCTCGCCCGCCTCCGATTCCAGCATGGGGAAGTCAGCCCCTGTGACGACAGCTCTCACACCTTCTGTGGCCACGGCGGCCGAGGTGTCGATCGATCGGATCCGGGCGTGGGCATGGGGCGAACGCAGAACCGCTCCGGTAAGCATCCCGGGCAGCGAAAGGTCGGCACCGAAGCGGGCCCGCCCCGTGACCTTGTCGAGGCCGTCGTGGCGGACAGGCCGGGTTCCCACCCACTTGTAACCCGGCTGGGTATCGGTCGTGGTCGTAGGGGTGGCGGTAGTGGTCACACCTTCTCCTTTACCTCTGAAGCTTCCTTCATATCCGCAGCCGCTTCCAGAATCGACCGCACGATCTTGTCATAACCGGTGCACCGGCACAGGTTTCCGGCGATGGCGTAGCGCACCTGCTCCTCGGTGGGATCGGAGTTACGGTCCAGCAGCGCCTTACCTGCCACCAGGAATCCGGGGGTGCATATGCCGCACTGCAAGGCCGCCCCTTCGAGGAAGGTCTCCTGGAGCGGATGGAGCCCGTCGGGACCCCCCAAGCCCTCGACGGTGAAAATCTTGGCGCCGTCCGCCTCGGGGGCCAGGACCAGGCATGAGCAGGTGAGCCGCCCGTCGAAGATCACCGAACAGGCCCCACAGTCGCCCGTGGCGCAACCCTCCTTGACCCCGGTCAGCCCCACCACGTCCCGGAGGACATCGAGCAGCGTCTGGTCGCCCTGACACAGGAACTCGACCGGATCGCTGTTGATCGTGCAGATGACATGGGTGCTACTCATACTTGTTTCCTTGTCGTATTCCGTGTCGTGACGGGGGACTTCATACCGGGGACCCAGTCGCCCGGTCGGCCGCCAGCTTCAGGGCCCTCACGGCGAGGACGCCGGCGACCTGGCGACGGTACTCCTTGGTGCCCCTCTTGTCATCGATGGGGTTACAGGCGGCCGCGGCCGCACCCGCCACCTGTCTCAGGACCGCATCCGAGAGGGTCTGCCCGACCAGGGCGGATTCCGCGGCCGGGACGCGGACCACGGTAGGCGCCACCGCTCCGAGGGCGATGGATGCTGCGGTGCAGCGACCCGCCTCGTCCAGCGAGACGCGGACTCCGACGCCTACAACCGCGATGTCCATCTCCGTGCGGGGTATGAACCTCAGGTAGGCATCCGAGGTCCGGGGAACTGGCCGGTCGAATTGGAACTCCACCACGAACTCACCCCTGGTCAGGGAGGTCCGACCGGGGCCGGTCACCACCGATGCCACCGGAACCGTCCTCGTACCGTCGGGTCCGGCGATCACCGCCCGCCCGTCGTCGACCACCATGGCCGGGACGCTGTCAGCCGCCGGGGAGGCGTTGCACAGGTTGCCTCCCAGGCTGGCCCGGCTCTGGATCTGGTCCGACCCGATCAGGGCGGCGGCCTCCACCAAGCCGGGCAGATCCGAGACCAGCGCTGCCTCCTCGGTGAGGCGGACCGCCGGGGTAGCGGCACCGATCACCCACGTATCGCCGACCAGGCGAAGATCGCACAGCCGGCCGATCCGCTTGAGGTTGACGGCGAAATCGGGTTCGGGGCGGCCCATCCGCAGTTGCGGGATGAGATCCGTGGCGCCCGCATAGACCTTCGCGTCACCGTCGCGTTCCAGGACCGAGACGGCCTCCTCGATGGATGTGGGGGCGACATATCTCACGTTGGAACCGACCTCATACCGCGCCTTTCGGGAGACGGATCGTGGACTTCGATCCGGATGTCAACACGAATGGCACGGTAGCAGGTGGCCATGGTCAGTTGTCAGTTGTCAGTTGCCGGCTGCCGGTCGACCGTCCTAAGGAAACGTGGCCGATCGGTTCCGGACTCTCCGTTTCAGTCGTCAGACTCGCTCATCAGCGCGGCGGCCCGGCGCCCCAGTTCGTCGTCGTCCACGTCCTCAACATGGGTTGTCACGCTCCAACGGTGGCCCCACGGATCCTCGAACTGTCCGGACCGGTCGCCGTAGAACTGGTGCTCGACCGGACGCAACTCGGTGGCGCCGGCTGCCATAGCAGCCGCGAACGTGGCGTCGGAGTCCTCGACGTAGACGTTCATGGACATTGGGGTTCCGCCCAGCGTCTTGGGGCCGACAACGCCCATCTCGGGAAACTCGTCGGACAGCATCAGGAGCGAGTCCCCTAGGGCCAACTCGCAGTGGCCGACCCGGCCGCCGAACTCCATACGGCGCTGCTCGGTGAACCCCAGGACGCTCGTGTAGAAGCCGATGGCTTCAGCCGCACCGTCCACGCACAGGTACGTCGAGACTCTGGGGCGGTCGTCGGGGATTGGATCGATCATGGGGTCCGTCCTTCGGGGAGCGGTCCTGGAGCATGCCGGTGCAAGGAGCAGTCGGCCTTGAGCCCTGAGTTTCGCAGAGTGGTGAGTGGATCGTGGTCCGTGTCATCGAGCCCTGATCAGGGATGAGGCGTGTTCGGCGATGGTCACGGTAGGCAGGTGGGTGTTGGCCCTTGGTACCTGCGGCATGATGGATGCGTCCACCACCCGCAGCCGATCGACACCCAGCACCCGGCACTCCGTATCAACAACCGTCTCCAGCACGTCGGGGCGCCCCATCCGGCAACTGCCGCCGGCGTGCTGGGCGTCGAGGCAGGAGCGCAGCAGCCAGGCATCGATGTCGGCATCCTCCATCGTCGCATCGACATCGATCCGCTCGGGTCCGAGCCAGATCTCGGATGCGATCTCCCGGATCGGATCGGCCCCGCCCAACTCCATGAGACGCCGTACGCCGTCCCGCAGGCGCGCCAGGTCACCGGCGTCGGAGAGCATCCGGAAGTCCACGCTCGGTTCGACTTCCGGATCGGCGGCGGTGATGGCGACCTCGCCACGGGAGTTGCTCTCGAAGACGCACAGCTCGAGCAATCCGGTCCCGAACCCCTCGTCGCCGTAACCGCTCAGGTTCATCGACAACAGCAGCATGTCGTTGGGTACGCCGCCCGCCACCCCCGATCCGTACCGTACGCAGCAGTTGGTGTGTCGGGCGTCGGGTGACCGGGCCCGGGCGCCTTCCCGCAGCCCGAGCATCAGCCAGATAGCCGGATGTTCCTGCAATCCCCGGCCCACCGGCAGATCGGCCACCACCTCGATCCCCAGGGACTTGAGCAGGTTTGCCGGACCCACCCCCGAACGTTGCAGGATGGCGGGAGTGTGGATGGCCCCGGCGCACAGGATCACCTCCGCGCCCTCGATCTCCATGGTCTCCCCGCCCAGGCGCGCCTCCACCCCTGTGGCCCACCCGCCGGACAGCAGGACCCGGTTCGCGCGCGCCCCTCCCCTGATGGTCAGGTTGGACCGGTCACGAGCCGGATCCAGATAGGCGTCGTTGGTGGTCACCCGCCGGCCGTTCCTGCTGTTGATGGCGTAGGGAGACACGCCTGTGGACCCCGGCGCGTTGTGGTCGTCATGCCAGGGATGACCCGACATCAGGGCGGCATCGCGCAGAGCCAGATCGACCGCCCCCCACTCCTCCTGGGGCGCCCGGTACACCGGGATGGGACCTGAATCACCGTGATAGGACGCATCCCCGAAGTCGAGATCCGTCTCCATACGGCGGATGGCCGGTAGCAGGTCGGCACTCGACCATCCGGGCAGATCCCAACGGTCGTAGTCCTCCGGCATGGCCTGGATGGCGATCTGCCCGTTGATGGCCGAACTGCCTCCCACCCCTCTGCCCCGCCAATAGAGGGACGGCTCCTGTACCGAGGTTCGCCTCGCCACCAACTGTGGCCAGTGGTAGTCGGGATCGGAGATGATCCCCGACGGGTTGGGACTGCGGATGTGCCACGGGGTATCGCCGGACCGGTAGTCGAGGCCCGCCTCGAGCAGCAACACCCGCCGGGCCGGGTTCTCACTCAACCGGGCGGCTACGACGGCGCCTGCCGACCCGGCCCCCACCACGATCGTGTCGTAACCACTCATACTCCGACAACTTACCCACCTTCCTCAGGTGACCTACCTAGGGACCCGGAACTACATCGATGTAGCTGTTGTTCTGTACCTTTGATTTGTCTACAGCTCAACAAATCGATCTCTCGCTACACGCGCGGAGGATCAAGGCGGTTGAGGGTGCTGACCCAGACATCCGCGACAGCTGATCCCCGTTCAATTGTTCGGTATCATGATTTTTGCGATGAGTGAACAAATATCCATCCCCGGACCAGGCCGACCATCGCACGGCGAGATCTATCGCCGGCTTGCTGTCCAGATCCGGGAACTCCAAGATCGCATGGGAGGGCTCCCCAGCCCGGTCGAGGCGACCAGCATCTGGAAGGGTATCTGGCACGGGGAAGTGCACCACTCCACGGCCATAGAAGGCAACACTTTGATCCAACGCGAGGTGGAACAACTGCTCGAAGAGGGATTGGCCGTGGGGAACCGAACCCTGCGCGAATACCTTGAAGTAAAGGGATACGCCGGGGCCGCGGAGTGGGTGTACGGACAGGTGGCCCCGCCATCAGTGCCCTCAGTCACCGGGCCCATCCTCACCTTGGCCGACGTACGGATGATCCACCACAAGGCGATGGCACCGGTATGGGAGGTGATCCCCCACCCGGATGCCACTGAACGCGAATCGCCGGGTGCCTATCGCGAACACGAGATCCAGCCCTTCCCCGGCGGGATGACCACGGTGTCATGGCCCCTCGTCCCCGGGGATATGACAACGTGGATCGAAGAGGCGAACTCGCTCGACCCCACCACTTTGACCTTCCCGGAGCAGTTGGCCGCCCTCCACTGCCGTTTCGAACAGATCCATCCGTTCCTTGACGGCAACGGGCGGGCGGGGCGATTGGTGCTCAACCTGATCCTCGTCAGGCGCGGCTACCCACCGGCAATCATCTACAAGCGTGACAGGGACCGCTACGTCCGAGCGCTTCAGCGTGCTGATGCGGGCGACCCGGGGACTTTGGGCGTGCTGATTGCCCGAGCGGTCCTGGACACCTTGTACCAGCATGTGATACCGGCCGTAGCCGGGCCGGCACGCCTGGCGCCACTTGCTGCACTGGCTACGGCCGAGTTGAAAGCTCCGGCTCTGCGAGCGGCAGCCACCCGTGGCCGGTTGCAGGCCACACGGGGACCCGACGGTCAGTGGCGCAGTTCGCGTATCTGGGTCGAGGAGTACAAAGCGAGCCGTTGGATCCGAACCTGACCCGGCGACTGCTACCCGGGCCGTGCCTTGTTAGCTACGCGAACCAGGGAGTCGAGCACAAAGACGACATCCGGGTGAACATCGGCCGGATCCAGGTACCGGACGAGCCGATAATACTTCGCCTTCGGCATCCGGTTGGGCAGACCCATCACTTCGAAGAAGGCATCGAATACCCGAACAAGCAGGTCATCGCTGACCTTGGTGTCAATCCAATAGTCGTCGTCGAGGTTGCGAAGTGCTATCGGTGGCACGTGCTCACGGATGGCATGGTCCATGGCGGCGCCCCATTGCTCTGTTTCCGACTCCTCGAACAGGGGCCCAACCGCTGAGGTTCTTCCCTCCTGTCGGGCGTAGCGGCGCAGTGTCTTGGTAGGAAGCAGGTAGTTCTCGAACTCACGGCGCGGCCACATGTACCCGGCCAGGATCGTGCCCAAGTCCAATCGGGTCTCGAGTCGATCGAACAGAGCGTATCCGACCAGATCGGGCTTCGCCTCCCTCAGACCGTGGAAGTGTCTACGCGCCGAGACAGGTCGATCACCGACATAACGCACGAAGGGTCGCTCCAACACCGCCAGTGCTCCGTGTCCGAGGACCTCGGCGAACGAACGCAGCAGCGACAAGTCCGTGGATCCCTCGACGTACAGAACAAACCCGGTGATCTCGGCTTGGTAGTAGTGCTCAAAACCGATGTCGCGGAGAGACTTGAGAACCTCTGACTTGTGATCGATTCGGTGAGGAGATCCGACGAAAGCCACCACGGTGCCTCGATCTGCAGCTTCGTTAAGCACCACCTCCGAGTGGGACGCACAGATCACCTGCGTTCCGTTGTCGGCCGCGGCCTCGCTCAGCAATTCATAGGTCTGACGCTGCCTCAGGATTTCTAGGTGGGCATCAGGTTCGTCCAGGAGCACGACGCTATCTGGATGGAGGCTGATGAAAGACAACAACAGCAGGGTCTGCTGCATGCCCCGCCCTGCCGCGGTCAGGTCCAAGCGGGAACCAGCCAGGTTCACGTATGTGAGTTCGATCTCACCTCGTTCGGGGATCAGCCGAGGACGGTCGAGCTTGGCATCGAAGAGCGACGCCAAGCGTTCGGAAAGGGCATCCCATCGGTCTTCTCCGTCGGGCAGTTCGGTGACGCGGAGGGAGAGATTGCGCAGCACCTCGGCGGTGCGGCCTTCCCCAAGGCGTACGTTGATCGCTCCCGGCTCGAGCCTGGTCTCGTTGGAGGCCAGACCCGACATGGGGCCGAGCAGCACCACGCGAGGGCGGAGCGCTTCGCGCAGAACCGGCATACGCTTGTTGCCGCTCTCGTCTGTCCGGAGAGGACGGCAGTAGAAGCTCTCTTCGTTGGTGTAGTCGAACTCGAGCCCGCATGACCAGGACTCGAACTCGGTCGACTCCTCGACCCTAACCCGCGTCGCGCCATCAAGGATCACATCGATCCGGATGTTCGCGGTACGTTGGCCGGTCTCGTCACGATATGTCTCGCGGACCCTAAGTTCGTGCCACAGCTGGCGTGCCGAAGGAACCGGTACGCCCACCAGGTCTCTGCGGTTCACCGCAACCCCGGGCCGCTTCGACGGTGACTGGTCGCCCCGCTTCTCCGTCCAGCGTCTCAGTCCCAGGTCCCACAGCGTGAGAGCCTGGAGGGCAGAGGTCTTCCCGGAGTCGTTAGGACCCACGAAAACGACCGGGTTGCCCAGTTCGATCTCGGCCTCGGCAATGCCCTTGAAGTTACGGATGGTCAGTCGGGTGAGCACTTCTTGGGAACCTACGCTACCCAGTTGCTTGCACTGCGTGCGTTATCCACATCATGTGGGTCATCAACGAACACGCCGTCAACCGGTAGACTCCCTCCGGCTATGGGCTATGACATCGTATTTCTCGATCGGGTGGAGTTGACGCGTGTCTCGCGCCAGGTGCTGGAGGAGGTCGGGACTGTGAGGACGGTTCCGGTGACCGCACAGGACGATCTGGTTACAGCGGTTCGCGACGCCGACGCCGTCGTTTACCAACTGTTCCCCCACCAACTCACCCGCGCGGTGTTGGAACGCTGCCGGCGGCTCAAGGTCATCGGACGGATCGGCATCGGAATGGACCAGGTGAACCTTCCGGCGGCCGAGGACTGCGGCATCACCGTGGTCAATGCGGCAGGCGCCCAGGCTGCCGCGGTTGCCGACCATGCCATGGCCCTGATGCTCTGCCTGGCCCGCAACGTCGTGGCCTCCCACACCGCGCTTGTGGCGGGAGAACGCCATCCTCCCTGGCACTTCATGGGATGCGAACTGGACGGCAAGACGCTGGGCGTCGTCGGCTTCGGTGCGATCGGGCGACGCCTCGCCCAGCGCGCTCTCGCCTTCGGGATGGCGGTCCACGCATACGATCCCTACCTGCCTGCGGAGACCATCGAGGAGGCCGGTGCGACACCCCGCCGCCTGGCCGGGTTACTGGCCGACAGCGACTTCATCTCCATCCACGTCCCCCTCACCGACGAGACGTGGCACCTGATCGGCGCAGACGAACTCGCGGCCATGCAGTCGACGACCTACCTGATCAATACTGCGCGCGGTCCGATCATCGATGAGCAGGCCTTGGTGGCGGCCCTGGAGGAAGGGAGCATCGCCGGCGCCGGACTCGATGTCTTCGAGGAGGAACCCCTTGCCGCCGGTAGCCCGCTCCTGGGGCTCGACCGGGTGGTGCTCACACCCCATATCGGGGGGTGGGCCACCGAAGCCCAGACCCGTACCCAGGAGAGCGTCGCCAAGGATGTCGCCCGGGTGCTCCGGGGGGAGACGCCGGTCAGCGCGGTGCCGGCCGGAGGGGGTCCGGGAGCCCCATCGGCTCCTCCCTCAACCATCTCGGGGTTCGGACCGCGGAGATCGCCGGCCGCCGCCCAGCCGATGCTGCCGTACACGGCGTGGGAGGAGAGCGGGCTGCCCCATCCCAGCGACACCCACCCCTTCGGTGCTGTCCCGGGCCTTCGCAGGATCATCGAGACCGAAGGGCCCGTCACCGCCGACCGGGCCTACAAGGTATATATAAGGGGATCGGGCTCGACCCGCGTCACCAAGCTGGCCAGGAACAAACTCGATCTGGCCCTCAGGCGCCTGCTCGACCAGAAACAGGTGCAGATCGACGGGTTGGGTGACCCTTCGGACAACGACGCCC
Source organism: Candidatus Spongiisociaceae bacterium (assembly GCA_965262915.1). Taxonomy (GTDB): domain Bacteria; phylum Actinomycetota; class Acidimicrobiia; order Spongiisociales; family Spongiisociaceae; genus JAPPFW01. The sequence continues at coordinate 875,200 of OZ253564.1, read as the reverse complement.
AGCGGGTGCTGCGCGTTCCCGGCAGTCCTGCGGTCGTGGTGCGGGAGATCGGAAGCCGCGATCTCTACGAAGTGCCGCGCAACGAGATCGCGGCGCTGATGCGACGCCGGCTGGACAGGCACCCCAGCGCCACCCACGACCGACTGATGCGGCACGTCCTCGACACCTACGGCTGGAGGCGCCTCACCGACAAGGCCCGTGCCTACCTCACAACGGCCATTCAACTGATGTACGGCGATTAGGTATCAGGTGCCAGGTGCCAGTCCTCGATGATCGGTTCTGTAGCCACCGACGGAACGGACAGGTCACCAACACACCGAGAATCCTTCAGTCCCGCCAGTCACCACTGACAGCCGACACCTAACACCTAACACCTAACACCTAACACCTAACACCTAGGAGTGATACGCCACGTAGGGTGCTTCGACACTCGGGACCTTGACTTGGACCACGGCGGGAAGTCCTGACGCGAATGCCCGGTCCAGGGCACCGGCGAGGTCTGCCTCGTCGTCGACATACTCGCCATAGCCGCCCATGGCCTCCATGACCTTCCACCATGCCCGGCGGGGCAGGTCCAGTTCGATCTCGGTCCCGTAGGCACGCTGCTGCGGGAGGGCGATCGCGCCCCACTTCTCGTCGTCGAACACCAACACCACGATCGGGGCTCCGTAGCGGAGGGCGGTCTCCATCTCCAATCCGTGGAAGGCAAACCCCCCGTCGCCGACGATCACCACCACGGTGCTCGCCGGGGAGGCCAGCTTCGCCGCTACCCCGAAGGGGATCTCGGCCCCCAGCGCACCGGACTGGCCCGCCCGCAGGTAACGGGCGGGGGGGCTGACCCGCAGGACGGGGTCGGCCCAGAAGTCGATGTTGCCGTGGGAGGTCACGAAGGTGGTACCGGCCGGCGTTGCGTCCTCCAGCAGCGCCGAGAGCCGGGCTGGATGGATCCCCTCACCGCGTACCCGGGGCTCGGCGGCTACCCGGTCGCGCCAGTCCCGCCACGCATCCGTGGCCCCGTCGCACCAGGCCCGGTCGAACCCGCCGGGGTCGGCCTTCGCCAGGGCGCCCAGAACGACGTCGGAGCCCGCGACCAGCCCGAGGTCGGGCGTGAGGAATTTGCCGACCACCCCCGCGTCGGGATGGGACTGGATGACGACCGCATCATCGGATATGGGATCCCCGTAACCCAGATCGGCTTCGAACTCGTGACCCACGACCAGCACCAGATCGGCATCGGCGAGCGTCCTCCGCAGGGGCGGGTTCGAACCCAGGTAGCCCACGCCGGCACAGCACCGGTGACGTTCGTCCACCAGACCCCGGGCCAGCCGGAGGACAACGAAGGGAATCCCGAGGTGTTCAACCGCATCGGCAAGTGCGTTGTCGGCTGCCGACCACAGGACGTCGTCCCCCGCTACCAGGAGAGGCCGGCGAGCATCCGAGACGAGCCGCGCCAGTTGCTCCACCTGATCGGCTGTCAAGCCCGGACCGAGATGCGAGCCCTTGGCCCGCCGTGACGAGGGAGGCGGTGCTTCCCCGCCCAGCACGTCCACCGGTATCTCCAGGAAGGCCGGCCCGGGGCGTCCGGAGGTCATGGCCCGCCAGGCTCCGTCCAGATACTCCTCGATCCGGGCGGGATCCACGACCCGAGCCGCGTACTTGGTGACCGGGCGCATCACCGGCAAGGGATCGAAGGACATGATCGATTCCTTGTCCAGGACCTTCACCGGGGCCTGGCCACCCAGGATCAGGAACGGCACCCCGGCCCGCATAGCTGTGAGAGCGGGCGTGACGGTGTTGGTGACCCCCGGCCCGAGCGTCACCGCGCACACCCCGGGCGACCGGGTGATCCGCGCGGTGCCTTCGGCCATGAAGGCGGCCGCCGCCTCGTGGCGGGTGTGAACGATGCGGACCGACGCCCGCAGCGTCCCGTGGTAAATGGGGTTGAGAGGTCCGCCCGAGACCGAGAAGATGTGCTGTACGCCCCGGGCGGCCAGCAGGTCTACTACCAGATCGCCGCCGGGGTAGTCAGGCGCCACTGGTACGGATCACTCGTGGTCTGTCTGTGAAACTGCGCCGTGATATGCGCCGGCAGCGGCGTTCCTCGCAAGGCCCGCCGACGAAGGCGTACCCGCAGCGGTACGTCAAGGAGGTGGAACGAAGCGAGGGGCGTTGCTGGCAAGCAGAGCACGGCAAGTTGTTTCGCAGACAGACCACCCAACGTCTGTCTGTGAGATAGCTTCGTGGCATGCAAGCAGGGCACGGCAAGTTGTTTTCCAGACAGACCACGCTCAGGTTTCTTCGATCTCGGCTATCACAGCCCCGACATCGACGGTGTCCTCCTCGGCGGCGAACACCCGGGTGAGGATGCCCGAAGCCGGCGATTCCAGTTCGACCTCGACCTTGTCGGTTTCGAACTCGGCTAGCGGTTCACCCTCCGCGACCGGCGCGCCGACCGGCTTCAACCAGCGTATCAACACCGCGTCCTGCATCGACACGCCCCACTTCGGAAGTATCACCTGCATGCCACCCTGCCTTCCTTCAAGCCGAACCTACCGGCACCCGGTCAGCCAGCGTAGCTCGGACAGCCTGGTCGATATCGTCTGCCCCTATGTCCAGCACCTTCTCCAATGCGGGGCTGAAGGGAACCGGTATGTCGGGCCAGGTGACCCGTCGGGGCTGGGACCGAAGCGACTCCCAGGCCCTCTCCGTGACCCCTGCGATGATCTCCGCCGCCATGCCACAGAGCCGCCGAGCCGGGTCGGCGACCACCAGCCGTCCGGTCTTGCGAACCGATGAGACGATCGTGTCCCAATCGAGCGGCACGAGGCTCCGGGGATCGATCACCTCGACCGATACTCCCTCGGCCTCCAGTTTGTCTGCCACGTCGACGGCCATGTGAACCACCGAAGCCAGCGCCACGACCGTGACATCCTCGCCTGACCGTTTGATGTCGGCCACCCCGAGAGGGATCTCGTAGGCATCGCGGGGTACCGGCTCGCGCCGGCGGGAGAGCCGCAGGTCGGCAAGAAACACGACCGGGTTCGGATCCCGGATGGACGCGATCATCAAGCCCTTGGCATCGTAGGGGGTGCTCGGCATCACGACCTTCAGCCCTGCCGTATGCATGAGGATCGAATGGGGATTCTCCGAGTGCTGCGCTGCGGCGGAACCGGAAGGCCCCGTCCCGGCGAAGTAGACGATGGGTAGCTCCACCTGGCCGCCCGACATGTAGCGGAGGCGGGCAGCCTGGTTGGCGACCTGGTCCATGGCCACGTAGAAGAAGCTGGAGAACATCACATGGGCGAACGGGCGCAGACCGGCCGCGGCCGCCCCGACCGCGGCGCCCACGAACGTGGCTTCCGAGATGGGTGTCTTGCGGATCCGGTTGGCGCCGAAGCGGTCGATCAAGCCCCGGGTAACACCGAAGACACCGCGATCCACGTCCTCGCCCAGGACGATCACCGTCTCGTCCTCTTCCATGGCCGCCCGCAGTGCCTGGTTCATGGCCTGCATGAAATAGGCGTTGGCCATCATCGTCCTTTCGCAGTGGTCTGTCTGTGGAATGGTGCCGTGGCATGCGCCGGCAGCGGCGTTCCTCGCAAGGCCCGCCGACGAAGGCGTACCGGGAGCGTACGTCGAGGAGGCGGAACGCAGCGAGGGGCGTCGATGGCAAGCAGGACACGGCGAATCATTTTGCAGACAGACGACTCTCCGCGAATACGTGATCGAGAGCCTCGTCGGGCGAAGGGAACGGGCTGGCCTCGGCGAAGCGGACCGCCGCCTTCACGGCCGCGAACTCCGCGGCGTCGATGGCGTCGAGTTCCCGGGCTGTGACAGCGGTCTCGACCAGGATCAGGTCACGAAAGCAGGTAACCGGATCGCGGGCCTTCCAACTCGCTATTTCCTCCTCGGTGCGATAGGCCGACACGAACGCGCTCTCGCCCTCGCTGTGACCGGAGAAGCGGTAGGTCACCGCCTCGATCAAAGTGGGACCCTCCCCCCGTCGGGCCCGGTCTGCTGCCTCTCCGACGACCCGTCGGACTTCCAGGACGTCGTTGCCGTCCACCTCCTGACCGGCCACGCCGAACGGTTCGGCTCGGCGGTAGATCCTCCCCGCGGTGAGGTCGGTGGTGGGAGTGAACTCCATGTACTGGTTGGACTCGCACAGGTAGATGATGGGCAGCTTCCAGATCGCGGCCAGGTTCAGGGCCTCGAGCAGAACTCCCTGGTTGGCGGCGCCGTCCCCGAAGAAGCAGACCGTCACGCCGTCGCGGTCGAGGACCGAGTCGGCCAGGGCGGATCCGGTAGCCATCGGGATCCCACCTCCAACGATGCCGTTGGCGCCCAGTATCCCGAGGCTGGTATCGATTATGTGCATCGAACCGCCCTTGCCCCGGCAGTAGCCGTCCACCCGTCCGAACAGCTCGGCCATCATCGGGGCAACGTCCGCCCCCTTGGCTATGCAGTGACCATGACCCCGGTGGGTACTGGTTATGTGATCGGTGTCCCGCAGCACGCTGCACGCGCCCACCGCCACCGCCTCCTCGCCCAGGTAGACGTGCACGAAGCCGGGCAGCCGGCCGAGCTTATGGAGTTCCTGCACCTTCTCCTCGAAGACGCGGATGCGCATCATCAGGCGGTACAGGCTGAGGAGGATGTCGGTATCGGGCATCATTGTGGTGATACATCCTAACGGGTCGGGCCGGTCCGTGGCCTTGCCGAGAACCACAGCCCGGTGCAATGGTCGCCGTACCCCTATCACTCCGTGTGTCTGCGACCGGCCTGGAAGGCGACGATATGGCTATAACAAGGCTTTTCAGCATAGCTATAGGGGAGTTTCAGATACCAGTTTTCCGAACGGCGGGACGCGGCCCCTACACGCCGGTTGCGAGGCGCTCCAGCCATTCGGAGCCGGGGCTCACAATCTCGTCTTCCTCGACCAGCAGATCGGTGGTCTCGGGCCACTTGGGACCGGCCCCCGTAAACAGGCACACTACGGTTTCGTGGGAGGCGATGGCACCCTGCCTCGCCAGCGCCCACGCGCCGGCCAGCGAAGCCGCCGAGGAAGGCTCCGGGCTCAGGCCGGCGGTGGCCGCGTAGCGGGTGGCGGCGACTATCTCCTCGTCGGAGACGTCGATCGCCTGCCCTCCTGACTCCCGGATCGCGCGCAAGGTCATGGCGCCTCCGGTCGGGTCGCCTATCGAGAGAGCGATGGTCTCGGGATCCTGGATGTAGGGGACGGTGTCCGACCCGTCCCGGAAGGACCGCACTATCGGGTTGGCCGCCACCGGCTGGATACCGTGCAGCTTGGGGATCGAATCGGTCCACCCCAGCCGGGCCATCTCCCCGAACCCTTTCCACGGTCCATACAGACCGTCCCCCGCCGCGATCGGAACGATGAAGTGGTCCGGTACGCGGCCGAGCGCCAGCGTGGCGTCGTAGGCCATGGTCTTGTAACCCTCCATCCCGTACGGCGTGGCTACGGGGTTGGGTGTCATGTATGTGGACGGGTACCAGCCGTGGTTACGCACAAAGTTCTCGAGGGGAGGTTGGCGCTTCATCTCGACGATGACGGTGGCGCCGAACAGGTGCATCCACTGGCGCTGAACCACCGGCGCCCTGGGATCGACCAGGATCACGCACCGGAGACCGCCTCTTGCCGCGTAGGCCGCCGCGCTCATACCGTGGTTCCCGGTGGTGGAGCATACGATCCGGTCGTAACCGAGCTGGCGCGCCATCGACTGTGCGGACGAGTGGAACCGGTCCTTGAAGGAGTAGGTGGGGTTGACGGTCTCGTTCTGTACCCAGATACCCGAGAGCGGGTTGTCGGCAGATGCGGGAAGGTGGATAAGCGGCGTTCGTCCCTCGCCGAGGCTGATGACCGCCGAGTGGTCCGCGACCGGCAGCAGTTCCCGGTACCGCCACATCGACCGGTCGTCCCGACCGCGCCACTCGTCGATGGTGACACTCGCGGCTACCCGAGCTTCGTCGTAGACGGTCTCCAAGGCGCCGCCGCACTCGCGGCACCCGAAGAAATGCCCGCCCAGATCGGTCTCCAGCCGGCACTCCACGCATCGCAGCCCTACAGCAAACATGCCACCTCCCGAATCGCCGGACCGAGCCTAGACGCCAACGGAATCGAGCAATCCGCCTGCAGCCGGCCGTTCATATACTCGTCGAGATCGGCGTGGAAGGAGGTCGCAGATGACTGTAGGCACGAGGGGACCTAACGAGCACCTGATCGGCGTGCCGGGATCTCGCCACCAGCTGGGAACCCCGTCGCTCGTTATCGACGTGGACATCATGGACGCCAACATCGCCTCGCTGGCCGAGCACGCCGCGGCCCACGACTACGAGGTCCGCCCTGTGGGCAAGATCCACAAATCGATCGAGATAACCCGCCGCCAGGTCGAGGCGGGAGGACGCGGGCCCTGCTGCGCCACGCTGGCCGAGTGTGAGGTATTTGTCGATGCCGGGTTCACCGACGTGATGCTGTTCACGTCGGTGGTCACCACCCCCAAGCTGGACCGTATCGCTGAGTTGAACGCCCGGGCCGAAGGCTTCATCGTGTGCGCCGACCACGCCGCCAACGTCCGCCAACTCGGGGAGGCCGCCCGTCGGTCGGGACGCCCCATCAGGGTCCTCGTCGACTTGGAGACGGGCAGCTACCGCACCGGGATCGCCGACGAGGACGACGCCGTCGCGCTAGCCCGCCTGATCGTGGATACCGAGGGACTCGAATACGCGGGCGTGCAGGGATACACCGGCCATCACATGAACACGGTGGACTTCGAGGCACGCCGTAAGCGGGGACTGGAAGTGATAGAGCCGGTCGTCCGGGTGGTAGAACGACTCCGGGCGGAGGGCCTCGACCCGGAGATCGTCTCCGGTGGGGGAACAGGTAGCCACGACATCGACCACGAGTTGGGAGTGTTCACCGAGATCCAGGCCGGTACCTACGTACTGATGGACGTCAACTACTACAACGTGGTGCAGCGCAGCGACGAACCCGGCCCCTTCGGCCCGGCCCTGTTCGTGCGGACCACCGTCATCAGCAACTGTCAGCCCGAGTTCGCCATCACCGACGCCGGCATCAAGGAAGTGGACGTGATCTTCGGGATCGAACATCCGGTGATCCTGCGAGGAGGCCCTCCCGGCGCCGTCTACGAGATGGCGGGCGACGACATGGGGAAGGTCAAGTTCGCCAATCCCGGCAAGGACCGCTTGGAGGTCGGTGACGTGGTGGAGATCCTGCCCCCCCACTGCTACCAGACCACCGTCCTCTACCGCTACTTCCACGTCGTCAGCGGCGACACCCTGGTGGATATCTGGCCGGTGGACGCCTACGACAACTGGTAACGGATCTGTGACCGCCGGCCGGCGGTCGGTAGGAGGGTGCTGAAACCTCACCGGTCGGCGAGGATCATTAGAGGGTGCGCGGATAGCCGGACCGTAGCCGCCCCTGTCAATGGACCCTACCCGGCTTCAGCGCGAAGAACCCCTGGTCATCGTCGTGTACTCATCAACCGTCGACCTCGGTGTTTCCCCAGGTGAGCACCTATCCGCGCCCTCTTACGCCGGGAAGCTCAGCGGCCGGCCCAGCGGCGATCGCGGTAGTCGACCGGGTCGTCCTCCATCTCGAGATGGAGCTCCTCCCCTTCGAAGGCGTGTGCTCGGGCAACATCCTCGTCGAGTTCCACCCCCAGACCGGGAGTGGACGGAACGACCGTGTGACCGTCCTCCAACCGCAGGGGCTCCTTCAGCAACTGGGCGTGGAAACCGCCCCAGTCCTTGATCGCCTCGAGGATCAGGAGGTTCGGTGTGCAGGCGGCCAGTTGCAGGTTGGCAGCGCCGACGATAGGCCCGCTGTAGCAATGCGGCGCCACCTGCACACCATGAGCTTCCGCTATCGAGGCGATCTTCTTGCCTTCCAGCAGGCCTCCGCACCGGCCCAGGTCGGGCTGCACGATGTCGACCGCGGCTGCCGCTACCAGTTGGGCGAACTCGACCTTGTTAACGAGCCGCTCACCGGCGGCGATGGGGATCGAGGTGTGGCTCCGGACCCGTGCCATTCCGGCGATGGCGTCGGGAGGGACCGGTTCCTCGAACCACAGGGGATCGAAGGGCTCGAGCCTGGTGGCGAGACGGATGGCGCCGGCGGGCGTGAACTGCCCGTGGGTACCGAAGAGTATGTCGGCGCGGGTGCCGACAGCTTCACGAATCGCCGCGCAGAAGCGCACCGACAGGTAGATCCGCTCCAGGTGCGGCTGGTAACCGCCCATCGACGAGTAGGGTCCCGCCGGATCGAACTTCACCGCCGTGAAGCCCTGTTCGACGTACTCCGCGGCGCGACCTGCAGCCAGATCGGGATCGAGGTACACGTCACCCTCGTCCCCCGATTCGGGGTAGAGATAGGTGTAGGAACGCACGGCGTCCCGGACCTGCCCGCCGAGCAGGGCATGGACCGGCTTGTCCAGGGCCTTGCCGATGATGTCCCAGCACGCCATCTCCAGTGCGCTGACCACTCCGGCCATCGACACGTCGGGCCGAGCCGTAAAACCCCGTCCGTAGGCCCGGCGGAAGAAGATCTCGATCCGGAACGGATCCTCTCCGATCAGCAGCGCCTCGGCGACATCCGCCAGCATCGCCTCGACCACCGGCGGCCTGAACATGGCCCCGTAGTGCTCGCCGTAGCCGACTATCCCGTCGTCGGTGGTGAGCTTGACGAACACGAAGTAGCGACCGCCGAAGCCCGGCGGCGGGTTGGCCACCACGAACGTCTCCATGTCGGCGATCTTCACTCGATCAACCCTTCCGTCATGATCACCAAGTTTCGCAGCGCGTCGCCGCGGCGGGTCGATTCGATAGCCTCATCGATGTCTTCTAACCGGTAACGACCGCTTATCAAACCATCCAACTCGATCCGGCCACTGTTGTAGAGAGCGGCCAGCTTGGGGATATCGTCGGCCGGCCGGCACGAACCCATCTTCGAGCCGAGAACCCGCTGGTTGAAGCCCGCCACCGCGCCCACATCCAGGCTCGCCGTGACCCCGGTCGGAGGTATCCCCACCAACACCAGCGCCCCCATCGGCGCCAGCACTTCAAACCCCGCCTCCACCGCGGCGACCGATGAGGTAGCCACGAACACGTAGTCCGCCATCGCTCCCCGGGTGGCCGCGCATACGGCAGCCTCGATATCGTCCTCGGCACCGACCGCGGCGGTTGCGCCGAAGCGGCAAGCCGCCACCAACTTGCGTTGGTCCGGGTCGACGACGGTCACCGTCGCCGCGCCGGCGAGGTCGGCTCCTTGCACCACGTTGAGCCCCACCCCTCCGCAACCGAATACCACCACATGCGAACCGGACCGCACTGCAGCAGTGTTGAGCACGGCCCCTACACCGGTCAGCACGCCGCAGGAGAGCAAGGCAGCCAAGTCCAGGCCGATCTCGGGTCGGACGGGAACGGCCTGCGAGTGGTGAACCACCACCGCCGACGCGAACGCAGCCACCCGAAGTCCGTGGTACACCTCCGCACCCGACGAGTCGAGAAGGGGGCTGTGCTCGTCCAGCGAGAACCTGCCCACGCAGGCGACCAAGTCCCCACGGGTGCAGTAGCGGCACGATCCGCAATGCCGCACCAGCGTGACCGCCACCCGGTCCCCGATGCCAGGTTCCTCGACCCCCGGACCCAACGCGTCTATCACTCCGGCGGCCTCGTGTCCGAACACGGCAGGCCTCGGTGATTCCCACTTGCCGTCTATGTAGGCGACGTCGCTCCCGCAGATGGCCGCCGCCGCGATCCGAACCCGTACCTCGCCGGGTCCCGGATCGGCCAGGTGCAGCTCCTCGAGATGCAGTTCGGGGCCGGAGTCCCGCAATACCGCGGCCCGGATCACGGAGCCAGGAGGGTGGTGCAAGACCCCTTCACGACCCGTCGGTCGATGACATAATGCCTGTTAAGAAGAAGACGGGCCGTTGCTCCCCACCGTCTTACCGGACCTTCCTAGGCATCGGCGTGAGATCTACCGGACGGCGATGGATCCAATCCCGGCGTTGGTGTCAGAGCAGACCGTCGGCCCGCAGGTCGGACTCCACCCGCTCCAGGCTGCGATGGATCACCTCAACTACCCATTCACCCTGGTCGGCGGTCATCACCAGCGGGGGTGACAGGATGATGTGCTGGCGGAGGGGTCGCACGATCAGGCCCTGGCCCCGGCAGTAGGTCTCGACCCGGCCGGATATCCCCACATCGGAATGGAATAGCGCCTTGGTGGTCCGGTCCTGTACCAACTCGACGCAGGCCATGAACCCCATGCCCCGTACTTCGCCCACCAGGGGAGAGTCGTAGAGGTCACGTAGCCGGGCCTGGAACCCTGCTCCGACCCGGGTGACGTGGCCGCAGATGTCCTCCCGCTCCATGATGTCGATGTTGGCGAGACCGGCCGCGCAACACACAGGATGGCCCGAGTGGGTGAACCCGTGGGCGTAGATCTGATCAGGGTCTTTGGAGGCGCTGATGACCTCGTGGATGCGGTTCGACACGAGCGTGGCGGCCAGCGGCTGGTATGCCGAACTGATCCCCTTCCCCAGGGTCACCATGTCGGCTTCCATCCCGAACACCGGCTCGGCCGCCATGAAGTGGCCCAAGCGGCCGAACCCCGTTACGACCTCGTCGGCGATCACGAAGATGTCGTTGGCCCGGCAGACCTCCACCATCCGGGCGTGGTAGCCGTCGGGCGGCACTATCACCCCACCGGCCCCCAACACCGGCTCCAGGATGAAGCAGGCGATGTTGTCCGCGCCCAGGCGGGTAATGACCTGTCCAAGGTCGTCCACCAGATAGTCGACGAAGTCGTCCCCTTCCAGCCCGTCCGGGGCGCGGTAGGGGTAGGGCGAGGTGATCTTGCGGACCACATCCACCACATGGAACGTCTCGTGGTAGTTGCCCGAGAAGGTCAGCGATGCCGCCAGGTAGCTGGACCCGTGGAACGACTGGTCGACGCTGAGGACGAACCGCTTGCTGTCCCGGCCCTGGAGCCGGAAGTAGTGGTGGGCGGTCCGTACCGCCGTCTCGTTGGCGATCGACCCTCCGGTGCTGAAAAAGACTTTGTCGAGGCCGGCCGGGGCCAAGCCCGCGATCCGGGCCGCCAGCTGGGCGGAAGGCAGGTTGGCGTTGCGGGCGAATATCTGCCCGTAGCTCATCCGGGCTGCCTGGTCCCGGATGGCTTCCACCATCTCCTCCCGGCCGTAACCGATGTTGACGCACCAGAGGCCGGCGTTGGCGTCGAAGAGCCGGTTGCCGTGGGCGTCCTGCAGGTAGCACCCGGCGCCTCCCACGTACATGTCGTCGGGGGTCACCTCGGTGGTGGCCAGCTGGCTGAACGGGTGGATCACATGGGAGCGGTCATGCCCGATCGCCGATTCGTAGGCCTTGTCGTGGCTCACAGGAATCCTCTCGGGACCGAACCGTGCCAGGTCCGGGAGAAACAGGGCATCCCGTCGGTGCGGACCTCCAGTGCAGTGACGGCGTGGAAGGCGTCAGCACTCCCCTCGACGCGGCCGGTGCTCTTCACCTCGGTCGTGGAGGCGCCGTGGTTCACGTCGAAGCGGTAACCGGCTTCGACTCTCGAGTTGGCCGGGTTGGCCCGGTCGGTGGTCACTCTGAAGTCCACATGGCTGTAGACCCGAGCACCATTGTCGTTGGTGGCGTCCCCGCCCATCGAGACCACCACACTGACCTCGGTACCGGCGAGGTCCTCCACCAGGTCCCAGCGCAATGGCTCTGCGGACCCCGGTAGATCGACCGGGTGAGCCGGCTGGTAGTCGGGCGGCGCCAGGCCGGAGTCGGACCGGCGTATGACCGGGATGCTCACCCGAGAGGGGTGAGCCACGTCCATGTGAATGGTGTTGGTGGCGTCCTGCGGCAATGGCCATAGCAGCGGGAATTCCGAGCTCGAGATCATGATCCCCATCCGATGGCCGGCCTTGAACAAATAGGAGGCGGCCTCCAACTCGATCGTGAGCTCGGTTACCTCGCCCGGCACGAGGGGTTCAGGATCGGTCCGTGAGTTCCGCTGGGCGGCGTTCTGGATGATCCTGGACACCAAGGCCCACGGACCGTCGGGATGGACGTCGATCAACTTGACCGAGAAGGCGGTGACCTCGGCCGTCGACGACACGTAGAGGGTCGCTTCGGGGAAGCCGGTCACCTCGACATCCGCTTCGAGCGGCTCGCCGATGAACACCTCCGAGCCCGCGGCGTCCCGACGCTGATCGAGGGGCAGGCCGACGTCGGCGCCGAATCCGGTTATCAAGCCCATCGTCGAGACACCGACCGCCGGGTCGTAGGCATAGGAGACACTTCCACCTTCGCCGCTCGCCAGGGCCTCGTCACGCAGTCGCCCGCCGGGATGCAGGAAGAGCGTGTCGTCCGTCGCCCGCGCGAGCGGCCACTCCGCCTCGGAGCGCCAGTAGCCGTTGGACCCTTCCCTCCGCGCCTGGGGGCGGTCGTAGGAGCGCACCCACATGTTGATGGGCGGCTCCTCAGCGATGCCGGTGTCCTCGTCCTTCAGGTACTGGTCGAACCACCGCACGATCTCGTGCAGATGGTCGACACGCTCCCCGGGGGCTCCGATATCGGGAGCTATGTGCAGGTAGGGGCCCATCATCAGCTTCTTGGGCACGTCCCGATTCAGGTTCATGTACATGTAGAACGGGTCGGAGACGAAGATGTCGTGCCAGCCGCCGATGACGAACGTGGCAGCCTGGATGTTCTCCAGCCCGTAGCGCACCGAGCCCTCGTGCCACACGGGTCCGTCCACCTGGTTGTGCAGCCAGGTGTCGAGCCAGGGCTTGTTGTTCGCGAGGTGCTCCTCCCAGATCTCCATCCAGGCACCCTCCGGATCGGCGGCCGGGGGTGCTCCGGACAAGGCGATCATCATGGCGTTGTAGGCCCCCGTCCAGATGGAGGTCTGCCACATCCCGCCCTGGTGGCTGTTCTCGTAGCAGTCCCAGCCGGCGTAGATCGGAGCGATGGCCTTGAGGCTGGGTGGTGCCTGGGCGGCGGTGAGCAGGGCCGAGAAACCGCCGTACGAGACCCCGGTCATCGCCACCGAGCCGGTGCACCGCGGCTGGGCGGCCAGCCACTCCACCGCGTCGTAGCCGTCCTCCCACTCCTGCAGGCGCAGCATCCGGTCGCACACGCCCGCTGAGGAGCCTGTACCGCGCACGTCGAGCAGGGCGGTTATGTAACCGTGGGCGGCAAAGTAGTTGGCGCGGTACACGGTCAGAGCCCGCAGCATGTCGTCCTTGCGGTACGGGTAGTACTTGATGATCACCGGAGCGGGATCGTCCGACTCGGGGTAGAACAGGTCGGCTGACAACTCGACGCCATCGCGCATGGGGATACGGACATTGGGCCTGGTTCGGGCCGGGCCGGGTCTTTCTTCGAGCCAATCAGTCATGACGGGCACACTACACCGATACCCGGAGCCCCGCCGCTGCTACCCGATCCGGCCCGGCCCCTGGCCCATGGCTGCCCTCCTGGGCGATGGTGTCTCCTGACGTGCGTAACCCGGATATTTGAGTTGGCATGTAGGAAGGGGACTGGTAGTTTGACCTCAATGCTCCCCGCCGTCCCGGTCGCCAGACCCGGACTGGCGGGGATTATCTATGAGCCAACGAACACCGGCGGCTACCGGAGACTGCCAATGGTTGATCGGGTTGTAGTTTTCGTCGACTACCAGAACGTCTACATGTCCGCCCGGCAGGCGTTCCATCCATCCCCGTGGGCGATTCCGCACTGGGAGGGGCAGATTGATCCGCTCGCGCTAGGTCAGTTGATAGTCCGGCGCAGTCCATTCGACCGAAAGCTCGTCGGCGTCCGCATGTATAGAGGGATTCCAGACTCGACTAAGGACCCCAAGGGCCACGGGGCATGCCTGCGGCATATTGCCGCTTGGTCAAAGTCAGAAGCGATCGAGGTTGTTGCTCGACCCCTACGATATCCGGCCGGCTGGCCGAAAAAGAAGCCCAAGGAAAAAGGTGTCGACGTTGCACTCGCGGTCGACTTCGTGCTCATGGCTGTTCGACAAGACTACGAAGTGGGGATCCTGATTTCGGCAGATACCGACCTCACGCCGGCGCTCGAGGCCGTTGTGGATCTGGAAGCAGCCCGGGTGGAAGTTGGCGCTTGGTCAAGTGCGCATCGCCCCTCGAGTCGCCTGGCTATCGATGCTCGCAGTCTCTGGTGCCACTGGCTCGATGTCCGCGACTACATGTGCATACAGGACCGGCGCGATTACACCCGGGGCTAATCCGGCGTGGCATCACCATGACCGATGAGATCACGAGCCAATCGGCCCAGTGCCCACCACAGGGTGGCGCTGGTCAGAGAAGGGGGCCGTCTGAGGCGAACCTCCGCAGCACGTTGGCAGTGACGCGCGAGACGTTGTTGTCGTAATTGTTGTAGGAGAGACCGGCGCTCCAGGCGATCGAGCCCGTGGAGAACACCGCTCCGTCGTTCGGATACTCGAAGAACACCATGTCCGCCCGGACCAGATCGTTGGTGGTGCCGGTCTGGTCGGAGTTCATATGCATCACCTCTTCGACCACATGATGGAAGCTGTCGTCGAAGTCGGTTGCCGCGGCTACGACCAAGGCGTGCGCGGGCGTACCCAGAGCGGGGTCGGCCCGGTCGAACTCGTAACCGGCCACCCCCCAGCCCAGGTTCAGCGTGTCGAAACCACCGATCTTCTCGTCGTCGCCGATCCCCTCGAAGATGAACGCGGCCCTCGGATCGAAGCTGGCGGGGAGGCGGCAGTAGGCCGAGTTGACTCCGGTTCCCCCCTGGGCGGTCATGCCGATTCCCACCAATCGCTGAGGCGCCCAGCCCCGGAACCTCCACAGGCCGCCCGGCTCCCCGGTGGTGCTGTGATGGCTCTCCGCAAAGTCGGTCCGCCACGAACCGGTGCCGTTCCAGCGGCGCACCTCGATGACATGCGGGCGCTCGGGGTCGACCGAGGTTATCCAGTAGAGCCCGTTGCCCCCCATGTACATGAAGCGGCCCCCCGCGTTGAGGTAGGCCTCCAGCGCGATGAGCATGTCCTCGGTCCAGTACTCGGGATGGGCATCCGACATCACGACGTTGTATCCGGACAGCAGGTCGAGCCCGTCGAAGTGGATGTCCTCGTCGGTGATCACGTCGAACTCGAATCCCTGGCTCTCCATCCAGTCCATCTGGTGCAGATCGGCGGACAGCAGGACCGGCGCACCCAGCCCGGCGCCGACCGTTCGCTGCTTGTTGTTGGGACGGAAGTTGACGATGGGCCTGCGGCTCGTGGAGAAACAGATCCCGCTCCCGTCGGTGTGCAGGTCGTAGAGGCCGCCCAGCTTGTTGTCGACCATGTAGTGCTCGTGCGGGAGGAGCGGGAACTCGACCTCCATCCCCTTGCCCTCCAGGTACTCGATGAGGACCGGATTGTTGGCCAGATGCTCGTTGGCGTAGGCCAGGAACGTGTAGGTCCCGAGAAGAAAGGCGATCTTCGCGGTCGGTTCTCCATTCTTGGGCCGTACCGCGAACGGGATGTAGTCCTCAGCGTCCTCGGTGGTCAGGCGGAAGGCGTACATGGCGCTCGCCAGGTCTTCGGGCACCGTGTATTCGAAGTCGACATCCCAGCGGGCGTCGTCGAGGTCGTCGTCGTTGAAGCGGATGGCAGCGTACTGGTCGGGGGCGTGCTTGAAGTCCATCGCCCTACCGTTCCAGTTGTGACCGGTGACAGCCCGCACAGCCATGTTGAGCGCCTCACCGTGCAGGCCGTTGGGGGAACTGTCGGTGACGGTGGAGGTGGAGAAATCACGACCGAAGTCCCACGCGGCGATCAAGGCCTGATCCCCGGCCACGGAGGACCGGTCCTCTCGCAGCGCCACGATCTCTTCCGGTCCCAACGCCCGTCCGAGGAGGGTCGGGTTGTCGATCTTGCCGTTGTAGAGCCCACAGACCGTGCCCAACCCGGTGTCCTCACCCCGGCTACAGCCACCGATCACCAGTCCGGCCCCGGTCCGGCCGGGACCACCGACCGCCGATCCTTCTGCCTCCGCCGCGGTGTCCTGGAGGGGCCAGTGGTCCAACGGAGTCTGGTAGACACGGAGGGAAGCACTGCCGGCGTCGTAGACACCGGCGGCGAAGTACCACTTGGAACCCTGCATGGCCACTCCGGTGCTGACCTCGTCGACGGTGTCGCCATCGCCAACACGTAGGGATAGCGCACCCTGCTCGTCTACGAACAGGCCATAACCGGAGCCGGTGTCGCAGTCCCACTTGGTGACCACCCCTTGCCGACCTTTCTCGATGGTGGTCGGGTAGATCCACGCCTGGATGGTGAAGCTGCCACCCAATCGGAGACGGGGATCGTCGGGGACCGCGACGAAAGAACCGGGATGGATCTTCTGGACACGCCCCGGGTACTCACCGTTGGCAGCCGAGTCGAGGTCGTCGATCTTGGACCCCGGGCCTCGGGGGTTGTCGTCGCCGTGCCTTACGCGAACCAACTGGGCCCTGTAACTCGACGACCGGCAACTCACCATGAAGCTCATGGACTCCCCAGGCTGGGCGCGTAGCTTGTCGGCGTAACCAACGATCTGCATGTCGTACCTCCCCAGAAACGGTCACGGCGAGTAGATGACCGCTCCAGCACGTTACCCACGGCTACCCATACCGTCAATGGTGGGGCGGTGGTCAGTGGTGGGTGGTCCGTTAGCCGGGAGGACGCCGCGCCGGCGAATGAGAGCCCCCTGGTGTTCGGAGCAACCAAGGACCGGGCCAGTGACCACCCCGACCGGCGGGCGTCGCGGGCGTCGGCGTGAGCGAGACGGTACGGTCACCGAGGAGGGTGGTGTGAAACTCCTTCACGGCTGAACGCCACGCCTGCAAGTAGCTCACGATCTCCCGTCGTCATGCGTTTACGTATCGGTAGCCTGGAGGGGTAACACGGCACCGGCGAAAGGGGGTCCCATGGTGCTCGGTGCAACCAAGAACCGGCCGCTCGTAACCACCACGACCGGGGGTCTGCCGCGACCCGGCTGGTATACCGAGTCACTGGCCGGGAGGCCGTTCTCGACGGCCATGGCAGGGCGGAGCTTCCGCGAGCAGTACCGGGATCTGGTGGCCGCGCTCATCGCCGACCAGAACCGGGCCGGCATCGACATCCTGGTTGACGGCGACGCCCGCTTCGACGACGACGTGGCAGGGCGGCAGTGGATCGCTTACCCGGAGGAGCGGCTGGCGGGTCTCGGAGCTCCGGAACTGCGCAGCTACCCCATCCACCAGGGCAAGCAGCCCGGGGAGTTCATGCACGAGGTCATGGAGACGAGGATGCCCAGGGCGGTTACCGGACAGATCGGCCCCGGCCCGCTGGAATACGACCGCATCTGGCTGACCGCCCAGGCGTCCACGGCCAAGCCCGTGAAGTTCGGCGCCATCTCGGCCCAGCTCCTCGAAGCGTCCATCAACAACGACTTCTACCGGGACAGGCGCCGGTTGGTCATGGAGCTGTCCGGGATCATGAACGAGGAGTACCACCGTCTCGCCGATGTGGGCTGCCCGGTGATCCAGGTGGAGGAACCCGCCATCCACGGCATCGCCGGAACGGAGACGGGCGCCATGCTCGATGCCGCCTTCTACGTGGAGGCCTTCAACCGCGAGGTGGCAGGCCTGCGAGACAAGACCGAGGTCTGGTGCCACACCTGCTGGGGAAGTCCGGGCGCTCAGCGCACCCGGTCGAAGAAATTCTCCTACGAGGCCGCCCTGCCGTACTTCGATCAGCTGGACGCGGACGTGCTGACCTTCGAGGCGAAGGAGACATCCGGCAAGGAGATACCGATGATCGCCGAAGGTATCGGATCGGAAAAGAAGATCGCCTTGGGGGTGGTGAGCCATCGCACCCTCCAGATCGAACCCCCGGAGGACGTGGCGAACCTGGTCCGCAAAGCCCTGGAGTACATCGCCCCCGAGCGGCTGATCCTCTCCACCGACTGCGGGTTCGGGCGCCAGGGAATGAGCCGCATGCACGCCTTCTACAAGATGGTTTCCCTCGTCCGGGGCGTCAACATGGTCCGGGCCGAGGTCGGCTTCGGGGAGGTAGATGTCCCGGCTGCCTCTCCTCGCCTCACGTTGCTCGACTGACCAACCGCAGGCCGGGCCGGCCCCCCGCAAGCCGTCACCACCGACGGTACCCTTTCCCCAGCTGCGACAGGAGGACCCTATGGACGGATCCGGCATGGACGTACTCGATCTCACGGGGCGGGTGGCCGTGGTGACCGGGGCCGCTTCGGGCCAGGGTCGGGCCACCGCTCTGCGCCTGCACCGGGCCGGGGCGACGGTAGCGGCCCTCGACCTGAACGCGGAGGGCCTCGCCACGCTCGGGGACGGCATACTCACCCTGGCGGTCGATACGTCGGATCCCGACCCCGTCGGAGAGGCGTTCGATGAGATCGGGAGTTCACTGGGACCGGTCTACATCCTGGCCACCGCCGCCGCCGTATGGGCAGGTTGGAACAGCATCGTCGACATGGACTACGAGGACGTGGAGCGTATCTTCCGCATCAACACCTTCGGCACGCTCTACTGCGTGAAGAACGCCGCCCGCCAGATGATCGGGAGGGGCCAGGGCGGGCGGATCATCATGTGGTCGTCGATCGCCGCCGCCCGCGGCCAAGCAGGCGACATCCCGTATACGGGGAGCAAGGCCGCTCTCGAGGGCATGGCCCGCCCCCTGGCCGCCGAGCTCGCCCACCACGAGATCACCGTTAACGTGATCGCCCCCGGCGCCATCGACACCCCGATGCTGGGCGCGGCCGACCTGAGCTTCTACGACACGGTGCTACCCGGCCGCAGGATCGGAACCCCCGACGAGGTCGCCGAGCTGGTTGCCTGGCTGTGCTCCCCCCGTTCCCGCTTCGTGACCGGAGCGGTCATCCCCATCGACGGAGGCGTAGCATCGATCAACGGCCCCTGGGCGCTGGCCCACACCTTCCACCAACTGGACCCGGACCTGGTGGCGAAGCTGAAAGCAGCCTTGTACAGGGGGTAGTCGGTAGTTATTGGTCGATAGTCGATAGTTGTCCATGCACTGTCACCCGTTTCCTTACGGCTTTCATACAGAGAGGGTCGGCCTTACCCATTGAGTATGTAAGTCGACTACTAATCAGGATTGACAACCGACAACCGACAACCGACTAATACGGTCTAGAACCCTTCGGACGGTCCGCCAGATACGGCTGGGTGATCTTGCGGGCCTGTTCGATCGGATGCACGCCCACCTGCTGGGCGAAGGCGTCGATCAGGCGGTCCGCCACCGGACCGGGCCTCCCGGTCCCGATGGACCGGCCATCGATGCTGGTCACCGGCATCACGAAGAAGGGGGTGGAGGCGAAGAAGGCCTCGTCGGCGGTCATCACGTCGTAGGGCTCGATGTTGGTCTCGACGAACTCCATGCCCAACTGCGGCGCCAGATCCTTGACGTCCTCCAGGGTGATCCCTCGCAGGATGTTCCGGCCCTCGGGCGAGAGGATGGCACCGTCCTTGACGATCAGGAAGTTGGCCCCGCCCCCCTCCGTGATGTAGCCGGCGTCGTCCACGAACAAAGCCTCGGCCCGGGGATCGACCTTGCGCGCCTCCCGCATGCCCCGCCCGTAGTGGATCCGGTTGCGGTTCTTCATCTTCGGATCCAGGTAGCGGGCGGGGATGTTCCTGGTGGGAGGTATGACGACCGGGACGCCGTTCTCCAACCCGTCGAGCGCCTCCACCAGGGAGGGTCCCAACGGGATGAACATGACGAACACCGTCCGCTCGTACGAGTCGTAGGGGCCGCGTTCGAAAGGCTTGGCGATGCCCCGCGAGACATCGTTGTTCCACATCAGGTCGTCGTACGGCTCGATGGTGGCCTTGTTGCGTTCGACCAACTCGTGGGTGACCTCCTCCATCTCCTCGATCGACATGCCGCAGTCGATGTCGAGGGCTTTCATGGAGGCGTAGAGGCGGTCCATATGGTCACGGAGCCGGTGGGGACGGAGGTCGTAGCTCCGGACGGTCTCGAAGACGAACTCCCCGATCCGTACCCCGACGTCGAACGGCGCCAGCCGCAGCTCCGACTCCGGGATGAAGTGGCCGTTGAAATAGGCTGTACGCTCGGTCATTACCCCTCCTCCCCGCCGCCCTGGCCCGATCCGCCGCGGCGTTGTCAGCCATGATGGCACAAGGCATACTTGGATGGTCGGAGGAGGGCAGATGGCTAATCAGATAATGACGGTGACAGGTCCGGTGGACGTGGAGGATCTGGGCCTCACGCTCATGCACGAGCACATCTTCCTCGACTTGATGAGGGACGCCTGGATCTTCACCAACATCCTCAACGATCCCGAGCTGGCTGACATCGAGCTGGAAATGCTGTGCCAGGCGGGCGGCGCCACCGTCGTCGACCTCACCACCGGGGGACTCAGGGAGTACGACAACCCCATCATGTTCGACCAGGACGATCTCAAGCCGCTACCGCCACCCCTGGCAGTTCGCCGCGCCGCCGAGCGGAGGGGGCTCAAGATCATCATGGGCGCCGGCTGGTACCACGAGAACTACTACAAGCCGCGGTTGTGGGATCTGTCCACCGACCAGCTTGCCGAGGAGATCATCGGGGAACTGCGCGAGGGCATGGAGGGCACGGACGTGAAGGCGGGGATCATCGGCGAGATCGGCGCCCAGTACAACCGCCTCTCCGCCATCGAGGAAAGGGTCCTCCGCGCCGCCGGCCGCGCCCAGATCGAGACCGGCGTCGGCCTGACCACCCACACCACCAGGGGTATCGGCGGGCTGGAGCAGCTCGACATCCTCGAGCAGGAAGGCGTCGATCTCAACCGTGTGGTCCTGGCCCACTCCGGTGGACAGCCCTACCCCCGCTACCACGCCGAGATCGCCAGCCGAGGCGCCTGCGTCTCGTTCGACCGCATGGGCAGCCTTCCGGACATGACCGACTTCCACCGCAACCGGATCCTGCGCAGCATCAAACGTCTGATCGACGACGGTCATACTGACCACATCGTCCTCTCCCACGATGTCTGCTATGCCGAGGACCTGGCCACCAACGGTGGCTGCGGCT
This sequence comes from Candidatus Spongiisociaceae bacterium, assembly GCA_965262915.1. Classification (GTDB taxonomy): domain Bacteria; phylum Actinomycetota; class Acidimicrobiia; order Spongiisociales; family Spongiisociaceae; genus JAPPFW01. The sequence goes on along the minus strand of OZ253564.1, from coordinate 854,055 downwards.
ACGCCTGGCTTCCGGTGGCAGGACAGGAAATGCTCGAACGAGAGATCGGACTGACCGACGACCAATGGCACACCATCATGGTCGAAACCCCCAAACGTATCCTCGCCGGTACCTGATCCGATCCTTGGTAGTGTTGTGGCGAGGGGGTTGGTTCAGAGGTAGTTCATCAGCGGTAGACCTTGTCTCGTCTCCCCACCCTCAGCACCAAGACGCGCACAAGATCATCCTGGATATCACGAATGACGCGGCAGCCCCCTACCCGATAACGCCACAACCCACCCATAGGACCGGTCAACGCCTGACCGGCCTGCCGTGGATCGTCCAACGGTGCTACGCGCTCGTCCATGTAATCGATGATTCGCGACGCCGTGTTCCTATCAAGCTTCTTCAGTTGCATCTTGGCGGTGTCCGTATAGTCAATCGTCCAAGCCAAGCTCTTTCCTAACGTCCGCGGCGGTATGTACCTGCTCCTGTCCCTTACGGAGACGTTCCAGAACATCCGCGGCCAGGTAGTAGTCCTCAATATCATCAAGTCCACGATCGATGATCTCTCGCAGGTAGAAAGCCTTCGTACGCCCCGTCTGAGAAGCGAGAAAGGCGAGCCGCCGCTCGGTTTCGGCCGAAAGCCGGACTGACGTAGCCATCTTGTCTCCTGTGTATTCTATGTATTCATCATATCGTACAGGATCCGTTCCGACTACGTCCCCCTAGGCCTCACCTACATCGTTCAACGAAATCTCAGGACGGCGATCAAGCGGACGACGTACGATTACGTCACGCTGACCCTTATGGGCGACGGAACCATTGTTCGGTAGTCCCCACTAGGTCAACTACGACAATTCTCCGGGCCCCGGCGGGCACAAATAAAGTACGGTTTCGGCCCTTCACCCGTGCGAGCCGGTGAGGGTGTCTACGAGTGCCAGCGGTGTTCGAAGATTGGTACTCCGTCTGCCTCGACACGGCCCCATACCGTCACCTCGCGGGCTGAGACGCGGGTGCGAGCGTCGACCACCACCCGGCTCCCGGACGGGGTATCGAGCACGAAGGTCGTGTTGCCCTCCAAGCGGGCGCCGTCGGGGCGGTGGCGCGACACGGTGGCGATGATCTCTGTGTCGACGTGGGCCCGGCCGTCGAGGCTGGGGGTATGCATCGTCGAGCCGAAACCCGCTTCCACGGTGACTGTCTCCTTGCCATGGTCACGAGTCACGATGTGCTTGGGGGCGTAGTCGATTCCCAGCGGCGCACGGTCGAGGTCGGGATCCGGTCTGGGCATTTTCGTCACCGGTCCGGACGCTTCGGTTGGAACCACCGGAAGGGAGATCCGGGAGGGGTGCTCAATGCCGGTGTGCAGGCGGATCAACGGGTTGGTGATGGTGGGCCAGATCCTGGGAAAGTCAGCGCACGAAACCGAGACACGTAGCCGGTGCCCGGCGGCCACCTCGTAGGATGTCGCCCACACGGCTACCCGGGCCTCTACCACCTCGCCCGGGACCAAGGCGACGGAACGCCGGTGGGACTCCCGATGGGTGAGCTTCAGCCACCCTGTCGAGATGAGGGTCGAGTGGCCCGACGGCGCCACATCGCACAGCTTGACCACGAGGTTGGCCTCGTCGCCTTCGTCCACGCTCACGTAGAGGACCGCCTCGGGGGAGCCGGTGATCTCCATCGCATCCTCGATCGGCTCGGAGGTATAGGCGAGGGAGAGAACGTCCTCGGGCGCCTGGTTCTGCGGGTTTCCGAGGCCCAACGCCATCGGGTCCCACAGGACCGAGTAGGAACCGAGGGTCGGGTCGGCCCGGTAGGTCCGGCTGCCGCTCCGGTCCGCAACCTCCCCGTTCAGTCGGTCCCCGCAGAGAAACAGGGGGGTGTCCCCGGCAGCGGGGACGGGCCAGGCTTCTTCATTCTTCCAGCGACCCTCGCCCCCCTCACCGGTCTGGACGTAGAGGGTGACCGGCGGCTCGTCCTCGACCCCGTTGGGTTGGTCGCGTAGCCACCGGTCCCACCAGCGGGTGATCTCCGCCAGGTAGTCGACCGGTTCGAAGGGGGATTGATCGGGCGCGCAGTGGAGCCACGGCCCCATGAGAAGCTTGCGCGGGCCGGACAGGCGGCTGTAAGGGGACACCATGCCTTCGGGGAAGATATCCCGCCAGCCTCCGATGAGGAAGGTCGGCACCTCGATGTCCTCCACACCGGTGGTCTTGGAGTCCCAGAAGGCGTCCTGTTCCGGATGAGCGTGCCAGTCGAGGATGTAGGGACGGGCGTTGTGGAGCCTGTTCCACCACACTTCCATCCAGCGACCGTCCGGGTCCTGGAACATCGGGGGGACCATCTGCATCGCCACCATGTACGAACCCCAACCCATCAGCCCTAGGCAGTTGAGACATCCTCCCGGATACACCCAGTCCAGGTAGATGTCGGCGGACCCGATCACGGGCACGATCGCCTTCAGGTGAGGTGGCTGCACCGCGGCGGTCTTGAAGGAGGTTATGCCGCCGTAGGACAGTCCCCACATCCCCACCGAGCCGTCGCACCAGGGCTGGGCTGCGATCCACTCCACGAGTTCGGCTCCGTCGTCGGCCTCCCGGGCGTTCATGGCCTCGCCGGGCAGGCCGCTGGAACCGCCCAGACCCCGGAAGTCGGCCAGAACGGCCGCATAGCCCTGCTCGGCGAAGTAGCGGTTGGCGTACTCGAAGAACCCCCCGATCACGTCGTCCTTGTGATAGGGGTAGTAGCTCACGATGGCCGGGGAGGGCTGTTCGTCCGGTAGGTAGACATCGACCGCCAGCGTCTCACCGTCGCTCAGCGGCACTAACAGGTTGCGCTCGACTCCGTTGCTCATGCTCACCTCACATCCTCATAGACCATGTCAACTCAAGCGTCGTGTACCTCGTCGATGACCGCCAGGAACCGGTCGATGTCGTCCCGGTTGTTGAAGACATGGGGATCCACCCGGAGCATGTCCGCGTAGTGCCACCCGTCCACGCCCCTCTCTCGCATCAGGTCGCATACCTCTCCCGGGTGTTCCATGCGGATGGCGACGATCCCCGCCCGCTGGCCCGGATCGGGCAGCGTGAAGAGGTCGAGACCCCGGGACAGCAGTTCTTCGATGCAGTAGCCGGCCAGATCCAGCACGTAGTTCTCAACGTGTTGCATGCCGGCATCCGTCAGGATCTCCAGCCCCGGGATGGTGGCGGCCAGCCCGATCAGGGGAGGAGCGCCCAAACGGAACCGATCGGCGCCGGGCTTGGGAATCAGCCCGCCTTCGGGCCACGACGGATAGTCGTACAGGAACCCGGTGATCCCCGCCCGGGGAGGCAAACGGTCGAGATAGCGGCGGTCGACGTAAAGGAACCCGACCCCGGCCGCCCCCATCAACCACTTCATGGCGCCGCACGCCAGGAAGTGGACTCCAGACCGATGTACATCGATCCGGACGGCTCCCGCCGACTGCATGGCATCCACGATCAGCGCCGCACCGTGGTCTGCGGCCAGGGTCCCCAGAGCGTCCAGATCGTGGCGGAATCCCGTCATGTGGCACACATGCGACACGCTTACCGCAATGGTCTCGTCGTCAACCGCCTCGGCCACGTCGTCCAGGTGAACCGCGCCGTCCCGGGGCTCCACGAAGCGGCACTCGATTGACTCCCGACCCGGCAGCATCCACGGATAGACCGACGAGGGGTAGGTGAGGGTGTCGAACACCACGTTCGAGCCGGGAAACCCGTCGAGTATTTCCACGGCCAGGCTGGAACCGGCGCCGGTGCAGTCGGTGATGAGTACCTCGTCGGCATCAGCCCCGATGAGCGGGGCGAACAGGTTTTGCACCCGCCGATATTCCTCGTCGAGCCGGTCGTAGCGATCGTTCGGGTCGTAGGTGATCTCGTCGGTGAACCGGGCGATAGCCTCCCGGGTGTATATCGACGCGGGCGCCAGACCGCCGCTGAACATATAGGCCCGCTCGGCGAGCACCGGGAAGAGACCCCTGATCTCCTCCTGGTTCACTGACCAACCCTCATCGGGCAACTATATGCGGTGTGCGTGGTCCGTGGTCGTCGTACCGACCGTTGTCGATATCTGGATCGCGGGTTACCCGTGATCGAATACACCCGACACCCAACACCTGACACCTGACACCTGACACCCGACACCCGACCTACCAGATCGACCATCCACCGTCGACAACCAGGTTATGGCCGGTCACGAAGGAGGAGGCGTCCGAGGCGAGGAAGATGGCGGCCCCTACCAGGTCGTCGGGGCGGCCAAAGCGGGCCATCGGTGTCCGCCCCAGGATGGCTGCTTTGCCCGTCTCGTCGACGATGTCGGTGGTCTGGTCGGTGATGAACATGCCCGGCGATATCGAATTGACCCGCACCCCGCGCGCCGCCCAGCCCGCCGCAAGTGAGCGGGTGATACCGATCACCCCACCCTTGCTTGCGCAGTAAGCAGGTGACGACGGCCCATCGTCGCCGAAGGTGTACAGGCGGGCGTCGGGGCCCAGGAAGCCGTAGACGGAAGCGATGTTGATGACCGATCCACCGCCTTGGCGCAGCATGACGGCGCCGAAAGCCCGGGCGCAGGCGAACACCCCGTAGGTATTGACATCGACGACTTTCGACCACTCCTCGTAAGACAAGCTCACCATCGGGGTGCGCTCCCCGATCCCGGCGTTGTTGAGCAGCACCAGCGGCTTGCCGTCGTCACAACGGGCGGCCACCTCCTCCACCTGCTGTGGACTCCTCACGTCGCATGCCAAGAACTCGATGGAGACCCCGGCCTCCCCGGCTTCCGCGCGGGCCACCTCGAAGCGTTCCTCGAGGATGTCCAACGCCCACACCTCGGCGCCCGCCTGGGCCATACCGATCCCCATGCCGAGTCCCAGTCCCCGTGCTCCACCGGTGACGATCGCTCGCCGTCCTGAGAGATCGAACCGTTCAACGCTCATCAATAACCTCCTTCGCTCAGACGCCGGTCTGATGCCTCCACCAGGCAGCGCGTTCGCCACTCCGGCTCCTCACCGCAACCCGACCAATACGTAATGGGTTCCACGCCGCGCCCCGCGACGCTCGAGGCGCCCGGCGTCCACCAGGTGGGCAAGAACAGCCAGCGCCTGGATCCGGTCCAAGCCTGTGCGTTCACGCACCAGCGCGTTGGTGACCGGTCCCTCCCGAGCCAGACCGACAACCATTGCGTCGATCTCCTCGTCCGACAGGCGGACGCCTCCGGCCGCACCGCGCAATTGGTTGATCTCCCGCCAGGGATTTGCATCGAAGTGTGAGGACGTGGACAACCCCGATGGTGGCTTGAGACCGGTTCCGATCAGATACTCAGCCCCTCCGCGTTCACCTCGCTGGATGAGCAAACCCTTGTCCCTGAGCCGCTGGAGAGCTTGCCTGGCTTGGTAGTTGTCGACCCCGAGAATCTGCCTTACCCGCCCGTTGGTCAGCACCTCACCGCGGGCCGCGAATACCAGCAGCAGGCGGTCTCGTGGTCCAAGGGAACCCCGTCGCTCGATCTCGTTGATCCATACCCGTTCCTCGGGCGCCACCACGCCGGTCAGGGGCAACTTCACCCTCACAGACGATCCGTTCTCGTAGAACTCCGGCGGTGCCAGCAGATTGGACGCCATCTCGTCCTGCATGATGTCGACGCCTCGTCCTGCATCTTCGGCAAGACGATATCGACGAAGCGCACTGATGACAGCGAGGTTGCGGGCCGCGTTCTGCTCGCGGATGTTATCTATCGTGACGGGTTCGGGTAATCCACCTGGTGACATCACCGTTACCCGATCCGGGCGAATCTCGACTCGGATGGCGGAGCCCGTCATCTCGTAGGAACGGTGCGCCACGGCGTTGGCGATTGCCTCTCGAAGCACGACCTCAGGTAAGCGGGGTAGCTCGTATCTGGTCACTCCCATGACAACGAGTTCATAACCGATCTCATCGAGGACCAGGGCGGTCGCTTCCCTCACCTGGGTGGGAAGGGGGCCGGTCACCTCCACCCGACGATCGTCAACGCTCCCCTCACCGCGATACCTGAAGATCTCTACGAAGGTCTTCCCCAGTATCCGGTGAGGTTCTGGCACAAGGTATAGAACCCCGGCAACCGTCAGCTTCGACGCCTCCCCGATCCTCTCGAGGAAACCGTGCTCCTCCAAGCGATCCGGGATCCCTACGTCACCCCATGACCACGCCTCGGCCATCTCCGCCAGTAGACCCGGATCGGCCTCGTCAAGGTCGATCTCGGTGGCGGTTGTCTCGAAGCGGCGGAGTGCACGATCGGCAATGAATCGGGAAAGCTCGGCCCCTACCACGGCTCCATTCGACGCGCCCCGCCGTACCAGCAAGCGGCCATCGCTCGTTTGGGCGAACCCTTCGATACGGCTTGCAATGGTGACTACCACCACCGGCCGACCATCGACGGTCAGGCGATGGATGTCGTAGCGACCGGGATCGTTGATGTTGCCCAGCCGATCATGCAGATGTTTCTCGCGATTACCGTTCCGTGGTGCTCCCTTCACCCGACCTTCGTCATCGACGCCGATGAGGATCACCCCTCCATCGGTGTTGGAGAAGGCAACAACGGACTCCGGGATTCTCTTGTCGGAGAACCCTTCTTTGAACTCCACATAGATGCTCTCGCCGTCGAATTCTTCCGCGAACTCGCTCGTTGTCAGCGTATGAGGTCGTGGAGCCCGGTTCTTGGGGTGGAAGAGTGGATATGACATTCTTGTTTCGTCAGATATGGAAGGAACAATTATGTCACAACCTAGACCACAAGCCAACCACCGAAACCAACCTCACGGAGTCCACAGCCCGTGATCCGAGAGCGAACAGCGTGTTCGGGCAGCCGGACCATAGTTATGGCATACTTGTTTCGGATGTGAGAGCCGAAAGTAAGTATGCCATAACTATGGTCGACGCCGAGCCGGTTTAGCTGCTTTCCTCCGCCCAGGCGGTCGGTACGCGAACGATCTCGATCCGGTCTTCCGTGTCGTAGATATCGGCGGCGATAGCCTGCACGGTGGCTGCCGTGACCTTTTCGAGTTCCTCCACAGAACGTTTGGGCGTGAGGAGGTTGTCGTCGTCGAGGTGCAGGCGGTTGGTGAGCACACTGAGCAACCTGGCGTTGCTGACCTTGTCGAAGTCGGCTTGTGCCACGGCCTTGGCCTGCTCGAGCTCGTCGGAGGTGGGTCCGTTGGCCACGAGGTCGGCCAGGATCGACAGGACCCTGGCATGGGCGTCGTCGAGACGCTCGGCGTCGGCCGTGAACACGATGTCCGAGTAGATCGCGTGCCGGGGAGCGAGAGCCGGGTTGATCGAGACCTGCGTGACGTAGGAGGCGCCCAACTCCTCGCGGACCAGCCGGGTGAGGCGGTCATCCAGGATCACCCTGAGTACATGGGCGTTTACCCTGACGGACGGGGTCACGGAGCGTTCGGTCTCGTAGGACATCTCCATGACCGCGCTCATGTCCTCGCTGACCGTTATCTCGCGCCGCACGACGCCGGCCGGCGCAGGTGGACGGCGGTCCACATACGTATCGGCCTCACCCGCAGGGAGCGTCCCGATGTAGTGGCGGGCAAGCCGCTCGATGACGGCGGCATCGACGTCGCCGACCACCGCCACCACCATGTCGTCCACGTCACCGAGGCGGCGCTTGTAGAGGCTCAGGAGCGACTCGGCGCTCATCGAAGACAACTGTTCTCGGGTCGCCACGGGTCGGTGCCAGGCCGGGTCGAAACGAGCCTCGATGTACGCCACCCACGCCTGCCAGGCGGGGTTCACCTCGGCCAGTTGGGTGCGGATCGCCGCGCTGTTCAGTGCTTGATCGAAGGCGATGTCATCCACCCTGGGAGCGGTGACCAGCAGGTGCACGAGTTGGAACAGCGTCTCGAGATCGTCGCTGTTCGCGCCACCATCGAAACCTTCGATCCTCTCGCCGATCGACGCGCTGAGCGACACGGTGCTCTCGCCGATGAAACGGTCGATCTGCGACTTCGTCATATCCCCGAACCCGCTGCCCACCACCGCTTCGACAGCTCTGGGCGACAGCGCTCGAGCGCCGGGCTCGAGCGTTGACCATCCGCCCAGACCTCTGGCCTGAAGGTGGACGGTCGCCTCCACTATGTCGGAGTACACGAACACCACCCGGGCCCCGTTTGCGAACTCCCACTCGACGCCGTCCAGCACTCCGGTCGGACCGCTTGCCACCGGCTCCACCGGATCGGGAAGAGGAAGCAACTCGTCGATGTCCTCCTCCACCGGCGGGGGCTCGCTGCGGGGAACGGCCGCGGATATGGCAGCTTCCAGGCCGGCCGTCGTGGGCACGCTTCCGGGGTCGGGGCCGACCGCGATCACTATCGGCCCGGCCCGTTCCATGAGCCACCTGTAACGATCGGTGAGTTCCTCGGCCGTTATCTCTTCGAGCAGCGCCGTGAGCCGGTCGTATCGATCCCGAGGGGAACTGATATCGGTGCCGGACAGGAAGTGCGAGACGTAACTGTCCGCGTACTCGGGGTCGCTGGTGGTAGCGGCGCTCTCCAATTGGTGCTCCAGTGCAGCGGCTAGTTCCTCTCTCGCACGGACTCCATCGGCATCGGTGAAGCCGTACTCCTGGGCCGTCAGCAACACCGAGAGATAGGCGGCGGAAGCCGTGTCGAGATCCTCGCCCTGCCAATTGGTTCCGTAGAAGCGCAAGGCCGGACCGTGGTTGAAGGTGCTGAAGTCGGGTCGGTCCACCTGGGTCAGTTCACCGCGGTAGTAGGCATCATCGAGACGGTTGAGAACCATCAACTCGATGAGGCTCTCCATCACGAGCAGGCGCTGCCCCTCCGCCGTCCCGGAGTCGATCGTCGGGATCGGAATATCCAGCGAGATGTAGGAGAAGCCCTGCCCTTCGTCGGTGACCACGTAGTACGACGCCTCGGGGTTCGGCGTGACCTCTGCCACCGAGAACGGCGGGGCATCGCCGGCCGGTATAGACGCAAAATGCTCCTCCACCAACGCTTGGAGTTCGTCGACGGAAACGTCGCCCACCGCTACGATGGCCATATTCGACGGGACGTACCAGGTCTCGTAGAACGTTCTCAGATCGTCTGCTGTGGTCGACTCGATCACCGCGGCCGTACCGCCCGGGTGACGCCCTTCGTAGGGGGTTCCTTGTGTGTAGATGCGGTCGAATTCCGCGCCGACGTAACCGTAGCTGGTCTCTTGACGGATGCGCAGTTCATCGAGCACCACACCGCGCTCGGCCACGACCCCGGCGGGGTCGATGGTGGCGGCGTGGGCCATCTGTGACAGCACGTGAAGAGCCGTGGCTACGTTCTCGGGGGGATCGGACGCCACCGTCAACTCGTAGACGGTCTGCTCGTAGCTGACGTATGCATTCGTGTCGGGACCTAGCTCCGCGCCCAGATTCCGAAGCGTCGAGTTGAGAGACTCGGCCGTATAGGCATCGGTGCCTTCGAACAGCACATGCTCCAGGAAGTGGGCGAAACCCTGGCCCGGTTCAGACTCGTTGACCGACCCGGCCTTGACCACCAGCCGCAGCGTCACGCTCGTACCGGGCCTGTCGTTGTTTCGCAGGTAGTACGTGAAACCGTTGTCGAGCGTACTGATCCGTTCCGGATCGACAGGTAACGGTGCCGGAACGGGAAGCGGATCGATCCGTAGCACCCACCCGATGTGGATCAGGTCCGGCTTGGTCAGCGCACGTCCGTCGGCCTGGACCACACCCTTGTTGAGTTCGTAGATCTCGGACCAGCGGCTCTCGTCGCCTAGGTAGGCCATGGCGATCTTCCGCAGGGTGTCGCCCGCCTTGACGGTCACGGTTCGGGGTGAGGGCTGCTCAGGCTCTGTGGTCTCGGGTTCCGGTTCGGGCTCGGGGTCCGGCTCCGGTTCGGGTTCGAGGGCGACGATCCTGCCCCCGCCACTGACCGGGTAATCCGCAGCGGTGATCGTCCCGCCGAGGTCCATCGATATGTAGTTGGCCAGGGCCTGCTGGTAGCTGACACCGAGCTTGGTGAAGTCGATACCCGTCAGCGGGTAGCAGTCCCCGCCACCGACCAGGAAGTCGATGGTGGCCAGCACCACCGGATCGCCCGGTAGCACCTGGCCGTCGGCCACGATGACCGTGCCGTCGTCGAGCACCACCTCCCGCACCCGCTCCCCGGGGTTGCCGACCAGGGAGCAGTCACCGTCCCGGGCGATCTCCCGAGCGGGAGCAGACGGGTCGTAGGTGAGGGTGAATCCCGAGACTTGGGCGAACTGGCCTCCGGCACCCGGTAGGCGGTCCAGAGCCTGTTCGAGCAGAACGTGGAACACATCGCGGGGCACTTCGCCCACCACCACGAAGTTGCTGAACGGAGCGATGTCCCAGGTGGTCCCGGTGGTTATCTCACCGGGCGGGAGCACCGAGTCGTTACGGATCCCTCCCCCGTTCTGGATGGCCACATCCGGCACGGGACTCCCGAACTCGTCCGCCAGGTTCTTAGCCGTGGCGCGCAGCGCATCTGCCATCAGGTTGCCCTCGTTGGTCGCCACGGTCCGGATGAGCGGTTTACGGCCGTCGAGTTCCACCTCGCTCGTGCCGATCACCTCGGAATCGATGAGGCCGACCGCCTTGGACAACGGTTCGATAACCGTGGCCTGTACGTCGGGATCGGGTTCTACGTCGAAGCCGACACCCACGGAGCGACCCTCGGCGGCAGTGACGTTCCCGGCCGCGTCGAACGTGACGTTGAGTTCCCCGATGCAGCGGTACCCGCCTGGGGCCGTAACCACCGGCACCATCGTCCCGGAGGCGTCCTCCACCATGATCGGATAGGGCGCCGCCGCCTCCTCGTCCGGCTGGCAGGTGTCGCCTTCGTTGCGCAAGAGGTCGTCGCCGCCCCCGGCGATGACCACGTCCACCCCGGACAGGCTCGCTACGAGTTCGATCTCCTCCGCCACGTCCTGGAGATGGCTGACCAGGATGATCTTGTCCACTCCCTGGGCACCCAGACTCTCCGCCTCGGCCTGCACTGCAGGTAGTACCGGGGACACGACCACGTTTCGAGGACTGGAGATGTTGGGCAGCATCGGGGTGACCGCACCGATCACACCGATCCGCTCGCCCCCGGTCTCGATCACCGTGCTGGCGGCGATCAGGCCCTCGTCGACCAGATCCTGCAACTCCGGTTCCGCAGAGAAGTCCAGGTTGGCCGACAGGAACGGAATGGCAGGTTCGAAACCCTTGATGAACCGGGCAGTGATCTCCGGGCCCATATCGAAGTCATGGTTGCCCAGAGCCATGGCGTCGTAGATCCCGCTGAGCGCGACCGAGTCGTAAAGGGGGCCCTCCCTCGCCAGGGACACCCCGAATTCCTGCGAAGCCAGGAAGTTGTCCCCCGAAGTGAGCGTCACCACCCCGCCACCCGACGCAGCGGACTGCAACTGCTTCATCAGCGCAACGAAGCGAGCCACACCCGGATCCGAAACCTCATCGGGAAGGAGCTTCGATTCACCATCGTTGTTGTGCAGGATCGTGAGGACGAATCCGTCGTCTACGTCTTGGGCGCCGGCCGCTACGGGAGCCGAAACCATTAGTCCGACCAGCACCGCCAAAGCGGCAAAGAACGCCAAGGGGCCCCTCGGGCGCGAATTCGTCATGCTCACTCCTTTGCCTACTCGCTCGGCAGCGCAGGTCACTGGACGAACGGTTCGAATGGATCCGGGTTGGTGCTTGGTCATTCTACGGTGAAGGGAGGACAAGTTTTCTTGATGGCAAGGTTTCGATTTCGCACCAACCATCGCACGCCATGACCCAACACCCCGACTGCTTCACCCTACGCGACGATCCATTGTCTGCGGAATCCCGCCGCGAAGGCACCCTCCTCGTACCTCCGGCAACTCAGGAGGGTGAACGGCGCCGGCCTATCCCGGCCCGCAGGTCGGTAACCACCGACCCGAACTCGGCGGATGCCTGGGAGAGCCCGTCTCGGGTCTTGGTCCCGGGGCCGGTCAGGTAGTCCAGGACGATCGCCTCGGCGGCTACGAACTCGGTGGCCGCCTCCGCCACCTCGGCAGCGATGTCGCGGGGAATGCTGGTCACTCCGTTCAGGTCTCCGTGCAGGAGATCCCCGTGGTTGACCACCAAGCCTCCCACTCTGACCTGCAGCCCCACGTGGAGGGTACGGCAGTATCCGTGGGCGCTGATGGTCGATCCGGTAAAGACCGGGAAGTCGAGAGCACGAACCTGGTCCAGATCCCGCCCGGCGCCGTTGGTCACCAGCCCGACCGCCCCGAAAGTCCGGTAGGTGGTGCACATGACCTCCCCGAACACCGCCGCGGCGGGCGGGTCGTCGAGGTCCTGGTATACGACCACCGCCGGACCGCCGAGTTCCTCGAAGAGCTCGATCTGGTCCCCGAGCGAGCCGTACACGTCGGTTCCGGACGGCTCCCCGGCCGAGCGGAAAGCAGCCGTGGCGGCCAGACCGACCATCGGAGGCATCTCGGGAAAGGCACAACGGATCCGGTGATCCATATATCCCCGGTCCCGGGGACGAACATCGAACAGTTCGATCACGTTGCAGATGGTGGGCGTGTCGAACTGCCGGAGCAGGTCGAGGGTCGAAGCGGTTACCGGTGTAGCTCCTTGCATCCTTCACCTCCCGAGCGCCGTTGTCCGGAACTCACGAGGAGTACAGTACTTGGGGGAGCCCGGGGAGCGGTCAGCACGTCGTACGGACCGGATCGAAAGGATGCGGGAGGGTGCGAAGGATACAGAGCGAGGAACTCAAGGACATCTGCGCCGCCGCCCTGCGAGCCACGGGCGCCTCCGATGCCGATGCCCTCGTAGTGGCCGGTCATCTGGTCGACAACGATGTCATCGGGCACCATTCGCACGGTGTGATGCGGGTGCGTGAATACGTGGACGCGATAGACCGCGGCGAACTCATCCCACGCGCCCGTCCCCGTATCGTCGACGAGTCGGCCTCGACGGCGGAGATCGACGGAGGGTGGGCCTTCGGCCAGGTGGTGGCCGAGTTCGCCAGCGATCTGGCCATCGACAAGGCTCGTAACACCGGTATCAGCGCGGTGACGATACGCCGCGTCAAGCACATCGGCCGCCTCGGCCGCTACGCGGAGAAGGCGGCCCGGTCCGACATGGCCTCGATCATATTCACCTGCGGAGGCGGTCACGGCATCAACCAGGCGCCGTTCGGCGGCGCGGAGCCCAAGCTCAGTTCCAATCCAATCGCGATGTCATTCCCGTCCAGCCTCGAGGGACCGTACGTCGTGGACATGGCGACCTCGGTCGTGGCGGAAGGCAAGGTCCGGATGTACCGGGCCCGCGGCCTCCAAACCCCACCCGGGTGGCTCATCGACTCGGACGGCAACCCGACCACGAACCCCGCCGACCTCTACGACGGGGGCGCCATCCTGCCGTTGGGTCAAGCGGAAGGACACAAGGGGTATGCCCTGGCGTTCATGGTGGACCTGTTCGGCGGGGTCCTGTCGGGCGGCGGGATTCCGGGCGACCCTTCCGACTCCTTCAGCAACGACTCGATGATGATCGTCCTCGATCCTCAACGCTTCGCGCCGCTGGACGTGCTGAAGAGGCGCGCCTCGATGATGACCGACCACATCAAGAACGCCCTGCTCCGCGACGACTCACGGCCCATCATGTACCCGGGCGAGATCGAGGCGACCGCCCGGGTAGCCAACCGGGACAAACCGATCGAGTTGGTGGCGGCTACGTGGGAGGGGATCCTGTCCGTTCTGAGGCAATACTCACTTCCCGAACCCTTGTAGTGGTCTGTCCGCAATGATTCGCAGTGTCCTGCTTGCCATCGCCATTTCACAGACAGACCGCTAGGAATGCCATGAACGAGGTCCAGACGGTCACCGGTCCGGTCTCCGCGGATGATCTCGGAGTGGTGCTGCTTCACGAGCATGTGCTGCTGAGCGGGCAGGTAGCGCTGTACGAACTGCACGGGGACCCGAGCGTCCACGAGTTATGGGACGCTGACATCTCCATCGAGATCCTGGGTGCGTTGCGGAAGGGCGCCCCGAACCGGACCAACCTGATGCTCGACGACGAGGAACGGGTTGCCGAGGCTCTGGCCGACTACCGGGACTGGGGTGGGGCCACCGTCGTCGAGAACACCACCTGGGGCCTGGGACGGGACGTGCGCGGGCTGCGCCGGGTATCGGCCCGCAGCGGAGTGAACATCGTCGCCACTACGGGTTTCTACAAGCAGGCCGTGCATCCGCCGTGGGTGACCGGCATGACCTCCGACGACATCGCCGAACTCATGATCAGGGAACTCGAGGAGGGTATCGAGGACACCGGGATCCGGGCCGGAGCGATCGGCGAGTGCGCCTGCACCGAACCCGTCCCCTATCACCCGGAGGAGGAGAAGGTGCTGCGGGCTGCGTGCCGGGCCCAGATCCACACCGGCGTCGGATTCACCTTCCACCCGTCGATCCACGACCCGGAGTCGGCCACCCTGGCCAAGGCGGGGGAGTCCTACGTCGACCTGATCGAGGAGGAGGGCGCCGACCTGGACCGCTTCTACCTGAGCCACTGCGACATGACATTGCATGACCTCGACTACCACCGCCGCCTGCTGGCAAGGGGGATCACGCTCTCCTACGACCTGTTCGGCGCCGAGGGCATCAGTGAGTCGGCCTTCATGGCCGGCTTCGCCATGCCCACCGACATCGAACGGGTCGACGCCATCGCCACCCTGTGCCGGGAGGGATACGACCGGCAGTTGGTGATGTCCCACGATGTCGGCCTGAAGATCCGCTGGAAGTCCTATGGCGGCGACGGCTACTCCTTCGTGCTCGAGCACGCCGTCCCCATGCTGCGGGAGCGCGACGTAACCGACCGCCAGATCAGGAACATGACCGTGGAGAACCCGAAGCGCATCCTGGCCGGGTGAGGATGGCTGGGAAGCGGTGACTGGCTATAACCAGCCTAACGTATTAGAAGTCAGTCTATACTATACACGGACGGCCGGACCGCTTTCATTTTGTGCTCAGCAATCATAAGAGTTGCATCATGCTTGCATTTTGCAACATGAAGACTCTGTACTTGCGAAACGTTCCGGACGATGTAGTCGACCGCCTGAAACTGCTCGCCGCGAGGGAAGGGTTGTCGGTTTCGTCGATGGCGGTACGCGAGTTGGCGGCATCGACCCGCCGGGTACTGAACGCGGTCCTGTTGGGAGACCTCCCGGACCTGGACATCGGAGCCGGCGAGGTGTTGGCTGCGCTGGATGAGGGTCGCCGCGATCGTTGATTGTCGTTGACGCTTCGGCGGCGGCATTGGCACTACTGGACAAAGGCGACGCCCGCCTCCACCTGAGCACGGATCGGCTAGCCGCGCCCCACCTGGTGGATGCCGAAGTACTCCAGACCATGCGCAATCTGGTGGTCCGGGGATCGTTGACCAACAGCGCGGCCGAACGGTCTGTTCAGCGGTGGACGCGCCTCGAGGTGCAGCGCTTCCCCATCGTGTGGTTGTCTGCACGTGTTTGGGCTCTTCGGCACAACGTGTCGGCCTACGACGCCTGCTACATAGCATTGGCCGAGGCTATCGATTGCCCGCTGCTGACCGCAGACGCTCGCTTAGCCATGGCTCCCGGGCCGGAATGCTCGATGATCGTGCTGCGGGGTTGAATGCCAGGTGCCAGGTGCCAGGTGCCAGGTGCCAGGGGCCAGGGGCCAGGGGCCAGGGGCGGTGAGCGGCTACTACGCCACGGATAAAGGGCACAAAATGCACGCCGGGCCGACCCTCGCAGGGCCGATCTCGGTATGCTGCTACATGGACCTTTCCGGCTTCGATCACGATCACCCCTCGTTCTACCTCAACCCCCACGAGGTATTCACCCGCATCCACCGGGAACAGCCCGTCCTGCACACCAACGCCAAGGGGGGTTACTGGCTACTGACCCGCTACGCCGATGTTCGCGCCGCCCTCCTCGACTGGCGCAACTTCTCGTCCGCGGGGCTCGAAGCGTCCTCGATCCATGCCCAATGGCCGCCTGAGGCGGCCATAGTCGAGTTGCCGGTAGGGAGCGATCCGCCCGAGCACGCGAAGTACCGTTCCCTGGTAGCTCCCTGGTTCGGGCGTAACCATGTGGCGCCCCTCGAGCCGGATCTGCGGAATGACGCCCGCCAGTTGCTGCATGATCTGGCCGACGCCGGAGGTGGGGACGCCGTCCAGGATTTCGCCCTTCCGTACGTCATGAAGGCGCTGGCCCGGTTCCTGGCGGTCCCGATCAGCGACGCGGAACGGTTCATGGAGTACGCGGAGGGGACGTTCATCGGTCGGGCCGCCGACCGCTACATAGCCGAGCAATCCCGTTACGGCCTGGTGGAGTACGTCCATGACCGGATGTCCGGCGACCGGGGAGGAGCGCACAGCTACTTCTCGTTCCTGGCGGGCAGTCGCGTAAACGGCCGGAGGCTCAACGACGAGGAGGTTCTGGGTTTCGGATCGCTCGCCTACCTGGCCGGGGTGGAGACGACGGTCAACGGGATAGCCAACAGCATGCACCATCTGGGCACGCATCCCGATGACCAGACATTGCTGCGCAGACCGTCGGTGAACATGACCCTTGCCATCGAGGAACTGCTCCGCCTGCGAGCCCCGGTCACGCTCCTGGGACGGCACACCACGGCCGATGTCGAGATGGGAGGCTGCATCATCCCGAAGAGATCGTCGGTCGCCATGTGCTACGCAGGTGCCAACGTCGACGCCGGCACCTATCCCGATCCCCTGCGCTTCAGGCTGGGACGAAAAGCCAGGCACCTGGCCTTCGGGACGGGCCGGCACCTGTGCCTCGGCGCCGCGCTCGCCCGTCTCGAGATCAAGGTCGCCGTGGAGGAAGCCTTGGCCGCCCTGCCCCATTGGGAGGTCACGACCGGCGGCGAGGTGGAACCGATGATCCTGCCCAGGGGAGAACTCCACGGATTCTGGCGCCTTCCCATCAGCGTCCGAAGCGCAGCCTGACCGGCTGATACCACCGATGATGGCGGCCATCCAGACGGTTCTCGGACCTGTCCCGCCCGAGGAGGCCGGGATCACCCTCCCCCACGAGCACCTCATCGCCGACCTCACCTTGTACTTGGAGGAACCGGCCGACCCGGAAGCTGCGGCTCGGGCTGCCCAACCCTTCACCGTCGACAACCGCTGGAGGATCGTCGCCAACTGCAACACCAACCGGGACAACCTGTTGCTGGACGACCCGGCAATGATCGTGGAAGAACTCCGTCCTTTCACGGCGGCCGGTGGGCGCACGCTGGTCGATCTGACCACCCGGGGTCTCGATCCCCAGCCGGAGACGGTGGCTGAGATCGCCCGGCAGAGCGGTCTCAACGTGGTCCTGGGCGCCGGCTACTACATCGACGAGAGCCACCCGCCTGGGATGGAGGATCTCTCGGAGGAGGGCATCGCCGCAGAGATCATCACCCACGTCAAGGAGGGCTTCGGCGCCACCGGCATACGGGCCGGGATAATCGGTGAGATCGGTTTCCAGTCGGGCACCCCCGCCGAGGAGAAGTCCCTCCGCGGAGCCGCCTTGGCCCAGCAGGCCACCGGAGCGGCCGTCAACGTCCATGTTCCGTTCGGGCTCGGCCGGGAGGACCTGTGCTACCGGGTGGCCGGCATCCTGTCCGAGACCGGCGCCGACCTGAGCCGGGTGATCCTCAGCCATCAGGACCTGAGCGACCTCGATCACGAGTACGAGGAACGGATGCTGAGCCGGGGCATAACGCTCGAACTCGACTGTTTTGGTCTGGAGATGAGCAGCGACGCATACGGGGGTTGGGAGTTCCCGGCCGACCGGGACCGCATCGCCGGGGTGGCCTTCCTGGTCGAGAGGGGTTGGGCCGACCAGGTGCTCATCTCCACCGACATGTGCATGAAGTTCCAGTTGCGTGCTTACGGTGGCCACGGGTTCGGACATATCCTCGACACGGTGGTGCCCCGGATGCGTAAGTCGGGGATCCCCGATACCGCCCTCGACAAGATCCTCGTCGAGAATACGAAACGGCTTCTCACCATGGAGGTGACATGACCAACTTCTGGCACGGGTACGCCGATATGAGCCAGGTACCCGGCAACGAGATCGTGATGAACCGGGGCGAAGGGGTCTGGATCTACGACACGGAGGGCCGCCGGTACCTCGACGCTACTGCCTCGCTGTGGTACTGCAACGTCGGGCATGGCCGCCAGGAGATCGCCGACGCGGTCGCCAAGCAGGTGGCCGAGCTGGCCGCCTACTCCACGTTCGGCTTCACGGCCACCCCACCGACCCTGGACCTGGCCGACCGGCTGACGGAGATGGCGCCCATCGACGACGCGGTGGTGTTCATGACCACCGGCGGCAGCGACGCTATAGAGACCGCCGCCAAGCTGATCCGGCGGTACTGGAACGCGGTCGGCCACCCCGAGAAACGGATAATCGTGACCCGTGAGCTCAGCTATCACGGCATGAACGCGTGGGGTACCGAGCTCGGGGGCCTCCCCTCCAACAGCGAGGGGTACGGGGGGCCGCTGGTACCCCATGTGGTACATGTACCCACCCACGACACCGGGGCGGTAGCCGAACTGTTCGAACGGGAGGCCACCCGGATCGCCGCCTTCATCGGCGAGCCGGTGATCGGATCAGGAGGGGTCGTTCCCCCGGTCGAGGGTTACTGGCCCGAGATCGAACGTCTGTGCCGCGCCCACGACGTGCTGCTGGTAGCGGACGAGGTGATCACCGGATTCGGGCGAGTGGGCCGTGACTTCGGCGCCCAGCACTACGGGTTCACCCCCGACGTGATCGCCTTCGCCAAGGGGGTCACATCGGGTTACGCCCCGTTGGGAGGGATCCTGATCGCGCCACGGATACGGGAACCGTTCTGGAGGGGCGAGGCCATGTTCCGCCACGGCTACACATACTCCGGCCACGCCGCCTCGTGCGCGGCCGCCCTGGCCAACCTCGACATCATCGAAAGGGAGGGCCTCGTCGCCAGGGTGGCGGAGCTCGATCCGTTCCTGGCTTCAGAGGTCGGCCACCTAACCTCGCATGCAGTCGTCGACGACACCCGGGCCGCCGGGCTCCTGGCGTCGGTAGTGCTCTCCGAGGACGCCCTGCAGGAGGATCCGGGACTCCTCGACGCCGTGGTCCGGGCCGCCCTGAAGAGGGGAATCATCACCATCGGCCTGCGGGGGGCCTACGGCGTCCTGCAGATTTCACCGCCCTTCGTCATCACCGAGCCGGAAATCGACCTGATGCTGAGCGGCCTGTCGGAGGCCATAGATGAGGTCTCGACCGCCCGAGGTCTTGCCTAGGAAGGGCGGTTGTCCCACCCTCGGCGGAGGCCGCAAACTCACGAGGGGGTTGAACTTGTCACATCCATGTCGCACTATGAGTGGTACCAAGCACCAGGCGGCATCGGACCGGACGTCATCCGACCGTCCGAGGGATTATGTGTCGGAACCGAATCGCCCGTCACGGGAGCGGCAGATCGCGTTCCGATCCCAGGAAAGGCGGTGGTGGGGGTGGGCCCGGCGGGGGCGTCTGCGGGACGGTTTTTCGTGACCTTGAGGTCGGACCGTTGCTTGGCAATCAAGCGGATATCCTGATCGCTCGTGGTTCTCAGTACTTAACTTATCCGGTGAGTATCCGCCTGGTGTTCTCGACCATGAACTGGTCCAGCAACGCGGGATCGAGGCCTAGGGCGTCGATCATCCCGGGGACCACCGAGCGCAGGTAACCGTAGCCGAACCCCCCGTAGGCGGTCAGCTGTATGCGCGTAGCCACGTCGTGGCTCACCAACAGTTGCCCGGCATAACCCTCGTCCGCCAACCTGCTGAGGGCGGTCAGCCGCTGCGGGTCGGTCGGGAAGTGCAGGTACCACTCGTGGGGCCACCACGGGGAGCCGAAGAAGTCGAACTCCACGTTGATGCCGCGCTCCAAGGCGCGGCGGTGCCAGGTGAGATCCCGGATGTCGAAGTCCATGTGACAGAACACCACCCGCTCCCAGTCCGGCTCGACGCGGCTGAGCACCTCAAGGGCGTATTCGGCGGTCGGTACCTCCATAAGGTGCACGAACAGTGGTGCCCCGGTGGCGCGATGGGCCAGCACGGCCGCTTCCAGGGTCTTGAGCTCACCCGGGTGGACAGGAGAGAAGAGGCCGATCTCGCCTATCACCCCGGCCCGGATTCCGGTGTCCCCGATGCCCTCAGTGAGGTCCCGGATCATCGGCTCGGCGATCGCCTCCGGTGGTGACTCGTCGATGAACCGCCGGGTCTCGGGTCGCTGTTGAAGCCGCAGGTAGTGACCGGTCCCACAGATGATATTGACCCCGGTCGCCTTGGAGATACGGGCCAGACCCGCCGGATTGCGGCTCAACTCGGGAGGAGTCAGGTCGACGATGGTGTCCACCCCTGCCTCCCGGGCCTTGATCAGTTCCCCCTCGGGATCGCAGGATTCGTCAAGGATGATCGCATTGACATTGCGCATAATGTCGTTACGCAACACACCCAACTGGTCTATCGTGATGGGCTTGGTCGCCTCCGGACTCGTAGCCGGGAAGGCATAGGCCATCGAAATAAGCACATGCTCGTGGGACAGCGTCACCCCGAGTTGCGAGTCTTCCACCGGACCCCTGACCGTCATCACCTGAGCCATCGGCTTCGAGTCTATGAGACTGCGGGGTTGCATGAGGGGTGTCATCGCCCGGTACGCTCGGCGAGAATGACTACAACACCATCGACCTTCAACAGCGTTTGAACCGGTTTCCCGCTAGATGCAACGATGACCCGCAGATACAACGCAAACGAACCACGAAGCCCTACGAAGGGACTACCACAGGTTGAATCCTTCCGGACAGGTAACAGGAACACCGTTACGAATACACATCAGGGACTCGGAATCCGGCAGGGGATTCAACCTACCGCGCGTGCTCGTCGCGCTCCCACCGGCTAGCCAGTAGTCGGGAGGGATCCCGGCGATTACGCCGTGAGTATCCGGCGGGTGTTCTCGACCATGAACTGGTCGAGCAGCTCCCGGTCGAGACCAAGCGCATCGATCATCCCGGGTACCACGGAGCGCAGGTACCCGTAGCCGAATCCCCCGTAGGCGGTCAGCTGCAGGCGGGTACACACGTCGTGGCTCACCAGCAGTTGCCCGGCATGACCCTCGTCCGCCAGGCGGCTCAGAGCAGTCAGCCGTTGTGGGTCGGTCGGGAAGTGCAGGTACCATTCGTGCGGCCACCAGGTGGACCCGAAGAAGTCGAACTCCACGTTGATGCCGCGCTCCAGAGCCCGGAGGTGCCAGGTGAGATCCCGGATGTCGAAGTCCATGTGGCAAAAGACCACCCGGTCCCAGTCCGGCTCGACCCGGTCCAGCACTTCCAACGCATGTTCGGCGATCGGCACTTCCATCAGGTGCACGAAGAGCGGCGCGCCGGTGGCGCGGTGGGCCAGTACGGCCGCCTCGAGGGTCTTGAGCTCGCTGGGGTGGACCGGCGAGAAGAGGCCGATCTCACCGATCACTCCGGCCCGGATCCCGGTGTCGCCGATGCCCTCCGTAAGGTCCCGGATCATCGGCTCGGCAATCGCCTCGGGTGGGGACTCGTCTATGAACCGGCGGGTCTCGGGTGGCTGCTGCAGCCTCAGGTAGTGACCGGTGCCACAGATGATGTTGACCCCGGTCGCCTCGGAGATACGGGCCAGACCCACCGGATTACGGCTCAGCTCCGGGGGTGTCAGGTCGACGATGGTGTCCACTCCGGCCTCACGGGCCTTGGTCAATTCTCCCACCGGATCGGAGGACTCGTCGAGGGTGATCGTGTTCACGTTGCGCATCATGTCGTTGCGCAGCACGCCAAGCTGGTCCATCGTGATCGGTCTGGTGGTCTCGGGACCCGAGGCCGGGAAGGCGTAGGCCATCGAGATCAGAACGTGCTCGTGGGAAAGCGTCACACCGAGTTCCGAGCCGTCGACCGGGCCCCTGACGGTCATCACCTGCGTCATCGACCTGAAGTGTACCGGGTAGGGTCCCCTACGACCTTCCGCCAGAGAAGATTATGCATCTCTGGCGGAAGCAGCCTCAACGTCTCTCGTAGGGGGTTACGTCGGCGCTCTGCTAAGCTCGGACCATGGCCCGCAAGAAGAAGTTTCACGCCCGGGTTCGAGACCGATACGAGGTGATCGAGACGGGTGGCATGGCGCCGAAGAACGCGCCTCCGCCTCCTAAGCCGATTTCGCAACGACCCGACCCGTCAGACATTGTGAGAGCCCTAGTAACCGCGATACGCCCGCCCAGAACCGGGACCTGAGGCGAATCCCGCTCTCTACACGTGATCGGCAGAGGAGTGGCTGTTGCCTAGTTCGCTGACTGGGCTGCTGATAACAATCCTCATTTTCATCCCTGGTTATGTTCACTACGTCCTCAGGAAACGGCGCTTTCCGACACGGCGGTTATCTCGAACAATGGAGGCAGCAGGACTCATAGTCGTTGCCGCGGTCGCCAATACTACAATACTGGTTTTCTACGGTGTAGTACGGCTAATCCCACTGGTCAGTGACCACTCTCCCAGTCTCTCGCATTTGATACGGGATCCGAATGCATACATTCTACTGGACGACTCGCGGCTCCTATACGTTACTGCCTGGCTGATTGGCCTACTATCCAGTGCTTCCATACTATCAGCCCTTGCACATAAACTATGGCCGCTTAGCTACCTATCACCAGTCCTCGCTCCTGCCTTTGCTGAGACGTCCGGGTGGTATTATGCCTTCGAAGCTAATGTACCTAAGAATTTATCCGTCCGTTTTGTCATCTGTGAGCTACACGATAGAAGCTACATATCTGGCAACCTAGCCTGGTTCAATACGGATCCTGACGACAATCCGAACCGTGATATTATCCTTGATAAGCCTCTAGCAATATTCGATACTGAGGGCAACCTTTCCGAGGTTCCGGATGAGGTTCATCGCATGATTCTCTCGGCCAGAGACATCAGGCGTATCTACGTCTCCTACATCGCCGATCAGTGATGACGCTTCCTGCTGTCGATGAGAAAACGCTCAAACAGATAGAACAGCGGGTGCTCTGGCTGGCTGTAAGGATGGTCGACCACGTCAACCGGGACAGCAGCACCGAGATCAAGGTGGGAGGACACCAGGCTTCGTCCGCATCCCTGGTGTCGGTCATGACCGCTCTGTGGTTCAGCCATATCGGCGGCAACGACAAGGTGGCCGTCAAACCCCACGCCTCCCCCGTGTACCACGCCATCAAGTATCTGACCGGCGAGTTGGACCGCTCGTATCTCACTCGACTGCGACGCCTGGGCGGGTTGCAGGCCTATCCGTCCCGGACCAAGGATCCAGACGTGGCCGACTTCTCGACCGGCTCGGTAGGCCTGGGTGCGGTGGCGCCGCTGTTCTCGGCGGCCACCCGCCGCTACGTCGAGACCAAGTTCGGCTCCCAGGACCCGGCCCGCTTCATAGCGCTGGTGGGCGACGCGGAACTGGACGAGGGAAATGTCTGGGAGGCGATAGTCGAGCCGGCCCTGGCCGGCTTGGGCAACGTGATGCTGGTGGTGGACGCCAACCGCCAGAGCCTCGACCGGGTGGTTCCGGACATAGCGGTGGGCCGGATGGTCAATGCTTTCGCAGCAGCCGGCTGGCACGTCACCCAGGCCAAGTACGGGCGGCGCATCCAGGGACTCTTCGACCGCCCGGGTGGCATGGTGTTGCGCCGCCACATCGACGGTATGTCCAACGAGCACTACCAGAGCCTCTTCCGGCTGAGTGGCTCCGAACTGCGGGATCACTTCCTGGAGGGCGCTGCCAGGGGTGTGGCGGAAACCATCGCCGGGGTGAGGGACGAGGATCTCCCGTCGGTCGTTCACGACCTCGGCGGACATGACCTGGTGGAACTGGTCAGGTGCTTCCGGGCCTGCGACGCCGAGCCCGATCGTCCCAGTATCGTGTTCGCCTACACCGTCAAGGGATACGGTCTGCCCTTCGCCGGCGATCCGCTCAACCATGCGGCCCTCCTCACCCGGATCCAGATCGATGATCTCCGCGCCCGCACGGGGCTGAGCCCCGAGACCGAATGGGATCGGTTCGATCCCGACACTCCCGCCGGACGGCTGTGCGAGTGGGTAGGGAGCGAGATCAACAACCTCCCCACACCGCCCCGACCCGCGCTGCCCCTTCCCGCCACGGTCGGGACGTTCGCCCATGCCGGGGCAACGGCCAGGCCGGTATCGACCCAGGACGCTTTCGGGAGGGTGCTGGTACGGCTTGCCGGCGTCGAGGGAGTGGCCGAGCGGCTGGTGACTGCATCCCCGGACGTAGCCATATCGACCAACCTGGGCGGCTGGATCAACAAGGCCGGAGTCTTCTCGCCCGAGTACCGGCCCGACTACTCGGCAGCCGAGACGCTGCTGCGCTGGAAACCGGGACCCGACGGCCACCACGTAGAGTTGGGAATCTCGGAGATGAACCTGTTCATGCTGCTCGGCCAGTTGGGTCTCTCGCATGACCACCACGGCGAGATGCTGCTGCCGATCGGCACCGTCTACGACCCCTTCGTCCTCCGCGGCCTCGACGCCTTCGTCTACGGCACCTACAACGGCAGCCGCTTCGTGGTGGTGGGCACTCCCTCCGGGGTCACGCTGGCCCCAGAGGGCGGCGCCCACCAGTCGACTATCACCCCGTCCGTGGGGATGGAGTTGCCGGGGGTGGAGTTCGCCGAACCAGCCTACGCCCAGGAGCTCGAATGGCTGCTCATCGACGCCCTCCACCGCCTCTCCGACCCGGACGGCGCCATCTCCTACCTGCGCCTCGGCACCCGGCCCATCGACCAGGCACCTTTCCGGGAGATCTTGGAATCGGTAGGAGAGGACCGCCTGCATGCCGACGTGGTGGCCGGGGGCTACCGGCTGCGAGCACCGGCCGACCCGACCCTGGTTCCCGTGATCATGGCCGGGAGCGGGTCGGTCATGCCCGAAGTCCTGGCCGCAGCGGACGAGCTGGAGGCCGAAGGTGTCGGTGCCTCGGTGCTCTCGCTCACCAGCCTCGACCGCCTGTACACCGGCTGGATCCGCACCCTCCGCGAGTCCCGGTCGCAGCTAAGGCGGCCGGTGGACGAGCACCACTTGGCCGCACTCATCCCCCCGCAACTCCGGCGCGCCCCGATCGTCACCGTGCACGATGCCGCCTCGCACGCGATGGCCTGGCTGGGATCCGTCTACGGGCAACGGGTGGTCCCCTTAGGGGTCGATGACTTCGGTGAGTCGGGAACCATCCAGGAGTTGTACGACCGGTTCGGCCTCCAGGCGGACCAGGTGGTCAACAGCGCGCTGCTCGCGCTTGCCGCCAACGGCGATCTCTAGCCGGGGGTCAGGTGTTAGGTGTTAGGTGTCGGGTGTCGGGTGTCGGGTGTCGGGTGTCGGGTGTCGGGTGCCGGGTGCCGGGTGCCGGGTGCCCGTTGCGGTTTCGTTGTTCGGTCGCTCTTTCGGCCCAGAACGCAGACCGGATCGGAAACGGCGCTACGTGATTTCCGAGGATCGGGTAGTTTCTCTCTAAGGACGGCGAGAGGAGAATGCGTTGACTAGGCGAATCACCGAGATGCTGGACCAGGTGTGCATTGATCCGAGGGCCGGGCCCGACACGCTCGACCGGATGGCCGACGAGTGCGTCGAGCTGGGCGTTGCCGCCTTCTGCGTGTATCCCTGGTGGGTCGAGCGGGTGGCGAGGCGGATGGGCGACCGGGTCGCAACCTCCGGGATAGTCAGCATGCCGATCGGGCTGGAAGGAACCGCAGCCAAGGTGGCCGCGACAAAGGAATGCGTGGCGTCGGGTGCCATCGAGATCGACTTCCTGGCCGCATGGTCGGCGATCCTCTACGGTGACCTCGACGCCGCCATCCGTGACGCGGCAGCGGTGGTGGAGGCGGCCAAGTCCGAGAACCCGGCTGTCATCACCAAGGCAATCATCGAGTCCCCGGAGATGGAGCAGATCCCCGGGAAGCTGGAGGACGCCTGCCGGGTGGTAGTCGAGTCGGGCGCCGACTTCGGCAAGACATCTACCGGCCTGTCGGTGTACGGGGGCGGCACGGTGGCGCAGGTAAAGGCGATGCGGGCCGCTCTGCCCGACCACATCGAGGTCAAGGCCGCCTCGCCCGACATCCTTACCCTGGCCGACGCTATCGAGATGGTCGAGGCCGGCAGCACCAGGCTGGGAACGCCGGTGCCGATCCAGATAGCCCTCGAGGAAGCCGGACGGCTGGACGACACCCGGATCGGAGCGGACTCCAGCGGCTACGTCAGGGAATTCGGCTGGACTCTTCCGGAGTAGTGGCTGGTGACTGGTGGCTGGTGTGCGGATCGCGTAAACGGCTGGTCAGACGTGGTGTCGACGGGCCTGCTGTAGGACACCGGATGTCGAGCGTAGCGATGAGCGGTAGAGGCTGGCATCCGATCGAGCCGCTCGACCGGACGGTGGAGAAGGCCTTGGGACACAACTTGGCCACCCTGGACGCCGTGCACCGTTCGTGGCAGGAGCACCGGACCGAGTTCGGTCGGATCGAATCCACCTACCCGTTCCATCAGACCCTCCGGAAGCACGCCATCGAAACCGGGATCATCGAGGGGCTGTACGACCTGGACAGGCCCACCACCGACGTGATGGTGATCAAGGGGATCACCAGAGGGGCCGACACAGCGGACGCGGAAGTGCCTCCAGGGGTCCTGCGGATGCTGAGAGCCCACAAGGAAGGGCTCGAGATGGTCTTCGAGTTGGCCCGAGCGGGTCGTCCCCTGACCTGCTCCTTCATCCGGGAACTCCATGCCCTGATCACCCGGGCTCAGCCCTTCTGCTTCCTCACGGACCCAACAAGGCGTTATGCCCAAGTCATGATGGACCACGGGAGTTTCAAGAGGTTTCCTAACCGGGTGAGACGCGCCGACGGGACCGTGCTCGATTTTGCCCCGCCCGAGCAGGTGGAAGCGGAGATACGGCGCCTGATAGATCTGTACGAGGCGATGACCGACGTACATCCGGTTGTCGTGGCTGCGTGGTTGCATCACCGGTTCGCGCAGATCCATCCCTTCCAGGACGGCAACGGCCGGGTGGCGAGAGCGCTGGCCGCCCTCCCTCTCGAAAGGGCACAGTATCCGCCGATCGTGGTCGATCGGAACCGCCGGGATGCCTATCTCCTGGCCTTGGACGAGGCCAACGACGGAGACCTGGTACCGCTCGCCAGGCTGTTCACCGAACTGGCGCTGCGGTCGATCCGTCGTGAACTCGACGAGTCGACTCTCGACAGCTTCGCGGGTATGGCCATGGAGGAGGAGTGGCTACTCGCCGAGGTGGTGGATCCTGAGGAACTCGATCTGATCGACCGCGCGATCGAGACAGGAGCCAACGCCGGGATGCGCGCCGACCGGCTTCACGACCACATATGGGACTGGCTACGACCGGCCTGCGTCGACATCGACCAGGAGTTCGCCGAGGCCGGACAGGAAGCCCGTGTGTGGACGGACCGGCCAATGCACTTCGACCGTCGGGAGAGGTGGTGGCGCCGCGACATCATCAGGACGGCAAAGGCAGCCGAGCACTACGCCTGCTTCAAACCCCGAGCGTGGTGGTCGATGCTGGGGATGTCGGTGAACGGAGTGGACCTCCGGTTCGTGACTTCGATCCACCATGTGGCCAGCCCCTACACCGGGGTGATGGCCATTACGTCGTTCGGGAGAATCCGGATCCGCGGCCAGGAATTCTCGGGACGCGACGGCATCTTCGTCGAGACCTCATGGGAACCCTTCACGTTCTCCCATCACGAGAATATCGATGATCGCCTCGATGGCCTGTACGACTGGCTCGATCAGTCCCTTGCAGTGACCCTTCGGAAGTTCATGCACTTCACGCTCGGCGGCTGACCCTCCATCTCGGTATCAACTCATGCGATGCCGTGGTTTCCCACCCCGGAAGTCATGTCGCCTTATATAGACCAGTTTTAGCCTTCCACACTTCCTGCGTAGGACTAGGCCACCATCAGGGGTACAGACAACCGCTCGCTCGCGTCGGGCAGGCTTCCGGCGCTGACCCTGTGCTGGTAGCTGACGAACTCGACCCGACGTACGCAAAAGAACTGCTCGCCGGCGATCAGCAACTCACCGTCCGGAGTCGCCACGCCGAGAGCTTGAGAGAGCTCGGCATCCGACAGACTCACCCACTGCGCTCGCTCATCGGTGAGCCGGCCCAGGTATCGACGTGCCAGATCCACCGCCGACCGGTCCAACTCGTCAACCGATGGCCCGGTGGCCTGCTCCGAAGGGTCACGACCCTCTCGCTCCGCGTGGAGTGCAGCTATCTGATCAGGGGCGAGCGGAAGACAACTACGTCCGGCGCGTCGACTGAAACGGTGAGCGGCGGATCCACAGTCTCGAAGGTATAGCGACGGGCTTTGAGCAGATCGACACCTGTACCGGTGAAGGCTTCGGACCCTTCCCTGTCATCCTCGACGCCGAGAACCAAGGTTCCACCTCGACCGTTCGCCAGGCAAGCTGCTGCTTTGGCGAGTTGACGGAGCGTCTTCGTGGAGTCGCCACGATCCGATTTGAGGTCGAGCGTTTCGGATTCCAGGTCAGTGGGCGATATACCGCGTCTATGCGTCCAGCGCAGAGATGACTTCATCCGGCACGGGAAAAGGTGACGTTGGTTTTGGCTTACCTACCAGAATGCGGAGGGCCAAAACTATTGAAACCAGAGGATAAACCCATATCCTCCTCACCTAAGCTAAGGGATCTCGAGTCCCTCTTCCCCCCAAGTGACCTTGCCGCCATAGATACTCGAAACTTCCCGCAACACTCGGTCCTTCTGGTCTGCTGAGTCCATCGCCGGGTGTTGGTGAACCAGCACGAGATGCTTGACCCCTGCTGCCTCAGCCGTTAGGGCCGCCTCGCGACTGCCGGAGAGGGCTGCGCCGTACGCTGGGTCTTCCCGCATGTCCTCGGAGAGACGGACACAAGCCATGAACAGCATGTCCGCATCAGTGGCCAACTCGGTTAAGCCGGAGCATGGACGTGTGTCACCGGCGAAGACCATGGAACCCGCGTTTGTCTCCAGCCGATAGGCCAAGGAGTCCAAATAAGGTTGAACGTGCTCAACCTCGGCAGTTCGCACAGTCCACCCGGGCCCTTCGACGACAACACCCGATTCGAGATCGGATGTTTCGACCTGAGGTAGTCTGCGCGGCAGGACCCCGCCGCGGCGTCGGTAAGCCCCGAGGCTCAA
Organism: Candidatus Spongiisociaceae bacterium; assembly: GCA_965262915.1. Taxonomy (GTDB): domain Bacteria; phylum Actinomycetota; class Acidimicrobiia; order Spongiisociales; family Spongiisociaceae; genus JAPPFW01. The sequence continues at coordinate 824,757 of OZ253564.1, read as the reverse complement.
TGGATGAGTCGTCCTCGCCACGATGTCAGGCCAGAAAGCACCCCGGTCGGGACCGATCAGCCTCTCAGTCAGTTGAGTCGTCTTGTCCGGTCCGTAAACATTGAGCGGGTTCTCGTGACCTGTGGCCATATCGAACCGTGACAAGAGAAGCCCCGGGTAATCGGCGACATGATCCGAGTGGTGATGGGTCAAGAACACGGTATCGATATCGGTCACAGCGATCTGTGCCTCATAGAGCTTGAGCGTCGCCCCGAAGCCACAGTCGAACATCATCCAAGAGTCGCCGACATCGACAACGAAGGAAGATCCCCACCGCTTCGTGTCCGGAATCGGCGTACCGCAGCCGAGGATTATCGATCGGGGTGCCATCAGTTCTCCTCGCCTGCTTTCTGTACCGTGCTAATTCCGGCAATGTTCTGGCTCACAAGCTCGGGAAGGAGCGGCATGGCGTGCCGAGCTACAGTCGCCGAAATCTCTGCGCCGACCACCCGGCGCGGCGCTTGCTCACTATAGCGGTCGCTCGCTACGCTTGCACTACTACAAAACAGCTTTGGTCCTGTAACAATCGCTGGGCGGAGTGGAGGATGCGATGATACAGATCATCGAACAGGTCGGTGTTCCGGTGGAGATGACGGATGGCGCCGTGATGCGGGCAGATGTCTATCGACCGGATGATAAAGCTTCGTATCCGGTGCTCATGCTGCGCACACCATACGGAAGGCGGTTCGATCGATACGTACGTTCGGCCCGTCGACTTGTTCAGCGTGGATATGTGGTCGTGACCCAGGATATACGGGGACGGTTCGATTCCGAAGGGGAGTTCTTCTGGCAATTCGGTCCGGAGGCATGGACCAGTGACGCCCAGGACGGCTACGACACCGTCGAATGGTGCGCGCACCTACCCCGCACCACGGGCCAGGTTGGCACATTTGGACATTCTTACGACAGTTGGGTCCAGTGGGAGTTGGCCGGTCTCCAACCTCCGTCGTTGACGGCGATGTTCGCTGGGGGTATGAGTCCGCGGGCCACCGAGTTCACGCAAGGTATCTTCGAGACCGGCCGACGCCTGCACTGGGTTTACATGCTGGCCGCCGGCAGCCGCTACCGCGATGGAGACGAGTCGGTGCCCAGCAGCCCGGACGAGGCGAAACGGATCTGGGAACACGTAGAAGGAACGAAGTGGGTCTGGCGACTCCCCTTAGCAAGCATCCCTGAGTACGTATTCGGGCCGCTCACCGACCAGTTCCAGACGTACCTCGTCGAGCAGCACAGTGAAGAGAACGGCGAACAATGGAACTTCTACAGGACCCATCCACATGTCAACGTCCCCGTCTGCCTGCTGACGGGTTGGTGGGACCGGGTAGTCAGGACTGCCAAGCACTATCCAAGCCTGATGGAGAACGCGCACGAAGATGTCGACCCCGGCAGGCACCGTCTGGTGATAGGTCCATGGAGCCATATGCCTTGGGAGTTCGGATCGGAGTTGGGAGACTTGAGCTTTGGTCCTCAGGCCGAGAGGTCGTGGGTTGAGATGATCGCGGACTGGTTCGACTTCACCATCAAGGGCATCCGCAATCATTTCGCTGAGGGTCCCGTTCAACTGTTCCTCGTCGGGTCAAACCATTGGATCACCACAAACAATTGGCCGTTGTCCGATACCTCGCCGCTCGATTTCTACCTCCACTCGACGGGATCAGCCAACGAGCCCGATACTCCTGGCGTACTCCGTGAACAGCCACCGGGTGAGGAACCGCCCGACCGATACGTCTACGATCCCGCTGATCCTGTCATGAGCATCATCACACAGGACGCGCAGGTCGCACCTCTCGATCAGTCTCCATTGCGGAGCAGGAGGGATATCGCCGTCTACGACACTCCGATCTTTGGCGAGGCAACGTATCTGATAGGCGATGTCGAGTTGTTGTTGTGGGTCGGGACCGACGCGCCCGACACTGACTTCATCGCGAAGCTGGTATGGGTCCATGAGGACGGCTTGGCTGTAAACCTCTCCTTCGGAGCCGTGCGTACCGGCTTGGTGGACCCGGTCGCCGACTCGGAGTACGGCGGGGCTGGACCCCGGTTGTACCGTATCGACATGCGGTCACTGGCTCTTCGGGTCGGTCCCGGTCAACGGCTCCGCCTCATGATCACGAGTTCAGACTTTCCCAATCTGGACCGCAACCACAACACCGGAGCCCCCTACTGGTCCGATTCCGAGCTACGAGTCGCCAACCAGTCGATCTATCACGACGCCGAGCACGTGTCGGTCCTGCGACTTCCTCTGATGGATCAGCGACCCCAAGGCCTCGACATAGGGACTCAGGGTTAGCAGCCCGGTAGCCGCGGCCAGCAACCCGGTCGCTCTGGGAGGGTGCTGAAGAACAATCTAACGGGATTCGCTGCTTGGTGAACCACCTAGTATCAGAGTTGTCAGTTGCCCGCGAACCCCATTGCACGGGCTTTTTCGGCACCCTCCTAGACCGTCACCTTGCCGTGAGGGTCCAGGATGTCCTTGAGTCGATCGGCGATAACGTTGATTCCGAGGATTGTGATCGTTATCGCAAGACCCGGAAAGAGCGAAATCCACCAAGCCGTCTTGAGGAGTCCCCGACCTTCGGAAACCATGAGCCCCCACGCAGGCGCAGGCGGCGGGATGCCCACACCCAGGAAGCTGAGCGATGCCTCGATGATGATCACTCGGGCTACCTGGAGAGTCGCTAGCACCAGGAGCGTGTCGAGGATATTGGGGAGTATGTGGCGGAACATGATCGCGGCCTTCCGGATTCCGGCGACCCGCGCCAACAGCACGTACTCGCGTTCTCGGATGGCCAGAGTTTCGGCTCGTGCCTGTCGCGCATACTCGGCCCAGAGCACGACGCCGAGAATGAGTACGACATTGAAGAAGCTGGGTCCAACCAGCACAGCTAGTACCAGTGCCAGAAGGATGATCGGCATCGACAGAACAAGATCGGCGAGGCGCATCAATAGGGCGTCCACCAGTCCCCCGTAGTACCCTGCCACGATCCCGATCGTGGTTCCTATGGTGCCGGCCACAGCTACCGACATGCCGGCCACGGCCAGCGATACCCGTGAGCCATGCAAGACCCTCGACAAGACATCGCGCCCGAATCGATCCGTCCCGAAGAGGAAAGGAAAGGCGCTGTCTTGGGCCCCGGATCCAGGAGGAAGCAACGACTCCCTCAGCAGCCCGAATTCAGGCTCGAATGGTGCTAGGAGGGGAGCGAAGATCCCGGCCAGAATGACAAAGCCCACAATAATGACGGCGAACGCGCCCGTCCCTCGAAACAGCTGCGAGAAGATTGGTTTGCGCCGGCGGACAGCCACCTCGCTAATCGAACCCGGCTCCCCGGGGTTCAAACCTCCCGATTGGGATCGCTCGACCGACACTTACGACACCCTGACTCGTGGATCAAGGAACGTCAACAGCACGTCCACGATGAAGCTCATCATGACAAATACCACCGTAATGAATACGACGATGGCTTGTAACAACGGATAATCCCTCTGGGCCGCTGACAGGAAAGCCAGTCGTCCGAGCCCGGGCCACGCAAACACTGTCTCAACCACTATCGCCCCAACGAGTAGTTGAGCGAGGAGAAGTCCAGAGAAAGTCAGGACCGGAATCAAGGCATTCCTGAGCGCGTGGTGCCAGACGACCCGCCACCTCGGCGCTCCCTTGATCATGGCCAGGGTTATGTAGTCAGATGACAGGACCTCGATCATCGACGAACGGGTAAGGCGCAGAATCGCCGCGAAGACATACGCAGCAAGAGTTGCGCCCGGGAGCACAAAGGTGGCCAGTTCATCCCGACCGCCCGTAGGCAGCCAAGCCAAACGCACGGCGAAGACCTCTATCAATACGATTCCGAGCAGAAAGGTGGGAACCGACTGCCCGAGCAATGCCATCGCGCGAGCTCCGGTGTCCACCTTCGTACTGCGACGGCTAGCTGCCGCTACGCCGAATGGCAGTCCGAGTCCGGCTCCGAGGATAAACGCCGTCGAGGCCAAGAAGACGGTCGATCCCAGCCTGCTGGTAATCATCGAGATCACCGGTTCCTTGTAATATATCGACGTGCCGAAATCGCCTTGGACAACCTGACCCAGAAACGTGAAGTACTGGACCAATATCGGTCTGTCCAGTCCAAGCCTCGCTGACTCCCGGGCGAATTCCTCCTCGGTGGCCAGAGGGCTCAGGATGAAGTCAAGCGGGCTCCCGGTAACGCGTGAGAGCACGAAGACGATAAGGCTCATCAGCAAGACGGTTGCGATCGCCTGGAGCGCGCGTCGCAGCAGGAAGGTCATGGCTCGACTACGCTGACCCGGCTCGGATCAGATCCGACGGCTCGTACAAGTGACACGCTGTGAGTTGATCAAGCTCGCATCCCCGTCGGAACAACAACTCCGGAGTGTCCGTCGTGCAGGGGGCAAATGCCCATTCGCAGCGAGGATGGAAGGAACAACCCGGCGGAGGGTTGACCGCGCTGGGGGGCTCACCGGGTATGGGATCCTGGGGTCCGGCTCCTTTTGCTAGAGGAATCAGCAGCGACCCGAGAAGCCCCTTTGCGTACGGATGCTGGAGGTTGCTGTAGAAATGCTCGCTGACGGACGTCTCAACGATGCGACCTAGGTGCATCACCGATATCCGGTCGCACAGATGTCGGATCATCGACAGGTCATGCGAGATGACGAGGTACGCAACCGTGAGTTCCTCGCGGAGCCTGTTGAGCAGGTTGAGTATCTGCGCCCGAATCGAAAGGTCGAGACTCGATGTGGGCTCATCGAGGACGATCAAGGCCGGCTCCGACACTAGCGCACGGGCAATCGCAATACGCTGCCGCTGACCGCCGCTGAATTGGTTGGGATAACCCTCGGCTGCCACGGCCGGTAGTCCGACCAGATCGAGTATCTCCAAGGCCCGACTATGCCTTACTCTCCGCGTGATTCCGGGTGACGATCGGAGCGGCTCGGAGATGATGTCCACCACCCGCATCCGAGGGTTCAGCGATGAGTAAGGATCTTGGAAGACAGCCTGGATCGTGCTGCGAAACTCCTTGAGTTCGGACGAAGACAGCCTGTCGTAGTCGGTTCCCTTGAACCGAAGGGTTCCGGATGACGGTTCAAGCAGCCTCAATGCCATCCTTGCGAGCGTGGACTTCCCGCATCCGGACTCACCGACCAGGCCGACCGACTCGCCAACGCCGACCGACAGTGATACTCCGGCCACCGCGTAGACCGACTCGACGCTCTGTCTGAAAGCTCCTCGCCGTACGGTAAAGGTCTTCGCGACATCGTCGAACTCGACTAGTGGCGCGACCCTCGGACTAATGCCGTCTGCCGTCACGCGCAACAGATTTCTCAACCTGATGGAGCCAGCAGGCAACATCGTGTACAGCACTCTGCCCCTGGTTGAGGTTGATGACTGGAGGGTAGGTCTTCACGCACTGGTCCATGAGATCAGGACAGCGCATTGCAAATCGGCAGCCCACGGGCCAGGTCCGGGGATCGGGGGGTTGACCTTTGATCGAATCGAGTGTCTTTGACCGCCTGGAAATGTCGGGAGCCGACCGCAGCAAACCACGAGTGTATGGATGGGCCGGTTCGGAGAAGACTTCGTCGGTCGACCCGGTTTCCACTATCCGGCCGGCGTACATGACGGCCACATCGCTGCAGACCCGTTCGATGATACCGAGATCGTGACTAATGAAAATAAGAGCGAATCCCAATGTGGCGTGAAGGTCCCTGATCAGGTCGAGGAACTGCAGTTGCGTTGTCACGTCGAGGGATGTCGTCGGTTCGTCAGCGATCAGGAGCCTCGGGTTTCCCGCCAGTGCGATGGCGCTCACTACGCGTTGGCGCATTCCCCCGCTCATCTGATGCGGATACTGCCGGGCGCGGCTCACCGGCTCCGGAATTCGAACCATCCGGAGGAGTTCCTCTGAGCGTTTCCTAGCCTCAGAGCGGCTCCCTCTCTGATCACCGGCCGCCAGCAGCACGGCCTCCGCGATCTGGTCCCCGACGCGGAAGACGGGATTCAAGGACGACATCGGGTCTTGGAGAATCATGCTCATCTTCCGTCCGCGCAGACGTGTGATCTCCCGGGCCGACTTGGTGAGAAGTTCCTCTCCCTCAAAGCGTATCGAACCCTCAACGATCCTCCCTGGTCTGCTTACCAGGCGCAGTATCGAAAAGGCGGTGACGGTCTTGCCGCTCCCGGACTCACCGATGATGCCGAGGCTTTCCCCATCCTCGAGGCTGAACGAAATCCCGTCCACGGCTGTGACCGCGTCGTCGCCCGCGCCGAATACGGTCTTCAAATCGCGAACGTCCAGCAGGGGAGTGCTCATGGCTGCTTCGGGGACAGGGTACTCGTCACCTTGGGTCCCCCGGCATGACCGGAGCACCCAAGGCCGAGTTCATAGCGGAGTACCTTCTCGGTTACGGTGAGTGTGTCACGTACTCGAGATGGTTCAATCCGCCAGCGTGGGCCATGATCGGAGCATCGCCGATCGTATCGCCGTTCGCTACGTAGAGCTGGTTGACGATGGCAACCGGTACCCAAGCGAATTCCTCGATCACAGCATCGCCAACGCGACCGATGGCGTCTGCGACCTCTTCCCGGGTCTGAGCGCTCTCGAGAGCATCAAGAGCCGAGTTGATCAACTCAGAGGTCTCAAAGTACCTGTTAGGCGCTCTCCACAGGACACGATCAAGATTGGGGGGGAATACGCCCAGCGAGTGGCCGAGCAAGAAGTCCGCTTCTCCACCGCGAACCAACGGCCTGGCAATGCCGGGCCAGTCCGACGGGAAGATCTCGACATCAAGACCCAGCCGGGCCCAGTCAGCCGCAACTGCCTCGATGACCAGTGGCAGGTCAGGGATTCCCGGTCGCGGATAAGCGTGGACAGTTACCGAGAAGCCATCTGGATAGCCGGCTTCCGTCAGCAACTGCTTCGCCCGATCCGGATCGTACGGGTGGGGTGCCCACGAATCGCTCCATCCAAGTTGCCAGGGGAGGACGCTCGCCACGACTGCCAGTTGACCCTCGCCGAACAAGATCGTGTCGATGATCGCCTGCTTGTCCACCGCTAGGTTGAGGGCTTCGCGAACCTCCTTCTTAGCCCATGGACGATCTGGATCGTATGCAGGAGCCTCCGTTGCATCTTGGTATACGCCGGTGAAGTAGATACCCGCCGAGACTGCTTGCTTGACGGAGATGGTCTTTAGGTTGGCGCTGGAGGCTTCCACTTCCGGAACGAACGAGAGAGGAGCATCGATGAGATCAACATCTCCCTGGACGAGCATCGCGAGTCGGGTGGAGTCCTCAGGGACAACCGTCATGACGAGTTCTTTGAACTCGGGAACCTTCCTCCAATGCTCCCCGACAGCCTCATACCTTACGAACTCCCCGACCGAGTGGTCGACATAACTCCAAGGACCACTGCCGATAGGATTGTTGAGCCACTCCGTAGTGGTCATGTCGTTGTACTCTCGCGGCACGAGGGAGTACGAGTTGGTCGCCGACAACCAGTCGAGGATCAAGGGCACCGGTTGGCTCAACTTGACCGTCACTTCGAATGGTCCACTGACCTCGACGCTCTCCAAAACGTCCCTGAGAATGGTCGCGGTATCGTGCTGCCGTGTTTGCATCCAGTCGAAGTTCCACTTGATATCTTCGGCGTCGACTTCACGCCCGTTGTGCCATTTGGCACCTTGACGCACCTGGAACACCCAGGTCAGGCCGTCCTCGGAATTCCTCCACTCTTCGACGAGGCCGGGCTGGATCTCGTCTCCATCGACGTCGAACATGTAGTCGTATATCGGATCCCAATAGCCATGCGTCGCCGGTCCAGCCTCGGCCGGGTCCAGCGTCTCGAATTGGAACCGGGATACCGCAATCCTCAGGGTTCCTTGCGGTCCGTCGGTGGGCTCGCTAACGGTGGTCGCCGTGTCGGAAGCGGAGGTGGTGTCGGAAGCGGGGGCCGTTGCAGTTGCGGTGGTCGTGACATCGCCGGTGGTCACGACGCCAGCAGTCGTTGTGGTCGACGTGGAGTCATCGCCGCAGGCGGCCGCCACCATGACCAGGGCCACTACAAGACTCGACACCCACCAAGTCTTCGGTCGAGCACCTACTCTCCTGCTTGCAGTGGATCTGGTTCGTAGATTCGTCATAGTTCGGCTTCCTTTCGTAGCACGTCTCCGGGACTTGTCAGACATCACAGGACTCGTGTCATATCCACGTCGACAAACTCGCCAGTCTCCTCGATGACCTTTCCACTGGCCTTGTTTAGGGGTAGTTGTCTTGGAGGCAGTCTCAGAGTTAGATCCACGACGCGCTGGACCGTCGACGCTATGGGTGTCAACTGTGCCCTGTCACATGCTTTCTCGATAGCGTCGATGATCGATGAGAACGACACTGAGTAAGGGTCGTTCGGGTCGGCGAAGTTGTGATCGTTGTGGGTGACCATATTGATCACCGGCACATCGGCCTCGCGGGCCGTGACTTGACTTAGAATGTTGAACGCAACGTCGTCGTAGTTGACATCCCAGTCTGGCCTCAATTCCCAGTGGAAACGACGACCGTTCTTGTGGACCTGTCGCGATAGATCCACTGAGATCGGCATCTCAGCGAAGTCAAGATCTCCAGGAAGCTGTCTAAGAACGGCGTTTGCCCGATGAGGGTCCGGATCGCTGCCTGCCCAGATGGCATGAATGTCGGGATAGACCCGTCCCGGAATCGTCGTGGATCCACCTTCGAATCCCAGCTCTGAGAGAATGCGAAATGTGGAGTCGTTCGCGGACGCAGCCCCGGCCCTAAACAGCTTTGGTCGGTATCCGAGCGCGGATTGCCAGACAGCGGTGGCTTCAGCGATCACAGCCCGTGCATCGTTATCGGGCAGCCCGCCCAGCTCGGCACCGTACTTTCCATCGGAGAATCGCCACGGATGGAGGTGAAGTCCGAGTGTGTGTCCGTCCGCTTCGAATTGCTTGAACACCACCGGGTCGGAAACTGCCACCTCGGGATGCACGAAGAGGGAAACTGGATACCCCCTGGACTCGGCGGTCCTCACATAGCCGTGCGTCGACTCGATACCGGCGGCGTAACTCGGTGGACCGCTCGCCCTCGGGTCGGTCTCTGATGTTGGCCTCTCGCAGTCAAGCGTGAGAACTACGTGCACATCGCCCAGCATGTTCCCTTTCTATCGAGAAGACACCGGTCCTAGTTGTATCACTACGTCCGAGTGTTTGTACCAGCGCAATCGTACCGGTGGGTTGTGCGAGACGCAACTCAAAAGAACATGAGCGAGCACGACGGCGCCTCCCTCGGAAGCGCAAGCTGGCGCCTACACCGTTTGCGGGAGCCGAAGGCGGTGCGCGTTACGAATGCCGCGCGACACTTGCTATAAATCCTGAGCATGTCTCCCAGAGAGCCCAACATTCGGTCTGCTCGCGATCTTGAGCAACTCATCGAAAAGCAAATCGTCGACGGGACCTCCGCGCCGGGCCACCGCCTGGAGCCCATAAGAGCCGCGGCAGCGCGATTCGGTCTCTCCCCGACAACAGCGGCAGCTGCATACCGCCGGCTCGCCGATCGGGGCCTGATCGTCTCGATGGGACGGCGAGGGACATTCGTTGCCGGCGACGTTGCCCTGTCCCACAACATCGAATCCGAGGTACAGAGTGATCTGATAGACCTGGCCTCGGGTAATCCGGACGGTGCCTTTCTCCCGGACCTCAGCAAGTATCTCGGCCTGGCATCCCACGCTGCCGCCGGTTTCGGCGCCGAGGCCATTGACTCGATGCTGCATGAGAAGGCGGTCTCGCTTCTGGCTGAGGACGGCGTCGATGCAGATCGGATCGTGGTAACGAGCGGTGCTCTCGATGCCGTCGAGAGAGCACTTGAGGCTCACCTCAGGCGGGGCGCGGCGGTTGCTCTCGAAGACCCCGGCTATCCGTGGTTGCGCAGCTTGGTCGCCACCCTCGGCTTTCGGGCAGTCCCTGTACCCGTCGATGACGCCGGTATGGACCCACGGGCGCTCCAGGCTGTGATTCGAGGCGTGCAAGCCGTGATCTCGACACCGAGGGCACAGAATCCATTCGGCTCCATGCGGACCGAGCAACGAGCTCGAGAGCTACGGGAGGTCATCGACCCGATGCCCGACCTTCTCATCATCGAGGATGACTACTTCGCACTGTGCGAATCGAGCCCTCTCAACGTCGTGACAACGGATCGACACGCTTGGTTGCTGGTTCAGTCCGCGACGAAACCGCTTGGTGCGGACCTGCGCGTGGCGTGGTCGGTCGGCGACTCACTGACACTGGATCGTATTCAGACGCGCCAGCAAGTGGGCCAAGGTTGGGTCAGCCGAATCCTGCAACGGGCCGTTGCCCTGGTCCTTGGTGATAACGAGGCCATGGCCCAGGTCAAGGAGAGCGCCCACGCGTATCGAAGACGACAATCGGCCTTGATAGAGGAACTCGGTGCTGAGGGTGTAGTGGCATATGGGGTCTCGGGTATGAACGTCTGGGTCAGCGTTCAAGACGAGGCAGCTTCAGTGGCAGCGGCTGCGAAGGCAGGCTTCGCGATCAGGTCCGGTCAACGGTACCGGCAGAACTCTGCCCCTGGCGTTCGCGTCACCCTATCCAACCTGCGGATGGAAGACGTCCCGACATTGGCTGTTGCTCTGAACGGCAAAAACCACGAGCGATCCCACGCTTCAAGGCTTGGTTAAGATCGCAATAGGCGGTTACACGCTACCGGCCACGGGCACCGATTGCTGAGTGTCGGCTGGTTCGGGACGTGGCTGGCTGGTGCTGGCTGTAGTGGGCCTAGTTTCTCAAGGACATATGCGACTGGTTTCGAGAGGACTGGCTTGATATCCGACAGGAGTTCCCCGCAGCCGGACAGCGGGATCGCGTGTGGACGGACCCATCCACGCCTTCGATCCCAGGGTGAGGTGGTGGCGCCGCGAGATGACAAAGACCGCCAAGCGGGCCGAGCACTTATGTCTCCTTCAAGTCTCACCATGTGGTCAGCGCCTATCCCGGGGTCATGGCTATCACCTCGTGCGGGAGCATCCGGATACGAGGCGAGGAGTACGCGGCCCGACGCGACCCTTGTCGAGACATCTTGGGAACCCTCCACCTTCTCCTACCACGAGACCATCGAAGATCGAATCGAGGAACTACACAGCTAGCTCGACAAATCCCTGGCAGTGACCCTCCAGGACCTGATGCGACGCACGCTGGGCAAATAGAGGGCCATTGCGGCGTCCGTGTAACGACGGGTGACCGGCTACGGGGAACCACCCACCACCAATCACAGATCCTTCAGGGCGTCTCCTATGAGGCGTTCCCATTCGCGGTCGAAGCCGGGGTCGGTGTGGCGCCAGCACGCGGCCCGGTGGTCGGCATCCGACGGAGTCAGCTCCTGGGGGGACTCGCATTCGCTGGTCACGGCCGGGCAGCGGTTCCTGAACACGCACCCCACGTCGGGGCGGTCGGAGGTGTCGTCCATGAGGAAGGTGGCCGCGGCCGGGGCGAGGGGGTTGGCCGGCACGGTGGGGATCAACTCCTCGAGTAGCCGCATGTAGGGGTGCCTCGGATCGGCGAACACATCTGCCGTCGATCCCAGTTCCATAAGCCTTCCCTTGTACATGACGGCGGTCCGATCGGAGTGGGCCCGCACCAACCGCAGGTCGTGGGAGATGAACAGGTAGCTCATCTCGTACGCATCCCGAAGGTCGTCCAGCAGGGCGATGATCTGGCCCTGGATGGAGGCGTCCAGGGCGGAGGTGGGTTCGTCGAGCACCAGGAGGTCGGGACGGGTGGCGATGGCCCGGGCGATGGCTACCCGCTGCTGCTGGCCGCCGCTCATCTCGTGGGGGTACTTGGGCAGGTCGGACTCTCCCAGTCCCACAGCCCGCAGCGCCTCGAGAACCCGGCGTTCCAACTCGGAACCGGAGAGGCCCTCATGGTGTTTGATCGGCTGGGCCACGATGGAGGCCACCCGCATCCGCGGGTCCAGCGAGCCCTGCGGGTTCTGGAACACCATCTGCGCCTTGCGGCGGAATCCCTTCAAGTCCTTTGTTCGCAGCGGAAGGATGTTGGTTCCCTCGAAGACCACCACGCCCTCGGTGGGCTCGATCAGCCGGAGGATGCAGCGACCCAGCGTGGTCTTCCCGCTGCCGGACTCGCCGACGACGGCCAGGGTTTCTCCCTTCCCGAGGCGGATCGACACGTCCTCGACCGCAATCGTCGGAGCCCGACGCGACCAGAACGTACCGGCCCCTGCGAAGACCTTGGTCAGGCCCTGCACCTCGAGTAGATCACTCATAAAGGTGACACCTCACTTGCCGGCCCTCGGTGGAGGTCGCGATGGGCACCACATCGGGGCAGGGCTCGAACGCCTTGGGGCAGCGGGGGTGGAAGGGACATCCGCCGGTGGGCATGAACGGATCCGGGGGAGCGCCGGGAATGAAGCTGGCCCGCCCGCCTTCGTCGGCGAACTCGGCCGCAGCCAGCAGGCCGTTCGAATACGGGTGCAGGGGTCGGGCGCCCACGTCGGTGACCGTACCCCGCTCGACGATCTGGCCGCTGTACATGACCGCCACCGAGTCGCATATCCCGCTGACCAGGCTGATGTCGTGGGTTATCACGATGGCTGTCTTACCGGTCTCCTTGATGACGCGACCGATCTCGACGAACAGGCGAGTCTGGGTAGCCGCGTCGAGGCCGGTGGCGGGCTCGTCGGCGATGAGCAGTTCCGGGTCGCATGCCAGCGTCAGGGCCAGCAGGGCTCGCTGGGCCATGCCGCCGCTGAGCTGGTGGGGATAGCTGGCCAGGACACGATCCACCTCCCGCAGACCCAGCGACAGCAGCATCCGGCGCGACTCCTTCCGAGCCTTGCGCTTGTCGTGGCCCCGGATCCTCCTGTATATGGTCCGCAACTGGTCGCCCACCGTGAAAACCGGGTTGAGGCTCTCCCTAGGATTCTGGAACATGATCCCGATCCGGCGACCGCGCACCTGCTCCATCTCCACCTCGTCAAGGGTCAAGAGGTCCACCCCGTCGAAGATGATCTCGCCCTTGCTCGCTGACGCCGCACTCGGGAGAAGCCCCATCACCGCCCGGGCGGTGAGGCTCTTCCCCGAACCCGACTCGCCTACCAGCCCCACGATCTCACCGGCCTCGACATCGAGGGTGAGGCCCCGCACCGCGTAGCCGAAGCGTTCCTGGTGACGCAGTTCGATGTCGAGATCGCGGATCGAGAGCAGTGGCATATCGCTAACCGCCCTGGCGGGGGTCGAGTACGTCGCGCAGCCCGTCGCCGATCAGGTTTAGCGAGACAACCGTGAGGATGATCGCCGAGCCGGGGAACAGCCATACCCACCACTCACCCGTGACGGCCGACTCGAGACCGATCGAGATCATCGAGCCCCACTCGGGGGTTGGGACCTGTGCTCCGAGGCCGAGGAAGCCGAGCAGCGAGATGAGCAGGATGGCGCCTCCCACGTTGATCATCAGCTGGATGATCAACGGTCGCACCCCGTTGGGAATGATGTGGCGCAACACGATGGCGGGAGTTCGCAGTCCTATGGCCCGGGCACTCTCGACAAAGGCCCGTTCCCGGATGGAGAAGGCCTGGGCCCGCATGGTCCGCACGTAGTAGGTGAGCTGAACCAGGGAGATGACCCCGGTCAGGACCACCACCGAGTGACCCAGCACCGAGACGACCGCCAGGGCGATGATGAAGGGCGGGAATGCCTGGAGGGCTTCTATCACCCGGCTGATGAACTCGTCCACCCTCCCGCCGACATATCCGGAGAAGCCCCCGATGATCACCCCGATGCTCATGCCGATCGCCGCGGCGACTATCGCCACGAACAGGTCGTATCGGCCTCCGGCGAAGATGCGGGTCATGATGTCCATGCCGTACAGGTCGGTACCGAAGAGGTGTTCGGAGTTGGGTGGCAGCAACTGGCGGCCCGCCACCGTCTCCGTGGCACCGTGAGGGCTGATGAAGGGCACGATGATCGAACCCAGCAGGATCGGGGAGAAAATGATGACGCCGACCACGAGCGACGGGTAGCGCCGGATCCGCCTCAACCGGACGGCGAGGCTCGCCCGTTCCTCCGTCCGAGCGGCGACCGTCATCGGTACTCGATCCTCGGGTCGATGATCGCCTGGACGATGTCGACGAAGAGGTTAAGAGCGACGTAGAGCACGACCGAGAAGAGCACGAAGCCCTGGACGGCATTGAGGTCGGCCTTGCGACCTGCCTCGATGGCGTAGCGGCCCACACCCGGCCACGAGAAGATTATCTCGGTCGCCACCAGACCGCCGATGGCGAAGGCCACCACGATGCCGAAGACCGGCACCACCACCAGCAGCGCGTGCTTCAGCGCGTACTTGTAGAAGATCAGCCGGTTGGGCAGCCCGTGGCCCCGGGACGAGAGCACCGCATCCGTGCTGAGGGACTCGATCATGGTCGCCCGGACGAAACGCTGGAACCCCCCGGAGAGGATGATCCCCAAGCTGATGGCGGGGAGGGCGATCATGCGGAGCGACGACACCAGCGCCTCGGTGTTCCGGGTCAACAGGCTATCGACGATATAGAGCCCGGTGATGGCTTCGGGCGGGGATATCCCGAACTCGATCCTGCCAAGAGGTGGAGGCGCCCAGTTGAGCACGAAGAAGAAGAACCAGATCGCGAATATCCCGAACAGGAATTCAGGTGTGGCAATCGCGCCCAGCGAGAACAGACGAAGCCCGAAGTCGCCGATGCTGTCGCGGTAACGGGCCGCTAAGACTCCGGTGACGACGCCCAAAGGCACCGCTATCAGCAGAGCCAGGAACGCCAACTCGACCGATGCGGGGATGCGGGCGGCCAAGTCGGTCGTAACCGGCTGACCCGTGTGCCACGCTATCCCGAGGTCGCCGCGCAGCAGGTCCCCCATCCAGATCACATACTGCTCCACCAACGGTTTGTCGAGGCCCAACTGGCGGGTTATCAACGCCACTCTCTCCGGGGTCCGGAACGGGCCGGCGATCAGTTCCACCGCGCTGCCCGGCATCGCCCGCAGCATGATGAACGTGAAGATGCTGACGAGGAACAGCATGGGAACGACTAGCAACAGCCGTTTCCCCACGAACAGGGAGAGGTTCCTCATCTTCTACAAGTTAGCGGGTACGAGGGGATGGGCCCGGGTATCGAGCCCGGACCCATCCCGCCTGAGTTTGCGTCCTATTACTTTTCAAGGAAGGCGAAGTACACCGACTCGTCCTCATTGGTCAGCAGGAATCCCTTCAGGTCCTTGCTCAGGATCTGGATCTGGTTGGGCTGGGCGATCGGGATGAAACCGATGTCCTCCTCCCACAAAGCCTGCGCCCTCTGTGCCGGGAGGATCGCCTCCTCGGTAGTGGCCGCCGTCTTCATGTCCGCGACCAGTTGGTCCACCACGGGGTTGTTGTACGTAATGGAACACGTTGTCCCCGAATGGAGCAGCAGGTTCGACGTGTACCACACCTCGGGCAACCAGGGGGTGCAGGGGATGATCGCCATGTCGAAATCGTCCGTCCCCGGGCTGACGAGCCCGAAGAACTCCGCTCCGGTGACGCTGCGGGCCCCGAGATTGATCCCGATTTGCTTCAGGTCGCTCTGGATGAGCACCGTGGCCGCCTCGATCTCGGGCAGGTCGCCGTAGACCAGCATCTCGGCGTCGAACCCGTCGGGATATCCGGCCTCGGCCAAGAGGGCCTTTGCCTTCTCGATGTCCTGACTGTACGGCCAGGAGTCGACCCATCCTTCGTGGCCGGTCGGGAACGGACTGAGAAGGCGCTGGGAGCTACCGAAGTAGACCTCGGCGATGATCCGATCGTAGTCGATCGCCCAGGCGATCGCCTGACGAACCTTGAGGTCGTTGTATGGCGCCTTGGTCTGGTTCAGACCCAGGTACCGCTGGGCGAACGTCGGGAAGTCCAGAACCTGCACGTTGTCGCCGGCTCTCTGGGCGGTGCGGGCCGACATTGCGTAGGCGAGATCGATGGCGCCCTGCTGGACGAGCAACAGGCGCTGCACCTCCTCAGGCACCACCTGGTAGATGATCTTCGACCTGCCGGCAGACTCCGGGTCCCACCAGCCGGGATTGGGCTCGAACACCATCCTGGTACCGACGTCACGTTCGACCAGCATGTACGGACCGTATCCGGCCGGGTTGCTCCGGGCGTAATTGTCAGCCCAGGGGTCGTCCTCGGTCGCCTGCGACTTGAGCAGTTCGGAGTCGACGGCCGACATGACCGACAGGGAGAACACTCGCAGGATTCTGGGGTTCGGCCGCGGCAGGGTCACCTGCAACGTGTAGTCGTCCAGCAACTGCACCTGGTTCATATCGGAGATCTCGGCCACGCCGAGTTCGAAGTCGGTGATGCTGCCGGTGTGGGCCAGGCCCCGTTCCCACGAGTAGTGGAAGTCCTTGGCGCTCAAGGGGTTCCCGCTCGGGAAGCTGAGGCCCTCGTGGATCTTGAAGGTGTAAACCGTGCCGTCGTCCGATATATCGATCGATTCGGCCAGGTTGGGCTCGACCTCTACCCGGTCCCACTCGTAGTGACCCTCGGCCATCGACGACGGGATCACGCTGTGGCGGGTCAACCCGGAGTAAAGGTTGATGTACATATCCAGGTCGCGGACCCCGGTCACACCGTTGGGATCGAACGTGGCGATGTCGGTCGGTACCGCGATGGTGACCGTGCCCATCTCCTCGGCCATCATCGCTTCGGTGGTGGTAGTCGCCGCGGCTGCTTCGGCTGCCGCGGCTGCTTCGGCTGCCTCGGCGGCCTTCATGGCTGCCTCGGCGGCCATCTCGGCTTCCTCCAGGGCTGCCTCGGCGTCTGCGAGCCTGTCGGACAGCTCGGCCTGGGCGGCCTCATCACCCTCCATGGCTTCGGAGGCGGCCGCCTGGGCGGCTTCCAGATCGGCTTGTGCCTGGGCCAGCGCCGCCGCGGCCGCATCGGCATCTGCCTGGGCCGCGGTCGCGTCTGCCTGCGCAGCAGCCGCTTGTGCCTGCGCCGCGGCTGCTTCGTCCGCGGCCGTCGTGTCCTCCTCGCCGCCGCAGGCCGCCGCTACCAGGGCTAGCGCCAGTAGCAGGGCAAGGGCGGATACCGGGCCGGAGAATCGTCTCCTTCCGCGCTGTCTAGATCGTCGGTTCGGGTGGTCTGCCATGGCATCTCCAATCTTCGTGACCCCTCTAGGGACACGGAATCGAGTATACGATGCACTCCCCGGAGGCGTCCCGGAAACCGGCAAATCTTGCCTGGGCCTCTCTACCGGAGCGGGACGGCAAAGGGAAGATTATTGGATCAGCTACTCTCGGATGGTCTTCCGGCCCGCAATCCTGCCCGGGATACGACCAGGGATTGTGATCGATTTCGGAAGGAACGCCCGGAATCACGGTATGGCGAGAACCGGGAGAGACGAGGACTGAGCCAGATGCGGATCGACCATCTCTCATTGATGAACTGGCGCAACTTCAAAACGGTCGATGTCTCCCTGGGCAATCGCTTATTTGTGGTCGGCCCTAACGCCTCGGGTAAATCGAACCTCCTCGACGCATTGAGGTTCCTACGCGATGTTGCTACTGACGGCGGAGGACTGCAGCACGCTGTCAAGACCCGCGGCGGACTCAAGCGCGTCAGATGCCTGGCTGCCAGAAACTTCAACTACGGGAGGGTCGGCCTGGAGCTAACCCTCGGATCTGCCGGAAACGAGCCAACATGGACCTACCGGCTCCATTTCACGGCCGAGCAACGGGGTCGCCATCGTCCCATCATTCGCCGCGAGGTCGTTAGCAAAGACGGAAAGACCATCATTGATCGCCCAGATCGCGACGATAGGGCAGACGAAGAACGTTTGACCCAGACCGCCACGGAACAGGTCAACTCGAACCGCGATTTTCGGCCTGTTGTCGAGTTTCTGGATGCGGTTCGCTACCTACACTTGGTACCTCAATTGATTCGTGACCCCGGATTGGGTCAAGGACCCGGCGGGGGACCGTTCGGCAGCGACTTCTTGGTGAGGATGGCCAAGACGCGGGAGAAGACGAGAGTTGCTCGCCTCAATCGAATAAACACCGCGCTTCGCTGCGTCGTTCCTCAGCTCGAGGATCTGTCTCTAGAGCGCGACGAAGCCGGGCGGCCCCACCTACAAGCCCGTTACAAGCACTGGCGTAAGACGGGTGCCAAACAGAACGAGCACGACTTCTCGGATGGAACCTTGCGCCTGATCGGGTTGTTGTGGCTGATCCAGGAGCGGGCCGGCAAGGCGGGCAGGATCATCCTGCTCGAGGAGCCAGAACTGTCGCTGCATACCTCCATCGTCCGGCAACTCCCCACCGTTCTGAGTCGCGCGGCCCGCCACGGCAGGTCTCAGATAATCCTGTCTACCCACTCAACCGAACTGCTAGAGGACCCCGGATTGGGCCTAGACGAGGTGCTGGTCCTCAAACCCGGCGACGAGGGGACGACCGGCATATCAGCAGCTGAGATATCGGAAATCGACATTCTGCTCGATGCCGGCATCACCCTGGCCGAGATACTGGGGTCTGAAACCGCGCCGCCGACGGCTCAACAGCTGACGCTCCTCTGATGCGCTATGTCCGTTACGCAGTCGAAGGACCCACTGACGAACCGGTTGCGGAAACACTGCTCAAGAGTGCCGGACTGATCCCCAGACACACTCTGACTGCATACGGTAAGGGTTACCTCGACAGGAAGCTACCCGGCCTGAACAGGACTGCTCGTACCCTCGCGTGGTTCGTGATCCACGATCTAGACCATGACGACAACCGTCTATGCATCCCCGCACTTCGCTCGAACCTAATGAAGGGCCAGACCCGAGGAGGGATGTGCTTCCGCTTGGCGGTTCGGGCCACCGAAGCCTGGTTGCTGGCTGACCATCAGGCCTTTGCCCATTACTTTGCGATAGGCCGCCGGCTTCCCCACAGGGTCGACGAACTGGACGACCCCAAGCAACATCTGATTGATCTCTGCCGAAGGTCACGAAGTAAGGACATCAGGGAGGGTGTACCTCCCCGCCCGGGTAGTGGCCGCCGGATTGGTCCTGAGTATGTCGCGATCATCCGCGAATATGTTCGTAGCAGCTGGAGTCCGGACCGTGCGCGCAATCAATCACCCAGCCTCGAACGGGCCCTGGAGCGTTTGGCGGAGCTCCGGACATGGCTTGAGGGGCAGTAGGAATCCGAGGCTTTGCTGACCGAGGACGCCATGATCACAAGCCTTACGGAATGCGGGGCGGAGGGCTGAGAAGGTCTCTGCGTACACGGCCAGATTAAGGAGGGGAACACACTTGCGATTATGACGGGCCCCGCATCGGTCTTGAAAAGCGATCACGTCTCAGCCTCCCGCCGACTCTATCCGTGCCGGCCCCAACCTATAGGCTAAAGAGCTACCGCGCCAAGAGCTTGGCTGGGTTGTGGACCAGCATGGTGTTGATGGCCGACGAAGGTACGCCTGCATCTTCGAGGCGGGGCACCACCCCTGCGGGGACGAAGTCGTAGCCAACGCCTCCGTAGCGCCGGTACATCTGCTTGGTGCACAGATCCTGAGCAAGCACGATCTGGGGGGCGTAGCCATCAGTGACCAGCCGGGCCAGGACATCGATCCGCTCCGCGTCGGTGGCGCTGTCGAATCCGAACCGCCCGCCCTTCCACCCGTCCAGATGGAAACCCTCGAACTCGATCGTCACACCCAGCGACAGTAGGCCGGCCAGGTAGTCGCGGTCGATGAAGCCGTCGACATGGCCGACCACTATCCGGGAGGGGGGAACAGACCTGCCGAGCAGCCATTCGGCGGCGTGATGACCGGTGGGAGAACCCGGCTCGATGTGCAGGTTGATCGTGAAACCGGTCTCCAGCGAGGCGATGGCTGCCGCCTCCAGTACCTTGAGTTCGTCGGGATGCGGCTCTGCCGACAGGCCGATCTCACCGATGATCCCCGCCCTCACCCCGGTGCCGGCGATGCCCTCCTGCAGTTCGGTGACCATCTCCCTGGCGAGTTGCGGAGCGCTGGAGGAGGCAACGTGATCCGGATGGGAAAGGTGGACGTAATAGCCGGTCCCCGCCACGATGTGAACCCCGGAGCGTGCCGACACCTCACGCACGCCCAGGATGTCGCGGCGCCGTTGCGGACCGGTACCGATCCCGTCCAGGGTGAGATCCACGATGGTCCCACCTCCGGCGTTCCCGAAGTGCGCGAGTTCGCCGGCGGCCATCCCCACGTCGTCGAGCACCAGGTTGTCGAGGATCATCATCGTGGTACGTCCCACCGGAGTACCGAGGATCGTGTAACGGCTCACGTCGGCCACCTTCACCCGGGCCAGTTCACGGTCGGCGGGATCGTCCGGCTCGCTCCAGTAGCAGGTGAGGTCGACGAGAACGTGCTCGTGCATCAAGGTCGCCCCGAGTTGATCCACCGGTACCGGCCCTAGAACGGTCTGCGCCTCCATGACTAGGAGCGTACCGCAGGAACGACCCCGCGCGACGACTATCACTCCTGGACAGGATAACTATCGTCATGTTGAACAATTACCCCCTAAACTTGGTAGCCGCCCACGATGGTGGTGACGATCCGACATGGTGTGCGGGAAGCAACCGAGGGGAGGCCCTCGATCAGTCGCCGGAACAAGTTCACAGCAACCAGCCATCTGCTCTTCGACTGGTCACGCCGAGTACGCGTCGTGGCCGCCGACCGGCACAGCGTGGCCGTCACCGTGAAGGGTTGGGGCATGTGGAAAGGCCGCGACGTCGCCAGAGTGCAGGTCGATGTCCTCGATCTGAGTAGGGTGGTAACAGCTGCCCGCCGACCCGGACCTCAGCATCGAATCGACCATCCGGGGCGCCGATGGAACGCTTACCTTCAGAAGCTACTCCGACTACTGCGATATCCGGTGCCGGAGCTATCAGGATGGGGATGGCGCCGGCTCGACCATCCGACGCGAGAAGGTTCGCGACCTGTCCGAGTTCCTGAACCGGCTTCTGGAGTCCCATCCTCTGGCGGATACCGGCGATGACCCGGGTACGGTTTCGATGCCGGACGTATGCGAGATGTCGAGCTTCGTTTCTCCCGACAAGATACTGACGCTGTCTCCCTACAGTGACCGGATCGTGGTGACCGCCGAGGGATCGTCGCCCGGGTCAAACCAGATCGAGAAGGTGACAGTACCCATCGATTCTTTCGCCAATCTGCTGAGGCTCGCCGGCGGAGATCTACCGGGCAGAGGTAGCTTCGAGACCATGCGGGGTCACCTCAGCTTCCACTACGACCGGCGCGCTGCCTTGAAACTGCGCGTCGAGACGGACGAGGTCGACGGGACCATGGCCATCGTCGCACTCGACACAGAGCAGGTGCAGGAGCTGCGGCAGTTGGTGTCCGCTTGGCGGCGCCCGTCAACCTCTTCCTGACGCCACCTACCGCGCCGCGCCCCGCCGGGTGGGTCCTCGGCTCAGGCCGGGCCCAGCCTCGCTTCGAGCCGTTCCACGTAGTCGCGCGGTATCTCGCAGTGGGCCGTGTACAGGCTGTTGGAAACCTGGCACACGCCCAGGTCGGCCACGGACGCCATGAAGACGCCCAACTCCGGTCGTGACATGTCGGTACCTCCGTCCAGCCAGTCGAGCAGGTCCTTGAAGGCCAGACGGCCGGCCTCCGCCAGGCTGGTGTAGGACACGATCGAGGCGATCGTGTCCTCCGACACGAGCCGGGGTCCCACCAGGCAGGCGCCGTCGATCCCCTCCACCACCTCGACGCTGATCTCGATGTCGGTACCGATCTCGGGAGGCTGGCACACCTCTCCCCGCCCGATCACGGCCTTGCTGTCACCCAGGTACAGGAAGGCCCCTTCCCTCTCCGCTGCGAGTAGAACGGTGGCCCCTTCCTTGATGAGATCGCAGTCGAGGTTGCCCCCGTACCGTCCCTGCTTGATGCTCAGGACGGACTCCCGGGCCGGGGCCACAGCAATACAGCCCACCACAGGGTCGATCGGGAGGCGGATCCCGAAGACATCGATGGTGTCCCCGTCGATCTCCAGACCGTTGCAGGCGAACTCCTCCTCCCACCAGTCGTACGGCGAGTGAGCCTCGCACCTGCTGAGCACCACCGACCCGACCGTGGTGGGTTTGACCGAATGGAGGGTGATCGCGATCGTGTCGCCGGCTTGGACGCCTTCCACAGCAATGGGCCCTGTCACCCCGTCGAGGTTCTCGTGGGTCCAGCGCACGTTCTCCTCGGTGAAGCCTCCAGGGGTCTGGAACCTCCCCGTGAAGCAGTCGACGGTGCGTACTACGGCCCGTTCGCCCAAGCCGACGGTGGCCACCGGCTCGTGCAGAGGGCTGTAGTCGAACTTGATGTCGCCCGGTGGGATAGTGAGCATTCCGATCGAGACCCCGCGTATCGACAACCAACACCATGTCCCGTCAGTCGTTACATCGGGGACGCATCGAAGCAACGATGTAGGATGACCGTAGCACGGGCAGCCAGACCGCCGCCATGGAGAAACTATGCCAAACCCAGCCGGAATTGACTACGACGTGATGGAGGAGGCTCTCCGATCACTCGACGGTATTCCCCTGCCTCCGGGGTTGAAAGGTCTCCCCCCCGAACGTGGTGACGGGTCCTGGACGCCCGCCGGGCTGGCGGCGACCGGCTTGAACGCCCTGCAGGACCTCCCCACCCCGTTCGCCCTGCTCCGGCGGAGCGCCCTGCATCACAACGCAGAGGTGATGGGCCGCTACTGCTCCGACAACAACGTCCTCCTCGCTCCGCACGGCAAGACGACCATGGCGCCGGCCTTGTGGAAGCTCCAGTTCGAGCACGGAACCTGGGCCCTCACCGTTGCGCTACCACACCAGGCCGTCACCGCCCACCGCTTCGGGGTACGCCGGATCCTCCTGGCCAACGAGGCGGCCGATCCCCGGTCACTGGAGAGTCTGGTCCGTCTGGCGGAACAGCCCGACGTGGAGGTGTACAGCTTCGTCGACTCGGTAGCGGTGGTGAGGGCCTACCGCGCGGCCATCGACAGCACGGGTGTGGAGCCGACCGGTCTGCGGTTCCTGATCGACATCGGAGTACCGAACGGGCGGACGGGCTGCCGCAGCCAGGACGAGGCCGAAGCCGTGGCCCGCGAGATCGGGCAGACCGGCACCGCGGTGGTCGGCGGGATAGGAGCGTACGAAGGTCCCGCCGGCGAGGACCGCTCACCGGAGAGCCTGGCTTCGGTCAACGCCTACCTGGAATCGGTCACAGGCATCTTTCGGGACTTCCACCGCAATGGGGTCTTCGACACCACCGAGCCGCCCGTGCTGACCATCGGGGGCTCGGAGATCTTCGAGATCGTCAGCGAATACATCAGGCACGAACTCGCCTCTATCGACTCCTACCGGCTGGTCCTGCGGTCCGGCTGCTACCTGGTTCACGATCACGGTCACTATGCCGCGATGGGGCCCAGCATCCAGCCCGGCTGGGCCTACACCCCCTTCCAGGGGGCGCTGGAGGTGGGCGCCACCGTCGTATCGAGACCTCAGATCGACCTTGCCCTGCTCAATGTCGGGCGCCGGGACATCGGCTTCGATGAAGGCTTGCCTTCGGTCATCGACCCCCTCCCCAGGGGCGGGGACGGACCGTTCCCCATCGTCGAGCTGAACGACCAGCATGCCTTTGTACGGCCGGACAACCCTGCCGACCTCCCCGTGGGGACACCGGTCCGGGTGGGCATATCGCATCCCTGCACCACCCTCGACAAGTGGCGGGTCCTGCTCGTCGTCGACGACGACGACTACAACATCGTCGACACCGCAACGACCATATTCTGAGCCGTGGCCCCGTGGCCCGTGATCCTCAGGAAAGTAGACCAGGGCCCGGGACGTGGCAGCCAATGAGCCAGGGGAGCCGAACCAAACCAGAAGCGACCCCGCTCTTGGGCCGCCATGGCGCTCCCCCAACGGCAAGCGCCCCCAGCTAGTCCGGGATTGGCGCTCTGTCCGACCGCGCTGACCTGCTCAGGGATGATCCGGAGCCGGTGTGTGGTGTCTCCAGCGGTCGGGCAGTCGGCCTCGGTGTTGTTCTTCGGTTGGTTACGCTCCAGTGGTGATGGCTGAAGGTTTGAGCGAGCGCCCACCCCGATACGTCGAGATCGACGTCAGCGAGTGGGCACTCTCTGGAGAGGAGGTTCTGGGAACCAAGCCGAAGCGCTGGCTGGTCGAGCCGGACACTGAAGAGCGCTGGCTCATGAAAGATGCCACGTTCAGCACGCCAAGACACGGCTCGAAGTACCGAAAGGGCGACGACTGGGCTGAGCGGATCGCGTACGGCGTAGCCGGCGTGTTGGGCCTGCCGGCAGCCCGGGTTGAGCTCTGTGTCGACTCCAAGGGTGAAGAGGACGTGTACGGAACGATATGGGCTCTTCGGATTTCAGTGGGGAGTGACGGTGGCGAGGAGGTCCCAGTTGGGTTTCCCGGCGTAGAGAAGGGCGCGGATTCGGTAGTTCGCGAAGTTGCGAAACCCGAACGCTGCTCGTTTGATGCGTTTGATGAGGTTGTTGAGGGCTTCGGTGGGTCCGTTGGTTACCTTCGAGATGTGCCAGTTGGTGATCTGGGGGGTCCAGCGGGCGATGGTGCGACCTAGCTTGTTGATCTCGGGTGGGCAGGATTCGTGTTGGAGGTCGTCTGCGAGCTGGAGGGTGTATCGGAGAGCGAGGGCGGGACTCTCGATCCCGTAGATGCCTCGTACCGTTTCCTTCGCGTGCCAGGCTGTGCGTACCTCCCCGTAGGGGTCACCAGCATCGAGGAGACCACGCAGGCGTGTTTGACCCCGGTCGCTGATCCTCTCATGCGCGGCGGTTAGGAGCCGCCGTATCCGATACAGCGGGTCATCCTTGCGGCCTCGATGCCCGAGGGTTTCGTTTTGGACTCTTCGTCGTACTTCGTCGAGTCGCTGGTTGGCGAGGCGTATGACGTGGAAGGGGTCTGCTACCTGGAGAGCGTGCGGTAACACCCGGTTATACGCCTTCCGGTAAGGACCGGACATGTCCAACACCGCCCAGCGGATAGCCTCACACCATTCGGTGGGTTGTGACCGGAACCAGGCTGCGGCGCTTTCAGCTGTTCTACCACCGACTATGTCGATCAGCTGGTGGCCGCCAACGTCGACGACAGAGGTGCACCAAACCTTGGTGCGCCACCGGCCTTTCCGCCAGAACAACGCTTCTTGTCGATGCCCACAGCCCCGACCTCGCCTATCCGATCGGTGTCGGCCCCCAGCAGCGCTTCGCCCCAGCGGCCAACCTCTTTGTTCACCGTATGCCAATCACAACCCAACTCTGCGGCGACCTCTTGGATCGGACGGCCCCGCCGACCGACCTGGATGGTCACCCACCGGGCCGCTCGGGATGTCAACAACGCCCGTTGGGGACCAATCGTGGGGTCTTGTTCGATGAACGATCTGATCTCACAGTCGGTGTTCGGGCACGTCCAGCGGCGTTTCCGCCACCGCAGCCGAACCGGACGGCCGAACGCCGGTAAATCCACCAACACAACCGTTCTGTGACCCTTGGACCACACCGGGCCGCCACATGCCACACACAACGGGCGGGGCTTGCGGGACCCGATCACCACCCCAAGCGGTGCACCCTCGCCCGAGTCGTTGATCCCCACCAGATCAACCTCACCTAGGCCTACCAACAACTCGCACATGCGCGTAGGATCAGCTTCCACAGGGGTCCTCCTGCCTCGGATGTCGTTACCAACACCCGATTATGGAGGACCCCCCATCACTTCTGGTGGATTCCAACTCCCCCTGGCAGATCCCCTACTCCCCACTCATTTCCGAAGAGCCACGATATGTCGTTCTGTACTCAACGCGACCGAGGACTTGGTTCACGGGAATGCGTTGCTTGCCGAACAAGGCGACTACGTAACTGTCAGCGACCGAAGTTCATATACGGTTGAGGCCATCCATCGGGCGCTGGAAGACTATCAGGCTCCTGCAAGCGCTTTGGACGGTTTATCGGCTTGGGAAGTGTTCGTCGGGTATCTTGTACTGGACGCCCTCATCGGCAACACTGACCGCCATGAGGAGAACTGGGCCGTTATCGTGTCTGAGTCCGGCCGCTATCTGGCCCCTACCTTCGATCATGCCTCGAGTCTCGGGTTCCTGTTAAGCGACCCACAAAGGCTAGAACAGATGTCGTCCAAAGATCGCAACTACCCACCCGAGGCCTTCGCCGAGCGGGTTATGCGTCGCAACTGGGCGCGACTGACCCAGTTCCAACCCTCGCTAGGCTGAAGGAGGCCCCTTTTTTCGTGGTGGAGAAACGGATGACCGAGCGCGCCGAATCCAACCTGTATGTCACCTGGCGCCACCCCGAGGGCCGGATCCGCCCTGTAGGCCTGCTCACCCAAACTGTGTTGAACGGCTCGGAGTCCTACCGGTTCGTCTATCTGAAGGCCTCCAAATCCCTTCAGGGCTTCCCGCGTTTGCCGGGCCTGCCTGATCTTCACCGGGTCTATGAGAGCGAGAAACTGTTTCCCGTCTTTCGTAACCGCCAAATGCCGCGCCGCCGCCCGGACTACGGTCAGTATGTTAAGAAACTTGGCCTAGACATCGATAGCGACCCCTTCGAGGTGATGGCCCGCAACGACGGCCGGAAGGTGACCGACCGCATCGAGGTGTTCGCCCCACCAATCCGCACCGAAGACGCCAACCTCACCACTTTGTTCTTCGTCCGCGGGATCCGCCACCGCGAGGGCGCTTCAGAAGCTGTCACGGCGTTGCAGTCCGGCGATCGCCTGATCCTCGTGGACGACCCCCACAATGAGGTGAATCCTCAAGCCATCCTCATCGCCACCCCGGATTACGCTCCTGTGGGTTGGGTACCGGATTACCTGGTCGAGACGGTCCACGGCCTCCGCGATCGCATCGGCGAGGACATTATCTCCATCACCGCCGAACACGTCAACCCCCCTGGCGTGGCTCCGAGTATGCGCCTCCTCTGCCGTCTGACCGCCCCGTGGCCAGATAACTACCAGCCGCTTTCCAGCCCTGCCTTCCAGCCCATCGTCCCATAACCCACCGCCGACGACGAGGTCGGTGTTCGGGTCGAGGAAATCCTGCCAGTACTGAACGTAACGGCAAAGCCGGTGCCGCTCTTGGTCGGGCAACTCCAAGCCCGGGATCCGAGCCCACACAGGCAAGCCGTTTCCGTCCGTGTCCCGCGGAGCTTGGGGAAGGTTACCTTTGCGGCTGTGCACCCAAGCACCCATGAGTTGTCAGTCAACACGGCAACCTGCATTCGACCTAAGACGGGTGACAGCGATAGCGGAGATCAGGGAGAGGCTGCAGGTGTCAACACAGTGCTCGACATCACTGCATCTCATTGCCCTCACCCAGGGTCCGCACGGACAACAGCGCCGAACGTCGGTATTACGAGCGCAAGATCGGCGAGGGCAGGACCCACAACCCTGCGATGCGCTGCCTCAAACGCAAGATCGCGTCCCGCGTCCGGTGGCTGATGATCACCAACGAACGGCATCAACCCAACACCGATAAGGTCTCAACCGCACGCGACTTGACATACACAGAGGCACCCGTGTCGTCCACCGTCGCCGGTGTTTGATGGTTTAGCTGGGTGTTTGTCAGACCCCCGTGTCAGCGACCCCGGAGGAGGAACCTTGCCATTTGGGCTCGGGTGGTGTACCGGCCGGGGCAGTACATCAGCGGGATGGAGGCGCAGCCGATAGTGATTTCCGCCGCGTAAATCGCATCTATGTTCCGGGCGTGGACGTTTCCGGCGGTGTCCTCGAATCCTGCGGACCCGGCCCTGGGGAGTTTGAAAGCCCGGACGAGGAAACTGGCCATCTGGGCACGGGTGACGGGCTGATCAGGACAGTAGCTCAGGGGTTCGGCCTTGCAACCCTCGGTGATCCCAAGGTCAGCAAGACGCTCAACATGGGGCGACCACCATTCATCGGCGTCCACATCGGCAAACCGTGACCTGCGTGTCGCACGAGGGTCGGCACCGTCGTCTACGACACGTATCAGCCACACCGCCATCTCCCAGCGCGACAGATGATCTTCGGGACATAGACGACCACGACCACAGCCCGTACCGTCCAGCACGTCCTCGGCAGACAGCGTCCGCAACGCTCGGTGAAGCGATGAGGTGTCGTCAATGTCCGAGAAGGCCTTGTCGTCGTCGGGCTCAGGCTCAGGATCGGGCCTCTGTGTTCCGCTGGTACCGCTGCCGCTGCTAGTCCCGCTGCTGGTGCCGCTGCTGGTCGGCCTGCGGTCGTCGGTGTCAGTGCCGGTGCCGGTGCTGGTGTCACGCTGCTGTTGCTGCACCCTTTCCACTATCTCGAGAGTGGCGCCATTGGCCTCATCTGAGTCGTTGGGGGAGAATCCGTCTTTGTATCTGGCCACGGCCCGCAGGTAGTAATCGGTGTCGTAATCGGTGTGGGCGCCGGTCGGTGTGTAGGTCTGTGAGGTCGCGGCGAAGATGTCGCTCCAGCCGCCGTCGCGACTGGTGGACCGCTGCCATTGCCAGGCGAGATCGAAGATATCGCCGTCGGGATCGGTCAGCGTGGCGGTCAGCCGAGTACCGACCTCGGGTGGCACACCCGAAAGTGTGACAGTTCCGTCCTCTTCCACGTTCTCGACGGTGATGGTGACCGGTACGTCGTCGGAGGCATTAGACGGGTCGGTCACCCTCACCGTGACCTCGTAACTGCTCTTGGCCTCATGGTCGAGCGCAGCTCTGGTTGAGAGTTGACCCGTCGAAGCGTCAAGGTCGAACGAGCCGGCGTCAGTACCAGCGAGGCTGTAGCTCAGGGAGGTGTCGCCACTGTCGGTGTCGGTAGCGCTGAAGGCCGCGCCTATGTCTTCGCCCGGGGATGTGTTCTCCGGGATCGAGCGCCTCCCGTCCGTCGATGAGAGCACCGGCGGGCTGTTCGTGAGTGGCTCGGCGCGTACCGTCCGGGTCGTGATCAACTCGAGGGCCTTTGCCCCGAACGCGTCTGTATAGGTGACACTCACCCGCAGGTAGAGGCCCTCATCACCGTCTGGTGGAGCGTCGCCTTCGCCCGGGGTGTACTGGGCCGACCGCGCCCCTCTTCCTGTGGCATCGAGCCAAGGGTCTGTCCCGTTCGGTGACTTGTGCCATCGCCAACTGCTGATCCTGATGCGGGCGTCGGGGTCGGTCAGTCTGGCGGTGAGCGCGGTGCCGGCTTGCGGCTGCTGCGAGCTGAGCGTCAGCGTGGCGGGCTCGTCTACGTTGGTGACGGTAACGGTTACATCTCGCTCCGCGGTATGTCTCCTGTCAGAAGCCACCACTGTCACGTCATAGGAGCCATTCCTGCCGCGGTCGGTCGGGTTCTCATGGTCCGGCGATGCTTCGAACATCAACTCACCGCCCGTAGTAATGGTGAAGAGTTCACGGTCGGCGCCTTCCAGAGTCCACACGACGGTCTCTCCCTCAGGATCGTCGGCCTCATAGGTATGCACCGTGTCGCTGCTGCTCCTGTTCTCGGCAAATCGGACCGAGCCATCACCGGTGAGCACCAACGGCTCGTCTATATCGGTGACCATCACCATCACAGGCAAGGAGCTATCATCACTCCCTGAGGATGCCTCGACAGTCACGTCGTAGGTATTGTTCCTACCCTGGTCAGCCGGGTCATCGAAGTCAGGCCGTATCGCGAAACTCAACACGCCGCGGTTGCTGATATCGAACCTACCGGCATCGACACCTGAGAGACTCCAAGTAACAGCAGTGCCGTCGGGGTCAGTAGCGGTGTAGGTGGCCACCGCGTCGGTGCGGTCCTCGGCGTATTCGACCGGGGTGTCACCGGTGACGGCCGAAAGGGGCTCTTCCACATCCTCGACATTGATGGTCACCGCCACAGACT
Source organism: Candidatus Spongiisociaceae bacterium (assembly GCA_965262915.1). Classification (GTDB taxonomy): domain Bacteria; phylum Actinomycetota; class Acidimicrobiia; order Spongiisociales; family Spongiisociaceae; genus JAPPFW01. The sequence goes on along the minus strand of OZ253564.1, from coordinate 794,773 downwards.
GCGACGCTCTGGACGAGTCGGTGGCGACCACGTTGACGCGGTAGGTCTTCTTGGTTTCGTAGTCGAGCGGAGCGCTCGTCCTGATCTGACCGGACGACGAGTCGATAGTGAACGCTGCGGCGTCCGCGCCACTGAGGCTGTATACCAATGAGGACACATCCTCGTCGGTGGCTACCACCGTATCACCGACGTTCTGACCCGAGGAAGTGTTTTCAGCCACCGCACGTGTGAACGACTGAGAAGCAAAGACCGGTGGCAGGTTATCTAAACGGAAAGACTGCACGACCAGAGTCGGATCACTCGTCAAAGACTTGGCTCCGCGCCTGTCGTGGTAGCGGACTTCGACCTGTAGCCGGTCATCCTCGTCGCTCGCGCGGGGACGGAAGCGATCCGAGTTCGCGCTGCTGATAAGTACCCACGGACCCGAACCGCCCTCTTGCAATTCCCACCGCCATTCAATATTGGTGATGCGCCCATCAGGGTCACTCAGAGTCGCGGTCAAGTCGATATCAACCATCGGTTGCGGTGACGACAACGTGACCGTACCCGGCTCGTCGACATCTTCTACGGTCACAGTCACGCTGCGAGTAGAAGTCTTGGCTCCATCTGAAGCCACCACGGTCACTACATATTCATTGTTCCTATTGCTATCTGTCGGCGCGTCGAAATCAGGTGGAGCCACGAAGTTCAACACGCCGCCGGTGATAGTGAAATCACCCCGATCAGTACCGGACAGCGACCAGGAAATCTCTTCACCCTCCGGATCCATGGCAAGGTAGGTCTGCACAATGCCTGTTCGGTCCTCGGTGTAAGAAACCTCGGTATCCCCGGCCGTAAACGTCGGTGGCTCGTCCACACCAATCACAGACACGACCACGTGCAACTCGCCTACGTTAAGGCTGTCGTCAGCACGTACCGTTACCTCATAGTCATTGTCCTCGCTGTCGGCACCCCTGTCCGTGGGGTTCTCGAAGTCCGGCGGCGAGCGGAACGCCAACACACCGTCGGTGATGCTGAAATCATCCTCATCCTCCCCTTCTAGGTCCCATGTGAATTGGTTACTATCGGGATCCCTGGCGCGGTAACGGGCTACCGTCTTGGTGCCGTTCTCCGTGTAGGTCAGTGCGATGCTGCCGGTCACCACAGGCGAGTCGTTGATCGGCTCCGCCGGCACGCGGATGTAGAGGTCGAACATACCGTCCGACTCCTCACTGTCTCCCGCACTGTTGACGGCCTTGATCGAGTAGTAGTAGGTGACGCCGGCCGCAACGCTCATGTCCTCATAGGAAGTCACGCTGCTTCCTGTAACGGTATCTATCTCCCCGAAAGAGGTTGTGTAATCGGCAAGACGGCGCAGGATCTTGTAGCCCGTGATCGACGAATCCCTCGGATTGCGCCAGGTAAGCCGTACCAACTCGTGCGACGGCGCGGACAACCTCAACCCGGTGGGCCGCGCCGGAGGATCATTCTGTGCAGCCACCGGCGTAGCCAGCGACATCACCATCGCGGCTACGGTCACGATCGTCGTCAGTTTCCTCCCGGCCCGGCGGCCTCGGCCTCCGCGGCACCGCGCCGTTCGTTGCGCTGGTAGAGATCTCCAAGCCATCGCGCCCCGCTCTCGTTTCCTCGTTTCGTGACAATGCCCAAGGCGCAGACACACCAAGACACTGAAGCCCTCCCTGAGGTTAACAACACAGTAGCCAAGCCCTGGCAATACAAGGACGTGAAGCGCCCCGGATGGTATGTCTTGCAGATCGGGTTGCCTGAGATGTTGACGATCTGCCCGCGTCTCGTTTGAACTCGTCCGAGACCTTCCGTCCCGGCCTGTTCCCTCTCACGGACTCCTTCCCGGACACACGTGCGGCGTCAGAACCGCCGGAACGCTCGTCTGCTGGGAATACGACGACGGACCGACCACGCCACCAAGCGGCAAACACGGCCAGGCGAGAACCACCGACCACGGTCAGTCGATCGACTCTTCCAATACCCGGTCGCTGAGGTCGATCCAGATCGTCTTGAGTTCGGTGTACTGCTCGTGGACGTAGACAGAATTGTCCCGGCCCCCGAACCCGGACTGCTTGTAGCCGCCGAACGGAGTGAAGATGTCTCCCTCGCCGTAACAGTTGACGGTCACGGTGCCAGCACGAATGGCCCGCGCCCCGCGCAGGGCCTCCCGCATGTTCCCCGAGAACACCGAAGCCGCGAGACCGTACAGTGTGTTGTTGGCCACCCTGATAGCGGTCTCATTGCTGCTCACCGTGGTCACCGCCGCCACCGAGCCGAAGATCTCCTCCCACATGAGGACCGAGTCGGGGCCGGCCACTTCGAAGATCGTCGGCTCCAGATACAGGGCCGCCACGGGCGTGGAGCCGACCGGTCTCCGGTTCCTGATCGACATCGGAGTGCCCAACCTGGCCCTGCTCAACGTCGGGCGCCGGGACATCGGCTTCGACGAGGGCTCACCGTCAGTCATCGACCCTCTCCCCACAGGCGGAGGTGGACCGTTCCCCATCGTCGAATTGAACGACCAGCACGCCTTCGTACGGCCCGATAATGCCGCCGACCTCCCCGTGGGAACCCCGGCCCGGGTCGGGATATCGCATCCCTGCACCACCCTCGACAAGTGGCGGGTCGTGCTCATCACCGACGACGACTACAACATCGTCGACACCGCCGCAACCATCTTCTGACACGCCGGTGGCAAGTGGTCGGCCGGTTGCCGCGAGAGTTGCCCCGGGGCCCATAACGCTGCTCGCTGCTCAACTCCCGGCAGACCCCCGGCACGAACTTAACCCCGGGGGTGGCCGGAGCCACCAGACCGGGGTCTTCGACAATAGGATAACAGACTCCCGACAGGCGACGACCCTACCCGCACCAATGCTCGTTGCTCGACGCCCGGCAGACCCGCGGCACGAACTCAACCCGGGGGTGGCCGAAGTCACCAGACCGGGGCCGACGACGACGATCCCGGATAGCCAAGGTGACGACAACGCGACCCGACCCGGCATCCGTCTTCACCGCAGACGAACTCGAAGGCTTGGTGTCGGTGCAACGTTTCGCATCCATTCGCCAGGCGACAACCGATCCTGCGGCGGCCGTTGCCCTCTACGCATGGAATGCGCCCGTGTCTGGGTCCTTCGCGGAACTGATCCAACATGTCGAGGTACTGGTTCGGAACGCCATGCACCGTCGGTTGACCGCCCACCATGCTCAGGTCAGCGGTCGTCCTCCCGGTAAAGCTTGGTTCGACGAGCCGAGTTGGGTGAGGCATCACTGGTTCAACAAGGCGGATCGAGTAAAGATCAGAAGTGCGATAGGGCGTGCCGAGCACACGTCGTACCGTCCGGATCCCGGAAAGGTCATCGCGGCTCTCAACTTTGGATTCTGGCGCTATCTGGCGAGTGCCCGCTACGAGCAGAGCCTCTGGGTTCCTGCACTTGACAACGCTTTCACCGCGCCCGGCCGTGACTTCGGGGACCGTCGCCGAGCTGTTGAACACCGGCTCGCCTACCTGCACCTCCTTCGGAATCGCATCTCCCACTGCGAACCCATCATCGGTCCCCTCAGATGTACGCTCCGAGGTATGCCCGAAGTCGCCAAAACCTTGGAGCAGATATACAGCGAAGCAACCGAGCTGGTGTCATTCATATCCCCGGCCGCCGCGGCCTGGCTGGAACACGAGACCAGAAACCTTCCGCGACTCCTCGATGATCGACCCTGACCGACGAATGCCATCGCCGCGCTCGATTCCTCACCGCTCGCCGCCCAGCCCAGGTAGTGGTGTGGTCACCGCCTCCAGGATCGAGGAGGGTCACAAGCCCGAACTCCTTGTTCCGCATCATCCCCTACCCGGGGGCTTCTCCACGCGGTGAGGACGCCGCGGCCAGCACCAACGTGCGAGTCAGTCGATGGACTCCTCCAAGGAGCGGTCGCTGAGATCGATCCAGATGGTCTTGAGCTCGGTGTATTGCTCGTGGGCGTAGACGGAGTTGTCGCGTCCCCCGAACCCGGACTGCTTGTAGCCGCCGAACGGAGTGGAAATGTCCCCCTCGCCGTAACAGTTGACGGTGACCGTGCCGGCGCGGATGGCACGTGCCCCGCGCAGAGCCTCACGCATGTTCCCCGAGAACACCGAGGCCGCCAAGCCGTAGGGAGTGTTGTTGGCCATCCCGATAGCTGCCTCGTTGCTGGTGACCGTGGTCACCGCTGCCACCGGACCGAAGATCTCTTCGGTGATGAGGACTGAGTCGGTGTCGTTCACGTCGAAGATGGTCGGCTCGACGTACAGGCCACCCAACGACCTGCCTCCCAGGAGCACTCCGGACCCCTCGTCAGCCCCTGCGCGGAGGTAGGAACACACCTTGGTGTGGTGCGGCTCGTCGACCAGCGGACCGAGCTGGTTGACCGGATCGAGCGGGTCCCCGGTCCTCCAGTCCGCCGCCCGGGCCAGGACCCGGTCGAGCAGTTCGTCCCGCACGGCCTGGTGGACGATCAGCCGGGACGAGGCCGAGCAGTTCTCGCCCATGTTCCAGAAGGCGCCGGTCACGAAGTGCTCGGCCACCATGTCCAGATCCTCCGCTCCTTCGAGCACCACGAACGGGTTCTTGCCGCCGCACTCCAGGGTGACCTTCTTGAGGTTGGAGTCCGCGGAGTAACGGAGGAACTGCCGGCCGGTCTCGGTCGATCCCGTGAAGGTGACCATGTCCACGTCCATGTGTCTCCCCAGCGGCTCCCCGACCCCCGGTCCCGTGCCGGTGACCACGTTGAGGACACCGTCCGGCAGTCCGGCCTCCATGGCCAGCTCGGCCAGGCGCAGGGCGGTGAGCGACGTCTGCTTGGAGGGTTTCAGGACGACGGAGTTCCCGGCGGCGAGGGCCGGGCCGATCTTCCAGGCGGCGATGAGCAGCGGGAAGTTCCACGGAAGGACCGCACCCACCACTCCGACCGGCTCCCGCACGATGAGCGCCATGGCGTCGTCGCCGACCGGCGCCGACTTGTCGTAGACCTTGTCGATGAGCTCGGCATGCCACTTGATGGTGTCGATGGCCTCCGGCACGTCTATCGAGTCGCAGTCCCGGATCGGTTTGCCCGACTCGATGCTCTCCATAACGGCGAGTTCCCGCCGGTTGCGGGTCATCAGCTTGCACAGCCGGATCAAGACCTCTTTGCGATCTGCCGGCGCCAACTTGGCCCACCGGCCGTCGTCGAAGGCCTGGCGCGCCTTGCGGACCGCCAGGTCCACGTCCTCGGCCCCGCAGGCGGCGACCTCGGCAAGGGGTTCTCCGGTCGCCGGGTTGGTGGATATGAACGTCGCGCCCGAGAGGGCGGGGCGGAACTTGCCGTTGATGAACGAGTTGGCGGGCAGGATGATCGCCGACGACAGCGCCGCGTACTCGTCTCTGGTCAGCAGGTCAAGCATGAGCCGATCCCCCCTCGACCGCACTGCGCACGGCCGTCTTCATCGTGCGGATGACCCGTTCCAACTCCCGCTTCTCCTCCTTGGTCAGGGAGCGGAGAGGTTGCCGGGGAACGCCCGCAGGCAAACCTGCCAGCCGGGCACCGAACTTGACTCCTTGGACGAACTTGCCGCCTCTCTCGAGAGTGGTCATCAGCGGGAGCATGGCCTTCATGATCCGCCGTCCCAGCTCGAAGTCACCCTTCACGGCGCACGCCTCGTACAGGGCGATGTGTTCGGCGGCCAGGAAGTTGGACCCGGCGCACACCCACGATCGGGCCCCCCATACGAAGAACTCGAGTGCTTGGTCGTCGGCCCCGCAGGCGATGGTGAGATGCGGATACTCCCGTGCCAGCAGGTGGAGCCGGTCTATGTCACCCGAACTCTCCTTGATCGCCCGGAACCGGGGCGAGCGGCTCACCCGGCTCAGGTATTCGGGGCCCATGTCCGAGCCGGTCCGGTGGGGGTAGTTGTAGAGCATGATCGGGAGACCGGCCGCCCGGTCGATCCGCAGGGCGTGGAGGGCGTTCTCCTTCTCGGTGGGCGCCGCATAGGGGGGGGAACCCAGGAGGAGACCGTCCAGGCCCAGGTCACGGGCCGCGGTGGCCAGCGTGATGCAGTCCGCGGTGTGGCTGGCCGACACCCCCGCCATCACGGGTATCCGCCGGCGGACCACGTCGACCCCGAACTCCATCATCTCGACCCGCTCGGCGAGGGTCTGGGCGTAGAACTCGCCGGTGCTGCCCCCGACGATGACGCTGTGAACCCCGGCGCTGATGAGGTGTTCGAGCATCTCGCCGAAGGCGGACCGGTCGATGCTCCCGTCGGCGTGGAACGGGGTGACCACCGGTGTGATGATCCCTTCCATCAGCATCTCGTCAACCTCCCCGAGCCGTCTGGCCGATGGCCTGGCGGTAGTAGTCCGTGTAGCTCATCACCTCTACCCCGCTCTCCAATGCATATTCGACCAGGTTACGCAGCCAGCCGGACTCCTCCGACTGGTAGCGCACCAACCCCCAGTCGTGGAAGCAGGTCCCGTAGACCGCCTCGTTGGCAACGATCCAGTCCACCGCCTCGCGCAGTACCTTGGTGAACTCGTCGAAGGCGGTCAGCCCTTTCAACTCGAACCACGCCACGTCCATCCAGTGCTGAAACGGCGTCTCCAACACGCCGCCCTCGTCGTACCAATGAGGCTGGTTGGTTAGCGGAGCCGGAGAGTTCCCCTCGGGATCCCGCGCCCAGGAACTGACAAAGCGTATGCCTTCGGATCGGATCACATCCACGAGGTCGGGGCGGTCCGACAGGCCGAAGGCATAACCGTGGGGGGTGCGCAGCCCGATGCATTCGATGCCTAGGTACTCGCGGAGGACGGTTGATGCCATTCGCACCTCGAACTGGAGGGCAGGGGTGGGAGAAGCGGGAAAGGTCGCCCCCAGCTGCACGTCCTCCTTGAAGAGCACATGGCTGTAAGTGTGCTGCTGGATATCGATCAGTTCCTCTTCGACCAGCTTCTCGAAGGTGGGAAGGGCGTGGAGCACCGTCTTTCCGCAGGCGAACACCGTGCCCGACACTCCCAGGTCTCGATGCAGGGACACGATCCGGCGGCAGCCTTCTTCGATCGATCCCGAATCCATCGCCTGGTAGAGCTGGTTCGCGGGATCCTCGATGCGACTCAGGCTCTCCCCGATAGCGCAGGACTCCACGTCGTAGCCGATGAGCAGTTTGGGGCCGGCCGGTACATTCATGTTTCTTCCTTCCTCGTCCTATCCCCGTAGTCCACCTTCGAGTACTCCTTGCATGAACCGTCGATACACGAAGATGAACACGATCAGCACCGGGAGGGAAGCCATCACGAACACGGCCGAGATCGAGGGCCAGTTCCAGGCGCCCATCCCTCCCGTAGCGGTGGCGAGAAGCACGGGCAGGGTGCGGGACTCCCTAGAAGTCGTGAGGGTCACCGCCAGCAGGTAGTCGCCCCACGACAGTATGAACTGGGTCAGGCCGGCGACGATCAGCCCGTTGCGGGCCAGCGGAACACCCACATGCCAGAACCTCCAGAGAGGCGACGCGCCGTCCACTTCCGCCGCTTCCATCAGTTCCTTCGGTATCAGCTCGAAGGTGCTCTTCATGATAAAGAAGCCGACCGCCAGCCCGAAGGTCGAATAGGGCGGGATCAGTCCGAGAACCGAGTCCAGGAGATCCAGTTGGCGCTGGACCGCCCACACGCCGATGATGCCGGAGACACGAACCGGGATCAGCAGCGCCGCGAAGGCAGTGACGATCACCACCGCTTTGGCCCGGAAGCGGAGATGCACGACAGCGTAGGCCAGGAGGCCGGCCGCGGCGACGGTCAGAGAGATGCTTCCCACCGCCACGATGGCGCTGTTGAGGAAGTTGCGTCGCAGGGAGCCGATCGTTCCCCAGGTCTGCCAGTAGTGCTCCAGCGTCAGGCCGAAACGCGGGATGATCTGGTTGGTGTAGGCATCCGGGAGGGTCTTGACCGACAGCATCAGCACCCAGAGCAGCGGCAGCGCCACGAACAGCACCAGCAGGACCAGGTATCCGTGCGTCGCCACCCGTCCGAGAACGGCCCGCAGGGCCCGGCGGTTCGGTGCCCGTGTGCTAACCGTCGTCATGAGCGCGTCAGCCTTCCCACCCGTAGCATCAGCACGATCAGGACCAGCACCGCCAGTGTGCCGATCAGGCCCACCGCCGAGGCATAGCCCTGCTCCCATTTCCCGACCTTGAAGGCGGTGTCCCACATGTACACGGTCCACGTGTAGGTCGGCAGAGCCCGGTTTACCCCGCCGTAGATGAGGAACTCCTCGATGACGGCGAAGGCCGACCCGAGCCGGAGGATCACCAGCACGGCGATTATCGGCCTCAGCCCGGGTAGCAGGATGTGCCAGAACACCCTTCCCTCGTGGGCGCCGTCGACCCGGGCCGACTCCAGCGTGCTCATGGGGATGGCAGCCAGGCCGGCCAGGAAGAAGATGGTGTGGTATCCGATCCCCCACCACCACTCCATGACCACGATGGACGGGAGCATCAGGATGGGGTCGCCGGCCCAGTTGGGCACCGTGTGGACGGTGAACCACTCCAGCACGTCGACCAGCAGGTAGTTGATAGGCCCGATGGCCGGGCTGTACAACCATCGCCACATGATGAATATGAGCGGGCCGGGCAGCAGCGCCGGTATCAGGAGGGTCACCCGGTAGAAGGCGGCCATGCGGGTCGAGCGAACCCGGGTCAGGGCCACCGCGGCCAGCAGGGGCAGCACGATCGCGCCCGGAAGGAAGATCAATGTGAACACCAGCGAGCGGATGAGCCCGCTCCGTACCAGCGGATCGCCGAACGCGTCGATGAAGTTGCGGAACCCCACGAACGAGGTGGGGGCGGAGCCGATCACCACGTAGTCGGTGAAGGCCAGCGTCGCCACGCGCAGCATCGGGTACAGCTGCCAGATGCCGAACAGGATCAGCGCCGGGACCAGGAACGGGATGACCCCGGACCGCCTGCCGCTTTGTCTATTCGTAAGCCGGGACAACCTCTTCAGCGTGTCCACCACCTGCAGGGATCAGTCCGCTGGGGTCTGTCTGCGAAGTGGCGGTGTGTCGTGCGCCGGCAGCGGCGTTTCTCGCCAGGCCCGCCGACGAAGGCGTACCCGCAGCGGTACGTCGAGGAGGCGGAACGCCGCGAGGGGCGCCGATGGCTGCCAGGACACGGCGAATCACTTTGCCGACAGACCCCTATGAAGTCTCGGCCAGTACCGCGTCCTTGGCGGCCTGCAGAGCTTGGCGCGGGTCCGACACCTCGCCTGTCAGGTAGGTCTCCCAGTGGGGCCGGCCGATCTGGAACTGGGTCACTCCCGCCGTGTGGGTCCGGATGGCACTCGCCCTGCTCAGCTGGTCCTTCAGGGTGATCGCCCAACTCGCCAGCCAGGACGGCGGGCTGGCCCGCCACTCCTCCCAGATCGTTTCGTAGGGCTGGAGCTGGCCTACCACGCCACCCTGGTTGCCGACATCGGCCCGGTGGATGTCCTCGCTGGTGGTGAGGAAGTGCATGTACTCCGCAGCCTGCTCCTTGTTGCCGCCGTAGGTGAACAGACCGGCGCCGGTCGACCAGAACACCGTTCCGCCCGACCCGCCCGGCACGGTCGGGATGGCCCCGAGCCGCAGGTTGCTGGGATCGGCCCACTTGGACGACATGTTGATGGGTCCGTAAGCATGCTTGAAGTAGTAGGCGGCCTTCTCGCCTGCGAAGGCACCCTCGTCCGGCGTGACGTTCGCCCCGGCGTCGGTCGCGCCCTGACCGAGCACGTCCGGGTTCGACACCTCCATGAGCCGTCTCATGATCTCGAGCGCTTCGACGACCGCATCGTGGGTGAAATCGAACCTGCCCTCCTCGGTGTACACGTTGTTGTCGATGGAGTGGGAGACGGGCGCCAGCGAACGCCACCCGTTGGCGTCGAAGGTGGCACCGAACGGCGCAGCGCCGCTGTCCATCACCTGGCGGGCAGAGGTGATCCACTCATCCCATGTCGCCGGGGCGTGATCCGGATCGAGGCCGGCTGCCTCCACCAGCCCCCCGTGCCAGCCGGCCGCCACGATGCTGGTGTCGAACGGATGGCTGTAGATACTGCCGTCGTAGGTGGCTTCCGCCCTGACGGAGGGAACCCATGTATCGGCCACGCCGTCGGCAAGGTAATCATCCCAGGGCTCGATGACGCCCGCATCGATCAGAGCCGCCATCTCGACGAACGGGGTCATGCCGACGTATATGTCCCAGGTGCTCTCCCCTTCCTCGCCTTCCGCCACGAAACGCTCGATGCCGAAGCCTTCGACGGGCGCGGTCTGTACGTTGACTTCCTGGTCCCAGCTGTCGCTTACCGCCTGGGTCGGGAACAGGGACAGGATCCAGTCGTAGAAGGCCGGGGTAAGGGGACGATCCGGTCCGTCGTCGTCGGCGCAGGAGGCCATGAGGGCACCCAAGGCGCTGAGTCCTACCCCGGCTGCCGCGGCCCTTTGCACGAAGGCCCGGCGGCTCATCGGACGGCCGGCCAATAGACGTACGTTGCTCATGAGTGACATCCCTCTCCACACTGACTGCACATGCCGACAAGACTACTTCCGGGACCGTCGCCAGGTCGCCGCCAGATACGGAAAAAGTTGGGAACGCAAGCTGAATCCACGGTAACCCCACGAGATGGATGGGAGGTATCGGAGACCGAGCCTCAACCGACTCAGACGCTGCCAATACGGCTCATCGGATTTCAGTGGGGAGTGACCGATGGGAGTAGGTCCCAGTTGGGTTTCCCCGCGTAGAGAAGGGCGCGGATTCGGTAGTTCGCGAAGTTGCGGAACCCGAACGCTGCTCGTTTGATCCGTTTGATGAGGTTGTTGAGGGCTTCGGTGGGTCCGTTGGTTACCTTCGAGATGTGCCAGTTGGTGATCTGGGGGGTCCAGCGGGCGATGGTACGACCCAGCTTGTTGATCTCGGGTGGGCAGGATTCGTGTTGGAGGTCGTCTGCGAGCTGGAGGGTGTATCGGAGAGCAAGGACCGGACTCTCGATCCCGTAGATGCCTCGTACCGTCTCTTTCGCGTGCCAGGCTGTGCGCACTTCCCCGTAGGGGTCACCAGCATCGAGGAGACCACGCAGCCGTATTTGACCCCGGTCGCTGATCCTCTCATGCGCAGCGGTTAGGAGCCGCCGTATCCGATACAGCGGGTCATCCTTGCGGCCTCGATGCCCGAGGGTTTCGTTTTGGACTCTTCGTCGTACCTCGTCGAGACGCTGGTTGGCGAGGCGGATGACGTGGAACGGGTCCGCTACCTGCAGCGCGTGCGGCAGCACCCTGTCATACGCCTTCCGATACGAACCGGACATGTCCAACACCGCCCAGCGGATAGCCTCACACCATTCGGTGGGTTGTGACCGGAACCAGGCTGCGGCGCTTTCTGCTGTTCTACCAGGGACTATGTCGATCAGCTGGTGGCCGCCAACGTCGACGACAGAGGTGCACCAGACTTTGGTACGCCAACGGCCCCGACGCCAGAACAACGTCTCGTCCACTCCCACAGCTTCGACGGTCCCGACCCGATCGGTGTCTGCTTCCAGCAGCGCTTCGCCCCAGCGGCCAACCTCTTTGTTCACCGTATGCCAATCACAACCAAGTTCTGCGGCGACCTCGTCGACCGAACGGCCCCGCCCACCCACCTGGATGGTCACCCACCGGGCCGCTCGGGATGTCAACAACGCCCGTTGGGGACCAATCTTGGGGTCTTGTTCGATGAACGATCTGAGCGCACAGTCGGGGTTCGGACATGTCCAGCGCCGTTTCCGCCACCGCAGCCGCACAGGCCGGCCGAACGCCGGTAAATCCACCAACACAACCGTCCGATAGCCCTTCGACCACACCGACCCGCCACAGGACTCACACAACGGCCGGGGCTTGCGGGACCGGATCACCACCTCCAACGGTGCCTCCTCGCCCGGGTCGTTGATCCCTACCAGATCAACCTCACCTAGGCCTACCAACTTCTCGCACATGCGCGTAGGATCAGCTTCCACAGGGGTCCTCCTGCCTCGGATGTCATTACCAACACCCGATTATGGAGGACCCCTCCTCACTTCTGGTGGATTCCAACTCCCCCTGGCAGATCCCCTACTCCCCACTCATTTCCGAAGAGCCGCCAATACCGGACCGACCCGGGGAGTACCAGCCTTAGACCAGCCCGGCAGGGGAGGGATTCGCCGAGTCCTACCCGTCATTCGGACCGGCTGGCATCTGCAAAGTCATAAGGACAACCATTCTGTCATCGGAGCCAACGCGGTCGATACTCGGTACTTGGGCGCTCAGTACGTTGGGGGGCGACCCGGGCGAGCAATGGCAGGTTGGCTCAGAGACCCATGGCAGCTTCTCTCGAACTTGTGTCACACTGATCACCTACGATGTACAACGTATGTTCGAGTAGACAATGGTGGGTGACATCGCATGACAGGTTTGGGCACAGCCACTCTCGTCCTCATCGCCCTTCTTCCAGGTGCTCTGTTTGTTTGGAGTTTTGAGCGATGGGCAGGTCGGTTCGGGATCGGATTGCAGGACCGGGCTTTGAGGTTCGTTGGAGGATCGGCTGTCGTGTTGTCGATCGCTGCTTGGCCCCTTTACTGGCTCTATGCGAACTACTGGGACAGCCTCGCCAACCGGCAATCCTTGCCCCAGTGGTTCTGGATTGTCCCAATCTTGTACACGATCGTGCCCTTGGTCGGGGGTGGCGTGCTGGGGTTCGGGTGGAAGAAAAACTGGTCGTGGGCTCGGCAACTAGGCGGGAGAGATAGGACGCCTCGGGCTTGGGATCATCTGTTCCAGGATCGACCCGCTGGCGGGGTTCGCTGCAAGCTGCAGTCTGGCATTTGGATAGGCGGCGTTTTCGGCGAGGTCAACGGGCGCCGACCGTATGCTTCGGGATACCCTGAGCCGCAGGATCTCTATCTAGCCGCGACCCTTAGCCTCGACCCTTACACCGGAGAGATACTCACTGATGATGAAGGCAATCCAGAAATACAGGCTTCCGGCATTCTTCTAAGATGGGAAGAGATCGAGTATCTAGAGTTCACGGAGGCAGCATCGGAGGTAAAAGCTAATGAAAGGCAGACGGCGCAGGGCGCGAACGGTAAGACAAGTGCGCGACGGCTACACGACAAACAAGACAATCTCGGTGTCGAAGTTGCCGAAGGGCCCCGGGCCTGGAGCTACTAAACGACCTAACAGTTCCAAATCGAAAAGCTCCTCCCATGAGAAGTGATGCGTGCCGAGTCGTAGAGCGAAGGGACCAGCCTCCTGATGGCTGAATCCATTGATTTGCTCCTCCGGCTACCCCCATGCTCTCGACCGAACGAACGGTGGAGGGGGCCATCACCCGAAAACCCAACAGCCGACGGGCGGAGCCAGTCCGCTCAATAAACATGGGGCCCCCGTTCAGGCTGAGATGATCCTCGGCCAACCTATAGCCAGGTCCACCCGTGGGTAGGGACTAGAAGTGTCTCGTTCAGGAACCCGGACCGCGCAGAACCCGGCCGGCCGTGGTGCCTGCCAGTTGGCCCGCTTTGATGGCACCGTGGCCGTTTACGAAGACGTAGTCCATCCCGAGCGCCGTGGCTCGGGGGTTGCCGAAGGTGGCCCGGTCCTGGATGCGGTCCGGGTCGAACACGGCCACATCGGCGGCTGCTCCGGTGCGTATCACTCCCCGGTCGGCCAGGCCGTAGCGGGCAGCGGGCATGGAGGTCATCCGGCGGATCGCGTCGGGCAACTCCAGCCAGCCCTTGTCGCGTACCAGATGCGCCAGCACCCGGGCGTGGGCGCCGAAGCCTCGCGGGTGGGGCCGGGTGCCCCGGAACAGGCCGTCTGACCCGACCATGCCGAGCGGGTGGGTCATGGCACGGCGGAGCTTGGGTTCGTCGTACCAGCGGTACACCATCAGGACGCGCATCCGGCACTCGGCCAGCAGGGTGCAGACGGTCTCGGCGAGCGTGTCCCCGACCCGGCCTACGGCATCGGTCAGCGGGCGGCCTTCCAGGTACTGGTACGGACCGGGCGGGAGGGACGAGAAGAAAGCGTTCTCGGGCCGGGCCACGTAGGCCGCGAAGAACTCGTCGATGTGGGGGGCCAACCGGGATCGTACCGACGGATCCTCGAGCAGTTCCAGCACGGTGCCAGGGGGGCCTCGGTCAACCCACATGGGCAGGCAGAAGGCCAGGTGGCTGCTGGCAGCCATGTACGGGTAGGCGTCGAAGGTGACGTCGAGCCCCTCGTCGGTGGCGTCGGTCAGCAGCTGGTAGAGCTCGTCGGAGCCGAACAGGTGCGAGATATGGACCGCCACCCCCGCCTCCCGCCCGACCCGCAGCGCCTCCTTCACGCCGCCTTCGGTGTCGCCCCGGATCCCGCGGACGTGGGATGTGTAGACCCCCCCGTACTCGGCAACCACCCGGGCCACGGCCACCAGCTCCTCGGTGGTGGCGTGCCCGGACGGGAAGTAGTCGAGGCCCACCTGTATACCGGAGGCACCTTGCTCCATACCTCGGCGGGTGAGTCCCCTCATGTGCTCGACCTCGGCGGGTTCGGCCGGGCGAGGATCCCAGCCGACCGCTTCAGCCCGCACCGCGTTGAAACCCACCTGGGGTACGACGTTGATGCCGACCCGGCCGTCGAACATCGCCAGGTACTCCTCGTTGCCCGACCATTCCCATCCGTCCTCGGGCGCCCCGTTGAACACCTCGAGATAGGCCTTCATCTCGGTGAGCCGGTCCGGCGAGAGGGGTGCGTAGGCGAAGCCGTCCGGCGAGAGCAGGTCGGTGGTGATCCCTTGAGTGAGGCGAGCGTCGACATCGACCCCTCTCAGCAGGGAGAACTCGGAGTGGGAATGGACGTCGATGAATCCCGGACTGACGACGGAACCGCTCACGTCCACGGTTCGTTGTGCTTCGCAGCGGTCCAGCGACCCGACCGCGGCGATCCGATCCCCCACCAGACCTACATCGGCCCGGAAACCGGGACTCCCGGTCCCGTCGATCACCGTGCCCCCGGTCAGCAACCAATCGAGCATGCCCTGCCCGTTCTCATGAGCACCCACGGGGAGGATGATACTTCCATGCTGTCTCGCACGGGCCCTTGCCCATGGATCCGCGGCAAGGTTGTGGTATTGCTACACAGAAGTCTTGGCCAGTAGGCGGCGGGCCTCTTCGGCTACGTCTTTGACCTGATCGATGGGTCTGTGCTCGATCGCTGTCTCTTTGAACACATCCAAGGCGCCTCTGTAGGCGTCAGCGTTTCCGTCCGGTGCGGGAGGAACGTATACGGCCCTGATCGCGATATCCGGGTCGACATCAAGTCCCTCCACCCCGCTTGCGTCCAGTTGGGCGCCTTGCTGACGGGTCCGATGCACCACCCATCCCCAGGAACGTACTTGTTGGGCGAGAGACTGCTGGTCGGCTGACTGAAACGACCAAGTCTGGACCAGTTGCAGTACCTGACCGTTTACCACTGCGAAGTCGACGGGGATCGAGTGGTCCGAAGCGGACAGCCGGGCACGTTCTACAAAGCCGCGGTTCTTGTGTAGGCCGCAACTCCCGTAGGCCCTTCGCATGGCAGCCAGCACTACGTGTTTGGTCACAGTGCTCTGCCGGTGACGTGTGGGATCCAGAATCATCTGACTGAACAGACGGTCCAGCGCCTCATCAGCACTGTCAGCTACCATGGGTGACGGTGGGCTGAGTTGGACGATGTTGCGATGCTGGGTGTGGAGGTTCTCAAGCCAGTCCTCCGACAACTCTACCTCAGAGTCGAACAGGCGGTAAAGCGAATCCTCGAAACGGTCTATGTCAGCCCCGACCCGGGTGCAGAAAGCCCATACCAAGTCAAGGGAGCGCTCGTCGTCTAAGGCCCTGGCGCGGGCGGGATTAGACACCTGTCGGATTTGCCATTCGGATGAAAGTTCGCTTCCTACGATTGCGCCGACATTTACGAACTCGCCCTTGGCGGGGTCCGGCACGAACCGGATAAGTGAGTAGACGAATCGCATCACATAGCCTCCTTCATCAAGTCCAGACGATGCGCGACGAGAGGTGCCCGGCACTCCAGGAAGGATCCCAGAGCTTCGAGTTCTCGGGTAGTTACCGGCCAGGTCAGAGGAACATCTCCAAGGATGGCGCAGAGATGTTGCTTATCAATCGCGCGGAGAGCCGCAGATAAGCGATCTAGTTCCCTTCGGTCAAGAACGCGAGGCGGCCAAGGCCCTGGGTGGGGCCTGTCGGCATGGGAATCGAGCGCGCCAACGTTCCAGTCCGAACCAGTGGGTGGCAGATAGAAGCCGTGGTCATGGCTGTATAGCTCCATATCCGCCTTCGCCGAGTACAGCCACTGGTGGTCTCTACAGCCACTGGTGGTCTCCCCCCCAACACCAATCGTACAGGGCGAAGACACCTGCCTGCCTGATCTGATTGTCGTCGCGCTGACGGTGAGCGAGGCTTCGATCCTCGGTCGCTTGGTCCACCGCGGCGGAACCGTGGGCAAGTCCTGGCTCCAACTGTCGACCGGGTACAAACTGCCACCCAGCCAGTTCCTCGGGGATCTGCACGATGGCCACCTCACAGACCGGCGCTCCTATCAGGGCGCCCACACGTCCTACCACATGCTCGGTCACAATCACCTTACCGCCCTGACGGTTGTTCAGCGGCTTTACCCACCACTGCCTACCTCCGCCATCAGAAGCAAGGAAGGTTCCCGACCCGCCGCGAGGGCTGCGTTGCTGAGGCAGCACCAAGAGGGGCCGCTGATCCGTGATAGAGCCTCTATCGATACGGTCGCGCCAGGACCGGAGGTCAAGGGCCATACGTCTCCTCTCCAACGTCACGCCCCAAAATCTGCTACCAAGACTTACCGGGAGGGTATGACACCTTTCGTGTACGGTCCGGTCGCTTGAGGAAGTACGTCAATGTTACATGGGCGTCGTCGGCGCAGGAGAAAGATCTTCGGCGGGAGAATCCGCCACATGGACCGGTCGGAGGGCTCGGGCCTTGTCCATCCATGACCTCATCACCATCCCTAGCGTGCCCGTGGCAGGGGTGGGGCACCAGGGCCCAGGGACCTAGCCACCGATGAACGGACAGGCTACCGGAGGTCCTTGGGTAGGAGTTTAGGTGTGTTGCGATCAAATGAACTCTCCCCCTAGGGTGATCACTTCGAGAACGCGTCCGTCGAAGGGACCAAGCGATGAAGCTTGCATGTGAAGGCTGTGACTGGACCACGGAGCAGGACACCGCCGACGAGTTGCTGTCGGCGATGATGGGGCACGGGGAGGAAGGGCACAGCAATCTTTTCGAGGGCAAGGGTCCCGAGGAGATCGCGGCGATGCATCGGATGATGGAGGCCCACGTCCGCCAGATGATCATCGACCAGAACTGATTCCTCCCGACACCAAGGTTCGTCCGCGTACATCGGCAGACTGGAGTGACTCCACCGAACCCGGGTCACCGTCAGAGGTTTCCCACCGGGGTGGCGTGTTGGGTGGTCGGGGTGTCGGGAGTTCGGGTTCGTCGACGTCGAAGGTTGGTGTTCAGATTGCTGACGGGTGGCTTCTACAATCCTCGGGTGCTCCGGCGGTTGTTGCTCGTGGCGGTTCTGGTGGGCCTGGTTCCTGCTGTTGCCGCTGATGCTCAAGGTAGCGGCGGTTTCGTTTTCGAGGGCGCGGGTTCGGGTCATGGTGTTGGTATGGGCCAGTGGGGCGCCTACGGGCAGGCGCTTGCCGATCCGGCCAAGCCGGGTGAGGATGTCGCCGCCTATTACTTCCCGGGCTCGGAACCGGCGACGATGCGGGACCTGCCCCTTCCCAATGATCTGTTGTATACGCTGGATAACCCACTGTGGGTCAATTTGGGGTCCCAGATCACCTTGTTGGAGTTCACCGCCGTAGGAGGTCCGTTGGATCTGTGTCTGGTGGGCGACGACGAGGGTCCCTGCCCGAAGCCGGAGCATCCGCAGGCTGGTGAGAGGTGGGAGTTCCGGCGCATGGCCCGCAACGAGTGCGGCTTCTTCCGTGGTGGTGAGCTCCAGGGAACGGCAGGTGGCTGCCGAGCGGCTATTTCCTGGCCAGACGCCAAGGGTGTCCGGCTCCGTCACGGTGAGGAAAGGAACAAGCTGTGCGCACCTCGGAGCAACGAGGTGTGCGAATACCGTCACGGGGAACTGAAGATACGAGACGACCCGGTAGAGACAGGATTCCACGTGGTCCTGGCGATCGGACTCGAGGACTACCTCAAGGGTACTGCCGAAATCCCCGACGACTGGGAGGCGGCAGGAGTCAACGAGGCCCAGGCCGTCACGGCCCGCTCGTACGCAGCCTTCAAGTTCTTCCAGTGGGAAACCGAGCCGCGTCCCGCTGATCCCGACGACGATCCGGGGATCAGCGCCGCCCGCAAGGACAGATGCTGGTGCCATCTCTACGACAGCTGGCGGGACATGAACTACATAGGTTGGGCAAAGGAGACCCGGTCGGGTGGGCAGCCCTGGCTCGACGGCGTGGAAACCACCAGGGACCGGGTTCTCACCTACTTCGGCGACGAGTGGGAGACGTTCACGAAGGCGGGGATCGTCCAGGCGTTCTTCTCCGCGTCGTCCGGTGGGATCACCCGAAGCAACGTTTACGGGTTCTTCACCGAGTGGAACGGCAAAACACCAGGACGCGAGTGGCCGTATCTGACGCCGGTCGAGGACCCCTGGGACGTCGACCCGGGGGTGGGCAACCCGAACGCTTCTTGGGACCGCCGGGTAAGCGCCTCGGCTGTCGCGCGTTGGCTGGGCTGGGAGGAGGTCACCGACGCGATCTTGGTAGCTACAGAGTCCCTGTCCTCACCCGCACATGTCATGTTCCGCGGTGTCCGCGGTGGTGAACCCGCGTCGGTGACCGTCGCCGGGGCCCAGTTACGGACCGGCCTGGGTCTCAGGTCCTCCAACATCACCGCCATCGATGGTGTGGCCCCTCCCCCGGCTGACGATCCGGAGGATCCCACCCCGGGCCACGGCAACGACGGGGAGAAACCTGACCAACCCGCCGAACCGGACAGCTTCGACGACGACGGCGGTGTTCGCGAACCGTCGATCAACCGGCTCGCGGCGGCGGGTGTCCTCGAAGGTACCGAGTGTGGTGAGCGGCGTATCTGCCCTGATGAGCCGATCGAGCGTTGGGCCATGGCGGTGTGGATGACCCGGGTCCTCGGTCAGGCTCCCGTGTCTTCCGATGCGCGGACGCGGTTCGCGGATGTGGATCCCGATGCTTGGTGGGTGGGCTATGTGGAGCGTCTTGGGGATCTTGGTGTGTCTGAGGGATGCAAGACCGATCCGTTGCGGTACTGCCCGGACAAGCCGGTTACCCGGGCGCAGATGGCGACGTTCCTGGTTCGGGCTTTCGATCTGCCGCCTGCGCCTTCGGCGGGGTTCGCGGATACGGCGGGTAACACCCACGAGGCCAACATCGATGCTCTGGTCGCGGTCGGCGTGACCATGGGATGTAAGACCGATCCGTTACGTTACTGCCCGCACCAGGCTGTGACCCGGGGACAGATGGCAACCTTCCTGGTACGGGCTCTCGACCTCACATCCGAACCGACCGCTAGCGGCTGAGAATCCGATCACGTCCACGAAAGTCGCAGGAGAACCGTGAGTTGCGGCGGGCGAATGAGATCCCGCGGAAGGCTTCTGCGTATTCCGCCCAGGTAAACCTTGACCGCCCACCCAGGTTATGGCCACCTTCATCGATGCTCACCGAGAGGGACAGGGGTCAACCGATCTGCGGTGAGTTGCCGCTCACCCGGTCCAGCGATCTGCCGGCACGAACGCCGGTCTCATACCCGCCGTACAGACAGCGGACCGGGGCGAGTCCGCTGGCAACGCCGGCAGTCTTGGGTTGTACGGTTGGTGGCGAGGGCCTGCTCGGACGTATAGCCGGGTTTCGGTCTAACCCCCCGGCCGCTCCTGCCGCTAAGGGTTCGTTCGCTTCCTGGATCGGCGGCGGGACGCACCCGACGTCTGCCAAACGACTCCTAGGAGGAGGACCACACCGGCCAGGTAAAGGTCGAGCCGCGGTGGAGCGGCCCCGGCGAGGAGTAGCCAGAGCACCGCGAGGGGCAGCGCCAAGAGAATCGGAGCGTTGACCGCTGCCGAACGGCTCAGCGCGTTCGCTACCCGAAGGGCGGTGCCACCCACAGCTACCGCCGTAGCACCGAACAACAGCCCGGAGCCCAGGTCGGCCAGCGGGACCGGACCGAACAGCCACCACCCGACAGCGAGGTTCAGCGGGGCCACCGCGAAACACGAACCCGCCATCGCTGCTACCGCCCACCACACCCCGGCGGCGGGGGCAGGGATCCCACCGCAGCGGGCTGCCGCCACCGACAGCCGGTCACCGTAAACCACGTTGAGGACTACCGAAGCGGCCGCACCAACTGTGGACACCATCGCCAGAGAGAGACCGACCAGCACCGGCCAGCCCGTCCGGAACGCGAGTAGAGGGGCGACACCGCCGGATTCCCCGACAGCCACGAGCCAGACCCCCACCACCGCGATAGCTCCCACGAGCGGCCAGCGCCGGGGAAGAACAGACCGGCCTGACAAGGCCAAGAGCCCCGCAACAGCTAGAGGAACCAGGTACTGGCCGACGACGGCAGCCGCGGCAGTACCCACCCACTCCGTTGCCCACACCAAGAACGCCATGCTCATCCGCGCAGGCACCATCCAGAGACCAACAGCCGTGACCCAAGTCCACACCCGACCACGGCCCGGTGATGCACCCAATACCGCAGCGGCTGGCAGACCCCTCGCCCCTCTCAGACCAGCCGCCCTCCGGGTGGCGACCAGACACGGGACCAAGACACAACCCTGACCCACGTTCATGGCAGCGACCCACCAGAAGGGGTTAGCCCCCCGGCCGGCGACGGTCAGATGCACCCACACCGGCACCACCGACAGAGCCAGCACCCCTACCCAAACTGAAGCCGTAGCAACCGCCGCCCGGTGACGCAGGCGCCCCAGCCCACCGCTCCGCGCCGGCACTGGCGCCATGCCACGTTCACGCATCCCCTCAGCCACGCTAGCGGGCCCCTACCATTCCGGCAACGGCCCCGGCGGGATCTCCTCTCTCCCAGTAGGTCCGGGGAACCCCCAAAGGGAAGGCCGGGTTGGGGTTGGCGGTCACCCATATCGGCAGCGGTTGCTGCACCGGCCGTGGCAGCACGGTCACGTCCTCGAACCGGTTGTAGGTCCCCTCGTAGGAGGCGTTCTCGGTCTGGGAGACGAGCCGCAGGATCTCGATCGCCTCCTCCATCCGGCGGCTCCTCGTGGACGGATCGATGCCGAAAGCCGCGAACTCCTCCGCGAACTTGCCTCCCCCCGCCTCCCGCTGACCCTGGCAGGCCACGAAGATGGACCGGCCGCCGGACAGGAAGTCGAAGCTGAGCCACTGGTATGCCAGGAGTAGAGCGTCGCGCAGCGGCATGCTCGCCATGCACCCGACCCCGAGACCTACCCGCTCCGTGCAGGCGGCCAGCGCCCCGAAGGCCACCAGGGCGTCGAGGCGCGGCTTGGCGAAGATCGAGTCACCCACCCATACCGAGTCCCACACCTCCTCCCGGTCGGCTGTGGTGATCGCCATCAGGCTGCGGCGGCCAGACCGAGCATCTCCTCCACCGTGGACACCCCGAGCAGCACGCTGCGGTTCGACAGCGTGAGCCCGTACTTGGCCCCTGCCATGGACCTCCCTCTCAGACCGGACCAACCTACCAAGGCCCCACTGTTCGCCCCAACACGGGCTAGAAGAGGATCGTTAGTTGGGGGCCTATATACTTACCAGTACAACTTGGCGGATACCGCTATTTAGCCTGGTAGATAGGTATTTCCGACGATACTGACCTGGGCGGTGTCACTCTCGGTGTCACTGGCGGGCAGCTATTCTATGTGCTCGTGTTCTGGGGGAACTGGCATGGATCCTGATTGACGCGACTCGTCACGGCGCGGTCATGGACCGGATCGAGGCGGAGTGCGGGGCCGAAATCGCCGCCGTGTTCCAGGACAGCGGATAGAACGTTAGCCCCGATTATTCATGGATCGGGGGTTTCTACTGTTACCGGCGTGGGGGTATCGGGCTCCTGGACCGGGGGTCATGTCTCTTGGACTGTGGTCCTGCCCGGGCGTGACATTCACCCTCCCGGTGAACGTACGGGCGGCATCTGTCTTTGATGCCCATGCTTCAGCGAGTTGGTACTAGGTGCCGAGACCAGCGCGGTTGGTAGTCTGAGACAACAGGACTGGTACTCGACTACCTGATACTAGACCGGCAACGCCTGCCGATTCGGGGACCATAGCCGGTGTGTGTACCCATCGGCCACAGTGTTCTTTGTTTAACCCTCCGGCACGACCACGGGCGACCACACCGGACCCGCGCCATCCCCGGCGGTGCGGTTGTAGTAGAGCAGTTTCCGGTCGGTTCCGTCCGCGTTCATGACCCAGACTCCGCTCCCAGAGTAGGCGATTCGGCCAGAGTCAGGTGACCACACCGGACTCTGGCCGATGTCGGTGAGTTGTTTCTGGTCGGTTCCGTCCGCGTTCATAACCCAGACTCCGTTTGCCCTAGAGTAGGCGATTCGGGTTCCATCAGGTGACCACACCGGACGCCAGCCGTTGTCGGTGAGTTGTTTCTGGTCGGTTCCGTCCGCGTTCATGACCCAGACTCCGTTTGCCCCTGGGTAGGCGATTCGGGTTCCATCAGGCGACCACGACAGAAGAAACGACCCCGAGATCTCGCCGATGGTGAGTTGTTTCTGGTCGGTTCCGTCGGCGTCCATAACCCAGACCTCAGTGGTCGGGACTCCGGTGTCCGGGCCGAGGGCTACGTAGGCGATTCGGGTTCCGTCAGGTGACCACACCGGACTCATGCCGTTGTCGGTGAGTTGTTTCTGGTCGGTTCCGTCCGCGTTCATAACCCGGACTCCGCGTAAGATTCCGCGGAGTCCGACTGTGTAGGCGATTCGGGTTCCGTCAGGTGACCACACCGGACCCCAGCCGTTGTCGGTGAGTTGTTTCTGGTCGGTTCCGTCCGCGTTCATAACCCAGACCTCATTGATCTGGTTTGGTCTGATTCTGGAGCCCGTCAGGCGCCTGCCGGTGTAGGCGATTCGGGTTCCGTCAGGTGACCACACCGGACCCCAGCCGTTGTCGGTGAGTTGTTTCTGGTCGGTTCCGTCGGCGTTCATAACCCAGACGTCAGTGGTCGTGACTCCCCGCACGCGATCAAGTGCTGTGGATCTGTTGACCGTGTAGGCGATGCGTTGGGTGGTGGGTGCGGTGTGGGTGGGTTGGGTAGTAGTGGTGGTGGTCGCCTCAGGTGTGGGGGTGCCTAGGGGTGGGGGTGGGGGTGGTAGGCCTTTGCCTGAGAGGTTGTGCCATAGCCCTACCATGTAGACGGCCATTTGTGCTCGGGTGACGGTGGTGGTGGCGGTGGCTTCGCCGGTGGTGGGCACGACCCGGAGTTGGAGCAGGCACTCTGCGGCCCGGTGGAGTTCCGACCCGTCTGCGCTCGGGCACATGTCGCCGCCGGCTTTGTTGTAGACGCGGTACAGGAATCGGGAGATCTGGGTTGCCTTCAGCGGGTCCCTGGGGCCGTAGGTGTCGGGGCCGGTGCCGGTGGTGATCTCCAGTCCGTAGATGCATTCGATGTTCTTGGTATGCGTGGAGTCGTCGAGCACGTCGGTGAACGGCGTGACTACTCCGGTGGGACATTGGTTGCCCAGCACGTCACGCCACAGCCGCACCAGAAATGATGCCATCTGCCCGCGGTTGAGTTGGCTGTCAGGACCGTAGGTTCCTGCTCCTCTTCCCACCGAGAGGCCCAGAGAGCGCATGCACAGCACGTAGGCGGACGCGTATTCACCGTCGGCGACGTCGGTGAATTGTTCCACCGCGGCTGTGTCGCATATTTCCGGCGGCCCGGTTGTCTCCTGCGCCACCGCGGGTGGCGTGGACGGTAACGCTCCCGACGCGACTGTTCCGAGCACCAGCACCCATGCGACCAGTAGCGCCAACCGTCTCATAACTTAATCCCCTGAGTCAACACAATCCAAAGGGAATTATACGCGTGACTTGAAGCGGGGCGGTTGATGGTGACCGGTTTTTTTGGAGTCAGCTCACTTGGATCAGCGGCGCGCCAGTTGGGTTGTTGTCGTGGTGGATTCTCCCGGGAGAACCGGTGGGGTGTGGTTGGGCAGCGGACCAGGGTCAACCCAGCTACCTTACGCCAGCCGGCCTCTCCGATAGGTCAGCCGGCGGGGCGTGGGTCGTCTGGGGGCAGCGAGGGGGGCAACCCGTCGACGATGCGGACGGTGCGGACGGACACGGTGATCAGCCTACATAGGTGTTCGATCAGGTTGTAGGGCCGGTCTGCCCAGGTGTGCCACCGGTTCGGGTCGCGGGTGATCCCGCTCGTTTTGTCACGGGTAGCCCGTAGACGGTCGATGGCCCAGCCGAGCGGGGGGTTTTCCCGTTGACCACATACTCGTGCGCTTCCGGGGGGATGTCTTCGATTCGGCACCGGTCGTTGACCACGAGCACGCTCAG
Organism: Candidatus Spongiisociaceae bacterium; assembly: GCA_965262915.1. Lineage (GTDB taxonomy): Bacteria > Actinomycetota > Acidimicrobiia > Spongiisociales > Spongiisociaceae > JAPPFW01. The sequence goes on along the minus strand of OZ253564.1, from coordinate 770,161 downwards.
GTCGTTGGCGAGTTTCCTGTCTTCGCCGCGGGTTCTGGCCCAGCGTATCGGCTTATCGATACGGTACACGTCGGGGCTGTCACGGTCCGGGTCGGCCGCCTGCCCGTCTACCAGCACTCGCACATGCGGATACGGTTCGCAGGTTTCGTAGCCGACGTGTAGGTCGATCAGCTCCCGGCCCGCCTGGGCGAACGGCCAGAAGTCGTCGGTGTAGGGGATGCGGGGTAGACCTTTGCGTAGATCGTTCGCGTATCTGGTTCGCCAGTCGGGGGCGTGCATCACTCCGTATATGTATGCCCAGATGTGGTCTTTGGTGATGGCAGGGTCCTGGTAGCGGCTGCGGAACTGGTTGAGGCACCAGTCGGTGATGTTGTCCACCCGGCCTTGGTCGTCGGGCCGGTCGCCGGTGGGGTCTAGGTCCCCCAAGTCCAGCATCGGAGTAGTGCCGGCGGTCATCGGCTGGTCTCCTTCGGATACGTGTACCGGGGGAACGCCTGACCGTTGCCCATGAACTGGATGTCCGGAGGGATGTCGCTTATCAGCGTCGAGAAGGGGCCTTTCCAGCCTGGTCCGGTCATGCTGATCACCTGATTCATCCGGTCGGGTGGGTGTATCGGGGGAACGCTTGTCCGCCTGACAGCAGATGCAGGTCCGGGGGACAGTCGCTGACGAGTGTTGAGAACCCGACCGATGCTCCCGGCCCGGTGATGTAGATGACCTGATCGGTCGGTCGGTCGGTCGGTCGGTCGGTCGGTCGGTCGGTCGGTCGGTCGGATTATGATGGGTGGTTCTTGGCATCACCTGACCTTTGGACACCAGCTCCAGGTCCGGTGCTGTGTCCGTCACCACCGTCGAGAACTCACGGGTCGATCCCCTCCCCGCTACGACTATCGCCTGGTTCGCGCCGTCGGGACGGTGAGGGAACATGATGGGGATGCGGTAGACCCTGTTGAGGAACAGCGGTTCGTAGTAGAGCCACATCTTGGTGAACGGCCGGTAGTGGACTTCCCGAATGTTCCGTTCGTCGTAGGTGGCGCGCAGGCCGCGTCGTAGCCGTGGTCGCAGGTCACCCGTCCATTTGATGACATGTGGTCTGACGTTTCGGGTGGCTTGGTCGACCGTCGCCTCCCCGGTGCTCACACGGTCGCGTTGGTGTTCGTATTCGTCGACCATTGCTTCGGCCCGTTCTTCCAGACCGTCCTTGTCGTAGTCGTACACATATGGGTCGCGATTGGTCTTGAGGCCGGACGAGTAGATGTGGAACACAGTCGGGGAGTCAGCGCCCGATCCAGCCGACCCGCGCAGGGCTGCCTGTTTGGTGGTCTTGTCCCCGAGGGGCATTAGGTGTTGCCAGGTGGGGTCGGATTGGTTGATCCAGTCGTGGTTGCTGTCGGGTTTGATCCGTTGCCAGCCTTCCCCGTCGCCGCTCGTCGGCGCATGCCCCATGTCTTGGAGGGCCTGTTTTTTCTGGTCTGTGGTGAGGTAGTCGCCGATGTTGTGGTACCAGATGCGGGTCTGGCGGTCGGGATGTGGCTGGTGGGGGTGTTTGACCAGTACGGATACGAGTATGCCCACCCTCGTGCTGCTGCCGAAGACGTTGCCCTTTTCCCGCCTCCTGGCTTCGCCGGAGAGGCGGGCGTCGCCGCGTAGGTTGAGTAGGTACAGGCTGTGGTATTCGTCGGCTAGGCAGGCTCTGAGCCCGGATTCGGCGTTGCCGTCGAGCACCGAGTTGGGGGTGACGAACGCGACGATGCCTTGGTCGCCGATGCGGTCGGTGGCCCACCGGATCGCCAGCTTGTACGAATCGTACAAGGCCGCCTTCAACGTAACGGTGCTGCGCGCCGCGTAGGGTTCGCGGATGCGTTCCCGCAGTTGTGGGTACACGATGTTGGGGTTGTCCTCGGCGGCGGTTCTCTGTCCTGCGGACCAGGGCGGGTTCCCGACTATGACGTCGATGCGTTGGCCGGCTTGTTGTTCGGCCCGTCGGCTGTTGCCTGACAGGGTGTCGAGCTGTTGCTGGTCGGGTTGGCTGTTGAACGTGTCGCACAGGACGATGCCTGCGAATGGCTGGTAGTCGCTGTGGGTCGGCGTTGGCGCCGTCCTTCTTCGATTTTGACGGCGGCGATGGAGTAGGCCAACAGCAGCATTTCGTTGGCGTGTATCTCGGCTGTGTATTTGCGGTCCAGGTCTTCGTCTGTGATAAGCGGCCGGCCGTTGCTGTCGTTGATGGTGAGTAGCCGGTTGATGAAGGTGCCGGTTCCGGTGAACGGGTCCAACACATGAACGTCGGGGTCTGATAGGCCCTTGCCGAAGTGGTGCTGGGAGAGCCGGTCGGCTGATCGGAGAACATAGTCCACCAGCTCGATGGGGGTGTAGGCGACGCCGAGCCGGTCGGTTTCCCGTTTCATGCCTTTCGCGAAGAACGATTCGTACAGTTCGAGCAGGATTTTGAGGCGGCCTTCGGGGTCGGTGACCTGGCGGACCCGTTCGGTCACGCTGTCGTATAGGCGGTCGAGGCGGGCGGTGTCGGCTCGGATGTGGTCCCGGTCCAGCGTGTCCACCATCTGGTTCAACGCAGCAACAACCGGGTTGAGGGAAGCGAACGCGGCGGAGCCGAACAGGGCGTTGAACACGGGCAGCGTGACTATGTGGCAGGCCAACATGTCGACGAGGTCGGCTTCTTGTAGGTGTTCGTTGATCGTCTGACGCATCTCTGTGAGGAACCGTCCGAACGCTTCCGCAGTGTGCGGCCGGGATCCGATGAGTCGGCTGATGCGGGCTGAGACGGTTCGGGTGACTTCTCCTACGTCGTCTCCCCAAGTCGCCCAATACGTGCGGTCCCCGCAGATTTCGACCAGCGCCGACGCGATTTCGGAGTTCATGGGGAGGGTCATCTGCACAACGGTGGCAGTGTCCAACCCCCTACCGTCATCCGTGTTGTCGGTGTCGTCGCCGTCGGCGCCGCCTATAACGTTTATGGGTGGTTTGCCGCCTTTGTCGGCGGTGTTGACGCACACGTCCATCCGTTTGTCGTGGGCTCGTAACGCCCGGATCACGTCCCAGACCGGCTTGAACCTTGGGCTGCGCAGAACGGCGTCGTCGATACGGGTTTTCCCTTCGGGCAGGATGATGTAACCGCGTTCTTTCCCCGCGGCGGTTCGCATGACCCGTCCGACGGCCTGGATGATGTCGACCATCGACCTGCGGTGGGCTAGGAACAGCACCGCGTCGAGGGCGGGGTCTTCGCGACCACCCCTGACCAGGGGTAATGGTAGGGGTCCCGGGAGTCTGTCACCTCCTCAGCCGGAATCTGTCTCCTCTTCTCGCTGACTGAGAATCGAACGGCTTAGCCGGGCCTGACCCTCGTCTCCAGACGACATCCAGTAGTCTCGCACAGCCCAGTCGCGACGAGGGGAGTTACCAACGCCGATGTCTTCTGCCAGGCTTAACCCCGTACCTGACGTACCCGCTTCTGCGTGCAGGTCGTCGAGTTCAACGCATGGCAGGAACGCTACACAGCAGCGTCCTTTCGGGTAGAATATGCCTAGGGGCGGGCACTCTCTATCGGATACGCACAGTAGGTCGGGCACGCTAATGGGCGAAACGTTGGAGTACGAAAGTCGTGGATTCAGCGAATCCGGATTGGCGGCCGCCTCACCAACATCGGCCTCGGAAGCTATCCATTGGTCAAACTCTCCGAAGCCCGACGAAAGGCATTCAACAATCGTCGGCTGGCAGAACAGGGACAAGATCCCCGGGGCGGCGGGGTGCCGACCTTCGCTGAGGCGGCCGAGAAAGTTATCCAGCTGTACTCCAAAGGCTGGAAACCCGGTAGCAAGACGGAACACAGGTGGAGATCCACCCTCAAGAACTACGCGTACCCGACGCTGGGCAGCAAACGGGTAGACCGAATCACCACCGCTGACGTCATGGGCCTCCTAACTCCAATATGGCACGAAAAGAACCCCACTGCTCAGACAGTGAAACGGGAAATCTCGGCGATAATGCTGTGGGCGATAGCCGCGGGGCATCGGCCCGACAACCCGGCCGGGGAGGCCATCACCGCCGCGCTGCCCAAGCACAGCAGTGGGTCTCGGCATCACCCGGCGCTGCCCCATGATCAGGTCGCGGCAGCCCTCCAGCAGGTACGCTGGTCGAGTGCCTACCCGACCAGCATCCTGCTACTCGAATACCAGATACTCACCGCAACGAGACCCACAGAAGCCAGGCTCGCGCAATGGCTCGAAATAGACTTCGAGAAGGCGACTTGGACGATTCCGGCCAAGAGGACGAAAAAGAGCCGGGAACACCGTGTGCCACTGGCGACACGCGCCATTGCAATCCTGCACGAAGCTCACCAGTACCGAAACAGCAGCGGGCTGATCTTCCCAGGCGCGCGCGGCGGTCAGATCGGCAAGAGTACCGTCGGGGCAATACTCCACCGGCTCGGGATCTCCTGCGTGCCCCACGGCTTCCGTTCGAGTTTTCGCGTCTGGGTAGAGGAATGCACAGACACACCCAGATCAGTCGCCGAGGCTGCACTGGCCCACCAGAACCGCAACCAGGTCGAAGCCGCATACCTACGCACAGATCTATTCGACCGACGCCGCCAACTCATGGCAGCATGGGCAACGTATCTGCAGGACGACTCCACACCCCTGCCATAACCTGGATATCACACAGCAGCCGACAGCACCGTGTTGAAGCGAGCAAACTCGCAGCAACAACCGGGCCGAGACCGCCCACCGTGGAAGCATCTCATGTCGCAGGCAGTTCGGCAGTACCATCCAATGGTCAGACCATGGCGAGCAAATACAGGTGTGTGACGGTGCGGGCCTCCACCCGGCGGGTCGAGCCAAGACTGCCAAAGCTGGGACAACCGCAGCATTCCTACGGGAAACGCCAGGGTGACCCACCAAGGGACAGTTGACCCTCAGCCCCACGCCTTCAACTGGTGTCACAAATGGTATACCTTTTCGACTGCAACTCCGCGACCACCACTGAAACAACATGACACTCCAGATTCCGCCAAAAGCGCCGTGACCTGGGACAATGCAACTCCTACGGAATGAGGGCAACTGCGTGAAACGCCGAGGGGACCTTTATACTGAGTGCCCATGCAGGCTGCTCAGGCATACTGTTCTGCGGCGACCACTTGCGTCCCTGCCCTAGGGGGCGAGTCGGTCTCACGGTGGTTGTTTGTATAGCGCGCCGCGTCAGGTGGTGGCCCCTCCCGACCCCGGACCTGTGGGAAGGCCCGGGCGCATATGTTCCTGGCGGCGTTGACGTCCCTGCACAGGCTGAGACGGCAACTCCCGCACCGATAGACTCTGGTTCCGAGCGGCATCGGCTGGCGATGCCCGCATCGGGAGCAATCTGTGCTGGTATGGGAAGGGCTCACCTTCACATACGGGACACCAGCTTTCTCGGCTTTGTGTCCCAGTACGAGGTCGAAGGTACCCCACCGCTGTTCCGACATCTTCTTGGAGTATCTGCGGGAGCGGAGCAGTCCCGCGATGTTGAGGTCCTCGACGGCGACGCCGTCGAAGGAAGTAACGAGGTCGTGGGCCAGGCGGAAGTCCGCCGCCCGGGCTCTCTCGGTTTCCCTGCGCCGGACCCTGGCCACAGCAGCCCGCTTCTTGGCCCGGGACCGAGATCCCCGTTGTGCTCGCGCCAGGCGACGCTGGTACCGGCGGACAACCTGATTGTCGATGGTCCGCGCCGGTACGTACCGCCCGTCGGACAGTGCCATCCGCGTCGACAGGCCCTTGTCTATCCCCACCGGGTTCAGAGGAGCGGACACCACAGTGGTATCCGCGTCGTGTCCGACCACCACATGCAACTCCACCCGCAACGGGGTGCGCACCACCCACAGCTCCACCACCGTGCCAGCATCGAGAGCGGCGGCCAGCCGTCCGTTGCCATCGCAGAACCTGGCTGCGGGGACTCCCTTGACCCGCAGACGCCACCATCGACCCCCGGGACCCGGCGGTACGAGCATCTGGGCCCCGGCGTTCACTATCTCGATGCTCCTCCACCGGTGTCGGGGCTTGAAACGGGGATATCCGGGCTTGGTCCCTTCCCTGCTGCAGCGCTTGTAAAAAGACTTGGTCGTCCGGTCGAAACGACAGATGACACCCCGGCCCACCCTGGTGTCCACCGCCGCCCAGCGGGGATCCTCGCTCCGGACCAGGGTGAACATCTTGAACAGGTCATAACGGGACAGGTTCCGATCCGCGGGGAACTGCCCAGCTTCCGGGTTGTGTTCCCTCCACCACGCGTAGGTTGAACCGTACGGGTTCGGTGTGTTCCGCGTCGTGGAGCCGGCCGATACGTTCGAGGACGGTGTTGACACTGCGCCCGGAGAGCCGCCCGTCGGGGGGCGGCTGCTCACCGAAACAGCGGACAGGAACAACGCGGTGGACTCGTCGGTGGCGTCGAACGGTCGTTCCACCTCCAGGTAGCCGGCCAGGGCACGGCGGGCGTCGACGGACAGGAACACTGTGCGCTGGGTTCTTCCCTTGCCCCGAACACCCACGACCCGGGCCCGGCGGGCAGAACGCAGCAGTGCTGGTCGGGACGGTTGGACCTGATCGATGTCAAGCAGCACAAGTTCGAGGCGTCGGAGCCCAACAGCTCGTCAAAGGGATGCCGCTTCGGTCTCGTAGCCCTCAAAACCGGCCCGAAACCACCCGACGAATGACACCTCCGGCAGTTCACCGGGCTCGGCTTCACACCGATTCCCAGCTGCTAGCGGGTCAACCCCTTTGCTCTAACCGAAGGAGCGTGTGACATGGCACGGTGGAACAAGGACCTGATGACCCGCCTGCCAGAACCGATCGAACTCGCCGGTGACGGCCGCGTCTGTTACGGCTGCCGGGCCGATCAGTGACGCGCATCTCGGAGACCTCAGCTATCAGGGCGACCTGGACAACCCGTCGGGTTAGGGCATAGGTCTAGGTGCCCGCTGGTACGCTCGGGGACCGGCACCGGATGTACCCGGTCCGAACTGGTTGACGTTCGATCCGGTCATCGGCACGAATCCCCCACGCGAGTACCTGTGGGTCGGAGCCCCGACATATGTGTGGTTGCTGAACATTCCAGATTTGTGCCTACCCGGCAAGTCGCCCTTCCCGTCCGCTAGTTGGGCGGGCTGTCAGGCCGAAACCGTGGAAGGTGCCGAACCTGTTGGGAGTCCCGTCACGTATCCCATCCCGTCACGTATCCCATTATCTGGCCGACCGTGGACGCGCCGCTTGAGGACAAGGTCGTCCGCCAGGGAGCCCGCCATCGTGCTGTTCCCGTCGACAGGATGGAGATCGACCTCGGCAACGGCAGCACCCACACCTGTTGGACCGAGGACGCCGACATAGCGGCGGCGGAGGCGAGCCTCGACCGGGGTTGGGTGGGAAACAAGGGCGTGTCCGCGCCCGGTATCCGTTTCGTGGACTCCCGACCTGTCGTGCATGCCAAGGAGGATGCCGTGTACCCCCAGGACGACGACTGCGCGGTCATCTACAAGGAACCCGGCACGTACACGATGACGCTTCATTGACGTGCCTGGGAATGGACGACCGGGCCTTATGGGACGCGCCCGGCGCGGGAGGTCACCGACCGGCTGCCCCCGAGCACGCCACCACGTTGGCGAGCATCGAGGTCGGGGTGTGCGAGCTGCATACCATCCCTACGGACCGTTTTCCCGACTCCGGCACACCCCCGCCGGAAATTGCTCGGTCATGCATCGCCGGGGACGACTGGTAACCCACAGCTTCCCGGACCAGGGTCCTTCGAGCGGGCAAGCTCGAAGCCCAGGTATGGGTTGCCGCAGTGGTAAACACGACGCTTCTGCGAACGAGCCGGTGCACCATCGCGGCGATGATGGTGCTGTCTGAGAAGTCTCCTATCCAGGACTCCGAACGCTGCGCTGGGCGGTCGGATGCCTACGAATACGGGAGAGGTCTGGACCCCACAGCGACGCTAGCCTACGTCATCGATGATCCGGTTCAACACGTCAGGTAATCTCTGAAGGAACGCGTCTTCGTCTGCCGCTGCGTCGCATCTAGCTTGTAGCACCGTCCAGTTAATGCGGTGTTTCGCTGCTATACCAAGCGATAGGGCTTCCTCCCAAGTAACGACTGTCCCATCTGTGGCTTGCATGAGGCGGTCCAGCATGAGGTCGTCAAGCGAGATGACCCGTACGGTTACACCGGACGGTGTTCGGAATAACAGGGGCTCATCGTGGCCCAACAGGGTCGTCTCTGGTACTTCTACTAGGAGTTCTGGAGTCGTTTCTCCATAAACCCAGTGGCGTCCCTCCCGCGTGAATCCAGCAGATGCCAGTGCTGCGGCGTCCGTCGGGGTGACCCACCCCACCATATCTATATCGGTAAGGCGCTCGATACCGGTATAAAGGGAGGCTGCGCCGCGCCACCGACTAGTACGAGTGGGGAGTCGGTTAGGCTATCGAATGCTGCCGCGTAGAGCGCTATGTACTCTAAGCTACCAGGTGATACCCCGCCGGCCCTTAGCAGCAGGTCCCGCGCGGTTGTGCGGCTCTTCAATCGCTAGGTTCGGCTACGCCTGTTTCGTCACTAACCGAATCAAGATAGCGTACGAACCGTTCTTCGGCGGATGTATCGATCCCGCGGGTGCGTTTCCACTGAAGCCGTTTCCCGAGATCCCTGGTGTAGATACCGCGCTCCGCGAGTCTACGCCTGCCTTGAGCCGACCACGCCTGAACCTCGGACATCGTCACAACAGGAGAGGGTGTTTCTCGACCAACTAGCTCGGTACCCATCACATCATCCTCCCTATACATGAACAATACCACCCCGTACGACGCGGTTGCTAGCCCCAACCAGCACCGGCGCGGTCCGTCTCCTTCCTGACTTGTGAGCAGCCGTGTACATCTCGCCGTCGCGACCCATTCGGGAACCCCGGCCGGGGGGGCCGGGCAGCATTCCGGCGTTACTACATCGCGGTCGACGCCGCAGCGCAGACTTTGACTGCGCTGCCAGCCTGGCTCGTCATCTGAGCGCAGCCGGTGTCGAGGTGGTAGAGGTCATGCGCCCAAACCGCCCAGCTACGCCGCCTCCGGGGCAAGACCGACACCGTAGACGCCGAAGCCGCCGCACGGGCTGCTCTCGGTGGCCAGATGACCGCCCGCCCGAAGATGGAGTTCCCCCATAGGCTGGACACCTGCCCTGTCCGGCTGTGTTAACCGGGTTGCAGGAATCGATCTCAGCGCTCGAAGCTCGTGGCCACCGACCAGGATCTAACAGCGCGGCGTCCATCACCGTATTACATCTGAGCCGAGCACGCATAGTAAAGCTGACCGCTAGGACACTTGTAGTGACACCGGCCAAGATTAGCTTCCTCACAAACCGCTATCTACCTCGCATAACAGGAGAACGCGTCCACAAGCGGCCGTAAACGGTGGGGTGAGAATCGTGATGGTCGTAGCCGGTTCGTGCTGGGCGGTGGTTCTGAGACCGCTCGGCCCACGGTGTTGGTGGCTGGTTCTCCCGGGTCTGGTTGTTTCAGCCGGCGAACGGATTGTCGGGTTCTTCAGTTCCCCAAAGCTGCTGGGGAATCCCGGCACCCGGTCGGTTGGTGATCGACCCGCAGATCCAGCCACTGGATGGGCAACCTGCTAGCGGATGAGGAAGCGCTAGTTCTCGGTGCTAGAGCGCCGAGAACGTTTACCCACCCGGCCCTGTTGGGCCGGGTTTCACGTACGGCCTACTTACGCCGAAGCGGTACCGGCTTCGCCTCGGGCCACTACAGTTACGCCCATGACCGACGTACTAACCGTTGTTGCCTGGATCCGGGCCGCGCCGGGGGCGGAGGACGCTGTGCGCGACGCGTTGGCGGCCATCGTCCCGCCCACCCTCAACGAGGAGGGCTGCATCGAGTACAAGCTGCATGTGGTCGATGACGACCCGGGGCTGTTCTACTTCGTGGAGCAGTGGCGGAGCGGGGAGGATCTGGACATCCACCTGGAATCGGCCCACGTCCGTGACGCAATCGCCCGCGTCGAGGATCGGATCGAGGGTATCGACATCAAGAGGATGACCCGCATCGCCTGAGAGCGGTTTGCTCAGGGCGGTAGAGTTGCGCCCATGACCGAGCCTCTCACCGCCGTCGCCCAGGTAAGGGTCGTGCCCGGATCGGAGGCGACCGTTCGCGAAGCCCTCATGGCCATGGTGGTGCCCACCCGTGAGGAGGAGGGTTGCCTCGACTACCGGCTGCATGCGGTCAACGACGATCCCACCGTCTTCTATTTCGTGGCTCTCTGGCGGAGGGAAGCCGATCTCGATGCCCACCTCGCCGAGCCCCACATCGCGGACGGTCTCGCCGCCATCGAGGACCGCTTGGAAAGCGTCGTCATCAAGCGGATGACCCGCATCGCCTGACAGCGGTCTCTCCGGTAGGCGGGATCGCCCGGCATGACTGCCGCGCGGCGAATCCCCCGCGGGCCAGGGAACGTGGGGGTTGTCACTGTCACAGCCATCAGGCATATTGAAGGTGTCGTGAGCACAAACATCGCCGCAGGTCCGGAAGCGGCGATCATCAACGGAGTTCCGGTCTCCGAGCCGATGGGCCTTGCCCGCCCTCAGGCAGACGGTGACCGGAAGGTCCGGGCATACTCGGAGAGCTGCGGAGCCCACGCTCCGGCCCCGCGTTCGCCCGGTCCGTCTCAGGTGGTGGCGGCGGGGGAGGGAGGGCCCGTCAGGGTCAGCGGCGCCGGGGCGATTTTCGCGACTTGGAGGGTCCGGTACCTGCTATGGGGTGGTCCCGGATACCGGGAGTACCGGTCAACGGCGGCGCTTAGGCACAGTCAGTGAACGGTTAGGTCACAGTTGGTCAACGGTGCGTGGCCAGGGTTGGTCAGCGGCGTGTGGTCAGCGCGAGGTGATCGACCAGTTGGTCGGCGGTCACCGTGCGGGTGCGTTGCAGGTCGGCGGCGGCCCGCCCGTGCCAGTACGCCGCGGAGCGGGCCGCCGTGGGACCGTCCAGACCTACGGCCCGGAAGGCTCCGATCATTCCTGCCAGCACGTCTCCGGTCCCGATGGTGGCCAGCTCGGGCCCTCCGGAGTTGACCACCCAGCGCTGCGCTCCCATGACGAAGGTTGGGGCGCCCTTCAGCAGGACGGTCACGCCCGAGTTTTCGGCGAGCCGCATGGCCTCCTGGTAGGCCGCGGTCCGTCCGGTCAGGCGAAAGAACTCGCCGGCGTGGGGGGTGATGATCGTCTCACCTTCCCTCACGAGGTCCTCCGGCCCGTCCAGGGCGTTGAGGGCGTCAGCGTCGGCCACCATAGGACCGTTCCAGCCTCGGAGAACCCCGCGGACGAAACCGCCCAGATCATCGGCCGAACCGAGGCCGGGTCCGATGATCACCACGTCGAAGCGGCCGGCTAGTTCGAGTAATTGGGGGACATCGCCAAGCGACAACGACCGGGATGTGCCGATGGCCCTGGTCATGATCTCCGGCGAGCGCACCTTCTCCTCGACCGTCGGCGGGCAGGCGATCATCACCGCGCCCGCCCCGGCCCGCAACGCCGCCCGGGCGGTCAGGGTGGCCGCTCCGTCGAGACCGTCGGAACCGCCGACCACGAGTACCGATCCGGCCGACCACTTGTGGGCGGTCCGGGCCCGCACCGGGAGTGGGGCGTCCACCTCTTCGCAGAGCCACATCTCGGGCTCCACGTCGGGCAGACCGATGTCCGCCACCGTCACCTCGCCGCACACGTCGGGACCGGAACCGACCAGGTGACCCACCCGGTATCCGTGGAACGTCACGGTCGCATCGGCGGACAGGACGCCGTCTCCTGCCTCACCGGTGGTGGCGTCCAGCCCGGAAGGAACGTCGACGGCCAGACATGCCGGGATTCCCTGCCAGGCGGAGAGGTCGGGCAACGTTCCCCGGAAGCCTGCTCCGAACAGGGCGTCGATCACCAGGTCAGCCGGTCGCGGGTCGTGCCATTCCCGGACTGCCACCCCTTCGTTCTGCGCCAGCCGGTACGCCCACCGGGCAGGACCGGTCCTGGGTGCGGTGAGCGGGTAGACATCGACCATCGCCCCCCGCCCGGCCAGGTAGCGGCCGGCCACGTAACCGTCCCCCCCGTTGTTGCCCGGACCGGCCAGCACCGCCACCCGGGACCCGTAGCCGGCTCCCAACCTCACCGCCTGCATCGCCACTGCTAGGCCGGCCCGGTCCAGCAAGGTGCGCGGATCCACCCGGGCGACGGCATCCTGGCGGCGGGACTGCTCAGCCGTAAGCACCGGTCGCATGATGAAGCACCCTATACCTGTCCCGGTAGGTCGCGGAGCAGCAATCCGCCACCTCCCGCTGGTCCGGATGGCGTACGCGGCGATGCTCTGCGGCGCCGGACCCACTGACACCCCACCGAACGCGGCTGCCCCGGACCATGTGGCTGGTTCCTGCTCCCCATGATCCAGGCCACTGGTAGGGACCCGAGAGATCCCTGAGCGGCATGTGGGAGGCACCGCAATGACCTCGTACCAGGCCCGACTCCTTCTTGCTTCATCGTCCCGCCGCAAGGTGTGGTTGGCTGTCTTGTCGATAAACGAGGCCTCCACGACGCCCACCATCTCGCTACTCGATATCAACACTGGCTCACCCAACAACTGACTGAAGAACATACGCTCGTCATAGACGCAGCTCACTTCCGAAGAGCCACTCAAGGCCCCCCATACACCAACAAGAACCGACACCACTTTGCGGGAGTGTCCGGCCACCGGGGGAACTTCACTCCGGTAGACCCGGTGCGGTAACAAACCCGGGCACCATCACACTCTCCGACGAACGCGATTCGGTTCATCTCCGAGGGAGGCACGGGGGCGACTCATGGACGCTGCTCACGATCTTCGGTACGGTTTACGCGGTGATGGTGTGGGCTCGTTTTGTTGCTGGAAGTCGGTGGGTGGTGTCGGGGGTTGTGGCGGCTGTTGTTGGGGTTGTGTTGGGGGTGGGGGTTTCTGTGCCTGCTGCGGCTGCTTCTGGTCGGGGTTTTCGGATATTGATGAGGCTGGGCCTCATCGGGGTTCTGTGGAGGCTTTGGCGGCTGAGGGTGTTCTGGCGGGGACGGAGTGCCGCCCGGGGGTGTTCTGTCCGACTGACCCGGTCCGGCGGTGGGTTATGGCGGTGTGGCTGGTTCGGGTGATCGATGGGGGCGACCCGGATGAGGTGGGGGTGTCACGGTTTGCGGATGTGGATGCGGGCGAGTGGTGGGTGCCTCATGTGGAGCGTCTTGCTGAGTTGGGTATTACTGCGGGTTGCGCTACCGGGCCGTTGCGGTTCTGTCCATCGGAGACTGTCACGCGGGATCAGATGGCGTCGTTTCTGGTTCGTGCTTTCGGTCTTGGTGAGGGTTCGTCGAGTGGGTTCGTGGATATCGAAGACAATGTTCACGCGTCGAATATCGATGTCCTGGCGGCTGTGGGTGTGACGGCGGGGTGTTCGACTAGCCCGGCTCGGTACTGTCCCCGGCGGGAAACCACTCGTGGTCAGATGGCAACGTTCTTGAGCCGTGCTCTGCGGTTCGGTTCGGTTCGGCCTGACCAACCACCCCAGGATGGGGGGTTCGCAACGGTTTCCAGTGGCAATGGTTTTTCGTGTGGGATCCGTACTGATTGGACGGTTGTCTGCTGGGGTGGGAACTGGGACGGTCAGGCTGCCGCGCCGCAGGGAGAGTTCAGAGCGGTGTCCGCCGGGAATGGGCATTCGTGTGGGATCCGTACCGATTGGACGGTTGTCTGCTGGGGTACGAACTGGGGGGATCAGGCTGACGCTCCGGAGGGGGAGTTCAGCGCGGTGTCCGCCGGGTATGGGTATTCGTGTGGGATCCGTACTGAGGGGACGGTTGTCTGCTGGGGTGCGAACTGGGGGGATCAGGTGGACGCCCCCGAGGGGAGGTTCAGCGCTGTATCGGCGGGGGACGCTCATTCGTGTGGGATCCGTACCGATTGGACGGTTGTCTGCTGGGGTGCGAACTCGGACGGTCGGGTTGACGCTCCCGAGGGCAAGTTCGCAGCGGTGTCCGCCGGGAGTGGGTATTCGTGTGGAGTTCGCAGCGATGGGACGGTGGCCTGCTGGGGAGAGAACTGGTGGGGCCGGGCAGACGCTCCCTGGGGGAAGTTCAGCGCTGTATCGGCGGGGGAAACCCATTCATGTGCGGTTCGCAGCGATGGGACGGTGGCCTGCTGGGGAGAGAACACCGATGGTCGATCTGACCCACCCGAAGGAAAGTTCAGTGCCGTATCGGCGGGAGAGTTCCATTCGTGTGGGGTTCGCAGCGATGGGACGGTGGCCTGCTGGGGAGAGAACACCGATGGTCGACCGGAGGCTCCGCAAGGAAAGTTCAGCGCTGTTTCGACGGGGGGTGGGCATTCGTGTGGAGTCCGTGCCGATGGGACCGTTGCCTGCTGGGGTTATGGAGGAGGGGGGCGTGTCGACCCACCAGACGGAACGTTTCTAGGTTTGACCGTCGGGTTCGCTCATTCGTGTGGGGTCCGCACCGATGGGACGGCTGCCTGCTGGGGAGAGAACTGGTGGGGCCGGGCGGACGCTCCCGAGGGGCAATTCAGCACGGTTGCTGCCGGATACGGGCATTCGTGTGGAGTCCGCACCGATGGGACGGTTGCCTGCTGGGGTTCGAACTGGGCCGGTCGGGCGGACGCTCCCGAGGGGCAATTCAGCACGGTTGCTGCCGGATACGGGCATTCGTGTGGAGTCCGCACCGATGGGACGGTCACCTGCTGGGGTTCGAACTGGGCCGGTCGGGCAGACGCTCCCGAGGGGCAGTTCAGCACGGTGTCCGCGGGATACGGGCATTCGTGTGGAGTCCGCACCGATGGGACGGTTGCCTGCTGGGGTGGCAACTGGGAGAATCAGGCGGACGCTCCCGAGGGGCAGTTCAGCTCGGTTGCTGCCGGGTTTGAGCATTCGTGTGGAGTCCGCAACGACTGGACAGTCGTCTGCTGGGGAGGAAACTCCGATAGTCAGACCGACGCCCCCCAAGGGGAGTTCACAGCAGTTACCGCCGAAGGAGCCCACTCGTGTGGAATCCGCACCAACGGAACCGTCACCTGCTGGGGTCGAGACCCGGTTGTCTCGTTTCCGGCTGCCGTGCAACAAGCTCCATGGACCCAGGGTCCGGACCCCCGGATGTGCCGTCCGAAGGGCGTGGAGGGTACGACAGCCGGGTTCCCCCTGCCCGGCCGGGCGGTGCCCTCAACCGGGACTGTACGGGTAGCGGTGCTCTTCGTGGACTTCCCAGACGCTCAAGCAACCACATCGGTGGCACATGAGGCAGAATCGGTGCTTCGCTACATGGAGAAGTATCTGGAGACCTCCAGCTACGGCAAGCTCGACTTGGAGTTCGTGTCTCTGGACCGGTGGCTAAGGGCAGAGTTCAACTACCGGGACCACATCTACACCAGCCCTTATGGAATCCCTGAACTGAGACATGAGGTAGATAGGGAAGCTGTACGGTTGGCGGATCCCGACTTCGACTTCACGGGCATCGACGCCCTGATAGTTCTCATGCCCAGCGCCCACTTCAGTGGAGGCAACGCTCTTGGATCAGTCCAGACCGATGAAGGCACTGTCTCAACTCTCCGCATGAACGCATTCCCATCAGGTCCGACGTACCACCAAGGACGGGTAGGCGCCCACGAACTGGTCCACAATCTCGGGCTACTGGACCTCGGGCCCTACGACTTACGCCGCCACCGAGCGGAGTACACACCCCGTGGCCGGACCTGGGCTCACGCCAGATTCGGTCTCATGGGCATGCGGGTCAACTTCCCGGTATCTTCCCAAGGTGACCCCCGAGTTGCTCATGTATGACAACATCCGGACGGATCGCGATCCACCGGCTACGCAAACTCGCTGGAGGCTCTTGAAATGCTGGCATGGAGCCGCTGGCAGCTGGGCTGGCTCGACACCGCCCAGATTCTCTGTGTGACCGAATCTGAGGTGACCGTCACCCTGAGTCCCGTCGCTGACCCCGGGGCAGGGATAGGCATGGTGGCTGTTCCCTTGTCTGACACTGAAGTGATTGTCATCGAAAACAGACGTAACCTGGGTTATGACACAGGTACAGAATACCGAACCCCTGAGGGAAACGAGACTCTCCTCCCTGCACTACCCGCAGAAGGTGTACTCATCTACACGGTGGACGCCGCCATCGCCACAGGCGAACTCCCCGTGAAGGTGGCTGGTGATCCAGGTACCGGACACATCAAAGGGTTCCCAATCCTGACCGATGGAGAAAGTGTCACCATCCGTGGCTACACCATCACCGTGGTATCCACCACACCCCACACCACGATCACGATAACCCAAGACGCAGGTGGATCTGACCCCGGAACGTCAACTGTGGGTGACTCAGCCGCCAACCTCTAGGTGGAGACTGCTCGCTGTGGCTTGGAGGTCCTAAGCGTCCGGTAGGGCATTGGTTGGGCTGGCTCGTGAGTCGCCTGCCACCCTCCGGGCCGGCTCTCACGAGGTGCGCCTCCCAGTTGGCGACCGGCCGCGGTCTCGCCTAACAGGGGCGTGATACTTGCTCGAGGTGTTGATGTGATGGCGATTGAACCGCAGTAAGTAACGACGCGTCGCTCCCGATTGTCGGTGCCTCGTGAACAGCGGACTCAACAGCCGATCCCGAACTCTCGACAGCCTTTATGCTTAGACGGTGACAGCAAGAAGGTGGGTGGCAAGCGGTGCCCGTCAGGTTCGCAATGGCCCGCGCCGTTGTGCCATGGGACGAAAGGGTCGCGAACGTAACAGCGCGCCAGGCCCAATGGCCCGGGTCTTGGGGTCGAACGAAGTACGTCAGTCACACACCCGACGACTCGACCGTCGATCGGCCGGATCGGTCATCGCTGTGGTGTCGACGGCCCTGCTGATCGCGGGGTGCGGCAGCGGGGATAGCTCGGTAGGCGTAGAACTTCCGGAAACCACCGCCTCAGCAACCACCGCCTCGCCGCCGGCAGCCGTCGCGACGGAGACGGTCGCCACGTCAACCGTACCGACCACCCGGCCCAGCGTCGAGGAGACCACTCCCCCGTCGGAGAAGGCATCCGGACAGACCACTACGAACGCGGTCGCGGACACCACCACAACCACCGCCGGGGAGGAGACAGCAGAGACCGCTACCGCCTCCACCGCATCTGGCACCACCCAGGCGACCACCGTGACCAGCGCGGCGGTCACCGAAACCACCCCGGCTACGACCGAGATCACGGTCGCGGACACCACCCCGGCCGAGGACCCGGCGGCAGCCGAAACCGTACCCACGACCACCGAAACCACCGAGGCACCGACCACCACCACCGAAGCCCCGGCCACGACCACCACAGCCGCTCCGACCACGACCGAGGCGCCCATCGCCTTGGAGATCTCCGACGATGTTCCCAACGTCGACATGTTCGACGCGGCTACGGGTGCATTGGTCAGCCTGCGGTCGGTGGTGAAGGGGGAGAAACCGCTCCTGTTCTGGTTCTGGTCCCCCTTCTGAGAGACGTGCCGGGAAGAGGCCCCGGCCATCGAGCAGTTCGCTCGAGACAACTCCCACCGACTGACCGTCGTCGGCGTCGGGGGCATCGGCACGCTGGAAATCGCCCAGGAATTCGTGGCCTCCAAGGGCGTCACCTTCACCGCGCTCTGGAGCGAGTCCCGCGAGGCGTGGGACCACTACAACATGGAGAGCACATCGGACTTCCTGCTACTGGATCCGTTCGGCAACCGGCTGACGGACCGCACCGCGCCTTTCCACAAGACCCTGGTCGAACGCCTCCTGGACGAGCTACTGTGACATCCGGTCCCCTAGGGAGGAGCACCGCCGTGGAAACCCCAGTGCCGCCTTCTCCAGCGGATAGGGCGTGACCCTGCGCCGCAGACGCTGGCGGGCTGCGCTGGTCGCGGCGACGCTGGCCGCGGCTGCTGCCACCCCACTCCCGGCCGCCGGCGCGGAGGGTTTCTCCGACGTCGGTTCCGGTGGAGTACACGAGCCGGCCATCAACGACCTCGCCGACCGGGGCGTATTCGCGGACACCGAATGCGGGGACGGCCTCTTCTGCCCCGACGATCCCATCGACCGGTGGGTGATGGCCGTATGGCTCATCCGGGTCCTGGGCGACGAGCCCACCACCACCGGTACGTCTCGCTTCGCCGACGTGGACGCCTCCGAATGGTGGTCGCCCTACGCGGAGGAACTCGCCGACCGCGACATCACCACCGGGTGCGAGACCGACCCGCTCCGCTACTGCCCCGACGACTCGGTCACCCGAGCCCAGATGGCCACCTTCTTCGTCCACGCCTTCGACCTCGAAAGCGCCTCCCCGGCCGGGTTCACCGACACCGAGGGCAACACGCATGGGGCCAACATCGACGCCTTGGCCGAAGCCGGCATCACGGCGGGATGCGAGACCGATCCGCTCCGCTACTGCCCCGACCAGCCCGTCACCCGCGCCCAGATGGCCACCTTCCTCCACCGGGCCCTGCTCGCACAGAAGGAACAGATGGGCGAACCCGAACCGGTCACCATCTCCGACGACGTCCCCGACGTAGACCTGGTCGACATCTCCACCGGCGAGACCGTGAACTTCCGCTCGTTCGTAACCGGCGACAAGCCTCTCCTCCTGTGGTTCCTATCACCTTTCTGACCGAAGTGCCAGGCGCATGCGCCGGCCGTCGAGCAGTTCGCTCGTGACAACTCAGACAGGGTCAGGGTCATAGCAGTCAACTACCTGGGCACTTTCGAAGAGGTCGGCGACTTCGCGACCACCCACGGGCTAACCTTCCCCATCCTGCGGGACCGTCCCCCTGGGCTAATAAACCACTACGGAATCAGGTACTGGTCCGAGTTCCGGCTGCTCAACGAGCAAGGCGACCGGGTGACGTACCGCATCCTCGACGCGCAAGGCAACCCGGTGAGCGGTCCTCCCTTCTTCGACGCAGGCCTGATCGAGAGGTTGCTGGCGGCGTTGGAGGCATCCGCCTCGTGACGACCAACTGCCCATGTGGAGGGTCGCCTGGAACCGGTCCGAAACCCTCCGCCATCGTCCACACGGCTAGCCCATTTCTCCTCCGGGAGTGAGGACCGTGGGCGATACCCGACAGCAGGGCCATCCGGAGAACTAACATGAAGGCCTGGCCCGAATGGGAGAAGCATCATGACGGCATATGAGCGCACCGCATCCCTCCGGTGCCGCCGGGGCGCCCTATCGGCACTGGTCATCGCGGCGTTGCTGGCTTCGATGCTCACCTCGCTACCGGCCGCCGGCGCCGACGGGTTCTCCGATGTGAGTTCGGGCGGCACCCACGAGCCGGCTATCAAAGCCCTCGCCGAGATGGGCGTGTTCGACGACACCGAATGCGGGGACGGCCTCTTCTGCCCCGACGATCCGATCGACCGCTGGGTGATGGCGGTGTGGCTCATCCGGGTCCTCGGCGGCGAGGTCACCACCTCCACCACCTCCCGGTTCGCCGATGTGGACGCCTCCGACTGGTGGTCCCCCTACGCGGAGGAACTCGCCGACCGCGACATAACCGCCGGATGCAAGACCGGCCCCCTCCGCTACTGCCCCGACGACTCCGTCACCCGAGCCCAGATGGCCACCTTCTTCGTCCACGCCTTCGACCTCGAAAGCGCCTCCCCGGCCGGGTTCACCGACACCGCAGGCAACACCCACGAAGCCAACATCGACGCCCTTGCCGCGGCGGGTATCACGACCGGATGCAAGACCGACCCCCTGAGCTACTGCCCCGACGACTCCGTCACCCGAGCCCAGATGGCCACCTTCCTCCACCGGGCACTGCTCAAACAGAAGGAGCAGATGACCGAACCCGCGATGACCGAACTCAGCGCCGACGTTCCCGATGTCGACCTCACCGACATCTCCAGCGGCGAGACCGTGAACCTCCGGTCCCTCTTCACGCGCGACAAGGCGGTGCTGTTCTGGTTCTGGGCTTCCTGGTGACCGTACTGCCGGGGAGAAGCCCCGGAAGTCGAGCAGTTTGCTCGAGACAACGCTCACAGAGTCACCGTGATAGGCATCAACCCCAAGGATTACAACTCCCTCAGTGCCGCAGAGAGTTTCGTGAACTCCAAGGGTCTGACGTTCACCAATCTGTGGGACGAGTCCGACACCGTCCATGAGCACTATGGATCCCGTAACTCCCAGGTCTGGCTGCTCGACAAGGACGGCAACCGGGTAGGCAATAGCCCGTCCGGTTTCAGCGTGAGCCGGCTCGAAAGGCTGCTCGACAAGCTGGAGTGACATCCGTGGTCAGTGGTCAGTGTCAATAATGGAGACTAACAGTTGTTAGAGTTCTATACCCTTCACTAGCACCTGACACCTGACTCCTGACACCTGACACCTGACACGATCACGCCTCGTCGAAGATCCTGGTATTGGTCAACTCGAAGGAGCTGGTCTTCCCGGGCTCGGTGGAGTAGCGGCTGTAGCTGAGGCGCTTGTAGTCGCCGGAGGCCAAGGCTTCCTCGAAGGCGGACATGGTGACGACTATGTCTCGGATGGCGAAGCGGTCGTTGGCGTCGTAGCGGAGCAGCTTGGGCGAGAAGGCGTCGTACAGGATCACGTTGTTGCGCACATCGCCCAACAGGACAGGGATCCCCAGGGCCGAGCTCCTGTCGGGCTGGGGTTCCGCCCAGTAGTGGTAGATGGGCCGGGCGTCCACGTTGCCGTCGGAGGTCTCGGCGGAGATGAGCTCGGACGAGGGTGTCGAGACGTCCCGCCGGTAGCGCAACGCAGCCACACCGGAACTGTCGGTGTTCTTGCTCACCGGACCCGTTCCCAAGCCGAGCAGGTCGTCCGACGAGAAGTCAATCCGGGCGTCGGTCACCTGATCGCCGTACTGGTCGGTGAGGATGGCCCGCACCAACTGGACCGGACCGGGACCCGACTCGGGTATCTCGTGATAGGCGACCGACTGCCTCACCCTGAGCGTGGAGGCCACCGCGGCTTCCTCGGACCAGGTGAACACATCGTCGTCCCGGTCGTCGGCGTCGTCCGCGACCACACCCAGCGTGGTCTGGTCCACCACCCCGAGCGCCTGCGTCACCACGTCGATGTCCAGGGTCACCGAGTCGTTGCTCGCTGCTCTGTCGGGATCCGTCGCCCGGAAGGGAACCAACACCAGTCCCTCGCTGTCGGTCCGGTAGGTGGCGATCTTCGTCCGGTCGGTGACCCCGTTCGTCTCGTAGGTGGTCACGATCTGGATCCCGACACCGGCCTCGCTGACGGGCCTGCCGTCGTCGTCCACCAGCTGGAACGCCACCTCCACCGTGTCGCCCAGCTTCAATCTGGTGGCCGTAAGCCTCATATCGTCGCGGACCCTCACGGCCGCGGCCGGCTTGAGGACCTGGATATCGATAGATCCGGACGTGGTGCTGTTGACCCGGAACTCCTCTTCCACCGAACCCGCCCAGGCCCACAGCAGCATGTTGTCGGTCGGCTCGAGGATCACGAGCAGGTTGCCGGACTCGTTGAGACGCTGGTCGGACCGGTCGATCATGCACACCCGGCCCCCGAAGGCCACCTCGACCCCCAGCAGGCAGGCCCCGTCCGGGCCGAACGACGAGTAGGGGTCATCCGCAGGGGTGGAGAAAACATCGACCAGCGCCCCGGCCCGGGTACCGAAGGACTTGTTCCGTATGGAGATGTGGACATCGAGCGTGTCCCCGGCGGAGACCAGGTCCGCGTCGCTCTGGATGGTCACCCCGACGGGACGGGCATTGGTGTGGGCCAAGGCCCTCGTGAAGAACAATGCCATCTGTGCCCGGGTCACCCTCCGGTTGGGCGAGAAGGTGGTGGCGGTGGTGCCGGTGGTGACCCCCATCTCGTATATGACCCGGATGGCGGTCACGGCGTCCTCCGACTGACCGCTCAGGTCCTCGAACACGGTGTCGTCGGGGATGATCAGGCTGGCGTCGGCTCCGCCGGGTCCCGGCGGGGCCATGCGGAGGAAGCGGTAGATGAACAAGGCCATGGAACGGCGGTCCATGCGCAACGTCGGGGAGAAGGTGGTGGGCGACGTCCCCCGCGTGATACCCATAGCCGCCACCTGGTTGATCGCATCCCGGATGAAGGGCGCCATGCGATCCAGATCCTCGAAACCCTGATCGGAAGGCTCCGGCAGCTCGACCCCGGCCGGCACCGCCGCCCGGACCAGGAACAGGGCCATCTGCCATCGGGTGATCGGCTGGTTGGGCGAGAACCGTTCCGGCGTGGTGCCCAAGGTGATCCCGTAGTACCCCAGGCAGTCGATCGCCTCCTCGGCGAAGTGCCCCAGCGTGTCGACGAAGCCCGCCGAGGCGATCGCGTCAGCCACGCATGCCGTGTAGGAGGCCAGGTTGTCGGCTTTCCCGTCGACGGCCACGGCCGGGCCCGATGCCAGGGCCAGCAACGGAGCGACCATCACCATGGCCAACACCGCGCTCCAACGCCTGCAGATTCCTGTCATGATCCGGCCCATTCCGGCCTCTTCATCCGATCCCTCGACACCGACACTGGCCACCGAAGGCGGCCCGTACCTCATCGGGGGAAGGGTAGTGCAGGCCGGTTGTATAGGCGTACATCGGGTACCGTCCGACCGATGCTGTATCGGGTAGCTCCCCGCCGCCAGGTACGTTCAGGCCGGGGATGCGCACATGGGCAATTCGAGAGAAACATTCGAGCATCTTGATTGCGAATAGGGGTCAAGAACTGTAATTGCAGCAATGATAATTAGTAAGGGGTTGTAGTCGCGGACGCCGATTGACGCGGGGTTCTGCGCGGGCTCTTGGGCTAAGGCCGACGGGTCATCGGAGAACTGCGATTACGAGACCCGCCGCCGACGCGGCGGCGGTGAACACCGACGTGATCATCCACATGCACAGTCGGAACGCGGCACGGTCCGACTGGCGCTGCCCTTCGAGCACCTTTAGCAGGGCGTCGGCGATTTCGGTTCGCGTCTCTGCCTGGCGGGCTTCGTTCTTGGCGTCGACCAGAGCTTCGGTGACGGTGGTCACAGTGACTCCCCTTGCTAAACCATCAGTTCCAACGGTACACGTTGCGACAACCGTTCATCACCCGCCGTCAGAGCCTGGCCCCTGCCGATGTTCCGGGGCCGTGGACCGCACACCTGCAGCCCTGACATGAAGTCGCGATAGCGGAGCCGTTTGCCTTCCACACCTTTCGCTCCCATGATGTAGTTATAACACACCCGTATGACACACATCAACCCCTACACATCGCAAACTCGCCTCCATGGTTCGGAAGTGGGTGGATAGGACAGGTGGAACGGGTGCCGGTGAACCCGGAGTTCTGACAGCGACATCCGTGACGGCGCCGCATCAGCGGGCCACAGCCGTCTTGGTCTCCATATCCGATCCCGAGGTTCGGGCCGGAGATCGTGGATCGGCCCGCCGGGAAAGGCCGGATCCGGCGCCCGTAGAGAACAACGACCACGCTTCCGGCGCCCTACGGTCCTCGACCGGTCGGCGTGCCTGGGAAAGGCCTCGGAACTCTCAGGTACCGGCGCACTCCGCCCGGTGGGCCGGCCGGCCGTCACCGGCCGCCTGGCAACGGCTCGCCGTGCTCGACTACGGGTCAAACCCTCATAGGCTAGGTAGCCGGCCCGGGGTCCCGAGGTGCTCCCGAAGAGGAATCCGGCGAGGCTGCGAGCCGACACCTCGGCATCCGGCCAGATGTCGGCGGACCGGAACCTGCTTGACAGGGGTTGAAGAACCACCCTCGTAACGGTTCGATCTGAGGTTGCTCGGTGGAAAGAGAATGCAAGCGCAACATCGATGGCAACGCCGGGACAACCGGCGCACGTAGGCGCAGTTGTTATGTCCTGCATCGGGTATCGCTCGGTCAACCCCAATGGACAACGGGGGTGGTACCGACTAATTTCCCCTGTATACCGGAGGTTTTCCTACCGTTAGCCTTGTGCAATAGGGAGGAATTGGAGTGTCTCGATCGCCGGTTTGAGGTGGCTGGACCGGGTCACCGACTGCTGTTGCACTCGCGTCACCTGACCTTCCACCGTCATAGGACAGCGGGCGGAGGTATCTCGAGATGAAGTTAGGGCGTCTGCTGAAGGCGGCGAGTGTTGCATTCGTCCCTCTTGTCGCGGGCGTCCTGTTTCTGATGGTTCCCGCCTCGGCCCAGAACAACGGCGAAGATCCGGATATCCACATGTTTGTCGATGCCTCCGACTTCCGTGAGGGCCGTCGCGCGAAGCTGATCTTCTCTTTTGGCGACGGCCAACCCGACGAGGTCGACAGGCACGTGTACCTGGCGATCCGCGGAACGGCAACGGAAGGCAGCCAAGCGGACTTCACCATCACCGGCTCGAACGGAAGCTCGCTGCCGTCGATCGGCAACACCTTGTATGACCGTAAGATCGTCATCCCGGCCGGAGAGACATCCGCCTACGCCAGGATCAACGTACGGAACGACAACGACGCCGAACAGTGCGAGGTCATCGGTATCGAGGGCCTCTGGCGCGACAACGATTCCGACGCCAAGGCCTTCCTCGGAGTCCTGGGACTCAGAATCCCGGCCAACGATCTGAGCCGCCCGCACCAGGAGTTGCTCCCATCGGTGTCGGTACAGTCGTTGTATCCGCTCGTGGGCGTGACGTTGACCGCTACTCTGCACGATCCCGCCGGCGCAACCAGGGAGCAATGGACGTGGGCTCGCTCGGTTCGCCCGGATGGCCCTTGGACGATCGTCGCACGCTACACGGACAGCTATACACCCAGGGCGGAAGATGCAGGGCACTATCTGCGGCCCGAAGTCTTCTATGACAATCTCGACTACCAGCCGGCGTGTGCCCATACTGTCTCGGAGGACCGCGTACCCGGCAACCCCGTAAACGGGTCGAACTCGCCGCCTGATTTCGGCACCGAGTCAGTCGATCGGGCGGTCTCGAAGAACGCGAGGATGGACAGCCCTGTCGGAGCCCCCGTGACAGCCTCGGATCCGGACAACGACCCCCTGACCTACAGCCTGGAGGGCGGCGATACCGATACGTTCCGGATAAAGCCCGATACCGGCCAGATAAGGACCAACGGGCATCCCCTGGACACGGGCGGATACATGGTCACGGTCAAGGCCACCGATCCCATGCTGGCAAGCGACACCGTTGAGGTAAGTATCGATGTCACGGAACAGAACCCCGGCAACACCAACGGCGGCAGCACCAACAACGGAGGCAGCACCAACAACGGAGGCGGAGGCACCAACACCCGAGGCACCAACACCGGAGGCACCGACGCCGGAGGCAACAACAACAACAACGGCGGCGACAACAACGGCGGGGAACCGGATTCGACCGACACGGACAGCTTTTCGGATCTCGACTCGGCAGGAGAGCACACGAGGGCTGTGCGTATCCTCTACGGGGAGGGGGTGTTCGAAGACACCGGATGCAGCGAGGGTCTCTTGTGCCCGGGTGGACCGCTCCTCCGTTGGGAAGCCGCGGTGTGGTTCGTACGCGTGCTCGACGGGATGGATCCCGATCCGGTGTCCTCGGTGCGCTTCACCGATGTGGATCCCAAGGTGTGGTGGGCACCCTACGTCGAGCGTCTTGCGGATCTGAACGTTACGCTCGGGTGCACGGAGGATCCCGATAAGTACTGCCCCGAGACGGAGGTGACCCGGGCGCAGATGGCCACCTTGCTCAAGCGGGCGTTCGCCCTACCCGCGGCGGAGCCGGTGGGGTTCGTCGACACCGCCCGGACCGTCCACGCCCCGAACATCGACTCGTCGTACGCAGCCGGGATCACCGGCAGTTGCTCGGCCGACCCGCTGAAGTTCTGCCCGTGGGATTCCAACTCCCGGGCCCAGGTAGCCGGCTACCTGCTCCGAGGTCGCAACTTCGCCGCACAGTAGGTGTCAGGTATCGGGTGCCAGGTGTCAGGTGCCAGGTGTCAGGTATCGGGTGCCAGGTGCCGGGGGCCAGGTTTTAGGTGTCGGGTGTCAGGTCTCGGGTGTCAGGTGCCAGGTGTCGGGTGTCGGGTCGGGTGTCGGGTGCTGTTGACGATCATCAAGTACTGGCACCTAGCACCTGTTTGGCGGGACTGAAGGATTCTCGGTGCCCTTATCTGTGTCGGCCACTCGCCCGTTCCGTAGCTGGCCACAGAACCCATCATCAAGGACTGACACCCGACACCTGACACCTGACACCTGTTACAGGTTGGTGACCTGTCCGTCCCCTCGGTGCCTCCGGCCGGGAGAACTCTGCTGGGGCGCTCCGATCCGGAACTCCGGCCACATTCTTACTTCGGACAAAGCCTGGGTAGCCGCGAGGCTCTCTGCGCAGTCGGATCGGCCATTCAGACCGCTCGCATTCGGGCGAGGCCGCGTGGCTCTCCGTACTGGACGCAGTTCGATCTACGGAGGGCTCTGCGGTCGTATTTCGATGGGCTGATACACGCGTCCATCCTTCGCTGGTGCGAGCCGCACGAAGCATGGTGGGGCCCGAGCAGTCGTGACTGCTGTGATTTCTTGCTGGAGTTGGAGCGCGTCGACTTTGACTTCGACTTGCTGCTGCCTGAACTTCTGCTCGCTTGCGCCCAGGAGAAGTTACCGGAGAGGGCCACGGCACAACTTCTCGAAACCGCCCGGACTCGTGTGGCAAGTGCGGACGATCAGCGGACTCATGATCATCTGACGCTGGGAATCGCTCTGTGTGAGCTGGCACCGGACGGGGCTGTCAAGGCGGGTTGAAGGGTGAACGAAGTTCTGTCGCCCTCCACCATCCCGATGGCGGTTCCATCCTTGACCTTGAACCCGCCCCCGTTCCGGATGTCCAGATCGAACATCGCGACATGACCCCGATTACGACACCTACTCCCCCCACCGGAAGCCGATGCCAGACCCGACCCGGACCCCACACACCAAGCGAACAGCTCAGAGACCGGCTATCCAATAGGGAACCCGTACAAAACTGGGACGGTCAGGCTTTCCAGGCCATGGCGTTGTTCTCCCGGGCCGTAAATCGGCTGTTGGGCCTTTGGGTTACGTTAGTTAGCGCTCGGAGCGCGGTTCGGCCCCGATTCGGGCCGGTTTCTGCCGGAAACGGTCAGGGCCTCGACAGCCCCAACTCGTCAAGGAGCAACGTCGCCACGAACCATCGAACAGGCTGCCCGTCGACCTCTCCGGTCGGAGTCCTGGCAGCAGCCGCTGGTTCGGGTGACCCCTAACAACGGTGGGTTCGGCGAACGGTGCGGCTACTCGGTTGCCTTAGGGTGGCCCACTTGTGCGTCAGTGATCCATACCGTCTTGGTTCTTGTCTTCGATGCAGTACCAGATCCGCCCGCCCGCGGTGACCTCGTACTGCCACTGCTCCATCTCGGTTCCGTTCACCGATCGTCGACCCAACGAGCCTCTCAGCGGATGCTGGCGGTGGTCTCGCCGACGCGGGTCGTGGGTGGTCCTCTCCCAGGCTGTCCGCGTGTTCGTCGGGGCCGCAGCGCAGATCTGTTCCCATCCCTTGACCGCGCCGCTGTTCGCGTAGCGCAAGTCCCAACCGTTAGCCGACGGCGGTGGGGCAACTCGTTCTCGCCGTTTCGGCATCGTCCTCAGCCGGCGGGGGCTGGGACGGTGTCCCCGCTCGCTTCCAGCGGCTTGCTGAGCCGACGGGCGAGTCTGGGATCGGCATGGATCTCAGCGGTAGCTTTCCATTCGCGTACCAGTTGTGTCACCGGAGAATAATTGTCCACCGCGGCCGCGCCGAGCAGCATCCGTGTCAACTCCTCGACGAAGACCTCCCGATCCGGCCTGGGAAGGAACAGTGTCCAAGCGAAGGCGTCGCCCACCGCCGCGCCCAGCACAACAGGGCTGTGCGTCGCAAGGTTGCACAACAGTCGGGCAAGAGCCTCGATTGTTTTTGAGCGGTCTTCGTCGCGGTCTGCCCGGCTCAAGCGGAGCGTGGGCGCGTTGCGCCGCCGCAGTAGCACATCGCGCTCAACCAACTCGGCCACCACATCGTTGGGCTGCCGTAAGAACTCCGAAAACGTCCGCTCGACTGCTTCCATACCCCAACAATACCTGAACTACTTCAGAAGTCAAGGCCGATGTATATCTCGATAGGCATGGAAAGCGGATAGCGGCCTGCGAGACCTCTTCCATCAAGGGCCCCGACCGGCGTGGACAAGGATGGCCGGGATCGGGCTGTTCACCAGCCGAGGCCGAGGCCGCCCCGCCTGCGCTGTTGGGTCTCCTGCTCCTGGGCCTGCCTTTTCCCCGGGAAGGCGAAGGCGCCGAGGGCGTCGTCGTAAATACCGGGTGTCGCCCCATTTTTTTGGACGATCGCCGGGAGGTGTCGGCTGGATCGTGCGGCGACGGCTTGGGCGAGTTCGGCTACTTCGGTGATCGCCATCACAGTCACCACTGGTACCTGACACCCCGCAACAGGTGCTAGGCGCCAGGTGCTAGGCGGCCAGGTGCCAGGTGCCAGGTGCCAGGTGCCAGGTGCCAGTCCTCGATCAGGAAGGCGGCGTTGCCGCTGACCACGACGATGGTGTTGTTGTCGGTGTCCACGACACGGACGCTGCCCGAGCCTCCGGCCGTTCACATACGGCCCGCGTGAGAGCAGACCGGGGGCTGTCGACATCGTCACAGCAGTGCTGTACGATAGTTTTCAGGCTGTAAGTCGCTTTGGGTCACCGAGGTGCATCGGTCCAACCAGCGCCGGGGCGGCCCCACGAAGGGGCTGCCCCGGTTGACGTCTAGCCCTACTTCTACGGCCAAGGTATCCGGTAGGTCTTGATCCAATACTTGATATGGTCGTCCACCAGGCTGCACACAGCGCAGTCCGAGCGCTTGTCACCGGGACTGTCCTGGATTCTGATGTGCCGATTGATAATGAATGCGACCAGGTCGGCCGGTTGGATTCCTCGGTTCCGCTCCGAGCGGTCGAAATAGACGCTATCCACAAACCGATCAAGGGTGACGCCAAGCCCGAAGCTAGCTCCGACCGGTCCACCGACAGCTTGCACCTCGCGGATCAGATCGAAGGAATACTGGTCCTGTTCGTGGTTCTCATCTCGCTGGCCGAATGGGCAGATGGCGGTAGGCGTCCTCACCGCGGTCATCTGGCACAACCAAACCACCCAACAACCAGGCCCGGCCCGCTCCCTGATCGCATACGACCACTAAAACCTTGGAACTGATCATCTAGTGGACGCTCTTGGGTATCACCACACTCTCCGAAGAACCTGTGGCGGTTCACCAGAGGAAATACGATTAGGCGGTGGACTACCCGCCGGGTGTGTCCACCTCGCCGAAGCGGTTGTTGCCCCAACATGTGATGGCGCGGTTGGTGCGCACACCGCAGGTATGGAACCTGCCGGCCGAGACAGCGTTGAAGCGCACGTCGGGTGCGTTTAGTTGGCCGAACTTGTTGTTGCCCCAGCATCTGATCAGGTGGTTGGTGCGCACACCGCAGGTATGGTCTCCACCGGCCGATACGGAGAGGTACCGCCCACCGGGAGGGGTCGCCTGACCGAATTCGTTGCTGCCCCAGCATTCGACGCTCCCGTCAGGGCGCACACCGCACGAATGGAACCTGCCGGCCGATACGGAAATGAACTCCCCTGCTGGGTCTCTCACCTGGCCGTCATCGTTGTCACCCCAGCATCTGACGCGACCGTGAGAGCGTAGACCGCAGGTATGGTCCCCCCCGGCCGATACGGAGAGGTACTCACCGCGGGGGGCGTTCACCTGGCCGGAGTCGTTGCTGCCCCAGCATTCAATACTCCCGTCAGAACCCAGACCGCACGAATGGTCCCCGCCAGCCGATACGGAACTGTACTCCCCTGCAGGCACACTCAACTTGCCATCATCGTTGTCACCCCAGCATCTGATAGCCCCGTCAGAGCGCACACCGCACGAATGGTCCCCACCGGCCGATACGGAGAGGTACCGCCCATCGGGAGCGTTCAGCTGATCTGATTCGTTGTTGCCCCAGCATTCGATGGTCCCGTCAGAGAGTAGACCGCACGAGTGATACCGACCGGCCGATACGGTGGTGTAGGTGCCGTCGGCCGGCCTTGCCGGTGGTCGTGGCGGTAGACCCCGGCCGACCATGTTGTGCCACAACCCGACCATGTACACGGCCATCTGGTCTCTGGTCACGAACCCGAGGCTGCTGCCTTCAGACTCCGACGGTATAACCCTCAACGTAGCCAGGCATGCCACCGCCCGCTCAAGGCCATCGCCCGCAACGCCGCAGCGGTTTCCGGCCTTTTCGTAGACACGAACCAGGAACAGTGAAATCTGGGTAACTTTCAGTTTCTCACCCGGCCCATAGGTCACCGCCGTCGTACCCTTGGTGATATCCAGACCGTACAAGCAGCCAATACTCTCCTCGTGGGTATTACCAGCCACATCAGTGAACGGCGCATCCACAGCCTTCGGGCACTGCTTCCTTAACACGTCCTCCCAGAGCCGCACCAAGAACGAGGCCATCTGCGCCCGCGTCAGTTCCAAGTCAGGCCCATAAGACCCGTCGCCTCTACCAAGCGACAAACCCAACGCTCTCATACACTTTGTGTACTCCGCTCCATAATCACCCGCACCCACATCACTGAACTGTGCCACCGACCCCGCGTCGCACAAACCAGCTACCGTCGTCTGAGCCTCCACCACATCCCAGGTTCCCGGCGTCAGAACAGACACCACCATGACCAGCGCCCCCGCAACCCGCACAGCCCTCACTCCATCACCCCTTCTGCCGCAGGTACAAGCACGACCTCCATACTAGAGGGTTGGTTCCAAGGGATCCGGGGCGAAATCCACCGTACTTGATGATCGTCAACAGCAACCGACACCTGGCAACCGACACCTGACACCTAATGGGGGTCCACCACTTCTGCTGGTTTGTCTGGGAGGGTGTGGTGGTTGAGCTGGCTGGCCGGTGAGTACTGGTGGCACCCGGAACGCTGATTCCTAGTGCCAGATCGTACCCCGGCCGGTTCGCGAGGGCCGCTTGTAGCGCTCATGGGGTGGCGTGCCACAGAGCACTGATCCATTAGGTCGCCGCCAGGCGTGTTCTACAGCTCGGCAAGGATCGATCCCCGTTGAAGGAGGAAGGGATGATATTTGTGGGTAACGACTGGGCTGAGGGCCACCATGATGTGTATCTGATGGACGAGGATGGGACCCGGCTGGGTTTCGCCCGTCTCCCGGAAGGGATCCAAGGTATAGCCCGCTTCCACCAGTTGGTCGCCGAACACGCATCGGATGCAGCTGAGGTGGTGGTAGGGATCGAGACCGATCGTGGGCTGTGGGTGGGTGCGCTCATCGCAGCGGGCTATTTGGTGTATGCGATCAATCCTAGGGCTGTGTCCCGCTACCGGGACCGTCACAGCCTGGGCGGAGCGAAATCAGACCGCGGTGATGCCAAGGTGTTAGCTGATTTGGTACGCACCGACCGTCACAACCATCGTTCGGTGGCCGGTGACAGCCCCGAATCAGACGCGATCAAGATCATGGCCAGAACGCATCAGAACCTGATCTGGGCTCGGACGCGTCACACCAACCAAGTCCGCAACGCCCTGCGCGAGTACTATCCCGCAGCGCTGGAAACCTTCGATGACCTGGCCCATCGCGACGCTGTGGCCATACTCGGTCGGGCACCCACCCCAATCCTGGGCGCCCGCCTGACACTGCCCCAGATCCGAGCAGCGCTACAGAGGGGCGGACGGCGACGCAACCTCGACAAGGTTGCCCGCCGCATACAGAAAGGTCTCCGTACCCGCCATCTCACCGCGCCGGGGCCGGTCGCGGACGCCTTCGGGGCGACTGTTGGGGCACTGGTGAAACTCATTGTGGAAACCAACCGCCAGATCGCAGACCTCCAAGCAACCCTCGAGACCCGTTTTAGAGAACACCCGGACGCCGACATCTACCTGTCTCAGCCAGGACTCGGTACTGTGCTCGGCGCCCGGGCGCTCGGTGAGTTCGGGGACGACCCCGACCGTTACACCAGCGCCAAGTCCCCCACGAACTACGCCGGCACGTCGCCCATCACAGTGGCGTCAGGCCGCAAGCACGCTGTCCTGGCTCGCCAGGTCCGTAACCGGCGTCTCCCCAACGCCCTGGACCAATGGGCGTTCTGTTCCCTAAAGAACAGTCCAGGAGCCCGAGCCTTCTACGACAAACGCCGAGCAGCCGACGACCTCCACCACCAAGCACTCCGAGCCCTCGCCAACCGACTCGTCGGCATCCTCCACGGCTGCCTCAAACACCAAACCCCCTACAACGAACACACCGCATGGGCACACCGAACCACCATCGACCGAGCCGCAGCTTGACATTTACGCTCCTGGGGTGTCTGGCACCTGGCCTACCGATCGGTGAGGTTGAAGTTGTTGACGGCGGCCTCGCCGGGGCCGACGATCTCGTAGGCGAGGGTGTCGCCGACAGTCAGTTTTGCTTCGAAGTTGGCTACGGTGACCGGTTCGGCGTCGACCTGGTAGTGATCGTTGCCGTCGTACTCGATCAGGAAGGCGTCGTTGCCGTCGGCCACGACGATGGTGTTGTTGTCGGTGTCCACGACACGGACGCTGCCCGACCCGTCGGCAGTGCCGGATATGGGCGCTATCCAGTATTGGCGAGCTGTGGTGCTGAGGCGCTTGAACCTGGCGGTGATCGTCTCTACACCCCTTCCGGTGAAGTCTCGCAGGTAGTTGAGGCTGGCGACACCCTGCCGGTTGGTAAGGCGGCGTACCCCGCTCGGAACCCCGTTCCTGTCGTTGGATGTGAACACGATGTTCTCTCGGGCTACCGGACCACCGTACTGATCGGTGAGACCGGCCCTAACGGTGGAAGCCGCACCGGCGCCGTCCGACGAGGCGGTCCGGTACTCCTTGGTGAGGCTGAGTTCCAGGGTCGTGGGCTCGGCCCGCCCGTCCGCCCAGTCCAGGAAGGGATCGTCACGGCTCCTGTCGTCCTCCACCATCCCGATGGTGGTTTCATCCTCGACCTTGAACCCGCTGCTGTTCCGGATGTCGAGATCGAGCTTGGCGATGTCGCCCGGATCCGGCGATGGATCCGTGAACCGGAAAGTGAGCTGGGTCCCGCCGTCCGGACCGGTCTGCTTGCTGATGGTCGTCGGCTCGAAACTGCGCCCGTTGTCCCGCGACTCCCGGACCTGGACGGTGAAGCTGACACCCGAGCGGGCTATAGGATCGCCATCGTCATCGATCATCCGGAAGGTGAAGGTGACCGAGTCCCCGAACTGCACCTTCATGGCAGTGGGCGGGAGGTCATCGGAGACTTCCAGAGCGGAAGCGCCGCTTCGGGTCGTGATGTCGACCACCACGGGTTCCGCACTGTCCTCGTCGAACAGCTTGCCGCTCTCGTCCGTCCACACCCAGATGCGAAGACCTTCGACATCCCCCACCGCGATGTCGGCCTCCAGGTTGCCCAGGCTGTCAGTGGTCTTGTCCGACACGTCGATGGCACAGGCGCTGCTGCCCAGGGCGGGCGCGACATGGTCCGTGCACACACCGTTCTGGTCGAAGGCCTTGGCGGGGTCGGTAGCGGTGAAGATGTCCACCTCCCTGTCCTCGAAAGGCCGGTGGCCCGGGTCGCGCAGGGTCACCGACAGGCGGACATCAGAGTTCTCGAAAACCTCGGTGCCCGCGATCTGGACCGTGAGGCCGGCCGGGCGGGCGTTGGTGTGAGCCAGCATCCGGGCGATGAATACCGCCATCTGGGCCCGGCTCACCCGTCCGTCCGGCGAGAAAGTGGAGGCCGAGGTCCCGGTGGTCACCCCCAACTCGTAGAGCTTGCGGATAGCCCGGTAGGTGGTGACTTTCACCGAGTAGAGATCCTGGAAGTTGTCGTCGTCGGATTCGATCCTGGCGATGTTGGCCCGCCAGGTCGGTGCCATGGATGACCAGATAAGTCAACTCGGAAGCCTCCCCAACTGCGGTGGTATCGATCCCATGAACGAGTTTCCGCCCAGATCCAGGAAGGAGAGCTTGGAGAGTTCGCCGAGTTCCGCCGGTATGAGACCCGTCAGCCGGTTGCTGTGAAGGAAGAGGCCTTCGGGTACCACGGTCGGGGAGTCACAAGGCGAGTCCTCCCGTGCCGGAATCGCAAACAGCAGGACGGCGGGAGCGGCGCCTGCGAGGAAGGTCCACGAGCGCGTGGCTCCGCCACCCGTCCCGAGAAGAACCCTCTTCGATGCCATCCGGTGCAAGATCGCTCATGTTCGATCCTGATTCGTACACCGACGAAGTGCGGCTCCTCCTCCGCAGTTTCTCCTTGGTACGCGAATGGAGTGGCGTGGTCACGTCCATTCTCGTGGTCGAGGAGGGTCAGCGGTTAGTGAGGCTGAAGGAGTTGACGGTGCTCTTTTTCGGGTCGGTGATCTCATAGGTGAGGATGTCACCCACGCTGAGATGCGCTTCGAATACGCCCACGGTTGCCGGATCGTCATCGATCAGGTAACGGTCGTTGTCGTCGTACTCGATTATCTCAGCAACGCTACGTCCGGCCACGACGATCGTGTTGGTGTCCCTGTTCACCACGCGGACGCTTCCCGAACCGTTGACACTGCCGGATATGGGCGTCACCCAGTACTGGCGGGCGGTGCCGACCAGCCGGCCGAATTTGCCAGTTATCGTCTCGATCCCCCTCCCTGAATCGTCGCGCTGGTAGTTGAGCGTGGCCACCCCCTGTGGGTTACTGGTCCGTCGGACTCCGTCGGGAACTCCGTTGCTGTCGTTGGAGGTGAAGACGATCTGTTCGCGGGCCACCGGGCCCCCGAACTGATCGGTGAGTGCGGCCCGTACGGTAGTGCCCGCGCCTGCCCCGTCCGCGGAAGCAGTCCGGAATTCCTTGGTAAGAGTCAGCTTGAGGGTCGTGGGCTCCCTTCGCTCGTCCGACCAGTCCAGCAAGCTATCGTCATTGGTCCCGTCGTCGTCCACCATCTGAGTGGTCGTCTTGTCAGTCACCTTGAATCCGCCGCTGTTCTGGACATCAAGGTCGAGTTTGGCGATGTCACCCGGGCTCGAAGACGGATCCGTGAACCGGAACGTGAGCTGCGTCCCTCCATAAGGACCGGTTTCCTTGGTGATAGTCGTCCGCTCGAAACTGCGGCCGTTGTCCCGGGACTCGTTAACCTGGACGGTAAAGCTGACGCCTTGACGGGCGACCGGATCACCGTCGTCGTCGATCATGCGGAACGTGAAGGTGACCGAATCCCCGAACTCCACTTTCCTGGCGGTGGGCGGTAGGTCATCGGAGACCTCCAAGGCAGAAGCCCCACTACGGGGCGTTAGATCCAGGACGAGCGGTTCCGCACTATCCTCGTCGAATACCTCGCCTTTTTCGTCTGTCCAGACCCAGATCCGTAGCCGTTTGACGTTAGCTATCTCCACATCTACCACGACATTGCCCAGATTGTCGGTGCTCATATCCGACACGTCGATGGTGCAGGCATCGCCACCGACCGCCGGAGTGACATGATCCGTGCAGGCGCCGTTCTGGTCGAACGCTTCGGTGGGATCCGTGGCGTCGAAAATATCGATCAGCCTGCCTTCGAAGGGCCGCCGATCGGAGTCGCGAAGCGAGATCGCCAAGCGGATATCGGAATTCTTGAACACGTCCTGGTCAGCTATCTGGATCGTTAGACCAGCGGGACGCGCGTTGGTGTGGGCCAGCATCCTGGTGATGAACACCGCCATCTGAGCCCGACTCACCGGGGCCCCCGGCGAGAAGGTAGTGCTCGAAGTGCCACCGGTCACACCCATCTCGTAGAGGCGGCGGATATCCTCGGACGTGATGAACGGGACAGGGCCCAGGTCACGGAAGTTATTGTCATCGGGTTTCACGTCATCGATGTCCGATCCTCCCGGCCCCGTGGGTGCGGCCTTCAGGAATCGCGACAGCAGCGCTGCCATCTGCTGGCGGGTCACCATTGCAGAGGGAGCGAAAGTCGAAGCCGACGTGCCCTCCATGATGCGCAGTGCCGCCAATTGGTTGATGGCGTCACGGGTGCTGGGTCCCAACTGCTCGAGGTCGGTGAATCCCTGATCGGATGCCTTGGGGACCACGATTCCCGCCGGGCCGGCCGCCCGTACCAGGAACAGGGCCATCTGCCACCGGGGCACTACGTCGTCGGGTGAGAATATCCCGGTGGAGGTTCCCTTCGTTATCCCGTAGTAGGCGAGGCAGTCGGCGGCCGACTCTGCAAAG
This sequence comes from Candidatus Spongiisociaceae bacterium, assembly GCA_965262915.1. GTDB lineage: Bacteria > Actinomycetota > Acidimicrobiia > Spongiisociales > Spongiisociaceae > JAPPFW01. Next base: position 733,903 of record OZ253564.1, on the reverse strand, counting down.
TTCCGCTTCATGTCCCGAAACCCCGCAGACTCCGCCGCCGGACCGATACAAGCCGAGTACTCGGCCGGGTGGTCCACCACCCCGTCCACTGCAGCGGCCGGAACCGCCGCGACAGCTAGAAGTGAACCTACCACCGCGACGAGGATCGGCTCGATCCACTTCCTACGGACGTTCGCCTCGAGGAACACCAGCCCCATTTCTGTTTGCTTGCCTGGGGGACATAGTAAGCCCCACACGGTGACAAACACGGCATATCCAAACGGCCAGGTAGCCGGTGGCCGGATTCGAGAGGCTTTCGGAGCGTACCGAACGCCGTTACGAATCAGCCGTCGATATCACAGGTGGGAAACGACGAGAGCAGTGGTCGGGGGGTATCGGACGAAGCGAGATCCGAAAGTGCCGACACCCCCCCGATGTCATCGATGCCCTCTCCTCTTCTATAACTCGTAACAGAATCGTGAGCTATTCATACCTCGTGAAGGAGTTCACGGCGTCCGGGTCGTGGGATCGGACCTCGACGGTCACCTTGTCACCCTCTTCCAGGCTCCTCTTGAAAGCTTCGAACCTCTCCGTGTCCCCGTCCACGTCGAACCGGTCGTTCGAGTCGAAGGCGACCGTATACGGACCAAGGCCACCGCGCCGGATCACCAACGTGTACCGTTCCTCGTCGAGATGCAGCACCTCGTAGAGGTGAAGGAGCTCATCTTCGGGGGCTTCCTCGACCCAGTACTGCCTCACGGCCTGAGCTTGTATCTCGTCGTCCTCGGAAAACGCCGAGATGGTCTCGATCCGCGAGCCGTCGTTCTTCCGGTGGTAGCTGACCGTAGCAACACCCAGATGGTCGGTCTCCTTGCGGTGGCGGCGTATGGCCAGAGCGGGATCGTCGGTGTCTTTGTACAGGCCGTCGGGGTCGTCCGACTTGAAGTGGATCCGCTCCCCGCGTACCGGATCGCCGTACTGATCCACCAACGTGGCACTGACGGTGTTCGGAGCGCCCCGGCCGATATCCGAGGCGGAGCGATATACGACGGGCAACTCGAGCACAAGGGCGTTGGGTTGCTCTGCGTCGTCCGACCACCGCAGCCGGTTATCCACTCCCTGGTCGTCCTCTCTCAGGATCCGGACGGCCGACCGGTCGGTGACCTCCAACTCGGAGGACTCCAGCACGTTGATGTCGAGATAACTGTCGACGTCGTTCTCGCCGGCGTAGGGGTCGCGGATGGTGTAGCTCAGCTCCACCTCGCCCGACGAGTCGGTGTAGTAGGTCTTGATACGCCGCTCGACGATCCCGTCCCGCTCCTGGTCGGCGCGGATCCGGATCGCCACCCATTGCTCTGCAACCGGCTGCCCGTTGTTGTCCACCAGCCCGAACGTGAACTTCACCCATCTGCCGTACGGGACCGCGACCGCGTCGGGATGCATGTCGTCGGTCAGCAGGAAGGCGGCGGCGGGCTTGATGGTGGTGAACTCCACCGTCGCGGCATCGGTTTCGTCGAGGTCGAACCGGTCATGTTGATCTCCTGTCCAGGCCCACAGCACCAGATCCTCGAAGACGATCAGGTCGTGCGCCAGGTTCCCGTTCCGGTCGGTGACCCGGTCGGAGAGGTCGATACTGCACGGCCGGTGGCCGACCTCCGCCTCCACTTCGCCGGAGCACTTTCCGTCGTTCTCGAAGGCCTCCCTCCAGGACGAGGCGCGGATCAGGTCGACCGAGGCATCCACCAGCGGTCGATGGTTGCCGTCACGCACCGATATCGCCAGCGGGGCGATGGCCTCGACGGGCACCGTGGTGGGGCCGGTCTGGATGGTGATACCGGCGGGGCGGGCGTTGGTGTGGGCCAGGGCCCGGGTGATGAACATTGCCATCTGGGCGCGGGTGACCGGCTGCTCGGGTGAGAACCCGGTCATCGACGTACCGCGGGCGATCCCCATCTCGAACAGGTCCAGGATGGCGTCGTAGGTGTCACGCGGCAGGTCCCCGATATCCTCGAACCGGGTGTCGTCGGACTCCACATCGTCGATGTCGATCCCTCCCTGCCCCACCGGCGCGAGCTGCAGGAAGCGGGTCAGGAAGTGAACCATCTGGCGGCGGGTGACCGGCTCATGCGGAGAGAAGGTCATCGTGGAGGTACCGGTCATGATGCCCGACTCTGCCAGCCGATGGATAGCGACCACGGTATGGGCGTCCAACCCGCCGAGGTCGGTGAATCCCTGCTGGGCGGGCTGCGGTAACGTGATACCGGCCGGTCTCGCCGCAACAGCCAGGAAGAGGGCCATCTGGCGGCGGGTCACGTCGCCATCGGGATCGAACCGTGCGGAGCTGCCTCCCCCGGTGATCCCGTAGTGGGCAAGGCAGTCTATAGCAGCCTCCGCCCAATTGCCCGCCGTGTCCTCGAAACCGACCGACCCGGTTGCCGCGCCCGGGCAGGCCGAGTACGTAGCCAAGGCATCCGCCTGCCCGTCTCCGGCGGCCACCGGAACCGCTGGTCCCATCAGCAATGAAGCTGCCAGGGCTACGAGGGCCGGGGCCACCCACCCCCGGCCCAGCCTCGCCGCTCCGAACATCAACCCCGGACTAAGCGGTTGGGGGCCCCACGCGAGCCGTCAACTGTAACCGTCAGATTGTCACCCACACCGATCTCCTTTGCGAACGTGGAGAAGACCTCGTTGCCGTCCGGCCCGATGAACTGGTCGCTCGAGTGGTAGGTGATCACGTAGGGGTCGTCGTCGGCACCGAAGACCAACGTGTTCCGGTCCTCGTCGTGATGCAACACCAGACCCCTTGTCGGCTCGCCGACGCGGGGGTCTCCGACCCAGTAGTGCTCGACGGGGGGAATGACCTGTATCAGGCGACTGCCCACCAGCATGCTGATTTCGATGATCTCCCTGAGAGTGTCGGTCGATCTACGCCAGTAGCCGACTCTGGCTACGCCCCGGCTGCTGACCGACTTGCGGTAGACACTCTGGGCGTCGCCCTGGCCCGTGGAACTCAACCCGGCCGGATCGTTGGACTTGAAGGACACCTTCTGCCGTGATCGCACCGGATCACCGTACTGATCGTACAGGGTGGCGGTCACCGTGTGATAGACGCCCTGGCCCGCGTTTGACGCGTAGTGATAGGCGACTGATTGCTCGGCGACCAGGGTTCTGGCCTCTTCGTCCTCATCGGACCACTGCACCCTCGGCGTCGGATCCCAATCGTAGTCGGCTCTCTCCACGGTGAGGTCGAGAGTGGCGTCGGGATCACCGTCGCGCGAGTCCGGATCGGTCTGGCGGAAGCGTAGCTGCGCCTGGCCCGACGAGTCGGTGGTAAGCGTCCTGCTGCGGTCACGATCCACCCTACCCCCGTTCTTCTCGATGCTGCGGACTCGTATCTCCGCGCCCCGCTCGCTCGCCGGGTTGTCGTCCTCGTCCACCAACTGGAAGGTGACGGTGACCGACCTCCCGAAGGGGACCTTGATGGCCTCCTCGGGTATGTCGTAGGTGATCTTGAACTTATCGGGGGCCTTGCCGGCGCTGAACTCCAACGTCGCGGCCTGGGTCCTGTCGGCGTCAAACCGGTCGTTGCGATCCCCGGTCCACACCCACAACACCAGGCTCGCGTCGACGAGTACATCGTAGACCAGGTTGCCGAGACTGTCCGTGGTCGTGTCGCTAAAGTCGATGACGCAGGGCTGGTCTCCGGCTGCGGCGGTCACGTCGTCGTAGCACCGTCCGCCGGAGTCGAAGGCCACACGCCGGGACGGAGCATGGAATAGATCCACGAACACGTCCTGCGCGGCTTCGAAGTCGGAGTTCCGCACCGATATCACCACCTCGGCGGTGTCGCCGGCGGCCACCGACGTGTCGGGCGCCTGCATGGTGACCCCGGCCGGGCGGGCGTTGGTGTGGGCCAGCATCCGGGAGATGAACATGGCCATCTGGGCCCTGGTCACCGTACGGTCGGGAGAGAACCTGGTTCGTGAGGTGCCGTTGGTAACGCCCATCTCGAACAGGTTGCGGATGGCGTCGTAAGGACCGTGGGGAAGGTCGTCGATATCGACGAACTGGTCGTCGTCGGGGTCCACATCTTCGATATCCACACCGCCCTCCCCGACCGGCGCCTCATCGAGAAACCGGGCCAGGAACTGGACCATCTGGCGACGGGTCACCAAATCATCGGGGGAGAAGGTCTTGGACGTCGTGCCCCTGGTGATATCGAGCGCGACCAACTGGTTGATGGCGTCACGGACCGAGCGGGGAAGATCGTCGATGTCCCTGAATCCCTCGTCCCTGGCTTTCGGGATGTCGATGCCGGCCGGGCCCGCCGATCGGATGAGGAACAGGGCCATCGCCTGGCGGGTAACACCCAACGTCGGTGAGAAAGTATTGGCGGAAGCGCCAGGCATGATCCCGTAGTGCGCCATGCAGTTGATCGCCGCCTCCGAAACGCTCCCCTCCGGTACGTCCTCGAACCCGGCCGATTCGGTGGCCGGGCCCACACAGGCCGAGTAGGTCGCCGGATAGTCCTCCCCAGCGGCCGGCACCGCGGAGACGGCCAGGAGCGTGGCCACCAAGGACAACACAGCCAACACGATCAACGATGAACGCCGCGACATCAGATCTCTCCTTTCATCCATCCCCGAGTCTAGTGGCCAAACCGCCCCAACCAGCGGCAGTTTGGGCGCAACCACCCCAGACGCGAGGAGGGTCCCGGTATCTAACCGGGACCCTCCTCCTAGTTCTGGCGGGCGTCAAGTGCCTTACGGCGACTCCCGCCCTCCAGAGTCCAAGTTATGTGTCGTCAATATTGAAGGCCAAGACGAACCTGCCCGGTACCTTGCGACTGCCCGACAGCGTGACATTCAACGTGGTACTGCTTTCAGCTAGCTGAGCAGTGCTGAGAGCGTTGAGAGTGCTCACGAACGTGTCCATGGTCCTAGTGCCGGTAGCCAAGACGCCCGTCGCTGTGCCCGTGTTAACCACCTCGAAGGCATCGATCGACTTGTAGCTGACGATGTAGATATTTGTCCCATTCGACAACACGATGGTGTTGCTATCGGTATCCCTCACCACGATGGGCAGAGCGTTAGTCGGTGTACCCGCCGGCGCCGATACACCCCAGTAATGCATAACCGCCATGGCGGATATATCCGCTACATCGGTCACACCCGTGGCGAGACCATCGGGACAGTCGGAATCCTCATCGTTGCAAGGACCCTGGACGTACTGAGCGTTGATGGTCTCTACATCAACGCCGGCCGCACTTCGACTGTACGACTGGGTGGCCACACCGTTGCGGTTGGTGCTACGAGGCTTCGGACCCGTTGATCCGTCAGCCATTCCCGCCAATGTATTCAATGAAACAGGGGGACTACCTACCGTTTCAGTGGCATCCGAGTAGAAACGCACCTTGGCGCGTGAGATCGGATCGCCGTACTGGTTGACGAGGGTGGCCGTAACCGAGCTACTCGCCCCGCTACCTGCAGTAGACACCAAGTGATAGCTCTGCGGAAGGCCGAGCGCCAAGCTTGTAGGCGCCGACGGCGTATCCCGCCACTCGATCACCGGGTCGGTAGCGACGTCGCCGTCGCCGTCGTCGATGACCTTGCGTTCCGTCATGTCACTCAGCGTCAACGTCGAGCTGGCGTCGAGAGTCACATCCAGATCGAGCCGACCGAGATCACCTCCGTCACCCGACATGGGACGGAGGTCATCAATGCCGAAGGTGACCTCCACCTGACCGTCCGCGTTCGTCATGTATTCCGTGTTGAGACTACGGAACGGGGCCACATAGCCGGTGCTGCCGTCGGCGATGTCCAACCTTGCCATCGCGGTGGTGTCGGCCGTAGGCGACGCGGCCCGCTCCATGGAAACGACATTGATCGCGACATCCTTCTCGGTTACCGCGTTACCGTCCTCGTTAACCACTTGGAAGGTGAAGGTAATCGAATCGCCGAACTTCAAGGCCACGGCGTGCTTGTCCATGGTGTCGGTCACCCTGACCATGCTGGCAGGCTTGGTGTACGAGAGTTCGATCGTTGCCTTGGTGGTCTCGTCATCGTCGTAGGTGTCGCCGCTCTTGCCGGTCCACACCCACAGCGTCACGGCACCGGCGGAGGTCCCTGGCGGATCAATGATCAGGTTTCCGTCCGGATCGGTGATCTCGTCGCTCGCGTCAATCTGACACGTGTCCGTGCCTCCTTCGTGCGCGACACCGTCGGAAGACACGTCACAGGTACCGTCGTCGTTGAACGCATCTGCCGGAGCGGAGGTACGGAAGGCATCAATGATCGCATCGGCCACCGGCTGATGATCGTCACCGCGCAGAGACACATGGACCGCGATGGTGCTGTCCGAGTCCGCGGTCGCATCGCCCTCGGCCTGGATAGTCAGACCGGCCGGACGGGCATTGGTGTGAGCCAGCATCCGGGAGATGAACACTGCCATCTGCCCACGGTTCACCAACTCACTCGGGCCGAAGGTCGTATCGGTCGTACCCTGCGCCACGCCAACCTCATAGAGGCGGCGGATTGCTTCGTACGCCACCCTCGGTACCCGATCGATGTCGGTGAACTGCTTGTCATCGGGCTCAACGTCCGCGTTGTCCCCTGAGTACTTATCGTCGTTGATGCCACCGCCGATTGCACCCGGGCCCAAGATCGCATTGGCAAGGAATGCGTCCAAGAACGTCGCCATGTCCTCGCGGTTCACGTCAGCCATGGGCGAGAACGAACCATCGGTCCCCGTCATGATCTCCAACTCGGCCACCTGGTTGATGGCGTCCTGAATGAAGTCGGCCAAACCGGCGATGTCGTCGAAGCCCTGATCCTTTGCGGGATCCAGCAACTCGATCCCCGCCGGGCCAGCAGCCCGGCTCAGGAACAGAGCCATCTGCAACCGGGTGATCGAATCAGTCGGCGAGAATACACCCTCGCTGGTTCCCGTCGTGATGCCGTAGTGGGCCAAGCAATTCGCTGCAGCCTCGGCAAAGCTGCCGTCCATATCGGTGAATCCGGCATCGGCCATCGCAGCACCGGCACATGCTGAATATACGGCCTCGTTGTCCGCCTTCCCGTCCTCAGCGGCGACTGGCACCGCAGAAACGGCAAGAAGTGAACCCACCAAGGCCAGCACGGCCAGCACAGCCAGCCGCGAACGCTGCCTCGCTATCAGGGGCATTTGCCCTCCCTTCCTTCTTTCATATGGCTTAGTCGGCCGCCGAGAAGGATCGGTTACAACCCAATTTCTCGGCTAGCCATCCAATATAACACGCCGCCCACCCACGCGCATGTTATGTGAAGCGTCGCTCAACGCAACTTCGCTGCGGGCCTGATCAGCCATGTGGGTCTAACGGTACCGATGCCAACCCGCGAACGCAAGCTACTTGGCCCCTTGAAAATGCCGACCCGCAGATATCTACGGTGCCGATCGACGGTTCCGGAGGATCGCCCGAACCGCGCGGAACCCGCGGGACATGGCACTTCCCGAATCGTGCGTACGCGGTTCTTCGCGAACTCCGCTGTTCCCTGGTCTAAGCCTTTTTTCGCGGCCCCCAGAGTACGGTCGCCGGCGGTTGCCCGGCGGCGACCCATGCAGCCCGACCGGCCGCCGCTCCCACCTGGCGCCGGCCACCGATCACATCCTCGACCACCGGCCACCCCGACCGGATCCCGACCGGCGAGGGAGCGATAGCACCCGGACCGATACGCCGAATCCCCTGGTCACGTAACGTTTTGCCCAAACCCGACAGCAGAACCGGACACCGCTGCGTTCTCCAGAACCCACCCTCGGGACCGGATCCGCCGGCGCCGCACCGCCCGCCCCGCCACCGCCAGGCTCACGCCCCGCCATCGCCGGATCACCAACTATACGTTCCACGGTCGCCCCGACAGATCGGCCATGCCCATATACGACACGGTTCCATCACATGGCCGGTTACCCGCCCGCCCGATAGGCCGATCCGGTCCACCTGCCCGACCGAAGAACAAGAACGCAGACACATAGACGTGTAGCCCGCCAGCACCGGCAACTCACACCCCCCGGTCGGCAAACCCCCGACGACGAACTCCCCCGAGAATCTCATCCCGAACTCCGGCCACAAGCAGCACCCGGCTCCCTTCCACGGCTCAACGCGTGCCAGATATTTTCCTCAGCGCGTACTCGACAGGCGCCGAACCCGGAGAAACAGCCCCTGTAATAGTTCCCGCGTTCGTAACCAAAGGTTCCCGAGTTCCTAACGATCCCCACGAATACACCGACATGATCCGCCCCGCAACGAAAGAAAAGGCGACAGAGACCCCCCTGCCCGCCCATCCCCCCGATCACACCCCCAGATCGCGAAAAACGCCACCCCCCACCCCTGCATCGGGCCCTCCCCCACCACCACCCATCCGGGCCTCGGGGCGCGTCCTGCCCGCCCGATGGGGGCCGTCCGGCACCGAGAATTCGTGATCCCTCGGGCAGTCGAATGACGTCGGTCCGACACCGCCCGGGTGCTTGGTATATACATAGTGCAACACGACCGTGACAGGAACAACCCCCATGCGCGCTCGAGTCCGGCGAACGGCTGCCTGCGCCTCGCACGGAACGACCCGACCCCACGACCACCCCACAAGAGCGGGGAACGCCGGTACACGGGGGTGCCAGGTGCCAGGTGCCAGGTGCCAGGTGCCAGGTGCCAGGTGCCGGCGCAACCATCCCCGAAGCGACACGAGGATGGCCCTTTCCGGGGCAACATCGGCGAAAGGTAAGGTCCGGACACATGAACACCACCCAGGTGCTGGAAGTGCTCATCCCCATGCTGGTGATGCTGGCCGCCTTCGTGGGACTGGCTCTGCGGTTCCAGACCAATCTCAGGCGCAGCGGCGACGAGTCAATCGACAAATTCCGCACCGAAGTACGGAAGGGCCGCGAGAAGGACCGCGAAGAACTCCAAGCCTTCCGCACCGAAGTAAGCGCCAACCGCGACAAAGACCTCACCGAAGCACAGGCCAACCGCGAGGAGGACCGCAGAGAGCTCCAAGCCTTCCGCACCGAGGTATTGGACCGCTTCGAGACCACCAACCGCAAGATCGACGCCAACACCGCGGCCATCGCCGCCAACACCACCGCCATCGCCGTCAACGCCGCCGAGACCAACGGCAACATCGCACTCAACACGACCAAGATCGACGCCAACGCCGCCAAGACCAACGCCAAGATCGACGCCATCGCCGCCGAGACCAACGCCAAGATCGACGCCATCGCCGCCGCCGCGGCCGGGGACCGCGAGCGATTCGAGACCTTCCGCGGTGATACACGGGAGGACTTCAAGGAACTCGGCGACAAGATCGGCACCAACGCCGCCACCCACGACCGCAACATCAGAGAGGTCGGAGACCAGGTAGCCGGCTTCAAAGAACGCGTCTCCAGAGTCGAGGGCTACATAGAAGCCACATCCAGCCGCCGCCCGCAGCCGGTGACCACCGGCAGGTAGATCGGACCGGAGTGCCAGGTGCCAGGTGCCAGGTGCCAGGTGCCAGAGGCCAGGTGCCAGAGGCCAGGTGCCAGAGGCCAGGTGCCAGAGGCCAGGTGCCAGAGGCCAGGTGCCAGAGGCCAGGTGCCAGTGGCCAGGTGCCAGGTGCCAGGTGCCAGGTGCCAGGTGCCAGTGGCGACCGGGAGGGCACCAGATTATCGGTACCTCTAACCAGGAGGCCGTCAAGAGCCCGTGCTGCGACACACCACCGAATAACTCGTAACCCCCTTCTCGACCATCCAACTATGTAGTAGATTACCAACTACGAACATACGCCACCTACCACTGCCATGCCTGCGGGGTTTCCGACCGCCGGGCATCGGTACTGGCCGCACCGCGGCAACCATCCCCGAAGCGACACGAGGCCAGCCCCTTCCGGGGCAACATCGGCGAAAGGTAAGGTCCGGACACATGAACACCACCCAGATGCTGGAAGCGCTCATCCCCATGCTGGTGATGCTGGTCACCTTCGTGGGACTCGCTCTGCGGCTCCAGGCCAATCTCCGGCGCACCCTCGACGAGTCAATCGAGAAATTCAGCAACCAAGTAGGGAAGGACCGCGAGGACGACCGCAAAGAACTCAAAGACTTCCGCACCGAAGTAAAGGACTTCCGCACCGAAGTACTGGACCGCTTCGACGCCAACACCGCTGCCATCGCCGCCAACACCACCGCCATCGCCGTCAACGCCGCCGAGACCAACGGCAACATCGCACTCAACACGACCAAGATCGACACCATCGCCGCCGCCGCGGCCGGGGACCGCGAGCGATTCGAGACCTTCCGCGGTGATACACGGGAGGACTTCAAGGAAATCGGCGACAAGATCGACACCAACGCCGCCACCCACGACCGCAACATCAGAGAGGTCGGCGACCAGGTAGCCGGCTTCAAAGAACGCGTCTCCAGAGTCGAGGGCTACATAGAAGCCACATCCAGCCGCCCGCGGTCGGTGACTACCGGCAGGTAGATCGAGTGCCAGGTGCCAGGTGCCAGGGGCCAGGACCGGCAAGTGACGACACAACTCAAAGACACCGAGAACCCCTCAGACCCACCAGCCACCACTGACACCTGAGACCTATATATATATACGTATCGCGGGTGGGGAGATCAACCGGCGCCTGGCGCCGGGCCGCGGGGTGCCGACACTTCCGGGAACGCCTCCGGGTCGACCGCCCACGACCGCCACATCGAGGAGGTGGCTGGGGGTCGGGGGCCTTCGCGGAGCGGGTCGCCGCGGTCGAAGGCTCCCTGGGCGTCGCCCCCGTCTGTGCTCGCGCCCGGAACCGCCCGGTGGAACGTGGCCGCCGATCCCCGCCATCGGCCATTCGCGCCCGGCCGCCCGCTACCGTCACCGGGGATGGACGGGCCCCTCTCCGACATAACGATCGTTGACCTGAGCCGGGTGCTGGCCGGTCCGTACGCCACCATGGTGCTCTCCGACCTCGGGGCGCGGGTGATCAAGGTGGAGCGTCCCGGTCGGGGGGACGACGCGCGGGGGTTCGGGCCCTTCTACGGGGGTCGCAGCGTGTACTTCGAGTCGCTCAACCGGGGCAAGTCGGCCACGGCGCTCGACCTGGGGGTCCCGGATGACCGCAAGGAGTTCGAGCAGCTCCTCGACGGGGCCGACGTGCTGGTGGAGAACTTCCGCCCCGGAACCCTCGACCGGATGGGCTACGGATGGGAGGTCCTGCACGCCCGCTGGCCGAGGCTGGTGTACGCGGCGGTGAGCGGGTTCGGCCGGACCGGCCCCTATTCCGAACGTCCCGCCTACGACATGGTGGTGCAGGCCATGGGCGGGCTGATGAGCCTGACCGGCCATCCGGGGGGCCCTCCCACGAGGGTCGGCACCTCGGTGGGGGACATCGCCGCCGGCCTGTTCGCCGCCGTCGGGATCCTCTCGGCTCTCCACGAACGGGAGCGGACCGGGCTGGGACAGATGGTGGACATCGCCATGCTCGACTGCCAGGTAGCCATCCTCGAGAACGCCATCGCCCGCTACTCGGCCACCGGCCTGGTTCCGGGCCCGCTGGGCGCCCGCCACCCTTCGATAACCCCCTTCGACGCCTACCGGGCCTCCGACCGTCCCCTGGTGATCGCCGCCGGCAACGACACCCTGTTCACGGGGCTGTGCGAGACGCTGGGGCGGCCCGACCTGGCCGGCGATCCCCGGTTCGCCACCAACGAGGCCCGCACCGAGCACGCCGTGGAGCTGGGCGCCGAGATGGAGGAGGCCCTCTCGACCGACACCGCCGCCGCCTGGCTAGACCGGCTGGTCGAGGCGGGCATACCTTGCGGGCCGATCAACGACATCGCCGCGGTGGTGGACGATCCGGGAGTGCGGGCCAGGAACATGATCGTGGGGGTGGGGCTACCGGACGGCTCGGTCCTGGAGATGGCGGGCAACCCGGTGAAGCTGCCGTCTCACGGCGACCCCGCCACCCGCCGACCGGCTCCCGATCTCCCGCGCTAGGTGCCAGGTGCTGGGTGTCAGGTATTTTAGTTAGCTCTTTACATATGTATACGGTTGTTATATAAAGATACCACCAGGAGTTGTGGTAAGTGCGGCCCTGGGATCGCCAGCACCGAAGGGATATAGATGAGTTACCACGATCTCGACGTATGGCAGAAGTCGGTCGAGTTGGCTGAGATGTCATACCGGCTCTCCGCCCGGTCCCGCGGGAGGAGAGGTTCGGGATTACCAGCCAGATGCGGCGTTCGGCGACATCGGTAGCTGCCAACATTGCGGAGGGTGCCAACCGCCACAGCCTGAAGGAGTACCTGCAGTTCCTCGGCATAGCCAGTGGATCGTTGGCGGAGACTGAGACCTATCTTGTCCTAGCGCAGCGTCTTGGGATCGTAGAAGAGAAACAGATCAGACCTGTCCAAGGACGAGCAAGCGAAGCCGGCAAGATGCTCAACGGGCTCAAGCGCTCCTTACGCGAAAGATTGAACAGTCGCTAAGCACAGCACTGCGCACACCCACGACCGATACCCGAAACAGGTGCCAGGTGCCAGGTGTCAGTCCTTGATGATGGGTTCTGCAGCCACCAACGGAACGGGCGAGTGACCGACACAGATAAGCGGCACCGAGAATCCTTCAGTCTCGCCAGTCGACACCTAATGGGGGTCCACCACTTCTGCCGGTTTGTCTGGGAGGGTGTGGTGGTTGAGCTGGCCGGCCGGTGAGTACTGACGGCACCCGGAACGCTGATTCCTAGTGTCAGAGCGTACCCCGGCCGGTTCGCGAGGGCCGCTTGTAGCGCTGAGGGGGTGGCGTGCCACAGAGCACTGATCTGCTAGGTCGCCGCCAGGCGTTTCCTCTACAGCTCGGCAAGGATCGATCCGCACGAGGGAGGCGAAGATGATTTTTGTGGGTAACGACTGGGCTGAGGGCCACCACGATGTGTATCTGCTGGACGAGGGGGGAACCCGGCTGGGGTTCGCCCGTATACCGGAAGGGATCCAAGGTATAGCCAGGTTCCACCAGATGGTCGCCGAGCACACATCGGATGCAGCTGAGGTAGTGGTAGGCATCGAGACCGACCGTGGGCTGTGGGTCGGTGCGCTGGTCGCGGCGGGCTATGTGGTGTATGCGATCAACCCTAGGGCGGTGTCCCGCTACCGGGACCGTCACAGCCTGGGCGGAGCGAAATCAGACCGCGGTGATGCCAAGGTGTTAGCTGATCTGGTACGCACCGACCGTCACAACCACCGTCCCGTGGCCGGTGACAGCCCCGAATCAGAAGGTATCAAGATCGTGGCCAGAACGCATCAGAACCTGATCTGGGCTCGGACTCGTCACACCAACGGGGTCCGCAACGCCCTGCGCGAGTACTATCCCGCAGCGTTGGAAACGTTCGGGGACCTGGCCCATTCCGACGCTGTGGCCGTACTGGGTCGGGCACCCACCCCCGCCCTTGGCGCCCGCCTGACACTGCCCCAGATCCGAGCTGCGCTCAAAAGGGGCGGACGGAAACGCAACCTCGATCCGGTCGCCCGCAAAATACAGAAAGGCCTCCGAGCTGCTCACCTCGCCGCACCGGGGCCGGTTGAGGACGCCTTCGGAGCGACTGTCGGGGGCACTGGTGAGCATCATTGGGGAGGCCAACCGCCAGATCAGCCAACTCGAAGCAACCCTCCAGACCCGTTTTGAGCAGCACCCGGACGCCGTCATCTACCATTCCCAGCCAGGACTCGGTACCGTGCTCGGCGCCCGGGTGCTCGGTGAGTTCGGGGACGACCCCCACCGTTACACCAGCGCCAAGTCCCCCAGGAACTACGCCGGAACGTCGCCCATCACCATCGCGTCGGGCCGCAAACGTGCTGTCCTGGCCCGCCACGTCCGAAAAGCGGCGTCTCTACGACGCCCTGGACCAATGGGCGTTCTGTTCCCTAACCCCAAGCCCAGGAGCCCGAGCCTTCTACGACCAGAAACGAGCAGCCGGCGACCTCCACCACCAAGCACTCCGAGCCCTAGCCAACCGACTCGTCGGCATCCTCCACGGCTGCCTCAAACACCAAACCCCCTACAACGAACACACCGCCTGGGCACACCGAACCACCATCGACCGAGCCGCAGCTTGACATTTACGCGCCTGGGGTGTCTGACACCTGACACCTGACACCTGACACCTATTCTCCTGACATGATCGATCCGATGACCGCGCCCGCCCCCGAACCCGTCGTCTACGACCGCAGGATCCGCTTCTCCGACTGCGACACCCAGGGAATCGTCTACAACCCCAACTATCTCGTCTACTGGGACGACGCCTTCACCGACTACATGGACGCCGTGGGGTGTTCCTGGGACTACATGGTGTGCAAGGGGGACGACGTGGCGCTGGCCCGGACCGAGATCGACTACCGCCGCTCGGCCCGGATGGGGCAGGTGGCCCGTACCGTGCCCCGGGTGGTGGGGATCGGCCGCAGTTCCATCGTCTTCGAGTACCTGACCACCGACGCCGACACGGGCGAGGCGCTGGTGGAGGGACGCCAGGTGCAGGTCATCGTCGACCACGAGACCATGCGCCCCAAACGAGTGCCCACCTATCTCCGGGAGATGATCGGCAACCAGGAGGAATGACCCGACGAACCGGCCGGGTAAGCGGACGGCGGGTCAGGTCGACCTAGCCTCCTAACCCAGGGTTGTTCCGTCAGAACGACAAGTGCGGCCGGGCGATCCCGCCCGGGCACCCGGCAGTCCGTCCCACAAGATCATTGGAGGGTCGCGAATCGCGAATGTCGCGAATAGGGAGAAAGCGCCGCCACCGAGGCCGATTCGGTGGGTCACTGGTCAACCACTGCGAACCGCACCCCTTTCGCTACTCGACCACCACGCGCACTGTCATACTCCGCGGACCTACGGTGAATACCTGTTTGGCCTTCCCACAACCCGATCCTCTCAAGGAGCAGAGCCTCCAGCAGGACGAGGGCATCTATCGTACGAACACCGATTGGAGTGCGTGTCAGCGATGGCCCTTACTCTATAGTCGAAGTACGGAGGACCCTCGTGGCCGCGTCAACTGATCACATCAAAGCATTTGTGAAGTCTCACGGCTCGCGAGACGACGAGACATTTTACTCGATCGTACTCCAAGTTACGGCCAAGGCGGCCCGTAGGGGACATCACAAGTTCGCTGCTGAGATGAAGCTGTTGGTCGACTCCGGGCGGAAGGAACTCGCCGGATCTGTCGTGACACCCATTGCCCAACCTCGGGGCGAGCTCGGCGGTCTTGTAGTTGCATCGTTCTCGGAGAGGTCGATGCGAGACCTGGCGGTCGGCGCGGAACTGCGAGAGCACGGCTCGAAGAGGTGATTGGTGAGCAGCGTCAACGCCACGCTCCAATGGAGAAGGGCTCCCCCTTTACCTTGTTGGGTAGCTCTGGTGTGTGAGTATCGGGGCTGGTTGCTCGCCGCGGCGGGCAGGGCTCTGTCCCCCTGTCACCGAGATGGCCTGGGGGGTGTTGCCACCCGCCGTGGTTGGGTGCCTGCGACCTCTGAGGGGGACATGCACCGAGATTGTGGGGCTGGTGGTTCGTAAAGTGGTTGAGGCGTTGGTACCTGCGGGCAGCGTCGCATGCGTCCGAACCGGAAAGGATTCTCCTGATGCAAGATTGTCCCCAGCCCGCCCCTGAGGTGTTCGTCGGTGTTGATATCGCCAAGGGGAAACATTATGCCTGTGCGCTGTCGGCTCGAGGCGAGGCTTTGTTCGCCCGTCCGGTTCCCAACGACGAGGGGGCTATCCGCCGGTTGATCGACGACGCAGCATCTCATGGCAGCGCGGCGCTGGTGGTTGACACGACCTCGTCTGCGGCTGTGCTGGCCTTGGGGGTGGCCGCCGAGTGTCAGATACCGGTGGCTTATGTCACCGGCCTGGCGATGCGCCGAGCCGCGGATCTTTACGCAGGAGCGGCCAAGACCGACCCCAAAGACGCCGGGGTGCTGGCCGACTACGCGTGGCGCAACGCGGACCGGCTCACGTGGACCACTATTACCGACGAGCTCCTGGCCCGTCTACGGATACTCAACGGGCGGGACACTGACCTGGCTGGGAACGCGACCCGGGCCGCGAACCGCCTGAGAGACGCCCTCTTAGCCTGAATCCACCGGTAGATATCCTGTGGTTGGGGGTGGATAGACGCGGAAAGTGCCTCTGATCTGGGACAATAGCCATACGAAACAAGTGTATTGGCCCGGAGTCAGGAGGCACTTCCTGTGAGTGGAGTATTGCAGAATATCGACCGCTATGAGGTGGTTTTCGATGATGAGTCGTTGGTGGCCGACGCTGGGCTGTTGGCGGCCGGGACGCTGATGGACCGTTTGGGGTTGGAAGATGTGGTGGATCGGACGGTGCGGCTGGAGGGCCGGGTGGGTGGCGCGAACCCGGGTCGTAAGGTGTGCACGTTGGTAGCTGCGATGCTGGTGGGCGCCTCCCATATTGATCATGTGGGTCGGCTCCGGGCGGGTTCCACCGATCGGGTGTTGCCCCATGCGGTGATGGCCCCGTCCACTGTGGGAACCTTCCTGCGTTCGTTCACCTGGGGTCATGTACGCCAGTTGGAGAAGGTGTTGACCTTGACGCTGGGCCGGGCGTGGCGGGCGGGCGCGGGTCCCGGTAAGGGACCTGTGACCGTTGATTTGGACTCGACGATCTGTGAAGTGTCGGGCAAGACCAAACAAGGCGCGGCTTTCGGTTACACCAAAGTGCTGGGTTATCACCCGCTGTTGGCGTTCCGAGCCGATACGGGGGAGGTGGTCGGTGCCCGTCTGCGTGCAGGAGGGTCGCAGCGGGGTGTGGTCCATTTCGTCGGGGAGACGATCCGGCGTGTGCGACGGGCCGGGGCCAGGGGCCCGGTGAGCGTGCGGGCCGATTCGGGGTTCTGGTCCTATGCCATGTTGGCCGCCCTCGACAAACTCGGGGTGGGATGGTCGATCACCACCCAGGTGAATGCCAAGGTCAGGGCACAGATCACACATATCGACGAAGACGCCTGGGCTCCCATCGTCTATCCCCGGGGCGGCGAAGCACAAGTGGGGGAAACCGTCCTGGAGATGACCAACCCCAAGAAACGGTCGCAGCGGCGCCGGGTCCGTCTCGTGGTGCGCCGCACCCGCTTGGTCGGTTCCCAAGCCCAGCTGTTCCCCGACTGGCGGTACCACACCTTGGTCACCAACCTGGACCTAGCCGCGGCAGAAGCCGACCGGCACCACCAACCCCGGGCCGTACAAGACGACACCGGTCACCAACCCCGCCGAGGCGAACAAGACACCGAAGTGGCCGAACTGTCGGCGGTAGAGATCGGTGACAACCCTGGGGAGGCGCACAGCCAGGTGCCCGCGGTCGAAGCCGACCGGTACCACCGCCGCCACGCCACATGCGAACTCGCCATCCGCGACCTCAAAGACTCAGGGGGACTCGCCCACCTACCTTCCGGCGTCTTCGCAGCTAACGCGGCCTGGCTGATCTGCGCCGCCCTGGCGCATAACCTCTACCGCCATATAGCCCTCTTGGGCGGAACCCGCCCAAGAGGGCGGCTGGTCTGTGGACGTACCATCCGTACCCGACTGTTCGGGGTCCCTGGACGGGTCGTCAACCACGGCGGACGCCGCCTGCTGCGTCTACCCGCCCGATGGCCCTGGGCCGGCACCTACCTAACCACCCTCACTAACCTCCGGACGCTGCCACAGCTCTGCTAACCCGGCCTCACACACCCCCCACAACCATAACCAACCACCTAAACCCCAGCCATACACGCCTGAAACAACCCCAACCAGCTTTCAACACCATCTAGCCACTAAACCATACCCACCACGCCCCTAGAACCCCCCCAAAACCAACCAACCCCGACCCCTCAACCTCCCACCAACCGCACCCCGGACCACCCCCCGGGGAGGCCGTCGGTGGATTCAGGCTTAGCCGTGTCCCCGGCTCTGGAACGTGCCGTAGGCGACAGGCTGGTGTCGGTGTCCGGGCTGCGAGCAGCACTGGGGAGGTGGCCCACACCTTCGGCGCTGCGCGCCGCTGGCAAAGCCCGCGTCCGGACGCTGGTGGCGAAACGTTCCAAGCGGACAGCCGCAAAGCTCACCGACGAGATCTGGGCCGCTCTAGCCGCCCAGACCGTCACGGTGGTGGCCGAAGCGACATGGGGCGAAACTATCAGCGATCTCGCTGCCGACTTGGACCGGATCATCGACCGCCGCGAGCGGCTCGAAGCCGACATCGGGGCGGCGTTCTTGGAGCATCCGCTGGGAAAAGTCCTCAACAGCATGTGCGGGTTCGGGCCCCGCACCGGAGCGAGAACCCTCGCTGAGATCGGCGACCCGCACCGTTTCGCCAACCCCGCACGCCTAGCCGCCTACGCCGGACTAGCCCCCGTCAACTGGCAATCGGGCCGCACCAGCAACACCCGACGGGCACGAGGCGGCAACCACCGCGTCGGCAACGCCATGTTCGTCGCCGCGTTCGTCGCCAGCCAACACGACCCCGACGCCCGCGCCTGCTACCTGCGCAAACGAGCCCAAGGCAAAGAACACACTCATAATGGAATGGCTCTTTCCTTTGGGGGCCACCTGCGAAGATGGGGTGGCCCCTTGGAGCGGGGGGCGGGTCTGACTCAAAAGAACACTGGCGTGCGCTTGCGTTGCCTTTGCGTTGATCTGTCGGCCTGTCCCCCGGTCCAGGGAAGAGCGGGGTTTCGGCTCCGAGCGGATGTGACCTAATAGGAGCTTTAGCTTCCCAGCACCGTGAGTGTACTGTCCACCGCTTTTTGCCGGAACCCCGCAACAAGAGTAGCGCCCTCGAGGAGGTGGTGGTCGTGTCGGGGAATCGGGTTGATGTGTTCGGTGGGGTTGATACCCATCGTGACACCCATGTAGCGGCGGTGGTGGATACTGCTGGTCGCCTGTTGGGGTCAGAGTCGTTCGCAGCGGAGGGAGCTGGGTATCAGCGGTTGGTCGCCTGGCTGGGATCGCAGGGACATCTGGTCCGGGTCGGGGTAGAAGGAACCGGTAGTTACGGCGCCGGGCTGGCCCGCTATCTGACCGAGGCCGACATCGAGGTGGTGGAGGTGAACCGGCCGAACCGCCAGCTACGCCGCCAGAAGGGCGGCAAGACCGACAGCGTCGACGCCGAGGCAGCAACTCGGTCGGCCGCCTCGGGCCAAGCAACCGCAGTTCCCAAGTCCGGTGACGGTCCGGTCGAGTGCCTGCGGATGCTGAGGACGGCCCGCCGCTCCGCGGTCAAAGCCCGCACCCAGGCCGCCAACCAGATCCACTCTCTGGTGGTTACCGGCCCTGAGCAGGTCAAACAACAGCTAAAGGGCATGAATCTCAAAGCCCAGGTCCGAGTTTGCGCCCGGTTCCGACCCGGCACAGACCACACCACCACCGCCTACGCGAAGCGTGCCCTGCGGCATCTGGCCCGCCGATACCAAACCCTCGACACAGAGATCGGCGAACTCGACACCGAGATCAGAGGCCTCTGCGCGAAGGCGAACCCGGCGCTGCTGGCGGCAGAAGGTGTCGGTCCTGACACAGCCGCCGCTTTGTTGGTCGCAGTCGGCGACAAACCCGGGCGTATGAAATCGGAACGGTCCTTTGCGGCGCTGTGCGGCACCAGCCCCGTCCAGGCATCATCGGGACAGACCATGCGGCATCGTCTCAACCGGGGCGGCGACCGGCAAGCAAACTGTGCGCTGTGGCGCATCGCTACCACCCGGATGCGCCACGACGCCCGCACCAAAGACTACGTAACCCGACGCCAGACCGAAGGAAAGAACCGAAAAGAGATCATCCGCTGCCTCAAGAGGCACATCGCCCGAGAAATATACCGACTCATCACTAACCCGCCACCAACCCCGAACTGCGCGAAGCTGCGCACCCTACGCCAACAAGGCGGCATCACCATCACCCAAGCCGCCCACGCTCTCCGAACCCACCCTGCCCGCATCTCAGAAATCGAACGCGGCCGAGACCACAACCACCAGCTCGCTACCCGATACCAGAACTGGCTCCGAACCCACCAACCCGCCCCACCATCATCGATTTGACAATCATAGGAGCATCAACGCAGCCGTCATCTACGTAGCCCGCCGACGCCCCAACATCATCCTGGCCATGCTCAAAACCCAAACCCCCTACCAACCACCCCAGACCCAACCCGAAACCCCCAAAAACCTACCCCAAGCGGCTTGACAACAAGACAGGGACACCCCCCCGCACCGGATACTGCTCGAAGGCCCTCCGGGGACCGGCAAGACGATGACGGAATGAGCCATGCCGAACTGGTGAAGGCGGCCGAGACGGCAGCGAAGCGTTCCCTCCTATCAGGGGAGGAGCGAGTCGCTACCGCTACGTTGGTTGAAGCCTTACAGGAGCGACAACGTATTGACGGTGCCTGGCGGAGCTGGCCCCCTGCCTCATCTACTCGTACACGGGTATGTGGAGGATCGGGAATTTGCTCGGGGAGGCGGTGGCGGCAACCCAAAGGTACGTCCGGTTGAACGCCGCGCACACGGCGAACGAGTCAAATCCGAGGCCGATACGGCCCTCGCAACTCAAGACGCTCGTCAAGACGCTCGTCGAGAATCCCTGGTGGAGCTCGAGTCGCTCGGCGTTGTCATCACCATCGAAGGGGCGACCGGGTTCCGCCTGAAGCTGGATTCGTTAGAGCAACGGACCACGCATACCCAGCCGCGGCTGGCCGACCGGTGCCGACCCGCTCCGGCACCGACTCAGAGGAAAGCCGCGGGTCAGGCCTTCCGGGTCGTCCGTTCCGATCAGGAAACGCTTCCCATCGGAGAAGGTGAACTTCGAGTCTTTGAACCGGGGCAAGACGTCCGTGGCGCTGGACCTCGACCACCCGGAGGACCGGGTCAGGTTCGAGGAGCTGCTCGACGGGGCCGACGTGCTGGTGGAGAACTTCCGTCCCGGCGCTATGGAGCGGATGGGTTACGGGTGGGAGACGCTGCATGCCCGCTGGCCGGGGCTGGTGTACGCGGCGGTGAGCGGGTTCGGCCATACCGGCCCGTACTCGGAGCGTCCCGCCTACGACATGGTGGTGCAGGCCATGGGCGGGCTGATGAGCCTCACCGGCCATCCCGGGGGGCTTCCCACCCGGGTGGGCACGTCGGTGGGGGACATCGCGGCCGGCCTGTTTGCCGCCGTCGGGATCCTGGCCGCCCTGCACGAGCGGGAACGGACCGGGATGGGACAGATGGTGGACATCGCCATGCTGGACTGCCAGGTGGCCATCCTCGAGAATGCCATCGCCCGCTACTCGGCCACCGGCCTGGTCCCCGGACCTCTCGGCAGCCGCCACCCATCGATCACGCCCTTCGCCGCCTATCAGGCTGCGGACCGCCCCCTCGTGGTCGCCGCCGGGAACGACCGCCTGTTCTCGGCATTGTGCGGGACGCTTGGACGTCCCGAGCTGGTGGACGACCCCCGCTTCGCCACCAACGAGGCCCGCACCGAACACGCCGAGGCTCTGGGCGCCGAACTCGAGGCGGCCCTCTCCGGAGACATCGCCGAAGCCTGGCTGGTCCGGTTGGAGGCGGCGGGCATACCGTGCGGGCCGATCAACGACATCGCCGCGGTGGTGTCGGACCCGGGCGTGCGGGCCCGCAATATGGTGGTGGAGGTCGGGCTGCCTGACGGTTCGACCCTCGAGATGGCGGGCAACCCGGTGAAGCTGCCCCGCCACGACGACCCGCCCACCCGCCTGCCGGCCCCCGAGCTTCCCGGCTAGCCGGGTCCATCCGGTGGCGATCATCCGGGACGGGGCGATGCCCCGCAGGCTCTATCGTGTGTCGGCATGACCGATCCGAGCATCGCACCCGGCCGCGAACCGGTCATCTACAGCCGGAGGCTCCGGTTCTCCGACTGCGACGCCCAGGGCATCGTCTACAACCCCACCTACCTGGTGTACTGGGACGACGCCTTCACCGACTACATGGACGCCGTCGGCTGCCCGTGGAACTTCATGGTGGCGAACGGCGACGACGTGGTGCTGGCCCGCACCGAGATCGACTACCGGCGGTCGGCCCGGATGGGACAGGTGGTGAGCACCACCGCCCGGGTCGTGGGGATCGGACGGAGCTCCATCACCTTCGAGTACCTGACCACCGAAAGCGGCGAGACGGTGGTCGAGGGACGCCAAGTGCAGGTGATCGTCGACCACGAGACGATGCAGCCCAAGGCCGTACCCGCCTACCTCCGGGAGATGATCGCCCGCCACGAGGGATGGTCGGACGTATCCGGGTGATCGGCGCTCGCCCCTGACGCTTCTCGCCCGAGCCGATCGCCGGTCGGATCCCTCGGCGTGAAGGCCCCGGGTTGCTTCCCCCCGGAGCGGACGGAACCACCCTCACCGGGAACTGTCACACCCACCCCTTACATTGGACTGTATACCAAGCATTCCCCCCGAGGAGGCGTGATGGCTACCTGACAGTGCCATCCGACCGAACGGGCGTACGCCCAGTTGCCCGATGCTCTAGCCGTAGCCGGATTCGTCGTGGCGACGGCCGCCGCCCTGTTACAGATCACCTGGTGGTTCAGCCACGGATGGACCTGGTCGAACCTCGCCGGGTTCCTCATATCCGGCCAGGCCGTCACCTGGTGCGTCGTCCTCATACTGCTAGGGGCCTCCCTGTCCTGGCTGGGACTCCGCCGTGCGGACTACGGAGCGGAGGGACGCGAATGGGCGGCCGCCGGACTGGCGATATCGGCGCTGACGACCGTACCGATCATGCTGGGATTACTACCTGATCACCATGCTCCTGCTCCTGATCGGTACGCTTGTGAGCGACCGGCCACCCAGCCGAGCGGGCCGAGCGACACGGACGACGGACCCTGCGATGGGGAACCCTGGCCGGATAATGTGACCGGGGCCACGACCCGCTAGCGATTCCGCGATGTCGCGGCAGTCGTGGGAGCAGCAGCCTTGAGGGGCCGTGACATCGGATCCGTCCGTGGTTCGGATCAGGTAACGGCCGCCAGGACGATGCCGGTCGCGATGCCGACGGCACCCAAAAGGATGCCCACGGCCCACATCCAGAACAGGAACCAATCCGGCTCTTCAGAAATTAGGGGGGAGTAGGGGATCCTGTCGGGGGAGCCGGAATCCGCCAGAAGTGAGGAGGGGTCCTCCATAATCGGACTTCAGCAATGACATCCGAGCCAGGAGGACCCCTGTGGAAACTGATCCCTGCGCGCATGTGCGAGAAGCTGGTAGGCCTAGGCGACGTTGACCTGTGTGGCATCAACGACTCCGGTGAGCAAACACCGATCGGGGTGGTGATCCGCTCCCGCAGGCCCCGCCCGACCTGTGAGGCCTGCGGTGGTCGGGTGTGGTCTAAGGGCTATCGGACAGCTGTGTTGGTTGATCTGCCTGCGTTCGGCAGGCCGGTTCGTCTCAGGTGGCGGAAACGCCGCTGGACGTGCCCAGACTCTGGGTGTGCGGTCCGCTCGTTCGTCGAGCAAGACGCCACGATCGCCCCACCGCGGGCGTTGCTGACATCCCGAGCAGCAAGATGGGCGACCATCGGGGTCGGCCGGCGGGGCCGCCCCGTCGACGAAGTCGCCGAAAGAGTTGGGCTGTGATTGGCATACGGTGGCCGACGAGGTCCGCCGCTGGGGTGAAGCACTGCTCGAAGCCGACACCAGCCGGGTAGGCAAGGTTGAGGCTGTCGGGGTCGATGAGACGTTGTTGTGGCGGCGCGGCCGGTTCCGGGCCAAGCAGTGGTGCACTTCTGTCGTAGATGTGGGGAACCGCCAGTTGATTGACATAGTCGGTGGTAAGACAGCTAATAGTGCTGAAGCCTGGTTCCGGTCGCAACCGGTGGGATGGCGCGACGGGATCCGCTGGGCGGTGTTGGACATGTCCGGCGCATACCGCACGGCCTACGACCGGGTCCTGCCCAACGCTGCGCAGGTCGCAGACCCTTTCCACGTGATCCGCCTTGCTAACCAGCGGCTCGACGAGGTACGCAGAAGGGTCCCCAACGAAACCCTCGGCCACAGGGGCCGCAGCCGAGACCCCCTCTATCGGATACGCCGGCTCCTGACCGCGGCCCACAAGAAGATACAGCGACCGGGGCCAGGTCCGGCTGCGGGGCCTCCTCGACGCGGGTGATCCCCACGGGGAGGTCCGCTGTGCCCCGCACGCTAAGGAAACCGTGCGCGGCATCTACGAAGTTGACCGCCCCGCTCTCGCGCTCCGATACACCCACCCGGCTCGCCGACGACCTCCAGAACGAATCCTGCCCCCCGGAGATCAACAAGCTGGGCCGTACCATCGCCCGCTGGACCCCACAGATCACCAACTGGCACATCTCAAAGGTGACCAACAGATGCCACCGAAGCTCTCAACAACCTGATCAAACGCATCAAACGAGCAGCCTTCGGGTTACCCAACTTCGCGAACTACCGAATACGGGCTCTTCTATACGCGGGGAAACCTGACTGGGACCTACTCCCTGCGGTCACTCCCCCGTGAAATCCGAAGAGCCACCAATCCTGCTGAAGCATACGCAGGGCGTTGGCCGTCGCTGTGTCGAACTGGACTCCTAACTCCTGGGCCGTGGCGTCGATGTACCGGTCAACAGGGACACCATCGATAGGTGGACACCTTCCGCTTGCTGCTTGCCGTGAACGACGAGTTCGCCACTGCGTCCGGGGTCGTTCTCGCGGTGAGGTCGCTGCTGTGGATGGCATAGCCGTCCCACGGGGCTCTGACGTCTGTTGGTTGAGGAGGTGTCACGGGCGCCTGAAGGATCGGCGCTTGGGCAACTGTGTGGAGCCCGGAGCAGATCTCGAGGCAGGTTTCGGGTCGGTTTCCCCGATGATGAGTCGATGCGGATCTCCCACTAAGCCATCTGCTAGGCGCTTGTATGTTCAGGACCGTGATGCGTTACGCCGCGAACTCGTGGCGTGTCTGCGAACCGGGCGAACGTCGCGAGTCCCGAGGATTCGAACTCAGAGACGGGAGGCAAGAAGTTCGTCAGCCCCTAGATCATGATCAGCGAACCTCGGGCCGAGCGGAGGACCGGGCAATGCCAGACCACTGCAAAAGTGCCCAGATCCTCGGATAGAAAGCTCCGCCTGACCACGCCTTTCAGGCCTTCTTGGGACATGAGCCGTTCCACAGTGCACCGCGCCACCCCAATTCCTTCCCGCTGTAGCTAGCGCCGCACTTTGCGGGCTCAGTACACCCCGAAGTTCGATTCCCACACCTGCCTGATCCAGGAGCTCCAACTCGGCGTCCCGCCGACATCGGACAGACTGCCGCTCGGGTTCGCGCTCTCGGCGTTTGTGCTCGTCATAGACTGACGGGGCAATCAGCAACTCAGCGCAGATCGGCTCGACCCCGAACCCGCCGCTGTGTTCATCGATGAACGCGTATTGTCTCGGTCTGCAGTCGGACACCTCTGCAGGGCGGATTTCGCAGAAAGCCTTCCGCAGGATCTCACTCGCCCGGCGCAACTCCCTAAGCCCAGGCAGCTGATCTGGGCTCAACCCAGGCCCCAAACCCTTGTCCTGCTCAGCCCGCCGCACCCACAGACGTAGCGTCTCCGGCGAACAGCCGAACTTCTCGACTATCGAACAGAAAGCCACCCACTCCGAGCGGCGCTCCCCTCAATGCTCCAACAGCAGGCAAGAGGCCGCTCCCGAATCTCCGGTAGTCACGTCCAGGGATGGGATGTATCGGATGGTTCCGCGTTGGTCTCTTCTTGTTGGGTTCTGTTCTAGCCGATTTGGATTTGAAGTACGACCTCCTTGGTTAGCTGTTCGGGTTCGACGACCCGGATAAGGGCCTGGTTGATGCTGAGGGCGTTCATGTAACGGCGACAGAGGTCCGCTCGCGGGTTTGTTAGGCCAAGAGAAGCGTCGGTGAGGTGGGTTAGGACCTTGGCTCGGGTGTTTGCTTTGAACGTGATACTCCAGCGCACATCAGATTCGAAGTCTCGGGCGAGGCGTGCCAACTGCCCTGGGCAGGGGTCTGGGGATGCGCTGCCACAACTCGGCGCAGCCGACCGCAGGGATCTGTGCCCGGGGCGGGCTGCCGGTTGCCACGCGGACACGAGCACCTTAGGTAGGGCTGCCTCACTCGCGGGTGGGACTACCGCCGTCTGCTCAGGCGGTATTCCTCTCGCTTCGTTTCTTTGATTGTGCGTTTACGGACATCCTGGCGGTTTTCGCTGCCCCATAGCACTATTCCAGCTGTGTCGAGACGGACGACGACCGCGTAATCAGGCCAGATGGCGCCGTCTAGGAGGTCTTGGACGACTCTGAGGGGGATTTCGGCTTGTTGGGCAACCTTTTCGGGTGAGGATTTGCTGCAGGCGCTGTGGAGCCTGAGCACCATTGCCTGAGCGAGGCGGGCTTCTGGTGGAGCATCGCCTTTCAGCCGCCCCTCTGGCCAGACTCCAACACCTAGGTAGCCTCGGGGGGGAAACTCGACCGCTTCTGATGTTCGTCGCCCCATAGTCGAATTTCGAGGAACCGTTCGAGACGGGCGATAGTGTCCAAATCACCCCAAAACGTTCCGTTGCAGAGGTCTCTCAGGGTTGGGACACTGACGCCAGCTTCCCTGGCGACATACTCCAGGCGGCGGCTCCCGCGTTCTTGTTCGAGCCTTAGGACAACCGCCCGAGCGAGGCGGACTTCAGGCGGGGCTTCCGTGTCTAGTCGCCCGTCGGGCCATTCACCGGAGGCGATGTAGAAACGGGGAGGGGGGCGGAGGTGTTCGTTACCCCACAACCGGGGTACCGAAGGATCCGTTCGAGCCGCGCGATGGTAGGGACACGACTCCATGAGGCTCCACGGAGAAGCTTGTAAATCGTCGCAGGGGAAAGGCAGGCCTTGGCGGCTACGTCGTCTCGGGTTCCCCTATCGCGGTCCAGGGCCTCTCTGAGTCTCCAAGTGATCGCCTGGGAGAGGCTGGCTTCGGGTATGGCTCCGTCCTCGAGGGGACCGTCTGGCCATTCCCCGTCCGCGGTCAGATAACAGCGAGGAGTTGAGCGTGGTTTCGACTCCGAAGACATACCGCCACACTAGCCGACGCTGTATGCCTAACATATGCCATACATACAAAAATACATACAACAATAAGTATGGCCGATAAAACGACGTTTCGCAACTCAGCTTTACGAATCGGGAATCCGAGGGAAACGTCAGGTCAATCCCGGTTTTTCGAGACTGTCGCCTATCAGGGAGCAATATAGATATATACAATGAATGGCATCCACGGGCAAATATCTTGAGATCTCTTGGATGTCTCGTTAACTACAGAAAGGTGAGGGTATGAGGCAGAAAAAGGAAGAAACCAAACACGTAAAGGGTGGTCTCCTCGCAAATGGTGCCCTGGCGGCGTTGTTTGTGGGTCCTTTGTTGTGGTCTACGTGGGCGGGTCCTAGGTTGGTAGTTAACCTTGACCGTCTCGTCCAAGTGGTTGCTGTGGTAGTGGTTGTGGGCTGCGTGGCCGCTGTGGTGTGGTGGGTGCGGCGTTGGTTGGTGGGCGGTCGTGCTGATGTTGGAGGTGGCTGGCATCTGGAGGGTCGGGAGGTGATTGCGGTGGTGCCCGTGCGGGGTGGTGAGCGTCGGCGGGCTGGTGCAGGACCGAGCCTCAGACGAGGGAAGGGTGATCCTGTCATGGATTTCTGGCGGTGGCTGTTGCGCACCGCCGGCGACCTGAACACCGCTTCTCGACGGGTGGTTCGGGTGTTGTGGGCCGCCCATGAGGGGGACGGGTTGGTGTGGGTCGTGTCGGTTGATCGGGAAATAAAACGGAGTGTTGAACGGGCTGTGAGTTCGGTGTGGCCCGAGCACAAGATCGAACCCTGGCCCTACGACGCCAGAGTGGAGGTCTCGGACAGTCTGCCTGTGGAAGAGGGTGGAGGTTCGGTGGTGCGCCGGTTCCTGGCACCCCGGGTGTTGTCCCGACCGCTTCACACCGCGCTCACGAGCCCTGATCATCCCATGGCACCGATAGGCGACGTCATCGCGGACCATCCGGCGGTCGATGTCCAGATGAAGATTGACGTGTTGCCTTTGTCTGTGTCCGAGCGGGAACGGGCGTGCCGGGAGCGGCTAAGAACGTTAGGTGAGTCCGACCCGGACCGACGGATCTGGGAATCGGACGACACCCGGGCGTTGGTGGCGGGTGTGCGGGTGTTGTTGCGGGTAGCTCGTAAGGGACCGGGTCACGCCGCCGAGTGTCAGCAGGTCGCGGATCGCATCTGCCGGGTGTTGGGCACCTCTTGGGCGACCGACCACAACCGACTGGCGGTGCGGAAGAATGTCTCCGACAAGCGGTTCGACGACATGTGGACACGGGGCACAGTCAGTCGGGACGTTCCCGCCTTCCATTGGCATGCTTTGAAAGTACTTTTGGCGCCACCTCCCGCCGGCATCGGCAGAGCAACCACTTCGAAGCGACTGCCCGACCCTCCTGCGCTGCCAACGTTTCTTCCCCAGGCACCCGGAGAGTTGATGCCGATCGGGGTGGTTTCCGACGATAACGGCACCGAACGGCTCGTGGGCATCCCCTGGGGTGGGCCCACCGATCCGTTGGTGGACTGGACCGTGGGAGCGACTGGATCGGGAAAAACCTGGCACGCGCTGTCCCGGGTGATCGCTCTCGCGGAAACCGGACGGGGGTTCCTGTTCCTCGACCCGCACCGAACCGCGGTTCACGAAATCAAACGGCGACTCGGAGCGCGTCACGGTCACAGGATCTTGGAGATCGATCTCCAAGCCACCGACATCCGGGGAGAACCCGTCTCGGCGGCCTGGAATCCGCTCGACCTCACCGTCGTGCCTCCAGAGATGCGCAAAGGTCGGATCGAAAATCTCAGAGGCATGCTCCCGGGAGCGCTGTTCCCCACCTACATCGGCCCGAACGCCAAAGCACCCCGAACGGGCACCATCATCCGTAACTCGTTGGCATGCCTCCTCAACCTCAACTATCGGCTCCCCCCACCAATCCAGGCCAACATCTTCTGCCTGGAGAACCTGCTGCTGGACGAAGCATGGAGGAACCTGGCCACAGCCAAACTGCCTTTCCGGGACCAGAGATGGTGGCACCAGACCTTCCCGCAGTGGGTCGGTGACAAAGGCTCCACATCGGCCGCGTTGACGCCAACTCTCAACGCATTGGAGCAGTGGAAAACCCAAGACCGCATCCAAGCCTTGTTGGGCGCCAGCCAGAGCACCCTGCGGTGGCGCGACATCATCGACCAAGGACAGATCCTTTTGGCAGTCACCAATAACGATCGATCAGAAACCGACAACCTCCTCGCCAGACTCATCGTGGGGGAAATGGTCACAGCGTTCAAAGAACGAAGCCTCACCCACCAACCGGGCCAACCCGTCCGTCCCTTCCATCTGTTCCTCGACGAATTTCAAAGCTATGCGCCGGTGCTGGAAGCACAGGCCGAGGTGACCGTCCAGGAACTGAGAAAGTTCGGAGCGAAGGTCCACTTCATCAACCAGAGCCCCTCGGTGCTGTCTGCCAAGATGCGAGATGTCATCATCGCCAACCGCACCCACCTCTTCGTCGGGCAGCTGGGAAACCCCAAAGACGCCGAGATCCTGGCCAAAGCCATGGGCGGACAACAACACGGTACCCGCCTACGGCAAGACCACGAAAACTACGGTTCGACGCCTATCGAAAGCGGGGATCTGCTCGGAATGCCCCAATGGCACTTCACCTGCCAGATCACCCAAGACGGCGAACCCTCATCAGCGTTCCAACTCAAGGGCATCAACGCCGACCAAACCTGGAGCCACCTCCGAACCGACCACGACATCACTCAACAAATCACCGAAAACACCGGCCTCGAACCCATCGACCGAAGACTCGACCACTTCGACACCCTCCCCACACGCATCGCCCACTGGCTCCGAACCGGCCAACTCCTCTCCACCGAACAAGCGGCACAACAGCAACAGCACACAACCACCCCACCAGCGACCGCAACCGCCGGTCCGGTGTCGGGTTCTCATGGCAACCACCCACAACCGGTAGACACCATCCACCAGTGGGCAAGAAATTGCATCATCCAGGACTCCGACGCGGCCACCCCCACCGCCGCGTTCATCGTCTCCTACGGCGGATGGTGTCAAGCAAACGGGGTCGAGCCCCTCCCGACTCGAAACCTTCAACGCTTCCTCACCAACCAATACGGACCATCACAAACCGCACGTGTTGAAGGCAAAGTAACCCGAATCCGAGCCGGCATCAAACTAGCATCCCCTAGACGGCCTCCCGGCTGAGCCCGGCCCGCCGAAAAGACGACGCTGTTAATCGGTTGGGAACCGAACGTGGGAACCGTCCCGCCGGTGCCTGTCGGCCGGCAGGTGAGGCCCGTTGTCGGCTGATGCCGATAGAATGGGTGAAGGACCTGTAGTAGTCCGGGGCCGGGAAAGCCGGTCGCATGGCGAAGGCATCGAGTGTGTTCGTAGCCGAAGTGCTGATCACGGAGGTGGCTGGCGAAAATCCCGACGCGCTGTGGCCCGACCTTCCAGGAGGCCGGGTGGCGGGTACGTGTGATGCAGACCAAGGCTGAACCAGTATTGGTGTGGACACATAGAGAGCCGGGTGCAGCCGAAGTTGCTTGTCCGGTTCGGAGGGCTGGCCACCAGAAACCCACCAGCTGAAGAGCAGGAAGGGCGCCCCGGTCCGACCCCACACCTTATATCCCTGCCAGATGTTTGAACCGCACCGGGTTTTCCGGAGACTCGATTAGTTGGGAGATAATGGAGTCATGGGAAGACTGATGATGTATTCGCCGGAGGTGCGGGAGCGTGCTGTCCGGATGGTGTTGGAGCATCGGGGGGAGCACCGCTTTGGGTGGGCGGCTATCTGTTCGGGAGCGGAGAAGTTCGGGTGTTCGTCCGAGACGCTACGCAAGTGGGTACGGCGGGCTGAGACGGATCAGGGTGTGCGCCCTGGACTGAGCTCGGATCAGCTGGCGGAGTTGAAGGAGTTGCGCCGGGAGAACCGAGAGTTGCGGCGGGCGAATGAGATCTTGGGTTAGGCGTCTGCGTATTTCGCCCAGGCAGAGGTGTTCGACCGCGGAGCGAGACGATGACCGCCTTCGTGGACGAACACCGCCAGGAGTTCGGGATCGAGCCGATCTGTGCCGAGTTGCCGATCGCCCCGTCCACCTATTGGGAGCACAAGCGGCGGGAACGCGAACCCCAGCGTTGCTCGGCCCGGTCCCGGCGTGACGCTGCGCTGCGACCTGTGATCCGCCGGGTTTGGGAGTGCCAGGTTCGGGGTGTACGGAGCCCGCAAGGTATGGCGTCAGCTACATCGTGAAGGGGTTGTGGTGGCCCGTTGCACGGTGGAGCGTCTCATGCGCCTCGAAGGCCTGGTGGGCGTGGTCAGAGGTGAAACCAAGCGCACGACCATCCCCGCCGAGGACGCGGCCAGACCCGCCGATCTGGTCGACCGCATCTTCGAAGCTGGGGGTCCGGACCGTCTTTGGGTTGCCGACCTGACCTGTGTTCGGACCTGGTCGGGGTTCGCGTATGCGGCGTTGGTGATCGACGCGTACTCACGGTTCGTCGTCGGTTGGAGGGTCGCGAACAGTCTACGAACCGACCTGGCGCTCGACGCTTTGGAGCAAGCACTCTGGGCACGCCGACCGGACACGGCAGATCCCGACCATCGGCTGGTGCATCACTCCGACGCCGACGGTCAACCCAGGTTCAAGGGGTCGTTGCAACACTGCCTTGTTGGAGGGAGTGTAGGTGTTCGGTGAGGGTCTCGGCGGGGGTCTTCCAGCCGAGGGTTTTGCGGGGTCGGCTGTTTAGGGCTGCGGCGACGGCGTTGAGGTCGGTGGGTGAGTGTCTGTGGAGGTCGGTGCGGTTGGGGAAGTATTGGCGGAGGAGGCCGTTGGTGTTGTGGTTGGTGCCGCGTTGCCATGGGCTTTGGGGGTCGCAGAAGTAGATGTCGAGGTTGGTGTCTGTGCGGAGTTGGGCGTGTTGGGCCATTTCGACTCCTTGGTCCCAGGTCTGGGAGCGGCGGAGCTGTTGGGGCAGGGTGGTGATCGACGCAGCGATAGCGTCTCGTACGGCTTCGGTGGCCGTGGCCGGCGAGAGCGGGCCCGTTGTGGACCCGTAGCTGTTTTTCGGTGGCCTGGCATGGGTGGGAGGTGTCCCAGCATCGTGAACCTGGTGGTCCGCTCCACCAGTGTTCCGATCACCGAACTCCCAAGTCCGGGGATGTAGGGTCGGACCGGGGCGTCCTGTCAGCGTTTCGGCTGGTGGGTTTCCCCGGCCCGCCCTCCGAACCGGACGTGCAACTTCGGGTGCATCCGGCTCTCCATGTGTTCATGCCTTTGGTGTATTGCCCATCGGTGCAGCTTCGTCTGCATCACACGTACCCGCCGCTCAGCCTCAACCAGGCCGGGCCACAGTGCGCCGGTATTCACCAGCGACCTCCGCGATCAACACGTCTGCTGCGAACACACTGGACCCCTTCGCCATGTGACCGGCTTTCCCGGCCTCGGACTACTACGGGTCCTCCGCCCCACCCCACCGGCATCAGCCGGCAACAAGCCTTCCCGCCGACCAACTTATTGTTGGCCGGTGAGGGAACCAGCAGGATGGTTCCCACGTTCGGTTTCCAACCGTTCGACAGGGTCGGCGTCCAGCTATGCCCCAACAACATCGCCACGGCTACGCCGCAGACCTTCACCGTGGCCTCCCGAGTCGACGACCTAAACCGACCAAAGAGTCACCACACACAGCATCGCTGTGCGAGTGCGCGTTGCTGCGCGGCCCCGATCCGCCAGGTTCGAGCCGCTGGGTATCTTGAGAAGCTTTCGGACGCTGGTTCCTCACGTACGCCTTTCTGTCCCACTTGCCGGACCCGGACCATCTGGCAGTACTGATCCGTCCCGTCGTTGTCAGGGCTGCTGTCCACCCTCACCCCCGTCCCGCAGGTTCAGGCTGCCCTCAGCTTCACGTGCCCGCTGCGACGGACACGAGGCGGTGGCCTCCCACCACCACACGATTAGAAAACGCCTCGTGGCGCTCCAGGTCACCTTCCCAATGTCCTGGCACCGCCCGGTCGTCGGCCTCGGCCGGGCGTTGGCTGATGAGGATCTCGGGAGCAACGAAGGTGCGGCGCCGCTGGCGGGTTCGTGCCCCCGCGGCGCCCGCAACGCTCGCCCGGTCCGCCCACACGCCACGAGTTCGCGTTTGAGCGCACCCCTGCCTTGCACATAGGCCGCCTGGTAGATCGCTTCGTGGGAGATTCGCATCGACTCATTGTGGGGCAAAGTCGACCCGGAGCCGCCCTGAGATCTGCTCAGGGCTCCACGACGTTGCCCACCGTCGATCCTTTCGGGGCCCATGACGGCGACCGACCCAGCGCACCTGGGGGCCTGGCACCAGCTCACCATCGGGGCGGGCGATAACGCCACCAAGACGATTCTGCACATACTCACGAAGTTCGTCGTTCCCGGGCGAGCTTCGCCACCTTCGGACGGCAGGCACGCCGATCCGAATGCCACTGCGCGGTCGTGGCCCGATACTCCAGGCCTCCGCTACGGGTTGCGGCGTTGCGACCCAACTCACGCGAAATCGTCGACGCACACCGACCCAGACGGCGGGCGATCTCCCCCACCCCACAGTCGCGGGCGTGGAGAACCGCGATCTCTTCCCGCTCAACAAAAGACAAATAGCGCCCCCAAACAGGGACAAAAGAAAATGGGACCATCCCGCCATTCTCGCGGAACCAACGCGAACCAACCGCAGGCGACACACCAGCCGCCACACCGGCATCCTCGCTCGACAACCCACCAGCGATCCCTTCCCAAAACCGCTCCCGATGCTCACGCCGCCCGACCGGCGGACGACCAGGCGACCGCATCGCCGGCCGCAACGCACGATCAGCCCTACGAACCTTCCTTGCTCCCATTGCAACTCCTCACTCTCGAGACGTTGCGACGACCGTTTGAATCCACCCAATATTTGTCCATTCGATACATCAACCGCTTGGCGGAGGTCGGTATCGAACCATCGGTCGGCTCGG
Organism: Candidatus Spongiisociaceae bacterium; assembly: GCA_965262915.1. Lineage (GTDB taxonomy): Bacteria > Actinomycetota > Acidimicrobiia > Spongiisociales > Spongiisociaceae > JAPPFW01. The sequence goes on along the minus strand of OZ253564.1, from coordinate 699,858 downwards.
TTGGGGATTCGTACGATAACGCCCTCGCCGAATCCGTCGTCGGTCTGTACAAGACAGAACTCATCCACAAACGCGCTCCCTGGAAGGACCTCGACCACCTCGAGTACGCCACCCTCGAATACGTCGACTGGTTCAACCACCGCCGGCTCTTGGAACCCATCGGAGACATCCGACCCACAGAAAAGGAGGCCAACTACCATCAAGAGCACACCCCAGCCCAGGTAGCTGGTGTCAAGTAAAACACTCTCCGGGAAACCCGGTACGGTTCAGAGATGGCCTGGGGGGTGATGTCACCCGCCGTGGTTGGGTGCCTGCGATCTCTGAGGGGGACATGCACCGAAGTTGTGGGGCTGGTTCGCAGATGTGGTTGAGGCGTTGGTACCTGCGAGCAGCGGATGAATACGCTCCGACAGAGAGGAATCTTGGAGTGCAAGATCGTTCCCAGCCAGCCGAGGTGTTCGTTGGTGTGGACATCGCCAAGGGCAAACATTTCGTCTGTGCGGTGTCGGCTCGTGGCGAGGCGCTGTTTTTCCGGCCGGTTACCAACGACGAGGCGGACATCCGGCAGGTCATCGACGAGGCGGCTACACATGGCCACCCGGCGCTGGTGGTCGATACGACCTCGTCTGCGGCTGTGTTGGCCTTGACTGTGGCGGCCGAGTGCGGGATCCCGGTGGCCTATGTGTCGGGTCTGGTGATGCGTCGGGCCGCGGACCTCTACGCCGGCGCGGCCAAGACCGATCCTAAAGACGCCCAGGTCTTGGCTTATTACGCTCGGCGTAACGCCGGACCGGCTGACATGGACCAGCGTCACCGACGAGCTATTGGCCCGTCTGCGTATCCTCAACGGGCGGGACACAGACCTGGCTGGGGACGCCACCAGAGCCGCGAACCGCCTGAGAGACGCCCTCTTAGCCTGAATCCACCGATTCATGTTCCGAAAACCAATCCTGACCAGGGCGATCTCCGGGATCCACCACTCACAGGAAGTTGTTCCTCTTCCCAGGACCGAACCATCCTTACCAATAGCTATCGCCGCAGATCAGGAGGCATTTCCACCATATCCCCATGTCCGCTGCGCCCTCCCCATCGGTGGATTCAGGCTTAGCCGTTTCCCCAGCTCTCGAACGTGCCATAGGAGACAAACTCGTGTCCGTGCCTGGACTGCGAACTGTGCTCATAAAATGGTCGACGCCCACCGCGTTGCGCAACGCCGGCAAGGCCCGTATCCGGAGGTTGATCGCTAAACGCTCGGGCCGCTCAGCCCCAAGCGTCGCTGACGCCATCTGGGCTGCCCTGGCCGCTCAGACCGTCACCGTGGTCGCCGAAGCCACCTGGTGCGAACCAATTGGTGACCTCGCAGCCGACTTGGACCGTATCACCGGGCGCCGAGACCAACTCGAGGCCGACATCGCGTAGGCGTTCCTGGAGCATCCCCTCCGAACAAGTCCTCAACACAATGTGCGGGTGCGGGCCCCGCACCGGCGCCCGCACCCTCGCTGAGATCGGCGACCCCAACCGTTTCGCCAACCCACGCCGTCTAGCCGCATACAGCTGGCCTCGCCCCCGTCGACTGGCAATCAGGCCGCACCAGTACCACCCGACGGCCCAGGGGCGGTAACCACCGCCCAAAAAAACGCTATGTTCATCGCCGCGTTCGTCGCTACCCGACACGATCCCGACGCCCGCGCCTACTACTTGCGTAAACGAGCCGAGGGCAAACGCCACAACGCCGCCGTCGTCTGCGTCGCCCGCCGCCGCCCCAACATCATCCTCGCCATGCTCAAGAACCGAACCCCCTACCAACCCCGACAAGTCCGAAAACCTGCCCCAAGCCGCTTGACAACAAGACAGGGACCCCCCTGGGGGGGGGATCTGTAACACGTAACAGACCTATCCGACAGCCGAAAATATAAAACCCTACACGCGAGTGACAACAACCAAACAACCCGTAACACACGCCATCCCCCGGGTCTTTCTGTTACACCCCATCCACCCCTCACAGCATGGGTATCCGACAGCCATCCCTAAACGGGCGGTGGGTGCTACCTGCCCGAAGGGCCTGTCTCCAAGTCCAACACCCCCTCTGGCAACGGCCACTCCACCCACTCCCCACGAGGCGTACCTCTAGCACGAGGCAAGAACCGCGGTAAATGATGAACATAAACCGTCCAACCCCCAGAATCCCCCAACATCACCGAAGTATCTATTAACAACGGCAGACCGTCCAGCCACCACTGCCGCACCACAGCGCTCACACTCGACTTCAATCCCCCAGCATGTTCCCGGAGCACATCCAACTCCGCCCGATGAGCCCACCAACTCACCCGCCGCTCGCCGCGACCATTCCGAAATGCAACCGCCTCACGAACACGAAAAGCATTCCTCCCTTCCAGTAACAAACCAGCAATCTGGTCCACATTCGACACCGGGCGCTGTTCACGGTCCATAACACCTCAGAATCGTACGCCTACCCTGGCGCTATGCCGACCAAACGGACCCGGTGGAGCCTCGCCGCAGTATTGACTCCTTGGGGTGGTTTTCGATGATGCGCTGCTGGTATCCGACGCGGGGTTGCCGCCAGCCGCAACGTTGATGGATCGTCGTGGGTTAGAAGAGTAGGTGGATCCCACCCTGCGGTTGGGCGACCGGGTGGGTGACGCGAATCCGGGTCCTACGGTGTTGATGATGGTGGGCGCAGTTTTTGATTGTGTCTTTGATTGTGCGGTGACGGACAGGCGCGAAGTGTTCACCGCCCCACAGCACTACTACAGTTGCTTCGAGGCGGGCGATCACGGCGAAGTCACCCCAGATGGTTCCGTCTAGGAGGTCTTGGGCCATACGACGATGATTACATCTTTGACGCGTTCCGTCCGAGTGTGGTGATGGATGCATCGGTTAGAGGCAGGATGCACGAAATTGGCAGTGACGGTTACCGGGGAGTCAGTTGGCCCCTAGACACGGCCGGGAGCGTGGGGACCTGACCGCGCTGTGGCCGGGCCACCAGGGGAGCGCCGAGGGTGGTGGGCGCTGGCCCTTCGGTGAGTCCGGTCGTTAGAAACTCGTTGCGGGTCATCGGTTTGTGACTGCGCGCCGGTGTGTCCCCACATGACCGCGATATACTGAGAAAATAACCCGCGATCAGGAGAGGAGCCTGTGACCCGCGATCAGGAGCGGAGCCTGTTCTTGCATACCGCTATAGCAGAGGAACTGGTATCCCTCGGCAGAAGGGAAATTGCCGAGATCACCCGACGGAACATTGCCCGGATGCGGTCAGCCAATCCGCATGCGTTGCCGCTCCTAGACGAATGGGAGCGGATCATCCAGGGCTCGATCCGCCAGATCGTCGCACGCATGCTCGACCCCAGCGTCCACGGCCAAGACCTTCGGCAGGTCACCCCCTTCGGCGGGATACTCTCTCCCGTCCGTCGCGCTGATGTTTACCGGGCGTTCAGGGCTACCCGGCGCGTAGGCGCCTCCAACCCGTTCATTGGTGCAGCCTGAACCGGCAGGCGTTCGATCACGCTATCCGGGCTTCTGGCGCAATCTTGGGCGAGAAAGAAGTCTTGGTGATTGACAGTCAAGCCCTTTACGCGTCGATCCCTGGGCCTCTCCCGCCGGTAGCGGCCCTATCCGTGGAAACGGACATTGCTGCGTTAGACGATCCCCACGAACAAAAGGCTGACTTGATCGATGGTTCCATCGGCGAAGGGTCGATGTTCCATACGACCTTCGGATACTACGCGCAGGGGGTCATCGAGACCACGGCTGTTCTCCCTCAAGGCTGGCAGAAGCGTCTCGTCAGATACGAGACACCAAGCACCAACTGTGTAGTGGCATGGTGCCTTGACATACATGACCTATGGATATCCAAGGCTATTGCCTATCGCCTGAAGGACCGGGAGTACTGCGCTGCTCTAATGGATGAAGGGCTGGTGGATCCTGCCACCCTCATACGCCGTTTGGCCGGGGTCGACAGTCGTCTGGGGACAGAGATGCGCGGTCATATAGCTGGACTAATTGAGCGGCTAAGCGCAACTCGCCCTTAGTGCGTAACGCAGGTCTCATGGGTTCGTGAAAGCCAACCAGGCCTCCCATTCCGTGCGGCGCATGTGCAGCCTGCTGGGTGTGGTCGGCCAGCGGCTACTACGCATGGCTCCGCCGCAGCCCATCCGCCCGCGAACACGCTGATCGGTCACTGCGGAACCGGATCGTCGATATCCACAGCCGGTCACGGGGCACCTATGGTGCTCCCCGCATTCACGCCGAACTGAGCTTCGAGGGTGTATGTGTGGGCCGCAAGCGGGTAGCCCGTCTCATACGCCAGGCCCGTATCCAGGGTGTTCACCGCCGCCGCAAGATAGCTACTACCAGGCAGAATCCCGCCCAGGCGGCGGCACCTGATCTGGTACGAAGAGAGTTCACAGCTGACGGACCAGACCCGAATTTGGCGGGTGTTTCGCGTTTTGCCTGGTCAGGGGGGTTTGGGGGTGGGGTGTTTCCACTACATGGGCGGTGTGGGGGCTGGTGATGGGGTCAGGTAATGGTGGCTTTGTCCCAGGTGCGGGTGTCTGCTCCGATGGCGGTGAGGGTTCGGTTTTGTAGGGGGGTTCGGCGGGTGGTGAGATGGATTCGGCGACTGTTGGCTGTGAGTTGGTGGCGGCGGATGCGGTTGAGGTCGCGCAGGGCTCGGGCGGCGGTGAGGTGTTGGTCGCCGAGGTCGGAGTCGCGGACGTCGGCTGCTACGAGGGCGTGGTTGATGAGGGTCTCGATTAGGGTGGCGTAGACGCAGACAGCGACGTGGCCGCGGACTCGTTGTTCGGTCCAGTGCCGCACCGGGCGGAGCCGTAGGAAGTCTCCGACGACCCGGAAGCGGGCTTCGACTGCTTGCAGTTGGCGGTAGTAGTCCACGACTTGGGCGGTGTCAGCTTGGTTGGGTGTGAGGCTGGTAGCTAGCACGTAGCGACCGGCGAGGAGTTCTTCGTATGCGTGGGCGTCTTCGTTGTAGTGGTAGAGGAACCGGCCCGCTCCGATCTCTGTGTCGAAGAGCCGCCCCGCGCCGCCGGAGGCGAGGATGCGCTGGGCGGCTGCCCCTATTTTGGCGGAGTCCTTCAGCCGCCCGGCGCGGACGCGGTGCTCCAACGCCGGGAGCTTGGCCTCGGCGGTGGCGACGATCTGCGCTGTGCGGGCGTCGTCTCGGCGGGCGCGGGCGTCGGACTCGACCACAACCGCGCGGGTCCCGTCGTCGAGGCAGATATCGGCGGCGCGGCAGCACAGCTGGGCGATGTCGACCCAGGCGGTGTCGTCCTCGATGGCCGCAAGGGCTTCGGTGCTGATGCGGTCGCGGCGCAGCTTCGTGGCTAATAGGTGGTCGAACCCGGCTTCGGCGACCACGTCGATGTTGGCTGCCGAGATCAGGCCACGGTCGGCGACTACACAGATCCGGCCCACCGCGAACCGCTCCGCGAGGTCGCCCAACACGGCCGGCAGGGTGGTGGCGTCGTTGGTGTTCCCCGAAAACACCCGATGGGCGATAGGGATCCCATCGGAGGTGCATAACAGGCCGATCATTATCTGGGGCCGATCCGCGCGATGGTCCCGCGAGTACCCGAACGCGCGGGAGGGGAACCGCTCAGAGGGACGGGTCGAACCCTCGAAATACGTGGAGGCGACGTCGTAGCACACCAGCCTCAGGTCCAGGTTCGTCAAGTCGCACAACCGCGCATACAGATGCATTTCGGTTCCGTCTTTGGCGGCGGCTACCGCATCCAAAGCCCGGTAGTACTGGTCAAGCGACGGAGCCGACCAGCCATCGGGCATCACCACATCACAAGCCGCCCACTCGACCAGCCGCCGCTTCGAGCACGGCGCCACCAGCCGGTTCGCCACCATCGCGAACACCGCATGCTCCAGGGCCTTCGCGCCCCGTACGGCGCCGACCGCAGCGAACCACTCCCCAAGGCCCAACCGCTGCCACACCGCCCACACCGCCGCTACCGCCCCCACCCCGGGCGCCCCTTCAGCCGCCAACGCCCCGACATCGACCCGTTCGCGTCGTAGATGACGTTCCAGGGCGGCCACGATCCGCTCCAGCTGGCCCGACTCGCGTAAAGCGGTCACCTCCCCCAGGCGCAGAAGGGTCCGATGCCCGACCTTCGGGCCGTCGCGGACGGACTCCACCAAAGACAAATACTCGTACACCTTGTCGCCCCTGCGGCGGCGGGTCGTCTTCACGAACATACCCCAGGATAATACCACTAACAGCCCGGCCAACCAACCATATGTCGCCCCTACAAATCCCTACCCAAACGGTACCCAACACCGCAAAACCCCAGGTCAGCGGCCTCCCCCATAACCAAACCCCCACGCACCCGCCAAACTCCGGCCAGACCGAACCTGGGTATCGGACATAACGTATGTCCCGACGGGAGCAGGGTTCGGGTACCTCGCGGTTGTGATCGATGTCTGGTCACGGCGGGTCGTTGGATGGTCCATGCGAGATGACATGGCTACACCGCTGGTCACCGACGCTTTGGACATGGCCATCGCACGCCGACGGCCGGAGAGGGTGATCCATCATTCGGATAGGGGTTCCCAACCCACCTCGGGGGCGTTCGGGGCCCGCTGTGCCCAAGCCGGCATCGCAGTATCGATGGGACGACGAGGCGACGCTTACGACAACGCGGTAGCCGAGTCGTTCTTCGCCACCCTCGAGACCGAACTCCTGGACCGGACCAGCTTCGCCACCCGGAACCAGGCCCGCTCCGCCGTCTTCGACTACATCGAAGGTTTCTACAACCCCACCGGTGGCACTCAGCCATCGGATACCACTCACCCGTAGACTACGAGCCGAGTCCCCAACCACCCTGTGGATAACAAATCGCGAAGTGTCCGAAAAAGCGGGGCAACTCCAGACCATGCCACGGCGATCTGTCACACCCACCCCATACATTTGGAGTCACACAGATATGGACACCGCGCCCGCAGGGGAGGTGTGTGATGACTACACGAGAATATCTAGAGGTCTACCGACCGCATCCCGGTTGGTCGGGCACCCTACCCGTAGCGGGCTTCGTCGTCGCCTTGGCCGCCGCGACGCTGCAGACCGCCTGGTGGTTCAGCCACGGGTGGACCTGGTCGAACCTGGTGAGGTTCCTGGCGTCAGGGCAGCCGGTGACGTGGTGCGTGATCCTGATCCTGGTGGGGGCGTCGCTATCCTGGGCGGGGCTCCGCAGCGTCCGGGACGGCGGGGAGGGCCGCGAGTGGGCCGTCGCCGGACTGACGATCTCGATGGTGGCGGCGATACCCATAATGCTGGGAGTCCTCCTGATCGCCGTACTCCTGCTCCTGATCGACGCGTTCGTGGGCAGCGGGAGGGGACGGCACAGGAGAGCCGGGCACCACAGGCGACGAAGGATCCGCTAGCGCTGCATCCGGACGGCGACACGGCCAGCGACCCTGCCGACGCGTGACCACCGTTCGCCGCTAGTACGGGTTAGGTCAGGACTGCCAGGACGATGCCGGTCGCCAAGACCCCTATGGGCTCCAGCCCCTACTTAGGGGTCTTCGCGTGTTGTGGGGTGTTGAGTTCGCGGGTTAGGGGTGTTGGCGGGATCTTTGGCCTGTTTCAGGGGTGTTCGGGTGTGTTCAGCGTGGTGGGTCGCCGATGATGGTCTAGGGGGCGGTTCTGGGTGGGTGTGGACTGGCCCGGGCGTTGGGTTGGTGAGGCTGCCCGATTATCACTTTGCGTATCTGGTCCGAGCGCCTAATTCAGTCGCGTTGCAGCCACGTCTCCCATGCCTTTGGAGGTACACGCTGGTGCACCGGTACCAAGGGGACGCGTTCTTCGTACGGGAGGTTTGCCAGCATGTCGGGGCCTAGCCTGAGCGAGGCCAAGGCTCTTCTGTGGTAGTAGGCCGGGTTGTCATCGTCTGGCGTTGAGTCGGTTACGTTCGTCGGCATCTTGTCTATGAAGTCCAAGTCAACCTGTATCAGCCTCCGTGCCTGGCTTATCTGCCGCTCTTGGTATCCGATAGAGACTGCTGCTGCGTAGGCCGTAGCCGCATCGAACTCGATCTGCGTCTCCTTGTTGAGATGGCCGATCAGGTCGGACAACGTGACCGTCCTTCCCCTTGAGCGTGCTGCCTGACGGCGTCGCCTCATAGCCATGCGCATATGTTTCAGGGGTCGCTTCTCCATGTCCCAGTCGTTCACGCCGAACAGGAGGACCGCCTGGTCCCCCCATAGCTGGGAGAATACGACTGATAACGTATGGGCTGGCGTTTCGGGCCTCAAGAGAAACGCCCTTCTTCCTCAAGGCACAACATGTGGGCCAGCCAACTCGTCGCCGTAGGCGTCGGCCAGTCGCTGTATCGCTGCGAAAACCGCTATTCGTGTGGGTGACCGAAGGTTCTCCAACCAGTCTCCGAAGTCGGGGAGGGCGCGAACGTCGATAGGTCGGACAGTTACTGCTTCGGCCGGACCCGTATCCCGCAGGTAAGTTACGGGATCCGCTGTGTCGCTATCCGTGTCAAATCGGCCAAACCGGGCCGCGTCCTGGGTCTGAGCTGCGAGGTCATCGAGGATTCCGAGTTTCTCCAGAACACGGGCACCGAGGGCACGAGACACAAAGTACGACCTGACGGCCACGATGAAGCTGATCGGTGATTCCTCGTTGTGTCCATCCGCCAATACGTGCTTTGGCATGTTGGCGAAACGGGCGTACTCACGGATAGAACGGCTGAGCCTCTCCCCAAGGATGCTGATGACTCGACCTTGGCTCGGCTGTACGAGTCCCCCTAACGGCGTTCGCTGAGGCGCCTCTGGGACCCTCTTCACACATTGCTCAAGATGGCTTCCTGCGCCTGCTGCCACCTGATATGACATCAGCCGCCGCGGTGAGTCAGATACGCTGAGACTGTATGCCACATGCTCAAGGGGCCTACTGATCGATTCGAACGATGGCGCGAGCGGCATGCGAGGGATTCCGCCGTGCCACTCCAGATTGTGCAAACCGATCCCCGCTATACGACTATCCAAGGACTGCAGGGCTGGGCACAAGCCATGACGGAAGTTATAGCTCGGCAGATTCAGCAAGCGAGGAATCGAGCTCAATACACGGTCCAGATCGCCACAGAACTCCGAATCAGTCCATTCACGTAGCAACGTGCCGAGCTTTGTGGAATCACTAGTACTACTCATGCACGACGATTCCAAGGCTCTGTGATCAGGGTAGAGGCAACCAGGCCCTGCGCGGAAACGTGGGTTGGGTGGGGTGAAATCCTTGGAATGGGGGTGAGGCCTCGCTGGAATCGGTGAAGTACTAGCTCGCCGGTCCAGGGAGGCCTCGATGTCTGATGTTATGTCTGTTCGTTTGCACCTGTGGGGTGTTCGCGTGAGGGGGGTGGGGGTCGATTCTGTTGACCGCCTCGAGGTGGAGGTGGAATCAACCCGGGAGTGGTCGAGGTGCCGCCATTGCGGGTTCCGCTGCTTTCGGGTGTGGGACAGGAGACCGAAGAGGGTTCGTGATCTTGGGGTGAGCGGCCGCCGTGCAACGCTGGTGTGGAGGCGTCGCCGATTCGAATGTTCGAACTGCGGGGAGCGCCACCTCCAGGACCACGACCAGTTCGCCGGTGGGCTTACCCGCCGGTTCGCCCGCCGCCTAGTGGCAGATGCGAGGGTGATGTCGATTCGGGCAGCGTCCCGTCACCACGGAGTGGGGTGGCATCGGATCATGGGCCTGGTGAGAGCGGAGGCGGCTGTGGTGGCGAAGCGTCGCCGGGCCCGTCCGTGTCGTGTGCTGTTGGTCGACGAAACGTCGATACGGCGCCGGCATCGGTATGTGACCGTGATCGTCTGCGGTGAGAGCGGCAAGATCTTAGCGATGATCCCAGGCCGCACGAAAGGGTCCCTGTCCAGGTTCTTCAGGGATCAAGGGGTCTGGTGGTGCCGGCAGGTGGAGATAGTTGTCAGCGATGGGTCCCGCTCATACCAAGCTGCCATCGCGCAATACCTTCCCGGTGCCCGCCATGTGTTGGACCGCTTTCACGTCGCCCGCTGGTTCACCCAAGGCCTCACCCTCGTGCGAAGAGAGCTCCAGCGCCGCGACCCCGATCAGCGTCCCCCAACGTTCGAACCTGACCTGTTCCGAGCCCGCTTCACCCTGCTGCGGCGGGCCGATCATCTCACAGACGCCCACCAGAGCCATCTCGACCGGATCTTCGACGCCCATCCCCGTCTCCGAACCGCGTGGGACGCGCTCCAAGAGCTCTACCAGCTCTACGAAGCCGAAGACCTCGACGGGGCCAACCAGGCCCTAGGACGGTTCGCCGATCTCTACGCCACCGGACAGATACCCGAATACCACCAAGTTGTGGACACCATCATCGCATGGGGAGAACAGATCTTGGCCTACCACACCACCCGACGACGGGTATCCAACGGACCCATCGAAGGGATCAACAACCTCCTACAAGTCCTACGACGCGTCGCCCACGGGTTCACCAACTACGACAATTACGCCGCCCGAGGAATCCTCGTAACATGACCCCACACCGAGCGCCAGCACAGCCAAAACCCACGTTTTCGCGCAGCCTCGGCAACCACGCTGTTCCCACGTTCCCTCAGTAGCGGGACTGACACGTCAACAGTCTGTCTAACGGATCGCTCTAGGGCCGCCCGCCCCCTACCGGGGGAGCAGAACCCACCAGCACTCACACCACTCCGGCCGTGGCGAGTAGCCGCTTCATTGCCCACCGTCCACTGGACGAGGAGCTTCCAGCCATATGACCCTCCACGCCGGTATCTCCTTCCACCGCGTGAAGTCAGAGCAATTGCCTTCGCATCGCACGGTCCCCCACCTGACCAACATCTCACGAAACTCCTCCTTGTTGCGGCGATGCCGCAGGGCTAGGTCGGGACGGCCATGCTTGCTCCAGCAACGTGCACCGACAACCTTGTCCTTGCCGAAGGTGTGGACACAGTGATAATGCTCCTTCATGTCACTGAACGCCCGCACGGTGCAGGAAGGTCGCCATCTGACCTCGGGTCACCTACTTCGATCACTTCTAACTCCCTTGCTCAGCGGCAGCCGTGACGCTTCCGCCGCCGCTCCATGCCCATCTGGCAATTGATGCCAACTGGCGCCGCTGACGATCAGCAAACTAGCCGTACCGGGCTAGCCTCGCCGCCTTCTCAGCCACTGAGGTGAGGTGACGTAGTCGTGTCCCTGCAGGTGACGTCCTCCCCTGGCTGTTGGCTAAGGTCCTGGTCAGGGGTGGTCGCGAAGACCCCACCAGGGGGTCTTCGCGTGTTGTGGGGTGTTGAGTTCGCGGGTTAGGGGGTTCGGTCGGGGTTTTGGGTGGTTTCGGGGGTCTTAGAGCCGGTTGTGGCGGTGTTCGGGGTGGTTGTGGTGAAACGGCCCGGAGCAGGAGGCAGGTGAATGGCATCACGAGCGGTTCTTACCGGAGGGGAGCTATCGGGGGGAGCTCCCCTCCCCGGCTCCTAGTCTCCCAACGGTCAAACAGCTCCGCTTGGTGTAGCCATCCCCACTTCTGTACCCGTTTCCATGCAGTCGTGTCGAAATGGCCCCTACGCCGCCGGCAAGAAGGTTCATATCCGCGACTCTTACAGTTATCTCCTTACCGGCGTGGACGGCTTGGAAGTGGGGCTGCAGATGGGGTTCGCTGTAATACATGTAGATGGCGATGCCATAGAACGTGGACAGCCTGGGCATGTCAGTCGAGGTATCTGACCTGTGGGCATACTTCGTCTAAAGGTTTGCCGGTGACCAGCATGTAAAGCACGAGAGGGCTCATGTCGTAGCGTTCGTCTTCCCAGGAGACGCCGCCGCCGTCGAGTGCATGAACCGTCTCGAAGTATTCCCGGTCCGACCACAGGGCCGCCGCGAGGTGCGACGCGGCCGATATTTCCGACAGGTCGGCGACGCCGCTGGTTCCGTCACGGAACTCGACCCATAAGCGAAGCCCCCGGAGGGGCTTGACACGGGTCACGTACTTCATGTCGCCGGGGGGTAGGCGACCGTCGACTACGTAACGCCGGCCGTCCCGGTCGGTGTACACGTCTACGTCGGGGTTTGATGTAGTTGCTGCGACCATGCGCTCTCTCCTCCCTTCCAATCGGCGTACCGAAGGGACAGGCACACTAGTCTCGCCGGACGGGTCGCCTATCACGCAGACTACACCACCGGACGCGGGAACGACCCGCGGGCGGAGGGTGGAGGCTGGCTGCCGAATGTGGAAGTCCCCCCACTGTTAATGTGGAAGTCCCCGTGGGCATGGTCGTATCACCGCAGGTCAGGGATGGTGGCGAACATCCCACAACGGGGTCTTCGCGTGTTGTGGGGTGTTGAGTTCGCGGGTTAGGGATGTTGGTGGGGATTCTGGCCTATTTCGGGGTGTTCGGGGTGGAATTGGCTGGTGTGTGGCGGTGGTTGCGGGGTGGTGGTGGCAGGTTCAGCGGTCCAGTCGAGATGGGGTGACTCCCCGAGCGAGCGAGTCCCAGGCATCTAGAAGAGCCTGCTGATCCTCTCTTACATAGCTGACCACTCGCGCTGCTCGCGTCTTAGGCATTCTCCCTTTGGTGGAGAAGGTTTTGATGTCTACCTCCAGCTCGTGCTCCGCTTGGTATGCGTGTATGTGCGGCGGGGGGTGGTCCACGAACATACATATTCGGATGTCCCCGTCGCGCAAGCGGTCTAGCTCAACCATGGTCACCTGCTGAGCGTGGCTGGCGTCTTCCACGGCGTAGGTGCCGTAGGAGACGCCACCACCTTTCCCACTGTTTGATCTGCCAGTGCGTGAAACGACCCGGCGGTTTGATGCCCTGCCGTTCCATCAACTCCGGCATCGTCACGCCTGTTATTTCGGTGTACAGCCAGTGGGCGACCAGATCAACATCGACCGGCGGCGTGTACCAGATCACAGAGTGCCCGTATGGGCCGACCCGGACCGTCGCGAACACGGCTGGGTCATGCCACGGTTTGTGCATGGGCATTTCAGCCAGATGCGCTAGGTCGATGTCGCCGGATGTTCCGTCGTCGAAGCGGACCCAGATGCGGTAGCCGTCCAACGTTCCTACACCGACAACTTTCACAGGCATGGCATGTGAGGATAGTGCCCAGGCCCCACCAACACGTCTCTGAGCAGGTTCTTACGCGAACACGGGCAACGCTGGTGCCAGCGGGTGGAGATAGTCGTGTCGGACGGGTCACGTTCCTATCAGGCCGCTATCGCGCAGTATCTGCCCGACACCCGCCATGTCCTGGACCGGTTCCACATGGTCCCTAATCTGTTACGAGCCTGGATGTCGGCTGGAGACGACCGAGTTGGTGTCCGGCGGGTGGGGGAATCCAAGTGAGCGACGAGGGCCACGCCCGGCTAAGCCGTTCGATTCGCAGTTGGTGATACAAGGTGACAGATTCCGGTTGAGGAGGTGACAGGCTCGTGGGACCCCTACCATTACCCCTGGTCAGGGGTGGTCGCGAAGACCCCACTTAGCCTGAATCCACCTGGTAGATATCCTGTGGTTGGGGGTGGATAGACGCGGAAAGTGCCTCTGATCTGGGACAATAGCGATACGAAACAAGGTTATTGGCCCGGAGTCAGGAGGCACTTCCTGTGAGTGAAGTATTGCAGAATATCGACCGGTATGAGGTGGTTTTCGACGATGAGGGGTTGGTGGCCGACGCGGGGCTGCTGGTAGCCGGGACGTTGATGGACCGGCTGGGTTTGGAAGATTTGGTGGATCGGACGGTGTGCCTGGGTGGCCGGGTGGGTGGAGCGAATCCGGGTCGTAAGGTGTGCACGGTGGTAGCTGCGATGCTGGTGGGCGGCTCCCATATTGACCATGTGGGTCGGCTCCGGGCGGGTTCCACCGACCGGGTGTTGCCCCATGCGGTGATGGCCCCGTCCACGGTGGGAACCTTCCTGCGTTCGTTCACCTGGGGTCATGTACGCCAGTTGGAGAAGGTGTTGACCTCGGCGCTGGGCCGGGCGTGGCGGGCGGGTGCCGGTCCCTCCAATGGTGCGGTGACCGTTGATGTGGACTCGACGATCTGTGCGGTGTCGGGCAAGACCAAACAAGGGGCCGCTTACGGCTACACCAAAGAGTTGGGTTATCACCCTCTGTTGGCGTTCCGAGCCGATACGGGGGAGGTGGTCGGTGCCCGTCTGCGTGCAGGAGCATCGCAGAGGGGTGTGGTCCATTTCGTCGGGGAGACGATCCGGCGTGTGCGACGGGCCGGGGCCAGGGGCCCGGTGAGCGTGCGGGCCGATTCAGGGTTCTGGTCCTATGCCATGTTGGCCGCCCTCGACAAACTCGGGGTGGGCTGGTCGATCACCTGCCAGGTGAACGACAAGGTCAGGACACTGATCAACAATATCGACAAAGACGCGTGGGTCCCCATCGCCTATCCCGAAGGCGGCCAGGCACAGGTCGCGGAAACCGTCCTGGAGATGACCAACCCCCGGAAACGGTCGCAGAAACGCAGGGTTCGTCTCGTGGTGCGCCGCACCCGCCTGCTCGGTTCCCAAGCCGAGTTGTTCCCCGACTGGCGTCACCACACCTTCGTCACCAACCTGGACCTAGCCACGGCAGAAGCCGACCAGCACCACCAACCCCGGGCCGGACAAGACACCGAAGTGGCCGAACTGCCAGCTACAGAGATCGGTGACAACCCGCGGAAGGACAACAACGGGACGGCCGTGGTCGAAGCCGACCGGTACCACCGCCGCCACGCCACATGCGAACTCGCCATCCGCGACCTCAAAGACTCCGGGGGTCTCGCCCACCTACCCTCCGGCGTCTTCGCAGCTAACGCCGCCTGGCTGCTGTGCGCCGCTCTGGCCCATAACCTCTACCGCCATATAGGCCTCCTCGGCGGAACGCATCGGGCTGGGCGGTTGGTCTGTGGACGCACAATCCGTACCCGACTGTTCGGGCTCCCTGGACGGGTCGTCAACCACAGCGGACGCCGCCTCGTGCGTCTACCCGCCCGATGGCCCTGGGCCGGCACCTACCTAACCACCCTCACTAACCTCCGGGCGCTGCCCCAACTCTGCTAACCCGGCCCCACACACCCCCCACAACCATAACCAACCACCCAAACCCCAGCCACACACGCCAGAAACAACCCCAACCAGCCTCCAACATGATCTAACCCACCAAACCACACGCACCACACCCCCAAAAGTTCCCGACACCAACCAGCTCCAACCCCTCAACCCCCCACCAACCGCACCCGGACCACCCCCCGGGGAGGCCGTCGGTGGATTCAGGCTTAGGGGAACTGTTGGGCTTGGACCTCGGCGCCACCTACAACGCCTGGGGGTACACCCCGTGTGGCGTGCGCGACGCCTTGTGCGTCCGGCCACGCCCCGGCTATACGGTCGGTGCGGCGAACAGCTCGTTGAGTATCGATAGCCAGAGCGCCGCCACAACCGGTGCTACCCCTGTTCGCAGCTTCCGATGACGGGTG
This sequence comes from Candidatus Spongiisociaceae bacterium, assembly GCA_965262915.1. GTDB lineage: Bacteria > Actinomycetota > Acidimicrobiia > Spongiisociales > Spongiisociaceae > JAPPFW01. The sequence continues at coordinate 684,362 of OZ253564.1, read as the reverse complement.
AGCATCTGAACTTTCCGCCAGACTTGGCGCCTCATCAGCCAAAACCCCGCCGGCGGCGGCGGCAGGCGATTCTGATGCTGTTAAGTAATACACCGAGACCCAGGGACCGAACCAGTTGATCGCTCCGAGGGCCGCCGGAACCCGGACCTCGGAACCCTGTGAAGGCCTGAGCCGGGCAGCAGGCCGTCGATTGCCTATATAGTTCCTGCTGGTGGGGATCTGAACAGGGGGGATCTCACAATGGACGGGGGTTCACGGATGGGCGGGGTGTCTCCGAGGTTCAACCACCGGATCCTGGCAACGGTCAGTTCGCCGATCAGCGAGGTGCGTTCCTGGGTGGCGGCCGGGCGACGGCGTCAGGACCTGCCGCTGGTGGACGTGGCCCAGGCCGCTCCCGGCTACCCCCCGGAGCGGGGTCTGATCGACCATGTGTCGCGCCTGGACCAGGCCACCGTGTCCCGCTACGGGCCGGTGCTGGGCGAGATGCCCCTCCGGTCGGCCCTGGCCGCCGAGCTCTCGGCCGCCTACCGGGCCGAAATACGCCACGAGCAAGTGGCGGTCACCGCGGGCGCCAACCAGGCCTTCTGCCTCGCGGTGTCGGTGCTGTGCGAACCGGGCGACGAGGTCATCATGCCGGTCCCCTACTACTTCAACTACGACATGTGGCTCTCCATGTTCGGGATACAGGCCGCCTACCTGGAGTGTTCGGCGGGGATGCTCCCGTCGGTGGAGGACGCCGCGGCGTTGCTGGACGCTCGCACCAGGGCGATCGTGCTGGTGACCCCCAACAACCCGACCGGCCGGGTGTATCCCCCGGAGCTCATCTCGGCCTTCGCCCGGCTGGCCGCCGAGGCAGGCATCCACCTGATCGTCGACGAGACCTACCGTGACTTCCGGGACACCACCGCCCCGGCCCACGACCTGTTCCGGGATCCCCGCTGGGACCGGTCGGTGATCCAGATCCAGAGCTTCTCCAAGGTCTACTCCATCCCCGGCTACCGGGTGGGGGCCATGGCCGCCTCCCCAGAGCTGCTCCTCGAGGTGGACAAGGTGGCCGACTGCCTCACCATCTGCCCCAGCCGGATAGGGCAGGAGGCCGCCCTGTACGGGCTCGGGCACCTCGACGGCTGGGTGGCCGCCAACCGGACGACCATGAACCGCCGGGTACAGCAGTTCGGCGAGTCGATGCAGGGCAGCTCCTACGAGGTGGTATCAGCGGGGGCCTACTTCGCCTACGTGCGCCACCCGTTCGAGGGAGTGCCCGGCCTCCGGGTGGCCCGCCGGCTGTTCGACGAGCACGCGGTGCTGGCGCTGGCCGGGGAGATGTTCGGGGCCGACCAGGACCGCTACCTGCGGCTGGCCTTCGCCAACCTCGAGGACGGGGACATCCCCGCACTGGCCCGGCGTCTCAACGAGAGCGCCTCCGGCCTCTGAACCATCCGATGCACAGCCTCGTCATCGACACCGACACCGCCTCCGACGACGCCGTGGCCCTGATGATGGCGCTGCGCCACCCCGACATCGAGGTGGCCGCCATCACGGTGGTCGCAGGCAACGTGGGCATCGACCAGGCCGTCCAGAACGCTCTCTACGTCGTTGAGCTGTCCGGGAAAGCGGTGCCGGTCCACGCCGGAGAAGCCGGGCCGCTGGTCCAGGACCTGACCACCGCCCAGGACGTCCACGGCCACGACGGGATGGGCGACATCGGGCTGCCGGTCCGGGGCCGCACCCCGGCCGGCGGGCACGCGGTGGACGTGCTCATCGACACCTTCCTGGCCCGGCCCGGAGAGATCGACCTGGTGACGCTAGGACCGCTCACCAACGTGGCCTTGGCTCTCACCCGGGCGCCGGAGCTGGCCGGGGCGGTCGGCCATTGCTACATCATGGGCGGTACCGGGGCGGGACACGGCAACGTGACCCCGCTGGCCGAGACAACTTCTGGGCGGATCCCGAAGCGGCCGCCATCGTGGTGCGGGCGCCGATGCCCAAGACCATCGTCGGGTGGGACATCTCGGTCGCGTCGGCCACGTTCTCCCCTGAGGAGGCGGCCGACCTGCGGTCCATCGGCACCCCGTACGCGGAGGTGGCGGTGGACTGCCAGGCAGTAGTGGATGCCTACGCCCGCAATACCGGTCTGGCCGGCCTCGACCTGCCCGACCCGATCGCCATGGCGGTGGCGCTGAACCCCTCGATAGCCTCGACATCGCCCGCATTTGTCGAGGTGCTGACCCGGGGCGCCGGACCAGCCCGGGGCGTGCAGAGCACCGACTGGGGAGGCTCCGGCGGACGGCCTCCCAACGCCGGGGTGGTCCGGGAGGTGCCCAGAGCCTCCTTCCTCGCGGATCTACGAACAGCGCTCTCGTGAAGGATGCGTGTGCGCGGCGGAGAACGGTCCCATCACTGTCACCTCCTCCGACGGTCGGCCTGGGCTGCTGTTTCCCCGGGGGGCCACTGACGAAGGCCCCGGGGGGCCGGTCTCGCAATCCTCGGTAAGTTCTCAGGTTCTTCTCAGGGAATTCACAGGTTCGAGCTGCAAGATGATCGCTACATGACCACACATGAACGCAGAAGTTCCGTGCCGGATCATCATCCGGGTAGCTGTGTCAACGGTTCTGCCATTCCGGCGCCGCCGCCGGGGCCGATACCGGACGGCAGGCGACCGGACGAGAGGGATCGTGCGGCAGGATGGGGTCTTCGAGGAGGTCCTCGAAGACTTTGTGGAAGACGGACGGTCACCCATGAGCAACCGGACGCCCTTGCCTCCGCCATCGAAGAGAAGCCTCACTGATCCCGTACAGCGGCGCGGCGCCGAAAGGCATAGGAGTGGAAGCGGATCCGTCTCTGTCAGGCGGGATCAGGCAGGAGGGGAGAGTTTGATATGAGACCGAAACAACGATGGCAGGCGACCCGGCCACAGCCACCGGCTGTGCCACACACCCGACCTACACCAGTGTGGGAGCTCATGAATGCTCCTGTGCCCCTCCCTTTCCAGGTGAGCGTCGCTCGCCTGACCCTCCGGAGAATGAGAGGTCGACATGAGTGATGTAGACATCGATGCCTTGATTCGAGGGCGGCGCTCTAGGAGGGGTTGGCTGCTCCCGATTGTCGCCGTATTGGTTGTCGGGGCAGGGATCGGCGTCTTCCTGTTCCTCCAGCCGGACGAGTCCGTCGTCGTGGCCGAGCCGGAACGAGTCGAGGCCACGACCGGTCAACTGAGCACCACGGTGGACCTGTCCGGCTCGGCGGTAGCCGAGCGCAGCGCCGACCTCAACTTCGAGGCTGAGGGCACCGTCGTCTCGGTCGCCGTCGAGACCGGCGAAGCCGTGAAGGCCGGCGACACGCTGGCGGCGCTGGATGACTCGGACGCGCAGCGGCGGATCGAGACGGCTGAGGTGCAGCTTCGCCTCGCCCAACTGCGGCTCGACGCGCTTCTGGCCACCGCCGCGGCATCCGAGGTCGCCTCCGCGAGACAGTCGATCGAGTCCGCGGAGTCGCAGGTGACGAGTGCCGAGCAGGCGTTGGCGCGGCTCTCGGAACCACCGAGCGCGAGTGACCTGGCAAGCGCGGAACAGGCCGTCGCAACCGCCCTCGGCCAACTCTCAAGCACCGAAGAAACCCTTGCGCAACTCTCCGAACCACCCAACGCAAGCGACCTAGCAACCGCAGAACAAGCGAGACGCTGGTGGAGGGACGCCAGGTGCAGGTCATCGTCGACCACGAGACCATGCGCCCCAAACGGGTGCCCGCCTATCTCCGGGAGATGATCCGCAACCAGGAGGGATGGTCCGACGAACCGTCCGGGTGAGCGGACGGCGCCGGGCCGACAACCCGAAGCCGGTGAGCGCCGTTCCGGCCGTCCGTCCGGCCCTTCGATCCCCGGCTCTCCGGAGTGGTACTCGGGGTGGCGGGTACCATGGCACCCGTGTTCGAGCGGATCTACATCCACAACTACAAGTGCCTGGTCGAGTTCGATCTGAGGTTGCAGAACACCGTCCTGCTTCTCGGCGGAAACGGTGTGGGCAAGACGTCCGTCCCCGATGTGATTTTCGCGCTCCGCAAGTTGCTGGCGGGCGAGATCAAGATCGACGATCGGGTCGCCTTCCATCCGTCCACCCTCACACGTTGGCAGGCGAGACGTAACCAGGTGTTCGAGGTTCAGGCCGGGATCGGCGGCGAGTCCTTCATCTACCGGCTCGACATCGAGCACGATGAGGGCGGTAAGCGTTCCCGCATCATCGAGGAGAGCCTCGTCGGAATTGGGACTACGTTGTTCCGATTCGATCTCGGCGAGGTGAGGCTCTTCCGTGACGACGGCTCCGAAGGGCCGGTCTACAAGGCTGACCGGAGCGAGTCCGCTCTGGCCCGCGTCGTGCCGCAACCGGGTAACACCCGCCTCACGGCGTTCATGGATACGATCCGGGACACGGTGGTCTGCACCATCCGTCCGGCGGGACTGCGCGCCGAGTCGACCGGGGAAGCCAGGCTCGTCGATCGATACGCGGGCAACTTCGTGGACTGGTATCGCCACGCCGTCCAGGAGAACCCCCGGTTGGCCCGGGCCCATGTCGAGGCTCTACGGCCTTCTGTCGACGGCTTCCACGATGTCCACCTCCGGCAGGCCGGGCTGGACACGCGGGCAATGTTGCTCGACTTCGTCGCCCACGGTGGCGGACGCTCTCGGAACGGGGGGCACTGCAGGTTGCGTCTCTAGGACGGGCAGCAGACCCTGGTCGTACTGTACGCGCTGCTCCAACTAGTCGGGATCATCAACGCGGGCAGTGAGGGTCCGTTGGAGGTGGTGATCCGCTCCCGTAAGGCCCGTCCGGTCTGTGAGGCCTGTGGCGGAGGGGTGTGGTCCAAGGGATATCGGAGCGTGGTGTTGGTGGATTTGCCTGCGTTCGGCCGGCCGGTTCGTCTCTGTTAGCGGAAGCGCCGCTGGACGTGCCGAGAGCGCCGCCGGGTGGTTCCGATCACAACCGGTGGAGTGGCGCGACGGGATCCGCCGGGCTGTGTTGGACATGTCGGGCCCGTATCGAACGGGCCTATGACCGGGTGCTGCCGAACGCTCTGCAGGTAGCAGACCCGTTCCACGTCATCCGCCTAGCTAACCAGCGACTCGACGAAGTACGCAAGGGTCCAGAACGAAACCCTCGGACACAGAGGCCGGAAACCAGACCCCCTTTATCGCATACGGCGGCTACTGACCACCGCCCACGAACGGATCAGCCACCGCGGTCAGACCCGCCTGCGTGGTCTCCTCGAAGCCGGTGACCCCCACGGAGAAGTCCGCACCGCCTGGCACGCCAAGGAAACCGTCCGAGGCATCTACGAGATCGACAGCCCCGCCCTGGCTATCCGATACACCCTCCAGCTTGCAGACGACCTCCAGGACGAATCATGCCCACCCGAGATCAACAAGCTGGGCCGCACCATCGGCCGCTGGACCCCCCAGATCACCATCTGGCACATCTCGAAGGTAACCAACGGACCCACCGAAGCCCTCAACAACCTCATAAAGCGGATCAAACGCATCGCGTTCGGGTTCCGCAACTTCGCGAACTACCTAATCCGGGCACTCCTATATGCGGGGAAACCCAACTGGGACCTCCTCGCATCGGTCACTCCCCACTGAAATCCACTCATAATTGGAGGGTTCCTGGGCTGGGACGGGTCTGACCCAACTGAAATCTGGCCTTGTGCCTTTTCATCGATCTGTCGGCCCGTTCCCGGCCTGGGGCGTAACCCCCTGACCCGGGGCGGATGTGACCTAATAGGAGCCTTCAACTTCTCCACCGTGAGTGGCCTGTCCAACCGCACACGGGTCCGGGGATCGGAAATGATTCTATCCCCTAGAGGAGAAGAGCATCATGGGAGAAGCAGACCAGATTATCTACGGTGGGGTTGACACCCATCGGGACGTCCACGTAGCAGCGGTGGTGGATGGCGTCGGGCGGGTACTGGGATCGGAGTCTTTCGCGGTGGAGGAATCCGGTTATCGGCGAATGGTCACCTGGTTCGAGTCGCGGGGACAGTTGGTTCGGGTTGGGGTGGAAGGAACGGGTAGTTACGGCGCCGGCCTGGCCCGTTACCTGACCGAGATGAACATCGAGGTGGTGGAGGTCAACCGCCCCAACCGCCAACTACGCCGCCAGAAGGGCGGCAAGACCGACAGCGTCGACGCCGAGGCGGCAGCTCGGGCAGCTGCCTCGGGCGAAGCAACCGCGGTTCCCAAGTCCGGTGTGGGCCCGGTCGAGTGCATACGGATGCTGTGGGTGGTGCGCCGCTCCGCGGTCAAGGCCCGCACCCAGGCCGCTAACCAGATACATGCGCTGGTCGTAACAGCTCCCGAGCCGCTAAAACACCAGCTAAAGGGCATGAATCTCAAAGCACGGGTCAAAACCTGTGCCCGGTTCCGACCCGGCACAGACCACACCACCACCGCGTATGCGAAGCGTGCCCTACAGCATTTGGCCCGCCGGTATCAGGCCCTCGACGTAGAGATCGCCCAACTCGAAGCCGAGATCCGGCGTCTCTGCGCCCAGGCCAACCCGGCCCTGCTGGCCACAGAAGGTGTCGGTCCTGACACAGCCGCCGCGTTGTTGGTCGCCGCCGGCGACAACCCCAAGCGAATGAAATCGGAACGGTCTTTCGCGGCGCTGTGCGGCGCCAGCCCCGTCCAGGCGTCATCAGGACGAACCCTTCGGCATCGTCTCAACCGGGGCGGCAACCGCCAAGCCAACAACGCGCTATGGCGGATCGCTACCACCCGGATGCGCACCGACGCCGCCACCAAAGCCTACGTGGCACGACGCAAGGCCGAGGGCAAGAAGAAAAAGGAGATCATCCGCTGCCTCAAGCGGCACATCGCCCGAGAAATCTACCGGCTCCTCACCAACCCGCACCCAACCCCGAACTGCGCCCGCCTACGCACCCGACGCCAACAACGCGGCATCACCCTCACCCAGACCGCCCAAGCCGTCGGAACCCACCCCAATCGCATCTCAGCACTCGAACACGGCCGAGACCACAACCACCACCTCGCCACCCGATACCAGAACTGGCTGCACACCCACCAAACCGCCCCATCATCGATTTGACAACCATAGGAGCATCGATGAGCCATCAAACGCATCAAACGAGCAGCCTTCGGGTTCCGCAACTTCGCGAACTACCTAATCCGGGCACTCCTGTACGCGGGGAAACCCAACTGGGACCCACTCGCCACCGTCACACCCCACTAAAACGCGATGAGCCCCATTACCGCGTGATAGCCCACCACCAGTTGAGGGACACGCTCGACAAGGTGGAACTCGAATCCCGCCCCGACAGTCCAACTAGCTCAAAGGGCGATCAGGGACAGGGCTACTAGGGATAGCACGAGGCCTGCGATGCGTTGGGGAGGAGCTTTTTCTTTATAGACCAAGAAGGCCATAACGACTACCACAGCCGGGTAGAGGGACGACGCAACCGCCACAAGTCCCAGTGGCCCGAATCGCACCGCCAGCAGGTAGGTGAGGTTGGCCAACACTGAACCCCCGGCAGCGAACGCCAAAAGGAGATTCTTCCTTGGCAGGCCGAGCGGAATTCCCCGCACTTTGATCAGGACACCTGCTACGGCGACGCTGGCGCACTTGAAGGGAATCAACGTCCACATTCCGGCGTCGCTTGAGACTTGCGCGAGGCCGATGAACATCAACGAGAAGCCCAAACCGGCTGCGAGACCGTAAATCGCCTTCCCCGGACGGTCTTCACGGGTCGGAGTCGCAACGGTCAGCCACAGGGCAGGGGCGGCAATCACAACCCCTATCCACGCCAACAAGTCGTAGCGTTCTCCGGTCAGGAACCCAAACAGGAGAGGGACCAATGCCAGGGTGACGGCCGATACCGGAGCAACCACCGCCATCTGGCCCTTTGCCAACCCCTCGTAGTAGGCGACCACCCCGGCGACCGCGGCTACGCCGCTCAATGCTCCCCAGGCCAGGTCGGAGAGAGTGACGGTGGCCCCGAACACCTGATGGTAAACGAACGCAATAAAACCCGAAAGTGCCAGACCCATGACATTGGACCAAAAAACAACGGCAAACACAGAGGCACGACGGGTGGCCATCCCACCGGCGAAGTCAAACACCCCGTAGAAGACAGAAGTCAGGGCAGCTAACAGAATGGCCATGGGGCTCCCAGCAAAGGCGCGAGGCGTGTGATGGTGCAGTCACCGTAACAGTCCCTTGGTGAGTGGATCGGGAGTAGGGGGATGTGTCAGGGGGTCGTAATCCACCAGGAGTGAACAGGGGTCCTCGATACTCAGGTTTAAAGCAACGACATCCGAGTCGGGAGGATCCCTGTGGAAGCTGACCCCTGCGCGCATGTGCGAGATGCTGGTAGGCTTGGGCGACGTTGATCTAGGGCCTGTTGACGCTATCCGACGCTCGCGTTTTTTGGTAGATTTCGATATAATCTATGTATGACGGTTACGCAAGAACAATACGACCGTATCGTTCATCTATTCCCGACACAGCGCGGCAACGTCAAGATATCAAACCTTGACATGCTCAACGCGTTCCTCTATGTGGCGGAACACGGCTGCAAAATGGCGGGGACGCCCACCGCGGTTCGGTAAGTGGTACACCATCTATAAGCGGATGAACCGCTGGACCCGAAACGGAGTCCTAGACCGGATACTGAAGGGGTTAGCCCAAGAAGGGACCATAAACCTCAACACCGAAGCCGTCGGGATCGACTCCACAATCGTCAAGGTCCATCCCGACGGTACCGGCACCCCACAAAAAAGGGGGTCCCCAACCCGACGAGCGGTTCTTGGTGATGGACCGTGCCTATGAAGGCGACGAGACACGACGACTCGCGCTCGAACTCGGCTACACCCCGGTGGTTCCTCCCAAGAGCAACCGCAAAACACCGTGGGACTACAACCGACAGATGTACAAGAGACGCAACCAGGTAGAGCGACTGTTCCGCTGGCTGAACCGATACCGCCGTATCTTCTCCCGCTACGACAAACTCAACGTGATCTACATCGGGTTCATCACCTTCGTGCTGATAACCGAAGCCCTACGCAGTGTCAATAGGCCCTAGGACAGAACGGAAACGGAATCCTGTAGTTTCTCGACGAGGCCGACAATTACGTGGCTCTTGCCGAACTCCGGCCATGGCTGATGGAGTTGGTCGACCTCTGCGAGGAGACACCTTCACAGGCGGTGATCTGCTCGCATCATCCGGAGTTGATCGACTACCTCGGGGCTGACTGTGGTTTGGTTCTGCGCCGCGAAGTGACCGGAGTGACCACTGCTCGGCGGCTGCCCGCATCGGCCTCCGACGCGGGCCTCAAGCTCTCCGAGCTGGTGGCGCGAGGCTGGAACGGGCCCCCTCCCCGTCCAGTCCGTCTCCACCCGTAGCCGTGGCGCCCGGCCCGTTGCTCGGGGCCATCCGCTAGTACCGGGGGGAGCATATCGGGAGGATCGGCAGACCTTGCCGCGGCGATCTGTCACACCCACCCCATACAGTTGGAATCACACAGATATGGATACCGCACCCGCAGGAGAGGTGTGTGATGGCTACACGAGAATATCTAGAGGTCTACCGACCGCATCCCGGTTGGTCGGGCACCCTACCCGTAGCGGGCTTCGTCGTCGCCCTAGCCGCCGCGGCGCTGCAGACCGCCTGGTGGTTCAGCCACGGGTGGACCTGGTCGAACCTGGTGAGGTTCCTGGCGTCAGGGCAGCCGGTGACGTGGTGCGTGATCCTGATCCTGGTGGGGGCGTCGCTGTCCTGGGCGGGGCTCCACGGCGCCCGGGGCGCGAAGGAGGGACGGGAGTGGGCCGTCGCCGGGCTCGTCATCTCGGCGTTGGCGGCGATACCCATAATGCTGGGAGTCCTCCTGATCGCCGTACTCCTGCTCTTGGTCGGCGCGTTCGTGAACAACGGGTCCAGACCGCACCGCAAGGGGCATAGGCGGCGGCGTCAACGACGAAGGTCGTAGCGGGCCCATCCCCGCAGTGGTCGGCGGCGACGGTCCGATGCGTTCCGCGCGACCCGTACACCGACCCCCCGGACCTGACTCAACCGCGGTGCCGCCTGGCGTGGGCAGTCTTCGATGGTTCGTGGGAATACGTAGCTGCTCGCGTCGCGACGGATGCATCCACATCTTCGAATGGTTCACTTGTTCGAAGCCTCAAGGGCGATCCGCATCCCAAGCCGCTTGCGGCGTCACGGGTCCGTCGGTTGAAGAACCAATCAGGTCTGACCTGGGATCAGCTGAGACGCCTGTTCGGTGTTAGTGAGCGGTCCATGCATCTTTGGGCTGGTGGGGCTCGGATGAACGCTCGCAATGCGGAACGTCTGGCCTACCTTGAGCAGGTCGTCCACGTCTTGGGTGCTAAGGACGCCGATCAGTCCAGAGAGGCGCTGCTAAGTTCGCTAGGTGGTAAGGGACGATCGATCCTTCAAGAGACTGGCGATGACTGCAGGCCAGTCGGAATGCGTCGACATCGAAGCTCTGAGCGAGTCGTCTGGCACAGGGTCTACCGTCCATGGGGATTTCCTCTTCGCCGAGGAGATCGATGACGGTAAGGAAGACCGGTGACAGCTGACATCAAGTGCTTCCGGTTCGGGTTCCGGGTCGGGCTGCTGGCGGGCATTGGTGGGGTTGCCTGGGAGCGCAGGGGGGCGGCGGGGCGTGGAGCGCCACCATGCAGAAAAGGCCGGGGCTGCCCGGCTAGCTGATCCCGGCCCGAGCTACAGCCGGTTAGGCTCGACAGAAGATGGACTTGACCCGAACACCGCCGAGGTGGGGCCGAAACGTACCTCGGGCGCCGTAGTAGGGTGGCGGCCCTCACCGACCGAGGGGTACTAGAGGAAAATGGTGACGAAGACAGAAGCTCAGAAGGAAGTGGACCGTAACTACGAGGCCTTCGTGGCTTTGCTTCCCGGTCTGATAAGAACTCACGCGAACCAGTGGGCGCTCCTTCACGATGGCGCGCTCACCGCCGCGTTTGACACCGCGCGGGATGCTCACCTGGCGGGAGTCAATCTCTACCCGGAGGACTGTTACTCGGTACAGGAGGTCACCGACCGGCCTGTAGATCTGGGATGGTTCTCCCATGCCGTGTCTTAGCGGCGAGTACGACCCAACCGTCGGTATCTTGCTCCAGGTAGCCGTCCCTACCGGGCGGAACGCTAGAGCAGCAGCCTCAAGGCGAGGCAAGGGTGTTCTCGGGCCTTGTAGACACCGGCGCCGACGCGACGTGCATCTCTGAGGGGGTGACGTCCTTCCTGGGGTTGCAGCCCACCGGCAAGATGCAAGTAGTGGGGGCCACCGGTACCGCCGTCGCTAACCAGTACCTCGTAGATCTCTTGCTGCAGTTCGGTTCACAGCACATCGGTATCCCGGACCACCAAGTGACTGCCTTTGGATCCGGCTCCCCTTTTTTCGACGTGCTGATCGGTAGGGATATCATCTGTAAGGGAGTGTTAACGGTCGACTTTGCCGGCCGTTTCACCTTCTCCGTCTGAACCTGCCGACGCACGGCTGCTAGAGGTCGGCGAGGGCGCGCCTCCCTTTATAACGGTCCTACCGCTCGTCTTGGCGGTACCGGCTCAAGCGTTTCCGGACGCGGGTAACTGTCCATCTTGCAGCGTCCGCAATCGACACCTGGATCGCTCCCGCCTCGAGGGCCGCAACGAAGGGCCCTCACCACCCGGTGGTCAGCCCGTTGCAGTTCCACGGTGTGCTTGACCGGGGCATCGACAGCCGATTCGCTCATACATCGCCGGCTGGCGAAGCCGATAAAGGCTGATAACCGGAGTCCCGGGACTCGTTGAGAAGGCACTGTCCAAGCGCCATGTGCAGTGCTGCCGGGCTTCGGTAGCGCATCAGAGGCCGAGCCTCCCGAGAGACTGCTCGATGCGCAGCGCGGCTTTGATGTCCGCTGCCTCGGCTCGTTCGCGGAGCTGACGGGGCGTGAGCACACCGAGATCGCGAGCCTCCTCGATCGCACGGTCAAGCTGGTCGCCGTCGACGCCGACAGCAGCGACATCGACCGGTGTCCGCAGCGGTGTCGTCACTCGAATTCGGTGAACCTCCAGTGCGGTCTCGTGGGATACAACCGCTTCCACTCCAGCCCAAGCGACCCGACCGGTTGATCGCTCCGAAGGGCGCCGGAACACCCTGACCTCACGCCCTGTGAGGGCCGGAACCGGGCAGCAGCCCGTCGAGTTGCCCATGTAGTTCCTGCTGTCGTGGGACGCCGGCAAGGTTCGCAACGGACGGGGGTTCACGGATGGGGGGGGTGTCTCCGAGGTTCAGCGGGTCCTGGCCACGGTCAGCTCGCCGATCAGCGAGTTACGGTCCTCGGTGGCGGCCGGGCGCCGGCGCCAGGACCTGCCTCTGGTGGACGTGGCCCAGGCCACCGACCTGTTGAACGTTTCCAGGCCGTATCTCGTGAGACACCTAGATGAAGGCAACATACCGCATCGTCGGGTGGGCAACCGCCGCCGCGTCAAGCTCTCCGACCTCACCGTTTACAACGCATCGACGACACCCGACGTTGTGCTATCGCTGATCAGCTGACCGCCGAGGCGCAACGCTCGGCCTCCCGACTACTAGGGAAACTGTGGGTCGTGGGCTCCGGCGCCACCTATGATGCCTGTGAGCTACACGCCGCGGGGTCTGCGCGACCTCCTCGTGCGCCTGACCATGCGCCGGCTACGCGGTCGGTACGGTCACAAGCTCGTTGAGTATCGATAGCCAGAGCGCCGCGACAACTGGTTCTACCTCAACTCGCAGTTTCCGATGAAGGGTGAGGATCTGAACTTTCCGCCAGACTTGGCGCTGCTCCGCGAGTGGCGGTTTCCAGATCCTGAAGTCCAGGACGGAGTCGACATGCACTCGTTGTCGGCGCCGGCTGCGGTCCTTGCTCGTAGTGCCAAGTTCCGTCCAGTTCGACTCCGATCGCATATAGGTCGCCAGCCAGCGCGCATCCAGTTGATCGGCGTGAGTCTGGAACGTCGGGAATTCGCCGGACACGAAGAAGCCGTCGGACTCGGTGGGAACGTGAGCGAAGGCGCCTTCGAAAGCGGACTTCTTGGAGTAGATGAACTGCCCGGCGCTGACGCGATTCAGCGTCGTGGCCGAGGTCCGGGAGCCCTCGATCGGTTCCTTCCGAAAGACGCCTCGGCCAAAGCTGTAGAGACCGAGGTTTGGATATGTCTCCGTCGGATCGACCGAGACCGGGTGAGCAACTTGCTCCATCAGAAGGCGCAGCGGGACCTTCGTCCAACCTCTTGCCATCTTCTCCGACTTGGAGAGATCACGCCTGCACGCAAGAGCGACAGTTGCAGCCTCGCTCAGCTCCGTTGCCCGCTTGCCACTCGCATCCAAAGCCTCGACCTGCTGTCTGCGAAGGGTCAGTGTTTGGCCAACCTTGCGCTGGCTATCGATATCTGGAATCGGAAGCCGGGTCTCGAGAAACCGCGCGGAGTGGACCTGCCCGCGAAGAGCGCCGAGTCCCCTAGATGAGGACGCGAGCCGCTGCCAGAAGTCGGGCCAGGCACACAAGTGTGAGAGGAATACCTCGTCGAGTTTCCCGTCTCGGCATGAGAAGGTCAGGAACTCGGGAGATAGGTGAAACCCATCGAACTCGGGAGGTACGACAGCGACCGCTCCCGTGAAGGCTCTCATCTTGCCCACCACCAGATGACCTCTTCGTAGACGATGCAGCTTCTTGTAGCTTGTGTCGGACCCTCGAAGATCATTCTTCTGGAACAGCCCGCGTCCGAAGCTGTGCACACCCGCCAGCGGGTAGCCGGCGGTCGCTTCGACCTGGACCGGGTCGAGGTCGAGGGTGAGAACTTCGCGGACCGGTCGGTCTCCTACGCCCACGCCTAGATCCCCTGTTCGAGATCCTTCAGGAGCAGAAGGATTTCTGACTCTACTTCTATGAGCTCTCCGAGCAGTTCCGCCGGCGGACGATGAGCGAGATCATGCGGCTGGTTCGGGTTCCTGACATCCAGATTGAAGTTCGTCGATTCGATCGACTCGATCGGTACTCGCCACGCGAGCTCATCCTCGACCCTGCTATTCCACCAAGCACAGCATCTGTCGAACTCCTCGAACCTCATCGGTTTGGTCTTCGAGTACTTCTTTCGTCCCTGGGGTGGGGGAATCTCGTAGAACCAGACATCCTTCGTTCGCCCGGTCTTCTCGAAGAACAGCAGGTTGGACGGGATAGCCGTGTAGGGCTCGAGTACGCCATCGGGCAACCTGACAACGGTGTGCAGATCGCACTCTGTCAAGAGGTGCTCCTTGATGCGGGCACCGACGCCATCTCCGAAGAGCACCCTATCCGGCACCACAATCGCGCACCGGCCACGATCCTTCAGTTGTCGAACCACGAGCTGGATGAAAAGCCACTCTGTCCTCGCCGTCTGCCTGTCGGCCGGGAAGTTGTTCTGGATGGTCTTCTCCTCTATACCACCGAACGGGGGATTGGTGATGACGACGTCAACTTGATCAGCGTGGCTGATCTCTGTGATCGGCTTGGCCAACGCGTCGCCTCGGATCAGATTCGGCTGACCTACCCCGCGGAGGAGCATGTTCATCATCCCGAGGAGGTACGGGAGTGAATTCTTCTCAACGCCTCGTAGGTTCTCGTGGAGTCTTCGGAGCTCCTCTGTCGTTTCGACGCTGGGGCGGAGGTTTTCCAGGGCTTCGATCAGAAAGCCTCCGGTACCGCAAGCTGGATCGAGGATCACCTCACCGAGTTGGGGAGCGATCTGCTGCACCATGAAGCGAATGACCGGCCGGGGCGTGTAGAAGTCGCCTGCGCCACCAGCGGCATCGCGCATGTCTCGCAGCATCGATTCATAGAGATGAGCCATCGTGTAGATGTCGCCGGACGACGCAAAGTCGATCTCGTTGAGGTTGTTGACGACGACGCGAAGCAGATAGCCCGAGAACATTCGGTTGTTGGTCTCCTTGAAGACCGCGCTCAGGACAGCGCGGGGATCGTGGCTTCCTGTCCCGGCGAGATCCCGGAGGTACGGCAGTAGCCCCGGCCGGCGTTCCCGCCGATCATCGGTGAACTCTGTCTCTATGAAGGAGATAAGCGAGTTTCCGGTCCGGCCGTTCGGGTCAGCAGCCCAATCACGCCAGCGATACGGCGCATCGATGGCTGGTCGGAACTCAGCGTCGCTGATCTCGCGGTTCTGCTCCAGGACATCGAAGGCCTTGAGGAACAGCAGCCACGCAAGTTGCGGAATCCGATCGAGATCGCCGCTCAGGCCGGCGTCCTTGCGCATGGCATCGCGGGCGGCCTTGACGACAGTTGAGAGCTTCGCATGAGGTCTGATCTTGGCGGCCGCCTTCTTGTCGGCCATGTCAGTTCCCCCCTAGGTCGAGCCGGGTCCACCAGGACCGGATGAGGTTGAAGGCGTCGGGTAGCGAGTCGGCCTCGATATCAAGGTCGGCGACGAGCGACACGTAGGTGTCTGTCCATGCAGACGGCGGACCACTCAACTCGCTTGGAAGCTCGTGGGTGCCGAGTTGTTCGAAAGTGGTCTGGATCGCTGCACGACAACCATCGTCGTCCAGGTAGTCGTTCTCGAGAAGCAGAACGAGGTCGACGAGATCTCGTACCCGAGTGCTCGGTCGGTTGCCGTAGGTACGGGTCATGGCATGGAGCTTCTCTGCCGCGTGCCGGTTGACATCGATCAACTCCACTGTCCGAGACCGGACTCCGGCGAAGGCAAGCGCGTTGCGCAAGGGCACCCGTTCTGTCGGCTTCAGTTCCTCGACTCTTGGCGCAACGTCTAGCTTGAGGGTGTCGAACTGTCTGCCTCCCAGAGTGGACTGGACGCTGTACCTCCATGTCGCCCGCCTTGCCTGGTCGGGTTGGAGTCGTTGGGTGGGCCCGACGGCGAAGGTGAACCAATCGTCGTCCGGGTCGGTCTCTAGTGCTTCGATGAGCCGGCCCCGGAGGCGGTCACCTTCTATGGCGTCTTCTCGGAGGCCAAGATCGAGGTCCATAGATGCTCGTGCCCGACCACCCAGCCGAACGTCGAGGGCAAGGCCCCCTTTCACTACCCACGTATCCGGCTCGGCCAAGTCCAGGCGGACAACGATTCGCTCATACATCACCCGTCGGCGAAGCCGCTCAACGCTGATGCCGGACTCCTGGGACTTGTTACGGAGGAGCTGTCCGAGCGCCATGCGCAGTGCTGCCGGGCTTCGGTAGCGCATCAGAGACCGAGCCTCCCGAGAGACTGCTCGATGCGCAGCGCGGCTTTGACGTCCACGGCCTCGGCTCGTTCGCGGAGCTGACGGGACGTGAGCACGCCGAGATCCCGAGCCTCCTCGATCGCACGGTCAAGCTGGTCGCCGTCGACGCCGACAGCAGCGACGTCGATCAGTGTCCGGAGCGGCTTCGTCACTCGAAACCCTTCTCGTTCCTCGATGTCCACTCGATCCAGCGCGGCCGTATGGATCACCACACCAACCGCGCGCTTGGAGAAGCCCCTCGGTGCAGTCAGGTGGACCCGAGCCGGGTTGAACTCGCCGATCTCGTGAACGTTCAGTGCGGTCTCGTGGGAAACGACCGCTTCCTCCCCAGCCCACAGCGTCCAGCGAACCAGGTCGTCATGCACGCCTACCGGCCACACGAAGAGCCGATAGAGGCCACGATCGACTCGCACCCAGTTACCCCGCTGGGTGTGGTAGTGCTGCGCTTGGTAGGAATAGCCGATCTCTCGCGCCTGTGCAGCGGTGAAGTAGCCCGCCTGCGTTACGGCAAGCTGGAATAGCGCTCTATGGAGGTCTTGGCGGTCGGTAGGCACTTGTCCTCAACTGAAACTTGACTTTAGTCATAGGGTATAGTTAAAACTATAGTTTCAATTGAGTATCTAGGCAACAATGTAGAAACGTAGAGCAGTTCTGGGAGGATCTGGACCGCTGTTTGCAGATCTCGCCGTTCCCGTGACGCGCAGCGATCTCCGTTGGCACACCCAGGTCGGACAGCAGGGGAACCCGGAGGACACTGAGATCATGGAACCGGCTGAGTTGTAGTTGATCGGTACCGTCCGCGTTCACCAGCCAAACGCCGCCGTCGCGGCTGCAGGCGAATTCTGATGCTGTCAGGTAACCACACCAGGACCCGGGGACCGGACCGGTTTGTCATCCCGAAGGCCGCCGGAACCCAGACCTCGACGCCCTGTGAAGGCCGGAGCCGGGCAGCAGCCCGTCGAGTTGCCTATATAGTTCCTGCCGGTGGGGGATCTCAACAGGAGGATCTCACAATGGACGGGGGTTCACGGATGGGCGGGGTGTCTCCGAGGTTCAACCAGCGGGTCCTGGCCACGGTCAGTTCGCCGATCAGCGAGGTGCGGTCCTGGGTGGCGGCCGGGCGACGCCGCTAGGACCTGCCGCTGGTGGACGTGGCCCAGGCCACCGACCTGTTGAACGTTTCCAGGCCCATTGATGCCGTTCCAGCAGTTCGGCCTGGTGACAGCGATCACGATCGTGTACGCGCTGATCGCAGCCGTGCTCGTAGTGCCGTGGCGATGGTCGTGTGGGGGGCGTACCAGAGCTTGTGACTGCGTCGGGCCGTGAAGCGAGGGGGAACCGAGGGTGGGGAGCAGCCATGGCCGGTCTCTGTCCGGTATCGCCTGCCGCCCCCCGTGGGCGTAGTGAGGGTGGTGTGCCATAAGTAGGGTGCTTGACCGGTTGAGTTGGCTGGTGACGGTGCGCCCGTGGGTCACGCTTGTCGCTGTCGCGATCGTGACACTGATGTTGGCTGCTGGGGTTACGCAGCGGGCGCCGGTGGCGGAGAACGAGGCGTTCCTTCCCCGGGATAGCGCCGTCGCGAAGGCGTTGGAGGAGATCGAGACCCTCTTCGGGCACTCCGATGTCGTCGTGGTAACGCTCGTCTTCCGTGGGGAAGTGCTCACGCCCGATGGACTAGCCCAGATGGACGGCTTGCTCGGCCGCATCGTTAGCACCCCGGGTGTAGGGGAGCTCCTGCCGCCCGTCGACGCAGTCGCCGCCCCTACGTTGCTGATGAAACCCCTGCTTCAGGTGACCGACTTCGACTCGGTCGCGCAGGAGCAGATCGATGCGGTGCTTGACCATGTCCGGGCCACCCCGGAGCTGCAGCCGGCGCGAACGGTGCTCGACATGATGACCGGAACGGACACGGATGGCACGACGATCACGGTCGCCACCATCCGGCTGCGCGACACCGGCGACGAGGCCGTTAACGACGCGCAGCTGGCGATCAACGACTTGGCGGAGGCGGACGAGGGCCCGCTGAGCGTGCGTAGCGTGTCGCTCGCGGTTATTGAAGAGGAGTATCAGGAGGCCACGGGCCCCGGGGTGCTGCCGCTGATGGGGCTGGCGCTGCTGGTGATCGCGTTGCTGACGCTGCTGTTCATGCGCACGCTCTCGGACCTGCTGCTCACGCTGACGGGGCTCGTACTCGCGCTGATCTGGACCGTCGGGGCGGAGAGCTGGCTCGGTCCGGGCGCCTTGGGTCTGATCGGCCCACCGAACGCGCTCACGTCAACGGTGCCGCTCATCCTGATAGGCCTCGCGGTGGACTATTCGATCCAGGCGGTGTCGCACTACCGGGAGCAGCGGATAGCCGGCGAGCCGGTGGCGGTCGCGGTGGTGGCGGGGCTGCGGAACGTCATCATCCCGCTGGCGCTGGCCGCTGCCACCACGATCGTAAGTTTCCTGGCGAGCCTGCTCTCGCCGATCTCGGCGATCGGGGACTTCGGCGTGGTGGCGGGGCTTGGCGTCGGGTTGAGCCTGATCGTGATGCTGACGCTGGTCCCAGCCGTGCGAACAATCATCGACGGGCGTCGAGAGGCCCGCGGACCGCTTCCTCCTCCTCGTCCGATCGCGAATGCGATCCCGGGCATCCACCGGCTAGCGGAAAGGCTGGGGACATCCGTCACGCGGAGGCCGGCGCCCTACCTCTTTGTGGTGGTTGCGGTGACGGTCGGGTTCGGGTTCGCGGCCTCGCGGATCACCACCGAATTCACTATCCGCGACGTCCTGCCCAGGGACGGGAACTTGCTCAAGGATCTGAATTCGCTCGATGCGGCGGTCGGAGGCTCAACGGAAGTTGTCAGCGTCCTGGTCAAGGCAGAGGTGACAGAGACACGCACCCTCCAGAACCTGTTCGACATTACGGAGGCGTTTGAGGACGACCTAACCCGGCCACGGGCCGCGGATGGCGCGATGGAGGCTTCGCTCTCTCTGCTCGTGCTCGACTGGACCACAGACGACGGCAAGCCGGGTGACAGGTACGACCCCGAACTCGATCGGCTGTTCGAGGAGGCGACAACGGGACTGCATCTCGATCCTGCGCTGATTCAGAAGTTCCTTGACGCGCTCGCCGCCACCGATCCCGAAGCCGTGGCCCGGGTTCTGGTCCAGGACCGGGACGGCATCGACACCACGCTGCTCCAGTTCCGGGCCCTCTCGGGCGATCGTGAGCGAACCGAGCGGATGGTAGAGGACATTGACGGGCTCTGGTTCGGCGACGACGACGCCATCGCGATGACCTCGCAGGACATCATCACGCTCACGGCCTCCGACGAGATACGGGATCGACAGACAGAGGCGATCCTCGCCACGATCGCGGCAGCCCTCGGCATCCTCACGATCTTCTTTTGGATAACGCTGCGCCAGCCCGTGCTGGGGTTCATCGCGGTGGGACCGATAGTGCTCGTCCTCGTCTGGGTGCTGGGCACGATGACGCTGCTGGGCATTCCCTACACGATCATCACCTCGATCACCACGGCGCTGTCGATCGGTATCGGCGTGGACTACACGATCCACATAATCCATCGCTACCGGGAACACTTCGCCAGGCAGCGCAACCCGGAGACGGCGGCGATCCGGACGCTCGCCACCACCGGCTCGGCTCTGCTCGGCTCAGCGCTGACGACAGCGCTCGGGTTCGCGGTGCTGACGCTGTCACCGCTGCAGTCATTCGAGCAGTTCGGCATCACGGCGGCGATCACGATCATCTACGCGCTGATCGTCTCCATCCTGGTCGTGCCGCCCGCCATGACGGTCTGGGGCGCCTACCAGAACATGCGGATGCGCTCGATGGTGGAGCGCATGTGGAACGATCTTGACGTCGCCATCGAGGACACGCACCGGCGCCACCAGCAAGACCAGAGCTCGTCATAGGACGGTATCCGAGAGCGGGCCGCCAGAGGTCGCCGACCTCGATGGTATGGCCTGCGGCGGTGGCATACCGGCCGCAGCTGCGACGGCAGGCTGGGGATGGTCGGCAGCGACAGCGGCGGAGAGGGCCTCATACCGTCGCCGACGGGCTGCCTTCAGGGCGTCGGCGGACCGCTGCGAGTTCCTCGAGGCGCCGCTCGGTCATTCCGACCTCCAACATTAACCGGGCCTTAACTCGGGATAATGCTCCGTTTCGGCGCCGAGTTGGCGGCCCTCTCGGAGGCTGATTTCGGATGCTGTCCCGCCGGAGAGTGGTACTAGCCGTGGGACTCCACCAGTCAACTGCTACTGCCACAGCCGGTTACCTGGCTGTGCGTCGCCGGTGGCAACGGACGACCCTTCCGCTGCGAGGCGCTCTTGGGAGGGTTTGGCATGGCTTCGGCTAGACGGGCCCCTATCAACCCCCAATCCTTTGAAGTGTTGGCGGCTGAGCGCTTCTCAGGTGGTTTTGGCGCCTGGCGCTGCTAGGTAGGCGATCCCGATGACGGGGATGACCGCGAAGGCCAGCGGTAGGGGCCAATCACCTTTTACCACATCCAGGCCTATCAGTATGGCGAGCACAAGGTCTGCAGCGATGGCGACCACCAGCAACACCAGGGTGAACTTTCGACGCCCCGTTGAAATAGGCTTCGAAAAGGGGCTCTTCGGAAATGAGTGGGGAGTAGGGGATCTGCCAGGGGGAGCGGTAATCCACCAGAAGTGATGGGGGGTCCTCCATAATCGGGTGCTGAGAAAAGACATCCGAGGCAGGAGGCCCCCCTGGTGGGGGGTGATCCTACGCGCATGTGCGAGTTGTTGGTAGGCCTGGGCGACGTTGATCTGGTAGGGATCAACGACTCGGGCGAGGGTGCACCGTTGGAGGTGGTGATCGGGTCCCGCAAGCCCCGCCCGTTGTGTGTGGCATGTGGCGGCCCGGTGTGGTCGAAGGGCTATCGGAGTGTGGTGTTGGTGGATTTACCGGCGTTCGGCCGTCCGGTTCGGCTGCGGTGGCGGAAACGCCGGTGGACGTGTCCGAACTCGGGGTGTGAGATCAGATCGTTCATCGAACAAGACCCCACGATTGGTCCCCAACGGGCGTTGTTGACATCGAGAGCGGCCCGGTGGGTGACCGTCCAGGTGGGTGGGCGGGGCCGTTCGGTCGACGAGGTCGCCGCGGAGTTGGGTTGTGATTGGCATACGGTGAACAACGAGGTCGTCCGCTGGGGCGATGCACTCCTGGGGGCCGACACCGATCGGATAGGCGAGGTCCAAGCTGTGGGCATCGACAAGAAGCGTTGTTCTGGCGGAAAGGCCGGTGGCGAACCAAGCAGTGGTGCACCTCTGTCGTCGACGTGGGAGGCCACCAGCTGATCGACATAGTCCCTGGTAGAACGGCTGATAGCGCAGCTTCGTGGTTCCGATCCCAGCCCCCCGAGTGGCTCGACGGGATCCGCTGGGCGGTGTTGGACATGTCCGGTTCGTATCGGAAGGCGTATGACAGGGTGTTACCGCACGCTCTGCAGGTAGCGGACCCGTTCCACGTCATCCGCCTAGCCAACCAGCGACTCGACGAGGTACGACGCCGCACCCAGAACGAAACCCTCGGGCATCGAGGCCGCAAGGATGACCCGCTGTATCGGATACGGCGGCTCCTCACCGCTGCGCATGAGAGGATCAGCGACCGCGGTCAAACCCGGCTGCGTGGTCTCCTCGATGCCGGTGACCCCCACGGCGAAGTGCGCACCGCCTGGCACGCGAAGGAAACGGTACGGGGCATCTACGGGATCGACAGTCCCGCCCTTGCTCTCCGGTACACCCTCCAACTCGCAGACGGCCTCCAACACGAATCCTGCCCACCCGAGATCAACAAGTTGGGTCGCACCATCGCCCGCTGGACCCCCCAGATCACCAACTGGCACATCACCCGAGGTAACCAACGGACCCACCGAAGCCCTCAACAACCTCATAAAGCGGATCAAACGAGCAGCGTTCGGGTTTCGCAACTTCGCGAACTACCGAATCCGCGCCCTTCTCTACGCCGGGAAACCCAACTGGGACCTCCTCGCCACCGTCACTCCCCACTGAAATCCACTCATACTTAGAAGGTTCCTGGGCTGGGACGGGTCTGACCCAACTGAAATCTGGCTTTGTGCCTTTTCATCGATCTGTCGGCCTGTCCCCGGCCTAGGGCGTAACCCCCTGACCCGGGGCGGATGTGACCTTATAGGAGCTTTGATCTTCCACCACCGTGAGTGGCCTGTCCACCGCTTGCCGGGTCCGGGGATCGGAAATGATTCTATCCCGCAGAGGAGGAAGGTGTCATGGGAGAAGATGGTCGGGTTGTGTTCGGTGGGGTTGATACCCATCGTGATACCCATGTTGCGGCGGTGGTTGATGGCGCCGGTCGAGTGCTGGGAACGGCACCGTTGGGAGCTGATCGAGTCGGCTATGAGCAACTCGAAGACTGGTTGCGGTCACAGGGTCGCGTTAGCCGGGTGGGGGTGGAGGGCACTGGCAGCTACGGCGCCGGCCTCGCCCGTTATCTGACCGCAGCGGGCGTCGAGGTGGTAGAGGTGAACCGGCCGAACCGGCAGTTACGCCGCCAGCGGGGCGGCAAGACCGACAGTGTCGACGCCGAGGGGGCAGCTCGGGCGGCTGCCAGCGGTCAAGCTACGGCTGTTCCCAAATCTGGTGTGGGCCCCGTTGAGTGCATACGGATGCTGGTGGTGGCCCGCCGCTCGGCTACCAAGGCCCGCACCCAGGCCGCTAACCAGATACATTCTGTGACCGTTACCGCACCTGAGCCGCTAAAACGCCAGCTCAGAGGTCTCAAGCTCAAGGCTCGGGTCCGGGTCTGTGCCCGCTGGCGTCCCGGACCCGAACAGACCACTGCGGCGTATGCGAAGATGGCTCTACGCTACCTGGCCCGCCGATACCAAGCCCTCGACACAGAAATCGCAGAACTCAAGATCGAGATCCGTCGCCTCTGCGCCGAGGCTAACCCGGCTCTGTTAGCCACCAAAGGTGTGGGCCCTGACACCGCTGCCGCCCTGCTAGTCGCTGCCGGCGACAACCCCGGGCGGATGAAATCAGAACGGTCCTTCGCTGCGCTGTGTGGCGCCAGCCCCGTCCAGGCATCATCCGGGCAGACCATCCGGCATCGTCTCAACCGGGGAGGTAACCGCCAAGCCAACAGCGCGCTCTGGCCGATGCGCTACCACCCGGATGCGCACCGACGCAGCCACCAACCAATACGTGGCACGGCGCCAGGGGGAAGCAAAGAACCGAAAAGAGATCATCCGCTGCCTCAAGCGGCACATCGCCCCACAGATCTACCGACTGCTGACCAACCCGCCACCAACCCCGAACTGCGCCCGGCTCCGCCGCCGACGTCAACACGCCAACATCACCCTCACCCAGGCCGCCCAACAGCTCGGAACCCACCCCAGCCGCATCTCCGCACTCGAACGCGGCCGAGACCACAACCACCAACTCGCCAGCCAATACCAGACCTGGCTCCTAACCCACCAACCGGCCCCATCACCGACTTGACAACCATAGGAGCATCGAAGAGCCAGGAAACCGTCCGAGGTCTCTACCACATCGCCGACGCTGCCCTCGCGGTCGAATCCACCACCCGCCTATCTCAAGATCTCCAGGACCAATCCTGCCCACCCGAGGTGAACCAACCTGGTCGTACCATCGGTCGGTGGTCCACCCAGATCAGCAACTGGCATCTGTCCTGAGTCACGAACGGACGCACCGAAGCCCTCAACAACCTGATCAAACGACTCGAATCAAACGAACAGCGTTCGGGTTCCGTCACTTGGCGAACTACCGAACTCGGGCCCTTCTCTACGCGGGGAAACCCAACTGGGACCTACTCCCCACCGCCACTCCTCACTGACATCCAATCAGCCGGTAATCGCCTCCAGACAGTGTCGATACCTCGCGGATCTCGCGTACCCGATCCCACGCGAGCGCCTTGCCGGTTGCTTCTAGTGGAGTCCGGAACGGAATCGAGCGTAGAAGCACGCCGGCTGTGTTGGCCCTGACGGCTTCTCGGCGCTCCAACCGGGATTAGTTCTCTGAGCTGGCCGTCTTGCTGGTTTACCGACCGAACCCGCTGGGCCGATCAGCCGAGCCTTCCATTGTTCCTACAAATCGGAGACCGCCATATCGTCCTCAAGCATTTACACCCCCCACCATCACTACGACCCCAACTCCAACACGAAGCACCGCCGAAAACGCAATCCGCTATTGCGACAGCTTGATACGCTATACTCATTATCTATGACTTTAGGGCGTATACTAGACCTACGGCTCTGGAAAGTAGCCCCCGCACTCTTGGTCACAGCGCCTCTTGCTGGATTCGCCTTCCACTTGGATGAACGCCTGACCATCTACAAAGCCGCTTACTTCGAACGCGATGAATGGCTCAATGCCATTCATTACGCGTACGATAGTACTGACAGCTATCTGAACCGCGGAAACTTCAGACCGCTGGGACGGCTAGTTGAAGGACTATTGACCGGATTCGCGTTTGAAGTCGCAGAGGCGACCCGGCTATCACCACATGTGGTCATGGGTGTTTTCCGGATTCTAGCAGTCCTCATACTGGCCTATATCTGTACTAACGTTGTCGCTGTTTTAGCACGATCATCCGGGTTACATCTCAATTCACCCGCTACAGTACTCTACCCATTGGTCCTAGGTGTTGTGCTCGTAGCTAATGGCCGCTCAGGACCTCTGGTACACTTTTCATTCGTGTTTATTACTGCAGTCGGGTTCATATTTCTTGTCGCGTTACTAGTCGCTCGTGATATCGATATGCAGCCGCGTTCACTGACATGGTACGAGCTAGTTGGGATGGCACTGTTAGGCGCGATCGCTGCTAGTTACTATGACCTCGTCTATATCGCGGTACCATTGGCAGCGACTTTTATAGTCGCCCGTGCAGCAGCGTCGTGTATGTCAGTTCGGAGCCTACTTCGTAGCGCCGCTGTACGTCGGTGGTCTGCTCTTAGCGTCGGCTTCCTGGCGGTCTTCGTACCTACCCGTATTGAGATCGCTACACGCTGTAGCCGGGAACCGTGCTACGTCGGGACGGATATCAGCCTGTCGCAGGACATCATCGAAGTGCTACCGGTAAGAGCCTTCAGTGCCACACCGCCAGCGGGATGGTCGCTTGTCTCGGGCCTCGTTCGGAAGTATGGCCCTGAGTTCGGTATGTGGGACCTGATTGCTAACTCGTTCTTGGTCTTACTCCTAGCGGCTATCGTAGCCGTAACGATACTAGCGGCCGTGGCGGCCACATCCCAGGCTGGGAATACCGTGATTCAACCAGCCGGCGACCAACAGGTCCATCCAGCGGCCTCTGTCTCATCCACAAGGATTCGTCTCGGTATCATACTCGGGCTCTTTGGTACTACGATCGTTGCGTTATCGACGTTGTTGATTTCGCTGTCTCGGTGGATACAGACGAGCCGCATCGATCACGGCTGGCGTGATACCCTACTTACTCAAACGGGTTGGTCATTCATAATCATCGGTGTGCTGGTCCTGATCCTCGGTTTGTTCCGTTCCAACACGGTTAACAGAGTCCTGACGATCGGTCTTGCCATGTGCCTAGGGATCGGGCTGACCATGACCCTCCTCACCAACGCGCGACTTACCCAGGTTGACCGGCATTCACCCATCGCGTCGGTTACCAACCTGATCTCCTCAGCCACAGTCAATATCGATCCAACCGAGACTGGGAATATGGTCCGTTGTACACTGCTCGAGGTGTATACAGCGTTGGAGCCCGAGACTTCACGGCTTGCCGGCCCAAAGCTTAGCAAGGAGCTCGACAGGCTAATGCTCGATCGCTATGGCTGGCCTTTCTGCGATCCGACGGATCAACATACGGAAACCCCGTAGTTACAGTCTGAGGTTGACCGGCTTGGGTGGACGCTCACCACCGTCCCCTCACCCTTGGACCACACCGACCTCCACCACACGCTTCACCCACCGGCCGGGGCATACAGCTGCGTATCACCACCCCCAGCCACCCATCACCGTCTTCGGTCCCGACCAGTTCTACCGCGCCCAGACCCACCAGCAACTCGTACATACGCGTAGGATCACCCCCCACCAGGGGGGCCTCCTGCCTCGGAGAGGTTGTTTGCTGAAATCCGATTATGAAGGAGCCCCTCGTCACCTCTTGTGGATCACCGACTCCCCAGCCATTTCCGAAGAGCCCGAAAAGGAGACCGCCATGAGGAGCAGGTGGCGGCTGTGGGGTGGATGAGGCTTATGAGGATACGCTCGGGGATCGTGCCACCGTCGGCGAAGGCCCCCACCCCTGCGGTGAATACCGAGAAGGCAAGATAAAGAACGGCCAGGATGATCATCGGTACGCGCAGCATGTTCATGAGTCCTCGTGTCGGGTTCCGGGCACCGGCGGCGGACCCTTTGCAGGATGGCCGGGTGCTTTCCGTTCACCAAGTCTAAAGCCCTGGTTCTTCGGAGGGGCAGGTTTGGCGAGGCTACGCCAGTGTCAGCTAGCCCTCCCGACATGGAAGACCGTGCAGCGGAGCACCCTTCCGCTGGAGGGACGTCGGGGACGGATCTGGCGGATCTGATTATGCCACGAAGCGTTCTAGCCACCCGACATATGGGATAGGCCTACTAGCGAGTAGCACAAGACATATTATGTCTATACGGGTGTGCACAACCACTGTTCGATTTGATAGACCCCCCGGTCGTTTTACAAGTATGAGTGTTCTCGGCACAGCTTCACTAAGACATAGGTCTGCTTGTTGTTAGCACAAGAATCTGTCTGCCTTATTTGATGCAGTAACCAGCCTTCCCTTTTGGTAATCTGCTCACAGATTTCATGAGCCGATCAGTATGTCACCGGCCTCGCAAACATGGCTCTTCGGAAATGAGTGGGGAGTAGGGGATCTGCCAGGGGGAGTTGGAATCCACCAGAAGTGAGGAGGGGTCCTCCATAATCGGGTGTTGGTAATGACATCCGAGGCAGGAGGACCCCTGTGGAAGCTGATCCTACGCGCATGTGCGAGAAGTTGGTAGGCCTAGGTGAGGTTGATCTGGTAGGGATCAACGACCCGGGCGAGGAGGCACCGTTGGAGGTGGTGATCCGGTCCCGCAAGCCCCGGCCGTTGTGTGAGTCCTGTGGCGGGTCGGTGTGGTCGAAGGGCTATCGGACGGTTGTGTTGGTGGATTTACCGGCGTTCGGCCGGCCTGTGCGGCTGCGGTGGCGGAAACGGCGCTGGACATGTCCGAACCCCGACTGTGCGCTCAGATCGTTCATCGAACAAGACCCCAAGATTGGTCCCCAACGGGCGTTGTTGACATCCCGAGCGGCCCGGTGGGTGACCATCCAGGTGGGTGGGCGGGGCCGTTCGGTCGACGAGGTCGCCGCAGAACTTGGTTGTGATTGGCATACGGTGAACAAAGAGGTTGGCCGCTGGGGCGAAGCGCTGCTGGAAGCAGACACCGATCGGGTCGGGACCGTCGAAGCTGTGGGAGTGGACGAGACGTTGTTCTGGCGTCGGGGCCGTTGGCGTACCAAAGTCTGGTGCACCTCTGTCGTCGACGTTGGCGGCCACCAGCTGATCGACATAGTCCCTGGTAGAACAGCAGAAAGCGCCGCAGCCTGGTTCCGGTCACAACCCACCGAATGGTGTGAGGCTATCCGCTGGGCGGTGTTGGACATGTCCGGTTCGTATCGGAAGGCGTATGACAGGGTGCTGCCGCACGCGCTGCAGGTAGCGGACCCGTTCCACGTCATCCGCCTCGCCAACCAGCGTCTCGACGAGGTACGACGAAGAGTCCAAAACGAAACCCTCGGGCATCGAGGCCGCAAGGATGACCCGCTGTATCGGATACGGCGGCTCCTAACCGCTGCGCATGAGAGGATCAGCGACCGGGGTCAAATACGGCTGCGTGGTCTCCTCGATGCTGGTGACCCCTACGGGGAAGTGCGCACAGCCTGGCACGCGAAAGAGACGGTACGAGGCATCTACGGGATCGAGAGTCCGGTCCTTGCTCTCCGATACACCCTCCAGCTCGCAGACGACCTCCAACACGAATCCTGCCCACCCGAGATCAACAAGCTGGGTCGTACCATCGCCCGCTGGACCCCCCAGATCACCAACTGGCACATCTCGAAGGTAACCAACGGACCCACCGAAGCCCTCAACAACCTCATCAAACGGATCAAACGAGCAGCGTTCGGGT
The DNA here is from genome assembly GCA_965262915.1 of Candidatus Spongiisociaceae bacterium. Taxonomy (GTDB): domain Bacteria; phylum Actinomycetota; class Acidimicrobiia; order Spongiisociales; family Spongiisociaceae; genus JAPPFW01. Next base: position 655,870 of record OZ253564.1, on the reverse strand, counting down.
TCCGCAACTTCGCGAACTACCGAATCCGCGCCCTTCTCTACGCGGGGAAACCCAACTGGGACCTACTCCCATCGGTCACTCCCCACTGAAATCCGATGAGCCGCAAACATGGACCTGACCGGGGAGGCAACAGTCGTGCAAGTCGATTCGAAAAGACCGGAGCCGGTTCTGCTGCCACCCTCATCGTGGCGAGTCGAGTGCCTCCAAACGCAGACACCAACGCGACAGCGTCGGGATGATCCCGACGGTTACCAACGTGCACGAGCAACCCGAACTCTCAGATCCGGCTGCTGTTGACTACCCCGACCCGACAACCCCGACAGTCGATAACACCCCGGGCTACGGTTCGCTATCGCGGTGTCGGCTCACACCGGAAACCATCAGCACCAAATACCAGCGACGACCAGAGACCATCCCCGCCACCCCCTCCCACCTCTTCGATACCCCTCAAACAGCCACACCTGCCCGACGGGCACAACCTCCCTACACCAACGGTGCCGTACTACAGCCACGGAGAACCTCGTGACCGTTCATGTCTCCCCCCCCCCCCCCCCGCAGTGTCGTACCGTCGTGTGACGCGCCCTGCTATCCGTGTACTGGCACTCGCGGTGTTTGCTGGCTTGTTTTTGGGACTGTCACCGGGTTTTGCTCAGACACCTGACTGTTCGAATGGGGTTGCGGTCCGGGACCCTACAAACAATCCCGGGCTGGCAGCCGATTGTGAAACGCTGTTAGCAGCGCGGGACACCCTTGCGGGAACTGCTACTTTGAATTGGTCCGACTCAACTTCTATAGATAGCTGGACGGGTCTCACCATCGACTTGACCTGGACCAAAGCGGGCGGCGCGGACTCCGACGCCTTCACGCTGAACAAGTCGGGGGATCTCGCTTCCGTCTCAGCCAAGGATAAGAATTACGAAGAGCTCTTCCATAGTTTTGCTTCCGGTACCCAAACAAGCAATACGTTCGACGGTACGGAACTGGACGTGGACGGTACGAGGTTCGCGCAGGGCGCTACCAGGACGGTAGAAACGGACCGGGCCGCGCTGGTGGCCCTGTACAACAGCACAAACGGTACGAGTTGGTTGAACAGCACCAACTGGAATACCACTGCAGAACTCAGCACGTGGTTTGGCGTGAGGACCGACGCCGACGGCCTTGTCAGGTATTTGGGGCTGAAGTATAACCAGTTGAGCGGGTCGATCCCGGCGGAGCTCGGTGACCTCACCAACCTGACCTATCTGGACTTGTCGGGCAACCTGTTGAGCGGGCCGATCCCGGCGAAGCTGGGTGACCTCACCAACCTGACCTATCTGGGTCTGCAGGCCAACCAGTTGAGCGGGTCGATCCCGGCGGAGCTGGGTAATCTCACCAACCTCGAAACCCTTAACATGGCCCGCAACCAGTTGAGCGGGCCGATCCCGGCGGAGCTGGGTGACCTCACCAACCTGAGGCTGTTGGGCTTGGCGGAAAACCAGTTGAGCGGGCCGATCCCGGCGGAGCTGGATGGCCTCACCAACCTGACCAATCTGGGTCTGGATCACAACCAGTTGAGCGGGTCGATCCCGGCGGAGCTGGGTAATCTCACCAACCTCGAAACCCTGATCTTGACGGAAAACCAGTTGAACGGGCCGATCCCGGCGGAGCTGGATGGCCTCACCAACCTGACCCATCTGTCCTTGAATGACAACCAGTTGAGCGGGTCGATCCCGACCGAGCTGGGTAATCTCACCAACCTCGAAACCCTTAACATGGCCCGCAACCAGTTGAGCGGGCCGATCCCGACCAAGCTGGGTGACCTCACCAACCTGACAGATCTGTCCTTGTCGGGCAACCAGTTGAGCGGGCCGATCCCGACCGAGCTGGGTAAACTCATCAACCTGGGGCAGTTGGACTTGTCGGGCAACCTGTTGAGCAGGTCGATCCCGACCGAGCTGGGTAAACTCATCAACCTGTTCTATCTGTACTTGAATGACAACCAGTTGACTGGGTCGATCCCGACCGAGCTGGGTGGCATCACCTACCTGGGGCGCCTGCAACTCCACGATAACCAGTTGACTGGGCCGATCCCGGCGGAGCTGGGTGGCCTCACCGACCTGACCTATCTGTCCTTGAATGACAACCAGTTGAGTGGGCCGATCCCGGAGCAGCTGGGTGGCCTCACCAACCTGGCAGATCTGTCCTTGTCGGGCAACCAGTTGACTGGGTCGATCCCGACCGAGCTGGGTGACCTCACCAACCTGGGGCGCCTGCAACTCCACGATAACCAGTTGACTGGGTCGATCCCGGCGGAGCTGGGTGGCATCACCTACCTGGAGCAGTTGGACTTGTCGGGCAACCAGTTGAGCGGGTCGATCCCGGCGGAGCTGGGTGGCCTCACCTACCTGGAGCAGTTGGGCTTGAAGGACAACCGGTTGACTGGGTCGATCCCGGCGGAGCTGGGTGACCTCACCTACCTGCAGAACGTGCGATTCGCGCTCAATTCGTTGACCGGATGCGTTCCCCTCGGGTTGCGCCATCTGCTGGGCGTTTCAAACGATTACGACAGCACCCCAGCCCATGACTTCATCGAGGTGGACGCCAACAACGACGGCGATACCAACGACGACGGCGATGTCCCCGGCCTGGACCTACCGTTCTGCATGCTCAGGACGCTGACGCTCAGCAACGGGACCCTCACACCGAAGTTCGCCACCGGCACAACAACCTATACCGCCTCGGTGGGCAACAATATGGAAACCACAGTAACTGCGACGACCCACAACACCGATGACAGCGTGTCCATCACGAAAGACGAGGACACCTATACAAGCGGAGAATCGGTACCACTCGACGTGGGTCCAAATGTGATCACCATCGAAGTCACTTCATCGGACGCCACCCCCAAGCAGACCATCACCGTGGAGGTGACACGCGCCACAGCACCGAACACCTCACCCGAATTCCCCACCTCTGAGACAGGCCGAACCGTGCCCGAGAACACCCCCGCAGGTCGGCCCGTTGGTGCTCCGGTAGCGGCGGACGACCCAGAGAACGACACGCTCACCTACACCCTCGGCGGAACGGACGCCTCATCGTTCGACATCGTGACCTCGACGGGTCAGTTACAGACCAAGACTGCTTTGGATCACGAGACCAAACCCAACTACTCCGTCACAGTCTCAGTCCACGACAGCAAAGACCTCGACGGCAACCCCGACGTCACTGCTGACGGCATGATCGACGTGACCGTAACGGTCACCGACGTGGATGAGCCGGCTGTGATCAGCGGTAGTGCCAGCCCTGATTACGCGGAGAACCGCACCGGCCGGGTTGCTAGGTACACGGCTACCGATCCTGAAGGGGGCGACATCACCTGGTCGCTGACCGGAACAGACGCAGGCGACTTCGAGATCTCTGCTAGTGGTGTGTTGAGCTTCCGTGAGATACCGAACCACGAGTTGCCTGCCGATTCGAATCGGGACAACGTGTATGAGGTGACGGTGCGGGCCCGGGACGGGACCAGTTACGGCACCCTTGCTGTGACGGTGACGGTCACCAACATCAACGAGGCGGCTGTGGTCAGCGGTGACCCCAGCCCTGATTACGCGGAGAACCGCACCGGCCGGGTTGCCAGGTACACGGCGTCGGATCCTGAGGGTGAGACGGTGACGTGGTCGCTAGCGGGTACGGATGCGGGCGATTTCGCTGTTGCTGGTGGTGTGTTGAGCTTCCGCCTGTCACCGAACTACGAGTCGCCTGCCGATTCGAATCGGGACAACGTGTATGAGGTGACGGTGCGGGCCCGGGACGTGACCAGTTACGGCACCCTTGCTGTGACAGTAACGGTCACCAACATCAACGAGGCGGCTGTGATTAGTGGTGATGCCAGCCCTGATTACGCGGAGAACCGCACCGACCGGGTTGCTAGGTACACGGCTACCGATCCTGAAGGGGGCGACATCACCTGGTCGCTGACCGGAACAGACGCAGGCGACTTCGAGATCTCTGCTAGCGGTGTGTTGAGCTTCCGTGAGATACCGAACCACGAGTTGCCTGCCGATTCGAATCGGGACAACGTGTATGAGGTGACGGTGCGGGCCCGGGACGGGACCAGTTACGGCACCCTTGCTGTGACGGTGACGGTCACCAACATCAACGAGGCGGCTGTGGTCAGCGGTGACCCCAGCCCTGATTACGCGGAGAACCGCACCGACCGGGTTGCCAGGTACACGGCGTCGGATCCTGAGGGTGAGACGGTGACGTGGTCGCTAGCGGGTACGGATGCGGGCGATTTCGCTGTTGCTGGTGGTGTGTTGAGCTTCCGCCTGTCACCGAACTACGAGTCGCCTGCCGATTCGAATCGGGACAACGTGTATGAGGTGACGGTGCGGGCCCGGGACGTGACCAGTTACGGCACCTTGGACGTGACAGTAACGGTCACCAACATCAACGAGGCGGCTGTGATCACTGGTGATGCCAGCCCCGACTATGCGGAGAACCGCACCGATCAGGTTGCCCGGTACACGGCTACCGATCCCGAAGGGGGCGACATCACCTGGTCGCTGACCGGAACAGACGCAGGCGACTTCGAGATCTCTGCTAGCGGTGTGTTGAGCTTCCGTGAGATACCGAACCACGAGTTGCCTGCCGATTCGGGTGAGGACAATGTGTATTTGGTGACTGTGCGGGCTTTGGACGGCAGCCTGGATGTGGTGGTGACGGTCACCGATGTCAACGAGGCGCCGATCGTGTCCGGCCGCGACGATGTTGATTATGTGGAGAACGGCGCCGGTCCGGTGGGTGTGTATTCGGCTTCGGATCCTGAGGGGAGTCCGGTGACGTTGTCTCTGGCGGGTACCGATGCGGGGGATTTGGAGTTGTCCGATTCGGGTGTGCTGCGCTTCCGCAGGTCACCGGATTACGAGTCGCCTGATGATTCGGGCCGTGGTGACAACGTTTACAGCGTGGTGGTGGAGGCTGGGGACGGGGTGAACACTTCCATGCGGCCGGTGACGGTTACGGTGATCAATGAGGACGAGCCGGGTGTGGTGCGTTTGTCGTCGGCTCAGCCGCAGGTGGGCACCGGGTTGGGGGCGGATCTGTCCGATCCTGACGGGTCGGTTATAGCTGTCACCTGGGTGTGGGAGCGGAGGCAGGGCAGTGGCGGCTGGGCGACTATCGGGGGCGCCACCGAGGATGCTTACACGCCTGTGGATGCTGATCTCAACCATTATCTTCGGGTTACGGCCTCTTACACCGATGGGGAGGGTTCGGGTAAGGCAGCTGAGGCGGTGTCGACCAATGCGGTGCAGGAGGCGCCGTCGGCGCCCAACACCGCCCCGTCCTTCCCCTCGTCGGAGACCGGCCGGCGGGAGGTGGAGGAGAACACCCCTGCCGGTCGTGAGTTTGGCGATCCGGTGGAAGCCACCGACGACAACGCCGAGGACACGCTCACCTACAAGCTGGAGGGTGTCAACGCGGCCGCGTTCGACATTGACGAGTTGTCGGGGCAGCTACGCACCGAGGCGCCGCTTGACTACGACGAGGGGAAGCGGTCGTATTCGATGATGCTGGTTGTTACCGATTCGTCGGGTGAGTTCGACCGCATCGGGGTACGGGTCGATGTCACCAACATCGATGAGCCACCGGATCTGAGCGGTCCGACTGCGGTTGACTACGACGAGAACAGCAGGGGCGCGGTTGCTTCCTACACCGCGGACGACCCCGAGGGTGCCACCATTGTCTGGACCCTGGAGGGGGCCGACCAGGACGATTTCGCGATCAGCCGCGGGGGTGTGCTCACCTTCAGCAGCCCACCGGACTACGAAGCGCCGACCGGCTCTGGCGGGAACAACATCTATGTGGTGATCGTGGAAGCGTCCGACGGCACGTATACCCTACCCCCAGCCGGACAGTGACGGTGTCGGTGACCAACCAGGAGGAGAAGGGTACGGTCACGCTGACGCCCGCCCGCCCGGAGGTGGATGTTGAGATGTCGGCTGTTCTCGAGGATCCCGACGGGGAGATCCGCGGCCGGGTGTGGCGGTGGGAACGGTCCCAGAACAACCAGTACTGGACTCCGATCCCCGGCGCGGAGGGGGATTCCTACACGCCGACCACCGCGGATAGGGGCCACTACCTCCAAGTTGTTGTCACCTACGACGACGCCGAGGGCCCCACCAAGGACGCCACCGCCGCCACTACCGACCACGTTCCGAACCCGGCACGACCAACACCCCCACGTCCAACACCCCCACCAACATCCCCACCGCAGACCGGAGGCGGTGGCGGCGGCGGTGGAGGAGGCGGTGGAGGTGGCGGCGGAGGTGGGGGTCCTGCGCCTTTGCCGCCGGGTGCTAACGAGCCGCCCGAGTTCGCTGAGGGTTCCCGAACTATGCGGACAGTGGCGGAGAACAGCCCCGCCGGGACCAATGTTGGTGGACCAGTCGGCGCCGCCGACCCCGAAGGGGACCCTCTCATCTACAAGCTGGCCGGCGTCGACGCCGAATCGTTCGACCTCGACACCGAAACGGGTCAGCTCAAAACCAAGGCAGCCCTGGATTACGAAACCGAGAACAGTTACACGGTCACCGTAGAGGTGCGGGACAGCAAAGACCCTGCCGGCGAGGCCGACAGGCGGCGGGACGACTCCATCCGGGTAACGATTGGGGTCACCAACAGAGACGACCCCGGATGGGTCACCCTATCCGCGCCGACACCCAGAGTCGGCCAACCCCTCCAAGCCGTACTAGTCGACCCCGACGGTGCCACCAACATCGGCTGGGTTTGGGAACGCTCCACCGACGGGACCACGTGGGCACTCATCCCAGACGCCGCCTCGGCTGTGTACACCCCCGACACCGACGACGAGGGCCACCAGCTGCGGGTGATGGCCACCTACGGGGACCCGTTCGGGTCGGGCAAGACCGTGGCGGCCGCACCCCCCAACCCGGTAACTGTCGGGTACACAACCGTTTTCTCCGACGTTGCCGCAGAAGGAGTGCATGCCCCCGCTATCGACGCGCTAGCCGCAGACGGCCTGTTTGTAGATACCGGATGCGGCGACGGGCTGTTCTGTCCCCAAGATCCCATCCGCCGATGGACGATGGCCGTATGGCTGATCCGTGTCCTCGGTGGCGAAGCCCCTGTCGCAGGTGTTTCCCGCTTCGGTGACATCGCCGGCGGCCAGTGGTGGATCCGCCACGTCGAGCAGCTCGCCGACCTAGGCGTCACCGCCGGGTGTGCTACTGGCCCGCCCCGGTACTGCCCCGACCAGGCGGTCACCCGAGCGCAGATGGCCAGCTTCCTAACCAGAGCGTTCCAACTGGCCCCAGCCCAAACACCCGCCGGGTTCGACGATATCGAAGGCAACGTCCACGAAGCCAACATCGACACCCTCGCCGCCGCCGGTATCACCGCAGGATGCGCTACTACCGGCCCACCCCAATACTGCCCCAACCAGGCGGTCACCCGAGCACAAATGGCCAGCTTCCTACACCGGGCCCTGACCCACCAACCCGAACCCGACCCAACCCGAACTGGAGTTGCCCCGCTTTTGTGGACAGTTTCGGTTAGGGGATCGGCAGGGTAGTTGGGGTGGTGGTGGTGCTCCTTTCGTAGTCGGTGGGTGAGTGGTATCCGATGGTGGAGTGCCGCCGGTGGGGGTTGTAGAAGCCTTCGATGTAGTCGAATATGGCTGAGCGGGCCTGGTTCCGGTTGGCGAAGCTGGTCCGGTCCAGGAGTTCGGTCTCGAGGGTGGCGAAGAACGACTCGGCGACGCCGTCGCCGCAGCCCTCAACGGTCGACCCCGCAAAACTCTCGGCTACAGGACCCCAGCCGAGGCCCTCACCGAACACCTAGACTCCCTCCAACAAGGCAGTGTTGCAACGACCCCTTGAACCCGGGTTGGCTTCCCCTATCCGAATGATGGATCACCCGGTCGGGTTTACGTGTGGTGATGGCCATGTCGTTGCGCATGGACCATCCGACTACCCGCAGCCGAGGTGGCGTCTGGGATGGGTGCCCACGTGGTCCGGTCGGTGGAGCGTTCCCAAACCCACGCGACGTTGGTGGCACCGTCGGGGTCGGCTAGCACGGCTTGGAGGGGTTGGCCGGCTCTGGGTGTGGGTGCGGACAGGGTGAGATGTCCGATGTCGTTTCGGTTAGCGACGTTGACGGTTACTGCGATGGAGTCGTCCCGCCGCTCGTCGGGTTCGCCTTCGGGGTCTTTGCTGTCCCGCACCTCTACGGTCACCCTGTAACTGTTCTTGGTTTCGTAGTCCAGGGCTGCTTTGGTTTTGAGCTGCCCTGTTTCGGTGTCGAAGTCGAACACGTCGGTGTCGGTGCCTGCCAGTTTGTAGGTGAGGGGATCGTCTTCGGGGTCCTCTGCGGTGACCGGTCCACCGATGTTGGTCCCGGCGGGGCTGTTCTCCGCCACTGTACGCATAGTTCGGGAACCTTCGGCGAAAGCGGGCGGCTGGTTAGCACCCGGAGGGAGCAGCCCCGACCCACCGCCACCGCCGCCACCACTTCCGCCTCCTCTGTTCGGGGGGTCCACGTTGATCACCGAAACGGTCACCGTCTGGGTGGGAATGTTGGTCCCATCCGACGCCTGAACAGTCACCACATAGGTGTTGTCCCGGTTCGAATCGGCAGGCTGTTCGTAGTCTGGGATAACCGCGAACTCGAGTACGCCATCAGTGAATGTGAAACTGCCAGCGTCTGTTCCGGCCAGGGTCCAGATGATAGTGGCCCCCTCAGGATCGTCGGCAGTGTAGGAACCGACCGGGCCGCTGTTGTTCTCGTCGTAGGCAACCGCTGCGGGACCGCTCAGATCGGGGGCCTCATCCACATCAGTTACGGTGACGGTCACGGCGATCGTGTCGTCAGCAGTGAGGTCGGGGTTGCCGTCGTGGTCTTTGCCGTCGTGGACTGAGACTGTCATCGAGTAACTGGGCTTGGTCTCGTGATCCAAAGCAGTCTTGGTCCGCAACTGACCCGACGAGGTCACGGTGTCGAAGGAAGCGGCATCGTCGCCGTCCGGGGGTGTACGTAAGCGTGTCGCCGTTGACCACGTCGGGATCGGAGGCGGCCACCGGAGCGCAGATGGGCAGACCTGCGGGGGTGTTCTCGGCCACGGTTCCGCTTGTATAGGTGTCCGCGCCTTTCGTGATGGACACGCTGTCAGCGGTGTTGTGGGTCGTCGCAGTTACTGTGGTTTCCACATCGTTGCCCACCGAGGCGGTATAGGTTGTTGTGCCGGTGGCGAACTCCGGTGTGAGGGTCCCGTTGCTGAGCGTCAGCGTCCTGAGCATGCAGAACGGTAGGTCCAGGCCGGGGACATCGCCCTCGTCGTTGGTATCGCCGTCGTTGTTGGCGTCCACCTCGATGAAGTCATGGGCTGGGGTTCCGTCGTAATAGTTTGAAAGGCGCAGCAGATGGCGCAACCCGAGGGGAACGCATCCGGTCAACGAATTGAGCGCGAATCGCACGTTCTGCAGGTTGGTGAGGTCACCCAGCTCCGCCGGGATCGACCCACTCAAGCGGTTGTCCGTCAAGCCCAACTGCTCCAGGTAGGTGAGGTCACCCAGTTCCGCCGGGATCGACCCGCTCAACCGGTTATCGTGGAGCTGCAGGCGCCACAGGTTGGTGAGGTCACGATGCCCCTAAGTTTTGCAAATCCGTTTTCGAGGTATCGGGTAGCCAGCTGGTGGTTGTGGTAGAGGCCTCGTTCGAGCTGTGATAGGATGGCTCGCTGGCGAGCCAGATATGGACCCCGAGGAGATACGCACACGCCTGACGATCGGAATGGCGATTCGCTCCCAGACGCCACATAGGTGATCCGACAACCATGGTTAGTGTCGCCTCCTTGACGCGTCCACGCTCAGACTGCGCAACAGTTAGCACACCACCAACCAGCCGGGCACATCATCAGCGTCGACCAAGTCTGCCAGCACGTCGGGCCTTGTTCAGAGTTGGTGACAGGAATGGACCCGAGCCACTCCGAGGGCGACCCTGGTCCGGGAGGGGAACGATTCGCAAGCAGCTCCGAACCCGGGGTCTCCGGAATATTTGAGGCTGCGCGGATGATGGCGATCACTGAAATTCCCCGGAGTCGATCATTGAAATTCCCCACCCCGGGTGTGTTGGTGAGTCTAGTTGGCGCCTCCTTTCGGTCGGTGTTTTCGGGCCTGGGCGTGGTAGGCGCGTAGCCGGTAGCTGTCTCCCGTGATGGTGAAGACGACGCTGCGGTGCAGGAGCCGGTCGAGCATGGCAGCGGCGATTGTGGTGTCGGAGAAGATGTCTCCCCAGGCGGCGACGCTGCGGTTGGTGGTGGGGATGATCGAGCCTTTCTGGTATCTGCGGGAGATGACCTGGAACAGGGAGGCGGCGTCTTCGGATGGCATGGGGAGATAGCCGAGTTCATCCACTATGAGCACGGCTGGGCCGGAGAAGAACCGCATGGTTGCGGCCCATCGGCCTTCGAGGGCGGCTGTTGGGGCAGCGGGCTGCGAGGTCCGCGGCGGTGGTGTAGTACACCCTGTGGCCGCCGTCGACCGCGGCTCGGCCCAAGATGACCGCCAGCATGGTCTTGCCGACACCGGGCGGGCCGTATGTGCAGCACGTTGGTCGCGTCGGCGAGGTAGGCGCCTGTGGCGAGTTCCCGCACGAGTTTTTGGTCGATGCTGGGCTGGGCGGAGAAGACGCGTAGTCTTCGAGCTGCCAGGCCGTTGGGAAGTTCGCGAACCGCATCCGGCTGTTCCACCGTCGCGTTTCGGTGGCTACGCGTCCTCGACTCGGAGCAACTCTTCGAGGAACTCGGTATGGCCGATGCTTCTTCTGCGGGCTGCTTCGAGCCGGCCTGGTAGCGCCTCGGCAGCTGCTGCGAGCTTGAGGTAGGCGAGATGTCCCCGCAACTGTTGGTAGACGCTGTCTCTGCTCATCGCCGGCCCCGATGGTGGTTCTGGTGGTCGATGTGACGCTGGTAGACGGCAAGGTCGATAACCGGCTCACCGTGTTCCACTCCGCCCCCAATGTCGGCGGCGATCGCCCGAGCCGCTTGCGATGGTGGCCGGTTCGGCTTCGGTTTGGGGGGCCGAGCGGTGGTGAACGAGGCCAGCACGACCTTTTGGAGGGCTGCGGTGTGTTGGGGGAGGCGAACCACCCTGCCTTGACCGCGGGGAACCTTCCGATGTGTGGCAACCAGCCGCCCAGAAGCCGAGATCACATCGAAGATTGGGTCACCCAGCCGCCAACGACACTAACTTCGGTTCCGATCACAGAAGGCGGCACCGAATATCGGTTGCCCCGCACCGACACCAGCCCGTTGGCAGCCACTTTGCGGACCAGGACTCCCTCCGCCGGATACGGCATCGCAGGAAGCGGAAGCAACGGTTCCGTATCGGCGAGCTCCCCAACGCTGCCCCCGGCCCGCCGGCGGGCATCCCCAACCCTCTCGCAGAACTCATCGAGGCTGTCCTGCGCCTCGGACACCGTCCCCACTGCTGCGGTGCGCCACCACCGCTGAGCTATGTAATGGATCGCTTTCTCGACCACGCCTTTGCGGTTCGGTCGTCTCGGGGGACACGGATCGACCCCCACCCCATAGTGCTTGGCGACTCCCACGAACGAGGCCTGTATCCGATCAGTGCCCGGCACCAGGACTGTGGCCATACGATCCACCCGCCACCGCCTAGCGGTTCCCCCGAAGCGGCGCAGCACCGCGTCGATGCCCTCCACCAGATGCGCCTGGTCCTGGCTCGAGCTCACCCACGCCCGGAACCTGCCCGAATGTGACAGCACACCCACCAACACGAAAACCTTCGACCCCCACGGGGTGTCCCGCAACTCCAACCAGTCCCACTGGCATTCTTCGCCCGCCGGATGATCGATCACCACGGTCGGCTGTCCTCGGGTTCCCCCACACGCCGCACACGACGGACGCAGCCGCCGGACTCGGATCTTACGGGCAAACGTCACATAGCTCTGCCCATACCCCAGACCCTTGGCTTCGTCGAACAGTGCCGTCGCCCAAAGATGGGGATCCTCGGCCAGCCGCTGCCCAACATAAGCCTCGACCACATCGAACGGATCCGGCTCCGCCGACCTCCGCCGGCCCGGCACGTGCTCACCTGACAGGTGAGCTCGTACTGTTTTGCGGTCTCTTCCCACATGGCGGGCAATGGCCCACATCGACCAGCCTCGCTTCCTCAACGCGTGTACTTCCACGGATTCCTCCTGTGCCAACATCAGCGGTGGGGCTCCCTCTCCTCGCTGCCAGATCTCTCAGTCAGCAGCTTGGAGAGGACCCCACTCAACGTCTGGTATTTGCTGTCACAGGGTGGGGATGCTCCTACGGTTGTCAAATCGGTGATGGGGCCGCCTCGTGGGTGCGGAGCCACCTCTGGTATCGGGTCGCTAGCTGGTGGTTGTGGTTCCGTCCGAGTTCGAGTTCTGAGATGCGGGCTGTGTGGGTTCCGAGGGCTTGGGCGGCCTGGGTCACGGTGATACCGGCATGTTGACGCTGGTCGCGTAGGCGGGCGCAGTTCGGGGTTGGGGGCGGGTTGGTGAGTAGTCGGTAGATCTCTCGGGCGATGTGCCGCTTGAGGCAGCGGATGATCTCTTTTCGGTTCTTTCCTTCCCCCTGGCGTCTGGTCACATATTCTTTGGTGGCAGCGTCGGTGCGCATCCGGGTGGTAGCGATCCGCCACAGCGCGCTGTTGGCTTGGCGGTTACCGCCCCGGTTGAGACGATGCCGTATGGTCTGTCCCGATGATGCCTGAACAGGACTGGTGCCGCACAGCGCCGCGAAGGACCGTTCCGATTTCATTCGCCCGGGGTTGTCGCCGGCTGCGACCAGCAGCACCGAGGCTGTGTCAGGGCCCACACCGTTGGCGGCCAACAACGCCGGGTTCGCCCTAGCGCAGAGACGACGGATGTCTCCCTCAAGTTCGGTGATCTCTGCGTCGAGGGTTTGGTATCGGCGGGCCAGGTGGCGTAGAACCCGTTTCGCGTACGCGGCTGTGGTCTGTGCTTCACCGGGACGCCAGCGGGCACAAACCGCTACTCGTACTCTGAGGTTCAGGCCCCTGAGCTGACATTTGACCTGCTCTGGGGCACCAACGATCACAGAATGGATCTGGTTAGCCGCCTGGGTGCGGGCCTTGGTCGCCCAGCGGCGGGCCACCAACAGCATCCGCAGGGCACTCAACCGGCCCATCACCAGACTTAGGAACCGCCGCCGCCTCCCCGCTAGCAGCCGCCCGAGCTGCTCCCTCGGCGTCGACGCTGTCAGACTTCCCGCCCTTTTGGCGGCGTAGTTGGCGGTTGGGGCGGTTCACCTCCACCACATCGATGTCGGCTGCGGTCAGATAACGAGCCAGCCCAGCGCCGTAGCTGCCTGTCCCTTCCACCCCGACCCGAACCAGCCGACCCTGCGATCCGAACCAGGCGACCATCTGGCGATACCCGGCTCTCTCCGCTGCGAACGACTCCGAACCCAACAGGCGACCAGCGCTATCCACCACCGCCCCCACATGGGCATCCCGATGGGTATCAACCCCACCGAAAACACCAACCCCATCCTCTGACACGACCCACCTCCCCGTGGACTACCGTCTTGCTAGAAGGGGTTCCGGCCAAAAACGGCGGACAATACACTCACGGTGCTGGCAAGCTAAAGCTCCTACAAGGTCACATCCGCTTCGAGCCACAACCCCGCCCCCGGGACCGGGGGAACAGGCCGACAGATCCCCACAAAGGCAATCCACACGCCAAATTTCAGTTGGGTCAGACCCGCCCCCCGGTCCCGGGGGGCCACCCGCATCATCGCAGTGACCCCCAAAGAAACGGGGCACCATCCACTATGAGTGAATTTCAGTGATCGAGAGTGGGGAGTTTCAACGATCGTCAACACGGTGGGAGGGGTGGCGCTGGTGTGGTTTGTGAGGCAGGAAAAGGAAGGTAGCTTCGCCCATCCTGCCGCTGTTCCTGTTTCGGAACCGGGAGTTCTCGGTCGCGAACACGACCAGCTTCATCACCGGATTCGGTCTGTTCCTACCCTTCGCTTACTTCCCTGTCGTCCTGCAGAGTTTTTGCCTCAATCCACCGATGGGGTTTGGTTTGGTGGTGGGTGGATTTGGCGTAGACAGTGCCCTCTGATCTGGGACAATAACCGGTAGAAGTAATGGTTTTGGCCTGGATCGGTGAGGCACTTCCTATGAGTAGGGTATCGCAGAGAACCGACCGCCTTGAGGTGGTGTTCGATGACGAGTCGTTGGTGGCTGATGTCGGGTTGTTAGCTGCCGAGACGTTGATGGATCGTCTGGGTTTGGAAGAGTTGGTGGACGGGACACTGCGCCTGGGTGACCGGGTGGGTGGAGCACGGCCGGGTCGTAAGGTGTTGTCGTTGTTGGTGGGTGCCACTCATATCGATCACGCTGATCGGTGAACCGCACCGGCACACCCGGCCAGCCACCCCACGAATCAGTCGGCGGATTCAGGTTTAGGATAGGCGTCTCACACCACCAATTAGATATCTATCCAACCCATCATAAGGGATAGATATATTAGGGCATAAAGATAGCATTCCTTTGCCTTTGAGGGTGTACTTATGATGCCCCTTCAAAATGTATTGATCTGGTATAGTCTGGCACGGGCGCTGTATGCGACCTGGTTCTGGTCAAACACGGAGTTCAGTTCGTAGTGTGCCGGCCCCGGGAGGGTGTCCGCGGTTGGGAGATGGGGTTGTGAGGGTTTCTTGTCGGCGTGTTTTGGGGTTGGTGGTTGTTGCGGTTGTGGTGGGTTCGGTGTTGGGGGTGGGTGCTGGTGGTGTTGGCGCTGCGTCTGAGGGGTTTTCTGATGTGGAGGGGGCGGGGGTTCATAGGTCGGCTGTTGAAGGGTTGGCGGCTGACGGAGTGTTCGACGGCACGGAATGTGGGCCGGGGGAGTTCTGTCCGACGGTTCCGGTGCAGCGTTGGGTTATGGCTGTGTGGCTGGTGCGCCTCCTGGATGGGACTGACCCGCCTCCGGTGGGGTCGACACGGTTCGCCGATGTGGACGAGTCGCAGTGGTGGGCGCCTTATGTGGACCGTTTGGCTGATTTGGGTGTGACGGATGGTTGCGCCACCGAACCGGCCCGTTTCTGTCCTACCGAGACGGTTACCCGCGCTCGGATGGCGTCGTTTCTGGTTCGTGCTTTCGGGCTGGCGGGTGGCCGTTCGGGTCGGTTTGTCGACACTGGGGGGAGTGTCCACGAACCCAACATTGATGCTTTGGCCGCGGCGGGGGTAACTTCGGGGCGCACTACCAGTGGTCCCCCCCGTTACTGTCCAGACCGGGACACTAACCGGGCTCAGATGGCCACGTTCCTCACCCGCGCTCTCGCAGTCGACCCTAACCCGGAGCATGTGGTACGGGTGCTGTACGCGGTGCCAGCAGACCGGGAGTTCAGCTCCGACAGCCACGAAGCGATCCGCCGAGCGGTCGAGCATGTTCAGTCCTGGTATCACCAACAGCTCGGAGGGCTGGGGTTCTCGCTTCACGATCCCATAGTGGAGAACTGCCCTATGAGCCAGCCCGGAGACTTCTACGCACGGGGCGGCGCCTGGCAGAAAGTAGTGGAAGGGGTGCAGCACTGCGCACCTGTTAGAGGGTGGTGGGACACTGGAACCTATGACGCTCCGGGGTCGACCAATACTTGGGTTATCTACGCGGATGTGGAAGAATCCTGCGACGAGTGGCACCAACTCGGGCAGGATGCTCATGAACTCGGAAGGGGAGGCTGGGGCATGACCATTATGCCCCGTTGGGATGTCGAAGGCGTGACCAACCCGGGGGGGGAATTCTATTACTGCGACGAGGGACCGAACGACAATTCTTTAGGACGCTGGATGGGTGGGCTGGCGCATGAACTCACCCATGCGCTGGCTGTGGATTATCACCCGCCGGGATGCGACGAGGGCCTGCCAACATGTGACTCCCTGTCGATGATGTCTTACGGCTATGAGGCCTATCCGGACACGTATCTGCGTGACGACGAAAAAGCCATCCTCCGCAGCTCCCCGTTCATCACACAGCTCCCACCGCCGCTCCCACCACTGGTCGTCTTCCCCCCAGCAATTCGGGGAGTAATCGTCGACCCCGACGGTCGACCGGTAGCCGGCGTGGGCCTGTGGGCTTGGCAGAGCGACAACACTGACAACAGCCGCTGGGTTCAAACCGGATCGGACGGCACGTTCGTCATACGCGTACCCGACGGCTTATACCGTCTAGACGTGTACGCCGCCCCGGAAGGTGCCTGCGCAGGGTATTACAACGGTGAAGGCATCACGACCAGCTACCAAGAAGCAGTCATCCTCACCGTTGAGGGAACAGACATCGAAGGGATAACGATACGACTACCCGCACTACCCCAACACCTGCCAAGCATCGAATGCTGGACCTAACAACAAGTGTTCCACCGGCGGGTATGCCGGCCGATGGCCTAGCGGCGGGGAACGTGGGTGAGGATCATCGCCACCGACGCGGGAGTGCACATGTTGTGGGTTGCTCCTACCCGGTGACATGCACGTGCGGGGCCGGATCACGGCGTGTTGAGACCATGGGGCCGGTCGAGGTGGCGATCCTCGATGAGGGTGCCTGTGTGCGGCTTGTGGCTGGCTGGCTCGGGCGGAACCCGGAGCTTGACGGTGGCTGAGCGGAGCCGGGTTAGGGCGGTGGTGACGGTTGTTGTTGGCTGTGGTGACTGGGTTTGCGGTCGTGGCTGGTCTGGTGGTCACTTCCGGAACGTCGGGGGAGTGCTTTCCCGGTGATGGTGAGTGCGAGATGGCGGTCGCGTTCGTGAGGTTGTGGGTTTGGGCCCTGGCGGTGGTGGCTGGTTCGTTGACTACGACGGCGGCTGTGGTGTGGCGCACGAGACGGTGAGAAACGCACCGGGGACGGTACCGGATGGGATGAGGCGGAACCCGGCCCGCTTCGTGTGGTCCATTACGACGCTGGTCTTCGCGGCTCTCGCGGTTGGCCCTACCTTGTGGTTGGGGCTGGCGACACCGGATTGCGCACCCTCCGATCATCCCGCGTGCTCGTTCGGCCAGGCTTTAGGGATCGCACTTGCCCTCTGGGTGGGCGTAGTCATCTTCGGGCCTCTGACGCTTGGTTCGGCGATTCTGTGGCTGACACGCAAGAAGTACCTGCCGGAGGCCGGTGACGAATGAGTGACCGGGGGCCGGGTGCAACGGTGAGGGACGGTTGGATTGCGCGCCGCTTCGTCGCCGTTCTCACTTCCGGGTGTGTGGGTGTGAGAAGAAAGCGGGTTTCTGTGGTTATGGAAGTTCGGAAGGTTGTGGGCATGGTAGGGCTTGGTTCCCGTCGGGTTGGTGGGGGTTCTCGACGGAAGGGCCGGTCGGTGCGACGGTCACAGTTCTTTTCCATGTCGGGGGCGTTCCCGTTTGGCGTTGTCGGGGTGCTTGGGGTGGTGGCTTCTGGGGTGTTGGCGGTTGGGGTGTTGGCGGTTGGGGTGTTGGCGCAGGGGGGTGGTGATTGTTATGTGGGGTTGGTGGTGGAGCCGGGTGGGTCGTGTAGGTATCCGGGTACCGACGTGGAGTTCCGGGTGGACGATTCGGGTTCTGGACGTCTGTTGTTTTTCACGTCGGGGCAGCGTATCGAGCTTCGGGCTGCGTCGGTGAATGGGGTGGAGTACACGTTTGTGGCTTCTAGGCAGTCTGGTGGGGGGTGGCTGATCGAAGAGGTAGGAGGAGGATCAGCCACTACCTCTCCGGCTACTGCTCCTACTACGGCGCCGCCGGCTACCGACGTGGGTACTTCGGGGGACTTTTGGGATGTGGAGGGCTCTACCCATGAGGCGGCGATCAGCACCCTTGCGGCTGATGGGGTGTTTGAGGGGACCGAATGCGGGCCGGGGGAGTTCTGTCCGACGGTTCCGGTGCAGCGTTGGGTGATGGCGGTGTGGCTGGTGCGTATCCTCGACGGGGCCGACCCGGCGTCGGTGGGGTCGTCGCGGTTCGCGGATGTGGACGAGTCGCAGTGGTGGGCGCCTTATGTGGAGCGTCTGGCGGATCTGGGTGTTACGGCGGGTTGCGCGACGAAGCCAGCGAGGTTTTGTCCTACCGAGACGGTTAATCGTGCTCGGATGGCGTCGTTTCTGGTCCGCGCGTTCGGGCTGTCTTCGGCACCGTCGGCGGGGTTCGCAGATGTTGAGGGCGGTGTCCACGCGGCGAATATTGATGCATTGGCCGCTTCGGGTGTCACGGCAGGGTGTAGGACAGAACCCCTCCGCTACTGCCCGGGGCGGGACACCACCCGAGCGCAGATGGCCACATTCCTTACCCGGGCACTCACACTTGACCTCGAGCCGTCGGGGGAACGGTTCGTCGAGGTGGCTGCGGGTGGTTTTCATTCGTGTGGGCTGCTCGCCGACGGCACGGTCGTTTGTTGGGGTGAGAACACTCAGGGTCAGGCCGAACCGCCGCAAGGTGAGTTCACCGTCATCTCGTCGGGCTGGGACCATTCGTGCGGGATACGCACCGACGGTACTGTTGCCTGCTGGGGATCCCCATTTTCTCGGACCGGTGTCCCGGAGGGGACCTTCGTCTCCGTTTCGGCGGGTAGATATTACACGTGTGGGATACGCACGGACGGGACGGTTGTCTGCTGGGGGGCTAACGAAAACGGTCAGGCCGACCCGCCGGAGGGCAAGTTCACCGACGTTGCCACGAGTGTCGTTCATACGTGTGGGATACGCACGGACGGGACGGTTGTGTGCTGGGGGGCTAACGAAAACGGTCAGGCCGACCCGCCGGAGGGCAAGTTCACCGACGTTGCCACGGGCAATGCCCATTCGTGCGGGCTGCGCACCGATGCCGGTGTTGAGTGCTGGGGTCTGTTCGACCCACCCGAGGGACGGTTCAGCACTGTCTCGGGCACTAGCCGGCATATGTGCGGGCTGCGTACCGACGGGACGGTTGTGTGCTGGGGGGCTAACGAAAACGGTCAGGCCGACCCGCCGGACGGTCGGTTTACTGCTGTTTCGGCCGGTAATTTGCATTCATGTGGGGTACGCGCCGGTGGAAGTGTTGTGTGCTGGGGTTTCGACTGGTCCGGTGAGCCGGAACCGCCCGACGGTGTGTTCGTCACCAGTTCTGTCGGTAATTTGCATTCATGTGGGGTACGCGTCGACGGTACGGTGGCCTGCTGGGGTGCCAACGGTTCGGGTCAGGCCACCCCGCCGGATGGGACGTTCACCGCAGTCGCGGCTGGTGGTTCGCACTCTTGTGGGGTACGCGTCGACGGTACGGTGGCCTGCTGGGGGTACAACGGTTTGGGTCAGGCCACCCCGCCGGACGGTCGGTTCGCTTCTGTTTCGGCCGGTAGTGGGCATTCATGTGGGGTACGCCTCGACGGCACCGTCGCCTGCTGGGGGTACAACGGTTCGGGTCAGGCCACCCCGCCGGATGGGACGTTCACCGCGGTAGCGGCTGGTGGTTCGCATTCTTGTGGGGTACGCGTCGACGGTACGGTGGCCTGCTGGGGGTCGAAGGGTTTGGGTCAGGCCACCCCGCCGGATGGTCGGTTTACTGCTGTTTCGGCTGGTGGTTCGCATTCTTGTGGGCTGCGTCTCGACGGTACGGTGGCTTGTTGGGGTGCCAACGGTTCAGGTGAGGCCACCCCGCCGGATGGGATGTTTATTGCAGTGGCGGCCGGTGATCGGTATTCCTGTGGGCTACGTACCGGTGGTGCTGTTATCTGCTGGGGCAACTTGGTCGGGCAGGCTCAGCCTCCCACGGGACGGTTCGAAGCGGTCTCAGTCAAAAAGAGCGGGTATTCCGATGGGTACTCTTGTGGGCTACGCCCCGATGGTGCTGTCGTCTGCTGGGGTCGAGCACCGGTTGTTTCTGTGCCGGCGAATGTTCGATATGCTGTCTGGGCCGACGGACCGGACCCGGGCATGTGCCAACCGGTGGGCACCTCAGGTGCCACGGCAGGGTTTCCTCTGCCCGGATGGGCCCCAACCTCCACCGGTCTCCTGCGGGTGGCGGTTATCTTCGTGGACTTCCCCGACAAGGAGGCAGCCCATACCAGTCATGACGAGGCCACGCTCGGCCTCCCCTACGCAGAGGAATACCTCGAGGCGGCCAGCTACGGGAAACTAGATGTCGAGTTCAACCCCCTGCACCGCTGGCTCAGACCCGAACACAACTATGACCACTACGTTGGCGGAGGTACTACGGAGCCCGAAACGTACGTCGTCGACGAGGCCGCCAGGTTAGCCGACCCCGACCTCGACTTTGCCGGACACGACATCATGATGGTCGTGATGCCCGGTTCCCACTTCTGGTCAGCAATAGCAGGATTACACAAAGTCCGCACAGACGAAGGAACCATCCAGAGCATCACCCTTATCAACTCCCAACCGAGGCCAGAACCTGGGAAGCCAACCTCGTGGGGTCACACGGCAGCGCACGAACTCGCCCACAATCTCGGACTCTTGGATCTCTACCCAACCTCCGACCACAAGCTACCCAACCCTCCCGAGGGTCAGAAATGGGTAACCACAGGGTTCGGTCTCATGGGACTGCAAGCTCGCTTCCTCACCCGCGACAGCGCCCCGTACTCCACCTACACCGGGGGATCAGAAATGCTGGCTTGGAGCCGCTGGCAGCTCGGCTGGCTCGAACCCGCCCAGATTCGCTGCGTGACCGGAACCGAAGCGACCGTGACCCTCAGCCCCGTTGCCAACCCCGGCACCGGCACAGCAATGGCTGCCATACCCATCTCGAGACACAAAGCGATCGTTATGGAGTCCCGACACAAACTCGGCTACGACACCGCGTTAGCGACCGAAGGAGTTCTCGTGTACACCGTCGACGCTGCCCTCGCCACACGTCGTCTCCCCCTAAAAATGGCGGGTGACACCGGCAACGCACAAGTAAACGATTACCCCATACTCACCCAGGGACAGAGCGTCACCATCGGTGGCTACACCATCACCGTCCAATCAGTAACCCCCAGCGGCGACACGATCACCATCACCAAAGACAAGGCATAGACCCCGACGGGAAAGATCTCCATAAGGTCTCTGAACCGCACCGGGTTCCTCGGAGAGTGTGATGGTGACCCACTTTCGTGGAGTCGGGATATTTGAAATTGGTGGTGTGCTGACCCGCAAAAGGAGGGGTCTTGGTGCCGTATCGATATCCACCCGAGTTCCGTCGCAGAGTTCTGGATCTGTTAGCGGCCGGAAGGTCGGTGGCGTCCTTGTCTGTCGATCTTGGTGTGTCCGAGGCAGACGATTTACAACTGGCGACGCCAGGACGTTGTTGACCTTGGCCTGAAGCCCGGTGCGACCTCGACGGAACAAGGGGAACTTTGGGCCGCTCGTCGTCGGATTGCCGAGCTGGAGACGGGTGATGGCGATCATTGAAATTCCCCTTTACCTTGTTGGGTAGCTCTGGTGTGTGAGCATCGGGGCCGGTTACTCGCCGCGGCGGGCTGGGCTTAATTCCCCTGTCACCGAGATGGCCTAGGGTGTGATTCCACCCGCCGTGGTTGGGTGCCTGCGACCTCTGATCGCCATCACATGCACCGAAGTGAGGGGCTGGTTCGCAGATGTGGTTGAGGCGTTGGTGTCCTGAGTTATCGGCATACGTATTCCCGACCGGAAGGGACCTGCCGAGTGGGTGATTGCCCACAGCCCGCCCCTGAGGTGTTCGTCGGTGTTGATGTCGCCAAAGGCAAGCATTATGCCTGTGCGGTGTCGGCTCGAGGCGAGCCGTTGTTCGCCCGTCCGGTTCCCAACGACGAGGGGGCTATCCGGCGGTTGATCGACGACGCAGCAGGTCATGGCAGCCCGCCGCTGGTGGTTGACTCGACCTCGTCTGCGGCTGTGCTGGCCTTGGGGGTGGCCGCCGAGTGTCAGATGCCGGTGGCTTATGTCACCGGCCTGGCGATGCGCCGAGCCGCGGAGCTCTACGCAGGAGCGGCCAAGACCGACCCCAAAGATGCCCGGGTGCTGGCCGACTACGCGTGGCGCAACGCGGATCGGCTCATGTGGACCACTATCACCGACGAGCTCCTAGCCCGTCTACGGATCCTCAACGGGCGGGACACAGACCTGGCCGCCGAGGCGACGCCTACGACAACGCGGTCGCCGAGTCCTTCTTCGCCACCCTCGAGACCGAACTCCTAGACCGGACCAGCTTCGCCACCCGGAACCAGGCCCGGTCAGCTTGCTTGATCTCGGGCGGTTGTGGTGGTGTAAACGCTTCTGGTCGCTACTGCTCGTAGCTGCTCGTGGCGAGCTGGCGAAAGCCCCCGGTCCGGCGGTTCTTGGTCCAGAAATCGATCCGGTCGGAGTGCCTGATTGTGTACTTCACGGTGGGGATCGTCCGCCAGGCGCCGTCCACAACTGTTGCTCCCAGCTCGTCACCGCGCTCGAGGCGATACTCGGGCAGGAAGCCGTCGAGCGCGGCTCGCACGGTCTCGCCGGTGCTGTCTATGCGCACCCATACATGGCCCTCGCCAGCGTCGGACTCGTAGGTGCCCAACTCGACGGCGGCGGCGTTGATGGGCGAGGGCGCCGGTGTCCGGCGCGGGTCGCGGCGCACTTGCGCCAGGAAGTCCACGAACTCTTGGGAGCCGAGGCTCCCGGGCCTTGGACGGGTGGTCTTGTTCGAGTCAGTCATGGTCGCCCCCGCGGAGCCCGCGCGCCCGGGCGCCTGATGTTGGTCGGTCTGTTGAGTCCACAGTCGCCTCCGGTGTCGCTCGGTGCCTAATCGGCCGCCCTCTCGCAGCACCCAGTGCTGTAGGAGCAGCTCGCAAAGAAATAGAAGCAGCTGGCCAGCCCGCCGGGGATGCACTCACAGCACAGGCACGCCCCGTTGTTGCATGCCCAACAGCTGAATCCTCCGCCGATCTCTCCGCAGAAGTACGGGCACCACGCATTGGCGTCTCGCGCGAGACCGCAACACGACGCCGCGGGGCCTGCCGACGCGGGCCGGGGATGCAGTGCGGCTCGCGCTCCCACCGCCAGAATCGACAGCGCGGCCCCGCTGGCGCAACGCAGGAACGCTCGACGGTCCGGTCGGTGGGGCCGGTCGGCTGTGTGCTTGGCGCGTCCTGTCGGCCATGCTCGGCGCGTCCTGTCGGCTGTGTGCTTGGCGCGTCCTGTCATCTGTTCCGAGTGTCTGGCGATGCCCATTCTGTGTGCCTCCTGTCAGCTGCCGCAGTGTTCCCGGGCGGGATCGTTATCTCGGTTGCGGGGCCGGGCCCCGCGGCGTTGATGGCGGCCACCCGAACGTGGTAAGTGGTGTCGGCGTCCAAGTCGCCGATGGGGTGGCCCGTGGCGGTGGTATCGGCTCGGCGGTGCGAGCACTGCGAGTCGTCGTAGCTCTCGCCGTCGGCGCGCCATGACACCCGGTAGGCGGTGATCTTGGTGCCGCCGTTGTCGTCGGGCGGAAGCCAGTTCAGCAGGATCCTGGCCGTGCCGGCCACGACCGTGCTGCGCGCGGCGACCACTCCGCGGGGCGCGCTCGGCACCCCGGTGGGCACCGCCCGCGTCACTATGGCCGGTCCCTTGCCGGCGGAGTTGGCTGCGGTCACCTCCACCACATAGTCGGTGCCGTTGACCAGGCCAGTGATCACATGGCTCAACGCCGCGCCCACATCGGCCTGCTGGGCTGTGCCGGGCTGCCCGGCCGCCTCCCAGCTCACCTCGTACCTGCTGGCGGCGGCCCCGGTGCTGTCGGTCGCCGCATGCCATGACACCAACAGCATGCCGTCGCCGGGCACCACCACGATCCCGCCCGGCGCGCCCGGCTGCGCCCCCGCCGCCGCGGGCGCAGCTGTCACCGCCGCTGCCTGCCCCGTCCCGGCGGAGTTGGCTGCGGTCACCTCCACCGCATAGTCGGTGCCGTTGACCAGGCCAGTGATCACATGGCTCAACGCCGCGCCCACATCGGCCTGCTGGGCTGTGCCGGGCTGCCCGGCCGCCTCCCAGCTCACCTGGTACGCGCTGGCGGCGGCCCCGCCGTGATCGGCCGGCGCCGCCCACGACACCGCCAGCGAACCGTCGCCGGGCACCACCACCACGTCCTCCGGCGCGCCGGGCACGCTCGGCCCGTCGATCTCGCCGTTGGGCGTCACCATCACTTCATTGCGATATCCGATGCCCACGTTGTTGAGCGCCGCTACATGAAGCGTGTATGTCCGGCCGTTCTCAAGCCCGGTCATCTCGTAGCTCTCGCCGGTCACGACGACGGACGCCTGGTCTTCGATGTCGTCGACCTCGTTCACGATCACCACATACGCAGAGATCGGCGACCCCCTGTCGGACTCGGGCGGATCCCACTGCAACGATGCACTGCCGTCGCCGGGGGTCGCAGTGAGTCGCTGCGGGATGGTCGGAGGCGCCGCCACCGCGACCAGCGTCTCGGCCCACGGCCCGAACGTGCCACCATAGACTGCTCTCACCCGCACGCGGAGCACGGTGCCCACTGCGTCAGAGCCGACGTCGATGACGCGGGGCCCCACGGGGATCCTCGGGTATCCGGAGGGACTGCTCGCCTGGCCGGCAGGCCCCCAACGCAGCTCGTAGATGGAGGCCTGCACCCCGTCGTGTTCTCGTATGGCCGGCCACCAATCCACCCAGAGTTCACCCGTGCGTTCGCCGTAGTTGTAGGCGACGACACGAGGCGGTGCGCCCTCCACTGCCGGCCTCGGCCGACCCGACACCTCCCCGGGCGGCCCCCGGCGGCCCTCGTTGACCGCGATGACGCGCACCGAGTAGTCCGAGCCGTTGTTGAGGCCCGTGATCGTGTAGACCCCGTAGGAGTTGTCCGGGATGGAGTCCGGTGTGACCGTGGCCTGGCGGTCGGTGCTGTATTCCTGGCCGCTTGTCTTCCACTGCACCAGGTACTCGGTGACCACGAACCCGCTGTATGAGGCGACGAACGCCGACACGACGCCGGGCGGTTTCCACCGCACGACGAGGCTGCCGTCGTCCTCAGCGATGAGCACGCGTTGCGGCGGGCCCGGGACCTGATTGGAGCGGGCCCTGACCGCGGCGGGGGTTCCCTCGCCCTGGGAGTTGACCGCGGAGATCCTGATCACGGAGTCGAGGGCGAAGTCCAGTCCGACGATGTCATGGCTGAGGTCGGTCGGGTCGGTGATCTCGGCGTGGCCGCCGGGCCAGCTCAGCCGGTAGGAGCTCACGGGCGCTCTGCCGTCGTCGGGAGGCGGCAGCCACTGGACCGTGACTCCCCCCTCGCGAGGCACCACGGCGGCGATGATGGGCGGTCCGGGGACAGTGGGCGGCAGCGGCGTGGCGTGGATCTGGGCGGCGCTGCCGTCGCCTTGGGAGTTTACCGCCACGACCTGCACGACGTAGCGGGTGTTGTTGGTGAGCGCGGTGATCTCATGGAGGTGTGTGGCGGCGTCCACGGCGGCGGCCGCGCCGAACGCGCCGGAGGTGGTTTTCCATTGGATCTTGTATTCGGTGATCGGGTCGCCGCCGTCGCTGGCAGGAGCCTGCCAGGTCACTCCGAGACCCGCGTCGCGGGCTTCTGCTGCGACGGTTCGGGGCGCGCCCGGCACGGCGAGCGGCACCGTGGACAGGAGGTCTGACCACGGCCCGTTGCCGACCCGGTTGAAGGCGCGGACCTGTGCCCAGTACCTGGTGCCGCTGACCAGCCCGTCGATCCGGTGGCTGAGGCTCGCGGCGCCCACACGATCCTCTTCGTGGTCGCGCTCGCCGTGGACTCTCCAGCGCACCATGTATCCGGTGAGGGCGGTTCCGCCGTTGTCGTCGGGAGCGGCCCACGACAGCACCAGCCGGCCCGGCGCCATGGGGTCGCTTGTGAACTCGACCATCGTGGGTGGGCCGGGCCCGGTCAGCGGGGTGCCGTCGCGTTCGACGCCGGGTGTGGACCCCTCGGCGTTGGTCGCGGTGACCTTCACCCAGTATCGGGTGCCGTTGTCGAGCCCCGTGATCGTCGCTGACGTCGAGACGGTCGTCTGTTGGCGTGTCGTGTCGTATTGCTGGTCGCCGGAGCGCCATTGCACGACGTAGGTGAGGGGCTGGGCGCCTCCGGTGTCGTGGGGCTGCCTCCATGACAGCTGGAGCTCGGCGTCGCCTCCAGCGACCGCCAGGCCGAGAGGCGCGCCCGGCGCGGTCATCGGGATGGTGGCCGACACAGCGTCGGACCACCGCCCGGCGCCGATGCCGTTGACCGCGGCAACCTGTACCCAGTACCGGGTGTTCTTGTCCAGCTCGTCGATCGTGTCGCTCGATACCGACGCGCCGATCCCCGGGTGCGTGTTGGCGGCGTTGTAGGAGCCGAGTTGGGTGCGCCAGCGCACTATGTAGCCGGTGATGTCGTCGCCGCCGTCGTTCGCGGGCGGGCTCCAGCGCACCACCAGCCGGCGGTCCGCAGCGTCCACCGCGTCGATCTCGGGCCGCCCCGGCACCGTCGGGGGAGGGGAGGGAGTGCCTGACTCCTGGGTGGACCATGCCCCGGCGCCGATGCCGTTGACCGCCGCGACCCGCACCATGTATTCGGTGCCGTTGACCAGGAAGGGGAGCGTCGCCGTCGTGCCTGTCACGGTGCCCTCCTTGTCCGGTCCGTAGTCGCTGGGGTCGGTCGTCCACTGAATCTGGTACTCCTCGATCGCCAGGCCGCCGGTTGAGGCGGGCGCGGTCCACGTCGCGGCCAGGGCCGAGTTGCGGCGTTCGACTGTCAGGTTGCGGGGCGCGCTCGGCACGGTGGCGGCGGTCTTCGTGGCCTCGGTGGACCACGGCCCGGCGCCGACGTTGTTGACCGCGGCGACCCGCACCCAGTAGGCGGTGCCGTTCACCAGAGCGGTCACCGTCGCCGTGTTGCCCGCCGCCTCCAGCTGGCGGGCCGTGCTGTAGTCGCCGCCCGCCTTCCATTGGACCACATAGTGCTTGATCTCTGAGCCGTTGTTCGGGGGTGGCTCCCAGGACACGTCCAGGGCCCGGTCGCCGCTCGCGGCGGTGACCTCGCGGGGCGCGTCCGGCACGCCTGCGGGGGTCTTCGTGGCCTCAGTAGACCATGCCCCGGCGCCCGCCGCGTTGACCGCGGCGACCCGAACGGTGTGGGGGGTGCCGTTGGCCAGCCCGGTTATCGCCGCGGACGTGCCCGCCGCATCGAGTTGGCGGGTCGTGGCGTAGTCCTCGCCGTCGGCCCTCCACTGGACGATGTAGCCGCTGACGCTGTCGCCGCCGTCGCTGGACGGCGGCTGCCATTGCAGGGCAAGTGAGCCGTCGCCGACGGTGGCCTCCAGGCGCAGCGGCGCCGACGGGGTGGTGCGTGGAACGACGTTGGTGGCCTCCGTGGAGCCCCCCGCGCCCGCGGAGCTGTTCGCGGTGACCTGCACCCAGTAGGCGGTGCCGTTGGCCAGCCCCGTGACCGTGGCGTAGTCCTCGCCGGTGGTCTGGCTGCGGGCCGAGCTGTATTGCTCGGATCCCGAGCGCCACTGCACCACGTACTCGACCGCGACGTCGCCGGTGTCGCCGGGCGGCTGCCAGGACAGTCCGAGCTGGCCGTTGCCGGGTGTCACGACCAGGTCGCGTGGCGCCCCCGGCGCCGACGCCGGGATGCCCGACACCGGCTCGGACCACGCCCCCGCGCCGACGTTGTTGACCGCGGCGACCCGCACCCAGTAGGCGGTGCCGTTCACCAGCCCAGGCACGGTCGCCGACGTCGAAGTGGTGGTCCGCTGGCGGGCCGTGCTGAAGGTCTGGCTGTCAGTTTTCCACTGAAGCTGGTAGCTCCTCACCGGAGACCCGCCGTTCGCGGGCGCGGCCCAGCGAACCACGAGCCGGCCGCTGCCCCCGTCGACCGCTTCGATCACCGGCGCCCCCGGCCTCGTCGCCGGGGTGCGCGACACCGGCTCGGACCACGCCCCGGCGCCGACGTTGTTGACCGCGGCGACCCGCACCCAGTAGGCGGTGCCGTTCACCAGCCCAGGCACGGTCGCCGACGTCGAAGTGGTGGTCCGCTGGCGGGCCGTGCTGTAGTCGCCGCCCGCCTTCCATTGGACCACATAGTGCTTGATCTCTGAGCCGTTGTTCGGGGGTGGCTCCCAGGACACGTCCAGGGCCCGGTCGCCGCTCGCGGCGGTGACCTCGCGGGGCGCGTCCGGCACGCCTGCGGGGGTCTTCGTGGCCTCAGTAGACCATGCCCCGGCGCCCGCCGCGTTGACCGCGGCGACCCGAACGGTGTGGGGGGTGCCGTTGGCCAGCCCGGTTATCGCCGCGGACGTGCCCGCCGCATCGAGTTGGCGGGTCGTGGCGTAGTCCTCGCCGTCGGCCCTCCACTGGACGATGTAGCCGCTGACGCTGTCGCCGCCGTCGCTGGACGGCGGCTGCCATTGCAGGGCAAGTGAGCCGTCGCCGACGGTGGCCTCCAGGCGCAGCGGCGCCGACGGGGTGGTGCGTGGAACGACGTTGGTGGCCTCCGTGGAGCCCCCCGCGCCCGCGGAGCTGTTCGCGGTGACCTGCACCCAGTAGGCGGTGCCGTTGGCCAGCCCCGTGACCGTGGCGTAGTCCTCGCCGGTGGTCTGGCTGCGGGCCGAGCTGTATTGCTCGGATCCCGAGCGCCACTGCACCACGTACTCGACCGCGACGTCGCCGGTGTCGCCGGGCGGCTGCCAGGACAGTCCGAGCTGGCCGTTGCCGGGTGTCACGACCAGGTCGCGTGGCGCCCCCGGCGCCGACGCCGGGATGCCCGACACCGGCTCGGACCACGCCCCCGCGCCGACGTTGTTGACCGCGGCGACCCGCACCCAGTAGGCGGTGCCGTTCACCAGCCCAGGCACGGTCGCCGACGTCGAAGTGGTGGTCCGCTGGCGGGCCGTGCTGAAGGTCTGGCTGTCAGTTTTCCACTGAAGCTGGTAGCTCCTCACCGGAAACCCGCCGTTCGCGGGCGCGGCCCAGCGAACCACGAGCCGGCCGCTGCCCCCGTCGACCGCTTCGATCACCGGCGCCCCCGGCCTCGTCGCCGGGGTGCGCGACACCGGCTCGGACCACGCCCCGGCGCCGACGTTGTTGACCGCGGCGACCCGCACCCAGTAGGCGGTGCCGTTCACCAGCCCAGGCACGGTCGCCGACATCGAAGTGGTGGTCCGCTGGCGGGCCGTGCTGAAGGACTGGCCGCTGGCATGCCACTGCACCACATAGCCCTCCACCGCTGCGCCGCCCGACTCGGCCGGCGCAGCCCAGGTCACAGCCAAAGACCCGTCGCCGCGAGTCGCCGCCACACGCCGTGGCGCCCCGGGCCTCGTGGCCGGGGTGCGCGACACCGGCTCGGACCACGCCCCGGCGCCGACGTTGTTGACCGCGGCGACCCGCACCGTGTAGGTGGTGCCGTTCACCAGCCCAGGCACGGTCGCCGACGTCGAAGTGGTGGTCCGCTGGCGGGCCGTGCTGAAGGACTGGGCGTCCGAGCGCCACTGCACCACATAGCCCTCCACCGCTGCGCCGCCCGACTCGGCCGGCGCAGCCCAGGTCACAGCCAAAGACCCGTCGCCGCGAGTCGCCGCCACACGCCGTGGCGCCCCGGGCCTCGTGGCCGGGGTGCGCGACACCGGCTCGGACCATGCCCCCCGGCCCGCGTCCGCGTCGTCGTTGACGGCCGCGACACGCACCCAGTGGACCGTGCCGTTCACCAGCGAGGTCACCGTCGCGAACGTGTCCGCCGCCTCCAGTTCGCGTGCCGCACTGAAGGACTGGGCGTCCGAGCGCCACTGCACCACATAGCTCAACGACACCGCCCCGCCGCTGTCCGCCGGCCGGTCCCAGGACAGCACCAAGGACTGGTTGTCCCGGGTCGCCTCCAGACCGCCGGGCGCCCCCGGCCGCGTCGCGGGGCGGCCCGACGCATGAGGGGACCAGTCCGAGACCCCGGCACCGCTCACCGCGGCCACCCGCACCCAATAGCGGGTGCCGTTGTCCAGCCCTGTGATCGTCGCGGAGGTGTCGTCGCCGATGACGAGTTGCCGGTCCTCGCTGAAGAACTGCGAGTTCGAGCGCCACTGCAGCCGCTGCTCGGTTACCGGCAAGCCTCCCGACTCGCCCGACACCCACGACAGCATCAGCTGTTGATCGCCGGCCGCGGCCATCAGGCCGCTGGGCGCGTCCGGCGGGACCGCAGGCACGCCAGTGGCCTCCGACCACAGCTCCGGGCTCGCAACGGGCACCGCGACGACCCGCACCGCGGCGACCCGCACTCTGTAGAGGGTGCCGTTGTCCAGCCCTGTGATCGTCGCGGAGGTCTCCGTCACCTCGAGCAGGCGGTCCAGGCTGTAGGACTCGCCCTCCACGGCCCACTGCACGACATAGTACTCAGGCGCGAGGAAGTCTCCCGGCTCCAAGCCTCCCGGATCACCCGGCGGCTCCCAAGACAACCCCAACTCCCGATCGCCCCTCTCGGTCACGAGTTCACGGGGCGCGCCCAGCACCCGCCCGGGCGCGCCCGGCACCGGCTCGGACCATGGCCCCCGGCTTCCCGACAAGACCGCCGACACACGCACGGCGTACATCGCGCCGTTCACCAACCCCGAGATCGTCGCGGACTCCTCCGACACACCCAACAACCGGCGCCCCCCGCCAAAGGGCTGGGTGTCCAAGCGCCACTCCACCACATAGGTCACCGACGACACGCCCACCAGCTCGCTCGGCGCCGACCAGGACACCAACAATTCCCCATCATCCGGCGCCACCACCACACCGCGTGGCGCACCCGGCACCACCACACCAGGCCTGGTGCTTGGGGGCGACCCGGTGCTTGGGGGCGACCCGGTGCTTGGGGGCGACCCGGTGCTTGGGGGCGACCCGGTGCTTGGGGGCGACCCGGTGCTTGGGGGCGACCCGGTGCTTGGGGGCGACCCGGTGCTTGGGGGCGACCCGGTGCTTGGTGTGGTGGTGCCGGTGTCGTCTGTGGCCTCGGTCGGGCAGGGGCCTATGAACATGGTGCGGGCCCGTTTGAGGAACGATGCCATCTGGGCGCGGGTGGTGGCCCTGGTCGGGCAATAGCGCGCCGGGTCGGTAGCGCAGCCTGCGGTGATACCGCTCGCGGCCAGCGCGTCGATGTTCGCCGCATGCACGCCGCCCGACACGTCGCTGAAGCGCTCACCCTCCTCGGAGGGCTCCAAGTGGAACGCCCGGGCCAGGAACGACGCCATCTGGGCCCGGCTGACCACCTCGTCGGGGCAGTACCGGGCCGGCGATCGCGAGCAGCCTGCGGTGATCTCCAGATCGGCCAGGGCCTCCACATGGCGCGACCACCACTGCTGGGGGTCCACGTCAGAGAAGCGCGACGCGCCGGCCTCGGGCAACGGCGTCTCGAGGACGCGCACCAGCCACACCGCCATCACCCAGCGCCGGATGGGCTCGTCGGGACAGAACAGCCCCTCGCCGCACTCGGTGCCCTCGAAGACCCCCAACTGGGCCAGAGCATCAATCGCCGACGCGTGCACACCCGAGACCACATCATCGAAGCCGTCATGACGACCCTCATCGTCGCCGTCGCCCACTTGAGCCCAAGACCCCCCGGGTCCGATCCCGGCTGCGACCACCGCGGCAAGCACCAGCCCGGACAACACCCGGCGGACTCGCCCGGCAACCCCTGCCGCGGGCCCCGCGCGGATCCCAGCCCGCCTCATGGTGCCGCCGTGCCGGGCGCCGCCAGCGCGGCGGTCACGAGCACGCCGATCATCAGCGCGGACGGAGCCACCGTCACCATGACCGGCCTCAGAGCGCGGCGGCGCCGCAGCAGTTCGGCCATCACGCTTCGGATGTCGCCGCGCGGCGACATCGCAACCACTCCGCCGAGAAGGCCGACCGCCAGGCCCGAGCCGTAGGCCAGGCCGTGCAGCGGGCCGCCGTGTCCGGTGGCCACCAGCACCACGCCCAGCACGGGAAGCGACGATGTCCTAATCGTCGTGAGCGGAACCCCGGTGTCGAGGCCCCAGCCGAGAACGCCCGGCCAGCCTCTCGCTCGCCAGGCGTAGGGGGTCTGCCGGTTCGGTCCGAAGGAGGTGGAGCGTCCGCCCCACAGCCGGATCGCGTCGATGAGGATCAGCACGCTCACCAGGACGAGCGCCGCGGCCCGGGACCGGTCGCCGCCTAGGACATCTCGAGAGAAGTGCCCCGCTGTCATGTCGACCGCGAGAATGAACATCCCCGAGGACAGCAGGGCGCCCAGCACGTAGACACCGCTGCGAGACACCCGTCGAATGCCTCTGCTCGTCGCAAACGTGGGGCCGAACTGGCCCACGAAGGAGACGCCTCAAGGACTGTGTCTCTGCAGATATCCGCCCAGGAACAGACCGACAGCCGACACGAACTCAAGGACCACGGGTCCGGCTCCCCCGCGAGCCGTCGCCGGTATCCGACACGGCGGCATCTGTCTCCTCGGGGGCGTCGACGCTCGGAACCTGCTCGAGAATCGCAATGCGTTGCTCCAGCAGGTCATCCAGAGCTCGGCGGCCGCCAACTCCTGCGACGAACGCGACCGTGCCGTTGACGAACCCCACGACTGTCGGGCTAGAGGACACCTCGAGCCCGTTCACGATGGTCATGTCGTCGTCGAACACCGTCCTCCGCAGCGACAGCCCGCTCTCGGCGGCCCATTTCCTCATGCGGACGGCGTCCGTCGCGGCCACCACGACCGTGAGATGGGCTGGAATCTTCCCGTCGAAGGAGAGGGCCAGCTTCTTGCACATCGAGCACCGAGGCGAGATCACGAGCACAAGGTGTGCGGAGGCGCCGTCGATCCGATCGGGCAGCCCGTGCGAGCTGGCCGAGGTCCCGGCCACTGCCGGTGACAGCTCGAACTCCTCGATGGAGTCCTCGGCAGGCTGTCTCGGACCGGCTGGCCTCTCGGCGACCACCTCCATTACAGCCAGCGCGACGAACCCGCTCAGGAGCAGGGCCGCAATCGAGATGATCAGGGCGGCGACTACCACGAGGAGACCCCCGCACCGGCCGGCGGCAGGACCGCAGCCTCAGCCGCGCCCTTCCTGCGCTGCCGCGCGATCGGGTAGACCGCTCGCCATGCTCTCGCAACCTGCAACGCTGTCGAGAGGGCGGTGCACACTGCGAGCATTGCCAGCGTCTGCTCGAGACGTGTGCCCGCGCTGAACAGGGTTCCGCCCTGGGCCACCGCCCACGCTGCGAAGATCCACAACGGAAGCTGCAGGATGTGCCCGTAGCCCAGGGTCCGGTCGCCCTTGCCGAAGCAGGCGCACGGTACCTCGCCGCCGCTCAGCACTCCCATCACCCCCGCGGCCGCCAATCCCGCTGCGAAGAGCACAAGGACTAGGCCCGCCGGCCAGGACCGCACCGTCGCAACGACGGCGGCGAGGCCCATCTCGCCGACTCCCAGCATCAGCCCGAGCCGAGGCGAGGCAGCTGACCGGGCCTGTCTGGTGGCGGTGTTCCAAAGCATCACCAGGGTGGTCGTGATGGGGCGAGGCCGCGCGATCTTGGAGGATCCGCTGAGCAACAGCACCGAGGCGGCGCCGATCACGGCGAGATCAGCAACGATGTCCACCGGCCGGCCCCCGCGTCGGCTCTGGCAACGTCGGCGTGTCCTCAAGACCATCGGGCGCAGAGTCCGCGCCGCAGGTCCCGACGCGGGCGCGCCGCCTCAGGCGCAGCCAACGTCGACAAACCCCAGCAATTGTCCAGTTATACCTCTTCACCCAAAGACGAATCCGGGCGACAGCCAACAGCCGCAGACCGAAACCGTTGGGCGACATCAAGACTGCAGATCCATCAGGGTATCGACCCAAGTACATCCGTCTATTTCAGCAAACTGCTGGCGAAAAGACAAGGCCATTTAGACATAAAATCTCTTTGTCTATTCCATAATTAGATTGTTGGAATGTGACAACATTTGCCTATCCATAATTAGATTGTTGGAATGTGACGGCATGTGCTTATCCATAATTAGATTGTTGGAATGTGACGGTATTTGCTTCTTTACTCCGTGGTTAAGACCTGGAGTATAGGATGACACTGGCTCGCCAGCCATTCAACAATGCCGTGATCGCGAGCCTTGGACAAAGCAATAGACAAGGACTCTGTGGCCTCAGAGGGTCAACGCAACACCCTGGGCTGGAAATACCGGCTGGGATGAGTTGGAGGTGTTGTGATGGGCCGTCATATGAACACTGTGGAGCAGACAACAATTTGGGATCGGTACGAGGCTGGTGACACATTCACCGAGGTGGCCCGGTCGGTGTCCTCTGCCGCAAGCCTGGAGTAGCACCCACCTCATCTGACTACGGTCGATAAGCCACACATAGCAAGGGCTATCTCGACGGTTAGCCCCGGGCGGGGTTTGCTATGGGGAGGTCCCATCCGGCTACCAGCATCGCTGCCGGACGCGCCAAGGGGAGTTCAAGGTTCTGTTCACGGAATGCCCCTTCTGTGAAGGCAACCGGTAGCCTGGTACCACCCCAGGGCCCGAATAGAGGGTCGTAACTCCCCAGATTCCCTTCACGAAAGGCACAAAACGGTTTGGATCCGACTCCCGACAGCCTCCAAACCCGGCCCGAGTTCCTCCCCCAACAGGTCCAGGTTCTCAGCCAGCCACGGCGTGAAATCACGCGTCTCGTCCGGCCACCGGGGGGAACTCCAACCTACACTCCCTCAAACAAGGCAGTGTTGCAACGACCCCTTGAACCCGGGCAATTCACCTTGAGGGCCACCGCCCAGCTGTGCCGGGCATATGGCATCGCACAGTCGGTGGGACGGATCGGGGTGTGCTGGGACAACGCCGCCGCCGAGTCGTTTCTCGGCACCCTCAAGAAGGAACTCGTCAACCGAGCCGACTACCGAAGCCGCCGCCAGGCCCGCCTATCGATCCGGTACTGGATCGAAGCCTGGTACAACCCCCGCCGGCTTCACTCCACGATCGGGCAACAGCCACCGAACGAATGGGAGGACAACTACTACCATCACACGGCCGCATAAACCAAGTGTCCAGCCCATGGGGGGAACTCCAGTCTCCTCGTGGCTGAGACGAGTTGCGTACAGCTTTCGGGGACGGCCGACTCCCCTCTGTCCTGGAATGCGTACACGAACTCGGCGTCTTCGAGGCGGCGGAGCACCTGGGTGGCTTGCGCCCGGCTGACCTCCAAGCGCTCAAGCAGCCCCGGATCGGAGGCGCTGGTAGGTCCGTGCCTCAGAAGGTGCCGCACTGCGAGCTTGTGGGGCACGAAACCCGGGAGGTGGTGGCGCTTCGTCAGCCGCTCGACACGTTTGTGGTTCACCCGCCGACCACGGCGGCGCAGCTCGGCGCACACCCTGGGCAACTGGGTAGGTCAGGATGAGATCAACAGGGCTGAGCGGAAGGGCTCACTTGCAGTGAGCGGGGACGACTCGGGGAACTGGAGCGGGAGAACGCCAGGCTGCGGATAGAGCGTCTGGCGGCGACGAATTCGCCGCCAAGCTGGATACCACCGATGTCCGGTTCGACTTCACCTCCAACCTACGCACACGACCTCGCCGGACGTGCCGTAGCGTTCAAAGCGATCGCCGCGAGTGGGATGGACCTGGGCCGGGCGCTGCAAATGTGCGGACTGATGGGCGTCGACGAATGCCGCGTAGCAGCGTGGGACCGCAAATTAGGGGGTTTCACTCGATCACGATATAACACCCGAAGTAACAATCTCCTGAAGTCAAAAGCTGCTGACCTGGGATGATAGGGGTACTGTGCGGTTCGAGTCCGAAGTCGCCGCCGATCTCCGTGTCCCGGCTCTGCGTCCAGGTGGTGTTACGGAACAGCACATCGATCTCACCGGCGGCCAGAACGTTGAAGCGCTCAGCGGCTGTGGTACCGACGAACCCCACCGCGTTGGCATCACCGAGAACCGCCGCAGCCACGGCCCGGCAGTAGTCGGCGTCGAATCCCTTGAAGGAACCGTCGTCCTGAGGCTCGGCGAAGCCGATTGCGCTGGTCGAAACGCCACAACGCAGAGAACCGCGGGCCTGAACCTCGGCAAGAGTACCCGCTTGGCTCAGATCCACCGTTACCTCGGTGGTTGTGGCTTCAACCGTTTCAGCCGTAGAACCAGCAGTGGTGGACACCGTCACCGGCCCTGTATCTGTGGTGGTTTCTTCGGCTCCGCCGCACGCCCCGGCAACCAGTGTCAGAGCAGCTAACAAGAGCACAATCCTTTTGGCTATCAACAACCCTTTCTTCTCTATCCGTGTCTTGCAAGACAGTCGGGATACTCCGTTACACGACTGAGGATACGATCCAGCCGCTTATCGGCGGACTACTACGAGTTAGCCCTGCGCGGTTCCGTGGGGGCTCGTCGGCTCCCGCCTGATCAGGTCCTGTTGACTGAGCCGAAGGCAGCACTGCTGACCGCCCCCTAATATCCGTCAGAAGACTACCAAAACTGATAGCGGATACCTGTTCCGATTAGGCATAAAGACTCTCGTGCTAATCAGTGACACAATTATCCCTTATGTCTGGGTGGGGTGACTGTAGGCAAGGTCGATAGAACGGCCGCCTCGAATAGTCCAAGACCCAGCCTGAACCCGCCGACTGTTTTGCCTGGAGCAAGCCGGAAGTGGCCATACACAGAATCATGGGTCTTAGTGTTACGAGGGGGCGTCTATCAAATTGTAGAGTGGTTGTGCACACCCGTATAGACATAATACATCTTGTGCTACGCGCTAGTAGGCCTATCCCATCTGTGGGGTGGTTAGGACGCTTTGTGGCATAATCAGGTCCGCCAGATCCGTCCCCGACGTTCGAGACCTCTCTTTGCGTTTGCCCCCGCTCGAAAGCCTGCGCTTCTTCGAGGCAGCCGCCCGCTGCCAGAGCTTCGCTCGCGCCGCGGCCGAACTAAGTGTCACCGCCGCGGCTGTTGCCTACCGTGTCCGGACCTCGAAGAGCATCTCGGTGTCCAACTCTTCGACCGCCACCACCGCAGTGTGGTCCTCAACCACCTCGGCCGGGTCTACCTCAAGGAAGTGCAGCGCATCCTCGTCGACGTTCACGGCGTCACCGAACGGCTAAGCCACCAGCCGCGCCATGTTCGGATCGTGTCGGTTGAAGCAGTCGCCGAGAAATGGCTGGTGCCAAGGCTCGCAGATCTCGAAGCAACCCATCCGGGTATAGCGATCGAGTTAGAAACCGACCATCGCGGTGTCGACCCCGACCGACGCGACTTCGACGCCTGGATCGCGTACACCGGCGTGACCGCGGCGCCACGCCCCGTCGCCAGACGCCAAGACACCCTAATCGAGGAAACGCTCTACCAAGAACACCTGACCGCCGTGTGCAGCCCCACCCTGCTCGCGGCTCGTGGTCGGCCCAACAGCCCCGCCGACCTCCAGGGCTGGCCCCTGCTATACGACCTAGGGTGGGACACCGACTGGGCTTACTGGTCCGCATGCCAAAAGCAGCCCTCCCCCGACCTCACCCAGGCGTCAGGTTTCCGCCTGTACAGCATGGTCATCGACGCTGCCACCCACGGGCTCGGCGCCGCGATCGGCCGCCCCGTCCTAATCGCCCCCGAACTCGAAAACGGAACACTGGTCCCCGTCCTCAACCACCAAGCCGACACCCCCGAACGCTGCTGCCTCATCACCACCACAGCCTCCAGACAAAGACCCGAAGTCCAAGCATTCCGCCACTGGATCCTCCAACAAGGCCGAACCAACACCAGCCCCACCACCAACCCACAACACCCAAAATGAGCCGTACTCCGGGTGGAGTTCCCCCCGGTGGCCGGACGCTTCCACAAAGAGCGCGTTTGATGTCCGAGAATGGACGCAGCGTGTGGGGAAGGAGTCCTGTTGGGAGGGAGTCGACCGAGACGCAAGTGCTCCGATGAGTTCAAACGTGATGCGGTGGAGATTGTCCGCACGTCGGGCAAACCTGAACCGCCCCGGGTTTCCCGGAGACTCGATTAGTTGGGAGATAATGGAGTCATGGGAAGACTGATGATGTATTCGCCGGAGGTGCGGGAGCGTGCTGTCCGGTTGGTGTCAGAGCATCGGGGGGAGCACCGTTGGGAGTGGGCGGCGATCTGTTCGATAGCGGAGAAGTTCGGGTGTTCGTCTGAGACGTTGCGGCTGTGGGTGCGGCGGGCTGAGACGGATCAGGGTTTGCGGCCTGGGCTGTCGTCGGATCAGCTGGCCGAGTTGGGGGAGTTACGCCGGGAGAACCGTGAGTTGCGGCGGGCGAATGAGATCTTGCGGAAGGCGTCTGCGTATTTCGCGCAGGCGGAGCTCGACCGCCGACCCCGGAGATGACCAGCTTCATCGACGATCACCGAGAGACCTATGGGGTCGAGCCGATCTGCGATGAGTTGCCGATCGCCCCGTCTGTCTATTGGGAGCACAAACGGCGGGAACGCGAACCTGAGCGGAGATCAGCCCGATGTCGCCGGGATAGCGAGTTGCGCCCCCATATCCGCCGGGTGTGGGAGTCGAACTTCGGGGTGTACGGGGCACGTAAGGTGTGGCGCCAACTACAGCGTGAAGGCGTTGCGGTGGCTCGCTGCACTGTGGAACGGCTGATGCGCCAAGAAGGCCTAAAAGGCGTGGTCAGAGGCGAAACCAAGCGCACCACCATCCCAGACGAGGATGCAGCCCGACCCGCCGATCTGGTAGACCGCATCTTCGAAGCGGACCGTCCGAACCGGCTTTGGCTCGCCGACATAACCTATGTTCCCACCTGGTCGGGGTTCGCGTACGTGGCGTTGGGGATCGACGCATACTCACGGTTCATCGTCGGCTGGCGAGTGTCAAACAGCTTACGAACCGATCTGGCTCTCGACGCTTTGGAACAAGCATTATGGGCCCGGCGACCCGACACGGCCGACCCCGAGCGGCGGCTGGTACACCATTCCGACACCGGAAGTCAACCCGGGTTCAAGGGGTCGTTGCAACACTGCCTTGTTTGAGGGAGTGTAGGTTGGAGTTCCCCCCGGTGGCCGGACGAGACGCGTGATTTCACGCCGTGGCTGGCTGAGAACCTGGACCTGTTGGGGGAGGAACTCGGGCCGGGTTTGGAGGCTGTCGGGAGTCGGATCCAAACCGTTTTGTGCCTTTCGTGAAGGGAATCTGGGGAGTTACGACCCTCTATTCGGGCCCTGGGGTGGTACCAGGCTACCGGTTGCCTTCACAGAAGGGGCATTCCCTGAACCAAACCTACGCCACCCCCGAAACCGCCCCCGACCCGTGATGTATTGCGTCACATAGCGGTGAGGCTCACGGCCTGGCGGAACCTCCTCGCAGGGAGACCCGCCCGGTTCTGGTCATCGAGATAGCCCTTGCCCTGCATGGCCATCGACCGTGACCGACGAGGTAAGGGCTACCCCTTACCTACGGCAGAGGACGCCGATTCGACGTCCCCCCGGGTCTAGGAGCCCGCGGCTGCGGCTGCGGGTTGGTAGGGCTCGACGTTGATCCGGTCTTCGTTGAGGCGTGCTTGGGCGAGGTCGTAGTACGTTTGGAGACGCATCCAGAACTCGGCGTTGGACCATCCGATCTTCTCGAAGCGGATTGCCATTTCTGGTGAGATCCCACCGCGGCCGTTGAGGACGCGGGAGAGTGTGGGACGGGTTACACCGAGGATGCGGGCTGCTTCGGTGACAGTGAGACCTTCGGCCTCGATGCAGTCCTCTTTGATGGTGCCGCCAGGATGTGGGGGGTCTTTCATCATGGGCATCGGTGTTCGCTCCTAGTTGTGGTAGTCGACTAGGTCCACGTCTACGACGTGGACTCCGTCCATCCGGAAGGTGATCCGCCAGTTGGCGGAAACTCTGATGCTCCAGAACCCTTCCAGGTTGCCTTTGAGTGGATGGAGCCGGTATCCGGGGATGTCGAGGTCTGAGGGTTTGGTTGCTGCCTGCAGGGTGGCGATCACTCGGGCGATCCGGTTGGCGTAGGCGGCGTTGACTTGGTGGTAGTTGCCGCGTTGGTGTGCCCTTCTGAGTCCTCGGTGGCTGTAGCTCTTTATCACCACCCCTATCGTAGCATGTAATAAGACGGGCATCACCACCGGGTGGAGGTTCTTCGGGTTAGCGCCGGACGGTATCGATGGACCAAACGGTTACAACTCGTCTAGATGAGTAGTTCCAAGGGGTGTGGGTGGATAATCCACCGTTTTGGGGGTGGGGGTGTCCAGAATCCGGGGTGAAAAAACTTCCCCGATCCCGGAGGACCTGGTATGAACCCGGACCTGGACACCCTTGCTACCACAGTATATGTGACGGTTGATGATCTGTTGATCCAGCATCCCGAGTGGGTGCCGGAGCGACCCGCGGTGGGGATCGCTCCCAAGCTGTCCGACGCCGAGTTGGTCACCCTGGCGGTGATCCAGTCGCTGCTCAGATACACTTCCGAGGCCCGTTTCTTGCGCTACGCGCACGCCCATCTCAAACCATGGTTCCCGTATCTGCCTACCCGATCCGCCTACAACAGGCGGCTACGCCGCCTCGGCCTCACGATGCAACACATCATCGCCTGGCTGGCCCGGGACTGCCCGTCGTGGCATGACGACCTGTGGTTGGTGGACTCCACGCCCGTCGAGTGCGGACGCAGCCGCACAACCCAACAACGCTCTGACCTGGGGGGATGGGCCGAATACGGCTACTGCGCCTCCCACTCCCGCTACTTCTGGGGGCTGCGCTTCCACCTGGTGGCCACCCCATCGGGACTGCCGATAGCCTTCGCGCTGGCGCCGGCCAAAGCGGACGAACGCGACATCGCCACAGAAATGATCGCCCACGCCCGCCTAGCCCGAGCGGGCCAAACTCTCATGGCGGACAAAGGATACCGAAGCGCCAGCTTCGAGGAAGACCTCAACGAGGCCCACATGACCCTCATCCGCCCCGCCACAAAAACAGAAGCGCCCAGAAGCGGCCAGCGGTTCCTCCGACCCTTCCGCCACATCATCGAATCGATCTTCCAAACCTTCAAGGGCCAACTCGATCTCGAACGTCACGGCGGACGCACCAAAGCGGGTGTTGTGGCACCTGTCCTCCAACCGATACTCGCCCTCACCACCGTCATCTGGCACAACGAAACCACCCAACGACCAGGCCCAGCACGCTCCCTCATCGCATATGACCACCAAAACCTTGGAACTAACCATCTAGATATTCCGCTAACCCCCGATACCGAAGGCCGGTTGGATCGAGCAGGGTTGGTGCTGGCGGGTCTGGTGGTGGCTGTGGGGGTGGAGGACGCCTTCTTGTGGGGTGGCCCGTTGCCCGGTGCGGTACCGGCGTTTGGTGGCTGAGGTGGAGGGATTGTTTATGACCGTGATTCGGGGGGCCGTATCGGGTGAGGGTGGTCGCATACGGACCGGGCCACATATGCGGTGTGGTGGGGCTGGTCGGGATGGTGCGGTGATGTGGCAGCCCCGGTCAACGTTGAGGGTCTGGCCGCCCGAGCAGGTCTTCGACCTTCGACCCTGCGACGCCGCCCCCACCCGGCGGGGTTGTGGAACCACCGTGGTGACCGCCTGGCGGTGGACCGGTGGGACGATCCCTACCTGGACACCCACCGGGAGCAGGTCCGCTACAACGACTACCGTTGTTCGGTGCCGGCCAGGTTCGGTCTCGAGGGCGCCATAGTACGTTGGCACGGACACACCAACCAGCCGGAACCCGACACCGTCGCGCGCAGGCTTCCTCCACACTTGCGGGATCCGGACAAACGGCACTCTGGACTGCTGGGGCTGGACCCGGGATGGATTGCTCGACCCACCCGGCGGCAGATTCATCGCCGTGTCCGCCGGTGATTCCTACTCGTGTGGAATCCGCACCGACCGTACCATCACGTGCTGGGGCGACAACTCCTCCGGGAATCTGAACCCGCCGGACGGGAAGTTCACCGCGCTGGACTCGGGCATGGAAACGTCGTGCGGGATACGGACTGGCGGCTCCGTCACCTGCTGGAGCAGGAGAATCTCGGACCATGCCGACTTCGCGTACGGGGAGTTCAGCTCGATTGCGGTGGGCGAAGACCACGTGTGCGGGTTTCGCACCGAAGGATCCGTCCTGTGTTGGGGCAGCAACCGCAACGGACAACTGGATGCGCCCGGCGGGCCATTCACTGCAATAACCGCGGGAGCCCGGTTCTCGTGCGGGCGGAGGCCGGACGGCACGATCGACTGCTGGGGAGGAGACGCGTGGAGCAGGCCCGGATTCGGATCTTCGGGCGGGCACTTCGCCTCCGTGGCCTCCGGCACCCAGTACTCGTGCGGTCTGAGAGTGGATGGTTCCGTGGACTGCTGGGGGGACGACGATGCCAGCCGGTACCGCACCCCCGGCGGACGCTTCACGACCTTGGACATGGGCGACGGCCGCACATGCGGGATCCGGACCGACGGCGCCGCGGTCTGCTGGGGACAACTCGAGAGAGCAAACATACGGGTCGGACCGTTCACTGCGCTGGCGACGGGACCTGCTCACTCGTGCGGGCTGCGCGTCGGCGGCACCGTCACCTGCTGGGGCGACAACGAGAACGGCCAGACCCGGGCACCCGCCGGCCACTTCAAAGCCATAACGGTCGGCGCCGCCTTCACCTGCGGACTCCGCACCACCGGTGGAGTCACCTGCTGGGGCGACAACGAGAACGGCCAGACCCGGGCACCCAGCGGTTACTTCGGCGCCATAGACGCCGGCCCCACCTTCACCTGCGGACTGCGCGTCGGCGGCACTGTCAGATGCTGGGGCGACAACGAGAACGGCCAAGCGACACCACCTGACGGGCGGTTCAGAGCAATAGCCGTCGGTCAAACCCACACCTGCGGACTGCGCACCGACCGCAGGATCACCTGCTGGGGCAGCAACAGCCGCGGACAGTTGAACGCCCCTTCCGGACGGTTCAGCGGCGTCGCCGTAGGCACCCACCACTCCTGCGGGCTCCGCACGGACGGCAGGATCACCTGCTGGGGCTGGGACTCGCACGGTCAACTCGATGTTCCAGACGGACCTTTTGCGGCTCTGACCGCCGCAGGAGACCACTCCTGCGGGCTTCGAGCCGACCGCACGGTCAGTTGCTGGGGCGGCCTGTTGGTCGAAGCCCCCACCGAAGGCGTGCGCGACCTAACCCACTCTCCGCCGGGGGATGCGGGGCGGGCGGGCCCGTTCACGGCGGTGTCCGCGGGCGCCGGTCACGCGTGCGGGCTCTTGGCCGACAGCAGCGTGGCATGCTGGGGCAACAATGTCAGCGGCCAAGCCGGCACGCCGGAGGGACCTTTCATCGCCCTGAGTGGAGGCGTGAACCAAACCTGCGGTATACGGATCCACGGAACCATCAGCTGCTGGGGAAGGGCTGAACGCCCCTACTGGATGGACCAACATCTACTCCAGCAGACGCTGCCGCCCGGAAGGTTCAGTGCCGTGTCGGCAGGACACCAGCACGCGTGCGGGCTGCGCGCCGACGAGACCGTCGCATGCTGGGGCAAGAACCAGTACGGGCAACTCGATGTGTCCGACGAGCGGTTCGTCGCGCTGGACGCCGGTCGGCATCACACCTGTGCGCTGCGCTCCAGAGGGACCATCAACTGCTGGGGCAGGAACAGGTCAGGCCAGTCGAAGGCACCCGCCGGAACGTTCACAGGCGTCAGCG
This sequence comes from Candidatus Spongiisociaceae bacterium, assembly GCA_965262915.1. Lineage (GTDB taxonomy): Bacteria > Actinomycetota > Acidimicrobiia > Spongiisociales > Spongiisociaceae > JAPPFW01. Next base: position 612,237 of record OZ253564.1, on the reverse strand, counting down.
CCGGAGGTGACCACTCGTGCGCGCTCGGCACCGACGGAACCATCACCTGCTGGGGCGACAACCACTGGAACCAGCTCAACGCCCCCTCCGGGACGTTCACCGCTGTGACCACCGGAGGTGACCACTCGTGCGCGCTCGGCGCCGACGGAGCCATCACGTGCTGGGGCGACAACCGCTTCGGACAAGCCGACGCACCCGGCGGGCAGTTCACCTCCTTAACCGCCGGTGAGGTGTACACATGCGGGCTGCGCACCGACGGTGAGGTCACCTGCTGGGGCGACGACGACTACCGGCACTCCGCGGCCCCGGACGGCCGGTTCACCGCCCTTGCCGCCGGCTACCGCCATACGTGCGGGTTACGAGTCGATGCCACTGCGATCTGCTGCGGAATAAGCATCACCGGGTGGGGAGGCCAACCGGACGGCAGATTCACCTTCATAACCGAAGCCTGCGGGATCAGAACCGACGGCACCATCGATTGCTGGGACTCCAACCCCTACCGGCAGGGAAATGAACCGGAGGGCCAATTCACCTCAATAGTCGGAAACTGCGCGATCAGAACCGACGGGACCGTAGCCTGCTGGGGCTACGAGCAGATATATGAACCGGCAGGCCGGTTCGCCGCCATAGCGGCGGTCGGGCGAGCGCACTGCGGGATAAGGGTCGGCGGCGATGTCGAGTGCTGGGACTGGAGCGATCACCTGGGCCAGTGGCGCAACTCGGCGCGCGGGGAATACACCGCGCTGACCTCCGGTCCCTACCATGCCTGCGCGCTTCGAAGTAACGGCGCCGCCGCCTGCTGGGGCAACGACCGTAGCGACCGAACGTACCCACCGGAAGACCGGTTCACCCAGCTCGCCGCCGGGGACCGCTTCTCCTGCGGGCTCCGCACGGATGAGACGATCACATGCTGGGGCTCGTCGCAGTGGCGGGCACCGCCGGACGGGGTGCAGGGGTTGATGGGGTCACCGGGGGTTTACCCGCTGAATACCCGCCCCTTCAGCGGGCAGGCCGAACCACCGGAAGGCCGGTTCACCGCCCTAGGTGTCGCTGACGGCGCCAGTTGCGGGATCCGAGAAGACGGAACCGTCACCTGCTGCGGTTCCCACGTCCCGGAACCGCCGGTCTCGCCGACCACGGGGTTCACCGCACTTGCCGCCGGTTTCCGTCGCTGGTGCGGGATACGCACCGACGGCACGGTAGTCTGCTGGGCCAAAACGTACAGTCAGCAGGTGCACCCACCGGAAGGGCGGTTCACCATGCTCGTCGGCGGATACGAGCACTCTTGCGGGCTTCGCACCGACGGCACGGTTGCCTGCTGGGGCAGGTTGTGGACGCTACCCTCGCCCGCGGGTGTCCAGGAAGTCCGGAGTTCGGGCGACTCGCCGGCAACGCCCGGTGAACGGTCCTGAGGGCATGGTCTCCTTTCCGATCCGGTGTCAGCCTTCGCCGACGCGGTGCTCCCCTAGCGCCACCGCGAACACCAGCGCGTCGGTGTCCGTGTGGGTGATGGCCACCTCGAAATGGGTAACGCCGAGCTGCTCGGCCCGAGCTGCCGCGGTTCCGGTTAGGTTCACCGTCGGCTTGCCGCCCCCTGTGATCTCGATGTCGGTCCAGCGCAGCTGCCGGTACCCGGTGCCGAGTGACTTCATCACCGCTTCCTTGCCGGCGAAGCGGGCGGCGTAGCGGCGGGCCGGGCGGGCAAACCGCTCGGCGTACTCCTGCTCGTGAGAAGTGAAACAGCGCCGGGCGAAGCGGGGATAGCGGACTAGCAGCCGCTCGATCCGGGATATGTCGGCGAGGTCGACCCCCAGCCCGATGATGCGCATGGCCCGCAGGGTAGGCGGAGGCCAGGTGCCAGGTGCCAGGTGCCAGGTGCCAGGTGCCAGGTGCCAGGTGCCAGGTGCCAGGTGCCAGGTGCCAGGTGCCAGGTGTCGGGTGTCGGTTGTGTGAGTCGTCACTGGCCACTCAATCTCACGCGCAGGGAACGCTTGAGCCCATTGAGATCTTGCCGACCTGACTCGCTCGGGCTAGTACAGACCTGAACCTTCCACCACAGGCTACCTACGACTGGCAACCGGCAACGGACAACCGACAGCTACTCCACTGTCACGCTCTTGGCCAGGTTCCTGGGCTGGTCGATGTCGCGGCCGAGGCGACGCGCCACGAAGTAGGCCAGCAGCTGCAGGGGGATGGCGGCCAGGATCGGGGAGAGCACGTCAGCGGTCCGCGGGATCCGCAGGACATGGTCGGCGACCAGCCCGATGTCGCGGTCGTCGTCGTAGGCGACGGCGATGACGGTGGCCCGCCTCGCCTTGACTTCTTGGAGGCTGAGGAGCATCTTGGATTGCACGTCCTGCTGGGTGACCACCGCCACCACCGGCGTCCCTTCGGTGACCAGCGCCAGCGTTCCGTGCTTCAGTTCGCCGGCCGGCATGGCCTCGGCGTGGATGTAGGAGATCTCCTTGAGCTTGAGAGCCCCTTCCATGGCCGTGGCGTAGTCGAGTCCCCGGCCTATGAAGTAGATGCCCGGAGCCTCGGCCAGCCTCGTGGCCAGGCGGCGCGGGGTGTCGAGATCCTGGAGGATCGACTTCGCCTTGGCGGGAAGGGCGCGCAACTCGGCCGCCAGTTTCCTCCCCTCACCCTCACCCAGCATGCCCCGGGCCCTACCCAGCCAGATCGCCAGCAGGCTCTCCCCCACCAGCATGGCCAGGTACGCCTTGGTGGAGGCCACCGATATCTCGGGTCCGGCCCAGGTGTACAGGACGTCGTCGGCCTCCCGCGCCAGGCTGGAACCCACCACGTTGGTCAGCGCCAGAAGGGAGCAGCCCCGCTCCCGGGCCAGCCGAGCCGCTGCCAGGGTGTCGGCGGTCTCGCCCGACTGGCTGATGGCCAGCGCCAGGGATCCGTCCCGGATCAGGGGATCGCTGTAGCGGAGTTCGTGGGCGTAGGCCACCTCGGTGGGGATGCCCGCCAAGCGTTCGAAGAGGGCCCGGCCTACCACGCCGGCGTGGTAGGCGGTTCCGCAGGCGGTGATCCAGATCTTGTCCACGCCGGCGGGGTCGCCCGGTACCCACGAGAGGTCGTCGAGCGCCACCTCGACAGCCCCGTCGAGACCGTCCCGCATCCGGGCGCCCAGCGTCCGGGCGATGACCTGCGGCTGCTCGTGGATCTCCTTGAGCATGAAGTGGTCGAAACCGCCCTTCTGCACCGAGTCGGTGTCCCACTCGGCCGTGAAAGGGGAGCGCTCGACGGGAACCCCGTCGATGGTCTCGATGGCAGCGCCGTCACGGGTGACCTCGGCGATCTCGCCGTCCTCGACGATCAGGAAGCGGCGGGTGTAGTCCAGCACCGCCGGTATGTCGGAGGCGAGGAAGGTCTCGCCGTCCCCCAGGCCCACCACCAGCGGGCTGATCATGCGGGCGGCCACGATCCGGCCGGGTTCGTGGGATGTCATCGCCACGAGGGCGTAGGCTCCGGAGGCCCGGGCGATGGCCTTGCGTAACGCCTCCTTCAGGTCTCCCTCGTAGACGGCTGCGATCAGGTGGGCCAGCACCTCCGTGTCGGTCTCCGAGCGGAATCCCACGCCGGAGGCCTCCAACTCCTCCCGCAGCTCCCTGAAGTTCTCGACGATCCCGTTGTGGACCACCACGAAGCGCCCGTCGCTGTCGATGTGGGGGTGGGCGTTGCGGTCGGACGGCACTCCGTGAGTGGCCCAGCGGGTGTGGCCGATACCAGCCCGGCCGGGAAGCGGGGACTTCCGCAGGCGCGCCACCAGCCGGTCCAGCTTGCCTTCCGCCTTGGAGACGGCCAGCGACCCGTCGTGGGCGACCGCCAGGCCGGCCGAGTCGTAACCCCGGTACTCAAGCCGGCGCAACCCGTGGACCAGTACCTCCTGGGCCGACCGCGGCCCCACGTACCCGACGATTCCACACATGCGCGCCTCCGAACCGGCTCTGCTCGTCCATCCGCTGTTCCGGACACCCCGGAGGTTCCGGGCCTTGCCGATCCCGGATCCGGGACCGATCGGAGAGGTGCGGGCAGCCGGGTGCGAAAGGGCACCCTTGGCCCTGCGCTCCGCACCGGGGGTTCCCCGCTCGGGAGAACGTCCGGCACGGACTCACGCTGTCCCCCGGCGTGCTGCCTGGGTGCGCGCACGCGGGGGGTTCCACACCGGCCGGGCTCTGTCACCCCGGTTGCCCGGGGCTTTTGACCCGCACCGTCACGACCGTGGACGGCCGAGAGGGTATCCGCCGAGTATTTCGATACTCCCTCTTCCTCGTCACCCCGGCGGGGACCGGGGCCAGGCGCTTGAACGACTCTCGATCGGTTGTCGAACCACAGTGTAGGGGCGGGAGGAGAAAACCCGAGCCGGATCGCAAACGCGGAGACGGCTTTTCCCCGTGAGCGCGGTCCAGCACCCCAATGGCGGATCGGTTACGGACACCCGGACCTCGGGGCGGGTGGGTCCGGGCTCTCGGCGGCTGCCTTGCCAGGCGGGTGGGTAGCCTGGGGAGGCACCGTCGGGGAGGTCGCGAGTGGCACGTGTGGTCGATGCTCATCAGCACTACTGGGAAGTCGAGCGCTTCGACTACCGCTGGCCCGAGCAGGGTATCCCGAGCCTCGACCGTGACTTCCTTCCCCGGGACCTCGAGCCCCGGCTGGCCGAGGCCGGTGTGGAGCGAACGGTCCTGGTGCAGGTGCTCCACACGCTGGGCGAGACGGAGTGGATGCTCGACCTGGCCGACCGCCACCCATCCATCGCCGGGGTGGTGGGATGGGTCGACCTGACGAGGGATCCGGACGGGGTGGCGACGGATCTCGAGGCGCTGCGGAGCCACCCGCGGCTGGTGGGAATCCGCCACCTCGTCCACGAGGAGCCCGACGACTGGCTGGCCCGTCCCGATGTCGTACGGGGCTTGGGCGTCCTCGAGGCCCACGGCGTTCCCTACGACCTGCTCCTCCGGCCCCAGCACCTGCGTCACGTGCCCAACCTGTCGGAGGCGGCGCCGGACCTGCCCATGGTGATCGACCACATCGCCAAGCCCCTGATGAGGGACGGTGTGGTGGAGCCCTGGGGAACCGAGTTCCGGGCCGCCGCGGAGAATCCGAACGTCTGGTGCAAGCTGTCGGGAATGATCACCGAGGCCGACCACGCCGCCTGGACACCCGCCGACCTGGCGCCCTACGTCGAGATCGCCCTCGACGCCTTCGGGACCGGACGCCTCATGTTCGGCAGCGACTGGCCGGTCTGCACCCTGGCCGCCTCGTACGGGTCCGTGATCGCCGCCCTGCGGGAGGTGCTGGGCGGGATCGAGCCCGCAGTCGAGGAGGCCCTGTTCGGCGCCAACGCGGTGTCCTTCTACAAACTCGACATCTAGTGTTCCAGGTCTTTGGTGTCCCCCGGGTATCTGGAACGACCTTCCGACTCGGCACACCAGTGTCCTGATCTATCCGACGCCTGGGTTCAGACGCCGAAGCGGTTCCGTATCCGTGGTTGCAGGACTAGGCGCGAGTCGGTCTTGTGGTTTGAGCGGAACTAGGACAACTCCCGAAGCCCTTGCGTCGTGAGGGAGAAGATGCATGGCCCGCTTCGTGAAGCATCCAATTCGGCCATCTCATCCCAAAACTCGAGGATGAGATGGCCGATGTCGTCCTGTGTCATATTCGACCGTCCCGTGAGGATGACAGCTCGAACTTTCGCATCACGGAGTTTCTCGCGCTCTATCGGCCGCGTTCTGATCTTCTTGTCACGGGTGATAAACAGCAGGTTCTTCGGTCCGCGCCGATCTCCCCGAATATTTCGGTGTCTTTCGCGCCCAGCGGCAGTTCTGCGATATCTTCGTGCCCCGGATAGAGAACGGTTCCTACTTCATGTAGCTCCGCTAGCTTCCTCCCAACCGGAAGGATGTTCTCATCAGCGAAAACACCCCCTGATCTCATGCAACGTTGGAGCAGCGCACAGCGTCATCTACGGCTTGGGGTGTGATATCCCACATCTCCGCGACAGCCTCTCGCTGTTCACCCGCTGCGATGGACTCGGCAACAGTAGCTACCCGCAGGCGGCGCCCCGTGATAGTCGGCTCGCCCGACGCGTACTCGGGATCGATCACAACGTTATCCGCGATACGGAACCGGCGCACCATGTCATCGTCGTAGTCCGCGGCCTGCTGAAAACGGTAAACCTCAAGGGACGGCAGAACGGTCTGCCCACTACGAACCACGAAACGAAGCGAAGGCCGCAAGTTCGTTTCCTGCTGCACTCGCAGGACCAATTCACGGCCCTCAGCGCTCAAGAACGGTTGTGCAGCGGCCAGTGGATAGTCCGTGCTGAACTCGTCGCGAAGCGCCATGATCGCCGGGCGCATACGGAAGACCGACACTCCTTGGCGTCGATACTCAGAAATGAGACGTACCTCCACGAACTCTCCCCATGTAACAGTCTCCGAACCGCTGGTCGCCGCCCTCACCAACGGCTCATAGCGCCGCCCTCGCCGCTCGTACCCATCGATCCAACGATATGCAGTACCACGGGAGAGGCCCAACAGACGATCCACCTGGCCCATGCCGTACACATCGCGATCCAACAGGGCGATCACATCACCCACAGCGCCTCCTCTGCAACATCGCCCACGGACTGTCGCGCCAAAATAGCATGAATACGAAGACGACGACTCGCCTCGCCCGCGACGGCGCACGACCCAAACCACCCGCATCGACCGGCCCCCGGACACGCCAATCCCAAAAGGGCCACCCATGGGAGCTTCCATTCGTGCTCTTCCCAGCCACGATCCGGCCAGGTGGTGCAAGCTGTCGGGCATGATGGCGGCCCCCCGACCTGGCCGCCTCGTACGGGTCCGTGATCGCCGCCCTGCGGGAAGTGCTGGGCGGGATCGAGGCCGCAGTCGAGGAGGCCCTGTTCGGCGCCAACGCGGTCGCGTTCTACCGACTCGACCTCTCCGGGTGACCGTCTAGCGAGGACGCCGACGGCGGCCCGGACCGCATCGGCAGCGGCGCTACCCCCCTGTCTGGGCGTGCTCTCCGCCACCGGGGCCGGGGTCGGTCGGGACCAGCACCATACGGCCGCCGCGCCAGCGGATGGTAGAGACGTCGTACCCGACCTGCCGCCACCGTTCGTCGAGGGCGAACCCGCCCAGCAGGGTGGAGGAACGCCAAGCGAGCATGCCGTCGTACCCCATGCCGAGCCGGTGGGCGCGGGCCCCCAGGAACCCGGCAGCCGCTGCCTGGGCCGCCACGTATCCGGGACGCCGCCCGTAGGCCTCTTCGTAGAGGTGGCCGAAGCGCTCCCCGGAGGGCCCCACCTCGGGAGCGGACGTTGCGGGAGTCCACTGGGTAGGGCCGACAACGCCCTCCGCGTGCCGGCCCAGGCGCTCGGCGAACTGCGGGACCCCGGCAGCCACGCACCCCAGCAGGGCGGGTCGGATCGTGCCCGCCCGGATCCTCTCCACTACCGCCGCATCCTCCTGGAACCCGGCGGTGACCAGCACCGCCCCCGCCGCGTCGACCGCAGGGAGCCGGTCCGTACCGGCCACGATCCGGGCCTCGATACCCAGCCGCCGGGCCTCGTCACGGGCGCCCCTGGCCACGAAGGCGGCGAAGGGTCCCCGCCCCGTCACTATGGCCAGGCGGGGGATACCGAGGCGGGCGCACAGCCTGACCGCTCCCACCAGGTAACCGGACGCCGGCGCCACGACCTGCACCACCCCCGGACGGGTGAGGTCGTCGGCCGAGCCCCCATGGTTCCAGAGCACCTTCCCCGCCCCGTCCACCGCGGGTAGCGTCCGGCGCACAAGGCCGCTCCCGTAGGATCCGAGCACCACGTGGATCCGATCGTCCCGCAGCCAGCGGTGGTAGGTCTCGGTGACCGAGGCAGGCGCCGGGTCGTCCACCAGCTCCAGATCCGCACCGTCCAGGCGTGCCCACAGTTCCAGGCCCATGGACGCCTCCTTCCCCTGCATGGCGAAGGGTCCCCGATGGGATATCAGCGCCGCGGCCCGCACTTCAGGATCCATAGGCTTCCCGGACCGGCAGATCCACCAGGCGCGCGGCAAGGGGGTTGTCGATGTCACACCCATGCGGCATAGTTGGGAGTACCGAAAACGCAAACATCGCCGCGGTTCCGGAAGCGGCGATCATCTTGGGGTCACCCCCCGGAGGGAGCGGTCCGGATAGGACCTGCACCCGACGGGGGCGACCGCTACGGGCAGCCGAGAAGCTCCGGCCGGCGGCAAGCCCGCGGCGTCGCCCGTGATCCGGTACGGAGTGGTGGAGGTGGGGGCCGGGCCCCGCAGGGGGGCGCCGTACCGCGTTTCTCGCGATCTGGCGGGTGGGGCCACCGGCCGGCAGTCGGCGGGCGCCGGCGCGGTCACTCGGGGAAGGCCGCATCGCCCGCTTCGTACAGACCGAAACGAAGGCGGGGGTCGCCCGGTGTCCAGTCGTGGCGGAACTGGCTGCCGTCTCCGATCCAGCGGGCCCGCTCCAGCAGGGCATGGCCGAGCTCCAGCTGGCCCGGCTCCCAAGCAGCCAGGCCCGCGACCACGTTCCCTTCCGTATCCCTCAGCGCGTCTCCCAGCGCCCACGCATCGGCGCAGGCCTTGGCGGTTCCGGCTCCGGCGTGGGGACGTACCGAGATCGCGCCGTCCCCGATCAGGCAGATCCGTCCGAAGGCCATACGATCCACCGCCACGTCGAATACGACCTGGACGAACGGGTTGGCGATCCTGGACACCACTTCGGTCACCACCGGGGGGAAGCGGGCTTCGGCGTACTCCTTGGTCCACGCCACGTACTCCTCGCGCATCAGACCGGGAGGAACCGAAGCCTCGCGCCGGATCCCGGTCCGGTCGGTCAGAAGATCCTCCAGCTCGATCCCGTCGGCGTAGTTGTGGTACCAGACGAAGCCCTGCACCCGGCGGCCCGGTTCCAGTTCGCCGTCGAGGCCCGGGATGGGGTAGACGAGGATGTGGCCCTCGTCGCTGAGGTGGTAGGTGATCGCATCGCCAAGCCGCTGAGCGGTGGAGGACGACAGCTCCGACTCCGGTATCGTGCCTCGCCACGCCACGTACCCGGCGTAGCGGGGCTCGATGTGGGGTTGGAGTATGGCCCTTGCCAGCGACGAGACCCCGTCGGCGCATACCACCAGGTCGGCGGAGGCCTTGCCGCCATCGGCGAAGTGGACCGTGGCCCGGTCGGCGTCCTGATCCAGACCGGTCATCTCGAAGCCGAGGTGGTACCGGTCACGATCGAAATGGGCCAGTAGGTTCCGGTAGATGGTGTTCCAGGAGCTGAACCGGTAGTTCCTCCGCTCCTCGTAGCGGGTGGCGCCGACGCGATCCAGGAAACGGAGCCAGGGCAGACGGACCATCACCCTGGCCACCTCCAGCGGACGGTGCTCCTCGAAGTACCGGACCGTCACCGGGTGCAAGACTATGCCGGCCCCGCGCGCCTCCAGCTCCGCCGTGGACCGTTCGTACACGTCCACGTCGCAGCCGAGGTCTGCCAGCACCAGCGCCGCGGTGAGACCGCCCACCGATCCGCCCACCACGGCCACCTTGGGCATCGCGCTCACGGCGCCGCCCGGGGAGGGGGCCGGCCGGCGCCCTCTGTCAGGGCTGCCCGAAGGTCGAGACCTTGTCCACCCGGCACTCGAACAGGACCCGGCGTTCGTCGATGGACGGATCTCTCAGGCCATAGGGCGGCTCCGCACCCGTGTACTTCGTCCAGATCCCGTCCAGCTGGGCGGTGACGCGGGCACCCTCGCCTGGATCGTCCTCGGAGATCTCCCGGTCCGCTGTCACCTTCATCGACACCCAGTGGTACGGATTCTTCGGGTTGATCAGGATCAGGGAGACTTCGGGATTAGCCCTGATCCAGGCTGTCTTCTTGCGCTGCGAGGCAACATTGACCAACACCTTGTCGTCCTCGTAGTCGAACCACATCGCGGTGAGGCTCGGCCGGCCGTCGGCCGCTATGACGCTCATCACCGCCGTCACCCGCTCGTCCAAGAGCTGCTTGTAGATCGGGTTCAAGTCGTTGAGGCTGTCGATCTCCCTGCGACCTCCGATACCGAACTGGCCTGCTTGTAGCCCGCCGGATACGTCCAGAAACTCATAGAGCCTGATTCCCATTGGTAGCACCTCCTGGTCGGTCGGTTCGCTCGGATCGTACTCCCACCGCCCCGCGCCCAGGCCATCGGGCCGGCGGATCTCAACCGCGGGCGGTATCTATCACGTGGGTGTAGACCTCGGGGTTTATGCGGGCGTCGATCACCCGGGGGCCGCGTCCGGCAGCCAGCGCCCTGCGGACATCATCGGGTCCCCCGGCCACATGACCCGGCACCCCCATCGACCGGGCGGCCGCGGCGAAGTCGGTGGTCCCGTAGCAGACCGGGTTCACGCCCTCGGCGCTCGGGGAGCCCTGCTTGATGTCGATGAGGCTGAGCGTCGAGTCGTTGAAGACCACGACGGTGATGTCGAGATCCAGCCTGGCCAGCGTCTCCAGTTCGGCCATGGTCATTCCCAGCCCGCCGTCACCGGTCAGGCAGAGCACCGGTCTCCCCGGCCGGGCCAGGGCGGCTCCGATGGCGGCCGGGAGGGCGAACCCCATGGTGGCGAGCCCGTTCGAGATCAGCAGGTCGAGGGGGCGGCTCACCGGCCAGTAGGGCATGACGACCAGGAAATGGGCGCCCGCGTCGACCGTCACGATCGGGTCGTCGGGGCCGGCATCGGCGACCGCCTCCATGAGATCGAATGGCGAGAATCCCGGGCGTTCGGCGCGGAGCGCCTCGAGGACCAGGGCGTTGGCGTCGGGCCCGGCGCCGGCGGGCCACGTGGCCGAGAACGACTCCGCGAGGGCGTCGAGGGCGGCATCGACGGGACCGATCACCTCGACGGCCACCGGGTAATAGGAATCGGTGAGCGGCCGGCTGTTCAGGGCCAGCACCGGAGTCGTGTAGGGCCAGGGACGGGCCAGGGGCTCCACCGGATCGAGCTCCACCGCGACGATGAGATCGGCCTGCTCGATCAACTGCCGCTCGGACATGGAGTTGGTGAACAGGCCCCCGTAGCTGGGCGAGGTGTCGGGGACGACCCCTTTCGCCTGGTAGGTCACCAGGGCCGGGACGCCCAGGTTCTCGACCACCGAGCGCACCTTCCGGGCTTGGGGAATGGCCTCTGCCCCCACCAGGAACACCGGCCGGCGCGCCCCGGCAGCCAACCCCCGGGCCGACCCCAGGGCTCGGCGATCGAGGACGGTGGGAGGCGGGGGATCGGGAGGCAGGTCGCCAGGAGCGGTGGGATCGAAGTCCAGGTGGACGGATCCGGCCGGGGCGGTCACAGCCAGCCGGGCGGCCCGTTCGATCACCCGGGACGGCTCCGCGGACCCGAGGGCGCCGGTCCACTTGGTGAGCGGCGCCATCATCCGCTGCTGATCCAGCCGCTGGTGGGCCGCCCAGCCCCGCTCCGCGGCCGGAACCGCGTCGCTCAGCAGGATCAGGGGGAACCGGTCGAGTGTGGCCTGGGCCATACCGTTGGCAGCCGAGGTGACTCCGGGCCCCCGCGTCACCCCCGCCACGCCCGGCGATCCGGTCAGCTTGCCGTAGGCGCCGGCCGCGATGCAGGCGGCGGTCTCCCCGTGGGTCAGGACGAACCGTATGCCGGCATCGGCGCCCCTCCGGATCATGCCGATGTTGGGACCGCCTCCGGGAACGCCGAACATCAGGTCGGCCCCCGCCGAGGCCAGCCTGGACATGGCCGCCCCGGCGAGGAGGTCCGCTCCGGATACGAAGCCCGCCATCAGCGGGCGGGCCACAGGCTCAACCGTAGAGCTCGACGGTGATGAAGCGTATCTGGGTGTCGCCGTAGTTCTCGAAGTCGTGGATCATGTAGTCGTCGCGGGAGTGGTTCCCGAAGCTGGTGTCCCCCACCTCGTAGCGGCGCACGGCATAGGTACCGTCGTCCGAGCGCTGCCGGCCGATCCCCGCGTCCACCACCGTCCAGAAGTACGGCCTGTCGTGGATGTGGAAGGCGCCCCTCTCACCGGGCTGGAGTCTGATCTCCCATACCCCCACCCGGTCGTTCTCGAAGACGAGCTTGGTTCCCACCTGGTGGTTGGTCGGGGCGGCGGCCAACTCGGCCTCGTAGTCGGCCGGGTCGTATGTTCCTTCCCCTATGACTTCCTGCATGGATCCTCCTTGGCAGTTCGGTAATCGCGCCGGCTAATCGTAGGATGCCGGGATGGAGTCAGGCACAACGGCGGGCCTTCTGGACGGTCTCCGGGTCGTGGAGTTGTCCGCGTTCGTCGCGGTACCGCTGGCAGGCATGACCCTGGCGCAGCTGGGCGCGGAGGTCATCAGGGTGGACCCGCCCGGGGGCGGCCTGGACTACCGGCGGCGTCCCATCACCGCCGGGGGCGCCGGTCTCTACTGGGCGGGCCTGAACAAGGGGAAACGTTCGGTGACCCTCGATCTCAGACGGGAGGAGGGTCGGCGGCTGGTCCGCCGCCTCATCACCGCACCCGGCGACGACGCCGGCATCCTGATCACCAACCTCTCCCCGCGCTGGCTTCGCTACGAGGATCTCCGGCAGGACCGGCCCGATCTGATAATGGTGGCCCTCAAGGGCAATCCGGACGGCTCGATCGCGGTCGACTACACGGTCAACGCGGCCGCCGGCTACCCCGGGATCACCGGGGTCGGCGGCGAGCCCGTCAACCACGTCCTCCCGGCCTGGGACCTCGTGGCGGGAGGCATGGTGGTCACCGCGGTGCTGGCCGCCGAGCGGCGCCGTTCCCGGACGGGCGAGGGCAGCCTGGTCGAGCTCTCCCTGGCGGATGTGGGCTTCGCCACCCTCGGCCACCTCGGGCAGGTGGCGGAGGTTGTCATCAACGACGAGGACCGCGGCCGCCATGGCAACTACGTATACGGCACCTTCGGCAAGGACTTCGTCACCTCCGACGGCGGCCGGGTCATGATCATCGCTCTCACACCCCGCCACTGGTCTTCCCTCGTGGAGGCCACCGGCACCGCCGGCGCCATGGCCCGGCTGGAGGGCGAACTGGGGGTGGACCTGTCGGACGAGGGGGACCGGTTCGCCGCCCGGGAGCGGATCGCCACGATCCTGGAGGAATGGTTCTGCCGGCACACCACCGCCGAGGTGAGCCGCGTCCTCGACCGGTACCGGATCTGCTGGGGTCCGTACCGCACGGTGAGGGAACTGGTGGAGGGAGACCCCAGGGTGCAGCCCGGCGTCAACCCGATGTGGTCCTACGTGGACCAGCCGGGGATCGGTCGTTACCCCGTGCCGGGAACGCCCATGGCCTTCTCGTCGGTAGCCCGGACCGCCCCCCGCCCGGCGCCGCTGCTGGGCGTCGACACCGAGTCCGTCCTCAACGAGGTGCTCGGCTTGCAAGCTTCCCGACTCGATCACCTACGGCAACAGGGTCTCCTTTGATCCCCCGCGGCTAGTGATGGACTGGGTCCTGTCTCGGCTCACCCCAGAGGGCAGAAAGGGCCGTCGGCCTAAGCTGCTTTGCCTTTCCCTAGCCCCCGGGAGCGCAACGTTCGTGAGCACACCCCGTCAATCTAGAGACTTTGTCACGGCGACGGGTTAGAATACCTCTGAGGCCGTAAGTCGTTTCGGGTCACTGAGGCGCATCGGTCCACCCCTCGCCGAGGCCCGCGAGTTGCGGGCCTCGGTCGCTGTCTACGGTACCTTCTATGGCCAGAGCACTCGATATCCGCGGACAGCCGGCTGGACCTGACCATCCACCAAGTCCCTCACAGCGCCATCAGATCGTACATCCTTACTCGGCCGGCACTTGTTCCTCTGGTGGCGGTTGAGCACAAACGCGACCAGATCAGCTAGCTGGATTCCTCGGCTCCGTTCCGAGGGAGTGAAATAGATGTTGTCGATGATGTGACCAAGCGGGATATTTATTCCCAGACCCGTGCCAATCGGCCCCCCCGATTCCTGCATACTCCGTATCAGATCGAAGGAGTACTGTTCGTGTTCGCGATTCTCGTCTGCCACTAGGAGAGCCCGGCGACTCAGGCTGTCCGCTTGACCCCGGATCCATCGCTCGAGCTTCTCGGCGAGGAACTGGAGGGCAAACAGGTGGGGAGGAGGTGGCTCCCGATACCTACGAGCTAGTTTCCGCTTGTCGATTGATGCATGGAAGACGTCGGCATTCACCTTCGACAATACGGACAAGGCCTTGGCGTACTCACGGATTCGTCGGTGCGGGGAGACCCCTTCCCATTCTCCCGAACCATGGAAGAGTTCAAAGCCATGGTACTCGACAAGTGTTTCGCGCGTCGGTGTCCGGGCGGCGAGTTCGTCGAGCCGGACGGTCATCTCACGTACCCGGTCTTCACGTACCATCACCGCGGCGATCAAATAGAACGGCTGGCCGCGGTCGTCGAGTCGGCGACCGGTGTTACCCGATTCGTCTAGATGAATAGTTCCAAGGGGTGCGGGGGCGAAATCCACCGTTTCGGGGCTTGAGGGGTCCAAGATCCAGGGTATCAAACCTTCCCCGATCCGAAAGGACCCGGTATGGGCCCGGACCTGGACACCCTCGCTACCACACTATACGTGACAGTCGATGATCTGTTGATCCAGCACCCCGAATGGGCGCCCCAGCGTCCCGCGGTGGGGATCGCTCCCAAGCTGTCCGACGCCGAGTTGGTCACCCTAGCGGTGATCGGGGTGCTGCTCAGATTCGATACCGAAGCCCGTTTCCTGCGCTACGCCCACGCCCATCTGGGACCCTGGTTCCCCTATCTGCCCACCCGGGCGGCCTACAACAAGCGGCTGCGCCGCAGCGCCGGGCTTCTCCAACATGTGATCCGGTGGCTGGCCAGAGACTCCCCGAGTTGGTGGGACGATCTGTGGCTAGTGGATTCCACCCCGGTCGAATGCGGCCGCAGCCGCCAGACCGCCCAGCGCCCTGACCTGGGAGGATGGGCCGAATACGGCTACTGCGCGTCGCATTCCCGCTACTTTTGGGGACTGCGTCTCCATCTCGTCGCCACACCGTCCGGTTTACCAATCACGTTCGCTCTCGCCGGCGCCAAAGCCGACGAACGCGACATCTGCTTGCACATGTTGGCCCACGCCCAAATAGCCCGCCAAGGCCAGACGCTCATGGCGGACAAGGGATACAAGAGCGGCCCCTTTGAGGAAGACCTCAAGACGGCTGGGATCAGCCTCATCCGACCCGCCACCAAACAGAAACACCACGGGCGGGCAAACAGCTCCTCAAAGCGTTCCGTCAAACCATCGAATCGGTCTACGACACCCTCAAAGACCAACTCGGGCTCCAACGCCACGGAGGACGCACCCGAACCGGTGTTGCCGTACGCGTACTACAGCGCATACTCGCCCTCACCGCCGTCATCTGGCACAACCAAACCACCCAACGGCCCGGCCCGGCCCGCTCCCTGATCGCATATGACCACTAAAACCTTGGAACAGATCATCTAGGTAGCAGATCAACATCCGCGTAACCCTATCCAGCCGAGACCGGCAATGCCGTGGCGTCAATGGGTCGAGTGTGGTAGCGGAAGTCGGGATCGATGCTGTTTCCGAGCGGGGAGACATGCACGGGCACGGCCCGTTCCTGAGCTCTATACCGAACGGGGTGAAGGCGAGGCGCACAAGCTGAAGTGGGCTACTGCGACCGGAATACCGATGATGGTGAACATAAGCAGGTCGGCGACCACATGCCCCGATCGCCAGCTACACGCCGGCCAGTGCGAACCAGAGTATGTTTCCAAGACAGAGTGCCGACGCCAAGCGGTCTTCTCTAGGTATTCGGCCACCAGGCTGCCATCATGGCTGCTATGCGACCTAATCCACTCCGCGCCAGGTGGGCAGCGGGCGAGCCCGCGATCGGCGGTTGGCTTACGATCCCCAGCCAGCTAACCGCAGAGTCCACGGCTGCAGCCGACCTCGACTATGTATGTATCGACATGCAGCACGGGCTCATCGACTACTCCGACGTCGTGCGCATGCTGCCTTCCATCGCCCTGGGAGGTGTCACCCCCATCGTCCGGGTACCGGAGAACTCGGCCGCCAACATCTCGACCGCCCTCGACGCAGGGGCCATCGGGGTCATCATCCCGCTGGTCAACTCGGTCGAGGAGGCGACCGCCGCGGTTGCGGGGTGCCGGTACCCGCCGGTCGGCGAGCGCAGCTACGGGGCGACCCGGGCCGCCGCCGTCGAAGGCTCCGATTACTACGACCGGGCCAACGAGGAAGTCGTCTGCGTACCGATGATCGAGACGCTCGAGGCGATCGACGACCTCGACAACATCCTGTCGGTCCCCGGGATCGACGTCGCCTACGTCGGCCCTTCCGACCTGGCCATCTCGATGGGGTACTGGCCGGGCACCGAGGCCGAGCCCTTCCTGGCCATGCTCGACCACATCGTGGAGGCCTGCGACCGCCACGGCGTGGTACCCGCCATACAGGCCTCTCCGGCTACCGCGGCCGACCTCCTGGCCCGCGGGTTCCGGATGGTCACCGTGGTGACGGACATCCTCGCCTTCCGGGTCGCCGTCGACCTGGCCATCGCCGACGCCCGGGGGGGCGAACCGGCCCGACCGGGCTCGCCTCTCTACTGAGAGACCGGCGACCCGCGGCACGGTCGCCGATGGCCGGTGCCGCCTTCCGGGTCGGTCAGCGCTCTGCTGCGCGGGCCGGGCCGGTAGCGCGGTAACCCGTCCTCCCCGGTTCGGGTGGGGATCAACGCCCGGCCCGCCCGTAGCGGCGGTCGCCCGCCGGTAGGCCGCGGGTCGAGACCGCATACGGAGAACCGGTCTCCCCTCCTGTCCGGGCGGGTGCCTCCCGGTCGGATGTCCTCGACTAGGAGAATGCTGAAAAACGGGGGATACCCGGCGGGCGCCGGCCGGGACCATACCCGGTGTCCTGTCCAGGGGTATTACCGGCGGTGTGGCGTAGAATGCCGGGCGTGAAGCTCGTGCGGGACTTGGAAGAATCCGAGATGAGACTCGCTCAACTAGCCGTAGGGACGGCGGGGCTGGTTCTCAGAGGTGGCATCCACCCCGCCGAACTAGCTGCCCAGATCACCCGTGAGTCCGATCTGGCCTGCCGCCAGGGGCCCTACGGGCCGGTGGCCCCGAACCGGTTCGCCCTGCGTCTCAACCGGCGGGACCTGGCCGGCCTGCCCAACCCGCGACGGCTGGCCCGCGAGCTGGAGGTGGCGACCGAGGCCATGTCGATGGCGCGCGGCCGGCGGCTCGAAGGCCCGGTGCGCGTGTGGGTGGAGGCCGATCCCGCCCTGGAGAGGGGCACGGCGGAGGTGCGGGCATCGCAAAGGAAGGGGCGGCGCCCGGCGTGGGCTCTGCTGACGGGCCGGGGGCCGGCCCTCGAGATCACCCTCAACCGTTCGCTGCTGGGGCGGGGTGGGCAGACCGACGTGGAGATCCCCCACCACTCGGTGAGCCGCCACCATGCCCTGGTCTGGTATGAGGGAGAGGGGGTGTGGGTGCACGACCTGGGCTCGGCCGGCGGGACCTTCGTGGAGGGTAAGCCGGCGCCGGATGCCACCGCCGTCGCGCCGGAGGCGCGGGTGACCTTCGGGACGGTGCGGTACCTGCTGAGGGTCCTGTAGGCGATGCCGGCCATCATCCTGGTCTCGCTGAAGCTCATCTTTGTGGCCTACATCTACCTGTTCGTCTGGCAGATCGCCAAGGCGATCGCCGCCCACGTGGGAACGGGCCGTCCCCGAGCTCGCATCCGCCCGGGATCGGGGCTGACGGTGGTCCGCAGCGACACCCAGACCGGCCTGCGGGTGGATGTTCGCAACCCGGTGGTCCTCGGAAGGAGCGAGGGGGCGGATGTGCTCATCGACGACGCCTACGCCTCCGAGTTCCATCTGCGCCTGGTCATCGACACCGGAATCCTCTCGCTCCACGACCTCGACAGCACCAACGGCACCTATGTCAACGGCAAGCGGGTGACGGCTCCCTTGCAACTCAACACAGGTGACTCCGTTCAGGTCGGCAAGACAGTCATGGAGGTGATATGAAGTTCGTGTGGGCCTCCGGGACGCACGGCGGCCGGATGCGGAAGAACAACGAGGATGTCATCCATCCCGAGCACGACGGCTACAGCTCCGAACCTGTCCTCGTAGCGGTGGCCGACGGCCTCGGCGGTCACCGTGACGGGGAGGTGGCCAGCCGGATCGCGATGGACAGCGCCGTGGCTGCCGGAGGCGCTCCGTGGTTCCGGGTCAGGGCGGCCAACACGGCCATCCTCGATGCCGTGCTCCAGCAGCCCCATCTGGTCGGTATGGGCACCACCCTCACTATGGCCCAGCTGAGCCCGGCGGGCAGCGTAGCCCTCGGACACGTCGGGGACACCCGCGCCTACCTGCTGCGCGCCGGCAAGCTCACCCGGCTGACCGTCGACCACTCCTACGTCCAGGAGGAGGTCGACGCCGGTCGCCTGACCGAGGAGGAAGCCCGGCAACACCCGAAACGTCACCACCTGACCCGGGCGTTGGGCTTCGGCCAGGATCTCCCCGTCGACATCGGGAGCGCCAACCTGGCGGTCGGCGACCGGTTGCTCCTGTGCTCGGACGGCCTCACCTCGATGCTGACCGACGACCGGATAGCCGCCATCCTCGGGGAGGGACCACCCTCCGACGCCGTGTGGGGGTTGATCGAAGCGGCCAACCATGCCGGCGGGCACGACAACGTGTCGGCGGTGGTCGTCCTGGTCAACAGGAGCATCGACGAAGGCGAGGGCGGGACGCCGGAGGAGGCCGGACGATGACGACCGCCCCCGATCCGCTCACAGCCGGTCGGGACTCCACCGCACGGCGGGCCACGACCCGGCCGCCGGTCCGCTCGCCGCGGTGAGCCGCACCGCCGAGGCCGTCCTCGTATTGGCGGCGGCGGCACTGGCGGGTTTCGGCGTTCTGCTGGTCAACTACGCAGAGGGAAGGAACCTCGACGCCTGGCCGGTCGTGACCTTCCTGGTCTTCGCGGCGGTATTCGGCGGTCTCCTGGCCGCGGTGCGCGCCTGGGCATCGCGGGCGGTACCTTTCCTCATCCCGCTGGGAGCAACCATCACGGCGGTGGGTTTCGTGGTCATCTACCGGCTCGACAAGGACCTGGCCGGTCTCCAGCGCTGGTGGCTCCTGGTGACCGCCGGGCTGGCGGCGCTCTGGCTCTATTCAGTCCGGACCAAGGGTCTCGACACGCTCCGGCGCCACCGATACGGGATTCTCATCGCCGCGGCGGTGCTGGCGGCGCTCCCGCTGCTCCCGTCCGGCGGATCCTTCCCCGTGCAAGGGGTGGAGATGAACGGATCGCGGCTCTGGATCGGGTGGCAGGGGAGCACGTACACGGCTCTCCAGCCCGGCGAGATAGCCAAGTTGCTGCTGGTGGTCTTCCTCGCCTGGTACCTGGCCGAGCATCAGACGGCCCTGAGCGCGGCCGGTCCGAAGTTCGGAAAGCTCCGGTTTCCGGATCCGCGCGGGCTGGTACCGATCGGTGTGGCCTGGGTGGCGAGTCTCGGCGTGCTGGTGTACCTGCGGGATCTCAGCGCCTCCCTCCTGCTGTTCGGGGTGTTTCTGGTCATGCTGTACATGGCCACCAACCGCCCTTCCTACCTGGCCACCGGGCTGGGACTGTTCGTCTTCGGCGCGGCGCTCGCCTACTTGCTGTCCCCTTCCGTCCAGCCCCGCATCTCCGCCTGGTTACGCCCGTGGTCCCACTACGAGGGAGCCGGCTACCAGATCGTCCAGGGTCTGTTCGCTCTGGGCGCCGGGAGCCTCTCCGGAACGGGCCTCGGGCTGGGCCGGCCCGACCTGATCCCGGCAGCGGACACCGGCTTCGCTTTCGCCGCCGTGGCGGAGGAACTGGGCCTGGCGGGCTCCATCGTGGTCCTGGCCGCCTACGGCCTCCTGGTGGCGACCGGCTTCGGCATCGCCCTGCGAACCCGGGACCTGTTCCGCAAGCTTCTGGCCGCCGGCCTGTCGCTGGTGCTCGGTCTGCAGACCGTCCTCGTAGTAGCCGGGGTTGTCCGCCTGCTCCCGGCCACGGGCATGCCCACCCCCCTGATGTCGTACGGCGCCTTCTCGCTGGCCGCCGGCTTCCTGCTCCTCGCCCTCCTCGCCCGGGTGAGCCACGAGGAACGCGCATGAACGGCCCGATGCGGCGCGTCTCCCTCTGCCTGTTCATCGCCTTCCTGGTGCTGGCCCTGGATGTCACCTACTGGCAGACCATCGCCGCCGAGGGCCTGCGGGAAGACCCCCGCAACTCCCGGGTGATGCTCACCCGATCCGGTCGCCAGAGGGGCCAGATAATCTCCGCCGACACCGAGGTGCTGGCCCGGTCCGTGCCGGATCCCTCCGATCCCCGTTACTACGTGAGGGAATATCCCCACGGATCCCTCTACGCCCATACCGTCGGGTTCTCGTCGCTGCTCTTCGGCGACAGCGGGATCGAGGCCTCCTACGCCACCAAGCTCACATCGGGGCGCGACCTGACCGTCTCGAGCATCATCAACGCCCTCCTCGGCCAAGACCTGCGGGCCCGCTCCCTCCAACTCACGCTGAACCACCGTCTCCAGGAGACCGCCGCCCGGGCCCTCGGCGACCGGCGGGGGGCCGTGGTCGCACTCGAACCGGCCTCCGGCCAGATACTGGCGATGGCCAGCTCACCCACCTTCGATCCCAACTCCCTGATCGGCGTGGATACCGACCCGGCCTGGGAGGCGCTCGAGGAGGATGTCGCCCGGCCCCTCGAGAACCGCGCCACCGGGAGGTCCCTCCCCGGGGAGCCCCTACCCGAGGATCCCGTCCTGCCCGGCCCGGATCCGGCACCGGGCGCGAGCACGGCTCTGGAGATCGCGCTGAGGACCGCGGCGATCGCCCGTGAGGGCCGGGTGATGACGCCCTACCTGGTAGCCAGGGTGTTCGACGGCGATTCCAACCTGGAATCCGAGACCGTTCCGGTCCTCCATAGCGAGCCGATCAGCACGGCCGATGCCGCCGTCCTGGCCGACCGGATGGAGCAGCTGGCGATCCACAGCGCCCGGTTGGGTGAGGTGCGGGGCGCCGGCGAGACCGGCGGCGGCGCCGGGCCGACCGGTCGGCGGCAGGTCTGGTTCTCCGGATACGTGCCGGCCGGCGAGCCGCTCATAGTGGTGGCGGTCGTGGTGGAGCCGATGACGGAAACCGGAGCAAACGCCACGGGGGCCTCCGAGGCCGCCTCGATCGGCCGCGCCGTGATAGCCGCGTGGTTGGACCACCAGGATCAGGAGGGTGGTCAGGAACGGTGACTGTGGTTGGTCCGCCGTCCGCTGACGTGGCCTCCTGTCATCGACCGTCCTGCCGACGGGGGGTTTGCGACCACCCTCCCAGGAGAGCGATGGCTGCGGGGCGGCGTCGGGCCGCGACCCGCGGTGGCCCGACGCCGCGCCACTTCCGGGACGTTCCCAACCAGTGGTCTGCTCGCAGGACAACTTGCCGTGTCCTGCTTGCATGCGGCGACGCCATTTCACAGACATCCCACTAGATTCGGGGTCACCCATGGAGTCATCGCAATCACTCGGGCGGTACGAGTTGACCGCGCACATCGCGCGCGGCGGCATGGCGGACGTGTTCGAGGCCACCGACCGGATGCTGGACCGGCGGGTGGCGGTGAAGATCCTGCACCAGCGCTACGCCGATACCGACACCTTCGTGGCCCGGTTCCGCAAGGAAGCCCAGGCGGCCGCCAACCTCAGCCACCCCAACATCGTTTCGATCTACGACTGGGGCGAGAAGGACGGCACCTACTTCATCGTGATGGAGCTGATCAAGGGCCGGTCGCTCCGGGACGTGGTCAGGTCCGAGGGGAGTCTCCTCCCCCGGCGGGCGGCCGAAATCGCTGCCGAGGTCGCCTCGGCCCTCGAGGTGGCTCATCGCAACCGCGTGATCCACCGCGACATCAAACCCGGCAACGTCCTGCTGGCGGCGGACGGCACGGTCAAGGTCACCGACTTCGGGGTGGCCCGCGCCTGGGACGACTCCCACGACCTGACCAAGGCCGGCTCCGTGATCGGTACGGCCAGCTACTTCAGCCCCGAGCAGGCCCGGGGCGACCCGGCCGACGAGCGCTCCGACATCTACAGCCTCGGGGTGGTGCTCTACGAGATGCTGGTGGGACGCCCGCCGTTCAGCGGGGAGACGCCCGTCTCGGTGGCCTACCAGCACGTGACGGCCGGGGTTCCCCCTCCGGGGCGGCTCAACCCCGACGTTCCGATCGAACTCGAGAACATCGTGATGCGGAGCCTCGAGAAGGACCCCGCCCGGCGCTACAGGTCAGCCGCCGGGATACGCCGCGACCTCCTGCTGTTCCTGCAGGGAAGGACCTTCCAGTCGGCCGCGCCGGCCCAACCGCCCCCCGTCCCCGCCCAGGTCTCCCGCAGAACCGATCTCCCGCCGCCGACCGTCACCCCCGACGAGGTGTACCGCAGGTTGCACGCCACTCCCCGCCAGCCGTCGCAACTACCTTTCGTCATCACCTCGATCGCGCTGGCCGCCGGGGTGGTGATCGGGGTCTACTACCTGCTCTCCGTCTTCAGGCCCGAGACGACGACCCCCACCACGTCCCCCCCGGTCACCACCATCGAGGTGCCGAACGTGGTGGGGAGACCGCAGGACTTGGCCCGCCAGGTGCTCCAGGATGCCGGGCTCCGGGTCACGCCCGTGAACGAGGCGAGCGACCTGGAGCCGGGAACGGTGATCCGCACCGACCCGGAGGCAGGGGACCCGGCCGATGATTTGTTCGTGACCATGGTGGTCTCCGCCGGGCCCACTCCCGTTCTGGTGCCCCCGGTGGTGGGATTCACCGAGGAACGGGCCAAGGGACGGCTCGAGGGCCAGGGGTTCGTGGTCGTGGTCCTCACGGCGCGCGACGAGTCGGTGGGGGCGGGCCGGGTGATCAGCCAGGCACCGCCCGGAGAATCCGGCGCGCCCCGCGGATCCACGGTAGAAGTGCTGGTGTCGGCCGGCCCGGAACCTATAGAGATGCCGCGGGTGATCGGCTGGACTCGGGACAGGGCCGAGGGGCTGCTGGAGGGCCTGGAGCTGGACGTGGAGACCAGCACCGTCGTCGACAACGACGTGGAAGGGGGCATCGTGATCAGCCAGACCCCCTCCGCCGGCTCCGAGATCAACCCGGGGAGGACGGTACAGATCGTGGTGTCCGAAGCTCCGGACCGGGTCGAACTCGAGGAACTGTCCGGCCGGCCGCTCGGGGAGGTAACCAGCCGCCTCGAGGAACTGGGCCTCGAGGCGGTGATCCACCAGGAGAACAGCTCCGAGGTCGCCGCCGGGATCGTGATCCGGACCGAACCGCCCGGCGGGACCGCGATTGACCTGGGTGATCGGGTCACCGTCGTCGAGTCCATCGGTCCGCGGTACGTGGCGGTACCCGATCTCACCGGGGCCACCGAGGACGAGGCGGAGGCGACCCTGGCCGCGCGGGGACTGCTCCTGGAGGTGGCGATCTCGCCGGCTACCGTATCCGAGCCGGAACTCGATGGAAGGGTCGCTCGGCAAGCCCCGAAGCCGGGCGACGAGCTGCTCGAGGGCGAAACCGTCCTGGCGGTCCTCGGGAAGTACAGGGCCCCCGTGGACGAGCCCGAGAACGACGACGGGAACGAGGACGAGAGCACGGGAGACACGGGATGAGCAGAGTCCACCACCCGCTGCCGGATTCCGACGGTGATCGGGAGCCGGCGGTGACGATAACCGATGCCGTGTTCCGCTACGGAACTCGCCTGGTCCTCGACCGCTCCAGCCTCGTCGTACCGGCGGGAACCGTCACCATCCTCATCGGTCCTAACGGAGCCGGCAAGTCGACGCTGCTCAACGGGATAGCCGGTCTGGTGACGCCCGCCTCGGGCCGGGTGACCTTGGGCAAGGCGAACGGCCGTCCTTACCGGATCGCCTACGTCCTCCAGGATACGAAGATCAACCAGTCCTTACCCGTCACGGTGCGCGAGGTGGTGAGCATGGGCCGCTATCCCGGGAAGGGACCCTTGCGCCCCCTCTCCCGGCTGGATCGCCGGTTGGTGGACGAGGTGATGGAGCGAACCGAGATAAACCACCTGGCCAAGCGCCACCTCTCCCGCCTCTCCGGCGGGGAACGGCACCGCGTGCTGCTGGCACAAGGCCTGGTACAGGATCACGACATCCTGCTCCTCGACGAGCCGGCCACCGGCCTCGACCTGGTCTCCATCCAGGCGATCAGGGAAACGGTCCGCGACGAGCACGCCCGCGGCTGCACCGTGGTTCTCACCACCCACGACCTCGACGAGGCCTGGGGGGCCGACCATGTGGTCCTGCTGGCGGGCCGGGTGGTGACCAGCGGGCCTCCCTCCGAAGTACTCCGGGCCTCCCACCTCACCGAGGCGTACGGCGCAGGGCTGCTGAACGTGGAGGGCACCCACCTGCTCCTCGACGACCCGCACCATGCACCGGCGGACCCGCACCACGCCCACACCCGGTCGATCCACGTGGAGTCCGACCCGACTGACCTGCACCAGGGTGACTGACCCGGCGGGGCGGTGGCGGGCCCGCGTCACCGGTCGGCGTCGGCCGGCTGCAGGAAGTTCTCGAGCAACACCATGCCTTCGATGGTGAGCACACTCTCGGGGTGGAACTGCACACCGTGGATGTCGAGATCCCGGTGCCGCACCCCCTGCACCACATCATCCTCACTCCAGGCACACGGCTCCAGCACGTCCGGTAGCCGGACCGCCGCCAGCGAGTGGTAGCGGGTGGCGACGAAGGGGTTGCTGAGCCGGGCGAACATCCCCTTGCCGTCGTGCCTGACCGACGAGGTCTTACCGTGCATGACACGCGGCGCCAGGTCCACCCGTCCTCCGAAGGCGGTGACTATGGCCTGGTGACCGAGGCACACGCCGAGGATGGGCACCGTTCCGGCGAACCGCTCGATATAGGCGACGGAGTAACCGGCATCCTCGGGGCGGCCCGGGCCCGGTGAGATCACCAACCGGTCCGGTTCCAGTGCGAACGCCGCCTCCACATCCAGCTGATCGTTCCGCACCACGGTGGGATCCGCTCCGAGCTCGCCCAGGTACTGCACCAGGTTGAAGGTGAAGCTGTCGTAGTTGTCGAGCACCAGAACCCGCATGATGCCTCCGAGGTTACCGGACCGGCGGCCGGCCGGTAGCCGGTCCGGAGGCTCCGTGTTGCGCATGAGGGTCCCAAACCGGTTAGCCTTCCGACCATGCCTCAATCGAAGGGACGCCGCAAGGCCAAAACGGTGCGCCGTCCGACACCTCCCAAGAGCGCGTCCGGGGGGAAGCGAGCCAAGCAGTCACCGAAGATCTACGTCGCCGCCATGTTCGGCCTCATGGCTCTCGGCGTGCTGATGGTCGTGACCCGTTACATCCTCGATACGCCATCATGGCTGCTAATGGCCGGATTGGGATGCATGGGGATCGGTTTCCTCATGACCACCAACTATCACTAGCCGGCCGGTAGCCGGTAGCCGGTGGTTCTCGGACAGGTACTGAGGGGTGCGCGGATAGGCCGAGGGCTGATCGCCCTGTAGGCCTTCCTTGTTCGTCTGCTGCTCGGAACCACCTGTCGAGCACAGTATCCACACGAGCTGTCCCGAGTTGTGTTTTCCCGAGGCCGGCACCTATCGGTCGCCCTCTTATCCACATTCGCAGTAACCGTCCCCTCGCCGGGCGGTTGACGGGGACACGCCGGTACCGCACACTAAGCAATATCAAACGCCATGCCGGGTCCGAACAGGACAATCATTTCTCCTGGGTTAACGGTCCTTGAACCCCGAGTTGCCTGTTGTGGCTTATCCCCCGAGTTTTCCCCGGTCTGTGGATAACTCGGGGGACGGGCACCCGGCGGGGGTGGGTGCGGATCGGGTTATCACTCGGCCGGGACCTCGTCCATCTCCTCGCGGCAGTGGCGCGGGGGCTTGGGCTCGGCGATATTGGTGACGGTCATCGTTACCTGGGTACCGCACAGGCTGCACCTGAAGCGGCGGCGGGTCTCGACCACGTCGTCGGGGTCCACCTCGGGGGGCGGGTTGGCCACCGCCCGCAACACCGTCATCAGCACGGTCCAGATGACCACGCCGATGCCAAGTGCGATGATGATGTTCAGGGCTGTCATTTCAACCCGCTCCGAGTCGTGCCGGGCAGCCGGTGGACGGTCCCCATCCGCCGGCTAGCAGACCCTCTCGAGGATCATCGCATTGGCCATCCCTCCCCCTTCGCACATGGTCTGGAGACCGTAGCGGGCCTCGCGGCGCTCCATCTCGTGGACGAGCGTGGCGGTCAGCTTGGCGCCCGTGCCGCCGAGCGGGTGGCCCAGCGCGATGGCCCCGCCGTTGACGTTGGTCCGTTCCCACAGCGCGTCCGGGTCGCTTCCCCCGTGCTCGGCCAACCACAAGCCCACCACCGACGCGAACGCCTCGTTCACCTCGAAGAGGTCGATGTCGTCGACGGTCAGGCCGGCCCTCTCCAGCACGCGGGCGGTGGCCGGCACTGGCCCGGTGAGCATGGAGACCGGATCGACCCCCGCCAGGGAGAACTGTACGTAGCGCGCCATCGGCGACAGGCCGAGCTGCTCCGCCTTGGCCTCCGACATCACGAGCACAGCGGCGGCGCCGTCCGATATCTGAGACGAGTTCCCCGCTGTGACGACACCATCGGGCTTGAAGACCGGCCGGAGATCCTCCAGCACCTGCATGGAGGTGTCGGGCCGGATCCCCTCATCGGTGACCATCATCCCGGTCGACCCGTTCATCGGCACCTCGACGGGCACTATCTCCCTGCTGAACCGGCCCTCCTCTGTGGCCCGAACGGCCCGCATGTGGGAGTCGTAGGCGATCCGGTCCAGGGACTCCCGGGAGAGGCTCCACTTCTCGGCGGCCATCTCCGCCGAGATGCCCTGGGGGACGAGGCTGCGGGCGTAGCGGTCGACCATCAGGGGACCGAACGGTTTGCCCGGCCCCTGCTGGGCGGTGATCCCCATCGGGACCCGGGTCATGGACTCGACGCCGGCCGCGATCACCACGTCGTAGGCACCGGCCATCACGCCCTGGGCGGCGAAGTGCGAGGACTGCTGGCCCGACCCGCACTGGCGGTCGATGGTGGTGCCCACCACCTCCTCGGGGAACCCGGCGGCCAGGGCTGCGTTGCGGCCCACGTTGATGCCCTGCTCGCCGGTCTGCATCACGCAGCCCATGATCACGTCGTCGACGAGGCCGGCATCCAGGTCGTTCCGCTCCACGAGGGCCCGCAGGGTGATCGCCGCCAGATCGACGGGGTGGTACCCCTCGAGCTTGCCATTTCGCTTGCCGGTCGGGGTTCGTACAGCATCGACGACCACTGCTCTCTGCATGGCATCTCCTAGTTCATGCGGCCGATGGCGACTTACCGCAACGGCTCGACCTTTCCCGGGTTGATACCCCGGGACGCCATTTCCCACGCTACACGCAGTTCAGCTTGACGGAGCGTGACCCATCCGATCACCAGATCGCGCTCTTTCTTGGGGAGGGTTCCGTCCTCTATCGCCAGGCTCTCGATGCCCACAGTCGCGTCGGTCTTGCCCCTTAACTCCGCATGAACATGGGGCGGTGGGTGGTCCCTCCAATTGATCGTGATGCGGATGTTGTCCCCGTCGCCGAGGCGACAGAGCTCAGGCGCCAACGAGAGCCTTCTCGCGGCGCCCGGTAAGCACCTCTTCTGGTGGTTTGCCCGTGATCTCCATGTACAGCGCAGTGCGACAGAAGTCGAGGTCGTCGGACCACCGGATGCTTCCCCACTCGTCGACACGCACCGCCGTCTCAAAGAACTCTTTATCCTTCCACGGCTCGAACGGCTCGTACTCCACCATGTCGGACAGGTCGACCACACCCTCGACACCGTCGTTGTATCGAAGCCAGACCCGATACTCCTCCAGCGCCTTGACCTCGACAACCCTGACGGATTCTATCTCGCCGCCCATGCCGCGGACCCTAGCAGTCGCCACTCCCAATCGAGAAGGCGCAGGAAAGAGCGGCCCACCAGGTTCCTGAAGGTCGATAGCGATCAGCGACCACTATTACCAAATCATACAAACCCCTACTCGTTCGCGCTGGGGCCGTCGTAGGGGCCATCGGCTTAGCAGTGACGGGTTCCAGCGGGTGTTCGGCAACCGGCCCGGTGACGGTGTGGTTTGCACAGGTCACAGACCAAGGGCATCCATGCGCGTGGATGCCCCGGCGGGAGGCCGGGGTGGAGGTGATCGGATTCGAACCGACGGCCTCCTGGTTGCAAACCAGGCGCTCTGCCAGACTGAGCTACACCCCCAGATCAGGTAGCAGTCTATTCCCTAATCCAATGATCGGTGGCCTCCAACAGAGGCGTGGCGACCCCGGCGCCTGTCTAGTGTACATATATATGTACACTAGACAGGGGAGCAGTCTCAGTGTCCATCGATCACCGACAGATTGCCTCGTCAGGGAGTATCGAGCGAGAAGAACCATTCTTGATCGGCGTGCTCCCAGGAAGGAGATAGCATGCATGATCGCCGTTCGATAACGGAGGCCCGTCGCAACCTGCCGAGGCTCATCCGAGAGGCAGAGGGCGGCGGGGTTGTCGAATTGACTCGGCGGGGAAACCCGGTCGCCGTGCTGATCGGACAACGACACTTCGAGCAGCTTACCGCGAGTCGCCGCGGCTTCACCCAGGCCTACGATGAGTTTGCGGCCGATGTGGATCTCACAGAACTAGCTCTCGATCCCGACCAACTGTTCACGGTCGCGCGCCAAGAGACAACCGGGCGCGACGTCCGGTTGTGAGCAGTGGAGTACCTACTCGACACCAACGTGGTCTCCGAACCTCTGCGGGCCAGACCGAACGCCGCCATCGTGCGACGGTTGCACAACCATGGCCATGAAAGCGCTATTCCTGCCCCGGTCTGGCACGAGCTGCGATTCGGCTGTTCTCGGTTGCCACATTCGCAACGGCGCGACGTCATCGAGCGATATATCGAGGGCGTGGTCCTAGCCGTCTTCCCGGTGCTCGAGTACGGTCAGGAGGCTGCGGACCGACATGCGACAGAGAGGGCGAGACTAACCGCCTCAGGCAAGACGCCTCCCTTCGTCGACGGACAGATCGCAGCAATCGCCATCGTCAATGGGTTGACACTCGTTACGTTGAACGCGAAGGACTTTCACGAATTCGCTGATCTACGCGTAGAAAGTTGGATATGAGCGGAGTCTTGCGTTGTAACGCTCGCTCGGTCCGCACATCGTGGCGTTCCCCTTGCGACCGGCCCCTTGGGATCGGCCACCCTAGGGCATAGCCGCTTCGAGCAAGTCCAACCCCTTCCTCAACGAAACGCGAAGCCTGGCCTTCGTAGGAACTCGACCGCTTCGGGGGGCTACCCGCGCTGCTATAGTCTATCGCTGGCTCAGAGGAGGATCACAGAGTGCCGAATGGGGGATCAGATTGCTGTGGTACTTGTTGGTTCAATCGGAGGAATCAAGGCAGGCACGGCTACCCTAAGGACCAAGCTGATCAAGAGCCATATTGTGATATTAGAGATGTGATGATTGGTAAGCCCTTCTACACGTACTGTGCTAATCATCCGCATCGAAGACCTGAACGTGACCCGATACCGATCGGGCCAACTATCAGATATGTTGGCGGAGAGGTGCGAGTAACATGGATACGCTCTCCTGATACAGAACCGATTCGAAAGCATCTCCTCGAGCTACTCGTGAACTTCGCCGATATCCTCCAGAGGATTCCTATCCTGCGCGCCCTAGCTTAGGTGAGGTGGTCATACGGCAAGTTGGTGAGTTCCAAGATCGACGAGCCATCGAGGGTCTTGAACTGATTGCTGAGCATAATCGGCTCTTCGGAAATGAGTGGGGAGTAGGGGATCTGCCAGGGGGAGTTGGAATCCACCAGAAGTGAGGAGGGGTCCTCCATAATCGGGTGTTGGTAATGACATCCGAGGCAGGAGGACCCCTGTGGAAGCTGATCCTACGCGCATGTGCGAGAAGTTGGTAGGCCTAGGTGAGGTTGATCTGGTAGGGATCAACGACCCGGGCGAGGAGGCACCGTTGGAGGTGGTGATCCGGTCCCGCAAGCCCCGGCCGTTGTGTGAGTCCTGTGGCGGGTCGGTGTGGTCGAAGGGCTATCGGACGGTTGTGTTGGTGGATTTACCGGCGTTCGGCCGGCCTGTGCGGCTGCGGTGGCGGAAACGGCGCTGGACATGTCCGAACCCCGACTGTGCGCTCAGATCGTTCATCGAACAAGACCCCAAGATTGGTCCCCAACGGGCGTTGTTGACATCCCGAGCGGCCCGGTGGGTGACCATCCAGGTGGGTGGGCGGGGCCGTTCGGTCGACGAGGTCGCCGCAGAACTTGGTTGTGATTGGCATACGGTGAACAAAGAGGTTGGCCGCTGGGGCGAAGCGCTGCTGGAAGCAGACACCGATCGGGTCGGGACCGTCGAAGCTGTGGGAGTGGACGAGACGTTGTTCTGGCGTCGGGGCCGTTGGCGTACCAAAGTCTGGTGCACCTCTGTCGTCGACGTTGGCGGCCACCAGCTGATCGACATAGTCCCTGGTAGAACAGCAGAAAGCGCCGCAGCCTGGTTCCGGTCACAACCCACCGAATGGTGTGAGGCTATCCGCTGGGCGGTGTTGGACATGTCCGGTTCGTATCGGAAGGCGTATGACAGGGTGCTGCCGCACGCGCTGCAGGTAGCGGACCCGTTCCACGTCATCCGCCTCGCCAACCAGCGTCTCGACGAGGTACGACGAAGAGTCCAAAACGAAACCCTCGGGCATCGAGGCCGCAAGGATGACCCGCTGTATCGGATACGGCGGCTCCTAACCGCTGCGCATGAGAGGATCAGCGACCGGGGTCAAATACGGCTGCGTGGTCTCCTCGATGCTGGTGACCCCTACGGGGAAGTGCGCACAGCCTGGCACGCGAAAGAGACGGTACGAGGCATCTACGGGATCGAGAGTCCGGTCCTTGCTCTCCGATACACCCTCCAGCTCGCAGACGACCTCCAACACGAATCCTGCCCACCCGAGATCAACAAGCTGGGTCGTACCATCGCCCGCTGGACCCCCCAGATCACCAACTGGCACATCTCGAAGGTAACCAACGGACCCACCGAAGCCCTCAACAACCTCATCAAACGGATCAAACGAGCAGCGTTCGGGTTCCGCAACTTCGCGAACTACCGAATCCGCGCCCTTCTCTACGCGGGGAAACCCAACTGGGACCTACTCCCATCGGTCACTCCCCACTGAAATCCGATGAGCCGCATAATCCAGAGCCGTGGGCCAAGGAAGCCCGTATTGCACTGGCTCGAATCAGAGGGGGGTTCGCCTATGGAGATGTCTGGGATTCGTCAATTTCCCGGCGTTCCACGAAGCCTCGATAAGGCGTCTCAACACCTGTTGCGAGTTCGCTTCTACGGTAGGGCCCGGCCGGCCAGTACCCCGGTCGGGGCACCCTCCTCCACCGCGACCTGCCCGTTCACGAGCACGTGCTCGATACCCTCCGGGAAGCTTTTCGGTTCGTCGTAGGTGGCCGTGTCGTTGACCAGGTCCGGGTCGAAGACCACCACATCGGCCGCCTTGCCGGGGCGGAGGAGGCCACGGTCGGAAAGGCCGAACCGGGAGGCCGGGAAGGCGGTCATGCGGTTGACGAGCGACTCGAGCGAGTTGCCGTACCTCCTCCTCAGCGGTCCGAGCACCTTCGGGAAGGTGCCGTACGCCCTCGGATGGGGTTTGTCGCCTGCCAGGATGCTGTCGCTGCTGACCGCGTAGTCCTCCCGCTCGAGTAGCTTCATGTACTTCTCGCTGCCGGCCTCGACCACCTCGTCGGCAGGTGGGGGCATGCGGTGGCCCACTTCGAGGTTCTCCTCGAGGAGTATCTGGCAGACAAACTCCTCACACGTCTCGAACCCCCGAGCCTCGGTCGCCTCCGGGATGGTGAGCCCGACCAGGTGGCTGTTGGCAGCCGAGGGTGCGTGGCTGATCATCATGTCGCCCCATGTCTTGATGCGGTTGGCGATCCGCACCCCTGCAACCTCGCCCTCCATCCGCTTGCGCTGGACCGGATCGGCCAACCGCTCGAGGATGTCGTCGGGTCCGCCCACCTGCGCCCATGGAGGTAGGAAGGCCATGAGGGTGCTCGATCCCGAGAAGTACGGGTAGGCGTCGAAGGTGACATCGAGACCGGCGGCCTTGGCCCGGTCCACCATCGAGATGTCCCAACCGGGACCGAAGTGGGTGAGGTGTAGGGCGATCCCCGACCTGCGGCTGACATCGAGGGCCTCCTGCACGGGGTCGAACGGCTCGCCCCGGAAGATGGTCCGGAGGTGCGGGGCGAAGACACCTCCGACGGCCGGGCGGCACAACTCCACCAGTTCCTTGGTGTCCGAATAGACCTGCGGGTAGTAGCCCAGCCCGGTGGAGAACCCGACCCCCCACTCCTCCATACCCTGTTCGACCAGACGCTGAGCCCGTCTCAGGTCCTCGCCGACCAGAGGCACGTCCTCCATGCCGAGGACCTCCAGCCGGATTGCCCCGTGGGGGATCAGGTAGGCGGTGTTGATGGCCACATGACCGTCGAAGCGCGCCCGGTACTCGGCGACGCTCGACCAGTTCCAGTCCACGTCCAGGCTGGTGTTGAGACCGGCCAGGTAACGGCGGTAGAGCTGCAGATTGGAGGCGGAAAGGGGGGCGTACGAGAGGCCGTCCTGTCCCAACACCTCGGTCGTCACCCCTTGGAGGAGCTTGGGAGCGTGCTGGGGATCGGCGAGGAGCATCACGTCGGAGTGAGCGTGCGAATCGATGAACCCCGGAGCGACGACCATCCCATCGGCCTCGATGGTCACCTCGGACTGAGCGTCATCAAGCCGGTCAACCGCCTCTATGACGCCTCCCGCTATCCCGACGTCAACGGACCGGGCAGATCTCCCGGATCCGTCGATTACGGCCCCATTCCTGATCAGGACATCGAAGTTCATTTCAGAGACCCTCCTCCCCATCACTTGCCACCGACCACTGGTCACTGGCCGTCGACTTCGGGATCCCGTCGAGAATGCAACGGACCTGGCGGCCGTTCGTGCCGGCGGCGCGGAGTGGCTGAGGATCGAGGCATTCGGGCTGGGAGTACGGGCAGCGGGGCTCGAACCGGCACCCGGAGGGAACGGTGGCTACGTCGAGGGCTTCGCCGCGGATGACCTCGCCCCGCTCCTCGACCCGCAGCCTCGGACGGGGAACGCTTTCCAGCAGCGCCTCCGTGTAGGGGTGGCGGGGTTCGGTGAATACCTCGGCGGTGTTCCCGGTCTCCACGATCTGGCCGGCGTACATGACCGCCACCCGCTCGCTCAGGTGGCTGATCACCCGCAGGTCGTGGGATATGAACAGGTAGGCCATGCCCAGTTCCTGCTGGAGGCGCTTGAGCAGGTTGAGGATCTGGGCCTGCACGGAGACGTCGAGAGCCGAGGTCGGCTCGTCCGCCACGATCAGCCTGGGTCGCAGGGCAATGGCCCGGGCGATGCAGACCCGCTGTGCCTGGCCTCCGCTCAACTCGTGGGGGAACCGGTCGGCGATGGTGGCGGGGAGGCCCACCGTTGCGAGCAACTCGATCACCGGTCCGAGCGCCTCCGTAGCGTTGCGGACCTGGCCATGGGTGCGGAGGGGATGGGCGACGGCCTGGAGAACCGAGTGCCGGGGGTTCAACGAGGAGAGCGGGTCCTGGAAGACGATCTGCATCTGGCGGCGGGCCCGGCGCAACCCTTCCCGGTCCAGATCGAGGAGGCTGGCGCCGTCGAACTCGATGGTTCCGGCGTCGGGGCGCTCCAGGACCAGGAGGAGGCGGCCCACGGTCGTCTTACCCGACCCGCTCTCGCCCACCAGCCCCAGCGTCTCACCCTCTCTGATGGTCAGGCTGACGTCGTCACAGGCGCGCACGACGGGCGCCGGGCGCAGCAGCGCGATGTCCCGTAGGGGGCGGGGCAGGCGGTAGTGCTTCTTGAGCCCCGCTATGTCGACCAGGGGGTGCCCGTTGGCCACGGAATCGCCCACCACCTACGACCTCCGCCGACTGCCGAACCCGTGGCGGTCAGGCACGGGCCGGGTCCGGTACGTCGTAGAAGCAGGCCACCCGGTGGTGGTCGTCGACCTCCCGCAGAGGCGGCCGCTCCGTGGCACAACGGGGGTCGAGCCGGTGGGGGCACCGGTCATAGAAGGCGCACCCGGCGAACGGTTCGGTCAGGTCCGGCATGGCCCCCTCCATCGTCACCAGCCACTCCCGGTCGTCGTCGAGGTCCGGCGTCGAGGCCAGCAGTCCCCGGGTGTAGGGGTGGCGGGGGTTCGTGAACAGGTCCCGCACCCGCGCCTCCTCCACGATCCGGCCTGCGTACATGACGTAGACCCGATCACAATTCTCGGCTACCAACCCGATGTCGTGGGTGATCAGCAGCAGGCCCATCTCCATCTCCTGCTGGAGTTCGGCGATCAGCCGCAGCACCTGGGCCTCGATGGTCACGTCCAGGGCGGTGGTGGGTTCGTCGGCGATCAGGAGCGACGGGCTCCATGCCAGGCCGGCGGCGATCATCACCCTCTGGCGGAGACCGCCGCTGAACTCGTGGGGGAAGCTCCTCACCCGCCGTCGGGCGCCCGGTATCCGCACCCTTCGGAACAGCTCGACCACCGTGGCCTTGACCTTCCTGGCGAACCTGCGGAGGCGGTGCAGTCCCGACAACTCGTCGAACACCACCCCGGCCCGGGTACGGCCCGGCTGATGGACCCGCATCCCGTCGGCTACCTGCTCTCCGACCCGCAGCACCGGGTTGAGGCTGCTCATGGGATCCTGGAAGATCATGGCCATGTCCCGTCCCCTGATCTTGCGGATGGCCTCGGCGGATTGGCGGCGCAGGTCCATCCCATTGAAGACGATCCTGCCGGACTCGATCCGTCCGGGGGCCGTCGTCAGGCCCATGACGGCCAGAGCGGTCTGGCTCTTTCCGGACCCGGACTCGCCCACCAGTCCCACCGCTTCACCCTTCCGGATATCCAGGTCGATCCCGTCGACGGCGCGTACCACCCCGCTGCGAGTGTGGAAGTAGACCCGCAGGTCCTCGACGCTCAGTACCGTTCCGTCGCCCGCCGTGGTGTCCGCCTCAGTCATATCAGTTTCACCTGATGTCCCGCATGCGTGGGTCGAGGGCGTCCCTCAACCCGTCTCCCAGGATATTGAAGCCGATCACACCCCAGCTGATGGCAAGACCGGGGAAGACCACCGTCCAAGGCGCCACCGAGATGAACGATCGGGATTCGCTCAGCATCCTTCCCCAGCTGGGCTCCGGCGGCTGGGTACCGAGCCCCACGAAGCTCAGGCCGGCCTCGGCGATGAGCGTGCCGCCGAATCCGAGGGTCATGACCACCAGAACCGGAACGAAGCTGTTGGCAAGAACCTGCCGGACCATGATGGACACGGGACCGTCGCCGATGGCCCGGGCGGCGGTCACGTAGTCCTGTTCCCGCACTTCGAGGACCGAACTCCTCACCAGTCGGGCATATCCGGGTATTCCGGGTAGTGCTATGGCGATGATCACATTCCACAGACCCGGACCCAGGAAGGCCACGACCATGAGCGCCAGTACCAGCCACGGTATGGCCTGCAGGATGTCTATCAACCTCATGATCAGCTGATCGACCTTGCGCCCGACGAACCCAGCCACCAGACCGAGGACGCCTCCGGCCATGAGTGCCAGCAACACCGCGGCCACTGCGATGACCAGGGCCTTCCTCCCCCCCCATATCACCCGGCTCAACATGTCACGCCCGAAGTCGTCGGTGCCGAAGGGGAAATCCCAGCCGGGAGGAGCGAACTGCGGACCATGGTCGGGAATCACCGGATCGTAGGGCGCGAGGATCGGCGCCAAGGCGGACACGAACACCATGCTCAGGACCAGGATGAGTCCGACCAGAGCCCGCCGGGTATGAAGGATCGTCGAGAGCACCCTTCGGGCCCTCGCCCGGCGGGTGGTCCGGACGATCGATACCTCCCGCGCGGTCACCTGCTCGGTCCCTGTTCCGGTCACTCGAGCCTCACCTTCGGGTTGAGAACCGGGTAGAGCAGATCGGTGACCAGGTTCACCAGGGAGAACGAGATAGCGAAGAAGAAAACCGCCGCCTGGATCACGATGTAGTCGCGCGACGACACGGCTTCGAGGAACAGCCGTCCCACGCCCGGCAGGGTGAAAACCACCTCCACGAATATCAGACCCGAGATCAGGTCCGCTACATGGAGACCGATGATGGTGACGGTGGGGATGAGGGCGTTTCGCAACGCGTGGCGGGTGTTGACCACGCTGGACGGAAGACCCTTGGCGCGGGCTACCAGCACGTAGGGCCTCCGGAGTTCCTCCAGCGTGCTGGACCGGAGCAGGCGGCTGACGGCTGCCGCGCTGTACATGGCCACCGCCAGGGAAGGAAGGAACAGGCTGTGGGCGGTTCCCAGCGGATCGCCGAGCGGGTCTATTCCCAGGCTGCCGATGATCGGAAACCAGCCGAGCCAGAGTCCCCCCGTCAGCAGGAGCAACATGGCCAGGTAGAAGCTGGGCAGGGCAACGCCCACCAACGAGGCGACCGAGGAGACACCGTCGAGCCAGGTTCGATGGTTGAAGGCGCCGGTCATGCCCAGCGACATCCCAATCAAGACGGAGAACGCCAATGACATGATGGCCAGCGGGACTGTCACTCGGAGACCCCGTCTGAGGATCTCGAAGGCGGGCTGGCCGGAGTAGAGCGAGTTACCCAGGTCACCCTTGACCGCGCTGGTCACGAACACCCAGTACTGCTCGACCAAGGGCTTGTCCAGCCCGTGTTGGCGCCGGAACTCGTCTGCCAGCTCCGGATGTTCCCGGGCCATCTCGCCGTACCTGATCAGGGCCGGGTCACCACCGATGGCCCGGATCAGGAAGAAGACGAGCGTGGTCACCCCGACCGTGACCACGACCGCCCACGCCAGCCGGCGGACTATGTAGGAGCCCACGCCTCAACCACAATCAGGCTGCATGCTGCCCGCATGGTTCCACTCGCAGGAGCGGGATACGAGGCACTGGCAATTCCCTCGCCCAACCGATCGACACGGTCAGGGTTCGTGTAAACGCCACCGGCAAGCGGTGGACCAAGACACCCGCGGTCTGCCGCTCGACGACACGATCACTGGTCGACGAGCGGCGGACAAGTTCGACGGTGGTCTGTCTGCGAAACAGTGCCGTGGTATGCGCCGGCAGCGACGTTCCTCGCAAGGCCCGCCGACGAAGGCGTACCCACAGCGGTACGTCGAGGAGACGGAACGCAGCGAGGGGCGCCGCTGGCAAGCAGGGCACGCCAAGTTGTTTTGCAGGCAGACCACTACCGCCTGCTATGCGTCCAGCCAGGCCGTTTCCCAGCGCTGCTGCTGTTCGGGGAACATCGGGAAGCCCTTGACCTTGTTGGACATGGCGACCGCGTATGGCGCCGCCACGATGGCGATGAAGGTCGCTCCCTCGTTGAGGTACTTGTTCCAAGCCATCGAGTAGAGCTCACCACGCTTGTCGACGTCCGCAATGGCACTTGCCTCCGAAATCCATGCCGCGATCTCGGGGTCGGTGTACCCCGTAACGTCACCTTCCCCGATGAACCGTGAACGCGGCCCGGGATCCATGAAGCTGATGGAGGCGCTGTTGGCCATCTGCCAGTCCTGCTGTGACCAGCGGTTGGCCCAGAACCCCTCCTCCAATGCAGCGACCGTGGCGTTGATCCCGACCGCTTGCAAGTCGGCGGCCACCGACTCGGCGATCTTCTTGATGTGCGCCACGTCGTGCGCCGTCAACTCGAGATCGAAACCGAGTACTCCCTCCGCTTCCAGGATCGCCCGCGCCCCTTCCGGGTCGTAGGGCGGTGGGGTGATTGCGAGCGGGACGTTGGACAGCGGCGGCACGTTCGTGTAGGCCGGCGCACCCAGGCCGAACAACGCCCGCTCGTTGGCAGCCTCCCGGTTGATGGACATGGCAATGGCCCGCCGCACATTCGGGTTGTCGAGCGGCGGGTATCTCGGGCTGATCCGGAACCAGTCCACCCATGTGGAGGGGAGTACCTGGACGTTGATGGAGTCGTCGGCCTGCAGGGCAGGGATCTCCACCCGCGGAGGATTCCGGATCCAGTCCACCTCCCCGGCGCGCAGCGCCGCCAAGCGGCTCGTCTCGTCCGGGATGGGGATCATACGGATCTCGTCGAGGATCGGGAGGTCAGCTTCCCAGTAGTCGGTGTTCTTCTCCAGGATCGTTACCACATCCGGGATGTGCTCCTTGAGGCGGAAGGGTCCTGTACCCACCGGGAGGGTGTTGATGTCAGCGATGGCCTCCTGCGGCATGATCGCGTTCACGTGCACGAAGAACAGTTCCTCAAGGCGCGGGTGGGGCTGATGGAGCGTGACATGGATCGTGTGCGAATCGACGGCATCGATGGTCTTGAAGAGGCTTTCGTCGGTCTCCGCATTCACGAAGGACTGGCGGTACGCCGAACCTGTGCCCGTGTCAAGTACGCGCATCGTGCTGAAGATGACGTCGTCGGCAGTCATCTCCCGTCCGTTGTGGAAGTTGATACCGGGCCGGATCTTGAAGGTCCACTCCGTGTAGTCGTCGCTGAACTCCCAGCTCATCGCCTGCTCGGGAACGTGCCGGTAGGTCACCGGATCGAGATCGGACAGTCCGCGGAAGATCTGTGACGGGGCCCACGCGTCCGTGAGGTTGAACTGCTTGTGGTAGTCGAAGTTCTGTATCGACCCGTCGATCCCCAGCCTGATGTTCTGCGGCGGCAACTCGGGCGGCGGGGGCGGGGCGGTGGTGCCCGGAGCGACCGTGACGGTGGTCGTCGAGGCCTGGGTGGGAGCTACTGTGGTGTCGGCAGCCATTGCCGCCGTGGTCGTGGGAGCCGCCGTTGCCGGCGCGGCCGTACTGGGTGCCGCTGTAGTGGGTGCCGCCGTATCGGGAGCCGGAGCCGGAGCCGGAGCCGGAGCCGGAGCGTCTTCCCCGCACGCCGCCAGGGAGCCCACCGCCGCCAGGGAACCCCCGTAGCCCACCCACTTGAGGAACGTCCGTCGATCTACAGGGGAACCGCGTCCGTGATCCTCCGGTCGCGTGTCTTCGCTTCTACTTGCCATGGATTCTCCTCCGGGATTCCCCAATCG
Organism: Candidatus Spongiisociaceae bacterium; assembly: GCA_965262915.1. Taxonomy (GTDB): domain Bacteria; phylum Actinomycetota; class Acidimicrobiia; order Spongiisociales; family Spongiisociaceae; genus JAPPFW01. The sequence continues at coordinate 572,932 of OZ253564.1, read as the reverse complement.
ACCTACCCACCGCGGCTGATGCTCGGCGTGCCCGGGCCACGGCCGTAGACGACTGAAGTGGGCTCGACGTGAGTTTCCTCGATTCCTCCCTTAAACGACCGGGCACTGCTCTCTTCTGACTCTAGGAGCAAGCGAAAAGGACCGTCAACCGATATTGCGGCTTTTGTGTATCCATGCGGCCCCGTCCGGAGCGGAACTGTCGATCTCGGTATGGTGAGATCCGGGTAGACGGAGGGGACGACCATGGGCAGATGCGACGACGATCCTTACCGGAGACTCCTTGGTCTGCGACCGTTCTTAAACGCGTCAGGAAACTCCACCACGCTGGGGGGCAGCGTTATGCCGAAAAAGGTGGTCGCAGCGATGGCCGCCGCAGCCCGATCGTTCATCGACCTGAACGCTTTGCACCGGAAGGCAGGCGAGAAGCTGGCCGAGATGATCGGTGTCGAAGCCGCCTTCATCTCGTGCGGTGCCTCCAGTGGCGTGGCGATGTGCGCGGCGGCCTGCATGACGAAAGGAGACCCGGAGAGGATCGCAAGCCTGCCGCATACCGAGGCGTTTCCCGATGAGTTCGTGATCAGTCTCATAGACCCCCATGTGTTCGTCCATCAGGGCATCGAGTCAGTGGGCGGGAAGCTGATCAAGGTCGGTAGCCGGACAGACGTGAGCACCGCCGATATGGTTGCTGCGATAGGGCCGCGCGCCGCGGCCGTAGTGTTGTTCTACGGCCTGCAGTCCGAGCAGGACCTGGCCGAGTTGGCTTCCGCCGCTTCGGAGCGCGGCGTACCGCTTATCGTCGACGCCGCTGCCCAACTTCCGCCCCGGTCCAACCTGAGATCCCTTCTCGAGTTGGGGGCTTCCGCGGTTGTCTTCAGTGGCGGTAAGGCGATCAGAGGACCGCAGAGCACCGGCTTGGTCCTCGGGCAGGCCGACCTGGTGGAGGCGGTCCGGCTGAACGCCAACCCCTTCACTGCTATCGGCCGTGGCATGAAGGTGGGCAAGGAGGAGATCGTAGGTCTGCTGGCCGCCGTCGAGTTGTTCCTCGCCGCGGACGAGGAAGAGGAATTGGCGCGCTGGAGGAAGGACCTGGAGGCAATCGCCGCCGTCCTCAACACGATCGACGGGGTACAGGCCGAGGTGGGCTCCAAGGGTCACGCGGCTGCACCCGCCGCGGTCGCTCGCGGATACGTCACGTTCGATCCCGCCAAGACACCGCCGGCCGCATCGATCATCGACCAACTCCTGGCCGGGGAACCCTCGATCGCGATGCGGGCCGACGGAGAAGCCATCGTGATCGACCCGATGACGATGCTGCCGGGCGACGCCGACGTGGTGGCCAGGCGGATGACGGAAGTCTTAGGTAGTCGGTAGTCGGTAGTCGGTAGTCGGTAGTCGGTAGTCGGTAGTCGGTAGTCGGTAGTCGGTAGTCGGTAGTCGGTAGTCGGTAGTCGGTAGTCGGTAGTCGGTAGTCGGTAGTCGGTAGTCGGTAGTCGGTAGTCGGTAGTCGGTAGTCGGTAGTCGGTAGTCGGTAGTCGGTAGTCGGTAGTCGGTAGTCGGATGATGTTCCTTCTTGTTCGCGCAGGTGGCAGTTGAACAACCCTCTGTGAATTCTGCAAACTCGTTTGCATTGCAAACCGACCTCTCCTAAAGTGGTTTGCGACACAAACCAAAGCGAGGCGAGGCAGGGCCCGCCCGATTGGAAAGGGAGGCGGATGATGGGGAGATCTGACGGAGGTACGGCGGCACTTACGCCGGAAGAGAGTTGGGGCACGATCCACGAGACGTTGGACCGATCGCGGAGTTCGATGTACGCCGCCGGAATGGAGACGATCCTGCTCCTCTGGGGCGCCATAGTCTCCCTCGGATACTTCTGGCAGTACGCATCGCAGACGTTGGCTACCGATCTCCTGGCGCGCCGGCCCTGGATTCCCCTGCCGCTCTGGATAGCACTCGGTGTCGGAGGGATGGTGGGCAGCGCCATCATCGGACACCGCGCAACCGGGAGGATCGCCGTTGGGGTCGACGCGCGCAGCGCCGGGATCCGGGTGTTTCTCTTCTGGCTGGCGGTGATAACCACGGCGTTCCTCGTCCCGGGCGCAGCGGGAATGTGGAACGCCGAACTCGCCGCCAAGATACCCTACGTCGTGGTCGGCATCGTGGGGCTTGGATACGTCTTGTTCGGCATAATGTTCCGTCCGGCCTTGGCAGTGGTGGGTCTAGGAATCGCAGCTTCCTTCTACCTTCCCAGTTACCTCGCCGGCGATGCTGCACCAGCCGTGTCGGGGGTCGCGACGCTGGTCGTGGCGGGGCTCGGTTGGGCGTGGATCCGCAAGAACGACATGGCGTGACAGAAGAGACCATCGTCCTCGACGAGACCATCCATCAGTCCACCCGGCTGCGGATAATGTCCATGCTGGTCCTCCAACCAGACACGGATCGGCTCGCCTACGGTTTCATCCAGAAGACGCTGGACCTGACGGGAGGCAACCTGACCACCCATCTGCGGAAGCTGGAAGGCGCCGGTTACCTGGCCATCACCAAGGAGTTCCGTGACTCCAAACCGCGCACCTGGATCAGGGCGACACCGGAGGGCCGTCGCGCCTTCGCCGAGTACCTCTCCAACCTGGAGAAGGCCTTGAACCACCCATGGTCAGTAGCAGGTGATCGGTGACCACTGGTCAGGTCACCGTCGCTACCTGGTTCCCCCCGGGGGCGGGAGAACCAGCCCGCAGGACGATGTCACACATCCGCCGAGAGCCTGGGAGTACAGCTAGCAGGTGGACACCGTGGTCTGCTGGAAGAGTGCTGAGAAACCCCCTGTTGGCCCGAGGGCCGATAGCAAACTACCTGGTCAGCCGACGGAAGGCCGACCGCTACCCCGTTTTTCAGCATTCTCCTAGGCGGCAGTCGCAGCGACGACCTCGACCAACTCGTTCTCCACCTGTACAACGAGCATCCGGATCGAATAGGTCAACATGGTTAGAACCAGCCGGCGCGGTCACATGCTTCAACCAGGTGTGGTGTGGATGGCGCAACCGGCGATGACCGGGTGGAAGTCCATCCCGATCGCTACTGCGAGGAAGCGCTTCGCTTGATGGCAACCATCGCAACGACGAACCACATGCGCATCGGCAACGCTGGGAACGATCTCTAGGCGTAAGAAACGTCTACAATTGCAAGGCTTCCTAGACAACTGAGGTGGGCTGCCGGTGTTCCAGCAATTAGAGACTGGCCAGACCATAGAAACTGTGAATAGACACCACAAGAACACATGAATATATACCAGGTTCAAGGGGTCGTTGCAACAGTGCCTTGTTTGAGGGAGTCTAGGTGTTCGGTGAGGGCCTCGGCTGGGGTCCTGTAGCCGAGAGTTTTGCGGGGTCGACCGTTGAGGGCTGCAGCGACGGCGTCCAAGTCGCCTCTTGAGTGTCTGGTGAGGTCGGTGCCTTTGGGGAAGTATTGACGGAGGAGACCGTTGGTGTTCTCGTTGGTTCCACGCTGCCATGGTGACTGCGGGTCGCAGAAGTAGACGTCGAGGTCGGCATCTACGCGGAGTTGAGCGTGTTGGGCCATTTCGGCGCCTTGGTCCCAGGTCAGGGAGCGGCGGAGCTGTTGGGGCAGGGTGGTGATCGACTCTGCGATGGCGTCTCGGACTGCTTGGGCGCCGTGGCCGGCTAGAGGGGGTCCGTTGTGAACCCGTTGCTGTTTTCGGTGGCCTGGCATGGGTGGGAGGTGTAACAGCATCGTGAACCGCGTGGTGCGTTCAACCAGCGTCCCGATCGCGGAGCTGTGCAGTCCCAGGATCAGGTCGCCTTCCCAATGTCCTGGCACTGCCCGGCCGTCGGCTTCGGCGGGGCGTTGGCTGATCATGATCTCGGGGCTGACGAAGCTGCGGCCCCGCTGGCGGGTCCGTGCCCGCGGCACCCGCAACGCTCGCCCGGTGCGCAGACACGCCACCAGTTCCCGTTTGAGCGCACCCCTGCCTTGCACATAGGCCGCCTGGTAGATCGCCTCGTGAGAGATTCGCATGGACTCATTATGGGGGAAATCGACCCGGAGCCGCCCCGAGATCTGCTCGGGGCTCCACGATGTCGCCCACCGACGATCCTTTCGGGGCCCATGACGACGACCCACCCAACGCACCTGAGGGCCTGGTACCAGCTCGCCGTCGGGGCGGGCGATAACACCGCCGAGACGATCTTGCACATACTCACGCAGGGCGTCGTTCGAGGCCAGTTTGGAAACCTTCGGGCGGCTGGCGCGCCGATCCGAATGCCACTGCGCGGTCGTGGCCCGATACTCCAGGCCTCCGCCACGAGTAGCAGCGTTGCGGCGCAACTCACGAGAGATCGTCGACGCACACCGACCCAGGCGGCGGGCGATCTCACGCACCCCACACTGGCGGGCGTGGAGAACCGCGATCTCTTCTCGCTCCACAAAAGATAAATAGCGTCCCGAAACAGGGACGAAAGAAAAAGGTGCCATACCACCATTCTCGCGGAACCAACGCGAACCAACCGCGGGCGACACACCAGCCGCCACACCGGCCTGCTCGCTCGACAACCCACCAGCGATCCCTTCCCAAAACCGTTCCTGATGCTCACGCCGCCAACCCGGGGGTCGACCAGGCGACCGCATCGCAGGCCTCAACGCACGATCCGACCGACGAACCTTCCTTGCTCTCATCACAAACCTCCTTCACTCGTAGGTGTTGCGACGACCGATTGAATCCGCCTATGTGGTTTCTCCTACGGCATCCGCTTCCCATCAATATGATTTTGGGAGCACTACCAGGGAGAGAGATCGAATGAGCGCCATCAAAGACGGCCTGAGATTCAAGACAGCATTCACGACAGCGGCATGGGTGCTCATCCCGGTCGCTATCGGGATCAACATGATCGGACGGTTCTTCACCCAGGTCTTGAACCTGCCCCTGTTCCTCGACACCATCGGCACCACCATGGTGGCCTTCCTGGCGGGCCCGTGGGTCGCCGCAGTAGCCGGGGTGCTCACGAACCTCGTGATCGGGCTCACGCTCGAGGCGACATCGATCCCATTCGGGATTGTCAACGCGGCTATCGGGATCGTGGCCGGTGTCATGGCGGCACATGGATTCCTTCGCTCTACCGGCAAGGTGATCTGGCTGATGGTGGCCTTGACCGCTGTCACCATCATCACCGCCACACCCATAGTGGTTCTCGTGTTCGAAGGTGTCTCCGGGTCGGGTGTCGACGCGGTCACCGGCTTCTTCGTGGCCTCCGGGCGAGGGATTGTCGAGTCGGTGATCGGTCAGCAGTTGCTCACGACTCCGGGCGACAAGGTACTCACGGTGCTCCTGGCATTTGCCTTGATCAAGGGAGTTCCGGCGCGTTACCGGCCCCCGTTCGGGCGAGAGGTCGTACCGTTCTAACCGGCTAGCGGTCCGTCTGTGAACCGGCGTCGTGACATGCGCCGGCATCGACGTCCCTCGCAAGGCCCGCCGACGAAGGCGTACCCGCAGCGGTACATCGAGGAGGCGGTACACCGCGAGGGACGTCGATGGCTGCCAGAGCACGCCAAGTTGTTTTGCAGAGGAGACCACAGTGGTCTGTCTGTGAAACGGCGGTGTGATATGCGCCGGCAGCGGCGTTGCTCGCAAGGCCCACCGACGACGGCGTACCCGCAGCGGTACATCGAGGAGGTGGAACGCAGCGAGGAGCGTCGATGGCAAGCAGAGCACGCCAAGTTGTTTTGCAGACAGACCACTACGGACCAGCGGTAGTGGAAGCCGATACGGCCACTTGGTCGTCGGCGCGAGTCGCCGAGCTATACGAGGTCGGGAACACCTGGCTCCACCGGGTACATCCCCTGACCAAGCTGGCCGCAGTGCTTCCACTATCGGTCGCGGGATTCGTCGGCGACACCGTTCGAGTACCCACCGCCATCTTGATTGCGGCGGTAGTAACCCTGCTCGTGTCCCGTCTCGGTTCCATCGTCCTCAAGTCACTCCGGCTCATGGCCCCGATGACGTTCGCCCTCTTCGTGATCCATGGAGTGGTCCGCCCGTACGACTCGGAGCCGCTGGTGGCTTGGGGCCCTATCACGATCAACGCCGACGGCTTGGCCCTCGCCGCAACGACCGCGGCGCGTCTTGCGGTCTTTGTCATCTCGGTGACCGCCGCGATGGCAACTGTCCACCCCAAGGTCTTCGCCACTTCCTTGATCCAGCGCGGGGTCTCCCACAAGTTGGCCTACGCCTACCTGGCGGGGGCTGAGTTGCCCCCGGAGATGAAGCTCCGGGCGAAGCAGATCCTCGATGCCCAGCAGTCCCGCGGCTTTGACACGCGCGGCGGCCTGCCTCGGCGCTTCCGGACTCTCTTCGCACTGCTCAAGCCGCTGCTGGTCAGTTCCCTGATCGGAGTCGAGATGCGCACGCTTGCCTTGGAGTCTCGCGGTTTTTCCCGGCCAGGCCGCCGGACCTCCGCGGTCGAAGTCGAGGATCGGGGGAGGCTGCTGCAGAGATCGCTTCTCCTGGCTGCGATCCCGCTGCTCGTCCTAGCGATCATATGGTGAGCGGCGCCAACTCGTCTGGCTCCAAAGGGTCGGAGACCGCCGCTTTTGCCACCTTCAACGAGTTCAGCGTCACCTACGACACTGCCTCCACGCCGTCGCTGACCCGTCTGAGCCTGGAGCTGTATGGCGATCAACTCACCCTCATCACCGGGCCTTCCGAAAGCGGCAAGTCAACGCTGGCGCGCGTTGTGGCCGGATTCGTTCCGCGAATTCTGCATGGCAAGATCGAGGGTGCGGCCCAGGTGCTCGGACACGATGTTGAGTCCGCCCCACTGAACGCGATCACCGAGTCCATCGGCATGGTGTTCGACAACCCGTTCGATCAGTTGACCGCCGCTACGAGGACGGCATTCGACGAGACGGCCTACGCATTGGAAAACGAGGGTCTGCCACGTGAGGAGATCGTGGCAAGGGTTCTTGGAGCATTGGAGAGTGTCGGACTGGCCGAAATGGCCGGCCATCATCCCCGCCGCCTATCGGGCGGCCAATCGCAGCGCCTCGCGATAGCTTGCGCCTTGGCCCAGAGGAAACCCATCCTGATTCTCGACGACCCGACCTCACAACTCGATCCCACCGGTACGGCGGAAGTGGTCTCCATGGTGAAGACACTCCGGCAAGGGCACACGACGGTACTGGTGGTAGCTCAAGACCTGAGTCACTGGCTCGGGATTACCGATCGGCTGGTCATCCTGGACGGCGGGCGCGTCATAGCTGACGGGGAGCCGGCGTCACTGCTGGCCGACCTAGGGCCCCTTGCCGACATGATCATGCTTCCCCGATACGTTGCGATCTGGGCAGAGCTACGCGAGAGAGGAATCGTACCGAGCCGCACTGCGCCTCTGGGGACCGATCAGCTGGTGGCTTCGCTGCAAGCACTGGCTCGGTCCGGGGCCTGAGCCAGTGATACAGCTCCGTGACGTGAGTTACACATACCCCAAGGGGGTTGAGGCGATCCGGAAGGTCAACCTCGACATATCCACAGGTGAGGCTCTCTTCGTTCTCGGCCACAACGGCGCCGGCAAGTCGACCATGCTCCGTCTGCTCAACGGGCTGATAAAGCCCAGTACGGGGACCGTTACGGTTGCCGGTACCGATACGAGAAAAGTGAGGACCGCTAAATTGTCAGGCACTGTCGGGCTCGTGTTCCAGAACCCCGACACGCAGCTGTTCCGCGACCGGGTCGCCGACGAGGTGTCTTTCGGGGCCGAGCACGGCTCCGGGTCCGAGGACACGACCGCACGGCTCGAACGAGCGATGGCGCTGCTCGGCCTCGAGTCGGTCGCCGATTCAAACCCGTACGATCTTTCCCTCTCGTGGCGCAAGCGAGTCGCAATCGCGTCGGTCGTCGCTATGGGTAGTCCGATTCTCGTGCTCGACGAACCTACCGGCGGGCAGGACGCCGAGGGGACCCGCATTCTCGTCGACCTCATCACGGACACGCAGCGCCGTGGCCATGGCTGCGTGGTGGTCACCCATGACGTGGACCTGGCCTTCGACTGCGCCGATCGCGTTCTGGTGCTCCGGGAGGGCGACATCCATCTCGAAGGCGATCCGATGTCGGTCCTCGGCGATCCCCGGTTGGCGGAGGCCGGTGTCGAACCCTCCACGATGCATCAGGTCTCGCAGGGGCTCGGGCTCGATCCTCCCATCCACAGCGTGGATGAACTGGAGGAACATCTCAGATCCGCAGGAGGTCCAACTCCATGAATCTCGACCCGTTGAGCACCGACAAACCCCAGCACCATATCCGATGCCTTCCGGGTGACGTGGCCGACAAGGTGCTCCTACCCGGTGACCCCAAGAGGGCCGAGCGCATTGCACAGCTTCTCGACGATGCCCGCCACATCGCCACCAATCGCGAATACACCACCTACACCGGGACCTACCGGGGCATGCCGGTGTCCGTCACGTCAACCGGCATCGGCTGTCCGTCGTTGGCCATTGCGGTCGAAGAGCTCACCAAGGTCGGCGCCAGGACCCTCATACGAACCGGGACCAGCGGGTCGATGACCCCCGACGTGAAACCGGGCGAGGTGATCGTCGGAACGGCCGCGGTACGGGAGGAGGGAACCGGAACGTCGTACCTTCCGATCGAGTTCCCGGCCGTAGCGGACCTCGACATCACGGCATGCTTGCGGGAGGCGGCCGAGGCACTGGGCCTGCCGGTACGGGTCGGCGTACTCCATTCCAAGGATTCGTTCTACTCCCACCGAGATCCGGACCGGGTAGGGGTGGCACAGGAACTGCGAGGCAAGCGAGCGGCCTGGAGGATGGGCGGGGCGCTCGCGTCGGAGATGGAGACCTCCACCCTGTTTATCCTCGGGTCCATGCTCCGGCTGAGAACGGGCTCCATCTGCATGGTGGCCAGCTCGCACGACGCGTCCACCCGCTTGACACCCGAAGAGTCGGCTACTCTGATCGACAAGGTGATTCTCGCCGCACTCGACGCCCTGGTACTCGCCGAAGCCGCCGACCGGGGAGGCAACTCAGTATGAGTATGAGAATCGATGTTCATACCCACTTCTACCCGAAGTCCTACCTCACCGCCTTGGAGCAACGACAAGACATTCCTCGCGTGTACAGGGACGGTGCGGTCAGGCGGTTCGTGATCTTCCCGGAGGAGCACGCCAATCCGCGCATAGGTCGGCCCATCGAGGATGGGTGGTGGACCATCGCCGGCAAGGTCGGCTTCATGGACCGCAAAGCGATCTCGCGTTCAGTCATCTCGCTCGGCAACCCCTGGATGGAGCCGTTCGAGGGTCAGCAGGGGGTCGAGCTCACGCGGGTGGTCAACGACGAACTAGGCGCTCTGGAGGAGATGACCGAAGGGCGCCTGGTGGGTCTCGGAGCCCTTCCCGCAACCAGTGTCGAGGACGCGCTGGCGGAGATCGCGGCTATCGACCAGCACCCGAGCCTGCGCGGGATCGTGACGGGTCCGAGGATCGCCCACTGTCGGCTGGACGATCCGGAGCTGGAACCGGTGTGGGCCGAACTCGAGTCGCGGGATCTCCCGGTGCTGCTGCACCCCCAGGACGGTATCGGTCTGGACCTCCTCGAGGGCTACGGACATGTCCTGCCCGTGGGGGTTGGTTTCCCGATGGAGACCACCGCGGTGGTAAGCCGTCTCGTGTTCGGTGGCGTGCTCTTCAACCACCCGGATCTCAAGATCGTCGTCTCGCACGGTGGTGGGACCCTGTCGGCGCTGGTAGGACGCCTCGACGCCGCCTGGCGATCGGACGAGATCGGCCGTACGAGACTGCCGGAACCACCGTCCAGATCGATCGCCCGACTGTACGTCGACGCCATCACCTACTCGGCCGGCCCGTTCCAGGCAGCGATCGCCATGGTCGGGAGCAACCGGGTCATGTTTGGCACCGACCACCCATTCTCCATCGAGGATGCCGAAGCCACCGAGGGCGCAATGGGTGCGATCGACGACGTAACCCGCAAATCGATCTTCGCAGGCACCGCCTCCGCTCTCTTCCGGCTGACCTGAAGATTCCGAGGCCCGCCGGTTTGACCTCCGATCGAGGACGAGGGTTCGCATATCACGAAACACCCGCCCGGGGACAGAGCCTTGGCTTACTGTCCAGCGGGCGGGGAGCAGATGCTGGCACTGTATGACGACCGTCGGTAACGCGTCAAGCGATCATCTGTACATAACCTCGGGCAAGCCCTCCAGATCCAGGTTACGCCGCAACCACCCCGACGCCGTATTCGACGAGGATACGGTCTCGCGTGACGATTTCGAACTGCTCGATCTGCGCCTGCGCCACGAGCATCCGGTCGAAGGGATCACCATGGACCGCAGGCAGGGCGGCGGCTCGTTTGGCGTGGTCAAACGTAATCGGCAGTTCCGCGAAGCCGCTCCGGCGGGTCGCCTCCTCCAATGTATCGGGAACCGACAGCTTGCCCTGGGCAGCCTTGATTCTCAGCTCCCATACGGAGACGGCACTGACCGCGACGTAGTTGCTGCTGTCGGCAATCAGGTCCCGCGCGTCCACACGCAACCTCGGGACGTCCGACAGCGCCCACAGCAAGACGTGGGAGTCGAGTAAGAGGCGTCTCAAAGATAATCGTCCAGGTCGGACTCGTAGAAGGAGTCGATGATATCCTGTGGTGTCTTATCGAAGTCGTCGGCAATCCATATCTTGCCCTCCAAGAGCCCGAGCTTGCGATCGGGTTCGTCATACGGCGTGAGACGCAGGTAGGGCTTGCCGGCGCGGGCGATCACGACCTCTTCGCCCTCCCAGGCCAGCCTTCCGAGCTTGGATAGCTGTGACTTGGCCTCATGCATGTTGACCAGCATCACTGTCACCTCCGGTACCCAGACCCAAGCCTAGCTAGGCTAGCTAACTACATGGCTCCATGTGTCGAAGGGGTTAACCCGAAGCCCTTTGACGCGCAGGTCGCGGCTATCGACCACCACCCGAGCCTGAGCGGGATCGTGACGGGTCCGAGGATCGCCCACCTCCGGCCGATCGGCCAATCGACCGGCAGCCCGAATAGCGCTACGCCCGGCAGTGCCCCTGGTCAGAATCTGGTCAAGTCTGGTCTAGTCAGATAGATTAACCGCATGATCGTCAACGTTTACGAAGCCAAGACCCATCTCTCCAAGCTCCTCGACCGGGTTCTGAACGGTGAGGAGATCGTGATAGGCCGGGCGGGCAAGCCCGTCGCCCGCCTCGTTCCCTTCGTCGCGAAGCGGACTCCAAGGGTGCCGGGCAGGCTGGCCGGCAAGATCGTCATGGCCGAGGACTTCGATGCCACGCCCGGCTGGCTGCTCGACGCTTTCGAGGGTCGGGAGTGAACCTACTGCTCGACACCCACACAGCGTTGTGGTGGTTCAACAAGGATCGTCTCTTTGCAGGAGCCGCGGATGTCATCGCGGATCCCGACAATCTCGTGTACGTGAGCGTGGCCAGCATCTGGGAGATCAGCATCAAGCAGACCATCGGCAAGCTCACTATCAGTAACGAATTCTACACGATCGTCTACGAAGACTTCGAGCCTCTTCATATCACCATCTCAGATGCCCGCACAGCCGGTTCTCTGCCGCGACATCACCGCGATCCCTTCGACAGGATGCTCGTCGCGCAGGCTCTTGCGCGCGACCTGACGCTGGTGAGCCGGGATCGGGCGTTGAGCCAGTATGGCGTCAAGCTGATGAGAGCCTGACCACAAACCACCGTTCTGAATTGTCAGGCTGCCTGTGTGGTCAAACGCGGCGGCCGTCGTAGGGGATGTCGTCGAGGATCCGGAAAAGGAGCTTCTTGTCGTCGTCACCCAAAGCGCTGAAGGGTGGCCGGACAGCCCCGCCCTTCAGACCTACGTAGTCGAGGGTCCCCTTGATGACCGAGGCCCCGAAGTAGTACGGGTACGGCTCGCCGGTGGTGAACTCCTCTCCCATGAAGAAGTGCATGTAGGGCGCCAACCGGGCGTGCATGCGATCCGCCTCGCCATAGTCGCCCTTCTCCAGCAGGTCCCAGTACTCGAGCTCGAACTCGGGCCACCAACTTGCCGGACCCGAGATGAAGCTGGCACTGCCGTGGATGTGGCCGACCGACGAGGTAAAGCCCAGCGAGTTGTCGATGAACGCGTACCGGTCCTTGAACATGGGGATAGTGCTGATCATCTGGACGTATATGCCCGGACCCCCGAACTTGAGGGATAGGACGTTCGGTATGTCGGTCACGCGCTGTAGCAACGTCGTGGTGAGGCTGGTGGCCAGATTCCCGCGCCAGGGCTGGTCGTACAGCATTATCGCCATGTCCGGAACCGCTTCCGCCACCATGCCTATGAAGGTGTAGAAGCTGTCGTCGTCAAGGCGGTAGTAGAACGGCGGGGTCAGCATCACATGGCCGGCCCCGGCCTCACGGGCGTTTCGGGTCATCTCGATCGCTTCGAACACGCTGCAGGAGCCCACTCCGGCCACGATCGGGAGTTTCCCGTCGGCACCCTTGACAGACGCCTCGACTATCTGGCTGTGCTCTTCCTTGTTCAGGTGGACGAGCTCACCTGTCCCGGACGGGGAGATGACGAAGCCACGACCGGTTACCAGGCCCCCGTCGACCATCCACCGGATGTTGTCCTCCAAGGCGCCGAGGTCGGGGCTGAAGTCGTCGTTCCAGGGAATCATCGCCAGCGAGGCAGGCCCGCATATCTCCGCTTTCCGTGCGTCCCAATCCATTTCGCCCTCCACTCGGAATCAGTACCGAATCCCCGTCGGCCTGTCGATATACACCAGAATCATCGTCGTTCAACCCCCCGCTGTCAATGGGCGCCGCACCTGCCATACCTGCAGAAATCCGTCGACGCCGATTGGATTCCCGAGTTGCATACCGGAGCAGGCTCGCTCGCTGAGGAGCTCGGCGGCGATCGAGCGTTTCTGCGGGGCGGGTCGCCCGACGGTCTCGGCATGCAGGTGGCTCGGAATGATCGATTGACGGGGGGCCATCAGAGGACGACCGCGGGCACAGCCGCCACCGGCTCGACTGGATCCGGCCGGGGAGCTTGCCGAGGCGACCACCGACCAAAGTTACAATGCAGTTCTGCGATCGCGGGAGCCGGCATGGGCCTGGAAGGCCAGGTAAGGGAGAGCACCGGCACGGACTTGTCGAACTCTCGCTCAAGGAATCCCGGACGGCAAGCGGAGGGCAGCGCGGCCGGAATCACTTGGGCACGCCGGGGGATACGGCGGTGGTAACCAGCCGCGGGCGGATCGGCTTGATCGTCCCGTGCGATCTGACACTCGATGCGGAATACCCCCGCTACCTCCCCGAAGAAGCCACCGTTCACCTGACCCGTACCGGCTTCCACGCCGGCGATCTCGATCTCGACTTCATCCTGGGAGTGTCCTCACCGTCCGAGATCGCCTACGCGGCCCGCAGCCTCACCAAGATCGCCCCGGGCGTCATCAGCTTTGCATGCACGTCCGGCAGCTTCGTTCTCGGTCTCGACGGCGAATCCCGGATCCGGACCCTGATGGAGGATGCGGGAGCTGCGGTCGCCCAGACCACCAGCGGCGCGCTCCTCGATGCGCTCGCCGCGCTGGGAATCGAGCGGATCGGGCTCGGGACGCCCTACACAGAGTCGGTCGGCGCAAGACTCGGATCCTTCCTCACCGAAGCCGGATACCACGTGACGGGCGTCACCAATATGGAACTCCACGACGTGATCGGCCCGGTGGCCGACGACGCGGTGATCGACCTGGCGCGCCAGGCCACGGCCGGCCGTCCGGAGGCGGTCTTTCTAGCCTGCACGGGCGTCCCGACCATCGATCTGATCGCCCCTCTCGAGGCCGACCTAGGAATGCCGGTGCTGACCGCCAACCAGGTCACGATGTGGGCGGCCCTGGGATCGATCGGTATGCGGTCGCCCCTGGTCTCCCAACGGCTCCTCGGCATCGGATGGCAAAGCCACCAGGCCTGAGGGGACCAGGCCGACCGATCACGGCACCTTCTCTCAGCGTTATCGAACCGTGCGCAGGCATGTCGGAGCCCTCGACAGCACCTCGGGCGCGCCGTCGGTGATGGCGAGCACCTGCTCGGCGCAATAGAGGCCGGTCTCGTCCACGACTGCCGGCTCGACCGTCACCACCATGCCCGGTGCCAGGACGGTCTCGTCGAACTCGGCGATGCTGGGGGGTTCGGTGGCATCGAGGCCGATACCGTGGCCGAGCCGTCCGAACCCCAGCGAGGCGAGGCCCAAAGAGTTCGACCGATCCCGCACCGCGGCGGCCACTTCGGCAACCGCGGTACCGGCGCGGGCCACTCCGATCCCGGCGTTGGTGGCCTCGACCACGGCCTCGTGCAGTTCCAACTGCCGGGGGCTCGGGGCACCGACCACCGCGGCGCGGCAGAAGTCGGACCAGTACCCGTCCACACGGACGCCGACATCGGCCCAGACCAGGTCCCCCTCCCGGACGACGCGGTTGCGCGGCGCGCTGACGAACCGGTCGTACGATCCGGACCCCGAAGTCATGGAGATCCAGCCCACGGTGTCGGCTCCCGCACCGATCGCAGCCGACGCGATGCGGCGGGCCAGTTCACGCTCGGTGGCTCCGCTGACGGTCCCCGACAGAGCCTCTGCAAACGCTGCGCTTGTGGCGTGGCCCGCTGCCCGTAGGCAGGCGATCTCGTAGGGGGATTTGATCGTCCGCAGCGACCAGAGCACTTCCTGGCCATCGACGACCCGGGGGTCGTCGACACTCCCGGTAATGGCCCGGAAATCGACGGGGGTGACTCCCGTCCTGGCCTCCTTACCCAACTCGAAACCGATTGCGCCGGCCGGAAGGGCGCTGATCGCATCGATCACGTACGGCACCACGCTCTGGGGCGGTACGTCGTATCGGTGGACCACGGCGTCGGCCCATGCCGCCTCGGCTTCATCGGCGACGAAGGCCGGAAGGCACAGCTGCAGAGGACCCACCGCCGGGATCACCACGATCATCGACCTGGTGGCCGAGGACCACAGCGGGTCGAACCGGAGACCGGTGAAGTAGACGAAGTTGGCCTGCGTCGAGACCACCAAGCCGACCAGGCCGGCATCGCCCATAGCTGATCGAGCCCGCATGACGCGGTTGCGAAACTCGTCCGGGGGTGGTTGCGGCATCAGCCGTCAGAAGGGAGCGCGGCGGCGGCGCCCTCCGCCCGGCAGGCGAGAAGGCGACCACCCGGCTGCCATCGGTGGGTGAAGTCGTCGCTGGCGGCGACGACCGGGATGGTGACGGGCGCGGTCTCGAAAGTCTCGGTTACGCGCTCCGCTGCTTCCGCCTTCGGGACCTTCTTCATACGTAGACCATACGCTACCTATGGTGGTCGGCGAAGCTCGGACCTCGCCCGTGGCCAGGAGCAGACCCCCGTCGCTACCACCCGAACCTTCGTCGACCTCCGGGCGATCGTATACTCCTGCCCGTGACCTCGGAATCCGGGATCCCTAGTGCTGAGGGTGACGGGCGTGGCCGGAACGGTCCCGAGGGAGGCCAGATCATGACCGTCCTCGGACCGTTGGATGCGGCACGTCTCGGGCCTACCTCGATGCACGAGCATGTGTTCGTCGATGCGGCAACAGCATGGTTCCGGCCGGACCCATCGAGCCAGCCGGATTTGGGGTCGCGCCCGATGGAGCCGCGCTTGGGTGGGATTGCCCGTTGGAACACGTTCGCAATCCGCGACAACCTCCTGCTGAGTCCGGATGACTACGAAACGATCACCGGAGAGTTGGGTGACTTCAAGGCAGGCGGTGGCAGTTGCATCGTCGATGTCACCAACGTGGGGCTGAAACCCGAGCCCCTGCTACTGCAGCGCGTCGCGACAGAACTCGATCTCCACATCGTTTCAGCGTGCGGGTTCTACGTCGCCCCCTCGCACCCGGAGTGGTTGAGGGACATGTCCACCGAACGCATCGAGGAGTACCTCCGCAACGAGGTGGATAACGGCCTTTCCGGTACGGACATCAGGCCTGGTGTCATCGGTGAGTTGGGGACATCGGAACAACTGGATGAGGTGGAGCGGAGGGTTCTCGTTGCCGGCGCCCGGGTCGCCGACGCAACCGGTCTGGCCGTCAACATCCACACCCATCCCCCCGAACAGGCAGTGGCACTGGACATCCTCGCCACTCTGTCGGACGCCGGCCTCGATCTCCGCCGGGTCTACCTGTCACACCTCGACGAGATCGACGACGTCCGGTACCTCTCGGCTGTTCTCGAAACAGGCGCGACCCTGGGATTCGACAGCTTCGGCCAGGACTTCTACTTCACGGCCGAATGGAAGGCCAAGAGCGACTTGCAACGCCTCGAGATGCTGGCACGACTAATCGACGCCGGATTCGAGGACCAGCTGGTCGTCGGCCAGGACATCTGCATGAAGTGCATGCTCAAGTCCTTCGGCGGGATGGGCTACGACCATGTGATCCGGAGGGTGATGCCCAGGTTCCGGGATGTCTTCGGTGTCCCGGAGCATGTAATCGACAAGCTGCTGGTAGCGAACCCGCGCCGCTTGTTGACCGTCAGAGCCCCGTGACAACCCAGTATTGCGAAGGAGGAACACGATGGACCCGAAATGGCCCGGTGGCAGGAACGTAGCCGCATTCTTCTCGTTCGACCTCGACGGCGAGTCGTGGCTGCTCTCGGTCGACCGGCGGAACGCCGATCTCCCGATCACCATGTCGCAGGCCGCATACGGCCCCAAGGTTGGCGTCTACCGCATCCTCGATGTGCTGGCCGAACTCGAAGTGAGGTCCACCTTCTTCGTACCCACGTGGGTGGCCGAACGCTATCCGGGAGCGGTTGAAGCGATCCTCGCCGGGGGACACGAGCTCGGTTTGCACGGCCACATGCACGAGCGACCGGATCTCCTGTCGGAAGATGAGGAAGTCGAGGTAGTCGAGCGGAGTATCCACATCCTTAGCGAGATGTCGGGCCGGTCGCCCATCGGCCACCGCGCCCCGGTCGCGGAGATCAGCCCGGTAACCAACCGTGTACTGGCCGAGCGAGGCGTCGAGTACACGTCGCACCACATGGACTCTGTCATTCCGTACTTTCATGATCTCGAGGGCCTGTCACTTCTCGAACTCCCGATGCACTGGGTAGCCGACGACTGGGGATTCGCCATGGTTTCGCCCAATGCGTACCCGGCGCCGCACGTCAATCCGGTCATGACCAACGACCACGTCGTGTCGCTGTGGTCGTCCGAACTTGAAGGCATCCGGGAGGTGGGCGGGTTGTTCACCCTCGTCAACCATCCCCAGGTCACGGGCCGTCCGTACCGGATCGACACGCTACGGCGCACCATCATGCACGCCCGGGAGATGGACGCTTGGATCGCAAACGGGGAGGACATCAACGCTCATTGGAGATCCCTGCCAGCTGCGGGGTAGGGGTTCCACCCGGAAGGCCGGCCGTCAGGGCTCGCGGGAGAAGACCTCTTCGTAGGTAGCCGATGCCCGGCCTCCGATGCGTTCTGCGATGGTGCGGTAGACCTGCCGTCGATAGTCCCAGTTGTCCGGGAAACGCTCGACCTGTTCGAGCCAGTCCGCAAGTTGTATCCGGGAGAGATCGGCGAATTCCTGGTCGGTCAACTCGATGGGCGCACCGGTGAACCGATTGACCACGCGGTGAGGCGGACCTTCTCGTAGGGTCGCGTCGAAGGAGTCGTAAGTCATCGAGCTGTTCACGAAAGCGAGGTGCTCGGCTGCGGTTCCGATGAGAGTTCGAATCTCCGGCCGGCGCCGGAGATCGAGCGCTCCGTCGCTGAAACCCTCCGCTCCATAGATCGAGTGGAACAGGCCTCCCAAGCACACCGCTTCGGAGCATTGCCACGAGACAAGAACCTGATGTACGCCGACCAGGTGGGCCATGAAGTCGACCTTGGAATGTTGGACCTCGGCGGTTCCCTCGCTCCTCAGGAACTCGAGCAGTTCCACGTACTCAGCCATCCGGACTCCTCCCTCGACGGACCACCCGGCTACATCAACGCTCGGTCCAACAGGTTAGGAGGGTGCTGAACAGTGACGATTGCCAGGGCCCACCACTCGCCGACCAGGCATTCAAGAGTTGAGTGGTGGGCCGCGGATGGATTGCTCAGCACCCTCCTACGGTCATGCCGCCGTTACGTTCGCTCCGATGCCCGCATCCTCCCCCTGTTACAGTCGGCCGCGTTCCAGAGAGGAGGTTCGGTCGTGGGGGATAGCAAGCGCTACAAGGTGTTCGAGCCTCCGGCCCATGTCGACGCCATCCGCGGGGACCTGCTCCGCTTGACCTTCCCGCTCGAGGAGTACCGGGGCCGCTACCGCAAGGTCCAGCAGATGGTGACCGACGCGGGCCTCGACTACCTGTTCAGCACCTACCTGCCGCCCATCTGCTGGATAACGGGATACGAGACCCTGGCCGCCGGGGCGCCGGCCGCCCTGGTCATCCCGGCCGAGGGCGAACCGACGCTGATGATCGACGACTTCGAGGCTTTCAATACCCTGACCTCGTCGTGGGTCGAGGACGTGGTCACCTTCCCCTGGGCCGCCAACACCACCGGCGGCCTGATCGACCTGGCCAAGGACCGCGGGCTGTCCGGCAAGAGGCTCGGCTGGGACTACAACCGGGCCGCGGTCGACGTTTTCGAGGGCGTCTCGGACGCCATCGATGCGGAGTGGGTACCCATGCGCAACGTTCTCGAGGAGGCTCGCTCGCAGAAGAGCCCCGCCGAGATCGAGCAGCACCGCCGGGCCGGTCGCCTGACGGTGCTCGGCATGGAGGCGGCCCGCGAAGCCATCCGCCCCGGCGCCATCGACAACGACATAGCCAACGCCGGTTACGACGCCATCATCGGCGGCGGGAGCGAGCGGATGGGCCTGCAACCCATCGTGACGGTGGGCAGGCGTTCGGGTATCCCCCACACCACCTTCCGCCGCAAACCGATCGAACCGGGCGAGGCGATCCTCATGGAGTTCGGGGCCTGCGTGAACCGCTACACGTCACCGATGATCCGGGCCGGCTTCCTGGGACAGCCCAACAACCCGCTGTGGGTGGAGATGTGGGAGGCGTGCAAGGACGCCGTGGAGAACACCATCCGGCTCATGCGACCCGGCGCCGAGGTCACGCCATTGGCCGAGGAGGCCTCCCAGCGGCTGTTCTCACTCCCCGAAGGGGTATACGTGGACGGCAACCGCGGTTACTCGATGGGGCTCAGCTTCCCGGCCGGGTGGGGAGACTGCCCCGGACTGCAGATCGCCACCGAGCAATACCTGCCCTCACCGAGACCCGCCAGCTACGCGACCCTCAAACCCGGCCACACATTCCACGTACGCGCCATGGCCCGCCACGTCGGCTTCGCAGGCGTCGGAGTGAGCGAGACGGTAACGGTCACCGAAGACGGCGCCGAGGTACTCACCTCCAACACCAGGGAACTCGCCATCATCGAATGACTGAGAGCCAGGCGCAACACTGAGGAGATACCCCGGTGACATCCGACGAGGGGTCCTCGTCGTCCATGTTCACCTCGGGTCGGGAACGGCGGCTCTGGGCATGGACCTTGGCTGTCGTGGTGGCGATCTACTCGACTCTGGGCCTGGCGCGAACTCTGTCCGGGGTGCTGCGAGAAGAGGGGGTACTCGTAGCCTCATTCGCCCTCGGTATGCTCCTCGTCGGAGCAACTGTCCTGGTCCAGGGGCTGAGGAGGCGGCCGGGCGCCGCAGAGATAGGCATCGCGCTGGGTATCGGGGCCGCGTACTTCATGGTGCTCGTCCGGATGGCGCTTCCGGAGGAGCGCACACACCTCATCGAATACGGAGTAGTTGCCGTCTTCATCCACGAAGCACTGAAGGAGCGGGTGGAACAGGGTCGCCCCGTCCCGATACCCGCCTTGATCGCCGTTGTCGCGGCGTCCGTGGTCGGAGTGATCGACGAATGTGTCCAGGCGTTCCTTCCCAGCCGTGTCTTCGATCCCGAGGACATCCTGTTCAACGTCCTGGCAGCGATGATGGCGGTGACCTCAAGCGTGGCGCTGTCCTGGGCGCGCAGCCGGAGGTTGGGCCGGAGCCGGTAGCAGCCGTAGGCTCCGGTGTGGTGATCGAACGGCCCGCGAGCGCGAATAGCGCGCACTGACCGAAGCCACGGTGCCGCCGGGTTATCCGCGAGCAGCGCTCTCCATGACCGTTCGACACAATCTTCCTCAGGATGCCTACTAGCTATGAAGTAGCAAGGATGGCCTCTATCACCTCTACGAATCCTCTTGCCATGGTCAAGCAATTGGTGGCGTCGTGCACATTCCAATCACGTCTTGCAAAGCGATAGACCGCCTCGTTGCGCATGCTCAAGAGTATTGCGGGTACGTTTCCCAAGGCAGGAGACAGAATCTCTCTCAACGATACTGTCTATCCCCGCCTGTACGCTCTGGTGGCTCTTTGATCTGATACCCAGGTGAAGCAGTCCTGCTTTGGCCGCATAGAACACGGCGTAATAGCTTTCCCCGATGCTCTTGGCGTAATCTCCTTTCACGATCAGACCCTGCGCGTAGCCCAAGTCCCGTTGGCAGTACTCCATCAGGAAGGTGATATCCCCTTCATACATCTACTCGCCGCCCTTCGCGTCTGATGAAGTAGTGGTAATCGTCATTGCCTGTTTCGAAGCACGCCAGAGTAGTCGGATGCCCGTCGATGAACACGCCGGAGGACAGACGGATAGGACCCGAGACGGCACATAGCAGCTTGGACTCCGAGTGCATCGGGCCTTCCTCATGTAGGACGACCAACAGATCAACATCCGAGTCGGGTCGATGGTCCCCCCGTGCTCGCGAACCGAAGAGCCAGACCTGAGCTAGCCGTTCGCCGAATACTCGCCTATAGCCCGCGACGGCTTTGGTTATTGCTTCATCCACTGCTTTGTCGGACGGAGGCGGATAGTCCACCACTCGAAGAGACCCCGCGGTTACCAATTCAGTTTCTCCCCTGAGAGTCATCGGCGTGCGGCCGAGTCTACTGGAGGCTATCCGAAGTCTTTACACACCACTGCCCGCAGTGCCTCCACGTTCGCCCACGCCGATGAGCGTGTTGCGAGCAACCCGGTTGGTACCCGATGTTCGGTGGTGAGATCAACGGGAGCGGTGGGTTAGGGGCCGGCTCCTCAACCGTTAAGGCGAGACAAGGCCTCCTTGAGGGCATCACCTACCGTTGCCAGCCCTACCGGCTTGTCATCCTCGTCGGTGGTGATGACCCAGTCGTGCTCGACGAGATCCGGCGCCGCGTCGGGCAGCAGTGTGGAGGCGGGCCACGCCCACGGCATTTGGTCGATGTCCGGCACCTGGGAAACCCGCATGGCAGTCCTCTCTATCGGAGGCACTCTCGAGATCATCCTACGGGTCAGTACCATCAGTTCTGACTTCGGATCGACGACCGGGACCTGATCGATGTTGTGACTGTCCATCCGCATTTCCACCTCGTCGACCGTGTCTGACGGCTTCGCCTTCACGGTGGTCTCGTCATCGAGGGAATGGTGGAAGTCCTCCAACGTGATCATCCGTTCGCTGCTGCCCGATGCGGTCATGCGGCGCTCCTTCAAGCGACAGTACTTGGTGATCGCAGACGGTGACACATGCCTGACGTCACGGCAGCGGTGCTCCAACCCAACGGAGCCAGGTTCGACGCCCGGCGTGGATAACACCGTCCGGGTGGGCCCACCTGGATTTGAACCAGGGACCTCATCCTTATCAGGGAGGGTAAAACCCCAGTATAAACGGCTATTCTAGCCGCTCTGTCCCACAATCCGACCCACAGTCGACCAGGGACGACCATCCTGCCCCCTTATCAACATACCAGGCCGACGAACTCGGCTATCTGCCCATGCCCGCCGAAGACGCCGCCTCCCTCTTCCAGGTCATCTCCCGCCGCTACCAGAAAGGCTCCATAATCCTGACCACCAACCGCAGCGTCGCCTCCTGGGGAGACATTTTCTCCGACAGCACCATCGCCGCTGCCATGCTGGACCGGCCGTACTTCGTTTAGCAGGGGAGGGGCCAGCGATCGCTGTTTGCCTTCGTGGTCGTTGTTGAGGGTTTCGGTTGTTGAACCTGGATGGTGTGAATGACCCGGTACGGTTCAGAGAGCCCTCACCCACCAACCCAGAACCCACCCGACCACTCAAGCCTCCCTAAGATCAGGACTATCCACCGGAGCGGTCCAGTGATGGCAATCTGATCGCTGCTGTTAGCAGGCGCAGCCGGGGCGAAACGTGATAACGCAGTGCTCTGCGCCCCGTGTGGTTGCCTGTTAGACGGTGGCGGCCACGTACTCGCGCCGGGCCGAACCTACCAAGGAACCCCATCCGGGCAAACGCTCGCCCGATGCGGCACGAACCCGTCCGATGACGAAGGACCCAACGTGCGCAACGCCCCCGTCGGCCGTTCTGTCACACCCTCCCGGTACCCTCAGACCCACCGGCACGGAAGGGGAATGAGCATGGCCGTGAGCGTACTGTTCCGCATCGACCAGAACGGACACATCGAGGTAGTAGACGGCGGCCCGGCCCCGGCCGTCACCGTAGACGCCGACGGACAGCTCCACGCCGAGTCCGGGATCATCACCCACCCCGCGAGGACCTCGATGGGGAGCTATGGTGCTAGTTGTCGTGAGAAACCTGGTCTGCTTCCTCCCCGCCACGTCCTGAACCCTCCCAGCGGAGGAATCCTCCGTTGCCGAACAGGGGTGAACAGTCAGGTAATCGGCTGTGGTAGGCGGCAGCCGAGTGGTGAAGTCCCACTCTTCGTACCACCATTCGCTGATCAACTCCTCCCCCGACCATCGATACGGACGACATTCGAGAGGGGACACTCCCCCACTCCTTCACATATCTGGAAGTCAGAACCGACCCGGATCGGGACCTCGTTTGAGTAAACTCCGTCTAGCACCTCGTACGGATACGGAGCGTCCCTGCGAGGTACTGTATAGCGAGCACGAGTCGACCATTCGGTTGAGTCCGCAGCCTAGTCACGATAGGAGCGTCTTGTGGAGAACGAACCGCTGATAGCTCCAGATCTGGTGCTTTTGCTACTGGCAACTTCAACTCGTTGGGAACAAGCTACCAATCGA
The DNA here is from genome assembly GCA_965262915.1 of Candidatus Spongiisociaceae bacterium. GTDB lineage: Bacteria > Actinomycetota > Acidimicrobiia > Spongiisociales > Spongiisociaceae > JAPPFW01. Next base: position 549,805 of record OZ253564.1, on the reverse strand, counting down.
ATCAACGGAATCACGCGCCTCGAGAAACTCTTGTTCCTCGTAGACAAAGAATGCAACTATGGGGAAGCTCTCGATGAGACCTTCGATTTTGTGCCTTATCACTACGGGCCTTACTCCAAAGAGGTATACGAGGCCGTCGAACTCCTAGAGGAGGCTGGCCTAATAGAGGAGCAGCGGAACTTCACTGATTCAGAACTTGATCGTGCTGAAGAATTGCTTTACTCAGGTATGGCGACAGAAATATCCTACGAGCGCCAGTTCATACTCACCGACGATGGTAAAAGTATCGCTCGTTATTTGTTTCGTAATCGTCCTCAGCTTGAGGCTGAGATCAGACGAATCAAGGACACTTATGCCGGCCTGCCTCTGCAGACTCTGATCTATTATGTATACACTAAGTATCCTGACTATGCAGTCAGATCCGTTATTCGTGACAAGATAGTTCACTCCGACTAGTGAGGCTTGTCGCAGGCTATGCCTAATTATTGGCAGACCGTCTACGATATCGTTATCGCCGCTGTTGCAGTGATCAGTGTCACGCTTATGTGGCGACACGATCGCCGCGATACGAAGGCAGGAGGTAATAGCTTAAACGAGCAGGTACGAATGCTCCGGAACAGCATAGGATCACAAATGATCAGGCTGCTGTACACGCATATGATCCCCATCAGGCGATTATACCTTCAGCAAAGCGAGGAAGACCGTTTGGAGACGGAACTAAAATACACCTTTGACAAACCGGAAGTTCTGGACGCTATCGCTGCGTACCACTTCAACGTATTCGAGTTCGACACTCTATATAGGCGTTCAAGTCAGCTGAGACGGGCACGACGACTATGTTCTATCGTTGGCGGCTTGTGTTTCCTAGGATTCATAGTGCCGTTGGTGATTGCGCTCCGGAACGACGGAGTCACTCTATCGAAGGGCTCTTGGGCGCTGTTTGCAGCGACCATTGTTGCTGCCATGGGATACAGCATACTGCTCATCTACGCTCGCTTAACTGAGCGGCGCCTGACTGCCCTCGTCCGGCACGGACCGGAGACAAGCTAATGTACAATTCTGAGGCTGAGATGGTTGCCGACCTTCGACGAGATGTTGCCGAGCTATGGGGAGCAGAGGCTAGCAGTCATGTAGAGGTACGCTGCCATGATCAAGCACGGATGGACATCTTGGTAAAAACACCGTCAGCGCTCTTTGCCGTGGAGGCCAAGCTCTCACACTGGGGGCGCCTATTGGCGCAGGCCTTCTTGCACCAATACTGTGTAGACTACGTCTACGTAGCGATCCTTGTGCACCAGGTGACCCCAGAGAGGCTGAGTGAAGCAGCGCGGTATCGGATCGGCGTTGTCTCCGTCGACACTGAAAGAACGTGCATAGTTCAGCAAGCAATCCGAACGCCACCGGTCACACGGATCCGTGATCGACTCGTGAACTCCAATATGGAGGAAGCGAGTATGGGAGCATCCGTCTGATGCTCCATTGCCTCGCCTACGGGAACTCAGATCAAGCTAGTTTTCGTAATCTAGAAGTCCGACGCTGCTTTGACGTGATGAGTGTTCCGTCTACGATCGCTTCGTATTATCAGGACGCGACTGCGGGCTTCGTGCTGTCGTCAGGACTTGACTACTTCATTGAGCCGCGAACCCCTCTCTTCCAGGAGGTTATCAGAGATCCGCGTGCCTCACACTACACCCTTGCATCTACGATGGGTCAATCGGTGGTAGAGAGACTCGGTCGACCGTCAGAGCAAGAAGGTCAGGGCGTCCGGTTCCCGGCCGAGTTTTATTCCTCTGACGTATGCGACGAAGTAGTCTCATCGATGATCAGCTTTCAACGCGACTACGGTGGTAGAGCCGAACATATAGCTGAGAAGTTGAACCGCTATAAGTCCCTGTTAGATCGTGCCCAAGGTGGGTCTGGCAACGTGGAATCCGAAAGCGATGCGAAGAGCCCGACATACTTGTTGTGCCCGTACTTCGCGGCTAGAACCAGATCAAGCGATTGGTGGGAGGTGACACAACGGCTCTGGGCTTCAGCTCAACGTCTTGATCGTCCAAATGAAATCTCACCTGTCGTTGCGATCACCGAGTTGTCGATGCTTGAAGAAGCAATTCTCTGCGTCCCAGATCATCTCTCCTCCAGGATCTTCTTCTGGGTACCAGGATTCGATGAGCGTACGAGGTCTGTAGCTGATCTTCGTTCACTTAGAGCGACGATATCTGTACTGAGTGGGAACCGTAAACTTATGAACCTCTACGGTGGATACTTCAGCATACTCTTGGGTAAGGTTGGGCTAGCTGGGTTTAATAACGGATTGGGATATAGCGAGTCACGAGACTGGCCGACACTAGATGCTACTGGTGCTGCACCTGCTCGATATTATGTGCGGAAGCTGCACGCTTATATGCCAACAGCTGCAGCCACCTCGTTGGTGGAAGTGGACCGAGCGTTTGCGTGTGAGTGTAGTGTGTGCGGCGGGGGCGCTAGACGCCCCAACGAGCTTGACTATCACCAATTGAAACGGCACTTCGCTCTCGCACGCGCATGGGAAATGCAGCTATCGGAAGAGAACGAGAGTTCACAGTTACGGGATGCAATGCGCGAGGACGAGGCGCGAGCCACCAGGGCTCGGAGACGAATACCCGGCAATGTCCGGATTCCGTTGGATCATCTGTCCCGGTGGGCCGCCGCTCTCGAATGATGACGCAGCGGCTCCTGCGCACGCATCTTGTGTTTGACACCGCATATCGAACGGGTTGAGGTCTCGCCGTTGATGGTTCGCTGAGAACGTAGCCCTGATCTCGGTGGGCAGTATCGCTGTTGCGGCCGACCTCGTGGTCACCCAATATCGGCACACGACCGATCTCCTCGAGGACGCCGGGAGTGCAGAACTCGAGGGAGTACAGACCTCCTACGCTAGGAAGCCGCGGGCGGACCGGTACCCGTCCCGTATCGGAGGTTCTTCCCGAGCCTGGTTTTAAGCCGACGTGTGGGTGATGCCACGTTCGGGGACGGGTTGTCGGCGGTCTTTGGCGTTGATGGGTTCCCATGCCTTCGACGGTTCCGCCAGCTCGGGCGAGTTCGTCGCTGATTTGTGGGATGGCTTTTGCTCTGATCCGTCGTGCTTTGTCTCTCGGTGGGCGTTCCGGCTGGTAGTGGAGGGAGGCTGTGTTCAGTTTCGCCTTGTGACTGGCACACGCAGCTGCGGCACAGCCCTCATGAGGCGGCGTCCCTCTCCTTGGGGGTTGCGGCACGGCCCCAAAGTTCGGGAAGGGCTGGTGGTGGAAGCAGTGGAGCGCTTCCACCACGACCGGAGCCCGGGCACCACCGCCGAGGAGCTGGCCCGCAGCTGCCAGTTCACCACCGGGGTGAGAGTCGGGGGGAGCCGTCTGTTGCGTACCCGGGCCCGGTTCGACCAGTGGGCAGCCACGATCCTCGTCGAGGTAGACCCCGAACTCGTAGACCGCGACCAGCTGCTGCGATGGTTGGACATTGGGGGACGCCGGGTCGGGGTTGGGGACTGGCGACCCGAAAAATCGGGACAGTACGGCCGGTACGAGGTGGAGGACATCGAACCGCTCCCGTAGAAACCTTCTGAGGCTGCGCGAAAACACTCATACTTATAGGGTTTCCGGTTGGGGCCGGGTCTGACTCACGCGAAAACTGGCCTTTGGTGCCTTTCCCACGATCTGTCGACCTGGCCCCGGCTAGGAACCCTGAACCGGGGAGCGGGGTGACTTGATAGGAGCCTTCGACTTCTCCACCGTGAGTGTTCTGTCCGCCGCTCTGCCCGGCTCCGGGGGTTGGATTCTAGGCAGCCGACGAAAGGCGAGCACATGGCGGAGCAAGTTAGGGCCGATGGGGTAGGTGTGGTTGGCGGGGTGGACACACATCGGGATTTCCACGTTGGGGCGGTGGTGGATGGCGCGGGTCGCCTGTTGGGATCCGATCAGTTCGGCGCTGATACCTCCGGTTATGCCCAACTGGTCGCCTGGATGGAGTCGTGGGGTCGGATCACACGGGTCGGGGTGGAAGGAACGGGCAGCTACGGCGCTGGGCTCACACGTCATCTTGCCGAGGCGGGTATCGGTGTGGTGGAGGTGAACCGTCCCAACCGCCAGCTTCGCCGGCGGCGGGGCAAGGATGACACCACCGACGCCGAAGCAGCAGCCCGGGCTGCTCTCAACGGTGAAGCGACCGCCCTACCCAAGACGGGCGACGGACCGGTAGAAGCCACCAGGATGCTGCGGGTAGTTCGCCGCTCCGCGGTCAAAGCCCGCACCCAGGCCGCCAACCAGCTGCACGCTCTGGTAGTAACCGCTCCTGAGCAGGTCAAACACCAACTCCGGGATCTCCCGACCCGGACACAGGTCAAGGTCTGTGCCCGCTTCCGTCCGGGCACAGCGCAGACCACTGCGGCATACGCCAAGCGGGCACTGCGGCTTCTAGCCCGCCGATACCAGAATCTAGACACCGAGATCACACAGGTCGACAAACAGATCCGCGGTCTCTGCGCACGGGCCAACCCTGCGTTGCTGGCCGCCTACGGAGTAGGACCCGACACCGCCGCTGCTCTGCTGGTCGCTGCTGGTGACAACCCACGACGTATGAACTCAGAAGCAGCCTTCGCGGCCCTCTGCGGTGTCAGCCCCGTAGCCGCATCATCGGGACGGATAGTGCGGCACCGTCTCAACCGAGGCGGCAACCGCCAAGCAAACAACGCGCTATGGCGGATCGCTACCAACCGAATGCGCACCGACGCTGCCACCAAAGAATATGTCACCAGACGCGAAGCGGAAGGAAAAACCCACACCGAAATAATCCGCTGCCTGAAACGCCACATCGCCCGCGAGATATACCACCTCCTCACCGACCCGCCCCCAACACCCCACGGAACCGACCTACGCCACCGCCGAACCCAAGCCCGAATCACCCTCACCCGCGCCGCCCACCACCTCGACACGCAGCCCACCGTCCTATCACAACTCGAACGAGGCCTCCACCACAACCACCACCTCGCTACCCGATACCAACACTGGCTCACCCAACAACCGATTTGCAAAACATAGGAGCATCGTGGGTTTTGGCTGTGCTGGCGCTCGGTGTGGGGTCATGTTACGAGGATTCCTCGGGCGGCGTAGTTGTCGTAGTTGGTGAAGCCGTGGGCGACGCGTCGTAGGACTTGGTGGAGGTTGTTGATCCCTTCGGGGGGTCCGTTGGATACCCGTCGTTGGGTGGTGTGGTAGGCCAAGATCTGTTCTCCCCATGCGATGATGGTGTCCACGACTTGGTGGTATTGGGGTATCTGGCCGGTGGCGTAGAGGTCGGCGAACCGTCCGAGCGCCTGGTTGGCCCCGTCGAGGTCGTCTGCCTGATATAGCTGGTAGAGCTCTTGGAGAGCGTCCCACGCGGTGCGGAGACGGGGATGAGCATCGAACAGTCTGTCGAGGTGCGCCTGGTGGGCTTCGGTTAGGTGATCGGCCCGGCGCAGGAGGGTGAAGCGGGCTCGGGACAGATCCGGCTCGAACGTTGGGGGACGCCGGTGGGGGTCGCGGCGCTGCAGCTCTCTGCGTACCAGAGTGAGGCCTTGGGTGAACCAGCGTACGACGTGGAACCGGTCGAGCACATGGCGAGCAGCTGGCAGATACTGTGCGATTGCGGCCTGATATGAGCGGGACCCGTCGCTCACGACTATCTCCACCTGCCGGCACCACTGGGGTCCTTGATCCCTAAAGAACCTGGCCAGCGACCCTTTCGTACGGCCCGGGATCATCGCCAGCACCTTGCCGCTGTCGCCACAGGCCACCACGGTCACATACCGGTGACGGCGCCGTATCGACGTTTCGTCGACCAACAGCACACGACACGGCCGGGCCCGGCGACGCTGCGCCACCTGAGCCGCCTCCGCGCGGACAAGGCCCATGATCCGATGCCACCCCACCCCATGATGGCGGGACGCTGCCCGAATCGACATCACCGTTGCATCCGCCACCAGGCGACGGGCGAACCGGCGGGTTAGGCCAGCTTCGAACTGGTCGTGGTCCTCGAGGTGCCGCTCGCCACAGTTCCCACATTCGAACCGGCGTCGCCGCCACACCAGCGTGGTGCGGCGGCCGCTCACCCCCAGGTCACGAACCCTCTTGGGCCGTCGGTCCCACACCCGATAGCAGCGGAACCCGCAATGGCGGCACCGCGACCACTCCCGAGCCGATTCGACTTCAACCTCAAGACGCTCAACAGAGTCGACCAGCACTCTCATCACGCGAACACCCGACAGGTGCAGCCGTACTTGCATAACATCAGACATCGAGGCCTCTCCCTGGATCGGCGATGTTGGCTATTCACCGATTCCAGCGGGGCCTCACCCCCATTCCAAGGATTTCACCCCACCCAACCCACGATGCTCCTATGTTTTGCAAATCGGTTGTTGGGTGAGCCAGTGTTGGTATCGGGTAGCGAGGTGGTGGTTGTGGTGGAGGCCTCGTTCGAGTTGTGATAGGACGGTGGGCTGCGTGTCGAGGTGGTGGGCGGCGCGGGTGAGGGTGATTCGGGCTTGGGTTCGGCGGTGGCGTAGGTCGGTTCCGTGGGGTGTTGGGGGCGGGTCGGTGAGGAGGTGGTATATCTCGCGGGCGATGTGGCGTTTCAGGCAGCGGATTATTTCGGTGTGGGTTTTTCCTTCCGCTTCGCGTCTGGTGACATATTCTTTGGTGGCAGCGTCGGTGCGCATTCGGTTGGTAGCGATCCGCCATAGCGCGTTGTTTGCTTGGCGGTTGCCGCCTCGGTTGAGACGGTGCCGCACTATCCGTCCCGATGATGCGGCTACGGGGCTGACACCGCAGAGGGCCGCGAAGGCTGCTTCTGAGTTCATACGTCGTGGGTTGTCACCAGCAGCGACCAGCAGAGCAGCGGCGGTGTCGGGTCCTACTCCGTAGGCGGCCAGCAACGCAGGGTTGGCCCGTGCGCAGAGACCGCGGATCTGTTTGTCGACCTGTGTGATCTCGGTGTCTAGATTCTGGTATCGGCGGGCTAGAAGCCGCAGTGCCCGCTTGGCGTATGCCGCAGTGGTCTGCGCTGTGCCCGGACGGAAGCGGGCACAGACCTTGACCTGTGTCCGGGTCGGGAGATCCCGGAGTTGGTGTTTGACCTGCTCAGGAGCGGTTACTACCAGAGCGTGCAGCTGGTTGGCGGCCTGGGTGCGGGCTTTGACCGCGGAGCGGCGAACTACCCGCAGCATCCTGGTGGCTTCTACCGGTCCGTCGCCCGTCTTGGGTAGGGCGGTCGCTTCACCGTTGAGAGCAGCCCGGGCTGCTGCTTCGGCGTCGGTGGTGTCATCCTTGCCCCGCCGCCGGCGAAGCTGGCGGTTGGGACGGTTCACCTCCACCACACCGATACCCGCCTCGGCAAGATGACGTGTGAGCCCAGCGCCGTAGCTGCCCGTTCCTTCCACCCCGACCCGTGTGATCCGACCCCACGACTCCATCCAGGCGACCAGTTGGGCATAACCGGAGGTATCAGCGCCGAACTGATCGGATCCCAACAGGCGACCCGCGCCATCCACCACCGCCCCAACGTGGAAATCCCGATGTGTGTCCACCCCGCCAACCACACCTACCCCATCGGCCCTAACTTGCTCCGCCATGTGCTCGCCTTTCGTCGGCTGCCTAGAATCCAACCCCCGGAGCCGGGCAGAGCGGCGGACAGAACACTCACGGTGGAGAAGTCGAAGGCTCCTATCAAGTCACCCCGCTCCCCGGTTCAGGGTTCCTAGCCGGGGCCAGGTCGACAGATCGTGGGAAAGGCACCAAAGGCCAGTTTTCGCGTGAGTCAGACCCGGCCCCAACCGGAAACCCTATAAGTATGAGTGTTTTCGCGCAGGGCCAACCTTCTTCGCGGCTTGGCTGGGCGTGGCGTGGCTGGGCTCGGCGCGGCATGGCAGGGCATGGACACCCCCGACAGGCCCACCCGCCGACGCCCAAGAAAAGAAGACACAAACCAGGACGGCCAAGCCTCCCCGGCTCATGGCAGGGTTCTCCCAGCCCGCAAAACGGCTCCCAGCCCTTTGCGTTATGTTAGTTAACGATCTTAGGGCCGGTTTGGGACGGTTTCGGGGTCGTTTCCGTCCGAAACCCCTCGAGGGGGAGAGCCACCAACGGCGTGCTGGGGAACCCGGTTCCATGGCTGTTCGCCGGGTGGCGGCAGCGGAGCACCCTTCCGCTGGGGGCTCGTGTCGGTTGGTATGGTCTCGACGAGGGGCAGCCTAATGGTGGTCACCCAATATCGGCTCTTGCTTGTGTCGCTGCGGGTGCTGGTGGGTAAAGACGCGCCGGTGGCGGATCGGGAGTGGTGGTCGATGGTGTCCCGCATCCGGCGAGCCCGCGGGTAGAGCAGCGTTCTGGGCCCGGGAACCTCGGGCCGTTTCCCCCCACGTAACGGCCCCTCCCACCTACTGCCGTATTCCCAACCTCTGAAAGGACTCGGGAGGCTCGACCGGCCGCCGACAGCGGCTACCCGCCCGATAGTCTCACCAGCCTCGGCGGTTCCGTTTGTGTGGGTGTCGGCGGGGGGAGTGGAGGCCGCAGTGGTCGGTCGGGTTGTAGATGGATAGGCGCGCCGTGCAGCTGTCGGTGGTGCAGTAGCGGCCGGGGGGATATGTGGGTGGTGGGCGCCCTGGGGGACGGACTCTGCTCATAGGGGGTTCACGGTACGCGGGAGATCGTCTACTAGCCGGGTCTCTGCTGACCATCGTTGACCAGTAGTAACCGTCGTATATTCGACCGTGTTATGCACGCCACCGGCCGCCGACCGCCGGAAACCGCCATCTACCTGGGGAAACAGGCTCATCGCGTTTTAGTGGGGAGTGACGGTCGCGAGTAGGTCCCAGTTGGGTTTTCCGGCGTAGAGGAGTGCCCGTATTCGGTAGTTCGCGAAGTTGCGGAACCCGAACGCTGCTCGTTTGATCCGTTTGATTAGGTTGTTGAGCGCTTCGGTGGGTCCGTTGGTTACCTTGGAGATGTGCCAGTTTGAACCGTACCGGGTTTGCCGGAGAGTGTTTTAGTTGAGTCCAGCTAGCTGGACTCGTTCCTGTTATTGATGGTAGTTGGCCTCCTTTTCTGCTGGTGGGATGTCTCCGATGGGTTCGAGAAGGCGCCGGTGGTTGAACCAGTCCACGTATTCGAGGGTGGCGTACTCGACCTGGTCGAGGTCCTTCCACGGAGCGCGTTTGTGGATGAGTTCTGTCTTGTACAGGCCAATGACGGATTCGGCGAGGGCGTTGTCGTACGAATCCCCAACCGAGCCGACCGATGGTTCGATGCCGGCTTCGGTGAGCCGGTTCGTGTAGCGAATGGACAGATATTGGGCGGATTCAATCGGTCGTCGCAACACCTACGAGTGAAGGAGGTTTGTGATGAGAGCAAGGAAGGTTCGTCGGTCGGATCGTGCGTTGAGGCCTGCGATGCGGTCGCCTGGTCGACCCCCGGGTTGGCGGCGTGAGCATCAGGAACGGTTTTGGGAAGGGATCGCTGGTGGGTTGTCGAGCGAGCAGGCCGGTGTGGCGGCTGGTGTGTCGCCCGCGGTTGGTTCGCGTTGGTTCCGCGAGAATGGTGGTATGGCACCTTTTTCTTTCGTCCCTGTTTGGGGACGCTATTTATCTTTTGTGGAGCGAGAAGAGATCGCGGTTCTCCACGCCCGCCAGTGTGGGGTGCGTGAGATCGCCCGCCGCCTGGGTCGGTGTGCGTCGACGATCTCTCGTGAGTTGCGCCGCAACGCTGCTACTCGTGGCGGAGGCCTGGAGTATCGGGCCACGACCGCGCAGTGGCATTCGGATCGGCGCGCCAGCCGCCCGAAGGTTTCCAAACTGGCCTCGAACGACGCCCTGCGTGAGTATGTGCAAGATCGTCTCGGCGGTGTTATCGCCCGCCCCGACGGCGAGCTGGTACCAGGCCCTCAGGTGCGTTGGGTGGGTCGTCGTCATGGGCCCCGAAAGGATCGTCGGTGGGCGACATCGTGGAGCCCCGAGCAGATCTCGGGGCGGCTCCGGGTCGATTTCCCCCATAATGAGTCCATGCGAATCTCTCACGAGGCGATCTACCAGGCGGCCTATGTGCAAGGCAGGGGTGCGCTCAAACGGGAACTGGTGGCGTGTCTGCGCACCGGGCGAGCGTTGCGGGTGCCGCGGGCACGGACCCGCCAGCGGGGCCGCAGCTTCGTCAGCCCCGAGATCATGATCAGCCAACGCCCCGCCGAAGCCGACGGCCGGGCAGTGCCAGGACATTGGGAAGGCGACCTGATCCTGGGACTGCACAGCTCCGCGATCGGGACGCTGGTTGAACGCACCACGCGGTTCACGATGCTGTTACACCTCCCACCCATGCCAGGCCACCGAAAACAGCAACGGGTCCACAACGGACCCCCTCTTGCCGGCCACGGCGCCCAAGCAGTCCGAGACGCCATCGCAGAGTCGATCACCACACTGCCCCAACAGCTCCGCCGCTCCCTGACCTGGGACCAAGGCGCCGAAATGGCCCAACACGCTCAACTCCGCGTAGATGCCGACCTCGACGTCTACTTCTGCGACCCGCAGAGCCCATGGCAGCGTGGAACCAACCACAACACCAACGGTCTCCTCCGTCAATACTTCCCCAAAGGCACCGACCTCACCAGACACTCAAGAGGCGACCTGGACGCCGTCGCTGCAGCCCTCAACGGTCGACCCCGCAAAACCCTCGGCTACAGGACCCCAGCCGAGGCCCTCACCGAACACCTACACTCCCTCAAACAAGGCACTGTTGCAACGACCCCTTGAACCTGGTCAATACCTGTCCATCCGCTACAGCATGCGGCTGGCGGAAGCCGGCATCTCACCGTCGGTCGGATCAGTCGGAGACTCCTACGACAACGCCCTGGCCGAATCAGTCATCGGCTTCTACAAGGCCGAACTCATCCGACAGAGGGGACCATGGAAGGACCAGGACCAGGTCGAGTACGCCACCCTCGAGTACGTGGACTGGTTCAACCACCGTCGACTCCTCGAACCAATAGGGAACATCCCACCAGCAGAAAGGGAGGACAACTACCATCGTCAACAAAAGCGAGTCCAGCTAGCTGGACTCAAGTAAAACACTCTCCGGCAAACCCGGTACGGTTCATCGGTCGGTGTGGCGGGACGAAGCCCGAGACTTCACACCGTGGCTCGCGCCCAACCCAAACCTGCTTGGCAAGGAACTCCAGATGGACCTTGAGCTCGAAGGCGAAGAAGTCCCCGTCGGGACGTTCTCCGCGGACCTGGTTCTTCGGGACACGAACACGAGCCAGCGAGTCGTCGTGGAGAACCTCTTGGAGACGACCGACCATGGCCACCTCGGGAAGCTGATCACCTATGCCCGCGCCGGTGGGCTCAACAGCAACTGCTGGGCAGCCCCCCTCTCGAAGCTCGGTATCCCGCGCCGGTCCCCGGACGGCGACTGGGATCATCATTGGGACTGCCGTCCGGTGTGGTGTCGAACCCGGGGACGGTCCGGTTCGGCCCGGCCGAACAGCGCATATCTCCTAGCGGGGCTGAGACCCCCGCTGCTGCTCTGAGAGAGCGATACCGCCCCGCCGTCCGGGATGTAGCGGCCTCGGTGCATGATGGTCCGTCTGCAGCCCCGACAGGCCCCTCTGACCCGCTGCCACAAGACCCTTCTCCGACCTGTCGGCTGGTAGAATGGGCGGGGTTATGGCTGTCACTGTCGATGTTCCGTTCACGCCGCGTCTTCCCCGTTTCGTCCGCGACCGGCTGCCGCAGATACGGGCAGCGTGCGAACAGTTCCACGTGGACCGGCTGTGGCTGTACGGGTCGGCTGTCAGCCCCGACTATCAGCCCCGACTATCAGACTTGGATTTCATGGTCGTGTTCGCGCCGGGAGCGGGCATGGCCTACGACGGACCTTCCGAACACTGCCCGTTCGGACCCCCAACCCGTCCCGGGTCGGCGTATCCGGTCAACTACCGTGCGCTCCGGGCCGCCCTCCGAGACGTTTTCGACGGGTGGCTCACCGAAACCGAAGGCCGCGAACAGATCGACATAGGCTCCTACAAGTTCATCGACAACAAGTATTTCCAAGCGTCGGTGGACGCCACCAAAGTCGAACTGTATGCCCGTCCCTGACCCCCGCGCCTACCTAGACCTGATCGGCCGTAGATGCGAACAGGCAGCGAGCCTGCTAGCGGGCATGACCTTGGAAGAGTTCCTGAACGACACCGACGCGCAGGACCGCGCCTTCGCATGGAACCACGACATCGGCGAAGCGGTCAACCAGATGACGACCAAGTTCCCCGACTACAGGCACCGGATAACCGGCCGCAGGTCGCTCATCGGGTCTCGCAACGTGATGTCCCACCGGCTGTTCACGCGGGACTGGACAGAACTGTGGCACAACCTACAGGACGGAATACCGGTTCTGCGGGAAGAAGTGGCTACCTTGATCGCTGAACTGGGCTGACTACTGAAATAGGCCAGAATCCCCGCCAACACCCCTAACCCGCGAACTCAACAGCCCACAACACGCGAAGACCCCGAGTTGCAGACACGCCGGTCCTGTGGCCGCCCGCGGCAGCAGATCCGAATAGCTCAAGTCTCAGGGCAAGATCTACATGTAGCGCCTGGATCCGTAGTTGTCTGAGATCTACGGTCCAGGGGCTTGTTGTTGCTTCTTTTCCCTGAGGTACTCCCGGAAGTACCCGAGTTGTGGGCGGAGGGGATGTTGGCTAGCGCGACCGGATAGTGGGTTCAGGGCGTGTGGGGTTGGTGGCGGCTGCCCACTGTACTGAGGGGTCTGGGTCGGTGGTGAGCTGTTCGAGTATTTCTGGTGGGGTGTTGTGGTGTTGGGCGACTGCGCGTCGTATCCAATGGTTGTTGCTGCCGGCGAGTTCGGTGAGCAATTCGGGGGTTGCTGCTTGGTGGGCGGCGACGCCACCTGTGCAGGTGAGCAGTTCGGTGTCGTAGGCGAGGAGTGAACCGTACCGGGTTTGCCGGAGAGTGTTTTACTTGAGTCCAGCTAGCTGGACTCGTTCCTGTTGACGATGGTAGTTGGCCTCCTTTTCTGCTGGTGGGATGTCTCCGATGGGTTCGAGAAGCCGGCGGTGGTTGAACCAGTCCACGTATTCGAGGGTGGCGTACTCGACCTGGTCGAGGTCCTTCCACGGAGCGCGTTTGTGGATGAGTTCTGTCTTGTACAGACCGATGACGGATTCGGCGAGGGCGTTATCGTACGAATCCCCAACCGAGCCGACCGATGGCTCGATGCCGGCTTCCGCCAGCCGGTTCGTGTAGCGAATGGACAGATATTGGGTGGATTCAAACGGTCGTCGCAACGTCTCGAGAGTGAGGAGTTGCAATGGGAGCAAGGAAGGTTCGTAGGGCTGATCGTGCGTTGCGGCCGGCGATGCGGTCGCCTGGTCGTCCGCCGGTCGGGCGGCGTGAGCATCGGGAGCGGTTTTGGGAAGGGATCGCTGGTGGGTTGTCGAGCGAGGATGCCGGTGTGGCGGCTGGTGTGTCGCCCGCGGTTGGTTCGCGTTGGTTCCGCGAGAATGGTGGGATGGTCCCATTTTCTTTCGTCCCTGTTTCGGGACGCTATTTATCTTTTGTTGAGCGGGAAGAGATCGCGGTTCTCCACGCCCGCGACTGTGGGGTGCGTGAGATCGCCCGCCGCCTGGGTCGGTGTGCGTCGACGATCTCACGTGAGTTGCGCCGCAACGCCGCAACCCGTAGCGGAGGCCTGGAGTATCGGGCCACGACCGCGCAGTGGCATTCGGATCGGCGTGCCTGCCGTCCGAAGGTGGCGAAGCTCGCTGAGAACGACAAGCTTCGCCGGTACGTCCAAGATCGTCTCGGTGGCGTTATCGCCCGCCCCGATGGTGAGCTGGTGCCAGGCCCCCAGGTGCGCTGGGTCGGTCGCCGTCATGGGCCCCGAAAGGATCGACGGTGGGCAACGTCGTGGAGCCCTGAGCAGATCTCGAACCGGCTCCGGGTCGATTTCCCCGATAATGAGTCGATGAGAATCTCCCACGAAGCGATCTACCAGGCGCTTTATGTGCAAGGCAGGGGTGCGCTCAAACGCGAGTTGGTGGCTTGTTTGCGGACCGGGCGAGCGTTGCGGGTCCCCAGGGCACGAACCCGGAGGCGACGCAAGACGTTCGTTGCTCCCGAGATCATGATCACCCAACGCCCCGCCGAGGCCGACGACCGGGCAGTGCCAGGCCACTGGGAAGGCGACCTGATCATCGGACTCCACAGTTCTGCGATCGGAACACTGGTGGAGCGGACCACCCGGTTCACGATGCTGCTGCACCTCCCACCCATGCCAGGCCACCGAAAACAGCAACGGGTCCACAACGGGCCCCCTCTCGCCGGCCACGGCGCCCAAGCCGTACGAGACGCTATCGCTGCGTCGATCATCACCCTGCCCCAACAGCTCCGCCGCTCGCTGACCTGGGACCAAGGAGTCGAAATGGCACAACACGCCCAGCTCCGCACAGACACCAACCTCGACATCTACTTCTGCGACCCGCAGAGTCCATGGCAGCGCGGAACCAACGAGAACACCAACGGCCTCCTACGCCAATACTTCCCCAAAGGCACCGACCTCCACAGACACTCACGCAACGACCTCGACGCCGTCGCTGCAGCACTCAACAGCCGACCCCGCAAAACCCTCAACTGGAAGACCCCCGCCGAGACCCTCAACGAGCACCTACACTCCCTCCAACAAGGCAGTGTTGCAACGACCCCTTGAACCCGGGCTCTATCTGGTCTGTGTGGTCTTGGTCAACCCCGGTGACCTACCCGCCGTCCGGGTGGGACTACGAGCCCTGCTGATGCCAGGCCAACGGCGGCTGCACTTCGTCAACGAGAGCGCCCGCCGCCGTCGGGGGCTGCTCGCAGCGATGTCCAAACTCCCCGTCCGCGCCCGGGTGTACACCTCAACCAAAAAAGAGCCCCTCGCTCGCCGGCAGGCCCTGGCGGCGATACTGAGCGACTCGGGGAACACCGACATAGGACGGATCGTCATCGAACGGCGAGAAACCGGCCAAGACACCCAAGAACGCCGCCAGATCGCGGCGGCCATCCGCGCCGGTAACGCACCAGCCGCTCTGTCCTACCAACACCTATCAGGCTACGAGGAACCCCTGCTATGGGTAGCCGACGCCGTAGCGTGGTCATACGGAGCCCAGCGCAACTGGCGGTCCCGAATCAGCGACATCCTCGAATACGTCCGCGACGTTGACCAACGCTGACCCCCAGACGCGCGAAAGTCCGGCCACTCACCGTCCGGAGAGGTACCGAACCCCGCTTCCGCAGGCTACTGCCCACAGCCCCACCAGTATACCACCAACGCGCCTTCCCCACCCTTTGGGGGGAACACCCGGCCCGTTAATCGGCTTCCAGCCGCTTGGCTTATGTTGGTTAACGATCCGACGGCTCGTTCGGACGTACTCAGGGGCCCGCCGCCAAAGTAGAGATATTGGCGGAGTATCTCTGGCAACGCGAAGGTGATACCGGGATTATGCAGGCGGCTGGGGGGACAGCGGGTAGTGTTGTTTCCGATGGAGCATACGACCGTCATCGGTTTGTTCGCTGGCGCTGGCGGTTTCTCGCTCGGCTTCGAGCAGGCGGGCTTCGTGCCCGCCCTCGGTGTGGACAGCGATGAGCGGGCTATTAGGGCCTACGCTCGAAACTTTCCCGACGCGGCTGTGCTCGCCGCCGACGCCAGAGTTTTTGCGCCGCGGGTCTACGCTCCTGCACTGTGCTGATCGGAGGGCCTCCTTGCGCTGCGTTCTCGGTCGGTGGGCTCAGGCGGCAGGATGATGATCGCCGGCGGACTGGCAAAAGAGTTCGGCCGCCTCGTCCGCGAGGCCAGCCCGCGCTACTTCGTCATGGAGAACGTTCCTGGCATCCTTTTGCCCGGGGCACGGGGGATCGCCGAGGGGTTCGATCGCGATATGAGGCGAGCGGGCTACGAGTTGGGCAAGCCGTGGTTGCTCAATGCTGCAGACTTCGGCGTTCCGCAGCGTCGGCGACGAGTGTTTATGGTGGGCGCTCGGAGCGGACTGCCGCTACCCAAGGCGCCGCAGGAGTCCGGCGCGGCGACGCCGACCGGCGGCGGGATGCAATTGGTGATCTTGAGCTGCTTGAGAACTGCCGGCTTGGACTGTACGGGGAGCATGACGGCGCGCTTGGGCAGGCCAGTTCCTACGCTTTGCGGCTCCGGCGGCGATGCGCCGGACGATGGTGACAGAGCGCGTCCGCGGGCGCTCCCTGGAGCTCTCACGGGCTGCGACCGCGTCAGGCAAGCGCCTGCTGTGGAGGAGCGGTTCCGATCAGTGAGTCCGGGTACTCCGGAGCCGATCAGCCGCTTCTTGAGGTTGCACCCGGACCGGCCGGCGCCCACTATCCGCGCTGGTACGTTGCCAGGCCGCGGTAGCCAAACGGCGCCGAGACCGATCCACATGCCTTTCCTCGTGTCATCACGGTGCGTGAGGCCGCGGCGGTTCCAGTCCATGCCCGACTGGTTCTGGGTTGACCACACCAAGTGGAGTGGCTATATGCAAGTGGGCAACGCCGTGCCCCCGTTGCTCGCCCGCGCGGTGGCGGCCGCGGTGTGGCGTGCGGTAGACGAGAACGAGGCTGCTGGCCCATGACGACACGATCCACGGCCGACGCGAGTGCGACGAGAGGATTCTTTGTCGACATGCTGGTGCGGGACATTGGTATTGACGGAGCGATCCTGGACCTGATCGACAACGCTGTCGACGCTGCCTACGCGCACCGCACGCCGGGCGGGGGCCTTGACGACTTTTACATAAATGTGATACTTGATCGGGATCACTTCAAGATCAGCGATAACTGTAGGGGCATTGACATCGACACGGCCCGGCACTACGCGTTCAGGTTCGGCCGGGCGCCGGGGTTCAATCCGACAACGCGGATAGGCGAGTTCGGGATCGGGATGAAACGGGCCGTCTTTCGCCTCGGGCGCAACTTCGAGGTCGACTCGTCGACAACCCATACTCGGTTCGTTGTTGGATTGGATGTCGGGCAGTGGCGCGAGCAGGAGGGCGACTGGACGTTTCCGATGGAGATCATCGATACCCCAGCCGACGAAGCAGGTACGACGGTCGAAGTGAAGAATCTGCACGAGGGCGTGAGTGAGTCATTCGCCGACGACGGCTACGTACGCAGGATGCTGCACGATGTCGCGGATAGGCACGGCGAGGCGATCAAGGCGGGACTGACGATCTCACTGAACATGGAACCGGCGGACCAGCGCATACATAAACTTCTTGTAGGCGGAGGGATACGGCCCGAAAACCAGAGCGCGGTGCTCTTGTCCGGGGATCAGAGCGTCAACTTACGAATCATCGCTGGCATCGGTCTGAAGCGGAGGTCGGTTGCCGAATCCGGTTGGTACGTTTACTGCAACGGCCGCCTTGTGCTGAAGGCTGATCGCACAGGACTTACCGGCTGGGGCACGGCCGGGCTCGACGGACCCGATGTGCCAGCGTGGCATCCGCAATACGCGCGGTTTCGGGGTTTTGTGTTCTTTGCTTCCGATTCTCCGGCCGCGCTACCGTGGACGACGACAAAGACTGAAATCGACGCCTCTTCGGACGTCTACAGGAATGCTCTAGGCAAGATGCGTTCCGTCCTCCGCCAATTCGCGACTTTCACCAACGAGCTGGTCATAGAACGGCATCAGTTCGAGGAGAGCGACGGCAAGATGCAGCAAGCCGTTCGGACAGCGCTGATGATGGCGCAACCCACGCCGGTCAGCGACGTGCCGATTGGCCGATTCCGAGTACCTGAGCGGTCTCGGGACACACTACGGACCATTCAAGCCCGCCCGCGGACGACCAGCATCCAGTTCCCGGCAGATATTTCCCGCGTGAACGAACTCAAGAAAGCTCTTCACCTCACCACGAACCGGCAGATCGGGGAAGAGGCATTCGAGCGGCTGTATGCCGACGAAATCAGCTGAGACCGGTATGCCACCCTTCCGACCGAAGGTCGACTATTCCCTCCGCCCTGCGAAAGCAACGTCGCGCCGGATGATCGTCGAGGCTCTAGCCCGGCTAACTCCGCTCATGCCCGTTGACAAATACCGGTACGTTGGGATGGGGTCAACCTACTTTCGCGACTTCCAGGTCGTCCACCGTCGGCTCGGGATCTGCGACATGATCACCATCGAGGGCGACCCACGGGCTGAAGACCGCGTCAGGTTCAACCTGCCGCTAGCGTGTATCGAAGTAGTAATGAAGAGGACTGGCGATGCGTTACCACAGATAGGACTTGAGAACCGTCCGCACATCGTATGGCTTGACTACGAGAGCCGAGTCAACAAGGGCGTGCTCTCCGATATAGAAGAGGCCGTAGGACGATGCGCTTCGGCAAGCGTGCTGATAGTCACTATCAACGCCGAACGGCCCCCTGATGATCAACGGGAGGGCTGGCTAAGCGAGGTCGGAGACGGCCGGTCGGAACCGCGTACAAGGGCCGAATACGCACAGTTCTCGTATCGGATATTGCGGGAACAAATCAGAGCAGCGCTCGGCTCACGGAACGCGGCACGTCCCAAAGAAAAACACATCACGTTCCATCAAATGTTCCATATGGTCCACGCCGACGGAGCGCAAATGCTCACGGTTGGCGGTGCTCTCGTCGCCGAAGTCGACCGCCACCAGTGGGACAAATGCAGGATAGGAACCCTCGAGTTCACTCGGTCCGGCGAAGAACCTTGCCAGATCAAGATACCTCGTCTCACCCGCCGCGAGGTACAACACCTCCTAAGCGCGATACCGGATACACGCGACAAGGTTAGAGAAGCCGCATCCGTAGCAGGGATCCCGGCTAGGGATGCGCAGGAGTTCGCAGCCGTCTACCGGTACGCGCCGCTGTTCGTTGAGACCGAGGACTGGTAGCCAACGCCGTTTCCGTAGCGAGCCCAGGCGCCGCACCCTACCTTCCCAAGACTGCTGTTCATGGCCCGTCATCCAAGTGGAGATATATTGGCCGAGTGTCTCTGGTAGCGGTGGAACGAAACCTCGAACATGCCCGTGGGTTCTTAGCCTGCTGTTCAGCTGCTCGTAGCCCATCCTGGCTCCGGCGGCGTTTGGGTGGGGTAGTGGGGCTGTCCGGTTAGGGGTTCCCGTTCGCAATTCGTGTCGTCGCTGGCTTCGGGGCGTCGGCGTTTGATGTCATGTGGTTGGTGGAGGTCGAGCCGGAAGTTGAGCAATGGATCGAGTCGCTTTCCGTGGGAGAGTTCGCGACGGTGGCGGCGGCGGTCGAACGACTCGCCGAGGATGGCAGCCGTCTGCGGTTCCCGGCATCGCGGTCGTTGGGCGATGGGCTGTTCGAGCTTCGGGTCGGCCTCGGCCGCGTCGCGCGACGGGTCACGTTCTACTTCGCGGAAGACCGGCGGATTATTCTGTTGACGACGTTTTCGCAAGCAGAGGCAGAACGAGCGGGCCGAAGTCCGGCGGGCTCGGGGTTGATTCGGCGGTGCATCGCTGAGGGACACTCACCTGAGGAGGAATGATGGCGCGCCCAACGTTTGAAGAGTTGCGACAGAGACGGCTCAACACGATGAGCGTCAACGAGCGTGCCGAGTTCGACGCGGCCCTTGCTGTGGCTCGTCTGGCTATGGAGGTGGGGGAGAAGGTACGCGACACGCGAGAAGCCGCGGGGCTGACACAGCGCGACCTTGCCGCTCGCATGTCGACGAGCCAGGCGGCGGTTGCCCGCCTTGAGGCCGGCGGCACGAGCGCCACGCTCACGACTCTCCACAAGGCCGCGGCAGCTATCGATATGACGGTCACGGTCAATCTGGCTCCGGCGCACTGACGCCAGCATTGGCTCGGTTCGTCGGTTACGGCTCAGAATAGGGAGGAGCGCTGTGCCTGTGCCTTACTAGAGATACTGGCGGAGTATCTCTCGTAACAGCCGACCGTTACCCCGATCATGCAGGCGGTTCGGGTAGCCTCCACCCCTGTGAACCCTGTCGGATATCTCTGGTAACCGCTGATACGGTGCCCGAAGTCCTAGCCCTCCCACACCGTGTCCCCTCCCTAGGCCGAGCCGTCGAGCAGTTACTGGCGGCCAAACCGCTATCGGCCAAAGGCCGTCGCAGCTACGCCCACACCCTCGGAGCCGTGGTCGGGGACCTCGGCTCTGACCTCGCCCTCGACGGGTTCACCGCCGAGCGGGTACGCCGCGTACTTGAGGATCACTGGGGTGATGCTTCGTCGGCGACGTGGAACAACCGTCTCACCGCGGTGGGGTCGTTCCGCCGCTGGGTACAGGCACAAGGTTGGATAACCGAGGATCCGTTGGCGGGGATAGAACGCCGCCCACAGGTGCGCGACGACACCGCGCCGATCCGCTACGAGCAGCAGCACACCCTGTGGACCCGGCCGGATGTTCACGTACGTGAGAAGACCCTGTGGAGGAATGCCGTACGAAACAGCGGCCCGTGCTAACGAGATACTGGCCCTCAACGTCGAGGACCTCGACCTCGGAGCCAGGAAGGCTGTGGTCAGGGGCAAAGGCGGCCACCGCCGAGAAGTCGTGTGGGCTTCGGGAACCGCCCGCCTGCTGCCCCGTTATCTGGGCGGCCGTCGTCGGGGTCCGGTGTTCGTCACTCACCGCCGGCCCAACCAGGCGCCAGCGCTTCCAGACCTATGTCTCGACACCGGTCGGGGGAGGCTGTCGTATCAGCAGGCTTGGGCGCTGTTCCGCGACGCGTCGGGGTTGGACGCTGCACCAGCTGCGCCACTCTGCGCTCACCCACCTGGGGGAGAGGGGAGTAGGAGCACCGCTGCTGAAGGCGAAAAGCCGCCACTGGAGCCTGCGCAGCCCTGGATCGGTATGTACGGCCGGGTATCGAAGCGGTGGCCGCTCACCGCAGAGTATGACCCGAGCCGTCGTTACCCGGGGGTCCGGTGGTGTCGGGGAGCCGGTGCGTGTAGTTTTCGGTGGCGAATGACGAACTGAGCGGGATCGAGCGTCGGCGGCGCTTCCTAGCCGACTCGTGGAGTTAGTTCTAGGTTAAGGTGAGGCTAACCAATTGACGGTCATCTTCCACTCCAACGCCGGAGTTCCAGTACTGGCCGGTGATATGTCGCTATCCGTACACGGGCCGCATGTCCACACGGATTTACGATTACCTTCCCAGCCGGGCGGGATAATCATACCTAGTGACCCAATACATGGCTGTGCGTCACCGCAGGCCACCACGGTCACATACCGACACCGGCGCCGGATCGATGTTTCGTCTACCAGCAGCACACGACACGGCCGGGCCCGGTGACGCTCCGCCACCAAAGCCGAGTGAACTCTCACCAAGCCCATGATCCGATGCCATCCCCACCCCATGATGGCGGCCACCATCCGAATCGACCCCCACCTC
This sequence comes from Candidatus Spongiisociaceae bacterium, assembly GCA_965262915.1. GTDB lineage: Bacteria > Actinomycetota > Acidimicrobiia > Spongiisociales > Spongiisociaceae > JAPPFW01. Next base: position 528,362 of record OZ253564.1, on the reverse strand, counting down.
CAACACGCGAACACCCGACAGGTGCAACCGAACGGACATGACATGAGACATCGAGGCTCCCTGGACCGGCGATTTAGTAACTCACCGATTCCAGCGAACCCTCACCCCCATTCCAAGGATTTCAACCCACCCACCCCACATTTCCGCGCAGCCTCTGAAAGGTCAGCGAACATTGCCAGAGCGGCCTTGGGATCGATTTCCCACTCTAGGGCCAGGCATCGGGCACCCAAGATAGTGTCGAACTCCTCTGTTCGGTCACCTTGGAATACGCCGAGAGCGACTTTCTCAGCGAGGCTCAGGCCGGAATGTGTCCCGTCGAGTTCTGCTTGCACTTGTGCTGCCAGAGCTTTAACAACTGCTACCAGTTCGTCGATCAGTGGATCCGACGGTAGTTCGAGAAGCCTTTCGTATGCTTTCCGGAATCGGGACGTGGCTTGTTCCACGGCGGTCTGAATTGTCTGATGCGTCTGCTGGTCTTCTGGGACGTGGCAGATACCCGAGAGGACCTGAAGCGCTTCCTGCGCCTCGCTGAAAGTGTCGGCGAGTTCGCTAGGGGCGGGTTCGGAGACCGTGGTCGCCCAGTCGCCCGGATCCGGCGAATGTAACAGAGAGTCGATCAACTGCATCGCCTGGCTTGGTACTGACCTTTGACCCCGGAGCGGAACGAGCAGGTAGATCTCCGCGGGGGGCCGGTTCGGTCCTAGGGCTGCTTCCAGTGTTGAGTGCGCGTCCTCCCATTCGACGAGGGAGCCGAGTTCGACGGTTATGGCGAATTCGAGGAGAGGAGTCTGCTCCGGTTGGCGATGCAATACCTTGGTGCTCAAGCCTGTGGCGTCGCACACCTTCTGCAAAGCCCGGCAGCGGGCACTGACACGTTGCCGGTGTTGACGCCGACTAGTGCGAGCAGCTCGGTGGAGCGCTTGTCCCTTTCCTCCGGAACGTACGCTCCTGAATACATTCGCAACGTTGGTGTCATTGGTTGCCAGCTCGCTGACAACCGCGTGGATATCGCTAAGAAGCTCGCTGAGTCGGTCAAGGCTGGCTGGATGCCCATCCATACCCAGAAGGGTCCAAGGTTCGCTCCGGGCACCTTCGAGGTGATACCCGATCACCGTGTCGGTGAGGTACGCCGCCAGCCTTCTGTACTGATCCGGCATTACCAGCCGACGAAAGACGTTACCTGTCAGCGCGTGGATCAGCGCGGATAGATGATCGGTGTTCAGCACGGACGCTTGCTGGGAGATGAGCGTCTCGTCGAGTTCAGCCGTCTCACGTCGGGGGCCGAGCGACTGTCCAAGCTCGTGGAGTTCGTTGATCTGCTCGGTGAGTTGTCTGGGACCAAGATTGTGGGGTGTGCCAGTTACTAGTTGGGTTCCTGCTTCGTAGGTCAAGCTAGCTGCCTGGTCAAGTAGCGGCCGTGCCTTGGCCAGTCGGACTGTGTCGGCTTCGCCGACGAGTGTGAGTGCCCCGCGGATGCGGGCCTGGTTCCACGCGATGCCGGACAAAGAGTGGTCGTACTGACGCTGGAGATGGGTGACCCCGAAGATGCGGTTCCCGATCCGGATCTCTTGACCGCCCGGTGTGAGAGCTTGGATGTCGACGGATTCGATGCTGGGGAGGCATCGGAGCAGCACCTGTCCGAGTGCGACGGCTTCCTCCTGGGCGTTGCCTTGCACAATGTCGGAGACGTGAAGGAACCTGCCGTACGCGACGGGGCCATCTTCTCCTGCTCTTATCTCAAGTTCGGTTATCCACGGATTGTGGGCCCGCACGCGGAGAAGAACAGTGTCCCGGCCGCCGATCAAGCCAACTAGGTGCTCGGCAACTGTTCGGTCACAGGACCGAGCGGTCGCCATAAGCTCGGCCAGTTGATCCACGGGTGCAGTGTCCAGGGCCCGGACTAGCGGCGAGTCATCATTCAGGGTTTGTCTGATAGCGGAAACCAGGTTCGGGGTGCCGGTCTCTAGAACCGCGAACATCGCCGTGGCCTCGCTTACGTCATTGATCAATGCCAGAAGTTCAGCGATGGTCTTTTCTCCGACGACGGCCACCAGGTCGTCGCGGGACGTAGGTACCGGTGCCGTGTTCATCGCCTCTTGCGCGGCGCGGATCTCGTGCGGGAGCAAATCTGGGACCGGGACGCCTACTGCCGTGTAGTAGAAGAGCAACGCCTGGGACGACTCGGGTATCCGGTGGTCATCGGCGATTCCTTTCCACACCCTCGCGACTTTGTGGAAGTCGGATAGGCGCAAACCGTGTAGATAGGCGACCAAACGACCCGGGCTGGGGACGTCACTACTGGCAGCGTTGATAATGGTCTCCTTCGCCGATGGCTCGTCGCGCAGCAGATTGGCCACGAAGCGACACAATTCGGAGTCGGGGACCAGATCTAGGACCCTTCGGACCGTGCTGTGGAGGTCCGGTGGCGGTTGGTCATGGATGACGTCGCTGATCGCCGTCGACCGCAGCCGGTGCAGACCCGACATGGCGCCGTCGCGTTCGATAACGAGATGCTCGTGGGCAAGTCGGCTGGTCGCTTTGCGGAGTTCGAAGTCGGTGACCGCACAGGCCGCTGCTAGGTCGGGTGTCGAGATGGAGACTGTCCAGCGGTCAGCGACCGAGACGAGACTCAGCACTTCCAACTCCAAGTGGCGCCGCTTGTCGGCGATACGACGCCGGACCTGTTCGCTGATGACATCGTGGAGCCGTCGTCCACGTGTCAGCATGTGGGTGAACTCGAGAGTCAGACCGTCGGAGTTGGCGAACGCCTCCGCCCAATGCGCAACCGTGGTAGCACCACGTCGCTCCAGGCCCCTGAAGATGGTCTCCGCTGCGGTCTCATCAAGTCGTATCGGTATCCTCACACAATCGGATAGGTCACCCAGAGTGATCAGGTCCTCGCTCCGTGCCGTGCCTACTAGCAGCACACCAGGAACAGTGGCCGCTTCGGCGCGTAGACGAGCCCAGCCGCCCAACGCATCCGTTCCGGCAGCGTCGACCAGGAAACCGACCGGTGTCTCCCGGGTGGCACGGTAGGCCCGGGCGAGGCGTATCAGATGCGGTACGTCTCCGTCGGCTAGGCGTCGAACCCGGTACCACAGCACACCCGAAAGCGCCAACGGTACCGTCCACAGGACTGCGCTCTTGCCGACACCGGAAGGGCCGCTGATGACCACAGCGGACCGTTCGTCAAGCCCGAACAGGATCTTGTCCATCACCGTGGGCTGGGGTACCACCAGGCCGGCTGCTACATGATGCGGCTGGGTTGCTGTGCCCTCATAGAAACGGTCGTCTGCGGGAACCGACCCAGTCAGGTCCAGCGGTTCGCAGATACCCTCTCTAACAGCAAACTCGAGTGAGGAGATATCGACCAATCCAGCGGTGGTTTCGATCTCTTCGACCAGTTCAGTTCTGCTGAGACGGCGACGATGCTCATAGTCGGTTGTTGCATTAGCGTCGGCAGCGTCCGCGACCATAGTGCGGAGGTGGCGTTCAACAAGACCAAGACCGGAGGGCGGGAGATCAACGAGGCAGTCGAGTTCGGCAACGGTACCGGCAGTCACTTCCTCCCAGGTGACGCCCACAACTACGGTGCAAGACAAGAGCCTGTCCATGCCATCGGAGTTGATCCCCCGTGCGCCCGCGGCGCGGCGGAGCCCGGCTCGCAGCCCGGAGTCGCTCGACAACGAGTCAGCGAGTGGCCGACCGAAGCCGGCCAGGTTCTCTTCGCCCTTGACGCCGCGTTCGAGCACGACCACAAGAATCGAATCATCCTTCCCGCGGCTCAGATGCTTTTCCCACGCGTCGAGTATGTGTTTGGTCGCTTCCCATATCGGGAAACGGTCACGACGCTGAACACGGGACTTGACTTGGATATGCAGGGGGCTGGCACCTTCCAAAGACATGTCTTCGAACCCTTCAGGTACTAGAACATCCGCAGCCATCCTGGATGACGCCATCTGGGCTGCTAGCCAAGCGCCAACCGTGTTCTGGAAGTTGAATCCGCGCCCAGCCCGGGCACCGGCCCTGCTTTCTCCCCACCGTTTGAAGAGGAGCTCGCTCCGGCCACCGTCCGCTGCCGCATCTGCCCCAGCCGTCGCACCGGAGTCCCGAACCGTTACTACCGGCTTCTGCTGCCGGGGCGCACTGGGTCCACGGCTGGGGCGTCGTCTGCCCTTTTTCTTCCTTCGTGCCACAACCACGATTCTCCCAGCAAACTACGGACAAGAGATGGAAGTCGCCGCCGGCACCCGCAGGTGCGTCTTAGGGGAATGAAGCGAAGGTGTAGCTGGTGCTCCGCCCACCGGCGGAACCGGATGGGTGGGACAGTTCAGCCCTCAGATACAAGTCGGCGGTTCACCCCGACCGCCCGAATAACCCCTCACCCACGCCACGGAGCGCCTCGACGCTCACGCGACCGTACTGTCACGACTTGAACGCGGCCTCGACCGCAACCACCAACTCGCCAGTCGATACCAACAATGGCTCACCAACCCGACCCCAGAACCGATTTTGTAAGACATAGAAGCATCTCATTTCCGAAGAGCCGCATTGGTATGGTGGCGGGATGACTCTGGGACGGTCCGAGAAGCTAGCGAGATTACAGGTTACGGCAAGGCCACCTGGTGCCGTTTACTGCGCTCGACGGTGAAGCATCAGCGGTTACTAGAACTGGCGAGGCGATGACCGTGTTGTCGTTCCCCGGCAGCGAACGCCTTGTCAAGTCAACCGAGCGTGTGCGTGACCTTGGGGAGGTGTTCACACCGGCGGGGGTCGTATCCGACATGCTTGATCTCCTGCCTTCGACGGTGTGGGGTATTCACCCGTCCGCCACGTTCCTCGAACCGGCCTGCGGTGACGGGAACTTCCTCGTCGCAATCCTCGCCCGCAAGCTCGAAGCCGTTTCGGGGGCACTCGTCGTCGGCGGTCTGGCGGCCGGATCCGGCGAGGCCGCGGGAGCGTTTCACGCTCTGGAAGCGCTTGCCTCTGTGTACGCCGTCGACATTTCTCCCGACAACGTCATCGGTGGGACACCAGGCCACGAAGTCGGGGCGCGGGATCGGCTGCTGGGAGTGTTGGGGGCTTGGTGGGCGCAGGTGTTCGGTGTGAGGCTGTCTGCTCGGATGCCTGTTGTTCGGTCTGCTCGTTGGATTGTGGACCGGAACGTCTTAGTAGGGAACATGCTTGAGTCGAACGCGGATGGAACACCGACCGGCAGAAACCGGCTCCCGCTGGTTGAGTACGTGTGGGACGCCGATACCCGGGAGGTGACCGTGGAGACGACAACTCTGGGTGCCGTGATGAAACCGCAGGCCGCAGATTGGGCTGGCGTAGTGTCGCTGTTCGATTTCATGGACGAGCGTCCACCCGTCAAGTGGTCGGGGCCCGCAGTCGATCTTTACCGGGCTCCCGTCGACGCCCAGTTCATGGTGACAGGAGCTGGTGGCTGATGCTGCAGACCCGACGTCACCAGCCTGACATCCTCGAGGTCATTGCCGACCTGTCCAGCGATGAGGTGCGCACACCTCCCCGGCTGGTCGATGCCATGTTGGACTTGCTCCCCGAACACATCTGGACCGACCCCAACGTTCGGTGGCTTGACCCCGCCTGTAAGACCGGTGTGTTCCCCCGGGAGATATCCAAGCGGCTCATGGTCGGGCTAGAGCCGGAACTTCCCGATCAGCGCGACCGGCTCGATCACATTCTGAAGAACATGGTGTTCGGAGTGGCGATCACCGAACTTACCGGACTGATGTCCCGTAGGACCCTGTACTGCTCGAAACGAGCTGACGGCCCCAAGGCGGTCGTGGCTATGCCCACTCCAGCGGGGAACCTGTGGTTCGGTAGGGTCGAGCACGCCTACCGGAAAGGGAAGTGCTCTGAGTGCCCGGCGAAGAAGGCACAGTTCGAGGGCGGTGGGGAAAACCATGCGTACGCGCTCATTCACGAGGCGGGCCGAGACATGCTGGAGGAGGAGTTCGACATGAAGTTTGATGTGATTGTCGGCAACCCGCCGTATCAGCTCGACGACGGCGGACATGGACCCAGCGCATCGCCCATCTACCATCACTTCGTCGAAGCGGCGATCGACATGGATCCCCGGTATGTCGTCATGATTACTCCGTCCCGCTGGTTTTCAGGAGGAAAGGGACTCGACCGGTTCCGAGACCGGATGATGGCGGACAGTCGTCTGCGGACTTTGGTGGACTTTCCCAAGCTGTACGACGGTATTCCCGGCGTGAAGATCCGGGGCGGACTGTCCTACTTCCTTTGGGACCGAGATCACGACGGGCCGTGCAAGGTCCAAACCATGTGGGATGACAAGATGTTGGGGCCGTCGGTCAAACGCCGCCTCAACGACTTCGACATCGTCATCCGACGGAACGAAGCCGTCCCGATAATCCGAAAGGTCCGATCGTTCCTCCCCGACGGGAGACCGGAACCCACGTTGGACGCCCAGGTTTCGGCAGCGAAGCCGTTCGGGTTACGGACCTTCTTCCATGGCAAGAAGTCAGCGAAGAGTCTGACCGATCCGGTCAAGTTGCATGGGTCTCGGAGGATCTCGTGGGTCGAGCGGTCGAAGATCCCGCGGAACGTCGAGTGGGTGGACGACTGGAAAGTGCTCACGACTAGGGCACAGGGCACCAGCGCAGCGGTTGAGACGATGTTCCTGAGCAAGCCGATCATCGCTGGCCCTGGCGAGGCGTGCACCGAAACATACATCGTCGCAGCACGGGTCCCGTCAAAGGAGGAGGCGGAGTTGTTCGCCGCCTATCTTCGGACTAGATTTGTTCGCTTTCTCATCTCGCTGCGCAAGGTGACACAAGACGCTGCCCGGGGTGTGTATGCCTTCGTTCCGGACCTTCCGATGGACCGCATGTGGACGGACGAGGCGCTGTACGAGCGCTACGGCATCACGGCGGGGGAGCGAGAGTTTGTTGAGGAGACGGTCAAGGAGATGCCTGCGTGAGTGTTCTGGCCGACGGTGTCAGACACCCGAAGATCTACGCCTATACGCTGGATCGCTATGCCGACATGTTGTGGGAGGGCCCCCGGACTGGAAGCGGGCTTCTGAAGGTCGGGTACACGGAGAAGGACGCCGAGGTTCGGATCAGGGAACAGTTGTATCAGGTGAAGATGCCAACGTCTGTGCAATATGACGTTTTGCTGGTGGAGCGGGCGATAACCGACGACGGGCATGTGTTCACGGACCATGCTGTTCATAAGGCTCTCCAACGCAAAGCCGTCCATCGGAGGTCAGACCCCGACAGTGGCAGGCCGACGGAGTGGTTCGAATGCACCAAAGACGAGCTCTTAGCGGCCGTTGTCGAAGTTCGGACCGGCCAGCAGAGCGGCTCGCTACGAGCGAGACGGGCGTTCCCGATGCGGCCGGAACAGGAAGCCGCCGTCACGCAGACTCTCATGTACTTCGAGAGGCACTCCGACCCTGAAAACCGACCGCACTTCCTGTGGAATGCCAAGATGCGGTTTGGAAAGACCTTCACCATGTACCAGTTGGCGAAGCGGATGGGTTGGCTACGGGTTCTGGTACTCACGTTCAAACCGGCGGTCGAGGACGCCTGGCGGGACGATCTTGAGGGTCACGTCGACTTCGACGGTTGGCGGTTCAAGGGGAAGAACGATCCGCCCGCTGACGTCAACGATGCTTCTCCGCTGGTGTGGTTCGCTTCGTTCCAAGATGTCCTCGGGACCGACCATAACGGCAGCCCGAAGGCGAAGAACCTGGGCCTGTATGAGGCTACGTGGGATGCGGTGGTGATCGACGAGTACCACTTTGGAGCGTGGCGAGACGCTGCCCGCAGCCTGTACGTGTCGGACAGGGCGGCCCATGATGAGGGCGTCGCCGGAGACCTCTCCGAGAAGCGGGAGTTGGACACCCCCGACCTGGACGACGACTTCCAAGAGAACCTCAAAAGGGAACTCGGCGGGAAACTGGACATACGCCACTACCTGTACCTGTCCGGGACCCCGTTCCGGGCGTTGACCCACGGCGAGTTCCTCGAGGACCAGGTGTTCAACTGGACGTATTCGGACGAGCAGGGAGCCAAGAAGAACTGGGCTGGACCCGGCACCAACCCATACCAGGGTCTGCCGAAGATGCATCTCCTCGCCTACGAAATGCCGCCGAAGCTGCGGGAAGTGGCGATCAACAATCAGTCACAGTTCTCGCTGACCGAGTTCTTCAGGACCGAACGTGACGATGAGAACGTTCCCCGGTTCCTACACGAAGGCTCCGTCCAGAAGTTCCTAGATGTTCTTCGTGGTCAGGACCTGACCGGACTGTGGTCGAATGTCGCCAACCTGAAGGCCCCGCCGCTGCCCTACGAGGATCCCGGCCTTCTTCGCGCGCTGCAGCACACGATCTGGTGCCTGCCCGGCGTCGACGCGTGCCTGGCAATGAGGGACCTGATCAAAGCTCAACGCAACACCTCGTACCGCGACTACACAGTGATGGTCGCCGCCGGGCCGGGCGCCGGTGTGGGCATCGAAGCCCTCCCCCCGGTGCAGCAGGCCATCGGGAAGGTCCCCCAAGACACGAAAACGATCACGTTGTCGTGCGGGAAGCTGCTCACAGGCGTGACGGTTCCAGCTTGGGCGGGGATCTTCATGCTGCGAGAACTGAAGAGTCCCGAGTCGTACTTCCAAGCGGCGTTCCGTGTCCAGTCGCGGTGGGTGAGCCGCATGGTCGACACGGTGGAGGGCGGTGAGACAGAACTTGTCCACAAGGAGCACTGCTACGTCATCGACTTCTCACTGAACCGTGCGCTCACCCAAATCGTCGACTACGCCACCCGGCTGCGAGCCGACTCGACGTCTGTAAGAGACCCTGTCGCCGCGATCGACGAGTTCATGGGGTTCCTGCCGGTCCTGGCGTTCGACGGGTCGGGCATGTCGCAGCTCCGTGCCGAGGATGTGCTGGACCATGTGACATCGGGGATCAGCGCCAGCATGCTCGCCCGCCGTTGGAACTCGGTGGAGCTTATCCGCCTCGACCTGAAGGCGATGGAGTCACTGCTTTCGAACAAGGAGCTGTTGGAATCACTGGAACAGGTCGAGATGTTCCGCAACATCACAAATGACCTCACCACAATTATCACCGCGAACAAGGAACTCCGGGAGAAGAAGCTGACTAAAGAAAAGCTGACCCCGAAGGAGAAGAAGAGAGAGAAGGCAGCCAAGACCGAGCGGGATAACCTCAAGAAGCGTCTCCAGCGGTTCATCACCCGCATTCCGGCATTCATGTACCTGACCGACGACCGGGAGCGGACGATCAAAGAGATCATCGCTCAGGACGAACCGGACCTGTTCGAGCAGGTCACGAGTCTCCGCCTGAAGCACTTCGAGCAACTCGTCGACGCCGGCGTTTTCAACGACACGAAGATGAACGACGCTGTCTGGAAGTTCCGCACCTTCGAGGAGCCGTCGCTTCGCTACCTGACGGCTGAGGACGCCGCCCGGACAGTTGGCGGTTGGAGTCTGCGCCGGGACAAGCAGTTTGCCCACCTCCTCGATATAGAGATCCTCGGCGATGGAGACACACTCACCGGGCCCGGTGGTGCCCGAGCTGTCGTGTCCGGCGATTACGGGATCCTCATCGACGGCATCCGTTACGAATCACCGGACCACGCGGCCGCCGCTGTCGACAACGGCGTCACAGACGGGTGGACGTTCTGGCAGGCCGACACGGGCTACGGATCTGGCACCCTGGCCGAACTGCTCGAACTGGACCCCGTCTGTCCGTAGCCCAACACCCAAGATGTTCCACCGTGAGCCATCGTCGCAGACGGAATGTGTGACACCTGCCAGGCAAGACGGGTAAATGGCTGAAGGTCGAGAAGATCTAGCCCCGTGACTGCGCCGGGGCATTCCGGGGGGCAGTGGGACCGCATGTGGGACTTGAGCACCTGAACCGGCTCTGAGTCGTACTCTGACCAGAGGGTTAGCTGCCAGCCACAGCGGTCTACCCTTCCGCTGGGAGGCCTTGGGGTTCGAGTTTCCCCAAGGCACTGGTTCTCATGGCGGGGAAGTACCCCGAGGAGTCGGAAAGGCTCATGTTAGGCTCGCAGGGTAGCCGGGTTGGGAACAATGGGCCGATCCTCCGATAGATCTGTGGCGGTTCGGCCGTGTGCGTCCTTGACCCGGTTAGCCATCTTGGTGTCTCTCGTGATGGTGACCGTTTTTGCTGTTGTTTTCGTGACTCCGCGGATCGTCCACGCCTGCAGTTGCTCCCGCGACCGGACGCTGTCGGACTACGCGGACGAGGTGGAGGTCGCCTTCGTAGGTCGTCAGATCGAAGGTACTTCCGTCTCGGGCGGGTCGGCTTGGCTACTCGAAGTCGACTGGGTGTACAAAGGCCGGGCAGGGCCTCTTATCGAGGTTCGCACCGGCCCAGGTGCCGGCTCGTGCGGCACCCACTTCCAGGGAATGGGGACAACCGGTGTTGCCGTCAAGAAGAGTGAGGAAGGCAGCCAATGGGGAGAGCTAGAACCGGGTGACCTCTACGTGCATTGGTGCTTCTCCCATGTGTCGATCGAGGAACTCGAAGGAGTGTTCGGCGCCGGGTATCCACCCGACGCGACGCTCGTGTTAGAAGAACAACCTGAGAGCTTCGGCCCATTCAGGGTGGTCGTAGTCGGAGGCGTCGCGTTCGTGCTCGTCGCGGGTGTGGCCGGGTTGGTTCGACTAAGACGACGAGCGGGACGCTAGTTAGACGTCGGTGCCCCCTTCCGCTGAGGGCTCGACCCGGCCGCTGACAGCGGTTTACCCACCCGATAGTGGTGGTTCACGGTACCTGGGGGCGGTCTCCGCTTACGGGTAGCGGCAGCGGTCTACCCTTCCGCTGTTGACCTCAGGGGCCAGTTGGGCGGGTCGGGTGTTTGAGGACGGCAAGCGTCATAGTTCCGTCCAAGGTCTTCGCCAGCGTAGGTGATGATCCCGGATTCGATGTGTAGCTGCTCCGTCGACGACGCCGGTTACGGGCAGGGATCGGCCCGGTCGCTGTAGTGAACTGCCGAGGTGGCCCTATGATCAGGCGGTCAGTTATCCCGTTCAACAGGGGTGATCGGGCACCATGGATGTCCTATACAAGTATGTGACCCATGAGAGGGCCCTGACCTGCATCCCCGAGGTGGGCGACGGGACTCTACGCGCTACCCAGCCGGCAGCCCTCAACGACCCGTTCGAATGCGCCGTTGCCACTGATTACTGCATCCCGGACCAGTGGGAGGAAAACCGCCAGCTAGCGGACATTCTGACCCAGGTCAACGAGAGCAAACCAGTCACTGCGAAAGACGTGCATCGCGCCAGGGAAAAGTACGGCAGCCTGTTCACGCGTCAGCTTCTCGCGGAGCAGGTCTCGACAAGGTTCGGCATCGTCTCTTTTGCGACAGATCCAACACACCCGTTGCTGTGGTCCCACTACACCACCGACGGCTCCGGATTCGCCATCGGCTACGACGTCGGCGAGCTCCGCAAGGTTGCCGGCTCGGACGCATCCCTGCGACGTGTTGAGTATCAGAACGGGCTAATCCCCATCGGCGGGCCGATTGTTTTGGTCTCGCCAGAGTCGAATCTGCCGCTCCTCCTGTCCTACAAGAGCAGCCACTGGTCTTACGAGGATGAGTGGCGCCTGATAATCGAGCTGCGAAGGACAATCGGGACAGGGAAACTGGACCGGCACTGCCAACCCATCAAGCTGGTTCGGATACCGAACAGGGCGGTCGTGAGGGTTCTCTACACGGAGAGAACTCCTCTCGAATCGGTCAAGTCGATCCGGGCTCGCCTGGCGGACAGGAACAACCGGTATCGGGTAGACAAGCTGGTCAAACTGGTCATGTCCTCTACGACTTACGACTACGAGGAAGCCGAGGACGATTAACACCCCACTGATAGCGAAGACACGCCTTAGCGGCGGCGCTGGGCAACTGTTGGCCGTTTCTGGGAGGTAGTGGCCTTCCTCCAGTCTGTCGAACCGAGATTCTGGCCCTTGAATCGGCTTCTAGCCTTTGGGTTATGTTGGTTAGCGTGCTTAGGGAACCGGCTACATGGCTGTCCGCCCGGCCGGCGGACGCGGACACCCCTTCCGCTGGGGGTTCGACCGGCGGCCGACAGCGGTTACCCGTCCGGTGGTTTCACCAGCCTTGGCGGTTTCCATGTGCGTGGGTATCGGTTGGGGGAGTGGAGGCGGCAGTGGTCGGCCGGGTTGTAGATGGATAGGCGTGCTGTGCAGTTGTCGGTGGCGCAGCGGCACCCGGGAGCGGTCTCCGCTCCGTCCGAGGGAGCCGAGGTGTTGAGGATCAGCCGGGCGGGCTGTCGGGGAGCTCCCGCCTCACGTCTGCGCCGGGTGACTCGGGCGTTTGGGAGTGGGGAACGGAGGGTCTTGCAGCTTATTGTTGACTGGCGCTGTGTGGTGTATATCCATACGTGGCTGGGCGGGTTTGTGCACGCCCCGGCCGCTGGTTGGCGGAAACCTGCTTCTACCTGGGGAAACGCTGCGGGCCCGGGTTGTCATAGTGTCTTTTATCGGACATCACGTCCCCGCTGGTTCTCCGCTGCGGCCAGACGACCTTTTGGGGCTTGGGTAAGCGCTGTCCGAAACAGGTGCCCTGCCCAGGTTGCTCAGTTCACGGCGTCGAGTACGGCGTTGATCTCGATTAGGTTCAGCCGGAAGAGTATGTCGAGGAACCTGTCGAAGTCGGAGTGCCTGAGCTGGATAAGGGACAGGTAGCGGTCGATAGTTGTCCAGGCGATGTCGGGTAGCCGGCCGAGGAGCTGATTGTGGGCTTGGTCGGCCACTTGGAAAACCGAGCCGTCGAGGAGTTCCCACGTCTGCCCGCCGGCTGTGGTTACGTCGTCGACGAGCTTCTGGTCGCCGAGTTGGTTGGCCGGTCACCATCAGCACCACCGCGGTCATCCTCCCGCCTGTGTCGCTCAGACGAAGAACAAGTATGCGCCCGGCGACTACTCACCCACCCTGGACGCCGTCCGGACCGGCGGGTCCTTCGTTGTTCAGTCGATGGCGACCCCGATCGGCCACCACGTCGCCAGCCCCGGCCCCGCCCAGACCAGGGCCGCGACCAGCAGCCCGACCACCAGCAGGGCAGCCACCGTGGGCAGCCTCTTAACCGTGTTCCATAGGACGGTGTGGACCAGCCCACAGACCAGCAAGAACCCGCCCAGTCCCCACAGACCCGCCCCCGCCCTCCATCCGGCGACGCATAGCAGCAGGGCGACCGTCGCCCACAGTCGCGGGTTCAGCGGGAAGCGCAGCAGCCACGCCCGGAACGGGCGGTCCGCCATTGCTGCACCGAACACAGACGCGCAGGTCTGCACCTGAGACGGCGTGTGCGCCTCCATCGGCCGACCGCAGACCGGGCAGGTCTCGACAGGCGCCGACACGCAGACCGCTACCTCGGCGTTGGTGTGGTCCTCCATCGGCCGAGCGCAGATGTGGCAGACGTCGATCGGGAGCTCGGCCCGCCGGACGCACTCAACGTGGCGGAACGCTGCTGGGTGGTCCCACTCAAGTAGGCAGACCCCGCAGTACGGCGGCTTTGGCCGGCGTTGCTGGTCTTCCTCGCGCAAGCGGGCACACTCGGCCGTCTGGTCGGCAGTGTGCCTGTCGGTGGGCTGTTTACAGGTGAAGCAACTGGTATGGCACCGATCCCGCTCGGCGGGGGTGTGGTTGGAGTGCGGACGGCGACAGATCATGCAGTGCTTGCTCTCCCAGGCCCTGCACGCCAGCCAGTCGGTACGGGTGTGATCTGACCGCGGCTTCCGGCAGGTCGTACAGTCAAGCACCTCGGTCATCTGTGGCTCCTCCCCTCTCCGATTTCAAGTGTAGAGCTAGGAGGGCGCCGGTGTTTACCTGGGGAAACGTCCCCTGGGCCTGGTTGTCGTAATGTCGATTATCGGACGCCGAACAGGTCGAGCTGCTCCGCATGATGCGGGCACCACATGTCAGCCAGGATCAACACATCTGAGACAATCACCGCTCCTTCTCGCGGGTCGTTGTCAGGGGCCCGCCCAGCAGACCACTCCTGCAGAAACGCAACGCTGTCGATCACGGACTGGAAATACAGAGCCCTGGCCTGCGAACTACCAGGCGTGGGATGCGCGATGACCTGCCGCAGGTACTCCCTGGCCCCATCAACCGCCCACCCCGACGATGACCTAGGCAGAGGCTCGCTGTCAAGCCACGCGCATATCGCACGGGCTGTCCCGTCCACCTCCAAGACAGAGTAAGGCCAGTCGAACTCCTCGATGAGGTCGAAGACCAGTTCCTCGCGGGCCACAGGATCGTTGGCGTAGTCCGGCTCAGCCAGCCACGGCAGCCCACCACAATTGACCAGCAGCACCACCACCAGGACCACCCCAGCCACAGCTACGCCCTCTTTCAACCTGCGCCAGCTCACTTGCTCCTCCTCCCCAATCTCACGGGGCCTCGACGGTAGCTATTTTGGTTCCGCCCTTATCCGGACGCTGGCACTCGCGGTCTGGTACATCAAACAAGGCTGTGGAGCGATTGGGGGCAGAGGGAGACAGGGCGATCGCTGACATGGACAGGGCTGCGAGGCGTTTCGATAGAGCTGATGCTGCCTTCTATCAAGCTGGGACGCATTTAGCCTGACTTCAAGGGCGCCAGCGGAGTGGCCGTCCGTTGCCAGCAAGCATATGACGGCCAGGTAGTAGGCGAGTTAGGCAGCCGCCACGCTCTCATAGGACGGCCGGCAGCTGCAGCCCCGAAGGCAGATTGACAGGTCTCCAACTGGGAGGGGTGCGATCCTGCAGCAGTCGATCGCAGAGACGGCAGGGATGGATACTTACGGCTACCGCCTCAACCGTGCACCTGCCCACGTCGGCGGGGGTATGGATGTCCATCTCTCGCCCGCAGTTGATGCAGATGGCTACGGGATGCTCTTAGTGGATGCACTCTGCTGCTTCTGTGCGGCTGTGGGCCTCGAGTGGTCTCAGGCACAGACCACCACGTACTCGTCGGCCACCGTCATCAGGAGACCCGAGTGGCCGAGGTCGTAGCCGGTATAAGCCACCACCCGCTGGCCCACCTAGCCGGCGGAGCAACGTGTGCAGGTCTACGGGCGGGTCAGCAATGCCGGCGGACCCTACCACCGGGAGGTGTCGAGCTCCGCGGGACCCAAACTCGGTGCCACTGGAGGACCCTTCCGCTGTGGGCTTCTGGGGGCCGGGGTGTACAGTGCGCACCGCCGCCCTGGAGCGGTCCGCTGGTTGGGTTCAGAGGCCGGGGCCGGGTCCGGAGCGGCGGCTGCGCTGTGGGGTGGTGGGGGTGAGGGGGCGGTGCCAGGCGGTGAGGGTGTGGGGGGTGGCTCCGTAGGTGTGGGTGAGGGCTTGGTGGGCGGCGAGGGCGGCGAGTGTTGGGTCGGTGTTTTGGTAGGCGGCGGCGATGTGTCGGTGGCCTCGTGCTCGGGTGTTTATGTCTCCGCCGTCGAGGTGCTGTTGGATATGCGCCCACGGCTGGGGCAGCCCTGTGTGCCAGTGGTCGAGCAGCGCGTCGGGTTCAAGGCTGGCTGGGTCTGTTCCGGTGGGGAGCGTCACAGACGTAGTGGGTATCCCGGCCTGGTGGGCCTGGTCAGTGAGGTTCTGCTGGGAGGCTTGGCCGGGGCCGTCTCCGTCGTAGGCGACGGTGAGGTGGTGGGCGCCGGCTTCGATGATGCGTTGTAGGTGGTTTTGGGTGAAGGCGACACCGCCGGTGGCGACCACGTTGGTGAGCCCGGCGCGGTGGGCGGCGATGGCGTCGGTGTATCCCTCGACCACTCCGGCTGTTGCGGTGCTGCGGATGGCGTCTGTGGCTTCGTGGATGCCGTAGAGGGTGTCGGACTTGTGGTAGAGGGCGGTGGTGCGGGTGTTTAGGTATTTGGGCTGTCCGGCGTCGGTTCCTGGGAGTTTCCGCCCGGCGAAGCCGATCACGTCTCCTGCTGTGTCTCGGATGGGGAAGACCACCCGTCCTCGTAGGACGTCGTAGGTGCGGCCCCGTCGGGTGTTGGCTACACCTGCTTGGACGGCTGCTTGGTCGTCTCGGAGGTGGTTGCACAGTCCGCGCCATTGGTCGGGGGCCCAGCCGAGTTTCCATTTGGCCCAATCGGCGGGTTCGATTCCCCGCCCGGTGAGGTAGCGGCGGGCGGGTTCGGCTGCGGGGGCGGCTAGGAGTTGTTGGTGGTAGTAGTCGGCGCTGCGGCCCAGCATCCGGCGGAGGTGGTCGTGGCTGTCGTCGGCCCGGTGGGCGGGTGCGGGCTGGGAGGCGGGCCGGATGGGGGGCAGCCCGGCGGGTAGGCGGGTAGGGGCAGGCCTGTCGGGGGTGGGCACGTTCCGCCAGGGCGGTCCGGTGTTGGCGTTTCTGCCGGGTGCGGTTGGGGGGCGGATACCGGCGAGGGTCTGGGCGGTGCTCCGGTTAGCGGTGTGCCAGACAGCCGCGAGGCGTGGGGCAGCGGCTCCGTCGTCGAGCCAGGCCGCTATAGCCTGGTGCCAGTGTGTGCGGTCGGCGGCGGCGGCCACCTCCGCGGTGACGGCTCCGCCTTGGGGGATGCGGGCACGGAGCTGGCTGCGGGTGACGTCAAGAGCGTCTAGGACCGGCGCCCATCTTTCCGCCCGCCACGCCCGGAGGTGGGCGCGGACTGCTTTGGCCCAGCGCCGGTCGGCGTGGGTGAGCTGGTGGCTGGTGTGGGGGGTGAGGGTGTCGCGCAGGGTGGGGTCGGCCACTGCGGCCATGAGCGCCGCCGCCCGCCCGGCGAGGTGGTCGTCTCCGGCGTGGCGGGCTTGTTGGTAGAGGGCCGCGAGGTCGACGAGGGGGCCGGGGTCGTTGCGGGGATCGGGCGGCGGTGTGTCCGCCCAGCCGTCGGCCAGGGCCAGGTAAGGCTCGAAGTGGTCGGCTCCCCACCGGTCGATCACCCGCTCGATCACCGCTTCGATCTGCGCCCGCCCCAGAACGGTCGGCTGTTCCTCCTCGGGCGGAGCCGCCGCCAGGTCGGAATCGGGGTCGTAGTCGTCCAGGCCGCCCGGTGGGAGGCTGTCGTATCCGGCGTCGTAGTCGTCGGGGAGCCAGCTGTGGGGGTCTGTACCAGACGAGATCAGATCCTCGACGTTGCCGCCGCTTTCGATGTGGTCGAATATGGCGTCCTCCCACGCCCGTGCGGCTTCGTCGGCTTCGGCGTCGGCGGCGAGTTCAGCGTCGAGCCACGCTCCGATCGCTCCGCCGATCACGGCTTCGGCCCCCACCCCGCCTGTCTGTGCGGTCGTTCCGTGGGCGAGTATCCGGCGGGTGTCGACGTTGGGCAGGTCGGGAAGGGGAGCCTGGTGGGGGGTGTCCGATATTCTGCGGAGGTGGGCGGCGGCCACTTCCGGGGTGACGGTGACAGCGCCGGCCGGGACGGAGAGAGGATGGGAGCCGCCTCGGCCCATGACGGTGGCGATGATGTGGTCGGGTGGTAGATGGTCGGGGGGTGTGTCCTCGTCGTAGTGTGGCTGGTCGGTGACTACCAGCAGGTGGTTCTCCCCCCGGCCTCGGGTCATCCCGACGTAGAGCTGGTCACGGCGGGACGCGTGGGTGACAGCACACAGCGCCGCGTCGACGGTGAGGGACTGGACGCGTGTCTGGGTGGTGGCGTAACCCAACTGGACGTGTTCGTCGGCGTAGCCGCCGGGGAGTGTCACGGTGGCGGAGCGGTCAAGGCGTCGTGCGGTGATCTGGCCGTCGGGGGTGGTACCGGTGATCACCCAGCGGTCGCCGTTGCGGATCCACCCGCCGTCGGACGCGACGACCCGGCGGTTGTTGCGTCGGGTTGCCACGATGTCACCCACCCGGATGGTGGTGTCACCCTCGCCCAGCACCGCTTCGCCGGTCTCCCCATCGGTGTGGCGTCGTGCGGCGATCGCCGAGTTGATGTCGGCTACGAGACGCAGGGTGGGGGCGGTGATGATGGTGTCCTGGTCACGGCGGGCCGCCCACCAGCCGGCCGCGACGGCTGGCAGCTCCGCTTCGGTGCTGTCATGCACCCGGCCCCGTTCGGTGTGGTAGGCCAGCGCGTCGACATCGCCGGAGCGTAACCCGACGGTGGCGCGGGCCTCGTCACGGTCACAGAAACGCCACAGTTCGGACAGCACAGCGGCGGGAACCAGATCGGGCCGGTCAGCGAGGGCCTGGAACACGCCACCCGCCCCGACCGGTCCCTGCTGTGCGGTGTCCCCCACCAGGATCATACGAGCGTCGGCGGCAGCAGCCCGACCGGCTAGAGCGGCGAGGGTGCGGGTGTCGAGCTGGCCGGCTTCGTCGACGATGACCCACCCACCTCGGGGCACCTGATCGTCGGACAGGGCCGCCCGGGCGGCGGTTTCGCCCACCACACCCAGAGCAGCACCGAGATTGGCGGCGGCTTCGGCGGTGGGAGCCACAGCAAGCACCCGGTCCGCTCCGACCGCTGCAGCCACCCGGCCCAGCATCTCGGTCTTGCCGGCCCCCGCCGGCCCGAGCACCACCACACCCTGGGTGGCCGAGTTGAGGATGGTGTCCACCGCGGCGGCCTGGTCGCCGCCGAGCCCGTCGGTGTCCGCTTCGGCGGCGGCGGCAGCTGGGGGGGCGTCGGAAGCCAGCCACGACACCGCAGCCACCTCAGCTGAGGCCAGACCGGCCGAGTACCAGCGGCCGTCGCGTTCCACCAAACGGCTGGTCGCCCGTTCCCACAGTTCGGCGGCGAGGCGGCCCAGCTCGGCTTCCACGTCGATGTTCTGGCCGCCCAGGGCGGCCCCTGCGTTGAGGGTGGCCCACAGCGTGCGGAGAATGTCAGGGCGGCCCAGGCCCCGGGATGCCTGCCCGAGTTGTTCCAATTGTGCGACAACCGCGTCGGCCACCGGGGTGGGAACCGTCTGGCTGCTACGGGAGAGCACCAGCTCGGCCCGGTCGTAGTCGTCGGGTTCCCGCCGCCGGGCCGTCCGCAACGACGCGGTCAGGTGCGTGGGGTCGATGCCGAGGGCTTCGGCTTCCCGATGCCAGCGGGTGTGGGGGTCGGGGTCGTCCTGTTTGGAAGGGCGGGTGCTGCGTTGTGCCCGCGCCCACAGCTCGGCCCGTTCCGTCGGGGTGGGTTCACGCTGCCGGTCGGCCTCGAAGCGGCGGATCTTGGCCTGCGCGGCTCGGTCGATCTGCCGCCGACGGGTGGACCACTCCGCGATGAGACGGCGGGGGGCGCCCGCCACCTCAGCATGCCAACTGTCCCCCACCCGGTCCCAACTCCACCCCAGCCGCCGGGACAGCTCAGCGCGGAGCACCGCAGCGCCCACAGCAGACGCCGCAGCAGCGTTGTGGTACAGGAGCCGCCCGTCGAGAGTGCGCCACTTGCCATCCTCGCATCGCACCCGGTTATGCACCAACAGGTGAGCGTGGACATGGGGGTCGGCGGCTCGGGAAGTCCAATGATCGAACCGTGCGACGGTCGCCCCCGCCGGTACTTCCTCCCGGCGGACCCCGTTCGTTCCAGACCTCGACGCTACCGCTTCGGCCTGGACGAAGCCGACCACCGCCCCGACGCTACGATCCCACGCCGTCTCGATCTCTTTGCGGGTCGCCGGGTCGGCCAGCGCCCACGCCGCGCTGACCGATTTCGGTGGGGCGTACACCACGTCATAAGCGGAGAACTTACGCCGCCGGCGGGTCACCCCCAAGTTGTCGACGTAGGTTCCGCCCGGCGTGTAACGCCTACCCAACCGCTCCCCCGACCCAGGATCCACCGCGGAAAGCGACGCCGTCAACTGTGTGGGAGTCACCGGCGCACCCACCGCCACACCCATAGACCCCCCCGCCGCCCACCGGCCCGCCAACTCCCCGTCCCTGCCCGTGTAATAGCCGACCAGCGGGACGCCCCCACCGCCAGCACCTCCGCCCTCGACGCCTCCAGCCCCCGACGACGGCCCGGCGCCGCCAGCCGGTCCCCCGCCGGAAGGCATACCCGACACGCCGACGACCGGGGAAGCCCCCGACGGCTCGTGGTCCCCACCACCGCCGACCGTCCCCGCACCGTGGCCGCCCTTCCCCCGACAGCCCATGTAGTAGGCGACGTGTTCGACACCGACTTTGTAAATCGAAACCGACATGGCCCGGCATCGTGGACCATGCCCGCGTTCGCGACAGCGCGCCCACCCGGAAGGTACAACGGTACCCCCCAGGGATCCGACGGTATCCCCGGAAGGGGGGTACTGGGGTACCGCATTTCAATGCAAACGTGCCTCGCACAAACAGCCCCGAAACACCCTCCCCGCACCCAACCCCAGGGATACCCAAGTACCCCCACTTATCCACAACCACCGATACCCCGGTACACACCCCACCCAGCCCGAACACCCGACACCCGAACCACCAACCCGACCACACACACACCTATCGCCGTACACCCCGCCACCAACCCCGACCAGACCCCCAAACCCCCAGGTCAGCCCACGAATAACCGCCCCGGCACACAGCCCACCCAGACCCACACCCGTCCTCCCGAGGCAAGTAGCCGGCCCTTCCGGGTCTGGGCAAACCGGGCCCGCCCCGCCCCAGACCCGGCCCCAACACGCCGACACCCGCCCACCCAGACCCCCAAATCCCCCCGTTACCCGCTACCGCGACGAGGAGGAGCCCGGCTTCTGCGGCTTCCCGCCCAGGGGTACCCCGGTAACCCCGCCGAGGGCGGGGAGGTGACACGCCCCGTCGGCCCGGCCGGGGAGCCGGGGTCGCTGCCCCGCGAAACCCCACGTCAGAGACAGACGCACAGTTAGTCGCACGGTTTGGGGATGTAAACGCACGGTTTGGCCAGCGCGGGCGGCCCGGGGGGTACCCCTGTCACCCACGCGGGCGGTACCCCTGGAGCCGTCCCATGCGTCATATCTCGGCCAGCTCCTACGTCGACCGGATCCCCTCGCCGTAAGGGAGGCAGCCTGGGCGTGTGGACCGGTGGAAGCTGCCCGGCTGTTTCACCGTTCTCTCCCCGCCCAACCACACACGGGTGCTTCGTACTCCTCGAGGAACACCGCTTGCCGGTAGGTCGGCTGCGCCGAGTAGCCACCCGCAGCAGGGACTCACATCCCCCAGGCGGCGTCCGCGAAACCCCAGGTCAGAGACAGACGCACGGTTAGTCGCACGGTTTGGGGGCTATCCGCACGGTTAGTCGTACGGTCGCGCCCGGCCCGGTGGTGTACAAACCCCATCAAGCTACCGACCTTGTGGACCTCGTCGAGGAAGTCACCCACATCAAGCGGGCCGGCTCCGCCGCGTCGGTTATGGCCATGTGCCCGTTCCACCCCAACACCGACACTCCGGCGATGTCGGTGGACAGCGAGCGGGGGCTCTACCACTGCTTCGGCTGCGGCGCGTCGGGGGACGCGCTGACATGGGTGCAGCAAACCCACGGAGTCGGCTTCCACGAATCGCTCGATCTACTCGCCCGCCGCGACGGTGTCGACCTGGGCCCGTCGATGTCACGCCCCACCCGTGCGCAGCGCCTCGACACTGTCCGCTGGCAAGCCGCGGCGTACTGCCACCAGCTGCTGGTAAGCGACGATTCGGGGGCGGCGGCGGGGGCCTACCTGAGACGGGCCCATGCCTACAGCAGCGACGACGTGAGGGCCTTCCACATCGGCTGGGCACCCACCGACCCCACGGTGATACCAGACCACCTGGTGAGCGTGTCCGAGCCCGACATGGTAGCCGCCGGCGTTGCCCGCCCAGGCCCCAGCCGTCCCTTCGCCCGGCATTTCGGCCGGGTGCTGTACCCGGTAGTGACCGGCCCCCAGCGGGTATCGGGGTTCGCCGCTGAGGACGTCGACCGTGGAGTGGAGCACCCCCGCCACGGGGGCCGGGCGCGGATTCATCGCCGAGGCCGCGGCGCCTTCGACCTCGACCGGTACGGCGGCGCTTGGCGGCCCCGCCTCGCCGTAGCCGCCTGGCAGAGATGGTGCACGGCCGCATGTCGAGGGTCGCACTGGCCGGCATGACTCGACGTCGTTGACGGATGGCGCCGGGTAACCGACGCGCACGATCTTGCCCCAGCGATCGCCGCAGCAGCGAGGCATTGGCTTTGTCGGCAGGGGAGCGACCCGACCCGGTGGGACTGGTGGCCTGCGGGCACCGTGGGGGGAGGTCACGTGGCGGCGCCGCCGGCGGCAACCGCTGATCTGTGGTAGCAAATGTGGGATGTACCAGACAAAAGTAGTGACCTAGCTGGGAGTTTACGCGGTCTTAAACGCCATAGGTGGGCCTTTGCCCGCCGTGCGATCTTGGACCGTAAGAGCTGGCGATGGCCGCCGGGGGAATGGACGTGACCGAAGCTCTAGCCGTGTCGGGGTTGATGGCCGATGGGTAGGACGTGTTCGGAATCCGGATGCGACCGGGCCTATTGTGGCCGCGGTTGGGTGCCAGCTTCACTACCGGCGCAACTGGCACGGTGTGAACGACCGCACTATGACGTCGGCGAAACCGGCCAGCTACTCGACGCTCTGAAGGGACCCGTCCAGCCGATGACCGGCAGAGCTGAACATCGGCTCGGCCGGACCCGCCAAGCGGTGGCAATGCGGGGCGATGCTCCTACGGAGGCGGTACTGCATTCCTGCCTGATCCGGCTAGCCAACGTACTCTGCCCAGGATTCCATGAGTTCGCGGCGGCGTTCCAGCAGGTCACTGCGGGCGTAGGCCTGTTCGGCGGCGTTGCCGACCCGATGCGACAGGCATGCCTCGGCGACTTCACGGGCAACGCCGGTCTCGCCGCACCAGTCCCGGAACGAGCTTCTCATTCCGTGGACGGTGGTGTCGATGCCGACCCTTGCGGGTAGCTTGCTGAGCATCCAGCGGGGAATCTCTCCTCCGGTCTGGCGGGGGAATACCAGCGGGCTGCCGTCCGAGTAGCGGCGGGCCGCGGCCAGCACTTCAAAAGCGGGACCCGAGAGAGGAACCCTGTGTTCGCGACCGGGTTTTGTGCGTTCGGCGGGAACGACCCATGTCCGGGTTTCGTGGTTGATTTCTGACCAGCGAGCACCCAGCGCTTCCGCTGATCGGACGGCGGTGAGTACGAGAAACTCGAACGCCAGGCGGACCGTCGGATACAGGTGGGATGCCCGAACCGTGGCGACAGCGGCCGAGACATCGCGGTGCGGAAGGGCTCGGAAATGCTTCCGTCCGACGGTCTGTTTCGGGAGAGCCGCAAGCACAGCGTCGCCGGCGGGGTTATCCTGCCTGTAGCCCTGAGCGATCGCCCATTTCATGATCGCGCTGATCCGTTGGCGGGTCTTCCTGGCAGTCTCTTGTTTGGCGGTCCAGATCGGAGCGAGGCAGGCCATCACGTCAGCGGATGTGACTGCGTCAACCGATCTCGATCCGATAGCGGGTAGAACGTACGTCCCGAGGGTCGCACGCCATGACTCTTCGGTTCCGGGGCTTTTCCACTTCGTTGCGTGCATAGCGATGACGGTCTCAGCGGCCCGTGTGAAGGTCGGTATCCCGCCGGATCGGAGAGCGACCGGGTCGCCGCCCTTCCGGGCGGTCTTGCGGTAGTCGAACGCTTCGGCGCGTGCTTCCGCGAGACTGACATAGGGGTAGCCACCCAAGCCGAGGTCGCGTCTGCGACCGTTGACGGTTCCTCGCCATATCCACTGTTTCGACCCGGATGGCTGAACCCGAAGTATTAGGCCGTGCTGGTCGCCGTACTTGCCCGGTTTGCTCACTCCGCGCACGAACGCGGCTGTCAATCTTGGCACATCCCTCTCTTTTCTATCCCACTTTATGTCCCACACTACGCTGAAACTACCAGAAACAAGGCGGGTAGTCTAGCGACGGGGCGACAACGAGGATGAGGAGACGGCTCAGGCGAAAAATGCTCGTTGCCCTGGGGGTTTAGGACCGTAAGAACCGGTGTGAAACGGTTCGCAACCGGTGGGCCCACCTGGATTTGAACCAGGGACCTCATCCTTATCAGGGATGCGCTCTAACCAACCTGAGCTATGGGCCCGGAGAGCCCGATAATACACCGCCGGCGGCCGCTTCCGGCAGGCCGGCTAGCGGGCGATCCAGGCTTCGGCGATCTGCTCGACGTACTCCAGCACCTCTGTCCGGGGAGCGGTGGGCAGGCAGACGACCACCCGGTCGCATCCGAGCGCAGCCATCTCATCGATCCGATGGGCTTCCGTGTAGTCGAGGTACACGCTGATCTCCAGCGGGTCTCTTCCGTTGGCGGCCGCGGCGGCTTGCACCTCGGCGATCTCAGCGGAGGTGACCCGGTACATCCCGAGGGGTATCCACCCGTCGGCCAGTGACGCAAGGTCGGCTTTGGTCCCCGGACCCAGCGCTGCTCCGATATGAACCGGAGGATGGGGTTGCTGGAGGGGTTTGGGTCCTTGGCGGCTGGGCAACAGGTGCATGTGGTCCCCCGAGAACTCGGTCGTCTCGGTGGTCCACAGCGACTTGACCATCCGGAGCTTCTCCCTTGTGATCTCTCGCCGCCGGCTGAACGGGATGCCGTGACTTTCGTACTCCCTCCTGAGCCATCCGTACCCGATGCCGAACAGGAACCGGCCACCCGAGAGGCGGTCGAGGGTAGCGGTGGCCTTGGCCGTCCAGAGCGGGTCCCGGATACCGAGAAGAGTAATCCCGGTGCCGAGCAGGATCGTGCTCGTGGTGGAGGCGACCGCGGCCAGGGAGGTAAAGGCGTCGTAGAGGATCTCGTACTTCTCGGGCAACCGGCGGTCTCCGAGTTCCTGCTGCTGGACCACCGGTATGTGGGAATGCTCGGGCAGCCACAGGGACTCGAAACCGCGCGCTTCGAGCTCGACGCCCAACTCGGCGGGCTGGATCGAATCGGCCGTGAAGAATATGGAAGCGCCGATCCGCACTTGGCCACTCACGCTCTACACAGCCTGGCGCGTCCCTGGTCGACCCCGCAGCGTTCCAGTGCGAACAGTTGCTGCAGGTCCTCGCGCAGGTCGAAGTTCATGCCCACCGGGACGGCCCAGTCGTTCCATTCCCTGGCCATCCGCCTGGCTCGCTGCTTCTCCTGATGGGCCAAGTCGTTGCTCTCGGTACGATCCTCGTCGATCTGGTATGGCTCCCGGCGTTCTTCTCCCCGCGATGTCGTTACCGGACAACCCTCACCCTCCCAGCATGGTCAGCAGCCGACCAGAGGCCGCGGCTGCGAAACGCGGATCGTTTATCTGGGTGTCCTGGAGTACGACATCGACCCCTGAAGCGGCTGTCGAGTTCAGGATTCCCTGTATCAGAGCGTCGTCGGCCTCCGCATCATGAAACGCGCCTCCTTGTACAGCCAACTCGGACGACCCCCGGACCGGAACCAGCAACGCCGTCGGACCGGTCGACTCCGAAAGGCGCGATCCGATGGTGGAACCTATGCGGTAACACTCCTCCGGCGTGGTGCGCATCAGGGTAACGATGTCGCTGTGGGAGTGGAAGGTTCGATCACTGAACCGCTCCGGAACCGAGTCCTTCGGTCCGAAGCGGACCATGTCGGTGCCGCCGGTGGAGACGACCTGGGGCACCCCGAGCCGTCCCGCCCCTCTCAGCCGGTCTGATCCTGCCGACTTGACACCGCCGACGATCTCGTCGGCTATCTCCACCGTGGTCAGGTCGAGCATGCCGCTCGTCTCCATCGGTCCAAGCATTCCTTCCATCGCCCGCCCGCCTTCCCCGGTGGCGTGGAACGTCACTACCTCGTAGCCGGCTTCCTGCATCCGGCGGGCGGCCATGGTCACGCCGGCCGTCGTGAGCCCGAGCATCGTCGCGAAGACGAGCTCCCCTCCCGTTGGGACCGAGGCGGCGGATCGCGCAGCTCCCACGATCCCCGCCGCGGCGTTGGACAGGACGGTTCTCGTTACCCGATTGAGCCCGGCGATGTCCGACACCGGCGACATCAGCATCACATCGGAACCACCCGCCAGCAATCCGGCCGCGGAGGCCACCTGGGTAGAGACGATCAGCTTCGGGAAGCCGAACGGCAGGGCTCGGAAGGTAGCGACGGCCACCGCCGTACCTCCCGAGCCCCCGGCACAGAGCGCACCGGCGCATTCCCCTCTATCGACTAGCCCGGATACAACTATCCCCGCTCCCCTGCCCATGGCTTCGAGCGCCCGGCCCCGGTCACCGGCCGCCACTAGGTCTTCGAGACGGCAGCCCGCTGCCTCTGCTATCTCGTCACGGGTGATGTCCGGCTCGATGCTGGGCGCATCGCGCACGCCGGCGTCGATGAGCAGAACCCTCCCACCGGCGCTCTCCACGCACTCGCGCAGGTAGCCGTACTCGTCCCCTTTGGTGTCGAGGGTACCTACGAGCGCGATCAGGGGCCCGGTCACTGCAGGGGCGAGAAGTCCGTCGGAACCCAGATCTCGTTGGTCATGCCGTTGAGGAGCGGCCCGTTCTCCTCGCTCTTGACCCGGTCGGCCACCCACTCGGGCTTCACCCTGAAGGCCTCCCAGATCTCCTCCCGGCGCCCCAGATCCTCCCACTTCAGAAGGTAATGGAGGACGTTGGGATCGCCGATGCGGGGCTCGAAGAAGGCGACGGGTTCGATCCCCGACTCCTTCCACATGGGGATGGTGGACTCCGCGAAGCGCGTCTTGAGTTCCTCCATCCGCCCGTGGACCACCTCGTACCGCCGATACTCGTAGAACATGCTCAGATCTCCTCTCCGGTCGGTTGAAACCGGCCCGACCCATCACGTTCCAACGCGACCGCCTCGGCGACCGCCTCGGGAACTATGGGTCCGTAGATGTGCGGGAAGAGCACCCCCACCGCATTCGGTTCCCACTTGACCTCGCTGGTGAGAGGGGCCGGATCGATAGTGACCACGATCACCCGCTCGTAGTCCTTGTACCACTTGTCGAGCGTGCCAGGCACCTGCTCGCTCGAGGAGCAATGGATGAAACCGTCTCGCAGGTCGGCCTCGGTGACCGCCACGTAGATCCTGCCGACGGCCAACGAACCATCCCACTCTTCCTGGGACATGATCTTGCAGATCTCAGCCATCAGCACCTCCTTGTCGCTGGCTTGGTATTCGGTGATCTCGTGCCGGAGTCCCGGAGCGTGGCCCATTGGAAGGGGGGCCTGAATCCGGTAGCGCATCCAGTGGATGAGCCTGTAGCCCCCATCCACTCAGCGCCCACCGGCTCAGCGGTACTCGCGGCGCCGGTGGGCGGACCCGAGCTAGGGAGCGGACCGAAGATGATCACGCCACGAGTATCGGGGTCGGTACCCGATGAGTTCCCTCGCTGCTCGAATGGACACAAGCGTCTCGTACCCGTCGAGCGGTCGCCGAAGCGGAACGCCCCCGAAAGCGAGATCGGCCAACTCCGAGGAGGGAATATCCATGCACGTGTCGGCGGAGCCGATGTTGAGGACATGCGCTCCGGTGACCGGCCTCTCGAGCGCGGAGGCACACGCGGCCGCAACATCGCGCACGTCGACGTAGACGAAGGCGTTGAAGCGACGGGACAACGGGTTCTTCTGCCACTGCGGAACGACGCCCCATCCGTCCTCGTGGATCATCCAGGCGAACCTCAGACCTAGGACCTCCAGTCCCCGGATCTTGGCGAAGTACGGGGCGATCTGCTCGCCCACATGCTTCGACAGCGCATAGGTCATGCGGGGACGGGCTGAATGGACTTCGTCGACGGGGAGGTATCCGGGGAGGTTGTCATCGGTCCAAGGCGTGCCGACCACCGACTGGGTGGACGCCCATACAACACGCCGGGCACCGGCCAGCGCGGCGGCTTCGAACACGTTGAACGTGGTCCGCACGTTGGTGTCGAAGGTCACGGTGGGGGGTCTTACTCCCTGGGCCCATACCGCGGCCAGATGCAGGACCGCGTCCGCTCCCCGCAGAGCTTCCACCGTCTGGCCCAGGTCCTCGAGGTCGGCGATGAGATGGGATCCGATCTGCGACCCTGCGTCACCCGTTCTGGCAGGAACGATATCGACAGTCAGCACCTCGGCGCCGCGATCACGGAGATGATCGGCAATCTTGCTTCCGGAACGCCCGGCACCCCCGGTGACGACGACTCGCATACCTATCTCCTCCTCTTCCTGCTACCGGTGAGCAGAGCCCCGAGTGATCGTACCGTGTGGCGGACGCCCGCTCGAACGGGATCTGGTCGATACTCGACTTCCCACCACTACCGTCACCCTGGCCAGGTGCATTGCTCCACGAATATCCTCGGGCATGGAGGGCTTCCCCCGTGGAGACGCTTACGGTATGCAGATCCCCGGTGTTCCGAGTCATTGGTTCGCTGTGTTCCAGGACCGGCGTCGTCCCACGATCGGCATGCCCACCCACTCACAGCATCCCCGAGGGGACCGACCGCGCCGCCACAAGGGGGTTGACATGTCACAGTCCTCTTGCATACTGGTAAGTAGCCGTAAACACCACCGGTCTGTTTTCCGGTACCGACCGGACCGGGGCAGGGATCAGGTCGTCGGAGCCGACCCCTCGTAGGGGATGGCGGGACGCGTTCGGGAACCGAGGAGGTGGCGGTTGGGGGCGGGCCCGGCGGAGGGGTCCGGTTCGGCATTTTTCGCGTTCTCGGTCTCGTCGACGACCGGACCGGGGACTGGCTGCACTTCCCGCCTGTACTCGAGTTCCTCGCGATGAGCGGCATGGACGTGGGACGCGACTCCCTGTCGCCGATCTCGACGCGCTACGAAGACCATTCCCGTTCCGCGGTCACCCGGCCCGCGTCCGGGTCACGTTGAACGCTGTGAGAGCGCCTGTCCAGCGCCGACTCGACGATTGAGCGTCTGCTCTGCTTCTCTGTCCCTACTCCGCCGCGGGCAGATCTCTGAACTCGCGTACCACGGCCCGGATCGCTCGTTCCACGGGAATCCGTTCGATGCTCGACGCCCCGACGAAGCCGACGGCACTCGTCAGAACCAGCGCCTTCCGCACCTCTGCGGGCGTTGCCAGCCTTCCCCCGTGCAGAAGCGGGATCACATCAGGGTTCTCCGCCACTGCGGCGTCGATGAGGGCCTGAGCCTGCCGGCACACTGACTCGACGGAGCGGTCGTCCTCGTAGCCGACGGTGCCACCGGTGGTCGGACCGGAATGGGTGACGATCACGTCCGCTCCCGCGGCTGCCATTGCGGCTGCATCCTCCGCGCTGGCCACGTAGGCCATGGTGAAGAGATCGCGAGAACGGGCCAGGCTGATGGCATCAACCTCACGGTCGAAGCCGTAGCCGACCATCTCCGCTCTCCGGCGCTGATCCGGCATGTTCGTGAGCGTCGGAAAGTTGATCACTCCATCGAATCCGGCGGCCTGGAACCGGTCGAGGAGGGCGTCGAGGTCCTTACGAGTCGGGTCGTTGGCCTCGACGCCGCCGATCACCGGCGTTGACTTCACCACGTTGAGAATTTCAGCGGCCATCTCCAGAGTGCCCAGGTTGGAGTCGCCGAACCGCCACGTCGGTAGCCCCATCAGCCGCGACTTCCCTGTGCTGTAGACGACGATCAGGTCGGTTCCTGCCTCTTCGGCCGATCGGGCGATGATCCCGGCGCTGCAGCCTGCTGCCAGTACCGCCTTGCCCGTGGCAATCCGCCGGTGGAGACCTTCCAGGATGGCTTGTCGTCTCAAGTCGGTTACCTCCGCGTGAGGTTGTGTCCCGGCAAGCTTCCAGCCGGTTTGTATGTCCCCAACCGCGCCGGTGCCGGTCGCCTACTTCTCGGCAACCGGCACCAGGCATGGTCAGGGTCAGATCGTAAGCGCGCTCCGGTGCTTACGAATCGAACAGTCTCGCGTAGTACTCGCCGAGCAGGGTCGCGCCATCCTCGACGAGCTTGCGCTGTGCCTCCTCGCGGCTCATATTGCCGGTGAGGAGTTCCGCCTGCACGTCCTGCTGGAGAATTCGGAAGGAGAACGGGGGCGGGCCCAGGTTGCCCTCGTCGGTCATCGGCAACTCCGAAAGAGCGTAGGGAAGGATCTCCCAAGCAGCCGCCATCGGCGGCGAGGTCTCCAGGAAGGCCGAGTACTCGGCCGAGTCACCAACGCTCAACCTGCTGGGCAGGTTGCCAGACGTGGCCGCCCAGTAGGCCTGGCTATCCGGGCTCGACAGGAACTTGATGAACTCCCACGTGGCCAGGTTCTCGGCCTCGGTGGTGTTGAACGCTACCGCGTTGGGACCGAACAGAACCGTCACCGGATCGGCGCCCTCGAACTCCTGCGGGATAGCTCCCACGCTCCAGTTGAAGGCGCCGGCTACTCCCTCCTCTACGAAAGGAACCCAGCGGCTGGAGGTCATTATGTAGGCGACCTGCTGGGAGGCGAAGTCGCTCAGGTTGGCTGTCGCCTCGTCGGCCCGGCCCACTGTCGGGAACCCGTAACCCTTTTCGATGACGGTCGCGAAGAGGTCCAGAGCCTTGGTCCACGGCTCTTCACCGTACCTGGTGGCCCGCGCCTCGACGTCAATGGTCGGGAAACCTCCGTAGGTGAAGCCCGTGGCATTCCACATGGAGGCGTCGACCTGTATCGAGTAACAGCTCTTGTTCAGTTCGGTGAGGATCACCTCGCACTGGGCAAGGAACTCGTCCCAGGTCTCGGCCGGACCGTCGAAACCCAGGCCGTTCAGCATGTCCAGGTTGTGGAACATCACCGCGATCGCCACCGTCCACGGGAAGCTGAGCATCCGCCCACCCTCGGACAGGTAGGTGTTCCTGGCGATCTCCACCGGCAGGAAGTCGGCCACGTCAACCCCGATTGCCGGATCGCTCACGTAGTCGGTCAGGTCGAGCAGGACGCCGGCACGTCCCCAGTTGACCGCCCCGTCCTCGAAGGCGACCGTCAGGTTCGGGAGGTCGTCGGCCTCGATGGCGCCCGCGATCTTCTGGGAGGTCGGGTAGTAGCCCCCGGTGAACTGGGCCTCCACGTCTATCTGGGGATACTTGGCCTCGAACCTGGCCACGAGTTCGTTCATCGCCTCTTCCAGCGGCCCGCTGTAGACGTGCCAGAACTGGATGGTGGCGGGCTCGAGCTGCGCGAGGGTGGTGGTCGTTTCCTCCATCGCCTCGGTGGTGGCAGGAGCCGCCTCGGTCGTCTCCGTTTCCTCCATAGCCGCCTCGGTCGTGGCAGGAGCCGCCTCGGTCGTCTCCGTTTCCTCCATAGCCGCCTCGGTCGTGGCGGGCGCCGCAGTCGTCGCAGCCGGGGCGGCTGTGGTGGCAGCCGGCTCGTCGTCGCCGCAAGCTGCGGCGATCAGGGCCATAACCACCAACAACACCCCGAGGGTCATGCCCTTTGGTCGGGAAGATCTATCTTTCATACCTGCTCCCTCGTCTATTCACTGCTCACATCGCCGGTCCGCGAAACGCCGCCTACCCGGGCTACTTGATACCTCCCTGGGTAACACCCTCTATGACGAATCTCTGACCTACCAAGAACAGGATACCCACGGGAAGGATGCCGATGACGGCCGCTGCCATCAGCATGTTGATGAATACGGCACCCTCCGTCTGGAAGGAAACCAGCCCGAGTTGCACAACGCGCAACTCCGCATCCGCGGTTACGAAGAGAGGCCACAGGAGCGCGTTCCAGGACCAGATGAACGTGATCAGAAAGACGGTCACCGCTGCCGCCCGTACCAGGGGAAGGCCGATCGACCAGAATGCTCGGATCTCCGAACTGCCGTCCACGTAGGCCGAGTCGAACAGGTCATCGGAGATCCCGAGGAATTCCTGGCGGAACATGAACACCGCGAACGCTCCGGCCATCCAGGGCACGATCAAGGCCGTGTAGGTGTTGTACCAGCCGAGATCGTTGATGAGCACGTAGTTGGCGATGAAGGTGGCCTCGAAGGGGATCATGAAGCTGGCCAGGACCAGCATCAGGATCACTTTGCGTCCCCGGAATCGGATCCGTACCAGGGCGTATCCCGCCAGCGCTCCGAACAGCACGTTGCCGCTTGCCGAGAGAACCGCTACGAACAGGGAGTTCAGTATCCAGCGCGCCATCATCGTTTCGAGGAAGATCTCGATATAGGTCGTGATGGACGCCGTTTCGGGAATGATCGTAGGGGGTACCAGCAAGGCCTCGTCCAGGGGCTTGAGGGAGGTGGTCACCATCCAGTAGAGAGGCGCCAGGGCGAAGGTACAGAGCACGACCAGGACCATGTGGGCGAACATTCTGGTCTGGGAAGAGTGGCCGGCAGCCATCACACTGTCCCCGCGGTGTAGTGGACCCATCGCCGGCTCAACCGGAACTGGAGCCAGGTGACCAGGAGGATGATCAGGAAGAGGGCCGTGGCCGTGGCGGCTCCCACCGCGAACAGGTTGTCACCCCAGAACTGCCGGTACATGAGCATCGACAGGGTTTCGGTCGTGCGGGCCGGACCCCCCTGGGTCAGGACGAAGATGGTGTTGAACTCGCGCAGAGCGAACACCAAGGAGACGACCACTACGAACAGGATCGTCGGAGAGAGCACCGGAACCACCACCCGTCGCAGGATCTTCGGCTCGCTGGCGCCGTCCACGCGTGCCGCGTCCAGGAGGTCCGGGTCGATACGGGTCATGCCGGCGTACAGGATCAGAACGGTGAACCCGAGCATCTGCCAGAACCTGACCAGCAGGAGGATCGCCATGGCGATGCTCGGACCTTCCGCCCAACCGGGAACGGTCGCACCGAACCAACCCGCAACCCATTCGACAACACCGGTCGAGTCGAGAATATACGACTGGCGCCTCACGCCGAAGGGCAGGAGCGACGCGTTCAGGACTCCGGTCGGACTCGGGGCGAATACGAGTCCCCAGACAAGGCTCGTGGCGACGGTGGGAA
Organism: Candidatus Spongiisociaceae bacterium; assembly: GCA_965262915.1. Classification (GTDB taxonomy): domain Bacteria; phylum Actinomycetota; class Acidimicrobiia; order Spongiisociales; family Spongiisociaceae; genus JAPPFW01. The sequence continues at coordinate 495,531 of OZ253564.1, read as the reverse complement.
CGATGAAGGGGACGAACAGCAGGAGCCGGTAGAGGTAGCTCTTGCGGATCACGTAGTGGAGAAGGTAGGCGACCGGTATGGCGACGATGACCGTAGCCGGCACCACGAAGCCGAAGAAGAAGCTCACCTTCACCGAGTTCCAGAAGTCCCCATTCTGTACCAGGTCGATGTAGTTCACCAGGCCCACGAACTCGGCGCCCGCCAGGGTCCAGTCGGTGAGCGAGAGGTAGATGTTGCGACCGGTCCCGTAGAGGTGGAATACCCCGATTACCAGCAAGGCGGGCAACAAGAAGAGGATGGCGGTGCCCAGCGAAGCAGTGCGGGAGGAACGCCGCCTACGCCATCGCTTGAAGGTGCCTCCCAGGCTCGAATCCGAACCCGACTGCCTCGTCAGTCGCCATCGACCGGCGGAAGCCCGGAGCGACCTTCCTGAGACCATATACAACACCCGTCCATTTAGGCTGTTCCCCAATTATGGCCCAACCCGGACCGGCGCGCAGGAGCCTCCGAGAATTGCCGAAGGCCCACCTGCATCTCCACATGGTGGGTTCGATGCGGCCGGAGACCCTCGCCGCGCTGAACGACGAGAACGGGACACCGATGGCTCTACCGGACCGTTTCGTCGACTTCAACCACTTCCAAACGGCCTATGCGCTGGCCAACCGGGCGATTCGCAATGCCGATCACCTCAGCCGGCTGGTCTTCGAGGTGGTCGAGGACGCCGCGCTCGACGGCGCCGTGTGGGTGGAGCCGACGTTGTACCTCGACAGCTTCACGGAGGTGATCGGGCCTGGCGAGTTGGTCCTCGAGATCGTGACCGACGCCCTCCGGAGCGCGAGGTCGAGAATCGGCATCGGGGGAAGACTGATCGTGCCCGCGGATCGTGATCTGGGTCCCACCGACGCAGTCCGCCAGGCGCGCCTGGCCGCCCGTGGGGACCCTGATGTCATCGGCGCGTTCGGCCTGGTCAACGACGAGCTGGCCTACCCCGTCGAAGACTTCGCCGAGGCGTTTGCAATCGCCTCCGGAGCCGGCTTGGCGCTCACCCCCCATGCGGGCGAGTCCAGCCGTCCCAACCAGGTGGCCGCCGCCCTCGGGTTCGAGGTGGCGCGAATCCAGCACGGCATCGCCGCGGCCGGAGACGATGCATTGCTACAACGGCTCGTCGACCGCAACGTCTGCCTCGACGTATGCCCGACCAGCAACGTTGCGGTCGGCGCCACAGAGAGCCTGGAGGTACACCCTCTGCCCATCCTGGTCGACAATGGGGTACGGGTCAGCCTCAACGCCGATGACCCGCTCCTATTCGGGTGCTCGCTTCTCAGCGAGTACGAACTGGCTCGCGACGCCTTCGAGTTTTCCGACCAGCGGATTGCCGCCATCGCCGAAGCCTCGATCACCCACAGCACAGCGTCCGAGTCGCTCAAGTCAACGGCGGAGGCCGGCATCCGCCAGTGGCTGGCTCAGACCACTGGCGACTTCCCTACGTTGGACCCATCTTCCTAGTCTGTTCTTCCGGCGCCCGGGGAGGTACTTGCATGACGGAACTGCTACGGAAGCGGGCTCTCGGGCGGACCGGTATCCGTGTCTCGCCGATCGGGATCGGCACGGGCTCTTTGGGGGCCCACCCGGAGGTCACGGATCCGGAAGCCGTCGACGAGCTCGCCGTGGCCACCCTCCGAACCGCCCTCCGGTCCGGCCTGAACTACATCGATACGGCGCCGGGGTATCGTGGCGGCGACAGCGACCGGCGGGTCGGCATCGCCCTTCGCGACGGGTGGCGCGACCGGGTGGTGCTGGCCACCAAGGTGGGGAGCCATCCGGCTCGACCGGGAGACATGACCGGCGGGACCGCCGCATGGATCATCGAGCAGAGCCTGGAAGTCATCGGAACCGAACACATCGACATCGCCCTGGTCCATGACCCTCACGACATGGATGCCGTCTTGGAGGCGGGCGGCGCCGTAGCGGCCCTCGAGAAACTCAAGTCGGAGGGCAAGGTGGGGGCTATCGGCCTCGGAGTGCAGAACCACCAATACCAGCGGATCGCGATCGAATCGGGGCGGTTCGACGTGATCCAGAGTCCTTACGACTACAACCTGATGCGTACATCATCCGAGCACCTGATCGAGTTGGCAGCGGAGCGGGGCCTCGGATTCATCAACGCCTCACCGTTCCTGGCTGGACTCCTTTCAGGTATCGATCCCGAGGAGATAGTGGCCATCCGGGCCGCAACCGGCATGTGGAAGCTGAGGGCTCGGGACATCGCACGAGCTCGCCGGATCTGGGAATGGGCAGGAGACCGACGCGTGGACCTACGGGCGCTGGCGTTGCAGTTCTGCCTGCGCGAAGAGCGCATCGCCACGACCCTCATCGGACCGCGGCGGCCCTCGGATGTGGCGGAAGACATCGCCTCCGCAACCCAGCCGGTAGCCGACAAGGACTGGGTCGCGTTGGCGGAAGCCCTCCCGACGTTTCCAGCGGCGGCGCCTGGTGGTGAGGCGGCGGTGGGCCCCTATCCCCCGAACGACTGACCGCCGGCAAGGGGAGAGCCGCTAACGGCGGGTCGCCATTGGGATTCCGCCGGTGCGCCGAGAGGCGGCCTCACGGCTTGGGTTCGCATCGCAGAAGTTGCGCGCTTCGCTCGGCGCGGGCTGCCAGATCGAGCCACAGTTGGGCGGTGCCCGGATGGTCGGCTGCCAGACGCCGCCAGATGAGCGCGGCAGCCGCGAAGTCGTCGGGACCCCGGTCCACACACCCTCTCGTATCGCCCGCTGCCTGACCCGACCACACCGAAGTGAGGAGCTGGTCGATGGGAACCGGCGGGTCCACGGGACCGTAGGAGTCCTCACCAGGCGGGTACAGGCCTTCCACCGCCCCTGTTGCGGGTACGGGGTGAAGCCGATCGGCCACTTCGAGCAACAACCTGGCGGCGGTTCCGGCGTCGTCGCCGGGTTGGGCGGATGCCGCCAGGAGCCACGGAACGGCCCAATGAACCAGACGATCACCCACCAAGCGCCGGCGTTCTACGTAGGCGGCGAGCGCGATGTCGGCCTGGCCGTCGCGCCGGGCCCGTGCCTCGGCGAGGGCTAACCCTCCGGCGAACCTGGCCACCTCGTCCAGACAGCCCGTGACCGGAGTGAATCCCCATCGGGCAGCTCTTGCTTCGAGGTCGGCGCTCGGATCGTGGAACCGGACCACGGACGCCTCGGTGGGTCCTCCGGCCGGGAACCCGCTTTCGACCAGGGTTACGACCCTCTCCCAGGCGGCAGCTTCGTTGTCGGCCGCAATGGTGGCCGGGCTGCTCCCGTCAGACCTCGTAGGCATCCGGGACCGGCGGGAGTGGCCTGGCTAGCCAGCGCGGCCGCCGCAGACCTCCGGGTCCCGGCCCGGGACGTGTCCGGCCCATCCACTCCCGGTAAATCTCGTGTGATCTGGCGGTATCCACGAAAACATCCCCGTAGCGGTCGTCGGGGCTTGCCCCGCCCAGGCGAACCCGCTGGTGCCATGCGTGCATACCCGACACCGGGTCGGGATGTACCGGGAAGGCGAGGTTCTGGTGGACGCCCGGGTCCCGCCACCAGATCCGCTCGCTGTCGGGATCGTCGGATCGGAACGGTTCGATACCGGTCTTGTGACGGAGTAGCCAGCCACCGTTGTGCCGCTCGACATTCACCAGAGCCGAGGACCACCGCTCGTTTCCGACTTTGGGATCGAGCCGCCACCGGCCCATGTGGTGGGAGGCCGCCACCACTCCGGGTCTGATGCCCTCGGTCCGCCAGGCGCGCATTACCAAATAGCCGATGTCGGTCGTGATGCGCACCAAGTCGCCGGTGGCGAACCCGAGCTGGTCGGCGTCACGCGGGTTCATCCACAGCGGATGGCCGTGGCTTATCTCGTACAGATACTTGGCGTTGCCCGAGCGGGTATGGATCAGCGTCGGCAGCCGGAAGATCGGAAGCAGTATGCGTTCGTCGCCCTGCAGATCCAGGTCCCTCCAGTACACGTGGGACTTCAGGTAGGTGGGTATGGCCGCATCCGCCCAGTTCCAAGCCTCGAGCGTATCGGAGTGCCACTCGAGGAGACGGGACGGGGAGACGAAACCGCTCATGCGCTGTCCGTCGATGTCCACACCGGGCTGATCGGACGGAACGGTGGCTTCGTTGATCCGGTAGCGATCCCGATCGATCTCGAAGGCCCCGTACTTGCGCATGTAGTCGAGCGGAGTGAGGCCTTCCTGCTCGGCCCGCTCCGGGAGACCGGGAACCGAGTTGTCGAACATCCACCCGTAGTACTCGTCGACACTCACCGGGCGGGAGGGATCGTTGGGCGACTCATACCAATGGCGTATCCCTAGGGATCCGTCCGGATCGATCCGCCACGACAGGTCGATCCAGAATTCGTTCTCCTCCCATACCTCGCCCGGGTTGGCCTCGTAGGTGCGCTCGTACCGGTGACCGTCCCGCTCGCCGGACACCCGCAGTACCGGCTGGCGGAAGCCGAGCCAGCGCGCCGCGTGGGTCTCGTAGGAGAGGGTGTCGTGACGCTCGGAGCCGACACCCATGGGCAGGACGTAATCGGCGAACCAAGCCGTCTCCGACCATGTGGGCGTGAGTGCCACATGGAGGCCGACCCGGTCCTCGTCGGTGAGGACCTCGAGCCAGGTGAAACCGTCGGGGTTGGTCCAGACCGGGTTGTAGACACGGGTGAAGTAGACCTCGAGGCGACCCCGTCCTTCCTTGAGAAAGTGGGGGAGCAGGTAGCTCATCTCGAAGTGGCTGAGGGGGAACTCGGCCGGCCAGATCAGCTCGTTCCACCGGTTGGCAGGAGGGGGCATGTTCCAGTGGTCGGGCTTGAACTTGTCCCAGGCGCTCGGGGATGTGCCCCCCTCCGTACCCACCGATCCGGTCAGCACATGCAGGAAGAACAGGCACCGGGCGACCTGCCAGCCTCCCAGGTTTCCCGATCCGGCGGCCCGCCAAGTGTGCGACGCGAAGCGGTGTCCAGCCTCCGCGATGCCGTGGGCCACGGCTTCGATCCGGTCGCGGTCGACCCCGGTCTCCTCGACCGCGTAGTCGATCGTGTAGCGGGCATACGTCTCGCGCAGCAGCTCGACGAAGCTCTCGTAGGTGCGGGGCCGCTCCGGCGCCCGAGCAGCGAGCGAGGCCTCCCAGTTGACCCACCGACGCATGAACTCGTGGTCGACGGCGTCCCATTCCAGAAGCCGGCTCGCAATGGCCAGCAGCATGGCTGCTTCGGTGCCGGGCCAGGGAGAGAGCCAGTAGTCGGACATGGATGCGGTATTGGAGAGGCGCGGGTCGATGGTGGCCAACTTCGCCCCGGATTGCTTGGCCTCGATGATGCGCTGGGCGTGGGGGTTGAAGTAGTGACCGGATTCGAGTTGGGCGGACAGCAGCAGGATGAACCGGGCGTTGGCGAAGTCCGCGGAGGGCCGGTCGAAGCCCATCCACATGGCGTACCCGGTGCGGGCCCCGGACGAGCAGATGTTGGTATGGCTGTTGTGTCCGTCCACCCCCCACGACCGCAGGATGCGGTCGATGAAGCCGTCTTCCCCGGGCCTTCCCACGTGGTAGATGATCTCGTCGTGGCGATCCTCGATCAGCGCCCCTCTGATCCGCGCTGCAATGTCCTGGAGAGCGTCCTCCCAGGAGACCCGCTCCCACTTGCCTTCGCCGCGCGGTCCCGCCCTGCGTAGCGGGTGGAGGATCCGCTCCGGGTCGTACATCTGGTTGAGGGTCGCCGGGCCCTTGGCACAGTTGCGACCCCTCGATCCGGGATGCTCCGGGTTGCCCTCGAACCGGCGTACCCGGCCGCTGTCCTTGTCGACGTAGGCCAGCAGGCCGCATCCGGCCTCGCAGTTGAAGCAGGTGGTGGGCACCAGGCGGTAGCGGCGCTTGACCCTCTCGGGCCATGCCTTGGCGTCGTACTCCTCCCAGTCTTCCCACAACTCGGTGGGTGGGAACGAGACGAGACCTGTCCCGGGGACCAGCCGCGGCAGGCGGTCCGATGCGGGCCGGTCCGGAGGCCTGGTCATGTTCCCGCTCCTCGTATCCCGCTCACGATAGGGGCACGCTCTGGCCCGCCCTGACGAACGCGTCGTCGGCGAACCAAATGCCGACCAGGGCCGCCAGGCCTCCCAATTCAGCCACCCAGAGGGGGACGCCCGTACCGGCCAGGAAGACCACTCCGAGCACCAGAGGCGCCACCACCCCGACCACCTGGCCCCCCAGCCACCACTCTCTCGCATTGGCGCCCTTGGTCAGGTGGTGCATAGCCGCGGCGTGGTTGCGCGTCGGATGCCGCGAGACGAGATCGACCGCTCCGATAACAGCCAGCAACGCCGTGCCGCCTACGAGAGCCCACGCAAAGGTCCGCTGGGATGACATTCCCAACTCGAACACCGGGACGGCCAGCAGCCCCGCACCGCCGCCCACCGCTAACGCCCCCGCCAGCATATGCCAGAGCAGCGTCGGACTCTGCCAGAGGTCTCGTCCCTCGGCCTGGCCGAACAGGAAGGCGGTGTAGCCGGCAACGCCCAGACCGACCACCGCGGCCGCCCAGATGAACACCGGCACGAAGCCGGCGCCGGCGACGCCGAACACGAACCAGAGACCGAGTATTGCCGCTTGGACAGCGAGGATCCAGGCGCCCTTGACCAGCCACGAGCCGGTGTGGCCCTTCGTCAATAGGTAGTAGAACCGGTCGGGCCGCTTGAGGTCGGCTACCAACAGTACTCCGGTGAGGGCGAGGAAGGCCCCGGCTATGAGGGGAGCCCCCCAGCGAGCAAACGCTGTGTGGGCGTCGGCACCCGAGAGGAGTGACAGCGCCAGCACCATGACGATCCCGGCAGAGATCCCTTTGGTGAGAAAGTAGCTCGACACCCGCCATCCCCACGGCATCGGGTGGTCGGTGTTGTAGACGACCCGCGGAGGGGCGTCGTTCCGCGGGCGGCGTGGGGACGGTGGTTTCTTCTTGTTCCCGTTGCCTCCCTTGACTGCGGATGGCGTGAGGTCGATGGTCATGAACGACGGCGCCGGGTCACGCCAGATACCCCCGTCGCCCGGGTTGACGGCGCCCAACGGGTCGATAGCGGCCTCGTCCACCCCCTTGTACCACAGGTTCGGCCTGGTTCCTTGCTCGGGAGACCGCTGGCTCAACCGTTCTCTGGTCACCATTTGGGAAATGGGCGTGGTCGGGTCGTCGAGATCACCCGAGATGATGGCGCCTTCGGGACACACCACCACGCAGGCCGGCTCGAGCCCCACCTCGACCCTATGTACGCAGTAGTTGCACTTCTGGGCGGTGTGGTCGTGGGGATCGATGTAGAGAGCGTCGTACGGGCAGGCCTGCATGCAGCTCTTGCAGCCGATGCACAGGCTCGTGTCGAAGTCGACTATGCCGTCGGGTCGTCGGAAGAGCGCGCCGGTGGGACAGATCGAGACGCACGGGGCGTCGGTGCAGTGGTTGCACCGCATGACCGAGAATGACCGCGTGGTGTCGGGCCACGTTCCCTGCTCGATGTACTTGACCCAGGTGCGGTCAACGCCCAGAGGAACGTCGTGCTCGGTCTTGCAAGCAACAGTGCAGGCGTGACAGCCGATGCAGGCGGTCTGGTCGATCACGAAACCGTATTGCAAGACGCTTCCTCCGTACCGGAGTGGTGGTGTCGCCTCGGCGGACACCCCCGGTGGGTATGAACATTACCGTCGGACTTCACGAAAAGACCGCAACCGGGCCGGATGATACTTTGATCCCTTACAGAATGCTGTGGTCCCCGCATCGCGCTGTGAGGAAGCGACTCCGCTGCTCCCGTGTCAGATGCCGAACATCGTACAAGAACGCAGCAGACTCCTCATGGGTCGGCATTCCGGTCTGGTTAGTGGTCTGTCTGTGACTCCGGACATGCAAGAAACTCCTCGCTGCTCGTGTGGAAATGCGTCCGGCCGGCCGCGAAGTCACCGGTCCTATCGGGATTCATCCCCACGGATGCGTCTAGATCAGCCAGCGTGAGGCTCTCCTCGTCCGTGTCGACCGGAGAAACAGAAGTCATCGGCGCTGCCCCGTTCGCTTGCATCTTCAACAATCACTATACAACGTATCGCCTCGGGTGTGCAGTCCCAGCGGGGTTGCGGATGTGCGCCACCTGGGCGCGATTCAACACCCGATTCGGCGGCGTAGCTGCGCATGGCAGCCGGGTGTGTCTATGCGGATCTCACGCCCGACCGCAGGATCGAAGGCTACCCACCGGACGTCACCGCGGTTCATCGGCCACGTCACCGATCAATCCCTCGGACTATTCCAGAGCCTCGGACTCCCGTGCTTCGTCGGACGCTATCTCATGGTATGCGGCCTCCAGATCCGCATCCATCAGGTCCTCGCTTGCCGGTCTCTCGACCCCGACTATTCGGCGCTGTATTTGGCGTATTTCTCCAGGAGCCGCACCGGCTTCTGGAGGGCGTCCCTGCGGAAGGGCTCGCCCAGTTCCCGGCTGACCTGGATCTCCAGCACGGTGGGACGCTCCGAGTCGACCGCCGCTCGCAGGGCATCGCCGACCTCTCCCGGCTTCTCCACCACTACGCCCTCGGCGCCCATGGCCCGGGCGATGGCCGCGAAGCTCGGGTTCTCCAGCATGGTGGCCACGTAGCGGTCGTCGTAGAAGTCGATCTGGTTCCGCTTCTCGGCGCCCCACTGGCGGTTGTTGAACACGGCGGCCACCACAGGGATGTTCTCCCTGACGCAGGTCATGACCTCGGCCAGGCTCATGCCCCAGGCGCCGTCACCGACGTAGGCGATGGCGGGCCGCTCGGGAGCAGCAACCTTCGCTCCCATCGCCGTGGGGAAGGCGTAGCCGCAGTTGCCGAACATCATCGCCGCGAACATGCTGTTGGGCCGGTCGAAGCTCAGGTACGAGTTGGCCACCGAGCAGATGTTCCCGATATCGGTGGTGACCATTGCGTTCGCCGGCATGGCGAGTTCCAACTCCCGCAGCGCGGTCCGGGGCGCCATCGGCACATCCTGTGACGAGGAGATGGAATCGAGTTCCCTGCTCCAGGCCTCTTTCTCCGCCCTGACACGGGCCATTCGGTCATCGCGGGTTGTTGCCGAGGTGAGCTCGACGCCCTGGAGGCGTCTGTTCAACTCGGCGGCCGCAGCCCCGGCGTCGCCGTGGATGACCACCTCGGCCGGCCTGACGAGGCCCAACGACCGGTGGTCGGCGTCGACTTGGATGATACGGGCGTCCTCCGGCCAGTACTCGATGCCGTACTGAGGCAAGGTGCCGAAGGGTCCGAGCCGGGTTCCTAGGGCCAGGATCACGTCCGCCTGTGCCACGATCCGCATCGCGGCTTTCGAACCCTGGTATCCGATGGGCCCGCAGGCCAGGTCGTGGCCGGCCGGGAACGCGTCGTTGTGGAGGTAGGAACAGATGGTGGGCGCTCCCAGCAACTCGGCCACGGCTACAGCCTCGGATTGGCCTCCGCCCATCACTAGGCCCCCACCTGCCATGACCACCGGGAACCGAGCCTCGGCCAGCAACCGGGTAGCGGCGGCCAGGCTGGCCGACCCGCCCGCCGAGCGCTCAATCACCATTGGCTCCCTGATCTCGTAGTCCGCTTCGCCGTAGAAGTAGTCGCGCGGGATGTTGATCTGTACCGGCCCACGCTCCGCCATCGCAAGCGTGAAGGCCCGGTGGGTGAGCTCCGCGATGCGCTCATACCTCTTGACCTCGACCTGGTACTTGGTGATCTTCGAGAAGATCGGCATCTGATCCGTCTCCTGGAACCCGCCGAGGCCCTCCCCGATGGAACCCGCCTGCGGGGTGATAGCGACGACGGGTGAATGTGCCCAGAAGGCCGCGGCGATCGCCGTAACGAAGTTGGTGATGCCGGGGCCGTTCTGGCCGATGCAGACACCGTGCCTGTTCGAAACCCGGCTGTAGCCGTCGGCCATGTGCGCGGCGTTCTGCTCGTGGGCGACCGGCCAGAACCTGATCCCGGCCGGCTCGAAGATGTCGAGGGCCTCCATGAAAGCCGACCCGACGATGCCGAACATGTCGGTCACTCCCTGGGCGGCAAGGGTCTCGACAAAGGCCTCGCTTGCGGTCATCCGGACCATCTTCTTCCTCCTCTGTTCGCGGCCGGGAGGCACCGTGGTTCCCTCAGGTGACCCGGCTTGACGGTGCTGGCTGCCTTGCCCTTCCCGGCCTCCAAAGGGTACCCCGCCTTATAGTGATGGGCACTCTCGTACCGGTCGAGGTCCACTCCCGGAGGCAGAGGAGACGATGGATGCCATAGAGGAATTGCAAGCGATAGAAGACATCAAACGGCTCAAGGCACGCTACTGTCGCTTTGTCGATCTGAACCGCCGAGATGAGCTCCGCAACCTCTTCACCGACGACATCATCTACGAATTCCAGGGTTGGAAGAAGGGACGGGGTGCGGACACCTTCGCCGGCTCCGCCGAGGACTTTGCCGACCGACGATCCTTCCACCGGGTTTCGATGCCCGACATCGAGATTCTTTCGGAAACGACGGCGCGGGGGATCTGGGCGATGGTGGACATCATCGAGTACCCGGCAACTTCGGGGAAGACCAGTTCCAGAGGGTACGGCTACTACCACGAGGAGTACCGCAAGGTGGACGGGGCTTGGCGGATCTCTTCCCTTCTGCTGGTCCGCCACCGCGTCGAGGAGCTCGGTGCCCGGGACACCGGCGGGTGAGGTCACCATGGGGGTGAAGTCGATCGCCGGCGGTACCGTGGTCACCATGGATCCGGACCGCCGGACTATCGAGGACGGCGTGGTCGTGATCGAGGACCATCACATCTCCGCGGTCGGCCCGGCATCCGAGGTCCGCCCACCCCGTGGTTCCCAGATCATCGACGCCTCGGGGATGGCGGTGCTTCCCGGGCTGATCAACTGCCATACCCACGTTCCGCAGATTCTCCTGCGCGGATATGTGGCCAACGAGGGGCGCCGGGTGTGGGATTGGCTGACGAACGTCGTGCATCCGGGTCTTGCCGCATACGAGTTGAGCGACATCCGCACGGCTGCCCGGCTCTATTGCGTGGAGGCGATCCGGTCCGGGATGACCTGCTTCGTCGACAACGAGGACGCCTGGCCCGATAACACCCTGAAAGCGCTCGGACAGGCAATCGACTCCTACTCCGAGGCCGGTGTCCGGGCGATGGTGGCCCGGATGATGTTCGATGAACAGCCCGATCAGGTTCGGGAGCTGATCCGCTCGCTCCAGGAGAAGGAACCGCAGGTCGTCCATACCGACAACTGGCGTCCCACCGACCAGTGGCTGGCGGACCTCGAGCGCCTCATCAGGGCCTACAACGGATCATCGGAGGGCCGGATCCAGATATGGCCCTCGCCTGTCGGGGCCATCTGCTCCGAGCGCATGCTGAGAGCCAGCCAGCGGATGGCCCGCGACAACAACACGATGTGGACCCTTCATCTCGTGCAGGGTCCCGCAGGAGCTGAGACCTCCGGCCCGAGCAGCACGGAGTACCTGCACAGCAGGGGACACCTCGACCACCGTCTCCTGGCCGGGCATTGTGTCGGCCTGAGCCGGCGCGACATCGAACTCCTCAAGGCAGCCGACGTGAAGGGCTGCACCCAGGTGGTGTCGAACTGCTTCCTGGCCATGGGGATGGCTCCGGTTCCGGAGCTGTTGCAGGCCGGAGTGACCCTCGCCGTCGGCACCGACGACGTGAACTGCAACGGATCGGTGAACCTGCTCTCGGATATGAAGACCCTGGTCCTGGTGCACCGAGCATTGGCGGACGACCCTTCGGCCCTGACAGCCGAGCAGGTCCTGGAGATGGCGACGATCAACGGCGCTCGGGCGGTGGGGATGGACAAGGAGATCGGCTCGATCGAAGCCGGAAAGCGCGCCGACATCATCCTCGTCGACCTCGGACGCGCCCAGATGACGCCTACACACCACCTACCCTCGGCGATCGTGTTCCAGACCTACGGCAACGAGGTGGACACGGTGATCATCGACGGTAGGATCGTGATGAGAAACAGGCAGATGACCTGGCTCACGGCCGCCGAGGAGCGCACCTTGTACCGGGACGCCGCCGAGCGATCCGCGGCGATCAGCGTCCGGGCCGGCATCCGCTCCCGCTAAACCCAGAAGCTGTTCCCACGCCGAGGAATCACTGGAACCTCACGCCGCCGACCATATCCGGGCGTCCATCAAGGCACTCGCCACCGACCGGGTCGGACACGGCGTCGGAGCCATCGCCGACCCCCGGATCCTGGCGCTCTCGCTTGACCGCCGGACCCCCTCGAGACCGGCCCCACCAGAAACACCGAACCCGGATATGCCAACGGCTCTTCCTCGCCCGGCTGGATCAGGCCGTTCAGCAGTCGGGCTGCACCCAAGCCGCCCAACCAGAAACTCAAACGGGGACACTCGTGCGGCCCAACGCCAGGAAGTCAGCGTCCCCCTGAACTTGACTCGGGGTAATGTCGCGTTTCGGCGCCGGGCTGGCTGGTTTCCGGGAGGCTGATTTAGGGTGCTTTCCCGGTGGAGTGTGGTACCAGAAGTGAGACTTGAACCCTCCGCCGCTGCCTGACATGCCCGGTTACCTGGCTGTTCACCGCTGGCGGCAGCGGGGGACCCTCCGCTGCGAGACTCCGGGAGGTGACGGGGGTTTGTTTGGCTAGTGGCGTTCTCCGCAAGGGTGCTGCCCCCGTCTTGGGCTTCTAGACGCGGTCTATTCTCCGTATGGATTGACGAACCAGCCTTCGACGATGCCCCCGTCCTCCGCTCCGAAGTTCTGGCCAGGACCAGTTGTGGGCGGTATGTCGCATATCTTCGATCCGTTGGTTGACCACACTACGGTGCCATCAGTATCTCGGCAGTGACGCTCCTTCTCTGACGCCTGCGGCACGGCGGCCCATTCGTCAACGGCGAAGTCCTCCGGGCCGAATAGCTCGCCTTCTGCTGTCTTTGGGTGACGATCGCACACCCGTCCCCCGGTCGTCGATAGTTCGATGGTGCCGTTCAAGGTGGCGCATTGAACTTCTGCGGGCGACGGCTCGAACACCCCGGTATGACGTATCAATACGTAGAGGATTCCGCCCATCCGGCGATAGCAGCGGTATGGGCTAGTGTCCTGATTCGGGGATTCGTTGTAGATAGTTGGTGAGGTTGTCGAAGATTTGGTCGGCGGTTTTGTGCCAGATGAAGGGTTTGGGGTTTTGGTTCCAGTGTTGGGTCCATTGGTTGATGGCGTCGGTGAGTTCGGCTACGGATCGGTGGGTGCCTCGGCGTATCTGTTTGGTGGTGAGTTCGGAGAACCATCGCTCGACGAGGTTCATCCACGACGCGTAGGTGGGTGTGAAATGGAACGTGAACCGTGGATGGCGTTGCAGCCAGCGCCCTATGGGCTCTGTTTTGTGGGGCGACGCGTTGTCCAACACGACATGGACGTCGAGTTCTGGTGGGACTTCGCGGTTGATGAGGTTTAGGAACGTCTGGAATTCTTGGGTGCGGTTGCGTCGTGTCATGGAGGTGATGACCCGGCCGGTGGCCGTGTCGAGCGCGGCGTGGAGGTTGGTGGTGCCGTACCGGCGGTAGTCGTGGGTGCGCCGCTGGGGGGTTCCGGGCAACAGGGGCAGGATCGGCGCGGTGCGGTCGAGGGCCTGTATCTGGGATTTGTGGTCCACACACAGCACCACCGCCGCGTCGGGCGGGTTCAGGTACAAACCCGCCAGGTCGCGGACCTTTTCCACGAACTGGGGGTCGGGAGATATCTTGAAATGCTCGGTCCGGTGCGGCTTGAGACCGAACGCCCGCCATATTCTTAGGATCGACGACTGGGACAGGCCGACGGCCCTCGCCATGGACCGGGTCGACCAGTGCGTCGCGTCTCTCGGTGTTTCCTCGAGGGTCTTGACCACCACTTCTTCTACCTTGGCGTCGTCGATGCGGCGGGGCGGCCCGGGGCGGGGATTGTCGTAGAGGCCGTCGAGACGGCGCCGGGCGAAACGGTTCCGCCACTTCGAGACCGTAACCCCGCTGCAGCCCACCTCCGCTGCGATGTCCACATTGGTGCGGCCTTCGGCCGCTCCCAGCACGATACGAGACCGCATCGCTAACCCTTGTGCGGTGCTACGCCGCCGTATCCACCGCTCGAGCGTCTGGCGTTCCTCTTCATCCAGCTCGATAACCACTGCTTTACGACCCCGCTGCTTCTCCATACGCTGCTCCCACTACTGACTGCTACTGACCTGCATATTCTAGCAGCATATGGCAAAGAAACTAAGGAATCAGGACACTAGCCACTGGCTGCGATTTGGAGTGTGTACCGGTTGTTCAGGGTGGCACTTTCGGGTGGTGCGTCAACCCCGACAGTGTGGACACCGCCCGGCTCAAATGGTGACCGCCTCGAAGATATAATCCCGCTGCTCGTCCTCGCCATCTGCTTGCCATGACAGTTCGTATCCGTGCAGGTCGGCCGGGTAGCTACCAAGGTTCGACACGGTAACCGTGCGGTTGGCTTGGCTGACCTCCACCACCAGGTTTTTCTACAACACACCGATACTGCCCGCGGCTAGGAAGTTCGCCACCTCCGCACGCGTCGCCCCATCCGGGTACAGCCGGTCCACGACCTTGGCGATCTGGGCGGCGGTAATCGTCTCGTCAAGTCTCAGCGTACCGTCACCGTAACCCTTGAACCATCCTTCGTTCTCCGCGATGCGGATACCCACGTAAAGTGGCTCTTCGCGAATGGGTGGGGAGTAGGGGATCTGTCAGGGGGGATCGGAATCCACCAGAAGTGAGGAGGGGTCCTCCATAATCGGCTGTTGATAAGCGACATCCGAGGCAGGAGGACCCCTGTGGAAGCTGATCCCTGCGCGCATGTGCGAGAAGTTGGTAGGCCTAGGCGACGTTGACCTGGTAGGGATCAACGACTCGGGCGAGGGTGCACCGCTTGGGGTGGTGATCGGGTCTCGCAAGCCCCGCCCGTCCTGTGAGGCCTGTGGTGGCCCGGTGTGGTCCAAGGGTGAGCGGACGGTGGTGTTGGTGGATTTACCGGCGTTCGGCCGTCCGGTTCGGCTGCGGTGGCGGAAACGCCGTTGGACATGTCCGAACACCGACTGTGCGCTCAGATCGTTCATCGAGCAAGACCCCACGATTGGTCCCCAACGGGCGTTGTTGACATCCCGAGCGGCGAGGTGGGTGACCATCGGGGTGGGTGGGCGGGGTCGCCCGGTCGACGAGGTCGCCGCAGAGCTTGGTTGTGGGTGGCATACGGTGAACAACGAGGTCGGCCGCTGGGGCGAAGCCCTCCTGGGGGCCGACACCGACCGGATAGGCGAGGTCCAAGCTGTGGGCATCGACAAGAAGCGTTGTTCTGGCGGAAAGGCCGGTGGCGCACCAAGGTCTGGTGCACCTCTGTCGTCGACGTGGGAGGCCACCAGCCGGTTCGACATAGTCGGTGGTAGAACGGCAGAAAGCGCCGCAGCCTGGTTCCGGGCGCAGCCCACCGAATGGTGTGAGGCTATCCGCTGGGCGGTGTCGGGTCATGTCCGGTTCGTATCGGAAGGCGTATGACAGGGTGCTGCCCCACGCGCTGCAGGTAGCGGACCCGTTCGGTGTCATCCGCCTAGCCAACCAGCGTCTCGACGACCTACGACGAAGGGTCCCCAACGAGACCCTGGGACACAGAGGCCGCAAGGATGACCCGCTGTATCGGATACGCCGCCTCCTCACCGCCGCGCATGAGAGGATCAGCGACCGCGGTCAAACACGGCTGCGTGGCCTCCTCGATGCCGGTGACCCCCACGGGGAGGTACGCACAGCCTGGCACGCAACCGAAACGGTACGGGGCATCTACGGGATCGAGAGTCCGGTCCTTGCTCTCCGATACACCCTCCAGCTCGCAGACGACCTCCAGGACGAATCCTGCCCACCCGAGATCAACAAGCTGGGTCGCACCATCGCCCGCTGGACCCCCCAGATCACCAACTGGCACATCTCGAAGGTAACCAACAGACGCCACCGAAGCCCTCAACAACCTAATCAAACGGATCAAACGAGCAGCGTTCGGGTTACCCAACTTCGCGAACTACCGAATCCGCGCCCTTCTCTACGCCGGGAAACCCAACTGGGACCTACTCGCGACCGTCACTCCCCACTGAAACGCGATGAGCCCGATTACTTACGGGTACACCTGAGAACCCCAGATCATAGGCCTTTTGTGGTTCCGAGCGCACTGGTCGGTTTACTGGTACGAACGGCGGTGACTACGGGCTGAGGCTGGTGACCCCACCGCCAACGACACCCCCGGGGACCGTCCCGACGTAGCGGCATCATGCGTACCGTTTTCCGGCTCTCCGCCCATCATCTACGGGCACCCTAGAGATACGGCCGGCACTTTCGCCGTCCCTACACGGGCGACCAGGTCAGTGACATTAGGAGGAGTCATACTCATCCTTTCTTGGTGGGGTCTTCGCGACCACCCCCCACCAGGGAGTTCGTTCGGGGGCAGCGAAGGACGTCACCTCCGAACTGGGCAGGACGTCACCTCGAGTCCGGTAAATGTTCGGCAGGGATAGCGGTGCCCGATGTTGCCGTTCTAGCGGATTCCTCGAACCCGATGGAGGCCTCGATGGCACCATCGAGGCCTGCAGTACCCTTCAACCAAGCCCGGGCAGCCTCTGCCCAGCGATCTCTGGCCTCCCACACTCTCGGGTCAACGCTTCTGCGGGTATTCTCCAGTAGAGAGGCAGCCTGGTCCACGCGGAGGCAAGCCTCTCTCCACCGTGAGTCTTCGCACCGCTTCATTCCTCAGCCACAGTTTCCACGAACCCTTCCATGTACTCGGGAATGGGCATACCGGGGAAGGCCCGCCTGATCAGGTTGAGCAGTTCCTCTCTCGTTCTGATGCCAACCTTGCCCATCAGCCACAGTACGTCGCTCCTGTCTTTCTCTCGGGCGCTCCTGAGTTTCAGGGCGAGAAGGTAGGACAGATCCGGCCGGAATACTTGGATATTGCGGCCTGACCACACCAGGCGGAGATCGCAGACGGAAAGATCGAGAAAGGAGATTCCCGCGATGTTGTCGTTAATCCAGTCGTGAGGCAATTCGTGGCGCTCCCCAACCACGCGAATCGCTCTGAGCAGGGACCTCGAAGACAGGCGGGAAAGGACATCAACATCCTCCGTCCCCCTAGGCATGCCCGCGAAGATCAGGGCGGTGCCCCGACTACCAGCAAAAGCTCTCCTACCCGTTCGGCGACCTCATCATCCACCTCCCCGAACAGTTGCGCAAGAACAGCCCGTCAAATTCCATCATCGGGCTAGGGCAGGTTTTGTAGGGTGCTGGCTACCCATCGTTGTAGCTGCTGGTAGCTGTCCGTGTCGAGCTCGAAGCTGTCACGGTCGATACTGGCGAACCGTTTCAGAGCGTCCTTGATCTGCTAAAGGGTGAATCCGGTGTCTTTGTCGGACGCCCAGTCGATAACGTCGCTGATGTGATGACGCTGGGTGATAGCGCACACGTCGATGTAGTCGCGTGGCGCGACGCGGCCTACCAACGCCAGCATCTTGTCGGCTGCTAACTCTCGGATGTTCAGGACCGGTCCGGTCGGGTCTGCAACCGTCGGGTGCCGACGGACATCGATCGCGATATCCACCCATGTTGTGTCAGCACCGTCAGTGACTCGCATACGGACGAACCCCTCTCCCCATAGTTCCACTGTCGGGTTCAGCCCTTCGCTGGTCAGACCTCGCTGGGCTGCTTCAGCGAAGGGGATGACTGACCCAGGGTACGTCCCGAACACGTCTAGGTCGTTGCTTCCGCGCTGGACTACACCGGTCAGGATCAGCGCTGAGCCTCCCGCTAACGCGAACCCGTCTGCTTCGGGAACCGCTGCGAGTATCCGCCAGGTCCGTTCCTGTAGTTCGGTCAGCATCCAGCGGGGTCGTCGATCAGTCCCCTGTCGTGCAGCCACGCTGACCATGCTTCGCGGACATAGGGGGACAGCCACAGATCGTCCCACAATTCGACTAGCAAGTCGATGTCGATGTAGTAGCGGACGTCGTCGTCTAACCCCTCGGTCATCACCGTCTGGTACATGCTTATCAGCTGGCGCTGGTTGTCCATGTCGAATGTGCGGGGCGCTGACCAGGCCACATGGCCGGGTAGGGTCACAACCCCGGACGCTTTCGGCAGCGTCCGGTCTTCCATGTCGTCGGGGATGGACACAGGCGGGCGGCTCAACAAGCGGGTCCGCGATACGGTCACCGAACGGGCGGGCGAAGTCATAGGTGTGATGATACCCGACCGACCGGGCCTGGCCCTCGTCGCTCACTCGGATTCCCCCCCCGGACACCAATCGAGGCATTGGGCGTCGGCTGGACTTCGCAAAGGCACTAGCGACCTCGGCTGTCCTTGACAAGCGGCCCCGACGGTGGCAAGGTGATCAGTGATGGTAACCCGCACTGAGACCCGCGAAGAGTTCGAAGCGCGGCTGCTCCGTCAGGCCGACGAAGCCGACGCAGGCGCATACGACCACATCTTCGCTAGGCACGACGACTACCTGATCAGCCAGCTACCGGACGGTTACATATATGAAGGCGGCCGCGTCGTCCGCACCGACCCGACCCTGCCCGAAGATATCTGGATCGCGTCGGGATACGACGGGGTGCCTACAGACCGCAAGGTGAAGATCACAGCCCTCTAGAGCCGCTGTTCCGACCAGCCGATTCCCCCTTACGCCCAGTGGGCGTGGTACACCACCAGTTCGCCTGTGTCCGGGTCATACTCCCCGAGTACGTATATCGGCAGCCCCGACGACGCTGATAGTCCCTTCACGGACAGTCCAGGGTTCCCGTGGCGGGTAGTTATAGGCCCCTTAGAGATCGGGGCGTCGAGCGCACGCTGGATGTCTCTCTCAGACACATTTCTCAACGCAGGCTTCAAGAACCGGGGCATGAAACCGCAGGCTAGCGCCCCCACCCGCGCACCCCCATAAACCAACCCCCTACCGCTCATCTTTGACGGGAACGCACCCGTCGAACCAGACGCGTCCAGAACCAGCCACCAAAACCACCAGCACCCATAACCGGCGCCACAACCACACCGAACACCGCCGAAACCGGCTCTAAGACCCCTGAAACAGGCCAGAACCCCCACCAACACCCATAACCCGCGAACTCAACAGCCCATAACACGCGAAGACCCCTTGGTGCCTCCTGCGGGAGTTGAACCCGCACACGTACTCGCTTTTCACACTTTCTGTCTCCAACCTAAAGACCTAATAGATGACCTAGGACGCATTACTGGCTCTTCGGAAATGAGTGGGGAGTCGGGGATCTGCCAGGGGGAGTGGTAATCCACCAGAAGTGATGGGGGGTCCTCCATAATCGGGTGCTGAGAAAAGACATCCGAGGCAGGAGGACCCCTGTGGAAGCTGATCCTACGCGCATGTGCGAGTTGTTGGTAGGCCTGGGCGACGTTGATCTGGTAGGGATCAACGACTCGGGCGAGGGTGCACCGCTTGGGGTGGTGATCCGTTCCCGCAAGCCCCGCCCGTTGTGTGAGTCCTGTGGCGGCCCGGTGTGGTCCAAGGGTCACAGAACGGTTGTGTTGGTGGATCTACCGGCGTTCGGCCGTCCGGTTCGGCTGCGGTGGCGGAAACGCCGCTGGACGTGCCCGAACCCCGACTGTGAGATCAGATCGTTCATCGAACAAGACCCCACGATTGGTCCCCAACGGGCGTTGTTGACATCCCGAGCGGCCCGGTGGGTGACCATCCAGGTGGGTGGGCGGGGCCGTTCGGTCGACGAGGTCGCCGCAGAGCTGGGTTGTGATTGGCATACGGTTAACAACGAGGTCGTCCGCTGGGGCGAAGCCCTCCTGGGGGCCGACACCGATCGGATAGGCGAGGTCCAAGCTGTGGGCATCGACGAGACGCTGTTCTGGCGGAAAGGCCGGTGGCGCACCAAGGTTTGGTGCACCTCTGTCGTCGACGTGGGAGGCCACCAGCTGATCGACATAGTCCCTGGTAGAACGGCTGATAGCGCAGCTTCGTGGTTCCGATCCCAACCCCCCGAGTGGCTCGACGGGATCCGCTGGGCGGTGTTGGACATGTCCGGTCCTTACCGGAAGGCGTATAACCGGGTGCTCCCGAACGCTCTCCAGGTAGCAGACCCCTTCCACGTCATCCGCCTCGCCAACCAGCGACTCGACGAAGTACGACGCCGCACCCAGAACGAAACCCTCGGGCATCGAGGCCGCAAGGATGACCCGCTGTATCGGATACGCCGCCTCCTCACCGCCGCCCACGAGAGGATCAGCGACCGCGGTCAAACACGGCTGCGTGGTCTTTTGGATGCCGGTGACCCCTACGGGGAGGTACGCACAGCCTGGCACGCGAAGGAAACGGTACGAGGCATCTACGGGATCGAAAGTCCGGTCCTTGCTCTCCGATACACCCTCCAGCTCGCAGACGACCTCCAACACGAATCCTGCCCACCCGAGATCAACAAGCTCGGTCGCACCATCGCCCGCTGGACCCCCCAGATCACCAACTGGCACATCTCGAAGGTAACCAACGGACCCACCGAAGCCCTCAACAACCTCATAAAGCGGATCAAACGCATCGCGTTCGGGTTCCGCAACTTCGCGAACTACCGAATCCGCGCCCTTCTCTACGCCGGGAAACCCAACTGGGACCTCCTCGCCACCGTCACTCCCCACTGAAATCCGATGAGCCGCATTACTATGGAGCTTCCGTACTATGGAGGTTCCGTCTGTAAATGCCCGCCGTATCTCTAGGGTCCGGGAGGGAGGCTTGCTTGTTACGGCTGTGTAATGTCATCCCCTACGGGAATGACCAGCTCAGGTATGGTGACTCTATCACCTATGATCCACGTGGTGTTGCCAGCGTTGGATAGGAACTCCAGACCACGGTAGCTGAGGAGCGTGGGTGTGAGCGATTCGTCCACTAGTCGGTTCGCCTCGGCAATACCCTTGGCCCGTTCTATCTCAGCGTTGGCTATACCCTCGGCATGTATACGGGCAGTCTCGGCGTCAATGGCAGCCTGGTCCCGCCGGAACTCAGCCTCACGGGCAGCCTGCTCAGCCTGCAGCTTGCGATCAATCCCAGCCTGCAAATCCGCAGACCTTGCGCTCATATTGCGGATCTGGACATCACGCACAATGACACCAAAGTTGGCTACTTCAGCGATGATGCCGGCTCGTGAGCAATTACTTATGGCCTCACGGTCGCTAGTCCGTGCCTCTTCAAAGGCATACCTAGCTATGCAATTGCGGATTATATTCCGGGTGACAGGTCTAATCAGACGCTGCCTTACCTGACTCAGCTCTCTGTATTCACGGTAGATAAATATGGGTGCTTGACCTTGTAGATCTAGTGACCACAAGATGCTGGCGTCCACGTCCACTACAGCGTTGTCAGCGGTGATGGCCTCAATAGCGTCTGGGCCATCCTTATCACCCTCACCTACAGTGTTGCTATATGTAGTCTCCTGCTGTAGGCCAGGTACCTGAGTCACACTGGCCAACGGATGTTTGAAATGCAACCCTTCCGTATGTGTAGCCCTGGGCTTGCCAAATAGGACCTCCACGCCTGCTGTATTGGCATCTATAAGGGTGATGGTGGAGATGAACCCCAACACCAGTGTAATCACTACACCTATGGTGGTGGCGATGCGTAGATACCGTTCGCTCTCTTGGAACGAACGCTGCATCGATATTGGGTTGCTGGTGTTCTTTGCTCCCTTCTTGGCACCCCTGTACATGATGAATATGATGAGGGTCACCACCGCAAAGATGATGAATATGATCGCTCTGTTCATCGTAAAGGCTCCTTTCAGTTGCCGGTTACGTTGCGTCTATCACTCACGTCTATGCGTAGTGAGGTGATGGTAATGGTAGGGACATTGAGGCTGTATATTTTGACAATACGGCTGAACAACGGGGACAATCATAGCGGTGCACACCCCAAAACAGAGGATACTCCCTCTAAACGGGTCCACTTAACGTTGTGTAAGGGTGGTCTAGAGCCCATCCTGTGCTGAAAGACTGACAGCACCGGCAGGAGTGTTGCAGGTATGGGACGGATATGTGCAATACCCGCACCACCCGAAACACTGTGACCAGGCACCACGCGAAACCAGAAACTGCGTGAACCCTGCGGAATATGTGAAATACCGCATGATCCGGCCCTCGGACACGGTCGCCGGGACAAGGGGTGGACAGGGCCGGGCGCCGTCGGTTAGAGTTCCGGGTACCCACACCCCATGGGAACCCCCTACCTCCGCAGGTTCGGGGTTCTCCCATTTCTTGGGGGTTGTGGGGCATTTACCGGGCTGTGTCACACCGGTGGGCGATACTCGGGGCTATGGGCCGTGTCGTCTACTTCCCTCCACCCAAGGCGTCATCGGGTTCGGAGTCGGATCATCCGGTGTGTCATGTGCCGTCTGTGGTGGGGGCGGTGGAGGCGTTCTTCGCCGTCCGTGATCTGGCTGCGGCGACTTGTCGTACTTACCGCCAGACCCTCGATCCTCTCGTCGAAGCGGTGGGTGGTGACTGTCCGGTCACCGACCTTTACCCGGGCCGGGTGGCGGCCGTCTTCGAGGAGTTGTGGGCTGGGCGTGCGGCGGCGACGTGGAACACCCGACGCACCGCGGTGCGGGCTTTCGCCTCCTGGTGTGGTGAGCGGTGGCCCCTGGCCGGCGATCCGCTGGCCGGGGTGGAGCCACGCCGCCGGTCGGTGGACAACACCCGGGCGCTCCCGGTGGGGGACCTCAAGGACCTATGCGCCGGCGGACGGTGCCT
This sequence comes from Candidatus Spongiisociaceae bacterium, assembly GCA_965262915.1. Classification (GTDB taxonomy): domain Bacteria; phylum Actinomycetota; class Acidimicrobiia; order Spongiisociales; family Spongiisociaceae; genus JAPPFW01. The sequence continues at coordinate 472,681 of OZ253564.1, read as the reverse complement.
TTGCGGGAGAAGACGTTGTGGCGGATGCTGTACGAAACAGCCGCTCGAGCGTCGGAAGTGCTGGCCCTCGATGTGGGGGACTTGGACCGGGCGAGACGGCGGGCCCGTATCCGCTCGAAGGGTGGCAGCACAGATATGGTGGTGTGGGCGGCGCCTACCACCCACCTGTTGGGCCGCTATTTGGCTGACCGTACGGAAGGTCCCCTGTTTTTGACCCGGTGGCGGTCCCGCACCGTCCCACCGGCCCGTGATCTGTATGAGCGGACCGGCCCCAGGCACGCCTCTCGTACCGGACAGCCACGGCGGAGTTCCGCCGGCATTCCGGTGGGTGGACTTTGCACCAGCTGTGCCACTCGTCGTTGACGCATCTGGCCGAGGCGGGAGCCTCCGCGGTGATGTTGCAGGCCAAGAGCAGCCACCGTGATCTTCGTACTTTGGCGGTGTACACGAGGCCCGGGGTAGAAGCAGTAGCCCGGATGACAGCAGACCACTTCGATACCTCTTTGCGGTGATACCTGCTAACTCAGGCGAGTGGTCACGAACGTCGAGGCGACCACCAACAAGCCCAGCCGGAAGAGATGTCGTTCGTAGGGCCTCGGTCGACTCATCTAACCTCTTTCCATCCCAGTCGAGGCTTCCAGGCGAGGATTTAACCGCGTCTACTCAGCACGACAACCATGGCTTGCTCCGGCGCCTCAAGCAAACGATCCAGGTCTGCATCATAATGGACATGGGAGAACGGGCTCCACTTGAGATTGAGTGGAACCTGCACAACACGGTGACATTAAGACAATATGACCTTACTGTAGACGATCATATGACTGATACGCTGTGACAGGCACTGCCAACGGAGGGTACATGACCCAGGTGCCAGATTGGCAGCTGTGAGCCTGAGTACCCGGCCGATAGAGGCGGTACCACGTACCAAGATGCGCGATCCAGTCGCCGCGGCTGTTGCCCTGGACGTGGTTTCAGAGGTAATACTCAATGACAGATCCCCACCGCCTGCCGATGAGCTGGTGGAGCGGTTCGGTGTCAGCAAGACCGTGATGCGCGAAGCCATCCAGCAACTGGAGAGCTCGGGGCTTATCAGGGTTCGGCAGGGAATGGCGGCCGCGGTGCTTCCCGAGGATCAATGGGATCTCAGGGAGACCCCTGGTCTTCTCTGCCTTTCAGCGGAGTAGCGTTGCGCCATAATTGCTAGCCGAGGTGTATGAAGTGCGAATGCTGCTGGAGCCGAACCTCGTGCGCCTCGCTCCGACTAAGCCTGAATCCACCGATGGGGAGCGCGCAGCGGACATGGAGATATGGTGGAAATACCTCCTGATCTGCGGCGATAGCTATTGGTAAGGATAGTTCGGTCCTGAGAAGAGGAGCAACTTCCTGTGAGTGGTGGATCCCGGAGATCGCCGTGGTCAGGATTGGTTTTCGGAACATGAATCGGTGGATTCAGGCTAAGAGCGCGCGCGAATAGGCGGCAGCCCATGCACAAAGAGCCTGCAATCCCAAGGCATCTTGCCGTTGAATCTCACCTATTTGCGCGCGAACATCTGTTCGGTAGAATCGTTCTATGGCCACCGCGGGACCCTCAATCGAACACCGACCAAGCCCTACGGCTCGGCGCGTGACATCCCGAGCTTCCGACAGATGGAGACGCAGCTACAGGGCATGAAGCTACTCACGCGGGTGATCGCCAGGGACCAACGGAAGCACCTAATCGAAATCGAGCGCAAGATGCTGCGGTTGACCGAGCTGGTGGATGACTTCTACGAACGGCTGGGCCCTCGCAACTGGATCTTCCACGACTACCTAAGCCTTGACAAGATCGAAGCGCTGCTCAGCGAGACCTCAAGCGTTGAAGCCGCCGAATCCCGCTTGATCGACCTGTATCGCGACAGCGAGACGACTAAGTGGCGGATGATCGGGTTCCGCTCTCAGGACGGCCTCCGCGAGCGCCTGCATCAGGTAGAGCGCGCCCTGGAGCACTACGAGGCGGGCCACTTCAACAGCTGTGTCCTTCAACTCATCGCGGTGATGGACGGCTATGTCAACGACTTGGATCCCGGCGCACGGAAGGGGCTTGCCGCCCGTGATCCAGACGACATGACCGCTTGGGACAGCATTGTCGGCCATCACATGGGCCTCACCCACGTCATGAAGACATTCACCAAGTCCATTAAGAAGCGCATCGACGAAGAGGTCCACGATGTCTACCGCCATGGGATCGTTCACGGATCAGTCGTCAACTTCGACAACGTGGTCGTCGCCACAAAGGCATGGAACTTGCTCTACTCAGTGGTCGACTGGGCACAGGCCACGAAGAAGGCAGCCGTCCCCGAGGAGCCAGGGCCGACGTTCACAGAGTCACTTGAGCAGCTCAGCCGGAACCGTCGATTTCGGAAGCACAGCGACGAATTCGTCCCATGGACCCTCGATCCCGCTGCACCGGAGTTCGCATCCCATCCTGCCGCTGCTGCCGCCTCCGCCTTCCTTGAGGCGTGGCGCCATGGGCGTTGGGAACTCATCACGCCGTTCATTCCGGAGGCACTGCGTGGCTGCGAGTCCAAGGGACAAGCAGCCAAGCGTGCCAAGGAAATCTACGGGGCGTACCGGATCGACGACTACAAGATCACGGCCATGAACTTTGATCGAGCATGCTTAGTCGACATTCGGGGGTTTGCAATCGTTGCCAACGAGCCTCGCGACCTCTGCTTTCGGATGAGCGAACGGGCCACCGACGACTATCCCGCACTGCCTGGCGATCGCGGAACGAGATGGTGCCTCGCAGTCTGGCCGCCACACACCCTCTTCGAGTGAGCAGCAGACAGGTGGCGTCATAGTCGAGCGGGCCGCCAAGCGCCTTCGGCGCCTATGAGAAGCGGTTGAAGCACGACCAAGCCGCAACAACCTCCCAGCGATTGGCTCGACCCGCCTCGGTTAGCCAGGGATGAGTAGCCTCGTCGTGCCGTGAGAACGCAACCAACGACAGGGAAGCGTGTCCGTGGAGCTGAGCGGCGCTTCGTTCTGACGTGGGACCCTGATTTGAGTCCGCGTGACCCGTTGGCGGACAGGGGTTTGGCGGCTAGGAACTGTGCGACGGCTGGGCCCGAGGGTGGGGACACGGTGCGGGAGGGCCAAGACTTCGACCACGGTATCGGTCTTACTGGAGATATTCGACGGGGTTCACAGGTGTGGAGGCTACCCGAACCGCCTGCATAATCGGGCTCTTCGGAAATGAGTGGGGAGTAGGGGATCTGCCAGGGGGAGTTGGAATCCACCAGAAGTGAGGAGGGGTCCTCCATAATCGGGTGTTGGTAATGACATCCGAGGCAGGAGGACCCCTGTGGAAGCTGATCCTACGCGCATGTGCGAGAAGTTGGTAGGCCTAGGTGAGGTTGATCTGGTGGGGATCAACGACCCGGGCGAGGGTGCACCTCTTGAGGTGGTGATCGGGTCCCGCAAGGCCCGCCCGTTGTGTGTGGCATGTGGCGGGTCGGTGTGGTCGAAGGGCTATCGGAGTGTGGTGTTGGTGGATTTACCGGCGTTCAGTCGGCCTGTGCGGCTGCGGTGGAGGAAACGGCGCTGGACGTGTCCGAATCCGGACTGTGCGCTCAGGTCGTTCATCGAACAAGACCCCACGATTGGTCCCGAACGGGCGTTGTTGACATCCCGAGCGGCGCGGTGGGTGACCGTCCAGGTGGGTGGGCGGGGCCGTTCGGTCGACGAGGTCGCCGCGGAGTTGGGTTGTGATTGGCATACGGTGAACAACGAGGTCGTCCGCTGGGGCGAAGCCCTGTTGGAAGCCGACACCGATCGGATAGGCGAGGTCGGAGCTGTGGGCATCGACAAGAAGCGTTGTTCTGGCGGAAAGGCCGGTGGCGCACCAAAGTCTGGTGCACCTCTGTCGTCGACGTTGGGGGCCACCAGCTGATCGACATAGTCCCTGGTAGAACGGCAGAAAGCGCCGCAGCCTGGTTCCGGGCGCAGCCCACCGAATGGTGTGAGGCTATCCGCTGGGCGGTGTCGGGTCATGTCCGGTTCGTATCGGAAGGCGTATGACAGGGTGCTGCCCCACGCCCCCGGGGTAGCGGACCCGTTCGGTGTCAGCCGCCTCGCCAACCAGCGTCTCGACGAAGTACGCAGAAGAGTCCAAAACGAAACCCTCGGACACAGAGGCCGGAAAGGAGACCCACTCTATGGGATACGGCGCCTCCTCACCGCCGCCCACGACAAGATCAGCGACCGCGGCCAAACCCGCCTGCGCGGACTCCTCGACGCTGGTGACCCCCACGGCGAAGTGCGCACAGCCTGGCACGCGAAGGAAACCGTGAGAGGCATCTACAAGATCGACAGCCCCGCCCTCGCTCTCCAATACACCCTCCAGCTCGCAGACGACCTCCAGGACGAATCCTGCCCACCCGAGATCAACAAGCTCGGACGTACCATCGCCCGCTGGACCCCCCAGATCACCAACTGGCACATCTCGAAGGTAACCAACGGACCCACCGAAGCCCTCAACAACCTCATAAAGCGGATCAAACGCATCGCGTTCGGGTTACCCAACTTCGCGAACTACCGAATCCGGGCACTCCTCTACGCGGGGAAACCCAACTGGGACCTCCTCGCCACCGTCACTCCCCACTGAAATCCACTCATACTTAGAAGGTTCCTGGGCTGGGACGGGTCTGACCCAACTGAAATCTGGCCTTGTGCCTTTTCATCGATCTGTCGGCCTGTTCCCGGCCTAGGGCGTAACCCCCTGACCCGGGGCGGATGTGACCTAATAGGAGCCTTCGAGTTCTCCACCGTGAGTGGTCTGTCCAACCGCCTTCCGGGTCCGAGGATTAGGAAGTGATTCTATCCCACAGAGGAGGAAGGCGTCATGGAAGAAGATGGTCGGGTTGTGTTCGGTGGGGTTGATACCCATCGTGATACCCATGTTGCGGCGGTGGTCGACAACGCCGGTCGAGTGCTGGGAACCGCTCCGTTCGGGGCTGATCCGGTCGGATATGAGCAGATGACCAGGTGGTTCGGAACCCACGGGCACCTGCTCCGGGTAGGAGTGGAGGGCACCGGCAGCTACGGCGCCGGCCTAGCCCGCTATCTGATGGCGGCGGGCATCGAGGTGGTAGAAGTGAACCGGCCGAACCGGCAGCTACGCCGCCAGCGGGGCGGCAAGACCGACAGCGTCGACGCCGAGGCGGCAGCTCGGGCAGCGGCCTCGGGGCAAGCTACCGCAGTTCCCAAATCTGGTGACGGCCCCGTTGAGTGCATACGGATGTTGTTGATGGCCCGCCGCTCCGCTACCAAGGCCCGCACCCAGGCCGCTAACCAGATCCATTCTGTGGCCGTTACTGCACCTGAACAGGTAAAACGCCAGCTCAGAGGTCTCAAGCTCAAGGCCCGGGTTCGGGTCTGTGCCCGCTGGCGTCCCCGCCAAGCACAGACCACGACCGCGTACGCCGAAGATGGCTCTACGCTACCTGGCCCGCCGATACCAAGCCCTCGACACAGAAATCGCAGAACTCAAGATCGAGATCCGTCGCCTCTGCGCCGAGGCTAACCCGGCTCTGTTAGCCGCCAAAGGTGTGGGCCCTGACACAGCAGCCGCCCTGCTAGTCGCAGCCGGCGACAACCCCCAGCGTATGAAATCAGAACGGTCCTTCGCCGCGCTGTGTGGCGCCAGCCCCGTCCAGGCATCATCGGGACAGACCATCCGGCATCGTCTCAACCGGGGAGGTAACCGCCAAGCCAACAACGCGCTCTGGCCGATGCGCTACCACCCGGATACGCCACGACGCAGCCACCAACCAATACGTGGCACGGCGCCAGGGGGAAGCAAAGAACCGAAAAGAGATCATCCGCTGCCTCAAGCGGCACATCGCCCCACAGATCTACCGACTGCTGACCAACCCGCCACCAACCCCGAACTGCGCCCGGCTCCGCCGCCGACGTCAACACGCCAACATCACCGTCACCCAGGCCGCCCAACAGCTCGGAACCCACCCCAGCCGCATCTCCGCACTCGAACGCGGCCGAGACCACAACCACCAACTCGCCAGCCAATACCAGACCTGGCTCCTAACCCACCAACCGGCCCCATCACCGACTTGACAACCATAGGAGCATCGATGAGCCCATAATCGGGGTAACGGTCGGCTGTTACTAGAGATGCTCTGCCAATATCTCTGAATAGGCAAATACACCATCGAGGGCGGGCCCACGAAACCCAAGGACTTGTCTCAACCAGCAGACAAGGGGGGCACGAACCCCCAGTAGGCTCCCCCGGGGTACCATGATGGCCTCCCGTTCGTTCTCCTTCATAGTCCAATAGGAACACCTTAAGTAACACCGGAGTGTTCACGAGTCCATAGAAAGGGCTATTGTCCTGGGGCAACAGTTAGTCAGAACGGTACCTAGGGGATGTCACAGCTGGTTCGTACGCATAGTTCAGTTATGAACATCCGCTGGGCGTGATGGCGCCTGTACGGGAACCAGTTGTTGGGACAGGGAATGAGTTCGGGATTGCGTTTTTCGACGATTTGGGTGAGCTCCGCAAGAAGCTAGCCGAGGCTCGTAAGCAGTATGGGCAGGCGACGATTCGGCTACGTCGGCTGCTGATGTGGCGACCCGTATGGCCGGGGACCCGGACGCCGAGTTGCGGGCATGGGTCGCGGGCAGCCAAGACATACCACCGGAGGTGCGGGACCGTCTCGCCGAGGATCCGGGTCATCGTGTCCAGATAACTTCCGGACATTGGACACCTCCCGGGCTGGTTGCCCACCTCGTGGGGGATCCCCATCCGAGTGTGCGGACGGGGGTAGCCAAAAGCCGCTGGGCCCTGCCCGCCGTTTTGGAACGTCTCGCTGAGGACCCCGAACCGGAGGTCGACGGGCTGTGGCGGGCACTTCGAGGAACAGGCCGGTTCCGTTCAACCTGAGAGATGAAGCGCCCCCCGGCTCATCAGAATCGTCGAGACAGCTCCGGTAGAAGGACAGCAGCCAGGATTGCTCTCTCCCGCTCCTTGAGCAGCATCCAACACTCCTCGGGGAGCTTCAGGGTGATCCGGCAGTCGGCGAGCGGATCGCTTCGCTCCGCGCCCACGCGCTTGCACGCTGAAGTTGTTACGTCAAACTCACCCTTTCCACCGTGTCGGTGCCGTTGCAGACGAAATCGAAGATGTCGAAGTTGCGCGGATCGCCAAGCGCCTTCATCCGGTATTCGGCCGACAACGGCTCCGAGACGACCATCGGCACCATCTCTTCGTAGCGAGCGCCGTGGGAACGCAAAGGCCGATCCAATCCGATGAGGTCGTGGTCCGCCGGCGTGCGACCGAGTACCACGTCGCGGGTGGCAAGAACGTAGATGTCGCCGATGCGCTCTGGATCGAGTTCGAGTTTGCGGGCCGCGACCTCGCGCGGATACACCTCGGACACACCGTCGAGGTCGGCAATCCAGGCGACGACCGCTGCACGATCCAGCCCGTTCGGTAGATAGACCGTCACTGCGCCACCCAAGGCCCCGTGATGAACAACGTATGGATCCGTAATCGGACAGACGACACGGATACCGTCTCCGAATCGGGCCACGAGTTCGGTCTCCAGGTAGAGAACCTGCGGTTGGCCCGCGCCATCGTGCTTGGCGTTCATGCCGTGATCGGCTGTGACGCCGACGACGGCGCCCAGTTCGAGCATGCGCCCGATCTCGTGATCGAGTTGCTCGTAGAACTCCACGACCGGCTCTTCCTCGGGGGAGAACTTGTGCTGAAGGTAGTCTGTCAACGACAGGTACAGGAAGTCGGCCTTGCCGTCGGCGATCATCGCGACACCCGCACGCAGTGCGAATACGCTCGCCGCTCCCGAGTAGATCGATGGTTTGGACTCGCCGACTAGCGACTCGACATCTTCGATCCCGTGCGTGAGCAATCGCGCTTCGTCGGCCTTCTCCGAAGAGAACGCGATCCCGCGCAAACCATCCGACAGAAACGCCCGCAGCTTGTCCTTGGCAGTGACGAACGCCACCCGGCGACCTGCTTCGGCCGCCGCGGCGAGAATCGTTGGCGCCCGCAGATACTTCGTCGAATTCGTCATCACCTCCTTGCCGGTGTCCGGATCGATGAAGAAGTTGCCGCAGATACCCGTCTTCGATGGTGGCAAACCCGTGCAGATGGCGGCATTGTTGACGTTGGTAAAGGTCGGCAGGGCCGCCCGCACCAAGCCGCGGTAGCCTCGTGCCGACATCGCGGTGATATGAGGCACACGCCCACGACACATCGCGGCGCTGAGGTACTCGTCCGCGCCGCCGTCGATGCAGATGACGACGACGGGACGAGCCGGGACCCGGTAGTGGCGACCGTTGACGGTGAACTCAGCAGCGGCGTTCAATAGACCACTAGGGCGTGTTCACGTTTCTGAGCGTGTCGTGTATGAGCGCGAGGGTGATGAATGCTAGGAACATCACGTCGAGTTTGTCGTAGCGGGTGAAGACACGCCGGTAGCCTTTGAGCCGTCGGAAGAGCCGTTCGACCTCGTTCCGTCGCTTGTATATCGGACGGTTGTAGTCCCACGGGTGGCGGCGGTTGCTTCGGGGTGGGATGACCGGCGTGTAGCCCAGAGCGACGGCCAGTTGCCGTGTTTCGTCCCCTTCATAGGCGCGGTCCGCTACCAGGAACAGCTCTAGCTGCTCCCCTTCCTGCTCCTTTTTTCGTGGGCCCATCTTTTTGAGGAGCTCCCGCCCATGGGGAGCATCATGGTCCTGACCTGGGGAAAGAGCGAATAAGACGGCGCTACAAGCGCTGGCCGCGACCATGTGGATCTTGGTGTTCAACCCTCCCCGGGAGCGACCGATGGCCTGGGGACCCCGCTTTCGGAGAGCACCACAGCCGTCGGGATGAACCTTGACCGACGTGCTGTCCAGGCCCAGAACTTCGAGGTCGATGAGCTGTTCCTGCTGTAGACGCTGGAACACCCGGTCCAAGACGCCGCTGGCCGCCCAGCGGCTCATCCGCATGTAAACGGTGTGCCAGTTCCCGAACCGTTCGGGAAGCGCCCGCCACTTGCAGCCGTGCTCCAGTACGTACAGGATGCCGTTGAGGGCTTGGAGGTTGGATACCTTGACGGTACCGCGGGGTTTCGGGAACACGTCTACTATGAGTTGGTATTGTTCTTGTGTTATTGTCATATCGTAATGATATCACATCAGTGTAACTTTAGGTGAACACGCCCTAGTAATCCCGCAGGCTTCCGTCCGGATTGATCAGAGCCGGGCGGTTGTAGGACACGGGTGGATACTTCGAGAAGGCCTCTTCGTTGAGTTCGATGCCGATACCCGGCCTGTCGGGCAGCAGCAGGTAACCCCCCTCGCGTGTCAGGGGTTGGTCAACCAGATCCGCTTTTGTTCCGCCGGCATCGTCCGGCGGATACTCTTGAACCGGGGCGTTGTGTATAGCGGCGTCGATCTGCACACAGGCAGCGGTCTGCACACAGGAGAGCGGATTGTGTGGGATGACGCCGACGTAGTTTGCTTCGGCAATGGCAGCGATCTTCCTGATGTTGGTGATGCCACCTGCCAGTGAGAGGTCCGGCCTGACGAACGCCGCAGACCTGTGTTTCACGACAACCATGGCTTGCTCCGGCGCCTCAAGCAAACGATCCAGGTCTGCATCATAATGGACATGGGAGAACGGGCTCCACTTGAGATTGAGTGGAACCTGCACAACACGGTGACATTAAGACAATATGACCTTACTGTAGACGATCATATGACTGATACGCTGTGACAGGCACTGCCAACGGAGGGTACATGACCCAGGTGCCAGATTGGCAGCTGTGAGCCTGAGTACCCGGCCGATAGAGGCGGTACCACGTACCAAGATGCGCGATCCAGTCGCCGCGGCTGTTGCCCTGGACGTGGTTTCAGAGGTAATACTCAATGACAGATCCCCACCGCCTGCCGATGAGCTGGTGGAGCGGTTCGGTGTCAGCAAGACCGTGATGCGCGAAGCCATCCAGCAACTGGAGAGCTCGGGGCTTATCAGGGTTCGGCAGGGAATGGCGGCCGCGGTGCTTCCCGAGGATCAATGGGATCTCAGGGAGACCCCTGGTCTTCTCTGCCTTTCAGCGGAGTAGCGTTGCGCCATAATTGCTAGCCGAGGTGTACGAGTGCGAATGATGCGGGAGTACCTCGAGTTGGCTATGGAAACCGATACCTCGTCGTGATCCGGGAACCGGTGTCAGCCTTCAGGCGTCCGGCGTAGACGGCAAGTATGGTTTCGAAGGCTGAAGGTGGCCGGAGGGTCAGTGTCGAGCAGAGACTGGCCCTGACCGCCATTTCGATCAGCCTGCTTCTGCTGTTCAGCCTGTGGCTGTCAGCGGCTGCCATCGGCCCCCGGTTGGAGGCGGAGTGGGGCCTCAGTACTGCTCAGGTTGGTGGTCTGACGATGGCCGTTATGGTCGGGTTCGTAGTCGGGTCGGTGGGTCTGATCATCACCGGGTGGCCCGATCTCCTGCCGACCCGGGCGATGTTCGCGATCGCGACCGTCGTTGCTCTCTCCGCCAACGCGGCGCTCGTCCTCCTAGGTCCCGGACAGTACCGGTGGGCGGTGGTGCTTCGGTTTCTGACCGGTGTCGGTCTCGCCGGCGGCTACCCGACTGCTATCAAAGCGGTGGCTGGGTGGTTTCGGGACACTCTGGGATCGGCGGCCGGGGTGCTCATCGGTGCACTCACCGTCGGCGCCGCAACTCCGTTCCTGGTGGCCGGCATGGACCTGGCCTGGGAACAGGTTGTACTCGCCTCGTCCGGACTCGCTGCTCTCGGCGCGCTCATCATGGTGGTGCTCGTTGGCGACGGCCCCTACGATCCGCCCCCGGTCCGGTTCTCGTGGCACGACCTCCGCCAACTCTTCGGCAATCGGAGAGTACGGCTGATCAGCCTGGCGTATTTCGGCCACAACTGGGAGCTGTTCGGGCTGTGGACCTGGATCGGAGTCTTCCTGGCCGCCTCGGCCCGGTCTGGCGGCTACCCGGAGGCGTGGACCTTGCCCGTAGCGTTCGCCGCTGTCGCTATCGGGGCATTGGGCGCCTGGTTGGCCGGACTCTGGTCCGATCGATGCGGGCGAATCCGGATCGCAAGACTGGCCTTGGTCGTATCCGGTGGGGCCGCCTTGCTATCGCCGTTGGTGTTCGGCGCTCAGCCAGTAGTCGTCACGTTCCTGTTCGTCGTGTGGGGTTTCTCCGTCGTGGCCGACTCGCCGCTGTTCTCGGTCATGACCACCGAAGCGGCCGACAAGACGAAACGAGGTACCGCTCTCACGCTCCAGCTCGCCGTGGGATTCCTCGTCCCCCTTATCACGATCGGCATGGTGCCGGCACTCGCCGAGGCTTGGGGCTGGCGCTATGCCTTCCTGATCCTTGCAGTGGGTCCCATCATCGCTATTGCCGCTCTCACCCGACTCGAAAAGATCGACCCACGAGCGGATCCTCGGAGCGACGCCCAGGGTCACCAACAAGTCGCCGGGCGTCGGAGATCGGCGCGACGTGATCGTTGACTGTCAGACCCACATCGGAACTCGCGAGCACTTCGAAGAACGCTTCGTTGCTGGCAGGGTTCGGTCCTGGGCGGGATGAAATGGCCCGAGGACGACCGGGGTGCCCACTGGGAGGCGATGTCGGCTTGGAGGGCTGATGTTTGCAAGGAGGCTCCGTGGCGCCCTTGCCACAGTAGGCGATCTGACTAGAGAAGGGGAGGAGTACGTTTGTCAGAAACGAAGCGGGAACGCAAGTCTTGAAGAACACCTCGATGGATATCTATGACCGGCTACGGGTCGAGAAGCTGATCAATGCGGCCGGGAACAATACCAACATCTGGGGGTCGCTCATGGCTCCGGAGGTGTTCGAGGCCATGATGGAGGCGGGGCGTTCCTTTGTCGATCTGGTGGAACTGAGCCAGAAGGTTGGGCTGGACATCGCCCGCCTGGCCAGAGTCGAGGCGGCCCACGTCAGTTCCGGCGCCGCGGGCGGGGTCGTGCTGGCGACGGCAGCCTGCCTGACGGGGACCGATGCGAGGAGGATTGCCCGCTTGCCGGACGCGGAGGGGATGCCCAACGAGGTGGTGCTCCGCCCGCCGGCCGGCCCGAGCTATATCCATCAGGGCATCCGCTACACCGGTGCAGTGCTGCGACCGGTGGGCACGCCTCAGGCTCTGTCTCCCCGGGAGATCGAGGCCGCCGTAACCGAACAGACGGCTGCTCTCTTCTTCATTGACCTGCAGGACGGGGAGGACCTCATCCGCGCAGGAGTCGACATCGCCCGGCGGCACGGGGTCCCGACCATTGTCGATGCTGCGGCCGAACTGCCACATCCCGGCGGCTTGTCGCGTTTCTACGACATGGGCGTCGATCTGACCGTATTCAGCGGCGGCAAGGGCTTGTCAGGGCCTGCATGCACCGGCCTGGTGCTGGGAAGGAAGGATCTGGTCGAAGCCGCGAGATCCAACGCCCCCCCGCACTACACCATCGCCTCTCATTCGGTACGGCGCATGAGTGAGCTTCTGGGTGTCTCCCCCAGCGGCTACTACGCATGGCTTGGCCGCCGTCCATCAGCCTGTGAGGGGGCTGACCAGGCACTCCGGGACCGGATTGTGGACATCCACAGCCGGTCACGGGGCACCTATGGCGCGCCCCGCGTCCATGCCGAGCCGGCAGCCGACGGTGTCTGTGTGGGCCACAAACGGGTGGCCCGTCTCATGCGTCCCCGCGTTCCGGACCTGCTGCCACCAGGCCGGCGTCGAGGGTCTATGGGACGGAATGGCGACGCTTACGATAACGCCGTAGCCGAATCCTTCTTCGCCCTCGACTTCGATGTCATGCGGTCGTGGTCAACCAGACACCCGTGAGGCCTCCCCGATGGGTTGACCGACGACACCCGAGCAGTGCCCGCCTTCAAGACGAAAGCCTAAACTAGCTCATCGTGCACTCGCTACGCGCCACCACCGACCGCGTCAGGACAGACAAAGAGCTCGCTTCGCAGGCCCTCAAACTGCTACAGCGAGACCGAGCACTTGAACGCTTGGCCAAGTGACAAGGTGTCTCTGCCTCGCCGAGCACCTCTGGCTAGCCGGGCAGGTGTCGCGACCGGGCGGTGCGGATGGTCCTAACGCCGAGCCACATTGGGGTCTCGGTTCCGTGGGCTTGAGCAGAGAAGGGTCCCCCGAGGCCGGCCGGGTCGAGGGCGGGCCCGTCTACGCGCAGCCCGACCAAGAGGCACCGACAAGACAGCCGAAGACAATAGACCGGCGACGCCCTAGGACGATCCCGACCAGATGAGGATCTCGACGACGGCGGATGATCCCTTGGCGGATGATCGCTTGATGGCGCCGCTGGTGAGAGCCGGGCTCGTGGCGGGTCTGATCTATCTGTTCCTTGTCGGCGTCTCGTCACTCGAGTCCGGCATCAAACTCCTGGGCGCCGACATCCAGGAGAGCCTCTTCTCCAGCGTTAGTAACCCGCTCGCAGGGCTCTTCGTAGGGCTTCTCGGAACCGTGCTGGTGCAGTCGTCGTCGGCCAGCACCTCGGTCATAGTCGGCCTTGTGGCCTCCGGTGTGCTGGGTTTCGACGATGCCATACCTATGGTCATGGGCGCCAACATCGGCACGACGGTGACCAATACGCTCGTATCACTCGGCCATTTGAGGCGGTCTGTCGAGTTCAGGCGGGCCTTCGCAGCGGCGACAGTCCACGATTTCTTCAACGTTGCGATCGTCGCAATCCTGTTGCCGCTGGAGTTGGCTACCGGTGTCATTTCGGGCCTGGCCGAACGAATCAGCGACCCCTTGGTCGGTTCGGCCGGCACCGAATGGAAGAGTCCGATCAAGGCGCTGGTGAAAAAACCGGTCGGCTGGCTCGAGGAACTGTGGAACAGCCTCGGGGCAGACGGCAACACGCTCGGCACGCTGCTCGTCGTCTGTGGGATCGTGACCGTGTTGGTAGCGCTCGCGTTCGTAACCAAGAACATGCGCCGTCTTGTGGCCGACCGCGTGGAGCGGACCCTGAACAGGGCTCTCGGCAAAGGCAGCGGCATGGTGGCCCTCCTGGTGGGGTTGCTGATCACGGTCTCGGTGCAGTCATCGAGTATCACCACGTCGTTGCTGATCCCGTTGTCAGCCGCTGGGGTTCTGTCGCTGCGTAACGCTTACCCGGTCACCCTTGGCGCCAATGTCGGTACCACCATCACGGCATTGCTGGCGGCCCTGGCGACGAGTCGGCCCGAGGCACTCACCATCGCGCTGGTCCACACGCTGTTCAACATAGGCGGGATCCTGCTGCTCTACCCGATCACCGCCCTTCGGGAGATCCCCATCCGTGGGGCTGAAGCCCTCGCCGGCGTGGCAGTTGAGCGGCGTTTGCTAGCCGTGGCTTATGTGGTGGGAATGTTCATCATCGTGCCGCTCCTCGGCATCGCGCTGCTTCGCTGAAGAGTTGCGCCCGCGCACCGGGTTGGAGCCTGTCTGTGACCCAGTACGGCATCCGGGCCCGGGAACTCCCACACCGGCTGCACCCGCCGGCGGCTTCACCGCGCCCGAGACCTCGCACCCTGACCCCAGGCCGCTCTAGCACGACCCCCGAGAACCCTCTGTGAAGTTTCGGTGATCGAGACTGGGGGTGATCGAGACTGGGAAATCTCAGTGATCGTCAGCAGCAGCAACTTCGTGGTGCGGCGCGATGCCTTGAGTATGGCCCGGTAGCCGGTTGGCGGACAGTTAGAGGGTGCTCAAGAACGGTGATATTGGTTGGCCCTCCGTCCGCCGACCTGGCATTTTGTCATCGACCGTCGGGCCTACGGGGGGTTTCTCGGCACTCTCCCAATTGGGGGTCCACCACTTCTGCGGGCTCTAGATCGGGGTGCCCTCACCCGGTGGGTAGGCTGCCATGATGCGGTAGCTCGACGAGATGCGCCGTGTCTCTGTGACCGATCAGGAGGAGTCAGTGGCCGCCCCGAACGCGTCCCAGGCGGGAATCTACATCCGTTACGAAACTGGTGAATCTGCGCTGGGCAGTGGGATTCTCCTGGATATGGACGACTCACCAGCCCTCGGGAACAGCGCGGTGGCCCGCCGGGACATGGCCTTCGGTCGTGAGCCGGTGATCAACTCATGAAAGTCGCCGCTGCCATCGCCGAGATCCTGAAACGGGAGGGCGTGGAGTTCCTCGTCAGCTACCCCGTCAACCCGATCATCGAAGCCTGCGCCGAAGCGGACATCCGCACCATCGTCGTGCGCCAGGAACGTATCGGTCTGCATATGGCGGATGCCTACAGCCGGGTCAACTCGGGCGACCGTATCGGCGTGTTTGCCATGCAGCACGGACCGGGCGCCGAGAATGCTTTCGGAGGGGTAGCACAGGCCTACGGTGAGTCCGTCCCGATCCTGGTCTTGCCGGCCGGCTACCCGCGACGCCTCGCCCAGGTGGCGCCCAACTTCAACTCCGCCCTCAACTACCACCACGTCACCAAGTGGTCGGAACAGGTGACGGTCGCCGAGGCAGTTCCGGAGGTGATGCGCCGGGCTTTCGCCCGACTCCGCAACGGGCGTCCCCGCCCGGTGCTGGTCGAGGTCCCCATCGACTTGTTCGGCCAGGACGTTCCCGAGCCACTCCGCTACCAGCCGAGTTTCTCGACCCGGGTCGGCCCCGACCCCGAAGACGCTTCCGCCGCGGCGGAGATCCTGGCGAATGCGCGAAGTCCGGTGATATACGCCGGACAGGGGGTTCACTACGCCAAGGCCTGGCCGGAATTGCGGGAGCTGGCGGAGCTACTGAAGGCTCCGGTAACCACCAGCTTGGGGGGTAAGAGCGCCTTCGACGAGGCGCACCCGCTGGCCCTCGGTTCGGCGGGACGGTCGACAACCCTCGCCGTTCGCAGGTTTCTGGACGACGCCGATGTGATCTTCGGGATCGGGTGCAGCTTCACCACCACCGCCTTCGGCCTCGAGATGCCTGAGGGCAAGACCTTCATCCATGCCACCCTCGACCCGGACGACCTGAACAAGGATCTCGAAGTCCAGCATCCCGTTGTGGGCGATGCGCAGCTCGTGCTCCGGGCACTGCTCGATGAACTGGCGGGTCGCGCCCTCCCCCAGGCAGAGGCACGGCAAGGAATTACCGGCCGGATCCGTGACCTCAACGCGGGATGGATCGCGGATTGGATGCCCAGGCTGTCCTCCGAGGAGCAGCCGCTGTCGCCGTACCGGGTGATCTGGGACCTGTTGCACACGGTCGACCCGGCCGAGACCATCGTCACCCACGACGCAGGCAGTCCTCGTGACCAGATGTCCCCGTTCTGGGTGAGCCGGGAACCGCTCAGCTACCTGGGGTGGGGCAAGACGACGCAACTGGGGTACGGATTGGGCCTGGCCATGGGAGCGAAGCTGGCCCGGCCCGAGAAGCTCTGCATCAACGTGTGGGGCGACGCAGCCATCGGCTTCACCGGAATGGACTTCGAGACGGCGGTGAGGGAACGGATCCCCATCCTGTCCATCCTCCTCAACAACTTCTCGATGGCGATCGAGATCCCCATAATGCAGGTGGCCCAGGAGAAGTACGGCAGCACAGACATCTCGGGGAACTACGCAGACATGGCCAAGGCGTTCGGAGGCTACGGCGAGCGGATCACCGAGCCCTCGGAGATAGTCCCGGCCATCCGGCGCGGAATCTGCCAGACGCGGGAGGGCACGCCGGCATTGCTTGAGTTCATAACCGCCAAGGAGTACACCTATCCGGTCTTCTGAGAGTCGACCGGGCTTCCTACCCGCATCCAGGAGCGCTTGACGCGTGGTCGAGCGACTCACGGTGTGCATCTTCCCGGCCTTCGAATCAGACCTCGTCTCCGCGATCGAGGAACGCCACGAAGTCCGTTTCGCGGACATGGCAGCCGTTCGGAGCGCTCAACTCGATGCAATCGGTGACGCCGACGGTGTTCTCCTGAATCCCCTGACGCCGGTTGACAAGCAGTTCTTCGAGGCGGCGCCACGGATGCGGGTCCTGTCCACGGCCAGCGTCGGCTACGACACGATCGACATGGCCGAGGCGACACGACGGCGCGTCGTCGTCTGCCACACCCCCGGCGTTCTCACCGCGGCGGTGGCCGATCTCACCATGATGATGATCTTCTCGCTGGCGAGACGGCTGTTCGACAACGAGCGGTACGCTCGGTCGGGGGGATGGGCGCGGGGCGAGCCGCCGCCGGATCTCGGCACCGATGTCGATGGCAAGACCCTCGGCGTCGTCGGGTTCGGCCGTATCGGCCAGGAGGTCACCCGCCGCATGCAGACCTTCGGGATGCGCACGTTGTGGTACGACGCGATCGCCGACCCTCATCCGAAGGCACCGGCCAGCCGGTACCGCCCTCTCGACAAGTTGCTCCGCCACTCGGACTTCGTCACGCTCCACGCCGACCTGAACGAGGCCTCCCGGCATCTCATAGGTACGGAAGAGCTGCAATTCATGAAGCCCACCGCCTACCTCATCAACACCGCCCGGGGCGGGCTAGTCGACCAGCGGGCGCTGACCGAGGCCCTGAGATGCGGCGCCATCGCCGGCGCCGCCCTCGACGTCCTCGAGACCGAACCCCCCGGCCCCGGCGAACCACTCCTCGACCTGCCCAACGTAGTGTGCTTGCCCCATATCGGTACCGCCACCACCCAGACCCGGCGACGGATGCGGGAGCTGGCCGTACGCAACCTGCTCGCAGTCCTGGCGGGCGAGACGCCACCCACGGTGGTCAACCCGAAAGTGCTGGCACCGTCCTGACCGGATCCATCCCAGGGACAACATCCCCGGTTGTCACAGCTAGCCGGTGAAACGCTGGCGGGATCGACGTCTGGCGTTACGTCCTTTCTCGCCGATGCTCTGATCTCCTTCCGCTCGGCCGGCTGGGGCCGTTGGGTTTGCTCTCCGAGGAGCCTATGCCTCTGTATGGTTGCTTCCTCGATGGGAGCGGCGAGCGCACCCTGTCAGGAGAGTTCATGAAGGTTGGCGTGTACGTCGATGGTCTGAATCTGTACTACGGAGGTCGAAGCCACTTCGGTAGAGCTGCGCGAGGGTGGCGGTGGCTTGACCTGCGTCAACTTAGCGAACGGCTGCTAGCACGCCGTTCCGACTGGCTGAAGCAAGGTGCGCTGCTTCAGCGTGTGGTGTACTGCACTGCGTTCATAGACGGGAATATCCACCCTGCGGAGCACCAACGGCAGCAGGTGTATGTGGCCGCATTGAAAGCTAACCGCTCGTTTGATCACCTTGAGAAGGGCAGGTTCACGGCTCGCTGGAAGACCGGACTGTTGGCGACGCGGGACAGGAACGGCCGGCCGGTTGTCCACACGTCTCGATGGCCGGTGATGGTGCAGGACGGTACCGGTGCGGCCGTTCACGACGCCCGATTCATGGTGTCGTACCTAAGGGAGGAGGAGAAAGCGACTGACGTGAACCTAGCCTCCCATCTGCTGTTCGACGTGTTGACCAGGCGAATGGACGCTGCGATTGTTATCTCGAATGACAGTGACCTGCGCTTCCCGATACGGTTAGCCCGCCAACGGGTTCCGGTGGGCGTCGTCAACCCGAGCACGAACCCGACGGCCGGGGACCTTCGCGGCAGACACGATGACGGTGTCGGCGGGCATTGGTGGTATCGGTTGGCAGCCAATGATTTCCACTCGTGTCAGCTTCCCGAAACGGTGGGAACATACCAGCGTCTCCCACGGTGGTAACCCGACGCCACCTCCGTGTCCCCGGGCTAATACTTGTGTTATATTGGGCACAAGCGCTTAGCTCCTGATGCGCTTGTATCAGGGGCGGTTACCCACCCGGCCCACTTAGGGCCGGGTCTTTTTTGACCTCGACAGCCGGGGAACGGCCCAGGGCGAGCTGGTCGACCAGCGGACGCTGACCGAGACCCTGAGAACAGGCACCATCGCTGGCGCCGCCCTCGATGTCCTCAAGACCGAACCTCCCGCCCCCGGCCAACCACTCCTCGACCTGCCCAACGTGGTGTGCTTGCCCCATATCGGTACCGCCACCACGCAGACCCGGCGACGGATGCGGGAGCTGGCCGTACGCAACCTGCTCGCCGCCCTGGCAGGCGAGACGCCACCCACGGCGGTCAACCCGAAAGGGCTGGCACCGTCCTGACCGGATCCATCCCAGGGACGAGCCGCGACCGTTAACGTCCCCCAGCATGATGACCGGCGCTCGAGCCCTTGCGGAGATGCTGGACGGGTACGGCGTCGCGCACGTTTTGGTGGTGCCGGCCATCCTGCGGCGTACTCTCGTGGAGCTGGAGCGGTTCGGCGTGCGGCGCATCCACACCCACGGCGAGAATCCAGCCGCTCCTCTCAGCCGTCCAGCCTCGCCTGATACGAGGAGCGCGCCTGATCGATGGTTCGTATCAGGTCGGAACGCTGGGCGGCCACCTCGAACCGTCCGTGTTCTCCCACGACCCGCTCGAGTTCGTCCAGCCAGCGCAGGCACCACCTGACATCCTCCTCGACGCACACCGGCTTACCGTCGATCTCCACCCACACCGGGCTGGTGATCGCGAACGGCAACGGGGCGAGCACTTCGGGATGCGGATCGCCTTCGACCGTTGCCAGCAGGTAGGTCGACTCGTGGATCTCGACTTCGGCCGTCCATCCGGCGCCGCTGTCGAGCATGACTACCGGACCATGGGCAGTCACGAGGGAGGGCCGGTCGGCGCCGGGGCCCACCGCCCGCACGATCACCGGGAGCCGCTCCCCCGGTCGCGCCGCGATCGTCGATCCGGGGCCCCGGCCACCGACGTCGAATTCGATCCACGGTCCGTTCGTGGCGATCGTCTCGCACCGCCGGATCGCCGCCTTGAGGGAGTCGGCGTCGAGGTGCTCCCCTGCCCTCACGTACACCCGTGACCAGCCGGGAGGGTTCGACCGAACACCGCTGTGGCGTACCGAGAGCATCGCGTCGGTGCCTGCCGTTGCCGCCAGCCGGAGCCCCGTTCCCAGCAACCGACGATACAGCACCGCTCCGGCCCGGTCGTCCGCATTCGAGACAACATCGAGACTGTCGACCAATCCGAGGGCGGCATCCGCGACGATCTCCCTCGCCTCCACGTTGCGCGGGTTGGTCCTCCGCATGACCCGATCGAGCGGATCGGCGTGGTGAACCGCTCCGGGCTGCCACGGGATGCTCTCGGGATATACCGGGTGGCAGTAGCCGACGGTCGCTCCGGCGGCCCGGTACTCACGGGCAACTTCCGAGTTCGGTGGCCAATCCGGACGGTTCCCGTGCCCGCTGGCGAACCGCTCCGGCCGGCCTGCCGGCGCCGTCACGTGGAAATGCCCGAGCAGGTCGTTGCGGTACTCCACGCCCATCCTCGCCCTGTACTTGGCGCCGGACCACGGCAGGTCCCGCTCCGGCCATGCCTCGAGCGCTTCCCGGTCGTACACCAGGGCCGTGGAGATGTTGGCGGCGAGCAGGCTCATGAAGTCGAGTCCCTCGCCCACCTGCATACGGGCCGCGTCTGCCGGCTCGCAAACCTGGTTCCCTCCGTAGTTCATATGCACGTGAAGATCGGCGCCGTACCAGCCCTTCTCTCCCGGATCGAAGCGTATGCCCGGCGCCATCTCGACCGTGCGCTGCTCGCCGGGTTCCACCGATAACGTCTCCCGCTCGGTGGTCCAGCCGATACCCCTGGTCACGGAGACCTCAAGCCGGCCCGACGGCACCGGCAAGTTGACCTCGCCGGCATGGAAGAAGGGACGCCCGTGGTAGTCGTACTTCTCGAGGCAACCCTGCGGGAACCAGCCCCAGCCCCGTTCGTCGACCACCGACCATCGGGAGAGCGCGAGCGCCCGCAAACTCAGTACCGCCGGCTCGCTTCGAGTGAACAGGCTCTCCACTGCGACCGGATGCCCGTCGACCGACGACAGGGTTCCGGGAGCGACCTCGGTGAGAAGTGCTCCCCGCGGTGGTACCACCCGCTCGCTATTGCCGACACGAACCGGCACGGACCTGCCGACGGATGAGTCGACCATCAGCCACGCCCGCGCCGGCCGACCGGGGAGGTGTGAGCGGGGCGCCCCGGAATCGAGCCGGACCGCGTTCCCGAGAACGGTGACGACGCCGAGCCCGGGCGGGATCCGACCCCCCAGCGCGTCCCGGACCACGACTCCGACGGCGTCGGGTCCGTAGAGATCCTCGAGTGACGCCGAGCCCGCCATACTCGCCTGCCGGACGCCGACGGCCCGCCGGAATCGTGCATCTCCGGCGAGTTCTTCACCCGTCGCCGCCGCGGGGGACGCCCAGGCGTCGAGGCCCCACCGGTCGACCGGTGCCCCGATCCGCAACCGGTACTGCGCAACCATCTCCTGGATGGATTCCGGCAGTTCGAAATCCGGAACGTCACAGCACACGGTGCGTCTCCTTTCCGGCGGCGGGGTCTGGGGGAGTGCTGAGCAATCCACAAGGGGCCCGTCGCTCAACCATAAAATGCCTGGTCAGCGAGCGACAGGCCAACAGTAATCGTCATTGTTCAGCATTCTCCTAAGCCGGGCCGAGGTCCGGCAGGACCGGTCACCCGCCGTGGAGGTCTGCGCCGAGCCGGAAGGTTCCATTCTCCTGCCGTATGGCCATCCGGGCGCCGGCGACGGCCTCCGGGGTGATCGAACCGTAGATGTGGGGCCAGAGCTCTCCCTCTGCGTTGGGCTCCCACCTCACGTCGGCGGCCGACCTGTCGGCATCGATCTCGACGATCACCACCTTCGCCTGATCCGAGTACCACCTCGTCAACGAACCCGTCACCTGTTCTGCGGACGCGCAATGAATGAAGCCGTCCCTTACGTCGTTCTCCGACGAGGACACAAATACCCTCCCCGAGCCCAACGAGTTCTCCCATTCCTCCTCGGTCATGATCTTGACCACGCGGCGCAACCGAGCCTCCTCTCATTCTCCACAACTGGCGCCTCGCCACGGGGCGCCGTGCGGGGAGCGGTACTCACGCCCGCCGTAGCCGGGCGCGTCCCTGGTCGACCCCCCTCCGTTCCAGTTCGAACAACTGGGCGAGGTCCTCGCGCAGCGTGAAGCTGACCCCGACCCGGCTCGCCCACTCGTTCCATTCTCGCGCCATCCGGATGACCCGGGGCCTCTCCCGCCCGGAGAGGTCCGTGCTCTCGGTCCGATCGTTCTCGATCCGGTACAGCTCCCAACTCCTCAGGTCGGCGCTCACGAGCTTCCACGATTTCCGCCGTATTGCCCGGTAGCCCTCGTGCTCGAAGAACAACGACCCCGGCCGCTGCCAATCGTGACGCGTGAAGGTGGGTACCAGGCTCCGACCCTCGCACGGGGTAATGTCGTTGGGGCCGAAGTGAGTCGGATAGTCCGCACCTGCGACCTCGAGGCAGGTCGGCATGATGTCGATGATGTGGGCCGGGGTGCGCACGATCCCCGGCGAGGGAATACCGCCCGGCCAGTGAACGATCAGGGGCGTCGAGATCCCCCCTTCGTGTACCCATCCCTTGAACCGGCGAAACGGCGTGTTCGAGGCATTCGCCCAGCAGATGTCATAGCTCTGGAACGTCTCCGGTCCGCCGGGGCTCAGATCGGGCGTGTTCCCGTAGTGGATCGGCCGTCCGTCGGGGGTGTCATGAGCCAACCAGCCGGGCCGCATGGGGCCGTCCTCGGCGAGAAACTCGGCGGCCCCGCCATTGTCCGAGAGCACGAAGATGATGGTGTTGTCGAGTTGGCCGCTCCTGCGCAGTTCGGCAACCAGCCTGGCAACGCCTTGGTCCATGCGATCGATCTGGGCGGCGTAGACCGCCATCCGATGGGCTTCCCAATCCGGGTACGTCGACTCCTCCCATGGAAAGGAGGTCGGGTCCCGGGGGCTGATCGGCCACCGGGGATCGACGAGGCCGCCGGCTTTCAGCTCCTCGTGGCGAGCGGTCCGGAGCGCATCCCATCCCTGCCGGTAGCGGCTCTCGTACCGGGCGATGTCCTCCTCGATGGCATGCAGCGGCCAGTGCGGAGCGGTATAGGCCAGGTAGAGAAAGAAGGGCACCCCGTCGCCGGTCGCCTCGGCCACCATGTCGAGGGCATGGTCGGTGATCACATCCGTGTAATACCAGTCGAGTTCGTTCTGCTCGAGCAGATCGTCGTTTCGCATCATGTAGGTGGGCTTGTAGTACGAACCGGCCCCACCGATGGTGCCGAAGAACTCGTCGAAGCCTCTCTCGGTGGGCAGGGGGTAGCCGGGGCGATCGTCGGGCCAGGAGGCGCGCTCCGCCATGGGTCGTTGGCGCGCCACATGCCACTTGCCCGACATGAGCGTGCGGTAGCCCGCCGCCCGGAGCACCTCCGCGATGGTCACGCACGAGTCGTTGAGGAATCCCTGGTAGGCGGGATCCGTGTCCGACATGGTGTATGTCATGTGCCCGATGCCGGCTTGGTGCGGGTGCAGGCCGGTCAGCAGGGCGGCTCGCGACGGGCAACACCGTGCAGAGTTGTACATCTGGGTGAAACGCAGGCCACCGTAGCCGAGCGCATCGATCGCGGGCGTGGCGATCTCGGAGCCGTAGCAGCCGAGGTCAGAGAAGCCGAGGTCGTCAGCGAGGATGACGACGATATTGGGCCAGCCGGCCACAAGGCCCGTCGTATCTGACATGGATCAACTCCCTAGGCGGCTCCCGGATCAGCCCAGCATAGGAAGCGCGTCGAGGACCCGACCGGAGGGTCGACCTCCGGGCCGGTGGGTCATCCTGAAGCCCGCTCCCTGCACCTTCACCGGGGACGGGCACCGGAGCGCTCCGCGTGCGGGGTCACCGGCGGCTCGCGGGCCTCACGAAGGGTGCCGGAGGAGCCTCGGGCGGCCCGTAGACCACCGGCGGATGCCGGGTCGGGGACCGACGAGCCAAGCACCGTCATTGTTGGGCACTCTCCGAGGGAGCCTCTTGAGAGAATGCAGGCCGCGAGCCCGCCAGCAGCCGGCCCAGCCTGGAGGAACCGGCGCGTGACCAGGCCCGACGATCCCCTGGTAACGACCACGACAGGCGTGGTTCGAGGCGCGACCGGGGACGGGAATCATGTTCTTGCGGGCTCTCCTTGCACAGCGCCCAGTCGGCAGACGGCGGTACGCAAGCCGATCCCGCCTGCACCCCGGGACGGGGTACGCCCGCGCCTCCAACCCGGTCCGGCGCCTCCGCAACCAGGAGGCGCCACGGGCGGAATGGCGGCCCGTTACCGGGTCCGGGAGGGCAAGAGCGAGGAATGTCTCTTCCTGAACGTGTGGACCTCGCGGCGGCCTTCGGCGTCCAGCCCCGATCTCTTCGAGGGGACGTGTACGGCTGATCAGTTCGTCGAGTTTGAATCGTCCGCTGCGGTAGAGGTGGAGGTACCGGGGGATGTCGACCCGGGACCGGGTCGACATCCCCCGTTCGAGCCCTTGACCGTCTTCTCATCGAGGAAATCGACGCCCGGGAGAGAGATCTCGACCCCGAGGGGAATCATGCCTATGAGGGTGGCGGTGCCCCCGGGGCGCAGCATGGCGAACGCCTGCTCGGCCGTGGTCTTGAGGCCCACCACGTCGAAGGCTCTACAAGCCCACTCCAGAGGCGCAGCGCCGGCGAGAACTCGCAGACCTCATGAACCCGCACATCGAGGAACATTGCCGCCGCTGGTACGGGATCCCCCTTACGCGTCCCGCCTCCGTCATGAACACTCGGTCTGCTCCGGGCCGGTAAGCGCAGCCGACGGCCGGCGCAGAGCCAGAGCCACTAACGTCTCCCCGGTGATTACCGGTGCCCGCGTTCTCGCCGAAATGCTCCACGGGTACGGCGTCACGCACGTCTTCATGGTGCCGGCCATCCTGCGGCGTACTCTCGTCGAGCTCGAGCGGTTCGGCGTGCGGCGCATCCACACCCACGGCGAGAAGCCGGCCGCGTACATGGCCGACGGTTACGCCAGGATGGCAGGCCGCCCGGGAGTGTGCATGGCCCAGGCGGTGGGGGCACTCAACCTGGCCGCCGGCCTCCGAGACGCGCACCTGGCCAACTCTCCCGTCATGGCCCTTACCGGTGGTCGCGACCCGGACGCAGCCCACAACGGCGTCTACCAGGAGGTGGACGACCTCCCCGCCTTCGTCAACGTCACCAAGTTCAGCTCCGTCGTCGACGCGGTGGAACAGATTCCCGATCTGGTTCGCCAGGCCTTCCGTTCGGCGGTGTCGGGCCGTCCTGGACCGGTACACCTCCAGTTCGTCGGCAACGAAGGCCAGATCGACCGCGAACGGGCCGACCTCGACCCCTCCGTGGACACACGATTCGCCTCCGTGCCTCCGGTGCGGCCCCTCCCCGACCCGCAAGACGTGGCTGCGGCTTTGGACCTGCTCGATCGTGCTGCGCGGCCGGTGCTCGTGGCAGGCGGCGGCGTCCGAACCTCCCAGGCCGGACGCGAGCTGGTGGCCCTGGCAGAACGTCTCACTATCCCCGTGGTGACCTCCCTCAACGGGAAGGACACGATTCCGGGAAACCATCCCCTCTGCGTGGGAGCCGTGGGCACCTACTCGCGGAGCGCCGCGAACCGGGTCGTCAACCGGGCGGACCTCGTGTGTTTCGTCGGGTCGGGCACCGGCAGCATGACCACCCACTTCTGGCAGGTTCCGGCGCCGGGGACACCCGCCATCCAGATCGACATCGACCCCGAGATGTTGGGCCGCAACTACCCCCTGCAGGTCGCTATCAAAGCCGATGTCCGTGCGGCCCTCGCCGCCCTCCTGGAACAGTCCGGCCCGCGGGGTCCCGGCCGGGAGGAGTGGCTGGCTGCAGTACGCCGGGAGGTCACCGTCTGGCGAGAGCAGCACCTGGGTCATCTCGAGTCTGACGCGATACCGATCCGCCCGGAGCGGATCTGCGCGGAGTTGACGGCTCTCGTGCCCGACGACGCCTGCACCGTGGTCGACACCGGCCACGCCGGAATGTGGATGGGTGGCATGTTCGACACCCGCACACCTGACCAGAGCTACCTCCGCAGCGCCGGACACCTCGGCTGGGCGTTCCCCGCCGCGCTGGGCGCCAAGTGCGCCGCCCCGGATCGCCCAGTCGTCTGCTTCACCGGCGACGCGGGCTTCTGGTACCACATAGCCGAGGTCGAGACCGCGGTTCGATGGGGCATCAACACCGTCACAGTGGTCAACAACAACTCCTCGGGCAACCAGTCCACCCTCGGCTTCGACCGGGCCTACGGCGGGGAGCAGACCCAGGAGGGACGCCGCCTCTGGACCTTCACCGACGTGAACTTTGCCCGGCTCGCCGAGGGAATGGGGGCAATGGGCATCCGGGTGGAGAAGCCCGACCACCTCCGCCCCGCCATACAACGGGCACTGGCAGCGGGACGCCCTGCCATCGTCGACGTCGCAACCGATATCGACGCGCTAGCGCCCCTCGCCGTGATCTGACACCTACACGGGCCATGCAACCACCGCCCGCCCCTGTCAACTGTCCAGCCTCGCCCGGTACCAGGAACGCGCCCGATCGATGGTTCGCATCACGTCGGAACGCCTGGCAGGCGCCTCGAACCGTCCGTGTTCTCCCACGACCCGCTCGAGTTCGTCCAGCCATCGCAGGCACCACCTGACATCCTCCTCGACGTACACCGGCCTACCGTCAATCTCCACCCACACCGGGCTGGTGATAGCGAACGGCAGCGGGACGAGCACGTCGGGATGCGGATCGCCCTCGACCGTTGCCAGCAGATAGGTCGACTCGCGGATCTCGACCTCGGCCGTCCATCCGGCGCCTCTGTCGAGCATGATTACCGGACCATGGGCAGTCACGAGGGAGGGCAGTCGGCACCGGGGCCGACCGCCCGCACGACCACCGGGAGACGATCCCCTGGTCGCGCCGAGATCGTCGATCCGGGACTCCGGCCACCGGCCTCGATTTCGCTCCACGGTCCGTTCGCGGCGATCGTCTCGCACGGCCGGATCGCCGCTCTTACTGCCCGGTCTACGTACCGCCCAGCCCGACGGCGAGACGATCCGCTGGTTCGGAGCGACCCTACCTGTCGACTAGCCGGTTCCCTTGGAAAACGGTCCAAACCGGCCATATCGCGGCGTTAGATTGTTAACCAACGTAACGCATAAGCCTAGGATCCGATTCAGGGGTCGGCAGATCGGCCTCCTGCACCCGGAGCCGTTTGCAGCCGAACCACCGAAGAACGTGGGTGGGTTGAGTTTGCGCCGCCCACTGGCGTGCCGCAACCGTCGAGTAACCGTCCGCTTTTTGCGGCTCATCAAGAACGCAGTGTTCGAAATCCGGTGGCAACCTTCCTATCCGCCTACTCGTATTTTGGGGATATGCCACCACCTGCTGCCAAGGTCTTCCGGTCGGCGATTCAGTCTCGGGATGCCGGGGCGGAGGGTAGAGGCGGCGAGGTGACTTCGTATCCCATACAGCGAAGCTGTTCGAGCGCCGTTCCGATGTGTTGACGCACGGTGGCCCGAGCCTGGTTCCGTTCCCATTCGATGAGGGACCTCTCCACGATCATGCCCCATCCATTCTGCCAATCCACAAACAGTTTCTCGCGATCCAAGAACTTCAAGAACTCCTCGACTGTGGCTCTGAAACGCCGTCCGCCAACGGGGAAGTGGATCTCGGACAATCGCGGCGGAGGCAGTCCGGCAGTTCCATATATCCACCCAAACTCCAGAGACTCGGCATGCAGATGCACATGGGCTGGGGACTTGCTGTATGCGTCTCGGTCGTACTCGACACGAAATACCGGGCGCGGTTTCCTGCGTGGATCGGGTCGTACCCACAATCCGTAGGTCGAGTGCTGGACGGCAAGGAACTCTGATTCGTCGTCCAGTGATACACGGAACTCGATCTTCAACATCAGACGACTTTGGCCCGCGTCGCAAGAACGAGCGAGTGGGATCAGGCTAAACCCAGAGCTGTCGGAACTGAACGGCAGAGGTCCGATACGCAGTTGCTCCACCTCGCTCGTCTCAACGACGCCGAACTCAGGCGCACCGGCGACGCACCCTCGGATCAAGTTGGTCAGACGGCTGGCGAACTCTCCGGATTTCGATTGGAGAGGATCGTTCACGCTACGGCTGGGAGGTCCTCTTCGGTGAGGGCGTCGCCCCAGATGAGCCACATGTCCCGCAGCGACGGGTCGTCGAGGCGATCGGCTTTGCCGAGCTCATAAAACCCGCGCAGTCCAAGCCCGACATCGTTGGCGGCCCTCTCGAGCATCCTGACGACTTCTTCCCGAGGGACGGTGATGGTCACGTGGCACTCCTCCTTAGATACGTCCCAGTGTAGCTTTGCCGTATGACAGCGTTTCTAGGAGAGTGGTAAGAAAACCCCGTGTTGGCCCATCGGTCGGTGACAAAGTGCCTGGTCACAGATGATGTCGTAGGAAGCGCGTCGGGGACCCGGCGGCCGTAGGGTTGGCTCGAGATTGGCCGGTCGGAAGCATCGACCGGGGCCGGAGGAGCCTGGCGAGCCGTATGCCCAGCGCGGAAACGCCGGGTCCCCGGATACCTGCCGACCCGTCCGGCGCACTCTTCCGAGGGTACAGGGGCAGTCATTCGACGTCGGCCGATCTGGAGCGCTCGCCGGGGGAGGGCAGGGTGAGCCCGCCCCGAGCATCTCCCGAAGGTTGGGCGGGACCCGTCTGTTGGTGTGGGAGAACGTCGCGGAGGGGAAGCCCCCTCAGCATGAGACCGGCGATAGTGGCCACAACGGCCACAGGTATCGCCAACCGGAACATCTCGCCGGAGCTGAGCGCGACCGCCTCGCGGATGATGTCGCGCACGGGTGGTTCCATCGTCGCAACGACTGCCGGGCTCGCGATCAGCTCGCTGACGTCTAGGCCCGACACCGGCGAGTCCGGCGGGAGCCCAGTGAGGGTCGCGACGAGACGGGCGTTGAACAGGGCCCCGAACACGGCTACCCCCGTACTCCCCCCGAGTTGGCGGAACACCTGCACGGACGATGTCGCCACCCCCAGATCTCGCGGATGGACTGCGTTCTGTATGACCAGAACCAGCACCGGGATGAGGATTCCCATGCTCAAGCCGAAGACGAGCAAGTAGACGGCCGCGACTTGCGGACTAGTCGAGACGGTCATAGTGCTCATTAGCGTCAATCCCACTCCGAGGAGAACGCACCCGGCGGTGACCACCGATCGGTAGCGACCCCATCGCGCCACGATACGCCCCGAGACCAGGCTTGCCACCAACGAGGCCGTCAGCATCGGAACCAGGAGGAGCCCGGAACGGGTTGCGGACATGCCCAAGGAGATCTGTAGGAAGACGGGGAAGTAGGCCAGCGGGAGGAAAAGGCCGAAACCGGCGATGAAGCTGGTCGCGTTGGCAGCCGAGAACTCGCGGTTCCGGAAGAGGTACAGGGGCAGGATGGGAGAAGGTGCTCTTCGCTCCTGCCTCACGAACCACAACAGTGCCGACACTCCTACGGCCATCGTCGAGACGATCACCGGTGAGTGCCATGCATGCTCGCGACCCGCCCAGGTCGCGACGAGCAGGACTGCTGCCAGCCCGAGCGCCAGGAGAGCCGCTCCGAGCCAGTCGACGCCGATTCCCCCGGTCACTTGCGGATCGGTCAGGTTCCGGCGGATCACAACCAATGTGATGATGGCCAGCAGAACGCTGGGGAAGAACGCGAGACGCCACGAAAGGTGATCGACCGCCAGGCCTCCCACCAAGGGCCCGCAGAAGCTGGCGACAGCGAACACCGCGCTTATGTACCCCTGGTACCGGCCCCGCTGCCGCGGCGTGATGATGTCACCCACGATCATGTAGCTGAGGGAGATCAGGCCAGCCGAACCGGCTCCCTGGATGGCTCTAAAGGCGATGAGCTGACCGATGCCCTGACTGAGGCCCGCTGCGCACGAACCCAGGGCGAACAGGAGGATGGCGACCTGCATCAGCCTCCGACGACCGTAGAGGTCCGATAGCTTGCCGTAGAGAGGAACCGTGACCGTCGACGCGAGCACGTTGGCGGTCAGCACCCAGGGAAGCAGCGTGAGGGCGCCCATCTCGCCGACGATGGTCGGCAACGCTGTCGACACGATGGTGTAGTCCATCGCGGAGATGGTCATCGCCAGCAGCAACGCGAAAAAGGTTCTTCGCACCTTCGGCGTCAGCCTCGACGCACGCCCACTTGCGTCGGCATGGGCTCCGGGCCGCCGGATCATCGAGAAGCCCTCTCCCTTGCACCGATCACAGCGAACGGGCGTCGAGGCGGCCTGCAACCATTGTCATCCGTGGCTCTCCGACCGCAAGGAGGCACCGAGCAACACGAACCGAACCACCCCAACGCTCCGACGGGCTCTCCGCAGGCCGCAAGGAGGGCGGCGCAAGACCCCTTTGCGGCCCATCGACCGATGCCATAATGCCTGTTCAGAGGGAGACGGGCCGTTGCTCCCCACCGTTTTGGAGCATCCTCCTCAGGAGCACCACGGATCATGCGCGCACCGCGCGGAAGCGGACCACGCGGTCGACAATGGCGGACTCGGTAGGCAGCCGCTCGATGCTGGATGCGCCCACGAACCCGTTGAGTCTCGGAACGAGGCGAAGGACCTCTTCGAGGTCGGACGGCTCGGCGATGGGACCGCCGTGGCAGAGGACGGGAATGAACCGTCCGGCCGCATCCGCGGTTTCGCAGATCTCCTCCAGTACCGGCGCCAAGGACTCGATAGTGCGCCGGTCAGAGGCGCCGATCATGCCCCCCGTGGTCAGTCCGACGTGAGCGACCAAGACATCGGCGCCGGCGTCGACCATGGCGCTCGCCTCCGAAGCATTGAACACGTACGGCATCGTGAAGAGCCCGCACCGGCAGGCCAACCGGATCATCTCCACCTCGGCCGAGTACGACATACCGGTTGCCTCCAGCGCGCGCCGGAACCCGCCGTCGATCAGACCCACGGTCGGAAAGTTCTGGACACCGGCCACGCCTCGCCCCGCCAACTCATCCAGCAACCTCGCCATGTCTCTGAACGGATCCGTGCCGCATACCCCCGCGATCACCGGCATCCTGTCGACAACCGTGACGACCTCTCTGGTCATCTCGAGAACGATCCGGTTGGCGTCCCCGTAGGGCATGAGACCGGCCAGCGAGCCCCGGCCGGCCATGCGGTACCTTCCCGAGTTGTAGATGACGATGGCGTCGGCTCCGCCGGCCTCGGCGCACTTGGCAGACAGGCCGGTTCCGGCACCGGCCACTACGATCATCTCTCTCCGCCGAGCCTTGGCTGCAAAAGCCTCTGCTAACTCATTGCGAGACAAGCCGCTCCTTTCCACTATCTCCGGGAGTTCTGCACGTGCTTGTAAGGCGCAACCAAGAGCACCGCCCCCTAATTGGGCCGCCTGCAGAGCGATCGCGGCCCCTCCTCACGCCGTCCGGTCACCCTACGGACCACCTACTTACCGTATCGCTCCAAGTAACCACCGAACAGCTCCTCCTCGTCGGGTCGGTCCTCCGGGATGGTGGTGGATAGATGGGTGAGGTTGATGAAGTGCCGGTAGTTGAGGTTCTCGCTGATGCTGTTCCCCGCCCAAGTCCCGCAACCCATAGTCAGGGTGAAGGGAAGCCCGTTGGTGAAGCTGCCCCCGTTTCCTATGGCATGGGCCTGGTTCACCAGCACGCGCACCACGTCCAACTCGGCGGCCAGGAGGCGGGCATTGTCCATCGAGGCCGTATAGATGCCACAGGAATGACCGCGTCCCCTGACCTCGAGGACGGCTCGTACCGTCTCGATCGCCTCGCGCATGTCGGCCGCCCGGTAGACGGTGAGAACGAGGGACAGCTTCTCGTCCGCGAACGATCCGGCTTCGGCAGGGAGATCGTCCTCCACCAGGAATAGGCGGGCGCTCCGGGCTTCGTCGTCCAGGCCGACATGGCGAGCGAGAACCTCGGCGTCCTTGGCGATCAGTTCCCTGTTCAGCCTCCCGTCCAACCACAGGACATCCTGTATGGCTGTCTTCTCCTTCTCGTCGGCTAGATATGCCCCTACCTTGCGTAGCTCTTCCATCGCTCGGTCGTAGATGTCGTCGAGGACCACGATGGAGTTTTCGGAGGAGCAGGAGGTGGCGTTGTCGAATGTCTTGGATGCGAGTATGCCCGCTGCCGCCTGCTCGAGGTCAGCGCTACGGTCGATGATGACCGGTACGTTGCCTGCCCCTACCCCGATCGCCGGTTTGCCGCTCCGGTACGCCCCCCGGACATTGTTCTGCGACCCCGTGACCACGGACAGGTCGCATGCCTCCATCAACGCGGTTGTGGCTCGCCTCGTGACCGGAGCGGGAAGGATCTGCACCATATCCCGGGACGCTCCCACCGTCCCCAGGGCATCCCGCATCAACTCCACCGCCCGGCTAGTGGTCGTGTAGGCCAGCGGGGAGGGGGCCACTATCACGGCGTTGCGGCCCTTGACGGCCATCATGGCTTTGTTGACGGGCGTGGCGGCGGGGTTTGTTGACGGCGTCGCCGCCGCGACCACGCCGACCGGCTTTGCGAAGACCATCAGGCCCCGGGCCGGATCCTCCTCGATCAGCCCGACCGTCCGAGCGCGGCTCAGGTCCCGTAGGGTTCCGAAAGTCTTGCGCCGGTTCTTGACGACCTTGTCCGCCACGTTCCCGAGGCCGGTCGTCCGGACCGCAATCTCAGCCAGTTCCCGGGCGTGCTCGGGCTTGTATAGCGACCAGGCCAGCGCGGTAACCACCTCATCCACCCGTTCCTGGTCCGAATCGACGAACTCGGCCATGGCCGACCGCGCCCCGGCTACCAGCTTCGCAACGGTTTCGACTTCCTGGGTCGCGGTGCCGATGGCGGCTCTGGTCCGGATGGTCATACGTGCGTTCTCATCGCTCGGGTAGCCGGCGCCAGTGGGCGACCGCGACGGTGGCGTTGTCGTTGAGGCCCCTGCTCCGGGCCCTCCCCAGGACGCTCCGGGCGATATCCGATGCGTCGCCGGCGTCCGGGGCGCACGCCGATCCGATACCGGCGGGTGAGTCGTCCCAGAGCCACTCTGTGTCACCGTATTCAATCGCGAGTGGCTCCCAGGCCCCGTCACTGGCGATGATCACGGCGTCCGGCATCTCGGCCTCCTCGAAGGAGCCGACTACATCCACGTCGACCGGCCCCCCGGTACCTGATCCCTTACCCTCGGGCGGCATTCCCAGACAGGAGTCGATGTTCCCGAAGGGGCCCCGATGGGGAACGCCGCAGCAGTATCCCGCGAAGCCGCCCGGCCCGGACTTCACCACGAACGGTATCGTGTCGCCCATCCACCCGATCAGCAGACCGCCCTCGGGTGTCCATGCCGCCACGCACAGGGTGCTCATCGGGAGCCTGGACAGCGGCACCCGCCGGTCCCACTTCCGCGGCCCGGACAGCGCGAGGACCCGCTCGTTGGCCTCCGCAAACGCCGCCGCCATCTCGGCCTCGTTGTCGATCCGCTGCGGCAGGCCCTCGACCGCAGCCTGCGCCGCCTCGTCGCCGCGGACGTGGCCCCCCAGCCCGTCTGCCACCGCGATCATCCAGGCGCCGTCATCCGCCGCCGCCGTGAACGCCCGGTCTTCGTTCACCTTGCGAGGCCCGATGTCGGTCAGGGCGGCGACCGACGCCGAGCCCGGCGACCGCCCCGATTCCGTGGATCCTGCACGCGCCATAGATGACATCATGCCAGATCGCCGGGCTCCCGGTTCCGCGAGTTTGGAGGGTTCGGCGCAGCCGGTGGTGGGACGACGGCTCCGGGCGTGCCGGGCCGCTCGCTACGGTTCGGCGGGTGACAGCCGAGCCTCGTTCGAGACAGCCCGCAGGTACCGCGTGGGATGGCAGGTCCGGAGAGCGTCCATGTGATACCCGGTACCATGACAGCTATCGGGCTCCGCTGCGGTGGACGGCTATAGGGACTCGACAAGCGTCGTCTTCTCCCCACGGTCCGGAGCGGGGGACCTTGCACACCCCGGACCCGAGCGGCGCGCCGACCGACGGCACGGCGACGGGTCCCTGGCACCCTGTCTGGCCGCACGTTCGCCCGACTGACCAAGGACAAACCAGCACGGACCGCCGATGAACATCCCCGAACACGTAGCAAAGGCCGTGCTGGCAGAGGAAGGCATGCGGGTACCGGACGGCGCCGTGGCGACCACACCGGACGGCGCCGCACGGACGGCTCGTCGGCTCGGTCCTGTGATGGTCAAGGCGCAGGTACCTATCGGGGGTCGTGGGAGGTCAGGTGGCATCAGGTCTGCGCAGACCCCGGGTGAGGCTCATGCAGTCGCCGCGGAACTGATCGGGAGCCGCCTGGGCGGCCGCCTGGTTGCCGAGGTCCTGGTCGAGGAACGGATCGAGGCTGCGCGGGAACTGTACGCCGCGGTCCTCAACCACCCCGGCGGCCCCGCGACGCGGGTGGTCTTCTCCAAGCGCGGTGGCATCGACATCGAGGACACGGCCCGTACCCATCCGGAGCTGCTCAGGAGCCTGGACATCGATCCTCGACGGGACCTGGATGCCGACGCCGCCCTCCACCTCGTGACGGAGGCGGGAGTTACCTCTGCAGCCTCTTCGGTGGCCGAGGCCCTGGTACGGCTGCATCGGGTGCATCGGAGTTGCGATGCGGAACTGGTCGAGGTCAACCCGCTCGCCATAACTCCGGCAGGCGAGGTGGTGGCGCTGGACTGCAAGCTCATCGTCGACGGTGCAGCCGCCTCCCGCCAACCCTGGCTCGCGGGTCGGGCCACACCGGAGCCGCTGACCCATCTGGAGCGAACCGCCCGAGGACTCGGCCTCCAGTTCGTCGAGCTCGACGGGGACATCGGTGTGCTCGCCAACGGCGCCGGTCTCACCATGACCACCATGGATGTCATAGTCCATTCAGGAGGGGCCCCCGCCAACTTCCTGGAGATAGGCGGTGACGCCTACACCAAGGCCCGGCCCGCTCTGGAGTTGGTGCTGGCGCACGGTGGGGTACGCAGCCTGGTGGTCAGTTTCTGCGGGGCTTTCGCCCGTACCGACGTGATGGTCGACGGGCTGACCGAGGCGTGGCTGGAACTACGGCCGGATGTCCCCGCATTCTTCACCATCGACGGCACCGGGGCGGCGGCGGCCAGAAGGATGTTGAAGGAGCGGCTCGGCTCCGAACCGTACCCGGCCATGGACGAGGCCGTGGCGGCGGCTATCCGTGCCGCGGGCGGAGGCGACCGATGATCGTCCGCGGCTACGAGCGAGTCCTGATCCAGGGAATCACCGGGCGGCAAGCAACGTATTGGACCGTCCGCATGCAGGAATATGGAACCCGGGTGGTGGCGGGTGTCAGCCCGAGGAAGGCCGGCATCGCCCATTGTGGCGTCCCGGTCTACGGAAGCGCACCGGACGCTATGGACCGCTCCGTATTCGACGTCGCGGTGCTGTTCGTCCCCCCGCTCAGCGTGAAGGCCGCCGCCCTGGATGCCATCGGCGCCGGCGCGCCCAAGCTGGTGATCCTCACCGAGCATGTCCCGGTCCGGGATGTCATGCACCTGCTCGCCGCCGCCCGGGAAGCCGGGACCGCGGTGGTCGGCCCCAATACGGCGGGGCTGGTGACTCCGGGCGAGTGCTTCGTCGGTTTCATGCCGGCCTTCGATCCTTCGATCTTCCGCCCAGGCCGGGTGGGGGTCGTCTCGCGCAGCGGGAGTCTCGGCACCCTGGCTTGCCTGAACATCGTCAGAGCAGGATTCGGCCAGTCGGCGTTCGTCGGGATCGGAGGCGACCCGGTGGTCGGGACCCGCACGCGGGACGCTCTGCAGGTTCTGGAGAGGGACCGGCGAACCCTTGCGGTCGTGCTGATCGGCGAGATCGGTGGCGACATGGAAGAGGACGCCGCCACGTGCGTACGGGAGATGAGCAAGCCTGTCGTGGCCTTCGTCGCCGGCCGCGCGTCGCCTCCGGATCGCAGGATGGGCCATGCCGGAGCGATCTTCCAGGGGGACAGGGGCTCGTACGCATCGAAGCGGTTGGCGCTGGAGGGAGCAGGCGCCACCGTGCTGGACACCCCGTCGGAGATCGGCCCGGCTCTGGAGCAAGTCCTCCCGTAGAGGTCGGCGCCTTCAGGAGGTCAGCCGGGACAGCCTCTCCAGCACGTCAGGAACCCCGCCCGGGGTGACGACTATCAGCCGCAGTCCCTCGCCTTCGAGAGACGCGCTGCCCACGAAGGCTCGGTACCCGCTCCCACACGTCACCCACAGGTCTCTGGACCGGTCCAACCCTCCCGGAAGCCCATCCTTCAGGTACGGCGCGTAGCGGTGGGCAGAACCCTCGATCCGTCCCTCTTCCCATTCCCCCGGAGAGCGAACATCGAGCACCTGGGGGTCGTCACCCGTTGCGATCGCGAGAGCCAGCTCGTCCGTGGTTCTGGTCTCGAACGAAGCCAGGGCGCCTCCGGCCTCCGCCCAGCCCTCGACGCCGTACACGACGCCCAGCATGTCGTCGAAG
Organism: Candidatus Spongiisociaceae bacterium; assembly: GCA_965262915.1. Lineage (GTDB taxonomy): Bacteria > Actinomycetota > Acidimicrobiia > Spongiisociales > Spongiisociaceae > JAPPFW01. The sequence goes on along the minus strand of OZ253564.1, from coordinate 436,171 downwards.
CCGATCCGCCCGAACTGGCGGACGACCTCCTCCACGTCCTGTTCTCGCTGAGCGACGAGGACCACCGGGCTGTCGAAGGGCAGCAGCCAACCCGCCCACACCGCAACCTGATCGCTCATCTCTATCCCCAGCGACCCGGGGATGTGACCCGCCGCGTAGGCAGGGCGCGGCCGTATATCCACCAGAGTGGCGTCGCCGGGCAGGTCCGACGGGTCCAGTTCGTCGAGTTCCCGCGGCGCCGGGGACTCGGGACCCATGAGGTTGATCGGACCCATGTGGGCGTAGTAGTCGGGGAAGGGCTGCAGGCCGGCCAGTTGACCGGCGACGAAGGCCTCGGCGTCGGGGTACGCCAGCACAGGATTCGTCCGCCGCTCCAGACCGATCGTCGAGGTGGAACGCCCCGCCCCCGAAGCAGTGCAGAACGAACCCTCGCCGTGGGTGGGGTACAGGCCGGTATCGTTGGGAAGCTCGGCAAGGCGGCTGACCGATAGGTACTGGAGGCGAGCCAACTGTTCGGCCCGGTCGTCTCCCAGGAGATCGGGGCGTCCTGCCGAGCCGACCAGCAGGCTCCCCCCGGAGAACACCGCCACGATCTCCTCCTCGACGAGGATCACGTAGCTCATGTGCTCCGGAGTGTGGCCGGGAGTGTGCACCGGCCGGATGACCACAGGGCCATCGGCGAGTTCCTCGTTGTGGAAGGCAGGGAAGTGATCGAAGGCCGCGCCGGCGGCCGCTGGTAGCGCGAGCCGGGCACCTGTGCGCCGGGCCAGCTCGCGGCCGCCCGATACGTAGTCATTGTGGATGTGGGTCTCAAGAACATGGGTGAGGTCGACGCCGGTGTCTGACACGGCCTGCTCGAAGCGCTCCACGTCCCGCTGGGGATCGACGACCACGCCGCCCCCGTCGTGGGTGAGCAGGTAGGTGCTGTCTCCCAATCCGTCGGTTCGAATCGTCGTGACTTCCATGTGCTTCCCCGGAGCGTGACGTACCGGTCAGTCCCCACACCCTATCCGAGGCCCGCCGGGGGTGACTGTCAGCATCGCTCGACCCACCACGGGGAAGTGGTACCCGGAACCTGTCTCAGATGTGGGGTTCTTGCCTCGGCAGGCTAGAAAGCGGACGTAAGGCTCCACCTCACACGCAGGGGTCGATCAGTCTCCGGTTGGCGAGGGGGTTCTCGAGATGCAGGAGCCATCCGGGAGGCCGACCCGCCACCAGACCCAACCTGGGACAGTACGGCTGGACTCCTGTTCTACCATTCGGCTGGCGGGCAGTAAGCGAACGAACATCGGTGGCGGATGCGCAGGATCAGGTTTCTTGTCGTCGCCGCCGTCGGGGCTGTGACGGTTGGGGTCGTCGGAGCGATGCTGATACTGCGGGACGACCCGACGCGGGATGCCGACACCATCGGGTCTGTGTCCGCTCAGGGTGTTGCCCAGGATGCGGCAGTGGACGCGGTCGGGCTCGAGCGCTGCGACAAGGTGCCAGCACTCGTGTCGCGCCTGGAGGGCAACCTAGGTGCCCGCCAGAATCCTAACCCCGTGGTTATGGAACTGATCGGCACTTATCGGGACGAGCATGCCGAGACCTACGGCGGGAGGTGGATCGACCGGGAGAACGGTGCCGTGGTGGTGGCCTTCACCGACGACTCCGAGGCCCACCGCGAGGCGATTCTGGCGCTGTCTCCGTCCCCCGACGGCACTTCGGATGTCGATCCGAGGCCTCTCGGTGAGCGGGACGACGTGACGATCGACGTGTTACAGGTTCGCTACACCCAGGTCCAACTGGAGGCCAGGACGTCTTCCCCGTCGAGGGGCGCTTGTGCCCGTTCCGCGCACGTACCCGGCGCTGTCGCGGACGCCCCGGCGGATGTGGCCGGCCCAGCGCGGTCATCGGGGCTCGTCGACGATGGCCTCCCCCCGACCCGGGCCTGATGACCGATCCTCGAGGGACTTGAGCTCCAAGGCCAGACCGGCCACCATCAGGTAGGCCTTATCTGCCCTTGATGCAACCAGCTGATTGACGCGCCCCAGCACGTCCCGGTACTCCCTTCCGAGCGGTGAGGCGGGCACGATGCCCTGGCCGACCTCGTTGCTGACCAGGATCCACCTGCCGCCCGCTGCGTCGATCAGGTCGAGCAGACGCCTCACCGTCTCGAGAATCATGCTCTCCGCGCCGGGGGCCTCCTCGTTCTCAAGGAGAAGGTTGCTCACCCACAGGGTCAGGCAGTCGAGGATGAAAGTGTCATAGCGATCAATGATCGGCCGATCAATGATCGGCCGGACGGCTCTGTTGAGGTGGATCGGCTCCTCGAGGGTATCCCAATGCTCCGGCCGGTAGCGGCGGTGAGACGCGATGCGCCTGTGCATTGCCTCGTCGAGGGCTTCTGCAGTAGCGATGAACAGCACCCTTTCCCCACCCCTCGCCATGCGTTCCGCCGTGGTGCTCTTTCCGGAGCGAGCACCTCCTAGAACGAGTACGAGCTCGCCGGGGCAAGCCGCGGCCCGGATTGAGCCGTCAGACATCGAAGCCTGCTCCCAGATGGCTGGTGTCGTTGAGCAGATCCAGGGTCGCGCTCCCCTCGTCGAACACGGTGACGATGGAGAGTCCCGCATTCGACAGTCGAAACCTCCACATGGCGTCGATGGGCAGCCCGAGCATGGAGACAATCATTGCGCGTAGGGTGCCGCCATGAGAAACCACCAGCACGTTTCCTTCGGTACCGGAGTGCCGGTAGGCGATCCGAGCGAAGGCGGCGACTGCCCGGGCGCGTAGCGCCATGTCGCTCTCGCCTCCGGGTGGGGCGAATTCCGGCTTCTCGTCGAACAACCTCTCATACATGCGGGGGTATTTCCTTCTGACCTCGTCAAAGGTCATTCCCTCCCACTCACCGAAGTGTTTCTCCCTCAGATCGATCCGATGGATCATCGGGGCATCCCGACCGCGCATGATGGGCGCCGCGGTGTCCACGGCCCGGCCCAGGTCACTGGTGTAGGCCGCAACGAAGTCCGCTCGCTTCAAGCGGGCAGCGACGGCTTGCGCCTGCCGGTGCCCCTCCTTATTCAGGGGTGGGTCGGATTGGCCCTGCGCCCGCCCGACCCGATTCCAGTCCGTCTGCCCGTGTCGTACGAAGAACCATCTACGCATTGATCTTCCTTCAGGCTCGTCTCCGAAGTCGCGGCTGGTCGCCTGCGCCGTCTCTCCCCGCGTCCTCCCGTAACCCGAATACCGGTCCATCCAGCACCTCTGGCGAGCCGGGACTGCACCGAACAGGTCTTCAACGTCGAGGGCCACGTCCAGAGCGGACGTCACCTCCTCGAGTACTTTGTCGACCGTAACCACCATCAACAGGACGCTGAGGCGCGGACGGGATCAGGTTGACCAGATCGTCGAGCCTGGCGGAGGCCTTGCCTAGGTACTCGTACCTGCCCGGTAGCCGATCATGCTGTCCAGGGTGTTGATCGCCCGGTAGTCGAACGCCCCCGGCAGCCCGAACAGGGCAAATGCCAGCCACGGACCGACGAAGCCATCCGGGGTGTTCTCGGCGACGGACTCGCTGGCAGCCATCGCTACCATCGGTGGCGCCAGGGTCCGGGTGTCGTGGCTGACCAGGCTTCGAGGAGCGCCGTCGCCGTCGCCCGCTTCCATGGCCACTTGCGTTCTTGTGGCGGCGCGTCCCGGTTCCCTGACCGCGAAGGTCGTGCTGAGGAGAACGGCTCCCACGACCACATAGGCGACGGGATGCACCTGGCGCATTGCTACGGCGACCATGCCGGGCAAGACCCTCGAACACAGCCGGTATAACTCCGGCGAGGCCGATCCCTGCCGCCAGCGAAGCCGCCTTACGTTCCGGAGCGGGCAGGAGCCCTTCCAGCCACGCGATCAGCCTTCTCATCCACACAACCGGGTGGAGGGCGGGTGGGGCCTCCCGCGTTGCCAGGTCCAGCACGACCGCGCAGAGCAGGGTCGCCGCCTCGACACGCCACTCGCCCGACCACATCCGGCAACTCCTCAGACAGGCGTGTCTATCAGAGCGAGAAGCGGTGAGGCGAGCGCCCCCGGATCACCCAGGGTGATGACCACCGCCAGCACGAGCACCACGGCTTCGCTCGTTTCGCATGCCGCCCCGTAGATGTCTCCGGTCACACCACCGATGCGTCGCTTTGCCCACGCCCCGACCGCGCCGGCGATGAGGCCGGCCGCCGCCGTGAGCAGGAGGCCCAACGGACCGGTCAACACCATGGTCGCTACCACGGCTACCGCCGAGCCAGCCAGCAGGCTCCGCCGGCTGCCACCACGGAGGAACGCCGTGCCGAGGCCCTCGCGACGCACGTAAGGGAACCGGTCCATCACGACCAGGATGGCCCAGCGGGACAGGCAGGGAACCAGCGCGATCGTCCATAGCCGGCTCTCCGCAGGCAGGGCAGCCATTGACGAGCACTTGACGAGGAGCAGGAGAACGACGCCGACGACGCCGAAGGCCCCCACGTGCGGATCTCTGAGCAGTTCCAGTCGCCGCTCACGATCGTGCCCGCCCGCCAGCGCATCGCAGGTGTCCATGAAGCCGTCCAGGTGCAAACCGCGGGTCAGCAAGGCCGCCACGGCTACCAACACCACCCCCTCCAGGAGGAACGGAACCTCCCGGGACACGATCGAGATAGGGCCGGTGCCACCCATGTGGATAATGCTCTCCACGAGGTATTGAGGCTGCAGGGACCCGATGAGCAGGGAGTGGAGTTCGTCGGCACCCAGCACGGACCGGGTCCGGAGCATCAAGTATCCCAGGCGGAACAACCCATCCAGCAGGGCAACGATCACCCCTAGGAGTAGGCCCACGACCGGGAACCAGGCCGGGGCCTTCGACAGACCGGTGGCCGGGCCCCGTGGTGCGCCCGGAAGGATCGTCAGGAAACCGATGGCGGCCCGTAGCCCGCTCATCCCCCGGCGTCCTCCACCACCCCATCGTCGCCCGGGCGGTCCGAAACGCCTGCCTCCCCGAATGTGGCCATCCCGTTGAGGCACGCGGCGGCGGCTTCGATGATGCCCATGGCCAGGACCGCTCCGGTTCCCTCCCCGAGGCGCATCCCGAGGTCCAGCAGTGGATGGAGTCCCAGATAGGACAGGACCGCCCGGTGCCCCCTCTCCGCGGAGCGGTGGGAAGCGATCATGTAGTCACGGACCGCCGGGCTGAGGCCGTGGGCGATGAGCGCCGCCGCGCCCGAAATGAACCCATCAAGGACGACCGCCCGCTGCTCGGAGGCTGCCCCCAGCACGACCCCGGCGAGCACCCCGATCTCGAACCCTCCCACCTTGGCCAGAACGTCGATCGGGTCACGCCGGTCAGGAGCGTTGACCTCCAGCGCCCTTCCCACCACGGCTACCTTGCGGCGCAGTTCTCCCGGAGTGCGGCCGGTGCCCTTACCAGTGGCCTCGACGGGGCTCGTACCGGTGATGGCGGCCGTGATGGCGCTCGAAGGGGTGGTGTTTCCGATGCCCATATCGCCGGTGGCGATCAGGTCGGCGCCCCCCTCCGCAACCTCCGCAGCCAACTCGGCACCCGCCTCGAGGCAACAAACCGCCTGCTCCCTGGACATTGCCGCACCCTTACTGATATCGGCAGTCCCCCGCCCGACCCTTACGGTCCGGAGGTCAGGGTGGTCCGGCAACTCGGCCGACGCGATTCCCGCATCGACAACGATCTGGCGTACGCCGCCCAGGCGAGACATCACGCTGATGGCCGCTCCGCCCGCCAGGAAGTTCCGCGCCATCTGGGCAGTCACGGCCTGCGGATAGCCGGTTACCCCCTGCGCGACGACGCCATGGTCCCCGGCCGCCACTATCACCGCCTTGCCCAGGATCACCGGCTGGTCGACCCCGAGGATCCCGGCCAGCCGGACCGAGAGTTCCTCCAATCGTCCCAGGCTGCCGGGAGGTTTGGTGAGCGTCAGGTGCCTGGCGGCGGCCCGTTCGGCAGCGGCACCGTCCGCAGGACGTATCCGGTCCAGCACTTCGGAAAGGGTTACCGAGTAGTTCGTCATCGTGGAACTCCGGGATTGCAGTCCTCGATTGCTCGCCTACCGCGCTACCGGGGTACGAACGCGATCAGGATCGGTGCCCGCCGCGGCTGCTAGCAAAGGCGAACGGATCGCGCGTCGCCTCTCGTCGAGTGATGGTAGCGAGCCGGGGTTCAGTTAGTCCACCGACCACCGGCCACCGGCGCTATAGTACGGGTTGGCCCGGAGAGACAACCGGGTGCCATGGGGATCAGCGAAGTCCGGTTGGAGTCCGGCGCTGTCCCGCAACTGTCAAGCCCCATCCTCGGGAAGGGGACGAGCCAGGCCGCCTGACCCATGGTCGCGTATCAGTTCTCGGAGGAAGGGTTGGTCGTGCCGGTTCCCTCCCCGGAATCTGACGATCTCTCTTCATCCTCCCCGATCCAAGGAGGATGTTTTTTCTTGCGAGGAAAGCACCTACTAACTGCTCTCCTGCTCCTGGTAGTCGGCGCGTGCGGCGCTCAGGAAGCGGAGACCCCCCCGGCCACATCAACGATCAGGGCCACGGATATGACGGTCGATCGGCCTATCACCGATACCACGGCCGGCCTGCCCGTCACGGATACCACAGCCGCATTGGATGTCCCGTCCACGACCGCCGCCGCGCCGACCACAAACACCACTGGGGTGGAGGCGACAGGGTTCCCGGTCACGGTGGCGGGGGTCGTGATTCCGCAGGAGCCGGTGGCGATAATCTCGCTGTCGGCCACCGCCACCGAGATCCTGTTCGCCCTCGGAGCAGGTGACCGGATCACGGCCGTGGACTCCACGTCCGACTTCCCGCCCGAGGCCCCGGTCACCGACCTCAACGCCTTCCAACCAAACGTGGAGGCCATCGCCTCCTACGAGCCGGACCTGGTGGTGATCTCCTGGGATCCGGGCGAGGTGCAGGAGGGCCTCGAGGCTCTAGGCATCCCGGTCCTCGTCCAGCCGCCGGCCCTCAGCATCGACGACGCCTACCTCCAGATGCGCCAACTCGGTGATACTACGGGCAACCGGGTCGCAGCCGAGGACCTGGTGGCTTCCATACAGGCCGAGATCGCCGACCTGGTGGCGAGCTACGGCGTCTCGGACCGGAGCCTCACCTACTACCACGAGGTCGACAACACCCTCTACTCGGCCACCTCGGCCACCTTCATCGGCAACGTCTATGCCCTTTTCGGGTTGGAGAACATCGCCGACGCGGCCGGCGTCGACGGGTCGGGCTACCCGCAGCTCTCCGCCGAGTACATCATCGAGGCCGACCCGGACCTCATCTTCTACGGATGCGCGGTCTGGTGCGGGACCAGCGCCGAGGCCATCTCCGAGCGGCCCGGGTGGAGCGGACTGCAGGCCGTCCGCAACGGATCGGTGGTCGAAGTGGACGACGACATCAGCAGTCGCTGGGGACCCAGGCTGATCGAGTTCGTCCAGCTGATCGGCCATACCCTGGCGAGCCTCCTCGAGAACGGCGCCCGGTGACCTCCCTGCCGGGCACCGCCCTCGACCCCACCCGGGTGCGGTGGGGCTGGCTTGGGTTGGCGCTGTCCGTACTGGCCGCCGCCGCGCTGGCCGGGATTGCGGTGGGGCCCGCCGGGCTCGATCCGTGGCAGGTCATACGGGAACTGGTGGCCGGGCCGCTCGTTGGGCGCCCGTCGGGCCTTTCCGAGACCCATAGGGCGATCATCTGGGAGATCCGCTTGCCCAGAGTGGTACTCGGAGGCCTGGTGGGCGGACTCCTCTCGCTGGCCGGGGCCTCCTACCAGGGCGTATTCCGCAATCCCCTGGCAGATCCGTACCTACTGGGGGTAGCGGCGGGGGGCGGCCTGGGCGCCACTGCGGCCATCGCCCTGCTTCCCTCGGCCGACCCCCGCCTGCTTCCCATCGCCGCCTTCGTCGGCGCCCTTGCCGCGGCGGTGCTCACCTACGCGGTGGGTCGCTCGATGGGTGGCCGCAGCGCGGTGTCGCTCATCCTGGCCGGCGTGGCGGTGGCAGCTTTCTTCACCGCTCTCCAGACGTTCATCCTCCAGCGCCATGCCGACACCATCCGGCAGGTCTACTCCTGGATCCTCGGCCGGCTGGTCACCACCGGCTGGAGCGAGGTGTTGATCCTGATCCCCTACGCGGTGGTGTGCGGGGCGGCTCTGGTGATGCACCGGCGGTTGCTCGACGTGATGAGCGTCGGCGACGAGGAGGCCCAGGGCCTGGGGGTGTCATCATCACGGGTGCGGACCACCGTGGTGATCTTCGCCACGCTGGCGACCGCGGCCGCGGTGGCGGTCAGCGGCCTCATCGCCTTCGTCGGCCTCGTCGTTCCTCACACGATCCGGCTGCTGGTGGGGGTCAGCTACCGCTCGCTGATTCCGATTTCCGCGGTTGCGGGCGCCGCCTTCCTGATCCTGGCCGACCTGGCCGCCCGGACGGTGGTCAGCCCGGCCGAGATTCCGATCGGCGTCATCACCGCCTTCATCGGGGCGCCCTTCTTCATGGTCGTGCTGCGCACCACGCGGCGGTACGTGGCATGAGCATCACGATCACGGACCTAACGGTGGCCTACCGGCCCGGAGAGCCGGTGCTCAGGGGAGTCAGCATGGGGGTGGGCCCGGGCGAGTGGCTCGGACTGCTGGGGCCCAACGGCGCCGGCAAGTCGACCCTGCTGAAAGCGATTGCCGGCCTGGTCGCCCACCGCGGGACCGTCAGGTTGGGCGGCGTGGATGCCGCTTCCCTGCGCCACCGGGAGCGGGCCCGGTCGGTGGCCTTCGTACCGCAGGAGCCCACCATGCCTCCCGGTATGTCGGTCACCGAATACGTTCTGCTGGGCCGGACCCCCCACCTTCCCTACCTGGGCTCGGAGGGAACCCGTGATCTGGCCCTGGCCCGATCGGCCCTCGAGCTTCTCGACTTGAGGTTGCTGGCCCACCGCAACCTGTCCGACCTGAGCGGGGGTGAGCGGCGGCGGGTAGCCTTGGCCAGGGCGATCACACAGGAGGCAGACATCCTGCTGCTAGACGAGCCGACCGGGGCGCTGGACATCGGCCAGGGCCAGAACGCCCTCGAACTGATCGGTTACCTGCGTAGCGAGCGTCCGATGACCATCATCACAGCCATGCACGACCTGACCCTGGCCGGACAGTTCGCCGATCGTCTCCTGTTGATGGCCGGAGGCCGGATAGTCGCCGACGGTCCGGCCGAGCAGGTGCTGACGGCCGAGTACATAGGAAAGTTCTACCAAGCCAATGTCGAGGTGGTCAGCGTCACCAGTGGCGTTGCCGTCCTCCCGATCCGGAACGGTGCCCGATGACCGAAGGTCCCCCCACGGACGACCCCCGTCGCCCCGACGTGAGGAGGGCCCGCTCGGTGGTGATCGTCAACACCGGGGATGGCAAGGGCAAGAGCACCGCCGCCATGGGGATGGTGATGCGATCGGTCGCCCGCAACTGGCAGGTGGCCGTGGTGCAGTTCATCAAATCGGACAAGTGGAAGGTGGGCGAGGAGAAGGTCGGCCGCCGTCTCGGGGTCGACTGGGACGCCGGGGGTGACGGGTTCTCGTGGGACAGCGAGGATCTCGACCGCTCCGCCGACCTGAACCGCGATGCCTGGCGCCTGGCCCGGATGCGGATCGAGGAAGGCAAGCACCGACTCGTGGTCCTAGACGAGATCACCTACCCGATCAACTGGGGTTGGATCGACGAGGACGAGGTGGTCTCCACCGTCGCCAACCGGCCCGCGAACGTCAACGTGGTGATCACCGGACGCGACGCTCCGGCCCGCTTGATCGAGATTGCCGACACGGTGACCGAGATGACCCCCGTCAAGCACGCCTACGAGCAGGGCATCACGGCCATACGCGGCATCGACTTCTGAACCCCGCTCGAACTCGTTATCCCGGACACCGTATCTCGCGAAGCCCGTTCTTCGTTACCGCATACATCCAGGGAGGCGGTTCCCGCCACCAATACACGGAGTTGTTCCCACACACTGAGGTTCCCTGCGCCGGTAAGCACCCGCATGCGGAGCGGGTGCTCGGCTAGGGCCGCCCTCTCGGCCGGTCGCGAGCGGATCTTGTTGTCCCGCGCTACAACGATCCACCCTTCTGCCGCCACCGCCGGAATCCAGTCCACGTCGTCCGTACCGACATTTACCGGCGACCGAGGGTGCCCCGGGTAGATGCAGTCGCCGCGTGCGGCAGCCATGACTTGTCCGATGCCGAGGGTGTCCTCATCGAAGAAGAACCGGATAGTGCCGCCCCGTCTCACGCGCTGGGGCAATTCCACCAACCCAGTCACGCAGCCCTGAGAAACCTTGTCTCGAAATCGACCGCCGCATTGATGTCCTGTTCGGTGACTCCGTGAGCCTGATAGATGTCGATAATCGCCGAGTGCAGTTCCGCGATGATCTCGGTGCGAACGCTCCTTACGGTCGGGATTCCGAACGAGAAACGGGGGTTCACGTACACCGGCTCCGTCGCTTCCATTACGACGTAGCGTATGGCTTCTTCCGTTGCCTCATCGAGCCCGACGCGTCTGCAAAAGGTCTCCGCAGCCGAACTGAGCATGAGCTGCCCAGAACCCACGACCATCCACAGTTCCTCGGGGATCTCCAAGCTCCTCTGCATCTCAGAAACGAGATCTCGGCCCGCTATCAGAGGCTTGGAGACCGCAAACGGAAACGGTGTATCGAACTCGCGGCTCAGAACTTCCCTTAGCGGGCGGAGACGTTGCAGGGGCAGGTGTTGGAGGTACTCGCGCAGGTATGCCGCCTCGATGAACTCGCCCCACGAGACCTGCGAGCTGCCCGTAGGCTCGCTACGAAGGACGGACGGATTACGAAGGACGGACGGATATCGCCTCGGACCCCGAACTGCGCCCTCCAGCCACCAACGGAGCTTCGAAGGCGATACACGGAGCAGCCGTGACGCCTCAGAGAGGCTGTAGGTGGGGCGGGTCAGCATGGAAGTCATATCACGTTCCTCCTGATGACGAGGCGGTAGCCATCGTTGCTCGCTGATGGAACCATCCGTTGTCGACTCCGATGCCCGGCCAGGGTCTGTTCCACCCCGATCTACAATGCGAATGATGAAGTTCCGACGCCTGTTCACGTTGGCGGTGGTGGCGGCCATTGCAGTTCTGGTTATCCGGGCTGCCCGCCGGCCCCCGGTGGTCAAGCCTCCCGCCGAGCCGGGAACCTGGGTTCCGGCGCCGGCGGATCGGTGACCGCCCGCATCGCCCTCCATGTGGACGGTGACCTGGGTCGCCGTGTGATGAGGGTCCTCCTCGCCGAGCCCGATGTGGAGGTCGGCCTGTTCCACGGAGACCCGGTGCTCGACCGCACGGTTTCAGTGACGACGGTGGCCGGCTGGGATGCTCTGGCGGTGGGTGCTATCTCGGAGGCTTCCCGGTCCGTCGTCGGCGAAGCCTCATCGCTGGGGATTCCGGTAGTGGTCGGGGACGAACTGCCCACCGGGTACCCCGCAAAGGGAAGTACCTTCGTAGGTGGAGTACTGACGGGGTCGGGACTGGCCGCCGCCCTGGCCATGTCGATGATCGAACCGGGCGTCAGGCCCGTCGAGTCGCGCCTCGCCTGGACGGTGCCCGGCCACCCTCTGGGCGCCGGGATACCGGTCACCTTCCCCGATCCCGTAGGCCCACTATGGGCCGGCAGGGTGGAGAGCCCGTTCCCCTGGCCGTCCGCGACCTGTCTCGCCGCTCCCGACGACACACCATGGCGGGGGGTTGAGGTCCGCCTGAAAGTGCGTGACGACCAGGGTGATCATGAGCGTATCCGGGGGATCGCCGACGACGGGGCCTTCCTCAATGCAATATGCATGGCGGCCGCCGCCCTGGCCGCCGCCCGAGGTGCCTATCCAGATGGCGCCGACGGCTTCGATGGCCTCTTCATGAGCCTGGCACGGGGAGCAGGCCTGGAGATCGCCGCCTTCGTGCCGGCTGAGTAACCGGCGGAGGGCTCGCTCTCGCCGGTGACGAACTAGGAGGATGCTCAAAAACGAATCTTGCGGGGTTCGCTGGTTGGCAAAACTACCTGGTCTGAGCGTTGCGGGCTAGCGGGCGAACCCCTTTGCACCGGGTTTTTCAGCACCCTCCTAGCGCGAGCCTTCCACCTGCACCGTAACGATGTCCACGCCGTGATACTTCTGGTGGCGTACCGAGGAGGAATAGTGGTGTAACAGGCGGAAGGATATTTCCCGACCGTCCGGTATCTCCGGCGTTTCTCCCAGATACGCCAGCCGGTCCTCCAAGTTCTCCCCCTCGGCTGCCGACACGAACTCCAGTTGCGCCCCGGCGCCGTCGGGGCGGGCGGTTACGACCAGACGCCGAGCGCCATCATCCGCCAGGTATTCGCCTTCCTCCGAGAACAGGCTGGACAGTGTTTCCTCTCCGACCAGGACCAGGCGCTCGGCCGAAGCCGAGTCCCATCCGGCCCTGGATGCGAACCCGCGCAGGAAGTGCGCCAGTTTCGCCAGGGCGTCCCGGTTCAATTCAACCTCCAGACGCTTGCGCCTGGGGGCGGTCAGTTCTATGAACACCATCATGACGACCGCGACGAGAGCGCCGGACGTCATGCCGTTGCCGAGCAGTACACCCAAGAATCCATCTCCCAGCAGGTCGGGAAAGATCCACTTGTTCTGAAAGCCCACGCCGATCAAGAACGACAATCCTGCAACGGTGGCCTTCCGGTGGTCGACACCATCTTGAATGATGATCCTCATACCCTGGACGAAGAGCATTCCCAGAAGGACGGTCACGTAGGCGGCGGCCACCGGGCTGGGTATGGCTATCAGCAAGGCCGTAGCTTTGGGGAGGAAGGCCACCCCCACGAAGACTGCACCGATGACGACGCCTACCCGCCGTGTGGCGATTCCCGTGACCTCGACAAGAGAAATGCTGGAGGAGTAGGTCGTATTGGGAAGCGTTCCGGCAATACCCGAGAGCAGATTTCCCACGCCGTCGGCGTTCAGAGCGCCCTGGACCACCCGGAAATCGGTTGCCCGCGGATTGCGTCGGGACACCCTTTGAATTGCTACCCCGTCGCCGATGGTTTCCACCGCGCCGACGAGGGTGACCACCACGAACGCCGGCAGCAGTGCCCAGAACTGCGGACCCGGGGTCAGATCCAATCCCGGCCAGGCGCCCGGAGAGATGCCGAACCACGGCGCGTCCAACACCTGCTGCGCGTCGTACAGCCCGAAGGGCACGGCCACCGCACAACCCACCGCTATGCCGATGACCGGCGACCATAGCCGCCATGCCAAGGGAGCACGCAGCACAAGGGCTCCGACGACAGCCAGTGTGGCCACAGCGGCTGCCGGAGCGGCAGCCGGCGATGCGCCATCGGGCACGTCGGTCAGCGAAGCGAAGACGATCGGCAGGACCGTGGCTGCTATCAGCATGATCACAGTGCCCGAGACAACCGGAGTAAATATGCGGCGCAGCAGCGAGAGCCGGGCTGCCAGCATGAACTGGAACAGCGACGAGACCACGATCAGGCTCGCCATCGTGGAAGGACCGCCTCCTACCAGGGCCGCCACACAGACCGCGATGAAGGCCCCTGAGGTACCCATGATGAGCACATGCCTGGCTCCGACCCGTCCGACCCCGACGGCCTGGAGAACGGTCGTGACTCCGCTGACCAGCAGTGCCGCAAAGACGGCCCACGATACGTAACTCTCGGGCTGTTCGGCAATGCGAGCCACAATGACCACGGTCAAGACCACCGGCGCAACGATTACCATAGCCGACTGAAAACCAGCGCCAATGGCTACTAAAGAGGGTGGGCTATCGTCCGGCTCGTAGCGGATCTTTTCGTCGTCGCGTGCCCCAGTCAAACAGTCGCCCCTCAACCATGGCTATGTTCGCAAAGGCTATCAGGCTGGGAAGAGGGGACGGTACGCGAACATTCCCGGCTGTGTACAACCTCCACGACCTCTCCATACATTCATCCCCTGCCGACTCTCCTAGAGACGCGGGTTGATGCGGTCCTCGAGCGAGAAGGCGATGAGCGCGAACCCGAGGGATGCCAGCATGATCAGTAGCCCGGGCGGCAGTACCCACCACTTCCACGCCGGCGTGAGGAAGGCCCCTCGGTTCTGGGCCCAGAACAGGGTCGATCCCCAGCTCTTCTGGATGGGATCGCCGAGACCGAGGAAGCTGAGCGCCGCCTCCAGCAGGATCGCCCCCGAAACCGCCCGCACGAAGGAGCCCGTGGCCAGCAGAGCGGTCCGCGGCACGATGTGGCGGAGTATGGTCCAGCGGTCCGGAGCGCCCATCGAGCGGGCCGCTAGCACGTACTCGCGCGCCCGGAGGGAGAGTACCTGCGATCGGATGATACGAGCCGGCTCAGCCCAGATCAGGACTCCGATCACCAGAATCGTGTTGAGCAGGCTCCGCCCGAGATAGGCGGCGAGCACGATGAGCAGCGGCAGGAATGGCAGGATGAGGATCACGTCGACGCCCCGCATCATCACCGCCCCCAACCGTTTGGGGTAGTACCCCGCCACCACTCCTACCGCCGTTCCGATCAGCAGGGCGACCGCCGCGGCAATTATCCCGATCGACAGAGATACCCGGGCTCCGAAGATGAGTTCCGAGAGGAGGTCCTGGCCGACGTCGTTGGTACCGAGCAGGTGGTCCGGACTGGGCGGAAGGAAGGGGGTCGCCACCCGCTCGGACGGGTCGTAGGGCGCCAGCCAGGGGGCGAACACCGCCCCACATACGAGCACTCCTACGATCGTTCCTCCGCTCACCCCGAAGAGCACGGGGAGCCGGGAACGGCGACGTATGGTCCGCCTCACCACGCCGTCCTGCTCCTCGGCAAGGGTCATGATGCCCTGGTCCGGGGATCGATCAGGGGATAGAGTAAGTCGGCCGCCAGGTTGGCCACCAGCACCGCCGCTGTGAAGACCAGGAAGGCCGCCTGCATGACCGGATAGTCACGGCCTGACACCGCCTCGAACACGAGCCGCCCCAGCCCTGGATAGGTGAAGACCGTCTCGATGATGACCGTGCCGCCGAAGGCAAATCCGAACCGGAGGGCAAGCACAGTGACCACCGGGGCGATGGTGTTGCGGGCGACGTGCCCGAAGAGCACCCTCCGCTCACCGGCGCCCTTGGCTCTGGCGGTGCGGATGTAATCCTCCCCGAGAGTCTCGAGCATCGAGTAGCGCATTGTCATGTAGACACCGGGTGTCGCCAGGACCGACAGGGTGACCACCGGCAGAATGGCATGTCTGATGATGTCCCAAGTGTGGGCCCACCCGACGAGGTCGGAAGCGGGGGTCACGGCGCCGAACGACGGCAGCAAGCCCCACTGGACAGCGAAGATCGAGATCAGGACCATGCCCAACCAGAAGGAGGGCAGAGACTCGATCGAGATCATCCCCGAGAGTAGGCCCAGGTCGCTTTTGGTGCCCCTCCGCCACGCCGAGACAGCCCCCAGGACCACCCCCACCACTGCCGATACGATCAGCGACAGCCCCGTGATCAGCAAGGTCCACGGGAGCCGATCCCAGATCATATCGACGATGGGCCGGCTCGACCGGAACGAGTACCCGAAGTCTCCGGTGAATATGTCCCCCCAATAGCGGAGGTACTGCTTCCAGAGTGGCGCGTCCAAACCCACGCGGGCCACGATCTCCGCCCGCTGCTCAGGGCTCAGAAGACCGACGTCCACCCCCGCGATCAGGACCAGCGGGTTGCCGGGCATCAGCCTGGGTAGCAGGAAGTTCAGGGTCACCGCCACCACGACGACCACCCCGTACTGGGCCAGTCGACGGACGTCGATACGCCGTCTCAACCCGTCAACTCAACTTGGCCGCGGGTCCGCGCGCCCTAAGGGCGCGCGGATGGCGGAAGCAGAGACAACTTGCTGACGATGCCCTGCCCGGCGATGAACTCCCAGTCCGAGTAGACGCTGGAGTTGTAGACGTAGGCGCCGTCCGGATAGAGGAGCAGCACGAACGGCAGGTCCTCGGCGATGATTTCCTGCATACGGCCCAGGATTGCGTTCCGTTCCGCCGCATCGGGCTCCAGAGGCAGCGCCTCGGAGAGCGCGTCCATCTCGGCGTTGCCGTAGCCGGTCAGGTTGAGGAACCCCGAGGCCGTAGAGCTGTGGACCAACCATGGCAGTCGCAGCGGGTCGGCCTGCACAGGCGCTGACCAGCCCCACATCGCGATGTCGTAGTTGCGGCCGTTGTTGACGTCGAAACCCGGCCAGACGGCCTGCTCCCATGTTCCGGTCTCGACCGCCGACACCGAGGTGCGGATGCCGATCGCCGCCAGCATCTCCACGGTCAACTCGGCTATCCGCAGCCGGAGCGAATCGGGGGAGTTGGTGATGATCTCGAACGACATGGGTTGCCCGTCGAACTCCCGCACGCCGTCACCATCACTGTCGAGATAACCGGCCCCGTCGAGCAAAGCGTTGGCAGCGGCCGGGTCGTAGACGGTGGCTATATCCGGGTTATAGGACGGATGGCCGGGATGGATCCAACCAGGACTGCCCACGGTGGCCGCCCCGAGGAAGACCGTGTCGACGATGTCCTGGCGGTTCATGGCCAGGTTGATGGCTTGGCGGACCACCACGTCGTCGAAGGGGCGCTTCGAGGCGTCGTAGTTGATCATCTGGGTGGTGAACTCCGGTCCGAGGATGACGTCCAGAGGATCCTGGGAGTCAAGAAGGCCGATCTGCTCGGGCGGGATCCGCTCAAAGATCACGTCCACTTCCCCGGTCCTGATCGCGGCCTGGGACCCCGTGTCGTCTGCAAAGACGATCACAACGAGCTCGTCAACCGCAGGAGCGCCCCGGAAGTAGTCGGGGTTGGCCGCGAAACGGTAACTCTGCCCCTCCACGTACTCGACCAGCTTGTAGGGACCGGTCCCGATGTTGGTACCGCCCTCGAACTGGTGCTCGGAGGGGAGCTCGACGCCCTCCCATATGTGGCGCGGGATGATGGGCGCGTCAGCCAGTGCGGCCAGCTCGAAGCCGGCGTTGGGGGCCGCAAGAACGAAGGTCAGGTTGTAGTCGTCCGTCACAACGACATCTTCGACCCCGCTGAAGTCACGGGCGAACCTACTCGCCTCGACGTTGTTCACGTAGAAGTCGACGCTGAAGTCCACGTCGTCGGCCGTAAGGGGCTCACCGTCGTGAAAGGTGACGCCCTCGACCAGCGTGACGGAGTACTGCGTCAGATCCTCATTGACGGAGACGCTGGACGCCAGCCAGGGCCGCGGAACCCCGTTCTTGTCGAGTTGCATCAGCGAGTCGTACTGCAGCATGAGCAGGTTCCAGCCCGGGAAGCCGCTGATGTACGTGTAGGGGTTGAGGGTTGCCTCATCACCAGTGACCGCCGCACGCATCCTCACGGGTTCGGCGGGGGGCGGCTCCGGAGTTGGCGCCGCGCTGGTGGTAGTGGCCTCAGCTTCGGTGGTAGTGGCCTCAGCCTCCGTGGTAGTGGGCGTCTCGTCCGTCCCGGAGGGCGCCGCCGTTACGGTCGTAGGCGGGACGGCTGGTTGCGTCGTGGCCGGCGCGCCTGTAGCAACCGTGGCCGGCGCCGGCTCGGGTTCTGTCTCATCACCCCCGCAGGCGATCACCGCCAGAGCGAGAACGACTAGGAGCGGCATGCTCCTGGACTGGATCAGCCGTTGCATTTTTCTCGGTCCCCTTTCCCCCTCCCGCCAGGGGGTTGTCGATGTAATTCGGCTACCGGGTGCGTATCCCTCCCAGCACGCATAGGAGCGTACCCAGGATATAGCCATGGCGTCGGCCAAAAGTAGGCCCTGCCCCGTGCTACGTGCGGAATCTGCCGGAACGAGGCCGCTGCGATCAGGTGGCAGCGTGCTTCCTGGCGACGACTCCTGTCGGGGTCGGGGATCTAGGAGGGTGGTGTGAAACCCCTTCCCGGCCCGTCGACCGATGAGATAATGCCTGTTCAGAGGAAGACGGGCCGTTGCTCCCCACCGTTTCGGACCACCCTCCTAACCGCTGGAGTCGAGGCCGTTGGGATGGTCCAGCGTCACCCACGCTCGGGCGGGTTGACGAGATGGCACGACACCCAACGTCCCGGGGTGGCCTCCGCAAGCTCCGGCTTGACGGTCGAGCACAGGCCTTCGATCGCCACCGGGCATCGGGTATGGAAACGGCAGCCGGACGGCGGATCTGCCGGGCTGGGAAGATCCCCGAGGAGTCGGGTACGGGCCGTGCCATCCAGGATGCCCGGTTCCGGAACGGGGACCGCATCGAGCAGCGCCTTGGTGTACGGATGGAGTGGCGCCGCATACAGGCGATCCCGGTCGGCCCGCTCCACGATCTCGCCCAGGTACATGACAGCCACCTCGTGCGAGATGTGGCGCACCACAGCCAGGTCGTGGGCTATGAAGACCAGAGCCGTCCCCGTCCTGGTCTGCAGGTCCGCCAGCAGGTTCACCACCTGTGCCTGCACCGAGACATCGAGGGAGGAGACCGGTTCGTCGCAGACGATCACCTCGGGCTCGGCCGCCAGAGCCCGGGCGATGGCGATGCGCTGCCGCTGCCCGCCGCTGAACTCGTGCGGATACCGCTTGCCTGAGTCGGGCGGCAGGCCCACCAGATCGAGCAGCTCGGATACCCGGGCACGGATCTCGTCGGGTCCGGCGACGCGATGGATCCGGAGGGGCTCGGCGATCACGTCTGCCACTCTCATCCCGGGGTTCATGGCGGAGAACGGATCCTGGAAGATCATCTGCACCGCCCGCCGGTGCCGCCCGCTCCGATGGTCGATCGGGCGGCCGTTGATCTCGATGGTCCCGGCGGTCGGGCGCACCAGGGCGACCAGGGCCCGGCCCAAGGTCGTCTTTCCGCAGCCGCTCTCCCCCACCACCCCGACGGTCCGACCCCTCCTCACGTCGAGGTCGACGCCGTCGACGGCCCGCACGACCGCCCGCCGGGATCGGCCAAGTGCCCTGTGGACCGGGTAGTACACCCGGAGCCCCCGCACCGAGATCACCGTCTCGCCGGCGCCCTGGCCGGTTCGGTCGGACGCGTCCGCGGGCTCCTCCGGCCAGAGAGCGGACGAGGGACCCATCATCTCGTGGTGGATACAGGCTGATCGGTGCCGGGCGGATCCCACCTCGACCAACTCGGGGAGGGCTTCGCGGCAACCTTCCCCCACCAATGGGCAGCGCTCGTGGAACGGGCATCCGCGGAGTTGCTCCGCCACCCTGAGCGGGGACCCCGGTATCTCCGCCAGGCGGGAGGCCACCGGGCGATCCATCCTGGGTATCGACCGGAGCAGGCCCGAGGTGTAGGGATGCCGGGTCGAGCGGTAGATGTCCCCGGCCGGACCGGTCTCCAGTATCCGGCCCGCGTACATCACCGCCACCCGATCGGCGATCTCCGCCACGACGCCGAGGTCGTGGGTGATCCACACGACCGCCAACCGGTACTCGTCCTGCAGCTCCCGGACCAGGTCGACGATCTGGGCCTGCACCGTCACGTCGAGGGCGGTCGTCGGCTCGTCGGCGATGAGGAGTTTGGGGTTGCACGCAAGCGCCATGGCGATCATCGCCCGTTGCCGCATGCCGCCCGAGAACTCGTGCGGGTAGTCGTCCACCCTCGTGGCGGCCGCCGGTATCCCGACCCGGTCCAGCAGGCGGACGGCCTGCCGGCGAGCTTCTGACCGGCTCACTCGATGATGGATCCGGAGGCTCTCCCCGATCTGGCGACCGACCCTATGGACCGGGTTCAGCGACGACATCGGTTCCTGGAACACCATCGCCACGTCCCGGCCCCTGAACCGGTTCAACTCCCGCCCCGGCATCCCGAGGATCTCGCGGCCCTCCAGACGGATGGCGCCGGACACCACCGCCGGCGGCGTGGGAAGCAGTCCCATCACGGAGAGCATCGAGACGCTTTTGCCGGACCCCGACTCTCCCACCAGGGCGAATGTCTCGCTGGGAGCGACGGTGAGGCTTATCCCGCTCACGGCGTGCACCGTCTCGGTCGGTAATTCGAACCGCACCGATAGATTCTCGACCTCCAGCAGGGTTGTGGCTCCCGGCGATCCGTGCGGCGGTGGGAGGCGCCCCGGGACGACCGCCGCGGTTGTCATCCCGAACTCCCGGGCCCGGAGGTCCCAAGGGCGCGACCGACAGCGGGCTTGGTCATGCGGGCGGCCCGGGCCGCTGCATGGCCGGGCCGGCGTCGCGTACGATCAGGACGCGGACACAACGCCGTCACGTCGCGGAGGGAGCACTGGTATCGATGCACGTAGGTGAAGATACACCGGCCGGCGGTCCCACCGCGGGGCGGACCCTGTGGGGCGTCGAGAGTCCCGTCGATCCCGATGGCTTCAACGCCGACCTGGCCGACGGCGAGCCGACCGTCGACATCGCTGTCTACTACCCGGACAACCTACGCCCGGCGCATCGGAGGAAGGTGCGGCTGGAGGCGGTCCTCGACGGGTTGGCCGAAGCCAAGCGGGTCTTCCGGCGGGCAGGGGTGCAGCTCGCTGTGGTGTCGGTCCGGACCGGCTCGATCGATCCTTCTCTCCTCTCGGTCCAGGCCGAGGCACCCGGCTCGGAGTTACCGGGCAGCCGGTACGCCAACCCGTACGAGGAGCGTCAGGAACGGCCCGTCCGCATGTCCGACGAGGCACGATCGGTCTTCGAGACGGTGATCCCGGATGGCCCCGACCGCGACCGCCGGATCCATATCGTCATTCTCCAAGACGTCTTCATGTCCTTCTACGAGCAACTCGACCAGCGGACGTGGCAGCGCAAGACGCTGGCCACCCGCGCGATGTCCTTTCCCGGCTACTCGTACGGGGAGATCCTCCCCCGCCACATAAGGGGGGTGATCACGCTCGCCGACCTGTCCCAACCGACGTCCTGGAAAACCATTGCCCACGAACTCGGACACAAGCTGATCAACGCCAGCCATGAGTACCGGGACGTCGACCCGCAGCACGAGGTCTACGCCGAGGGCGGCCTCCTCCTGTACGGAAGCGGAACCGACATACCGGCGGGTCGGGAGGGTCGCTTCCACCGGGAGCGGCTCCATCGCTCACCGTTCGTCTACCGGGAGAACGACGACGCTACGAGAGTGTGGAATCCGGACTACCTCGAGGGCGGTGGCTACTACGACCCCATCTACCAGGGACTGACGATCGACTTCTAGGTGCCAGGTGTCAGGTGCCAGGTGCCAGGTGCCAGGGAACGAATACCACTCGTTACGGACAACCGGCTACTGGGCAAGGGTCGGGAGGTCCGCTTGGTCCTGAGGGATGGTGAGCGGCGACTGAGCGCACCTGTCGACTTCCCCCGGCCGGTAGTGGAACATCGGGCCCGTGTGTCTGAGGAATCAGGGCTAGTGGCCAGTGAAGGTCTTAACATGCTTCTAGCCGCTATTATTTGTTATTTGATGCTGACCACTGACCACTAACACCTAACACCCGGCACCTGACACCTGACACCTGACACCTAGTGGGGCATCGTGGGCAGATCCGCCTGATCCTGGGGAACGGCTACCGCGGTCGGCACTGCGTAGGCCGGTGCCTGTTCGGGTGGTGACGGTACTCGGAGGGTCTCCTCCAGCATCACCACCTCCACACCCCCGACCACGTCCGACGTGAGGTTGTAGAAGACCGCCGCCAGGGTGGAGAGCAGGGTCATCGTGATGCCGAACACCACCGAGAAGAACACCGCCACCCGCATGAACCTGCTGCCGTTGTTGAAGAAGACGGTGCCGTCTTCTATGAGGCTGATGAGGGCCAGGAACCGGTCCAGAGCCTCTGGGATACCGACCCTGACCATCAACGACCACAGGATGACCAACCCGATCAGGGTGGCCAGCGCGAACACCACATGGAGGAGGAGCGAGAGCTTGAAGACCGTCCACGGATCGAACTTGCGGATCACCCGGCGGACGCGCCGGACGGTGGCCATCAGAAGCTGCTCCCGAATCCCGCTGCGCCGCCCTCACCGGAACCGGGTGCCTCCACCGGAACCTCCTCGTACACGGTGAACTCGATCCCCCCGACCAGCTCGGCGCCCAGGTTGTAGAGGACCGACCCTACGGTGACCGCCAACGTGGCGCCCATCATCCAGCTACCCGCCAGCAGCACCATGCCGCGCAGGTACTCGGCGCCTGTCTTGAACAGGGAAGCACCCGGCTCGATCAGCGCCACCCGCTCGGCGGCGGAGTCCAGGGCGGGGGTAAGACCGAGCCGGCTTATCACCGCCCAGACGATCACCGACAGCAGCACCAACCCGAGGGCGGCCAGCGCGGACAGCACCGAGGCCACCTTGAAAACGGTCCACGGGTCGAACTTGCGCAGGATCCTCCGGACTCGGCGCCTGGTGGTCGCCTGGCCTGCTCCGGATGAGTCCACCGCTCCGATCATCCGGGGGCGGACCGCCCGGCGATGACCATCCGGCTCGTCACTGCTTGTCCTTCGGCACGAGAGCGAACGAGCTGACCCGGGCACCCTCCGGGAGGTTCATCACCTTGACCCCGATGGTGTACCTACCCTGGCGGCTGATCGAGTCCGTCTCCATTCTGATGGCGATCCCTTCCGACGAGACCACGAACACCTCGCTCCCCTCCGTTACCGCGTGGGCCCCGACGAGTTTCCCGCGCGCCGCCGAGAGGTTGATGGCTTTCAAGCCCCTGCCGTCTCTCTTCTGGGGCCTGAAAGCGTCCACCTTGGTGCGCTTCCCGTAGCCACCCGAGGTGACCAACAGCATCTCGTTACCGTCCAAGGTAACCCCTGCTCCCACCACCTCGTCGTCCTGATCGAGTTTGATGCCCCTGACGCCCCGCGTCGACCGGCCCATAGGCCGGATGTCGTCCTCGGAAAACCGGATTCCCAACCCCTGACGGGTAAAGAGGAGGATGTCGCTGTTCCCGTCGGTTGAGCGAACCGCCACCACCTCGTCGTCGGTGGTCAGGCTTATCGCCACCAGCCTCGTGTTACGGCTGTCGTACTCCCGGAATGCGGTCCGCTTGACCTTTCCCCTCTTGGTGACGATGACCATGTACTTGAAGGACTCGTAGTCGCGGGTGTCCACCAGCGCCTCGATGCGTTCCTCCGGCTCGAGGGGCAACACCCCCTGGGCGAGCACCCCCCTGGCGGTGCGGGCCTTGCGGGGGATCTCGTGCGCCCGAACGCGGTACACCCGGCCCCGGTTGGTGAAGAACAGCAGGTAGGCGAGAGCGGTGGTGTGGATGACATGGGTCAGGTAGTCGTCATCCCGCAGGGCAGCCGCCTTCACCCCCCTCCCGCCGCGACCCTGCGACCGGTAGGTGGCGGCCTTGACCGATTTGACATAGCCCTTGGCGGATACCGTGACGATCAACTCGTCGTCGGCGATCAGGTCCTCGAGGGACAGCTCGGCCTCGGCCGGGAGGATCCGGGTGCGGCGCGGGTCCCCATGGGCCTTTCGGGTGGCGGCCAGATCCGCGGCGATGATCTCCCGGCGGAGGGCCGGGTCCGCCAGGATCCCCCTCAGGTCGGCGATCAACTCCTGGAGGGCGGCGTGCTGGGCCCGGAGCTTGGCGGTTTCGAGCGAGGTGAGGCGGCGCAGCGGCATGTCGAGAATGGCCCGGGCCTGGATCTCCGACAGCGGGAACCGCTCCATCAGAGCCAACCTGGCCCGTTCCGCGTCCCGGCTCCGACGGATGATGGCGATCACCTCGTCGATATTGTCGACCGCCACGATCAGGCCCTCGAGGATGTGGGCCCTGGCCAGGGCCCGGTCGAGCCGGTAGCGGGTCCGGCGCTCGATGACCTCCATCTGATGGTCCAGGAAGTAATGGACCATCTCGGCCACGCTCAGCGTCCGGGGCACCCCGTCGACCAGAGCCACCGCATTGACCCCGAACGTATCCTGAAGCTTGGTGTGTTTGAACAGCTGGTTCAGCACCACCCTGGGGACGGCTCGCTTCTTGAGCTCGATGACCAGACGTACCCCGACTCGGGACGACGACTCGTTGCGCAGATCGGCGATGTCGGTCAGTGTCTTCTGCTGTACGAGGTGGGCGATCCGCTCCATGACCCGGTCCTGGCCCACCTGATAGGGCAGCTCGGTCACGACGATGGCGGTCCGGCCCTTGCGGGTCTGCTCTATGTCGGTGACCGCTCGCATCTTGACGGACCCCCGGCCCGACACCAGGGCTTGGCGGACTTTCTTGGTGCCCACCACGTACCCACCGGTCGGGAAGTCGGGACCCTTGACGATGGAAAGGTAGTCCTCGGGGCCGGCGTCGGGATGCTCCAGTCCGTAGAGGCAGGCCTCGACGATCTCGTCCAGGTTGTGGGGCGGGATGTTGGTCGCCATACCCACCGCGATCCCCTGGGATCCGTTCACCAGCAGGTTGGGGAACCGGGACGGGAGGACCACGGGCTCGGACTCCGACCCGTCGAAGTTGTCCGCGAAGTCGACCGTGTCCTCGTCTATCCCGTCCAGGAGCACCGCCGCCAACTCCGCCAGCCGGCACTCCGTGTAGCGCATAGCCGCGGGCGGGTCGTCGCTAGTCCCGAAGTTGCCCTGCGGATGGATCAGCGGGTACCGGAGGGAGAACGACTGGCCCATCCGCACCAAGGCGTCGTAGATGGCGTCGTTGGAATGGGGGTGGTACTTACCGATCACTTCACCCACCACGGTGGCCGACTTGCGGTGCGAAGCTCTCGGACGTACGCCCATGTCGTCCATGGCGTAGATGATCCGCCGCTGCACAGGCTTGAGCCCGTCCCGCACGTCCGGCAACGCCCGGGAGACGATTACCGACATGGCGTATTCCACGAAGGAGCGGGCCATCTCCTCGTTGATATCGACCACGCGGCCGGGCGGAGACCCGCTCTCGGTTATGCGATCGCTCACAGGCACTCCCCCCGCTCAGATGTCCAGGAAGCGCACATCGCCCGCGTTCTGCTGGATGAAACTCTTCCGGGCCGCCACATCCCCGCCCATGAGGGTCGAGAAGATCTCATCGGCGTGGGCGGCGTCGACCATCTCGACCTGGACCAGGGTGCGGCTCTCGGGATCGAGGGCCGTCTCGCCCAACTCCTCGTCATTCATCTCCCCCAGTCCCTTGAACCTGGTGGGTCGGGCCTTGGGGTGGCCGGCCTTGAAGGCTTCCAGTGCGGCGTCGTCGGCCAGGTAGTGAACCCGCCGCCCGATCTTGACGCGGTAGAGGGGCGGCACCGCTATGTACATGTACCCCGCCTCTATCAGCGGTTGCATGTGTCGGAAGAAGAAGGTGAGCAGCAGAGTCCGGATATGGGCACCGTCCACGTCGGCGTCGGTGAGCAGGATCACCTTGTGGTACCGGGCCTTGGCGATCTCGAAGTCCTCGCCGATCCCGGTGCCGATAGCGGTGATGAGGGCCTGTATCTCCTTGTTCTGCAAGGCCCTGGCGAGGCGAGCCTTCTCGACGTTGATGATCTTGCCCCGGATCGGTAGGACCGCCTGGAAGCTGGAGTCTCTCCCGTTCTTGGCCGGACCCGCCGCCGAGTCCCCCTCCACAATGAAGAGCTCGGCCCGTTCCGGGTCCCGCAAGGAACAATCCACCAGCTTGCCGGGCAGCCGGGAGGAGTCCAGCAGGGACTTGCGGCGGATCACGTCCCGGACGTTGCGGGCCGCCTCGCGGGCGTGCTGGGCCTGGCGGGCCTTCTCGACGATCCTGCGGGCGTCCGCCGAGTGCCGCTCCAGCCACTCCGGCAGCATCCGGTTGAGGGACTTCTGGACGTAACTGCGGATCTCGGTGTTCCCCAGCTTGGTCTTGGTCTGGCCTTCGAACTGGGGATTGCGGGCCTTGATCGAGATCACCGCGGTCAGCCCCTCCCGGACATCCTCCCCGCCGAGGTTGCTGTCCTTCTCCTTCAGGAGGTTCTTGGAGCGGGCGAAGTCGTTTATGGCCTTGGTCAGCGCGGTCCGGAAGCCCTCCTCGTGGGTACCGCCCTCGTGCGTGTTGATGTTGTTGGCGAAGCTCAGCACGTTCTCGTTGAAGGAAGTGGTCCATTGCATGGCCACCTCCAGTTCGGCCTCCTCCCCCACGTCGTCCAGATACATCACCCGGCCGTGGAGGGCCTCCCTGGGGCCGTTGAGATGCAGGATGAAATCACGGATGCCGCCCTCGTAACAGAAAGTGTCGGAGCGGCCGCCCTCCCGCTCGTCGGTCAGCCGCACCTCCAGACCGCGATTCAGGAAGGCCAGCTCGCGGAGGCGCTGGGACACGGTGCCGTAGGCGAAGCGCACCGTATCGGTGAACACGTCGGGATCGGGCCAGAAGGTGATGATGGTCCCCGTGCGGCGAGCGGCCCGGCCCTTCTGGACACCGGCCGTCACAGGCTTGCCTTTCATGAAGGCCTGCGACCAGCGGAACCCGTCCCGTACCACCTCCGCCTCCAGGCGACAGGACAGGGCGTTGACCACCGATACGCCCACCCCGTGCAGGCCGCCCGACACCGTATAGGCGCCCTCCTCGAACTTGCCGCCCGCATGCAGGGTGGTGAGAACCGTGGTCAGAGCCGATTTGCGAGTCAGCGCGTGTCGCGCCACGGGGATGCCACGCCCGTTGTCGGCCACCCGGCAACCGCCGTCGGCCTGGAGAACCACATCCATGCGGCTGGCAAACCCCGCCATGGCCTCATCCACCGAGTTGTCCACCACCTCCCACACCAGATGATGGAGCCCGCGGGGACCCGTCGTTCCGATGTACATCCCCGGTCGCCGCTGTACGGCTTCCAGGCCCGGGAGGACCTTGATGTCCTTGGCGCCATAGCTCGACGACGGCTTCGCAGTCACGCTCTTCCCTCGATAGTCATCCCCTGTGTCCGGGGCGGTCGGCCGTTCCGGCCCTGGGCGCAGGACCGCTTAAAGCCCTGTCGGGCGACCTGCGCCGATACCGTCGATTCTAGTTGACACGAGCGACCATTCCAAGGTTCGGCCAGCGGTCTCCAGATAGCAGGAAATGCCCTCTGACCAGGGTATTCGATAGGATCACTCATCGACTGTCACCAGCCCCTCCGTCCGGGTGGGCTCACCACTCTCACCTTCCTGACGAAGCCGGTACCGAAGTGTTCGGCCAACCGGTCCACCAGTCGGGCCGTGTCGTGACGGAGACGCCGCACTATCCGACGGTCGGAGGCCTCCACCAGCAACTCGCCATGTCTTACCACGATCGGTGCTGCGTGGGAACCCCATTGCGGCCCGGCCAACTCCTCCCACCGGCGGGTCAACTCCTCGAGCAGCCCGATCGACGGCAGTCCCAGCCGCGACATGATCGTGCCGACAGCGTCCGGCACGATCACCATCCCCTCCGTCCGCTCCTCTTCCCGCCGTCGCTCCGCATCCTCCCAGATGAGCCGGAGCGCGCGCGCCTCCTCCTCCTCGAAGTGCACGAGGGCCCACTCCACCCGGTCCCTGGACCATCGGCCGGTCACCGCCACACCCCGTGGGCCAGCTTCCAGCTTCGACCACCGAGCGGAACCTCCTCGTGGCGGGCGGTGGTGACGAAAGTCTGGGCAACGGGCAGCGCCCCCGCGAGTGCGGCCGCCCGGTACGGATCCAGTTCCGAGAACACATCATCGAGCAGCAGGAGCGGTACATCCCCGATGCTTTCCTCCACCGCCCGATGGGCCGCCAGCCGCAGCGCGAGCGTGAGGGTGCGCTGTTCCCCCTGGCTGGCGCGGATCCGAGAGTCCCGGTCGTCGAGCAGCAGGACCACTTCGTCGCGGTGCGGGCCTACCGTGGACAGGCGGCGCTCCAAGTCGGCCGGCCGGGCCATCCGCAGCGCCTCTCGCAAGGCCGTCCCCCAACCCGCCGAGTCGAGGGCCGTCTCGGCGCGCCACCTCGATCGGTAGTCGATCCTCACCTTGGTCCGATCACCCGACAACTCACGGTAGACCGCACCCGTGCGACGCTCGACGGCCCGGATGGTGGCGGCTCTCCTCGCCATCACCCGCCCCCCGGCCTGGGCCAACCTGTCGTCCCATACCTCCAGGGAAACCGGATCCGTAGCACGCCCCATCTGCTTGAGCAGGTTGTTGCGTTGCCTCAGCGCTCGCTCGTAGTCCCGCTGATCCCGATGTGCCCCCGGCCACAACTGCACGGCGACCGTGTCCAGCAGATCGCGCCGGTAGGCCGGTCCCCGCTTGATCAGGTCCAGATCGTCGGGCAGGAAGGTGACACTCCGCACCTTGCCGAGCAAGTCGCCCAGCCGGCCCAGCCGGCTCCGGTTGACCTGTGCCCGCCGTCGCCCCGCCCGCGGGACCTCCACCTCGATCAGGGTGGAACTGTTGTCCCCGACCACCTCTCCCCTTATGACAGCCCGCTCCGCGCCGTTCCGGATCAGAACCTTGTCCCCTACCTTACGGAAGGACCGGAGCGAGGCCAGGTAGCCGATACCCTCCAGCAGATTCGTCTTGCCCACCGCGTTCCTCCCCACCAGGACGTTGACCCCCCGATCCGGTTCCCACCGCAGCCGCTCGTAGCTCCGAAAGTCCACCAACTCCAACCACGCCATGCGCACCGCGACGCACTCCCCGAATCAGTGGCCGGTCAGGTGGATACGGAGAAGCACGTCGCAAGATCACTACCGCCGACGCCCCCGGCGCGTGCACCGATCCTGCACTCGTGGCGAGTCCTTCCCGGCATCGTCGTCAGACCCGAACCGGCATGAGCAGGTAGAGGAAGTCGTCCCGTCCGTCGGCCCTCAGGATGCTCGGCTTGAAACTGTCCACCACCTCCATCCGCACCCGGTCGCCCGCCATCACCGACACACCGTCGCTCAGGTAGCGCCAGTTGAAGGCGATGTCGACCTCGTCCTCCTCACCTCGGTACTCCCCCTCTATCAGCTCGGCCTCACCGCCGACATCCCGGCGGCTAACCGCCAGGTTCACACCACCGTCGGTCAGCTTCAGCCGAATCGGGATGTGATCCTCGGCGACGAGCGACGCCCGGCCCAGCGCCTCCAGCAAGCGGTCCTTGCGCATTAGCACCTCGTTCGGATACTGCTGCGGGAGTAGCTGCCGGTAATTCGGAAAGGTCCCTTCGATCAACCGGATACTCAGGGAACCTCGCTCCGACGCAAACACCGCCTCCCGGTCCCTGATGGCCACTCTTATCACTGTCGATGCAACCGTACGGCTCAGCTCTCGCAGACCCCGGGCCGGCACGAGACCGGAACCGTCGATCTGCACATCGGCCAGGTCCCGCACCGCCAGCCGGTAACTGTCCGTAGCCACCAGCCGCAGACCTTCCTCGGCCTTCTCGATGAGCACCCCCGTCAGGATGGGTCGGCCGGAATCGCTCGAGGCGGCCACCACCACCTGAGCGATAGCGGCCACCAGCGCATCCCCGTCTACCTCCACCCCGCCCGCTAGGTCAGGTTCAGGTAAGTCCGGATAGTCGTCGATCGCCATCTGCCGGATGGTGAACCGGGGACCGTTCCCCGACAGTTCCACCTCCCCGTCACCGGACCGGATGCTCACCACCCCCTCCGGCATTCGGCGGATCGCGTCGGTCATGAGCCGACCCGGCACGACGAAGGTGCCCTCCTGCATCACCTCGACCTCTACCGAGGTCCGTACGGTCACCTCGGTATCGCTCCCGGTGACCCGCAGTTTGTTGCCCGTCGCTTGGCAGAGGACCCCTTGGAGGATCGGCAGGGCGGACTTGACGCCTACCCCCCGGTTCGCACGACCGAAGGCCTCGGCCAGATCGTCCCGATCAGCTCGGATTTGCACAGCTTACCCGGTTCCTTTCTCAACTTCTGATTGTTTTCTTTTCATCTTCGTAGTAGTTGTAGGGGCTGTGGAATGTGGATAAATAATAGCTTTCCCCTGTTAGATAGGGTTTTGAACGTGTGCTGGTCCAGTGGATACCGGATCTGGTTATCCAGGGGGTGAGTCGTCGGGATCCGCCGGTTGGGGATAACGGTCATGATGAACACAGCTTTGTCGACAGCTGTGATACCTGTCGGGCGATGTCCGGATCGGAGACCAGCAGC
This sequence comes from Candidatus Spongiisociaceae bacterium, assembly GCA_965262915.1. Classification (GTDB taxonomy): domain Bacteria; phylum Actinomycetota; class Acidimicrobiia; order Spongiisociales; family Spongiisociaceae; genus JAPPFW01. Next base: position 406,136 of record OZ253564.1, on the reverse strand, counting down.
CGGGTGATCTTTGTATTGGCATGGATGACCGTGGTGTGGTCCCGCCCGCCGAAGATCTTGCCGATCTTGGGGAGTGAGAGGTCGGTGAGATCGCGGCAGAGGTACATGGCGATCTGCCGGGCGAGGACCAATGGTTGGCGGCGACTGGGTCCTTGTAGCTCCGTTACCGAGAATCCGTAGGACATGGCGGCCACGGCCATGATCTCCTCCCCGGTCGGGGGGCGTCCGGGCGTGGTGGGCAAGAGATCGCGGAGTTGGGATTGGGCCAGTTCGAGCGTGATCGGCTGGTTGGTCAGCCCGGCGAATGCGGTGACCTTGGTCAGGGCACCCTCGAGTTCCCGGATGTTGTCCGTCACATGGCGGGCGATGAACTCCAAAACCTCGTGCGGCAGGGGCGCGGGGGCGTATTCGGCGATCCGCTGGAGGATCGCGAGGCGGGTCTCGACGTCGGGCGGCCCGATATCGGCCATGAGTCCCCATTGGAAGCGAGACCGGAGGCGATCCTCGATGCCGAGGTCCTTCGGTAGGCGGTCGCACGAGAGCACCATCTGCTTACCCAACTCGTAGAGCGTGTTGAAGGTATGGAACACCTCCTCGAGGATCTGCTCCTTGCCTCGGAAGAACTGGATATCGTCGAGGAGGAGGAGATCAATGGTGCGGTAGCGATGTTTGAAGGTATCCATGCGCTTGCGGCGGATACAGTCGACGAATTCGTTGAAGAAGTTCTCGGACGTGATGTACCGGACGGAAGCTGCCGGCCTGGCTTGACGGGTGTGGTGCCCGATAGCGTGCAGGAGGTGGGTCTTGCCGAGGCCGGCCCTTCCATAGATGAAGAGAGGATTGTACTGACCTGGTCTTTCCGATACGGCCATGGCCGCGGCGAGGGCAAGCCGGTTGGACTGGCCGACGACGAAGTTGTCGAAGACGTATTTGCCCAGGAACCGGGGCGCGTAGCGCGCTTCCGGTGGGGCATCGGGAGATACGGGGGGCGGCGCATCGGTCGGGGCCGGCCACTCGAAACGTGTGGGATCCTCAGTCGGGGTAGGTTCGACCACGTACTGGACCGAGACGTCGGGGCCGAGGTGATCGATGGCGATCGACTCCATATGGGATTGGTAGTGATCACGTAGCCACAGGATGTGGAATTCGGACGGGGTGATGACCCGTAGCACGTTGTCGGTCAACTCCAAGCGGACCGACGAGAACCACGTACTCCACTTGGTTGGGGGAACTATCGACCGAAGATCGGCTACAAGCTGGTCGTTAGGTGCGACGAACTGTGCTTCTGCCACTCTCTTGAACCCCCTCCCACGCGCCCATGCCCGATCAGTTCTCCACAGCAATATCCACAACTGTGGAGAACCGCGAGGATCGCTGCATCCGTTGCGCGAATATGTTCATTTGCAAGCAGGGAACCGCGTGGGCACCCACTGTCACGCGGGAAGTGGTTGTCAGGCTCATGCGGGACCCTCGGTCCGCCTAGGCAAATGATACGCAGCCGCGGACCGTCCCACTGTGGATGCGAAGAGTTCGAATCCGACCTCTCGAATACTCCGGCATCCGGTAAAATCCCAGGTAGATGGCTATCGGGCAGTCGAAGTAGTCACTTTGGGAGGGTGCCGGAAGAGTTATCGCGTTCCAAGGATTTTCTTCGCGCCCTGCCGGAAAGCAAGACGGTCGGCGGCCGACCCGAGCCAGGAAGCACGAGGAGAACCTGCTCGGGGAGAGCGGCCGGTGGACTCTCAACCTTTGCAAATCGGGTCGGATGGACGTAACCTTAGGCTGCTACCTCGCCACCCCGGTGGGTGTCGGCTATTACCGGAAGCCTCAGGTACCCGCGCCGCCGGATGCCCGCACCACGGGGAGCCCAAGGGAGATTCCCATGAAGCGTACTTATCAACCCAACAGACGCCGCCGGAAGCGCAAGCACGGGTTCCGCCGGCGGGCGCGGACGCGTCAGGGACGCGCCATCCTCAAACGCCGCCGCAGGAAAGGACGTCGACGGTTGGCCGCGTGAGTTGACCGCGCCCCGACGAGATATTGTGGACGATGACAAAGAAGAGTCCCATAGGCCGCCCTGCCGATCAAGGAGCGTGCTGCCCCAAGTGTGCAGTCTGGTCGCCCCGCGGACTGGAACGTTGCCGTAGGCGGAATGCGGCGCCCGGATGCACGCTTCGCTGAGCGGCCGGACCCGATTCGATGCCGTGCTGCGTCATGGAGTCAGGTTCCGACGAGGGGGGGTCACGGTGATCGGAATGGAGCGCCCCGACGGGCCCGCGAGGGTCGGCCTGGTCGTCGGCCGGCGCGCCGGCCGGGCTGTGAAACGGAACCGTGTCAAGCGGCGCTTGCGGGCGGCGTTGAACGAGGTGGGGCTTCGAGCGGGGTTCGACTATGTGGTCATAGGATCCTCGGCGGTGGCCGGCGTGCCTTTTCGTGCTTTGTGCGGATGGCTGGAGGAGGCGATATCGGCAACGAGTGCGGAAGGCGAGCGAAGTGAACGGAACTGACTCTTCCCGAACGCTACCCGGCCCACTGGCCTTGGTGGGACGGTCCTTGATCACGTTGTACCAGCACACGGTTGGTCCGATGGTCCCGAGTTCCTGCCGCTTCGTCCCGTCGTGTTCACGCTACACGCACGAAGCGTTGGGCCTGCACGGTTTCCTCAAGGGGAGCTGGCTCGGATTGAGGAGAATCGGGCGTTGCCACCCCTTGGCCAAGGGAGGGTTCGATCCGGTACCGGAACGAGGGGGAGGCCGGTGAGCCAACTTTGGAACGGGCTACTCTCCCTTCTGGGAGGGATATTATCGTTCTTCTACGATGTGGTACCGAATTATGGTGTAGCTATAATTCTGCTGACGATCGTCGTGAACCTGCTCGTGTTCCCGCTGACGTTGAAGCAGGTTCGTTCGACCCGCGCCATGCAGGAACTCCAGCCCGAAATGGAGCGGATACGCCGGGAGCACAAGGGCGATCAGGAGGCGATGAACCAGGGGGTGATGGCGCTGTACCGCGAGCGTGGCGTCAGTCCGTTCGGTTGCTTCATGCCGCTGCTGGTACAGATGCCCATCTGGTTCGCACTCTTCAGGGTTCTCCGGGACCCGGTCAACAGCCTGCCCGCGGGATCGAAACTCTCGGAGCAGGCCTTGGAGGGCACCCTGCGGTTCCTGACGATGGATCTGAATCGGGCGCCGTCCGACGTAGTGGGTACAGACGGCCTCTTTTCGACGGCCACAATCCCGTACCTGCTGTTGGTCGGCTTCGTAGTAGCAACCGGGTTCCTGCAGCAGAAGTTGCTGACCCCCCCAGGCAACCCGCAAAGCAGCAGTCCGCAGGCGGAAACTATACAGCGGGTCACCAAGATCCTGCCGCTGATGTTCGGGGCGATCTCCTACGTCTGGCCATCGGGCCTGAACCTGTATTTCGCCACCAGCAACGTGTTCCGCACTTCACAGCAGCTGCTGATCTTCAAGATCGACGGACGGCCGGGCAACCCGACCGGAGGGAAGACGGCGGCGCAGCCGCCGGATGATGGGAAGAAGCCGTCCAAACCGCAGGGCTCAAGTAAGAAGCGCAGCCGGAGGAGGAGAAGGTAGAGCATGGTCGAGTGGGTCGAAGTCAGAGGGATATCAGTCGAGGTGGCCGAGAAGGCCGCACTTGAGGAACTCGGTATCGAGGACAAGGCTCGCGCAGAGATCACGGTCCTCCGGGAGCCTCAGAGGGGCTTCCTGGGAATCGGTCGACAGGATGCGATCGTACGCGTGAAGCTGAGCGGGAAGCGCCGCGGGAAGCGATCTCGGGGCGGACGCAAGAGGAAATCTTCCCGGCAAGCCCGATCGCGGCCGGTAGAAGCATCAAAGAAGCAACGATCGGGGGTCGCGACCGCGGCCAAGCAGAAGGAGGCTCGTGGTCGGCGATCGAGTAGGGCGACCAAGGGCTCCAAGTCCTCCGGTGGCACGCGGAAGCCCACCGGTGGTCAAGTGGCGGAAAGAGAGGGTCGAACGGTGGCTGGTGATGATCTGGCGGCGCGCGTCCTGGGAGACGAGCAAGCCGCGGTAGTGAAGGATTTTCTCAGTGGGCTGCTTGCGGAGTTCGGGCTCGAGGGCCGGGTGGAGACCCGGTTCGACGGACGGATCCTGCACGCGGATGTGCTCGGCGAGCAGACGGAGGCGTTGATAGGGGCGAAGGCGACGGTCATGCAGGCGATCCACGAGTTGACCAAGACGGTGGTCCAGCGCAAGACGGCCAGGAACTGCCGGCTCAGGCTGGATATCGCCGGCTATGGGCAGAGGCGCCGGAAGGCCCTCGCCATATACGCGGGCCGGCTTGCCTCCCAGGTCTTGGACGAGGGCGGCGAGATAATGCTCGAGCCGATGAACGCCGCGGACCGGAAGGTCGTCCACGACGCGGTGGCAGCGGTTGACGGGGTGCGGTCATACTCGGAGGGAGCGGAGCCCCGGCGATCCGTGGTGATCTCTCAGGAGTAGGGGTCGCTCGGCTGCCGTCCGGAACCGAGCCGCCAACGAAACCCTGACATCACGATGAGCATGCGCCGGCCGCGGCCTTCCGGGGGGACCGGGCAACTGCCGACCCCTGATAGTGGGTTGAGGTTTCACGTGAAACCTCAACCCACTACTGGCAGGTGAAGGCCCGGCACATCGAGGATCGTTGTTCTCGCTCCTCCTCTCGGTATCATGGGGCACTGTCATACTCGGTTCGGAGGGGTACGAGCAGTGTCATCCCGCTCAGTTGTAGTCAGCGTTGCCAACCAGAAGGGCGGCGTGGGTAAGACCACTTCGGCGATCAACCTTGGGGCGGCCCTGGCGATCGAGGGGGAGCGTGTACTGCTGATCGACCTCGACCCGCAGGCCAATGCCAGCGCGGGGTTGGGTATAGCGGTTTTCGAGATCGAGAAGTCGATCTACGACGTGGTGGTCGGGGGGATGCCGATCCTCGATGTCGTGACCTCGACCGGCGTCGACAACCTGTTCATAGCGCCCGCCAACATAGATCTGGCCGGAGCCGAGCTCGAATTGGTGTCGGTCCTGAGCCGCGAGCTGCGTCTGGCGGCAGCTCTGGGCGAGGTGAGCCGTTCATACGACATCGTTCTCGTCGACTGTCCCCCGAGCCTCGGCCTGCTGACCGTCAACGCCCTGGCAGCAGCGGACGAGGTACTGATTCCGGTCCAGTGCGAGTATTACGCCCTCGAAGGCCTCACCCAACTGATGCAAAACATCGCTCTGGTACGTAACAGTTTGAATCCCCGCCTATGCATTGGTGGGGTACTGCTCACGATGTTCGATGGCCGGACACGGCTGGCGAGCGATGTTGCCGCCCAGGTCCGGGAATACTTCGGTGAGACGGCCTACAGGACGGTCATACCGAGATCGATACGGCTGTCGGAGGCGCCCTCGTACGGCGAGCCGATCGAGGTATACGCCCGGATGAGCCCGGGGGCGATCGCTTACCGGTATGCGGCGAAGGAGTTCCGCCGGCGGCATCGAGCGGAGGAGTAGATGGTGGCAGCACGACGATCCGGACTGGGCAAGGGCCTGGAAGCCCTCATCCCTGCCGGCAGGAACAGCAACCTGGAGAACATCTCCGTGACCAGGATCCGTCCCAGCCCGAACCAACCCCGCAAGGCTTTCGACGCCGGGGCGCTGGAGTCGCTCACTGCATCGATCCGGGAGGTGGGCGTATTGCAGCCGATCGTGGTACGTCCGGACGGGTTCGACTACGTGCTCATCGCCGGCGAGCGGCGGTGGCGCGCCGCGCAGGAGGTAGGTTTGGCCGAGATCCCGGCTCTGATCCGGGACACCGACGAGGGCGGCTCGCTCACGGAGGCGCTCATAGAGAACCTCCAGCGCGAGGACCTGAGTTCGCTCGAGGAGGCCGCCGCCTTCCAGCAGCTTGAGGCGGATTTCGGATTGACGCACGCTGAGATCGGCGAGCGGGTGGGCCGCAGCCGGGCAGCGGTCTCGAACACCATCCGTCTGCTGAACCTGAGCCCGCCCATCCAGGCTGCCCTGGCGGCGGGTGATCTATCGGCCGGCCATGCCCGGGCCTTGCTCGGTCTGGAGGATCGGGCGCTGGCCGAGCATCTGGCCGAGCGCGCCGTAGCGGAAGGTTGGTCGGTACGCCGGCTTGAGGAGGCGGTCAGGGTCGGTAAGGGTGCGGACGGGGGGAGGGAGCGCTCCAAACGGCCGGAGTCCCGCCCGGCGGCCATCATCGAACTCGAACGCCGCTTGGCCGAGCAACTGGGTACGAAGGTGCGGATCCGGTTCCAGAACAACAGGGGACAGGTGGTGCTCGGGTTCGCCGACGTGGGCCAACTCGAAGAGATCTACCGGCGGTTCTTCGGCTCCTGATGTCGGGGCGGGCGAGCCTCCCCGCGTGTGGCACAGCGGAGTGGCCGGTCGCTCAGCCGATCCACTCCGCGAGTTCCGCCACCATCGCGGCCTTGGGCCGGGCGCCGACTATGCGCTTCTTCTCGACCCCGTCCTGGAACACCACCATCGTGGGGATGCTCATCACGTCGTAGGCGAAGGGCGTGTTCGGGTTCTCGTCGATGTTGAGCTTGGCGATGGTGATCTTGTCGCCGTGTTCCGCGGCGATCTCCGCCAGCAGCGGCGCAACGAGCCTGCACGGTCCGCACCAGACCGCCCAGAAATCGACCAGTACCGGCTTGTCGCCGGCCACCGCGCCCGCAAAGTCCGCGTCGGTGAGGGTCAAGAGATCCGCCATGTGTTCCTCCTTGGATATCCGGTAGTTGTCACAGCGTTAGCGTAGTGTGTGCTGTACAACAACGATGTATGTAGGCTTCTGGTCCGCTTCGTGGCCCCGGCCGGCTCATCCGCCGACCGTCTGGGGATCGTGGTGGGATTCCAGCCAGCGCTCGGCGTCGATGGCGGCCGCGCATCCGGTGCCGGCCGCGGTCACCGCCTGACGGTACACCTTGTCGGCCACATCACCGGAAGCGAAGACACCGTCGATGCTGGTCATTGTCCCCGGTCCCGGAACCAGCATGTATCCCTGCTCGTCGAGGTCGATCCGTCCTTTGAAGATCTCGGTGTTCGGATCGTGCCCTATCGCCAGAAAAAACCCGTCAATGGGGTGCCGGCGGGTCTCGCCCGACATCACATCCCGCAACATCACCCCCGTCACCTTGTCCTCACCGAGGACCTCTTCGGCGGTGGTGTTCCACATGACCTCGATCTTCTCATGGGCAAGGGCTCGGTTGGCCATTATGCGGGAGGCCCGGAACTGGTCCCGGCGGTGGACGATCGTGACCTTCGAGGCGAACTTGGAGAGGAAAAGGGATTCCTCCATGGCCGAGTCGCCGCCCCCCACGACCACGATCTCCTTCCCCCTGAAGAAGAACCCGTCGCAGGTGGCGCAGGTGGACACCCCGCGGCCGACGAGGCGGTCCTCGCCGGGTATGCCGAGGAAGCGTGCGCTGGCCCCCGTGGCGATGATGAGGGCGTGGGCCCGGTAGCGGTCGGCGCCCACGCCTACCTCGAAGGGCCGCTGTGAGAGGTCGACCGACGTCACGTCGTGGCTCAGGAGCCGGGCCCCGAAACGCTCGGCCTGCTTGCGGAAATGGTCCATGAGTTCGGGCCCCATGATGCCGTCCGGGAATCCCGGGTAGTTCTCGACGTCGGTGGTGATCATCAGTTGGCCACCCGCCTGGATACCTTCGAACACGAGGGGTGCCAGGTCGGCGCGCGCCGTATAGAGGGCCGCGGTGAGGCCGGCCGGCCCCGACCCGATGATTATTACGTTCTCAGCCATTCGGCTCCTCGGCTACGTGTCTGCGCTTCCTCCAGGACAACCATCCGGCGGCCAGGAACAATCCCCCGAATATCGCGTACGCGGCGGTGGCGCCCACTCCGATGGCCAGCAGGCGAAAGAGGCCCACGCAGGCGAGTACCAGCGCCACCAGGACCAGAAGGATCGCTCCGAGGCCGAGAGCTGTCAGGGTGATGGCCCGGGCCAACCGGTCGACGCTCATCGCCCGGGCCTTGGCGGCGATTCCCTCGACGAGGTCGGCGAAACGAGCGGCCTGGCTCTCCATCACGGGCTCAGGTTAGCCCGGCGCCGCCGGTCCACCGGGGTCGGTTCACGGGAGGGAGAACCGGACCCGGCTGCAGTCGGGATGGACGAAGAGATACAAGGTGCCGGGATCCGCTTCCTCGAGATCAGCGTCCTCGTCGTCGCCGTCGCTCCGCACCGCGATACCGTAGGCCTCGCCCTCGACCCCGTCTATCAACCCGCGTTCCATGAAGTAGACCTCGGCATCCGGGTCTGTCGCTTCGGCCGTGTTCTCCCAGCACACCAGGCCCGCCCGGGCGGCTCGCTCGGGTAGCTGTGACACGGGGAACGGGTCCAGCCCGTCGCTGGCGTAGGCCGTCAAGGCAGATGTCAGGGCTTGCTCGGGTTGGTCGGTGGAGAATACGAAGGCGTACCGGAGGGTCGGCGCCTCGTCCAAGGCAGCCTCCGCCTCCGCCTCCCCCGCAGCCGCGGCCGTCGTCGCCGGAGCGGTGGTCGTGGCCGCCGCGGTGGTCGTTGCTGCGGCCGTTGGCTCCTCTTCCGCGCGCGCGTCGCCCGTCCTGGCCCCCGTTTCGACGGGCGCTGCTTGTGACATAGCCTCCTCTTCGGCCTGGGCCTCGGTTGTCGCAGGCGTCGCGAGAGCGGCGGCGGTCGTCGCCGGAGCGGCCGCCGCCGTCATCGGGGCAGCGGTAGTAGCGGCCGCCTCGTAGTCGCTGAGGGGGGCCTCCTCGTCGGATCCTCCGCCCAGGTTCAGCACGATTCCGATCACCGCGACCAGGGAGGCGGCCGCTACCAGGGAGGGAACGGCTCGGGTAAACCAGCCCCTGCGAGGACGGAGTATGCGGGGGGGCGGTGCGGGAGACCGGACCGGCGCCAGGTTGAGTTCATCGCGAATCGCGGCGCGCAGGCGGCTGCGCTCGGGGGCCGACATGTTGGGACGCGGTAGCTGTCCCAGCGCCGCCAGAGCGGCCCGCTGGGCAGCCAGTTCCCTCTTGGCATCGGCGTCGAGTCCGGCCTCCAGGCGAGCTGCTTCTTCGGGAGGGACGTGTCCGGCGGCCAGCGCCATGATCTGGTCCATGTCGGGGTGATGCTCACTCATATCCGTCACCCTTCGGATAGTCGGAGGCGCCCGAAAGGTTCCCGAGTTCTGCCGCCAGCATCCGGCGACCCCGGAAGACGCGGGATTTGACCGTGCCCAGGGGAATCTCGAGGATGCCGGCCACGGTCTTGAGCGGGAGGTCCTCCAGGTCACAGAGGATCACCGCGGCCCCGAACTCCTCCGGTAGGCGCGCCAAGGCCTCCTCGATCGCCGGTCGCAGCTCGACGGATTCCAGCCGTCCGTTGGTCGTCGTGTCCCGTGGTTCGTACGACTCCGGGAGAGGCGAGGTCGGGCGGCGACCTCGCTTGCGCAGCGCGTCGTAGCAGGTGTTGACGGCGATCCGGTACAGCCAGGTCGAGAAGGCGGACCTGCCCTCGAATCCTCCTGCCTTCCGCAGGACGGTTATGAAGGTTTCCTGCGTGGCGTCGAGCGCCTCCTCCCGGTCGCGCAGGATGCGGAGGCTGACGGCGAAGACCCGCCTCTCGTGGGCCTCCATGAGTAGGCCGAACGCGTGCATGTCGCCGGCCAGGTAACGGCCGAGTAGCACGTCATCGGTTGTTCTGACGTTCCTTCGTCCTATCAATTACGGAAGTTTACTTCGGCCAGCCGGGCCAGGTAGACATCGTTCTCCGGCGGTAGGTCGGTGAGCCAGAGCAGCCACACCCCGTCCCGGCGGACGGGAAGCTCGATCGAGGCGTCGGCGGTAGCGGCGGTCTCCTCTGTGATGGTGTCCCACCGCTCATCCCCGATTCCCAGGAGGCTGGGCGCCCACATGATCCGGAAGGTCGTGCCCTCCGAGAGGCCCACCAGATCGAGGAAGGCCGGCGAGCCGCTGACTTCGAAGGCCACACCGACGCCGCCCTTGAGGAGCGGGAGGGGGTCGAAGTACTGCTCGGTCCGCCAACTCGTGCCGGGGTCCCCGTCGACGAGGTGGTCCACCCGGCCCGAATGCTCCTGGCCGTCCCCCAACGGGTCGAAGGCCATCACGTTCCGCAGCACCACGGGTTCCACCGGGTCCTCCTCGAGAGCGGTGGTGCCGGCAGCCGCCGCGGTCGTGGTCGTGGTCGTGGTGCTAGCCGGACGGGTGACAGTGGGGCCCGGGATGGCGGGCGCAAGCACGGGTGAACTGGGACTGGCGTCCAGCAGGCTGCCCAGCCAGACGAAGACGATCGCAGCGAGGGCCAGCAGGGCGGCCGGTATCAGCCAGCGCCACGACCACCGGGAAGCGCGGCGCAGGGGCGGCGAGTAGGGGATCGAGCGGACCAGGTCGGCGAGCCGGCGGGCGCTGACCCGTGCCTCCTGTGCCAGGCGGAGGGCGTCGTCGACGCTGGGGGGTAGGGCGTCTATAACCTGCGAGGGAGCCAGGATCCCGGCCGGGCGCCCCGTCAGGGCCGTCTCCAGCGCACCGCCCAGAGCCTTCACGTCCTCGCGCCGGGAGCCGGTCCGCCTCGACCTGCCGAATCCGGCCAGCTTGGCAGGGTGGGCGCCCGAGTACAGGATGGCCCCCGGGTCGATGGCGCCGTGGATCACGTGTTCCTCGTGGAGTGCGGCCAGGCCGTCTGCCAGGCCGGCGGTGTTCGACAGGAACTCCGCGATGGGCGGGGTGTTGGCCGCGTCGATCCGGTGGGCCAGCGTGATCCCCCCGGTCCACTCCGTTACCGCGTAGGCGGAACCCTCCGCCTGGTCGGCCGCGTAGACCGCCGCCACATGGTTGTGACTCACCCGGGAGGCTTGGCGGACCGCGTCCAGGAAGGACGCGCGCCGTCGGTCCGAGGCTTCGGGTCCCACGATGCGGATCAGAACCGGTCGGCTCAACTCCAGGTCGGTGGCGAGCCATTCTTCTACGTCTTCGTCGCGCCCGAGGCGGACCTCCAAGTGGTATCGGGTCGGGAGCGGAGGCGGCATCGGGTCCGGTAAGTCAGTGGTCAGTGGCTGGTGGTCGGTGGGCGATCCGGCCGCGGGGTTGGGTGCATAGGGCCTTTGCCAATGGGCAGTAGTCAGTAACGCCGGATCTTAATGAACGGGTTAGCGGTCGGCGATCAGCGGTCAGTAGCCGCTATACAGGATCAGTGAAGGCCGGGAACTGATCACGGGGGTAGCGTAGGACCCGGAGCCGGTCCGGAAGCCGATGGAATCCGGCTGATCGGTAGAACGCTGCGGCAGCCCGGTTGGCGGGCGGCGTGTTGAGCAGTATGGAGGCTGCACCATGGCGGGCCGCCCACCGGAGGGCACCGACGATCAGACGGCTGCCCCATCCCCGACCCTGGTGGGCCGGCGAGACCGCAATGCGCTGCAGGTAGGCGGTCAGGCCGGAGGCGCCGACGATCGCGAACCCTTCCGGATCCTCGCCGGTGCGGGTGACGAGGACCGTCCTCTGGAGGGTTGCCCGGTACGACTCTCGCAAGCTCGAGGCAGTGCTCCTCCAGAGCGGGCCGAACGAGCGGCGGTCGATCTCGGCGAGGGCGTCGAAATCGGGCGGTTCCTGCCGCACGCCGTGCCGGCCGGGCGGTATCGCCCCGATGAGGCTGCGCCGGTACAGATGCAGGTCGAGGAAGGGGAAGAACCCCGCCTGCACCCAGGCCGGGGCGGCGCTGTCCAGCAGGGGAGGGGACGCCACCAACTCGACGCCGTATCCAAGGACGTGTCCCGTCGCCGCTCGAAGGAATCCGGCCCCGCCGCGTTCGAGGCGCAGGTACCCGTACGGGAGGTCCGCGTTCCAGGGTCGGGCGGTCGCTTTCGCCCAGCCCTCCCTGATGGTGATGACCCCGGGCCAATCCCCGTCGACCCTCATACCGCCTGTGGTCTGTCTGTGAAATGGCGGCCTGGTATGCATGCAGAGCACGGCAAGTGTTTTTGCAGGCAGACCACTAGAAGGGTGCTGCAAGATGGTGGGGAGCAACGGCCCGCCTTCCTCTGAACAGGCATTATGTCATCGGCCGGCCGGCCGTGTAGGGGGTCCTGCACCACCCTCCTAGAGCCTTGCGCACCACCTGCCGCTCGCCCGGGTAGCTGAGCATGTCGATGGCGTCTCCCGCCTCGACGACCAGCACCTCGTCGACCTCTCCGTCGTGGAGGTCGGGACTCCCGCCGATCGCCGTGAAGCGAAAGAAGTCGACCCGCTTGTAGACGCGCACCCCATCGCGCACGAACCAGTATTCGACGAAGCCCGCGGGAGTATCGGAGACCGCCCGCACGTCGAATCCCGTCTCCTCTGTGACCTCTCTTCGGGCCGCCGAGACGGCGGTCTCGCCCGTCTCCAGCAGGCCCTTCGGCAAGGTGACGACAGGCCGGCCCCGGAGGTTGGTAGTTCGTATCAGTACCAGCCGCCCGTCTGCGGTCAGCACTATCCCCCCGGCTGAGCGCTCGAATACGGTTCTCATCGGTGTTCCTGGTTGCCCCGATCCGGGTGGAATAGCGGAATCGATCCTAGGAGGGTGCCCAAGAACCGGTGAAATGGCAGGCCCGACGCTCACCTCGGAGTGGCTGGTCATCGGCGTCGGGCCAGGAGCAGTCGGGATCGGTGGGCATCCGCCTGGAGGGTGGCGGCCGGCGGTACGCTCTACGGGATGCGCGTATTGCTCGTTACCCATCCGGCCTTCGGCTTGCATGACACAGGGCGCGGCCATCCTGAGCGGCCGGCCCGGTTGGACGCGGCGGCCGCGGGCGTAAGAGAGGCTCCGGTGGAGGTGGTGGAGGAGCAGGCGCCCGTGGTCGACCGGGCACTCCTCGAGCTGGTCCACTCCCCCCGTTACGTGGACCGGATCGAGCGGTTCTGCGCCACCGGCGGTGGTGCGCTGGACCCGGACACCAGGGCGGTGCGAGCCTCGTGGGAGGCAGCCGTGCGGGCGGCGGGGGCCGGTCCACTTGCGGCGGGCAGGCTGGAAGAGGGCCGGGCGGAGGCGGCCTTCCTGGCTGTGCGGCCCCCCGGCCACCATGCTCGCCGGTCCACGGCGATGGGGTTCTGCCTGTTCAACAACGTGGCGGTGACAGCCGCCATGCTGGTCGAACGAGGGGAGCGGGTGGCGATCATCGACTGGGATGTTCATCACGGGAACGCCACCGAGGAGATGTTCGAGTCCCGCCCGGACATCCTCTATGTCTCGCTCCACCAGTTCCCGTTCTACCCGGGCACCGGCGGCCTAGTCGACATGACCGCCGGTCCGGGGGCTGCCACCACCCTGGATCTGCCCCTTCCGGCCGGAACCGCCGGCGATCTCTACCGTCTGGCCTTTCCCCGAGTTATCGTCCCGGTGGTGTCCGGGTTCGGGCCGGACTGGCTGCTGGTGAGCGCCGGCTACGACGCCCACGCCGACGATCCGCTGGCGGAACTGAGCTTGGTGGCATCCGACTATGCGTTCATGGCCGGTGCGCTGGCCGCGGTGACGCCACCCGGCCGGACGATATTCTTCATGGAAGGCGGCTACGACCGCGACGCCATCCGGACCTCCGTGTCGGCCACCCTCTCCGGCGCCTCCGGAGTGGTGGCGCCGGAAGAGGACCGCCGCCTCCGCTCGCCCGAGATCGCCTTCCGAATCCTCGACTGGGTGGCCTCCCAAGCCGGCAAGGTTTGGGACCTATCTTGAGCAAGGGCCGGTTGCCGCTGGCCGGTGGTCATTTGCCGGACGGAAGTGACCGCCCAACGATACATAATGTATGCTTACCGACTATCGACGACTGACCACTGACCACGATGATCCCCGAACGCCTGAGGTGGCTCGGCCAAGGCCTCACCCGCGATCTGGCCGATCTCTTTGCGAGGTCCGGCCACGACCTGTACCTGGTCGGAGGGTCGGTTCGCGATGCTCTGCTGGGCAGGGAGGCGTCGGATCTGGACTTCGCGACCGACGCCCGTCCCAAACGCATGAGAGCGCTGCTCCGGCATTGGGCCGACGACCTGTACGGAGTCGGCGAGCGGTTCGGGACCATCGGCGCGGTGCGGGATGGAATCCGCTGCGAGATCACCACCTTCCGGGCGGAGGCCTACTCGCCCGGAAGCCGCCGCCCCGAAGTGACCTTCGGCGGCTCCATCGAGGAAGACCTGGCGAGGCGCGACTTCACCGTCAACGCCATTGCGCTGAAGCTCGGTAGCGACGCCCCCACCCTGGCCGACCCGTTCGGGGGCGTGGTCGACATAGCGTCACAGACGCTCCGTACCCCGATCGGTCCGGAGGCGTCCTTCTCCGACGACCCGCTCCGGATGGTGCGCCTCTTCCGGTTCGTGGCCGAGCTGGGCTTCCGCCCCGACCGTGGGGATCTGGCGGCCGTGTCCGTGATGAAGGATCGCCTGGCAATCGTCAGCGCCGAGCGGATCCGGGACGAGTTCTCCAAGCTGGTGGTGGGCGAGCGGGCGGCGCCGGCCCTGACGCTGATGATCGAGTCCGGGCTGGCGGGCGGGTTCATTCCCGAGATCCCGGCGCTGGCCATGACCGAGGATCCCGACCACCGCCACAAGGATGTTCTCGCCCACTCGCTGGCCGTGATGGCCAAGACCGAACCGGACCTGGTGCTGCGGCTGGCGGCCGTCTTCCACGATGTCGGAAAACCGGCTACGCGCCACTTCGACGGTCCGAAGGTGACCTTCCATCACCATGAGGTGGTGGGGGCCCGGATGACGCGGGTTCGCCTCCGCCGGCTCCGCTATCCCAAGAGCATCATCGAGGACGTGGCCGAGCTCGTGTTCCTGCATATGAGAGCCCACACCTTCAAGATGGGCTGGAGCGACTCTGCGGTACGACGTTACGTTCGCGACGCCGGGGAGTTGCTCCCCAAGCTCAACCAGTTGGCCAGGTGTGACGTCACCACCCGGAGCGACCGCCGGGCCCTGCGGATCCAGCGCCAGATCGACGAGTTGGAGGAACGAATAGAGCTACTCCGTGCCCGGGAGGAACTGGATGCGCTCCGCCCGCCCGTCGACGGCCATGACGTGATGGGCTACCTGGGGATCGGTCCGGGCCCGATGGTGGGCTCGTTTCTCGAGGTACTGCTCGACAAGCGGATCGACGACGGTCCGTACGGGCGATCGGAGGCCTTCGCCATCTTGCGGGAGCTGGCCCTCGCAGAAGGCATGGACGATCCCGGTCCCCCACCGGCCCGGGAGAAGGCCGAACGATGAGGATTGCTGCCGGCCCGCCGCCCGCTGACCAGGCAGTTCGTGGTTGAGCGACGGGCCGCGGGTGGAACGTTCAGTACTCTCCTAGGAGAAGCGGACCCGTGACGATTCCGGTCCGCCCGCCACGGGTCTTCGCCGGCCGGTGTCATGTTCCCCGGGAGGCCGGGTACCCCGCCCCGCTGACCCGACCTGTATCCAGGACTCCGCCATGAGACTGCGCTGGAAGGTGGTGGTCGCCTGCACGCCGGCCATCGTGATCCAGGGGTTGGACGTCACGATGATCAACCTGGCCCTCCCTTCCATGGGTGAGGAACTCTCCGCCCAGTTGGCCGACCTCCAATGGATCGTGGCGGGCTTCGCTCTGGCCATGGTGTCGGTGCTTCCCATGTCCGCGGCCATAGGTGACATGTACGGCCGCCGACGCGCACTGCTCCTGGGATACGGCATACTGGCCTTCGGGTCGGCGCTGGCGTGGTCGGCGACGTCGATAGCCGTTCTGGTGGGGGGCCGGATCGCGCAGGGGATCGGAATGGCGCTCGGCGCTCCCAACTCGTTTGCGATGGTGGGGCTCTCCTTTCCGCGGGAGGAACGGGGTAGGGCGCTGGGGCTGTGGACCGCGATCTCGTCGGTGGTGTTCACGATGAGTCCGCTGGCGGGCGGCTGGCTGGTGGAGTCGTTCGGGTTCAACGCGGTCTTCGTCCCCTCGCTCGCCTTCGCGGTCATCGGAGGCACCGGGACGTGGATGTGGATGCCGGCCGATGCGCCGAGGCAGCGCCGACCGCTCGACCCGGCCGGCGTCGCCCTCGCGACCGGGGCGGTGTCCCTGCTCAGCTACGGGTTGATCGAGGGCGGCCGGGACGGGTTCTGGCGACCCTCCATCGTGGCGGCTCTGGGCTGCGGTCTCCTCTGCGCGGCGTGGTTCGCTCGCCACGAGTTGGTGGTCGAGCACCCGATGCTGGACCTGCGGCTCATACGGCGACCGCCGTTCGGGCACGTGCTGCTGGCGTCCTTCGCCCTGCACACGGCCACCGGCGCTTCGATCTTCCTGCTGACCATCTACCTCCAAGCCCTCCGGGGGTTCTCGCCGTGGGCTACGGCCCACGTCATGCTGGCCTTCTCGGGGATGGCACTGATCGGCTCTCCGATCTCCGGGTATGTCACTGATCGGAGAGGCTTCCGGTTCCCGGTCGCGGTCGCGGTCCCGGCCATCGGTCTCAGCGCGCTGGCAATGGGTCTGGCGGGCCGAGCCGGCCCGGTTGCGGGCTACCTGCTGCCGGCCATGGGCTTGGCAGGGGCCGTCAACGGAGCCTTCTTCGTGGGCGCCGGCGCGGCGGCGGTCACCAGGATTCCCGAGGAACGCACCTCGACCGCGGCCGCCTCGCTGTCTGTTTCCCGCCATCTCGGAAGCGCGTTCGGGATCGCCGTATTCGGCGCGCTGGCCACCCTGGTGGCCAAGGCCAGGTTCCGTTCCGCGATCGCCGGCCGCCGGGATGCCGCCGCGCAGGTCTCGTCGATGAGCTTCGGCACCGCTCCCGAGGGCGTTGACGGGGCGCTGACCGCCGCCCATTCGGATGCGTCACTCTTTGCCTTCGGCGTCGTGATGATCGTGATCGGCGCGGGCGCGCTGGTCGTGGGAGCCTTGCTCGTGCGCTTGCTGCTGGCGAAGGGCGCCGGGAGCGAGACGGGCCGGCTACGAGGCCCGAGCCGGCCTCGAGGCCCCCGCCCTCGGCACCGGCGTCCCGGTCCCGAGCGAGGTGAACCGGGATGTCCGCCTCCGGTGGACGGTGCTTCCGGGAGAGGGTCCGGCGCGGGATGACGACCTTCGCGGCCAAGACCCGCCGGCCGGTGATGACCTTCGGTGACTCCATGGAGGCCGACCCGTTCGGGAGCATGGCCGGCTCCCGGAGAGGGTGGAGAGGGTGGAGAGGGCGTGGACGATTCCGGCCCTCCACCGGCCCGGCGTGAGATCCCGATGGAAGGTCTTCGTGGCCTGCACCCCGACGATCATGATCCAGGGCTTCGAAGTTTCGATGATCAACATAGCGCTCCCCTCGATCGGGGTCCGGATGTCGGCGGAGCTGGCCGACCTCCAGTGGGTGGTGGCAGCCTTCGCGCTCGCCCTCGTGTCCCTGCTCCCCACATCCGCCGCCATAGGGGACCTCTACGGACGGCGGCGGGCGCTGCTGGCCGGCTACGGCGTGTTCGCGCTGGGGACGGTCGTGGCATGGTCGGCCACGTCGATGTCGGTCCTGCTGCCGGGCCGGATCGCGCAGGGGGTCGGTATGGGGCTGGGCGCTCCCAACTCGCTGGCCATGGTGGCCCTGGCCTTCCCGCCCGAGAAACGGGGTAGGGCACTGGGATTGTGGACCGCGATCTCGTCGGTGGGCTTCACGATCAGCCCCATCCTGGGGGGCTGGCTGGTCGAATCGTTCGGATTCAGCGCGGTCTTCCTTCCTTTCCTGCTGGTTGCCGCGGTAGGGGCTGCCGGGACGTGGCTGTGGATGCCGGCCGATCCCCGCAGGCAAGCCGGCAAGATCGACCTCAGGGGTATCGCCCTGGGCACCGGGGCGCTGTCGCTGCTCTGCTACGGGCTGATCGAGGGCGGTCGCGGCGGGTTCGGGCAGGCCTCTATCGGGGCGGCTCTCGTCGTCGGCGTCTCGTGCGCGGTGTGGTTCGCTCGCCACGAGTTACGGGTAGAGCACCCGATGCTGGATCTGAGGCTCATGCGGAGACCGTCGTTCGGACCGGTCTTGGTGGCGACTTTCGCCCTGAACGCCGCCGGCGTCCCCTTGATCTTCCTTCTGAACATCTACCTCCAGGCCCTGCGCGGGTTCTCACCCTCGGCCACCGGGTGGTTCATGATGTCCTTCTCGGCGACGGCCCTTCTCGGCGCTCTGATCGGTGGCCATGTGACCGATCGCATCGGGTTCCGGATGCCCGTGGCGGTCGCGCTCCCGGTGATGGGCCTGGCCGCCTTCCTCCTTGCTGCGGCAGGCCCCACCGGGCCGGTGGGCGTATACGTGCCGGTGGCCATGGGGTTGGCAGGGGCCGTCAGCGGCGCGTTCTTCGTCGCCGTCGGTGCCGCGGCGGTCAGGCGGGTTCCGGAGGAGCAGACCTCGGCGGCGGCCGCCGCGCTGTCGGCCTTCCGCCAGCTCGGCGGCGTGGTCGGGATAACCCTGTTCGGAGCGATGGCTACGATCGTGGCGCGGGCCAGGTTTCGCGGGGCGATCGCCGGACGGGAGGATGCGGTCGCGCGGGCTTCGTCCGTGAGCTTCGGGGTCGTTCCGGAGGGGGCCGATCAGGCGTTGGCGGCCGCCTCTGCGGACGCCTCGTTCTTCGCCCATACCGTGGTGATGGCGGTGATCGGCGCCGGGGCGCTCGCGGTCGGAGGTGGAATCCTGCTTTCTCTGTTCAAGGCGGACCGGAGCATGAGCCGGCGGGCTCGGCGCCGGTCGGGGACGCAGGATGCCGAACCATGATCGCCCTCCGGCGGGTGTCCGCGCAGCCAAAGGCGTCGCGTCGCTACCAGCCGTCCCGCGGGATGGATCGGATGCGCGACAATACCCACCGGGCCCGCGCCCGGAAGACGGCACTCGTGATCGGTAGGCCGGTCGGTCCGCCGGGGCCCGGGACGGTATCGGGGTAGGAGGCCACGGATGGGTTCGGCGACCGGCGGCGTGCAGGGCCTGGTAGGCCGCCGCGCCGTGTACACCGCGCCCGAGGAGGTGGGGAGAGCCGCCATCCGCTACTTCGCCAGGGCCGTGGGCGATCCGTGCCGCCTCTATGTCGATGCGGAGTACGCCCGGAAGCACGGGTACGAGGATGTGATAGCCCCGCCCACCTTCGTGTGCGAGACAAACCAGTACATGCCCGGTGAGCCCGATGCGGACGGATATCCCGGACACTCCTGGGGGATCGAGATCGAGGGGACCCGCATGATCCGCGGGGGGCACGAGTACGAGTTCCACCGCCCGCTCTACCCGACCGATGTGATCACCGCCACCTGGACCATCACCGATGTGTACCAGAAGGACGGGTCGTCGGGGCGGCTGACCTTCCTGGTATCGGAGGCCCGGTACACGAACCAGCAGGACCAGCTGATCGCCGTCAACCGCGAGACGCTCATCTTCCAGGAGATCTGAGGTGTCCCCGCAGTTCGAGCCCGGTGATGCGCTTCCGGCCTTCGGCCGTGTGCTCGACCAGGCCCGTCTCGTCATGTACGCGGGCGCCACCTGGGACTGGCACCGCCTGCACTACGACACGGAATACGTGCAGGAGCGCAGGCTGGCTGCGCCGCTGGTGGACGGGCAGATGCTGGGGGCTCTGTTCGCCGGGCAGGTGCATCGCCACTTCGATCCCCGCGCCCGCATCGTCTCGATGAAGCTCCGGTTTCGCTCCATGATCTACGCGGGGGAACGGGTGGAGATCGCCGGCGAGGTGTTCTCCGTCGAGGAGGAGGATGACTGCCGGAGGGTGGTGTGCCGCCAGACCGCTCGGGTCGGGTCCCGTATCTGCGCCACGTGCGTCACCGCGGTCCGGATCCCCGGATAGGGCCGGCGGACGAACCCGGCTCCCTATTGGAGATCGGTCGTCAGGTCCGCTGCCGCTCGATGACCTTCATCGCCTCACGCCGGCTCAGAGGGGATAGCCGATGGTGGTTGGAGGCCACGTAGTCGGCGACCACCTGCGGAGCTGTCTTCGAGTACTCCCTGAGCGCCCAGCCGATGGCTTTCCTCAGGAAGAACTCCTTTTCTTCGATCGATGCCTCGATGGCCGAGAACAAGAGGTCCGTGTCGGTGCCGGCCTTGAAGCGGAGTTGGGCGAGGATGGCGGTGCGGCGCCGCCAGATGTCGTCGTCTTCCGCCCAGGACAGCAACACCGGGCGGATGTCCGCAGGGTAGGACGCCAGGAGGTGGCCCAGGTGCTTCGCCGCCAGTTGGTCCACGTAGTCCCACCAGGCGCCCGTGACGATCATCTCCTCCAGCATCGCCAGGCAGCCGGGCCGCAGCCAGGAGCGGTAGGCCTGCGCGTAAGCCAGTTCGATGGCGCCGTAGCGCTGTTCCCTATGGGTGGCCGACCGCCATATCCCCAGGACCGCCTGCTGCCACGACCCCGCGTCGAGTATCGGGTGATCCCGGATCGTCGCCCGGGCGACACGGCGCACTTCGGGGACCCGGACGCCGTGAAATGGAAGGCCGGACTTCATGTATCGCTGCTGACCCTTGGCGCGTTCCGGGTCGCCGGCGGCCGAGAGGCGGGCGATCAGGTCATCACGCAGGGAGCCGATCATGGGGGACAGTGTGGCAGCAGCGATAGGGCGAACGCGTCCCGAAGGCCGGGGTAGTCGCCGCCAAGACCTCCGGATCTGGTGGTCTGTCTGCAATACAAGTTGCCGTGCCCTGCATGCCGGCGACGCCCCTCCCTGCGCCCCGCTTCCTCAACGTACGCTGCGGGTACGCCTTCGTCGGCGGGCCTGCGAGGAACGCCGCTGCCGGCGCATGCCACGACGCCATTTCACAGACAGACCACTACTGTCCCGAGTCCTTGGTTCGGTGTGTTCAGGACCCGCGTCGGTGAACGATGGCCACGCCGAACCGCCCATAGAAACCCCGGACCGAGCGCGCCGTCACAAGGGGGTTGACCTTGTCACAGTCCCGTTGCACACTGGTAGGTAACCGCAAACACCGCCGGTCCGTTTCCGGTACCGACCGGACCGAGGCAGGGATCATGTTGTCGAAGCCGACCCTCTCGGGGAGGGAGGGACGCGGCCGGAGCCGAGGAGGTGGCGGTTGGGGGAGGGCCCGCGGGTAGGGGTCCTGTCGGATGTTTTTCGCGTTCTCGGTCGCCCCGGGCCTGCCGGGTGGGATGGACGGGTCATTCCGAGTGTCCGGAACGGACTCCCGCATCCCTCCTAGGAACCGAGTGACGCGGCTCTTGGGCCTTCCGACGACGGCGCGGCCGTCCCGGACGATCAGCGGTCGCTGCATCAACGCCTTGCGCTGCTCGAGGAGGTCGACCACCGCGTCCGGGTTGTCCACGTAGTCGCCTGCCACCAGACCCAGCTTTCTGAAGTTGGCGTCCATGCGGACCAGGTCCTCCACCGGGTCTTCGATGATCGACACCAGACGCTCGATGGTCGCCCGGTCCGGTGGTGTCTTCATGTAGGAGAATGCCGAAAACGGGTAATTGGTTGGCCCGTCGTCCGGTGACATGGCATTTGTCATCGACCGTCGGGCCAACGGGGGGTCTCTCAGCATTCTCCTAAAGCACCACGCCCACCTCGACGCCGCTCGCCTCGGCGACCGCCAAGGCATTCCGAGACGAGGTTCAGTGCGGGTTGTGGAAGATCGTGATACCGCCCATGCCAACTCCCCCGTGCCCTTCGATTGCCCCGCCGCCGACCGAGCAGTGGCCGCCGGCGAAAGACGCGACCAGGCTAACAACGCCTACGATCACGGATCGAAATCCACCAATTCCGTAGCTGACCGGGATACCGTCCCGAGCCTAATGACTAAACGAACGGTCGCGGTGAGTGCCGTGGCGGCCGTACTTACCCTCGTCTGGTCGGTGGGTGCGGCTGCCCTAGGCGTACCCGGAGAGTCCTCTCCTGCCGACAACGTGCTCGAAGCAGGCGAGGTACTGGCGCTGGGGCAGTCCGTCGCTTCGCCCGACGGCCGGTCCAGTCTCGTGTTTCGCCACGATGGAAACCTGGTCCTCTACCGGGATACGACGCTGCTGTGGTCCTCCGGGACCGCCGGTACGGGCGCCCACAGGCTGGTGATGCAGCATGACGGCGACTTGGCGATGTACCGGCCGCTCCCCTACGGAACCGATCCGGTGTGGCGATCACGCAGCGGCGGATTCGACGGGGCGGTCCTTTCGGTGCAGGAAGGAGGCGGTCTGGTCATCCGCGACGGCGGTGGCCCGATCGTATGGTCCGCGGCTCTTCCGGCGCCCGATGTGGGGTTGGCAGGTGCGAGGCACGTCGTCTACGGGCGCGGCGACCAGATGGTGTGGTTGGTGGACTCCGACGGCACCCTCTTCGACTCGTATCCGGTGAGCGGCAGAGCTACCTGGCCGGTACCGGGTCGCTACGCGGTGCTCTCCAAGTCCCCGCGCTCCTGGTCCCTGTCGGGGCATGTCTCGATGGAGCACATGGTGCGCTTCGTGAAACCGGCCGGCCGGGCGGCGACCGGCTTCCACTCCATCCCGGTCACCTGGGACGGAACACCCATCCAGTCCGAAGAGGAACTCGGGCAGTTCCGCTCGGCGGGCTGCGTCCGGCAGCGGGCCGACAAGGCCGAACAACTCTACGCATGGGCGCCGATCGGCACGCCCGTGGTGGTCCTGGCCTGACACTGCCTGCCGAACACCCGCCACCGGCCGCCATCTATTGTCTGGCCGAGCGAAGGATGTAAGGAGTCGGCATGCCGTATAAGGAAACCTGGTACGGGCGGTACTACGAGGACTTCGAGATCGGAGACGTGTACCGGTCGTCGCTGGGCCGCACCATCACCGAGGCCGACAACGTCTGGATGACGTTGCTCACCATGAACACCAACCAGTCCCACTTCAACTATCACTACGCGGAGACCACTCCGTTCGGGAAGCCCATCGTCAACTCGGGAGTCACCCTGGCCATCGTCCTGGGGATGAGCGTGATCGACACCTCGCAGAAGGCATTCGCCAACCTGGGCTGGGACCGGATCCGCCTCACCCACCCCGTGCTGGTAGGCGACACCCTGTACGTCGAGTCCCAGGTGCTCGACAAACGGGAGTCGAAGTCGCGGCCCTACGGCGGAATCGTGAAGGTCCGCACTCGCGGCCTCAACCAGGACGGCACGACGGTGGTGGTCTACGAGCGTTCGATCTTCATCTACAAGCGGACCGCCACCCAGGACAAGGGCTACTGGCCGGAGCCGGACGTCCCCATCGAGGAGCTGGGTGATTGATGGACCTCGACCTCTACATCTGGTCCGATTCGTTTCCCGAGCTCGAGAGGGTGGCGGCGTCCGCCGAGCGGGCCGGGTTCCGGACCCTGTGGTCGGCCGAACTCGACCGCTCAGCCTTCATTCCCGTGGCGGTGATGGCCGGGGCGACCTCCGAGATCCGGCTGGGTACGGGAATCGCCTGGGCCTTTCCCCGCAGCCCGATGGTGACCGCCCTGACCGCACTGGACCTCGACGAGTTGAGCGGCGGGAGGCTGGTGCTCGGCCTCGGAAGCGGGGTGCGCCGCCTCAACGAGGCGTGGCTCGACGTGCAGTGGGACCGGCCCATCCGCCGCCTGGACGACACAGTACATATCGTCCGTTCTCTCATCGCCGGTGCGCACAAGGGCCGCCCGATCCGCCACGAAGGGGCGGCCTCGATCGACCTGCGCGGGTACCGGCGCGCCTTCGAGCCGCGGCGGACCGAGATCCCGGTGTACCTGGCGGCGGTGGGGGATCAGATGACCCGCCTGGCCGGCCGGACCGCCGACGGATGGCTGGCCCACGAACTCGGCTCCCCGGAGTACGTCAGGGGGCGGATACTCCCCAACATCGTGGCCGGCCTGGATCAGGCGGACCGCGCACGCGGCCGGATCGATCTCGTGGCGTCGGCCTGCGGGATGGTCCTGCCCGACGGCAGGGAGGCCCTTCGCAACACCGCCGGCCTGGTGGCCTTCTACGCCTCGGTGAAGACCTACACCGGGTTCTTCGCCTTCCACGGGTTCGAGGAGGAGGCCCGCCGGGTTCAGGCCGCGTTCAGGGAGGGCGACATCAGGGGAATGATCGAGGCCGTCCCCGACGAGATGGTCGATGCCCTGACCATCTCTGGAACGCCGGAACGGGCCCGCGAGAAACTGGCCGCCTACGAGGGACTGGTCGACGCTGTGAAGCTCAGTGCCCCCACCCACTTCGTTTCGAAGCGGGTAACCCGAGCCGCCCAAGCGTCCCTCATCGCAACCTTCGGGAGCGACGCTCCTGGAGCCGCCTAGCCACGCAGGGGGTGGAGGTGGTCGCGACGGCACGCGCCGACGGCCGGCGCCGACATGTTGCCCCGTTCGTCTCGCTCCTTGTGCCACTCGTAGGTAGGCCAGTCGAGATCGTCGACGATCGCGGCCTGGATCGCCGGATCGCGTGACTCGAGACAGGCCACCATCGCGGCGAGAGCAGTCTCGTAGTCGGCCATCGTGAACCGATCCCGGTCGTACGGCCAATCCCGGGACGACAGGGACACCGGGACCACGTTGCGAGCCGACCTGTCGAAGACGTCGCGGTCACCGAGTGGCTCCGGGAGGGCGACTATGGAAAGGTGTTGACAGTCGGGACCACCCAACAGCCTGGAGGGATAAGCCGCAACGGCCAGCTCGACTCGGTGGCCGACATCCGTCACGTATGTCGACACCGAGGAAGGGTTGCAGGTTTGCAGGGTCAGCCTGAGCCTCATGTCATCCACGGAGACATCGGCGGAGTACACGGCAACGTTCGTCGCGCAGGAAGCGAGCAATAGCACCGGCGCGATTAGCAAACCGCGGACTCCAACCGGGATCATCTCCCTGACCACCTACCACCGACTCTCCACCTGGCAATTACCTACCGACTACCCGACCGGGAAGTAGATGCCGGCCACTGACCCCCGAACGGCAATCGACGTGGCTGTGAGGAGAGGATATGGAGGATCTCCTCCCGCAGGGCCAAGGCGACAAAGCGGCCCGTGTCGGTGTCGCTTTCCAGAATCGTTGGGATATCGCGAGCAAGGGCGGAAGTCATCGCGTCTGCGGTGGCCAGCCGGATCGGTCCCTCCCACGCGACGTGGAGCTTCCAGAACAGATCGCTCAGCACGCAATAGGCAACATGCCCAGAGGCCCAGCAGTACTCGCGGCACCACGTCGCGAGCGAGTTGAGCTCGGCTGGCGGGAAGGCAACGAGGCCGTCCTCAGCCAGTCGCGCTAGCCACGACTCCAAACGTCACCGGCTCTATGCCGAGGTCCTCATACGTTGCCATAGGGAAGTAGGCGATTCCACGTTCTCGCAGTTTCGCGCGTGCCAGGTCACCTCGATCTACGAGGGTTACTGCTGCCACGATATCCGCACCGGTCCCTTGGACGACACCCAAGGCCTTGAGGATCGACCCGCCCGTTGTTACCACGTCGTCGACGAGGAGTATCTTGACGCCCGGCTCTAGCCGCGCGCCCTCGATCCGCCTTTTTGTGCCGTGTTCCTTGGGCTTTTTGCGAATGGCGAACCAACTGGTGTCGCTCACAGCAGCTACTCCAACGGATAAAGCGTCGGCACCCATAGTAAGGCCCCCGACAGCATCGAAAGAAAACCCGGCGTCGGTGACGGTCTCGACGATTGCTTGGGATGCAACATGAAGATCTCGCCAGGCCGCCAAGCCCTCCTTGCCGTCGACGAAATGGGAGGACCACGCGCCGGAGGACAGCCGCACTGGCCTGTCAAGGGCGCGCAGGGCTTTCTCGGTGAGTATTTCGAGGAGTTGTTTCCGAAGTCTCGAAGGCAAGCCGACCACCCTCCCTCTCCCTATTCTGACTGCGCTTCCACTATATGCCCGCCGAAGGGCACGACGAGGGAGATCCCGCCGCTAAGGGATCGCCGGCCGCCGACTACCCGACTGGCCCCTGGCACCCGGCACCTAATCAATTACTGCCCGCTCCGACACGAGTCCCTTGGCGATGACCATCTTCAGTATGTCGTTGGTTCCCTCACCGATGACCATCAAGGGAGCGTCCCGGTAGAGGCGCTCGATGTCGAGTTCCTGGGAGTAGCCCATGCCGCCGTGGATCCTCATGGAGTCGATGGCGTTCTCCACCCCCGCTTCCGAAGCGAAGTACTTGGCCATGCCCGCCTCGATATCAACCCGCTTGCCCTTGTCGGCCTCGGCGGCCGCCCACCAGGTCAGCAGCCGGGCTGCCTGCACCTTGGTGGCCATCTCGGCCAGCTTCATCTGTATTGCCTGGAAACCGGAGATCGGCTGGCCGAAAGCGTGCCGTTCCCGGCTGTAGGCCAGCGCCTGGCTATAGGCCTCATGTGCTATACCCACCCCGCGCGCGGCGATGTTGATGCGTCCGATCTCGAGGCCGCCCAGAACCTGCTGCAGGCCGCGGCCCTCCATTCCTCCCAAGAGGTTGGCCGACGGGACGCGCACGTCGTCGAGCACCACCTCGCAGCTCTCGGTTCCCTTGTAACCCAACTTCGGGAGATCACGGGATACCGAGAAACCAGGCGTCCCGGCCTCGACCAGGAGCACGCTCATCCCGCGATGTGGCGGGACGGCTTCGGGATCGGTCTTGACGAGGACCGGGAGCGGGTCGGCGTGACGAGCGTTGGTGATCCACATCTTGGTGCCCTGGATCACGTAGTCGTCACCGTCCCGGACTGCCCTGGTCTTGATGCCTTGCAGGTCGGTCCCGGCATCGGGCTCCGTCAGGGCGAGGCCGGTACGGCGAGCGCCGGTTGCCAGGTCCGGCAGGTAGGTCCGGCGCTGTTCCTCGGTGCCGTGTTTGGCGATCATGAAGCACGAGAGGGTGTGGCTGCCGAGGATCCCGGCGATTCCCATCCACCCGCGGCTGATCTCCTCGAACACGATCGCCAGAGTGATCAGGTCGGCCCCCAGACCGCCGTACTCCTCGGGAACGGTGAGGCCGAACAGGCCCAGTTGCTTCATGGTCTCGACTATCTCGGTGGGATAGCGGCCGCTGTGCTCCCATTCGATGGCCACAGGCCGTATTTCACGGTCTACGAACTCGCGAACGGTGGAGCGAAATAGGGCGTGCTCGTCGCTCAGACTGAAGTCCATCAGCTCTCCTCCGGGTCGGTTTCAAAAACGGGAAGGTGTCGGCCGTCACCCAGCGGTCTCCAACCGAGCCGTACCCGCGTATCGCATCGTATTCCCGTTCCGGTCACCGTAGCCAGCAGCCGGGGCCCCTCGTCGAGCGTGACGATGGCAATCGTGTAGGGCGGCTCGAAGGTGGCGGGGTCCGGAGATCGGTAACTGTGGGTGAACGAGTAGATGGTGGCCCCGCCCGTAGCCTCGATCCAACCCAGGTCCACGCTCCCGCACCGTACGCACATCGCCCGCGGGTAGTGCTGGCGGTGCCCGCAGGACCGGCACGACTGGACCAGGAGGCGGCGGGTCCTGGTCGCCTCCCACCACTCTCGGGCTTCGGGCGAGATATCCGGGATCATCGGTCGAGCCCCAGGATCACCGTACCGTGAGTGGACAGCAACCCGCCTGTACCGTGGGCCAGGGCTACTTGGGCGTCGGGAACCTGGCGATCCCCGGCTTCGCCCCGCAACTGGCGCACCGCCTCCACCAGCAGTAGCACCCCGTACATGCCGGGATGGCAATAGGAGAGGCCGCCGCCGTTGGTGTTCATCGGGAAGGAACCCCCGGGCTTGGTCCGGCCGTCCGCCGCGAAGGCCCCTCCCTCGCCGCGACCGCAGAAACCCAGCGCCTCGAGGGTAAGCAATACCGTGACGGTGAAGCTGTCATACAGCTCGGCCACGTCCACGTCTTCCGGTCCGACGCCCGCCTCGGCAAACGCCCGGGCCCCGGCCTCGACGGCGCCGGTCCGGGTCAGATCGGGCATCTGCGACATCGATATGTGGGTGGTGCTCTGACCGCATCCCAGCACCCTCACGGGGGCCTTGGGCAGATCCCGGGCCCGATCGAGGGAGGTCAGCACCACGGCGCCGCCACCATCGACGACCAGGCAGCAGTCCAGCCGGTGGAGGGGTGTGGAGATCATCGGGGAGGCCAGGACATCGTCAACGGTGATAGGCCCGGCTCGGTACCGGTAGGCCTTGGGATTGAGCAAAGCCCACTCGCGGGCGGCAACCGCGATCTCGGCCAGGTGTTCGCTCGTGGTTCCGTACTCGTGGAAGTGGCGCTGGGCCGCCATGGCGTAGAGCGACAGCGGACTCAGCACCCCGTACGGCGCCTCGTACTGGGCCGTAGGCGTGTGGGGCTGGGTTAACCCTCCCAGGCGACGGCTGGCCACCGAGCGTTGGTTGGAACCATAGGAGATGAGCACCACGTCACAACGCCTCGAGCGGATGGCGTCCACCGCCGCTCCGGCCATGAACTCGAAGGAGGACCCGCCCTCCATCGTCGACGAGACCCAGGCCGGTTGGATCCCCCAGTACTCGGCCATCGCGGTGGCGCTGAAACGCTCCACCCCGGTGGTGGCGAGGCCGTCCACGTCCGAGATCCCCAGCCCGGCTTCGGCGAGGGCGGCGCCGGCGGCCTGGGTCTGGAGTTGGTAGATCGACCGTCCTGTTACACCGAGGTCGGATTCCCCGACCCCGACGATGGCGGCTTCCCGGCCCGGCACCTGTCCGTACCGTCTAGCGGGGGAAGGCCATGGCCATCGGGTCGATCTCGATGAGGAACTCCTTCCTCAGCAACGAGTGGCACAATGCGCCGGTCGAGGCAGGCCATGGTTCGGTGAGGAGTCTGCGCCGCACCCCGGCGACATCGCGGTATCCGGTGAGACCCTGCGGGGTCACGTACTCGATGGTCTTGATCAGGTTTCGGGGTTCCATATCGGCCGCGTCGAGCACCTTGAGAATGTTGGAGTACGTGTACTCCGCCTGGGCCGCCACATCGCCGGGAAACAACGCGCGACCTGTCTCCGGATCGAGGGCCGCCTGGCCCGACATGAACAGCATGTCACCGGATCGCACCGCGGGCGAATAGGTCAGCTTCCGGTAGCGGTCCCATCCCGGGTTCACCGACACCGCCGGGGCGCGCGAGGCGGTGAAGTCGTAGGAGATCAGGACCCGGTCGTCGGGCGCCACCCTGTCCTGGAGGATCCCGGCCGCGCCCGGGTACACCGGACCGAGGAACTCTCTACGCGGACGGCCGGTGTAGCGATAGCCATCGAGGGCTTCGGGGCGGATCATCTCCAAGGTCTTGACCACGTTGCTCATGCGGAGCCCGCATGCGTCCAGTACCCGGTCGGCGTTTCGGAAGATCTGGCGCACCTGCGCCTCCGGGTCTCCCTCGCCTACCAAGACCCCCGATTGGTTGTAGGGGAGGACCGTACTGAGGTACACCACCTCTCCGGCGGAACGGGCTGCAGCGTAGGCCTCCCTTCCGGATCCTTCCCCACCACAGCCACTGCCTCCACCCCGGTCGGCGGTCACTTCGATCTCGATCAGAGCGGCAGGCCGCAGCAGGCGGTGGACGACCACGGTGTTCACTGCGGGTCGGTGCGGACCGAACACCTCGCCTCGGACG
Source organism: Candidatus Spongiisociaceae bacterium (assembly GCA_965262915.1). GTDB lineage: Bacteria > Actinomycetota > Acidimicrobiia > Spongiisociales > Spongiisociaceae > JAPPFW01. The sequence goes on along the minus strand of OZ253564.1, from coordinate 376,638 downwards.
GCCTCGGCCGCGGCGTAGTGGTCTATACCTGCGACGGTCACGTTCTCCACCACCCGGACCACGTCCTCGAAGCCCAGCCCGGCGGCCCGAAGGATCCTCCCGATCTTTCGGTAGGCCGTGCGGGTCTGGCACGCCATCCCCCCGTCGACCACGATCCGGGCTCGCTCCGGGTCGTACGCCGAAGCCGAGTGGCCGGACAGGGTGGCGCGGTCGGGTCCGAGCGAGAGGCCCAGCGAGAAGGAGTAACGCGAGTAGTCGAACCACGGGAACCTGTCCGGCCTGATAGCGGCGGGGGTCATCGACGTCCCGTCATGGACATGAGCTCCCTGACGGGTAGCCCACCGTCCTCGATCACCAGCTTGGCCATACCCTCCGCGTTGTCGACCGACCCCGCCACGTTCGAAAGGAACTTGTCGAGGAGGGCGCCTTCGTCGACGGGTTGGCCCGGGGTGGCGGAGCTACTGGTCACGGTTCGGGCGATGATCTCACCACCGTCGAGGGTGACCCTGACGTCGCCGGGGGCTTCGCCGAGCGACCCTTCGAAGGGCCGCCGATACACGAATACCTTGGCGGCCAACTGACGTACATCCTCTCTGGTGAGTTGTGCCCCCGTGAAGTGGTCGACACTCAGGTACCCGTCGAGAAGCAGGGTGGCGACGTTCCACTGCACGCTGAACTTGGCTTCGTGGGTGGTGCGCGGCCTCAGCCGGGCTTCCCTGGGCTCGGCGACCACCACCAGCGAATCCTTGGGGAGACCGATGTCGATACGGCTGATACGCCGTGGGTTCAGGTCGTCGGGCAGCAGCGCCAGCGTGTCGAGGGTGGCGTGGGAGTACTGGCAGACCGGATACGGCTTGCAGGTCATCTGCGTCGCCTCCCAATCTTCGCCCAGCCCGGTGGTAACCCGGTCGATGTCGACCGCCGTGTCGGCGTACGAGCGGTACACGCCCCACCCGCCTTCCAGGATGCTGGCGGGCCCGGTCGCGCCCCGGGCAGCCATGCGGGCGGCCATCACCGCCGATAGGCCGGCCCATCCGGGGTGGAGCGGTTTCGTCAGGGAGGCGGTGGACAGGAACTCGAGCGAGCCGGCGGCCTGGCTGCCGGAGATGCCCAGAGCGTTGACCGTCGCCGGCGCACCCAGGCCGAGCAGGCGGCATGCGGCGAGGGCGGCTCCGAAGATACCGACGACGCTGGTTGCGTGGAATCCTCGGCTGTGGAACTTCCTGCTAGCAGCCGCACCGACCCTCACTGCCATCTCGACGCCCACCACGTAGGCATCGACGGCGGTGTCCAGATCCGCATCGACGATCTCCGAGACCGCCAGCACCGACGGGAGCACCGCGGCCGAGCCGTGCAGGATCGCTGCGGCGTGGGTGTCGTCGAAGTCGAGTGCGTGGATGAGGGTGCCGTTGGCGAGGGCGGCCATCGGCGCCGGATGGCGGGAGCTGTGGCCGAGGATGCTCGCCTCGGCCGGTGTCCGGTAGCTCATCGCTTCTTCCACCGCGAATCCGACGGCTCCCAGCCGGGCCGCCGCCAGTCCGGTCCCCAACGCGTCGAGGACGTGCCACCTGGCAAACCGGCGTACTTCGTCCGGGACTGCTTCCAGACGGGTGCTCCATGCGACGAAGCGTTCGGAGAGGGTCGCCGGGTCGGTCATCCGGGTTCCCCGAAGGCCCCGCTCTCGGAGAAGTCGCGGATCGTGTCGTCGTCGTAGCCGAGCAGCGACCGCAGTATCTCGTCGGCGTGCTCGTTGCGGTGCGGAGCCCGCACGTAGGAATAGTCGTCGGGGTCACCCACCCGGACCGGGCTGGCCGGCGAGAGCATGGTGCCGAACGCTTCGTGGGAGGTCTCGACGATCAGCTTGCGGGCGGCGGTATGGGGGTGTTTCAGCGCGGACGGCACGTCCTGGATGGGTCCGGTCGGGACACCCACCTCCTTGAAGCGGGCGATCCAGTAGCCGGCCGGATGCCGGGCGAACAGCTCGTCGAGGATCCCGATCAGGGCGCCACGGTTCGCCGCCCGATCCGCGAAAGTCGCGTAGTCGGGATGGTCGGCCAGCTCGGGCCGACCCACCGTCTCGGCCACCCGGTCGAAGAACTTCTCCTTGGCGCACCCCACCAGGAACCAGTTGCCGTCGCTCCCCTTGAACAGCTGGAAAGGGACCAGGGACGGATGGGCGGATCGAGTGGTACGGGCCGGCAGCCAGCCCTTGTTGAGGTGCCAGGTGGCCGGATAGGTGAGCAGCGACACGGCGACGTCGTAGAGGCTGATGTCGCAGTCCATCCCCTTCCCGTCGCGCCGGGCGGCGTGCACGCCGGCCAGCAGGGCGATGGCCGCCACGTATCCTCCCGAGTAGTCCACCAGCGATATTCCGGTCTTGGTGGGCGGTCCCTCCGGTTCTCCGGTCAGGCTCATCCACCCGGCCAGCCCTTGGAGGATGTAGTCGTAGCCCGGCTCGGTCGACAGCGGCCCGGTCATCCCGAACCCGCTCACCGAGACGCACACGATCCTCCGGTTGACCGCGGCCAGGTCGTCATAGCGGATCCGCAGCTTGGCCGGCACGTCCCCCCGGAGGTTCGAGAACACCGCGTCGCTCCTGGCCACCAGATCCTCGAAGACGCGGCGGCCCTCCGGGACCGACAGGTTGAGGGAGAGGCTCTTCTTGTTGCGGTTGAAGGTCTCGAAGAACAAGCTGTCCTCACCCTCCTGGAACGGAGGTATGTAGCGGCCGATGTCGCCGCCGAACCGCGGGTCCTCGACCTTGATGATCTCGGCGCCCAGGTCGGCGAGATGGAGCGAGCCGAACGGACCGGCGCCGTACTGCTCCACGGCGACAACCCGGATGTCTTCGAGAGGCCTCATAGTGCCGGGATTCTACGGTCCCTCGATCGAGGAGCCAACACGCGGGACGGCAGGCCCGTGGGCGCTGCGAGGTCAGCCGGCGACGGCGGGTTCCGTGGAGGCTTGCTCGGGAGGAGATACCGGGACGCTGAGGACGGTCTCGATGCGGGCGAGCCGTTGCCCGTGCTCGGCCAGGATGGTGTTCACGGTGTCGAATCGGCGGTCCACCGTGTCGAACCGGCGGTCCATGGCGTCGAACCGGGAGTTCGTCTCTGTCCGGATGGACTTGATGTCGGAGCGGATCCACATGAGGAGTGCGCTCACCAGCACACCCACGAAACCGATCATGGCAGCGAGCATTCCTTCTATATCCAACACTATACAACATTGGTTCCAGGGAGGGCAAGGCCGGGTGCCGGAGGGCCGGTCGCGCCGGGTATGCGGGGTGGGGGTTGGTCAGGGGGTGACGACCGCTTCTGCAGCGGCGGTTTCGGGGGAGGACGCCGGGGCTCCGAGGGTGGTCTCGATGCGGGCGAGCCGCTCGCCGTGCTCGGTCAACGTGGCCCTCATGCCTTCGAGGGCCGAGTTCATCTCGACGCGCTGGGCCTTGATGTCGGAGCGGATCCAGATGAGGAGTGCGCTCAGGAGGGCGCCTACGAGGCCGATCATGGCAGCGAGCATTCCTTCCATAACCATCATTATGTATCGATTGGTCTACGGTGGCAAGTGGCCAGGCAACGCGAACACCTGGCACCTGACCCCAGACACCTGGCACCTGGCACCTGGCACCTGGCACCTGGCACCTGGCACCTGGCACCTGGCACCTGGCACCTGGCACCTGGCACCTGGCACCTGGCACCTGGCACCTGGCACCTGGCACCTGGCACCTGGCACCTGGCACCTGGCACCTGGCACCTGGCACCTAATGGGGGTCCACCACTTCTGCTGGTTTGTCTGGGAGGGTGTGGTGGTTGAGCTGGCTGGCCGGTGAGTACTGGTGGCACCCGGAACGCTGATTCCTAGTGCCAGATCGTACCCCGGCCGGTTCGCGAGGGCCGCTTGTAGCGCTCATGGGGTGGCGTGCCACAGAGCACTGATCCATTAGGTCGCCGCCAGGCGTGTTCTACAGCTCGGCAAGGATCGATCCCCGTTGAAGGAGGAAGGGATGATATTTGTGGGTAACGACTGGGCTGAGGGCCACCATGATGTGTATCTGATGGACGAGGATGGGACCCGGCTGGGTTTCGCCCATCTCCCGGAAGGGATCCAAGGTATAGCCCGCTTCCATGAGTTGGTCGCCGAACACGCATCGGATGCAGCTGAGGTGGTGGTAGGGATCGAGACCGATCGTGGGCTGTGGGTGGGTGCGCTCATCGCAGCGGGCTATTTGGTGTATGCGATCAATCCTAGGGCTGTGTCCCGCTACCGGGACCGTCACAGCCTGGGCGGAGCGAAATCAGACCGCGGTGATGCCAAGGTGTTAGCTGATTTGGTACGCACCGACCGTCACAACCATCGTTCGGTGGCCGGTGACAGCCCCGAATCAGACGCGATCAAGATCATGGCCAGAACGCATCAGAACCTGATCTGGGCTCGGACGCGTCACACCAACCAAGTCCGCAACGCCCTGCGCGAGTACTATCCCGCAGCGCTGGAAACCTTCGATGACCTGGCCCATCGCGACGCTGTGGCCATACTCGGTCGGGCACCCACCCCAATCCTGGGCGCCCGCCTGACACTGCCCCAGATCCGAGCAGCGCTACAGAGGGGCGGACGGCGACGCAACCTCGACAAGGTTGCCCGCCGCATACAGAAAGGTCTCCGTACCCGCCATCTCACCGCGCCGGGGCCGGTCGCGGACGCCTTCGGGGCGACTGTTGGGGCACTGGTGAAACTCATTGTGGAAACCAACCGCCAGATCGCAGACCTCCAAGCAACCCTCGAGACCCGTTTTAGAGAACACCCGGACGCCGACATCTACCTGTCTCAGCCAGGACTCGGTACTGTGCTCGGCGCCCGGGCGCTCGGTGAGTTCGGGGACGACCCCGACCGTTACACCAGCGCCAAGTCTCGCAGGAACTACGCCGGCACGTCGCCCATCACAGTGGCGTCAGGCCGCAAGCACGCTGTCCTGGCTCGCCAGGTCCGTAACCGGCGTCTCTACGACGCCCTGGACCAATGGGCGTTCTGTTCCCTAAAGAACAGTCCAGGAGCCCGAGCCTTCTACGACAAACGCCGAGCAGCCGACGACCTCCACCACCAAGCACTCCGAGCCCTCGCCAACCGACTCGTCGGCATCCTCCACGGCTGCCTCAAACACCAAACCCCCTACAACGAACACACCGCATGGGCACACCGAACCACCATCGACCGAGCCGCAGCTTGACATTTACGCTCCTGGGGTGTCTGGCACCTGACTACGCATGGTGGCAGGCAACGGCCGGCGACCCGGTCTCGCCGGTGGACGGCCGGGGTTCCGGCTTCTGCACCAGGCAGATCTCGGTGGCCATGTGGCAGCGGGGAGCGAAGGCGCATCCATCGGGAAGGACGATGAGGGTGGGGGCGTTCCGGTGATCGGATTGAGACGGTCGGCCGTTCCGTCCACTCGGGGTACGGCGCCGAGCAGGCCGGCCGTGTAGGGATGGAGGGGCCGCTCGAAAACGTCGTAGACGGAACCCTGCTCCACCGAGCGGCCCGCGTACATCACCACCACCCGGTCGGCGAGGTCGGCCACCACACCGATATCGTGGGTGATCAGGACCATCGCGCCGGACAGCCCCCGCTGCACGTCCGACAGGACTTCGAGCACCTGGGCCTGAACCGTGGCGTCGAGCGCGGTGGTCGGCTCGTCGGCGATCAGGACCGCCGGTTCCAAGGTGATCGCCATGGCGATCATCACCCTCTGGCGCATCCCGCCGGAGAGTTCGTGCGGGTACCGGCGAGCCCGCCGGGCCGCGTCGGGTATCCCCACCCGGTCGAGTAACCCGGCGGCGCGGCGGCGGGCCTCGGACCGGCGCACGGGTCGGTGGGTGCGGATCATCTCGGCGATCTGGTCACCGACCCGTTGCACCGGGTTGAGTGCCGTGAGCGGTTCCTGGAAGATCATGGCGATCTCCGCTCCCCTGACCTGCCGCATCCGTTGCGGTAGCGCGGCCAGCAGATCCTCGCCGCCCAGCCTTACCTCGCCGCGTACCAGACGCGCCGCCTTGCGGGGAAGGAGCCCGAGTATGGACAGGGCAGTCATGGTCTTGCCGCACCCGGACTCGCCCACGATGGCTAGGACCTCACCGGCGTAGAGGTCGAAGCTCATCCGGTTCACCGCGGTGAGCACGCCGTCCTCGGTGTCGATCTCGACGTGCAGGTCGCGCACCGACAACAGCGGTTCGGCGGCGCCGGCACCGAATGTGCTGTCGCGATCCGCGGGGTTCATATCTGCTCCCGGGTCGGGTCGAGGGAGTCGCGTAGGCCGTCGCCGATGAAGTTCACGCACAGAGCCGTGAGCACGATGGCTACTCCGGGTGCCCATACGAGCCAGGGCGCGGTCGTGACGAATCCCTCGTTGCCGCCCAGCATGTTGCCCCACGTGGCGGTGTGAGCCGGGTTCACGCCCAGCCCGAGGAAACTGAGCGTCGACTCGGCGAGGATGGCAGCGGCCACGGTCAGCGAGACCGCCACCATCACCTCGCCAACCAGGTTGGTCAGCAGGTGACGGTACATGATCCGCCCGTTCGGCAGGCCCGGTGCCCGGGCCGCCTTCACGAACTCCCGTTGCTTGAGAGAGAGCACCTTCCCCCGGACGATCCGGGCCGGCACCATCCAGGTGATCCCGGCTAGCACCAGCACCACATCCCACACCCCGTCGCCGAGGATACGGGCTGCCATGATCACCACCATCAGGGCCGGAAGGGCCAGCAGGGTGTCCGTGAGACGCATGAGCAGCGTGTCGACCCGGCCTCCGTAGTAACCGGCGACCAAGCCGACCAGAGTGCCGAGCACGCCGCTGATCGCCGCGACCGCACCCTCCACGAGGAGCGATACCCGGCCGCCGTGCAGTATCCGGCTGAGGTTGTCGCGGCCGAGGGTGTCGGTTCCCAGCAGGAATTCCCGGCCGGGCGCTTGCAGGATGCGGTCGAGGTTCTGCTCGGAGGGGTTGAATGGAGCGATCCAGTCGGCGGCTGCGGTCGCGGCGATGATCAGGACCAGCACCGTCAGCGAGCAGACCGCGGTTCGGTGGCGGTAGAAGCGCCGTGCCGCCCTCGGCCGCCTGCCCGCCGCGTGTGCTGGGCGCTGCCCGACCTGCGCCAAGCTACCCCTACCTCTCCACCAGATGGCGGGTGCGCGGGTCGAGGATCGCGTACAGGAGGTCGGCGGCCAGGTTCATGACGAAAACAGCCACCGCCACGATCATCACGGTCGGGAGCAGGATGGTGTAGTCACCTCCACCGAGTGCGTCGAGGAACAGCAGGCCCATGCCCGGATACTGGAACACCCGCTCGGTCACGATGAGCCCCCCGACCAGCAGGCCGATGTCGATAGCGGCTTGAGTGGTTACAGGTATGAGCGCGGTCCTCACCCCGTGGCGGACCACCACCGCCGACTCCCTCAGCCCCTTCGAGCGGGCGGTGCGGATGTAGTCCGAACCCATCACCTCGAGCATCGAAGCCCGCATGTAGCGGCTGTACACCGCCACCAGTTGCAGCGACAGCGCCAAGGAGGGCAGGATGAGATGCCGGATCCGGTCCACGAGGTCGAACCCGAGCGCGCCCGGCGAGTAGATGCCCGCGGTGGGTAGGAGAGGTGGGGTCACCCCCAACCAGTGTGCCAGGTAGAGCCCGAAGAACAGTTGCAGCATCAGGCCCAGCCAGAAGACCGGGATCGAGATGCCGAGGAACGACACCGTGGTGGCGGCATGGTCGAGAAGCGAGCCCCGACGGACTGCCGACAGCGTCCCCACTGCGAGTCCCGCACCCAGCGAGAACACCACGGATACCGCCACCAGTACCAGCGTGTTGGCGAGGGCCTGCCGTACGAGCGGCCAGACTTCCTGGCCGATCCTGACCAGCGACGCGCCGAGGTCTCCTGTCACGAGATTCCCGACCCACCGCAGGTACCGGACACCGAAGGGCTGGTCCAGCCCGAGCGACTCTATGTAGGCCTGCTTGGCTCCCGGGGCGATCCGGGGGTTGAGGGTGAGCTGCGCGGCCGGGCTGGTGATCTCGCCGGCCGCCCAGAACGTGACCAGCGAGACTGCCACCAGTATCGGTACGGCCACGGTTAGGCGACGGAGGGCGTACCGGATCAAAACGGTCTCCCCCGGAAGGCTCGCGACGGCATTCCCGGCCGCTTCGACATCTCAGCCGATGACCGTCCAGTCGTAGATGTCGTAGAAGCCGCCGTACACGCTGGATACCCACTCGCCGGGTCCCTCGACCACGGTGCTGTTCCATACCACCAGGTTGGGAAGAACGTACAGCGGAATCCACGGCACGTCGGCGGCCAGCAACTCCCCGAGTTCGGTCACCAGAGCGAGCCGGGCCGCCTGGTCGATCTCCTCGTCAATGGCGAAGGCGAGGTCGGTGGCGCGCCTGCTGGAGTAAGCCATGAAGTTCTGCCCGCTGTACCCGTTGGCTTCGCTGGGGATACCGTCGAGGTCGTAGATCTTGGAAACGGACGGGTCGGGGATGGTCTCCGCCGCGTACAAGGCCACCGGACCGAAATTCATGGCGGGGAGGCGGTTCTGGAAGAGTTCGCCGGCGTCGTAGTTGATGATCTCCCAGCCGATCCCGAACGGCGCGGTCATCTCCGCCACCAGCGCCTGCACGTCCTCGCGCCGCTTGTTGCCGGCGACGGTGTTCCATTGCAGCACCAAAGCCTCGCCCTCGGCGTTCACCCAGAGTCCGTCGGGATCGGGCCGGGACCAGCCGTCCGCCGTGAGCAGTTCGGTAACGGCGCCCATGTCCTGGCGGTACCGGCTGAAGTCGTCCCGGCACCAGTCGCCGAACGCAGGGTTCCATCCCGCGCACTGCAGCACCACGGGATCATCGATGATCGAACCGAGCGCTACGTCGGCGATCCGTTCCCGGTCGAGGGCAAACGCCACCGCCCTTCGCGCGTTGGTGGTGATCTCGAACCGCCGGTCGGGCGCGTTCTGGTTTATCCAGAGACCCTCGATATTGTTCCGGGCCCGGCCACGAAGGTCAGGTCGCCCACCAGCCGGTCCTTGGCGCCCGGGAACGGCTGGGGCAGGGCGGCCATCACCTCACCGGTCTGCAAGCGCCACCACTTCCGAGGCGGTGTCCTCGCGGGAGACCATCACCACCCGGTCCACGAGGGGAACGCGCTCCGGCACCCAGTAGTTGGGGTTCGGCACGAGGATCTGCTGCTCCTGGCTCCAGGACTCCTGCAGCCACGGTCCGCCGGAGATGGGGATGGCGTCGTTCCAGTAACCGGAGATGTCGGTGTTCCCGTCGAAGGCATGGGCGGGTACCGGGTTGTGGAACATGTAGGGCCAGGGAACGTAAGGCTTGCCGAAGGTGATCACCGCGGCGTGCGGGTCCTCGGTGTCCACCCCCGTCACCAGGTCGTAGCCGATCGTCTGGAGCGAGCCTTGCGTGTCGAGGATTGCCCTCCAGGTGAACCAGACATCGGAGTTGGTGATCGGGGTTCCGTCACTCCACCGTGCGTCCGGATCGATCCGGTACGTGACCGTGAAGGTCCCGTCGTCGTTCACGACCACCCCGCCGTTTTGCTGAGAGGGCATCTCCTCCACTACCGGCGAGGCGCGCAGTACGTTGGCGGAATCTAACTCCAGCAGGCCCGGCTGCACCTGCACCAGCACCGACCACGACAGCCAGGCGGCGTTGGCGCAGGAGGTTATGGGGTTGAGGCACTCAGGCCACTGCTCGACCGCCGGCACGATCTCACGGGTGCCCCCTGGAGTGGCCTCCCCTCCGGCGGCGCCGCCATCCTCGGTGCTCCCACCGCCGCAGGCGCCCGCCACCAGAGCCACGGTCAACGCCAAACCCAACAGGCGTTCTGTACCGCGGGCCGATCGAGACATCGAACGAGGAGCCTATCGAGCCGGCACCCGTCGCAGGCGCAGGCACATGTGGCGAACCACTTGCTCAGCGCTGCAACACCCGGCCACTTCGCGAACCGGTCTCCTTACCGTCGAGAACCGTGAGCCCTCCGTTCACCAGTACATGGCGGACTCCGACGGCCGGACGGTTGGGCTCGTCGAGGGTCCCCCGGTCCGAGAACTCGTCGGGATCGAACACGACGATGTCGGCCTGCTTGCCCTCTAGTAGGCGGCCCCGGCCCGCGAGCCCGATCCGGCCGGCGGGCTGGGCGGTGAGCTTGTGTACCGCCTCCGCCAGGGTCAAGTCCTGCCTCTCCCGGACCATGGTGCGGAAGAACGAACCCGCCCAGGTGTAGGCGCCGAGGAAGGTCGTGCCGGCGAGCGGCCCGTCCGTGCAGAGGGCGGTGGCGTCCGACTCGGTGGTGCAGAGGGGATGGCGGAAGGCGAAGGCCAGCATGTCGTCGTCGTAGGAGTGGGCTATCAGCAGGGCCCCGTGGGGGTCGTCACCCTCGGCCAGCAGCAGGTCGTACATGGTGTCGTAGGGATCGGCGCCTGCGGGCGTGAGGTCGGCGATGCTGTGACCCACCTTGTCCGGGGATCCTTCGCTGCAGAACAGCGCGACGCGGTCCCAGCCTCCCAGACCGAACGAGGAGATGATGCTGTCGTACCGCTTGAGGCGGTCCCTGGTGGCCGGATCGGTCAGATACCGCCTCAGCCGGCCCGGTCCGCTGTCCACGGCCCAGGAGGGAAGCACCGCACTCAGGTTGGTGATTCCGTGCAGCCGCGTGTGCGCGTCGAACTCCACATCCAATCCGCCCGCGTGGGCAGCCTCGACGAGTTCGATACAACGCTCCAGCGAATCCGCCGGCCCTCCCCGACGGGGAATTATGTGCGACAGTTGCAGTCGCACCCCCGTGGCGGCCGCGGCCCGTAGCCCTTCCTCGACGGCCTCTATCGCCAGTAACTCCCGGTTGCGCTCGTGGGTCGCGTACAGCCCGCCGCTACGGGCCGTCACCCGGCATAGCTCGATGAGTTCCTCCTCGGACGCCTCGCGCTCGGCGGGGTACTCGAGCCCGGTGGAGAACCCGAACGCTCCCGCATCGAGGCTCTGCTCGAGCAGCCGGGCCATCCCGGCGGTCTCCTCTCCGTTTGCCGGCCGTCTCACATCGTCGACAACCGCCAACCGCAGGTTCCCGTTCGGGACCAGCGTGGCCACGTTCACCGCCGGTGCCGCCTCCTCCATCCGGGCCAGATACCCCTCCATCGTCGTCCAATCAATCGGTAGGACATCCTGGTAGCCGTAGATGTTCCCGGTGAAGGCCTCGACGTTCGGACCGAGCGGCGCACAGCCGTGGCCGCAGTTGCCGACCAACTCGGTGGTGACCCCTGGTACACCTGGCTGTGGGCTCGCGGGTCGATCAGCAGCGTGAAGTCCGAGTGACTGTGGATGTCGATGAACCCGGGCGCCACCACCAGCCCGGCCGCGTCGAGTGTGTCCCGGGCTTCGGCCATGCTCAAGTCCCCGATCGCGGTTATCCGATCCCCGGTAACGCCGATGTCGCCCCCGAAGGCCGTCGCGCCGGTTCCGTCGACTACCCGGCCCCCTCGGATAACCAAGTCGAACATCGGTCTCTCCCTTCCTACCCCGCAATCAAGCCATCCGGGTTTGACGGTACCCTGTGTGTTACCCGGCGGGGGAGAGTCGGCCCTCGGGCCCGGATTTGACCCCAGACCTTGCTGTGACAACGGACAACGGACCACGGATAGCATCGGTTTCCCGCCTGACTACCCGTAAAATGCCGGTTAGGAATCCTGCGTTGTCCGACAAAGTAGGAGTTACTACCGATCCGACAGGTAACTGCATGACAAGACCGGTCCCCCTTTTGCTGCAGGGCTGGCTGTGGTCCTTATGGTGGCCGTGGCAGTGGCCCTTGTGCGTAGCGACGAGCCTGTTCGGCCGGGCGAGTCGGAGTCCGCCCCTTCGGCATCCGTCCCGACCACCACGAGCCCTGGCACCTCGCTCGCGTCCGCCGCCGCGACGTCGGTCTCTGCCACGGAAGGGTCCCCGCCGCCGACAGCCACGGTGCCGACAGAGACAGAGGGGACGACGCCGATCACGGAGGGTGAACCTGGTGTCGACTTCTTCGAGGACCCTGCGAGCGAGGAGCCGTCGGCGGGAAGATCTGCTCCCGGGGGGAAGGAGGTCTCCACCCAGGGGAACCAGAAGGGGGACCCCGTGGCCCAGGCCGGGGTCGAAACCGAAGCGACCACGCCGACCCCGACCGACGAACTCGCTGTCGATTTCAGCGAGGATCCCGAGCCGCCCGAACCGAAGGAGACCACGGCTTCCACCTCGGCGAGTTCCGGATCGGGGAGCGGTTCACGTTCGGTCCGGCAGGGCCGGATGTATACGTGGGAGGACGGCGGCAACACCAGGCAGGTGTCGCTGGACCCGGGTCTGGTGGTCAAGAGCGGCAGCGCGGTCGGCTCGCTCGACGAAGTCGTGGTGGAGGCCGCCGCCGGGAGCGTCGTCCGGAGCGACGAGGGCACCGGAGAGGGCGGCTGGCCGGTGTTCCGTTCCCCGTCGGGCGCCCTGATGACCCTGCCGGGGGGTGTCTTGCTGGTCTTGGATGCGGAGTGGAGCCAGGCGGAGACGGACACCTTCTTCTCCAGCAACGGGATCAAGCAGTCTCGGGTGTCCGAACTCGGCTATCTGCCCAACGGCTTCTTCGTGGAGACCGATCCGGGGTTCCCCTCCCTGAACCTTGCCAACGACTTGGCCGGGCAGGACGGGGTGGAACTGTCCAGTCCGAACTGGTGGACTGAGAGCTCGACCCGGTGAACCACGGCTGGTCGGCAGTGCGGCTGGTCGGCCCTCCGGAATCCGCCGGCTCTGCGATCCGGAACCCAAGAGGTGGCTCACGTGCTGATCACTGCGGCTAGCCGGCGCGGGATCCTGGCAGCAGTCGCCCTGGCAGGAGCCTTGGCCGGCCTCCTGTTGGGAACCGGCGGTGCCGGGTCTCAGACGCCACCTGCCGCCCCCACAATCACGTCGGTCACCCCCGGAGACGGAACCCTCACCGTGCAGTGGACCGCACCCAGCGGCGTGACGGGTATCACCCGCTATGACCTGCGCCATATCCCAACCGACGCCGGCCCGGCGGACAAACTAGACGACGGCAAATGGACCGAGGAGTCGTACGCATGGGCATCAGGTGATCCGCTCCAGTACTCGATCACCGGGCTGCCGGGACGCGTCTCCTACGACGTGCAGGTACGCGCTGTCAACACCGATGGCCAGGGCGACTGGTCCGCGACCGTCACCGGCACGCCGCGAGACCCGCCCCCCGTGATCAGGTTGGTCGTGGAAGGAGACGTCGTGGAAGGAGACAAAGCGCTGACCGTCTACTGGAGCGTTCCGCTGGGCGTCGACGAGTCGGACATCACCGCCTACGACCTGCGTTACATCGAGAGCGACGCTGCCGACAAGGCCGACAGCAACTGGAACGTCATCGACGAGGTCTGGACTCCCGAGAACGGGACGCGCCGACATCTGCTCACCGGTCTGGACAACGATACGAGCTACGACGTGCAGGTACGCGCGGTCACCATCACCGACGGCGGCTGGTCGGCTACCGCGAGCGGTACACCGGCCGAGCCCGGCGACTCTCGATCCGCGGCCACGAGCCTCCCGGTTGGGACCCGTATCGGGGGGCTCATCGAGCCGGGGACCGACGCGGATTACTTCAGGATCACGCTGACCAAGAGGACGGGCATCGTCATCTTCACCCTGGGCGACCTCGATACCGTCGGAGAACTGCTGAACAGCAGCGGGGGTGAACTCGACTCGAGCGACGACAGCACCCTATCGCACGGGCCTTGGAACTTCCTGATCTGGCGCACGCTCGGAGCGGGAACCTACTACATCAAGGTGACCAGCTACGGCGAGGCCACCGGTGATTACGTGCTCCTGGCCCTCGCGATCGCCGACTCGACCGGGACAACCGATGCGACACCCCTCGAACTCGACGTCCTCAAGAACGGGATCATCGATCCGCTGGGGGATCAGGACTACTTCGAATTCACCCTGGACGAGCGGACGGATGTGATCATCCGCAGTACAGGAACCTTCGACACCGTCGGGGAGTTGCTGGACGACGAGGGAACTCTGCTGGCCTACAACGACGACGGCTTTCTCTCCGGCCTGCACTTCTTGATCCGGTCGGTACTCGACGCCGGGACCTACTACGTCCGGGTTACGGGCTACCCCTCGACGACTCGAGTCAATACGGGTCTGTACTCGGTTCAGGTCGAGACGGTTACGGAGCCGGGTAGCACGCTCGGCACCGCCGCACCCTTGGAGTTCCGCCGTGCGCGAGGAGGGCGAATAAGCCCTGCATCCGATGTTGACTACTTCAGGATCGACGTCGACGAAGACAAGTGGGTGGTGCTGCGGGCCGCGAGCGAGACCGTCGACATCGACGGGGAACTCCTCGACAGCGGAGGCAACCCGGTCACGGCGAACCTGTACGAGTGGGAGATCGTGGAAGTGGACGAGAACGGAGACGAGGAGGAGGTCGCATGGGGCTTCACCCTTCGCGATCGGCTCCGGACCGGAACACACTACATCAAGGTGCTCAGGGACGGATCGGGCGTATCCACCACCGGGCCCTACACCATCCGCATGATCGAGGACGTTTCATACGCCCGGTTCATCAGCGACTGTACCGACATCAGCACCACCATCAGCGATCCGCTCTACGGATGCCAGTGGCACCTGAACAACAGCGGTCAGCTGGGAGGCACGGACGGGGAGGACATCAACGTAGAGGAAGTATGGGACACCGGCCAGTACGGAGCGGGTATCAACGTGGCAGTGGTCGACGACGGAATGGACTACGACCACGAGGACCTGAGCGACAACGTGATCACGGGCCGGAACCACGACTACACCGGCGGCGGCGACATCTTCGATGCCGCTGAGTCGCACGGTACGGCCGTGGCGGGAGTCATCGCGGCGCGCAACAACACCGATGGGGTACGGGGAGTGGCGCCCCGGGCCAGTATCTACGGCTACAACCTCCTCCTGAGGCTTACTGACACGAACAGCGCGCATGCCATGGCGCATCCCGACCATGTGGGAACCACGGCGGTCTCGAACAACAGCTGGGGATGGCCGGACGGGCCCGGACTGGACGCCTCCCCGGCGATCTGGCAGATGGCAGTCGAGAACGGGATGACAACCGGATACGGCGGCAAGGGCGTCCTCTACGTGTGGGCCGCCGGAAACGGAGCTCTCAAGGGAGACGACTCCAACCTCGAAGGCTACGCCAACCACTACGGGGTCACCGCGGTCTGCGCGGTGAACGACCAAGGCATGAGGTCGATCTACTCCGAGGAGGGCGCCAACCTATGGGTGTGTGCCCCGTCGAACGACTTCGGGGGGGAGGGAATCACCACCACGACAAACCTCAACCGTTACACGGACTCCTTCGGCGGCACCTCCTCGGCCGCTCCAGCCGTCTCCGGAGTCGCGGCTCTCGTACGCGCCACCAACACCGACCTGACCTGGCGGGACGTGAAGCTCATCCTGGCGGCTTCGGCCCGCAAGAACGACGCCTACAACAGCAGTTGGCAGCAGGGCGCGTTCAAGTACGGATCCGACACCGACGCGTACCAGTTCAGCCATGAGTACGGGTTCGGGGTCGTGGACGCCAAGGCCGCGGTTGACCTGGCGGGCGATTGGGACCTCCTGCCGGCGCTCGTCGAGGAGACCGCCACCTCGACCGGGAGGGCCGTGACGATCCCCGATAACCGCAGACGGGTCTCGAGCAGCATCACCATGGGCTCGGATGTGGAGTTCACCGAGTTCGTCGAGATCAACGCCACCTTCAACGCACCGAACTTCAGAGACCTGGAGATAGAATTGGTATCGCCAACGGGTACGGTGTCCACACTGGCCCCGTATCTCCCCTCCGGCAGCATCCGCGACGAGTACTGCGTGAGCCGGGAGCGATGCGGACTGCAGGGCAGTTTCCGCTTCGGATCGGCCCGGCACCTGGGAGAGGACCCCGCCGGCACTTGGACGCTCCGGGTGACCGATCGCGTATCGGGAGGCACGGCCTCGGTGCTCAACTCCTGGCGCCTCACCGTCTACGGCCACAGCACGCCGTCGGAGGTCCCCCGCATCGTCTCCGTCACCCCTGAGGTCGGTGCTCTGGCACTCGGGTGGGACGTACCCAGCGCCACCGACGAGTCCGACATCACCGCCTACGACGTGCGTCACATCGATGCCGAGTCGACCGACGCCGAGAAGGCCGTCGACACCAACTGGACCCTCCAGGACAACGCTTGGACCTCGGGAGACCTGAAGTACACGATCACCGGCCTGACCGAGGGAACGGAGTACGACGTGCAGGTACGGGCCGTGACCACCGGGGCTGTCGACGGGCCCTGGTCCGTCACCGCCACCGGCAAGCCTGGTACGGGGAACCAGGCGCCCTCCTTCGACGAAGGTGACAGCGCTGTACGTAGCGTGGCCGAGAACGCTGGCGAGGGCACCAACGTCGGGACGCCGGTCGCCGCCACCGATGACGACGGCGACTCGCTGATCTACGACCTGTCGGGTCCTGATGTCAAGCTGTTCAACATCGACTTGTCGACCGGCCAGTTCTCGGTAAGCGGCGATGCGATGCTGGATCACGAGGGTTCGGTAACGGAGTATTCACTCGAGGTATCGGTCAAGGACAGCAAGGATGCCGCCGGCAACTACGACCCATCGACCGACGACACCATCGCCGTCACCGTAAGGGTGACCGATGCGAACGAACCGCCGGAGCTTCTCGATGGGCCGTTGCCCTCTTACTCCTACGACGAGAACGACACCCAACGGGTCGATCTCTACACGGCGACCGACCCGGAGAATGGCACTATCGAGTGGTCGGTGGAGGGAACAGACCGCGATGACTTCACCATCACTCCGAACGGCGAACTCCGCTTCGAGGCGGTACCGGATTACGAGATACCCACCGACGCCGGCAGGAACAACAGTTACGAGATCACCGTCGTTGCCTCCGACGGGACGCATCGGGTGACCGCTGACACCACGGTGAACGTGACCGGCGAAGACGAAGCGCCGGAGATAACGGGAGAGACCGATATCGACTATCCGGAAAACCAGGGTGGGCTGGTGGACGACTACTCGGCGCAGGATCCGGAGCGCAAGACGATCACCTGGTCGCTGTCTGGAACCGATCGGGATGACTTCACCATCACTCCGAACGGCGAACTCAGATTCGAGACGGTGCCGGATTACGAGAACCCCACCGATTCAGATCGAGACAACAGCTATCTGGTGACGGTCGGGGCTTCGGATGGGATCAACACGGCTTTCGAGACGGTGACGGTCACCGTGACGAATCTGGATGAGGACGGCACGGTAAGCCTGTCGTCCGACCAGCCTCAGGTGGGCACCGCCCTCGATGCGGATCTGGAGGACCCTGACGGCTCGGTCACGGGGGTCAGCTGGATATGGGAGAACTCCACGAGCCGGAACAGTGGCTGGTCCACCATCGACGGTGCCACTGCCGGGAGTTACACGCCCGTCTCCGCCTACCTCAACCACTATCTGCGCGTCACCGCTTCGTACACCGACGGGGAAGGTACGGGAAAGGAGGCTCGGGTAGTGTCGGCCAAGCGGGTCCGGGCGGCCACGGTCACCAACACCGCGCCCGTATTCCCGCAGACAGAGACCGGGCAGCGCACCGTGGCCGAGAACACACGCGCCGGGGTCAATACGGGCGCGGCGGTACGGGCCAACGACGCCGAGGACGCCACCCTGACCTACACCCTGGAAGGCACCGAGGCGGATGCATTCTCGATCGTCCGCGGCACCGGGCAGATACGTACCAAGGATTCGCTCGATCATGAATCCAAGGACCGGTACACGTTCACGGTCAGGGCCACCGACCCATCAGGCTTGAGCGCCTCGATCTCGGTGACCATCACAGTGACCGACGAGAACGAGGCGGATTCAAACGGTCGTCGCAACGTCTCGAGAGTGAGGAGTTGCAATGGGAGCAAGGAAGGTTCGTAGGGCTGATCGTGCGTTGCGGCCGGCGATGCGGTCGCCTGGTCGTCCGCCGGTCGGGCGGCGTGAGCATCGGGAGCGGTTTTGGGAAGGGATCGCTGGTGGGTTGTCGAGCGAGGATGCCGGTGTGGCGGCTGGTGTGTCGCCTGCGGTTGGTTCGCGTTGGTTCCGCGAGAATGGCGGGATGGTCCCATTTTCTTTTGTCCCTGTTTGGGGGCGCTATTTGTCTTTTGTTGAGCGGGAAGAGATCGCGGTTCTCCACGCCCGCGACTGTGGGGTGCGTGAGATCGCCCGCCGTCTGGGTCGGTGTGCGTCGACGATTTCGCGTGAGTTGCGTCGCAACGCCGCAACCCGTAGCGGAGGCCTGGAGTATCGGGCCACGACCGCGCAGTGGCATTCGGATCGGCGTGCCTGCCGTCCGAAGGTGGCGAAGCTCGCCTGGGAACGACGAACTTCGTGAGTATGTGCAGGATCGTCTCGGTGGTGTTATCGCCCGCCCCGATGGTGAGCTGGTGCCAGGCCCCCAGGTGCGCTGGGTCGGTCGCCGTCATGGGCCCCGAAAGGATCGACGGTGGGCAACGTCGTGGAGCCCTGAGCAGATCTCGAGGCGGCTCCGGGTCGATTTCCCCGACAATGAGTCGATGAGAATCTCTCACGAAGCGATCTACCAGGCGCTTTATGTGCAAGGCAGGGGTGCGCTCAAACGCGAACTCGTGGCGTGTTTGCGAACCGGGCGAGCTTTGCGGGTCCCCAGGGCACGAACCCGGAGGCGACGCAAGACGTTCGTTGCTCCCGAGATCATGATCAGCCAACGCCCCGCCGAGGCCGACGACCGGGCAGTGCCAGGCCACTGGGAAGGCGACCTGATCCTGGGACTCCACAGTTCTGCGATCGGGACGCTGGTTGAGCGGACCACCAGGTTCACGATGCTGCTGCACCTCCCACCCATGCCAGGCCACCGAAAACAGCAACGGGTCCACAACGGGCCCCCTCTTGCCGGCCACGGCGCCCAAGCCGTACGAGACGCCATCGCTGCGTCGATCATCACCCTGCCCCAACAGCTCCGCCGCTCGCTGACCTGGGACCAAGGAGTCGAAATGGCACAACACGCCCAGCTCCGCACAGACACCAACCTCGACATCTACTTCTGCGACCCCCAAAGTCCATGGCAGCGCGGCACCAACGAGAACACCAACGGCCTGCTCCGCCAATACTTCCCCAAAGGCACCGACCTCCACAGACACTCAAGAGGCGACCTCGACGCTGTCGCTGCAGCACTCAACAGCCGACCCCGCAAAACCCTCAACTGGAAGACCCCCGCCGAGACCCTCAACGAACACCTACACTCCCTCCAACAAGGCAGTGTTGCAACGACCCCTTGAACCCGGGCGAGGCGCCTGACATCGACGGTGACGCCGTAGTCCGCTACGGAGAGCACCGCTCGGGCACCGCAGCCTCCTATACGGCCACGGACCCGGAAGGAGACTCGATCAACTGGTCGTTGGTGGGACGCGACATCCGCCACTTCGAGATCGTCGGCGGCGCGCTCAGCTTCGTCGAGCAGCCCGACTACGAGACCCCTGCCGACAGCGGAAGGAACAACGACTACAACTTGACCGTCCGAGCCGACGACGGGAAGCGCAAGACCGGCACCCTGGATGTCGTGGTTTCGGTCACCAACGAGGACGATGACGGATCGATAGGACTGTCATCGGACAATCCCCTGGTGGGCAGCCCGCTCACGGCCACCTTGGACGATCCGGACGGTGTTGTCCTGGTTGATGCGTGGACCTGGGAGCATTCGCACGGCTCGGACATCTGGATAGTTATCCCCGGAGCCGAAACGGCCACCTACGAGCCGACGGCCGGCGACGAAGGCCGGTTCCTGCGGGTCGCCGCTACCTACCGGGACACCTTCGGTGCGTCCAAGTACGAGGAGGCGGTGACAGCCGATGTGGTCCGGGTAGGGACTCCCCCGCGTCGCATGACCACCGGAAACGGCGGTGGCGGTGGCGGTGGCGGTGGCGGTGGCGGTGGCGGTGGCGGTGGTGGAGGGGGAGGTGGTGGCGGTCCTGCGCCGCTGCCGCCGGGGGCCAATCAGCCGCCGGAGTTCTCGGAGGGGTCGCGGACGGTACGTTCGGTGGTGGAGAACAGTGAGCCGGGTGTGAACATCGGTGGTCCGCTCACGGCGGTGGATCCGGAGGGCGATGGGTTGACCTACACGCTGGGCGGTCCCAACGCCGACTCCTTCGACCTTGTCGCGTCATCTGGCCAACTGCGAACCGGAGCCTCGCCGGATTACGAGATCAGGAGCAGCTACACGGTGACCGTGGGGGTGCGTGATAGCAAGGATGTCGAAGGAGAGGCCGACCGGCGCAGGGACGACTTGATCGGGGTGACGGTCATCGTCACCAACGTGGACGAACCCGGCGAGGTCACCCTGTCGGTGCCTCAACCCCGGGTCGGTAGGCGACTCGGCGCTGCGCTTGTCGATCCGGACGGTGGCGTTGCCGACTTGGCCTGGCAGTGGGAACGTTCCGCGGCTCGCACCGCTTGGGAGGCCATAGACGGCGCCACTACCGCCGCCTACACGCCGATAGCCGCAGATGAGGACCACTTTCTACGGGTCGTCGGCTCCTATACCGACACCCATGGAGGGGCCAAGACGGCTGCGGGAGCAACAGACGCCCCGGTGATCGTCGGCATCACGACCGAGTTCACCGATGTCGATGCCGAAGGTGTACACGCCCCCGCCATCGGGGCCCTGGCCACCGACGGCGTGGTTGTCGATACCGAGTGCGGGGAAGGCCGTTTCTGCCCGCACGAGCCGATACAGCGGTGGGTGATGGCGGTGTGGATGATCCGTATGCTCGGCGGGGAGCCGCCCACGGCGGGTGCGTCCCGATTCGACGACGTAGCCGCCGGCCAATGGTGGATCCGCTACGCGGAACGCCTCGCCGACCGTGGCATCACCATCGGATGTACCGCCGACCCGCCTCGGTACTGCCCGGACCGTTCTGTTACCCGGGCCCAGATGGCCACCTTCATGGTCAGGGCCCTCGACCTCCAGCCGGCGCAGACCGCAGGGTTCACCGACACCGGCGGCAGCGTGCATGCGGCCAACATCGACGCCTTGGCGGCGGTGGGCATCACCGTCGGATGCTCCGCCGACCCGCTTCGGTACTGTCCGGACCGTTCTGTTACCCGGGCCCAGATGGCCACCTTCCTATACCGCGCCCTTGCCCTGCAGCGCACCATCGATCAAACATCCGCGGTACGCATCGACTGACCTCCAGCGTGCGGAGAGCCGCGGCGGTGTCCGCCGGCGCGGAAGCCACCACGAGAGGGGTCAACATATGGCATCACGAGTCACGCCTCTGTCCCCAGGGGAAAGTCCCGACGCCGAAGTAAACCAGTTGCTGGCCGACGGGCGCGACGGCTGGTGGGAAGACTCCGCCATGTTCGGGGTGATCGGGAAGAACCCCCAGATGCTGAAGGCGATCATCCCGGTGTTCGGGTCGTTCTTCGCCCAGGGCTCGGTCGAGCCGCACATCCGCGAGATGATGAGGCTGAAGACCGGACAGATCAACGACTGTTGCTACTGACAGACGGTGCGAACCACCGCCGTGAGCGGTGCCGTAGCTGCGAAGGAAGAAGCGCTGTTCGAGCATCAGCCCCAGCCTGGCGAGGTCCTTACCGAGCGGGAGGCCCTGGCCGTCTCGCTCGCCGAGCGCGTAGCACTCGATCCGCACACCGTCACCGACGAGTTCTTCGATTCGTTGAGAGGGCTCTTCACGGAGGAGGAGATCGTGGAGATGGTGTTCGCCTGCTCCATCTTCAACTGGGGCAACAGGTTCAACATCACGATGAATCTGGACGCGAGCGCCGAGTCGCCATATGAGACCGGCATGGAGTGTCGCCAAGAGGAGATTGCCGAGGGGTGCCTACGGGGGAGAGCGCTTACATCCGCGAGGTCTCAGAGGTCGCTGAACTCGACGAGGTCATCGTTTCTGAGGATCGGGGAATGGTAATCGACTTCTGGGGGCGCTTGGTGCCGCCCGTGCCGGGTGCTCCGCCTCCGTCTGGAGCGCCTCGCCGGGGACCACGCCGATGCGTGGCGGTTCGTCGCGGTACACGTTGAGCGGAGTCCCGACCTGGCCGATGAATGGTCGGTCATGGGTACGCCGACACTGATATACCTGCGCGGCGGGAAGGAGCGGCACCGGACAGACGGTGCGGCCAACCCTTCGATGATCGAGGAGACGCTCAACTCCGCCGCCTGAGTCCGGTGCCGGGCTGTCAACTCGCCTAACCAACGGTCCAGCCATAGGCTCTTATCTGTTGACATCCAGCGGTTCCCTGAGCGAAGACCCTTCGTCACAGCCATGGACCCTTAGACTTCGCCGGACACAGCACCCGGCCATCCTGGGAGGGGTTCCGCAACGGTGCCCCGGCTACCGGGATCCGACGCAAGGACGGACCCAATGAAAAACCTCCGCGTACCGATGATCATCCTGGCCGCCCTTCATCTCGCCTTTTCTGCCTTCACCGCTCTGGTGGGGAGCTTCGCCGACGGGGGCACGATTCCTGAGCGCATCCTCCTGAGCCTTGTCCACCCTGGAGCAGCGATCCTGCTCTTGGTGGCGGTCGCCTCCTCCAAGCCTCTCAGGAGGGGACTTCTCGGGGCTACCCTGGCGCTGCTGCTGGTCGGCATCCTGGGGGATCTCGTGCTCGCGCTGTTGATAGGCCAGGGCACGGTGAAAGGTGATTGGCCCCTGCCGCTGGTATTTGCAGTCGTTCCGGTGATCGGCCTCGCCTACATGCGGGCATCGACCACGAGGGACGCCTGAGAGAGACCGAGAGCGACAGGAACCGGACGAAAAGGGAAAACCAGATGGAGTATTCCGACAAGTGGACGACGATCGGCTCCGTGGCCGCGAGTCGAGGGAACGCGATCGGCCTCGTAGCTTTGGGCGTCCTGAACGCCTTTGGGATGGCCGCGATGAGCGTCCTGAACGCCTTGGGGTTGGTCGCGCTCGGAGGGGTGAACGCGGTCGGCCTTGTTGCGATAAGTGCTGTCAACGCCGTCGGATTCGTTGCCATAGGGGGAGCGAACGCGGTCGGCGTCATCGCTATCAGCGGCAACAGCGCCACCGGGCTGATCGCGATCAGCGGTGGTCGCGCCGAGAGCCTCCTCCCCACGTCGTAACCGGCAACGCCGAACCGCGGTTCACACATACGAATCCGGCGACCCGTCCGTGGTCGAGCGGAGACAGACGATAGACCGAGTAGGAACCCGGTGGGCGAGAGAGGACTCGAACCTCCACGAGCTCAATGCTCACTGGGTCCTGAACCCAGCGCGTCTACCAATTCCGCCACTCGCCCGGCCGCCACATGGTACAAGGCACTCGGTCACCTAGCCACATGACGGGCGTAGGCTGGTGGGGTGAGCACGGATGATGGGCTGACCCGGGAGGATCTCGCCGCGGCGCTCGATTCAGATCCGGCGGCGTGGGCGGCTTTCCGCAAGCTGCCACCCAGCCACCGGCGCGAGTACCTGGAATGGATTGACGAAGCTAGGAGAGTGCTGAGAAACCCCCCGCCGGCCCGACGGTCGATGACAAAATTCCACGTCAGCGGACGACGGCCAGGTATTCACCCGTTTTTCGGCATTCTCCTAAGCGACCGGCGACACGGCGGCGCCGGATCGGCAAGACGATCAGGATGCTGCATGCGTAGCTTTCCTGGCAGCCGCAATCCGTCGAGCCACCCAACCCCGGTGGGAGCAAAGGAGTGAAGCGGTTCACCAACCTCGCGCTGGCCGGGCTCCTGATCCTCGCCCTCGCTTCGGGTCTCGTCGCCCAAGGCCTCGGGACCGGCTGGTCCCGGGCGGCGACGATCGCCCACGGCGTTGTGGGTCTGTCCTTCCTGCTGCTCGTACCCTGGAAATCCCGCATCATGAACTCGGGTCTGCGGAGGCGCCGGAAGGGTGCCATCTGGTCGATTGCCCTGGCGCTCACAGTTGTGATCACGATCGGGTCGGGACTGGCACAGATGACCGGAACTGTCCGATCTATCGGACCGCTGGCGACGATGCAAGTACACATCGGTGCCGCGGTCCTCTCGGTTGGCCTGGCGGTCTGGCACTACCGGCGCCACCCGGTCCGACCTCGCTCCATCGATCTGGCAAGGCGGAACCTGGTGCGGGTGGCCTCGCTCACCGCCGGAGCCGGTGTCGTTCTGGCCGGGTGGGAGACCATGGTCGGAGCCATCGGCTGGCCGGGCGGAGAACGCCGTTTCACCGGATCGCACGAGCGGGGGAGCGGCAACCCGGCCGCGATGCCGGTCACCCAGTGGTTCACGGATTCGGTGCCCCGCCTCGACCGGGCGGAGGTGACTGTGGCCGGCCATCTGCTCGGGCCGGATGACCTGGCGGCGCTGCCGCTGGAGATCATCGAGGCCACGCTCGACTGCACCGGTGGCTGGTACGCGACCCAGGAGTGGAAAGGCGTTCGCCTGGATAGGCTTCTGGGGGAGGTGAATGGAGCGAGTATTGGGGTTCGTTCGGTTACCGGCTACGGGCGTCGCTTCCCGGCGGGCGATGCCGACCGGCTCTGGCTGGCTCTTGAAGTAGGCGGCGCCCCGCTGAGCGCCGGTCACGGCTTCCCGGCGCGGATCGTGGCGCCCGGTCGGCGGGGTTTCTGGTGGGTCAAGTGGGTCGAGTCCGTGGAGGTCTCCGACGTCCCGGCCTGGCTCCAGACACCCTTCCCGCTCTCCTGATCCGGGCAGGACGACCGGCCGTGGCGCGCAACTACCTCCGACCCGGCCGGTACCCGTCACGTCGCAGGCGCACCGTGTGGTGGTTCGTGCTCGCAGTGGCGGTCATAGTCGGAGCCGCAGTGCTGGTCAACGATCGAGGTACCGAGACTCGCCGCGAAGCGGCCTTCTTGGACGCCACCAGAACCCTGTCCCAGGAGGTCGCCCAGGTGGCAGCCGGGTTCCGCCGTCTGGTCGGGACCGAACTCCGGAGCCTCGCACGGGACGACTTCGAACTGCTCATGGACCGGTTGGCTTCCGAGATGACCCATCAGGCGACCGGCCTGGAGGAGGTCGAGACGCCGGCATCGGCCCAGGCCGCACGCGAGATGCTCGATCTGGCCTTCGATTCGTGGGCGGTTGGCCTGGTCGAGTTCCGGACCGCCACAACCGACGTGATCGACAACCCGATGGACACGGCGCCGGTGGACCGGCTCGGAGGAGCCATCGCGCACCTGCGGGTGGGTGATCTCGTATACGCCCGTTTCCTGGACCGGGCAAGCGCAATGATCGAGGGTTTGGACGTCGCCATCAGCGAGTTCCCGGTTGTTGCCTTCATCGGAGAGGAGTGGGCGCTCCTCAACGCTGAGAGGCTGGCCCGCATTCTTCGAGGCAGCACCCAGATGGGGGTCCGGCCCGACGTCGCCATACTCCAGGTGGTGTTCGAGCCCCTCCCGTCCGGGGGACTGGGCGAGGACGGAGAGATCATCTTCCCGGCGACGGACCGGCTGCAGTTCAGCGCGGTGATCGGCAACCGCGGCAACGTGGATCAGAAAGGCCTCAAGGTCACTGTCGGTATCCGTACCGAGTCCGGCGAAGCGGTCGCCACCGCGGACAGCCACACGGTGGATCTCGCCCCAGGGGAACTCGGATCCGTGCTGTTCGCCCCCGAGTCTGTCGCTCCCGGCACCGAGTACCTGCTGACCTTCAGCCTGACCGTGGTCGAGGACGAAGTGAACACCGATGACAACCTATGGGAGTCCGAGGTCAGGATCAACCCACCCGGTTAGGTGTCGGGTGTTAGGTGTCAGGTGTCAGTGGTGACTGGCGGGACTGAAGGATTTTCGGTGTTTTTTGGGCTGGGTTGGTGTCCTGTCCGTGCCGTCGGTGGCGACAGAACCCATCGTCGAGGACTGGCACCTGGCACCTGGCACCTGTTGCAGGGTGTCGGGTGGCTGGGCGTTATATGGTCGAAGGTGAGCCCGGGTATCCTTGCCGGCCGCTAGGGGTCACCGACTGCGGATTGCCGACTACGGAAGTCAGCTGGCGGGGCGTAGAATCGCCGGATGATCGATATCTCGATTCTCAGGCGGCAGCCGGAGGTTCTCAAGGCCGCCCTGGCCCGGCGGGGTCTGGAACTCGATGTAGACACGATGGCGCAGATCGACCAGGCACGCCGGAACCTTCGGGCGCAGGCCGAGAGGACGCGCGCCGAGCAGAATGGGGTAAGCCGCCGGATCTCCCGGCTGGAGGGTGAACCTCGGCAGGCGGCGATCGCCCGGGCGGGGACGCTGGCGAGACAGTACCGCTCCGCGCTGGCCGAGGCCGACGAACGGGATAAGGATTTTGAAGAACTCTGGATCAAGGTTCCGAACCTGGCCGATCCGTCGGCAGCGTACGGGTTCACCGACGAGGACAGCCTCGAGTTGAAGCGCTGGGGCGAGGTTCCGGAAACTGACTATCCGCTCAAGGATCATCGGGAACTGGGCGCCGCCCTCGGGATGATCGACATCGAGCGGGCCGCCAAGGTATCCGGAAGCCGCTTCGGATACCTGACCGGGCCGGCGGTGATCATCGAGTTCGGCCTGGTGCGCATGGCGCTCGACTTCCTGGGAGGAGAGGGCTTCACGCCGGTCGTTCCTCCGGTCCTGGTCCGCGAGCACGCGCTGTTCGGGACCGGTTTCTTTCCTGACGACGATCAGCAGGTATACAAGATAGACCGCGACGACCTCTACCTGATCGGAACCTCCGAGGTTGCTCTGGCCGCCTACCACGCCGACGAGATACTCCAAGAGGACGATCTGCCGCTCCGCTACGCGGGGTTCTCCTCCTGCTTCCGGCGGGAGGCGGGCGCCCACGGCAAGGACACCGCCGGGATATTCAGGGTTCACCAGTTCGACAAGGTCGAGATGTTCTCGTTCTGCCATCCGGAGCGGTCGTGGGACGAGCACGACTTCCTGCTGTCCCTCGAGGAGGAGATCGTCCAGCGCCTCGAGATCCCGTACCGGGTCGTCAACGTAGCGGCGGGCGACCTGGGTTCCTCCGCCGCCAAGAAGTATGACATCGAGGCATGGATCCCGTCGCAGGGTCGCTACCGGGAGATCACCTCGTGCTCGAACACCACCGACTTCCAGAGCAGGCGCCTGAGGATCCGTTTCCGGTCGGAGGGCGGGAACCGGCTCGTCCATACCCTCAACGGGACGGCGGTGGCGGTGGGCCGCCTGCTCATCGCCCTGCTGGAGAACCATCAACAGGCCGACGGATCCTTCGTCGTACCCGAGGCTCTGCGTGCTCACGTCGGATTCGACCGGGTCGGATGACGGCATCAGGGGGCAGCTGACCACCCGCACCTCCGACGCGATCTTTGCCAGGATCGCCCGCAGGTACGACTTCATCAACCGCGTGCTGGCCCTCGGACGGGACCAGGCCTGGCGCCGTTCCGTAGTGGACCGCCTTCCTCCGGGCCGGCTCCTCGACCTCGGCTCCGGTACGGGCGCGGCCGCACCGTTGTTCGGGGATCGCGAGGTGATCGCCCTGGATCCGGTACCGGAGATGCTGGCACTCAGTCCCGTGACAGCCAGGGTGGTCGGGATGGGCGAGGCGCTGCCGTTCGCGGACCGTAGCTTCGACGCGGTCTTCTCGGCTTTCGTGTTCCGGAACCTCGACTCGGTGACCGCCACGTTGACCGAGGTGGGCCGGGTCCTCCGCAGGGGTGGATCGCTTGGCATCGTCGATCTGGCCCGCCCCAGGGGGAAGGTCGCAGCGGCGATCCACCGCACGGGCTCGGCGGTGGTGGTTCCCGCGGCCGGGTCGCTGGTCGGCGCGGCGGCCGAGTACCGATACCTGTACCGGTCCCTGGACAAGCTGCCTCCCCCCGAACAGCTCTACGCCCGCACGCCGTTCCGCACCGACGCGCTATGGCGGATGGGACCACTGGGCTTTGTCTACGGCGCTATCCTGACCAAGACCTGAGGCGGGCACTGTCCCCTCGGGTGGGCCTCGGCAGCCGGCGGAGGGAGTGACCGCCGTTTGATGGTCTCACATGGTTTCCCAACGCCCCACTGTCATTCTGAACACCCTGTTTATCAGGTATTTCTTGCTTCTTGCCGTCTCAGACGGTACCGTCTAATCCCACCGATAAAGTGATAACTATAGGTGATAACCGAAACGGGGAGGAGAGGCAGGTGAAACGTCCACGAATCCTATCAGCCGCGTTCGTGCGCACCGTCACCCAACCGGGCCGCTACGGCGACGGACGCGGCGGCTACGGCCTCAGCCTCCTGGTCAAACCAACCGCGAACAGGCGGCTATCCAAAACGTGGAGCCAACGGGTCAGATTCCATGGACGGGTCACCAACATCGGCCTAGGCCCGTATCCGATCGTCACTTTGGCCGAAGCCCGAAAAAAAGCCGTCGCCAACCGGCGAACGATCGAAGCGGGCCTCGACCCCCGAGGCAGCCGCGTACCCAGCTTCTCCCAAGCCACCGAAAAGGTCATCGCTATACACGCCGCCGGGTGGAAACCAGGCGGCAAATCAGAGAAGCAGTGGCGATCGTCGCTCACCACCTACGCCTACCCGCGTCTGGGACGCCGACCAGTGGATCGGATCACCACCGCGGATGTGATGGCCTGCCTCCTTCCGATCTGGCACACCCGCCCCGAGACCGCAAGGCGGGTAAGACAGCGCATCGGCGCGGTCATGCGCTGGGCCATCGCCCAGGGCTACCGGACGGACAACCCAGCCGGGGACGCCATCACCGCCGCGCTTCCCACCAACATGGGAAGACGCCGACACCACCCGGCGCTGCCCCACACCGACGTGGCGGCCAGCCTCGCCACCATCCGAGCCTCCGCCGCCTATCCGACCACCATCTTGGCGTTCGAGTTCCTGATACTCACAGCTTGCCGCTCCGGTGAGATAAGAGGCGCCCGATGGGACGAGATCAACCTCGCCGAAGCCACCTGGACGATCCCCGCCACCCGGATGAAAACCGCCCGCCAACACCGTGTACCCCTCCCCACCCGCGCTGTCGAACTGTTGACAGAAGCGCAGCGGTTTCGGGACCGCAGCGGCCTGGTGTTCCCATCAGCCACCGGACGGGAACTATCCGACGCGACACTGTCCAAACTAATGCGAGAACACAACATCCCCGCCGTACCCCACGGATACCGATCCAGCTTCAGGGACTGGGCAGCCGAGCTAACCGACACACCCCGACAAATCTGCGAACTCGCACTCGCCCACGTCAACAACGACCGAGTCGAAGCCGCCTACCAACGAAGCGACCTCTTCGACCGACGCCGCCAACTCATGCAAGACTGGGCCGACTACCTACACAACCAGGCTCCTGCTTCTGCGCGACTACCAAACTGACCTGATAGGACTAGCCAGCCGGCTATACCCACGTGGGATTACTGATCCGAGTGGAATGCCGGCGGCTCCGGCCCCGGTCCGGGTTGAGGTCGGCGTTGTCCAGCGGGGCTCTAACACACTGTGTTCAGGTCGCATGGCGCTGGTGGAGGGTGCCGTATCCGATGGCCCTTCCTCGTTGGCTGGTTCAATCCCAAGGGCCGGGTAGAGACTCGTCCCGGGACTGCGGTTTGAGGGGTGGTCGATGCTGTCGGGGTAAAGGGGGCAGGTCTTGTGTCATCGGCGACCATCAGTGAACGTGGGCACTGTTTCCCCATGTAGAACCCTGTTTCAGTTGATCTGAGTCATGTAGTTCGTTAGCGGAGCGTGTTCGAGTCCGACACGCGCACCCACCAGGGCAATGGGGGATTGTAAGGACGGTTGGCTTGCGAACCGCTACTTTCGAGCCGCTGGGCGGGCTGATCGGATGAGCGACAATCTTCTACGACACCGTTGGTCACTCCATTGATCCACCTGACCTGAAACCGCGAGGCTCGGGGACCATCAGTCGCGGGGGGAGCCGTGCCGGTCCTCTCCATTGTCGAGGTCGATGAGGTTGACGATCGTCAATCACCGAAGAGTGTGGGTGCTGGGCTGGGCGGTGGAGAGGCTCGGGAGTTAATCTGGTCGTCCTAAGTGAGGATAGCTCTTGTTGACATGGGTTTACGGTGTTTAGCAGCTCTTCGGATTTCAGTGGGGAGTGACGGTGGCCAATAGGTCCCAGTTGGGTTTCCCGGCGTAGAGAAGGGCGCGGATTCGGTAGTTCGCGAAGTTGGGTAACCCGAACGCTGCTCGTTTGATGCGTTTGATGAGGTTGTTGAGGGCTTCGGTGGGTCCGTTGGTTACCTTCGAGATGTGCCAGTTGGTGATCTGGGGGGTCCAGCGGGCGATGGTGCGACCTAGCTTGTTGATCTCGGGTGGGCAGGATTCGTGTTGGAGGTCGTCTGCGAGCTGGAGGGTGTATCGGAGAGCAAGGACCGGAGTGTCGATCCCGTAGATGCCTCGTACCGTTTCCTTTGCGTGCCAGGCTGTGCGTACCTCGCCGTGGGGGTCACCGGCATCGAGGAGACCACGCAAGCGGACCTGGCCCCGGTCGCTGATCCTCTCATGCGCAGCGGTTAGGAGCCGCCGTATCCGATACAGCGGGTCATCCTTGCGGCCTCTGTGTCCCAGGGTTTCGTTTTGGACTCTTCGTCGTACTTCGTCGAGTCGCTGGTTGGCGAGGCGGATGACGTGGAAGGGGTCTGCTACTTGGAGAGCGTTCGGGAGCACCCGGTTATACGCCTTCCGGTAAGGACCTGACATGTCCAGCACCGCCCAGCGGATCCCGTCGAGCCACTCGGGGGGCTGGGATCGGAACCACGAAGCTGCGCTTTCTGCTGTTCTACCAGGGACTATGTCGATCAGCTGGCGGCCTCCCACGTCGACGACAGAGGTGCACCACTGCTTGGTTCGCCACCGGCCTTTCCGCCAGAACAACGTCTCGTCGATGCCCACAGCTCCGACCTCGCCTATCCGATCGGTGTCGGCCCCCAGGAGGGCTTCGCCCCAGCGGACGACCTCGTTGTTCACCGTATGCCAATCACAACCTAGCTCTGCGGCGACCTCGTCGACCGAACGGCCCCGCCGACCCACCTGGATGGTCACCCACCGGGCCGCTCTCGATGTCAACAACGCCCGTTGGGGACCAATCGTGGGGGTCTTGTTCGATGAACGATCTGATCTCACAGTCGGGGTTCGGGCACGTCCAGCGGCGTTTCCGCCACCGCAGCCGCACAGGCCCGGCCGAACGCCGGTAGATCCACCAACACAACCGTTCTGTGACCCTTGGACCACACCGGGCCGCCACATGCCACACACAACGGGCGGGGCTTGCGGGACCCGATCACCACCTCCAACGGTGCACCCTCGCCCGGGTCGTTGATCCCTACCAGGTCAACGTCGCCTAGGCCTACCAACTTCTCGCACATGCGCGCAGGGATCAGCTTCCACAGGGGTCCTCCTGCCTCGGATGTCATTGCTGAAGTCCGATTATGGAGGACCCCCCATCACTTCTGGTGGATTACCACTCCCCCTGGCAGATCCCCGACTCCCCACTCATTTCCGAAGAGCCTGTTTAGCAGGGATGAGGCGATCGAGAAATCGCTTGATCGTGGTGTCCGTCGTTAGGTGGACAGAAGGTGACGCGCGTAGTTCCGTATTCGAGCGGAGGGGTGTTGCAGGAGAAACGTCGCGATCCTCTCAATGCTGGACGGAATGGTCGAGACCTCTGCGGAAATACCGTTAAGGAGTGCCACCGGCAGGAGGGTGCCATCGCTGTGGGCCATGTCCGATGCCAGTGTGTGGTATAGCTTGTCTTGGGTCGCGACTGCGAGTCTGCCGACTGCCTCAGCTGCTCTGTATCGCACATCGGAGTGTCGGTCGCGAACGAGCGCGGCGAGGATCGGGCGGCTTGCTGGGCAGTAGCCTGAGCCCAGCAACATTGCGGCGTGTTCGCGTTGTTGCGGCGTTCCGGCTGCGAGTAGAGCGGCTGCAGTGTCGGCATCGCTCCCCTCAGTTATGCCGAGGGCGATGGTTAGAACGACACCGACACCTTCCATGCCCGACGCGTTACCGAGCCTTGTTCCGGCCGTTGTTACCGCGTCTATGTTCTGTGATACAGCGGTTCGTACCTCCGGCGGTAGCTCAGCGGCCTCCTCCGCGACAACCCACGCTGTCGGCAGCTTCCGAAATGGTGCCACTCGGGGTTCTAGCAGAAGGCTGATGACCTCATCCCAGCGTGCCTGATCGGGGAACCACAGGTTGAAACGTGCGAGCGCGGAGCAATGGTCTGGTCCAGTGGGGTGAGAACCGCTTCGTGCGTCTCTAAGAGTGTCCTGAACCAGGTTTCCACACGCTTCGATGATCGAGGCCGCATCGGTGCTTTCGAGTGAGTGCACGTCTCGGAGGGCTGCTAGGGCATACGGATCGCCTCCTGCGGCACGGTCAATCAGTTTGCGGCGGGCGTCGGGATGTCCGTTGGCTGCTAGCCACCCGATCACATCAGACCCCAGATGTCCAGGATCTCGCTGCCCCCGCAGCCACAAAGCTTCGCGGTCAGCAGCGGTCACCTGGTCGAAGTCCAACTGTTGAACGATTCTGGTCGCGGTTCGGGATAGTAGAAACGCAGGCGTAGGGATCGGCAACGAGGCGACAAGACGGGCCACTCGGCTATGCCCGATCCCTTCAACCGAAGGCAGAAGTCCGACCAGGGCATTGGCAGCAAAGTGAGGAACGACGAAGTTTGGCCGTACCCTTGCTATGAAGTCTTCTGTTTCTCCCCCCACAAGCCGGGTGAGCCGACAGAGATGCTGTGCAGCGGTGTGCTCTTCGACCAGATCACCCGCTAGCGCCAACGCGTCGAGGTTACGGCCGGCGGTGGTGTGGGTCCATCCATTGACGGGGATCTTGTTCACAACTCGCTTAACAGCGTCGAGAGGCCCTACGCACCGGAGATGACGCATCGCCAACTTCAGTGACTCGCGGCTCCCGCATCGACGTAAACCATCGAGCCCTTCAGCTAGTGCAGCGACCTCGTCGCCAAAGTCGGTTGGTGACATGAGCCGCTGTTGCGCCGCGAGCGCTGAGATCGATCGCCACATGCCGTGGTCCCCTGTGATGTCAGCGTTGAGTTCGGCACCGAATAGGTCATGGTGCTGGGTATGTGCTGCACGACTACCGAGCACTTCTTGTTGGTCGTCGGCCCATGATCGGAACCGTTCGTTCTCCGCTTTAGCCAAGGCGCGAGCGAGGGCCTGGGACCGCCACCAAGAGACAGCAGTATCGGAGGCTGTCACTAACTGAGCGAACGGTTCTTCCGTCTCTGCATCGTCATCGTCGGTTGTGGCAGCAGGGGGTTCGTGTCCTTCAAGCCAGGCGGTGGTGAATAGTTGCCATGCTGCGGAAGCAGCAAGCGCGGACACCGTGATGTCGTCAGGGTCGGCAACAAAGCTTCTCCGTGCTTCGGTTGCGTCGGAACCTGCACCAGCGGTGTCACCGATCTCGAGTCGTGTGCGTGCGCGCTGAACAAGAACCCATCCGTGGTCCGCAGGCCTGAGATCGTCGGTTGTCACCAGACTATCTAGGAGACCGAGGGCCGGACCGTGCTGTTCGACCCGCTGGAGAGCGCACGCCAGAAGCACGCCGCTCGCTGCTCTTGCGGTTTCATCGGGAGCACAGTCGAACACCTCGCGTAGACGTTCGGAGCTGTCTGTCATCGCCCAATCCCATATCGCTGCAACAAACCGCCAACGCCAGTCACGATGATGGCCGGAACGGTCGGGTACACCCCCGTGCTTTTCGGCGAAGTCCTTGAGGGCGCGGAAGCGACCCTGCGCCAGAAGAGCTACCGCCTCTACCGCATCAATCGGTTGGGAGTGTCCGGCGTCGGGATGTCGCGCTACCAATCTTGGGGCTACAAGCGCGTAGCGAAGCCTCCGTCCTGGTGGGACATTCCCGGCCCCTGCGTAATAGGCGGTGTGCTCAATCTCAGGTGCCGCCTTCAGTGTGGACGCGACAGCCACAAGCGCGTCAGCGTGTTCCGCATCGATCGTCTGGTCCGAAGGTACGAGGATCTTGCAGCCCCTCCCCGTCGACACCACCTCATTGGCAGTGACGTGCGCCCAATAAGACACCCGTGTTGCACAGTCGTGCAGAACAACCAGATGAGGTAGGCCATGCGTCACCCAGTCATCGAAGTGGCGCGTATCGTCTTCGCGGCACCACCAACCGGACACCTCACCGCTCTCACCGGTCTCGGGCCGGTCGAAAGCGCTCGGACCCGCCTTCACCTGCACACCAACGACCAGAACACGATCAAAAAGCCGATGATCCCGCACCGCGACCAGAAGATCGGTACCCATTTCCTGAGACGCATTGAGAACCGGAAGCCAACCAATCGCGGCGAAGTCGGCCGCCACCCGAAGCTCGCCCTCCGTCCCCGTTACTTGCTGGGCAGTAGCACGCAAGCGTCTCTCCCCTCCAGCCTCAGACAGGCTACCCACAACGTCTACCGACCTGGAGCGCCCGGGAAGTATCGCCTTGTGGACGGCACTCCAGCGATAGGTACGATACATCGCATTAGCTCGCATAGCAGGTCACGAAGAACAGACATCGGGCCACTAACAACCGCAAGCGGCAGTCAGCTGATTCTCCGCAGCCGCCCTCGTTGGCCCGGCTGGTAAATCCTCGACGGCGTCGTTGACTTGAGTTCTTCGCCTCAGCGGATCCGCAGGCCCGGCCAGCGGCGTCTAGGTCCGACTATTCGATCCGGGGGGGCGAGCAGTTCCGAAGCATGGTCAACGTCGAGGCCGACCACCTAGCCGTCGTCGTACACGTCCAACAACAGCCCGTCGGCTACCTCGCAGGTCTCGGTGCCCGCTCCTCCACTGTGACCTGGGATATACTCCCAGGTCACAGGCTATTTGGGCTTGTGGGTTATCAGTTTGAGTGTGTCTATCAGGTCACATCCGCCTCGAACCGCAAACCCCGCCCCCTGACCGGGGGACAGGCCGACAGATCCCCAGCAAGGCAACACACGCGCCGGATTTCACTTGGGTCAGACCCGCCCCCCGGTCACAGGGGACCACCTCGTATCATCGCAGCAGCCCCCCTAAGAACAGGGCACCTTCAGTATGAGTGAATTTCGGTGATCGCCAACAGATCCGCTGGCGGAGCCCGGGTGGGTACCGGCAGCGGGACTTGACGGTTGCTTTGGGGATTACCCGGTTTTGGCGGTTCTCCGACGGGTTGGACAGACCGTAGCGGGTTCCGGGTCGCGGGCTGGGAAGGCGAGCACCTCGGGTGGCCACACGAGCCGCTCGTCGGCGGTGCTGGGCCGGTGGCTCACTCGGTAGGTGGCGGTGTGGTCGTAGTGGCCGCGGTCGTGAACATTGAGGGTCACCAGATCGCCGTGGCGGTGGTCGGGCGACCGGAAGGTGACAGCCTGGTCTCCGAGGCTGCGTACCCGCTTCGCTTGGAAGGTCTTGGCGGTGTCCACGCGTTGTTCCTTTCGCCCCTTGTCCTGTCACATACAACGTTACCCCCGTGCACAGATTGGTACAAGAGACTGGTGAGAGGCCTCCAGACGCTTGGGAGCGGCGCTTCGGGTGTTCGGGGGTCTGGGGGAGGGCCGGAATTCGCCGTTTCGTGAGGGGGACGGCCCAAACGGGGCCCGAAACCCTGGGGGTGTTATTGGTGGAATCGGTTGGTTGCGGGCCGGCGAGTGGCGACGGCGCGTCGCCACACCCATCCGAGGCAGCCAGGGCACAGCCCGAGACCTTACCCGGACGCGTTGGCAGGTCGGTGCCATCAGATCCGACGACAGAAGCAACGATTGGCCATACCCTTCCCCGGATCCGGAACGGCTCCCCTACCCATCGACGTGGCCGATCCGGCTAGCCGGGATGACCCCGAGTCGCCGACGCGTGACGTCGGTAGCATCGGCGTAACCCTGACGAGATACCGATGACCCAGCCGACCGCATCATCGTTGCCTCCTACACCCGCCGGTAGGGTCGTTCGGCGGCGGGTGCCTCTGACCGTGGCGGACCTGCCGCCGCTCATGTCGATCCCGGCCAGTGTCGACACCAGCCCGTACCGGTTCCCGCTGTCGCAGTTCATCTGGGATTGGAACGTTGCGGATGACCGGCCGGCCCTGATAACCGAGGCCCCCATCTACAGAGGGCCCCGACTGGCTGTTGCTCCCCGGCGATCGCCGTGGCTGTCCACACATTGGCAGACCGTGCCGGGGTGCCCCTGCCGGGGCTGGGTGCTCGGCTATCGCTCCCCCCCGGACGTGATGCTGTTCGGGTGGAACTTCGACGGGGGCTACGCCCGGTGGGTACGTGGGCGGTCGCCGGCCGTGTGCGCCTACCATCGGGTCTGGTTCCACCCCCGGACGCTTGATAAGGGAACCCCCGACTGGTGGCTGCCCTGGGACTGAGGTGCCCCCGGACGCTGGCGGTGCCCTGACCGTGGAGGGGGTTGTGGGGTCTGTTCGCGGCGGCGGATGACGTTGTCGCCCCCTGCGGGTGTCATACGCCGACAACCGCAGATGAACGCAGCTGCGGGCTTATCCGTCACTGTCCTATGAGCAGATGTCGATCGTCGGGGTTTGGTGGGGTTCGGTGGGTGTGGGGGTTAGCCAGTAGGAGTGGACGGCTTGGGCTGATACCCCTATGAGGTTCCCGATCTGTCTCAGTGTGGCGCCTGTGTTGTGGAGTTCGGTGCAGACGGCTCGTAGTTCACGGTTTGTGTCCCCGAGGGCTGCCTGCTGTTGGCGGCGCCGCTCGGCGATCTGGGGGGCGCGTACCCACGGGGAATGGTAAGGAGCCGACAGCTCCGGCGACTTCGCCGGTTTGGCGTTGTGGGTACTGGCGGCGCGGCGTCGGGGTGGTGGCCTCTTTCTGCGTCGTCTAGGAGCCTGCTGATTATGGGGTTCGGCGAGTTGGCTGTGTTGGTGTGGTGGGGCTGGTTGGGGCTTGTGGGGTGGGTGTTTTGGGTTGGTTGGTGGCGGTGGCGGGGTTGGTTGGGGGCGGTGTCCCGGTTTTTGGGGGTTCTAGGCGGGGTTGGTGGCCCAGCCGGTGGTGGTGTGGGTGAGTCCGAGGTTGATGAGGCGTCGTAGGTTGATGGCTGCTGTTGGGGTGGTGGGCCATTGCTGGTTGGGGATGATTCCTCGGTAGGGGACGCGTCTGGGGTTGTGGCGGGTGAGCCAGGCGATGGTCCGTTCTGCGGACGGCCGCAAGTTGCGGTAGGTGTCCTGCGTTTCTTCTTTGGCCCATCGTGGTTTGTTCGCCGCTCGACGGTCGTGGTGTTTGTCGACTGTGATGGTCCGTCCCTTCTGCGAGGTGGTGCATCGTGCCCGCAGGGGGCAGCCGTTGCACCGCTTCGCGAAGGGGGCGGTACCTCCGGGACGTATACGGGTGGTGTGGTTGGCGGGACACGTCACCGTGCGGGCTCCGGTGTCGATCCCGAAGTCGTCGCGGTGGAACCCGTCTTCGATGTGGGGTTTGCCTACGATTGGTTTCACCACCGGGGTGTGACCAAGATCGTCGAACGTTTCGAGAGCCGCACCGGACGCGTACGCCGAATCCGCGACGATTTCGGCACCCGGGGGTTGGTCGGCAACGAGATCCGCGATGCTGTCGGCGTCTGGGGTGTTGGCAGCTGTTAGGACCGCGGCGGTGACCAGTCCGGTTACGGGTTCGGCAGCGACATGGGCCTTGTACCCGTCCCGTTTGTGGGTCCGGGTCTTGTGACCGTGCCGCGCTTCGGGGTCCACTGTCGATATGGTCCGATCTCGGGCCACACGCCGCGCTATCCGCCATCGGCCCACCCGGTGGGGGTCCGGTTCCACATCCTGGCCCGTCACCACTCCCAACAAACCTACCGCGTCGGCCTGATCGGGATCCAACTTCACACCCTCGACCGCTTCGATCAGCGCCAGCCCGTCGGTGACCAAACCGTTGATTAGTTCCGAGCGGGCATCGGGATCAGACCAGTCGCAGGACGGTTTCGTCACCGATTCGCAAGTCATGTGCTACCAACACCAGGTCGGCCGCCTGCGGGGATCAGACGGCGGCAACGCCTTATCTGCGATGAGATCATCATCCACCGTGTCCCCGGTAGCAACCGCGTCGTGCAAAATGGTCGAGTCCAGCGCCCGACGGTCCCTGGTCGCCAACACCCCGCAACTATCCATAACTCGGCGCACCGCGTCGAAGATACGCTCCGGCTTTTCGCTGGCACGCAACCGGGCACGCCACAACGTCAGCACCGTCGGGTGGAACCCCCCATGTGTCAACGACAGACCAGTCGCGGCTTTCCAAGCTATATCACGGCGGAGCCGCTGTATCGCTTCCCGGTCAGAGACGCACTCCAACGCCTAGAGAACCATCACCGCAGCGATCACCGGACCCGGTATCGACGGGCGACCCCGACCACTACCGAACAAATCGGCGAACATCTCATCGGGAAACAAACGGCGCCGGTTCTCAGCCAAGAACCCGTACACAGACCCTTCCGGAACCAGATGCCACAGATCCGTTGTGTCCAGAAACTCACGATCAAAACGTTCACTACCCTGCATACCACTACAATAATCCCACAACACCTAAAACGCGAACCCACCAACACCCAACAGGACCGATTAATCAGCAGTCTCCTAGCCATCGTCTCGCTTCCTTTTCCTCAGGCCCCATTTAGGTGACTGACATCTGTTGCCCGCTGGGTTGGTCCGCCCGCCGGGGTCCTGCGACGGCGTATCGACCGGTTCTGGTGGGCAGCCGAGCTGATCAGGCCTGGCCGTGACAGGTGGGAGACGACCGGCCAGGACCGGCCACAGCTCTGGATGCTGTCGGGATCCGATGAACCGGCCGGCCCGGTTGTGCAACCCGACCGCCGCCAGCTCCCCGCACAGCGCCTTCTGAAGGCGGGGACGCCAAGGCCCCGGCGGGAGACCCGCAGGGAACTGGGTGGGCCCTTTGCGGGGCCGTAGCGTTCGGGCTTGTTTTGGGGGTTGGTGTCATGCTGCAGGTCGGAGACCGTTGAGCCAGTCTTGCACTTCGTGGTGTAACCAGCCCACAGCCCGGCTGCCCTCAGGTCCCAGCCGCACAGGCTGGGGGAACGACCCGTCTTGGACCCGACGCCAGATCGTGGTTCTGCTCAAACCGGTCATCTCGGTCACTTCGGGCTGTCTCAGGATTCGGATATTGCGGCGGGGTGTTCGCTTACTCATCTCGAGGTTTCCTTTCCGATCGAATTCCTGTACTTGGTTGCTGCGGCCCTCCGATGGGAGAGCCCCGCTATTTGGTCGGCGACCGTAGCGGCCCGGACCGTGCGCGACCGTGCGACTAACCGTGCGTTTAGCCCCAAACCGTGCGACTAACCGTGCGTCTGTCTCTGACCTGGGGTTTCGCGACACCACAGATACCGCCCTACCCCCCTCAACACCCCGCCCCGCAGCACCCATTTCCCCTCCGGATACTGCAGTACCCGCAAGGTCCGTGCCCGCGTCGTGGGACAAAGAAGGGTCGTGTTGTTGGTTTCTCATCTCGGGGTTTCCTTTCCGATCGAATTCCTTGTTCTTGGCTGCTGCACGTCCTGCCGGTGGGAAGATCCGGGCTGTTTGGTCGGCGACCGTAGCGGCACCAACAGCGCGCGACCGCTCGCTCAAAGGCGCGCTCGCGAGCGCGCTCGTCTCTGACCTGGGGTTTCGCGGCACCACAGATACCGCCCTACCCCCTCAGCACCCGACCCGCAACATGAGATCGCCCCACCTGGTATCCCTGTACCCCCGGTCCGTGCCCCCCGAGAAACGGTCCCGGAGCGGCTACGAACACGGCCCGGGTACCGCTGTACACCCAGCATCCGATGGGGTGTTGCGGGCCTCGGAAAGGTGGGAGCCCTCAATGTCCGGAGGGGATCGCTGTCACCTCCCGCCTGCTGCCCCGCAAACCCGGTGCCCAACCCCGTTGCCCGCCGGACGAATGCCAGGTTCTGTGATGCCGGGAGAGAGCCGCGTAGGTGGAACTGCTGGACGGGTCTTTGTCGGATGGTCTCGGGACGGTGCGGGTGTGGGACTGGGAGGAGGTCTTATGGGCCTGTTCGAGCCGGAGGTAGTGATCATGGCCGATGTACGGGGGTAGTGGAGTACCCGGGGGTGGTACCGGAGTATCCGATCGGGGGGGTACGTGGGTATCGGGGAGGTGGGTCGTGACCGGGGTGAGAGGGCGTGTCAACCCGGGTTAAAACAGAGGCACGTTTGCATTGAAATGCGGTACCCCGGTACCCCCCTCCAGGGGATACCGCAGTACCCCACCTGAGATACCGCGGTACCCGCCATCTTGTCACCCCACTTCCCATGAGGCTCAGAGAAGCTGGCGGGTGATCACCCCGCGACGGCTTTGGGGTCTTCTGTTCCGATCGCTCCCAGGGGCCCGGGTGCCGGCCACTGAGCCACCAACCTCGGGTACCGGATCGTTGATGGGCTGCTCGGGATCAGCCCACATGGCCCGATCCGGTGGGATTGGCAACTACGACGACCCGCACCAGACGTTCCTCAAAGAGGTCACCCGGTATCCGAATCCAGGCCGAAGCGTGCCCTCGCGACCTTCATTAGCGACTGGCGCGACAACATAAGCTTGGAGACATGGGTGTAAGAGGCCAGGTCAGAGCGAAGCGTGCGCGGAAATCGTGCGCGTGCGTGCGCAGCCCCAAGCTATGTTCGCACCCAGTAGCGCCACCCTCCGACCGTTCGAACCCAACAACAGCAAGAGACCAGATCGAAACCCAACCGCACACCCCCTCTTGCGAACTCTGGAGGAGCATGAACAACCGAATCCTGCGACAGAACGACGTGATGCAACTCACCGGCCTGAGCAGAACCACGATCTAGCGGCGGGTCCGGGACGGGTCGTTCCCTCCACCTATCCGACTCGGACCCAAAGGCACCCGGGCGGTGGGCTGGCGCTGAGGCGACATCCAACACTGGAGCGACGGTCTCAAACCCGCAGCGTAAGCCAGGTGGAGGTGCGGGTATCGGTCTTGTATCCCCGGGAAGGGCCCTAGGGGGTCCACGCTCAACCACCCATCTAACGAAAAGCTGAAGACGGTCCCTGAGTAACCAAGTCTCCGAACGAGCTCGGATCTGAACTGGCAGTCATCACCCTCTTACGTCTACAAGCTGAGACCGGTCGATTCACCCCGATCCTGCTCTCGGTCCCTTGCCCAAGGTGATGGTCCTAGAGCGGGCATCGGCCGCCCACAGCGAGCGTGTCCCAGCCCAAGTGCTACCACGTACTCACAATGGTCGGTCGTACCAATCGTGGGATAGATTCGGCAATCCTCGACATCTAGCCAGATCAACCTCTACCGAGCAACGGATAGCCCTTCCGTTGGAAGGACTGAGGAGGGTCACGCCTGTCGAGTTCCATCTGCAAAACCTTGACCGGTGCGATGCGGGACACTCGGGTATCACCTGACCTCGTCTTAGCTAAAGCAGGCTAGATTGCTTATGGCAGTAGCAGTGTACGACAGTTCAAAGGTAGCCCGTTCTCGGTTGTCCACGTTGTCAATAATCTCAATGAACCAACTCGTAGGATCATCATCGAGATCCGTAAGTTCCATCTTAATGGCTCCCGAGTCGAAGTCTGCGACCAGCGCGGACCCGTCAGATTCTTCACTGCTCCATATATACCCGATGATCGGTTCATCCTGATGGCTGAACCGTGCTCGTACTAATACGTTCTTATCCTCGTTGGCTGGGAGATACCACGGTGTAATGATGAAGATATCATCATAGGCAGTGTTGCCCCTTCCACAGCGCAAATAGAGTGATGGTACAGAGACTAGGTGGGAGTCGGTATAGCTTATTGCATCTACCCAATAGCCGTAAAACGCCCCATCAACGCCCTCACCTTCAAATCCCGTCCATGTACCTACTTCCTGAGGCGCGTTAGAAGATGACTGGCCAGCTGGCGTCGTTGTTGATGAAGTTCTCAGATTATTTAGCCTAAAAGTACCACCAACGAGGATCGTAGCTAAGTCCGCACGTGACACACCATCAGGAAAGGCACGGCCGAACACAGTCACAGCTTGATCAGTAGAAAGCAACCTATCCGGCTTGAACGTACCGTCGGGATACCCA
The DNA here is from genome assembly GCA_965262915.1 of Candidatus Spongiisociaceae bacterium. Classification (GTDB taxonomy): domain Bacteria; phylum Actinomycetota; class Acidimicrobiia; order Spongiisociales; family Spongiisociaceae; genus JAPPFW01. The sequence continues at coordinate 334,499 of OZ253564.1, read as the reverse complement.
GCGTACCAGCCTAACTCAACAGCGCGAGCTATATCGGCAGCCTGTAAATGGTCATCAGGCACATCGGAGAACCCACCGGTGGCCGCATAACCGACGACACCGCCGCCTATCAACGAAACACACACCGCCAGTACCGCAATGAGAGGTCGGCGTAGTGTTCCCATCCCGTTCCGTCTCTTAGCGTCAAGGTAGTATACCACACCCCAGCGGGGACACTACCAAGAGCAGCATAGCGAAATCGCTATGCTGCTGGTTACCTTGAGACACGCGGCCCATCCGTAACATTCGATCATCGCTGTTGTTTGGCCACGTCGTGAGCGTCAAAGACCAGAGGCACTCTCACCAGGCACGCATCGGAGCCTTAATCCCTAGCGGAAGCCAGTCCGCCGTTGCCAGTGGACACCGAATAGCCAGGTCGAGCACACCGGCAGCCGCCTGATTCCGGTGCCTGCTCCCACACTCAGTCCCACGCTCTGGATCGTTGCTCCCGGTGGGGTGCCGGGTTCAGCGTCCAGAGAGTGCTTTCCGGAACGCTTGTCGGAGTGCGTCGCACAACCCCGCCACCCCTCCTGCGGGCAGATCTGACTCTCAAGCAGCCACACCAAGAACGCGACAAGGACAACTACTGCCACGAGCAACCAGAGGATGTTCAACTTGAGTCTTGGTTCTGCTGGCTGCTGGCGCGTGCACAAGCGGCCGGACGTTCGCCACTCGTTCGGACTCCCGGACGTGGGAGACGCACTTCGGGGTCAACCCCACTATCAGCATTCACCCGACGTTGACAGGCGGGGAGGTTCCGGGTAGAAACACCGAACGCGCGAATAGCCGAACCCGGGGATCTGTTCAGTCGGTAGCGATCCGTGGACGTGACCTGGTAGGTGAAGCCAAGGTAAGGGAGGAAGGTGTTGCTGGAGGGGTGGGCCGGTCCGAATGGACATCTGGGTCAGTACATTTTGGAGGAGTCGGGGCGGTCGCTTGATGCGTATCGCGCCCAGCCGAACCTGCTCGAGGAGCACGCTAACGAGGAGCAGGATACGGCGCTCGGCGGTTACCAGCACCGGCAACTCTTCGAACTGGTCCAGAACAGCGCAGATGCGCTGTGGATCGACGCCGGGGCAGAGGACGGCGACCATGCGTCGAGGGTGGTTCGTGGCCGCGTCGACGTGCGGCTGACGTCCGAGTATCTGTACTGCGCAGACAACGGTGACCCGATCGCCGCCCACGGTGTGAAGGCGCTCATGTTCTCGCGTCTGTCGCCCAAGAGGGGCACAGGCCAGATAGGCACATTCGGCCTGGGGTTCAAGGCCGTTCTCGGCGTGAGTGACGCGCCCGAGTTCTTCAGCCGATCCGGCTCGTTCCGATTCGATCGTGCGCGTTCGCTGGAGCGGGTGAGGACCGTTGTGAGCAGTGCAGAGGTTTGTCCCGTGTTGCGGCTGCCGGAACCGATCGACCCTGCCGATTGTTGGGGCCAAGACGTAGTGCTGCGCGATCTGATGGCGTGGGCGGTGAACATTGTGCGGTTGCCGCTAAGGCGTGGAGCCCGAGACGATCTCCGTCGGCAGATGGGGGGGTTCCCCGCGGAGTTCCTTCTGTTCGTGGCGCATGTCGGATCGCTCACACTGATCGACGATTCCGGTGCGGTCAATCGCGTGCTGGAGTTGGAGCGAGTTGACGATTGCTATCTGTTGGCCGAAGGTGACACGACCAACGAGTGGAGACTGTTCCAGGGTACCCACCGGCTATCGGACGAGGCGCGTGCCGATCGGCGTCCAGGCGACGACCGCGATGAGGTTCCCGTCTGGTGGGCAGCACCCGTCGACCGGCTCAACCGGTCCGGGAAGTTCTGGGCGTTCTTCCCGACGAACACCGAGAGCCTTGTTCCTGGCATCCTCAACGCGCCTTGGAAGACGAACGAGGATCGTCAGAATCTGCTGAGCGGCTGGTACAACGACGAGTTAATCGGCGCCTCCGCAGCGCTGATCGCCGACGCGCTGCCCAAATTACCAACCACGGAGGATCCCGCCCGCCACTTGGACGTACTGCCGCGTGGGCACCAGGCGGGCGATTCCCATCAGGCAAAACTGCTTCGAAAGCGTCTGTACACAGCTCTGCACGGGCGGGCAATCGTTCCCGATCAGAGTGGGCAACTCTGCCGAGTTAGGGACATTTCGTACCCGCCGAAGCAGCTGACTCCGGATCGTGAAATGGTCGTGGCGCCGTTCGAGCGATGGGCGGCCTACCCGGGCCGGCCGGATGACTGGCTGCATCACAAGGCACTCACCCGGACCAGACGAGCGACCGTGGACCGCCTATCCCAAGATCCCAGGCAACCGGCTTGGGCCTGGAGGACCTCGCGAGTGCCACGGGTCTCGGTCGCGGAATGGCTCGAAGCCCTCGTAAAGCGCGCCGGGCCGACCGACGCAGTCGCGGCATCGATGGCGGCGATCCAGACCGCCGCTCGGATTCCGCGCAACATACGAATACGTACCGACCTTGGCAGGATCGTGTTGACGAAGTCCGGAGGTTGGCGCAAACCTGATCCCCAAGCTCTCTTCCTTCCGTTCGAATCGCCCGCTACCGATGGCTCGGCTGACCCGGGCTCAAGCGTCCACCCGGAGTTGGCCACGGATAAGGAGACCCTATCCGCGTTACGACGACTCGGACTCAAACCTCCCTCCCCCGAAGGACGCTTCAGGGCCATCGCGCATCGCGTGCTGAGCGGCACACGACTGAAGGGCTCTGGCGCGTACCTCCATAAACAGTTGTGGAAGGCGTCGCGTGGGCTCAATCCGGGCGTTGCGCTACCGATCATCCAGGAGCATCACAACTGGCGGGTTGGCTTGCGGGTCCGAACACGTGCCGGTCTGTGGCAGCCGCTTGGCCGTGTCCTGATGCCCGGAGCCATCATTCCTGGCGACGGAAGCCGCGATGACGGCGTGGCTGTTGACTGCGACTTCCATGACCTTGATCGCGATCTGCTCGATGACCTGGGTATCGCGGACGGCCCGTTCGTGGGATCCGAGCTCGGCTGGCGACCTTTGTTCCGCAAATACCAAGGGGAACAGGAAAAGCGTTACCGGAGCCAGGACTTGCCAGCCAGCCCCCAGGCTGGCTATGTGGGCTTCACCCACTATGACAAGATCGGACCGCTCAGCGTGATTCGCGACCTATCCGAGGAGGCAGCTGCCGCCTATACCGACGCTTTGCTGAGTTTGGACGCCTGTTACCGGCGGTGGGTGATGTGGCACAAAGGCAGCAACCGCGAGACATACCCAAAGATGTGCTGCGAGTCACTCCCGATCTGGTTTCTCAGAAGCGCCGGACGGGTCCAGACTCCCGCCGGGGTCGTGCCGCTAGCCGACGCTCTCGGGCCGCACCCAGCAAACCCGGCGGCCCTGCACACGCTGCTACAACATCAGAACGCCGACAAGATCAAGGCCGCCTTCGATCTATCCGATCCGGCACCGGAATTCTTCGGCGAAGGAGACCCGACTCCGCTGACCGACATCTGGCCTGGGCTGCGAGAGCACCTGCCTGCACACCGGACGAACACTCGCCTCGTCGCGTGCGAGCGAATCCGCGTTGCTGGCGCGGAACGCACCTGTGTATTCCACGCTCCCGACGTTTATCTCGCCGGAAGTGTTGAAGACGACGAACGCAACGCTCTCGAACACGTTGCAGAAGAGCTACATCTCGGACTCCGACATCATCACGTCGAGGCGATCCTGAAGCGCCGAACATCGGCAGAAATCGAGAAGAGGCGCGCTGCGGTAAGGCAATGTGCCACCGACGCTGAACGCCTCCTCCAGGCGGTGGGTGAAGACACGCTGCGCAAGGGTCTTCCCCCATCGCTGTTGAACGTGCTGGAGCAAGACCATGAGCCATTGACCACAACGGAGATAGCGGAAGCCGCCATCGCGACCTACCACACCAACGCTCTCAAACAATTCAAGTCGGTCCTGGAACACCTAGGACCACCGACGAAATGGGCCGGATCTCGTCGCGCTGTGGCATTCGTCCGGTCACTCGGGTTTTCCGACGAATGGGCGGGGGAGCGTAGGAGGCGACGCCCGGCGTTCATGGAGATCGAAGGTCCTCAGTCGCTTCCTAAGTTGCACGACTACCAGCGGACAGTCGCAGACAACGTGCGTGAGGTGCTGCGCGCGAACGGTGCCGGAGGTGTTGAACGACGCGGAATGATCAGCCTGCCAACCGGATCGGGGAAGACAAGGGTTGCGGTGCAGGCGATCGTCGAAGCCATGCGGGACGACAGGTTCCGCGGTGGGGTGCTCTGGGTCGCCGATCGCGGCGAGCTTTGCGAGCAGGCAGTCGTAGCATGGGCGCAAGTATGGAGGAGCGAGGGGATAGAAGCTGGACCACTCCGAATATCCAGGATGTGGAGCGGACAGCCCCAGCCGTTGCCGACAACAGAAGACCACGTCGTCGTTGCCACGATTCAGACACTCAACTCGCGGCTTTCGCGCCGGCCGACGCAATACGACTTCTTGAAAGACTTCAAACTCGTGGTCTTCGACGAAGCACACCGGTCGATCGCACCCACGTTCACAACGGTCATGAGTGAGATCGGTTTGACCTACCGTCGAGAAAAGGATGAACCTCTCCTCATTGGCCTAACGGCGACGCCCTACCGCAGGGACGATGAGGACGAGACCGCGAGGCTTGTCCGGCGCTACGGCACCACGCGGCTCGACAGCGGCGCGTTCGCAGACGACGATCCGCAGAAGGTCATCCAGCAGCTGCAGGTCAATCGAGTGCTAGCCCAAGCAGACCAAAAGGTCATCGAAGGTGGAAGCTTTCGAGTGAGACCCGAAGAGTGGGAGTATGTTTTGCGATTCGTGCCAGGTCCGCGGAGACAGAGACTGCTCTTGGGCTGGCTGCCTCAGACTGTGGCGGACCGGATCGCAAACAACGCTGAGCGCACCCGCCGCATCCTCGACGCGTACAAGGACCACATCGAGCCGGACTGGCCAACGCTGATCTTCGCCACCTCCGTGGAACACGCCAAGACCCTGGCGGCACTCCTCAATCGTCAGGGAATCACTGCGCGAGCTGTGAGCGGGACAACCGAACCAGCGACACGCCGCCGCGTGATCGAAGCATTCCGCGACGGCGCGATCAAAGCCCTCGTTAACTACGGCGTCTTTGCGGAAGGATTCGACGCGCCCAAAACACGCGCCATCATCGTCGCCCGCCCTGTGAACAGCCCGAACCTCTACTTCCAGATGATCGGACGAGGCCTCCGAGGCCCAAAGAACGGAGGCGACGAGCGATGCCTCATCCTCAACGTCCGGGACAACATCGAAGGCTTCGGCCACGCGCTCGCCTTCTCAGACCTCGACTGGCTATGGGACCGATGAATACTTCCGAAACGGGGTACTGCGGTATCTTGGGGGCCGCATTTGCTAATGCAAACGTGCCTCGCATAAACGGCCCCGAAACACCCTCCCCGCACCCAACCCCAGAGATACCCAAGTACCCCCACTTATCCACAACCACCGATACCCCGGTACACCCCCCGCCCGGACACCCACCCCGGCACCGAACCACCCGACACCGCCCCACCCATCCCAACCACCCGACACCCGAACCACCCATCCCGACCACACACACACCTATCGCCGTACACCCCGCCACCAACCCCGACCAGACCCCCAAACCCCCAGGTCAGCCCACCAATACCCGCCCCGGCACACAGCCCACCCAGACCCACACCCGTCCTCCCGAGGCAAGTAGCCGGCCCTTCCGGGTCTGGGCAAACCGGGCCCGCCCCGCCCAAGGCCCGGCCCCAACACGGCGACACCCGCCCACCCAGATCCCCAAAATCCCCCCGTTACCCGCTACCGCGTAGAGGTGGAGCCCGGCTTCTGCGGCTTCCCGCCCAGGGGTACCCCTGTAACCCTGGGGAGGGGGGGAGGTGACACGCCCCGTCGGCCCGGCCGGGGAGCCGGCACCGCTGCCCCGCGAAACCCCAGGTCAGAGACAGACGCACGGTTAGTCGCACGGTTTGGGGATGTAAACGCACGGTTTGGCCAGCGCGGGCGGCCCGGGGGGTACCGCTGTTACCCACGCGGGTGGTACCCCTGGAGCCGTCCCATGCGTCATGTTTCGGCCAGCTCCTACGTCGACCGGATCCCCTCGCCGTAGGGGAGGCGGCCTGGGCGTGTGGACCGGCGGAAGCTGCCCGGCTGTTTCGCCGTGCTTTCCCCGCCCGACCAGACACGGGCGCTTCGTACTCCTCGAGGAAGGCTGCTTGCCGGCAGGTCGGCTGTGCCGAGTAGCCACCCGCAGCAGGGACTCACATCCCCCAGGCGGCGTCCGCGAAACCCCAGGTCAGAGACAGACGCACGGTTAGTCGCACGGTTTGGGGGCTACTCGCACGGTTAGTCGTACGGTCGCGCCCGGCCCGGTGGTGTACAAACCCCATCAAGCTACCGGAAGGGAGGGCAGCATGGGTTCGGCGGCGGCGGTGCTGGTCCGAGAAGCTACCGACCTCGTCGACCTCATCGGAGAGGTCACCCAGGTGAGGCGGGCCGGGGGCGCCGCGTCGGTTATGGCCATGTGCCCGTTCCATCCCAACAGCGACACCCCGGCGATGTCGGTGGACGGCGAGCGGGGGCTCTACCACTGCTTCGGGTGTGGCGCGTCGGGGGATGCGCTGACATGGGTGCAGCAAACCCACGGTGTCGGCTTCCGCGAATCGCTCGATCTGCTAGCCCGCCGGGCAGGTGTCGATCTGGGCCCGTCGATGGCACGGCCCAGCCGGGCGCAGCGCCTCGACGCTGTCCGCTGGCAGGCCGCAATGTTTTGCCACCAGCTGTTGGTGAGCGACGATTCTGGGTCGGCGGCTCGGGCGTATCTGAGACGGACGCACCGTTACCGCAGCGACGACGTGCGGGCTTTCCACATCGGGTGGGCACCGACCGACCCCACAGTGATACCGAAGCATCTGGGACGCTTGGGCGTGTCCGAGCCCGACATGGTGGCCGCCGGCGTTGCCCGCCGCGGCCCCGGCCGTCCGTTCGCTCAGCATTTCGGCCGGGTTCTGTACCCGGTGGTAACCGGCCCCGAACGGGTGTCGGGCTTCGCGGCTGAGGACCGCAACGGTGGTGTGCAGCATCCCCGCCGGGGGGGCCGATCGTTGTTCGGGTTCGGCCAGGCACGGTCGCCCATCGCCCGCGAAGCCACCGCTGTGGTGGTGTCGGGCTATCCGACGGTGGTTGCCTACCACCGGGTCGGGCTGGCCAACACGGTGGCTCCGTGCGGCCCGCACCCCACAGCCGACCAGGTCGCCACCCTGTCGAGGTGGTGCGACCGGGCTGTGGTGCTCACCCCCAACGACGCAGCGACCCGACACCTCCTCGACAGCGACCCCGGTGGCCACGACCTCGACCTGTACGTCGCTCAGGCCCCTGCGGGCGAGGGTGCCGATATCACCCGCCAGGCTGTGGTGGCCGCCGCCCGTTCAGCGACGCCGCTGCCCGAGGCCCGGCTGGTGTCGACGTTGGCGGGCTACCGGGGGGCGGGCAGCTTCGACGCCCGCCGCCGCAAGCTCACCGCCGCCCACCAAGTGATCTCCGCCCAACCAGACCCGGCCACCCGCATGGAGTTGGCCGCCGCGGCGGCGGCTCTCACGGGGCTGCCCGTCGAGCGGGTGCTGGGAGCCGCTTCGCTGCTCGACCCCGCCGACCACCACCCCCAGACCCCCGCCCTCGCGCTGTCCCTCTAACCAGCATCGGCGCTCCCCGACCCGAGGTAGTAGCTGACGGATCGGCGAGTTCCTGTCCTATAGTGGAACACCAGCGGGACGTATTGGGGGGATCGGGAGACTGCGGTGGATCCAGCGAAAAACCTTGCCTTGTCGGAGTTGTTGCAGTTGTGGTCGAAGCGGGCGGACTGCATCCACGCCGTGGACGTGGCCACCGCCCAGTTCCGCCGGGCTGTGGTGCGGGCCGACGAGGCCGGCGTAACCCTCAAGCACATGGCACGGGTTATGGGAGTGACCCCCCGCGCTGTCCGCCAACACCGCGACGCCGGACGGGCCGCACACACAGCAACGCCGGCGGAAGCGGTTCGCGAAGGGTGACCCCCCGGCTGGGGACGCTGGCCGTCGTGGTCCTAGCGGTGTGGCTGGCAGCCTGTGGGGCAGGCCAGAACCCGGCACCCGAGGTGCCGGGGTCCATCGTGGTGGACACACCGCAGGGGGAGCTGCGCATCACCCTGGCGGCCACCACCCCGACCAGCACGGCGGCTTCCACGTCTTCGGGGGACGCCACCGGCGCCGCTGCTCCGGACTCCTCTACCACCACGGCGGGGGCCGCCGGCAGCGACGCTACCGGCCCGCCGCCCACCGCCCGTCTTGTTGACCCGTCCCGCCTGGTCGTGGGGGCGGAGGTGTGGGGCGGCTACGACCGGGATCTGTTCCCCCATTGGATCGACGGCGACGGCGACGGGTGCGACACACGCCAAGAAGTCCTGATCCGCGATTCCGACACCGAGGTGGTGTTGCATCCGGAGCGGGTGTGCCGGGTGGTCGAGGGGCGCTGGTGGTCGGCGTACGACGACGCCACGACAACGAACCCCGACCACCTCCACATCGATCATCTGGTACCGCTGGCCGAGGCGTGGGAGTCCGGCGCGCGGTTGTGGACGGCCGAGCAGCGGGAGGCCTTCGCCAACGCTGAGGACGGGCTGGTAGCTGTCAGCGCGGCGTCCAACATGGCTAAAGCAGCGTCGGACCCCGCCGGGTGGCTGCCCCCCAACAAGGACGTGTGGTGCGTCTACGTCGCGGTGTGGATCGAGGTAAAAGCCACCTGGGGGCTGTCTGCCGACCCCGACGAGATGGCCGTCCTCGAGTCGCTGGCCGAGGTCTGCGGCTGACCAGCCAAACCCGAGGTAGGGCAGGCCCCCGGGGCTAGGCTCGGTAACCATGAACCAGCCCGCCCCCAACGTCGCCGACAGGCCGTGGTCGACGGTTTCGTCCGCCCAGCGGATAGCCGAGTTCCTGCGCAGCAGCCACGGGCGGCTCACCGTGGCAGTCGAGGTAGCCGCCCCGGTGGGTTTGGTCTGGCTGGCGGGCGTCGTTCCCAACGGCCGTCCCGTCCGGCTGCTCCTAGGCGACGGGTTCACCCGCCGCTGGGCCGAGGAACCACCCGGCGAAACGAGGGGCGCTACTGCGGCGTTCCTCACCGCCTACCACATCGAGGTACGGTTCTGGCAGACGGCACCCAAACTCGGTGACCCCAGCGTCAGTGTCTGGCACGCCGAAGGGCCACCCACCGAAGCGCTCAACGCCACCACACAACTCGAACCCGGCTGCCTCCACCACCACCTCGACACGATCAGCACCGTCACACGCAGCGACCTCGGCCACGTCGAAGGATGGATCGGCGCGCTACTCGCCGAGTCCCAACCACCACCGGCATCACTGTTCGACAGCTTCACCGCCGACCACGCCGGCCAGCCCTTCCGTTTCCCACCCGGCCTCGGCTGAAACGCCGCCCGCCCGGCAGCCCCTTGGCCGTTTCCGTCGGAAACGGCCCCGCAGCCCCCGAAAACGGGATGCGGAACGTTACCCAACGTAACCGGAAGGGCTAGGAGGCGTTTTGAGGGCCGGGAGAACGTGGCCATGCACTCGGATGCCCGCCCGAACCGGATCGAGCGGAGACCGCCGGGCTGGGCGAGCGGTTTCGGGTAGAGCCCCACCGCCAGCCGTAGACTTGTCATAGGTCCGTGTTATCTTCTATGTAAAGCGGACGCAACTAGGGAGGGGCATCATGGCAGAACAGCAGAGCATGGTACTGGTGGTCGACATTGGGGACCTGGACCGGGGACGCAACGTGCGTACCGGGCTTGGGGACCTCGACACCCTGGTGGAGTCCGTGTGTTGACGATCGTTGAAACACCCCGGTCACGGTCGCCAGCCACGGCGCCAACGGCGGCGGCCGGTGGGTGCTGGTAGCGGGCCACCGTCGGGTGGCCGCCGCGGAGCAGGCCGGCCTCAGCCGGGTGCCAGCTGTGGTGGTCGATGTCGGCGGCGACGACGAGCGCCTGGTTGCCACCCTGGTAGAGAACTTGGTCCGCGAGGACCTGGACCCGATCGACGAGGCACGCGGGTTCGCCATGCTGGTCGAGGCGGGCTGGTCCCAGGGCAAGGTCTCCCGCAGGGTCGGCCGCTCGAAGGGCCACGTCAGCAAGCGGCTCCGGCTGCTGGCCCTACCCGCCGAAGTGCAGGAGAAGGTACGGGCAGGCGACATCACCGTCGACCACGCCTACCAGATCAGCCGCCTGGCCGACCGCAACGTCGGACCCCACAAGCTGACCAGCTTGGCTACCAAGCCGGTCCACGCCACCGAGACGGTGCTGAAAGAGGCCGAGTCGAGGGACGAACTCGAAGCCCGTGTGAGCGAGATACGAGCCGACGGTTACAAAGCGGCCATCGTCAGCCGGTACTGGTCCGACCCCGACCACACGGCGCTGCGCCAACTGTGGGACCTCGATGCGGACGCTCACACGGCCGAGCCCTGCCATGTCATCGTCCTCAGCCGGGACTGGCCGGGGTCGCCTATCGTGGAGCGGCCGTCGTGTCGAGACCGGAGCCGCCACGAGCCGGGCGGTGACTCCGGGCTGCAGCTCCCCGACTACGACGCTATCGGAGCGCAAGAGGACGCCGACCGCAAAGCCCACCAAGCGGAAGCCACCGCCGCCTACGCCCGGCTGATGTTCGAGGTTGGGGACCGGCTCGAAACCGTCGACGAGGCCACCGTGTGCGACACCGCCCTGCGGGTGCTGGCACTGGGCAGCCTGCAGCAGGTACCGGACGGGGACCGGCTCATCCCCATCCCCCACGACCACACCACCCGCGACATCGCCTGGCAGTACCCACCCGAAGCTATCGCCGCGGTCGACGCCCCGACCCTGGCACGGGCGTTCATCCGCCAAAAGATTGACCGGATGCTCCACAACCACTGGTGGGCCGACCGCCACCCCCACGAGTACAACATCATCGCAGGGCTAGCCGCCCAACTCGGCCTCTACGAACCCGCCACCAACGGCGGCGGGAGCGGGGATGGGGGGTAGGCTCCCGGCGATGGCGCCAACCAGCCACCGGGCCCCCTTCGCAGGCGGGAAGCTCCGAGCCTCCCGCCTGCACGCCGGGCTCACACCCACCCAACTCGCCCACAAAGCCGGAACACAACGCCAGCGCATCCACGAATGGGAACGGGGCGAGACCACCCCCCACGCCCACCAACTCGCAGACCTCGCCGCCGCCCTCGACATCCCCGCCGGCCACCTCGTCGACGTCACCACCCTCCGCGGCCGCCGCTACGCGGCGGGGCTCACCCAAGCCGAAGCAGCCCAACGGGCCGGTATCAACGCAGCGGAGTGGTCACGGTGGGAATCCGGCCTGGCCATCCCCCCCCGCCACCAGGCTGCTGTCCTCGAGGCCCTCCGCCGCGTGGGCGACGGCACCCGCCGAGGCACGCCATGAACTCCGCCCGGGCCCGGCGGCTCCTACCGTACGCCCTCTTTGCCCTGGGAGTATCGACGGCTCGTCTCGTCGTCGCTGGTGCAGCATGGGCTTCGCGTCTGGGGGCTGGGGGACCGGGGGCAGACAACCGGGCCTCGCTGTGGTCGGCCCCGCAGTGGTGGGATGTTGTGTTGTGGGCCGCGTGCCTGTTAGCGGTCGTGTACCTCGTCGGGCGGTCTACGACCGACGACGACCGGGCCGAGTAGCCGAACATAAGCCTCGAAGGTATCGAACGGATCCGGCTCCGCCGGCCTCCGCCGGCCCGGCACGTGCTCACCTGACAGGTGGGCACGCACTGTTTTGCGGTCTCTTCCCAGATGGCGGGCAATAGCCGAGATCGACCAGCCTCGCTTCCTCAACGCGTGTACTTCCACGTATTCCTCCTGTGCCAACATCAGGGGCAGGGCTCCCTCTCCTCGCTGCCGAATCTCTCAGTCAGCAGCTTGGAGAGGGCCCCACTCAACGTCTGGTATTTGCCGTCACAGGGTGGGGATTTTCAGTGATCGAGTCTGGGGATTTTCAATGATCGTCAACAGCACCGTGGGGAGGACCGTGGAGGGGTGGCGGGCGAGGTTCCTAACCGCCGGCGCTGCTCTCCGACGACGTATCGGGGACGAGCCCCAAGAGTGGTCCCAGGACCAGCCAGGCGAGCCGTCGTTTGTACCCGAGCAGCCCAGCGCCACCAAGCCGGCTTACCCCTCCCTCACCGTCCAGCCAGACGACGCCGAATGGGGTTGGACGCTTATGGTGCGCCACCCCGACGGTGAGCCGGTAGCGACCTCGGGCAGGTACCCGTCGGAGTCCGACGCTGCGGCGGCGTGCGACTTCGCTGCGGGTCTGGTCAGCGCCCGCCTCCCGCTTCGGTTCGCTAACTGGGAGCCGGGATCCGAGTACCGCCCCCGGCGGTTGGGGGGCGACGCTATGAGGGTGCGTCCGGTGCCGGTCCCCTACGGGTGGAAGCTGGTGGCGTACCGTCCGGATGGGGATCTGGAAGCGGAGTCCCACCTGTACCCGACGTATCGGGCAGCCGACATGGCGGTGGGCTTTCTCCGCTCCGTCGACCAGGTGCAGCCCCGACAGGTCCGCATCGACAGGGAATGTGACTGCCCACAGCTGGAGCGGCGCTGCCACCACTTCGACGAGTTGGCCGCCCCGGTGGCCAACCAGGTGTCGGTCAGTGTGCGGCCCAACCCCCGATCAACGCAAGGATGGGAGATGGTCACCCGCGACGAAGACGGGGCGCCGCTGGGGCACTCGGCACCGTACCCGACAGAGAAGGCGGCACTCGACGCCAGCGACTTCGCTCTGCGCGTCGTCAACGGTGCACACCCGATCCGCTTCGACGGGTGGCAGCCCTGGCGGGGAGCCCAAGGCGTCGGCCACATACCCCCAACAGACGACGAAGCCGCGGCCACAGTCCGGATCCTCCCACCGACACCGCCCGACACCTGGCGGCTGGAAGCCCGCCGGCGCTCCGGGACGGTCATCCGCACGTCGCTTCCCTACCCCAGCTACGAAACGGCCCACGCCGCTGTTGACTACCTGGGAACGTTGGCTGCTATGACGGGAGACCCGCAACGGGCCGGGCGGGTGACCGACACGACGCTGGCCGGCGACCGCGAATGCGCCTGCCAGACGCTGGGAGCGCACTGCCTCCACTACCAGGTCGACGACGCCGACGACCGCGGCCCCGACCGGAGGCTGTCCCTCGGCTTCTAGGCCAGTCGGCGGCCTACAGCAGCGTCGAGATCCTCGATCGCTAGCCGGACGGCTAACCGGTCCAAGAACTCCACCTCGGTGGGATTGAGGGGAACCACCATCCGCTGCGCCGGTGCGGCTCTCGCTGTGAGTTCGGCCAGTGTGGTCAGGGCGGAGCGGAACTGGCGGGCGAGAGCGTTCCCCCTGTCCGGGTGGTGTTAGTAGACCAGTTCCCATTTGCGCTCAAGAACCTCGGCGGGGGCCATCAGGTTCCACTCCCTGACGTAGCGGCACCGGGGGTGGGGTGCAGCGTCGAGATAGACGGGCGCACAGCCGGCAGGGGGACGGAACGGGGCTAGGTCGTCGTCTTCGATGCCCCACTCGTCGCGGTGCTGGTCCAAGAAGAACCCGACCTTTGCTCGCAGAGCCGCCCCACCATCCACCATTTGGCAGTAGGCGGCGACTGTTTCCACGTCGATGCTGTCGGCCCGGGCCACAGACTGCCAGATCTCGTCCCAGCTGCCCCCGAAGGGTTCCTGCGGAGTCCTCGACTCAGTTGAGCCAGCGGTCCTCACGGCGTAAGGACGGAGGCTCATGACCCGGTAGAACAATCCGTTTCAGTTGTGGGAGCCGTCTTCGGGCGGCTTCTGCTGTTAGCTGGTCTAGGCGAATTTTCCACCTGGGGTCTCCGTTGTGGAAGGCCCGGCGCATCGGCCCTGGGTAGGTGTCCCGACCTGGTGTATCCATTATTATCTCCCATTGCGAGTACGGCTGGACACGGTGGTCACAGTACAATAGCGGCTATGAACTTTGCGAAGCGTCAAGCTATCGACGAACAAATTAACCGCATGGACCGCCAGCGTGAGATAGTCTGGCAGGCGATGAAATCTGAGGTTAGGCTAAAGAGCAGAGGCAATCAGGCAGGGCGCGACCCAGCCTGGTCCTCCTTCGTCTGCTCGATAGCCTGGTCCCACAGGCTAGGCTCATAGTCTCCGCTCAGTCCTTTCCTCTCTAGCAGAGCGAAAGCGTTCTCGGTGACCCTGTAAAGCCATTCTAGCCGTTTGGCCATGTCCTCGTTCGTCCATTCCGGTCTGTTGGCCATCGTGTTCTCCCCTTCTTATTCGTAGCTGACCAGCACATCAAACGAATCGCCCCTACGCTTCTCCACCCACACCAACACATCCACCCAATCCTCACCGTCCCACAACGGCACAACTACCGACTCGGTTTCCGTAAGCACATGGTCAGTGCTTCGGGGTTTCCCAATGGTCGTGATTTGCCGCCGCGCACCAGAACACCACGTCCAGCCGCACTCGACATACTTCGACTCGTCAACGATATACCACTCCACACCCTCTTGAGGTATGTGCCTATCGTATCCGGCTCTTACCCTCGCCCCAAACGTGTAATACGATGTGTTGTGCCCATCCCGAATCACCAACATTTGATAGCCACCTGACACACGTACAGGGTTGAGACGGAACGTTGCGGTTCTGTCGCCCAACGTCCACACTTTCACATCGTCAGGATCAATCCAACCGGCAGCGTAACGGTTAATCGCTATTGTCCCCAACCAGCCAGTACTTCCGCTCATCACATCCATAGGGTTCGTATACTCAGATGGATGTTCCACACCTGTAACAGCGAAGTACGAATGAGACCAGTTAATCGAATGGCCTATCTCATGAATATACGCATCTACCCACACGCTACCATCCACAAAAACGAATCGGTGACTGTTAGGGTCGGTATACGGCACACAACCGTTCTCCCCCGCACAATTGCTTTTGCCTGCGGTAGCGGTCCCGGAAACGGTGCCGAAGGTACGGGTTGTGTCCACAATCAAACCACCATCAGCTTCGCTTTCCCCAGCCGCTGACACAACAGCATCCTCGCATGCTCTGTGCCGCACACGGAAATCGCTGTACTCTGAGAACGAACGATCCGACAGGTCCGGTGAAACAAACCCTGCATCCATGAACAGCAGATCATATTTGCCGTCAGACAGCCAATGAAAATAATTGTCAATGGATGACTCGTAGTTCAGCCAGTCAGCCACCATCCTAGATGTGTACCCGAAACGGTCGGTCAATGAAGGAAACGCCTCAACGTACAACGGTGCTGCCACCGGATCACACACCCACACATCCCACACATCAACTGTGACACTGCGAGGAAGATTGCGTTTGTAGTCACCGACCAGATCATGCGGGTCGGTGTTCCTGTACCAGTTCTCCGGCATCGGCCCGGACTGGCCGAACGCCGGGCTAGCGGCGAGAACAATTAGAATAGCAGCTAGTGAAGTAGCAATAACTCGATTATTGAACATGGCAACGGCTGGACAGCCCAAAACGGGACTGCCAGCCTTCTCCCTTCCTGTAAGTCGGGAGTGCCGGGGGGAGTGAGGGTCTTAAAGCGAAGGACGCACAGCCCCCTCCGGCACCCTCACTCCATCATACTACTGACACAATCACTTAACGCTATTCCACGATACAAAACTGTTCCGCATTGTGGAATAGCAGTGAAAGTATCTTCGCATGGGAACCATTTTACTGTGATATGAGGTATCGGAGGGTCTCAAAGGTGGTATACTTCCGCCGCTGGAATACCCTCGGAAACCACATCAACGTCGTAGGTGACCCGTCGGGGGTTCCACTGCATCGCCACCGCGGCCCCACCCACGACCACGATCTCCACCGGAGCGGCCAAGCGGAGCCCGCCGAGGCCGTCGTCCACCTGGGAGAGAAGGCCACCGATCCGCCGGGCGGTCAGCTCCTTCTCGGGGTCGGGGGTCAGTCCCAGGGCAGCCACCAGTCGGGGGTTCCCTTGTCAAGCGTCCGGGGATGGAACCAGACCCGATGGTGGTAGCAGGCGGCGGGGGAACGCAGCCGGACCCACCGGGCGTAGCATCCATTGAACGGCCACCCGAACAGCATCACGTCGGCCCGAGCGCGATGGCCGAGCACCCAGCCCGGCAGGGGCACCCCGGCCCGGTCTGCCAGAGCGTGAACGACCACAGCGATCGCCGGCAACAACAGCGGGTCGTCCCCCTCGTAGACAGGGGTCTCCGCGACCAGCGCCTCCCTGTCCGCCGCCACGTTCCAATCACAGATGAACTGCAGCAAAGGGAACCGGTACGGGTCGGTGTCGACAATGGGCGGGACCGACATGAGCGGCGGTAACTCCGCTGCGGTCAGAGGCATCCGCCGACGAACGACCTTCCTACCGGCGGGTGCAGGAGGCAGCGATGGTGCGGTCGGCTGGGTCATCCGGGTGGTACCTCGTCAGGGTTACGCCGATGCTACCGGCGTCACCGTCCGGTGGGCGACTCGGCGGCGAGGGTCAGTCCCAGGGCAGCCACCAGTCGGGGGTTCCCTTATCGAGCATCCGGGGATGGAACCACACCCCGATCCCGCCACACCCGGCCCAAGCACCTGTCACCTGAACCCCCACCCGACCCGGGGGCCGGCTGGTGAGTGCACATGCTAAACCTGAATCCACCGATTCATATTCCGAAAACCAATCCTGACCAGGGCGATCTCCGGGATCCACCACTCACAGGAAGTTGCTCCTCTTCCCAGGACCGAACCATCCTTACCAATAGCTATCGCCGCAGATCAGGAGGCATTTCCACCATATCTCCATGTCCGCTGCGCCCTCCCCATCGGTGAATTCAGGCTAAAGAGGGAGCTGCCGGCGAAGCGGTTTGGGTTGTCCGGGGTGGCGGGATCGTAAGACTCTCAAGTCCATCAGTCCGGCGACTGCGTTCTTCGGTAGCATCCCTGTCTGCGCCTATCGGAGGTCGGGTCCAGTGCGTAGAAGCCTCTCAGTCTTGTGTACCGCTGCTGTGGCCGTCGCGGTGGCCGCAGCGGTGCTTGCCGCTGCCGGGCGGTTCTCAGATGTCCAAACCAGCCATCCGCGATATGCGGACATCGAGTATGCCGCTTCCCAGGGTTGGTTCGTCGGATACGACGACGGTACCTTCAGACCCGACTCGGTGATCCCCGAACACCAGATCGCGACGGTGGTCGCCCGTGTCTTTCCCGACGGAGCGACTCGCGCCGACATGGCTACCTTTCTGCGCGGCGGGGAGGAACGCCTTGCCGCGTTTCTCAACATCCCCTGGTTCTGCAGCCCGGACGCACGCGCAGGCGATATCCGAGCAGTGCAGGAAGGGCTTGGAGTCACCGCCGACGGAGTATGGGGTAGAGGTACACAAACCGCGTGGGAGGACCAATGCGCCACTTACATCGATCCTGCCACCACCACAACAGTCGCGCCGACGCTGTCGGATACGGCGATCAAACAGGTACTGATCCGCGAGTCGATCAACGCGTACTCTGGTAGCTGCCCGTGTCCGTACTCCACAGACCGGGCGGGCCGCCGATGCGGGGGACGGAGCGCCCACAGCCGTCCCGGCGGGGAGTCGCCGCTCTGCGATGAAAGCGATATCAGCCAGCAAATGATCGACAACTACAGGCAGCGAGCCGGCTAGCCCCTCCGCTCTGCGGTGACGTAGCCGACGGTGGCCCGAAGAAGGTGGGTGACGCCTCGCTCAGCGCCTGTCGAACTGGTCGTCGGTGAGGCGGGCGACGGCTTCGGGACCGGGCCGGGTGTAGAGGCTGAGGGTGCGTAGGTCCCGGTGGCAGCTTTTGGCTTGGAGCATGACCGCCGACGCTCCGCTCTCTGCCAGATGGGTAAGAGACGAGTGGCGCAGCTGGTGGAGGGTCCACCCTCCGGAGTGTCGGCCGAAGAGGGCGGCGGCGGTGCGGTAGCTGAGCCGGGCTTGGCCGGTCGGGGTGTGGAGGTCTCGGCGGTGGGTGGGGGTGCGGGAGCGGGCTGTGGTGAGGAACAGCGGCCCGATGTTCCTCCCTGCGAGGTAGCGGGCGAGTAGCCGCGCGGTGGGGGTCGCCCAGTAGATCATGTCGGTGCTGCCGCCTTTGGAAACGACCCGCGCCCGCCGCTGCGGCCGGTCCAGGTCCTCCACGTCGAGGGCCAGCACCTCCGACGCCCGAGCCGCGGTCTCGTACAGCATCCTCCACAGGGTCTTCTCCCGAAGCGGCACGTTCCGTCGGCGCCACAACTCGTCGAGGTCCCGGTAGGGGACCGCTCGGGTGTGGTCGGTGTGCTGGCGGCGTGGGCCGACGCCGGCGAGCGGGTCAACGCCGAGCGTCCATCTGTCCTCGCACCAGGACACGAACGCCCGCACCGCCGCCCGCCGAGTGTTCCACGTCGCCGGCGCAGCACCACCCCACCGATCGGTGAACACCCCAGCCACGGCTGCGGGGGTGAGCGCCGCTAGGGGCTGGTCGGCTCCGACAGCCTCCACCAGCGGCTCGAGAGCGGCCCGGTAGGCGCGGCGGCTGTTCGGGGCCAGGTCCCGGTGAACGAAAAAGGCGTCTACCGCCGCCCCGACCGGCGGGACGTGCCGGGTGGGGTGGCCTTCCTGCGCCTGGGGGAAGTGGACGAGGTTCATACCCTCCGGAGTATCCCACGCTGCCCGCTCAGGGCGGGGCAATGCGACCCGCTCCGGATCCGGGGCCTGGACGCGGGCGACCGCCCGGGTAAGGGGCGGTCGCGGCGGCTGGGCTTCAGCCGAGGGGTACGGGGAGGCGGGCGGCGAGGAGCTGCTGCGACAGCTCGCGGCGCAGCTCGGTGGCGGTGGCTGCCAGTTCGTCGATCACCGCCCCGACAGCCTCGATTGCGTCGTCGTGGGATCCGGCATAAAATCCACTCCTGCCGCCCTAACCATCGATCGCCAGCCCCTCCGGAAACAACTCCTGCTCCCACCGCTCGGTGGCATAGCGCCGATACCGGGGTTTAACAGCCCGCTGCAGCGGCCCATTCTCCGACGGGTCCGCATCAACATACGCCGTCCAGCCGACCGGATCTCCGTCTTGGTCCAGAACCTTGAATCGATACGTGTCAGAACGGTACGTCTGCTGGCGAGCATCGTGAAATACCCGTCCATCCACGCCTCCCAGGGCCTGCCAAGCTCCACCCAAGGGTCAGGGTCGATGCGCGTGGTGAAGTCGAACCGCAGCAGCCACAACGTAGGCAACGGCTCACCCAGCATCACCATCGCAGAACAGAACACCCGCCCACACGGGGCCTGTATGCCCGTCTGGACCGGCACACCCGGAACCAACTCCGTGTCCAAAACCTCCAGGCTCAGCCCGCGAGGGAATAGCTCATCGAGCCTTCGCTGCATGGCTACCCGCCCGCGGTATATATCGTCTGGCATTTCACCCCTCTCCTACACCAACCGGGCTACAGAAACTCATCTACTTTCACATACTTCTTCAGGAAGTCCTGCAGGTAATCCAATCGCTGCGCACCAGCCGCATGGTTTCGTGGCGGACGCTCCAGACGGAGCCGAAGTGGTGCCCGACCATCAGGTAGCGGCCGTCCTGGTGGTACACGTCGACGACGAACTCGGCGGGTTCGCCCTGCCCCGACTGCTGGTCCCGTAGCGGCGGGTCGATGGTGAAGGAGTCCACCTTGTGTCCGATCCCACCGACGAGGTACTCCCACTCGTCGAGGGAGACGGCCACCGGCCCCCGATCCGGCAGGTAAACGGTCTTGGTTTCGGCCATTCCCGGTGCTCCTTGGTCGGCTTTGTCACCCTTCAATGCAGGGGGCGGGGTGTGACAGAACCGCCGACGGCAGATAATCCGACCGCTTCGTGCATTCCCAGCAGTTGGGGAACCCCAGGTGGGGGCGGTGTCGGTAGGGCTCCGACGGCAGATAATGCCCCCATACCTGCAAAACGGTCCAAGCCGCTGAGGACAGGGGTGCTGGCCCCCCGAGTCGGCCGGTCGGCCTCGCTCAGCAACCGTCACACCGAATCGGTTTCAGTGACGAATGCGCGGACTCGGGCGCCCATTTCGCTTGATTGTTTGGCAAGCATTTAACCATCGTGAGTACCCGTCACATGAGGTGAGTCTATTGTCGCGAGCCCGGCCCGATTGAGGTCAGACACGATAAGGTCTTACAAGCCGCCGTCGACCTGCAAGTTCGGGGTAGACGTATTCGAGCACCGTTGCTACCCCGCTCGTGGACCAACTCGGAACGGCCGTATCGTCAACTGTGAACAGGCTCTATCATCAGCCCTGTGAGCCTGCGTGACGATGTCCTCGTAACCCACCGCGAAGCTATCCGGGCCGTCGCGGCACGCCACAAAGTAGACTCCATCGCCCTCGTCGGCTCGGTCGCCCGCGGTGACGACACCACCGACAGCGACTACGACTTCCTCGCAACCTTCGCCCCCGGGGCCACACTGTTCGACCTCGCCGGTCTCCGCAACGAACTCCAAGACCTGCTAGGACGCCATGTTGATGTGCTCTCCGCGGGAGGCCTCAAAGACAGGCATAGCGGTGTCCTCGAAGACGCTATCGGGCTGTGACCAGAAGCGACGACCAACGCATCAACGACATCCTGGAGGCCTGCGGCCACCTCGCCGAGATAGTCGCGTCTGGACGAGCGACCTTCGACCGCAGCTGGCAGACCCGCAGCGCCGCCGAACGTCAGCTTGAGATAATCGGCGAAGCCGCTGCCAACCTGTCGGAACAGTTCCACAGTGCCCGCCCCCATCTGCCGCTCCGATTGGCCAAAGACCTGCGTAACCTCATCGCTCACGACTACAACAATGTGGACTACGACCTGCTGTGGTCCACCATCACAATAAGCATCCCACAGTTCGCAGCCGACCTCGCGCCATAGCTCCCTGCCACCACCATCGCTGGACGTGAGGAGCCGCCGCCCGCCGTCAGGGATCCTTACCATCCCCAGTCAGGCCCGCATCGTTCGTGATACGCCTCGAGGCGGGCGGCGGGTCGACTGTTACAGTCCGCAAGCCACCGCCGCAGTTCAACCCTCCCAAGTTCATGCTGTGTATGGTTTAGTCCAAGACCACATTATCCAGTGACGATTGCGTGAGGAGGTACCGATGGGAGTTCCGATGCCATCTGGCTGGGACGACGGTCAGCTCATAACTGATATGTTTGCAACACTAAGGGATGCAACGCAACGCGAGATAGATCGTCTACCTCAATTCCTTAATCTCAGTTCAGAGACTGAAGATAACCTCCAAGAGATGTGGACTCATTTTCACGCGGCTGCCTTCCTCATGATTTCTTTTGCTATTGTTGAAAGTACATTAGGTCCTAAGCCTTGGACGAATCGTCCTTCTCTACCACAAGATGAGTTCAGTGCCCTAGTCTGTATCAGGAATGCAGTTGCTCATACGGGCGGAGATTTAGATACACTTCGCGATAACACGTGCGTAGATACGGTTCGCCGGTATAGGCAGATAATGGAATCGGAACCAGTTTGGTCACGTTTTCCCACGTCGGAGACGAGATGGAGTATCGGTAAGTCAATGATACCAGGTATCTACTATCGACTTAACGGAACTCACGTGATTCTGACATCAGCTGCCTTTGATCGTATATACAGTTTATTGGCTCATCGGATTTCAGTGGGGAGTGACCGATGGGAGTAGGTCCCAGTTGGGTTTCCCCGCGTAGAGAAGGGCGCGGATTCGGTAGTTCGCGAAGTTGCGGAACCCGAACGCTGCTCGTTTGATCCGTTTGATGAGGTTGTTGAGGGCTTCGGTGGGTCCGTTGGTTACCTTCGAGATGTGCCAGTTGGTGATCTGGGGGGTCCAGCGGGCGATGGTACGACCCAGCTTGTTGATCTCGGGTGGGCAGGATTCGTGTTGGAGGTCGTCTGCGAGCTGGAGGGTGTATCGGAGAGCAAGGACCGGACTCTCGATCCCGTAGATGCCTCGTACCGTCTCTTTCGCGTGCCAGGCTGTGCGCACTTCCCCGTAGGGGTCACCAGCATCGAGGAGACCACGCAGCCGTATTTGACCCCGGTCGCTGATCCTCTCATGCGCAGCGGTTAGGAGCCGCCGTATCCGATACAGCGGGTCATCCTTGCGGCCTCGATGCCCGAGGGTTTCGTTTTGGACTCTTCGTCGTACCTCGTCGAGACGCTGGTTGGCGAGGCGGATGACGTGGAACGGGTCCGCTACCTGCAGCGCGTGCGGCAGCACCCTGTCATACGCCTTCCGATACGAACCGGACATGTCCAACACCGCCCAGCGGATAGCCTCACACCATTCGGTGGGTTGTGACCGGAACCAGGCTGCGGCGCTTTCTGCTGTTCTACCAGGGACTATGTCGATCAGCTGGTGGCCGCCAACGTCGACGACAGAGGTGCACCAGACTTTGGTACGCCAACGGCCCCGACGCCAGAACAACGTCTCGTCCACTCCCACAGCTTCGACGGTCCCGACCCGATCGGTGTCTGCTTCCAGCAGCGCTTCGCCCCAGCGGCCAACCTCTTTGTTCACCGTATGCCAATCACAACCAAGTTCTGCGGCGACCTCGTCGACCGAACGGCCCCGCCCACCCACCTGGATGGTCACCCACCGGGCCGCTCGGGATGTCAACAACGCCCGTTGGGGACCAATCTTGGGGTCTTGTTCGATGAACGATCTGAGCGCACAGTCGGGGTTCGGACATGTCCAGCGCCGTTTCCGCCACCGCAGCCGCACAGGCCGGCCGAACGCCGGTAAATCCACCAACACAACCGTCCGATAGCCCTTCGACCACACCGACCCGCCACAGGACTCACACAACGGCCGGGGCTTGCGGGACCGGATCACCACCTCCAACGGTGCCTCCTCGCCCGGGTCGTTGATCCCTACCAGATCAACCTCACCTAGGCCTACCAACTTCTCGCACATGCGCGTAGGATCAGCTTCCACAGGGGTCCTCCTGCCTCGGATGTCATTACCAACACCCGATTATGGAGGACCCCTCCTCACTTCTGGTGGATTCCAACTCCCCCTGGCAGATCCCCTACTCCCCACTCATTTCCGAAGAGCCAGTTTATTACAAGCGCTCTGTGATGAAGTGAGAACCTAACTCCGTTGGGAGTCAACTGTCGCTAGCTGAGCAGATCATCACGCTCGTAGCTATGGGAGACGGGGGCGGATAACGCGATGTGCGTCCGCATTTACACCCACAATGGCGACACCGAGACCACTCCCGGGATGAATCTACCAGCACACCCAACACGCGAACACCCCCCCAGGTGGCAGTCGCACGGACATAAGATCAGATATCGAGACCCCTCCCGGATCGGCGGTTTTGCTATTCACCGATTCCAGCGGGGCCTCAACCGTAGTTGTCATCTGCGTCGCCCGACGCCGATGCAACATCATCCTGGCCATGCTCAAAACCCAAGCGGCTCGACAAACGGACAGGGAAACCCCACGCTCTTTTCTGGCACAGCCGCAATTAGGTCTCAATCCGATGAGCCACATCGCAAATGATGGCTAAACGACGGGTTTGATGTACCGGTCCACGATGGCGACAGCGCCTTTCACGTTGTAGGCCATCTCGTCTGCGATGAGCCGAGCAGCGTACGGGTAGCGACGCCTCTTGATCTGCCGTTGGGCTTTCCCTGCTGCTCCGGCGATTTCGTTCAAGATGTTCTTCAGGTCACGTTCGGCGATGGGTTCCATTTCTGTTTCTCCTTTGCAATGGGTTAAGCGATAAGATCGTCTTGGCGTAGTACATTGATGGCGTCGTCGAGGTGGCGTTTGATCCTCTCGACCTCAACTGCGACATCAGGGTCGTCTCCGCTCTCTGTGTATTCGATCGCAGCTTCACATGAGTCGATGATGCGTGTGAGATCCAACAGGACGCGGTCCGCACGGTTGGGCAGCATGGTGGGTTGTTCCTTTCGGGTCGGGTAAGGGTCCGAGGTCATACGAAGCGAGCAACAACGATGATGATCAGAGGCAGACAAGAGCTCCGACTCCCCTAAACAGATAGTCGGTGAAGTCGCCCAAGATACTCCTAAACGGCGCCTTTAATACTAACATGGTTGTAATTCTATATCAGATCGGGGGATACCGAACCCCGACGCCCTGGGACATTCGGACAGTACTGCTCCCCTACTGGTCGGCTGGTGGGTGTCGGTGTGGGCGGGTGGGCGGTAGCGGTGAACGGTTGCTCAGGTGGGGGCAGCCGGCCGTGTTCGCCAGCTGCAGGTCCCGTCCCGGGGTCCTGGGACGGGACGGTCCGGTTGAGTAGCCGCTCCAACAGGGCGGCGACGTTGTCGGGGAGGGCCGCGGCGGCGACAGCGGTGTGTGCGTCTTGGGGTTACCGTAGAAAATGGACTGTGGCCTCAGAGGGTCAACGCAACACCTAGGTCTGGAAATACCAGTCGGGATGGGTAGGAGGTGTTGTGATGGGCCGTCATATGAATACTGTGGAACAGACAGAGATTTGGGATCGGTACGAGGCTGGTCAGACTTTGAGGGAGATAGCGGCGTCGGTCGGGCGGCCGTTGAGCACGGTGCGGGACTATGTGGCCCGTCACGGGTTCCGGCGGCCTGTGGGGCCGCCTGCTTGGTCTTCGGCACGGATGTCGCTGATGGACCGAGAAGAGATATCTCGGGGGCTGGTAGCGGGTGAGTCGTTGCGGTCGATAGCCAGGCGGCTTGACCGCGCGCCCTCGACGATCTGTCGTGAAGTGAACACCAACGGTGGGCGGGGTGCCTATCGGGCTGTTGACGCTGAGGATCGAGTCCGTGAACGAGCGAAACGTCCGAAGGTGCCCAAACTCGCCGCTAACAGCCGCCTGCGGATCCTCGTGGAGAGCAAACTGGCAGTTCGGTAGTCACCCGAGCAGATCTCGGGGTGGCTTCGTACCCAGTACCCGACTGACCCGTCGATGTGGGTATGCCACGAGACGATCTACCGGTCTGTGTACGCCCATCATCGTGGTGTGCTCCGCAAAGAACTGTGGCGATGCCTTCGCACCCGCCGTGCTGCTCGAACACCACGGACAGGGCATCGTCGAGGGAGAGGCCAGGGTGTGATCAGGGATCCTGTCTTGATCTCAGCCCGACCCGGCGTAGTTGAAACCCGTGAGGAGGCTGGGCATTGGGAAGGAGATCTACTGGTGGGGAACCGAGTAACCGCCGTGGCTACCCTGGTGGAACCCAAGACCCGGTACCTGATACTGGCTGCCCTCCCAGGGAGCCGCACCGCTGAGGCACTGAACAACGCGATAGCCGCCCAGCTCGAAGCCTTCCCGCCCACTCCTGCGTAGAACGTTGACGTGGGATCAGGGCAAGGAGACCGCCGGCCATAAGACCCTCCGGGAGAAGGCCGGTATCGAAGTCTACCTCTGCGACCCCAACAGTCCCTGGCAGCGCGGAACCAACGAGAACACCAACGGGCTGCTCCGCCAGTATTTCCCCAAGTCAACCAACTTCTACAAGCTCGACCAGAGAGCGTACGACCAGGTAGCAGCAGAACTAAACAACCGACCACGCCAGATCCTCGGCTGGCAAACACCCCACCAAGCATTAACAGCCGTAACCAAACAAACATCTTGAACACTCCGATGCCCACGGCGTTGGTCATTGAGACGACCCACGACCACAAGGAGCCTCCACGGAGATATCGCGACGAAACACTCCTCTAAACCTCACACGGCCGAAACAACGGGGACTGACACGCCGCTTCACTACCTCAACTCTAAGCTACAAGACAGCCATCCGTTGCGTTCACCGATTGAGACCACCGTCCAAATATTCCAGAGACCCCTCCTTAGGTTCGTGGGCGCCTGCCGTACTCCCGACCTCTGAAAGGACTCGGGAGGCTCGACCCGCCGCCGACAGCGGCTACCCGCCCGATGGTCTCACCAGCCTCGGCGGTTCCGTTTGAGTGGGTGTCGGAGGGAGTGGAGGCAGCAGTGGTCGGTCGGGTTGTAGATGGACAGGCGCGCCGTGCAGCTGTCGGTGGCGCAGTAGCGGCCGGGAGGATACGTGCGTGGTGGGCGCCCTGGGGGGAGGACTCTGCTCATAGGGGGTTCACGGTACCCCGTTGTGGATCAGTGACAACACGGGCCGTCCCCGGCAGGTCACCACATGCGGCCGACGTCCCGAAACGCCGGGAGCTCCTCTACCAGCCTGGTCTCCGCTGGCCATCGGTGACCAGTATTAACCGTCGCATATTCGACCGTGTTAATGCACACCACCGGCCACCGACCGCTGGAAACCACCATCTACCTGGGGAAACGCCCCCGGGCCGGGTTGTCATAATGTCTATTATCGGACAACGTCAGCACGGTCAGGTCTATGGAGTCTCTGGACCTTGAGGGCCGGTGTCCATCCGAGTTGAGACGGCAGTTGGTCGCCGTGTAGG
This sequence comes from Candidatus Spongiisociaceae bacterium, assembly GCA_965262915.1. Classification (GTDB taxonomy): domain Bacteria; phylum Actinomycetota; class Acidimicrobiia; order Spongiisociales; family Spongiisociaceae; genus JAPPFW01. The sequence continues at coordinate 308,018 of OZ253564.1, read as the reverse complement.
AGCAGTCCCCCTAGGAGGAAGTTCGGCTTGTTCGAAAAGCGAAAACGGCGCCGTCAACTACGAGCCCGACTACGGGCCGCCCACCAGAGACTTGACAACTCCCTTTCCGCCCTTGGCGAGGCGACGATATTGATGAACCTCGCCATCCGCTCGGTGTCTGATGGGGATGAGAGGGCCGCTCTGAGGTCAGCATGGGACGCGGTGAGCGGCGCTGCCTTCCCGGACTATGCGGCCGCTATTTCGTTCCGTACCGGGGTGGCGAGCGCTGTCCACCACCATCCTGACCCGACGGTACGGCGTTCGGCGGTTATTGTCCTTCCTGCCGCAGAGCAGCGCATCAAGGACTGCTTTAAGGTCTTCTTCGAGGCTGAGGATTTGGTGGAAACTCTCATTGACCGAGTGAGAGACCCAGCTCGGCGGACCGCGCTGAAGGACTCATGGGTCGTAGCACTCGGGGAGTCTTACATGGTGAGCGACGCGATGGCAGCGGTCGCCGAGGTTGAGGCTTTGTGGGCTCTTCGGAAATGAGTGGGGAGTCGGGGATCTGCTAGGGGGAGTGGTAATCCACCAGAAGTGATGGGGGGTCCTCCATAATCGGACTTCAGCAATGACATCCGAGGCAGGAGGACCCCTGTGGAAGCTGATCCTACGCGCATGTGCGAGAAGTTGGTAGGCCTGGGCGACGTTGATCTGGTAGGGATCAACGACCCGGGCGAGGGTGCACCGCTTGGGGTGGTGATCGGGTCCCGCAAGGCCCGCCCGTTGTGTGAGTCCTGTGGCGGCCCGGTGTGGTCGAAGGGTCACAGAACGGTTGTGTTGGTGGATTTACCGGCGTTCGGCCGTCCGGTTCGGCTGCGGTGGCGGAAACGGCGGTGGACGTGCCCGAACACCGACTGTGCGATCAGGTCGTTCATCGAGCAAGACCCCACGATTGGTCCCCAACGGGCGTTGTTGACATCCCGAGCGGCCCGGTGGGTGACCGTCGGGGTGGGTGGGCGGGGCCGTCCGGTCGACGAGGTCGCCGCGGAGCTTGGTTGTGATTGGCATACGGTGAACAACGAGGTCGTCCGCTGGGGCGAAGCCCTCCTGGGGGCCGACACCGATCGGATAGGCGAGGTCGGAGCTGTGGGCATCGACAAGAGTCGTTGTTCTGGCGGAAAGGCCGGTGGCGAACCAAGGTTTGGTGCACTTCTGTCGTCGACGTGGGGGGCCACCAGCCGGTTCGACATAGTCGGTGGTAGAACGGCTGATAGCGCCGCAGCCTGGTTCCGATCCCAGCCCCCCGAGTGGCTCGACGGGATCCGCTGGGCGGTGTCGGACATGTCAGGGCCTTATCGGAAGGCGTATAACCGGGTGCTCCCCAACGCTGTGCAGGTAGCAGACCCCTTCCACGTCATCCGCTTGGCCAACCAGCGACTCGACGACCTACGACGAAGAGTCCAGAACGAAACCCTGGGACACAGAGGCCGCAAGGATGACCCGCTGTATCGGATACGGCGGCTCCTAACCGCCGCTTCCGAGAGGATCAGCGACCGCGGTCAAACCCGGCTGCGTGGTCTCCTCGATGCCGGTGACCCCTACGGGGAGGTACGCACCGCCTGGCACGCGAAGGAAACGGTACGGGGCATCTACGGGATCGAAAGTCCGGTCCTTGCTCTCCGATACACCCTCCAGCTCGCAGACGACCTCCAGGACGAATCCTGCCCACCGGAGATCAACAAGCTAGGTCGCACCATCGCCCGCTGGACCCCCCAGATCACCAACTGGCACATCACCCAAGGTAACCAACAGATGCCACCGAAGCCCTCAACAACCTCATCAAACGGATCAAACGCATCGCGTTCGGGTTACCCAACTTCGCGAACTACCGAATCCGGGCCCTCCTCTACGCGGGGAAACCCAACTGGGACCTCCTCGCATCGGTCACTCCCCACTGAAATCGATGAGCCGCTTTGCTGTAAACTCAACCGTTTGAGCCGCTCTGATGGTGGTACGAATCGTGGGATCCTGAGCCTCAACCTCGGGTGTTGGTGCTGGTCGGCATGGGGAGGGCAACGGACGGACTCACTGGTGTGGTTTCTGTTCCTCTACGCAGTCAGAGCGTTTGGTAACTGTGTGGACCGACGGGACCTGGAACGCTGGGGGGTAACCTGCTACGCATGTTCCGACTAATCACCCTGGTCCTGGTCGGCGTCCTCACCCTCACCAGCTGCGGTGATCCGGACGCCTGGAAACAGGACCCGTTGGCCCGTAATGCTCTGGTGGAGGAGATCATTGCTGACATCAACCGGACTGGGGGCACTGACCTGACTCTTTTCGATGTGGCTCAAGCTGCCCGCGTCATCTGTGAGGAGCTCGACAGGCGGGAGGCCGCGCAGCCTGACTATCCCCTGAACCATGCCAGGGCGCTGCTATTCGAGTTGATCATCCTGTCACAGGATGAGGAGGCTCCCCCCAATCTGAGGATCCAGGCCTGGGATCTGGTGGACGCCTTCCACCTGGCTTTCTTCTGGTGTCCTCAGCACGAAACCGCCATCAGCACCGTCTACGACACCTAGAGAGGGTGACTGTCCAGCGTAAACGCCCCGCCTCATCCTCGGTATCGTCCACACCATCGTCTGGAACCTCGCGGCGTGTTCTGCTTCGCAGGATCCTTCGACCGTAAAGGAGGTTCGTCGTGGCCGACTCAGATATACCGGACTATGCCGAGATGCTGACCTTACGACGCAGGAGGCGGCGTCAGTTCGAGTTGTGGCATCAGCTTGACATCACTATGAAGAAGCAGGGACAGAAGGTCTACCCCGTCGGGCCGTTACTCGGATTGCCCGGCATTGGACTATCCCCAGTTGCGACAATGAAAAAGCGGGGAAGGTCTCGGGGATGGGATATCTGGGGAGAAGCTACCCACGCTGTCTCTGGGCAACGCGTCGGCCTAGGCAACCACCACACCCGCGAAGAAGCCATAGACGCAGCCCTGGACTGGTACTCCGCCCAAGCCCAGCTTCTCGCCCATCAACTCCACCAAGCCGGCGAAGGTAAAACGAGCCTCGATGATGCCCAGGAAACGGTCTACAAAGAGGGAGCGGCAGCAGCACGCGACTTGATCAGGTCGCTAACGACCCCATAGCAACCGTCGCCGAGCGGCGGTGGGGTTGTCCGTTAACTACCGCCCGGCAAGCAGCCAGGTACCAGCTTCCCAGCACGTTGTGACCCTCTCACCAGCCATGCCTATCGTGTAGGCTCACAACCGAAGGGACCATGAAACATGGCCGACGACCTTACGCCCAACCTGATGCTCGACAAGCAACCCGACAGTCCCACCACTATCACACTCGGCACCGGCACAACGCTGGTACTCCTCGGGATACTTGTCGTTCTCGTCGGAATCCTATACGTGTTGATACGCCACACAGGGGTGTTCGAGCCGTCACCCGCAGAAGTTCAATGCGCCACCTTGAACGGCTCCATCGAACTATCGACGACCGGGGGACGGGTGTGCGATCGTCACCCAAAGACATCAGAAGGCGAGCTATTCGGCCCGGAGGACTTCGCCGTTGACGAATGGGCCGCCGTGCCGCAGGTGTCAGAGAAGGAGCGTCACTGCCGAGATACTGATGGCACCGTAGTGTGGTCAACCAACGGATCGAAGATATGCGACATACCGCCCACAACTGGTCCTGGCCAGAACTTCGGAGCGGAGGACTGGGGCATCGTCGAAGGCTGGTTCGTCAATCCATAACGGAGGGAATAGGCCGCTTTGCGGTTTGTTGAGGACCGGCGGTTGGTTCCACGGCTCCGCATCCCTTCCCAAAAGGTCCACAGCGGAAGGGTGCTCCGTTGCCGCCCGATGAACAGTCAGGTAACCGGTTCCCCACAGCACACCGTGGCCCCGAAACCCCTCGAAGGGTTTCGGGCTGTAACACTCAGAAACCGGCCCTAGGATCGTTAACCAATACAACCCAAAGGCCTAGGAGCCGCCCTGCGGGCCGGGAGAACCCGCCCACGACCTGAGGCCACCCCACGGACGCCGGTTTGCACAAAGAAACCCAGACAGGGAACCGTTGGAAAGCTGTGGGAGGGGGCCTGGCGGCTATGGGACCAGACTTTGCCGGAACCGGGCTAGTTCCTCGGTGAATTCGTCGACATCAACGGTGAGCGTAAGAGGTATCTCGAAGACTCGGGGGCCGTCACCCGTGTATTCCGGGATGCCTTCATCGAAGAATGGGGTGATTCTGTGCCCAAACTCCCAGATCTCGTCGAGCACGTTGGCGTTCATGGTTGACAGCAGATCAACGACACGTTCCGCACCAGGGTCGACGCGAACCGCGCGGCAGCGCAATGTCCAGCGGGCGCTGTCCTCCCAGACCTGGGCGAGGCGACGCGCAGCGGCGGCGGTCTCGATCGGGTCTCCTGGCACCCCCTTATCCCCTATCGCCTGTGGGAGGTAGTCGTTGACGATGGCCGTCGCTGTGCTCGTGTACCCACCGAGTTCGTGCAGTCTATCCTGTGCCCACGGTCCGAAATCGTCTAGGTTGATGTGGGTCACGTCGGCTTGAGCGAACCGGTACTCGATCTCGCGGCGTAGCGGTGCTCGACGGTCCAGCTCTGCTTCGAGGACTGTTCCAAAGAGCCTGAGTTCCCATTGTGGGTCGCGTCGAAGCGCCACTAGCAGAGCATCGCCGGCGAGCTCCTCTAGGAGACGGTCGTGGCCATGTGCCATCTGACGGAGAGCGAGGGCGTCTTGCACGAGGTATGCGAACTGCTTGCGCAAGGTGTCCACGATGTCCTCGGTGATAGCGAATGGGAATGTCCAGACGTCGCCACTCCCGCGGAACGAATCTATGAACTCGAGCACGCGCGGCGTGTCGACGACGCCTGAGTAGTCGGCGTCGGGGTTGCTCCGCCACACACTCAACTGTGCAAGAACGGCGCTGTCGACGAAGACGTACGTGGGTACGCCCCGTGCTCGGGCTTCAAGGAATTCGAGGTTGGTTACGGACTTGTCGGTATCGGGGTCGACCGAACCGTACCGCGCGCCGACAACCATCACGAAGATATCGGCGTTCTCGCGGACGTTCCTCAGGCTGTTGTTGACCGTCGTCTGGTTCGCGTCGATCGCGAACGAGCCGTGCTCGGCCATCACGGCGATCCAACCGAGTCCCTCTATGAATCGGCGAAGCTGCGAGCGGAGATGGTTGAGGTCGTACATGGTCGAACTCACGAAGACGTTTGGTGGTCGGTTCTTCACTGGCCACTCCGTTCAGTCGCATGGGACGCCCTCGGGCACTATAGGGCCCGCCGCCGGGCGGACTACACACCGAACACGGGATCATCACCACGCCGGTACAGACCTGGACGGGGCGCTATGGCGCTGGTCGCTGTAAGACGCCCGGTCCTACCTCTCTATCACCTCCTGAGCCCCGCAGCGGAAGGGTCGGGTCCTCCGCTGCCCACAGCGGCGAACAGCCAGGTGATCGGCTGTGGCAGGCGGCAGCCAAGTGGTGGAGTCCCACGTTTAGTACCACGGTCCATCGGAGGGCACCTGATTCGGCCTTCCGAAAGAGGCCTCCGCCGCCCCCAGGAAATCGCAAGTCCGGACGTTAAGGTGAAGGATGTCCGCAAGGACGCCTAGCCCACGATCCGTCTTGCTCGTGTTCGATCATGGGATACGAACTGACGGACAACGCTTCGGCATACAGGCGACGGGGACCGGAGGGTGCTATGTCATACTCTGGGGATGTTTGACCCCTTGCGGCTAACGCCCGACGCGCGTGTGCGTTTTCCGGGTGATGAGGCTGCTGTGACGCTGGTCAGCGTTCGGCAGGGCCCGTTCTGGGAGTTCGTGTTCCGCGGCCTGTCGGGCGGTTTCGGGGAGGTGACGCTTCCTGAGGACGAGCTTGCCGGGATCGAGATCATCGGCTCGGCGACGGGCCCGTTGTTTGACGGCGACCCGCGCCGGTTCCGTCTCGGTGTTGAGGCGTGGCGGATCGAGAACGCCTTCCGTCACGATATGCCGGGGTTGGCGGTGTCGCGGATATCTCCGCTGCCTCATCAACTTGACGCTGTCTATGGGGTGTTCTTGGAGGAGCCCGTTCTGCGCTTTCTGCTGGCAGACGACCCGGGCTCGGGCAAGACGATCATGGCCGGTCTGTTCATCAAGGAGTTGATGCTGCGCCGCGCCGCGGATCGGGTGCTTATCGTGACGCCTGCGAATCTTCGCCCTCAGTGGCAGCGCGAGCTAGCTGAGCGCTTCGATATCCACTGCGTACAGTTCGATGCTTCGACGTTCGACGCGAACCCGACCCAAAATCCCTGGGATCTGCACGACTTCGTGATCGTGTCGCGTGATTGGCTCAAGCGCGAGGAGGTCTTGGCCGCATTCTGTGCAGCTGACAAGCGCTGGGACCTGGCGATTCTGGACGAGGCTCACGGCTACACGCTGCAGGTGGGCGCTGATGGGCGGGTGAACAAGCGCAGCGACCGCTACCAAGCAGCGGAGCAGGTGGCTGAGAGAACGCACCGGTTGATCTGTCTGACGGCTACCCCGCATTCGGGGCGCAACTCGTCGCTGTGGGGGCTGCTGCGCCTCGTGGACCGTGACGCCTACGGAGATGTCTGCCCGACCGGCCCGATCGACTTGAGCCCTCAGCACTATCGGAAGGTCCCCAAAGAGCAGATGGTGGACATGGCGGGCAACAAGCTGTTCAAGCCTCGCCATCCCCACACAGTCAGTTATTCGTTGTCCGGTGCTGAGCTGGATTTGTATGAGGCGGTGACCCGATTCGTGTCCACGGAACTGGCCCGCATCCGCGGCAACGCGACTCGAGGGGTGGCCGGATTCGCGCTCACAATCATGCAGCGCCGTCTGGCGTCGTCGGTGCGGGCAATCAAGCGGACCCTGCAACGTCGTATCGCCCGCCTCGAGCGGGCGCTGGATGATCCCGAGACATACGTGCGGAACCTCAGGGACTTCATTTTACAGGTTTATGGAGGCGACTCGGAGGCACTGGCCGACCTCGCCGAGCAAGAGAGGTGGGACTTGGAGGAGCGAGCCCTCGAGGAATGGCTGCCCAGCACGGTGGAGGAGTTGCGGGACGAACTCGAAGTGTTGCGGCCCCTGCTGGCACAGGCCGAGCAGACCGAGGCGGCAGGCACCGAAATCAAACTGAACGAGTTGCTCAGTGTCCTCGACAAGCTAGGCCTCCGTCAGGACCGTTCCGTCAAGCTGCTCATCTTCACCGAACACAAAGACACCCTTGACTTTCTTACCGAGAGGCTCGACGTTGAGGGCTTTGAGGTGGCGGTCATCCACGGCGGGCTGAGGCTGCGAAACCGCATCGCCGCGGAGAAGCAGTTCCGCGAACAGGCACAGATCATGGTCGCCACAGAAGCAGCGGGAGAAGGCATCAACCTGCAGTTCTGCCACTTGATGGTCAACTACGACATCCCATGGAACCCGAACCGTCTCGAACAGCGGATGGGCCGCATACACCGCATCGGGCAGACACGCGACGTGCACATCTACAACCTCGTGGCGATGAACACCCGCGAGGGCGCCGTGCTGGCGACGTTGCTACGCAAGCTGGAGAACATGGCCGAGACACTCGGCGAGAGCGTGTTCGACGTGATCGGAGAGATCTTCGCAGGTACGCACCTCGCCGTTCTGATCGAGAAGGTCCTCGCGGGGGAAGTCACCCAACAGCAGGCAATCGACGAACTCGGCGGCGACACCATCGACCCGCAGATAGAGGAGAAGTTCCGGACGCTGACCGCCAAGGCGCTGGCTACGCACCACCTGAACTGGCAGGCGCAAGCGGACTCCGCGGCGCGAGCCACTGATCGGCGTCTGCCCGCGGGCTACGTCGAGCGGTTCTTCCGTGACGCAGTGGACTTCCTCGGCGGACACGTGGCCCACAGACTCGACCACACCCTTCGAGTTACCCGCACGCCTGATCAACTCGTAGCCGCCTCGCGGCTGGCTGGCGCCACTCGCGAGATCTTCCCAACTTACGAACGGCTCACCTTTGACCGGGCTGTCGCTCTGCGTCCCGGCGACGCCGCCGCAACGGCCACGCCCGAAGCGGAGTTGTGCGGCCCTGGGCACCCGCTGTTCGACGCCGCCCTCGACGCGGTCGTCGAACAGACCCGCGCCGATGTCGAAGCCGGAGCCGCGTTCTGCGCATCCGACATCGCTTCTCCCACAGTCGTGTACTTCGTCACTGGAGACAGCATCGACGGCAACGGCGAGGTCGTGCACCGGGCGTTCGCCTCGATCACCGAGCCGCTCGGCGGGACTCTGGCTTCGGAGCGGATCCTGCTCTATGACCTGATCGATCACACGGGCGAGACACCGCATGTGCAGGCCCCGGGCGATGAGGTCGTTACCGGATGGGCGCGAGGCCACGAGTTCGAGCGTCGTTACCAGAGGGCGCGATCAGAGCGCGAACGCACTACCGCCATCGCCGAGGAGTACCTCACCAATGCGTTCAGGGTGATGTTGAGCCGGCAGCAGGAAACCCTGTTTGGTCTTGACGCCGAAGTCCAAAGGGGCGCTATTGGGTCCAAGGGGCGGCTGCGTCAGGCTGAACTGACCCGAGAGGAGATCGAGACACGACGCAACCGCCGGCTGAGCGAGGTACGACGAGCCCGCAACGTCAGACGGGGACCGGTGCGGATCTTCGCAAGGGCACTGTTGCTGCCCACAGACGCCTCGGGTCGCCCCGACCAGAATCAACAGACCCCTGGCGGTGGAGCCGCCATGCACTCGAACCGCGAGATCGAGCAGGTCGCTGTTGGAGTCGTTGTGAGGTACGAGACCGAGGTGCGCGGCGCGCAGGTGCAATCCGTCGAATCCGACAACGTCGGATTCGATCTGGTGTCGGTGAAGGGCGTTCAGCGGCGCCGCATCGAGGTCAAAGGACGAGCCGGCGTCGGATCGGTCGAGTTGACCTGGTCTGAGTTTGCCAAGGCAATCGAGCTCGGGGACGGCTACTGGCTATACGTCGTGTTGGACTGCGCCAGCCCGCGACCGCGCCTGTACCGCGTCCAGAACCCGGTCAAGTCCCTCGCGGATGCCTGGGCGTCCACCCTCGATGTGCGTTACCGGGTGGCCCCACAGCCAGTCATCGACGCATCCGAGGCCCGGCCATGACCACAAAGAGGCTGATCGAGGAGACGCTGCCGCTGCCGGCGATCAACGACGCGTCCGACACCGACAAGCGAACCCACGACGGGCACATCTCCACGATGCACACCTGGTGGGCACGTCGGCCCCTGCCCATGGCCAGAGCCGTGGCAGCCGCGTCTCTGATCGACAGCAGCGGCGACGCAGCCGAGGCCGAGAAGCAGATCGCGCAGGCCATGGCCACCAAGGAGCTCCCCAACAATCAAGGGATCAAGTGGCTGCGCGAGCGCATCAGGGCCACAGCGCCGGGCGGCCCGAAGGTGCTTGACTGCTTCGCCGGCGGCGGCGCGATCCCGCTGGAGGCGCTGCGACTCGGATGCGACACGACAGCGATGGACCTCAACCCCGTCGCGTACCTCATCGAGTTGGCGTGCCTCGACTACCCGCAACGGTACCGGGACAACGACACAAGGGGCCGCAACGCCCTCGCCGTGGACGTGCAACGATGGGCGGACTGGACGGCGGAGCGAACACGCCGAACCGTCGACCGCCTGTACCCCATCGCAGAGGGTCAGAGCGGCCCGGCGCCGTACTACTTCTGGGTGCGGACTATGCCGAGCCCGGATCCGAACCTCGATGCCGAGATCCCTATTCTCAGTTCCCGTCTCCTCGCGTCGGCCCGGCGCAACGCCTGGGTGACCACATCCGCCGGGCCCGAAGGCGTCAACATCGACGTGCACCAGGGCGAACTGCCCAACGATCCGACCCTCAAGGAGGGCTTCGAGTCCGCGGGCAGCGTCACCTGCCCCATCACGGGCATCACAGCACCCCAGCAAGACGTCAAACAGCACGGCCGCGACAACGGTTTCGGCTACAGGCTCTACGCCGTGTGCGACATCAACGGCCGCATCCGAACCTATCGCAGCCCGACCTCCGTCGAACTGGAGGGGCCGGTGCTCGCCGGCGCCGAGGCCGCTGCCCTCGAGAGCGCCGAGTTCGACGACGGCACCTCCCGCCTCCCCGACGAAGCGGTCGACCAGATCGGCTACAGGAATCTGCAGTTCCTGCCCTACGGTTACCGGACGTGGCGGTCGGTGTTCACCGACCGCCAGCTCGTGCTGTTCGCGACGCTCGCCGCTGCTATCCGCGACGCGCATGCCGCCATGCTGGACGAGGGCATGGACCCCCACCGGGCCAGGGCGGTCGCGACCTATCTGGCCTTCGCTCTCGACAAGGTCGCCGACCGCAACTCCGCCTTCTCCAGCTGGCAGACGGGCGGCGAGAAGATTCGAGGGACATTTCCCGGCCAGACGGTGCAGATGCGTTGGGACTTCTGCGAGAACTACCCGTTCCGCACCGGCTCAGGATCCTGGAACGGCGCTGTCGCCGCGATCTGCAAGGTCATCGAACATTGCGCACAGGCAGGTGACGGGCCCGCGACAGTGCTGCGCGGCAACGCCCAGGCGATGCCCTTCGCAGACGGCGAGTTCGACGCCGTGCTCATCGACCCGCCCTACTACTTCTCGGTCATGTACTCCGACCTGTCGGACTTCTTCTATATGTGGCTCAAGCGAAGCGTCGGGCACCTGTACCCCGAGCATTTCGCCACGCCCTGGACGCCCAAAGCCCAAGAGGTCGTGCAGAACCGGTGCCGCCCGGGCATGAGCGGCCACATAACCGAAGAGGACTTCGACCGGCGCCTCGGCAACGCCCTCTCCGAGGTGGCCCGCGTCGTGAAACCCGACGGCGTCGTGGCCATCGTCTTTGCCCACACCAACGTCAAGGCTTGGGAGAAGCTGCTGCTGGCGTTGCGCGTCGCCGGGCTGGGCGTCACAACGTCGTGGCCGATCCGCTCCGAGATGGTGGGCCGCCCGGTCGCTCATGTCAGGGCAGCGCTGGGCAGCTCCGTCGTGCTCGTGTGCCGCCCGCTGCGGAAAGCCGGCGACGCCTTCTACGACGAGGTCGACGCGGAACTCGACCGGGTCGTGCATGAGCGGCTCGACTCCTTTGAGGACATGGGCCTGCACGGCGCCGACTACTTCGTGTCCGCGGTCGGGCCGGCCTTCGAGGTGTTCGCACGCCACCGCAGCGTGATCCGGCTCGACGGCACAGAAGTGTCCGTCGGCGATCTGATGGAACTCGCCCGCAAGACCGTCGCCCGCCACGCCATGGGACGACTGCTGAGTCCCGAGGCCCTCGGTATGCTCGACGAGTGGTCACTGCTCTATGTGAGCTGGCGTTGGGCGTACCTTACGGTTCCCATACCCGACGACGAAGCGATCAAACTCTCCCGAGCCTTCTCCGTCGGCCTCGACGACGCGACCCACCCAGGGGGGATGATCCACCGTTCCGGCAAGAAGTTCTCCCTGCTCGGACCGCACCAGCGAAGAAACATCCGTGTCAGGCCCGACGCCCCGATCATCGACTTGCTGCACATCGCCGCACAACTGTGGGACGCCGGGCGGCCAGCCGACGTCGTGGACCTCCTAGCCGCGTCCGGCTACGGCGACGCTCCCGGATTCTGGGATCTCGCACGCGTCTTGAGCGAACTGCTGCCCGAGGGCGACCGAGAGCGCACCATGTACCAGTCGCTAACAACCAGCCAAGAGCGCCTCACGCGCCAAGCGACCGCCCAAGCAGGCAAAGCTACCGCCCAAGGCGAACTGTTCACCCAATGAGGAAGGCGCCCGACCCATGACCGACCTGAGACCATGGCTTGAAGTCGCCCGGCCGCACACCGACATCAGCGACGGCTCCTTCGACGAGTCGCTATTCGCCGCCGACCTGGGACTCGCCGCCCGCGGCCTAGGCCCCAAGGACTATCTCGACCCCAAGATCTTCGCAGACAAAACCTACCTCACAGAGCCCCTGCAGGCCGCTCTCGTCGAGATCGGCAACCGCCTCGCCGGCGACACCTCGTCTGCTGCGGTTCACCGGATGCAGACCGAGTTCGGGGGAGGCAAGACCCACACTCTCCTCGCGGCCTACCACCTCTTCCGCGATCCGCACCAGGTGGCCCGCACGCCGCTGGGCCGACAAGTCGTCGGCGCACTCAAGGCCGCGACGCTCCCAAAGGCGAATGTGGCTGTGCTCGACGGCTCCGCTCTCGGCGTCACTCCAGAACAGATGCCCGACGGAACGCGGGTTCACTCGCTGCTCGGGCATCTGGCGTGGCAGCTTGGCGGCTCCTCGGCGCACGCCCAGATACGCGACCAAGACGAGAGGCTGCTCGGGACTTCCACCCCTGAGATCGTGCGGCTGCTACAGAACTCCGCGCCGTGCCTCGTTCTGCTCGACGAGACCCTCGAGTACCTCAACAAGGCGCTGTCGGTGAGAGTCGGCGACGGGAACCTGGCCGGAACCACCCTCACCGTCATCAAGGAACTCTGCACGGCCGCCGCGAACGTTCCCGGTGCGGCGATCGTGGCCACCCTGACCTCGTCACGGCTTGAGGACTACTCGTCCCTCTCCGGAGAAGAGATGTTCGAGCGGCTCTCCAAAGTGGTGGGACGCACCGAGAACATCGTCACTCCCGTCGAGGGCGACGACATCTTCCCGATCCTGCACACGCGTCTGTTCGAGGCAGTCGGTGAACTAGCGGAGCGGCAGGCCGTGGCCGACGCCTACGGCGCCTACTACGAACAGCTGGGCGACGTTGTGCCACAGTCCTACCGCGACCCCGCCTACAGGAGCCGAATCGTCAGTTCCTACCCCTTCCATCCCGAACTGATCGACATCCTGACCAACCGCTGGGGGTCGCTGTCGGGTTTCCAGCGAACCCGCGGGGCGCTCCGGACGCTGGCTCACACCGTGAAGGCCCTGACGCTGCGCCAACACGCCGGAACGCTCATCTGCTGCGGCGACGTGCCCCTCGACGACGCCGGTGTGCGGGCCGAGATCATCCGCTTCGCCGGGGAGTCCTACAAGTCGGCGCTGAACGCCGACATCATCCGAGGCGACTCCAAAGCTGTCGAAGAGGACCGCCGACGCGGAGGCGACATTGCTCGGCACCGCGCTGCGGTAGGGCTCGCCACGTCGGCGTTCCTGCACAGCTTCGGCTCCGACCGGGTCCTAGGAGCCTCCGCAGCTCAAATGCTCATCGGCGTCGGCCGGCCGGGTCTCTCGCGGGGCATCATCGAAGACGTGCGCGACGCGCTCGCCGGGTCGCTTTGGTACATGCGCCAAGAAGGCGACCGCTACCGGTTCACAACCGAACCGAACCTCAACAAGGTCATAGTCGAGCGGGAAGGAGCCGTCAGTGACGGCCGCATCCTGCAACTGTTCCGAGAAGCCACCGCTGTCGCGGCTCCCACGCTGGAGCCGTTTCGCGTCAACACGAATGTCGCGGAGACGATGGACGTCGCGGACGAACCCCGCCTCACTCTGGCCATTCTCAGCGCAGAACTAGCCATCGACGGAGACGGGCGCGCGTCCGCCGAAGAGATCCTCAACAACCGGGGCAGTTCTGCCCGAGTCAACAAGAACGCTCTAGTCGTCGTCGCCGCCGACAGCGTCGGCATATCCAGGGCGCGTCAGACCGCCCGCACTCTCGCCGCCATGAGAGACATCACCAACGACCACACGCGGCTCAAGCGGTTCAACCAAGAACAGAAGGAACAGCTCGCGGCGCGTCTCAGAGACGCCGAAGCCAGCCTCCCACGACTCGTCGTCATGGCCTACCGGCACCTGGCAACACTCGGCCCCAACGGCAACGGCGGCATCCGCTTCAACCTTGTCGATCTCGGCCCCGCCCGAGGCAGCGACACGATCACCAAGCGCGTCATCGAACACCTCACCACCGGCCAACGGCTGGCGCTCGCTAAGCTGGCGCCGGCCGCGCTGCTATCGGAACGCTACGGCCTGATCGGCCCCGACAACGAAGCCGTCGAGCTGCACAAACTGCTCAGTTACTTCTACCGCCTGCCTCGCCTGCCCAAACTCGCCAGCACCGACGTGCTCAGAGACTGCCTCGCCCGCGGCGCCACCAACGGCATCTTCGGGCTCGCATCAGGAGCCACCTGGTACGCAGCAGACGCCGTGCGTCGCTTCAACACCGACATCGACCCCTCAGAGATCCAGTTCCAACTCGGCACCTGGCTAGTTCGAGCCGCCGCCATCACCAAATTGATCCGCGACCACACACCTAAAGACCAGCCAAGTTCCAACAGCGAGACCTCCACCACCACAGAAACTCACGCCGGATCAAAGAGCACACACCCCAGCGACCATGAAGAGACTCACCCGACTGGTGACCCAACCAGCGTGGTCGTCACCGCAAGCCAGGTCCCCGCCGACAGGATCCGCGACGTCGTCAAGGTTGCCGTCTCACCGCTTGTAGCCACCGGAGCCTCCGTCACAGTCACCCTCACCATCAACGCCTCCCACCCCGAGGGCATCAAGCAAAACACTCTCGACCTGACTGTCAAAGAAGGCCTACGCCAGCTCGGAATCGAATACAACGTCACCCATTTGTGATCGACCGGCCAGAACGGCCGCGGCGCCCACCACTGCCGCCGCGGCGCCGACTGCGGCTCACACCAGCACCGGGGCGCCGCCCACGACCAGAGTCCCTGATGGCGACCAGCGAAAATCACTCATACTGGAGGGTGCCCTGTTTTCTTGGGGGCTGCTGCGATGATCGGGGTGGTCCCCTGTGACCGGGGGGCGGGTCTGACCCGACTAGACACCGGCGCGTGTGTTGCCTTGCTGGGGATCTGTCGGCCTGTCCCCCGGTCCGGGGCGGGGTTCGGCTTCGAAGCGGATGTGACCTGATAGACACATAGAAGCATCTCATTTCCGAAGAGCCGCTTATCAACGGTCACAGTCTGCGGTTGGAAAGTCGGTGGCGGTGAGCAGAATCGTCATCGGAAGACTAGGCGGTCTGCTGGCATCCAACCACCGCGATGATATCACACCCCACAGGGGGCTATCTCAGTAATAGGCTGGCTGAGCGCTGCCGACCCCAGGTGAACAACCAGTTCCGATCATCACACATCAGAGCCACCCAGCAGGGCAACAGGCTGGGTGCTACCGGGATGTCCAGTAGTGATGGACTGCCTGGGGAGAGATGCCCATCCGCTCGCCCAACTGTTGCTGGGTTGCTCCCCTGGGCTCGGGCCAAGTCGCAGGGAACTACGTCGCGAATTAGACCTAGGGTCAGACGAAGACTCAGGCATAGGCAAGGGTGAATCGACCGGAAAAGTCCATAAAGAAGATCGCGTCCTTGAGGATATCCCGCCCTAGCAGGACATCCCACTGATCCGCGTCAGATTTGGTTTCTACCACTTCCTGTTCGCGCATTTGGAGATATGACGGGTCTAAGAAAAACACCAGATTGACTTCGTAGACATTGAGTTCGGCCGCTCCGCCGGGCGTGGATACGCGACGAATGCTTATCGGTTCGTCGCGTATCCCCAGCAAGGCGGCTGCTGTTCTCGAGATGCAGGTTTCCTCGGCCCCTGTATCAATCATCGCCTGGAATCGGGGTATATCCTCGAAGGCCCTCCATTCCCCGACGAAGAGTCCTACCTCTATAATAGCGCCGTCTCGTTCCGTCCACGTCCCGCTATGCCGATACATGGGAGAACCATCCCAGGTCAGCCGGACGAGCAGTTATCCGTTGTACCGAGAATTTACCTCTGCCGAATCGTGTCCTCCCTGCAAATCGTGCATCAGCGTTGGTATCAAAAATCTCGACCAACTCACCATCGTGCAACAGAGCGCACTTATCAGCATGGGTCTCCGCCAAGTCAGGCAACAGTCTGGCGAAAACTTCGTAATTACGATGTGCTTCTGATTTTTCCGACATCGGCGGGCACCTCCTCTCCTTCTAATAGCACAGGTATCAGGATATGTCAAGTCTCCGATCTCTTTGGGCTAGAGTTTAGTCGAGACTATCTTCTGTGCGCAACCATACATTTTTGTAATTACAAATACGTAATTAAACAAAGTATTGTTCAAGGTGAGATATCATTTGCCTTGCCGCCCCCGCCCCGCTGTTTCAAAAAGTGACCTCCCTTTGGATTCGACAAGGCCGCCGAACGCCTGCTCGGTCAATGCAGACCCAAACGCAGCCGCGGGGCGTGCGCGTTTCGACCCATGCGCGCATGATTCCGCGCACGCTTCCCTTTGACCTGGCGTTTTGCGCCATCGCGAACGCCCATGGGTAGTACTGGATGCCGGACCCGAAACCCGCAGTCCCGGTAGGGCCGAGCCTAGGCGATGGCGGCCTCGACCCTGGGCAACGCAGACCACCTCACATGAATGAACCGCCCCGGATGCTCCTAATGTGGGTCCACCACTTCTTCTGGTGTTTCTGGGAGGGTGTGGTGGTTGAGCTGCCGGCCGGTGAGTACCGAATGCTCCTGGAACGCTGATTCCTGAACATAGATCGTACCCCGGCCGGTTGGTGAGGCCGCTTGTAGCGCTGAGGGGGTGGCGTGCCACAGAGCACTGATCTGCTAGGTCGCCGCCAGGCGTTTCCTCCACAGCTCAGCAAGAGCAGGCCCGAGCAAGGGAGGATAAGGGATGATCTTTGTGGGAGATGACTGGGCTGAGGCACATCACGATGTGTGTCTGATGGACGAGGGTGGAACCAAACTTGCTGCCCGGCGTCTACCAGAAGGCCTGGAAGGTGTAGCCAGGTTGCATGAGATGGTCGCCAAGCACGTATCGGATGCTGGAGAGGTGGTGGTAGGGATCGAAACCGATCGCGGCCTTTGGGTCGCCGCGCTGGTCGCAGCCGGCTATCGGGTGTATGCAATCAATCCGGTGGCGGTGTCCCGTTACCGGGACCGTCACAGCCTGGGCGGAGCCAAGTCCGACCGCGGGGACGCCAAGGTGTTAGCGGATCTGGTACGCACCGACCGTCACAATCATCGTCCAGTGGCTGGCGACAGCCCCGGGGCGGAAGGCATCAAGATCACAGCACGAGCGCATCAGAACCTGATCTGGGCTCGGGTGCGCCACACCAACGGGGTCCGCAACGCGCTACGTGAATACTATCCGGCAGCCCTTGAAACCTTCGGGGACCTGGCAGATCGCGACATCCTAGCCGTGTTGGGTCGGGCACCCACCCCCAGCACAGGGGCCCGCCTGACCATCACCCAGATCCGGGCTGCGCTCAAAAGAGGTGGACGGCAACGCAACCTCGATGCGACCGCCCGCCGTATCCAAGCGGGTTTACGAGGCGCCCATCTCAGAGCAGCTGGGCGGGTCGAGGACGCCTACGGGGCGACGGTCGCGTCATTGGTGAGGATCATTGTGGAAACCAACCGCCAGATCACCGAACTCGAAGCGACCCTCCAGACCCGTTTTGAGCAGCACCCGGACGCCGTGATCTACCTCTCCCAGCCAGGACTCGGTACTGTGCTCGGCGCCCGGGCGCTCGGTGAGTTCGAGGTTCGACCCCCACCGTTACACCAGCGCCAAGTCTCGCAGAAACTACGCCGGAACGTCGCCCATCACCATCGCGTCAGGCCGCAAACACGCCGTCGTCGCCCGCCACGTCCGAAAAGCGGCGTCTCCCCAACGCCCTGGACCAATGGGCGTTCTGTTCCCTAACCCCAAGCCCAGGAGCCCGAGCCTTCTACGACCAGAAACGAGCAGCAGGCGACCTCCACCACCAAGCACTACGAGCCCTAGCCAACCGACTCGTAGGCATCCTCCACGGCTGCCTCAAACACCAAACCCCCCACAACGAACACACCGCCTGGGCACACCGAACCACCATCAACCAAGCCGCAGCTTGACAATTACGCGCCTGGGGATGCTCCTATGGTTGTCAAATCGGGGACGGGGCCGGTTGGCGGGTTCGGAGCCACCTCTGGTATTGGGTTGCTAGCTGGTGGTTGTGGTTGCGGCCGAGTTCTAGTTCTGAGATACGGGCCGGGCGGGTTCGGAGTTCTTCGGCGGCCTGGGTGATGGTGATGCCTCCTTGTTGGCGTAGGGCGCGCAGGCGGGTGTAGTCCGGGGTTGGGGGCGGGTTGGTGATGAGCCGGTAGATTTCTCGGGCGATGTGCCGCTTGAGGCAGCGGATGATCTCTTTGCGGTTCTTGCCTTCGGTTTCTCGTTTGGCTACATAGGCTTGGGTGCGGGCATCGTTGTGTATCCGGGTGGTGGCTATCCGCCACAGAGCGTTGTTGGCTTTGCGGTTGCCTCCCCGGTTGAGACGATGCCGCACTGTCTGGCCTGATGATGCCTGCACGGGGCTGGATCCGCATAACGCTGCGAACGACCTTTCCGATTTCATTCGCCCGTGGTTGTCGCCGGCAGCGACCAGCAGCGCGGCGGCTGTGTCAGGGCCGACGCCTGGGGCGCCCAGCAGCGCCGGGTTGGCCTGGGCGCATAGACCTCTGATCTCGCGCTTGAGTTGTGTGATCTCGACCTCGAGGGTCTGGTATCGGCGGGCCAGGTGGCGCAGCGCCCTTTTCGCGTACGCGACGGTGGTCTGTGCTTCGCCGGGACGCCAGCGGGCGCACACCTTGACCTGTGCTCTGAGTTTCTTGCCCGCCAGTTGGTGTCTTATCGGCTCTGGGGCGGTGACCACCAGGGCGTGGATCTGGTTGGCGGCCTGGGTGCGGGCCTTGGTCGCGGAGCGGCGGGCGGCCAGCAGCATCCGGAGACACTCGACCGGTCCCACACCGGATTTGGGAACTGCGGTTGCTTCACCTGAGGCGGCCGCCCGGGCTGCCGCCTCGGCGTCGACGCTGTCGGTCTTGCCGCCCTTCCGGCGGCGTAGTTGCCGGTTGGGACGCATGACCTCGACCACCTCGATGTTCGCCTCGGTCAGGTAACGGGCGAGCCCCGCGCCGTAGCTACCCGTTCCTTCCACCCCGACTCGGACCAGCTGCCCCTTCGCTTGCATCCACGCCGCCATCCGCCTATATCCGGTGTGGTCGGCCCCGAACGGCTCGGAGCCGACCACCCGACCGACGCCATCGACCACCGCCGCGACATGCGTGTCCCGATGGGTGTCAACCCCACCGAAAACATCAACCCGATCCTCCGACATGAACCACCTCCCCGTGGACTACCGTTTACCAAAACGGGTTCCTGGCAAGAAGCGGCGGACAGTACACTCACGGTGCGGACCTTCCACAAGGCTCCTAATGGGGGTCCACCACTTCTGCCGGTGTTTCTGGGAGGGTGTGGTGGTTGAGCTGGCTGGCCGGTGAGTACTCCAGGCTCCTGGAACGTTGATTCCTGCTGATAGATCGTGCCCCGGCCGGTGAGTGAGGGCTGCTTGTAGCGCTGAGGGGGTGGCGTGCCACAGAGCACTGATCTGCTAGGTCGCCGCCAGGCGTTCTCCACAGCTCAGCAGAGAGTGGACCCGCGCAAGGAAGGGGCGAAGGATGATCTTTGTGGGTAACGACTGGGCTGAGGGACATCACGATGTGTATCTGCTGGACGAGGAGGGAGCCCGCCTGGGGTTCTCCCGTCTACCGGAGGGCCTGGCGGGTGTGGCCCGCTTGCACGAGATGGTCGCCAAACACGCATCGGATGCGGCCGAGGTGGTGGTAGGGATCGAGACCGACCGTGGTCTGTGGGTCGGTGCTCTGGTCGGGGCGGGTTATCAGGTGTATGCGATCAACCCGATGGCAGTTTCCCGTTACCGGGACCGTCACCGCCAGGGTGGAGCCAAATCAGACCGAGGAGACGCCAAGGTGTTAGCCGATCTGGTACGAACCGACCGTCACAACCACCGTCCGGTAGCCGGGGACAGCCCAGACGCGGACGGCATCAAGATCATGGCCCGTGCCCATCAGAACCTGATCTGGGCGCGGACCCGCCACACCAACCAGATGCGCAACGCGCTGCGCGAGTACTACCCTGCAGCCCTGGAAACGTTCGATGACCTGGCCCATCGCGACGCCCTAGCCATACTCGGTCGGGCACCCACCCCCACCCGGGGCGCCCGCCTGACACTTCCCCAGATCAGAGCAGCGGTACAGAGAGGCGGACGGAAACGCAACCTCGACAAGGTTGCCCACCGCATACAGAAAGGCCTCAGAGGTGCCCACCTCACCGCACCCGGGCCGGTCGCGGACGCCTTCGGGACGATCGTTGCTTCGCTGGTCAAGATCATCGCGGAAACCAACCGCCAGATCGCCGACCTCGAAGAAACCCTCGAGACCCATTTTGAAGAACACCCGGACGCCGTCATCTACCACTCCCAGCCAGGACTCGGTACCGTGCTCGGCGCCCGGGCGCTCGGTGAGTTCGGGGATGACCCCCACCGCTACACCAGCGCCAAGTCTCGCAGAAACTACGCCGGCACGTCGCCCGTCACCATCGCATCAGGCCGCAAACACGCCGTCGTTGCCCGCCAGGTCCGCAACCGGCGACTCTACGACGCTCTCGACCAATGGGCATTCTGTTCCCTCAACAACAGTCCAGGAGCGCGAGCCTTCTACGACCAACGAAAAGCAGCCGGCGACCTCCACCACCAAGCACTACGAGCCCTCGCCAACCGGCTCGTCGGCATCCTCCACGGCTGCCTCAAACACCGAACCCCCTACGACGAACACACCGCCTGGGCACACCGAACCATGCTCGACCGAGCCGCAGCTTGACATTTACGCTCCTGGGGTGTCTATCACGTCACATCCGCTTCGAAGCCGAACCCCGCCCCTGACCGGGGGACAGGCCGACAGATCCCCAGCAAGGCAACACAAGTGCCGGTGTCTAGTCGGGTCAGACCCGCCCCCCGGTCACAGGGGAACACTCCTCATCATCGCAGCAGCCCCCCTCAAAACAGGGCACCTTCAGTATGAGTGTGTCTAATGGGCGTCCATGAACCGTTCCGGGTTTCCCGGAACGGTTCGGCACAGCGGGAGTGGACAACCCCGCATCGGTTCCCACCTTCACTATGCTCCGCTCGACGACAGAGTGACGCCCAGCTCTTCTCCCACAGGCCTCCCTCCCCCCTACGGCACAGACCTTCCCGGAAAGCCTCCCCACCGACGCATGTAACCGGCTTCGGAGTCGCCGCCCCCCCGGTACACCACAAGAACGGACTCCACTGCCATACCACCAGCCGCTTGTGGAGCCCGGTTGCGTCCGAGCGTTCGTTCAACTCCCCCTTGCAACAGAAGCAGTCGTCTGGGAACCGGCCAAGCCCGCTAGTATCCGCCCACGACTTCGACCGGCCCAGCCGGGCACCCCACGCATAGCTGCACTGCTCAACCCAATCGGGGTGTCGTCGTTGTTACCGCACGCAACTACCTACCGAACGCCGCGCCGGCTCGACCCGATCGCCCATAAAGGCATAGCAAGAACACCGAAGTACAGCAAAAGTGATAACCAGAAGGACTATCTAGCCCTTTACCAGGCACAATGTACAATTATAGGCGGAGGGAGTGGGATTCGAACCCACGAGACCCGTTACCGGGCCCATCGGTTTTCAAGACCGACGCCTTCGTCCGCTCGGCCATCCCTCCCCTGGGGAGTATCGTAGACCTCCGATCGGTGGCTTCAATCGGCGCTCCGGAAGCACCGTCCCGACCTCCGAATATCGCCTGCAATCCGCCCGCGCGGCGTATAGCCTGCTCTCCAGCGGGACACAGGGAGGTGACAGATGGCCGGCCTCACCGCCGAGCAACTCGACCGGTTCCACCAAGACGGGTATCTGGTCGTCGAGAACGTGCTCGCCGAAGCGGACCTGGGCGCGGTCGAGGCCGAGTACCTCGCCATCATCGACCGGGTGACCGCCGCCCTGGTCGAGGAGGGAAGGATCCGGCCGTTAGAGGGCGGGACCTTCTCGGAACGCTACATCGAATCGATACAGCAGATCGATGACATGTACGCCATCTACCAGCATCTCGACATATGCCTGCCGATGCTCAAGGAACTCGATCATTCGCATACGATGAACGCCGGTCCGGAGGTGTTCCGCCTGCTCACCATCCCGCGCCTGCTCGATATCGTCGAGTCGGTGATCGGACCCGAGATCTACTCCAATCCGGTGCAGCACACCCGCATCAAACCCCCCGCCCGCTACTTGCCCGCCGCGGTCACCGACTCGAACATCGCCGCCACGACCTGGCACCAGGATGCGGGAGTGATCAACCCCGAGGCCGACGGTACCGACATGCTGACCGTTTGGCTCGCCGTCACCGACGCCACCATCGAGAACGGGTGCCTGATCGTCGAACGGGGGAGCCATCACGAGAACCTGACCCCGCACTGTCCCGGAACCGCCGCGTCCGCCACCACCTATATTCCCGAGTCCATCATCGACTGGGACCGGGTAGTTCCCTTGGAGGTGAAGGCGGGAGGGGCGGTGTTGCTGCACAAGCACACCGAGCACGGCTCGCTGGACAACCGCAGCGACGACATCCGCTGGAGCTTCGACCTCCGCTACCAGCCGATCGGCCAGCCCACCGGCCGCTCGGTCTTCCCCGGATTCGTAGCCCGCAGCAAGGCCCACCCCGAGCAGGTGGTCACCGACCACGAAGGATGGGGCGAGTTGTGGTGGGAAGCCCGGGACCGCATCGTCAGCGGAGAGGTGCCGTGGCAATTCAACGCCAGATGGGATGCCAACGCCCTGCATCCGGTCTGCGCCTGAAAAAGGACGCTTCGATCCCGATTCCGGACCCCGTTTCGGGCCGGCACGGATATAGAGTCGTGCCTACCGGCAGGCGAAGGTGAGGATGGCCGGACTGACAGTCGAGCAACTCGACCGGTTCCACGAAGACGGGTTCCTGGTCGTCGAGGACGTGCTCACCGAAGCGGACCTGGAAGGCATCGAGGCCGAGTACCGGGAGATCGTCGACCGGGTATCGGCCGAGCTGGTGGAGCAAGGTAAGATCCGGCCGCTCGCCGGAACCACCTTCTCCGAGAAGTACATAGAGGCCATGCAGCAGTTGGACGACATGTACGACCTGTACCAGCACCTCGACATCTCCCTCCCGCTGCTCGACGAACTCGACTCGTCACACACCATGAATGCCGGGCGGGAGGTGTTCGGCCTGCTCACCAACCGCCGCCTGCTCGACATCGTCGAGTCGGTGATCGGACCCGAGATCTACTCCAATCCGGTGCAGCACACCCGCATAAAACCGCCCGCCCGCCATCTGCCCGGGACGGCGCTCGACGCCAACATCGCCGCGACGTTGTGGCACCAGGACTCCGCCGTCATCGACGCGGCGGCCGACGGCACCGACATGCTGACCGTTTGGCTGGCCCTCACGGACGCCACCATCGAGAACGGGTGCCTGATCGTCGAACGCGGGAGCCACCACGAAGACATGACCCTTCACTGTCCCGGCAAGATCTTCCCTGCCGAGATCTTCATCCCCGAGTCGATCATCGACGGGGACCGGGTCATGCCCATGGAGGTGCCGGCCGGAGGCGCGGTGCTGCTGCACAAGATGACCGAGCACGGGTCGCTGGACAACCGCAGCGACGACATCCGCTGGAGCTTCGACCTCCGCTACCAGCCGATCGGCCAGCCCACCGGCCGCTCGGTCTTCCCCGGCTTCGTCGCCCGCAGCATCGCCCACCCCGAGCAGGTCGTCACCGACCCCGAGGAATGGGCCGATCTCTGGTGGCAGGCGCGGGACCGCATCGCCGGGGGCGAGGTGCCGATGCACCTCAACGCCAGGTGGGAAGCCAACGCACGGCAACCCATCTGCGCCTGATACAGGGGCTACCCGTTTCGTAGCAGCCCGGGGACCAGCGTGCTCCCGCGACGAGCCCGATGATCACCGCGCACAGCCGGCAACGTGGGTGAACCTCACTCCGGGGTGACGTAGGCGGCGGTGATCCCGCCATCGACCAGCAGGTTGGCGCCGGTCATGAAGGAGGAGTCGTCCGACGCCAGGAACAGAGCGGCTGCGGCTATCTCGTTTGCTTCGCCGAACCTGCCCATGGGCACGTGCACGAGCCGGCGCTGCCTCTTCTCTTCGGTATCGAGGTAGGACATGAGCAGTTCGGTCCGAAGCGGTCCGGGGGACAGGGCGTTGACGCGGATGTTCTCTCGGGCGTGTACCACGGCGAGCTCGCGGGTGAGCGACAGGACGGCGCCCTTCGACGCGGTGTAGGCGATCTGGGGAGTGGCCGCGCCTAGGGAAGCGACGAAAGAGGCGGTGTTGATGATGGAGCCGCCGCCCGCACGGCGCATGGCACCGATGGCGTGCTTGCAGCCATATAGGACGCCTTTGAGATTGACGGCCAGGGTCCTGTCGATGGTCTCTTCGGTGGTGGACAGCGCGTCGGCATCCTCGGCGAGCATGATGCCGGCATTGTTGAAAGCGATGTCGAGCCGTCCGTAGGTCGTCTCCGCGGTCTGCACGGCACGGGCGACGTCGGCGTCGTCGGATACGTCGACCTGCACGGCGGTGGCATGGCCCCCGTTGCTTCGGATCGCCTCGACGGTGGAGCGGTTCGCCTCCGAGATGTCGGCGGCGACGATCTTGGCGCCTTCTGTGGAGAACCGAAGGGCGGTGGCCCGTCCTATACCGCTTGCTGTGCCCGTGATGAGCGCGACCTTCCCCATCAGTCTCATGGCCGCTCCTTTCGATGAGGTCAGAACTGCGAACGTGCTATGTGGACCGGACTATGCGTAGCCTACGCCGCCGCTAGCGTGCCCTGCCCTACGGCGAGGTTGCCGCTGTCCAAGCATCTACGGCATATCCCGCTACCGTGCTCGCCTGGAGTCTCCAGCGGTCACCGCAGCCAGATCAGGAGACGCTGTGGCACCAGGACTCGGCGGTTCGTCGACGCGGAGGCGGACGGCACCGACATGCTGACCGTTTGGCCGGCCGCCACCGACGCCACTATCGAGAGTGGGTGCCTGACCGTCGAACGCGGTAGCCATCGCGGAGAGATGACCCTTCACTGTCCGGGCAGGACCTTCCCTGCCGAGATCTATATTCCCGAGACGATCATCGACGACGACCGGGTTCTCCCCATCTAGGTGCGGGCGGGAGGCGCGGTGTTGTTGCACAAGATGACCGAGTACGGCTCGCTCGACAACCACGGTGACGACATCCGCTGGAGTTTCGACCGCCGATACCAGCCGATCGGCCGGCCCACCGGCCGCTCCGCCTTCCCCGCCTTCGTCGCCCGCAGTTCCTTCCATCCCGGGCAGGTAGTCAACGACCCAGACGAGTGGGCCAACCTGTGGTGGGAAGCAAGGGGCCGGATCGCCGACGGGGAGGCGCCGATGCGCTTCAACGCCCGGTGGGAAGCCAACGCCCGGGAACCTATCTGCGCCTGAACCTGTCCGGTCGTCGGCTCCGTGAGAAGGGTCCGATGCCCGCGATCGGACTCTGGAGCGGAGGGTGTGGAAGGCTTCGAGACCTGCCGGTCGCCGTCATGCTCCACTAGAACGCGATGAGCCTTACTCTGGATCTAGATGTCTTCTCACGTCCAGGGATCGTCGGACTAAGGGGTGACGATTGTGCTGAGGAACACCATCAGGAACATCGCGGCAGTCGTCATACTCATCGCAGCAGCAGTCGCGCCGACCTCAGGTGTGGCGGCCGCTCACGTATCCGATCAGCCACCGCAAGATGTAAGGGCAACAGCGATCGGTGGTGGCAAGATATACGTGTCGTGGCTGGACCCTCTGAAAGAGGCGGGTTCTGCGACCGACTACCAATACAAGGTACAGTGGAAGTCTGATTTCCTAGACTACAGCGAGTCCCGGCAGGCTATCTCGACAGGTTCGGAAGGTTACAAAGCGATAAGCACATTGCGGAAGGACCTGTTCTACCGCATCACTGGATTGGAAACCGGCGTTGAGTACACCGTCAGAGTCATGAGAGTAAACGATGACGGTGATAGTGAGCCCTCCAATGAGGCCAAGGCTATTCCGGCTACGAGCCTGGATATCCTTCGCATGACCGTTGAAGCGCTTGTCGCAAGGTACGGAGAAGACGCTCCGTGGATCCAACAGACCTGGCAATACGTTGCGGACAACAACTCACTCATCTTTGTTGATGAGATCGGCAGCGGCAATAGCGGCTCTTTCAAAGGCAAGTGTCGTAGTCCCGATCCCATATCAGGACTCAACGTTTGCACCACCGATTTCGTAGAATTCTACGATCCCACGAGCGAACATGTAGTAGTTCATGAACTCGCGCACGTATATTCTATCGACAACTATGTTCTGGACAATCATCCAGACAAGGCGAAGGGAATCGCAATCGCCCTCATCTACCTCGATACCCTACAGCGGGAAGAACCACCCTGGTTCTGCGACAAATACGAGTTCCTAGCAGACCTGATGACCATACGATCGATGGGTGACCTGGCTACACCGGGCTACTGGGGAGAATGCGACACGACACCCCATACAGACAAAGCGCTCGAGATCGTTAACAGCGCCCTTGCCGGCAACACACCGGAATGGTTTGACGAAACCTACTCCACGTCAGGTACTCCGAACCTGGAACAGCTATGGACAGACATAGAGGGGTTCAAGCGGCTCCGACTCAACCTGCACGAAGAGGTACAGGCAACCGTTGTCTACCACCTTCGCAACGCCTTCGGCGGCTACTGCGACAATGCCAACGCGACCGCCTCCATGTTCGGTGACGGGCCGACCAGAAACCCGTGGCGGGACGGCGGGTGCGTGCCGGCAGCGCCGGAGATCGAGCTGGCTTCCGACGAAGATGGATATCTGTCGATTTCTTGGACGGTGCCCGGCGATGACGGCGGCGCTCCGATTGAGGGGTACAAGGTGCGGTGGAGGTCCGGTGGCCAACGGTACGACGGGTCACGGCAAGTAACGATCCCCGGCCCGTCGACGCTCTCGCGCAGGTTGGGTGGTCTGGTTCAGGATGTACGGCATCATGTGCAGGTCCTCGCCTACAACACCAACGGCGACGGCACGGCCTCCGACGAGGCAGCGACGGTGATCAACCGAAACCAGCCACCCGGGTCACCGTCCACCGAGACCAGCTCCCGGCGCGTGACCGGGAACACGAGGGCCGACACCGGCCGGCCGGCCGGGTTACATGACGGGCTGCCGACCCTGGTGCTACAGGGTCCCGTAGCGGCGCTGCAGATCGGTTGCGTCTCGTCACCGGGAACATACAAGCCTGGGCGGAGGGGGTGGGATTCGAACCCACGAGGAGGTGCAACCCCCTACGGCATTTCGAGTGCCGCGCACTAGGCCAGACTATGCGACCCCTCCGAGGGTCTCGGATTGTACCGCGGGCCCTAGGCGCCGGCGCGCGGTCAGCGAGCCCGGTCAGCCTGTGGGGGGCTGCCGTCGGCGACAGGGTGTCTCAACCGGTCCGGCCTTCTCGCAAACCGGCGAAGAACGAGGTCAAGATCGCCGAGCATTCCTCCTCGAGTACTCCGGCCACCAACTCGATCCGGTGGTTGAACCGCCGATCCTGGGGAATGTTGTAGAGGCTCCATGCGGCCCCGGCCTTGAGGTCGGCCGCCCCGTAGACGATCCGCTCCAGGCGGGCCTGGACCGCAGCGCCCGCGCACATCGCGCACGGCTCCAGGGTGACCATCAGGGTGTGACCTTCGAGGCGCCAGTTCCGTTCCCTGCGAGCGCCCGCCGAGAGGACCAGCATCTCGGCGTGGGCGGTGGGGTCGGCCAACTCCTCCCGGCGGTTGTGGTCCGACGCCACCTGCCGGCCCCGGCGATCGACGAGCACGGCTCCCACCGGAACGTCGCCATGAACCGGCGCTCGCGCCGCCTCGGCGAGAGCGGCCTCCATCAATCGGGTCCAGGACATACACCTACCGACGCTCGGGCAAGGATTCGGGCAGCCGTGCAGCCCACCGTCGGATGCGGATCTCGTGGCGCGAGCCGGTCGCCGGTTCGGGCCCGGCAACCCTACGGCACCCGGAACACTTCGCTTAGGGCTGCTTCCTCCCGGATCTGACCCGGTTCACGAAGGTCCCGCTGCGTAGGACCCGGCCGTCAACACCACGTGCCGACCGCATACCTACGGGACCCCGACACCCTTCGACAGGCATTCCGCCCCGCATGTAGAGGGTTTCGGGCTACAGGACACCCCTAGCGCCCCACGTAGCACGGCCGCCCCGAGAGTCTAGCGGGAACCGTTGGCCCGCTGCCCGAGCTCACTCTCCGCAGCGGAGCCGGGCCAACGCCAGTCCCGTTCTTGAGCACACACCCTACAATCCACCACTCTGGAGGGATCGCATAGTCTGGCCTAGTGCGCACGCCTGGAAAGCGTGTTGGCGTATACCGCGCCTCGTGGGTTCGAATCCCACTCCCTCCGCCTTAGATTGTACATATACCCAGCTAGATGGCCAGTTTGGATAACTGGTTATCACTTCCCCTGTAACTTCGTGTTTGGACGGCGGCGGTCATGCTAATCACATCGAATCGCGATGAACGACCCCGTGCGTTGCGGGGTCCATCGCCCGTCGTTTCCGACCCGGGCCCGATTACATCTAGGCGCGGCTCGCCAGTTGGAAGTGGCGTTCTGGTCAGCTAGACCGGTGGTCGAACTGATCTGGGGTCAGTTGCGCGACTGCTTCGATGCCGGGTCGGGTGTACACCGACGCAGTACGTAGATCCTGGTTCCGGCTTCTCGCCTGCAGCATGCCCGCGTAGGCTCCGGCTTCAGCTAGATGGGTGAGAGCGGAGCTGGTGGAGGGTCCACTCGGCGGTGCGTTTGCGGAAGTCGGCCGCGGCGGTCCGGCAGGCGTGTCGGGCTTGGCCGGTCGGTTCGTACAGGGGACGCCGTGGGGGGACGGTGCGGGTCTTCCATCGGGTCAGTAACAGCGGGCGGTGGTGCCGTCGGCGAGGTAGGGGCCAAGTAGGCGGGCGGTGGGCGCCGCCCACACGACCACGTCCGTATTGTCGCGTCAGGAACGGATCCGGGCCCGCCAGCTCGTACGGTCAAGGTCCTCCACGTCGAGGGCTAGCACCTCCGACGCTTTGGCCCCGGTTTCGTACAGCATCCGCCGCAGCGTCTTCTCCAGGAGCGGCACCAGACGGCGGCGCTACAACTCCTCGAGATCCCCGAGCGGGATCGCCCTCGTGTTATCGGCTCTCAGTCGGCGGGGCGGCACCCCGGCCAGCGGATCCTCGGCCAGGGGCCACCGCTCCCCACACCAGGTAGCAATGCCCGGATGGACGCGTCGGGTCTTCCACCGCACCGGCGCGCCTCCATCCCACCGCGTCCCGACCACAGCCGTCACCGGTTGGAGGTCGGTGACAGGCCCGGTGTCGCCTTCTGCTTCGACGAGTGGGGCTAGGGACTGGCGGAAGGCCTCCACCGCCCCTGCAAGCGACGGCACATGCCGCACCAGATGATCCGGCTCTGGATCTGCGGACCTCCCAGCCTACGCGTTCCTATTGCAACACTGCTTCACGATGGGTATGGTCTCGGCGGATGCGTAGTGCTGCTCGGGTGCCCATGCCATGAAGCGGATACTCGTGATCGTGATGCTTGCCGCGACCGGCTGGCTGGTGTGGGAAGAAGTGGGGTGGTGGGCCGGCGGCGCCGCTCTTGTTACCGTGCTGGTGGGTTTGCGGGTCATCCGCCTGTCGCTCAGCCGAGCGATCAGCCCCAAGTAGTGAAGGCCGCCAAGTCGCCGGGCTGTACTTGGCCGCTGTCATCCTGGGCTACCTCGGCCTCGGTGTCGGATTACAGGCGTCCGTGCCGGGAGCGTACGCGCTATGGGCGCTCGCGGTGGGACTGGCCATGTACGCCACGGTCGAGCTGATCCGGCGACGCTGATCGTCTTGGTGAACGACTACCAGCTTCGTGGCGCTCTTCGATCTGTCGGCAAAGAGTGTTTCGTCGCGTACTACGAGTTGTTCTCGGACGAGTCTGTGGAAGCGGCCGACATCGTGGCACAACTCGCAGACGACAGGGGCTACAGAACCAGAGCGACCCGGAGTCGCGTGAGCAACGCGCGGCGGATTATCCGGGCCGGCCGAGCCCGAGACGCCTTGTCGATCATCACACGCTCTCGGGTACCGCCGCATGTCCGTGCGGAAGCCAAACGGCTGAACACCTAGGCACCACGAGGTTTCTCTCTAGCCGAAGACCGGCGGATGAAGGCTCGACGGTGCAATCAGCCTCGGTTTAGCCTGAACTACCGATTCGTTGGGGAATTATATACCTTTCCCTCCCAACCGAGCGATCTCCGCCTATTGTGCCTGGTAGATAGGTAGATTCGAGGAGGCTGACCCTGGCCGGTGTTACGACCGGTGTCACTAGCGTGCGGCTTGACTACGAGCTCACTCAGAGCGAGTGACCCAGCGCCGCCGGGCGGCCCCATAGGTTGGTGTTGATGACGGCTGTCTCAAGGTCCTCGGCAGCTGACCCGGGACGTTGCTCAGAGAGTTCGACCGGGACCTGCCCGTAGAGGACGACGCTCATCGACCCCCATGACAGGGAAGCGCCGCGGTTTCGCAGGCGGACTGCCAGTCGTGCCCTGGTGTAGGTGTCACGTTGCGTTGAGGAAGTCTCAACGCTGATGATCGGGATGCCTCGCTGCCGCGCGGTTCGGGCTTTGCCGGACTGCGACAGGGGATCAGCAGCCACGAGTAGGTCACATTTCTTAGTCACGGACTTAGCGACCGCATCCCAACCAGTGTGGCAATCTTCTCCAACAGGTGCCGGTTTGCTGGGGCACCATGGATCACGGCTGTTCCAGTGAAGCACACGTTCATGCCAGCTTGGAGATCCACCATTCCCGCGGTGGGCTCAGTCACGCGGAGGCTGGTGGGTCCGAGAGCAAGCGCCCCGGCGATCTGTTCCGGGTGGCAACGAACTTCGAGCGCTGAGATCGATTCGTGCAAATCGGTTGACACAGCCGGACAGGCGCCAAACGCCTAGGCCTATCAGGGAACTCCACCCAACTGGTACACACGCAACGCCGCCGCCCGCAACCCGACCACGGTCCAGAGCCACTACCGGGGGCCCCGGCCACCATTCGGTGCTGTCAAGCTGTTCCGGAGCGCGACTGTGAGCACCGCGGGATGCTGGGCGTGCTGTCACGTCAACAGGGTTGCGATGGTGGCTACGCAGCCTTCTGGTAGGGGTTCGTTCCCGAAGACGGATGTGGTGGTTTCCTCTACTTCTTCTGGGGTGGTGTATCCGAGTATGTCCACGAGCAGCCGAATGTCGGCAGGCCCCGACGCCGCCGCCGAAGGCTCATTCGCGGCAGGTCTGGTCGAACACACCCGACGGAACGACTGAGCAAAGGAAGGGGATTACATACTTGACTAGACAAGTTTGTAATCCCCATTTACCGACAGTTGTGGGCCCGTTTTCCTGTTATCCCAGGTAGATAGCTGTTTATGAGAACGCTAACTCTGGCCAGTGTAACTAATGGGGCTCATCGATGCTCCTATGGTTGTCAAATCGGGGACGGGGCCGGTTGGCGGGTGCGGAGCCAGTTCTGGTATTGGGTTGCTAGCTGGTGGTTGTGGTTGCGTCCGAGTTCGAGTTCTGAGATACGGGCCGGGCGGGTTCCGAGGTGTTGGGCGGCCTGGGTGATAGTGATGTTGGCTTGCCCGGCGGCGGGCGTGTAGGCGGGCGCAGTTCGGGGTTGGGGGCGGGTTGGGCAGCAGCCGGTAGACTTCTCGGGCGATGTGCCACTTGAGGCAGCGGATGATCTCTTTACGGTTCTTGCCTTCGCTTCTCGTTTGGCTACATAGGCTTGGGTGCGGGCGTCGTTGTGTATCCGGGTGGTAGCGCATCGGCCACAGAGCGTTGTTGGTTTTGCGGTTGCCTCCCCGGTTGAGACGATGCCGGACTGTTCTCCCCGATGATGCGGGGACGGGGCTGGAACCACATTAGGGCAGCGAAGGCTGTGGCTGAGTTCATGCGCTGGGGGTTGTCGCCTGCCGCCACGAGGAGAGCCGCTGCTGTGTCAGGGCCGACCCCGCGAGCTGCCAAAAGCGCCGGGTTCGCTTTCGCGCAGAGATCTGTGATCTGTGTGTCGAGTTCGGTGATCTCAGCAGTGAGCGTCTGGTATCTGCGGACCAGGTGCCGCAGAGCACCCTTCGCGTGGGCGGTGGTGGTGTGGTCTGTGCCGGGTCGGAACCGCGCGCAGATCTTGACCCGAGCTTTGAGGGCTCATCGATGCTCCTATGGTTGTCAAGTCGGTGATGGGGCCGGTTGGTGGGTTAGGAGCCAGGTCTGGTATCGGCTGGCGAGTTGGTGGTTGTGGTCTCGGCCGCGTTCGAGTGCGGAGATGCGGCTGGGGTGGGTTCCGAGCTGTTGGGCGGCCTGGGTGACGGTGATGTTGGCGTGTTGACGTCGGCGGCGGAGCCGGGCGCAGTTCGGGGTTGGTGGCGGGTTGGTCAAGAGGCGGTAGACCTCTCGGGCGATGTGCCGCTTGAGGCAGCGGATGATCTCTTTTCGGTTCTTTCCTTCCCCTTGGCGCCGTGCCACGTATTCTTTGGTGGCAGCGTCGTGGCGTATCCGGGTGGTAGCGATCCGCCAGAGTGCGCTGTTGGCTTGGCGGTTGCCGCCCCGGTTGAGACGGTGCCGGATGGTCTGTCCCGATGATGCCTGGACGGGGCTGGCGCCGCAGAGCGCAGCGAAGGACCGTTCCGATTTCATCCGCCCGGGGTTGTCGCCGGCAGCGACTAGCAGCGCAGCAGCGCTGTCAGGGCCCACACCGGTGGCGGCTAACAGAGCCGGGTTAGCCTCGGCGCAGAGGCGACGGATCTCGATCTTGAGTTCTGCGATTTCTGTGTCGAGGGATTGGTATCGGCGGGCCAGGTAGCGTAGAGCCATCTTCGCGTACGCGGCTGTGGTCTGTGCTTCACCGGGACGCCAGCGGGCACAGACCCGAACCCGAGCCTTGAGCTTGAGACCTCTGAGCTGGCGTTTTAGCGGCTCAGGTGCGGTAACGGTCACAGAATGTATCTGGTTAGCGGCCTGGGTGCGGGCCTTGGTAGCCGAGCGGCGGGCCATCAACAACATCCGTATGCACTCAACCGGTCCGTCACCAGATTTGGGAACTGCGGTAGCTTGCCCCGAGGCCGCTGCCCGAGCTGCCGCCTCGGCGTCGACACTGTCGGTCTTGCCGCCCCGCTGGCGGCGTAGCTGCCGGTTCGGCCGGTTCACTTCTACCACCTCGATGCCCGCCGCCATCAGATAGCGGGCTAGGCCGGCGCCGTAGCTGCCGGTGCCCTCCACTCCTACCCGGAGCAGGTGCCCGTGGGTTCCGGACCACCTGGTCATCTGCTCATATCCGACCGGATCAGCCCCGAACGGTGCCGTTCCCAGGACCCGACCGGCGCCATCAACCACCGCCGCAACATGGGTATCACGATGGGTGTCAACCCCACCGAACACAACCCGACCATCTTCTCCCATGACACCTTCCTCCTCTGCGGGATAGAATCATTTCCGATCCCCGGACCCGGCAAGCGGTGGACAGGCCACTCACGGTGGAGGAAGATCAAAGCTCCTATAAGGTCACATCCGCCCCGGCCCAGGGGGTTACACCCCCAAGCTGGGAACAGGCCGACAGATCGATGAAAAGGCACAAAGCCAGATTTCAGTTGGGTCAGACCCGTCCCAGCCCAGGAACCTTCTAAGTATGAGTGGATTTCAGTGGGGAGTGACCGATGGGAGTAGGTCCCAGTTGGGTTTCCCCGCGTAGAGAAGGGCCCGGATTCGGTAGTTCGCGAAGTTGCGGAACCCGAACGCTGCTCGTTTGATCCGTTTGATGAGGTTGTTGAGGGCTTCGGTGGGTCCGTTGGTTACCTTCGAGATGTGCCAGTTGGTGATCTGGGGGGTCCAGCGGGCGATGGTGCGACCTAGCTTGTTGATCTCGGGTGGGCAGGATTCGTGTTGGAGGTCGTCTGCGAGCTGGAGGGTGTATCGGAGAGCAAGGACCGGACTCTCGATCCCGTAGATGCCTCGTACCGTCTCTTTCGCGTGCCAGGCTGTGCGCACTTCCCCGTAGGGGTCACCAGCATCGAGGAGACCACGCAGCCGTGTTTGACCGCGGTCGCTGATCCTCTCATGCGCGGCGGTTAGGAGGCGGCGTATCCGATACAGCGGGTCGTCCTTGCGGCCTCGATGCCCGAGGGTTTCGTTTTGGACTCTTCGTCGTACCTCGTCGAGTCGCTGGTTGGCGAGGCGTATGACGTGGAACGGGTCCGCTACCTGCAGCGCGTGCGGTAGCACCCTGTCATACGCCTTCCGATACGAACCGGACATGTCCAACACCGCCCAGCGGATAGCCTCACACCATTCGGTGGGTTGTGACCGGAACCAGGCTGCGGCGCTTTCTGCTGTTCTACCAGGGACTATGTCGATCAGCTGG
This sequence comes from Candidatus Spongiisociaceae bacterium, assembly GCA_965262915.1. GTDB lineage: Bacteria > Actinomycetota > Acidimicrobiia > Spongiisociales > Spongiisociaceae > JAPPFW01. Next base: position 273,649 of record OZ253564.1, on the reverse strand, counting down.
TGGCCGCCAACGTCGACGACAGAGGTGCACCAGACTTTGGTACGCCAACGGCCCCGACGCCAGAACAACGTCTCGTCCACTCCCACAGCTTCGACGGTCCCGACCCGATCGGTGTCTGCTTCCAGCAGCGCTTCGCCCCAGCAGCCAACCTCTTTGTTCACCGTATGCCAATCACAACCAAGTTCTGCGGCGACCTCGTCGACCGAACGGCCCCGCCCACCCACCTGGATGGTCACCCACCGGGCCGCTCGGGATGTCAACAACGCCCGTTGGGGACCAATCTTGGGGTCTTGTTCGATGAACGATCTGAGCGCACAGTCCGGGTTCGGACATGTCCAGCGCCGTTTCCGCCACCGCAGCCGCACAGGCCGGCCGAACGCCGGTAAATCCACCAACACCACGCTCCGATAGCCCTTCGACCACACCGACCCGCCACAGGACTCACACAACGGCCGGGGCTTGCGGGACCGGATCACCACCTCCAACGGTGCCTCCTCGCCCGGGTCGTTGATCCCTACCAGATCAACCTCACCTAGGCCTACCAACTTCTCGCACATGCGCGTAGGATCAGCTTCCACAGGGGTCCTCCTGCCTCGGATGTCATTACCAACACCCGATTATGGAGGACCCCTCCTCACTTCTGGTGGATTCCAACTCCCCCTGGCAGATCCCCTACTCCCCACTCATTTCCGAAGAGCCGCTTTGAGGTTGAGGCCCTTTAGCGGCTCTTCGCCACCGGACAGACACCGCGAATACCACAACATTGTGGACACCATCATCGCCTGGGGAGAAGAAATCCTGGCCTACCACGGCAACAGGCGAGCATCCAACGGACCCATCGAAGGGATCAACAACCTCCACCCGAGTCCTACGACGCGTCGCTCACGGGTTCACCAACCCCGATAACTTTGCAGCCCGAGCAATCCTCGTAACATCATGACCCACACACCGACCAGCACAGCCAAAACCCACGTTTGCGCGCAGCCTCGATTTTCTTGAGGGCACTGTGAGCGCCGAACCTTGCGACGCTGAGAAGGTCTATGGAAAGGCACTCATGGGCACCGTCGAACTACGGGAGTGGATCACTTTCTGGGAGGAGATCCGAGATGGTGCCAATTTCACCGGAATCTAGTGCCTCGGCGATGGCCAGAAGCCCCTTGTTGGCGAGGGTTTCGACAGCCAAGTATGGTTCGTCGCGTTCACCATAGACAGCTACAACTAGCCCTTCGATCTTCCGATCAGGATCGAGAGTCCCTGTGTTGGCGGTGTAGTTGTCCTTGCCGCCCGGTACACCAAAGTTGTCTGGACGATCAAGATCGAATCCGCGGGTGACCGCGTAGGCAAACCCCAATCTCACGAGGTCTGCTTTCTCAGGCATGTTGAAGCTGTCCATTTGCCGGGAGGCCTCAGTGCCATCGGGGGTCAATGCTACGGTTGTCTTCTCCATCTCAGGGAGATCCTAACTCGAGTATGTCGGTGTGCCGGGCAGACCGACGGGTGAGCCGTCTCTCGCAGACCAGCGCCGACTTCAACGTGTTCTGTGCTTCGCCGTGATTGATCTCGCCTTCATGAACGATAACAACCACCTGCTGGGCGACGGTTGGAAGAGCCTTGAGGGTACCGAGCTTGTGGTTCGGGTCGAGTCGAGCGAAGGGCATGTCCATAATGATCGGGCCTTGTACCGGAGCACACCTCTGGAGGGCGGCTACGAGCGAGAGAGCGACAATATGCTCGTATCCTGCCGAGCGTTGTGGTTCGAATTCACCGTCCTTGTGGACAATCGACAATCCGTAGTCCTCGTTGATTGAGAGGCGGACGAAGTCCGGGTCAGATCGCATCGACAGGAACACGTCTGTCGCCTCCCGCTCTACGCGTTGTTTGAGATCTTCGCGGTAGTTGTCGATAGCGGCCGAGAACATGTGCTGAAGGCTTGTGAGAAGATGCTGTTTCTTCGTTGCGGCCGCGCCGGCCTCTCCACCGCGCTCTGCGATCACTGCTGCCAAGCGGGTGGCATTGTCGGTATCCTCGCTTTTCAACGCTTCAGCACCTCGGAGGTCCGCCCGGCGATTGTTTAGCTGCATCTTGGTGTTCATCAGTTGTGTTGGAAGGTCGGCGAGGCGCGGGTCGTCAAGCCCTTCGATCTGCTCCCCAGCGTCGGCTAGGTCAGACGCGAGGTCGTTAACCTTTATAGCCGCCGCCTGCAGTACCCTGTTTCGTTCGTCCAAGCGTACGACGGCAGCGGGATCAAGGATTCGCTCAATTGATTCGATGCGAGACCTAATGACTGCGAGGGTGGTGCTCTGATCGTGAGCAGAGTGGATCTCTTCTACATCCGCACGGTGCGCTGGATGGCCGCAGCATGGGCACTGACCCGTTTCATTGAGCTCCGTCCGAAGTTGGATCAGTAGCTGCGCTCGGTCAAAAGCACGTTGCGCAAACTCGATCTCCTCACGCTCCGCGTTTAGCTCGTCCAACATCGTCCTAAGCTTTGGCGTGAGCACAGCGGTCCACGCCTGTGGAGCCGCCTCCCTGAACTTTTCGCGGGCAGCGTCGAACTCTTCCTCCGCCCTCTTATGATCTCTGGCCGCGCGGCGGTGGTTATCCAGCAAAGCACGTGCTTTCTCAGTGGCGGCCATCTGCTGCTCGATGTCACTCCGTGTGTTCTCAAGCTTATGGATGCGGGATTTGATTTTGGCGATGTCCTCACGACATTTGCCAAGAATACCAGTCAGTTGAGAGAGAGACTTAGCGGCCGCTTTGGCCTTGGCGTCCCGCGTTTCCAGTCTTGAGATGACCTTAGTGTGTTTCTCGGTGAGCGAACCGAGGTCCTGAATGGCGTTCTTCAGGACCGGTACACCGAGTATCCGCTCGATCGCGTTTTTCAGTTCCGCGCCTGCAGTCGAGTCGTGCAAGAGGTCCTCATACCGATTGAGGGCCTCGGCATCGAAGAGAAAGAACTGCTGTATTTCTTCGGGGATCATCTGCCGCAGAGTCGCTAGCGCTTCCTCAGCACCTAGAGCGTCTGAGCCTCGTATCACGTCAAGGCCAGGCTTGAGCTTGTCGCCTTCAAGAGTTGCGGTCCGAGTCAATGTGTATTTGTCGCCTCTCCAGGTGACCGTCGCCGAGACCTTGGCGGTGACTGGTTCTCCGCCAGCCTCCGCGATGGCCTCTCGATTCACCAACTCTCGGTCGTCCCGAGTCTGGCCAGTCCGCTCGATGAACTTGTTGACGAAGAGCCACCGAACGGAATTGAGGATCGTAGTCTTTCCAAGGTTGTTGTCTCCGTAGATCACTACGACTCCGTCTTGGTCAGGCAATTCGATGGCTTGGTCGCCCTTGAACGGCCCAAAGTTCGAGTATCCGAGCCGGTGGAGTCTCACTGTGCCTCGGCTTTGTGAAGAAAAGCGTCGATAGCCTGCTCGAGTCGGACGAGGACTCTCGAACGCCGATCGAGGTGCGCTCGCTCGATCGTCAAGATCTCCGCAACGAGTCCAGCATCCAACTCAGGGTACTCAGCGGCCCGGAGAGCTTCAACGGTGTCCTGCAACTGTTCGTGCATCAAATCCTCCGTGCCAGAGTAGCATTTGGCGTTGTATGTGGCCTACCGATGTGTCAGGGCTAGTCATCTGTGTCAGGGCTAGTCATCGTCGGACTCGAATCCTCCAGAGACGTCTGGATCGGCGAGGTTACCGCCAGCCTCGACGAACGCGTGGTCCAACTCGCCGAGGCCCGCCCTGGTAAAGGCGCTGTTTGCGAACTCGGCGGCCCGAGCGAGTTCGCCAAGAATCATAGATCGGCCGCTGGGCTCTAACGGGGGTGTAGGCACGACGATCGTGTCGTATATCTGAGCGTACGCCTTGCCCTCTGCTCTGCGCAGAACCCGACCCCTTCTCTGGATGAACTCGCGCGGGTTGCGGGATGATGCGAGAATCAACGCGTGGGTCGCTACAGGTATGTCAACACCCTCGTCGAGGCAACGGATCGAAACGACCACGCCACCGTTGGTGGCGAAGTTGCCCAAGGTAGCTGCGCGGTCCCCGCTCATGGCGGAATGGTACTCAGTAACTGGAAGATTGGCGTCGAGTAGTTCGGCGACTACGTCGCGAAGCTGGTCCTGATCCTCGCAGTAGACCAACCAGCGTTGGCCCTCACGGTAATGTTCCCCGACCACGGATCGAGCAAGAGGTATCTTAGCCCTCGCCTTTTTGATCACCCGTGCTCGCCGTATCAGCAGTCGTTTCACCTGCGGCTGCTGCAGCGCTTGGTGCGACAACTCATCAGGTCCCGCGCATCGCGCGATCAGACGTGAAATCCGCCTCGAGAGTTCATCCCACTCATCCTGTTCGTCATCCGAGAGCCGAACGACCCAGGGCTCGTACGCGTACTGAGTCAGGATCGGAGGGTCGGCGTTCAACGCGTCTTGTAGCGTGAAAGTATCGACTATCCCACCAAAGTACTCAAGCAATGCGCGGGTGCCGTGCGGGTCGCCAGCTCGTTCTGGCGTCGCACTTAGACCCAGCCGAGCTACTGCCGCAACCTTGAGCAGCTGCATTGCCTGCGGTGCACCTAGCCGGTGAGCTTCGTCGGCAACGAGGAACAAGCGGTCGGACGCCCTTCTGAGGTGACCAAGGAACTTTGGCGAGGCCGCTGTCGCGACAGTGCTAACAACGACTCGGTTCTCTTCAGTTGGTCCCAGCCAGGCCCCCAGTAGACTTCTCCAGTCGCTGTGACCGGCGCCGCAAGGGTGTACGCGAACACGTAGATCACTCAGATGCTCACGAAGCTCGCTTGTCCATTGATCGAGCAGAACGACACTCGGGACAAGAACAACGGGACGCCATCCGTCACGTAGCTCGCGCCGGATGGCCGCGATCGCCGTGAAGGTCTTCCCGCTTGCGGTGGCGTGTTTGAGAAGGCCGACTCGACCGGCCGTCTCCCACGCCTCAATTGCCTTCTGCTGGTGCGGCCGTAGGGTGAATCGTGCCACTGGCGCGGGTTGGTGAGCTATGTGCTCCTGAGCTGCGAGCGCTTCCGCCTTGATCTGCCACGAGTCGCTCTCGGAAGCGGTGCGGCTGAACTCCTCCAAAGCGATGTCGGGAACCTTACGGACGTCCACGCCCCGTGCCTCACCTCGCCACAGTCTTCCGAACCTCTCGGTGTTCGACGAGATGAGGTCGGCCTCTCGGCCACCTGCCCAGGAGGTCCACACAGTGATCGAGTCGACATTCCCCCCTACTGCGAAACCGAGATACGTCTCGTTGATCCCACCACGGAATCCGATTCCATCCTCGTTTTCGTCGAAGAACAGTCCAGTCTTGTCGTGGAACATCGCCCTTGACGATGCCTTCGCATGTGGAGACACCTGTGCGATACGGATATCGACTACGCCGTCGACAATCAGTCCCGCGAGCACCTTGGCAGGTTCGGCAAGGTAGGGGTGTTGAAGGAGGCTGTGGTACTCCGACAAGAGGCTCTTGGCGAGCTCGTCGTTAGTCAAAGCCCGGTAGGCGTCCGCGATAGATTTCGCGTCAAAAGTACTGAGCAGAGGGGAGCAGATGACCCGGATCTGGCCACCGCGAACAGCAAAGCCAACGATCTCCGCCCATACGATGAGATATATAGCACTACTGAAGTAGCCCGTAATACGGTCATAGCGAACCGCGTCCCGCATGCAAGGCCGATAGAAACCAGTTGCCACATCCTGGCTATCGGTGAAGTACTCGGCCGTGGGTTCCCAATCCCGAAAACCCATTTCAGTCATCTCCCGTGAGTGACCTCTGGATGCCGAGCCGGAATCGTGTTTCGATGGCTTGTACCAGAAAAGACCTGCGACAGGCGACGATGCTCGCCTGTACAGGTCCGATTATGGTCCGGCGTACGTTCTTCGTGGATACCGAGACACCGCTCGCAACAGCCTCTGTCAGTGCCTCGACGGACACGCCGAGATTGCGCGAGTAGGAGATTCCCTCATATACCATGAATAGCTCAGCGTCCCACAGGATCCATGTGTCGAACTGCGCCGCGAACCCGCAGAACAAGACCAGTCGACCAGGCTCATAAGGGATGTGGATCCTAGCGCCGCGTGGCAAGCCTGGCAGTGTGATCTGAATCTTGTGCACTCCCACTTCACGTTCGGTCGGAGCCGTAGCGTGCCAGAGGTAGGCCTGGATCATCAGACCGAGCAAGCCGGTCATCGTCGCCAGAAGTGGCTTCTCGCGAGGCTCGCTGTCGATCACGGATGAGGCGCCGAGGTCATGACGAAACATCGCGTCGAGGTCAGGCCGAGTAGGTAGGTGCGTTGGCATCGATGCCGAATCTACTTGGCCCTTCGCGTAGGCGTGGAATTGAGGGTTGCTGGCACCGGGCGGGATCATCATGCCGAGAGCATGCTTCCCGGCGGCGAAGCCGGTGGGGTTGGTGAACCCATGAGCAGTTCGTCGTAGCACTCGCAGCAGGTTGTTGGCGGCTTCGATTCTGCCGTTGGAGGCTTGTCGGGCTGGTACCCAGAGTAGATCATGTCAGATCAAGAGATGGGAGTCTAGTAATTGGTCCGGTGGGATACAGTGGCTCTAAATAGTCGGCATTATCATTGTTCAATGATAATGCATCAGAGTAAGGGGTGCACATCGTAATTACTAATAAACAGTTCGCTACCTTTTTCTCTGCCTCTACGGAATCCATCCCGTCTTTTCAATCCATTGCGTTGGTCATCTGTACGATTGATGGTGTAATTCCATTGCCGACCTTTGATCGAATCAGCCCATCTGTACATACCCCGGATATCCGGATCGTTGTCATAGGTGAGGAGGAACAGAAGTCGATCCGAATTACGCTTCAAGCATTCTGCTAGTCGCGCGTGGTCGTTATGCTCAAAGACTACATTGTAGAACTTCTGCTGGTCGGCTGAATAGTAGGGAGGATCAACGAAAACGAAGCATCCATCGGGTAGTGCGTTGATGACCTCTTCAAAATCACAACAAGTCAGGATGACATTCTGCAGTTTATCTGACACAGTACGTAAATGTGGGGGCCAGTTCTCAGGCCGCATCGAATACTTATTCCCAAAGCCCCAGTAGCAATTCTCGGGTCGCATGATCCCACTATAGGATGTCCGGTTCAAGTAGTACCATCGGAAGGCCCTCTCTAGGTCGGTACCCGGTGTATAATGATTCTTGTAGTACGTATGGTTAGCTTTGGTAGCTTCTACCCCATCGAGAAGTTTGATCAGTCCTTCTACATCGTCGCGAATGTGTACTAGGGTATTAATCACGTCGGTATCACGGTCGTTGAGAATAGACGTTCCACCAGACGTCGGTTTTGCAAAGAATACGCTAGCACCGCCTGCGAATGGTTCACAATAGTCACGATGAGGTGGTATCTCCCTCAGAATAAGACGGCGTGCATAGAACTTACCGCCTGGATACCGGAACGGAGAGTTAGACCTGTTTGAACGGGGCAGATCCACACTTGACGAGGTCACACCGCGCACCCTCTGACGCCGAAGGTTAGATTACCGTACTGGAGTCGTTCATCCATCGGACTGGGTACGGCGGCGGTTAGCCGATGCACCGTCTTACGGTCACGGACTTTGCACTCGCTGCAGCTCGGCTTCAGTGCTTGACCAATTATCCCGAACCCCTCGTGCAATGCCTGACACCTCACGTAACGCTGTGACACCGTGGTCCGCCGCTTCATGGTGGTGACGCTCTCGTAGGCCTTCCTCCGTCGGTGTCTACCTTAGCGTCCGACAGTGCTGGCCCGATGACAGTGTTGACGGTTATCAAAGATTCACTCATAGTGGATGGCGCCCAGCTCTTGGGGGCCCGGCCCTTCTCGTCAGCATCGCCGCCGCGTTGTGCCCAACCGTGATCCCCCATAGCCCAACCTCAACTCCGCGTGGATCCGCAGCGCCCCATACGTGCCGCGTGACCGTTGGTCGACTTGGTGGATGAGATCGGTCAACCACACATGACGGATCGCCCACCACGCCCTCAACCTTGTCCTCAGCATAGCGAAGACCACCGATGTCCATACCGAGGTGGCGCCCGACAGAGGAACGGACCTGTTCCAGGTCGAGCCGTTCCCCCTCGATGTCGCTGGACTTGTGAACATCCTGGGTCAGAGTCTCGAGAATCGCCTCCTGCCGAAGATCGAACCCCAGCGACTGCATCTGGCCCACCAAACGGGCTCTTCGCGAATGGGTGGGGAGTAGGGGATCTGCCAGGGGGGATCGGAATCCACCAGAAATGAGGAGGGGTCCTCCATAATCGGCTGTTGATAAGCGACATCCGAGGCAGGAGGACCCCTGTGGAAGCTGATCCCTGCGCGCATGTGCGAGCTGCTGGTAGGCCTAGGCGACGTTGACCTGGTGGGGATCAACGACTCGGGCGAGAGGGTGCACCTTTGGAGGTGGTGATCCGTTCCCGCAAGCCCCGGCCGTCCTGTGAGGCCTGTGGTGGCCCGGTGTGATCCAAGGGCTATCGGACGGTGGTGTTGGCGGATTTACCGGCGTTCGGCCGGTCTGTGCGGCTGCGATGGCGGAAACGCCGTTGGACATGTCCGAATCCCGACTGTGGGGTCAGATCGTTCATCGAGCAAGACCCCACGATTGGTCCCCAACGGGCGTTGTTGACATCCCGAGCGGCGAGGTGGGTGACCATCGGGGTCGGTCGGCGGGGTCGCCCGGTCGGCGGGGTCGCCCGGTCGACGAGGTCGCCGAAGAACTTGGTTGTGGGTGGCATACGGTGAACAACGAGGTCGGCCGCTGGGGCGAAGCCCTGTTGGAAGCCGACACCGACCGGATAGGCGAGGTCCAAGCTGTGGGCATCGACAAGACGCGTTGTTCTGGGGTACCGCCCTCGAGGGTGACAGCGGTACCCCACGTGATGGCGCCGGCCAAACCGTGCGTTTACACCCCCAAACCGTGCGAGTAACCGTGCGTGTGTCTCTGACCTGGGGTTTCGCGGCCGCGGTACCAGCCGCCGGCCAGGCCGACGGGGCGTATCACCTCCCTTCCCGACCCTGAGGTTACCCGGGTACCCCTGGGCGGGAAGCCACCAGAGCCGGGTTCCCCCTCGCCGCGTAGCGGGCAACCGGGGGCTTCGGGGATGTGGGTGGGGGGGTGTGGGCGTGTTCAGAGACCGGGTCGGGTATGGCGGGCCCGGTTTGCCCAGACCCGGAGGGGGCGGGTTCTTGCCTCGGGAGGACGGGTGTTTGGGCTGGGTGGGCTGTGTGCCGGGGCTGGTATTCGCGGGCTGACCTGGGGGTTTGCTGACGGTGACGGTGTGTTCGGCGAGAGGTGGTGGTGGGTGGGGTTTGGTTCGGCGGTTCGGGTTGTCGGGTGTTTGGGCTGGGTGGGGCGGTTCGGGGGTTTGGTGCCGGGGTGGGCGGTGCGTGCGGGGGGTGTACCGGTGTATCTGTTCGGGGGGTATGTGGGTATGTTGGGGATGGGTGCTGGCGGGGGTGAGAAGGGGGGTGTCAACCTGGGTTTAAAACGGAGGCACGTTTGCATTAGAAATGCGGAACCCCGGTATCCCCCTCCAGGTACCGTAGTATCCCACCCCCGTGATACAGAGGTATCTCCTTGGCCCGCACAACCGTCTGGCCCGCCCCAGACTACGGCGTCCGCCCATCCACTGGAGCCGCTGGGCCGTAGCCTGCTACGACAGTCGCTGTTTTCCGCCGAGTCGGTGTCGTAGCGGTCCAGGATCGGTCCGCGTCCCGATCGGGGGACTGGTGGCTACGCTGACTGTTCCCGGACTTCCGCATTGGTCGCTGGGATACGGGGTCCCAGTCCCCCTGTGCCCAGGGGTGGTCGTGGCCTCGATAGGCGTTTCGGCAGCGCGCATTGGGCGGGGAAATCGCGGGTCTGAGTAGAAGCTGGTGACCGAGGGCTGTCCCGACTTTCGGGCACCGGTCCACGGGCCGATCATAGTAGGTTCGAGGAAGTTCGCTGTTCGGAGCATCGATTCCTGGTTGGCGGACGGTCGGTCGAGGCCTACCGGTGGTCGGTTGGCGCTTGTTGTGCGCTGGGTAGCCTACGGGTTTGCTATGGCTGTCTCCGGGTTGTCCCACTGCCGGTTAACCGTTTCGTGTCGGTTCCGGATGATGTCGACGATCGTCCCTGGTTCGGGCTTCGGGCCGGGTTGTGCTGCCGTCGCATATTCATGAGGCTTCGCGGAATCGTGGGGTGGGGGCGGGTATCTGAAAAGGGACCGGCTCAGATTGGTCGCTGATCGGTGTTCACCGGTCCCATAGCCAGTCAAGGTCTGAGAAGGCGAGGGCGTGACCGAAGTCTTCGATGTTGTCTTGAACGTTGAGGATGAGGCATCGGTCTTTGCCTCGGTTCTTTGGACCGCGGAGGCCGCGTCCGATCATTTGGAAGTAGAGGTTCGGGCTGTAGACGGGACGGGCGACGATGATGGCACGGGTCTCGGGCGCGTCGAATCCTTCTTGGAAGACGGCGTAGTTGACGAGGGCTTTGATCTCGCCGTTTCTGAATGCTCCGACCACCCTGCGCCGGGTTGCGGGTTCGGTGGTTGCGCTTACTGCTCGGGCGGTGATTCTCTCACGGTTGAGGAGTGCTGCGAGTGTGTGCGCGTGTTCGACGGAGGTGGCGAATATGAGCGTTGGCCAGTCCTCGCCGATGTGGTTCTTGTACGCGTCGAGGATGCGGCGGGTGCGTTGGGTGTTGTGCGCGATGCGGTTCTCCACGCTTTGAGGTAGAAAGGCCGTCAGGAGTTCCCGGCGGTGTGTGCCTGGAACGAATCGTAAGATCTGTTCCCACTCGTCGGGGCTGAGTCGAATCGTGTCGCCTTCGATTACCTCTTGGTCGACTTTGGCGAGCACTTCTCTGTCCTGCAGTTGGTGGATGACTTTCTGCGGATCGTCATAGGTGAAGGCGCCGGAGTCGAGCCTGGTGGTGCTGTAGCGGCTGGCGAGTCTGGCGGTCTCGGCCTCGTCGTATCCGCGGTACGGTGTCGCCGTTAGGCCGATGAGGAAGGGTTCGTCCTCTTTTCGTCGGTGGGTCAGTCCGATCTCTCCCATGACCGATGTGGAGGTGGGTGCGATCGATCGGTGTGCTTCGTCGAAGACCACGAGTTTGAAGTCCTTTAGGAATCGGTATTCTGCTGGCCGGTTCGAGAGCCGGGAGTTGAGCGTTTGGATCGTGGCAACAATGACGTGGCCATCAGTGGTCGGCGACGGCCTGGGCTGTCCACTCCACAGCCGGGTTATTCTAAGCTGGCCACCGTCGATTCCTTCACTCCTCCACACATGCGCCCACGCTTCAACCGCTTGCTCGCACAGTTCATCACGATCAGCGACCCAGAGAACACCACCGCGGAACCCGTCGCATCGCATGGCCTCGACGATGGCCTGTACCGCAACCCTGGTCTTGCCCGACCCGGTCGGTAGGCTGACCATCCCGCGTCGCTCGATACCTCCGGAACTGGCCGAGCGGAGCATGACACGAATATTGTTGGCCACGCTGGTTTGGTAGTCATGCAACTCGGGAAGTGACCGGGGACCCTCGACGTCTAGGAACGCGGAGCGTCGTCTCTTGCGCTGTCCTGCCCATTCGTCGGGGAACCCGAGCGATTGGACGAAGTCCACAGTTTTTGGGGATCCAGCCCATTGTGCTGGTGGTCCTAGATGATCCAGAGCCCACTTGAAGTGTCTCAGGGCGTCGGTGTGGTAGGTCGCGATCGCGGCTTCTGCTACCTCAACCGGCGAGAGCGTCGCCTGGTCTTCTTCCAGAACGTCCAGAAGTGATCGAGGCAGACCGGAACGAAGGGCCTGTTCGCCCACCGCCGCAACTAGGCGCCCGGCATGGGTTGGGTGCTGCCTAACCGCGGTGCGTCTCTCTTCGACTTCGGCTGGAGTACGACGGTTCAGGATCGCCTCGATCTCAACGTATCCCAGCCTGAGATCCAGTTCTTGGGTAACGAGTTCGAGAGCGCCGCGTTCGTCGTCATCGACGTTTCCAACGAGGTAAATGTCGGGCGTATGGAAGGCACAGGGTCGATCGTCCCCGCCGACGAGGATTCGCTCGCATGGAACCAGTTGAGCGTTCCTACGATGCGGGGACAGGTACTCGCGTAGCCCGGGCCAGACATCGACCAGCAGGGTCGGGTGCCCTTCGCCGAACAGCTCGGGTGCTGGATCGGACAGATCGAAAGCCGCCTTGATCTTGTCGGCGTTCCGATGCTGCAACAAGGCGTTTAGAGCTGCGGGGCTCGCGGGGTGCGGTCCGAACGCGTCGCTCAACGCCACAATTCCCGTGGGTGTCTGGATCTGTCCGAAGCTGCGGAGGTACCAGATCGGGAGTGACTCGCACGCAGATTCCGGGTAGTGCCAGCGGTTGGTGCCTGTATGCCACATCACCCACGGCTGATAGCAGGCATCCAAACTCAGCAAAGCATCTGTATAGGCGGCAGCACCCTCCTCAGACAGGTCCCGAAGGATCATCAATGGCCCGATGTTGTTGTAGCTTGTGAACTCCAAGTAGCCGCGTCTCGGGCAAGCTGGCAGATCGGTACGGCGCCTGTACTTCTTCTCGCTCAGCTTCTCGTACTGCTTGAACGGGGACCTCTCCAGTCCCTTGTCGTATCCTTCGACGGGCGTACTGGTCACCCCGACGGCGCTGAGTAGCTCCCTGTCGAGGTCATGGAACTCGCAATCGACGGTCACTTCGTTGTCGCGGGTTCCGTCGCCAGGAACAATGCCACCGGGCATCAGAACGGCCCGAAGCTGCTGCCATCCGCCAGCTCGGGTCCGGACACGCACGGCGTCGCGCCACCAATAGTGTTCCCGGATCGCCTTTGCGGCGTCGATCGGATCGACAGCGCGGGATGCCTTCCAGAACTCGGTGTGGAGGTCGGCATTTCGAGACAAGCTGCGGAGTGCACGCTTTGCGATAGCCCGGAACCGCGCTTTGGGCGAAGGTGGCCTGAGGCCCAGCGCCTGCAACGCCCTAAGGGTCTCCCGGTCTGCTATCAACTCCGAGTTGACCGTCGAGTCCGGATCGGCGGCCTCGACGACACCCGAAGACTCAAGCGGGAGGAACACCGATAGCGGATCTGGTGTGCGCCAGCGACCGGACTCTGTCAACACAATCCTACCGAGATCGGCGCGTATTCGAATGGTGTCCGGGATGCACGCCGCGGTGTGGATCGCCGCCATCGACGCGGCGACTGCGTCTCCCCGTCCAGCCTCGCTGACGAGGGCTTCGAGCCAGGTGGCGAGCGACGCTCTTGGCGCCCGTGAGACCCTCGAAGCCGGTTGGTGAGGGGCACGGAACAGGCGGTCGACAGCCGCTCGCCTAGTCCGGCTTAGCGCTTTGTGATGCAGCCAGCCGTTCGGTCGTCCCTCATAGGCCGCCCACCGCTCGAGCGGCTCCGCAACGAGCCCATCACGTGGAGTCAGCACCTCTGGCGGGTAGGAAATATCCCCAACGCGGCGGAGTGTGCCGCTCTGATCTGGGACCACCCGTCGCCCGTGCAGAACCGCATGTATTCGCTTTCGAAGCATCTTCTCGTGACGGGAGTCACGCCACTCCTCACCGCGTGGCAGCACGTCCAAGTGACGTGCGGGATCCTCCACAGTTCTTATCAGGAGCAACTTGTCAGCTATCAGCTCTGCGGACGCGGCGATCAACTCGTCGTTGTAAGGACCCGGGAGAAGATTCTGACGGTCCTCGTTGGTTTTCCAAGGAGCGTTGAGGATTCCCGGGACAAGGCTATCGGTGTGGGTCGGAAAGAACGCCCAGAACCTACCACGCCGGTGAAGCCGGTCCACCGGTGCAGCCCACCAGAGGGGAACCGACTCCCGTTCGTCGCCGGGACGCCGGTCAGCAAAGGCGTCTTTGCCCAGCCGGTGGGCACGTTCGAAAAGTCTCCACTCGCTGGACGTATCACCCTCGGCGAGCAGATAGCTATCGCCAACGCTCTCCAACTCCAGGACACGGTCAACCGAGCCGGAATCGTCGGTCAGTGTCAGCGACCCGACATGCGCCACGAACAGAAGGAACTCCGCGGGGAACTTCTCCATCTGCCTGCGGAGATCCTCCCGGGCTCCACACCGGAGCGGTAACCGCACAATGTTCACCGCCCACCCCATCAGATCAGACAGCACACCGTCCTGTTCCCAATAGTCGCCAGGATCGATCGGCTCCGGCAGCCGCAGCACCGGACAGCGTGTAGCACCAGGGACAACCGTTCTGATCCGCTCCTGCGAACTGGCACGATCAAAGCGGAACGAGCCCGATCGGCTGAAGAACTCCGGTGAGTCACTAACACCAAGAACAGCCTTGAACCCGACACCGAACGTACCGATCTGGTCCGTTCCCCGCTTCGGCGACAGCCGAGAGAACATCAGAGCCTTCACACCATCGGCGTCGATCGGGTCACCGTTATCAGCGCAATACAAATACTGTGCTGTCAGACGCACCCCGATACGCCCAGAAACCCCCAACGACGCAGGGTCACGAACTCCAGCCCCCGCGTCCGCCCAAAGCGCATCAGCGCTGTTCTGAACCAACTCAAACAGTTGCCGACTCTGGTAACCACCCCGCGCCGTATCCTGCTCCTCGTTGGCATGCTCATCAACCCAATTCGGCTGGACGCTATAACCCTCAAGCGAACGGCCTGACTCCTCCGAGACATAACGACCCAGATCGCCAACCGGGCCAGCCCACCCCTCCAGCGGCACAACCACCTCACACTCTCGCTGCTACCCACACGGACCAGAATCGCCCCCCGGCCCAACCCTTCTCGGTCTCGGATCCCGTGGTGTTCCACCCCAAACCCGTGCCTGACACTACTCCACACGCTACAGGCTCCAATCCAGAATGGGATCAGGTACGCGACCTAGGCAGACCGAAACTGAGTCCGACCAACAACCCGAACCGTTAGCACACCAGCACCGGTGATCACCCATCACCACGCAAACCCGGCCAACCATGCGGGTCCGGGGACTGCCCTAAACCCGATCCAGCGCCTCCCCGCAAGACCGCCCCGACCGACATCCCCAGCGGCACGGCCGCAACCGCTCGCCTCGAACGAACAAGCCCTACGAGCCAACCAACCACCCGTACGGGAACATCTCCACCACCCACGACCTGGCACTTCGCAGCCGTCCAAGAAGGACCAAGCCGAGACCAAGGGGGGGACTTCAAGGATCCTCGCAGGCGGTGACGGTCAACGTGGCCCACGTTCGTAGCAACCTCCGATTCGTTGCTGGTGTGGCATATCGCCGAGGAAGGCTGAACCCAGGGGCTACTATGGCATGGGTTTCCGATATCGCTCGTGTTCAGTTCTCAGGGCGAAGACCGAAGGCAGCGTCGAGAAGACATGTGACGATGATCGCTGGCTATGAAGGGCAGACGTGTCAGATAGTGGCGTGAACGAACCCGAAAGTCTACGCGTGCGCGTCCGGGACAGCTTCTCCGTCCCAGGGCTACAGCGTATCGAGACTGCCTACTTGAAGGAGGGTCCGAAGACTTGGAGGACCGCCTCCCTGCTCTGGTTCGGAAGGACGCGAGAAACCATTAGCCACGTCGAATTCCACGGTCGGGACTGGCATCGGTCTGGGAACGACTGGACGGAAACGGAAGAGCGCCGGTGGTCCTGTCGCGACGCCGAGGTTCATGCACTACGGAAGTTTCTGACTGCCGAGCTCTCGGGGGTCGGTGAGTACTCGCTGGTCTCAGCCGATGGTGCCCTAGGCGTGCTCATCAAGCAGATACGTCAAGGTCGCGTTGGCCCCGACATCATTGCTGCGCTGGCAGAGCAGTTGACGAAGCAGGTCGAGTTGGTCTCGACACTCGACGAAATCGAAGGTGTTGAGTTATTGGGCATGGCATTCAACCTTCGCCGACAGCGGGAGGTCACCGAACAGTTCGAGCGTCTCGTTCGTGATCCTGCGTCGACTGAACCCCAACTGCAGGCGGTCCTTGAGGACAATTGGTGGCTCCTCGGAGGTAACTACGTATCCCGGGTTGATCGGAGGCACCTGACCCTCCTTGATCAGTTCGATATACCACTCCTCCGGGCTGATGGGGTTCTTCACGTGATTGAACTCAAGAAGGCCAATGTGCCAGGAGCAGTGCGTCGACACCGGCAGCACTGCATAGTTGGTCCGGAGGTGAACTCCGCTGTTGGTCAGGCGGCGAATTATCTTCGGTCCGTCGACGAGCAACGTCATTTGATCGGCGGTGAGCACGATATTGAGTGTCGAAGGGCCTTTGCGTCCGTCATTGTTGGGTATCCAGGGCACAACCGGCAATCGGACGTGACACCTGCCGAATTTCGCGAGGCTATCCGCACCTACAACAGTCACCTGAGCCGGATAGAAGTTCTAACCTACGAGGATCTGATCGTTGCAGCGCGAAACACAATGCGTTCACTAGAAGCGCGGGTGGACGGTGAGCTAACAGTCGTGGGAACGAGCACGGCAGCAACCATGGGCGACTATTCGGAGGAGGTTCCCTTCTAGTCCCGCGACCACGGATTCACCATCGGTCGTTGATCAACAGAACGCCGGCAAGCCATGATGTCTGATGTTGCGTCCGTTCGTCTGCACCTGTCGGGCGTTCGCACGAGAAACATATGTTGACGATCAGCAAAACTCCCCACTCTCGATCACTGAGATCCCTCACCCCCTGGAGGCAAGTGCGCGATTGTGGGTAGGGCTGGCCTGGTTGGCAGATGTCAGGCGGCGTGGCCTACCGTGTGAGGCGAGGGCCTAGTGGAAGGCTTGTGCGATGGCTTGCAGGCGGTCGGCTTGGTCTTTGATCCATAGGGCGGCTTCGGGCCAGGCTTCTTGTTCGTCTCGGTCCCATGCCCGGCGAACCGACACACTCTTCCCCTTCTTGCTCTCGGACATCTCATTCCCATCCAGTTCCTGGTCGTACATGGACTCTCGGATGGTTCGGGAGTATTTGAGCATTCGCTGGGCTCGGCCGGACGGGTTCTTGTACGGAGAAGCCCTCAGGTACAGTCCAATCGACTCGCGGCGCAGACTGACGCCGACCATATCGCCCAGAGCGTTCAACTCCCTTGTCCAATGACTCCAGTTACGCCACTCGTCATCCTGACCGGGTAGGCCTCCCGTCTCTGCTTTGAGACGTCTCCAGAATGCCTTCATCATTGGCGTGTCCTGGAACTCCACCTCGACCAGAGTCCCGCATCGCTCGCCCATCTCTCGACACGCGGCGGCGCTAGCGGAGAAGTCACGCCGGTAGGGGTACAGAACGTAGGACTTGTGGCCAGGCACCGCTCGCATGGTCATGGTTCCGGCCTGGCTGCCCGGTGGATATCGGCTGGCCAGCTGCAGGTTCCGCGAGAGTGTCTCACCACGGAGACGTTCCGCGTTGTCAGAGTCGTGGCTGAGTAGCGCTCCGGCGACGTTCAACACCATCTGACTGGCATAAGTTTCCTTATGCCAGTCGCCTCCCTCTGTGCGCCATTGCATCCGCCATGTGCTGCCTGGTGGTGTGTGCGGGTGCGCATCAGGATCGGACCATGGCCAGAGGCTTAGCGCCCGGTCTGCCAATTCCTCGGCCCGCCGTTCCAGTACGTCTTCATCCCAGGACTCTTCGTCGGCGATTTGCCTGGTCAGCAGCACGCCGCTGCGTTTCATGATCGCCTGTTTCTCCGCGAAGGGCTTCGCCCCCATTTCCGCGTTCACCCCGCTCAGGGTGAGGTTGGCGAGCTGGTGGCAGTAAGACTTGTGGATCCGCTCTGCGTCCTCTCCCAACACCGACCTCCACTCGTCGGTGAGTTTTCGAGGCATCACGTGCTCGACCGTAAGATGTCGTCGGGCGGGAGCGTCGCCGCGCTGCTCCGATTCCATCATGGCGCACAAGACCGCCTTCGTGGCACGCGTTGCGCTGCCGCCATACGCCTTTCGACTTCGGATCCCAGCCCGAACCGCTTCGTCGTCGGGGACTTCCACGCGCTGGTTGCGGAGCCTTCGTATCCGTTCCAGCCAGCACTCGGCCGGATCTTCTTCACTGCTCGGACCGCGCCGGCGGGCAAGCTCGGCGAACGCTTTGTTCATCCCAGCCATCGGGCGGTCTGATAGCCAGAAACGAGTAACCCAGGTCCCGATCCCAGCCAATACTCTGCTCAGAGTTGCCTCCGTCCAGTCGACCTCGTCTGCCGTAGGGGCTTCATGGAGGAGACGCAGGGTCAGGGGTCGGTGGGTATCGAAGCCCATGTCCCGCAGGTGACGGAGCTCCCGTTCAACAGCCCGGTACGGGTGCTTGCTTGCACCTATCAGGACGCCATAGTGTGCGGCGAGGTCGGCCAGATCGGCTAGGAGCGCCCGTCGATCCTCTCCTTTGCCGGTCCGCACGGCCCACCGCCGCAGATCCTCGTAGACCCGCTTGACACCTCGCAACTCGCCGGTCTGCCACCGCAGGAAGTCGCGGAGGAAGATGTCGATCGGATCGGTAGAGTACCGCGCATCCAGCGTGGCTTCTATCCGCTTCCAATAGCGATCGTGGAGCTCCTGCTGTTCCGCATCTTCCAAACCCATGAGCAGCCAGTTCTTGAGCTTCTCGCTCTCGGTGAGGGGCCGTCCCGTGGCATTCAGGCTCTCGAAGATCTGTTGGGGATCGTCGTGGTCTCCAAGGCCGATACTCACCACTCGGAGCCGTTCCAGACCCTTCAGAAGCAATGCCATGTCACTTCGCCGGACCAGCCTTCGAGCGATCCTCCAAGCTTGGGCAACCGCGCCCGGACCATGCGGGTTGCCGTCGAGGCCCGACCGGTACTCATCTTCATCACCGTCCTGCAGCCGAAGTTTGCGGAACCGGTCGGCACTCTTCCCCGGATTCGTAAGGCGATCGTCCATGATGGTCCGCCCGGTCCAGACTCCGCATTCCCCGTCGAGACCAAGCTCTCTCGCTATGCAGGCGAGCAGGATGCTGACTGTGGTGAGTCTCTGCTGCCCGTCGACGACACGGTGGACTGTCACCGGCTGCGCGGCCCGTGACTCCGGGAAGGTGAGGAGGGTGCCTCCATAGTGAGCCGGTTCAGAACCCAACTTCGATTGTGCCACGGCCAAGAGGTCTTCGACCAGCCTCTCGATGTCGGACTGACCCCAGCAGTAGCGGCGCTGCCAACGCGGCACTACGTACTGCACCTGCGAGTTGAACAAGTCCAGAAACGCGATGTGTTGTGTGTCCATGGATTTGCCCGGTTCGATGGTCAAACTGCCGTGGCCAGAGACGCCTGATGCGGCAGGACACAGAATGTAGCAAACCGTCTGGCCATCCGGCCGGCTACACCATAGGGCTACACACCCTTCCGCGACCGGGCCCCCGGCCCGTGACCTCTCCCTCCGCGTACACGAGTCGCCCACGCAGGATCGTGGAGAGTTGGACACCCAGCCAAACAGGCCACCTGATCGCACTCCAGGGGTGCGGCACCCCAATACCCAACGAGGGGTACCGCGGTACCTCAGGGGGGTACCGTGCTTCCGCATTTCAATGCAAACGTGCCTCGCTTTTAACCCGGGTTGACACACCCTCTCACCCCCGGTCACGACCCCACCCCCGATACCCACGTACCCCCCCCCCCCCCCCCCCCCCCCCCGATCGGATACTCCGGTACTAACCCCCGGGTACTCCACTACCCCCGTACATCGGCCATGATCTCTACCCCCAGCTCGAACAGGCCCATAAGGCCTCCTCCCAGTCCCACACCCCGCACCGTCCCGGGACCATCCGACAGACACCCGTCCAACAGCCCCACCTCCCCGGCTCTTCCCCCGGCATCACAGAACCTGGCACTCGTCCGGCGGGTAAGGGGTTGGGACACCGGGTTTGCGGGGCAGCAGGCGGGAGATGACGGCGATCCCCTCCAAACGTTGAGGGCTCCTACCGTGCCTAGGCCCGCGACACCTCATCGGATGCAGGGTGTACAGCGGTATCCGGCCCTGTTCGTAGCCGCTCCGGGACCGTTTTGGCGGGGGCACGGACCGGGGGTACAGGGATACCAGGTGGGGGCGATCTGGTGTCGGGGGTCGGGTGTTGAAGGGGGGTAGGACGGTATCTCGGGTGCCGCGGAACCCCAGGTCAGGGACGAGCGCGCTCGCGCTGTTGGTGCCTCTACGGTCGCCGACCAAATAGCGGGGCTCTCCCCCACGGGCAGGACGGGCAGCAGCCAAGAACAGAATTCGATCGGAAAGCAAACCCCGAGATGAGAAACCGACAACACGACCTTTCTTTGTCTCACGACGCGGGCACGGACCTGGTGGGTACAGCGGTACCCGGATGGGCAATCTCATGTTGCGGGTCGGGTGTTGAAGGGGAGTAGGACGGGGTATCTGTGGTGCCGCGAAACCCCAGGTCAGAGACAGACGCACGGTTAGTCGCACGGTTAGTCGCACGGTTTGGGGCTAAACGCACGGTCGCGCACGGTCTGGGCCGCTACGTTCGCCGACCAAATAGCGGGGCTCTCCTATCGGAGGGCCGCAGCAACCAAATACAGGAATTCGATCGGAAAGCAAACCCCGAGATGAGAAACCAAAGAGCACGACCTTTCTTTGTCTCACGACGCGGGCACGGACCTGGTGGGTACAGCGGTACCCGGATGGGCAATCTCATGTTGGGGGTCGGGTGTTGGGAGGGGTGGGGCGGTATCTGTGGTGTCGCGGAACCCCAGGTCAGAGACGAGCGCGCTCGCGAGCGCGCCTTTTGGCGGCGAGCGCGCCTTTGAGCGAGCGGTCGCGCGCTGTGGGTTGGTTACACCACGAAGTGTATGACTGGCTCAACGGTCTCCGACCCGCAGCATGACACCAACCCCCAAAAGCCCGGACGCTACGGCTCCGCAAAAGGGGCCACCCAGCTCCCTGCGGGTCTCCCGCCGGGGCCTTGGCGTCCCCGACTTCAGAAGGCGGCTGTGCGGGGAGCTGGAGGCGGTCGGGCTGCACGACCGGGCCGGGCGGCCGGTTCATCGGATCCCGACAGCATCTGCAACTGTGGCCGGTCCTGGCCGGTCGTCCCGCACCTGTCACGGCCCGGCCTGGTCAGCTCGGCTGCCCACCAGAAGTGGTCAATGCCCCGTCGCAGGACCCCGGGCGGCCGGACCCGGCGGGGTAACAGATGCCAGTCACCTAACTGGGGTCTGAGGAAAGGGAACCGAGACGATGGCTAGACGACGCAGAAAGAGGCCACCACCCCGACGCCGCGCCGCCAGTACCCGCAACGCCAGACCGGCGAAGTCGCCGGAGCTGTCGGCTTCTTACCATTCCCCGTGGGTACGCGCCCCCCAGATCGCCGAGCGGCGCCGCCAACAGCAGGCAGCCCTGGGGGACACAAACCGTGAACTACGAGCCGTGTGCACCGAACTCCACAACACAGGCGCCACTCTGAGACAGATCGGGAACCTCATAGGGGTATCAGCCCAAGCTGTCCACTCCTATTGGCTAACCCCCACACCCACCGAACCCCACCAAACCCCGGCGATCGACATCTGCTCATAGGACGGTTGTGGATAAGCCCGCAGCTGCGTTCATCTGCGGTTGTCGGCGTATGACACCCGCGGGGGCGACAACGTTATCCACCGCCGCGAACAGACCCCACAACCCTCCACGGTCAGGGCACCGCCAGCGTCCGGGGGCACCTCAGTCCCAGGGCAGCCACCGGGCGGGGGTTCGCTTATCAAGCGTCCGGGGGTGGAACCAGACCCGATGGTAGGCGCACACGGCCGGCGACCGCGGACGTACCCACCGGGCGTAGGCCCCGTCGAACCTCCAAGGGAACTGCATCACGTCGTGGGGGGAGTGATAGCGGAACACCCAGCCCGGCAGGGGCACCCCGCCACGGTCTGCCAGCGCGTGGACAGCCACGGTGACCGCCGGGGAGCAACAGCCAGTCAGGGCCCTCTGTAGATGGGGGCCTCGGCTATCAGTGTCGGCCGGTCGTCCGCAACGTTCCAATCCTAAATTGAGCTGCGACAGCGGGAAGCGGTACGGGCTGGTGTCAACACACTGGGCGGGACCGACATGAGCGGCGGTAGGTCCGCCACGGTCAGAGGCACCCGCCGCCGAACGACCCTACCGGCGGGTGTAGGAGGCAACGATGATGTGGTCGGCTGGGTCATCGGTATCTCGTCAGGGTATGCCGATGCTACCGACGTCACGCGTCGGCGACTCGGGGTCATCCCGGCTAGCCGGATCGGCCACGTCGATGGGTAGGGAGGCCGTTCCGGATCCGGGGAAGGGTATGGCCAATCGTTGCTTCCGTCGTCGGATCTGATGGCACCGACCTGCCAACGCGTCCGGGTAAGGTCTCGGGCTGTGCCCTGGCTGCCTCGGATGAGCACCGCGACGCGCCGTCGCCACTCCCCGGCCCGCAACCGACCGATTCCACCAATAACACCCCCAAGGTTTCGGGCCCCGTTTGGGCCGTCCCCCTCACAAAACGGCGAATTCCGGGCCCCAGACCCCCCCCGAACACCCGAAGCGCCGCTCCCAAGCGTCTGGAGGCCTCTCAGCAGTCTCTTGTACCAATCTGCGCGCGGGGGTAACGTTCGTATCTGACAGGACAAGGGGCGAAAGGAACAACGCGTGGACACCGCCAAGACCTTCCAAGCTAAGCGGGTACGCAGCCTCGGAGACCACGCTGCCACCTTCCGGTCGCCCGACCACCTCCACAGCGATCTGGCGACCCTCAATGTTTGGGAATTATATATTTAGCGTGACGCCGGGCGGTTCGTGCCGATAGGGTTCGGGAACTACAAGCGTGTGAGTAGGAGCAGGGGGTAGGATACGAGAAGGCGACGGATAATAGCCAGGTGAACCCCGAAACGACCGCTCGGCACTTGGCTTCCGTCGCCTGTCCCGTTTGACTTTGTAGCGGCTAGCACAACCAGTCAACCCCCACTCTACACGCCTTCTGTAGCCCTTGCCACCGATAGGGCCGACCCTCCGCAACGCATCGTAAAGTTACACTGTTGTAAGTCCTGTAAGGTTCCCGTTGCCGGACAGCGGACACCTGCTCTAGCAGAACCCCCGAGACATCTAGGGCTTATCGGGGAACCTGCTGAGACCTGGGACGGTCGACCTTGCGTTCTCCAGCCAAGAATTTGACAGACCTGCTAGAATTCGCTGTAGGCGTTTTAACGCGAACAGCGAATTCGCCGACCGAGGAGGGACCCTGCCATGGCTGCTTTCGCCGACTCTCGAAGCAATACTCGCAAGCCTGCGAGATCGTCGAAGCGGCGGGTGGCAGAGGCGCGGCCCCCTCGTAGCCCCCAGGACCTAGCGCGGGCCATCTTCGCCCAAGCCGACCAGAGGCGGACACGTAGTCAGGGGTCGTGATGGCTGAAGTCCCGACCTGGCTTCTGATCATATTCTACAGCGCTATCACCGTCGGGTCGCTGGTGGGTACCGCCACTGGCATCGCTGCACTCAGGGGGTGGACTCCCAAATGGGTCAAAAGAGTGGACACTCACATGACGGAGACAAAAACCTCTATCTCAAGGCTACGGAGAGAGGTCAAGCGGCTCCTCCTCACGGTATTTGGTCACGAAGGTGGCTTGACTCTCGAGGGAGCCAGTCCGCTGAGTCTAACCAAATTCGGTGAAGAGGTAGCCCAAGAACTAGAAGCAGACAAATGGGTACAAGAAACGGTCCAGTCGTTTCGGGTGCGCGTTAGAGGTGACCCGCCCGATCTTATCGAGGAGAAGTGTTTCGAGTACCTGGTGTACGATGATGAGGAGTTCGTAGCTACCCCTATGGGCAAGAGAACTCGCCTTGTTGCCTATGAGCACGGTATCGCACGCGAACAGGTGAGTGCTGTTCTCGTGATAATGCTGCGGGATGAACTTATCCGCTTAGAAGCTGAAGAACCTCTGGATCAGGCGTAGCGGATGAACGTGCCGGGTGGCGGTCCGCAGACCTGTCCCCCGGCTGTCAGATCCGAGTACTTGAGCCGTTTGCCTTCCATGCCCTTAGCCAACGCCGCCATCTGGTCGATCGTGTCGAAGTCCCGCACGTTGTGACGGGCAGCGAACTCAGCCACATACCGGCGTAGGTGCTTGAAACTCATCTTGTGATAGGTGCCGTAGTAGCCCCGCTTCAGCATGGACCAGAACGATTCCATGCCGTTCGTGTGGACCTCACCCCGCACATACTCACCGACCGAATGCCGAACCGCATCGTGGTCCAGGTCGTGGCCTTCGCCGACTCCCCGGTAGGCGTCGGCTCCGTCGGTGAACACCTTCGACCCGTCGGCTACATGATCGTGGATGAACCCGTGCAGCGTCTTGCGGGTGGTGTCGTCAACGACGGTGGCAGTAACCTTCCGGTCCCGTGACCGGGCACCCACGACAGCGGCCTTGCCGACGGTGCCGCGTCCGGCGTTCTGACGTTTCCAAGCGTGCTTGTTCTTCTCCTTACCGCCGATGTAGGTCTCATCAACCTCTACGGTGCCGTCCAAGACGACGTTCGCGGCGTCCGCCCAGGCTTCACGGATGCGGCCCAGCATGAACCATGCGGTCTTCTGAGTCACCCGCAGGTTACGGTGCAGCTTCATCGACGAGACGCCTTTAAGGTTCGTCGAGCACAGATACAGGGCGACAACCCATTTGCGGATAGGCAGCCGTGAGGATTCCATGACGGTGCCGGTGCGTACCGAGAAGTACTTCCGGCAGGCGGCGCAGCGGTAAGGCATGGGCTTGCCGGAGGCTACGGGGGAGACGTTGCCGATCTCACCGCAGCGCGGGCAGCAGTCCACACCGTTGGGCCAGCGGATGTTCTCGAACCATTCCACCGCGGCCTGCTCGGTGGGGAACATGTCGAACAGTTCGATAACCGAAAGGCCTTCGCGGTCTGACCGGCCCGGTGCCCTGGTAGTGGCCTTAGCTGTCATTGTGTTCTATCCTCATCTGCTGTATACCAGTATCTAAGCAGCATTCGCCGGGTTCGTCAAGCTAAATATATAATTCCCCAATGTTTACGACCGCGGCCACTACGACCACACTGCCACCTACCGAGTGAGCCACCGGCCCAGCACCGCCGACGAGCGGCTGGTGTGGCCACCCGAGGTGCTCGCCTTCCCGGCCCGCCACCCGGAACCCGCTACGGTCTGTCCAACCCGTCGGAGAACCGCCAAAACCGGGTAATCCCCAAAGCAACCGTCAAGTCCCGCTGCCGGTACCCAACCGGACTCCGCCAGCCGATCGTCAGAGACCACTGCCACACACCGGGGAGCGGATGCCCCACACACAGTTCGACTCCGGCGTGTCCCCCACCTCACACCAACCGCCCAGCCACTTGTCGTGCTCGGCAGCGTCCAGCCCGACCCGTTTCAGCAGCCGCCTGTCGGCCGCCTCGACTTGGGCCCGCTGCGTCGGCGACACAGCGAGCCACTGCGGTGCGCAGCCCCAGGGCGACGTTGCGGATCACACGCCCATGTCGTTGTCGTACCAGACCAACAGCGGATGCCCCGACGAGACGATCTCGGTCACCCGCCATTCACAGCCCGCAGTGTCCGCCGCCACCAGGTCGTCGTCGGAAGCCCACCACAGCCGACGACCAGGTATGCGCCAGCAGGTCGGTGGGGGCCGGGTGTCTCCACTTCGAGAGCGACGACGCCAACCATCGTGGACCCGACCGCGACAACCGGGATCGTACCCCCGCCTCTGACCGCCCCGAGAGCAGAACCACCCCGCGTCAAGTGCCGGGCGTCGGGATCTGATCGGGCTACAGGGTTGAACTGCTACCAGGCGCGGTTGACCTTCTCTGACGGTTGCTGTCGGTGATGGTGGGGTGTTCCGGATAGGGCAACTCACCGAGGCGCCCGGGACCCCCGCCCGACGACACCGGCAGCCCGCAGCCGCCGGGAACGTGAGTAACCGGGTTGCCCTGGAGGCTACTTGCAGAGCGTACCGGTTGTTCAACGTCACCGAAGCCGAAAGCGGCTTGTCGACACCGAACACATGAGACGACCCGGCCGCCACCGTGACGTCTTCTATCGGATGTTCATAACTGCCCGAATCGGTATCGTCAGTCCAAGACAACACGTACTCGTCGAGGCTGATCCCGAACGATCCAAGATTCGTGACCGTCACAATCCGAGCAGACAGGTAGACGCCCACCGTCAAGTTCTTCTGAACCACACCGATGCTGGATGAAGATTGGCGCCTGTCCTCCGTCGTCGAGGACGGTGAGACCGCCGCGCCGGGCGCCGGTCAGGGAACAGGCCCCGTCTACCACTCCCTGCAGCACGGTGTTCAGGTCCAGGGTCTCGGTGATGCGGATGCTGGCCTGGGCTCATGCGGGAGAGGCGATCTCCCAGCGGCTGACGTTGTGGATTCGCGTCCGGTTTCTCTGCTCGGTTCAAGGCTGAGCGTCGCTCTCGGTGGGATTCTGCGGTTAGTGTATCCCGCTACCCAGCCTCACAGCACCGGCTGTAACCGGCAATTCACCACTGTGGTCACCAATAAGTCACAGCCTCTCACACCCATGGTCTCCTTGAACCGCACCGGGTTTCCCGGAGACTCGATTAGTTGGGAGATAATGGAGTCATGGGAAGACTGATGATGTATTCGCCGGAGGTGCGGGAGCGTGCTGTCCGGATGGTGTTGGAGCATCGGGGGGAGCACCGCTCGGAGTGGGCGGCTATCTGTTCGATAGCGGAAAAGTTCGGCTGTTCGTCTGAGACGCTACGCAAATGGGTGCGGCGGGCCGAGACGGATCAGGGTTTACGCCCTGGGTTGACCAGTCCGGAGCGGGAGCGGCTCAAGGCCCTCGAGCGGGAGAATCGGGAGTTGCGGAGGGCGAATGAGATCTTGAGGAAGGCGTCTGCGTATTTCGCCCAGGCGGAGCTCGACCGCCGACCCCGCAGATGACCACCTTCGTCGATGAGAACCGAGAGGGATACGGGGTCGAGCCGATCTGCGCTGAGTTGCCGATCGCCCCATCCACCTATTGGGAGCACAAACGCCGCGAGCGCGAACCCGAACGTTGCTCGGCCCGGTCCCGGCGTGACGCGGAGCTGAGGCCCCTGGTTCGGCGGGTGTGGGAGTCCAACTTCGGGGTGTACGGAGCCCGCAAGGTGTGGCGCCAGCTACACCGTGAAGGGATCGGGGTGGCACGCTGCACGGTGGAACGACTCATGCGTCTGGAAGGCCTAAAAGGCGTGGTCAGAGGCGAAACCAAGCGCACGACCATCCCCGACGACAGCGCGGCCCGACCCGCCGATCTGGTAGACCGCAGCTTCGAAGCGGACCGCCCGGACCGTCTGTGGCTGTCCGACATCACCTATGTTCCCACCTGGTCTGGGTTCGTCTACGCGGCGTTGGTGATCGACGCCTATTCCCGGTTCATCGTCGGTTGGCGAGTGTCGAACTCGTTGCGAACCGACCTGGCTCTCGACGCGCTCGAACAAGCACTCTGGGCCCGGCGACCCGACACAGCCTCCCCCGACCAGCGGCTGGTCCATCACTCCGACGCCGGCGGTCAACCCAGGTTCAAGGGGTCGTTGCAACACTGCCTTGTTTGAGGGAGTGTAGGTATTCGTTGAGGGCCTCGGCTGGAGTCCTCCAGCCGAGGGTTTTGCGGGGTCGGCTGTTGAGTGCTGCAGCGACAGCGTCGAGGTCGTTGCGTGAGTGTCTGTGGAGGTCGGTGCCTTTGGGGAAGTATTGGCGGAGCAGACCGTTGGTGTTCTCGTTGGTTCCACGCTGCCATGGACTCTGCGGGTCGCAGAAGTAGATGTCGAGGTTGGCCTCTGTGCGGAGTTGAGCATGCTGAGCCATTTCGACTCCTTGGTCCCAGGTCAACGACTTCCGGAGCTGTTGGGGCAGGGTGATGATCGACGCAGCGATAGCGTCTCGTACGGCTTGGGCGCCATGGCCGGCGAGAGGGGGCCCGTTGTGGACCCGTTGCTGTTTTCCGTGGCCTGGCATGGGTGGGAGATGCAACAGCATCGTGAACCTGGTGGTGCGCTCAACCAGCGTCCCGATCGCGGAACTCCGAAGTCCCAGGATCAGGTCACCTTCCCAGTGTCCTGGCACTGCCCGGTCGTCGGCCTCGGCGGGGCGTTGGCTGATCATGATCTCGGGGCTGACGAAGGTGCGGCGCCGCTGCCGGGTCCGTGCCCGCGGGACCCGCAAAGCTCGCCCGGTTCGCAGACACGCCACAAGCTCCCGTTTTAGCGCGCCTCGGCCTTGCACATAGGCCGCCTGGTAGATCGCCTCGTGAGAGATCCTCATGGACTCATTATCAGGGAAATCGATCCGGAGCCGCCTCGAGATCTGCTCAGGACTCCACGACGTTGCCCACCGCCGATCAGCTCGCCTTCCGTGACGGCGACCCGCCCAGCGCACCTGGGGTCCTGGCACCAGCTCGCCATCCGGGCGGGCGATCTGACCACCCAAACGATCCTGCACATAGTCGCGAAGTTCGTCGTTGGCGGCCAGCTTGGAGAGCTTCGGGCGGCTGGCACGCCGCTGGGCGTGCCACTGCGCTGTCGTGGCCCGATAAACCACACCACGACTACGAGTTGCGGCGTTGCGGCGCAACTCCCGCGAAATCGTCGACGCGCAACGACGCAGGCGACGACCGATCTCGCGCACCCCCACACCCTGCGCACAGAAGATGGCGATCTCTTCCCGTTCGGTAAACGACAGATAACGGCCCGACACCGAACCCAGAGAGATCGGCGGCATCCCACCAGCCTGGCGGAACCATCTAGACCCAACCGCCGGTGACACCCCCGCCCCGGCAGCAGCGTCCTCGCTCGAGACACCCCCAGCGATCGCTTCCCAGAACCGGACCCGATCCTCACGCCGCGCTTTCGACGGCCGACCAGGCGACCACAACTGACCCCGCATCACACGAACCGCCTCCCGACGCTTCACAACACTCACCATGAACCTCCTTCATCACCAAGTGTTGCGACCACCAATTGAATCCGCCCAATATCTGTCCATTCGCTACACGAACCGGCTCACCGAAGCCGGCATCGAACCCTCAGTCGGCTCGGTTGGGGATTCCTACGACAACGCCCTCGCCGAATCCGTCATCGGCCTATACAAGACAGAACTCATCCACAAACGCGCTCCCTGGAAGGACCTCGACCAAGTCGAGTACGCCACCCTCGAATACGTCGACTGGTTCAACCACCGCCGACTCCTCGAACCCATCGGAGACATCCCACCAGCAGAAAAGGAGGCCAACTACCATCGTGAGCAGAACCGAGTCCAGCTAGCTGGACTCAAGTAAAACACTCTCCGGGAAACCCGGTACGGTTCACCTATAGCCTCAGCTAGGGACAAGGCATGTTCACGAGTAGATCACGACCCACCGGGTGATCGGTCGCTGGTGGAAGCCCCCGTATGTCATTGCGCGGGATTGATGGGGAGGACGTGATGGAAGGGCCTCGATACGAGTTGGCCAGCATCGGGACGCGCCTGGGTGCGCTCGTTCTGGACTGGGTGATGATCATGATAGGCGGCACGTTTTTGATCTTTAGTGCCGGCGTAGCGATTCTTTCCACATTGTTCTTCGCGTTCGCGGATGAGGCGGCCGATTGGGTGGAGGTCGCGATCGGGCTGCTGCTGATCGGCATGGTTCTGGTCTTGGCCTATTTGATATGGTGGCTTTTCGCCCTCAGGAACGGGCAGACTCCGGGTAAGCAGATTGTCGGCATTCGGGCGGTTGACGTTGCCACCGGCGAGACGACCGGTTGGGGCCGCATGTTCGTCAGGCAGTTCCTCGTCAAGGGGTTCGTTTTCTGGGTGAACTTCCTCTCCGGCCTCGTCATGGGTGATGCCGGAGTCCCTGCCGGGCTGTCGTTCGTTCTTCTGATCGTGTGGCTGCTCGATCATCTGTGGGCGTTGTGGGACGAGAACAACCAGGCGCTGCACGATAAGGTGATGGGCACGACGATTGCTCGGAGGGCGCCCGGAGCCTAGATGATTAGTTCCAAGCCGTCCGACTGGAGCGATCACACTGAACCATCGGTACACAACGACTGCGCACCACAGCTGTGACTCGAATCCGTCTGTCTCTCTTGCCGCGGGTCCACTATCTTCAGTTTTTGAAGGCACCCCTCGGCGCGCCGTGAAACTCGGACGGCGCTTGCGAGGCCGGAAAACGACCCGATCTTACGCTAACCACCGATCGCCGATTACCGACTAGCCGTGGTTCTTCAGACACACGGGCCAAGAGCCTACGACCGGCCAGGTAGGAGCCGTGAAAGGCTGGTATTCGCCGTATCACCCTGCGGGCGAAACGCCTGTTATGGGACACCCGGGGCTCGTCAACACTCATAATCCCAGGTCGGAGGTCCTTGCTGCACTGTTATTTGGCGGCGTAGCCCTCCAAGCCTAAAGGATTGGGGCTAGGCACTAGTCATCTGATCCGGGCACAGCCTAGATCCGACTGTCTGCCCGGGATGAGTCGGCGGTGGGTGTTGACATCGCCGTCAAGAGTCGGGCTTGATGCTGTGCACCCCCGAACTCGATCCCACGTAGACGATGCTGCCGGACACGGTGATCGAGGATACGTAACCGCTACCCGTGGTGTATCGCTGGTGCAGCCCGCCCGTCGCCACATCCACTGCGTGCACTTCGCCTCCGAATCCGCCCACGTACACCCGGCCACCGAAACACTGCGGACGTACACGACCACGTGCCCTCGTATCGCCACTTCCGGGCTCCGGTCGAAGCATCCAACGCATCGAGGTAGCCACCCTCGTAGCCTTCCGAGCGGACGTAGACGACCCCGCCCGACGCCATGGGCAGATAGACGCCGGGCAGACCCGGCTCGTATCTCCAGCGCAGTTCCCCGCCGACGGTGTCCACCGCGTCCAGGTACCCGCCGGTGACCACGTACACGGCGCCGCCGGACACCACGGGTGGATGATCCGCGGTGCCGCCGTCCCCGGTGGTGCCGGTTCGGTATTCCCAGAGCACCTGTCCGTTGGCCGCGTCGAGGGCTGCCACGTAGTCGCTGGCGCCGTCGCTCGATTGCGCGTACACGACGCCCTCGAACGACGCGGGTGAGTGGGGTTCTCCCCTCGTCCGGTATCGCCAGAGAAGCGCTCCGGTGACGGTGTCCAGCCCATAGACGCTTCGATCGTCAAACGACTCGACATGCACCGCGCTATCCGACAGGACGAGCGACGAGAGGAGATAGTGCCCTCCCGGGTTGCGTTCCCAAAGCGGCGTTCCCGAGGCGGCATCCATAGCGTGCACAGCACCGCCGAAAGACCTGGCGTACACCGCGCCGCCGGACACCACGGGCGACGGATTCACCTTGTCGCTCGCTCTGTACCGCCAGAGCCGCTCTCCGACGGGATTGTCCAGATGGGTTGTGTTTCGTGATGCCGGACCGCCTAAAGCGGCTCTTCGGATTTCAGTGGGGAGTGACGGTGGCGAGGAGGTCCCAGTTGGGTTTCCCGGCGTAGAGAAGGGCGCGGATTCGGTAGTTCGCGAAGTTGCGGAACCCGAACGCGATGCGTTTGATCCGCTTTATGAGGTTGTTGAGGGCTTCGGTGGGTCCGTTGGTTACCTTCGAGATGTGCCAGTTGGTGATCTGGGGGGTCCAGCGGGCGATGGTACGTCCGAGCTTGTTGATCTCGGGTGGGCAGGATTCGTGCTGGAGGTCGTCTGCGAGCTGGAGGGTGTATCGGAGAGCAAGGACCGGAGTGTCGATCCCGTAGATGCCCCGGACCGTTTCCTTCGCGTGCCAGGCTGTGCGTACCTCCCCGTAGGGGTCACCGGCATCGAGGAGACCACGCAAGCGGACCTGGCCGCGGTCGCTGATCCTCTCATGCGCAGCGGTGAGGAGCCGCCGTATCCGATACAGCGGGTCGTCCTTGCGGCCTCTGTGTCCCAGGGTTTCGTTTTGGACTCTTCGTCGTACTTCGTCGAGTCGCTGGTTGGCGAGGCGTATGACGTGGAAGGGGTCTGCTACTTGGAGAGCGTTCGGTAACACCCGGTTATACGCCTTCCGGTAAGGACCGGACATGTCCAGCACCGCCCAGCGGATCCCGTCGAGCCACTCGGGGGGTTGGGATCGGAACCAGGCTGCGGCGCTTTCTGCTGTTCTACCAGGGACTATGTCGATCAGCTGGTGGCCGCCAACGTCGACGACAGAGGTGCACCAGACTTTGGTGCGCCACTGTCCCTGACGCCAGAACAACGTCTCGTCGATGCCCACAGCTCCGACCTCGCCTATCCGATCGGTGTCTGCTTCCAGCAGCGCTTCGCCCCAGCGGCCAACCTCTTTGTTCACCGTATGCCAATCACAACCCAACTCGGCGGCGACCTCTTGGATCGGACGGCCCCGCCGACCGACCTGGATGGTCACCCACCTCGCCGCTCGCGATGTCAACAACGCCCGTTGGGGACCAATCTTGGGGTCTTGTTCGATGAACGACCTGAGCGCACAGTCGGTGTTCGGGCACGTCCAGCGCCGTTTCCGCCACCGCAGCCGCACAGGCCGACCGAACGCCGGTAAATCCACCAAAACTACCGTCCGATAGCCCTTCGACCACACCGACCCGCCACATGCCACACACAACGGGCGGGCCTTGCGGGACCCGATCACCACCTCCAAAGGTGCCTCCTCGCCCGGGTCGTTGATCCCCACCAGATCAACCTCACCTAGGCCTACCAACTTCTCGCACATGCGCGTAGGATCAGCTTCCACAGGGGTCCTCCTGCCTCGGATGTCGCTTATCAACACCCGATTATGGAGGACCCCCCATCACTTCTAGTGGATTACCACTCCCCCCGCAGATCCCCTACTCCCCACTCATTTCCGAAGAGCCCCTAAAGCGGGGGCTCAAGGAGAGGTTCGCCGAGGAACTGAAACCGGGCTAGACCGCCCCACCATCTCAGATCGGGCTACATGCGCGACTCCCGCTCCACCGGTCGGCGACAGCTGATGAGGACGAGGACATCAACGCCGAGAATCTGGCGCATTAGCGCGTGTCTCACGTCGAGCCATGGGAGAGCAGACCAGCCACCTCTCGAAAGGGTGGGACCCGCCGCAGGCCGCCCTCAGGCGCCACCCTCGCGAGTGCCCCTGATCGCCGTCACGCTGCGCGGATACTGGCCTCCCTCGGTGTCAGTCTCCTGTGTTGGTCACCCTGATCTGGTCGACACCAGCACCTTGAGGGCAGCTAAGCTTCGGTGCTCAGCCGGGCTGAAGAGGCCAATCTCGTCGGCATCACGACCCGGAGTGGGCACCGTGCGAATCGGGCTCACCTTCTCGGCCCGCCACCGGGCTGCTGGACGCGAGCAACACACCACAGGCCCAGACCATCTCCCGGCTGAGGGCAACGGACAAGACCCCGGAGCCGGTCCGGAGTCAGCCGTTCATCCGATAAGGCCTCTACGTGATGTTCGGGGGGATTCCCCACCGGTAGGTGTTCTTTCGGCTTGTATCCCCAGCTCATCGTTCTCCGCCCGCTGCCATCGGTGCTTGCAAGCGTGAGGCTCTTCAACGGTCGCCTCCGTAAGGTCCACCAGGCACATCGCCGCAACGCTTCGGAGAGCGTGGCTGCATACGTCGTAGGGTCCTCAGCAAGTTGCTGTCTGCCGAGCGGTCGTAGACGAGGCGGGTTGTGGCGGCTGGTCGGGGTCTGGGCCCTAGTCCGGGTTTGGCAGAGCAGGAGTCTGGTTGTGTAGGTAGTCGGCCCAGTCTTGCATGAGTTGGCGGCGTCGGTCGAAGAGGTCGCTTCGCTGGTAGGCGGCTTCGACCCGATCGTTGTTGACGTGGGCGAGTGCGAGTTCGCAGATTTGGCGGGGTGTGTCGGTTAGCTCCGCTGCCCAGTCCCGGAAGCTGGACCGGTAGCCGTGGGGTACTGCGGGAATGTTGTGTTCTCGCATTAGTTTGGACAGTGTCGCGTCGGATAGTTCCCGTCCGGTGGCTGATGGGAACACCAGCCCGCTGCGGTCCCGGAACCGGTCGGCTTCGGCCAACAGTTCGAGAGCGCGGGAGGGGAGGGGTACGCGGTGTTGGCGGGCGGTTTTCATCCGGGAGGCGGGGATCGTCCAGGTGGCTTCGCCCGATTTGATCTCGTCCCATCGTGCACCCCGTATCTCACCGGAGCGGCAAGCTGTGAGGACTAGGAACTCGAACGCCAAGACGGTGGTCGGATACGCGGCGGAGGCCCGGACGGTAGCGATACTCGCCGCCACGTCGGTGTGGGGCAGCGCCGGGTGGTGTCGACGTCTTCCCATGTTGGAGGGAAGCGCGGCACCGATCGCGTCCCCGGCTGGGTTGTCCGTCCGGTATCCCTGCGCGATGGCCCAGCGCATGACGGCTCCGATGCGCTGTCGTACCCGCCGCGCTGTCTCGGGGCGGGTGTGCCAGATCGGGAGCAGACAAGCCATCACATCCGCGGTGGTGATCCGATCCACCGGTCGGCGTCCCAGACGCGGATACGCGTAAGTGATGAGCGACGACCGCCACTGGGCTTCTGATTTGCCGCCCGGTTTCCACCCGGCCGCGTGAATAGCGATAACCTTTTCGGTGGCCTCCTCGAAGCTGGGTACACGGCTACCGCGGGGGTCGAGGCCCGCTTCGATCGTCCGCCGGTTCGCGACCGCTTTTTTTCGGGCTTCGGCCAAAGTGACAATCGGATAGGCGCCTAGGCCGATGTTGGTGACCCGCCCGTGGAAACGGACCCGCTGGCTCCACGTCTTGGAAAGCCGCCCGTTCGCGGTTGGCTTGACTAACAGGCTGAGACCGTACCCGCCCCGCCCGTCGCCGTAACGTCCCGGTTGGGTGACGGTGCGCACGAACGCGGCTGATAGGATTCGTGGACGTTTCACCTGCCTCCCCTCCCCGTTTTGGTTATCACCTAGGGTTATCACTTTATCGGTGGGATTAAACGATACGGTCTGAGACCGCAAGAAGCAAGAAATACCCTATAACCAGGGTGTTCAAAAGAGACCTGGGATGTTGAGAAACCATGTGAGACCAACAAACGGCGGTCACTCCCTCCGCGGCCGGAGGACGGACGCGAGGACATCCCCGCAGCGTCCACAGGAGGGCACTCGGGCTAGGCTGGTGCGGATCACGGGAGAGGTGGCCGAGCGGTCGAAGGCGCTCGCCTGCTAAGCGAGTAGGGGGTAAAGCCTCCTCGAGGGTTCAAATCCCTCCCTCTCCGCCGGGGGTCGCGCCGGCCGGAGCGTGACCCTGTGCCTTCCCGAGGAGGATTGTCGAATGCGCCGGAACCGACTGCGGGAGTTGCTCGACGGGGACCAGCCCAGCCTGGGAACCCACCTGCTGAGTTCATGGCCGTCGATCGTGGAGTTGGTGGGGCACTCCGGCATGTTCGACTATGTGGAGTTCGTTGCGGAGTACGGACCGTACGACCTCTACGCGCTGGAGAACCTGGGCCGGGCTGTCGAGCTATTCGACCACATGTCGTCGATGATGAAGATCGAACAGGAACCGCGCACCTACCTGGCAGTCAGGGCTCTCGGGTCTGGGATCCAGAACCTGCTCTTCTCGGATCCCAGAACCGTTGAAGAGGTGGAGGAGTGCGTGAGCGCGGTGCGGGCCGAGGCCCCGGGATCGGGCGGCCGTCACGGTGTCGGGATGCGCCGGGACGTAGGTCTGGTCCTCGAGGTCGGCACCCCGGCGTTCGTGGAAGCTCTCGACCGGGCGGTCGTGGCGCTGATGATCGAGAAGGACGACGCGGTGGAGAACCTGGAGGCGCTGCTCTCGGTCGAGGGGGTTGACATGGTCCAGTTCGGTCCCTCCGACTATTCGATGAGCATCGGCCTGGCGGGGCAGGTCGACCACCCTCGCGTCAGGGAGGCCGAGGAGCACGTCATTGAGACCGCCCTGCGGATGGGTATAGCACCCCGCGCCGAGCTGGGGGGCCGGGAGGGGGCCGAGCGGTACCTGGATCTGGGCGTTAAGCACTTCTGCATCGGCAGCGACGTCAAGATCCTGTTCGATTGGATGACCGGCACCGGTGGAAGGATGATGGACCTGCTGGGCCGCGAGCCCCCCGGACGCGCCCACGGAGCAGGTGCCTACTCCCGCTGAGGGTGCAGGCCGCTGTCTCGTGGGGTAGCGGTCACTCTGTTACCGGCTCCCGGCCTTTGGGTTTCCGGACGGGGCGACTACCGTTGGACCGCACACCAGGTTCCCGCCTGAACGCTTGCGGTCGTAGCTCAAATGGACAGAGCGTCTGACTACGGATCAGAAGGTTGGGGGTTCGAGTCCTCCCGGCCGCGCCCCCCCCCCCCCCCCCCCGTGTCCCCTTGAGGTCACCCCCCAAGCCGTCCGGCCCTTCTCCCATTGACGATCCCGTACATATCCCATATACTGCGCTCCGTGCATATGCACGTCTGTTTTTCCGTGTCCTGACGGGCTACCGGTGTGACCCCATGTCGGTACGAACTCTGGGCATGGGGCCAGCACAATTAGGTAGGAAGGTTCGGCAGCCGACGACCGCCCGCGCGGCGGTAACGGGGTTATGCCGACCGGTACGCGATAGGATGCGGTCCCCGCACGGTCATCCTCGGAACATCGAGGACGAGACCGGGCGGGTAACTGCCTGCCTGTCCCGAGGAGCAAACTTGCCGACTATCCAGCAGTTGGTGCGTCAGGGTCGCAAGCCCAAGGCGCGCAAGGAGAAGACACCGGGTCTGGCCGGGTCGCCCCAGCGGCGCGGTGTGTGTACCCGCGTCTACACGATCACGCCCAAGAAGCCCAACTCGGCCCTCCGCAAGGTATGCCGGGTCCGCCTCACCTCCGGCGTGGAGGTGACTGCCTACATACCGGGTGAGGGCCACAATCTCCAGGAACACTCCATCGTGCTGGTGCGCGGTGGCCGGGTCAAGGACCTTCCCGGTGTTCGCTACAAGGTCATCCGGGGCACGCTCGATGCCGCAGGGGTCGAGGGCCGCCGGCAGGCCCGCTCCCGCTACGGCTCCAAGAAGGGTCGCTGATCATGCGGAGAGCGCCTGCCGAGAAGCGGACCATCGAGCCCGACCCCGTATTTCGCAACATCCTCGTCGGCCAGATCATCAACCAGGTCCTGCTCAAGGGCAAGAAGGAGAAGGCCCGCAAGATCGTCTACCGGGCCCTCGAACTTGTCGCCCGCCGCAGTGGCCAGGACTCCCTGGTGGTTCTCAAGAGGGCGATCGACAACCTCCGACCCCAGGTGGAGGTCCGCTCCCGCCGGGTGGGCGGAACCTCCTACCAGGTACCCGTGGATGTCCGGCCCCGGCGTGCCTCGACGCTGGCGGTCCGCTGGTTGGTCGGTTATGCAAGGCGGCGCCGGGAGAAGACCATGGCCGAGCGCCTCGCCTACGAGATCCTGGACGCCTCCAACCAGACGGGGACGGCCCACAAGCACAAGGAAGACCTCCACAAGATGGCGGAGTCCAACAAGGCCTTCGCCCATTACCGCTGGTGAGAACCGGCGCGGCAGTACCAGAAGCAGGGAAACAGAACGATTCGGTGTAAGAGAATAAGCGATGAGCAGCCCAAACGCATTGATACATCTTCGCCAGTACCCGCTGAGCAGGACTCGGAACATCGGGATCATGGCGCATATCGACGCGGGCAAGACCACCCTCACCGAGCGCATCCTCTACTACACCGGGCGCACCTACAAGCTGGGCGAGGTCCACGAGGGCGCCGCGGTCATGGACTGGATGGAGCAGGAGCAGGAGCGCGGCATCACGATCACCTCCGCCGCCACCACCTGCGAGTGGCATGAGCACTGGATCAACATCATCGACACGCCCGGCCACGTGGACTTCACCGTGGAGGTGGAGCGCTCGCTCCGGGTACTCGACGGGGCGGTCGCCGTCTTCGACGCGGTGGCCGGGGTCGAGCCCCAGTCCGAGACCGTATGGCGCCAAGCCGACCGGTACCACGTGCCCCGGATCTGCTTCGTCAACAAGATGGACCGGATCGGGGCCGATTTCTTTGCGACGGTCGACTCGATCGAGGAGCGTCTAGGGGCGGTACCCCTGGTGATGCAGCTCCCCATCGGGGAGGAGACCGGGTTCCGGGGAGTGGTGGACCTCATCGAGATGGTCGCCCACACCTGGAATGGGGACGACGGGCGCACCTGGCACACCGGCCGGATCCCCCCCGAGCATGTCGGCATGGCCGATGAGTACCGCGGGCGGCTGGTCGAGGCGGTGGCGGAGATCGACGAGAAACTGCTCGAGAAGTACATCGAGGATCTCGACATCTCGCCCGGGGAGATCGTCAGCGCGGCCCGCACCGGGACCCTATCGCACATGTTCACTCCCGTGTTCTGTGGCGCGGCCTTCCGGAACAAGGGAGTGCAACTCCTCCTCGACGCGGTGGTCGACTACCTCCCCAGCCCGGTGGACCTCTCCGCCATCCAGGGCTTCCTGCCCGGCGACGAGCAGGCCATCGTCACCCGACCGTCGGACGACGACGAACCCTTCTCCGCCCTGGCCTTCAAGATCGTCAGCGATCCGCACGTGGGCAAGCTCACCTACTTCCGGGTCTACTCCGGCCACGTCTCCAAGGGAGGGGCGGTCCTCAACAGCACCAAGGGCCGCAAGGAGCGGGTGGGCCGCCTGCTGCGAATGCACGCCAACCATCGTGAGGATCGCCAGGATGTCTTCACCGGGGACATCGTGGCGGCGGTCGGTCTCAAGCACACCGGCACGGGGGACACCCTCAGCGCCATGCAGCACCCGGTCCTGCTGGAGTCGATGAGCTTCCCGGCGCCGGTGATCTCGGTGGCCATCGAACCGAGGTCCAAGGCCGATCAGGAGAAGCTGTCCGGCTCGTTGGGGCGGCTCGTCGAAGAGGACCCCACGTTCCTGGTCCGTACCGATCAGGAGACCGGCCAGACCATCATCTCGGGTATGGGGGAACTCCACCTCGACATCCTGGTCGACCGCCTCGTCAGGGAGTTCGGGGTGGACGCCAACGTGGGTCGTCCCCAGGTGGCCTACCGGGAGACGATCAAGGGTCCGGTCCGGGGAGTCGAGTTGCGGTACGTCAAGCAGACCGGCGGTAGGGGTCAGTACGCGGTGGTCAAGATCGACCTGGAGCCGACCGGTCCCGGAGGCGGCTACGAATTCGTCGACGAGATCAAGGGCGGGTCGGTTCCCCGTGAGTTCATCCCGTCGGTGGACGCTGGTATCGAGTCGGCCCTCGACCAGGGCCTCCTGGCCGGCTACCCGCTGGTCGACGTGCGGGCCAGGCTGGTGGATGGCCAGTCCCACGATGTCGATTCTTCCGAGATGGCCTTCCGGATCGCCGGTTCGATGGCCCTCCGGAAGGCGGCCGGCCGGGCCGGTGTCAAGCTGCTCGAGCCGGTGATGGAAATAGAGATCGTCACGCCCGAGCGGTACATGGGCGAGGTGATCGGGGATCTGTCGTCACGACGAGGCCGGATCGGCGAGATCGGCCAGCGGGGCAATTCCCGGGTCATCACGGGCCGCGTCCCGCTCTCGGAGATGTTCGGGTATGTTACCTCTCTGCGGTCCAACACCCAAGGTCGCGCCACGTCCACCATGCAATTCCATTCGTACAACGACGTACCGGATCACGTGTCACGCAGTATCGTCGCCGCGGTACGCGGAGAGTCTATAGGAGGCTGATGAACCATGGCGAAGGCTAGGTTTGAGCGGGTTAAGCCGCATGTGAATGTTGGGACTATGGGTCATATTGATCATGGTAAGACGACGTTGACTGCTGCGATTACTCGGGTGTTGTCTGAGCGTGTGTCTGGGAATGTGTTTACGGTGTTTGATGAGATTGATAAGGCGCCTGAGGAGCGTGAGCGGGGTATTACGATTGCTATTGCTCATGTGGAGTATGAGACTGTTGCTCGTCATTATGCTCATGTGGATATGCCGGGTCATGCGGATTATATCAAGAATATGATTACGGGTGCGGCGCAGGTGGATGGGGCGGTGTTGGTGGTGTCGGCGGCTGATGGGCCGATGCCTCAGACGCGGGAGCATGTTTTGTTGGCTCGTCAGGTGGGGGTGCCGTGTGTGGTGGTGGCGCTCAATAAGGTTGATTTGGTGGATGATGAGGAGTTGTTGGAGTTGGTGGAGTTGGAGGTTCGGGAGCTGTTGGATGATTATGGGTTTCCGGGTGATGACGTGCCGGTGGTTCCGGTGTCGGCGTTGGGGGCGTTGGAGGGTGATCCGGTGGCGGCTGGGGGTGTGTTGGAGTTGATGGATGCGGTTGATTCGTATG
Organism: Candidatus Spongiisociaceae bacterium; assembly: GCA_965262915.1. GTDB lineage: Bacteria > Actinomycetota > Acidimicrobiia > Spongiisociales > Spongiisociaceae > JAPPFW01. The sequence continues at coordinate 233,449 of OZ253564.1, read as the reverse complement.
TGCCGGTTCCTGATCGTCCGGTGGATCGGCCGTTTTTGATGCCGATTGAGGATGTGTTTTCGATTACTGGTCGGGGGACGGTGGTGACTGGGAAGGTGGAGGCTGGTGTGGTTCGGGTTGGTGAGACGGTTGAGGTGGTGGGGATTCGGGAGACTCGTCGTACGGTGGCGACGGGGGTGGAGATGTTTCGGAAGTTGTTGGATGAGGGTCGGGCTGGTGACAATATTGGGGTGTTGTTGCGGGGGGTTCGTAAGGGGGATGTGGAGCGGGGGCAGGTGTTGGCTGCGCCGTCCTCGATTACGCCGCATACGTGTTTTGATGCGCAGGTGTATGTGTTGACTAAGGATGAGGGTGGTCGGCATAATCCGTTTTTTCCTGGGTATCAGCCGCAGTTTTATTTTCGTACTACGGATGTGACTGGTCGGGTGGGGTTGCCTGGGGGTGTGGAGATGGTGATGCCGGGTGATAATACGTATATGTCGGTGGAGTTGGGGTTTGCTATTGCTATGGATGAGGGTTTGCGGTTTGCTATTCGGGAGGGTGGTCGTACTGTAGGTGCGGGCACCGTCACCAAAATCACCAAGTAACGGATGGAAGACGAGAAACGGGCGAATAGCTCGGATATCAGCGGGAAAGCGTCATGAAAGAACAACGGATCCGGATCAAATTGAAGGCTTACGACCACCAGGTGGTGGACGAGTCGGCGCGCAAGATCGCCGAGACGGTCATACGTACCCAGGCCATAGTGCATGGTCCGGTTCCGCTTCCGACCAGGGTCCACCGATACTGCGTGATCCGCTCGCCCCATGTCTACAAGGACTCCCGCGAGCACTTCGAGATACGCACGCACAAGCGCCTCATCGACATCCTCCGGCCCACCCACAACACGATCGAGTCGCTGATGAGGCTCGACCTGCCGGCGGGTGTCGAAGTGGAGATCGAGACATGATCCCCGCCGCTCTCCTGGGAGAGAAGCTGGGGATGACCCGCATCTTCGACGAGCAGGCGCGGGCCATCCCGGTGACGGTCATCAAGGCTGGCCCCTGCCACGTCACCCAGATACGTACCGAGGAGAACGACGGCTACACGGCGGTGCAACTGGCCTACGGCAGGATGCCCCCCCACAAGGCGAACAAGCCGCGGGCCGGGCACTTCGCCAAGGCGGGGGTCCAGCCGGCCCGCCACCTGGTCGAGGTACGGGTCGACGACATCGGGACCTTCGAGCTGGGCCAGGAGTTGCGGGTCGGTGACCTGTTCGAGGCGGGCGGCATGGCCGATGTGACCGGTGTCTCCAAGGGCAAGGGATTCCAGGGGGTCATGAAGCGCCACAACTTCCGGGGTCAGGGCGCCAGCCACGGCGTCCACAAGACCCACCGATCGCCCGGCGCCATCGGGGCCTGCGCCACTCCTGCCCGGGTCTTCAAGGGCACCAAGCTGCCCGGCCGCATGGGCGGGGAACGCACCACGATCCTGAGCCTCGTGGTGGTGGGTGTCGACACGGAGCGTGACCTGCTGGTCCTGCAAGGCTCCGTACCGGGTCCCAAGGGCGGATTGGTGTTCGTGCGCGAAGCGGTGAAGGGTGGTTGAGAGGGAGATGCCTGACCGGGTTGCATTCCTGTACGACGCGGAGGGCGTCCGCAAGGGAGAGGTGACGCTCGACTCCGAAGCGTTCGGCATCGAACCGAACCGGGATGTCATGCACCAAGTGGTGGTGGCGTACCTGGCCGGGATCCGGGCCGGCACCGCCAAGGCCAAGACGAGGGCCGAGGTGCGGGGCGGAGGCCGCAAGCCGTGGCGCCAGAAGGGTCTGGGGAGGGCCCGCCATGGTTCCATCCGTTCTCCCATCTGGGTCGGCGGCGGGGTGGCCCACGGTCCCCGGCCCAGGAGCTACGCTCAGCGCACCCCCAAGAAGATGAAGGCCCTGGCGCTGCGCAGCGCCCTGTCGGCCCGGGCCTCGGAGGGAGCGGTGAAGATCGTCGACGTTTTCGATTGGGAGTCGCCCAAGACGAAGCGGGCCGCCGCCCTGCTCGAGGCGATCGGTATACAGGGCAAGGCGCTGGTGGTTCTGGACCGGTCCGAGGCGACCGCGGCCCGCTCCTTCCGTAACCTCCCCCCCGTCGTGCTGAGACGCGCCGGGTATCTCAACACCTACGACGTGCTCTGGTCCGACACCGTGGTCTTCTCGGGCCGGGCCCTGGAGGAGACCACCGGGTCGCCGGTCGACTGGGCTCCCGGTCCCTACGACGTGTCGGACGACGACTTCATCCGGGACGACGACTCCGTCGGGGATGCCGGTGCCGTCGCAGGGGTCGGGCTCGGAGGAGGTTCAGCATGAAGGACCCGCGCGACGTCATCCTGCTTCCGGTGATATCGGAGAAGTCCTACGACCTCATCGAGCGGACCAACACCTATACCTTCATAGTGGACCGCCGGGCCCGCAAGGAGGAGATCAGGAAGGCTGTCGAAGTGCTCTTCGAGGTCCCGGTGCTCAAGGTCAACACCCTCAACCGCAAGGGCAAGCGCAAGCGAACCGGGTTCGTGACGGGCAGGCGGGCCGACAGCAAGCGGGCCATGGTGACCCTGCCGCGGGGTCACACGGTCGGGATCTTCGGCGTGTGAGACGGGGAGTGTGATATGGCGGTGAAGAAGAGAAAACCCACGTCGGCGGGGAGAAGGTTCCAGACCGTCTCGGACTTTGGGACGATCACCAAGTCGAAGCCGGAGAAATCGCTGCTGGCCAAGAAGAAGCGTTCGTCGGGCCGTAACGTCCACGGGCGGATCACCTCACGCCACCGGGGAGGCGGTCATAAGCGCCGCTACCGCATCGTCGACTTCCGCAGGAACAAGGACGGTGTACCGGCCCGGGTGGCGGCGGTCGAGTACGACCCGAACCGGAATGCCCGGTTGGCCCTCCTCCACTACGTCGACGGGGAGAAGCGCTACATACTCCATCCCGTCGGGGTCTCGGTGGGCGACATGCTGGAGTCAGGTCCCGGCGCGGAGATCCATCCCGGTAACGCGCTGCCGCTCCGGAACATCCCGGCCGGGACCGTCGTGCACGCCATCGAGTTGAGACCCGGAGGCGGGGCGAGGATGGCGAGGGCCGCGGGTACCGGAGTCCAGTTGATGTCCAAGGAGGGAAAGCGGGCCCTCCTGCGCCTTCCTTCCGGGGAGGTTCGCTACGTGCCGCTCGACTGCCGCGCCACCATCGGGCAGGTCGGCAACCGCGAGGCGGAGCTGATCAAGTTGGGCAAGGCGGGACGCAACCGCTGGAAGGGGGTACGGCCCCAGACACGCGGTGTGGCGATGAACCCGGTGGACCATCCGCTGGGCGGCGGGGAGGGTCGTTCGTCGGGCGGCCGCCATCCTGTCTCGCCCTGGGGTAAGTCCGAAGGGAGCACCCGGAATCGGAACAAGGCCAGCAACCGCGATATCGTGCGGCGCCGCACCAAGAAGGGTCGGAGGTAGACGATGGCACGCAGCCGCAGGAAAGGTCCCTTTGTGGACGAGCACCTGATGAAGAAGGTGGAGGTCTACAACCGGACCGGGGACAAGCGGATGATCCGCACGTGGAGCCGCCGGAGCACCATCATCCCCGAGATGGTCGGCCTCACTATCGCCGTCCACGATGGGCGCAAGCACACCCCGATCTACATCACCGAACAGATGGTGGATCACAAGCTGGGCGAGTTCGCCCCGACCCGTACCTTCCGGGGCCACGCCGGGTCGAAGAGGGAACGGGCGTCCTGGAGATGAGAGATTCGAGATGAGAGCCGTCGCCCACGCCCGCCACGTCCGCCAGTCGCCCTACAAGGTGCGGGTGGTGCTCGACCATGTGAGAGGTATGTCCGCCGCCAGCGCCACGGTGGCGCTCCGGTTCTCCAATCGGCGCGCCGCCCAGCCGATCCTCAAGTGCCTCCGGTCGGCGTTGGCCAACATGAACTCCAAGTTCGAGTTGGGCCAGGATCTCGACGAGTTGGCCGACGAGGTCACCCTTGTGGAGGCCTATGCCAATGAGGGCGTGACCATCAAGCGCTTCCGACCCCGCGCCCGGGGCCGGGCCACCAGGATCCGCAAACGCACCTGCCATATCACGATCGTGGTTTCAGACGGGCGGGAGGAGACAGACTGATGGGCCAGAAGACGCATCCGTACGGGTTCCGCCTCGGGATCGTCACCGACTGGAAGTCGCGGTGGTATTCCGAGAAGGAGTACACGGCGCTCGCCAACGAGGATTTCCGGATCCGCGACTACCTCCGTCGGGAACTGAAGAGGGGGGCCGTGTCGCGGGTGGACATAGAGCGCACGAGGGAGCGGCTCCAGGTCGACGTTCACACGGCCCGGCCGGGGGCGGTAATCGGCCGCAAGGGCAGCGAGGCCGAGCGGATCCGCTCCGGGATCGAGAAGATGACCGGACGCCGGGTCAAGCTCAACATCATCGAGGTCAAGGATCCCGAGACCGATGCGCAGCTCCTGGCGCGCGGGGTAGCCGACCAGCTCGAGAACCGGGTGGCCTTCCGGCGTGCCATGAGACGAACCGTGCAGACCGCCCTCAAGGCGGGCGCCGAGGGGGTCAGGGTGGAGTGTGCCGGTCGCCTGGGCGGCGCCGACATGTGCCGGCGCGAGTGGTACCGCGAGGGCCGGGTGCCGCTTCACACGCTCCGGGCCGACATCGACTACGGCCAGGCCACTGCAGCCACCTCGGTGGGGGCCGTCGGGGTGAAGGTCTGGGTCTACAAGGGTGATGTGGTCACCTCGCTCAAGACCACACGAGAGAAGATCGCCGCCGAGGCAGCCCTGGCAGCCGGCCGGCCGGCCGGGCGTCGCATGACGCCGGCCAAGAGCCGCGCCGAACAACGAGCAGGCGGACGCCGCTCCACGCGGGTCATCGAGGCCGGCGGCGGGAAGAGAATCATCGAAGCCGGGGGCGGCCGCAAGATCACCGCCGCGGAGGCCAAGTCGGTCTACGACACGGCCCGGGCCGAGGCCGAGTCCACCCAGACGGGCGGTGGTAAGCCGGCTTCTGGGAGGGGTCAGCCTGCTCGGGGCGGTGGTAAGCCCGGTCCCGGCAAGAGCACGCCCGGCGGCAAGCGGAGGTAGGCCGATGTTGATGCCGAAACGCACCAAGTACCGCAAGGTACACCGAGGCCGGATTAAGGGCTATGCCAAGGGCGGCAGGTCGGTGTGCTTCGGTGACTACGGTATCCAGGCTCTCGAGCCGGCCCACATCACCGCGCGCCAGATCGAGGCGGCCCGGGTGGCGATCACCAGGACGGTGCGCCGGGGCGGGAAGGTGTGGATCAACATATTTCCCGACAAGCCCATGACAGCCAAGCCGGCCGAGACCCGGATGGGGTCCGGCAAGGGCAATCCCGAGTACTGGGTGGCGGTGGTCAAGCCAGGCCGGGTGATGATGGAACTCTCGGGCGTGACCGAGGAGTTGGCGCGGGAGGCGATCCGCAAGGCCGGCCATAAGCTTCCGATCAAGACCAAGTTCGTCACGAGGGAGCCACTGTGATGCGAGTACCGGTGATAGCGGAACCGATGATCGGGGGAGGGGTATGAAGGCTTCGGAACTGCGCGACCTGACTCCGTCCGAGTTGGTCGACATGCTGGACGACACCAAGGAGGAGCTGTTCAACCTCCGGTTCCAACTGGCGGTGAGCCAATCGGAGGACACCGCGTCGTTGGGACGTCTCCGACGCCAGGTCGCCCGCATAAAGACCGTCATGCACGAGGCCGTCCTGGAGGAGGCCGGAACTAGGGCAGGACACCATGGTTGAGCGCGCCCCCCGCAAGAGCCGTGTGGGCGTCGTGGTCTCGGACGCCCGGAGCCGGACGATCACTGTGAGGATCGAGCGGGCCACCCGCCACCGGCGCTACGACAAGATCGTGCGCACGGCCAAGAAGCTGCACGTGCACGACGAGGAGAACGACGCCCGCAACGGAGACCGGGTGCTGATCACGGAGACCCGCCCGCGGTCGAAGACCAAGCGGTGGCGTCTGGTCGAGATACTGGAGCGGGCCCGATGATCCAGCAGGAGTCGCGGCTCAAGGTTGCGGACAACAGCGGCGCCCGCGAGGTGCTGTGCATCCGTGTGCTGGGCGGGTCGCGCCGTCGCTATGCCAGGATCGGTGACGTCATCGTGGCCACCGTGAAGCAGGCCAGCCCGGGGGCGGCGATCAAGAAGGGCGAGGTAGTCAGGGCCGTGGTGGTGCGTACCGCCAAGGAGCAGCGCCGCAGAGACGGCACCTACATCAGGTTCGACGACAACGCCTGCGTGATCATCAACGAGAACCTCCTGCCCCGCGGCACTCGCATCTTCGGGCCGGTGGCCCGCGAGCTGCGGGACCGCCGCTTCATGCGCATCGTCTCCCTGGCGCCGGAGGTCATCTGATGTCGATACGGCAGGGCGACAAGGTGATGGTCGTCTCCGGCAAGGACCGGGGCCGCGAGTCGCGGATTGCCCGGGTGTTCCCCAAAGAGGGCAAGGTGATCGTCGAGGGTATAAACACCGCCAAGCGCCACCAGAAGGCCCGGGGCCGGACCCTCCAGGCGGGCATCGTCGACAAGGACCTGCCCATCCACATCTCGAACGTCATGCTGGTCTGCGACGAGTGCGGGCCGGTGAGGGTGGAGGCAGCGTTCAGCGAGGCGGGCGGGAAGTTCCGGCGTTGCGTGAAGTGCGGCTCGGAGGTATGAGTCCCATGAGAAAACGGTGCGACCGATGAACCCGACCGTCCCCCGCCTCAAGCAACGGTACTGGGACACCGTGCGCTCCCGGATCATGGAGCAGCTCGGCCTCGACAACCCCATGCTGGTGCCGACGATCGACAAGATCGTGGTGAACATGGGTGTCGGCGAGGCCGTGGGCGACGCCAAGCAGGTCCACGCCGCCATGGACGACCTGGCCACCATCACCGGGCAGAAGCCGCGGCTCAACCGGGCCCGCCGGTCGATTGCCAGCTTCAAGCTGCGTGCCGGCAACCCGGTCGGGTGTTCCGTGACCATCCGGGGCGACCGGGCCTGGGAGTTTCTGGACAGGTTGATTACCATCTCTATCCCCCGTATCCGGGATTTCCGTGGTCTCAACCCGGCCTCGTTCGACGGTCGCGGTAACTACAGCTTCGGGGTGAGCGAGCAGCTCATCTTTCCCGAGATCGACTATGACAAGGTGACGGCGGTCCGCGGTATGGACATAACCATCTGCACGACCGCCTCCGAAGATCGGGGCGCACGGGTATTGCTGGACGCGTTCGGCTTTCCGTTCCGGCGGACGGCGCCCCTGACCAACTGAGATGTGAGGCGAGAACGATGGCCAAGAAGTCGATGGTTGCCAAGAACAAGCGGCGGGGGGAGCTCGTCGAGCGCTACCGCGAGCGCCGAGCCGAGTTGGTCGAGGTCATCAAGGACCCCGAGGCCACTCTGGAGGCCAAACGGCAGGCTTACGCGGCCATCGCCAAGATGCCGCGCGACGCCAGCGCCACCCGGTACCGGAACCGGTGCGGGATCACCGGGCGCCCGCGGGGTTACCTCCGCCAGTTCGGAATGTCCCGTATCGCGCTACGGGAACTCGCCCACCGCGGCGAGCTTCCCGGCGTGATGAAGTCCTCGTGGTGATACCGACATGATGACCGACCCCATCGCCGACATGCTGACCCGGATACGCAACGCCAACCTGGTGCTGCACGCGACGGTGACCATGCCCTCGTCGAAGCTCAAGGAGCAGATCGCCAAGCTGCTGGCGTCGGAGGGTTACGTGGACGGGTACGACGTGGCCCCGGCCACACGGGGCACCGAGTTGACCATCCGCCTCAAGTACGCGGGCAAGGGCAACCGCGACCGGATACTCCACGGCCTGCGGCGGGTGTCCCGCCCCGGCCGGCGCATATACAAGGGCGCCGACGAGTTGCCCCGATCGCAGGGAGGGCTCGGAACGGTGATCGTGTCCACCTCCCAGGGGTTGCTCCCGGACCGGGAAGCCCGGCGCCGGCGCTTGGGCGGCGAACTGCTGTGCGAGGTCTGGTGATCATGAGCCGGATAGGAAAGATCCCGGTCCCCGTGCCCGCCGGTGTGAAGGTCACCGTCTCCGGGGCGGACGTGACGGTCGTAGGACCGAAGGGTTCCCTGCGACGCACCTTCGAGGACCGCGTCAGCTTCGCGTTGGTGGACGGCAAGTGCGTGGTGACCCGGCGGGACGAAGAGCGCCGCAGCCGCGCCTACCACGGGCTGGCCAGGGCGTTGGTAAACAACATGGTCACAGGGGTCTCCCTGGGTTACCGCAAGACGCTCAACATCGTCGGCGTCGGGTACCGGGTACTCCCGAGAGGCCGGGGGCTGGAACTCCAGGTCGGGTTCAGCCACACCGTTCCGATCCCCCCCGTGGACGGGATCGACTTCGAGGTTCCCAACGCGACCACCATCGTCATCAACGGCATCGACAAGGAACTGGTGGGGCAGGTGGCGGCCGACATCCGCAGGGTTCGCCCACCCGAGCCCTACAAGGGCAAGGGCATCCGCTACCACGACGAGCACGTCCGGCGCAAGAGCGGTAAGACCGGGGTGGCGGCACGATGAGCGGCACGCGTTACCAGGCGCGGATCCGGCGCCACCGGCGGGTGCGGAAGCGGTTGAGCGGAACCGCTGCCCGGCCGCGTCTGGCCGTGTTCCGGAGCAACCGTTACATATACGCGCAGATCATCGACGATGTAGCCGGCCGAACGCTGGCGGCGGCCTCTTCGCAGGAGGAAACGCTCCGCTCGAGGACCCTGACCTCGGCCACGGCGGCCGAAGTCGGGAGGCTCATCGCCGGCAGAGGTACGGTGGCCGGCGTGACCGGTGTGGTGTTTGACCGCGGAGGGCATCCCTTCCACGGTCGGGTGGAGGCATTGGCGCAGGCAGCAAGGGAGGCGGGACTTGACTTCTAGGAGACGCAGAGGCGGGATCGACTCCGGTCCCCAGTACGACGAGAGGGTCATCGAGATCAACCGCGTGGCCAAAGTGAGCAAGGGCGGCCGCCGTTTCTCGTTCACCGCCCTCGTGGCGCTCGGGGACGGCAAGGGACGGGTCGGGATCGGCTACGGCAAGGCCAAGGAGGTCCCGACCGCCATCCAGAAGGCCATCGAATCGGCGCGCAAGTCGATGTTCACGATCCCGATGGCCGGCACGACGCTCATCCACCGGGTGGTGGGCAGGCACGGCGCCTCACGGGTCCTCCTCAAGCCCGCGTCGCCCGGCACCGGCGTGATAGCGGGCGGTTCGGTGCGTCAGATCCTCGAGGCGGCCGGGGTGCGTGACGCCCTCACCAAGTCGTTGGGCTCCCCGACCCACCTCAACGTGGCCAGGGCAACGGTGAACGGTCTCAAGGGCCAGCGGCGTCCGGAGGACGTGGCGAGGGCCAGGGGCAAGACGCCCGAGGAGATCACACCGCCGGGACTGCTGGCGGCCTACCGATCGACCGAGATGCTCCGAGCTTCCGGAGGATGAGGATGGCCCGCCCAGAGTCGAGACTCCGGATCACCCTACGGAAGAGCCTCATCGGCGAGAAGCCGAAGGCGCGGGCTACCGTTCGGAGTCTGGGATTGCGGAAACTGCACGCTTCGGTGGAGCATGCCGATACCCCCGACATCCGGGGAATGGTCCATCGGGTCCGTCACCTCGTCGAGGTGGAGGAGGCCTGACCGCGGCCGAGGAAGCACCACCAGCAAGTATCCGTTCGAACGACAGACCGAGACACGGGCGAGAGTCGCCCGGACGACATGACAGCAAGGCTATCCGGGAGGGGGCCGACCGTGGCCACCAAGAGGAACCAACTGAAGCTCCATCATCTCCGACCCGCCAAGGGCTCGAAGCGGAAGAAGATCCGCGTCGGGCGTGGCGAGGCCGGACGGCGCGGCAAGACGGCCGGGCGCGGAACCAAGGGTTTGAAGGCCCGTCGCACGGTCCGTCCCGGGTTCGAGGGTGGCCAGACGCCTCTCCAGGTCCGCATCCCCAAGTTGCGGGGCTTCAAGCCCTACAACCGGGAGGAGTTCACGGTTGTGAACGTGGACAGGCTCGATGTCTTCCGTGTCGGCACGACCGTGTCGCTCGCATGCCTTCACGAGAATGGTCTGATCCGCAAGGGCGGCAAGGTGAAAGTGCTCGGCCGCGGCGAGATCCACAAGGCCCTCAGCGTGGAGGCGCATGCCTTCAGCGGATCGGCCCGCCACAAGATCGAGGCAGCCGGTGGATCATGTGTGATCGTCCGGTGACGATCTCACCACCACCGATGATCCGCCAGGTCCCGACCTCGCCGAGGCGTACCCCGACAAGGGGGTTGATCCTGTCACACCACGGCTCCATACTTGATGAGTACCAAGCACCTGCGCGGTCTCGGCACTCGAGGTCGGTCCGACCGCCAGAGGGATCAGGTCTCCGGAGCGGCCACATCCGGCAAGCCGGGCGAAGCGCGCTCCGAACCGAGGACAGGTGGAGGTGGGGGCGGGCCCGGCGGGCCGAGCCCCCGGCACGATTCTCGCGAACTGATCCGTCAGAAGCCAGGACACACCAATGCCATGGCAACAGCTACGGGAGGCCGGGCCGATGCTGAACGTCTACCGCTACATGTTCAAGATCCCCGACCTGCGCGGCAAGATCTTCTTCACTCTCACCATCTTCGCCATCTACCGCCTGGGGGCGGCCGTCCCGGTGCCCGGCATCGAGCTGGACCGCCTGGAGGCCTTGGCGGGACAGCGGCAGGGAGGCGCCTTCGGCCTCCTGAACCTTTTCTCGGGTAACGCTCTGGAGAACCTGTCCGTTTTCAGCCTCGGAATTCTCCCCTACATCACCGCCAGCATCATCATGCAGTTGCTGTCCGTGGTCATCCCCAAGCTCCAGAAGCTCCAGGACGAGGGCGAGTCGGGAAGGGCCATCATCACCAAGTGGACCCGCATCGTCACCGTCGTGCTGGCGCTTCTCCAATCGACCGGCATCACCTACCTGTTCAGCCGGGGCAGCAGCTTCACCGGCGGGGTGGTGCTGATCGACGACTACACCCCCACCCGGGTGGTGCTGATGGTGGTGACGATGACCGCCGGGACGGCGTTCGTAATGTGGCTGGGCGAGTTGATCACCCAGCGCGGGGTCGGCAACGGCATGTCGCTGCTCATCTTCATCAGCATCGTGGCCGCCCTGCCCAGCCAGTTCACCCTGATCTGGCAGTTCACGGTGCCGGCCGGCCGGGCGCCCATCTTCGTCTTCATCATTGCGCTGTTCATCGCCATGATCATCGGCATCATCTATGTGGAACAGGGCCAGAGGCGTATACCCATCCAGTTCGCCAAGCGGATCCGAGGCCGGCGGGTGATGGGCGGCCAGAGCACCTACATCCCGCTGAAGATCAACATGGCGGGGGTCATCCCGGTGATCTTCGCCACCTCGATCCTGTTCTTCCCGGTGCTGATCTCCACCTCGATCCCCAGTACCGAGGGATTCTTCTCCACCGTGCGGGAGTTCATAAACGTGCACCTGGCGCCGTCCGGGTACGCGAGCGGGGCCACGAGTTGGGTGTACATAGCGGTGCTCTTCTTCCTCATAGTGTTCTTCACCTACTTCTACACCGCCATCCAGTTCGATCCGGTACGCCAATCGGAGATGATCCAGCGGCAGGGGGGTTTCATCCCCGGCCAGCGTCCCGGCCAGCAGACTGCCCGCTACCTGGAGAGGATCCTCAACCGCATCACCCTCCCCGGTGCGGTCTTCCTAGGGATGATCTCGATCCTGCCCGCTATAGCCTCGGCCATCTGGGCGATCCCGGTCGGCTTCTCGGGCGTGTCGATCCTCATCGTGGTGGGGGTGGCTCTGGAGACCATGAAGCAGATCGAGAGCCAGCTGACCATGCGGAACTACGAGGGGTTCCTGACTTGAGCGTCCGGTTCTGCCGGCCTGCTCCCCCGGGGCGGGTCAGATCGAAGCCATGAGGCTGAGGCTCCTGCTCCTCGGACCGCCGGGGGTGGGAAAGGGTACGCAGGCGGCGAACGTGTCAATCGCCCTCGGTATCGTCCACATCTCCACCGGCGACATGTTCCGGCGGCACATCGCGGAAGGCACGCCGCTCGGCAAGCGGGTGAGCAGGATACTCGCCCGCGGTGACCTCGTACCCGACGCCCTCACCGTCGAGATGCTCACCGCCCGCATCGGCCTGCCCGACGCCGCGGACGGGTACATCCTCGACGGGTTTCCCCGCACCCTCCCGCAGGCTCGGGCTCTCGACGACGTTATCGGCGCGGACGCCCTCGACGCGGCGGTGGTCCTGGAAGCACCCGTGGAGGTCCTCGTCGAACGGATGCTGGCCCGGGGCCGGGCGGACGACACCGAGCCCTCGGTCCGGAACCGCCTCGACGTCTACGAGAGGGATACTGCGCCACTCATCGGTTTCTACCAGGGCCGCCACATCGCGGTGCACGTACCCGGCACCGGCCGGATAGAGGCCATAACCGATCGCATCCTGGAGGCCCTCGCCGGTTTGCCCCGAGCATGATCACCATCAAGAACGATCGCGAGTTCCGCAAGATGGCCAGGGCCGGAGCCTGCGTGGCAGCCGTTCACGAGGCGGTGGTGGAGGCAGCGGAAGTGGGAGTCGCCCTCCGGCAACTGGACCAGGTGGCGGAGACCGTCATCCGGGCCTGGGGCTGCCGGCCGTCCTTCCTCAACTACCACGGGTTCCCGGCTCACATATGTGCCTCGCCCAACGATGTGATCGTCCACGGGATCCCCGGCGACTACCGCCTCAGTCCCGGTGACATCCTCTCCATCGATGCCGGCGCCATCTACGAGGGCTACCACGGCGACGCCGCCCTCACGGTGGGTATCGGGCCGATCGACGAGGAGGCGGCCCGGCTCCTGGAGGTCACCCGGAAGGCCCTCTGGTCCGGGATCGACCAGGTCCGGAACGGAGCCAGGGTGGGTGACATCGGCCACGCCGTCGAGCAGGTCGCCTCGCCCCACGGATACGGCGTGGTCCGTGACTACGTCGGTCATGGCATCGGGCGGTCGATGCACGAGAGCCCCCAGATCCCCAACTACGGGGTGCCCGGCAAGGGGTACCGGCTGAGGAAGGGGATGGCGGTCTGCATCGAGCCCATGTTCAATCTCGGGACCGGGGACACCGTCACCAAGGAGGACGGATGGACGGTGGTGACCGCTGACGGCCGCCGGTCGGCCCACTTCGAGCACACCGTGGCCCTCACCTCGGACGGCCCCGTGGTCATGACGGTGAGCGACTTGCTGACTTCCCAGCCGATGGGTTAGAATTGCCTGCCGACCTACGGTCGGCGCTTTCGTGTGCCCTCCCCCGCCATGGCGGAAGGTCGGCCGGAATAATCGGGTTCTGATACGAGTTCCCGGAGCTAGGCGACGTCAAAGAGGTAACCGTGAAAGTACGACCCTCCGCCAAGAGAATGTGCGACCACTGCCAGTTGATCCGGCGGCGGCGCCGCGTGTGGGTCGTGTGCTCGAACCCGCGGCACAAGCAGCGTCAAGGATGAGGCGGTAGCCGGTGGCACGCATCGCGGGCGTCGATCTCCCCAGGCAGAAGCGCCTTGAGATCGGCCTTACCTACATATACGGAGTCGGGATCACCACTTCCCGCCGGATGTGCAGCGAACTGGGGATCGACTCCGACACCAGGGTCCGCCACCTCACCGATGAGGAGGTGAGCCGGATCCGCACCTACATCCAGTCCCAACTCAGGGTGGAGGGTGACTTGCGCAGGGTCGTGGCCCAGAACATCAAGCGAAAGATGGAGATCGGCTGCTACCAGGGTCTGCGCCACCGCCGAGGTCTCCCGGTACGCGGGCAGCGCACCCACACGAACGCCCGGACCCGCAAGGGCCCCCGGCGGGCGATCGCCGGAAAGAAGAAGGTGAAGAAGTAAATGTTGCAGGAAGGCGGGAACGTGAGATCCGGAGGATGTCGTGGCTAGGAAGCAGCAGAAGCGGGTCCGCCGCCGCGAGCGCAAGAACATCGCGTTCGGCCAGGCGCACATCAAGGCGAGCTTCAACAACACCATCATCAACATTACCGACGTGAACGGCAACACCATCGTCTGGACATCGGGAGGATCGGTGGGTTTCAAGGGCTCCCGCAAGTCCACTCCCTATGCAGCGCAGGTGGCGGCCGAGGAGGCCTCTCGCCGGGCCGGCGAGCACGGCATTCGCAAGCTGGACGTCATCGTGAGCGGTAACGGGGCGGGGAGGGACACAGCCGTCCGTACCCTCCAGAACATGGGCATCGAGATCGCCGGCGTCAGGGATGTGACACCGCTGGCCCACAATGGCTGCCGCCCGAAGAAGCGCCGGAGGGGGTGAAGAGTGGCCCGCTACCTAGGTCCCCGCACGCGGAAGAGTCGACGTCTGGGACAGCTCCTCGACGACAACAAAGCTAAGTACTACGACCGCCGCCCCTACCCGCCCGGCGAGCACGGTCGGCGCCGCGGTAGGAGGAGCAACGACTCCGACTACCTCCACCAGCTGCGCGAGAAGCAGAAGATACGCCAGATCTACGGGGTGTTGGAGCGCCAGTTCCGCCGCTACTACCACGAGGCGGCCCGGCACCGGGGGATAAGCGGCGAGAACCTGCTCCAGATCCTCGAGTGCCGTCTCGACAACGTGGTCTACCGGTCGGGTCTGGCCAGGACCCGGCCGCAGGCCAGGCAGCTGGTCAACCACGGGCACTTCCGGGTCAACGAGCGCAAGGTCGACATCCCTTCCTACCGGGTGCGGGCCGGAGACGTGGTGACGGTCAAGCCGAAGTCCACGGAGATCATCGTGATCCGGCACGCGGTCGACACGTCCGGGGACCGCCGGGTTCCCGAGTGGCTGGATGTCGGGCTCGACGAGCGTCGGATCGTGGTCCGCGATGTCCCGACGAGGGCGCAGATCGACACCGCCGTCCGGGAGCAACTGGTTGTCGAGTTGTATTCCCGGTAGGCCTCCCGAACGACACAGACCCATCGATGGCATTCCCATTACCTACCAACGACTGACGCACACAGAGACCGAGAGGAAGAGGCCGTGCAAGCCCTCATAGTCCAACGTCCACAGATCGAATCCGAAGTGGTCGGCGAGTTCCGGGCACGTTTCTTGATCGAACCGCTGGAGCCGGGCTTCGGTTACACGCTCGGGAACACCCTGCGGCGGACACTGCTCTCCCGCATACCCGGAGCAGCCGTATCGTCGCTGCGGATCAATGGCATCTATCACGAGTTCACGACGGTTCCCGGCGTGGAGGAGGACGTGGTCGACATCATCCTCAACATCAAGCGTCTGGTGGTGCGGATGGACGATCCGGAGCCACTCACCCTGGAACTCGCGGTGTCGGGCGCCGGCGCCGTCACGGCCGCCGCCCTGGCGGCGCCCAGCGGGGTGGAGGTCGTGAACAAGGACCTCCACATCGTCACCCTCTCGGACGGCGCCACGCTGGAGATGGAGTTGACCGTCGAGCAGGGCGTCGGCTACCGGACCGCCGAGAAGAACAAGCGCAACGATCCGATAGGAACGATCCCGATCGACTCGATCTTCTCCCCGGTGCGCAAGGTCTCCTACCGGGTGGAGAGCACCCAGGTGGGCCAGATGACCAACTTCGACCGGCTGGTGGTGGACGTGGAGACCGACGGATCGATCGGGCCGGCCGAGGCGCTGTCCTCGGCGGGCAAGACCCTCCGCGAGCTACTGGGCCTTTTCGCCGACGTGGGAGAGGGGGTGGGGCTGGAACTCGGAGACTTGGCCGTCACCGACTCGGTCTCCCAGGACCTTGACCTGCCCATCGAGGCGCTGGATCTCTCCGAGCGGCCCCGGAACTGCCTGCGGCGGGCCCAGATCGATACGGTGGGGGACCTCGTGCAGCAGACGAGGGAGGACCTGCTGGACATCACCAACTTCGGGCAGAAGAGCCTTGAGGAAGTGGTCTCCAAGCTCGACGAGCTGGGACTCGGCATCTCCGCCGCCCGAGACAGGAACGGTGCCTGATGCCCCGCCCGAGGAGGGGCAAGCGGCTGGGAGGTGACCCCGCCCACCAGAAGGCGATCCTGTCGAACCTGGCACAGTCGCTGATCTGGGACGAGCAGATCACCACCACGCTCACCAAGGCCAAGGTGCTCCGCCCGTACGTCGAGAAGATCATCACTAAGGCCCGCCGCGGGGATCTCCACTCGCGCCGCCTGGTCCTCAAGGACATCACGGACTTGGAGGTCGTCACCAAGCTGTTCGACGAGGTCGCTCCGCGGTACAGGAGACGCCCGGGCGGCTACACCCGAATCGTCAAGATCGGACCTCGCCGGGGTGACAACACGGAGATGGCCGTCATCGAGCTCGTCTAATCCTCCGGCTTGGATGATCGGGGAAGGGCTGCGACCTGGTAGCCTCCGAGATACCTGAATATCCCATGTCAGCGAGGGTGTCGTGCTACGCCAGATGGTTCGCGCAGGGCGACTGAGCAGATCCTTTTACACGTCGTTGCTCTACGACAACTACGCCACCGGCAACGCGGTGGTGGTCGTCGCCATCGTGGGGCTCCTTCCCGTGTTCCACTCCTTCTCGGTAGTCGACGCGGTAGCGGCCATGCTGTGGGGCATCCTGCGTGCGGGTCTCGTGGCAGGGGCCGTATGGGCGTCGGGTGTTTACCTGTTCCGACGCTACGGTGAGCTGACGGTTACCTTCCGGCTGGTCGGTTTCGCCAACGTAGCCTTCATCCTGATAGCGGTGAATCCCTGGCTGGGGAGAGTGTCGACAGCCTTCACCGTCGCGTCCATTGTCTGGTTCTTCTTCGCCCTCCGGATCGTTGCGGGTTCCCAGTTCGACCTGAACCACCCCGAGGACAGCTTCGCGGCCGGCGCCGGGGTGCTGGGCTGGTACATAGGGACGATCCTGTACAGGGGAACGCTCACGTTTTGAGCATGTGGAGCAGGCGACGAGAATCGGGAGGTCCACTTCCCATGTCTTCGCCTGCCGAGGCCGGGGCGAGGGACCACCAGCCCCGCCCGCCGGCGATCTGACCCGGCCGGGCCGGCCATGCCCACCTACCGCATCGATCTCTCCTACGACGGATCCGGGTTCCACGGCTATGCCCGGCAACCGGACGTGCGTACCGTTCAGGGCGAACTAGAGGAGGCCATGGCCCGGATCCTCGAACCGGTCCGGACCGAGGTGGCGGGCCGCACGGATGCGGGCGTCCACGCCCGCCATCAGGTGGTGTCCTTCCTCACGGAGATACCGGTCGATCGCGGCCGCCTGGCCAGAGCGCTGACCGGGCTGCTGGGCCCCGAGATCGTCGTGTACCGCTGCGAGCAGGTACCGGGCGGCTTTTCGGCCCGCTTCAGCGCGATCCGGCGTACCTACCGTTACCGGATCCTCAACCGCCCGTTCCCCGATCCCCTCCGGCGGGCCGTCACGTGGCATGTGAAGGAACCCCTGGATGTGGGATCGATGGACGGGGCCGTCCGGTACCTCGTCGGGGAGCACGACTTCGCCTCCTTCTGTCGCAAATCCGAGGGCCGCTCGACGGTCCGGACGATCCTGTCGGCCGGCTGGACCGCCCGGTCCGACGACCTGGTTCAACTGGAGATCGTCGGCTCGGCCTTCTGCCACCAGATGGTGCGGTCAATCGTCGCCTTCTCCGCCGAAGTGGGTAGGGGCCGGTTGAGACCGGATGCGACCCCACGGGTTCTCGAAGCAAGGAACCGGAATGCGGCTCGCGGGGCTGCTCCGCCCCACGGTCTGGTGCTTTGGCAGGTCGACTACTAAAGCCGCCGGAACGGTCCTTAGCAGATAGGGTGCCCCTCAAGCTCGCGAAAAACGTCCCGGCTTCGCCTCCCCGGGTGGGTCCACCCCCACCGCCACCTCCGAGATCGGTCCGGCGAACGCGACATGGCTAGGGTTTCCGAGACCCCTGCCTGCGGTCTGTCCGCCGCTCCCCTTTGGTTCACGAGCCCGGGATGGGCTACCTGCCAGGGGAACGAGACCCCGTTGATGATCACCGCTTCCGGAACTGCGGCGATGTTTGTGCTGACGGTATCACTCAGTATGCACCGGGCAGCGACAACCCCCTTGTGCTTCGGGGGGCCGTGCTCGTCCTCCGGGCCACGGGCGGTCCATCGTGCGACGCTGCTGTCTCGCGAGGCTGTCTGGCACCTAGCGCTGAGGACGGCTACACTACGGGTCCCCCGATCCGGGTTTGCGGCCGCGGCTCGGGTGGCGATCCTCCGCCATCGCGGTGCCGGGTGCGGCTCGCGGCCCACACGGTCCCGGGATCGCCGATCCCATATGATGCAACCTTCCGATTGAGACGGTGACCAGGGTGAACAGACTGAAGACCTATACCCCCAAGCCGGGCGACATCGAGCGCCGCTGGTTTGTCGTCGACGCCACCGGTGCGCCGCTGGGTCGCCTCGCTTCCCTGCTCACCCCGATCCTCTCCGGCAAGCGCAAGCCCAACTACGCCCCCCATGTGGACGGAGGCGACTTCGTGATCGTGATCAACGCCGATAAGGTTGCGGTCACCTCGAACAAGAGCCAGGACAAGATCTACTACCGGCACTCCGGATACCCGGGCGGCCTCAAGGAGGAATCGTTCGAGAGCCTGATCCACCGCCGTCCCAAGGCCGTGATCGAGCGGGCGGTGCGGGGAATGCTGCCCAAGACCAAGCTGGGGAGGCAGATGATCCGCAAGCTCAAGGTCTACGCGGGTCCCGACCACCCGCACAGAGCCCAGCGTCCGGAGCATCTCGACCTCGGACTCCGCAAGGTAGGTGCGTGATGGCCGAGGCGCTGGTACGGGCGGTCGGCCGTCGCAAGGAGGCGGTGGCCCAGGTCCGTTTCTACCACGGAACCGGAACGGTGACGCTCAACGGGCGTCCGCTCGAACGCTACTTCCCGACCGTGGCACGGCGCATGCGGGTGCTGGAACCGCTGAGGGTGGCCAACGCCGAAGGCCGCTACGACATCGTCGCCCAGCTCCACGGCGGCGGGGTCAGCGGCCAGGCCGACGCCATACGCCTCGGTATCGCTCGGGGGCTGATCGCCCTCGATCCCGATCTGCGTACGGACCTCAAGAGGGCTGGGCTCCTCACTCGGGACGCCCGGGTGGTGGAACGCAAGAAGTACGGTCTCCGCAAGGCCAGGCGGGCGCCTCAGTACACCAAGCGCTAGTGGTCCGCCTGCAAATCAACTCGCCGTGCCCTGCTTGTCCTCGACGCCCCTCGCTTCGTTCCGCCTCCTCGACGTACGCTGAGGGCACGCCTTCGTCGGCGGGCCTTGCGAGAAAAGCCGCTGCCGGCGCATGCCGCGCGGCCATTTCACAGACAGACCACTAGGCGTGCGGTCGCCGCCCCTGTCGGCGTCGTCCCCGGTTCCTGATCTACCCTTCCCCGGACATCGCCTGTTCGGCACCGACGGCATCAGAGGGGTTGCCAACGTCGACCTGGACGTCCCCCTCGTGTTCGGTCTGGGCCGGGCCGCCGGGGAGCTGATCGGGGCTGGTCCGGTCGTGGTGGGTCGCGACACCCGCCGCTCCGGTGACATGCTGGCGGCCGGCCTCCAGGCCGGGTTCCATTCGGTGGGGGTGGACACCCTGGATGCGGGCGTGATCCCGGTGGGTGGGTTGTCCTCGCTGATACCCGAGCTAGGGGCCCGGCTCGGGGTCATGGTCTCGGCTTCCCACAACCCGGCCCCGGACAACGGCGTCAAGTTCCTCGATGCGCAGGGCAGCAAGATGGACGACGCCAGGGAGGCGGAGATCGAGACCCGGCTCCGGGGAGGTGCGCCGTGGAAGGCCCCGACCGGAGCCGGCATCGGTGTTCGCCGTCGCGTTCCGGATGCGATCGAGCGCTACGTGTCCGGGATCCACCGCCAGGCACCTCGCTCCCTGGAAGGGCTCCGGCTGGCCCTCGACTGCGCCAACGGGGCGGCCTCCCGGGCGGCGCCCGACCTGTTCTCCTCGCTGGGAGCGGATGTGGTGGAACACTTCGCTTCGCCCGACGGTATGAACATCAACGACAGTTGCGGGGCCGCCACCCCCGAGTACCTTGCCGCGGTGTCCGGGGGCCGGATCGGGCTGTCTTTCGACGGTGACGCCGACCGGCTCATGGTCATCGATGAGGACGGCCGGGTGGCCAACGGCGACGTGATACTGGCGATCATCGCCCGGTACCTGCGCGACCGGGGAGAACTCCCCAACAACACGGTGGTGGCCACCGTCATGTCCAACCTGGGATTCCGCGAGGCCATGCGCCAGGCGGGTATCGACTTCGTGGAGACGCGGGTAGGCGATCGGTACGTGTTGGAGGCAATGCTCCGGCACGGCGCCGTCCTAGGCGGCGAGCAGTCCGGTCACGTCATCCAGCTCGATTGGGCCCCCACCGGGGACGGTCTCCGGACCGCGGTCCGGCTCCTTGAGGTGGTCGTGGTCACCGGACGATCCGTCCGCGACCTGCGCCGCGAGTCCCTGGTGGAGTTCCCCCAGGTGCTCCGGAACGTGCCCGTCCGGTCCAAGGACCTGGAGGCGGCCTCCCGCTTACGGGATGCGGTCCGGGATGCCGAGACCGAGTTGGGCAACGACGGGCGCATCCTCGTCCGGGCCTCCGGTACCGAGCCGGTCATAAGGGTCATGGTCGAGGCCCCCACCATGGAGACGGCCCGCTCCGTCGCCCGCCACCTGTCCGGAGTAGTCACAGACGAACTCGCCTGAGCGACGCGGAACCCGCTGTCCCGCGGAACGGACACGAACAAGGGACAATCTGAGGGACATGTCCGTGCGTATAATCGAGGCGACTGGTCTGCTACCCCCTAGTCGTCAGGAGGGATCCGAAATCGACTACCGGTACCAGGAGACACATCCTTGGCTGTCATTCAGCTTTGACATCGCCGGGTTCGGGCCGCGGGAGTGGGTGTCGTTCGGTAGGGCGCAGGCCGGGTGCGCTCATCTCACGGGGACGCCCCTCAGGCCGGGAGTGGCTGACCTGTTGCACCGGACCTACTTGAGCAAGGGCGCCCACGCGACCACCGCCATTGAGGGCAACACGCTCACGGAGGAAGAGGTATCCAGGCTGCTGGACGGTCAACTCGGCCTACCGCCCTCACGCCGCTACCTGGGACAAGAGGTACGGAACGTGCTCGACGCCTTCCGGAGTATCGTCGAAGGCATGCAAACCGGCAAGGATCTCACGCTGACTGCCGAACTCATCTGTTCGTACAACGAGTTGGTTCTGCAGGATGTGGAGTGGGACGACCGGATCCGGCCGGGCAGTATCCGTACGCACGACACTCGGGTTGGCCGCTACCGGGGACCTCAGGCCGGGGACTGTGCCCACCTTCTCGATCGACTATGTGACTGGCTCGCATGCTCCGACTTCGAGATCAAAGAGGACGATCCGTTTGCTTTCGCGCGCGTCTTGACCCGAGCGCTCTTGGCGCACCTCTACATTGCGTGGATCCACCCCTTCGGGAACGGCAACGGACGTACCGCGAGACTGGTGGAGTTCCATCTTCTCGCCGCGTCACGAATGGTGCCCACGCCCGCGGTCCATCTCCTGTCCAACCACTACAACCACACCCGCGGCCGCTACTACCAGGTACTCGACAGGTCGAGCCGGATGAGGCCCTGGTCACCGGTCGAATTCATCGCCTATGCACTTGATGGCTTTGTCGACGGTCTCGAAGAGCAGGCGGAGTGGATCAGGGCCCAACATCTGGCTCTGGCGTGGCAGAGCTATGTCGAAGAGGCGATGCACAGCTACGACACGGCCGCTGGTAGGCGCCAGCGCGAACTCGTGCTTTCACTATCGCCATCCGAACCCACGCCTCGCTCCGAGATCACGCTACTCACACCGCAACTGGCGGCGGCCTACGCCGGAAAAACCACCAAGACCGTCACCCGCGACATAAACCGACTCATTGCCTTGGGTCTCATAGACCGCACACCCCGAGGGATCCGCCCCATGATCGGGAAGATGGAAGCGTTCATGGCGGGTACTGGTGGTGAAGCCGGATGAACGGAGCATCCGGGCCGGTCTTCCCTCTGGCTCCGACTACCCGTGCACGTGAGGTACCCCTACCGCGATCGCCCCTGATGGGCCGCCTCGAACATCCGGCGCACGTCAGCTAGGGAGCAGTTCCGGGTCCGCTGCGGAGCGTGGCAACTCCTTTCTACTGTGATGGAATATTCGCGCACTACCCTGCACTGCTGTTCTATCCGTGGCGGCGGTGGATGGAGGTTGGAGGATGGACTACCAGGTCGTGCAGGCGCAGTCGTTCTGGGACTGTGTCTACTCGATGCGCCGCGACGACGCGTACAAGGGCGCCCTGGTGGACTCGCTCACCCAGCTTGGTCGCAAGCCGTTCCGGAACCCCAAGCTGAGCACGCATGGTGTCGGGGTGGCGACCAACGGGAAGAAGGTGTACGCCTCGGATGTGGGCGGACGGGCCAGTGACCGCCGGATCGTCTGGCAGCTGTTCAACAACACCATCGTCCTCCTCTTGTACGGGACCCATAAGGTCTACGACCGGATCAGGCGGATGCGCGTTGACATCGATCCGGCGACCCGGGCCTACACCGTCTTCGAGCAGGCGACCGACTCGGGTGTCGACCAGACCTACCAGCGCCAGAGGGAGAAAGTCGGCAAGCTGTTCATGGCCTGGACCGACGCGGAACTCGCATCCTTCGGGTTCCCGGAGCCGGTCGTAGCCAATCTGCGCCGTGTCGATAGCGACTACGAGTTTCTCGACCTTGAGGACGAACTCGGCCTTCGGTACTTCGAGCCTGCCTACAACCTGATCGCACACGGGCACCCGGACGGTGAGCGAGCCGCAGCCCCCGGACTCGATCTTGAGGAGGACCCGGTGCCTCCGGAAGTCACCGAGGAGGACCGCGAGATTGAGCGCCATCTGGCGGGAGACCTGATGGGTGCGTGGTTCACCCGTGTCGAGCCGGAGTTCCTGGCCGAAGTCATGGGTCAGCCGATCGAAGATTGGATGATCTTCCTCCATCCTGACCAGAGGTCGGCGATCAGTCGGCAATACGCGGGGCCGGCAAGGGTCCGCGGCTCCGCTGGTACAGGCAAGACCGTGGTAGGCCTCCATAGGGCGGTGTGGCTTGCCAAGCGGAACTCGGCTCTCAAACACGAACGGAGGGCGCAGCTCATCCGGACCGGCGAAACGGTACGGCCCGTCCTGTTCACCACGTTCATCAAGACGCTGCCACCGGTTTTCCAGGCGCTGTATCTGCGCCTGCCAGAAGCCCTCGCCGGTGAGGTGGAGTTCGTCAATGTCGACCGCCTCGCCCGCAAGGTATGCCACGCGGCAGGCGAACGGTTGATCGTCAACAGGAAACTGGTGGATGCGGCTTTCAGGGCAGCCCTCATGAGGATCGTCGCCCCCGGCTCGCCGTTGGCCCGCAGCGCGTTCACCGAGCGATACCTACGCGAGGAGATAACCGTGGTCATCAAGGGCCGAGCCATCGACTCGCTCGACGAGTACCTCCGGATCGCTCGGGTCGGCAGGCGGGTTCCGATGGGTCGGAATCTGAGAGCCCAGGTATGGGGTCTCCGGGAGGCTTGGGATGAGGAGATGGCTGGCCGGCTGGTGGTCGACTTCCCCGATGTCGTCCTGCGGGCGCTCCACCATGCGCGCCGCCTCGACGTGCCCCTCTACTCGGCCGTCATCGTCGACGAAGCCCAAGACATCACGATGGCCGGGCTCCTGCTTCTGCGGGCTCTCGTCAACGCCCCCCACCCGGACAGCGACCGGCCCAACGGGATGCTCATCCTCGGCGACGGCGCTCAGCGTATCTATCCCGGTGGTTACACGCTCCGCCAGGCCGGGATCGAGGTTCGGGGCCGAACTACGGTCCTATCGGTCAACTACCGCAACACCGACGAGATCCTCGGCGCGGCCATGGCGGTGGCCGGCGACAACGAAATCCATGACCTCGCTGAAGACTTCCGGCGAGGTGATCAGCGGGCGGACACCTCTCGGCGGGGCCTACGCCCGTTGCTGGTGAATGCATCGGGATTGGATGCCCAACTCGATGAGATCGTTCGCAGGATCGGCGAGATCACCAAGGCGGACAAGAACATCGGACCCGGCGATATAGCGGTTCTCGTGCCGATGAAGCATCAGGTGAAGAAGGTATGTGATCGCATCGAACGGACGCCCTCCGCAGCACAACGACTCGAGAACTACAGCGGGAGACCGAACAACCGCATCAAGGTAGGAACGTTCCACCGGGGCAAGGGTCTCGAGTTCAAAGTGGTGTTCCTCCCTGACCTAACCAGGGGTCGCTTTCCGAGGAAGCCCAAGCGCGACCAGACCGTCGAGGAAGCCGCCGAGGCGCGGGAATTGGAGATTTCACAGCTGTTCGTGGCTATGACGAGAGCCCGGGATGTCCTGGTCTTGCTCTATGACGACTTGCCCAGCGAGGCGCTGGTCTATGTGGTCGACCGTTTCGAACACCGCCAGGCCGAAATCGGCCAGCATCAGTTCTGGCAGCCGGATATGTCGAGATCCGGCTGATGGATGTATTCGACCTGCGCGAAGGGCTTATCGACACCTACCGTGATTACGCCACCAGCTTCATGCGCATCCGTGACGACCGCATCCGGACCTGCGTGGAGGAGGCGCTCGACTCGGGAAGACTCTGGCCCCATCCGAGAGTGGGTCTGAACCCGGCCTTCGAGGAAGGCGGGACTATCGAGGATCTCGTAGAGGAAGGTCTGCTACATCCGGGTGCCCCCTCGATCTTCCGCCTGCAGAAGTCGCCTACCGATGCGGTTGGCAGGCCTCTGTCGCTGTACCGCCACCAGACAGAGGCGATACGGGTTGCAGCCAACGACCGCAACTACGTACTCACGACGGGAACGGGCTCTGGCAAGAGCCTGGCCTACATCATCCCCATCGTCGATCATGTGCTCCGCACCGGCTCCGGCACCGGCGTGAAGGCCGTCGTCGTGTACCCGATGAACGCCTTGGCCAACAGCCAGATGGAGGAACTCTCCAAGTTTCTGGACTACGGGCCGTGGGTGGATAGCCCGGTGACCTTCGAGCGTTACACGGGCCAGGATGACCATGAGACCCGGGACCGGATCCAGCACCAACCGCCCGACATCCTGCTCACCAACTACGTGATGCTCGAGCTGATACTCACCCGTTACCGGGACCGGCGTCTCGTGGAGGGACTGGGAGCGGTGCGCTTCCTGGTGACTTCGAGCGTCCGCACCGAGAGAGGTACCCGGTGCTCCCGGCCTGACTTCATCCTCTCTCCAGGAATGGTCCACACAGCTCCT
This sequence comes from Candidatus Spongiisociaceae bacterium, assembly GCA_965262915.1. Taxonomy (GTDB): domain Bacteria; phylum Actinomycetota; class Acidimicrobiia; order Spongiisociales; family Spongiisociaceae; genus JAPPFW01. Next base: position 208,139 of record OZ253564.1, on the reverse strand, counting down.
TCCATATCAACCTCCGACCAGCGCGCTAGCCTGGCTTCGCTAGTCCGAGCGGCAGTCAGGACTAGGAACTCGAAGCAGGCGCGCGTGGTTGGGAGAGCCGCTGACCGGCGGACCGCGTCGATAACCGATGCGACTTGGTTGTGGGGCACGGCGCGATGGTGGTTGGTGTGACCATTCTGCTTCGGGAGCCCTGCCCCGATGACATCCCCAGCCGGGTTATCTGCTCGGAACCCTTGGCAGACCGCCCAGCGCATGATCGCACCGATCCGTTGCTTGAGGGTCCTGGCCAGTACGGGCTTCTCGTGCCAGATAGGAACTAAGACAGCCATGACAGCGGCTGTCGTTATCTTGTCAACCGGCTTGGCCCCTAATGTCGGAAACGCATAGTCCCGCAGCGTCGTCCGCCATTTCTGCTCGGTGCGGCCACCCAGCTTCCAACCAGTTCGGTATATGGCGATGACGGCGTCAGTCGCCTCTGCGAACGACGGCACATGGCCGTTGCCAGTACTACGACGCGGGTCTATCCCCTTACCGACTTTTCTGCGGTTCTTTAGGGCACGCCTTCTAGACTCAGCCAATGTGACCACTGGATAGGGACCGAGGCCGATGTTCGTAGTTTGCCCGTCTATACGAATCCGCTGAATCCAAGACTTCCGGATTCCTCCCCCTGCTCTTGATCGCACCAGTAGGGCTAGCCCATGACCGCCGCGACCCTCACCGTAGCGGCCCACCTGTCTCACAGCGCGAACGAAACTGGCGTTGAGCGTCAAGCTTTTCCCCGATGGCTCGCGGTGTCATGTTTGTTGTACACAATTCCTATTCTAGTGTCCTAAGCGCAAAGGGCGGAGCGCTGCCAACAGTTAAGAGCTGTTACAGTAGATTAAGGTGGGTAGTCCGATAAATTTACCGCTCTACCAACGCGGTCCTGTACAGCAGCCAGAGGTCCCGGAGGTGTGCGTTAGTCAATGTGTCTTCGGTAGCTTCCGCTATGAACTGGTCGACCGTCAGGCCCTCTACGACGATGTCCGGCTCGATGAGTTTCCCGCCGGAGGCAACAGGTCCGGTGTTGCTCGCGTTCTCGGGCTCCGGGTGGTAGCCCGGTGCTGGTACGGATATCGTCGGCGGATCTCGGAATTGGGACACTAGTGGAGGTCATCAGCTTCTATGGATGGAGCGGGTCCTGATGGGTTAGAGGTAGCCGCCCGCCCTCCCTCCAACCCACATGGACCGCCGTCTTGGCTCAAAACGCACGGACTGGACCGTTCCGAATTCAGCATACGTTGTCGGAGCATCCGCCCCCCAGCGCTGAGTGGGCTTGCGGTTGCTAGCCGCCGCTCGCGGCTTGGGCCAGGTCGCGGGTGTATCCGACGATCATCGCGGCGACGGTCGATGCGTCCGCTACATCGGCGAGTGCCTGGCTAGCGAGTTCGACTCCCGGACTACCGGGCGTTCCGAACAGTTGGACGAGATGGTCAAGGGCCTGCTCGGTTACCGCAGCCGAGCGTTGATCGGCAAGCAACCGTGCGGTCGTGCCCGCCATCTGTGCCAGTGTGGTCGCCTCGAACAGCCGGTACAGGTCGCCGGCGTCCTTGGCTATGAGACGGGAGGGTGTGGCCAGGCGCTCGCCTAGCTTGTGGGCTTTGGCGACGACGAGTGCGGCAGTTCCGGCGACGTTCACGATCAGACGGCGATCATCTTGGGCATCGAGCGCCTCGATGAGAAGAGGGTCGTTGTCTACGAGTGCGCCTTCGACGCCCCTGGTCTTGCAAGCCGCCCTATTCCCGTGCCCTCCTGGTAGGCGGGCGCCCCGTCGGCCCGCACTCGGCGCTACCTGTGAGGGAACGATCAGATCTACGGGAATTGCGATGTCATGGTCGAAGGCGGGATGCGCAATACGTCGGATCCAGATTCCGGGCTCCCTTCTCTTGTTGAAGCCCGCCGAGAGCATTGCGTCTCCGAGCAGCGGGGCTTCCGCGAGCAGGCCAGGGTCGATGACCAGGTCGGCGTCGGTGGTAAAGGGCTGGTAGCTCGGCATCTGATCTTCGGTTCTCAGATACACAGCCTGAGCGCCTATCACGACCATCGCGTCTATGTGCGGCTCGAGAGCGACCAGAGCATCGAGCAGGACGCGCCGGGCCGCCACGTATTCGAAAGCCGGCGACATGGGCTGAGTCATACGGTGCCTTCTCCGCCTCGGAGCGGCGGGCATCGCCAATTGGCGAGGCGAGTGCGCATCCAGGCGAGTAGGGCTTCTCCCTCGGCAGGCATCCTGCTCGGGCCGGTCAGGCAGTCCACGGCGACCTGGGCAGTCGACACGTAGACCACGCTGTCCCTGGTCCACGTGCGCTCGAACACGATCGGGTCGTAGGGACGGGCGAGCCTCACGTTCCCGCCGGTTCGTACCTGGCGGAGTCTTGCGACCTCGGCCAAGTGCTCGGGATCCTCGGTATAGACGACCGCCACCACGGCCGGTGCTACCGAAACGAGCCTCTCCGCGGCGAAGGACCCTGTGATCGCCCACCCTGTCTCGTCTTCTGCTGCTAGGTCCCGGAGGAACTGTTCGGGACCGGTGCCGGCTGTCCAGCTGGTGGTCTCATTGGACCTGTACAGGGAGTAGTCCACGGCGATCTGGCGCAGCAGGGACTCCCATGCGACCCTCTCGACAGGACCGCGGGGCTTGCGGGTGATCAGCAACTCTTCGGAGAGGGTGGTGAGCAGGCGCGACACGTAGCCCGGGTCCATTCCCAGCATTCGCGAGAGGTCGGTCACGCCGTAGGGAGGCTCCACCTCGACCAGTGTTCGCATCAGGGCCCAGGAGCGCGGGCCACGGAGGCTAGGACGCGTTCGCGGAGGGGGTGACGGATCACGGAGCGCGCCCTGTGTGCGCACGACCAGTCCAGGCCGGTTGACCTTGATAGAGGTGTTGCCGGTCTGGTCGATGTAGTTGAACCCGCCCTTCTCGAGCAGTTCCCGGGTGCGCGGGCTCAACCAGGGCGCCGCGATGATCGTCGGTCCGCCCGGCTCGGGGAGAGCAGCGGCCTCCCGAGCGGCCAGCCGATCGCGGACCATGACGGTGATGATGGCGGCGGCATCGTCCGGGGCAGCCACGCGAACCGATCCGCCCGTATCGGATCGACCGATGACGTCAAGCTTCCAGGCATCGGGCAGGAAGGCCTCAATCTCTTCGGCAGCCATGTTGAACAGTCGCCGGGTCGCGGCGGGGCTGGGTAGGCGCGCCATCGTAGACCCCTCGCTGTACTCCGGTACGGCCCACCGGCGGGGCCTCATATGCTCAGTATAGTGACTTGCTGGTGTTGCACAAAACGATCTTCAGGGCAACTCAAGGGTCGCCGTCGTGTCCGCGGTTGGCCGCTCTGACTGACGAAGCGCTCGGTAAGCCAGGTTTTCAGGATATGTGTGTGAACGCACATGTTGTCCATATGAGACAAATAGCTCATCTGGGCATGTACTTGGATCTGCACAGGCGGGTACGGTGAGCCAGTGGGCTCCCGCTGCTGCATGATCGGGTGTTACAGCGTGAAGGATGGGGACTACCCGGGTCGCCAAGGGTTGAAGATTTCTATGGCGAGGAACTGGAAGTCGTCTACGTTGCGGGCTGCGACCGCCAGATCGTTGGCACGGGCGATTCCGGCGATGAGTGCGTCTCCGAGGTCGAGGACTCGTCCGGATCGGCGCTCCTGTACTCGGAATCGAGCGGACCACTCTGCTCCGGTCCTGTCAAGCGTCAGGATGCGGTCCTGGTATATGGAGACGATGCTCGAGACCATCGCGCTGAGGCGATCCCTCCGCTGTCCGGCCGGGAGCAACCGCAGGCCGTATTCCAGCTCATGTATGGTGATCGACGACAGCCACAAGTCGTCATGATCAGCCAGAAACCCGATGACGTGCGGCGAAGGATCATCTCTTGTCAGTTCCGACACCACATTGGCGTCCAGGAGAAAGCCGTTCAATCCGGTGCCTGTTCGCTGAAGGGGATCTCTCTTTCGGATCGTCTATCGCTCGGCACATCAAGGTTCAGGCCGCGCGGGACGTTCTCTATCAACCACTTCCCCAGAGGTTGGCGAGGTGGCGCCTTCTCGTACCACGTGGCTGCGGGAACGACCACGAACGACCGGTGGACACCTATGTGCTGCGGTCCCTCCGTTTCCGCGAGGCGCAGGATCTCGGAGAGACGGCCCTTGGCCTCGGCAACGGTCCAAACCCGCGCCGCTCCGGCATCAGTCATGGCCTCGCATCTCCCCGCAGTGGACTAGTCCATCATAGACCACTTCCTGTGACAGCACGAGACGCGACAAGCGCCTCGTGGTCAGCCGGGGTGGAGCAGGACCTTCAGGGTCGAGACGGGGTTGGCGAGAGCTGCGAAGGCTTCGTCGAAACGGGCTATCGGGAGAACGAGGGAGATGAGGCTCTCGATGTCGAAGGCTCCCTTGGCCAGCAGGTCGATGGCGAGGGGGAATTCTTCGACGTAGATGATGCTCCCGACGATGTCGACCTCTTTGCCGATCACTGTGGTGGCGGTTAGCTCGACTGGGCGAGAGGGGAGACCCGTAAGGGCGACCCGTCCGCCGTAGCGGACGATGTCGATTGCGAGCTCGAGGGTGCCCTGGGCTCCGGAGCATTCGAAGACGAACTCGGGGGGTTCGAGTTCGGTTCCGAACAGGTCGGCCGGTGGTTCCGTCTCGGGATCGAGAGCGAGGTCGGCGCCCAGGTTCAAGGCTGCCTGGCGCCGGAACGCCGACAACTCGATGGCGGTAATCGTCGCGGCGCCGGCGCGTCGCAGGGCTTGGATGACCAGCAGGCCGACGGGTCCGGTCCCGATCACCGCTGCGGAGCTTCCGAGGCGGAAGCGAGAGCGCCGTACTACCCGTATCGCGGTGGCCAGCGGCTCGACGAAGGCGCCCTGCTCGGAACTGACGGAATCGGGCAGACGATGGAGTACCTTCGGGTCGACCGTTACGAACTCCGCCATGCCGCCGGGGTGCCGGATCCCGATCCCGTTGTCGAACACGGCCGAGCGGCAGAGGTTGAACCTGGCGTCCCGGCAGGCCCCGCACGTTCCGCAGAGGTTCCCGTTGGGGTTCACCACCACCCGCGTGCCGGGTTCCCATCCCTGCACCTGCTCGCCGGTCGCCACCACCTCGCCCGAGAACTCGTGTCCCATGACGACCCCCGAGCGGAAGGGGGCGGTCATGGAAGGAGCGTGCAGGTCGGTTCCGCAAATCCCGCAGAAGTGGGGGCGCAGCAGCACGTCGCCGGTTCCCACCTCGGGGACCGGGACCTCTTCCAGCCGGATAGTTCGGTCGTCCCCGAAGACGATGGCTCTCATCAGCGTCATGACCTTCCTCCTCTCGGCTGCTTCAGCCGCCCGTCTACGGAACCTTCATCTGCCCAGATGACGTCCGCCGTCGACCGGCAGCGACACGCCGGTGATGAAGGATGCCCTGTCCGAGGCCAGGAAGAGTGCTGCCCAGGCAACGTCGTCGGCCGTGGCGATACGACCTAGGGGATGTTTGGCGACGAGCATCTCCATGGTCGCTTCCGGGTCCGCGACGGACGCCAGGTACCGGTCGTTCATCGGCGTGTCCACAGCGCCGGGACACAGGGCGTTCACCCGGATGTTGTCGGGAGCCAACTCCATAGCCATTACCCGGGTCATTCCGGTCATCCCGCCCTTGGAGGCGCCATAGGCGGTGAGTTCCAGGTTGCCCCGGATGGCGTTGATCGACGCTACGTTGACGATCGCTCCACCCCCTTGGGCCTGCATCGTCGGGACCACCGCCCGCGCCATGTAGAAGGCGCTGGCCAGGTTGGTCTGTAGCACGTTGTCCCACAGCTCGTCGGTGGTGTCCTCCAGCGGTGCCCGTCTGGTGATGCCGGCGTTGTTGATCAGGATGTCCACCCGGCCGTGCCGGCTGATCGCAGCAACTGCGAGAGCTTCGCAATCCGATCTCCGCCTGACGTCGGCATGACGAATCCGGACATTCTCGACACCGCTGAACCGCTCGTCGAGAGCGTCGTAGGCGATGTCGCCGACCACGACTCTCGCCCCGGCCTGCAGGAGCAATTCGGCTATCCGAGCGCCGATCCCCATAGCCGCGCCGGTGACGATGGCTACCTTTCCGGAGAGTCCTTCCATGGGACAACGGTAATGCAAGCGAATCATCCCCCCTGCTGCCGGTTACCGGTTGCTGTCCGTTGCGCATATTTTTGCGTATAACCTTGCAATTCTGGCACGATAGTCCATAATTACAAGGATGATCGGCCGTCGCTTGCATGCAAGGCTCCACGACCTGCTCGCGGAATACCCGGCTGTCGCCCTGATCGGACCGCGGCAGGTCGGTAAGACGACCGTCGCCCTGGAAATCGCCGAGGTCGTGGACTCGGTGTACCTCGACTTGGAATCCCCCGCCGATCTCGCCAGGCTCTTCGATCCCGAGTTGTATCTCGCGGATCATGAGGACCGGCTGGTAATCCTCGATGAAGTCCATCGCCTGCCGGGCCTGTTCCAGAGTCTGCGCGGCCTCATCGACCGCGGGAGGCGGAGAGGGAGGCGAGCAGGGCGGTTCCTCCTGCTGGGATCCGCCTCCATGGATCTGTTGCGGCAGTCCGGCGAGACGCTGGCCGGCCGTATCGCATACCTCGAACTCGGTCCGTTCGACGTGCTGGAGGTCGGTGAAAGCAACCAGGATGCGCTCTGGGTACGGGGTGGTTTCCCTGACAGTTTCCTGGCGGCTGACGACCGCAGGAGCCTCGAGTGGCGGGAGAACTTCATACGGACGTACCTCGAACGAGACGTCCCCCAGTTCGGCCCCCGTATTCCTGCCGAGACGCTCAGGCGTTTCTGGGCGATGCTGGGTCACACGCAGGGAGGAATCCTCAACGCGGCGGCCCTCGCACGTGGTCTTGGCGTGTCCGGCAAGACGGTCTCCCGGTACCTGGACCTCATGGTGGACCTTCTACTGGTGCGCCGCCTCACGCCATGGCGCCGCAATGTCGGAAAGCGTCTGGTCAAATCGCCGAAGGTGTATATCCGCGATAGCGGCATCCTGCACGCCCTGCTCGGTCTGGCCTCCAAGGAGGACATCGTCGGTCACCCCGTCGTCGGCGCGAGTTGGGAGGGGTTCGTGATCGAGACCCTCCTGTCGGTCGCGCCGAACCGTGCCGAGGCGAGCTTCTACCGCTCGTCGGGCGGGGCCGAGATCGACCTCATCCTGACGCTGCCCGGCCGAGAGCCTTGGGCAATCGAGGTCAAGCGCAGCCTCGACCCGCGACCACGCAAGGGCTTTCACAGCGGCAGCCAAGACGTGCGCCCCGAAGCCAAGTTCGTCGTCTACCCAGGCGACGAGCGCTATAGGATCGCCGAGGATATCGAAGCGGTCACGGTTCTCGACTTGGCGAATGAGGTGGCGGGTTCAGGTAGGTGGCCATAGAACAACCGGCAACCGGCAACCGGCAACCGGCAACCGGCAACCGGCAACCGGCAACCGGCAACCGGCACCTGGCACCTGGCACCTGGCACCTGGCACCTAGGGCGTGTTCACGTTTCTGAGCGTGTCGTGTATGAGCGCGAGGGTGATGAATGCTAGGAACATCACGTCGAGTTTGTCGTAGCGGGTGAAGACACGCCGGTAGCCTTTGAGCCGTCGGAAGAGCCGTTCGACCTCGTTCCGTCGCTTGTATATCGGACGGTTGTAGTCCCACGGGTGGCGGCGGTTGCTTCGGGGTGGGATGACCGGCGTGTAGCCCAGAGCGACGGCCAGTTGCCGTGTTTCGTCCCCTTCATAGGCGCGGTCCGCTACCAGGAACAGCTCTAGCTGCTCCCCTTCCTGCTCCTTTTTTCGTGGGCCCATCTTTTTGAGGAGCTCCCGCCCATGGGGAGCATCATGGTCCTGACCTGGGGAAAGAGCGAATAAGACGGCGCTACAAGCGCTGGCCGCGACCATGTGGATCTTGGTGTTCAACCCTCCCCGGGAGCGACCGATGGCCTGGGGACCCCGCTTTCGGAGAGCACCACAGCCGTCGGGATGAACCTTGACCGACGTGCTGTCCAGGCCCAGAACTTCGAGGTCGATGAGCTGTTCCTGCTGTAGACGCTGGAACACCCGGTCCAAGACGCCGCTGGCCGCCCAGCGGCTCATCCGCATGTAAACGGTGTGCCAGTTCCCGAACCGTTCGGGAAGCGCCCGCCACTTGCAGCCGTGCTCCAGTACGTACAGGATGCCGTTGAGGGCTTGGAGGTTGGATACCTTGACGGTACCGCGGGGTTTCGGGAACACGTCTACTATGAGTTGGTATTGTTCTTGTGTTATTGTCATATCGTAATGATATCACATCAGTGTAACTTTAGGTGAACACGCCCTAGTTCATCAAGAGCCCGCCGTCGACGTTGATCGACTGGCCTGTCACGTAGGAGGCGTAGGACGACGCCAGGAACCGCACCACGGTCGCCACCTCGTCGGGGTCCGCCAGCCTGCCCATTGGTATGTGCTCCGCTCGTCGTAAGACCCACGCCCGCGGTTCCATCCCCTCCGCCGGGGCGAACTGCTCGCCGAGGCGGGCGTTGAAGGCGGTGTCGACGACGCCGGGGCATACCGCGTTCACCCGGATACCGTCCGGCGCAAGGATCCGGGCGGTCGAGCGGGTGATGTTGATGACGGCGGCCTTGCTGGCGGCGTAGGGAGGGGACATGGTGCGCCCGTCCCGCCCGGCGGTGGAGGCGATGTTCACGATCGACCGGCCCGCCGGGCCGGGTTCGTCCGAGGCTCGCATCACCACGGCGGCGGCCTGGGTGCAGAACAGCAGACCCTTGGTGTTGACATCCAGCGTCACGTCCCAGTCGGCTTCCGTCAACTCGAACAGGCCGGCGGGCCTGATGAGGCCGGCGTTGTTGACCAGCACATCCAGCTTCCCTGACTCCTCTGCGATGCGCCCGATCACTTCGCGGACGGCATGGCAGTTTGTCACGTCCAGCTCGATCGGGACGATCAGGCCGGTCTCGCCCTGGTCCACGCCCTCGGGCACCATGTCGCTCGCGTACACCCGCGCTCCGGCCTCGGCAAGCCGGTTGGCGATGACCTGTCCGATGCCACCGGCGGCGCCCGTCACGAGAGCCACGCTGCCGACCAAGCCCCAGTCTGGCATCACTGCACCTCGAATCTGTCTATCGCATCCTTGTCGAGTCTGATCCCGTGCCCGGGACGGGGCGGGACCAGGAGCTCACCGTTCTCGAACCGCAGGGTCTCCTCCAGGAGGCTCTCGAAGTTGAGAACCCCCACCCCGGCGTGGAAGTACTCGAGCACCTCGACGTTGGGGGTGGCCGCGCCCAGATGGACGTGGATGTCCGGTACCCAGTGCGGGGCCAGGACCATGTCCTGGGCTTCGGCCGCATGGGCGATCTTCACCCATTCCGTGATCCCGCCCACGACCGTGGCGTCGGGCTGGAGGATGCCGGCGGCCCCCATGTCGATGAGTCGCTGGAAGGAGGCGAGGCCGGCTTCGATTTCCCCGGTCGCCACCGGCGTCGTGAGGGCCGCGGCGATCCGAGCCGAGGCCTTCATGCGGTCGGGCAGGACCGGCTCTTCGATCCACCACAGCCCCAGATCGTCCAGGTGACGCAGGTTGCGGATGGCGCTGGATGCGTCGGGCCAGGCGTGGTTGCAGTCCACCGCCACCTTCACCCCCGGTCCGACCGCTTCGAGTACTCGCTCGACCCGCCGCAGGTCGTCCCGGATCGGGAGCCGACCGATCTTGATCTTGACGCCCCCGAAGCCCAGCCCGACATGCCGCCTCACCTCCTCCTCGAGATTCTCGAGGTCCCGCTCCGGGTCGTCGTGGTAGTAGTAGCCGCCGCTGGCGTAGGCGGGTACCCGGAGCCGGTACCGGCCGAGCAGGTCGCAGAGGCGCAGGCCGGCTCGCTTGGCGAGCAGGTCCCATAGGGCGATGTCGACCGCGGAGCGGCCACGGGTCACCGCTCCCCGAGCGCCCAGCAGGAGGGTCTCGAACGCCATGTCCTCCCACAACCGTTCGATCTCCGCCGGATCCCGCCCCACGATGACCGGGCTCAAGGCGTTCTGTATGGCGGAGCGGATCACGGCCGCGCCGCCCCGGAACCGGGAACCTACCGTGAAACCAACGCCGGTGCCTCCGTCGGTGGTATGGATCCACACCAGCACGTACTCCCGCTCGGAGACCCGCACGTTCGACCACGCCACGGGAACCGGCAGCGGGACCGAGACGATCCGTACGTCGATGCGTTCGATCCGGTCAGCCATCCTGCCTCTCCATCTCGAATCCGTCCGGTGGCGTCCTCAGGGCGACAGGCCCATCTCGAAGTGCAGCTCGCTCGGTACATCGGGGTCGATCTCGATGCCGAGGCCCGGATCCTCCAGCGGCCGCACGTAGCCGTCGCTGTCGAAGCCGACGGTCCGGCGCAGCATGGCGGTCGCTCCCGGTACCACCGACGACGGGTAGTACTCGATGATCAGCCCGTTGGGTATCGCCGCCACCAGCGGGGTGTGGATGTGCTGGTGACCGTGCGGGGCGATCGGGATGTTGTGCGCCTGGGCGATCGCCGCCACCTTCATGAACTCGGTGATGCCGCCCAGGATCTGGGCGTCGGCGTTGAGGATGCTGACGGCGCCCCGCTCGATCAGGTCACGGAAGCCGTGCTTGGTGTACTCGTTCTCCCCGGCGGCGATGGGGATGGTGGTGCTGTGCGCCACCCGGGCCAGCCCCTCGTAGTCCTCCGGATGTATGGGTTCCTCGAACCAGAAGATGTCGAGCGGCTCGAGGGCGCGGGCGATCTTGATGGCGTCGAACACCATGTATGCGCCGTTTGCATCCAGCAGGATGTCGATGTCGGGACCGACCGCATCCCGAACCGCTGCGACCCGTTCCACGTCCTCACGTATCCGCATACCCCCGATCTTCATCTTCAGCGCCTTGGCGCCCAGGCTCACGTACCCGGACACCTCCTCCTGCAGCTCGCCGATACCCTTGCCCTCCTCGTAGTAGCCACCGGCGACGTAGCCGGGTATGCGGTCCCTGTACCCGCCGAGCAGTATGTCGAGCGGCAGGCCGGCGGCTTTGGCCTTGATGTCCCAAAGGGCTATGTCCACGGCGCTGATCGCCCTCGTGGTCAGGCCACGGCGCCCGATGAGCTTGGGCCGCCACAGATCGGCCCAGATGTGTTCGTTGCGCAGCGGATCGCGCCCGAGGATCACCGGGGCCAGGGTGCGGATCGTCTCGGAGATGATCAGGTTCCCGTTCCCGATGAGGGGATCGGTGGTCAGGCCGTATCCGGTGATGCCCTCGTCGGTCTCGATCTCGACCAGCCCCACGCACGCCTCCGAGTAGGTGAACAGCCCGTTGTGGATCGGGCGAGGTCTCTGCCATCGGTACGAGGAGAACCTGAGGCCGACTGTCTTCATGGAGCTTCCCCTCTCACCCTCGCCGCCCCGAGGCCACTCAATCCCGGAGGATGGCGCCACCGTCCACGTGCAGGCACTGTCCGGTGATACTGTCGGCGGCGCTCGAAGCCAGGAAGACGACCGCCGCGCCGACCTCCTCGGTGGTCTGCGGCCGTCCGAGTGGAATCGTCTGCGCGTAGTTGGAGGTGAAGACCTCGTACGGGTCCCTGGCTGCGAGTTCGGGGTCCTGGCTCTGACGGTAGGCGATGCCCCGCTCCTGGAGGGGTGTCCACACCGCGCCCGGGCAGACTGCGTTCACGTTGATCCCGAACGGCGCTACCTCGACCGCCAAGCCCTTGGTGTATCGGAGGATGGCGGCCTTGCTGGTGGCGTAGGCACCGCCGATCTGGCGGGCGGCATGACCGGCCATCGAGCCGACGTTGATGATCTTTCCCCGACGTCTCTCCTTCATGCCGGGGAGGAAAGCCTCGCAGCAGCGGACGGTGCCCTGGATGTTTACCAGCAGGATGGCGGTCCAGTCCTCGTCTCGGTCGAGGGCGCCTTCCCGTCCCATGGTGGCGGACGCGATACCGGCATTGTTGATCAGGATGTGGGGTGGTCCCATAGCCTCTATTACTGACTCGGCGCCCGCCGAAACGGATTCGAGCGAGGTGACATCGAGCTCGAGGGCCAGCGGGTCGCCGGGCAGCAGGCCGGCGGTCTCCCGGGCCCGGGTCTCGTGCAGGTCGGTCACTGCCACCCGGGCGCCGTACTCGGCCAGGGCGAGCGCCATCGCCCTGCCCAGGCCCCCTCCGGCACCGGTGACGACCGCGGTCCGGCCGCTCAGGTCACCTAGCACCGGGAGTCCTGTCCGGGCTCGTGAAGCCGTTCATATGATCGCTCCCTGACGCCGCAAGGTGGACTTGAGTAGCGTGATGTCGATGTCATGTGGCGCCACCCCTTGACTGGTGGCGATGGCTGCGCCCGTGCCTGCTGCCTGGCCGATCATCATACAGGTGACCTGGTGGCGGGCCGACCCGTGGGCGACGTGGTCGGCCGAGATGTTGCGTCCGGCCATCATCAGACCGTCGACATCGGCGGCCACCAGCGCCCGGTAGGGGATCTGGTACCAGCCGCGCTCCCCGCCCACGTCCGAGAGCAGGAACTCCCGCCCGCCCGGGTCCTCGGGATGGATATCGATCCGGACGCCGCACCGGCCCACCGCATCCGGGAAGTCCGAGGCTGCTCTCACATCCTCCTCGGTCAGCAGGTACCGGCCGAGGATGCGGGGGCCCTCCCGGACCCCCAGCAACGTGGCGAACCTCAGCAGGTAGGCGTTCTCGAAGCCGGGGGCGTTGGCCTGGTAGTAGCGCACCATGTCCAGTACGAACCGGCGGGTAGCTACGAGGGCGTCGTCGTAGGCATCGCGGTCGCGGGGGTCCAGACCGTAGGTGGTGTCCATGTTGACCGAGAAGCTCGAGGCCACCCACCGGCCGTCCCGCCAGTGCATCCAGAACGTTCCCAGGCTGGGTTCGGTGTGGGCCGAGTGCTCGGCGCCCACCGGTGTGGGGAGGAGCCCGGCCTTGCTCGAAGAGGCGTATTTGACCCCGAGACGTACGACGAAGGGGCCGTCGGCCTCCCAGTCCCGGCGGAGGGTCGCCGCCGAGACCCCCCGGTTGCGGTGATGGTGGCTGATGTCCTCCGGATGGTCCGCCAAGTAGTCGAGCAAGCCGTCCAGGTCGATACCGGCCATCTCGAAGTACAGCGTGGCGGCCTCGCTCTTGTTGTCGCTCGACCTTCCGACCTCGTAGCGGGCGCCTGCCTGAACCGAGGCGATGCCGTCGCCGCTGGCATCGACGATGACCCGGGTGTCGATGCGCACCAGACCGCCTCCTCTGGTGACGAGGGCGCCCACGACCGCGCCGTCGTCGACGATGACATCCACGAGTTGGGTCATGAACCAGATGTCCGCCCCGGCTTCGGAGACCATCTCCTCGATGACGACCTTGCTGATCTCTAGGTCCTTGGGCCAGGCATTGCTGGGATCGCCGGGGATGCCGGACGTGGCCCGCCCCGCGAGCATCCGGTCGTAGTACTCCAAGGGGATGCCGCCTACCATCAATTCACCCGCCGCCTCCACCCGATGGCTGCTCTCGCCGGTCGGCCGGAAACCGATGGTCCCCATCACCATCGCTCCGCCCCCATGCGTTCCTCCCAGGAACGGCAGGTACTCGGCGAGGATGGTCTCGGCGCCGTTTCGGGCCGCGGCGATGGCAACCACGAATCCCGCCGTTCCCCCTCCGACGACCAGCACATCCGCTGCGCGCCGGTCCTGCAGGTAACCGTCGAGATGCCCGGCTATGGAAGATGGGAGCAAGTTGGCGACCTCTGGGGGAAACAAGGGCTCGGACGGTCCGGATCCTGTAGGAATGCCTCGCCGCCGGTGGCCGAGTGTAGCCCTCGGACGCTTGACCCCAGCGGGGATCCGAAGACGCCCGGCGCAGTCAGGATTGGACGCCTTTGCCAGCCGGGTGGGCTACAGCAGACCCTCAGGTCGCGAAAACAGCCGGCGCCGGCCTTCCCTCCGGGCCCACCCCCGCCACCACCTTGCCTGGGCTCGGAACGCGTCCTGTCCTGCCTGCAGGAGGCGACTTCGTTCCGAGATTCGATGATCCCTCGGGCGGTCGAATGACGTCGGGTTCGAGACCGCGCGGTGTTTGGCAATACCCATAGCGCGACATGACTGTGACGGGGTCAACCCCTTCGCGTGGCATATTCTTCGCGAGACACATACCTCTCCGTGTACCTTCTCACTACGATTCGCATGGACCAGGGCGAGGGCATCGGGTCGACGGGTTGCCGGCACCTTGCCTGTTGCGGTCCCTGGGAAAAGCGGTTGGAGGCCACGATGATCGTCACCGATTTGACTCGGAAACGAGCCTTGGAGGAAGCCGGTTACGTCGTCTGGGGAGGCCTGCTCGACCCCGTGGCGGATCTCCTGCCGCTGTTCGAGGAGTACGAGGATCTGATCGAAGAGGCCTCCGCCCGGCTGCAGGCGGATGACGTGATCTCGGATCGCTACTCGGACCTGCCGCTCGGCCAACGGGTGGTCCGCCTCGCCGTGGATACGGGCGGGGAGATCTTCCGGTATACGGACATCTGCTTACCGGGCGCCCGGACGACCATGGACACCCCCATCCATCTCGGCCCGGCGGTCTTCGGTCTGCTGGCCAACGAGAGGTTGCTGGACGCAGCGGAGACCTTCATCGGTCCGGAGATCCTCGTCCACCCGGTGCAGCACGCCCGGATGAAGCCGCCGCAGCACCTGGTGCCCGAAGAACTGTATTTCAACACGATGATCTCTAGGACCGTCTGGCATCAGGATCAGAGTGTGGTGCATGAGGCCGGTGACAGCACCGACATCCTTACGGTCTGGATCCCGCTGACCGTGGCCAGCGTCGAAACCGGATGCGTCGTGGTGGTTCCCGGTAGCCATCGGGATGACCTGATCCTGCACTGCCTGGACACACCGACGACCAAAGGGTTGCACATCCCGGAGGAGCGTGTCCCGCCGGGAGCGGTACCGGTTGAGATGGAACCGGGAGATGTCCTGTTCATGCACCGGCGGACCGTGCACTCCTCCCTCCCGAACCTGAGCGACGACCTGCGCTGGAGCTTCGACCTTCGTTACTCACCGGTCGGCCAACCCACCGGCAGGGACTGGGCGCCCAGCGTGTTGGTCCGCAGCGAGGCCGATCCGGAGTCCGTCGTCAGAAATCCGGGCGTGTGGCGGGACCTGTGGCTGAAAACGCGGGAGCGCATCTCTCGTGAGCCGCCGGTCTCCTTCCGCTGGGATCCCGACGACATCAGGTGCGCCTAAAGAAAGACCGGCCGTATACGCTCTGTCACACCCTTGTGTTATTACATTGGTGTAACTCCGACTACGGATAGGGGACCACCATGCAGCAGGCCGCCACGGCGCGCGATAACCGCAGGTATCGAGTAATGCAGGCGATGGCCGCGCGCGAGGAGCGTAGACGACGGGTACTGAAGCTCTTCGAGGACGAACCTCTGATCTTGAACGTGCGAGAGGTGATGCGTCGGCTCGATGATCCGGAGTTCAGCCACGCGCACGTGTGCATAGCGGTATCCGAACTTATGAGTCGCGGACACTTATATACGACGATCAAGGGCATTCGTCTAGTCCGTCGATGAACGCACGGGAGGATCGATACTCGGGATCCGAGCAGAAAGAGGACGAGTACCGGAGCGAGTTCCAGCGTGATCGCGATCGGGTTCTCTACTCGGACGAGTTCCGTCGTCTCAGCGGGGTCACGCAGGTCGTGTCGGCAATCGAAGGTGATGTCTTCCACAACCGTCTGACCCACTCACTCAAGGTGGCACAGGTAGGACGCCGGATGGCCGAGCGCCTCAGCAAGAAGTCATCCCCCGATTTGTTGAAGGCGTACGGAGGGCCTGATCCCGACGTTGTGGAGACGGCCGGCCTTGCTCACGACCTCGGTCACCCGCCATTCGGCCATGGCGGTGAGGACGTGATCTGCACGGCAATGCGTGATCGCTGTCTTGAGGAGGGTTTTGAGGGGAACCCGCAGTCGTTTCGGATCGTGACCAGGCTGGCCGTCCGGTATGCCGATCAGGTCCCACCGGGGCTGGACCTCACAAGAGCGTCACTCAACGCGATCCTGAAATATCCATGGCTGTGGGAGAAGGGCGGTGACCGAGGGCGTAAGTGGGGTGCTTACAGGGAGGACGCCGAAAGCTTCGCGTGGGCCCGGGAGGGAGTGGGCCTCCAGGAGGGACAGCGGAGCGTTGAGGCCGAACTCATGGACTGGGCCGATGACATCA
This sequence comes from Candidatus Spongiisociaceae bacterium, assembly GCA_965262915.1. Classification (GTDB taxonomy): domain Bacteria; phylum Actinomycetota; class Acidimicrobiia; order Spongiisociales; family Spongiisociaceae; genus JAPPFW01. The sequence continues at coordinate 191,844 of OZ253564.1, read as the reverse complement.
CCTACGCCGTTCACGACATGGAAGACTTCTACAAAGCTGGTCTCATTCCGCTCGAGCATCTTCATGGGTACGGTTCCTATGGTCGGCCTGGTCCTGTGACACCGGAGATCGAGCGCGCAGCCGCGGCGATCCATCGTGAGAAGCCGTACCTCGCGACGGACGAGACAGAGCTAGGAAAGCGGCTTGTCTCTCTTCTGGATCCTGGCTTCTCGCGGCTCGATGCCCCGTTCGATGGCGGTGGGCATCAGCGCGATACATTACGGGAGGCGGCCTCGGGTCTGATAACTACTTTCACCAACGCCATCTCCCTGTGTGAGCCCGCCGAGGATGACGCAAGAACCGTCAAGATCGAGGAGCGGGCCAGAACCGACGTCACGCTCCTAAAGGAGCTTACGAAGTATTACGTGATCGAGCACCCACGTCTTGTAAGCATCCGAGCGGGACAACGAAGGATGCTCGCAAAGCTCTTCGGGATCTACTTGGAGGCGATAGAGAGCAAGAAGGATCGTGCCCTTGCCTTACTAACGCAGGCGACCCGGGATCGGCTCTATAGCGGGGATAGTCCACAGCGCTTGACTGCTGATCTGCTGGCCGGTATGACGGAGCGGCAGATAGTCCAGACCTACCAGCGGTTGATGGGCTTCGTTCCGGGTCCGGTTTCCTACTTCGACATCTGACCGGGGGCGTCAACCGCCGGGGAGAGCAGGCCGTGTCGCTCAGGCTTTGAAGCCCTCGGTCAGTCCTGCCACCAGTTGGCGTTGCATCACGAGGAAGACGACCACCATCGGGAGGGTCATCAAGGTACTTCCGGCCAGGACCGCCGTCCACATGTCCTGCTCGTGGAACACCCTGGCGAGTAAGGCCGTGAGACCTACCGGCAGGACGAACAGGTCCGCGTCCTGGAGGACGATGAGGGGCCAGAAGAAGCTGTTCCACGTCTGGATGAACAGAATGACGCCCACCGCTCCGAGGATGGGCCGGGCAAGCGGCATGGCGACGTTCCAGTAGATACGCCACTCCGACGCGCCGTCCACCCGGGCCGCCTGGATGAGTTCGGACGGCAGGCTGACCATGTACTGGTGGATCACGAACACTGAGAAACCGCTGGCGACGAACGGGAGGATCAGAGCCCGGTAGGTGTTCATCCAGTCGAGGTCGATCATCAGCGACAGCAGCGGTAGGTAGAGCACTTCGAAAGGAAGGAGCAACGACCCGACCACGATGATGAACAGGGTCCGCCTGAACGGGAAACGGTACACCGCGAATGCGAAGGCCGCCATGGACGACACCAGGATGGTCAGGCCGACCCGAAGGCCGGTCACCACGATGCTGTTGGCGAACCAGCGGGGGAATCCGGTCGTTGCCAGTTGCTGGTAGCCGCCCGGATCGAAGGCTCTCGGAATGAGGGTGGGGGGCAGGGACGTGAGTTCGGACACCCGCTTGAGCGAGCCGGAGACCATGAAGATGAGAGGGTAGAGCGCGGCCACGGCCGCGAGCACCAGCAGCACCTGGATGAGGATCCGGATTGCTCGCCGCCGGTAGAGGGACGAGCCGGCTCCCGCGGTGGTGACTGCTACCGGCCGCCGCTCGACATCAGTAGCCGGCACCGCCGCCCTCCTTTCTCAACGCGCCGAACCTCCACAGCTGGACCAGGGCGATCCCCAGCCCCAGCACGAAGATCGAGATTCCTACCGCCGCCCCGAATCCCAACTCCCTGAACCGGAACGCCGACCGGTACATGTAGAGGACCAGCGTCAGGCCCTGCTCACCCGGTCCACCACTGGTCTGGTAGGGAGCGCCGGTGAAGAACATGAGGATGAATATCTGGTCGAAGATGCGGATGGCGTCGTTGACAAGCAGCACCAGTACCAGGAGGGTCACCGGCCGGAGGAGGGGTAACGTCACCCGGCGGAACGAAGACCAGGGCCCGGCCCCGTCGACCGCCGCCGCGTCGTAGAGGGAGGGGGGGATGCCCTGCAGACCCGCCAGGAAGTAGATCATGGGAACCGAGGTCCACTGCCACAGCAGGAGGCCCACGATGGCGGGTTTGACGAAGGCCGGCGTCCCCGTGAAGTTGAACGGGCCAAGGCCGACGAGCCCCAGGAACCAGTTGAGAGCCCCGTAGTGCTCGCTGTAGAGGACGATGAACACCATGGCGATCACAACGGTCGGCGTCCCTATAGGGAGGAAGAAGGCCGTTCGCAGGAACGTGCGAAGGCGTATCCAGTGGGTGTTCAGGACCATCGCCAGGAACAAAGCGGTCGGGACGATCACGACGACCGCGGCAACCGCCAGCCAGACGGTATTGGTGAGGGCGGTAAGGAAGGACGGATCCTTCAGCATGCGCCGGTAGTTGGACAGGCCGATCAACTCGGGTTCCTGGCCGACCGCGCCCGTCCATTTGGTCAGGCTCAGGTAGACACCCAGCGCGGCCGGGTAGATCGTGAAGACGGTGAACAGGATCAGGAACGGCGCCAGAAAGAGGTAGGGCGCCAGACGCGACTCCCGCGACCCGCGGAACAGGGACCGCGGACTGGAGCGCGATAGGTCGGGTCGGGAACCCAACTCAGCCCGGTCCCATATCGGGATACTCGGCGATGGCGAGACCGGGCGCCGTCGGACGACGGTGGTTACCCGTCCGCCAACGACGGCTCGGTCCGCTCGTCATTGCTCAAGCAAGTTGCTGTTTCTTACACCGCGGTCCGTGATACGGGCGACGGTGTCGGTCTGTCACTCTCCGGCCATCGCCCGGACCGCGTCCGCCGCCTCCTTGAGGGCGGCTGCCGGTTCCTTGTCCCCCGCCAAGACGGGCGGCACGGTGTTGGTGGTGAGATAGTCGTAAGCACGTATGAGGAGGGGGTGGGTGTTGACGGCGGCGAAGTTCTTGATCATCGCCGTGTATACCGGAGCGACGGGCTGCTCCAGGTAGGGATGCACCGCCTCGGCAAGCGCCGGATCGTCGTACGCCGCCAGGTTCATGGGAGGCGTCGCGAAGTCCTCGAACCTCTTGACGTTGTTCTCCACCGATAGGAACCCGAAGGCGAGGAAGTCGAACACCAACTCCTGATGCGGGCCGGCCAGAACCGGGTAGATGGGAGCCCCGCCCCGTGCGCTGGTGTAACCGGCTTCGAACATCGGAGGCGCTGCCATCTTGAACTTGCCCTGGTGCTCAGGCAGGTTCGGAGGGAGCAGAAGGTCGCCGTACCAGTTCGGCATGTACGCTCCGCCGATCACGTCGTCCCGGTAGGCCTGGAAAGTCCCGGCGCCGTAGAACTCGCTGGTCGTGAAGGCGATGTCTTCACGAACCATCCGGACGAGCGTCTCGAGGGCCTCGAGATTCTCGGGAGCGTCGATGTTCACTGCGCCTTCCTCGTCGAAGGCGTTTCCGCCGGCGTGCGGCATCATGTAATTAAAATGCCTCGAGGTGCTGTCCTCGATGATCATGATGTTGGCGCCGGTCGCTGCCTTGAGCTTCTTTCCGCCTTCGATGAAATTGTCCCAGGATCCGAAATCGGCACTGATCCCGGCCTGCTCGAAGAGATCGGCACGGTAGTAGTAGGTGACCGCCGACAGGAGCCCGGGAATACCGTAAAACCTTCCCTTGAACTTACCCTCGCGCATACCCCCCGCTATCTGGTCCACCCACGGTTGGGCAGCGTCCGTGAAGTCATACAGCCCTGACTCGTGGAGACCCGCCGCTAGAGCCGAGTTCCACGTGTCCTCGCTGTCGAGATCGACGCTGTCGGCGATCTTCTCACCGGCTGCCAACTGGTCGAGAACCCGCTGCCGTACCTCGGCCGGTTGCTCGGCCGGGATATCGAACGTGATGTCGTAATCCGGGTGCATCGCGGCGAAGTCAGGGCCGATGTCGTTGAAGAACTGAACAGCCGATTGGTCGGCGGTCAGGATCGAGATCGTCACCGCCTCCTTGCCCATGGTGGTGGGGGCTGCGGTAGTAGCAGCGGCCGTGGTCGGCGCCGCAGTGGTAGCTGCTGCGGTCGTGGCCGCAGGCTCGTCATCTCCGCAAGCGGCGACACCGAACAGGGCCAGACCACCCCCTATCTTCATCGAATCCCTGAGAACTTCTCTCCTGCTCCGAAGCACCACTGCGAACCTCCTCCCGCCGACTGGCAACCAGAGTCCGTTTGAGCATCTGGAGGCCAGTCCGGCCCTTCGGGCGAGCCTAGCCCTGGGGTGATTGACCTTCAACCGGTTTGCTCGTCGTTCACGGTCTCAACTGGTCATTGGTGACAACTTGTCGATCTTCTACGGCGGCCGGACACAGCTGATCCGTCTCGAGACCGCGCTCGTGCACAACCCGAGCACGGTCTCGTTCCCGGCGCCGTTCCACTTCGCCCGTTGTACGGCATTCGCGCCCGATAAGATCCGGTTGTCCTTACGGAGGATGTGGCGAATGAACATGATCCAGACGGTCACCGGACCCGTGAGCCCGGATGAACTCGGAGTCGTCTCCCTGCACGAACACGTGTATTCGGGCGGGGGACCCGCCCTCTACGCGGACCGGGAGGACCACTCCGATTTCCCCTACTGGGACCTGCCGATCACGATAGACATCCTCGGCGCCCTCCGCCGTGGCGCGCCCAACCTGGAGAACATGTCGCTCAACGACGAGGGGATCGCCGCCGAGGAACTGGGTCACTTCGCCGCTCGCGGCGGGAGGACGGTGGTCGACAACACCGGCGTCGGCCTCAACCGGGACCCCGTGGCCCTGCGCCGGATCGCGGAGGCGACCGGACTGAACATCATCACCACCACCGGGTTCTACAAGCACGCGACGCACCCGGACTGGGTGAGGAGGATGGACGCCGACCAGGTGGCCGATCTGATGGTGGAGGAGATCGAGGAGGGAATCGGCGATACCGGGATCAGGGCCGGCTCCATCGGCGAGTGTGCCTGCTCCGAGGATCCGCTGCCGTATCACGCCGAGGAGGAGAAGATCCTCCGGGCGGCCTGCCGTACCCAGATCAGGACCGGGGTGGGTTTCACCATCCACCCTTCCATCTTCGATGCCCGGGGAGGGGGCATCGCCACGGTGGGCGAGGCATACCTGGATCTGATCGAGCAGGAGGGGGCCGATCTGGACAGCTTCTACCTCAGCCACTGCGATCTGAGTCTCGACCACCTCGACTACCACCGGAGGCTGCTGGACCGGGGAGCCACCGTCTCCTACGACACATTCGGGTACGAGGGCATCAACGCGCCCGGGTTCCTGGGTGGGTGCCGGATGCCATCCGACATCGAACGCGTCAACTCCATAGCCATCCTCTGCAAGGAGGGCTATGACCGCCAGATCGTGATGGCCCAGGACGTGGGGATGCGGATGCTGTGGAAACGCTATGGCGGGTCGGGTTACTCGCTGGTGCTGGAGTGGGCGGTACCATTGCTGCGGCGTCTGGGGGTGACCGAACAGCAGATACACAACATGCTGGTGGAGAACCCCAGGCGGATCCTGACTCCCACACCGGGCGGCTCCACCTAGCCGGCCGCCCGAGCAGCGCAAGGACCCACCATGAGCATCGAGGAACCGACTACGAGGTCTGATACTGCCGGCTGGCAGTTCTGGATCGACCGGGGCGGCACCTTCACCGACGTGGTGGCCCGGACGCCGGGCGGAGACGTGCTCACCGGCAAGCTCCTGTCCGAGAACCCCCGCCACTACCCCGATGCGGCGATCGAGGGAATCCGCAGGCTCCTGGAGCGGACCGGTATGGAGGCCCCGATCGACTCCGTGAAGATGGGCACCACCGTGGCGACCAACGCCCTTCTGGAGCGCCAGGGGGAGCCGACCGTGCTGGTGACCACGAAGGGTTTCAGAGACGCCCTGCTGATCGGTTACCAGACCCGCCCCGACCTGTTCGAGTTGGACATCGAGATGCCGGAGATGCTCTACGGATCGGTGATCGAGGTCGATGAGCGGATCGGCGCCCGCGGGGAGGTGATCGTTCCCCTGGATGAGAACGCGGTGGAAGAAGCGCTGGTCGCTGCCAAGGCCGAGGGTATCGACTCGGTGGCCATACTGTTCATGCATGGCTACCGCCACCGCGACCACGAGAAGCGGGTGGCCGCCATCGCCCGGCGGCTCGGGTTCGGGCAGGTATCGGTCAGCCACGAGGTGAGCCCGCTGATGAAGTTGGTGGCGCGGGGAGACACCACGGTGGTAGACGCCTACCTGTCGCCCATCCTGCGCCGCTACATAGACCAGGTCGAGCGGCAGCTGGCGTCCATCTCCGAGCAACGCCCCCGTGTCATGTTCATGCAGTCCAACGGGGGGCTGGCCGGCGCCCACGCCTTCCAGGGCAAGGACGCCCTCCTGTCGGGTCCCGCCGGCGGGGTGGTGGGTATGGTCCGAACCGGTCTGGCGGCCGGATACGACCGCCTGATCGGTTTTGACATGGGCGGGACCTCGACCGACGTGTCCCACTACGCCGGCGAGCTGGAACGTACCTACGAGACGGAGGTCGCCGGAGTGCGGGTCCGGGCGCCGATGATGCTGATCCACACCGTGGCGGCCGGGGGAGGCTCGATCCTGCACTTCGACGGGAGCCGCCTCACGGTGGGGCCGGACTCCGCCGGGGCCGATCCGGGACCGGCCTGCTATGGGAACGGGGGCCCGCCGGCCATCACCGACTGCAACGTGATGCTGGGACGCCTCCAGGCCGATCTGTTCCCGAAGGTGTTCGGACCGGATGCCGACCTACCCCTCGACGCCGGCTGCACACGGTCCCTCTTCGGTGCCCTCAGCGACGAGATCGCTTCGGCCACCGGTACTCCCCAGACCCCCGAGGATGTCGCGGAGGGTTTCCTGGCCATCGCGGTGGAGAACATGGCCAACGCGATCAAGAAGATCTCGGTGCAACGGGGTTACGACGTGACCGATTACACGGTGGCGTGCTTCGGCGGCGCGGCCGGGCAGCACGCCTGCCGGGTGGCCGACAGCCTCGGTATGCGGCGGGTCCTGAGCCACCCCTACGCCGGGGTCCTGTCGGCCTTCGGTATCGGGCTGGCCGATGTGCGGGTGGTGCGAGACCGCTCCGTCGAGGGGCGGCTGGACGAGGACCTGCTGGCGCGGCTGGAAGGGGACTTCGGGGATCTGGCGGCGGCCGGGACTGCGGCCATGCGGGCCCAGGGGGTCGGCACGGACCGCACCGAAGTGGTGCGCAGGGTGCGGGTCAGGTACCGGGGCTCCGACACGTCGCTGGAGGTGACGGCCGGCTCGCTGGCCGACGTTGTCGGTGGTTTCGAGGCGGCGCACGTGGCGCGCTTCGGCTTCCTCTCTCCCGAGACACCCCTGGAGGTGGAGTCGATCCAGGTGGAGGTGGTCGGGCACAGCGACGAGGTGCCGCTCGGTCTGCCACCCGTGGCCACGGAGGAGCCCGCTCCGATGGAGACCTACGAGACATACGTGGAGGGTCGGTGGGTGCCCACTCCCTTCTTCGACCGGGCGTCGATCCCCGCCGCCCACCCGGTGGCCGGCCCGGCCGTGATCATCGAGACGACCTCCACAGCGGTGGTGGAACCGGGCTGGCAGGCGGTGGTCACCGCCTCGGGCGACCTGGTGATGGAGCGGGTGGTCCCGCTGCCCCGGCGGACTTCGATCGGCACCGACGCCGACCCGGTGCGCCTGGAGATCTTCAACAACATGTTCATGAATATCGCCGAGCAGATGGGCCTGGTCCTGGAGAACACCGCGGTGTCGGTCAACATCAAGGAGAGGCTCGATTTTTCCTGCGCACTGTTCGACCCGCAAGGGGACCTGATCGCCAACGCCCCCCACATGCCGGTCCATCTCGGCTCGATGAGCGAGTCGATCAAGTCGATAATCCACGACCGGGGCGGTTCCGAGGGGATGGCGCCCGGGGACTGCTACGTGATGAACGCTCCCTACAACGGCGGTACGCACCTGCCCGATATCACGGTCGTCAAACCGGTCTTCGACCAGGCCGAGGAATCGGTCATCTTCTACGTGGCCTCCCGTGGACATCATGCCGACATCGGTGGGCGGACTCCAGGTTCGGCCCCGGCGGACAGTACGACGGTGGAGGAGGAGGGGATCCTCATCGACAACTTCACCCTCGTATCGGGGGGGAGGTTCCAGGAGCAGGAGTTGAGGGATCTGCTGGCCGGAGGACCCTACCCCGCCCGGAGCCCCGGGCACAACATCGCCGACCTCAAGGCTCAGGTGGCGGCGTGCGAGAAGGGGACCACCGAGCTGCGGGCGGTGATCGACCACTACGGTCTCGACGTGGTCCACGCCTACATGGTCCACGTCCAGAACAACGCCGAGGAGTCGGTGCGCCGGGTCATAGACGCCTTGGCCGATTCGTCCTTCGTGGGGGACATGGACGACGGGAGCCGTATCGAGGTGAAGATCAGCGTGGACCGGGAGAACCGCTCCGCCGTGGTGGACTTCACCGGGACCAGCGGGATCCATCCGGGTAACTACAACGCCCCGCGGGCGGTGGCGCACGCCGCGGTCCTCTACGTGTTCCGCTGCCTCGTGGATGCGGTTATCCCCCTCAATGAAGGATGTCTCAAGCCGATCACCATCGTGCTCCCGGAGAACTCCATGATCAACCCGGAATACCCGGCCGCGGTGATCGCCGGCAACGTCGAAACCAGCCAGCAGATCGTCGATACGCTCTTCGGCGCTCTGGGGGTGGTGGCCGGGTCGCAGGGAACCATGAACAACTTCATCTGGGGCAACGACCGCTACCAGTACTACGAGACGATCTGCGGCGGGGCGGGAGCGACCCCTCGACGTGACGGTCGCAGCGCGGTGCACACCCACATGACCAACTCCCGCCTGACCGATCCCGAAGTGCTGGAGTGGCGGTTCCCCGTCCGGCTGGATAGCTTCGAGGTCAGGAAAGGGTCAGGAGGGCGGGGCAGGTACCGTGGCGGCGATGGCGCCGTGCGCCGGGTCCGGTTCGGTGACGAGATGACCGTCAACATCCTGTCATCCCGCCGGGTGATCGCGCCCTTCGGCGTCGATGGCGGCGATCCCGGGTCGGTGGGCCGCAACCGCATCTTCCGCTCCGACGGGCGGATCGAGGAGATGGCCGGCAACTCGCAGGCCGAGGTCGGACCGGGAGACGTGTTCGAGATCGCCACCCCGGGCGGCGGTGGCTACGGACCGCCCGGTTAGCGCTTCCGCTCCGGGCCGATGCCTTTGGTCCCTTGACAGGCAGGGCTTGTAGCCCTCACGAACCGCGGCGAGATCGACGATCTGATCGTCCTTGTCTACCTAAAGATCCACCATTACACATCGCTCAGTGAACGCTGTGAACGCCATCCGTCATCTGTCATCCGCCCGACAGCACTGCGCCGGTGGAACGACCTGCTCTGCCGTCTGACAAGTTCGAGTGTGCATCCCGCCCATCGCTCATACACTACGGCTATTCCGGCTAACTCAGGGCGTCATCGGCCGCTAAGGATCGACTCTCTGTACCAACGGTCCCGTATGCGAGACTGAGGGGGACAGACTCGTTCCTGGTGGCGATGTGGAAATCGGATCAGGTGGAACGACCAGAAGAAGGGCAGCGACATGGATTATCAAGCCTCGACCTATGGTGACCTGTGGGCCGAGGTCACGACGAGGTGCATCCCGAACTGAGCGATCCGGCACATGTTGATCCGATCGTAGACGTGCTGGTAGAACTGGCAGCCACCGGACGAGCCCTAGAGTTGGGTATCGGCACCGGCAGGATCGCCTTGCCGTTAGCAAATCGGGGCGTCGAAGTCCACGGTATAGACTTCTCGAAGGCGACGGTCGAAAAGCTACACCAAAAGCCGGGGGGTGCAGAAATCCCGGTCGCCCCAGGGGACTTCAGCGACGTAGCAGTCGAGGGCAAGTACTCGCTCATCTTCGTAGTGTTCAACACATTCTTTGGTCTACTGACTCAAGAAGCCCAAGTCCGATGTTTCCAGAACGTCGCTCGCCATTTGGCCAATCGCGGTGTCTTCCTAAGAGAGGCGTTCGTTCCGGACGCCACTCGCTTCAACAGAGGACAGAATGTATCAGCTCAATCGGTAGAAATCGACCGCTGCCGACTTAGTATTGAGCGTCACAATCCGGTACACCAAATCGTAGACTCGTGCCATCTAATCCTCAGTAAGGATGACGTGAGGTTGATGCCGATAAAGCTCCGCTACACGTGGCCAGCCGAATTGGATCTAATGGCAAGGATCGCCGGCATGCGGCTACGCCACCGTTGGAGCAACTGGGCCGGCGGTTCGTTTACAGCCTCCAGCGCCCAACACATCTCGTCATACGAACTACATAACGACTTGTGACCCTTCCCGCGCGGTTCCTTGGACGCGAGCATGGTCACCTTGCCGGATGCGATGTACTACCGAGCCGGTGCTGGTGGATCTCGATAGTTCAGCGAATACGCATGCCCATGCTGACGCGCTCCTCGACCGCGAAGCCGAGTGATTCGTAGAAGCTGCTGACCGCGCGGTTATCCGCCCGTATCTGAAGGTTGACCTTGACGCATCCCAGCTTGTGCAGCGAGCCGACGGCATGGCGAACCAGAGCCGTGCCGATGCCTCGCCGACGGTGCTCGGGTGATACCGCTACCCGGTAGAGCCAGCCTCGATGGCCGTCATACCCGGCCATCGCCGTTCCGACCACCGAGCCCTGATCAGTTGCGACCAAGAGCATGTCGTCATGCAGAGCGAGCTTTTCGGGCTCATCGCGTTTCAGTGGGGAGTGACGGTCGCGAGGAGGTCCCAGTTGGGTTTCCCGGCGTAGAGAAGGGCGCGGATTCGGTAGTTCGCGAAGTTGGGTAACCCGAACGCTGCTCGTTTGATGCGTTTGATTAGGTTGTTGAGGGCTTCGGTGGCGTCTGTTGGTTACCTTCGAGATGTGCCAGTTGGTGATCTGGGGGGTCCAGCGGGCGATGGTACGTCCGAGCTTGTTGATCTCGGGTGGGCAGGATTCGTCCTGGAGGTCGTCTGCGAGCTGGAGGGTGTATCGGAGAGCAAGGACCGGACTTTCGATCCCGTAGATGCCCCGTACCGTTTCGGTTGCGTGCCAGGCTGTGCGTACCTCCCCGTGGGGGTCACCGGCATCGAGGAGGCCACGCAGCCGTGTTTGACCGCGGTCGCTGATCCTCTCATGCGCGGCGGTGAGGAGGCGGCGTATCCGATACAGCGGGTCATCCTTGCGGCCTCTGTGTCCCAGGGTTTCGTTTTGGACTCTTCGTCGTAGGTCGTCGAGACGCTGGTTGGCGAGGCGGCTGACACCGAACGGGTCCGCTACCCCGGGGGCGTGGGGCAGCACCCTGTCATACGCCTTCCGATACGAACCGGACATGACCCGACACCGCCCAGCGGATAGCCTCACACCATTCGGTGGGCTGCGCCCGGAACCAGGCTGCGGCGCTTTCTGCCGTTCTACCACCGACTATGTCGAACCGGCTGGTGGCCTCCCACGTCGACGACAGAGGTGCACCACTGCTTGGTTCGCCACCGGCCTTTCCGCCAGAACAACGATTCTTGTCGATGCCCACAGCTTGGACCTCGCCTATCCGGTCGGTGTCGGCCCCCAGGAGGGCTTCGCCCCAGCGGCCGACCTCGTTGTTCACCGTATGCCACCCACAACCAAGCTCTGCGGCGACCTCGTCGACCGGGCGACCCCGCCCACCCACCCCGATGGTCACCCACCTCGCCGCTCGGGATGTCAACAACGCCCGTTGGGGACCAATCGTGGGGTCTTGCTCGATGAACGATCTGAGCGCACAGTCGGTGTTCGGGCATGTCCAACGGCGTTTCCGCCACCGCAGCCGAACCGGACGGCCGAACGCCGGTAAATAACACCACCGTCCGCTCACCCTTGGACCACACCGGGCCACCACAGGCCTCACAGGACGGCCGGGGCTTGCGAGACCCGATCACCACCCCAAGCGGTGCACCCTCGCCCGAGTCGTTGATCCCTACCAGGTCAACGTCGCCTAGGCCTACCAACTTCTCGCACATGCGCGCAGGGATCAGCTTCCACAGGGGTCCTCCTGCCTCGGATGTCGCTTATCAACAGCCGATTATGGAGGACCCCTCCTCACTTCTGGTGGATTCCGATCCCCCCTGGCAGATCCCCTACTCCCCACCCATTCGCGAAGTGAATCGCCCCGGGTTTCCCGGAGACTCTATTAGTTGGGAGATAATGGAGTATGGGAAGACCGATTATGTATTCGCCGGACGCCATGATCCGTCTCGACTCGAACATGCAATGGTCGCTGACCACCGCCCGCTGGGTGTTGAGCGAGATCGAGGCGTTCAACATCCGCAACTACGAGGACCCGGTCGCAACGTTTGAGGAGATGGCGGAGTTGCGCCGCCATACGATGATCCCCTTCTCCACCCATGTGCCGGATTTGCGCCGCGCCGTCGCACTGGGGGCGCCCGATACCTTTGTCTGCAACATCGCGGCACTCGGCGGTATCACGGCGACGCTCAAATTCGTCGCCGCTTGCGAGGCGATGGGCAAAGGCTTCTGGTGCTACTCAAATGACCTCGGCATCATGACCGCGGCCTATCTACATCTGACGGCTGCGACGCACTGGATCACCGAGCCGTCGCAGTCGTTGTTCCGCTGGCAGATCGGGGACGTCATCGATGGCGGACCCTTCCGCCAGACCAACAACACCGTCCGCGTTCCCGAAGGCCCCGGCCTCGGCGTCAAGCTCGATCCCGGGTCGATGGCGCGCTGGCACAAGCATTTTGTGGATAACGGGCCGATGAGCCATTTCCATCATCCGGAGAGCCCGGACCGCTACACGCGTTTGCCGCTCAGGTGATGCGCGCCATGTCGTTTCGCGACCCGCTGCTCAGACCCGCGTTGAAGAACTTGCCGCTCCGCAACCGGATGATGTCGACGGCGCATGAGCACTTCTATTCCGAAGACGGTATGCCGAACGAGTGCTACCGCCTCTTTCTGGCTGAGAAAGCGAACGGCTGGATCGCGCTCACCATGGTGGCGGGCTCAACCGTCCTCCAGGAAGCCACGGGTGCTGTCCTCGACGTGAAGCCAGGACTGCAGGGATCGTGAAGTCGCAGTACCGGGTGGTGGTGATCGGGGGCGGCGTGGTCGGCGCCAGTGTGCTGTATCACTTGGCGAAGCTGGGTTGGAGCGACGTGGCGATTGTGGAGCGTGAGGTGTTGACGGCTGGGTCGAGTTGGCACGCCGCCGGCGCTGTGCATGCTCTCAACGCTGATCCGAATATTGCGGCTCTGCAGGCGTACACGATCGATCTGCTATCGGAGATCGGGGAGGAGTCGGGCCTCGACGTGGGGATGCATATGACAGGTGGCATCTCGGTGGCTTCGGTGCCGGAGAGGTGGGAGTGGTTGCAGGCGGCGTATCGGGTGTTCCAGACGATGGGTATCGAGGACGTGCGGCTGATCGACCCGGATGAGATCGAGCAGTGGTGTCCGATCATGAACGTCGCTGATGTGCTTGGGGGTCTGTGGGCGGATCGTGAGGGCTATATCGATCCGTCGGCGGTGGTCCATGCCTACGCCAAGGCTGCCCGGTTGCGGGGTGGCGAGGTGATCGAACACAACCGGGTGGTCGAGCTGCACCCACGCCGTGACGGGTCGTGGGAGGTGGTGACCGAGCTGGGAACCATCGTCGCGGAGCACGTTGTGAACGCCGCCGGGTTGTGGGCCAAGCAGGTGGGACGGATGGCGGGGGTGGAGCTTGCTGTCTCGCCGATGCAGCATCACTATTTGGTTACCGAGACGATCCCCGAGATCGCGGCGCTCGACTTCGAGGTGCCGATGATGATCGACTTGGAGGGGTATACCTATTTGCGTCAGGAGCTCTAGGGGGTGTTGGTCGGGGTCTATGAGCGCGATTACCGGCATTGGAACATGGATGGTGCGCCGTGGGATTACGGCCTGGAGTTGATCCCACCGGACGTGGATCGGATCTCGAGTGAGCTGTCGTTTGCGATGTCCCGCTACCCGGTCCTCGAGCACACCGGTATCAGCCGCTGGGTGAACGGGGCGTTCACGTTCTCACCGGACGGCAACCCGCTGGTGGGTCCGGTGCCTGGGTTGCGCAACTACTGGTCGGCGTGTGCGGTGATGGCCGGTTTCCTCCAGGGTGGCGGCGTGGGCAGGTCGCTGGCGGAGTGGATGATCGAGGGGGAGCCGGAGGAGGATATCTTTGCGATGGACGTGGCCGGTTTCGGGTCCTTCGCCCAGAACCGTGAGTACATCCGCCAGATGACCGGGCAGTTCTATTCGCGTCGGTTTGTGATCACCTACCCGAACGAGCAGTTGTGGGCGGGCCGGCCGCTGCGGATGGCCCCGGCGTACGATGCGATGACCGCGGCGGGGGCGCAGTGGGGGTGCTCGTATGGTCTCGAGGTCTCGATCTACTTCGCCCCCGAGGGCTTCGTGGAGGTGCCGACGTTGCGCCGCTCCAACGCGTTTGACATCGTCGGCGAAGAGTGCCGCCAGGTGCGTTCCGGTGTGGGGATCCTCGATATTGCCGGGTTCTCCCGGTACGAGGTCACCGGTCCCGACGCCGCGGCGTGGCTCGATCGGCTCTTTGCCAGCGCGTTGCCCGCACCGGGGCGGATCAAGCTTGCCCCGATGTTGGGCCACGACGGCCGGCTCAAAGGAGACTTGACGTTGTTCAACTGGGGGGATGGCACGTGGTGGATCGTGGGCTCGTATTACCTGCGGGCCTGGCACATGCGCTGGTTCAACGACCACCTCAGCGGCGGGGTGACGGTGCGTGACATCTCCGATGCAGTTGTTGGCTTTTTGCTTTCGGGGCCGTGTTCTCGTGAGCTGTTGCGACGGGTCACGTCGGATGACGTCTCGGCGGAGGGGATGCGTTTCATGAGGTGTCGTGAGCTCGACGTCGGCATGATCCGCGCCCGGGTGGGTCGGATCTCGGTCACCGGAGAGCTCGGGTATGAGATCCACTGCTCGGCCGCCGAGCACATCGCCCTGCGCCGCCTCCTTCTCGAGGCCGCCGACGGTCTCGATGCGATCGAGTACGGCTACAACGCGCTGCTCTCGCTCCGGATCGAGAAGAGCTTCGGCGTCTGGTCGACTGAGTTCCGCCAGGAGTACACCCCGGCCATGACCGGAATGGACCGATGGATCGACTGGTCCAAGGACGACTTCATCGGCTCCGGGGCGGCCCGCAAGGAGCGGGACAACGACAGCGCCACAAGGAGGCTGGTCACCCTCGAAGTGGAAGCCACCGATGCGGACGCCACCGGGTACGAGCCGGTGTGGAACGGCGACCGAAGGGTCGGCTACATCACCTCGGGCGACTACGGCCATACCACCGGCAAGAGCCTCGCCATGGCCCTCATCGACCGGGAGCACACCGCAGAAGGAACCGAACTCACAACCCACATCGTCGGGGTCCAACGCCGTGTGCGGGTAATCGCCCCCTCACCCTACGACCCGAACGGCACGGCGATGCGAACCGGCGGCACCGGGTCAACGTCGCGGGCCACGCGTCGATAGGAGCCGGGTGAGAATCGTAAGGGGATTCCCGCACGAGGTACGAGTTCTCAAGGATGTATGGATACCGCTGTCTGACGGGATTCGCGTGAGTGCGACGATTTGGCTACCGACCAGTGCTGCCACGGTTCCGGTTCCTGCCATCTTGGAATACCTTCCGTATCGGAAGGATGACTGGACGATTGAGATGGACTCGATCCGTCACCCCTACCTTGCCGGCCATGGCTACGCAGCAGTACGCGTGGACATGAGAGGGAGCGGTAATTCCGACGGCATTCTCGAGGACGAATACCTCCCCCAGGAACAGGCGGATGCCACAGAGGTAATCGATTAGCTCGCGAAGCAACCTTGGTGCTCGGGCAGTGTCGGGATGTTCGGCATCTCCTGGGGTGGTTTCAACAGTCTCCAGGTAGCAGCGTTGAGACCTCCCGCGCTAAAGGCCATCATCAGTGTGTGTTCGACAGATGATCGTTACGCCGACGACGTCCATTACATGGGCGGTTGCGTCCTCGCATCGGACATGTTGTGGTGGTCCACAAGCATGCTTGCCTTCAATGCTCGACCGCCGGATCCTCGTGTCGTAGGAGATCGATGGCGTGACATGTGGATACGGCGGCTCGAAGAGAATCAGAGTTGCGTCCACGGACGTGGTGTACGCTGTGGGCGTCAACTCAGAGGGCCACCGTGAGATCCTCGGACTCGACCTGGCCACCACAGAGGACGGCGCGGCTGGCTCGCCTTCTTCCGTCCCTGGTCGCCCGTGGACTCTCTGGAGTGCAGCTGGTGATCTCCGACGACCACACCGGCCTCGTCGACACCATAGAGATCACTATGGCCGGTGCTTCGTGGCAACGATGCCGAACCCATTACCTGGCCAACCTATTGACCAAGGTGCCGAAAAGCTCCGGGTCGATGGTCGCCACCACGGTGCGCACCATATTCGCCCAACCCGACCCGGATCAGGTGTGGGCCCAGCACCACCGTGTCGTCGCCCAAACCCTCGGGAAGTAAAGGCTACGCAGGATTCACTGGCGGATTCGCGGCAATCGACCGTCGTGCCCGGATCTCGTGATCCGATCGATATCGGCGAGATCGGCCGCAGTCAGCTTCCACGACCCTGCCATGGCATTGCTCCGAATCTGCTCGGCAGTGGTGGCCCCCGCGATGACCGTGGCAACGACCGGTTGGGTGACGAGCCAGGAGATGGCGAGGTCCAGCACCGTGTGGTCGCGCTCCGAACAGAAGCGCCGCAGTTCTTCCACGATCTGGGTGTTCGCGTCGTTGAGGAACCGGTTCGCTCGATGGAGCACGGCCAAACGGGTTCCTTTTCGGGGGGGCTCGTTCCGGCGGTATTTGCCGGTCAGCTTTCCGCCGGATGTTGCCGGGACGCGTGTTCGGCCCGCTTCCATGCCAGATCCAGCCCGTGTGGAAGGCCGCCGACCCCGCCCCGAATACCAGGGGAACCAACTCGACCTCCTCGCCTTCGGGCGCAAACTGCCCGACGTAGTCGGTCCAACTGTCCATGTCCTTGGCGATGATCTGAGTCCCCGGCGTCGGTTGCGGGCCCCACTTGTGGCTCCCCCTGACGTATACGAGGGTTCCCCCATCGGCATAGGTGTCGTCGAGCGCGATCCAGCAGGTCCAGTTCCATACCGGCTGCACCCAGCCCATATATGCCGCGTCCTGGTGGATGTCGAACGGCTTACCGCCCTCCGGCTTGTACATCGCGACGTCCGCCCACAGCCGAGCGGAGGACGCTCCTTCGAGCTGGCAGGCCAGCCGCCCGAAGTCACCGGAGAAGGTCTCCCTGGCAATGACCGAGTCTGCCCGCTAGAGACCTGCCAGCACGCGGTGAGCATCTTCGGGATCACGCCCCTTCTGCCAGTAGACCTGGTCCGGCCAGTTCACGAGGTCGTGATGTCCGTCGAAGATGTGCTCGAAGCGCTCTGCGAGTGTCGCGGCCACCTCTCTCGACATCAGGTTCTCGACGATGAGAAACCCGTCTTCCCGATACTGCTTTATCTGCTCCTCGCTGAACTCGCGGACCATCCCCGAGCTCCCTGATGCTCGGCTCCGACCTTAGTAGTGAGTCAAATCCGTTGACATGCCTGGAAATGGGCCTGGTCGCTCACCGAGCGACACCGGGCAGTATGGCCCTGGCGTTGTCTCCGAGCACCATCCGGCCGGCTTGTTCGGCCTCCGCCTCGGTCCACTCCAGGTCGGCAGAGAGATCGCTCAGCACGAGTGCCAGATGTTTCCGCATCCGGTGTGCGCTGTAGCCGAGCCATTCGGCCGATGCGTAGGAATCGCTGCCGTAGAGCACCTTGTGCGCAGGAGCTATGGACAGAATGGTGCTCAGAATCGAATTGAGGCGCCCCGGTATCCGCATCGTGTGGGACAGGTCGACGTACACGTTGGGAAACTGCCAGGCCATGTAGGCGGCGTTCTCGTGGTACGGCGCCCCGGCATGGAGCATGACGAACGTCGTTCCGTTCGAAGCCGGGTCCGAGAAAAGGGAGAACAAGCGTGCCGGATCCGCGGCGTGCAGGTTCTGGTTGGGCGAGTACTGGGCCCCGGTGTGAATCAGCTGCAGCAGGCCGAGATCGCCGGCGCGGGCGACGATGTGGCGGATCACGAAGTCCTCGTATGCCCGCGCCGCGCGCCCGGCCGCCTCGTCGTAGATCCCGACACGCCCGTACAGGAACGACTCTTTCACGTCGGCCGGGGGCGTCGCCGCTACCTGGCGCAGCCCGGAAGCGGCTTCATCGGCGGTGGGCCTCGAGACGTCGAGCGCGCGGTAGTAGCCCATCAGGTTCTTGAACCCGACGCACCCTTGCGCCACGGCACTGTCGATCGACTCGTCGACCCACCTGATGGCGTCGTCGAGCGAAGTGATGCCGCTCTCGATCACGGCAAGTGGAGAGAGCAACGGGGTGATTCCGTAGATCCACACATAACGGTCGTCCGGGAATCCGGCGGCCCCGTCACGCAACTCGCCGAGCAGGTCGAGCACGACGAGGTCGATACGCTCCCGGTCGAGCACCGATTCCAGATACATGCTGAAGCCCTGCTCCATCGTGGCAGAGAGCGTTTCGTCGATCTCCACGACATCGGGCTCGCATCCCAGGGCCCCGGCCACGTACCTGATCAGCATGCGGTACTGCGAGTTGAGCGGGTGGGCCCATTGCGCCATGCCGCGCTCGTAGTCGGGGGCCGGTTCAAGATCGTCCCAGCGATATGACGTGCCCGGCGTGCCGTGGAAGAGGTTCAGTTGCGTGGTCACGTCGCGCCGGATCAGCTCGCCCACACCGATCTGGAGCGACATGTGGGCATGGAAATCGACTACGCCGGCGTCGGTGAGGTCGATCATCCTGCGAACTGGTAGGCCTGTAGCCGGTTGCCTTCGGGGTCGGACAGGACGAAGTACGTCCCCCAGTCGCGGGTCTCGGTAGCGCCCATCGCGTCGAGGCGGTCCCTTTCCGTTGCCAGATCGGCCACTTCCAGCCCGATGTGCACCCGCCCTGCCTCATCGTCCGTGATGCCGGAGCCGTGGGTGGCGCGATCGAATATCTCGAGCGCTGCTCGGTCCGACGTCAGGAATGCGAAGTCGACCAACGGCTGGTAACCGGCTCCGGGGTCTATGTCGGCAACATCCAGGCCTACGGTGTCGCGATAGAGCTCGAGTGCCGTGTCGAAATCGTCGACGTAGAGCATGACCGCGCCGATCTTCATCATCTCAACCCTCAGACGGCGAAGATCCGCTTCGGGTTCTCCACCAGGATATCGTTCAACTGATCTTCGGTGACCCCGGCCTCGCGCAGCATCGGAACCACCTCGGTCAGAGTGTACACCCATCCCTTGCCGCCGTGCTCGGCGAAGTGCACCTTGAGACAGTGGTCGTGCGCAATCATGACCTGCTTGCTGTAGCCGTCTGCGCACAACCGGGCGAGCGTCTCTACCCGCTCCTGGTCCGAGACCCAGTGGTCTCGTCCGAAGATGAGGTGCGACTCGTTCCACGGTGAGTCCCGGAGTGGCTCCTCGATGCTCGGACCCGGTCGGAACGGGCGTTCATCCAGGTCGTTACCGAAGCCTATGTCCGTGGGGTATCGACCCGCCGAGTGGAGGGTCTCGTGGAGACGCTCGGTGTTACGTCGTTGTCGAAGTCCCACGTTTCAGAGATGGCCAAAGACCTCGACGAGATGGACGCTGATTCCCGGGACCGGCCCCTCGATGCCGGCCCGTACACCTATGTGTGGGCCGACGCGTTGACGATGAAGGTCCGTGGCCGCATCGTCAACATCGCCTGCCTCCTCGCTGTGGGCGTCAACTCAGAGGGCCACCGTGAGATCCTCGGACTCGACCTGGCCACCACAGAGGACGGCGCGGCTGGCTCGCCTTCTTCCGTCCCTGGTCGCCCGTGGACTCTCTGGAGTGCAGCTGGTGATCTCCGACGACCACACCGGCCTCGTCGACACCATAGAGATCACTATGGCCGGTGCTTCGTGGCAACGATGCCGAACCCATTACCTGGCCAACCTATTGACCAAGGTGCCGAAAAGCTCCGGGTCGATGGTCGCCACCACGGTGCGCACCATATTCGCCCAACCCGACCCGGATCAGGTGTGGGCCCAGCACCACCGTGTCGTCGGCCACCTCACCGAAGCTGGACTCACTGATGCTGCCGATCACCTTGATCAGGCCGTAGATGAGATCCTGACGTACGAACAACGTGCGCTCGCCTGCTCTCTCGAGCAGTGCGTTCGTGGCGACCGTGGTGCCCATACGCACCGCCTCGACGGGGCCGGCGTCGGGATCGGTGGAGATCAGCCGTCGGATGCCCTCTATGGCGGGGTCGTCGTAGTGCCTGGGGTTGTCAGAGAGCAGCTTGTGCGTGAGCACGCTACCTGCCGGCGTGCGCGCCACGATGTCGGTGAACGTGCCGCCGCGATCGATCCAGAACTGCCAGCCAGCCAGTTCAGCATCCATGAATCGCACCCCGAATGAGTAGAGTCAAAACTCTTTGCCCAGTCAACAGGGCGACCGGTAAGATAACGGTTTACACGCGGCGCTACCACATGACGGAACCAAAGAGAACGCGACAGTTGAGCGGAGTCAACTCTCTGCGCGCACTCGAGCTTCTCGTGGATCACCCCACCGGGCTCGGCATCACCGAGATGAGCCGTAAGCTCGAAATGGACGGGGCGCAATGCCACCGCCTGGTCAACGGTCTCCGAGTTCGGTTGGCTCGGCCCGGACCAGCAATGACCAGCAAAGGCGGAATGGCGACATGACTTACACGATCCTCGGATGTGACTTTGCGACGGGCCGTGTCGGCGTCGGCATTGCCACCCACTCGATCGCCGCCGGCGGGTACTGTCAGGTGGTCCGGTCTGGGGTCGGCGCGATCGCCAGCCAGGCGTACGCCGATCCCAGGTTGCTCCCCGTGGCAACCGGCATGCTGGAGCGCGGTCTCTCTCCTGGGGAAGTCGTCACTGGGTTGGCCGACGTTGATCCCGACTACGCCTTTCGCCAGACGGCAGTGCTGACCCCGGACGGGGTCGCCGCTGCGCACACCGGGGACAGGACAGGCTACTGGTCCGGCCACGTCATCGGCGACGGCTACATCGCCACGGGGAACGCCCTCGAGGGTGAAGGGGTGGTCGAAGCGATGGCCGATGCGTTCGAGTCGGCGGCGGGTAATCCTGTGGAGGATCGCTTGGTGGCCGGCCTGGAGGCCGGTCGCGATGCCGGAGGCCAGGGCGGGGACTTCTACGAGCGCTCGGCCACGCTGGTGGTGGCCGAGACGGATACGTTTCCCGACATCGATTTGCGCATCGACTTCCACGCGTCCGACGCCGTCGGCGAGCTTCGCTCCCTGCTCCATGTCTACCGGCCGTACCTGCACATTTACAACCACGTCCGCACCAAGGAGCCTCGACAAGCCGTCGGGATGACCTACGAAGAGTGGAATCCGCTTCCCCCGGAAGGTTGAGATGCGCTACCGAAAGCTCGGGTGTACCGGGCTGGAAGTGTCGGAAGTCGGCATCGGGACGTGGGGCATCGGTGGGCTGGCTTGGGGCGAGCGAGACGACGAGGGGTCCAAGCAAGCCCTCCATCACGCTTTGGACTTGGGCGTCAACTTCATCGACACGGCGTACGGATACGGCGAAGGCCGGTCGGAGGAGTTGATAGGCGAGGTCCTCGTAAGCCGACCGGATGTCACACCCATTGTCGCTACCAAGGTCCCGCTCGAGACACGTGTGTGGCCCGCTACCGACGACATGGCGGTCGAGGACTGCTATTCACCGGGGTGGATTCGATCGTGCACCGAGGAGAGCCTGCGCCGTCTCGGCACCGACCACATCGATCTCCAGCAATTCCACTTCTGGGCCGACTCCTGGACCGACCAGGGCCAGTGGGCGGACGCGGTGTCGGCGCTCAAGAATGGGGGCAAGATCCGGTTCTTCGGGGTGTCCACTAACGATCATGAGCCCGATTCGGTGCTGCGCCTGTTGGAATCGGGACTGGTGGACACCGTGCAGGTGATCTACAACCTCTTCGACCAGTCGGCACACGAGCGCCTGCTGCCCCGATGCGAGGAACTCGACATCGGCGTGATCGCCCGTTCTCCATTCGACGAGGGCGGCCTCACTGGTGCCCTCCGCTCCGACACCGTGTTTGCGGCCGGTGACTGGCGCCGCGGCTACTTCAAAGGCGGCCGCCTGGCCGAGACGGTAGCCCGGGCCGGAGCAGTAGCGGAGACCCTCGCCGAGCACGCCTCGAGCCTCGCCGAAGGCGCACTGCGCTTCTGTCTCAGCGAGGACGCGGTGTCCACCGTTATCCCGGGGATGCGCTCGCTGGCTCATGTGGGCCAGAATTGCGCCGTCTCAGACGGGCGGCTGTTGGTGTCTGAGGTGCTCGAGAAGTTGCGGGACCACTCGTGGCCTCGCAACTTCTACGCCGATGCGTGGTGAGGGGAAGACCGATGTTTGACATCGTTGTGAGCGGCGGCTTCGTCGTGGACGGAACGGGAGCTCCCGGCCGCAACGCCGACATCGGTGTGAACGGCGACCGGATCGCCGCAATCGGGAATCTGCGGAGTGGGGAGGCGTCGCTCACGCTCGACGCCGCCGAAATGGTGGTCGCTCCCGGCTTCGTCGACATCCACAGCCACTCGGACTTCACGCTGCTCGTCGACCCCAGGGCCCAGAGCCAGATCTACCAGGGGGTGACCACCGAGTTGGTCGGCAACTGCGGCCACGGCTGCGGGCCCTTCGTGGGCGACATCGAGCGCTTCAAGGGCAACATCTACGGGTACTAGGATCTGCTCAAGATCGACTGGGGGAGCCTCGGCGACTACCTGGATCTTCTCGACGAGTTCCGCCCCGTGGTGAACGTTGCCACCCTGGTTCCCAACGGCAACCTCCGGATCGCTGCAGTCGATGATGTGGCCCGACCGGCAATGGCCTCCGAGACCCGCGACATGGCGAGGCTGCTCGAAGCCGCCCTGGACGCCGGCGCTTTCGGGCTGTCTACCGGCCTGGAGTACCTGCCTGAGCACCATGCATCCGAAGAGGAGATCATCGAGTTGTGCCGCATCGTCGCAGCACGCGGCGGGCTCTACGCCACCCATGAGAGGGAGCGCGACTTGCTTGCGATCGAGGCCGTCGAAGAGGGCATCAGGGCCTCGATGGCATCGGGCGTCAGGCTGCAGCTCTCGCATCTGATCCCCCACCGCGGCGCTCCCGACGGCGCCCTGGAGGCCATGATCGGGCTCGCCGAGGCCGCGGTCGCCGACGGGCTCGACGTGCAGTTCGATGCACACACACGGCTCCACGGCATCACCAACCTCAGCGCCTCCCTGCCGCAGTGGGCGCTCGAAGGCGGACCGGCCGACCTCGCGGCCCGATTGCGTGATCCGGCGGCGAGACGCCGCCTCAAGCGCTATGAGAGCATCATCTCGTCGTTCGGGCTGGGGGGCTGGGATCGCGTCTTCTTGTTCGCCAGCGACGGGTCGCCGGAGGGGGTCGGAAGGTCGCTGGCCGACCTGACTCCGCCAGGAGGCGACGTGTTCGACACGATCTACGACCTTCTCCTCGCCGAAGGCGACGATCCCCACCCGGCTCTGGTCATCGTCCACAGCTACGAGGAGGACATGCTGACCGAGATCTTCCGCCATCCTCTATGCACGACGGAGTCGGATGCCACCGCGCTGTGCATCGACGGGCCGCTCGCCGAAACGACCTTCCTCGGCGCATACACCTGGGCCTCGTGGTTCTTCCGCCACATGGTGCGCGAGGCGTCGCACCTGTCCCTCGAGGAGGCCGTTCACAAGCTCACGGCGCAGCCGGCGGGCCGCGTAGGGCTGGCCGACCGCGGTGAGCTACGTGAGGGTCATAGGGCCGACATCGCGGTGTTCGACGGCGACCGGTTCGCCGAGCGTGGTTCCCTCGAAGATCCCAACCGGCTGGCGGTAGGGGTCGAGCACCTCATCGTGAACGGCGGTCCGACGATCGTGTCTGGCGCCGAGACCGGAGCCCGCCACGGCGCGGTGCTCAGGGCCTGAGCCCTTTACCCGGCGGCCGCCTCGACCTCGTCGACCCCTCCACCGGGCAGCACGAGCGAGTGCTCGCGGTTCCACGAGGCGACGACGTCCTGGCCGACGTGGAGGGACGACGCCACCTCGTCGGACAGCTTCTGGCTCGACAAACGGCCCAACGACGGCGTCGAGAGGTGGAAGTGGGTGACCGCACCGAGATAGATGATCTCCTCGATGCGCCCGTAGACGCGTGACCCCTCGCCGGGTGACGCCGAGTCCGCTGGTTCGAGCATGATGCGCTCCGGCCTGACCGCCAAGCAGGTGGGACGGATGGCGGGGGTGGAGCTTGCTGTCTCGCCGATGCAGCATCACTATTTGGTTACCGAGACGATCCCCGAGATCGCGGCGCTCGACTTCGAGGTGCCGATGATGATCGACTTGGAGGGGTATACCTATATGCGTCAGGAGCTCCAGGGGGTGTTGGTCGGGGTCTATGAGCGCGATTACCGGCATTGGAACATGGATGGTGCGCCGTGGGATTACGGCCTGGAGTTGATCCCACCGGACGTGGATCGGATCTCGAGTGAGCTGTCGTTTGCGATGTCCCGCTACCCGGTCCTCGAGCACACCGGTATCAGCCGCTGGGTGAACGGGGCGTTCACGTTCTCACCGGACGGCAACCCGCTGGTGGGTCCGGTGCCTGGGTTGCGCAACTACTGGTCGGCGTGTGCGGTGATGGCCGGTTTCCTCCAGGGTGGCGGCGTGGGCAAGTCGATGGCGGAGTGGATGATCGAGGGGGAGCCGGAGGAGGACATCTTTGCGATGGACGTGGCCGGTTTCGGGTCCTTCGCCCAGAACCGTGAGTACATCCGCCAGATGACCGGGCAGTTCTATTCGCGTCGGTTTGTGATCACCTACCCGAACGAGCAGTTGTGGGCGGGCCGGCCGCTGCGGATGGCCCCGGCGTACGATGCGATGACCGCGGCGGGGGCGCAGTGGGGGTGCTCGTATGGTCTCGAGGTCTCGATCTACTTCGCCCCCGAGGGCTTCGTGGAGGTGCCGACGTTGCGCCGCTCCAACGCGTTTGACATCGTCGGCGAAGAGTGCCGCCAGGTGCGTTCCGGTGTGGGGATCCTCGATATTGCCGGGTTCTCCCGGTACGAGGTCACCGGTCCCGACGCCGCGGCGTGGCTCGATCGGCTCTTTGCCAGCGCGTTGCCCGCACCGGGGCGGATCAAGCTTGCCCCGATGTTGGGCCACGACGGCCGGCTCAAAGGAGACTTGACGTTGTTCAACTGGGGGGATGGCACGTGGTGGATCGTGGGCTCGTATTACCTGCGGGCCTGGCACATGCGCTGGTTCAACGACCACCTCAGCGGCGGGGTGACGGTGCGTGACATCTCCGATGCAGTTGTTGGCTTTTTGCTTTCGGGGCCGTGTTCTCGTGAGCTGTTGCGACGGGTCACGTCGGATGACGTCTCGGCGAGATTCTTGGGTTTCCAGTCGTCCGACTACGCCTCGCGGCCGACCAACCCAACGCATTGGTAATGGCCCGGCTTTGCAGCGTATCGGATACCGGAGCTTCGACCCTGATCACGCGCGGTGCGCTTAACCGGCTCTTCGGATTTCAGTGGGGAGTGACGGTGGCGAGGAGGTCCCAGTTGGGTTTCCCCGCATATAGGAGGGCGCGGATTCGGTAGTTGGCGAAGTTGGGTAACCCGAACGCTGCTCGTTTGATGCGTTTGATGAGGTTGTTGAGGGCTTCGGTGGCATCTGTTGGTTACCTTCGAGATGTGCCAGTTGGTGATCTGGGGGGTCCAGCGGGTGATGGTGCGACCTAGCTTGTTGATCTCGGGTGGGCAGGATTCGTGTTGGAGGTCGTCTGCGAGTTGGAGGGTGTATCGGAGAGCGAGGGCGGGACTTTCGATCCCGTAGATGCCTCGTACCGTCTCCTTGGCGTGCCAGGCTGTGCGTACCTCCCCGTGGGGGTCACCAGCATCCAAAAGACCACGCAGCCGGGTTTGACCCCGGTCGCTGATCCTCTCGGAAGCGGCGGTTAGGAGGCGGCGTATCCGATACAGCGGGTCATCCTTGCGGCCTCGATGCCCGAGGGTTTCGTTCTGGGTGCGGCGTCGTAGGTCGTCGAGTCGCTGGTTGGCGAGGCGTATGACGTGAAACGGGTCTGCTACCTGTACAGCGTTCGGGAGCACCCGGTTATACGCCTTCCGGTAAGGACCGGACATGTCCAACACCGCCCAGCGGATCCCGTCGAGCCACTCGGGGGGTTGGGATCGGAACCAGGCTGCGGCGCTTTCAGCTGTTCTACCAGGGACTATGTCGAACCGGCTGGTGGCCTCCCACGTCGACGACAGAGGTGCACCAGACCTTGGTTCGCCACCGGCCTTTCCGCCAGAACAACGCTTCTTGTCGATGCCCACAGCTCCGACCTCGCCTATCCGATCGGTGTCGGCCCCCAGGAGTGCTTCGCCCCAGCGGACGACCTCGTTGTTCACCGTATGCCACCCACAACCCAGCTCTGCGGCGACCTCGTCGACCGAACGGCCCCGCCCACCCACCCCGACGGTCACCCACCTCGCCGCTCGGGATGTCAACAACGCCCGTTGGGGACCAATCGTGGGGTCTTGTTCGATGAACGACCTGATCTCACAGTCGGGGTTCGGGCACGTCCACCGGCGTTTCCGCCACCGCAGCCGCACAGGCCGGCCGAACGCCGGTAAATCCACCAACACAACCGTCCGATAGCCCTTCGACCACACCGACCCGCCACATGCCACACACACCGGCCGGGGCTTGCGGGACCCGATCACCACCCCAAGCGGTGTACCCTCACCCGAGTCGTTGATCCCCACCAGATCAACCTCACCTAGGCCTACCAACTTCTCGCACATGCGCGTAGGATCAGCTTCCACAGGGGTCCTCCTGCCTCGGATGTCGCTTATCAACAGCCGATTATGGAGGACCCCTCCTCACTTCTGGTGGATTACCACTCCCCCTGGCAGATCCCCGACTCCCCACTCATTTCCGAAGAGCCGCTTAACCTCACACACCGGCATGGATATCACGTGCCCGCCCCACTGGTTTCGGATGAGTTCACGACTGTGGAGATAGCTCTGAACGCGATTGGGTATGCGGTTCCACCCGGTCACCGACTGCGCTTGGCAATATCGCCGACGTATTGGCCATGGCTTTGGCCGTCGCCGAAGATGGCCACTTTGACGGTGAAGACGAAGGATTGCCATCTCGACGTACCGCTCAGGTCGTGGAACAACCGTGAGGAAATCGTTGCCTTTCCGGAAGCGGAGTGGGCCGAACCGGTCGCTACGCAGGTGTTGCGGAGAGGACCGCAAGGCCGAGAAACGTTTCGGGACGTCGGCAGAGGCTTAGTGACGACGGTATACGTGGAGGATTTCGACAAGAAGAGACTTCATGCAGGTGGACTGGAGTTTGGTGGCATCCAAAGAAACACGTTCAGTATCGCCACTTATGATCCGCTGTCCGCGCAGGCCCAGACAGAATGGGAAATCGAGATCGGACGAAACGAGTGGCAAACGCGGCTCGAGGTCAACGGCAGAATGTGGTCTAGTTCAGAGCGGTTCTTCGTATCGAACAGTGCAATAGCCTACGAAACTGGGCGACCCGTATTCGAGCGGTCATGGAACCATGAATTCCCCAGGCAGCTGGTGTAGTCAGAATCCGACGGCGATGAATGCGGGAGAGGCTTCACTAGCCGTCGCGGTAATCTATGGCAGGGCCGTCCTCGCTGGGAGACTTCTGTGTGACAATTCCTAGAAGAATGCTGAACAATGACGATTGCCCTTGGCCCGGCGCCGGGGATCCAGCCGCCGACATCGATGAAGCTGTGCCCCCCGCATCCCGGTACAACTGCAGCTCCCGGATCGCAATAAGCAGGTCCGTCAGATTGAGGTTGTCCCTGCAGACATACGGCCGCTCGTTAACGAGGTCGCGGTTCCCGAGCGTGACGTGGGGCGTGCGCCAGCACCTGGATCTCCGGCGGGTCGTCCTGTCCGGGGGGCTCCCAGAAAAGGTCACTGGAGTTGGTCATGATGCGCTCGTGGGGCAGGCATACACGGGGATCATCGGAAGGAATGGGGATCATCGGAAGGAATCTCGCCAAGGACCGTTCGGACGGTGGCCATGGCTCGTCTCCTCTCGGTGTTGTCCGCGCCTTGCGGCACGGCCTCAGACGGCGAGGATTCGTTTCGGGTTTTCGATGAGCATGTCGTCGATCTGGTCTTGGGTGACACCGGCGTCGAGGAGTTGGGGAACGATCTCGGTGAGAACATACGCGTAGCCTTTGCCGCCGTAGGCGACCCAGTGCGTTTTCAAACACCGATCCTGGGCGAGCATGATTTGCTGGCTGTAGCCGTCGGCGCAGAGGCGGGCCAGCGTTTCGACGACGTTCGTGGTCCGAGACCCAGTGGTCGCCTCCGAAAAGGAGGTGCGCGTCGTTCCACGATGTGTCTCCGAAGAGGTCGTAGTCGATGGAGACGCCCCGGTCCATCACGGACTCGTGGTACTCGTAGTCGGGGCAGCTGCCGTCCATGTGGCTGATGTAGACCTTGTCGAGGTTGGCGCCTTCCGCCTCGAGGATGTCGATGTATTGGTGGGCCTCTTTTTTGAACACCATGGGATGCACGGTCAAGGGAACGCCGGTTCGTGCTTGGGCGCGGCCTCCGGCGCGGAGCACTTTCTCTTCTTGGGGGTGGAGCGGCTCGGTCATGCCGAGCTCGCCGATCACCCCGGCGCGCACATCGGTGCCTTCGATACCCACCTCGATGTGTTTGACCAGCATCTCCGCCAGTTCGTCCACACTGGCCTCGGCGTGGCTTGGCGGGTGGGCAGGTGAGATATACCAGCCGGTGGAGGCGACGATGTTGACTCCGGTGGCTTCGCTGGCAACGACGAGGTCATCGGGGTGCCAGCCGGGGATCCGGCCGCTGACATCGACAAAGCTCTTCCCCCCGGCATCCCTGTACAACAACAGCTCCCGGATCGCAACATCGCGCTCGGTCATCCGCAGGTTGTCCTTCGAGAGATACGGGCGGGCGGCCAAGTCGTCGGAACTCTCCGGGGTCACCGGGGCCGCTGCCAGAGTGTGGATCTCGGGAGGATCGCTTGGGGAAGGCTCGTTCCAGAACAGATGCGACGTGTCGAGCAGCAGGTGCTCGTGGCTCAATGTGATGCCGAGGTCATCCGGTGAAATCTCGCCGAGGACGGTACGCACGGTGGCCATGAGCTACCAGCTTCCCTCAGTTCTGCTGATCCTTATCGGAGCCGCCGAGTTGGAGGAGGCGGGCTGCGTTGTTGCCGAGGTAGGCGTCGATGTCGTCGCCGGTGAGGTCGGGGAGGCCGGGGGCGATGTTGAGCTCCTTGGCGAGGCGGGGGAAGGACTTGATGTAAGGGACGTCTTCGCGGCAGTCGTAGTTGTCGGTGCCCCAGAGACACTTGTCGAGGACCTTGAAGTGTTTGGCGTACTTCAAGAACCGCACGTTGGTCTCCAACGGTTGGAGGAACCCCCACCAGCCGGTCCCGGCGTACATGTTGCGGTTCTTTAGCATCATCATCACGACTTCTTCGTAGTAGTTGAATCCGGCGTGGACCACGATCAGCTTCAAGTCGGGGAACCGAACCGAAACCTCGTCCAGATGCAGGGGATGCTGCTGGCTCAACAACCCGTATCCGGCCCACCCGGTGTGGACCTGGATGATCATCCCAAGCTCCTCGGCCTTCTCGTAGATGGGCATGATCCGCTCGTCGTTGAGGTCCATGTCGTAGTCAGGCGCCGGTGTGATCTTCATGCCGATGAGACCCATATCTGTGATCTCTTCCATCTCCCGCAGCGCGGGGAGGCCGCCGAGGAGGTCGACGCTGCCCATGCCGATCAGCCGATCGGGGAACTTGGCCACCTCGCCCGCCACGAACTCGGACGGCACGTGGGCGTTCAGATGAGGCATCTTGATCGCGTGACTAATAGCTATGTCGACGCCTGCTTCGTCCATACGGGCGACCATCTCTTCGCCGCTCATACCCTGGTTCAGGCCCGTCTTCTCACCGATCTCGGTCCAACCAGCAGCGATCATCGCGTCGTCCATCATGGTCAGGTCGCCCCAACTCTCCGGCTTCGACAGCCAGACGTGGGTGTCAATAATCATGGGATGCTCCCCATTCAAGCGTTTGCGCGTGCTCTGCCCGGATCGCGAGCGACGATGCCGAGCCGCGTTCAGGATACCTAGCCCTGATTCACTCATACTGGGGGGTGGCCGGTTTGGGGTTGTAGGGGCTTGTGGGGTGGTGTCGGGGCGGTTCAGACAACTGACAACTGACAACTGAAATCAGCGTGTCGGGTCGCGGAGGCAGCGTTGATCGGCGCTGGTCTCCAGAAGTTGCGTGTAGGCCGCCAGTCCCGGTTCCGATTCGGACCCGCCCAGCAGTCCGGCGCGAGCGAGAGTAACCCGGGCTGTCGTATCCTCCAGAGACGTGTCACCCGCCCAAGCCTCGCAGACGGCGCGGATGTCGGACAGCAGTTGGTCCTCGCTGACATCCGCAAAGGCGGTGCCCCCGGCCGTCGACTGCAGTCGATCCATGAGATCGGGTTGTGACGAGGCTGGCTGCCCCACGGCCGTGCTTCCGAACGCGTCCGGGGCCGGACACCAGGAGCACTCCTCGACCTTGGCTGTGGTGGACGGTTGATCCTGGACCTTGGCTGTGGTGGACGGTTGATCCTGGACTGCGGCGCCGGTCCCGTGGCACCCGGACGACAGCAGGACTCCTAGCAGGATCCAGGGAGCAAGCCGGAACTCCTTCAACCTGAATCCACCGGCGGGGGTGCATCACCGGAGGGGTGGATACACATAGAAAGTCCTTCTGATCTGCGACGATAGCCAAGGCTAGGGCGGCTTCGGCCCTGGATGGCAAGGAAACGGTCCGTGATTCGGATACCACAGAGATGACCTGGCCAGGCTGATTCACGATGACGAGTCGGTGGATTCAGGTTCAACGGGGGATGACCGGAAGGAGCACGTGGCTGGGGTGGTCCCGGTCGTGGAACACCGTCTGGGTTGCCGGCTGCATGGATGTCTCGTTCCACAGCTCACCACCCATGTTGGGATTGCGATCGAACCTCGGGAAGTTGCTGCTCGACACCTCCACCCGGATCCGGTGCCCGGCCTTGAAGACCTGGCTGGTCTGCCACATGTCGATGGTGAACTCGTAGGGAGTACCGGGTGCCATGAGCTTCGGATCGGTGACCGAGTCCCGGTAGCGAGCCCGGCGGATTCCCTCGCATACGATGATCGCCCGGCCGTCCGGATGGACATCGCAGAGGGTGGCGGTGAAGTCCGTATCGGTCGCCGAGCTGGAGGCGTA
This sequence comes from Candidatus Spongiisociaceae bacterium, assembly GCA_965262915.1. Taxonomy (GTDB): domain Bacteria; phylum Actinomycetota; class Acidimicrobiia; order Spongiisociales; family Spongiisociaceae; genus JAPPFW01. The sequence goes on along the minus strand of OZ253564.1, from coordinate 160,385 downwards.
GAGGGTCATCGTCACCGGGCCGGTGACCTCCAGATCGTGCTCGAGCCGATCGCCGCTGTACACGAGCACGTCGTTCCGCTGCTGGAGGACGGAACGGTCCTTGGGCCCGGCGTTGTCGAGCATCACGTCACACCCACCCAGGGTGGGAATGGGGTTCTCCGGGTCGTACACGAAGCGGTCGGGCGGTTCATCGGCCGGGGGGTCCAACGACACTCTCCCGTTGCCGGCGAGCGATCCGGCGTTGCCTTCGCCGTGCAGGTAGAGGGGGCGGTACTCGGTGCGGGCCAGGGGCCATTCGGTCTCGCTGCGCCACTCGGCGTCGCCCATCACGTAGATCCGCACCGGTGGTTCATCGTCCACACCGTTTTCGATACCCCTGAGGCGGCGGTCGTACCAGTCGAGATGGAGACCGGGCAGATCGAACTCCCCTCCGTGCCCGAGGTCGACGTCACCGTTGCGGTCGGCCCGGTCCAGGTCGTGCGACCACGGGCCGATGATGATGCGGGTCAGGTCACGGGCCGCCGCCGACCCGCCCCCTCGCTTAAGGCCGGTGTACGCCTTGAAGACCTCTCGTGACAGGTTGTCGTACCAGCCGGTGACGAATTGGGCGGGCACCTCGATCATTCCGTACTTGTCCTTGAGGCCGTAGGTCTGCCACGAATCGTCGAAGGTGGGATGGTCGAGGAAACCCCAGTAGGCGGGCCGGAAAATGCCCGACACCGCCTCCCGCAGCGGCATGTGACGGTAGAGGGCCTCGACGTCGAGGAACTCGAAGCTGGTGCAGTTCATCGTGCGCCGGCCGCTGTTGATGCCCCATACGAAGTTCTGCAGCTGGAGCACACCCCCGTCCATCAGGAAGTAGCCGAAGTTGTCCTCCTGGTTACCCACCGGCAGGATGCCCTTGAGAGCAGGACTGCCCGATAGGGCCGCCTGGAGCTGGGTAAACGCCACGTAGGACTGCCCGAACATGCCGATGTTGCCGTCGCACCAAGGTTGGGCGGCCAGCCAGGCCAGCGTGTCGGCCCCGTCGGGTGCCTCGTAGATGTAGGGGACGTAGTCGCCGCCCGAGTCATAACGTCCCCGGCAGTCCTGCATCACCGCCGCATAGCCGCCGCCGAGGAAGCGCGGTACCCACTCCTGGAGGTAGGCCAGGTCGGTGCATATCTCTCCGCTCTGCTTCCCGTAGACGGTGCGGCACAGGAGCGTGGGAAACGGGCCGTCGCCGGGCGGGAGGTATATGTCGGCCGACAGGGCGACGCCGTCCCGCATCGGCACCATGACGTCGATCATGACCGAGACCCCCACCCGCACATCCTGTATGGCACTCATGTCGCCTCCCTCCGGGTCGGTGGTCGATGCGGTGCACACCGGTTGCTGCCCGGCGGCCCACCCGACTTTCCACGGTAGCCGGACCACCGTCGACGCTGGCAAGGATGCCCGTCACGGGTGTACCGTGATACGAAGAGCACATAGGGCGAGGATGGAGAGGTCGGGATGATCATCGACACGCATGTCTGGCTGTCGAAGCCGGAGCACTGGGGCGACCAGGACGTTATGGACGACGCCATGTACAAGGCGGGCTGGGCCGCCCGGGGGCTCGGTACCAAGACCGGGCTCACTAAGGGGACCAACGCCGAGCAGATGGTGGAGATCATGGACGAGGCGGGGGTGGACATGGCGGTCTGCCACTCGGTGAAGGTGCCCGCCCTCAACACTCACGTCCCGACCGAGTGGGTGATCTCGGAGTGCGCCAAGTTCCCCGACCGCCTGATCCCGATGGGCAGCGTCGATCTGCTCGGTGGCGTCGCTTCCCTCCGGGAGATGGAGGAGATCACCGCCATGGGTGGCGTCGGCATGAAGATGACCCCGGCGCCCAGCTACGGCATCGCTCTCAACGACGAGCGCATCATGCCGATCTACGAGAAGGCGGCCGAGTTGGGGATGATCATCCAGGTCCACACCGGCTGGTCGGGGTTCGGTCGGCTGGCCCTCCAGCATCCCCTCCTCCTGGACGACGTGGCGGTGCGCGTCCCCGAGCTGAAGCTCATCGTCGTGCATGCCGGGGAGAACTACTACGAAGAAGTCGTGATGATGATGCTCAAGAACCCCAACATGTACGCCGGCACCGGATGGTGGGGGTTCCTGCAGCCGCTCGAGACCAACGTGCGGTTCCTCAAGTACGCCAAGCACTTCATGGTGCTGGACAAGTGCTTGTGGGGCACCGACAACTTCGACTGCCGGGAGGACGTGCCGTATATCAAGTCCTTCCCGCGGCTGGCCAGAGAGCTCAACATCGCTCCCGGGCTTCCGGACCTCACCGACGAGGACATCGACGCCTACCTGGGAGACAACGCCGCTCGCCTCTACGGGGTCGGGGAGGACTGATCGACCTTCCGGGCTCGATGTCCCGAGGAGGCCGGGCTCGCCCGGGCCTTTCCGAGCCTGACATCGACACACCGGCCTTGGTGGTCGATCTCGATGCGTTGGAGCGGAACCTCGATCGGATGGCGGCGGCGGCGCGAGGGGCCGGGGTTGCTCTCCGACCCCACGTCAAGACCCACAAGAGCGTCAACATCGCTCTCATGCAGCTGGAGCGGGGTGCGGTGGGGGTCTGCGTGCAGACGGTCTCCGAGGCCGAGGCCATGGTGGCGGGAGGTATCCGTGAGGTCCTCGTCGCCAACGAAGTGGTAGGACCGGGGAAACTCCGGCGCGTCGCCCGTCTGGCACGCGACGCCACGATCACCGTGTGCGTCGACGACCCGGGCAATCTCGACGACCTGGGCCGCTCGGTTCGCCGGGCCGGTTCATCCCTCGGGGTGATGGTGGAGATGAACACGGCCGAGTACCGGGCCGGGGTGCCACCGGGCCAACCGTTGCTCCGACTGGCCCAGCGCGTGGAAGCGACTCCGTCCGTCCGCTTTGCGGGCATACAGGCCTACAACGGAGTTGCCCAGCACGTCAGGGATCACTCCGCGCGGCTAGCCGCTACGCAGCGCAACATCGACCTGGTTCAGGGGTCGGTGGATCTGCTGGACCGTCACGGTATCCGTTGCGAGGTGGTCAGCGGTGGAGGGACGGGAACCTACGACCTCGAGGCCGCCTCCGCGGTATACAACGAGATCCAGCCCGGCACGTACGTGTTCATGGACGCTGACTACCTCGCCAACCGGGACCGCCTGGGAGGCCCGTTCCGGGACTTCGAAGTGGGCCTCTACGTCCTCGCCACGGTGATGAGCCGGCGTCCGGGTATAGCGATCGTCGACGCCGGCCTCAAGGCCGTCTCCCTTGGCAACGGCCTCCCGCTGGTGAAGGGGGGCAAGGCGCTCTACAAGCGGTTCGCCGATGAACACGGCGTGCTGGCCCCTTCCGAAGGCCCCCTCCCTCCGCTAGGCAGCCAGGTCCGCCTGATACCGGTCAACTGCGACCCCACGGTCAACCTCTACGACCACCTCATCGGCGTCCGCAACGGGGTGGTCGAAGCCGTCTGGCCCGTCGACGCCCGGGGCTACTGAGAAGGCCCGCTTGTCTCGCTCCACCTTCGCCTACGGACGAGGAGATTCAGAAGCCCGAGCCCCCACATCAACGGATAGGCAACCCTCGACTGCTTCGTACAGGTTGATCAGCAACTCTTCGAAGGGCTCCCCCTGTGTAGCACAACCGGGTATGGCCGGTACCTCTGCCCGGTAGCCACCCTCTTCTGCTCCATGGACGGCAACCGCCGGCTTCATCCGGCTCTCCTGTCCGATGAGTTGCCGATGCACCGTTCTCGTCGTGGATACTCCGCCGTTCCGTGGTGACCGTCGGATTCAACTCCATCAACGACCGCCAGGTAACCGGGAACCGGTACTGCCCGTCGTTGAGCCGCCCGCCGATTCTCCGGTAGATCCGGACCGCTTGGTCCTCCCTGAGGCGAGGCCTGATCTGAGATCTCCGAAACGGTGTGGCTCCCGGACGGGCCGGGAGCCACACGGATAGCGAATATTCGGGAGGTCTAGCCCTGGGGTTCGTCCCCGTCGAGGCCTACGCCGGTGCCAAGCGGTGCGTTGATCCAGGCGACCAGGTCCTCACGCTCGAGGAGCCTGTTGAACCAGACTTCCTCCACCTCGTAGTCCTCCCACTCCACGCCTTCGGCGATGTAGCCCTCCTCGCGTCCCGCCTCGAAACGATCGGCCACGACGTTGCCGAAGTAGGTGATCTCGCCCGGCGTGAACATGTAGTCCTTGGCGTCGTTCAGCAGCGGGAAGTAGTTGAGTTCGGTCATGATCCGGGAGGTGATGAGACCTCCGAGGCTGGTGCCACCGGTCTGGTCCTTGGCCTCTTCGCCGACGAACTTACCCACGATGTCGGGATACTCGTCGAGGTAGCGGGAGGCCCGATACCAGATCGCCAGCGAGCGGAGCACCGTCTCCGGGTTCTCCTCCAGCCAGTCTGCGCGCACACCCTCGGTCGAGTAGAGGATCGCCGAGGCGCCGAACAGCTCGAGAGGCGCCGCCACGACGTACTCTCCTGCCAGTTCTTCGGAGTACAGCATCCGGGCCTGGGCGGAAAGGTTGCCCGTGTAGTAGTCCGCCTCGCCGCTCAGGTAGCCGAAGTTCATCGCCTCCATGGACGGGTAGTACTTGAAATCGACGTCCTGCTGGCCCTCAGGGTCGAAGGACAGACCGATGTTCTCCAGCAGGGCCCGCTCGAACGTGGTGGGGAAGCCCTCCGTCTTGACGAACTCCTTGCCCCGCATGGACGCGGCGAGTTCGGCCTTGGCGGCGTCCTCGTCGCCCAAGCGCTCCAGCGCCTCTTCGTAAACCACCGTCTCGCCGGCCCTACCGATGAGCACGAAGCCCTGGTACTGGTTGGTGATCAGGTAGTTCCGGTACTCGGGGAACTCCTCGATGATGGTCCCGTAGCAGATCTGGCACGAGAACAACATGTCGATCTCGTCGGTCTGCAGCTGCGTGTAGGGGATGCTCACGAACGGGATGATCTCGAGGTCGAGGCCGATCCGCGTGTCCATCCCGATCTCGGCCGCATACGACCAGAGCCGGTCATCGTAAGAGGGGGTGGCGCCGATCCTGATTATGCCGCCCTTGGGCTCATCGGGCGAAGCGCTCAGGTGGCTGAGGTCGGGACCCATGTCCTCTTCCATGGGTTCCTCTTCTTCCATGGGTTCCTCTTCTTCCATGGGTTCCTCTTCTTCCATGGGTTCTTCTTCCATGGGTTCTTCTTCGACCATGGCGGCCGTCGTAGCAGTTGTCTGCGGAGCCTGAGTGGTCTCAGCGGCTTCCTCCTCGGCGCCACCGCAGGCGACCGCGAACATCGCCAGGATGGCTAGAAGAAGTGTTCCCTTCCACCAACGATTACGCATATTCCCTCCCTTTGGTTGGGCGGCCGCGCGCGCCTTTCGCCCGTCGGTCTCCGCCCGCTTGGGCTTATGATGCTTAGCGGGGTTCGTCATGTCAACAGGTAGCCTGGACCTTTCCACTGCGGGTTGCCTCCGCGCGGCGGATCAGCCTTGACAAGAAGAAGGTACGGGAGATGACCATGGGACAGAGGATCATGTTCGATGTGCGGGCGCCGATGAGGGACGGAACCATGCTGTCGGCGGACGTCTACCTGCCCCCAGCGGGAGATCGTTTCCCCGTCTTGCTGTGCCGGACCATCTATAGCAAGGAGAGCTATCCGGAGACCGACGGGGCGCGCCCGTCCGGTTACGTGGGCTGGGGGGAACGCTTCATGGAGGCCGGGTACGCGATTGTCATCCAGGATTGCCGGGGCCGCTACGACTCCGACGGCGTATGGGAGGTCTACGTCCAGGACGAGGACGGGCACGACACCGTCGAGTGGTTGATCCGTCAACCGTGGTGCGACGGGAACGTCGGCATGTTCGGTATCTCCTACGTGGGCTTCACCCAGATGCACCCCGCCCCGCTGGCCTCCGAGGGACTCAAGGGCATCCTGCCGATCGCGGCGACGCCGGACGGTTTCGACCTGTTCTGGCAGCAGGGCGCTTTCCTGCTCCAGCAGGCCAGCCACTTCCTCCAGATCGGGCGTCGCACCAGCCACGCTCAGGGGATGGCCATGCTGGCCGGCCTCCCTGCCGGAACGATGGGGGTAGGGGGTGGCAAGGCCGGGGAGTTCCCGGGTGACCTCTCCTACCTGTACGAGCGGACGCCGCTGTACACGGCCTTCGACGAGTACGACGACGTGAAGATATGGAAGGAGCTCCTCGACCACAACACCTACGACGCCTACTGGCGGAAGCGGATCGTGAACGACCGCTACGACACTATCGAGGCGCCGTCCTACTTCCTCACCGGGTGGTGGGACTGCACCGTCCGCCACATGTTCGAGGCCTTCGTCAACTGGACTGCCCACGCTCAGCCGGAGGCACGGGCCAGAACCAAGATCATGTGCGGCCCCTGGACCCACACCCGTATCGGGGTTGCCGACTGGGGCCAGGATGTCCACTTCGGGCCCGACGCCGAGCTCGACATCTTCGACCTGCACCGCCACTGGTACGACCAGCGCCTCAGGGGAATCCCCACCGGGGTGGACGACGAGGCGCCCCTCCAGCTCTTCGTGTGCGGGGACAACGTGTGGCGCGGGGAGTACGAGTGGCCATTGGCCCGCACCGAATACCGAGAGATGTTCCTTCACGGAGCTGGGTCCGCGAACACGCGGCACGGCGACGGGGTCCTAGGGCGGGAGCCGCCGAACACCGAGCAGCCACCGGACACGTACACGTACGACCCCTCGGACCCCGTCCCCACGATGGGTGGCCAAGTGGCCTACGTTGACCAGAGCGGCCCCCGTGACCGGTCCACGATCGAGGAGCGGCCTGACGTACTGGCATACACCGGCGATGTCTTGACCGCGGATCTCGAATGCACCGGCCGGGTGTCCGCGGTGCTGTTCGCGGCTTCCACGGCGCCCGATACCGACTTCACCGCCACCCTGGTGGACGTGTTGCCCGACGGCCGGGCCATCAACGTCACCGAAGGGATCGTCCGCGCCCGGTGCCGGGACGGCCGCCAGTCCCCCTCCCTGATCGAGCCGGGAGAGGTCTACGAGTACGGCATCGACCTGTGGGAGGTCTCGTGGGTGTTCAAGGCAGGACACCGGATCCGGCTCGAGGTATCGAGCAGTAACTTCCCCCGCTTCGACCGCAACACCAACCTGGGAGGCGAAATCGGTCGGGAAACCGGGTTCCAATCAGCGCATCAAACCGTGTTCCACGACACGGAACACCCGAGCCGCCTAGTCCTGCCGGTAATACCGCGCTAGGTAGTCGGTAGTCGTAAACTACGACGCTGCTAACTACTATTAATATCGACTATTAACTAGTGACTCCCGACTAGCAATTAGGCCCCGCTTACCTCGAAGCTGGCTACCGCTTGAACCTCAAAGGGTTCCGCTTCCCCTATGTAGCAGAGGATACCGTAGGTGTTGTCGAACAGGGTGCGGTTGGCGCCCATGACCTGGTTGGCCGGAGCGCGTATCTTCCTGGTCTGGTCGACCCAATCCGGGGAGTCCTGGTTGGCCGCCGCCTGACCGCTCTCGACATAGGCCACCAGATCATCGAACGTCTTGTCGTCCGGGAAGCGAAGGATGTCGATGCGCGCCCGGGTGCCGCTCCGGTTGTCCAGCGTCATACGTACCGGCCCGGGATCGACGGTCTCCGGACCAATGTAGGTGCAGGTGTCCCCGTCGTACACCACTGTGGGCAGGTCGGCCCGGTCCGCGAACTGTCCGATGGTCGAGACGGTGGTCTCCGATTCGGTCGCGCCACCGCCACCGTCTCCACCGCCGTCCCCGTCCCCACCGCACGCTGCGAAGAGAAGAGCCGCGGCCGCGAAGCACACCGGTAAGGCTCGAAACCGCAATGCTCACCCTCCTTGACGGCCTGAGCCCATTGTAAGCCAGGGATGGAGGCGACGCGGGCCCAGTCGGGTTCTGCCTGTCGCCTGTCGCCTGTCGCCCAGCGCGCGGCGTGTATCCTGCGACCACCCCGGCACGGGGCGGGGCAGGCCGGAACATCAAGGTGAGGGATACGGAATGGTCGGACCGGACGAGAGCCGAGTTGCACGATCGCTCCGCGGAGGCCTGCCGGATCGAGCCCTCGCCTGGATACGAAGGCCCGGGCGCTCCAGCCGGGTCGTGCGGGCGCTCTTGCTCCCCGTCCTGGCGTTGGTGATCTGGACCGCCATCACCAACCTCGGTCTGGTCAAGCCCATCCTGCTTCCGACACCGCAGAAGCTCTTCTCTGTTTGGTGGGCGATCGCGGACCTGATTCCCGCGGCCTTCTGGATCACCTTGCAGATGGTGGTGACCGGCATCGTCGTCGGTGGATTGGCGGGTCTCGGCTTCGGTCTGGTGTTCGGGTACAGCCGATGGGCCAGAGATCTGTTGGAGTTCTCCTTCGATGGCCTGCGCGTGGTTCCCATCTTCGCCCTGATCCCCCTGTTCCTGCTCTGGTTCGGCATAGGGATGCGGCCCCAGATCGCCCTGGTGACCCTGGGCGTGATGCTGACCCTCACCATCCAGACCACCGAGGCGGTCCGCAACGTCCTGCACATCCATGTACAGGCCGCTCTGACGGCGGGCGCGTCGAGGTTTCACATCTACCGGACTGTGGTGGTCCCGTCGATCATCCCCCACATACTGGCGGGCCTGCGGTTGGCCGTGATGGCTGCGTGGGGCTTGGACGTAGCGGCCGAGTTCATGGGATCCGTACAAGGCCTGGGCTATCTGATGCTGGCCGGACTGGTCAACCTCGACTCCGCCCGCATCATCGCCATGGTGATCCTCTTCGCGTTGCTGGCGATCAGTTCGGACTTCCTGTTGAGGGCCGTGATCAAGCGAACCATCAGATGGGCGCAGCGGGCCAACACCGGCGGTCTTGTCGCGGAAGTCCTAGGGACGAGGTGAGCGACGGATGAGACTGAGACGTCGGCGCACGACAGTGGCCCGCCCAGGGGTTCGGATCGGGGACCAGAAGGTTCTCGGTGGTACCCGTTTCCGTTCTATCGTCCGGGCCCTGCTGGTCCCCCTCGGAGTGCTGGTCATCTGGTGGGTGGTCACCAATGCCGGGTGGATAGGTTCCGCTTACCTGCCGCCACCGCAGAGGTTGGTCGAAGTATTCAGTACCGGGTTCCACTACCTGGCCGGTAAGCGGGTTCCCTTCGCCGACGGCGTGTACGAGGCGACCTGGGTCAGCACCCGCATGGTCCTGCTCGGGTTGGCGATCGGTACCCCTCCGGGTCTGGTGATCGGTCTTGCCTTCGGATACAGCCGGTTGATGCGCGACCTGCTGGAGTTCAGCCTGGACGCAATCCGTCCCACGCCCCTGCTGGCACTCCTCCCGCTGTTCCTGCTGTGGTTCGGCTCCGATCCGTCAACGGGGGTCGCCCTGATCGCTTTCGGGGTATTCCTGATCCTCACCATCCAGGTCACCGAGGCCGTCCGCAACGTACCCCACATCTACGTCAGAGCCGCCCTGACCGCCGGAGCCTCGCGTTTCCACATCTACCGCACAGTGGTGGTCCCGGCCATCCTGCCCCACATGATGGCCGGTTTCCGCTTGGCGGTGGTGGTGTCCTGGGGTCTTGTGGTGGCGGCCGAGTTCATGGGAGCCGGCGTCGGTCTGGGATGGCTGATGATCGGCAGGAGCCGGTATCTGGACAACGCAGGGATACTCGTGATCGTCTTCATCTTCGCCGCGCTGGCGATGCTGAGCGACTTCCTCTTACGCGCCGCCGCCAAGCGTTTCACCCGCTGGAGCCCGAGAGCCGCCGCCTCGGTCAGCATGGTCGGTGAGATGCTCGGCTCTCGATGAGCGTGGCGCAAACACCGCATCCCTCCAAGAGGGGTGGCTCCGGCGTGGGTAGCCGGGTAGGCGCAGATGTAGGCGGCACGTTTACCGATGTGATCGTCGAGGGACCCGACGGCCGCACCACCACCCGCAAGGTCCTGTCAACCCCGCCTTCGTACGACAAGGCGGTGACGGTCGCCATCGACGCGTTGCTGGGGGACGCTCAGGGATCTTTCCTTCGCCCGGTACTGGAGGTCGTACACGGGACCACTGTGGCGACCAACGCCATCCTCGAGCGGCGGGGCGCCCACCTGGCGATGGTCACCACGGAGGGTTTCCGTGACGTGCTGGAACTCCGGCGGGTCAGGATGCCCCACCTCTACAACCCGTTCTGGTGCAAGCCCCCACCGATAGTCGAGCGTCGTCTTCGCTTCGAGATCGGCGAGCGGATGCTGGCAGACGGGACGGTCCACCGCTCGGTGGACGACGCCGAGGTGATGGAGGTGGCCGCCCGGTTGCGGGAGGAACAGGTCGAGGCGGTGGCGGTCTGCCTGCTGCACGCCCACAAGTACCCGGCCCACGAGGAACAGGTGGCGCGGATCCTGCGGCGCGAGCTTCCGGGAGTCCATGTGGTGATTTCCAGCGGGGTGTTGCGGGAGCAGAACGAGTACGAGCGCTCCGCCACCACCGCTCTCAATGCCTACGTGATCCCGATCATGGGCTCCTACGTGCGGGATCTGGTCGAAGGTCTGGAAGGGATCGGGGTCGACTCACCCGTCCTGATCATGCAGTCCTCGGGTGGTGCCATGACCGCGGCCGACGCGGCCCGCCGGCCCGTGTACGCACTCGAGTCCGGTCCGGCGGCCGGGGTGGTGGCCACCCAGGGGCTGGCCCGGGAACTCGGGATCGACAACGCTATCTCGTTCGACATGGGTGGAACCACCGCCAAGGCGTCGCTGATCGAAGAAGGAAAAGTGACCCTGAGCAGGGAGTACGAGGTGGGCGCCGACCTGTCGGTGGGTTCCAGACTGCTGCGAGGCTCCGGGGAGCTGCTGCGGGTACCGAGCATCGACATCGCTGAGGTGGGCGCCGGCGGCGGGAGCATCGCCTGGGTCGACACGGCCGGAGGTCTCCAGGTCGGCCCGCGCAGCGCCGGCGCCGTTCCGGGACCCGCCTGCTACGGCCTCGGGGGCGACGTCCCTACGGTCACCGATGCCAACGTGGTGCTCGGCTACGTGAGGTCCGGACCGCTCGCCGGGGACGCAGTCTCGATATCGCCCGGTCTGGCCCGCGGGGCCATGGAATCGGTTGCGGCTCCGCTCGACATCCCGGTGGACGAGGCCGCCCGGGCCGTCCACGATCTGGCCAATGCCCGGATGATGAGGGCACTGCGAGCCGTTTCGTCGGAGCGGGGCCGGGACCCGAGGGACTTCGCGCTGATCGCGTTCGGGGGAGCCGGTCCCATGCACGCGGCCAGCCTGGCGACCGAGTTGGGAATCGACACGGTGGTGGTTCCCCCCAATGCCGGGGTGTTCTCGGCAGCCGGACTCCTCTACGCCCGGCCCGAATACCACGATGTGCGGTTCTGCGAGCTGGATGCCCGCGATCCTGCGGTCGTCACCACCATGTCCCGCCTCCTCGACGAGTTGGAGGCGGAACTGCAATCGAGCATCTCCGGCGGGGTGACCGAGTGGGTCCGGTCCGCCGATGTGCGCTACAAGGGCCAGAGCTTTGACATCGAGGTGACCGTTCCCGGGACGGAGATGACCTGCGCCGCGCTGGCGGATCTGGTCACGGCATTCGAGGACCGCCACGAGCAGATCTACGGCGTTCGCAAGGATCCCGAAGATCCGATCCAGGTCCGGGCGGTCCGTCTCGCCGCCTTCGGACCCCGGCCCCGCACCACCCGGGTTTCGCAGGGCGAGGATATGGCGGACCGTGGCGCGGAGAGCGTGCTCGCCGACGGCTCGCGTGCCGTCCTCTTCACCCTGGCTGACGGGTATCTGGATACCCCCGTTCTGAGGCGGAGGACCGATGTCGGTCCGAACGGAGTCGCGGGGCCGCTGCTCATCGACGAGTACGACACCACGATCGTCATACCTCCGGGCTGGATCGCACGCCGCCACGGCTCGGGCGCCCTCTTCCTGACCCGCCAGGGGAACGGCAGGGCCGCGGTCGAACACACCGATGTGGTGACCCGCCAGATACTGGCGAACGCCCTGGCCTCGGCGGCGGACGAGATGGCGACCACGATCTTCAGGACCGCCCACTCGACCGTGGTACGCGACGCCATGGACTTCTCGGCCGCTCTGCTCGGCCCTGACGCCCAGACCGTGGCCCAGGCGGTGACCATCCCCTTCCACCTCGGAGCGGTACCCACCGCCGTGGACGCCCTCCTGGCCCGCTTCCGCGACCGGATGCAACCGGGCGACGTCTTCATAATGAATGACCCCTTCGACGGTGGCATGCACCTGCCGGACATCTTCGTCATCAAGCCGGTCTACTTCCAGGACACGCTCATCGGCTACGGCGTGGCCACCGCCCACCACGGCGACATCGGTGGGCGGCTCCTGGGGAGTTCCGCCACGGACAATACCGAGGTATTCCAGGACGGCCTCCGCATCCCGTGGATGCACCTCTACCGGGAGGGCCGTCCGGTGGAGGAGGTGCACGCGCTGATCAGGGCCAACGTGCGGGTTCCCCACATGCTGTTCGGGGATCTCGGGGCCCAGGTGGCGGCCTGCTCGGTAGGCGAGCGGGCACTCCAGGCCATGGCCGAGCGATACGGGATGGAGCGGCTGGCCGAGCTCATGGACGGGCTCATCGACTACACCGAGGTCCTGATGCGCCGGGAGATCTCCACCTGGCCGGACGGGACCGCCAGCTTCACCGACCACATGGACTCCGACGGCATCGAGAGCCGCGACGTGGCCATCAGGGTGACGGTGACCATCGACGGGGACGAGGTGGAGGTTGACCTCTCGGACTCGGACCCCATGGTGGCGGGCTCGCTCAACGCCACCCGCTCGTTCATCATGGCAACCGCCTACCACTGCGTCATGTCGGCGGCCGCCTCGGAGTTCCCCAACACCGCGGGGGCTTTCCGCCCGGTCCGGATCGTGACCAGGCCGGGGACCGTCACCCACGCGGTCTATCCGGGCGCCAACTCGATGAGAGGCGTCACCGGGTTCCGGGCCTTCGACGCCATCAACGGGGCTCTGGCCCAACTGGTTCCCGACCGGGTTCCCGCCGCCGGGGAGGGAGGCAACACGGTGGTGATCCTCGGGGGCCACCACGAGGACGGCGAGCCGTTCGTCTACTTCGAGTTGCTGGTGGGTACCTGGGGGGCCACCCCCGAGAACGACGGCAACGACGGGCTCAGCAACCCCATCGCCACGGCTGCCAACGTGCCCATCGAGGTGGCCGAGGCCGAGTTCCCGATCATCATCGAACGCTACGGTCTGGTTCCCGACAGCGGAGGCGCGGGTCTCCACCGCGGTGGCCTGGGCCTCGAGAAGTCGTGGCGGCCGCTGGTACCCACCTCCCTGCTGATCCGTTCCGACCGCCAGCGGCACCCGCCCTTCGGCCTGACGGGCGGCGCGCCGGGCGGGTTCTCCAGCAACACCGTCTTCCGGCTGTCCGGCGACGAGGAGGCCCTCCCGCCCATGTTCAGCGACGGTCTGGCCGTCGGCGAGCGGTACCATCACGTCCAGGCGGGCGGCGGCGGCTGGGGCGACCCGTTGGAACGGTCCCCGGATAGGGTCGCCGACGACGTGAGGAATGGCAAGGTAGGACGCGAGGCGGCCCGGCGCCGCTACGGCGTGATCCTCTACGACGATCTCGCCGTGGACGCCGATGCTACGGCCTCCACCCGCCGGGAGATGAGGGGAGAAGGATAGGAATGAGCATGCCACCTGTTGCGCTGACCACCCTGACGGCGGTAGGTTGCCTGCTTACCGGAGGAGAAGGGTGACGATGGACGCAAGTATCAACGGCATGGCCAAGCTGGACATACAGGATCTGTCCATCTACTTCGACGACCTGCACGTTCTCGACAACATTTCCTTCCAGATGGCTGAGGGCGACTTCGTGTCGCTGCTCGGCCCGAGCGGATGCGGCAAGTCGACCCTGCTCAACCTGGTGGCCGGGCTGCTGGCCCCCACCAGCGGCACCATCAGCCGGGACGGCATACCGGTGACCGCTCCCGGCCCAGACCGGAGCATGGTGTTCCAGGACGATGCGGTGTTCCCCTGGTACACGGTGGCCCAAAACGTGGAGTATGGCCTGAGGGTCAAGGGAGTCGAGAAGACGGAGCGGCGCGCCAAGGCCCAGAGTTTCGTCGACCTGGTCGGGCTAACCGGGAGAGAGGACGCCTATCCCTACCAGCTGTCCGGAGGGATGCGCAAGCGGGTGGACGTGGCCAGGGCTCTGGCCGCCGAACCCGACGTCCTGCTGATGGACGAGCCGTTCGCCTCGCTTGACGCCATGACCAAGACCCGTCTCCAAGCCGAGTTCCTACGCATCTGGGAGGACTCGCGCGCCACGGTGCTGTTCGTCACCCACGACGTGGAGGAAGCCCTGTACATGAGCGAGCGGGTCTTCGTGATGTCCACCGAACCCGGCCGGCTGTTCCACCAGACGGATGTCCCGTTCCCCCACCCGAGGGGCGTGTCGCTCCGCACCAGCACCGCCTTCCAGGATCAGCGCGCCGAGCTTATCGACGCGCTTCACCGGGCAGGGGCGCAGTTCTGATCCGGTCCTAGACTCCAGAGGAGGCAAGATGGCAATGGTCCGTACCGTTCTGGGGGAGATCCCGCCCGAGGACCTGGGGGTCACTCTCAGCCACGAGCACATCATCATCGACAGCGGCGACCTGTTCTGGGATCCTCCCGGTCCTGACGAGCCTCCCGAGATTAGGGCCCTGGCCGAGGCGCCCGTGACCCGCGAGGCGTACGAGATACTGGCCGAGCGGCCCTACATCTCCAGGGACAACCTGAACATGACCGAGCTCGACGTGGCGATACGCGAGCTGCAGATTTATGCCGACGCCGGTGGGCAGAGCATCATCGATGTCAGTGGCCGCATCCCGGGCTGGTGGCCGGATGCCCTGGCGGAGGCGAGCCGGGCAACCGGGCTCAACGTGGTCGCCTCAACCGGGTGGTACATCGCCCCGTCCCATCCTCCCGGTCACGCTACGGCATCGGTCGGCGAACTGGCCGAGATCCTTATAAGCGACATCGAGGTGGGCATCCAGGGGACCGACATACGGGCCGGCGTGATCGGCGAGTTGGGCATGTGCGAGCCGCTGCACCCGCAGGAGGAAAAGGTCCTCAGGGCCGGGGGCCGGGCCCAAGCGGCCACCGGGGTTCCCCTCACCGTGCATCCGATGGTGTTCAAGAAGGAGGCCCACCGTTACATCGACATCCTTGAGGAGGAAGGCGCCAACCTCGAGAAGGTGTACATGAGCCACATGGATGGCAGTTGCCCCGATTACGAGTACCACGAGTCGGTAATGGACCGGGGCGTGTCGATCGACTACGACCTGTTCCGGGGGACCCCGTGGAACGACTCGCACCTGCTCTTCGATGGCGACCACTGGATCTCGGACCGGGAACGGGTGGAGACCCTGGCCCGGATGTGCGCGGACGGTTACAGCAACCAACTCATGCTCGCCCACGACAACTGCCTCAAGATCCACTTCGTGGAGTACGGCGGCAAGGGCTACGCCTACATCCTCAAGGAGATCGTGCCCCAGTTGCGCGAGCTGGGGGTGACCGAGGATCAGATCGACGACATGCTGGTGAAGAACCCTCGACGGATATTCGCGGTATAGACCGGGCGATGTTTCTTGTGAAGGAGGCGATGTGAATCTGGGAGCGGTGGCGCTCTACGCAGAGGATGTCGAGGTGATGCTCGCCTTCTACCGGGACGACTTGGGTCTGGAAGTCGTCGAGATCAATGCTGGCCCTGAATACGATGAGGGAGTGGACTTCGTCTACATGGACGCGGGCGGTCCGGGAGTCGAGATCTTCGACCGGTCGGTCCATCCCGCCGAGCTTCCCATGTCGGTAGGGGGGTCGGTTCGCGCCGCCTTCCAGGTGGACGACCTCGACGCCACCCGCGACGGCCTCATCGCCCGCGGGATCGAGGTAGGTGGGTTCGTGAAGAGGCAGTGGGGCCGCTACGTCGAACTCACCGATCCGGAGAGCAACCCCCTCCTGATCTTCCAGGTTGCCAGCTGACTGAGCCCGCTTCCAACCAATGCCGATTCGTGGTCAGTGGTCCGGGGATGCATCTACGATAGCTACTAATGTACCCCAAATGGGGTACATTATTGCCTAATCACGATTTGCGGAGTACCTGAATGGCTAAGACCGAAACTATCCGCGCTCGAATCGAACCACAGCTCAAGTTGCAGGCGGAGGAACTGTTCTCACAGTTAGGCCTTTCCGTAACGCAGGCGATCACGCTGTTCTACAAGCAGGTGACCTTGCAGAAGGGCTTGCCGTTTGCAGTGAAGATCCCGAACACCGAGACCCTGCAGGCTTTGCGGCAGGCGCGCGACGGGGAGGGCCTCACGGAGCATGCCAGTTTGGAGGAACTCAAAGCCGGGTTCGAGTAATTCATGCGGCTGCGCGCTACAAGTAGATTCGAGAAGGATCTCAAACCCGTTGTTCAGGCGAAACAAGGATCTGAGCACACTATGAGCCGTCGTGGAGCGGCTGTCGGCAGGACAGCGCCTTGAGTTCCGCCACAGGCAACATCGCCTGTCCGGGACCTGGTCCTCTTGCTGGGAGTGCCACATTGAACCGGACTGGTTGCTGATCTGGGGATGTGAGGGTGACTTGCTGACCTTGGTGCGAACCGGCACCCATTCCGACTTGTTCGGATAGTCGAGTGGCTATTCCTTGCCGGGTCCTCGGTGTCGAAGCCTTGATTACTGGCGTGTTCTTGCCTCCACAGGGCAATCGCCTCTGTTGTGCCGGTGAGGATCGGGCATGAGTCCCTGACCCTGGAAGGACTTGGCACCGTGTCGATACCCCATCAGCAGTTGGGTGGGTATAGTTCGCGAGCGGCGACGGTCCCGGGAGGTCGGCAAATGATTGAGCAGTTCACGGACGCGCAGATCCAGCAATACCGTGACGACGGGTTCCTGATCGTGGAGAACCTGATCGACATGGACGCGGTCATGGAACTCCGGGAGCGGTACGACCGTATCTTCGATGGGCAGCACGACCTGGTCAATTGGCCGGACGAGTACTACTGGCAGAAGGGTCGGGACCCCGAGGATGCCCACCGGGTGCTGGCCGGCCTGTGGCGGGCCGACCCGGTGGTGGCCAAGCACACCTTCAGTGGTCCCTTCGGCAAGCTGGCGTGCCAGTTGGAAGGCGCCTCGAGTGCGCGTCTGTGGGCCGATGTCGCCATGTACAAGCCGGAGGGCGGAAAGCCGTTCGACATCCACCAGGATGCGGCCTTCATGTGCTGGGTCGACCCAGTGTGGAACTGGACCTGCTGGATCGCTCTCGACGACACGTACGCCGACGGGGGGACCCTCGTCTACGTACGGGGGAGCCACAAGTGGGGGCCGCAACCGGCGCCGGGCACCACCCAGATCAGCCGCGAAACCATGGATGGATGGACCGACTACGTACAGCAGTTCGCGCCCGAGGGCGAGAAGGTCGAACTGGTTCCCCTGGTCTTCGGCGCTGGTTCGGCTGCCTTCCACACCGGTTGGATATGGCACGGGAGCGGACCTAACACCCGGGCCGGCAACATACGGCGGTCCTACAGCGTCCATATGATCCCGGCCACGTCCACGCACCATCCCCGCATCCGGCACCGTGCCTACAGCCGCTACTTCGCCCCGGGCCAGCAGACCTTTGACGACAACTTCTTCCCGGTGCTCTGGTCGGAGGACGGCTACCGCACCCCCTGGCTGGAAGAGTATGCCGGCCAGGAGACCCCGATCGACGCCTTCTCGTCCGACGCTGTGCTGACCCTCGGCGACGACGGAATCAATGTCGAGCCGTGGGCGACCGCCGCGGGTTGAGGGGCCCGATAGCCGCCATCGTTCCGTGACCACCGCTCCCGTCCGGGTGGGGGGCTGAGACATGTTCGCTCGGGGCCTGCGCTGCACGAGGTGCCGGGCCGAGTACGACCTGGGCCCCTACTTCCGGGGTTGTCCCGAGTGCCACGACGCCCTCGAGGTGGTTTACAAGGAGGCGGCGATCCGCTCGGTCGTGTCACTGGAGAGGTGGGCCCGGCGGTCGGCGTCGGTATGGCGATACTCCGAACTGCTCCCGCTCAGGGCAGGTGAGGAGAGAGTCACCCTGGGCGAGGGTGGGACACCGATGATCCGGGTTCCCAGGACCGACGAGAACCCCCTTCCCTTCCTCTACCTGCAGAACGAGACCGTCAACCCGACCTACGCCTTCAAGGACCGCTTCCACTCAGTTTCAATATCGATGGCGCGCCAGCTCGGGTTCGATCGGGTGGTGTGCTCCACCACCGGGAACCACGGGATGAGCGCCGCCGCGTACGCGGCCCGAGCCGGAATGCGCTGCGTGGTGCTGGCCGATCCGAGGGCCCCTACGGTCCAGAGGGAATGGATGCGCCTGTTCGGGGCGACCGTGATCGTGGAGATGAACCGCAAACCTCCTCTCCAAGCCTTCGTCGAGGAGCACGGCTGGTATCCATCGACGTACATGACCCCCATGCCGGTCGCGACACCTTACGGAGTGGAGGGGTACAAGACCATGGCGTACGACGCGGTGCTGGCCCTGAGCAGGGCTCCGGACCATTACCTGTTCCCGGTGGCGGCCGGCGACGGGCTCTACGGTCCATGGAAGGGCTTCCAGGAGCTCTACCGCCTCGGACTCACCAAGTCCCTTCCCCGCATGCACGGGGTCCAGGCGACGGGTGCCAACCCGATTGTGGAGGCTATAGACCAGGGCTTGGACGATGTCCCGGTCCACCCCGGTCCCGACACCGTGGCGCTCTCGATCGCTGATGACACGGGTGGGCGGATCGCCCTCCAAGCTATCCGTGACTCGGAGGGTACGGCGGTCGAGGTCACGGACGAGGCGATCGTGGAGGCTGTCGGTCGGGCGGCCCGGGTGGGGGTGAGCCCCGAACCGGCGTCGGCCGCCTCCCTCGCCGGAGCCTGGAAGTTGTTCGATCAGGGTGTGATCGAGCCCGGAGACTTCGTGGTGTGCTGCATAACGGGCGCCGGACCGAAGTGGCCCGGGGTAATGTCGGGCCGGATTCCGGGCGAGGAACTCGTCAACCCGGGACCGGCCATCCTGGACAAGTTGATGACCGGGGACTGACCGAATCTAGTGGTCCGTCTGTGAATCGGCGGCGTGGTATGCGCCGGCAGCGAGGGGCGTCGATGGCAACCAGAGCACGCCAAGTTATTTTGCAGGCAGACCACACAAACGAGGAGTTGTTGTGATGACATCGACTGTCGAAGAGCTGATCACCTTCTTCCGTTCCGACTACTGGGCGGAGAACATCGAGTTGATGCACCGGTCCGACATAACCCTGCACGAGGTGATGCTGGCGACCAGTATCCATCCGGTGACCCTGGAGTTCCTCTTCGACCGGTACCTGGCGGCGGTCGGGAAGAACGTCGTCAACGTGGGCCATGCCGTGGTGGGCAACAGGGGCCTAGTCAAGTACTACACCGCGGACCGTCCCTCGTTCTTCCTGATGTGGACATACGGTGACGAATCGCTGATCGGGCCGGATCCCGACGGCAGGACCGTCCTTCTGGACGACGACGGCGAGCAGTCCTACCTCGACGATGTGGCACCGCGGCGGATGACCGACTCGGATCATGACGTTATCGACCGGTACTTCGCCTCCGAACACTGGAAGCAGATGCTCGCAAAGATGCGGGATCCCGACATCGAGCACTTCCACGACTACCTGCTCACCGAGATACACCCCTACGACTTGGCCGAGCGCTGCAACGCTGTGATCGAGGACGCCGGTTATGGAGAGGTGGAACCCTACTACCTCGCCAGACCCGATATCGGTTCGATGTGGATCGGTTACGCCCCTCCGGGCACCAAGTCGATGGAGTTCGTTGCGACCCACACACCCGGAGCCATCCTGGAACCGCAGGAACTGACCCCCGCCGAGCGGGACTATGGCGGCGACGGCTTCACCATCACCCAGATGAGGGAGTTCATCGCCAAGGACCCCTACCATCCCGTAACCCTGAGCGAGGCCCGAGCGGTCCTCGCGGAAGTGCTGTAGGGATGGCGCCGCCGGGCTTCAGCCTCGATAGTCGGGGGTTAAGGGTGATAGGCGACCCCTGCCTCTCCGATGTGAGAGGGCAGGCGCGGCTCTTGTCACCCTCCGAGGCGCTTGTATACGTCGCCTCTTGTGTCTATGGCCATGATCTTGACCGTCCGGTGGGCCTTATCGATCTCGTAGACGATCCGTGCATGTCTTCCCAGGCGGGCCGAACGCAGGTGTTGTAAGCGCCCTCTCAGTTTCTTGCCTACGTTTTCGGGACCCGATGCTAGTTCTCGGATCCGTTCATCTGCGAGGCGTCGGGATCGAGCAGATAGCTTTGCTCGTTGCTTATGGGCGCGTGGTGCCCAGACGACCTCGTGCAAGGATCAATGCTCCGCTGTCCTCAGCATGGGCACGCCCTTACCGTCGGCCATGTCACGTTCGGCCTCTTCCAAGAGTTCCACCCATACCGGGTCCTCGAGAATCTCCTCGGTTTCCTCGGCAGGGTCGAAGTCGCCGACGAAGCCCTGATCGAGGCAACGGCCGAAGACCGAATCCCACTCGGCATTAGTGAGACGATCAGTGGTATCGCCAGACGGGACAGGAGTCGAAGCCATGAAGCCTAGGATAGTACCTAGTGGTGGTCGGTAGTGATAGTCGGTCGATGGAGTTCGTTGCGACCCACCCACCCGGAGCGATTATGGAACCGCAGGAACTGACCCCCGCCGAGCGGGACTATGGCGGCGACGGCTTCACCATCACCCAGATGAGGGAGTTCATCGCCAAGGACCCCTACCATCCCATAACCCTGGCCGAGGCCCGAGCGGTCCTGGCAGAAGTGCTGTAGGAGGGTGCTGAAAAACGAGCCTTGCGAGGTTCGTTGGTTGGCAAACTACCTCGTCTGAGCGTTGTGGACTAGCGAGCGAACCCCTCTTGCACGGGGGTTTCCCATCGCTCTCCTAGGGAGTCGCCTCGGGTCGCCGTCGCGAGGGAGACTCCGAGAGACTCCCCCATCAAACCGCGGGCCCGCCCCCTGCGTGTTTGTATGTAGGTTGGTAGGTCCGATGGCGCGGTCTAGTGTCGGCAGGATATGGCGAGGGAGGTTGCCGTGAGAGACCAAGGCAAGGTAATCACCGTCAACGGACCCATCGAGCCCGACCAACTCGGAATCACCCTCATGCACGAGCATCTGCTGTTCACGTGCCTCATGTGGTTCCTGGAGGAGAACCATCGCGGCCTGGGATCCGACTCGTACGCGCCGGTAACCGCCCGGAACGCGGCCTTGCTCCGGCAGTTCCCGTACCACAACCGAGACAACCTGATCAACACCGACTGGTATCTCACTGCAATGGAGATCAGGCGATTCAAAATGGCGCTGGGCCGAACTGTTGTGGACTCCTCGGACCTCGGCCTCGGCAGGGATGTATGGGGGTTGAGGAAGATTGCCGATGATGTCGGGATGAACATCATCTCCGGTACCGGGTACTACGTCGACGATGCCCAGCCCTGGTACGTGGATTCGATGACGGATCATGACCTCGCGGAGGGCATGATCCGGGATATAACCGAGGGTGCGGATGGCACCGATATTCGTTGCGGGCTGATCGGGGAGATCGGGACATCGGATCCGATCCCTGCCTCTGAGTGGAAGGTCTTGAGAGCCGCCGCCATCACCCACCACGCTACGGGTGCCGCGATCCAGATTCACGCGCTACATGAACTGAGGCTGATGCCCGATATCCTGGATCTGCTGATCAAAGAGATGGGTGTCCATCCCACCAGAGTGATCGCCGGCCACATGGATCTGACCACCCACGACCGCCGCTACATGAAGCGGGTTGCCGAGTACGGCACCTTCTTCGAACTCGACGGGTTCGGACACCCATGCCCTACCGAAGGGGTATACGTCTCCGACGGTGATCGCGTCGGAGCCGTCGAGTGGATGATCTCCGAGGGTCATGAAGATCAGTTGCTCTTCTCCCACGACATCGGGCTCAAGTCGAGACTGTCCGGCTTCGGGGGACCCGGCTACGACCACATCATGAACGTGATCATCCCCGCGCTGAGCAGGGATGGCGTTGCCCGTGACGTCATCAACAAGATCTTGATCGACAACCCACGGCGGGTGTTGACTCTCGCCGCAGAGTCACCTGCCTGACAGCTGAGCAGATCATCCGCATGGGTCCGGGCATGGCCGTTTCGACCGCTGTACCGGCTGAAACGGGAAAGCGATGCAGGAAGACATCCCGATGTTGGTTCAACACCACACGGGGGAACTTGAAGGTGTGCAAGGTGGTGTCCGGTCACCACAACTGGACCAGACAGTGCAATCGGTCCGCCGCTGCGATTCCGTCGGTCTGCACGCATGTCTTCATACAAATAGGATGGCGCTCGGCCCGCGAAGCCGAACGCCATCCTTCGAGTCGAAGCGACCGGCTGCGCTGCCGGTCGGGTCCTTAACTCAGTCGAGTGGTGAGTTCACGTATTCCATCAGGTCCGGCCGGGCCAGCAGCTTGTCGAGCCACTCACCCGAGACCTGGAAGGTACGCCAGTCGTCATCAGCGCTGTACTCGCCTGCTGCTACCCCCCTGTCGAACAGGAACCCGATCGATGTCTCGTTGTCGAGCGGCGATCCGGCGGTGAAGAAGTCGCGCTTGGCGTCTTCGGCCGTCGGGAAGTAGTTCAGGTTGGTCATGATCTCAAGGGTGGTGGTGGTTCCCAGAGTTCCGCCGGTGGCTATCGCCACGTTGTCGTCTACCAGCGGGATGACGGCGTCCGGCTTCTCGTGCAGGTAACGCACGGCGCGATAGAAAGCCGCGACCGACCGCAGAGCTGCTTCCGGATTCGCGTCGAGGAAGGTCTGGGTGGTTCCCATGGTGCTGAACCACAGCCCGCCCGGACCGAACGCGTTGAACGGCGCCGCCACGACGAAGTCCTTCGCCGTCTCCGGGTCGTAGACCATCCGGGCCACCTGTGACAGCGTGCCGAAGTAGATGTCGCCCTCGCCTGCCATGAACGCCAGCCCCGCCTTGGGCAGGTCGGGGAAGCCGATCCGGTTCAGATCGTCAGCGGTGAGGCCGCCCTGGTTCATCATGGCTTCAACGAGCGCGATGTCGCCGGCATCCCACACGGGCAGGGTCATGCCTTCGAGAGATTGGATGAAGGCCTCCGTGGCCGCCTGCTCATCGCCTCCGAGTTCCTCGACAAAGTCAAACCACGTCTTCATTCCAGGTCTGCCGACCAGGATGAAGCCCTTGAACTGGTTGGTGATCATGAAGTCCCGGTACTCCGGGAAGTTCTGCCACGACGACGCGACGCAGACCTGGCATGAGAACATCATGTCGAAATCCCCGCCGATCAGTCCCTGGAGGGGGAAGTCAGTGAACTTGATGATCTCGATATCGATTCCCAGGTCGGTGTCGATCCCGAACTCGTCTGCCCATATCCACGGTTCGTCGTCGTAGGACACACCTTCGGCCACCCGAACCTTGACGATCTCCCCGTCGATGCCGTCACTCAACATGGCCGGCGCCGCTGTTGTCGGTGCTGCTGTCGCCGCTACTGTCGTGGTCGTCGGCTCCTCGTCATCGGCGCATGCCACGGCGACCAACGCCAGAACGAGAGCGACTGCCGTCCACCTCGCATACCGCATCTTGTCTCCTCCTTCTTTGTTCGGTTTCATGTCTACGTCACGATTTTCCGAGCATATCACTCACTATTCCGGTGCGGCGGGTGCGTGGGCTCCATCTTGTGGCATGCCGGAAAAAGGCCTTGATGATCTGATCGAAGATGATGGCGAGAATCCCGAAGATGATCACGATCAGTACTACCCCCGGAGTGTCCAGGTAGGAACCGCGGATGAGCATTATGTAGCCCAGTCCTGTTTGAGAGCCGCTGTACTCAGCCGCCACGTCCAGGCCGAATGAGTACGCAGCGGCAAGCCGTATCCCTGCGATCAGGTGGGGGCTGATCGCAGGGACGACAATCGTCTTGTACACGTCCCTCCGGGTGGCGCCGAGCGTCAGCGCAGCCCTTACATAAACCGGTGAGACGCTACGAATGGCCTCGATAGTGACGATCGACAGGAGCAGGAAAACGCCAAGCGATACGAGGGCTATCTGCGGAGCCTTACCTATGCCGAACCAGAGAATGAAGAGAGGTATCAGGGCAAAGAGGGGAACCGGGCGGATCAGGTCCACCGGGCCCTCGAAAAAATCGCGAGCATGCCGGCTCAACCCGAATATCAGGCCGGCGATGATCCCCAGCGCGCCACCGATAAGGAGGCCTCCGAGGATCATCTGCATAGATATTAAAAACCCGGTTAGCAGCTCCTCCCGAATGGCCCACGCAACCTTGCCGATACGGTATGGAGACGGTAGGAAGACCTCACGGATATCGGTCAGTTCTGTGAGTGCCACCCAGATCACGGCGGCTACGGCCGGGACGACCAGTGTCTTGAGGGTGCGGGCCGAAATCCGTAGGGTCCGTGATGGCGGCGCCCCACCTCCCGCCGGTGAGTCCTTGACGGTCTGCTGGTCTACTGACATTGCCTACTCCACAGGTAGGGAAACGGCGAAGTCCTATGGGCGCCGGGCTTCGCCCGCCAACTCTGTTGGTCTGCGACGGATTGCCGAGTGTATCAGCCGATGCTCACCATCGGCCGACCAGCACCGCACCCGAACGTAAGGGGTCGAAAGCCGAGGTGGTGTCTTCGAGGCGGATCTCCTCGATGTGGCATTCGACATTTCCTCGTTGCGCATGGTCCGGAACCGTTGCCACATCGAAGCAGGATCCCATGATGGAGGTGGTGACGCAGGCCTCGTAAAGGGTCGCCTCGATGCCCGCCGGCAGCGCCCCACCGCTACTGCCGACGATCACGATTTTCCTCGCCGTTCCACGACGGACTCGGCCGGCTCCAGCTCGCCATGAGTGGCGATGTAGTCGAGGCCGACCGGGGCCGGGTCTATCCCCGCCGTCGGCGGCGGACCTCAGCCGCCCGGCTCCATGCCCCGAACGCACTTCTCGGGGAGTTCAGGTGAGGCGCTTTGCCGGTGTGGCAGACCGCCATTTCGCTCCCGAACGTAGGTGCTGCAAGTGGTGTCTCAGTTTCTGCCGACCGTTTCGGTATCCGATGCAAGTTGGTACCGACTGGAAGAACACGTCGTGGGGGTTGCCAGTGGTATCGGTCAGCTCTACCGCACGGGTTCTGGTCACGCAAGCCCGATTACTTGTTGTACCTGATCGGCGATGCGTGCTCCGATGGCCAGCGACGATGTCGCCGCCGGCGATGGGGCGTTCAGCACATGGACGGAGCGGGCGCCGGACTGGATGAGGAAGTCGTCGTGGAGCCCGCCGGAGCGGGTGATGGCCTGAGCCCGAACTCCGGGCCTTCCTCGTCGGAGGTCTTTCGGATCGAGTTCCGGCACAAGATCCCTTGCCGAGCGGGTAAAGCGACTCCGGCTCGCCGATCGGAGGATCTCGGCGACGCCGGACCGCCAGTGCCTGGCTGCCAGCCTCAGGAAACCGGGGTAGGTCAACCATTCGAACAGCTCCCGGGGTTGCACCGTTGCCCAGCGGTATCCCTCACGGGCTAGGGCGGGCACCGCGTTGGGCCCTGCATGCACCGAGCCATCGGCCGACCGGGTGAGATGGACGCCCAGGAAAGGCAACTTCGGGTCAGGAACGGGATAGATCGACGACAGGACGAGTTCGGCGCTGGGACCGGTGATGTCGTAGTACTCGCCCCGAAACGGGACGATGCGAACCCCCGGCTCGACGCCTGCCGCCCTTGCCAGGTGATCGCTGTAGAGCCCGCCACAATTGACGATTGCGCGTGCCGTGACGGACCGGCGAGATCCCTCGACCGTGACATGGGATCGGGCGACATCGATATTTTCGACACAAAACGAGGTCGAGATCGTCGTGCCACGCTCTCGGAGGATGCCGGCCAGTGCCCGGCACACCGCGGCGAAGTCGACGGCCCCGGTCTCGGGCACGTGGAGAGCCGCGATACCGGCAGCGTGCGGTTCGATCTCCCGAAGCTCCTCAGGGCCGATACGCCTCAGTCCGCGGAGGCCGTTGGCGAGGCCGCGACGCTCGAGTTCGGCGAGCGCCGGCAGTTGCCCTTCGCTCGTCGCCACGACGACCTTCCCGTTGCGCGTGTAATCGACGCCGCGCTCCTCACAGAACCGGGTCAGGCGACCGATCCCCTCCCGGCAGAGGGCCGCCCTCAGCGACCCGGGGCGGTAGTAAAGCCCGGAGTGGATGACCCCGCTATTGCGCCCCGACTGGTGCTCGGCGACCCGCGGTTCCTTCTCCAGCACGGCGAACTGCCGACCAGGAAACCGCTCCGTCAGTTCCACCGCGGTCGCAAGGCCCACAATGCCGCCACCTATGATCGCCACGTCGTATTCAGTCACCATGAACGACCCTCTCCAGCGCTATCCGACCCGATATGCCGGATGCGCGTGACAGGTTCAAGACCCGAGGAAATGAGCTGGATATGGCTCGGACGATGGACGCCACGATGGCTTCGTCGGGGCTTCAACGAGTTGGTTTCAGCACCAGACGACCGGTGACCGCTCCGGCTCGCAAGCGGTCCAGGGCCGAGTGGGCATCCTCTAGAGGGACCTCTTCGACGTGACATTCGATGTCGCCGCGTTGCGCATGGTCGAGCACCGCGGCGACATCGGGACGAGATCCCATGATGGACGTGGTGACCCATGTCTCGTAGGGGATCGTCTCCATGCCGACCGCGATGGTCCCTCCGCCCCCTCCGACGATCACGATCCTCCCTTGTCGCTCCACTACCGACTTGGCCAACTCCAACGATTCCGCGGTGCCGACGAAGTCGAGGACGACCGGGGCGGGTGCCATGTCGGCTTCCGGGGGAAGAGCCTCGTCGGCGCCGAGAGCGATCGCTCGGAGGCGCTTCTCCGGTGCCGTGTCGACGGCGGTCACGCGACAATCCGCCAGCCGCAACCACTGGATTGCGAACTGGCCCAGACCGCCGATCCCGATGACGACCGCCCGGGACGCCGGCATAGCCCTGCGAACAGCCCGATAGGAGGTAGCCCCCGCGTCGGCGAGCGGCGCCGCCATGGCCGGGTCCAAGTCTCCGATGGGGTAGAGATAGCTCTGGTCGGGGATCACCAGAGCCTGCGCGTAGCCACCATCGGCATGTACCCCGACGATCTCCACATTCGGACACATCGCCTCGTCCCCTGACCGGCAGTGTCCGCATTGCCCGCATCCCCAACTGGCATAGACGAGGCACGGTTCCCCGCCAGAGTCGGCAACCACGATCTCATGGCCCAGCACGTGCGGGGTGCGGGTGTGCTCGCTCTCGAGCAGGTGGAGATCGGTATGGCACACCCCGCACGCCAGTACCTCCACCACGAGCCCCGGGCCGGGGTTCGGTGGGACCCGCTCCTCGATCACGACCGGCGAACCGGCCGAATGCATCACTACAGCCCGCATACTCCGAGGTTATACGGGCTCTGACGCGGTCAGCCGGTGCCTAGGAGAATGCTGAAAAACAGGTAAATGGCTGGCCCGTCGTTCGCTGACGTGGCATCTTGTCATCGACCGTGGGCCAGCGGGGGGTTTCTCAGCACTCTCCTACACCGAACAGGCGGGCCGCGTTGTTACCCATGTAGTCGGCGATGTCATCGTCGGTGAGTTCCGGCAGCCCGGGGGCGATGTTGTGTTCGGCCGCCTGAGCGGGCAGGGACTTCACGAACGGGACATCGTCGCGGCAGTCGTAGTTGTCGGTTCCCCACAGCACTTTGTCGAGCACCATGAAGTGCTTGGCGTACTTGAGGAACCGGATGTTGGTCTCGAGAGGCTGCAGGAATCCCCACCAACCGGTGTTGGCGTACATGTTGGGGTTCTTCAGCATCATCATCACCACTTCCTCGTAGTAGTTCTCCCCGGCATGGACCACCAACAGCTTCAGATCGGGGAAGCGCACCGCCACGTCGTCGAGGAGGAGGGGATGCTGGTTCTTGAGCAGGAAGTACCCGGACCATCCCGTATGCACGAAAATGACCATCCCTAGTTCTTCCGCCTTCTCGTAGATCGGCATGATCGAGACGTCGTTGAGAGGCATGTCGAAGCTGCTGGCGGGCGAGATCTTCATACCCACCAGGCCCATGTCGACGATCTCCTCCATCTCGCGCAGCGCGCTCAGGCCCCCGAACAGGTCGACGCTGCCGAGCCCGATGTAACGGTCGGGGTACTTCTCCACCGCCGCAGCCACGAACGAGGGGGGGACCTCGGAGTTCAGGTGAGGCACCTTGCTCGCGTGGCACACCGCCATGTCGACGCCGGCCTCGTCCATCCGCTCGATCATCTGCTCAGGGCTCATACCCTGGACGAGCCCCGTCTTGGTACCCAGACCGCGGGCGCCCCACCCGGCCGCGTACATGGCGTCGTCCATCACGCCCTTCCCGCCCCAGTGCTCCGGCTTCGAGAGCCATACGTGGCTATCGATGATCATGGTCGTCCCCTTTCCTTCCGCCTCTCCCGACCCGGGCCGCGAGGCGTGACGTTGGTGTGATCACCATAACCAAAACCCGTCTCGGTGCTCGCCCCCGACTACCGGCATCCGGAAACAGGTGCTAGGTGCCAGGTGCTAGGTGTCAGTCCTTGATGATCGTCAACGGCACCCGGCACCTGATACCCGACACCCGGCACCTGACACCCGGCACAGGTGACGGTTGAACACCGTCGAGCGGGCTGCCAGGGCGTCGAGGTTCGGGGTGTGAACGTGGCCGCCGGCGTAGCCGGGATAGTCGGCGCGCACGGTATCGGACACGAGCCAGAGGATCCGGTCGACCTTCATCAGCCCCTCCATGTCTTGGGTGTGTCCATACTAGGGATAGAGCTTGTCCTCATCGGCGATGGACGAGTAGGCGCGGGGCCTCCGATCGAAGAGAAAGCTATCACCCCAGTACGTCTCGGTCCGGGAGCGGATGATCTCCTCGTCGACCGCGCAGCCGTACGCGATCGCGATGCCCTCCTCTCCCAGCGGTGTTTGCACGCGCGTGACACCGTCGGGTCCCACGATCTTCGCTTCGCCCCACCAGGTCAGACCGAGACGTTCGTCCAGCCCGGCGGCACTCGACACGACGATCCACATCTGGTTCTCGAACGCCCGGACCCCCAGCAGGGAGCTGAGCGAGTAGTTCGATGTCCCGGCGAAGGCCGGGTCGTGGTCCAGGAACGGCGGATCGAAAGCCTGTGACCAAGCGGTCTGGAACAGCAGGATGTCCGCTCCCTCGACCGCGGCAACGCGAGCCGTCTCGGGGAAGACGATGTCGTAGCAGATCGCCATGGCCAGGCGTCCGACCGGAGTGTCCACAGCGGCGATCTCTCGTCCGTTGCGGAAGACGTGACGTTCGGGCCCCGCGATGTGAACCTTGCGATGGACGTGGAGAACCCCCTCGCCCGAGAGGAGCACAGCCGAGCTGTACAACCCGCCTTTACCCTTCCCGTAATGGCGATGACGCTCGGTCATGTGGACGGCCAGAATCATGTCGTGCCGGCCGGCAACGGAGCAGAGCCGGTCGGTCGTCGGGCCCGGAATGGTCTCCGAGGTCTGGTAATGATGGCGTAGGGCTTCGGGCGGTCCCTCCCACGCCCCAGCCGCACTCCACGCCGCGCCGTTCAGCCCCGCCTCCGGAAAGACAAGAAGATCGACGCCACGCCCCGCGGCGGTCTCGATGAGGCCCTCGAAGCGACCCAGGTTCTTCTCCTTGTCGTAGGTGTGGGCAAAGGCGACAGCGCCCAGGGTCACTCCCGGCGCTCCCCGAGTCCCGGCCTCGACGATTGCCGGTTGGCCTGCCATCCGGTGTTCCCCCTCTTCCTGACCTGTCAGCCAGGATATACACCGTTCCCGGGCTGGTCCGGTTCGGTGAGCGGAAGCAAAAGCAATCCTTATTGATCGGACGTATCCTGTACTGCCGGGCACCTGGGATGGAAGGCCCCGTTCTGCTAGTGCCCCGGATGGAGTATCGAATGTACGCAGAACCAACGGACAAGGACGCGTTGGCGGACTTCACGCGCAGGATCCGGGAATTGCGCCGGAGCATGCGGGCGGCGGACATCGACGCGCTCGTCATACTGAGCCCGAGCAACCTCGAGTACCTGACGGGCATCGACCTGGTCGACTTCCAGCCCATGGAGACATCGCAGGGCATCGGAAAGCTCATATACGTCTCCGAGGACTCCGCAGAGTTCATCTACTACGCGGTTACCAGTCCCGGGATCATGAATACGGTCACCTGGTTGGACCACGTCGTGTACGACCAGCCCGAAGACCCGGCGTCTGTCGTCGCAAGACGCATATCGAGCGGTGTCCGCACCTTAGGGGTCGAGGGTAGTTTCCTTCCGCACAACCTCTCCAAGAGACTGGAGGCCACCCTACCGGCGGTGGAACTCGTCGACGCGACCCGACTCGTGTACGAACTGCGCATGGTCAAATCCGACGAGGAGGTCAGCCGGGTGCGCAGGTCGGCCCGGATAGCCGACCTGGCGATGGTTGATGTTCTCCCGAACATCTACGGGATGAGGGAGGTGGATGTGGCCGCGGCCGCGATGGAGTCCATGTTGGGGCACGGCGCTCACAACGTTGCCTACTCCCCCATCGTGTCCTCCGGGGAGCGGTTCGGCGGCGTGACCTACGGCGCGACGGAGCGAAGGATCGGCCGGGGCGACTCCGTGATGATCGATCTGGGCGCCAAGTACAAGGGCTACCGCTCCGACTTCACCCGCACCTCGCATTTCGGACCGGCGCCCGACGCATTGAAGAGGGTCCGGCACGGGATGCTCGAGGCCAGAGCTGCAGCCCTGGGTGTGATGAGAGCCGGCGTGACCTTCGGCTTGGTGGACCGGACCATTAGGGAAGTTCTCGAGGACAACGGGGTCGATCCCCGTCACCTGATCCACGCCAGCCACGGTATAGGGATAGAGGTTGTGGAGATGCCCTGGCTGGCGGACCAGACACCTGATGTCGTTCTGCGCCCCAACGTGGTGATGACTCTGGAGCTGATCATGGGCGTCCCCGGGGTTGGGGCCTACACGATCGAGGATGTCCTGGTCATTACCACCGAAGGGACCGAGGTGTTCACGGGATGTGCGGTCCCGGCCTACGAGTGACCGGCGCCGGTAGGATCACGGGCATGGCAACGACCCTGATATCCCCGCCGTGCATGGCGGACGCCGAGAGAGCAGCCGAGGCGGTCGCGGTGGAGGGGGTGTCGGAGGTGCTGGTGTTCGGGTCGGTGGCCCGCGGCGACGCGGGCCCGGACAGCGACATCGACCTGGTAGCGATCCATGACGATCTCGACTACTCGATCCGGCGTGAGAGATCGCACGAACTCGGACGGCTGGCCGACGAGGCGGCCGGTCGCCGTGTGTTCGTGTATGTTACCGACTGGCCGGAGTGGACCCGTCGCGCCACGGAAGTGTCGACTTCGCTGGAGTGTGCCATCACCGCCGATGCTGTCACGTTGTATCACCGGGAACCGGACGGTGTGCGCTGGGGGAAGGAGATCGGTATGCCTGCCACCAACAGGGAAGAGGCTGCCGGCCGCCTCCACAACGCCCTCCGGGCACTATCCGGCGTGCACGATCAACTGGTGATGGGTCTCACCGAATCAGGTGCTCTGGAGGACCGTGATCCCGGTTACTACCTCTTCGGGATGAGGAACCGTATGTGTCGTCTATGCGCCGACGCCCAGATGGCGATGGAAACCGCGCTCAAGGCTCTGATCCATCTCGGAGGTAGCCGACCCGCCCGCACCCACGACCTCGGGAATCTGTTGGGGGCTCTCCCCGTCGAGCAGCGGGATCATCTCCGGGGGATGTTCGTCGAGGTGACCCCGGAGATGGCGTCGAAGTGGCGTGAGGCAGGGTCATACGAGTATGCCGACTGGTCTTTGGACACCCTGGTACCTCATGCGTACTACATGGCCCGGACGAGTATCGTCGTGTCCCGCTACGCCGCCGACCGTCTGGCTGGTTCGGAGGCCGGCCGCCTCATCCACAAGGTGGCTCGAGAAGCTGAGGCCGGGCTCGACGGGTGGGACCTGACCGCCGGAGACCCCTACGACATGGCCGGCCAACCACCCCCACCGGGGGGTCGTCCTGAGTAGCCGCGTCCGGATCCACTTTCGCGATATCGGGCGGTGCAGACCGGCCGTGATGCGAGGTGCAATAGCTGCGTCTATTGTCGGCGGAACATGACAACGGAGGATCCATGAAAGACCTGGGGAAAGTCATCACGGTCAACGGTCCCATCGAGCCGGATCAACTCGGGGTGACCCTGATGCACGAGCATCTGCTGTTCACGTGCCTGATGTGGTTCCTGGAGGGAAACCACCGGGGCCTGGGTTCCGATTCGTACGTTCCGGTCACCCCCCACAACGCCGCGCTGCTCCGCGAGTTCCCCTACCGCAGCCGCGACAACCTGATCAACACCGACTGGCGTCTCAGCGCCCAGGAGATCCGGCGGTTCAAGATGGCCCTGGGGCGGAGCGTGGTCGACTCCTCGAACCTCGGTCTCGGCAGGGACGTGTGGGGGCTCCGCAAGATCGCCGACGACGTCGGGATCAACATCATCTCCGGAACCGGGTACTACGTCGACCACGCCCACCCCTGGTACGTGGACTCCATGACCGCCCGGGAGCTGGCCGACGGGATGATCGGCGACATCACCACGGGGGCGGACGGGACCGACATCCGGTGCGGGCTCATCGGGGAGATCGGCACCTCCGACCCGGTTACACCCAACGAGTGGAAGGTGCTGGAGGCGTCCGCCATCACCCACCACGCCACCGGAGCCGCCATCCAGATCCACGCCCTCCACGAGCAGCGCCTGATGCCCTCCATTCTCGAGTTCCTGATCACCGAGCACGGGGTGCATCCCAGCCGGGTGATCGCCGGACACCTGGACCTTTGTACGGACGACCGGCCCTACCTGGAGGAGATAGTTACTTACGACACCTTCCTCGAGCTGGACGACTGGGGCCATCCCTGCCCGACGGACGGTGTCTACGTATCCGACGACGACCGGATGTCGACCGTGGAGTGGATGGTGGAGGACGGCTTGGGCGACAAGCTGCTGTTCGCCCACGACATCGGGCTCAAGGCCCGCCTGTCGAGCTTCGGCGGACCCGGGTGGGACCACATCATGAACGTCATCCTCCCGTCACTGAGAGATCGGGGCATGTCCGTCGACACCCTCTACGGAACCGTCATCGACAACCCGGCCCGCGCCTTGGCCCTCGCTGCGGAAGTGGCGTGACGCCGGCTGCCGGCAGGGATCGTGTCGCGGCTGGCGATGCCCTGACATCGGCCGATAGGATGGTCTGACTCATGGATTACAGGGTTGCGAATACCATCTCGGTGCTCAACCGCGCTACCAGCGCCATCTGGTACGAGATGCCGGAGGAGGTGCGCCGGTTGCGCACCCGGCGGGGCACCAAGGGCTATGGCTGGCCGATGATCATCTGCGCGGAGGAGAACACACGGGCCTTCGCCGACGACATGGCCGTGCTGCGCAACGCCGGGCGGGACCCGTCGCTGGATCTCGAGACGCTCAAGCAGGTGGTGCGGATGTTCTGCGATGCTCAATTGGGCATCCTCCACAACTGGTATGGGCTGGATGACAGCGTCGACCTGGTCCGGAGTTCGCTTGACGCGCTGGATCACATAGAGACCCGGGAGGAGTACCTGGCATACACCCATGAACTCAGCGTGTACCTGGGCCGCCTCCACTGGTGGGCGGACACCCTGGTGCCGTGGGACGACATCAGCGCCAGGTACGCAGAAATGGATCTAGACCACTAGCAGGGATCGAGGAGGAGCAGTGGCCGGACGCGACGGTAATTACAGGGTCGGATGTGTGGGGGCGGGGTTCGCCGCCTCGGTCTACCACCTGCCCGTCCAGCAGCGCGTGGAAGGCGTGGAGACGGTGGCGATAGCCGACCTCAACATGGACCTGGCCCGGGAGCGGGCGGACGAGTTCGGGATCCCCGACGTGTACGGCTCGTTCGAGGAGATGATCAGCCAGGCCGACCTGGACATCGTCTCCGTCTGCGTGCCTCCCTTCCTCCACTTGGCGGTCACCAAGGCGGCGGCCGCGGCCGGCGTGCATGTGATATGCGAGAAGCCGATGGCCGCCTCACCCGAGGAGGTGGCGGAACTCGTCCAGGTGGTGGAGGACAGCGACATCAAGTTCATGATCGCCGAGAACTTCTGGTGGTACCCGGACGTGATCGACGCCAAGGCGCGGATCGACGCCGGGCTGATAGGTGACCTCTTCCACGTCCGGGTGGAGGAGTTCATCAACGACATCGACCCCACCTACCGGCGGGACCAGGAACGGTTCCTCATGTACGAGCAGGACGTGCATTACATAGACGTGATCCGCCACCTGGTCGATGATGACGTGGCACGGGTGCATGCGATGACCCGCCAGATCCAGACCCAGGAGTTGGCCGGGGAGAACTTCGCGATGATCACGATGGAGTTCGACAACGGGGTGATCGCCCGTATCGATGAGTGCTGGGTGTCGGCCCGCGGCGACCAGTACGTGATGCGGATGCGGATCGACGGCACCCTCGGCTCGGTGTTCATCAACCAGCCCGAGCACCCTTACAGGATCTATACCGACAAGCCTGGTCTCGAGGGCTGGCACTATCCACCGACGGACACCAAGTCCCCGGGCGGGCACACGGTCGGGTATTCGGCTCCCTGGCCGGCGGACGAGCTCAGGGAGGGAACCGTCGGCTGCTACATGGCCTTCCTCGACTACCTGGACAATGGCATCCCTCCGGTCACCGTGGCGTCCGACAATGCCAAGACCATGGAAGTCGTCTTCGCCGCCTACGAATCAGCCGAGACCCAGCAGGTGATCCACCTGTGATCGTTCCGGTGGCAGGCGCCGTGTCGGACCGGTCCGGTTAGGTCCGGGCGGCCTTGATGCCTACGACGCTGCGGGACGGGCTCCTCGACTTCTTCCGCTCGGATGCGTGGGCCGACGCCCAGGCATTGCTGGAGGATACGGGGGTCAGCTTCTTCGAGGCCAGGGTGACCACCGCCGTCCATCCGCTCTCGCTGGAGTTCCTGTTCGTTGAGTACCTGGACCGGATCGGCCGCCGGGTGCGCAACGTGGGCCACGCCTTCGTCGGGGAGTGGGGATGGATCAAGATCTACCCGGAGGTCCGGCCGGTGCTGAACGTCGTGTGGCGTTACGACGACTCCTCGGTCATCGCTCCCGCCCCCGATGACTTCCTGGAGGTGTGGACCGACGAGGGAGAACGGAGCTACCTGGAAGATGTCGGGCCGAGGAGGGCCACCGGAGCAGACCGCGACGGGATTCGCTCGTACGTGGCGTCGGACCACTGGCAGCAGGTACTCGGGTGGTTCGCCGACCACGAGACGGAGCACTTCCACACCTATCTGCACACCGATCTGCACCCCCACGACTTGGCCCCCTTCCTGACCGAAAGCCTGGCCGCGCACGGCTTCGATCTGGGAGTTCCCCCCTTCTTCCTGGCACGCCCCGACCTCGGGCTCATGTGGATCGGCCTGGCACCGGACGGGATGACCTCCCAGGAAGTGGCCTGTATCCATACCCCCGGTACGTTGATCGAGCCCAAGGAACTCACCGATGAGGACCGGGAGTACGGAGGCGATCCTTGGACCGTGACCGACTTCCGCGAGCGAGTGGCCCAGGACTCCTACCATGTCCTTACCCTGTCCGAAGCGCGGGGAATCGTCGATGAGCTGGTCTGAGGTGGGGACGCCATGAGACGGTTCGTGACCAGCGAGGACATCCGGGGGCTGGCGGAGATCGGCGAGTTCGAGTTGATGATGCGCGAGGGGACGGTGCTGACCGACGCGGCCTTAGACGAGGCCCGGCGTCTGGGTGTGAGGCTGGTGGAGGGGTCACGCCTGGCCGCCCCGCGGACCACCGCAGTCGATGGGCCGGCCCGGAGGCGGCGACCGAGCATCCCCGCACCGCCTCCCCCGCCGCCACGGGTGACCGCGGCTCGGGATGCACCGTTACCTCCAAGAGCGGCCACGGCGGCCAAGCCCCGCTTCGAGGGCCTCCCGGACCCCGCCCGCATGCATCCCAAACTCCTGATCGACGGTGAGTTCAGGGACGCCGCCGGAGGCGCTACCAACCGTTCGGTCGATCCGGCCACCAACGAGACGATCGTCGAGGTGGCGTCCGCCGCCGCGGAGGACATGGATCTGGCGGTCCGGTCCGCCCGGAGGGCGTTCCGTAGGTGGCGGGTGCTCGATCCCGCCGAGCGTGCCGGCCTCTTGCTCAAGGTCGCGGAGCGTATCGAGGGGGAGCACGAGTTCCTGGCCAAGGTGGAGAGCCAGGACGTGGGGCGCCCGATACGGGAGACCACCCTGATCGACCTGCCCGCCTCGTGGGATCCGTTCCGGTTCTTCCAGGGCCTGGTACGGGCTATCGACGGTAGGGTGCTCGCCCTTCCGCAGGACTCCCTCGACTACGTGCGCAAGGAGCCGATGGGGGTGGTGGGCATGATCATCCCCTGGAACTTCCCCCTGCACATCGCCTGTCGCAAGGCCGCCGCGGCCCTGGCGGCTGGCAACACCGTGGTGCTCAAACCGCCGGAGCTGGCCCCCCTTTCCTGCCTGGAACTGGGCCGTATCTGCCTGGAAGCCGGGCTGCCTCCCGGGGTTTTCAACGTGGTCCCGGGCGCCGGCGAGGTTGCGGGCCAGGCACTCGTCGAGCACCGGGGAGTGGACAAGATCGCCTTCACCGGATCGACGGTCGTCGGCCGTTCGGTCATGCGCGGGTCGGCCGGTACCATCAAGCGGGTGTCACTGGAACTGGGCGGCAAGTCGCCGTCCATCGTCTTTGCCGATGCCGACCTGGACCGGGCGGTGAGCGGCGCCCTGTTCGGTATCTACCTGGCGCAGGGGCAGGTGTGCTCCGCCGGTTCGAGAATCCTCGTGGAGCGGTCCGTCTACGATGACTTCGTGGAGCGCTTCGCCGCTCGGGCGGCGTCGATCCGGATCGGGCTTCCGTGGCGGTGGGCTACCCAGTTGGGGCCCCTGGTGAACGAGCGGCAGATGGAGCGGGTCTACGAGTACGTGGAAATCGGCCGGGCCGAGGGAGCCACAGTCATCGGCGGGGGGACCCCGCCCGACGATCCCGAACTCGCGCGGGGCAACTTCATGAGGCCCACCTGCTTCGTGGACGTCGAACCCGGATTCCGGATCTCGCAGGAGGAGATATTCGGTCCGGTAGCGGTGGTGATGCCGTTCACCGGCGAGGAGGAGGCGGTCCGGCTCGCCAACGACGTCCGTTACGGATTGGCAGCCGGGATCTGGACCACCGATGTAGGCAGGGCGCATAGAGTGGCGCGGGACTTGGAGGCCGGCTCGATCTGGGTCAACCACTTCGGGGTCTACCCGAGCGAGGCGCCCTTCGGTGGCTACAAGGAGAGCGGTACCGGCCACGACCTGGGTCTGGAGTCGCTACACGAGTACATGGAAACCAAGAACGTGCACGTCAATATCGGGCGTGGCTTCAACGACTGGTACGAGGACAACTGAGTGGACTGTCTGTGAGACGGGCGGCGTTGCCAGTGGGCTACGACGAAACGCTTCGCGGACAAGCAGATAACAATCTCCCGGGGAGGTTCGGATAATGGAAGGTGCTCTAGGGTTGATCGAGACCCGTGGCCTGGTCGGCTCGATCGAGGCGGCCGACGCGATGGCCAAGGCGGCCCGCGTCGAGATCATCGGCCGCGACGTGATCGGCGGCGGCTACGTCACGATCATGGTGCAGGGCGAGGTCGGCGCGGTGAAGTCGGCGGTGGATGTCGGCGCGGCCGCGGCCAAGAAGGTCGGTGAGCTCGTTTCGGCCCATCTCATTCCCAAGCCCCACGAGGACTTGGGCAAGGTCAGCGCACTGCTGGGCGGTTGATCCTGCGGAGCCGGCTCGCGCGACACGAGCGCGAACCGGCCGGGACCAGCTAGCCGAGCGAGAGCGAGGAGGCATCGATGTTGTTGTGCCGTGTTACGGGAACCACTGTCATGACGGTGCGCACCGGCGGAATAGGAGGGGCCAAGTTGCTGGTGGTCCGGCCGGAGGGCGCCGGCCGGGGGTCGTCGTTCGTGGCCGTGGACACTGTGGGCGCCGGGTCCGGTGACCTGGTGCTGGTTGCCCAGGGGAGCGCCGCGAGGGTTCCCGAAGCTACCGCGTCGGTCCCGACGGATGCCACCGTCATCGGCATCGTCGACGAAGCAAGCCACGATCCGGGAGGCTGAGGTGACGAGTCCAGGGCAATCGGGCAGCGGGGGCGGCAACTCCCTGCGGGCCTATGTGTACGTCGACAAGATGCAGCCCACCTGGGCGGCATACGTGGGCCGGAACGAGCAGCGAGGTCCGGCATTGGAAGGGATGTCACAGCTGTACGTGGAGGTGGCGCCGGCGACGTTGGTCTTCTCCCTGGCCAACGCGGCGCTGAAGAACACCGAGACCGACTCCTCGATGCTGGTCGCCGAGCGACGCTACGGGACGCTCGAGCTCCACTCGGCCAACCCCGACACAGTCCGCCATGCCGGAACGATCATCCTGGCGATGATCGGCAGTTCCTCGGCGCCGGGAATTGCCCCTTCGTCGGTGACCACCCGCATCGTGAACAACGTGACCGCCACGGAAGCCGGGCTGGTGAACCGGATGGGCGTGCGCGACCGGCTCAGGGAAGGCGATGCGATGCTGGTCGTGGAGACGGCGCCGGCCGCCTATGTGGCGCTGGCCGCCAACGAGGTCGAGAAGCACACTTCGCTGCGCATGGTGCTCGTGAGGCTCCATGGCGCCAGCGGCCGCCTGATCCTCGCCGGGAGCGAAGCCGAGGTGGAGATCGGGCACCGGGTAGCGCTCGAGGCTCTCGGAGAGAGATGAACCGATGCGCCAGATACTGACCACCGAGGATATCCGGGCCCTGATCCGGCAGGGCAAGACCGAGTTGGTTGCCGAGCCCCCCACCATCATCACCGCAGCGGCGCGGGACGAGGCCAACCTGGCCGGGCTCCGCATCATCGAGGGACCGAAGGACCGCAAGGGTGACATCGCCATCTTGGTGGCCGGCGAGCAGATCCGCGCGACGATGCTCTTCGACGAGGCGCCGGCAACCGCGTCTGCCATCTATGATCTGCTCCCCCTGTCGGGAACCGTCAACCACGCCCGCCTCGCCGGCGACGAGCTCATGTTCCCCATCAGGACCTACCTCGGTCCGGAGAACCAGTACAAGGCCCAGGAGGCCGGCAACATCGCCTACTGGCCGGACCGTATGATCATCGCCATGTTCTACGGGGACACGGGAGGCGTCGGCCTCACCAATGTCTTCGCCCGGGTGGCGGCCGACGGCATGGAAGCCTTTCGCCGGGCGGGCGATTTCGTCTGGAAGAACCAGGGAGTGGAACTCCGCATAGAACGCGCCCGAGCGTAGGCTCAGGGGCGCAGTTTCCGCGCAACCCACTACGGCCCGCGTCCGCGCTTTGCGTGGAATGCATAATTTAAGGCATACGCGCAAATCTATAGAAAGACGTAAAACTATGCGTATGATCGTATGATGGATACGCCGAAGCTTCGACGTCTTCTGACCGATGGTGAGAGCAGAACGGTCGAATTCAAGGAGCAAGCCAACGATACCGAACTCGTAGAGGCGGTGGTGTGCCTTGCCAACGGTAGCGGGGGATATTTACTTGTGGGCGTTGCTGACAGCGGGCGGGTGATCGGTTCGGAGCCGCGACACGGTACCAATACCGACCCTACTCGAGTCGAAGCGCTGATCCTGAGCCGAACCCGGCCTTCTGTCGACGTTTCGGCAGCGGTCGCTACCACCGATGGTGGCGATGTACTCGTGATACGTGTCCCTACGCCTCCAACCGTGGTGGCCACCAGCGGCGGGAAGTATCTTCGACGGACGATCGATGCTAAGGGTAAGCCGCAATGTCTACCGATGGAGCCCCACGAGGTGCTGGCTCGCGTCAGTAGCGTTGGTGCTCAAGACTTCTCCAAAGTCCCGATTAGAGACGTCGGCATCGATGACCTATCGACTACCGAGTTGGCTCGGTTTCGCGAGCTGGCCAGCACCGGCGGCGACGGAATTCTCGCAAACTTTTCCGATCCCGACCTTCTCGGGGCCCTTGATCTTCTCAGTAGTGCTGGTGAGTTGACCGTAGGTTCCCTCCTGCTGTTCGGAAGCGAGGAAGCTATCAGACGCCACCTTCCCGCCTACGAGATCGGATTCCAGGAACTCGATGGCCTTGAAGTTCGCAACAACGAGATCAGTCGTACCCCACTCCTGCGGGCGATGGTCGAGATGTATGACCGGGTCAAGGCCCGCAACCCCGAGGAGGAGATCGAGATAGGGTTGCTTCGGCTCCCGCTCCCGCGTTTCTCCGATGTTGCGGTTCGTGAACTGATCGCGAACGCCCTCGTACACCGCGACTACACCGCGTCAGGTTCCACGCTTGTCGAGGTCAGCAATGCGGGCCTCACCGTATTCAACCCCGGCGGCTTTCCAGAGGGAGTTACCATTTCGAACTTGCTGACGACGCCGCCACGGGCCCGTAATCCTGCCCTGGCTGACGCCTTTAAGCGCGCCGGGCTGGTCGAGCGTACCGGCCGAGGCATCAACCGAGCTTTCGAGAGCCAACTGGAGTTGGGACGGCCAGCCCCTGACTACAGCCGGAGCAACACCACTTGCGTGGTGGTGCGGGTCAGGCCGGGGCCCGCCGACAAAGAACTCGCCGGTTTTATCGGCGAGGCCCGGCAGCGTGGTCGACCGTTCTCGCTCGAGGACCTGTTGGTTCTTCAAGAGGTTCGCATCGAACGCCGCATCACGACCGCTCGGGCGGCCGAGCTTCTTCAAGTCGGCGAACGTGAGGCGCGCGCCGTTCTCAACCGTCTCGCCGACCGTGGACTCGTCGAGGCCCGCGGCCGGACCAAGGCTCGTACCTACAATCTCGCCCCTAGCCTCTATCGCCGCTTCGGGGAACTCGCGGAATACGTACGTGTTAGGGGTTTCGACGAAATCCAGCAGGAGCAGATGGTGCTGACTTTTGTCGATCGCCACGGCTCCATCGCACGCCGTGAAGCGGCCGATCTGTGCCAGATCACTTCTGAGAGGGCCAGCCGCCTACTGCGACGCTTGCGCGACGAAGGAAAACTCGAACTCATCGGCAAAAAACTATGCGCTGCTCACTATGGTGAAAACGAAGGCGTCCGGGTCACTCAGCTAGCCGGGCCCGCGTCAAGGTGCAAAACCAGTTGCGTGTACCCTCCGCTGAGGCGATAATCGACCAAGCGATCCGAGGAGGAGGGTACCCATGTCAGACGGCCGCGATCCGATCAGCAGGAGGGACTTCGTAAAGCTAGCCGGTAAAGGGGCGGTCGTCGCGGGTGCCATGCCGGCCGTGCTGGCCGCCTGTGGCGATGACGAACCCGCTCCGGCGCCCGTCCCTGAAACGGTGGTGGTGACATCGATCGTCACCGAGACGGAGACCATCACCGTCACCGAGACCGTCATCGAGGAGGCGCCCACCACCACGCTCAGCCCACGTGATGCGGGGTTGGCGGCGGAGAACGGCGCCGACCTCCTCATCTACGCCCCGCCCGGACGGGAAGTCCCGACCCAGTGGCCCGGCTATCTGGGCAGGTTCCCCGAGCCGCAGTTCGCCGCGACTGCCGGAAGCTTCGCGTCTCTGGGTGAGTTGCAGCTCGGCGCCATCGAGCCGGATATCTGGAACCCGTGTTTCGCGGTGTTCGACACCGCGGTGAGCGAGGGTCTGGTGCAGGCGTGGGATACGGATCTGATCCCGAACTTCAAGGATCTGAACCCGAACCTCACCGCAGCCACCTCGCGGGATGGCAAGCAGTACGCCATTCCTCTGCTGTACGGTCTGGCGATCCCGATCTACCGGGCGGATCTGTACACGCCCAAGGAGAACTCCTACTCCATCCTCTTCGACGAGGACCTGGCGGGGAAGGTCAGCTGGACGGACTCGGCCGAGTGGTTCGTGGTAGCCGGCAAGCTTCCTGAGAACAACGTGGCCAACCCGCTCGATCCGACCGATGAGGAGCTGGACCGCCTCGTCGAGTTCCTGAAGGCGAAGATCAAGGTCGTGCCTGCTACTCTGTACAGTGATCTGGCCACCAACCAGACGGATCTGGCTACGGGCAACATCGTGGCGTCCTACGTCGCGCCCACCCAGTGGGTCGAGCTGACCAAACAAGGCGTCGATATCGCCTTCGTCACCCCGGACGAGGGCTTCATCGGGTTCTCGTGCGGTTACTTCCTGATGGCCGGCGCCGATCAGTACTACCACGCTCACGAGTGGGTGAACGCGGCGGTCAGCGTCGAGGCGGCCCTGACCATCTCGAACAAGTTCAACTTCGGGAACTCCAACCTGAAGGCCACCGCCGTCGACAACCCGTTGTTGGTGGACGTGATGGGACTGGGTAACCCCGCCGCACTGGACGGGGTTTCGCTGCTCGACAAGATGGCCGACATCGACAGGCTGAACGACGCGTGGATCGAGGTCAAGGCCTCGGCCGGAGTCTGATCCGCAGTCAATCTGTGGTCTGTCTGTGAAGTGGCGTTGTGGCATGCGCCGCCAGCGGTGTTCGTCGCAAGGCCCGCCGACGAAGGTGTACCCGCAGCGGTACATCGAGGAGGCGGAACGCAGCGAGGGGCGCCGGTGGCTAGCAGGGCACAGCAAATTGTTTTGCAGACAGACCACCAAGTCAGGAGGGTGCCGGGTTGCCGACGGGCGACAGTCGGCTCCGACCGGAGAGCCCCGTCGGGTTCCGGTAGCCGATGAGACCACGTGTCTGCCCGGCATCCTCTCGGGTCGGTAGGCAGTGAGACCCGCCGACCCCTACCATTGAGCGCCGTGGTATCAGAGAACGACACTTCCGGGAAGGGGGGTCGCGTGGCCAGTCTGGCGCGCCGCCGTCATCGGGTGACGCGCTCCCTGCTGGCGTTGCCGCTCGGTTGGTTGTTGCTGTTCTTCGTGATCCCGGTTTCGCTGGTTGTCGCGTACAGCGTCGGGATACTGGCCACCTTCACCAAGGAGGAGGGGGTCAGCCTGGAGAGTTGGCGGCTGCTCTTCTCCGGCGAGAGCGTCTACATGCTGCTGTTCTGGAAGTCGTTCCGGATGGCTCTGATCGTGGCGATAGCCGTGGTGATCCTTGCCTACCCGATCTCCTACTTCCTGGCGATGATCGCCGACAAGTACAAGTACTCGTTGCTGCTCCTGATGATCGCTCCCTTCATGACCAACTTCTTCATGCGGGTTATGGCCTGGAAGGTGCTGCTGGGCAAGCAGGGGGTGATCAACTCCTTCCTGTTCTGGTCGGGTCTGCGCGAGGTGGGGGACCCCATCGAGAGCCTCGCCTTCGGGGAGGTTCCGGTCATGATCGTGCTGGGATACGTGTGGATCCCCTTCGTCATGCTCCCGATGTTCGCGGCGATGATCAGCATGGACCGCCGGCTGCTGGAGGCCGCCGCCGACCTGGGGGCGAGCCGGTGGCGGGCCTTCTGGAAGGTGACCTTCCCGCTCAGCCTTCCCGGAGTGGTGGCGTCCTTCTTCTTCGTCTTCATCCCGACCATCGGGGAGTTCGTGGTGCCCAAGCTGGTGGGAGGGACCAGGGGTTACATGTTCGGGAGCGCAATCGACGACCTGTTCGGCATGGGCCTCGACTGGCGGACCGGATCCGTACTCTCCCTGTGGCTGGTAATGGCGGTGTTCGTCCTAGCGCTGGTGTTCATGCGCCTGGTGCGCTTCGGGAAGCTGGCCGAGTCATGATCGACATCGCCACCTCCAAGTGGGCTAAACGGGCCCTGATAGGGCTATTCGTCTTCGAGATCATCTTTCTCTACGCCCCCATCACCATGCTCTACATCTTCTCGTTCAACCAGGGCACGGTGATCGGGTTCCCCTTCTCCGGGTTCACCACCGACTGGTACACGGAGGCCCTCACCAACCGCGGCCTCCTGCTCTCCATGCGAACCAGCGCGACGATTGCCCTGATGTCGAGCACCGCTGCCACCGTGGTGGGCCTCCTGATGGCCATCCCTCTGGCCAG
This sequence comes from Candidatus Spongiisociaceae bacterium, assembly GCA_965262915.1. Taxonomy (GTDB): domain Bacteria; phylum Actinomycetota; class Acidimicrobiia; order Spongiisociales; family Spongiisociaceae; genus JAPPFW01. The sequence goes on along the minus strand of OZ253564.1, from coordinate 116,181 downwards.
GCGCAAGTTCAAGGCCAAGGGGCCGATCATGGCCCTGGTGCTCAGCCCGCTGGTGGTACCCCATCTGGTGTTCGGCGTCGCGTTGCTGATCACCTTCAAGAGCGTTGAAGTCATAACCAACGGCGCCCTCGAGTTTCCCCTTTCCCTTCCCTCCGTGGCTATCGGGCACGTGGTGGTGTTGATGCCGCTGATCGTCCTGATCCTGATACCCCGCCTGCAACGCATCGACGCCCACCTCGAGGAGGCCGCCCAGGACTTGGGGGCCAGCGGGTGGAGAACCTTCCGTACCATCATCCTGCCCCTCATTGCTCCCGCCCTGGTGGCGGCGTATGTGATCTCGTTCATCATCTCGTTCAACGAGTTCGCGGTGGCGGTGTTCGTCAGCGGTCCCACGACCACCTTCCCGATCTACGTGCTCGCCCAACTCCAGTACCCGGTGGACGTGCCACAGGTCATCGCCATCTCGGTGATCGTGGTGACCGTCTCGCTCCTCGTGGTGGTGGGCGCCGAGGTGATGCGTCGAGTCTTCGAGCGCCGTTACCGGGTGCTGAGCCAGACCGCGGGCCTGCTCGGCGTGGCCGACACCGATACGGAGTGAGATGACCGCCGGTCGAGGAATGGAGGTCTGATGTCCGACAAGGCATCGTTGCTACAGCCCTACTCAAGGCGGACCCATACCTGGGCCGGGGTCGACCTCGAACGCAATGTCGAGATGGAGACCCGGGACGGGGTCACTCTCCGAAGCGACATATACCGCCCGCTGGGTGACGGTCCGTGGCCGGTGCTGTTGCACCGCACGCCCTACGGCAAGGACTTCGTACACGACGGCCACTACCTGCACCCGGGCTGGTACGTGAGACACGGCTTCGTGGTCGTGGTCCAGGACGTGCGGGGCCGGTTCGGTTCCGACGGCGAGTTCGTCCCCTACCTCAACGAGTTGGCCGACGGTTACGACACCGTCGAGTGGTCAGCCCGGCTCGAGGGTTCGAACGGACGGGTCGGGATGTACGGCGCCAGCTATCCCGGCATGGTGCAGTACCTGGCGGCCGCCGAGGGTCCCCCGAGCCTGGGCGCGATTTCCCCCACCGTGGCCGCCGCCGATCTCTACAGCCACTGGACCTACGAAGGGGGCGCCCTGCGCCTGTTCGTCCCCCACTGGACGGCTGCTCTGCTGATGGAGATCGGCGTCCGCCGGGGCGACCCCCAGTTGACGGCGCGAGGCAAGGCGATACGGTCCGTGCCATCGCAGGCCGGCGCCTGGCTCGGCTCGGCGCCGCCGGCGGATCTCGAGCCGCTGGAGAACGCCGACTTCTACAGGGAGTGGCTGGAACACCCGACCAACGACGCCTTCTGGAAGGAACGCAGCGCCCTCCACCGAATGGACTCGGTGCAGTGTGCCGTGCTGCACATCGGCGCCTGGTTCGACACATTTCTCGAGGGGGCTCTGGTCGCCTACAGAGAACTGGCCGCACGGCCGGACGGCCCGGAGCAATGGCTGATCATCGGTCCGTGGGGCCACCTCCCGGGCGGCGAGTGCATCGGAGACCTGATCCTCGGACCGCAGGCCAGAGGTACGGTGAACCTGGACCGCGTGCAGGTCGACTTCTTCCACCGGCATCTCTCGGGGGAGGCTCCGGAGGCCAACGAGAGCCGCGCCCGGTACTACGTACTGTTCGAGAACCGCTGGCACGACATTGCCTCGTGGCCCCCGCCGGGTACCGAGACCACCCTGTACCTGCGCTCGGATGGAACGGCCAACACGGTGGGCGGCGACGGTCGCCTCGACGATACGCCTCCGGAGGAGCCGGAACCGGCCGACCTGTACCACTTCGTTCCCCGTATCCCGGTGGCCGCCGCCGGTGGCCACACCTGCTGCGACGAGAACGCCATGCCGGCCGGGCCGCGCAGCCAACATTTCCTGGAGAGGTTGCCCGAGATCCTGGTCTACTCGACCGAGCCCTTCACCGGAGAGGCTACCCTTGCCGGACCGGTCACTGCCCGGCTGTGGACCGCCACCGAAGCGGTCTCCGCCGACTACGTCACCCGGCTCTGCCTGGTCCACAACGGCAGGTCGCTCAACATCAGCGACGGGATCAGGCGGATGACGGCCGAGGACCTGGCCGAGGGCCGGGACGAGGACGGTGTCGCCGAGGTGGAGATCCACATGCAATCCACCGCCGCGCTGATCCGCCCGGGTGACCAGTTGCGCCTCCACGTCACCAGCGGCGCCTTCCCGGCTTTCGATGTCAACCCCCAGACCGGAGACCTGCCCGCGACGACCCCGACCTGGGACGGGATAGCGGCCATGCACGGCATCTGCCACGAACCGGGACGGGAATCATCGTTAACCTTCACGCTGCACCAAGGAGAGGGATCATGACGGCTAGCTCCTCGTTGATGTCCGAGGTCGGGATCCACCTCGAGGGCATAACCAAGACCTTCGGTGAGGTGGTGGCGGTCGACGATGTCGACATCGTCATCCGTGAAGGCGAGTTCTTCTCGTTGCTGGGACCGAGCGGGTGTGGCAAGACGACCAGCCTGCGGATGATCGCCGGGTTCGAGGTTCCCGATACGGGGCGGGTGCTGCTGCGGGACGAGGACGTGAGCGGGCATCTGCCCAGCAAGCGCAACGTCAACATGGTCTTCCAGCACTACGCGCTGTTCCCGCATATGGACGTCGAGGAAAACGTGATGTTCGGGCTGCGCGTCGCCGGCGTGAGAAAGAAAGAACGCGTGCGACGAGTGGACGAGATCCTCGAGATAGTCCGGCTACCCGGTTACCAGAAACGCAAGCCCTGGCAGCTGTCGGGCGGCCAGCAGCAACGGGTGGCTCTGGCCCGGGCACTGGTCAACCGGCCTTCGGCGCTGCTTCTCGACGAGCCCCTCGGCGCTCTAGACGTGAAGCTGCGCCGGGAGATGCAGTTGGAGTTGAAGGCCATCCAGCACGAGTTGGGCACCACCTTCGTCTACGTCACCCACGACCAGGAGGAAGCCCTCACCATGTCCGACCGCATCGCGGTCATGAACCTGGGCCGGGTCGAGCAGATCGGAACCCCCCGGGAGATCTACGAGAACCCGGACTCATCCTTTGTGGCCGGGTTCATCGGTTCCCTAAACGCCATGGACATGGCGGTCCAGCAGAAGCAGGACGGCACCGGTGTGATGTCGGTCGGCGAAGGCCGGGTGGTGGCTCGGGTAGGAGCTTCGGTGCATGTCGGCACCACGGTTCGGGCGGCGGTCCGTCCGGAACGCATAGCTCTGGCTCCGGTGGGTGCTCCTGCCCATCCCGACGGGTCGGTGGTACAAGGAACGGTGGAAGAGGTCATCTACCTGGGAGCGGTGAGCCTCTTCCATCTCGACGTTCCGGGCTTGGGCCGGCTCGTCAGCCAGCGCATGTCCCACGAGGAGGAGTCGGCCTTCCAGACCGGAGACCGGGTTTCGGCCTCCTGGGAGCCCGTCCACACTCTCGTCCTCGAGGTTAACCCGGACGCCTGAGTAACCTTCGATCGGCATCCACCTACCCCAGAAGCCGACGCAGAAGGCGAGCGCATGCTCCTGGCTTGTCGGGAATTCGGGGTTGGGGCAGAATCTTGGCGATCTGTAAGGGGGTTGTGAGCATGGGGTCGGACGGACGGCCGGTAGTTGTAATAGCCGAGGTATTGGCGGCAAGTTGTGCCGAGCACCTGCGGGAGACCTGTGAGGTAGTGGAGGCGGTCGGCGAACCGCGAGCCCGCTTGATCGAACTCCTGTCCGAGGCCGATGGACTTGTGGTACGAAGCGGTACCAAAGTCGATCAGCAACTCATGGAGGCTGCTCCCCGACTGCGGGTGGTCGGTCGGGCCGGAGTGGGGGTGGACAACATCGACCTCGAGGAGGCCACCCGGCGAGGCATCCTGGTGGTCAACGCTCCCCTGTCCAACAGCATCTCGGCTGCCGAGCACGCCTTCGGGCTGATGCTCTCGCAGGCCCGCAACATCGCGCGGGCGGACGCGTCGATACGATCGGGGAGGTGGGACCGCGCCGCCTTCCGGGGAGTGGAACTCCACGGCAAGACCCTCGGCTTGGTGGGCATGGGGAGGATCGGCTCCTTGGTGGCACAGCGGGCTCTGGCCTTCGGCATGAGAGTGTTGGCCTACGACCCCTACATCACCGCTGAGCAGGCCCGCCAGGCCGGCGCGGAGCTCATGGATCTGGACTTGCTCCTCGCGGAGTCGGACTTCATCTCCCTCCATCTTCCGAGAACCCCCGAGACCGAGAACCTGCTCGGCAGTGAGGCTTTCGGCAAGGCCAAGCGAGGTGTCCGGATCGTGAACGCCTCCCGGGGCGGGATCATCGACGAGGTAGCTCTCGTCGAAGCGATCCGTGAAGGGCAGGTGGCCGGCGCGGCTCTCGATGTGTACGCCGACGAACCGATGACCGGCGGACCCCTGACCGAGTTGCGCGAAATCGTTCTGACCCCCCACCTGGGTGCCTCCACGGTGGAAGCCCAGAACAAGGCGGGCCTTCACGTTGCGGAGTCGGTGGTGGCCGGCCTCGCCGGGGAGCCGGTCATGGCTGCGGTCAATAGGGCGGGTGGTAGCCGGTAGTCCTTGGTCCGGTTGATTCTGGGGTGACGATGACGGTGCCGGCTGGCTCATATTGAGTTTCGCTCCCAGTTCTTGCATGAATATGCAGATTCGCGTATGATCATGCAGCTATGGGACTAGCCGCCGCGATACTGGGGGCCTCCGGGTACGCGGGAGGCGAGTTGGTTCGTATCCTCGACGAGCATCCGTCGATCGAGGCTGCCTATCTGGGCGCCTATACGCAGGCCGGTTCTACCCTCGGTGAGGTCCACCCGCACCTGCCGGGGTCGGAGCGGGTTCTGGAGCCTATAGATGTGGATCGTCTCACGGGTATGGACGCAGCCTTTCTGGCCCTGCCGCATGGTTCTTCGTGGGAAGCGGGACATCGGTTGGCAGAGGCCGGAGTGGCCGTCTTCGATCTGGGAAGCGACTACCGGATGGACAGCCCTGAGAGGTACGAGTTCGCCTACGGCAGCCCGCACCCGCTTCCCGACGAACTGGACACCTGGGTCTACGGGCTCCCGGAACTGTTCGGGAGTTCCCTTCCCGGGACCCGCAAGGTGGCCGTACCCGGGTGCTACCCGACTTCCGCGCTGCTCGGTCTGGGTCCTCTCCTAGCCGCCGGGGTGATCGGCGGCCCGATAGTGGTCGACTCGATGTCGGGCGTCACCGGAGCAGGACGGGGAGTGAAGGCTCATCTGACGTTCGGTGCGGTCGACGAGAGCGTCAAGGCCTACGGAATAGCCACCCATCGCCACCGTCCCGAGATCGAGATGGGACTCGAGGCCCTATCCGGAGATCCGGTCTTCGTGCAGTTCACACCCCATCTGGTCCCCATGCAGAGAGGAATCCTCTCGACCTGCTCAGCCGACCTCCTCGAACCCGGCTCGATTAGCGACGCCCTCCGTGATGCCTATACGACAGCGCCCTTTGTCGATGTCTTGGAGCAGCCCCCGCAGACTCGCTGGGTAGTGGGGTCCAACCGTGCCCTGATCCACGCCGCCGAAGACCACCACAGCGGGCGGGCCATCGTCACCGTTGCCATCGACAACCTCGGCAAGGGCGCAGCAGGCCAGGCCGTCCAGTGCGCCAACCTCGCTCTGGGGTTTCCCGAGAGGGCCGGACTGACCGCCGCCGGGTGGCTTCCATGAGCGTTACCGCAGCCCAGGGGTTTGTCGCCACCGGGCTCGCCTGCGGAGTGAAGCCATCCGGCGCCGCCGACTTGGCGATGATCACCGCCTGGGCTCCGGTACCGGCCGCCGCGGTATTCACCACCTCTACGACCGCCGCACCCGTGATCGAGATGGGCCGGAACGCGGTAGCCGACGGTCGCCTGCAGGCGGTGGTGGTGGTATCAGGCTGTGCCAATGCGGCGACGGGAGCTGCGGGAGGCGCCGCCGCCGCGCGCGTGGTCGAGAGAGTTGCCGACCTGCTGGGGATAGCCAAAGGGAACGTTCTCCTGTCAACCACCGGGCCGATCGGCAAGTTGCTGCCCGTTCCCAGGATCTACCAAGGGTTGGAGCGGGCGATTCCCGCCCTGGGGAGCGCTCCGAACGATGGTGGGGCAGCTGCCAAGGGCATCCTCACCACGGACACGGTTACCAAAGAGGCAGTCGTGACCGCCGAGGGCTACGCAATCGGCGGCATGGCCAAAGGCTCCGGCATGGTGCGCCCCGACGTGGCCACCATGCTTGCCTACCTGACCACCGACGCGGTGGTCCATCCCGAAGTGCTGGCATCCTCGCTACGGGAGGCGGTGGACGTCACCTTCAACAGCCTGAACATCGACGGCTGCCAGTCGACCAACGACACGGTGGTGCTAATGGCGTCGGGAGCGAGCGAGATCGAACCCGACCCCGACGCGTTCACCGGTCATCTCACCGAAGCCTGCCGGAAGCTCGCAATGCAGATGATGAGGGACGCCGAAGGCGCATCCAGGGTGGTGACCCTGCGTATCGTGGGTGCGTCCGACGATTCCGCTGCCCGGGACATCGGCAAGGCCGTGGCCGACTCGGTGCGGGTCAGAACCTCGTTCTACAAGGGGGATCCCAACTGGGGAAGGTTGGTCGCCGCGGCCGGGGTAAGCGGCCACGAGGTGTCGCCCTACCACATCACCGTCCGCTACGGCATGACGACGGTGGCCTGGCACGGGGTACCGATCGCCCACAGCGTCGAAGGTGTCCGGAAGCAGATGACCGGGGACTTCACGATCGAGATGAGGGTGGGCCTCGGTCTCGGCAAGGCGACGATTCTGACCAACGACATGACGCCCGACTACGCGATCCTGGACGGGGGGGTGCGGATCTGATGGTGACCGGTCACACCGCCCCGACGCCGCATCGGTCACGCATCGCCTCTGCCATGGCCAAGGCCAGGGTCCTCACCGAGGCAATGCCCTACATCCAGGAGTTCTCCGGGAAGACGGTGGTGATCAAGTACGGCGGTTCGGCGATGGTGGACGACGATCTGCGTTCGAGCTTCGCTCGTGACGTCACCCTGCTCGGGCTACTGGGGCTGAGGCCGGTCGTGGTTCACGGAGGCGGACCGCATATCACGCGGGCAATGGCCCGGGCCGGTTTGGAGCCGCGGTGGGTGGACGGCCTGCGGGTGACGGACGAGGCGACGCTCGGAGTCGTAAGGGCGACGCTGGCGGGAGAGATCAACCCCGACATCGTGCGACTTCTGAAGAGTCACGATACTCGTGCGGAAGGTTTCGGAAGTCTCGGCAGTGGCTTGTTCACCGCCCGCCAACGACACCCCGACTTGGGTTTCGTGGGCCGCATCGAGCGGGTGAACACGGAAAAGATCGAGGAGCTGCTCGACCGGGGCACTGTGCCTGTGGTAGCCCCCCTGGCGAGTGGCGCGGACGGGAATGTCTACAACATCAACGCCGACACCGCCGCAGGCGCTTTGGCCCGGACGCTGCGGGCCCGCAAGCTCATATACCTCACCGACGTGGAGGGTCTGTACCGGAACCTGGACGACGAGGACAGCCTCATCGAAGCCATGTTCGTGAGCGAACTGCGGGAGATACTGGGGAGCGGTAGTATCTCGGCCGGGATGCTTCCCAAGCTGGAATCCTGTATCGAGGCATTGGAGATGGGCGTTCCCCAGGCCCACATACTGGACGGACGGATCCAGCACGCGGTGCTACTGGAGATATTCACACCGGAAGGAATCGGAACGATGATCACACCAGGAGACAAGTTGTGATGCCCCCCCCGACCATCGCCGAGCGGGAGGCCGCCGCCATCCTGCAGACTTACGGAAGGGCGCCGGTCACCTTCGTCCGCGGTGACGGCTGCAGGCTCTACGACGAGGACGGGAAGGACTACCTGGACTGCCTAGCCGGAATCGCGGTGGTGTCGGTCGGGCACGCCAACACCGCGGTGGCTGCGGCGGTTGCACGGCAGATGACGAAGCTGGTCCACACGTCCAACCTCTACTACACGGTCCCGCAGGTGGAACTGGCCGAACGTCTGAAGGCCCTGTCCGGGTTGGACCGGGTGTTCTTCGCCAACGACGGCGCCACCGCCAACGAGGCGGCCATCAAGCTGGCCCGCAGATGGGGCCAGAAGCGGCGCGGGCCGGATTGCCACGAGGTCGTCTCGCTGCTCGACTCGTTCCACGGCCGGACCCTGGCCGCTCTCGCCGCCACCGGCCAGCCCCACAAGCAAGAGGTCTTCGCCCCGCTTCCACCGGGGTTCGTCCAGGTACCGGTAGGGGACATAGATGCCATGGCCGATGCGGTGGGGCCCCGGACCGCGGGGGTGCTGGTCGAGACCACCCAGGGTGAAGGAGGGGTGGTTCCCCTGAACCGGCGATACCTTCAGGCGCTCCGGGCGCTGTGCGACGAGCGCGAGGTGCTGCTCATTTTCGACGACGTCCAGGCGGGAATCGGCCGCACCGGGTCCTGGTTCTCCTGGCAGCAGTTGGGCGTGGAGCCGGACATCGCCACGCTGGCTAAGGCCCTCGCCAACGGGCTCCCGATCGGTGCGTGCCTCTCCACGGAGCGGGCTGCCGCCTTCGACTACGGCGACCACGCCACCACATTCGGAGGCGGGCCGGTGATAACCACGGCCGCCCTGGCGGTCCTCGACGAGATCGAGAACCGCGATCTACTGGCCAACTGCCGGGAGAGAGGGGCGCAGTTCGTGGAGCGCCTCAAGGCTGTGGACGGTGTGGTCGACGTGCGCGGTCGGGGACTGCTGGTCGGCGCGGTGCTCGAGTCGGACCGGGCCGCAGAGGTCACGCAGACCGCGATGGCCAACGGCTTGCTGGTCAACAACGTGGTGGCGGACACCGTCCGCTTCGCGCCACCGCTGGTCATCAGCGCGGACGAGGTGGACGAAGCCGTGTCCAAGTTCGAGGCATCCCTCGGTTAGCAGCGAGGTTCGTTACCGGCCTTGTCCCCATCCGAGCCGCCTCGGCGACCGAAAGGCGCCCGCGAGCTGACCGGAGCATGCGAAACGGGCAGGGGGGCCGGGCTGACCGAATGCCTTCGACTCGGCGGCTTCCCGCCATAGGATGGGCTCCATGCGAGCGATTATCAATACCTGTGATCACCGAGTGCGCCTGCCCCGTCGTGTGCTGCTGATAGCCCTGGCGGCCTTCGGTTTGGTGGGGGCGGCATGTGCGGACTGGCCAAGGGACAGCCTGGGTGATGGTTCACTCGGCACCGTGGAGGTTGCTCGAGACGAGACGGTACAGATCCGCTCCGCCTACACGAACGGTGGTGATCTCACGCTGTTCGGCAACTCGGCCGAGCGCGCCATCGTGTTCGCTGTCGAGGACTACGGTCCCATCCACGGTTACGATGTCAATCTCGGGGTGGGTCTAGACGACATGTGTTCCCCGGAAGGCGGCATGATCACAGGTTCGCTGATAGTTGCCGAGGGCGATGTGGTGGGGGTGATCGGGACCAACTGTTCGGCGGCGGCCGCGGAGGCAGCCCCTCTCATCACGAAGGCGGGCATGGTCCTGATCTCGCCATCCAACACCGCGCCGTCGCTCACATCGGACCTCGCCGGCAACGAGGGGGGAAGCCATTTCCCCGGCTACTACCGGACCGCCCACAACGATCTCATCCAGGGTGAATCAGTCGCCCACTTCCTCTTCGGGGAAGGGGTGATGTCCGCGGCTGTCGTTCACGACGGAGGCCCTTACACGATGGGTCTGGCTTCTGCCTTCTCCAACGCGTTCGAGGAGCAGGGCGGTGCCATCACCGGTACGTGGGAGGTCGACCGCAAGGACGAGGATCTGGTCCCCGTTCTCACGGAGATTGCCGCAGGCGAGCCCGACGCCCTCTTCTTCCCGATCTTCTGGCCCACCGGCGGCTTCCTGGTGGAGCAGGCATCCGAGATGCCCGCCTTCTCGGAGATGGTGTTCGCAGCGGCTGACGGCCTGCTCAACGACAGGTTCCTGAGCTTGCCCCAGAGCGAGGGTACCTACGTCTCCGGCCCCGACACCCGCTTCGGGGACAACACCAACCAGACCACCGGCCAGAGCGCCGCCGGCCTCCGGACTCGCTTCGAGGACACAGCGGAGGGATCTCCCACCGGAACGTTCTGGGGTCACGCCTACGATGCCACAGTCCTGCTCCTGGACGCGATCAGTGCCGCATCCTATGTGAGGTCCCAAGACGGGACGCTTGTGATCGACCGGGCCGGCGTGCGCGAGTACCTGGACAACCTGTCCGGATTCCAGGGAGTGACGGGGGTCCTGAGCTGTGACGAGTTCGGCGATTGCGGCGCCTCCCGGGTCGTGATCCACGAGCACCTCGACTCCTCAGATATCGAAGCCACACGGCGGAGCGTGGTCTACGAGGTCGGCCCCGACGACCGGCAGTCACGCGCCTCCCTCACGGGCCACGAGGGGGGTTGAGCGGCGACGCGTGGCCGACCAGACGGTTCCCTGGGCAACCAACGGTAAGGACAGAAGCCCTTGAGAACCCGAGAGAGGTGCGGGGAGTTTTGCTTTGCTGACGCTCAGCGCTTGCCGGCACGTCGCATAGCGTCGGTTCGACTGACGAACTCGGCGGCTGTCACGATCACGCAACCGCGCCACGGCGACAGGCGAACGAGGTCGTCGTCATCGCTCACGATCATCACCGTGCCACACGCAAGTGCACACTCGAGAATCCTGTTGTCCTCGAAGTCATCGCAATCAGTCACGACAACTCCCGGTTCAACCACACCTCCCCCGGAGGCTGTGCCGATGTCGACTAGGAGCGCCAGGTAGTTCTCCACGCGCTCGATCTCCCACCCGTAGCCATCGGGAGGTTCCCCTACCAGTACTCGGACGGTATTGGCGAGTATGTGTTCGGAGAGGAACAACGAGAACTCCCGCGCGTCGTTGAGAATGCCGATCACGTTGGCTGGCGGGCTTCCACGCACGGGTGGCGGCGATGGCCAGGAGTGGAAGGGGTTCATGGCGCCCGATACCGCGCCGACGAGGATGTTTATGTCGACAACGATAGGTAACAAAGTCAGGTGCGGTTCTTCAAAACCCGACGTACCACAGTCACGGGATCGTCATCGTCCAAGCCTGCTTCATTTGCCTGCCGCGCCCCATATACCTGGAACTCCACGAGGCGCGCGGCGCGGTCGACCACTTCCATCTGGTGCATGGCCTCTCGGAGGAACGCCGAGCGATTACCGTTGCCGAACCTGGCTGTGAGACGATCAAGGCGTGACAAATCCTCCTCCGCGACCGCAAACCCGATTGTCTTGGTTACCATTGCAACACACTGTATCCATATTGCACTTAATGGTCAACCCTCTTCTCGCTAACCGGGCTGGGTCGCCGCGCTTTCGAGAAGGGACCATCTCACGGATCGTGGCCCTGTACCGTTTAGAAGGCAGATGAACCTGCCGCCGTTCCAGAAGCTCGTTGACGAGCACATACGTTCGCTCCATCGTTTCCTGTGCGGGATGGTGGGTCCGGTCGCGGCCGACGACTGCCTGCAGGAGACCCTCATGGCCGCCCTCCGCTCGTACGAGGGTCTGCGCCATGGCCGGAATCTGAGAGGTTGGCTGTTCACGATTGCCCGCCGCAAGGCCATCGACCATTTCCGGAAACACTCGAGAGAGCGGCCGTTCGCCTCCGTACCGGACCAACCGTCGCAGCCTCGAGCGATGCGCGACATGGAACTCTGGGGCCGGGTAGCCGGGCTTCCGGAGAAGCAGCGGGCCGCCGTGACTCTGCGCTATCTCGCCGATCTTGTGTACGCGGATATCGCAACGGTCATGGCGATCAGCGAGCCCGCTGCTCGGCAGAACGTGCGGGCCGGGCTGGCTTCACTCCGAAAGGACTACAGATGAGCGACGTTGCCGAGAGGATCAGGAACCTCCAGTCCGTTTCCACCGAGGATGCTGTGAGGCGCTTCGCGCGGCGGGCGTTCAGTGAAGGAGAGGCCGAGGTCGCCTTCGGCAGGGTGCCTTCCCGGATCGGTGACCTGACAGCTCTGGTTACCCACCAAGGTCTTATGGCCCTGGCATTCGAAACGGACGACCTGGATGAGATCATGAGGTCAGTGTCCAGGAAGGTGTCGCCGCGCATAGTCCGGTTACCGTCAGCGGTCGGGTCGGTTCGTTCCTGGCTCGAAGCATATTTTGCCGGCCGGCAGGTGCCCGATCTACGCCTCGATCATTCCCTCATCACGCCGTTCCAGGAGCGAGTGCTGGTCGCGACCGCCCGAATCCCGTTGGGCGAGGTCCGCACCTACGGACAGGTAGCCGCCATGGTGGGCAATCCGAATGCGTCCCGGGCAACCGGCCGCGCTTTGGGGGCCAACCCGATTCCCGTCGTCCTTCCGTGTCATCGTGTAGTCGCCGCCGACGGCAGCCTGCACGGCTACGCCGGGGGCCTCGAACGCAAACGGCTGCTCCTGGAACACGAGAGGTCGATGGCCAGTGGCTAGTGGCGAGACCAACCTGGGAGAGCTGTAACATGTGTATAACCTCACTGAACACGGACCACTACCCTTCCCACATGCGGCCCACCGTCATCATGAAGGCGGCCATGACCCTCGACGGCCAGCTGGCTGCGGCCGACGGAACTTCCCAATGGATCAGCTCACCGGAGGCTCGCCGGGATGCTCACCGGCTGAGGGCCGAGGTCGATGCCGTGATGGTGGGAGCGGGTACCGTCAGGGCCGACGACCCCCGCCTGACGGTCCGGCTCGACGCCTGCCGTGGGCTAGGCATCGAGCAGCCGACCCCGGTGATCGTGGCCGGGCGGGGAGAGTTGCCGCCCGCAGCACATCTGTTCGGGCGTGATCCGATCGTGTTGTCTCCCACCGCACTGGAGGTGCCGGGGCGAGTATTCGTGGCGCCCGATGTCTCGGGCGACCGTGTGGACCTGGCGACCGGTCTAGCCCGACTCGGCGCGCTGGGCATGCGGAGGATTATGGTCGAGGGAGGCGCCCTCCTGTTCCGCTCGTTCCTCGATGCCGGACTCGTCGACCGTGTGGTGCTGTACTACGGGCCGCTACTGGCCGGAGGGACGGGTGCGCCCCTGTTCCGAGGGACATGGGATACGCTGGCGGAAGCCCGCTTGGTCAGTATCGGCGGCATGCACCGTCTCGGTGAGTCGATCCGCCTCGATGTCGATATGGTCCAGTGACAGGGTGGCGCCTGGAGTGCCTCGCGGGTCCGAACGAAGCGCAGGCGATTGGGGCTAGGCGCGGACGGTTGGGTAACGTGCGGCTGCTCCTGGAGGAAGAAATGCAATACGAGTGGTGGCACGAGGCCGTCATCTACCAGATCTATCCGCGCAGCTTCATGGATGCCAACGGGGACGGCATCGGTGATCTGGCGGGAATCACCTCCAAGCTCGACTATCTTGCCGGAACGCTGGGCGTGGACGCGGTCTGGATCTCACCCTTCTACAGGTCGCCGATGGCCGACTTCGGATACGACGTGGCCGACTACGTGGATGTGGACCCGATCTTCGGCAGCCTCGACGACTTCGACGCCCTGGTAAGGCGGGCACATGAGTTCGGCCTTCGGGTGATCGTCGACTGGGTTCCCAACCATTCCTCGTCCACGCACCCCTGGTTTGTGGAGTCTCGTTCTTCCCGTGACAACCCCAAGCGCGACTGGTATGTATGGAGGGACCCGGCGCCCGACGGATCCGAGCCCAACAACTGGATCTCGGTGTTCAGCGGCCCGGCCTGGACGTATGACGACCACACCGGCCAGTACTACCTGCACAGCTTCCTGGCCGGCCAACCCGACCTGAACTGGCGGGACCCGGCATTGAAGGAAGCCATGCTCGACACGCTCCGGTTCTGGCTCCGCCGAGGGGTCGACGGGTTCCGGTTGGACGCCTGCCACTTCGCCATGAAGGATCCCGAATACCGCTCCAACCCGGTGCTGGAGCGTCCCGAGCACGGTTACAAGAACCTGGGCGAGTACGACAGGCTGGTCCATCTCTACGACCGGGGCCATCCGGACATACACGGTCTGTTCCGGGCGGTGCGGGCGGTGCTCGACGAATTCTCGGCGGACCGGCCGAGGTTCTCCGTAGGGGAGATCCACTTGGAGGGCCAGGAGTGGGCGGCCTATTACGGGGATGGGGACGAACTCCACATGCCCTACCACTTCGGCATGCTGCACGGAGAGTGGACCGCTGCCTGGGCACGGCAGGTGGTCGAATCCCAGGAGGCGGTGCTGCCGCCGGGTGCTTGGCCGAACTACGTACTCGGTAACCACGACGAGATACGGATTGCCACCAGATACGGGAACCGCCGCGCCCGCATGGCCACCTTGATGCTCCTCACGCTGAGGGGTACCCCGACCTTGTACTACGGCGACGAGTTGGGCATGGTGCAAGCCGACATCCCGCCCGAGGAGCAGCAGGATCCCTGGGGTCGGAGGCAACCGGGCCTGGGGCGGGACGGTTGCCGAACACCGATGCAATGGAATGCGCAGGCCTCGGCGGGCTTCACGACCGGGCAGCCGTGGCTGGCGACCGTCGATCCCGATGGCGCTACCAACGTCGAAGCCCAGTTGGACGATCCGGACTCCATGATCAACTTCACCCGCCGCCTGCTCGCAGTGCGAAAGGGTTCTCCTGCGTTGCGCGTCGGTTCCTACGAAGCCATCGAAGGCCCGCCGGAGACGATCTTCGCCTACCGGCGCCTCACCGATGCCGAGACCGTCTGTGTCTACCTCAACTTCGGTGACGAGCCGGTTCCGGTGCCGGCCGAAGGGGAGGTACTGGTGGCAACGAGCAGGAATGTTACGGGCCCGGTGAACGGTGAACTCACCCTGGGCCGCTTGGACGGCGCGATGCTTCGTTCGTGACCCGCCGCTTCCCTGACGGGTTCCTTTGGGGTGCGGCCACCTCCTCGTACCAAATCGAGGGCGCAGTGGCCGAGGACGGTAGGTCGGAGAGCGTATGGGACCGTTTCTGCCGGATTCCCGGGCGGGTGATGAACGGCGACACGGGTGATGTGGCCTGCGATCATTATCACCGATGGCGGGACGACATCCGGATCATGGAGGAGCTGGGACTGTCCGCCTATCGCTTCTCGGTGGCCTGGCCGAGGGTGTTACCGGAAGGGAGCGGTACCGCCAACCAGGCGGGTCTGGACTTCTACGACCGGCTGGTGGACGGGCTCCTGGAGGCGGGTATCGAGCCGTTCGTCACTCTGTACCACTGGGACCATCCGCAGTGCATCGAAGACGCCGGGGGTTGGAGAGTCCGGGACACGGCACATGCGTTCGCTGACTACGCAGCAGCGGTGGAAGCCCGGCTCGGGGACCGGGTCAGGCACTGGTTTACCCTCAACGAGCCTTGGGTGGTGGCCCACCTCGGCCACCGGACCGGTCAGCACGCTCCCGGGCTGGTCAACTCGGGCGCCGAACTCGATGTGATCCATCACCAGTTACTCGGGCACGGGTTGGCGTCGCAGGCGCTACGAGCCGGGCACGGCGACATCGAAGTGGGCATCGCTCTCAACCTCGAACCCCGCGTCCCGCGCTCGGATCATCCGCTGGACCGGGACGCGGCCGCCTTCGAGGAAGGTCTGATGAACCGGTGGTTCCTGGACCCCTTGCTCGTCGGGCGGTATCCGGACGACTTGGCGGCGCTGACCGGCTGGCCGGCCTCGGTCGTAGCCGACGGTGACCTGGGCATCATCGCCCAGCCGCTGGACGCTGTGGGACTCAACTACTACCGCACCGAGGTGGTCGGGTATCCGGGCCTCAGGGACTGCGACCGGCCGTCACCGTTGAGCAGGCCTCCTGCCGAGGTGACCGAGATGGGTTGGCCGGTGACACCTGCCGGTCTCGGCCAGATGCTGCGGATGCTGGCCGGCCGCGGTGTCGAGGCGGTTTATGTAACGGAGAACGGAGCTGCCTACCCGGACACGATCCAGGACGGCGAGACGGTCGACGACCAGGGCCGTCGCTCGTATCTGGAGCGCCACCTCGTCGAAGCCGCCCGCTCGATCGCCGACGGCGTTCCGCTGCGGGGTTACTTCGCCTGGACCCTGCTGGACAATTTCGAGTGGAGCTTCGGCTACTCGCGCCGCTTCGGCCTGGTCCATGTCGATCACGTCACCCAGCGCCGCACACCGAAGGGCTCGGCCTACTGGTACCGGGATGTGATCATCCGCAACGGGCTGTGACGCCACCGATCGTTCCCGTCCACTCCTACTCCGGGGTGTCCAGCCCTTCAGTGTCCGAGGTGTGCGAGGAGCGTCCGGCGATCGTTGCCGCCCGGTATGTCCTCACCAGCAACGACGCCATCTGCTGGCGGGTCGTGCAAGCATCGGGGGAGAACGTCGTATCCGACGTACCGCTTGTTATACCGAGTCCGTAGACGAGGCCGATGTCGTCGCCGAGGGTGCTCGACGCTTCGTTCAAGTCGGTGAACGGTGTCGCAACCACTGCAGCGGTATCTCCGGTCAGCACGCTGTGGAGCCGGGCCAGGAGGGATGCCATCCGCCCACGGTCCGCGCAGGCGAGGGGCGAGAACGTGGTCTGCGCCCTACCCGTTGTTATTCCCAGGCCGTAGACGCGGCCGATGTTGTGGCGGTGGGCGTCCGACGCGTCTTCCAGGTCGGTGAAGGGTGTCTCGACCACTCGAACCTCGCCGGTCGGGGTCGGCCCCGGGGTCGAGCCTTTCCCGAGATGCAGACCGATGATCACCGGATCGTGGTCCGAAGACCGGACGGGGTTGGCCTCGTAGATGGGCCGTGCGGTCGACTCCCGCTGGAACGCCCGCTCACCCTCTCAAGGCCTCGCGTGTTACCGGAGCGTCGATCACTCCAGGGGCCCGTGGACGCGGGTGTCCCGGCCGAGGCCGGGACACCCGCATGTCGAGGGAGCAGGAGCGGTTAGGGGGCAGGAATCTGCAGGACCCAGCCGATGAGAATCAGGTCGGGGTTGGTGAGCGCCCGACCGCCCGCCTGGGTCACACCCTCGTTGAGTGCGAAGATCTCCGACCAGCGGTTCTCGTCCCCCAGATGGGTCATGGCGATCTTCCGCAGAGTGTCACCCGCCTGCACCGTCACCTCGATGGTCTCGGGTTCGGGTTCAAGGGCTACGATCCTGCCCCCGCCACCGACCGGGTAGTCCTCGGCCGTGATGGTCCCGCCGAGGTCCGTCGAGATGTAGTTGGCCAGGGCCTGCTGGTAGCTGACACCGAGCTTGGTGAAGCTGATGTCCGTCAGCGGGTAGCAGTCCCCACCACCTACCAGGAAGTCGATGATGGCCAGCGCGACCGGATCACCCGGTACAACCTGGCCATCGCTGACGATGACCGTGCCGTCGTCGAGGACCACCTCTCTCACCCGCTCCCCGGGATTGCCGACGAGGGAGCAGTCTCCGTCCCGCGCGATCTCTCTGGCAGGGGCAGCCGGATCGTAGGTGAGGGTGAACCCCGACACCTGGGCGAACTGGCCCCCGGCGCCCGGTATCCGGTCCACGGCCTGTTCCAGCAGGATGTGGAAGACGTCGCGCGGTACCTCCCCGACGACCACGAAGTTGCGGAAGGGAGCGATGTCCCACGTGGTCCCGACGGTTATCTCGCCTGGTGGGATCAGCGAACTGTTGCGGATACCTCCCCCGTTCTGGATCGCCACATCCGGCACGGGACTCCCGAACTCGTCGGCCAGGTTGATGGCGGCGGCACGCAGAGCGTCGGCCATCAGGTTCCCCTCGTTGGTCGCCATGATGCGGATCCCTGGTCTGCGGCCGTCCAGTGCCACTTCGCTGGTTCCGATGACCTCGGCGTCGATGAGGCCGACTGCTGCGGACAGCGGTTCGATCACGTTGGCCTGGACATCGGGATCGGGTTCCACGTCGAAACCCACCCCCACCGAGCGGCCGTCAGTCGCAACCACATTCCCGGCCGTGTCGAACTTCACGTCGAGTACTCCGATGCAGCGGTAGCCACCCGGAGCTGTGATCACCGGCACCATCGTCCCCGCAGCGTCCTCCACCATGATCGGATAGGGCGCCACCGCCTCCTCATCCGGCAGGCAGGTGTCGCCTTCGTTGCGCAAGAGGTCATCGCCGCCGCCGGCGATCACCACATCGACTCCCGAGAGGCTCGCCACCAGTTCGATCTCCTCCGCCACGTCCTGGAGGTGGCTGACCAGGACGATAACATTCACCCCCTGAGCCTCCAGAGCTGTCACCTCAGCTTGGACCGCGGGCAGCACCGGGGAGACCACCACGTTGCGAGGACTGGAGATGTTGGGCAGCAGCGGCGTCACCGCACCGATCACGCCGACCCGCACTCCTCCGGTCTCGATCACTGTGCTGGCGGCGATCAGGCCCTCGTCCACCAGCGCCTGCAACCCGGGTTCTCCGGAGAAGTCCAGGTTGGCCGACAGGAACGGGATGGCCGGCTCGAAACCCTTGATGAACCGGGAGGTCACCTCGGGACCCATGTCGAAGTCGTGGTTGCCCAGAGCCATCGCGTCGTAAACCCCGCTCAGAGCAACAGAGTCGTAGAGTGGACCTTCCCTCGCCAGGGACACGCCGAACTCCTGGGAAGCCAGGAAGTTGTCACCCGAAGTAAGCGTTACCACCGCTTGGCCGGCCGCAGCGGCCTGCAACTGCTTCATCAGAGCAACGAAGCGAGCCACACCCGGATCCGAACCGTCGTCGGGCAGGAGCTTCGACTCGCCATCGTTGTTGTGGAGGATCGTAAGGACGAAGCCGGCGTCCTCGGTGTCCTGAGCACTCCCGACGACGGGTACCGAGACCAGGATCCCGGCCACGAGAGCCAGGACGGCAAGGATGGCGAAGCGTCGCCTCGGTTGTCGGGTTGTCATGAATACTCCTTTATCTGACGTGTACCTCAGGGTAGGTGGTCACCGAGGCCCGGCGTCGGGAGGATGGGGTGGAAAGGGGGACTTCCGAGCTATCGGTTCTCTGCTTCCCGGTAGCCGGTCGGTGACCCTTCGACCGCGTGATGGCGGCACCGTGTGAGGGTTCGTAGACTCCATGTGTCGACCCGGGAGAGGTGGAAGTTCCAGCAAAGCCTGCCGCATACCCGCCGGGTCGGGGAACCGCCCGGTACCGGTGGTGACGATGCCGGTGCGTTACGGCGTGATCGGTACCGGGATGATGGGTATCGAGCACATCGGGAACATCCGGGCCATCGACGGGACGAAGGTGACGGCGGTGGCCGATCCGCACCCACCCTCCCGGGAGGCAGCCAGGGAGGGGCTGACCGGTGAGGACGTGGCGGTTTTCGACACCCATCACCATCTGATCGATTCGGGGCTGTGCGATGCGGTCGTGGTCGCAACCCCCAACATGACCCATATAGATCTGCTACGGGATCTGTTGGATACCGACCTGCACGTTCTGGTCGAGAAACCCCTCTGTACCCGGGTCGAGGACTGCCGCTGGGTGGTCGAGGCCCAGCGGGATCGAGAACCGGTTCTCTGGGTGGGAATGGAGTACCGCTACATGCCGGCCATCGCCCGGCTGATCGCCGAGGTCCGGGCAGGCACGGTGGGTGACCTCAGGATGCTGGCGATCCGGGAGCACCGGTTCCCGTTCCTGGCAAAAGTGAGAGACTGGAATCGTTTCAACGCCAACTCGGGCGGCACCCTGGTGGAGAAGTGCTGCCATCACTTCGATCTGATGAACCTCATCATCGGGGACCTCCCGGTGCGGGTCTACGCCTCGGGCAGCCAGGCGGTCAACCACCTCGACGAGCGGTACGGAGGGCGCCGGCCCGACATCCTCGACAACGCTTACGTGATAGTGGACTACGACGGGGGGCAGCGCGCCATGCTGGACCTGTGCATGTTCGCCGAGGCGGGCGAGAACCAGGAGGAACTGGTGGCGGTGGGGGACCGGGGCAAGGTGGAGGCGCGCCTCCCGTCCGGGCTGGTACTCACCGGCCCCAGAGGCGGAGCCTGGTTCTCACCCCGGATCGAGACGGCCGCCGATAGCCGGATAGCCCACACCGGAGCCCACCACGGGGCTTCCTATCTAGAACACCTGGAGTTCCTCAGCGCCATACGCAACGGAACCCCGCCCCAGGTCAGCGCCTACGACGGACTCCTGGCCGTAGCCATGGGAGTAGCCGCCCAGCAGTCCATTGAGGAGGGTCGCCCGGTCGACATAGCCGAGATGGTTGGGCCAAGGACCTGAGGTGAGTGATCAGGCTGTCCCGTCGTTATCGTCGCGACGAGCATATCGCGCTGACGCGACAGTCGCGGCGCCAAGAGAACTACCTCTAGCATGCCTAGCATGCCGGGGTCCGTGCAGTACCGACAGCGGGACGGAGAGCCTGACCGGTGCCGGAACCGTGCCGCCTCTCTACTCTACAGCTCGGAGCGGGGGCGGAACCCCTGGCTTTGGACACTTGCCGTTCTGGTGGCGTCTACTCGACGCTCTGGGTGACGTTTTCTAGGGCCCCAGCACGGTGATGGGCATGACTTGGACACCGTCAGGCCGGAGATATCCGAAACCGCTCGCAGTCACAACCACCAGGTTGGAGGGCTTTCCGGCATGCTCAGGATCTACCTTGTCTCGAAGTTTCAGCAAGGCCGAAGCAGCCGTGTCGGTGGCATCGTCTCCCCCCAGTTTGACCTCTATCGCAATCCAGGCACCGTCCCGACGTTCAACGATCGCGTCAATCTCCAATCCGGCGCTGTCTCGATAGTGAGCCACTCGGGCCCGGATAGACTGCGCATATACCCTCAGGTCCCTAACCACCATCGATTCGAACAGGAGACCGAAGGAAGCCAGGTCGCGCCAGAACCGCTCGGGGTCAGCGTGAAGAGCTGCCGCTGCCAAAGAGGGATCCACCAAGTGGCGCTTGGCGGATTGTCGAAGGAGGGTCCGCGAGCGAAGCCGTGTCGACCACGCCGGCTGGTCCTCGACCACGAACACCCTCCGAAGCGCGTCGAGGTACGCTGCGACCGAACGCGGATCAAGTGGATTCTCACCTCCGGCGTCGCGAGCGAGGGTGCGCTGCGATGCTTCGGTGGATACATTCCGGGCGAGGGATCGTAGTAGGCGGTCCACCCCGATCGGATCACGTGATGGTCCGCCGAGTAGCGGTATGTCAGCACGGCAGATCTCGCTCAAGTAAGAGACTGCGTAGTCCTGAGCCGAGCGGGTATTCAGATCGATGGTTGCAGGCCAGCCTCCCCGGCAAGCGGCCTCTATCAAGTCTTGCAGAGTCGCATCAGGTCGTTCCACGTAGCCGACGGAAGAGGCGAACAGGTCTGCCAGAGATGCCTCTTCCGTCGAGAGCCCCGACTCGTAGAGGGACATCGGACGCATCCGAACACGGGTGATCCGGCCCGCACCGCTATGCCGGGTGACGTCGTCCGCAGGCACAGCGGAACCCGTCAGGATGAACCTGCCAGGCCGGCGACCGTCATCGCCTGCCGCTCGCACCTGATTCCAGACGTGGGGCGCCAACTGCCACTCATCCAGGAGGCGGGGCTCCGGACCATTCAGTATCGCCTCCGGATGGATCTCCGCCACCAATCGGGCAGCGGCGTCCGAGCCAAACATCACCTCGCTGCGCGTGTGTTCACGCCCGGTCGTTGTCTTGCCGCAGGCGCGCGGGCCCTCGATGACTACGGCAGGGACGGAACGAAGTGCTGCCACAACCTCGGAATCTACGACGCGCGGAACGTACCCGTCCAACTTCCCAACAACACTCGATCTAACTCCTGACACCTGGCCAGTGCATCAAATGTCGGAGTGATGATGTAACAAAAGTTGTCTAGGCTAGCCCTTTACCGAGCCAGCCAGGATCCCCTTCACGAAGAACCGCTGTAGGGCGAAGAACACGATGATCGGGAGCAGGGTGGAGAGGAACGCGCCGGCGGTCAGCAGGTGTTCCGCCTGTCCGAACTCGCCCGACAGAGCGGCGATGCGAGCGGTGGCGGGGAAGTTGTGTCCAGCCCCGCCCAGCATGGTGACGGCGATCAGGTAGTCGTTGTAGGTCCAGAGGAACTGGAAGATGGCGAAGGCCGCCAGAACAGGAATCGACAGCGGGATGACCAGCCGCCAGAAGATCTTGAAGTGGTCGGCGCCATCGATGACAGCCGATTCGAAGATGTCCTTGGGCAACCCGCTGATGTAGTTGTGGAGCAGGAAGATGGCGAAGGGCAGCGCGAAGCCGGTGTGGGTAAGCCACACCGATATGTGCCTGCCCGCCAGGTCGAGATCGGGGAACAGGGTCAGGGTCTTTTCAAGGAAGGGAATGGTCAGGTGCCCTCCGCCGCTGTACAGCTGCAGGAGCGGGATCAGCGACATCTGGGCGGGGATGGCCAGCAGGGACACGGTGGCGATGAACAGCCACTCCCGTCCCTTGAAGTCGATCCAGGCGAAGGCGTAGGCGGCAAAGGCGGCAAAGGCGATCGGGATCACCGTGGCGGGTAGCGCTATGGCCAGGGAGTTGAGCAGAGCGCGCCACAGGCCGCCTTGCGCGCCGGCCGTCAAGATGTCGATGTAGTTGTCGAGGGTTAGATTCTCGGAATAGTTCTCGAACGGGGTGTGCCACCACCCGCTGGATCGCTGGGCGTTCCTGGTCCGGAACGAGTTTACGAACAGGCCGAGGCTGGGAATCGTCCACAAGAGGACGAGCAACCACAGCACCCACGTTGGAATGGACCGCAGAAAGGCGTAGGTCCGCTTGCCGAGGCCCGGGCCACCTACGCCGCCGAGTGCCGTCATCAGGCGGCCGCCTTCTGCATTCGGCGTATGTTGATGTAGAGGATGGGCAGCACCGCGATGAACAGGACCACCGCCAGTGCCGAACCGAGGCCGAAGTTCAATTCGGTGAAAGCGCGCTGCCACATCTCATTGGCGATGACCTGGGTGCCGAAGTTGCCGTTGGTCATCACCTTGACGATGTCGAACACCTTCATGACCAGCACGATCAGGGTTGTGATCACCACTCCGATGGTCGGGGATATGTGGGGAATGATGACCCGCCAGAAGGTCTGCGACTCGGATGCGCCGTCCACCCGGGCTGCCTCGATCAGGTCGGAGGGAACCGCCTTGATGGCCGCCGAGAAGATCACCATCGTGAATCCGGTCTGGATCCAGATCAGGACCAGCATCAACCATACGTTGTTGAACGGGGCCTTCTGCACGAACTGGATAGTGGAGGCGACCACGTCCCCGTTGTCGCGTACCTCGAACCCCCCGATCCCTCGCCCTAGTGCATAGGCGAACCAGATGAGCGGCAGCGAGGAGATCGCCGCTCCCACCCCGACCGTGCGCTCGCCGGCCCGCCAGGCCCGGCCCGCCAGGCGTACCAGCAGGGCTGCCAGAACCACGCACAGGATGACCGCCACGAAGAATCCCGGTCCGCGAGAAAGGCTCAGCTTGCCGATCCCCACCCACACCGTGTTGAGCACCCCGGTCTGGGGTTTGGACACGTCGCGCGCCAGGTACATGAAGCGCCAGATAACACCGGCGCCCACGAACGAGATGGCCATCGGCATGAAGATCAGGGCCTTGGCGAACGACTCCCATTTGGCCCGGTCCGCCAGCACCGCGATTGCCAGCCCGGCGGACGCGGACAGGACCGTCACGGTGAACACCCACCAGAGGTTGTTGAGCACGGTCCCCCGCAAGGCGGCAAAGACCGCGAAAGCGACGAGCACCACACCCACGGCCGCGCCACCGGCCGAGCCGGGCGAGAAACGGATGGCGTAGCCGCTGCGCCGGCCCACCAGGATGGACACGATCAATCCGGCGAGGACCAGGATGACGCCCACTACGAAGAGCCTGCTCGTGAAGATGCCGGCCCAGCCTTCGACGTTGAAGATGTTGGGACTGGTGAAAACGTCCCGGTAGTTGACGAACCCGACGTACTCCCGACCGCGCGAGCCGTGGAACGAGAGGAACAGGGTCCGTAGAGTCGGGATGATGAGGGTGGCGGCGATGAACCCCAACGCGGGGACCAGGAAGATGTAGGCGCGCGAGGCATCCTCGATGCGCCTCCGTTCCGTCTGGTCGGGAATGGGTTTGAGGCCGATTAAGGCTCCGACCCCCACCCCTACACCGATGGCCGCTATCAGGGCGTCCGTCTTGGTTCCCGAGCCGAGGCTCGGAAGCAGCCATCCTCCGAATAGGAATCCGATCGTGGCGCCGAGTATCGCAGGGCGCGTCGGCGGGTTCCTACGGCCTCTGGCCTGCCACAGAAGGAGCCCGACCACTGCACCGACCAGGGTGGCGCCTGCCAGAACGCCGTAGTCGACGTAAGGAAGGACGGGCCACAACTCGAAGTTCCCCCGCTCGAGTTCGAAGACCAGGATCACCTTCCGCATCCCGGATGCCGCGAGCGCACCCAAGGCCCCGCCGGTACCGATTCCGATGGCCAGCCGGAACCACTTGTGGTGGACCGTTCCCAACAGGTAACCGGCAACCGCGCCCACGAGGGTTGCGATCACCGTGCGCAGGACCGGATCGTCGATGGCTCGGTTTCCCCACAACAAGGCGTAGACCAGAAAGGCCCCGCCCGCGCCGACCAAGGTGGTGAAGATGGCCCATCGGTTGGGTGCGAGGTCGAAGAGCTGGTTGGCGGCGATGAATATCAGTGCGCTCGCCACGATTGACACCACTACCCCCCTCGCGGTGTTCTCCAGCTTCTCGACGGCTATCACACCCCACAACGAGGCGCCGCTGAGGACCACGCCGGTCGCAACCGCCGCCACCTTGCGGGCGTTCGATGTCTTGGCGCCCCGGTTGATCCAGAGTGTGACTCCCACACCGATACAGGCAGCCATGACGAGGTTGACCACCCAGTTGAGAATCCCTACCATCTGGCGAACCCCGATCTACGTAGCCGTCTCGTCGCGACCGCGCCTGCTAAGGGTTTGATTGCGCCTGATTTGGGTCTCATCCTGTCGACAACTCGACCTCCGTGTGGGCACATATGTAATAGGGCAGTGGGCACCCCGTCTCCGGGGCGCCCACCAGCACTACCGTCTATCTAGCCTTCAGGTTACCGGCTCAGGGCCAGGAGTTCTCGATGGCCTGGGTCGCCTCCTCGACCGTCTTGTCTCCGTTGACCGCGCTGGTCGACTCGGTCCAGAACGACCCGGCGCCGACCGCGGCCGGCATCAGGTCCGAACCGTCGAACCGGACCACCTCTGCGGTGAACAGGATGTCCAGGAAGGACTGTTCCAGGGGCTGGTACAGGCTCAGGTCGGCGTTGAGGTTGGGCGACAGGAACCCGCTCAGTACCGCTCCACCACCCTTGGACAGGTTCTGGAACCGCTGCCGGTTGTCGGCGTACTGCGCGGTGGCGTAATACTCCATGACGGCCCACACCTCGGGGGCGTCGCGGAATGCGGCCACCAGCGTCCCGGCGCCCAGCACCGGGCGGTCACCCTTCACCGACGGGAAGTAGAAGATATCCACTCCGTCGGGCCCGAAGGCCGTGCCGTCCGGGAAGAACGCCGAGAAGAACGAGGCCTGGCGGTGCATCATGCAGTCGCCCTCGACCAGCGGCCTTCCGTTGTCGCCGAAGAAGGTGGAGGAGATCGTGCCGCCTTCTGCATAGACCGCGCCCGGCGTATTCCACAACTCAAGGATCTCGGTCCAGATGCCGTTCATCTCGGGTGTGTTGAACGGGATCGTGTGGGCCACCCACTCGTCGTAGAAATCTGCCCCCTGATAACGGAGGGTCAGGTCCTCGACCCAGTCGGTGAAGGCCCATCCGGTGGCGCCCCCGGATTCGATGCCTATACACCACGGCACGTTACCGTCGTCGATCATTTGCTGGGACAGAGTCTTGAGTTCGCCCCACGTAGTCGGCACCGCATACCCGTTGGTCGAGAAATCGGCCGGGCGGTACCACACCAGCGACTTCAGGTCGGCCTTGGTCGGTATGGCGTACTGGATACCGTCAACGTTGCCGAAGGCGTTCCACGCTGCACCGATGTTGGCGTTCATCGTCTCCAGAACATCGTCCGGTATGGGCAGCAGCCATCCCTCGCGGGCGAAGTCGGCGATCTTCCCCGGCTGCGGGAACACCGCGATATCGGGAGGATTACCGCCCGCCGCTTGGGCGTTGATCAGATCCGAGAAGCTTCTCTCGCCCGTGTAGCTGATGGTCATGCCGTTCTGGGCCGCGAAGATGTCGAGCGCCGCCTGGTGAGATCCGGCCTCGGCATCGGAGCTTTCCGGTCCGAACACCGTCACCGTAGTACCGGCAAGGGGATTCTCCATCTCGACCTCGACCTCGACCTCGACTTCGACCGGGACTTCGACCTCGACCTCGACGGTTTCGGTGACGGTTTCGGTGACCGTCTCGGTAACGACCGACGTGACGGTCTCGGTGATGGTCTCGGTTTCTGTGACGATCGATGTCACGACCACGGTTTCGGGCGGCGGGGGTGGCCCTTCTTCGGTGTCCCCGCCGCACGCGGCGGCAACCAGAGCCAGCGTCGCCATGAGCGCAAAGATCTTGGTGAGTTTTAGTGTCATGCATTCTCCTTCTTTTTCCCGCGGTGTGCCGGGGTGCTTGGCTGCACCACCGGCGATTCCGGTGAAACACGTACGATCCGCTTCTCGAGCAGCACGCTTACCATCGCCCCGGCCCGACCCACGGTTGAGCCGGGAAGAAGATAAAAGTTTATGCAGGTTCTCGTCCCTAAACCCTCTCAGCCGGAGGGAAACTTTCCCGAGCACCTCTTTGATGTCCGGATCACGCTCCCGACCTTGAGTGCGCGCCCGCTCGTTCCCGGGATCGCTTGCCGCGCAAGTTTGGCATTCTCCGTATAATCTGTTCACCCGGATATACGGATTGATCTAAAGGTAAGGAGGTTCAAGCCGCGGTGACTTCGACGGCGGAGATCTTCGGTCATCTGTCAGTGCTGTCGGACCTGACACGGGTTCGACTGCTCTCGGTGCTCGAGGATCACGAACTGACCGTAGGCGATCTGTGCCGGGTCCTCGAGCTCCCGCAGTCCACCACCAGCCGCCATCTGAAGGTGCTGCTGGATCACCGCTGGGTGACCAGGAGGAGAGAGGGCACCCGTCATTTCTACAGCCTGGCGCCGGCGTCCGCCGACGACGGGGGACGCCGCTTGTGGGATCTCGTCGGTTCGGGTGTCGCCGACCTGGCGCAGATTCAAGCGGACAGTGCCCGGTTGGCCGAGGTCCTCGCAGCCCGCCGGGAGGCCTCCGAGGCCTACTTCTCAAGGACCGGAGAAGCCTGGGCGCGGGTGAGGACGGAGTTGTTCGGTGACCGGTTCGATCTGCTGGGACTGCTCGGTCTCCTCGACCCGGCCTGGACGGTCGGGGATCTCGGGTGCGGGACCGGAAACGTGTCGCTGATGGTGGCGCCCTTCGTAGCGAGGGTCATTGCAGTGGACGGCTCGAGCGCGATGCTTCAGGCAGCCAGGAAGAACCTGTCCGGGTTGTGCAACGTGGAGGTACGCAACGGTGATCTCGAGGCCCTGCCCATCGGCGACCGGTCCCTCGACGCAGCCACGCTGTTCCTCGTGTTGCACCACGTGGCGGATCCGGCGCGGGTCATTCGCGAGGCGGCCCGGGTCATGAAAACGGGTGCCCGGCTGATGATCGTCGATATGGAGCAGCACGAGGACGAGGCGCTCGCGGAACGCATGGGCCATGTCTGGCTGGGGTTCGATAGCGCCAACATCGAGAGGATCCTCGATCGAGCGGGGTTCGATCGGGTAGTGATCCGGTCCCTGCCACCCGACCGCGCCGCCACGGGTCCCGGCCTGTTCGTGGCCGCCGGCCGCCGATCCCAACAGATGTCCGTATCCAATGATCTGTCTGCAAAATGATCCGGCGTGCCCTGCTTGTCATCGACGCCCCTCGCAGCGTTCCGCCTCCTCGACGTACCGCTGCGCGTATGCCTTCGTCGGCGGGCCTTGCGAGGAACGCCGCTGCCGGCGCATGTCACACCACCATTTCACAGACAGACCACCGTGGTCCTGTTTGCAAAATGATCCAGCGTGCCACGCCGCCATTTCACAGACCTACCACTAGTCAGCGAGAGCCCAAGGAGCAAGCCACATGATGCAGAACGCACTGGGAACGACCCTCGACTTCAAGGTCCGGGACCTCGGGTTGGCCG
This sequence comes from Candidatus Spongiisociaceae bacterium, assembly GCA_965262915.1. Lineage (GTDB taxonomy): Bacteria > Actinomycetota > Acidimicrobiia > Spongiisociales > Spongiisociaceae > JAPPFW01. Next base: position 88,048 of record OZ253564.1, on the reverse strand, counting down.
AACGGGGCCGGCGCGAGATCGAGTTGGCCGAACACGAGATGCCCGGCCTCATGGCGTTGCGCCACCAGTATGGATCCAAGAAGCCGCTGGCGGCTGCTCGTATCTCTGGATCGTTGCACATGACCGTGCAGACCGCCGTTCTCATCGAGACCCTGGTGCAGCTGGGGGCCGAGGTTCGCTGGGCTTCCTGCAATATCTTCTCCACCCAGGACCAGGCCGCCGCGGCCGTGGTGGTCGGCCATCCTGATACGGGTGGCATGCCGGATGACCCCCGTGGGGTACCTGTCTTCGCATGGAAGGGCGAGACGCTGGAGGAATACTGGTGGTGCACCGACCGCATGCTGGAGTGGAGCGGCTTCGCCGGCCCGACCCTGATCGTGGACGACGGGGGCGATGCCACGCTGGCGGTCCACAAGGGCGCCGAATACGGCCGTCTGGGGGCGGTCCCCTCCTTCCATCCGGACAGCGAACCGGAGGAGTGGGGGGTGATCCTGGACCTGTTACGCGACCGGATCGCCGCGGACCCTGACTACTACATCCGCATGGCGGCGTCGGTCCGCGGGGTCAGTGAAGAGACCACGACCGGAGTCCACCGTCTCTACGAGATGGAGCGGATGGACAGCCTGCTGTTCCCGGCGATGAACGTCAACGACTCGGTGACCAAATCCAAGTTCGACAACGTATACGGCTGCCGCCACAGCCTGGTGGACGGACTCAACCGCGCCACCGATGTGATGCTGGGTGGCAAGTTGGCGCTGGTGGCCGGCTACGGCGAGGTGGGCAAGGGATGTGCCCAGGCCCTGCGCGGCCAGGGCTGCCGGGTGGTGGTGTCCGAGATCGACCCGATCTGCGCTCTCCAGGCCGCCATGGACGGCTACGAGGTCAACACGGTCGACACTGTGGTCGAGATCGCCGACATCTTCATCACCGCCACGGGGAACCGCGATGTGATCACGGCCGAGCACATGTCCCGGATGAAGGACAAGGCCATAGTGGGCAACATCGGCCACTTCGACAACGAGATCGACATCGCCGGCCTCAAAGCCACCGACGGGGTGGTGAGAAGGAACATCAAGCCTCAGTACGACGAGTACGTCTTCCCCGACGGGCACGGCGTTCTGATCCTGGCCGAGGGCCGGCTCCTCAATCTGGGCTGTGCCACCGGCCATCCGAGTTTCGTGATGTCAACCTCCTTCACCAACCAGGTGCTGGCCCAACTCGATCTGCACGACAACGCCGACGGCTACGACAACGAGGTGATGCGACTACCGAAGTACCTCGACGAGGAGGTGGCCCGTCTCCATCTGGATCATCTCGGCGCGGAGTTGACCGAGCTCACCAAGGACCAGTCCGACTACATCGGCATCCCCGTCGACGGACCCTACAAGCGGGACGACTACAAGTATTAGCCAGGTGTCGGGTGTCAGGTGTCAGGTGCCAGCCAGGTGCCAGGTGTCGGGGGTGACTGAAGGATTTCTCGGTGTGTTTGAGTTGGGTTGGTGATCTGTCCGTGCCGTCGGCGGCTACAGAACCGATCATCGAGGACTGGCACCTGGCACCTGGTACCTAGCACCTGTTTCGGGTGTCGGGGGTGATTGGCGGGACTGAAGGATTCTCGGTGCGTTTGAGTTGGGTTGGTGATCTGTCCGTGCCGTCGGCGGCCGCAGAACCGATCATCCAGGACTGGCACCTAGCCCCCCTGGCACCTGGCACCTGGCACACCTGACACCTGACCTTGCATATTCATTCACCGATGTGCATACTTGTGCATCATGAACAGGACGGCCTCTCGCCAGTGGGCCGTGCGGACCATCCTTTCGGAGCAGGTCGTCACGAGCCAATCGGATCTGGTCCGATTGCTGGCGGAGCAGGGATTCCCGGTCACCCAGGCCACGGTCTCGAGGGATCTGCAGGCCGTGGGGGCGGTCAAGGTCAGGACGGCGGACGGAACCATGCGCTACATGTGGGAACCCGATCCTGCCTCTTCCCGCACACGGGAGGCCTTGGCCGTGACCCTGTACACGTACGCGGAGTCGGTACGCGCAAGTGGCAACCTGGTGGTCGTCAAGACTCCGCCCGGCGCCGCCCACGTCGTGGCAGCGGCGATCGACGGCGCCGGACTCGACGGCGTCCTGGGTACCGTGGCCGGCGATGACACGATGCTCATCGTCGCCGACGAAGATACCGGTGGCCGGGCGGTTGCCGAGTTGATCGAGCAGATAGGAGTGCACGGATGAGCCGGGTGGTGCTGGCGTACTCGGGAGGGCTGGACACGTCGGTCATCCTCAAGTGGCTGATCGAGGAGCGCGGCTACGAAGTCGTCTGCTACACGGCGGATGTCGGCCAAGGAGAAGAGGTCGAGGAAGCAGTCGCCAAGGCGTACGCGACCGGTGCGGTGGAAGCCGTGGCCGAGGACCTGCGGGAGGAGTTCGTCGAGGAATACGTGTGGCCGGCGATCCGCGCCAACGCTGTCTACGAGAACTACTACCTGCTCGGTACGTCGCTCGCCCGACCTGTCATCGCCAAGGGCTTGGTCAGGGCCGCCGAGACCTTCGGTGCGGAAGCCATCTCCCACGGAGCGACGGGCAAAGGCAACGACCAGGTGCGTTTCGAGCTTTCCGCCTATGCCCTGAAGCCGGACATAAGGGTGGTCGCTCCCTGGCGGGAGTGGAGCATGCGGGGAAGGGCCGACCTCGTTGCCTATGCCGACAAGCACGACATACCGATTCCGGTCACGCCCGACAAGCCCTACTCGACCGACGCCAACCTGCTCCACATCTCCTATGAAGGAGGTGTGCTGGAGGATCCGTGGGTGAGTCCTCCTACGGGGATCTTCAATCTGACCACCGATCCGGAAGATGCTCCGGACGATCCCCAGGAGGTCATAGTCTCCTTCGAGCGGGGAACCCCGGTCGCGGTCGACGGCATGGAGATGTCCCCGGCCGACCTGCTGGCCCACTGCAACCTGATCGCCGGAACCCACGGGGTCGGGCGGGTGGACCTGGTGGAGAACCGCTTCGTGGGCATGAAGAACCGGGGGGTGTACGAGACGCCGGGAGGCACCCTCCTCCACCATGCGCACCGGGCGGTGGAATCGATCACGCTCGATCGTGAGCTTGCCCACCTCCGCGACCAGCTGATGCCTCGCTACGCCGAGATGGTCTACTACGGGTTCTGGTTCTCTCCCGAGCGGGAAGCCCTCCAGGGATTCATGGACGAGATCCAGGCAGGGGTTACCGGCGACGCCCGCCTTCGTCTGTACAAGGGCAATGCCATCGTCGTCGGCCGGCGCTCGGATTCCCACACCCTCTACGACCAGGAGACCGTGACCTTCGAGGAGGGTGGTACATACGACCAGGCCGACGCTACGGGGTTCATCCGGCTGAACGCCCTCCGTCTCCGCATGCAGGCCGGGCGGGGGCTGGGGTGACGGCGCTGAGCGACCCTAAGCCGCCGTCGGATCGGGGAGCATGACCGTGGCCCAGATGTGGGGAGGCCGTTTCTCGGAGGATCCCGATGAAGTATTGTGGCGCTTCACGGTGGACCACTCCGACCGCCGCCTACTGCTCGACGACATCGTAGGTTCGCTCGCACATGTCACCATGCTCGGGGATACCGGGCTGCTGGATCGGGAAGAGGTCGACATCCTCATCCGGGGTCTGGAGAAGATCGCGACCGAGGCGGGCGAGGGGACCTTCCGGTTCCACGAAGCTGACGAGGATGTCCACTCGGCCGTCGAGAGACGGCTCGGCGAACTGGTGGGCGAGGTAGCCGGAAAGCTGCACACGGGACGGTCACGCAACGACCAGGTGGCGTTGGACCTGCGCCTGTACCTGCGCCGTTCGGCTTCCGAGAGGATCGCGCAGTTGCGGGAGTTCGCCCTCACGATGATGACAGCGGCCGAATCGGTCGGAGAGACGGTGGTCCCCGGCTACACCCACCTCCAGCAGGCCCAGGCCGTCCCGTTCGCCCATCACCTGCTGTCATACGTGTCAACCGCGCTGAGGGACATCGAGCGCTTTGAGGACTTGGGCCGGCGCATCGAGGTTTCCCCGCTGGGGGCCGGCGCCCTTGGGGGGAGCAGCCTTCCGCTCGACCCGGACCGTTCAGCCGAGTTGTTGGGGATGAAGGGCCGGTTCATCAACTCGATGGATGCGGTGGCTGCCCGGGATCATGTATCCGAGTACGCCTTTGCCGCCGCCCAGGCTCTGGTACACCTGTCGCGGCTGGCCACCGAGTGCGTGCTCTGGACGACCACCGAATTCGGCTGGGTCACCTTCAGCGATGCGCTGACAACCGGTTCGTCGGCCATGCCTCACAAAAAGAACCCCGACATCGCCGAGTTGACCCGCGGCAGGGCGGCCATCGCCATCGGGCACCTGACCGGACTGATGGCTCTCCAGAAGGGCCTTCCGATGACCTACAACCGCGACCTGCAGGAGGACAAGGCAGCGCTGTTCGCCATCGACGATGCTCTGGCCGGCTCGTTGGAGGCGATGACCGCTCTGCTGGCCAATGCCGACTTCCATCCGGCGCCGCCCGACTCGTCGGTCACCGCCCTCGACCTGGCCGAGGTGCTGGTGGAGCGGGGTGTCCCGTTCCGCGAAGCCCACCGGGCGGTGGGAGCGCTGCTGTCGACCTTGCTTGCTGACGGAAGGACGCTGTCGGCGGCCGGCGCCGAGGACCTCGAGGCGATCCATCCCCGTTTCGAACCTGAGGACGTGGCTCTCACCGAACCGGTCGAATCGGTCCGCAGGCGCAGGTCGACCGGGGGCGCCGGGTTCGCCTCGGTGCGGCAGCAACTCCGGATTCTCGGAGAGCGGCTGGGCTAGTGGTCTGCCTGCAAAACAACTTGCCGTGCTCTGCTTGCCACCGACGCCCCTCGCTGCGTTCCGCCTCCTCGACGTACCGCTGCGGGTATGCCTTCGTCGGCGGGCCTTGCGAGGAACGCCGCTGCCGGCGCATACCACGCCGCCGTTTCACAGGCAGACCACTGTGGTTCTGTCTGCATACCACGCCGCTATTTAACGGACAGACAACCAGGACATCTTCGCACTCGCGCTAACGGCGCCGGTTTGCGTATAGTCTCCTCAGATCTGCGAACCACCCGGGAGGACAGAGTGGCCGAGCAACCCGTGACCGTCAGCGTTCGACCCGACGGTCCTTACCTGGTTTCGGGATCGGTGCCGTTGAGGGTCAGAAGTGCTGTGGTGTCCGAACACGGCGAACCTCTCACATGGCGCACCGAAGACGTGAGCGATCAGAACCCGGTCTACGCGTTGTGCAGGTGTGGTGAGTCGTCCACAAAGCCGTACTGTGACGGAACGCACGGCAAGGTGGGCTTCGACGGTACGGAAACGGCGCCGGCCGATTCCTTCAGGGAACGGTGCGCCGACCTGGGCGGGGTCGGCATAGAGGTATCGGACGACCGCAGTATCTGTGTCCATGCAGGGTTCTGCGGCAACCGCATATCCAACGTCTGGAGGATGACCCCGGGGACCGACGACAGCGTGGTTCGAGCCCAGGTGATGGCCATGATCGAGCGGTGCCCCTCGGGAGCTCTCGCCTACTCGGTCGACGGCGCCGAGATCGAACCGACCCTGCCCCTCGAGATCTCGGTCATCGCCGATGGCCCCCTCTGGCTGACCGGCGGTATCCCCGTCCGGCGGGCGGACGACGAGCCGTTCGAGACCCGGAACCGGGTCACCCTGTGCCGCTGCGGTCATTCCGCCAACAAGCCACTCTGCGACGGATCCCACAAGAAAGTCGGGTTTACCGGCTGATGGGATGGGATCGCTGACGACCGCGCCGAGCGGGGCCGCGCGCAACCGATCTCACCGTTCCTTGGCGCTCCCTAATGGGGGTCCGGAATACGATCCGGAGCGGTCCGGTTAGCTTGCCGGGGATCCGACAAGGGGACTCATGAGGCTGGAAAAGTACACCCGTCGGGTGTTCGATCTCGAAATGGCATACGTGGAGGTGGGGTCCGGAGACCCGATCGTGTTCCTCCACGGGAACCCGGCATCGTCGTATCTGTGGCGGGGAGTCATCCCTGCGGTCGCGAAGCTGGGCCGCTGCATCGCCCCCGACCTGATCGGGATGGGCGACTCGGCCAAGCTGATCGGCTCCGGTCCCGGCGCCTACCGATACGTTCAGCACCGCCGCTACCTCGACGAGTTGCTCAGGCTTCTTGATGTCCGGGGCAACGTCACCTTTGTGGGCCACGATTGGGGTTCGGTCCTGGCCTTCGACTGGGCGGTCCGGCATCCCGGCTCCGTCAGGGGTCTCGCCTACATGGAGGCGATCGTCACACCCTTGACCTGGGACGACTGGCCGACCGCGGCCCGGCGGATCTTCCAGGCCATGCGCTCCGATGCCGGAGAGGAGATCGTTCTCGACAAGAACGTGTTCGTCGAGCGGATCCTGCCCGGTTCGATCCTGCGCGACCTTACTCCCGACGAAATGGACCGCTACCGCCGCCCCTTCCGCCGGCCCGGAGAGGACAGACGGCCGATGCTCACCTGGCCGCGCGAGATCCCGATCGACGGACATCCGCGCGACGTGCATGACATCGTCGAGGACTGCGCGACGAGGCTGGCGACCTGGGACGTACCCAAGCTGTTCATCAATGCCGACCCCGGTTCGATCCTGGTGGGACGCGCTCGCGAGGTCTGCCGTTCATGGCCCAACCAGACCGAGATCACGGTGCCCGGCATCCACTTCGTCCAGGAGGACTCGCCCGGCCTGATCGGTGCCGCGCTTGCCGATTGGTGTCACCACGCTACCGGTTGTTGACCAACATATCACTTCACAACGGAGCTGTTGCTGGTGTACAATGGCGAATCATGGACCCTGCACTGATCGGAACAGTGGCGTTCGTGTACGTCTCGCTGATGGGCGCCATATGGCAGAGCCATCTCGCATTGAGCCGCAAGATCGACCGGCAGGGTGAACGGCTCGCTGAGCAAGGTGAACGGATCTCCCAAGTCGAGCACCGGCTGACCAGGATCGAGGCTCATATCGCGGCCGGTTAGGGTGTCGCCAGAAGCGCTTGACGAACGCTAGGACCTGCGGCACATCCATCCCCACGGACGCCGCCGATCGTGCTGTCGGCGATCCGGCTTGCCCGTTACCGTCGCGAACGCGAGATGGTGCGGGCCGGTTAGCCTTCGGGGAATGACGGAGAGCCGATCACGGGAGATCCCATCCCACCAGGTCCTGTACGCGGACCGCCGAGAGAGGTTCGCAGGGTTGGTCGGCGACGGAATGGCCTTGGTCCCGGCGGCCGCTCAGGTGACCCGCAACAACGATGTTGAGTACCCGTTCCGCCAGAACTCGGACTTCTACTACCTCACCGGGTTCGACGAGCCGGACGCCGTCATGCTCATCGACCCGGCCGCCACCGATGAGCAGTACGTGCTGTTCGTCCGGCCCCGGGACCGGGAGCGGGAGATCTGGGACGGACGCCGGGCCGGTGTCGAGGGGGCTAGGGAGCGCTTCGGCGCCGACGCCGCCCATCCCGTTTCGGAGTTCGACGGGATCCTGCGTCGCAGGCTCGTGGGCCGCCGGGTGGTCTACCTGCCGTTCGGCAGTGCGGGGTTCCACCGGAGGGTGGTGCGGATGGTCCGGGCGGTGGGTGGTCTGGCCAACCGGTACGGGAGGGTCGTGCCCGCCGAGGTCCGTGACGCCGAGCCGGTGCTGGCCGAGCTACGCCTCCACAAGACACCGGAGGAGGTGGCGCACCTCGAGGCCGTCTGCGAGATCACGGCCGAGGGCCACTCGGAGGCGATGCGTTTCACGCGGCCGGGCCACTACGAATACCAGGTCCAAGCTGCATTGGAGTACGTCTTCAGGGCGCGGGGTGCCCGCCGCGACGGGTACCCTGCCATCGTCGCCTCAGGCGAGAACGCCTGCATCCTGCACTACACCGACAACGACGGCAGGATCGGGAACGGCGATCTGGTGCTGATCGATGCCGGGGCCGAGTACGGGTACTTCTCCGCCGACATCACCCGGACCTTCCCGGCTTCCGGCGCCTTCAGCGGTCAGCAGAGGGAGCTGTACGACGTGGTGCTGAGGGCCCAGCGAGCCGCACTGGAGCTTGCCGGACCGGGATCGACCCTGAAGGACCTCCATCAGGCGGCGGTCGAGACCATTGCCGAGGGGTTGGTCGACCTGGGCCTGCTGCCGGGACCGGCCGACGAGGTGGTTCGGATGCATCACTACCGCGAGTACTTCATGCACGGAACGGGTCACTGGCTGGGTATGGACGTGCATGACGCCGGTGCCTACGGCGTAGCGGGTCAACCCCGCCCTCTCGTACCGGGCATGGCGTTCACCGTGGAGCCGGGTATCTACGTGGATCCGCAGCGGGCCGAGGTCGAGTTGCCGATGCTCGAGTACGACCTCGACGAGTGGACCGAGCGCAGGATGATCCTCGGTGTCGCCAAGGCGAAGGAGTTGGAGAAGCAGGAACGGGAGTCTGCGACGACCGTCACGCACCGGGTTCCGGGGGCCTTCCGGGGAATCGGCATCCGGATAGAGGACGATGTCCTGATAACCGCCACCGGCCACGAGAACCTCACCGCCGGGGTACCTACTGATCCCGAGGAAGTAGAAGCGCTATGCGCCGCGGAGCCCCGATTGCCGTTCCTCGCCACCCGGCAGTTGTAGCTTTCGGGCCGCCGGCGCATGCCGTGCCGCCGCTTCACATAGACTGCTAGCCGGAGGCCAGGATCGGTGGTAGGCGGTCGATCCAGGGGCGGGCCTCCTCGATCTGGGCCGCGAGGCGGAACAGGAGCGCTTCGTCGGCGTATCGGGCCGTGAACTGGACCCCGATCGGCAGACCGCCGGCCCAACCCAGGGGCAGGGACATCGACGGCTGGCCGGTGGCGTTCCACAGGGCGTTGTTGGGAATTGCCCGGAAGGACGGTTCTCCCAGCGCCGCTACGGCCCTGATGGCGGAGCGGCGTCCCCGCAGCCGCAGATTGGCCGCCACCGTTCGCTTGCTCACCTTCGGATACAAGGTCCCGCTTCTCCAGGGTGGGCGGGCGATGGTGGGCTCGACGAAGACGTCGTACTCGTCGAAGAACGGAGCCGTGGACCTACCGATGTTGCAGACGTACTGGAGCGAGGTGACCAGGTCGCCCGCGGTCAGGCGCCGGCCGACCAGACCGATCAACCACGACGATGTCTCGAACAGGTCGTCGGAGGGTCGGCGGCCGGCCTCCCGGGCAGCCGCGTCGATGGCGCTTGAGAGGTCGGCGGCGATCATGATCCATAGGGCTTCCTTGAACGGTGTCCGGTCGATTTCCGGGCGAGCCGTGGTGACCCGGTGCCCGAGTTCCTCGAGCAGTCCGGCGGTCCTGTTCACCGCCTCTGCACAGCGGGGATCCATCCGGTCCGACAGCATGGACTCCGTCGAAACCGCGATGCTCAGCCGCCCTGGCGGGCGGGTCACTTCCTCGAGGTAAGGCCGGTCGGGAAGCGGCGGGTAGTAGGGAGCACCCGGATCCGGTCCGTGGGAGATGTCGAGCAGCGCCGCGCTGTCCCGGACCGTCCTGGTCAGGGCATGCTCGACCGACAGTCCGAACCACCCTTCGGCCGCGTCGGGTCCTTTGGGAGTCCGGCCGCGGGTGGGCTTGAGGCCCACCAATCCGCACATCGAGGCGGGAATACGGATCGAGCCGGCTCCGTCGCTGGCGTGCGCCGCCGGGAGGTAGCGGGCGGCCACCGCCGTGGCGGCCCCGCCGCTGGATCCGCCCGGCGAGCGTTCCAGATCCCACGGGTTGCGAGTCGTTCCGTAGAGGGAGGAGCGGGTGTCGGGGGACGCCCCGAACTCGGGTGAGGTGCTCTGGCCGAGGACGAGCAAACCTGCGGCCTTGTAGCGGGCTACCAGGGAGGAGTCGTGATCGGCGACCACGTCCGAGCGCATCCGGGAGGCCAATGTATGCGGCGCTCCCTCCAATGTCTGGGACAGACCCTTGATGAGAAACGGCACCCCCGAGACGGGGGAGTCGGGTAGGGCACGTTCCGCTTCCTCGAGAGCCACGTCGTAGCGGCGCCACGAGATGGCATTCAACTTGGTCTCGTACCGCTCGATCTGGCCCAGAGCGGCTGCCACGACCTCCCTCGGGTGCACCTCCTTCGCGCGGATCAGCGCGCCGACTTCGACAGCATCGAGATGGATATAGCCGGACAGGAGGTTCATGTATCACAGGGAGTAGCGGTCGGGTCTAGTGGTCTGTCTGCAAGATGATTCGGCGTGCCCTGCTTGCATCGACGCCCCTCGCTGCGTTCCGCCTCCTCGACGTACGCTAAGGGTACGCCTTCGTCGGCGAGCCTTGCGAGGAACGCCGCTGCCGGCGCATGCCCCATCACCATTTCACAGACAGACCACTTGGCCCATGGGACGATCACCCTACTTCATGGCCGCCCCGAACCCCTGGTTCTCCCTGCGGAGAGACCGGTTCGGGAACCGCCGGCCACGAGATGCGTGTCCGGCCCGGGGGAGGTGATCGCCCGCCGGCGGCGGTGGAGGTGGTGCTCCGGGGGGCAGTAGTGGTCTGTCCGTGAAATGGCGTGGATGGCACCCGGGGCAAGTTGTCTTGCAGACATAACACTAGGATTCAACGTGGCAGCCGACGCCCCCACGTGAATCCACGGATGTCCGGAGGGAGACGATGGACAACGCGGTGCGAAAACCGAGACTGACATCCCCCCTGTACCGCATCTACGAGCATCGCCTCCTTCGTCGTCTCGATGCAGAGCGCCTGCCGAGGCACATCGGGATCATCCTGGATGGCCACCGGCGGTACGCACGGGCCGAAGGTCTGGAGACGTACACCGACAGCTACCGGAGCGGGATGCGAAGGTTCGAGGAGTTCGTCGGTTGGGCTGCCGAACTGCCCATTCCCCTGATAACGGCTTGGGTGTTGTCCACCGAGAACCTGGGACGCCCTCGGGCGCAGATCGAACCTTACTTCGACACCCTCATCGAGATGTTCGAGCGGCTTCCTGCCCACGCCGGCCACCTCGGCTTCCAGGTCAACTTCATCGGAAGCCTCGACCTGCTTCCCGCCCGGCTGCTGAAGAGCGCCAAGCGAGCCGTCGAGGCCACTGCGTCCGGATCTCGGCAACTCACCATCGCCGTGGGTTACGGGGGCCGCCAGGAGATCGTGGACGCCTGCCGGGCTCTGGTGGAGGAACTCGCGGGACGGGGGATACCGATCAGCGACATGGCGGCGCACGTGGATGCCCACGCCATCGCGGCTCACCTGTACGAGCCGGACCAGCCCGATGCCGACCTCGTTATCCGTACTTCGGGCGAGTCCCGCCTCTCGGGCTTCCTGCTCTGGCAGGCGGCCTATGCGGAGTATGCCTTCGTCGACGTGTTCTGGCCCGCCTTCCGCCGCGTGGACTTCATCCGTGCGCTACGCGACTACGCGGCGGCCGACCGCCGGTTCGGCCGCTAACGGTGGCCGGTGGGTGCCCGAGTCGGGTCCGGGAGCTATGCAGCATCCGACATCTCCATGATTGCCACAGCAATTGGAGCCGGTCCGAAGTTTGATGGCGAAGTTGGCGGCGGCTCGGCGCAGCTTCTTGGGCCAAGGTCCTTCCGCACCGGAGCAGTTGTTGCGGAGATCCTTGAGGTTGGGACGCGGCATGAACCATGATACGACGGAACCTCCGGATATCCGCCTGCGGATCGACCGCGTTCCGGTGCACTCTCGAATCTGCCGATCCGGGGCTTGGTAACCTGGTCCCGTGAACCTCTCAGCCCCCCGGGCAGCCGTCGCTGATCACCTACGCTCCCATGCTGTCAGGACCGATGGCCCGTTCCCGTTGCGGTCGGGCGGGATGAGCGATTGGTACCTCGACGCCCGCCAGACCACGTTCAGCGGCGAGGGAGCCCGCCTGGTGGGGGCGGCGGTATGGACCTACCTTCGAGCCGCCGATGCGGTGGGGGGCATGACTATCGGAGCGGATCCGATCGCCGTCGCCACCGCCATCCACGCGGCAGGCCTCGGCTGCCCGCTCAGGGCGTTCTCGATCCGAAAAGTCGCCAAGGAGCACGGAACGGGCGGTCGCCTGGTAGGGCCGGTCGGTCCCGGCGACCGGGTGGCGATGCTGGAGGACACCGCCACTACCGGGGGGAGCCTCATCGAGGCCATAGAAGTCGCCCGGGCAGAGGGTCTGGAGGTGATCCAGGCGGTGGTGCTGGTCGACCGGTCACGAGGTGAAGCGGCCCGGCGGGTTGCGGAACTCGGCATCGGCTACTCCGCGGTGTTCCACCCCGAGGACCTGGGGCTCGGGACCGATGCCCGAGGGAGCGAGGGTTGAGCGAATACCCCGTCACGGTCCGCAGGGTGTTTCCCGGGCAGTGGTACCTGGCCCCGGTGGGAGCTGTCATGGTCCTCCATGCCGGTGGTGTCCTCTTCGGGTGGCTGCCCACCCGGCGCATCCTGGAGCTCATCTACCCGGGCAAGGAGCCACCCGTGCTCGAGAGCCGCGACCATGCGTGGGCATGGGCCTTCCTCATCATCGGCGTGCTCCTGATCGTGTGGACGGCCGGACGGCTGGCGGGACGGCGGCCCGTCGTGCGGGCCGGCGCCGAAGGTATTCTCCTGTCACTGGGCGGCCCTTTCACGCGTCCGGCCCTGATCCCGTGGGATGACGTGGGCGAGGTGTCCGCGAGTGTGGCCTCGGGCGACTACGGGACCTTCCCGGCGCTGGACATCGAGGTAGCCGACCCGAGCCTGGTCGGTTCCAGCCCCTGGGGCGCCAGATGGGTCGAGGACGGGGTGCTCTCCATCTCGGCCGAGGAGTGGGCAGTCGATTCTGGAGAGGTAGCCGTACTCCTGGTGGAGCTTCAGGCGTCACGGTCCGTATCCCCATCCGAGGACCCGGCAGCCCGGGAGGGGCTGGTGGAGACCGACATGACGCCGGCGCCACCCGAGGTTCCCGAGACCGAAGCCGGACCAGTGACTCCGGCCGGGGTCGTGGAAGGCGGGTCGGATTGATCACCCTGGGCGCCCACGTCCCCGCCGCCGACCCCCTCGCCGAAGCCGAGGCGAGGGGCGCCGGAGTGGTCCAGTTCTTCCTAGGAAATCCCCGGTCGTGGAAGAAGCCCTTACCGCGAAGGGACGCAGAAGAACTGCGCAACTCGCCCATCGGGATCTACATTCATGCCCCCTACCTGGTCAACGTCGTCAACCGGAACAACCGCATTCGTATCCCCAGCCGCAAGATCCTTGCCAACACGGTGGAGGGCGCCGAACAGATAGGAGCGGCCGGCATCATCGTCCACGGGGGACACGTGACCAAGGACGAAGCGGTCGAGGACGGGTTCCCCCGGTGGCGCAAGGCGCTGGAGACGCTGGAGACCGACATCCCGATCCTGATCGAGAACACCGCATCGGGCAACAACGCCCAGGCCCGGCGTCTGGATCATCTGGCCCGCCTGTGGGATGTGATCGGTGATCTGGATCCGGGGTTCTGCCTCGACACCTGCCACGCCTGGGCGGGTGGCGAATCGATGGACGGCCTGGTCGAACGGGTGCTCAAGGCGACGGGCCGGATCGACCTGGTACACCTCAACGATTCACGTGACGGGTTCGACTCCCGGCGCGACCGCCACGCCAACCTCGGCCAGGGGCACATACCGGGAGATCTCCTGGTGGAGGTCGTGCGGGCGGCCGGAGCACCGGCGCTCATCGAAACGCCGGGGGACGCCGAGCAACACCGCGCCGACCTCGCCTGGCTACGCGAACGCCTGTAGTTGCCGGCTGCTGGTTACCAGTGAGCCTACTGTCATATACTATCTACGATAACCAGCTATGACCGGCCATTAGTCACTGGCGGAATACCGAAGCGATCTCCTCGCCGCACTCCGCTTCGATTCGTTCCATGACCGCTCCGTGCCGGGAGGCATCGTGGAGGATGCCGCTCACCTCCGCTGCCGTCACGCCCTCGGCCCTGACCTGCCGGCACACCTCCCACACCAGGTAGTCGAGGTCGTCTGCAGGCCCCTCATTCCTGCAAGCGGACCCGAGGAGTGCGACCATCACGACAAACGCTGCCCAGAGCAGAACTCTCGCCGGCAGCCGGTCGGTACTCAGTCCCATGGTTAGGGGGTAAGGGTACCGGGCTCTCCCCTAAGGTCGGCTCGGTACCCCTTCAGGTATGGAAGTACAACATAGGGATAGTTCTACTTCACCGATAGAGCTACTTACGGCGTCGCTACTAACCAGCATCACCGATGTCGGCGTGGGTGGCTGCCCGCCGCGGCTCCTAAGGTTGGGAGAGGTGCGAGGCGGTTGACTCGAGCCCGACGGTGCTGGCGGTCGACGGGGTACCTTCAGCTTCCCTTCACATGTCCGCCATGTGTGGGAGCCGTGGCTGCGCGAGCACCGGTGGCTAGGTTCGGCCCCACACGCCCGGAGCAACTGAGTTGGAGCGGGAGTCGATCTGGGAGATGTCCGCCGCGGCTGAGCGACACACGGCCCGGCTCGGGGGAGTGGGTGTTCGCTGGGACCCGACTGCCGATAGCTGACCTGTTCTACAACCTCAACGAAGGCGTGCTGCTGGATGAATTCCTTGACTGGTACGAGGTCGAGAGGTCGGTTGTCGAAGCCGTTATCGACCGGCAGATGGAGCTGCTACGAGTGGTGCGCCAGGGTTGAGCCGCCCGCCGCGCACTTCCGATGTTCATGCCGCAAGAAACCTATCCGGTCACGGAATCCCCGTCACCGCAGAGATCCACGCCCCTATCCGCAACCCGACGGGAGACCCGTCCGCGGGGCGGGCGGACAATCCGAAGCCCGAACCGCACCTGATCATCGGGATGGTGCCAATGTTCAGCGCCGACCAGCTCGACGGCCCTTAAGTCGGCTTCTAGCGGCCTCCGATTCGGGTGATCCACCCGACTGGGGGGTTACCCGCCCGGGCAGCGAAACCCGCGCGGGCCTGACCGCCGCCCAACCCGTCACGCTTACCGCCTGAGACGCTCCTGTCGGCGGCACATGACCGGCAGGTACCGCTCGGCTGTGGGGGTTTGTCCCCGACATAGCCGTTTTGGATACCCTGGGTGGCGGCGGCTCGTCCCCCCCGGTGCGGGTCATTTGGTTGGCGTCGCTGAGATCCGGTAGTGATCGCGCATCTCACGGCAATCCTTTTTGTAGCCCAGCGAGTCGGTAACCAGATCGCTAGCGGCCTTGATGGCGATGCCCATTGCTTGGAGGTATGTGCGACGAAGCAGCCATTGCAGTGCGACAAGATGCCAGTACTGGTCCAAAAGTTCATCCCGGCTGCGTGATGTGTCGGTGGTGCCGCTCTGCTCGTGCGCTGCGTAGTTGTCGCGCAGTCGCGCGATTGAGTTCTCGAAATACTGCCGACCGCGTTCTCGCCATATGCCTCGGATATCGTCGCCGATCTGTCCTGCACCGTCGAGAAACTGCTTCGATGCACCTCTTAGGTTTACTCGGCCCGACTGGCCGGTCTGTGTGCGCACGTACGATTCGAGTGACTTGACGGCGTTCAGTAGCCGGGCGTCGATGCTTTGGTCCAACTGGGGGTCCTGCGATTCAATGAGGAGGTCGAGTGCTCGTCCGTAGCCTCGCTCCCGCCATTGCCAATACCCACAGATCAGGTCCTCGAAGCTGTACCCATGCGCCAAGATGCCCTGTACGGTCGCTAATTGTGCGAGCCTGTCAGACATCGGAGGCTTGTAGTCCTCATCGACGCGGGCGAGCACTCCTGCGTAATGCACATCCGCAGTCCGCCCGCTCTCGGCCAACTGCACGCGAATCCACACCACTCCCGGATTCTTCAACCAAAAGAAACTGACCAAGTCGTGCAGCGGCACCACCCATTTGTCGCGCACATCGCCAAGTTCTACGTCATCCTCGACCGACAGAACCGTCGCCAGCCGCAGGAATAGCTCGTCACTCGGCATTTTGAACTCCGTCTCTCGACGCAGCTGTACAGTGGCGTCTCCTACCACTGCTTCGTAGACGATCGGCTCGGGACGTGTGAAAGTTGCGACCGTCTCGTCCCACTGGCGCTGCAAGTCGATGTCGAGTCCTTCACCCGGCGGACGCTCGCTCCACGCCGATCCAGCAACAAACTCGATATCGACTCGCCGAACTTTGCTAGACGTCTCGACCCAAGTCGTGGGCGACTCGACGTACCACTCGCCCCGCCACACCGAATGTGAGAAGGAACCAAAGTTGGTGCTACTAGGGCCCATCCTGCCGTCGAACAGGCTTAGCCTGAATCCACCGATGGGGTTGGGGTTGGTGGTTGGTGGATTGGCGTAGAAAGTGCCTCTGATCTGGGACAATAGCCGTAAGAAAGCAATGGTTTTGGCCTGGATCGGGGAGGCACTTCCTATGAGTAGGGTATCACGGAGGATTGACCGGCTTGAGGTGGTGTTCGACGACGAGTCGCTGGTGGCTGATGGGGGGTTGTTAGCGGCGGGGACGTTGATGGACCGGCTGGGTTTGGAAGAGTTGTGGGACGAGATGCTGGGGGTGGGCGACCGGGTGGGTGGAGCGAACCCGGGTCGTAAGGTGCTGTCGTTGGTAGCTGCGATGCTGGTGGGTGGCACCCATATTGATCACGCGGATCGGCTGCGGGCCGGAGCCACGGCCGGGGTGTTGCCGTATCGGGTGATGGCCCCTTCCACGTTGGGAACGTTTCTGCGTTCGTTGTGCCGCGACGACATGGGCCTTGTCGATGCTGCGTTGGAGGAGACGCTGCGGCGGGTGTGGGCGGCGGGGGCAGGCCCGGGCGACGGTGGGGTGACCATAGATGTGGACTCGACGGTGTGTGGGGTGTGCGGCAAGGCCAAAGAAGGCGCCGGGTTTGGGCACGACGGGGTGTTGAGCTACCACCCGCTGTTGGCGACACGGGCCGAGACCGGCGAGATAATTGCGGCCCGCCTGCGCGAGGGCGGTTCCCAGCGGGGCAACGTTGGTTTCGTGGCCGAGGCTGTGGGCCGTGTCCGCCGGGCCGGGGCGTCGGGGCCGATCACCCTACGAGCCGATTCGGGGTTCTATTCCTACAACATGGTGGCGACGTTGAACGACCTGGGCGTGGACTACTCGATCACCGTGCCCCTGTACTCCAACGTGCGGGCCGCGATAGGCGGCATCGCGGAGAAGGCTTGGACCTCTATCGATTATCGCCGCGGTGGCGAAGCCCAAGTCGCGGAGACCACCATTTGGGTAACGCATCGCACCAAGCGCAAACAGCAGATAAAACTCCGTCTCGTCGTGCGCCGCACCCGCCTAACAGACCAGGACCAAGCCCAGCTACAGCTATGGACCGACTGGCGCTACCACCCCTTCGTGACCGACACCGACCACCCCACCACCGAAGCCGACCGACACCACCCCCACCAACACACCGACACCGACCGTAAACGCCTTGTCGAAGCCGACCGACACCACCGCCGGCACGCCACGATCGAACTCGCCATCCGAGACCTCAAAGGAGCGGCCGGTCTCGCCCACCTACCATCAGGGCGGTTCTGGGCCAACGCCGCCTGGCTCGCTATCACCACCCTCGCCCATAACCTCTACCGGTGGATCGCGCACCTCGGCCGAATCCAACCACCCAACAAACTCACCGCCGGAACCACCATCCGCAACCGGCTATTCGGCATACCCGCACGGCTGGTCAACCACAGCGGACGACACATCCTGCGCCTACCCGCCCAATGGCCCTGGGCCCACACCTACCACACCGCCCTCGCCAACCTCCGCAACCTACCCCAACTCGCCTGACCGCCACCCCCACAACCACACAAACCCACCTCTGAACCAACCGCTCCGGAACCGCACCCCGACACGTCCCGACACACCCCCAAAATACCCCCGACCATCAACCCCGAACCCGACAACACCCCCCAACCCCCACCAGCCGCCAACCAACCCCCAAAACAACCCTCAACCGCACCGGCACACCCGGCCAACCACCCCACCCCACGCATCAATCGGTGGATTCAGGCTTAGAGCGTGCGCGGATAGCTAGAAGCGGCCGCCCCCACGGGTAAACTCAACCCGCTTCCCGTTCGGAAAAGCCCTGGTCATCGCCGCGGATTCGTCAACCCGCGCAGCCACTGTTCCCCCAGGCAAGGAGCTATCCGCGCATCCTCTAATAGCCGAACCAAGCACATCCCCCCACATGAGGTCGCATTCCCGACGGCCTGACGACACCGACTCGCGGGCCGAGACACCCTCAGCGGGCAACTGCCGTGCCAGCAGCAGCGCCCACCCATCGTCGGCCTTGGGCAACAGAACACCCGGTTCCCTCCGCTGCGGCAACGTATCAAAGTCGCCGTCATCGTTGAGATCATCATCAACGGGTACCCACCACGTACCCAATCGGGCTCCTGGAGCCAAGAACCCAGAACTCAGGGGCCGCATCGATCATCAACCATTACCCACCCCCTCCAGCGCGACGATTCGGAGGCTAGGTGTACTTCCTATGGAGGTTATTGACACTTGGTTTGAGGGCCTACCTGGGCCACCATACCGACACGAACGGGCGGGTATGAGCGGACACGCCGGCAAAGCGGTAGCCTACTCCCTGTGACCCAATCCGTTAGTGCAGGTATCGGGCACATACCTGCGGGGTCGGAGCTAGACGGGTTGGCGGCGGTACGCATCCGACCGTCCCCGGGGCCACTACTGTTTACGGCCCGCCATCCGAGTGGAGATATTGGCGGAGTATCTCTGGTAGCTCGAAGGAGAAACCCCGGATACGCAGGCGGTTCGGGTAGCCTGCAGTTCCGTGAACTCTGTCGGATATCTCTGGTAAAGGCTGACACGGTGGCCGAAGTCCTGGCCCTCCCACACCGTGTCCCCTCCCGCGGCCGAGCCGTCGAGCAGTTCCTAGCCCTGATTCTTCAGACACACGGGCCGATGTTCCACTACCGGCCGGGTGAAGTCGACAAGTGCGCTCAGTCGCCGCTCACCCTGCGGGTGAAACGCCTGTACGGGACACCGGAGCTCGCCAGCCCTCAATAATCCCAGGTCAGAGGTCCCTGTGCCACCACCTTCGAGGACGTAGCCGTTCATGCCTGAAGAATTGGGGCTAGCGGCCAAACGGCTGTCCGCCAACGGGCGACGCAGCTACGTCCACACCCTGGGGACGGTGGTCGAGGACCTTGGCTCCGACCTCGTACTCGAGGAGTTGGGGTCTCTGGAATATTTGGACGAAATGTAACGGTTTCAGGGTGTTCGTAGGGGTCGGAGTTGGCCGGTGGGTGGTGGCGCGGGGTTGGTGAAGTCGTATCGTCCGTAGAGGTTGATGTGTTCGTGCATGGCGGGTGGGGATGTGGGTCCTTGCGGCTGTGAGGTGTTGGGTTGCGGGTTCGATGTGGGTGATGCTCCAGGCGATGATGGCGTCCGGTGAGCAGGGTGAGAGTTTCACCTTGGATGTCTTGGCCGTCGGTGTGTCGGCGGCGGAGTTGTCCTTGGTTCGCCGGCGGACGGCGGCGTCTTTGATCTCTGCTATCTCTTGTTCGACTGACGTTGCGACCTCGCGTGGGTACGCGTTGGAACCATTCGGAGCACTGAGCCTTCAAACCCTCCGGATCGCCATCACAACCGCCGCGGTCGTTCCCTCCACCAAGACTCTGACCCCTCTACTCCCCACGCCACAGCACCTCCCCGTAGTCCGCATCCGACGGGACGCCCCCACCCGATCACCGCGAAGGAGACCCCCATGCTGTAGGACGACTCGAAACCGTTACATTTCGTCCACATATTCCGTTAACCCCAAGAGGGCATGTCACACCCGTCGGCTAAGACATAATCCAAACGACCACTTATTGGAAAGGAGCGTGTATGGCCGTTCCCAGCTTCGCTGGCGGCTACGACGGAGGTGGGTGATCGCCGCCCGCGGGCGCGCCAGCTTTGGGTATGGCTATGTGAGAGGGCCCGACCGCGTCTGTGGCCGGGGGATGACATGAGGAAGGCTGTCCTAAGCGGGGTGGTTCTTCTGCTGGTCGCCTGGCAGATCGACCTGATCTCCGCTACCTGGTGGACCATGGGCCTGGCCGTAGGGTTCTTGGGCATGTTTGTGTTCTGGCTGGGCCGTCCCCGAGGCCTCACCCGCCACTCCAAGGATTTCACCCCACCCAACCCACGTTTTCGCGCAGGGTCGACAACGTGTCGATGCATCACTCGCCGGGAGAGGCGTCGTCGCGACATCGTGTGGGGTATGATCTCCCAAAGGGTGTCGCCGGTTAGAAACCCTCCGGGCTGAACCTGGGAGCCGAGCTGTGGCATCGAACATGCGAGTAGCGATTCTGGGCTCGGGGTGGTGGCACCGCACCCGAGGCGGCCCGGCCCATGTCGTGTCCTTCGGGGACACCAACGTCATGTTCGACTGCGGCCGAAAGGCGGTTAGCCGTCTCTTTCGCGTCGGAATCCCCCCGGCGGAGGTATCGGCGCTCTTCATCTCGCACAGCCATTTCGACCACAACATGAGCCTGGTCGAGTTTCTGTTCGGTTCGTGGCTCACCGGGCGTACCGAACCGGTCCCCGTCTACGGACCGAAAGGCACGGCCGCGCTCATCGGGTCCCTCGTCGGCCCGGAAGGCTTCTATGCCGGTGACATCGCCTCTCGCACCGACGGCTCGGTCGGCATGGATCCGGGGGGAATCGAGGTGCTGGCCGGCGACGTGGAAGCCCCCGGGGTCGTCCACGAGGGAGGGAGCTGGAAGGTCACGGCGGCCGCCGTTCCCCACTCCCGCTTTCTCGACGCCTGGGCATACCGGTTGGACACCGAACAAGGGTCAGTGGCCTATTCGGGAGACACGGCGCCGTCGGACGAGCTGATACGGCTGGCGCAGGGAGCCGACCTGCTCATTCACGAGTGCACGGCCACGGAGGAGATCATCCGGGAAAAGGGTCTCCAGGAATTCCACACGTCATCGACGGAGGTAGGGCGGATCGCCTCGGAGGCGGGCGTGCGGATGGTGGCAATCGTGCACTTCGGCGGGAACGGTGATGCCACCGGCCGGAGGGCGGTGAGACGCATGGCCCGTGAGGTCCGGCGGGGCTTCAAGGGCAAAGTGTTCGTCGGCGGAGATCCGCGCATAATCCGGATCTGATGCCTGCTCGGGATCTTGGCCACGCGGGATCCTGGCGCTATACCGCGAAGATGCGCTTCGGCGTGTCGACCAGCATGGCGGTCACCTGCTGCTCCGTCACTCCCAGTGCACGGAGCTTGGGGACGATCTCCCGGAGAATGTAGGCATAGCCCTTTCCGCCGTACTCGGTCCAGCGGATCTTGAGACAGGCATCCTGGGCCAGCATGATCTGGTCGCCGTAGCCGTCGGCACACAGCTGCGCCAGCGTTTCACAGCGCTCCTCGTCGGAGATCCAATGGTCGCCTCCAAACAGCACGTGCGAGTCGTTCCAGGGAGCTCCGCGAAACAGGTCGTAGTCGATCGACACCCCGCGGTCCATGACGGACTCGTGGTACGCGAAGTCGGGACAACTTCCGTCCATGTGGCTGATGTAGACCGAGGCGAGGTCCGCCTCCTCTTCCTCGAGTATGTCGATGTACCGATGCGCTTCCTTCTTGTAGACCGCAGCATGCACGGTGATCGGTACACCCGTGCGGCGCTGGGCGCGAGCCCCCGCCCGCAGCACCTTCTCCTCGACTGGATGGAGAGGATCGCTCATCCCGAGCTCGCCGATCACACCCGCACGGACATCGGTCCCGGTGATCCCGACCTCGATGTCGCTGGTCATCATGGCCGCCATCTCGTCGACGGAGGCATTTGCGAGCTCGGCGGGATGCGAAGGGGAGATGTACCAGCCTGTCGAGGCCACGATGTTGACCCCGGTCGCCTTGCTGGCGGTGACGAGCGAGTCCGGATGCCAGCCCGATATGCCGCCGCTCACATCGACAAGGCTTCGCCCGCCGGCATCCCGATAGAGCTTGAGCTCTTTGATCGCCACGCTCAAATCCGTCATGTCGAGGTTGTCCTTCGAGATGAACGGCCGCGCGACGAGCAGGTCGTAGTCCTCCGCCCGCACCGGCTTCTCCACGAGGGCGTGGAACTCTGCAGGATCATCGGTGGCAGGCGGCGTCCAAAACAGGTCGGTGGTGTCGACAACGAGGTGTTCGTGGCTCAGCGTGACGCCCAGCTCGTCGGGTGAGATGTCGCCGAGAACGGTCCGGACGCGTGCCACTCCTGCTAGCTCTCCCGCGTCCGGGTCGATGACCCCACCTCTTTCGACAGGGCCAGGGCGCGCTGCGGGTTCGCCTCGAGGACTCTTCTCAGGACGCTCACCGGCACTCCCTCGGCCCTGAGACGCGGGATAATTGCCGTCAAGATGTAGGACCATCCCGGACCGCCGTATTCGGCGAAGCGCGACCGAAGCCCGATGTCGTGGCTCAGGAGAAGCCGCCCATGACGATCGCTCTCGAAGAGCCGCATCAGAGCAGCAACCCGATCGCGGTCTCGCGCCGGCACTCCCTCCAGCGGCTGGAGGTGCCCGAAGCCGTCGTATTCGATGAAGACGCCAGAGTCGGCCACGTCGATCGTGTAGTCCCAGTCATCGTGCACGAGATCGAGATGGCAGGCGATGACGCGGCTCGGGTGAACCCCGGCCTGGGTCAGGAACTCGATGATCCGCGGCATGGAACGCGTCGCGTGCGCGGAGTGCACCTGGATGGCGGCCCCGGTCTCTTGGTGTGCAGCGGCGCAGGCTTCAAGCACCTTCCACTCGCTCTTCGTGACCGGGTCCGAGGTGCCGATCTCGCCCATGATCCCGCATCGGATGGAGGTGCCGTCTGCGCCGCGGGCGATGTCTTGGACGAACTCGGCGGAGAGCTGGGCGACGGTCTTTTCATCCGTGTCCCAGGGGTGGGCCTTCTCGACGTAGTAGCCGGTTCCGGCGACGACGTGCATGCCGACGTCCTCCGAGATCTTGCGCAGTGCCCAGACGTCTCGCCTCCCCCGGGGGGACGCGTCGACGATGGTTCCCCCGCCGGCCAGCTTGAACCGGCGCAGCTCCGTTGCCGACAGCCGCCAGTCCGTGTTGACCAGGTTCTCCCTGTTGACATAGGGGTTATAGCGCAGCCAGACGGCGTTCTCCCGGGTGACCGGCCCGTACATCCCCAGGTCGAAGCGCTCGTCGAACCCCGACTGGCCCTCGCTATCGACCCAGGCGGAGTAGTCGAACAGCCAGAATCCGGCGAAGAGCATGTGCTCGTGCATGAGAGTGATCCCTGCCTCTGCCGGGTCGATCGGGCCCGAGACGGTGATGATCTGCCCTTCGTTTTCCATGCGCCTTCCTTTGGTGGCCTACCGGTCGCGGGGAATGATCGGGAGGACGATGCGACTCGGCCGTTCCCGGTCGTGGAACACCCGCTGGCTCGCGGCTCGTCCCTCCGATTCCATTCCTATCTCGCCGCCAGTATTGAGGTTTCGGTCGAATCGGGGAAAGTCACTGCTCGAGATTTCGAGACGAATCCGATGGCCGGACAGGAAAACGTGGCTGGTCGGGGAGAGCTGAATCTCGTATTCGTAGACCTCGTTCGGCGTGATGAAGCTCTCGGACTCGGTGGACACCCGATAGCGGGCGCGGATGATCCCGTCGGTGATGTGGGTGGCCCTGCCGTCCGGCCAGACATCGATCAAAGTCGCGGTGAAGTCCGTGTCGGCGGAATCCGACGCTGCATACAGGACGACCGTGATCGGCCCGGTGACCTCGGTGTCACGGGAAACCGTTGGGGCGCTGTAGACGAGAACATCCGGTCGATCTTCGACCGATCGCCGATCGCTCGGGCCGCTCGTCTCGACGTAGGCGCTTTGCCCGCCCCAGGTCGGCACCGGGTCTTCGGGGTCGTAGACGTAGCCGTCCGGAGGGTCTGATCCGGGTTCGTCCCAGGTCAGGGCCCCGTCTCCGGAGGCGGAGTTGGCCTTCCCGCCGCTGCTCAGGTAGAGGGGGGTGTACGAAGTTCGGGCGAGGGGCCATTCTTGCTCGCCTCTCCACGTGTTCTCTCCCATCACGAAGATCTGCACCGGGGCCTCGGCATCGACTCCGGTGTCGATCCCTTTCAATCTCTGGTCGTACCAGTGCAGGTGTAGGTGGGTGAGATCCATGGCCGCCTCGCTCCCGAAATCCACACCCTCCACGTAATCGCTCACGCCGATCCTCGTGTGCGTCCACGGGCCGACCATGATCCGGGTGAGGCGACGCGCCTCCTCGGTTTTGGCCGTCGCTCGCCACTTCACGAAGCTGTCGATGACTTCCCTCGCCAGGCAGTCGTACCAGCCGGTGACGAAATAGGCCGGGGCGGTCAATGACTCATAGCGATCGTTCATTCCCCGGGCTCGCCAGTGGTCGTCGAACCGTGGATGCGCGAGGAACTCGGCACGCCAGCGGTGAGCGTCACCAAACTCGTCGAGGGCCGCCGCCAGAGGCAGCCGCCTGTACAGGTAGGACAGGTCGGCGGACGGGCCACGGGCGTCGAGGCCCCCGACGCCCACGCTTCCCGGTGGAAGACCGGACAGCACGGCTACTCCTCGAGGGTGCATGGCCCTTCTGCCCGTCTGCAACCCGTGGTGCATGGCGAGTTGAAGGGAAAGCACGCCCCTCCCGTCCCACACGGCGCCGTAGGCCTCGACCGAGGCACCGACGGGCATGACGGCTTTCAGATAAGGGCTCGCCATGCGCGCCGCCTGGGTCTGGGTTGAGCCGGGATTGGAGATGCCGAATCCGCCGACGTTGCCGTCGCACCAGTCCTGGCCCCCCAGCCATTCGATCGTGTCGTAGCCGTCCTCTGCCTCGAGATACACCTGGAAGACCCCATCCGACTCGTAGCGCCCCCGGCAATCCTGGATCACCACGGCATAGCCGTTCTCGGCGAAAGTCGCAGCCCAACCGACGTAACCGGCGGGTCTGGCACCGTCGGTCTCCGGGTTGCTGTCCTTGCTGTAGATCGTCCGGCAGAGAAGGGCCGGGAAGGGCCCCTCCGATGCAGGAAGGTAGACGTCCGCCGACAGCAGGGTCCCGTCTCGCATCGGGACCCGGACATCGAACATCGCCCTCAACTCACTTTGCCTTGGTGCCCGCCGGCGCATGTCATGAGTGTACGTGGCCGAGGTCGCTGCTGGTCGAGACGGGTGGAGAGGCTCAGCCCACCCGGCCGCGGTGAGCGACCTGCCGGTGGAAAGAGGCCGTCGACACCCTTGAGCCCCGGTGCGAACTTCATGATTCGAACGAGGGCTCAGCCTCACGTTTAGACAGGGCTTCGACCCGAGCTTCGGAGTGTCAACAACCCCGCTACGCTGAAGCGTCGGTCGTCGTTCGCACGGCGGCGCCCTTTGTGGAACCATCCTGGAGGTGAGCTTGACCAAATCCGGTTGTCGCTGCATGGCGCGCTGTAAGAATCTCATGGGGTACCTCCATCATTAAGCAACCCATGGATGCTCCGAACGTCGTCATGATCGTTCTTGACGACTTAGGTTTTGCACAGCTCGGATGTTACGGCGCCGAGATCGCCACTCCCAACATCGACCTGCTCGCGGACGACGGCCTCCGCTACAACAGTTTTCACGTTACATCACTATGTGGACCAACAAGAGCCTCGCTCTTGACAGGTCGCAACCACCACGCTGTTGGTATGGGGATCGGTCCCGAGGTCCCGATGGGATTCGCCGGCTATACCGGGCGGATACCGAGGTCTGCAGGAACCCTTCCTAGGCTGCTGCGTGACGCTGGCTATAGCACTCTTGCGGTGGGCAAGTGGCACCTAACACCCCGCTTCGAGCGCAATCAAGCAGGTCCGTTCGAGCATTGGCCCCTCGGTCTCGGCTTCGAGCGCTATTACGGCTTTCTCGGCGCATTGACCGATCAGTGGACTCCACATCTCGTCTGCGACAACAGGTTCGTCGAACCGCCGCTGACCCCCGAGGAGGGCTATCACTTGACCGAGGACCTAGCGTCTCAGGCAATCCGGCTGGTGCAGGATCAACAGCAAGGAGCACCCGACAAGCCTTTCTTCCTGTACTTTGCCACTGCGGCTCCTCACGCACCTCACCAAGTCTCGGACACCTGGATTGAGCCCTACCGTGGACAGTTCGACGACGGGTGGGAGGCTACGCGTTCTCGCACCTTCCTGAGGCAGCAGAAGCTGGGCGTTATACCACCCGACACGACCGACACTGGGCGCCCCTCCTGGGTGGCCCCATGGGAGGATCTGCCCTTCAAGGAACGTCAACTCTATGCACGTATGATGGAGGTGTACGCCGGGTTTGTCACACATGCCGACGCCCAGATAGGGCGCCTCATGGAGTTTCTTGCTGCAATGGGCGTAACGGACAACACCCTTGTGATGTTTCTGTCCGACAACGGTGCCAGCGCCGACGGAGGGCCGCACGGCATGGTTGGCCGTTACGGGCAGCGACCAGGCAATGATGACATCGACTCCATGGTGGGTCATATCGACGACCTCGGGGGGATAGGCGTAGCGAGTCAATACGCTTGGGGGTGGGCCTGGGCCGGCAATACCCCATTTCGGCTATGGAAGCGATATAGCTGGCTAGGCGGGGTTCGAACTCCCTTCATTGTGAGGTGGCCGGTAGGCATCGCGGCCGAGAACAAGGGCGATGTGTGCCAACAGTTCTGTCACGCCATCGACCTGATGCCGACGGTTCTCGAAGTGGCCGGAGTCGACAGTCCCGCCGTGCTCGACGGTGTCGGTCAGCAGCCCCTCGACGGAGAGAGCCTCCTGTCGACGTTCCGTGAAGTGGACGCCCGAATAGAACGGACTCCCCAGTATTTCGAGATGTTGGGGTCTCGCGCGATCTACCACGAGGGCTGGAAAGCAACGACCGATCATGTCGGCAGCATGCTTGGAGCCGAGCGCGAACTCATGGAGGGTAGCGATGACTTCGAGTCCGATCGGTGGTCGCTATACAACCTGGAGGAGGATTTTTCGGAGGCGAATGACGTCGCGGAGACGTACCCCGGGCGGTTGAGTCACCTCGTTGAGCTCTGGTGGTACGAAGCAGGCCGAAATCAAGTTCTACCGCTTATGGATGGTTTCTGGGACTCGAACCAAGCCACGGCCATGGAGCCGCCTCCGTACGTTGGTCGGCGTCGATACGTTTATCTGCCCGGGGGGGGGCCCATCCTTACTTCCGCTCTTGTGTCTAGCTTCCGCCTTGTTGCCGATATTGAAATAGGGGGAGATCGGAATGCCGCCGGAATCATATGCGCTCAGCGGCTTGGATTGATGGACTATTTCACCGACTATGGGTGGGCTCTTTACTTTCTGGACGGCCACTTAGTCGTGACCTTCAATTTACAAGGCACACCAGAACGGCTCGTGGCCAGCGAACGGATTCCAGCAGGCACACACAAGCTTGGGCTCTTGCACACCGAGGGCTCGGATGTGAACGACCACACCATCAGTTTGGCGTTGAATGGTCGAGAGGTGGGCGCCATGGACCTTTCGGACGACCTTCTTCGCGTGCAGTTTCGACTAGGGAGGTTGCTAGTCGGTCGGGATTATGGGACACCAGTGGGCGACGATTACCAACCACCCTTTCCGTTCACGGGACACATTCAACGCGTTGTTTGCGAGGACCTCAGCCAACCCGAGCCCGAAGATCTGCGTGAACAAATCATCAGCACCGTCGAGAATGACTAATTCCCACAACGTTGCTGGATAGAGGCACCCTTCACGCCGTGTGATCGACGATGAGACCCTGGATCGGCTGATGGACCGGATGGATGAGGAGCGTCTGGAACTGTTGGGCCTTGAGGATGTGTTGACCGGGTTAAGGCAGGGCGCGTCCCAGATTTCCACCCCTTCGGGGGACGGCTGCCGCATTTCGGGGGAGCGACGACACGTCAAGGGGGTTGACACCCCGTAGTGCCGGTGCGAACATCTGCGCAGAACGCGGGTCCTCGTTCGTGGCTGAAAGAGCGCACCATGTCAGAACGCGTCAAAGTCGAAGGCCGGCCGTCTCCTGATACAGACAGCGGCGCATACGACGCGACCACCGGGAAAGCGCGGCCTCAAGAAGGCCCCACCGCGGGATCCAAGCCGAAGTGGAACCTGTGGAAAATCGCGCCGTTCGTCCTCCCGGTGTCGCTGGGGCTCCTGTGGTGGGCTGTGAGCGCTCTCGATCTCTTCCGCGAGATCGTGATCCCGAAACCGGAGCGGGTCCGGAAGATCCTGGTCGCGCTCTGGCCGATCCTCCCGGATGCGTGGCTGACGACCATGGAGATGGTCGGGTTGGGCCTGCTGATCGGCGGAGTGCTCGGGCTGGGGGTCGGATTGTCCTTCGGGTACAGCAGGTGGGCTCGGAACCTGTTGGAGTTTACGACCGATGCCGTAAGGCCGATCCCTCTCTTTGCGCTGATTCCGCTGTTCATTCTCTGGTTCGGGATCGGTAAGACTCCACAGATCGCCCTCATCGCGACGGGAGTCTTCCTCATCCTGACCATCCACACCACCGAGGCGGCCCGCAACGTGCCTCTGATATACATCAAGGCCGCCCTCGTGAGCGGGGCTTCCCGCTTCCACATCTATCGCACGGTCGTCATTCCCGCGATCGTGCCCCACATGCTGGCTGCCATCCGATTTGCGGTGATGTCCGCGTGGGGTCTCGATGTCGCGGCCGAGTTCATGGGCTCACGCGAGGGCTTGGGCTACATCATGCTCGTGCGAAACGTCTATCTGGACACCGCAGGAGTTGTCCTGATCGTCTTGATCTTCGCCTTCATGGCGGTCGTGTCCGACTACATTATCAGGGTGATCACTCGCAGAGCAACGAGATGGAGCCCTCGCGGCGAGGGAACCGGCATCGCCGGTGAACTGATAGGACGGCAGTGACGCTCGTGTAGCGAGTTGCTTTCAGCGCCGGAAGAAAACGGGAACAAGGGGCATCTGAGAAAACAGCACCGACAGACGGGAGGACGTTATGGACCGTCGAGCCACGACCGAGAGAAGAACCAAGAGAAGAAGGGTCTGGGACCGCCGATTGCCACTCGTTGCCGTCCTCACGGTCATGGCACTCGTTGCCGCGGCGTGCGGGGACGACGAGCCAACCCAAGCGACCACGGATCCAGCCACGACCGCGGCCATCCCGACCGTGGCGCGCGATGCGACGGCCACGACGATGGCAGAGGAGCCGATGGACGACCTGTCCACGCCACCCGACGACGGTCGGGGCGGCGTAGTTCGCATCGGGACCACGCCGAGTTACGACGATCGGCTCTTCGCATACGCAGATGCCATCGGCATTCCGGAGCAGCTCGGCCTGACGTTCGAGTTGATCCCGTTCGTGGACATCCCGTTCCAGCAGGTCGCGCTCGGCGAGGTCGACTGGCTGTTCTCGTGCCAGTTCTGCTACCAGGCAGTGCTGGAGGAGTTCCCGGGGTATCGCACGCCCCTGATCACCAACCACTACAAGGGCTTCGTGGTCATCGGCCGCACCGGAGATCTCACCTGGGAACAGGCTCTCGCCGACAACAACGGCGACGTTGAGGCTGCGAAAGCGGACCTAGCCGAGTTCGTCCGCGGCAAGGACATTCCCCGCCAAGAGGGCGGATCGGTGGCGCCCATCCGGATCTTCCTCGAGGAGATAGGCCTCACCCTCGATGACGTCGTGATCTCGCGCCCCGCGAACCGCGATGCCCTCGGGCAGGCGTTCCTCGCCGGCGAGTTCGATCTCTACCTGGGGACCTTGAACCGGCAGGCAAGAATGCTCTACTCAGAGGAGCTTGCCGGGCAGTACGTCGTGGTCGGACCGCTCGAGCTGTTCGGCGGCCGGGCGCTGTGGTACAGCACCGAAGGAGTGAGCCAGGACTACCTGGACTGCTGTTACGAGACCGTGCTGAGGACGGTGGCCGCGTGGTACCGGGCTGCCCGGTACCTCGAGGCTTACCCGGAGATCGTCGGGGAGTTCGTTACGGCTGACGCTCTGGCAGCGACCGGAGGCGAAAGCCTGGGCGAGCTTCTCACGACCCAGATCCTCACCGAGCTGAATCACTTCTTCACGCTCGAGGAGGCAGCCACGCTCCTGTACGACGAGAACGCTGATACGTGGTTCGGAATCCCCGGCCAGGCCGCGTTCGCGTCCATGCCGGAACTGACCTGGGACGATTACGAGCTCGAGGCCAAGGTCTTCGCTGATCTCATGGCAAGACAGGACCTCGTGGACTTCATCAATCAGCCGCTCGGAAGCGGCGTTGGCCCGAACGGAGACATCGCTAGCTAGAGCCTGAGGAAAGGCGCAGACGGCTTCCCCTGCCGCTCGGGCAGGGGAAGCCGTGTCGCGTCATCTCGAGTCGTGACGCGCCCGGGTTTGACCCTTCGAACCCGGCCGGCCTCCGCGAATGCAAGATGGGTAAATGGACGACGGTCGAGACGATCTAGCCCCGTGGCTGCGTCGGGTATTCCGGTGGACAGTGGTACAGCCTGTGGGACTTGTGCACCTGAATCGGTCCTGAGTCGTGCCTTGACCAGGGTTTCCACTGCTGGTGGCAGCGGACATCCCCTTCCGCCTGGAGGGCGTCTGGGGGGAGTTAGGCAGGCTGGGCGTCTCAGGACAGCCGGCGCCACGGTCCCCGTCGGGGTCGCCGCCGGCGTAGTGATGATCCCGGATTCGGCGAAGTTGTCCGTCGGTGTTGACGGTGACGGCCTCACTTCATTACGACGATGGTGCGAGCTCCTTATAGGGATACTCAGTTGCGGCAAAGCTGCCCGTAGGTGCACGATGATGCCTGCAGTGATCATGCATAGCGTGCTGGGGGATCCGGTTACCTCGCTGTTCGCCCGGGCGGCGGCAGCGGGGGACCCTTCCGTTAACGAGGCTCAGCCCCGCCCACCCTGGACCTGGCCCGGTACGGCCATCTCTAGAATCACATCCGTGTCATAAGAGGCCGGGGCCCTTGGTGTCCTTTGCTCATCTCAGTTGACCGTTTCGGTTGGTGGTGATCTGGGTCTGGCAAACAAACCGGAGTTGAAAATGGAACGCTCTGATCTGATCTGGGGAGTGCTCACTGCAGCGGGGGGCGTGCTGGTGGCCACCGCGCTCCTAGCGTTGCCGACGCTTCGCGGATGGGTCGTGAAGACCTGGCGCTGGGTTAACAAATGGCGCAAGAGACCGTAGCGGCAGCGCCTCGAGGAAGACCGGCAACGGAGCACCCTTCCGCTGGGGGGACTCCGGGGGGAGTTTGGCATGGCTTCGGCTAAGCGTGCCTCTACCTACCCCATCCTCTTGAAGAGTTGGGGGCGGTGTGCTTCTCAGGTGGTCTTGGCGCCCGCTGTCAGGTAGGCGACTCCGATCACGGGGACGACCGCGAAGACCAGCGGTAGGAACCAATCACCTTTTACCACACCCAGGCCTATCAGTACGGCGAGCACGAGGTCTGCTGCGATGGCGACCAGCAGCAACACCAGGGTGAACCCGCGACGCCTCGTTGAAATGGGCTTCGAAAAGGAGACGACCGCCAAGAGGAGCAGGATGGCTGCTGCCGGGTGGATGAGGCTCACGAGGATACGCTCGGGAATCGTGCCACCGTCGGCGAAGGCCCCCACCAATGCGGTGAATACTGAGAAGGCAAGATAAAGAACGGCCAGGATGATCATCGGTACGCGCAGCATGTTCATGACTCCTCGTGTCGTGCCACCGTCGGCGTCCCCCGTACAGGACGGCCGGGTGCTTTCCGTTCACCCAAGTCTACGACCTGATTCTTCGGAGGGGCAGGTTCGGATGTAAGCAGGCTTGACGAGACGGCGCCAGTGTCAGCTAGCCCTCCCGACATGGAAGACCGGTAACGGAGCACCCTTCCGCTGTGGAGCCTCAGGCGCTGTGGCTGTGGCACCGGTGGCAACTGGCGGGTTCCCTTTCGTTCGGGTTGGTGTCGTCGGGTTGTTAGTGGCACGATGAAAGAAGCCCCGATTTCGAAAGGGAGAAACACCTTGTCGAGCCAGACCGAACTGCATGAGACCTTATAAGCCAAGAAGGACCTTGACCCTGTTGAGCCCTGTTGCCGACTAGGTGAGCACGCCTGTGAACCGGCCAGGCAACCCCGGAGGCCCCCTCGACGGGTCGCAGGGGCGAAGCAGGGCGGCGCCCTGCCTGCCTACACTCCCGAACCGCCAACCGGTGAAGAATCGGGGCTAGCTAGCTGTCTTTCTTCTTGAACGACTTGGTGTAGTTCTCGTGGCCCTCGGCGATACGTTCGTGCGCTTGGCTGGTACCTGGAAAGGCGGCGCCCCCCGCTCCCGGTCCGCTCCGTATGTCCAGGGCGTCCATGGCAGTCTTGGCGAGCGAGTCGTCCACGGTTGAAGCGGAAGGCTGCCAGTTCTTGTTCAGCAGCAGGCGGAAGAATCGTCGCAGGATCATCCTGCCCCCTTTTCTCTTGCCCAAAGACACGATAACTTCAGTTCCCGGATACACGGTTCCGACAACCGGTGAGCAGGATCAGCCGTTACCGGCCGACCGGTAGCGGCGGAGAGCACCCCCATCCGGGTGTCCGCAAGAGCCAAACCCATGCCCTTCCCCGCTGTGGGCAGCGGACAGCCCTTCCGCTGGGGTACTCCTAGGGGCGTTCTATATTTGTGGTCGTTTCCGGTTCTTAGACGACAGGGGGGCGGGAGCTACACAACGCTTGATATGTGGCTCTTCGGAAATGAGTGGGGAGTAGGGGATCTGCCAGGGGGAGTTGGAATCCACCAGAAGTGAGGAGGGGTCCTCCATAATCGGGTGTTGGTAATGACATCCGAGGCAGGAGGACCCCTGTGGAAGCTGATCCCTGCGCGCATGTGCGAGAAGTTGGTAGGCCTAGGTGAGGTTGATCTGGTGGGGATCAACGACCCGGGCGAGGGTGCACCTCTTGAGGTGAACCGTACCGGGTTTGCCGGAGAGTGTTTTACTTGAGTCCAGCTAGCTGGACTCGTTCCTGTTGTTGATGGTAGTTGGCCTCCTTTTCTGCTGGTGGGATGTCTCCGATGGGTTCGAGAAGCCGCCGGTGGTTGAACCAGTCGACGTATTCGAGGGTGGCGTACTCGACTTGGTCGAGGTCCTTCCACGGAGCGCGTTTGTGGATGAGTTCTGTCTTGTACAGACCAATGACGGACTCCGCGAGGGCGTTATCGTAGGAATCCCCAACCGAGCCGACCGATGGCTCGATGCCGGCTTCCGCCAGCCGGTTCGTGTAGCGAATGGACAGATATTGGGCGGATTCAATTGGTGGTCGCAACACTTGGTGATGAAGGAGGTTCATGGTGAGTGTTGTGAAGCGTCGGGAGGCGGTTCGTGTGATGCGGGGTCAGTTGTGGTCGCCTGGTCGGCCGTCGAAAGCGCGGCGTGAGGATCGGGTCCGGTTCTGGGAGGGGATCGCTGGGGGTGTCTCGAGCGAGGACGCTGCTGCCGGGGCGGGGGTGTCACCGGCGGTTGGGTCTAGATGGTTCCGCCAGGCTGGTGGGATGCCGCCGATCTCTCTGGGTTCGGTGTCGGGCCGTTATCTGTCGTTTACCGAACGGGAAGAGATCGCTATCTTCTGTGCGCAGGGTGTGGGGGTGCGGGAGATCGGTCGTCGCGTGGGTCGTTGCGCGTCGACGATTTCGCGGGAGTTGCGCCGCAACGCCGCAACTCGTAGTCGTGGTGTGGTTTATCGGGCAACGACAGCGCAGTGGCACGCGGAGCGGCGTGCCAGCCGCCCGAAGGTCGCGAAGCTGGCCGCCAACGACGAGCTTCGTGAGTATGTGCAGGATCGTTTGGGTGGTCAGATCGCCCGCCCGGATGGTGAGCTGGTGCCAGGGCCCCAGGTGCGCTGGACCGGTCGCCGTCACGGAAGGCGAGCTGATCGGCGGTGGGCAACGTCGTGGAGTCCTGAGCAGATCTCGAGGCGGCTCCGGATCGATTTCCCTGATAATGAGTCCATGAGGATCTCTCACGAGGCGATCTACCAGGCGGCCTATGTGCAAGGCCGAGGCGCGCTAAAACGGGAGCTTGTGGCGTGTGGGCGAACCGGGCGAGCTTTGCGGGTCCCGCGGGCACGGACCCGGCAGCGGCGCCGCACCTTCGTCAGCCCCGAGATCATGATCAGCCAACGCCCCGCCGAGGCCGACGACCGGGCAGTGCCAGGACACTGGGAAGGTGACCTGATCCTGGGACTTCGGAGTTCCGCGATCGGGACGCTGGTTGAGCGCACCACCAGGTTCACGATGCTGTTGCATCTCCCACCCATGCCAGGCCACGGAAAACAGCAACGGGTCCACAACGGGCCCCCTCTCGCCGGCCATGGCGCCCAAGCCGTACGAGACGCTATCGCTGCGTCGATCATCACCCTGCCCCAACAGCTCCGGAAGTCGTTGACCTGGGACCAAGGAGTCGAAATGGCTCAGCATGCTCAACTCCGCACAGAGGCCAACCTCGACATCTACTTCTGCGACCCGCAGAGTCCATGGCAGCGTGGAACCAACGAGAACACCAACGGTCTGCTCCGCCAATACTTCCCCAAAGGCACCGACCTCCACAGACACTCACGCAACGACCTCGACGCTGTCGCTGCAGCACTCAACAGCCGACCCCGCAAAACCCTCGGCTGGAGGACTCCAGCCGAGGCCCTCAACGAATACCTACACTCCCTCAAACAAGGCAGTGTTGCAACGACCCCTTGAACCTGGGTTGCCCTCCGGCGTCGGAGTGATGCACCAGCCGCCGATCTGGGGAGGCTGTGTCGGGTCGCCGGGCCCAGAGTGCTTGCTCCAAAGCGTCGAGCGCCAGGTCGGTTCGTAGACTGTTCGACACTCGCCAACCGACGACGAACCGGGAATAGGCGTCGATCACCAACGCCACGTAGACGAAGCCCGACCAGGTCGGAACATAGGTGATGTCGGACAGCCACAGACGGTCCGGGCGGTCCGCTTCGAAGCTGCGGTCGACCAGATCGGCGGGTCGGGCCGCGCTGTCGTCGGGGATGGTCGTGCGCTTGGTTTCGCCTCTGACCACGCCTTTTAGGCCTTCTTGCCGCATGAGGCGCTCCACCGTGCAACGAGCCACCCCGATCCCTTCACGATGTAGCTGGCGCCACACCTTGCGGGCTCCGTACACCCCGAAGTTCGACTCCCACACCCGCCGAATCTGGGGGCGCAGCTCCCCGTCCCGGCGGCTGCGGGCCGAGCAACGGTCGGGTTCGCGGTCCCGCCGCTTGTGCTCGTAGTAGACAGACGGGGCGATCGGCAACTCAGCACAAATCGGCTCGACCCCATAGGTCTCTCGGTGATCATCGATGAAGGCGGTCATCTCCGGGGTCGGCGGTCGAGCTCCGCCTGCGCGAAATACGCAGACGCCTTCCTCAAGATCTCATTCGCCCGCCGCAGCTCCCGCACCTCCCGCTCCAAGGCTCTGAGCCGCTCCCGCTCTGGACTCGTCAACCCAGGCCGCAGACCCTGATCCGTCTCAGCACGCCGCACCCACTTGCGCAGCGTCTCAGACGCACAGCCGAACTTCTCCGCGATCGAACAGATAGCCGCCCACTCCGAGCGGTGCTCCCCCCGATGCTCCAACACCAACCGGACAGCACGCTCCCGCACCTCCGGCGAATACATCATCAGTCTTCCCATGACTCCATTATCTCCCAACTAATCGAGTCTCCGGAAAACCCGGTGCGGTTCAAGGTGGTGATCGGGTCCCGCAAGGCCCGCCCGGTGTGTGTGGCATGTGGCGGGTCGGTGTGGTCGAAGGGCTATCGGAGGGTGGTGTTGGTGGATTTACCGGCGTTCGGTCGGCCTGTGCGGCTGCGGTGGCGGAAACGGCGCTGGACGTGTCCGAACACCGACTGTGCGCTCAGGTCGTTCATCGAACAAGACCCCACGATTGGTCCCCAACGGGCGTTGTTGACATCCCGAGCGGCGCGGTGGGTGACCATCCAGGTGGGTGGGCGGGGCCGTTCGGTCGACGAGGTCGCCGCGGAGTTGGGTTGTGATTGGCATACGGTGAACAACGAGGTCGTCCGCTGGGGCGAAGCCCTGTTGGAAGCCGACACCGATCGGATAGGCGAGGTCCAAGCTGTGGGCATCGACGAGACGTTGTTCTGGCGGAAAGGCCGGTGGCGCACCAAAGTCTGGTGCACCTCTGTCGTCGACGTTGGGGGCCACCAGCTGATCGACATAGTCCCTGGTAAAACAGCAGAAAGCGCCGCAGCCTGGTTCCGGTCACAACCGGCGGATTGGCTTGGGGGTATCCGCTGGGCGGTGTTGGACATGTCCGGTTCGTATCGGAAGGCGTATGACAGGGTGCTGCCCCACGCCCTCCAAGTAGCAGACCCGTTCCACGTCAGAATACCTGGCGCAGGTCACCGACAGACCGATCGCCGATTGGTTGAGCGGGGTAGTCAACCTCGGCGATTACAGGACGCTTTATGAGGACAAACCCGACTGTGTCTTCGGCCTATTACCCGTCTACTTGCTCGGTGACTGGATCAAGAGGCCGCCGGTTCACGCCGCCGCAGTGCATGCTGCAGTACATCTTCTCGTCGGGCACTTTGACCTTGTTAGTGACCTGCTCGCAGGCCCGATACCCGATTGGGTGGTCGGCGAGCTCGGCAACCTCGACAATCCGCCCGGTTGGTGGTTAGACAACTTCTTTGTGTAGTCGGGTTCCTAAGCCCCTCCGGGTGGCCCGCCGGGGTATCCCAGTACGCAGCCGCAGCCAATGCCCGTTTCGGGTGAGCAGCCCTACACACCGTAGGGACTCCGAGGAAGCACGCTCTGGAGGGAGGACATATTCCGAGGAACCTGTAACACGGGACCCGACATATTGGACACCGGTGGACCCGAACTAGGTCGCTGCCCGCTTGAAACTCCACGTCGGGTAGGGCTTAGTGGAAGTAGGAGTTGTCCATGTCGGGGTGAGGCCGGAGCGGCGGCCGATGGGCAGCGATTCCTCCGGCTTCGAGTCGGCGGCGCATCTCGGCCTCGTAGGCGTGGTTGACGCGTTGGCACTGGTCGGCGTTTAGGTAGAAGGCGAGTTTTTCGACTTGTCTATGTGTCCGCGCGAACGTCTCGCCGTCCACAGGTTCTGTCTCGCAGGTTTCGCAGAAGGCGTTCACGGCTGCTTGGACCTCAGCCTGGTGCACTTTGGGTCTTAGGGATGGGATGAGGTCGACGGTCAGGACAACCCCCATAGCAACGACCCGTCCCCTCTCCGCCGGCGGCCGGTCACGGCAGTCGGCCACGGAACGACCGGCCGCGGGCGCGGGCTACGGAGGGCCCATTTACTGACCGACGGCCATCGGCCACTGGTAGGTGGAGAGGACCAGTCCTCCGTTGTCGGTGGTCACGGTCACCGTGTCGCCGGGCCCGAAACGTCCTTCGAGCAGACCCAGGGCCAGGGGGTCGACGAGGGCGGTCTGGAGTAGGCGCTTGAGCGGCCGGGCGCCGTAGGCCGGGTCGTACCCTTCGGCCGCCAGCCAGGCCGCCGCGGCATCGGTCAACTCCAGGGTGATGTCACGGGTCTTGATCCGCTCGGCGAGCCTCGCCAACTGGAGGTCGACGATCTGCCGCAGGTCCTCTTCGGTCAGCCGGGAGAAGACGAGTATGTCGTCGATCCGGTTGAGGAACTCCGGGCGGAAGTGGCGCCGCACCACCCCCATGACGCGGCTGCGGACCGCCTCGTAGGGCAGATCGGGGGTGATCAGTTCCGAGCCCAGGTTGGAAGTCATGATCAGCACCGAGTTGGTGAAGTCGACCGTGCGCCCGTGGCCGTCGGTGAGGCGGCCGTCGTCGAGGACCTGGAGGAGGGCGCCGAACACATCGGCGTGAGCCTTCTCCACCTCGTCGAGCAGTACCACCGCGTAGGGGCGCCGCCGTATCGCCTCGGTCAGTTGGCCGCCTTCGTCGTAGCCCACGTAGCCGGGAGGAGCGCCGAGCAGCCGGCTCACCGAGTGCCTCTCCATGTACTCGGACATGTCGATCCTCACCATGGCCCGCTCGTCGTCGAACATGAACGCGGCCAGCGCCTTGGCCAGCTCGGTCTTGCCGACTCCAGTGGGGCCTAGGAACAGGAAGGAGCCGATCGGGCGGTTCGGATCGGCCAGCCCGGCCCTGCTACGACGGATCGCGCCCGCCACCGCCCCGACTGCGGCGTCCTGGCCGATCACCCGTTCGTGGAGGTGGTCCTCGAGGTGCACCAGCTTGGCCATCTCGCTCTCCATGAGGCGGGATACTGGGATGCCGGTCCACTGGCTCACGACCGAGGCCACGTCCTCGTCGGTCACCTCCTCAGCCAGCATGCTCATCACCGCCTGGAGATCGGCGAGTTCCTTCTCACGTGAGACCAGCTCGGAAGCCAGGCCCGGCAGGATGCCGTACTGGAGTTCGGCCGCTCGCTGGAGGTCCCCCGCCCGGGTGGCGCGGTCCGATTCGACCCGTGCGTCCTCAATCTGGTGCTTGGTGGTCCTGATCGCTTCGATCTGGTCCTTCTCGTGCTGCCAGTGGGTCATGAGACGGTCGAGTTCCTCCGACAGCTCGGCGATCTCCTGGCGTACGGCAGCCAGCCGGGCTTTGGATCCCTCATCGGGTTCCCGCTCGAGGGCATTGGACTCGATCTCGAGCTGGCGGACGCGACGGGTCAGGGTGTCGATCTCCTCGGGCATCGAGTCGATCTCGATCCGCAGCCGGGAAGCGGACTCGTCCATCAGGTCGATGGCCTTGTCGGGCAGGTGGCGTGACGTGATGTAACGGTCCGACAGCACAGCCGCGGCGATCAGCGCGCCGTCGGTGATCCGTACCCCGTGGTGAACCTCGTAGCGCTCTTTCAGACCGCGCAGGATGCCGACCGTCTCGTCGACGGTAGGCGGCTCGACCATCACAGGCTGGAACCGGCGCTCGAGCGCGGCGTCCTTCTCCACATGCTTGCGATACTCGTCCAGGGTGGTGGCGCCGATCATGCGGAGCTCGCCCCTGGCCAGCAGGGGCTTGAGCATGTTGGAGGCGTCCATCGCGCCTTCGGCGGCGCCCGCGCCCACCAGCGTGTGCATCTCGTCGATGAAGGTGATGATCCTGCCATCGGCGGCCTTGATCTCGTCGAGGGTGGCCTTCAGGCGCTCCTCGAACTCCCCCCGGTACTTGGCGCCCGCCACCATCGCGCCGAGGTCGAGGGCCACGATCCGCTTGTTCTTCAGGCCTTCGGGCACGTCACCGTCGAGGATCCGGAGTGCGAGCCCTTCGGCGATGGCGGTCTTGCCTACCCCCGGCTCCCCGATGAGGACCGGGTTGTTCTTGGTCCGCCGGCTGAGAATCTGGATCATCCGGCGGATCTCGCCGTCCCGTCCGATCACCGGGTCGAGCTTGCCCTCGGCTGCCAGTGCCACCAGATCGCGCCCGTACTGCTCCAGAGTGCCCTGGGTGGCTTCGGGGTTGTCCGTGGTGACCCGCCGGGCTCCCCGGACCTCTTCCAGCACGGTGGCGATGGCTTCACGGGTGACACCCGAGGAACGCAGGAGTTCGCCGGCGGCGGTCTTGGAAGCGGCCATGGCCAGCAGTAGGTGCTCCACCGACGTGTAGCTGTCTCCGGCGGAGGCCATCTCCGATTGGGCGTCCTCCAACACCCGGATCGTGTCTCGCGAGTAGCCGATCTCGGTCCCTCCGAAGACCTTCGGCAGGGAATCGACCAGCTGGCCGGCCTCCCGGCGAAGGATGGCGGGATTGACGTCGAGCCTGGCCAGCAGGGGTAGGGCGACGGTATCGGGCTGCCCCAGCAGCGCGACCAGCAGGTGGGCGGGCTCGACAGTCTGATGGTTGGCGCCGACCGCGGCATCCCTGGCCGAAACCAAGGCTTGCTGTGACTTCTGGGTGAACCTGGCTGCGTCCATGAGTTACCTATCTCCTGCCGGGTGCTGGGGGTTGCCATCTGGTCCAACACCGAACTACGTTTGATTATACCATAAAATCTGAGTCTGTACATATCAAGTTCTGGCCTGAATGCCTGGCAGGCAAACAGTTTGATCCGTGGTGCGAACGCCACGTCAGGGTAAGGTCGATCCTCCACCCCAGAAGAGAGAACCCGGTGAACTGCGCTTGGTGTGGCACACCCCTCGGATACATTCACGGCCACGCGGCGTGCCTCGACGGCCGGTGCCCGATGTTCGGGCTGAACCAGGCGGAGTGCTGCGACGGGGAGACGGCTGGATCCGGTCCGCTGCCGGCTTCGACGGTCCGGTCCGCCCGACCCGCCGGTCTGGCACCGACCAGACCCGCGGCCGGCGAGACCCCGGCAGCCGGCCAGGACCACCCGGCCACCTGATGGCGGCCACTGGCTACAGTGGCGACTATGAGTTGGACATTCGACAACGGCACGATATTGACCAAGGCAGCTTTGGTGGGCGAGTACGACAACAACGCCTTCGTAGTGGCATGCGCCCACACGGGCAAGGGCGTGATCATCGATGCGGCTGCAGAACCCGATCGGGTCCTCGAGTTGGCTGACGGCGTGGAGGTGGAAGCGCTCCTGACCACCCACGGGCACTACGACCATCTTAGGGCGGTGGCTCCGGTGGTCGAGGCTCTGAGGGTACCGTTCCTGCTTCACCCGGCCGACTACGAGTTGGCGGCCCGTACCACCCCGATCACCCCCACGCCCCTCGCCCACGGCGACGTGGTCCAGCTCGGCGAGACCAGCCTGCTGACCATGCATACCCCCGGACATACTCCCGGGTCGGTGTGCTTCCTGAGCCCCGGGGTGCTCTTCTCGGGAGATACGCTCTTCCCGGGAGGCCCCGGCGCCACCCAGTACGAGGGCGGGGACTTCGACACCATCATCAAGAGCATCAAGGAGCACCTGTTCGCTCTGGACGACTCGACCGAGGTCTATCCGGGGCACGGTCCGACGGCTACCACCATCGGAACGGAACGCCCCGAACTTCCCGAATGGATTGCCCGAGGCTGGTGAGGATCTGATCCGGTAGAGTTGGCGTATTCCGGCCGGACAGCGCGACCACAACGAGGCGGGCGAGTCCGGGGACCGGAACCAACCAGATCGATTTGCTCTCCGGCTCTGGGCCGGGAGGTGTCCCCCAACCTCGAAGGTGGGGAGAAACGGAGCAGCCATGTCGCAACCGACTCCCAACGGTGGACCAGCCGTCCGCAAGAAGGTGACCGCACCCGCGGTGCAGGCCCGCAAGGGCGGCGAGAAGATAGCGATGGTTACCGCCTACGACTATCCGGGCGGCAAGATCGCCGATCAGGCCGGGGTGGACATGATCCTGGTGGGCGACTCCGTGGCCAACGTGGTCCTCGGATACGAGACCACCAACGAGGTGACGCTCGAAGACATGATCCACCACACTGCCGCGGTAGCCCGTTCCAGGCCGAAGTCCTTGCTGATCGGTGACATGCCCTGGATGAGCTTCCACGTCAGTCCCGAAGAGACCCTCCGCAACGCGGCCCGGCTGGTTCGCGAGGGAGGCGCCGAGGCGGTGAAGCTGGAGGGAGGCACGGAACGGGTGGAGATGATCCGCAAGATCCTCTCGGCGGAGATCCCGGTGATGGGCCATATTGGCTTGACTCCCCAGTCGGTGCACTCCATGGGCGGCTACAAGGTCATGGGTCGGGGTATCGAGGACGCCCGCCGGCTGATCGGCGACGCAAGGGCGCTCGACGAGGCCGGTGTATTCGCCCTGGTACTCGAGGGTGTTCCCGTCACCCTCGCACAGGTGATCACCCAGCAGGTGACCGTCCCCACCATCGGGATCGGGGCCGGGCCGCACACCGATGGCCAAGTGCTGGTCACCCACGATCTGCTCGGGTTCAACTTCGGTCGTTACCCGAAATTTGTCAGACGTTACGCGGGCCTGGCCGACGAGGCCATCGGAGCCATCGGCAACTGGGTAACCGACGTGCGCTCAGGTGGGTTTCCCAGCGACGCGGAGTCCTATCACATGATCGAGGCGGCTGCCGTGCAGCTAATTGCGGAACAGCGGCAACGTCGGATGCAGACCAAGAGGCCCGAGGTCCAAGCGGTCTCGTAGGAGGGTGGTCCAAGACGGTGGTGAGCAACGGCCCGTCTTCCTCTGAACAGGCGTTATGTTATCGGTCGACGGGCCGTGAAGGGGTTTTACACCACCCTCCTAGTCCGGCCCCGTCCAATGGTGGGAACGGTCGGGTCAGGCGGGACGGTCGGCGTACCAGGGCTCGATCTCTCTGGCGATGATGTCGTTGCGCTCGTCGGCAGGGAGGAAGGCGCTGTCCATGGCGTTGATGGTCAACCGGTGCACGTCGGCCCATGACCATCCGAATGCACTGCAGCAACGGTCGAACTCTCCCGTGAGGGAGATCCCGCCCATCAGACGGTTGTCCGTGTTGAGGGTGACCCGGAAGCCGAGGTCCAACAGTTGG
The DNA here is from genome assembly GCA_965262915.1 of Candidatus Spongiisociaceae bacterium. GTDB lineage: Bacteria > Actinomycetota > Acidimicrobiia > Spongiisociales > Spongiisociaceae > JAPPFW01. The sequence continues at coordinate 45,652 of OZ253564.1, read as the reverse complement.
CTGATCGGGTGTGCGGCGATCGAGGGCGCCGCTCCGATGTGAGTGTTCGAAGTAGGGCAGAGTTCGAGAGGGACCTGTCGCTTGCGGATGTAGGCGGCGAGCGAGCCGAGAACGTCGCCGGATCCGATGTCATCAGCGATGCGGAGCCCGTGGCCGATCCGGTGGGCGCCGCACGTGTGGACGGCTTCCCGGATGGAGGGCAGACCGTCTGCTTCTCCGGCGTGGATGGTGAAAGGAAGCCCGTTGCGACCCAACAGGTCGAAGGCTTCGAGGTGCTGGGAAGGTGGATACCCGGCCTCGGCGCCGGCGACGTCGAACCCGACCACCCCCCGGTCCCGGTGCCGTAGAGCCAACTCCGCGATCTCCCGGCTGCGCGAGGCCGTTCTCATGGCTGTAACGAGTACGCCGATGCGGATGTTGCGCCCCTCGCTACCGTCGCGGAACCCAGCTACGACCGCCCGTACAACCTCGTCGGGTCGGAGTCCGCCTTCGAGATGGAGTTCGGGGGCGAACCGCACCTCCGCATACACCACGCCGTCATCCGCGAGGTCCTGGGCGCACTCGGCCGCCACCCGGTAGAGAGCACGATCCGTCTGCATGACGCCGAATGTGTACCGGAACATGTCCAGATAGAGCTCGAGGCTGCGACGTTGTGCCCCCTGCTGGATATGGAGCGCCAGGGCTTCCGGGTCGCGGGTGGGAAGCCCCCGGTACCCGCACCGGTCCGCCAACTCCGCGATCGTGGAGGGACGAAGCCCACCGTCGAGGTGGTCGTGCAAGAGCACCTTGGGTGCCCGGCTCAATTCAGATACGGTAGGACGGTTCACGGCTTGGGTGGCGAAACCTGGGAGGCGAAGCACTCGGCGATGTTGCGGCGGGTGGCAACCCAGACCCCGGAACGGGAACCTACGTGTTCCAAGAAGCGGTGCAGTGCCCCGATGCGTCCCGGACGGCCGATCACCCGCAGGTGCAAACCCAGTGACATCATCCGGGGACGGTCGGCGCCTTCCGCATGGAGACAGTCGAAGGTATGGACCGCGTACTCCAACCATTGGCTCGGGGTGTAGGAGGGTTCCGCCCACATCTTCATGTCGTTGGTGTCCAGCGCATAAGGCATGATCACCAGGGGTCTCCCGTCCACGACGTCCCAGAAGGGCTCGTCTCGCGAGTAGTCGTCCATGTGGTAGAGGAACCCCTCTTCGGCGAGAATCCGCCGGGTGTTGTCGCTCACCAGGTACCGGGACAGATGCCCGACCGGGCGGGTGCCGGTGGTACGGGCGATCGAGCGTACCGCCTTTCGGATGAACTCTCGCTCTTCGGATTCGTCCATGCGGAACTGGTGGGACCAGCGATATCCGTGACTGGCGGTTTCGTCACCGCGTCCGGCGATGAATCGGGCAACTTCGGGTGCCCGCTCCAGTGCCAGAGCGGCGGCCGTCCAGGTAGCCGCAATCCGGTGCTCATCCAGCGCCTGCCCTACCCGCCTGAACCCTTCTTCGATCCCATAGCGGTAGTTCGTCTCGTTCGCACGATTGCGGATGGGACGCTTGAGCACGATCCCCATCTCGTCGACCGGTTCCGGGCCGCGGTCCCCATCCAGCACCGACATCTCCGCGCCTTCTTCCACGTTGATCACCACCGAGAGCGCCAGGAGAGCACCCTGTGGCCAGCGGTAGGCAGCGGCAGCAGTCATCCAAGCTGAAGGTTATATAGCCTGGGGGTGTGGACGAGCCTCTTTACATATCCAAAGCCGATGGCGTAGCCACCCTGGTGATCAACCGACCCCGGAAGAAGAACTCCATCACCGATGCCATGTGGAGACGGCTTCCCGAGCTGGTGGCCGAGGTCGACGCCGACCCCCAAGTGAAGGTGCTGGTGATCCGGGGCTCCACTCCGGACGCTTTCTGCGCAGGCGCCGACCTCAACGAGTACCGGGCGCAGGTGGGTGATGCGGACTGGAGCCGCGACAGTCGCCGGCGGGTCTCCGAGGCACTGGTGGCTCTCCGGGAAATGGCCAAGCCCTCGATCAGCGCCATCAGGGGAGCTTGTTTCGGGGGCGGGGTGGCGATCGCGCTGGCCACTGATTTCCGCATCGCCGACACCACCTCCTTCTTCTCCATCTCCCCGTCTCGAATGGGGATGGTCTATCTCTTCCCCGGAACGGTGGAGCTGGTTCGGGCCGTCGGCGCGGGGGCTGCCAAACGCCTTCTCTACACCGGCGATGTGTTCGATGCCGAAGAGGCGGAGCGAATCGGTCTGCTCGACGGCCTCACCCAACCCGAGCGGTTGGACGGAGAAGTTGCCGACCTGTGCCGCAAGATCACCGCCGCCTCCCAGTTCTCGGTGCGAGCCACCAAGCGGATCATCCGGTTGATAGAAGACGGCCTCACCGAGGAGAACGAAGAGGCCGCCCGGCTGGCCATCCAGGCCCTGGAGGGCGAAGACCATCTGGAAGGAGTGACCGCCTTCCTCGAACGCCGCCCGCCCCGGTTCAGCTTCCGCTGATCTCGGCACGCTGGGATTGGGGGTGGGCCGCCGGCGGTCTCCTCAGCACTATCCGAGGCGGTTCTCCGCTTCCTGAGCGGCCTGCAGCAGAACCCGGTCGGCTCGGGGACGACCGGCCAGTTGCAGTCCCACCGGGCCGTCGGTAACGGACAGGACCGGTATGGAGACGGCGCAGGCGCCCGCTGCGTTGACGAAGGCGGTGAGGTCTCCGAGATGGGCGGGCTCGGGCTCGGTCAGCGAGACAGGTGGTTGAGGAGTGGTGGGAAGAGCAAGCAGGTGATGGTCCGCCGAGGTCAGCCCAGCCATCCGGCGGCGCACTTCATCCAGGATCTGATAGGAGCGAGCCAGCTTCCACGCCGGCGCCACCTCCGCGTACTCCAGCATGGAGCGAACCTGCGCCGAGAATCCTCCCGGGTTCTCTCTGAGAGCCTCCCGGTAGAACAGGTAAGCCTCCGCCTCCACAGCCAGGAGCCCCGCCCGGCGCACCCGAGCCGGGTCGAATCCCAAACGGATCCTCTCCAGCGTCCATCCGATCTCCGACACTGCTTCCCAGAAGGTCTCCTGTATCTCGGTAGGAGTGCCTTCCACCAGATCCAGTGGGACGAGCAGATAAGGTGGACAGGTGTCGGGTGTCGAGGAGTTGAGGTATCCGGCAGCCTGCGCAGCGATCATGACATCGTCCGAGTTGGTGGCCAGCAAGCCGACCGTATCGAGGCGAGCCGACAGCGGAAGGAGTCCGTGGGTCGGGACGATCCCTGCTGAAGGCTTCCATCCGGCTATGCCGCACCAGGCGGCTGGAATCCGCACCGAGCCCATGGTGTCGGAGCCGAGCGCCAGCCACGACATGCCGGCCGCTATGGCTGCCCCCGAGCCGCCGCTCGACCCTCCTGCGTGACGGTCGGGAAGTCGGGGGTTGCGGCATGTCCCGAACCCGGGGTTGGCGGTGACCGCCCCCATCGCCGCCTCCGGGAGGTTGGTTGTTCCCACGATCACCGCCCCGCTTGCCCGGAGAGCCGCCACGGCCGCGGCGTCCTCGGACGGCCTGACGTGTGTCCGGGTCGCCATCCCCCCGGACCAGGAGAATCCACTCACTGCCAGGTTGGCTTTCACCGCAACCGGTATCCCGTCCAAGGCACCCAGAGCCTGGCCGTTCCTTCTTCGCCGGTCCGAGTCCCGGGCCTGTGCCAAGGCCCCGGCTTCGTCGACTTCGAGAAAGCAGCGGAGATGGGCGTCTCGGGTGGCGATCTCGGCTAGACAGGCCTTTACGAGTTCGGTGGCTGTGATATCTCCCGCTTCCAAGCGGCGGGCTAGCTGGGCGATCACCGGCGTTCGTCGACCAGGCGGATGGGCTTCTGCCGTCGGTCGACCCCGGTCACCGCGGCTGTTGCTCCGGGGCGTTGGAAGTCCACCTGCACCGCGACTCCCAGGATGCGGCGCAACTCCTCCGCAAAGTGAGCAGCGTCACCTCCGGACCGTTCGATCACCACCGTCAACTCCTCCCTGCCCGAAGAGCGGCGGGTGGACCGGCAGTAGTAGGCACCCGTGCACCCTGGCTGGGCGGCGACCCACCCCGCCAGGGACTCGGGGTAGATGCTGACTCCCCGGATCTTCACCATGTTGTCCGAGCGCCCCATGAAGCCCCGGATGCGGCGGAACACCAGGCCGGACGCGCCCCGTCCGGCCAGCCACTCGGTGACATCGTGGGTGTTGAACCTGATGACCGGCCCCAAGTCCTCCTTGTAAAGACAGGTGACCACCATGTCCCCTCTAGCCGCCGCCTTCCCAGTCTCGGGATCGAGCACTTCCAGGAAGTGGGCATCCTCCCATACGTACATCCCGTCCCGTTCGGGTCCTTCACCGGCCACCGAGCCGGTGTCGGCCACCCCGTACCAGTCATAGGCCGGAACCCCTCCCCAGGCCTTCTCCACCTCCCGGCGTCCGCCCGTTCCGAGATGACCGACGATCATGCGCACCGGTATGTCCGCTCGGGGGTGAAGGCCCTCGTCGGTGGCAACTTCGGCCAAGCGACGCAGGTAGTCGACGAACCCCACCAGCACCGTGGCGCCGAACCGTTTCATGATCTGGACCTGGCGAACGGAAGGGGTCTCCGCCCCCGTCCCTGCGGAGAGAAAGGTGGCGGAGTGAAATGGGTAACGGCTTCCCGTATGTAGTGCCCGCCGTTGACCATCCCATGGCCGTATACGGAATGCACCACATCGTCGGACCCGACACCCTGCCACGTATACATCCTGCCCACCAAGAGATTGGCCACCTCCCGTCCCCAAGGTCCGAACACCAGGGGCTGGGGAGCGCCGGTCGTGCCGCTCGTGGTGTGCAGGATCATGGGAGGAGCCTCACCTTCGGCATAGGACTCCATCCCCGTTGCGTCTCCCAGCGGAGGGTGGGACTCGACCGAGGCCATGATGTCGGACTTGTCGTAGGTGGGCAGGAGATGGAGATCGTCCAGCCCCGATATGTCGCCGGGTTCCATGCCCTCCCTACTCCAGAGTCGGCGATAGAAAGGAGTCGCCCAGCCCCTCCGCATCACTCTGCGAAACCGCCGATTCTGGATGGCCCTCAGCTCGTCGGTGCTCATACGCCCGTACCTGTCGGTGAAATCCTCGCCCAGCGGATACTCCCGGAACAGGCGAGAGACATCGAGAGTCTCGAAAAAGGTGGGATGGCTCATAGGAGATCGGTCAACGGACCTACGTCGTCCAAGTCCTCGAGGCGTGCAACCAGGTCGATCACCCGCTCGGTCCGGTCGGAGTCCCACCCCTCGGCCCCATACTCGACACACGACCTGAATTTGCCCAGGTACTCGGCCCGGCTGAGTGGAGCGGCCGGGGAGCCGGGCAGTTCGGTGACGGTGACCGTATGCACGGCGCCGTCTGCGAGCGAGACGGTGACGGTCTGGGGGCTGAAGGCGTTGGGGTCGGCGGTGTCGTTCAACGCGATTCCGACCTTGGCTGCGTGCTCTCCGATCAACGGATCGACGAGACGCTCCGGACGCACAGTGGTGAGGTCGACGAACCCGTCGACCAGGGCGCCGGCGATCTGGTAGGGGATGCAGAGCCTGGTGTAGTTAGGAGTGGGGTCGGGAATGAGGGGACGGGCACACAGATGGTTGATCATCGAGGGAACCTCGATGAGGACGCTTTGCACCTGGTCGGCGTGTAAGCCGTGCCGGCGTCGGAGCCGGAGGGTCCCGTCGATGGCCGAGTGGGTGGCGCGTCCGCTGGGGAACGGCTTGTGGGAGACCTGGGTGATCCGCCAGGGGCGGGTCCATTCGTCGAGGAGCCGGGCGGTGTCTCCTGCTCCTTCGATCAGCCCGTAGAACCCGAACTCGCCCTCGATCACCTCCCGTGGCCCGGCGTGTCCTGCTTCGGCAAGGTCGACCGAGGTCAGGGCATTTCTGGCGCTGAACGCCATCTGCAGTGGGAGAAGGGCTGATCCTTCCGAGTGGGGTTGCATGGTTCCCGAGAGCTGCCCGTAGGCTATCCCCAGGGCATGGGCGGTCATCGACGCATCCAAACCCCGGAGCCACGCCACCGCGGCCACCCCTCCCCATAGTCCGTTGGTGCAGGGCCGGAAGAACCGCAAGGCCGTCGTGGTGGCGGTTCCCAACCCGCTAGCGATCTCCACCCCCAGGGCGACCCCGGTGATCAGTTCCGCTCCGGATGTCTTCTCCCCGCGCCGGGCGCGGGATTGGACTTCGGCAATGGCGCAGGGGAGAACCACGGTCAGCGGATGTATAACCGCCGGTTCGTGCACGCAGTCGAACTCCAAGCAGTGGGCTTGATGGCTGTTGGCCATCGCGGCTCCCCACGGGGGAAGGGACACGTTCCTTCCCCACACCGACGCTGCTCCCGTGCTGGCCCATGTGCGCAGTGTTTCCACGAGGCTACAGCTCTCTGATGTCCTGGCTCCGGCCAGGCCGACTCCGATGGTGTCGAGGATGAATATCTTGGCTGCTTCGATAGCCGGGGAAGGGAGATCCGAGGGTCGTGAACGGCTTACCCGCTCGGCAAGGACCTCCGAGACAGTCGGATGGGAATTGTCTGCCATGACGGACATGATACGAACAGAGCAGCCCTGATCATTGGACCTATCGCGGTCCGGGGTTGCATCGATGCAGCCGGCGACTTGGGGTTTCTCCGTTGCAAGGTCGGGGTCTCCGACTTGCAGGCCGGGAAACGGTTGAGATGGGCGGCCCCTCGTCGGCTGACGCGGTATCCCGTCATCGACCCGGCGGGCCAACCGTTGGTTCTTGACGACCCTCCTGGAACTGCGGGTGCAACAGGCTGGTGGTCGCTCCTGCCCCTTCCCCCGTTCAGCACGGCAGAGGCCGGCAACCGGTCGACCCTCAGGAGCGTGCAACTCTCAGAACGTGTCGGGACCGGGGCCCACGTAGTCGGCGAAGTCGCCCAGTATCTCCTCGACCGGAGGGGCCTCGATGGTGAAATCCGCGTCGTGGTCGTAGTAGTCGACCACGACCATGAGTTGGGGTATTTCGTCGGGGTCTTCGCCCGCGGCGCCGGCCATCCCCGCCATGAGCGACGCCACGTCGACAGCGAGGCGGTGTATGCGATTGTCGTCGTCGATCCACACGTCGATGTGGATGTCGCCGCTGATGAACGAGAATGCCTCGGCCAGAGCGTCCACCTCGCCGGACTCGTCCTCCGCGTCCGGCATGGACCCTGCGACGCCGGCGAGCAGGTCTCCGATCGAGACGGCGAGCCGCACCACCGACGTATCTACCCCCCGCACAACCGCCCGGCCGACGATCGTGGCGTTGTCGGCGAACTCGGGAAGGAGCGCGGCGGTGTCGCCCATCGGGTCGCAGTCCGCGGACGCGGTGCCCGGCCCCATGGAGGACAGCGGCGACACGCACGTGAATCCCATTTGCCCCGATGTCTCCTCGTCGACGGTCAGCCATGTTGCTCCGGAGGCCGGATCGACACCGTACGAGGAGAGGAGTTCCTGCGGCAGGCGTACATACAGCGTTCCGTCGACGTACCTGAGCTCGCTGCTCGAGGAAGGATCCGGAAACGAGACGATCAGACCGGTGTTCCCATCCGCGTCGGTCTCGAAGGTCGTCGTCTCGAGAGCCATACCGGAATCAGCCGGGCCTATCTGTAGCTTGAACTCACCGCGTACCGAACGTCCGGTGGCTTCCCGGCCGGCGGCGGTCAGCAGGGCCGCGGCATCGGAGTCCGTGTCGGGTGTCGCCGTCTCGGGTTCGCTTTCCGGCACCGTGTCGGGCGTCGTCGTCTCGGGTTCGCTTTCGGGCGCTGTGCCGGGTGTCGATGTCTCGGGTGTCTCATCGGGCTGCGTGGTAGAGGTCGATGGCTCCGAGGGGACCGTGACGTCCTCGGCGTTCACCGCGTCGGAGGCTGCCGCGGTCGTCGGGACTCGGGTACCGTCGGTGGTGGTCTTCTCCGGGGACGAATCGGAACAGGCCATCGCGACGAGCATCAAGGCTGCCAGCAGTATCCCTCTCGCTGTGATGAAACGGGACATGTTCTTCCTCTCTAACAATCGGATGGGTGGAAGCGAGCTTTCGAGGTGTCCTCGCTCCATCTTGCCCTTGCTCAGCACGTTATTTGTTCGCCGGGCCTACTGGTAACAGCCACCCCAGGGTCCGGATGTTTGGATACCGCATCTCCGAATTGTGTACATTGTGCCGGGTGGAGAACTGGCAGGTAGATGTGAGGGTACCGGACCCGTGGGCCACCCTTCCGGTCGGTGTGCGGATCGCCCGAGCCCTCCAGCAGGAAGCCCGAGCCTTGGAGCGGGTGAGCCTTGAGATCTACCGCCACCGGGGCCGGAAGCGTTACGGTTTCTTCGTGAGGATCAATGCTCCCGACCCGGGGACGGCTGCGGCTTCCGCGGTGCTGGCAACCACCCGGGCCTTCGAGGTCGAGGGTCTGCCGGTTCCGGTCGAACTCACCGTGCGCACGACGGCCGTGGATGCGGACGAGGAGCTCTGAGGGGGACGACCCGCGCTGCTCGGACCGGCTACCGGCCGCCCGAGGTCGGTCAGTGGACCTCTTCGCCCCCGCTCACGTTCAGGGCCTGGCCGGTGGTGAATGCTCCCGCTTCTCCGACCAGCAACAGCACGGCCCGGGCCACGTCGAGGGGTTGGCCCAGTCGACCCATGGGAATCGCAGCGATCCAACGCCGCATGAGCGCCTCGGGGGAGATCCCTTCCTTCTCCCCGAAGAACTCGAAGTCCTCCTCCATGATCCCGGTCTCCACATTGGTGGGGCACAGGCAATTGACGGTCACTCCGGGGGCCGCCTCCTTGGCGATTGCCTGGGTGAAGCCGATGATCGCCGCTTTGGCCGCCGAGTAGTGAGCCGCATACGGGGCGGGGGTCTTGCCCAGCATCGAGGACAGCGAGACCACACGACCCCAGCCCGATCTCCTCATGGCGGGGAGCAGCGCCCGGGTCATGAGGTAGGTCCCTCTCAGGCTCACGGCCACCACCGCGTCGAACTCGTCCTCCGCCAACTCGAGGAAGGGGGCCATAGTGACGATCCCGGCGTTGTTGACAAGGATCTGGGCGACCCCCGCCGCGCGCTCCGCCTCCCTTGCGAACCCCCTCACCTGTTCCTCGTCCGTGACGTCGAGGGTGTAGTGGCCGGCCGAGCCGCCCTCCCGGCGGATACCCCGGGCGGCGTACCGGGCGGCGGCCTCATCGATGTCGGTCACCAGGACATGAGCCCCGGCCGCGGCCAGCGTCCGGGCCGTCTCCCGGCCGATCCCGCGTCCGGCCCCCGTCACGGCGGCCACCCTGCCATCGAGGCGAAGGTCGGGGATCAGCTCGTCGTATGCAACATCCGGACCCATCACCCCCAGCTTAGGAGGGTGCTCAAGAACAGCGGTAGCGGTTGGCCCGCCGTCCGCTTACGAGGCATTCGTCATCGACCGTCGGGCCAACGGGGGTTCTTCAGCACCCTCCTGATGGGGGTCCATCACTTCTAGGTTGACGACCGGCGATGGAGGACGCAGTATTGCAGAGCACGGACAACCGACCACCGACCATTGGAGACCCATTGCCGGTAAGCACCGTTCTCGGACCGATCGATCCCCGGGATCTGGGGCCCACCACCATGCACGAACACCTGCTGATCGACGCGGTGGAGGCCCTGGACGATCCGGACACCGAGATGATCGACCGTCCCATCACCATCGACCAGATCGGCGACCTTCGATGGAATGCCGTGTCGAACAAGTTCAACCTGTCGCTCGACGATCCTGACATCACGGTCTCCGAACTGCGCCGCTTCCGCCGCGCGGGAGGCCGGGGGATCGTCGACGTCACCCCCCTTGGGATCGGCCGCCGGGTGGCGGAGTTGCCCGCCATCTCGGAGCGGAGCGGGGTCCACATCATGGTCGGCTGCGGCTTCTACCGGGGACCGAGCCATCCCTCCTGGATCGACAACAAATCGGCGGAGGATGTGGCCGCCTACCTCATCGACGAGCTGGAGAACGGCGTGGACGGCACCGGTATCAGGCCGACCATCATCGGGGAGATCGGCACCACCGATCCTGTCACCGACAACGAGTGGAAGGTCCTCCAGGGATCGGCCCTCGCCGCTCAGCGGACGGGTGCCGCCATCAGCGTCCACCTCGACCCGCAGGGCCAGTACCAGGCTCCGCGTATCCTTGAGTGGTTGGTAGGGCACGGCGCCGACCCGACCCGGATCGTCTTCGGCCACTCGGACGAGATCCTCGACCTCTGCAACCACCGCAGCCTGATGGACGGGGGCGCCACCGTCGAGTACGACCTGTTCGGCACCGAGTTCTACTACCCCGGACGGGGCAACTACGCCACCGACTACGAGCGCATGGAGGCGATAGCGCTGCTCGTGTCCGAGGGGTACTCCGACCGGCTGGTGCTGGCGGGCGATGTCCACCTCAAGATGATGCTCACCGCCTACGGAGGCATGGGCTACGCCCATGTGATGGGCAGGATCGTCCCCGCCCTGAAGGACGAGTTCGGAGTTGATTCCGGGGACCTGGACCAGATGCTGGTCGAGAATCCCGCCCGGCTGCTCGACCGTCCCAGAGCCTGATCGGAGTTCACCGGCGGGGAGGGGAGTCGCTCGACCTGGGTGGGGACCTCTTGGATTTACGGCGACGAAAGCCTTGTTCAGACGCATGTAATGTTTTATAGATATTGTTATGAGTCAATGGCAGATACAGATCATGATTCCGGATTTCCCGGATGCTCGCCTCGCGGAGCAGCTACCCGGTGCGGTGCTGCAGGAGAGCGGATCCCAGCGACAGGTGAGACGGGAGATCTACCGCCACCTGAATCGGGCGCACCAGGGATTCTTTGTGAGCCCCGAGGCAGCCGACCTGGTGTCGGGAGTTGCTACGGCGCTTCTGAGCACGCTCCGGGTGCTCGAGGGCGTCGGATTCGCCATGCCTCCCGAACTCACCGTGGTGCTCTCGCAGAGGGCCTCCAGTGAAGGAACCAACGCCGGAGTTCGTCGCGGTCCGGCATCGGGGTAACGCGGTCGTCGGTTATGGCGATCCAGGCAGTCGTGTTCGATTTCGGAGGGGTGGTGATCCGCACGCCCTTCGAGATGGCGCCCGGTGAACGGCGCCTCGGTCTGCCGCCGGGCGGCATCGACCTGGCCGGTCCGTTCGACCCGGCCAGCGATTCACTCTGGCGGAGGTTCCGGGCCGGGGAGTTCACCGGACTCGGATACTGGCACCGCCAAGCCGACCGGTACGCGGAGATGATCGGGGCCGGCGAAGACCGGTTGCGCAGCCTGATGGATTCGCTCTTCGACGCACCGAGGGACGAGGTCCTACGCCCGGACACCTGGCAGTTGCGCCGGACATTGATCGAAAGCGGACTGCGGGTAGCCGCGCTGACCAACGACCTCAGCCGCTTCCACGACCCCTCCTGGATCGAACGCATGGACGTGCTCGACAAGTTCGATCCGTTCGTGGATCCGCGTCGGCGCAGACGATGTTCGGAGAGTTGCCGCCCACCTCGAACGAGAGTTTCTTGAGGTTGGGGGCGGCGGTGGTCATGATGGCCTTGCCGGTGGCCGACTCCCCGGTGAAGGTGATGGCGTCCACGTCGGGTCCGCTCATGCTGCGGACAGCCCGACCGATCCGATACGGTCGAAAGAGGCGACCACCGAGTCCCCCGGCCCGATCGGCACCGAGCCGGTCAGTGCCCCGGGCAACACCAGAGATCCGGCGGGGAGGCCCTTGCCACGTTCGGCCAGCTTCCGCACGAACCAGGCCAGTGCCGTCGCCGGGTGTCCCGACACTGCGGCTCCGCAGCTGTTCCCACCACCTCGCCGTTCTTCTCGAATACGCAACCCACCAGCCCCAGATCAAAGCTATCCAGAGGCACGGGATTACCTAGCACGAACGCGCCGGCGCTGCAGTTGTCTGCTACCACGTCGGCCAACGTGAACGCGTAGCCCGCGAAGCGGGAATCGAGGATGTCGAGTGCCGGCGCTACAGCCGCGGTAGCGGATAGAACATCGTCAAGTCCCACCGGTCCCTCAAGATGCCGTGACGTGATGAAGGCGATCTCCGGTTCGGCTCGCGGCTGGATGAGCCGACCGCTGTCGAGGGGTTCTCCGGGCTTCAGCCGGTGGCGGTCGGTGAGCCAACCGTAGAGGGCCTCCGACACCCCCATCTGCTCCTGCTTCGCCCGGCTGGTCAACCCGGAGCTTGGCGGCGACGATGCTCTCGCCGGCGCCGGTTGCCCGAGCCAGTACCGCCTCCTGTATGTCGTAGGCCTCCTCGACCGTGAAGAGGTACTCTCCGGTCAGGGGGCTGATAGCCGACCGGCTAGCGACGGCTTCCGTGAGCCGGGCTGCGAACCGCTCAATCAGGCCGCGGGCGGGGGGTTGGTGATCCATCGGCAGCCCCTCTCAGGCGATTACCGGCTGGGCGGCCGCCGCCCAGCGCTGGAGGTCCATCGCCACGTCGATGATCATGTCCTCCTGGCCCCCCACCACCTTGCGTTCCCCTAGTTCGAGCAGGATGTCCCTGGTCGGTACTCCGTAGCGCTCGGCTGCCCGCCTGGCGTGGAGGAGGAAAGAACTGTATACGCCGGCGTATCCGAGGAGCAGCCCGTCACCGTCGATGACGCCCTGTTCGGGCTGGATGGGACGCACCGCATCGTCGGCCACCTCGATCAGGGAGATAGGGTCGATGCCGGTTTCCACCCGGTCTTGTGGTATGGAATGACTACTCACGTCGTTGAGCAGCTCGGTAACGGTCAACTGCTGCGAATGCCACCGACACGGCAGGATTGCTGAACGATCGCGACTTCCCGAGAAAGACAGAGACCGCCGGGGGAAGGCGGTCTCGGCCCTACCGCCGAAGCGATAGGGGTGGTACCGACAAGGATATCACGAGGCTTGACTCCTACCAACACCCAAATCGCGCCGCCTCACGTGGCCCGGTGTACTGGCCCAGGGAGGTTGCGAGGCGGAAGGGTATCGTGGAAGCCCTCCGGCACTGGAGTCCGCCGCCCGCCCTCGGTGAGCCCCCGGAGGTTGTCACCGAGCCGTTCACCATCATGCTGTGGGGCATCACATCCGAGAGCATCGGTATGTGGTTGGGCGCCGGTGACAATGCCGACGGCGGCCTGCGCGGCTTTGCTGCCTCGCCCGGGGTGGCGGAAGGCCCGGCCCGGGTGATCATGTCGGCCGACGACATCGGCCGGTTGCAGGACGGGGAGATCCTGGTGGCGCCGATCACCGCGCCGAGCTGGGCGCCGGCCTTCGGCACCATCGGCGCCGCGGTGACCGATATCGGCGGGATGATGTCCCACGCCGCCATCGTGTGCCGGGAGTACGGCCTGCCGGCCGCCACCGGAACTGCCTTCGGCACGACGGACATCGAGACCGGAACGATGCTGCGGGTGGACGGAAGCTCCGGCACGGTGACGGTCATCGGCTGATCCACGAGCGGCGGCAGAAGGAACGAGGTTTACCCCGAGGGGACACGGGAAGGAGAGGGGCAATCCTTTCCAAGGAGCAGAACGAACGGCTGACCCGGGTCGGTCCGGGTACGCCGATGGGCGAGCTACTACGCCGGTACTGGTATCCGGTCGCCTTCATGCGCGAGCTTGACGAGTGGCCCATCCGTAAGATGAGGCTGCTGGGCGAGGACTTCGCATTGTGGACGACCCCCCAGGGTGGTTACGGCATCATGCAGGAGCAATGTCCGCACGGGGCTGCTTCGCTGACCTATGGCGTGGTCGAGGAGGGCGGTCTCCGCTGCGGCTACCACGGACGGAAGTTCGACTTTCCGGCAACTGCATCGAGTAGCCCGCGGAGCCGGGCAAGTCCACCTTCATGCGCCATGTGAAGGCCTTCGCCGGCAAGGCACAGGCGCTGGGCGGGATGGTGTGGGCATACATCGGTCCTGATCCGGCTCCCGAACTGCCCCGCTTCGATGTGTTCGTCGACGTGGGCCATTCGATGCTGCCCTGCAACTGGCTCCAGATCATGGAGAACTCGGTCGATCCCCACCACGTCGAATGGCTGCACGGTCGCTACTTCGATTTCCTGGGCGCGCAGCAGGGTTTCGTGGCGCCCAAGTCCTTCCAGAAGAAGCACCTGAAGGTCGGGTTCGACGCGATGGAGTGGGGCATCCTCAAGCGACGGTCCTCGAGGGCCACACCGAGGAGGACGACGACTGGGCGGTGGGCCACCCGTTGGTATTCCCGCACTCGATGCGGGTGGGGGGCGCTGGCATCGACCAGATGCAGATCCGGGTTTCGATCGACGACACCACCACGTGGGCGATGTTCTACTCGAACCACCACCCGGAGGGTCTCGACACCTACCCCGAACAGATCTATCCGGTTGACTACGAGTACCAGTGGCTCGACGATAAGGGCCGCCACATCGTCGACTACATCGAAGGTCAGGACGTGAAGGCTTGCGTGAGCCAGGGCAGGATCGCCGATCGGACCTCCGAGCACATCGGCAAGTCCGACATCGGGGTCATCGTGAGCTGGCGTATGTTCCGGGCCCCAGATGGCCCGGGTGGAAGCCGGCGACGACCCGACGGCGGCGTTCACCTGCGCGTCCCAGGAGCGGATCAAGCTCCCGTGCGAGAAGAAGAAGTTTGGCGCCGGCATCGACTTCGCCCTGGCCTGGCTGGACATGGGTTCGATGAGGTAGTCACCGGCCCTCGACACCCTGCGCAAGATACATCTCGAAGCCGCGAGAGCCCGGGGTGAGGTGCCGCGTTCGGATGAGTACTCGGTGAGGCAGCCGTACGATCTCGACGCCCCTAGGACAATGTGACCTGATGACCGAGCAGCGCCTCTCAGGTACCCACTGGTGGGATCCCGACCGGGTCGCCCACCTAGCCGACCTGCCCCGCTTCTGCCCGAGCTGCGCCGGCCAGGTGACGGGTTCGGAAGGCATCTCCGTCGAGTACTGGGAAGCCGACCGCCGCGTCTACCACACCTAGTGCAACGCCTGCGGCTGGGCCGGCGATATCGTGCGGATCCAACGCCTGGTGGGCCACGAACCCGAGGACTGAGCCCATGGTCGGTGGTATCCAACGGGCTGCGGGGTCAAGGTGTCGGTACATTGGATCTGTTACCGATAGCCTGCCCCCGCTTTGGCTGTCCGCTGTGCCCTCCCCATCGGTGGATTCAGGCTAAGTACCGAACACCTTTGAGGCCGAATCACGCTGCGCTCCGTGGGCCAGTTCCCCCGGGGTTTCGTCGAATCCCGCAGTGCGGGCTGCTGTTAGGTTGGTGGGATGAGCCTCAGAATGCCTACTCCGAATCAGATGATGTGGCCTGTCCTGGAAGCGGTACGCGCGCTGGGTGGGTCATCGCATATATTCGAGATTTCCGTACAGGTCGCAAAACAGGAGGGTTTCGCTGAGGAGTTACTGGGTGTTATGCACAAACCTGGTTCTCCGCAGACCGAGATTGACTATCGACTTGCGTGGGCGCGCACCCACCTAAAGAACATTGGTGCCCTAGTTAATTCCTCAAGAGGTGTGTGGGCCCTGACCGAACTAGGCCGCAATCTGACCAGAGAGCAGGTAGAAAACCCGGATAAGCAGCCTATGCCACCACCCGATCCGGACGACGCGAATTCTCTACCGACCGACCCCGCAGACGCCGATGACCCCGATGGAGATCCCGATAAGTGGAGGACTGATCTGCTCGAGCATCTCCTTCGAATGCCACCGGATGCCTTCGAGCGACTGGCGCAGCGTTTACTGAGAGAGGCGGGATTTCGCAATGTGGAAGTACTTGGCAGGTCCGGCGACGGAGGGATAGACGGGATGGGTGTTTACCGTTTGTCGTTGGTCTCGTTCCCTACCTTTTTCCAGTGTAAGCGATATCGAAGTTCCGTATCGTCGGGCGCGGTCCGCGACTTCCGGGGAGCAATGTCCGGTCGCGGCGACAAAGGACTCCTCATAACCACCGGGTCGTTCACCCGGAGTGCCCGTGAGGAGGCAACCCGGGACGGCGCTCCACCAGTCGATCTTGTGAGCGGCGAAGAACTATGTGACCTATTGAAGGACTACGGCTTGGGCGTGACCGTCAGAAAGCGGGTGATCGAAGACGTCGAGATCGATCCCGGGTTCTTCGACCAGTTCTGACCGGAGACCTAGAGCTATTGCTCGCTTCGGCGAGTGGTGCCGCGGACGCTGGCCACCAGAACCTAGGCGTGCCGGGGGTTCCCTACGTGGAGCCTGTCACAGTGGAGTGCTGGTCGGCGATTTCGGGAATGTCGAGCAGGTGGGTAAGGGTGGCGAGGGAGTAGGCGCGGCCGTCGGTGGCGATGACGATATCCAGAAGCGCCTTAGACGTTCGGACCAGCCCTTACCGTCGATGACGGCACAAGGCAACAAGCCGCGAGCCTTGGCTGCTTCGGACGCGTTCTTGATTCGGGCCGCCTTATCACGAGCGGTCCCACCGTCCTCAGCGACCTTCGACTCGATGATCACGGTGGGCGATTCCTCAGGCAGCACGAAGTCGGGTCCCGGAGCGAGCCCGAACCTCCGGTCGGTGGCGGTTGCTCCGGACGCTCCTGTTCCAGACCGGTAGTAAGAGATACCATTGGAGTCGAACAGGTCCGCTATCGGTTGCTCCAAGAGGTTGTCACCCTTGACTTCCGAGTAGGCGTCTTGAATCTGTCGCCATACCCCGCCCACGTATCGCTGGTAGAGCAGGGCCGAATACGGTACGCCACCGGCAGCGACCGCGACCGCGACCGCTTGCCAGCCCTTCACGGTGTCCTGCTTGTCCAACTTGGAATGGAAGAACCTGCGGGCTGACTCCGGTATCTGGAGGATGCTCCGATCCATTACCGCGCACGCAGTCGCGGCGATCGTCTCGATCATCTCGGATCTTCTTGCTGTCATCCGTTCGGGTTCCGGGCCGCGTTCAAAGTTTCGGAGCGTTGTTCCCGAAGTTGTGGTCCCGGCTCGGGTGAGCTTCATCGCCCAAGACAGCTCGTTGTAGGTGAAACCCAGGATCATCCGGAGCGGTGCGAGCACTGCTGGCTTCTCGGTCAAGGCCCTGATCAACGTGTCCTCGGAGACGGCGGCGAAGTCGTCGGTGTGTTCGGCCAGACACCCGTAGGCGATGTCGAAATCGCTCTCGTCGGCCATCGTGTCGCCCCTCGGGATGTAGTGGAACGACGGCTGCGTAGCCGCGACGAATCCCTTACCCAGTAAGTCACCGGCTTCTTCTCTGGCCACGCCGGACTTCGCCAAGGCGATGGCGACCGCTTGGCGCCGCACCGTTGGGCTTGGTGTGGTGCCCGCCCTCGACAGAAGATCGCGTTCTGAGTCAGTGAGCGGCAATGAGCATCCCCAGTTCCTCCTGCGTGTGGTCGTTGGCCAAGCGGTCTCGAGCGACGGCTACGTACTGGTCGTGTAGCTCGATCCCACCGGCTCTGCGGCCGTGGCGACGGGCGACTACCACGGTGGTGCCCGACCCGGCGAACGGGTCGATAACCAGTCCGCCCGGTGGGCAGGCTGCTTTGACGAAGAACTCGGCTAGACCCTCCGGCATCACCGCGGTATGCAGCCCTGCCGGGCCTTTGTGCTGGTTGTAGGTCTGACCCACGGTGATCACATTTCCCGGATCAGCACCTTCGTGGCCGTAGGTCCGGGCGCGATCTCGTCCGAACCCAGCCTCTGTGTTGCGGCGGCCGTTGGTGTCCAGGCTGCGCCGGGCGATCTCCCCCGGATCCGTCTTGTACGGTATCCGTACGGCGTCTAGGTCGAAGTACGGGCGAGAACCCTTCGTGAAGTGGTACACGTACTCGAACGCATCCTTTGTGCGAGGCCCGAATCGGCCGGGGATAGCGTTTGGTTTCCTCCAGATGTATGTCTCCGTCCATCGCCAGCCCATGTTCTGCAACGCCAGAACCAGTTCATATACATACGGGTGGCGCTGACCTTTCAGTGGCCCCGACTTGGCAACCCGATTCTTGATGTTCAACACGAACGAGCCGGTGTCGCAGACCGCGTTCAGCATGGCCTCGGCGAAGGGTACGAACCATTCCACATATCGATCTGGCGAAATGCGGGAGTAAGCGCGAGCGTCCGCGTAGGGGGGTGACATGAAGAACAAGTCCACGGAGTTCGCCGGAAGCCGGGGCAACCACTCGGATGCATCTCCCCACACGATCCCCCTCATCCAAGAGCATCTGCAGAGCCCGGCCGCTGTCATCGGGGGGTGCTGGGGGAACTCGACTGACCATGGTGTGAGGATAACCTACACGCGTGACATTTGTTCGGGCGCTACAACACAGCTTGCGGGGAGACCGGTCGACGCTACTGCAGGTGTCTAATCGGTGAGCTTCGGGACGGGTGCGGCAGTCGGGCGCCTGCTTACGCGGTAAAGCGCGAGGAGGGGCCAGGTGGCTATGGCGGGGCCGATGAGCCAGAGGGGTCTGGTGAGCCACCATTCGAGGGTCGGCTCGGCTGGCGGTATGTAGCCGAAGCCGAACAGGATGGCTACTACTACGGCCATACCGGTGGAGTGGAACAGGTAGAGGGGCATGGCGTGCTCGTTGATCCAACCGACCACCCGCTGCGCCAGATCTCCTCGTTCCAGCCACGCCAGCACTTTGGGGCGTATCACCAGGACCAGCCCCACTTGGAGGAAGGTCAACGCCACGATCGCCAGGGTGGGTGGTCCCATATTGGAGAAGCGCTCGCCGGGTACGCCCACCAGGGACCGCGGGTAGAAACCCATGTTGGTGAGGGCGATGAGGGCGAAGAGGCCGGCCCAGAACATCATCCAGCCGGTTCGGGGCGGAGCGGCCACGAGCCGGTCGTAGAAGAAACCGAGTTGGTGGGCAAGTCCCCAGATCACCAGGAAGTTTGCCCATGCCGCCCAGCCCTGACCTTGGGTGAAACGGAGCACGTCCAGCACTCCGGCCAGACCCAGCAGCCACACCGGCGCGATCTCCCCCCAACGCCAGTGGGCACGGATGGCGATCGGGGCGATGAGGACCATCGTCACATACACCAGCAGAAACCACAGCGGAGAAAGCACCAGGATGACCGCTGACCAGGTCCAGGCCGGGTTGAGGGTCAGTTCCAGCACCCAGCCGATCACGAGCCAGACCGCCACCAGTCCGATAGCCGGTGCGAGCAGCCTTCCCATCCGTCGCTTGAGGAACCGGCGGGATGTTCCTCGGGTGTAGTTGCGGAAGGAGCGATGGTGGGTGTACCCGCCCACGAAGAAGAAAACCGGCATCACCTGCAGTACCCACGTCGCCACCCACAGTCCGCGGGTGGACCCGATCGGGTTGGAAGGGGAGACCGTCTCGGGCGAGACCACCAAGATGGTGAACACCCAGTGCCATATCACCACCACCACCAGCGAGACCGAGCGCAGAAGATCCACATACTGATCCCGATACGATGCCGTCATTAGCCCGGAATCCTACCGACCGGGTATTGACCCCGTCTGCTCAGCTTGTGCAAGGGCGCGTGTCACACCGGGTCTCTATGTTGGACGGCAACGGCGGCACGATAGGGAGGACCGGATGGCGTTGCACCGAGAGATCCTCGCGGAACTGGCCGAGTTGGACGTGGACGACCGCACGCTCGACTTGGTGATGGCCTCTCTCGAAGGCGGAGAGGCGGTGGAGCAGGTGCTCGCTGGGGGATCCGTCGAGTACGCGACGGGCGAAGAGGACGGCGCAGACGCAGACACCTCCTCCGTCTACCTCCAGGACCTCACCGTGTCGGGATTCCGTGGGATCGGTCCCGAGGTGACGCTGGAGTTTCCTCCGGGTCCCAGCCTTACGGTCGTGGTGGGACGGAACGGTTCCGGCAAGTCCAGTTTCGCCGAGGCTCTCGAGGTGTTGCTCACCGGTAACGCTCTACGTTGGGAGGACCGCAGCGGACCGTGGAAGGACGGATGGAGAAACCTCCATGACGGTCTGTCGCCCAAGATCTCGGCCCGCTTCCAAGTCGAAGGCAAACCGGGACCCACGACGGTAGGGAAATCCTGGGCGGAGAACTCCGAACTTGCAGGTGGATCCGGGACTGCCCAGCACCACGGAGAGAAGCGCACCGACCTCCCCGGGATCGGTTGGGACCGTGCCCTCGACCTGTACCGGCCCCTCCTGTCCTACAACGAACTCGGGATGATCGGTGCCAGACCTTCGGATCTCTTCGACACACTCACCAAGGTTCTCGGTCTGAAACCCGTGGACGTGGCCCTGGAGGTGCTAACCGGCGCTCGTCGCGGGAGGGAGAGAGTCGACAAGCAGGTGAAGAAGGAGTTGCGCGGTGAGATCATCCCCGCCCTTGCGGACCTCGAGGACCCTCGAGCCGAGCGCGCCCGTTCCCTGCTGAGCAAGAGGGTCTGGGACCTCGATACTCTGGTCCGGCTTGCTGGAGCGCCTGATCCGAGTCGGGATGCACTCTCGGAGCTGGTCTCGCTGCGGGTGCCCGATGAGGAGCGGGTGTTGCAGACCGCCACGCAGATTGAGGCCGCTCACGCTGAGTTCTCGGAGCTTGCAGGCACTGACGTCGAGCAGTCCGAGCGGCTGGTGCGGCTCCTCATGATGGCCTTGGAACACCATGAGGCCCACGAAGGGGAGTCCTGCCCGGTTTGTGGAGTGGGAACGCTGGATGCCGATTGGCGTGCTTCGACCCAGGAACAAGTCGACCGGTTGCGCGAGACGACAGATCGATACAGATCGGCGAGGCGAAGCCTCCGGCAGGCTGTGGACGCGGCGCGGGGCCTGGTGGTGATGCCCTCCATACCTGCTGTTCCCGCTGTTGACACAACAACCGTACGCGACCTCTGGAAGCGCTGGGCAGGGCTACCCGACCATCCCGGCGATATGGCCGACCATTTGCTGGGGCTCCACGGAGAGTTGGCGAAGGAAGCTACTCGGATCTCTGAACGGGCCGAGGAGATGTATTCCCGGCAGGAGGAGCAGTGGGGAGCCATCTTCCCCCGCTTGATGGCATGGGAGCAGAACGCCCGCACCGCGGTGGCATCCCGAGAAGCCGTGAGGCAGGTCAAGAAGGCCGAGCAGGCACTCAAGAACGTCGCAGTGTCAGTGCGGGCCGCTCGGTGGCAGCCCATCGAAGCCAAGGCCCTACAGCTATGGGAGAAGTTGCGGCTGGGAAGCAATGTCGATCTGCGATCCGTGGAACTTGCGGGCACCCGCACCAGACGCCATGTCGACCTCACGGTGGAAGTCGACGGGACGGAAGCACAGGCGCTCGCTGTGGCCAGCCAGGGTGAGATCAGTTACCTGGCTCTCTCCCTCTTCTTCCCACGGGCCACACTGCCGACAAACCCGTTCCGATTCCTGGTGATCGACGACCCGATACAGTCGATGGATCCTGCCCGGGTGGACGGGCTGGCCCGCGTCTTCTCCAAGATCGCCAAGGAACGCCAATTGATCGTGTTCACCCACGACGACCGCCTACCCGAATCGCTCCGGCGCCTGCAGATACCCCACACCTGCAGGCAGGTGACACGCCACTTGGGGTCGGTGGTCGAGGTACGGGAGACGCTCGACCCCATGAGACAGTACTTCTGGGATGCTCGAGCCGTGGCCAGGGATGATGGCCTCCTGGCTCAGGTGGCGTGGAACGTGATTCCGGGAATCTGCCGCGAAGGGCTTGAAGCGGCATGTGTCGACGTGGTGCGCCGCCGGCGGCTGGGTCGCGGCGAGTCCCACGCCGCAGTGGAATGTTTGTTGGAGGGGGCCAGAACGCTCATCCAGAAAGCAGCCTTGGCCCTGTTCGACGACATGGGCCGCAGCGGTGAAGTCTCCACCCGTATCACGAGAGAATGGGGCTCCACGTTCACCAACGCTTTCTGGGGAGCAAACCGGGGCGTCCACCACAGATACAGGGGAGACCTGACGAGCCTCATCAACGACTGCCAAGGACTGGCAGAGCGGATCCGTGTCAAGGCATGAGCGAAGAACTGCTCCATGCGGCCCGTAGGCTGATCGAAGAACCGGAGGGGCCGGAAGGTGTCTGGCCGCGGGCTTCTGCGCTGTTGGCCCGCCAAGCTCTCGAAGGTGCGTTGGACTGCCTGTGGGCTGACACGCTTCCAGGGATGGAACGGGCCAGCAGGTTCACCCAATTGGCCTGTCTCGGCCAGATCCTTACTGATGGGTTCTTGGTTGCGAGCGTACGCAGCGCTTGGTCTTCGCTCAGCCGAGCTTGCCATCACCACCACTACGAACTCGGTCCCACCGCGGCCGAACTGCAACGATGGATAGGTCAAACGGAGCGTTTGCTGCAGGCTTTACAACAGCCTCGGGTGTCTTCCGACGCGTAGTCTTCCGCAGATGAAGGCCGCGCTGCTGGACTCCTACAACACGCCTTGGGAGGTTCGGGAGGTTCGCACGCCTGAGCCCGGACCGGGTGAGGTGCTGGTCGAGGTGGCTGGGGCGGGGGCCTGCCATTCGGATCTCTCGGTGATGATGGGCAAGTTCCCGATAATCGACGAGTTCCCCATGATCCTCGGACACGAGAACGCCGGCCGGGTGGCGGCCCTCGGGCCGGGGGTGGAAGGTCTCGATGAGGGAGAGCCGGTGGCGGTATTCGGGGCTTGGGGCTGCGGGGTCTGCTACTACTGCACCTCCGGTCTCGAGCACATGTGCGACGAGTCCCGCTGGGTCGGCCACGGCCCTCCGGGCGGTTACGCCGAGTACCTCCTGGTTCCCGCACAGCGTCACCTGGAGCCGATCGGTGACCTCGATCCGGTAGCGGCCGCCTGCCTGACTGACGCGGGGCTTACCCCTTATCGCGCGGTGCGACGGGCGTCGCCACGTCTGGTGCCGGGGTCTCTGGCGGTCGCGATCGGGATAGGAGGCCTCGGACATATGGGTCTGCAATACCTCAAGACCCTCTCGACGGCGCGGGTGGTAGCCGTCGATACGTCGACGAGTGCTCGAGCACTCGCGACGAGACTCGGAGCGGATGTGGCGCTTGACCCCCGCGACGGGGATGTGGTTGCAGCGGTCAAGGATCTGGGGGAGGGTGAGGGTGCCGACGTGATTATCGACTTCGTCGGGAACGACGCGACATTGGCCCTGGCGAAACGGGTGGTGAAGCGTCGTTCCCTTATCGTCATCGTCGGGCTGGGCCTGGGAACCCTCCCGTACTCGTTCCTCGACTTCCCGGCCGAGGTGGATCTTTGCACGGCAAATTGGGGCAGCCGAAGCGAGCTCACCCAAGTGATGACCCTCGCCAGGGAGGGAAGGGTCTCGCCAGTAGTCGAGCGTCATCCGCTTGATAGCATCAACGAGGTGTTCGCCCGCTTGGAGGAAGGCCTGGTCCGGGGGAGGGCCGTGCTGATCCCCTGATCCGGACAGACAAGCCGGTGGAATAGTCGTCTACGGAGGGACCTGTGGATGTCCGACCCCTACCAAGAGTTCGTCCGCCGCACTCCGAGATCGCGAGAACTCTACGAGCGGTCACGAAAGTCGATCGCCCTTGAGGTGGTCGGCACCGTCGACATGCCCTATCCCGTCTACATTGCCGAAGGTTCGGGTTCCAGGGTCGTTGATGTCGATGGCAACGAGTACATAGACCTGACGATGGGGTTCGGCAGCCACGTGCTCGGCCATGCCCATCCCGAGATCGTCACCGCTGTGCAGGAAGCAGTATCCCGAGGGACCCAGTTCGGGATCCACACCCCCTACCAGGAACCCTTGGCCGAGTTGTTCCGTGAGGCGGTCCCTTGCGCCGGCCTGGTCATGTTCTGCAACACCGGCACCGAGGCCACGATGTACGGCATCCGGGTTGCGAGGGCCCACACTGCCAAGTCGGGGATAGCGGTGTTCGAGGGTTCCTATCACGGGGCTCATGATGCCGTGCTGGTCCAGACGGAAGACGGAAGCCCGCGGGATCGGCCCGCTCCGGTTCCCATGGGACTGGGTATACCCGACTCCACGGTCGAGGACGTGCTGATGCTGCCCTACCGGCACGAGGCCGCCTTCGACCTCATCCGGCAGAACCGGGATCGGCTGGCCGTGGTGCTCGTCGAACCGGTGCAGGGCGCCAATCCCACCCTCGACTGCGGCGAGTTCATCCGCGACTTGGCCGCTGTCTGCAGGGACGCGGGTGTCCTGTTGCTCTTCGACGAGGTGGTCACCGGGTTCCGCCTGGCATATGGCGGGGCCCAGGAGGAGTTCGGTGTCGTACCCGATCTCGCCGCGTACGGGAAGGCTCTGGGAGGGGGACTGCCGATAGGGGCCGTCGCGGGCCGCGCCGACATCATGCGCAGGTTCGAGTGGCAGAAGCACCAGGAGGAGCACGACAAGGTATTCGCCGGCGGAACCTTCGGCGGCAACCCCCTCACGATGGTTGCGGGCACAGCCGCCATCGGACATCTGCGATCCAACCCCGAGCTGTACGAACGGTTAGCCGGACATGGGAGGAGGTTCGTCGAGGACATCGGAGGCTTCTGCCGGAGGCGTTCAATGCCGGTGCAGGTTCTGGCTGCTCATTCGTTGATCCATCTGCGTTTCCAGACGGGCCCGATCGTGACAGCCCGCGATGTCGACCGCTCGCTGGCGCAGGCTGAGCGCGAGTTCTACATACGCCTGATGCTGGAAGGGGTGCTCATCCCGGGGGACCATCTGGCACTTACCTCGACCGCCCACAGCGACGAGGACATCACCCGGGTGATCGAAGCCATCAGGAAGGCGCTGGTGGTCACGGAAGGCTTGAACGGGCCGCGCTGACCAGTCGGCGGATCTCGGTGGCCTCCTCACTGCCGTCCTCGCACGCATTTGCCCAACCCATCGCGTCCGACCGGTAGTTGCCGTCCTCCGTGGTGACGGACGCCCCCCGGTCCAGGAGAATCCGGACCATCCGGGGCCGCCGGAACTGGATGGCGAAATGCAACGCGGTGGTGTTCCGGTACGGACGGGCGTCGACATCCGCGCCGGCGTCCAGGAGGTAGTCGACGACATTCCGGCGATTGTTGGCCGCGGCGAACACGAAGGCCTCGCTCACGATCTCGGTCGGGTCGTCGGTTGCCGGACAGCCGGCCGGCCGCCCCACGTCGGCCCAATCCGGCCGGTACGGGCCGGGATCCGCCAGGAGCGACCCGTCTGTCGCCACCCAGTCCTGAACCATCGGCAGCAGACCGGTAGCCGCAGCCAGCCACAGGGTGCGCCGGTGGAGACCGTGCCCGACCAGCACGTCGGCGGCCTCGGTGGAGCTGTGCATGGCGGCGGACTCCAGGGGTGTGATGCCTGCGTCGGCTCGGGCGGTCGGGTCGGCGCCCGCCGCCAGGAGCTGTAAGCAGAGATCGGCCAGGTTCCAGCAACCGGCCAGATTCAGGGCCCGATCCAATGCTGCGCCGGCCTCGACGAGCACATCGACGATCTCGGGTGAACGCGGCGCGGCTCCGGGTTGCGTCGCAAGTTCCAGGATCGTGCTGTCACCCACCGTGAGGTTCACCACCTCCGGGTCGGCGTCGAGAGCCGTCCGCAGCCGAGCGGCGTCGCCGGATCGAAGCGCGTGAAGAGCCGGAAGGATCCGCTCGTTCGTGGCGGAATGCGTCATGAACCGACTTCACCCTCCATCCCAGGCCTGCCGGGACAGGTCTAGCGCCTTTCGTAGTCGGGGTACTTCCTGACGGTTACGGGTTGTCCGGTGGCTTTGCGGTGCCGGTACCAGGCCTCGAAGTCGGCCATCCATCGCTCGGAGCGGGCGATGATCGCTACTTCGTCCATCCGGGTGAACTCCCGGTCCCGCATCAGGAACGTCCCGTCGACCATCGAATCCTCCACGACAGTGCCCGCGCCCTGGCTGACGATCCAGAAGAGGAGGTTCCCGGCGTTGAGCGGGTGCAAGGTCGTGTTGCGGCTCAGGTCGACGGTAATCATGTCCGCCCGCTTGCCGGCTTCGAGCGTGCCGATCTTGTCGCCGAGCCGTTGCGCCCTGGCACCCCCGATGGTTGCCAGCTCGAGCGGAACCCAGGGTTCGTACTGCGCTTCCTGGTCGGGGGGGACGGTCGCATTGACAATGAACGCGGTGTACATGTTGTCGAAAAGGTTCCCGGCGGGCATGTCGGTACCGAGGCCGAGCGTGACGCCGGCGGCCCGCAGCGTAGGTACATCGGCGACCGAGCCGTGGTAGGTGGCGTTGGATTGCGGGTTGTGGGAGATGGCAACCCCGGCTTCGGCGAGTATCTCCGCCTCGCGCCCGTTCACCTGGTCGCAGTGAAAGAACAACGTTCTTTCCCGAAGCAGTCCCTTTGCCTGGAAGTAACCGATTATTCCTCCCCATTCGGCGAACTGAGCGTCTGACAGGTGGCGATCCTCGACACTCTCGAGCATGTGGATGGCGAATCCCACGTCGTAGCGCTCGGCCAGTTCCATGCAGCCGAGCAGCAGCCGCTCCGAGCACGAGTAGGTGGTGTGGGGGTGGGCCGCCACCTGGATTCTGCCGTCCTCGGCGTTGTGGTAGTTCCGGATCACCTCTTCGGTCTGGGCTAGGTAGCCCTCGTCGTCCAGACCGTCCCCGAGCGCCACGTTGCTGACCGCCTGGGGATGGATGATCGTCCGAATTCCCGATGTCATACCGGCCCGATAGGTGGCGTCGGGCCATGGGAACGCGCTGGTGATGGTGGTCGTTCCGTGTTTGATGGCATTGCACATCGCGAGCACCGTCAGGTCGTAGGTGCTCTCGTCGGTGGCCCACGTGTAGGCAGGCCATATGAGCTTCTCCAAACACTCCGATATGCCCCTGAAGTCCATCGACGAAGGATCGATTCCGGGAAGCAGGTTGTAGGGATAGTTGGCCAGATGGTTGTGGCTATCGATCATCCCGGGCATCACCAGCTTGCCGCTGCAGTCCACAACCTCTGCACCTTGTGCCGACAGGTCGGCCTTCGGCGAAGCCTCTGGCCTGCCGACGGAGTGGATGGTGGGTCCGTCCACGAGTACCCAACCGCCCTCGATCACACCGTCCGGGTTCGGCGTCGTGATAAGGAACCGGCAATTGTCGAACAGGATCATTGGTAGACCTCCTTGCTTGGAGAATACCGAAGACGGGGGTAGCGATTGCCCCGCCGTCCGCTCAACTGGGAATGCTCCGGGATGCCCCAGGCATGGTCGGTGCGTCGTGGGAGTCCTGCTCATTGCGGGAACCCGCCGGACGGGTCGGTGTCATGCACCGAGCAAGCTAGTAGCGAAGGGTTTCCGCGGGTACAAGCCTTTCCCTCGAGGAGTCGACGACTAATGCCAGTGTCTGCAGAGTGACCGCGCCAAGCAGCGCGCCGGTGCGGTCTGCACCGAAAACGACCGGGGTTACCTCGGTGGCGCCGTCGATAGTGACCTGAGCGCTTCCCACGTCCATCACCCGGCGCCGCCCGTCGGCCAATTCGAATGTGAGCTTGCGCGTCGGCACGACTCCCAACTGCTCGAGCATTCCGGTGGGCAACACGGTATAGCTGGCGCCGGTGTCCACTGTCGCTTCGATGTCCAGCGAGTGTTCACCGTTCAGGCTTGACACTCGCAGCGGCCAGTCGAATACTCCCATCGAGAAGCCTCTCCCCTCTGCAACGTTGGCTATCGAGACATACTAATTATATCAGATAATGATGGGTTCGGTAATTCTATGGGGACTCTTGAGCCACCGAATTGGGGATCACTGGCCGGCCGTCTGCCCTCCGTCGATGATGATGCTGTGGCCGTTGATGAACTGGGCCTCGTCGGAGGCCAGGAAGGCGTAGAGGGCGGCCACCTCTTCCAGTTTGCCGAGCCGGCCCAGGGGGATGCCGTCGGCCAGGGTCTGGAAGAAGGTCTCGTCGGCCCCACCCTCCAGGGACAGGTCGGTCGGCCCGATATGGCCGGGGGCGATGCTGTTGGCCCGGATGTTGTGCTTTGCCAGTTCGATCGCCATCGTCTTGGTGAGCAGCACCACCCCGCCCTTCGAGGCGTTGTAGGCCACCACTTCCGGTTCGGGCACATGTCCGTTGTTGGAGGCCATGCTGAGGATCACTCCGCCTTCGCCCTGTTCCACCATCACCCGCGCCGCCTGCTGGCTCAGGAGGAAGACGGCCTTGAGGTTGACATCGAAGGTGCGGTCCCAATCCTCCTCCGAGTGGTCCAGGAAGGGTGCCCAGCGGGCGATACCGGCGTTGTTGACCACGATGTGGACTCCGCCGAACAGGTCGACGGCCCGATGGACCGCCGCCGCGCATACGTCCTTGCGGCTCAGGTCGCCCGGGTGGCCGTGAACCTCGCCGAGTTCGCTCAACTCGCGGACCGTCTCCCTGAGTCGATCCTCCAGTATGTCGCAGATGAGGACCTGGGCCCCCTCCTCGAGGAACCGGGTGGCGATGGCCCGGCCTATGCCCCGTGCGCCGCCGGTCACGATGGCGGCCTTGCCCATAAGTTTTCCCACGTTGCCTACTTCGCTCGCGTCGGAACCGGAGGATAACGGCCGCGCGGGTGAGTTCCGGGTTCGGTCTACCGCCGTCCGGCGAACAGCCTGCCCCCGGTCGGGTAGGTGCCTTCCCATCCGGCGATCTGCAGCATGTCCCACATGGTGACCTGGTTGGCGGTCAGGACCACGGTTCCGGCGGCCTCCTCCAGATCATCGAGGAAGGCCGCAGTGGCCATCGCCGTGTCCGGTACCAACACGGCATCCACGTCCGGAGGCGTCGAGGTCCCTACGAAGTCGACGATCCGATCCGGCTGCAGGGTTCCGACCTCCACTCCGGTGATGATGTCGAGACATTCGACGGACTCGACGGATACTCCGGCCGCTTCCACGAAATCGCCGAACAGCCGGGCCACGTCTTCGGGGTAGGTGGCCCTGACAGCCACACGCTCGATCCCCAAGTGCCGGAGGGCGGCCAGAAACGATAGGGACGTGCTGGAACTGGGGATGCCGTACTCCTCTTCGATCCGTTCGACCTGGCGCTTGGCGCCCTCCGGTCCGAAGATGAAGCTCCCGCTGGTACAGGCCCACGAAAGTGCGTCGGGTCCGAATGCCAGGACATCTTCCATCGGTTCCAGCAGGAGTTCGATGGCGCCCACCCGTCGCAGAGCGTCGGGACGGTGGGCGTCCACGGGTACCTCGGTGTGGAACACGCGGTTCCGGACCGGGGGATCGACGGAGGCGGCCATCAAGGGATAGTCGTCCTCGCCGGCGTAGCCGGGATACAGGTATCCGAACCGCTTCACTTCCGCCGCCCTCCTTACCCGGGTGGTCGCGCCGCAGGCTTCCCGACTCCGTGTTTGCTCTTCCGTGGCGTTTTCATACTACGGCCAGCCGGGCGGGCGACGATCCCAGGACCCGGGCACCGCCGTCTTCTACCACGAGGGTGTGGCTGAGGTTCACCCCGTACTTGCCGTACTTGCGGATCGACATCGGCAGATGGAAGGCCATTCCCGTCTCCAGCGGGCGGTCGTTGTCGGCGCGGATGAAGAACCCGAGGGACTCGATCCAGGTCGGGGGATAGCCGATCCCCACCGGATAGCCGAAGTAATGGTGGAATATGTGGCCTTCCAGGACGCTCTCGAGGGCGGCGAGGCCACGAGCGGCCACGTCGCGAGCCGAGGCGCCCGACCGGGCGTTCGTCCCGATGGCCTCCAGAGCGGCAGTCACCGCCGCCTCCACCCGCAGCATGTCGTTCGACGGCTCTCCTGCCACCACGGTCCGCATGAGAGGGGAAACGTACCGGGAAACCTCCCCGGTGAGTTCCAGGAACACCGTCTCGCCCCGGCCTATCCGGTGGCCGTTGAAGGTGCTGTGGGCCGCGCCGGCCCGGTAACCGGCCGCAACGATGGGACCCCAGCAGAGGGTGTCGCTCCCGGCCCGGTACATGGCGTCCACGATGGCGGCCGCCACCAGCCGGTCCTCGACCCCTTCGGCTATGGCGGCCGTGGCCGCCTCCACGCCGGTGTCCGTAAGGGCAGCCGCCTGTTCCATGAGCTGCAGTTCGGCTTCCGACTTGATCAGCCGTACCTCCTCCACCAAGCCGAAAGCGTCGGTGAGCTCGTAACCGTCGAGCCCCGCCACGAGGGTCCCATAGCGGGCCACGGGAAGAGTGCTCCTGTCCAGGGCGATCCTCCTTCCGGGAAGTGCGGCCAGTTGCTCCAGCGTGAAAGCGATCGGATCGTCGAAAGTCCCATAGGAGCGGATGTCGTCCACCACCACCGAGTTCTCGGCCCGGGCCAGCTCGAACTCGAAGATCACCAGCACCGGCGCCTCCATGTCCGGTGCCAGTACGGCGCATTGGTAGTCGAAGAGATTCTCAGAGTCCATGCCTGTCAGATAGAAGACGTTGTGGGGGCTGAAGGTCACCAGTACATCGACCCTGGCGACCTCCATAGCAGCGCGCACGGCATCCCAGCGCCTCTGGAACTCGGCCAAGCCGAATGCGGGTTGTCGCGGAATTGTCATTTTCGATCCCCTCTTTACGGGAGTGCCATCGAGTTGCGGATCACCGCTTCCTCTGCCCGACAACCTCGTATTCCAGCAGCCCGGCGCGTCCGATCATCTCGATGAACCGCACGATCCGTTCGACCCCATGGACATCGGTCAGAATCATGGGACGGTTCAGCTTGAAATGAACAGGTTGGGGCATGCCCTCATCGATGGCGATGTTGATAGCGTATAGATAAGTACGGTCGAGGGTGTCGAGAATGGGATTGAGGCGTCCGGCCAGACCCGGCACCTCACCTGTCTGGTCGGTGAAGATGATCGAACCTCCCCCACTTAGTCTCTCAAGCTCTATGGAAAGCCGGTCCGGCGGGTGCCATTCCCGCTCGACACGCCCGGTGTGCCCGGGCGCGGCACACAGGACCGTTATGGGAAGTTCCGAGTGAAAGTCAAAGCCGACGCGCCCGAAGGTATCGGTGTCGCCGGCCATCCATGTCTTGTTCGGGTACAGAGCAACAACCTTCGCTCCGGCGAGTGGCTGTCCGGCTGCGGACACCGAAATCTCGCCGGCGATGCCCTCGATCGGAGGAGGAGCAGAAGGTATCGTCAAGCGGAGCTCGGAGCCGCCCAGTAGCTGGTAAATCGGGTCCCGACCCGTCAGCCCGTTGGTCTGCTCGTAGATGATCGGGACTCCTTCGCCGCGTAGCTCCAGGAAGTACCGGTGGTCACCGGCCCCTTCGATGTCCCCTACCGGGAGCTTGCGAAGTACGGATGCGATCGTCTCGTTCCGGGTCGCCTGGCGGCTTCTCATGGCTTCTATCGGTAGAGTGTTGGGAAGGGCGCCCGGGGAGTACAGCTCGAGTCGGTCGTCGAAAATGAAAAACCTGATCTTGGCGGTTTCCATGGTGTAGTCCCGGTGCACCACCGCGTTGACGATGGCCTCGAACACGGCCCGGGGACTGAACTGGGGCATGTCGATACGTCCCGGCACCTTCCGAGCCGATACACGCGTGTTGCGCCTGGCGAAGTGAACAGCCTCGCTTACCTGCCTGTCTAAAGGGCCGGTGATCGAGGCAGCGTCGTACTGGGTTGCCCGGCCGAGCACCGTGCCGCGATAGCTGACGGCCTCGATCAGAGCCCCGCGAATGCGCTCCTCCGGACGTTCAGTGGCGAGCAGGATCCCGGCCACCGTCGCCCGCATTACTCCACTTTCGTCTCTCCGCAGGAGCCCTAGCTTCACCAGATCGGCCTCAACCGGTTCGCTCGTGCGGGAGCTGAGGAATCGATCCAGGAGAGCCGGATCAAAGGTATTGCGCCCGGTTCCGGTGACGATCGCCTCGTCCGGCCCCAGCAGGCCGGAACGGCCACGTTGCTGGAACAGACGCTGAAGGGCTTCCGGTGAGAGTTCTCGCGTCGAGCTACCGTATCGCCGTAGGTATCCGCCAGGGCTCCTGTGCACCAATTCGCTCTGCTCTATCACTACTGTGAGCACGGGACCCGAGGGCAGAGCCACTCGCTGCGTGACAAATGCCAGCGGGGGACGGATACTGTCCGAACACACTTCGGTGACGAAGGCTTCCAGCAAGTCCAGTTGACGGCGGTTCAACGGCTGGACCTCCCCGGGATCCGCCACGCTGAAGATCAACGTTCCGCCAAGGGTGTTTCCGAAGGCGGCCAGCCTGTCGGCTATGCGGTCTCGTCGTGGTGCTGCGACCCGTCCACCCTTGAAGCGAGCTTCCTTGAACTCCACGCGGCTGTCCTCACCGAGCTCGAGCCGCTCCAACAACAGTTCTCTGTTCCATTCCATTGTCACGTATCCGATTGTCGGCGGGATTCGCCGACCGGGTCCAGTCGAAGTGATGATGGTGGCCGACCTGCGCTTCCGGCAGTAATCCGAACCGGGTTATCCAATCTGAACGAATGCCGATACTGGTTCGCGTAGCGATGTGGACGGTCGAGGATCGGCACGTCGGGAAGAGTGGCTCTCATGTGGTCATCGTAGTTGTGGCGTCTGAAAAAGCGTCTTTGAGCCAGTTTGCATGGGTGGTACCTACCCGACGTCAAGCCCATCCGAGTAGCTCTGCCGGTGGCGCCCCCTGCACGGGTTACCATTCCGGGCGGGTGACGGAAGGAGTGAAACGTGCAGGCCGGTGACGCGAAGTTGACCTTCCGGAAGTCGCGCCTACTCCACGAGGACTCGAAGAAGGTGATCCCGGGCGGGGTCAACAGCAACGTGCGGATGGGGGAGAAGCCCCACCCGATCTTCTTCGAGGCGGGCGAGGGGCCGTACCTGTACGACGTCGACGGGAACCGCTTGATCGACTACGTCATGGGACAGGGGCCGATGCTGCTCGGACACCGGCCGGCCTTCGTCACTGCTGCGGTCGAGGAACAGCTCGGCAAGGGGATCCTCTACGGCGCCCAGCACGAACTCGAGGTGGAGGTTGCCCACCTCATAACCCGTACGGTGCCGTCGGCCGAGGTGGTTCGCTTCAACATGACCGGGACCGAGGCCGTCCAGGCCGCGCTGAGGGTCGCCCGCGCCGCCACGGGCCGCAACACCGTCCTCAAGTTCGAAGGCCACTACCACGGATGGGCAGACAGCGTTCTCTTCAACGTGGGCAGCGGTTCCCAGGCAAGGTGCGACGGGCGTGGTACCGAGCCGGTGCCCGAGTCGGCCGGTGTGGACACCGACATCGGCGGTTCCCTGATCGTGGCGCCCTGGAACGATCCCGAGGCGCTGGCCGAGCTTCTTTCCGCGCATGGCCACGAGATCGCCGCGGTGATCATGGAGCCGGTGATGGCCAACAGCGGCGTGGTGGAGCCGCTACCGGGTTACCTGGAGGCGGTCCGCCGGATGTGCGACGAGCACCGCATCGTGCTCATCTTCGACGAGGTGATCACCGGGTTCCGGGCCGCTCTGGGGGGCGCCCAGGGTCGCTACGGGGTGACCCCGGACCTCACGACCATGGGTAAGGCCCTGGCCTCCGGCTTCCCAGTGGGCTGCGTGGCCGGTCGGCGGGATCTGATGGAGGGGATCGGAACGGGCGCCATTACCCATGCCGGCACCTTCAATGCCACCCCGATAACCATGGCCGCCGCCCGCGCGACCCTCGAACACCTGTACGCGGGGGGTGATGAGTTCTACGGGGATCTGGAGGCCCGCGGTCGGCGTCTCATGGAGGGACTGGGCGAAGCGATAGCGGGACAGGACATACCGTGCCGTGTCCAGGGGCTGCCGACGATCTTCAACCTGATGTTCACCGATCTCGCCGCGGTGAGGAACCACCGTGAGGTCCTCATGACGGACCGGCCTCGACGGGTGGCATTCCTCCCCCATCTCATGGCAGCCGGGGTGCGCATCTCCGGTTTCGGCAACTTCTTCCCGTCGGATGCCCACAGCGAGGCGGTGATCGACGAGACGGTGGAGCGGTTCGCAGCGGCGCTCCGTGACTTCCGTTCGGCGCTATGAACAATGACGGGGCGGTAGCCGGACCGGAAGTACAGACCATCGCCGGACCGGTACCGGCCACCCGACTCGGGACCACCCTCATCCACGAGCACCTGATGGTCAACGTGCGCTGTTACTGGACTCCGACCGACGATCCGGAGGTTGCCTTCCTTCCTCTCACAACCGAAAGGCTGGGGCGGGTCCGGGCCAATCCTTTCGCGGTCCGTGACAACCTGCTGATCGACGAACCGCAGGTCGTGGCGGGCGAACTGCGCCGCTACCGCGAGGCGGGTGGCGCCACCATCGTCGACGTTACGCCTCCCGGGCTGGGCCGCGATGTCCGGGCCCTGGAGTGGCTGGTAGAGCAGACCGGCGTGAATGTGATCGCCGGATGCGGGTACTACATCAAGGAGACCCACCCTCCGGGTCTGGAATCCCGGACGGTCGATGACCTCGCGGCCGAGATGATCCACGACATCACCGTGGGCATGGACGGAACCGACCTCAAGGCCGGGGTGATCGGGGAGATCGGGATGGGGACCTTCCCGATGGATCCTGTCGAACGAAAGGTGTTGCGAGCCGCGGCGATCGCCCAGCAGGAAACCGGGTGCGCTATCGTCGCCCACTCGGCCCCCGGCGACGAGTCCCCTTTCGAGGTGCTGGGGGTGCTCGCCGAAGCCGGCGCCGACCTCACCAGGGTGGTGCAGAGCCATCTCGACGACCGGTTCCGCACCGACATCGACAAGTACCGGAGGGTGGCCGACCTGGGTGCCAACCTGGGCCTCGACACCTTCGGGAGGGAGCTCTACTACCGGGGCCGCCGGTACCAGCTCCCCCCGGACGATATCAGGGTGTCCGCCATTATCTCGTTGATCGAGGCGGGACTGGTAGACCACATCCTTCCTGCCCAGGACATCTGCTTCAAGCACGAGCTGGGTGCCTACGGAGGCCACGGCTTCGACCACTTCATCCGCCAGATCGTCCCCCGGTTGCGGCTAAGCGGCGTTTCGGACGACGAGATCGACCAGATGCTGAGCCTCAATCCCGCCCGGGTGCTCTCCGGTCACACGATCAGCTGAATGGCCATCTGGGATGGCGATATTTGGGCATAGTGCCTATTAAGTGCTGAACTATTGGGTGTAAACCCGGTTATGCCCTTTTATGGGCTAAATTTAGGTATATTACCTAAATTCCACTCCGAGTGTTGGGTGTCTGGAGAAGAGAGGTAGGGGTAACCCAGATGGCGACCATCTACCCGCGCCGGATTCTCGATGTGATACATCGGCGGATCCGCACCGTCCCGGTCGTGATCCTCGAGGGCCCCCGCGCCGTGGGCAAGTCCACCCTCCTCCAAGAGATAGCGGCCGGATCGAAGGTCGACATCATCGACCTCGACGAGATCGACATCAAGCACAGGGTCGAATCCGACCCCCAGGGATACGTCGCCCGTCGTCGGCCCGTTCTCATAGACGAATACCCGAAGATCCCCGATCTGCTCCAACACATCAAGGCTCAACTGAACAAGGACGGATCGCCCGGCCAGTTCGTGTTGACCGGCTCGGCGTCGCGCGAAGCGAACCGGCCCGGTCTCAACGCGCTGGTAGGACGCCACGTGGACGTACCGATTCTCCCTCTCGCGCAGAGCGAGATCGAAGGCCGCGGCGGGAACTTCGTGGAGGAGGCGTTCGGTGATATCGAGGCTATCCGCTCGTCGGGTCCTTCGGGTACCGCCCGCGAGTCGTACATCTGGAAGGTACTCACCGGCGGATTCCCGCTCATGTTGAGGAGCCTGGACGTGGCCGATCGCCACCAGCAGTTCAAGCACTATGTCGACCAGTCCATCAACTACGGGCTGACAAATCTGTACCAGATTCGCGAGCGTGAGCACTTGGAGCGGCTTCTGTACCGGTACGCAGCCCAGACCGGACAGCTTCTCAACATTCGTGGGGCGGCGGGTGACGTGGAACTCAAGAGAGGAACCGCCGAGAACTACACCCGGTTGCTGGAGCTCCTCTTCCTGATCTATCGGCTTCCGGCCTGGAAAGCCACCGATCAGGGCCCGGTTTCCCGACCGAAGCTGCACATGGTCGACTCGGGGGTAGGAGGTCGGCTCCTGCGGCTCACCGCGGAACGGATCGGGAGCGGCGTGCCTCTGTTCCGCGGGCAGTACGGGCACCTGCTGGAGACCTTCGTCGTGGGGGAGGTCCGCAAGATGATCTCGTGGATGGACAGTCCCTACGGCATAGGGTATTGGCGGGACCGTGAGGGGGATGAGGTCGATCTCGTGGTGGAGCGCTCGGAGGACGAAGCGGTGATCGGCTTGGAGGTCAAGGCCGCCTCCAGGGTGAGACCCGATGATTGGAAAGGCCTGCGTCTCCTGCGGGACCGACTCGGGCCGCGCTTTCAGGTCGGGCTGGTCATGTACACGGGCGAGATGCCCTACCGCCTGGACGAGCGTATCTACGCCATGCCAATCGACAAACTGTGGGGCGGTAAGCCTGAGGCGACAAAAAAAGAACGAGCAGATGGCAAGCGGTTTCCGGTGGCGCATGCAATCGGGAGCGGTAGCGGAGGGAGCGAGGGGCTGCTCACCGCGGACGGCGATCCCTTCCCCGAAACACTTCGCTCTGCTACCCGGGCGATGATCGACCGCTTGGACATAGGCGAGGCAGCATTCTGGGAAGTTGCCGTCGTCCCGGCGGGGATTGTCCAGTTCGGTGATTTCTACTCGAGATCCGGCGTAGCCGGGGAATTGCATGGCTTCGATGCATGGTCCGGTGGGGAGACCGAGCCGATCAGCCAGTGTGTATCGGTAATACATAGACAGCGACGCTCACTGATGGGCCATGATGTCGGCGGTTTCGGCGCCCTGGTCCATCCGCTCGGTTCGATGGCGTTCATAATTCCCGCAAGCAAAATCCTGCCCTATCAACTCAGCGAGTGGAGGCTCGTCACCGAGTGGGTGGGTGATCTGGTGCGGTTCGCCCACCAGGTTCTGTCCCCTCACTCGGTCTCGTGGACCTACTGGTCGGCCGGTCGCCGTTTCAGGAGCGGATATCCCCGGTTCTCAGGCAACATCGGCCTCATTTCCGGAGGGGAGCCACAGGCCATCAAGGCGGTGGTCGACGATCCTCCCCACAAGGGGATTCCACTGGTCGATGACCCGCGATCCGAGGCCTTCCACCTCACGGCGTCCTTCTACGAGTGGTTCGGCATCCCCGCCAGAGATCTCCCACCTCCGGGATAGGCCCTCGGGACTTCCGGCGGATGGCGATCTCGACTCCGAGCGGTCGAGATCAGCACCGCGGCTTGGGCTGTGGCATCGCCGAGCGCCATGGCGCCGAACGCTCCGGGATCGTCCTTCCGCTTGTCGAGGGCCCGCCCCTTTTCGTCGAGATGCCCGCGGGTAACCAGCCCGCTGGTTGTGGTCGCGGGCTGTCACCTCCCTTCGAGCGCGATGGGCCCTGCTTGGAGGGTGTTCAGGAACTCGCATCCGTCCTCGGTCACGAGCACCACATCGCTGGTCCCGATGCGCGACTCGGGAAGTTGGAAGAACGAGACGAAGTGGAACAGGACGTTCGGCTGGAGTACGTAGTCGCTCGAGGCGGTGATGATGTCGGCCTCGGTCCAGTCCGGTGGGTAGCCGATCCCGACCGAGTAGCCGCCCGGCAGGTACGTTGCCTCCACGCCGTTGCTGCGCAGGTGATCGGTTCCTACCTCGTAGGCCGCCTGCCGAACTTCGCTACCTACCGCCCCCGGTTTGGTGGCCTGCCGGACGGCTTCCATGCCCAGTTGGACCGCTTCGGCACAGACGGCCAGATCCCCTTCGACGGACCCCGCAACTGCGTAGCGGAGGATGGGAGCGTTGTACCTCCTCCGGACTGCCGCCACCTCGAGCTCCGCCACATGACCGGGATCGAAAGTCCTTCCCTGCCAGGTGAGATGGCCTTGCACCATCGTCGGGCCGAACCGCACGTATGGTCCCATGGCGAAGTAGTCGGACCCGAGACGGATGGAGTCACAACCGAGGATCGAGGCCACCTCCCGGTCGTTGATCCCGATCCGCAGCGTGTCGTAGACCCTGCCCATCACCTCGTTGGATATGG
Organism: Candidatus Spongiisociaceae bacterium; assembly: GCA_965262915.1. Lineage (GTDB taxonomy): Bacteria > Actinomycetota > Acidimicrobiia > Spongiisociales > Spongiisociaceae > JAPPFW01. The sequence continues at coordinate 7,696 of OZ253564.1, read as the reverse complement.
CAGCCGCCTCGCGGATGTACGCGACCTCCGCAGGGGACTTGACCAGGCGCTGCCTCTCGGCCATGCCGGCGATGTCGACCAGTTCGGCGGAGAGGGACCGCTCCAGTTCCTGGAAGACACCCACCGGCAGGTAACGGCCCCAGATGTCGACGCCGATGCGCCCGTTGCCCAAGCCACACTTCTCAACCGTCTCGACCGTCATACGGATATGGTCGCCCCCGAACGCGTACCCGGCATGCTGGAGCCCCCGTGCCTCGGCATGAAGTACCTCCTCGACGAAGCACACCAGCGTGAGTGGACCGTCGGCCGGGATGATCATCGCCTGGTACGCCCAGAAGCCCTGGGTGTCGTAGCCGCTCATGTAATAGATGTCCGACGGTTCGGTGAGGATGAGACCATCGAGGCGCTGTTCCTCCATGGCCCGGCGCAGCCGATCGAGCCGGTCATCGTATTCGGACTGGTCGAAGGGTATGTCGTAGGCGGGTACGTCGGCGATATCGGTCATGGCCACTCCTGTGGGTCTCATCAGAAAGCTAGCCGGTTCCACGACCGGGTCGTGCCTATGGATATCAAGAATCGGGCAGGGTCGTCGACGGATCCAAGGGAGCTTGGGATGGCCAATCGTCAGTGGAAGTCGAGACCGCCGTCGACGTTGATGGCTTGGCCGGTGATGTAGTCGTTGCTCGGGAGGCTGAGCCATCTGACTGCCTTGGCGATATCCTCGGGCCGTCCCATGCGTCCGAGCGGGATCTGGTCGCGCATCCCGGCCACAACCTGCTCCTCGCTCATTCCCGGGTCGCGGGAATGCCAGAACCTGGTCTCGGTGCGGGTCATCGGCGTCTCCACGAAGCCGGGGCACACGCAGTTCACCGTGACGGGTGCTACCTCGGGGGCGGCGGACTGGCTGAGGGCGATCAGACCCCGTTTGGCCGCGCAGTAGTGCGATGCGAATGCCTCGCCCGTCTTGCCGGCAGTGGATGAGATGGATATGACCCGTCCCCAACCTTGATCGACCATGTGGGGAATGAAAGCCTGCATCATCAGGAACGGACCCTTCAGGTTGACCTCGATCATCCGGTCCCACGAGCGAGGGTCGATGTCCTCCAACGCGGCCATCTGGAAGATCGCTGCGTTGTTCACCAGGATGTCGGGCATCGAGCCTTCGTCTTCGAGTGTCGAGCGCACCTCACCGATGGCTTGGGAGTTGGTGACGTCCAAGCCGACGGCTCGCGCTTCGTGGCCTCTACCGGTCAGCATGGCTGCGGTGTAGGAGGCGCTTCCGGGCGAGATATCCACCACAAGGACGCTCGCGCCGACGCGGGCAAGTTCTTCGCAGATGCCCCGGCCGATGCCGGAGCCTCCTCCGGTTACGAGAGCGGTCCGGCCTTCGAGTCCCTCGCTTGAAGATGTCATGGCCGGGCCGTCACTGGGCGCCCGGCGAGGCCACCCTGCCGCCGTCGACCACGACGTTGGTGCCGGTTATGTACGAAGCATCCTCGGATGCCAGGAAGAAGTACGTCCCCGCCAGCTCTTCCGGATACGCCATCCGGCCCAGCGGTACCACTCCCGCGACGGCTTCCCTCCACTCGTCCGCACCCGCCGGGTCCTGGAGCACCTTGCTGATCATCGGCGTCTCGATGTAGCCGGGGCGCACACCCACCACCCGGATCCCGAAAGGCGCCAACTCCAGAGCCATGCCTTTCGTTAGCGCGTCGACCGCGGCTTTGGTGGCGCTGTAGGGAACGTAGAGAGGCTCGACCATGGTCGAGTTGACCGACGAGGTGTTGATGATGACACCGCCGGTGCCTTGCTCGATCATGATCCTGGCGGCCTCCCGGCTCATCAGGAACACCCCGGCCACGTTGGTAGCCATCAGGGCTGCCCAGGTCTCGTCGTCGGTATCTATGACGGAAGCTTCGTGGCAGATGCCGGCGTTGTTGACCAACACGTCGACCGAACCCAAGCGCTCGACTGCGGTGGCAAGTGTCCGGAGCACCTCTCCGAGGTCCGAGACGCTTCCTGAAGCCGTCACCACATCGAGACCCTCGCCTGCCAGGAGAGACCGGGCCCGGTCGAGGGCGTCGGCGGACCGGGCGGTGATCATCACGTGGTCCCCGGAGGCCGCGAACCGGCGGGCCACCTCGAAACCGATGCCGGTGCTCCCGCCCGTGACGATCACTCCTCGGGTCATTTCAACGCTCCCTCCGTGAGGCCCCTGAGCAGGGCCCGCCGCCCGATCACGAACAGGATCACCAGCGGGACGATCGTTATCGTCACGCCTGCCATTAGAAGCGGGACATAGCGGACTCCGGTCCGTCCCGGACCGAGGGTGGCGAGACCCAGCATCAGGGTCTGGAACTTGTCCTGCTGCCACAGGATCAGCGGTACCAGCAGTTCGTTCCAGGCGAATATGCCCGAGACGATGCCGGTCGTAACGAGGGCGGAACGCGATAGCGGTAGGGCCACATGCCAGAACTGGCCGACCGAACCGGCTCCGTCCAGCGCAGCCGCGTCGAAGAGGTCCTCGGGCAGGTCCTTCATGAAGCTGTACAGCAGGAATATGGCGAACGGGAGCAGCAGACCGATCTCGGCGATGATGGCGGAGTGATAGGTGTTGACCCAGCCGAGGCCGCTCATTGTGAGGAACAGGGGGATGATGATCACGATGGGCGGCACGGCGATGGCGCCGATGATCGCCACCAGCAGCACCCTCCGGCCCTTGAACCGGAACCTGACCAGCGCGAAGGCGGCGGCCGCGCCGAGGAGGGTGGTACCTATCGCGGCGGTGACCGCCAGGATCGCGCTATTGGAGAACATGCCCTGGAAGCCGAGGTCGCCCCAGGCCAGTCGGTAGTTGTCGAATGTCGGGTTGGGGGGTGGGAGGATGCCGCCTCCGCTCAACTCCCCCGCCGGTGTGAAGGAGGTGGTGACCGCCGTGTAGAGCGGGGCAAGAGAAACGAAGACGATCAGCAGGATGAACACCTGCTGGACTGCCCTGACCAGCCCGCTCTCTCCCCATACTTGACGCCGGGTGGCATGGGCGCGATCCCCGCCTCTTCTCGCCCTCCGCCTGGCTCGGAACCCCGACATCATGTCGCTGCCCTCGCCCGGGTCCGTCGCATCTGGTAGAGGGCCACGGCTACGGCCAGCACCAGCAGCAGCACCGCTACCGCGGAAGCCAGACCTACCAGCTTCCGCCGGAACATGATGCTGAAGAGGAGGTACTCCAGCGTATAGGTGTTCTTGAACGGGCCGCCGCGGGTCATCACGAATACGTAGGCGAAGGTGAAGGAGAAAACCTCGATGAAGCCGAGGATGCCGACGAACCGGATGATCGCCCTCATCTCCGGCACCACCACATGGCGAACGGTCTGTGACCAGGTTGCCCCGTCCACGGCCGCGGCGTCGAGGAGGTCGGGGTCGATACTGAGCATCCGGGCCATGAAGAGCAGCACCACGAAACCGAGGCGCTTCCATGTGACCACGCCGAGAACCGACCAGATGGCCAGCCCCGGATCGGTCAGCCAGGCTTGCGCCAACGGCTCGAGGCTGAGCGCCCGGACGGTCTCGTTCAGCGGTCCCTGCCACCCCAGGAGGTAGATGAAGATGACCGAGATGGCCGCCACCGCCGGGAGGAATGGCAGGAAGATGAACACCTCGTACAGCCGGGATCCCCTGATCCCCCGGTAGAGGACGGAAGACACCACCAGACCGACCAGGATGGTCACGGGGATGCTGACCAGCAGCACCAGGTTGTTGCGGAAAGACAACCAGAAGAGATCCTGGTCGCCTCCGGCCATCAGTTCCCGGAAGTTGTCCAGACCGACGAACTCGCCGGGGCTGAACCTGGATTTGCTGCTGAAGCTGTCGATGATGACCTGGATCACCGGGTAGCCGATCACGAACCCGATCACCACCAATGCCGGCAGGAGCCATCCCACCACCGGGAGTGCCCGGCGCAGACCCGCGGGGCTCCATCGACGGTGTGGACGGGCAGGCGCGCTGGTGCCGATGCTCATCGCGCCGGTCTTTCGGTTTCCACCGGCACCGGGCAGGCGTCAGGCATAGCAGCGGCTTCCACAGTCATCGTGTAGTTACCTTCGGTTGCCAGGAACCGGCGGAGGACCGGTACGACCTCCCCGCCGGTTTCCGAGCTTCGCCGGGATCTCTACGCGGTTGCCGCGTCGTAGAACCCCTGCACGCGGCCCATAGCTTCCTCGTTGCCTTCGCGCCATGCCTCCATCTGCTCGTTGAACTTCTGGCGGAGTTCGCCGGGCGGCGTACCTGCCACGGCCTCCTGCCCGAGCGGGTAGATGATCGAGAAGATCACGTCGTAATGCATGAAGTCGTGGACCCAGAAGGGTGGGGGCGTGTCGGGGTCGGTGATCAGTCCCCAGGTGCGCGATGCCAGCTTACCGAGCCCACTGGAGTCGAACCGATCGTCGCAGGGAAGCTCCGACGTTATCTCGTTGAACAGCTTCGACTGCTCGGGACGGTGCAGGAAGGCGATCAGGTCCCCGGCGGCCTGGGGGTCCTCCGAGAAGGAGGTCACGACCATGCCGCTCCCGCCCACCGCCAGCGGTGCGGAGGCAGCGCCCGGACCCTTCCAGTAGCCCACCACGTCGAACCTGTCCTCCTCGAGGGCGAACACCGCCCCGGGATAGAGCATCATCATGCCGGCCTCACCGGCCGTGAACCGCTCCAAGGCCTGATGTTCGGTGATCTTGTCGGCGTCGTCGTTGATGAGCTTGTCGGTCCTCAACTGGGCGATGTTGTCGATCCAGCCGGAGGCCAGCGGCTCGTCGATGTTGCGGATGCCGAGGTTCCATTCGGTCAGATCGGTGGTGCGGTCGAGGAACCCCATCTCCGAGGCCATCACCCACTTCTCCGAGTTGAACCCGTCCGCCGAGCCGATAATCACCGGAACGTCACCCGCGCTCTTGATCTTCTGCAAGGCGGCGATCATGTCCTCCCACGAAGCGAAGCGATCGGGCAGATCCACCCCGGCGTTGTTGAAGATGTCCCGGTTCACGACCAGCATCGAGATCTCGGCCAGCAGCGGAGCGTTGTAATGCAGCCCGCCGAACGGCTGGCTCTCGAAGAGCCAGTGGTCGATCTCGGCGTCCCCGCCCACCAGCGGATCCAGCGGCTGGATAGCGCCCTGCTCCAGGAACTCGAAGGTGCTGTAGTTGGGGTAGAAGGTCTCGATGGACGGGCCCGCCTGGGCGGCATGGGCGGCCTCGATCCGGATGGCTAGGTCTTCGAGGGCGACCTCGGTTCCCTCCACGTCGATTCCCTCGGCGGCTGCCCGGGTCGTGACCTCGTCCCAGAACTGACCCATGCTTCCCGGAATCCCCGCGTAGCCATAGTCGAACAGCACGGGAACGGTGCGACGGGCCGCGGTGGTGGCGGGTGCGGTGGTGGTGGCGGGTGCGGCGGTCGTGGCAGGCGTTTCCTCGCCGCCACAAGCCCCGATCATCAATCCGGCAGTGCCCAGCGCACCCGCCTTGAGAATCTGGCGGCGGCTGTACAGCCGCCGGTATATCTGCGATGCTCTCGGCGAGCCTTCCGGAACCCTGTTCTGCCTTCGGCCGGACACTTTGCCTCCTCCTCTGCTCTGCAAAGCCCCCCGCCGGTCTCCGGCTCTGCGGGTAGACCCGCGGGATGATCGTCGAAGGGTAGCAGTACCGTGCTCCGCGCTGCTGACCGGAGGAAGCGCCTACGGGCCCGGCCCGGTTAACGGACACTCGAGATTCGTGTCCAACTCGTCCGGCACGCGTCGGGGAGCACTTGGCCGGATTTCCGTCGGTACTTGCGGGACTTGTTGCCCCGGAAGCCCGGTCACTGCACGCAACCTTCCATGGGGGCCGATGTTCTCCCTTGCCATGCCAACCAGGCAGCGATCATCGAAACCACCATCAGGATCGCGGAGACCCACCCCAACCCGGTGAAGCTCCAGGCTCCGAACACGAAGGAGGCGACCACCGCACCCAAGCCGTAGCCGACCTGCAGCGGTAGCGCCGCGAACGTCAGTATCCCGCGCTGGCTCTCGACCTCGACCGACTCGGAGAACAGACCCTGGAACACGACGAACACGAACCAGTGGGCGAACGCCCACGCGGCTATGGACAGCAGGAAACTCGCCACATCACGGGTCGCGACCAGCCACAGGACTGACAGACCGCAAGCTACGAGACCCAACTGGAGGCCCAGAGGGCGGCTGGCGAAGGTGAGTCTGCCTGCTGCGACGGCCGCCCCGAAACCTGCCAAGCCGCTGACCCCGATGGCGATACCGCTTAGGGTCGCGTCCCCCCCGATCGGCCCCTCGGCGTAGGCGCCCACGAACACCCACGGGACCATGGACCCGGTAGCCCAGAACACACCGGATGCGATACCGATTGCTGCTGCACGGTTGAACAGGCGGGTCGGGTGTACTCTCTTCTCCCGGGTCACTTGCTCCGGCATCGGATAAGCGATGGCCAACGCCACCAGGGCTACACCCGCCAGAGCCAGCAGGGTCGCTCGCCAGCCGTGCGCTTCGGTGATCCAACCGGCGACCGGCATGAGCACGGAGGCGGCCGGCATCACGGCCGTGAGGGTTCCTACCCGCCTCGGGACGTTGGCGCCGTCGACCACCAGACCCATCGCGCCGGCCACCATTGCCCCCATGGCGAAGCCGGCGAAGGTCCTGGCGGCCAGATGGGAGAGGAATCCGGGGGCTCCGGCGGCGGCGACGTTGGCGATCGCTACCGCGGCGAGACCGGCCAGAAGCAACTGTCTCCGGCGTATGCTCCGGATCCCGTACCAGAAGGCCGCGATCCCGAATCCGAAGTCGGTCATCACGTAGAGCCAGGCGCCCGAGGAGAGGGCCACGCCGTACCACTCGGCGGTCGCAGGCACCAGCAGGGGAACGACGTCGAAGGTCAGGGTTAGCGCTCCGTACGCGGCCAGAGCCGGAACGAGGGACGCTGAGCGGGCGGTCGAAGTCATCTGGACAGGGTACCGCCGCCGGCCTTTCGTCCGCTCCGTGACGATGCAGACTTGGCCGGGGCCCAACAGGTTCCCCTGTCCGGCACCGTCTGTCCGGCTGTCCATACAGGGGTGCGTGATCGACAGCAGCCGAACGCCGGGCGTGTCATGCGCCCCGGGTTCAGGCGCGCCGGTGCCGGTTGAACGGTAGGTCGACGACCGTGGCGCCGACCTCGACGGTTTGACCGTTTGCTGACCACAGCACGGACAGCTTTGCCTCCGAACTTGCGGACTCCTTGTCGAGGTGACCGAGACCGATGAGCATCCCGACCGTCGGCCCCCAGGTCACGCTCGTGGCGTATCCCACTCGGCTACCCGAGTCGAGCACGGGCAAGGGCGTGTGGTGCACCCGAGGAAACATCTCCGCGAGTTCTCCTCGCTCGATCTGATGCTCCAGCATCGCCCGCCAATCGATGCTGAGCCCGACCATCCGTCGGGGTGGGCCACCGGCTGCCTGTTCATCCAGCAGCGACTGCCTTCCTATGAAGTCCGGTTTGTCGAAGTCGACGAAGCGACCCAGTCGAAGCTCGAAGGGGGAGCACTCTCGCATCTGAGATACATCGTCGACGGGGGGAGTCGGGTCAGGACCGGCCCCCATGTAGTCGGCACCGATGATGAGCAGCCCGGCTTCCACTCGAGCTATATCGATAGCGTACTCCCCGGCCGG